>NZ_CP178864.1:0-5277500 GCF_047345005.1 Labrys okinawensis
CCCGAGCCGCGATATGGCCGCCCGGGCTTTCCAGACGTGCTGCGCGCCATCGCCAAGGCCTACCACACTGATTTCGAGCGCGTCGGCCGCAACCGGGAGGCTCTGCTCGGTGCCCTGTCGCATATCCCTCCGAAGGGTGACATGTCCTTTGGCGAAGCCGAGCTGGGTCAGGCCTGGACAGCGCTAGCACGCATTGCCGATCCCATCGATGGCGGCACGCGCGGTGCCCCGAAATTCCCGAACGCCTCTTATCTCGAGGCGCTCTGGCGCGCCGGGGCCAAAGAGGATGGCCGGAGGCTCTTTCTGCTCAGCCTCGAGCGCATCTGCCAGGGTGGCATCCGGGACCATGTCGGCGGTGGCTTTGCCCGCTACAGCGTCGATGCGCAATGGCTGGTGCCGCATTTCGAGAAGATGCTCTACGACAATGCCCAACTTCTGGAACTCCTCGCCCTCGCCTGGCAAGAGACCGGCCGTCACCTGTTCCGGCAGGCAGCCGTCGAGCTGGTGGAGTGGCTGCAGCGGGAAATGACGACCGGCAACGGCCACGCCTTCGCCGCCTCGCTCGACGCCGATTCCGAGGGCCATGAGGGCCTCTTCTATGTCTGGAAGCCCTCGCAGCTACTGGTCGCACTCGGCGAGGACGACGCCGAGTTCGTGGCGCATGAATTCGATATCGACGAGCACGGCAATTGGGAGGGGCAGTCCATCCCAAACCGTCTTGGGAAGGACGACCTCAGCGACGCCCTCGAGATTGGCTGGCTGGAACTCCGCCCGAAATTGCTGTCGGCTCGCGGTAGGCGCATTCCGCCGGCGCGGGACGACAAGGTGTTGGCGGACTGGAACGGACTGATGATCGCCGCTCTTGCACGCGCCTCCGTCGCTTTCGGACAGCCGGATTGGCTCGATCTCGCGGCCAAGGCCTTCAGTTTCGTTTCCGAATCAATGGCCGATGGCACGCGGCTCGGTCATTCCTGGCGCGAGGGCCGGCTCCTCGTGCCGGGCCTCGCCACCGATCTTGCCAACATGGCCCGAGCCGCGATCGCGCTCTACGAGGCTGGTGCTGACGACATCTATCTGGAGAAGGCGAAGGACTGGGCGGAGGCCATCGAAGCCGATTATCGCGACGCCGAGGGCGGGGGCTACTTCCTCAGCGCCCGCGATGCCGCCGCGCTGATCACCCGGCCGCGCTCGACGCTGGACGATGCCGTGCCCAATGCCAACGGGGTGATGGCCGACAACCTTTTCCGTCTCGCTGGATTGACTGGTGAGGATCGGTGGCTGCAGCGTGGCGATGAACTTCTCCGGACACTCTCACCGTCGATGAAAGCAAATGTCTTCGGCCACGCCACTCTGCTCAACGCGCTGGACTTCCGTCTGCATGGATTGGAAATCGTAGTGGTTGGAGCGGGTGATGATGGCCAGTCATTGGCAGCGGCGGCGAATCGACTGCCTTACACGCATCGGACGCTGCTTCGAGTAAGCTCCCTGGACGAGCTGCCGCGGATGCATCCAGTGAGACAGGCAGGTCCTCTCGGCGGCAGCGCTGCGTTCGTCTGTTCGGGTGGACGGTGTTCGCTGCCTGTGAAGGACGCGGCCAGGCTGGCCGAGACCATACAGGACATGCAGGAGTGAGTGTTTCACGTGAATCATGGGGGAGGGGTGATTCACGTGAAACAGGGTTAATGCGCAGAGGCAATTTTGAAGAAGACGCGGGTCCCTCCCATTCCGCCTCCGAATCAAAAAGCCCGGCGCTTTCACACCGGGCCTTTCCATTTTCAACGATGAATTCCACCCTCAGGTGTTCATCGAATCGAAGAAGTCTGCGTTCTGCTTGGTCTGGCGCAGCTTGTCGAGCAGGAACTCGATGGCGTCGACCGTGCCCATCGGGTTCAGGATGCGGCGCAGGACATACATCTTCTTGAGGATGTCGTTCGCGACCAGCAGTTCTTCCTTGCGGGTGCCCGAGCGTGTGATGTCGATCGCCGGGAAGACGCGCTTGTCGGAGACCTTGCGGTCGAGGATGATTTCCGAGTTGCCCGTGCCCTTGAACTCTTCGAAGATTACTTCGTCCATGCGCGAGCCCGTTTCGATCAGCGCGGTAGCGATGATGGTGAGCGAGCCGCCTTCCTCGATATTGCGGGCAGCGCCAAAGAAGCGCTTCGGGCGCTGCAGGGCGTTGGCGTCGACACCGCCGGTCAGAACCTTGCCGGAGGATGGCACGACGGTGTTATAGGCACGGCCAAGGCGGGTGATCGAATCGAGCAGGATGACGACGTCACGGCCATGCTCGACCAGCCGCTTGGCCTTCTCGATCACCATTTCCGAAACCTGGACATGGCGACCGGCCGGTTCGTCGAAGGTCGAGGAGATCACCTCGCCTTTTACCGAGCGCTGCATGTCGGTGACTTCCTCCGGGCGCTCGTCGATCAGCAGCACGATCAGATAGCATTCCGGGTGGTTGGCGGTGATCGACTGGGCGATATTCTGCAACAGCACCGTCTTGCCGGTGCGCGGCGGCGCCACGATCAGGGCGCGCTGGCCTTTGCCGATCGGCGAGACGATGTCGATGACGCGGGCCGAATAGTCTTTCTTGGTGGGATCGCCGATTTCGAGCTTCAATCGCTGGTTGGGATAGAGCGGCGTGAGATTGTCGAAATTGATCTTGTGCTTGGTCTTGTCAGGGTCTTCGAAATTGATCGTATTGACCTTGAGCAGAGCAAAGTAGCGTTCGCCTTCCTTGGGAGAGCGGATCATGCCCTCGACCGTGTCGCCAGTGCGCAAACCAAATTTGCGGATCTGGGAAGGCGAGACATAGATGTCGTCAGGGCCAGGCAGATAGTTGGCTTCGGGCGAACGGAGAAACGCGAAACCGTCCTGCAGCACTTCGACGACGCCTTCGCCGACGATTTCCACCTCACGGTTGGCGAGCTGCTTGAGAACGGCAAACATCAATTCCTGCTTGCGCATCGAGGAGGCGTTTTCGACCTCGAGTTCCTCGGCAAAGGCAAGCATTTCGATGGGAGTCTTGGACTTGAGGTCCTGAAGTTTAATTTCCCGCATGGGGAGTCCTTGTTGGGGGGATAGGTCGGTTCATACCGCGCGGTGAAGAGCGCGAAATAGAGAACACGTGGAGGAACAGGTCTTGTCCGCGAGACGAATGCCGCCTTGCGTCAGCGCCTTGGCCGGGCTCGTGCCCAAACCTCAAAACGCCAGCCTGCAATGGGAGGAGAAGCGCTTTATACAGCCCGCCTGCCGCCTCGGCAAGCGGATCAGGGCCGCTCCGGATTAAAAAGGTTTCACCACCACGAGGATGACGATCAGGATCATCAGCACCGTGGGTATTTCGTTGATCAGACGGTAGAACTTCGCCGGCCTGACATTGCGGTCATTGGCGAAGTCCTTCGTCAGCTTGGAGAACCAGCCATGCACGCCGGAGAGAATCACGACGAGCAGCAACTTGGCGTGGAACCAGCCGGCCACATAAAAGCCCGAGGACCAGACGAGCAGCAGCCCAAAGATCCAGGTCATGATCATGGCCGGGTTGATGATGGCCTTCAGCAGGCGCCGTTCCATCACCTTGAAGGTCTCGCTCTGGATCGAGCCCTTCTGCGCTTCGGCATGGTAGACGAAGAGCCTGGGCAAATAGAGCATGCCGGCCATCCAGGCGATCACGGCAATGATATGCCCCGCTTTCACCAGATTATAGGCCGTGCCGGCATAGTCCATGGTTAGGCCCTCTATGTCATCCCGGATCCGAATCGCGCCACTGCGTGCCGCAAGGCCGTCCGGAATGGCACACTACAACCCCTAACCCCTGATTCGCTCCAGCATCTGATCGACATGTGCGATGGGAGTCTGCGGCACGATGCCATGCCCCAGATTGAAGATGAAAGGCTTGTCGGAGAAAGCCGCGAGTATACGGTCAACCGCCCGGTTGAGTGCATCACCGCCGGCAACCAGTGCCAGCGGATCGAGATTACCCTGTACGGGCTTCAATGCCTGGACTTCACGCGCTGCCCAAGCCGGATCGACGGCCCAGTCCAGACCGACAGCGTCCACATCCATCACCTGTGCATAATCGCGATAGAAGGAACCAGCGCCGCGCGGAAAGCCGATGATGCGGGCCTGGGGATGGCGGTTGCGTACACCGGCCACAATGCGCTTCGCGGGCTCGATAGCCCACCGCTCGAACTCGTTAGGCGGCAATATGCCGGCCCAGCTATCGAATATTTGGACAGCGTCGACGCCATTTTCAAGTTGTGCCGATAAATAATCGATCGAGGCTTCGACGATTCGCTCGATCAGCGCGGAGAAAAAGGTGGGTTCCTGATAGGCGGCGAGCCTTGCCGGCACCTGGTCCTTCACACCCCGCCCGGCGATCATATAGGTCGCCACCGTCCAGGGTGCGCCGCAAAAACCGAGGAAGGTGACATTGGCAGGAAGCTCGGCCTTCACCTGGCGGATGGTTTCAAACACCGGCCCGAGATGCTCGAGATCGACGAAAGGCTTGAGCGTAGAGAGCCCGGCCATATCCGTGACCGGCTCGAGCCGCGGTCCTTCTCCGTCTTCGAACCAGACCTTCTGGCCGAGGGCGTCGGGAACCACGAGAATATCCGAAAAAAGAATGGCCGCATCGAAGCCGAAGCGCCGGATCGGTTGCAAGGTGGCCTCGACCGCGAGATCCGGCGTGTAGCAGAAGTCCAGGAAGCCGGAGGCCTTGGTTCGCAGGGCCCGATATTCCGGCAGATAGCGCCCTGCCTGCCGCATCAGCCAGACCGGCGGCACCGAGGGCGCCTTGCCGGCGAGGACGTCGAGGAGGGGCTTGGTCATGAGGGAGGCTCTATCGATCCGATCGGCGGGGCTGTGCTGGCTCGCCCAATCCGACGGCCTTCTTAAAAGAAAAGAGAGATATGAATCTTCATTCTCTTTCTTCTTAACGGTTCGTTTACCGTGCTTCCTCGCCATCCACAATCTGTTCACAGGCTCGCCGGGAATGGGAAGGCAAATTCCAAATTGGAAACGCCATTCCGCGCGCGGTAAATCGGCGAGTGCAATCAAGTGGTTGCGCTGATCACGATCAGGGGTGTGCGGGGATGCACTTAGCGCCTTATGAGTCTTGTGCAGGCGGCGTGCATGAATCTCATCCCAAGCCTGGCGCCTGTTGATGAAACATCGGACTCTTCCACAGCATCTCTTAAAAGAAGATTAACGGCCGGATCTGTCCCCACTTGTCCACAATCCTGTCCCGGGTTACCTCATGACATGGCCACAAGAAGCTTCTTCCATCTCCACCTGGTTTCGGACTCTACCGGTGAGACCCTGATCACCACCGGCCGTGCCGTCGCCGCCCAATATTCGGCGATTTCGGCTCTGGAGCATATCTATCCCCTGGTGCGCAGCCAGCGCGATCTCGACAAGGCGATTGCCGAGATCGAAGCCAATCCCGGCATCGTGCTCTATACGCTGGTCGAGGCCGATCTCGCCGAGCGGCTGGAGCGCACCTGCCGCGATATCGGCTCACCTGTGCTTTCGGTGCTGCAGCCGATCTTCGACCTGTTCAAATCCTATCTGGGCACGGAGGTGATGGTGAAGCCTGGCGCGCAGCATGTGCTGAACGCCGATTACTTCCGCCGTATCGATGCCCTCAACTATACGATGATGCATGACGACGGCTTGATGGGCGGCGATCTCAACGAAGCCGATGTGCTGCTGCTCGGCGTGAGCAGGACCTCGAAGACGCCGACTTCGATCTATCTCGCCCATCGCGGTGTCAAGACGGCCAACATACCACTGGTGCCCGGCGTACCGTTGCCGCCGGAGGTGGAAAACCTGCGCAATCCCCTCATCGTCGGTCTGTTCGCGTCGCCCGAGCGCATTGTGCAGATCCGCGAAAACCGCGTGCTGACGCTGAGCCCTCAGCACGACGTTGCCGCCTATACGGACCGTACCTTGGTGGCCGAAGAGATCGCTCAGTCCCGCCGGCTGTTCAATCAGCGCGGCTGGCCGGTAATCGACGTGACGCGCCGGTCGATCGAAGAAACCGCCGCGGCCATCCAGGGGCTGCTACGGGCGCACCGGCGCGCGCTGATCGTGGAGACCTGAGGCAAGTCCAGCGGAAGAATCGATGTCTTTCGCGCGATCGGGCCAACGATGGCTCGAGACTTGGCGGGACTGCCGACATGCCGCAGCAAGCTTCCTGCTGCAGCACAAGCCACCGCCCGAAACGGACTCAGCCATCGCGATCGATTGCCCCGAAGCGAAAGGCGAAGATCGGTGTGATCGCCATGGGCTTGCCACTCCGGCGATGATCGCACGGCGATATCGATAGTTCGGCTTGCATCCCATTTTCGAACGGCTATTGTTGTTGTACAATCGTTCAACAATGCAATGGTAGTCGATCATGCCTCGGAACCCGCGTTACGACATTCTGTTCGAACCGGTGCGGATCGGCCCTGTCACGGCGCCGAATCGTTTCTACCAGACGCCGCACGCCACCGGCATGGGCTATCTCAAGCCGGAGAGCGGCGCTGCGTTGCGGGGCATGAAGGCCGAGGGCGGGTGGGGCGTGGTTTGCACGGAATATTGTTCGATCCACTCGAGTTCGGACGATTCGCCCTTCGGCTTCCTCACCCTATGGGACGAGGACGATGTCCGCAGCCTCATTCCGACCGTCGAGGCGATTCATGTCCATGGCAGCCTTGCCGGGGTGGAACTTTGGCATGGAGGTTCCCACACCAACAACCGCCTAACGCGCGAGCCGGCCATCGCGCCATCCGCCCGGCCCGCGGCGATACCCCACCCCGGCAGTGCGAGGGCGATGGACAAGACCGACATCAAGGCCTTTCGCCAGTGGCACCGCAGCGCTGCCCTCAGGGCTAGGAAGGCCGGGTTCGATATCGTCTACTGCTATGCCGGTCATGACTACCTTCCGTTCCAGTTCTTGTCGCGTCGCACCAATCTGCGCAGCGACGAGTATGGCGGCAGCCTCGCCAATCGTACGCGGCTGCTGCGCGAGCTGGTCGAGGACACCCACGAGGCGGTGGGTGACCGGTGCGCCGTGGCGATCCGGCTCTCGGTCGACGAACTGCACGGGCCGAGAGGCATCACCTCCGGAGGCGAGGGACGCGAGATCCTGGCGCTGCTGGCTGAGTTGCCGGACCTGTGGGACGTCAATATTTCCGGTTCGCTCGGCAATGATTCCCGCTCCTCGCGATTCAGCGAGGAGGGTTTCCAGGAGGAACACGTCGCCTTCGTCAAGGGTCTCACCAGCAAGCCGGTGGTGAGCGTCGGGCGCTTCACCTCGCCCGACAGCATGGTGAGCCAGATCAGGCGGGGCATCCAGGATTTCATCGGTGCAGCACGACCCTCCATCGCGGACCCCTTCCTGCCCCGCAAGATTGCCGAGGGGCACGAGGACGAAATCCGCGAGTGCATCGGCTGCAACATCTGCCGCTCGGCCAACAACGAGGCGGTGCCTCTGCGCTGCACGCAGAATCCGACGATCGGCGAGGAGTGGCGGCGCAGCTGGCATCCCGAGCGTATCGAGGCCCGGAGCACGCCGTCGCGCGTGGTGGTGGTCGGAAGCGGTCCGGCTGGCCTGGAATGCGCCCTCGCGCTCGGACGGCGCGGCTATGAGGTGATGCTTGCCGAAGCAGACCGCAGGCCGGGTGGCCGGATCAATCACGAGGCCGCCCTGCCAGGCCTGGCGCATTGGGGCCGCGCCCGGGATCATCGCCTCCACATGATCGCCAAGCTGCCCAATATCGAGATCTTTCCCGAAAGCCGCATCGGCACCGAGGATCTGCTCGATCTCGGAGTGGACCACGCGGTGATCGCGACCGGCAGCCACTGGCGGCGCGATGGCATCGGTAGCCTCGGCGTGGAGGCGGCAGCTCTCGGCAACGCTGCGGCAATCGTGACGCCGGACGATATCTTCGCCGGCGCCGCGGTGTCTGGCCCGGTGCTGATTTATGATGACGAGCACTATTCCATGGGTGGGGCGCTGGCGGAGAAATTCCGCCGTGCCGGCCATGCAGTGTGTCTCGCGACGCCTGGGGCGCTGCTGTCGAGCTGGACGCAGATGACGGATGAGCAGTTCTTCATCCAGAAGCGCCTGCTGGAACTCGGTGTCGAGCCGCTGCTCAGTCATCGGCTGGTCCGTGCCGAGGGGGGAATGGCGGAATTTGCCTGCCTCTATACCGACAGGCCGCAGAGACGAGAATTTGGCACCCTGATTCTGGTGACGGGCCGTCTGGCCGAGGATGCGCTCTATCGGGACCTTGCTGATCTGGAGACGAAATGGCAGGCCGGGGGCCTGAAATCCGTTACCCGCATCGGCGACTGCCTGGCGCCGTCTTCGATTGCCGACGCAATCCATGGCGGCCATCGCTACGCCCGTGAATTCGATGTCCCGTTTGCCAATGCGATGCCGCGGCGGGAACGGCCGATCCCAGCGTGAGGGCGCCGCTTGGCGGCCAAGCCGCCAGGCTTTAAGCCTCCCGCAACGAGCCCAGCGCGCTCTCAAGGAGGGCAATACTGGCCTCCTCAGCCTCTGCCGGTGTCATGACCTGATCATCGAGGCACCATTCGAGCCAAAGGCCGTCGACAAGCGCGATGAAATTACGGGCGAGCGCGCTGGCATTGACTTGTTTGCCGCGCCGGGCAGCGACGGCGGCGATGTCGAAGGCGAGTTCGCTGCGATAAGCCTCGTAGAGGCGTCGATGGACCCCGCGCAGCTTGTCGTTGACTGCGATCTCGCCCCATAGCGCCAGCCATACCAGCAGATTCTCTCGGGCGAAGTAGCGCGGCTGGAAACTGGAGCGCACCCAAGCAAGGAGAGTGGCGTCCGGCGGCCAATCGGACTGCTCCTGGCGTAGCCGTCGTGCTTCCTCGATTTGCGACCGCACACTCTCATAGAGCGAGGACTGGTAGACCTCGACCAGGAGATCATCCAGGCTGCCGAAGTGATGGTTGATCAGGCCGCGCGAGACCTTTGCTTCCTTGCAGATCGTGTCGATAGTGAAGGCTGCGATACCGCCTTTGGCGAGGGCACGGGTGGCGGCCTCTATGAGCTGGCGCCGCCGTACGTCCGCTGTCTCGCGGCTGAAGCGTGGTACCCGCTTGGCCGACCGAAAGGCGGGAGGCACGATACTCATCAAACAAAACCACTTTCCCTAGACCCAAATGCGTTTGGGTGCGGGCAGATTTCGAACTTGCCCGTGCCTGGAGAGGCTGAATGCTCACCGCAATCAAGAATGCTTTCCATGCATGATGGAGGCAAGATGGAATTCGCTCAGGGCTGCGGCGGCGTGCCGATATCGAAGGCAAAATATTTCTTCTCGAGCCTTGTGAACTCGCCGTCCTTGTAAACAGCCCTGATGCCAGCATCGAGTCTGGCCTTCAACTCCGCATCGTCTTTGCGCAAGCCGCCGCCGATGCCGCCGTCGAAGATTGGGTCCTTTGGCGTGCCCTTTACTTCGCAACATTTGCCGTCCTCGCCGGCGAGGAACGCGCTGAGCGCCACGCTGTCGGCAAGGCCCAGATCAAGGCGTCCGGCCGCAAGGTCGGCGTTGGCTGCATCCTGGGTGGAATAGGTCTTGATAATTGCGTCTGGATAGACGCGTCCGACATAGTCGGCATAAACAGTGCTGGTCTGCACGCCGATCGTCTTGCCCTTCATCCCCTCCGGCGTGAAGTCGAAGCTGTCGCCCTTGGCCCCAATGAACTGGGCGGGAGTGCTGTAATAGGGGATGGTGAAGGCGATCTGCCGGGAACGTTCCGGCGTAATGCCCATCGATGCCCAGATCACGTCGATTTTGCCCGATGTGAGGGCTGGAATAATGCCGTCCCAGGCGGTCTGCACGATCTCGCAGTCGAGCTTGGCGGCCTTGCAGACCGCGTCCGCGAGATCGACCTCGAAACCGATCCATTGGCCGTCCGCATTCTGCGAGGCGAAGGGCGGATAGGGCTCGGCCGCGAGGCTCACTCGTACCGGCGCAGCCTCGGCGCATGCGGTCGCGAAGATGAGGGCAAGAGCGGTACAGGCTATACTGATTTGAAGACGCATTATTCTCACCCCTTTTTGTCGGTCGTGGTTCGCGAATTCCAGTAAAAACGAGACGAGTATTTCATTATATTACTCTATCGTAAAAAACGATTCCCCAAATTAGCTATTTAAACTTATGATGAAGTCATTGTAATCCTAGAGAATTACGATCGATGAAATAAAGGTCTTTTCGGGTACGCATAAATAGACTCCAAGAGGGGGCGGACAAATTTTTCAACTTTCTTATTGAACAATCGTACAACAACGATTATGGGAGCGCAAGTGTCATCGATCGAAAGGAGACAGAGATGATATTGCGTGGTTTCATAGGCGCGGCCGGGCTCGCAGCCGGCATTCTCAGCGCCCAGCAAGCGACGGCGATGCCGCTGCGAGTGGTGTCGGTGGGCTCAGATGTAACAGTGGTAGCGGATGGCTGCGGGAGCGGCCGGTATCGCGGACCGGGTGGCGCTTGCCATGTCTTTGGCCGTGGTCCTTATCCCGACGGCTATTACGGGGCCTATCGCGGGGGTTCTAGCTGGAATGGCTGCCCTCAGGGCTATTGGCGCGGTCCCTGGGGCCATTGCCGCGACACGCCCTATCATGGGCGCCTGCCCGACGGCGGCTGGAAGTGAGCATGGCGATGCTCTGAGCCCCGGGGCGGCAGCGCGTATCCGCCTCCTCGGGGTAGACGACACAGGGGTCCCTCTCTATTCCCGTCGCTTCAGACCAGTGTCGGAAGCCTTTCGGAGCGGTGATTTTCGGCCTAGGTCGGGATACGCGGCTGCCAAAATGGATGGCAAGTTGCTATATCGGGCGCGACAATAGGAATCGCTGAAATCGTGATCAAAGCCGAAGCGCCCTCGGCGGACAGTGCAAGCCCGCCCGCCTCCCTCATCCTCGCGTCGAAATCCGCCATCCGGGGCGACATGCTGCGGGCGGCTGGGCTGGCCGTTACCGCGCTTCCCGCCGCGATCGATGAACGGGGCCTCGAGCGGCAATGGGTATCGCGGGGCCTCAGCCCGAATGCAGTGGCCGAAGCACTGGCCCAGGAGAAGGCGCTCGACGTCTCGCGCCAGCATCCCGGCGCGGTGGCCATCGGCGCCGACCAGACAATGGCGCTTGGCGCCCAACGCTTCACCAAGGTCGCGACCCTCGCTGAGGCCCGCATCAAGCTTGCGATCCTGCGCGGAAGGCAGCATGAACTTCATTCCGCCTTTGCTCTCGCCCGAGACGGGGTGGTGCTCGCCAGCGGTGTTGCCAGCGCCCATCTCACCATGCGCGACTTTTCCGATGCCTTCCTGGACGACTATCTAGCCCAGGCGGGGGAAGCGATCCTTGCCAGCGTGGGCTGCTACCAGCTCGAAGGCCTCGGCGTGACCCTGTTCGAGACGATCGAGGGCGACTACTTCACCATCCTCGGCCTACCCCTGTTGGCGCTGCTCAAGGCGTTACGGGAGCAGGGGCTGGTGGCCAGCTAAGTCGGAATTGTCATGAAACGCGCCTTTGTCGTCGGTTATCCCATCTCGCATTCGCGCTCGCCGCTGATCCACACGTTCTGGCTGAGAGAGGCCGGCATCACGGGCAGCTATGAGCGCCTTGCTGTTGAGCCCGCGGCCTTTCCGGACTTCGCCAACACTTTGAAAGAACAAGGTTTTGTTGGTGGCAACGTCACTGTCCCGCACAAGGAGGAAGCCTTTCGTCTCGCTTCCGTTGACGATCAGGTCGCGCGCGATCTTCATGCCGTGAATACGCTCTGGCTGGAAGGTGATAGGCTCAGGGGCGCCAACACTGACGTCGTCGGTTTCCTCGCCAATCTGGACCAGGAGGCACTTGGTTGGGACGGCAGGCTCGGTAGGGCGGTGGTGCTGGGCGCGGGCGGCGCCTCGCGGGCGGTGCTCTACGGGCTGCTGCTGCGCGGTGCCGGCGAGATCCTGCTGGCGAACCGCACCTTCGAGCGGGCCCGGGCTCTGGCTGCCCATTTCGGGCCGAAGGTGAAGCCGGTGGCCTGGGAGGAGGCGGATACCGCACTTGCGGGAGCAGACATCCTGGTCAACACGACCTCGCTCGGAATGAAAGGCCAGCCGTCGCTCGAGCTCGATCTTGGCGGCCTGCCGGAGACGGCTCTGGTCACGGACATCGTCTATGTGCCGCTCGAAACGCCCCTGCTTGCCAAGGCGCGTGCTCTCGGCCTTCGCACCGTCGATGGCCTCGGGATGCTGCTGCACCAGGCGGTGCCGGGCTTCGAGCGCTGGTTCGGCGTCAGGCCGCTGGTGAGCCAGCAATTGCGGGCGCTGGTTCTGGCCGATATCGAGGGGCGGTCCCAAGGAGCACCATGACCTTCATTCTCGGCCTCACCGGCTCCATTGGCATGGGCAAGTCCGCCACCGCGGCGATTTTCCGTGCCTGTGGTGTCCCCGTCCATGATGCCGACGCCACTGTGCATCGCCTCTATGCCGGTCCGGCCGTCGGTGCCGTCGAGGCCACCTTTCCGGGTGTCACGGTCGACGGCGCCATCGATCGCGCCCGCCTCGGGGAGCAGGTTATCGGCAATGCGGAGGCGATGAAGCGACTGGAGGCCATTGTCCATCCGCTGGTGCGCGCTGCAGAGGAGACCTTCCTGGCCGAGGCGCAGCAGAAAAACGCGCCCCTCGTGGTGCTCGACATCCCTCTGCTCTACGAGACCGGCGGCGAGAAGCGCTGCCACGCGGTTGCGGTGGTCTCGGCGCCTGCGGCGGTGCAGCGCAAGCGCGTGCTTGTCCGGCCGGGCATGAGCGAGGAACGCTTTGCCGCCATCCTTGCGCGGCAGATGCCGGATGTGGAAAAGAGGGCCCGCGCCCATTTCGTGATCGATACCGGCGCCGGCTTTGGCTTTGCGCGGCGGCAGGTCGATGACATAATCAGGGCGCTCGCTTTCACCGCCTGACTTGCAGGGAACTTCATGCGCGAAATCATCCTCGACACCGAAACCACCGGCCTCGACCCCAATGAGGGCCACAGGCTGGTCGAGATCGGCTGCGTCGAGATGATCGACCGCATGCCCACCGGCAACACCTGGCACAAATATTTCAATCCCGAGCGCGACATGCCGGTAGAGGCGTTCAACGTGCACGGGCTTTCCTCGGAATTCCTATCGGACAAGCCAGTTTTTGCCGTGCTCGCCCAGGAATTCGTGGAGTTCGTCGGCGACGCCCATCTGGTCATCCACAATGCCGGCTTCGACATGCGCTTCTTGAATGCCGAGCTCAAGCGCGTGAACCTCGTGGCCTTGCCGATGGATCGCGTGGTCGACACGCTCGCCATGGCGCGCCGGAAGCACCCAGGCGCGCCTGCCTCTCTGGACCAGCTCTGCCAGCGCTACGGCATCGACAATTCCAAGCGCGTGAAGCACGGCGCGCTGCTCGACGCCGAGATCCTGGCGGAGGTCTATATCGAGTTGACGGGCGGGCGCCAGACGGCCCTCAGCCTTGCCTCCATTTCCGCCGCCGCCGTGGCCCGTGCGGCTGCTGGAAAGATCGGTCCGCGTCCCAAGCCGCTCGCCCCGCGCATCCATCCGGAAGAACTGGCCGCGCATGAGGCCTTCATCGCGAGCCTGGGCGAGAACGCGCTCTGGAAAAAATATGCGGTGTGAGTGTTTTGGTGTGTCGACCTTTGGGCCGACGCACCGAGGTTCGCCTCCGTCAGGCGAGCGCCTTTGGACTGAAGATCCTCAGCAGTCGCCCGTCGATCGCCGCCAGGGCCAGCCCGATCACCGCCATGCCGACGAAGTGCTTCACCTGCAGCCTTTCACCCAGCACCAGTACGCCAAGCACGATGGCACTGACCGGGATCAGGAAGGTCACCAGCGCGAGGTTGGTGGCGCCGGCCGTGGTGAGGATGCGGAAATAGAGGATATAGGCGAGCGCAGTCGACAGGGCCGCGAGACCGAGGATCGCGGCCCAGACCGTGAAGCTGGGCATGGTCAACGCCCAAGGCTGGTCCACCGCGAGGCAGACAGGTGCTAGCACCAGGGCGGAGGCGCTGACCTGGCCGGTAGCGGTGACCATCGGCGGCACGCCCATGCGTCTGAAGCGGCGGCCGTAGATGGCAGCAAAGGCGTAGGAGACAGCGGCGCCCAGCACGGCGAACTGGGCCAGGATGTCGGTGCCGAGCCCACGCAACAATTCCGGCCCAATCATCAGCGCCACGCCTGCGAGGCCGATCAGAACGCCGGTGAGGCGGTTGCCGGTCATGCGCTCCTCCGCTGTTGCCACATGGGCGACGACCACGGTCCAGAGCGGTGTGGTGGCATTGAGGATGGCGGCAAGACCCGAGGCAATATGGGTCTGCCCCCAGACGATCAGGCAGAAGGGCACGACATTGTTGAGAAGGCCCATGCCGAGGAAGGCCGCCCAAATGCGGGCGTCTGCCGGCAGGCGCAGGCCGAAGAGCGGTAGCACCGCCGCGAGGATGAAAGCGGCGAAGCCGACGCGCAAGGTCACAATGGTAAAGGGCGGCAGAGCGCCAATGGCGATATGGGTGAAGAAGAAGGAGCCGCCCCACAATACGGAGAGGGCAAGCAGGAGACCCCATTCGAGAGGGCTCATCGGTCGGGCGGAAGGCGATGTCATGCGGCGCATCCCCGGAGGAGTGGTTTTCCGGGGTATGGCGGACGTCTGAGCGGGACGACACCCGATCCCTGCTGCACCGGCAAAGCCGGTGGGGGGTTACGGATTATCTACGCGGAGGATGGGAACTCCGCCGAAAAAGAAAATGGCGGTCGAAGACCGCCACTCCATCAAGCCTGGCCGACCGTCGGCTGGGCCTGGGCGAGGCGGCTGCGGTAGAGCGCCACGAAATCGATAGGGTCGATCATCAGCGGCGGGAAGCCGCCATTGCGGGTGCAGTCGGCGATGATCTGGCGGGCGAAGGGGAAGAGCAGGCGCGGGCCTTCGATCATCACCATCGCATGCACGTTGTCGTCGGGAATGCCCGCAAGCCGGATCACCGCACCGTAGAGCAGCTCGAACTTGAACAGCGTGCCGGCGCCTTCGCCAGCGCCACCCTCGATCGAGAGCTCGACTTCGTAGTCCTGGCCACCGAGCGGCTTGCCGTTCACATTGACCGTAAGCGCGATCTGGGGGGAATTCTGGATGTTGCCGAGAGAGCGGGGCGCATTGGGATTCTCGAAGGAGAGATCCTTGATATATTGCGCCAGCACGTTGAGAGAGGGCTGGGTTTCCTGGCTTTCGGTGCCGTTCTGCGTTTCGGTCGCCATATTCTGTTCCTTGTGTCGCGACGAAGCGCCGCTGAGCCACGGCGCGGGTACCATGACATTGCCTTTGGGACAAGGGGAGGAGTGGGTTGGTACCGGTCAGACGGCATAGTCCTTCAGGGCGTCGTCGATCTCCGCCTTCATGGGGATGCTCGTTTGAGCGCCAGGCCTGGTGCAGGCGAGCGAGCCGCTTGCCGCCCCGCGCGCCAGCGCCAGGGAAAAGCCCAGGCCCTGGTCGAGGGCAGCGGCATAGGCGCCGGTGAAGCTGTCGCCGGCGGCGGTGGTATCGACCGGCGTGACCTTGAGGGCGGGAGCCGATCGGCGCACCCCGTCGATCCAGCCGACCACGCCCTCCGCGCCGAGCGTGACGATGCCGGCGCAACCATAGCGCTGGTTGATCAGCCGCACGGCTTCCTGGGGATCGTCGGTCTCGATGCCGGCGGCCTTGGCGACGGTGAGGGCTTCGTGCTCGTTGACGACGAGATCGTCGATCAGGCGCAGCATGTCCTCCGGCACCGGACCGGCGGGAGCCACATTGAAGACGACGCGGGCGCCGCGCTCCTTGGCGATCCTAATAGCCGCGAAATTCTCCGAATCGCGGATTTCGCGCTGCAGCAGCACGATATCGCCTTTTCCGAGGCTGGATTTCTCGAGCTGCCCGGCGCGGGTGGACTGGTTGGCGCCGGAGGCTACTACGATGGCGTTCTCGGCCTTCTCGTCCACGGTGATCAAGGCGACGCAGGTGGGCTTCTCAACCGGGGCAACTGCGCTGACGTCGACCCCCGCTTCCCGCATGATCGAAAGGGCGAGATCGGCAAAGCCGTCATTGCCGCGCGAACCGATGATCGCCGTCTTCGAGCCGGCGCGGGCCGCGGAGACCGCCTGGTTGGCTCCCTTGCCGCCCGGCACCATGAAATAACCTTCGCACAGCACGGTTTCGCCGGGATGGGGGATGTGGCTGACATTGGTGACGAGATCGACACCAAGGGAGCCGAAGACGACGATCATGGGCAGTTTCCTCTGGCTTTTGTGCGAAGATAGCGGGTTGGGAGGGGATGGCAATATGCCGGGCTTCCTGGGATCTGCTTCCTGGGACCTGCTTCGCGGGACCGCCGGTTTTCCAGCCGGATCTCCCCATCCAACACATTGTCATTTCCAGGAGCCGGCTGGAAAGCCGGCGGTCCCGGGGGCTACTCCCGCATCTTCCGAACGGAATCGGCAAGAGCCTGTGCCCGTTGACCCACCTCCGCCGCATCCCGGCCTACCGCATAGAGATCGGAACCGACTCCGAAGCCATCGACCCCCACCGCGAGATAGGGCGGAATGGTTGCCGGCGAGACGCCGCCTACGACCAGAAGCTTCGTGCCCTTCGGCAGCACCGCCCGCATTGCCTTCACCGCTGCGGGCGAGGACATCTCGGCTGGGAACAGTTTCAGGGCATCCGCGCCGGCTTCCAGCGCCGCAAAAGCTTCCGAAGGCGTGAAGAATCCGGGCAATGACAGTAAGCCGCGCGCCTTGGTGGCGCGAATCACCTCCGGGTTGGTGTTCGGCGAGACGATCACCGTGCCGCCGGCGGCGGCGACTTTCTCGACGTCAGGGACCGTCAGCACTGTGCCCGCACCCACCAGCGCCGTGTGACCCAGGCGGCGGGCGAGGAGGCCGATCGAGGTGAAGGGGTCTGGCGAGTTGAGCGGCACTTCGATGATCCCTATGCCGGCGGCGACGATCGCTTCTGCGATGCCGACGACTTCATCGGGCTTGACGCCACGCAGGATCGCCACCAGCGGCATGCTGGCAAGGGCGGCTTGCAAATCGAGGCTCATGAAGTGGGCTCCTGGTTACGTGCCGCGGCAATGGTGGCCAGGCCGTCGAGAAAGGCGCGTTCGGGCGAGATGATCTCGATGCTGGCGCCATGCGAGCGCAGTGCCGAGACATAGCGCTGGGCCAGCACGCCATCCGCCACCAGGGTGACGGCATGGTTGCTGCCATAACGCTTGAAGGCGCCCTCGATCTCGGTGCCGATCAGGAGGCCGGAAAGATAGGGCCCGACCTTTTCGCCTGTCATCTCGCCGCCGAGCACGCGCGAGCGGGCCTGGAACAGGCGGTTGGTAAGACCCGTGGCATCCTTGGCCGCCTCGAGCCCGTCATCGAAGCCAGCCAGGTCCTCGGGCTCGGCAGCAAGGCGCGAGAGAAGGCTTTGCTGGCGGAAGAGCGCATAGGTCTCGCCGGTCATGAAGGTGGCGAAATCGGTGATGGCACCGTCCTCGACCCTGGCCCATTTCGAATGGGTGCCAGGCAGGCAGACGAGGCCGTTCTTGACCTCAGTGCCGAAGATCAGGGTTTCTTCGCCCCGCATGACATCCGCTCCGCTTTTATCGCGTGCGATCACACCGGGCACGATGGAAACCCGATCCGTGACTTTGAACATTGTATTTGCAAGGCTTTTTGGCGAGGCGGGACAGGTGGAATAAGGCGCTTCGGCCCAGCCATTGCGGGCGCCGACCATACCGGCCATCAGCACCGGCGCCTCCGGATTGGCCCTCATCCAGGCCCCGCAATGGCGCTCCAGCACCGCGGCAAAGCCGCCCGTGGGAACGGTCGACATGCCGTCCTCGGCGGAAAGGCGGTCGAGCACCTTGCCGGCGCCATCGAGCCGGAAGGCCCGAAACCGGCTGGTGCCCCAATCCACCGCAATCAGTTCAGAAGTCATGCTGGGTCCAAGGGTTGGTCATCCCGTATGCGGTGCACCATACAATGGTGCGGCGCTGATATGGGATCGTGGGAAAGAGAGGGCTCATGCGGCTCACGGTCTTGTATCTGTGAAGCAGCACTTCATGCCGCCGCTCACAAGCAAGGCTTGTGAGGAGACGCACGGGATGACATCAAATCCAGCCGCCATCCACCACGATCTGCTGGTTGGTCATGCCCGATGCCTGGTCCGAGGCCAGGAACAGCACGGCCTTGGCGACGTCCTCGGGCAGCATCTTGCGCTTGAGGGCCTGGTTGCGGAAGATCGCTTCCTCGCCCTTGGCGTCCACCCAGAGGGCGATCTGTCGCTCTGTCATGATCCAGCCGGGAATGACGCAGTTCACGCGGATATTGTCCTTGCCGAACTCGCCGGCGAGCACCCGGGTCAAGCCATAGGCCGCCGATTTGGCGGTGGCGTAGGCGGTGAGGTCTTCCGAGCCCATCAGCCAGGAGCCCGAACCGAGATTGACGATCGAGCCACCACCGGCGGCAATCATGTCGGGGATGGCAGCCTGAGCGGCGAAGAAAGCGTGCTTGAGGTTGACGGCGATGCGGTCGTCAAAATAGTCCGGCGTTACGTCGAAGAATTTATGCCGCTGGTCATGTGCCGCATTGTTGATCAGCACGGTGATCGGCCCGAGCTTGGCGCTGACATCGGCGATGGCATCCTTGAGCGCGTCGATATCGGTGATGTCGGCCTGCTTGAACAGAACCATGCCGCCGGCCTTGTTCAGTTCGTCGGCCAGAGCTTGCGAGACCTTCTCGGCAATATCGATGAAGCCGACCTTCGAACCTTGCTCGGCGAAGAGCCGCACGATCGCCGCGCCGATGCCCTGCCCGCCGCCGGTGACAAGGACGGTGCGGCCGTTGAGATCTGGAAAAATGGCGTTCGCCATCCCGGGACTCCCTGATGTCTTATCGCTGGTGTCTGGATTCGTCCTACATATCGCGCGCTTGCAGCGCGGCGTCTAGGGGCTCCGGCCCCGTCTGGGTTCTCGACTCACGCCGCAATTCCGAGCCGGGGGCAACGCAGGCTGACAAACCGGTCGCGAACGACTACATAAGTCGAAATTGACTGATCGCCGCCTAAGCCCATCCGGGTCTGGCGCCTCCGTTTCGAGGTCTTCTATGAACTGGATTGCCAACGTCGTCCCGCCGCGCATCAAGGACTTCTTCTCGCGCCGCGACACGCCGGAGAATCTGTGGATCAAATGCCCGGAAACCGGCCAGATGGTGTTCCACAAGGATCTGGAGCAAAACAACTACGTTATCCCGACCTCGAACTTTCACATGCGCATGACGGCGACGCAGCGCCTCGCCATGATGTTCGACGAGGGCAAGTGGGAGGATCTGCCGATCCCAGAGGTCATGGCCGACCCCCTGAAGTTCCGCGACGAAAAGCGCTACACCGATCGCCTGAAGGACGCTCGCACCAAGACCGGCATGCAGGATGCCATCAAGCTCGGCGTCGGCACCGTCGACGGCGTGCCGATGGTGATCGGCGTGCAGGATTTCGATTTCATGGGCGGCTCGCTCGGCATGGCCGCGGGCGAGGCGGTGGTGAAGGGCCTGCTTACAGCGACCGAGCGCGGCCTGCCCTTCGTGATGTTCGCGGCCTCCGGCGGCGCCCGCATGCAGGAAGGTATCCTCTCGCTGATGCAGATGCCGCGCACCACCGTGGCGATCCAGCGCCTGCGCGAGGCAAAGAAGCCCTACATCGTAGTGCTCACCAACCCCACCACCGGAGGTGTCACCGCGTCCTATGCCATGCTGGGCGATGTCCAGCTCGCCGAGCCTGGCGCCCTGATCGGTTTTGCCGGCCCGCGCGTGATCGAGCAGACCATCCGCGAGAAGCTCCCCGAGGGTTTCCAGCGCTCCGAATATCTCAAGGAGCACGGCATGGTCGACATGGTCGTGCATCGCAACGAGCTGAAACCGACGCTTGCCCGCCTCTGCCGCCTTCTTACCAAGGCGCCAGCCAAGGACGTGCCGCAAGCGGCGTGAGGTTTGAGGCCCTCCTCCGCCGAAGCGACCTGGGACGGGCACGGCTCGCGTGTCACGACCCGTCGAATTTGAACACACCTCCTCTTGCGCATTCTGGATTGGTCGCCCTAAAGCGTTTTGCGATTTGACGGACTCGGCAAGAATCGCAAAGGCGCGTCGAAACAGTGAGATAGAGCAAAGCAGCGCTTGTGCCTGAACGCCCTTTGTTCTAGCGGACCGACCCATCCACTTTTGCTGCGCAAGGCTTTCACCCTCTCTCCTCTGGTTTCCACGCTCGATGACGCAGTCCGACGCCTATCTTTCCCGCTTCATGGCGCTGCATCCCAAGAAGATCGACCTGTCGCTCGACCGTATCGAGGCGCTGCTGGCGAAACTCGGCCATCCCGAACGCAAGGTGCCGCCGGTGATCCATGTCGCCGGCACCAATGGCAAAGGCTCGACCATCGCCTTCATGCGCGCGGCGCTCGAGGCCGCGGGTTACGGCGTGCATGTTTATACCTCGCCCCATCTCGTGCATTTCCATGAGCGCATTCGTCTCGCCCCGCCAGAGGGCGTCTCCGGTGGCGGCCGATTGGTGGACGAAGACAGGCTGGTTGAGGCCTTTGAGGCCTGCGAGAAGGCCAATGACGGTGCGCCGATTACCTTCTTCGAGATCACCACCGCTGCCGCCTTCAAGCTCTTCGCCGACAATCTCGCCGATGTCCTGCTGCTCGAGGTCGGGCTCGGCGGGAGGATGGACACCACCAATGTCATCGACAGGCCGCTGGTGAGCGTGATCGCCTCCATCTCGCAGGACCATGCCGATTTCCTCGGCACCGATATTGCCGGTATCGCCCGCGAGAAGGCCGGCATCCTCAAGCGCGGTGCCCCGGGTGTGATCTATCCGCAGATCGACGAGGTCAGGGCGGTGATCGAGGCCGTGGCCGCCAAGGTCGGCGCACCGCTGATCATCGGCGGACAGGATTTCGATGTTCATGAGGAGAATGGCCGCCTGGTCTATCAGGACGAGAGCGGCCTGCTCGATCTGCCCCTACCGCGCCTCTCGGGCCGCCACCAGCACCGCAATGCCGGTCTCGCCATCGCTGCCCTGCGCAGCCAGAGCCTTTTCCACCTCAAGGATGCGCATTTCGAGAAGGCAATGCAGAGCGTGGAGTGGCCGGCGCGCCTGCAGCGCATCAACCAGGGCGTCATCCCCGCTTTGCTGCCGGCGGGCTCCGAGATCTGGCTCGATGGCGGCCATAATGTCGATGGCGGCCGCGTGCTCGCCGAGGCGCTGGCGGAACTCGAGGAGCGCCGCCCCCGCCCCCTGGTGCTGGTTACGGGCATGCTGACCACCAAGGATTCCGACGGCTTCCTCCACAATTTCTCAGGGCTTGCCCGCGAAGTGCATACGGTGCCGATCGAGTACAGCAGCGCCGCCCGTTCCCCCGAGGAAGTGGCGCTGGCTGCCCGCCATGCCGGTCTCGCTGCTAGGCCCCACGCGAGCCTGGAAGAGGCCCTCAAGGCGATCGCCAGCGAAGCCTTCCCGGTGGCACCACGCGTAGTGCTGACAGGCTCGCTCTACCTTGCGGGTGAAGTGCTGGCCTTCAACGGCACGGCACCGAAATGATCCCGGGTGCGCGGACGTCTCGTCCGCATCTTCCTCTCCAGCGAGCGCAAAGTTTCCAAGGTGCGGACGAGACGTCCGCGCACCCTGAGAGCTAAAGCCTGCGGATCGATCGCAGCGGACTTCCAGCCGCTGCGATGCGCTCGATGCCTTCGGCCAGTCCTTCGACCACCACCGCCATCACGTGTCCGGTGGCATGGATCATCGTCTCGGCGTCGCGCACCATGGCGACATGGCCCTGCCAGAACAGGAGATCGCCGCGGCGGAGCTGCGTGAGTGGCGTGTCAGGGTCGAGTGGCCGGCCAAGCGCCGTCTCCTGCATGTCGCTGTCGCGAGGGCAGGCGATGCCGCAGGCGGAGAGGGAGGTCTGCACCAGGGCCGAGCAGTCGAGACCGAGGCTCGATTTACCGCCCCACAGGTAGGGCACGCGCAGGAAGGTCTCGGCCACAGCCACGGTATCACCCGCATGCACGCCGATTGGCCTGGCATGCTCGGCGAAGACGAAGCCCCAGCCTTCCAGGGCGAGGAAAGCTCCGTTGCTGTCGGTAACGGCAAGCGCGCTGCCATAGCTCAGCGCCATCATCTGCGGCGCCTTGATCGAGGGAACGGGGTAGACGAAGGTGCGCAGGGCGCTGACGCGATGGGTCGGCGTCTGCACCGCGCCGAGTGCATTGGCCGAGAGCCAGCCGACATAGCCGTCGCCTGTCGCCTGGCCCCAGGCCCAGCCCTCCATCTCGTCATAGACGGTGAAGGTCTCGCCGTAGAGAAGCTCGGTATCGATGGAGGCCGAAAAATCGGGATCCTTGCGTAGCGTCACGGCGGTCTCGATCACCTGGCGGGTCTCGCCCCGGACGTAGCGCGGCGCGGGAATGATGCCCTCAAGCGAGGCGGCGGCCAGATCGGGCCGGGCCGGGGTGATGCGGCGGTCGAAATCGGTCACGGCGTGGTCCATTATCGCGGCAAGTCCTTGGCGAGGGCGACGAGAATATCGCCCAGGCGCTCCACGTAAAGGGCGCCGTCGACGGTGCGCTGGATGATGACGTTGCGCCGGTCGAATTCGTCGCGGCGCCGGGCAGTGAGTTTGAGCTTGGCCAGGCTGTCGAGGGCTCGGGTGATCACGGGTTTGGTGACCTGCAGCTTGGCGGCAAGGCCCCGCACCGTATGGGGCGGCGGTTCGAGATAGACGGTGAAGAGAATGGCGAGCTGGCGGCCGGAGAGATCTGGCTGAGCATCGCGGACGAGGGTCAGCGTCACATCGTGCCAAAGCCTCAGCGCCTGCGCCGGCCGGATCTCAACCGCCATGAGGGCAATCCCGTCCTCGAGGCGATCACGGAGGCGGATCGCCGCTCATCAGGCGAGGATAAGGGCGGAATAACGCAGATTTCGTTAATACTGGGAGCGCGCACGTCCTCGTCCGCTCTTAGAAGCCGTGCACTTTAAGAGAGTGGCGTCAGATTGGAGTGGCGATCTCCGATCGCCAATCTTTGGAAACGACGCGTTTTCAGGGAACGGAAGATGGCGATCGTAGATCGCCACTCCGCGTTTGGCGCGCCTTTCCCCACAAGATTAGCGCCCATGGACGAGGACATCCGCGCTCCCAGCAGGACGCGGCTCGATCGGCACCAGGCTCGACAGCCCAAGCAAATCCTCAAGCACCGCTCCGGCTGAGAGTAGTGCGGCCTCGCCCCGTGGCTTGCCGACGAGCTGCAGCCCGACCGGACGGCCATCGGCGGTAAAGCCGGCAGGGATGGCGAGAGAGGGACAGGAGGTCATGGTGACCACGCTGGCCAGCCGCAGCCATTCGACATAATTCTCGAAGACATGACCTTCGACTTCGCGCACCCAGCGCTGCTTGATATCGAGCGGCGGCGTGCAGGCGGCCGGGGCCAACAGAAGGTCGTAGCGCGAGAAGAAGGCGGCAATGTCGTCATAGAGGCCGCCGCGGCGCAGCAGGGCCGTGCCGATGGCTTCGGCATCGAGGGCCCGGCCGCGCTCGATGTTCCAGATCACGTCGGGCTTGAGCAAAGCGCGTTTCGTTTCGTAGAGCTCGCGCATGCCGGCGACATAGCCGAGCGCCCGGAGCGTCTGGAAGGCCTCGGGCACACCGGAGAAATCGGGGCAGGCCGCCTCGACGATACAGCCCGCCGCCTCGAAGCGACGGGCGGCGGCCTCGCAGAGTGCGCGCGTCTCGCGGTTCACCGGGCTGACGCCGAGGTCGGGTGAGAAGGCGATGCGCTTCGGCGCCTGCCGCCGGCGGGCGCTCTCGCGGAAGCCGACGGCGGGCTGTTCCAGCGAAAGCGGATCGCCGATATCCCAGCCGACCATGGCGTCGAGCATCAGGCCGACGTCCTCCACAGTGCGCGCCATCGGCCCATTGACACTGAGCGTATCGAACCTGATGCCGTCGGGCCCGCTCGCCACCCTGCCCGGTGAAGGCCGAAGACCCACGACCGAGCAGAAGCTGGCGGGCGTGCGCAGCGAGCCGCCGAGATCGGAACCCGTAGCGAGCCAGACCTGGCCGGTGGCGAGCGCCACCGCCGAGCCACCCGAGGAGCCACCGGCATTGAGCGTCGTGTTCCAGGGATTGAGCGTGTCGCCGAACACTTCGTTGAAAGTGTTGGCGCCGGCGCCGAATTCCGGCGTGTTGCTCTTTCCAATCGGGATGCCGCCGTGGCTTTCCAGTCGTTCGACCATGATGTCGGAACGCGCCGGCACATGGTCGGCGAAGATGGGCGAACCATAGGTGGTTCGCACGCCGGCGAGATCGTTGAGATCTTTCACCGCCAGCGGCAGGCCGCCGAGCCAGCCGACATCATCGCGTGACGCCGGCGAGGCCATGATGCGGCGGGCCTGATCGCGAGCGCGCTCGGCACAGAGCGTGACCATGGCGTTGACCGGCCCGTCCACCGCCTCGATGCGGGCAAGCGAGGCTTCTACCAGGTCCAGCGGACTGACCTCGCGCAGGCTGAGGAGATCGACGACGGCGCAGGCCGTCAGGCGAATCAATTCGTCGTTTCCGGCCATCGACAAAGCTCCCGGGATCGCAGACATCCTTGCCTGCTTTTTTGCGAATGGTGCGTTTCCGAGAGCAGGCCGGAAGCCTGCGATCCCAGGATTTCTCAGCCGTACTTCTTCTTCAGATAGCCGTAGAGCGCCCGCGCACCCATCACCTCACCACCTTCCGGCCGGCCTGGTTTGGTGGAAGGGTTCCAGGCGTAGATGTCGAGATGGACATAGGCGGCAGCCTTCTCCACGAAGCGGTTGAGGAACAAGGCCGCGGTAATCGCGCCGGCGAGACCTCCGCCGGGGGCGTTGTTGATGTCGGCCGCCTTGGATTCCAGCATCGAATCATAAGGCGGCCAGAGCGGCAGTCGCCAGAGCGGGTCGCCCTCCTCTGCCGCATGCGCCAGCAAGGCGTTGGCGACCGCGTCGTCGCGGCTGAACAAAGGCGGCAGGTCCGGGCCGAGGGCGACGCGGGCGGCGCCGGTGAGCGTCGCCATGTCGACAATCAGCTCCGGCGCCTCCTCGTCGGCCAAAGCGAGAGCATCGCCCAGCACCAGACGACCCTCGGCGTCGGTATTGCCGATCTCGACACTGAGCCCCTTGCGCGAGGCCAGGATGTCGCTGGGTCGAAATGCATTGGCGGAGATCGAATTCTCGACGGCGGGGATCAGCACGCGCAGCCGGATCCTCAGTCCCGCCGCCATGATCATGCTGGCACAGGCCAGCACCGAGGCAGCGCCACCCATGTCCTTCTTCATCAGGAGCATGCTGGCGCCCGGCTTGATGTCGAGACCGCCGGTGTCGAAGATCACCCCCTTGCCGACCAGGGTGACCTTCGGATGGGCAGGATCGCCCCAGCTGAAGTCGATGAGGCGCGGGGCGCGGGAGGAGGCCCGGCCGACCGCATGGATCATCGGGAAATTCTCCTTCAGGAGATCGTCGCCCACGATCACCTTGAAGGCCGCCTTGTGTTTCTCGGCGAGCTTGCGCGCCGCCAGGGCCAGTTCCCCGGGGCCGAGATCATTGGCCGGCGTGTTGATGAGATCGCGGGCGAAGCTCACGGATTCGGCGATGCCGGCGATCTCATCGCGAACGATTCCATCGGGAGCGATAAGGCGTAAGGCCTTGATATCATTGCTTCGATAGCGATTGAAGCGATAGAGGCCCAGCAGCCATCCAAGCGTCGCCAATCTGTCGTCGTGGCTTGAATTGACGAAGCGATAGGTGCCGGCCGGCAGCACCGTGACAAGCTTGGCCGGCAAGAACACGTCGCGGTGGCGGGCGCTTTCCGCCTCCAGGCCGAAGACCACGCCGCCGAGCGCGTCGCCTGCACCGGGCAAGACAAGGTGATGCCCGGCCTTGGCTTCGAAGCCGTTGGCGGCGATCCAGTTCTGCTGCGCCTGCGGCAGGCCCTTCAACACGCTGGCGGAATTTTCCTTGGTGACGAACCAGATCGGAACGGCCTTGTCGTCGGCGGCAAGCAGAAGCTCGGACATGGGCTGCTTTCAGGGTTTGGGAAGAATATCGTCGATGCGCCCGGTGAGCCGATAGGCGAGCAGCCCGAACCATTCGCGGGCGGCGAGGTTGCATTGGCGCAGTCCGTCGCTCATCGAATAGAAGGGTCGCCAGGCGTCCTCGGGTCCCGCCGTGCGGTAGTTGACGGGATAGGCGATCACATCAAAACCTGCCTTGCGAAACAAGGCCATCGAGCGCGGCATGTGGTAGCCGGATGTGACGAGGAGATAACGCTGCCCGGGCTGGGGCTTCAGCATGGCATAAGTGAACTCGGCATTCTCATAGGTGTCGCGCGAGCGGTTCTCGAAGAGCATGCGGTCATCCGGAACACCGAAGCTCCTGAAGAGCTGCCGGGAGGCATCCGCTTCGGAGATGTCGCCCCAGATCTGGCCAGCCAGCGAGCCGACGCCGCCGGTGAAGATGATCTTCGTATCCGGGAACTGCCGCGACAGGCCGGCGACCGCCGTCATGCGTTCGGCCGAGTCGGTGAGGGCAGTCTCGTGGCGCGTGGTGGAGATGTGCGTATCCACGGCTCCGCCGAGCACGATGATGCCGGCGATTTTCGGCAGATCGGGGTTAGTGGGGCTGAGGTCGTCGGACGTTGCGAAGGCAGGCGGCGGGAAGCGCTCTTCCAGCGGCGCGATCATGATGCTGCCGAGCGGCGAGAGGCCCATCACCGCGAAGGCCAGGATCGAAAAACCCAACAGGAAGCGTCCGAAGCGCTGGAAGCGGCGGGTGAAGCTGGCAATGAGGCCGAAGAGGCCGAGCACCAGAGCCGCATTGGCGGGCAGGATCAGGAAACTGATGATCTTGGCGGCGTAATAGAACATGCGGGGCCTTGGGGAGAGACTTGGTGTGCCTGTCCGAAGACCAGCATGGATCGCACCTTTGCAGGTACGGGTGGGGCTGTACCACGCTCATGTTACGTGAGGGCTAAGAAAGGGTTGACGCAGCCTTTGCCGACCAAGGTCAGATCGAAAAGTCGCCACAAGTCGGAGATCACGAACACTGGCTGGATACGGAGTCACGCCGCGTCGGCGGTCAGAAATCGCTGGTCGGCAAGATCCAGCTGGCGGCGCAGCTTGACGATGGTGAGGCTCTCGTCGACGGCGCAATTGTCGTGGCTGAGGAGCTCGCCCTTCCTGATCGGTTTGATGACATGGGCGCGTTCGGCGAGGCCAAGCGGCAGCAGGCGGTCCCGCCGGGCATCGGCCCAGCGCATCGACCAGCCGCGATAGTCATATTCGCCGATGCGCCCCAGCACCATGCCGGGGGTGAGGTCGCGCTTGGCGACGGCTGCCGTTTCGGCGACGGGATGGTCGAGCGGCTGCAGGTCGGCGGTGCCGTAGAGCACGGCGCAGGCGGCGGTGAGCGGGGTCTCCAGACTGGTGAGGTGATAGGGCCGGTGCAGCGTGAAAAATGGCCCCTTGCCGACATGAAGGTCGGTCATGCGCTCCAGCACGCGCGGATGATTGGGCTCGACCACGCAGAACACGCCTGGCGCCACACCCTTTCCGATCGTGTAGTCGACGCAACCCCTCCGCGAGAGCACGCCGCCATGGCTCGACGGAATCAGCACCTCGGCGAGTTCTTCCTTGCTGGCACGCGGACCGTGCATGCCCGGCTTGTCGGGTTCGAGGCCCGTGGCATTGGCGAGCGCCACCATTTCGACCATGGTCTTGGAGCCGTCGACGAATTCGACCAGAACGCGCGGATTCATATCGCGGGCCGTCGCTTCCTCGACATAGTCATCGGGCACCGCGTCGAAGTTCAGCGCGTTGTTCTTGCCCTTGCCGGCGGCAACCACGGTCATGCCCAGGGCGCGGGCCAAGGCCACCAGCTCCACGGCGGCGGCTGGCTCGTCGCCCGCCGCGCCGGTATAGATCACGCCTGCCTTCTTGGCCTCGGCCTTGAAATGGCGGCCGATGGTGATATCGGCCTCGACATTGAGCATGACGATATGCTTACCGTGCCGGATCGCCGCCTGCGCCACGATCGCCCCGGATTCGGGATGGCCGGTGGCATCGATGATCACCTCGATCCGTCCGGCGGAAGCGAGGGCCTCGAGGTCGGTGGTGATGGCGATGCGGCCGGTCTCGATGGCCCGATCGATGGCCGAGGGGTTGGAGACTTCCACCAGCTCGTCCAGCCGGTGCCCGGCGCTGAGGGCGGCCGCGATGGCATTCTGTGGCCGGGTGCGCACGGCGACGGCTCCCACCCTGAGGCCCTGCATCAGCGCAATCTGCACGATGAGATCGGTGCCCATCTGCCCGGCCCCCACCAGCCCCACGGTAACGGGCCCCTTCTCGCGAGCCCGTTCCATTAGATCGGCGGCGAAAGAGGGGTTCATGGGGTACTCCGTCGAAATCCTGATCTTTGTTTCTACCCCTCAACAGGCAGGCATGCAAAGATTCTTGGGCAACATCACCTTCGAGTGGGCTTCTCATGCACTTGTGTAATTCACGCATTATGCGTAAATTACACCAAACACGGACGAGAAGAATGACGGAAAAGCTGACAGTGCCTGCAACGGAGTTCAGCCGGAATTTCGCGCGTTATCAGGACGAAGCGATTGCCCGGAGAGTGATCAATATCACCAGCCATGGTCGTGTTGTAGGCGCCTATCTTTCGGCTGGCGAATTGGAGCATTACGAGGCGCTGAAGCGTCGCGAGCGCGAAGTTCTGGTCGTTGGCGATCTTCCCGACGACGCTATTGCCGAAATCGAAGCTGCCGAATACGGCGCTGCTCCACGGTGAGTATACCCGATCCAAGGCCGGGTCTCGTCGTTCGCTACAGCTTTCTCTGGAGTGAGGAAAAGGCGCGTGGCATCGAGGAAGGTACCAAGGATCGCCCCTGTGCGATCGTCGTTGCGGCCAAACTGGACGAGCAGGGCGGCGTCAGGACGATTGTGGCTCCGATTACCCACGGCGCTCCATCAGATCTGGAGGCTTCGATGGAGATTCCGGCAGAGGCGTGCCGTTCTCTCGGGCTTGACGAGGGCAGGCATTGGCTTCGACTCGATGAACTCAATCGCTTTGTCTGGCCAGGCTATGATCTGCGTTCAAGGCCGGGCCGCCCCGGAGACTATGTTTACGGGATGCTTCCGCGCGGCTTGTTCGAGCAGTTCCGCAAGGCTGTTCTGGAGCGACAACGGACCCTCAAAGGACGGATCGTTCCACGAGACTAGCTGCTACCCGAACCGCTCCGCCGCAAACGGCTTGGGATCGACATAGGTCTCTGCGCCCGTCATCATCTCGGCCAGAAGCCGTCCCGTCGCCGGACCCAAGGTGAAGCCGAGATGCTGGTGGCCGAAGGCGAGCCACAGATTGTTGTGGCGCGGGGCCCTGCCGATGATGGGACGGGAATCGGGCAAGATGGGGCGGGCGCCCATCCAGGGCTCGTGGTCGGCCCGGGCGCCAATCGGGAAGAGGCCGCGTGCGCGCTTTTCGGTCCAGTCGACTTGCACCGGGGTCTTGGGCGCATCGCGGCGGGCGAATTCGGCACCGGTGGTGAGGCGCATGCCGCCCACCATCGGGGTCAGCACATAGCCGCCCTCCTCGTCGAGCACCGGCCGGCTCAGTTTCGCGCCCTCGGCGACCTTGTAATGCATGTGGTACCCCCGCTTTACGGCGAGCGGAAAGCCGTAGCCGAGCGGCGCGAGCACATCCATCGACCACGGGCCGAGCGCCACCACCGCTTCGCGCGCCTCGACGGGACCGTGCTCCGTTCCCGCCGTCCAGCCGATGCCGCTCCGCTCCACGCGGAGGGCGTCGCCCCGCAAGAGCTTGCCGCCGATCTTCTCGAAATAGGCCGCATAGGCCTTGGTCACGCCGCCGGGACTGGAGACGCTGTGGGGATCGATCCAGTGGGAGCCCGCCAGGAAGCCCGGCTTCAGATCCGGCTCCAGGGCAAGCGCTTCCTCGCGGGTGAGCGGCCGGGCACGGTAACCAAACTCGGCGGCGAGGGCGAAATCCCTCTCCTCGGCCCGGCAGGCGGCTTCGCTGTGGTGGATCTTGAGCCAGCCCGTTGGCCGGAAATACCCTTCGGCGCCAGCCTTGCGGGCCAGGGCCTGATGCTCAACCAGGCTGGTGCTCACGAGCGGCTGCATGATGCGGGCGGTAGCATCGAGCCGCTCGGGCGATGAATTGCGCCAATAGGTGAAGAGCCAAGGCGCCAGCCCCGGGAGAGCGGACCAGTGGTAGTTCGCGCCGGGATAACGCTTCAGCACGACGTCGGCAAGCGCCTTGAAACCACGCGGAAAGGCTATGGGCAGGAGGGAGGAGCATTCGACCAGGCCGCTATTGCCATAGGAGGTTTCCTCTCCTGGGCCGCGCCGGTCGATGAGGGCCACGGCCCGGCCGCGCTCCAGCAGATGAAGGGCAATCGAGGTGCCGACAATTCCGCCACCCAGCACCAGGACGTCATAGCGCATGAGGAACTCCCCAAACCGTTTTGCGATTTGACAGCTCGGCAAGAACCGCAAAGACGCGTCGAAATAAAGAGCAGAGCAAAGCAGCGTTCACGCCTGGACCCGTTTTGCTCTGGGGACGCCGTCACGCGTAGGTTCCCATTTTGCAAGACCTATCCTGCCTGGGCCCAAACGGGAAGGCCGCTGGAACTTCAGTCCGGCCCTCGGCCGGCCGCCTCCGGCAAGATGCCATGATAGGCCAGCGTCTTGGCAGCCTCGATGATCGCCTTGAAACCCTCGAAGGCCGGCGCGCTGTGGTGGCGGGCTCGCATATAGGAATGGTCGAGTTCCGGTTCATAGCGCAGCATTACCGGTACGCCCGCCGCCTCCAGCCTTTCGGCGAAGATGAAGGCTTCGTCCTGTAGCGTGTCATGCGCGGCCGCCGTGATGAAGGCCGGCGGCAGGCCGGCATAGTCGGTTTCAAGCAGGGGAAGCGCTAGTTTGTCCTGTCGCGCCGGACTACCGGCCGAACCGAGAAAAGCGTCGAGATAATAGAGCATCTCCTGGCGCGAGAGGGCGGAGGAGGTGGCGTTGCGCCGGTAGGATTGCGTTTCACCGTCGGCGTCGAGCACGGGATAGATCAGGATCTGGCCTCGCAGTGCCGAAGGACCGCTGTCGCGCAGGGCGATAGCCAGCGAGGCGGTCATCTGGCCGCCGGCACTGTCACCGCCGGCGATCACGCGGGCGGTGTCAATGCCATGCGTGGGACCCTCCGCCATCACCCAGTCGAGAAAGGCGAGGACATCCTCGTACTGCGCAGGAAAGGGATGTTCGGGGGCCAGACGGTAGTCGAGCGCCGCCACCACGACGTCGGCGCCGGTGGCGAGCTCGGCGCACATGTCGTCATGGGTCTCAAGGCTGCCGAGCACCCAGCCTCCACCGTGGAAGTAGAGCAATCCCGGGCGGTGGTCTGCACCTTCCGGCCGGTAGATGCGCAGCTTCAGGGGACCGTGCCTGCTCGCGAAGGTGTCGTCATAGATCGAAAGTCCGGGCGGATGCGGCGCCTGCCAGGCCTTGCACACCGTATCCCAGGCCGCGCGCTGGCGTTCCAGCGGCCAGTGCACGGCCTCGGGCGGGGTTGCCGCCGCGAGCTTCATGCGGAACTCGGCCATGCCGGGATCGAGCGGCGGGCGGGAGGCGGCGAGCCGGTCGAGCCGGGCCAAGAGGGCGGGAGAGGCCTTGGTCATGACGATTGCGGGAGGTTTGTGCGTTTTTCTCACTAATCGATTATCTAGAGCCGATTAAATTCATTTGATGCCAACGAGTTAACCTGGAAAACCATTTCTGCCGAATGCATTTTTGCTCTACGCCTTGAAGAAGGCCCGGATCTGGGCGAGGAACTGGGCCGGCGGGCCGGGAGAGGTGGTCACGGCCGCTGCCGCGTCCCGCGCCAGGAAGGCCTGGTTGCGGCGCATGGAGGCGTCGAAGGCTTGGGCGAGGCTCGGCTCGGCCGTCATCAGCGGTTCCAGATCCTCCTTGCGCAACTCGAACACGACACAGGGCGTCAGCGCCATGATGGTGCCGGCATTGGGCGCGCCGGTGAGCAGGCTGATTTCGCCGAAATAATCGCCGGGGCCAAGGCGTCCCACCACATGGGAGCGCCCATTGATCGAGCGGCTTCCCTCCAGCACCCCGGAGGCGATGATGAACAGGATCGTCTGCACATTGCCTTGCGAAACGAGCGTGGTGGTGGGGTCGAGCCGGCGCTTGGTCATGCGCTTGGCGAGATCGGCGCGCTGCTTGGGCGAAAGGTCCCGGAAGAGCACGAGCTCGCTGAGCAGAACGTCGGGCGGAAGGGTCTCGACCATGCCCGTGGAGGCCGTCATCGGTCCGATGGGCGTCGAGATCATGCCCGGGGTGGAGGCGCGGATGGAATGGTAGTGGAACTGGCGCAGCACTTGCATCAGCAGCGTGCTCTTGGCCCCACCGAGATGGTCGGTATGAGCGACCGAGAAATAGATGTCATAAGTATTGAAGCGCGCGCCGATGCGTATCAGGGCGGAGGAGGCGGCCGGCTCGGTCAGGATTTTCGACGTCAGCATGGCCGCCTGCCTGAGCAAATCCATCACGATGTCCGGTCGGACGGATGATTCGCAGGAGAGCTGCACGGAATCGTCCCGCCTGGTGCTCGGCTTGCTGCGGTTGATCACGCGCGACTTGGCGATAAGGCTGTTGGGGATGGTGGCGATGTCGTTGGCGTCGGTGCGCACGCGAATCGAACGCCAGTTCACCTGCACGATCACACCCTCGATCGAGCCGTCGACCCAGATGCGGTCACCCACGGTGTAGGGATGCTCGATGCCGACGGCGATGCCGGCAAAGACGTCGGCGAGCGTGTTCTGCAGGGCAAGCGCCAGCACGATGGCGATGATGCCGGAGGTGGCGAGGAGAGCCCGCACCGGCAGGTTGAAGACGAAATTCACGATGGCCAGCACGGCCGTGATGTAGATGAGGCCAGCGGTCAGGTCCGAGCCGAGCTTGGCCTGGCTCGACTCCCGCTTGCTCCACAGCGTGAGGTGCAGCACACCCACCACCAGCCGTGCGCCGATCAACCACCATAGGCTGATCAGGCCCTGCTGCCAGAAGGCGATGCGGACATCGCTGTCGAAAGCGGGCGCGGCCGGCATGCCGCTGGTACGCAGCAGCAGCATGGTGAAGACGAAGAACAGCACGCCGGCGACGCTGGCGCGCAGCCAGATCGGTCGCCATGCAAGCCACCAGTTCGCCGCCGAGAGGAGAGCGAAGACTGTGGCCAGAGTCAGTTCCATGAGCTGCGACAAGGGAACCGCGCGTATCGATGAGGTCGGCGCATGATTGCATCGGATCAAGCCGGATGCCAGAGGGGTGTTGGGGCCCCTGGGATCGCGGGCATCCTTGCCAGCCTCTTCCTCTCCGGCTCGCGCGTCGTTTCCAGGAGCAGGCAAGGATGCCTGCGATCCCGGGCACCCCGCCCCTTCCAGCCGTTACCCGCTACTCTCCCAGCTTTAGCTGCATGAAGACGAGGTCGAGCCATTTGCCGAATTTCTGGCCGACTTCCGGCATCCGCCCTGTCTCCACGAAGCCGAAGCGGCGATGCAAGGCGAGGGAGGCGACGTTTCCGGCCTCGATGCCGCCAAGCATGATGTGCTTGCCACCCTCGCGCGCCTTGGTGATCAGGGCCTCGAGCAGGCTGGCGCCGATCCCCCGTCCGCGCGCCTCTTGTGCAACATAGACCGAGTGCTCCACCGTGTAGCGATAGCCGTCGAAGGGACGCCAGTCGCCATAGCTTGCATAGCCGAGCACCTCGCCGGGAGCGCCAGCGACCAGGATCGGATAGTTCTGCTTTGCGCGCGCCTCGAACCAGGCCTTGCGATTAGCGAGATCGACCCTGTTCCAGTTCCAGATCGCCGTCGTATGCAGCACGGCGTCGTTGTAGATGCCGAGGATGCCGGGTAGGTCGGCTTCGATAGCGGGGCGGACGGTCATGCGGGCAGGGCTTTCCAGAAGAAAGTGGTGTCGGAAGGCTCGCCATTGGCCATCAGCGCATGGCCGGGCATGACGCCGAGGCGCTGCCAGCCAAGCTTCTGGTAAAGCCGTTCAGCCGGCGAGCCGGTGGTTGTGTCGAGGGTGAGCAAGGTGCGGCCCTCGGCGCGCGCCCTGTCCTCCAGCGCCGCCATCAGGGCCCGGGCGATGCCACGCTGGCGCCCGCGCCGATGCACCAGCAGCTTGGCGACGTCGGCGCGGTGGGGTTGGTTCTCGATCGGCACCGGGCAGAGCTGCACCGTGCCGACGATCTCGCCATCAAGGGCCGCCACGAAGAGGATGGCACGGCCCTCGGCGACGCGAACGGCGGTCGTGGCATAGAATCCCTCCGCAGTCTGGCGGGAGATCGGCAGCAGGAAGGAGACGGAGGCGCCCCCTTCGACGCAATCGATGAGGATATCGGCGAGCACGGGCACAAGGGAATGCACCTCTTCGGCCGTGGGCACTGAGATGGCGAGTGTGCTCATCGGGGAACCTGTCTTGCGGGAACGAGGATGACGAAATAATGCGCCGGCTCGCTGCCGGGATTGTGGAACATCAAAGGCTTGTCGAGCTGCATGTGCAGGCAGTCGCCTGGCTCGAGGGGGAAGGCCTGTTCATCGACCGTCATGGTCAACGCACCCCGCTGCAGGAACACAAGCTGGTCGAAAGCGGCGGATGCCTGTGACTCGAAGGGCAGCAAGGCACCAGCGGGCAGCTCGACCTCGACGAGGTCGACAATGCCGGAGGCGGTTGCCGGCGATACCGACCGGCGCAGATAGCCCGAGCCGGGGTCGCGCCAGAGCGGCTGCCCGGCCCGGCGGGCAAGCGGCGAGGCGGTAGGCGCAGGTGGGGCGAACAATGTGGAGAGACTGACACCGAGGCCGGCGCACAGCCGGTTGAGAAGCTGGGCGGTAGCGCTGGACTCGCCGCGCTCGATGCGCGAGATCATCGCCCGGCTGACCCCGCTGGCCACTGCGAGCTGGTCGATGGTGAGGCGCATCTGCCCGCGCAGCGCCTTGATGCGGGCGCCGAGTTCGGCATCGATCGTTTCAGTAGCATCCATGATCTGAGGATGCATTTCCACTATAGTGGAGTCAAGCATCAAGATCCGAATGCGGTGCCGGAGGCACTCTGACGGCCGCCGGCATCCTTGCCGGTCCTCTCGGAAACGCTGCGCTCGCGGGAGGAGAAGGGGCAGGCAAGGATGCCTGCGATCCCAGGAATCTACGCCAAAGTGGCGAAATAGGCGCCTACCTCGTCGGAAAAGCTGTATCCCTCCGTGGCCGATACCGGCACGCCATGCTCGATCAGCGCCTGAGCGCATGCGATATAATCGCGCGGCGCCGGATCCTCGATCTCGTCGGCCTGCGAGGCCCAGGAGAGAGTGCCGATGACATTGTCGCCGTAGCCATGCTTTGTGCGCCAGTCTGCCCCTTCTTCCAGCAACAGGCGGGCCATCGCTGCGTCGCCCTGGAAGACGGCGAGGTTGAGGGCGGTGGCATCCCAGCCGGTCCTGACCTCGCGTGGCCAACCCATCGCCAGCATGGTTCGGACGGCCTCCAGGGCTCCGGTGGCCGCGAGTTGCGGCAGGGTCTGCAATTGCCGCGTATTGAGGTGGCTGAAGATGTCGGGCATGCCTTCCCGTATTCTCTCCGCCGCCACGGCATCGCCGCGGGTGCAGGCGGCGATGAAGGCTTCTTCCTCGCTCAGGTCTTCCTTCACGCCGAGGCCGCCTAGGATCTCAACAACGTCGCTGCGCCCGTGGAGCTGCGCCCAGCGATAGAGGCTGATACCTTCCTCGTTGACCGCGCGGGGGTCGGCCCCTGCTTCCAGCAGGAGGCGGATATGGCCGAGCGAGCGCCCGCGCAGGATGGCGTGATGCAGCCAGGGCCGCTCCCGCGCATCGCCGTCATGGGCGAGGATCTGGCGCAGCAGGTCGGGCTTGTCGTAGTCCAGCACGCGGCCGATCGTGTTGGTGCCGCGGACGCGCGCCCCTGCCTCCAGCAGGAGGAGCGTGCAATCCGGCGCACGCGCTTCAACCGAATGGTACAGTGATTCATTGTCATCGGGATTGGCGCCTGCTTCCAACAGGAGCCGCGTCATGCCGGCATGGTGGGTGACGCCAGCCGCGCCATAGAGAGCCGAGAGCGGCCATTCAGGATAGTTAGGATCGGTCCAGGTGGCGTTGACATCGGCGCCGGCCGTAAGGAGCAGCCGCGCGCAGGCGAGCAGGGGGGTCTCGAAACCTTCCTCGAGGATCAGGCGCGAATGGGTAACGGCAACCAGCGGCGCCATGGAGCGAGGGCCGGAAGGTTGGCTTGCCCAACTTGGATCCCGTGCGAGTCTGTCGCGCAGGAGAGATTCGTTGCCGATCACGCAAGCGAACCACGCATCCCCGGCAAGGAGGGCGGGTTGCTCGGCCAGCGATCGCACCGCGAGGCGGCGTTCCCGCGCATTGCCTTCAAGCGCCCAGCGCAGCCAGGTCTCGCGTTTCTCGGCCTGGGTGCTACGCAGCCACGCGACAGCCCGCTTGAGCTCCGCCCAGCTCCGGAAGCCGTAGTCGCGGGCAATCACCGATTGGGCATCATGCAGCTTCAGCTCCCATCCGGCGAGTTCGGTCGCCGTGAGGTCTCGCGCGATCGGGAGCTGAGCGGCAAAGTGCTGCAGAGCTGCACTCTCGCCGTTGCGGGCAGCACGCAGCAAAGCCTTGGCCTGCTTCTTGAGATGCGCAAGATCGGGCGATGAGGGAAGGGTCTTCATTCATGCCTCCATGTGCTCATGGCCGAAGACCCGCAGTCGGCTGCACAGGGGCAGGCAGTTCGATATCGTCAAAACCGAGGGGTTAAACCCTTCCCGCGGGTCCGGAGGCGTCTCGCATCGCCAAGATGGACGATAGCGGGAGAGGCGGGACGCCGCAAGGCCGAGCCTTGCCGAAACGGGCGAAGAGGCCTTTCCTGGGATCGCTGGCTTCCAGCCCGCCCTTCAATCCTGCACACCAAGTCTGCCCTCTTGGGGAAACGGTCGGGGCTCCAAGAGCGGGCATCGATGCGTGCGATCACAGGATATCCTCACCCCCTTACATAGTTCCGCCAGTTGTGTTCCTCCTTGAAGCCCAGCACCTCCCGGATCTTGCGGTTGGAGAGCAGCGTCTCGTACTCGCCGAGCTCACCGCGCACGGGCACATTGGGATAAAAGCGCTTCAACAGCTCCGCCGTCGGCAGGTTGGAGGAGGTGTGGTCGTTGGCGGCATTGAACACCTGGAAGCCGAGACCGTCTTTCTCGACGGCAAGGCGTGTGATCTGGCCGAGATCGCGCGCATCGATATAGCTCCAGGCGATTTTCTTCCGGAAACCGGGATCGGCGAACCATTTCGGGAAGTTTTCCGTGTAATCTTCCGGCACGATCACATTGCCGATGCGCAGCGCATAGATGTCGGTGCCGTCGCGCTGGGCGAAGGCGCGGGCCGTCTTTTCGTTGACGATCTTGGACAAGGCGTAGCTGTCCATGGGATCGACATCATAGTCCTCGTCGAGCGGGAAATAGGCGGGATCGCGCGGGTCATTGGCGAAGACGACGCCATAGGTCGTCTCGCTGGAAGCGACGACGATCTTGCGGATGCCAAGCTTGGTGGCTGCCTCGATGACATTGTAGGTGCCTATGGCATTGATGCGGAAGACCTCATTGTCGGGCACGATCATGACACGGGGGATGGCGGCGAAATGCACGACGGCATCCGCCTTCTGCGGGCGAAGGGAGGAATCGAACTCGTGCAGGCCCGTATAGCTCGACAATGCGTTGAAGACCTGGCCCGAGTCGGTGATGTCGGCGATCAGCGTGCGCACCTTGGGATTGTCGAGCGGCTTGGTGTCGATGTTGAGCACCTCATAACCGTGATCGACGAGATATTGCACGACGTGCCGGCCGGCCTTGCCGCTGCCGCCGGTGAATATGATGCGTTTGGGCATTTCCTGCTCCCAGGCGAGTTTGGTGAATGAAACGGATGGAGCGACCGCCGAGATGCCGTCTGCGCGGCACTTTTGGGCGATCGAATGGTATGACAATAGAGCCTCCTCGCCGGTGGGCAAGGCTCTTGGTGGCTCGCGTGCCGAGCCATGATGACAAACGGCCTGGTGCTGCGTAGATCTAGCCCTTCCTCGTCTCGATGAAGCGATTGTCCATGTCCGCAACTCAGCCCCTGCGCGAAGCCGTCATTCCGGAGCTGCCCAACTATTACCGGGGCAAGGTGCGCGAGAATTACGACCTTCCCGATGGACGGCGCATCATCATTGCCACCGACCGGCTCAGTGCCTTCGACCGGGCCATCGCTTCCATCCCCTGCAAGGGCCAGGTGCTGACGCAGACGGCGCGCTTCTGGTTCGAGCAGACGGGCGACATCTGCCCCAATCACGTGCTCGACTACCCCGATCCGAATGTCGTAGTGGGCCGCCGGCTCGAAATCCTGCCGGTGGAGATGGTGGTGCGCGGCTATCTTGCCGGCACGACCGGCACTTCAGTGCTGACCATGTACAAGCAGGGCAAGCGCGAGATGTATGGCGCGCGCTTTCCCAACGGAATGCGCGACAACCAGGTGCTCCCCCAGGCCATCATCACGCCCACCAGCAAGGCTTTCGACGGCGGCCATGACGAGCCGTTGTCGGCCGAGGAGATCGTGAAGTCGGCCCTGCTCAGCCAGAGCCAATGGGACGAAGTGTCGGCCTATGCCCTCACCCTTTTTGCCCGCGGCCAGGCCATGGCGCGCGAGCGCGGCCTGATCCTCGCCGACACCAAGTATGAGTTCGGCATCGACACAGACGGTCGCATCCTGCTGGCGGACGAGATCCATACGCCCGATTCCAGCCGCTATTGGTTCGCCGCCAGTTATGACGAACGCTTCGCCAGGGGCGAGAAGCCCGAAAGCTTCGACAAGGACTTCGTTCGCAATTGGGTGGCGGCGCGTTGCGATCCCTACAAGGAACCGATTCCGGAAATTCCGGGCGCCCTAATCGAGGAGACCTCGCAGGTCTACATCCGCGCTTTCGAGACGATCACGGGCAGGAGCTTCGAACCGCCGGCGGATGGAGAGGAACCGCTCCAGCGCATCAGGAAGAACCTGGCGCAGTATTTTTGAGCGGTCTCGATCCGCGTCAGTCCCACCCGTTTTTCTTCTGACCTTCTTCTCGGCCATATCGACACAATGATTCTCACCGGAGAACCTCTCATGCTGGGACCTATACCGCGCGTCATCGGGCATCGCGGAGCCGCAGCGCACGCACCCGAAAATACGCTCGAAGCCATCCGTTGCGCCGCAGCCTTCGGGGTCGAGATGGTGGAGGTCGACGTCCAGCTCACCCGTGACGAGGTTCCCGTCATCATTCATGACGACACGTTGGACCGCACCACCACAGGCACCGGCCCGGTGTTCGAGCGCTCCTGGAAGGAGATCCGCGAACTCGATGCCGGCGCTTCCTTCGGCCGTGCCTTCGCCGGCGAGCATATTCCCACCCTGCACGATGTGCTCGCCCTCTGCCGCGAGCTGAAGCTCGGCCTCAATGTCGAGATCAAGCCCTATCCGGGAACCGAGCTGCGCACGGCCGAAATCGCACTTTCAGTTCTGGAGGATTTCGGGCCGCTGGAAGGCTCACTACTGGTCTCGAGCTTCTCGGTGGAGAGCTTGAAGGCCGCGCACGGGCTCGCACCCCATCTGCCGCTGGGCTATCTCATCTATGACCGGCCGGACAACTGGGCCGCCATCGCCGACGAGGTCGGTGCCGCCACCATCAACTTCGACCACACCCGCGAGACCCCGCAGACCATCGCCGCCTATGGCGCGACCGGCCGACCGCTGCTCTCCTATACGGTGAACACGGCCGCGCGGGCCAAGGAACTCTTCAGCCTCGGCGTCTCCGGTGTCTTCACGGATTTTCCGGGGCGGATTTTGAAAGTGGCGGAGGAGTGAGAGCGAGGCCTCAGGGCTCCATTTAGAAGTCCACCACCTCGTCATTCAAAGGCAGTTCATTCACGTGCTGTCCCTTGAGCTTCGGGTCGATCCTGGCGGTTCCACCCTGCTCGAGCGCGTCCTCGTTTCCCGGCGCCAGCACGCCCTGGCTGGAGAAGTGCGTGAACACAAACGGCAGGCCATTGGCGTCAAGCGGCGACGGGCCGTCCATCACATGAAAGTGCAGATGCGGGGCGGTGGAGTTCCCGGTATTGCCGAGGAGGCCAATCGCCTGGCCGGTCTTGACGAGGTCGCCTAGCTTCACCTTGAGGCTGCCGCGCTGCAGGTGGGCATAGAAGGCGAAGGCGCCGTGGCCGATATCGATCACCAGCATGTTTCCGCCGATATTCTCGGTGGTGATGCCCTTGGCCGCCTGGCTCGGCACCTGCTCATCCGCTTCGTCATAGAGATTGACCACCGTGCCACCGGCCGCCGCATATACCGGGGTGCCATAATAGGCATAGCTTTCGAGTCGGGTTGCCTCGCCAGTGAAGACCCGACCTGTGTCATCAAGCTTGAGCCAGTCTATGGCGAAGCGCTCCGGGACGCGCAGGAGGCCGTTCACGGCCATGGTGGCACCGCGATGGGAGGTAATGGTGTCGCAGCACCCGTTCGCCGCGATCCAGCCAGTGCCACGCAAGGGCGGTTCGAGCACCACGGCGGGCTTGCCGAGCGCGGTGGCGCCGCCGGTGAAGCTGTAGCTTGCAGGCACGGGTGCATCAGCCGGCAGCGGCGTCGGCTTGCCGTCCGGCCCCGCGTGCTGGCGAAAGGCCGCGATGCGCGCGAGGATGCGGTCAGGAAGCTTCTCGGAGCTCGCGAAACTGACATCCATGAACACGATACCCGTGCCACCGGGCGAAAGCATGCCGTCACTGCCGCCGTAGAGCTGCATCATCCTGGCCAGGCGTTCGCCATCGAGAGAGGACAGGCTCTTGCCAACCGCATCGACTGCCTCGACCTTGTCGAGCCGCACGAAAAGGTTGGTGGGATTGTCGACCAGCAGCTCATAGGCCAGATGCACGCGCCCATCCGCACCCTGCACCGGATTGGGCTCGCTGACAGGCTGGACGGTGACGGTGCTGAGGATTTCATTCGACTTCAACGACTGAGCGTGGACCGCCGAGGCCATAAGAAGCATCGACACAGGGACGAGAAACGACAAGAACCGCATGAAGAACGCCCCCGATTGCTGTCTTCCTGATATGGCCGCCTACGCGGTACAATATTCCGTGCCCATTCTTTGTATTGTCAAGCTGATTACTACAGGAGTCTCGCGATTTCTTGATCGAAGGGCGGAAGGGCTTCAGAATCTGACGAAGTGAACGTTCTTTATCTGGTTGTGGATGATCTGGACAGCCGTGGAAACTGGAAGTGTTCGCCGCCTCTGTTCTCTCGCCCTGAATGGCGACGGGGAAGCTCACGGCCCGGCCGCTTCGGCCGCCCGGCGCTGCAGCAGCGTCCGCTCGCGCGCATTGCCGGCGAGGGCCGCCGCCGCCTCGAAGGCTGCCCGGGCCTCATCGCCGCGGCCGAGCTTGAGCAGGAGGTCTCCCCGCACACTCGGCAGCAGGTGGTAGGCCTTCAGCGCGGGTTCGGCCGCGAGGCGCTCGATGATCGCCAGCCCCGCCATCGCCCCTTCGGCCATGCCCACCGCCACGGCCCGGTTGAGCTCCACGATGGGCGAGCGGGTGAGGGCTGCGAGTTCGGCATAGAGGCCGGCAATGCGGTGCCAGTCGGTATCCTCAGCTCTCTCCGCCTGTGCGTGACAGGCAATGATCGCGGCCTGCAAGACATAAAAGCCGCCGGCGCCCCCCAAACTCCGGGCCCGGGCGAGGGCCTGCAGGCCACGGCGGATCTGCAGACGGTCCCAGAGGGCGCGAGCCTGGTCGAGCAGGAGGATCGGCTCGCCCTCCTTGTCGGTGCGGGCTGTCGTGCGCGAGGCGTTCAGCTCCATCAGCGCCTGCAGGCCATGCACTTCGGGCTCCAGTGGGGCTAGGGCGGTGAGCACGCGGGCAAGGCGTAATGCCTCGTTGCAGAGCTGCGGGCGCAGCCAGTCCTCGCCGCGCGCGGCCGTATAGCCTTCGTTGAAGATGAGGTAGATCACCTCCAGCACCGAGGCGAGGCGCCCCGAGAGCTCCTCGCCACGCGGAGTCTCATAGGCAAGGCCCGAGGCAGAGAGGGTGTTCTTGGCGCGCAGGATGCGCTGGGAGATCGTCGCCGGCGGCATCAGGAAAGCGCGGGCGATCTCCTCGGTGGTGAGGCCGCAGACCATGCGCAGCGCGAGCGCCGCCCGGGCTTCGCGCGCGAGCAGCGGATGGCAGGCGGTGAAAATCAGGCGCAGCATCTCGTCGCCGATGTCGTCATCGAGGCCGGAATCGAGGTCGGGCATGGCTTGCTGCTCCTCCTCCAGGTCCCGGGCGAGCGTGGCGTGGCTGCGGTCGAGCATCGGGCGGCGGCGCAGATGGTCGCGCGCCCGATTTTTCGCGGCTGCCATCAGCCAGGCGCCCGGCCTTTCCGGCACGCCCGTCTGCGGCCAATGTTCGAGGGCGGCGAGCAGGGCTTCCTGCGTCAGGTCCTCGGCGAGCGGCACGTCGCGCAGCATCCGCGCCAGACTGGTGATCAGGCGCGGCTGTTCGATGCGCCAGGCCGCGAGGATGGCACGGTGGGTGTCGTCGGCCGTCACCCCGGCCGCCCTGGCTCGCAGTCGAGGCGGTCTAATCGCATCCATGGCCATTCGGCATGAAAGCGCGCATCTCGCAAGTGCCTTCCCATTCCGGCATCAGGTCCTTGTGGAGCTGCATGAACTCCTGCATCGAGGCGATCGCCTCCTCCCTGCCTGGCAGCTCGAAAATGGCATATCCGCCGACCACTTCCTTGGCCTCGACGAAGGGTCCGTCGATGAAATTGAGCTTCCCGCCCTCGAGGCGCAACTGCGCGCCGGTGGCGATCGGCGTCAGCCCGCCCGAATCGATCATACGCCCGGCCTTGATCTCGCGATCAGCGAGATTGCCTATCGCTTCCATCAGCGCTGGCGACGGCGGTCCCTGGTGGTCGGTCTTGACGATGAACATGAAGCGCATGCGGGTCCTCCTTGAAGGCGAGTGCGGCGCTCTGCCGCTGGATCTCTCGCTTATTGTCTCAACGAATGAGGGTAAGTCGATCCGACAGCCGCATGGAAAAAATCTGGGAGCGCGGACGTCCCGTCCATTCCTCAAGCTCGTCGTTTCCAGGAATGGACGGGACGTCCGCGCTCCCAGCTATTTCCCGCTCCACAACCCCTGTCGCTTATGCCAGTCCTCCAGCGACTCCGGAGGCCAAGTGTCGCAGTGGATGTGTCCCTTGCCACCGGGCACGTCGATCCAGTCGGGCGCGTAGGCCAGAGCCGCTTCCACGACTTCCGGCGGCTTGGGCAGCGGCGTGTCTATGGCGGAAGCATGGGGGTGGATGAGCTCCGGCCAGCGGGGATCCCACAGCCAGAGCGCGCTGCCGCATTCGCCGCAGAAATTGCGCTCCGCTGGGGAACGGGTATCGGATTGGCCCTCCTCACGCATGACGGCGTTATAGATCTTGATATGTTCGCGCCCCTTTACCTTCAGGCTGTCGGCATGGGCGCCGAGATTGATGGCATAGCCACCCGAACCCGCCGTCTTGCGGCAGATGGAGCAATGGCAATGCATGAACGGCGCCGGGCTCATGGCGTCCACGCTGAATTCAACGGCGCGGCAGTGGCAGGATCCCTTCAGCAGCATACGTGTTTCCTTTTTTGGTCGGACGGGGTTCTTGAGAATAGGCCTGAACGGAAACGGTTTTGAAGCGTGTTTGCTCCCAGACTGTCTGCATGATGGGTCTGACTGGAAATTTGTGCAGTGCAGCATTATCTCTCAGAGGGGCCCATTATCTCTCAGAGGGGCCAATGTGGATCGGGCTGATCCGAAGGACGAGGAGCCGTCGACATGCGGAATCTGTCGGACACCATCAATCGACTGGCGGCCTTCAAGAGCATGAAGGCGGTGCAGATCCCTCGCGCCGGCACGCGGCTCCTGCCGCTTGCCGATTTCGGCTCCAATCCGGGTGCTCTGGCCGGCAAGATCCATATCCCATCGAATCTGGCGGCAGGCGCAGCCCTGGTCGTCGTCCTGCACGGCTGCACACAGACGGCGGATGGCTATGACCTCAGCGCGGGCTGGTCGCGTCTGGCCGACGAACTCGGCTTTGCCCTGCTCTTTCCCGAGCAGCGGCGCCTCAACAATGCCAATCTGTGCTTCAACTGGTTCGTCCCGGAAGATTGTGCCCGCGATTCCGGCGAGGCGCTTTCGATCCGGCAGATGATTGGCAAGGTGGTGGAAGATTGCGCTATCGACCCCAAGCGAATCTTCATCAACGGCCTCTCGGCAGGCGGTGCCATGACCTCCGTCATGCTGGCGACCTATCCCGAGCTGTTCGCGGGCGGCGCCATCATCGCGGGGCTGCCCCATGGCACGGCCACCAGCATACCCGAAGCTTTCGATCGCATGCGGGGGCATGGCGGCCCTTCCGGCAAGGCCCTGCAGGCGCTGGTCGAGAGGGCATCCCGTCACGCCGGCCCCTGGCCGACGCTCTCGATCTTGCACGGCACGGCGGATGCCACAGTCGCGGTCAGCAATGCGGATGCCATCGTGGAGCAATGGCGCGGGCTCCATGGCCTCGCCGCGGCACCCTCCAGCGTGGTCAAATCGAAGAACCATACCCGCAAGGCCTGGACCAAGGCCGACGGTACCGAGGTAATAACGCAATATCTCATCGACGGCATGGGCCACGGCACGCCAATCTCGGCCACTGACGGCGTCGCGGCTCCCTTCATGCTGGATGTTGGCCTGTCTTCGACGCGCGAGCTGGCGCAGATGTGGAAGCTGCAAGCGCGCGATCGGCGGGCGCGACCCTTCTACAAGCCGAATTTCACACTGATCGGGGACCGGATGACTTCGCCCGATTCAGCGAAAACAACGGGAACGGGCATCAGGGAGACGATCGAGAAAGCCTTGCGTTCGGCTGGATTGCTGCGCTGACTCGGCGAGGGACACCCCACGCGCTCGCCGCTCACACGCCCTCTACCTCGTAGGTCCACACTCTGAACGATTTCAGCAGATGCGGGCCGAAGGAATTGATCAGCGGAATGTCGGCTGCATCACGCCCCCGCGCCACCACGATGCGGCCGATGCGGGGCGTATTGTTGCGGGGATCGAAGGTATGCCATTTGCCTTCCAGGAACACTTCTATCCAGGCGCTGAAATCCATGGGGTCGACGACGGGTACGCCGATATCCCCGAGATGGCCGTTGACGTAGCGCGCGGGGATGTTGAGGCAGCGGCACAGGGTCAGGGCCAGATGGGCGAAATCGCGGCATACGCCGATGCGCTCGTTGAAGGCTTCGAATGCGGTGCGGGTCGAGCGGGCCTGCATGTAGTCGAACTTGATATGATCGTGCACGAAATCGCAGATCGCCTGCACCCGGCTCCAGCCCGGCGGCAATTGGCCGAACAGGTCCCAGGCCGCCTGGCTCAGCCGGTCCGTCTCGCAATAGCGGCTGCCCATCAGGTAGACGAGGCATTCGTCCGGCAGGTCGGGCACCGGAATTTCGCGCGCGCCGAGGGCGATTTCATCGAGCAAACCGCTGTCCCATATCGTGGCGTCGCCCCAGATGGTGAGGTCGCCGGCGGGGGCGACCATGCGCCGGCAGATATTGCCGAACATGTCATGATAGGTGGTGGTCGCGATGCCGGGATTGGTCCAGACTGTTTCGGGTGCCCGGATATCGGCGGCGCGTTGCTCGTTGATCGATAGGAGGCAGACGAGAGCGGTGGGTTGGGTGCACTGGATCGTGATCTCGTAGCCATATCGGATCAGCATCGGCAAATTCCGTCCCTGGAGGCCTCGCTTGGCTGGAGCGAGAGGCGGTTGTCCCACGCTTGCCGGCGATCGAAGAGTAATGGTTCGGCGCGTAAACAGTTCCACGTGCGAAGATGCCGAAGACGAAATTATGACACGCGAAAGCCGGCCCCGACTATCGTTAAGCCGGGCTTGCCTGCCGAAAGAAAGGGCAAATGGCCGGTGGCGGGCTTTCCTTCGTGGACGCGACGAGAAATCGCGCTGCCAGTGTCAGAACTTGTAGCTCACGCCTACATGCACATCGTTGGTCTTGAGGTCGGTGCGCGAGTTCTCGAGCGGAGCGACGTTCTTGATGCCGGTACTCATGTTGCCATAGTCGGTGTAGCGATATTCGATGCGCCCGGTGATGTTGTCGGTGAAGCCATATTCGAGGCCGCCACCAATGGTCCAGCCGGTGAGCGTATCGGAGAAGGGTTGCCGCCCTGCTGCACCGTAGACGGGATCGAACTTGTAGCCGCCGAAAGCCACGCCGCCCGTGATGTAGGGCAGGAAGCGGTCGATGCCGTAGCCCGCGCGGGCACGGATCGAGGCGTTCCAGTCCATCCTGGAATTGCCATAGGTACCGGGCAGCGCGGCTCCGCCGCTGGAAAGCACGCCGCCATCGCCCCTCAGGCCGGCGAGATTGGCATCACCTTCGGCGCCAAGCACGAAGCCGCCGGGAAACTGGTAGTTGTAGCCCGCATGCAGGCCGCCGAAGGGCCCATTGGGGTCGAGCTTGCGCGAACCCAGTATCGGGGAGCCGCCGGTGGACTTGCCCCAGCCATACCCGGCCTGGACGCCAACATAGGGGCCGCTCCAGTTGTATTGAGCATAGGCGGGCAGCGGCGTGGCTGGCTCAAGCACCGGTGCCGCGAGATCTGCCGCAAGAGCCGGGACCGCAAACATTGCGGCAATGACGGCAAGGAGGGCGGTTGATCTCAAGGACATGTTTTCCATGCATGGACAAGCGCTTCCATAGAGATATAGCACTGTGGCGAAAAAAGGCAGGGTTTGTTAAGGGTTGGTTAAGGATTCAGCGCAGGACACGCTTTCTCCTTCCCACAGCAGCTCGATATGCCCTAGGCCCTTGGCGCGCCCCATCCTCTCTGCTATTGCGCCCGGATGAGCGCAGAACCCATCGAAAATATCCGGAATTTCTCCATCGTGGCCCATATCGACCACGGCAAGTCCACCCTTGCCGATCGTCTGATCCAGGCCACAGGCACCCTGACCGACCGTGAAATGGTCGAGCAGGTGCTCGATTCCATGGATATCGAGCGCGAACGCGGCATCACCATCAAGGCGCAGACCGTGCGCCTCAACTATCGCGCGCAGAACGGCAAGGACTATATCCTCAACCTGATGGATACGCCCGGCCATGTCGACTTTGCCTATGAGGTCTCGCGTTCGCTGGCGGCTTGCGAAGGCTCCCTCCTCGTGGTGGACGCATCGCAGGGTGTGGAGGCGCAGACGCTCGCCAATGTCTACCACGCCATCGATGCCAATCACGAGCTGGTGCCGGTGCTCAACAAGATCGACCTGCCGGCGGCCGAGCCCGACCGCATCAAGCAGCAGATCGAGGATGTGATCGGGATCGATGCTTCCGAGGCCGTGCCGATTTCGGCCAAGACCGGCCTCAACATCGATCTGGTGCTGGAGGCCATCGTCAGCCGCCTGCCCCCACCCAAGGGCGACCGCGAGGCGCCGCTCAAGGCGTTGCTGGTGGACAGCTGGTACGATGCCTATCTCGGTGTCGTCGTGCTGGTGCGCATCTTCGACGGCACCTTGAAGAAGGGCCAGCGCATCAAGATGATCGGCACCGACGCCCATTACGAGGTCGACCGTCTGGGCGTTTTCCGGCCGAAGATGCAGAATATAGAGGCGCTCGGCCCCGGCGAGATCGGCTTCATCACCGCTTCCATCAAGGAAGTGGCCGATACCCGCGTCGGCGACACCATCACCGACGATCGCAAGAACAATGTGCAACCGCTGCCGGGTTTCAAGCCGGCGCAGCCGGTCGTGTTCTGCGGACTCTTTCCGGTGGACGCCGCCAATTTCGAGGACCTGCGCGCCGCAATGGGGCGCCTGCGCCTCAACGACGCCTCGTTCTCGTTCGAGATGGAATCCTCCGCCGCGCTCGGCTTCGGCTTTCGCTGCGGCTTCCTTGGCCTGCTCCATCTCGAGATCATCCAGGAACGGCTGGAACGCGAGTTCAATCTCGACCTGATCGCCACCGCCCCCTCGGTGATCTACAAGATCAACATGACCGACGGCACGAAGATCGAGCTGCACAACCCCGTCGACATGCCGGACGTGGTGAAGATCGCCTCGATCGAAGAGCCCTGGATCCGCGCCACCATCCTGACGCCGGACGACTATCTCGGGTCGATCCTCAAGCTCTGCCAGGATCGGCGCGGCGTGCAGGTCGACCTCAACTATGTCGGCAAGCGCGCCATGGTGCAGTACGACCTGCCGCTCAACGAGGTGGTCTTCGATTTCTACGACCGCCTGAAATCGGTCTCGAAGGGCTACGCCTCCTTCGACTATCACCTCACGGATTATCGCGAGGGCGATCTCGTCAAGATGCAGATCCTGGTCAATGCGGAGCCGGTGGATGCGCTATCCATGCTGGTGCACCGTGACCGGGCCGAAAGCCGTGGCCGCGCCATGTGCGAGAAGCTGAAGGACCTCATCCCCCAGCACATGTTCGTCATCCCGATCCAGGCGGCCATCGGCGCCAAGATCATCGCCCGCGAGACCATCCGCGCTCTGCGCAAGGACGTCACCGCCAAGTGCTATGGCGGCGACATCACCAGAAAGCGCAAGCTTCTGGAGAAGCAGAAGGAAGGCAAGAAGAAGATGCGGCAGTTCGGCAAGGTCGATATTCCCCAGGAAGCCTTCATCGCCGCCCTGAAGGTGGATGGGTAACCTGGGACCGCCTCGGAAATCGAATCGCCGGTGGATGCCTGAGGCCATGCACGCTCCCGTCCCAGCCGGACTTGGCCCTGCGCCCTTCGATGGCAGGCGTTTCAGCAATCTCTCCGGGCCGGATGCGCATGGACTTGCCTCCGTCCTGAAATGGATGCTGACGCGTCGCCGCGCCCGCTGGCCCCGGCGCCTTGCGCCCATCCAGGCCGTGCCGCCGCCGGACCGGGTGGACGACGGCACCATCCGCGTCACGCTGATCGGGCATGCCACCGTCCTGCTCCAGTTGGCCGGGCTCAACATTCTGACTGATCCGATGCTGTCGCGGACGGCCGGACCCTTACCGTGGCTGGGCGTCAAGCGGGTATGCGATCCGGCTTTTGTCCTGGCCGACCTGCCGTCGATCGACCTCGTCCTGCTCAGCCACAACCATTACGACCACCTCGACCGCCCGACCTTGGCGGCGCTGGTTGATCGTGACGACCCGTTGATCCTCACCGGCCTCAGGACCGGCGGATCCGTACCCTCGGAGCGGGTGGTGGAGCTCGATTGGGGCCAGAGCCGTGAAGCGTTCGGACTGCGCGCGACCTATGTCCCGGCGGAACATTTCTCTGCGCGCGGCCCCTTCGATCGCAACGTCGCGCTGTGGGGCGGCTTCGTATTGGAGACTGCGCTTGGCAGGATCTATTTCGCGGGCGACAGCGGCGACGGCGCGCATTTTGCGATGATCCGCCAGCATTTCGGTCCGATGACGCTCTCGCTCATCCCGATCGGCGCCTATGAGCCGCGCTGGTTCATGAGTCCCGTGCATATGGATCCGGCCGAGGCCCTGGCTGCCAGCCTTACGCTGGAATCACAAGTGAGCCTCGCCATCCACCATGGCACCTTTCCGCTCGCCGACGACGCCATCGATGCGCCGTCGCGCCTGTTGGCCGAGGCCCTGGCTTCGGCTGATACCGCCGGCCGCGGACTCGATTTCCGCGCTCCCGCATTCGGACAACCTGTCATTATCGCTGGTCCTGGAGCTCAACGGGACTCGGCGGGCATATAGGCTCCAACCGCGACCGCCCCCAATCCGAGAGGGGTCGAATGGCTTGCCTGATGATGGACGACCACATCCCTTTTCTGGGATCCCGGACGGGTCCAATCTGACCATTTAAGTACCAATATACCAATCCGCCGACTTCCTGTCACGGCTGGCGGCATTTCGTCGGCAGCGTAAGAACCATAGTAATTTCAGCCCTCCCTTCTGAGCCTTCGTTAATTTTTCGAGCCATCTACGAATACAACGATTTTGATCTAGGTTGTGTTACAGTTATGTTTTAGAATATCTTACCAAGGCCCAGGTTATAGACCTATAAATTAAATTTATATGTCAAGCATACATATAGATATACATAAATACATTTGACATATCGATTCACTAATCAGTTAGCTTGGTAGCATAGACGATTTGCCATGGACGCGACCGTACGATCGGAACGCGCGATGTGACCTGATTTGGTTACCACTAATTATTTATGGGCGCTACTTGACAGAATTGGTTCTCATGTGGCTTACGAGTGCATCAGACCAAGCGCGAGCGGCGCGCAAAGTAGATAGCCGTATAAGGGCCTGCAAGGCAAGATTTCTGCCAAGCGGTGTGTAGCGATAAGAATCTATATCGCTCGTAGTGTCGGTAAATAGTACATAATATTTAAATAGCAGATAGCATAAAATTTGCGGCCTTTAGGGTATATTGGGCGTTTTTATTAAGTTTCTTTTCTAGTTTAGTTGCGATGTTATCTTTCAATGTGTTGGAAATTAGAGTGTGCGGGGCAGAACTATATGATTCTGTCTTGCTCAGGTGAACGTAAGTTACATGAAACGCACGGTGGTCTTTTTACGCTAGGTTGAACGTAAAAGGACCGCACTGTTCAAAGATGAAGCTCTGCGAAAAGAGACACGAAATGGACGAGAACGTGAATAGTACTGCTATCCAACTGATAAATAGAAACTCTCTGATGCGTGGTTGCATGGAAACTGTCCTCGCTTCGGAGTTTCCGCAGGAGACCGTCGAGGGATTTGCTAATTTGTCCGATTGGTTCCGTGCCCATGGCGGATCGAGCCTGCGCCGGGGCATCCTGATCATGGATCAAGCCACTTTCGAGCAATTACAAACCATCTACCACGGCCCCAAGTCTGAGATGCCCCGGATCATTCTGATTTCGGATTGTCACAATGTCGACGATCGTGCGCGGGCCTCGCGTTTCGGTGTCAAGGGTTGGATCTGCAGCCGCGACAGCGTTGAAGTTGCGGTGAAGGCAACCCGAATAGTCTTGCTGGGCGGCAAATTCGTGCGCCCACGCGCCGAGGCTGAGGCGGTCGCCGTCGGGCCCTTGCATGTCGATCGGGCTTGCGAGGCCTCTCCGGCCCTTGGCGAGCTTACGGGGGCTACGCCCCGCCAACTCGCGATTATCGAAGCTGTCGGCCTGGGCCTGTCCAATGCCGAGATCGCTGCGCGGCTCCGCATGCGCGAGAGAACGGTGAAGGCGCATCTGCGCAAGATCATGAAAAGGCTGTGCGTCAAAACCACTGCTTGCCTGCCCGGTTTGTGCGGCGATCTGTTGAGATATTCGAGCAAGATGCAGGCTCGCCAGCGCTTCCGTATCGAGTTGCAACAGCTGTGCCGTGAAAGCGGCTTCCTCAGCGCGGCCGTGGCGAACGGGCGGATCACCTACCACTGAACCGCCGCGAGCCGGATCGTCCCGTCCCAGCCGACCGCGTCGTTGTCAGAGCGCCGTCCTGTCCGACCAGGCACACCGTCTTCCCAGCTTGGCTGCAGCCGGGAAGATGGGTTCCATCGCGCTCGGCCTCACAAGAGCACGTTCAGCGCCGTAGTTCCGCTAGCCAGATATACTGGTCGGCGCGGAAATAGGAGGTGGTGAATTCCACCACGACGTTCGAAACACCCAACCCCTTGCGGATGATTTTCAGCACCGGACTGCCGGCCCGGACGTCGAGACCCTCGGCAACTGTGGTTTCGGCTGCCGTCGCGCTGATCTCCTGCAGTACCCGCACGGGCCGGGTTCCCTGCGCCTCCATGGCCTCGTAGAGCGATTGCCCGCCCCCATCGAAGCTGGGTTCGATGGTCCAGGCCGGCAGAAGAGCGATCTCTACCGCGATCGGTACATCGTCGGCCAGCCGAACCCGCACAAGCTCCCTGATGTCGCCGTCGATCGCCAGGCCAAGCTCGCGTATCTCGGGTATGGTCGGCACGCGGACGACATCGCGAACCACCCTGCTGCTGGGGCGCATGCCGCGCTTGCGGGTTTCCTCCGAGAAGCCCAGGATGGAATTGGCGGATCGGCGGAAGTCCTGGGACACGAAGGTTCCCGAACCATGGCGCGTTACCAGGATTCCTTCACTTTCCAGGGCATGCAGCGCGCGACGAACGAGATTGCGCGAAACGCCAAGCGTCGCGCTGAGATCGCGTTCCGGGGGCAGGATATCACCAGGCTCAAGCACCTTTTCGGCGATGGCGCTCTGAAACCCGGCGACGATTGCGGGATAAAGCCCGCGACGGGTCTGGCCTTGCAGGAAGCCCCCAAGATGGTTGGATAAGAGAGCCTTCGTTGGCATTCCTGAACTCCATCGGATGGCCCGCCCTTCCGCCCGCAATTCGCGGCCATCCTGCTGAGCTCCGATCGCTACAATCGTTTACGGCCAGACGAGTTCCCCAGCGGCGTCACCGTCGCTTAGCAAAGCTGGCCGTTTAAGATCTGAAACATAGATAACCAGAACCCGAAGGTAAACTGATCGAGCGTCATCACAGTTGAATAAGTAGATACTTTGAAGATTCGACGGCTTTTCCCTGGCTAGCGAGTGCTTCGCACCCACGCCTGGCCGTTTTTCTCGCTGGGGTGGGCAGAAAGGGAACGTCCCTCGAGCCTCAGGAGCTGTATCGCTCCTCCCGCCACGGATCCCCGCGATTGTGGTAACCACGCACCTCCCAGAATCCCGGCTTGTCGCGTGTGGAGAATTCGATGCGGCTGAGCCACTTGGCGCTTTTCCAGAAATAGAGGCGGGGCACCACGAGTCGCACCGGACCGCCATGTTCGCGCGTGAGCGGGGCGTCGTTCCAGGCGTGGGCGATCAAGACGTCGTCGCCGAGGAAATCCTGTAGCGAGAGATTGGTGGTGTAGCCGTCGGAAGAATGCAGCACGACATGGCTGGCCTCGGCCGCGGGCCTCACGATCTCGGCCAGCGCCTTCGTAGACAGGCCTTCGAAGCGGTTGTCGTAGCGCGACCAGGTCGTGACGCAGTGGATATCGCACACTTCCGTGCTCTGCGGCTGGGCGGAATAGGCCTCAAAGTCCCAGACGATCGGATTTTCGACAGCGCCGAACACGTCGAGCTGCCAGGTCTGCCGGTTCACCGACGGCCGCACGCCGAGATCGAGCACCGGCCAGTCCTTGACCAGATGCTGGCCAGGCGGCAAGCGGTCGCTTTCGGGCCGCAACACCCGACCGGTCAGGAACTTGCCGGCCTTGGCCCACAGCTGCTTGGTGCGCGTCAACTTCGAGTCGGCAGGTGTTGCGGGATCCTTATCGTCGGCCATGGTGCCCTCCAAAAACCGAAACATAATCCATATCTCGGTTGATGGAAGTTCGGCTGCTATAAGAGCCGCCAACGAATCGAGAGCCTTTCATGTCCGCTGACAACAATCCCCTGCTCGCCCATTGGTCCGCCCCCTTCGGCGCTCCGCCCTTTGCCGAGATCCGGACCGAGCATTACCGGCCCGCCTTCGATGCCGCGCTGGCGGCGAACCAGACCGAGATCGCCGCGATTGCCGACAGTGTGGAGGAGCCGACTTTCGACAACACGCTCGGCGCCTTCGAGCGCTCCGGCCAGGCGCTCGACCAGGTTGCCTCGGTGTTCTTCAACCTCGCCGGTTCCGACACCAATGAGGAGATCCAGGCGATCGAGCGCGACATGGCGCCGATCCTCTCACGCCATCACACGGCGATCTATCTCAACGACAGGCTGTTCCGCCGCATCGATGCGGTTCACGCCAGGCGCGACAGCTTGAGCCTTTCGGCCGAGCAGCTGCGCGTGCTGGAGCGCTACCACATGGCCTTCCGTCGCGCCGGCGCCGGCAGGCCGGAGGGCGTCAAGCACCGCCTCGCCGACATTTCCGAGCGGCTCGCCAGCCTCGGCACCCAGTTCGGCCAGAACGTGCTCAATGACGAGAAATCCTGGGTGATGAAACTCGATGGCGAGGCCGATCTCGCCGGCCTGCCCGACTTCCTGGTTGCCGCCAGCGCGGGCGCTGCGGCTGATCGTGGCGAAGGCGGCCATATCGTCACGCTGTCGCGCTCGCTGATCGAGCCCTTCCTGCAATTCTCGGCCCGACGCGACCTGCGAGAGACCGCTTTCAAGGCCTGGCTCGCCCGGGGCGAAGGCGGCGGCGCCACCGACAATCGCGCCATCATCGCCGAGGTGGTGGCCTTGCGGGCCGAGCGGGCCAAGCTCCTGGGCTACGAGACTTTCGCCCATTACCGGCTCGACGATTCCATGGCCAGAACACCCGAAGCCGCGATGGCTCTGCTCCGCTCGGTGTGGAAGCCCGCCCGCAAGCAGGCACTGATCGAGCGCGAGGGCCTGCAGAAGCTTGCCGCCGAGCAGGGAGACAATATCGAGGTCTCCGCGTGGGACTGGCGCTACTACGCCGAGAAGAAGCGCAAGGAGCAATATGACCTCGATGAGGCCGAGCTGAAGCCCTACCTGCAGCTCGACAAGATCATCGAGGCGGCTTTCGATACCGCGAGCCGCCTGTTTGGCATCACCTTTACCGAGCGCAAGGACGTGCCGGTCTACCATCCCGACGTGCGCGCCTTCGAGGTGACGGACGGTGCGGGCAGGAGCATCGGCCTGTTCTATGGCGATTATTTCGCCCGGTCCTCCAAGCGCAGCGGCGCCTGGATGAGCGCCTTCCGCAGCCAGAAGAAGCTTGATGGCGAGGTCAAGCCCATCATCGTCAACGTCATGAACTTTGCCCGCGGTGCCGCCGGAGAGCCCACGCTGCTCTCCTTCGAAGATGCCCGCACGCTCTTCCACGAGCTCGGCCACGGCCTGCATGGCCTGTTGTCGAACGTGACCTATCCCTTGCTGTCGGGTACCAGCGTGGTGCGTGACTTCGTGGAGTTCCCCTCCCAGCTCTACGAACACTGGCTGGAGCAGCCGCAGGTGCTGGAGCGTTACGCCGTGCATTACAAGACGGGCGAGCCGATGCCGAAGGCGCTGCTCGATCGCCTGCTCGCCAGCCGCACCTTCAACCAGGGCTTCGCCACGGTGGAATATGTCTCCTCCGCGCTGGTGGACCTCGAAATGCACCTGCTCGAGAACACCGAGGGCTTCGATGCTGGAGCCTTCGAAACCAAGGTCCTCAAGGAGATCGACATGCCAAGGGCGATGGTGATGCGCCACCGTCCTCCGCATTTCCAGCATGTCTTCTCGGGCGAAGGCTATTCCTCGGCCTATTATTCCTATCTCTGGTCGGAAGTGCTGGATGCCGACGGTTTCGACGCCTTTGTCGAGGCGGGGGATATCTTCGATGCCCGGACGGCGGCCAGGCTGAAGGAATTCGTCTATTCGGCCGGCAACAAGCAGGATGCCGCAAAGGCGTACCGGGATTTCCGCGGACACGATCCCCGGCCGGAAGCGTTGCTCAGGAAGCGCGGCCTGGCGGCATAGCCGGGAGCGCGTGCTCTATCCAGCAAGCATAGTGGTTCCAAAAGCGGACGAGGACGTCCGCGGTCCCAGCCACTGCGTCCTTCGGGCTGGCCGCGCCGTGATTGGCCCTGAAGAATTCCGCGCCAAGCGGAAGAAGCACTGTAGCTGGGACCGCGGACGTCCTCGTCCGCCTCTTCCCTTTTCCCCAGCCGTTGCCAAGAGCCGGCTAGACAGCCGGCGCTCCCAGGCTACGCCGCGTGCCGTTCCGCTCCGGCGCCAAAATGCTCGACATAGCGCGTGTTGATCTTCTCGACCGGCAGGACCACCAACACGTCGGTCGTACCGAACTGGTGGTCGATCACCGCACCGTCGCCGAAGCTGGCGCCGAGGCGGAGATATCCTTTTATCAGGGGCGGCAGGGCCTGCAGCGCCCGCTTGACGTCGACGCCCTCCTTGGCGATGCGATTCATCGAGATGTAGCGCTCCGGCACGGCCTTGACCCGCCATTCGCCCTCGGCGGGCGCGTGATGGTGCAGGAAGGCGAGCGGCAGCGCGAGGCGGCTCGGCTCAGTGCCCTCCAGGCTCGCGCAACCCAGCATGACGTCGATCTTGTGGTGGAGCACATAGGTCCAGATGCCGTGCCAGAGCAGCTCCACCGTGCGCTTGTTGCGGTAGGCGGGGAGCACGCAGGATCGGCCGAGCTCCAGGAAATTCTTGCCTGGGTGGCTCGCGATCAGCGGGTCGATGGCATATTCGGCGGCCGAATAGAAGCCGCCATGGCGCGCGGCGATCTCCTGGCGCAGCAGGCGATAGGTGCCTACGACCTGGCCGCCCGGCTTGCCGGCGACATCGGGCGCGGCGGCATGGTCGATCACCAGCAAGTGGTCGCAGAGCGTGTCGTATTCATCGCGGTCGCGGCGGGAGACAAGCGACAGCGTGTTGGGGATGGCAGCCATCTCCTCATAGAAGACCCGATAGCGCAGCTTCTGGGCCTGCTTCACGTCCTTGGCGGTCTGCGCAAGCCGCACTTCGAGGGAGCCGATACGTCCGAGGGTCATCGGCAGACCGATATTCTCGAGGCGGCGCTGCCGCAAGGCCGGCTTCAGCCGCCGCGGCGGCATGGGGATAATTCCGGGCATGAAGCCGCCTGGCAGCCTGCCGCTCCAGCCCCGCGGATCGATCTTCGCTAGAAAGCCTTTCGGCATCGTCGTCGGCATCTGCGGCCCCTGCCCGAATCCCTGCACCATCTCTTCTTCATCACAGATTGCAGAAGGATTTGTGACGGCCCGATCGTAACATAATCAGGCGGTTCTATGCGCCGGACAGGCTCTTGCGGGCCCAGATGCGATCAAGTGTCACGATGGCCAGACCGAGGATATAAAAGGCGAGCAGGATCAGTCCGGCATTGCCGAGAGCTCGCGGATAGCCGAGCACCGGGACATTGGCGAAGGGATAGAGATAGCGGCTCGTGAGGGCGCCATAGATCAGCGAATAGACGACGTAGAGCGCCGGGAAGATCAGCCAAACGAGCGGATCGCGCCAGGTAAGCCTTCCCTTCGGGGCGAAGGCCAGCCAATAGAGCGTGAACAGCACCGGCACCACCCGGTGCAAGCCGATGTCGACGATGACCGCAAGGCCGGTCAGCTGCCTGAGGCCAGCCAGGAGCACGGCATAGATCACGCCGACGATGACGATATAGACGGTGACGGCGGCAAGCGTCTGCGGCCGCGCGAGAAAGCCGTCAGGCCGGCCTGGCAGAGCGCAGGCGGCGGCCACCACCGCCACGATGGCGTTGGTTTGAATCGTGAAATAGCTGAAGACAAGGACAAGGCCGTCGAGGAAGGAACGTCCCCCGGCCATGACGCCGCTGACCACGATCCACACGCGCAGGACGACGGAGAGCGCTGCAACGCAGGCGATCAGGGCGGCGGCGAGGCGACTGGCCGAGGTGCTCATCTATACTTCTCGGGTGGGCGGACATCTTGTTCGCATCTTCACATCTACGCCAGCACCGTAGCCCGATCCGTCCTCGCCCGGTAGCTTAGCGCCTCCGCGATATGGATTCGCCCCACATCCGCCTCGCCGTCGAGATCGGCGAGGGTGCGCGAGACGCGGAGCACGCGATGGAAGCCGCGGGCGGACAGGCGCATAGCTTCCGAGGCGTCGCGCAGCAGCTTCGTGGCGGCGACATCCGGCTTGGCGACCTCCTCGACGATCGAAACCGGCACGCTGGCATTGGTGGAGGCCTCGGAAAGGCCCAGGCGGTGATAGCGCTCGCCCGCCCGCTGGCGCGCCTCGGCAACGCGGGCTGCGACCTCGGCCGAGCCCTCGCTGGGCGGCGGCAGGATGAGGTCGGCGGCCGAAACGGCCGGCACCTCGATGACGATGTCGATGCGGTCCAGCAGCGGGCCGGAGATGCGAGCCTGGTAGTCGGCGGCGCAGCGCTCCACCGGTCCGCGCCGGCAGGCAAAGCCGGGATCGTTGGCCTTGCCGCATCGGCACGGGTTCATCGCCGCCACGAGCTGGATGCGCGCCGGATAGGTGACGCGGGCATTGGCCCTGGCGATCACCGCCTCGCCCGATTCCAGCGGCTGCCGGAGGGCGTCGAGCGTCGATGGCGTGAACTCCGGCATCTCATCGAGGAAGAGCACGCCATTATGCGCGAGCGAAACCTCGCCGGGCCGGGCGGCGCTGCCGCCGCCGATCAGCGCCGGCATCGAGGCGGAGTGGTGCGGAGCGCGGAAGGGCCGACGGCCGGTCAATTCACCACCGGCGAGCTGGCCCGCCACGGAATGGATGATCGAGACCTCCAGGAGTTCAGGCATTAGGTAGCAAACTCACCTAAGATCATATCGGCCTATCCTGCCTTCCTAGCTAGAATCTCCGCTTCCAATGAGCGGAGAGGCGACATGAACGAGTTCGTAATTAGCGGCCTGACAAAGCGCCGTGCCGAGCTAGCAGGGGCCGTAGAGCGCCTACATGAGGAATTGAGGAAGACAGTGAACGACCTTGAAGTACTGGACCAGACCATTCGCCAGTTCGTTCCCGACTATCAGGTAGAGACGATCAAGCCCAAGGCCTTTCGGCCTCCGTCCGACTGGTCGCGCCGTGGCGAGATGAGCCGCATTATCATGAGCATCTTGAGGCAGTCCTCAGAGCCCATGACGACGCGGGACATTGCCTTGCAGCTTCTTATTGAAAGAGCTCTGGACAAGAGCGACGTGCGCTTGCTTCGGCTTATGACGAAGCGGGTGGCTGTATCCCTCCGCGACTACCGAGACAAGGGCGTTGTGCGGGCTGCGGAAGGGCCGGGGCAGTACAATCTATGGGAAATCGCCCGTTAATCACATGTTATCCCTGTTCTCAATTTTTATTGTTAAGTAACAATCGCTAAATATCGCATCGAATAACCTCTTACCAGGAGAGAGTAGCGATGAACAAGCTCTATTTCGGCGACAACATTATTGTTTTGAGAGAACACATTAAGGATGAATCTGTTGACCTGATTTATCTCGATCCTCCTTTCAATTCGAATGCCACTTATAATGTTTTGTTCCGAGAGCATGGTACGATTTCTGAGGCGCAAGTGGAACCATTCAGAGATACATGGCAATGGTTTGAGGCTGCCTCTATTGCTATGGATGAGGTTATAAGGGATGGGAATAAAGAGATAAGAATTCTCATGCCTGCGCTATATTCATGGCTAGGTCGCTCTCCCATGATGGCATATCTGGTAATGATGGCAGCGCGCCTTATAGAGCTTCGGGCCAAGCTCAAAAATACGGGGTCTCTGTATCTCCACTGCGATCCGACGGCCAGTCATTACCTTAAGCTTATCCTAGACGCCATATTTGGTCAGAATAATTTTGTCGCAGAAATCATTTGGAAGAGAACTAATTCTCGTGGAACAAAGGGGAGGTGGCCGAGGATTCATGATGTAATACTTTGTTACTCCTCAAGTGAATCCTTCAAGTTTAATTCCTTAAAAATAAAGGCGGATAAATCCAAGCTTCCGCACACATTAATAACAGGCTCAGATGGGGAAAAATATCAGACATATGAATTGACTGGGCCGGGTATTACCAAAGATGGGGAAAGCGGACAGTCATGGCGCGGCCATAGCCCGTCCGCCATGGGGCGGCATTGGGCCAATAATTTAGCAGATCGCGAAGCTTGGGATTCCGCCGGACTAATCCATTGGCCAAAGAACAATGGTTTCCCGCGCCGCCGAGACAGCGTTCCATTTCAAGCAGAAGCTCGCGAAGTCGTGGTCGGGGACGTATGGACAGATATTGATCGCTTGAATCAGACTGCCAAAGAACGTTTGGGATATCCAACTCAAAAGCCGGTTGCTCTTTTAGAGCGGATTATCTTGGCATCTTCCCCCGAGGGAGGAGTAATGTTGGATCCCTTTTGTGGTTGCGGGACAAGCGTGGAAGCGGCAGAACGCTTGGGGCGTCAGTGGATTGGGATCGATGTCACCCATTACGCCGTCACTCTCATAGAAAAACGCCTAAGGGCTGCGCATCCGTCGGCGCGATATCTGGTCCATGGAAGACCGACGACGCTCGATGGAGCATATGCTCTCGCGAGGAGAGATAAACATCAGTTTCAATGGTGGGCATCATGGCTTTTGGGCGCGCAGCGTTACAGAGAAGCCCCAAAGGGTGCTGATGGCGGTGTTGACGCCGATCTCTTTTTCCGTAACGGCCCATATGGCTTTGGCCGAATAATCGTTTCGGTGAAGGGGGGCGAAAAGGTTCCCTCCACGGCCGTAAGAGAGCTTGCCGGCACTGTGGAACATGAAAAAGCAAATTTGGGTGTGCTTATCACCTTGGCAGAACCGACTAGCGTTATGCGATCAACGGCAGCAGGCTACGGAGCTGCCAGCCCATCGGCACATGGGCGCTTGCCAAAAATTCAAATTGTTACGGTGGGAGAACTCTTAGAGGGACGTATGCCCAAACTGCCGCCGCTTCCCCAGCCAAGCGTGGATGTTGCGGTCCCGCGCCGAAAGAAGGCCTCTTCGGATCAGCTAGAGTTGCTCCTTCCATTCACGACGGATGTTGTAGAGCCGGAGGTCGGGGTAATTGTTGATCCTCGCTTCCTCCAAATGCGGGGATAGTGATTAGTGACCTGCAACTCGTTGCCAATATCCCTTCCATTGCCGCGAAACGGGATGCTTGAGGGCAGCGTCAGCAGCCATGAGATATTGCTCGCCGTTCGACACGCGGCGGTTATCTTCGCGCCACGCCATCTCACGGGCATAGGCTGAGAGGTATGGCCCGGCGATATGGTGGTGCATGCCGATCTCGGCGCGACGCAGGCGAGAGAAATAGCTTTCGGCCATGTTCGTGCAGGCCTCGTCAGTCGAATAGGCCTCTTGGTGATTGATGCGCTTCGTCAGGTAACGAGCATGCAGGACATCCCACGCAGTTGATTCATCGGCGTAGATGATGCTGCCGGGCTGCACAGTGGCGGCGATCTTGGGAACGGACTGAGACTCGCTCTTGAACACGAAGGGGAGCGTCACACCGTTGCGCTCGCGCATGATGACAACAACTTGGCGCTTGCCGGTTTGGTTTTGGGCGAGGCGACGATCCCGACGATTTTCCTTCTCATTGGCAGGCTTCACGTAGCCGCCGAAATAGGCGCCGTCGATCTCGACTTCGCCGGCAACGGTGTCTGTATCAACTGGAGAGCCGATAGCTTCGCGTAGTTTGTGGCTCAGGACGAACGCCGTCTTGTACTGGACATCGAGGTCGCGGGAGAGCTGCAAGGCGCTATGGCCCTTCGCACCATTCACGAAGATGGCGATGGCGAGCAGGTAATCACGGATTGGCAGCTTGCGGCTGGCGAAGATCGTGCCAGAGGTGACGCTGAACTGGTGGCTGCAAGCTTTGCACTTGTAGAGCTTGCGACTGGTGAAGCTGTAGACGGCACCGCACTGGCAACGAGGACAAACAGGAGCGCCGTCAGTGGTGGACCAGCGGATGAGGCGGAAGGCGGTATGAGCCTCTTCGTCCGACATGCGTGCAACCTTCGCTAAACTTAGCGAGCGGGCTGCCGCAGAAAGGAGGAAGTGCTGTGCCATTCGGACGCCAACGATTTTCGTTGACGTCATTGATAAGTGTTAGAATTAGTGATGTCAACGGATTTCGTTGGCGTTGACAATTTTTATCGTCACCGCTATCTGTAAGCGATGACGCCTGAACAATCTCGTGCTGCTCGTGGATTTCTGGATTGGTCGCAAACCGATCTTGCCAGCGCTGCCAACGTTTCCCTTTCGACGATCCGGGATTTCGAGAAGGGACGGCGCGTTCCGATTGCGAATAATCTAGCGGCAGTCGAAGCTGCGCTGCGCGCGCAAGGGATTGGGTTTTCCTCTGAAAACGGCGCACAAGCGGTGACCTTCGCTAAGCTTGAGGCTTAATCGAACTGGACGAATATATCAGATTCCACTACGGTGCAGGTGGAGGCGGAGGGAGTTGAACCCTAGGGGGAGACGCTGCAAATCGTTCCCTAGCACCGGCTAATAACCGCCCCCACTGCTAAGCCGAGCATAAAGCCCGGCCTAGCGTCCGTGATGTTGGTGTTACGCTAATATCATGTGCCACCGCCCGGGACCGGCTTCACGGCCCTGCTCTGGGTTGTTGGGAAATGAGGCCTCAGACTGTTCCTTGGTCGGATCGGTGTCTGAGGCTTCATTATTTTCGGAGCTATCCGAAGTCATCCGGATCACTCGCATCTGGGATCGCTTGGCGGCGCGTCGGAAAAGTGTAGTTGCCATCACCATCTTTCACGACCTTGCCAGCGGTTGTTATATTCATGAGGGTCGCATGCAACTTTCGACCCGCGCTCTCGTCATCATCGAAATAACCTGCTGCCTCCGCCTTCTCACGAAGGTCGTCCTTATTCAGAGGTCCATCTGTGAAGATGGCCGTGATCAAAAATTCTCCCAAAGGCAGGCGGAAGCCTGTCGGGGGCGGTAGGGGTGGGAAAGGCAATTCAGTCTCGCCCCCTCCCCTAATGCTCTCGATATCAATGATCGCCAAAAGAGCGTTCCGTTCACGCTCGAAACTGGCTCGTTGTTGTTGAAACTCTATTTCGAGTTTCTGACGCTCGCGATTGTAGGTTTCCTCGTACCGACGGTATTTGGATTCCGCTACCTCCAGCCTTTCCTGCAAGTCCCTGCGAATGTCGCGCATGCCGATCTCCGTCATGGCGATATATGGCTGAGTCGTTCTCATTGGCAATTCCATTGGTGTTTCCCATTGGCTCCAATGGTGGAGAGCCTGTGGATAACTTTTCATTGGTGAGTTTGCTACCTAATGCCGAGGAGTTCGCTGGCCACCAGCGGCGGCAGGATCGAGGGCAGGCGCGCTGCCAGCATGGACTTGCCGGAGCCGGCCGGCCCGATCATCAGGAGATTGTGCCCGCCGGCGGCGGCGACCTCCAGCGCGCGCTTGGCGGTCTCCTGGCCCTTGATGTCCTTGAGGTCGGGCATGGCCTGCGGCGCCGCCGCGATGCGCGGTTGCGGGCGGGAGAGGAGCTGCGTGCCCTTGAAATGATTGACCAGCTGGATCAGCGAACGCGGCGCCAGGATCTCCATCTCGGCGGCGGCCCAGGCGGCCTCCGGCCCGCAGCCGGCGGGGCAAATCAAGCCAAGACTCCTGCCATTGGCCGCGACGGCGGCCGGCAGCACGCCCGCTACGGCAGTGATGGTGCCATCCAGCGCCAGTTCGCCGAGCACGCAATAGCCTTCCAGCGCATCATGAGGGATGGCGCCGATCGCCGCCATCACCCCGAGGGCGATTGGAAGATCGAAATGCGCACCTTCCTTTGGAAGGTCGGCCGGCGCCAGATTGACCGTGATGCGCTTGCCCGGGAGCGCCAGGCCCGAGGCCACCAGCGCCGATCGCACCCGCTCACGCGCCTCCGACACCGCCTTGTCAGGCAGGCCGACGATGGTGAAGGCGACCGAACCCTGCATGAGCTGCACCTGCACGTCGACCTTGCGGGCCTCCACGCCTTCGAACGCTACCGTAGAGACACGCGACACCATTGGCCTTCCCCTTGCACATGACGCAACGATAGCGAGGATGTGACGTGACGCCAAGGGGAGGAGAACAGAACGTGATTTTAGGGAGCGCGACTCGCCTCCCCCACGAAGCTGGGGGAGGTGGGCCGGCGAAGCCGGCTCGGAGGGGGTGTGGTCAGGAGGAAGCGCGGGAAGCGCAACATGAGCTAACGGTTCAGGTGCCTCACTCCGCCCACACCCCCTCCGTCATTGCTCCGCAATGACACCTCCCCCAGCTTCGTGGGGGAGGCTTTCACGTCGCGACTTCCAGGCTCGCTCCCCCTCTCTTCAAAGCCGGTCCATCGTAGTGTGCTCTTGGCCGGATGAGACCGCCGCGCTCCGTCTGCTCCAGCATATGGGCAATCCAGCCCACGGAGCGGGCGATGGCAAACAAGGCGAGTGGGGCGTTCGCGGGCAGGCGGCAGGCATCGGCCAGGGCGGCGAGGGCGAAGTCGACATTGGGCTCCTCGTCGCTGAGGGCGACCACCGCCTCTCGCAACTCGGCGAAGGCGGCGGGCAGTTCGAACTGCGCCAGCAGGGCCCGCGCCCGCGCGTCACCTTCCGGATAGAGCGGGTGACCGAAGGCGGGGAGGCGATGGCCGCGCGAGAGCCAGTCATGCACGGCGCGACGGGCGCCGATGCGGCGTGTGGTGTCGGCGAGGGCCTGCACGCCGAGCGCGGCGCCGCCATGGAGGGGTCCCGCTAGGGTAGAGAGCCCAGCCAGCAGGCCGGCGGCGAGGGGCGCGCCGGTGGATGCAGCGGTGCGCGCGGCAAAGGTGGAGGCGTTGAGCTCATGATCGGCGAGCAGCACCAGCACGCGGCGGACCAGGTCCGAGGCGCCGGGCGCCTGCCAGGCCTGCGCGGCGCGCTCATGGAGCGGCAAGCCAGCGTGGGCGGTGCCACCGAGCATGGCGGTGGCAAGCGTGCTGACGAGACCGGCCGCCTCGCGGCGGAGCATCGTGCGGGAGCGCCCTCCGGTCGGAAAATCATGACTGGCCCGCCGGGCCAGAGCAAGCAGACCCGCCTCGAAGGGATTGGAGGGGACCGGCGTGCCCCGGGCGGTGGGTGGCGCCTCGAAAGTGACCCGCCCGGCCTGCCAGAGCAAAGCGGCGACCGTTTCCAGCGTCGCTTCCTCGGCCATCTCGGCCGCATCCTCGCCGCGATACCAAAGGCGGCCCTCGGCGATGGTCGAGATACCGGACGCGAGCACCGGTTCGCCGAAGGAGATGGTGTGGGTCGCTACCTCGGCGACGCTGCGCCTGCCGGCATTGCGGCCCGCCAGGGCCTTGACGTCGTCGCCATGATAGAGGCTGCGACGCGTGTCCTCAGGGCTCGGCCGCGTACGGATCTTGCCGCGGCTGACATTGGCGTAGAGCGTCTGCGGCTGGACTTTCAGGATGGCGAGCGCCTGTTCGGAGGTGATCCAGCTCATGGCGATATATTGACGATTTCAATCAAGATTGACGTCAATATATCCCGGGAGAATGCTCCGGGCAATCTCACTTGGAGTTATTGCGATGAACAATGGATTGGATGATGTCGTTGCCACCGAAACCGTGATGTCCGATGTGGATGGCCTGGCCGGACGGCTGGTTATCCGCGGGCACTCCCTCGACGATCTCGCCGGACGCCATCGTTATGACGAGGTCGTCGCGCTTCTGCTCGCCGGCTTCTTCGAGGACCTGCCGGGGGAACAGGAACTCGCTCCGCGCCTCGGTGCTGCCCGAGCCGAAGTCTTCGATGCCCTGGTGCCTGCAAGTGCGGGGCTTGGCCAGCTCCCTGTTACCGAGGCCCTGCGCGCCGCGATGGCACCGCTCGCGGACGGCGAGGATCTTGCCACCGCCCTTCGCCTCATCGCGGCGCCGGCCGTGCTGGTGCCCGCCCTCATCCGCCAGCGCCGAGGACAGCAGCCCGTGGCGCCGGAGGCCGGCGCCGGCCATGCAGCCGACATCCTGCGCATGCTGCACGGCAAGGCCGCAGCGCACGAAGCAGCGGCGGCACTCGACACCTATCTGGTGACGGTCAGCGACCACGGCCTCAACGCCTCGACCTTCACGGCCCGCGTCGTCGCCTCCACCCATGCCGGGCTGGTATCTGCCATTCTCGCGGCGCTCAGTGCCCTCAAGGGCCCGCTGCATGGCGGCGCGCCCGGTCCGGTGCTCGACATGCTCGACGGCATCGGCGCGCCGGAGGAGGCGGAAGCCTGGCTGGAGGCGAGCCTCGACAAGGGCGAGCGGCTCATGGGCTTCGGCCATCGCATCTACCGCGTGCGCGACCCGAGAGCGGAAGCGCTGAAACGCTCGGTGCGCGCCCTCGTGGCCGGCGGCGAGCAGACCGAAGGCCGCCTCGCCTTGGCCGAGGCCGTGGAGGCCGCCGCCACTCGCATCCTCGCCCGCCGCAAGCCGGACCGGCCGCTGCAGATCAATGTCGAGTTCTACACCGCCCTGCTGCTGGAGGCCCTCGGCTTTCCGCGCGAGAGCTTTACCGGCGTCTTCGCCATGGGCCGGGTCGCAGGCTGGATCGGCCATGCCCGCGAGCAGACGCTCTATGGTCGCCTGATCCGCCCGCAATCGCGCTATGTCGGCCCGAGGCCGGAGCAGGCGGCGTAGGGACGTCCGCGCTCCCGGCGTTACACCGCCACCACCGCGGTCTGCTTCCGCACGCCCGCCAGGATGATCAGCGTCGCCACCAGAAGAACGATGCCAGCGGCCGCATAGACGCCTCGGGCCCCGCTGACGTCGAAGAAGACCCCGCCCGCCGAGGCGCCGATCGAGATGGCAAGCTGCACGGCGGCGACGATCAGGCCGCCGCCGCTCTCGGCTTCGTCCGGCACGGCGCGGGTGAGCCAGGTCGACCAGGCCACCGGCACGGCGCCGAAGGCGAGGCCCCAGAGCGCGATCATCACCGCATCGGCTAAAGGTGCGCTGCCGAGGGCGGCGAGCACCAGGCCGAGGACGCCCATCACCAGTGGCATCACGGTCAAGGTGAGGCGCATATCGCGCTCCAGCAGGAAGCCGCCGAGCAGCGTGCCGAGGAAATTGGCGATGCCGAAGCCGAGCAGGATGGCCGACATGCCGCCGACGCCCACCCCCGTCACTGTCTCCAGGAAGGGCCTGATATAGGTGAAGAGCGCGAAATGGCCGGTGAACACCAAGGTGACGGCGATCATGCCGAGACCTATCTGGGGCCGAGCCAGCACGTCGATCAAGGTGCGCAGGCGGGCATGGCCTTGCGGCGCCATGCTCGGCAGCGTGGCGAACTGTACGACGAGGGCGAGGGCACCGAGGCCGGCCGCCAGCAGGAATACCGTGCGCCAGCCCGCGATCTCGCCGACGAAGCTGCCGAAGGGCGCGGCGAAGATGGTGGCGGCGGAAACGCCGGTGAAAATGATCGAAAGGGCGCGCGGCACCTGCGCCTCCGGCACCAGCCGCATCGCGGTGGCAGCCGCCATGGTCCAGAAGCCGCCCAACCCGACGCCGAGCGCCACGCGCCCGAGCACCAGGGCTGTGAGGCTCGTGGCGCTCGCCACCAGCAGGTTGGAGGCGATCAGCAGCACGGAAAAGCCGAGCAGGAGATGGCGCCGGTCGACGCTGCGGCTCAGGCTCGCCACGAGCAGGCTGGTGATCAGGGCGACGCTGGCGGTCGCCGTCACCGCCTGCCCGGCCAGGCCTTCGGTGACGCGGAGGTCGCGGGCGATCGGCGTCAGCAGGCTGGCCGGCAGGAATTCCGCCGTCACCAGCCCGAAGACGCCGAGCAGCATCGAGATTACCGCGCCCCAGGCGGCTGTCTGGCGCGCCGGCGCCGGGGAGGCCCCCGAAGTTGAGTTGCTCATGTCATGCACCTTAGTGGTTTTGCAGTGCAGCAAACATAAGGTGGACATGTCGGACGATCTATGTCATGAAATCCAAAATGCTTGATCATTCGTCCAAATCTCTTGGGGCTCCTCGCCACACGTCCAGCGCGTCGGATCTGGTGAGCGAACTGCTGCTCGGCATGCGCCTTACGGGGGTGCAGTATCGGCGCATGGAGATGACGGCACCCTTCGGCATCCGCTTCGGCACCGTGGCCGGGCGGGCGCAATTCCATTTCGTGGCCGCCGGCACGGTGTTCCTGCGGGGGCTGGGGGAGACGGTGCATCGGCTGGAGGCGGGCGATGCCGTGCTGCTGCCGCGTGGCGGAGCACACGACCTCGTCTCGGCGCCGGATTTGCCGAGCCGCGACGTCGACAGCTTCGAGACCACCGAGCTCTGTCACTGCGTCTGCGCCATCGAGGCCTGCGCGGAGGCAAGCTGCCGCAGCAAGGATGCGTTGGTGTTCAGCGGCTGCATGGAATTCGACCTCGGCGGCATGCATCCCCTCATCGGCCTGATGCCGGAGGTGATGCTGGTCGGCACGCTATTGGCCCGCCAGCCCGAGATCGCGCCGATGCTCCAGGCCATGGAACGCGAGGTGCGCACGGAACGCGCTGGTTCTGCTGGCATATTGGCGCGGCTGGCGGATGTCGTGTCCGCTTCGATCGTGCGCGGCTGGGTGGAATGCGGCTGCGACGACGTTCGCGGCTGGCTCGAAGCGCTGCGCGACCCCAGACTTAGCCGCGCCATCGGCGCCCTGCACCGCGATCCTGGCCGCAACTGGACGGTGGAGGAACTCGCTAGCGAGACCGGCAGCTCCCGTTCGGCCTTCGCCGAACGCTTCCTCGCCGTGACCGGCCAGACGCCGCTGCGCTACGTGACGGAACTGCGCATGCGCCTCGCCGCCGAATGGATTGGCCGCGACCGCATGCCCATCGAAACCGCCGCCGAACGCCTGGGCTATGGCTCGCAAGCGGCGTTCAGCCGGGCCTTCAAGCGGGTGATGGGCCATCCGCCCGGTGCGGCGAGGTTTGTCAACGCCCCTCCTCCAGCATCTCCTTGAGATCCTCCAGCTCGCTGTGGTGGAGCAGCAGCACCCCCAGTTTTCGGGCCAGTTGTTCGGCGGCCTTGGTGAAGTCGCGGTTCGAAACCACTACGGCATAGTCGGAGTCGCTGAAGCCGGCGGCGGCGTGGGCCTCCTGGACGGCCTTGTTGCCGACGGGATTGCCGAAATAGAGCTTGCATTGCAGGGCGACGACCATGTCGTCCCTGCGCGCCAGGATGTCGACCCCCTGGTCGCCGGACTGGCCGGTAACCTCGGCCTCCCAGCCCGCCTTGCGCAGGAGGTCGGCGCAGAGGTGTTCGTAATCCTCGGGCGTGATCTCATCCATGGCCTCGGGGATACGGGTGTCGGGCTCGGCGGCGGCCCAGGCCTTCACCATGCGAGTGGCGAAGGCGTCGAAGCGCGGAATGGCCTCCTCGTCGAGGTTGAGCTTCACCGCTTCACGAAAGCGCACCAGCTCGTCATGCCATTTGTCGAATTCCTCGGCACCATAGGCGTTGACACGCACCAGCTGGCGGTAGCGCTTGGTGAGCGCCCTGCTGTGGCGGCGGATCAGGCGGCGCCATTCCGGCTTGTCGCCGCCGAGAGGCAGGATGCCGAGCCAGGTGAGCAGAATCACCAGCGCCAGCCCGACCGCGGCGATGGCTGCAGCCCGGCCCGTGAGGCGTTCGAGGCGCGCCAGATTCATCGCGACGATGAACACGATCGCGTATTTGGTCAGGCTGACCCATGTCGACGGCCTGAATATGCCGAATCCCCAAAGCATGGGCTGGTTCTAACCTGAAATTGTTGCCAAGAGGTGCAGCAGAACCTGATAGGAGGTCGGCATGACCGAGATCGAGAGCCTGAGCGCCCGCATCGATGCGCTCGAAATGCGACTGACCTTCCAGGATGAGACCATCGAGGATCTGAACAAGGCCATCATCGCGCAGTGGAAGCAGATCGACGGGCTGACGCGCCAGCTTGCTCAGATCGAGGATCGGGTGGCGGTGGGCGAGCAGCGCGCCGATCTCGCCGGCTTGCCCGAACCACCACCACCGCATTATTGAAAGAGCCTCACCCTGGAAGAGCCCGTGCCCGAATCTCCCACGCCCCCGCTGATCACCCTGGCCCAGGCTGCCCGTCGCCTGGAGACCGAGGCCAAGGCTCTCGGCAATGTCGCCCGCCAGCACGGCTTCTTCACGGCCGTGGGCCGAGACCTCTACTTCACCGAGGAACAGCTCAAGGCAGTGGATGCGCTGTTGAAGGACAGGGCGCGGGCCGAGAAGAAGGCAGCCTCGCGCAAGAAGAAGCCGCCCTCGACCTTCGGGATCCATGAGAGCGCGGAACTGCGCAAGCAAAGGCGGCGCGACAAGAAGCGGCAGGGCAAGAAGGAGGGGGACTGATCCCGGGTGCGCGGACATCGCGACATGCAAGCATGTCGCTGTGATGTCCGCGCACCCGGGAAAATCAGCCCAAATTCGACCGGCTCCCCTTCAGCACCTCTGGCATCAGCGGCCGGCTTACTCTCTCCCCGAAATGGCGACGCCTGCCCAGCACGAGCTCGACCAAGGCGCGCGTATAGAGTCCGGGGCCGCTCGAATAGATGCGCCAGCCGCCGTCCACCGCGATGGTCTGCGCCCGTACCCGGGTCCATTCGGCGCTGGCCGCATAGCGGTCGAGGAACGCGGCATCGGAAGAGGAGAAATAGGTGTTGCGCTGGCGCAGCGACGCATTGGGCAGGCGTCCGGTGACCGCGATCGGGTTGGCGAGCGCCAATTGCTCCCAGACCTTCTGCGCCTCGCCCTGCTTGGCCAGCGCCTCGCAATAGCGCAGATGCGCGTGCACATACATCAGGCCTATCTCTCGCCCGAAAAAGGAGGCGGATTCGGCGCGGCGGAACAGTTTCTCCGGGCCGCCGCTATAGGCCGCCGGGCGGTCCATCAGATGGGCGCCGTCCGGCAGCAGAAGATGCTCGCTGATCACGCCGAGGTGGTCGCGCGCCTGGTCCGATGTGAACAGTTCGCCGATGATCGGCTGCGTCATCGAGATCAGCGAGTAGGACAGGCCAGTGCGGGTGTCGGAGGGATGCAGCAGCAGCTCGACCCCATCATGGATAGACTCTCCATGTTGCGACGCATTTTCAGTGCCTGAAAATGCTTTGGGATCGAACAGGCCATAGCCCGCCACCACGCCGTCGCGGATGAGGTGGCGGTTGTAGTCGCTGCGCATCCTGGCCGCGAGGTCGGAAAGCTCGGCGCCGCGCGCCGCCTCGCCGCGGCGCTTGAGGATGGCGGAATAGCGTACGACCTGCTCGTAGAGCAGCGCCACCGTCCAGCTCGACACCATCCAGTCGCGCAAGTGCGGGTCGGCAGGCTGGAGGGAATCGTTCCAGTCGCCCTCGCCATAGCGCACCAGGCTGGTGTTCGGGATGAAGCTCGCCGTCACGGTTTCGAGCAGCTTCTCGACATGGGCGGCGAGCGTGGCCGTCTCGGCGGTGGGGGCGTTCTTGGCATCGCGCCAGGCGGCCGTCTCGTCGAGGATGGTGAGGTCGCCTGTGGCCTCGACATAGTCGCATAGCGCCTTGAGCGGCCAGACGATGACGTCGCCATGGCTGTCACCGGCGCGGATATAGGGGTAGGGGTCGAGCATGAACCACTGCGGCCAGTCGCCTTTGGCCTGCGACTGCTCGCCGAACAGGGTGAGCAGGATGTCCTTGACCTCGGCATCGTGCTCGAGCGCCAGCATCAGCTCGATCGGGCCCTGGCAGACGTCGCGCGTGCCCCAGGCGGCGCCGGTATATTGCTCGAGACCGTGTGGAACGGTGAGATGCATCATGGCGTCATGGGCGAGCCAGGGCAGCATCAGGTCCTGCGCCTCCACCACCGGGTCGGAGCCTTCCAGATGCAGGTCGCGGGTGAGATGGCTCCAGAACCGGCGGGCCGGCGCGAGCAGACTCTCGGCATCCGGGCCGGCGGCGAAACGTTGGGCGAGTGCCACGCCCTCTGCGGCGGATGTCATCGAGCCGGTGACGGCGAAGACGAGTTCCGTGGTCGGCGCCGTACGCAGGGCGATGAAGCCGCCGCCGTGGGCCGTGCCGTCCTCGTAGAGGAGTTCGTCGCCGCCGATGGCCTCCACGGCCGCTGGCGTCGAGGTGACGAGATGATAGGCCGCCTCGGGATAAGTCTGTCCCCACAGCCAGTCCCCGCCCGGGCGGAGCGTGATCTTCTTAGCCTCGGCGTCGATGTCGACCGTGCCGGTCTGCTCATAGTCGCGCTCACCCATCACGACATGGCCGAAGACGAGGAATCGGCAGGCGTGGCCTTCGACGCTGACGCGCCACTGCATGCCGGGCGCATCGCCGGCGGCGATGGCATGCACGGTGATGGTGCGGTCGGCGAGGCGGTAGATCCATTTCGCGTCATTGAGACCGATATCGAAAGCCGAGGGCACAGTCAGGAGCTGCCAGGGATGATCGCCGCCCTGGCCAAGGTCCACGAGCATGCGCAGCCCGCTCGCCTGGGTGAGGTTGTAGGGGTCGCGCGAGACCGAGAACAGCTTGTGGAAGGAGGTGTTGCCGATGGTGAGCTGGGCGGAGAACACGCCATGCATCCAGGCGGTGGAGCAGAGCGTGGACTCATCGAGTTTCATGCTCCCGCCGCTGCGCAACAGGGCGCCATGGCGGCGCGGCACCTGGCGTTCCTTGGCGGCGAGTACGATATGGCGGTTCTGCCCGCCCTCGGGCACGAAAAAGGAGAGCAGGGTTTCGCCCTGCCTTTCCTCGGCCTTGCGGGTTGGGTAGAGCCGACCGACCAGCGCTGCATCGAGCGCCTCGACGGCAAGAGGTTTTGCATCCTGCAGCAGGCTGCGCAAGGGCCTCGCGGCTGCCGGCAGCGAGACCGGCCCGATATCCTGGCGCAGAGAGGTAATATTACTTAGCCGGCTTAAGTCTGCGCCGCTCGATGCGTCGCGATGATCCGGTTCGAACCGCCCAAAGAAGATGATCTCGGCCGCACCCGACCCCGAGAGCGTCAGTGGCAGGGACTGGAGCCCGATGCAGCCGACCTCATGTTGCTGGCGGATATTGGGCAGATCCGTGCCGAATGCCTGCCGGATCGTGCCCGAGAAGCGGTAATCGGGGCCGAAGAGCTGCAGGGCGTCGGTGGCGAAACTCTTCACGCCCTGCAGGCAGCCATGCGCAACCCAGGGAAATTTACCTGCCTGGCCTAAATTTTGCCGGCTCATTATTACTGGACCGAACTGCCGATGATCTCCGATATGATGGTCGAGATATTGGGAGACATAGGCCTCGCTGTTCATCAGGAAGCCGCGCGGCCCAAGACCGATGTCCTGCACGAAGACGATATCGCAGGGCGTGTCGCCGTGGCCGGAAAGGGTGACATCCCAGAACCATGCGAGCTCGCTCGGGTGCAGGCAGAGGGTTACGCGGAAATCGATGCCGCCGGCCTGTCCCGCCCAGCCGGCGCTGCTCTCGCCTGCGACGAATTCCACCTTCGCCTCGGGCCCGACCAGCTCGGCCACGAAGGGTTTCTTGCCGCCGGCGCGCAGATAGATCCGCCCGATGCCGCCATGGATGGGCGAGCCGAGAACCTGGTTGATGGTCACCGGGGCCTTGGTGTCGCGATGCTCGATGGCGAAGACGGTGCCGTTGGCGGCAAAGCTCACCGTCAGCCCCGCCGTATTGGTGATCGACCGGAGCTTGAGATCCGCCTCGCGCGGGATGCTGAATTGACGCTTGCCGCCGTCGGCCATGTCTTCCTCCTTCGCGCCGGCGCCGTCGAATCGCGCCGGATGGTCCTGCCCCATTGGGTGCACACTCCGTTCGGAAAAAGCGTAACTGTCAATTGGCCTTGTCGACCGTCGGATCGGTTGTGGCCGGTTGCGGCCCGTCGCCGACGAAGGTCACCTGCACGCCCCGGCGCACCAGGGTGGCGAGGGTGAGCGCGTCCCAGTTGGTCAGGCGGATGCAGCCATGGGAGTAGCGCTTCGAAATGCGGCCGGGATCGGGCGTGCCGTGAATGCCGTAACCTTCGGCACTGAGGTCGATCCATGCCAACCCGACCGGATTGTTCGGCCCCGGCGCAATGGTGAAGGGATGTTTGGCCTTGACGCCCTTGAAGGCATATTTCGGATTGTAGGTGTAGTCCGGCCGAAGATTCACCCTTTCGATCTCAAGTGTGCCCGAGGGGGCCGGCTTGTCTTCGCTACCCACCGACGCAGGAAAGAAGTGGAGGAGCTTGCCGGTGGCGTCGAACGCCTTCAGCGTGAGCTTGTCCTTGTCGACCTCGAGCCGCGTCGCATCGCCCGGCTGCGGCGCGCGGCGGTTGGCCTTGACCCGGGCGAGGTCCGGCTGCACGACGGCGGCGACCGCAATGGTGTCGCCGGGCTTCTTGAAGCGCTCGCGCGGGTTCATCGCGCTGAGGAGTTCTGGGCTGATGTGGAATTTCTCGGCCAGTTCCTCCTGCACATTGCGATAGCCGAGCCGGCGCAGATGCGCCATGGCCTCGAACTTCACCGGGATACGCTTGGTGAAGGGACCGCGCAAATCCTGTCGGGTGACTTCGTAGTCCGTCACCACCGGCTCCTGCCCCGTGCCCGCCAGGCTGTCCCAACTCGCCTGGTCGAGTTCGCCCGTCGAGGGCAGGCCATGGTCCGCCTGGAAGGCAGCGAGCGCCTTGGCGAAATTGTCGCCGTGGCGGCCGTCGATCTCGCCAGGCGAATAGCCAGCACGGTCGAGCAGGATCTGCGCCTTGACGAGCGAGGCACGCGGGCCACGCGGCTTGCCGGCTAGATCGGCGGCGGAGAAGGTCGCGGCATTGATGCTCTGCGTATCGAGCTTGGCCGCAAGGGCGGATCCCGCGAGCAGGATCGGGATAAGGCTGGCGAAGATCGCAATCAGGCGCATGAACTGTCTCCCGGCGATTATGCCAAGACAAGTCGCTGACGGCCCGGGAGGTTCCCTGGTCCATGCGACCTGGCTCATTCACCGGACAAATCAGAACAGAACAGGACGGCCCAAGATGGCTGGAAATCGTGGTCGCCACGCTATAAGACCGCGCTGTTTCGAGAGAATGAAAGTTGCGCCATGACCGAATTGATTGACGGAAATGTCCACGCGGCCAATGTCCGCGCCCGCACCAAGGTTCGCGCGGAGGCGTTTGCCGCCGCCCATGGCCGCCAGCCGCGCCTCGATGTGGTGATCGTCGGCAACAACCCGGCCAGCCGCGCCTATGTGAACACCAAGGCCAAGATGGCGCATGAGACGGCCATCGACGGCCGCCTGATCGAACTGCCCGAGGCCATCGGCAAGGAAGAGCTGCTTGGCGTCATCAATGGCCTCAACGCCGATCCCGGTGTCGACGGCATCCTCGTGCAGCTCCCGCTGCCCGGCCATCTCGACGGCCAGATGATGATCGACGCCATCCATCCCGCCAAGGATGTCGACGGCTTCCACCCGATGAATGTCGGCAAGCTCTTCACATCGGCCAAGATCGATCCGGAGGCGATGCTGATCCCCTGCACGCCGCTGGGTTCCCTTATGATGCTGCTCGATACCGTGGGCAAGGCCGGCCTCTCCGGCAAGAACGCCGTGGTGGTCGGCCGCTCAAACATCGTCGGCAAGCCTATGGCCCAGCTCCTGCTCGCCAATGACTGCACGGTGACCATCGCACATTCGCGCACCAAGGACCTGCCGGCGGTATGCCGCGAGGCCGACATCCTCGTCGCCGCCGTGGGTCGTCCGGAGATGGTGAGGGGCGATTGGATCAAGGAAGGCGCCGTGGTCATCGATGTCGGCATCAACCGGGTGCCCACCGAGGACGGCAAGGGCCGCATCGTCGGCGACGTCGCCACCACGGAGGCGATGGGCAAGGCGTCCTACATTACCCCGGTGCCCGGAGGCGTGGGCAAGATGACTGTGGCCTGCCTGCTGCACAACACGGTCGTGGCCGCAGAGGCGCGGGCGAAGGGATAGGCGCGGCTCGGCCTTGCCATGCGGCGCCCAAAGTGAACCGAGGCAGAGCAATAGCTCTAAACCGGGAGAGCAGTCTCGGGCTCCTGTCATTCCCGGCCGAGCCGCTTTCGAGCAAGGCGAGAAAGGGCGAGGGGAAGGGAATCCAGGGGCACCCGTCGAGACCTTGGCCCCTGGATTCCCTTCCCGATGCCTTTGGCATCGCCGGGAATGACAGTGCCTCCTTCCTCCCGTGTTGAGCTTAAAGGATGACGCTGCGTTGCTTGCGGTCGACGCAGCGCCCGCCTACACTTCGATGATGTGAGCGGGGCGAAAGATCCGGCCTACCGAGGTCCCGGGATCAACCTAGCCCGAGAAGCTCGCGTCACGATGCGGGCCATCCTATGGTGTGTGCCGGTTGCGGTTTCGAACTCGCGCCAGGCTTTGCGTTCTGCCCGCGCTGCGGGCGGCGGCAGGCCAACGGCAGCGCCGTGCCGGAAGCCGCCGGTGCACCCCCCGATTCGACCGCTCCGCCGCACGAGGAGCGCGAGGCGGACCGGCGGCAGGTCACGGTGCTCTTCGCCGACGTCACCGGGTTCACCACCCTGGCCGAACGGGTCGATCCCGAGGAGCTGCGCGGCTTTCAGACCGCCTTGTTCGAGATCCTGGCGCAGGCGGTCGCGCGCCATGACGGCTTCGTCGAGAAATTCATCGGGGATGCCGTGCTGGCGGTGTTCGGCGCTCCCCTTGCCCATGAGGACGATCCCGAGCGTGCGCTCAACGCGGCACTGGACATGGTCGCTGCCCTCACGCGGCTCAATGAGCAATGGGCCGTCCGCCTCGGGCAGACGATAGGCCTTCATATCGGTGTCCATACCGGACCCGTGGTGGCCGGGCATCTCGGACGGACCTCCACGGCCGCCTATGCCGTGACCGGCGACACCGTGAATACCACCGCACGCCTGCTTGCCGAGGCCTCGGGCGTCATCCTCGTCTCCGAGGCGACGGGGGCCCTGACGCGACACCGCTTCACCTTCGGACCGGCGCGCGCGCTGTCGCTGAGGGGCAAGGTGGAACCCGTCCTGGCCTACCCCCTTACGGGCCTGCTGGCCGCTCCGGCCTCAGGCCGCGGACTGGCGGCCCATGGGCTCGCAAGCCCGATGACCGGGCGCGCCGGCGAGCTGGCGCAGCTGACGGCCGCCTTCGACCGGATGCGGACGGGCCGCTCCCAAGTCGTCGATCTCGCCGGCGAGGCGGGGTCGGGCAAATCACGCCTGATCGCGGAATTCCTGGCGGCGCTGGAGGCGCGGGGCGGGCTTGCCGGCGGCGCCGTCCGCCACGCTTCGTGCTCGTCGCGGGGTGAACCGACCTATGGCGTGTTCGGCACCTTGTTCCGGGAGGGCTATCAGGTGCGTCCCGATGACTCGCTTGAGGCGGCACGGACCAAGCTCGCTGTGGGGCTGCGGTCGCTTGGGGCGGAGGCCGAGACGGCGGACGCGATCGCGCCGATGCTTAGTTACATGCTGGGCTTGGAAGATTCCGAGCGGCCCGAACTCGCGCCCGAACAGCTTAAACGCCAGATCGCGCTCGCCGCACGCCTGCTGATCGAGCGACGGCTCGACCAGGGCCACCTCCTCTTCATCGTCGACGATATCCATTGGGCGGATGCAGCCTCGGTATCGCTCCTGTGCGATGTCGCCGACCAACTCTCCGATCGCTGCTTCATGCTGGTGCTGTCGCGTCGTCCCGAGGGACGTGTGCCGCCCGCTTTGCGTGCGGAACGGTCGACCATCCGCCTCGCACCCCTTTCACAGGAAGACACGCGGGCCATCGTCACCAGTTTGTTCGGCGAAGTCGCGGATGATGGCGGCCAAGCGATCGGACAAGCGAGGAGTCAAGACCTGGGGCAGGAGATCGGCAGCTTCATCGCCGCCCGGTCCGGAGGCAACCCGTTGTTCGTGGAGGAGATTGTCCGCAGTCTCGTGAGCCGGGGCGTGCTGGTGCGCCATGGCAATCGATGGATGCGCGCGGCGCCACTCGATGCACGGGAGGTTCCCGCTACCCTGCAAGGCCTGCTCCTGTCGCGGGTCGACGCGCTGCCCGCCGAGGTGCGGCGGCTGCTCCAGGAGGCGGCCGTGCTGGGCGTGACGGGAGGGCTCGCGCTCCTGCGTGATATCGCAACGGATGGGCGTGCCGTCGAGGGCAGGCTGCAACAGCTCATCGAGGCGGACCTTCTCCGCCCGGCCGATCCTGGCGAGGAAGATGATTGCTATCGCTTCCGGCATGCGCTCGTGCATGAGGCGGTCTATCAGAACCTGCTGCTTGCCCGCAGGACCGAACTGCATGAGCGGGCTGGCCGCGCGCTCGAACGCGCCGTGGGCGAACATCCCGAAAGGCTGAGCGATCTCGAAGCCCTGGGACACCATTGGAGCCTGAGCGCCGACAAGACGAGGGGCGCGCGCTACCTGATGGCGGCCGGCGATTGGGCTCGCGGGCTCTATGCCAATGAGGACGCCATCAGGCATTACGAGCGTGCCTTGAGCACCTTGCAGGGCAACCCGGCCTGCGAAGGCGACATCCGCTCCATCCGCGAGAGGATGGCCGATCTTCTGGCGCTGGCCGAACGGCGCACCGAGGCGGCGGTTCACTACGAGGCGGTACTGCGGGATTTCGAAGCCAGCATGGATCATGCCGGTGCTGCCCGCCTCTACCGCAAGAGCGGCTGTCTGCATTGGGAGTCGGGCGAGCGTGAAGAGGCTGCGGCCTGTTTCGCCCGGGGCCTCGCCCTGCTCGGAGATGAGGGCTACTGGCTGGAACGCGCGGAACTGCTCGAGGAAACCGGCCGGCTCGCCTTTCGCGCCGGTGACAATGCCGGAGCGATTGCCTGGGCGGAGCGGGCCCTGGCCGAGGCGGATCGCGACAACGGCACTGGCGCGGAGCCGGAGCGCCTTCGCGAACTCGCCGCCACGCGCGCCCATGCCTACAACACGATCGGCGTGGCGCTTGCCCGCAGCGGCCGGCCGTCCGACGCGGTCGACCATATCGAGCAGAGCGTCAGGCTGGCGGAGGAGCATGCCCTGCTGCAGGCCGCCTGCCGCGGCTATACGAATCTCGGTGTCCTCTACTCCTCGCTCAACCCGCAGCGGAGCATCGGCACCTGTCTGCGGGGGCTGGAGACGGCCAAGAAAGTGGGCGATCTCGGCTTCCAGTCCCGTATCTACGCCAATCTCGCCGTGTCCTACTGCGCTTTGACCGACCGTTGCGAAGACGAAGGCGTCGAGGCGGCGCAGAGAGCTGCCGATCTCGATCGTCGGCTTGGGCTCTTCGATCATCTGGCTGCCCCGCTCATCATACTCGGCCAGATCTATCAATGCCGGGGCGACCACGCGCTCGCTTTGGCGTCCTACGAGGAAGCGCTCCATCTGGCCGAGGAGATGGGCGAACCGCAATTCCTCTTTCCTTGCTATGACGGTCTCGGCACGCTTCATCTGGACGCTGGGAACCGGGCCTCGGCGGAGCTATACTTGGCCAAATCCGACGAGGTCTGCCAACGCGCCGGGCTCCAGCCCGATGCGCTGATGGTTCTGCCGTTTCTATGTTGACCCGGGGGCTACTTGAGCAAAAGAGCATTCGCGCAGGAGCGGATTTCCAGCTTGGCTCGTCGGTCCTTACTGAATTTTGCGTTTCTTGTTGGTCTGGTCTGAAAATGAAATGTTCCAGGAGGGTGCCGCATGAACGAGATGCCATTGCAATCACCAGTATCGTCGGGCGAACGCGCCCCGGATTTCAGGCTTCCCGTCCTTGACGGAAACGGGACCGTGTCGCTCTCCGACTATCGCGGCAGGAGTTCGCTGTTTCTGGCGCTGTTCGTGGGGCTGTGGTGCCCATTCTGCCGTCGGGCGCTGGCCCAATTGGCGACCGCCAGCCCCCAGCTCGAAGCGCTCGGGGTCGAGACGCTCGGCATCGTCGCCACCGAGCTCGAGAATGCCCGCCTCTATTTCAAGTTTCGCCCGAGCCGGTTTCGCATCGCCACCGATCCGGCGCTTTCCATCCATCGCGCCTATGGCGTACCCAAGCCGGTCCCGACGCCCGATCTGATGCAGGCTCTGTCGACGCTGCGCGTCAATCCGACCGGCGAACTGCCCGAACCCCTGCCAATCATGGAGGCCACCGCGACCCTCGCCAAGCTCGATGGCTATGTCGAGAACGAGACCGATCGCGGCGACGTCGAGCGCCAATGGCCTCAGCTCAAGGGACAGTTCCTGATCGACCGGGACGGCATCGTGCGCTGGACCCATATCGAATGCGAGGAAGGCTTGGATGGCATAGGTAAATTCCCGGCCGCCTCCGAGATCGTGGCCGCAATCCGGACAACGATCGGCGGCGAGGGTACACGGCTGCAATGATTGGCCGGCCCTTCGCCGAGCATAGTTGTCAGGACCGCGCGGTGATCGTCATCCCGGCTCTCCGGCCGGAATGATGCGCGTCGCGCCTCGATTGAAAACGGCCATCCCCCAAATTGCCGGCGCCGTCACGGCGCGCCCCTCGACAAAGCGCCCGCTTCCCGCTACCCGATTCCGGCTTTGCTTTTACCGAAATCGTTTCAGCGAGGGATTCCATGCATTTCGTGATCCAGTGTGAAGACATACCCAATGGGCTCGAACTGCGCATGGCGACGCGGCCGGCGCATATGGACTACCTGAAGGCCCAAGACGCCCATGTCCTTGCGGCCGGCCCCTTCCTCAACGACCAGGACCAGATGGTCGGCTCTCTCCTGATCGTCGACTTCCCTTCCGAGGCCGAGGCTCGGGTCTTTGCCGAAAACGATCCTTATGCGAAGGCCGGCCTGTTCGCCGCCGCCTCGGTCCGTCGCTGGCGCTGGGGCGTGAAGCCGCCGGCCGCCGTCTGACCCCAATTCCATAAGGAGAGGCCGCCATGCGCCACTGGCTGATCAAGTCCGAACCCGAGGTCTGGAGCTGGGACAGTCAGGTCGCGGCCGGCGCCAAGGGCACGCCCTGGGACGGGGTGCGCAACCATGCCGCCAAGCTCAACCTGATGGCGATGAAGAAGGGCGACCAAGCCTTCTTCTACCACTCCAATGAGGGCAAGGCGGTAGTGGGCGTGGCCGAGGTGGTGCGGGAGGCCTATCCCGACCCGGCCACCCCTGGCGAGCCCTGGGTGCTGGTCGACTTCAAGGCGGTGAAGCCATTCCCCAAGCCGGTGACCCTGGTCGCCATCAAGGCGGAGCCCAAGCTCGCCGAAATGGCGCTGGTGAAGCTCTCGAGGCTCTCGGTACAGCCCGTGACGGAGGCGGAGTGGACGCTGGTGTGCGAGATGGGCGGGTATAAGGGGTAGGAGAAAGCGCTAGAATCTCCCCTTGAAAATATTCCATATAAGGAATACTAATCCATAAATGGCATGGCCAGTCGAGTACACAGATGAGTTTGGAGAATGGTGGGATAACCTTACCAGCTCGGAACGGATCAGCGTTGTGGCCCATGTCGGCAAGTTGGAACAACGCGGACCCAATCTGCCATTTCCCTATTCGAGTGGCATCGAAAGTTCGCGTCATCCTCATATGCGGGAACTGCGTGTGCAGAGCAGTGGCAAACCGTTGCGTATCTTTTATGCCTTTGATCCGCGCCGTATGGCTATCTTGCTGATCGGAGGAGACAAAACCGGCGACAAGCGCTTTTACCCGCGTATGGTCTCAATCGCCGACGATCTTTACGACGAGCATCTGCGCGAACTCGAAAGGCAACATGAAGATGGCTGGTAGACATTCATTTGCAACACTGCGCGCCCGGATGTCGCCCGAAGCACAGGCCGAGGCCGAAGCGTTGGCCGCTCAGCTCGATGAGGAAATGGATCTTGCGGAAGTGCGGCGGGCGCTGAAGCTCTCGCAGGATGAAATCGCCCAGACGCTGCAGGTCGGGCAAGGCTCTATTGCCAAGTTGGAGAAGCGCACTGACATGTATGTCAGCACGTTGCGCCGCTTTATCGAAGCCATGGGTGGTGAGCTTGAGATCGTGGCTCGATTCCCTGATCATGCTGTGAAGATTACAAACTTCGCTGATCTCTCGGAAAGAGAGCGCGTGTAGCCTTCACGCCTGATTTCAGCCGATTATCAGTTTTCCTTCAGGACTTTGCATGTCACGTCGGTAATCCTGCAAGCGAGACCTTCTTCTTGCGTGGGGCGATAATGATGCGTGTTGCTTCGGCGGTACTGCTCATGGCGCTCGCCTTGCCTGCCACGCAGGCGGGCGAGGCACATCATCGCATCGGCGAGGTCGATGCCAGGCGCATGAGCGATGCCGAGTATGAAGCAATTCTCGAGACGGCCCGGCGCAATGGCTGGAGCTATCCGGCTGCGCAGGTTGAGAGCGGCCACAAGCGGCATTTCCAGGAATTCCGCATGCGCCTGATGAACCGCGGCTATGAGATCGTGTCGGATGGGACGGTGATTTGAGGACAGGCGAATGGGGGGCGGGTCTTCAGGCCCGGCTCTTGTTGGCGCTGGCCTCACCGAAAGAGCCGGGTCTGAAGACCCGCCCCCGCCTCACTGCACCACGGCCGTGCCGATATGTTTCAGTTTGTCGGGATTGCGCGTCACATAGATGCCCACGATCTCGCCATCCCGGATATCCAGCGCCGTGGTCTGCAGCGTGCCGTCCCGTTCCACCGTCACGAAGCCCGGCAGGCCGTTGATGAAGCCGTAGCGCACCAGCTTCGACATGCTTTCTGCGAAGAATCGGGAAAGGCCAGCCTGCAGCCTCATCACTTCCTGGATGCCTGTGATGATCTTCAGAGACGCCGGCTTCTTGCCGCCGCCGTCGGAATAGACGGCGACATCGGCCGCGAGCAGCGATTGCAGCCGGGTCATGTCGCCGCCACGCGAGGCGGCGAAGAAGGCGTGGGCGATTTCGAGGCCCTTTTCCCGGGGCATGTCGAAGCGCGGACGCGAGCCGCGCACATGGCTGCGGGCCCGGCTGGCGAGTTGCCGGCAGGTGGCGGGCTCGCGGCCGATGGTTTCGCCGATTTCCTCGAAGCCAAGGCCGAACACGTCATGAAGCAGGAAGGCGGCGCGCTCCAGCGGCGTGAGCCGTTCGAGCGCCAGCAGCAGGGGCAGTGTGACGTCCTCCACCTCGTCCTCGGTTTCGAGCACCGGTTCTGGCAGCCAGGGGCCGATATAGGTCTCGCGCCGGTGTCGGGCCGATTTGAGCTGGTCGAGACAGAGCCGCGTCACCACGCGAGTGAGGAAGGCCGCCGGCTCGCGCACTGCCTCGCGGTCGACGGCGAGCCAGCGCAGGAAAGCGTCCTGCACCACGTCCTCGGCATCCGCCACCGATCCGAGCATGCGATAGGCGATGCGGATGAGACGCGGCCGCACGGCATCGAAGCTTTCGGCCGCTCCGGTTGCGGGAGCGCTGGCCATCACGCGACAGCCTTGGTGTGCACGGAGTGCACGGTCTTGAAGCCGACATTGATGCGGTTCCAGCCATTGATCGCCACGATCAGCATGGTGAGCTTCACCAGTTCCTCCTCGCTGAATTCGGCCCTCGCTATCTCATAGGCCGCATCGGGTGCGCGGGTAGCGGCCACCAGCGTCAGGGCTTCGGTCCATTCGAGGGCGGCACGCTCGCGCTCACTATAGAGCGGTGATTCGCGCCAGGCATCGAGCAGATAGAGCCGCTGCTCGTTCTCGCCGTGCTTGCGGGCGCTGAGCGCGTGCATGTGCAGGCAATAGGCACAGCCATTGATCTGCGAGGCACGCATTTCGACGAGCTCCATCAGGCTGGATTCGAGGCCTTCGATACCTGTGGAGAAATCGAGCCACTGCTTCATCAGGGTGGGGGCGGCGGTGAAGGCGTTGAGGCGGGCTTTCATGGTGCGGTCCTTTCTCGCTTGGGGTTACGCAGCCATGACGAGAGGGGACACCACCGTGTGACATGGGGGCGAAGAATTTTTTGACGGCATGAGTGAACCGCCGGCGCGGCCAATCCCCAGCCTTCGTGCTGGACGATTTCATCCAAATCGCGCTAGCCTCGCCGCAGCCTGAATTTTTGAGCCGGAGACGCCATGGGGCCTGTGCCGCCCTTCGATCCCCTGAGGAAGGCGGCGACGCTGGCCTGCTGGCGCGGCAAGGTCGAGCCGCAGCCGCTCGGTGGGGGCATCACAAACACTAATTTCACCGTGATTGACGGCGCCGACAAATATGTCGTGCGTATCGGCGACGACATTCCCCTCCACCAGATCAGCCGCAGCAACGAGTTCGCTGCCAGCAAGGCCGCCTTCGCCGCTGGCATCTCGCCGGAGGTCGTGCACAGCCAGCCGGGCGCGCTGGTGCTGCGCTTCGTCGAGGGCCGCACCTTCACGCCCGAGGACATCCGGGACCCGCGCAACCACGCGGCCCTGATCGATCTCATCCGGCGCTGTCATACCGAGATGCCCCGCCACTTCCGCGGACCGGCGGCGATCTTCTGGGTGTTCCAGGTGGTGCGCGACTATGCCCATACGCTGCGGGAGGGCGCGAGCCGGCACCTGCCTATGCTGCCGCGCCTGCTGGCTGAAAGCGAGCAATTGGAAGCGGCCGTCTGCCCCGTCGATATCGTGTTTGGGCACAATGATCTGCTTGCCGCCAATTTCCTCGACGACGGCAAGAGGCTCTGGCTGGTGGACTGGGACTATGCCGGCTTCAACTCGCCTTTGTTCGATCTCGGCGGTCTTGCTTCCAATTCTGAAGTGGAGGCGCCAGCCCGGGAAAAGCTGGCGGAGGCCTATTTCGACCGGCCGATGACGGAGGAGCTGCGCCAGCGCCTCGCGGCCATGACGGCTGCCTCGCTGCTGCGCGAGACGACCTGGAGCATGGTGTCCGAGATCCATTCGACGCTTGATTTCGACTATGCCGGCTACACGGCCGAGAATCTGCGACGCTACGAGGCGGCGTATGCAGCGTGGCGTGGGCTGTGATGGCGTCCCTCGCCCCTCGCCGAGCAAGACGCGACTCGCCTTCCCCACGAAGCTGGGGAAGGTGGCCCGACGAAGTCGGGTCGGATGGGGTGCGGTCCGCTAGGATGACATGTCCGAACAAAGCGCCGCCGCTTTCTCGCAGCCTTGTCCTGCAACGCCGAGTTCGTCGGACCACACCCCCTCCGTCATTGCTTCGCAATGCCACCTCCCCCAGCTTCGTGGGGGAGGCGAGACGCGACACATCCATATAGGATCTCCCCATGTCCGACCTTCCATCCTCCGTCAAAATCCTGATCATCGGTGGCGGCATCGTCGGCTGCTCCACGGCCTATCACCTGGCCAAGATGGGCCTGTCGGACGTTCTTGTACTGGAACGCGGCAAGCTCACTTCGGGCTCCACCTGGCATGCCGCCGGACTGGTCGGGCAGCTCAGGACCAATGCCAACATCACCCAGCTTCTCGGCTATTCCGTTGCCCTCTATGACAGGCTTGAACAGGAGACCGGCCTTGCCACCGGCTGGAAACGCAATGGCGGCCTGCGCCTCGCCTGCAACCAGGAGCGCTGGACCGAGGTGAAGCGCCAGGCCACCACCGCCACCTCCTTCGGCCTTGAGATGCAACTCCTCACGCCGAAGGAGGCGCAGGACCTCTGGCCGCTGATGCAGGTGGACGATGTCGTCGGCGCCGCCTTCCTGCCGACGGACGGGCAGGCTTCGCCCTCCGACATCGCCCAGTCGCTGGCCAGGGGCGCACGCAATGGGGGTGTCACGTTCCGCGAGGGCGTTACGGTCACTGGCATCGAGGTCGAGGGTGGCGTTGCCAGTGCCGTGCTCACGGATCAGGGTCGCATCGAGGCCGGGAGGATCGTCATCTGCGCCGGGCAGTGGTCGCGCGAGATCGGGGCGATGGCTGGGGTCAACATCCCCCTCGTCTCGATGCAGCATCAATACCTGATCACCGAGCGTATCGAGGGCGTCTCCTCGAACCTGCCGACGCTTCGCGATCCCGACCGCCTGACCTACTGGAAGGAGGAGGTCGGCGGACTGGTGATGGGCGGCTACGAGCCCAATCCCAAGCCTTGGGCCCATGCGAAGGCAACGGAAGAATTCGAGTTCCAGCTGCTTGAGAACGATCTCGACCATTTCGAGCCTTTGATGGAACTCGCCATCGGCCGCGTGCCCGCAATGGAGAGCGCCGGCATCAAGCAGTTCATCAACGGCCCCGAAAGTTTCACGCCGGATGGCAATTTCATCCTCGGCGCCGCGCCGGAGGTGAAGGGCATCTATGTCGGTTGCGGCTTCAACGCCTTCGGCATCGCCTCGGGGGGCGGCGCCGGCATGGCGCTGGCCGAATGGGTGGCGAGGGGTGAACCGCCCTATGACCTTTGGGCCGTCGACATCCGCCGCTTCGGCAACAACACGCTCGACACTTCCTGGGTGCGTCAGCGCACGATGGAGGCCTACGCCAAACACTACACCATGGCCTGGCCCTTCGAGGAATATCTATCCGGCCGTCCCCTGCGCCGTTCGCCGCTCTATGACCGGCTGAAGGCGCAAGGCGCGGTGTTCGGCGACAAGCTCGGCTGGGAGCGGCCGAACTGGTTCGCCGGCCCCGGCGAGGAGGCGAAGGACATCTACAGCTATGGCCGCCAGAACTGGTTCGAGGCGGTGGGGCGCGAACACCGGGCCTGCCGCGAAGCTGCTGTCGTCTTCGACCAGACCTCCTTCGCGAAATTCTCGGTGACGGGCCGCGACGCCGAGGCCGCCCTCTCCTGGATCTGCGCCAATGACGTGGCCAAGCCGGTGGGCAGCCTGGTCTACACGCAGATGCTCAACCGCAGGGGTGGCATCGAAGCCGATCTCACCGTGGCTCGGGCCGGGCCGGATTATTATTATATCGTCACCGGTACGGGCTTTGCCACCCACGATCGCGATTGGATCGCGCGCAACATAGCTGAAGGGCTCGATGCGCGCCTTACCGACATGACGTCGAAAAACGCCGTGCTGGTGCTGATGGGGCCTGAAGCACGCGAGATCCTGGCGCGGCTGACGGAGGACGACATTTCGAACAGCGGCTTTCCGTTCGGCACCTGCCGCTTCATCGACATAGCCGGCGCCCGCGTCTTCGCCATGCGTGTGACCTATGTCGGCGAGCTCGGGTGGGAGTTGCATATTCCGGTGGAATTCGCCGCCACGGTCTACGACGCGCTGATGGGGGCGGGCGCGCCGCTCGGCCTGGTCAATGCCGGCTATCGCGCCATCGAGTCACTCCGCCTCGAAAAGGGCTACCGCGCCTGGGGCGGCGAGATCGGACCCGACCATTCGCCCCTTATGGCCGGGCTGGGCTGGGCGGCGAAATTGAAGAAGAATATTCCCTTCCTCGGCCGCGAGGCGCTGGTCGAGCAGGCCGGCAAGCCGCTGCCGCGCTTATTGGCCGGCTTCACGGTCGATGATCCCGCCGTGATCCTGCTCGGCCGCGAGACGATCTATCGCAATGGCAAGCGCTGTGGCTGGCTCGCCTCGGCGGGCTTCGGCTACACGGTCGGCAAGAACATCGGCTACGGCTATGTGCGCGATCCGGCGGGCGTCGACCGGGACTACGTGCTCTCCGGCAGCTACGAGCTGGAAGTGGCGACGGAGCGGGTGAAGGCGCAGGTGTTCCTGGAGGCGCTCTATGATCCCAGGATGGAGCGGATCAAGGCGTGAGCAGTCCCGACGCTCACATGCCGTTCGTGTTCAGGCCGTTCCGCGCACATAGACGGTATCGATGCCCTTTATCCGCGCTAGGTCGCTTGCTGCCTTCACGGCATCGCCAAGGACATGAAACGGCCCGAGCGGATCGGAGGGAAGGTTGTCGTCGGCATAGGCGGCGCTGTTGACCACCCAGACGGGGCCGTCTTCCTCGATCAGGAGCCAGCTGCCACGCGTAGGCGGATACTCGCCCTCATGAAGCTCTCGAACATCGGTCATCACTATCACTCCCGAAACGGCTTTTCTCGGGAGGGAACATTGTAGGGGCCGGTAAAGTTTCCTGCACAGGCTCCGTGTGTCCTGGGCGGAAGCATTGTGTCGAGGCGGTAGGCGATGAGCTCGATGTCCGACGAGAAGGCTCGATTCCCCATTGGAACGATTGTCGTTCTGGCGACCGGTTCCGAAGCAACCAAGCCCCCGTTCTTTCGGCCGGGCGATGATCTGATCATGGAATCCGCGACGAGCGGAAAGACCTCCTGCCGTATCACCACCATCTCGCCGGAGATGATCGAAGTCACGAGCGCGACGACGCGTTACAGCCTGACGCCGACAGCGGCGACACTGGCCGAGGGTGGCATCTCGACCTATGAGGGCGGCTGGATCGTGCGGTCGCTAGCGGAGTCTTAAGCATCCGCATCGTCAAAGGGGGGCTTCAGTCCCGGCTCTTCTCGGAGCGCGGCGTGACAGGCGGGTCTGAAGATCGCCCCGGCTCACACCGGCGGCGGATTCAATCGCGCGAAGGCTTCCTGGCGGCGATAGGGGAAATAGGGATAGGCCGCCTCCGTTGCGCTCGCCTTGTCGAGCCTTTCCATCTGGTCCCGCGAGAGCGACCACCCCACTGCACCCAGGTTCTGCCTGAGCTGTTCCTCGTTGCGGGCGCCGATGATCACCGAGGACACGGTGGGCCGCTGCAGCAGCCAGTTGATGGCGAGCTGGGGCACGCTGCGGCTCGTCTCGGTGGCGATGGCCTCGAGCGTGTCGATGACGCGGTAGAGCCGCTCCTCGTCGACCGGCGGGCCGAAATCGGCGGTCTGGTGCAGGCGGCTGCCTTCGGGCAGAGGCTGGCCGCGCTTGAGCTTGCCGGTGAGGCGGCCCCAGCCGAGCGGGCTCCAGACGAGGGCGCCCAGGCCCTGGTCGAGGCCGAGCGGCATCAGCTCCCACTCATAGTCGCGGCCGAGCAGGGAATAATAGGCCTGGTTGGCGACATAGCGCGGATAGCCTTGGCTTTCGGCGGCGGCCAGCGACTTCATGATTTGCCAGCCGGAGAAGTTGGAGACACCGACATAGCGCAGCTTTCCGTCGCGGATGAGGCCGTCGAGCGTCGCCAGCACCTCCTCCACCGGCGTGCCGGCGTCGAAGGCGTGCAGTTGCAGGAGGTCGATGTAATCAGTGCCGAGACGGCGCAAAGCCTCGTCCACCGCGCGCAACAGGCGTGAGCGCGAGGTGCCCCAATCGTCCGGACCGTCGCCCATCGGGAGGCCTGTCTTGGTGGAGATCAGCACCCGGTCACGCCGGCCCTTGATGGCCTCGCCCAGCACCTGTTCGGAGGCGCCGTTCGAATAGACATCGGCGGTGTCGAACAGGTTGAGTCCGGCGTCGAGGCAGATGTCGACAAGCCGGCGTGCCTCCCGGGCATCCGTGGTGCCCCAAGCCCCGAACAGGGGACCGGAGCCGCCGAAAGTGCCGGCTCCAAAGGAGAGGGCGGAGGCCTTGAGTCCGGAAAGGCCGATGCGGCGATATTCCATGGTGCGGGTCCTTGAAGTTATGGGAGTTACACTTGAGGAGAGGCTCGCGTCGCGCGTCTTGCTCTAAGCCGGATGCCCGGCCGGCACCGGGCGGCGGTCGAGGGCGCCACTCCACAGGGTCAGGCCAAGGGCGGCGCCAACCAGCACGGCGCCGACCAGCGGCGTCATGCCGAGACCAAGAGGCGAGGCCACCACCAGGCCACCGATCCAGGCGCCGAGTGCGATGCCGAGATTGAAGGCGGCGATGTTGAGGGCCGAGGCGACATCGACGGCGGCCGGGCGATGAAGCCTGGCGAGCTGGACCACGTAGAGCTGCAGGCCGGGCACGTTGGCGAAGGAAAGGAAGCCGAGCGCCGCCAGCGTCACCAGCGTCCATGCGGGCGAGACGGCCGTGACGGTGAAGACCGCCAGCACCAGGGCCTGCAGGGCGAAGAGCCCGGTCAACGCCTTCACCGGATTGCCATCGGCGATGCGCCCGCCGGCCAGGTTGCCCACCGCGATGGCGGCACCATAGAGTACCAGGATCAGGCTGACGCTGCCGGTCGCAAAGCCGGTGATCTCCTGCAGGATCGAGGCAAGATATGTGAAGGCCACGAAGGTGCCGCCATAGCCGAGTGCCGTCATGGCGAAGACGAGGAGCAGGCGGCCGCTGCCGAGTACGCGGACCTGCTCGACCAGGCGGGCCGGCGGCGCCTTGGGCAGATGTGTGGGCAGCAGCAAGGCGACGGCGGCGAAGGCAATCACGCCAAGGCTCGCGACGCCCCAGAAGGTGGCTCGCCAGCCGAAGCTCTGGCCTATGAAGGTGCCAAGCGGCACGCCAGTGACGATGGCGACGGTCAGGCCCATGAACATCAGGGCGATGGCCGAGGCCCGGCGATTGGGCGCCACCAGGTCGGCAGCGATGGTGGCGCCGACGGAGAAGAACACACCATGGGCAAAGGCCGAGAGCACACGCGCCACCAGCAACGTGCCATAGCTGGGGCTGAGCGCGGCTGCCGTATTGCCGACGATGAAGAGTGCCATCAGGCCGAGCAGCAGGCTCTTGCGGTCAAGTCGGCCGGTGAGTGCAGTAATCACCGGTGCGCCGAAGGTAACGCCGAGCGCATAGACGCTGACGATGAGGCCGGCGAGCGGCAGGGTGATCTGAAGATCATGGGCCACGGTCGGCAGGAGGCCGACGATGACGAATTCGGTGGTGCCGATCGCATAAGCGGCGATCGTGAGAGCGATGAGCGCAATGGGCATGGGAGGGATCCCGGCTTGTTTGAGACTGTCGGGAGCCAATATCGTCAGTCCGCATTCCCTTGATAATCGGGTATAATAGACGAATGGTTTTGAATTGAATTCAAGGATGGAGCGGCGATGGACAATCGGGTGGGCGAGATGGAGGTGTTCGTTGCCGCTGCCGAGCTGCGCAGCTTCTCCGCCGCGGGACGCAAGCTGCATCTTTCGCCCTCGGCGGTGAGCAAGCTCGTCACCCGCATCGAGGACAGGCTCGGCACCCGCCTGCTCGTGCGCACCACCCGCGCCTTGCAGCTCACGCCGGAGGGCGACACCTATCTTGCCCGGGCGCAGGCGATCCTCGCCGATATCGCCGAGACCGAGCGCATGATCTCCTCGGGCGGCGAAGTGGTGCCGACGGGACGGCTGCGAGTGAGCGCCTCGGTCGGCTTCGGCTCGCGCTGCGTCGTGCCACTGCTGCCCGATTTCCTCGCGCGCTATCCGAGGGTTCAGCTCGATTTTTCGCTGACGGACGAGGTGATCGATCTCGTTGAGCAGCGCGCCGACATCGCGCTGCGCTCAGGTCCCCTGCGTGATTCCAGCCTGAAGGCACGCAAGATCCTGGAGAGCCGGCGCGTAATCACCGCTTCGCCCGCCTATGTCGAGCGCCATGGCCTGCCCCGCACGCCCGAGGAGCTGGAGCGGCACAACTGCCTGCTCTTCAACTTCCGCCGCGGGTTGGACACCTGGCCTTTCCGCGATCCGCAGACAGGGGAGCTGCGGCGCATCGGCGTGAACGGCAACCTCCAGGCCAATAACGGCCCGACCATGCGCCAGCTCTGCCTCGACGGCCTCGGCCTGGTGCGCCTCGGTCGCTTTCACGTCCAGCCCGACCTCGACGCCGGCCGCATGGTGGCGCTGCTGGAGGACTACAATGCCAACGATATCGAGTTGATCCACGCGGTATTCGTCGGGCACGACCACCTGGCGGCGCGCATCAGGGCGTTCGTGGATTTCCTGGTGGAGAGGCTTGGGCGGGAGGCGGGGCGGTGAAGCTTGATGAACGGATGTGATCTACATAGGTTCATACCAACACACCGAGAGAAGCGGCTATGGCCGCCCCGATCGTGCACATTTCGGATGAAGCGGAGGACTGGCAACTCGTGGAGATCGAGGCGGCCCTTGCGGAAGCTGACCAGGCCGACTTTGCCAGCGAGGCCGAAATAGATGCCGTCATCGCCAGATATGTGCGGCCCGAGCAGGAATGATAGGCCGCCGTTCTATGCTGCCGTCGGGAGCGGTTTAATTGCTTCGAGCTCTTGTGCCAATGCCTCGCGTTGAACTTCCAGGTCGTATTTGGCTTGCATATTCAGGAACCAGCGCGGGTCGACATTGAACAGCTTGCCGAGGCGCAGGGCGATGCTGGTCGAAATGCCCTGCTTGCCGCGGCAGATATCGTTGATGCGGCTGCGGGGAACGTGGAGGGCTTTGGCAACGGCATAGATGGACAGACCCATCGGTTCCAGGAACTCCTCCTGGAGGATCGTGCCGGGATGCGGCATCGGGATCTCGCGGGCCATGGCTCTTTCCTCAGTGGTAATCGACGAACTCGACCTCATAGGCGTCACCGCCGCGCCAGACGAAGCAGATGCGCCATTGATCGTTCACTCGGATCGAATATTGGCCGGCACGGTCATGTTTCAACGCCTCCAAACGGTTGCCGGGCGGAACTTTCAGATCTTCAACCCGGGTCACGGTATCGATCAGGAAGAGCTTGCTGACAGCTCGTTTGGCGACATCCGCAGGAATTCCCTTTGGCACCTTGCCATAATGGAGAGCTTCGGTCTTGGCGTCCTTGAACGACCGGATCATCGCGAAAGCGTACTAGTCCATGGTACGAAATGCAAGTGGAAGCGTACAAGTATCTTATACGAAAATGGGTGATCCGGCGAGAGGCACGCGATAGCAGAATGGTCAAGCAGGATAAGGCGTCGCCCCCCCGCTGGGGAGGGAGGGCGTTCTATCCTACTGGGATGGCGCTCTATGCCACCCTGCTGGCCTGTACCGGCTCGGTCTGCAGGTAGCTCTCCAGGCTGTCATCCAGCGCATCGACCCATTTGGTGTGGTGCTCGGGCGCCATGGTGCCAGTCATCAGCGAGCGATAGCCATGGTCGCGGAAGCCCATGATGTTCTGCGACTTGTGGTGCTCCCACTCCATGAACGTCTTGTTGGTGGCCTCGATATCGAACTGCGGATAGTCCGTCTCGGCCAGCAGTTCCTTCACATAGTCGCCCTGGAACCAGATCATCTGCTCGGCGTCCTCGAGCGTCTCCTCGCGGGCGCGCCAGGCGTCGAAATTGGCCTTCAGCTCGGCTTCCGGCGGCAGCTTGATGCGGTCCATCATCACGTCGCGCGCCCACCAGGCCTGCACGTCGAACATGTTGAAGGTGTAGAACTGGTCCTGCATGCCGATATAGAAGAGCTGCGGATTCCTGTCGAAGATCACGCCCTTGTAGAGGCTGTCGGCCCACATGCGGTTGGCGGTCTTCAGGCGCAGCTCGTCCGGCAGGAAGGGGAAATGGTGCTGATAGCCGGTGCACAGGATCAGCGCATCGACTTCCTTGCTCGACCCGTCGGCGAAATAGGCCGTGTTCTTGTCGAGCCGCTGCAGGAGCGGGCGTTCCTCGAAATTGGCGGGCCAGTTGAAGCCCATCGGCTTGGAGCGGTAGCTCGTGGTCACCGACTTGGCGCCATATTTCCAGCATTGCGAACCGATGTCCTCGGCCGAATAGGAACGCCCGACGATGAGGATGTCCTTGCCCTTGAACTCCATCGCGTCGCGGAAGTCATGGGCATGCAGCACGCGGCCGTTGAAGGTCTTCACGCCCTCGAAATAGGGCACGTTGGGCGTGGAGAAGTGGCCTGACGCCACCACGACGTAGTCGAATTCCTCGTCATACATGCGGTCGTTCGGGCGGTCGTGCGCTGTGACCGTGAACTTTCTGGTCTTCTCGTCGAAGCGCACCATGCGCACCGGGGTGGAGAAGCGCACCCATTTGCGCACATCGGCCTTCTCGACGCGGCCCTTGATATAGTCCCACAGCACGGCGCGTGGCGGGTAGGAGGCGATCGGCTTGCCGAAATGCTCCTCGAAGGTGTAGTCGGCGAATTCCAGACACTCCTTGGGGCCATTCGACCAGAGATATCGATACATGCTGCCGTGAACGGGTTCGCCATATTCGTCGAGTCCCGTGCGCCAGGTGTAGTTCCACAGGCCGCCCCAGTCGGACTGCTTCTCGAAGCAGACCACTTCCGGGATCTCCGCGCCCTTCCTCGCGGCAGACTGGAACGCCCGAAGCTGGGCGAGACCCGAAGGTCCTGCACCGATCACGGCTACTCTCGTCATATGTTATTTCCCTCTGCCGACGGCATTCGAATGGATGGTCTGGTGTTTTTGCCGCGTCACTGGCATTGTGGGCTGCCCGTGGCGCGATCATGCCTGAAGATCGCCCCGGCTGTTACAAGGGCTTTCCTGCAGATAATATTTATTTCCTGACTATAATCGCGCTCGCGGCTATGGCAAGGCGGCTACGCGTTTTTTGGGCGGGGCTGCGTCAAGCCCGTAGGTTCAAGGCAGGGGCTGGCCGGGCGCAGCCTGCGCTACGGCGCTTGATCCACGCTGCCGATTTTGCGATTCTGCCGCCATGTCCGATCCTGACCCAGACAATCCACCCCATGCCGCACCGGGCAAAGTGCTCAGCGAGGCCGCCCGGCGCGCCCTGCTGGAGGCGGCGGAGCGCCGCAAGGCCGAAAAGCCCGAGGCGCGTCCGCGGGAAATCAACGGCCGCGACGGGCCGGAGCCCGTACGCTATGGCGACTGGGAAGTGAAGGGCATCGCCTCCGATTTCTGACGGCGGGATCGCCCCTTACCTGCCGGGGCGGATCTCCAGGCGGTAGCCCAGGAGCCGGGCCACAGGGGCCAGTACGGCGAATAGCGCCTTCTGCAGGCGTACGGGCCGTCCCGCGAGATAGAGATGGTCGCGATAGGTGTGCAGGACCAGCGCCATCAGCAGGAAATGCGGCTTGCCGCGGGTGGAGAACCACTGTCTGCGGCGCTCGGTCGTGGCAGCAAAATTGGCGAAGAAACGGCGCTGCTGCTGCGGCGGATCGAAGATCACCGAGAATTCCGTCTGCCGGTCGTGACCGTTGACGAAATAATGGGGTGCACCGCGCCGGATCGTGATGGATTCGCGCTCGTGCACGATGTGGGTCTCGCCATGGATCACCACCTTCAGGCAGCCCGAGCGGACGAGGAAAGTCTCGTCCGAACCTGGATGGACATGCTCCAGCCCGTCGGCCCCGCCGGAGCCGTTCCGGCCCAGCACCACGTCGAAGCAGACAGGGTCGAGATCGTCGAGATGGGTCGGGAAGATGAAGGCTTCCCGGTTGAAGGTGTTGTGCAGGACGACACTGTCGTCCGGCGCCAGCGTGTCCAGGGTATCGACAGGACAGGTCTGCATCAGAATGACCCTCCGTCCACGATATGGAGGCTACCCAGCGGCATAGGGCGAAAGGCCGGACGGACAGCGCGCGGCCGCCGCGCGAACAGCCGGTCCAGCCAGCGGTAGAAGCGGATGCCGGGCTGCAGGGCTTTGTAGAATTCGCTCATGATCTGGTCCTCTCGTCAGGCGTGAACGTCTCGCAATGAGGGGCATTGGCCGCAGCCTGCGTCGATCGAGCGTGACACGGCGGTGGTGTTTTTGGGTACTCAGCGCTGGATTTCAGACAAAAGGGCCGGATTTTCCCGCCGAATTATCCGGAAAGCATATTGTTTCCTAACACTTGAAGTATCTGTAACCTTGGATACAGCTTATCTTTGCCCAGGTGGCGGACGTGACATCTTCCCTAAGGGCAGTTACGCTGTCCTTGCGCGCCATGCTTGTTTGATTCCATCCGCAGGGGGACTTTCCAAACGACAACCATCAGGGTCGTTATTGGGTTCGAAACAGCGGGTGGAGGCACCCTCGCCTATCCCGGCTGCCTTGAGCAATATGATTGTAATTTCAGTTATCAAGACCTATATTACGCTAGATAGTTGAAACTACGGGATGGGCGGCCGCATATGATACAGTCAACCACAGCCGGAACCCGGCACCGCCGCAGCCGCTCAAGTTATTTTGGCGGCGAGGAGGCAGCGTCATCGCCCGCTCGTTCGCGCCGGCCCGAACCCGGCCCGAGCGATGACCTCGTACGGGCTTTCGTCTTGCGCACCAGCAGAGCGCTTGCCCATATTGCCGAGCGCATGCCGCGGGAGCGCCTGCTCGAAGCCGTCGGTGCAGCGACCGATACGGACGTGCTCTTCCGATCCCTCCGCGAAGCTGCGGCATTCGGTGCGGAGATCGAGCCAGAGAAGCCCGATCCTTTGACCGAGGCGCTCCTTCGAGGATCTGAAATGAAGCGGGATATGCTGAAGGCAGAAGGCGGTGCGCTCTCCGCCCAGGAGCTTGCTGGCCATCTGAGCATGACGCCGCAAGGCCTCGGCCGCAAGCGCGAGCGCAATCAGGTCTTCTGGCTCCATGCCGGCGACGGCTATGTCTATCCGGCCTTTCAGATTGGCAAAGATGGCGTGCTGGTGGGTATTCGCGAGGTCCTCGACGCCTTCACGGTCGAGGACCCATGGATGCGTGTCAACTTCATGCTCACCGGCGATATCAGGCTTAGGGGGTGTCGGCCGCTCGATCTTCTTCGCGAGGGGAGGATCGACGAGGTGGTGATGGCGGCAAGGGCGTATGGCGAGCATGGCGCCGGATAGCGTCCGTCAAGATGGTGTAATTTCGAGTGTGGAACCGGGCCGTCATGATCAGGCGGCTTTCGGTGTAATCTGAAGCGGTTTGTCCTCCTCGATTGGCTGCGGGTTGAGATCGGCCATGGCCTCGACCTGCATGTATCGGTGCTGAAGCTGCCATTCGTCGTTGGCTTCGAGCAGCACGGCTCCGATCAGGCGGACGATGCTGTCTTCGTTCGGAAAGATGCCGACGACATCGGCACGGCGCTTCACTTCCTTGTTCAGACGTTCAAGCGGATTCGTCGAATGCAATTTCGTCCGATGCTGGGAAGGAAAGGCCATGTAGGCGAGCACATCGGCTTCGGCGTCATCCATGAAGGTTCCCAGCTTCGGCCATCGGACGCGGAGCTGGTCGGCGACATGCCGCCAGGTTTGGACGGCATTGTCGTGGTCGGGCTGGATGAAGGCCTGGCGGATCGCGGCGGCGACCATGGTGTGCTGTCCCTTGGGAACGTAGGCGAGCGCATTGCGCATTGCATGAACGCGGCATCTCTGCCACGTCGCGCCGAGGACGCGGGTGATGGCGGCCTTCAATCCTTCATGAGCATCGGAGATGACGAGCTTGACGCCGGTAAGGCCCCGGCGCACCAGATCGCGCAGGAAGCCCGTCCAGAAGGGTTCGGCCTCTGAGGGACCAATGTGCAGGCCGACGATCTCTCTCTTTCCGTCCGTGTCGACCGCAACCGCAATTATCGCCGCCACGGAGACGATGCGCCCGCCCTCGCGCATCTTCAGATAGGTGGCGTCGAGCCACAGATAGGGCCAGTCCCCGGACAAAGGACGCTTGAGGAAGGCGTTCACCCGCTCGTCGATGTCCTTGCACAGCTTCGACACCGACGACTTCGATATGCCGGTCATACCCATGGCCTGCACAAGCTCATCGACCTTGCGTGTCGACACACCGTTGATCCAGGCTTCCTGAATGACCGCGACGAGCGCCTTCTCCACCGTCTTTCTCGGCTCCAGGAAGCCCGGAAAGTAGGCTCCCGTGCGCATCTTCGGTATCTTCAGGTTCAGCGTTCCAAGCCGGGTGTCCAGCGTGCGATCACGGTAGCCGTTGCGCCAGGTCTGGCGACTTTCGCCACGCTCGTAGCGGCCAGCGCCGATCAGGCCGTCGACGTCGGCCTCCATGATCAGTTGCAGCACGCTTTCGGCAATGGCGCGAAGAAAATCCGGATCGCCGCTCTTCGCGGCAAGCTCGGCAAGAGGTAATCTGTCGTCGGTCATCGGGTGCTCCGTTTCGGTCAGGTTGAAGTCTCGCAACTCCACCTTCTCTGACGGGCCCGGTGCCCACCTGACGTCTCGCGAAAACCGCAGCGTATTCTCCACCGCAATCCCCACTCAAAACGCCTCCGAAATTACACCACATGCGCGGACGCTATCGGATCAGCCGCTCGATGTCGAGACGGTGCGCGGCAAGTTCGCCGCGCTTGCCGCTAAACTCGGCGATGGCCGCAGTGCGGAAGATGTGGCTGACGGTTTCATCCGCATCGCCGTCGCCAATATGGTCGAGGCGATCAAGAAAATTTCAGTGCAGCGCGGCCACGACGTAACGCGCTATGCGCTCAACTGCTTCGGCGGCGCTGGCGGGCAGTATGCCTGCCTGGTCGCCGATGCGCTCGGTATGAAGAGCATCCTTCTCCATCCCATGTCCGGCCTTCTTTCGGCCTATGGCATGGGGCTCGCCGATATCAGGGCAACGCGCCAGAAGGCGCTCGGTGTCTTCCTTGATAAAGCGGCACCGGCCGCCATCGCAGCACTTGGCAGCGAATTGCGCGACGAATGCGTGCCCGAGCTGGCAGCGCAGGGCGTCGCCACCAACGAAATCAAGACCGTCCAGCGGGCCCATATCCGTTATGCCGGCACTGATACGCTATTGGCGGTCGAGACGACTTTCCCCGAAACCGGCGATCCCGCGCGGCTGCGCAGCCAGTTCGAGACGCTGCACAAGAGTCGCTTCGGCTTCGTCGCCGAAGATAAGTCTTTGGTCGTCGAAGCCCTGGAGATCGAAACGATCGGCGGCGCAGCGGCCGATATCGCGGTGGAACTTGAAGCGGCGGCCGAGGGTGAGGCGCAAGCCGCAAGGCGCACCTCATTCTACTCGGTCGGCGCGAGCCATGATGCAGCTGTCGTCCTGCGCCAGGCGATCAAGCCCGGCCAGACCGTTACCGGCCCGGCCATTATCATCGAACCGAACCAGACGATCGTGATCGAGGATGGCTGGCAGGCGCACTGACGCTCAAGGATCATATCGTTCTTAAGCGCATCAAGGCGCTGCCCGAACGCAATGCCATCGGCACCAAGGCCGATCCTGTCATGCTGGAGATCTTCAACAATCTCTTCATGTCCATCGCCGAGCAGATGGGCATGACGCTGCAGAACACCGCCTATTCGGTCAACATCAAGGAACGGCTGGACTTCTCCTGCGCCGTCTTTGATGCGGAGGGCAATCTGGTCGCCAACGCACCGCATATGCCGGTCCATCTGGGCTCCATGGATGCCTCCGTGGCAACGGCAATTCGAGAAAACGCCGTCATCCATCCGGGCGACGTTTTCCTGATCAATGCACCTTATAATGGCGGCACGCATCTGCCCGACCTTACCGTCTGCACCCCGGTCTTCGACGATGCCGGCACGAAGATCCGCTTCTGGGTCGCCAGCCGCGGCCATCATGCTGATATCGGCGGCATTTCGCCAGGATCGATGTCGCCGCTCGCTACCCATATCGAGGAAGAAGGCGTCTATATCGACAATTTCAAGCTGCTCGATCGTGGCCGCTTCTGTGAAGCGGAGCTTACCAAGCTGCTGACCGGCGCGCGCGCTCGCGCAGAACATCAACGATCTCAAGGCTCAGGTCGCCGCCAACGAAAAGGGTGTCGCCGAGCTGAAGAAGATGATTGCGCTCTTCGGCGAAGATGTCGTCGATGCCTATATGGGGCATGTTCAGGATAATGCGGCCGAAAGCGTGCGCCGCGTTCTCGAGCGTCTGTCGGATGGGGAGTTCAGCTATGAAATGGATCAAGGCTGTAAGATCGTCGTCAAGATTGCGATCGACAAGGACAAGCGTGAGGCGACCGTCGATTTCACCGGCACGTCCGCGCAACGCCCGGATAATTTCAATGCTCCGCGGCCGGTGACGCGGGCAGCCGTCCTCTATGTCTTCCGTGTGCTCGTCGAGGCCGATATCCCGATGAATGCAGGCTGCCTCAGGCCGATCCGGATCATCATTCCCGAAGGCACGATGCTGACGCCGAAATATCCGGCCGCCGTCGTTGCCGGCAATGTCGAGGTCAGCCAGGCCGTGACCAACTGCCTGTTCGGCGCGGTCGAGGCGCTCGCCGCCGCCCAAGGCACGATGAACAATCTGACCTTCGGCAACGATGCCTATCAGTATGACGAGACGATCTGCTCCGGCGCGCCGGCGGGGCCGGGCTTCAATGGCGCCGATGCCGTCCACACTCACATGACCAATTCGCGTCTCACCGATCCCGAAATCCTGGAGACGCGTTTCCCGGTCGTGCTGGAAGATTTTCATATTTGTCCGAATTCGGGCGGGCGCGGCAAATGGAATGCCGGCAATGGCACGCAACGCACCATCCGGACCCGCGAAAAGCTGGAATTCGCTATCCTGTCGGGCCATCGGCGCGTGGCGCCCTTCGGCGTCAAAGGCGGCGAAACCGGGCAGACCGGCCGCAACTATGTTCGTCGCAACGATGGTAAGATCGAAGAGCTGATCGGATCCGCCCATACGGTGCTCGAGCCGGGCGAGGCCTTTACGGTCGTAACCCCCACGGGCGGCGGCTACGGAAAGCGGGACGAATAGGAATGTAATGTTAGAGCCGAGCGGCAATTGGCCGCTCGGCCTGTCGAATCTGCAGGCTCGATCCGGTTCGAAGGAGATTTCAGGTGACCTCTGAGGAAAAGACCAAGCGACGCGAATTGATCGTATCGTCTGCGCATCTTGCCGGCGGCAGTTCGCCGGCTCTGTCAGAGCTGGAATACGGATCGATCCTCTTTTCCCATGCCTTCAATCGGTGGCTGGTACGCTGCATGGCGGCGGCCGGCGCGCCAGGCCTTTCGCCGGTCGAAATCCTGATCGTTCATTCCGTCCGGCATCGCGACCGGCCGAAGACGCTCGCCGATCTCTGCCTCGTCCTCGATATCGAAGACACGCATGTCGCCAACTACGCCATCAAGAAGCTGGAGGCGGCGGGGCTCGTCAAGAGCGGCAAGGCCGGCAAGGAAAAGACGATCCTGGTAACCGACAAGGGCCTGGACGCATTGAAGCGCTATAACGAAATTCGAGAGCGGCTATTGGTGGAGGCGACCAAGGTGTCCGGTCTGTCGCAGGACGGGCTTTCCGACATTGCTTCGCATCTCAGGGCATTGTCCGGCTATTACGAACAGGCCGCGCGGTCGGCCGCTACGCTGTAGGTCGGCGATAGGAACGCGTTCTGTTGCCGGTTGTGATCAATCGGAGTTCGCCTCCTTTCCGTGCCTTTAAGTGCTTAGGCCACTCCGTTGTGAGCGGCGTCAATTCTCTCCGACGGGGGTACCGCGCTCGGTTTCTGACCTTGCGCTGGCGAGCCCGCAAAGATACAGTCGAACACGCCCCGCGGTATCCTATGACGCGATCGTAAAGCGCCAGTCACAACCATAGCTCGGGGCGCGTCGTTCCGCTGAAGACCATTGCATTCAGGCGGTGCAGTTAAAACAGCCGAAAGATCGGTTCGATGGAATCGATGTCTTGGCCGCGCTCTTCGCGCTACCTTACAGTACTCGAACTCGCCGCAGGCTCGGAGATGACGCCGGTAGTCTCAATTATATCCGGATTCGCGAAATCCGTTCTCCCAAATCTGTGAGAGCGACGCCGAATGGCATAGCTGGTAGAACAGGATTTGCGCGGCGCTGCGGAAAGCCAGTGCTCGGCTCGTAGGTATCGGAGTGACCCACTTGTGTTTCCGCGTTCGCCGAAACACGGTCTAGTCATTGGTGTAGGCGGATTGCCCCAGACCGTCTCGACTGGCACGCACAGACGCCACCGATCACGCAGAAATTCGGCAAACAAAAGCCTTTTGGGGGCGCTACCCTGCGCATATTGTGCCTCTTTTGCACGATCTCAGCTCGGTTTGGGAACTATATTGACTTTGCGCGCGAGACCGCACCAAGCGCAAGCCGGTTCGATACCAACAGCTATCGCAAAATCCACAGGAACTCCTCTATGATTCAAACCCCGAATTTCCCTCCGCCGTTCCCTGCCGAAGAGTATCGCTCGCGCCTAACCGCGCTGAGGGGTATTATGGCGGAACGTCAAATTGATCTTCTAATTATCAATCAATTTGAACATATCAACTACTTCGGTGGATATTGGTCTACAGGGTCGATGTATCATGGCCTGCTGGTTCCACTTGACGGAGAACCAGTTGCTGTCTTTCGTGCTTTGGACGTTGGAGTTTTTAACGAATTGAGTTGGCTATCGCAGTGCGTTCCATTCGGTGATGACGAAAATCCTGTCAAAGTCATTGCAGATACGATCGTGGCGCGCGGATATGGATCTTCAGTTGTCGGCCTCGAACGAGACAGCAATTATCTTTCCGTGCTCCGGGCTCAGGAGCTGGAAGCCTTGCTGCCGGATGCCACAATGGCGGACTTTTCCGGTGTTATGTGGGAAATGCGGCAAGTCAAGTCGCATTTGGAAATAGACTATTTGAGGGTAGCGGCCCAAATCTGCGATCGCGCGACGGTAGCAGCTTTTGAGGCGGCCAAGCCGGGTGTAAACGAGCGCGAAGTCTTCGCGGCAATGACCAGCGAAGCTTGGCGGTGCGGTGCAGACAACGGGCTTGTCGCCGTCATGTCGGCAGGGCCTCGCTCTGGGATGTTGCACCAGCCTCTTGGTGACCGCAGATTGGCCGATGGTGATATTGTCCACGTTGAGCCAGTGCCGCAGTTTCGAGGCTATACCTCTCGGGCGCAACGCCCAAAATCGATCGGCGCCCCAACCGACGAGCAAATTCGGACGGCAGAAAAGCTGATTGAGATCCAAGACGAACAATACAGAGCCATGCGCCCGGGCGCTGAGGCAAAAGAAATCGACGCAATTGTGCGCGAGGGAGTACTTTCGGCAGGGTTGCGCGAAAGCTATGGAAACATAACGGGTTATACAGTTGGCTGCGTCGCTCCGCCTCGTCTTAGTGATTTCACTCGCGTCTTTCGCGCCGGCAGCAACTGGCGACTGCAGGAAAACCAGACGTTCCACATGTACACGTCGGCACGCGGAATGGCCTTCAGCGAGACGGTTGTCGTAACGCGTGATGGCGGTCGGCGCTTAACGGCATTGGAGCGAAAGCTATTCTACTGATCCCTGCGAGAACTCCGGCGAAGCTCACTTCGCCGATCGAATAGATCTACTAGTAGAGAGACTGTAACATGGCTACATTGGGAATTCTTTGTCTATCAAATCGCGGTGTGTATATTGGTGAAGATCCGGACTTTCATGGCGGTATCGCTGATCCTGCTCGTTACAATAGTCCGCCTCTGATACAGACTATTCCAGGAGCGTGGACAACCAATGTTGTGCCTGGCCATCCCGAAGGTGAAGCGGACTATGTCGCAGCCGCGCAGCAACTGGTTTTGGACGGCGCAGACGCAATCACATGCGACTGTGGTTTCACGCTGCGTTATCAACAAGCAATTGCCAGTGCTGTATCTGTACCTGTATCGACGTCAAGCCTCCTTCTCCTTCCAATGCTGCTCCGGAACAACCCCGCCAGCAAGAAGATAGCAGTATTGACGTATGATACGCGATATCTAACCCCCGACCTCTTAAAATTACTTGGTATCGATGACCTCTCACGACTGGTTATCGAAGGTTTGGAGCATACAAAGACTTACGATTACATGTGGGCAAAGGAAGCAAAGTTGCATGTATCAGATGCGCTTTCTGACACGGATGCCATTATCGAGCGGCTAAAGCGTCGCGGGGACATCGCGGCAGTGCTTTGTGAGTGCACGTTTTTTGCGCGAGTTTCCCGTCGAATTCGACGCGAAACCAATTTGCCGGTTTACGACGTAGCGATCAACGCAGCGCTCCTCATGGCAGCCGTTAGCTAGGACCTTTGGAGACGCCCGCCATATGAAAAGGTCGATGACAGAAATTGAATCGTGCCCATCCTTTGCGGAAGCCAACGCGGGCGTCCTCGAATTTGAAGGAGTAGAGTATCTCGATGGCCGCACCTCGGACCCACGTGAGCTGGGCTGGATGCTGGGTGCTCCACCAGCCCTGGATAAGCGAATTACGGTCGAAAGCGATACATACTTCGATTTTCCCCAGAACCGATGGTCCCTTTCGCACATCCGCGAGCTCCTACCGACTGTCAACGTATGGCGCGGGCAGAGTCCGTCATCGCGCTTGAAACGCAGCGATAGATCGAAGGAAATCGACGCGCTAACTTTTCGAGATGCACATGGGCGCAGCCGTCGATTTGAAGAAGCGCTATTCGATACCTACACTGACGGTATCGTCGTGCTTCATAATGGGACTATCGTGTACGAGCGGTATTTTGGTGCGCTCAAGGAACACCTGCCACATTCATGCTACTCCGTCACAAAGTCGTACGCCGGTACGCTAGCCGCAGCTCTCGTACACGAAGGTGTTCTGAATGGTTCTCGGCCGATAACGCACTACATTTCTGAGCTGCGTGGCACTGGATGGGAAGGGGCGACATTGCGGCAGGTGATGGACATGCACACCAGCTTGGCTCACACCGAAGAATATCTTCCTGGCGACCGCTCAAGCGTATGCGGCGTCTCCACCCCATTGATTTTGCGTTGCAACGGTCAGGTCTATCGCTTGCGGATGTCCCGTGAGCTCATCGAAGAGTCCCTGACGAGCTCACTATGAGGCGCTGGTCCGTTGCGCGTAGGCCCATGGCATGAGGGCGTCGATATCTTTCGCGAGATGACCATTGGCCAGGCTGATGAAGAGATCTCGCAGGTAGGCGTAGGGTTCGACGCCATTCATTTTGCAGCTGCCGATCAGGCTGGCAAAGCGGGCCCAATTTCGGCCACCCTCGTCATGGCCGGCAAACAGCGCGTTGCGGCGGTTCATGGCCGGGCTGCGTATGGCGTTTTCGACCAGGTTTGAATCGATGTCGACGCAGCCGTCATCGAGGAACAGCCGGAAGCCGTCTTGTCGTCTCAGCATATAGGCCATGGCCACGCCGAGGTCGGACTTGCGCGAGACGCGCGCGGCCTGCGCGGACAACCAGGTGAAGAACTCATCGACTAGCGGACGGGACAGGTTCTGGCGCACAGCCTGGCGGTGTCCGGGATCACGGCCTCGGATGCTGTCCTCGATTTTGTAGAGAGCGGCGATACGCAGCAACGCCTCGTCGACGATGGGCGAACCCTTCTTCGGCTTGGCCTTGATCAGTTTTCTGCGGCCATGCGCCCAGCTTGCGTCAGGCAAGCCCCGGAACGGGGGATGAATACGAAAGGAGGTGAGAGCCGAACAGAAACCGTTCGCAGCGATCCAGCGGGTTCAACGCCCGTCCGGCAAAGGCGCAGCCCGCCAGCCGGAAGCGAGTCTTGCATGGATGGCGGCAACGTCATTCGTGAAGCGTAGACAGCGGATGATGAAGCGGCGGGGTAAGCCCCGATATCATGGTTCGTGACGACGCCTTCGGAGTGTTGGGACCGGGGGCAGCACCCGACTTGCCGGTATTGGCGAGGCAGGCGGGGTCGTCCGGGGTCTTGGGCCACCGCAAAGTCATGGGATGGATCGCCGGGGAACCTGAGAGATCCCACTCACGCCCAAGGAGGCAATGCCGGAAACGGGGTGCCGGCTGACATAAAAGACTCCCGGCCCTACGACAGTCCTGCATGTCGGAGGGAGCGCCTTGGCGGACACAAATATGCAGGGCCGCATGGACCCGGAAGGCGAAGCAATAAGCCGATGGGTAAGCGTGAGCGGGAAGTCGTAGCACCCTCATAGTACCAATGAGCGCGGGGAACCGTGTCCGGCGGGACCCGAAGGAGGAAAGGGGGGTGTCACGGAACCAGAACCACTGACAGGAAACATCGGAGGGGACCCTGAGCCCTACAAACGTGTACACGAAACGGCAGTGGATAGCCGAACAGGCGAGGGAGCACCCGGAGCGGGTGTTCACATCCTTGCACCATCTGATTGATCTCGACTGGATGTTCGAGGCGTGGGCTCTGACGCGCAAGGATGGCGCGGCGGGCATCGACGGTCGCACGGCTGACGACTATGAGAAGGATCTCGGGGCGAATCTTGAAAGCCTCCGGATCCGGATGATGTCGGGCAGCTACCGCGCACCCCCGGTGCGGCGCCACTACATCCCCAAGGCCGATGGGTCCCGGCGACCTCTGGGCATCCCGACCGTCGAGGATAAGGTGGCGCAACGGGCAATCGTGATGCTGCTGGAACCGATCTACGAGGAGGACTTTCTGGACTGCTCGTTCGGGTTCCGGCCGGAACGGTCGGCGCATGACGCCATCCGCACATTGCGCGATGGCATCATGGACACCGGTCAGCGATGGGTGATCGACGCGGATATCTCGAAGTATTTCGACAGCATCGATCACGGGCATCTGCGCAGCTTCCTCGACCTGAGGATCAGAGACGGCGTCATCAGACGCATGATTGACAAGTGGTTGAACGCGGGGGTGCTGGACCAAGGCACCCTGAGCCGATCGGTAGCTGGAACTCCACAAGGCGGGGTGATCAGTCCACTTCTTGCGAACATCTTCCTGCACCATGTGCTGGACAGGTGGTTCGAGGAGGTGGCAAAGCCTCGCCTAAAGCGGAGGTGCCAGATGGTGCGGTACGCTGACGACTTCGTCATGAGCTTCGAGGATCACCTGGACGGTCGGCGCATGCTGGCCGTGCTGGGCAAGCGCTTCGAGCGGTATGGGCTTCGGCTCCATCCCGACAAGACGCGCTATGTGGACTTCCGTTTCCGGCGCCCTTATGGGCGGCATCCGGCAACGAGTGCCACCAGTTTCAACTTTCTTGGCTTCACCCATGTCTGGGGCCAGTCGAGGAAGGGGAAGCCGGTGGTGCGGCAGGTCACGGCCAAGGACCGGTTTGCGCGGGCCTTACGGGCAGCCAGGGAGTGGTGCATCAAGCACCTGCACCTGTCGCTCACGGTTCAGCACCGACACCTGACCCGGATGATGCAAGGCCACTACGCCTACTACGGGATCACGGGCAACGGACGGCGTCTGAGGTGGTATCACCATCAGGTCGAGCGCATCTGGAAAAGCGGGCTCTCGCGCCGCAGCCGATCCGGAAAGCCGAACTGGAACCGGATGGCGCAGGTCCTTGACCGGTTTCCCCTGCCTCCAACCCGGATCGTACATCAGTGGAGCCGTCCCTGAGCGAAACTGGGCTGTGAGGAACCGGATGCGGGAAATCTGCACGTCCGGATCTGTGAGGGGCGGGGCTCGGTAACGACCCCGCCTACTCGGCAGAAGGCCAGCTTCAACGGATCGCCGCCTGTGCGGTCCGGCGTGGCGAGGTGCGAGTAGCCACCATAGGCATCGACTTGGATCGTGCCGTCGAAGCCGTCGAGGATTTCTGCGGCATATTCGCCTTTACGCCCAGGCCGGTAGTGGAAGACCACACCAGTCGGCGCAGAGCCGTTCCAGCCGCGATCGTCGCGCAGAACCGCCCAGAGATAGCCAGTTTTGGTCTTGCCGCCTCCCGGATCCAACACCGGGGCCGTGGTCTCGTCGACATAGAGTCTTGAGCTGCCCTGTTTCAGGATCATGGCCATGTGGTCTACCACCGGCGCGATCGCAGCACCCGTCCTGCCCATCCAATCTGCCAGGACGGTGCGGTCGATCGGCACTCCGTGCCGGGCCATGACTGTCGCCTGACGGTTGAGCGGCATATGTTCGGAATGCTTCGACACGGCGACCTGGGCCAACAGGGCTTCGGTCGGCCAGCTACCTTCCAGCAAATGCGCCGGCGCTCTGGCCTGAACCACGCCCGTGCGGCCCTTGGGACAAGCGTATTTCGGGCGGATCGTGACGATCACCTGGTAGCACGCCGGAATTTGATCGAGCCGTTCCGTCCGATCTTCGCCGATCCGAACCATTTTGCCGCAACCACAGGGGCAAGCAATGCTGTCGGGCTCGATCACCCGCTCGACCCGCGGCAGGCCCTGCGGCAGCGCGCGCGTCTTACGCTGTTTGCGAGGGACGTCCTTGCCGATATCGGGTCCGCTCGCCGCGATCTTTTCCTCGACGACGGCGATCTTTGCCTGTGTTTCGGCAATGGCCGTCTCCAGGTCCTCCAGCGCCAGTTCCATCTGCGTCGGATCCAGCTTTTCCGATTTCGGCCCGAACTTCGTGCGGCGGTAGTCCTGAACCTGGCCCTCAAGCCTCTCGATCAGTTCCTTCAGCTCGGTGATGAAGGCGTCCTTTTCGGCCACCACCGCCTGCTCATGCTGACGTGCCGCACGCTCCACCGACAGCTCGAACTGCACCGCCGCAAAGGCGTTCAATACCTCGACGGGAAGGTCCGGGAACTGGCTGAGATCGATGGGCTGCGACATGCAGCTTCATAGCAAATCGAAGCAGAAAAGCCCAATAAAACAATGCCAAAACCGAACAGGTGAGTCATCCTGCCGCAGTCGGCGCTGTCACCCGCTGCGCCATAACCCGTCGCCAATCGAGCCCTTCGAACAACGCTTCGTATTGAGCCCGCGAAAGACGCATCGTTCCATCCTGCACCTTCGGCCATGCAAAGCTTCGCACCATTCCGGTGCCATCCCATACCAGGATTTTCAAACGATCCCCGCGCTTCGACCGGAAGACCACGGTGACCCCGGAATGCGGATCAAGCTTCAATTCGGTCTGCACCATCAATGCCAGCGCCTGATGGCCACAGCGGAAGTCCACCGGCCGCGTCGCGATCAGGATCGGTAAGCGTTGGCCCGCGACGATCATGCTGTCCCTCGCATCGCTCGCACCAAGGCCGCAACCCGATCAACCGGCACATCGCCGGGAACCCTCACCACCAGGTCGTCGCCTATTTCTACTATCATAATCCCTGAAGTGATCTCGACCAGCTCCGGAACCGGCGATGCATCGGCAGCCTCCTTCGGTTCCGTTGCGATCGCCAGCGGCACAAAGGCAGGTTCGATAGACCCGTCCTCAATGGCTGGCATTAGTTCGGCAGGCAGCGCCAGAAGACCCTGACGTGCTTGTCGTCGCCAGCAAGAAAGCTGATGCGCAACGAGAGCATGACGACGCGCAACGTCAGCGACCCGAACTCCAGGCTGAAGGCTCTCCGCAACAATCCGCGCCTTCACAGCATTGGGCCATCGCCGGTTTCCACGACGAGGCTCGACAATTTCACAGCGCCCAACAAATCCCTCACCATCTGCCATGCCAAATCTCCAGCTCTTGCCGAAAACCTTGTGGCAGATGCCTCAATGCTCAGAAACACACGGAATCAATGGGATGTAGGCGGCGCATACGCTCAAGCGACGCTTGGGCGTATAGAATAGCTAGCGGCCGACGGCCACGCCCCTTTGACTATAAGGGGCCGCGGACAGCGTATGACTATCTACAGACCGTTGGCAAGCAAGGCAAACACGGTGTGGAATTTGCTTATAAAAGCATCAATACAGATGTGATGGCGTGGGTAATGGCTCGCGTTACTGGCCACTCCTTTGCCCGACTGCTGCAAGAGCGCCTATGGGCGCCGCTCGGGTGCGAAGAGGATGGGTACGTTATCGTGGACCCAACTGGTACGCCTTTGGCTGGGGGTGGCCTGAGCGCAACCTTGCGCGACCTCGCCCGCTTCGGCGAACTGATCCGTCGTCAAGGCGATTGGAATGGAAAGCAGCTGATCCCCGCCTTTGCAGTGGATGACCTTTACAATTGCGACCATCCGGCGAAGCTCTCAGGTGGTTACACCTACCGGAGCATGTGGTGGATAACTCACAATGAATTAGGCGCAATCGAAGCAAGAGGTTTATACGGTCAGCGCATACATATCGCGCCGAAAGCTGACATGGTAGTCGCGCGATTCGCGTCGCATCCTTTGGCACCTGCCCGCTACAACGACGTCTTGAGCGTGCCACAGATGCTGGCACTGGGGCAAATGTTACGAGGGTAGCCAGTATTGCCGTTGCAGGAACCTCCGTCGGCCTCTGCGTGCTTTGCCTTGACAAGGCTAGAGCAGGTCCTTCGAAAACACAATTGGGAGGGATTGAGCCTGCGGGAATTGCGGTTGGCTTTGAGAGGAGCCTCCTGGCTGAAAGGATGAGGGTATTGCAAACCCATCCTCCAGACAGGAGGTCCAGATGGCCGAGGGACAACGCGTCAATTGCCCCATTATCGCTCTTTTCGCGCGGCCACACCGCGACTAACGGTCGAACTTTGCGGAAAACGCTCACAGAAATTTTGTAGGTTCGCCCCCAGCACCAAATCTCGAAAGGAAACGACATGGCGAATACAGCAAATCCAACCGTTACCACCAATCAGAGCAATAGGAAGTACGGCTTAGAAACGCTCTCGCTCAACGCGGGTCTAGAAATCGATCCCCACACTCGATCCATTGCGCCGAATATCTCCATGTCCGTAAATCATCTTGTGACCCCCGGCGAAGGTAACTTCTCCGCAAGCGCAAACGATGATCTGACCGCACTGCCATATTTGTACTCCCGCTGGACCAATCCGACGGTAAGACAACTTGAACAAAGAGTGGCAGCCCTTGAAGGAACAGACGATTCTGTTGCGACCGCGACCGGTATTGCAGCGATTGCGGCTACTTACTTCGGCTTGCTGAAAAGCGGCGACCATATCATTGTAAGCGATATAGAGCTGGCTCGGGAAATCTGCACAGCTAGGATAAGTGGAATTTCTGCCTGACTTCGGCTTAGATGCCGGGAACAGGAGAAACCATGACGAGACGACCGCGCCGGAACCATAGCCCGGCTTTCAAGGCAAAGGTGGCGCTCGCCGCCATCCGAGGCGAGCAGACGCTGGTGGAATTATCCCAGCAGTTTGACGTGCATGCCAACCAGATCAAACAATGGAAAGACCAGCTCCTTGAGGGGGCGACAGGCGTTTTCGGCGATGAAGGGAAGACGGAGCCGGCGGGGCCAACCGTCGATGTCAAAACGCTGCACGCCAAGATTGGGGAGCTGACGTTAGAGAATGATTTTTTATCCGGTGCGCTCGGCAAGGCCGGACTGCTGAGCGGAAAGAAATGATCAACCGCGAGCACAAGCTGTCCGTTGCCCGCCAGGCGAAGCTGCTCGGCTTCAGTCGTGGCAGCCTCTATTATTCGCCGCGTCCTGTGTCAGACGGCGATCTGGCCCTGATGCGCCGGATCGACGAACTGCATCTCGAATACCCGTTTGCCGGAAGCCGGATGTTGCAGGGGCTTTTGAGGGGAGAAGGGCTGGAGACTGGGCGGCTGCACGTCGCCACGCTGATGAAGAAGATGGGCATTGAGGCGATTTACCGTCGTCCCAACACGTCTAAACCGGCACCTGGTCACAAGGTCTATCCGTATCTGCTCAGGAAGCTGGCGGTCACAAGGCCCAACCAAGTCTGGGCCATGGACCTGACTTACATCCCGATGGCGCGTGGCTTTGTCTACCTCTGCGCCGTTGTCGACTGGTTCAGCCGAAGGGTTCTGTCGTGGCGGCTATCGATCACGATGGAGGCGGACTTCTGCATCGAAGCGGTGGAGGAGGCGCTTGCCCGTCATGGCAAGCCCGACATATTCAATACCGATCAAGGATCGCAGTTCACCTCCATCGACTTCACCACCGTGTTGAAGAAGGCTGAGATTGCCATATCGATGGACGGCAAGGGTGCGTGGCGGGACAACGTCTTCGTCGAGCGGCTCTGGAGGTCGATCAAATACGAAGAGGTCTACCTCCACGCCTATAAGACCGTGTCCGAGGCCCGTGTCGGCATTGGCCGATATCTGACTTTTTACAACAGCCGACGCCCACATTCATCCCTTGACCGGCAGACGCCGGATCAGGCCTACTTCAACGCGCTCGCACCAATGATGGTGGCGGCATAATCGAGGCGGAAATCCACTTAGAAAAACGCCCGGAACTGTTCAGACAAACCGAGCCACCTCTTTGATCCTCACCGAGAATCCTGCGAACCCAATCTTGCGCCTTACTGATCTCGCTGCTGTAGCGGAAATCGCTCGCAGCCGTGATATTATTTTGGTGGTCGACTCTACAATGGCTACGCCTGTCGCCACTCGTCCTATTCTACTCGGCGCCGACCTCGTAGTGCACTCGCTGACAAAGTACATGAATGGCCACGGTGATGCACTTGGTGGCAGCGTCTCTGGGAGCAAAAACTTGATCGAGGAGATCCGTAAACAAGGTGGCGTTTATTTGGGAGCGGCTATGTCGGCGACCAATGCATGGCTCATCATGCGCGGTATCGATACCTTGTTTCCCCGCGTGAATGCTATGTCGCGCACGGCGCTCGAAGTAGCGAATTTCCTTTCGCAGCACCCAAAGGTGACTAAGGTCGTCTATCCAGGCCTGGAGTCTCATCCACAACACGAACTTGCCAAACGGCAGATGGATGTTTTTGGGGGAATGATCACATTTCAAACTGATGAGCCAGAGAACATGTGCTCACAATTAGCGAAGCGGTTGCAAGTCGTCCACTACGCGGTATCGCTAGGCCACCAGCGCAGCATCGTCTGCATGCTGAGCACGGATGAGCTCAACAACTCAACGTGGGGTCTGCAGGGCGAAAAACTGGAAGAATACAAAAAATGGGCGGGTGAGGGTTTATTCAGATTGTCGATTGGACTGGAGTCCTCGGCCGATATTATCTCTGATTTGGACCAAGCTTTGCGTGGCTAACAGTCCGAGCGGCTATCTGAAACAGGCGCGTCCATTGCTAGGATATCGGCAGGGTTCGGTAACGGCACGGCGTTGTGGATTGTCGCGATCATTATAGAAGACCTAGCGCCCGGAATTTCGGAGCAGGCTTGCGAGCGTTTGCCACCGTATCCAACCAACGCCGGAGCTGAGCATTGAGGTCGTTGAGCGTGCCCTTGACCGAGAGGTGGTCGGCAGACAGAAGTTCTTCACTAGAGCAGATCCTGTGATCGATGAATCGATTGTGATGTGACGGGGCTAGCTGAAGCTGATTCAACATCCACAACGAAGAGGTGGATGTTGGCACGGGCACTGAGCGATGATCTTCGATGACGCGTATTGAAAGCGTCTGCGAAGGGCATGTCTGCACGGCAGGCATCAGCGCGTTTCGGGGTTGGAATTTCGACGGCCATCCGGTGGATCGCAAGGGCGAAAAACGGCGAGCCGACGTCCCGGCCGCCGCAAGGTTGGAGACGGCCGTCGGTGCATTGGCTCCGCAAGGCCGATGACGGGGAACGTGCGCTCGATCTTGATGCTGTGCGTCCAGCCGTCGCCGAAGTCGTAAAGGTACTTGAACGACTTCGCGCCGATATCTTCGATTGCCGCCAGCAGCGAGATCTTGCGCGCATCGAGCGGGCCATCTCCCAGTCCTGATCAGCCAGGCCAAAGCCGACGTCACGGGTTCGGAATTCGTAGAGGTGGCTGTTGGTCCAGCCCATCGCCGCCTGCAGCACCTCATGAAGGCGATGGAGCTTGATGCGGAACGGCACCACAACGCGCCGCATCACCGTCGGTTCGACGTGGCCGAGGGTGACCTTCAGGCGGACCAGAGAAGCCGGCATCTTTAGGCCGCCAGCTTGTGCGCCGCCGGCGACGCGTTCTTCCAATTCCAGGGCAAGAGCTCATAGATCCGATGCGCCGGATAACTTGCGATGCGGTGAAGCACGTCGGCGAGCCAGGCTTGCGGATCGACGTCATTCATCTTGGCCGAGACAATCAAGCTGTACATGGCGGCGGCGCGCTGGCCACCCCGGTCCGATCCGGCGAACAACCAGGATTTCCTGCCCAGCGCAATGCCCCATTCATTCTGCCCATGTCGGCGATGAAGTTGAGGTTCTTTATCGCTGGCATCCTTATTTTGGCCAGAGGGTTTCCATTCGCTGTGTTGAAGAACGAGCGACAGGCCGGTTTTTGAAGGTTCTGGGGCCGACAGGTGTCGTCATCGTGATCTCAGGGTGGATGATCGATCCCTTGGTCTGCCGCGGCATGACCATGGGAACGCCACGCGTCGATCTTGCGACGCTAATCGAATTGAACAGGCTGGTCTCTGGCGGCACCAAAGCGGCACCCTTCCGAAGTGGACGTAGAATCACTCAGGAGGACCATGATGAGATCCCGCAATACGCTGGTGCCGGCGTCGGGCCGGCAGCTCGACCTGATATTCAAAACCCGGATGCTCGACGGACTGAGCGACAAGGACCGCAAGAAGGCGATTTCAACGCTGGCTTGCCTGCTGATGCAGGCCGCAGGCCTCGTCGTCGAGGAGCTCAACGATGAGCAACACTGATTTGATTCCGACAGCGCTGCTCGCGCGCAAAGCCATCGTCTCCGTACGGCAGTCCTCGCAATCGCAGGTCATGACAAATCTGGAAAGCCAGCGACGGCAGTATGATCTTGTTGACGTTGCGCGACAACACGGCTTCAGCGACATCGAGACCATCGACGACGACCTCGGGCGCTCTGCCAGCGGAACTGTCGCGCGCCCTGGTTTCGACCGTCTTGTCGCCCTTTTATGCGCTGGCCAAGTTGGTGCCGTTTTATGCTTCGATGCTTCACGGCTTGCGCGCAACGGTCGGGACTGGCATCACCTGCTCGAACTATGCGGCCTGGTCGAAGCCCGCGTCATTGACCATGACGGCGTCTACAATCCGTGTCGACCCAACGATCGGCTGCTGCTGGGAATGAAGGGCAGTATCAGCGAGTTCGAACTAGGCGTGCTGAGAGCCCGGATGCTCGATGCCGCCAGATCGAAGGCGCGCCGTGGCGAACTGCGACTTTCCGTTCCGTTCGGGTACATTTGGCATCGAGAGGCGGGGCTCGGGCTTGATCCGGATTTGCGGCTGCAGGACGTGATCCGGTCCATCTTCGCACGCTTCCGTGAGCTTGGAAGCGCACGCCAGGTGCTATTGTCGATGACACGGGACAATATCCACTTCCCGCGGCCGTCGGACGAAGGTCGCATGACCAGCTTTGTCTGGACGCCAGTCCGTTACCGGAATGTCATCGGCATCCTGAAGAACCCTTTCTATGCCGGCGTCTACGTCTATGGAAAGAGCGAGAAGCGGACAGCCATCGTCGATGGGAGGGCGCGGCGCAGCTACGGGCACGGCAAGCCGGCCGGCACCTGGGAAGTGATGATCCGGGACCATCACGAAGGTTACATCAGTTGGGAAGAGTACGAGCGCAACCAACAGCAATTGGCACTCAACAATTATGGCCGTTCGGGCGGAACCAAATCGGGCCGCGGCGGCAAATCGTTGTTGTCGGGTCTCCTGACTTGCGGACGGTGTGGACGGCGACTGAGTGTTGCCTATACGGGAAATCCACAAAATCCTGTCTATCGCTGCTATAAACAGAACCTGATGATGGGCTTGCCCCGTTGCATGACGTTCGGCGGCTCGAAGGTCGATGCGGCGGTTGCGCGCGAGTTGTTGCGCGCGGTAGAACCACTAGCGATCGAGGCGACTTTTGAAGCAGAGCGGATGCACCGGGAGCGACAGGAAGAACAGCGCCACATTCACGATCTGGAACTGCGGCAGGCCCGCTACGAGGCAAGCCTCGCCGAGCGCCGCTATGCGGCATGCGATCCAGACAACCGCCTGATTGCTGCACAGCTTGAGAAGAATTGGGAAACGGCGCTACGCCGCGTCCGTGATCTGGAAGTGCGCAAGCCTGCAGATAGTCCTTCAACCATCGAAGTTGACACAGGCACTTTCGCAAACCTCGCCGACAATCTGCAGGCGGCCTGGGAGTCGCCGGATGTCACCATGCGCGTGCGCCAGCAACTGCTGCGTACATTGATCGCCGACATTGTTGTCGATGTTGAGGATGAAGTGCGCGACGTGGTGCTGACAATCCACTGGAAAGGCGGTCAGCACTCGGAACTGAGAGTGCGCAAGCCTCAGAGCGGTGAACACGGTTGCGCCACAACGGAAGATGCTTTGGCAGTGATGCGGAGCATGGCAGGACGCTGGCCCGATGAACATATCGCCGCGTCGCTCAATCGAATGGGTATGCCCACGGGTCAAGGAAAAACCTGGACCGCACACCGTGTCGCTTCCGTAAGGCGGGTCCGTGCCATTCACGCGTACAAATCAGCCGATAAAGAGGGCGAATGGCTTACCATGACAGAGGCGGCGGCGACTTTGGGCGTGACGAACCACAGAATACGCCACCTTATCAAGACGAACGTGTTGTCTGCCGAGCAGGTGGTTCCCGGCGCGCCGTATCAAATCCGCGCCAGCGACCTTACTTCTGCGACGGTTCAGGCCGCGATAGCCCGAAAGGGTCGCCCGTGTCGCACCACTGACACGGAGACGCTTCTAATGTTTACAGACACTTAGAGAGGGGTTGCACAATGACTCAGGTCCGGCGACCGGCAGAAAGAGTTGGCTGTTAGCGATACCACCGATGGAGCAAAGGCCAGCGCCATCATCTACAGCCTCATGCTGACCTGCCGCGCCTGCGGCGTCGAGCCGTTAACGTGGTTGCGCTACCTCCTTACCGAATTGCCCCAACGTGCGGGCGATGCTGATATCGACGACTTGTTGCCCTTCAACTTCGCAAAGACTGCCACCGCCTAACCAGATGCCGTTGCCAACGCCAAGACGATCCGTCGAAATCACCGGCGTCAATGTGCGGGGAAAATCGCGCTTAGTGCGGCTGCAAAGCCGATGAAAGATAGTTGATGAAAGTTCAATACGGAGAAGAAGTGGCGAATCACTCTGACCCCGAGTCATGCGGGGCACATCGCGAGGTGTGCGTCGAAGCGTTGACAGGGGAAACCGGCAGGCCGGCCATTGAGCCGCGAAATGATCAATTCGGGATGCCGACGCTGTTAAGCGAAGCGGAAGGCAACACGGTGCATGGCGTCAATCGCAAGCCATGCTCCGATCCCGCGCGGTCGAAGACCCTGTGCATGTCGGGAAGTCTTTCATACGGAAGCAGCGAGATCTCATCAGTGTCCAGTGCAAATGGACTGGACGGGACTGGGAAGGTCGTTGATCACAATCCAGTCGTCAACGCTGATGAGAAGTCGGATACGCCCATAGTACCGCAGAAGTTGCCGAACAAAGGAGATGATCCTGCGGAGGCAATGGAGGGAAGGGGTGTAATCGGAGGGAACGCCTTAGAGACTCCAGCGTGCCGGACACAGAGCCGGATAAAACACGCTTCGATGGGGATCGAAGGTGTACGGGAAGCCGCCAAGCGGAACCCGAAGATGCGTTTCACGGCGCTGATGCACCACATCACCCCGACGCTATTGGTGAAGAGCTTCCATGCGCTTCGCAAGCAGGCGGCGAGCGGTGTGGATGGCGTGACGTGGTACGACTATGAGAAGACCCTCGAGGGGCGTGTGCACGAACTACACCAGGAGATTCAATCCGGTGCATATCGTGCACAACCGTCCCGACGGGTCTACATTCCGAAGAATGACGGAAGACTCCGTCCCCTCGGTATTGCAGCGCTGGAAGAAAAAGTCGTGCAGATGGCCGTATCCACGGTTCTGAACGCGATTTATGAGCAAGACTTCCTCGGCTTCTCATACGGGTTCCGACAAGGAAGAGGACAGCATGACGCGCTGGACGCGTTGTGGGTTGGGATCGACAAACGGAAGATCAACTGGATACTGGACGCGGATATTCGCTCGTTTTACGATGAAATCGATCACGAGTGGATGGTTCGTTTCCTGTCGCATCGAGTTGGTGACCGTCGGCTGATACGTCTGATCCACAAATGGTTGAAAGCGGGCACGATTGAGGATGGCCGTCGCGTCGCATCAACGCGAGGAACTCCTCAGGGCTCTGTAATTAGCCCGGTGCTATCGAATATCTATCTGCATTACGCATTGGATTTATGGGTCCAGCAATGGCGTACTCGAGATGCCAAAGGCGACGTGATCATTGTACGTTATACCAACGTGCACGGATCATGACCGATGCGCCCAATCGCGCATTCCGATGGACATGATCTTCCACGGCTGATCGACGAGCCTGTTCCAAGCGCGGCAGCATTGATCGACGATGTCGTCGTAGTCCTTGAAGACGCGGTTCGACAACCAGTTGTCCCTCATGAACTGCCAGAGGTTCTCGACCGGGTTCAATTCCGGCGACCGCGGCGGCAGGAACATCAAGGTGATGTTGTCCGGCACCTTCAGGTTCGGCGTGACGTGCCATCCCGCCTGGTCGAGAATGAGCACGGCATGTGCTCCGGGATCGACGGCGTTGCTGATTTCGGCAAGATGTTCCTGCATCGCCTCGGTGTCGCAATAGGGAAGGACGAGGCCAGCCCCCTTGCCCTTTTTCGGGCAGATCGCGCCGAAGATATAAGCCCACATGGTGCGCTGGTCGTGCGGGGCCGACGGTCGGGTTCCCCGGCGTGCCCAGCGGCGCGTGATCTTGTTCTTTTGCCCTATTCTGGCTTCGTCGGCCCACCAGATTTCGATGTCCGTGTCGGGCGGGCATTTCGCCCTGATCTCTGCCAGCGCGGCGGGGAAATCTTTTTAAAAACCTCACGCTCCAATTCGTTCTGGGCGTAATGGCGCGGGCGAGCGGAAAGCTTGGCAAAGCCGAGCGTCTTGAGTTCTCGCCCGACCGTCGTCTCGTCGACTGAGACCCGAAACTCCTGGAACAGCCACTGCACGAGGTCCTTACGTCGCCAGCGGACCACGCCGTGAACGGCGGGGATCGGACCGCTTTCGACAATCTTCGCCAGCGCTTGGCGCTGCGCGTCGTTTAGCTTGGCCCGGCCGCCCGGTGCTTTTGTGTTGATCAACCCGGCGGGGCCGCGTTCGTTGAAGCGCAAGACCCAGTCGCGGACGATCTGCACCGTCACCCCGCCGATCTCCGATGCATACTGCCGGGAGCCGCCATCATAAATCGAAGCCAGCGCCAACAGCCGCCGGACCTGGGCGGCATCCTTTGCCTTCTTCGCCAGCCTCCTGAGGGCTGTTCCGTCGTAATCTACCCGCAACGATATCGCCTTCGTCATGCCAAACCTCCGTTTGGCACAATGAGTCAGAATTCCTCTGATTTGGGAATCCCATCACGAGTCGGCGTCATTGCTCGTTGGTATAAGCGACAAGGATCGCAAGAAGGCGATATCAACACTGGCTTGCCTGCTGATGCAGGCCGCAGGCCTCGTCGTCGAGGAGCTCAACGATGAGCAACACTGATTTAATGCCGGCAGCGTTACTCGCGCGCAAGGCCATCGTTTACGTGCGGCAATCCACGCAGTCGCAGGTCATGACCAATCTGGAAAGCCAGCGACGGCAGTATGATCTTGTTGACGTCGCGCGACAGCGCGGGTTCAGCGACATTGAGGTCATTGATGACGACCTCGGACGCTCCGCCAGCGGAACTGTCGCCCGCCCCGGCTTCGATCGTCTCGTCGCCCTGTTGTGCGCCGGCAAGGTTGGTGCCGTTCTATGCTTCGATGCATCACGGCTCGCACGCAACGGACGTGATTGGCATCATCTGCTCGAACTTTGCGGCCTTGTTGAAGCCCGCGTCATAGACCACGACGGTGTCTATAATCCATGCCGGCCCAATGACCGTCTGCTGCTCGGGATGAAGGGTAGTATCAGCGAGTTCGAACTAGGCGTGCTGAGAGCTCGCATGCTCGACACCATGGGGCTATCAGGAGTTCCGCGAAGCGTCCCCGATCCGATCCACAAGCGGCACGCCGAGCTCAACAAAGCCGTCGATGATCTGGCCGCAAAGTGGCTGCAAATCACGCCGAAAAATCTGAAAGTCCTTCAGGCTGCTGTCTTTGCCGCATGCTTATTTTAAAGCTAGTGGACTGATCGAGACAAAAGATTCCGGCTTGAGATTCCCAACATCGGTGGAATGTGCGACGGTTCCCTATGCGCACAGGGATCATTTTTGACGTCACCGCCGCCGACCGTGTCCGGCTTGAAACCATCGTTACCGCCGGCGGCTCTCCGCAGAAACATGTCTGGCGGGCGAAGATCATCCTGATGAGCGGCGATGGCCTGGGAACGGTTGCAATCATGGAGGCGACCGGCAAATCCAAACCTTGCGTCTGGCGCTGGCAAGAGCGCTTCATGTCCGAGGGTGTCGATGGTCTCCTGCGCGACAAGAGCCGACCACCCGGCATAGCGCCTCTTGATGACGAACTGGTGGAACGTGTCATCGCCTCACGCTCGAGCCGCCTCGACAGGAGGCGACGCACTGGACCGTGCACGCCATGGCGAAAGCCATTGGGATTGCGGCCTCTTCCGTCGTCAAGATCTGGCATGAACATGGGGTGGCACCGCATCGATGGCGCAGCTTCAAACTCTCTAACGACAAGGCTTTCGCCGAAAAGCTCCATGATGTGGTGGGGCTTTACGTCTCGCCGCCTGCCCATGCCATTGTCTTGTCCGTCGATGAAAAGAGCCAGATCCAGGCGCTCGACCGGACACAGCCGGGTCTGCCCCTGAAGAAAGGGCGCGGCGGCACGATGACCCATGATTACAAGCGCCACGGCACGACGACATTGTTTGCCGCTCTCAACATTCTCGACGGATCGGTCATCGGTCGCAACATGCAGCGCTCCGGCATCAGGAGTTCATCCGCTTCCTCAACGCAATAGAGGCAGACCTGCCGAAGGATAAGGCCGTTCACGTCGTTCTCGACAACTACGCTACCCACAAGCAGCCAAAGGTTCGCGCCTGGCTGGCAAGACATCCGAGATGGACATTCCACTTCATTCCAACATCCTGCTCATGGCTGAACGCCGTCGAGGGCTTCTTCGCCAAACTGAGACGCCGACGTTCGAAACACGGCATCTTTCATTCCGTCGTCGATTGCAGGCAGCCATCAACCGCTTCGTCAAGGAGCACATCAGGAACCAAAGCCATTCATCTGGAAAGCCGATCCGGACCAGATCATCGCTGCCGTAAGGAGAGGGCACCAAACGTTGTAATCAATTCACTAGTTCTCCAGCCCTGCTCAGCCGCTTTAGATTACCCGACCCCAATGACAACAGGGGAACGCCGAAGGTTGCCGAATTTACTTTACAATAAATATTATAGGTCAAGCGCGACAACTGACTCTCAAACAGCGTCTTCAAATCCTACGATGACATTGTCGACCACCGCTGCGATGCATGGCGCAAGCTGCAACGACGGCCGTGGCGCAACGGCTTTCTCCTCCCGAAGGAGAGACCCCCGCATGGAGCGTGATATCCTTTTCCGCCTCGATCATGCCGGTGGTGAAAGCCTCGTGGACATCCAGGCGGGAGCCGCCAAGTCGTCCCTGTCTGGGCGGCCGTCAACCGGCCTTGCCGCGCGCTGGCGATACAGGCAATCGCCGTCGAAACCCGATCCCGAACCGCGCCGCCGCCGACCGCGCCGATATTCCATCCCGCGACGTCGCCAAAACGCGGTTGCGCAGATCATCGCTCAATGCATGTGACATTTAGCCTCTAGGCAGATCACCATCGGAGACAATGGGATCAGCAAAAGTCGTAGAAGGGAATCCTCAGATTCCTCGTTAAACGGACGCGCTCTAGCTGTCCCCCTTCAGTCCAATTGGGAGGGCAAAGCTGGCCTTAACACGATCCATTACAACCATAGTCTTGAATCCCTTAATGTCATGATTCTCGTAAAAAAATCGTCGCGTAAACTGCTCATAGCCTTCCATGTCATCCGCGGTCACGACAAGCATGAAGTCAGCATCACCTGTCACATAGTAGCCGATCATAACCTCTCGGGTCTGCCTGATTGCTGCCTTGAAGCGATCGACGATATCGGCACGTTCACGCTCAAGCGACACCAATACAATCATCGTTATCTGCCGTCCCACGGCTTTGGGCGAAACTATCGAAACGTCTGATTCAATCACGCCCTCCTCTCGAAGTCGCTTTAGACGTCGTTGACAAGCTGTCGGCGACAAATGCGCCACGGCAGCCAGTTCCTCGGAAGTTAGCCTGTTATTTCGCTGGACGGCGTCAAGTATTGCTACATCTGCTCGATCCAGCTCAAACATCGCGTAATCCTCCAATCCTGAACTCAATATGCAGCAATTCTGCATATTCACTGCCATATGCGCTGTCAATCGACTCGAGCAAAAATCTATTCTGCATTTGCAGGCAGTTTGAATGTGCAGCAATCCTCACGATGTTCAGAGCCAGCAACAATTATTTCCACGGATTCCCAATACGGGTACGAGCGTAGCGGCGGAAGTAGAAAAGGGATGAAAATGACGATCGATATTCAAACAATCAGCGAGAAGGACAGAAGCACTGTCCTGCATCCGTTCACGCAGATGAAGGATTTTGCGACCGGCAAGCTTGGTGAGCCCACGATCGTCGAGACGGGGAAGGGGATCCGAATCCAGGATGCCTATGGCAATCAGCTGATCGACGGATTTGCGGGTCTCTATTGCGTCAATGTCGGCTATGGCCGCACTGAGGTCGCGGAGGCGATTTCGCGCCAAGCCTATCGTCTCGCCTATTACCATACGTATGCGGCGCACACGACCGATGAACTCGCGATCCTTTCTGATCGCCTTGTCAAGATGGCGCCGGGCAAGATGAGCAAGGTGTTCTACGGCATGTCCGGTTCGGACGCCAACGAGACCCAGGCCAAGCTCGTCTGGTACTACAACAATCTGCGCGGCAAGCCGAACAAGAAGAAGATCATATCGCGTGAGCGCGGCTATCATGGCTGCAGTGTCGTTTCCGGTTCGATGACCGGCATGAGCTTCTACCATGACCATATGGACCTGCCGCTGCCTCAGGTCGTTCATACCGGAGTTCCGCATCATTACTGGGGCGCCAATCCGGGCGAGACCGAACGGGAATTCTCCGCCCGTCGCGCTGTTGAGTTGGATCAGATGATCGAGCGTCTCGGCCCCGACAATGTGGGTGCCTTCATTGCCGAGCCGGTTCTTGGTACCGGTGGTATCACGCCGCCGCCGGAAGGCTACTGGGAAGCCATCCAGGCCGTGCTTAAGAAGCATGACGTACTGCTGATCGCTGACGAAGTCATCACTGGGTTCGGCCGCACCGGCTCCCTGTTCGGTTCGCAGCATTATGGCATCGAGCCCGACCTTATCACGGTCGCCAAAGGGCTGACGTCGGCCTATTTCCCGCTGTCAGCTTCAATCGTTGGCGAGAAAGTCTACAAGGTGCTGGAAGACGGGGCCGATAAGGTCGGTGCTTTCTCGCACGGCTACACCTATTCCGGCCATCCGATCGGCGCCGCCGCGGCAAACGCTGTTCTCGACATCGTCGAGAAAGAGGATCTCCCTGGTAATGCAAAGGAAGTCGGCGCCCATTTTCAGGCGCAGTTGAAGGAGAAGTTTGCACAGCTACCGATCGTCGGCGAAGTCCGCGGTGTTGGTCTGATGGGTGCGATCGAGTTCGTCGGCGATCGCGAAAACAAGACGCGGTTCGATCCGTCGCTGAAGGTCGGCGCGCGCATCTCCAAGGCCGCCCGCGACCGTGGACTAATCGCTCGCGCCATGCCGCATGGCGATATTCTTGGCTTCGCTCCGCCGCTGGTTACGACAAAGGCTGAAGTCGATGAGATCGTCTCCATCGCCGAAAGCGCGGTGCGCTCCGTGATGGACGAACTCGTCCGTGACGGACAGAAGATCTAAACGAGTGACGCAGAACGACGCGATGCCCATCGTGGATGGTCATTCGAAATCTAACTTTAGTGATTGGTTCTGGGCGCGGGTCTTTGGCGGGCTCTGACCAGTGAACTCAACTGCTGCGCAGGATAGCGCATTATAAACGAAAGGAAGCTGGCCAATGACCGTTGCCAAACTTCACGTCACGACTAGCTTGGCGCCGATCTCTGTCTACAGCCCTTATGACGGATCTCTCGTCGGATCGGTTGACGCGACGGATGCAAGCTGGATCAATGAACTTCTAGTGCGTGCCCGGCGTGGCGCAGAGCATTCCCGCAATCTCCCAAGGCACTCCCGCTCAAGCATTCTCGAACGGGCGGCCAAGTTCGTGGAAAGCCGACATGATGCTTTTGCCAGGACCATCGTGTTCGAAGCCGGCAAGACGATCGTTCAGGCGCGAAAGGAAGTTCTTCGCTGCGTCAATACTCTGAAGCTCTCGGCTGAGGAAGCAAAGCGCAATGCGGGCGAGATCGTGCCCTTCGATGCCTATGAGGGTTCGGAGCGGCGTCAAGGGTGGTTCACGCGCGAACCCCTTGGGATTATCACCGCGATCACGCCGTACAATGATCCGCTCAACCTCGTCGCCCACAAGCTCGGGCCGGCAATCGCGGGCGGTAATGCCGTGCTGCTGAAGCCATCGGAGTCGACACCGCTTTCGGCAATCAATCTCGTCCGTGTGCTTGTCGAGGCTGGGTTGCCGGAAGAGATTATCACCGTGGCAATCGGCGGGGCCGACCTCGGAAGGGCGCTCGTCTCCGCGCGCGAAGTCCGGATGGTGTCATTCACCGGTGGGTTTGCTACCGGTGAAGCGATCAGCCGTTCGGCGGGGCTCAAGAAACTGGCGATGGAACTCGGCGGCAACGCACCAGTCATCGTCATGAGTGACTGCGAAGTCGACAAAGCCGTTGAGAGCTGTGTTTCTGGCGGCTTCTGGGCCGCAGGTCAGAACTGCATCGGAGCGCAACGAATTCTCGTGCAACGCGATCTCTATGACCGTTTCCGTGATGGCTTCGTGGAGGCCACATCGAAGCTCAAGGCTGGCGATCCGTCTCGCGAGGAGACGGATGTCGGGCCGATGATCTCGAGCCAGGCGGCGGAGCGGACCGAAGCGGCGGTCGATGACGCCATCGCGGCAGGCGCGAGATTGCTATGCGGCCATCGGCGCGAAGGATCCCTCTATTTTCCGACGGTGCTGGAGGGCACGCCGCCGACCTGCAAGCTCTGGCACGACGAAGTCTTTGCTCCCGTGGTCATGCTCGCTCCGTTCGACACGCTCGACGAGGCAATCGCAATGGCCAATGAGCCTGAGTACAGCCTTCACGCGGGGATATTCACTAACGATCTCAATGCCGCGCTTGAGGCAGCAAGCAGGATCGAGGCTAGTGGAGTGATGATCAACGACTCCTCCGACTATCGCTTTGACGCGATGCCCTTCGGGGGCTTCAAATACGGCAGCATGGGGAGAGAAGGTGTTCGCTTCGCTTACGAGGACATGACCCAGCCAAAGGTGGTTTGCCTCAATCGGCGGTGATTTGTCAGGAACGGCTCTGGAAAGGCAATGCTATCCAGAGCGCTCCACTGAGGAACCATTATCGAACGGCTCGGTATCGTTCAGCTTCGTTCTCGCTAATTCAGAGGAAATTATGTCTACCGACAAACGCATTGAACTTGATCCCCTGGGGCCGGTAAGCGTACCTGCGGATAGTTACTATGGTGCGCAAACCGCTAGGGCATTAGAGAACTTCCCAATCTCCGGCATCCCAATTAAAAGCATGCCATTTCTCATTCGAGCACTGGCCCAGGTGAAGATGGCTGCAGCGCACGCCAACTTTGAAGAAGGTTTGCTTGCGGACGCAAAGCGTGAAGCAATCGTAGCGGCTTGTCGGGAGGTACTGGCGGGCAAGCACGACAATGAGTTTCTTGTAGACGTGTTTCAGGGTGGCGCCGGTACTTCCACTAATATGAACATGAACGAGGTCCTTGCTTACCGCGCGACTGAGCTCCTTGGAGGTGCGCGAGGCGAAGAGCGTCTTGTCCACCCAAACGACGATGTAAACCGATCTCAGTCGACCAATGATGCTTACGCGACTGCGGTCAGGTTGTCTGTGATACCTGCAAGCCGGGAATTGTCCACCGCGCTGGCTTCTCTGGCCGCCGCCCTTAATAGAAAGGCAGACGAATTCGGTGGCATTCGCAAGCTCGGACGCACGCAATTGCAAGATGCGGTTCCAATGACGCTCGGCCAGGAGTTTGCCGCGTTCGCGACGACGATCCTCGAAGACTGCGACAGACTTAACGAGACTGAGCGCCTATTCCTTGAGGTGAATCTGGGAGGGACAGCGATAGGGACGGGCGTCACGGCTACGCCCACCTATCGGGCTCGTGCCCTTAAACATCTCGCAGACAGCTCAGGTCTTCCCATAGTTGGCTCAAAAGACCTAATTGAGGCGAGTTGGGATATGGGCGCCTTCATGCTTCACATGGGATTACTTAAGCGAATTGCAGCCAAACTTTCGAAAATTGCGAATGATTTCAGACTTTTATCGAGTGGTCCGCGCGGCGGACTCGGTGAGATCATCCTTCCGGCACTTCAGCCGGGCTCCTCACTTATGCCCGGAAAGATTAATCCGGTGGCAGCCGAAGCATTGAACCAGGTTTGCTTCTATGTCTACGGCATAGATACAACGGTTGGGATGGCTGCCGAAGCCGGACAGCTTCAGCTTAACGCCATGGAGCCCGTCATTATCTATGGCATTCACGACGCAATGCAACTTTTACGTAACGCCGTACTTACGTTTACGAAGACTTGCGTCGAGGGCGTGTTGGCTAACGTGGCCAAATGCGAAGCCAACCTGAACAGCAGTACTGCGTTTGCAACCGAACTGGTGACTACTATGGGCTATGAAGCGGCCGCCAGAATGGTGAAGGAGACGCTCGCGAGCTGACCGATTTCCCGCTCCGCTGTTGCTAAAGTGGGCGGCATAATGGGACGGTCGGGAAGCGCAATCCGGGAAACTAGGTGGATTTCACGCGCCCAAAACTGGCGTTCGTCAATCTCAGCAGTCTTGGTACGGGCGACGTTTACGGATGGCTCTGGGTCGTGGCAGCGACACGGTAAATGCGAGACGAGGAGGGACACAATGAGCCACACAATAAACCATCTCCGCCGGCTGCGACTGCAGCGCAGCGAGCTCGCCGTGCCCGGCTCGAACCCCGAGATGATCGAGAAGGCGGCGAGTTCCAACGCCGATTACATCTTTCTCGACATCGAGGATGCCGTGGCACCGCCAGACAAGGAACGCGCGCGAGCCAATATCGTCGCGGCGCTGAACCAGATCGACTGGCGCGCCCGTGGCAAGACCATCTCCGTGCGCATCAACGGCCTCGATACCCACTACATGTACCGCGACGTCGTCGACCTCATGGAACAAGCCGGCGACCGGATCGACACACTGCTCGTGCCGAAAGTCGGTGTGCCGGCAGATCTCTACATGGTGGAAGCCATGGTCAACCAGATCGAAATTGCCAAGGGCCACAAGACCCGTGTCGGCCTCGAGGCCCTGATCGAGACGGCGCTCGGGATGGCCAATGTCGAGGCGATCGCGTCCTTCGGCGGGCGGCTGGAGGCACTGCATTTCGGCGTTGCCGACTATGCAGCCAGCCTCAAGGCCCGCACAATCAACATCGGCGGCCTCAACCCTGACTATCCGGGCGACCAATGGCACTTCGGTCTGTCGCGCATGACGGTTGCCTGCCGTGCCTACGGCCTGCGCGCAATCGACGGTCCTTTCGGTGATTTTTCCGATCCCGAGGGCTACAGGGCCGCGGCCCGCCGTGCCGCCGCTCTCGGCATCGAGGGCAAGTGGGCGATCCATCCGAGCCAGATCGCGCTTGCCAATGACATATTCTCCCCGCCCGAGAAGGAGGTCGAGCGCGCCCGCCGCATCCTCGACGCCCTGAAGGTAGCCGAGAGCCAGGGCAAGGGTGCAGCCTCCCTCGACGGAAAGATGATCGACGCCGCTTCCGAGCGCATGGCACGCAACGTACTCGCCACCCACGAAGCCATTGCCGCTGGCCGTTGAGAGGAGGACCACATGGACATCCACGAATACCAGGCGAAAGAGCTTCTCTCTCGCTACCAGATCCACGTTCCGCGTGGCGGCCTTGCCTATAGTCCGGAGCAGGCGGCTTATCGTGCCACGGAAATTGGAGGCGACCGATGGGTCGTCAAGGCGCAGATCCATTCCGGTGCACGCGGCAAGGCGGGTGGCGTCAAGCTCTGCGCCTCCGACCACGAGATCGTCGAGGCTGCCGATTCCATGCTCGGCCGCACGCTTGTGACACACCAGACAGGCCCGCAGGGAAAACTGGTCAGCCGCCTCTATGTGGAAGAGGCGATGGATATCGAGCGCGAAATCTATCTCGGTTTCGTCCTCGACCGCAAATCCGAGCGCATCATGATTGTTGCTTCGTCTTCGGGCGGTATGGAGATTGAGGAGATTGCAGAGACTGAGCCGGACTCGATTATCCGGGCGACTGTCGATCCTGGTGTCGGCATGCAAGATTTCCAGGCCCGAGAGATCGCCTTTGGGCTGGGCATCGATAATGCCTTGATCGCCCGCGCGACCCAGACGCTGCTCGGCTGTTATCGCGCTTTCGTCGACTACGATGCCTCGATGTTGGAGATCAATCCGCTGGTGGTTACCACGCGAGGTGATCTGGTGGCGCTCGACGCAAAGATGAGCTTTGACGAGAACGCGCTCTTCCGCCGGCCCCACATCGCCGAAATGCGCGACAAGAGCCAGGAAGATCCGCGTGAAACCTTCGCGTCCGACTGCGGCCTCTCCTATGTCGGCCTTGACGGCAACATAGGCTGCATTATCAACGGTGCGGGTCTTGCCATGGCGACCATGGACATGATCGAGATCGCTGGTGGCGAACCTGCGAATTTCCTCGACATTGGCGGCGGGGCTTCGCCAGAACGTGTGGCGAAATCTTTCCGCGCCGTATTGCGCGACAAGAATGTCGAGACGATTCTGGTGAACATCTTCGCGGGCATCAATCGCTGTGACTGGGTGGCCGAGGGCGTGATCAAAGCTCTGCGGGAAGTCGGCGTGCCGGTCCCGCTCGTCGTGCGCCTCTCCGGAACCAACATGGAAGAGGGCCGGCGCATTCTCGCCGAATCTGGCAAAAAAATTATCATTGCGGAGACGCTCGCAGAAGCTGCCGACAAGGCTGTCAGCGCCTGGCGTTCGTTCACTGGCATCAAGGCTGCTTGAGGGGGCCGAGACATGTCCATTCTACTCGACAAGAAGACCCGTGTCATTGTCCAAGGCTTCACCGGCAAGATTGGCAGCTTCCACGCTGAGGATATGAAGCGCTACGGCACCAACGTGGTTGGCGGCGTCACTCCAGGCAAGGGTGGCCAGACCCATGCTGGATTGCCGGTCTTCAACACGGTAAAGGACGCCGTGCAGGAAACCGGCGCCGAAGCCTCGATCGTGTTTGTACCTCCGCCCTTCGCGGCGGACTCGATCATGGAAGCGGCCGACGCCGGCATCCGGCTCTGTGTCTGCATTACCGACGGCATCCCCTCCCAGGACATGATCAGGGTCAAGCGATACATGCGGCGCTACCGGTTCGAGGATCGCATGACCCTGATCGGACCGAACTGCGCCGGCATGATCACGCCCGGCGAGGCGCTGATGGGCATCATGCCGGGCTCGATCTACTTGCCCGGACGCGTCGGCATCGTCGCCCGCTCGGGCACGCTCGGATATGAGGCTGCGAGCCAGATGAAGGCGCTCGGCATCGGTGTTTCGACTTCGGTCGGTATCGGTGGTGACCCGGTCAACGGTTCGTCGTTCAAGGACATGCTGGAGCTCTTCGAGAAGGATCCGGGTACCGACGCCGTGCTCATGATCGGCGAGATTGGCGGTCCACAGGAAGCCGACGCCGCACTCTGGGCGCGCGACAACATGAGGAAGCCGCTGATCGCTTACATCGCCGGACTTTCGGCGCCGAAGGGTCGTCGCATGGGCCATGCCGGTGCGATCATCTCGGCCTTCGGGGAATCGGCCCAGGAGAAGGTCGAGATCCTGAAGAGCGCCGGCGTCACCATCGTGCCAACGCCGTCCTCCTTCGGCGAGACGGTGTCGGCAATTCTGTGAGGAGAGTACCGGGGCGGACGATTTTCGTGCGATATCGTTCAAGATGATTGAATACCAGGCAACTTAGTCAATAGGTGGCAAATTGAAATAAAATAGCGAAAGAATTGCTCACCTGCGGAGCGCAAATAGGAACTGGATTGCGGGGAGTGAGAGCTCGACGCGTTGCAAGTTCCAAAGCGGTCATTTCACGAGAAAAAGCAACAGGCGCAAAATGACCGTTGAGTTCCATAAGCTATCTTATGCGATATGTTATAACGTAACACTACTCTGCCATAGCCACTGCAACCAACAGAGGACCTAAGCGCCCCGCGAGCTTGACGACACGACCATGAGTGCAACGACAACAACAAAAGCAATCAGCGTCCCCGACATCGCCGCAAGGAAGGGTCCGACGCCGCTCGTCTGCCTGACGGCCTATACCACGCCCATGGCAAAACTCGTCGATCAGCACTGCGACATCGTGCTAGTCGGCGACAGCGTCGGCATGGTCCTTCACGGATTGCCGTCGACGGTCGGCGTCACACTGGAGATGATGATCCTGCACGGCCAGGCCGTGCGGCGCGGTCTCGAACGTGCGGTGATGGTAGTCGACATGCCGTTCAGTTCCTATGAAACCTCGCCAGAGCAGGCATTTCAAAATGCCGCGCGGCTGATGTCAGAAACGGGATGTGCCGCTGTCAAACTCGAGGGCGGCGTCCATATGGCCGAGACGATCGCTTTTCTGACCGCGCGCGGCATTCCGGTCATGAGGCATGTCGGCCTGACACCACAGGCAGTGCACACGTTCGGCGGCTATTCTGTCCAGGGCCGCGGTGAGGCTGGCGACCGGGTCATGGAAGATGCCCGTGCCGTTGCCGCCTCTGGGGCTTTTTCCGTCGTCCTGGAAAAGATCCCCGAACCGCTCGCGCGCGAGATCACGGCTGGGCTTTCCATTCCGACGATCGGAATCGGTGCCTCGCCTGCTTGCGACGGCCAGATCCTCGTCGTCGTCGACATGCTGGGGCTGTTTTCCACCTTCCGCCTAAATTCGTCAAGCGCTACGCCGAACTCGCCGCAGCCGCGGGAGTGGCGATCGGAACCTATGCGCAGGAGGTCGGCTCGCGCCAGTTCCCCGCCACCGAGCACGTGTTTGGTGACGCCCCCAAAGCTGCACAACAGGAAGAGCAGCGATGACGATGATGATCGTGCGAACCGTGGAGGACTTGCGCAGAACAATCTGGCAAGGGTGTCGCGAAACGCCAGCAGCACGTCCCCGTCAACCAAGGTTTGCGATGCTTTCTTGTCGATCTTCATTCCGCCTGGTCTCCCAAGCCGCGGTGGCTGTCGTCGAACTCGTTTCGGCGGCAGCCAATTTCCACGTGACGGCGAGCGGCATCGGTGGAGCGAAAAAAGTGGCTGGCGCACGAGGATGGAGGACGACAGCAGCCTCTCGCTCTCTAGCGATCTCGATGGATGCGCGTCCATCGTCGCCACCCTGATCCCGAGCTTAGGCGCGCGCAAGCGGGCGGCAATGGGGGGCAATGATGACCTCTGAAAAATTCGATTTCCGCAGAGTGCATTTCTATTCGCCTGATCAGTCGGTTCATCAATGGATAGATTGGTATTGCGACGAACATCGCCGGAAACTCTATGACCTTGCTATTACGCCGCGCGCCGATGCGCCATTTCGGCTTGAGAGCACTATTCGAGCCTTGCCGGACGTTGCCATCGCGCACAGCACCTGCTCGGCGATGCGCACCATGCATGCTGCGAGGGACGGCGATCTTTGCATGCTGATGCCGCTTGATGGCGCTCTCACTATCCAAGTTACCGGCATTGATTATGAGGTTGCCGCCGGTATGGGCGCTATCGGTGATTACGGCGCCAGAGCAACGATTGATGCCCCGGGAGGCATGCGGCTGTTGAGCCTGCGCCTGCGCCGTCAATTGCTGCTGCCCCTCATTCAACGACGTTCGGATCTGCAGGACATCGCCATCGTGCGCGACAGGCAAGCCATGTGCCTGTTGCGCGGCTATATTGCTGCGCTCGATATCGAGGAAGCGATCATGACGCCGGAGGCACGCCAAGTGCTTGCCGTGCATATTCATGATCTCGTCGCGCTCGCCTGCGGCGAATCACGCGACGCACACGATCTTATCGAGGGACGCGGGAAACGCGCGGCACGGTTCGCCGCGGTCAAGGCCGACATTGTCACTCATCTCACCGATCGCAATCTGACCATCGATAGCGTGGCAGCCCGCCACGCCATTACGTCCCGCTATATTGGCGCGTTGTTCGCAAGCGCCGGCACGACCTTTACTAGCTTTATCCTCGATCAGCGCCTCGCCCATGCACACCGGCTGATAACGGACCGGCGGTTACTTCACCGAACCATCAGCAGCATCGCCTTCGAATCCGGCTTTGGCGACTTATCCTATTTCAATCACGCCTTTCGTCGGCGCTATGGCGCCACGCCGTCCGACGTGCGTGCCAGCTGCGTGAAAGTTGACTGACATGTCTGTCCAGGGCCGGACGCAAGGGTCTGAAAACGCAAAGATTACGACGACGACTAAGACGGCATCCAATCTCCGGCTTTGCGCCGTATCGCTCGATGGCTCCTTGCGTGTTCAGGACGATCCGTACCTCAAGCGGGAACAGGCTGTCGCGATCTTCGATCTCTTGAACGAAAACCGTTTCGCCCCCGTTGGCCATGAGGCTGGCCCCTATCGTCTTGAGCTTGCACTGGTCGATCGCCGGCTGGTGATGACCATTTCGCTGGACCGAGGCAAACACGTTGTCAGCCATCATCTGTCGCTGACCCCGTTTCGCCGGCTGCTCAAGGACTACACCTTCGTATGCGAGAGCCTCCACGATGCTGTCGGCCGCGCAAGCCCTGAGAAGATCGAGGCGATCGACATGGGGCGCCGCGGCATCCACAACGAAGCCGCCGAACTGTTGCAGGCCCGTCTTTCCTCGAAGGTCACCATCGACATCGACACCGCGCGCCGGCTGTTCACCTTGATCCATGTGCTGCTCATGCGCAGTCAGGAGCATGGCGGGCAAATGCGGAGGCTGGCATGACGATTGGCAAGAACCACCAACCGCGGCCCTGCTCCACGGCGGCGGTCTCATGATCTCAACGAATACTAACTAAAGCGACTAAGGCAAATGGCTGCGGCAACTGAAGAAGATACGTCAGGACTACTGGCACCACTCAAGAATCCGACATTCCGATCGGTCTTCCTCGCCTCGCAGCTCTCAAGCCTCGGATGGTTGATGCAGACGGTGGCGCTCAGCTGGCTGATGGTGACGATCGCCACCTCGGACGTCATGGTGGCGCTCGTTCAGGCCGCCTCGACCCTGCCGACCTTCTTCCTGGCGATATTCGTCGGGGCGATCGCCGATAACTACAATCGCCGCATCGTCATGATCGTCGGTCGAAGCCTGATGATGGCGGCGTCTGCCATGCTGGTGATCCTCATGGCGCTCGGCATCACCAATGCGTGGATCATTCTCGCCTTCAGCTTTCTCGATGGCTGCGGCATCGCGCTGGCGGACCCCGCCTGGCGCGCCTCCCTTGGTGACATGCTGGAACGCCGCCATATCCCGTCGGCGGTGACACTGCTGAACGTCGGCTTCAACACGGTCCGCAGTGTCGGCCCGGCGCTCGGCGGTTTCATTGTCGCTGCCTTCGGGCCTATGGTTACTTTTGCGCTGACGACCCTGGGCTTTGTCGCCCCGCTGACCGCGCTGTTGCGCAATAAATGGAAGGTGCCGTCTTCATCCCTTCCCCGCGAAGCACTTGTGACCGCCATCTATGACGGCCTGCGCTTCACCGCCATATCCTCGGAAATCAAGACCACGATTGCCCGCGGGACCCTGTTCGGGGTCGCAGGCACGGCCCTCCTGGCGCTGCTGCCGCTGGTTGCCCGTGACCAGCTAAAGGCTGGTCCGATCGCCTACGGCATCCTGATGGCCGGCTTTGGCGCCGGCGCGCTTCTCGCGGGCCTCGCAAATCCACGTCTCCGGCGGAGGTTCGTGCAGGAAGGCATGTTCGTCGTCGCCTGCATCGCCTGCGCGGCCTGTGCGCTCGCCCTGGCGCTCACCTCGAACCTCGCCGTCGCGACCGTGTCGCTGGCGCTTGGCGGCGCCGGCTGGGTTACCGGATGGTCGGGACTGGGTGTGAATGTGCAATTGGCGAGCCCGCGCTGGGTGGTGGGACGCACGATCTCGATTTACAGCGCCTTCACCTATGGCGGAATTGCGGCCGGCAGCTGGCTCTGGGGAACGATAGCCGAGAACCACTCTCTCTCCTGGGCATTAGGTGCTTCTGCAGGCGCATCACTGGTCGTGGCCGCCCTGGGGTTCAAACTGCCGATCAGCAATCGTTTTGAATCCGAACTGGAGCCGTCCGGTTCGTTCGATGCTCCGTCCGTCGCCCTCGATCTCAAGCCACGAAGCGGTCCAATCCTGGTCACCACCGAGTATTTGATAACGGACGATAACGTCGATCTGTTTCTCGAGGTCATGCGCAAACGGCGGCACGTGCAAAGCCGGGTCGGCGCTCGGCAATGGACGCTCACACGCGATGTACGAGAGCCCTCGCGTTGGCTCGAAACCTACCGCACACCAACCTGGATGGATTTTCACCGGATCCATCACCGCCTGACCGCGGCCGACAAGCAGTTGGATCAGGAACTGCTGGGACTTACCCCCGAGGCGCATCCGCCAAAAACGACCATTCTGGTCGAACGCCCGACTGGAGCGGCCCGCAAGCCGTCTCCCGTGCCATACGTTTCGCAGAAGTGAGTCGCGCAATGGATTCCGGCCGCTTCCCTCCTAGCGACACCACCGCGCGCAGCACCGCATAGGAATTCTCAGATGCAATATTTGCCGAAATCACACTGTCGGTTGACCGCCCATTTCGTCTGACCTCCCTCCCGGTCAGGCGCAACCGCATGCGGCAACCTCCCAAGAAGAGCGTCCTGGAAGGACGTTAAGTTAAGGAGATTTTCTTATGCAGACAAATGAGTCCGCGCTTTTTCGCATCACCTCCGCCGGAGTTGAAGCCGCAGCCACCGTTGACGAGGCGATCAAAGTCGTCCAGGCGAATTACGGGATCGACTTTGTTACCTATCATCTCGCCCAGACCGTTGCGGGCGCTGTGGACACACCCTTTGTCAAGACCACCTATCCCGATCCGTGGGTGGCACGCTATCTCCTGAAGGATTTCGTCAAAGTCGATCCCATCCTGCACGAGGGTCTCGTTCGACAGTTGCCCTTCGATTGGCGCGACGTCGAAATCCCGGAAGCTGCTCTCGAATTTTACGTCGACGCCACAACATACGGTCTCGGCGAGAACGGGTTCTCCATTCCGGTCGTCACCAAGTCGCGCCGCGCACTCTTTTCACTGAACTCCAGAAAGCCGGATAGCGAATGGACCGCCATCATCGCTGAACGGCGCGACGAATGGGTCGATCTGGCCTTTCAAATCCACGACAAAGCGGTCCGTGAACTTTATGGCGAAGATGATCCTGTTCCGCCGCTCGGCGGCCGCGAGGTCGAGTGCCTGCACTGGGCCGCGCTCGGGAAAGACGCCCCTCAAACCGCCGCCGTTCTCGGACTGTCGGAACATACTGTCCGCTCGTACCTCAAATCCGCCCAGCTCAAACTCGGATGCTCGACCAGGTCGGCCGCAACAGCACGCGCAGCACAACTGCGCCTGATCAATCCCTATGGCAATACCCACACTTGAGGGTGTCAAGCTGCGGGCATTTCCTGCCCGCCCATCTGAACGCATGATCTCGCCGACATCCAAATGGAGGCGACCATGTATGCACTCGTCCAGGCCCATCAGTACGGCCGATATGATCACCTGTTGGATCAGTATTTCCGGTTGAGGAAGACAGTCTTTGCCGATCGGCTGGGCTGGAAGGTCAAGACATCGGGTGCCTATGAGCGTGACCGTTACGACGGCCTCAACCCGGCCTATCTCATCTGGTGTGACGACGAGCGAAACCAGCTCTATGGGGCGGTGCGGCTCATGCCGACCACCGGCCCTACCCTGCTTTACGACGTCTTCCGGTCCACCTTCCCCCATGCCGCCGATCTCATCGCACCCGGTATCTGGGAGGGCACGCGCATGTGTGTTGACGAGGAGGCGCTTGCCCGCGATTTTCCTGACACGCGGTGCGAGCGGGCACTTTGCCTCCTTCTGCTGGCGCTCTGCGAGGTGGCGCTCGACAACGGAATCCACATGATGATTTCGAACTACGAACCGCATATGCGGCGCATCTATGAGAAAGCCGGCGCCGCATTCGACGAGCTCGGGCGGTCCGATGGCTTCGGCAAGCACCCCGTCTGCTGTGGTGCCTTCGAGGTTTCAACCCGCGTGCTTTCGAACATGCGGAAAAGGATGCACATCGCAGCGCCGCTTTACGAACACTGGATATCTCGTCGGGCTCTCAGCCCGATTTGCGCGGCGCATCCCGGCTGAAGCACGACGGGCCGCCTTACTAATCGAATTCACCAACTGGTGGGCCTTTCCGGAGATAGCCAATTGTATCGACATGCCATGGAAGCGTTCGTCGAAACCGACGATGCACTAAAGATCAGGTCAGAAATTGTCACATGTATGATCGAGCAATTTCAGTTGGTCGCCCCGCGTCTGAGCGGCGGGCATCTCGAGTTCGACACTGGCCGGGCGATGATGGAAGCAATGAGCGACCGCTTGATGTTTTGGGTCGGAGCGAGTGATTTCTCGGCGTGCTGCGGCATCCGCGCTTTGCTCGAGATGAGTACACGGATGGTCGCACCTACATTGAATCTCGACACTTGGTATTTCGCGGAAGGCAAGCCTTTCGAAACGGTGCGGCGCGCTCTTCCGGGACCGCCTGCGGGATGATGCGTTACAGAGCCCGGATCACATCGAGACGGGTCCAAATGCGCTCCTACTTGTCTAATTGCGTGACTACGGGGCATAACCCGGCTGCGCAAGATCTGTCGAATGCACGTGGTCGGTTGAATTGTTGATCTCGCCATATGCGGCGATGATCGCCGCATATTTGAGTTTTGCAAACAAGGCGATTGAACTCTTTATCGCTCTATTTCGCGGTTGAATTGCAGTGATGGTTGCCGGAAAATATCCTTCCTTGAAAACTATGCCTCCTAAACGAAGGCTGCTTCGCCCAGACCTGCTCCCCGAGGGATGCCGGTTGACAAGTCATGCTCATGCGCCAGGATCTGACGGCTCTTCCGCAAACCTGGAGGGAAAGCGTCAGTGAACGGGTAAAGCCGGTCGACATGTTGGACGTTCCCGGTGAGCTTGCCGCGGCTGCTGAGCAAGAGCGCCAAGAGAAAGTCAGTTGACCGCTACATCTGCGCCCCGGAGTGTGGCATACCAATTGCCCAGGCCCGTCTACGTTCACAATTATGGTCACGAGGCTGCTTTATGACCACTCTGGTGAACGAAGCTTGACTTGACTCCAGAAACCATGGCACAACGTATTAAATATTGGACGCAGACATCCTTTACGTACAATCAAATGAACAAAGCAGGTAGTAGGCAATGCCGCGCCTTCGAAGCTATTCACGAGTCACACGACAAGCGCTCGCCATGCTTGGCAAGCTGATCCGCGTCGCCCGGGCGGAACGCGGCCTGACCGCGCAGGAACTGGCCGACCGCGCCGGCATCAGCCGCACAACATTGTCCAGCATCGAAAAGGGTGCGCCGGGGCCCGAGATCGGCATCGTCTTTGAGGTCGCGTCGATCGTCGGATTACGACTGTTTGACTATGACGAGCGCAGCCTGCAGATGCAAAACGCCCGTCTCGATGAAAAACTGACGCTGCTGCCGAAAAGCGTCCGCCACGCCATGAAGGAGGTCGATGATGACTTCTAGGGTGGACGCTACGCAAGCCTTTGTCTGGTTGTGGCTGCCAGGAGCAACCGAGCCGGTGGTGGCCGGCCGCCTCGACCAGGAGGGCGAGCGCCTCAACTTCACCTACGGCGCCAGCTACCGACGACGTAAAAATGCTATTTCAATCTATGAGCCGGAACTGCCGCTTCAAGAAGGCACAATTGTGCCAATCAACGGCCTGTCGATGGCAAGCTGCATCCGCGACGGTTCGCCCGATGCCTGGGGCCGCCGCGTCATCATCAACAGGCTGACGGGCAGGAAGCCCGACGCCGCCGGGTTGCCGGAGATCAGCGAGCTCACCTATCTGCTCCAATCGGGGTCGGACCGGATCGGCGCCCTCGATTTTCAGGCATCGGCCACCGACTATGTCCCCCGTCTCGCCGCGCAGGCCTCACTTGACGAGCTCTTGGAAGCGGCAGCGCTCATTGAAAAAGGGGTCCCGCTGACGCCGGCGCTCGACCAGGCCCTCAATCACGGTACTTCGATCGGTGGCGCGCGCCCGAAGGCGCTTATTGATGATGGCACGAGAAAATTCATCGCAAAATTCTCGGCAAACAACGACACATACAGCGTCGTGAAGGCCGAGTTCATCGCGATGAAGCTGGCAAGCGCCTGCGGACTGAACACGGCAACCGTGGCGATGACCCGAGCCGCCCACAAAGACGTTCTGCTCATCGAGCGTTTCGACCGCACGCTTACAGACGCGGGCTGGACGCGGCGGGCAATGGTTTCGGCACTCACCATGCTCGGTCTTGATGAGATGATGGCCCGCTATGCCTCCTACGAGGACCTGGCCGAGCTAATCCGTCACCGCTTCACTGAGCCGAAGAACACACTCAAGGAGCTCTACGGGCGGATTTGCTTCAATGTGCTGTGCGGCAACACCGACGACCATGCCCGTAACCATGCCGCCTTCTGGGACGGCAAGATGCTCACACTCACCCCCGCCTACGACATCTGCCCGCAAGCCCGTACTGGCAACGAAGCCACACAGGCCATGCTCATCAAGAGCGACGGCCGCGCCAGCACGCTCGCCACGTGCCTCGCCGCCGCGCCTGACTACCATCTGAAAGAAACCGAAGCGACCGCACTGATGGAAGGCCAGATCAAGACCATCGCCGAACTCTGGCAAAAGGTCTGCTACGAAGCAGACTTGACCCCCGTCGACCGCAAGCTGTTCGCAGGACGTCAGTTCCTCAATAGCTACGCCATTGAGGGGCTCGATGGTCAAAAAGCGCTGCAAGACGTTTTCCATGCCGCGCGGGAGTCGCTAATCGCAACCGAAGACGCCAAAATATAACAGCGACCAAGCAGCCAAAAAGACTTCCGTGGCCAGAAGTAAATAGCAGACTATGGGCAGCGCGCCTACATCACGATTAACTCCTAATATAAGTCTGAGAGACAAAAGGCGCAGCCTATCAGCGTCTTACTAGAGTGACGGTCTCTGTCCGCGATCGTTCCCGTGCATGCGCCGCCATATTCTGCTGCAAGCTACGCACTTGGGATACAGTCGTTTTCACCTTCATTGCCTGCCGCTCGTCAATCCCGTGGGATTTGGCGACCTTTGAGAGATCGCCGGTCTTCAACTGGGCAAGATCAGAGGACGACAGTCGCTTCTTCATCGCCAGGGACAGACGTTCAAATTCGCGTCTGAGACCCTCATCACTCTGTAAGGTTCGAAACCGCTCCTCACCTGCCGATGCCAGCACACCGGCAAGTTTGCTGGACGGCGACGGAATTTCCACGCGCTGACGGGCCTGCTCCTCGCGGTGCTGTGTGGCGACCTGATGCCGCTCGAAGTCGATCGCCAATCCATAGTCGGCCAACGCCACTGCGAGCTTCTGCGCATGTGCTTCGGCCGTCCGGCGCTCGGGGCTCGGGCCGCGCAACCAGGTCCGCCCCTCGCCGGCCATCTCGCCCCGCCGGCCCGCGCGCACGTCGTCGCCGGCGGCAGCGCCGGTTCGCGCATCCGTAATCGCCTCCACCGAAGCCGCCTGATTATTGCCGAAGACCAGCCGCGACAGGTGTTCGATCTCACTCCGCTTGCCGGCAAGCCGCGTGGATTGCTGCAGACGCGCGCTGATTTCGCTTTCGCCGAAGTCCGGAAGATCCCGCGCCGGAACAAGCGGCATCGGTGAGACCGTTGCATGCTCGACGTGGCGCTCCGTCTCAATCCGCAACATTCGCTCGTTCCCGGCGATGCCCTGCGCGAAGACGTCCGCGGCGCGCCGCTTAGCGGGCTCCAGACTGTCATGTCGTGCAGTCTCGGAAAGCACGGCCTCCATGATGGCCTTGGCGCGGGCGCGGTTTTCGAGCTCGGCCGAACGGAGGCGAAGGACGTCCGGCATCGCGCGCAAGGGCTCGCCGTTCACATCAACGATCGAGGTTGCAATCGCTGTCCGTTCGGCGAGCATCAGATTGCGCTCGAGCCGGCGCCGGGCTTGAGCAATGGCAACCGCATATCCTGGCTCGATCATCCGCGACATCGCCTCATCGGCAGATGCACCACGCACCACGACGTTTGCTGCCTGGGCGAGGACTTTTCTCATGCCGGCGGCCTCTGCCCAGGAATCGGCCACATTGGCGAGACGCGACATGCGGTCCGTCGGACTGAACACCTCACGGTCAATCGCCACCCGATTGAGTTCCAGACCGAACGTGTCGGTCAGCCGTCGTCGTGTCCCGTCCGGCATTTCCACGGCGAGGTCCGCCGGCAGGCGATGCGCCGCGGGGAATTCGAGCGACGCGCGCTTGTCCTGTGCAAAGGCCCGCGTTGCGACGATCTTGCTCTCGTCCGCCAGCAGGCCAAGATCGCGCGCCACCTCGACAAGCTTCAAAGCCATGTAGCTCTGCGTGAGGCGTCCGACGGCATGGGCCTCGACATTGCCGATCGGACGGCGCTCGGCGTCGCGGATCGCATTGTCGTAGAGCTCGACGAACAGGCGGTGACCGTCGGCGGGTTCCTGCAGGATTGTCCGGCCACGTCTTTTGCTTTGGGCGCCCTCCGCTTCCCGGCGTTGCGCCAACAGATGAGCAACGTCTTCCTGTGCACGGAACTCCACTGCTGCGATCCGATCCCTCGAAGCGCTGCGCTCTTCCATCCGGGCCAGCACATGGTGCCAGTCGTCCGCGAAGCGTTGCAACTCTCCAGGTGTCATTGGCCGTGACTGCTCGCGCTCCAATTCCAGCCGACCACTGGGGCGATGCATCCATTGATCGTCACGGAGCTCATTGTCGTAGATGACGGAGCCGCCACGTGTGCGCAATTGCACGCGGTCGACCAAATGCTCGCTTTCGATCTTGTCGAGACTGATGCGAAGACCGTCGATGGCGGCATCATGAACGTGCTGTGGCGGGATCCGTGCCGCCAGCCCGGCATGCAGCATTTCCTCGAAGCGGTAATGATTTGCCTGCCAACTGACGCGAGGATTGACGGCGACAGCACGCACCTCGACCGCGTAGCCGGCTCGCCGCGCCACTTCAATCACCCGGGCGACATCTTCCGGCGTGCGCATCGTGGTCTCGAAGACGATGTTGACCTGCCGTTCAGTCGCAACCGACAGCAGCTTCTCGGTCCAGCGTCCGGCATCTCCTTGTGTGAATTGGGACGCGGTCTCCGGATCCTGACGCTGGAAGGCAAGGAATTGCGGATGATAGGATCTGAGGTCGTCGCCAACGATGCGAATGGTTGGTCCTGATTGCGCAAGTTCGTGATGGCTCGCGGTCAGAACCGCCGTCTTGCCGGCGCCCGGTTGGCCGCCGATCAGGATCAGGCGCGGTTGCTCCGATCGTCCCATCCCCTCCGGCAGATAATCGCGCAAAATGTCTTTCTGAAAAATGCTCTCGTTTCTCTCGGGCGAGAGCAACCCGACCACGTCCTCCGCCATGATCAGAACTCCGCCCAGAAGCGGGTCTCGTCCTGGACGCGCGGCCCCCAGAGGGCGATGACATGTTCCACCGCGTCAGGATTATCCGGCCCGAGGCTTTCCTGGAGGTCGAGGAGGGCGCGGCGGCGGTCGCGCAACCGGTCGGCGGCGGCCGGGTCCTGTTCATCGAGCGCATAGGCGCGTGCCGTGACGATGGCGCGCGCCTGATTGAGAATCCTGATGGCGATTTCAGTGCGGATGGTTGCTTCGTAAGGCATGTCCTGACCTGCCATGTGCTTTTCCTTTCACGTCCCTGATGTCACTGAAGGGCTTATCGACTGAGGCCGCGCACACGATCGATGGCGCGTCGCCGGCGTTCGGACAGAACCTGTTCGCTGCCCTGGTGTCGAACCGTCTGTTGCAGAACCTTCATCTTCTCCCGCATTGCCTCAAAGGCGCGCCGCTGGGCCGGCGCCACACGATTGATGACGTCCTTTTCGCCGCGCAGAATGGCTTTGGGGCCAAAACGCTCGTCGAGTGCCCGGCTGACTGTGGCGAACTCGCGGGCGATGGCCGGATCGAGCGAACCGGCGGCGACGTCGAGCTTGCTGCCCTTCTTGCCCATCTCGGCCGTCAGCCGGTCGAGGGCATTTTCGGCGGCCTTCGACAATCCGGGAATGGCGACAGCCATGCGCCGGCGCTCTTCGATAATGCCTCGTGTTTCGGCATCAAGCGCACTGGCGTAGGACGCACCGAGCGAACTGATGCGGCTTGCTGCTTCCGGCACGGCGAGAAGGGCTTCCTTTCGCTCGCGGCCGGAGGCGAGCAGTTTGTCCACCAGCCGGCCGGACCCTCTGAGCGCTCCATAGGCGGAGGGATCATTGTTGACGGCCGCCGCAATGCGATCGCCAGCAAAGCCCTTGACGAGAAGCGCCTCAATCTTTTCGACGCCGCCGGCGGGATCGCGCCAGACGCGCTTTGCGGTCTCGGCGAGAGCCGCGCGATGATGACGGTAGTGCGCGGCGGCTATCGCGCGGATTTGCGCCTCCTCTTCCACCGGCGTTTTGAACTCGGTCACGGCGGCGAGCATCGGCAAGACAGTCACCGCCTCTGGAACAGCCGCGACGCTTGCGCCGGCAACGATCTTCGATCGATCCTGCCGCTCGGCCAAATGCTGTTCCTCGGCAAAGCGCCTGACGACGGCGAAGAGGCGGGTGAGCTTGTCGCGGCGTTCAGGGGAAAGATCGTCGGACATGCGCTCCGCGATGTTTCGCTCGACGACTGCGTCTGCCTTGGTAGTAAAGGCGCTCCAGCCGAACCGTGCCGTCAATGCGTCGTTGACGGCCTTGACCTCCTGGACAAGCGCTCGGTCCTCACCGGCATAGGCGAAGGCGGTCTTGTGGGCGCCCTCGCCGCCCCGTTCGCGGATCGCCTCGATTTCAACGAGGCGCGCCATCGCCGGTTTCGAAAGCCCCGGGATCGACAGAGACATGTATTCCCGACGCGTCCGCTCGCGCTCGATGAACCGGCCTGCGGTCCGGCGGAACTCGGTCGCATGCGCCCGAGCCAGCGGCAGCAAGTCCTTGATCGCCGCCGTCGCGGCGGCACGCTCATCGCGTGCTGCCCGGCCGTCAACCATGAGGTTCGACCCGCGCAGGCGGCCGAGCCGCTCTGGTTTGACGCCAAGGTCGTCGACAAGCTTGCGGGGTTCGATCATTGCATCCGACGCCAATGTGTTCAGGCGGACAAGTGCTGCGTCCGGATCGCGATAGATCTTTTCGAGCACCGGCCGCAGGATGGCCTCCCGCTCTTTCCACCGCGGCGAGGCGAGTTGCGCCCGGCGTGCATCCTCATTGACGCTGCGGGCGAATATGGTGCTGGGCGGAATCAGATATTTCCCGGTCGCAGGGAAGTCCGCTGCGAGAAACTCACGGCGTTCCTCGTTATAAGCCGCGCGCCGCTCGTGCGCGATCGCAAAGCCGAGCGCCACGCTTGCACGCTCCCAGAGCTTTGCGACTTGCTCCCGCTTTTCCGCAATCCACGCCAGTTGCCGGGAAACACTCTCCTCCATTCCGGCCGCGATCCCGGCGAGCCCGTCGATGCCGCGCCGCCGTGCGAAGTCTCGGGCGTGCGCGCGATAACCTTCCTCGCTTTCGAAATCGAGCGTCGTTGTTTTGGCGCCCGACCTTCCAAGGCGCTCGACAAGCTCACCGAACAGTTCCGGCCGATGACTTTCCCGCTCGATTCGCTCCACGCGAGCCTCGGCGGACTCAACCAGCTTGGCTGCCCAGACGTTGCGATCGACCTCGCGTTCCTCGAATTGCTTCTCGCCCGTGTTTTCATCGATGACCGGGCTCGTCACCTTGACTTTCTCGACACCGTCCTTCCGCAGCGTGACGGTATCGCCCTCCAAGACACCCGCCTCTTCGAGCGCCTTTGGCAGGCTCACGCCCCAGAGACGATGGACGCTTCCGTCATTTGTCCTGACATCGGCAAAGGGATTTTCTGAATCCTCGTCTTCGGGCCGAAATCTCGCGAAGCCGGTTGCGACGAGTTCACCCGTGACGCCGGCGGCATGATCGACACGCGGCCTATGTCCCCATTCCGGCTTCGCCTCAAAATCCTCACGCGCCGCATAGAGGTCGGCGCGGTCGCGATGGCGGGTCATCGCCACATAGGTCAGATGCTGGTCCATCATGCCGGTGGCAAGGATGAAGGTCCGGTCGACGGTCGCGCCTTGAGATTTGTGGATCGTTGCGGCATAGCCATGGTCGATATTCCGATAGCTGTCTTCGCTCAGAACAACGTCGCGGCCATTGTCGAGGCGAACCGTCAGCAGCGTGTCGCCTCGTTTGTCACCGGTCGAAACGACCGTGCCGAGCATACCGTTCTTGACATATTGCGGCCCGTGGCGGCGCGCTCGCGGTTCGAGGAAACGGGCATTTTCCAGGAAGATGATCCGGTCTCCGGCCGCGAACTCGCGAAGCCCCCGCGCCGTCTGGTATTCGCGCGCGTCGGTCAGTGCGCTCTCCTCCATCATCACCTTGCGCAGGGATTGGTTGAGACGCTTCACATCCTCATTGGTGTGCGCCAGCACAAGCAGTTCGTCGCCGCGAAGCCGAGGCGCAGTCCCCCCGTCGATGATTTTCTGGAGCAGGTCACGACGGGCATCCGTCCAATCGGCAACGATGCGACCGATGATTTCGTCGCGCGTTTCTCGATCGGTAATGTGGCCGCGCTGCGCATAAGCATCGAGGCCTTCTTCGACCTTGCCGCGGGCGAAAAGACGGGATGCGTTGCGCGCCCACTCATCGCGCTGACGGCGCACGCCGGCGAGTTCGGCAAAACCGATACGCTCGGAAATCGCCCGGAAGGCAGCACCCGCCTGAATCGGTTGCAGTTGCATCGCATCGCCGACCAGTACGGCTTTTGCGCCCGCATCTTCGACCGTCTTGAGCACCCGCGCCATCTGCCCAGACGAGACCATACCGGCCTCGTCGATGACAAGCACGTCGCCGCGATGGAGCAATTCCCGGCCGCCGGCCCAGGCGAGCTCCCAGGAAGCGAGCGTGCGCGACCTGATGCCGGAACTGTCTTCAAGCCCTTCCGCGGCCTTACCGGCAAGGGCTGCGCCGATCACCCCGCGGTTTTCGCTTTCCCATGCGACGCGGGCGGCTGCCAGCAGCGTCGACTTGCCGGCACCGGCGAGACCGACGACGGCGGCAATGCCGTTGTCACCGGTGACGTGGCGGACAGCGTCCACCTGTTCGACATCAAGCTTGAAGGCTCTTTCCGGATTGGCCGTCTCGATGCTGGCGACGGCGGCCGCGACGTGCCTCGGCGAAACACCAAAGCCTTTCCGCGTGGCGAGATGCTCTGCCGACTGCGCCATGTCATATTCGATGCGCAGGATGTCTCTTGTTGTGAAGATCGCCGGTTTGGAGACCCTGACGGACTGTCCGTCCACCTGCTGCGGCCGCAAGAGCACGAGATCGTCCGAGGCCATGAGGCGCGCGCGGATATTGGCGAAGTCCGCGGGATCGTCGACATAGCGATGGAGCGCCTTGGCGATGTCACGCTCGTCGAAAGTGGAGCGTTCGTTCGCGAGCTGTTTCAAGAGCAGCTCAGGTTCGGCAAGCAGCCGGTCCGCCATTTCCTGCCGCCGCGCAAGATCCGCCGGCGCGAAATACATCTCGACGCCCTTTCGCGCGAGCGCCGCCTTTTCCGGGCCGAGGTGCTTTTGCGCGATGCCGTCCAGACCCTGTTCGGCATAGGAGCGGCCGTCGAGGCGGACCTCATGACCGGCCAGTGCCAGATTCCGGTGAGCGGTTTCCGCCCAGGCGATCTTCCACGATTTCATCGTTTCCTTGTCACCGGCCCAGAGCCTGTAAACGATCTTGCCGTTCGGCCGGTCCGGTGTGACGACGCGCAACGGCGTGCCGTCCTCTGCCGTGACCGCGACCTTCTTCGGCCCGAACCCGTCCTCGGTCAGGGGTCGAAGCGTCGTCATCAGGTGGATGTGCGGATTGCCGTCCTTGTCGTGGTACACCCAATCGGCAACCATTCCCTTGGATGTCAGATTGTCCCGGACGAATTCGCGAACCAAGGCAATATTTTCCGCCCGGGTCAGTTCTTCCGGCAGGGCAATGATCAGTTCCCGTGCCAGCTGTGCGTCGGCTCTTTTCTCAAACGCGTCGACCGCATTCCAGAGCGCCTCGCTCGCCTTGGCAGCTGATTGGCCGTCGAGCGCCGCCTTCAGCCAGGCCGGAATGTCCTCCGGCAATGCGAGCTCTTCATGCATCAATTCGGCGGCTCCGCCGCGATAGCTGAAGGACGTGCCCGCCTGTTCGTCCATCATCCGGGCGCGATGGCGGTAGGCGGCGGCCGAGACGATGCTGCGTCCAGCCCCTCTGCTGATCACCTGCGCTCTGATGAACATGATCGCCAATGCCGTCTCCTCACCTTCCAAGCACGTCGCGCTAGCGACGTATATTGCGCCCTCAAACCAATCGGACCGAAGGGCCGATGCCGCTTTTCCGGATGGCGGCCATGGCCGGATTCCCGGCAGCGACGTTTTCGGAGTAAATGCAAAATAACCTATTTTACTCGCGCATTCTAGCCGGTATAATCGTTATCGTTTAGATTGTCTCGACACGGGAAGGAAACTGGAATGGCTGCCAAAACTTCGATCACTGATCTCGATGCTCAGATCGAAAAACTGCGCGAACGCAGGAAGCTGCTCGTCGTCAGATCGGCGGAGCGTTTTGCTCGCGCCGCCACGAAGTCCGGTTTGGCGGAAATGGAGATCCCCGACGATGAACTTGACCGCATCTTCGAAGAGGTCGCCGCGCGATTTCGCCAAAGCGAAAAAAAGGCGACTGCTGCCGCATCTCCTCAAGCGCGTCGACCTGCAAATAGTGGGGCTGGAGCGGCGACGGAGGTTTCTCATGACAGCTGATCGCAAGCGCGCGGCGCGGGAGAAATTCCTGCTAGGCGGCATCGTCGTCAGGGCGGGCCTTTCTACGTCCGACCGGGCCTTTTTACTCGGCGGACTCATGGAAATGGCGAGAGTCGAAGCAGGCTCGTCGGAATACCGGCGGCTGCGCGACATCGGCGAGAAGGCATTCAGAACCTCCCCTCAATCGGAAGAGATCACGCCCGTCGAGGAGATGCTGGAATGGCGTTGAAGTCGAAACTCCATCCGAGCCTGCTGCTCATTTTTGTGCCGGCCGCCGTCACTGCGTTTGCCGTCTATGTCACCGGCTGGCGGTGGCAGGGGCTTACCGCCGGACTGTCCGGAAAAGCCGAATACTGGTTTTTGCGGGCCGCACCTTTACCGGCATTGCTGTTCGGGCCGCTCTCAGGGCTGTTGACCGTATGGGCCCTGCCCATTCATCGCCGGAGGCCGATCGCCATCGCCAGCCTCGCGTGCTTTCTGACGGTCGCCGGCTTCTATGCGCTACGCGAGTTCGGCCGGTTGGCGCCGTTCGTCGAGAGCGGCACGGTCACCTGGGAGCGAGCTCTTTCCTTTCTCGACATGGTCGCCGTCCTCGGCGCGGTCACAGCCTTCATGGCAGTTGCCGTCGCCGCGCGTATCTCGACGGTCGTCCCCGTGCCGGTGAAGCGTGCCTGGCACGGTACCTTCGGAGACGCGGACTGGCTGCCGATGTCGGCGGCGGCAAGAGTGTTTCCGCCGGACGGCGAAATCGTCGTCGGTGAGCGTTATCGCGTCGACAGGGAAATCGTCCACGAGCTGCCCTTCGATCCCAACGATCCGGCAACTTGGGGTCAAGGCGGCAAGGCGCCGCTGCTTACCTACAAACAGGATTTCGACTCGACCCATATGCTCTTTTTCGCCGGCTCGGGCGGATACAAGACAACCAGCAATGTGGTGCCGACGGCGCTCAGATATACCGGGCCGCTGATCTGCCTCGACCCGTCAACCGAAGTCACGCCGATGGTGGTCGAGCACCGGACGAGCGGCCTTGGCCGAGAGGTCATGGTGCTCGACCCGACCAATCCGGTCATGGGCTTCAACGTCCTCGATGGGATCGAGAGGTCAAAGCAAAAGGAGGAGGATATCGTCGGCATCGCGCACATGCTGCTGTCGGAGAGCCTGCGCTTTGAAAGTTCGACCGGGTCTTATTTCCAGAACCAGGCGCACAATCTCCTGACCGGCCTGCTGGCGCACGTGATGCTCTCTCCGGACTACGAGGGACGGCGAACCTTGCGCAGTCTCAGACAGATCGTTTCCGAGCCGGAGCCCTCGGTGCTCGCAATGTTGCGCGACATTCAGGAGCATTCCGCGTCCGCCTTTATCCGTGAGACGCTTGGCGTCTTCACCAACATGACCGAGCAGACATTCTCCGGCGTCTATTCGACCGCATCGAAGGATACGCAGTGGCTATCGCTCGACAGTTACGCCGCCCTCGTTTGCGGCAATGCTTTCCGGTCGAGCGACATTGTTTCGGGCAAGAAGGACGTGTTCCTCAATATCCCCGCCTCGATCCTGCGCTCTTATCCAGGAATCGGGCGAGTTATCATTGGCTCACTGATCAATGCCATGGTGCAGGCCGATGGCGCGTTCCAGCGCCGGGCGCTGTTCATGCTCGATGAGGTCGATCTCCTCGGCTACATGCGCGTGCTTGAGGAGGCGCGGGATCGCGGTCGCAAGTACGGCATCTCGATGATGCTGATGTACCAGTCGGTCGGCCAGCTCGAGCGGCATTTCGGCAAGGACGGCGCGACGTCGTGGATCGACGGATGCGCCTTCGCGAGCTATGCCGCGATCAAGGCGCTCGATACGGCGCGCAATGTCTCGGCGCAATGTGGCGAGATGACCGTCGAGGTGAAAGGGACCTCACGCAACATCGGCTGGGACACGAAGAACAGCGCATCGCGCAAATCGGAGAACGTCAATTTCCAGCGACGACCATTGATCATGCCGCACGAAATTACCCAATCGATGCGCAAGGACGAGCAGATCATCATAGTCCAGGGCCAGGCGCCGCTGCGTTGTGGGCGGGCGATCTACTTTAGGCGCAAGGATATGCACGCGGCGGCCAAGCGCAACCGCTTCGTGAAGAACTGACGATAACACCAAGTGAGGACCATACGGTCAAGACAATGGACGGTGAACTGGTCGATGTGGAACAGGGGCAAAGCCGCGTTGCTGAAGCGCCCAACAGGATCGGTTCGTTCGGCATGGGGCCATGTATCGCCGCAGCCGTTCTCAATCACACGCAGAGCAGAGCCTGGCTTTGCCACGGTCCCGGCTAGTCGGTGAATTCCGAGCTACTGGACGGTATGCTGGCTGACGATCGGCGAGCGTCGGATGGCCATGACGATATCACGCTCTGGCTCGTCGGCGCCTGCAAGACATTTGCGTGGCGCCCGAGATTGTCGATATGACTCGCTCGCCGAAGAGCGGGCCTCGAATGCGTTTGCCGCTTCGATGGTCCGCACCCGATTTTCCGACGACCCAGCTGTCATGGCGATCGACGTCGAATTTGCCTATGACGGCGAGCGATGGATTGAAGAAATCTCGCAGCATTCGTGGTAGCGCCAGTCGGCGGGTTTCTACCGTTGACGCCGATATCGTTCGAACGGATCTTCAGCACCAGGCGGCGTGAACCAATCGACGAACATTGTATAGCCAAGGGCAAAGGCGACAAACCCGATCGCTATAAGGCCGATCAGCCAAAACGGCATGCCCGCCGCCGCCTGCGGATGGGCAAGGACGACGATCGACATCGGCAGCATGACGATTGCCGCCAGAACCAGCATCCCGGTGAATGGCCGAAACGCGCACAGGAGATAGAAGGCGACATACCAGATGCAATAGAGGACGATGCGGCCGACGGCTTTGAGAAATTCAAAAGGCAAAGCAAGCAAGCGCCAATAGGGAGCTTTCCGAATTGGATCGGAATGATCGGTCGTGGCGTGAGGATCAATTGACATGAAAGGACATCCGGTTGCGGCGTGCGACGAGGGCGCTCTCACTTGCATCTGCTGGCAACGGCGGGAAATCCGGCTGTTGCCATATACTGGCGTTTCTGCACGAGTCTAATCGCGATCAAGCCATAGCGCAACTGTTGGAACACGGTGCCAGCGCGAGGGGCCGGTCGATCCGGCCTCTCGCGCTCCAGAGCCGAGCGAAAGAAGCTGCCTCACGGCAGCTGCTCCCGGGCATATTCCTCGAGCTCGGACTTCAGCGCCTCCAGTTCAGCCTCGATCATGCGGCGCTCTTCCAGGGACGCCGCCTCTTTGGCCTCGGCCCGCAGTTCCTCGATGGTGCATTCAAGGGTGAAATAGTAGCTGTTCGTCATCGTCGTCATCCTTGTTGACGTGAAAGATGCCGACGGCCGTCATGAGGCAAGGAAGGGGTCAAGGCTCGCGGAACGCGACCGGCGGAGCCGGACGAGCGGAGGAACCGATTTTTCTGGAGCGGAGTGCAACGCAGCGGAGGAAAAATTGCGAGGGGCCGCTCGGGCCTTGAGGCCTTCCTTGCCTCATGACAGACTTGGACAGTCTGAGCAGAAAACCAACCTCTCGTGTGGCACCAAAAAGCGAGCGGCAGCAAAGCTGCCGCCTCTGAGAGCAGCCCCGGAAGGCACGCTCGGCGAAATGGCGCCGACGAAATTCTGGATCAGATATCGCCCGCGGCCGTCATCGGATAACTGCGGGCTCAGACGTTACCGCGAGATCAGGTCGGGGTGGTCTTGCCGCTCAACAGCGCTTCAAGGAGAGGGTCGGCATGAGAGCGCCATCCTTCGCGGGCGAGATCGTCGGCGAGAGACCTGACCGTATCGGCGGCCATCGGGAGGAAGTCGTAGCCCTGAGCCAGTGCCGCAGTGCGCAGAGCGGAAAGCGTTTCGTAGGCTCGGAAATCGGTTCCGAGCCAGAGGGCGAGATCCTCGCCTTCCGAGTCGGGGAATGCCTGCAGGAAGAAGGTCTGCAGTGGACGATCGTAGCCGATAATGGCATCCGGATCGGTTGCTTGGCTGGCAAGCTGGGCGACGGTGATGGTGTAGCGGCTCATGGGAAGGTCCTTTTCGGAGCGGTGTCGTGTCCGGGATGGGACCGGCCCCTTGAGGGGCCGGTCGCCGGCCTTCAGGCCGGGTTGTTCCAGAGGATGACCTTGCGGTTCGGTTCGCCGCCGGGCGCGGGGGCGAGGTTTCCGAAGATGACGCCGATCTCAGGGGCCTCCAGCTTGACCGAGAGGTATTCCTCGCCGGTCTGGCGGGCGATGCGGTTCCACCCGGCGCCGATCTCGAAACCGGTCTTGCGGTGGATGATGCGGTAGTCGGGAGCTTCCTCGCTTGCCTTGTGGGCGTTCGGGACGATGGCGATCGGGGCGTTGACCCGGATGGTTGCGAAGATGCCTTCGAGGCTGCCATCGGTCTTCTGGGTGAGGGTTGCGATCGTGGTGGCCATGGTAGTTACTCCTTCGGTTGCTCGGGACCATTCCCGATGGCGCCCGAAGAAGGGGCCGCGCCGCAGGCGTCACCGGAGCGGAGCGCAGGGGAACCCCCTTGCGGGGTTGACGCTGGTTGCGGCCGGTCCCTTAGAAAGGCGACATAGAGAACGGGAATGGCCCCGGAGCGCGAACGAAGGTTGATGCAGCCATGGCCATCCGATTGCGCCGGACCAGGTCTGACGGCGTGAACGAATACCGCAGCATCAGGATCACCCCGCCCCCTCGCCCCTACCACAGCTGACAAGCGAACCGAGCGCTGACTTCAAAGCCTCCTCAAGAAAAGTCGAGATCGCCGTCGCGCCACACCCGGCAGCAATTGGCAGAGGCTTTGACCGGTCAACACAGTAGGCACGGTGGTGCAACGTGTCTGCATAATCCTAGCGCGCCGGTGGCGCAAATTGCTGCGGTCATCTCTGACAGCAACAAGTCAATCGGCACCGCCGCCGACAACCGGGGCACGATCTGGCATCTTGCGGCAATCGGCCCTTCACACCCCAGCCGCTCGATCCGATCCTTCTATCAACGCCGTGAATCGGTTCGGGTTGATCGATTCAAAACAGTCGTTGGACAGGACGGGCGTATGCCACGATTCTTCGAGACATGGCTCTCTACCCGTTCAAACTCTACTGTCAGCGCATCGACGCCACACGCAACATGGCGCGCTATTATATGCTGGCGATCGAGACGACGTTGTTCGGCGAGACGGCTGTCGTGCGGTCCTGGGGGCGGATCGGCAAACGCGGCGGCATCAAATGCGAGGTCTTTCCGACGGAGCGGGACGCGGCACGCCATTTCCTGGAATTGGCGCGGCGGAAACGCCAGAAGGGCTACATTCCCGTCGGAAACTGTGGAAATGCCACTTGAGCCGGAAAGGGCGACCGGCCGGGAAGGTGACATCGACCGTCCTTCGGTGAAATGGTCATGCTTTTAGAGAGGGACTGATCATGACCACAACCAATGAAATCGCCGACAAGATTGCCGCCGACCATCAGTTGACCAAAGCGCAGAGCAAGGCGATCGTCGAAGCCGTATTCCGGGAGATCACAACGGCCGCGACCACAGGCGCTGAAACGTCGATCCCGGGCTTCGGCAAGTTTAAGCCAAAAGACACGCCTGAGCGCGAAGCACGCAATCCCGCGACCGGCGCCACAATCAAGGTTGCCGCGGCAAGAAAGCTCGCGTTCACGCCCGCCAAGGCGCTGAAGGATGCATTGAATAAATAGCAACACCGGCACGCCTTCGCATTCAGGAAGTGATCCATTGGCGGCGATAGGCTGGCCATAAGCCTCCAACCGTCGCTCCCTCCGCCTTGAAATTCTTCGCGTCAGCTGTCATAATGAAAGCGACAAGTGACGCAAAGGAGCCAGCTATGACAGCTACCGTGAACAAGGTTATGGAAGAAGCAACCAGCGGCGGTCTACAGAAAGTGGAGGCCCTGCTTGGCGGATCACGGATTTTGGCGCGTCGGCTGACCAGCACGCTTGATGCCCACGAACTGATCCTGAGCGGATTGCCAGCCTCCGCGCTCAATCATCTGGTCGGTCAACTGGTGTTTATCGACAAGACGGAATCGCTTGAAAAAGCGATCGGCATTAGTCTTAGAACCTGGCAAAGGCGCAAAGATGCGCTGGCCAAGCCATTGAGCCAAGAGCAGAGCGGACGAACATGGAAATTCGCGGAGATTCTGGCCAAGGCAACCGACGTGCTGGGCACGCAAGAGGAAGCCGAGCAATGGCTGGAGCGTCCGGCGATTGGATTGGACAATCGGCGTCCGATTGATCTTCTGGGAACGCCTGCAGGTGTCGAACTGGTCGAAGATCATCTTGAGCGGCTTGAATATGGCGTCTATGCATGACGCCCCTGCCGATTGCGCTCGGAGGAACCGAGCTAATAGCATGGCGTCTCGACCAGGCCGTCCATGCCTCCACCTGGGACCGCGGCGAAGGTGCCTATCGGGTCGGCGGCCGCTGGAACAGCAAAGGTGTCAGAGCAGTCTATTGTTCACTGGACCCCGCTACCGCAATTCTCGAAGTTGCCGTTCACAAAGGCTTTAGCGCCCTTGACACGGTTCCTCATAAATTAACCGCGGCGGTCATCCACGACATTGCCGCCATACATATCGTTGACCCGTCGACCGTTCCCAATCCGAACTGGCTGCACCCTGGCATACCAGGGGCGGGCCAGCAGGCCTTCGGCGACGACCTGCTGAAGAGACATCGTTTCGTCGCCATACCGAGCGCGGTGTCGCGATACAGTTGGAACCTGATCTTCGTGGCGAGCGTCGCATCCGGTGAATATGCTCTTAAGCTCCAAGAACCGTTCGCGCTCGATACGAGATTGCATCCGCCGGCGAACTGAAGTCGGTTTTCGGAGCGAGTCGAGCCAAGAATGGAATGACAAGGACGCCGCATTCCAATCGGCGGAGCAACGTCCGCGCGGCGGCGTTCGTCATGGCGGTGGAGCGTCCTTCGCCTCCGCGCAACCAATCGCCACGGCAGTCCGACCGGTGTGGCCATGCCCCTTCGACAAGACGATAAAGACGACATGTCACGATTCCGATCCGTCGCGACGCGACGATGGCTTCGGTTGATAAAGTCGCCGCTTGACACCTTCTCGAAGCGCATTGCGGACGTCCTTGTCAACGAGCTTCAGATCGAACCATTCCGGATCGAAATGTCCACCGCACCAGCGTGTGGTTTCCGCATGTTCGGGATCGGACAGGTCGACCATGATTTCGAGGAAGCGTTCGTATCCGCTCACGCCACCGACATCTTCTGGCGGCCGCGCCCGCGCGCCTTCGATGCAAGCGCCATGTTTCGGGGGCTTGCCCAGTGCAAGAAACGCTTCCACATCGACCTGGTGGCGCCAGTTGTCGCCGAAATCGTAGATATAGGCGAAGCTGGCGCCTTCTTCGAAATCGCAAAGGCGCACCTCCCGAAAATCAAAGACGCGCGGATCGTCGTCAAGCGCATCTTCCGTCAGGAGCGCGACGTCACCATAGCGCAGTCCGCCGATACGGAACTCGTGGAGATGATAATTCCACCAGTTGAATGCCGCCTGGATGGCAAGGTGCAATTGCTCGAGGTTCCATTGGCTCGGCAGGACGAGACGACGCCAGACATCCGGCTCGATCTCGTCGAGGCAAACGCGAATCTGGACGGCATTGAAGGTCGTGACCATGGCCTGAATGAACAAGAGAGAGCGGGAGCGGTCAAGGCAGGGCTTGAGGCTCAATCATGAATAATGCCATGCGGTCATCCCGCATGGCAGTTCTCCAAGGTCGCTCAAACGCTCTCGCCGTTCGCCTGCCAGACGGGGATACCGAGGCGGCGGGCCTTGTCGGCGAGATTGCCGGTAATCCCGGAGCCCGGGAAGATGATGACGCCCGCAGGCATCACCGACAACATCTCGTCGTTTCGACGAAAAGGAGCTGCCTTGGCGTGCTTTGCCCAGTTCGGCTTGAAGGCGATCTGCGTCACTTTGCGGCTTTCGGCCCAGCAGGCGGCGATGCGCTCCGCGCCTTTCGGAGAGCCGCCGTGCAGGAGAACCATGTCGGGATGCTTGGCATGGGCAAGGTCGAGTTTACCCCAGATCCGCTCATGATCGTTGTAGTCCATGCCGCCGGAAAAGGCGATCTTGGTACCGGCCGGCATCAGCACCTCGGTCTCGGCGCGACGGCGGGCCGACAGGAAGTCTTTCGAGTCGATCATAGCCGCGGTCATGTTGGCGTGGCTGACCTTGGAGCCGGTGCGCGGCCGCCAGGCCGAGCCCGTCTCGGCTTCGAACAGGTCAGCCGCATAGTCGCGCATAAATTCGAAAGCGTTGCGGCGCTCAAGAAGGGTGATGCCCTCGGCGATGTGGCGCTCCAGCTCGACGCTTTTCACCTCCGAGCCGTCCTGTTCGCTCTGCCCGGTTCGTTGTGCATCTTCGTTGCGCTGCAGTTCGCGCTGGATGCGTTCGCCGGCACGGTGGAAGAGATTGACCGTCGACCAGTAGAGGTCTTCGAGATCGGGCTCGAGCCGCGTGTCGCCGAGCATTTCGGTGAGGGCGTCGAAGATCGCGGTCAGCGCGGAGTGGACGACCGGTTCCTCCGGTAGGGGCCGTGGATCCGGCTCGTCCTGGAAGGGGCGATAGCCATGGATCTGCATCTCGTAGATGAAGCGGTCGGTCGGGGAGGATGCGTGGTGAGGCTCGAAGGCGTCGTCAATGGGAAGCGTGCGGTTCATGATGGTCTCCGTCGGTTTCGGCCGCGCCTCTCGCGGCCTGACGGCGATCCCTGTTCATGCGGCAGACGGGCCGGAACCGCGAGCAAAGCGAGCGGCCCAGCGAAGCGCCGGGCGGCGGAGGGAAGGTTTCTTGGCCCGCGAGGAGCGCCGGCCCGGCATCGGCCCGGAAGCGGTCCCGCTTTCCGGATCAGCCGATGCGCGAAAAATGCGCCGGCGCGGGGAAGAAACCTGACCGACCCGCTGAAGGCCTGGACGCCGCATGATAAGGGTCGCCTCTCGCCAGGCCCGCAGGCGCGCAAACCCGGATGGCGGCCTTTCCGGACCGGCACTGTTCATCACGCCGCAGTGCCGCGCTCGCCATGTGTCTCCCCGGCTGCCGCGTCATACGGACAGAAGCGTATGCGCATCCTCCGGTGCCAGCTGGTCGCGGAGATTTGCCAAGAGCCGGTCGGGCCCAAGACGTCGCAGGTCCTCGTTGAAGTCGCCGAGTTCGGGGTTAAGCACCAGCGGCAGGATGCCGAGCGCCTGTGCCCGGCGGCTCAACCCTTCGATGCCGTGCCGGCCGGCGGCATCGGCGTCAGCGGCGAGGTAGAGGCGCAGACACCCTGCCGGCGGCCGGAAGGCGGCGAGGTGATTGGCCGTCAGCGCCGAAACCATCGGCATGGCGGGCATCACATGAGACAGCGACAATATGCTTTCGAGCCCCTCACCCGCGATCATGACCGGCACAAGGTCCTTGGCGGAAAAGCCGAACCGCACTGCATTGCCGAGCAGCGTACCCAGCGCACGGCGGGGTGTGTCGACCGGCGCCTTGCCAACGCCGCCCGGCTCCGATCCGGAGCACGCAAGGTATGTTCGATGCACGCCCGTGATAGCACCGGATTGATCGGTCACAGCAGCGATCAGGGCCGGATAGCGGCTGGTCCTGCCGCTTGCGAGATCGCGGTAGTAGCAGGATGGGTGAAACCCCAGCGCCGGATGCAAGGCCCCTCGCAGGATGCCGCGCTGACGCAGGTAGCCGTCGGCGAGCGTGCCGGCAAGCGGCTCGGTCATCCGAAACAGCCGTCGCGCCCGTTCGCCAGCCGGTCGGTCGATCGACGCGGTTGGAGCGTCACTGGTTTGCGACAATCCCGGTTCAGCGCGGGCTGAATCACGAGGCTCGTTCAGAAAGCGCCGCGCCTCATCAGCGACGTCACGGAAGTCGACAAGCCCTGAGGCCTCCCGTACGAGATCGAGCAAATCGCCGTATTGGCCGGAGGCGGCATCGGTCCAGCGACCCGCACGACCACCCGTTAGCCGAACATAAAGCGAGCGCCCCTTGTTGTTGGCGACATCGCCGACGATCCAGTAATTGCCGGCCCGGTGGCCGGCGGAGAGATAATAGCGGCAGACAGCCTCCGCGTCGCGCGCGAGACGATCCGCCAGTTGCGAGGCGGATAACATCACGGTCACCCCCTGCCGTCGACGTCGACAACGTGATGCCGTTCGATCAGGCGCGAGAGGATCGCAGGTCCTTCCTCCGACGTTGGAATGAAGTACCGCAATTTCCAGGCGATCATTTCCGAGAACAGGCCGATCGCGCGGAGCCTGTCGCGCACGCCGTCGGTGAAGCCGGTGAGCTCGATGCGGTAGTTGTTCATCGCCCGGACACGCCGCAGCGTCATGCCGCCGGCAAGGCCGACAACCGAGGATCCGGCGAGCAGCGATTGCCAGATCTGATCGGCGCTGACGACTTCGGTCTGGTCGAGCCCGAAATTCCGGCACAGCCGAGAGAGCCCTTCGGACGTTATCAGACGGCCAACGATGCGCTCACCCTCGTCGGTCTGAAGGCGATAGACCCGGCAATAATCCTGCGGCAGCAGTTTCCAGATCGGTAAAAGCAGGCCGGAGACAACGTGCATGGTCGAAAGCGAAAATTCGGGGAGATTGGCGACCTCGGCCTCCCAGGCGGCCGAGAAGGTTTGCTTGTCCGTTTCCTCCCAATTCGTCTCTTCGAGCTGGCGCAGCTCGAAACGGATCTCGTCCATCGGCCGGATGAGCGCCACCCGCGGCTCAATTGATCCGTCATCGAGCATGACCGAGCGAGCCGGAACCTGGACGGCCGGGCGGCCGGACTTGCCGTTGATCACAAGCTTCGCTTGGCGATCATGCGCGGCGAGTTCCAATGCGTCGGAAAGCACCATCGGCCTGTTGCGATCCATGCGTTCGATGGTCAAGAGATGCGACTGCGCGCCGGTGACCGGATGAGTATAGACCAGCCGCCGATCCTTCACCGTCATGCGGTCCGCAACAAGCGTCTCCAGCCCCTTGTCGTAAACGCCGGACGCAATCGCGCCCTCGACACGGGCGGCGAGCAATTGCTCGAAGGCATCGAACAGCAAGTTCTGCATGCGAACCGTCAGCGCCAGCATCCGATTGAGGAAGGTGTGAATCGGCGGCAGCTCGTCCTTGAGACCACCTTCCTCTGCCGTCAATGAAAGGCCGGTGATCGTCTCGAACGTTTCGAGCGAGCAGCCTTCGATGCCGCCGCCATGGATGAGCCTATAGAACTGCCTGAGTGCATCGCGGGCATATTGGGATTCGAGATTATCCTCAGAGCGGAACATCCCCTGCCCGCCCGTCTGCCGCTGTCCGCGCGTGATCGCTCCGAGCGTATCGAGACGCCGGGCGATGGTCGACAGAAATCGCCGTTCGGCCTTGACGTTGGTGGCGATCATGCGGAAGCGCGGCGGCTGCGCCTGGTTGGTGCGATGGCTGCGTCCCAGCCCCTGGATCGCCACGTCCGCCCGCCATCCGGCCTCAAGGAGATTGTGGAGACGCAGCCGCTGGTTCCTCGCGCCGAGGTCGGCATGGTAGGACCGTCCCGTGCCTCCGGCTTCGGAGAAGATCAGGATCGGCTTCTCGTCATCCATGAAAGCGCGTGTCTCGTCGAAATTGGCGCTGCCCGGCCGGTTCTCGACGGCAAAGCGGGCAATCGCGCCGCTGCCGTCACGGCGCACGATCCGACGCCTGCGGCCGGTGATCTCGGCAACGCGGGTCGTGCCGAAGTGCTGGACGATCTGGTCGAGCGCCGTTGGAATGGCAGGCAGACTGCCGAGCCGTTCGAGGAGAGCGTCCCGGCGGGCGACGGCTTCGCGGCAAAGGACTGGATTGCCGTCGGCATCATGGACCGGCCGCGACAGCAGATTGCCCTGGTCGTCGGAATATTCCTCGAAAAGCTGGATCGGGAAGGAATGGTTGAGATATTCCGCGACGATCTCGCGCGGTGTGACGTCGACCTGGATATCGCCCCACTCCTCGGTCGGGATTTCTGCCAGCCGGCGTTCGGTGAGCGACTGGCCGGTGGAGATGATCTGAACGATCGCCGCATGGCCTTGGTCCAGATCGTTGTTGATCGCACTAATCAGTGCCGGCGTCTTCATCGAGGTCAGAAGATGATTGAAGAAACGCTGCTTCGAGCTTTCGAAGGCCGAACGCGCCGCGGCCTTGGCGTTTTTGTTAAGTGTGCCCGTGCTGCTACAAATGCCGGAGGCCTCGAGCGCCGCGTCGAGATGATTATGAATGACCTGGAAGGCCTCGGCGTAGGAATCGTAGATACGTACCTGTTCGTCGGTGAGCGCATGTTCGAGGATATCGTATTCGACGCCTTCGAAGGAGAGCGACCGCGAGGAGTAGAGGCCCATGGCCTTGAGATCGCGGGCAAGCACTTCCATGGTCGCCACCCCGCCGTCCTCGATCGCCGCAATGAACTCGGATCGCGTCGAGAACGGAAAGTCGGCGCCTCCCCAGAGGCCCAGCCGTTCGGCATAGGCAAGCGACTCGACTTCGGATGCACCGGTCGCGGAGACATAGACGACGCGGGCATCGGGAAGGGCACGCTGCAGACGCAGACCGGCGCGGCCCTGTTGCGAAGCAGCCTTTTCCCCGCGCTCGGACCTGCCGCCCGCAGCGTTTGCCATCGCATGACCTTCGTCGAAGATCACAACTCCGTCAAAATCGCCTCCCAACCAGTCAACGATCTGCTGGACGCGCGACCGCTTTCCCTCGCGTTCGTCACTTCGCAGTGTGGCGAAAGTGACGAAGAGGATGCCTTCGTGGAGCTTGATCGGCGCGCCCTGGCGGAACCGTGAAAGCGGCGTGACCTGCAGCTTCTCCTGGCCGAGCGCGCTCCAGTCGCGCTGTGCATCCTCGATCAGCGTCTCGGATTTCGAGATCCACAGATGGCGGCGGCGTCCTTTAAGCCAGTTGTCCAAAATAATCCCGGCCGCTTGACGGCCCTTGCCGGCGCCTGTGCCGTCTCCCAGGAACCAGCCGCGCCGATAGCGGACCGCGCCCTCGGCGTTTGGAGTCACGGCCCTGAGATTGTCAAAGCTCGCATCAACGGACCAGTGGCCGGCGAGATAGCCGGAATGGGCTTCGCCGGCATAGATCACGCTTTCGAGCTGGGCGTCGGAAAGATCGCCTTTGGTGACGGCACGCTTTGGCAGATGCGGGCGGTAGGTCGGTTTGGGTGGCGCGACCGACGCCATTGCGACGGACTCCACAAGCCTGTCCGGATGGGGTTTTGCATCGGGGATATGGATCGCCTGCAGCTGATAGGGCTCGTAAATGCCGTCGGCGACATCAACCCGGATTTTGGGCGAAGCATCGCGCAGCTCGTAGGAGAGCTCGACGACCTGATCGTCGGCAGGGCGCACAGGCGAGAACCCGGGACGTGGGGCACGGACAGCAGGCGAAGAGCGCACCGCAGACGCGTTGGCCGCCACAGGGGGTAGCGTGTCGGCACGTTGGCGTGCGGCCATTGTTGTGCAGTCGGACAGGATGCCGATGGGTAGGAGGGGCGGGGAACGCGGCGGAAGGTCGGAGATCCAGGCGAGCAATGTTTCCGGATCGGGAGCGACACCGTGCGAGGCAACGAAGCTCGTTGGATCGGCGGGGGCTATCTTGTCGATCACCGTCAGGCGCGTCTCCATTGTCGTGCCGTGCCGCGCATAGACGCCGCCGTCGATGGCGGCGCTGAACAGGACCGAGCCACGCTCCTGCAAGCGAACGAAGGCGTCTCGCCAGTTCGGGTTGTCGGAAGAAAGGCTGGCACCGGTGATCGCCACGAGCCGCCCACCCGGGGCAAGCCGCGCGAAGGCCGAGGTCAGATGACGCCATGCGGCGTCGGCCACGCGGCCCTCGACGTGAACGCCGGCTGAAAACGGCGGGTTCATCAGCACGACGGTCGGGCTCACTGAACGGTCGAGGTAGTCGTCGATGTGGGCTGCGTCATGCTGCGTGACCGGCGCGGCGGCAAAGAGTTGCTCGAGAAGCGCATGCCGGACGGGCGCATATTCGTTGAGTGCCAGGCGTGCATGGGCAAGCTTGGCGAAGATTGCCATCAGTCCCGTCCCGGCAGACGGTTCGAGCACAATGTCGTTCGCCACGAGGCCGGCAGCGCGGGCCGCAACATAGCCCAGCGGAATCGGCGTTGAGAATTGCTGAAACTGCAGGCTTTCCTCAGAGCGGCGCGTATGGCTCGGGATCAGGTCCGCGATCTTCGTCAACATCGCAAGTGCTGCGTGCGGCGCGTTTGATCGTGCGGCGATCGCCGCACCGAACTTGCGCAGGAAAAGCACCTGCGCGACCTCGCTTGCCTCGTAGGCGTCTTTCCATGCCCAGAGGCCCTCGGCATCCGAGCCGCCGAAAGCATCGGTCAGGTTGGTGCGGAGATCGGCGGCGTCGATTGCCTGTCCACGTTCAAGAAGCGGCAGAAGCGCCTCGCCGGCTTTGCGGATTTTACTGGCGCGGAAGCGTTCGTTGGAGGCGCCAATCCGTATGGCGGCGGCATCGGCTGTCGGGGAAGAGATCAGGTTCATGGGATACCCTGTTCGAGAGCGAGAAAGGACCGGCCCGCACGGACGCTCTCCAAGTCCCGACAGGCCAACCCATTTCGGCCCCTCTCTCCCTCTCCCAACGCTCAGCACCGGCACAACACGGGCTGCGACCGGTGCGAGCTCAGGCCCATACCGCCGTTCCCGTCCAATTCCGCTGCGTTGCCTCCCTGCCGGGCCGAAGCAATGACCCATAGTGGTCTTTCTGCGCTAGTATAGTCGACCGGCTTCGTGTTAGATAGCGTCCGTCAAGATGGTGTAATTTCGAGTGTGGAACCGGGCCGTCATGATCAGGCGGCTTTCGGTGTAATCTGAAGCGGTTTGTCCTCCTCGATTGGCTGCGGGTTGAGATCGGCCATGGCCTCGACCTGCATGTATCGGTGCTGAAGCTGCCATTCGTCGTTGGCTTCGAGCAGCACGGCTCCGATCAGGCGGACGATGCTGTCTTCGTTCGGAAAGATGCCGACGACATCGGCACGGCGCTTCACTTCCTTGTTCAGACGTTCAAGCGGATTCGTCGAATGCAATTTCGTCCGATGCTGGGAAGGAAAGGCCATGTAGGCGAGCACATCGGCTTCGGCGTCATCCATGAAGGTTCCCAGCTTCGGCCATCGGACGCGGAGCTGGTCGGCGACATGCCGCCAGGTTTGGACGGCATTGTCGTGGTCGGGCTGGATGAAGGCCTGGCGGATCGCGGCGGCGACCATGGTGTGCTGTCCCTTGGGAACGTAGGCGAGCGCATTGCGCATTGCATGAACGCGGCATCTCTGCCACGTCGCGCCGAGGACGCGGGTGATGGCGGCCTTCAATCCTTCATGAGCATCGGAGATGACGAGCTTGACGCCGGTAAGGCCCCGGCGCACCAGATCGCGCAGGAAGCCCGTCCAGAAGGGTTCGGCCTCTGAGGGACCAATGTGCAGGCCGACGATCTCTCTCTTTCCGTCCGTGTCGACCGCAACCGCAATTATCGCCGCCACGGAGACGATGCGCCCGCCCTCGCCATCTTCAGATAGGTGGCGTCGAGCCACAGATAGGGCCAGTCCCCGGACAAAGGACGCTTGAGGAAGGCGTTCACCCGCTCGTCGATGTCCTTGCACAGCTTCGACACCGACGACTTCGATATGCCGGTCATACCCATGGCCTGCACAAGCTCATCGACCTTGCGTGTCGACACACCGTTGATCCAGGCTTCCTGAATGACCGCGACGAGCGCCTTCTCCACCGTCTTTCTCGGCTCCAGGAAGCCCGGAAAGTAGGCTCCCGTGCGCATCTTCGGTATCTTCAGGTTCAGCGTTCCAAGCCGGGTGTCCAGCGTGCGATCACGGTAGCCGTTGCGCCAGGTCTGGCGACTTTCGCCACGCTCGTAGCGGCCAGCGCCGATCAGGCCGTCGACGTCGGCCTCCATGATCAGTTGCAGCACGCTTTCGGCAATGGCGCGAAGAAAATCCGGATCGCCGCTCTTCGCGGCAAGCTCGGCAAGAGGTAATCTGTCGTCGGTCATCGGGTGCTCCGTTTCGGTCAGGTTGAAGTCTCGCAACTCCACCTTCTCTGACGGGCCCGGTGCCCACCTGACGTCTCGCGAAAACCGCAGCGTATTCTCCACCGCAATCCCCACTCAAAACGCCTCCGAAATTACACCACATGCGCGGACGCTATCTTCGTGTTACATCGCAGTCGGCGCGATCACGTGCGACTGAAATGACCGATCAGGAGGGACAATGTGCGGCGGTTTCTAATCGGCGGCAGGTCATTCGAAGAGGGTTCTCCGGAATTGCAGGGTGTCCTCCCGCAAGCGTATGAACAGAAGCTCCGGCCGCAGTGCCAGTGCAAGGACCCGCCGGTCCCAATGTATATTGCCCAGGTTGATGGCCAATACCTCGTCAAGCGGATGCCGCTGACCGGGCGGGATCACGAAGCCGGCTGCTCATCCTTTGAGCCGCCCTACGAGCTCTCCGGTCTCGGCCCACTGATCGGGAACGCGATCCAGATCGACGCGGCATCCGGATCGTCGCTCCTCAAGCTCGATTTTTCCCTGTCCAAACGCAGCAGTCGCGCAAGCGCCGCTCAGCCATCGCGACCGGCCGAGAGTGTGCGCAATGACGCGAAGAAACTGTCGCTGCGCGCCCTGCTGCACTATCTTTGGGATACGGGCGAACTGACAGAGTGGACCGCGCTCTGGAGCGGAAAGCGCGGCTGGGGGCGTGTTCGCGCAAGCCTTGTCAATGCGGCTACCCAAATGAACGTTCGCGGTGCGCCGCTCAGCGACATCCTATTTGTCCCTGAGGCGTACCACCCGGAGGACAAGGACGGGATCGCTGCTCGCCGTGCGGCGGCACTTGCCGGCGCGAAAGCGTCCGGTTCGGGTCCGCGTAAACTCATGCTGGCGGTGGCGGAGGTGAAGGACTTCGACGCTGCGAGAGACGGCCAGAAAATCCTGGTGCGCCACCTACCCTTCCCCTTCATGATCGAAGCCGGCACCTGGAGACGCCTGAACGCCAGGTTTGAAACAGAGCTCGAGCTCTGGCGCTCGAGCAAAGAGTTCCATCTCATCATGATCGCGACCTTCGGAATTTCGGGGGCGGGGATAGCCACGGTGGAGGAAATCGCGCTGATGGTGGTCAATGAGAACTGGATTCCGTTCGAGAGCGTCGAGGAACAACGCCTTTTGGAAAAGTTGTCCGGATGGCGGCGCAAGAGCGTGAAGGGCTTGCGCTTCAATCTAGCCGCAGATCAACCGATCGCATCTGTCACGCTGCCCCAAGAACGGTCGGGGCCGGTCGCGATGTATATCGTGCCGGCTGGGGCGAGCAACGATTATGAGGCAGCGCTTGCGGATCTGAAGGAATCGCGGCCGGAAATGATCCCGTGGGTCTGGCGTGTCGCCGAGGGCGATATGCCGAGACTGCCGTAGCAGCGGAATCAGGGAATGGTTTCCAGGTCTGTCGACCGGAATTCGTCCGCCGTGGCAAGGATCGCGACGCCGTGGAACCTAGCGCACGCGTAGTGCAAGCAGTCGCCCAGGTTAAGGCCATGGCGTCCGCTGCGATAACGATGGGCGGCAACAAGGGCAAGCCGCGTTGTCTCAGCCGCCGGCGGAAGGTCGCGGACCTCGATTCCCCGCTCGTCCAGGAACTCCTGCACAATGTTTTCCACGGCCGGGATTGGAAGATTGAACTTGTCGGGTCGCGCCAGACCGAGAACAGTTTCAAGGATGGCGACGGGCGACGTGAAAGAAACTTTGGCTGACGCGATGACATCGGACACGCGGGCCGCTTCCGGTTCGTCCGACAAAAGCGCGATGATCGCGCAGGCATCGACGAACATCAGCCTTCGCTCCACATGGCGTCAAAGACATCACGAGAGAGCGGCTTTCGTGTCTCGTCGTTCATCGACACGCCATGCTTCTGCCGTAGCCGCGCCGCGGTTTCGAGCGGAGTTTCGGCATGGCGCCGCCGCTCAATCGCTTCGCGCATCGCGATGACGATTGCATCCGTAATGCCGACGCCGGCCATCTGCGCGAACCTGCGTGTAAGAGCATCCGCTTCCGGATTGTTGACGTTGATGGGCATGACCATCTCCATGTAGATAAATCTCAAATGTAATGTAGATGAGCGTTGCACTTTTTCCAAGGGCGCCGAGACAAATGTGTTTGCGATCCTGCCATTCGCGAAGCGCCTGACATCGGTTCGCATTGTCGAAGGCAGATCGTCGGCCCGCGGCGATCAGTGGACATTCTCCTCGACGATGGCGGGCGGGCGCTGGTCGACATGCACTTCCATGGCGCTCAGCCGCGTGCCGAAGATGCGCGGGCCGTTTAGCGACTCGAATACCGGATGCAACATCGGCCTGACGATCGTAAGCCGGCTGGCGACGTCTTCGATTTCGGTCGTGACATCGACGGTCTCGCCATACTCATCCGTACCGATGATCAGGAGATTGCCGGCGAGCGGCGACGGATAGCCGTGAAGCTGCGTCACGCAAGGCAGGGCCTCCTGTAGACCGTTGTCGTCGACGACAATGGCAAGAGTCTCATTGATCTGTACCATGTCGATGAGATCGCAGCCGATCAGGTTTCGGATGACGGCGAGCCGGTTTTCCTGCGGGACCGCCACGATACGGATCGTCCCGATCAGCGGCTCTACGAGATAGGCTTTGGTGGTCTTCATGAGATTTCTCCTGAGTTTGGCGCGAAAGGGAAAGGCTTCTTGGGAGCAGGCGCGCCGGCTCCGGACGGATCACTGGGAGGATCCGTCGGTCTCAAGCACTTGCCTGCGGGAACGGGAACGCCCGGCGCGCGGGCCGGGCCAGGAAGTGCGATTGGCAGGCTTCGCCGCCCGCTCAGGACACCTGTTCGAGCAGTTTCTTCGCCTTACCTTCCAGCTCGAGGCGGGTGTCCTGATTGGCTTTTCCTCGTGCCAGCGCCGTGATGCCCTGCACGAAGTCGAAAATTGACGAGGGCGGATGACCTTCTTCGCAAAGTACCGTCTCGATGATCTTGCCGGATTCAACCTTTGAGAAGCCGCGCTTGCGCAGGAAGTCCGTGCGATCCTCGTCGTTTCGCGCAACGATCCGCTCGCGCGCAGCGCGGATGCCGGCCACGAAGGGCGCTGGCGAGGAATTGGCGAAGTTTTCGAGCGCCGGGGCTGCCTCATGGGCAAATCGTTCGGCGGCAAACTTTGAGTGCCGGATCGTCAGTTCCTGAAAGTTCTCAGAACCGTCGGGTAGGGGCGAGGGTTCCCTGTGGGATGATCCTCTACCCCTCCCACGGAACCGGACGTGATAGTTTCCCATCATCCGGCTCCTACGTTTGCATTCATACGATCCAGTCTTGCCTGTAATCGTCCGGCATGGTGGGCGACATGGCAGTCGCGGCAGAGCACGACACGCTTTCGCGTGCGCGCAGCCTTGACGTGGGTCCACAGTGTGGTGCCCTGCATATCGCTCATTTTGCGGACGTGATGTATCTCCACTGGCACATCTTTCGCACCGCACGCTTGGCACACCCTTGCCCGGAGCCGATCAACAAGATCGGTTCGACCATTGAAGTGGATATGCATCTGCGTTTGGTGATCGACGTACCGAGATGCCGAAGCCGGTTCGACACTTTTGAGGCGGAACATCTGCATGAAGAGCCGTTTGTGACGACCTTCATACCACAAGCCGAGGCGATCCCCATTTCGGAGCCTCTCTGCTGTCGTCTTGACCGAACATTTGTGCTTCCGCGACAGGGTCTTCATGAAGCTCCACCACCAAAGGTGATAGAGCCGTCCGACCTGCTGTTTCCAGAGCGTGCCGAGCTTGTAATATTCGGCCAGCCCTCGCATCATCGCATTGTATCCGGTCAGGATCGCAACATCCGAGTTATTGATCACTTCGCATCGCGCTTCACCCCGGTCGGTATAGAGATTTCCGAGGCGATTGCGTTCTGCAAAGCGGGCGAGCTTTTCCATCGGAACATGGAGCTGCATGCGATCATCCGCAATTCGCACGGTGACGGCACGTCCGCCAATCACAGTGCGCCTTGTACGGCCATCGCCATACGTCTTCAGTTGATATCCGAGGAACATGGCCCCCTCGTCCGCCTTCCTGATCCCGCTTTTCTCCGCAGATACTTCCAGCTTCAGCGTCTGGGCCAAAAAGGTTTTGACCTCATCCATGAGGCTGCGGGCATCTTCCTTGCTGCCGATCACACCGATCACGAAGTCATCGGCATAGCGGCAGTAACGGAGGCGGCGGTAGTTCGGATCGAACGGATCGAGGGACGGCATTTCCAGCCGTCGCCGCTCCCATTCCCTGATTTCATCGAGCAGCCGGGGAATTTCTTCCTCGTTGCCATTGGCACGCCGTCGATTAATCTTCCTGCGGGCGATCTGTATCCCTTTCGAGGCTTCGAGATAGGCAGCACTGCGCCGCCGCTTCTGGCCCTTATCGAACCGCTCCTTCATCTTTGCCATGAACAGATCGAGTTCATGGAGGTAGACGTTGGCGAGGATCGGCGAGATCACACCACCTTGCGGGGCGCCGCTGAAAGTCTTGTGGAACTTCCAGTCTTCGAGATAGCCGGCCTTGAGCATCCGCTGGATCAACTGCAACAATCGATCATCATCGATACGCTTGCGCAGCAAGCCAAGCAGAATGTCGTGATCAATGTTGTCGTAGTATCCGACGATATCGACTTCGACCAACCATTTCATGCCATGCCAGGTGCGCCTGATTTCAGTCAGGGCTGTGTGGCATGACCGCCCCCGGCGGAAGCCGTGCGATTGTTCCGAGAAGATCGGCTCGTAGACATGCTCGAGCAAAATCTTCACGGCCGCCTGCACCAGCTTATCGTCCGCAGTGGGAATGCCCAACGGGCGTTTCTTCCCGTTGGCCTTGGGGATGTATTGCCTGCGCGCCGGAGAGAAACGGTACGATCCGTCCATGATCCGTGCGATAATCCCTTCCATCCTTTCAAGCGAGAAGCCATCAAGAGTGTTTTCGGGATCGGCGCCCGGGGTCAGCGCCCCCTTGTTGGGGGCGATCTGCTCATAGGCCCTTTCCCAGAGGGTTGGGGCCGAGAGCAGCCTGAACAGGCCGTTGATACGTTTTCCCTGACGAGACAGGTCGATGATTGAGCCCAGTCTCTTCTCTACGGTGTGCGGTTGCATCAGCATACCTCCGTTATGAAGTTGAAAGACCCAGCAAACGCGCCGCCCTTCACCCACGCAGAGGGGATTCCCCATCCGGTTGCCCGGTCGGTTTCACCCATGCCCGTCCATCTGTTGATGGCTGTCCCGGGCATTACCCCGGGCATTTGGCTAATATGGCGGCTCCGTCGCCCTATGGGACATCGAGCGATGCCCGCTTAGGCGATCCCGTGTTTACACGATCAATGAGAAGCGACGTGGTTAGGTGACCCGTTCGATCATTGGCCCTTCGACGAAGGGTGGGCCGTGTGACCAAGCTTAGGTGGGCCATATGGGGTGCCCCACCCTTCACACGGCATGACGCGTCAACCATTGCTGCGTCATGACCCGAAAAATGTCCCTGATCTGGGCTTCACGCAATTCAGCATTCACCATACACGTCTTGCCCTGACGTCCCGATAGCCTACAATGGTTTCGACCCGGATGACGCCTTTTCCCGACATGCTATTGTCCCCTGCCGGTTTCCCGGTCGCAGCCATCTCTGGCCAAGGTAAGTCGGGTGGGCATCAGGCTGTTCTTGGTTTCCTGAGAAGTCTCCTTCACTCAATTGATCGCGCCGACACGGCGCACCCAAATGTTGCGGTTGGCACAAACAGCGCGCAGGTAAAAGCTTGCGATTCCAAGGGTTTTCGAGCCAACTTCGCTGTTCCAGGCATAAAAGCCGCGGAAATACAAATCGGGCTCACCGTTCGGCAATCGCCCCGCCTCGATCGGGTGGGTGTCATCGACCAGAAACACGAAGACATCGCGGTCGGAGGCATAGAGCGTCGTCGTGTCTTTGGTGATATCGACGAAGGGGTTATGGGTCATACTGCCCCAATCCAATCGGCCAGGCACCTTCCAGAGCGTATCTCCGGTTCCGTTCCCGGCGATCTTCATGATCGCCGAGACGAGCGTGTGATCCCAGATCCTGCCATACTCGGGTCCCGTCACCGCCCTCAATTCGACACGACCGTCCTCCATCTCCAGCGTCTTCACCAGCTCAGAGCGGTTGCTGAGGAGACCGTGCTGGAGATTGATCGCGGCGAGCGGCGCGGGAAGCTGGCGCATATAGCTCGCGGGCGCCCCGACCAGGCTGCAGAGCTGCCCGTAGCTCCAATGGGTCGGCGCGATCGGCTGGCGTCCCCCCGGAACGACCAGTTCCAGTCGCTCGGCATTGCTGCGGGTCGCTTCGACGCGGATTGCCGAGGTTTCCACAGTCCGGACACGTGCTCGCTCGGCCCTGGACTTGACGGCATGATGGAGTTCGGAAAGCGACAGGTATCGCTCGTCGTCGGGGCGCGAGAACCATTCGGACGAAACGCGTCCGATGCGCTCACCGCGCGAGATATCGACCTTGAAGCCGGTGGAAACGGGGCGTGAATTCTGGGCAAGATTGTTCATGGCACTTTCTCCTGAAACGAGAGCCCGGCGGATCCGCATGGCGCGGAGCCCGGGCCGGTGGGTTGACAGTCGGAATTGCCGCTGCGGTGGAATGTGCTCTCTCTATCGCCATTGCGGCCGCTGACCTCCCGGCCACTCTCTCCTCTCCCGCCACTGCCGTGCCCCCGCGCGCCGCCAGGAATGCCGGCATCTCTTGCCGGTGGGAGCCGACCGAGCTCCGCCGGATCCTCCGGGCGAATGTCGAACTGTGGAAACGAACGGAGTAAGCTCCAGAGGTGGGGCGTTCGAGCAAGGACTGGCCCCTTCCAATCGACCTGTTCGCGGTCTATATTCTGGTCAAAGGAGACTCGGTCGATGAAACTGTCGGAACAGGTAAAGCCTATGAGCTATCTCAAGGCGCATGCGCCGGAGATCATTCGCACGCTCGGTGATAGCCGGCAGCCGGTGATCATTACGGTGCATGGAGAGGCGAAGGCGGTGCTTCAGGACCTGGCGCAGTACGAAGAGACGCAGGAGACGCTGGCGCTGCTGAAGGTGCTGGCGCTTACTGGCAAGCAGGTGGAAGAAGGTAAGGTTCGGCCAGCTGCGGAAGCCTTCGCGCGCATTCGCAAGCGGATATCGGGAGAGCCGTCCTGATGTCTTTCCGGGTTCTCTTCGCCGAGGACGCGGAACAGGATATCGAGGATCTCTACCGCTTCATTGCCGCACGCGACGGCGTCAAAACGGCAGACCGCATTCTGAACGAAATCGAGACCGCCTGCCTCGGTCTGGATGCGTTTCCCGAACGGGGAAACCTTCCGAAGGAACTGGTTGCAGTCGGCATCTCCGACTATCGCGAACTGCACCATAAGCCGTGGCGGGTGATCTACCGTATCATGGGCGACGACGTGGTTGTCTATTGTGTCACCGATGGCCGTCGCGATATGCAATCCTTCCTGGAGAGGCGGCTTCTCAGGTGAACGCGGGATCGCTGGATTCGAGTTGCGGAGAGCAGCGCAAGAGCGCGTTCCACCCGTGCTAGACGTCCATCGATTGGATGCTCAAGAAGGGACGGCGCGAAAGGGCATCACCCGAAGCGCCGGCCGGATGCGGTAAAGGTATAGCCGTTGGCCGAAATCGCCGCATCGACGGCCTCGTGCGACGTCAGATACTCGTATTCGCGTTCGAGTTGCCGGTAGAGCCAGCGAGCAAGGTCGCGGAAGCTCTCGATGACCGCCTGCTCCGCATCGATCGTCATCACCTGGTAGGACGGACTGTCCCTCTCGACTGAAATCATCATGCTACAGGCATGGTAGTAGTGGCCGCGATGGGTGGCATCGGCGCGGAGTTGATAGAAATTGCACCGCTGAATTGCCTGTAGCATGTCGGCGATCCGATGCAGCTCGGCATCCTGCGGCGCGTATTCCCTGATCCGGCGTGGTGCCTGCTTGCCGTGGGAATACAAGACTTCGAAGCATGCACCATCTCCCTGGCTCCAGAACCCACTGAACCAGATACAGGGATCCTGGCGGGAGCCGCCGCCCTGGAGACGGACCGTGCGAGTCTTGAGGCGGAGGCCGAGGATTTCGCAGATGCGCTCGAAATCTTCATAGACGAAACCGAACCAGTCGTAGTCGAAGCCGCCTTCGCGGTACCAGGCGCGGGCGCTGTCCTTCGCCGCGTCCGACAGCTCGTGGAACCGGTAGACGACAGTCTTGATGATCTCAGCCATCGCTCTCGCCTCCTATGATCGTCCCGGATAGGGTTTCAGGATCGGGTGCGCCGGCAAGGATCGCCTCCGCGCGGGCGACCGCGCACGACGCTCTTGCGACCCAATCGGAGGCGGTTGGCCTGTCCGACCGGATGTCGGCGAGGATGATCTTCAGGACGCCAAGCAGGATTTCGAAATGCACCGCCTTGCGCTGAACCGTTTCCTTGAATTCAGGGCGGATTGGGATCGCCGGAGCGCGATAGGCGGCATCGGCGCCTTGCCAGATGCCGGTCACATGAGTCTCGCCTGCGGTTTCGTAGTCATGCCGGGCATCGTCCCAATCGTTGTCCTCAATTGCCGCGCGGCATGCGGCATCGCACGTCTCGGCGCGATAGGTGCGATGGCGGAAGACCGGCAGACGATAGGTGGTCTCAATCGTATAGTCGGGCATCGGAATGCTCCTTAAAAAAGAAAGGCCCAGCTGTGGGGCCGGGCCTTGGATAAGATGGGGAGATCGGTTTACTCAGCGGCGTCGAGATGGCCGTAGCCGTCTTCTCGATCTGCGTCGTCGTCCCGATCGCAGTGATCGAAATCTTCCGTCAGGAAGGCGGGGAGCGCGGCGCCAACCTCGGCGTCAGGAGTGACACCGGTGTTCTCGACCTTTGTGGAGACATCATCGCTGGTGACGTCTTCGGCAGCGCGGAGCGTCTGCGGCAGCCATCCGCTTCCGGCGATGAGCCGTTCGGCCTCGCGCGCCATATCGCTCTTCTTCAGATGGCCGATCAGCTGCGCCGACTGCTCGCCTTTCGCTTCCCGCACGGCCTCGAGGATATGGGCCTTGGTGACCCGGCCCAGGTAGTTGTCGGCCGTTGGCGTCCAACCGGCCTCGACCATGTCGAAACCGATCGATCGTGCGACCTGGTCGGCATGCGCGATCGCGCGGCTGCGCTTGTTCCAGGGTTCGATGACCGCATTCAACGACAGCGAGGCGCAATGTGCAAAGAGTGCCTGCCGGCTCGCGTCGTCGAGACCGATCAGGAAACCCCAAAGCGCGTCGGGATCCTTGGGGAGATCCTGACCCCATGCTTCCTGCCGCTGGTCGATCTCCTTGGCCCACGCGGTATCACCAAGCCCCGGCGTCTGCGAGAATCGGGCACTCTGCAGCGTCACCTCCAGGCATGTATCGGACCCGTAGATATAGAAGGTCTTCAGCACGAACGCGTGCAGCACAGCGATGAATGCAATGACCGCATCATTGGCGAGCGCATTGCGCAGCGCGACGGTGCGGGTTGCCGTCAAATCCAGCACCAAGCGTTCGGAGAGCGGCCGAAGCGAACCATCCTCCTCTTCGCTTTCGGCATTCACGGAGCCGACACCATGCGCCGCGTTACCGTCGGCAGAAACGGTTGGACTGCCGCCGGCGACATTGTAATTCCCTTCCGACGCGTCGCCGCCATCGACGTCCATCTTCGGCTCGTCCTCTGGGCGGACGAAACCTCGCTCGATCTTGAGCTCGCCGTTTGCACCGAGCGAGATGAATGCGCCGCCGCGCGCGACGTCGTCGCCGTCAAAGACGTAAGCGCGGTCGTTCAGCCGGTCGAGTTCGCCGCCAAGATCCTCCAGTTTGCGCTCGGTGTCCTCACTATAGTCTTCGGCCTCGGCATACACCGCATCGAGCGCGTCGTACTCGGCTTTGACGGCATCGTAGCGCTCCAGCTCATCCGCGGTCATCTCCGGCTGCTCGCCGTAGAAGCGGCGAAGTCCCGACGTGTGGCCGTAGGGGAAATCGAAGGCAGCTTCGATCCATTTCCAGCCTTCAGCGGACCTGATCGCCTCGGCGTCGGCATTGAGCTTCTCAATGACGAGCTGCTCGACAAGGGCCGGGTCCTGCAGCCAGCCGCCATTGTCCTCGTCGAAGAGGTCGCGCATGACCACACCGCCGGCAGCCTCATAGGCTTCGATACCGATATAGACGGCGCGGCGGTCGCTCGCCCGGATTGCCGTTTCGGTCAGAAGCCGGCGGATGTAATAGGGCTCACGGACGTGCTGGCGCGAGATCGTGTCCCAGACCTGTTCCTGGCGGACATGATCATTGGTGATCGAGAACGCCATGACCTGCTGCAGGGTCATCTCATCGCTAGCGTAGAGATCGAGGAGGCGCGGTGAGACCGATGCAAGCCGCAACCTTTGCCGCACCGTCGCGACGGAGACGAAGAAGCGCGCGGCGATGTCGTCTTCATCCTGACCCTGTTCCCTCAAAGTCTGGAAGGCCCGGAACTGGTCGAGCGGGTGAAGGTCGACCCGATGCACGTTTTCGGCAAGGGAATCCTCGACCTCCGGCGTTGCCGCCTGGCTGACAATGCAGGGGACACCGGCGGTTTTCGCGAGCCGTTTCTGGGAGACGAGTCGCTCGAGGGCCCGGTAGCGGCGACCGCCGGCCGGAACCCGGTAGAAACCGGTCTCGTTGCCATCGGCGTCGAGCTCCGCCCTGACATTGAGGCTGGCGAGCAAGCCGCGCCGCGCAATGTCTTCGGCAAGGTCCTCGATCGAAACGCCGGCCTTGATGCGGCGAACGTTGTTCTGGCTGAGCACCAGCTTGTTGAAGGGAATATCGCGGGCCGCGCTAAGGGTAATTTTCTGGATGGCCTGGGCCATGTCGGTTCTCCATGACGGGCCGGCCGGAGCCTCTCTCCGACCACCTTAACCCGTCACGAATCCCCCTTCCCCCCTCCCGCTCTCCTCCTCCCTGCCAACTCCGGCCGGCATGCCAAGCGGCCGGTAAGCCACGATTACAAGTTGATCGCGCGGCGCCTTCGCTTTAAGCCTACGGCACCCCCGGTCACCCGAGCCGACATCGGCCCCTTCCCCGGCATCTGATGAGGTCGCCCGTGATAAAATCCGAACTCGTTTCCCTGGTTGCCGCTCGCAATCCCCATCTCTATCACGCTGACGCCGAGAAGATCGTCGATGCCGTCCTCGAAGAGATCGCCGCGACGCTCGCCGACGGCGGTCGTGTGGAACTGCGCGGCTTCGGCGTCTTCTCCGTGCGTAATCGACCGTCACGGTCAGCGAGAAACCCGCGGACGGGGGGCGCGGTTTTTGTCGAGGAAAAATGGGTGCCCTTTTTCCGTACGAGCCGCGAATTGAATGGCCGGCTAAACCAGGCCGGGGAAACAGATTCACGGACTGCCGCGGCAAACAAGGCTATCTTGCGATCATGATTAGGGTGGAGAACTCCCGCTGCAGCGACGCAACAAGCGGCAGCGGCTCCTTGGCGGCAGCAGCGGTCCCCGTTGCGGGGCTGCGGACCAATGCCGGGGAGATTTGCATGTCCTATGAGTGGGACCCGCTCCGGGCGCGTCGCGCCCGAATGATCAGGATTGCTACGTTAGTGGTCTTGATCGTCAGCGCGGTGAGCGTTCCTGTGGCTGCACTGCTGACGGCAACGGCCAGATGAGCCGCCGAGCGCCACCGCATGAGGCCAACTCCTCATCGGGCGGGCAGGGGTTCGCTCCAGTGCTTTATCAGATCATCTGGATCCACTTATTGGTCCAATGCCTGGAAAACGCGGCGTCGACTCGTTAGGTTCTTTGAATAACGATCGATTTGGAGACCTCTTGCCTCAGATTTTTGGGGGCAAGGCCTGAAGACTGGCAAGCCTACTATCCAATCTTCTGAGCAGAAGCGGAAACGCCCGGACTGGCGGGCACCGAGGGAGTCCAGGGCTATTTCCAAATTACCCCGGCCTCGTCGCCGTCCGGGCCGCCACGTCGGGAGCCGGAACCCTCAAACTTCGCGGCTGAATGGAAGAACTGCTGGTACAAATGTGTCCGAAGTAGAAAGACGCGGCCGGTTCTGAGCCGCGAAAATGGCCTCGCCTCGGCTGAGAATGCCAAAGTGCATTCTGTCTGCGTTCGTAGAGCCGATCGAATTCACAGTGTTGAGCCTACCGATCATGCGCTGTCGATGCCATCTGCCGAAGATTGGGGCCATTCGGCCTGACCTTGATTTTCAGGTAGCATTTTGCTACCTATATGATCATGCAGGAGATGAACATGGCTCAATCGGTCAAACTTGCAGACGACATAATGGCACTCATCCGTCGGGAAGCCGATCTTCAGAGTAGGTCTGTTGCCGGTCAGATAACGCATTGGGTAAAAATCGGGCGAGCAATCGAGCATTCCGGGACCTTCGATTATAGCCGGATCAAGCTGGCACTCGAGGGCCGGCTCGATACGACCGAACTCCAAGAGGATGAAGAAGCCGCCTGGCTCGATGCGTTCACGACCAAGATGGCTGAACCGACGACGGCTGAACAAGAGTTCTTTGCTCAACGCAGAATGTTGGGTCGCGGCGTTGGTCTCGATGCAGGTGGCAACCTCATCTATGCAAAGGATGACGCAGCCGCATGAGACCCAGCCTTGTCCTGCTTGCCGGACCAAATGGCGCCGGCAAGTCGACACTCTACCAGACCCGCGTTGCTCCAGGCTTCGCGGGTCCTTTTATCAATGCCGATATCATCCAGCGCGAGGAGCTCAAGGACAGCTCGATGGAAGCGGCCTATAAAGCTGCCGAGATTGCGCGCGACCGCCGGGCGGAGATGCTTGAGGCAGGCAAGAGTTTTGTGACCGAGACCGTCTTCTCTCACTCATCGAAACTGGAGATTATCGAAACCGCACGGACGCATGGCTACATCGTCATTGTCATGCATGTCGGTGTCGACAGTCCCGATCTCTCGGTGGCGCGGGTCAAGGGCCGCGCCGACGAAGGGGGCCATGATGTCCCGGAAGAAAAGATTCGAGCACGCTACGATCGTGGGCAGCCGTTGATCCGGCAAGCCGTCTTTCGTGCCGACCGTGGCATGGTCTTTGACAATTCGAAGCTCAACGAACCACCTCGGCAGATTCTGGTCTTTGAAAGGGGCCGCCTGCTGCAGGCAGCTCCCTATCTGCCGGGATGGGTCCTTTCGGTCTATGCCGACGACCTTATCATCTGACCCGCATCACTTGATCGGCGCGGGAGGCCGCCAGCCGATAGTGAAGCGTTTACCCCGCCCCGCTATTCGCGCTAGCGACTGCTGATGGCGTTTGCGTCAGGATCAGCGGGCCGAAAATAGATTTCCGTCACTCGAAACTTCCCGTCGACGCGCCTGCATTGCACAACGACATCGATGGCGATTTTGAGCATCTCGCGGATGTCGTGGCGCTCGAGATCCTTGCCGCCGTCCGATTCCTTCACGAGCAGCGTCAACTGTTCGAAGGCTAGTTCCGCCGAATCCGCATGAACCGTGGTGATCGAGCCGGGGTGGCCGGAATTGACATTGCGGATGTAGTAGAAGGCCGTTCCGTCCCGCAATTCCTGAAGGAGAATGCGGTCGGGTCGCATGCGCAGGCAGGATTCAAGCAGGTCCTTCGCCGAAATCTTTGCAAGACCCTGCCCGCCCTTGGAATAGAACAGACGCACGTTATTGGGCTGCGAGATGACGAGCTCAGGCGTGTCCTCAATCGAGATGATGCGCTCGTGATCCGGAATATGCCGGATCAGTGCCTTTGAAAGCGTCGTCTTGCCCGAGCCCGTGGCGCCGGAGATGATGATGTTCTTTCGCGCAAGCACGGCCGCCTGAAGGAAGGCCCTATGGGCGCCGGTTCGGTGGAGTTCCAAGAGTCGGTGGTCGGAGGATGCTGCATCGCGGCTTGCCGGGGCGACGTCGGCGAATAGCCCGCCGTTCTCCAGATCCTCCAGGCTGAGCGACACGGAAGACGGCTTGCGGATCGTGATGCTGACGGTCTCCTTGGCGGTTGCTGGCGGAATAACGATCTGGATGCGTTCGTCATCGGGCAACGTAGCCGACAGGATCGGCCGGGTTTCGTCAATCGATTGATGGGAGAAGCTGGCCACGGCCCGGGCAAGGCGCATCAACTTTTGGAACGAAAGGCCCGGCAGGTCATGGGTCCGCCACCCACCGACACCTTCCGTCAGGACTTGCCCGGGCCGATTGACGATCACTTCGTAAAGTGTCTCGTCAGCCAAGAAGTCTGCAAAGGGAACAAGCAGCTCCCGCACGACACCGGCGTCTGGGCCTTCAGTCACGAGAGAGCCTATTTTGTCACGAGCTTCGAATCCGGCAAGAAATCCCCGAGTACGGCGCGGTCATAGATGCGATTGCGCGGTTCGGTGACGCGCAGGCGATAGACGCTCGAGAAGTCGAGGTCGCGCGCCACGAAGATCGACACCAGTTCGCCCTGATGCTTCATGAGCGTCGGCGGAATGTTGATCGACTGCTCGACCGCGATGGCCGCCGCCTGGTTTCCTGCATTTGTGGTGTTCTGCGCATCGACATCGCTGTCCTGCAACCGGCTGTTGGCATAGGAGGTCGCGTCGCCGACGATGGAGAGCAGAATGGCGCTGCCGAACCGTTCCCACCAATGGGTATCGACATAGCCGTCCATACCGGCGCGCCCGAGCGCATCGGTTGCCGGCGACGCGAGCGTGACGATCACGCCTTTCGGGGTCTTGGCGCGGTTCCAAAGGACAAACAGGCGTTTTTGTCCGCGCTGCAGGCCGCCGCGATATTCGCCTACCACCTGCGTGCCCTTTTCCATCAACACGACGCGGCCATTATCGGAGAGGACATCCCGATTGATGACGCAACTGGTGAAACCCGGCTGGTCGGAGGCGAGCGCGGTTTCGAGCACGCAAGGGATCGAGGTTCCCATGGCAACGATGAAGTCCCGGTTACCGAGCGTGCCGGCGCGCGACCCCTGCAACTGGGTGGGGGTCATCAGGCGGTTGAAGCGCTGATCCTCGTTTTCGGCTTGTGTGTTGATGCCCACTGGATTGACACCCAGCGGCAGATAGTTAGACGTGGCGTCGGCCGTCTTCTCGTCTGTCTGGCGATGCGTCGACGGCGATCTGCCGCCAAAAGCGATCACCGGCGCGCGACGTGCGGCGTCGAGCAGCTTATCGTCCTCCGACGGGGCCGCCTCGGTGACGACCGGCGTCGGCAATTTGACTTCGGTCGGCGTGACGACCGGTTCGGCTTTTTCCTTAGCCGGCTCGAAGTCCGATGTCTGGCGGATGACGACGCGCTCGGGCTGTACGCCGTCACTATCCTTGTTTTCTCCGCGCATCGACCAGAGCGCGAAGGTGACGAAGACGACGATCGCAAGCGCGACCGCGCCGCGTTTGAGCACCGGATTGTTGTCGAGCCTGCGGCCGGTGGTCGTTTCGGCGCGCTCGCCCGGGATCCGGTTCGGTTCTTCCTCGGCCATTGGACCTCCCTATCCTTATTCGCCCGTCGGCGTCTTCATGACACGTTCGACGGACGGCGATGTCGTGTTGGTCTCGGGATTGATACCGACGCGGTCGTAGGCTTCGTTGAAGACGCAGAGCACGTCCCCTCCCCGGCGCAGGATGAACTTGCGGCTGATCGCATGGACGAGCACAAGGTTGCCCGAGACCGATTTCGGTACGAGGCTTTCTGTGCCGTCGGAATTTTCCATGTAAATCGCCGGCATTTCCTGGTTTCCGACGAAAGCGAAGGTGGTGACCTTGCCGTTGTCATAGACTGCTTGCGGCTCGAGTGCTTGCGATCCTTCAGCCGAATAGCGCCAGTTGCGCGGACCGTAGGCTTCGTGAAGGCCAAGCACCCGATCGGCCTCCGCCGACTGCGCGGCCTGAGCCCGGGCTTCCGCCTCCAGCCGCCGTCTCTCCGCTTCATCGGCCGGGTAGCGATATTTCACATAAAAGTAAGTGTTCTGGCCGGCGGCCACAGAGCCGTCGCGCACGGTCAGTTCCATCTGGTAGCTGCGGGTCGACCCGTCGCGGCGCGTGGTCACGACCGAGATGTTAGTGACCGGCTGGTTCTCCCGTGGCTTCAGGAAAAGAATGTTTCCGGCCGGTGCCACCTCCCAGGCGACGGAGTTGCCGAGTGCGACATGGGCGATTTCCTCGTCGGCGGCAAACTCGATCTGCACCGAGGATCTCAGCGTGCCGACGATCTTCGTGATGTTATAGGGCTGGTAGTTGACGAAGCGGATACGATTGTCCTGGGTCGCGCCGCGCGGAACCTCGAGTGCGAGGGCTGAGGATGCGAGACTTCCGGCCAGCAGAAGGGAAATGAGGTAATGCGGTCTCAATTGATGGTCTCCGGATCGGCGCGATAGTCACTGACGACGAACCCCAGAGGATTGACCAGGCGGTCGGTGGAGGACATCGGGGCGTTGGCATAGGAGAAGGTGAGCGTTGCCACCCAATGGGTGGTCTTCACCTCCTCGCCGCGCGTGACTGTCCGCATGTAGCGGACCGAGACGACGTTGGCGTTGATCAGCGAAATCGACACGATATTGATGCGTGCGGTCGCGCCGCGGCCATAGACGTTCTGGGGCGAATCCGGGTTGCTGCCGCGATAGAGTGCGGCAAATCGGGTCTGCTCGGCCTGGGTCGACAGGAGTGCCACGTTGCGGAAATTCTCTTCCGCCTCGCTCCAAACATAACCTTCGCGAGCCCGCACATATTTGGCCGCGAAGTACTTAGTCACGGCCTCATCATAGGTGCCGGCGGTCGCGGTGAGCGCCGAGACGACATCAACAATGCCGGTCGAATTGTCGACCCGGACGACGAAGGGCTCGACGGTCTTGAGCGGCGTCAGCGCCGCGATCGCAAAGACGGATGCGGCGGCGAGTACGCCGGCGGCGATCGCAACAGACCAGGCGATGCGCGCAGATCGCTCGACCTGAAGGAGGCGGTCCTGATCGAAGCGGCGGGCCTTATCGAAATAGCTCTTAAGACTGTCCGTGGTCACCATGTCATTCCTCCCCGCAGTTTCGGTAGGAGCCGGCGATGTCGAACTGTTCGAAGGCGGCAGGCGCGGCCTGGTTCTGCACCTCGGCATAGGGCGTTGCAGCGGAGGTCGGCTGTCTGGTGGGGCTCTTGTCCTCCCACTGCCACATTGCGCGGTTCAGCGGACGGCGGGCATAGCCGTCACACTTGGGAAGCGGGTAGGAGATCGAGGCGCAGCTCGCCAAACCGGTAAGGAGAAAGAGCGATAAAATCGTGCGGATCATGCGGAATTACCTTGAGGAGTTTACCGGGCGGCCGTCATTCGGCCGCGCGTTCTGTCGTGCGTCGGCTCAGCGATCGCGCGCCGCGCCCGACCGCGCCGGCGGCCCGGGAGGCGGCCCAGGCAAGCGTACTTTCGTGCGCATCGCGTGCCGCCCCGTATCCGTAGGTGAGCGAGGCGCCGCCGGCTGCAAGCGCCGAGGCGATGCCGGGCAATTGATAAAAGACGTAGAGCGCGGCGAGGCAGATGGCGCAAAGCGCGATCGGCCGCATCAGCACGTCGCTATAGCCTTCGATGGCGGTAAAGGTTGTATCGATGCAGGTGATCAGCAGCGACCCGATTGCCACGACAAGGACCTGAAGGATGACGAAATTGGCGAGCTGGCCGATCCAGGTTTCGGTGAAGCGGCGTGTTGCTTGAAACATGGCCAGCGCGATGAAGATTGGACCGATCGCCAGTACGATTGCGAGCGCCAGCCGCGCATAGAGCGAGACGATATATCCGATCGCCGCGACGATGAAGCTTGCGCCGATCACCATCATGCCGCCGATCCCGGTAACGATATCGACCGGCCAGGAGGCCCGAGACCAGATCTCGTAGGCGCAGCGCTGACCCTTGTCGAGCAGGCTGTCAAAGGTCGAGGCGCTCGGCGCCGTGCCGCTGTTCAGCGCCTGGGAGATTTCTTTCGGAAGCGTCTCAAAGAAGATGTTGGTGACATAGGTCTGGTACTCGCTGGCATTCCTGACCAGCATGACGATGATGGCAAGCTTGATAGCCCGGAAAGCAAATTCGAGAACGGGTTCCTGCACCGAGCCGCGTAGCACCAGATAGCCGTAGAGTACGACGTAGAGCGTGAGTGCCGCCGTCAGCGGTCCGCTGACCCAATTGGCAATATTCGACGTGCCGGAAGAAATGAAGTTTTCGAGCGGCGCCTTGAATTGCGCATCGACGAAGCTGAAGACCTGGTACATGCATCAGCCTCCAAGCGATTGGCGCATCCGCTCCAGACGAAGCTTGCCGTCGGCGCTTTCGGCATTTTGGCAATTGGGCGTGCTGCCGAGTTCACCGGGATTGTTGCGGCATTCGCCGAGGATCTTCGCCAGAAGGGGCTCGTCGGCGAGAAGTTCATCGACGGTATGGACCTTTTGCGTTTCACCGGAGCATGAAGCGAGCACGCCCAGCATAATGAGTGGGAGAACGCGCTTCATGGCAGGGCCGCTCCGATGGCGTCCATGCGCTTTCGCCAATCCTCCGCTTTGCGCTGGTCGTCGACCTCACCTTGCGCGCTCTGGATCATCTGGAGCCCCTGCATACGAAGAACGTCGGTCTGCAAGTACGCCGACTCCGCCTGCAAGCGCGCCTGCAGGTCGGCAATGTTCTTGGCATCGGCTGCACTGGAGATCTTCTGGCGAAGCTGGTCGATGCCGTCGATGCGCTTGGTCGCGGCATCATAGATTTGTTCGCCGAGGCTCATCTGCCCGGCGTTCTGATTTTGCACGCGGCTCAGTTCCTGGGCATAGAAATCTTCAGCGTCGGTCCGGTATGTGGAGTTACTGTCGAGGAACTTCGTGGCCGAACTCTCGAAGACGCCGGTGCCTTGGCCGTTAAACAGGCTCTCGACCGTCTTGAAGTCAGGGGGCAACGCCCTTCTGATCGCGGGGTCGTTCAGTAGGGTCGCGACATCGGCCATGTCGGTGATCTTGTTCAGCGAGCCATAGAGTTGCTGGGCCTGCTCGATCTGCTGATTAAGCGCATCGAGCTGGGATTTCAGCTGGGCGATGCTTTCGATCTGCTTGGCGATCGCCGTCTGGTCGATCACCGGTATGCCTTGGGCTGAGAGGTGATTGGCGGGGAGGATCAAAGCCAGGATCGTTGTGATCGCGGCGGTTTGGCGCATACCCATTAGAGCGCTCTCCTTCTTTGCTGGAATACGGCGAGCCATTCGCCGTGGTCGTCGCCAAGCTCGGCGCGGACGGCGTCGGCAAGCTCCACGTTGGCGGTTCGCCCCGACAGGATCGCAAGTTCGTCGTCAAAGCCATTGAGGTTCAGCTCGGCAACCACGCTGTTATGGCCCTGCTTGACGATGAAGCGACGGCTTTCGACTGAGAGTGCGCGTGCAACCAGTTCGAATTCCCGCCCGGTCAGCTTGAAGCCGTCGACATAGTCGCCTTGGTCGCCGCGCGGATTGGGAAGGAAAATCTGTGTCGGGCACTGCTCAATGATCGTATGCGCGATCGGCGAGGCGATCGCGTCGCGTGGGCTTTGAGTGGCAAACAGCATCAGTCCGTTCTGCTTGCGGATGGTTTTGAGCTTGTTCTGGGCGAGCTCGCGAAAACCCTCGTCCTTTAGCGCCTTCCAGAACTCGTCGATGACGATGATGATGCGGCGACCGTCTATCAGTTGCTCGATGCGGTAGAAGAGATAGGCCATAAGAGGCGTGCGGATCTCCTCGTTGTCGAGGAAATCGGTCATGTCGTAGCCGATGAACTTCGCGCCAATGCCAATGTCGTCGAGCTCATTGTCGAACACCCAGCCGAGCGGCCCTCCCCTCTCCCAGCGCCTGAGCCGCGAGGCGATACCTTCGGGATCGGTATTGTTGAGAAATGTCCGAAGCGCGCCGATCGAGCGGCGCTCAACGGGAAGGTCGGCGAGACCATCCACGGCCGAGGCGATGTCTCGCAGTTCTGAGACGGTCAGCTCCCGCGTCGCGGACCCGACAAGCTTACCCACCCATTGCGCCAGGAACACCTTATTGGCCGCGTTGAGGTCGAGTGCCTTTAAGGGCGCGCAGCCGGTGGGAACGCCATTCCTGAGCGGCAGGTAATTGCCGCCGGCGGCGCGAACGAAAAGATCGGCGCCACGATCCTTGTCGAAAAACACCATATACGGGTCGTGCTTTTCGAGTTGCGAGAGCATGAAATTGAGAAGCACGGTCTTGCCGGCGCCCGATGGGCCGCAGACGAAGGTGTTGCCGAGGTCGCCATGATGGAAGTTGAAGTAAAACGGCGAGCCCGACGCGGTCTTCAGCATGGCGACGGCAGAACCCCATTCATTGCCGTCCTTCTGTCCCGTCGGGTAGGAGTGATAGGGCGAGAGAGCTGCGAAGTTCTTCGAGGTAATGGCGCCGGAGCGCGCCCGAAAGCGAGTATTGCCCGGCAGCTGCGCCCACCAGGCCGCTTCCAGTCCGAGATCCTCACGGGCGACCACCGCGCCGCCATTTGTCAGATGGGCGCGGGCCTTGGCCATATTGTCGGTCAGCTCCCTGACCGAGGGCGCGAAGACCGACAGCGTCAGATGGTGCTCGCCAAGAACGAAGCGGTTGGATTCCAGATCATCCATCGCTTCGCTGAGCTCGCCGATCTGCGAAGCGGCCTTGTCGCCGGCGCTGACCATCTGGTTTTGCTTGCGCCCCATGATCGTGCGCGCGTCGGCTTTTGAGGCGAAGGCGAAGGACTGCGTCAAGATGAGCTCGAAGGGCGCGGTCAGGATGCCGTCGAGCATGCCGGAACGCGTCGAAGCGGGATATTCCTTGAAGCCGAACATGCCGGCATAGCGGTTCATCGCCTCGTGGCGGATCTCGGCGGTTTCGCGGCCGAAGATCACGCGGTCGGAGTAGATCGCCGAGGATATCTGGCCCTCGGTCAGCGGGACAGGCTCGCGTCGTCCGCCGACAAGCTGGTGCAGCACTTCGCTCGGTTCGGAAAACAGGATGCCGTCTTTCTCATAGAAGCCAAGGGATCTCGGCTCAAAGCGCTTGAGGCCGGCGACCACATCCGTCACTTTGTCGCGAAGGTGTTTGAGCGCGGTTTCGTCCACCTCCCCGCCCCTGCGGCGGGCGCTGCGCAATCGCTTTACGAAGCTTGCGGCTTTTTCGGCCGGATCGCGATCGGGATGCCAGATCAGGCTGACATAGAGGTCATTGCGAAACAGATCCTCCCGGACCATGCGCTCGCGGTATTTCGCGTTGAGCTCCGCGGAAAACGGATTGGTGAATTCACCATCGGGATAGGCGTTGTCGCGCCGACGGATGACATGCGTCCAGAGCGCCAGCCGCTCGTCGGCAATGTTGCGGTAAAGCGTATTGAGATCGCGGTGCAGCCCGTTGAGATCGAGAATGTCGGCCGTTTCGAAGGACACGCCCTCGAGCACCAGCATCACCATCATCGCTCTCGAGGAGAGCGCGAGGGTCGTCTCGTCCACATGGCGGACATAGGGAATGAAGGTTTCCGGCCCGAGTTCACGGGCGCGAAGCGTCACAAGACTAGGCAAGGCTCAGGTCCCTCTCGTCATAGCGCCTGCGAAGTCTCAACGGAGAGAGGCTTGCGCCGCCCCAATAGGCGGCATTGCGCGAGCGGCCGCGGGTTTCGAGCCAGGCGACAAGTAGCCGGAACATGTTGTGGTCGTGTTTGACCAGCGCCCGGAATATGAAATGAAAAACGACGCCGACCAGTGCATAGGCGATCGATCCCGCTGTGATGTAGAGGATGGTCGTCAGCATGATGTTGAAACCCATCGCCTCCATGGTCACGCCGGCAATCATGGCCGGCCGGGTGCAGGCCAAAAACAACGTGTCTTCTTCCAATGTCGGGGCGCTCGCCACGGGTCAGCTTCCAACGATGGTGTTGACAAGTTCGGTGGCGCCAAAAATGCCGCCGATACCGATGATCCAGAAGCCGGCCCGCCTCAGATCCATGTAGCCGAACATCCACGCGATGCAGATGATGATCACCGCGATGACGGCGAGCAGCCTGGCGATATTGCCGGTGAGCATGTCGACAATGTTCTGGAGCACGGTCTCGATGCCGGCCGATTGCGCGAAGGCCGGCTCGACCAGCAATGCGACGAGGGCTGCGGCCATCAGGGCCGAGGCGGCGAAAGGACGAAGAGTGTCTCTGGAAATCATTCGGTTGGCTCCGGTCGGGGATTTTGAAAAACGAGAACCGAAGACTGCCGCCGGGTGCTGAACACATCCCACGGCATTGCTTCGGCGGTTCGAGACGATTGTACGGATTGCTTCTGCGCGTCCTCGACGTCGCGCTGTTGGTCGAGATCCGCTGGTTCGGGTGCGCTCGAAACGGTCAGTGAGGACAGCTCCGGCAACAGACGCTTGGCTTCCTCGCGCACCCGCACATCATATCCGGCCATGGCGTCAGTCGAGGGATCGCCGCGTCCATAATAGGACTGCAGCATCACTGCCTCCGCTCTTGCTGGTCCAGCCCCGGCGCCGGCGGTGAGCCGGTAATAGCCGTCGAGCAGAGCGCCTGTGGCCTTGAGGTTGAGGCAAGGATCGAAGGCGTCCGAGACGGAGAGGCCTAGCTTCTGGAGTTCGGCGGTTGAAATGCCGCCAAGCCCGAGCTGAATCTGCTGGTGCTCAGCCATCAGCGACGTCGCAAGTTCGATCGCCTCGGCTTTCGACGTCGGCTGCGCGGTCAGCGGGTCACCGTTTCTGAGGCGGATATGGTAGGGCTGAAACCGGCTCTCGAGGCTGACGACGGCCGCGAGCGTTTCGACCTGCACGACCGGCGCGCAGGTCTGGGCCAGATCGACGAATGCGCCCATGGTTAGTACCAGACCCGATGGGTGCCGGAGCCGTCTATGGTGACATCGACATAATGCGGCTGCGATCGAACATTCGGGCGCGTTATGGAATAGGCCATGCACTTGGGATGACCGTTCACGCGCTCCCATCGCGGAGAAAGAACCGAGCCGGCAGAGCTTCCGTCACGATCTGTATCGAAACGGCATAGCGTCTGGCTCACTTCGCTGAGCGACGTCGAGATGCAGGTGCCTTCCCGGCCCCGCGGCTCATAGCGGCCGACGAGCTTGTAGCCGTCGTCGCAGTAATAAGGTTCATATCCGGGCTTTGAGCTGTGGAAGCCGACGCCGCTGCAGGTCGGGAAGGAATGGCCCCGAGCGAGATGCCGCCAAAGCTTTTCGACCGGCGGGCGGCACTCGGCGAATTGCGTGGGGCCGCCCGGATTGGAAAGGCATAAAATTACCTGGCATCCCCAATCGTCGGCCCGCGTATGACTAGCGGAAGCGAGATAGAGTGATACTATGCAGCAAATGGGGAACAGCAAATTGAGCACAGGTTTTTTCATGCACAGGCCCTTCCAGGACGACAGGCTGCGATCGCCGATAAAGCGAATCGTGCCCGATGCAGCAAAACTTATAATGACGCATTTAAACCACTAAACAAAACATGACAAGAGCGATCAAGACACATTGGCACAACGCCTTGTTCAACGGACTCGTCCTACAGGAGATCCTGGATCATCCGCTGGAGGACGAAACGCCGACCGCGCGGCTCAAGGAAATCGGCATGATGTCGGTGCTTTATTCGATGAGCCAGGCCCATCAGCCGCTGACCTTGACCAATATTTCCGAGCTTTTGCAGCTGACACGCAGCGGCGCGAAGGAAACCGTCAATCTTCTTGTAAAAAGGGGTCTTCTGACGGAGACGATCATTAAAAACTCTATGGGGCGCGGCATTGCGCGGCAGTTCGAGATATCGAAGACTCTCTTCGAAAAGCTTGGCGCACCCGATGGTGATTGAGCATGGCAGCGTACTGGCGCGTTAACGCCAATAACAAACTGCCAAACGGCGTTTTTGAACCAAGCAACGAAACACCCAGCCGGCCCTTGCCGGCAACGCCTGTCCTCCCCGGAGAATCGGTCGCAGGATGGCGCAAATTATTCACTAAACGAACGAGGAGCACTTCAAGACCGAGCTTGCCCATCCCGAACTGATTGCCGTGCTCACCACGACGCGGCGAAAGCCGTGGCACATGTAGCTTTCTGACCCTAGCCTGGACCTTTGCAAGAGACGACCCGGGGAAAGTCCGCCAACGAGAAAATGGCTGTTCTATCGTTGCCGATACAGTTTCGATTCCCCGCTCTTGGACGACCACCATCCTGGAAGTGAGGAAATTGGTTAGATCTGGGTGAGCGATGCACGAAGATGAGGCTAGTCAACAGGGTTGTCACCATTGCTGAGTTTTTGCCGAGCGCGAGCGTCCCGGACGATCCGGACGTCACGCAAACCAATTCCTGGCTCGCGAAGCAAGTCGATGTCGGACAAATTGTCAAAATCGCTAAGCCGGGTGAAGCAGGCATTGCGCAGCTTCCGTATGACCTTTGCCGGCAGATCCGTGTTTTCGAGTAGGTCGGGATGATCCTCCGCCAGGAATACTGGTGATATGAGTGGGCTCGACATATCTCCCTCGATCGATGGTTGCGGTCCTCCGATTAGACATCGCGGAATCTATGATGGCTACTGTAGAATCCTACATGGCTGAGGGTTGGCTAAAATACGGCGCGCTACACAAATGACACATGAGGCTCGCGAGCGCCTCGTCGGAGCGCGCGGCTGACACTCATGGAGCTGGGAAGCATCGAACTTCTGTTCATCGCGGTGTCGTCGGCGTGCCTCGGTTGCAGCAAACTTCACGAACGCAGAGCTGGGTCGGAACCGCCGATAGCCGCAGATCGCCCGTGTTTAGGTGCTCTGCCAGGTTGCCTCCAGACATTGGACTGGAAGCCATGCCGGCAAAAAAAAAGAGGGCCAGCGGAAACCGCGGCCCTTTGAAGTGTGAAGGTCAATAACCTCCAGAGGGGAACAGCTGATGCAGCGGTACTGGGAGGAGTAGACCGCCATGTGCTTCAGCTACGTGCAGTAGGACGAGAAATTCGGCATAAGGAACCCAAATTTTGTGCACTGCAGCTATTCCCGTGCTGCAGTGCTCCCAAAGCGGGGCGGGGCTGCGGCTCGATTGTCGAAGTATCCGTCTTGAGTCTGTTACGATCGACGCCTACCTGCCTGCCGATTGCAAAGAGGCACGATGAACATGAAGTCATGGACGGTCAGCCGCGGCCCCGTAGCGGCAATACCCATAGATGTTGAAAAGGCAGCTGCCATCAACAACCTGCTCAGACAGCCAGCTGGCATTCTGCCCGCTTCGACAGGTGATGCGATCCGCCCTTTCGCCCGCGGTCTGTTTGAGGAGCTTCGCTCCGCACTCAAACCGGATGTGACCGTTACTGCGCTCCGTCGTGCGGTTGCGGCTTTTGTCCACTCGAAACGGTACTATTTTGCGAGCGCTCAGCCCGACGCGTACAGGCACGACATCAACGGCTGCCCGGTCGAACCTGTGTCAACGGAAGACAGATTGCTCGCCCAACAGCGCTTCTTGGGACTCAGCCGGAAACAGGGAAACACAGACCTGTCAGTTGAAACGACTGGTCCAAGCCAAGTTCAGCCTGACAAGACGCAGCGAATCCGTGCGTCCCTTCTGGGCGGCAAAGGAACGAAGTCCGCTCCCTTCAACTGACCAGTCTCTCTTGCTGTCCATTGGCGCGCAGCAGAGCCATAAGCATCGGTCCTAGCCCGAACTCGCCACGCTCGCTGCGCCGGGTGAGATCGCGCAGATAGCCGCCGGCTGAGTTTATGTTCTCTCCTTTCTCGAGAATGCAGGCCATGACGGCGGCGGCATTTGCGGGTCCCATGATCAGGCAGGCCTCCTGATAGGCTGAGGGGCTGACCTGGAGCATCGTCCGAACGACGACTGAGGCCGACATCAGATCGCGCCAATTCCCGATCCTGCCGCCGGGAGCGTAGTCTGATATCTGGGGGCAAGCCTGCAACACGAGGGCGAGCGGGAAGGATCTCAATTCGCCAGATTGAGGGTCCCCTCCCCTCGCCGACGAGACTGAATTTTCCCGGTTTGGCTGATTATCTCGCCGCTGAGGTACGGATTGCGGTGCCGATTGCACGATTTGCGTGGTCGCCATCCTATCATTTTCCAAGCACGGTTCAGATTCAGTAAGAGATTCGGTGTGTGAATTCTTTATGTGCCGCTCATTCTGACAGGGATTGCCGCTCTCTTTTTTACTTTTTAGCTGCAATTCCAATTGTTTGACCACATCCTCGCGAAGCAGTTCCAGTTCGTGGAGCGCGGTTTCCAGTTGATCGATCGTCGGGACGCGGGGCAGCTTCGCTGTTAGCTCCTGTAGATCCAGGGTAAGCTCAGGCCAGTCGCCTTCGGCCTTTTCCTGCAACGCGGTTTCGACCAGCTTGACGACATCTCGGCGGCAGAGCGTCCAACGTTCGCGTAGATGCTGGAGGTGCAGCCGTTCAGCAACGACCTTGGCGGCGAGTTGCTCGATCTCTACGGATCTGGCCAGCAATGGCGCCAGGGAAAATCCATAGGCGACGTAGATGTCACCGGATCTGGATTTGCGTGCGTACCGCTTCCCGTTAGGGCTGTCCCTACGGATGAGCAATCCTGCGCCGACAAGGTGAGACACATGCCGCCGGATCGTTTGCTCGGCCATGCCGTGCGCGCGAAGCGAGAGTTGGGCATTCGACGGGAACACGACGAGACCGTGCTCTTCCGACAATTCGTTATGCGGATAGAAGCTGAGAAGTGCGTTGAGCACCGCAAGCGCTCGGTCCGTCACGCCGAGAAGAGGCTTCGCCTCGCAGAGCGCTCGATACAGTTTCCATTTATCGATGGATTTACCAGGTTCAATCTTGCGGGATGCCACCTGTCTGGCAAACAGGCCAAGCGACATCGTCCGCCGCCCGAAGGGCGTGGTCACACTTCCACTCTCCATTTCCTTCACCTTTCTAAAGGCAAAAGAAATCCGCTCGTCGAATGACGCCTAGACTCTTGACAGTGATTCCCGGAAGTGCGATTCTCTAGCTGCTAAACATCGAGAAGAGCTTCCGTGACGGCGACGTTCGGGGGCTTTTTTCTTTTGCGGCTTTCTCCTTATTCCGATGACCTCAGGTGCTCAGTTTTTTGAGCGATGCTCTTCAAACAGCGATTGAAGCTTGTCGAGGACGAAAGCAGCGAAATCGGGCGCTTGTTTCCGATCAATCACCATCTCGACCTTGGCATCGCTGTGCGTGACTTTTGCGAGGCGTTCGCCAGCGGGAGATGACCAAATGTCCGCCTGCGCCTTCTTAGGACGAGGCTTCAAATGTGCGAGGAGCGCCTTGAAGCGCTCTTCGGACGGAAGGCTTTGGACTTCTTCTGCCCCAGTGAATGCGATTGCTCGATCCAGCAACTTCTTGCTCGATAGAAGCTCGGCAAGCTCCATCCAGTTGCGGCGACCGATGGAGGGCGCTGGGCCGATCGAGTCAATCAAATCATCGGGTATGCGCCCCACTACCGACAACATGTTCGATAGGTCGCTTTTGTACACCGACATGGCTGACATGATCACGTCGCGGGAGAAGCGTTGCTGTAGCTTATCGGCGAACCGAGCCTTTTCAATATAGGTGAGATCCTGCCGTTCATTATTCTCTTGGCCCTGCGCCACAACGAGCTGCTCATCGGTCAACTCTCGGACGATCGCGTTCACACGGGTGCCAAGTTCAGTGATTGCGCGAAGACGTCTATGTCCAAAGGCAACTTGGTACCGGCCCGGCTCGTCCGGGTGTGGGCGGACCAGAATGGGAACCTGTTGGCCTTGTTCTCGGATAGAGTTTACGAGGCGCTCATGGGCTTCCGCCGCTCCTGGCATTCGATCCGGGATGAACGATGGATCAATATCGGCCGTGTCCAGGGAAACAACCGCATGGCCTTCGGCAAGTCGCTTCTCGATGTCATCTGCGCGCCGGCTACGCTCGCTGACCTCACTCAGTGACTGTCCGATCGCACCCACCGGTGAACGTGAGGTATCTTGAATGAGCTCAGGCGATCCGAGGATCGGCCGCACGCGGTTTTTCTGGACCCGAACTTCGGCGGAATCTGCTGCGACGGCACCATGCTGGCCAAGACTGGCGAAAACGTCTTTCCTGCTCATGCGACCCTACCCCACGCCTTTTTGATCAACCCTTCAATTTCAGCGTTGACGTTGTTCATCGATTCTAGAGCCCGGTCGTAGGTCGCCCGCGTAAATTGGCTGCGCTCAACTTCATACAATGTTTGATTCGTCAGACCGGCATCGGAGACGGCAGTGCTTTTCAGCATTGGATGAATAAGGACATGATCACCGAATATGGACCGTAGGAACGCAACCATCTGGTTCTGTGGTCCATCGCTCGGTTCAAATCGGGTCACGAGATAGCGCATCCAGTTGTAGTCAGAACGAGCGCCGGCGGCGGAGATTTCCTCGAGGAGATCTCCGGTCATTGCGAGAAATTGGTTCATCGACATTACATCAAGCATCTGCGGATGGACCGTAACCAAAACGGATGTGGCCGCCGTGAGCGCAGAGAGCGTGAGGTAGCCGAGCTGGGGCGGGCAGTCGATAACGACGACGTCATAGAGGTTCTGCGCTTGTGCAATGGCCTGACCGATACGGGCAAAAAACAGCGTGTCGCCGGGCTGCCGCTTCATCAGCGCACGCGGCGTGTCATGCTCGAACTCCATGAGTTCCAGGTTTCCAGGGATCAGGTGAAGATCTGGGATATAGGTTGCGCGAACAATTTCTGCGATGGGTCTTTGCTGATCGTCATAGCGAATGGCGCCGTAGAGCGTTTCGTTCGGACCGACATCGACTTCCGGTTGGTGGCCGAATAGGGCAGAAAGGCTTGCCTGTGGGTCGAGGTCAATCGCGAGGACACGATACCCACGAAGAGCGAGGTGTTGCGCGAGATGTGCTGATGTTGTCGTTTTGCCCGAACCCCCTTTGAAGTTCATAACGGCGATAACCTGCAGTTCCTCTTCAGCGCGGCGATGGGGTAGATAGCGGCGCCCTCCCCTCGTGCCTTGGTCAAGATGCTTCCTCAATTCGTGGATGTCTTCGACGGAGTAGCTTCGCCGGCCGCCAGTTTGCGCCGCGGATAGGTTTGGCATTTCGGCGGCGACTTGGCGCAAGTACCCCTCCCCTATTCCAATGAGCTTGGATGTCTCCGCGGGAGTAAAGTTTCGGATTCCCTTTTCGGAATGCGGTGGAAAAACGGTAGCGTGATGGGCTTGGAGCTGCATTGACAGCGCAGAGGAATGGCGCTGAATCAATCCTTTGAGATCGGATGTGTCCGCCGTTACAATTTTCTCTGCTGTCTGTGTCATGCTGATTCGCCCAATTTAGCTAACTGCGGTTTTGGTCGAAGAATTCGGTTTTGACCGCAGTTGTATTATTGCCCCCGATTCTCTCGTGATGGCAAGGGCTTTTTGGTTAACGAAAAGTTAATATGCCTGACCTGTTTGCGCAGTTAGCCGCGGCTAACTCGGCAATCTAGAGCCACGTATCACAGGTTCGACGCGGAATGATGACTCTTGGCCGCAGGAGCGAAGGTCGGCGAGGCTCGAGGAGGCCAAGACAGCTACTATCCCGAAGATCGGTCGTGACGATCAGTCTGCGGTCGGTCAGGCAACAACTCAAAGTCGGGCTCCTGGTGACACTGCGATGAGCTTTGATGGCCGCGCCAAATGTTAAGTACCAGCGGTGAGGAAGGAGGCCTATCACGCGTGGTCCGGGTCACGGCTCTCCTTCCCATCTTGCTCGGCGACAATCATGGTTCAGGGACGAGCACGTCAGCGACCGCGATCGCTTGGCTGACCTTCGCGCGGTTCATGCATGTGCAACGGGGCCACTCGCTCCAGATACCTGGTGCTTCGGTCAGGCACATCGACAAGCAGGCGAATGGTTGTTCGCAGAAGGCGGGTCCTGCGAAGCACAGCTTCGCGGCCTAGGGTCGCCTTCCTTTAGCGCTGAGTGCCTCGTCGAAGTGTGATTCTTGTTGGTTCGCTTTTCGCCATGGGGGCCGCGTCCGCGTTGCAGCCGCCACTTATAGCCGGCATTGTGCGGGAACGGGAAAGGAACTGTCTGTCTGCTCATCCTTTGGCCTTGACGCATTTTGGTGCTCCTTCAGCACGCGTTCAGAACGGATCGAATAAGGCCAGTAGTCGCATGGCTAGCGGCAGCTTCTCCGGTACGATTAACGGCCGACTGGGTCATCGGGTAGGCTGCCGCCGACCCGCCCGGACCAGGAAGCGCTTCGTCAACGACTAGCCTGGTCCTCCGCAGTGGACGTTCTGGCGGAACCCAGTCCACAAGTTCGACACTGCAGAAAGGGCCCCCACGCCCAAATATCGCCGCCGCGATTCAAGCCTCAAAGGGGGACCGACGGCGCAGGCTCAAGCGTTTGCAAATTCCTGGCTCATAGTCGCAGTTAGCCGCGGCTAACTGCGACTGGAGGACGGACGCATATCAAGGCCTTTGCGAGGGGCTCCTCCCCCATCACAGATTATGCGGCGTGCTAAGCGCGTTCATGAACTGACAGCAAACTCGCCTCCGGGACACTTCCTTTGACTCCTCCATTGTGACAGTTGAAGCGGCCCCTCGCCGAAAGGTGATGCTAAAATGTTCCCGCGACAAGGCAGAAGCGGATCGCTGATCGACGCGGGTTGCTTGGTCGAAACACTATTTGGATCGGACTCCTGCCGCGGGCTTTGAGCTACGCGGCAGGGCACCTAGCGGACTGAGCTAAGTGCTGTCTTTGGGCCGAGGTGCGTTCCCGCCATTACCTCTTTGAGCAAGCCTCAAATATGCCCGGCTGGATAGAAGATTGTCGTGGCCGATCGCCGTCGTTTGAACATTCGATCTTCCTGTGATCGGTAGCATCGGCGACCACCATGTCCGATACTTCCGCTACTTCGTTCATCTCCGCGGCGGAAGGAGTGCCTAGAGCGTCCTACGAATTGAGAAAAAGGGGGCAATCGCGCGATGGCTCAGACTCTTACGCAAGCTCGAGCCATACAAAGGTGTCGCCTATGAGGAACTCATAGCCGCGGTCGGAATGGAGGCATCCGCAATGCGGCACCGGCAAGGGCCAATTCTGAAGGCCCGACGATGCTCGGGGTGGCAACATGTGTTCGGCATGCCCTGCCCGGGCGAAACAGGAAAGCAAGGGTAGTGCGCTCCAACGCTTGAGTGCCACACCTAGGGATTTCGCATGCCGTCAACTGATGGGGTACTGAACCGCTGATTTGGGCCCCGGTCTACTTGAGGAGTTGAGCGGCTCGACCGCTACGCCGGGACGCATCATTGTAGTAGCTGGTTGCCTGCTGCACTGAACGATGCCGCGACTGCTCCATCGCTTCGGGTAGGGGAATGCCTCGGTTCGCAGCCTCCGTGAGGTACCCGGATCGCAGCCCGTGCGCCGAAAACTCCCCCGGCTCCAGCCCGGCCATCCTTACGCGTTGCTTGAGAATGTCATTGACGGCCTTGGGATCAAGCGCCCGACGGCTGACATTGCCCCAGCGATCGATCGCCCGAAACACGCTGCCGCTTTCGATCTTGGCGGCCGCCAGCCAGGCGTTCAGGGCGACTACAGGTCGGCCGGTCAAATAGACAACTTCGTCCTGATCGGCGCCGGAGGTCTTGGTGCGGCCGAGGTGAATCGACAAAGAGGGGAGGGCTGTGCCATCGTCCCCTTTGACCGGCGGTTCGATCCTCAATTGTTCTCTTCGCAGGCCGGCGACTTCGCTGCGGCGACGACCGCCGGATGCGAAGGCGACCATGAGGATCGCCCGATCGCGCAGATCGCGGAGACTGTGTTCGCCGCAGGTTGCCAGCAGCTTCGCCAGCACGTCGCCGGTCACCGCCTTGGCGCTCTTACGACGGCGTTGTCGCGGCACGGCACGGACCGCGAGGCGAACGGCCGATTTCAGGGCAGGGGAAGCGAAAGCACCTTGAGCGCCGCGCCATCTCGTTAGCGTCGACCAGTTCGCAAGCCGCCGCCGCACGGTGTCCGGCGCATGCGGGCCGGTGGACCTGAGGAAGCCGCCGTCCCGCAACGCGTGCTCGACGTCGGCCGGCATACCGTGCTCGGGATCAGTCTCGCGCTGGCGCGGATTCCAAAGATGATGCGCCACGAATTTCAGCAGCAGCGCCTCCGGCGCCGGCCAGGGCAGGGGAGATCCGGTTGCGGCTGACGACCAGGCTTCCAGATAGGCGAGATCGGAGGTCAGCGCGCGCAGCGTGTTTTCGCCCATGCCTTCGTTGACGAGATGCCGCAGTGTCTCGACATCCTGGTCGGTCAATAACTCGGCGAGCTTGTCGCGGCGGTCGATCGGCAGCACCGCGGCGATCGTATCGAGCTGTTCTGCGCGGCGCTCGACCGTCGGCTGCACCGCCGGCTGCCCCGGCCGCGCGACCATTAGGCCTGCTCCTTCTGTGGCCGCCACCGTGCGATGATCTGCTCGATCTCGCTCCGGTAGTCATACGGGTAAACGATGTCCTCCTCGCGGGCGAGAAAGGTGAAGATCGTCGCCATGTCCTCGCCGATGTGCGGATCGACATTGGCAAGATCGGTGAGATCGAAACCGCCATGCACGTCGGCGTTCCACCAAGCAAGCAGGAAGTTGGCGACACGCCGGCCTTGGCCGGTGTCCTCGTGGGCGACGTTCAGCAGCTTTTCGAGCGCAAATTTCACCCGGTCATCCATGGCACCCTCTTCCTCGTCCATGAGCGCAGCGATTGACGACGTTCATCGGGGCAGGCCGTGGTTGTCATAGAGATCATCGTGGTTGGAGGTCGCATCAGCGGGCACGGTGGCGGGTCCCTCGACAGCCAGCCTCAGGACCTCGTCCATCGATGTCAGCGCAGCAATCGGCCGCCTGTGGCGGCAGATCATGATCTCATTCTGACGTGCCGCCAGGTCAATCAATTCCTCGAGCCGTTCCGAGACCTCGTCAATCTCAACCAGGATTTTCATGTTCAACGTCCTCTACCAGACACGTTCGTGCAGCACTGCATCGAATACCAGATCGGTCGAGACGAAAGCGCAATGCTCGAGCCGCGCCTGGGCGGCGAGGATCCGGTCCCAGGGATCGCGATGCTCCCAATCGAAAGCGGCCGCCAGCTCGGCATGCAGATCGCTGATGGCAAGTGTCTGCAGGCCGCTGGCTGTCACCGCGGCCCGCAATTCCTGCGGTTTCAGGTCGAGCTTCTTCAGCCGCATCTTGTTGTCGAGTTCGTAGAAGGAGACGGCGCTGACGAGGATGGTGTTGGCCTTGTCCTCGATCAGCGACCGTGCCTTTATGGAAAGGCGGTCGCTGCCGATCGTCCACCAATAAACGGCGTGACTGTCGAGCAGCACTTTCATGAGTGGTTCTTGGGATCGGTGGACGTGCCCTGCCAGACGCCGACATCGTCGTTGAAGTCGCCGGCGTCGATCGCCGCCTGTTCGGTATCGACGTCGTCGAACAGATCGTCGGGCAGGCCGCGCTGACGCAGCAGCCCGAACGGTCGTTTGCCGCCGTCGGCCGGACCGATGCGGGCATAGACTTCGTTGCCGCGCATGATGATGATCTCTTCGCCCTGGTTGGCGCGTTCGAGCACCTCGGCGAAATTTTTGCGGGCTTCGCTGATCTTATAGGTCGTCTGCGGCATGAACGGGCCTCGAAAACGGATGGGAAAGCGACGATACGCTCAATTCCCACGACGTACAACTTATTTGTACATCTCACTTCCGATAAGCGATACTTATCGATAGTTAGAACGCCAACTCTCAATCATGCCCACTGGCGAATCTTAAAAGATATATAGAGTTCGTTTAAGAAATCATTTACCATGATTTCAATGGCTTACGATCTCGCGAAAATCAACATGAGTGGTAAGCGGGGGTAAGCGGGGCTGTGGCTTTTACTTCCCGATTTCAATTGAAGGGCTAAGCCAAAAATCCGACGCGCGAATTTTACCTAACGATTTCACGCCACCGATAGGGGAGGGCGTTTCAAAACGGTGACGGCCACGCCACCAACGGACATGTTCGCTCACGCGATCGAGGAGCCTCCGTGCTTTTTCTCAAGAGACCGCTTCAGGCCGATGATCTCCTTCAGCGCATTCGTGTGAATCTGCTCCAGGCGTTTCAACTCGCTCTCCAAATATGCGTTGCGCTGATCCAGCCTAAGCCGATCCTCTTCCAAGAGCTCTATTTTCACTATCGCGTTATGATAATTCTGCCGCAACTCCTCAAAAAAAGGGCGCTCGGCGACGAAATGGGTTTCGGGATCGAATTCAGGGACGTCGCCGACATGCACAACGCGAACCGCTTTGCCGGCAACGACCAACCGGGCGCGGTAGGCCCGTTGAATTTCCGCTTGGGTCAGCGCGTTCGGCTTGCGGGGACGGCCGCGAGGGCGTTTGGGGGTATCCATAGTGGCTATTTATCATAACGCGTTATCGGCGTATAGCCATCAGCGCAGGGCAACCACGCGCTTCGCCGGGTCGGCATCAATGTCCCGAGTCGAGAGAGATTGAAGCCCTGAAGAGCTTTCAGAGCCCAGACGCCTTGGTGAGGTTGGTGCGGAAGCGGTCGCGGCGCCGCTGATATTGGCGGGTCATCTCGGCCGAGGCGTGGCCAAGCTGTTTCTGCACGTAGCGCTCCTCGATCTCGGCCGAGGAGGCGAGGCCGGCGCGCAGCGAGTGGCCGGCGAACAGCCCGGCCCGTTCCGCTTCCGGGAGATCGGCGCGGACGCCGGCGGCAAGCGCGGTCTGCTTGACCAGGCGGGCGACATGCTTGTCGGAGAGCCGCTCGACGTCGATCGTTTTGTTATCCTTGAAGATGCGGCGGAAGAGGGGACCCCTGGCGATGCGGCCAAAGCGGATCCAGCGCTCGAGGGCAACGACGGGGCAGGTTTGATCGGAGGCGCCGCGGCCGACCTCGACCTCGCGCCAGCCGGTCTTGCCGCGCAGTGTCAGCAGCACGCCCTGGCCGGGAAAAATCTCGATCCAGCCATGGCCGTCGCTGTGATCGTCGCGGACGATGTCGAGACCGACGATCTCGGACCGCCGCAGGCCGCCGGCGAAACCCAGGAGCAGGATGGCGCGGTCGCGCAGACCGCGCAGATCGTGACCGAGCGTATCGACCATCGCCTTGATGTCTTCGCCCAGCACGGCCTCTTTCTGCCGCGGTGGCTTTCCATGCTTGCGGCGAATGCCGGCGAGCACTGTCGCGATATGCCGATCGGAGCGATCTATCGGCGCGCCGCGCTGGGTAAAGTTCCAGGCCAGGCCGGACAGACGCCGCTCGATGGTTGCGACCGAAAGGGGAGGGGCATTGCGTTTCCGATCGCCGGCAGTGGTGCCAATGACACTGCCTGAGGCTGTGCCCGAGGCACAGGCGCCGATATAGAGGCCGATCACCTGGCTGGACGGTGGCATCGGGTCGAAGCCCTCCCGACGGCACCAGGCGGTGAAGTGCCGCCAATCTTTGGCATAGGCGCTGCGGGTGTTTTCGGAACTGGCGGCGTTGGCGTAGGCTGTCGCGGTCGCAACGAGGGCTTCCAGCCGCGCCGGCGGTGGTGATGCGCCGGTTTCGATGACGAGATCGACGCCGTCGGAAGGATCTGCATTGGCAGAATCGTCGATTTTGGGCGTGTTTGCCGGGGGATTTTGCATGGTTCGGAGCCTATCAGAATACGTCCGGTAATGCAAGGTTACCGGACATAAAATGCTGTTGACGGGCTGTGCGGTTTTTGGGGAAATATATGGCATAAACTGCACGCTTCGATTATGCTCGGCGGCATGGATTCGCGCTCCCGCTCGCCTCTCTTCGCCCCGGTTCCGCCGGCGGCCGTGCCGCCCCTGCCAACCTGGGCAAGCCCGCGCGCCCCGGATTTGGGCGAGACGGATGCGGCCTTCGCCGCCGGCATCGCCCTGAAATCGCTGGACGATCTCGTTCGCAGCGGACCCGCTTGGGCCGGCTGCTGGCGCCAGCGCCTGGCGCTGCGATGCGCGCAATCGGCGGTGCAGTTGATCGGCAGGAGCGAGGGCGAAGCGGGTTTGCGCGACGCGGTGCTGCTCACCGCGCCCGGCGACGATCCAGGCCCGGCCGGAGCGATGGTTCTGGCCTTTCAAAAGCTGGCGGCGAAGACGCGACCGATCGGCAGCAAGGTTTTACAGGACCTGGCGGCGCTGATCGGGCAGCGCAGCGACGGCCTGAGCGAGATTGCCGATCTCTTCGACGTCGCGCTGCAATCGGGCCGCTCAGCGCCCTTTGCCGTCGCTGACCTGGTCGGCGGCATCTCAGCCGCCCGCCCCGACGCCGAAATTCTGGCCTGGTGGCTGGCCGATCGGCTGCTGGCGGAAAAGCTCGGCTGGGCGTGCGGCGTGCCGCTGTTGATGGGCGAACGCTACGGCGCGGCGTTCAAGACGATCGGCGGCCGCGGACGGGTGCGGCCGGGCGAGCCTGGCTTTGCGCGGGCGGTGTGCCTGGCGTTGGTCGCGGCCACGGTCGAGGCCCTGCGGCAGGCCAACGACATCGGCCGGCGGGCCGAAAAATTGCTGGCGGCGGCGCCGAAGCTGCGGACCAAGGGCGCCGGCGTCGTCATCGAAAAACTGCTCGAGGAGGATGCGATTGCGGCCGCCGCACCCGGCAGTCCTCTGTCGCGCTGGGCGGCGACGCGGTTGTTCGAGCGGCTGGAAAGTTTTGGCGCGGTGCGCGAACTGTCCGGCCGGACCTCGTTCCGGATTTTTGGATTGTGACGATGGCCGGATCGGGGGCAACCAGGACACATCGAGGCAGGAAATCGAGGCCGGGGGATGAAATCCTCTATGACCGAGAACTCGAGGATCTGCCGCCGGAGCTGCGCTGGCGCGAATGGATGCTGCGCGTCGAGGCGGTGATCTTTGCCTCGGCCGAACCGGTCACGCGTGAAACGCTGGCGCGGGTGGTCGGAAAAAGCTGCAGCATCGAGCTTTTGATTGATGATCTGCGGGAGGAACTGCGGTCGCGTCCCTATGACATCGTCGCGGTCGCCGGCGGCTGGCAGCATCGAAGCCGTTCGGCTTATGCGTCTGCAATCCGCGCCTCGCAGGTGCCAACGCGATCGTTCCCGGTGTTGCTGACAGAGCAGGAAGCCGCGGTGTTGGCGGCGATCGCTTATTTGCAGCCGGTGACACGCGGCGAGCTGTCCACCATGTTCGGCAAGGAGGTGAGCCGCGACACCATCGCCAGCCTGCGCGACGGCGGCTTCCTCGGCTCCGGCCCGCGCAGCCCCACACCCGGCGCGCCCTACAGCTATGTGACGACCAAGCATTTCCTGTCGGCGTTCGGCCTCGAGACTCTTCGTGACCTGCCCGATCTCGAGCGATTGGAGGACGCCGGGCTGCTCAGCCGACAGGCGCTCGAGGGGGATGCACTGGAGGTGCATGAGAGCGATGCATCGGAGGGCGACTGATTCATCCAAGAGCTATGTTTCGGCCTGTCTCATGCGTTCGATCGATGACGTCGACCACGCTCCATAACCCGCGCATAAGCTCCGAGCAGGGCTGCCACTTCCACGGGCTTTGGCTGGACGATCGCTTTAGCCTGGAGTTTCCGGAGTTCTCTTCGTTTCGCGAGGCAATCCGCAAAACGCTCGATGAGCCTCCTGTGGCTCTTCGACCCCAGGATCAGAAGTCGCCACTGCGCGGCTGCCGTTTCGTCGCCGGCCGTCAGCCAGCCGTCGTCTGGTCGGTTTGCGGCCCACGCAATGCAGCGCGCCCGCGCCGCCGTGGACAGGCTGGTCAGGGTCATTGTCGAATAGATGCCATCGGGCAGGTTCAAAAGACGTCGAATGAGCGAACGGCTGGATGGCGTATCTCTCATCCCTTCCAGTCGACAGATGTCGTCAATGCAGCGATCGAGCTGTCTTGCCGCTGGACTGATACCAATTCTCGGTGCGCGACGCAGGTCGTAGCCACAGCGAGCACAGTAATGTTGCGGCACCAGTTCAGCTTGGTCGAAGACAGCAATGCAGCTTTGGCAGGACGGACATCGGTCGCGCAATCGACAGCTATGTTTCGAACATGAAACCCGGGTTGCCAGTCGCCATCTCCGCCGAAAATATGGCTGCGCATCCTCGGCGAGACAGTAAGAACAAAACTGCAGCCAGGTTGAATCGGTCCGATGCCCGCCGTTGCGAAGCGGTAGCAAGAGCTGCCTCGGCAGGGCGTGCGGCAACATCATCGCCGCGAGCTCGTCGGGCGCAATACCGGTGTTGGCGCTCAGCAGCTTTGCGGTGTCACTCGGGAGCCTGAAATCAAGGGCTGGCGACCACATCCCCGAATTGCGCCGGAGCACGCGAGCGAAGGCTCGCGGCGGAACACCATTGGCATGTGCAAGACGGTGTAGCCAGCTCGACAGCAACTCGTCTGCCTGGGGCACGACGGTGACGGGCCAGCGGTCGGAAACCACGTCACGATATCGTTCACGGATGCTGATCGTCGGTGCAGACGCGTCGACCATCGTCACAGAAGGCTCTCGCGTAGAGCCCCATTGCGCCGCTTAGAAACCGGCACGTGGCGCAGTTCGTCGATGCTGGCTTTGCTGATACGTTCAGTTCCGGATCTGATCGCCGCAATAGCTGCCTTGGTGACGATGGTGACGATCTCACCGATCAAGCCCTCCGATAGGCCGAATATCCGGCGCGCCAACGGCTCGTTCGACAAATCCGAGGTTTTGGCGAGCGGCAATGCGGCCTCGAGACTGTCGAGCAGCATGAGATAGTTTTCATCATACTGCCAGCGCGGGACCGCGACCAGGTCGAAGCGGCTCGCCATCTCGCTGGTGGCGTTGATGAAATCGCAGACGGCCACCTCGCCGATCAGCACCGGCGAGATGTCGTACTGGCGGCCGATCCGCCGCAGGAAGGCAAAGACGGCTTCGACGTCGCGGGCACGGCCCCGCAGCGCATTGTGGAACTCGTCGAGAATCAGCACCTTCGGTTTGAGGCTCGCCAGCAAGTGGTCGAGTTGCTCCGCCTTGCGACCGACATCCCACATATCGCCGCCGGGAGCGCGCAACGCCTGCAGAATGCTGGCATAGAAATGGCCGAGGCCGGCGCCTTCGCGTGTCTGGACCATCCAGACTTTTTGCGCGGGTGCGGCTTTTAGGTGCTCGACGGCGAATCGCTCGGCGATCATCGTCTTGCCGTTGGCGTAGGGGCCGACCAACATCAGCCCCTGGGTTCGCAAAGACGGGGGGCGTTCCAGGAGCTCGGCCAGCCGCCGATGGCTGTGCTGGGCGACATGATGTCCGATCCAACGGGGTGCGCGGATATAGGCGATGCGCTCTTCCCGATCACGGCAGAGATATGGCCGGACATGTTCGAGCAAATGATCCGACATGGCTACCAATCCTCCACCGGCAGCCGGCGCTTCTGGCGCGGGGGATGCTCTGCCGGAGGAGGCGCCGGCGGCTGCATGACCGCGTAAGGCTTTTCCGCCGCAGCGGCATGGGCGCTGCGGACAGCGTCGCGCAACTGGCGCTTGGAAGCCTTTGCGGTCTCCGCGATGGCCGCGATCTCGCGGCGGACCGCTACCTTCTCGACGTTTGAGCGTTGATTGGTTGTGCGCCGACGGGTGCGCTCGGCCTCATGTTCCCATAGGGTCACCGGCGTCAACTGGCCATCGCGTCGCTCGACCGGCCGGAATAGTCGCGTCTCGGGGTCGCGGATGTAGACATGACTGATATCGCGGGGATCGTATCGCACCTCGAGCTTTCCGAGCCGGTCACGCTCGGCAACGAGGACACCCAGCCACGGCGAATAATAGTGCAAGGCGAACAAGCTGGTTCCTTGCGGCGACAAGTTCCTTTCCGCCCTCGGCAGGAACGACAACAGCACCCGTTGCGGGTCATCGTCGAAACGAGGCAGGGCCGAGGCGGTGCGTTGCCATTCCGTGATCGGAACCTTCAGGGTCTTTGAATTTTCCTGCAGATTGTGATCGATCACGGCCAGCGCAACGCAGCGCTCCAAGTCGGCGAAGCTCAGGCAGGCACGCCGCTCGGACGGATATTCGTTGCGGTGGGCCACCGAACGGCCCGAAGAGCCGGGATAGGTGGCAAGGACCGCGTTGACCTTGCCCAACAGTCGTTCAACCACTCCGCCGTGATGGACACGGCCACGATCGCGGGGCCGGATTCGGATGCCGTAATCGTCACAGCCTTGTTTGAAGGCATGCCCCTTGAACTCCTTCGCGGAGTCCGTCACCAGCAGTCGCGGTCGACCGAACATCGGCCAGGCGTGATTGAGATTGCGCGCGGCAAGCCACGTGTCTTTCGGACACATGGCCTGGGCGAGGCATAGCGCGACAGACAGGACCGACGGTTTCTCCAGGGTGAGGCAGAAGCCGAGAATGGATCGTGTCGCGACGTCGGTGATGACCGTCAAATAGGGGCGGCCGACGAACAGACCGGCTGCGTCGACAACCTCCACGAAATTGATATCGGTCGGCGTATGGTCGATTTGGCACACGGCGAGCGGGAGCGGCGCGTGGATATAGCCGGGCCGCGGCTTCAGCCGCAGCAAATGCTTCGGATTGGCCGAGCGCTTCTTCGCGATCTCTTCAGGCGAAAACAACATCGGGATGCGCCGGGCGACGGTCACATAGGACGGCACGGCAACACCAGCTTCCTCGCAGCGTGCGCGGATCTCGTCGACCACGGGAGCAAGTGCGGTCGGCTCGAGCGTCAGCCACTTCTCGCGAAGCGTGACCGCAATAATCTCCTCGACCTGTTCCGGCAGCCGCTTGCGCCGACCGGCGGCGGTGCGAGGCAGCAAGGCGGTCACCGTGCGATCGGCGCGATAGCGCGCAAGGAGATTGTAGATTTGCCGCGTGGTCAGCCGCAGCTCGGCCGCGGCGCGTTCGACGGCGGCCTGTCTCGGACCGCCGCCATCGAGGATCTTGTCCAGTTCGCGGGCGATGCGCCTGGCCATCGACCACTGCTCGTCCGAAATTGGACGCGCCGTGGGCAAGGTTTGGTCGTCCAATCGCTTTGGCACGGGCGCTTCATTGAAATCGTTAGCGAAAAATCGACATCAATTTAGCGCCTAAACCTAACGCCTGTATGACAATTTCCGATTTGAAACGCGGAAGTAAAAGCCACAGCAGTCCTTTGCCGTCTTGACGAGCGCATCGCCCGTTCGCCGGTCGGCGCCGGCTTCCTCGAACGGCAACACTTTGCCGACGCCTGCGCCTCGCTCTGGCTCGACGGCGAGCTCGTGCATCTCGAGGATCTCGTGCTCCATGACGCCGGCGCCGACGTCCGCGCCCCAACCCACGAACTCACCATCGCCCGCGACGTGTTGCGATCCCGCCGGCGCATCTCCAGCCAGTCGCCCGCCTTGGCCCTTAGCCCCGACGGCCTGCGGAGCCTTCGCCGGGCGCAGGCTGGGCGTGGGCCCGGACCATCATTGGGAGACGGCGGCGCAACTGACGGCGATGGGAGTGATGGGGAACCACTTGTGGGAGGGGAGGGGGAGAGTGCGGCCGACACCACCGCCTTGGACTCCGAGTTCGCAGCGATCGACGCGGTGCTCGCCCGCTCTAGTGCCGCGATCGGGGACGCAAAACGCCCCGGCCGGGCGGCCGCGAGCGGTCGCGACGGCGATACCAAGGCGCTGGTCTACGATCTCGACTGGGACGAGGACGCGCGGCTCAATGAGTGGCGTGACGTGCTGCGGTCAGCGGAGGGCCTGCCGCCGGTATTGGCGGCGATCGTCGCCCTCGATGCCTGGAACGAGCTGTCCGTGTCGCAACACGCCCCTTGGCTTGGTCGGTTGCTCGGCGCGGCGTCACTGCGCCAATGTGGCATCTCAACTGGCGGCCACCTCGTCGCGGTCAATGTTGGCCTGAAAGCTATTCCGGTCGACCGACGCCGGCATCGCGATCGCGACACAAGGTTGCTGGCCATCGCCCATGGTTTGCTAGCGGCCGCCGAGATCGGGCTGAAGGAGCATGACAGGCTGGCGCTGGCCCGTACTATGATGGAGCGGAAGATCGCGGGACGGCGAACATCGTCGAAACTGCCGGGGCTAGTCGAGCTGGTGGTGGCGCGGCCGCTAGTCTCGGCTGGCATGGTGGCCGAGACGCTCGGCGTCACGCCGCAGGCGGCGCGACGGATCGTGGTTGAGCTCGGCTTGCGCGAGATGACGGGCAGGGGGAGGTTTCGGGCTTGGGGGGCGCTTTGAGTTCTTATCCATGAGCGCTGGTGGGTGTTTGAAGGCCGTCACGCAATCCGGTCAGCAACTATTCGTGCAGAATTAGTAGTGCATCGGCGCGTGAGCATATTGTATTACCGCAAGTATATGGAGATTGATGGGCGGACTCGCGCATTGATTGCGACCAGCTGTTTTTGGTGGAAGAAAAAAATGACTCTGCGTTTTGTGCATCTTTCGGACATTCATTTCGGTCAGGAAAAACACGGTACGGGCCCTATTAACGACGATGTGCGGCGCGAATTGTTGCGCGATTGCAGACGTATGATAGCAGACGGCTATATCGTCGAGCCCGCAACAGGCATTCTACTTACGGGCGACGTCGCCTATGCGGGTAAGGAAGCCGAATTCAAACGTGCTGTTGAATGGCTAGATGAACTGGCGTCCGTCATTAAATGCGATCGAAAGCAAGTGCAGGTGATCCCGGGGAACCACGACGTCGATCTTCAAACACTCGACGATCAGGCTAAGCTCTTTCAGGGGATGCTAAGAAAAATGTCCGTTGAGGACATCCAAGCATATCTGAACTCGGTGGCGGATAGTGATAATCACCCGCTTATGCAAAAGCTGACCGACTACCGGAGCTTTGCAGGTGCCTACGGTAGCGACTTCAAGAGTGTCGGCCAGCCGATAACAATCAAGTCCTATAGTCTTGGAGGTGGGAAAGATATCAGGATCATCGGTCTGTGTTCCGTTCTAATATCCGATTTGTCTGATAAGTTAGAAACGATGTATCTGGGACAGAACCAGTATGTAGTACCGCGCAGCGATGACCATGAGGACATTGTCATGGTTCACCATCCACTTCCGTGGTTCAAAGACAGTGCTATAGCCGAAAAATACCTAAATGCGAGAGCTCGGGTCCTCATGAGTGGACATGAACATCTCCCAGCATTTCCCGGGCCTTCCTTTGAGGCTGCGACTTCGAGCTACCCACGGATCAGCGAATTCAAAGAGAGGTTTCGACATGCCACTGGTCAAATTCAACATCTACAGCGGATGGACTGAGGAGCAAATCAAGGGTAAGCATTGCGAGCGCCCCACATTTTATTGAATTTCAGTTCGCGCATAATCCCATCCTTCGAGATTGAGAGGTGGGAATGATGGATCTGGGGCCATTCGACGGCGAGGAGAAGGCTGTATCGCATAGTGCTGATGACAGTCATCAGCACTATGCGCAAGGTGCTGCAGAGCGGGCTCGATCGGGTCCGCGTCGTGTCGAGGTTATCATTGGCGGAGATCGCCGCCGTCGATGGAGCCCGGAGGACAAGGCAAGGATCACTGCGGCGAGTTTTGTGCCCGGCGCCAATATCTCTGCGGTCGCGCGTCAATACGGCGTCAGCCAAGGCCTGTTGCACTACTGGCGGCGCTGCGCCCGCGAGAGCTTATCGGATGCGGAGGAGATGCGTTTCGTGCCGATCGTGAAGGTTGGCGACGAACAGCCTCAACCATCTCTCGGGAAGACGCTGACCGTTCGAGTTGAGATGAACGGTGCTTGTGTCGTTATCGAAGGCGGCGTTGATGAGCGTACGTTGCGGACGGTGTTCAGCGCGATACGGGGTTCGGCTTGATCACGCTTCGATCGGATTTACGGATCCTGATTGCTTCCAAGCCGGTCGATTTTAGGAAAGGCATAAACGGTCTGGCGGCGCTGGTGTCGACCGCGCTTGGCGCGAACCCTTATTCGGGCGACGTGTATATCTTCCGCAGCAAGCGCAACGATCGTTTGAAGATGGTGGCTTGGGATGGCAGTGGCATGGTGTTGTTGACCAAGGTTTTGGAAGATCGTCACTTTACCTGGCCTGCCGTTCGTGATGGGGCCGTTCATCTCAGCGCAAGCGAGATGGCGCTTTTATTAGATGGTCTGGACTGGACAAAGGTCGAGCAGAAGCCCGTGAAGCGCCCTACAAAAATAGCGTGATCTTATTGTAATCCATGGACATTTTAGCTGTTGTGCGGTAGTGCTTGGTCATGCTCAACCGTGGCCAACACTTGCCTCGGGACCCGGACATTCTGGTCTGCATGGTCCTGGAAAGAGACGCTGAAATCGAGCGTCTGAAGGGCATGTTGAAGGCGGCCAACGCGCAGCCTTTTGGGCAGAAGTCCGAAAAGTCCATTACGGTTCTTGAAGGGCAGATCCGTCTCGATCTGGGGGACGCGGAGCTTGACGTTGCGGTGGGTGCGGCCAACGATGAGCCAAAGCCGGCTCAGGCGCCGCGCCAAGCAAGCTCCAAATCTCAACCTCGCCGCAACCTCGGTGCCCTCCCTGAACATCTTGAACGCGTCGTTGAGGTGATTGAGCCATCATCCTTGGAATGTGCCTGCTGCCAGGGGCGACTCCATCGCATTGGTGAAGAAGAAAGCGAGGCCCTCGCGTCACGGCCGGCCACGCTTTATGTTCTGCGCACCGTGCGACCGAAGTATGCCTGCCGGACTTGTGAAACCGGCATTGTTCAAGCCAAAGCGAAACCGCGTTTGTTCGAGGGCGGCTTGGCGACGACGGCGATGATCAGCAATGTGGTCGTATGGCGATATGCCTGGTACCTGCCACTCAACCGCCAGGTCCAGATGCTGAAAGGACAGGGCGTCCGTTTGGACACATCGACGCTTTGCGGTTGGGTGAAACGGTCAGCCTGGTGGCTGAAAACGCTCTACGACAAGCTCTTGGCTTACATTCACAGCCATAACCGGGTGTTTGTGGACGAGACCCGCATGCCTGTCCTGAAAAAAGGCCGGAAACGAGCCAAGGTCTGTCAATTCTGGGCGCACGCGGTGGACGATCGACCATGGAACGGTCCCGCGTATCCCGCGGTTGCCTATGTCTTTGCCCAAGGTCGAGGCAAGGCGGAAATCCAGTCGCAACTGGCCAGCTACAACGGGCTCCTGCAAGTCGATGCGTATAAAGCTTATAAGAGTTTGACCCGGCCCGGTCGTAAAGCCGGAACGATTAAACTCGCCTATTGTCTGGCTCACGCGCGTCGCAAGTTTGTGGATGTCTATAAGAAGTACAAATCCGAGCTGGCCAAAGCGGTGATCGAGCGCCTGGCCGAGATCTATGCGATTGAAGCCAGAATCCGCGGCACGAGCGCCGAGCATCGCCTGTCGGTCCGTCAGACGCAAACCAAAGGCCTGATGGCTGATCTCAAAACGTTGCTGATGGATACGCTCAAGAATATATCCGCCAAAGACCCGGTCGCATCCGCCATCAAGTACACTCTGGGGCTCTGGTCTGGGCTAACCCTATTCCTGGATGACGGCAGGCTTGAGGTCGATTCCAATACCGTCGAGCGCAATATGAGAAGTATTGCGCTTGGACGCGTCAACAGTCTGTTCGCCGGCAGTGATGGCGGCGCCGAGACGTGGGCCATTTTGGGTTCGTTGCTGACCACAGCAAAGTTGAACGGCCTCGATCCCTATACGTGGCTCAACGACGTGCTTGAACGCATCGTGTCGGGCGAGATAAAGTCGACCTCCTTGGAGCGTTGCCTGCCTTGGCATTGGAAACAAGAACATGCCAAAGTGAATATGGCGGTAGCAGCGTGAAACGACCCAGGCGTGCGAAACTTCTGACCCTCGAGCAGCTGGAAGCCTGGTTCGACAAGGCTGAGCCGGTGCCGCCTTGTGGCGGCGTCTCGATGATGAATGGCTTCCTGACCGGTTTGGCGGCTGGCCCGGTCTTCCTGCTGCCCAATGATTGGATGTTCCATGTCATCGGCGATCACGAGAAAAAAGCGCTCATCGGCAACAAGATCCAGGCGGTGATCGATACGATCGTCGATCATTACAACCTCATAGCCCATCAACTGACGGCGCCCGGCCGCTATGCGCCGATGTTAATGCGGACTGACGAGGGCGAAGTGCTTGCGGGCGACTGGGCCGACGGGTTCTTCGGCGCCATTAGCCTGAACCTAGAAGGTTGGGCACCGCTGTTCGCTCAAAAGCAGACCGGCGAACCAATCATGGGCATCCTCATTCAATGCACAAAGCCCGATCTGATCGAAACGATCTCGACGGCGTTTCCCAAGCCGACTGAGGCCATCCTTAAAGACGCCTGGCGTACGCTCCCATTCGCGGTCGAGAGCATTTACGCGCGTTGCAAGCCGATGCGCTTCAACCCAGGCGCTCCCGCCAACGACGCTTAGTCCAGGTTGAGGATCGGCGTCACGCCCATGCCTGTGGGGTGCTCGCAACGGATACGTCCGGTCGTTCGAGGTTCCGGAGCGCGATCGCTATCAAATCCTAACGCAGCATGCGGCGACCACGATGATAGCTGAGGATACAGGCCTCGGAATCCCGCGTTCCGATCGTTTCGTCTTAATCGAGGTTATTTCCCGACCGCGATCGACCGAGCGAAAGAAGGCCTTCTACGCAAACCTTGTCGAAGACCTGTCGACGAGATGTGGGATTTCTCCCTCCGACATCATGGTTTCCTTCGTCGAGAATACCGATGCCGATTGGTCGTTTGGATTGGGTCGCGCGCAGTTCCTGACTGGCGAATTGTAGGGGTTTCCCAGCGGGGACTGGCCACGTTCCCCGCCAACTGTGCCCGGCGCTGACGCGCCGGGCATTTTCACTGGGTCGTGCTGAAGCACTTCGCTCGCGATGTCTATCGCGCACCGACCGTGAACAAGGGGTCCCCAGGTGCGAAGTGTCGACTTCGATACCTAATCCAGGACCCTTGGGCGCGGATCCCCAACCACCGGATGAGCGAGGGGAGTAGTTTGCGAGGTGTCCGTCGGTCCAGTCGTTGAAGAATGGCGTCATCATAAGCGATTCTGGCCTGTTGATGCGGCGATGTGAGAAGTCGCCGCCGTGATGATGTCACCGCGCCACATATCTTCCACCGAAACGGCGAGGTTGAGTTCTTGGAGCAGGTCACGTGCCTTGACCAGATTCGTTAGTCCTCCTAGCTTTCCGAACTTCAGGTTCACTGAAACTGCGTTCGCTTCGTATTTAGCCCTAATTACTTCATCGTGGTTGACGATAGACTCGTCGAGTACCAGCGGCACGGACGAGCCTCGGTGAGCCAATACAATCGGCCGTCGAACGGCAGGGTTGCTCGACGTAGACGGCTAACCCTCCAGCCCCTGCAAGGCAAGATTCGCAGCTGCTAGGGACCAGCCGCCATTCGAGTCCGCTACGATGATCGTTTCCGGGTTCCCTGCCTCGACACTCGCCTTCGTGCGCGTTGTCACCTTGGCATGCGTCCCACCCGGGGAAAGCGGAACAGCGCCCGGGAATGCTGTTCCGGGTGAGATCTGCCAGGCGGGACAGCAGTACCGACGTTAGAGAAATGTGGACGTGTGGCCGGCGGGCGCGTTTCCACGAAACCCTAGTAGCCACCTACTCTCGGCCAAGAACGATTTTCCCTATCGTCTTGCCTGTTTCGATAAGCTGATGCGCCTTCCTTAGGTTCGCGGGAGTCACAAGGCCCAAATTCTGTGTGGCCGTCGTACGCAGAACCCCAGCGTCAACGAGATCCGCGACTTCGTTGAGGATACGGTGTTGCGCTATCATGTCAGTTGTTTCGAACAACGGCCGCGTGAAAACCATCTCCCAGGTGACGGAGATACTCTTTGGCTTGCATGCTCCGATGTCGAGCTTAATGTCGTCGATCAAAGACAGGGAGCCCTGCGGCGCGATGACCTCGATGATCTCGTTTAGGTGCTTGTCCGTGCCGGTCAGACCTGCAACATAGTTCACGCTATCAATGCCGATACCGCGGATCGCTTGGTCGAGGGGCTCGTGGTGATTGACCACATAGTCTGCTCCAAGGTTGGTAACCCATTCCACCGTCTCCGGCCGCGATGCGGTAGCGATGATGGTTAAACCGGTTAGACGATTCGCCAGTTGGATGAGAATTGATCCTACGCCACCAGCTCCGTTGATAACTAGAATGGAGCCGCCGGCGGATTTGACGCCATAAGGTACCCGAAGCCTGTCGAAAAGCAGCTCCCACGCAGTCAGAGCCGTCAGTGGTAGGGCGGCGGCATCTGGGAACGACAGGGTCTTGGGTTTTCGGCCGACGATCCTCTCGTCAACTGCCTGTAGCTCGGCGTTGCTGCCTTGGCGGTTGATGCTGCCCGAATAGAAGACCTCATCACCCACCTTGAAAAGCGTTACGTTCGGGCCTGTTGCCACGACAACTCCCGCTGCATCGTATCCGATGATCTTTGGGTGAGCGCTTTCTGGTTCGGCTTTTGCTCTGATCTTGGCGTCCACGGGGTTCACCGACACGGCCTTTATGTCTACGATTAGATCGCGGGGGCCAGGGACGGGATCATTGACTTCGACTTCAACCAGGACCTCCGCAGGTCCTGGTGCGGTATAACCGATGGCTTTCATTGGGCATCTCTAAACAAGCAATGTGGCTGACGACAGGGCAGTGTACGCGAACCCTACCCAGACGTGGTTCAGGCGGCCGGAAGCGGTGCGGCCGGAATCGGTGGCGCCGCGCGCTGCCATGCAGATCCGTAGCGCGTGTACTGCGGCGGGACGGGTATCACTGACCTGAGGTCGTCGGCTGCTGTCCTTGGCCAAAATGGATCTTTCAAGATTTCACGCCCGATCAAGACAATATCCGCCCTTCCGTTCTGTAGGATTTCCTCGGCTTGACGTCCCGTTTCGATAAGCCCGACGGCTCCCGTCTTGATCTCGAGCGTCTGCCGGAGCAGTTCAGCTGCTGGCACCTGATAACCGGGGAAAGATTCCACTTTAACCATTGCGATTCCACCGGAAGAGCAGTCGATCAGATCGACACTTTGTTCCTTCATCCACTGACCGTAGATCAGGAAATCTGCCGGGGTGTTACCTCCAGGAACATAGTCGGTGGACGAGATACGCACGAACAATGGGCCGTGCCATTCTGACCGCACGGCATCTATCACCTCGCGCACGATTCTGTAGCGGTTCTCGTGGCTTCCGCCGTAAGCGTCAGTGCGGTGGTTGGCGAGCGGAGACAGAAATTCGTTGAGCAGATAGCCGTGTGCCGTGTGGATTTCGATCACGTCGAAGCCTGCTTCTCGGGCGCGGCGCGCGCCCACCCGGAAAGCTTCCACAACTTGTTTAATACCGTTGGTGGTCAGTTCATTCGGGATACGAGAATTGGCCGTGAACGGAATTGCGGAAGGAGCGATTGCAGGGCGGTCTTCTATGCCGAATTGCCGTCCGGCATGGCCAAGCTGACAACCGGCCTTCGCACCGAACTCATGAATTACACCAGTGAGCCGGGCCAGTCCTTCTACCTGTGCGTCTTCCCAAATGCCGATGTCGCCGGGTCCGATCAGTCCGTTGTCAAGAACAGCTGTCGTTTCGAGGAAAACGAGCCCCGCTCCCCCGAGTGCGCGCGCGCCGTAGTGTACTAGGTGGAAGTCGGTCACCTTGCCATCTGGTCCCGCCGAATGCATGCACATGGGTGACATAGCGATGCGGTTACGGAATTCCGTACCCCGTATAGTGATGGGCTCGAATAATTTTGCGGGCATTCAAATATCCTTTGGTGGTGTCTGCGATTGCCGAAACATACGAACGTTTTTCTGGCGTTCAATACGGTATAAAATGACCCATACTACGCTGTATTATAGTGCGATGATGGGTTGGCTCGGCGAGCATGGGTGCGGAACGGCGCTGTTTAGATGATGTCTTTTCTCAACGGCACTCCGGAGGAAATGACAGTACACAAAACCGTAGTGCGTTGAACGGCAGAGCCAGACGCTATACTTTCGGGCAGTACTTACATTTCGCGATTGGATGAGCACGATGCCGAAACGACGGAATTACGACGCTCTGCCAGCCTGCTCGATGGAGGCGGCACTGAACCTGATAAACGGAAGGTGGAAGGGCGTGATACTTTACCACCTGATGACGGACGGAACGACGCGCTTTAACGAGCTCCAGCGTCGGCTCCCGGGGTGCACGCCGCGTTTGCTTTCTAAACAGCTGCGGGAACTCGAGGACGATGGTTTCGTACATCGTGAAGTCTATGCGGTTGTACCTCCTAAGGTGGAGTATTCGCTTACGGAGGAAGGGCGGTCCATCGGTCCGATCCTTCTCGACCTCTGTTCGTGGGGTCGACAATGGTTGAAACGTCGCGGGCTAACGACGCTTGCTAATGACGTGGAGGTGGTCCCGGTCAAGGAGCGTTTGGGCAAAGGGAGTGCTAGTCGAATGAAAGCGGCGTAACCCGCCAGAAGGCTGGTGACCGCCACAAGTGCGGGAAACCGTGGGCCTTCGGAGTTCCTTAGAAATTCTCCTGTTTGCAGGGGCGCTTTGCCATATCCCCCAATCGCGCTTTTTGCCGCATCGATGTCCGGCGAGCGGAACCGAAGATTTCGATGTAAACGCGGTATCCCATTCCGGAACCGTGCGTTTGATATCGCGGCTACCTCATCGTTGTCATATCGACGAAAAGGCGACATCGTTCGGAAATGGCGCGTGGGAGTTCCGTGAAGCTGCTCGGAAAAATCGCCACATAGTTAGTCCGCAACCCGGATTGCGTTCGACAGCGTGCGAAACCTTCGCTGCGCGTCCGGCGACGCAGTTACAACGGGCTTAATCGATGCCAGCTCAGTCTTGGCTGGCATCTCGAGTGACCACGTTTCATGGAAGGTCGCGAAGCGCTGTTGCATCCAGTCGATGAAAACTCTCACCTGCGGAGCCAGGAACTGTCTGCTCGGATAAAGTATCGAAATCGGTCGCGGAACCGGCCTATTCGCCGCCAGCACCTCCCGGAGTTGGCCGCTGGCCAGAAAGCGGTCGACCAAGATGCCTGGAACTTGAATTAGCCCAAACCCGGCAAGGCCGCTCTCTACATAGGCGTGGGAATCGTTCACCAACATGGCTCCCCTTGGAACAAGCGTCACAGCCTTTTCACCTTCTTGGAATGCCCATGGAAGCGGACGACGGCTGGCTCCCGACATGAAGTTGACGCTTCTATGGCTTTGCAGATCGGCCAACGAAATGGGTTCGCCATGTTCCTCGATGTACCGCGCAGCAGCGCAGGTGATCATGACTGCCGCGCCGATGCGTCTGGCGACGAGGCTCGAGTCCTTCAGAGCGCCTATCCTGATGACGCAGTCAACTCCCTCAGTCACCAAGTCAATGTTCCGATCGCTCACGCCGAGGACCAGACCGACGTTGGAATAGGACGGCAATACCGGCCGCATAGCGGAAGCAGATAAGGGGACACTGTTTCTCGACGAAATCGGCGACATGCCTTTGCAGCTGCAAACACGGCTCCTGCGTTTCTTAGAAACGCAGGAAGTCGTCCCCCTTGGTTCAGGAAAAACCCGTCGGGTAGATGTTCAGGTTATTGCAGCGACACATCAGGATTTGGTTCAAAAGGTCGCTGCAGGCAGTTTTCGACAGGACTTGTTCTATCGGCTGTCCGGAGCGGTTGTTACGCTCCCTGCTTTGCGGGATCGCACCGACCTTCGTGAAGGCTGGGGAGAAAATTGTCTTGTGCGGGCCATCGGGGTCGGGAAAATCAACCCTTATCCGTTGTGCCAACGGCATCGAGAAGCATCAGGCAGGGGACATCGTTGTCGATGGGATAGAGCTGACGGAAGATCGCTCTAAACTCGAAGCAGTTCGCCGCGACGTTGGGATGGTCTTCCAGCACTTCAATCTGTTTCCACACCTGACGGTTCTGGAAAACTGCATTCTCGCACCGATGAAAGTCCGCAAGCTCTCCAAGTCAGACGCCACGGATCTGGCGATGAAGCTGCTAACCCGCGTTCAGCTTCCGACCCAGGCTACAAAGTACCCGGATCAGCTTTCCGGTGGGCAACAGCAACGCGTCGCCATTGCACGCGCGTTGGCCATGCAGCCTCGAATTATGCTCTTCGACGAACCGACAGCAGCGCTTGATCCAGAAATGGTGAGCGAGGTGTTGGATGTCATGATTGGGCTAGCGTCAGATGGCATGACGATGTTGTGCGTTACGCACGAAATCGGCTTTGCAAAAGCGGTCGCCGATCGGGTGGTTTTCATGGATCAGGGCCGCATCCTGGAGCAGGAGGAGCCCATAAAGTTCTTTACGGATCCTGCTCATGAACGCGCGAAATCATTTCTTTCCAAGATACTTCCGCATTAGCTCGGAACGGCCGCCAGGAGTCCTCTGTTGGCCATCGTGCCCTCTGTGGTTTGATGACGCTCAAAATCGGGGCGAGAGAATGCGGGGAAGTGCGTTGATCGGCGTCCGAAAGCGGGCGAGCTGTGCCTAATCTGCGAGATTCCTGTAGTTAAGCGCAAACGATTCGTAAGCGGGCACGCGATCATAGGCCGCCGATGCAAAGGAACTTCATTTCAAGATATTCATCGATCCCGTGCCGCGAGCCTTCGCGCCCGATGCCCGATTGTTTGATGCCGCCGAATGGCGCGGCTTCCGATGACATGCGCCCCGTATTTATTCCAACCATTCCATACTCGAGTGCCTCCGCCACTTGCCAGACGCGCTTGAGATTTGAGGCATAGAAATACGCCGCAAGACCATAAATTGTGTCATTGGCTTCGCGCACTACCTGGTCAGCTTCTTCGAACTTGATAATGGGAGCGAGCGGACCAAACGTCTCTTCCTGTGCGATCAGCATTGTGCTGGAAATGCCAGTCAGAACTGTCGGTGCGAAAAAAGTGCCCATGTCGCCAATACGCCGGCCCCCGCATAGGATAGATCCGCCCTTGTCGATGGCGTCTCGGATATGGGCTTCGATCTTGGCAAGCGCACGCGTGTCGATCAGGGGCCCGATGGCTACGCCAGGCGTGAAGCCGTCGCCGACAGTAAGTTCCGCCACGCGGCTGGAAAACTTTTCCGCAAACTCATGATAAACGCCGGCCTGCACGTAGAGCCGGTTGGCAGAAACGCAGGTCTGACCGGCGTTACGGAACTTGGCCTGAATTGCACCGTCGACCGCAGCATCGACATCTGCATCATCGAATACGATAAAGGGCGCATTGCCACCGAGTTCGAGGCTAAGTTTCTTAATCTGGTCGGAGCACTGCCGCATAAACAATCTTCCAACCTTGGTTGAACCGGTGAAGCTGATTTTTCGAACTTTCGGATTGCTACAAAGTTCACGGCCAATAACGTCGCCCCGAGCAGCATAAATCAGGTTGACGACGCCTTCGGGAACACCGGCCTCTTCGGCAAGGGTGAACATTGCGCCGGCGATCAGCGGTGTCTGCTCAGCGGGTTTCAATACAATTGTGCAGCCGGCTGCCAGTGCCGCGGAGATCTTGCGCGCCACCATCGATGCAGGGAAATTCCAGGGCGTAACGGTACCTACGACACCCACCGGCTGTTTTATCACCATCATGCGCCGGTCGGTGGTCGGGGCGGAAATGGTCTCGCCGTAGATGCGGTTCGCTTCCTCGGCATACCATTGCAGGTACGCGGCGGCATGCGAAATTTCGGAACGGGCTTCAGAGAGAGGCTTGCCCATTTCCGCTGTAAGGATTGCGGCAAGGTCTTCGGCGTGGGTGACGATAAGACCGTGCCACCGTGAGAGAAGATTGCTGCGGTCCCGGGCCGGCAAGGCAGCCCACGCTGCCTGCGCCAAGTGTGCCTTGTCGACGGCTGCGCGGGCTTCGTTCACGCCCATATCCGGCAATTCCGCGAGAAGTTCCCCATTCGAGGGGTTAAATACCGGAAAGCTGTTCGACGTGGTGGCTGCACCGAGGGCCTGCAATCGATGCAGGCCCGCAAACTTCTCCGCTGTCTTCAGATAGCGGAGCAGTGCGTCATGGATCATAGACCTACCCACCCGTCCTTAACTGAGGTCTGAGACCGCCTCATGGTATCGCCAGAACGGCTTCTATCTCCACCTTTGCGCCCTTGGGCAGGGCCGCGACCTGATAGCAAGCACGAGCCGGATAAGGCTCGCCGAAGAAGCCAGCGTAGACCTTGTTGATTTCTGCGAACTGACCCAGGTCCGTGAGAAGCACGGTCGTTTTCACAGCGTTTGCCAGGCTGGTGCCCGCTGCGGCCGCTATCGCCTTCACATTCGCGAGGCATTGTTCTGCCTGCGCAACGGCGTCCTCGGAGTTAAATTCACCAGTCGCAGGATCAATTGGCAACTGTCCCGACACAAAGAGCAGATTTCCAACTTGGATCGCTTGTGAAAATGGGCCTATCGCCGCCGGAGCGAGATTCGTGTCAATTCGATAAATCATAATGGTTCTCCAGGATAATTGATATTCGTGATGGCGTTCTAGATCAGGCGTAGCGGCTCACTGCCAACTCGGCCGCGTTAATTTCCGGCGAGCGGCCACTGACCAAGTCGCTGATCACTCGTGCCGACCCGCAGCTCATCGTCCATCCAAGCGTGCCGTGACCGGTATTAAGATAGAGTCCTTTGATTTTCGTGGGTCCGATCACCGGCGTTCCGTCCGGTGTCATCGGCCTGAGGCCTGACCAGAAATTGGCTTTCGAGATGTCCCCACCGGGAAAAAGATCGGTGACGGAGTGCTCGAGAGTCTGACGTCGACGCTGTGCGAGGTCGTTGGTATAGCCGGAGATTTCCGCCATACCCCCGACGCGGATCCGATCGCCGAGGCGAGTAATTGCGATTTTGTAGGTTTCATCCATCACGGTGGATTCTGGCGCTCGCGACGCATCAGTGATCGGAACGGTCAACGAGTAGCCTTTCACTGGGTAGACTGGCAACCTGATTCCAAAAGCCTTCAATAGCAGCGGAGAGTAGCTGCCGAGCGCAACGACGACGGCTTCATTGCGGAGTGTTTCACGATCAGTCACAACGGCGCGAACCTGGCCGCCCTCTACATCAAGCCCTCTGATATGGGAGCCGTAGCTAAAGCGGACACCGAGGGCGCTTGCCTGCTTGGCGAGCGCATTGGTGAACTTGAAGCAATCGCCTGTTTCATCGTTGGGCGTCAGTAGGCCACCGATGATCTTCTCTTTCACGTGCGCGAGGGCGGGTTCCACACGAATACAGCCATCGCGATCTAGCACCTGATAGGCGATGCCATCCGCTGCAAGCGCCTTCACGTCTTTCGCGGAGGCTTCCAGCTGCTGCTGGGTCCGGAAGAGCTGGAGTGTTCCCTGCATGCGTTCGTCGTAGTCGATGGAGATTTCATCGCGCAGTTGCTTCAATGAGACCCGGCTATAGTCCGAAAGCTGGAGCATACGGCTCTTGTTGAGCGCATAGCGTTCCGATGTGCAGTTACGCAGCATCTGGAGCATCCATGATAGCATGGCGACATCTAGCTTTGGGCGTAGGATCAGTGGAGCGTGCTCCATGAAGATCCATTTGAGGGCCTTCATCGGAATGCCCGGAGCGGCCCATGGCGAGCAATAGCCGAACGAAACTTCCCCGGCATTGGCAAAGCTGGTTTCGAGCGCCGGTCCGCCCTGGCGGTCCACAACGGTGACCTCGTGCCCGGCCTTCGCTAGTTGGTAGGCTGTGGTGACGCCGATAATGCCGGCTCCTAGAACCGTAACTTTCATATTAGCCTCTAAGTGTATTTGGGAGTTCAGCGGTATTCGCGGTGATAGCGATCGCCGAGACGGGTCAGGATTTCGTAAGAGATCGTATTGGCGGCCTCGGCAACATCTTCGAGGGTCTGGTGGGGACCGACTACCTCGACGAGACTGCCGAGTCGTAGCGCGCCTTCGGGCACTTCGGTCACGTCGATCGTCATGCTGTCCATCGAGACACGACCCACGATAGGCAAGCGCAGGTCCCCGTAGTAGACAGCGCCCCGATCGCTGAGGCTGCGGGGCAAACCATCAGCATAGCCAGCGCCGAGAGTCGCCAACCGCCTCGTGGAAGTCGTCATGTGCACGCCGCCGTAGCCAACGCGGGTACCCGCAGGAACCGAGCGCGTCTGCACGACCGCGACCTCCAAGGTTACTACCGGCTCCATAGGATTTGGCGTGCCGGCGGTCGGCGCGCCGCCATACACGGCTATACCGGGCCGCACAAGTGAGGCGTGGTAGTCTTCGCCGAGGAAGACCCCGCCGGAGTTGGCGAAACAGATCGGCAGATTGGGAAACTTCCGGGTGATCCGGTTTAACTCCTCCAACTGCAGCCCGTTCTGTTCGCTTTCACTTTCGTCCGCCGAGGCGAGATGGCTCATGACGAAAAGAATCTCGACATTCCAATAGTCCTGTAGTGTCTCGGCAAGGAGCACCTGTTCGTTCTGGGGAAAACCCAGGCGCGACATGCCCGTATCGAATTGAAGAACTGCCTTTAGGACGTGCCTCGACCGACGAGCCGCGTCTGCCCACAGCTTTAGCTGGTCCAAGGAATTCAGCACCGGGATGATCCCGTTCTGCGCGCAAGCCCTCTCGTTGCCTGGCTGAAGGCCGTTCAGAATGAAAATTTGTGCATCCCCAGGGAGCGCGGGCCGCAAGTCGTCGGCTTCTTCGTATTGGGCAACGAAGAAATGTCGGCAACCTTCCTCGTAGAGGGCGCGAGAAACAGGTATAGCCCCTAGCCCGTATGCGTTAGCCTTTACCACTGCCGTTGCGTGAGCCGGCCGGACTATGGCAGACACCTTCGAATAGTTCCGCCGCATGGCGGATAAGTCAATCGTAAGGCGGCCGGGCTTGCCCAACGCCGCCGCCTTAATACCGTCCTGTGCCGCAATGCTCAGTTGTCCCATTTGGATCGACCATTCCCATCTAACGAACGGGGGTATCCTACTGAAACGATCGGTGAATTATCGATCGAATGATGGAATTAACAGCCAGTTTGCCTTATGGATTAGAAGAAAATGCGAACTTTTCGAAGAATGTGCAATGTCGATTGATGCCGTAGACCGAAACATATTGCGCCTTCTGAGGCTGGACGCGCGAATTAGCAACGCGAAGCTGGCACAGGAGGTCGGGCTTTCTCCTTCAGCTTGCCTTAGGCGTGTAAAAATCCTGGAAGATAGCGGAACGATCCGCGGTTATACCGCCTTGGTCGATGCACCGAATCCCGGCGCTGAAATTGCCGTCATAATCAACATCACTCTCGAGCGACAGACGGAGGAGTATCTTGACCGGTTCGAGGCAGCGATCCGTAAGCACCCCGAAATCAAAGAATGCTATCTCATGACAGGAGGATCAGACTACATGTTGCGGGTCGATGTGGAAAATGCTGTCGAATTTGAGCGTATTCACAAGGTGATTCTTTCGGCACTGCCGGGTGTATTGCGCATCCATTCCAGCTTTTCGATCCGTAACGTTTTGGCCACGCGAAGCGGCAAGCGCCGCTAGCGGCCCACCGATGTTCGGACTATGAAATGCGGCGAATGCCATCGCCCGCTCGACGCTGCGTAGCGCCAGTTCGAGCGCAATTGGGGGGAGCGCCCCAAAGGATGCCCCTGCAATTCCCGCGCATCGAGCGATTCGTAAGAAGCGCGAAAGGCGCGCTCGTGCCTCGATGACACGCAGCTGCGCGGTTGACGCCGCGGTTTGCATAATCCTGCGTTTCTAGCTACGCGCTGCAGAACTACTGCACGAGAAGCAGTGAATGCGCATTATATCGGCGCGGATGGGCGGCTATTATCCCTTTAGCAATAAACACCGAACTCTGGTGGAGCCTCCAGTTTCGCACTCTCAAATTTGTCTAGGGCAGCTCTCTGGGCTGGAAAGGAAACGCATCGTGACGATCAATATCAAGGAAATCAGCGAGAAAGACAGAAACACCGTCCTGCATCCCTTTACGCAACTCAAGGATTTTGCGACGGGAAAACTGGGTGATCCCACGATCGTCGAGACAGGGAAGGGCATCCGTATCCAGGACGCGCATGGTGCCCAGTTGATCGACGGGTTCGCCGGCCTGTACTGCGTCAACGTAGGCTACGGGCGCACGGAGGTAGCTGAAGCTATTTCCCGTCAAGCGTACCGTCTCGCCTACTACCATTCCTACGCCGCGCATACGACCGACGAATTAGCGATCCTCTCCGACCGCTTGGTGAAAATGGCACCGGGTAAGATGAGCAAGGTGTTCTATGGGATGTCGGGGTCTGACGCCAACGAAACCCAGGCCAAGCTCGTTTGGTATTATAACAATCTCCGTGGCAAGCCGACGAAGAAGAAGATCATTTCGCGCGAACGCGGCTATCATGGTTGCAGCGTGGTTTCGGGTTCGATGACCGGCATGAGCTTCTACCATGATCATATGGACCTACCTCTGCCGCAGATCGTTCATGCCGGTGTACCGCATCACTACTGGGGCGCAAATTCAGGTGAGACAGAAGCCGAGTTTTCGGCGCGCCGGGCGCTTGAACTGGATCAGCTTATCGAAAAGCTCGGCCCCGACAATGTCGGTGCATTCATCGCCGAGCCGGTGCTGGGTACGGGCGGCATCACGCCGCCGCCGGAAGGCTATTGGGCCGCTATTCAGGCGGTTCTCAAGAAGCATGACGTGCTGCTCATTGCCGACGAGGTCATCACGGGCTTCGGTCGGACAGGCTCCATGTTCGGCTCTCAACGCTACGGTATTGAGCCCGATTTGATTACTGTCGCCAAAGGGCTGACGTCCGCGTACTTCCCGCTCTCCGCTTCCATTGTTGGCGAGAAGGTCTACAAGGTGCTGGAAGATGGTGCTGATCGGGTCGGCGCGTTCTCGCACGGTTATACCTACTCGGGCCATCCAATCGGTGCCGCGGCAGCAAATGCCGTGCTCGATATCGTCGAGAAGGAAAACTTGCCCGGAAACGCCGAGGAAGTCGGGGCGTATTTCCAGAGCAAGCTGAAGGAAAAGTTCGCACAGCTCCCGATCGTTGGAGAAGTACGTGGCGTCGGCCTCATGGGTGCCATTGAATTTGTCGGTGACCGCGAAAGCAAGAAGCGTTTCGATCCGGCACTGAAGGTCGGCGCTCGTGTCTCCAAGGCTGCACGCGACCGCGGTTTGATCGCGCGCGCCATGCCGCACGGCGACATCCTCGGCTTCGCGCCTCCATTGGTCATCACGAGAGATGAGGTCGACGAGATCGTCTCGATTGCTGAAAGCGCCCTGCGCTCGGTAATGGACGACCTCGTTCGAGACGGCCAGAAGATTTGACCGCATCCTCCCAGCCGCCTCGGTGCCCTGTGGCTGAGGTTGGCCGCGGCCGCTAGCCGGCCAGGCGCTTCCCGACAAACTGGCCGGTGCGAATGCCGGCGGGTTGGTCGGGAAGCGGTTCAACAGAACCATACATTTCCGCGGAAAATCGCTGCGGGTGAGCGCCCGACACCCGAGTCGGCGTAGTGTTATCGCGCGTTATCGGCCCTCGAGCGGGCATATCCAAGTTGAAAGGAAGTCATTGAATGACCGCTGCCAAACTCCATGTCACACAGGGACCCGACACTCTTTCTGTGTTCAGCCCCTTTGACGGCTCGGTGATCGGATCCGTCGACGTGACGGGTGCTGAGGAAGTTGAAGAGCTACTGGTACGCGCGCGGAAGGGCGCGGAACTGTCCAAGGGTCTCCCGCGCCATCGGCGGGCGAGCATACTTGAGAAGGCCGCGCAGATTGTCGAGAGCCGGAGCGAGCGGTTCGCAACAGCCATCGTGTCGGAAGCTGGGAAGACCCTGGTTCAAGCCCGCAAAGAAGTATTGCGATGTGTGAACACGCTCAAACTCTCAGCTGAAGAGGCAAAACGAAACGCGGGCGAGGTGGTGCCATTTGATGCCTACGCTGGTTCCGAGAGCCGCCAAGGGTGGTTCACACGGGAGCCGCTCGGAATCATTACGGCAATCACGCCCTACAACGATCCGTTGAACCTTGTCGCGCATAAGCTCGGTCCGGCAATTGCTGGAGGCAACGCCGTTCTGTTGAAGCCCTCCGAGTTGACGCCGTTCTCGGCTATCAATCTCGTTGACGCTCTGGTAGAGGCCGGATTGCCCGCGGAGGTCATAACTGTTGCAGTCGGTGGCGTCGCATTGGGTAAAGCTCTCGTAGAAGCGCGGGAGGTTCGCATGGTATCCTTTACGGGTGGCTTCGCCACAGGCGAGGCGATCAGCCGGTCAGCCGGCCTAAAGAAAATGGCAATGGAATTGGGTGGCAACGCGCCGGTGATCGTCATGGCCGATTGCGACTTCGAGAAAGCAGTCGAGAGCTCAGTTTCGGGTGCCTACTGGGCGGCGGGTCAGAACTGCATCGGAGCCCAGCGCATCCTGGTGCAGGCCGAAGTCTACGACAAGTTCCGGGACGCATTTGTCCTCGCGACTAAAAAGCTTAAAGCAGGCGATCCACTGCGCGAGGATACCGATGTCGGTCCGATGATCTCTGCGCAAGCTGCTGAACGCACGGAAAGCGTCGTTCAGAAAGCGCTTGACGCCGGTGCGAAGGTCCTTTGTGGGCATCGACGGGACGGTTCGGTGTATCATCCCACAGTCCTGGAGGACACGCCGCTCAACTGCCAGCTCTGGATCGAAGAGGTCTTCGCACCTGTCGTGATGCTGGCTCCGTTTGAAACGTTGGATCAGGCTATCGCCCTCGCAAATGAACCAGAATACAGCCTGCACGCCGGCATATTCACGAGCAATCTGGCTGATGCGCTCGATGCGGCAGCGCGGATCGATGCCGGCGGCGTCATGATCAACGACACTTCCGACTATCGGTTCGACGCGATGCCATTCGGCGGTTCCAAATACGGCAGCATGGGCCGGGAAGGTGTCCGTTTTGCTTACGAAGACATGACGCAGCCAAAGGTCGTCTGCTTCAATCGGGCCTAAACAGTAACAAAGCTTCGGTTTGCGGGCAGGGGAACCTGTCCGCACTAACCGGGCGTCTGCAGCGCTGCGGCCTGCCGCACGTAAGGCCGTCATCCCATCCCAATAGGGCGTTTTAATGAGGAGGTCCCATTTGTCCACGCGCATCGAAACAGACCTGCTAGGCGACAGGATCCTGCCGGCAGACGCCCTCTACGGAGTGCATACCCTCAGAGCCGTCGAGAACTTCGCCGTTTCCGGAACGCACCTGCACGATTTTCCGGAGTTGGTCGTGTCGCTTGCCATGGTAAAGAAGGCAGCGGCGGCAACCAACAACGAATTGGGCCTGCTCGAGCCAGACATCGCTGCCGCAATCGACGCCGCATGCGACAAACTTATTTCCGGCGAGGTTCTCAAGCCGCACTTCCCAATTGATATGATGCAGGGAGGCGCGGGCACCTCGACCAACATGAATGCGAACGAAGTTGTGGCCAATTTGGCGCTCGTCGGCATTGGCCGCCAGCCCGGTGAATACGACATGGTACACCCAAACGACCACGTCAACCTTTCCCAGTCGACGAATGATGTCTATCCGACGGCGATACGTCTGACTGTCCTTTGCGGCACTGAAGCCCTACTAAACTCGCAAAGGGCGCTTGTTGAAGCCCTGAGACGGAAAGGGGTTGAGTTCGCCAACGTCCTAAAGGTCGGCCGCACACAATTGCAGGATGCTGTGCCAATGTCGCTGGGTGAGGAATTCGACGCTTTTGCAGAGACAATTGAGGAAGACGTTGTCCAGCTTGAAAGTGTCGCTCGGTTGATGACTGAGATCAATCTCGGAGGGACGGCAATTGGCACTGGCGTCAATGCTCCGAAAAACTTCTCGACCTTAGCCTGCGCTCACCTTTCCAGGGTCTCGGGTATCTCCCTTAGCCCCGCGCGCAACCTGGTCGAAGCGACCTCGGACACTGGCGCGTTCGTGTCCGTGTCTAGCGTCCTCAAACGCATGTCAGTCAAACTGTCCAAACTCTGTAATGATCTCCGACTGCTTTCCAGTGGTCCGCGCGCCGGGCTTGGCGAAATCCGGCTTCCTGCCATGCAAGCTGGATCGTCGATCATGCCAGGCAAGGTCAACCCGGTTATCCCTGAAATGATGAACCAAGTAGGGTTCCAGGTTGTGGGTAATGATCTGACGGTCACGCTTGCCGCAAGTGCCGGCCAATTGCAGCTTAATGCAATGGAGCCGGTTATCGTGTTGAACATCCTGCAGTCCATGCGGTTGCTGGCTAACGGCATGAACATTCTTCGCGAGCGGTGTGTGGATGGTATTGAAGCGGACGCCGAACGCTGCCGTTCGCTCTATGACAACTCGCTAATTCTTGCCGCTTCTCTCAACCCAATAATAGGGTACAGCCGGGCAGCAAAACTCGCCAAGCGGGCCTTGGCTGAAAACGTGGGCTTGAAGCAGGTCGTTGAAGCGGAGGGGGTGCTGACGGCTACACAAATCGCGTTGCTGTTCGACCCGACGGAACACGCGTAAGCCAAGTCTTGTCGATCCGCGAGCACAATCCCGATGCGCCGGACCGCACTATCACGCGCGTCGTTTCCGACGAGAACCCAAAGGCAGCCTGGGCGGCCGGGAACGACCATGTCCGTCCGGGGGCGGTGCTGACCGCCGACGAACACGGTTCATACGATGATCTCATCGGGCTGGCGATCCTCAAGCGCGTGAACCACAGCAAGTCCTAGGAGGGAACCGACACAAACAGGATCGAGAGCCCGCGCCGAACGCGCGTAAGTCGGCGTTCATCACCGGTTCTCGGTCAAGTATCTCGAGTGGTACCTGGCAATGGTGGCCTGGAAGGAAGACAGCCGCTACATAGGCCTGCGGTGGCAACCCTCCGACGTGCTATGCACCGTCACCCACCGTACGCGTTCCACTCATCCGAGCATCCGAGATGCGAACCATGTCGCCGACGCCTTGTTTCACAAGCTTACTGGGAATTGGCATGCCATGCATGCCAGGTCCCCTGAGGTCCGGCGTTACGAAGGATGAGGACCGTGTCTTCTGTGACATCGAGATCATCGCTGTCGATCACAGCCTTCATCGCAGGGAAATCATCAAAGACCAGTGCGGGCCCGGTGTGCCGGAGAAAGCGTTCGCTACAGGCGCTCGGCTTGATGATGGCCCCGTTCTCGGCAAGATTGCCCTTGAGGACAGCGAGCGCACCCTCTGCGTAGATCGGGTTATCCAGGGGCCTGATGACATCGTCATTGTAGCTTCGGCTCCGGAGATGTTGTCGCCGACCGTGCGGCCGTTCACTGTGAGTTCGCTCAATTGAAGCCGATTGCCCAGCCTGTTCATGAGGGCAGGGAGCCCGCCTGCGTAATAGAAGTCCTCCATGAGATACTTGTCCCCGCTGGGGCGGACGTTCGCAATCACTGGAACGACACGGCTGGCGGCATCGAAATCCTCGAGGGTGATGTCGTGCCCGGCGCGGCGGGCCATGGCGACCAGATGGATGACGGCATTCGTCGAACAGCCCATTGCCATCGAGACGACGATCGCATTCTCGAACGCGGCGCGGCTCAATATCTTGGCTGGGGTCAGATCTTCCCAGACCATCTCCACGCAACGCCGATGGTGCCTATCAGCGTAAGTTCGCTCACACAGGGAAGAGAAAAAATATTAGCAAAATACCAAATAAAATTGACATTGCTGCAACACTTTCATAATTTTGATTTGCGTACGGTCGATATGACAAAGATTTGTCGAGGCCTTACGCAACGCGAGGCGAGCATTCCTCGACGTTTAAAAAAGCATAATAAAAGGGGTACAAATGATGATGTCAAAGAGAGCGCTCCTCGGGGCCGTTTCCGCTATCGCGCTGCTCGGGTCAACGGCCTTGGCACAGGCAGATGTGATCAAGATTGGCGTGCTTGCACCTGTGACCGGAGCAGCAGCAGCCGACGGTAACGAGATGGTCAACGGCGCGAAGCTGGCCGTAGACGAGATTAACAAGGCCGGCGGCGTCGGCGGAAACACCTTCGAAGTCGTGGTCGGCGATGTGGGCGATATGAATCCGGACAAGGTGGCGACCGCGGCGGAGCGCTTGCTCGGCGATTCCGAAGTCGGAGTCGTCGTCACGAACTACGCTTCCAATACGAATTTCGAAATCGAGATGATGGCGGAGCAGGATATGGTCTACATGATCGCCGCCAATTCTCAGCAGACAAAAGACATCATCGCGCCCGACGCGGAAAAGTTCTCCACGGTTTGGTCATTGACGCCTTCCTACGATGCTTACAACACAGGGATCGTCCCGGTCGTCGACAACCTAGTGAAGGACGGAAAGGTCAAGCTTCCGAACAAGAAGGTCGCCATTATCTCATCCGACAACCCTTATTCCAAGGGCATCGCGCAGGGCATGACCAAAGCCTTTACAGAAGACGGGTGGGAAATTACCCAGAATGACCTCGTTCCGTTCGGTGAAATCAGCGACTGGCGCGCCTTCCTTTCGAAAGTCCGGCAGGATCCTCCCGCTTTGTTGATCAACACGGACTATCTTTCGGGCAACGCAGCGACTTTCATGACGCAGTTCATGGAGAACCCCACCAACAGCCTCGTCTTCATCCAGTATGCTCCGTCGGTGCCGGAGTTCCTCAACCTCACAAAGGACAAGTCCACGGGTGTGGTCTACAACATGCTTGGCGGTCTCCTTTTGACTGACAAGTATCCGCGGGCGGCTGAGGTGGTCAATAAATACAAGGCTGCATACAACACCGAGCCGGGTGGCGCGGGGTCGATGGTCTACGAGCAAGTGTTGATCTACAAGGACGCCCTGGGAAAGGTAGGTGACTACACCAAGCGTAAGCAGATAGGCGTCGAAATCGGAAAGACGAGCAAGGACACCGCCATCGGCCACGTCCAATTCGATCCGAAGACCCACCTCTCCGTCCAGAGCGACGATGGCGTGCCTTTGCTTTTTTACCAAATTCGCAACGGTGAACGGGTGCTCTTCAATCCGTCGAAGTACGGCACGGGCGAATTCGTCCAGCCGGCTTGGATGAAGTAGGCTGGTGTGCCTGTGAGCGAGAACATCTTGGAAGTCTCCGAGGCCACCAAGGTTTTTGGGGGTCTCAGAGCGGTCAACGGGGTGACATTCTCCGTTCGACGGGGCGAGATGCTCGGTATCGCCGGACCGAACGGGTCCGGCAAGAGCACTCTTTTCAATCTCATCACCAGCGTGCCCTTTGGGCCTACAAGCGGGGAAATCCGCTTCAAGGGCGAGCGCGTAGATCGTTGGCCCGCGCACCGGATAGCGAGAGCAGGACTCCTTCGGACGTTCCAGAAAGACGCGGAGTTCCCAGACCTGTCTGCGAACGAGACGTTGGCGGTTTGCGCCACATACAACGCTCAGTTATCGCGTACTGCAGCTCTGGAAAAGGCCGAGGCGGCGTTGGCCACCGTCAAGTTCGGTCACGGCCGATCGCGGCTACCGTCACGCTATCTCTCAGTTTACGAAAAAAAGCAATTGATGATCGCCTCCGCGCTGGTGTCTGACCCGGCATTGCTCATGTTGGATGAGCCCGCTTCAGGATTGACGAAGCCGGAAATCGAGCAGCTTGACGACCTGCTTGTCGCGATCAATCGTTCGGGCGTGACCGTCCTCTTAATCGAGCATGTTCTGAGTCTCCTCCTGTCAGTGTCCGAGCGTCTAATCGTTCTAAACCAAGGCAAGGTCCTTGCCGAAGGAAAGCCGGTGGACGTGGTCGGCAATCCAGAGGTGATTACAGCCTATCTCGGAGGGCGAACCTCATGAATCGATTGCTTGACATATCGAGGCTCGACGCAGGCTATGGAGCCGTGCGGGTGCTCAATTCGATTTCGATTCACGTCGACATGGGGGAGTCTATCGGCCTATTTGGTCCGAATGGCCATGGAAAGACGACGATGCTGCGGGCGATCTCGGGGTTGCTCCGCCCTTCGACCGGGAAAATTACCTTCGACGGCAAGGACATTACGACCGCGAAGTCCCCGGCGATCGTGGAAGCCGGTCTCATTCACGCGCCTCAGGGCAACACGCTGTTTGGCAACATGAAAATCGCCGAGACGCTGGAACTCGCCGCTATCGGTCGGCGCGCCCGCAAGGATGCGAAAAAGCGTCTCGAAATGGTCTACGAGCTTTTCCCGAGACTTGGCGAGCGGAAGAGCCAGTTGGCCAAGACGTTGTCGGGCGGCGAGAGGCAAATGCTCTCGATCGGTTGCGCTCTGATGTGCGTGCCGCGTCTCCTGATGCTGGATGAACCGACCCTCGGTTTGTCGCCTCGCTTGAAAGAGGAACTCGCGGAAGCGATCGGGAAGATATCGAAGAACGGTGTTCCCCTTATCGTCGTGGAGCAGGACGTCGAGTGTCTTCTTTCTCTCACAGACAGACTTTATCTGATCGAACACGGGTCTGTTGTTCGCGAAATCAACCGCGACAACGCTCCCGATCATGCCGAGGTCATGAAGTTGTATTTCGGCGAGGGTGCGCACTGATGGATACGCTGATAGCAACACTTGTATCCGGCCTTGTGCTCGGATCGCTTTACGCTCTGATGGCTAGCGGACTGAGCGTCGTCTGGACAACTCTGGGCGTTTTCAATTTTGCCCATGGGGCGTTGATGATGGTCGGGGCCTATCTGGCCTGGACAATAAGCGAGCCGCTCGGGCTCGGCCCGCTGGCGGGCGTCTTGATCGGTGCCATCGGCGCTGGCCTTGTTGGTGTGGTGATCGAGCGCCTACTGGTGCGACCCTACTATAACAACAGGAACATGCTCCTGATCACCGCGATGACGACCTTGGCCGCTACCATTATTCTTGAGCGTGGCGCTCAGATGATATGGGGTCCTCGCATCAAGCAGTTACCGCGCCTTATTGGTGGCGAGGCGAACATCTTCGGCACCGTTATTTCGGCTCACGAGGCACTTCTAATCGTCCTGGCCCCCGCGGTTTTGATCCTGCTCTGGCGATTTACGGTGGTGAGCAATCGCGGTAGGAGCCTGAGGGCGGTCGGTCAAAATCCGGATTCCGCCGCGTTAATCGGTATCGACGTTCCGATCGCTTTCGCCATGGCGTTCGGCATCTCCGCAGCGCTGGCTGGTTTGACGGGCGCGCTACTCGGTTCGTTGCGGTTCATCACCCCAACAATGGGCAGCGATCCGCTGACCAAGGCCATGATCGTCGTTATTTTCGGTGGTCTCGGCAGCTTGGGCTCAACCGCTGGCGCGGCGTACCTGATCGGCTTTATCGAAGCGTTTCTGGTACTTTGGATTGGGCTGTATTGGACGCCGTTCGCGCTTTTTCTCCTAATGATCATGGTCCTTCTGCTGAGGCCAAACGGCATTTTCGGAGCACGATAATGAACAAGACAACTCTTTCCGTATTGGCGGTCGCGATCCTGCTGTTGGTATTGGTTCCCTTGGCGGTAGCTGATGGATACTGGCGTCATCTATTCATCATAGCCTTTATCTACGCAATCATCGCCTCGAACTGGAACCTAAGCCTCGGTCATACCGGAATCTTCAATTTCGGGCATCTCACCTTCTTTGGGATCGGCGTCTATACGGCGGCGATCTTCAGCAAGACCCTGGCAATCAACCCATGGATTGCAATTGTCCTTTCAGGCGGCACGGCTGCGCTGTCAGCACTTTTGATGGCGGCACCGGTGGCAAGGCTGAAAGGGATTTACGTCGTGCTGGTAACCTTCGCGGTGAATCAGCTCATGATGCAGCTCGTTCTCAGCCAGGCGAACATCACCGGCGGAGCAGACGGGATGGTACGTCTGCCATTCCTGTCGATCGGGGACTATAGCTTCCTCAAGGACTACAAGCTCGGCTACTACTATGTCGCGCTATTACTCTTAGTATGCTCTTCGCTGTTCCTGCTCTTCGTGACGAATTCTCCATTCGGAAAGTCTTTGAAGGCTGTGCGCGATGCTGAAGACTACGCCACCGCCCGCGGCATTTCGGTCGCCCGCCAAAGGATCGTTGTCCTGATCTTGAGCGCGATATTCACCGGCATCGCAGGCGGTTTCTACACAATCTACCTTCGCGTCGCTTCGCCGGAAGTATTCGGATTCGGCACGATGTCACTCGCGCTATCGATGGTCCTCATTGGAGGCGTGAATAGCGTACTCGGGCCAGTGGCAGCTGCACTTATACTTACATTCTCGACTGAAGCGATGACTGCGGTACAGGGGTTCGACGATGCTCGCTACATCGTGATTGCGGTTGCAATGATCCTAGTTCTTCGGCTTGCGCCCGGAGGACTGCTGCAACTGTTTGAACGGCTCACCATCCAGAGCCGCGAAGTCGCCCGCGCGAAGGGATGAACGTCCGCTTCGAAGCACAGTGAATTTCCTTGCGGAGGTCATTTTAATGCGTGCCGAGCATGCGGGCGTCCATAGACTCGAATTCGCGGCGGAGATTTCCCTTGGCCGCTGGGGCATAGCGCAGAGCACGGCTGAGAAGTCAGCCGACTTGTTCTTCGCACGGGATTCAATGTCGCTCGGGCTAGGCTATGGCAAATCGACCTTGTCGGTTTGAGTAGACTGATCAACCTACTCGCGCGAACAGCAGAGCTGACGTAAAGACTATGAAGAGCCCAGCCTTATACTCAATTGGCGGTGCTTCCCATTTTGTTTGGTTGGCTCGTCTGGAGTTGACCCATAAGAGCGTTCTTTTCCTCGCCAATACCTTTGACCGTAACCCATCCGCCATCGCCCGACAGAGTTACGATGCTCTCAGATGCGGTATCGGTAGGCGAAACAGTCCTCGGAATTATTTCGACGAGATAGCGCCCATTTTGATGGCCTGTGAGGCCTGATCGCCTAGTGAACCGGTCGAATACACGAAAGTCACAGCAAGCGCCGTCGGAACCCAGGTTCACAATTTCACGCCAAAGCTAAGAATACTGGAAAACCAAAAAGCATGGAGCACCCCGCTTCGCCATGTTCGCGGCAAGGTTAGGGCGGAGCCCAAACGGCTCCGCCCTCAGCGTCAGTAAACGCGTTCGTAGGCCGCACAAGCTGCTTGATCAGACAAGTCCTCGACATGTTTGATCTCGCGTTGCTTGTGTTTGACGTAGACGTCTGCGAAGCCCTTAGGGAACCACCCGGTCACTGTTTCATTTGCCGCGAACCGTTCGAGTGCGTCCGGCAGACTTTGGGGGAGACGTACGAGCCCGCGCGATGCCAATTCCTCGGTCGATAGCGCCGCAAGATCCTCAGCTGTCGCGTCAGGAACGGGCAGGTTCTCTTTGATCCCCTGGATACCAGCGTACACGAGCGCCGCCAGCTGCAGGTAAGGGCTACCAGTGGCATCCGCCGCGCGGAATTCGAAATTGAACTGCGACGCTTTGGAGATGTCGCTGATATCGGACACCGGGCAGATGCGGACCGAGGCCTCGCGGTCACGGAAGCCAAGATTGTTGAATGCAGCGCTCCAGCGATGGGGAGTCAGTCGAAAATACGAGACGACACTTGGTGCGGTGATGGCGATGATGCTGTCCAGATACTTCAGGATGCCAGCGACAAACTTGGCAGCGACAGGCGAGAGTTCGTGCTTCGAACTTCCGTCCCAAGTTGCAGGATTGCCTTCCTCGTCAAGGAAGCTGATGTGGATGTGGACGCCATTTCCAACGCCGGCAGGATCTCGGATGGGTGTGAACGTCGGCTGCCGTCCCAGCGCATTTGCAACTGCACCGACAACCTCGCGTGTGATAACGGAGTGGTCGGCTACTGTGACGCCCTTTTGCGGATTCATCGTGACTTCGTACTGAGCGGCTCCGAATTCCCGGAGGATCGTGTCCGGCGATACGCCAGCTTGGCGCATGGCGGCAATCACGGATTCGCAGAACTCACGTTCGGCACGGAATCCCGCCAGTGTGAAAGCGCCGTGGCCGTCGTCGCCCATATTGCAAAACTGAAACTCGTGCTCGAACGCGCCAAATAAGGTGAGCCCGCTGATTTCCTTCAACTTGGCAAGAGCGTCTTGCAAAATCGAGCGAGTGCAGAATTCCCAGGAGCGGCCATCGGTATACCGGATGTTCCCCAGCACGAATTGTTCCGGCGGAACGTTATCTTCTACATCGATGGAGACCTTGGTCGATGCGTCAGGAATTAGAACCAGGTCGCCGAGGGAGCCAAACGGGCTTTCTGCGATGACGTCGAAGCACGTGATCTGCACGTTCGTGGGTGTCCAGCCCACACCGCGATGAAGCCGCTTTTCGAATTGCGCCGCCGGGAAAGCCTTGCCCCGTATCTTGCCAGCGAGGTCGCTCGAGCAGGCAAGCATCATTTCTTCACGTTTCATTTGTTCCCTCTATTTCCATAGTTGAGTTTGAGTTTTCACCGGGGCTTGGTGAATCCAACCGGACCTCGTCCCACGCCCTGATTCTTTCCTGTGTAGACGCCCAGTCCACTTCTGACACCTTCACGATGAGCGCTTCTACGAAGGCGTTGGCTGCCGCCACCGTGTCCCAAGGCGTTCCGGCGTCGATCGGCAGTGCCACGATCTCGGTGCTGTAGCGGGCTATCGGCGACATCCATTTGTCGGTGATAAGGACTATAGTTGCCTGACGTTTGCGAGAGATCATCTCGGCCAATACGGCTAGATTGGGTTGGTACCGCCGGAAGTCGAAAAGCACGACTACATCCTTCTTCCGCATGCGGAGGATATGCTCCGGCCAAAACTCAGTATTGTCCGGTATGTGATATATCTGGCCGCGTACTTGTCGAAGGTGGATAGAAAGAAAGCCCGCCAGGGTGTCGGAAACCCGTCCACCGAGAAGAAAAATGCTTCGACCCGGATCTGCGAGAAGCCTGCAAATGTGATCGAATTGTTCTTGCGACACGGTTTCGGCCATCTCTCGCAAAATAGTGGAAAGACGGTTGGCATAATCTGCCAGAAACTCAGCTTCGGCAGGGGCTTGCCGGACCTTCAGATCCAGGGGTGACTGATTTCCTTCCTTCAACTCGCCGATTAGTTGCCGTTGAAAATCTTGGTAGCCGCCGCCACCGATTTTGCCGACAAACCTGGTGATAGAAGCGGAACTGACTCCCGTTCGGTCCGCCAACTCCTGGATTGGTAACAATCCGCTGAACGGATAGTCCGCAAGGATCGCTTGTGCGATCTTCCGCTCGCTAGCGGTGAGTTGCTCCGTCATCTTGCGAAGCCGAGCTCTGATTGTCAGCATTTTCCTCTCCATACCTGCAGATAAACTCTGCGAAAGTTTTTTGTCAATTTATTTTTATCTAGCTGTTTTGAGTGAAAATATTCACTCATTCCGGCTCGAAATTGCGATATCCCTAACATTATCAAGATTGTATGTCTCCCATTCGTCAACAGCTCAGCCCTAGCGATGAAAAAAATCCATCAAATTATATTTGCGTTGTTGACAATGATAAAAAATATTCGTTCATTAACGGGAAATCATGAGTTCGGGTAAGAGCCCGGCCGGGAACTGGCGCAGCTTGTTTTGCAGCTGCAGATGACTAGGAGATCACAATGAATTCCACGACCAAAGCTGTTTGGAAGTTGCTGGATGACGAGCAGGATTACGTCGTTGATTTAACGCAGCGAATGGTCAGGGTTCCCTCTGTGAACCCGAAGTTTGTAGTGATTGACGGCCAGAACAACGAGGCTGCCCTCCAGGATGTCGTTGAAAAGGAATTCGCCGACAACGGCTTCAAAAGTGATCGATGGGATGTATTCGAAGGTCGACCCAACGTAGTTGGGGATTGGGCCGGAAATGAAGAAAGGAGCCTGCTTCTATGCGGTCACGTAGATACCGTTCCAATCGGTGACGAATCCCAGTGGACCGCGGATCCGTTCGGTGGCGAACTCAAGCACGACCGAATCTATGGCCGCGGTGCCGTCGATATGAAAGCTGGCTTGGCGGCGTGCATCGCCGCGGCCCGTGCCATTCGGCGCGCCGGAATACGGCTCGATGGCCGACTGTCAATCCATTCGGTCGTGGATGAGGAAGCGGGGGGGTTCGGCACCATTGACGCCATCCGAAAGGGACATCTAGCCAAAGCCGCCATCGTGGCGGAGCCGACTTGGGGGAAGGTTCAGCCATGTGAGGGCGGGCTCTTTTGGGTGCGGATGACAGTTAAGGGCAAGCAGGGCCACGCGGGATGGCGGTTCAATGAAATCTGGCCGCAGCGTCACGTTCCCGGCCGTATCGTTCCTGGCGTCAACGCGATTGAGTTAGCGAGCAGGTTCCTGTGGGCCCTACGCGATTACGAGAGTATACGTTGCCGTACCACCTATCATCCTCTCGTGCCGCCGGGCCTTAACACGATAAGTCCCGGTGCACTACGAGCGGGTGCGGGCATGGGACCAGACGGTCTCCCGATCATCATGACCAACCCCGCGATCATTCCTGATCTTGCTGTAATTGACCTCGATTTCAAATTCCTTCCGAACGAAGACCCTGAGGCAGTGAAGAGGGAATTCGAGTCATTCGTTCATCACTTCTGCGCTCAGGATCGATGGCTTCGTGACAATCCAATCGAAATCAACTGGTCACTCGGCGATCTTTACTTCCCACCGATGGATACACCCGTTGACCATCCACTCGTTCGTTCGTTGGTGCAGCATAAGACAGCACTCGGAAACGAGCCGGAAGTCCGTGGCGTCGAATTTGTTACCGATGCCGCTCACTACGCCGGCGTTGGGGTTGCTCCGGTAATCTTCGGACCGAGCGGCGATGGGTTCCACGGTTACAATGAAAATGTCGAAGTGGCTTCCCTGCTGGAAACCACGAAAGTTATCGCGGCTTCGATCCTTGACTGGTGCGGCACGCGATAAGTGATCCTTGAAACGAGAATAGCTCCACTTCTGCGCAAGTAGAGGGAAGTCTTCCTATGGCAGGGATATGAAAATTCGACGTCAGAACGGGACCGGCTGAGAATTATGAAGAAAAATATACACATACCAGGGAGTTTTCGATGAGTGACCACGGCCGCTTTTGTTTGGCTGAAGGCGATCCCGAACCATTGGAAGTAGTGACGGACGGATCTGTCGGCGATTTCTTCCTGACATGCGAGCACGCAGGAAGGGCGATCCCGCGTTGCCTTGGCGACCTCGGCGTGGACCCCACCGAAATGGAAAGGCACATCGCATACGACATAGGTGCGGAAGCTGTGTCTCGAAAACTGTCGCACGCGATGGGGGCACCGCTTTACATTCAACGCTTCAGCCGCCTGGTCATCGACTGCAACCGGCCTTTGGATGCGCGGGACTCGATCCCAGAGGTAAGCGACGGAACGGAAATCCCGGCCAATATCGGATTGGATACTAACGCCAGACGGGCACGCTACGAGCAAATCCACGAACCTTATCATCAAGCGATCGCGAGAGCGTTGGATCAGTCGGGCGGGTCCGAACAAAGGCCGATACTACTTGCGATCCACAGTTTTACACCGGTTATGCGCCGTTCCGGCGAGGTGAGAGACTGCGAACTTGGCCTTCTCTTTCATCGTGATGGCCGCTTTGCACGCGCGATGCTGGCTGAGGTCAATGCGAGATACCCGGAAATCAGGGCATCGCTGAATGTGCCATATACGGTCGACGATATGTCGGACTACACAATCCCCGTCCATGGTGAAAAGCGGCGCATTCCCCATGTTCTCATAGAAATCAGGAACGATCAGATTTCGACGGAAGCCGGGCAATCGCGCTGGGCGGAAATTATCGCGGATACAGCGCAAGCTGCAGCCGCCAAAATGGAGCTGGAAAACAATGGATTATAATAAACTGACGACGCGTCTCGTGAAGGTGGAACCGGCCAATTCGGCTATTCTCTTCATCGATGTCCAGAACTTTTGCGTCAGGCGCGACGGTGGCGAATTCAAGGACACTCCCCAGAGCGAGATCGACACGAAATACGCGTATTACTTCGACCGTCTCTCGTCAGTGGCCGTGCCGAACATGCAGCGACTGCTCGCGAAATTCCGCGAATCCGGGATCGAGGTTTTACACACGACCATTGAGAGTCTGACCCTGGATGGGCGGGATCGCAGTCTCGACTACAAGATCACCGGGTTCAATGTTCCGAAGGGTTCGTGGGATGGCAAGGTGATCGACGAGCTAGAGCCCCTCGAGGACGAAATTGTCTTTCCCAAGAGCTCTTCGAGCGTTTTCGTCTCTACGCACATCGACTATGTGCTCCGGAACCTCGGCGTGCGACAGCTCGTCATCTGTGGTCTTCTGACAGACCAGTGCGTCGAATCTGCCGTCCGCGATGCATGTGATCTCGGCTATCTGGTGACCTTGGTCCCGGATGCATGCGCAAGCTACACGCGTGACCGCGAGCAGTTCTCGCTCAACGCCATCAAGGGCTATTGCCGTCAAGTCTCCACCGACGAACTGCTCGCGGAGCTTGCAGACGTAACGGCAGTAAAGTGACTTCACCGCCCGGCATTCGCCGGGCCTTATTTTAACTGCTGACAAAAGAAGGGGAATGACAATGAATAAGCTCAGTTTACTCTTGGCGGCGACATCCATCGTCGCGGCACTTGCTGGCGGAGCTGTTGCTGATGATGGCAAGATCATCATCGGTGGCGCGCTGTCTCTCACCGGGGTCCAGGCTCCGCTAGACACGCCCGGCTACAAGGGCGCGCAGGTTGCGGTCAAATATCTTAACGACAATGGCGGCATCCTGGGAAAACAGGTCGAATTCCTGAACATTGACGGGAAATCGGATGCCGTAACCGTCGGCAATGTTGCCGTCGAGCTGATCGAGAAGGGCGCTCAAGTCATAGTTGCACCTTGCGATTTCGACTTCGGTAGCCCGGCAAGCCGCGAAGCACAGACCGCGGGCCTCGTGGGTATTTCCACGTGTGCCTCCGACCCGCTTTACAGTTCTTGGTCCCTGGGCGACAAGCAATTCACGCTTTCGATGTCAACGGCGGAGTAAAAACCGTCCACGTGGCGGAGCAAAAGTCGGCCACTGTGGCGCCGGCCTGAGACCCCCGCTCGGGCTACGCCCTCCCGGGGGTCTCAGGCCGGCGCGGCGATTTTTTGAGGGAGCGTTTCAGCCGGCCTTTCGGGCGCGACTTTGAGCGAGACGATAGCTGTCGCCGTTCATCTCGAGGATGTTGACGTGGTGGGTGATGCGATCGAGCAGAGCGCCGGTGAGACGTTCGGACCCCAGTGTTTCCGTCCATTCGTCGAAAGGCAGATTGCTGGTGATCAAGGTGGCGCCGCGCTCGTAGCGTTGCGAGATCAACTCGAACAGCAGTTCCGCGCCGGTCTTTGATAGTGGCACAAATCCCAGCTCATCGATGATCAGCAGCTTGTAGGCGGCCATCTGCTTCTGGAACCGGAGCAGGCGCCGCTCGTCGCGGGCCTCCATCATCTCGCTGACCAGGGCGGCGGCCGTGGTGAATCCGACGGACAGACCCTTCTGGCACGCGGCTAGGCCGAGGCCGAGCGCGACATGCGTCTTACCCGTGCCGCTCGGGCCCAGCGCAATGACGTTCTCCCGGCGCTCGATCCATTCGCATCGGGCCAGTTCCAGCACCTGCATCTTGTTCAGCTTCGGAATGGCGGCGAAGTCGAAGCTGTCGAGGCTTTTGACGACCGGGAATTTGGCCGCCTTGATCCGACGTTCGACCTTGCGGCGGTCCCGTTCGATCATCTCCCGTTCGGCAAGCCGGAACAGGTAGCCGACATGATCGACGCCTTCGGTGGCGCATAGCCGGGCCAGCTTCTGGTGCTCGCGCTGGAAGGTTGGCAGCTTGAGGGTTTTGAGATAATGGGCAAGCAGGATGTCGGGCGCTTCGGTGCTCATGCCGCTTCTCCCGCATCAGACGACAGGAGGCGCATGTACGCCTTTGCTGACGTCTTCTCGACAGTCGCCCTCGGCAGGTAGGGATAGATCGCCAGGTCCAACCGCGGCGGCCGGCGCTCGACCCGGCACAGGATTAGATGCTTGACCGCATCGAAGCCGATCGCGCCGAGCTGTATCGCCTGCTTCACCGCTGCATGTAGATCGGCAAGGTCGAAGCTTTCCAGCAGGCGCAGAACCTGCACGTATTCTCGCCGCCCATGCTTGGCCATGCGGCCTTCCATCAGCCGGCGCAGCGTGGCGAACTCGTCTGGCAGATCCCAGCCCTGCAATGGAGCCGCCTGATCCAGAGAATTGAGCTTCCGCTCGATCAGCGGCAGGTAATGAACGGGATCGAAGACGACGTCTTCCCGTTCCCAGCATCGCGGATGACGCGCGATGACCTCGCCGCGGCAGCCGATCACCACCTGATCGACATAGCCCCGGACCCAGACGTCCTGATGGCCGTAGGCGACGGGTACGGAATAGTCGTTCGTTTTGTAGCGCACCAGCGACTGGGCTGTCACAACAGCGCTGGCCTGGTCACAGGCATCAAACGGCGACGCCGGCAAGGGACGCATGGCCGCAAGATCGCGCTGCAGCCGTTCGCCAATCGTCTCGCTCTCGCCCCGCAGCTTGTCGCGCTGGCGTTTGCGGCACTGCTCTTCCAGAAAAGCATTGAACGCATCCCATGTCGGAAACTGCGGGATCGGCACCATGAAGTTGCGCCGGGCATAACCGACAAGGCCCTCGACATTCCCTTTATCGTTGCCCTTTCCCGGACGGCCATAGCGATCCCGGATCAGGTAGTGGGACAGGAAGCCGCTGAACAGCGCTGCCCGCTTGCGTGTGCCGTCGGGCAGGATCTTTGCGACAAGGCAACGGTCGTTGTCATAGACGATCGACTGCGGCACGGCCCCGAAGAACGCAAAGGCGTGGACATGACCATCCACCCAGGCTTCGGCCACTGCCGCCGGATAGGCACGCACATAGCATCCGTCGCTATGGGGAAGATCCAGCACAAAGAAGCGAGCTTTCTGCTCGACGCCGCCGATCACTACCGTCGCCTCGCCGAAATCGGCCTGCGCATGGCCCGGTGGATGCGACAACGGCACGAACACCTCCTGGCGGCGGTGATCCCGCTCGCGCATATAATCCTTGATGATCGTGTAGCCGCCGGTGAAGCCGCACTCGTCGCGAAGCCGGTCGAACACCCGTTTGGCAGTATGCCGCTGCTTGCGCGGCATCACCATGTCAGCTTCCAGCCACTGCTCGATCGTCGAAACGAAAGCATCCAGCTTCGGACGCCGGATCGGCAAACGTCGCTGATAGCCGGGCGGCGTCGAATACGACAGCATTTTGGCCACGCTGTCGCGCGATACGTTGAAATGCTTTGCTGCCTGACGCTGCGTCATCCCTTCGGAAACAGCCAGGCGAACCCTCAGATAAAGTTCCACGGTGTAGATCCCCTGTCCCTCCTGCGATCATTGCAGAAAGGAAATAGGTGGCCGGATTTTACTCCGCCCGCGGCAGGACTATTCCGCCGCTACCGTGGCCGACTTTTCCACCGCCGCTCTCACCGCGAGTGCTGTCTTGCCTGAACCGCGTGCGCCGATAATTGCAACGAGGCCGGGGTTAAGAGGGATTTCAGGGGTCGTAGCCCAGGCTGCATCCGCGATGGAAATGTGTGAGATGACTTGCGAGGGCATAGCCGTTCGCGGTGGTTCCGTTCCCACATAGGCGCGACCTTCAGGATCGATGCATGCCTGTCGGAGGGCATCGAACTCGAGGCCGCCCTTAATCCACGAGAAGCGCTCTTCGACGGGCTGCCCCACAGTTTTCTGGTCGTGGGCGTCGCTGCCATGAAGGCATGGCTTGCAGCCATCGTAGTTCTCGCGCAGCTGTTCAACGCTGACGCCTTTCTTGCCGAACCAGAATTCGCGTTGCGCCGGGCTACTGGAGAAGATGATGTGAGCGAACCGCTCGATTTCCTGACGCATCGTCGCGTCGGCCGCCTGCCGCAGACCAGAGGTTCCGTCGCCGGCCGCACCGGCGACTGCAACGAGTATGTTGGCCTTTGCCCAGTCGCTCTCGCGCAGCACCCGGCGCAATTGGTCAAAATTGACCTTGAATTGCGTTGCGCCGTGGCGAAGGGCGGCGCCATCGTCGATAATGGAAGGGTCGGCACGCTTGCCAAGGGCGATGAGGTCATTGCGTGTGCAGTTATAGGTGTCGCCATGCGCCTGGAACTGCAGTCGCTGCAGAATGCGATGCAACTCAGTAACGTGGTTAGGATCCTCGGGACTGACAAGAAGATGCAGGTTCACGAAGCCTGTTTTGGCAGCGATATCCAGGCGCAATTCGACATTCGGAAAAACGAGCTGCACTTGGGGCAATCGCCCGGCCTGCTTTCGGCGTAAAAACTCCTCATAGGTATCGGTGACATAGTAGTCCGTGACAGCCACGGCCTCGATCGCTGGGCTGCAGCTTTCCAAGGACGTGAGATACGCTGCCCAGGGGTCCCCCCCTCCGAACTGATTGTTTAGGATAGTACCGGGCGCGTGGATGTGCGGCTCCCATCGCCGCCACTGCGAACCTCTGCCGATCATTGTGCCTCCGCTCGTACCGGCAGAAATAGATGCTCTATAGTCTGGCGGACTTCATATGTTGTGATAAAGCCAAGCCTTTAGCAGCCGGAGGTTGCTTTAAAGTGAAATTTTCTACGATGGTTCTTTTTGCGGGCATTCTATAATTTCGAGCAGCTCATGGATTGAGCGTGCTCGTCTCGGCAGTGAGGCCGCGAGTTCATCTGTGTCGAGAACGTATTTCTTGAGGCGGAATGTACCGGATAGCTCCCGCATCTCGAAAAAGCGCACAGGTCTTTCCCTGTTCGCAAGCGCTTGCACGATGGTGAACTTAACAGTCGATTTGCAGCGGATTCCGAAAATGACCTCTTCGAGCTCAAGTGGAGAATCCTGGACACCGCGTTTTCCTATCAGGCGCCATTCGCGTTCGTAACGCCAGCTTGCGGCCTTGCGAAGAAGGACGGCGTCGTCTACCCGGCGGCGGGCCTCACTGTCGTTGTCCATCACGGCTACATCGGTGGCCAGGACCTTACGACTGCCGCCATATGTGACCTTATGCAGATTGCCTTCTGCCTCCGGTGGAATGGAGTAGGCGGCGCAAATGCCGTTGTGTTGATCGCCATAATGGCTCCACATCAAGGGGCAAGTCGCACGGGAGCCGAAGGAGACGATTCCGCGATCGTAACGCCGAAGAAGTTCCTCCTCGAGAGACTGGCGCAAGAGCCATTGGAGCGGGTCGTCCACGTCATAGCTGGGATCTGTCGCGTGATAACGGATATCTTCAAGAAGCCGGCTGACTTCTTTCTGACTATGCCGTGCTATGTGGTCGATGGTTTTGGGGCCACGATATTTCAGCGATTTTGCGGCTGCCTGCATTTCGGCGAGGACACGCTGTTCGCGCAGGCGGCTGAGAGCCAGTTCCAATTGATCGTTGGGTAGGTCGGCATCGAGGCTCGGGCGACAATCGAGCGGGTCGTTGAAGTCGCTCGGATCCGAATAGTAGAGTTCATCTGCGACCAGCATGTCGAGAAGGCGTGGGCTGAACGCGCGATATTTAAACAGTAGTTTTGGTGGTTTGGCTGCTTCGCCCATATTTTCCCCACGAACGCCCTATGACTAGTCTCTCGGCAGGGCGTACCGGAGCACGCGCAGCTCTTCCTCGTCTTCGAGGGAAATTTCCAACACCCGATTGACGAGATCTTCGTCATCGTCGAGTTCGATCAAAGCCTGCTCGAACAGCTCAATCTGCATATCGAGGTCCATGCCTGGTGGGCCGTTGAGGCAGATCAGCCCGGCATGAATCGCGACATCGGCATATTGTCCCTTCGTCCCCGGCTTGTCTTTTGGTCCCCGGAAGTCGACCGAGTTCTTGGTGACGAACGTCCAGTCGCCGTCAAGAATGATCGGTTTGAGCTCCCAGTCCTTGAGGCCGCCCAGTTTCATCCAGACGACATGACTGGTTTCGCCGTAACCCTTTTCTATTGCCATTTTTGCCAGTTCAGGGCTGAGGCACTCATCGATCAGAAACTTCATCCCGTCTTCCTGCGGCGGGGGACGCGACGATCCGCGATGATGACCGAACCTTCGGGAAGGTCGCCGGAGACGCGCGGCCGGCCACGCAATGGATTGGCTTCCGCATAGATCGAAGCGAGTCTGACCTTGTCGGCGTCCAGGCTAGGCCAGGTTTCTAGGATGCGCTCCGTCGAATGGCCGGCGGCTACGGATGCGGCAACATCATAGACCGGAACGCGTGTGCCCCGAACGACAGGCGCACCGCCTAGGACGTCCGGCGAGGATGTGACAATCTCTCGCGCTGCGGCAAGGTCGTCCAACCGCTCGCTCGCGCCTCTCATGAACGGCATTAGATCAATCGTCAGAAACTCGTGACGCACGGTCCAGTCCTCGCGCAACAGCGCCGACCACGGGAGTGCGCGCGCTCTTGCCAGTCGGGCTTCTGCCGTCCGGATGGCAAATAGCCGTTCTTCCGAGGTAAGGCGGCGCGCGCTCTCGAAATAGAAAGCGATGAGCGAGCAAGCCCCTGCCAGCACATGACGACCGTTGTCGAGCGAGACGAAGGCTTCTGGTAGAATGTGCTCGTCGATGACGCGGTTGACGTCGCGCAGGCTCACGCGCGAGACAACAGCAGCCTCGCTTGCCTTCAGCATTTCCGCAACTGCGGGCATGTGGGGCCTCCATATTAATTCTTCCGATGTGTCGGAATATATAACCTGGAGACGGCGATTTCAAGGCTTGACGAGGAACACCTCGCCTTTGCAAGAAAGGCTCGGTCTGCGGCTTCCAGAAAAGGAATTATACTTTGGAAAAATACGTGAGCGCCAAACTCCACGGTATCAGGGTCACGGATTCGAAGCTCAACTATCACGGATCGATTACGATCGATGCGGACTTCTGCAGGGCGGTTGGTTTGAAGCCGCTGGAATATGTCGACATCTGGAACAAGATGTCGGGCGCGAGGATTAGTACCTACGTGCTCTACGGAGACGAGGGCTCCAGATTGCATTCTCAACGGGGCTGCCGCGCGCACGTGCCAGCAAGGCGATGAGATCATCATTGCATCCAGTGTTTTCGGTGAGGTCGACGATATCATACGTCTCAAACCACGCGTTCTTGTCTTCAGTCCGCAAAATGAGATCATCGACAGAATTTCCTACGAGGTGTTCCGCCGTCCGGACGGTTCGCTCGACATGACGGTGAACTCCGAAACCATCGACAACGACTACGGATTTCCTCGCTCGTTGACCGGCGCCAGCAGTACCATGGTTGAGAAATAAGGTGGGCCAGTGGCTGCCAGTGCAGTCGATCATTCCGGTTCGGGCGTCGTGCCCGTTGATGGTTTCGGTAGTTTCGCTTGCGAGGTGGTCCGAATCGCATATGTTCGGTTCATGGTAGTCCGGCCATGCCGTCCACAATGGCGAAGCCTCAGGGCAGGAACGACTGAATCAACCCGCAAGAACCTCTCTCCCAGGTGCACGGGCCAAGTGGACACGCCATAGATAGCACCGCTGGAGTGGTTCCATGCGAATTCAGCCTCCCGACCTTGATCGGCCAAAACAGGCCGCCAAATATCTTGTTCGTGCCGCGAACAATCTGAAGCTCTCATATGGGGGTCGGAACAAGATTTGCAGAAAATCGTACGCTAAGACGGAACGCAGCATGAACGCGTACCTACAGAGCGACGAAGCAACCAATAAATGTTAGAACAGCGGCTGGACGTCGGAAGCGGACGTCAAACGCTGCTACCTGATAGGAGTGCCTTCAACCCTTTGGGATAAAGGCTCGGTGAGCCGGGACGATCAAGCTCTTCCAAGGCGTACCACCGTGCGACACCGGATGTTCCGTCACTTTCACTGAAGGTGATCGTTTCGTGATGTCGATAATCATTGGAAACAAACTCGATCTCGAACACGAACATTATCTCGTGGCCGTTCTCGCCTTCAAAGACGTATAAATTCTCAATGACCAGTGGGCCCGACAGAACCTTCACTTCAGCCCCAAGCTCTTCAAGGAACTCGCGCTTTAGAGCTGTTTGGGAGCTTTCGCCGAACTCCACCGTTCCCCCGAGCGGACGAACGCCAACGACGCGCCCCTCGTTATCGTAAACTTCGGCGGCGAGGAGGCGACCGTCTCGCCAATGAAGGCCGAGAGCTTTCACATTGATATTTGAACGCAGAGTGCTCATTGGTAACGGATAGTATAGCCAACCGATGATCGCAATGGGCCTAGTCCAGCCAACAGAGCCGTTGCGGCGCCATATTGTTTTCGAATGGACGAGGTCAACTGTTACGCCGCGCGAAGAAGTCGGCCGGGAAGCCGCAAGGGCCGGAAGCCTTCCGGCATCTGCTGCTCGGTATCCCAGGAATAGATGCCAGTGAGATTTATGTGCTCCCAGCTGAGCGGCGAGACGTGCTTTAGCAGTTCGTCAGGAATATTCCGACCCTGCTGGCGCAGGTGGGTCGTGGCCCGGCTGAGATAGACGGTGTTCCAATGCACGATGGCGCTAACCACCAGGTTGAGTCCGGAAGCACGGAATGCTTGGCTGTCAAAGGAGCGGTCACGGATTTCGCCGCGCTCGTGGAAGAAGACTGCGCGCTTGAGCTTGTGCGCGGCTTCACCCTTATTGAGGCCGGCCTGACAACGCCGGCGAAGTGCCGGCGTCGAATACCATTCGATCATGAACAACGTACGCTCTATGCGCCCGAGTTCTCGCAATGCCCTGGCCAGCTCGCTGGATTTCGATGAGGCCGACAACCGCTTGAGGATCGCTGACGGCGCTACCGTGCGCGTGGTGATCGAGGCGGCCAGGCGCAGGAGCTCGTCCCAATGTTCCATGATGAGCGTGGTGTTGATCGGCGCGCCGATGTGGTTCGCCAATGTCGGATAAGCATCGGCCTTCTCGAAGGTGTGGAATTTTCTGTCCTTGATATTGCGGAGGCGTGGCGCGAAGCGCTTGCCGATCAGGCAGAATAGCGCAAAGACATGATCGCTCGCCCCGCCGGTATCGGTGAACAGCTCCTCGATTTCCAAAATGGTGTCGTGGTCGAACAGACCGTCGAGCACATAGACCGCCTCGCTTTCAGTCGGGCTGATCGGGAGGATGCTGTAATAGCCGTATTGATCGGAAAGGCCGCTGTAGAATTTCGTGCCGGGCTCGCTGCCATAGTGGAGATTGATATCGCCGCGTCTGGCGGCCCGGTCGCTGGCGCGGAAGAACTGCCCATCGGATGACGCTTTCGTTCCGTCACCCCAGATTTGTGAATGCGGATGGCGCGTATGGGCATCGGTCACGCAGGCTTGTGCGGCCCGGTAGGTTTCTGAGCGGGCGTGGAAGCTGCGCATCCAGCCAATCTGGTGAGCGGTGATGCCCTTCGACGCACCTGCCATACGTTTCGGCCCGAGATTCGTGCCATCGGCAAGCACGCCGGCCAACATGGCGGCGATGTTCTGTGGCGCATCTCCCGTCCGGACATGGGTGAACTGGTCGGCAAATCCGGTCCACTCATGCACTTCCCGTAGTAGATCGGGCACCTCGACCAGAGGATACATTTCCGTGATTTCGGCACTGAGGGCTTCTGCCGCGGCCGGTACATCGCTGGTAAGCGGCGTCACGATCAACGTGCCGTTCTCCATCCTCACACCATCGAGCTTCCCGAAACGGGCGCGCCAGGCCAGTTGTTTAAGATTGGCATCCATCATCTGCCGGACCTCGGAAAGCCAGGTAGCGCAGTCGGCCTGGACACCGAGCCCGAGTTGATCTTGCTCCTTCAGGACGGCAAAGGCTGGCTTAGGCATAAGATTTTCGTCGATCGGCCGGAACGAGCGGCTGCCTTCGACCCAAATATCCCCCGAGCGCAGCCGGTCACGCAAATGAGTGAGCGTGGCGATTTCATAAAGCCGCCGATCCGGCTTTCCATCCTCAAAAACCAGTTTCTTCTCGGTTGCACCAAGATGGCCGACCGGCACACGATCCGGAAGAACACGACGCCCTTCGACATAAAGCGCTTTCAGGGTCGCGACCGCAGCAAGCAGCGGATCGTGCCGACGGCGCGAATGGAACGTGAATGTCTGAAGGAAAGCACCGGCGAATTTGCGGATGTTTCCATGTTGCTCGGCCGCCAGAACTAGCGGCGGAGTGTGGGCGCTCTCCACCATCGCCTCAAGGCCGGGTTTGATCTGAAGCAGCCGATGCCAGCCGACTTGCCGGTTTACCGTCACAAGCGCATCTTCGTCAGTGTCATTGGCTGCCTGCAGGGCGACAATCGTGTCGAGGAACAGCCGCAGCGCCTTGGACGTTTCGAGGCGGGCGTTCATGTGACGCTGCTTTTTCCTGTTGTTCGCCTGTGAGAACAGCCGACCCATCAACTTGATGAACATCATCACCGCATCGTCGGTGAGCTTCTGGCCAAGCTTGATGACCTGCGCCACGATCGTCGCGCGTCGACGGCTGGCGCCGAAGTCTCCGGCAAGCCACGCCGGCGCCGCATCGCCTTCCCGAACCATCTGGTCCCATCGTCCGGAGGGAATGCGCGCCTGTAATCGGGGATCGATCCCCAGCGAGCGCAGGAACGCGATGCGTTCCGTCAATCCGATCAGGTTGTCTGCGCCCGGTGCGTCGGGAGCAGAGCGCAGCCAGTGAAAGCGCGTCTGTCCGATCGCCGGATCAACGTCCAGCAATGCATCGAGGGTTTCGAGCTTTTCCAGATCGATATCCGAGAGTAATGCGCGCTCGGCGCGACGACGGGCAATGCGGCGGGCTGCCAGTCCCAAGTGCTCGATTGTATTGATTGCCGGCAACAGAACCCGACGCTCCCGAAACGAGCCGACGATTGCTTTTGCGATGGCCACTCCTTTATCTGTTGTCGCCGCAGCATCGATCCCCGCCAGCAACGCGGCGCGCCGATCCTGGGTCGTTGCACTTTTCATCCCCAGATATCCGAGAAGGTAAGCGGTATGGTCGCGGCGGGTTTCCTCGCGCCGAGCATAGAACTCGAATAGCCGGGGGTCGGCGTTTAACTGCCCGGCGACATAATTGAGCATCGCACCTGGTGGGGTCTCGTTCGGCAGCAGCGTCCGACCGGGATAACGCATCAGGCAGAGCTGCACGGCAAAACCGAGCTGGTTATGTCCTCGTCTGCGAAGTTCGACTTCCAGCCGATCTGCCGGCGACAGAGAGTAGTGCCTGATCAGGCTGTCCTCATCGGTCGGAATGTCGAAAAGCTCCCGCCGATCCTGAGCATTGAGAAGTGTCCGTCGGGCCACCGTTTTTACTCCTTACAATATGCGCTGGGTGGCCAAACCTCTGTCCGGAAACGGACGATTTCGTACAGGGGCAAAACGACCTGTCCACAAATTATCTTGACAGGCTTTCGAACAGTAGAGATATTTCGGACAGCCTATTCGGACGAAATTGACGCCATGCCACGCACCTTCGCCTATGTCCGCGTCTCGACAACCGGACAGACCACCGAAAACCAGATACAGGAAATCGAGGCCGCCGGCTTCCAAGTCGAGCCGCGCCGGATCGTCACCGAAACGATCTCCGGCAGCACCGCCATCGCGCAGCGCCGTGGCTTTTCCCGGCTCATGGAGAAGCTGGAGTCAGGCGACATTCTAATCGTGACCAAGCTTGATCGGCTCGGCCGCGATGCGATCGACGTCAGCACCACCGTCAAGGCGCTCGGGGAAATGGGCGTGAAGGTCTATTGTCTCGCACTCGGTGGCGCAGACCTCACCAGTTCCTCTGGCATTATGACCATGCAGGTGCTCAATGCCGTAGCGCAGTTCGAGCGTGATTTGCTGATCGAACGGACGCAATCTGGCCTGAAACGTGCAAAGTCTGAAGGCAAGATCCTTGGCCGTCCCTCGACGCTCAACGATGAACAAAAGCAAGGCGTGCGTGACGATCTTGCAAAAGAGATGAGTGTTTCGGCCATCGCCAGGAAATTCAGGACCAGCCGCCAGACCATCATGCGCGTCCGCGATGAAGGTTCACGGTCCGTTCGAGCTTAGCGTACGATTTTTTGCAAATCTTGTTCCGACCCCGAATTCGGAGAGGGCTTGTAGAAATTCGATGTGGTTGGGATTGCCGCTGGTGAGCCATCCGGTCAGCCACCTTCCCGGTCGCGCTATCGTCCGGTAGGACGATAGCTGGTTCGGCTTCAGCCCATAGCCTTCCAGTTGGTGACCGTGACCTCAGGCCGAAGGTTTTCCAGAACGATCCGAGCTTCGCCTCCTGCCAACGGCGACGACCAGCTTGGCCGGCTTCCCGGATGTGAGAATTACCGACGTACTCGCCATCGAGCAACTCCCTTCGCTCGTTCATGGAAAGCCGATCACGGCGAAACTAGGGCAACGTGCAGGGCAGAGCGCGCGGTCACGACAAATTGCTGCGATTTTGCGTTCACCCGTCCGCTGATGTCTGGATATGACAAGCGCTTCAAGGAATGTGCTTTCAGTTTTTCGCTCCAGTGCCGAGCACGGCATATGTTTGAGTTCCTCTATCGGTGAGCAATCCGCGCCGAAATCGCAGTTCCTGACGGTCTCTTCCCATGGCCCAAGACGATAGATTGCATTGGAATGCACACGCATATCAAAACAGCGCAGTTTCTGCAGAATCTCTGCAATATCTCTCAAATTTTGCATTCGTTCGGCGCGTTGCTTCGCTAGATTGCCGTATCAACATGCCGATCTCTCGGCGCAATCATTCGATTGCGAGTGCCTGATAGAACAGGTGCAGCTGCAGTGTGTTGGGTGCCTTGGCTTTAGCGTCACCATGGTTCGGCCATAACCAAATTGGGAGTAACGAAAAACATGACTGGTCGTTTATCCGCAGTCCTTGAAGCAATTGACAACAACAAAGACGCTGCCTTGAAACGGCTTTTTGAAGTCTTGCGCTTTCCCAGCGTCTCCACAGATCCTGCCTACAAAGAGAGTTGCAGGGCAACCGCAGAATGGTGTGTTGCATCAATTCGTGACATGGGATTTGAGGCGGGCTTACGGGAAACCAAGGGGCATCCAATGGTGGTGGCTCACGATGGCAACCGGGATGGAAGACCGCATATTCTGTTCTATGGTCACTATGACGTGCAGCCGCCCGATCCGCTTGAATTGTGGACGACACCTCCGTTTGAACCCAGGCTGGACCATGAGCCGGGCAATGGCAGTGTAATCATCGCTCGCGGCGCGGGTGACAACAAGGGTCACTTCTCCACTTTTCTTGAGGCTTTGCGGGCGTGGAAAGAAACGGGAGAATTGCCGGTCGCTGTAACTGTTCTTCTGGAAGGCGAGGAGGAATCGGGATCGGAGAGCCTGCCCGAATTTTTAGCTCAGTATGGTGCGGAGCTTGCTTGTGACGTGGCCTTTATCTGTGACGTCGTGCAGTGGGACAAAGATACGCCCGCTATAACCTCCCGACTTAGAGGCATAGTTGGCCTTGAGGTATTTCTAACAGGGCCAAGCCGCGATCTGCACTCAGGGCAGTTTGGAGGGCCGGCACTTAATCCTATTCAAGCGCTAGTGCATGTGCTTGCTGGACTCCATGATATTGATGGTCATATCACGGTTCCTGGGTTTTATGATGGGATTCTGCCGCTTACCGCGGAGCAAAAGAAGCAATGGGAAGACCTCAAGTTCGACGCGGGCGCGTTTCTTGCTGATATTGGCCTTACCACCGTTGCAGGAGAAAAGGGATTCAGCGCCCTTGAGCAGCTTTGGGCGCGGCCAACATGCGAGATAAACGGTATCACGGGCGGGTACCAAGGTGTGGGTAGCAAGTCAATAATACCCTCTCGGGCATCTGCGAAAATTTCATGCCGTCTGGTTCCAGGACAGGATCCCGAGAGAATTCTCGCAGCTCTTCAAGAGTTCATTGAGCAGCGTATACCAGCGGATTGTAAAGTAGAGTTTGGCATAACTGAGGGCAAACATCGAGCCTTCACCATAGATCCACAATCACCATACTTGCGCGCAACGGCTGAAGCTCTTGAGGATGAGTGGGGGCGCCCGGCTGCTCTCATGGGAGCGGGTGGATCCGTGCCTATCGTGTCGTCGCTCAAGAATTCACTCGGCATTAACTGCCTGCCAGTGGGCTTCGGATTGGATGATGATCGCATTCACTCGCCGAATGAGAAGTTTAACCTGACGAGCTTTCACAAGGGAGCGAGAAGCTGGGCCCGGATCATCGACCGTTTGTCCCGGCCTGTTTAGGCGTGCACTCAATCCGAGTTCAACGCGATGCCCGCAGACCAGCATGATTCAAACGTCAGCACCGAATCGAAGTTTGCTGATTAAGTGATTCGCTTGCTTGCAGTGACATGCAGTCAAGCCATTTAGTTCGAAGCAGATGAACACAGACCCAAATATCAGACATGGAGAATGACGTTGGCTTACGACCCTTCGACAGAACCAGTTGAAGATGGCGCCGATCCAAGCTCGGCTTTTCAAAAGAAAATGAAAGAGGTCCTTGAGCGAGCAATAATTTCCCGCGAATGGGATTATCCACTTGCAACGGCCGCGACCGACGCGGCTGAAATGGACCACGTGGATTTTGCATACTGGTACTATAAAATGGAAAAGCCGACGCTTAAGGCGGAAGAGGGGGTTCTTTCTAGGCTATTCTCGAACAACAAATCATTTGTGAAGTTGCCTGAGGGTTTCGAACGGTCAAGTTTCCTAACCCTTAGCGCTTCTGGGGATCTCATGCCGATGGATGGCATCGAGGCCTCCCAAGACAAAATTTATGAAAACGTCAGTGATATTCTTTTTAACTTCGACATATCGTTTGCGAACTTGGAAGCGCCTGTTACAAAATACAAGTTTGAAGGCTCTGTGATCGAACCTAGTGACCCGGAAAACTGCACTATTCTTCGGAGTTCTTTTGCTCAATTCGACGCTCTGGTTCGGCACAAAGATTTAGGCTTCAACGTTCTTAACTTCGCTACCAATCACACGTTTGACCTTGGCCTTGAGGGCCTCGAAACCACCCAACAACTTCTTGTAAACAGAAAGATAGTCTGCCTTGGAACCCCTAAAAGGCCCCAGGATTTCGGTAAAGCAACTATCATTACGAAGGCAGGAATCAGAGTCGGGTTTATTTCCGCAACGTTCGGCCTTAACAATCGGCGACTGCCTCAGTCCGAAGCTTACCGTATTCACACATCGAGGCTCGTTTCGAAGTATGTTGAGCCGGAGCTGGAACTTCTCAAAGAGCAAATCCGTGATTGCAAAGCGCAGGGTTGTGATTTTGTCGTCGCCTCCATGCATTGGGGCTTCGAGTTTGAATTCTTCCCGCGGTCTAAGCAAATCGACGCTGCTCACGAGCTAATCGAGCATGGTGTCGATCTAATCATCGGGCACCATCCACATGTTGTGCAGCCTGTCGAATACTATCGGACCCAGAGAGATCCTCAGCGGATCGCGGTTATTGCCTATTCACTGGGTGGGGTAACGTATGACGCGTGGGACGCTGCTGCGCATTTGGCGCTTAGCTTCGTTCTCAACATGAAACTCTCGAAGGGCCGGGTAGTCGGTGGGGCAGAACGCACTTACATCGAAAGCGTAGAGGTGATTCCGGTCCTACAGCATATTTCTAAACAGGGCGACACGAGGCTCATTAGCATTGAGAAGCTGGAGGAACACGTCCCAGTACTTTGCGCCCAGCAACCAGATGATTGGAGCAAGCGCGTTGAACAATGTCAGATCTATGCCGATCTGGTTTTGGGCAATCAGGGTGCGAACTAGGTGAGCGGTAAGCTCCAATAGCAGCAGTTCCGCGGGCCGCATCTGCACCCTGGCGATGTTGGTCGAAGCGAAGGCAAATGGCCGCTGGTTCCTCGATTTCGTCCACGATCAGTTTGGTCGGCTTGACCTTGCCCCGTTGAAATAATCCATTTTGAAGTAAGCTCTGGCCCATTGAGAGGACCAGAGAATGAAGCGCAACCGTTTCACAGACGAAGAAATTATCAGCATTCTGAAGGAGCACGAGGCGGGCACGCCGGTCTCGGAGCTTTGCCGCAAACACGGCGTCAGCGATGCCAGCATCTATAAGTGGAAAGCCAAATACGGCGGGATGGAGGTGTCCGAAGCCAAGCGGCTGAAGACGCTTGAGGAGGAGAGTGCGAAGCTGAAGAAGCTTTTAGCGGAGTCGATGAGGGACGTGTCGACGCTCCGCGAGATGCTGGCGAAAAATGTATGGTCCGCCTCCTCCGTGCAAGGGTCGTGATCGTTCCTGACGGTTCCAGTCTGCATAAATGATCCGGCCTCTCGCGAGTGGGCTGTTGTTATACCAACGTGCACGGATCATGACCGATGCGCCCAATCGCGCATTCCGATGGACATGATCTTCCACGGCTGATCGACGAGCCTGTTCCAAGCGCGGCAGCATTGATCGACGATGTCGTCGTAGTCCTTGAAGACGCGGTTCGACAACCAGTTGTCCCTCATGAACTGCCAGAGGTTCTCGACCGGGTTCAATTCCGGCGACCGCGGCGGCAGGAACATCAAGGTGATGTTGTCCGGCACCTTCAGGTTCGGCGTGACGTGCCATCCCGCCTGGTCGAGAATGAGCACGGCATGTGCTCCGGGATCGACGGCGTTGCTGATTTCGGCGTAAGCATTGCGAGCGCCCCACATTTTATTGAATTTCAGTTCGCGCATAATCCCATCCTTCGAGATTGAGAGGTGGGAATGATGGATCTGGGGCCATTCGACGGCGAGGAGAAGGCTGTATCGCATAGTGCTGATGACAGTCATCAGCACTATGCGCAAGGTGCTGCAGAGCGGGCTCGATCGGGTCCGCGTCGTGTCGAGGTTATCATTGGCGGAGATCGCCGCCGTCGATGGAGCCCGGAGGACAAGGCAAGGATCACTGCGGCGAGTTTTGTGCCCGGCGCCAATATCTCTGCGGTCGCGCGTCAATACGGCGTCAGCCAAGGCCTGTTGCACTACTGGCGGCGCTGCGCCCGCGAGAGCTTATCGGATGCGGAGGAGATGCGTTTCGTGCCGATCGTGAAGGTTGGCGACGAACAGCCTCAACCATCTCTCGGGAAGACGCTGACCGTTCGAGTTGAGATGAACGGTGCTTGTGTCGTTATCGAAGGCGGCGTTGATGAGCGTACGTTGCGGACGGTGTTCAGCGCGATACGGGGTTCGGCTTGATCACGCTTCGATCGGATTTACGGATCCTGATTGCTTCCAAGCCGGTCGATTTTAGGAAAGGCATAAACGGTCTGGCGGCGCTGGTGTCGACCGCGCTTGGCGCGAACCCTTATTCGGGCGACGTGTATATCTTCCGCAGCAAGCGCAACGATCGTTTGAAGATGGTGGCTTGGGATGGCAGTGGCATGGTGTTGTTGACCAAGGTTTTGGAAGATCGTCACTTTACCTGGCCTGCCGTTCGTGATGGGGCCGTTCATCTCAGCGCAAGCGAGATGGCGCTTTTATTAGATGGTCTGGACTGGACAAAGGTCGAGCAGAAGCCCGTGAAGCGCCCTACAAAAATAGCGTGATCTTATTGTAATCCATGGACATTTTAGCTGTTGTGCGGTAGTGCTTGGTCATGCTCAACCGTGGCCAACACTTGCCTCGGGACCCGGACATTCTGGTCTGCATGGTCCTGGAAAGAGACGCTGAAATCGAGCGTCTGAAGGGCATGTTGAAGGCGGCCAACGCGCAGCCTTTTGGGCAGAAGTCCGAAAAGTCCATTACGGTTCTTGAAGGGCAGATCCGTCTCGATCTGGGGGACGCGGAGCTTGACGTTGCGGTGGGTGCGGCCAACGATGAGCCAAAGCCGGCTCAGGCGCCGCGCCAAGCAAGCTCCAAATCTCAACCTCGCCGCAACCTCGGTGCCCTCCCTGAACATCTTGAACGCGTCGTTGAGGTGATTGAGCCATCATCCTTGGAATGTGCCTGCTGCCAGGGGCGACTCCATCGCATTGGTGAAGAAGAAAGCGAGGCCCTCGCGTCACGGCCGGCCACGCTTTATGTTCTGCGCACCGTGCGACCGAAGTATGCCTGCCGGACTTGTGAAACCGGCATTGTTCAAGCCAAAGCGAAACCGCGTTTGTTCGAGGGCGGCTTGGCGACGACGGCGATGATCAGCAATGTGGTCGTATGGCGATATGCCTGGTACCTGCCACTCAACCGCCAGGTCCAGATGCTGAAAGGACAGGGCGTCCGTTTGGACACATCGACGCTTTGCGGTTGGGTGAAACGGTCAGCCTGGTGGCTGAAAACGCTCTACGACAAGCTCTTGGCTTACATTCACAGCCATAACCGGGTGTTTGTGGACGAGACCCGCATGCCTGTCCTGAAAAAAGGCCGGAAACGAGCCAAGGTCTGTCAATTCTGGGCGCACGCGGTGGACGATCGACCATGGAACGGTCCCGCGTATCCCGCGGTTGCCTATGTCTTTGCCCAAGGTCGAGGCAAGGCGGAAATCCAGTCGCAACTGGCCAGCTACAACGGGCTCCTGCAAGTCGATGCGTATAAAGCTTATAAGAGTTTGACCCGGCCCGGTCGTAAAGCCGGAACGATTAAACTCGCCTATTGTCTGGCTCACGCGCGTCGCAAGTTTGTGGATGTCTATAAGAAGTACAAATCCGAGCTGGCCAAAGCGGTGATCGAGCGCCTGGCCGAGATCTATGCGATTGAAGCCAGAATCCGCGGCACGAGCGCCGAGCATCGCCTGTCGGTCCGTCAGACGCAAACCAAAGGCCTGATGGCTGATCTCAAAACGTTGCTGATGGATACGCTCAAGAATATATCCGCCAAAGACCCGGTCGCATCCGCCATCAAGTACACTCTGGGGCTCTGGTCTGGGCTAACCCTATTCCTGGATGACGGCAGGCTTGAGGTCGATTCCAATACCGTCGAGCGCAATATGAGAAGTATTGCGCTTGGACGCGTCAACAGTCTGTTCGCCGGCAGTGATGGCGGCGCCGAGACGTGGGCCATTTTGGGTTCGTTGCTGACCACAGCAAAGTTGAACGGCCTCGATCCCTATACGTGGCTCAACGACGTGCTTGAACGCATCGTGTCGGGCGAGATAAAGTCGACCTCCTTGGAGCGTTGCCTGCCTTGGCATTGGAAACAAGAACATGCCAAAGTGAATATGGCGGTAGCAGCGTGAAACGACCCAGGCGTGCGAAACTTCTGACCCTCGAGCAGCTGGAAGCCTGGTTCGACAAGGCTGAGCCGGTGCCGCCTTGTGGCGGCGTCTCGATGATGAATGGCTTCCTGACCGGTTTGGCGGCTGGCCCGGTCTTCCTGCTGCCCAATGATTGGATGTTCCATGTCATCGGCGATCACGAGAAAAAAGCGCTCATCGGCAACAAGATCCAGGCGGTGATCGATACGATCGTCGATCATTACAACCTCATAGCCCATCAACTGACGGCGCCCGGCCGCTATGCGCCGATGTTAATGCGGACTGACGAGGGCGAAGTGCTTGCGGGCGACTGGGCCGACGGGTTCTTCGGCGCCATTAGCCTGAACCTAGAAGGTTGGGCACCGCTGTTCGCTCAAAAGCAGACCGGCGAACCAATCATGGGCATCCTCATTCAATGCACAAAGCCCGATCTGATCGAAACGATCTCGACGGCGTTTCCCAAGCCGACTGAGGCCATCCTTAAAGACGCCTGGCGTACGCTCCCATTCGCGGTCGAGAGCATTTACGCGCGTTGCAAGCCGATGCGCTTCAACCCAGGCGCTCCCGCCAACGACGCTTAGTCCAGGTTGAGGATCGGCGTCACGCCCATGCCTGTGGGGTGCTCGCAACGGATACATTTCGGCAAGATGTTCCTGCATCGCCTCGGTGTCGCAATAGGGAAGGACGAGGCCAGCCCCCTTGCCCTTTTTCGGGCAGATCGCGCCGAAGATATAAGCCCACATGGTGCGCTGGTCGTGCGGGGCCGACGGTCGGGTTCCCCGGCGTGCCCAGCGGCGCGTGATCTTGTTCTTTTGCCCTATTCTGGCTTCGTCGGCCCACCAGATTTCGATGTCCGTGTCGGGCGGGCATTTCGCCCTGATCTCTGCCAGCGCGGCGGGGAAATCTTTTTAAAAACCTCACGCTCCAATTCGTTCTGGGCGTAATGGCGCGGGCGAGCGGAAAGCTTGGCAAAGCCGAGCGTCTTGAGTTCTCGCCCGACCGTCGTCTCGTCGACTGAGACCCGAAACTCCTGGAACAGCCACTGCACGAGGTCCTTACGTCGCCAGCGGACCACGCCGTGAACGGCGGGGATCGGACCGCTTTCGACAATCTTCGCCAGCGCTTGGCGCTGCGCGTCGTTTAGCTTGGCCCGGCCGCCCGGTGCTTTTGTGTTGATCAACCCGGCGGGGCCGCGTTCGTTGAAGCGCAAGACCCAGTCGCGGACGATCTGCACCGTCACCCCGCCGATCTCCGATGCATACTGCCGGGAGCCGCCATCATAAATCGAAGCCAGCGCCAACAGCCGCCGGACCTGGGCGGCATCCTTTGCCTTCTTCGCCAGCCTCCTGAGGGCTGTTCCGTCGTAATCTACCCGCAACGATATCGCCTTCGTCATGCCAAACCTCCGTTTGGCACAATGAGTCAGAATTCCTCTGATTTGGGAATCCCATCACGAGTCGGCGTCATTGCTCGTTGGTATAAGCCCTCAATAACCAATCGCGGTCGTTGATGGACACCAAGGATCGCGAAAATGCCCTCATCCAAACACCGCGAGTCTGCGGTGAGTACCACGATGCTTTTGTTGTCTGGCAAGATGGAAAGCAGCCAGGGAAGCATAAGTAATACATCCCATACATGAGGTTGTTGCTCCCCTTGGCGGATGCGACGATCCGCCTTGGTTGTCGAAGACCTTAGAGAGCAGCAACCTCATGTATGGGATGTATAGGCCATCAACGCCCTATCCTACAGGCGGTAACAATCGGAGGGTTACGGAACAACGGTTACTGCACATATAGTGGTTACTGTGACGACGGGTACGCGTGCCTTCTGAACCCCTGCCGAATGTACGCAGGTCGGTCGATTTCGTTAACGACCAATTTACGCATGGCCGCCGCTGCGTATCTTCAACGTGATCGACAACGTTACCAACGAATGCTCGGCTCCGGTCGCCGATACCTCTAATCGGATCGTAGGGTTGCCCGATAATTGGACTTGCTAATCGGCCCACCAGCGAAGCCCGACCTAGTGCTAAAAAAAGAGTTTACGCTCCAATTTCGTTAAGCGCTTGCCACCTTTTGGTGTGACCACAACCGTTTCGCTGATGGGAATCCCGCTGGCCGAGGTGTACATATGAAAGACCTGATTTTCTTCTAAAATCCAGTCGCTCTCCGGTAGAAAGACGCGCGTAAAGTCACTAGTGCGCGGAGGACACTTCAGGCCGAGTGTATACCCCGTAATATTTGTGTAGTTATCGCGCAAGCCGGCGGCCACCATTCCTTCACGCAATATACGATCGACATCCTTCGCCGTTATGCCAGCCTTCATGGCTTCGATCTGATCGTCTTGGATTTTAATCATTTGCTCGCTTACGCGAAGTTGTTCACCAGTCGGCTCTCCAATCAATTTTGAACGCATAATCCGGGCAGTATAGCCTCGGAAGTGCGGGACAGGCTCCACAAATACGACGTCTCCTTGTTCTAGCACGCGACCGCTGAGCGAAGCGTGGAAGGATGTCGACGGCCCAGCCGAAATGACGGCAACTTGGGCATTGTCCGCGCCATTCCGCCACGCTTCTCCGGTCATCGCTGAAAAGACTTCACGCTCATCAACGCCCGCACGCGCCACATCGAAGGCTGCCGCAGCAGCTCGGTCGCAGATGTTGGCAGCCACCTCTAGGCAGGCAAGCTCCAGAGGTGACTTAACCAGCCGCATTTCCCACATGATATGGGAAAAATCAACGAACTGTACGTCAGCTAACAATCCTTTTAGTTCCAACAGGCGATTTATGGTGAGGAAATGACTATCCTGCTCAATCCCTATCATTGACTTGCCAAAACCGCGGGCTTTGATCGTCTCTGCCAAGACCTTGATCGGATTTTCATTGTCCGCAAAAGGGACGTAATCACTAAATCGGCTGGCCTTGTTGAAGGTCGGTGTGTCAAGTCCGCGGATCACCGCTACCGGCTCTTGATCCAATGGGATCAGCAAAGCTTGATACATCGCCGCCGTGGACCAGTAACCGCTGAAATAGGCCCTGTGCTCCAATTGATCCACGATAAGTAGATCGATGCGGCGCTCGGCCATGATCCTGCGCAATGCCGCGAGACGCGAATTGTACTCCTCAACTGGAAACGGCGGCGGAAAAAATAGAGGATGTGTCATAAGTTTAGTCCTGTCTGGTTCTTTTTCTGTCGGCCGGCACTTCACGGTTCATTGACCGCGACTGCTCCGCGAATGAGTGCATTTAAATCGCTATGAGAGTCCAATTGCCGCACGATATGGCTGGAACCGATCAGACTCGGTCGTGATAATTAAATCACAGTTTAAACGGCATTCATCCTTTCGTCCGCGTGAACACGAACGGCATCTCCGAATGCTTGAAAAATGCGCGCGGAATGCTCATCGGACTTTACCCAGTATTCCGGATGCCATTGAACACCTAGCGCAAACGCACTAGCCCGCCTGACAGAAACGGCTTCCACCGTACCATCCTCTGCCACGGCTTCGACCTCGAGCTGAGCACCTAATTGGTCGATTGACTGACGATGCACAGAATTAACCTTCGCCAAGTCGGTGCCTAATATCTTGGATAGAAGGCCGTCAGGCTTAAGGGTTATGTTTTGGCGGATTGCGAACCGTTGATCGCGGCTATCGCTCACCGGCGCCCGGTGGTCGAGGATCCCGGGGAGCTCGTGAATTTCTGTTGCAAGATTCCCGCCGAGTGCGACATTCATCTCTTGTAGGCCGCGGCAGATGGTAAGGAGCGGAATCCCCTTTTCGATCGCTGTCTTGATCAACGGAAATGTGGTGGAGTCGCGCGCCCGATCATAAGGCCCGTTTGCTTCGCTACCATCGCCACCATAAAGAAGTGGATGGACGTTCGAAGCTGAGCCTGTGATGATGACGCCATCGACTGAGCCGAGAAGGTAATCGAAGTCCAGTCTATTGCCTAACGACGGAACCAAAACCGGAAAAACACCGGCGCCTTCTACTGCAGCCTCCAAATACTGCATCGGCGTCGCCGACCACCGGTAGCCGTGGAGGTCGCATACGTCTGTCGAAACCGCTACTAGGGGCTGGTTTGAACGAGCACTGTGAATTACTGCTATACTCGATGCTTCGTCGTGTTTTTTATGCTTCATTTGAGTCACTTTATACCTTCCGGCTTCGCGGGTAATCCCCGCCAGAAAAGGTTAGCTAAAAGAATTTCCTAGCACGAGACGGGCATATGCATCGATTTGTTCAATCCGCCTTCCCCACTCCTCTGAATGGGAACGGCGGGCTCGAACATGTTCGGCCAGCGTTTCAACGCAAATGAATCGGTTGCCATCCTGGCTCAATACATTCTGTAGAACGGGAACCACGTCTATACTTGCAACGTAGGTACGATCCGCATCATCGAGTGTTCCCTTAGAGAGCTTCATTCTTAGGATAAGGCTTAAAGCCACATGCGGGGCCATATCCCATGCGCCCCAAGTCAGACCTCCCATTGAATAGGCAATCACTGCAATGCGGTTCGGGTCCCGCTTTGTGCGGTAATATTCGACAGGTTGGATAACATGAGGATGATGTCCCAAGATCAGATCCACGCCCTGCTCAATCAGCAAATGCGCAGTCTCAAGCTGGCTTGCTCTCGGGAAAAATTCAAACTCGTGACCCCAATGCAAGGAGGCAACGATGAAATCGCAGTTCTGGCTTTTGCAATGCTCGATCTGCTTGTTTAGCAATTCCAAGTCTGGTTCGACGTACTTCGAGACAAGCTTTGCCGTATGAATGCGATATTTTTCGTTCTCTGGCAGCGCGCGGTTATTGAGGCCGAAAGTGGCCGATATGAATCCGATCTTTATATCGGATCTTGTAATAAATGTCGCACGACCGTAGTCCTCTGGCGTCGCTGGCGTTCCAATTCCGACAATGTTTCGCTCTGCGAAAAGACGTTGGGTTGTCTTGATCCCATCAAGACCGAGATCAAAGGTGTGATTATTGGCGAAATTTAGAACAGAAAACGTCTGTTGCTTGTGTCCCACAAGAGCTGCGAATTGAGCTGGGGAACTTCGCAGGAGCGTACAATTTTCAGGATCAACAGGTGCGACGAAGCAACTGTCAAAATCTTGTGTCGTTACTGCGGCTTCCAAATTCGCAAACGAGATGTCTGCATCGAAGATAACGTCGTTTACCTTGGTATAGAGAGTGTCTTTCGACGCCTCAATCCCGTTCATAGCTGTCAAGTCACCCGATGCACTCATCGTAAGCGAAGTTGACCGTATGAACCTATCAGGCAATTGGATAAGGGATTTGTCGGTCGCGAACAAGGCTTCCCTCACACCACTTTCGGCCTTGATCGTTGGACTTTCCTTTTTGTAAAGCCAGTATGCCCAATCGACGTGATTCATCTCCGCTGCGTCAGTGGCCGAGTCAGCGAGAGGGAAATCCCATTCACCGGAAACTTTAGCTAGATCTAGAGCCTCCTGGACCTTTATTTCAAATGATGTCGGTGCTTTGCTCCCTAGATCGGTAGCATCACCGATAGGCTTCTGTTCCAAGACTTTTCTCCCTTTCTTGCTAGGTGGTCTTGCAGTTATCGGGGGTCAAATAGCCGCCGCATTGCTTTCGACGCGCCGGTTAAGGAACTGCACGCTGTAAATGTTCGTCTGCGGCAGTCGGCCCGGCGAATCCCTCTTCCGCTGGTGCGCGTACGTGACAGGCGACGAAACGACCATCCGTCATTCTGACCAGACGAGGAACAGAAGTCCGGCATCGTTCGATTGCAAGTGGACAGCGCGGGTGAAATGCGCATCCCGACGGGGGATTTATAGGACTTGGAACCTCACCTTCAACGGGCACCTCCGAACGTACCCTGGTAGGATCCGGCAGCGGAGCAGCCGCAATCAGCGCTTCGGAGTATGGATGGACAGGCGTCTTGAACAGCTCCTCGCACGGAGCAAGCTCCACTATTCGCCCCAGGTACATAACGGCCACCCGATGACCAATATGCTCGACAACGCTAAGATCGTGAGAGATGAAGACAAAGGCGATCCCCGTCTCCTGCTGAAGATCCATGAGCAAGTTGAGAATCTGCGCCTGAACGGACACATCAAGTGCAGATACCGCCTCGTCCGCAATGATGAGTGATGGATTAAGTGCGAGAGCGCGCGCAATGCCAAGTCTTTGCCGCTGTCCACCCGAGAATTCAGATGGGAGTCTATGCATCGCATCGGGCGAGATTCCGACTTTTGTTAAAAGTTCTCCTGCGAGAGCTTCGCGCTGCTTGCGTCCAAGCCGCTCGAAATTCTCAACGGATTCGGTGATGATCTTCGCCGCCGTGAGACGAGGGTTCAAAGACGAATAGGGATCTTGGAAAACCATCTGGATCGACTTGCGACTGGCGCGCAACTCGTCACCCCTTAAACCTGCTATATCTGTTCCGTTTAAGAGCACATGACCGGCTGTCGGCTGGACGAGCCCCATTAGAAGCCGCGCGACTGTGGATTTGCCGCAGCCAGATTCACCGACGATACAAAAGGTCTCACCCTTCTCCACTGAAAACGATACATCCTCCACGGCTCGGACCAGAGGAATGCTTTTCTTCAGGAAACCGGTGCCAACCGCATAGTGTTTTGTAAGATTTTCTACGTTCAACAACGGCTTATTCATAGACTCATTACCTCCTCGGCGCGCCAGCATGACGCAGCATGATTCGGCTCGATCTCACGCAGCGAAGGCGTCTTCGTACGACATATCTCAACGGCGTGAGGGCATCGTGGCGCAAAGCTACACCCAACGATTGGCTCGCGAAGGCTAGGAACAATACCTGGAATCTCCGCAAGGCGATTCTGCCGGCCACGCCGCGGGTCCGGCATCGAACGCAAAAGTCCTTGCGTGTACGGGTGAGCGGGACGTGAAAAAAGATCCACTACATTCGCCTGTTCCACAATCTGCCCAGCATACATCACGATCACGCGCTGACACGTCTCAGCTACAACGCCCAGATCATGCGTTATAAACATAACAGCCGTACCGGTACGCTCTTTCAAATCAACGACGAGTCGAAGAATCTGCGCCTGGATTGTGACGTCAAGCGCGGTCGTCGGTTCATCAGCGATCAACAGTTTCGGTGTACAAGCAAGAGCCATCGCGATCATAACGCGTTGGCGCATACCGCCTGACATCTCGTGGGGATAGTTAGTGAGGCGACGTTTGGGGTCCGCGATGCTAACCAGATGGAGCATCTCTTCTGCCTTCGCCATCGCCTCCGATCTGGAGGCTTTCGTGTGAATTTCGACAGCTTCAGCAATTTGACGCCCGACAGTGTGAACCGGGTTTAGGCTCGTCATCGGTTCTTGAAAGATCATGGCAATTTCGTTGCCGCGAACGTTGCGCATTTCGCCTTCAGAGAGCTTAAGAAGGTCGCGGCCTTGAAAGTTGACTTCACCGCTGACCGTCTTCGCAGAGCGTTTAGGAAGCAACCGGAGTACAGAGAGGGCCGTGACACTTTTACCACATCCAGATTCGCCGACAATTCCGAGCGTTTCCCCGCTCTTGACCTGGAAACTTACGCCTCCCAAGGCGCGAGTTACGCTATCTTCACCAAAAAAATGGGTCTCCAATCCCCGAACATCAAGAAGATTTTCACCTCGCATCATCGTTTCAGCATTCATATCAGTGTCTCCCCTTTGAACGAGGATCGAACAAGTCCCGCAAGCCATCGCCAAGCAGGTTGACGGAAAGAACTGTGATGGCGAGGCAAACGCCGGGAGCAAAAACAGTTAGCGGGCTGATCGCGAGATACAGGCGAGAGCTTGATATCATGTTGCCCCAACTCGGAATATTGGGCGGTACGCCTACGCCAAGGAAGCTTAAGCCGGCCTCTGTCAAAATTGCAGTCGCGCAGACAGTGGCGCTCTGAACCATAAGCGGCGGTATGGTGCTCGGAAGAATGTGGCGCCACAGTATCTTGGGGAGCCGTGCTCCGCCACAAATTGCGGCTTCCACATATGGACGCTCTCGAACGCCCAGAACCACTGACCGAACCAGTCTGGCGACGCTCGGCGTTTCAGCAATGGCTATTGCGAAGACAAGGATAGTTACGCCAGGTCCTGTCAAAGAGATTAGTGCGATTGCCAGTAGAAAGGTTGGAATCGACATCAGCCCATCCATGATCCGCATGGCGATATTGTCGAAACCGCGGTTGTAACCCGACACAAGGCCTACGAGAAGTCCTGCGAGCACTGCTAACGCTGTCGCGGTCAAGCCAACGACTAGAGAGATGCGTCCGCCGAACAGCGTTCGGGCAAACACGTCGCGGCCCAAATTGTCGGTTCCGAACCACATTACGTCCGAAGGCGGCTTCAGCCGCTTGAATGGGTCCACACCCGACGGGTCTCCGGCGTAAAGCGGAGCGGTTACCACGAGCGTAATCAGCAGCACTAGGAGGGCGCAGCCAACGAAAATCAACGGTTGTCGCCTCACAAAAGCGATAGCTTGGGGGAGACGCTGTCGGATCGCTGAGGGCGACTGGGTTTGAACAGAAAATGCCATCATATCAGTACCGAATGCGAGGATCGATCATGGTGTAAGCAAGATCGATAACAAGATTGAAAAGAACGTACACGCCTGAAGTGAGTAGTAGAACGCCCTGAATAACTGGATAGTCACGATTGTTGATAGCGTCGACGACCAGCCGACCAACCCCAGGCAAGTTGAACACAGTTTCTGTGAGGACCACGCCTCCCAACAGATATGCCACGCCTATCCCAATTATGGTCAGGATAGGTACGCCCGCATTCCTGAGAGCGTGATGGAAAAGCATGGAGTATGATGACGCACCCTTTGCAGCAGCAGTACGCATATAATCTTCCGATAGAACCTCAAGGATGCTTGCGCGAGTGACCCTTCCGATCAAAGCGATAAAGGCGACGCTCAATGTGATGCTGGGAAGCATCAAATGCCTGAACCATAGTTCCAAACCTTGACTGATAGGCTGATACCCTTGGACCGGAAGCCAGCGCAAATTGATCGCGAGCAGGTAAATCAGCGAATAGCCGAGGACAAACACCGGGACCGAATATCCAAAAGAGGAGAATGCAGTCAGCAACCGATCGATGATACCTCCAGATCGCCACCCCGCAAAAATGCCAAAGGTTATACCCACCGTGACGGATAGAGTGGTGGTCACCACGGCGAGTGATATCGTCGGCTCCAAGCGCTGTGAAATGAGACCGAGGACTGGCTGGCCACTGAACATGGAAGCCCCGAAATCCCCTGCTAGAATATTGCCGGCCCAGTGCAGGAATTGCAGCGGCAGCGGATTATTCAGACCGATCTCCTCGCGGATCTCGGCCACTCTTTCTGCTGTCGCATTGTTGCCAGCGATGATAGCCGCGGGATCGCCTGGAGCCAATCGAAGAAGCAAAAACACGAAGACTCCGACCATCGCCATAACAGCGATGGCCGAAATCACCCTACGAAGGGCGTAGTATACCATTTATCCAGCCCTCTTCTCGATATTCCACAACGGCATCATGCCCTGGGTCGGGAGGAGAATGCCGGAGAGGGATTTTCGATAGGCGATTGGCGCATTAACGCTTCCTATGAACACTACACCCACGAAATCCCACCAAAGCTGCTGCATTTGTCTGGCCAGCGCTTTGCGGTCATCCATCGTCGTGGTATCCGCCCATTTCGCCCGGAGAGCCTCGTACTCAGCGTTTGTTGGCCAGCCATACCAAGACTTATCGCCAGCGGCAGTCAAAAGCGGATTTCCGATAGGATCCCCAATGCTCGAGTTAGGCCAGTTCGTGATGAAGATACTCCAACCGCCCTCCTCAACGGAAGTTTTCTTCATGCGGCGGGCTGCAACTCCGGCCCATTCGCTTGCTGCAAGCTCGGCGTTAACACCAATCTTTTGAAGTTGGCTCGCCAGCAATTGCGCAGAAATATTTCCGGGTTCCCAATCAGTAGGAGCGAGGATGACCACCTTTTCACCCGCATATCCCGCTTCTTGAAAAAGCTGTTTGGCCCTTTCTGGGTCACCGCCTTTCTTGAACCATCCTGTATTTGCATCATTTGAATATGGGGTTTCGTTCCCAAACATGGAAATCAAAGGATGGCTGTATGTGGGATCGGGAGACAAAAGCTGAAGAAATGCATCTTGGTTGACTAGGTGAAGCATTGCCTGCCGCGCTTTCACATTGTCGAACGGCTTCTGCAGAAAGTTCATCCGCAGAAAGAAATCTTGCGCGCTCCAACGCGACGTCGCCAGTGTCAGATTTGGATCAGATTGGATCGCCGCATAGAAGTCCACCGGCGGCAACTGAAGCAAATCGATCTCCCCGGCCTGCAGTGCCGACAGTGCCGTTTGCTGATCGGAGACATTCTCCCAAATAAGGCGATCTAATTTGACCACTTTCCCGCCTGCAAACCTAGATGCGGGCTCTTGGCGCGGCACGTACCGCTCATTGCGGTCGTAGGTAAAGCTGGAGCCAGGCTTGGCTAGATCCTGATTAAACTTATAGGGGCCCGATCCAATGTTAGCCGTCACCTGTTCGGTGGAAGGGCGACTTGCGTCACGTTCGCGCATCATTATAAGTGGCGCATTTGAAACTGACCCCATAAGGTCAGTTAGCAGCGCGAGCGGCTCCTTGAGCGTTATGACAAAGGTTTTGTCGTCTTTCTTTGAAATGTCGCCGGCTCGCTCCATGATCAATTTGCCACTAGGATCCGCAGATCCCCAGCGACGAATTGATGCAACGCAATCTGCTGCCGTGACTGCGGTACCGTCATGCCATCCGAGCCCATCTCGAAGAGTGAACGTGTAAGTCTTTTTGTCGTCTGAAAGGCTCCACTTGTCGACCATCTGGGGCCGCGAAACCCCGTTGTCATCTGGGGCAAATAGAGTGTCATAGACTACGAGCGAGTGAATTAGCGTCGGGTTAGAGCCCGAGAAAATGGGGTCGAAAGCTGGCGGCATAGCGCCCATCACGATACGCGCGGTCCGCCCGGCGGCTGGCGTCGATGCATTTTGAGCTCGCGAAAGCGGAGGCATCGCGAGAAACGATCCCGCAGCCAGACCCGCCTTCATTAGGTTGCGTCTTGAGATTGTCATATTTAGTTCCCTTCTGTGCGAGGCGCAGTTAATCCGCGCTTAGGTGCAATCACGCTATCCTGAGAGCCGCTCTAATTGGCTCTCAGTCGATCTCCCTTCCTTGCGGACGTCTTATGGACTCCGGTCCAGTGGCTTCGCCCTCTGTGACAACTTCAATATATGACGTCTTTGCATCATGTTCACTGCGATTGCCGTGTCTTGATGCAGCCTTGCTGCATTCGCGGGGCAAGTTTCGCAGAATTGCTGCAACTGGGGGCTCTTTACGACGGGTGATCGGCGACATCCCGGGCCATCGGTCTACCGCGCGCGTGGGTAGCGTACAGCCGTATCTGCAGGGATTTGCATTGCTCGCCGTTGTCATCGAACTTCAGTTCCGTTCCATCGCCTAATCGGCCGGGCCATGCAGAGCCGCCAAAACACCGACGTTGTACTGCAAGCTTTTCTTTTGGTTGTTTGGCGAGATAGCGTCCGTCAAGATGGTGTAATTTCGAGTGTGGAACCGGGCCGTCATGATCAGGCGGCTTTCGGTGTAATCTGAAGCGGTTTGTCCTCCTCGATTGGCTGCGGGTTGAGATCGGCCATGGCCTCGACCTGCATGTATCGGTGCTGAAGCTGCCATTCGTCGTTGGCTTCGAGCAGCACGGCTCCGATCAGGCGGACGATGCTGTCTTCGTTCGGAAAGATGCCGACGACATCGGCACGGCGCTTCACTTCCTTGTTCAGACGTTCAAGCGGATTCGTCGAATGCAATTTCGTCCGATGCTGGGAAGGAAAGGCCATGTAGGCGAGCACATCGGCTTCGGCGTCATCCATGAAGGTTCCCAGCTTCGGCCATCGGACGCGGAGCTGGTCGGCGACATGCCGCCAGGTTTGGACGGCATTGTCGTGGTCGGGCTGGATGAAGGCCTGGCGGATCGCGGCGGCGACCATGGTGTGCTGTCCCTTGGGAACGTAGGCGAGCGCATTGCGCATTGCATGAACGCGGCATCTCTGCCACGTCGCGCCGAGGACGCGGGTGATGGCGGCCTTCAATCCTTCATGAGCATCGGAGATGACGAGCTTGACGCCGGTAAGGCCCCGGCGCACCAGATCGCGCAGGAAGCCCGTCCAGAAGGGTTCGGCCTCTGAGGGACCAATGTGCAGGCCGACGATCTCTCTCTTTCCGTCCGTGTCGACCGCAACCGCAATTATCGCCGCCACGGAGACGATGCGCCCGCCCTCGCGCATCTTCAGATAGGTGGCGTCGAGCCACAGATAGGGCCAGTCCCCGGACAAAGGACGCTTGAGGAAGGCGTTCACCCGCTCGTCGATGTCCTTGCACAGCTTCGACACCGACGACTTCGATATGCCGGTCATACCCATGGCCTGCACAAGCTCATCGACCTTGCGTGTCGACACACCGTTGATCCAGGCTTCCTGAATGACCGCGACGAGCGCCTTCTCCACCGTCTTTCTCGGCTCCAGGAAGCCCGGAAAGTAGGCTCCCGTGCGCATCTTCGGTATCTTCAGGTTCAGCGTTCCAAGCCGGGTGTCCAGCGTGCGATCACGGTAGCCGTTGCGCCAGGTCTGGCGACTTTCGCCACGCTCGTAGCGGCCAGCGCCGATCAGGCCGTCGACGTCGGCCTCCATGATCAGTTGCAGCACGCTTTCGGCAATGGCGCGAAGAAAATCCGGATCGCCGCTCTTCGCGGCAAGCTCGGCAAGAGGTAATCTGTCGTCGGTCATCGGGTGCTCCGTTTCGGTCAGGTTGAAGTCTCGCAACTCCACCTTCTCTGACGGGCCCGGTGCCCACCTGACGTCTCGCGAAAACCGCAGCGTATTCTCCACCGCAATCCCCACTCAAAACGCCTCCGAAATTACACCACATGCGCGGACGCTATCTGGCGCCGCCTGATCCCGGCCCGCTGCCTCCACCCGATTTCGCCACGCGCCACCTGCCGACCGAAACGATTGCAGCAGGATCACGATTGACACGGATCCATCGCAGCAACGTTGGCCCCCTGTTCTTCGGATCGACCGGCGGAAATCGCTTCGATGACCCCGCCAGGACCTATGGCGTCTGCTATTTTGCCACGTCCATTGAAGGAGCCTTCGCTGAAACCTGCCTGAGAGCAGTTGGCGTGCGTTTTGTAGCGTTGACCTTTCTCGAGGAGCGCTCCTTTGCCGATATTGAGGTGACCTCGCCTCTCCAGGTGGTCAGCCTTCATGGCCCGGGCTTGGCGCAGCTCGGCGCGACGGGCGTCGTCAGCAGCGGACCTCACGCCCTGGCGCAGCAATGGTCGCAAGCCATTCATGATCATCGACAGGCACCCGACGGCATCACCTATCGCTCGAACCACGACAATGGCGAGCAATGCGTTGCGTTATTCGATCGATGCCAGGCGAATCTCCATATCGCCGGTTCGCGACCGATCATGGCAGATCGCGCGGCCCTGGCGGCCCTCCTCAATCGCTACAATGTCGGCCTTGGGTAGGATCCGGTCGGCGACCTTCACCTGGGTGAGCGGATCGGCGATGTCTTCCAGGCTCGTGCCTTCGGAGTTGATGCCGCAGATCAGGGCGACGACGCAGCCAGACCGGCAGGATCCAGCAAGCGCAAGATATCCAGATTCAGTACCTTACCGCGCTGGCGGGCGCCGACATTAGCCTCAAGTCAAGTTGATCGTTTGCCTGAAGGGGCGCCGCAGCCCTGCCTTACGAGTGACGTTGGGTGGGTTTGGCAAGGGGTTTCTTGCTACAGCCTGTCGCCGAGCCATTCCTTGATGCCGTAACCGGCATAAACCAGGGCAAGCGCGGGACGGCGCAGGCCCGCGAGGGGGAATCGGGGCGGCAGACCGGCCAGCGGCGCGGGCACGTCCACCTCGCCCGAACCGCCGATCGCCCGGGCCAGGTATCGCCCGGCAAGCGGACCGGCGATCACGCCGGCGCCGTGATAGGCAAAGCCGTAATAGACGCTTGGGTCGTCGGGCACGCGGCCGACCGAGGGGGCGAGCTTCAGCGAGAGGGCGACGAGGCCACGCCAGAAATAGTCGGTGCTGACGCCCTTCCAGGCCGGGAAGAGTTCGCCGATGCGCCGCTCCATCCAGGCGCGCATGGCGGCGGCCGCCTGCGGCGAGCCGGAGGTGTCGCCGCGGGCGCCGAACAGGAAGCGCCTGTCCGGCAACAAGCGATAGTAGAAAAGCAATTTTCGCGTGTTGGAGACCGGTGTCTCCGTCACATAAGGCGCCGCCTTGAGCTCGGCCTCGGTGAGCGGCCTGGTCACCACGATATTGGAGAGCGCGGGCCAGACCCGGGCGTCGATGCTCCTGTGCAGCCCGTCCGGCGTCCAGCCATTGGTGGCGAACACCACTCGCTTGGCTGTGACGACGCCGCCGGGCGTGATGAGACGATGCAGCACGCCCTGTCGCTCCCAGCGCTCCACAGGGGACTTCGCATAGAGACGCGCACCGTGCCGCTGCGCGGCCAGCGCCAGTCCCATGGCATAGGCGAGCGCATGCAGTCCACCGCCGCCATCGACATGCAGGCCGCCGAACTGCTCGGTGCCGCCATGGCCGATCTCGGTGAACTCTTCCTTGGTATAGAGCCGGGTGCGGATACCGACATGCTCATGCGCCTCGGCTGAAGCCTTCAGGCCCTCGAAGGCATGGCGGTTGTGCGCGGCATCGAAGGTGCCGTCGCCCTGCAAGCGGATATCGAAGCCTTCCTCGGCGGCGATCTGCCGGGGATAATCGGCGCCGGCGCGAAGATCGGCGAAGAAGCGCCGCGTCTCCTCAAGGCCATAGCGGGCGATCATCTCCCTTATCCCGAGCTTGCTGGGCGGAAAGGATAGGAAACCGCCGTTGCGGCTCGAGGCACCCCAGGCGATCGGTCCGGCCTCCAGCACGGCCACCTCGATGTTGTAGTCCTTCGCGAGATGATAGGCGCAGGCAAGGCCGGTATAGCCGCCGCCGATGACGGCGACGTCGCATGGGACTTCGCCGCGCAGCATCGGGAAATCGTGCCGCATGGCCGTCGCCTCCCAATAGGAGGGCTGCAGCGTGGTAGCGTCATAGAGGGAGGGGTCGAAAACGGGCGTGAACATGATACCGGTACTATGGCAGAGGCCGGCCCGGGAAATAAAGGCCTTCCCCGATGCCTTTTTTGCCAATGCGAGACTGGCGGTCTCAGAATGCCGGCGGCGCCGGATTTTCATTCGCGGATTAGTTCCGATTATTTCGCGAATGTTTCCGTTGATCGCGATTTCGTCAAATGGCCATCACTTTAATTTCAAACCGCTTCGTCTCGCTTTGTGTTGCGGCCATGAGGGCCGAGGCGTACAAAACGTGGTGTGCTTGATGGATTGAAGTTGTGACTTTCTAAGGAGAATAATCATGAAAAAACTCGTTATTTCGGCGATTGCCGCTGCCGGTCTGGCCCTTTCCGCTTCAGCCGCCTTCGCTCACGGCCATGTCGTGACCGGACCCGACGTTTACGCCGTTCCTGAGGCCGCTGCCCCGGCGCCGCAGGTCGCCCCCGCCGTCCACAAGACCCGGATTATCCGTCATGCCGCACACGCGCCCCGCGTGAACACGGCGTCCTGATCCGTCGAACTCAAACCTCCATCCACTTTCGACTTCAGCGAATTTCAGTACCAAGGCGTTCATCAGGCTTCCTCTATTTCTTTCAATGAATGACTTAAGTCGTAATGAACGCCGCCCCATCCAGTTGGGGCGGCGTTCTTTTTGTTGGGGCTTTGCTACCGTCGCGAACTCTTTCCCCGTCCAATTGCTGCACGTTAACAGCCTGGTAACCATGATCGGTGCCATGATGGGTTGTGCGCTCTCACGGCACGATCTCGAAATTTCCTTGAATAGCTGCCGCAAGGACTCTTTCGGCGGGAGTCAGGGGGAGAGTAAAGTGAACTGATTCGGGGAACGGGGTCGGCGGCACTCTCTGGCCGGGCGATCCGGATTTCCGCGTAAGACGAAGCTGCGGGCACGTCCGGCTTTTGCCGCCCCGCACTGCCGTCGTCGCGTTGCGTTTCAGGGTGAGTGGAACGTCAGGCGCCGGCTCCTCGCCGGCACCGAGGGGATTCGGATTCGTCGAGAGAAAATGCGGCAGGACAAGCATACAAAGCGCGATTCCTCCGGCAGCGGCCGGACTCTGCCTCTCATGCGCGTCGGCCTTGCCGCCGCCGGCACCCTCTGTGTTTCTACGGCCATGGGCGCCGATACGGCCTCGTCTGGCGTCAGCTTCTTCGGCGATCTCTCCGGCGCCGACCGCCGTATCCTCGCCATGCTCGCTTTGTTCGCCGGCCTGCTGATTCTGGCAACAGGCCTGGCGATCTTCTATCTGCGCGCCCGCAATGCATGGCTGGCGCGCGACCGTGCCGCCAAGGCCGAGATGTCGACGCTCGCCGCCCGGGCCGAGCGCGCCGAGGAGTTGCTGATGGCGGAGCCGCAGCTCGTGGCGGTGTGGTCCGGCACTGACGATCTGCCGACGCTGTCGGGCGAACTTCCGGGCGTCACCATCTCGCCCTCCAGGCGCGGGCTGATCGGCACGGGCTGGCTCGACTATCACGACACCCGCAATCTCGAGGAGCAGATCCGCGCCCTGCGCGAACGTGGCGAAAGCTTTCATCTCGTCGCCCGCTCCCGCCATGGCGGCTATATCGAGGCCGAGGGCCGCGCCATCGGCGGCCGCGCGGTGCTGCGGCTGCGCGACGTCACCGGCGACCGGCTGGAGCTTGCTCGCCTCGCCGACCGGCACCGCCGCGCCAGTGAGGAGATCGAGGCGATCCGGGCCCTGCTCGACGAGGCGCCGGTACCGCTCTGGCTGCGTAACGCCAATGAGAAGCTGACCTGGGTGAACAAGGCCTATGCCAGGGCAGTGGATGCGCAGGATGAGAACGACGCCCTGTCGCGCGACATCGAGCTGCTCGACCGGCCCGCCCGAGAAGAGGCCGGCAAGGCGCGGCATGACGGCAAGGCCTTCCTCAAGCGCGTGCCGGCCGTGGTGGGGGGTGCCCGCCGGACGCTCGACGTCATCGACATCCCCTCTTCGCGCGGCTCGGCCGGCATGGCGATCGACGTCTCCGAAGTCGAGACCATGCGCGCAGATATCGGCCGCCAGATCGAGGCGCATGTCCGAACCCTCGACCAGCTCGCCACGGCCGTGGCGATCTTCGACGCCGACCAGCATCTCACTTTCTCCAACGCCGCCTTCGCCGCGCTCTGGCAGCTCGACCCCGCCTTTCTCGACGGCAAGCCGACCGACAGCGAGATCCTCGACCGCCTGCGCGCCCAGCGCCGCCTGCCGGAACAGGCCGATTTCCGCGTCTGGAAATCGAAGCTGCACGAAGCCTATCGCGCCCTCGAGCCAGCCGAGCACTGGTGGCATCTGCCCGATGGCCGGACCTCACGCGTGGTGACCACGCCGAACCCGGCCGGCGGCGTCACCTATCTCTTCGAGGACGTCACCGAGCGCATCGACCTGGAAGCCCGCTACAAGGCGCTCTCCCGGGTGCAGGGCGAGACGCTGGAAAACCTCAAGGAAGGCGTGGCCGCTTTCGGTTCGGACGGGCGGCTGCGTCTCTCCAACCCTGCCTTCGCCCGGATCTGGTGCCTGCCCGCGGAGATGCTGGAGCAGCGCCCGCATATCGACGATGTGGTGGCGCGCTGTTCGCTGCTGTTCCGCGACGAGGGCATCTGGCAAGGCCTCAAGAACGCCATCACCTCGATCGGTGATGCCCGCCGCTCGATGGACGACCGCATGACGCGGGTCGACGGGAGCGTGATCGAGTTCTCCACCGTGCCCCTGCCCGATGGCGGCACGCTCGCCACCTTCACCGACGTCACCGACTCCGTGAACTTCGAGAATGCCCTCCTGGAAAAGAACGAGGCACTCGAGGAAGCCGGCCGGCTCAAGAACGACTTCGTACACCATGTTTCCTATGAGCTGCGCTCGCCCCTGCAGAATATCATCGGCTTCGTGCAACTCATGGCCGATGGCGCCGCCGGGCCGCTGAACGAGAAGCAGCGCCAATATGCCGGCTACATCAAGACCTCGTCGGACGCGCTCTACGCCATCATCAACAACATCCTCGACCTTGCCACCATCGATGCCGGCGCCATGACGCTCGACCTCGGCAAGGTCGATATCCGCGAGGCCATGCAGGGCGTCGCGGAAGCCGTGCAGCCGCGTCTCGCCGAGACCGGCGTCCGGCTGGAGATGAAGGCGAGCCAGCAGATCGGCGCCTTCGGGGCCGACGGCCAGCGCGTGCGCCAGGTGCTGTTCAACCTGCTCTCCAACGCCATCGGCTTCTCCCCGCCCGGTGGCACCGTGACCCTCTCGGCCCTGCGCAAGGGCGAGGAGATCGTCTTCCGAGTCGAGGATCGCGGCCGTGGCATCTCCCAGGCGGTGATCGATCGTGTGTTCGACCGCTTCGAATCGCATGGCGGCGGCAGCGGCCACCGCGGCGTGGGCCTCGGCCTTTCGATCGTGCGTTCCTTCGTCGAGCTGCATGGCGGCAGCGTCGAGCTTGTCTCCGAAGAAGGCCGCGGCACCATCGTGACCTGCCGCTTCCCCGTCGACGCCTCCGCCCACCAGGAGGCCGCGGAATGAGGGGCGCGAGCCATCCTCAGCTCACATTGCGCACCCGCGGAGCGGATGCCCGATGTGAGCGTGGACAAGGCGCAGCGCAATGCGGTGCGCCGCAGATCCGGGACCGTATCGATGTAAGCTTTATCCGTCTTGCGGTCCCGGATCTGCGGCGCAACATTGCATGTTGCACCTTGTCCGGGATGACACCTATCCGAAGGCCCTAGCCATTGACCGATCTTCTGACCCACCAATGGACCCTCGACCTTCCGAGCGAGGCCGCTACCGACATGCTGGCGCGCGACCTCGCGCCCGTGCTGAAGGCCGGCGATCTCGTCACTTTGTCGGGCGATCTGGGAGCCGGCAAGACGGCCTTTGCCCGTGCGTTGATCCGGCAGATCGCCGGCGATCCCGAGCTTGAAGTCTCCAGCCCCACCTTCACGCTGATCCAGCTCTACGACACGCCCTCCTATCCGGTGGTGCATGCCGACCTCTATCGCATCGGCCATCCCAGCGAGCTGGAGGAACTGGGCTGGGACGAGGCGCCTGACGGCGCGCTGGTGCTGGTGGAATGGCCGGAGAAGGCGGGCGATGCCCTGCCGCCCGACCGGCTCGACATCCGCTTCGTGCATGCCGGCAAGAGCGAGACGGCGAGGCGCGCCACGCTGGTCGGCACCGGCGAATGGTCGCGGCGCCTGCGCCGCATCTCGCAGATCGGCGATTTCCTGCGCGGCGCCGGCTGGCAGGACGCCACGCGCGTGCACATCCAGGGCGATGCTTCCACCCGCACCTATACGCGCCTGATCCGCGGCAAGGCCACGGCGATCCTGATGAATTCGCCCGCCCGCACCGACCGGGTGCCGGTACGCTACGGCAAGACCTACAGCCAGATCGCCCATATCTCGCAGGACGTGAAGCCCTTCGTCGCCATGGACCGGGGCCTTGCCGAGCGCGGCTTTTCCGCCCCGCAGATCATCAAGGAAGACCTGCTGCACGGCCTGCTGCTGCTGGAGGATTTCGGCTCCACCTTCATCGCCGAGAGTAGCACGCCGCTGCCGGAGCGCTATGGCGCCGCCATCGACATGCTGGCGCATCTCCACGCCCTGGAACTGCCCGACACGCTCCCGGTGACGCCGGCGATCACCCACAAGATCCCGATCTTCGACTATGGCGCCCTCGATATCGAGGTGGAGCTCCTGATCGAATGGTACCTGCCGCTGATCGGTGCGCCGCAGCTCTCCCAGCGCAACCGCGATGCCTTCACGGCGTTGTGGCGCGCCGCGCTCTCGCCCGCCGTCAAGGGCGAGAAGAGCTGGGTGCTGCGCGATGTGCACTCGCCCAACCTGATGTGGCTGCCCGAGCGCGAGGGCATCAGGAAGATCGGCCTGCTCGACTTCCAGGACGCCATGATCGGCTCGCCCGCCTATGATGTCGCCGCGCTCTGCCTCGATGCCCGCGTCACCGTTTCCCAGCCCCTGGAGCTGCAGCTGCTGACGCGCTACGTGAAGGCCCGCAAGATCGCCGATCCCGCCTTCGAGCCCGCCGAGTTCGCCCGCGCCTATGCGGCGATGGCGGCCCAGCGCAACACCAAGATCCTCGGGCTGTTCGCCCGCCTCGACAAGCGCGACGGCAAGCCGGCCTATCTCAAGCACATCCCACGCATCCGCGGCTATCTCGACCGGGCGCTTGCCCATCCCTCGCTTACCGAGCTGAAGGAATGGTTCGAGACCTTCGTCTTCTCGATCGAGGCGAGGGTGTCGTGAGCAGGTCCTTCAGCACCGCGATGCTGCTCGCGGCGGGGCTGGGCAAGCGCATGCGCCCCTTGACCGACCACAAGCCCAAGCCGCTGGTCGAAGTCGCCGGCAAGACGCTGATCGACCATGTGCTCGACCGCCTCGCCTTCTCCAATGTGGAGACGGCGGTGGTCAATGTGCATTACTTCGCCGAGCAGATGGAAGCCCATCTCGCCGGGCGCCAGCACCCGAAGATCCTGATCTCGGACGAGCGCGCGGGCCTGCTCGATTCCGGCGGCGGCGTGCGCAAGGCCCTGCCCCTGCTGGGCGAAGCGCCCTTCATCGTCTGCAATTGCGACAGCTTCTGGATCGAGGGGCCGCAGGTCAATCTCGATGCCCTCAAGGCGCACTGGGATCCCGCGCGCATGGACATCCTGATGCTGGTCGCCGCCACCGCCACCAGCGTGGGCTTCGACGGACGGGGCGACTACCAGCTCGACAGCCACGGCGCCCTCGCCCGCCGGCGCGAATGCGAGACCGCGCTCTTCGCCTATGCCGGCGTGCTTCTGATCAAGCCGGAGCTGTTCAAGGGCACGCCCGAGATCTTCTCGCTGAACAGGCTGTTCGACGAGGCCGAGGCCAGGGGCCGCCTCTTCGGCAAGCGCCTCGACGGCATCTGGCTGCATGTGGGGACGCCGCAGGCGGTGGTGGAGGCGGAGCGGAAAATCGCGCTTTCGCCGGTGGAGTAGGTGGGAGCGCGGCCGCCTCGTCCGCCTCTTGGAAACGACAACCACACAGGAAAGGCGAGACGGCCGTCAGAGCCTGAGCCGGCTTACTGCCCGTCCGTGAATGATGGCCAGAACAACGATACCCTCCATGTCCTCCTCGTAGAGAATGACATGGCTGGCATGTTCATGCCGGCGAATATCTCGGCCAATCGCTGGCGCAAGGCGGCCAAGATGCGGATTCTCAGCCAGTAGTCCAAAGACCCAACTGAGTTCTTTCTGATAGTTTAGGGCTTGGACTTCCCCGAAGATGTCGATTCCATAAACAAAAATGTCGAAAAGATCGCTATCAGCCTGGTTGGTAAGACGATAGCTCGACATTCAGCGCCCGCGCGACCTGACGGATTTACGGGCCGCCTCGAAGATCTCCTCGACACTGCGGTTGCCGATACCACTCGCTTTGGCGTCGGCTACGAGTTTGCGAAGATCTTCCAGCGTCATTTCCTCGTCGCGCCGCTCACGATCGCGCCGGATGAGGTCGCGCACATAGTCGCTGACGCTTGCATAGTCACCCTGGCCGACGACATGGCCTTCGATCCATTCCTTCATCGGGTCGGGCAGGGATACGGTCATCGTCGCCATTAAGAATCTCCCCGGATCAGCTCAGTCGGATTGTAGAGCAATCTCAAAATTTCACAAATATTGTTATTTATTGATGCGCAGGCGCTTGGCTCGCCCTTGAACCACAATCTCAAAGAAAAGGGCGCTGACCTTTCGGTCGCGCCCATCTTCATCCATGTCTCGTATCAAAGAGGCGGACAGGATGTCCGCGCCCCCAGTCACCCCGCATAAGGCCCGCGCAGTCCCAGCCTCTCGGTCAGCGCGGCATAGCGGTTGGTGTGGCGCACCAGCGCCGCGCCGTGGCGTTGCATCAGTGTGGCGCGGCGGTCGGGATCGGTGGTCGAGGACAGCGCGCCCCAGATGGCGGCGAGTGCTTCCGCCGCTTCCCGCGCCTGGCGCAGGGAGGCTTCATCCGCCACCGCGCGGGCCAGCGTGCCGCCCGTTACCGCACCGATGCCGTTGACGGTGCGCGCGCCGGCATTGACGTAGCCGGCCGGCAGGTCGCCCTTCAGATTGGTGACGACGCCGTAGTGGATGACGTCGAAGATCTGGTCGACCGCCTGCATGGCGCCCTCGACGCGCGAGGGATGGTCGGTATCGGCGGCGGCGTGTGGCAGCAGCTCGAGCTTGCCGGGATGGCGGCTTTCGAGCGCGCGATAGGGCACCATCGGGCCGGACAGCGTGCCGTCGGCTGCGTTGCGGAAGAGATCGGCATCGATGCAGGCGTAGGAGACCCTGCCTGTGGTGAGCGCGGCATCGAGGGCATCGGCATCGACGACCTCGCCGCGGTCGTAGTTGATCAGCACCGCGCCATCGGCCAGGCGGTTCAGGATGTCGGTGTCAACAAGCGACTGGTTGGCAAAGCGCCCGCTCCCGGCGTCGACCGGGCCGAGGCCGGTATGCACGGTCAGGATGTGAGCGCCCTCGGCAGCCTGCTCGGCGGTAGCGGCATATTCGAAGCCTTCCGACTCGATCCAGTCCCTATGGTGCTCGCGGGCATGGATGGCGACCTTCATGCCGAAGGCGCTGGCGAGCTTGGCGAGCTCGCGGCCGATATTGCCGTAGCCGATCACGGCGATGCGGCGCCCCTCGAGCTTCTCGGTGGGAAAGTCGCGCAGGTGCTTGCCGGTGTCGAACTCGCCGGCGACGACGCGGCGATGCAGTTCGTCGACCTTGAGGTCGGGCGCCACCTTGAGCAGGGCCTTGAAGGCCATCTGCGCCGTCGCCCGGCTGTTGAAGCTCGGCGTGTTCATCAGGGGCGCCTCGCCCCCGACGCCGCTGCCGCCACCCCAGGAGGCCGAGCCCATATTGCCGGTGCCGGCGCCGATGCGCACGCCGCCGAGAGGGAACACCGAGTTCTTCGGCAGGAAGGTCGCCGCGGCGATCACCGCGTCGTACTGGCCCTTGTCGGTCTGCGGCAGGATCTCCGCCTCGGTCGAGAGATCGGGCTGGTAGAAGAAGTGGATGCGGCCATTCTCCAGCGCTGCCTCGTCCTCGATCGGTCCGAGATGGAAGATGCCGCCCTTGGCTTCGACATGGCGGCGCACCTCCTCATGATCAGGCTCGCCGTCGCCGTTGAAGCGCATGCCGACGAGATCGGCGACCAGCACCTTGTAGGCACGGTCGGGATCATCGCGCCGCACCCGTTCCTGGCCGGCGCCAACGCCAAGCGGGAAGGTCTCGCCGAGCTTGGCGAGTTCCTCTTCCAGCACCACGATCTTGGCGCGCAGATACGCGTATTGGAGATTGTCGAGCAGGGCGTCGATATCTTCCAACGGCCGGATGCCGCCGATCCAGGCGCGATAATCGCCCGGCGTGCCCGGGAAGGCGTTGACATAGCGGGCGACGTCGAGGCCGCGCTCATGTTCGCCATTGGGATGGGTGACGCCCTCATAGGCCAGCACCTGCTTGGAGCGGGCGATGATCCGGGCGTGGATCGCGGGATCCGTGATATCGGCATCCTTGATGCGCAGCAGCGTCACCGCCGCACCACGCCGTTCAGGATCAACAACCCCGAGCTCGAACAGGGGATGCTTCGCCACCCAGTCGTTCACGGCGGCGCGGTTGCGCACCGAGCGCTGGTAGAGATCCGACACCGAGCCGAGGCGCTTTTCCGAGCGAAGCAGGCCGAAGGTCGTCTCGGCGAAGGCGAGGGTGGAATAGGTGTTGATCACCCCGCCCAGCATCTTGTCCTGCGCGGGATCGTAGATCGGGCCGACATTGACCGTGCGCTCGCCGGTGAGAGGACGCTTGGGATCGACAGGCGCCACGATCTTGAGCTGGCGCGGGATCGCCCAGGACGGCGACTTCTGGTTCTTCTCCACGAGGTCGAGCGCCTGCGGCGTGAAGGACACGACAAAATAGCCGGAAATGCCGCCGATCGCCTTCTGGAACGGCATGAACATGCAGCATTTGGCGATGAGGCTGTCCACCGCCTCCGCCCCCCACGGCATGGCGCCGAGCATGGAGGTGGCGTCGAGCACGGCATGATGCTCGGCGGGATTGCGGTCGAGCCATTCGAGGAGATTGGCGATGTCCCCAGCCGTGTAGGTGGTGGCGCCGGTGGTTTCGTGGCCGACGCCGATGAGGAGCTTGACGCCCATCTTCTCGAGAGCATCGGCGCTGGGAATGGCGCCTTCCTCCTCGGCGAAATGGATGCGGCTCTCGTCGCCCTGATGGGCATAGCGGTGCATCTCGATGAGCTGCGCACCCCAGGACTGGCGGAAGAAACCGCCGGCCTTGGCGGCCTCGGACTCGGGCCGGAGCGTGTCGACATAGACATGCTGGGCAGGGTCGTTGGCGGTGACGAGATGAAGGGCGCAGACCGTGAAGCCGCTGTGGCCGCCGCCGAGGCCCACCGCCATCTTGTTAGCCTTGGGGAACTCGAAATAGCGATGGATCTCCCGCATCATGTCGGTGAGGAACTTGTCGGCCGGATAGCCGCGATGCATGCTCCGCCCGACCTCGGCGGTGGTGAAGGGACCGAGATCCGCGCCGCGGTCGTCGAGCTTGCGGTAGTTCTTCTCCAGCCAGTTGTCGAACTCGAAGCGCAGAAGGCGCGCATCGGCCTCGTCGAGCGTTCCGTCGGTAATCGGCCCGACGCCGAAGAAGGAATTGGAGGTGCGCGCCGGCGGCCCGGAGCGCGTCAGTTCGAGGGCCTGTGCGCGCTGTGCCTTCAAGATCTCAGCATTCGCCATGATGCGGGCTTCTCCTGCCGGGTGGATGCGGTTTGTTTTATGGGAGCTTTATCCGGCCTCGGCCCGCGCCATGTCTGTCTTTGACGCGACCGCCCCTTCGCCGCGTTACGCGGTGTACCTGGGACCGCCGGCTTTCCAGCCGGCTTCTTCCCATCGGGTCGCGCGCCCTCATCGGCAAACAAGAGCCGGCTGGAAAGCCCCTGCGCCCGGCGCTATAAAGCCGCTCCTCCAGGAGCCTGTTTCAGGCTCGCGCCTTGTCTCTAAATGCGCCTTGGCCCTACAACATCGCCTAAATCTCAAAGCGATCGTACACATCAAGCTCAGTGCCAAGCATCGGCAAGTCGCGCCATGAAATGAGACGCTCCCAGCAAGAAAGTCCTCTTGATAAACTTGCGTCGAATATTGGCTTCTACCCTTGCCATGCTCCCCTGGAGGCCCTCTATAAACCTCTGAAAAACAACAAAAATGTGCCGCTTGGGGAATGAAATTTACCGAGGGAATGCCTATATTCCCTATCGAATCACAAAAAGAGTCTCTGTATGTCCGATCCCGCCTTCTCCGAAGCTCCCGAAAATGCCTATGGCGCCGATTCCATCAAGGTCCTCAAGGGCCTGGATGCCGTGCGCAAGCGGCCCGGCATGTATATCGGCGATACGGATGACGGCTCGGGCCTGCACCACATGGTCTATGAGGTGGTCGACAACGCCATCGACGAGGCGCTGGCCGGCCATGCCGATATCGTCACGGTGACCTTGAACTCCGACGGCTCGGTCACGGTCACGGACAATGGCCGCGGCATTCCCACCGACATCCATGCCGAGGAAGGCGTGTCGGCGGCCCAAGTGATCATGACGCAGCTTCATGCCGGCGGCAAGTTCGACCAGAACTCCTACAAGGTCTCGGGCGGCCTGCACGGCGTCGGTGTTTCCGTGGTGAACGCGCTCTCCTCCAAGCTGACGCTGCGCATCTGGCGCGACGGCAAGGAGCACATGATGACCTTCAGCCATGGCGACGCGGATGCGCCGCTGAAGATCGTCGGCCCGGCCGATGGCAAGCGTGGCACCGAGGTGACCTTCCTGCCCTCGACCGACACCTTCACCAAGGTCGAGTTCGACTATGCCACGCTGGAGCGCCGCCTGCGCGAACTCGCCTTCCTCAATTCCGGCGTGCGCATCGTGCTGACCGATCTGCGCCATGGCGGCTCGACCAGCGAGGAGCTGATGTATGAGGGCGGCCTCGACGCCTTCGTGCGTTATCTCGATCGCTCGAAGAATGCCCTGGTGCCGACGCCGATCTATGTGAAGGTCGACCGCGACGGCATCGGCGTGGAAGCGGCCTTGTGGTGGAACGACAGCTATCACGAGACGGTGCTCTGCTTCACCAACAACATCCCCCAGCGTGACGGCGGCACCCATCTGGCAGGCCTGCGCGGGGCGCTGACGCGCCAGGTCACCGGCTATGCCCTCTCCTCCGGCATCTCCAAGAAGGAGAAGGTCGAGATGACGGGCGACGATTGCCGCGAGGGCCTGACCTGCGTGCTCTCGGTCAAGGTGCCCGACCCGAAATTCTCCTCGCAGACCAAGGACAAGCTGGTCTCCTCCGAGGTGCGCCCGGTGGTGGAAAGCGCCATGAACGAGGCGCTGTCGACCTGGTTCGAGGAGCATCCGGCCGAGGCCAAGGTCATCGTCGGCAAGGTGGCGGAAGCCGCCGCCGCCCGCGAGGCGGCCCGCCGCGCGCGCGAACTCACCCGCCGCAAGGGCGTGCTCGACGTCGCCTCCCTGCCCGGCAAGCTCGCCGACTGCCAGGAGCGTGATCCGGCCAAGTCGGAACTCTTCATCGTCGAGGGTGACTCGGCCGGCGGCTCGGCCAAGCAGGGCCGTGCCCGCGAATACCAGGCCGTGCTGCCGCTGCGCGGCAAGATCCTCAATGTCGAGCGCGCCCGCTTCGACAAGATGCTGTCTTCCGAACAGATCGGCACGCTGATCACCGCGCTCGGCACCGGCATCGGCCTGGAGGAGTTCAATCCGGACAAGCTGCGCTACCACAAGATCATCATCATGACGGACGCCGACGTCGACGGCAGCCATATCCGCACGCTGCTGCTGACCTTCTTCTTCCGCCAGATGCGCGAGATCATCGATCGCGGCCATGTCTATATCGCCCAGCCGCCGCTCTATAAGGTCTCGCGCGGCAAGTCCGAGCAATATCTCAAGGACGAGCGGGCGCTGGAGGATTACCTGATCGACACCGGCGTCGAGGGCTCGGTTCTCAGGCTGGCCAGCGGCGAGGAACGCGCCGGCCAGGACCTGCGCGCCATCATCAATGATTCCCGCAACGTCCGCACCCTGCTCGGTGCCTTGCACAGCCGCTACGACCGCACCGTGGTCGAGCAGGCGGCGATCGCCGGCGCCCTCAATATCGGCGTGGTCGCCGATCCCGTCCTCGCCCAGAAGGCGGCGGACGAGGTGGCAAGGCGGCTCGACGAGCTCGCCGAGGAGTTCGAGCAGGGCTGGACGGGCACCGTCGACAAGGGCGGCTACCTGTTCGAGCGCACCATCCGGGGCGTGAAGGAAGCCCACATCCTCGACGCCCAGCTCCTCGCCACCGTCGACGCCCGCCTGCTCGACGAACGCTCGGCGGCACTGCGCGAGATCTATGGCGGCCCCGCCACCCTCAGCCGCCGTGGCGACGAACTCAGCGTCCACGGCCCCGTCGCGCTCTTCGAGGCGATGACGGAGGCTGCCCGCAAGGGTCTTTCGCTGCAGCGCTACAAGGGCCTGGGCGAAATGAACCCCGACCAGCTGTGGGAAACCACGCTCGACCGCAATGTCCGCTCCCTGCTCAAGGTGCAGGTGAAGGAAGTGGTGGAGGCGGAGGATATCTTCACCAAGCTGATGGGGGACATCGTGGAGCCGCGGCGCGAGTTCATCCAGGACAACGCGCTGACGGCGAATTTGGATGCGTGAGGGGTGGGGGCGCTTACGGAGCGCGGAGATAAAAAGGCTAAATGTTAGCCGATGACAGGATTTGGCCCAACGTTTGCCCTCGGGCCATATAGCTTGACGCCGACTTCACGAATTATCGATTGCGGGAGTGAACAGGAATTCCCTAGCGGAATTGGAATCGACTCTTCGGTGAAATTCAGCCCTTATCTCTTCCCTGAAGAGCGCTCTAAACTGTGCAAAGGACGAAAATCCAAATTTTCTGACAAGCCGGCTGATTGCCGATGCGGGCAGGCCGCACGCCTTTGCGAAATCTTGAGCCGAGCCGGCCGCCAGGTCCAGGCGATTGCTCAGGGCATAGTCCATGGCAGATCTGGCCCACGGTTTCAGAGACAGCCAGGTTTCACGGTATCTCAGAGTCAGGTCGTCCAGGTTGGCTGGGTGATGTTGGTCCATTGGTCCCGTTCCCAAATCCCAGGACAACCACAACCTGACCTCGCCTACGATTGGCGCTTCAGGAGAGGCGACAGGTTGGATCCATTTTCCATCAAGGCGAGAGCGTAAGGCCGCTCCTCCGAAGCCGGACGACTTACCCGGCTCGCAGTTTCGCAGCGGATTGGCGCCCGGCGCAGTTGCCGATCAGACACGGCCGCGGAGGGAACCCTCGAGTTCGACCAGCTCCTGTCCGCCCGCCATCAGGTTCTGAAGCTCATCGTGACCAACCTCTCCCCTAAGGGCAGTCCCCAGCGTCTTGCCATGGTTCAAGACAGTGAAGCGGTCGCCGATTGCCATGGCGTGCCGGACGTTATGGGTGATGAAGACAACCCCCACGCCGTTCGCGCGAACCCGATTGATCGTCGCCAGCACGTTGGCGGTTTGCCGGACGCCCAGCGCCGAAGTCGGTTCGTCCAGGATCAGGACGCGGGCCCCGAAATAGACGGCCCGAGCGATGGCAACCGACTGTCGTTCGCCGCCGGAAAGCGTTCCGACGGCCTGGCTCGGCTCGCGGAGCTTGATCCCCATCCGCGTCATTTCTTCCATCGTGATGCGATCTGCCTTGTCGAAATCGTAGAACTGGAAGGGCCCAAATCGCTTCTTGGGTTCTCTCCCCAAAAAGAAATTGCGGGTGACCGACATCAGCGGGATCATGGCCAGATCCTGGAAGACGGTTGCGATTCCGCCGTCGATCGCGCCACGTGCGCCGTTGAACACGGTCTCCTTGCCATCAAGCAGGATCTGTCCGTTGGTCGGGCGATGCACGCCGGACATGGTCTTGATCAGGGTGGATTTGCCCGCCCCGTTATCGCCAAGAAGGCAGTGGACCTCCCCTTCGTTGATCGCGATGCTCACACCGGCGAGTGCGATGATAAGGCCGAAGTGCTTTTCGATGTTGCGGAGTTCAAGGATCGGCGTTGCCATCTCAGCGCTCTCCCGTGATAACGCGGCGAATATAGGTGTTGAGAATGACCGCCAGCAGGAGGATGATTCCGAGGAAAACCCTGAAAAGGGAGCTCTCGACCCCGGCAAAGAACAGCCCTTGTTGCACGACGCCAAAGATGATTGCGCCGAGAGCTGCGCCGGCAACCGTGCCGTATCCGCCGGTCAGCAAGGTCCCGCCGATCACCGCGGCGATGATGGCTTCGAATTCCTTCAGGAGACCGCGATCAGCCGCCGCGGAACCGAACTCCAGAACCTGGCAGGTGGCGAGCACTGTCGCGCAAAACGCAGTCAGCATGAACATGTAGATCTTTACGCGACCAACCGGGACGCCGACGTTGCGGGCGGCATTCGGATCGCCGCCAGCCGCAAAGATCCAGCTGCCGAAAACGGTTCGCGTCAGGATGACGTGGGCAATGACGGCAAGTCCGAGCGCCCAGACCATGAGCATGGGGATGCCGTCGACCACAGGCTGGCCGATTTTCGGGCCGGCCTTGAACGTGCTGATGATGCCATGCTCGGCGAGCCACACGAACAGGCTTGAAAGGATCTTGCCCCCGAAGACTGGGGCCAGCCAGTCATTCGCCGCGGCAGCCTTGAGGCCCCCAATGATCGTCGAGCCGTTGATCATGATGGGGATGTAGGTCGTGAGGCCGCGCAGAATGAAGAGCGACGCCAGCGTCACGATGAATGAGGGCAACCCGGTGCGCAGGATCAGAAACCCGTTCAGCGCGCCGATTATCAAAGCCAGGGCAAAGGCAACGAGGATCGAAACCCACATCGGAAGGCCGAAGGTGGTCGAGAGCAGCGCGATGACGATTCCAGAGAAGCCGATCATCGAACCGACCGAAAGATCGAACTCTCCCGAAATCATGAGGAGGCAGGCGCCGACGGCGATGATCATGAACTGGGCGGAAACCGTGCCCCAGTTCATGAATCCTTCCAATGAAAACATGCCGGACGTGGGAGCGGCCACAATGAAAAACGCGAACACTGCGATTGTGCCGCAGATCGCGCCGAGTTCGGGTCGAATCAACGCTTTGCGAAATGGCGATACCGAACGAAGGCGTGCGTCACGCATAGGCGCCGCCGCCCCTTTGGGGTCATTCATCTTGTCCTCCCTGGTCTCCGCGACGCATTGTTCGCCGGAGCCGTCGAAAGCGCAGCCTTGTCTTGTCCTGCTGGCAATGCACCGCAGTAAGCTGCAATCGGTCAGGAAAACTTGCCGTCAGAGCGGTCGCTCTGCATTGAATGTCTTCCTGCTACCTTGCGTCAATTGGCAGACGCGCATTTCGTTGCGCTTTGTCGCCCAAAACTGAATTAGTTTCGAACGACTCCATACTAGGGGAGAAGGCACTTTCCAGGCGATAACATTTATGATCATATTTCATCAAAGCAGGCGTCGCCGGCAAACGGCGAAAGGCTTTGGAAACGCCGATGAAAAAGGCAACGTTAGCCGATATCGCCAGGGAGGCCGGTGTCGGGACCGCGACCGTCGAGCGGGTCCTCAACTCGCGCGGCAACGTCACAGCCTCGACGATCGAGAAGGTAATCCAGGCGATGCGGCACCTGGGGAGCACCCGGGCTTTGCCGCAGCGGTACAGTGGCGTTCTTCGCATCGAAGTCTTGATGGTTCGGCGCGAAACCCCGTTCTTCAAAAGGCTCAATGATGCCTTTCTGAGAATTTCAGAATCCCTGGATTCGAGCATCCTGTTGCACAGGACCTTCGTCGACGAGAACGACCCCAAGAGCGTGGCTGGACGAATTGCAGAGCCCGGGTTTCGTCGCGTGGGCCTCATCATCGTCGCCCCGGATCATCCAGCTGTACGGGAGCGCCTGAGCGAGGAGCGAGCCAAGGGCGTTGCGATCGTCCAGATCGTCACGCGGATTGACGGTTCGAACGATGCTTTCGTCGGTATCGACAACTATGCCGCCGGCCGCATGGCGGCGATGTTCATGTCAAGAATGCTGAGGGGCATCAAGGGACGGATCGTGGCTGTCTGCCATAGCGGCGTTTACGAGGTGCATCGCCAGCGCATTCTGGGATTTTCGGATTACCTGGCAGAGCATTCGGACGCAGACCGTATGTTCTCTCGCGTTCTGTTCGGGCTCGACCAGGATCTGCGGTCTGGTGAGCTTGTTGAAAGCGCGATCGAGGAGGACGCCCGGATCGTCGGCATCTACAATGCGGGCGGTGCCAACGCCGGTATCGCGGAGGTCTTGAAGCGGCGCAAGCAGGATCCGCATATCATGTGGGTAGGGCACGAACTCACCGATGAATCGCGACTTTGGCTGAAGTCCGGGCTCATGGATATCGTCCTGGACCAGGCCCCGGAAACCCAAGCCCGCCGCGCGATCGATACGGTGTTGAGGAAGATCAATTTTCTGACCGTCGAAGTCAGCACCGAGCCTGTCCGCTTTTACACAATAACCGCTGAAAATGTATGAGGCGGGAGCGAGCTCGCCCTCCCGCCTCATTGGGTCAGATCTCAGCGGTACTTGCCGGCGAGGGCCAGGACCTGGTCGATGTTCTGCTTGGTAATGAGTCCGGGGCCCGACGATATGTCATTGGCCTGGATAACCCCGTAGCGGATGTAATTTGCCAGAATGACGACAGCGTCATAACCCTGCAGGAAAGGCTGCTGGTCGATAGCGACCTTCACGGTTCCATCCTTCATCGCCGCGACGATGTCCTTGCTGAGGTCGAACGTGGCGAAAAAGTACTTGTCGCCCGCGCCCTGGTCCTTGACCCACTTGATCATCGGGTCGGCGCTGGTCGGGCCGAGGGTCAGGATGGCCTGCGTGTCGGGATGGGCCTTGAGGAAGGCGGCAGACCGATTGACGACATCGTTCGGATCGGTGCCGGAATCGATTTCCTGGTCACCGACGGCGATGCCAAGCCCATCGGCAAAGCCCTTGCAACGCAGATGCGAGACCGGATGCTGATAGAAATGATTGACACAAAGGAAGCTCTTGACATTGGCTGCCTTCGCCTGTTCGCCGGCAGCCTTGCCGGCGTCATATTCCGCCTGGCCGATGTAACGCAAAGCGCCGATCTTCTTGGCGAAATCGGCAGATCCGGAATTTACGAGAACGACGGGGATCCCAGAGGCGACGGCGTTGGTCAAGGGGTCGGTGACGAGATTTTCGTCGGGGACTGTGGAGATGATCGCGTCCGGCTTCGAGGCGGCCGCCTGATCAATCAGGCGTCCCATTTCGGAAAGATCTCCGCCTGTCGGATTGCGGAATTCAATCTTTACGCCGACCTGGTCGGCGGCGAGTTGCGCCGAATTTCGGATGACATTGAAGAACGAATCCGACTCGGGCCAATGTCCAACGAATACGAACCGTTCCGCGGCGTGTCCCGAGACGGTGGTCATCAAGAGCGCACAAGCGCCAACCGCGGCTTTAAGCCAACGTTTCATCGAGTCCTCCCATAGCTATGCCGGCTGAGCTTGTTTCATCTGGAGCCGCGCAGCGACGCTCAATTTAGACGTCGTCCAAAATGGCTCAACGAATGATATGATCAAATTTGATCTTCGCTGCGGGAGGGGCGAGCTTAGGATAGCTCTTCCTTCCGAGTTCCCTTTGAGAAAAGATGAGTGAAAGGGAGTCCTTAAACTGCGAAAGCCAGTCGCATATTCGCGGCTGGCCCTTGGGAATATGGATCGATGTTCAGCCGCCGACAAACAGGCGACTTCAGTCCGGGCTCAAACGCGAATTTTGACGTCGACGCCGTCGGTCTCTGCTTGGTAAGTCTGCAAATTGATGCAAGGCGGCATTCTAAGCGCCTCACCCGTTCTGTAATCGAACGCCCCGGAATGCTTGGGGCATTCAATCTCGTAGTCCATCACCAGCCCGTCAGCCAGGTGAACAGCCTCATGCGAGCAAAGGCCGTCGGTACAGAAAACTTCGTCCGTCGGTGAACGATAAATGGCGTATGTTTTGCCGCCGTGGTCGAAGCGGATAACCCCTTCCGCCTCGATGTCGGCCAGTTTGCACGCGGTTATCCAGTCGGCCATCGTCAAGCTCCCGCCCTGTCACTTTCTTTAGCGTTCTGCGATTGGGCCTTCGCATTGAGCTTGGCCTTTTTCTTCTCGTAACGGACCTGCATTTGCTTCTCGCCGTCCTTGCTGCCGTCATGGAAGGTTCCAAGCCATTTATCGAATGGGATCAGGCCATCGCCGTAATTCACCTCGAAGTACTTGTGATGCAGGTAGTGGATGTAGGCATGGCTATCCATCGACGTATCGTTCGTGAGTTCAACCTTATCAAACCCGACATGCCCAGGAATCGCCCCAAAACCAGCGACGTGCAGCTGATACAGGGCAATGATCGGGTTGGACGGGATGATGAGATGCCAGAACATCGTGCCGAGATAGAAGAACTGCTCGACGGGATGCATGGAAAGCGACGACCAGGGCGAGGGGTTCACCGAATTGTGGTGGACCGAGTGAACCCACTTGTAGAGCGGTCCCCAGTGGATTGCCCGGTGCAAAATGAAGAAGTGGGTCTCATGGATGATTGGCACGACGAGGGCGAGCAGGAACAGGTAGACCGGGTTCTGGGCGAATGTCAGCCACGGCACCCAGCCGTTTGCGAAAGCCATGAGCACGAATACCTCGATGGCTGTCCAGATCGGCAGGCCGGTACCGAAGGTCCGCATCATATTGTCGACGTTCTGCCGCTCAAAAAAGAACGCCTTCGACCGCTGCTCGGAAGGGAACTTGCCGTTATATTTGAAGCGGTTGCCCTGGCGCCGCAAAACATAGAGCTTCAGCTCAAAAGCACCGAAGAACAGAAAAACGGTGACAGCATTGGCTATGAAGAGCTTCAGGACCCAGCCCCAAGCCAATGTCTTCATGACTTCGGGGGTTGGCAAAACATAGTACCACCACGCGACCGCCGACAACGCGTACAGGACGTTGTAGGGGAAGAAGTAGTGCGGCAGCCACTTCAGAAACTGCATCGGCCGCGGCGGAAATACGAAAACAGGCGCGGTCGACGCCGGCTCGTTTGGAGCCCAGTCACCGCGCTTATTGCGAGTGCCATATGAGAGATCGTCCATGATCGTCTCCTTCTAGAGCTTGTTCGATAATGTGAGAAACCGCTCAAAAGCGGCGTCGTCCATGTCCAGCTGGTGACCGGCTTCCGGGTAGGCACCGGTCTCGACTTCACCGGCGAAGGCGCGAAAGGCCGTGACGCGCTTGTCCTGAAGCTCTGCTTCAAGAGCAGCGAAGTCGGCATATTTCTTGGCATGCCTCGGATAATGGCCCGTGTTCGTGCCCAGGACGTCGGACGAAAAGAGATACTGCGTATCGCAGGCCGTACCGCAGCCCATGCCCATCGTGATCATGGGCGTATTACGGGTGATGAAGTCTGCAAGGCGCACCGGCACCACTTCGACCTCCACAAAGGCAGCACCGGCATTCTCGATATCCTTGACCGCCCGCATCACGCGAGCGGCTTCATCCGCCGTCTTGCCAATGGCTCGGAAGTTCGTCCAGGTCGCGCGGTTTGGCACAAGCCCGACGTGCCCGGTCACCGGAATGCCTTCCCGAGCCATCGCCTCGATGAACGAGGGCGAATGCGAGCAATAGACAGCATCGGCGCCACGCCGGAGGATCTCGAACCCCAGCCGAATGGCCTCCTGCGGCGAGGATACGGCACCATGGGGCATGCCAGCTGACAGGAACGCTCCAGGCGCTGCCGCCCGGATGGGCTCGAGATTTCGGTCTGGTTCGCACGAAAGAATAGCGATGCTTGCGGCCAGAGCAGCGGCAGCTTCAGCCGGCGTGTCCACGTGCAACTGGACCCACTTGCGCAGACCTTTCTGGCTCTGCAAATCATAGACGGACGGCCGACGGCCCATCACGCTTCCTCCATTTTCTTCGCCTGCGATGATATCCAGGAGCGTGGTGGACGTCGTGAACTAACTTGATCAAATTCGATCAGGCGTTGGCGGATCTAATGGTCACGAACCGTATCCGCGGGTTGTCTGTCGTCATGTCCAGAATGCTCAGGCGAGACAGGAAGATTTCCATGGCCTGACGCGCTTGCGCCTCGGGCGCCAGAGAACGTGCCCTTTCGCCTCAAGCGGCGAGCAGGCTCTTGAGCTTGAAATCGGAGGCCGACAGGTCTGCCAGCCTGGGTCTCGCCCGCTTTGCAATAAGCATCTCTGCGATGCGGATGTCGCGCGCAACGGCATTGCCCGGGCCGATACCGCAGGCGGCGACGAGCCTGCCTGTCTCATCCAGATGGAATTGCAAAAAGGCATCCACGCTCAGCTCCCGGCGAATGGTGGAGTGCCCCTGATCAATGAGCCCGGCGACCTGGAGAGTCAGCTCATACTGATCCGACCAAAACCAAGGAATGCTTGAAATTTCTTCGTTCGCACCCAGCATGTTGCGTGCGGCGAGTGCTCCATGATCCTGCGCGTTGCGCCACGCTTCGAGCCGCACCCGTCGATTGTCGTAGATGGGCAGGGGGAAGGAGCAACAGTCGCCGGCCGCGAATATCGATGCATCGCTTGTGCGAAGCATGGAATCGACTGCAACTCCGTTTGAAAGTTCCAGGCCCGCCGCTTCAGCGAGAGCGGTGCACGGGACGGCCCCGACGCCCACCACAACAAGATCGGCGGTAATTCTTTGTCCACTTGCCAGGCGGACAACGGCCTGGTTATCGCGATCCTCGATTGCCGCGATCCGGGTGCCGCAAGCAAACTCCACGCCGGCAGCCCTATGGCGCGATTCGACGGCACGGGCGATCTCCTCTGGGACGCCACGACCTAAGATCCGTTGCTGAACTTCAATGACCGTGACCCTGGCACCACGCTTGACGGCGCTGGCCGCCAGTTCCAACCCAATGAAACCGCCACCAATAATCGCAATCGCCGCCCCAGGCTGGAAATGCTTGCGCAGTCGCGCGATATCTTCGAAGCGGCGCAGAGTTACACAGTGATGTTCGGCCTCACCCGGAAATGCAACGCAACGTGGCATGGCACCCGTCGCCAGGAGCAATTTGTCGTATCCGATGCTTTTGCCATCGGAAAGATGGACAACTTTTGCTGCAGTATCGATGCCGCGAGCCGTCGTGCGGGTGATACATTTGATATCCGCGGCGTTGAGCCGCGCAGCATCAGCAATAGTCTTTGGAATCGGTACACCCTCAAAGGCGAGCGCTTCTTTCGACAATGGAGGCCGTTCATAGGGCAAATGTTCTTCGTCGCCGATCAGCGCTACAGGCCCGTCATAGCCTTGCTCTCTAAGGGCAAAAGCCGCGCGGGCCCCAGCTTCGCCCGCACCTACGATAACCATCCCGCTATTCATTTTTTGCTCCCGTTTTCTGGCGAAGGCAGTGCTGGAATTGTTTGCCGGAATCTCAATCCCGGAGGACCTGCCTGCAAATCGCCGGGCGTCCATCGCCTGGCACGTTGCCCGCGTTGGACTTCGTTGAGGTGGATTGAACAGCAAAAGCGAAACAAAGTTGATCGCAGATCTGATCAAATTTGATCGCCCACCCACTCGCCGGCGTGCAAGCCAATATACCAACGGTTACTCGAAACATATTAAGAACAGTTATTGACAAAAATCTCCCCTTATGTCCTACTCTCGTACGGAACGAAGCACATGCGGTTCGATCCGAGGCCCGATTGAACCGCCGCTTCCGCCCAGCCCCTTTGATCCCGGTTTTTGCCGGCGGCACGCCAGCCGCAGCGCTTTTCCTGTCTGCTCATCATGCCTGCAAGCCAGCATGGGGCGGGAGAGCGGGGATCAGGCAGGCCGGCTCGCCGTCTTCGGGCGGCGGGGGATTCTCGCCTTCGGCTGTGCCGGAGGCTCGATCCGGTCCGTTTGGCCTGCTTGACGGGGCTTGATGAGGAACCTGTGGGATCGGCGGTCCGTGGAACCGCCCTTGCGATCCCCATGCGATGGGAAAGGGCTTTCGGGCTCGGCTTGCAAGGCCGAGCCTTGGGAGCCCGGTTGGATCCCTGCCGGCTTGCCGGCAGCGGTGGCGGTGACAGCGAGGACAGGGCTGTCGGCGCCGGCGAGCGGGGCGAGAGATCGCTCCATGCGCTCCCATCCCCATCGTCGGTTCCCTGGGCGAGACGATGCATGCGGCCGATGGCTTCCCTGGCTCGGAAGCCTTGATGGCTGACATCGTCTGGCCGGCATGGCTTGGAGGGGAGGGGCCGCGCCCTCCTGTCCTCTTCATGCCTTCCATCTGGCGGCTTGGAGCTACTCAAATGGCGGGGCCGGAAGGCCGCGCTGGTGCGGGGCTCCCAGGCGATGGAAAAGACGCCCCGGCCTTGCCGCGTTGATGTCGGCGCGCGGGCCATGGGTGAAGGAAGGGGCGACGGCGGCCGCATCGACAGGCAGCCAGGTCTCCACGGATATGAGCATCGCGGCCGCATCTGCGGCCGCCGTCGCCCCGATCTTCCTCATGCTCCGGCCCGGACAGGGCGCGGAAAGGCGGAGTCGTGGCTATGGGCGGAAGCGCCACGCGAATGGAGTGTCGATCTCCACAGCTACATCGGCCAAGCCGATGGAGTGAGATCGACATTCTTGGAAACGACGCGCTTGTCGAGAAGAAGGATGTCGATCTGGAGATCGACACTCCGTGTTTGGTGCGCCTCGCCTCGGAAGGTTATCGCCAAAAGGCGAGAATGACCACGGAAGGTCCGATCGTCACTCGGCCGGTGGGGCGTATTGAATGCCGCCGAGGCTCCAGAGCTGGTTCAAGCCCCTTGGAATGCCGAGCTTGGAGTTCTTGCCGAGATTGCGCTCATAGACCTCGTCATAATTGCCGACCTGCTTGACGACGTTCACCACCCAATCCTTGGAAAGGCCCATCTTCTGGCCCATGTCGCCATCCGCACCGAGCAACCGCCGGACGGCGGGGCGGGTCGAAGCCTTGGCCTGGTCGAGCGTAGACTGGTTCACGCCGAGTTCTTCCGCGTCCAGCATGGCAAAATGCACCCATTGGACTAGGTCGCGCCACTTCGGATCATCCTGGCGCACCGCCGGCCCAAGCGGCTCCTTCGAGATCACCTCGGGCAGGATGATATGCTCGCCGGCATCGGGCAGCCCCAGGCGGGCGGCATAAAGCTGCGAGACGTCAGAGGTCACGACCGAGCATTCGCCCTTCTTGTAGCGATCGACGGAGTCCTGCGTCGAGTCCGTCAGCACGACGTCGTATTTCATCGAATTGGCATCGAAATAGTCGGCTTGGTTGCGCACGGTCGTCGTGTCCTTCTGTACGCAGACCTTGCTGCCGGTAAGTTCCAGCGCCGAATTGACGTTCCTGGCCCGCGGCACCATGAAGCCCTGGCCGTCATAATAGGTGGTGCCCACGAAGCTCAGGCCGTAATCCAGTTCCCGCGACAGCGTCCAGGTCGAATTGCGGGCCAGGATGTCGACCTTGCCGCCGTGCAGGGCGTCGAACCGGTCGGTGGTCGAAAGCGGCACGAACTGCACCTTGCTGGCGTCGGCGAAGACCGCGGCAGCAACCGCGCGGCAGAAATCCACGTCGAAGCCGGACCACTTGCCCGAGGCATCTTTGCTCGCGAAGCCCTCCAGGCCCTCATTGACGCCGCAGATGAGGTTGCCCCTTGCCTTTACGGCGTCGAGCGTCTGCGCGCCGGCACCGGTCGCCGCTGCCAGGCCGAGCATCACGGCCGCGGCCTGAATGGAAATTCGCTTCATTTTCGTTCCCCTCGCTCGCAACTTCAAGATGCCAGGCGCGCCGTCGGCGGCGCGCAAACGGGCAGGCGGCATGTCACACCTGAGTGAGCTCAGACCTTCGGAGCCTGCCGAACGACCACGCGCGTGCCCACCGGGACCCTGTCGTAGAGGTTGATGACGTCGGGATTGACCAGGCGGATGCATCCGGACGAAACGGCATAGCCGATCGTTTCGGGCTGGTTGGTGCCATGGATGCGGTAGTCGGTGCCACCGAGATAGAGCGCCCGCGCCCCCAGCGGATTGCCCGGGCCGCCCGCCATGAAGCGGGGCAGATAGGGCTGGCGCTTGATCATCTCCGGCGGCGGCCGCCAGTCAGGCCATTCCTGCTTGCGGCTGATCTTCAGGAGACCCGACCACTGGAAGCCTTCGCGCCCGACGCCGATGCCGTAGCGTATCGCCGTCTTGTTGTCCTGGACAAGATAGAGGAAGCGATCTTCCGTCTCGACGATGATCGTTCCGGGCGGTTCGTTCGAGCGGAAATAGACGGGCTGCGGCCGGTATTCCGGCAGGAGCTGCTCTTCAGTCGGATCCGGGACGAAGCCGGGCCGTTCCATGTCATATTTGGGGTCCAGCGCCTGCTGCTGGGCAAGGGCCGCCGGACCCACGATGAGAACGGCGCCCAGGGCGAGCGCCATGTATCTGCCTGTCCACGTCATGATTTTGCCGCCCCGCAACGGACATAGAGCAGCGTGCCATAGCGTTTGGCAGCGTCCGGATCGACCCACAGGGCGGTGAAGCTCGTGGGGTCATAGGACAGGACCCGCCGGTCGTGCGGATCGCCGGCCGGTCCCTGCGGGCCGATATAGACGGCGCCGTCACTGGCCGTCTTCACGAAGAGTTCCTGCGGCGTCGCCTGATCGGCGAGATGCATCATCACGCCGCCATTCGCACCCTTGCCGATCACATAGGGATTGGAGCAGGCCGCCTTCGCTTGCGCCTGGGTCCGGACCCGATCCTGCTCAGCGCGGTAGGAGGCCAGGCCCCATTTGCCGACGAGTTGGTCCGAGGTGATGGAAAATTGCGGCGTGGCCACGGGCGTTGAAGTACTGCATCCCGCCAGGGCGATGGCACAGAGCAGCGCGCCACCGGCGCCCTTCCCTCGTACCGCTGTTACGAAACTCTGCAAATGTGGGCGCATGGAACCAGTCCTCGGTAGCATTCGGCGGCGAACCGTATCGATAGGCATTGGGAGGAAACTTGTAACGGTAGGATAGTAGACGATACGGGCGCGGCGGCAAGAGGATAGTAGCGTTGCACTGTGGCTTTGACCGATTGGACGGCGGGCTACATTCGATCCATAGCAGCGATTTAGTTCGCGAGGGCAGCGGGCATCCTTCGAAGTGCTGTCATAACTTATTGAGGCCGCCGTTCATTTTAGGCTCAGGAGGAGGAAGATTTGAGCGAAAAGACACTACGCCTCCACATACAACAATGGCAGGGCGGAAACCTTGAAGCCTATCACCTCGGTGCGCAATTGCTGGCATGGCTGGCACCGGCAGCGAACGACCCGGTGGCGACGGTCGACGTCGCTGAGTCCGACGGCCCCAAGCTCATGCTGGAAGACGGCATCATCACCCGCAGCGTCGTGCTGCAGCAACTCGACCGCACAGAACAAATCCTCAGAAGGGAAGCGCCGGACAAGGTGGTCGTTCTGGGAGGCGACTGCCTCGCGGACCTTGCCCCTTTCGCCTATCTCAACGAGCGCTACGAAGGTGACCTGGCGGTTCTCCGGGTCGATGCGCATCCCGACGTGATGACGCCGCAAGAGACTGTGCATGCGCATGCGATGGTCCCGGGCAACCTGATGGGTCTCTCTCCTTTGCCGATGCCCGGTCCGAAAATCCAGTTTGCGACAAGTGCAAATCCATGAGAACGCTGGATAGAGTTCGAAGTCCGACGGACGCTGCCGTCCCGGGGGCCGCTACTCCAAGGCTTTCAGGCGATCAGCAGACATTTTTCCACTGCGCTTATCGGCCACCAGTTCGAAGCTGATCTTCTGACCTTCCCGCAACTCGTACAGGCCTGCGCGCTCTACGGCGCTTACGTGAACGAAGGCATCCGGACCACCGCCCTCGGGTGAGATGAAGCCAAAGCCCTTTTGGGAGTTGAACCATTTTACAGTGCCAGTTGGCATAGGTAGAACCTTTCGCGTCAAGAAAGTGACCTGCAAAAGCGCAGACCTGCAGAAAATCATTTGGACGTATAGATAGGCGGTCGATCGCTGCCCGGATGCAAGCTAAATTATGCATCGTGTGAACATTTGGGCGATTTAACTTCGAATGGTATCACCGAGATTCGCAAACTTCGTTTGATTTCGGTGCGTTAGCCTGGTGATCCTCTCCCGCCGGAACGCATTTTGCTTTGGGCATAGATTGCTGGGACGCCAGGCTGACGATGTGCACATGACGACGATCGTCGCATGTTTGCCGCTCATCCTGAGATTCTCTGCATGGTACCAGAAGTGCGCCCGCGGCCGATGCGTCCGAACGGATCGTGCCATCGGCCGGATGTAGCTCACTGGCAACCAGATGAAAGGATGCGGGTTTTCAAGGCGTCAAACTCGACAGCAGATCGGCGATCTCTATCGTCGAGACATGGCAGAAAGTATCGGATACGGCATAGGGCAGAACAATCCGGCTGCCATGCCGCATCGCGCCGCAGGTATAGACGACGTTCGGAACATACCCCTCACGCTCGGAAGGCTCGGGCTTTATCAGAGGTTGGCTTGACCGTGCCAGAACCTTCGAGGGATCCTGCTTGTCCAACAGAACCGCTCCGATGGAATACTTCCGGACTGGGCCTACGCCGTGGGTCAGCAGAAGCCAGCCCTCGTCAAGTTCGATGGGCGAGCCGCAGTTGCCGATCTGAACGAATTCCCAGGGGAAGCGCGGTTTCACAATAGCCGTGCCGCCATCCCATGCATAAAGATCGTCGGAATAGATCAGATAGAGATTCTCGTTGTCCTGCCGGGCAATCATGGCATAGCGGCCGGCAATCTTGCGCGGAAACAGGGCCATGCCCTTGTTTCGGGCCGCCGATCCTCGCAGTGGCATCATCCGAAATGAGACGAAATCCGTGGTCTCGATCAACTCCGAACGTATGGCCATGCCATTATAGGCTGTGTAGGTGGCGTAATTGGTCCTGCGGCCCTCATCCTCGAATGCAACGAAGCGGGCGTCCTCGATGCCATTGGACTGGCTGAGCGTAAGGGGAAAGATCACGCGCTCGCTCAGTTCCTCGGCGGGGTCGAAACCAACCTCGACCGCTTCGCCCCCCTCGACCGCTTCTCTGCTTTCCACTCTTGGAAGCGAGGCGAGGCGCGAGGCGGGCGCCATGCTGACCGAGCCATCGGCCGCGATGAGGCCGGATCGAAAGGTGAGAGAGGAAATATGTCCCTCCCCGACAGCGCGCAAGCTGAGGACGACGCGGTATCCTCCCTCGGGCGCGCCCGACTGATCGGGATCGACGATGATGCTTGGATTGAACAGGGCTGATGCCTCGAACGAATATTCGTTCAGGAAGTAGGCCCCCACGAGCAGGCGCTGGGCACGGGTGAAAACGGTGTGCGACGCGAATGCGTCCTCCATTTCCTCGGCCCGCCTCTCGAGCAAGGTCAGGAGATTGCGGTGCCGGGATTGGAAATTGCCCAGAACTTCGGTGAGTTCCAATGTCGCTTCCTCGGGACTGAGCGCCAGGACACGGTCGACAATGTGGTTGGCTCTCGTCTTGTCGACCGGGCTGAGATCGCGCGGCTCGGTCGCGGGCCTGAAGGGGCGCACGATGACTCTCGCCGGATTGGGGCGAAGATAGACGTTCTGCCGATTGAAGGCTGGGCTCTGGGACACCACGTCCTCCATTTGCCTGGGCGGGTGCAAGATAGGATCCATCAATCTATTCCAACTTTTCTGGACAAGCGCCGACAACAGAACGAACCGAGAGCACTCTCAGGCATGGAGGGCGCGGATCGGCTTGAGCCGCACCGTCTCGGCATTTTCGCGCGCCAGCTGGCGAATTTCCGCCAGGCTGATCAGATAGGACAGAACGGATTCGCCTCCCTTGTTTTCGTTGGCCCGATCAGGATGCAGCCCGTCGCTGCAGCTTCCCGTCCGAGGGTCGACCAGCGGCACCGATAGATCATTGCTGCCCAGGAACCAGGCAAAGATCCGGGTCGCATCGCCCTGCCAGATCACGTCATTGGTTGCGCGCCAGGCGGACAAGCAGGCGGAAATCATGGCTGTCGCCTCTACCGGCTGCTGGTCGAAGGCATGCGGAGGCTTGCGCTTCTCGCCGAAGCCCCTGGTGCCCACAGGCCTGAAGAAACCGCTCGGACTTGTCTGCAATTGTGTCAGCCAGCGGAGGGAACGCAGGCCCGCTTCGACATAGATGGGATTTCCCACCGTGCTTCCGGTCACGATCAAGGCTTGCGACAGCCGGGCATTGTCATAGGAAAGCCCTTCCTCGAACCAGATCCAGTCCGCTGTCTCGACCGAGTGGAGCAGCGAGATCAATCGGTCGGCAAGGAGCGTTCGTAGACGCAGGGCCCGGACATCGTGTCTCGCCACGGCGCAATAATCGTCGAGGCCAAGCAGTGTGAACGCCCAGGCACGGGGTGACGTGAAGTGCTCGACCGCCTCCAGCGCCTGCTCGAACAGAAAAGCCGCCCAACGCCGGCGCGATCCGTTGGCATCGCTGCTCGCTGTCTTGCCGAGAGCCCAGAGCGTTCGTCCGTGGCTGTCTTCCGAGCCGGTATCCTCGAGCCAGCGACGATCGAAACTCATGAAGTTGCGGAAGCGCTTCGTATCCGAATTCCAGGCATGCTGGACGAAGGCAGCCAGGCGCGTCGTCTGAATTTCGGAAAGCCGCAGTTCACCCGGGCTGTTCAGCGCGCAGGCCAGGAGGAGCGCTCGGGCGTTGTCGTCGACGCAGTAGCCATGGTCCCGATCCGGCACGCAGAGAACCGCATGCTGGAAGAGCCCGGTGTCGTCGCACATCGAGAGGAAATGACTGAGTTCCATCGGGGGCGAAGCAGCGGTATCGCGCGCGAAAAGACGATGATCGATCTGCCTGCGCTCCTTATGGGCCGCCTTGATGTGGCTGTTGCGTATGGCCTTCTCGAAGACGGCGAGATAGCGCTCGGCCGTGCGCTCCCACGTCATCGACCGGCTTGTGGCATAGGCCCGCTCCCGCATGGCCTGGCGACGGGTATCGTTGCTGAGCAGTCCTCCCACCGCGCTTCCGATGGCGCGGGTATCGTTGAAGGGAACCAGGATGCCGCGACCGTCGGCCAGAAGTTCCTGGGCATGCCAATACGGCGTGGAGACCACGGCCTTGCCGAGCCCGAAGCTGTAGGCCAGCGTGCCGGATGTCATCTGCGCCTCCTTGAGATAGGGCGTGACGTAGACATCGCACATCGAAATGAAGGAGAGCAGGGTCGGCTTGTCGACGAACTGGTCGAGGAACACGACGCGATCCTCGATCCCGAGATTGCGAACCCGCTCCATCAGGCTCTCGCGATAGGCTTCGCCCTGCTCAAGGACGAGATTGGGATGCGTTGCACCGAGCACGACATAGATGGCGTCCGGCTGGCTCTGCAGGATGGAAGGCATGGCATCGATCATGGTTTCGATGCCCTTGTTGGGCGAGAGCAGGCCGAAGGTCAGGATGACGGACTTGTCCTTGAAGCCGAGCTTGGCCTTGGCCCGATCCGGTTTGACAAAGGCAAAATCGGGAATGCCGTGCGGAATGACCTCGATCTTTTCGTCCGCCACCTCATAGATCGTGCGCAGGAGTTCGCGCCCTTTCTCCGCCATGACGATGACCTTCGACGAAGCATCGACCACCCTGACAAGAACACTTCGCTGCTCGGGAGTAGGCTCGGCCAGGATCGTATGAAGCGTGGTGATGATCGGCATGGTCAGGCGCGAGAGCAGCGTCATGATATGGCTGCCCGCCTCGCCACCGAAGATGCCGAACTCATGCTGAAGTGAGACGGCGTCGACATGCCCCGTATTCAGGAAATCAGCCGCCTCGATATAATCCTCCAGCCTATCGTCGTGGATCTGAAGCTGTACGGCGGAGGGATAGGCATAATGGTGGCCATGATCGGTCATGACGACGATCGACGTGTCCAGATCGGCTCGCGATGCCGCCACCGCCTGCTGGAGATCGGTCGTGAAGGTTGCGATCCCGCAGCGGCGGGGTAGGGAATTGCCTATAAAGGCCAAACGATTCAACGAACTCATATGCGCACTTCCATCGTGTTCAAGGTCGATCGAGAAAGGATCGAAGGGCGGGGGAAATCGGGGCTGGACGCGTCCGGCGGCAGGTGATCGAGCAGGGTAAGCACGTCGGCCGCGGGCTTGGGGCCGGGATAGGCCAGGAGGCCGCTGAGGCCCTGCGCTCCAACCGTGATGGGAACTTCTTCGGCATCCATGAAGAAGGCCTTGCCGATGCCCGCCTTCATCCGACCGACTTCTGCGTGGCCGTCCAGCACAAGAAGCCAGGTTTCGTGTTCTGCCTTGAGCTCCCAATTGGAATTCGCAGCAAGATCGATGCGTTCGAGGATGAAATAGGGATTGGCGACCAGCAGTATCCTGACATCCGAGAGCCGTGCAGCCCTGGCCTGCGTGACCGGAGCTTCTCGACTTGAGGCCGCTACGGCATCATTCACATCGAGCTTGCGCTGCCGCCCGTAGTCGAACAGCCGGAATGTCGCGTCGCTTCGCTGCTGGATCTCTGCCAACACGATCCCTGGACCGATCGCATGGATGGTGCCCGCAGGAACGAAGATGACATCGTGCTTCTGGACGCCGCGCCATTGCACCAGGTCCGAGATGGAGCCGTCCTCGATGGCCGTTCTGAGCTGCGCCGGATCGAGTTCGCGCTTCAAGCCAAGAGCTACGCTCGCATCGGCGGTAGCGGAGAGAATATACCAGGCTTCGGTCTTGCCATGGTCGAGACCGATCGACCGCGCGAAGGCGTCGTCGGGATGAACCTGGATGGATAGAGGCTCTGTGGTGAACAGGAGCTTGAGAAGCAGGGCCGGTTCAACAGTGATGAGCGCGCTACGCTGGCACCACAATTCCCCGATCGGGCCGCGCTGATCCCGGATATCGCTCCAGGGCAGCAGATCCAGACTTCCCCAGGGTTTGCGAACCGCGCGCATGTCGGCCTGCTCGAGCGTCATCGTGATCTCCTGGTTCGCACCATCGGGCTACCGGAGGTGACGATTGGTCTGGCTGTCTCGATCCTGACGCTGGGACACCGAGGATATGGGCCCGCATCGCCGGCTAGGACGGGAAAGATGTCGAGGCGCGCTATCCCTTTTTCTTAGGAAGAACATTGCTGACGGGGGTCAGCATGCCTCGCGTCAATAAGGAGGTTGCAGCGGCCGGCGCTGTCGGCTTGGCCGTCTTCGGCTTGCGGGTTTCCCGATTGCCGCGTTTTTGTCCCTTGGCCATGCTGTTCTCCTTTGGTCTGCCACACTTAAAAAATAGCGCTGGGCGGCAACGCGGTGCCCCGCGATCCCCAAAAATCGAGAGCTCGATGAAAGGAACGCCCGCAGTGCGAACTGGCACGTAGAAAAGGTTTCACGAAAAGACCATTTTGGTCAATTCATGCTAGGATAAAACAATAATTATTTTCTGGTGCTTAAGGTAATTACGCAAATTGAAATTAAAAGAGGCAAAAGATCATTATTTTAATTTATCTTAATTCACAAATTACTGGAAGATTCTGGTGATTTGATTTATGGTGTTTCGGAAATTACAGGGGTCAACCCGTTTCGAAACTGTCGTTAACAATCTGAGACGCGCACGCAGGGGGCGGAAGCCACACGTCGCGCCCTGCTCGTCCGGCGTTTTGTGGTGATGACCCCGCCGCGCCTATTTTCAAATGCGAAGGAGAATCCAAATGGATACGGATGTCAGGCCTATCTACACGAGCTCCAATGGCGATCGCTGGGTCCTGATCAGCGCCCCGGGATCCGGTCGGTCCTTGGTTCGGCATGAACCAAACCGGTCTTCAGGCGGTAAGGCCGTTGAAATCGAAGTCGCCGACTTCATTCTAAGCGACGGCGAGACCCCGCAAGGAGTTGCGCTGCGCGCATTATTGCAAAAATGATCCTTTGGCACCGCCGAGGCGATCCAAAAGCCGAATTAGAAGCGCTGCTTGCTCTTCGTCGAGGACCTCCCCCGGCTGTATATTGGGATGGTCAGAAATCCTTCTGCGCCAGCGGATAATAGTTTCCGCGCCGGGATGAATAAGCCCTTGCGGCGACTTCCTGGATTTGCGGTCGGTTTGCGTCAAAGATCTGAAGAAGATCTGCTTCACCTGTACTCGGACGGTCAGCGATACGCTCCAGCATGTCACGGCCGACAAAAAAGGATATCTCGAATGCCGAGTCATATCCCCAGAAGCAGACACTCTGCTTTGAGACCTGGTAGTTTCTGCTGGTATTTGGAAAGCTGATCATCGCTGGGTTCCTTCGGTCAAAAAGGGCCTCGTCCACATGTCTGCGGCGACGCCAGTTGCTGCTGCACCTGGCGAACCAAAGCGCCGACCGGATAAGGCTTCGGCAGAAAACTGCCTGCGACGACATCTGACTCGGCCTGGGCATCGATCCAGGTTGAGTGGATCAGAATCTTCATGCTGGGAAGATGGCGGGCCACATAGCGTACAAGAGCCAGCCCTCCTGGTGCCTGGTCCAGGTCGATATCGGCAATCATCACATCGAAGTCGCGGCGGCTGTTGAGCATGTTCATTGCCACGCCGGCACTGTCGCACTCGATGACTTCGTATCCTTCGTCGAGCAGTTCGTTCGCGCAGATCAGCAGGGATGGCAGATTGCTTTCGACCAGCAGGATCAAGGCCGAGGTCAGCGAAAGCGGCCCGGGGCCATGGTCGGGCGTGGCCGTGCCTGGGGCAATGGCGCTGGCCGGTCTCACCAGAGGCGGCCGTGGCAGACTTGGCGTTCTTGCATCCGCGGAATTCGCAACCGGGCCGGCTGAAGCCCAAGGGTTACGCAGCGCTTCCCCTTCGGCGGCCATCAGGACGATTTCATCTGCTTTGCCGCGACCATGTCGAGCTGGATCATGGCATCGAATGCGGCTGGAGCCACGCGTACGACCTGGACCCGGTTCTGCGGCCTGGAAATCGCCGGCAGATGAATAAGAGCCGCGACGCGTCGATAGGCGAGAAACGACAGGCCCTCGAGCAGTTCCTCGTCCATATCGACCCGATAGTCGCCTGGAGGCTGGCTCTCGTCCATGCCATCGATCTGGAAGGACCTGGCGAATGTTACCGTTGACTGCGACGTCCGAATGGTCATCCCATCTCTCCGGTGATCGTATGATTTCTGCGCAAGCGGCCGCAGATCATGCTTCCACGAATGGCCGCACGCGCTGGCAGGCATTCCGCGTCACCGGCTGTCAAACCGGCTGTCATGGCGCGGCCATCGTCGGGCAAAGAAGAAGGGCCCACCTGTATCATTTCACCCGGTCGATGCTGTGGAGCAGACTCTCACCAGCAACGCGCTCGTGGATCTCGATGCTGCGCTTGATACGGTACCGCGGTTCGGGCGATGCCTCGGGCAGGAGGCGGGTTACTTCGTAGCCAGTACCATCCGCCATGTCGCGATGCTCGCTCTGCAGCGAGACATGCTCGCCGAGCCTGAATTTATGCTGTTTCATTGGGGTGTCCTGACGTGTTCGATGTTGAACACTCAACAGAAACTACTATGCCGAAAACCGGCGTTTCCAAAATTCATGGACAGAAAAACATCTATCCAGAGCCTCAAAAATCAATGCATTCGCAGCGCATCAAATAATAATTCTGTAGTTAATGTATTGTACTCCTTATATTCTAAATGACCATAGCTGGTTATGAAATTAATTTATTGAAAATGCCGGCTGAAAATCTCAAGGATTGAAGCTCATTTTTCTAAAAAACTCGAAAGATTTATCTCGAATATTTCTGTCACTCATATCATTCGAGTGCCAAAGGGTGTACAAAGCCAATGTGGCTCGCGACGCTCGCCCAGCCCGGAAGGGACCTCCCGGTGTTAGTCCGACCACCTCGAGACCAAGGCGACCCGAGCGTTGCAAAAGGCCAGATAGGGGGAATGCCGCTCCCGATGGAACGAAGCTCGCCAGAAGGGCGACCAGATCGCTGGCAGGCCTGCAATGCGCAATGCGGGCGGTAGCGACGTTCCGCCAGCGACCAGGCCTGGCGCTCTTGTCCTTTTCGGCAAAGAGGGTGGGGGCCAGATCAAGCGACGGGTTCTCCCGATCCATGAAGGGAAGCGATGTCCCTTGGCTTCATCGGCGGCGCCAAAACCGATGACGTAGCCGCCCAATGCGTCGCACCACTTTTTCTTTTCATAAGGACCGGAGTTCGACCATGCCCGCTAAAGACGTCAGATTTTCCGCCGATGCGCGTGACCGCATGTTGCGCGGCGTCGAAATTCTTAACAACGCCGTCCGGGTGACGCTGGGCCCCAAGGGGCGGAATGTCATCATCGACCGCTCCTTCGGGGCCCCCCGCATCACCAAGGACGGCGTTACTGTCGCCAAGGAAATCGAACTGGCGGACAGGTTCGAAAACATTGGTGCGCAGATGGTGCGCGAAGTCGCCTCGAAGACCAATGACCTTGCTGGTGACGGCACCACCACGGCAACCGTTCTGGCCGCTTCCATTCTCCGCGAGGGCACGAAATTCGTGGCCGCGGGCATGAATCCCATGGATCTCAAGCGCGGCGTCGACATGGCAATCCTTGCGGTGGTCAAGGATATCGAAGAGCGTGCCAAGAAAGTGCGATCCTCCGAGGAAATCGCTCAGGTCGGCACCATCGCCGCCAACGGCGATGCCTCGATCGGCGCAATGATCGCCAAGGCGATGAAGAAGGTCGGTAACGAAGGCGTCGTCACCGTGGAGGAAGCCAAGAGCGCCGAGACACAACTCGACGTCGTGGAAGGTATGCAGTTCGATCGCGGCTATCTCTCGCCCTATTTCATCACCAATGCCGAGAAGATGTCGGCCGAGCTGGAGGATGTCTACCTCCTGATCCACGAGAAGAAGCTGGCGGGCCTGCAGGCCCTCCTGCCGCTGCTGGAAGCGGTGGTGCAGACTGACAAGCCCCTTGTCATCATCTCCGAGGACGTCGAGGGCGAGGCGCTTGCAACCCTGGTGGTGAACAAGCTGCGTGGCGGCTTGAAGGTCGCCGCCGTCAAGGCTCCCGGCTTCGGTGACCGCCGCAAGGCCATGCTCGAGGATATCGCCACGTTGACGGCGGGACAGCTCATCTCCGATGATCTCGGCATGAAGCTGGAGAATGTCACGATCGATATGCTCGGCCGTGCCAAGCGCGTGCGGATCGACAAGGACAGCACGACCATCATCGATGGCGCAGGCAAGAAGAAGGACATCGTGGCCCGGATCCAGCAGATCAAGGGCCAGATCGAAGAGGCAAGTTCAGAGTACGACACGGAGAAACTGCAGGAGCGCCTCGCCAAGCTATCGGGCGGCGTCGCTGTCATCCGTGTCGGCGGTGCCACCGAGATCGAGGTCAAGGAAAAGAAGGACCGAATTGAGGACGCATTGAACGCCACGCGTGCCGCCGTTCAGGAGGGCATCGTCCCCGGGGGCGGCGTGGCGTTGCTGCGGGCCAAGGCAGCCTTGGCGAAAATCACTTCGAGCAATCCCGATGTCCGGGCCGGCATCGCGATCGTGATGCGCGCCCTGGAAGCGCCGATTCGCCAGATCGTCGACAATTCCGGTGGTGAAGGCTCGACCGTGGTGGGCAGGCTCCTGGAGGCGAATAATCCGAACCTCGGTTTTGATGCGCAGACCGAAACCTATGTCGACATGGTCGAGGCCGGCATCATCGATCCCGCCAAGGTGGTGCGAGCCGCTTTGCAGGACGCAGGTTCGGTTGCCGCGCTGATGATCACGACCGAAGCGATGATCGTGACGGCAAAATCGGACGAAGCCGGCGCCGCGCCAAGTGCTGGAATGGGATATTGACCATGGCAAATGTCGAGCTGACGAAAGTCGAGCAACGCAGGAACGGCCAACTCCTGTTCAGCGTTCGGGTGCAAACAACCGCGGGCAGAATGGAACTTCCGACTGCAATCGAGGATCAGGGATCATCGGCTTTGAATGAGGCGGCGGTCCTGCGATCCACACTCACCTTTGCGGAAGAACTGGCGGCGACGGTTCGGTCAAAACTCGGGGGTGGCTAGAGCAAAGCGCGTTTAAGCGTAAACGCTGCTTTGCAGTCACTCTTTGTTTCGGCGCGTCTTTGCGATTCTTGCCAATTCCGTCAAATCGCAAAACGCTCCATCAGGCATAGCGCCAATGGCCGATCCTGGTCCAAAGCGGTCCATCTGAACAGATCGAGATCGTCCTGTGCACGTCCAGGCATCCGGCACGAAGCTCGTTACCGTAATGAGACCCAGATCGTCTTGGTCTGAAGATACTGCTCGACGGCTTCGGTGCCATTGTCGCGGGCGAGGGAGCCCGAGCGCTTGTAGCCGCCGAACGGGGTGGTGACATTGCCCTCGGTGAAGCCGTTCACCGCCACCGTGCCGCAGGGCAGGCGCTTGGCGAGGTGGAAGGCCTTGTCGATGTCACGGGTGAAGATGGTGGCGTGCAGGCCGTAATCGGTGTCGCGGGCAATCTTCAGCGCCTCCTCGACGCCGTTGGCGCCGATCACGCCGAGCACCGGGCCGAAGATTTCCTCGCGCGCCACCCGCATCGCAGGCGTCACGCCATCGAAGACTGTGGGGTCGACGAAGCAGCCGGGCAGGCCCGCGCTGGCGCCGCCGCCCGCCAGCAGGCGCGCGCCCTCGCTCTTGCCGGCCTCGATATAGGAGAGCACGCGGCTCTGGTGCTCGGCGCTGACCATCGAGCCGAGATCCGTACCCGGATCGAGCGGATCGCCGACCACCAGCGCCCGGGTCTTTTCCAGCACGCGGTGGAGGAAGGTGTCCTTCACCTTGAGGTCGATGATCTGGCGCATGTTGGCCGAGCAGTTCTGGCCGCCGTTCCAGAAGGCGGCGTTGATGGCGCTGGAGATCAGGGCATCGTCGATATCGGCATCCTCGAGCACGATGAAGGGGCTCTTGCCGCCCATTTCGAGGCCCACCGGCTTGAGGTTGCTCTCGCTGGCATATTTCAGGAAGTAGGCGCCCACTTCCGTCGAGCCGGTGAAGGAGACGACATCGATGTCGTTATGCCGGCCGATCGCCTGGCCGGCGGTCTCGCCGAAGCCGGGCACGACATTGAGCACGCCAGCGGGCAGTCCTGCCTCGGTGGCGAGCTCGGCGAGGCGGAGCGCGGTGAGCGGGGTCTGCTCGGCGGGCTTCAGCACGGCGGAGCAGCCCGCAGCGAGGGCCGGCGCCAGCTTCCAGGCGGCCATCAGCAGCGGAAAGTTCCAGGGCAGCACCAGGCCGACGACGCCAACCGGCTCCTTCACGATCATCGCCACCGTCTTCTCGCCGGTGGGCGCCACCTTGCCGAAACTCTTGTCGGCGAGTTCGGCATACCATTGGAAGAAGGTCGGCACTTCATGGCCGATTTCGTTGAGGCAGTCCTTGATGGTCTTGCCGCTGTCGAGGCTCTCCATCACCGCCAGTTCCTCGGCATGCTCGCGCACGAGATCGGCGAGGCGCAGCAGCACGGCCTTGCGCTCCTCGGGTGCGGCGCGTGACCAGGCGCCATCCTCGAAGGAGCGGCGCGCGGCGCCCACTGCCTTGTCGACTTCAGCGGCATCGCAATGGGCGACAGTGCCGAGGACAGCGCCGGTGGCGGGGTTGATGTTCTCGAACACCCTGCCCGAGGTGGCCTCATGCCAGCTGCCATCGATATAGGCCCTGGACGGGAAGGCAAGGCGGCTGGCGATCACGCGATAATCGGCGGCGGAGGAGGGTGACGTCATCGGGTGGGCTCCGGAGCAGGTTCGGGTTCGGGGATGGCGGTCGGCATCGCGAGGCCGAAGCGGGCGGCAAGGCGCCCGAGGTCGCCGGCAATGCCGGGATGGAGCCGTACGCCCTTCGCCAGCGCTTCGCGCTTGCGGCCGAGGGCGGCCTCGCCCGGCAGGCGCACGCGCGGCCTGCCTGCGGGGACGCGAGCGGCGCGGCAGGCATCGGCGAGCCAGCCGGTCTGGCGGGTGAAGCCGTCGAGGCCGCCGAAGAGGCCGGGCGCGAAGGCCAGCACGAGCACGCTGGCGCCCCATTCCGTCGGCTTGTCGGCGCGGCCATAGGCGCCGAGTCCCTGGGTGAGCGCTTCGACCATCAGGGAGAGGCCGTAGCCCTTGTGCCCGTGGTCGAGGCCGCCCACGGGCAGGATCGAACCGCCCTGCTTCATCACGGTAGGGTCATCCGTGGCGGTGCCATTCTCATCCATCACCCAGGCACCCGGCAATCTTCCCCCAGCTGCGCGTGTTCGTCCGCACAAGGCGGCCGTCGTGATCGAGGTGGAGATATCGATGATCATGGGATCGCCGTCCGTGGGAATGCCCGCCGCAATGGGATTGGGGGTCATGACGGGTGTCAGGCCGCCGAAGGGGGCGACATGGGAATCGCTCGGGTCTGACGAGAGCACCAGCACCATCTGCCCCTTGCGCGCCGGCTCTTCGAGGAAGGCGGCGAGGCAGGCGATATGGTGGCTGCGCCGGAGGGCGATGGCGCCGATGCCGAAGCGCTCGGCGCGCCTCGCGGCCTCCTCCACCGCGAGCCTGGTCGTCCATACGCCGGGCAAGCGCCTGGCGTCCCAGGTGGCGATGGCGGCGTGGTCGACGACGATGGCGGGCTGGCCCTCCTTCTCCATCGTGCCGTTGTCGAGTTCCTCGACATAGTCGGCCAGCAGCGCCAGGCCATGGGTCGTGTGGCCGAGGAGATCGGCCTCGATGAGGCCCTGCGCCACCGCCTGCGCCGGCTTGTCGCCGAGGCCTGCCGCCTCGAGCGCGGCGGAGGCAAGTTTCTTCAGGTCTTCATAGCGATAGCGCGGTTCCATGGCTTCGTCTCCCGGGAGCGGTGGGTTCAATGCCGGCGCACGGAGATGTGCCAGGGAATGAGCAGGCGTTCGGCCAGCGTCACCATGCCGAACAGGAGGAGGCCGAGCACCGTGAGGAAGAAGATGCCGGCAAAGGCGAGGTCCGGCCGCATATTGCCGGTGACGATCTGGATGTAGAAGCCGAGGCCCTGGTCGCTGCCGATGAATTCGGCGATGGTGGCGCCCACGGTGGCGTTGACGGCCGCATATTTGAAGCCGACGAAGCATTGCGGCAGCGCCGCCGGCAGGCGCACCTTCCAGAAGGTCCGCCAGGGACCGGCGCCGGTGGAGCGGCAGAAGCGCGTCAGCTCGTCGCTGAGCGAGCCGAAGGCGTGGATGGCGTTGAGCGCCACCGGAAAGAAGCAGACCAGCACGACGATGATCACCTTGGGCAGCAGGCCGAAGCCGAGCCAGGAGATGAAGAGCGGCGCAAAGGCGATCTTCGGCACCATTTCGAGGCTGACGAAGAAGGGATAGATCGTCCGCCGCAGGATCGGCGAGAAGGCGATGGCGAGCCCCATGGGAAGGCCGACGGCGATGGCGAGGAAATAGCCGAGGAAGCTTTCCAGGCCCGTGATCAGGAAATAGTTGGAGAGGCGGGGAATGTCGGCCCACCCCTTGGCGACGATTTCCGAAGGCTTGGGCAGGATATAGGCCGGGATACCGAAGAGGTCGACCGACCATTCCCAGCAGAGGAAGAGCCCGACGAAGAAGGCCAGGAACGGCCAGGAGCGCTGCAGCGAACCCGCGAGGCGCAGCAGGAGGGCCGGGAGGCGCCCGGTTTCGGCGGGTTTTTCAGATGACGCCATAGTCACGGAAAATCCCCTGGATACGATGGACATGGCCGGTGAATTCGGGCGTGGTCTTGACATCGAGATCGCGCGGCCAGGGCAGGTCGATGTCGATGGCGCATTCGATCCGGCCGGGCCGCGGAGTGATCACGCAGACGGTGGAGGAAAGCTGCACCGCCTCCTCGATCGAATGGGTGACGAAGACCACGGTGGGCCGGCGCTTCATCCACAGCGCCTGCAGGTCGGTGCGGATGCCCTCGCGCGTCATGGCGTCCAGCTTGCCGAGCGGCTCGTCGAGGAGCAGCGTGTCGGGATCGTGCACCAGCGCCTGGCAGAAGGCGGCGCGCTGCTGCATGCCGCCGGAAAGCTCATGCGGATAACGCCCGGCAAAGCCTTCGAGGCGCACGGAGCGCAGCAATTCGCCGATGCGCCCGGCATGGGCGCCCGGACTGAGGCCGCGCATTTCGAGCTGCAGGGCGACATTGCCCTCCACTGTGCGCCACGGCACCAGCGTGTTGTCCTGGAACATGATGCCGATATCGGTCTGCGGCCCACTGACGCGCTTGCCGTCGACCAGGATCTCGCCGCGCGAGGCATCGAGGAGGCCGGCGATCATCAGCATCAGGGTGGATTTGCCGCAGCCGGATGGACCGAGCAGCGAGATGAAGCCGCCGGATGGGATGGTGAGATCCGCCGGGCCGAAGGCATGCACCGCCTGCGGGCCGGAGCCGAAGGTCTTGGCAAGGGAACGCAATTCGATCGTCGCGGCCATGGCGCTGGAGGGGTCCGTTCTGTCAGGCCCTATGGGATCAAGGAAGCACCCCGGGCGCCGTTCGGGCACCCGGGGCCGGGGACAGTCCGCCTATTTCGGCAGGAAATCGTTGGTGTAGAAGGCGCTGGCCGCGTCTTTGGTCTCCAGGCCGTTATATTTCTTCATGAGGTCCAGCATGTCGTTCCAGTCCGCGGGAACGTTGAGCCCGAGCACCTTGTCCTTGTTGGCCTTGGAATAGAGGATGCCGAGCGTGACCTTCTCCACCGCGAGGGCCTGCTGCTTGCCGGCATCCTCGGCCATGCTGCCACCGACGATATCGGCCATGGCGTCGACGGCCGCCTGTGGATTGGCTTCTGCCGCCTTGTAGGACTTGATCGTCGCGCCGACGAAGCGCTTCACCAGGTCCGGATTATCGGCGAGCAGCTTCTTGGTGGTGACGATGCAGTAGCCGATCTGGTTCACGCCGAAGTCCGAATAGGCAAAGGTCACCGGCGGCTTGCCGCCATTGGCGAGAATTTCGGCTGGCTTGTCGTCGAGGCCGCCGAGAATGCCGACCGTGCCACCCGCACCCTGCAGATAGCTCGACACGATGGCGCCGTCCGGCACATTGGTGACGCCGATATCGCTATCCGACAGTCCGGCATTCTTGAGCACCAGCGGGAAGAAGGTGTTCACGCCGGCATTGGCGGTTGTGAGGATCTTCTTGCCCTTGAGGTCGGTGATCTTGCTCACACCGGCATCGGGACGCACGATGATGGCGTCGGTGCCCATCGCGTCGATTACCGCCACCGAGATCAGCGGCGCGCCCTTGGCGACGAGGTTCACCATGCTGGCGCAGGAGCCATAGGAGAAGGTGCTGTCGCCATTGGCAACCAGGCGGTGCGCCGAGCCCGAGCCATTGCCGGAGCGGATGTCGAGATCGATGCCGGCATCCTTGAAGAAGCCCTTGTCCTTGCCCAGCGCAAAGGCGGCGTGAGAGCCGTACCACATCCAGTTGAGGCGCAGGCGAACCGCATCCTCGGCCCGCGCCACGCCCGCGCCGGCTATCCCTGTTGCCGCCAGCAACGCGATGGCGGTACGCTTCGTCCAAAGTCGCAATCCGGTCATGACGATCCCCTGTGGTTCTCCGGAGCAAAGCGCGTTTACACGTAAACGCCAATTGCTCTAACTCTTTGTTTTAACGCGTCTTTGCGATTCCTGCCGATGACGTCAAATCGCAAAACTCCATGGCAGTCTCTTTTTTCTCACACCGGCAGGCAGCCGGGGCCGAGCGGTTCATAGGTCTTGTAGGCAAGTACGAATTCCTGGTGCCCGAGCGCTTCGGACTTGGTGGGCATGCCGGAGGCGGCGGCTGCAACGGCTTCCACCACATGGCGGCCGACATCCTCCACCGTCTCGACACCGTCGGCGATAGTGCCGCCGTTGACGTCCATGTCGCCCTCCATGCGCTCGAAGACGCGGCTGTTGGACACGCCCTTGATCACCGGCGCCAGGGCCTGCCCCACCACCGAGCCCGCCCCGGTGGTGAAGATGATCAGGTGGCAGCCGCTCGCCACCATCTCGGTGATGGTCTGCGTGTCGTTGATGTTGGGAATGCCGTAGCGAACGGGGCCGTCATTGACGGTGTCCATCAGATAGAGCCCGCCATGGGGTGGCTGGATGCCGGGCTTGATCACGCCGCTGATGGGGCGCGAACCGCTCTTGGCATAGGCGCCGAGGGATTTTTCCTCCAGCGTCGACAGGCCGTACTTGATATTGCCGCCGCCGAAGCTGCCATGGCCGAGATCGCTGTAGTAGCGGTCGGCCTTGCGCACGGCCTCGCGCAGGGCCTCGCCGAGATCGGGCGTGATGGCGCGCCCTGCCATGTGCTCCTCGCAGCCGATCAGTTCGCAGGTCTCCTCGAACATCACGGTGGCGCCCGCATCGACCAGGAGGTCGACGGCATGGCCGACGGCCGGGTTGATGGTGACGCCGCTGAGCCCGTCCGAACCGCCGCATTTGGTGCCGATCACCAGATCCTCGAAACCGAAGGGCACAGTGGCGGCGGCCTTGAGGGCGGCAAGCTGCGCCTCCACCCAGGCGCGGCCGAGTTGCGTGGTGCCGGCGGTACCGCCAGAGGCCTGGATGGTGAAGAGTTCGACCGGCCGGCCGGAGGCCTCGATCGCCGATTTCAGCTTTCTGCGCTGGAATTCCTCGCAGCCGAGCGAGACCAGCAGCACCGCGCCCACATTGGGATGGGTGCACAGATCCGTCATCGCGCGATGGGCATAGTCGCTGGGATAGCAGCCGGGAAAGCCGATGAGCTGCACGCCGTCTTCCTCATAGGGCGCGGCGATTCTGCGGGCGACATGGTGGGCACATTCGACCAGATAGGCCACGACGAGATAGTTGCGGATGCCCTTGCGCCCGTCCTGGCGCAGGTAGCCGCGCATGGCGCCGGCGTTTTCGAAGGCATGAGCGAGGCTATTCATAGTGGTCCTCGTCATTGTTGAGGTAGCGGCTGGCGACATTGTGGACATGCACCAGCCGCCCCATCGGGATATCGGCCCTGGTCACCGCCACCGGCACGCCGAAACGCAGGATCAGGGCGCCTCTGGCAATGTCGGCGAGGGCGATCTTGTGGCCCTGCGGGATGGCCTCGCCGGCTTCGAGCGCCCTGCCGGCGATGGTTCGGGCGAGGCTGCCGGCCGCGATATCCCGCAGCGCGATACCGACATTGTCGTTCGGCGCAAGGATCACCATGTTGGCGGCAGCTTCAGCCATGAATCATCAAGCCTCGACCAGATTCGGCGTGCCGATGGCGCGCATCATCGCGAGCGCCGGAGCACGGTAGCGCTGGCGCGCATCGCGCGTCGGCGGGCGGCAGCGGCTGGAGGGCAGGCCAACCAGTTCCATGCATAATTTATCGAGATAGCCGTCGCCGCTGGTAAAATCGCGCTCGATCTCGACCCAGAGCTTGTAGAAGGGCATGGCCTCTTCCACCAGCATGCGCGCCACTTCCGCATAGTTGCCCGCGCCGATCTCTCGGACCAGCTTCAACCCCCATTGCGGCCAGAAGTTGCACAGATGCACTTCGAAGGCCCGCGCCCCGAGGGCTGGCATCGGGCTGAAGGCGAAGAAGAGATTGTTGTCGATGATGGTAAAGCGCTTGGAGAAGCGGGAGGTGACGCTCTCGAACTCCATGGCATCGGTGCGCGGCGTTGCCCATTTCAGGCCCACGACATTGGGAATTTCGGCAAGACGCTCGACCATGGCGAAGGAGATGTTCGTGGTGGTCCAGAACGTATTATAGATGATGATGCCGATGTCGGGGGCGGCTTGCGCGGCCGTGCGCACGAATTCTTCGAAGTCGCCTTCCGTATGGGCAAAGTAGAACGGGCAGGAAACCTGGATGAAATCGGCGCCGATGCGCTGGGCCGCCTTGGCGAGGCGGACGAGTTCGAGCGTGGACGTGGTCTGCGCTCCCATGGCGACGGGCACGCGCCCGGCCACCTCCTCGACCACCACCTCTGCCACGCGCACGCGCTCCTCGAAGGTCATGGTCGAGAAATCGCCCGCGGCGCCTCCGGCCAGGAACACCGCATTGTCGGCCGTCAGCCCGCCATCGATGAGGAAGCGCACATAGGTGCGCAGGGCATCCTCGTCGATCGGGAAGCCTTCCGCGTCATGAAACGGCGTCGGAACCGTCACGTAGCAACCTTCGAGCTTCTTCTTCAAAACGTCGGTCTGCACGGCCGTTCTCTTTCCCTTGAAGCGTCGGCATCCTGAAGCGTCAGCACCCGGCAATGCGCCGATGTTCGCGGCGCAGGTAGCGCCGTGTTCGCAGTCGCTTCGATGTCCGTTGGCTGCTCGTGGCGACCGCCGAGCCGGCGGCCGCTATGTCGTCTGAACGATAGCTTGCTATCATAGTTCACACGATTGAGCCGAAAGAGTTGACTTTCCTGGACAGTGAATGGACATTTTTAGACAAACGCGCATTCGCATGATGTCTCAGGGACGGTGAACCATGGTTGTCAGCGGAGCGCAGGTGGCGCATGGCACAAGCGGGGCGGATACGCCGGCGCCGGCCTTCAACCTGATCATGCAACCGGAATTTCCGCTGAACGCTCTCATCCTTGCGAGCGAGGCCTTGCGCATAGCCAACCAGAACAGCGGCCGGGAGCTCTTTCGCTGGCGTTTCGTATCGGAAGACGGCGCGCCGGTGCGGGCCAGCAACGGCATGTGGATGTCCGCCGACGACAGCCTGCAGACCATGCCGCATGCCGATTACTACCTCGTCTTCGAGGGCAACCTGCCCGTGCAGCGCAATTCCCCAAGGCTTCTCAACCAGTTGCGCGGCGTGGCCCGGTTCGGCGCCACCATCGGGGCTGTCGATACCGGCTCCTTCGCGCTGGCGCAGGCCGGCCTCGTCGACGACCGCCAGGTCGTGCTGCACTGGGAGGCCGTTCCTTCCTTCAAGGAGCGCTTTCCGCAGGTCAGCGTCAATGGCCAGATCTATCTCGTCGAGAACCAGCGCATTACCTGCGCCGGCGGTGTCGCCACGCTCGACATGATGCTCGATATCATCGGCCGGCTGAAATCGCCCACGCTGGCCAATGAGGTCGCCAACGCCCTCGTGCATACGCCGCGCCCGGCCAGCGCGCCGCAGCGGCTCGACGATCGTCCCAAGCTCGCCAAGCTGACCCTGTCCGACCGCATTCTCGCGTTGATGGAGCGTCATCTCGACTTTCCGCTCTCGCTGCAGGAGATCGCCCACCGCTTGGACGTATCGCACAAGACGGTGCTGCGCGAATGCCAGCGCAGCTTCGAGGAGACGCCGATGCGGCTCTATCTGCGCATCCGCCTGCAGGCCTCGCGCAACATGCTGTTCTATGAGGAATTCAGCATAAAGGACGTGGCGACGGCCTGCGGCTTTTCCTATCCATCCGTCTTTGCGCGGGCTTTCCTCGCCCAATTCGGCATGTCGCCGCGTGCCTTCCGCGACACGCTGCGCCGGGGACAGAGCCAGACCTACCGGCCCGAGGTGCGGCGCCTGTCGATCACGCCGCCAACGGGTGAGGCGCAGTAGCGGGCTGGACGAGGTGAAGCGGCCGAGAGTGAGGCTCGTCGCCGCCTCCTTTCCCTCGCGAATAATGACCTTCTCATGATGATAGCGCTCCACGCTGTCCATTGGAGCAAACAGTGAGACTATTTTCGTCAACTCTGCGCAGCAAACTGGTTCACTATAGCGTCCAGCCTGGGGTCGTGAGCGGCAAATAGTCCGTAAAGTTACTCACGCCCGTCGCGACTAGAAAGAGAATGAAGCCGATAGCCACGCAGAAATGCTGTTTCTGCGAACGTTCGAATTTTGCCGTCGTCAAGTCTAAGGCTGCTTCGAAAACCTAGCATTGCCTTGCGTCCAGTCGCTGCTCAAAGCCAACCCTCTGCGATGAACAAGATCAAAACTTCGCGAGGTCCACGAGAAAGAGCGAGCATCAGCTCGAGCCGGAGAGGGATAGAGATGAAGATCAAGACAGACTTAGCTGGCACCACCCTGGCGGGCCTGCCCCTGCTCGGGGCCAGCCGGCGCGAATTCCTTGTCGGGGCCGGCGCGGCCGCCTTCGTCGCCAGCGCCCCCTTCCTTGCCGCCCGCCCCGCCATCGCCGCCGATCCCATCGAGATCGTGCACTGGAGCTGGCTCGCCGCCTCCGACGGCGAGGTCTGGGCCAAGATGATCGACAGTTTCAACGACGCCCACAAGGACAAAGGCGTCAAGATCCGCATGGAAGTGGTGCCCGAAGAGCAATATGTCACCAAGGTCCTTGCGGCTGCCGCCACCGGCAAGGCGCCGGATTTCGGCTGGGGCACGGCCGGCAAGGGTGCCGCATTGGCCCGCGATGAGGTCACCGTTCCGCTCGACGACCTTGCCAAGCAGGCCGGTCTGGACCTGTCGGACTTCTCCGAATCCTCGCTGACCGCTGCGCGCTATCCCAAATATGACAACAAGCTCTTCATGGTCCCGATGGACCTGATGAGCCTGCAGCCCGAGATCAATCTCGACATTGCCAAGGAAGCGGGCCTCGACCCCTCCAAGCCGCCAACGGATGCCAAGAGCCTGCTCGACTGGGCCATGGCGATGACCAAGCGCGAAGGCGACAAGGTCACGCGCTCCGGCATCATGATGACGGGCTCCGGTGTGCAGACGACCGTGACGTGGGGCATCATCGCCGCCCAAATGGGCTTCCGCCGCGCCAGCGACGATCTCAAGACGGCCTGCGTCAATCCGGACGCCGGCAAGGCCGCCATGCAATGGGTGCTCGACCTTTTCGACAAGCACAAGGTTTCCACGCGCGACGTCACCGATCGCTACAAGGCCTTCGGCACCGGCCAGGGCGGCATTTTCTGGACGGGGCCGTGGACGCTCAACGGCTATCTCGGCCAGAAGCTGAACTTCCAGACCTCGCTCTTCCCCAATGTGGGCGGCACGCTGCGCACCTATCGCGAGGAGGGGGGTCTCGAACTCTACGTCCAGCCCGACAAGGGCCGTTACGAGGCGACAATGCAGGCCGTCAAATGGCTGTCGGACAACAGCTTCCTGTGGACCACCGTCGGCCGCGGCGCCTCGCCACGCAAATCCATCCTATCCCGTCCCGACTACAAGACGGCAGGCGCGCCCTGGAACGTGCGCGGTCCCTTCGTCGAGGGCATGGATTTCGCCACCGAAGGCGAGATCCCGGTCGTCGCCGGCCCTGACTTCACCATCTATTCGCCCGGCAACTTCCTGGCCAAGACGCTCGACGGCGTCTGGGCCGGCCAGACCACCATCGACCAGGCCATGTCGCAGATCCAGGACCAGTGGCAGCGCGGCCTCGACGAGGGCTGAGCCGGGGAGGCGCGAGGAATTCGGAGTGTCGATCTCCGATCGACATCTTGGAAGCGATGCACTTGGAAGATGTCGATCGGAGATCGACACTCCGCCTTTGGCGCACCTGAGCATCCCAGGTGGCGCTCATGACATCGACAGTTGGGTCCGGCATCTCTTGCCGGACCTTGGAACCGCCGTCCGGATGTAGGCCATGAGTACCGTAACCCTCATCGACAAGCAGTCAGCCCGCCGCGGCCCCAAGGCGGATGACGACAGGCGCATCGATGCGGTCGGCTACCTCTTCGTGGCCTTCTTCACCATCCCCTTCTTCCTGTTCAACATCCTGCCGGTGTTCTTCGGCATCTATGTCGGCTTCACCCGCTGGAGCATCGTCGGCAGCCCGCGCTGGATCGGTTTCGACAACTACACGCAGGCCTTCCATGACAAATGGGTCTGGGTCGGCTTCGAGAATATGCTGCTCTACGGCCTGCTGATCGTACCGAGCGTCACGGTTCTCGGCCTCGTCTTTGCTCTCTTCGTCAACAGGGGCTACCCGCTGTCCGGCCTGGCGCGTGCGCTGTTCTTCGCGCCCAATGTCGTTTCGGCCACGGTGATCGGCCTTGTCTGGGTATGGCTGCTCGACACCCAATACGGCCTGCTCAACCACTATCTCGGCTCCTTCGGCATCGAGGCGGTACCTTGGCTCACCTCGACGCGATGGTCGCTGGTGGGCGTCAGCATTGCCTCGGTCTGGTGGGATCTCGGCCTGGCCTTCGTGCTCTTCCTCGCGGCGCTGCAGGACATTCCTTCCGATCTCACGGAGGCGGCGATGGTCGACGGCGCTGGGCGCTGGAACCGGCTGCGCTTCATCATCCTGCCCCATCTGCGCCCCGTGCTGTCAATGGTGGTGACGCTGCAGCTGATCTCGACGCTGCGCATCTTCAGCCAGGTCTATGTCATGACCAATGGCGGCCCCGGCACCTCGTCGCAGTCACCGATCTACTACGTCTACCAGATGGCGATCGTGCGCAACCTGTTCGGCTATGCCTCGGCCATCGCCATCCTGCTCTTCATCGGCATCCTGGTGCTGACCTTCCTGCAGCGTTTCCTTCTCTCGGAGCGGGCCTGATGAGCGTCGTGCCCAGAAGCGTCCAGAACTGGCTTGACGAGCGGCGGATGACGGCGGTCGACCTGCCCATCTGGGCACTCGGCATGATCGTGGCGGTGGCCTGGTTCGCGCCCTTCATCTGGATGGTCTCGACGTCGCTGAAATACCCGGCCGACGTGATGACGCAGGACATCGAATGGCTTCCGCGCCGGATCACTTTCGATAATTATATCAAGGTCTTCAGCTATCCCGTGGTGCGCTGGGGGCTCAACAGCCTGATCCAGGCGGTGGCGTCCACGGCGCTCTCGGTCCTGTTCGGGGCGATGGCCGGCTACGCGCTGGCGCGGCTCAAGTTCCCGGGACGCGATGCCCTGTTCGCGCTCTTCCTGGCCTCGCTGATGATTCCGACCGAGGTCTCCATCGTTCCCATGCTGCTCGGCTTCATCAAGCTCGGCTGGGCCTCGAGCTACCAGGCGCTGATCCTGCCGACCATCGGCAATGTCTTCAGCGTCTACATCTTCCGCCAGTTCTTCCTCTCTTTCCCGCGCGAGATCGAGGAGGCGGCGCGGGTCGATGGCGCCGGGCCGTTGCGCCTGTTCTTCCTGATCGCTCTGCCGCTTGCTCGCGCGCCGGCGATCGCCGCCACCGTGATCCTGTTCACGCTGAACTGGAACAACTTCCTCTGGCCGCTGCTGGTGACCTTCGATGAATCGATGAAGACGCTGCCGGTCGGCATCGCGGCCTTCACGCCGGTGGTCGGCACGCACACGCAGCTCGAAGGCTTCTCCGTCGCCATGGCGGCGGTAACCATCCTCAGCGTCCCCAGCCTGCTGCTGTTCTTCTTTCTGCAGCGCTACTTCATCCAGGGCATTTCGCAAGGAAGTATCAAGCAGTGACCGTCCAATCCCGAGATGCCGAGCTCGGCCTCGATCTGCCGCGCTCTCTGTTCATCGACGACGTCTTCGAGGCGGCTGCCTCCGGCGAGACCTTCGCCACCATCGATCCCAGCACCGAAGGGGAACTCGGCCAGGTGGCCCGCGGCGGTGCCGCCGATGTCGACCGCGCCGTCGCCGCCGCCAAACGCGCGACCAGGGGCGATTGGCTGCATCTCACTCCAGCCCAGCGCGGACGGATGCTGTTCGAGCTCGCCGATGCCATCGCCGCCCGCAGGGATGAGATCGCCCGGGTCGAAACGCTGGATGTCGGCAAGCCGCTGAAGGAGTCCCGCGGCGACGTCGACGGCGTGGTCGCCACATTGCGCTACAATGCCGGGGCCGCCGACAAGCTCGAAGGCGCCACCATTCCGCTGGGCCGTTCGGTGATCGATTTCACCTTGCTGGAGCCGGCCGGCGTCACCGCTCATATCGTGCCCTGGAACTATCCGCTCGGCATGCTCGCCCGCTCGGTCGCGCCGGCGCTCGCCGCTGGCTGCACGGTGGTGATCAAGCCGGCCGAGCAGTCGCCGCTCAGTGCCATGCTGTTCGCCCAATGCTGCCGCGAGGTCGGCCTCCCCAAGGGCGTTGTGAATGTCGTCACCGGCTATGGCGAGGAGGCCGGCGCGGCCCTCGTCGCCCATCCCGACATCCGCGGCATCACCTTCACCGGTTCGGTCGAGACCGGGCGGCTGGTCTATCAGGGCGCGGCGCGTGGGCTGAAGCCGGCAGTGCTCGAGCTCGGCGGCAAGAACCCAGTGATCCTGTTCGAGGACGCCGACCTCGACCGCGCGGTCGTCGATATCCTCGACGGCGCCTTCGGCAATTCCGGCCAGGTCTGCTCGTCCTCTTCCCGCCTGATCCTGCACCGCGCCATCCATGACGCGTTCCTGGAACGGCTGGCCCACGCGGCCCAGGGGCTAACGGTCGGCCCCGGCCTCGCCGATCGCGACCTCGGTCCCGTGGTCTCGGCCGAACAGTATCAGCGCGTGAACGCCTACGTCGAAAAGGGGCGAGGCGAGGGCGCGCGGCTGCGGCTCGGCGGCGGCCGGCCCCAAGGCCTCGACCGCGGCTATTTCGTCGAGCCGACCATCATCGACTGCGTCGAACCCTCCCATGTGGTGGCGCGCGAGGAGATTTTCGGCCCGGTGGCCGTTGCTCTTTCCTTCGAGACGGAGGAGCAGGCGAGGGCGCTCGCCAACGGCCTCGGCTACGGCCTTGTCGCCGGCCTTTACACCCAGGATATCAGCCGTGCCTTGCGTCTCGCCCAGGATATCGAAGCCGGGTCCGTCTGGATCAATGGCTGGTTCATCGGCGGCCAGCAGGCGCCCACCGGCGGCATCAAGGACAGTGGCGTTGGCCGCGAGCGCGGCCTGCCCGGCATCATGAACTACGTGCAGATCAAGAATGTCGGCATCCGCCTCTAGGCAGGGTGCTGCTCGGCCATCTCAAACCTCAAACCGGAAACGCGAGACAGAAGTCATGGACCAAGTTGTGGGCGGTATCAGCCAGATCGAGCATTACGATATCTTTCGCCATCCAGAGCACTGCGTGAACCAGATTGCGATGCGGACACTGAAGAACGGCGACCTGCTGGCGGTGTTCAACGAAGAGCGCTTCCCCTTCCATCATGACAGCGGCCAGACGCTGATGACCCGCTCCACCGATGGCGGCAAGACCTGGAGCGAGCCGCATGTCGTGCTGCCCTGGAGCGCTACCGAAGGCAATTGGGATTGCGGCATCTGCGAGCTGGAAGACGGCACGCTTCTGGTCAATCTCACCATCACCGGTTTCTTCAAGCGCGGCGTGCGCCCGGAGCAGCCCTCCTGGTCCTCCCATCCGATGACGCCGGAATGGGGCGACTGGACCTGGACCTACAAGCTGCAGGGCTGGCTCGGCACCTATGTGATCAAGTCCACCGACAATGGCGCCACCTGGACCAGGCCGATCCCGGTCAACGTCCGCCCGCTCAAGCATGGCGGCTGCCGTCTCGGCTCCTGGCAGTTGCCCAACGGCTCGCTGCTGATGGGCCTCTATGGCCGCATCCACGGCTATGAGGAGGAGGGCGAGGGCGAGACCACGCGCTCGGCCCTGATGCGCTCGGACGATGGCGGCGACAATTGGGAATATTTCTCGACGCTTGCCTATGATCCCGCCAGCATCATCGACTATGAGGAGCCGGCGCTGCTGCGCCTCAAGGACGGCCGCCTCGTCTGCTTCATGCGTACCCACACCCAGCCGAGCAGCGACGCCAGGAACATGGTGATGACCATCTCGGAGGATGATGGCTTCTCCTGGACGCCGCCGAAATGGACCAATATCTGGGGGTATCCGGCCGAGCTGATCGCGCTCCAGGACGGCCGCTACCTCATGGTCTACGGCTATCGCCGGCCACCCTATGGCGTGCGCGGCCTCATCTCGGAAGACGGCGTCACCTGGGACGTGAAGAACGAGTTCGTCATCCGCGAGGGCGGCGTGCCGGGCAAGACCGTTACCGATACGCCCGGCTCCAGTCGCATGACGCCGGAATCGGGCAAGATCGCCGGCGGCGGCGTGAACTGGCATCACCCGGGCATCTACCAGCATATCGGCTATCCGAGTGTGGCCCAGGTCGCCGATGGCACGGTGGTCTGCTCCTATCATGAATGGAGTGACGACCCGAAGCCGCTGCAATATGTGCGCTGCACGCGCTTCCGGGTCTGAGCGCGACCACGATGCGGACCGATGTGGCTGACATGGGGGTCGAGGTGATGGAGCGCAGGGTGCTCCAGCGGGATCCCCATGCCTATTGCGCTCATCCGCATCTCGCCGTTGCCACCGACGGCGCCTTCCTTCTGGTGTTCAACCGGGCGCCGAGGCGGGTGCTGACGTTGCACCCGCCGCAGGATCCGGAGTTCCGCAATGTGCTGATGCGGTCGGAGGATGAGGGGCGGAGCTGGAGCGCGCCTGCCGTGGTGCCGGCCTACGACTGGAGCGGCGTCGAATGCGCGGGGCTCACGGCGCTGCGCAACGGCCGCGTCCTGCTCAACCAATGGCGCTTCGAATGGCTGCCCTTGCCGCTCGCCCGCACCTTGGGCCGCACCGATCTCACCTTGCCCGGAACCCTGATGCGCCATCTGGTCGCGTCGCCCGAGCTTGACAGCTTCACCGGCGCGCACCCTGCCGAGCAGGGCCTCGCTGAGCAGAGTTTTCCCTGGGCGCGTGGCGGCGGCGAGACTGTGGTGCATCTGTCGGATGATGGTGGGCGGACATTCATCACGACCTCCCGTATCGACACTCTGCCTTTCAGTGGCGGCTACGGCATGCGCGGCGCGCTGGAACTGCCCGATGGTGATATCCTGCTGCCGCTCTCGGACGTGCCGCATTACCGAGCTGTCTTTACGGTGCGCTCACGTGACGGCGGCGACAGCTGGGGCGCACCGATGCTGGTAGCCGCGGGGCACGGCCATGAATTCGAGGAGCCGGCGCCGTTGCTGCTGCCCTCCGGGCGTATCCTCATGCTGCTGCGGGACAATGTCAGCCGCATCCTGCATGCCGTGGTTTCCGACGATGGCGGCCTGAGCTGGTCGAAGCCCATGCCGACGGGCATAGGCAGCTATCCCGCGCAGCTGATCGCTCTGCCCGGCGGCGAGATCGCCTGTGTCAGCGGGCAGCGCTCGCCGCCCTTCGGCATCATGCTGCATCTCTCCCGCGACCAGGGTCGGACCTGGGGATCCCAAGCAATCGCACTCGCAGATGATTTGCCGACCAAGGATCTGGGTTATCCCACAGTTGTCAGGCGCGCGGGCGGCGATCTCGTGGTTGTGTTCTACGCCCGGGATCGCGAGGGCGTGACCGGCATTCACAGCCTGACGGCGAGGCTCTCGTGACTTCGGCAAGCTTTTCCCAGGGTGGCCCTCATGTCGCATGTTGAACTAGCCGGCCTGGTGAAGCGGTTCGGCACCTTCGAAGCCATTCGCGGCATCGACCTCGCGATGCCGGACGGCGCCTTCACGGTCTTCGTCGGCCCCTCGGGCTGCGGCAAGTCCACCTTGCTGCGGCTGATCTGCGGGCTGGAGGTACCGAGTGAGGGCACAATCCATTTCGACGGCCGCGACATGCGGGGCGTGCCGCCGGCGGGGCGCAAGCTCGCGATGGTGTTCCAATCCTATGCACTTTATCCGCATATGTCGGTGGCCGATAATATGGGCTTCGCGCTCAGGATGGCCGGAGTGCCGAAAGCGGCGCGCGCGGCGCAGGTCGCCAGGGCGGCCGAGACTTTGCAGATCACCCCCCTGCTTGCCCGCCGCCCCCGCGAACTCTCGGGCGGCCAGCGCCAGCGCGTGGCGATCGGGCGCGCCATCGTGCGCGAGCCTTCGCTATTCCTGTTCGACGAGCCGCTCTCCAATCTCGATGCGGAGCTGCGGGTGGAAATGCGCTTCGAGCTAGCTGAACTGCACCGCCGGCTCAACGCCAGCATGATCTATGTCACCCACGACCAGGTGGAGGCGATGACGCTCGCCGATCGCATCGTCGTGCTGCATGACGGCCAGATCGAGCAGGTGGGATCGCCTGCCGAACTCTACGAGCGGCCGGTGAACCGCTTCGTCGCCAACTTCATAGGCTCGCCCCGCATGAATTTCCTGACCGGGCGTGTTACTGCCCTGCCGCCGGATGCGATCGAGATCGCCATCCCCGGCATCGATCCTGCTCGCCTGACCCTGCCGCTTCGGGAAAGCGGCTCGTTGGCCGTTGGCGATGGCATCGAGATCGGCATCAGGCCCGACGAATTGCTCATCGGCGAGGGCGGCGCTGCAAGCCTGCCCGTCAGGGTCGAGTTCAGCGAATATATCGGCGGCGCCATGTATCTCCACGCGCCCAGCCACCAAGCGGGCCGCCTGACCATACGCTGCCCGGGCACCCGGGCGCCGCAGGGCACTCTCATGCTCGGGATCCCGCGCGAGAGATGCCATGTCTTTACAACGGGCGGGCAGCGGCTGTCATAAGAGCTCGGCAGGAAAAATCGGCGCAACGTCGACTTTTTGTCATCGCCGGGCTTCGTCCCGGTGATCCAGGCGCCTGCAGGCATGGCGAAGGTCGCAGCTGGAGGCCCGGGACGAAGCCCGGGGATGCCAAAAACCGAGGCTCTCGCGTCACTGTCGTGATTTTCGAGCGAGTTTCCTAAAGCAAAATGCGTTCGGGTAGGAGCGGATTCCGAAATTAACCTACTGGAATCAAAAGCATTTTGCGATTCTTGATGATTCGATCTGAAAGTAGAACGCGCTAAGTCGCCCCCAGCAGGTCGACGAGGATGGCGAGGAAGATAGCGGTTACCAGGGTGGATGCGAGCATGGTCAAGCCTTTCCTATCTGGGGCTGTCACGATAGCGGCCTGACATTTCCTGAATTCGCGGCGTTCGTTTCCGCAAGCGCTCAAAGTCGTGGCGCTTTGCCGTCAATTTGGGGGTGGCGTAACCGTCGAGAGCAAGCTCCGTCTTGCTCCTGCTGTGATCTAAGCTTTGAAGGTTAAGGAAATTTCTCCTCCAAGGCGACTTATTCTGTTGAGTCGTGCTGATGTTGGGTGCCCGAATGGGCCTTGCATGTAGAGGCAACGTCTCCTAACGATCATAATACTGGCTTTCCAAGTTCGACGTCTTGGCTGAGGCGCGCATGGGAATGGTGGTCCTCGACTGGCTGGAAAGGCTCGATCCGGGAACGCATCGCCGCATCCGGGGCCTGAGGCTCGTCACGGCCTACGGGATCGCGGCCATGCTCGGCCTGATGCCGCAGATCGCGCAGCATGCCGGCAATAATGTCACGCTGAGCGTGATCGCGGGGAGCTTCGCGCTCTGGGCGAGCGTTTCGGAAAATCGCGCCACCCGCTGGGAGAGTTCCCGGGACCTTTTGCTCTTTTGCGGCAGTGCCGGCATTGGCGCCCTGAGCTATGTGGTGCTCGTCCACGTGCTCAACCTCGTCGGGGCGGCGGGGCTCGAACTGCCGCTGGTAAGCGGCGCCTTCTGCGTGGGCTATTTCAAGCGCTTCACGCCTTTCAGTGCCGGCATCGGCTCGCAGATCTTCATCGGCCAGCTCCTCGCCTACAGCGCCAGGCTGCGTCTGGACGACGCCGATGTGGTGGGCATTGCGACCATGATCGCGATGGTCGCCGCCGTCGTGCCGCGCCTTCTGAGCGGGCCGGCCGAACATCCGATCCTGATGGCGACCATGCCGGTTTCGACCGACTTCGACGACTGGCTGCCCATCGAGTTCATCATGGGTCTTCAGGCCGCGGCTGCCGCGCTGGTGATCGTGGGCCTGAATGGCGAATTCGGCCTCGAGAAGTCGTCCTGGGCTATCTGCGCCTGCACCTTCGTCATCACCAATTCGACGGTGGCAACGCTCGCCCGGATACGCGGCCGCATTCTTGGAACCATGGTCGGCGTACCGCTTGCCATCGCCTTCCTTCCGCTTGCCATCAATGCGCCGCTCCTTGTCTGGGTTGTCGCGGCCATCGCCATGATCATCTACGCCATGGCCTTTCCGGAACGCTATGATGTCGCCTGCGGGGCCTATGCCTTCGCCTTGATCGTGACGCTGGCCGTCTCCGGCGAACGCTCCTTCTACGAGCTTGCCGCCCGCGCCTGGGAGACGGTCGTCGGCGGCACCCTGGGCATGGCCGCGGCAGTCCTGCTGCGGCCCCTGTTTTCGAGGCACCGAAAATCGCCTGCCGACCCCTGAGGAGATAGACCAGACAATCGCGGGACTCGACTTCTTGGTCATTGCCGGGCTTGTCCCGGCAATCCAGAGGCGCGCGAACGCGGACGGAGGTCGCGCCTGGATGCCCGGGACAAGCCCGGGCATGACAAAGTCTGCACCCTCTTCCGCCATCGCGCGCTTTCTGATTCAGGCTCCGAAGAGCCGGTAGCGGCCCGCAATTTCTGCTGAAGCGGGCCGGCGGCTCTCACGAAACGATCAACTCGTCGTGACGGGCGTTATTCCCGTAACGAAATAGCGTATGCGTTCGTAGCCGATTGCGGGTGGTTCCAATCCACCGATCAATCCTGGAGAAGCACCATGCTGAACCGTCGCACGATCCTGAAATCCGGCGTCTGCGCCAGCGCCCTCCTCGCGGCGGGCCGCGTGCTGGGCAATGGCGCCGCGCTCGCTGCCGGTGCGGATCATCTCAAGCTTACCGACGCCGAATGGCACCAGCGCCTCACCGACGACCAATATGCTGTGCTGCGGCAAGAGGCGACCGAGCGTCCCTTCACCAGCCCGCTGCTGCATGAGGAGCGTACCGGTGTGTTTACCTGCGCGGGTTGCGACCTCGCGCTGTTCTCCTCCAAGACCAAGTTCGACAGCGGCACGGGATGGCCGAGCTTCTGGGCGCCGCTCGACAACGCCGTGTCGACCAAGGAGGACAATTCCTTTGGCATGACCCGCACCGCGGTTGCCTGCCGGCGCTGCGATGGACATCTCGGCCATGTCTTCGACGACGGTCCGAAGCCGACCGGCCTGCGCTATTGCATGAACGGCGTGGCGCTCAAATTCGTGGCGGCGGCGGCCTGAATTTTTCCGACGCTCGTGTGTTTCCGGCAGGTGCCGGCGCCGGGCCGCAATGTGTCCGGCGGTGTCGGGGCGTTCCTTTCCTTCCAAGGCTAGACGATGCTGCTTTTTATCGTGTCCTATCTCGGCGGCGTGCTGACCATCCTCAGCCCCTGCATCCTGCCGGTCCTGCCCTTCGTCTTCGCCAGGGCAGACAAGCCTTTCATCAAGAGCGGCTTGCCGCTGCTGCTCGGCATGGCCCTCACCTTCGCCGCCGTCGCCACGCTTGCCGCGGTGGGCGGAGGCTGGGCGGTGCAGGCCAATGAATACGGCCGCTGGATCGCCATGGGCCTGCTGGCGATCTTCGGCGTGACCCTGCTCTTCCCGCATCTGTCCGACTGGCTGACGCGTCCGCTGGTTTCGGCCGGCTCGCGCCTGTCGCAGGCGGCGTCGAGGCAGGACGGAAACGGTTCTTCTGTCGGACCCTCCTTCCTGCTCGGTATCGCCACCGGCCTGCTGTGGGCGCCTTGCGCCGGCCCAATCCTTGGCCTCGTGCTATCCGGCGCCGCCCTGCAGGGGGCCAATGTGCAGACCACGGTCCTGCTCCTCGCCTATGCCCTCGGCGCTGCAACTTCGCTTGCCTTGGCGCTCCTGATCGGCGGGCGCGTGTTTACGGCGATGAAGAAGTCGCTCGGTGTCGGCGAGTGGATCCGCCGCGGCCTCGGCGTGCTGGTGATCGCCGGCGTCGGCGCCATTGCCCTCGGCCTCGATACCGGCTTCCTGACACAGGTCTCGCTGGCCAGCACGTCGGCCGTCGAACAAGGCCTGGTCGACAAGGTGAGGCCCATTCCCTCCGACACCCAGCCGACTTCCTCGGTGATCGCCAAGAGCGACCAGAATTCCGGCGATCAGAATTCCGGCGACCAGAACTCGATGATGATGAGCGCCAACCCGGCCATGATGATGAAGGCCAAGCCCGCCGGGGGCGGCGAGACGCTGCCGGTCGAGGGGCAACTGCCTTCGCTCTCGGGCGCGGTCGAATGGCTCAACACGCCGCCGCTCACCGCCGAGGGCCTGCGCGGCAAGGTGGTAGTGGTCGATTTCTGGACCTATTCCTGCATCAACTGCCTGCGCTCGATCCCCTATGTCCGGGCCTGGGCGGAGAAATACAAGGATCAGGGCCTGGTGGTGATCGGCGTCCACGCCCCGGAATTCGCCTTCGAAAAGAATGCCGACAACGTCAAGCAAGCCGTCAAGGACCTTAAGATCGACTATCCCGTCGCCATCGACAACAATTATGCCATCTGGCAGGGCTTCAACAACGAGTACTGGCCGGCGCATTACTTCATCGATGCGCAGGGCCGCATCCGCGGCCACCATTTCGGCGAGGGTGACTACGACAAGTCCGAGCAGATCATCCAGCAATTGCTGAAGGAAGCCGGCAAGACCAATGTCGCGCAGGGCGTTGTCCAGGTCGAGGCCAAGGGCGCGGAAGCCGCGGCCGACATGAGCGACGTGATCTCACCGGAGACCTATATCGGCTACGACCGGGCCGACAACTTCATCGCGCCCTCCGGCATGGTTGTCGACAAGTCGCAGGTCTACGCCAAGGCCGGTTCGCTCGATCTCAACCAGTGGACGCTGTCTGGCGACTGGACCGTCGACAAGGAAAAGGCGACCCTCAACGCCGCCAACGGCAGCATCACCTATCGCTTCCATGCCCGCGACCTGCATCTGGTGCTCGGGCCGGGCGGTGGCGGCAAGCCGGTGCGCTTCCGTGTCCTGGTCGACGGCAAGGCGCCGGGCGACGATCACGGCGTCGACATCGATGCCGACGGCAACGGCACCATCACCAACCAGCGGCTCTACCAGCTGATCCGCCAGAACAAGCCAGTCGCCGACCACACCTTCGAGATCGACTTCCAGGACCCGGGCGCCCAGGCCTTCGCCTTCACCTTCGGGTGAAGACCCTGACAGCGATCGCGGGAGGTAGTCTCGCCTTTGGCGTCATATTGATCCATACATAGCGCGAACTTCGCCAAGTCCAGGAGACGACTTATGGATCCGAAATCGACAGCCGTGGTTCTCATCGAATACCAGAACGACTTCACCACCGAAGGGGGCACCCTTCATGGGGCCGTGAAAGGCGTGATGGAGCAGACCAACATGCTCGCCAACACGGTGGAGACCGTGAAACAGGCCCGGGCCGCCGGTGCCACCATCGTCTTTGCGCCGATTACCTTCACCGAGGACTATCACGAACTGCGCCCTAGTCCCTATGGCATCCTCAAGGGCGTCGTCGACAGCAAGTCCTTTCGCCAGGGCTCCTGGGGCGCCGAAATCGTCGACGTGCTGAAGCCTGAACCCGGCGACATCGTGATTGAGGGCAAGCGCGGCCTATGCGGCTTCGCCACCACCAATCTCGACTTCATCCTGCGCAGCCGCGGCGTCCAGACCATCGCGCTCGGCGGCTTCCTGACCAATTGCTGCGTCGAATCCACCATGCGTACAGGCTACGAGAAGGGCTACGACGTCGTTACCTTGAAGGACTGCACGGCGACGCTGAGCGAGGAAGAGCAGCGCCTGGCGGTGGAGAAGAACTATCCGATGTTCTCCCGCCCGATGATGCATCAGGAATTTCTCGCGGAGCTGAGGGGGGCCGGCGCCGCCGAGACCAAATCGCGCGGCTACGAAGCGGCCTAAGGCGGAGCAAATGCACCAAACACGGAATGTCGATCACCGATCGACATTCCCGGGGAACGGCGACCGATGAAGAGTGGCAATCCCACCTTCAGCCGCTCGTGTTTGTACCGCAGCGGGTCAATCGAACTGCAGCTCGACCCCGGTCGCATCCTTCGGGTCGAAGCGCTGGCTGTTCAGCGCTCGCTCCATCTCGTCGAGCACTTTCGCCCGGGCGGCATCGTCGGCCGGCGAGACACGGAATGTCAGAGCATAACGGTCGTTGACGATGGCTGCCTTGGCAACGACGGCCGATTTAACATTGGCCCGTGCAATCGCCGCGACCTCCGCCAGCCCTTGCTGCGTCGGGCCCTTCAAGGCACTCACCGCCATGTCCTGCTCCCACCAGAGCGTCCCGATCCAGAGGCACCATAGTTGAGCGAAAGGCTGGGGCAAGCCCGAAATCCGGCGTGGCACGATGTTGTGATGATGGGCGGGATATGGCCTTGAGGCGTGGCGCGATGGCCGATCCGGGTGCCTAGGAGGCAATGGCGGCCGGTTGGGAGGAGGCGCGCGAAACACGGAGTGGCGGTCTCCGGCCGCCATCTTCGGAAGCGTTACATCTACAGGATAGGGTAATGGCGGTCGGAGACCGCCACTCCACGCTCGGCCCGCGGCCCAGCCATGCAGCTATCGCGCTTGAATTAGATGTCGAACATCATCTAAGCTAAACGTCGTCCGTAACCCTGGAGTCTCCCTTGCGCGTCTCCCGTGAACAGGCTGCCCGCAACAAGGAGCGGGTCATCGAGGCGGCGGACCGGCTCTTTCGCGAGCGCGGCTTCGACGGCGTCGGCATCGATGACCTGATGGCGTCGGCCGGTCTGACGCGTGGGGGCTTCTACAAGAGCTTTGATTCGAAGGAGGCGCTGATCGAGACGGCCTGCCGGCAGGCGGCAGAGCGTTCGCAACGCCGCTGGGACCGACTGCTGGCGCGTGGAGAAGATCCGTTGGCGACGCTGGTTTCCTCCTATCTGTCCATGGCGCATCGGGACAATCCTGCCGACGGATGTCCCTATGCCGCTCTTGCCGGCGAGACGGGGCGGCGCGAGAGACCCGTGCGCGGCGTCTTCCGGGAGGGCATCGAGGCCGCCGTCGCCAGGCTCTCCCGCTTCATGCCGGGGCGCGTCGCGGACCGCCGGCGCGAGCAGGCAATGGCTGGCCTCGCCACCATGCTGGGTGCCGTCGTGCTGGCGCGGGCGGTGGACGATCCCCATCTCTCCGAAGAGATTCTCGCCGCAGCCCGGCGGGTGCTGCTGAACGGGGAAACATCGCCAACCCCCAGAAATCAAGGCGGCGGATAGCCGCCGGAGGATCCTTCATGACCGATACCCCCTTTTCCACCGCCCTGATCGTCGGGGCTGGCCAGGGCATCAGTGCCGCCGTCGCCCGGAGATTCTCCGCGGCTGGACTGAAGGTCGCCCTGGTGGCTCGCAACGCCGACAAGCTGGCCGGCCTCGCCAGCGAGATCGGCGCGCTCGCGCTACCGGCCGATGCGACCGATGCCTCTGCCGTCGCCGATGTCTTCGAGAAAGTAAGCCGGCAAATCGGTACGCCCGATGTCGTCGTCTACAACGCCTCGGCTCGCGCCCAGGGGCCGATTGCCGAGCTCGACCCGGAAACCGTGCGCAACGCCATCGCCGTGAGCGCCTTCGGCGGCTTCCTGGTCACCCGCGAGGCGGCCCGGCGGATGCTGCCGCTCGGGCGTGGCGCCATCCTGCTCACCGGTGCGAGCGCCAGCGTCAAGGGCTTTCCCCAGTCCGCTGCCTTCGCCATGGGCAAGTTCGCCCTGCGCGGCCTTGCCCAGAGCAGCGCCCGCGAACTGGGGCCGAAGGGCATCCATGTTGCCCATATCGTCATCGACGGCGGCGTGCGTAGCACCGTGCGCCCGGATCCCGCCGATCGGCCGGATTCCACCCTGTCGCCCGAAGGCATCGCACAGACCTATCTCGATCTCATTCGCCAGCCACGCGATGCCTGGTCGCTCGAAGTCGAGCTCAGGCCCTGGGTCGAGCATTTCTGACCCTCATTCCCATAGGAGTTTTGTCATGGCACATGCCGATATCGTCCTCAGCCATCCCGTCCGCACGGCGATCGGCGCTTATAACGGCTCTCTAAAGGGCACGCCGGCCACCGAGCTCGGGGCCACCGTGGTGCGCGAGACGCTGCGTCGCGCCGGCCTCGATGCCGGCAAGGTCGGCTCGGTGGTGATGGGCAACGTCATCCAGGCTGGCAATCGCATGAATCCGGCCCGGCAGGCCGCCATCGGCGGCGGCGTACCGGTTACCGTGCCCGCTCTCGCCGTCAACCGCGTCTGCGGTTCCGGCGCGCAGGCGGTGGTGAGCGCCGCACAGCAGATCATCGCGGGCGAAATCGAGGCGGCGGTTGCCGGCGGCATGGAGAACATGGATCGCGCGCCCTATCTGATGGATGGAGGGCGCTGGGGCTATCGCATGGGCCCGGCCCAGATCCTCGACAGCATGCTGACCGATGGCCTGAACGACGCCTTTTCCGGGGAGCATTCAGGCTGGCACACGGAGGATCTGGTTACGCAAGTGCAGCTCACCCGCGAGGCGCAGGACCGTTTCGCCGCCCGCTCGCAGCAGAATTTCGCCGTCGCCCAGAAGGCGGGCAAGTTCGCCGAGGAGATCGTGGCGGTGGAGATCAAGGGCAAGAAGGGGCCGGAGAGCTTCGCCACGGATGAGGCGCCGCGCCCGGACACCACGGCCGAGGTGCTCGCCAGGCTGAGACCCGCGTTCCGCAAGGACGGCACCATCACGGCCGGCAATGCCCCCGGCCTCAACAGCGGAGCGGCGGCGATGATCGTGTCCTCCACCGCCTTTGCCGAGAAGGAGGGGCTCACGCCTGCCGGCCGCCTCGTGGCCTATGGCATCGCCGCCGTTGAGCCCGGCCTGTTCGGCCTCGGCCCGGTGCCGGCTATCCGCATCGCCCTGGAGCGGGCGGGCTGGAAGCTTGCCGACATCGACCGCGTGGAGATCAACGAAGCCTTCGCCGCCGTGCCCCTCGCTGCCATCCAGGAGCTGGGCCTGCCCGAGGACATCGTCAATGTCGAGGGGGGCGCCATCGCCCATGGCCATCCGATCGGCGCCACCGGCGCGGTGCTGACGACGCGCCTGCTGCACTCGCTGAAGCGCGACGGCCTGAAGCGCGGCATCGTGAGCCTGTGCATCGGCGGCGGCCAGGGTATCGCGCTGGCGCTGGAGACGGTGTGACGGGCAAAGTCTTTTGGCGGTGCGGTCTGGGGGACGGGTCATCAGACTCGGCTCTTGGCTGCGGCCGCCGCCTGAAGAGCCGGGTCTGATGACCCGCCCCCCGAAACGGCATTGTGCCGTGCAAAGCAGGAACCGGGTCGTGAGCCCGGATATTCGGCGCTATCCATGATCCCAAGCCCGATGGCTCAAGAGGAGAGTGTGATGTCCGACCGTATTCGCTATGCCTGGGGCAGCAGTTCCCTCGGCGATTTCCTGGTGGCTGCTTCTGACAAAGGGCTGGTCGCTTTCGAGTTCGGCAATGAGTGGGAGGGTTTGCTGGACACCCTCCAGGAGCGTTTGCCGGAGGCCATGCTCGAACCCGATGACATTGGTCTCGCCGAAGCCGTTACCAAGCTCGCCCGCCTCATCGATCATCCCGAGGAAGATCCAGGCCTGGCGCTCGATCCTCGCGGGAACGGCTATCAGCTCAAGGTCTGGCAGCTCTTGCGCGAGATCCCGGCCGGCGAGATCACCTCCTATGGTGCGCTCGCGGCCAGGCTCGGCACGCGCGATCCCCGCGACCTGACGAAGGCGATCGCCGACAATGCCCTCGCCATCCTCATTCCCTGCCACCGCGTGCTCAAGAAGGACGGCTCGATTTCCGGCTATCGCTGGGGCGTGCGCCGCAAACGGGCGCTGCTCGAGCGCGAACGTCTGGCCGTGGCGCAGCGGGCGGCCTGAGTCGCGCCCTTTAAAACAGCTTGCCCGCCCCCCCTCGCTCCGATCAACAAAAGTTGTGCCGGCTCGAAAGTGCAGGTTAGAGTGCCTATATCCGGCTCTGCAAAATCAAGCTCAAGGAGTTAGACATGACAGCGTCAACTGAACGGGCGGTCCTGGCCGGCGGGTGCTTCTGGGGCGTGCAGGATCTGGTAAGGCGCCAGCCCGGCGTGATCTCCACGCGGGTGGGCTACACCGGCGGGGATGTGCCCAACGCGACCTATCGCAACCACGGCAGCCATGCGGAAGGGATCGAGATCATCTTCGATCCTACGAAGACCAGCTTTCGCAATTTGCTGGAGTTCTTCTTCCAGATCCATGATCCGACCACGCGCAACCGCCAGGGCAACGATATCGGCATGAGTTATCGCTCGGCGATCTACTATACGAGCGAAGAGCAGAAGCGCATTGCCGAGGACACCATCGCTGACGTCAACGCCTCCGGCCTGTGGCCCGGCAAGGTCGTGACCGAGGTCGAACCAGTCGGCTCCTTCTGGGAGGCCGAGCCGGAGCACCAGGACTATCTGGTGCACTATCCCGATGGTTACACCTGCCACTTCGTCCGCCCCAACTGGAAGCTGCCGGTACGCAGCCAGGCCACGGCGGCCGAGTGACGGAAGGGCTGCGCATCAAGCGTATCTACGATCCAGCCTCGCCCGACGACGGGCAGCGCGTCCTGGTCGATCGGGTCTGGCCGCGCGGGATCAGCAAGCAGACGGCATCCCTGAGCCTCTGGCTCAGGGAGATCGCCCCGAGCACGGTCCTTCGCCAGTGGTTCGGACATCGACCAGATCGCTGGGATGTATTTCGTGGCCGCTATCACGCCGAGCTCGATGCCAATGAAAGCGCCGTCGCCACGCTGCGTGAGCTTGTCAAAGCCGGCCCGGTGACGCTTCTTTATGGCGCCCACGACACAGTTCACAACAATGCGCAGGCGCTGGTCGACTACCTGCGCGAGAATGAGCGGCGATGACGAGTTTCCTGTTCGACGGACCTGGCGATAGCAGCCACACCATCCTTCTCGCACATGGCGCCGGCGCACCGATGGATTCAGCCGCCATGACGGCCAGTGCCGCGGCGCTCGCCGAGGCAGGTTTCCGCGTCGCGCGCTTCGAGTTCGCCTATATGGCTGGCCGCCGCGGCGGCGCAGGCGTCAAGCCGCCACCCAAGGCGGAGAAGGTGATGCCGGAATATCGCACCGCCGTCGACGCGCTCGGCGCCAGCGGACCGCTGATCATCGGCGGCAAGTCGATGGGCGGGCGCGTCGCGAGCATGATCGCCGACGAACTCCATGAGCAGGGCAAGATCGCAGGTCTCCTCTGCCTCGGCTATCCCTTCCATCCGCCGGGCAAGCCGGAGCAGTTGCGCACCGCCCACCTCCTGGCGATGAAGACGCCGGCCCTGATCGTGCAGGGCACGCGCGATCCCTTCGGCACGCTGGAGGAGGTTTCCACCTATACGCTCTCCAAGGCCATCGAGATCCTCTGGCTGGAGGACGGCGACCATGATCTCAAGCCGCGCAAGGCCGTGTCGGGCTTCACCGCTGCCGACCACATGAAGACGATGGCGAAGACCGCCTCGGCCTGGGCTGCAAGAGTGGCGCCCTGACGCTTCATGGCCGACGCCCTTCCCGATATCCTGGCTGAGCACCTCTCGGTGATCTTCTGCGGCATCAATCCCGCCGCGACTGCTGCAGCGGCCGGCCATAGTTTCGTCAGTCCCAGCAATCGTTTCTGGCGGGCCCTGCACCTCGCCGGCTTCACGCCGGTGCAACTGCGCCCGCAGGACGATGCCACGCTCGTCAAGTACGGCTACGGCCTCACCGCCGCGGTCAGCAGGCCGACCCGCAGTGCCTCGGACCTTTCGCGAGGCGAACTGGTCGCGGCTGGCGCGGCGCTGGAGGCCAGGATCAGCCGCTATGCCCCACGCTTCGTGGCTTTCCTCGGCAAGCCGGCCTATGCAGCCATTGCCGGCAAGGCGGAGATCCCCTGGGGACCGCAGTCCGACCGTTTCGGCGGCGCCTCGGTCTGGGTCCTGCCCAACCCCAGCGGCCTCAACCGGGCCTTCACGCTTGAAGCGCTGGTGGAAGCCTACCGATCGCTGCGGCTGGCGTTGGACTGATCACTCTCCCCCAGCAGCCGCGCCACATCCGCCCGGAGCACCGGCAGCAGATCCGTCTCGAACCAGGGGTTGCGCTTCAGCCAGCCGCTGTTGCGCCAGGATGGATGGGGCAGCGCCAGCATGCGCGGGCGGCTCTCTCCGGCGTAGATCTCGCGCCAGCGCGCCACCGTTCCTGTCATTCCGCTGCCAAGGACCTGGGCTCCAAGATGCCATTTCTGCGCATATTGGCCGATGAGCAGCATAAGCTCGATCTTCGGCATCTGCCCGAAGATGCGATTGCGCCATGTCTCGGCGCATTCGCGCCGTGGCGGCAGGTCGCCGCCGTCGGCATCGAGACCCGGGAAGCAGCAGCCCATTCCCACGATCGCCACCTTGTTCGCGTCGTAGAACACATCCTCGCCGATGCCGAGCCAGCCGCGCAGCCGCACGCCGGAGGGATCGCTGAAGGGCCGGCCGGATCGGTGCACCCGGATACCGGGCGCCTGGCCGGCAATGCAGAGACGTGCCTCGCTGGAAGCCTGGATCACCGGACGCGGCTCATGCGGCAAGGCGGCGCCGTAGCGTGGTGCGTCCCGGCAGATGCGGCAGGCGCGAATCTCGGCGAGCAGGCTGTCGAGCGCGGCGCTCAAGCCCTTCCCTCGCGAGCGGCCGCCGAAAGCTCGGTGAGAAGGCGCATGGCCTCTTCGGCTCGCTCGGCGGGAACGAACAGGTGGTCATGGTAGAAGGCCGAGACCGGGTTCACGCCTATGCCGGCTGCGGCGAGATGACGGGTGATGGCGGCGAGGAAGCCGACGGCCTCGAGTGAGGAGTGCACTTCGAGGGTGATCATGCGGCTGGGGAAGATGCCTTCAAGGCTCGCCTGCGTGGCAGCTTCCTCCGACAGGATCACTGTCAGCCCCTCAGCCTCTCGGAAAGACATCACCGGAGTGATGGAGGCGGGTGTTGCAGCGCCGTGAGGCAGCGTGGCGAAAACGAAGCGGCCGGGCTGGAGCGCCGGCGTCATGGCGGCGAGAAGGCGTGCAAGATTGGTCTCGCCACTCATGGTTCCACCCCTGCCTTTATGACCTCGTTGCGTCCGGCCTCCAGGGCGGCCCAGGAGCCGATGAAGGCAATGAAGAGGAACAATAGGATCGGTGCGGCGAAGCTGCCGGTGGCGCCGCGCAGCACGCCGGCGAGCAGGGGGCCGAAACCGGCCAGGATATAGCCGACGCCCTGCGCCATGCTGGACAGCCGGGCCGCCACATTGGCGTCGGGCGAGCGCAGGATGATCAGCGTCATTGCCAGCGCGATCAGGCCGCCCTGGCCGATGCCGTTCAGCACGCCGCCGATCCAGGCCAGCGAAAGCGGCAGAAGGTAGCAGCCGGCAAAGCCGAGAGCCCCGAAGCCGAACATGAGGAGGCAGGCCCAGCGCTGGTCGCGACCGCGCGTGGCGAGTGCCGGCAAGGCGAGGCAGGCCAGCATCTGGACGACCACATCGAGCGAGAGGACGAAGCCGGCGCTGGCGCTCTCCATGCCGCGGTCGCGCAACATCGGCGCCATCCAGCCGAAGACGATATAGGCCATGGCCGATTGCAGGCCCATGAGCAGCGTCACCTTCCAGGCAAGGCGATTGCGGAACAGGCCGTGGACCGCGGGCCTCATCCCAGCGGCGTGCCGGCCGGTCTTCAGGGCCTGCGGCGCCCATATCAAGGCAGCCGCCAGGGCTGGCAGGCCCCATGAGGCGAGGGCCGCCGGCCAGCCGCCGGGCAGGGACTTCTCCAAAGGCACCGTGAAGGCGGCGGCAGCCGCCGCGCTGCCACAGAGCGCCATGGTGTAGAGCCCCGTCATCATGGCGACGCGCCGGGGGAAATCGCGCTTCACCAGGCCGGGCAGCAGTACATTGATCACCGCGATGCCGGCGCCCGCCAGGAAGGAGCCCGCAAACAGGAAAGGTGGCAGGCCGAGCCCGCGCAACCCCGTGCCGAAGGCGATCAGCAGCATGCACGCGAAAATCGCACGTTCAGGCCCGAAGCGCCGGGACAATGCCGGGGCCGGGAAGGAGAAGATGCCGAGGCAGACCACCGGCAGCGTGGTGAGCACACTGGCCCAGACGGGGCCGAGGCCGGTGTCGCTGATGATCTCGGGCAGCACGGTGGAGAGGCTGGAGAAGACGGCGCGCAGATTGAAGGCGATCAGCACCAGGCTGATGCCGAGCAGGGGGCCGGCAGCAGCGGTGGGCGCCCGAACAGACGCTCCGGCAGGCGAACCCGCGCCCGGATCAAAAACCTTGTCGCTCAAAAATCTTCGTTTCGAAAGGAATGCGGGAAAGCGATGGCGAATCGTGCCGGGGAACGACGTCCAAGATGACCGGCGGGCTAGAAAGCCTTGTCATCCAATAGGCCGATAGTTGCGGCCGCTCAACTGTGATTTTGCGGGAACTGTCGCGTTGATGGGAACACGCCCCGCTGTGCCCAGCGTCACGGGCACGGGTCGCTGACCATGCGAAGCGTGGCTTTCACCGCTGGTGGCGTTTTTGCAGGGTGCTACAGACGGTAACAAACTACCTCAGAAGGACTTCAGAAGGGATTCAGTCCACTTGCTTGATCCAGTTCGCGAAGCCCACCAAACGTCGCGAAATATAATCGCGTGGGTCCTTGCCCATTTCGATGACCAAGGTCATGAAAGTCTCGGTATTACAGGGCGTATAGAAGCTCTCCAGCCGCGCCAATGTGCTGAAATTCACACCAGTAAGCTGCGCGAACTGCCGATAGGTAAGACCTCGTCTTGTCCTCTCCGCACGCAGATCATCGCCGAAGGTTTGCCATTGCACCTGCATCAGCGTGATATTTTTCTGCACGGAACGCGGGCGCCGCCCCGCAAGATTGCGCGTCATCTGAATGCTCGTGCCGACCACTTGCCGCCTCGGAATGCCCTCTAACGAGGTATGTCGATCTCTTATGATTGTTACAACTGGACATACGACATCTAAAATCAACCTGTACATTATATAACGCTAGGGCATGTTACAATATGTATTTTCTATATCGCCCGAATTATAGATTAATTGTATTATAGGAGTTACAAGGCTAGGTGATAAGGTGCATTCTTGGCGCGTGACACCAAAATATATGATTGTCAGGTAATGACTAAAGTACCAATGTCGCAAATCCCTGTATGATGCGATAGTCTTCTGTAGGAAAAGGGGGCAGAATCTCTGCGGTGACCGCGACGACTAAACTCAAGGTACTATGTTGTACATGTGAGCAATGTGAATAACTGATGTCCGGAGAGATCGCATGAAGTTCTGCAAGCGCTTTGGGTGGCGCGGTTTGACTTGGTCTCGGTCATCTCCTGGATGTTGGTCTCACCTCAAAAGCAGGGCACGGGCCATCGGCTTTGGAGATGTCAGCCGGCTTTCAACAAGTGAATGATTGAAGGGGAAAGAGCCGCAATGGTCCCAGCAAGTGCTTTGGATGCGAGATTCTCGCATCGTCGCGATCTATTTTAATCGCCGATAAAGGCCGCGCGCGCTCCTCTTCATTTGGCCCTCCGGTCACAGCCTGATACCCCCACTATGCCTTCTACCTCTACGATCGGCCATCCTCTTACAGTTGCGCTTCTCTTCGCTTGTTGTGATCAACGTATGTCGAATTTTCATCCACAGGAGTGTGCCCACGCTGGGAGCACACAAAAGGGGTCGGCTTGTCGCCGACCCCCTGCTTGGTTTCGGGAGAGAACTATTAGAAGGAGCGGAGGATGCGGATTCCGCTCTGCCACGTGCTGTATTTGTCCTGGTCTGCAAATGGACCACTGACAATGGTAGCGCCGTCAACCGTACCGTGCGTGTAGGCAACTTCGGCGCTGACCTTGAGGCCCTTGACGATGGTGTAGGTCAGGTTGCCGGCAACGGTAAATTCTTTGATTTGACCATCGCTGCCGCTGCTAAAGATGCCGTCATACTTGGTGTCGATGTAGCTCCCGACCAAGTTGGCGTTCAGCACAGGCGTAATGTTGCCGCCGAGTTCCGCCGTAATCGACCAGCCCTTACCGCCGTCCAAGGGGCCGGCGCCGCCATGGCTGACGAAGTAGTCGCTCTGAGCAATCCAGGTGTTACCGGCGCCGAGATAATCGAGCGCACCGTCCGCATACTGACCTTCGACCACAAAGTGACCACTGTCGATGGCAGGGATCTTGATCGCAAGCGAGCCACCGGCGGCCCAACCATACTTGTTGCTGTGCGCCCCAACGCTTTCAGCCGTACGGAACTGGTGGCCTGCGGCCTGCACCGCCACTGCGCCCCAATCGGCGTCATAGCGGAGCTGGCCGACAGCATCCGGAACTTGCTGGCCGCCCTGAGCAGCGGCGGTTCCCGTAATAACAGTACCGTTCACGCGATGGTCACGACCATCTTCGATCGACAGCGTGGCGCTGAAGCCGCCGCCGAACTGAGCGGTGTAGGCGAGCAGGTTAACGGTATTGGCTTCGTTATAGTACGGCGCGTAGATGGTATCGCCATAGTCATTGTCATAGAAACCAAAGAACGAATGGGCGTAACCAGCGGTTAAGCCACCGAACTGGATGAAAGCCTTATCGATGCTGAAGGTGTTGGAGCTGGTAACGTTGTCGCGACCCTGGGCGCTGATCGGGTGGCTCTGAGCATTGATCTGAAAGTAGGAACGCAGCAGGCCGTAGTCGGTCTGAGTGCGGGCGTCGAACCAGATGCGGCCTTCGGCATTGAACGCTGAGCGGTTGTCGTTCCTGCTGAAATTATCGCCGCCGAACAAGCGGTAATAAGCGCGGACTTCGCCGCCGATCTTGAGGCAGGTGTCGCTGCCGGGGATGTAGAAGAAGCCGGGGCCGAAGGTCGAGCAGACCTTAACATACTCGACGGCTTCGCCCTTGGTCATGGGCAGATCGGCAGCCTGGGCAGCGCCGATAGCAGCGATACCAGCAGCGGCGCCGAGGAGAAGAGACTTCATCGTCATTAGATGACCTCCAAGACAGTTATTATTTGATCGAGAGCGCCGCTTGGTGCTTCGACCGACTCGCGAGACCCCGATCACACGCAAAACTTGCAATCCGGACACGATCCGAGGGGGACCGTTGCCGTGATCTTGGTGCACTCTTTTTGGTTGCACAACAGAGTCATGACGAAGAGTCGATCAGTATAATTATTTTATAGATGCCATGTCACCGAAAAGACACACCCTAGTGTAATGCTTATCGTAAACTAATGTTCCAGTTGGCGACGGTATTGTGTCATTTAGTCTGTATCTTATTAGATACTAATACTTCATTCTGTATCTATTTATACATTGTAAGGAATTGCGTTGAAAACAAAAGATAGACTATAAACGGATAACGTGCTTTTTCGGTGCAACTTGCCTCCTTTCTCTCTCCACAGACCCTGAGGTGAGCACGAGAACGGTGCGGGCCGGCTTTTATTCAGTTTTTCGATGGCATTTGGCCGTCAGCGGAGCAGAGCGTGTCACGGCGGCCGCATCGGGCCGGAACCGGGGGCTGGAAGGGATTTGTATCGGATTCGAGGGCTTCAAATCGACTATCGGCCCCAGCGGGCGGGTCGAAGGGATGATTCCGGGAGGCGATTCCCTGCAGCCGCCATACGCGGAGGCCATTCCTCCCGTGAGGCTTTCGGGCTTGCAGGGTGGCTCGGAGGACGCGGCAAGGAGACATTCAGGCCGATAGAGGACGCTCGGATCCAGACCTCACGCAGGAGGTGCGCAAGTCTACGAAGCCACGCGCCGATGCCGCTCGCCAGTGCGGGGCTTCAACATCCGTCCCGCAGCCGTGGCGAGCAAGCGCCCGCGGCGAAGCAATCCGCCTGTCCAGTTCTTCAGCCGCTCCGGCCATCCTCGGTCAGCGCCGCTGCACGCCCGGCAGCACGCAGAGCATCTCGAACAGGAGGTTTGCGGCCGTGATGGCGGTGTTGCCTGCCGGGTCGTAGGGCGGCGACACTTCCACGAGGTCGCAGCCGACGAGGTCGAGGCCCCAGCAGCCGCGGATGATCTCCAGCGCCTGGATGGTGGTGAGCCCACCGATCTCCGGCGTACCTGTGCCGGGCGCGATCGAGGGATCGAGGCTGTCGATATCATAGGAGAGGTAGACCGGCCCGCCGCCGACCTGAGAGCGCACTTCCTCCATCAGCGGCGTCAGCGATCTGTGCCAGCACTCCTCGGCCTGCACCACGCGGAAGCCCTGGCTGCGCGGCCAGTCGAAATCGTCGGCGGCATAGCCGGTGCCGCGCAGACCAATCTGCACGCAGCGTCGGGTGTCGAGCACACCTGCCTCGACCGCGCGGCGGAAGGGCGTGCCGTGGGCGATCGGCTCGCCGAACATGTGCTCGTTGATGTCGGCATGGGCGTCGACGTGGATGAGGCCGACGGGTCCGTATTTCTCCGCCATGGCGCGCAGGATCGGAAAGGAGAGCGTGTGGTCGCCGCCAAGCGTCAGCGGCTTGCAGCCATTGGCGATGATCCTGCGATAGGCGTCTGTGATGATGTCCACGCATTTGGGCAGGTTGAAGGTGTCGATGGCGATGTCGCCGATATCAGCCACCTGCAGGCTGTCGAAGGGGGCCGCCCGCGTCGCCATGTTGTAGGGGCGGATCATGCAGCTCTCGGTGCGGATCTGCCGCGGCCCGAAGCGGGTGCCGGGCCGATTGGAGGTGCCGATATCCATGGGAATGCCGACGAAGCAGGCATCGAGCCCTTCGGTAGTGGGCTGGGTCGGCAGCCGCATCATGGTGGCCGGGCCGCCGAAACGCGGCATCTCATTGCCGCCGAGGGGCTGATTGAAGATCCTGGCCATGCTGTCCTCCCACCAATGTGTCCGGCGAAGCTAAGCAGGTTTGCACAGGCAGGCCAATGGATTGCGTGGGAGATTGCGTTCTTTGAGTTTGGCGCGCGGCGTGACAAACGCCGGCGGGATAGAGGGGAAACATCGTCCGTGCGCTAGATAGGCGAATCCTCACGACGCCTACGCCCGCTTCCGCGCCGGCTTCGCCTCCGCTCCACCCTTGGCGCTCTCGCGCAACGCCTCCAGAAGGCTCACCACCTTGCCCTCGCGCTGCCTTGCTCGCGGCTTGATCTTGCGGCCCTCGATCTTGGCCTTCACCAGTTCGGCGAGGGCGGCTTCGTAGCGGTCGTCGAAGGCGGCGGGGTCGAAGCGGCCGCTCTTGGTCTTGATGATGTGGCCGGCGAGCTCGAGCATCTCCTTGTCGAGCTTGAGCTTGGGGATGTCGGCGAAGGCTTCCTCCTGCGAGCGGATCTCGTAGTCGAAATTGAGCGTGGTGGCGACCATGCCCTCGTCCTCAGGACGGATGAGCACGCTGCGCAGGCGGCGGAACAGCACCGTCCGCGCCAGCGCCGCCACCTTGGCGCCTCGCATGCCGTCACGCAGCAGGTCGAAGGCCTCGGCGGAGGTATCGTCGCTAGGGGCGAGATAATAGGGTCGGTCGAAATAGACGGTGTCGATGGCGTCCAGCGCGACGAAGCCTTCCACGTTCAGCGTCTTGTCGCTTTCGGGAATGGCCGCGGCGATCTCCTCGGGCTCCAGCATGATCACTTCGCCCTGCGGCGTCTCGTAGCCCTTGACCTGGTCGTCCCGCTCCACAAGCTTGCCCGTGTCGGAATCGACGAACTGGCGGCGCACGCGATTTCCGGTCTTGCGGTTGAGCGTATGGAAGGCGACGCGCTCGGAGGTGCTCGCCGCCGTAAAGAGCGCCACGCCGGCAGCAAGCTCGCCGACCTTGAGGACGCCTTTCCAATTGGCTCTCGGCTTGGCCATCATGCCTCCAGAGAAATGGATAACAGGTATCAACGCTTCGGAGATTAGCGGGTTCCTGGGAGCGCGGACATCCTGTCCGCTCTTGCAACGATACTTTGCAAAGAAAAGCGCCACTATGGTGCAAACAGTAACCGCCCAGCCTTCACCGCAACCGCTGCGTTTCAAGAGCGGACAGGATGTCCGCGCTCCCAGGGATTGCAAAGCTCGTGCATAGAACATAACATGAACATTCGCGACTCTGCCGGAGGCTCCCGCCATGGACGAGAAACTGGCCGCCAAGCTGCGCATCCTGGCCGATGCCGCCAAGTATGATGTCTCCTGCGCCTCCGCCGGCGCGCCGAAGCGGGTGGCGGCCAAGGACGGACTCGGCTCCAGCACGGGCGGGGGTATCTGCCATGCCTATACGCCGGACGGGCGTTGCATCTCGCTCCTGAAGATCCTGCTCACCAATTACTGCCTGTTCGACTGCGCCTATTGCATCAACCGCCGCTCCTCCAATGTCGAGCGCGCCCGCTTCAGCGTGGACGAGGTGGTGACGCTTACCCTCGAATTCTACAAGCGCAACTATATCGAAGGCCTGTTCCTCTCCTCCGGCATCATCCGCACGCCCGACCACACCATGGAGTTGCTGATGCTGGTGGCCAGGCGCCTGCGCCGCGACCATGGCTTTGCCGGCTATATCCATCTCAAGGCAATTCCGGAGGCGAGCCCCTGGCTGATCGAGCAGGCCGGGCTCTGGGCAGACCGGCTCTCCATCAATATGGAGCTGCCTTCCAAAGCGAGCCTGAAGCGGCTGGCGCCGGAGAAGAGCGGCGCCGGCATCGCCGCGGCCATGGGCCAGATGCATGAGCGTATTGCCGAGGCGCGGGAGGAGAAGCGCCATTTCGCCCCGGCCGGCCAGAGCACGCAGATGATCGTCGGCGCCGACGACACCACGGACGAGGCCGTGCTCGCCACCACCGCGACGCTCTACCGGAGCTATGATCTCAGGCGCGTCTATTATTCCGCCTTCAGCCCGATTCCCGAGGCCAGTGTTCTGTTGCCGGCCAAGTCTCCACCGCTTCAGCGCGAGAACCGGCTCTACCAGGCCGATTGGCTACTGCGCTTCTACGGCTTCAGCGTCGACGAGATCGCCGAGGGTGGCGAGAAGGGCATGCTGGCGCTCGACATCGATCCCAAGCTCGCCTGGGCTCTGAAGCACCGCGAGCGCTTTCCCGTCGACGTCAACAAGGCCGCACGCGAGATGCTGCTGCGCGTGCCGGGCCTCGGGGCGCTGGCGGTGGACAGGATCATCGCGGCACGGCGCCATACCTCGCTGCGTCTCGCCGATGTCGGACGGCTCACCGCCGGGCTGAAGCGGCTGCGGCCTTTCCTGATCGCCGCGGATTACCGCCCTGTGCGCCTTTCGGACCAGCTCGATCTGCGGGCCACGACAGCGCCACCGCGCCAGTTGAGCCTCTTCGCATGACAAGGCGGTTCGTCGTCCTGAAGGACGGGGCGGACCTCGCCGGCTTCCGGCGTGCGGTACGCAGCCTCGTCGCGGCCGATATCGCACCAGGGCAGGTCAGCTGGAGCACGGGCGCCATGGGGGCCGACCTGTTCGGCGCCGCGGAGGGAGAGCAGGGCCCGCCCGTGGCGTTGCCGCGCGCGCTCGGCGAATGGATCGACACTGCGCTATGCCATCGCGATCCCGAGCGCCACGCTCTGCTCTACACGCTGATCTGGCGCGTCCTGCATGGCGAGCGCGCCTTGCTGGACATCCCGAGCGACCCGCTCGTCCATCGCCTCGCCCGCCTCAACAAGGCGGTTGGCCGCGACATTCACAAGATGCACGCCTTTCTGCGCTTCCGCCGCATCGAGGAGCCCGCCGGCAGCGAGCGCTTCGCCGCCTGGTTCGAGCCGGAGCATTACATTCTGGAGGCCGTCTCGGGCTTCTTCGTCGACCGATTCCGCTCGCTGACATGGTCCATCCTCACGCCCATCGGTTCGCTGCATTGGGACAGGGAGCACCTTGTTGTCGGGCCACCCGGCCGGCGGGAGGACGTGCCCGCCGACGATCCCTTCGAAAAGGGCTGGCGCGGCTATTACGAGAGCACCTTCAATCCGGCCAGGGTCAATCCCGAGCTGATGCGTTCGGAGATGCCGAAGAAATATTGGCGCAACCTGCCGGAGGCTCAGGCCATTCCCGAATTGATCCGTCTTGCCCCCACGCGCGTTATGGAAATGCTGGAAAGGGAGGCCGCCATGCCGATCAAGCGCAACCCGGACAAGGCCGTCGCTGCCATGGCGGGGCAGGAGCCGCATTCCCTGGAAGAGCTCAACCGCATCATCGCCGCGTCTGAGCCGCTGGTGCCGGGCGCCACGCAGGCCGTGCTGGGCGAGGGGCCGGTCGGCGCCGGCATCGCCTTTGTCGGCGAGCAGCCGGGCGACCAGGAGGACCTGCAGGGCCGCCCCTTCGTCGGACCCGCCGGCCAGTTGCTCGACCGGGCGCTGAACGAGGCGGGCATCGACCGGCGCGAGGCCTATCTCACCAATGCCGTGAAGCACTTCAAATATGAGCTGCTCGGCAAGAAGCGCCTGCACCGATCGCCAACCGCCGGCGAGATCAAGCACTATCGCTGGTGGCTCGACAAGGAGCTCGACTTCGTGCGTCCGCGTCTCACCGTCGCCCTCGGCGCCAGTGCCGTGCAGGCGCTCGCGGGCAAGGCCCTGCCAATCGGGCGCAATCGCGGGCCGATCCAATTCGGCCAAAGAGCCGGCTTCATCACCGTGCATCCATCCTATCTGCTGCGCCTTCCAGATGCCGGGGCCAAGGAGGCCGCCTACGGCGACTTCGTCAGGGATCTAAGAGCGGCGAAGGCGCTGGCGGATGGAGCTGCGGCGTAGATCCGACGCCTTTCCGGATGAGGCGCGCCAAACACGGAGTGGCGGTCTCCGACCGCCAAAGCCGTTTTCCTAGAAGTGGCGCCGAGAAGCCTTCCCCGCTTTGCGGAGAAGGCTTTGCGCGGTCAGGCTTCGCCGTAACCGACCACTCCCTTGATCTCGAGGAAGTCGTGAATGCCGAAATCGGCATATTCACGGCCGTTGCCGGACTGCTTGTAGCCCCCGAACGGCGCGAAGGTGTCCCAGTCGGGATAGTTGAGGTAGACGGAGCCGGCGCGCATCTGGGAGGCAACGCGCCGCGCATGGGCGATATCGCTCGACTGGACATAGGCGGCAAGGCCGTAGACCGTGTCATTGGCGATCTCGATCGCCTCTTCCTCATCCTTGTAGGGCATAACCGAGAGCACGGGGCCGAAGATCTCCTCGCGCGCGATGGTCATGTCCGGCGTTACGCCGCCGAAGACGGTGGGGCGAACATAATAGCCGCGATTGAGGCCGTCTGGCCTGTCAGGGCCACCGGTGACGAGCGTGGCGCCCTCCTCGATGCCCCTGCGGATCAGCCGCTGGATCTTGTCGTATTGCAGTTGGCTGACTACCGGGCCGAGCACGCTGTCCTCCTTGCGTGGATCGCCCACCTTGTGGCGCTCCGCCGCTACCTTCGCGATCGTCAGCGCCTCCTCGTGCCGGTCGAGGGGCACCAGCATGCGGGTCGGCGCGTCGCATGACTGGCCGCTATTGCCGAAACAACCTTCCACGCCCTTGCTGACGGCCGTGGCGAAATCGGCATCGGGCAGGATGATGTTGGCTGATTTGCCGCCCAGTTCCTGGGCAACGCGCTTGACGGTATCGGCTGCCGTCTTGGCGACGACGATGCCGGCGCGCGTCGAGCCGGTGAAGGAGACCATGTCGACGTCCGGATGCCCCGCCATCACCTGTCCGACGTCGGGCCCGGTACCATTGACGAGATTGAACACGCCCTTGGGTGTTCCGGCGGCATGCATGATCTCCGCGAAGATGAGGCCGCTGATCGGCGCGATCTCACTCGGCTTCAGCACCATGGTGCAACCGGCGGCGATGGCCGGCGCCACCTTGCAGACAATCTGGTTCAGGGGCCAGTTCCAGGGGGTGATCAACGCACACACGCCCACCGGTTCCTTCACCACGCGCGTGGTGCCGCGTTGATGCTCGAATGCGTAGTCCTCGACCGCCTTGATCGTGCTTTCGAGATGGCCACGGCCAGCCCAGGCCTGGGCCTCGCGCGCGAAGGCGAGTGGCGCGCCCATTTCCTGCGACACGGCCTGTGCGATATCCTCGAAACGCTCGTTGTAGATCTCGAGGATGCGGCGGAGCAACGCGAGGCGCTCGGCCTTCGTGGTACGCGCGAAGGCGGGAAAGGCGGCCTTGGCGGCGGCCACGGCCCGGTCGACATCGGCCTGCGAGCCAATCGAGATGGCGGTGTAGGCCTCTTCGTGCGCTGGATCGATCACGTCGAGCCTGTTCGGCACGGCCGGGTCAACCCAGGCGCCGTCGATATAGAACTGCAGATGATTGGGCATGTCGGGACACTCTCCGAGGTCGCAGGAATGGTCAGTTCGGACGCAGGATGCGGGCAACTCCGGGCCGCACCCGCAGATGGATGGTCTGGCCGGAAGCATAGTCTGCACCTAGATCGCTGCGCGGCGCGTCGATCGTCAAGGGGGTGCCGTCGAGCAATTCGACATGCAGCCTGAGGGTGCGGCCGTGAAACGCGGTGCCGATCACCCGTCCCGGCACGCCATCGGGCTCGATGAGCACGTCCTCCGGCCTGATGCCGACGATAAGGTTGTCCCCGGAAGAATTGTCCCCGGCAGCCGCTTCGAAAGTCAAAGGTCCTGCGGCCGCGATGATCGCGTCGAAGTGGTGCCCCACCAGCCGGCATGCCAGCATATTCATGGTGCCGATGAAACCGGCGACGAAACGCGTCGTCGGCGCGTCGTAGAGCACGGCCGGCGAGGCGATCTGTTCGATGCGTCCCCGGTTCATGACCACGATGGACATTTTCCCCCACATCCATATATCAGAAATTTCGGGTTGCAATGTGCGTTTCACCTGCGCGTGGCCTCGTAATCGAAAGCTGGTCCCGTCACCCGAAGGCGATGTCCCCATCGATTCGTCGCGCCGCCTCGTACAGGACCCGCGCCCCGGCTGCACATTGGGCCGGTTCGGTCCATTCCTCCGGGCAATGGCTCCTCCCCTCCCGGCTCGGCACGAAGATCATGGCCATGGGCGCAATCCTCCCCATGAAACCCGCATCGTGGCCGGCTCCGCTCGCGAGCGATACGGTCTTGAGCGATAGGTTGCCCGCAGCCGATGCGAGGTGATCGCGCAGCCGCCCGTCGCAGGGTGAAGGCTCGGAGCGCGAGATCGAGCGGAAGGCGCTAAGTTCAACGCCGGCGGCGGAGGCTGCGGCGAGGCTGGCCTGCGCAACCTCCTCGAGGAAGGCGTCGAGATGCGAGGCCTGTTCGGCCCGTGCCTCCACCATCAGCCGCGCCAGCCCCGGCACGACATTGGAGGCGTTGGGATGAACCTCCATACGGCCGGTGGTGGCGATAAAGCAGCCGTTGCGCGTGCGCGAGAACTGCTCGCCCAGCCGGCGGACTTGCAGGACGGTATCGGCCGCCGCCACCAGCGCGTCCCGGCGCAGGTGAAACGGCGTGGTGCCGGCGTGATCAGCCGAGCCGGTGAACTCGATCTCCACCCTTGCGATGCCGACGATGCCGGTGACCAGGCCGATATCGATGTGGCCCTGTTCGAGCACTCGCGCCTGCTCGATATGAAGCTCGAGGAAGGCGGCGATGTCGTCGCGCAGAGGTGCGGTGAGCCGCTCGGGCTGCGCGCCCATCCGCGTCATCGCTTCCTTGAGCGGTTCGCCCGCTGGGTTGCGCAGGGCGAGCATGCCGGTATCGAGAAATCCCGTCATGGCGCGGCTGCCGATACAGGATGAGCCGTAGTCGCTCGGCTCCTCCGACAGGAAATCGACGATCTCCAGGGGATGGCGCAAGGCAACGTCATGATCCTTGAGGAGGCGCACCACCTCCAGCCCGGCCAGCACGCCGAGGGGCCCATCGAAGCGGCCGCCAGAAGGCACAGTGTCGGAATGCGAGCCGATTGCCAGTACCTTGAGGCCGGAAATAGCACCGTCAAGCCGTCCGATCAGATTGCCGCCCTCGTCGAGCCGCGTGGTGAGGCCCGCCTCTATGAATCGCCGCTCCAGCCAGCGCCGGCCTTCGAGAAAGCGGTCGGTGAAGCAACGCCGCGTATAGGGTTTTGCAGGGTCTGTGATTTCGGCAAGGGCCATGAGGTCCTGCCAGAGGCGGTCTTCCGGCACGTCAGCCTCCCTTCCAGCGCCCGTCCATCGGGATCTCGAGGCCGAACAGGTCGAGCGCACGGGCGGCGGTATGCATCACCATCTCGTCGAGGCTCGTCGGCCGGGGATAGAAGGCCGGCACCGGCGGCATGACGATGCCGCCCATCTCGGTGAGGCGCAGCATATTGTGGCAATGGCCGAGATGCAGCGGCGTCTCACGAAACAGCACCACCAGGCGGCGGCGCTCCTTCAGCACGACATCGGCGGCGCGGGCGATCAGCGTTCCGCCCGTGCCCATGGCGATCTCCGCCAGGCTCTTGGCCGAGCAGGGCGCGATGATCATGCCCGCTGTGCGGAAGGAGCCGCTGGCGATGGGCGCGGCGATGTCACGGTTGTCGTAGGTGTGATCGGCGAGGGCCTTCAGGCCGGCGACCGTCATCTCGCTCTCATGTGCCATCGCCGTCATGGCGGCACGCGAGACGACGAGATGCGTCTCCACGCCCTCGCGGCGCAGCATTTCGAGGATGCGCACGCCGTAATCGAAGCCCGACGCGCCGCTGACGCCGACAATGATGCGCCTTTTCCTGGGAGTGCGGACGTTCTTGTCCGTTCTTCCCTCGTCGGAGGGCATATCGTTTCCAAGAGCGGACGAGGACGTCCGCGCTCCCAGCGCCATCTTCAATACTCCGCCAGTTCTGCCCGTACCCGCGCCAGCACCTCGGCCGGCGCGCGGGCAAATTCCGAGCGGCTCTCCCGCTCGCCATCGCCTGGCCGCGTGGTGGCGATCAGGCCGATCTTGGTCACCGTCATGTTCTCATGCAGGGGATCGCAGCGGTCGGCCTTCATGCCGGATAGCACGACAAGGTCCTCGTCGCCCCGGAAGCGCGCCGCCAGCGACCACTCGACCTCGGCGGAATTTTCAGGGTCGACGTCATCCTCAACCACGATCACCAGCTTGAACAGGTTGATGTGCCCCATCGCGAAGATCGCCGCGCGCTTGCCCTCGCCGAGGCGCGGGCGGTGCATGGCTATCACAGCGTGCAGGCGCCCCATGCCGCCATCGGTGACCACCACGCGCCTGACGGCAGGGATCACGCGCTTCAGCGCCTCGCAGCACACGGCCTCGATGGCGATGGCTCCGAGCAGGCAATGTTCCGGTGCATAGCCCGGCAGGATCGCCTGGTAGACTGCGTCCCTCCGATGGGTCACGCAGCCGATCGCGCCGCCCGTGCCCGGCCCGTAATTGACATAGAAGCCGTGGAATTCGGAGACCGGGCCCTCCGGCACGAGGTCGCGGGCATCGATGAAACCTTCAAGCACGATCTCGGCGCCGGCGGGCAGGTCCAGGGGCACGGTGAGGCAGCGCACGAGCTGCAGGGGCTCGCCGAGGAGGCCACCGACCACGTCATACTCATCGTCGCCGAGGCCGAGATACATCTGCGAGCCGAGCAGCACGGCAGGATGATTGCCGATGGCCACCGCGATCGGCAGGCGCTGGCCGAGGCTACCGGCCTTTTCGGCGAGGAGGTTGAGGTGGTGATTCCTGGCGATGCCGACCATCACTTGCCCACCGCCATCGAGCCTGAGACGGGCGATCGAGACATTGCGCCTTCCGGTCTCGGGATCGCGGGCGACGATGACGCCGGCAGTGATGTAAGGCCCGGTCTCGTGCTCGAACCAGGTCGGCACGGGCAGCAGTGTGGCAAGGTCGAAGGGGCCGTGGTGGACCACCTCCTGCACGGGCGCTGTCTCGATCAATATCGGTGGGATCTGCCTCTTCAAGGCATCGAGGATGCGGCCCGGCAAGCCAGCCCGATCGGTATCCAGCAGCCTTGCGATGCGCTCACGCGAATTCATCACATTGCCGGCGACCTTCATGCCGTATCCGGCCACCCTGGCGAAGAGCTGCGGCTTGTCGTGCTGGCGCAGGCTGAGGACCGCGCCGAGCTCGAAGCGAGGATCGACCTCACGTTCGACGGTGTGCAGCTCGCCCCAGTTGGCCAGGCGCTCCAGGGTGCCGCGAAAGCTTTGGTCGGCCATCATTTCTCTCCGGCGGGCAGGCCGACGGCCGTCTTCACGACTTCGACCAGCGGGCCGAGATCGACGATCGCCTCGCCTTCGCTGCCGATGGGCAGCAAGGCCAGGATCTCGCGGGCGAGCGGCCGCAGGCCTTTGCCGAGGGCCGCGATCGGCACGTCGCGGCGATGCACGGCCCAGACGGCGCAGGCCACCTCCAGCGTGAGGACATTCCAGGCCGGTACCAGGCTGCGCACGGTCTCTGTAACCGACTGCGGGGCATTGCCGGCGACATCCTCGACACCATCGTCGAGCTGGCCGGAATAATTGAGCAGGGCCGGAAAGGCGGCCTGCCTGACGGCGCCGACATTGGCGCCAGCAAGGTGGCCGAAATTGAGGAACTGCACGCCGCCGATGGCGCCCGGCTCGACGGCGAGGCTGGTCGGCAGGCCGGTGAAGCCCGGCCACTGGATCTTGTGGATGCGCTGGCCCGAGGCTTCGACAAGCTTGGCGAGAGCCTGGCGCAGCGTGTCCATGGCGAGGCAGCAGGCGCTGGTCTCCATATTGCCGTGTGAGAGGAAGGCACCGGTCGCGGTATCGATCAGCGGATTGTCGCAAGCCGCCGACAGCTCGGCCTCGAAAATGGCGTGGGCGAAATCATAGGCTGCCTCCGCGGCGCCATGGATCTGCGGGATGCAACGGAAGCTGAGCGGATCCTGCAGGAAGCGCGCCTCGCCCGCCTGCCAGAGCCGGCTTTCCGCCAGCGCCTCGCGCAATGCCCTGCCGGTGCGGAGCTGCCCTGGCTGGCCTCGCGCCTGATCGACCTCCTCGCGCCAGGAGTTGAGATTGCCGCGAAAGCCCTCCATCGAAAGGGCGCCAGCCAGTGTCGCCGCGTCGAGCACGGCTCGGACTTCCGCGAGCGCCAGCGTCGCCTCCGCCAGCATCAGGCTGTTGGAGTTGAGGAGCGAGATAGCCTCCTTGGCGGCGAGCCCGTCGAGCGGCGCCGGGCCGCTGCCGCCGGGCGCTACGCCCTGCTTGCGGATGAGGGGCACGGCGAGCTGGCTCATCGCCACGATGTCGGAGGCGCCGACCGAAGAGCCCAGCCTGGCGGCCGGCAGATCATCCGCCTGCAGGCGCGCGAGCAGACTCTCCACGAGTTCGAGCCGCACGCCCGAGCGCCCCTTCGCGAAGAGGGCGAGCTGGATCGCCAGCGCCGCCCTGACCACCTCCGCCGAGGCGCTCGGCCCGGGGGCGACGGTGGCATGGGCGGTGATCATCAGATTGTTATAGCGGGCGATGGCCTCTCGGCTGACACCGAAATCCTTCTGGCTGCCGACGCCGGTGGTTATGCCATAGGCGGGGATGCCCTCGTCCACCAGGCGATCGACCACGGCACGGGCCCGCAGTACCGCCGCCCGGCCCTCGGCAGAAAGTTCAACTTCAGCCTGGCGGTGGGCGATGGCCGTGACGTCCTTCAGGCTGAGCGGCCTCTCGCCGAGGGCGATGGTAGGGCGGGACAGCATGGTCACTCCTGCGTCTTGGTCCGAGGCGGCTGGATGAAGCGTCCGCTCCCGGGCTCGGCGAGTACCCGTGTGCCATCGAAGACGAGCTCGCCGCGCCGATAGGTTCCGCTGACCCTCCAGGGGATTTCAAGTCCGTTATAGGGGCTCCAGCCCACGACATTGTGCCCGCTCGCCGAAGCGTCATAGCGGTAAGGCTCAGGCGTCAGCACGGTGATGTCGGCATCGCGGCCCGGGATGAGCGCGCCCTTGGTGTCGGCGATGCGGAAATGCCGGGCTGGATTTTCGGCCATCAGTTGCGCTGCGAAGGTGAGTTGAATGCCACGCTTCAGGGCGCCGGCGACGAACAGCGGCACCATCACCTCCAGCCCCGGCACGCCCGAAGCATTGGCGAGCATATCGGGATTTGTCTTGCGATCCTTCGACCAGCAGACATGATCCGTGGAAACCAGCGTGACATTGCCTTCGGCCACATGCCGCCAGAGAGCCTCGACCTCGGCGCGTGGGCGGATCGGCGGGTTGATCTTGGCCTTGCCGCCAAGACGGCGCACATCGTTCTCCTCGTCCAATACGAGATAATGGATGCAGGCCTCGATGGTGGCGGCGAAGCCCTGCGCGCGGTAGGCGGCGGCGATGTCGTAGCCGCGCCCGAGCGAGCAATGCACGACATGGGCCGGGCAGCCGGTGGCCGCGCCGATCTCATAGATCGTGTGCATGGCGAGAAGTTCGGCGATCGGCGGGCGCGACATTCCATGAGCCCGCCAGTCGGTAATGCCGGCGGCCTTGGTGCGCGCCATATAGGTCTCGACCGTCTCGTGATCCTCATTATGTACGCCTGCGGTCAACCCATGCGGTGCGATGGCGGCGAAGCAATCCATCAGCATTGCCGGCGGGATGCGCGGGAAGCGGGTGGGATGGGTGCCGAAGGTCGAGAATTTGAAGGCGGCGACACCCGCCTCGACCATTTCGCCGATGCGCTGCGCGCCCTCGCCGGGATCGACCGTGCCGTACAGCGCGAAATCGACACGAGCGGCGGCCTCGCCATGGGCCGCCTTCTCGCGCACTGCCTGGCCGGAGGAGACCACATGCCCCTCGTCATAGGGCATGTCGACGATGGTCGTCACCCCGCCCGCCGCGGCCGATCGCGTCGACCACTGGAAATCCTCCTGACCGCGCTGGGAAAGCGAATGCACCTGAGCATCGATGGCGCCGGGCAGGATCAGCGCACTGGGCAGGCGATGGCTGTCGCGGGCGGCGGGCGCTTCGCCCTCACCGACCAGCGCGATCCTGCCATCGGCGACGGCGACAAAGCCGCGCTCGATGACGCGGTCGGCTAGAATCACCGTACCGGCAAGCGCGAGGTCGAAATCGGCCATGATGCGTCCTCCACATCAGGACCTTATTGTGCGCCGCCGTTCCGCGGGATATGCCAAAAGCCGAACAGCCTATGCCGCCAACTCCCCCTGGCACGTCCATGGACACCTCTACCCTCGCCATCGCCCTGACCGTATTGCAGGAAGGCTCCATCCGCGGAGCCGGCCGGCTGCTGGGACGAGGGCCGGCCAGCGTCGCCGATGCCTTCGAGCGTTTCGAACGGGAGCTCGCCATGCCGCTGGCGCTTCGGACTGGGGGCACATTCGCGCTGACTTTGGCCGGCGAGACCCTGGCGCGCTCCTCGGCCGGCCTGCTCGACAGCCTCGCGGCTCTTGCCGTGTTGGGAGGCGCATCGGTGCAGGAGGTTCGGCACTGGGCGGCCCATCGTGCCATCCCGATTGCAGCGCTCGCACATTTCAATGCCGTTGTCGGCAGTGGCAGCATCCGCAGCGCTGCCCAGACGCTAGGGCTTGGCCAGCCGCATGTATCCCGGCAGATGGCCCGGCTCGAAGCGTTGCTCGATCGCCGCCTGCTGCAGCGGACGGGCACGGGTTGCGAGCCCACGGCGGAGGGGCTGCGCCTCAACGAAATCGCCGTGAGCCTGATCGAGGAGGTTGCCGGCCTCACCGCCCCGGCCCAGCGGCGCTTCGCCCGCACCACGCGCACCGTCCGGCTCGGCACAATCATCCCGATCGGCCATGAAAGCCGCCTCGCTGCCCGTCTCGCCCGCCTGGTGGCGGAATGGAGACGCGACAGTATCGCACACGATCTTCTTGTCAGCGCCACCACTGCCGAGGAGCTGATGGCAGGTCTCAGGGCCGGGCGCTTCGACATTGCCCTGATGGATACGCCCATGCGGCAGCGGCGCTTCGAGAGTCGCGAGCTGTTTTCCTCGGAACTCGTCCTGGCCGGCCCGAAAGCGACGCTCGCGTCCGGCGTGAGTCTCGAAGCCCTGTTGGAGACCCATCTCATCGCGGTGCCGAGCCTGCGAAGCGGCCTGCGGCAGCGCATCCGGGACGTGCTCGATCCCTTGCTGGCGCGCACGGCACCAGCCGGCCGCCAGCAGGTCGAAGTCGATGCGCTGTCGATCATCGTCAACCTGATGCTGGAGCACGGGTATCTCACGGTGATGCCGCGCGATGCCATCGCCTCCCTCGACAAGGAAATCGGCCTCCTGCCTTTGCCGAATACGCCGCGTTTAGGCTTTCATTTGGCGTGGCCGAAGACGGACAGAGCGAGGCAGGTTGCAGCGGCAATCGCTGCAGGGCTCGCCTGAGACGAAGGGAAAATGTTTCAGGGTGCGATCTCGAAAATGAGCTCGACTTCGACCGGCATGCCAAGGGGCAAGCTCGCGAGACCGAGCACGATGCGGCCGGAGAGCATCTCGGTCCCGAACACCTTGACGAGGACATCGGAGGCCCCGTCGGCGACCTTGGGATGATCCCGGAAATCGCCCTCGGTGGCGATGTAGACGCCGAGCTTGGCGACGCCCGTGATCCGGTCGAGCGAGCCCAGATAAGCCCGGGCGGCCGACAAGCCACTGAGGCAGGCAATTTCCGCTGCCTTGCGGCCATCCTCGGCGCTGAGTTCGCCACCGATGCGCCCGATGAATTGCGGTTCGTGCCCAACAACCGGCAGCATGCCGCTCAGGAACAGAAGATTACCGATCCGCGCGGCTTCGACATAGGCGCCAAACGGTGTCGGAGGAGGAGGAAGCACGATGCCGTTGTCTTCCAGCCGCTTTTCCGCGCTAGCGGCAGGCGCGTTGCCCTGGCTCACCATCTGCCCAGATGTGCGCCGCCGTCAACGTGCAGCACCTCCCCGGTGATGTGCGAAGCTTCCGTCAGGAACACCACTGCATCGACAATCTCCTGCACGCTGGAGATGCTGTGCATCGGCGACAGCGTCCTCAGGAAGTCCTTCGGATTGTCCTTGTGCAGCGGCGTATCGACGACCCCCGGGGCGACCGTGTTCACGCGGATTCCCTCCTTTGCATATTCCATCGCGATATTCTTCGAGACGGCCTCGATGCCGCCCTTGGTCAGCATGGCGACAGAAGCGTTCACGCCGGCGATCGGATGATCGACCAGCGGGGTTGTGATGCTGACGATGCTGCCGCCGCTCTTTTGCGTGAGCATCTGCCGGACAGCCAGCTGCGTCAAATGCACGAAACCCTCAAGGTTGGTCGCTGTAAGCTTGCGGTAATCCTCCATCGTATAGTCGACGAAGGGCTTGGTGAAGAAGATGCCGGCATTGTTGACCAGCGCGTCGATCGAACCGAACCGGCTGACCGCCGTCTCCGTCACGGTCTTTGCGGTCTCGGCATCGGCGATGTCGCCGTCGACGCGCGCCAGATGGTCGGATTGCTCAATCTCGTCGGACTGGCTGATTCGCCGCGACGTTGCGACGACATTGTAGCCACGTTCGAGGAAGGCATTGGTGAGGCCCGCACCGATGCCCTGCGAGGCGCCTGTGATGAGGACCGTTTTGCGTTCTTGCATGGAACTCTCCATCCGGGTTGAAGCAGTTTCAAAGCTGCTCTTCAAGTTCGCAACGCAATATGAGCGAGGCACCATTCCTGGATAAGATGGAAATATATGGAATCTCTTTTCCATATATGCAAAAATCGAGAGATGACCGATTTGAACGACATCGCCGTTTTCGTGAGGGTTGCACAGTTGGAGAGCTTCAGCCGGGCCGCCCACGCGCTCGGCATGCCTGTTTCGACCGTCAGCCGAAAGGTGACCTCCCTGGAGCAGCAGCTGGGCGTGACCCTGCTGCAAAGAACGACGCGCAAGCTCAGCCTGACGGCGCAGGGACGGGCCTATTTCAATCAATGCAGCGAACCGCTCGCCCACCTCCACGATGCCGAACGGGTTTTGACCCAGGCGCAGAGGACTCCGGAGGGCCTTCTAAAGATCTCCGCGCCGGTCATCATGGGGCAGGAGCCGTTCTACGAGTTCGTGTCGTCGTTCCTGAAGACCTATCCGCGCATACAGGTCGACCTGTTTGTCACCAATCTGTTTCTCGATCTGATCGCCGAAAACGTCGATATCGCCCTTCGCTTCGGGGAGCTGAGCGATTCGACCCTCGTTGCCCAACGCTTTGGACGGAGCGTTCGCTATCTCGTGGCTTCACCGGACTATCTGACGGGCCGCACCCTGCCCTCCAGGCCGGAAGAACTGCGCGATCATCAATGCGTGCTGTTGAACGGGCGCAACAACGAGGCCGAGTGGCATCTGGTCAGCGGCAAGAAATCGGTCAAGCAAGCCGTTTCGGGGCCTATTTCCAGCAGGGACCATCACTCCGTAAGCGCCTTCACCTATCGAGGGCACGGCATAGGACTATTGCCTTCGACCTATTGCGATGCGCAGATTGCGAGCGGCGAACTCGTGCGCGTCCTGCCCGAGTGGTCCTCGCCGGAAATCTTCATTCACGCGGTCTACCCCACGCGACGCTTCATGCCTTCCAAGCTGCAGGTTTTTCTCGAAGCGCTGAAGGCCTGGAAGAGTCCGTTGTGGCTGCCGCTGCGCTAAGCAGTGGGGAGGAAACACTTGAACCCTTCCGCCCCCGCCCTATGACTGGCATCTCCGTTTCAGGGGGGGCGTCATGCCGGACCGCATCGATCTCGTCATCCATAACGCCCGCATCCTGACGATGGACCCGGCGCAGCCGAGGGCACAGGCGCCGGCGGTGGCTGGTAGCCGGCTGTTGGCGGTGGGCGATGAGGCCGAGATCCTGGCACTCCGGGGCCTGACACCAGGCGCATCGATGCCTGCGGCCATCGATCCCGTCGCCGAGATCCCTGATTTCAAGTATCCATGCCGCTGGTCGGCTTGGAACAATGTTGATCGGTGTTATGGTTTACTTGGATGATAGGAAGATTACGGTGACGAATCAGCCTGTCGTTCGCTGTTTGCTTGACCTGTAGGACCTCATGGGAGGTACATGAGCTGTAATGGGCTTGCAGGATTGGCTCGCAGTCGGGACTTGACGGTATTCGCATCAGGGCAATGGGGTCCATCGGCTCATGTGGGATCGCAATCCGGTCCGCGTCGCGCTTGTGCATATGCTCCCGGCGGTAGCGGACCAGTGTGGTCTCGCGCTTACACCGCTGCTGACCCGAGCCGGGCTGTCGGCGGATGAAACCCTTTCAGGCGACGGCGCCATTGCCCGGGGGCAGGCCTGCGCCCTGCTGCTGCACCTCGCGCGGAGTGCGGCAGAGCCGACGATTGGGCTGGACTTGGGCGCTGCCGCCGATCCCGTCCGTTTGGGCTTGACCGGGCAGGCGCTCTTCGCCGGCCGCACCCTGCGCGAATGTCTCGGAGCGCTTGCCCGACAGATGCCGGCCCTGCAGGCCGGCGTCATGTTCCGGCTGGATGAGCGGGATGGCGTCGCCCACTGGAGCCACCGCCTGGCGGACAGCGATCCTGAACATGCCCGGGTGCTCAATGAGGGCATTGCGGCTTTTATGACGAGTGCGTTGAAGGCGATCACCGGCATGGATCCGGCGCAGCTGAGCCTTGGCCTGCCACATCGAGCCCAGGCGCCGCTCCGCATCTACGAGGACAAGCTCGGCGCCCGCATTGCCTTCGGCGCGGGAGGCGGTATTTCATTCAAGTTCGATGCGAGGTGGCTTGATCACCCGAATCGTCTGTTTTGTGATGCGCCGGCTGCTGTCGGGGCGAGTTTGCCTGACGATATCCAGAGACTTCCGCCCGAAGCCGCATGGCTGGACGATGAAGCTCTGGTCGGAGTCGTCTCCCGCCTGATTGAGAGTTCAGCGCTGAGCGGATCGCTTTGCCTGGCCGACACGGCGCGCAGCATGGGCTTTTCGCCACGTAGCCTCCAGCGGCGCCTCGCCAGCCTCGGCACCTCGTTCGAAGCCCATGTCGACGCCTGGCGGCACCGGCAGGCGCGCCTCTACCTCGCTGATGCCGGCATGCCGATCGGATCGGTTGCCAGGGCGCTTGGCTACGGGCATCCCGCTCATTTTGTGAGGGCCTTCCGACGCTGGGAGGGCCGCACGCCGCTCGCCTTCCGCAGGGCGGTCGGCGTCGAAGCCAGTGCGGCGGCGGGCTGAGGCTTTGGCGCCAAATGGCAATTGAGCGGATCAGGCCGCGTCGCTAAGGCTGAGGCAAACGAGGTCGGTCCGGCGCGGCGCGACCCGGTGGGAGCTGTCAATGAATCACATGGCCGAATACGTGCCCGGCGGCGGCGGAAATCCGACCCGCCGCGATATATTGGCTGGCGGCGCTGGCTTCCTGGCCGCAATTGCAGGGCTTTCCTTGCTCGCACCGGGCGCCCGGGCGGCGCCGGCTCCGCGCCCGCATATTCTCTATGTCGTCGCCGACGATGTTGGCTTTGCTGACGTCGGCTTTCGCGGCTCCGATATCAAGACGCCCAATCTGGATCGCCTCGCCGAAACGGGGGCCCGGCTCGACCAGTTCTACACCCAGCCCTTGTGTACGCCTACCCGCGCGGCCTTGATGACGGGGCGCTATCCGTTTCGCTACGGGCTTCAGACAGGCGTCATCCCCTCGGGCTGCAGCTATGGTCTCGCCACCGATGAATATCTGCTGTCCCAGGCACTGAAATCCGCCGACTACCGCACCGCCCTCGTCGGCAAATGGCATCTGGGCCATGCCGACAAGGCGTTCTGGCCGCGCCAGCGTGGCTTCGACAGCTTCTACGGGCCCCTGGTCGGTGAAATCGACCATTTCAAGCACGAGGCACAGGGCAAAACCGACTGGTATCGCGACAATTCCCTGTTGGAGGAAGAGGGTTACGATACCGAACTCTTCGGTGCCGAAGCTGTTCGCCTGATCGGCGGCCATGATCCGAAAACACCGCTGTTCCTTTATCTGGCGTTTACCGCCCCACACACGCCCTATCAGGCGCCACAGCGCTATATCGACATGTACGCCCATATCGAGGACCCCTCGCGTCGTACCTATGCGGCGATGATCACCGCGATGGACGAGCAGATCGGCAAGATCGTCGAGGCGCTGCACGAACGCGGCATGCGTGAGAACACACTCATCATGTTCCATTCCGACAATGGCGGCACGCGCAGCAAGATGTTCGCCGGCGAGGGTGCCGTGGCCGGCGACTTGCCACCAAACAACAGCCCCTATCGTGATGGCAAAGGCACGCTCTACGAAGGAGGCACCCGCGTCGTGGCCCTTGCCAATTGGCCTGGGCATGTCTCCCCCGGGCAGGCCGAAGGTGTCATGCATGTGGTCGACATGCTGCCGACGCTCGCGAAGCTCGCCGGCGCCGATCTTGCCCGCTCCAAGCCGCTGGACGGCATGGATGTTTGGTCAGCGCTCGCCACCGGCAAGACCGGACGCGGCGAGGTCGTCTACAATGTCGAGCCGACGCAGGGCGCCATTCGCGACGGCAAATGGAAGCTTTACTGGCACGTCGCATTGCCGCCAAAGATTGAGCTGTTCGATCTCGATGCCGATCCATTCGAGAAGCGCGACCTTTCGGCGGAACACCCGGACAAGGTGGCGGAACTGCAAGGCAAAGTGGTCGCGCTCGCCCGCAGCATGGCTCCGCCGCTGTTCTACGTCGCCGCGTTGAAGGCCACGCTGGCCGCACCCCTCGCCACGCCGGATGCGGCGCTTGCCGACTTGGGTCCGGCGGACGATTAGGTCCGAGGACTGATGCCCGGCATGCCGTGGACGGGCTTTCCCCGCACCACAGCCATTCTGCATTTCCCGGCTTCCTCGCGGAGGGAGCCGTGCAGGCTGTTCACCAAGCCTTCCTTTGAAGCTATGCACAGCGCCTCCTTCGGGCGCAACAAGGCTCCGCTACGTCTGCCGCAGCGCCCAATCTTTCAGGATCGAGGCATAGAGCGGTCCGTCTTCCAGGTGCAGCGCGTGGCCTTTTTTGGGCAGTGAACGATATTCGAAGGTCTGCCCCGCCTGCTCGACGATGCTCTGGGCGTACCGGACCTGGAAGTCTGACGCCGCACCCTGGGCAATGCCCGTTTCCGGGTCACTCCCGCGAAAGTGGTGCGTGTACAGCACCGGCGTCTTGATCGCCTTCAGCATCTGCTTGTGACAACAAGCTGCCGTAGCACTGCCGGAAAGGAATGCGCGAGCCCCCTCGGGATCAAATTCCTTGAGATTTTGAGGCGGCTCATCGCCAACGGGCAGCCACGGCAGCATCCAGGCGGGAAGTTCGCGATGAGCTTGGGCAAGCATGGTCGACCACTCGCCGACAGACCACTGATCGCCGAGATATTTCGAGAAAAGGCTAAACAGATGGCCGACGGCCGACTGTCGAATTCCTGGACCACATGCCGGTATCAGCTCGGATGCGAAGAGAGGTGAATCTTCCATGTAGACCCCGCGCACCAGTCCTTTTGGCCCATAAGCTGCAAGCCAGGCGCCCATCACGCCACCGACGGAACTCCCAGCCACAAGAGCCGGCCGCCCAATGACCCGCTCCATGAAGCGCGCGAGATCATTGCCCCAATTGTCGAGCGTATAGCGGCTGGGGGTTCGGGTCGATCGACCCTGACCACGAATATCGACCGCATAGATACGGAAGTCGGTTTCAATGAGTTTCATTACGATTTCGTAGGCCCACCAGGACTCCACAAGGCCGGGGATCATGAGCAACGCAGGCGCGGATTCCGGTCCGGTCACTGCATAATTCATCACGATTTCGCCGAGATCGACCGAGTATTCCTGATAAGCGTGCGACGTGTAGGTTATTTTCGGGAAATCCGGTCCATAGTGCTGGCTCATGTGTCCAAGCTCCTTCTTTTCGACGTAATGCCTAGCTTTGGATGCTTCCCATCCATGCCGGATCGGCATACCGGCTGCGAGCAGCAACCAATACGGGGAGGCTGCTGACGATGTCTGTCAGCAACAGGTAAAGGGCGTCCGTAAAGGAAAGAGGCGCCCGATCGCCGGCACCTCTCAACATGCCGCGCTGGATGAGGGATTCCCGCGGCCACCTCAGGAAGTGAAGGGATTCACTTGGGTCTTTCCGCCATGTAGCGCTTCCATCGCTGCCGCAAAGTTGTGGGACGAAGACTATGCTTATCATCGAGGAATTCGGCGCTCTCGACGCGATCGGTGCAGAAATTCCGGAAATCCTGCCGCAATTCACACCACGCGGCCAGAATTCGTGTTTGCTCAAAGAAGCTGATGACGATCGGCCAGATCACACGCTGGGATCTGTTACCGCGTTCATCGCGATATTCGATACGGATCTTGCGCCCCTCATGAATCCAGGCTCGAGTCCGTGCAATGTCGATACCGTCCGAGGTCGGGTTGAAGGGAGGGCGTGTTTCGACTGCGGGGTCGGCGATCAAGGGGCGTAGAGATTGGGATACCGCTACCTTGATTTTCGCAAGGAGATCGTAGGCCGCCGCCGCAAGCACAGGATCGCCACGGCTCGCAACCCACTGCGCACCGAGCACCGCAGCCTCGACCTCATCGGGCGTGAGCATGAGGGGAGGCATGTCGAAGCCGTCCTCAAGGATATATCCGAAGCCGGCCTCCCCGCGGATTGGAACGCGTCGGCCGCTCAGATTGAAGATGTCCCGATATATCGTTCGGGTGGAAACCTCGAGTTCGGCAGCAATTTCCTTGGCCGTGGTCGGTAGAGATGATCGTCTCAGAATCTGAATAATCTGGAACAATCTATCGGCCTGGCTCACGATGATGTTGTCCTAATTCCTGGTTCAAGTCCGGAGGCGAAGGTCATGGCTGTTACAGTTCTGGCACGGTCCGTCTGAGTTGTACAATGAAGAATGCAACGCCTTGACGCAGCAGCTTTCGTTTCCTTAAGTTAGGCAATATCAGGCATACCGGCACTCAAAATTGCCAGCACGGTCTCTTTTTACAATGTTTCCCTTTGTATAGTCGCATCGTCGCTTGCATACTTCAGATCAACGATAAAAGCGGTGACCGTCGTTAGGTCATTCGATGCGATAATTCCAGCTTGTAGTCGGGCTTTGATATTCACCCGAAGGAGGCGCGCCTGTTTGGAGAAAGTGACTCTGGAACTTTACCATCCAAGCGTAATAGCAATTATTCGCTGACATCGGGGATGCCCTGCGTATCGCGGCCTATTTCCCCTTCAGACTATTCCGCAGTGCGTCCATTAGATTGATCACATTGCCCTGTGTCGGTAGCCCCGCCGCGGTCTTCCTGGCCTTGCGTCCCTTCTTCTTCGCCGCGATGATTTCCTTGAGCCGGTCCTCCACCGGATCCTTGATCAGCACGGGCGACCAGTCGAGGCTGCGGGCCTTGATCAGTCTGTCGATGAGGCTCCTGGCGTCCGGATCTGGCTTCGCCTCGGGGATGCCGGCGAAATATTCGTCCTCGCGCCGGATTTCGTCGCCGTAGCGCAGGGTCCAGACCACGATGCCCGTGCCGCGCGGCACCAGCATAACCGCCCGCTCGCGGCGATAGAGCACGAGGCGGGCGATGCCGGCGACCTTGGCCGCTCGCATCGCCTCGCGGATCACCGTGAAGGCCTCTTCACCTACCTTGTCGTCGGGGACGAGGTAATGCGGAGTATCGTACCAGATCCAGTCGATCGAATCCTCGGGCACGAAGGTCTGGATGTCGATCGTGCGGGTGGATTCCAGCGCCACCGCCTCGATCTCCTCGTCCTCCAGCATCACGTAATCGTCCTCGCCCCGCGGATAGCCCTTGACCTCGTCCTCCTCGGCTACGGGTTTGCCGGTGACGGCGTCGACATAACGGCTCTGTACCCGGTTGCCGGTCTGGCGGTTGAGGGTATGGAAGCGCAGCTTCTCGGACTGGGACGTCGCCGGCGACATCGCCACCGCGCAGGTTACCAGCGAGAGTTTGAGATAGCCTTTCCAGAAAGTACGCACCGCCATCAGTTCGCTCCCGGGTTTGGGCGCGGATGTCATTCCGGCTCATTGCTAAGCCGTGGCCGAAATGACATCCCCTATTTGCCCTGGACGGTTCCCAATTTCTTCGCCGCGTCGGCAAGCGGCCGCTCGGCATCGGCGTAGTCGGCCCAGGCTTTCGTCTTCGCCAGCAGGTCTGGCACGGTGCGGACCGTGAAAACCTTGGGATTCAGGTCGCTGCGCACGTCGTTCCATGTCAACGGCATCGAGACAGTGGCGCCGGGGCGGGCGCGGGGCGAAAGTGGCGCTACCGCCGTCGCAGTGCGATCGTTGCGCAGATAATCGAGGAAGATATGGCCTCCGCGGATATCCTTGGCCATCTTGATGACATAGCGCTCCGGCGAGTCCGCGGCCATGCGAGCGCAGATCTCGCGGGCGAAGGCCTTGGCCTCGTCCCAATCGAGGGCCTTGCCGGCCTGCTGGACCAGCGGCGTCACCACATGCAGCCCCTTGCCGCCGGTGGTCTTGCAGAAACTGACGAGCCCAAGCGCATCCAGGCGCTCGCGCAGTTCGCGCGCGGCGTCGACCACCGTGGCGAAGGGGACGTCGGGCCCGGGATCGAGGTCGAAGATCAGCCGCCCCGGCACTTCCGGCTCACCGGGCGGGCAGTTCCAGGGATGCAGCTCCAGCCCACCGATCTGGGCGAGCGCGATCAGTCCCTCGGCCCGGTCGACCTGGAGATAGGCCTTCTTGTCGCCCTCGACCTTCACCAGTTCGAGCAGGTTTGAGGTGCCGGGCATCGCGTGGCGCTGGAAGAAGGTCTCGCCTTCGATGCCGTCGGGCGCCCGCACGATCGAGCAGGGCCGGCCCTTGAGATGAGGCATCATCCAGCCACCGACCGCCTCGAAATAATGGGCAAGGTCTTCCTTGGTCACGGGCGTGCCGTCTCCCGCGTCCGGCCAGAGCGCCTTGTCGGGATGGGAGATCGCCACGCCGGCGATCATCGGCTTGCTGGATTTGCTTGCTGGCTTCGACGTCACTGTTCTGTCCGCCTCCGCTAGATCTGCCTTCTGGGGCGGCAGAGGCTTCTCCGCCTCCACCTCGTCGGCCGGCTTGTCTTCGCGCAGGCCCTTGAAGGCCGCCTGGCGCACCATGCCGTCACCGGTCCAGCCGGCAAATTCGATTTCAGCAACCAGCTCGGGTTTTGTCCAGTGCACGCCGGGCACATGGCGGGGCGCGCCGACGCCGGTAAAGGGCGACGCCTTCGTCTCCAGTGGCTTCAGCTTCGACATCAGGCTGGCCGCAGCCTTGGCTCCGTATCCGCTGCCGACGCGCCCGACATAGACGAAATGCTTGCCGCTGTGGATGCCGACGAGGAGCGAGCGGAATTTGCCTTCGGTCGTCGCCCAGCCGCCCACCACCACCTCATGGCCGGCCCGGCATTTCGCCTTGGTCCAGTCGCCGCTGCGTCCGGAGTGATAGGGAGCGTCGAGGCGCTTGGAGACGATGCCCTCCAGCGAGAGCTTGCAGGCCGAGTTGAGGATGGCATCGCCCCCCGTCTCGAAATGTTCGACGAAGCGCAGCGCGGGATCAGCGCCATGGTCCGTGAGGAGGGCGTGGAGGCGCTCCTTGCGCTCCTCCAGGGGCAGGGCACGCAGGTCTTCCTGTCCCTCGAACAGGAGGTCGAAGGCGAAGAAGATGAGATCCTCGCTGTGTTCCTCAGACAGGGCTGCCTGCAGGGCCGCGAAATTGGGTATGCCATGGCTGTCGAGCGCCACCACCTCGCCGTCGATCAGACAGTCGGGCAGGGGCGCGGCAGCCTTGGCGAGGGCGGTGAAGCGCTTGGTCCAGTCGAGGCCCTTGCGGGTGCGCAGGCTTACCGTGCCGCCCGCCTTGCGCAGCTGGATGCGATAGCCGTCGAACTTGATCTCGTGGATCCAGCCGCTCCCAGATGGCGGGCGTTCCACCACCTGGCAGAGTTCGGGAGGTACGAAGTTGGGGATCTGCGAGACTGTCCTCGCCTCTTCGGACGGCTTGCCCTGGGCTTTTCGTTTGTCGGCGGCCAGGCCCTGCCTGGAATCCCAGACGGCGTCCGCTGCCGCATCCCTGCCGCGGGTCATGAAGGGCGTCGGGGCACGGCCTGTGCCAGCGGCGATGGCGGACATGGAGCGGCCGGAGGCCACGGACTTGTCTTTCCTAAGGATCGCATCGCCTTTCTCGGCGACGGCCGCCTCGTCGTGATGCTTGATCAGAAGCCAATTGTTGCGCTTGCCCTGGCCGCGATTGCGGTCAGTGGCGCGATCATGCTTCATGCGCACGAGCACCCAGCTGCCATGCAATTTCTCGCCGTGCAGCGTGAATTTGAGGTCGCCCTCGGCCAGAGCCTCTTCGGGCGACTTGCGCCCCTCCGGCGTCCAGGTGCCGCGGTCCCAAAGGAGCACCGTGCCGCCGCCATACTGGCCCTTGGGAATGGTGCCCTCGAAATCACCATAGTCGAGCGGGTGGTCCTCGACTTCGACGGCAAGGCGCTTGTCGGCGGGATCGAGCGAGGGGCCTCTGGTTACCGCCCAGGATTTGAAGACGCCGCCAAGCTCCAGCCGAAAATCATAATGCAGCCTCGTGGCGTCGTGCTTCTGGATGACGAAGCGCAACTGGTTGGAGGCGGTGACGGCGGTATCGCCCGCAGGTTCCCGTGTCACGGAGAAATCGCGCTTGGAATGGTAGGGGCGCAGATCGTGCATCGCCATGGGCTGGTACCTCCCGAGAGGGGATAACGTAGGAGGCAAGCGGGTGTTCCGGCCAGGGGCTGGCTGGATGTGGGGAAAGGTCGGGGATCCTGGCCCACTCTAACCAAGCTGGCCTGCTCCGTTGGATAACCAGATCTTTGGCGCCGAGGAAGCGAGGCAGCGCTTCATCTCCGTCGAGCAGGGAATGCCGGGCTCAGGGATTGGTCCTGGACCAGTAGAGGGGATTTTGGGGCACATGCAGCGACAACCAATACCTTAGCTGAGGACGTGATGGGCAGCCCGAAAATCGGGGTTTTCCGCAGGTTCGCGAAGCTTTCAGCGCATATACAGGTATCGAAATACCTGTATGGCATCTGCCTTCTGCACCTAAGAAAAACCATGGGTGCAGAAGCAGAAAGGCGATTGTTATGCCCGCCGTCATAGAGTCTTTTCGTAATTAATGACTCATGTTATTCGCCATTGATCAACTTTACTAATGATGCTAGCGTATAAGTAGTAACACATCCAAGCTGATTATTATCTGAATTGCGTCATTGAAACCTATTGCCAGACGCGAGTCGCGCGTTTGGTCAACGCGAACGCATCACCAGGACCTCCAGTCTTGGCGGGGAGTGCTGTTCTTGTTGATGGGCGGGGGACGTGGCATGCCCACCTTGAGGATTGCTCGGACGGTTATAGTCACGTTCTTCTGGCTGGCCGCAACGTTACCCGCCGCGATGGCGGAGCCAGCCGATTTCCCTTCGGCATCGCTTCAGCCGCTATCGCGGGCGACCCCGGGCACGCCACCCGACGCAGTCGACCCCGATGCGCCGCTCGACGAAGCTCAGGGCGGGATGACCGAAGCGGGGACGCCGGTCGGCAAGCGGGGAGAGGCGTGTTTCCCGGCCGAACAGCGTAACGTCTTTGAAAATGTCGACATGATCGCCGGCCCCAATGGCGTGCCGCAGCCCTTCAGCTATGTCGAGCATGGCGCGATCTCCGAGGAAGCCCACAATGCGACACGCGGCAAGAACACCTGGATGCTGTGGGGCGAAGGCAACGAGGCTTTCTGGGATTGGATCGCGCAGCACGGCTATGGAGTGGACGATTTTCTCATCCTTGTCGATTCCCGGCGGCGCGACCGGCGTTTCGCGGAGAAGGGCCTGATCAACCAGCCTGGCATGAAGGCCCAGTACGACCCCGGCAAGACTATCCTGGGCCTTTACATCGACCAGGTCGACGACAATCAAGTTCTCTTCGGCCAGCCGGCCATGACCTCCCTGCCGCAAAACGGCTCGTCAGAGGGTTGTGCCCCCTTCAAACCCGGTGACGCGGAACTCTACAAGGGCGTGCTCGCCCAATTGCCGAAGGATGAGCTGGATCCAACGGTCTATGGCTATCCAAGCGGGGTCGTCGGCTTGCGGCTGATGCCCAATCCCAATTTCTTCGGCGATACGAAGGATGCGGAGGCCGCGCGCAATTACTGGAACGAGCGGGTCGAGAAAACGGGAGGCGCCTATTATGGCGATCCCAAGATCAATGCCGATCCGAAGCTGGTGCGGCCCTTCCGCGTCAGCATGTCCTGCGCCTTCTGCCATGTTTCGCCGCATCCGCTCAATCCGCCCGCCGATCCCGAGAAGCCAGGTTGGGAGAACCTCTCCAGCACAATCGGGAACCAGTATTGGCGGGCGAACGCCACTTTCGGCAATCTCACCAGGCCGGACAGTCTTCTCCATCAATATCTGGCAAGCCAGCAACCCGGTACGGTCGACCCCTCGATGGTCAGCACGGATCATATCGACAACCCCAATTCGATCATCGCCATCTTCGATGTCCCGGCACGGTTGAAACGAGCCGACGAGAACAAGCCGGAATGGCAGGGGCCCGCCAATCTTCTCATCCCCAATCGCGGGGTCGACGGTCTCGACGCCAATCCGCGCCACGTGCCGCGCGCTATCGTGGACGGCGCCGACAGTGTCGGCCTGTTCGGCTCGCTGTCGCGGGTGTACCTCAATATCGGCGCCTATTCGGAAGAGTGGAAAAGGGTCCAGAACACCCTTATCGGTTTCCGTCCGCAGAGCCCCTTCTCGATTGCCTCCGCGCTGAAAGACTCCGTCTATTGGCGCACGGGCGACAAATATCGGATCCCCTACCTCGTTTCCTTCTTCACCTATCGAAACGCTGAGACCGGCGCCACCGTCACCCAGCCGATGCATCTTGCCGACACCAAGGAAGGCAAGCCGATCATCGATGCGGAGCACGACAAGGCGACGCGTGGCCGCGAGGTGTTCCTGGCGAACTGCGCGATCTGCCACTCCAGCAAGCAACCCGACAATTTCAGGCTGAAGTTCGCCCGCAACTGGCGACAAGGGCAGCCGACCGACCGAGTTTCGCCCGCCGCTCTGACGTTGCCGATGGATTTTGCCGACTGGCAGGGCTTCGTCAGCGGCCAGTCTTACAAAGATTATGTCAATCAGATCAAGGGTATGGCTGATCTATCCACCGCATCGGGCGTCGCCTTTTTCAAGGATAACTTCCTGTCGACGGATATAAGGGTGCCGGTAACCCTCGTCGGCACCAACAGCGCCCGCGCGGTCTCCACCAATGGCATGCGTGGCCAGGTGTGGGACAATTTCTCGTCCGAGACCTACAAGCACCTTCCTGCGGTCGGCGAGATACGTTTCTACAATCCATTCTCCGGCAAGCCCGTGGACAGCTGGGGTAATAACGACTCCTACACCCCGCCAGGCGGAGGTCCGGGATATTATCGGCCGCCCTCGCTGATCAGCCTGTGGGCGACCGGACCCTATCTGCACGACAACTCCCTCGGCCGCTTCACGGCCGATCCCTCCATCAACGGGCGGCTGGAGGCCTTCGACGACGGTATCGACAAGCTGCTTTGGAACAGCAAGCGGAGCAATGGCCAGTATCCCCATACAGGAGACCTGCGGGCCGACAAGGTGGTGACCGCAGGTGACCCGGGATTCATCTACCGAACAACGCAGACGAGCTGGATCGCATTTCCGGCACGGTTCATCCGGCCGCTTTTCGAGGGCATCATCGGCCCGTCCTGGGTCTCCTTCCTGTCCTGGTATCTGTGGGTCGGCCTTGGCTTGGCGCTGATCTTGCTGTTCTTCGTAGCGCGGGGCCGCCACGGCGGATTCCTGCTGGCGCTATCAGCCTTTGCCAGCGGCGCGTTCCTCTATCTGTCGGGGATCGGCGCGATCTACCACGCATTGTGGCTTATTCCGATCGTGGCAGCCCTGGGCGCCCTTCTCCTGTGGACCTTCCTGCAGGGTGTTTGGCCAGGCCGGATCGTCGTGTTCGCCTTCCTCGTGCTGACCGCCGTGGCCGGTTGGCACGTGCATTACTTCATTGAGGGAGAGGAGGGCGATCTCAGGGTCGGTCCAATCCCGAAAGGCACGCCCATCAGCTTGCTGATGAACGTCAATCCGGCGGCATCGACGGGAGACCTTGCCGAGGCGGCGTTCGGGATAACGCGGGGCATACTGCGCATCAACAAGAAGGGCCTGACCGACGACAGGGCGTGGAGGGCATTCAGCAAGGAAGCGGCGATTCCCCTGATGCGCGCGAGCAAGTGCCCCGATTTCGTGCTCGATCGCGGCCATTGGTTCGCCGAGTCCCTGACCGACGACGACAAGAAAGATCTCAAGGCCTTTCTGAAGACTCTTTGAACCGGGGCAGGTAGGGGCGGGGAATGAGGCAAGCGGAACAAGTGGCGCAGAGCCTGCAGCAGGCGCAGAACCCGGATACGACGCCCTTCGACTATATCGTCGTCGGGTCCGGCGCCGGCGGCGGCCCGCTGGCGGCGCGGCTGGCGCTCGGCGGCCAGCGCGTGCTCGTCATCGAGGCGGGTGTCGATCCGATCGGCGACAATGAGCACTCGGAAGCTCACAGGGTCCCTATCTACAACGCCGCCGCAACGGAAGATCCAGTGACCAGCTGGGCTTTCTCCGTTCGCCAATACGAGGATGATGAGAGGCAGAAGCGAAGCACCAAATATTGTTCGCGGGACGATCCGGCGCAGAGCGGGGGAAAGGGCGGTATCTTCTATCCGCGTGCTGCGGCCTTGGGCGGTTGCACATGTCATCACGCAATGGTCTTCGTTCGTCCGAACGACTCGGACTGGGACAGTCTCGCGGATCTGACGGGTGATGATTCCTGGCGCTCCCAGACGATGCAAGGCTATTTCCCACGCCTCGAGCGCTGCCTCTACTACCAGGTCTACAAGGGATTTTTTGGGCGCCTGCTCGGCGGGATCCTGCGGTTGGTCCAGTGGCTTGCGACCTTGATCGCTCCGCGCTTTCAGCTTGATCCGAACGGCCACGGCTCCAGGGGATGGCAGCCGACGAGTTTTATCGATCCGTTGGTGATCGTCGGCATAGCGCGTCGCGATTTCATCCTGCTCAGGCTGCTTTGGGATGTGCTGTGGGCATCATTGAAGAGCAAGGTCGAGCGCCGGATTCTGTGGCGTGCTCTTGTCCGTTGGCAGATCGTGCAGTTTTTGGATCCGAATGTCCGGGCCAACTATGCCCGCTTCCTGGAATACCGCGCCCGTCTGTGCCTGATCCCAATCGGCACGGATGGCAGCGAGCGTTCCGGCCTGCGCGAATGGCTTCTCAAGGTCAGAGGCATGCATCCCGACCGTTTGGTGCTTCTGACCGGCGCACATGCGACACGCCTCGTTTTTGATCGGGACAAGGATCGGGCCTCGCCAAAGGCCGTTGGCGTCGAGGTCCTCCGTGGCGCGCATCTCTACAAGGCAAGTCCCAAGAGCGGTTCGGCAATCTCACAAGGCACCGAGCAATACTTCGCCCGGCGCGAGGTGATCGTGAGCGGTGGCGCCTTCAACTCGCCACAGCTGCTCATGCTGAGCGGAATCGGAGATGTCGGGCAACTGCAGAGCCTGGGTATCCGCGGCCTTCGGAACGCGAGGGGCCACAAGATAGCGGCCCCGATCAATCTGCCTGGCGTCGGCCGCAATCTCCAGGACCGCTACGAGGTCAGCATCATCACCAGGATGCACAAGGAGTTCGCCACTCTGAAGGGCGCCACCTTCATTCCGGGAGACAAGAATGACCCGCACCGTGCGCAGTGGCTCAGGGACAGAACCGGCCTCTACACCATCAATGGTTCCGCCCTGGCATTGCTGGTGTCGTCCAGCCGCAACCAGAACCTGCCGAATCCCGATCACCTTGTTCTCGGCGTGCCGGCTGCCTTTCGCGGCTATTATCATGGCTGGTCCCAGCAATTGCTGAAGCGCAGCATTGGAGCTGGCGAGGATGAGCGCAAATTCTGGAGCTGGGTCGTTCTCAAGGCCTACACGGACAACAATCTCGGCACGGTGACCCTCAGGACAGCCGACGCGCTGGATGTGCCTGAAATCAACTTCCGCTCCTTCTCAGAAGCGCCCGAGAAGGGGATCAACGATCGCGAGGCGATCGCCGACGTGATCAAGCGGATACGCGAGATCAATGGTGAGATCAGAGGGATTGCAGAGGAGATCCAACCCGGCGCGAAGAAGGAGAATGACTCCCATGCCTTGCGCGAATGGATCGAAGACGAGGCGTGGGGCCATCATGCCTGCGGCACCTGCAAGATCGGCGCCGACCCCTGGGAAGAGGACGTCGCAAAGCTCAAGGACAACACGGCGGTCGTCGACAGCGCGTTCCGCGTCCACGGCGTCCGTGGCCTGAGGGTGGTGGACGCGTCGGTGTTTCCGCGCATTCCCGGCTATTTCATCGTGGTGCCGACTTTCATGATAGCGGAGAAGGCAGCAGACGTGATCCTCGCAGACTCCAAAGCCTATCCCAGCAAGGTCGAGCGCCGCGAAAGCGCGGCCGTCCAGGCCCGTCGCGAGGCGGTCAAAGCGAGCCTGAACCCTCCGAAGGAGCCTGCAACCACATTGCCCGGGGACTGTATCGGCCTGGCGCTGTCGGGCGGCGGCATCCGCAGTGGGACCTATTCGCTCGGCATTCTGCAGGGGCTGGCCGCCACCAAAATGTTGCAGAGGATCGACTTCATGTCCACCGTATCGGGCGGAGGCTTCGCCGGTGCCTTCCTCGGACGGATGTTCACCCGTCAGAAAGGCGATGCCGGCGACAAATTCGCAAAAGTCGAGGCGATCCTCCAGGATGGGAGCGCGCCGGAGATCTGGTGGCTGCGCCGTCATGCCGATTATCTGGCTGGCGCCGGGTTGTCCGACCTTGAAACGAGCGTGGCCGTGCTCATCCGCAATCTCGTTTCGGTCTTCTTCTGCATCGGCCTTCTGTTCTTCGGCGTGCTCGGCGGCCTGCGCCTGATCGCGGACTTCGCCTTGCCCGTCGTCCCCAATACCTGGATGATCTGGGGTGTGCCGATCTCGCCCTGGTGGTGGATACCGGCAGCGGTGCTGGCGCTGGGCGTGCTACCCTTGTGCATCGGCTATTGGCTGACCCCCTCGGGACGGCGAAGATCGCAATATGCGCCTCTGGGCCTGCTGGCCTGGAGCGCCCTCCTGGTCGCGGCCATCACGGCCGTGCATGTTGGGGGTCTCGGCTGGTGGGGCGTGCTGGTCATCGGCATCCTCGTGCTGGCCTGGCTCTGGCAGGAGGTGGTCCGCTGGGGTACGCCATCGGAGCAGCCGGTCGTCAAGGCGTCGTGGACACGAAGCAGCGGGTACGGACGTCATCGGCTGGACAGGGCGGCGAGTCTGGCGACGCTCTATCGCAACCGCCTGGGGCGCACCCTCGGCAGTTTCCTGTTCCTGTTCGCCGCCGCCATCGTCTTCGTGCTGATCGATACGTTCGCCCGCACGGCGTTCAGCATCTCGATTGCGCCCATGATTGGCGGCCTGCTGCTTGCGGCCACCTCGCTTCTGCCTTTTGTCCGCAAGGTTGCGACGATTCTGCTCCCCAAGGATGCTCCACCCTTGTCGCCATTGCGTGCCGCGGCCAGCAAGGTTCTCCTCGTCGTCGTGGCATTCGCCCTGGCGGCGGTGCTGTTCTTCGCCATCGACGCGATCGCGCACGCGGCCATCGACGCGGGGCTGGAGATCGGCATATGGGCGGTCGCCGCGGCCCTCGGCTGCTCGGTTGCATTCGGACGCGCGATCAATTTCGTGAACCTCTCCTCGCTCCAGCAACAGCTCACCCAACAATTGGCTCGGACCTTCCTGGGCGCCTCGAACGACCGGCGCGTGCATCCGGTGGGAGCCTCCACTCCCGTCCCGATCCAGGTATCCGACGAGGACGACGACCAGTCGTTCGGCAATTATCATCCCGAGAAAAACGGCGGACCACTGCATCTGATCAGCGTCTGCGTCAATCAGACGGTCGATCATATCTCCGGCCGCCAGCTTCGGCAGAACAAGGGCCTGCCGATGTGCGTTGGACCGGCGGCGTTGAGCGTGGGCCGGCAATATCACGCGCTTTGGGAGCGCAACGCAGGCCCGCCCGGCGAATGGGCTGAGGTGCGCGCCTTGCCCGTTGTACCGGATCCGAACGCCTTCCACGTTCTTGCGAGAACCGACAGCGAAACGGCATCGGCGGAGCAACTCAGCCTGGGCCGCTGGATCGCGATATCGGCCGCGTCGCTGTCGACGGGCGCCGGGCGCACCGGCTCGCTGCCGAAGTCGCTTCTGCTTGGCCTCTTCAATTTCCGGCTGGGCTATTGGTGGAACAGCGGGATCCCCGCCTCGAAGCGGCCGAGCCGCTTTCCGCCGAACCTGTGGCGGCGCATCAAGTCACTGCCCTCGTTCATCTTCGCCACACAGGCCATGATTCTCCAGGAGTGGCGCGGATACTTCGAGGGGCCGTCGGCAAGGCGCTGGTATTTGAGTGACGGCGGGCATTTCGACAACACCGGCCTCTATGAACTCATTCGCCGCAAGTTGCCGTTTATCATCGCCGTGGATGCAAGCCAGGACAGGGACTACCGGTTCGACGACCTCTCGATCCTGGAGCGGCAGGTTGGGCTCGATTTCGATGCAAAAATCGAATGGCTCGATCCCCGGCCAATATGGGGGACGGCAATTTCATGGAGTGTTTTCGGTGCTGCCATCCCCGATTGGATCAAGAACCTGATCCGCCATCCCGAGAGGCTGGGCCGGCTTGACCAGATCAAGTGCAACGGACGCGTCGTGGCGGCGTTGGCAAAGATTACATACGAGCATGACCCGGGGAGAGTGAGCTGGCTTCTGCTCATCAAAGCCAGTCTGGCGCCAGCCGTCCCGGCGTATGTCACGAATTATGCGGTGAATCATCCGGATTTTCCCAATGAGAGCACCGTCGACCAGTTCTTCGGCGACGCTCAATGGGAGAGCTACAGGTCGCTCGGCGAAAGCGCCGCGCGGTCGCTCTTTGGCAACTAGTTCGGCTCCATCACCGCCGGCACTACCACAGGCGCCGGATGGCCTGTCTACTTCTTCCGCTTCCTCTCGGTGGTCGCGGAGCCTTCCGCCGGGGAGGAAGTAGTTTCGGCCATTTCCGTTGAACTATCTCCGCCCTCACCTTCTTCCTCAAGGGCATCTCCACCAAGACGATGCTTGATGGCAAGAGCATAGATAACATTCAGAACAGTACGGTCAGTCAAAGTTGGGTCGCTGAGCGCCAGGAAACCGGCGCGCGCAATGCGCTTGCTGTTGGCCTTCGGCACTTTCTTGACTATGAAGCTGTATAGCGCGTCGTCAGTCAGCCCGGATGTCGCTCCTTCAATCAGATAGTCGTAAATCTTTTTCTTCGCATCGCCCACGAGTCTGTCCTCTATATACGATTTGGCAAGAATCGCGCAGACCATGCGTCACGGCTTTGTCATAAACAACACCTTCATCGGGCGTAGGATAGGCGTTGTTTGTCACAAAACTGTCATATGCCTGTTATGAAAAACCCGGCGCGAGGGTCGCGCCGGGCTGTTTGCATGGAGGTCGACGGATCAGGCCGCCCGCGCGATGAATCGCGGCACCTGGGCCGAGGCGATCGGGTTGGCGTTGGCCACCAGCTTGTCGAAGCGGTGATTGGCGATCTTGGCGATCTCGATCAGGCCAGATGCCCGCTCGACAGCCGGTGAGTTCGCCATGCGCGACCAGCCGGTCTCCAGCACCCGCTCATAACGCTCGACTTCGGGAGCGCAGACGATCAGCGGGAAGCCGAACTGCTTGCGGTAGGCTACCGCAAGATCATGCACATCATTGCGCTCGTCATGATCGAGGACATCGAGGCCCGCTTGGACATGATCCTGCATGTAGTGGGTGCCGGCCTCGGCGTCGCTGCCGAGGTCTGGGAAAGAGTTCAGGAGCTGGAGTTGCTGGTCCGGCGCGCCGGTGAGCAGGGCGTCGTGGAAGGCCGAGCGCAGGGCGAGGGTATCCGCGAAGGGCTTCATCGCATAGGCGCGTTCCAGCACCCAGGGCGAATTTTCGACCAGGCCGCCGAAGGTGGCGCCGAATTCGGCCGGGGACATCGCGTTCACGTCCGCCAGGGTTACGAGCTTGCCGCCCGGCCTGCCGGCGACGTGCGCACCATGCCCGGCGCCGATATGGTTGAACACGACGTTGAGTCCGATCGCCGTCAGGGCACCGAGGGTGATGCCGGAACCGAAGATGATCTGTGCCCATTCGGGGAAGGCGTTGCCGACGAAGGGCTGCGCCGTCACCAGCATGCCCAGGCCCACGCTGGTCGAGACGATGACGATATTGTTGTGGTTGTTGAAATCGACCTTGCTGAGCGTCTGGATGCCGACCACCGCGACCGTCGCGAACATGGCGAGCGCCGCGCCGCCGAGGACGCACATCGGGATACCGTCGACGATGGCCGCCGCCTTGGGCAAGGAGCCCAGGATGATCATGATGACGCCGGCGGTGGCGACCACCCAGCGGCTCTTGACCTGGGTGAGGCGCACGAGGCCGACATTCTCGGCAAAGCAGGTGTAGGGGAAGGAGTTGAGCACGCCGCCAATGAAGGTGGCCAGGCCGTCTGCGCGGATGGCGCGGCCGATATCCTCCTCCTGGATGCGCTTCTTGACGATCTCGCCGGTGGCGTAGACGTCGCCAGTGGTTTCGACCATGGTGATGATCATGACCACGATCATCGACAGGATGGCGGTGATCGAGAAGGTCGGGATGCCGAAATAGAAGGGCGTGGTGTAGCCGAGCCACGAGGCGTCGGCGACATGGGGGAAGTTGGCCTTGCCGAGGAACCAGGCGAGGCCGGTGCCGATGACCAGGCCGAGCAGCACCGCCACCGTCTGCATGAAGCCGGTGAAGAAGCGCTGGATCAGGACGATGATGCCAAGGGTGAAGAAGGCATAGGCGAGATTCTCCATCAGCACCGGGGTCTGCATTGCCATCGGGCCCTTGCCGCTCTCGACGATGTCGGCGGCGGCGACAGGCAGGAGGGCGATGCCGATGATGAGGATCACCGATCCGGTCACCACCGGCGGAAAGAAGCGTACCAGCCTGGCGAAGTAGGGGGCGACCAGGAACGTGAACACGCCGGCCGCCAGCACCGAGCCATAAATCGACAGCAGGCCGGTGGTGCCGCCGCCGGCGGCCATGCCGATGGCGATCATCGGGCTGACGGCGGTGAAGGTGACGCCCTGCAGCAGCGGCAGGCGCACGCCGATCTTCCAGAAGCCGACCGACTGGATGATGGAGGCGATGCCGCAGGTGAAGAGGTCGGCGTTGATGAGGTGGATTAGCTGCTCGGAACTCAGTCCAAGCGCGCCGGCCACGATGATCGGCACCAGCACGGCGCCGGCATAGAAGGCCAGCACGTGCTGGAAGCCGTAAGCCGCGAGCTTGGGCAGCGGCAGCACTTCGTCGACCGGATGTATCCTGGCCGTCGGGCCATCAGCCGCGTTGGCGGCCTTGTTGGTATCTGCAAGGGTAGTCATCAAACGTCGCCCTTTTCTGGGTGGATCTCGCATCGCCCTTCTTCTGAAGAGGGCTGATGGATCGGTTGGATGGATGGTTGGTCATTGCAGATGAACCGCTCACCCCTCCAGGAATGGCGGGTGGCGCAGTTCATTTCCTCTGGTGGTCTGAGCTTGATCTGTCCGGCGTCACCCCGCTCTGGCTGTGGCGGTGTCGGCAAACTGGGACCGGCCCGTCCGCTCCATGAGCGCCGCCCTCTGGGCAAAGCAGCGGATCAACTCGGCGGCCGTGAGGCTGGCGATGATCTCCGGGCGCTTGTCGTCGACATCCGCACCGCCGATCGGACAGGTGAGGTCGCCGAGCATGGCGTTGGTACCGGAATTGCGCAGGAACTGCGCCTCGAAACGCTTGCGCTTGGTGCGCGAGCCGATCATGCCGACATAGGCGGCATCCCGCCGCTCCAGGGCTGCCTCGGTAAGACGGTAGTCGAGCGCGTGGCTGTGGGTGAGGATGACGTAGGCCGCGCCCGCCGGCGCGTCGGCGATCGCTTCCGCCGGATCCTCGAGATGGCGGATGCGGCAATTCTCAGGCAAACCGGTGAGCATGTCCTCGCGGTCGTCGACCAAAGTGACTGCGAAGGGCAGCAGCGAGAGCATGGCGGCGAGCGCCCGGCCGGTATGGCCGAGACCAAAGACCAGGATGGACGGGCGCGCCTCCAACAGGGCAGCCTCGCGGTCGCCGAGCCAGGCGGCAATCCTGATCGTCACCGGCTCAAAGCGCAGCGTGACATGACCGCCGCAGCATTGGCCCATCATCGGGCCGAGCGGCAGGTCCATGCTCTGGGCCACGAGGCCGGCCTTGGTGTCGCTGCCCTCTGCGAGCATGGAGCGCGCTACGTCGATGGCATGGAACTCGAGATGGCCGCCGCCGATGGTGCCGGCCATCTCGCCTTGCGTCACCAGCATCCGGGCATCGCAGCCGCGGGGGGTTGAGCCGAGCGCCGAAGCGATCTCCACCAGCACGGCATGCCGGCCGTCCGCTTCGGTCCGTGCGAGCAGGGCGCCGATTTCGAGGTCAACCATGACCGTGTCCTTCCTGGTCCGACGCCTTTGCCCGTAAGGCCTCGATGGCGAAGAGCACGCGTTCCGGCGTGGCCGGCGCATCGAGATTGGGGAAGATCTTGTAGTCGGCGACGCTTGCCACCGCGTCCGACAGGGCGTGCAGCACAGAGATCGGCAGCACCAGCGGAGGCTCGCCCACTGCCTTCGAGCGGTGGATCGAGGGCATGTGGTTGGGCTTGTTCAACAGGTCGATGTTGAAGATGCGCGGCCGGTCCGAAGCGACGGGGATCTTGTAGGTCGAGGGGGCATGGGTGCGCAGGCGCCCCTTGGCGTCCCACCACAATTCCTCCGTGGTGAGCCAGCCCATGCCTTGCACGAAGCCGCCCTCGATCTGGCCGATATCGATGGCCGGATTCAGCGAGGCACCGACATCGTGCAGGATGTCGACGCGCTCAACCCGGTATTCGCCGGTGAGCGTATCGACGATGACCTCGGAGGCCGCGGCGCCATAGGAATAGTAGTAGAAGGCCCGTCCGCGGCCGGCCTTGCGGTCCCAATGGATATCGGGCGTGCGGTAGAAGCCGGATGAGGACAGGTGGATGCGGTTGCTATAGGCTTCCTTGACAAAATCGGGCCACTCGATCTCGCGGTTGCCCACCCGCACGCGCCCGGGCAGGAACTCTATCTGCTCCTCGGGCACCTGGAACTTGTCGCGGGCGAAGGCGACCAGGCGTTCCTTGATGTTGTTGCAGGCATTCAGCGCCGCCATGCCGTTGAGGTCGGTGCCGGAAGAGGCAGCGGTCGGCGAAGTGTTGGGGATCTTGGCCGTTGTGGTCGGCGTGATCTTCACCATGTCGAGGTCGATCTGGAAGGCCTGCGCCACCACCTGGGCAACCTTGATGTAGAGGCCCTGGCCCATCTCGGTGCCGCCGTGGTTCACACTCACGGAGCCATCGGCGTAGACGTTGACCAGGGCACCCGCCTGGTTCTGCCGGGAATTGGTGAAGGAGATGCCGAACTTGACCGGCGTCAGCGCGATGCCGCGCCGGAAGATGCCGCCCCTGGCATTCTCCCGCGCGTTCTCCTCGCGGATCGCGGCGCGGCGGGCCTGGTAGTCGCAGGAAGCCTCGAGCTTGGCGATGATCTCGGCCGAGAGATCGCTCTCCACCGTCTGGTGATAGGGCGTGAGATTGCCCTTCTCGCCATAGAGGTTGCGCTTGCGGATTTCCAGTGGATCCTTGCCGAGTGCGTAGGCGATCTCCTCGATCATGCGTTCCGCGCCAATTACGCCTTGCGGGCCGCCAAAGCCGCGAAAGGCGGTGTTGGAGACGGTATGGGTGCGCCAGGGCTGGGCATTGAGGCGCACGGCCGGGTAGAAATAGGCGTTATCGGCGTGGAAGAGGGCGCGGTCGGTCACCGGGCCGGAGAGATCGGCGGAAAAGCCGCAACGGGCCGCGAAGATGATGTCGACGGCCAGGATATGGCCCTCGTCGTCGAACCCGACTTCGTAATCGATCACGAAATCATGGCGCTTGCCGGTGGCGACCATGTCGTCGTCGCGGTCCGGGCGCAGCTTGACGGCCTGGCCGGTCTTGCGTGCGCCAAGCGCCGCGATGGCGGCGAAGATGTTGCCCTGCGTCTCCTTGCCGCCGAAGGCGCCGCCCATGCGGCGGATCTCGACGGTGACCGCATTGGACGGCACGCCGAGTACATGGGCGACCGAGTGCTGGATCTCGCTGGGATGCTGGGTGGAGGAATAGAGCGTGATGTCGCCGTCCTCGCCCGGAATGGCGAGGGCGATATGGCTCTCCAGGTAGAAATGCTCCTGGCCGCCCAGATTCATCGAGCGCCTTATGCGGTGTGGGGAAGCAGCCATCGCCGTCTCGACATCGCCGCGGTTGAGCGACATCGGCTCGGCCACATAGTCCATGCCGGTCTTGCGCGCCTCGGCGATGGTGAGCACGGGCGGCTCTTCCTGATAGGTGATCCTGGCCTTTGCGGCGGCGAGGCGCGCCTCGTTGCGGGTGCGGGCGATCACCGCGAACAGCGGCTGGCCGTAGAACATCACCCGCTTCTCGGGGAAGATCGGGTCGTCGTGATGGTTGGAGGGGCTGACATCGTTGACGCCGGGGATGTCGTCCACGGTCAGCACGGCCTCGACGCCGGGGCTGGCCTTTACTGCGGAGAGATCCATCCCGGTGATCAGGCCATGGGCGCAATGCGACAGGCCGAGCGCGGCGTGGAGCAGGCCGGCGGGCTCGGGCATGTCGTCGATGTAGAATGCTTCCCCCGCCACATGCTTGTGGCCGGAATCGTGGCGTGTCGACTGGTGGACGCCGCCGGTGATGCTGTCACGATTCGAGGCAAAGACGGGCTTAAGCATGGGCGTCACTCTGCAGGATGCCGGCCACCCGGTGCACGGCACCGGCGGCGGTCTCGGCCTGGAAACGGCGGATCAGGTTGGCGGCCACGGCGGCGCGGTAGCGTGCGCTCGCACGCCAGTCGTCGAGGGGTGTAAAGTCGGAGGCCAGCCCCTGCGCGGCGGCTTCGGCGCTGGCGCGGTCGAAGACCTTGCCGAGCAGTGCGGCTTCGGCGGCGGCGGCGCGCTTGGGCGTTGCCGCCATTCCGCCGAAGGCGAGCACCGCCTCGATGACCTTGCCGCCGGCATCGCGCTCGAGGCGGAAGGCGCCGCAGACGGAGGAGATGTCCTCGTCGAATCGCTTGGAGATCTTGGAGATATGCACCAGTGCGCCAGGCTTGAGCTTGGGCACGCTGATTTCCTCGACGAAGTCGCCCGGCTGGCGGTCCTGCTTCTTATAGGCGATGAAGAATTTCTCCAGCGGCACGGTGCGCCTTTCGGTGCCCTGGCGCAGCGTCACACTGGCGTCGAGTGCGATCAGGAGGGGCGGCGCGTCGCCGATGGGCGAGCCGTTGGCGACATTGCCGCCGATCGTGCCGGCATTGCGCACCTGCTCGCTGCCGAAGCGGCGCAGCATCTCGTCGATCTGCGGGTCAAGAGCACCGAGCGCCTCACGGGCATCGCGTATCGAGGCGAGCGCCCCGATCACAATGCGGTCGCCCTTGTCCTCGATGCGGTCGAGCTCGCTGACGCGGGCGAGCGCGATGACCTTGGCCGGGCGCATCAGCATCTTGGTAATCCACAGCCCGACATCGGTGGCGCCGGCGACGATGGTGGCGTCGGGGTGGCTGGCGGCGAGGTCGGCGAGCTGGTCCGATGTGGCGGGAGCGAACAGAGTGCGTTCGCCGTCGCTGATCTCGACCACCTGTCGGTCGGCGATGAGGCCGAGCTTGCGGGCGACATCGGCGCGCTCGACCGCAAGGCGGTCGGCGCTGGAGGCCTCGATTTCATAGGCGCGGCCGAGGGCAGCGACGATCGGGCCATAGCCCGTGCAGCGACAGAGGTTGCCGGCAAGTGCCTCCTCGATGCGCTCGCGTGAAGGCGCTGTGTCATGGCCGAGCCAGAGCGCGGTGAGGGACATCACGATGCCGGGCGTGCAGAAACCGCATTGCGAGCCATGGAGCTCGACCATGGCCTGCTGCACTGGGTGCAGGCCCCCCGAGCGCTTCTTCAGATGCTCGACCGTAACGACATGGCAGCCATCCAGCGTGGCGACGAAGCGGATGCAGGCATTGATGGCCTCATAGCGCAGCTCGCCATGGCGAAGCCGCCCCACCAACACGGAACAGGCGCCACAATCGCCCTCGGCACAGCCTTCCTTGGTGCCCGTCAGCCGGCGTTCGTTGCGAAGCCAGTCGAGCAGGGTCAAGGTCGGGTCGAACCCTTCCAGCATCTGCATGCGGTCGTTGAGGAGGAATTTGATGGTCCGGCGCATGATCATCCATGAGTTTAGGGCGAGGCGAGACGGCCGGATTCCCGGCGTCGAGTCCTCGAAGGCACAGTCGATGAAGGCACTGAGACGAGCCGGCAGCATTCGCGCGCCTTGCTCGGTAAACGCGGCATGTTCCCGATGGCGAACATGCCTGGGGGCTGACAGCCCGGCCGATATTCAATGGGATCGGTCTTGGAGGGGGATCGGGTCGGCCTCCCTTGCCGGCGATTTCCTCCGAAGTTGTTGTTCTCGTTGGGCTTGATGTTGGCCTCTTTGTTGGGAGCATAATCTACCCGCCTCGCCCGCGCCGGTAGGGGCGCGTGATATGAAGGACTTCCACATAAAATGTGACAATGCGCTGACAACGAAGCATCTATGGTGCGGTTCATGATCGGGGGGATCTTGCGCTGAGATGGCCCTCGAAAACGGCCCCTCCGGGCTTGCGGCCCTCCAGTCAGAAGGACGTAACATCTTGACGGTGAAGGATCTTTCGCGTGCCGATGCCGCTCTGCGCGGGCGCTTGCTCTGGTTTGTCGGGCGTCCCGAGGAGCAGGGCCAGGCGGCTGTGCGCCACATCGAGGACGGCATGCTGGTGCTGGAGGCAGGCCGGATCCTCGCGGCCGGCGAGACGGCGGCGCTGCGCCCGCAACTGCCGGCCAAGGCGAAGATCCAGGACCATGCCGGCAAGCTGATCGTGCCCGGCTTCATCGATCCGCACATCCACCTGCCCCAGACGCAGGTCGTGGCCTCCTGGGCCGCGCAGCTGCTCGACTGGCTCAACACCTATACCTTTGTCGAGGAACAGAAATACGGCGATCCTGCCCATGCGGCGCGTGGCGCGGCCTTCTTCTTCGATGAGCTTCTGTCGAACGGCACCACCACGGCGGTCGCCTACTGCTCGGTGCACGCGACCTCGGCCGAAGCCTTTTTCGCCGAATCCGAGCGCCGGAACACTCGCATGGCCGCCGGCAAGGTGATGATGGACCGCTACGCCCCGGATGCCCTTACCGATACGCCGCGCTCGGGCTATGAGGAGAGCAAGGCGCTGCTCGGGCGCTGGCACCGGCGCGGCCGCCAGCTCTATGCAATCGCCCCGCGCTTTGCCATCACCTCCACGCCCGAACAGCTCGAGGCAGCCGGCACGCTCTCGCGCGAGTATCCCGACTGCCTGGTGCAGACCCACATCTCCGAGAACCTGGCGGAGATCGAGACCGCCAAGCGCCTCTATCCCGATTGCGCCGACTACACTGCCATCTACGAGAAATACGGCCTGCTCGGCAGGAAATCGCTGATGGGCCATTCGATCCATCTCAGCGAAAGCGAACGCCAGCGCTATGCGGATGCCGATGCAGTGGCGGTGCACTGCCCGACCTCGAACCTCTTCCTGGGCTCCGGCCTGTTCGACTGGCGCGCGATGCGCGAACCCCGGCGGCCGGTGCGCATCGGCGTCGCTACCGATATCGGCGGCGGCACGTCCTATTCCATGCTGCAGACCATGAACGAAGCCTACAAGGTGCAGCAATTGCTTGGGCATCGCCTTGATGCCTTCGCGCTCTTCCACGCCATGACCCGGGGCAACGCCATTGCCATCGGCCTCGATCATCTGGTCGGCAGCTTCGAACCCGGCCATGAATGCGACGCAGTGGTGCTCGATGCCCGCGCTACCCCCGCAATGGCGCATCGCATGGAGACAGTGACGACCCTGGCCGAGGAACTCTTCATCCTGGTCACCATGGGCGACGACCGGGCCGTGGAGGAGACCTATGTGATGGGCGAGAAGAAGAAGCCGCGCACGCGCCCGGCCGTATAGGATCCGCAGCCTTCCACTGCGCCTGGCGGCCTTTCTTGGGACGGATGAGCCGCCCCCGAGGCGAATCCATAGCTTTTGTGTATAGATTATGACGAAGTCGATATTGGTCTTGCGACTTGGTCTGCGCAATGCTGCCTAGAAATGAGGCAGTGATCGCTGGACGATTTGGGGGGAGGACGGCTCCGTGCCAGAAGTCTCCACCTTGCCTGCTCTTCCCTTTGACGGTCCAGCCGCCCTTGCCTCGTGCTTTAACGACGCCTTCCGGCGGCATAACGACATGAACCAAGCCCGCGCCTGCCACCGGCACCAAAGAACGGGCTGGATCACACCCGAGCATGGGAGGAAGCATGGCAATGGAGATAAAGGGCGCATCACCTGACCTCTACAATGAGGATCTCGCCCCTGCGAAAGTGCGTAACTGGGGCCCATTCAGTATCTTCAACGTCTGGACTTCCGACGTTCACAGTCTCTGGGGCTATTATCTGGCGGCCAGCCTGTTCCTGTTCTGCGGCGGCTTCGTCAACTTCGTCGTCGCCATAGGCATCGGTTCGCTGATCATCTATGCGCTGATGAACATGGTCGGCTACGCCGGCGTGAGGACGGGCGTGCCCTATCCGGTCCTGGCACGCGCCTCCTTCGGCATCTGGGGCGCCAACCTGCCGGCGCTGGTGAGGGCCGTGGTCGCCTGCTTCTGGTATGGCGCGCAGACGGCGGCGGCCTCCGGCGCCATCGTGGCGCTGCTGATCCGCTCCGAAACCTATGCCAATTTCAATCGCGACGTCCATTTCCTCGGCCATTCAGGGCTGGAAGTCATCTGCTTCGTGGTTGTCTGGGGCCTCCAGCTTCTGATTATCCAGAAGGGCATGGAAACCGTGCGCCGCTTCCAGGACTGGGCCGGCCCGGCCGTATGGGTGATGATGCTGATCCTGGCGATCTACCTGTGCGCCAAATCCGGCACCTTCGCCTTCACCAGCGATATTCCGACCGACGTGCTGCTCGAGAAGACCAAGGATGCCGGCATTCCCGGCACACCCGGTTCCTGGACCTCGCTCTTTGCGGTTGCGGCGATCTGGGTCACCTATTTCTCGGCGCTTTACCTGAATTTCTGCGATTTCACCCGCTATGCCCCCAATCCCGCCGCGGTGCGGAAGGGCAATATCTGGGGTCTGCCGGTCAATCTCGTGTTGTTCTCCATGGTGGCCGGCGTCACCACAATCGCAGCCTATGACGTCTATCACGAGGTGCTGCTGCATCCGGACCAGGTCTCGGCCAAGTTCGACTCTTGGTTCCTGGCGTTGGTCGCCGCCCTGACCTTCGCCGTCGCCACGCTCGGCATCAACGTGGTGGCGAATTTCGTGTCGCCGGCCTTCGACTTCGCCAATGTCTTCCCGCGCCGGATCGACTTCAAGAAGGGCGGCTACATCGCGGCGCTGATCGCGCTGGTGCTCTACCCCTTCGCACCGTGGGAGGGCAGCGCAGCCTCCTTCGTCGGCATTATCGGCGCCACGATGGGTCCGATCCTCGGCGTGATGATGGTGGACTTCTATCTCATCCGCAAAGGCGAGGTGGATGTAGAGGCGCTCTATCGCGAGGACGGCGAGTTCCGCTTCCAGGGTGGCTGGCACGTCAACGCCCTTGTCGCGGCCGGCATCGGCGCCCTGTTCTCATCCATCCTGCCGAACCTGACCAACTGGCTGCCCTCGTGGTGGGGCATCTATGGCTGGTTCTTCGGCGTCGCCATCGCCGGGGCGATCTACTACGTGCTGCGCTCGATGGCACTGAGCGCCGGTGCAAGGGCGGTCAAGGCGTGAGGTGCAGGAGCCGGCGCGCCATGTGACGTCGCACCGCGGCAGCACCAACATGCGTTCGCGAGGACCCTGCTCCTCCTTGAGCAGGCCGTCCTCGCGCTCTCCAAAATACGGGGCCAAGGGCGTAATTGTGATGCCGGACGACAGTGGCGGCGAAGGAGTGCATGTAAGATATTCCCCATCGATTAATCTGGGACGGGGACCCAGAGGATTGCGCGCTGGCTTGAAAGGTTCGTAACAGCTCGGGCTATATGCTATGACGATACGATTTACTGAATGCTATGGCTCTCCAGCAAGATCAACACCTATCGGCCATGGTCCAACCCGACGCAAGCCATGGTATCTCCCCGAAATTCGAGAGATGAGCACTACCGAAATAAGTCACGCCGAATTCACGTGGCTTCCGATCAACTCACCGGATCAAAGCGGGTGCTCGCATTTGCGGCCATGGACCTGGCGTAAGACCAACGACACCGTGGGCAAGGCCGGGTCGCTTGTCATTCCACCCGTACTCGTCACAGGTCCCGCTTGCTTGCGAGTGCTGCGAGAAGGAACGAGGAGATGACACTCCGCCTTCTTCGAAATGTGCCAGTCATCAAAGTAACGGCTCTTATATTAGAAGTATTTATGTGTTATTTTTATTTTATCCGAGCAAGCATTCCTAGAGACAGCATTGTTGCTGTTCGGAAGATTTCCGCAGTGCCTACAGTGCATGAGGTCGCCGAAATCGAAACGGAGTTTAGCCTCGGTAACGATCCGCTCTGGCGCCTCCGGTCTCTTTGGATTTCAACTCACGGTGGTTAGAGACAATGACACCGCAGATCGCTCATCATCCGGACGGGGATATCGGTCCAATTGCTAGAACGCCGAAGGCCGTCGCAGATGCCGATACGAAGACTTCGGCCTTCATCAGCTATCATCACAACGACGTCCATACCGCCAGGGTGCTGCTGGATGAGTTGCAGGGACTGGCACAAAGAGGCAAGGGCAGGGATCACCTCAATATTTTCCTGGATATCGAAAGCGTCCCGCCGGGCGCCTTGTGGAAACCCACTATCGATGACGGCCTGCGCTCCCACGATTGGCTGCTGGTGATCTATTCCGGCGAGCAGAGCGACTATGTAGGATATGAGGTGGGCACGTTCGAACAGTTCCACGACAAGAAGACCGAGAAGGGCAAGGCCTTCATTACCTGTATCTATGACGTCGACCCCAAGCTCATTCCAGCCACGCTGACGGAGAAGCAGAATGTGGCGGTGCCGCTCCTGCCGGAGACATTGCCCGACCATCATTCTCTGTCCGAGGCTGATGCCAATGAACTCTTCACTGGTGCCCTGGGCACGTTGCTGCAGAATATCTGCAAATACAAAGCGCTCTATGTGCCAGACAACGAACCCAATCCGGCTGACTACCGCACGGCTATCAACCAGGCGGCGATCAATATCGCACAGGCTTTCATGGTCTCTCGCGGCAGCGAGCTCAAGAGCCAGACCTCGCTGCAGCCAGGCATCGAGATCTCCTTCAAGAACGCATCCCAACCCATCACCGCCATTCCAGAGGATGCCGAAGTGATGGGCACCAGCGTATCCTTCTCTCTCTTCGACTTGACCCTGCCGTGGAGCGAGAATCAGGCCCCGAAGACGACATGGAGCGAGTTTGGCAAACTCATCGGCAATGGCACCACCACGCAATGGATGCGCAAGATCGAGTCAGACGTCGTGCGCGCCATCCAGTACAGGGGCATTTCCTCCGGTGATGTGTCCTTCTTGGGAGCGGATAAGAAAACCTATCGGCCCATCCTGGTGCGCCACCAGCTTTTTTACAACGGCTCTCGCAAGTTCTTCGTAATCTTCGTCGAAACTCCCAATCGTCGCTTTGCCGGCAATGAACGCTCCTCCCTCCTCCTCACCGGCCTCATCCTCGCCTCGCGCTGGCGCTTTATCTACCTGGAGAACTGGAAATTCACGCTTGAATCCGTGTTCGGCGAGAGCTGTCCGCCGGAGGTGTTCGAGGATTCCTGCAAGCAGCTCCTCTACAATATCGACTGGATCGAGAATGAGAGCGTGGAACTCGGCGCATCGGATCAGGATGCGCTGGTCGCCGCCTTCGGTATCGAAAATAAGGCTCGCACCGAGCGCTTCTTCACTGACTGGCAAGCGGCCAAGGCCGACCTGCTAAAAGGCCTCGCCGCTATAGGCCCGCGCAACAGTGACGAGAAGAGAAAGCAGGCGCGGCAAGTCATCATGACCTTTCTGGAAAGAAGCCGAAGTCAAAATGCGGATTTCCTGCATCTGTGCATCACGCAATATTCAAAGCAGCTCCTGTCCGAACTTGGCCATGTAGTGTGACTGGGCGGAAGGATCGAAGTTCGGTTGGGATGTCATGGGCGTTCCCCCTTTTCGAATGGAACGCTGTTGTCGCCGTGCGCTGAAGATGCGTCTACGATCTCCAGCTGGTACCTTTCCTTCTCCGCGGATTGGTCGCAGATCGAGGAATAGAACGTGGTTGACGGTGGGCGCCCTACTGCCTCGCCCGCCATTCCGCCAGGAAGCGGCGGGCGAAGGAGAGGAAGCGTGTCAGCACCGGGCTCTGGTCGCGCGCATAGACCATGCTGACGTCGGCCGCGGGGGCAGGGGGAACGAGGTCGCGGTAGATGACCTCCGGCCGCGACAGGGCGCTCACGCTGCGCGGAGCGAGGGCGACGCCGAAGCCGGCGGCGACCAGGCTGGTAAGGGAATAGGCCTCGATCACCTGCTGGGTGATGCGGGGCATGAATCCGGCCTCGATGCAGCATTTGCGCAGATAGTCCGCGAAGGTGGAATCGCGCAGGCGCAGGAAGACGTGGTCGTCCTCGCTCAGTTCCGAAAGGGCGATGGCACCGCGTCCGGAAAGACGGTGGCCTGATGGCAGGAATACGCCTACCGGCTCCCGCCAGGCCGTCTCGCGCGTCAGTTCGGCGTCCGGCGGCGGCAGGCGCAGGAAGCTGACGTCGACGGCACGCGTCAAAAGCGCGGTGAGCTGGGCATCGGGCGCCATCTCGTGCAGGCCGATGACGATGGCGGGGAAGCGACGTTGATATTCCGCCATCAACGCCGCTAGCGGGCCGAGCAGCATAGAGCCGGTCGCGGCGACGTTGAGGGCGCCGGTCATGCCCTGGCCGATGGCCTTGACCTGTGTCGCCGCCAGCTCGGCACTCGCCATGATGCTGCGGGCGTGAGCCAGGAAGGCCGTGCCGGCCTCGGTGAGCACCACCTTCCGGCTTGTCCGCAAAAACAGCACAGTGCCCAATTCATGTTCAAGATCGCGAATCTGCTGGCTCAAGGGCGGTTGCGAGATGTGCAGCCTCTGGGCAGCGGCCGTGAAGCTCAATTCTTCCGCGAGAGCAATGAAGTAGCGCAGGTGGCGGAGTTCCATGGCGGGCCTGTCTATAGCTTCTACATATGGATCATACCGAACCATATATTGGACTAATCGATGCGCCTGCGCAATCCTTGGGCATCGAAGGACGGAGCATGCCGTCCGGCCCAGGAACCGATGCAAGAGCGTCTTACTCTCAGGCTGAATCACCAAGCACCGCAAAATGCTTTTCTTCCAGTGATTTAGGCTCGAAGGCGTCTCGGTGCATTTTGCTCAAGGAGAACGCCGATGGCGCGCATGACCGCGGCCGAAGCAGCAGTGCACATCATGGAGAAGGAAGGCGCGACCTGCGCCTTCGGCGTGCCGGGAGCGGCCATCAACCCGCTCTATGCGGCATTGCGCCCCCGCAACCAGATCAAGCATGTGCTCGCGCGCCATGTCGAGGCGGCCTCCCACATGGCGGAGGGCTTCACCCGCGCCAAGGCGGGCAATATCGGCGTGTGCATCGGCACCTCCGGCCCGGCTGGCACCGACATGATCACCGGCCTCTATTCGGCGAGCGCCGATTCCATTCCGATCCTGTGCATCACCGGACAGGCGCCGCGCGCCCGGCTGCACAAGGAGGATTTCCAGGCCGTCGACATCGCCGCCATCGCCAAGCCCGTGTGCAAGTGGGCGGTGACCGTGATGGAGCCGGCGCAGGTACCCGGCACCTTCCAGCAGGCCTACCACCTGATGCGCTCCGGCCGTCCCGGCCCTGTGCTCATCGACCTGCCCTTCGACGTGCAGACGGCGGAGATCGAGTTCGATCCCGAAACCTATGAGCCCCTGCCGGTGCACAGGCCGAAGGCGACGCGCGCTCAGATCGACAAGGCCATGGCCCTGCTGCAGGCTGCCGAGAAGCCTCTGATCGTGGCGGGCGGCGGCATCATCAATGCCGATGCTTCCACCAAGCTGGTCACCTTCGCCGAACTCGTTGGCGTTCCCGTCGTGCCGACGCTCATGGGGTGGGGTACCATTCCCGACGATCATCCCCTGATGGTCGGCATGGCCGGCCTGCAGACCAGCCATCGCTACGGCAATGCCACGATGCTCGCTTCCGACTTCGTGCTCGGCATTGGCAACCGCTGGGCCAACCGCCACACGGGCACGGTGGAGACCTATACGAAGGGCCGCAAATTCGTGCATGTCGACATCGAGCCGACGCAGATCGGCCGTGTCTTCGCGCCCGACTACGGCATCGCCTCTGACGCCGGCGTGGCGCTGGATGTTTTCATCGAGGCCGCCCGCGAGCTGAAGGCCAAGGGTGCGCTGAAAGATCGTTCCGCCTGGCTCGATGAATGCCGCGAGCGCAAGCGCACCATGCTGAGGCGGACGCACTTCGCGGAGACGCCGATCAAGCCCCAGCGTGTCTACGAGGAGATGAACCGCGCCTTTGGCCGTGACACCACATATGTCTCAACCATCGGCCTGTCGCAGATCGCGGCCGCGCAGTTCCTGCATGTCTACAAGCCGCGCGGCTGGATCAATTGCGGCCAGGCCGGGCCGCTCGGGTGGACGCTGCCGGCGGCGCTAGGTGTCTGCGCGGCGGATCGCGGCGCCTCGGTGGTGGCGATCTCGGGCGACTACGACTTCCAGTTCCTGATCGAGGAGCTGGCGGTCGGCGCCCAGTTCAACCTGCCCTATGTGCATGTGCTGGTGAACAACGCCTATCTCGGCCTGATCCGCCAGTCGCAGCGCGGCTTCAACATGGACTTCCAGGTGCAGCTCTCCTTCGAGAACATCAACGCGCCGGAACTGGGTGTCTATGGCGTCGACCATGTGAAGGTGGTGGAGGGCCTCGGCTGCCGAGCGCTGCGGGTCACCGATCCGGAAAAGCTCCTCGGCACCTTCGAGGAGGCCAAGAAGATGGCGGCGCATCTGCGCGTGCCGGTGGTGGTCGAGGTCATCCTCGAACGCGTCACCAATGTCGCCATGGGCACCGACCTCGACAAGGTCACCGAGTTCGAGGACCTGGCGCAGGACGCCCAGGACGCGCCGACAGCGATTGCGCTGCTGGATTGAGACGGGACCACCCTCCCCTTGATGGGGAGGGTCGGCCCGAAGGGACGGGGTGGGGCGAGAACCGCAGCCATCCCGAGAAAATCGGCCGAAGCTGCCTCATCAGAGATCGTCGCGCCGTCACCCCACCCCGAGGCTTCGCCTCGACCCTCCCCATCAAGGGGAGGGTGTCTACCACAGGACACCCAGCCATGCCGCGCTTTTGCGCCAATCTCACCATGCTGTTCAACGAAGTGCCCTTCATGGAGCGCTTCGAGGCGGCGGCCCGCAACGGCTTCACGGCCGTCGAATATCTCTTTCCCTATCCTTATGCGAAGGAGGAGCTCGCCGGTGCCCTGCGCAAGCATAAGCTCAGCCAGGTGCTGCACAATCTGCCGGCCGGCGACTGGGCCGGTGGCGAGCGCGGCATTGCCTGCCTGCCTGACCGGGGCGACGAATTTCGCGAAGGTGTCGCCCAGGCGATCGATTATGCCGGGGCGCTCGACTGCAAGCTGATCAACTGCCTCGCCGGCATAGCGCCGTCCTCCGTCGATCCGGCAGAGGCGAAGGAGACGTTCGTCGCCAATATCCGCTACGCGGCAGCCGAGCTGAAGCGCGCCGGCATCCGCCTGGTGATCGAGGCGATCAATGTCCGCGACATTCCCGGCTTCTTCCTCACCAATACCCGCCAGGCCGCCGATCTGATCGCCAAGACCGGTTCGGACAATATCGGCCTGCAATACGACATCTACCACATGCAGATCATGGAGGGAGATCTCGCCCGAACCATCGAGCGCTTCCTGCCGCAGATCTGGCATGTCCAGCTTGCCGACAATCCCGGTCGCAACGAGCCGGGTACCGGCGAGATCAACTACCCCTTCCTCTACCGTCACCTCGACCAGCTCGGCTACGCCGGCTGGATCGGCTGCGAATACAAGCCCAAGGGCGACACGCAGGGCGGTCTCGGCTGGTTCCGCGAGGCGGCGAAAGCGGCCTGAGATCAAGGGCGCCCGAGCGTCGGGCCAATCGAATGCAACGCAGTGCCCCCGGGCTCCGGACTTTTTTCTCCTGAACGAGGATTCTCATCATGAATATCGGATTTGTCGGACTTGGCATCATGGGCTCCCCGATGGCGGGGCACCTCATCGCGGCCGGCCATACGCTCTTCCTCAACTCCCTGAGCGGCGTGCCCGAGGCACTGACCAAGGCGGGTGGCACGGCCTGCGCCACCCCCGCCGATGTCGCCAGGAACGCGGACATCGTCATCACCATGGTGCCGGATACCCCGGATGTCGAAAGCGCCCTGTTCGGCAACGCCGGCATCGCCTCGGGCCTGAGCGCCGGCAAGATGGTGGTCGACATGAGCTCGATCGCGCCGGTCGAGACCAAGAAATTCGCCAAACGCATCAACGAACTCGGCTGCGACTACCTCGACGCTCCGGTCTCGGGCGGCGAAGTCGGCGCCAAGGCCGCCTCGCTCACCATCATGGTCGGCGGCCCCGAGGCCGCCTTCGAGAAGGCCAGGCCCCTGTTCGAAAAGATGGGCAAGAACATCACGCTCGTGGGCGGCAATGGCGATGGCCAGACCACCAAAGTCGCCAACCAGATCATCGTGGCGCTGACCATCGAGGCCGTGGGCGAGGCCTTGCTGTTCGCTTCCCGCGCCGGGGCCGATCCTGCCCGCGTGCGCCAGGCCCTGATGGGCGGCTTTGCGGCCTCCCGCATCCTCGAGGTGCATGGCGAGCGCATGGTCAAGCGCACCTTCGAGCCTGGCTTCCGCATCGCCCTGCATCAGAAGGACCTCAACCTCGCCCTCAACAGCGCCCGCCAGCTCGGCGTCAGCCTGCCCAACACCGCTACGGCCCAGGAACTCTTCAACGCCTGCGTCGCCCATGGCGGTGCCGCCTGGGACCATTCCGGCATGGTCAAGGCGCTGGAGCTGATGGCCAATCATGAGATCGGGGCTCCCGTGAAGGGCTAAAGGGGGAAGATAGACCCCGGTGCCGCGTCCAGCGCCGCTTCTTGTGTGTTCACCGCCGCAACTCACGAAAGGTCCGCCCATGCCAGAACGGGCGCTGTTGCAATCCATGTTCCAGGCGGCTGTCGCCGCGGAGACGCCGGCAAGCTGCATACCCGCCTTCCTGCCGAGTCCGTCGAAGGGGCGTACCTTCGTGGTCGGGGCCGGCAAGGCGGCCGGGATTGACCCGGTCGCCAGCCTGGACAGCAATGACGCCCACAGGTTTTTCCGTATGATCGGGGACCAGATCGTCACCGGTCCGACCCTGACCAACGTCAATGATTTCAGGGCCATATTGGTTTTGCCGGAAGGAGTTCGACTGTCATGAGACGGTCTCTTGAAAGACCCGGCACGCCGGCGGGCACGCGCGTGATGAAGCGGCTCGACGAGCTTGCCACCTGCAGCAGCGAGCCCAGCGCGTTGACCCGGCTTTATCTCACGCCGGAACACAGCCGTGCCATCGTGCTGGTGCGCGGCTGGATGGAAGACGCTGGCATGTCGACCGAGGTCGACGATGCCGGCACGCTTGTCGGACACTATCGCGGCCAGCAGCCTGATGCACCGGTGCTGATATTGGGCTCTCACATCGATACCGTGCGCAATGCCGGGCGCTATGACGGCAATCTCGGCGTCATCGTCGCCATCGAGGCGGTGGCTGCGCTCCACGCGGCGGGCGCGGTACTCGATTTCGCCATCGAGATCGCCGCCTTCGGCGATGAGGAGGGCGTGCGCTTTCCCGTTACTCTCACGGGCTCGCGCTCGCTTGCTGGCACCTTCGAACCGGCCAATCTCGACGCGGTCGACAAGGCCGGCTTCAGCCTGCGCCAGGCTTTGCGCGATTTCGGCTGTAATCCCGACGGCGTCGCCCATCTCGGCCGAGACCGCAGCAAGACGCTCGCCTATGTCGAAGTCCATATCGAACAGGGGCCCGTGCTGGAGGCGGAGGACCTGCCGGTCGGCGTGGTCACCGCCATCAACGGCGCCAGCCGCTTCAAGGTGGATGTCGAGGGTAAGGCCGGCCATGCCGGTACCGTGCCGATGGGGCTGCGCCAGGATGCCGGTGCAGCGGCTGCCGAGATGATCCTCGCCATCGAGAGCGTGGCGGCGGCATCCGACGATCTCGTTGCCACCGTAGGCAATTGCGAGTTCAAGCCCGGCGCCGTCAACGTCATCCCCGGCAGCGCCCATTTCACCATCGATATCCGCAGCCCCGACGACAGCCATCGCCTTGCCGCAGTCACCGAGCTGACGACGCGCTTCGAGGCCATCGCCGCGCGCCGCAATGTCAAGGTCGCGCTCGCCAAGACCTATGACGAACCGGCGGCGCGCTGCAATCCCAAGCTGATCCGCGAATTCGCGGCGGCGCTGGGCGGCATGGGCCTGCCCGAACGCCTGCTCTCCTCCGGCGCCGGCCATGACGGCCTTGCCATGGTGAGTCTGTGCCCGATCGCCATGCTGTTCGTGCGCTGCCAGGGTGGTATCAGTCACAATCCCGCCGAGGCGGTGCGCGCCGACGACGTAGCGGTTGCCATCGATGTTCTCATCGGCTTCCTTAACCGCCTGCCCTCTTCCCTTTCCCAACTTGCAGCCTGAACGAGACTGATATGACCATCAAAGACAGCATCCGGACCTATCTCCAGGGAGAGCAGTCGCGCCAGACCGAATTCCTGGCCGAACTCGTGCGCGTGCCCTCGGACAACCCGGCCGGCGACTGCGCCGCCCATGCCGAGCGTGCCACCCGGATGTTCGAGGACCTCGGGTTTACTGTCGAGCACCACGTCGTGCCGGAGGCGCTGGTGCGCAAGCACGGCATGATCTCGGCCACCAACCTGATCGTGCGCAAGCGTTTCGGCGACGGGCCGGTGATCGCCCTCAACGCCCATGGCGACGTGGTACCGCCCGGCGAAGGCTGGACGCACGACCCCTATGGCGCCGAGGTTGTCGATGGCTGGATGTATGGCCGTGGCGTCGCCGTCTCGAAATCCGATTTCGCCACCTATGGCTTCGCGCTGCTGGCGCTCGAACGGCTCGGCAAGCCGCTCAAGGGGACTGTGGAACTGCACCTGACCTACGACGAGGAAGCGGGCGGGGAGATCGGCCCGGCCTGGTTGCTCTCCGAGGGCCTTACCAAGCCGGATCTCGCTCTCGCGGCCGGCTTCTCCTATGCCGTGGTCAACGCCCATAATGGCTGCCTGCATCTCGAGGTCGAGGTCAATGGCCGCTCCGCCCATGCGGCGAAGCCCTGGACCGGTGTCGACGCGCTGGAGGCCGCCACCAACATTCTAGGCGCGCTCTACACCTGGCGCGCCTCGCTGGCGACGCGTGTCTCGGCTGTGCCGGGCATCGGCGCGCCGCAGCTCACAGTCGGCCTCATTCATGGCGGCATCAACACCAATGTCGTGCCGGATCGCGTCACCTTCCGCCTCGACCGCCGCATGGTGCCGGAGGAGAAGGGCGATGCCGTGGAGGCGGAACTGCGCCGCGTGATCGAGGGCGCCGCCCAGGCGACGCCCGCCGCCAAGGTGGAAGTGCGCCGCATTCTCCTGGCCGAGCCGCTGACGCCGCTTCCGGGCTCCGAGCGGCTTTCGGAGGCGCTGTGTCGCGAGGCGAGCCGGGTGATGGGCGTGCCCGTGACGACGAATGGCGTGCCGCTCTACACCGATGCCCGCCACTACGCGGCTAAGAATATCCCGATCGTGCTCTACGGCGCGGGCCCTCGCACCATCGAGGAAGCCAACGCACACCGGGCGGATGAGCGGCTGTATTTGCCGGATCTCTTCAAGGCGACCGAGGTGGTGGCCTGCGCCCTGGCGGATGTCTTGGGGTAAGCGATGGGGTCGGGGGCGGCATTCGAAGTAGAGGTGCTGCGTCAAGCCTCCCCCAGCTTCGTGGGGGAGGCTTTCGCGTGACGTTCTTCGAGTTATCGTCCCGCAACCTTCACGGTAGCCTCACCTCCCGCCGCCCTGCCCTCTCCCTTCAGCAGCCAATCCCTCAGAACATGCCGCTCGTCCATGGTCATCTCCGTCACGTTGTTGGGCGGCATGGCGTGGGTCATAACGGCCTGGATCAGCACCTCATGCGCGTTGCGGGCGACATTGGTGGGGGTGTCGAGCAGGATGCCCTTCGGCGGCATGTTGATTCCCTGCCAGACCGGTGTTGTGGCGTGGCAGACGGTGCAGCGGCGCGAGAGCACGTCGCTGACCTGGGGAGGCACGGTGCTGGCGAGCACCGTATCCGTGGTCTTCGGCGCTTCCAGCGCGCCAAGGTCGAAGGCATCGCGGAAGGCTGGCGAGGAATAGGCACTGATCGAGATGGCGCCCCAAACGAGCAGAGCCGCAACCACCCAGGTCCACCATTTGTCGCCGCGGCCGGCGTGGCGCTCGTTGTAGAACACGCGGATCAGCGCGCCGGCGATCAGGATGGCGCCTACCACCACGAAGGCATACGGGCTCGAATAGGTGAGCGGATAATGGTTGGACAGCATCAGGAACAGCACGGGCAGGGTCAGGTAGTTGTTGTGCGCCGAACGCTGCTTGGCCGCCTTGCCGAGCGCGGGATCGGGTTCCTGCCCGGCCTTGAGGGCGGCGATCACCTTGTGCTGGTTGGGAATGATGATGAAGAACACATTGGCCGACATCATCGTCGCCATCAGGGCGCCGGTGTGGATGAAGGCGCCGCGGGCCGAGAACATCTGCTGGAAGAACCAGGCCATGAACACCACGAACACGAAGCCGATGGCGGCCAGCCTGGTGTCATCGTTGCCTATGGGCGACTTGCAGAGATAATCGTAGAACAGCCAGCCGACGGCGAGGCCGCCGACGCCGATGCAGAAGGCCGCCAGCGGCGACAATTCGCGCACGCTCGGATCGATCAGCAACAGGCTCGACTGGGCATAGTAGACCCAGAGCAGCAGGCAGAAGCCGCTCAGCCAGGTCGAGTAGGACTGCCATTTGTGCCAGGTGAGCTCCTCGGGCAGGAAGTCCGGCGCAACCAGGTATTTGCGGACCTGATAGAAGCCGCCGCCATGCACCTCCCAGGCTTCGCCTCCCTTGCCTTCCGGAATGGCCGGCGTGCGGCGCATGCTGGCGTCCAGATGCATGAAGTAAAACGAGGAACCGATCCACGCTATGCCCGTGATGACATGGGTCCATCGCAGGAGCAAACTGCCCCACTCATACAGGGTCATCAACATTGGTACCGTTCTCCCGTTCGTTTCGACACCTTGGGCCGCCGCTTCGCGGTGGATGGCCTGGTGCGTGGTTGTTCCCCAATTGTGCAAGAGCCGCCTGCCCCTCAAACGGACAGGCAAGAATCCCGCCAGATCTAGTACCCGGTGCGTCGAAGAGCGCCGGCTACTTCACCTGCTCGTCTGAGTTTCGTCCCCAGGTTTCTAACAGGCCCTAAGGAACTGCCTGCCATGCTTGAAAATTTCCGTTCCTTCGCACGCGCCGTCGAAGCCGGCAGCTTCTCGGAAGCCGGCCGGCGCATGCGCGTCTCCGCCAATGTGATCAGCCAGCGCATCCAGGCCCTGGAGACGCATCTGGGCTGCCGCCTGTTCAACCGCACGACCCGAAACATGGGCCTGACGGAACAGGGCCGTATCTTCTACGACCATGTCATCGATGCCCTCCACGCCATTGACATGGCCGAGGCCAATATCGGTGAACTCGGCGCCATGCCACTGGGCTCGATCCGCGTGGCCGCACCGCTCGGTCTCGGCCGACGCCTGGTGGCGAGCACCGCGGCAGTCTATCGCGAGAAGCATCCCCAGGTCGACGTACAGCTTCGCCTCTCCGAGCGCCGGCTCGATATCATCGCCGAGTCCTGCGACCTCGCGCTTCAATTCGTGACCTATGCCGACGCCTCGATGATCATGCGCAAGATCGCCGATGCGGAGCGCGTGCTTTGTGCCGCACCCGATTATATCGAGCGCGCAGGCATGCCGGTGACGCCAGCCGACCTGGCCAATCACCAGTGCCTGCTCCTGCGCTTCCCTGGCTCGCGCGAATTCCGCTGGCCGCTGAGCCAGGACGGCGAGGAGATCAGCGTGCCGATCAAGGGGTCGCTCGATGCCGATGACGGCGACGTGCTCACGAGCTGGGCCCTGGATGGCCACGGCATCGTGCTCAAGCCCGTGTTCGAAATCGCCGATGCACTTGCCCAAGGTCGTCTCGTCCCCGTCCTGACCGCCAATCCGCCTCCGCCTGCCACGCTGGCGGTGCTCTATCCGACGCGAAATCTCGTACCGCTCAAGGTGAAGGCCTTTGCCGACCTGCTCGTCGAGCGCGGCCGGCGCTATATCGCCGCCGAGCTCGCCCGGCTCGGCCCCTTGCCCCCAGGCTCGACTCCGCTACCGGAGGACGAGGCCTGACCGGACCTATCAAGCAGCAGAACGGGCTCCGATAGAAGGGCCCTGCACGTCGAAACTTCTTCGCAAAATATTTGGAAATAGCCGGCTGAGAATTCGCTATCGTCACCAAAACGTTTTGCGAGGGCAAGGCAGCGCTTCTGTTTTCGCGCGCTTTGCTCCAGGCGATCTGAAACCGACAGGATGAGGCGAAATGGGCAGGCTTTCCACGCATGTTCTCGATATCGGCCGAGGCAAACCCGCTGCTGGCGTCACCATCGAACTCCAGCGCCTGGAGGCATCCGGCGGCCGGGTTCCCGTCGTCACCATGACGACCAATACCGACGGGCGCACCGACCAGCCCCTGATGGCGGGCGAAGCCTTTATACCCGGCGTCTATGAGCTGGTCTTTCATATCGGTGCCTATTTTCGCGGCAAGGACACTGCCAGCGCCGGCGACTTCCTGGACGTCGTGCCGATCCGCGTCACCCTCTCCGACAAGGACGGCCATTATCATGTGCCCCTGGTCTGTTCGCCCTTTGCCTATTCCACCTATCGCGGTTCATGAACGATGAGCCCCAGGACAATCGCCGCGGCCACCGATGCCGCCTATGATCGCGATCTTGTCGGCTATGCTGGCGAGCCCCCGCACGCCGCCTGGCCGGACAGAGCCCGCATCTGCCTGCAATTTGTAGTGAATTACGAGGAAGGCGGCGAGAATTGCGTTCTGCACGGCGATGCCGGCTCGGAGGCCTTCCTGTCCGAGATCGTCAATGCCCAGCCCTGGCTCGGCCAGCGCAACATGAACATGGAATCGATCTACGAGTATGGGGCGCGCGTCGGCTTCTGGCGCCTGCATCGCCTGTTCACGGAACGCAAGATCCCGGTCACCGTCTTCGGTATAGCCACCGCCCTGGCGCGCAATCCGCAGGCCGTCACCGCCATGCAGGACGCGGGCTGGGAGATCGCCAGCCACGGCCTGAAGTGGATCGACTATCACGATTTCAGCGAGGAGGACGAGCGCGATCACATCACGGCTGCCATCCGCCTGCACAGGCAGGTCACGGGGCAGCGCCCGCTCGGTTTCTACCAGGGCCGCAACTCCAACCATACGCTCAAGCTCGTCATGGAAGACGGCGGCTTCCTCTATTCGGCCGATTCCTATGCCGACGAGCTTCCCTACTGGGTGGAGGGGTCGCAAGGGCCGCATCTCATCGTGCCCTATACGCTCGACGCCAACGATATGCGCTTTGCCACGGCGCAAGGCTTCAACAGCGGTGATCAGTTCTTCGCCTATCTGAAGGACAGCTTCGACACGCTCTACATGGAAGGCGAGGAGCGCCCGGCCATGCTCTCCATAGGCCTGCATTGCCGCCTCGTCGGCCGGCCGGGACGAGCGGCGGCGCTGGCACGCTTCCTGGATTATGCGCGGAGCCATGAGGGTGTCTGGTTCGCCACACGCCTCGACATTGCCCGGCACTGGATCCGCCACCACCCGCCGCAGGGCGGCTATCGGCCCACCCGTATGCCGCGAGCCCTGTTCGTCGAGCGCTTCGGCGGCGTCTATGAGCACTCGCCCTGGATCGCGGAGGGCGCCTATGACAAGGGTCTGGGCCCGGCGGAGGATACGGCCGAGGGCCTGCATGCCGCCTTCGCCGCGGTGCTGGCCGCCGCCCCGGACGAGGACAAGCTTGCCCTGATCATGGCCCATCCCGATCTCGCCGGGCGTCTCGCACAGGCCAAGATGCTGACGGCGGACTCTACGGCCGAGCAGGCCTCTGCCGGCCTGGACAAGCTCACTCCGGCCGAACTCGCTCGCTTCACCGAGCTCAACGACGCCTACAAGGCAAAGTTCGGCTTCCTTTTCATCATGGCGATCAAGGGCCGCAGCAAGGCCGACATCGTGGCGGGCTTCGAACGGCGGCTGCAGAACGACCGCGACCACGAATTCGCCGAGGGGCTGAGGCAGATCGGGGAAATCGCACGACTGCGGTTGAAGGATATGCTGCCGTAGAGTGGGGGGCGGGTCTTAAGACCCGCCCCCCACTCATGCCTCGAGGAAATGCCCGATCGGGTTCAGGGGCTTGATGCCATCGCAGACGATCTTGAAGATGGCGAGCATCGGCACGGCCAGGATGGCGCCGGCCACGCCCCAGGCCCAGAACCAGAAGATCAGCGACAGGATGACCAGCACGGGATTGAGCGTGAAGCGCCTGGCCAGCAGCATGGGTGTGACGATTTCGCCTTCGATCATGTGGATCAGGAGATAGGCTCCCGCCGGCAGGAAGGCGGCCAGCGTGCCTTCGATGCTGAGCAAGCCGGCAAAGACGAAGATGGCGACACCTGCGACCGGACCCATGATCGGCACATAATTGAGGATGAAGGCCAATACGCCCCACAGGACTGGATCGCCGAGGCCGGTCGCCCACATGGTCACGCCGGTGGCGATGCCGACCAATGTGTTCATCACGGTGATGGTGACCAGATAAATCGAGATGTTGTGCTCGATTTGCTGCGAGAGCTCGACGGCTTGGCGCTTGTCGCTGAAGCGCGGCAGGATCTCCACAGTGCGGCGCAGGAAGGTGTCGCCCGACATCAACAGGAAGAACAGGATCAGGATCGTCTCGAAGAAGCCGCTGGCGAAGTGCTGCGTGCCGCGGAAGATGGTGCCGAGGAAATCGATGCCGGGATCGCCGCTCGTCCCCATCTCGTGCATGAAGTTCTGGAAGGTCTGGATGGGTCTTGCGAGAAAGTGCAGCTTCTCCTGGAGCCGCGCCAGGCCCTCGGGCAGACGCGCGGCCCACCCGCTCGCCGGGTCGGCCACCGCGGCGCCGAGCCCGACGATCAGGCCGAAAAAGGCGAGGATCACCAGGAGTGCGGCGAGGCCCCGAGGTACCGAGATGCGGTCGAGCTGGCGCATCGCCGGCTGGAACAGCAGCTTCAATACGAAGGCGAGGACCAGCGGCAGGAGAATGTCGGAGGCCACATAGGCCATGGTCAGCAGCGCCAGCGCCAGCAGGCAGGCCTGGATGACGGTACGGGGATCGACCTGAGGGGGCATGTCCTCCCTGGTGCCTTCGGTGGAATCGCTACCCAAGGGCTCGGCCGCCAATGCCGGTTTGGAAAGGATACGATCTTCCATCAAGGCCCCCGCGCGCCGTCCGTGAGATGCGCCTGTCATACGCGCTTCGAGTGAAGCTGGCCAACCCACGACGTCAAACGTGTACATCCGTACAAGGTTCCGTAAGGCAGTGTCGGAACCTATCGCGGCCGGACCGGTTCACGACAAGGTGCTTCTCACCGATTTCATGAAAGGATGGATCATGCGTATTCCCATTGCTCTTGGCTGCGCGGCGCTCGCGGCGTTTGCTGCTTCGGCCTCGCCGGCCTTCGCCAATGTCCGCGTCGGCGTCCTGCGCTGCAATGTCTCCGGCGGCCTGGGCCTGATCGTCACCTCGTACAAACAGATGAGCTGCGTCTTCCGCTCCAACCGGGGCTATTCGGAACGTTACTACGGCACCATCCGCAAATTCGGCCTCGACATCGGCAAGACCGATCGCGGCACGCTGGTCTGGGGCGTGCTTGCGCCGAGCCAGGGCCGCCCGCGTGGCGCGTTGGCCGGCAGCTATGTTGGCGTGGGCGCTTCGGCGACGGTGGGCGTAGGCGGCGGCGCCAATGCGCTGGTCGGCGGCTTCGACCGCTCCTTTACCCTGCAGCCCTTCTCGGCGCAGGCCCAACAAGGCGTCGACCTTGCAGCCGGCGTGGCTTCGCTGGACCTGGCAGCCGGCCGCTGAAGGGATTGGACCCTCATTCTCACGTAATGATGTGCCGGGCTTGGGATCGGCACATCGCGGTCACCGGCTCGCAGCCTGCGCCCTGAAGGCTATGACGATGTCCTGGGATCCCGCCCGGGCGCATTCGCCCTGCTGAACAGGTGGCGGGCGGGCATCTGCAGGTGCAGGCTCAGTGCCGAGCGCACCAGGCTGAGATGCGAGAAGGCCTGCGGGAAGTTGCCGGTCTGCTCGCCGCGCTCGGTGTCGTATTCCTCGCTCAGCAGGCCGAGGTCGTTGCGCAGCGCCAGCAGCCGCCCGATCAGCGCACGGGCCTCCCTCTCGCGACCCTGGCGCTGCCAGGCATCCACCAGCCAGAAGCTGCAGGCGAGAAATACGCCTTCGCCAGGCTGCAGTCCGTCGGCGCGGGTCCGTGTATGGTAGCGGCGCACGAAACCGTCCACCACCAGTTCCCGCTCGATCGCCGCGATCGTGCCGGCAACGCGTGGATCCTCGATCGGCAAGAAGCCCACTTCCGGGATCAGCAGCAGGCTCGCGTCGAGCTCCCGACAGCCGAATGTCTGGGTGAAGCTGCCGATGCTCTTGTCGAAGCCAAGCTCGCAGACCAGGGCATGGATCTCGTCGCGAATGGCGCGCCAGCGTTCGAGCGGTGCTTCGAAGCCATATTTCTCGGCATCGCGGATCGAGCGGTCGAAGGCGACCCAGGCCATGATCTTGGAGTGGGTAAAGTGACGCCGCGCGCCGCGGATTTCCCAGATGCCGTCATCCGGCGCCTGCCAGATGCCCTCAAGATGTTCGACGGCGGCGCGCTGTATGTCCCAGGCGTCGGTAGAGGCATCGAGGCCGCCTTCCCGTGCGAGATGCAGCGCGTCCACCAATTCGCCCCAGACGTCGAGCTGGAGCTGCGTCGAGGCGGCGTTGCCGATGCGCACCGGTCGGGAGTCGCGGTAGCCGGGAAGCCAGGGGATCTCGAGCTCCGTGAGCCGCCGCTCGCCGGCAAGGCCATACATGATCTGCAGATCTTCCGGACTGCCCGCGACGGCGCGGTGCAGCCAGTTACGCCAGGCCGAAGCCTCCTCCAGGTAGCCGGCGGCCATCAGGGCCACCAGTGTGAGCGCGGCATCGCGCAGCCAGCAGAAACGGTAGTCCCAGTTTCGCTCACCCCCTATCAGCTCCGGCAGCGAGGTGGTGGGCGCGGCGACCATGCCGCCCGTCTCGCTGAAGGTGAGGGCCTTCAAGGTGAGGAGTGAGCGCAGCAGGGCCGCTCCCTGGCCACCATCGACCTGACAGCGCCCAGCCCAGCCGCGCCAGAACTTCTCGGTGTCGGCGAGGACCTTCCCGGCATCCAGAGGGGGCGGGGGCTTGAGGTGCGAAGGCCCATAGCTCAGCACGAAGGGAACGCGTTCGCCGGGCTCGACCGTGAATTCCGCCACCGTGGCAAGGTGTTCGCCATGGAGCGGCATCGGCGAGCGCAGGACCGCAAGGTTGGGCCCGGCGATGGCGACGATGCCGTCCTTTTCGGGCAGCTGGGTCACCCAGGGCATGGAAGAACCGTAGTCGAAACGCAGCAGTAGCTCCATGCGAATGGAAGGCGTACCCGTCCGCCCCTCGACGATGCGAACCAGCGAGGATCGATCCTCACCGATCGGCATGAAGTCGGTGACCATAAACGAGCCGTCCTCTGTCTCGAATACGGTCTCCATAATCATAGTATCGCCTCGATAGGCGCGCTTGGTGCGGTAGGCCGGATCGGCGGGCGCGATCGTCCAGCGGCCGTGCTCGGGCGTGCCCAGCAGGGCGGCGAGGCAAGCGGGACTGTCGAAGCGCGGCCAGCAGAGCCAATCCACCGAGCCGTTGCGCCCGATCAGGGCAGCCGTTCGACAATCTCCGATAAGACCGTAATCCTCGATTCTCAGCGCGGTTCTTTCACCGCGGATCGGCCCTTGCTGGCCGCGTTCCTCGGAGGTATGGGCCTGGCCATACCTTACCGGTTGGCCCGACCCCATGATCGACGCAGATTCTCGTGGACGTGCGACATTGCCTTCGTCACGGTGCGCGGAGAAGGGCAAGATCTTCGGATCTGAAGATCTGAGATAATCTTCCACAGCTCTAATACAAGATCAGTGCCAGAACAGATAAAGAAGAATAATCACCGGAATTGGCACACCTAGGAGCCAAAGCAAAACAGAGCGTCCCATGATATTTCCTCCATACTCTCGAGGTTGAGCGTTCGACACGGTCATCGAGTTGTCATCTCAACACACAAGCCTCGCTAAGGTTCCATTGCCTTTATGAGATCAATTAAGGGTTGGAAAATGTGAAGCTTGGAGTGTATGCTGCGGTGCAGCAAATTGTTGCGATGCATGGAACCAATCGGAGACCGCAGCATTTGAGTCGGTATCCCCGCATGAAGGATCGCCGCATGACCTATCTGAGCAGGACAAGAATCCGTGAAGGCCATCCGTACCCGCGCGGGGCGACATGGGATGGGTCAGGCACGAATTTCGCCCTGTTTTCGGCCAATGCCACCAAGGTCGAGGTCTGCCTGTTCGATTCAACCGGCGAGCATGAGGTCGAGCGCATTGAACTGCCCGAATTCACCGACGAGATCTGGCATGGCTATCTGCCGGACGTCAGCCCCGGGATGCTCTATGGCTACCGCGTGCACGGGCCCTATGAGCCGGACGCCGGCCATCGCTTCAATCCCCACAAGCTTTTGCTCGATCCCTATGCACGCTCGCTTTTCGGCACGCTGAAATGGGATCCGGCCGTCTTTGGCTACACGCTGGGTAAAGGGGACCTTTCCTTTGACAGGCGCGACAGCGCGGCCTTCGTGCCCAAATGCATGGTGGTGGACTCGCGCTTCGATTGGCCGGGCAACCGTTCCCTGGTGCCCTGGGACCAGACCATCATTTACGAAACGCATGTGAAGGGCTTCACAAAGCGTCATCCCGACATTGCCGAACGCCTGCAGGGCACCTATGCCGGCCTCGCCTCGATCCAGTCGCTCGAGCATATAAGAGCGCTCGGCGTGACCACGGTCGAACTCCTGCCGGTCCACACCTTCGTGGATGACGACTATCTGCTCAACCGCGGCCTCCGGAACTACTGGGGCTACAATTCCATCGGCTTCTTCGCGCCCGATCCACGCTATGCCGCGGATCCGACCAATGTGCTGGCCGAGTTCAAGCAGATGGTGGCCCGTTTCCACGATGCCGGGCTCGAAGTCATCCTGGACGTCGTCTACAACCACACGGCCGAGGGCAACGAACTGGGTCCGACGCTATCCTTCAAGGGTATCGACAATGCGTCCTTCTACCGGCTCATGCCGGAGCAGAAGCGCTACTACATCAACGACACCGGCACCGGGAACACCGTCAATCTCAGCCATCCGCGCGTCATCCAGATGGTGACCGACAGCCTGCGCTACTGGGTGAACGAGATGCATGTCGATGGCTTCCGCTTCGACCTCGGCACCATCCTGGCGCGCGAGTTGGACGGCTTCAGTCCCGACAGCGGCTTCCTCAAGGCGGTCGGCCAGGATCCGGTGCTGGAGAACGTCAAGCTGATCGCCGAGCCCTGGGATGTCGGCCCTGGCGGCTATCAGGTCGGCGGCTTTACGCCGGGCTGGGCCGAATGGAACGACATCTATCGCGACACCGCGCGAGACTTCTGGCGCGGCGAGGCCCGGCCGGCTGCCCTGGCACCGCGGATGTGCGGCTCGCCCGACAAGTTCGATCACCGCGGCCGCAAGCCCTGGTCCTCGGTGAACTTCCTCACCGCCCATGACGGCTTCACCCTGCGCGATCTCGTCTCCTACAATGATCGACACAACGAGGCCAATGGCGAGGCCAACCGCGATGGCAGTTCCGACAATCGCTCCTGGAATTGTGGTGCGGAGGGGCCGACGGACGATGCCGGCATCAACGCACTGCGCGAGCGCCAGCAGCGCAACATGCTGGCATTGCTGCTGCTTTCCCAGGGCACGCCGATGATCCTGGCCGGCGACGAGTTCGGGCGCACCCAGCTCGGCAACAACAATGCCTATTGCCAGGACAGCGAGATCAGCTGGGTGGACTGGGAGGTTGCCGCACAGAACCGGGGCCTCGCCGATTTCGTGCGCCGCCTCACCCAGCTGCGCCGGAAGTACCCGATCCTGCGCCGTTCGCGCTTCCTCATCGGCGAGCGCACCAACGAAGCCATCGACGTGCGCGAGGTGACCTGGATCCATCATAGCGGCGAGGAAATGGTGCAGGCCAATTGGGATGACCCTGACGAGCTCTCCTGCTTCGGCATGATCCTGGACGGCCGCGCCCAGGCGAGCGGCATCCGCAAGCGGGGCTCTGACGCCACCCTGCTCATCCTGCTCAATGCCCATCACGATCCCGTGCCATTCAAGCTGCCGCCCTGCTATGATGGCTCGGCCTGGAAGCGGCTGATTGCCACCGATGATCCGGACCTGCCGGAAGCCGATGTCGGCATCGGCGAGAACTACGATCTGCAGGGCCGTTCCCTAGTCCTGTTCGAACGGGTGGACTGAGCCTGTCTTTTTTGACGGCGAGACAGCAAGGGCGCGCCCGTCCTAGAATGGCGCCCCTAGGTCGCGATTTTTCCTGCATAATCATCGCGGCCAGGCTCGTGCTGGCGGATCGCGAATGTCCGTTTCTCGAGGTTCGCAACAAAGGGTCAAGCATTATTTTTGAACAAAACAATCATTTTGTGCGTTTTGGATCAGTCATCCACCAAGAATGAGGTTTGATTCATGGCGGGCAATGATAGAAAGACAATTCTAGTTATCGAGGATGAGCGGATGGTTCAGATGCTTGTCGTCGACATCCTCAATGACCTTGGCTATTCTACGCTAGAGGCCAGGGATGCCAATACTGCTCTACCAATATTGGAAAGCGGACAGACCATCGACCTGATGGTTACGGATATCGGTTTGCCGGGGATGAGCGGTTGGGATCTTGCTCGTCGGGCCCGAGAGAGTCGCCCCGCCCTCAAGATCCTGTTTCTCACCGGGTATGAAAACGAGCAGTCCCCTGAGCTTGATCGAGATGGCTCGCACGATGTGATGGCGAAGCCCTTCGATATGAGCGCGTTCGAGGCGAAGATCACCGACATGATGGCCCAGCCGCTCGAAAAAAACATCGTGTAGCAACAGCCCGTTTCCGCCGACGGAAGATCTTGGAGAGCCCTGCATTCCCAAAGGTCTTCCCGGGCTCGTCATTCTGAAAGGTCCAGCAGGATCAAGGCCTTGTCCGTCCGGAGGGCAGGTCCGTCAAATGGTCCTTCCGTTGGGAACAAAAGGAAGAGTGAGACGTTCCGGCAAGAGGTGTTGCCGGCCCTATGGGGGACCATCAGAATGGCGCCGGCAGAGTTTGGATGAGTGAGAGGATGTGATTGTGAAAGAGCCAAGCTTCGCAGAGCCCACCGAACGCAGATATGAAAGGGTTATTTCGATGGACGCGCAAGCCCAGCCTAAAGTCGTCCTCGTCGATGACGATAATGATGTCAGGGCTATTACCGCGGATATTCTGGAAGAAGCCGGCTTTGATGTGCTGCAGGCGGCCCGGGCCGAAACGGCCCTCGATATTCTCGCCACTAACCGGGATGTGAAGGTGCTCATCACCGATGTGCGCATGCCCGGCCCGATGAACGGATACGACTTGGCGTTGAAGGCACGCGAACGCTGGCCGAGCCTGGAGATCATGTTTGTCTCCGGCTTCGGCCTGCCCGAACGGCACCGGCTCTATTTCGACTGCCTGCTGGTGAGCAAGCCCTTCGATCCCGATCATCTGGTGAACCAGGTACGCGGGCTCGCCGAAAGAGCGGCCTGAACGAGACCGCATGGCCGCCGTCTTTGCAAATGAAAGGGCAGGATCCCCGCGTTGGGATCCTGCCCTTCTTCTTTTCCTTGGTTGCGCTTCCTAGAGCAAAGCGCGCTTAAGCGTAAACGCGCTTTGCTCTAACTCTCCGTTTCGACGCGTCCTCGCGATTCTTGCCTACGCCGTCAAATCGCAAAACGCTTTGAGAAGTCAGGCCGCCTTGCGCTTGGCGCGCTTGTTGAAGAACAGGGCCTGGCTGATAGTCGCCTTTACGGCCTCGGGCCGGAAGGGCTTTGTGATGAGGAAGGTGGGCTCGGGCTGCTGGCCGGTCAGCAGCCTTTCGGGATAGGCGGTGATGAAGATCACCGGCAGATCGACCGTCGTCAGGATATCATTCACGGCGTTGAGACCCGAACTGCCGTCGGCCAGCTGGATATCCGCCAGCACCAGGCCCGGACTGTGAGCCGCGACCAGTGCCAGCGCTTCCTTGTGGGTGCGCGCCACGCCGGCGATGGAGTGGCCAAGTTCCTCGACGATCGACTGGAGGTCGAGCGCGATGATCGGCTCGTCCTCGATGATCAGCACGTCGGTGGCGATCTGCTGGGCGATATCATGCGTTGCCTCCGCCACCAGCGAAGCGACTTCCGCTTCGTCGACGCGCATGATCATGGCGGCCTCGTCGGCGGAGAATCCCTCCATGGTGGTGAGCAGGAAGGCCAGCCGTGAGCGTGGCGCAAGGCGTTCGAGGCGCTGCTCGGGGCTGTCATCCTCGACTGTCGAAGCAACGGTTTCCATGTTCACGGCCATGGAAGACCACAATCTCAGGAAGACCTGATAGAGGGCGAGCCTTGCCGGGATATCCCGCGGAAAGGAAGTGGGGTCTTCAATCAGGGCTTCGAGCGTACCGATCACATAGGCGTCGCCGCTCGCCTGGGTCCCGCTCAGGGCGCGGGAAAACCGCCGTAGATAAGGCAGTTGAGGCGCTATTTCAGCTGCGATCGACATGAATTTGGCTCCTTACCATAGTTAAGAAACGAGCACGGAAAAAGCCGATCTGACAATCTATTTATTTTTTCAAAGTAGTGGAACGATTCTATATCCGCTGCGTTTCGACAGGTGGCATTGCAGGGTCTCGTGAAGCGGGAACAGTAACGCCTGATGTTTATCGAGTGTGGCCCAGGGCCGCTTCACAGGGGTTGCGATGTCCAAGACGAAAGAGCCGGCCGAGGATTCGACGGACATGGTCGTCGCCCCCGAGCTTGATCCTCAGATTCAAGAGTTTGTCGCACGCTCCCTGCAAGCGCATTACGAGTCGATTGTTCGGGCTCCCGTTCCAGACAGGTTTCTGATGCTCCTCGCCCAGCTCGAGGATCAGGAGAGGAAAGCTGCGGAGGACAAGAGCGATGAGCAGCGATAGCTTCAAGGACGGGCTGATCGCGCACATCCCAAGCCTGCGAGCCTTCGCCGCTTCACTCTCGGGATCGATCACGCTGGCCGATGACCTCGTGCAGGACACGCTTCTGAAGGCGTGGGCCAACGCCGACAAGTTCGAACCCGGCACCAACATGCGGGCCTGGCTCTTCACCATCCTCCGCAACATCTATTATTCGCTCTATCGCAAGCGTTCGCGCGAGGTGCAGGACAGCGAAGGCACCTATGCCCAGCGCCTGGCGGTGCATGGCAGCCAGGAAGGGCATCTGGAGATTGCCGATTTCCAGGCCGCCCTTGCTCAATTGCCGGAGGAGCAGCGCGAGGCGCTGATCATGGTCGGTGCGACTGGCATCTCCTATGAGGAGGCAGCGGAGATTTGCGGGGTGGCGCTTGGCACGATCAAGAGCCGCGTCAACCGCGCGCGCACCAAGCTTGCCGAGATGCTCTCGACCAGCGGTGTCGAGGAGACCGGCCCCGATGCCAAGATGCTGGCGGCCTTGCGGGTGTCCGGCAGCGAGTCTTCCTTGCCGTGAGCGACCCGCCCGTCGCCTCGCCCCTCCGGTGGCCACGCCTCGCCTTCGATACGGTGCAGGCAAGGCTGGTCGCCTTCTTCCTGATCATCGCCATTCCCATTGGGGCCATCACCACGGCCACCGCGGTGGTGACCTATCGGGGTGCCATCAATGCCATTGCGGGGCGGCAGGCCGAGACGGCGGGTAATTTCGCCATCCGCATGCGCATCTGGTATGTCGGGGTCTTGCGGGGCCTGATCGTCTCTGCCCGGGAAGGCATCGGCGGCACCACCGAAACGTCTTGCCAGACGGCCGGCAATGCGAGCGTGCGCGGTCTCGACGGCTACCAGGCCATGCTGATCCGAGGCCCCGGCGGCCAATCCTGCCTCGTCTCCAACGATCCGTCTCTGATGCAGGCCGAGCTGTCGTCGGTTCTTGCCGCACAGGCCGGCAAGAACCTCACCAGGTCCAAGGCAGTTCTGGCCCCCGTCGAGGGGCGATATGATTCGGTGGTCATGGCCGGCAAGCGGCGGCTGGTCGTCTACGCCCGGGAAAGGTCTGATTCCACCGGGCCGGACGGCGCGGGCCAGGACTGGCAGGCCCTGCTCGTCGTCGCGCCCGAGGCCCTCGATCGCGTCTTCAATCTGGGCGAAGGCGATCCAGATTTCGTCACCGCGTTGTCGACGGCACAGGACGAGATCGTGTTTGCGCGCGGCCGTGCGGCGGCCGATCGGGGGTGGCTGCCGCCCGAAGGCGCTTTTCCCCTCCCCCGGCGACGCTGGTCCGCCGTCAGCAGCACGGGCGAGCGCCGGATCTATTATGCCTTGCCGGTCGGCGACCGCGATCTCTTCATCATTTCGAGTTTCCGCGACAAGGACCTGCAAGCCGCACGCTCGCAATTCGTCTTCCTCCTGCTGGCGCCGCTGCTCGCGCTGCTCCTGCTGCTGGCGGTGTTCGTCCGCGTGATGAACCGCCACCTCGTACAATGGCTGAAGGGAATCGAGTCGGCCTCGCGCGCCCGGCGCGTCTCGGGTTGGGGGCGCGTGGCGCTCAGCGAGGCCATGCCCAGCGACATCCGCAATGTCGTGGTGGCCTTCAATGACATGGTGAAGGAACAGGAGAGCCGCGAGGACCACCTCCAGGCCGCGCTCGCCGCCAACCACCTCTTGACCCGCGAACTGCACCACCGGGTGAAGAACAATCTTCAGGTGGTGCAGAGCTATATCGGCCTGTCCAAGAACTCCTATAGCGGCGACGCACGCATGGCCCTGTGCGAGGCCGAATGCCGCGTTCACGTGCTGTCGGCGGCCTATCGCGGCGCCCTGGCGGAAGGGGCGATGCGGCCCGTCGCCATCGATCCCTTCCTGCGCGACGTCATCGCCGCGGTCGCGAGGCTGCTGTGCCGGCCCGGCCAGGAGATCGGCATCAGGGGCCAGACAGCTATCGCCTTGCCGGTCGACCGCGCCATCCCGCTGGGGCTTCTGATCGTCGACCGGGCCTCGGCCATCCTCCACGAAGGGATGGCCCTTCACCTACGTATCGGCATCGCCGATCGCGAGGAGGGCCGGTTCGAATTCGAGTTCGTGGCTGACAGGGCGGTGCCCCAGCCGCCGCAATCGCGCATCCTGGCCGGGCTGGTGATGCAGCTCGAGGCGACGGAGACCACGCCGCGTGACAGCACGCATCTCGGCGCCTGGGGACTGAACGCCGGGACCGACGCGGGAGAAGCAAAGGGCGAAGTGGAGCCGCAACTCGCCCTCGCGCCGGCGGCGAAGTAGGGGGCACTTCCCCCCGCCGCCGCGGATTTCCTGCCGGAATTAATGGTTTTCCTGCAGATTCCCCGGAACTTTCGGCAAATTGGGGGGTTTTCCTGCCATGAAATGCGGCGTCGGAGCTGAATTCAGCCGGCTGCCACTTCAAAAGCCCTCATGAAAGGCTGCCCCAGCCCCGTCATCCGGAGTTCGACCATGCATATCCGCTATGGCTATACCATCGAGATCGAGACGGCCCAGCCCACCACGCTCCTGACCGCACTCGATGTCGAGGCGGCTCGCCGGCGCGATATCGTCTTCGAACACCCTTTTCTGGTTAGCGGCCCGGCGAGGGTCGACAGCTTCATCGATCCCTATGGCAATCGCTGCCGCCGCATCGCAACCGGGGCTGGCGTGACGCAATTGTCCTGCCATGGCGTCATCGCCGACAGTGGCCAGCCCGATGCCTCGGCGCTGGACGCAGCGTTCGTGCCCGTGGCGGCCCTGCCGACCGATATGCTGCCCTTTCTGCTGGCCAGCCGTTATTGCGAGACGGACCTGCTCGCTCCCTTCGCCTGGTGGAAATTCGGCAGCGTCGAGGGGGGATGGGCCAAGGTGCAGGCCATCTGCGACTTCGTCCACGACCGCGTGACATTCGGCTACGAGAATGCACGCGCCACCCGTACGGCCATGGAGACCTTCGAGGAATGCGTGGGCGTGTGCCGGGATTTCACACACCTGGCCGTCACGCTCTGCCGCTGCCTCAACATTCCCGCGCGCTATTGCAACGGCTATCTCGGCGATATCGGCGTGCCGCCCGATCCGGCTCCGATGGATTTCAACGCCTGGTTCGAGGCATATCTCGGCGGGCGCTGGTACACATTCGATGCCCGCCACAATGTGCCGCGCATCGGCCGCATCCTGGTGGCGCGCGGGCGCGACGCCATGGATATCCCGATGCTGCAATCCTTTGGGCCCCATGTTCTGCGTCGTTTCGAGGTGACGACCGAGGAGGTTCCCGAATTCAATTACGCGGTTGCGGCTGAATAGGCCCCACCCCTGCGGAGGATGGATCCATGTCCACTAAAACTGCCAAGCCCGCCGACGGGGAACTCGAAAAGGAGCTCGACAAGTCCTTGGCCGAGAGTTTTCCGGCGAGCGATCCTGTTTCCCTCACCCGTTCCCCAAAGCACAGAGGCGCTTCCGAACGGTCAGCTGCGCGAGCGGATCGGAAGACCCCCCTCGTGTCGACGAGCGCTGAGGGGCAGCCTGATGAGGGCAAATAGGGGAAGCGCCGATGCCGACCGAACCCCAAAAGCCCGCACCTGGTCCTCTCGAAACGCCCACACCCGTCGAGGTGCCGCAGCCCGTGCCGCCTGTCGGCATACCGGCGCCGACACCTGACACCCTCCCTCCGGGCGAGCCACAAGGCATTCCGCCCGGCTCGCCGCAGGAGGAGCCGCTACCTCCCGATCCGCAGCCTGGCCGGGAGGAGTAGGAGGAAAGCAATCTCAACCGCTCAGGGAGGCTGTCATGGCCGAGACGATCAAGCCCTCGGAAGATTTCTCAACCCACAAGAATTTCTATGAAGACTTCCTGCGTCTGACGCTTATCGTCATTTTTATGTTGCTTTCCCATGCCGTCGGCCTTGCTATCGGCGGGACTGCGCATATGTGGTTTACAGCAGTCCTCGGTATCGGCGCTTCCATCGTCGCAGCGATTGCGGGGGCGGCGATCAAGGGGCTCGACTGGAAGCCGGGCGCCGTGGTGCTAGCCCTGCTTTTGCTGGTGCTGCTGATGGCAAATGGATGATCTCCCGGGAGAGGAAGTCAGGCATTTTCGAATTCTTAGGAAATTGTAACTGAACCTTGTACCGATTGGCGCGTTATCTATCCGGCAAACGATACTGATTTGAGGGAATATCAGGGGTACGTGACATGACGAATGACCTGCTTGCAATCTTCTCGACCTTGCTGGCCCTTGGCCTGTGCACCGTCTACATGACGCGGACCCGAGAACTTGCCCGCGTCAAGGTCATCGCCAAGCGTTCCCGGCGGGTTTCGCCGCGCGGTTGAGCTTCGCTCCCGCAGCGTATCATCCATAAAGCAGCCAGGGGAGGAGCCGGTGATTCCTCCCTTTTTTATGTCCTCAGCCTCCCGTGGCCCGCTGGCGATCCACTCTGAAGTCTCTTTGCTCCGGGCGTCAGCCGTCGATCGCGGACCTGACTCGCCGCGATAACTGTTCCAGCGAGTAGGGCTTGTGCAGCGGCCGGCTGTCGACTCCCCTGATCTGCACGTCTCCGTTGTCGTCGGGTGCGTAGCCGGTGGTGAAGAGAACCTTGAGGTTCGGCGCCCGCGCCAGGGCGAGGGAGGCAAGTTCGCTGCCGTTCATTTCCGGCATGACGAGATCGGTAAAGAGCAGGGTGATCGGCTGTCCGGCCGATACGACATCGAGGGCCTCGCTGGCGGAGGCGGCCTCCAAGACATTGTAGCCAAGGCCCTGCAGCGCACCCACGGCCATGGCCCGGACCCTGTCTTCGTCCTCCACAACCAGCACGGTTTCGTGAGACTGGCCGGGAACCGTCGTGAGTGGAATGCTGGGCTCGGCCTTTTCGCTCTCGGCGCTCTTCGAGCGTGGCAGATAGAGGCGAATGGTGGTGCCGTTGCCGAGTGCAGTGGCGATGGTGACATGCCCGCCCGTCTGCCGCACGAAGCCGAAGACCTGGCTGAGCCCGAGGCCCGTGCCCTTGCCGACGCCCTTGGTGGTGAAGAAGGGATCGAAGGCGCGCGCAGCCACCTCTTCCGACATCCCGGTGCCGGTATCCGTGACGGCGATGCGCAGATAGGGACCGGCGGGAATGCCGAATTCCTGCGCCAGGCGCCGCGGCAGCATCACATTCGCTGTCTCGATGCGTAGCTCGCCGCCATCGGGCATGGCGTCGCGCGCGTTGACTGACATGTTGAGCAGGGCGTTCTCGAGCTGGCTCCTGTCCGTCTCCACCATCCAGCTGTCCGGCGCGAGCACCGTGGTGATGTGGATGTGCTCGCCCAGGGTACGCGATAGCAGGTCGGTCATGTCGCTGATCATGTCGTTCGTGCAGACCGGCTCCACCGTCAAGGGCTGCTGGCGTGAGAATCCGAGCAGGCGCCGGGTCAGGGCCGCCGCTCGTTCGGCGCCGTCAAGCGCGCCGTCGATGTAGCGTTCGACATCCGTCTGCCCGCGCGCCAACTTGCGCTTTAACAGCGTCAGTCCGCCGATTATCACCGCCAGCATGTTGTTGAAGTCGTGCGCTATGCCGCCGGTGAGCTGGCCGAGCGCCTCCACCTTGTGCAGCTGGTGCAGGCTGTTCTCGGCCGCCACGCGGGCGGCGACCTCGCTCTGGACGCGCTGCTCCAGCGTCTCGTTGAGGTCGCGCAGCTTGTTCTCGATTTCGGTCTGCTTGGAGATGTCGGTGTTGGTGCCGAACCAGCGGATGATGCGGCCGCTGTCGTCAGTGACCGGTGCGACGCGAGTGAGGAAGGGTCTGAACAGGCCGTCGTTTCCGCGCAGGGGAAACACCATCTCGAAGGCTGTGCCCGTCTTCAGAGACTTGCGCCAGCGCCTGATTACGGCGGGCAGAACCGCCCGATCATGCACGGAGCGCCAGCCCCAGCTCTTCATTTGCTCCGGCGTGCAGCCCGTGTAGTCGTACCAGCGCTTGTTGTACCAGTAGATGCCGCCATGGGCGGCGGCCATCCAGCACAGGGTCGGGATGTTCTCGGCCAGGGTGCGGAAATTGGCTTCGCTCTCGCGCAGCGCCATCTCCGTCGCACGGATACGCAGCAGCGCCCGCACGGAGGCAACCAGTTCGGCCGGCTCGCAGGGCTGCGCCAGATAGGAATCGGCGCCCGCATCGAGGCCGCGCGTGCGGTCGCCGCCGGAGATGAAGGAGGCTGAGGTCTGCAGGACCAGGGTTTCGGGGTAATCCTGCTTGATGATGCGGCAGACATCGAAACCGCTCATGTCGGGCAGCTTTACGTCGAGCAGCACCAGGGTGGGCCGCCTTTCCTTGACGAGCACCAGTGCTTCGAAGCCGGATGCCGCCTCGATGACTTCGATCTCCGTGGCACGGCTCAGGGCCCGGCTCTTGGCGTAGCGCGCCACTTCATTGTCATCGACGTTGAGGACGAGATTGTCGCGGCGCGCCATCTTAGTGGGTCACCCAATTCTGTTGCACGAGTCCCTTCAGCAAGATGTCGAGGGATTCGAGCGAGGCGCGCTCCTTCGACAAGATGGCATGGGCATGCTGCAGCCGGTCCCGCTCGATCTCCTCCTCCCGCAGCGATGTCAGGACTACCACGGGAATGTGCTGGAGGACCGCGCTCGCGCTGATGGCTTGCAAGGTCGCGTAGCCATCGAGCCCCGCCATTTGAAGGTCGAGCAGGATGACATCGATCTGCTGGCCGGAAAATGCCATGCGAAGTCCCTCGGCACCCTCGGACGCTTCGAGGAATGTGAGATTATCGCCGAAATCCGGGGCTGCCGTAAGCACCTGTTTCAGCACATAGCGAAAGGCCTCGTCATCATCGATGCTGAGCACATGGATGCCGCCTGCCATGTCCCGGCCGGTTGCCAGCAGCTCCGGCATGGATTGCAGCGCACGCCCCTGATCCCGCCCGACAAGACGTGGCAAGCTGAGTGTGAAGACCGATCCCGCCCCGACCTCGCTCGAAACGATCAGGCTGCCCCCCAGAAGTTCGGCGAGGCGCCGCGACAGGGGCAGGCCGAGGCCGGTGCCCTTGTTGGCCTTCTGCAGCGGATTGTCGATCTGGGCAAACTCCTCGAAGATGTGCTCGAGATGCTCCGGTTCGATGCCAATGCCGGTATCCGCGACTTCGAAGACGATGTGATCGCTTGCGGCCCTGTAGGAAACGCTCACCGTAACCTCGCCCGCCTGCGTGAATTTCAGGGCGTTCGAGACCAGATTTCGCAGGATCTGCGCGATCTTGGCCTCGTCACTGCTGAAGGGGGGAATGGCCTTGTCGACGTCGACAAAGTTGAGGGCCACGGTCTGGCTCTTGAGCAATGGCTTGAGAACCCCGCGCAGGGCGGCGACCAGATCCGACACCTCGAATCTCGAAGGTCTTATATCGACCTTGCCTGCCTCGACCTTGGCAAGGTCGAGAAGGTCGTTGGCCAGTTCCGAAAGGCTCTCTGCCGACCGGCGGATGAAGGTGACCTGGCGTTCCTGCTCGGCCGTCAGCTCGCCATCGACGCGGTCGAGCAACAATTGGGTGAGCGCCAGGATGGAATTGACCGGCGTGCGGAACTCGTGGCTGACATTGGAGAGGAAACGCGACTTCGCCTCGCTCGCCTCGCGCAGCTGCTCTGCCTTGGTGTCGAGCTCGCCATAGAGGGCGACGACGCCGCGATTGGTATCTTCGAGCTCCTGGTTGAGCTGGGCCAGTTCGTCCTGGCGCGCCTTGACCTCCTCAAGGCCCTGGATGAGTTCGCGGTTCTGGTCGGCCAGTACCGAAAGGGGATCCAAAACCTGTTCCTGTGTCAGGCTGGCGCTGATGCTGCGCAGTTCGGGGCTGCCGAGGCGAGGCTTGTGGCGCGGCAATTTCTTGCCGATGGTCACGGTCGTGCCGGCCTTTCCGGTCTCGATGGCGAAGTGGTCGACCAGGCGTCGGGCGCCGCTCAGCCCGATGCCCATCCCGGTCTGCGAGTGATATTCGCCGGACAGAACGGCGTCGAGATCCGCAATGCCCGGCCCGTGATCGCTCAGGATCGCCATCAGCGCCTGGCGCCCGTCCTTGTCGCCGGTGTCGAGGGTGAAGACGACCCTGCCCCCACCGGCATATTCATAGGCATTGCGGGCGATTTCCGAGATGGCGGTGGCAAGGCGCGTCTGGTCCTGCAGATCGAAACCGACGAGGGCTGCTATCCGCTTGGCCCGCTGGCGCACGGCCACCACGTCCATCTCGCTGCCGATGGCCAGGGTTATGATGGCGACATCCTTGAGCATCAATGCTCCTCACCGAGATCATGGGCGACAAGCACGGTTGCATCGTCGCGGTCGCGTCCGAAGTCGCGATAGAGCACCGCAGCGAGCAGGCTTGGATTGGCGCTCGACAGACCCGGGTATTTGTCGAGCGCCCATTGGGCGCTTATGCCGTCCGAATGCAGGATGACCACCGGCGCGCCTCCCGCGGGGTAGGGATAGTCGAACTGCTGCACCTTGCGCATCACGTGGCCCACGGTGCCGTTCAGGCTGAGCATGCGGCGAGCCTCCGGCGTGTTGCGCGAGGCCAGCACGCCGCCGACATTGCCGATGCCGCAGAAACTCACCATCCGCCGTTCGGGTTCGAAGCGCGCGATGGAAACCGCGGCGCCGCGGGTCGGCCGCAGGCCTTCATGCATGGCCTCCATGATCTCGGCAGGAGATCTGCCTGCATGGCGGTTGAACAGGCGCACGGCCGCGGCCGAAGCTTCTGCAGCCTGTGGGCCGTGGCCCAGACCATCCACCACCATCACCGCGCGCCGTCCTTGGACGCCTGGCCCGGGGATGACGTGCCAGCCGTCTCCGCAGACATCCTCGCCCGGCTTGGCGAGACAGACAGAACCGATCAGGCCGCGCGCAACCCTGTGCGAGGGAACATCGGCCCGCTTGCGGCTGGTGGCGGGACCACCGCCGAGACGCACGGCGAGCACGGTCCCGGCGCCCGGCCGCGAATAGACATTGAAGCTGTGGGCCTGCCGGCGGATGGCGCCCAAACCATGTCCAGCGCTTCCAGCCGTGGAGTAGCCGTCCTGCAACGCTGTCTCGATGCTGGCGAGGCCGGGCCCTTTGTCGATGGCGATCAGTTCCACGTCGGGCGGCCCACTCCAGGCGGTGCCGACATCTTCCGGCCAGTCGGTCAGGTCGATCAGCAGATACCCGCCTTTGCCGTGCTTGATCAGGTTGGTGGCCATTTCAGTCGCAGCGATGGCCACCCGCCCGACCGCCGTCTCGTCGAAACCGGCACGCTGGGCGATCTCCAAAGCGGCACGGCGGGCCTGCGCCACCTCGTTCTGTTCGCTGACGGGAACGGAAATCATCATTCTGTCTTTTGATCCACCCGTCATTTCCACTTCGCGATGACGATACGCGTGCCCTTGCCGGGCTCCGATTCGATCGAGAATTCGTTCGAAAGTCTCTTCGCTCCACCGAGGCCGAGGCCGAGGCCACCACCGGAGGTGAAGCCATCCTTCAAAGCCAGGGCGATATCGGCGATACCGGGCCCCCGATCCTCGAAAATCAGGCGCAAGCCCCGACGGGTGCCGTCCGCCACCGGCTGCATCGTCACCGTACCGCCACCGCCATAGTCTATCGTGTTGCGGGCGATCTCGCTCGCTGCAGTCACGATCTTGGTCTGGTCCACGATGCCCAGTCCTGCTGCCACGGCGCGCGTGCGAACTTCCTGCCTCACCCTCACGACATCGTCGGACGTACCAATCTGGAAGATGGCATTGCCGGCGGCTGCCTCAGTCATCGTCGACATCGGCGCCCCCCATCGCGCCTGCTTGTTCCGGTGCGCCCGAACGGTGATGCTGCAGCAGGGCCATGCCGCGCTCGACGTTCAGGGCTGTCTTCACCCCGTTCAGTTCGAGGCCAAGCTCAACGAGGGTAATGGCGACGGCGGGGCGCATGCCCACCACCACCGTATTGGCATCGAGCACGCGGGAGACAGCCGCGATATTGTCAAGCATGCGCCCTATGAAGGAATCGACGATCTCGAGAGCAGAGATGTCGATCAGCACACCTCTGGCGCCGGTCGTGGCAATACGGTTGGTGAGATCTTCCTCGAGCGCCGTCGCCAGGCGGTCATGCATGTCGACCTGGATGGTGACGAGCAGGGCGTCGCCGAGTTTGAGAATGGGTATGCGGTCCATCGCGGCAGCCTAGCGACGGGCCGCCTGGCTATCGGGCCGGGCCTGGATGATGTTCTTGCCAAGGCGGGAGAGCGCGAGCTGCAGGGCATCGGCAAGGGTTGCCTTGGTGGTGACGTTCAGTTCGACACCCAGATGCACCATGGTCTGCGCGATCTGGGGCCGGATGCCTGAGATGATGCAGTCGGCACCCATCAGCCTCGCCGCCGCCACGGTCTTGATCAGGTGCTGGGCCGTGAGGGTATCGACAGTCGGCACGCCGGTGATGTCGACGATGGCAATTTCGGCCGCCTGGTCGACGATGGCCTGCAGCAGGTTCTCCATCACCACCTGCGTGCGCTCGGAATCGACGGTGCCGATCAGCGGCAGAGCCAGGATACCATCCCACAGCTTCACCACCGGGGTCGACAATTCGGCGATCTCCCGGCTCTGGCGCACGATGACTTCCTCGCGGGCCTTCTGGAAAACCTCCATCGTGTAGAGGCCGAGGCGGTCGAGCAGGAGGGTCACCGGCCAGCTATCTTCGGCATTGAGATCGGCGCCGCTCTTGTCCGCCGTGGTCGCTCGCTTGAGGGCATTGAACAGAGGCTGCTTGAGCGAGAAGATGAAAGAGGCCGTCTCTGTGGGCGTGAAGCCCTGGATGGCGCGCGTGCGCGAGATGTCGCTCAGCATGTCCCTGACGCGGTCGAAAGCCGAGGAGGAGGCGTCACCATTGGACTGCGCGATGCCATTGATCAGGAGGTCGAGGAAGGCCCGGCACTGCGTCTTCAGTTCCGCCTCCTTGATGCGCCCGCTCTCCAGCGCCCCCGCTTTGCTCAGCAGATCCAGCCATTCCTCCAGGATTTTTCCCTGATGGGCCGCGACGATGCGCGCGATGTTCTCAAACGTCTTTCCCGCCAAGGCAGCATCTCCCCGATGATTTGGAATTTTACATCGAAACCCCGGACGCAAATCTGCGTCCGGGGTTTCTAGCTATTTGACCGTGGGCCACTTTAGACCCTGAACGGCATTGCGTCTTGTTGGAGGTCAGTGCCATTGCTGGCGGCTATACCAGCTCGCCACTTCCGCCTTCGCCTTGTCCTTGGCGATGCCATAGCGTTCCTGGATCTTGCCTTCGAGCTGGTCCTGCTTGCCTTCGACGACGTCGAGGTCATCATCGGTGAGCTTGCCCCATTGCTCCTTCACCTTGCCCTTGACCTGCTTCCAATTGCCTTCGACACGGTTCCAATCCATGGGAGTCTCCTTGATGGTGGGATGTCGGGGAAACGTCCGGTCGCGGATAAGGTTCCGGCAATGACCGAGGGATTCTCTCCATCACCTGCCCGAGGGAACAGGGCGACTTCGACCTTTTTGGCATTACCGGGCTGGTACCGGTATACTGACAAATGTCCTGGCCGGTGGAGACGGCATCTGGATGCTCGGGCCGCCTTCGCGGCGCGAGGCAACCTTTCGCCGCTCCGCTGGTTTCCCTTCGACTGGACCCTACAAGGACGCCTCATGGCAACAGCCGAGAACCCGCTGCCGCGGGCGACCTACCGCTTGCAATTGAACTCCCGCTTCACCTTCACCGATGCCGGCGCGCTCGCGCCCTATCTGGAGCAACTGGGCGTCAGTCACGTCTACGCCTCGCCTTTCCTCAAGGCGCGGCCGGGCAGCACCCATGGCTATGATATCGTCGACCATGACGCCCTCAATCCCGAGCTCGGTACGTGCGAGGATTTCGACCGCATGAGCGAGGCCTTCCGCAGCCACGGTCTGGGCCTCATCCTTGATTTCGTGCCCAATCACATGGGCGTCGGTGGGGCCGACAATCCGTTCTGGCTCGACATGCTCGAATGGGGGCAGGCCTCGGACTATGCGGGCTGGTTCGACATCGACTGGCAGCCCGAGGGCCCGCATCTGGCCGGCAAGGTGCTCATCCCCGTGCTCGGCGACCAGTATGGCGCCGTGTTGGCCGATGGCGCCCTGGAACTGCGCTTCGACGAAGCGGCCGGCGAGTTGGCGATCTGGGCGCATGGCGTCCACAAGCTGCCCGTTTATCCCGGCCATTACGGCCGTATCCTCGGCGGTGCTCATGCCGAGCTCGAGAGGCTAGGCGACGCCTTCTCGCATCTCGCCGGCTTCCGCCCGCACGAACAGCGCCGCGTGCGCGAGCTCAAGGCGCAGCTCGCGGCGCTGGTGGCCGAGGATGCGCAAGCAGCGGCGGCCGTCGCGCAGGGGGTCGCTCGTTTTGCCGGCAAAGCAGGTGATGTCGAGAGCTGGCTGCGGCTCGATCGGCTGATCGCGGACCAGCATTGGCGCGTGGCCTTCTTCCGCGTCGCTGCTGACGACATCAATTATCGCCGCTTCTTCAACATCAGCGATCTCGCAGGCCTGCGTATCGAGCATGAGGAACTGTTCGATCACGCCCATCGCCTCGTCTTCGAACTGATCGGGCAGGGCACGCTCGATGGCCTGCGCATCGACCACATCGATGGACTGCTCGATCCCCGGACCTATTGCCTGCGCCTGCGCGAAAAAGCGCCGCGGCCGATCTATCTCGTGGTGGAGAAGATCCTCGGGCCCGGCGAGGAGCTGCGCGAGGACTGGCAGGTGGATGGCACCACCGGCTACGAATTCGCCAACCTGCTCACCCATCTCCTGATCGACCCAGCCGGCGAGCCGCGCCTGAGCGAGCTCTATCGCAGCTTCAGCGGCGAAGGCCGCGCCTTCGATGCCATCATGCGCGAGTGCAAGCTCGCCATCATGGAAGATGAGATGGCGAGCGAGCTTGGCGGCCTCGCACGCGACGCGGCGCGTATCGCCCGTTCCAATCCCCGCACCGCCGATTTCACCCGCAATGTGCTGCGGCGTGCCCTCCGGGAGATCGTGGCTGGCTTCCGGGTCTATCGCACCTATGTCGACCCGGCCGGCGCCAGTAAGGCGGATCTCGACGAGCTGGGCCATGCCGTGGCCCGCGCCCGCCGCACAGGGAGCGGCATCGACAGGTCCGTGTTCGATTTCTTGTTCTCCGTGCTGAGCTGCGAGGCGGTCGCCAAGCCCGGCAGCGGCTTCAGCCGCCAGGACGTGCTGCGCTTTGCCATGAAGTTCCAGCAATATACCGGCCCGGTGATGGCCAAGGGCGTGGAGGACACGGCCTTCTACCGCTACAACCGCTTCGTCGCGGCCAACGAGGTCGGCGGCCATCCCGGCCGGCTCGGCAGCAGCGTCGCCGCCTTCCACGCCGCCAATCGCGCTCGCCACGCCGGCGCGATGCTCGGCACCTCGACGCACGACACCAAGCGCGGCGAGGATTGCCGGGCGCGGCTCGCAGTGCTGAGCGAGATCGCGCCTGACTTCGCGGAGGCCGTGCTTCGCTGGCAGGGAATGTTGGGCAGGAGCGAGCCGATACCCGACAGCAACGACATCTTCCTGTTCTACCAGCTGTTGATCGGCGCCTGGCCGCTCGAGTCCGGACCATTGGAGGGCTTCGAGGAGCGTATACAGGCCGCCATGCTGAAATCGGTGCGCGAGGCCAAGGTCCACACCAACTGGGCCGCTCCCGACGAGGATTACGAGGCTGATATGCAAGCCTTCATCTCCCAGGCTTTCGCCAATCAGGCGTTCCTGGCGGATTTCATGGCCTTCCAGGAGCGTATCCTGCCGCTCGGCGCCGCCAACAGCCTCGTGCAGGCCGTGCTGAAATTCACCGTGCCCGGCGTGCCCGACCTCTATCAGGGCGCCGAAGGTTTTGACTTCAGCCTGGTTGATCCCGACAATCGCCGCCCGGTCGACTGGGCCTGGCGCAGTAGCCGGCTCGACGCGGCTGCGCGGCCGATCGCCGCCTGCGACCTCGCCGATGGCAGCGCCAAGCTCACCGCCACCGCCAAGCTCCTGGCCCTGCGCCGGGAGCACGCGGCGCTCTTCGCCGAAGGCGACTATCAGCCGATCGAGCTGGAGGACGAGCGCCTTATCGCTTTCTCGCGCCAGCATGGCGAGAGCTCGCTCATCGTGGTGGCGGCGCGCTTTCCCAGCCGCAGCGCGATTGGCGGCCTGTTGACGCTGCCCTGGCGCCCCCCCCTTTATGACGACATACTGTCCGGACGCCGGATCACGGCGGGGACCGAGGGGATCGACGTTGCCATGCTGCTCGCGGATCTACCTGCTGCCGTGCTGATGCCGGTGCGACCCGCCGCCTCCCGGAGATCGCGGCGATGATGGAACTTCCCGTCCATCGCACTCCCCGCTTCGGGCCCCTTATCCGCGACGACGGCGTAGTATTCCGTTTCTGGGCTCCGAAGCAGCGCCGGGTGCGCCTGCAGCTCGATGGGACAACGCTGCCCATGCAGAGCCTCGGTGGCTGGCACAGCCTGGAGACGACGGCCAGCTTCGGCAGCCGCTACTGTTTCGTCCTCGAAAGCGGCCAGGCCGTGCCCGATCCCGCCAGCCGCTTCCAGCCCGCGGATGTGCACGGCCCGAGCGAACTGGTCGATCCCGCGGCCTATCGCTGGCGTAACACGACCTGGCGGGGGCGGCCGTGGCACGAGACGGTGCTCTATGAACTGCATGTCGGTACCTTCACATCGGAAGGCACCTTCGCCGGTGCGGCCCGCCGGCTCGAGGATCTCGCGGAACTCGGCGTCACGGCCATCCAGCTCATGCCCGTGGCCGATTTCCCGGGGCGCCGCAACTGGGGCTATGACGGTGTGCTGCCCTTTGCGCCGGATGCCGCCTACGGGAGGCCGGAGGGCTTGAAAGGCTTCATCGACACGGCGCACGGCCTCGGTCTCTCGGTGATGCTGGATGTCGTCTACAATCACTACGGCTCGGAGGGAAATTACCAGCCGCTCTACGCGCCTGTCTTTACAGAGCGGCATGAGACCCCCTGGGGGGCAGCGGTCAATTACGATGATGAAGGTTCCGCCGAGGTCAGGGCCTTCGTGATCGAGAATGTGCTCTACTGGCTGGAGGAATTCCGCTTCGACGGATTGCGCTTCGACGCCGTGCACGAGATCCGCGACTCCAGCGAATTCCATCTCCTCGAGGAAATTCGCACGGCCGTCGCAGCTATCGCCCCCGATCGTCCCGTCCATCTCGTCCTGGAGAACGAGGAGAATTCAGCCGCCTGGCTCACCCGGCGCGAGGGCGAAGCGGTTGGCTTCACCGCGCAATGGAACGACGACATGCATCATGTCCTGCATGTAGCCGTGACCGGGGAGAGCTCGGCCTACTACGGCGACTATACCAATCGCCCACGCCTGCTTGGGCGGGCGCTGGCGGAAGGCTTTGCGTTCCAGGGGGAGAAGATGCCCTATCGCGGGCGTCCGCGCGGCGAGGCCTCAGGCCATCTGCCGCCGGAATCCTTCATTGCCTTCCTGCAGAATCATGACCAGGTAGGCAATCGCGCCACGGGGGACCGTATCCATCACGGTCATACGCTTGCGGCAGTCAGGGCGGCAGCGGCGACCTACCTGCTGGCGCCGCAGATCCCCATGCTGTTTCAGGGCGAGGAGTGGGCGGCCTCGACGCCCTTCACCTTCTTCTGCGACGTCGATGCCGAGCTGGCGGAGAAGGTGCGGGAAGGGCGCCGCAACGAGTTCTCGCGCTTTCCCGAATATGCAAAGCCCGAAGCCCGCGCGGCCATCCCCGATCCAGTGAGCGAGCAGACCTTCCAGACGGCCAAACTGCGCTGGCGCGAGCGCGAGGATGCTCCCCATGCCGATGTGCTGGCCTGGTATCGGCGCATCCTGAACGTGCGGGCCAGCAAGATCGTGCCACTGATTCCCGATTTCATGCAGGGCGGGCGGTACAAGGTGGGTGAGCAGGGGGTGGTCGAGGTGCGGTGGGAGGGGGAGAGCGGCACGGTCCTGGCCGTCGTTCTCAATCTCAGCGCCACGCCCAAGCTGCTCGATGAAGTGATTGAAGGCCGGCCCGTGTGGATCGAAGGGCACAAGGTCGGGGCGGCTCTCGCGCCCTGGACGGTGGTCTGGACCCTCCGACCATAATGCGCCATCAAAAATAATTCTTTGGGCACGGAACCGAACCATCTCTGCCACGTTTGGTGGCGAGGGTACGTAGCGTTTTCGCCGAGTCGTTTCCTTTGCCTTCATCCTCAGGAGAGATCGATGCCGAAGCATCTGCCGCTGCGCCCCCAGCTCTATGCCGAAAAAGTCGAAGCGCTGATTGCGAGGGCCGTCCTGGAGGGCGGTTCCCTTGATGTGCACGGCGAAGCCGAACGCATCGCGGTGAGTTGCGGAATGTCGCCGGCATCGGCGCGGATGGATTTCCAGAAGACAGCGCACTCCATCGGCCGCAAGGTGCGGCTGATCGCCAGGGCGAAGATGAGGATCCCGGATTTCGGTTAGCGCGTCATACCCTCAGATCGAATCACCAAGAATCGCAAAAATGCATTTGGTGCCAATGCGCTGATCTGAAAATCCGCTTCTGCCTGAATGCATTTTGCTTTAGGGATCAAGGGATAGGACGGCCGCCGCGCGTCGGCCGCTTCGAGACAGCCCTGGGAGGGAACCCCTCAAGGTTCCGGGCGTTTTCTCTTACCAACCCAGACCGGGAGAGAAGTTGATGACGCAAGACCTCACTCAGAAGATCCACGACAAGGCCCGCGAGTTATGGGAGCTGGAAGGCTGCCCGGAGGGCCGCGAGCTTCTGCACTGGGATATGGCCCGCGAGCTGGTGATGCAGGAGAACACCGCCGAATTTACCCTCGTGCCGGAGAATCCCGAGGGCAACGACATCATCGACGCCGTCGCCGCGCTCGACAACCTCCGCGAAGTGCCCGATCTCAGCCACAAGGGCGAGGAGCATGCCGGCTCGGGCCCCTATATCGATCCGGGACGCCCGATAAAGATTGTGGGCGGACGGTTCTGAGGAACCATTGGAGTGGCGGTTTCTTCGCCGATATATGGCCCCAATCTACCAAAAATCGCCTGAAACGCTTGCCTGGAGCCGGCAAGCTGCTTACTGCGGACGCTGATCGAAAGCTAAGGAAAGCGTCCGCATGCCTGCCTCTTTGAACCGCCTCGTCGACGACGCCCTGGCGATTGCCTTTTCTGCCTGCGGACTGCCCACCGAAACCGCCCGCGCCGCCCGCTCCACCTTGCCGGATCTCGCCGACCTGCAGTGCAATGGCGCCATGCCGCTTGCCAAGAGCATGAAGCGCAATCCGCGTGAGCTGGCCGAGGCGATCGCCGTTGAGCTCAGAAAGAACCCGGTGTTCAAGGACATCGCGGTGGCCGGCCCTGGCTTCCTCAACCTGCGCATTGCAGATGATTTCCTGGCGCGCTGCGCCACCGAGCAGGCAGCATCGCCGAACCTCAACATCGTTCAGCTCCCGCCCGATACGGTGGTACTCGATTATGGCGGGCCCAACGTCGCCAAGCCGCTGCATGTCGGGCATCTCAGGGCCCTTGTGATCGGCGAGAGTCTCCGGCGCATCCTCGACGCCCAGGGCCTCCACACCGTCTCCGACATCCATCTCGGCGATTGGGGCCTGCAGATGGGCCAGCTCATCTCAGAGATCCGCCTGCGCTGGCCCGATTTGCCGCCTGGCGCGACGCCGACGCTGAACATGGCGGACCTGCAGCGCCTCTATCCCGAAGCTGCCGCCGCCTCCAAGGCCGATCCCGCGCGCATGGAACTCGCCCGCGCAGCCACAGCCGCCCTCCAGGCAGGCGACGCCGACGCTACGGCGATCTGGCAGGCGCTGCGCGACATCTCGCTCAAGGCCCAGCGCGAGGATATCGACCTGCTCGGCACTCATTTCGACCTTTTCCTCGGCGAGAGTGACGTGCAGCCGCTGATCCCCGACATGATCGCCGACATGGTCGCCAAGGGAGTGGCCGTGGAAGACCAGGGTGCCCTGATCGTCGATGTCGCCACGCCCGGCGAGGCCAAGCCGTTGCCGCCGCTGCTCCTTCAGAAGTCGGACGGCGCCGCGCTCTATGCGACCACGGATCTTGCCACCATCGTGGCGCGCGTGCGCGACCAGGATCCCACGCGCATCGTCTATGTCGTCGACCAGCGCCAGGAACTGCATTTCCGCCAGGTGTTCCGCGCGGCAGAGAAGGCGGGCATTGCTCCGGGCGTCGAGTTGATCCATGCCGGCTTCGGTACGGTGAACGGCGCCGACGGCAAGCCCTACAAGACGCGCGAAGGCGGCGTCGCCCAGCTCAAGGACCTGCTCGGCGAGGCCATCGAGAAGGCCGGAGAGCGGCTGCGCGGGGATGATCCCACGCTTGACCGCGGGCAACTCGCCAGGCAGGTGGGTCTGGCGGCGGTGAAGTTCACCGACCTCTCGTCCTACCGCATTTCCGGCTACATCTTCGACGCCGATCGCATGGTGACCTTCGAGGGCAAGACCGGACCCTATGTGCAATATGCCTGCGTGCGCATTGGCTCGATTCTGAACGAGGCGGAACTGAGTCAGATCCGTCCGGGTGCGATCGTTATCACGGAGCCGACGGAGCGCTCTCTGGTGCTGGAGTGCGCCCGCCTGCCCGAAGTGGTGGCTTCCGCCGCACGCAACCTCGCGCCCAACGAGGTCGCCGATTATATTTTCGGCGTCGCGCAGAGCTTCAGCCGCTTTTACGACGCCTGCCCCGTGCTCAAGGCCGATACCGAGGAGCAACGCGCCTCCCGCCTCGCCTTGTGCGGCCTCGCCCGCGCCGTGCTCGCCAAGGGGCTCTGGCTGCTTGGTATCGACGTACCGGAGAAGATGTAAGTTCCGGGTGCACGGGCATCGCGACATGTAAGCATGTCGCCGTGATGCCCGTGCACCCGGAAGAGCCCCCTTCCCGGCGCATCGAATTGCTGATAGCTGAACGCTGTATTTGACAGACAAATAGGACAGGGCGGAGACGCATGAGCCAGCATTCCATCGCGATCATCGGTGTGGGCAAGATTGCCGTCGACCAGCATCTGCCCGTCATCGCCAAGAACCCGGCTTTCCGCCTCGCTGCCCTGGTCAGCCAGCGCGGAATCGAGCAGCCTGGCGTGCCGACCTTCCGAACGCCCGCCGAACTCTATGCCGCCATGCCCGACCTCGATGCTGTCGCGATCTGCACCCCGCCCGCCGTGCGCCATGCCGTGGCACTGGAGGCGCTCAATGCCGGCATGAACGTCCTGCTCGAGAAGCCGCCGGCCCCGACGGTGAGCGAACTGGCCGATCTGCAGCGTCAGGCTGCGGCCCGGCGTTGCGTGCTCTTCGCCACTTGGCATTCCCAGTACAACAAGGGCGTGGCGGAGGCGAAGAAGCGCCTTGCTGGCAAGAAGATCGCTTCCCTCGCCATCACCTGGAAAGAGGATGTGAAGCGCTGGCATCCCGGCCAGGAGTGGATCTGGCAGCCGGGCGGCTTCGGCGTGTTCGATCCGGGCATCAACGCTCTCTCCATCCTCACCGAGATCGCACCGGAACCCTTCTTCGTGACGGCCGCGACGCTGGCCTATCCCGCCAACCGCGACACGCCGATAGCCGCCTCGCTCATCTTCTCTTCCGGCGCCGGAGTGCCGGGCGCCTCGCTGACGGCGGAGTTCGACTGGCGCCAGACGGGCGACCAGACCTGGACGATCGAGATCACGACAGAGGACGGCACCACGCTCACGCTGATCGACGGCGGCTCGAAGCTGGCGGTCAACGGAGTGATGACGGTGTCCGAGGCGATGGCCGAATATGAAGGCATCTATGAGCGGTTCGCGGGGCTGCTGGACGGAGGCGAAAGCGCGGTGGACGCGGCGCCATTCCATCTGGTGGCGGATGCCATGGTGGTAGGCAAGCGCGAGATGGTCGAGGCGTTCGAGTGGTGAGATGAGGGGCGTAGGGCGCGCCGCGCGCCTCCCCCACGAAGCTGGGGGAGGCTTTGGTGTCCCGCCCTTCGTCCCCCTCACGGCGTCGGGGCGTCCTTGTCGATCAACCCGTTCGTCTTCAGGTCCGCCCAGAAAGCCGTCGGAATCGGCGCGTGGTGGGAAGCCACATTCGCTTCCACCTCGCTCGGCTTCACAGCACCGGGGATTTCCGAAATCACGGCCGGATGGGCCAGCACGAATTGCAGCGCGGCTGCCGGCAGCTTCACGTCATGCGCCAGGCAGACGTCCTCGATGCCGCGCACCTTCTTCTGGATCTCCTCCGGCGCGTTGGCGTAGCCATATTTCGAAGTGCTGCCCGAGCCCGTGGCGAGGATGCCGGATGCCAGCGGCGAGCCGATGATCACGCTGACGCCGCGCTTCACGCAGTCGGCCATGCCGGTGTGCAGCGGACCCTGGTCAAGCAGCGTATAGGGCATGGCAACCAGCACGAAATCGAGGTCCACCAGGGGCGCCACCGTCTCCAGCGCCTCCTTCGTGTTGATGCCCATGCCGATGGCCTTGATCTCGCCGCGCTTCTTCAATTCCTCCAGTGCCTTGATGCCGGAGTACACCAGATCCTTCTTGCGATAGCCGAAATCCGGACCCTGATAGGCGGCGTCGAGATCGTGGATTACCAGCGCGTCAATGGTGTTGAGCCCGAGCCGCATCAGGCTCTGCTCGTAGGAGCGCATCACGCCGTCATAGGAATAGTCGTAGCGGTGCTGGAAGGGCAGGCCGCCGAGCCACATCTCGGACTTGAAGGTGGCGGGATCGAAGGGCCGCTCCAGGATGCGGCCGACCTTTGTGATGAGCTGGTATTCGCTGCGCGGCCGCTGCCTGAGGCTGTAGCCGAGGCGATGCTCGGCGAGGCCGAGGCCGTACCATGGGGCGGTGTCGTAGAGACGCACGCCGGCGTTCCAGGCCGCGTCGACGGTAGCTCTGGAATCTTCTTCGGTGACGAGCTTGTAGAGTTCGCCCAGATGTGCGGAGCCATAGCCGAAGGTCGGCACGGTCAGCGAGGTCTTGCCGACGCGGCGGCGCTCGAATTCCTTCGGCATTCATTCCTCTCCAAGAAGTTCTTCTCAAACGATTTTTGGGTTTTGCTGCAGGATCTTAGCAGATGCAGAAGCCTAAATTGTCAGACCAAAATTCGTTTGACAAGGTTTTTGGGCACTGACAGAACAAACAAAAGGCGGCCGTGATCGCCGTGGCGGGGAGTGATGGAAAGTGCCGTTTTCGCGGGCATTTCCTCCGATCTGAACGGATCATGCGGGAGGGAAGGCAGCGTGACGCCGGGCGGTACCTATCCGATGCTCTACGCCTTCTTTGACGAGGCGGGCGCGCTCCGGCGCAACGCTCTCACGCGTCAGATCGAGGCGGCGCTGAGGGCCGGTTCCGCCGGCGTCGCGATTCTGGGTCTTGCCACCGAAGCCAACAAGCTCACCCGCGTCGAAAAGCGGGCCTTGATCGAATGGACCCATGTCGATCTCGCCGGCCGTGCCCCGCTTGCCGTGACTGTCGGCGAGCCGAACCTTACCGACATGATCGAGAGCGCCCGGGTGGCGCGCGCCGCCGGCGCGGACTGGCTGATCCTGCAGCCTCCGCGGCCACCGATCTCTTCGCGCGAACTCATCCGCTATTTCGGCGCGGTGGCCGAAGCGGTCGATGCTCCCATCGGCATCCAGAACGCGCCTGAGTTCCTAGGTGTCGGCCTGTCCCCCGCCGAGCTGGTGGAACTCAACGACGTTCATCCCAATGTCAGCATCGTGAAGGCGGAGGCGAGTGCGCTGGTGGTCGGCCACCTCATCGACGTGCTCGACCGGCGCATGGTGGTGTTCAACGGCCGCGCCGGGCTGGAACTCACCGACAATTACCGGGCTGGGGTCGACGGCATGATCCCTGGCATTGAGCTGATCGACCTGCAATGCGGGGTCGAGCGCGCCATGCGCTCCGGCAATGACACCGAGGCCGAGGCGCTCTACCGGCACCTCCTGCCTTTTGTCGCCTTCGCCATGCAGGGCATCGAACATCTGGTGCTGCACGGCAAGCTCCTGGCAGCGTTGCGGCTGGGACTGGTGCCGAGCGGGCGGCGCATTCCCTCCGATCCACTCACCGCGCGGGGCGAAGCCTGGGTCCGCCGCTTTGCGGGGGAGTTGGGGCCGCTGGTGTTCTGAGGTAGGACGCAAAGCCTCCCCCACGCCCCATCTCCATCCCCCAACCTCAGAGGCCCCAATGCCCGAACGCATCGCCTTCCGCATGAACCTCCATCCCGGCCAGGCGGCCGAGTATGAAAAACGCCATGACGAGATCTTTCCTGAACTGGTGACGCTGCTCAGGGATGCCGGAATTTCCGACTACTCGATCTGGCTCGATCCCGAGGACCACCATCTCTTCGCCATCCTCACCCGCAGCGACGACCACAGGACGGATGAGCTGCCCGAACAGGAAATCATGAAGCGCTGGTGGAAATTCATGAGCGACATCATGGAAGGGCACGCCGACAATTCGCCGGTCGTGGTGCCGCTGAAGCGGGTCTTCCATCTGGCGTGAGGAAATCTCTCACCCATATCTGTGCAGCCCCGCGCCATGCGCCTTCAGCCAGGCCTTGGCTTCCTCGGTTCGCGGGCAGAGCTGGCGGCAGAGGCGCCAGAAGCGGGGTGAATGGTTCATCTCCTTCAGATGCGAGACCTCGTGCGCCGCGAGATAGTCGAGCACGAAGGGAGGGGCCAGGATCAGGCGCCAGGAGAAGGCGAGCGCGCCCTTGGAGGAACAGGAGCCCCAGCGGCTGGCGGTATCCTTGACGCTCACGGGCCCATGCTTGACGCCCAGCGCCTGGGTGTGGCGCGTCACGGCCGCCTGCAACTCCTTCAGCGCCTGTTTCTTCAGCCAGTCGGTGAGGCGGCGCGGCAGATGTTTGATGTCGCCATGCACGGCCAGCACCGGGGGGCTGCCCGCTTCCTCCTTCACCGTGCCCCGGCCCTCAGCCCGGTGCTCGATGCGGTGGGGCACGTCGCGAAAGGGCACCAGGGCGCCGCGTACGAAGGTGACGTCCTGCGCCAACTTGGCGAGCTTCAGCGCGATCCAGCCGGCATGCTTGTCGGCAAAGGCCCTGGCGGTGGCAAGGCTCCCGCGCGCGGGCATCGAGAGCACGATATCGCGTTGCGCCGTGCGGACCCTCAGCGTGTAGCGGCGCGCCGAAGCCAGCCGCCTTACGGCAACCGGATAGGTAGTCGTCCCGATCCTGACCTCGATATGGGCAGGCTCGGGCGGCAGCGTGCGTCGGAACAGCGAAATCATGCTCGAATCAGGATCCGGGCTGCATCATAACCCGGATCGGGAAGGTGGGCATGGTGAGGGCGATCGGCAAGGGGACATTTCGGATGCCCGCGCACTCGGACATAGGCGCCTCATTTGAATCGCTGCTACCTTCCCTCTAGGAGTTGAACACGCTCCGCACCCCGGTTCCGAACGAGACCTTACCATGACCCCCGGCCAGAGCCCCTGGTGGCAGCCATCGGTCCATGAGGACCGCCGCCCCTTCCTTCTGGGCCGCAACCGGCTGCTGGAGGCCCTACGGGCCTTCTTCGCCGCGAAGGATTTCACTGAGGTCGAGACGGCCATCCTGCAGGTCTCGCCCGGCAACGAGACGCATCTGCATGCCTTCGCCACCGACCTCGTCGACGCCGATCTCTCCGTCCATCGACGCTACCTGCACACCTCGCCGGAATTCGCCTGCAAGAAGCTGTTGGCAGCCGGGGAGCAGCGCATCTTCACCTTCGCCAAGGTCTTCCGCAACCGCGAGCGCACCGGCACCCACCACCCCGAATTCACCATGCTGGAATGGTATCGGGCCGGCGAACCCTACCAGGCGCTGATGGCGGATTGTACCCGCCTCCTGGCCCTCGCCGCGGAGACAGGGCAGCGCAAGCGTTTCTCCTGGCGCGGCATCGAGACGGATCCCTTCGCCGAGCCCGAGAGGCTCAGCGTCGCCGAAGCCTTCGAGCGCTTCGCCGGCATCGACCTGCTGGCTACCCTCGATGCGGGCGGCGCCAGCGACCGCGACGCGCTCGCCGCTGCCGCGCGAGCCATCAGGTTGCGCGTTGCCGAGGACGACACCTGGTCGGACATTTATTCCGGCGTGCTGGTGCAGAAGATCGAGCCGCATCTGGGGCAGGGGCGGGCAACCATCCTCTACGAATATCCCAGCGTCGAGGCTGCGCTCGCCCGCCGTACGGCTCATGATCCCCGAGTCTCGGAACGCTTCGAGCTCTATGCGTGCGGTGTCGAGCTCGCCAATGCCTTCGGCGAGTTGACCGATCCGGCCGAACAGCGCCGCCGCTTCGAGGCTGAGATGGATGAAAAGCAGCGCATCCACGGCGAACGCTATCCGATCGACGAGGAATTCCTCGCCGCTCTCGCAATCATGCCCGAGGCGAGCGGCATCGCCCTCGGCCTCGACCGCCTCGCTATGCTGGCCACGGGCGCCAGTCGCATCGAGCAGGTGATCTGGACACCGGTATCGTAGGACCCAAATTGGGGGGCGGGTCTTCAGACCCGGCACTTCGCCCCCACGCAACGAGACAGCCGAGTCTGAAGATCCCACACCCCCAAAAAACGCCCTGTGCGGCGCGGCACTGCATCCGTTCGTTCGCTCCGACAGGATGATCGGGCTGGGTCGGGTTCCTGGCGATCATATCGCCCGGCGGCGCGTAGGCCGCCGATTTATCGGAGTGAAGGAAATGAAACTCGTCCTTGCTGCGGCGCTCGCCCTGGGTGCGCTGACCGCCGGCGTTTCGGCGTCTTCGGCGATGCCCCTGGCACCCAGGGCCGCCGATGGCGCTGGCCTTGTGCAGGATATACGCTGGGGCTGCGGCTTTGGCTGGCACCCCAATTATTGGGGGCGCTGCGTCCCCGATCAGCGCGTCTATTACGGCTATCCGAGATATTACGGCTGGTACGGACGCCCGCACTATTATTATCGTTGGCACCGCTGGTAGGCGCCACAATCTCGACAAACCCGCCTGCGAAGGTCCGCTCATGCCGTTGACGCGGCACGAGACTTGATCCGCGAGAGACTCCATTGCACCCGCCGGCCGAAAGGTCGGCGGTTTTTTGTGGGCATGGCAGCCTCCGGGTGGCCGCTCACGAAGCCGTGAGAAAAAAATTGCCGCGTCAGAGAACCGACGACGGATCTGCTCCGTATAGACATCGACCGTCACGCACGTTGTTCAACCTGGTCAAGCGTGATGATCCCCGAAAGTCAGATGATGTAAAGGCCGGAGAATATCTTCTCCGGCGACAGAGAAGGCTTGCCTTCGTCCAAAGGAGAACCCGATGTCTATGAAATCCCTGCTGCTCGCCACCAGCCTGGTCGGCTCGCTGCTTGTCGCGAATATTGCCTATGCCGATGTGATGGTCGGCGGCGCGGCGATGTATTCCAACAAGAACATCGTGCAGAACGCCGTCAATTCGGCCGATCACACCACGCTGGTTGCCGCCGTCAAGGAAGCCGGCCTGGTCGATGCCCTGCAGGGCAAGGGCCCCTTCACGGTCTTCGCACCCGTCAACGCCGCCTTCGCGGCCCTGCCTGCCGGTACGGTCGACACCTTGCTGAAACCCGAGAACAAGGCCACGCTGACCAAGATCCTCACCTACCATGTCGTTCCCGGCAAGCTCACCTTCGTGACGCTCAAGAAGATGGTGCAGCAGGGCGGCGGCAAGGCCGAGCTCAAGACGCTGGCCGGCGAAGATCTCACCGCCATGCTGAACGGCCCCAACAATATCACCATCACCGATGCCAAGGGCGGCACCGCCGACATCACCATCTATGACGTGATCCAGTCCAACGGCGTCATCCACTCCATCGACAAGGTGCTGATGCCGTAAGCGGTGCTGCGCCCCCGCCTGCCCCACGAAGCTGGGGGTATCGCGCACACAAAGTGTGCGCCAGCCGGGCCGGAGGGGGTGTGGCCGGAATAGGGCACCAGAAACGCCGCGCGCCGTCTGCCGCGCTACGCGCCAACACCGCGAGGTCATCGCCATGGCCGCACCCGCCATCCATCCCCTCCTCGTGCGTATCACCCACTGGACCAACGCAGTCACGGTGATGGTGATGATCGCCAGCGGTTGGCAGATCTACAATGCCTCGCCCATCCTGCCTTTCCGCTTTCCCGAGGCCCTCACGCTGGGCGGCTGGCCCGGCGGCGCGCTGCTCTGGCACTTTGCCGCCATGTGGGTGCTGGCCCTGAATTTCACGGTCCTTATCGGCTACGGCCTGCTCTCCGGGCGCTATAGCCGCAAGCTCTGGCCGATCCGTCCACGCGAGATCCTCGCCGATGTCGCACGCGCGCTGCGTGGCCGGCTCTCCCATGCCGACCCCTCTCACTACAACGCCGTACAGAAGCTGCTCTATGCCGGCGTGCTGGGGCTGATCGGTCTCATCATGCTGTCCGGCCTCGCCATCTGGAAGCCGGTGCAATTGCAGGGGCTGACGTCGCTGTTCGGCGGCTTTCAGGGCGCGCGGCTCGTGCACTTCCTGGCCATGGCCGGCATAGCCGGCTTCATCCTCATCCATGTCGCGATGGCGTTGCTGGTGCCGCGGACCATCCGGGCGATGGTCACGGGGCGGTGACGCCTGGGACCGCCATCCCGGGAACAGGAGATCCCATGCTCAAACGTACCATTCCCGGTATCGATACCGGCCTGCTCCTCAAGGACGCCGGCCGCCTTCTTCCCGCCCCATCGCGCCGTCTCTTCCTGCGCCAGATGGCGGGGCTCGGCTCGCTGCTGGCGCTCACCGGCTGCTCCGTTACCGACAGCCCGTCGGCGGAGGCCCTGCTGCGGACGGTCTCCTCCTATAATGACTGGGTGCAGGCGCGCCTGTTCAGTCCCGACCGACTTGCACCGGAATTCAGCCGTGCGGAGATCACCGATCCCTTCCCCTTCAACGCCTTCTACGGCGAGGAGGACGCCCCTGAGGTTGATGCGGCCGACTGGCAGCTCGCCGTCGGTGGCCTGGTGGACGACAAGTCTCCCTGGACGCTCGATCGCCTCAACACCCTGCCCACGCGGTCACAGATCACCCGCCATGTCTGCATCGAGGGTTGGAGCGCCATAGGCGAATGGAGCGGTCCGCCGCTTGTTGATTTCCTGCATCTCGTCGGCGCCGATCTCTCGGCCCGCTATGTCGGCGTCCGCTGCGAGGACCGCTATGTCACCAGCCTGGACATGCCGACCGCCCTGCATGCCCAAACCCTGATCGTCACGAAATTCGCCGGAAAGACCCTGCCGCGCAAATATGGTTTCCCGATCAAGATCCGCGTGCCGACCAAGCTCGGCTTCAAGAACCCCAAGCATGTCAACGAGATCTGGGTGACCAACGACTATCCCGGCGGCTTCTGGGAAGACCAGGGCTACAATTGGTTCAGCGGGTTGTGACTGGGAGCGCGGACATCTTGTCCGCCTCTTGGAAATGCCGCGTCTGAAGGAGAAGAAGATGCGGACATCGCGACATGCAAGCATGTCGCTGTGATGTCCGCGCTCCCGGTATTACGCTGCGGCTTCCTTGGCGCGCTCGACCTTCTTGCGCTCGTTCGGGTCGAGCACGGCCTTGCGCAGGCGGATCGACTTTGGCGTCACTTCGAGCAGCTCGTCGTCCTGAATCCAGGCAATCGACTTTTCCAGGGTCATGCGGATCGGGGGGGTCAGGCGCACCGCCTCGTCCTTGCCGGAGGCCCGGACGTTGGTGAGCTTCTTGCCCTTGAGCACATTGACCTCGAGATCGTTCTCGCGGGTATGCTCGCCGACGATCATGCCCTGATAGACCTTCCAGCCGGGCTCGATCATCATCGGGCCGCGATCTTCGAGGTTCCACAGGGCATAGGCCACGGCCTCGCCGGCATCCGTCGAGATCAGCACGCCGTTGCGGCGGCCGGCGACCTCGCCCTTGAAGCGGGCGTAGGAGTGGAACAGGCGGTTCATCACGGCGGTGCCGCGGGTGTCGGTGAGCAGTTCGCCCTGATAGCCGATCAGGCCGCGCGTCGGCGCGTAGAAAACCAGGCGCTGGCGGTTGCCGCCGGAGGGGCGCATCTCGACCATGTCGGACTTGCGCTCGGACATCTTCTGCACGACCACGCCCGAGAACTCCTCGTCGACGTCGATCACGACCTCCTCGATCGGCTCGAGGACGTTGCCGTCGGCATCTTTCTGGAAGACCACGCGCGGACGCGAGACGCCGAGCTCGAAGCCCTCGCGGCGCATCACCTCGATCAGGATGGCGAGCTGCAATTCGCCGCGGCCGGAGACGATGAACGAGTCCTTGTCGGCCGATTCCTCGATCTTCAGCGCGACATTGCCCTCGGCTTCCTTAAGCAGGCGGTCGCGGATGACACGGCTGGTGACCTTGTCGCCCTCCGTGCCGGCGAGCGGAGAGTCGTTGACCGTGAAGGTCATCGACACCGTCGGCGGATCGATCGGCTGGGCCACGATGCCCTGCGTAACCTCGAGCGCGCAGAACGTATCGGCCACGGTGCCAAGCGTCAGGCCGGCGATGGCGACGATGTCGCCCGCCTCGGCTTCTTCCACCGGCTGGCGCTCGATGCCGCGGAAAGCGAGCACCTTGGAGACCCGGCCCTGCTCGACCACAGTGCCGTCAACGCCGATGGCCTTGACCGGCATGTTGGCCTTGAGCACGCCCGAGGAAATGCGGCCCGTGATGATGCGGCCCAGATAGGGGTTGGCTTCCAGGATGGTGCCGAGCATCCGGAAAGGGCCGGGCTCGACGGTCGGCTGCTTGACGTGTTCGAGCACGAGGTCGAACAGAGGGGCCATGCCCTGGTCCTGCGGACCTTCGGCGGAGAGCGCCATCCAGCCCTGCTTGGAGGAACCGTAGAGGATGGGGAAATCGAGCTGGTCATCGGTGGCGTCAAGCGCGGCGAAAAGATCGAAGACCTCGTTGACGACCTCACCGGGGCGCGCGTCGGGCTTGTCGACCTTGTTGATGGCCACGATCGGCTTGAGGCCGATCTTCAGCGCCTTGGAGACCACGAACTTGGTCTGCGGCATCGGGCCTTCGGCAGCGTCGACCAGCACGATGGCGCCATCGACCATGTTGAGGATGCGCTCGACTTCGCCACCGAAATCGGCGTGGCCGGGGGTGTCGACGATGTTGATGCGGGTATCCTTCCAGACGATCGAAGTCGCCTTGGCCAGGATGGTGATGCCGCGTTCCTTCTCGAGGTCGTTCGAATCCATCACGCGCTCGGCCACGCGCTGGTTATCGCGGAAAGCACCGGACTGGCGCAGCAGCTGGTCGACGAGGGTGGTCTTGCCATGGTCGACGTGTGCGATGATGGCGATATTGCGAAGTTGCATGGTAAAACCGGGTTCCTGCGCCAGCTAACCGCTTCCGGCTGGCGCTTTGCGAGATGTCTGTTCGGATTTTGCGCCGCAATATCACAGGTCAGGGTGCGGCGGCAATGGCTTCCGGGTACACAGGCATCCTGCCCGTTCCTTCTCGTCGCATGGACACGGCAATTCCAGAACGGGCACGATGCCCGCGCGCTAACTTTGCAGCCCAGCAGCCGTCATTGCTGTGTTCCCTTCGCCCTCATCGACCAAAGTTAGCGTTTAGACAGGATGCCCGTGCACCCGGAAGCCAAGTCCGATGGCGCAAGGTGCGGCCTTCTCGACTTCAGCGCTCGCGTTGGCGTGAAATCCACGGTTCGTCGAACCTTGCCCTAACGGATTGGCGAAGGTTCGCATCGGCAGCCGCCCGTCGGCAGGGGCGTGGTCTCCTCCCGTGTCCGGCACGGGAGGAGCGTAGTCTTATCGGCGGGCCACGAACACCGCCGTGTCGAAAGTGAAGGAGCCATCCTCCTCGATCTCGAAATAAGCCCGCACCTCCTCCGAAACGGCGGCCTGCAGGGCGCGGATCGCCTCGACGAACACGGGCGGCGTGCGCATGCGAGCGATCCAGGAGTCAAAATCGATGCGGAGGCGTCGCATCTGCGTCCCGGTCACCGTGAAGCCGGCGCCGGCCAGCATCGTCTGCCACTCGGTCGGTGAGTAGTCGCGCACATGGGACGGGTCGCGCAGCATCTCGAAGCTCTGCAGGAAGGTGTCGTTGACCACGGCGGTGGGAGCGACGGCGTCGGCGAACACCAGAATGGCGCCCGGCCTGGCGACGCGGAAGGCTTCGCTGAGGGCGGTGAGCACATCGCCCCAATGATGGGCGCTGAAACGGCTCATCACCATGTCGAAGCTGGCGTCGGCGAAAGGCAGGCGCTCGGCCGAGCCTTGCTGCGTCACGATATTGCTCAAGCCCCGCTTGGCGGCTTCCGCCGAGACGGCGGCCAGCATGTCGGACGAGAGGTCATAGGCCGTCACCGTGCCGGCAAAGGGTGCGGCGGCGAAGCTGACATGGCCGCCGCCACAGCCGAGGTCCAGCACGGCGACGGGTCTCACGGTCTCGACCTCGGCCTGCATGGCCCGTAGATCCTCGCCCTGGGCATGCACGGGGCTGGCGACATAGGCTGCCGCCTGCGAGCCGAATTGATGGGCGACCAGGGTTTCCAGATTGGCCGAGCGGGCCATGACAGTCTCCATGAGGTACGATGTGGGACGTGTTGCCGCGCCGATCCGGCGATCGGCGCGGGACCGTTTAGGAGACCGGTGCGACAACACTGGAATAGTTCTAAAATCTCAAATACACTGGTACCAGATCCAAAATTATCCTGGTATGAAAGCTGCCATGACCGTCGAGACCGACCAGGCGCGCCGCCAGCAGCTGGGGGAATTCCTGCGCTCGCAGCGAGCCCGTCTGTCCCCCGGCCTGTTCGGGCTGCAAGGCGGCGCCCGGCGGCGGACGCCGGGCCTGCGGCGCGAGGAAGTCGCCCAGCTCGGCGGCCTCTCGACCACATGGTATACCTGGCTGGAGCAGGGGCGCGACATTTCTTTGTCGGCCCATGCGCTAGGCCGGCTCGCAAATGTGCTGAAATTCTCGGCCGCCGAGCGCGCCTATCTCTTCGACCTTGCCGGCAAGCGCGATCCGCAAGGGAGCGCCGAGGCCGAACCCGCCGCGCCGTCGGCCCTGCTGGGCGCCCTCGATACGATCTCAGGCCCGGCCTACGTGCTCGATCATCTCTGGAACGCACTCGGCTGGAACGATGCAGCGGCCGAGCTCTTCGCCGGCTGGCTCGATGGCGAGAATGACCGCAACCTTCTCCATTTCATCTTTCTCAATCCGGCCGCCCAGCACCTGATCGACGGCTGGGAAGCACGTGCCCGGCGAGTGATCGCCGAGTTCCGCATCGATTACGGCCATCACCTCGAGGAGCCAGCCATGCAGGCGCTGGTGCAGAGCCTGATCGCGTCGAGTTCCTTCTTCGCCGAGGCCTGGCCCGTCCACAGCGTGGTCGGCCGCGAAGGCGGCGCCCGGCGCTTCAACCATCCCCGGCGCGGGCCGCTGGAACTGCAGCAGATCACGCTCAATCCGACAACGCGGCCGGACCTGAAATTCGTGATGCTGGTGTAGGATGCTCCTTGCCCTTGCGCTCCTCTCCCCCATGCTTGCCGCACCTGTCACACTCGGGTAGGTTCGCGGCGATCTACCCTTAAGGTATTGCTGATGTCCGTTGAGACTGACCTCCTGGTCGACAGGCGTGTTTTGCGCCGCAAGCTTTCCGTCTGGCGCGTGCTGGCCTTCCTCTTCCTCGCTCTTGCGCTGATCGTCGCGTATTTCGCCCTGATCGGCACCAGCGCCTTGCAGCATCGCTCGCCGCATATCGCCCGCATCAAGCTGGACGGTTTCGTCGGCGACCAGACGGCCAATCTGAAGCTGTTCGACCAGATCGCCGCCTCGCCTGCAGTCGGCGTGATCGTGGACATCAACTCGCCCGGCGGAACCACCTCCGGCGGTGAGGCGCTCTATGACGGGCTGCGCAAGCTCTCGGCCAAGAAGCCGACCGTCGCCGTCATCGACGGGCTCGGCGCCTCGGCCGCCTATATGGCCGCCATCGGCACCGATCATATCGTGGCCCGGCGCTCCGCGCTCGTCGGCTCCATCGGCGTGCTGGTGCAATATCCCAACGTTTCCAAGCTGCTCGACACCATCGGCGTCACCGTCGAAGCGGTGAAGTCCTCGCCCCTGAAGGCGGCGCCCGACGGTGTGACGCCGACCAGCCCGGAGGCGCGGGCGGCGCTGGCTTCTGTGGTCAACGATACCTATGGCTGGTTCAAGGACCTGGTCAGGGATCGCCGCAAATATGATGATGCCGGCCTCGCCGCCGTCTCGGACGGGCGCATCTTCACCGGCAAGCAGGCGCTCGATCTCAAGCTCATCGACGAGACGGGTGACGAGAGCACCGCCATCACCTGGCTCAACACCAGCAAGTCGGTGGCCAAGGACCTACCCGTGGAAGACTGGGACAAGCCCTCGGTGAGTTCCTCCTTCCCCTTCGCCAAGGCGGGTGCGGCCTGGCTCGCCGACAGCGTCGGCCTGAAATCTCTGGGCGATGTCATCCGTGCCGCCCCCGAAACCCAGCCGGGCGCGCTTGACGGGCTTGTCTCGGTTTGGCACCCTTGAGAGGTCGATGTCCCGCGGTCCGTCGGGACACTCTCTGAACTGTCATCGGCTTGGTCCAGGATGCGTGCCGGTGCATAAGGAATCGGCGCGATTCGGGCTGAGCAACAATAATTCAACAAGGCCGGCGACTGGCGGGAACAAGAATGATCAAATCCGAATTGGTTCTGAAAATCGCGGAGGCCAATCCGCATCTTTATCAGCGCGACATCGAGAATATCGTCAACGCCATTCTCGATGAGATCGCCGGTGCGATGGCCAAGGGCGACAGGGTGGAACTGCGCGGGTTTGGGGCGTTCTCGGTGAAGGCTCGTCCGGCCCGCATCGGCCGCAACCCCCGCACGGGTGCCCATGTGCCGGTGGAGGAGAAATTCGTGCCGTTCTTCAAGACCGGCAAGGATATGCGGCTGCGTCTGAACAAGACCCCGGCCAAGGTATGAGCGTGGCGACGAATTCGACCGCGCGACAGCTGAAGTGGTAGCAGGTCATGAAACGCGCTCTCTATTATCTCATTCTGATCCTGGCCCTGGTGGTCGTCGCGGGTTTCGCCCTGGCGAACAAGCAATGGATCGCGCAGGGCGTGGACCTCTCCTATGACCCGACCCGGCCGGGCAGTGCCGAAAGCACTCTTCATCTGCCCATGTTCCTGGTGCTGTTCGGCGTGCTGCTGATCGGCATGCTCCTCGGCGGTCTCACCGTCTGGTTCAAGCAGGGCCGCTTCCGCCGCGCCGCTCGCGTGGCGCAGGGCGAGGTCGAGCGCCATCGCAGCGAGATCGACCGCCTGCGCAGCCAGACAAGTAGCGGCGACGGGCGCGAAGGCCAGACGATGCTGCCCTCGAGCGTGCCCTTCTGAGGCGACTCCGGGTGGCGATCTGACTGCATGATGGTTCGCAGGGCCGTGTCCAACTTATTCCGGAGCGCCCATGCGCGTCATCACCGCTGACGAGATCGATGCCGTTCTGAAGTTCCCCGAACTGGTCGAGGCGCTGAGGGAGGCTTTCGCCTCGGATTTCGTCACGCCACCCCGCCAGCATCTGGAGATCGGCCACGGCGCCTCCGCCGCGACCGGGCTGATCATGCCGTCGTGGACCAGCGATGCGCCAGGGCCCGGCGCCTATCTGGGCACCAAGCTCGTGAACGTCTTTCCGGCCAATGGTGCGCGCGGCATGCCGGCCGTGTTCGGCACCTATGTGCTGATGTCAGGCGAGACGGGTGCGCCGCTGGCGGCGATCGACGGCACGCGGCTCACCCACTGGCGCACGGCCGCGGCTTCGGCGCTTGCCGCCTCCTTTCTCGCTCGCGCGGACGCCGTGAATCTCACCATGGTCGGCGCCGGCGCGCTGGCGCCTTTCCTGATCGAGGCCCATGCCAGCCAGAGGCCGATCCGCGAGGTGATGATCTGGAATCATCGCGCCGAGCGCGCCGAGCAGGTCGCGGCCGATCTGGTGCAGCGGGGCCTGCCGGTGCGCTACGAGCCCGATCTCGAAAAGGCGGTGCGCGGCGCCGACATCGTCTCCTGCGCCACCCTCTCCAACCTGCCGCTGGTCAAGGGGGACTGGCTGAGGCCCGGCACCCATCTCGATCTCGTCGGCGCCTTCAACCTGCAGATGCGCGAGGCCGACGACGAGGCCGTGCGCCGGGCTGAACTCTTCATCGATACGCCAAGCGCGCTGACCGAGGGCGGCGACATCGCCGTCGCCATCCAGGCCGGCCTGATCGGGCGGGAAGACATTCGCGCCACCTTGGCCGACCTTGCCCATGGGCGGCATAAGGGGCGGAGCAGTGCCGAGGCGGTGACGCTGTTCAAGTCGATCGGCAGCGCCCTGGAGGATCTGGCCGCCGCCATGTTGGTGTGGAAGAAAGCGGGATAACCCCTGGGATTGCAGGCATCCCTGTCCATAGGCGCTAACATTGCGGAAAAGGGCGCAGGGAACGCGGAGCAACCTTAATCGACTTGGGTTTTTGGGGTCCAAATTGAGCCTCGGATAAGGACGGCTCTGGCGATGATGAGAAGCTTACGCATTGCGGCGATGACGGCGACCTTTGTCTCCTTTCCTTTTGCCTTAAGACGGTCGTAGAGGACCTTCAGGTCGGGGTTCCACTGAGTGGCGGCAGCCAGGGTTGGCAAATAAAGGGCGTTGCGAATGTTCTTTCTGCCACCTGCGATTGAGCGAGTGCCGCGCACGGTGGCGCTGTCGTTGTTGAAGGGGGCGACGCCGACGAGAGAAGCGATCTGGGTCGGCTCCAGATGCACCAGTTCGGGCAATCGGATGATCAGGACGAGGGCACTGTAATCGCCGATGCCGGGAATGGAGAGTAGGAGCTTGAAGGCCTTGTCGAGGTCGCCATGGGCTCGCAGTTCCTTCTTCAAGGCAGCGAGCTCTTGCTTGGCCCTGGCCTTGAAGCTTGTGATATCGGCTTTGATCTTGGCGATAAGACCTGTGTCGCGATAACGATCCAGACGCCCCTGCAGGCGGATGGCATCCTCGCGCGCTTGTTCGAGAAAGAGCAGTTTCTCGGCAAAACGGGCCAATCTGGCATCTGAGAACGCGGGTTTTTGCTCCCCCAAGGCCGTGAAGCGGGCAATCAAGACGGCATCGATGACGTCCGTCTTGGCCCTCTTGAGCTGCATCTTGCGGTAGAGCTTGATCTGGGCGGGCTGGTGCTGGGCGATCGCGAAGCCGGCTTCCTGCAAGGCCTGGATTAAATCGAAGCCGTAGCTGCCGGTGGCCTCCACGCCAACCAGGCTTACCTGCTGGCGCTTGAGGAAGGCGATGATCTGGGCAAAGCCCGCAGGCTCGTTGCTGGCTTCCAGCCGCTCCTCATCCTTGTCCAACCCGACATCGAGCTTGGCCTTGCCGATGTCGATTCCTGCAACGTTCATGCTACCATGAGATGTCTTCATTTGGCCCTGCCTTGTGTGCGAACCCAAGGTTCTGGCAACCTTCCGGGTCGATTGAAGAGGCCGTCCGACGATCAAGCTCCAAGACAGGCCCAAGCCTGGTGGCGATCACGATCCGAACGAACGGCCGCCATGGGCTGGGTGGCCACCCAGCCCATGGCACTCCTCACGAAGCAGCACAACTAAAGCACATCCCAATTACACAAGTGGCGATCTCCGATCGCCATCTTCTTCACCGGCAAACATATCGTTTCCCAGATTGCCGATCAGAGATCGTCTCTCCAAGCCAGTGCCCTCCCACGCAAGGTTAGCGCCCATGGGCGTCCTTGACTGCTTCTGCCTTTGTAGGAAGGCGCTGTGGTTCCAAGAGCAGGCAGGGATGCCTGCGATCCCAGGCGGTCCCAAGCTTATCCTGCTTTCTCTTCCTTCCTGTGGTTGGCCTCCAGCGCCTCACGCAGCCAGTCCAGCCAATCCTTGAGGGAGCCTGCCTGCCCGGCCTCCAGCCCGGTGGCGGCGCCGATCTGCGAGGGCACGACCATGGCCTTCTCGCGCAGCGCACGGCCGGCGGCGGTGAGGCTGATACGCACCTGGCGCTCGTCCTTGCTGTCGCGCTGGCGCCGCACCAGGCCGGCGGCTTCCAGGCGCTTCAGGAGCGGGGTAAGCGTATTGGTTTCCAGGAATAGCCTGGCGCCGATCTCGCCCACCTTGAGCCCGTCCTTCTCCCACAGGCACAGCATGACGAGATATTGCGGGTAGGTCAGCCCAAGCGGGTCGAGCAGCGGCTTGTAGGAGCGGCCAAAGGCGTTGTTGGCGGCGTAGAGGGCAAAACAGAGCTGGTTTTCCAGCAACAGCGGAGCGGATTCCATCTCGACCTCCTCATGGTGCAAGAGGCGCCTTCGAACAAAAGGCCAACCTTTCCATATCATTATAATCTTATCGCATACGACAGAGTCGTAGTACCATCCGTGCAAACTTTTCTGTGCAAAAATAAATATCGCATACGATATAAACCTGTGCGATATGTTTCCGGTCAAATTCTTAAGGAGGTTCCAATGAAAGTTCTCTACACCACTGCCGCCAAGTCCGATTCCCATGGCCGTGATGGCGGCCATGCCGGCACGCTCGACGGCAATTTCTCCGTCACCCTGTCGCTGCCCAAGGAACTGGGTGGCTCTGGCAATCCCGGCACCAATCCGGAGCAGCTCTTCGCGACCGGCTATTCCGCCTGCTTCATGGGCGCCCTGCGTTTCGTGGCCGGCAAGGAGAAGGTAACCCTGCCGGCTGACGCCTCGGTGACGGCGACGGTCGGCATCGGCCCTCGCGATGACGGCACGGGCTTCAGCCTCGATGTCGCGCTTGCCGTCGCCCTGCCCGGTATCGACAAGGCCACGGCAGACGACCTCGTCGCCAAGGCCCATGTCGTCTGCCCTTATTCGGAAGCGACACGCAAGAACCTCGACGTTCGCCTGAGCGTCGTCTGAGCGACGATCCGCGATCTTCGATCAAGACAGCGCGAGCCGACGGGGTTGGCGCTGTCTTTCCCGTCGAGGCATAGTGGCGGCGATTCGCTTTAAGAGTGCCGCCATGTCTCTCCCCCGCCCCTGGCGCGAAATCCTGCCTCAACTCGTGTCGACAGCCTTGATCCCACTCACCGTGGCAGGCATCGGCTGGTATTACACGCGCTGGCAGCAGAACCTCTCGGACCTGCGCACCATGATCGACATGATGACGGATGGGGCGCCCGAGAAGCGCAAATATGGCATCGCCATGTTCGAATACCTCTTGAAGAACGACAAGGTGCCGGTGGAATTCATCACCGCTCAGCTCGACTATGCCAATTCCTCCTCCGACCGTGACCTGCTGCCTCTGCTGGAGAACGCCATCCAGAAGGCCTCGCTCGCCAACAACTCGGTAAAGGCTGCCTATGAGGAGGCAACGGCGCGCCTGCCCAGCCGCATCTTCGTGCATGTACTCAATGACGGACAGCGGGCTTGTCCCGGCGTCCTCCTCGACGAGTTGAAGGACAGCGACAAGGCTGGCATCACCTTTCCCGCGGTGATCCCGGTGAAATGGTCGGGCGAGACGAACGAACTGCGCTTCTTCAAGATCGCCGACCGCAAGCGGGCCGAATCTCTCGCCGAGTTGTTCTCGACGGTGGGCCTTCAGCTCACCACCAAGGACCTTTCCACCAGCTGGAGCGGGGCGCAGGATTCGCGCCCCAACACCTTCGAGATCTGGTTCGGCAATATGCCGCTGCCGGGGGGCTGCTCCCAACCGAAGATCTAGCCGGCGGTCCCAAGCTACGCCGCTTCCTTCACTGCTCCCCTCGCGACCCGAGCGATATCCGCCGCCAGCTTGTGTGGGTGGGTGACCATTACGCCATGCGCCACGCCTTCATAGACCATCAGCTTCGCGCCGGGGATCAACGCTGCATAGCGCCGGCCGGTAAGGTCGAGCGGAGCGGAGGCGTCGCGGTCGCCATGGATGAGGGTGACCGGCAACCGGAGCGCGGCCGCTTCGTCGCGAAAGTCCGCCTCGACGATGGCGCGCTGGAGATCGAGCAGCATGCGCCGCGACCCGTTCAGGATCATGGCGATCAGCCCGTCGATGACATGGCGGCTGGCGCCGGGGGCGAAGGGCTCGGCATTGGCTTCGAGCCAAGCGGGAAGATCCTCATGGAGGCTCTCCATGACCCGTTCCAGCGCTTCACGCGGCAGCCCGTAGGAATTGCCGGGCCTCGCTACCAGGCATGGCCCTTGGCCACCCACCATGACGATATGGGCGAGGCGTGAAGGGCCGTGACGGCTGACATAGCGCAGTACTTCGCCCGCCGCGCTCGAATGGGCGACGATTGTGACGCCGTGAAGGTCGAGCTTTTCGATCACAATGGCTAGGTCGTCGGCGATGAGGTCGAAGTCGATGCAGCCGGGATCGGTGGAGCGGCCATGGCCGCGGCGGTCATAGGCGATGGTGCGCAGGCCCCGTGTGTTGAGCGAGGCCATCGTGGCGCCCCAGCAGGTCGAATCCATGCCCCAGCCGGCCAGGAACAGAACCGGGGCACCCGTACCCCAGTCGCGGATGAAAAGCTGGTGGCCGTCGGCGATTTCTATGAATGGTGCGGTCATCGGAGCCTCCTTGCGTTTTGCTCTTGCGACGAAGCGAGGATGCAGCTTGTCGGGGAACGAAGCGATTACGTGTGAGGTAATCGCATTCGCCGCCTCGTTTCCTATCCTCGTCCTCATGGCAATGGGATGGAGGAATGGGATGAGCGTGACCTACGTGATCGGCTTCAGCGTCAGGCCAGAGCAATGCAGGCGCTTTCTTGGCCTGCTGACCGACGTGCTCGACGCCATGCGGCACGAGGCAAGCTTCGTGAATGCCACTCTGCATGCCGACCCGGCCGACCCCTGCCGCTTCCTACTGCACGAGACATGGGCCGACCATCAGGAGGTGCTCGATGTGCAACTGCACCGTCCCTATCGCACGGCCTGGCACGAAGCACTGCCGGATCTGCTCACCGCCCCGCGCGACATCTCGATGTGGACGCCGCTGCGAGTGGATGCGAAGGAGCGCCATGCGTCGGCCTGAGGCACAGACTCTTCGGTTGGGCGAAATGAGTCGTTTCGGAACAAGGCGAGGGGACTTCGAAGGCGCACTCCATCCTCACACGTCTCATCCCGCTCGGCCGAAAGATCAAAAGGTCCTGGCACAAGGCAGAACATTCGTTACCTGTCTCACCACAGGTTCTTCCCGTCGATCACCACCACCGGTACGGCCTCGAGCTCGAAATCGTCGAACAGGCGGGCATTGATGCCGATCCTGGGATGCTCGAAATCGGGTTCACCCTTCGACCAGTCGGGCGTCTCGGTGAAAGTGCCGCAGCCGCAGGTGGCGCAGAAATGGTGCTGGACCGTCTTCGACTGCCAGCGATAGGTCGAGACCATCTCTGGCGGCGAGGTCAGGCGGAAGTGCTCGGGCGTGTAATAGGCCCAGAGCGAGCCGCGCTTCGAACAGAAAGAGCAGGTGCAGCGCGTCACCGTCTCTGGCGCTGCATCCACTTCGAACCGCGTGCCGCCGCAATGGCAGCTGCCTTTGAGAGCCATGCTTGTTCCTTTCGGTGCTTCGGGGTAGGCCTTTCATAATCTGCCGCTGCTGACATCTATCTGTCAGCAGCGGCGTCTAGTTGAGATTATCATGAGCGCCGCCCGCAAGATCCACGCCCTGACCTTTCATCTCTTCGGCCTTGCTGATGAGGATGCCGCCGACGAACTCCTCGACGACATCGAGGAATTCGCCGACGGCATGACCTGGCCGCTCGGCCAGCCGGATGCCTACAAATACCTGGAGGATGAGGCGGATGATGTTGTCAAATGCGCCGTCGAATTCAAAGTGAGGGCAGCTATCGCCGGGAGTGCCATCGAGGCGGAGAAGCGCGACTTCGAGGCGGCCATGGCGCTGATCGAGTATCTGCGCCAGCTCTCGCTCAGTCATTCCCTCGATATCGAGGTCGACTTCGACGACGAAACGATCGGCTCGATCGACAAGGGCATGTTCAGTGCCTCCCTTCATGCAGGGTTGATCGAACCCTGGGCCGCGGCGCTCGCCTCGTGAGGGCTTTCGCAGGTTCAAATGAAGGGCGCGCGCCGGTGGGCCGATTTCCAGATCGGCCCCGGTCCTTTCCCTCTGGAGGGCGTTTCCAAAAGGGGCCACCCACCAGGGCGCTCCTTACTATCCTCCTCCTCGCCTTCGCCCTGCTCGCGTCCGCTATGGCTTGTGCCGAGGGGGGCCCTCTGGGCCTGCCTCTGGAGCTCTACAAGGCGGCCAGGCCGGACGGCAGGCTCATGCTCCTGCTCTCCGGCGACACCGGCTGGGGCGATCTCGAGGAAGCAGTGGCTGAGCGCGCCAGCCAGGCCGGCGTCAGCGTAATCGGGCTGGATTCCCGTCGTTATTTCTTCTCTGGCAGAACGCCCGGGAAACTTGCCCTGGATCTGCAGCGCATCCTCGGCTTCTACGGCCGGGCCTGGCATGCCCCTCGTTTCGTGCTGGCCGGTTATTCCTTCGGTGCGGACGCGTTGCCCTTTGCCTGGAAGCACCTGCCGGCCACGACCCGCCGCCGGACCTCGCTCATCGTCCTGATCGGCCTGCAGCCGGCCGCCAATTTCAGCATCTCGATCTGGGAGATGCTGGACTTTCCGGCGCCCGACGACGTGCCGGTGGATATCGCCATCAAGGACCTGCCCAAGCACAAGGTGCTCTGCATCTACGGCGTGGACGACGGCGAGGCCTGCGGCCTGCCGGTCCTCGATCGCGCCATGCGGGTGCCGCGTCCGGGCGGCCATGATTTCGGCGGCGATTATGCGGCCGTGGTGGACGCCATCCTGAAGCGGTCGCGCGCCGCACGGTAGCATCAGGCGCGAACGCCGCCCCATTCCCAAGCCTTTTAGGCCGCGAGCTCGCCGATGACTGCATCGAGCAGAGGAAAGCCCGCCCTTGTGACGCGGATATGCGAGCCGCGCCGTTCGATCATGCCACTGGAACCGAGGGCGGCCAGGGTGGCCTCGGGCACGCCGCGCCCGCGCAAGCCGGCTAGTCGGCCGATATCGATGCCCTCGGCCAGGCGCAGGCCCATCAGCAGCATCTCATCGCCCTGCTCGTTCGCCGTAAGAGACTGGTCGTCGACGAGGCCATGGCCGTTTGCCCTGACACCGGCGAGCCATTTCTCCGGGTTGCGTTCGGTGGAGAGCGCGCGGCGCCGGCCGTTGGCGTCGACGAGGCGGCCATGCGCGCCAGGGCCGATGCCGGCATATTCGCCATAGCGCCAATAGACGAGATTGTGCCGGCACTCGGCGCCGGGCCGGGCGTGGTTCGAGATCTCATAGGCCGGCAAACCGCGCTTTTCACAGGTCTCACGCGTGATATCGAAGAGCACGCGAGCCTCCTCGTCCGGCATCGGGATGAGCTTGCCGGCGGCCACCAGGCGTTCATACATCGTATCGGGCTCGATGGTGAGCTGGTAGAGCGATAGATGCTCGGCCGCCCGGTCTATCGCCTCGTCGAGCTCGCGCTGCCAGTCGTCGGGCCGCTGATCCGGCCTGGCATAGATGAGGTCGAAGGAATAGCGTTCGAAGTGCCTGGCCGCGATCTCGACCGCCGCCATGGCCTCCGCCACCGAATGCATGCGGCCGAGGCGCTTGAGGTCGGCGTCGTTCATCGCCTGCACGCCGAGCGAGACGCGGTTGACGCCGGCGGCGCGATAGCCGGCGAAACGCGTGGCGTCGACGCTGGTGGGATTGGCCTCGAGCGAGATCTCGACATCAGGCGCAACCGTCCAGGCCGCGCCGATCGCGTCGAGAATGGCGCCCACCGTCGCCGGCTCCATCAGCGAAGGCGTGCCGCCGCCGAAGAAGATGGAGTCGACGGTCCGCCCCGGCGCAATCGCCGCCATGTGGGCGATCTCACGTCGATAGGCATCGAGATAGCCGGTCTGGTCGACGCCACCCTGGCGCACATGGGAGTTGAAGTCGCAATAGGGACATTTGGCCAGGCAGAACGGCCAGTGCACATAGACGCCGAAGCCGGGCTCTTGGAGGGAGGAGGTCATGGCGCTCAAGTGGCACCGCGAGGAAGCCGCGTCAATGGCCGCCTCCGGGTGCATGGGCATCTTGCCCGTTCTTCCCTGGTTGCCGAGCGCTTCATCGCGAAGAACCGGCAAGATGCCCATGCGCCCGGATTACGCCACGAAATCGTCCGGCGTCACCGGCAAGGCGCGTTTGTGCATGGTGGCGCGATGGGTCGCAAGGATGCGTTCGCGGCCGGCCGGTGTGATCGTCTTGCCTTCCAGGAAATCGTCGATCTCTTCATAGCTCACGCCATAGACATCCTCGTCCGGCTTCAACGGAGCGTCGGATTCGAGATCGGCTGTCGGCACCTTGAACACAAGCTCCTTTGGTGCGCCGAGATGACTGGCCACGGCGCGCACCCGGCGCTTGTTGAGGCCCGAGAGCGGCAGGATGTCGGCGGCGCCGTCTCCGAATTTAGTGAAGAAGCCCATCACGGCCTCGGCGGCATGGTCGGTGCCGATGACGAGGCCGCGCACCGCACCGGCGAGGCCATATTGGGCGATCATGCGCTGGCGGGCCTTGATGTTGCCGAGATGGAAATCCGCGCGCTCGCGTTCGAACAGGTCGCCGGCATCGCGGATAAGCTCGGTCATCATCGCATCGGCCGCCGGCTTGATGTTGACGGTCGCCACGCGGTCCGGGCGAATGAAGGCTATGGAGGCCTGCGCATCGCTCTCATCGGCCTGCACGCCATAGGGCAGGCGCATGGCGATGAACCGCGCTTCGTAGCCCTCCCCGCGCAGCCGCTCGACGGCAGCCTGGGCCAAGAAGCCGGCGGTCATCGAATCGACACCACCGCTGATGCCGAGCACATAGGTGCGGCAGCCCGAGGCCCTGAGGTAGCCGGCAAGAAACGCGATGCGTCGCTCGGCTTCGACGGCTGCATCGAAAACGGCGGAAACGCTCATGTCCGAACTGATGTGCTGATCCATTCCCGTTCTCGTTTTTCAGACGCCTGCACGATTCAATCATGACGTAGGGGATTAGGCGAAACAGTAGATCTCAATGGATCAGCGACCCCCTCGCGCAATCAACTCGCCAGATAGCGGTTGAACCAGGCGATGGTGCGCTCCCAGGCGAGCTTGGCTGCCGCCTCGTCGTAGCGCGGCGTCGAATCATTGTGGAAGCCGTGATTGACGTTGGGATAGATGTAGGCCTCATAGACCTTGTTGTTGGCCTTCAGGGCCGCCTCATAGGCCGGCCAGCCATCGGTGATGCCCTTGTCGAGGCCGGCATAATGGAGGAGCAGTGGGGCCTTGATGCGCGGCACGTCCTCGGCCTTGGGCTGCCGGCCATAAAAGGGCACCGCCGCAGCGAGTTCGGGATAGGCGACGGCCGCGGCGTTGCAGACGCCGCCGCCATAGCAGAAGCCGACGATGCCGACCTTGCCGGAGGTCTGATCGGGCTGCATCAGGAATTCGACGCCAGCGAAGAAATCATTCATCAGCTTGACGGGATCGACCGTCTTCTGCAGCTCCACCCCCTTCTCGTCATTGCCGGGATAGCCGCCGACGGAGGTGAGGCCGTCCGGAGCGAGCGCGACGAAGCCAGCCTTGGCCACAAGCCGGGCGACGTCCTCGATATAGGGGTTGAGACCGCGGTTCTCGTGCACGACCACCACACCGCCGACCTTGCCGGTCGCCTTGGCGGGCTTGACGCGATAGCCGCGGACCGTACCGTTGCCGTGAGGCGAGGGGTAGGTGATATATTCGGGCACGATATCGGGATCGGTAAACTCGACCTGCTGGGCCAGCGCATAGTTCGGGCTCATCGAGGCGAGGATTGTCGCCGCCGTCAGGCCGCCGACGGCGTATTTGGCCGCACGGTCGAGGAACTCGCGCTTGCTGATCCGGCCATGCGCGTAGAAATCATAGAGTTCGAGCAGTTCCTGAGGAAAATCCTTCGCGGTCAGACGTGTCACGGCTCGGCGTCCTTTCTGCGTTCTTCCTGGGAGAGGGACTATAGGCAGGTGCGGGCGAGGGGGCCATAAGGGCAACGATGACAAATTGGAGAGGTCGGTCGGGCCTCGGTGATTTGTGCAGGAAGGCGCGACCCGAAGCGGCGTCCCTGTTAACCCGCTATCCACAACCCTGCGCCCCGCCTACCGTGCCTCCTGCCTCGCATTCTGCTAGCCTCACGCCATGACCACCTCGCCCCAGAAGATCGAACCGGCGGACGCGCAGAACGTCACGCCGATGATGGCGCAATATCTCGAGATCAAGGCAGGCCATCCCAATGCCCTGCTGTTCTATCGCATGGGCGATTTCTACGAATTGTTCTTCGAGGATGCCGAGGTTGCCTCCAAGACGCTCGGTATCGTGCTCACCAAGCGTGGCAAGCATCAGGGCGAGGATATCGCCATGTGCGGCGTGCCGGTGGTGCGCGCTGATGAATATCTGCAGCGCCTGATCGCCTACGGCCACCGCGTCGCCGTCTGCGAGCAGATGGAGGATCCGGCCGAAGCGAAGAAGCGTGGTTCGAAATCGGTGGTCAAACGCGGTGTGGTGCGCCTCGTCACGCCTGGCACAATCACCGAGGAAACGCTGCTGGAGCCGACGCGCGCCAACCTCCTCCTGGCGGTGGCGCGGCTGCGCATCTCGGACGACGAGGCGCGCTTCGGTCTCGCCTTTGCCGATATCTCCACCGGCGAGTTCGGCTTATCCGAATGTGATGTTTCGGGTTTGGCCGCCGAAATCGCCCGGCTCGACCCCTCCGAGATCGTGCTGGCCGAGAGCGTGCATGAGGGTGGCGAGCTTGCAGCGCTCTGGCGCGAGCTGCGCGCGGCGGTGACCCCGGTCGGCCGCGACGTCTTCGACGGAGCGCAGGCCGAGCGGCGCCTTGCCGCCTTCTACAATGTCGGCACCATCGACGGTTTCGGTGCCTTCTCGCGCGCCGAGCTGGTCGCCGCGTCCGGCCTCGTCACCTATATCCTGCGCACGCAGGTTGGCCAGAGGCCGGCGCTCGATCCGCCTAGACGCGACCGGGCCAGCGCCCATATGGCGATCGATGCCGCCACCCGCACCAATCTCGAACTGTTGCGCACCACGAGTGGCGAGCGCGCGGGATCGCTGTTCGATGCCATCGATCGCACGGTGACGGCTGGTGGCGGGCGCCTGCTGGCGCAATGGCTGGCGAGCCCGTTGGTAAAGCCCGAGGCGATCATGCCGCGCCAGGATGCGGTGGCCTTCTTCGCCGAACAGGCGCTGCTGCGAGGCCAGATTCGGGCCCGGCTGAAATCGGCGCCCGACATCGCCCGCTCGATGGCGCGCCTCGCCCTCGACCGCGCCGGCCCGCGCGACCTTGCCGCCCTGCGCGAAGGGCTTGCCGGCATCGCCCTCCTCGAGGGCCTGCTGCACCGTCAGGCCGATCTGCCGCCGGTCGTCGCCGGGATCCTCACGGCGCTTGCGCGGCCCGACCAGAGCCTGGCACCGCGCCTCACTGCCGCCCTGCAGGACGACCTGCCGCTGCTCAAGCGCGATGGCGGTTTCGTGCGAACAGGCTTCAGCGCCGAGCTCGACGAGACCAGGGCGTTGCGCGACGAGAGCCGGCGCGTCATCGCCGGGTTGCAGGCGCGCTATGCCGAGGAGAGCGAGGTCCGCCAGCTCAAGATCAAGCACAACAACATGATCGGCTATTTCGTCGAGGTACCGCAGCAGGCGGGCGAGGCATTCCTGCAGCCGGGGCTGCGCGAGACCTATGTGCATCGCCAGACCATGGCCGGCGCCATGCGCTTTTCCACGGCCGAGCTCTCGACCCTCGAATCGCGCATCGCTTCGGCGGCCGACCGCTCCCTGGCGGTGGAATTGCAGGTCTTCGCAGATCTTGCGCAGGCCCTTCTTGCCGATGGCGCCGCCATCCGCGCCGCCACCGAGGCGCTGGCGCTGCTCGACGTCATCGTGGCGCTCGCCGTGCTGGCGGAAGAGGAAAATTACGTCCGTCCGCTGGTCAACACCTCGCTCGCCTTCGCCGTCGAGGGTGGCCGCCACCCGGTGGTGGAGCAGGCGCTCAAGCGTGAAGGCAAGCCCTTCGTCGCCAATGACTGTGATCTCACCGGCGAGAAATCTGGTGCGATCTGGCTGCTTACCGGCCCCAACATGGCCGGTAAGTCGACCTTCCTGCGCCAGAACGCCCTCATCGCCGTGCTCGCGCAGATCGGCTCCTTCGTGCCCGCGAGGAAAGCCCATATCGGTGCTGTCGATGCGCTGTTCTCGCGCGTGGGGGCGGCGGATGACCTTGCCCGGGGCCGCTCGACCTTCATGGTCGAGATGGTCGAGACGGCGGCGATCCTGAACCAGGCCGGCCCGCATGCCCTCGTCATCCTCGATGAGATAGGCCGCGGCACCGCCACCTTCGATGGCCTCTCCATCGCCTGGGCGGCAATCGAGAACCTCTCCGCCATCAATCGCTGCCGGGCGCTGTTCGCCACGCATTATCACGAGCTCACGCAGCTGACGAAGAAGCTGCCGCGCCTTGCCAACGCCACCATGCGCGTCACCGAATGGCATGGCGACGTCGTGTTCCTGCATGAGGTGGTGCCGGGCGCCGCCGACCGCTCCTACGGCATCCAGGTCGCCAAGCTCGCCGGCATGCCGGCGGCGGTGGTGGAGCGCGCCCGCACCGTGCTGGCGCAACTCGAGGCAACGGACCGCCAGGCGCCGGCCGCCAGGCTGGTCGACGACCTGCCACTCTTCGCCGCCGCGCCGCGCCCGGCGCCGCAGCTGGCTGCGAAGCAGAGGGACGAACTCGGCGAGGCGCTCGATGCGCTCGATCCCAACGATATGAGCCCGCGCCAGGCCCTCGACGCCTTGTTTTCCTTGAAAGCCAAACGAGATACAGCGAAGAAGTAGCTGGGAGCGCGGACGTCTCGTCCGCTCTTGAACCGCAACCCAGGCAGAATTCAGTGCGTCGTCGCCGCCGCGCCTTGTTCTTCGGTGGCAAGGTTCAAGAGCGGACGAGACGTCCGCGCTCCCAGCAGTTCCCAGGACACCCCATGCTCGACAAGCCCGACCGCGAATTCAATCTCGTCATCGACCGCATGGCGCTCGAAGCCGAGATCGATGCGCTGGCCCTCGAGCATGAGGGCAATGCCGACGCCCTGCGCCAGGCCGTGGTCAGCCTGCTCAAATCCGCGCTGAAGGATGGGCGCGACAAGGTCTATCGGTGGTTCAAGGAGGACCGGCTCGGCACGGCCTGCGCCCAGCGCCTGTCCTGGCTGGAGGACGAGATCATCCGCGCCACCTATGCCTATGTGACGCGCTACGTCTATATCTCGCACAACCCCAGCGCCGGCGAGCGCATGGCCATCATCGCGGTCGGCGGCTATGGCCGCGGCACGCTGGCCCCCGGCTCGGACATCGACCTGCTCTTCCTGCTGCCGGCCAAGCAGACGGCCTGGGGCGAGAGCGTCACCGAGGCGATCCTCTACGTGCTCTGGGACCTCGGCCAGAAAGTCGGCCACGCCACCCGCTCGATCGACGACTGCCTGCGCCTCGCCCGCTCCGACATGACCATCCGCACCACCATCCTGGAGGCGCGGCCGATCCTCGGCGACGTGGCGCTCGCCCATGACCTCGCGACGCGCTTCGACAAGGAACTGGTGCAGTCGACCGCTGCCGAATTCGTCGCCGCCAAGCTTGCCGAGCGCGATGACCGCGTGGTCAAGGCCGGCAATTCCCGCTACCGCGTCGAGCCCAATGTCAAGGAAGGCAAGGGGGGGCTACGCGACCTCAACACGCTCTACTGGATCGCCAAATATGTCTACCGCGTGAATGATTCCGCCGCCCTCGTCGAGGCCGGCCTCTTCACGCGGCGGGAATATCGCCAGTTCGTGCTGGCCGAGGATTTCCTCTGGGCGACGCGCTGCGCCATCCATTTCCTCACCGGGCGCCCGGACGACCGGCTGACCTTCGACCTGCAGCGCGACATCGCCAGCTTCCTGGGTTACGCCGATCGCGGAGGCCTTCGCGGCGTCGAGCGCTTCATGAAGCACTACTTCCTGGTGGCCAAGGATGTCGGCGATCTCACCGCCATCGTCTGCGCCGCGCTGGAGGAACGCCAGGCCAAGCCCAAGGCGATGCTGGACCGCTTCATCGCGCCCTTTCGCCGCTCACAGCGCCAGGCGCTCACTGGAACCAGGGATTTCGTCATCGAGACCGGCCGGCTCAACGTCGCCAATGACGAGGTGTTCGCGCGCGACCCCGTCAACCTGATCCGCCTGTTCCATCTCGCCGATCTTCATAGCCTCGCCTTCCATCCGGATGCGATGCGCCTCGTCACCCGCTCGCTGAAGCTCATCAATGCGGGTCTGCGCGAGAACAAGGAGGCCAACCGCCTCTTCCTCGAGATCCTCACCTCCCGCAACGCGCCGGAAACCGTGCTCCGGCGCATGAACGAGACCGGCGTGCTCGGCCGCTTCATCCCGGATTTCGGCAAGGTCGTGGCGATGATGCAGTTCAACATGTATCACCGCTACACGGTCGACGAGCATCTCCTGCGCTCGGTGGGCGAGCTTGCCGATATCGACCGTGGCGACGGCGCGGATGAGCATCCGCTCTCCAACGAGATCATGCCGACGATCCAGAACCGCACGGCGCTCTATGTCGCCACCTTCCTTCACGACATCGCCAAGGGACGGCCGGAGGACCATTCGATCGCCGGCGCCAAGATCGCCAAGAAGCTCGGCCCGCGCTTCGGCCTGACGCCGGCGCAGACCGATACGGTTTCCTGGCTGATCGAGCAGCATCTCGTGATGTCGATGACGGCGCAATCCCGCGATCTATCGGACCGCAAGACCATCGAGACCTTCGCCGGCGCGGTGCAGACCCTGGAGCGCCTGAAGCTCCTGCTCATCCTTACGGTCGCCGATATCCGCGCGGTCGGCCCCGGCGTGTGGAATGGCTGGAAGGGCCAGTTGCTGCGCTCGCTGTTCTGGGAGACCGAACTGGTGCTCGCCGGCGGCCATTCCAATGCCGACCGGCGCGCCAGCGTGCGCCAGTCGCAGGAGGAACTGCGCGCCGGCCTGACGGACTGGACCAGCGAGGAGATCGAGGCCTATATCGCCAAGCATTACGCACCCTATTGGTTGAGGGTCGACCTGCCGCGCCGCCTGCGCCATGCGCGCTTCGTGCGCTCCATGCTTGAGCGCGGCGAGAGTCTGGGCACCGAGGTCGATACCGATGCCTTCCGCGGTGTGACCGAGCTGACGATCCTTGCGCCCGACCATCCAAGGCTCCTCTCGATCATCACAGGAGCTTGCGCCGCCTCGGGCGCCAATATCGTCGACGCCCAGATCAACACCACCACGGACGGCCTGGCGCTCGACACCATCTTCGTCTCACGCGAATTCCCCCGTGACGAGGACGAACTGCGCCGCGCCGGGCGCATTGCCAAGGCGATGGAACAGGCCCTGCAGGGCACCATCCGCCTGCCGGATGCCGTGGCCAAGCGTAGCGCCATCTCGGTCAAGCCGCGCCACAAGGCCTTCCAGGTGGCGCCTGAAGTGGTGGTGGACAATGAATGGTCCAACCGCCACACGGTGGTGGAGGTTTCCGGACTCGACCGTCCGGGCCTCCTCTACGACCTCACCACCGCGCTCTCGCAGCTCAACCTCAACATTGCCTCGGCTCACATCGCGACCTTCGGTGAGAAGGCCGTGGACGTGTTCTACGTCACCGACCTGACCGGCGCGAAGATCATCTCGTCCGAGCGCCAGGACAGCATCCGCAGCAGCCTTTTGGAGGCGTTCAGGACGGAGGGGAAGTAGTGGGGCTGGAGGGATAGTCGATTAGGAACTGGTGGCAGAGAGTGCTTCTGTCATCCCCGGCCGAAGCACTCTTGAGCGAAGCGAGGGAGGCGAGGAGAAGGGGATCCAGGGACCGTAGGGCCTGCCTGCGGCCGCTATCCCGCGCCGGGGGCGCAGCGGGCCGTCGTGCTGCCCGCCAGCCAGACCTCGAGTGTCCCGGCCGGGATGCCCGGCTTCATCGGCGCCGGTGTGATCTCGAAACCGCACTTGCGCAGATCGGCGGCCAGCAGCGTAGCCTGGGCCGCGTCCTTCGGCGTCCCATAGCGAACCTCGCTGGCCGGCATGTCGGGTGCGGGTTCGGGCGCGGCCTGCACCTGCCACGCCAGGTTCTTCAGGCCCTGCGTCACATCCGCGGCATTGGCCTTCGCGGTGTCCGCGAAATGGAGGGAAACGCGCCCGGTGGGGGGCGGCGTGAGGCCAATGTTCCTCTTGAGCGTATCGAACAGCGCTTGCGCCTGCTCGTTCAGGGAGAAGTCGTCTTCTCCGGCCGCCAGGAGCCATGCCGCGGCCCTTCGTGCCCCGGCGCGGGCATCGTTCCAGGCCGGGTTCGCCCATTGGCTCGGGGAGATCGCCGAGAGAACCGAGAGCAGATTCTCGACCCCCGAAGGCGTGAGGCCGTCGACGGAGGGATGCATCAGATTGCCGACCAGCGCGTCGCAGACCCGGATCTGCACCCCCTGGGGTTCGGCTCCAGGCTTCAGCGCACCGACAAGGGTTTTGCGAACCGCTTCGAGCTGCTGGGCCCGTGGCGGATCGATCAGGGCAACCTGGCCCAGCAGGGATTGTACGGCACTGGTGTCACCCTGCGAGCTGATCTCGATATTCTCAGCCGCCCTGGTCGCGATCTTGTAGTAGCGCCGGTAGTTCAGGTCCGCTTGCTTGCGGCTGATTTCGGTCCGATAGAACTGATAGCCGCCGAAGGCGAGTACGGCGAGCGTACAGATCGCCGTTACGCCCACTCGCCAGATCCGGCGCCTCTTGCGCTCGCGCACCCGGCGTTCGCTGGCGGCGACGAAGGCCTCGATCTCCGGATCGTTCTGACGAAAGGCCGCGGCCCGGGACAACGCCGCCCCAGAGAGGAGATAGCTCGCCACCCGGTTCGACTGGCGCCATTGCCGTGCCAGGGCGCTGAGGCGCAGCTGCTCGCTCGCTTCGATATTCTTCCTGATGTCCTTGCTGTCGAAAGCGGCTTCCGGCTTCGGTTCGGACGGCGGTGCGGCAGCCACGGCCGGACTGCCGACATCCGGCTGGAAGGGCGCGAGCTGCAGGTCGAGCTGCGGCGCGCCGCCGCCGTCTGTGATAGAGAGGAGCTGAGCGTCCCAATAGTCCAGGAAATCCTGTGCCGTCTCGCGATCCGCCTCATCGCTCAGCACGGCGCCGGTTGCAGCAATCCGCCTGCGAAAGGCGACGATCACCTCGGCATCCGCACCTTCCGACCGGCGCCAGGAGCGCAGCATGCCCAGATGTTCGGCACGCAATTGCGCGAGCGAGCCATAGGCAAGCTCGTCGGCGGCTTCCTCAATCATTGCAGGCCTCCGAGGGTCATGCCCAGGCGCTCGCTGATTCGGAAGATACTATCGAAATCCGCCTTCAATTTGCAGTCGATCTCGAAGAACTGCACATTGGCCTTGCGCTGGAAGCTGGCAAGCGCCTGCTGCAGGGACTTCACCGAGATTGCGGTCCTCGGATCGAAATCGGGCTGGTTCTGCGCCTGCTCGACCTGCAGCAGGATGCCGTCCACCTTATCGCCATAGATATCGATGGCGTTCGTGGCGGGCTCCAGGCCATAGCTGCTCACGGTCAGGACAGCCGTGCGTGTCTCCGGCCACAGATCGGTCATCTCCGAGAGGATCTGGTCGTTCGGGTTGTCGAGGCAGCCGGCCAGCAGGGAAAGGTTCTCCTGGGCGGCCTGCAGCCTGTTATGGGTGGCAACGCGGCCCATCAGGCTGCGCTGCAGGTCGCCGATGGCCGCGATGGCGGGCCGCAGGGAAGGTTCGATATCCCGGTCGGTCTCGCCGATGGCCGACAGGGCGCCCGCGAGGTCTGCCAGGGGCAGCTTGGTGGCGGCGTTGAAAATGCCCTTGTTCAGCAGGGTCGACTGGCTGTCGGCGATACCGGCGATGCGTTTGACGGCATTGCGCACAGCCCCGGTCTGGGCGGTGTCGAGACCGTCCTGGCAGCGCAGCGCCACGGCCCGCATCTCGTTGATCCAGCTCAGGTCGAAGCCCGCGATCACCGCGATGGCATCGGCATTCGCCACCAGGGTCTGGGCCGCCGAGACCGTGTGGAAGACATTGTCGATATGCGCCTGGACGACTTCGAGGTCGGCGGGATCGCGGGCCGCGGATGCCGCGGCCTGGAGCAGGGTGCGCGTCTGCGTGATCTGCAGCCGGTGCAGATTGTCATGCAGGCCCTTGTAGACAGCCAGGAGGTTGATGCGCTGACGCACATCGGCAAGATTCTGGCGCGACTTGTCCAGCTGTTGACGGACATGGTCCTTGTTGAGATGGGCATTGAGCTGGTCGAGACCGGAAATCACGGTGTCGACACCGGAGAGCACACTAGGCGGGGCGGCGAGCGCGGCGGGGATAACCTGCTCAACCAGGGCCTTGAAGGCCGCGAAGCGCTGATCCTCGCTCTTGGCGCGGAGCACGATGGCAACAAAGTTCTCCAGGATGCCGCATTTCAGCGCCCAATCCACGCATTCGCGAGCGATCTGGTGGCGCGGCTGCTGCTCGTAGGAGATGGCGAAGATGGATTCGCCGTAACAGATGCCGATGAGGTCGCGCAGTTCAGCGAAGTCGCACATCTCGCCGATGGCGCGGGACAAAGCGAAGATGTTCTCGCCAGGCAGGTCGGTGCGCCCCATGGCTAGCCTCCGGCTTCGATGGCGCCGCCGTGGCCTGCGGCGATGATATCAGCCCGGATGAGACCGGCAGGAATGCCTTGGTTGAAGCGCGGTGCGGCCCAGATCGGGTCGCCATAATGGTGCAGAGCGACGAGCTGCCAGTCCATGGTGAAGCAGGGCGAGCCGGACGAGCCGGCGTCGGTGTTGGTGGCATAGCGCAGGCGCGGCCGCTCCGGCGCGCCGGGCGTCGGCAGCACTGCCTCCGTGTCGATCGCCAGCTTGATCGGACCGCCAAGCGGATGCTGCACGATGATCAGGGGAGACTTCTCAGGTAGGACCTCGTCGCGCGCGGGCAGGGAGAGCCAGCCTCGCGCCTTTCCGACTGGCGTGGCCAGAAGCAGCAAGGCGAAGTCGAGCTCGCTGGCAAGCGGCGGCGGCTGGTCCGGCGTGCCGGATACCTCGGCTGGTGCATAGGGGCGATGATGCAGCAGGCCGCCGTCGGCCAGCGCGATCTCCTCGCCCGCATCGAAGCCGCCGCCGGGCAGCTTGGCATAGCCAAAACGGCATGAGATGGACGCCTGCTTGCCAAGTCTGACGGCTTCCTCGATAACGTGCCAGTTCGTCAGCACGGCAGTGGGGCCGACGAGAAAACCCGTGCCCGCCGGGCTTCCGGCGATGTCGACGCGGCAGACCTGTCGGCCTGTCGCAGCCATGCCGGTCGCCCACAGGCGCAGATCGAGCATGTTCAGGTTGGGCTTGATGTTGCGCTGCAGACCGGGCGCCAGGGTTTCCGCGGCGGGTTGCGTGCCACGATGCGCGCTATCCTGCACGACGAAATCGAAGGAATTGCGTAACTCGTCGACGGCGGCTTCCGGCGCCAGGCTGGCGATGAGGTCGCGAATATCCTGCCGGCGCGGGCGCTTGGCATAGACGGTCTTGAGGAAAGCGACGGTCTGCCCGTCCTCCTCGAGCCGGACCAGGAGCTCGCGCAGCACGACCACCAGCGGATTGGCCGTGTTGGCCCAATAGCCGTCGAGCGGGTCGCCGGTGGCGATATGGACGAACTCCCTGACGTCGTTGAGATTGAGTGTCTTCATCAACGATCGCGAAAGCTGCGATATCTGCTCGCCCGTTAGTTCCTGCACGCTGCCCTCCCTCATGACGTGCTGCGATGGTACAGTGGGCAGCTTAGAGCGAACTAGATCCCCTGCGCTGTACGTTTTCGCTCATGCTTGCCGACCCTGCTTGATCTCGACGGCCCGCCGGCAGGTCGAAATGCCGAACAACTGCTCGCAAAAAGGGCAAATACTTCAGGCCAGTGAACATCCAGACTCTAGAAAAAGCACGTGAAATCTGCGTGAATCACATGAATACAGCTCTGGAGCGCTCTTTCCGACGCCGATGACTTCTCACGCTTAAGTTGGTTGTCGCTCCCGTACCCTTCCGCTAAATCGCCTGCATGCTTGAAAACCGGCGCCCTGCTTCGATTTCGGAAGAATTCGCGACGCAGCACGATCCTCGCCTCAGGCTGCTTATTCCGCTGGTGGTCGGTATCGCCTTCCTGATGGAACAGCTCGATTCCACCATCATCGCCACCGCCATTCCCCAGATGGCCGACGGCCTTGCCACCACGCCCGTGCGGCTCAACCTCGCCATTACCGCTTATGTGCTGGCGCTGGCCGTGTTCATACCCGTCAGCGGCTGGTTCGCCGATCGCTTCGGGGCGCGGCAGGTCTTCGTGCTGGCGCTCTCCATCTTCACGGTGAGCTCCGCCTTCTGCGGCATCGCCCAGAATTTCGAGACGCTGCTGGCGATGCGCGTCCTGCAGGGCCTGGGCGGGGCGATGATGACGCCTGTGGGCCGGCTGATCCTGTTGCGCAGCTTTCCGCGCAAGGAACTCGTCACCGCCATGACCTATACGACGCTGCCCGCCATCATCGGTCCAGTGATCGGGCCGCTGCTCGGTGGTCTCCTGACCCATTATCTGTCCTGGCGCTGGATCTTCTATGTCAATCTCCCCTTTGGCGTGCTCGGCATCATCCTGGCGCTGCGCCATGTCGGCGACATCCACGGCAGCCGCGACGTCAAGTTCGACTTCCTCGGCTTCCTGACCGTCGGCGCCGCGTGCGCCCTCCTGCAATTGGGCATCGAAAATGTCGGTCGGCCGATGATTGCCATTCCCTGGGTTGTCACGGTGCTTGCCGCCTCCGTGCTCCTCCTGCTCGCCTTCGGCTGGTATGCGCGACGCGTGCCCGATCCTGCCGTCGATCTCACGCTCTTTCGCCTGCGATCCTTCAGCGTCGGCACGCTGGCCGGCGGCATCTGCCGCGTGGGCCTGAACGGCGTGCCCTTCGTGCTGCCGCTGATGCTGCAGGTGGGTTTCGGCATGAGCGCCATCGAGTCGGGCTCGATCACCTTCGTCAGCGCCCTCAGCGCGCTCCTGGTGCGGCCGATCTCCAAGCACATGCTGCGCTTGTTCGGTTTCGGCTCCGTGCTGTTGTGGAGCGCCGTCATCGGCTCCGCCCTCGTTGCAGGCTTTGCGCTGATGCAGGCCGATACGCCGCGCCTTGTGATCGCCGGTTACGTCTTCCTGTTCGGCCTGGCGCGCGCCTCGCAGTTCATGACCTCGAACACATTGTCCTATGCCGACATGCCCTCGGCCCAGCTCAGCAGCGCCACCAGCCTTGGCGGCGTGCTGCAGCAGCTCAGCGTCAGCTTCGGCGTGTCGCTCGGCGCCATGTTCCTCGGCATCGTCACCTGGGACGGCTCTGCGCTGACCCCCGAGCATTTCCACCAGGTCTTCCTCCTGATGGCGATCATCCCCCTCGTCTCTCTGCCTGGCTTCTTCTTCCTGCGCCCGGAGGATGGCGTCGAGGTCAGCCAGCACAAGCGCAAACCGCGCTGAGAGGATGGCGGCGTGTCGGGTCGCCGCTCTCCGCCTGCGCAAAGCCCGTGTAGATCGCAAAGCGCTTCAGGTGCTTGATCCCGGGGCTTGATGGATTAAGCTCAGCTTGGCTGCCCCGCCCTCATGCTGCCAAATCGGTTTTGTTTCAGGCCGTGCCTGTTATACAACTATAGCGGGAAAATTACATGCAATGCCCGAAACTGTCACAACCTCAGAGGTGGGTGTCATGTCGCAACTGGGAAGTTTGCTGCTCGGGTCGTGGAGAATGATTTCATGGACCTATGAGGTCCTGGAAACCGGTGAAGTGAAGGACGCGTTGGGGAAGAACCCTCGTGGCATCATCAGCTATGGCTCGGATGGCAGAATGACGGTCTTCGTCTTTCACCCTGAACGCATCACGCCCAGGGATCTCGTGCCCACTGCAGAAGAAAAGATCGATCTTTACGACACCATGTTTGCCTATACGGGGACATACACAGTCGAGGATGATCGAGTTATCCACCACATCGATATGAGTTGGAATAAGGCGTGGGAGGGTACCGAGCAAATCCGTTTCATCGAAACAGACGGCCGAGAGCTTGCGTACAGATCGGCCCCGGCAAAAAACCCCTTTGACGGGCGTGATTGCGTCCACATCGTCAGGTTCGAGAAGACACCTTTGCCTCAGAATTCACCACGCGACGCCAGTGCGTCCGCGACAGCCTAGAGCAAAATGCGTTCAGGTAGGAGCGAATTTCGGAATTAACTGACTGGTATCAAAAGCATTTTGCGATTCTTGGTGATTCCGCGTAAAGACAGAGCGCTCTAGCGCAGGGCCTCTAACGCAGATCCAAGCTGGGTCCAACCTGCCATGGCGGCCGACCAGCGGCGGCCGAGGGTCAGGCCGCCATCGATGGCGATGGCCTGGCCGGTAACGAAACTCGCCTCATCGCTGGCAAGCCAGAGTGCGGCTTGGGCAACATCCTCCGGCAGGCCGGCCCGAGGGATCGGCTGGTTGGTGGCGAGCACCGTCTTCATCAGCTCGACGCTGCGGTCGGCCGCCTCGATGTCCAGGCCCACCGCCCTGCCGAAGAGCGGTGTTGCGGTGCCGCCCGGGCAGAGGCAATTGACGCGGATGTTGTCCTCCCCCAACTCGTTGGCCACCATCCTGGTGAGATGGATCACGGCTGCCTTCGCCGTGCTGTAGATGTGGGAGGCGTGCCCGGCGCCGACGCCGGCAATCGAGGCCGTGGAGAGGATGGAGCCGCTCTTGCGTACCTGCATCACGGGGGCGGCATGTTTCATGCCCAGGAAGACGCTTCGCAGCAAGACGGCCAGGCCGGCGTCGAAATCGGCGGCCGAGATGTCGGCGATCGGGCCGCCCGGGGCGGGCGCGCCGGCATTGTTGAACAGCACGTCGAGCTGGCCGTGCCGATGGACGGCATGAGCGACAAGGGCGGCGATATCGTCCTCGACGGTGACGTCGGCATGGCGATAGTCCACCGCGGGGCCGAGCCGCTCGGCCAGCCTCTCGCCCTTGCCGTCCTGGAGGTCGGCGATGACCAGGCGGGCGCCCTCCCGGACGAACAGCTCCGCCGTGGCGAGCCCGATACCACTCGCGGCGCCCGTGATGACGGCGACTTTCCCGCTCAATCGGCCCATGGCTGCCTCTCCTATGCCCGATGCCAGCCATCGGAAATGCGGACTGCGCGTCTTCGACCTTACCAGAAATCGGCTGTGGGCCGTGCTCCTCCGGTCACCTTCGGAGAAGGGTGCGACAACACCCTGTATTCTCCGCTCCTTGCGGGATAACCTGCCATGCAAGACGGTCGGCGGCAGGCTCCGGGATTACAGGGATGGATGACACGCTCCATGGCAAGCGCGACAAGCGCGGGGACTGGAAGCCTTTCAAGTTCCTCGAATATCCGCCCGTCTTCGTCTGGCCGGCCCAGCCCAGGCGCTTCCTCCGCTGGTTCTTCGGCTATCCCGGCTACATCCTGCCCTGGAATCTCGGCTATGCCGCGCTGAGCCTGGTGGTCTGGCTCTATCTGACGCCGCCAATGACCGAAATGGAGAGCTTTGCGCCAGGCTGGATCCTCTTCCTTCTCATCCGCAACGCCCTCATCGTGCTGGCGGTGTTCGGCGCCTTCCATCTCAGGCTCTACTGGCTGCGCAGGCAAGGCACCGCCTTCAAATACAATGCCAAATGGCCCGCGACCGGCAACCCCGTCTTCCTGTTCGGCAACCAGACCGTCGACAACATGATCTGGACGCTTGGCAGCGGTGTGCCCGTGTGGACGGCCTATGAGGTCTTGACGCTCTGGGCGTTCGCCAATGGCGTCATCCCCTATGTAAGCTTTGCCGAGCACCCGATCTACTGCACGGTGGTCCTGCTGCTGGTCCCGTTCTTCCGGGAGGTGCATTTCTATGTCGTGCACCGGATGATCCACTGGCCGCCGCTCTATCATTCGGTGCACAAGCTGCACCACAACAACGTCAATCCGGGGCCGTGGTCAGGACTCGCGATGCATCCGGTTGAGCACCTGCTCTATTTCTCGGGCGTGTTCATCCACTGGATCGTGCCCTCGCACCCCTTCCACGCCATCTTCCATCTCCAGCATCTCGGCCTGGTGCCGGCGCAGGGCCACGCCGGTTTCGACAAGATCGTGGTGGGCGAGCGTTCGGCCATCGACACCCACGCCTATGAGCACTACCTCCACCACAAATATTTCGAGTGCAATTACACGGACGGCGCCATCCCGATCGACAAGTGGCTCGGCACCTTCCATGACGGCTCGCCGGAGGCGCAGGAGCGCATGGACAAGCGCTTCATGGAAAGAGCAGCGAAGCAGGCAGCCAAGAGGGCGAGGAAGGGCTGACCTTAAAGACGAATTTCTCCTTGCGTCTTGACGACAGGCAACAGATGACTAGTTATATGACTAGTTAGAATGTCGGAGGATGTCTGTTATGAAGGCTTGGCCTGTACAGGATGCAAAAGCGCACTTCAGCGAGCTGCTCGACAGCTGCCTAAGTGAAGGGCCGCAGCTGGTAACCCGGCGCGGTGCCGATATGGCTGTACTTGTGCCCGTTGCAGAATGGCAGCGCCTGACCAGGGCTGCCCGGCCCACGCTCAAGGAATTGCTGCTCGCTCCTTCGCCGCGTTTCGACATTCCCGTACCTCCCCGGGGACGGCGGGCACGGCGCACTCCGACGGAACTTGGTTAGACGGATGTTCTTGCTGGATACCAATGTAGTTTCGGAACTGCGTCGTCTGCGGCCCCATGGCGCTGTACTGGCTTGGCTTGCACGGACGTCAGATGCGGATTTGCATATCTCGGCTGTCACCATCGGCGAGATTCAGGCAGGGGTCGAAATTACAAGAGAGCAGGATACGATCAAGGCCGGCGAAATAGAGCATTGGCTTGAGGCAGTTTGCCTGACTTATAACATCCTTCCCATGGACACCGCGGTCTTCCGCCAATGGGCGCGTCTCTTGCATCGGCGTTCGGATGATCTCATTGAGGATGCCATGATCGCGGCGACGGCCATGGTTCACGGATTGACGGTCGTGACGCGCAACACCATCGATTTCGATGCCTTTGGTATGAAGACCTTGAACCCGTTCGTTTGACCGCAAAGGCGCAAATTGGGTGCCGACCTGGGGGTCGGCACCCCCTCAGGTCCGCGTTGCGCCGCTCGACATCCTGATCCGATCCAGCGCCACGGCGCCGATGATCACCAGGCCCTTGATGATATATTGCCAGATGTCGGAGATGCCGATCAGCACCAGGCCGTTGGAGAGCACGGCGATGATGAGGGCACCGATCAGCGTGCCCCAGATCGAGCCGACACCGCCCACGAAGGAGGTGCCGCCGAGGATGACGGCGGTGATGGCGTCGAGCTCGTAGGTGAGGCCGAGCTGCAGGCCGTTGGCGGCATAGAGGCGGGCTGCCGACATCGCGCCGCCGAGGCCCGCGCACAGGCCGGACATGCCGTAGACGAACAGCAGGATGAACCAGACCTTGATGCCCGACAGGCGCGCCGCCTCGGCATTGCCGCCGACGGCATAGATGCGCACGCCCAGCACCGTGCGGCGCAGGATGAGCCAGGAGACGATCACGGTGGCGCAGGCGATCACCATCAGCCAGGGAATGCCGAACAGCGAGCCGTTGCCGATGAAGTCGAAGGGCAGGCTAGAGTTGAAGATCGTCTTGTCCTCGCCAAGCAGACGGGCGAGGCCGCGCACCGCGGTCATCGAGCCGAGCGTGACGATGAAGGGCGGCAGACGCAGGAAGGCGATCAGCGCACCGTTGATCAGGCCGAGGATGCCGCCTGTCACCAGTGCGGCGACCAGGCCCATCATGCCCCAGTTGGGGATGAGGGAGACGATCAACGCCACCATGGCCGCGGCGGCCAGCACCGCGCCGACCGACAGATCGATGCCGCCCGTGAGGATCACGAAGGTCATGCCGGCGGCGAGCACCGTGTTGATCGAGGCCTGCTGCGCCACGATCGACAGGTTGTTCCAGGACATGAAGCGACCCGCGCTCCATGACAGGCCGCCCGTTTCGACATAGGCCGAGAGCAGCTGGAAGAGGATCGCGATCAGGAGGAGGGCCGGCAGCATGCCGAGCGCCCGGAAGGTGCCGGCAAGAACCACCTTGCGGCGCTGGGCGTCCGTGGCGGACGTGTTGGTTGAGGTCATCGCACTGTCCTGTCTGGTATCGGTTGTCGCCCGGCTGTCGAACCGGCCTCAAGCTGCTTCCCTGTTCGTTGCCGCCGAGGTGGCGATTGCCATGATGTTCTCCTGGCTGATCGGCTGCGACCCAGGGGTGCCCCCCAGCTCCCCGGCTATATGGCCTTCGCGCATCACCACCACGCGGTCGCAGATGCCGACGATCTCCGGCAGTTCGGAGGAGATCACGGCGACGCCGACGCCTTCGCGCGCGAGCTTGTCGATCAGGCGATAGATTTCCGACTTGGCGCCGATGTCGACGCCGCGTGTCGGTTCGTCGAGGATCAGCACGCGCGGCTTGGTTTCGAGCAGGCGGGAGAGCAGCACCTTCTGCTGATTGCCGCCGGAAAGCCCTCCAACCGTTGCATCGGGTGTGGGCGTGCGGATACCGGTGGCCTGAATCGCCGCCAGAGCGCGTTTCCTGGCCTTGCCAAGGTTGAGCAGGCCGCCGGGCAGGGAATCCCGGGCGATCACGCCCAGATTTATGTTCTCGGAGACCGTCATGTCGAGCATCAGGCCGAGCAGCTTGCGGTCCTCGGTGAGGTAGGCGATGCCGGCATCCAGAGCGTCGAGCGGGGTCTTGATGAAGACTTGCTTGCCGTCGACCGCAACCGTACCCGACACCTTGGGATCGGCGCCGTAGACGAGGCGGGCGAGTTCGGTGCGGCCGGCGCCGACCAGGCCGGCGATGCCGAGCACTTCGCCCTCGTGGATCTCGAAGGAGCAAGGCTGGATGCGTCCGCCATCGCTGATGTTCTTGACGGAGAGGATGGCCCGGCCGCGACATTGATCGGCGTCATGCTCCTTCTTGTAGAAGGAGGAGAGGTCTCGCCCGACCATCATGCGCACGACGGCTGCGGGGGTGATGTCGGCATGGTCGAGCGTGCCGACATAGGTGCCGTCACGCAGCACCGAGACACGGTCGGAAAGCTCGTAGACCTCCTTCATGCGGTGGCTGATATAGACGATGGCGAGCCCCTCGCCTCGCAGCTGCCGCACCAGAGCGAACAAGCGTTCGGTTTCGCGCTCGGAGAGGGTGGTGGTCGGCTCGTCCATGATCAGCACGCGCGAGTGGGCATGCACGGCGCGTGCGATCTCGACAAGCTGCCGCTCGGCGATCGACAGATCCTGGACATTCTCGCGGGCCGTGAAGGTGGCTCCGAGCCTCTGCAGCAAGCCCTCGATGCCTGCATTCATGGTGCCGCGGTCGATGAAGCCAGCCTTGCTCAGCTCGCGGCCGAGGTAGATGTTCTCGGCGACGGTGAGGTTCGGGGAGAGGGCTAGTTCCTGGTAGATGATGGCGATGCCGAGCTGCTTGGCGGCCATCGGGCCGTTGATCACCACTTTCTGGCCATCGATCAGGATCTCCGAACCCTCGTCCGGCACATAGGCGCCCGAGAGGACCTTCATCAGGGTCGACTTGCCAGCGCCGTTCTCACCCATCAGGGCATGAATCTCACCCAACCGCACGTCCAGGGAGACGTTCCTGAGAGCCTGTACCCGGCCGAACGTCTTGGAAACATTGCGCATTTCCAGAAAAGGGTGCGTGTCAGCAGCGTTCATCCACCTCTCCCTTCCCATCGCTCTTGACGGCAAGTTCCGATTGGTCAGACCAGAATTGCGTCCAGTGTCGCAGCAGTTCCCCGTTCTGCCAATAGTTTCGACAGGGACTGGTAAATCTCGACGAAGGCCGGACTCTCTCTCAAGCCGAGGCCCCGGAAGGCGGTGATGTCGAGCACTGCCATCGGGCCGCCGGCGCGCACTTTCTGCCAGTCCTCCGCGCCGATCTGCGGCTCGAAGATCTCGTAGGCCACACCCTTGTCGTCGACACCGCCGAGATAGCGCGCGAAGCAGGCGATCAGGAAGGCTTCGCGCGTCAGATCGGCCTTTTCGGCGATCAGCTCACCGATGGTTTTTCCGTGGAAGACGTTGATCTTGGAAGCGCCGTCACCTGCCACGCGCAAGAGCGTGTCCTTGATGGCGGGATTGGCGAAGCGCTCGATGACCTTGTCGGTGAAACCTTCGACATCGTATCCCGCGGGCGGTTCGACCAGGCGGCGGGAATCGAGGTCCCAGAAATTCTTGAGAAGGCGGGAGATGCGCCCGTCCCGCATGCCTTCGTCGACGTAGCGTGCTCCCATGAGTAGCGAGGGGTAGCACATCAGCATATGGGCAGCATTGGAGAGCCGGCCCTTCACCGCGACATAGGCGCCGACCTGGTCACTGAACACCACGTCGCCAAGTTCCAATTGTGGACGGCCGGCGCTGAAACGGTCCTCGACCACCCATTTGGTATAGGTCTCGCAGGTGGCGGCGAGAAGATCATCGACACCGGTCGCGGCAACGATGCGCTTGCGCTCTTCCTCCGAGATCTGCGGCGCGATGCGATCGACCATCGAGTTGGGGAAAGCGCCGTTCGCCTCGATCCAGACGGCGAGGCCGGGATCATAGGCACGGGCAAAGCCCAGCACCGCCCTGCGGCTGGTATCGCCATTGCGCTGGAGATTGTCGCAGGACATCACCGTGAAGGGTGGCAGGCCAGCGGCGCGGCGGCGCGCAAGGCCGGCAACGATATAGCCGAACGCAGTCATCGGCGGATAGCCGGCAAGGTCACCAGCGACATCCGGCGTGTCGAGGCGGAACTCGCCGGTGACCTCGTCGATATTGTAGCCGCCCTCGGTGATGGTGAGCGAGACGATGCGCGTGAGAGGATCGGCAAGGCGTCGGAGCACGGCTTCAGGATCGGCCGGAGCGTGGAGATATTCGACCATGGCGCCGACGATCTGCGTCTGGCTCGGCGTCGGCGACGTCAGCTCGGTGACAGAATAGAGATTGTCCTGGCGCCGGTAGGCCTCGGCTTTCGCCCGTGACGATGCGCTGTCGAGCAGGCCGACGCCCGAGATCGCCCAGTCCTCATGGCCGGGGTGATGCAGGCAGGTCTCGACGACGAGAGCCTGGTGCACGCGGTGGAAATTGCCGACGCCGAAATGCACGATGCCCGGTTTCAGGCGGCTGCGATCATAGGTCGGCCTTGCGACATTGGAGCCGAAGGAGGCGAGCGTCTCGCTGCGAAGTTCGGTCACGGAGAGTTCTTCCTCTAAGGCGCCTTGTGATCTGAAGGCACTGTCGCCAATCGCAAAAGCGCGTCGAAACAAGGAGTTATGGCAAAGCAGATTTGCGCGTAAGTGAGTTTTGCTCCAGGAAGCTCGCGCCTTTCCCCGGATGAGAATCCGGCAGGATAGGCGCCCCAATCGAGATGGACGGCATCCCGTCAGAAGGTCAGCCAGCACTATCCCAACCGCTCGGGGGCCAATCTCCGTAGGAACCCGGCCGAAATCCGAAGTAACCTCGACTTTTGTCATTGCCGGGCTTGTCCCGGCAATCCAGGGAAGCGCCAACCTCGGAAAGCGCTGCAACTGGATGCCCGGGACAAGCCCCGGGCATGACAAAATCTATGCCCTTTCAGTCGTCGTGCTTGGTGTTCCAGCCCTTGTATTCGTTGACGTTCTCTCGCGTCACCAGCGAGGAGGGAATGAGCGTCAGCGTGTTCTCGGGCTTCTTGCCATTGATGAGATTGAGGCCGATCTCAACGGCGGTCTTGGGAATGGCGTAGAAGTCCTGGCTGGCCGAGGCCTTGATCATGTCGAGGCCGGGATCCTTCAGCGCCGCCTCGATATCCGGCGAACCATCCACCGAGGTGATGAAGAATTCGCTGCGGCCGGCCTGCTTGGCGGCGAGCGCCGTGCCGATGGCCTGCGGATCATTGATGGTGAAGATGGCGTCGATCTTCGGGAAGCGGGTCAGGTAGCCCTGGGCCGTGGCGAGGCCGCCGTCACGCGAGCCCTTGCCGTCCTGATCGTCCGAGAGGACCTTAAGGTCGGGGTATTTGGCAAAGACCTCCTTGCAGCCGACCACGCGGTCGACCACGGCGGAGACCTGCGGGCCATTCTCGATGATGACATTGCCTTTGCCGTTCAGCTTGTCGGCGATGTACTGGCAGGAAATGCGTCCGGCCATGACGTTGTCGGTTGTGATGGCGGCGTCCGCGCCATCAGCCACGGTATCGAAGGCGACGACCGGTATGCCGGCGGCCTGGGCCTTCTTGATGGCGGGGGTGATCGCCTTGGGATCGCCGGGGTTGAGGAGGATGAAGTCGACGCCTGCGGCGATGAAATTGTCGATCTGGTTGAACTGCTTGCCGAGGTCGTAGTCATAGCCGACGGCGGTGACCTGGGCGTTCGGATTGGCCTTCTTGATCAGATGCGTCGCGGTGTTGGCGATGATCACGAATCCGGGATTGCCCATCGAACCGACGGAAATGCCCACGGCCTTCACGTCCTTGGCGAGGCCCGCGGCGCTGGCGGCCAGGGCGATGGCCGTGCCTGTCAGAGCCACGGCAGCAAGATGCTTGACGGTCTTCATTGTAACCTCCCTTTTGTGAGATCGATCTCATATTATTTTGTAGTGTCTCACCACAAACTTTGTCCCCGATTGTCGCGGGGTTGTCAACGATAAAGGCCTATCCCTTCAGGTCGAACACGGACTCGCGATCCACCAGCACGGTCGGCAACTCGATGGCCTGCGGTCCGACACCGCCCTGGATCTGGCGCACCAGCGTGGTGACGGCCGCCCGCCCCATCTCATAGATCGGGCGCTGCACCACTGATATCGCCGGGTTCAGGACCCGGGACCAGGGCGATTCATCGAAGCTGATCAAAGCGATATCCCTGCCGATAGTGAGGCCGAGCTCACGGCAGGCCGCCATGACGCCGAGCGCCATCTCCTCGCAGGTCGCCAGGATCGCGGTCGGGCGCGGCTCGGTGGCAAGGATGGCGATCGCCGCCTGCGTGACGATCGGCAGGTCGTTGCGGCTGAAGCGCACCCAAGCGTTGGGCAAGTCGAGCCCCGCCTGGCGTAGAGCCGCTTTTGCGCCGGCCAGGCGGTCGCGCACAGTGGAGACGGCTTGGTGGGGCAATGTCGCGCTATGGGAGCTTGTGGCGACGGTGGAAACCAGGAGGCCGATGCGGGTATGACCGCGCGCGATGAAGAGCTCGATGGCGTCGCGGGCCCCTCCGCGGTCATCCGTGGTCACCGTGCTCGCCGCCATGTCGGCGATGCGACGGTCGAGCAGCACGAGGCGGCTTGAGAGTTCTCCGGAGTTCCGCAGATGGACGTTGTGATCGGGTGAGGAGGGCACCACGATCAGGCCGTCCACGCGCTTTTCGGCCAGCACGCGCACCGCCTCGACCTCGCGTCTGATGTCGTCGTCCGTATTGAGGATGAGGGCCTGGTAGCCATGCTCGGCGCAGGTATCGATGATGGCCCGCGCCGCGGCAGCGAAGAAGGAATTGCTGATGTCGGCGATGACCACGCCGATCGCGAGGGTCTTGCCGGCGCGCATGGCGCGGGCGACTTCGTTGAGGCGATAGTTCAGCTTTCGCGCGGCGGCGGTTACGCGCTCGCGCGTCTCGTCGCCCACGAAGCCATACCCGCCGAGGGCGCGGGCGGCGGTGGCGCGCGAGACCTTGGCGAGGCGGGCGACGTCGATCAGGCGGGCGGGCCGGCCGCCCTCTTCCCCGCCACGCTCATCGCTCGCTGTCGTATCGCTGGCCATGTTTCGTTCCTAAAGTCTCGCGCCCATGCCTGCCAGCTCGTCGCCCGCCGTATTTTTGGGCAGCGCCAGCTCGCCGCCCTCGCTGCGGCAGGTGGCGGCGGCAACCTGCATGGCGCGTTCGAGGCAGGCGCCCCAGCCTTCGGCATCGCGGGGCATGCCCCGCTCCAGGCAGGACGCGATCAGGCTGGCGAGGGTGGCATCGCCCGCACCCATGGTGTCGACGACCGGCTGGTCGCACTGGCTCACCGGTACCTTGACCATCAAGCCGCTGCGGGAGAACAGGGTGGCGCCCTTGCGGCCCTGGGTGAGGACGATGGTATCGACGCTCCAGCCGAACAGGGCGTTCACTGCCTCTCGTCCCGTCGTGCCGAAGATCAGCGTCGCGTCCTCCTCGCTCAGCTTGACGAGATCGGCATGGCCGACGACTTCCGCGATGCCTTCGCGCACCGGCCGGATATCGTTGATCAGGTCCAGCCGCGGATTGGGATCGATGAAAACCAGGCCCGGCGCGGCGGCCAGCCTTGCCGCGAGATCGGCGGCATGGGCAGCATTCTCGAAGGGATAGGAATTGACGGCGACGGCCGCTGCCTGGTCCAGCACCGCCCGCGCCTCGGGACCTATGATGTAGCGCCGCCGGCGCAGGTCGCCGGAAAAAATATATGAGGGCTCACCATGCACGCGCCGCGAGGTGGCGCTGCCGGTAGAATCGACATTGGGCGTGTTGATGAGCCGGACATGCCGGTCCCGGAGGTAACGCAGCAGGCGATAGCCCCATCGGTCAGCCCCGACCCGGCTGAGCAGGGCCGAATCCAGGCCAAGACGGGCAAGGCCGACGGCGAGATTGAGCCCGGCGCCCCCGGCATAGGTCCGGAACGAGCCATCCGGCTGCTCGACTGCGTCGATGATGGCATCGCCGATGGTCAATACCTTCTTCATCGCGGCTCACTGCATGTTGGTGTGCCGGTGCCACATCAGCTTGTGGGCGTCGGGAATGCGGGAAGCGAGGTCGAGGATCACCGCGTCGAGCAGGATCAGGCAGGTCTGTTCGAACAGGCTGCCGCCGAACTGCGCCGTTGTCTCAACTGGCACGGGCAGCACGACGTCGGCAATGCCCGCAAGCTTGCTCTGGGGCTTGTGGGTGAGCGCGATCACCTCGGCTCCCTCGGACTTGGCGATCTCGGCAAAGCCGACGCTCACCGGCGTCGTGCCGGAGCCGGAGATGATCAGGAGCCCGTCGCCCGCGCGCACGGAAGGCGCAGTGACTTCGCCGAGGAAATGCACCCGATGGCCGATATGCATGAAGCGCATCGCCGCCATCTGAGCCGACAGGCCCGAACGGCCCTGGCCCGAGAAGAACCAGCGCCGGCCTTGTCGCTCGAAAGCCTGCACCACACGCTCGAAGGCGGCGGGATCTATGCGTTCGAGCAGGCGTGCTATTTCCTGTCCCACGGCCAGCCAAGGCCTCGATGGGGGAGTCTCGAGCGGATCCATTGGGCGACCTCCTCGGGTTTTTCGGCTTCGGTGATGGCACTGCCGACCACGACGATCTCGGGCGCGGCGGCAATGACGGCCTCTAGCGTCGCCGGGCCGATGCCACCGGCGAGCGAGACGCGGAAGCCACGCTGGTGCATCTGGTGCACGGCATCGATATGGGCGGTGGAGACATCGCCCGCAAGCCGCCTGTCCGTGGGCGAATGCACGGCGACATAAGCGAAGCTCGGCGGAAAACGGGCTTCCGGCGGCAGCAGCTCGGCCTGTCCCGATTGGGTGATGGTGTCGACGACCACGCTGGCGCCGAAATGCTCGGCCCGCCGGCCCACGACCTCATGCGTGGCGGGCGCGGCGCAGGAAAGCACCGTCATCAGGGCCGCGCCGGCACTGAAAACCATGTCGGCCTCGAACTGGCCGCCATCGACAGTCTTGGTGTCGGCGAGCACGGGGATGTCGGGGCAGAGCTCGCGGGCCGTGGCGATAGCGCCGATGCCGAAGCGCTTGAGCAGCGGCGTGCCGATCTCGATGATGTCGGCGAAGGGCTTCAGCCGCGGCAGCCAGGCAAGGTGCTCGGGCTTGTCGAGTGCAATCTGCAGCAGCAAGGACGTTCCTCCCGAAGCAGACGGCCCTATGTGTGGCCTTGTCCCGCTTCACCTCGTGCGATCCGGTATGAGATCGATCTCAGCACACGCATCGCAGGGCCGGTGGCGGATGTCAATCACCGGCTGCCGGTGGCGTGAGCCGGAACAGGATTGCCGCGCAGACGTTTCCCTCATGTGGCTTGTCATCGGGATCGGACACCAGCAGGAAAGGGGAGCAGATGGTCAGGGAACGCAAGGTCACCCGGCTTCAAAGCGCCATCCAGATCAAGGGCGTCAAGGCAAGGCGGGAACAGAGTCAGCCCTACGCTTCCGAGATCGAGGATTATGCCTCCGATGCCGTCAAGGCGCCGGAGGCCGATCCACGGCGCCAGCCCCTCGAAACAACCCATGGCGACGCGGCTGATCGTCTCCGCCCGCTGGAGCCCAACCGGCGGCGCAAGCTGCATTAGATTTGGATCGTAGTCCTTCAGGCGCAGACGCGGTGTCATTCCGGGCTCCTGAAAGAAGACCCGGAATCCATGAACGCAGTCCTTCCAAGGCGATGTTCCAGTCATTCCGGCGCTTTGGCCGGAATGACTGGAGCGGGGTCTGTACCAAGTTGGCAGGGACGGGCGCGCGCCACGCTATCAGGCCTGTCCGGCAGCTTCGAGGATCAGCTTTGTGATCTCCTCGGGGTGGGAAATCAGGGCAAGGTGGCTGGCTTTCACTTCGATGGTCTTCGCGCCCATCCGCTTGGCCATGAAGCGTTCGAGGTCTGGGTTGATGGTGCGGTCTTCCGTCGAAACGGCATAGAAGCTGGGCTTGGAACGCCATGCCGCGTTGGTGGTCTTGCCGGCGAGCAGCGCCTTGTGGAAGGGCTCCTGCACGGCATAGAGCACCTTGGCCTTGGCCTCCGGCAGGTCGCCCGCGAAATCGCGAAGGAATGCTTCCTCGCTCAGGCGCCCCTCGTCGCCGTCGAAGACGATGCCGGCGGAGGCGGGCGGCGTCGGATAGGTCTTCGCCAGTGCCGTGTAGTCCTCGCCCGCGTCCGGCGCCCGTGCCGCCACATAGACCAGGGCGGAGACCTTGGGATGCACGCCGGCTTCGGTGACGATCATGCCGGAGAAGGAATGGCCGACGAACACCGTGGGACCGTCCTGTCGGTCGAGCACGCGCTGGGCCGAGGCGACGGCTTCGGGCAAGGTCGTGAGGGGGTTCTGCACGGCGGTCGCATTGAGGCCGGCGGCTTGCAGCCGCGCGATCACCTCGGACCAGCAGGAGCCATCGGCGAAGAGCCCATGCACGAGCACGACATTGCGTGCCTTCACCGGCGCCGGTATGGCGGCCATGCCGCGGGTGGAAAACAGCGAGGCGGCGGCGCCGGCCAGCAGGGCAGTCGAAAAAGTACGTCTGTTCATCAACATGATCTTATTCCTTCGGGAATGAATGGGTTGTCGAATGCAATGAGGCACGATGGAAAGGCAGCGCGCCGAAGAGCGGTAGTGGGAAACGCGTCGTCTTCACCCCCTTCCGGCTGTTGCAAGCCAGTCGCGCAGGCCCGCGAGACTGTGGAAGCCGTCGGCGGCATAGCTGCGCACGTGGGGAAGTGCGGTGCGCGCCATATCGGCAAGTGCATGGCCCGGGCCAAGATCGAGCATACGGTCGACCCCGAATTCGCCGAGGGCCTCCAGGGTGGTGGCCCAGTCGATGGTTTTGGCGACCTGCGCGGCGAGCTGCGGGACGGCATGCGCAGCCTTGAAGACGCGGCTGCCATCGCCGCCTGCCAGAAGCAAACGCCCGGGTTTGGGATCGGCGGCGGCGCTTGCCTCGAGCGCCTCGCGGAGGACTACCACGGCTTGCGAAAGACGGGGTGTATGAGAAGCGACATGCACGTCGAGCAGGGCCGCCCTCGCCGCCCCCGCGCTTTCCGCCTCGTGGCATAGCGCGGTGACATCGGCGCGCACGCCGCCCACGACAAAGAGCCCGTCCGGATTGATGATGGCGATGGCACAACCATGGCGACTGGCCAGCGCCTCGACGGCCTGCCGTGCCAGCCCACGCACATAGCCGAGTTGGCCATCCCCGCTGCCGGCCTCGTCCATAGCGCGGGCGCGCTGATCGGTCAGCTGCAGGGCAGTCTCGGCGCTCCAGGCGCCAGCGATGCTCCAGGCCGCCATCTCGCCGACGCTGTAGCCAGTCACGGCAAAGGCGGGCGGCAGTGCAGCGGCGATGCAGGCATGAAGGGCGAGCGCCGCCGAGACGGAGAGGATCTGGCTGGCACGGTTGGCGTGCAGCAGGGGCTCGTCCCGCTCTCGCACCAGGACGCGCGGATCGCGGCCGAGCAGCGCCTGCGCCGCGGCGAAGACAGGCTCGGCCTCCGGCTGGCCGGACGTGAGATCGAACATCGCAGGCGACAGCAAGCCCTGTCCGCCGCACAGGAGGGCGAGCATCAGGCCTCCTCCTTGTCGACGAACAGCGTCATGGCAAGGAGATCCGCGCAGCCGCCGGGGCTGAGATTGCGGGCAACAAATGCGCCGTGGATGGCGGCGGCGCGTGCCTGCCAGTCCGGTTGGCCGACGCCGCCGGCCGCCATGAACATGCGCGCCTCCCTCTGGGCGAAGGCAAGCCCGGCAGTCCCGCCGCGATGCAGGAGATTGGTATCGGCGACGACGGCGATCAGGGCCATGCAGCCATTCACGCGGGCGGCCTCCTCGTCGCCAGTTGCGGCGCGTCCAGCACGCAGGGCCGGCAAAGCGATATCGTAGACGGAAGGTTGGCCTTGCGCCGCCTCCAGCCTTGCGCCGCCGACGCCATGACGGCGGCAGGCCTCGGCGCCGTGGCTGCGCAGCGGTACCGGGCCGGACAGGATCGCTTCGCCCCAACGCTCGGCGATGATCCGCCCAAGCGGAAGGGGAATGGCATAGGCCTGCCGGAAGCCGGCGGCGGCGCAGAGCAGACCGAGCCCGAAGATGGCGCCGCGATGGGTATTCACGCCGCCGGTGACGGCCAGCATGGCACGCTCGCCCTCGATGCCGATGGCGCGCAGGCGGTCCATGCCGGCGCCGACAGCACCAGCCGCAGCGAGATCGTCGAACCAGGTCTCCAGCGTCTCGGCGCTGCGGACCAGCAGGGCAAAATCCATATCACGGTGGGCGCCATTGTCGACATGGCTCACCAGCCCGGGCTTGGGATAAGTCGCCGCTTCCAGCTTCAGGCAATCGACGGCCAGGCTGCCGATGCTGACGAGGCGGGAGGCTGGCGCGCTCCTGTGCTGCCGGAGAGCAGTCATGGCTGTTCTCCCGCCAGGAACTGCGCGCGCGAGATCAGGTGCGCTTTGGAGCAGCTCTTGACGAGGATCTCTTCGCCCTCCTGCCGCAACTCCCGCCAATTGGCTCCCCGCGCCCCGGCGAGGATCTCGCCATCGATCCGCATGGGGGCACGCCGTTCAATTGCAGCGATGCCATCGAGCAGGGGGTCAAGACCGTCGCCCTCCGGCAGGTCCCACAAAAGATCGAGATCCGAGCTGTCGCTGATATAGGCAAGGCCCGTCAGATGCTGCCAGGCAAGACTGCCGAAGCAGCGGCTGGAGGGAGCGAGCCGCAGCAGTGCGGCGATCGAGGCCTGCCACGCCGCGGGCGCGGCGCCGGCGGCGTCGCGCAGGAGGGGAGGGCGGGCCGAGCCGACAATGTCGCGCGGTTTGAGGCCGACAGCGATGCGTTGCTTGCCCTGGGCCGGCGGCAGCGGCAGGCCGAGCGGGATGGTGTCGGCGGGATCGCCACAGGTCGGCCGGCGAGCCACCAGCGGATAGCCGGCGCTGGCCCAGCGTGCGAGAAGCGGTTCCCTTGCAAGGTCCGGCCGTGCAGCCAGCAGGGCGGCCCAGGCTGCAGGCGCTGGCGCCACCATGGTGTGGCGGGGCAGTCTCTCAATCATGACCCACCTCGGCGATCACGCGCTCGGCGATGGCGGCTGCCTTGGGCCGTCCGGCGCGTCCGGCGCCGAGCCGGTCGCGATGGTCCCCCTCGACCAGCGTCGCCAGGAGATCGGCAAGCTGGCCGGCGAGGGGTATTGCCGGATCCCATACCGCATGAATGGCTCCCGTCTTGGCGAGATTGTCCAGGCCGGGCGCGAAGACAGGCGTCGTTTCGGCTTTCGCCTTCAGGACATCGAGGGACAGTTTGGTCACGCGCGCCATCGAAGGCAGGTCCATCACCGCTGGATGAGCGCCGGGCAGCGCGACCAGCGTGCCAGTGGCGAGCGCCGTGGCGATGAAGGCGCCGGCAGCGCTGCCGCCATAGAGCAGGCCGATGGTGCGATGGCCCCGTGTCTCGGCCAGGAGGAGAGTCTTGGCGAGATGGGCGAGATATTCGCTGAGGCCCAGCAGTTCGTCATGCCGGCTCATGCGCTGGCTTGCGGAGTCGATCAGCATCAGGAGGGGGGCACCATCGCCTTTACCGGCGACGTCGAGCACATGGCCCGCAAGGGTGAGCGCGCCTTCGACGCCGAGCGGGGTCTCGTCGGCGATGCCGAGTACATGCAGAGTGCCGCCACCGGGCAAGGGCGCTTCGCCACTGATCAGGCCATCCGCGACGGCCACACTATGCCCCGCGGGAAACAGCGAAGTGAGGATGTCAGCGAGCGTCATCGGCCATCTCCCTCCGGTCTGTGGTGGTGCGCAGGAAATCCCGTGTGCCGAGGCCAGGAATATCCGCAGGGACCGCAATGCCGAGGCGCGACCAGACCTCGATGCCGTCGCGGGCCGTGGCGAAGCGCTGCAGGCGTCGTTTGAGCCTTTGCTGCTCGGCGCCGAGCACCGCGAGGTCGAGCCGGGCTGGCCGGTCGAGAGCCGTCAGCGCCGCCTGCCGAAAGGCGCCCGCCTCGTCGTCGACGAAGATGTCGGCGCCGCCGATCAAATAGCGATGCTTGCCGCCCATGCTGCGCCAGACGAAGGCACGGTCGCGCGAGTCGAATTCCTCGACGCCCCTGTTGGTCTCGATCACCTCGGGGCCGCTGACGGAGATGCGCCCCTGTTCGGAGATGATCAGGGTGGAACAGCACCCGGCGATCAACCCGCCGCCGCCGTAACAGCCGGCGCGGCCGCCGACCAAGCCGATCACCCGGCCACCGGCAATGCGGGTCTCGACGAGGGCGCGCATGATTTCGGCGATGGCGAGCTCGCCGGCATTGGCTTCCTGGAGCCTCACACCACCGGTGTCGAAGAGGATCAGTACGTCCCGCTTCAAGGCGGTGGCGGCGCGCAGCAGGCCGGTGAGCTTGGCGCCATGCACCTCGCCGAAGGCCCCGCCCATGAAGCGGCCTTCCTGGGCGGCCACTAGAACGGGCGTGCCGCCGAGCTTGGCGCGGCCGATGATCATGCCGTCGTCGAACTGCTCGGGCAGGTCGAACAAGGCAAGATGCGGGCTGATCTCGCGCTGCTCCGGACCGACGATTTCGGCAAAGCTTCCGGGGTCTGTGAGAGCGGCAAGGCGCTGGCGGGCGCTGGCCTCGAACCAGCTCAGGGGATGGGTGGAAGCGGTCATGCTTCGGGTTCCTCGATCAGGCGGACGGCCTGGGAGAGCCGCAGGGCCACCGTGTCTGGCCGTGCTCCGCCGTCATTGACGGAAAGACGCAAGCCCCCCGCCGCGCGGCGGAGGGCGAAATCAGTGACCACGGCCTGCCACACCGGCCCGAAGCCGTGGGCGGCGGTAGCGATGTCGACGGTGCACGTGTCGGCGGGAAGGATGCGCTCGGCCAGGACTTCAAGATTGCCGGAAGCGACGACCCCGGTAAGGACTTGTCGGCGGGTGCCGCCGGCGGGCCTCGCGGCCCTCACGGTAAAACTGAGCTTTTCCATGGTTTTGGCCTCCACCTACCAGTTGCGGAACCGGCTCGGCGGCCGGTAGAGCCCGTCGGAGGCGAGCATGAGATCCTTGATCGAACGGGCGGCGAGCAGGGAGCGGTCGGCGTCGAGCGGATCGATGCCGAGGTCCTCGGGCCGGCGGATCACACCGCGCTCGCGCAGGCGCTCCACCATGCCGGCATCGCGCGCGCGGCCGATCTCGGTATAGCCGGCAACGCCGCGGATGGCCTGCTCGCGCTCGTCCTTGTCGCGGCAGAGCAGCAGGTTGGCGATGCCTTCCTCGGTGACGATGTGGGTGACGTCGTCGCCATAAACCATCACCGGTGCGAGATCGAGCTTGAGCTTGTCGGCAAGCTCCAGCGCATCGAGGCGCTCGACGAAAAGCGAGGCATTGCCCTCGCCGAAGGTCTCGCCGATCTGCACCACCAGCTTGCGGCCGCGCCTCAAGGCCGGTGAGCTCTCTGGATCGGCCTCGGCGCCCGCCTTCAGCCAGGGTTCGCTGGGGTGGCGCCGCCCGCGTGGGTCCGAGCCCATGTTCGGCGCGCCGCCGAAGCCGGCGATGCGGCTGGTGGTGACGGTAGAGCTGTGGCCTTCCAGGTCGATCTGCAGGGTAGAGCCGATGAACAGGTCGCAGGCATAGAGCCCGGCCGTCTGTGAAAAGGCCCGGTTGGAGCGCAGCGAGCCGTCGGGACCGGTGAAGAACACGTCGGAGCGGGCGGCGACATAATCCTCCATGCCCACTTCCGAGCCGAAGCAATGCACCTGCTTGACCCAGCCCGCCTCGATGGCGGGGATGAGGGTAGGATGCGGGTTGAGAGCGAAATGCGTGCAGATCTCGCCCCTGAGCCCAAGTCTCTCGCCGAATGTCGGCAGAAGGAGTTCGATGGCGGCGGTGTTGAAGCCGATGCCGTGGTTGAGGCGGCGCACGCCATAGGGCGCGTAGAGCCCCTTGATGGTGAGCATGGCGGTGAGGATCTGCGTCTCGGTGATCGCCGCCGGGTCGCGCGTGAAGAGAGGCTCGACGTAGAAGGGCTTCTCGGCCTCGACGACGAAATGCACGAGGTCGCCGGGGATATCGACGCGCGGCAGCCTGTCGACGATCTCGGCTACCTGCGCAATGACGAGGCCGCTCTTGTAGCTGGTCGCCTCGACCACCGTCGGCGTGTCCTCGGTGTTGGGGCCGGTATACAGATTGCCCTCGCGATCGGCACTCACCGCGGCGATCAGGGCGACCTGCGGCGTGAGATCGATGAAATAGCGGGCGAAGAGTTCGAGATAGGTATGGACGGCACCAAGCGCGATCTTGCCGCCAAACAGCATGCGAGCGATGCGTGCCGATTGCGGGCCTGAATAGGAGTAATCGAGCCGGCTGGCGATGCCCTTGTCGAAGAGGTCGAGATGCTCGGGAAGCACCACGCCTGACTGCACCATATGCAGGTCATGCACCCGGGAAGGATCGACGCCAGCGAGCGCCACGGCCAGCACATCCGCCTGCTTCTGGTTGTCGCCCTCGATGCAGACCCGGTCGCCGGAACGCAGCACGGCTTCGAGGAAGGCGGGCAGTGCTTCCGGCGTGACGGCCTTCCCCTTTGCATGGGCGCGTCCCGCAGCGAGGCGCTCGGCCAGCATGGCCTTCTGCGTACTCCAGTCGGCCATTTGGCGCTCCTTGTATGCAGTGTTTCGATTTGTGGTTCATCTTGTGTGCAGAAAGGCTGGCGATGTCAATCCTGGGATGCGTAACAGCTTCGTGAGTGACCTTGTGTATGCGTGTGGATGGATAATTGGGGAATCTGTATACAAAGGCGTGGATGACGGCGTAAATCCCTCTATTGTGCTTCCTTCCACGACGATGATAGCGAGGGCGGGCGATGATGCAGGCATTCGACGGCGATGGCGAGATTGGCGATGGCCGCGGCCTGCTCTCCGACCGCATTCGCAACGCACTGACGGACGAGATCGCCTCGGGCCTCCTGGAGGCGGGGGCGGCGCTCGACGAGCAGCAACTCGCCGCCCGCTTCGGCGCCTCGCGCACGCCCGTGCGCGAGGCGCTGCGCCAGTTGGCGGTCAGTGGCTTGGTGGAAATGCGCCCGCGCCGCGGGGTCGTAGTCGCCCGCCTTACGCCCGAGCGCATCATGGACATGTTCGAGACCATGGCGGAGATCGAGGCGATGTGCGTCAGGCTTGCCACCTACCGCATGACTCCGCTGGAGCGCAGCCGCCTCATCGAGTTGCACGAATCCTCGCGCGTCATGGTCGCCAGCGGCGATTTCGATGCCTATGATGGCTTCAACCGCGCCTTCCATGAGTGCATATACCATGCGACCCACAACGCCGTCCTCGCCGAGCAGGCGATCGCGTTGCGGGCACGGCTGAGCGCTTTCCGGCGCACGCAGCTGCGCCAAGCCGAAAGGTTGAATCGCTCCGCCGACGAGCACGAAGCGATCATGCAGGCGATCGCCGAGGGGGACGGGGAGACGGCCTCGCGTCGCATGCGGGCTCACATGCTGAACGCCGCCACGGCGCTACGCCTCTATATCGAGGGCCATGAAGTGGCGTCTTCGCCGGGCAGCTGAATTTCTTTGCGCAGGATCGACGGAATCGCCCGCTGGGCGCGTTGAAGGGCAGGACCTCAGCCCGCACCCAGCCCGGGAGCGCGCCAACCGCGAAGAGACAATCATGATCCGTCCCCTGCTGCTTGCCCTTGTCTTGACCACGGCCGCCGGCCCTGCCCTTGCGCAGAGCACGCCGGCGCCCGCCCCGGCCCCTGGTTCGTCCACGCCGGCCACGCCCGCGGCGCCTGCGCCGGCCACTCCGGATGCTTCCGCCACGCCGGCCGGAAAACGCGGGCTCACGCTTGCACAGTTCCAGGCAAGGCGGGAAAAGGCCTATATGGTCGCCGATACCAATGGTGACGGCAAGATCAGCCAGGCCGAATGGACGGCCTTCGCCGCCAAACGTAACGCGAAGGGCGATCCGGCCAAGCTTTTTGCCCGCATTGACACCAATCACGACGGCTTCATCGATCATGACGAACTCGACGCCTTCCTCGCCAAGCGCTTTGCCCGGCTGGACAAGAACCATGACGGCCTCCTGACGCCGGACGAACTGCCCGGTCACAAATCCGCTGCCAAGCAGGGGCAGTGATGCGGGGACAGACGCCATGATCATTGGGGGTTCGCCAGCCCATGGCTCCCGATCCGGACGAGGAGTTGGTTCGCCGCATCGGTGCGGGCGACGAGGCGGCCATGCGGGCCCTCGTCGCCCGCAAGCTGCCGCGTCTGCTGGCGCTCGCCAGGCGCATGCTGGGCGACGCGGCGGAGGCCGAGGACGTCGCCCAGGAGACTTTCGTGCGGATATGGCGTCACGCCGCCGGCTGGCGCACCGAGCGGGCGCGTTTCGACACCTGGGTTCATCGGGTAGCGCTCAATCTCTGCTACGACCGGTTGCGGCGCCGGCGCGAATGGACGAGCGAGGACATGCCGGAGATCGTCGATGGCGCCCATACCGAAGCCCAGCAGCATGAGGATGACAGCCTCAGGGTCGAGCGGGCGCTGAAGGCAATCGCCCCGCGCCAGCGCGAGGCGATCGTGCTGACCTACTACCAGACGATGTCCAATGCCGAAGCGGCTGCGGTGATGGATGTCAGTACCGACGCGCTGGAAAGTCTGCTCGCGCGCGGCCGGCGCTCGCTGCAGACGATTCTGATGGGGGACGAGAAAGATGGATGAGGGGCTCGAAATGATGACGGCGGACCGTTTTGCTGCCCTTGCCGCCGCCTATGGCAGCGAGTTGCAGAATTGGCCGCCGCTGGAGCGCGTCGACGGCGACCAGTTCGCCACGCAGGCACAGGGGCGCGCTATCCTCGCCATGGCGCGCCGGCTCGATATCGCGCTGGGCAGCATCGTTGAGCGTTGGGGTCCGACGTGGAGCAACAGCCGACAGGCCCGGCAGGGGGCCTTCGAGCGCGGCGGGCGAAAGCTGGTCCCTGCGCCGCCGCGGGGCCAATCCCGCAAGGCGCACGCCTTGCCGAGGGGAGGTGACAGCCATGGCTGAGTTGGCGCGACGAATGGATGCGGGGCAATTCGAGGCCCTCGCGTCGGCCTATGGCGGGCAATTGCAGCGCTGGCCACAGAAGGAGCGGACGCTGGCGCAAGCCTTCGCCCTCACGGAGGAGGGCCAGGCCATTCTCGCACGGGCGGGCCGCCTCGATGCGCTGCTTGACGGCTATGCCGTGCCGGCGCCAGCCGCTGGCCTGCATGCCCGCATCCTGGAGGATGGAAAGGCGGGCCTGGCTCGGCGGCGGCGCGTATGGCTGTGGTGGTCGGGCTTCGGTCTCGCCGGTGTTGGCGTCGCTGGGGCGCTGGCGGGCGCCGTGCTGGTGACGGTGCTCGCTCCGGTGGTCCAGCCCGAGCATGCCGTCTTCGATGCCAACACCACGGCCTTCGGGGATGTGGGCTCCGGGCGGCCGGCAACGGACGAGGATCTCTGATCGTGGCCCGCTCGCGTCTTCCCCTGATCGTTTCGGTCGTGCTCAACGTCTTCCTGCTGGGATGCCTGGCGGGCGGGGCGGTCTGGATCTACATGCACACGCCGCTGCCCGGCGGGTCCCTCCAGGCTGCCGCCCAGGAATTGCCGCCGGCCGAGCGCGACGCCTTTCGCGAAGTCCTGCGCACCGTGCGGCAGGAGAATCACCAGACGATCCTCGAGGGCCAGCAGGCCCGACGCGATGCTGCGGAGCTTCTGAAGCAGCCCACCGTCGATGCAGCCGCGCTTTCGGCCGCACTCGAGCGCGCCCGCACCGCGGATGTCGCCGTGCGGACCAAGGTGGAGCAGCGCATCGCCGAATTCGCGGCGGCAAGCTCGCCGGGGGTGCGGCTCCTGCTGGCCGAAGGATTGGTACGCCATCTGCCACCTCCAAAAAAATCGCCCTGACCAGCGACGGGTCGGGTCAAGCGCTGCGTTGAAGGAATGAAGGAGGCGATACCCGCCTCCCCCCTTTCATCAACGGATGGAGTAGTGCGTTGATCAGATCTCTGAGCCTTGCCGCCGCGGCTTTTGGCGGCCTGATGGTGACGGCCGGTGCGGCCTCAGCCATGCCGCTTGCGCCCGCCGCACCTGCAGGTCCCGCCATCGTGCAGGATGTCAGCTGGGGCTGCGGTCCGGGCTGGCATCCCAATCCCTGGGGCCGCTGCGTCCCGAACGCGCCGGTCTATTACGGCTGGGGTTGGCGCCACCCCGTCGGTTACGGCTGGGGCTGGCACAGGCACTATGGCTATTACGGCCATTGGCACTGATAGGCCAAAATTGGGCCGGGTGATCCCATGGAAACGCCCGGCTGTCACTTCCGCTAAAACAAGATGCGTTCAGGTCGCCAAGTTAGCGCATTGGCGTCAAGAGCATTTGGCGCTTCTTGGTGATTCGATTTGAAGGTTAGACGCACTGGATCGAGACGCGTTCAAGCATAAGGACTGTTCTGGTCTTGCTCTTTGTTTGAATGCGTTTTTGCGATTTTTGCCGATTCCACCAAGTCATCAGCGCATCAGCAATCGAGGTCCAACGTGGCAATATCTGCTTCCAGTCCCGATGCGGCCCTGGTCGCCTTCAACCGCTTCGGCCTCGGCGCCCGCCCGGGCGATCTCGGCAAGCCGGGCAACGATCCGCGCGGATTCCTCAGGTCGGAGCTTGCGACACAGGACATTGCCCTGATCACGGCTGGCCTTCCCGGGAGCGGGGATCTGCCCGGCAGCACGCCGGCCATCCAGGCGAGCATGGCCGAGGCCATGGAACGAAAGATGGAGCGCGATCGCATGGCCGTTACGGCGGCCGATGCCGGTGCCGCCATGCCGGCGCTCGCCATGAGCCCGGAAAGCGCGCAGGCCATGCCAAGCCAGGCCATGCCAGGCAACGACAAGCCCAAGCCGCTCCGGCCTTCGGTGGAACAGAAGCTGTTCCGCGCCGAAGCGCAGGCCCGCCTCGACAAGGCGCTGGGGGCCGAGATCGGTTTCGCCGAGCGCCTCGTCGCCTTCTGGTCGAACCATTTCTGCGTGTCGATCGCGAAAGATAATATCGTTCGCGCTTCGGCCGGGGCCTTCGAGCGCGAGGCCATTCGTCCCTTCGTGCTCGGGCGCTTCGCCGACATGCTGCTCGCAGTCGAGCATCACCCTGCCATGCTGTTCTATCTCGACAACCAGCAGTCGATCGGCCCGGATTCGCGGGCCGGCAAGAACCGCAATCGCGGGCTCAACGAGAACCTCGCCCGCGAGATTCTGGAACTGCACACGCTTGGCGTGGGCAGTGGCTACACCCAGGCCGACGTCACCGCTTTCGCCCGCATCCTCACCGGTTGGATGATGGTCGGGCGCGAGGGCCGCCTGGGCGAACCCGGCACCTTCGTGTTCAATGCCAACACCCATGAGCCGGGCGACGAGGTTTTCATGGGCAAGACCTATCCGGCTGGCGGCATGGGCCAGGCCGAGGCAGTTCTCAACGATGTCGCTCGCCATCCTGCCACGGCCCAGCACATCGCCACCGAACTCGCGCGCCATTTCATCGCGGACGATCCGCCACCCTCGGCCGTGGCCCAGCTTGCGAAGGTCTTCACCGACCATGATGGCGACCTCAGGGCGGTCGCGGTCACGCTGATCAACCTGCCGGAGGCCTGGTCGCAGCCCCTGACCAAAATGCGCTCGCCCCTCGACTACGTCTTGGCCATCCGTCGCGCTGTCGGCTCCGCAGCAGGCGCCGATCCCGGACAGACGCTCAATTGGCTCAACATGCTGGGCGAGCCGTTGTGGCAGCCGCCAGGACCGAACGGTTTCCCCGACACGGCCGACGCCCATGCTTCGCCCGCCGGCATGAAGATGCGGCTCGACATCGCCTGGCAGGCGGCGCGCCAGATCAAGGACATCGGCGAACCCAGCGATATGCTCGAGGCGGTAGTCGGTTCCTCCGCCTCGCCCGAGACGCGCCAGGCCATCGCCAGGGCCGAGTCGCGCCAGCAGGCCGTGGCGCTGCTGCTCATGGCACCCGAATTCCAGCGGAGATAGCTATCATGGCCCTGCTTTGCGAAACGCCCCATCCCTCCCGTCGCGCCGTGCTGATAGGTGGCGGCACCCTGTTCGCCTGGGCTTACCTGCCGCGCTTTGCCCGCGCCGCTGATGGCCGCGATCCCCGCCTCGTCGTGATTGTGTTGCGCGGGGCGCTTGACGGCCTCTCGACGGTGGGCCCGGTGGGCGACCCCGACTATACCGGCCTGCATGGCGATATCGCCCTGGCGTTGAACGGCCCGCATCCGGCCCTGCCGCTCGACGGCTTCTTCGCCGTCAACCCGGCGATGCCGAATTTCGCCCGTCTGTTCCAGGCCAGGCAGGCGGCTGTCGTGCATGCCGCCGCCACCGGCTACCGCGATCGCTCGCATTTCGATGGGCAGGACGTGCTCGAGAGCGGTTATCCCGGTCCGGGCCACATCGCCACCGGCTGGCTCAACCGCGCGCTGTCGGCCCTGCCGAGCGGTGATAGGGTGGGCCTCAAGGGCGGCCTTGCCGTCGGCCCGTCGACGCCGCTGGTCATGCGCGGCGCCGCCCCGGTGCTCGGCTGGGCGCCGCAGACCCTGCCCGATCCGAGCGACGACCTCGCCGACCGCGTGCTCGACCTCTATAATCACCGCGATCCCGTGCTGGCTTCGGCCTTGCAGCACGGGCTGGAGGCGGGGCGCATGGCGGCCGGGGACGGCATGGCCGGCATGGGCCGCAAGGGGGGCCTCGACAATGCCGCCGGCATGCGCCAGGCGGCGGAGGGCGCGGCCCGGCTGATCGCCGCCGATGACGGGCCACGCGTCGCCGCGCTCGCCTTCGACGGTTGGGACACCCATGTCAACGAGGGCGGCGCCACCGGCCGGCTCGCCATGCTGCTGGGTGGTCTCGACGGGGCTTTCGCGGCCTTGGAGACCGGGCTCGGGGCGCGCTGGAAGGATACGGCAGTGGTCGCCATCACCGAGTTCGGCCGCACGGCGCGCATCAACGGCACGATCGGCACCGATCATGGCACCGGCACGGTGGTGCTGCTGGCCGGCGGTGCCATCAAGGGCGGGCGGGTGATCGCCGACTGGCCCGGCCTGAAGGAGGCACAGCTCTATCAGGGCCGCGACCTTGCTCCTACCTCCGATGTGCGCGGCGTGCTGAAGGGGCTGCTCGCCGACCAGTTCGGTCTCTCGGCGACCGTTCTTGGCGACAAGGTCTTCCCGGACTCCGGATCCGTGAAACCGATGCAAGGGTTGATCGCCTGAGCGTGGTTAATCGACGGAAAGGCAGTATGGCGTCAATGTGGCAAATGTTGACGTCGCTGCCTTTAATGTAAACGTTATGTCTATGGCCGAATTGATTAGTAGATACGATAGTGTCACAATTTACATTGATAAGACTACTATTCATGAAGCATTAAGTTGCACCGAGTAGGGTAGCTTCATCGCTGGGGCGCGTGTGTAGGAGTTTCCCTTGAGCGTTATGATGCGATTTTCCTTTCCCGTAGCCGCCCTGTGCGTATGTGCCGCCCTTGCGGGCACCCCGGCCTCTGCTGAGGACGGCCGTACCGGCGCATTTGTCGGCGGTGCCGCGCTTGGCGCCGTCGGCGGCGTGCTGATCGGCCAGGCCCTCGCCAACCGGCCGCCGCCTCCACCCCCGGTCGTGCGTCCGGCCCCGGTGATCTACGATCTCTATTTCAGCCAGCTCGACCGCCTGCATGCGGATTGCGACGCCGGCAGCCGCCGCGCCTGCATCGCCTTCGGCGAGTTCATCGGCGAGCATCGCGAGCGCGAAGCGGAGTGGCGCCGCGAGCATCCGGACCTGTTTCACTGGAATGATTATTGAGGGGTAGGCTCAGCGTTTGATCGGAGCCCCCGCTCTAAAATGTTACGCAGCCCCTCACCTCCATCCTCGACCTGTAAACGGGGCAAGGATGGAGGTGAGGGGCTGCACAACTTTAAACCACATAAGTTCTTGTAGCCGCGCCTCTCACGCCGCGCGGACTTCCTGCACTTCCGGCACGAAGTGGCGCAGAAGGTTCTGGATGCCGTTGCGCAGCGTCGCGGTGGAGGAGGGGCAGCCGGAGCAGGCGCCCTTCATGTCGAGATAGACGACGCCCTCGCGGAAGCCGCGGAACGTGATGTCGCCGCCGTCGGCCGCAACGGCCGGGCGCACCCGGGTGTCGAGCAGGTCCTTGATCGTCTCGACCGTTTCCTCATCCGCCTCGTCGAAGAATTCCTCGCCCATGGCGCCGTTGGTCACCGCATGCTCGCGCAGGATCGAGGCACCGGAGAGGTAGTGCTCCATGATGGCGCCCAGGACGGCTGGCTTGAGGTGCTGCCATTCCACCTGGGATTTGGTGATGGTGATGAAATCCGAGCCGAAGAACACGCCGGCCACGCCCTCGATCGAGAACAGTTTCTCGGCCAGTGGCGACTGCGCGCCCTCGGCGGCATTGGTCATGTGCAGGGTGCTGCCCTCGGGCAGGACTTCGCGGCCAGGCAGGAACTTGAGGGTCGACGGGTTCGGCGTCGCCTCGGTCTGAATGAACATTTCTCTCTCCGCTCCAACGACCGGGTCAAGGCCGGCCAGGATGATCCGGCGATTATAGAAGCAGCTGCGATTTGGGCGCAACGCTTTCCACTGCCTCGATCAGCTTCTCCAGATCCTGCGGCCGCGACAGGCGGTGGTCGCCATCCTTGATCAGCGTCACCGTGACATCGTCTTCGGCCAGGCGCTCCACCAGTGTCATGGCATGCTGCCATGGCACGTCGGGATCTTCCATCCCCTGCAATATGTGCACGGGACAGCCGGTTTTCACCATGCCGCCGAGAATAAGATGGTTGCGGCCTTCCTCGATCAGGGCACGGGTGATCGGATAGGGCTCGGGCGAGTAGGCCGAGGGGCGCAACCAGGCGCCTTTCTCCAGGATGTCGCGCTTCACGGCCTCGGGAAACTGGTCCCACATCAGCGTCTGCGTGAAGTCGGCGGCGGGGGCGATGAGCACCAGGCCGGTAGGCGCCAACGACGTGCCGGCGAGGCGCTGGGCGGCGAGCAGCGCGATCCATCCGCCCATGGAAGAACCGACCAGGATTGGCGGCGTCTTCACCACCCTGGTGATGACCGCGAGCGCATCCTCGAGCCACTGGCCGATGGTGCCGTCCTCGAAGCGGCCGCCCGATTCGCCGTGGCCGGAATAATCGAAGCGTGTCACGGCGCGGTGGTGCCTGGTGCCCCATTCGGCCAGATGCGTCGCCTTGGTCGCCAGCATGTCGGAACGGAAGCCGCCGAGCCAGACCACGTCCGGCCCACGCCCGGGCTGGTGGCGCCAGGCAATTTTCCGGGCCGAGGTGTCCTGGCCGAGCTCGATCATGCCGGGATCGCTAATCATGCAGTCACTTCCTTCTGATATCCCGCAAAAGCTGCTGCAAAAAACCTCTCAGCAACCTGGCTTTGGCCACTGCAACATCTTTCATTCGTTAAGAATGACGCTCTATAAGCAGAACTATGCCGCAACAGCCAGCGTCCCCTCCCGATTTTCTGCGCAGCTCCCGCCCGCCGGCCCGCCGGCCGAAGGAGGAGCGTTTTGCCGGCATCACGGTGCTGCAGATTATCCCGGCACTCGATGCGGGCGGGGCGGAGCGCACCACCATCGACATCGCCGATGCATTGACCCGGGCTGGGGCCCGCGCCCTGGTCGCGACGGAAGGCGGGCGCCTGGTGGGTGAATTGCAGGCGCGCGGCGGCCTATGGATTCCCTTCAACGCCTCCACCAAGAATCCCCTGCGCATCTGGGGAAACGCCAAGCGGTTGGAGCGGCTGGTGCGTGAGGAGAAGATCGACCTCATCCATGCCCGCTCGCGGGCGCCGGCCTGGTCCGCGCGGCTCGCCACCAAGCGGTTGGAGCTGCCCTTCGTCACCACCTATCACGGTGCCTATTCGGCTTCGAGCGCCTGGAAGAAGCGCTACAATGGCGTGATGGCCGAGGCCGACATCGTCATCGCCAACTCCAATTTCACTGCCGCCACCATCAAGGAGAATTGGCCGGAGGCGGCCGAGCGCCTGCGCGTCATCCACCGTGGCACGGACCTGACGGCCTTCACGCCCGCCTCCGTCTCCTTCGAGCGCGTCGAAGCGCTGCGCAAGGCCTGGAACGTCGCGCCGCATCAGCGCATCGTGCTGTTGCCCGGCCGCCTCACCGCCTGGAAGGGCCAGCGCGTGCTGATTGATGCCGCCGCCATCATGAAGCAGAAGGGCCTGGAGGATACCGTGTTCGTGCTGGCGGGCGACGCCCAGGGACGTGACGGCTATGTCAGCGACCTCAAGGCCCGCATTGCCGAGCGTGGCCTCAAGGGTCTGGTCCTGCTGGTCGGCCATTGCAGCGACATGCCGGCAGCCTATCTTTCCGCCGCCGCGGTCGCCATACCCTCTACCAGCCCGGAAGCCTTTGGCCGCACGGCGGTGGAGGCGCAGGCGATGGGCTGCCCCGTCGTGGTTTCCGACCATGGCGCGACATCCGAGACCGTGCTGGCTCCGCCGGAAATCGTCGGCAACCTGCGTACCGGATGGCGCACCCCGGTGGGCGACGCCGATGCCCTCGCCGAGGCACTGATGGAGGCGCTCACCTTGGGCGCTTCGGCGCGCGACGGATTGGCCGCGCGCGCCCGAGCGCACGTCGAGGCGCATTTCTCGCTGGACGTGATGTGTAATGCCACGCTCGATGCCTATGCAGAATTGCTGATCGCGAGCCGAAAGCTCAGGGAAGAGTAACGGGCCATCGCGAGAAAATCGCTGCAAATGCAATCAAAGCGTTGACTTCCGACCGCTTCGGCAACATCTTCCCGCATCCGGGCGAGGGGTTCGACGCGAACCTGTCTGCTTGCCCAAATTACATCAACGGTAGAGGAGTTTACCGCCATTCGTCGCCCTATGAGGACAAACGCGCCGGTCACTAAGGATGGGCCGCGCATCAATGAGGAGATTCGTAACCGCGAAGTCATGCTGATCGATCAGGACGGCCAGAATCGCGGCGTCACCGATACGAGAGCTGCCATCGCCATGGCCTTCGAGGCCGGGCTTGATCTGGTCGAGGTGGCCGCCAATGCCGAGCCTCCGGTCTGCAAGATCATGGACTACGGCAAGTTCAAGTTCAACGAGCAGAAGAAGGCCGCCGAGGCCCGCAAGAATCAGAAGACGGTGGAAATCAAGGAGATCAAGCTCCGCCCGGCCATTGACGATCATGACTACGACGTCAAGATGAAGGCGATGAGGCGCTTCTTCGAGGAAGGCGACAAGGTCAAGGTCACGCTGCGCTTCCGCGGCCGCGAGATGGCCCACCAGGAAATCGGCTACCGCCTGCTCAACCGCGTCAAGGATGATACCGGCCTGATCGCGAAGGTGGAATCGGACGCCGCGCTTGAGGGACGCCAGATGGTCATGGTCCTCGCTCCGCGCTGAGGACCTGCCGGGGCCGTCCCCATCGCGGAGAGGGCCATTATGCCCGGATCATCACCGATATTTGTATGAAACGACGCCTGGCTGGCGCGGACGAGCAGTGCTGCGCCTTGGTCGCGCCATGATCGCGGAACACAACGCAACATACTCGTTTTGCGTGCCGTCGCCATGATCCGGAGCCTTACCCTTCGCCACCTTGGCGCCATCCTGCTCGCGCTGGTCGCCAGCCTTTATTTCACCGACCGGGTGCTGCCACGCTGGTTCCCGAGCGCCTTCGGCAACGTCTGGGGTGCGCTCGGCGCGCCGGACAATTCCAACGTTCCGGCGGCGCTGCGCGACCTCCCCCTAGTCCTCATCGACGGTAAGAACGAGGGCGGGCCGATCGCGGTGATGCTCTCGGGCAATGGCGGCTGGTGGGGCATCGATGACGGCATCACCAACGGGCTCGCCCGTGCCGGGGTGACCACCATCGGTCTCAACAGCCTGGCCTATTTCATCCACAGGCGCACGCCCGAGGAGGTGGCCGGGACCATCCAGCGCATGGTGGCCCCGTTCCGGGCCGACAGGCCGATCATCCTGGTTGGCTATTCCTTCGGCGCGGATGTCGCCGCCACCGTCTATGCGCATCTGCCGGACGATCTGCGCACGCGCGTCAGCGAGATCTCTCTGCTCGGCCTGTCGCGCGAAGCCGATTATGCCGTGGGCTTCATGAAGGTCACCGGCGGGCGCCAGGCGACCATCCCCGCCGTCGCCGCCATCAGCGGCCCGCATGTGCAGTGCTTCCGTGGCATGGAGGAGGGAGAGCGTTCCGGCTGCAACGATGTCGATCCGCAGAAGGTGGAGGTGATCGCCGTGCCGGGCGGCCATCATTTCAATGGCGACTACGATGCCATCGCCCGGCTGATCCTCAACAGCCTGCCCGATCCGAGGGGTGGTGATCCCGTCCGTTATGCCGGGAACCCGGACGTCCACGTTCGCTCTTGAACCATCCCGGTCTCAGAAAGAGCACTGCGGATTCCGTTCGTTGCACTTCACTCCAGGACGGCGGCAGTTCAAGAGCGAAGGAGGACGTCCGCGCTCCCGGCGATTGAATCCCCTTCTTCCCCTGTCTATGTGTGGGATCTCGGCTTCACGCGGATCCTGCCATGTCTTCCATTCTCGCTGGCAAGCGTATTCTCCTCATCATCGGCGGTGGCATTGCGGCCTATAAGGGGCTGGAGCTGATTCGCCGGCTGCGCGAGAGGGGCGCCGATGTGCGCGCCATCCTCACCAAGGCGGGCGAGGCTTTCGTAACGCCGCTCTCGGTCTCCGCGCTTACCGGCGACAAGGTCTACACGGACCTGTTCTCGCTCACCGACGAGGCGGAGATGGGTCATATCGAGATGTCGCGCGATGCCGACCTCCTGGTCGTCGCTCCCGCCACGGCGGACCTTATGGCCAAGATGGTGCAGGGCGTTGCCAATGACCTTGCCTCCACCACGCTGCTTGCCACCGACAAGAAGGTCCTGGCTGCGCCCGCCATGAATGTGCGCATGTGGCTGCATCCGGCCACCCAGCGCAATATCGCCCAGCTGCAACAGGACGGGGTTGCCTTTGTCGGGCCCAATGATGGGGAGATGGCCTGCGGCGAATATGGGCCGGGCCGGCTGTCCGAGCCGCTGGAGATCGTGGCGGCGATCGAGATGATGCTGGCGGGCCCGACCTTCATCCCGCTGCCGGTCAGCGTGAGGCATGATACGCCCCTGCTTCCCGCCTTGCCGCTCGCCGGCAAGCATGTGCTTGTCACTGCGGGACCCACGCATGAGCCGATCGACCCGGTGCGCTATATCGCCAACCGTTCCTCCGGCAAGCAGGGCTATGCCATCGCCGCCGCCGCGCTGACGGCCGGGGCCCGGGTGACGCTGGTCTCCGGCCCCGTTGCCCTGCTCGCCCCGCCCGGCGTCAACATGGTCCCGGTCGAGACGGCGCGCGAGATGCTGGAAGCGGTAGAGATGGCCCTGCCGGCCGACATCGCCATCTTCAGCGCCGCCGTGGCCGACTGGCGCGTCGCCGATGCCGGGGCGCAGAAGATCAAGAAGGGCGAGGCCGGCACGCCGAGCTTTTCGCTGGTCGAGAACCCCGACATCCTCGCCACCATCGCGCATGACACCGCCCGCCGCCCGGCGTTCGTCGTCGGCTTTGCGGCAGAGACCGAGAATGTCGTCGAGCACGCCAAGGCCAAGCTCGCGCGCAAGGGCTGTGATCTCATCGTCGCCAACGACGTCTCGCCCGAGAGCGGTGTGATGGGCGGTGACCGCAACCGCGTGCATCTCATTTCCGCCAGGGGCGTGGAAACCTGGCCCGACATGGACAAGGACGCGGTGGCGCGGGCGCTGGTGGCGTATATCGCAAAGCTTGCCGGGCCATGATGCTCGGGTGCGCCCAGAACCTGGCCGAGAAATTCGCGTAACCTCGACTTTTTGTCATCACCGGGCTTGTCCCGGTGATCCAGTCTGGCGCAGACGTTGGCAGGCATGGCGCTGGATGCCCGGAACAAGCCCGGGCATGACAAAATCTGCGCCTTTTTCGGCTATCTCACGACTTCTTGGGCAGGTCAAAGGACTCCCGCCCCCCAATAACAGGATTGCCATGACTTCGCCTCTTTCCATCCCCGTCCTCAAGCTTCCACATGCCGCCGACCTGCCTCTGCCGAGTTATCAGAGCGAGGGCGCCGCCGGGCTCGATCTGATGGCGGCTCTTGCGCCCGGTGAAACGCTTATTCTTCAACCGATGATGCGTGCCCTGGTGCCGACCGGGCTGGTGTTCCAAATTCCACAAGGTTATGAAGGACAAGTGCGCCCTCGTTCCGGATTGGCTGTGAAAAGCGGAATTACCGTTTTGAACGCACCCGGCACGGTGGACGCCGACTATCGCGGTGAGGTCAAGGTCGCGCTGATCAACCTGGGTGTGGAATCCTTCGCCGTCACGTATGGCATGCGGATTGCACAGCTGGTCATCGCACCGGTGACGTTGTCCGTCCTGGTCGAGACGGCTGAGGTCGATTCGACCGCCAGGGGCAGCGGGGGCTTCGGTTCAACCGGCGCCGTGACGGTGAAGTAGGCTTGGCGTTTTTCGATCTGGCAGCATCGCCGGGAATCACAAAAACGCATCGAAACAAAGAGCTGGAGCTGGGCAGCGTTTCCTCGAAACGCGCTTTGCTACAGAGTTTGAGAGGTTTTCGGTTATGCAGCTGCTTTCGCGTCGTTCCCTGCTCGGTCTTGCCGCCGTGGTCGATATCGCCCACCACTCCAGGCCGACGCCGGTCGCCGCCAAGGCTCTTGCCACGCGCCATGCGCTGCCCCCGCGCCATCTCGAAACCCTGCTGCAGGCGCTGGTGCGCCACAATATCCTCAAGGGCGTGCGCGGCCCTCGCGGGGGTTATGAACTCGCCCGCGAGCGCCGCCGCATCACCGCCGGCGACATCGTGCGTGCGGCCATGACCGACTCGAGCGACGACGAGCTCTCGCCGGTCTCCAGCCTGGTCGATCAGGTCATCGCGCCGGCGGTGGACCAGGCCGCACAATCCTTCCTGGCGGAGCTTGACGAGATCACGGTGGAGGATCTTTGCCGCGAGGCGGAGCGCAAGCAAGTTTTCGGTGGAACGGCCACCAATATCGATTTCGCAATCTAATTAACTCATCAAAATTGTGGTTCAATATTAATCTCGACAAATAAATGGATTAATGTTGAATACCGCCCAATTTCTCAGCAAGGGAAGAAATCCCATGGCGAATGCCCATGTGCCCGGCCGCGGCCGCATCTATCAGTCGATCACGGAGACCATAGGCGACACGCCGCTCGTGCAGCTCAACCGCCTCGCCAAGGCCAAGAACGTCAAGGCACGCATCCTCGCCAAGCTCGAGTTCTTCAATCCGATCGCCAGCGTGAAGGATCGTATCGGTGTCAGCATGGTTGATGCCCTCGAGAAGAGCGGCCACCTCAAGCCCGACACGGTGCTGGTCGAGCCGACCTCCGGCAATACCGGCATCGCGCTGGCCTTCGTCGCCGCCGCTCGCGGCTACCGCCTGATCCTGGTGATGCCGGAGTCGATGTCGATTGAGCGCCGCAAGATGCTGGCGCTGCTTGGGGCTGAACTCGTGCTTACCCCGGCCGCGCAAGGCATGCGCGGCGCCGTGGCCAAGGCCGAGGAGATCGTCAAGGAATTGCCCAGCGCCGTCATTCCCCAGCAGTTCCGCAATCCCGCCAATCCCGAGATCCATCGCCTCACCACGGCGGAGGAGATCTGGAACGACACCAAGGGCGACATCGACTATTTCGTTTCGGGCGTCGGCACCGGCGGCACCATCACCGGCGTCGGCCAGGTGCTGAAGCCGCGCAAGCCGGACCTGAAGATCGTGGCAGTGGAGCCTGAGGATTCTCCGGTGCTCTCCGGTGGCCAGCCCGGTCCGCACAAGATCCAGGGCATCGGCGCCGGCTTCGTGCCCGACGTGCTCGACCGCTCGGTGATCGACGACATCATCACGGTGGGCAACCAGACCTCGTTCGACACCGCCCGCCTGCTGGCCCGCATCGAAGGCATTCCGGCCGGCATTTCCTCGGGTGCTGCCGTCGCTGCCGCCCTGGAACTCGCGGCGCGCCCGGGGATGGACAACAAGACCATCGTGGTGGTGGTGCCTTCTTTCGCCGAGCGCTACATCTCGAGCGCGCTGTTCGAAGGGCTGTGAGCCAGGTGTGCCGATCTCGAGCCACTTCCGAGGGTAAAACGCGCGAACTCTGATAAAAAAGCTCCGGCCATCGCTGACCGGAGCTTTTTGGGAAGAGAACAGTTCCGCGAGGCGGACACCGCCACAACCGTCAAAGATGGTTGTGGTCGGGATGTCCGCGCTCCCGGCTAGACCCAGCTGTCGTCGTCCGAGCCATCCGGTCCGTCGTCAAAGCTGTCATCGTCCGCATCATAGCTGGCGTCCTGGACATTGTCGTCGTCGCGATCGTTATTGTCCCGGTTATCGCTGGCGTCGCGGGTGTTGTCGTCGCGGTCCTTGTCCGAGCCTTCATTGATGATGGTCTCGTTGACGGTTGTGCCGCCACCACCCCAGGGGCTGCTGCCACCGCCGAGCAGGCCGCCGCCACCACCGCCGAACATCGAGCGCACGCCCTCAAAGAGCAGTGCGCCGCCTGCAACGCCTGCAGCCGTCTGCAGGGCACCAGAGAGAAAGCCGCCGCCCTGACGGGCCTGGGGCTGTTCGGGCGCCTGTGCCTGCTGGAAGGTCGGGCGATCGCGCTGGCCGCCAAAGCCCCCAAGGGCCGAACCGGCACGCTCCAGGAAGGATTGCGGCCGCTGGGGCTGCTCCGGCTGTTGGGGAGCTTGCTGGGCCGCCTCACGCGCCGCCGTTTCGGCCGCCTGGACCCGGTCATGGGCCTCGTGCAGAGCCTGGTCCTGGACCAGTACCGTCTGCACCAGGGCATAGGCCGCGCCGGGGGAGCGAGCCATCTCGGCCGCGATGGCGCTCTCGGCCTCGGCATCGCGGCCGCTGGGAGCGGCGGTGCGCAACCGGTTGAACAGATCCTCGATGAGGGTTTTCTCGTTCGGGGTCATCCTGAAATCTCCTTCGCGGCCATTGCCCGGAGACGGGCCGCAACGCCTCCCATGTGGGAGCATCGGTGGGATCGGACAAGAACCAGCCCGAATTGGGGCGGATTACAAAGGATTAATGGCAACAGAAGACGCCAATATCACGGCTGGGGAGGAGACAGTACAGGAAGAAGCGAGACTCGCCTGCCCCAGCTTCGTGGGGGAGGCATCGCCCCGCGCCCTTGGTGAACCTGGAAGCGCCCCTCAGTGCGCCTCTTCCCAATTATGAGCCGCCCGCGCGTCCACCTGCAATGGCACCTTGAGGGCCAGTGCCGGTAATGCGGCACCTTCCATCACATGCGCCACGACCGGCAACGTTGCCTCGACCTCTTCCTCCGGCGCCTCGAACACCAGTTCGTCATGCACCTGCAGCAGCATCTTGGCCGAGAGGCCGGCCTTCACCAGCGCCTGGTCCATGCGCGCCATGGCGCGGCGGATGATGTCGGCTGCCGAGCCCTGGATCGGGGCGTTGATGGCCTGGCGCTCGACGAAGGAGCGCTCGGACGGATTCTTCGATTCGATCGCCGGGAAGTTCATCTTGCGGCCGAAGATCGTCGAGACGAAACCATTGGCCCGGCATTCGGCCTTCATGCGGTCCATGTAATCGCGGATGCCGGGGAAGCGCTCGAAATACTTCTTGATATAGGCCCCCGCCTCCTCGCGCGGGATGGAGAGCTGGTTGGCGAGGCCAAAGGCCGAGATGCCGTAGATGATGCCGAAATTGATCGCCTTGGCCCGCCGACGCACCAAGGGGTCCATCCCGGCGACGGGCACGCCGAACATCTCGGAGGCTGTCATGGCGTGGATGTCGACACCCTCGTCGAAGGCCTTGGTGAGCTGGGGGATGTCGGCGACATGGGCGAGCACGCGCAGCTCGATCTGCGAATAGTCGGCCGAGATCAGCTTGCAGCCGGGCGCGGCGATGAAGGCCGAGCGGATCTTGCGGCCCTCCTCGGTGCGCACGGGGATGTTCTGCAGGTTCGGTTCTGAGGAGGACAGGCGCCCGGTGGTGGTCGCCGCCAGCGAGTAGGAGGTGTGCACCCGGCCCGATTTCGGGTTCACATAGGTGGGCAGCGCGTCCGTATAGGTCGATTTCAGCTTGGTGAGCTGTCGCCAGTTCACGATGCGGCGCGGCAGCTCCAGGCCCTGGTCGGCGAGATCCTCCAGGATCTGGGCCGAGGTCGCCCATTGGCCGGTCGCCGTCTTCTTGCCGCCGGGCAGGCTCATCTTGCCGAACAGGATGTCGCCGAGCTGCTTGGGCGAGCCGACATTGAAGGTCTCCCCTGCGAGTTCATGGATCTCGGCCTCCAGCCTCGCGGCGCTCTGGGCAAATTCGCCGGAGAGGCGCGCCAGGATCTGGCGGTCGATCATGATGCCGCGTGATTCCATATTGGCGAGCACCGTGACCAGCGGACGTTCCAGCGTCTCGTAGATGGTGGTCATGCCCTCCGCCACCACCCGGGCCTTGAACAGCAGCCACAGGCGCAGGGTCACGTCGGCATCCTCGGCCGCATAGGCGGTGGCCCGCTCGATCGGCACCTGGTCGAAGCCGATCAGCGACTTGCCGGAGCCGCAGACCTCGGAAAAGGCGATCGGCTTGTGGCCGAGATGGCGCACGGAAAGCTCGTCCATGCCGTGATTGCCGCGGCCGCCATCGACCACATAGGACATCAGCATGGTGTCGTCATAGGGCGCCACTTTCACGGCCTGCTCGCCCATCACCAGCGTGTCGTATTTGAGGTTCTGGCCGATCTTGAGGATGGAGGGATCCTCCAGGATCAGCTTCAGCCGCTTCACCGCCTCGGCCGCATCGACCTGGCCGGGCATGGTGCCGCCGCCGAAGAGATCGGCCTTGTCGCGATGACGCAACGGTACATAGCAAGCGTGTCCCGGCTCCAGCGCCAGCGAGAAGCCGACGAGGTCGGCCTGCAGGGCATCGAGCGAGGTGGTCTCGGTGTCGAACGCGACATAGCCCTGCTCGCGCGCCCTCGCCACCCAGCCATCGAGCGCCTCCAGGCTGCCGACCGTTTCGTAGGAATCGGTCTTGAAGGGTATGGCGACGAGCCCGGCCTTGACGCTTTCGACCAGGGCAGCGGGCGTGCCGGCATCGGCCGGGCCGGCGGGGACGGGCAGGCCGGTGGTGTCGACAACGGCCTTTGCCGCCGGACGCGCCGGCGCCACCGAGAAGTCGCTGTCCGGAATCCGAAGCTTCTCGTCGGCGGGGATGTCGTCGAGATTGAGCCCGCCATCCTCGGCGATGCGGCGGGTGAGGGTGGAGAACTCCATGGCCTTGAGGAAGGCGATGGCGCCCTTCGCGTCGAGGCCGGGGGCGACCAAGTCCTCGATCGGCGTCTCCAGCTTCACGTCGGTGACGAGCTTGACGAGATCGCGCGAGATGCGGGCAAGCCCGGCATGCTGGATCAGGTTCTCGCGGCGCTTTTCCTGCTTGATCTCGCCGGCGCGGGTGAGGAGGCTGTCGAGATCACCGAACTCGTTGATGAGCTGTGCCGCCGTCTTCACGCCGATGCCGGGCACGCCGGGCACGTTGTCAGTGGAATCGCCGGCCAGCGCCTGCACGTCCACCACCTTGTCGGGCGTGACGCCGAACTTCTCGAACACCTCCGCCTCGCCGATCAGGCGCTCGGGCCGCGAGCCCTTGGCCTTCTGGTCGCCGGAGGCGGGATCGAACATCACCACGCCCGGTTGGATGAGCTGCATCAGGTCCTTGTCGGCCGAAACGATGGTGACGTCGGCTCCTGCCTTGACCGACATCACGCAATAGGTGGCGATGAGGTCATCGGCCTCGTAGCGGATCTGCTCCACGGGCCTCAGGCCGAAGGCACGCACCGCATCGCGCATCAGCGGGAATTGCGGCACCAGCTCTTCGGGGGGTGGTGGACGGTGGCCCTTGTAGTCGGGATAGATCTCCTTGCGGAAGGAATCCTCGGATTTGTCGAAGATGATGCCGAGATGGGTGGGCTTCTTGCCCATCACCCCTTCCTTGATCATCTTGTGCAGCACGTTGCAGAACAGCCGGACGGCGCCGGTGGGCAGGCGGTCCGAGCGGTAATTGTAGCGTGCGTCCTGATTGATCGACTGGAAATAAGCCCTGAAGATGAAGGACGAGCCGTCGACCAGGAAGACGTGATCGCCTTGTCCGGGTGCGCGGGGGGGCGAAGTCATGGAAGCCTCATCCTGGGTGCTGATTCTTGGATCGCGATCATACTCGCTGGAACGGAGAAGGATACTGGGAGCGCGGACATCACAGCGACGTGCAAGCGTGCCGCTGTGGTGTCCGCGCTTCCAGTGATTGCGCCCCACCTTCTGCGCGCCTACATTGACCTCATGGCAATATCTTCCGAAGAGCTGGAGCGCTATGCGCGCCACATCGTCATGCATGAGGTCGGCGGCCCTGGGCAGCAGGCGTTGATGCGGGCTCAGGTGCTGGTGATCGGTGCCGGAGGGCTCGGCGCGCCGGTGCTGCTTTATCTGGCGGCGGCGGGCATGGGCACGCTCGGCATTGTCGACGACGACGTTGTGTCCCTTTCCAATCTGCAGCGCCAGATCATCCATTCGACGCCCGATATCGGCAGGCCCAAAGTCGAGACGGCTGGTGAGGCGATCGGCCGGCTCAACCCTCATGTGAAGGTGGTGCCCCACGCGCTGCGCATCGACCCCACCAATGCGCCGGGCCTGATCGGGGACTACGATCTCGTCATTGACGGATCGGACAATTTCGACACGCGTTATGCCGTCTCCGATGCCTGCTTTCATGCACGTAGGCCCCTGATCATGGGCGCGCTCGGCGTGTTCGACGCCATGCTGACCACGCTGCGCCCTTTCGAGCGCAATGCGCAGGGGGAGCCGAACCCGACCTGGCGCTGCCTCTTCCCGCAGAAGCCGCCGCCTGGCGCCATCCCGAGCTGTTCGGAGGCGGGCGTTCTCGGGGCGCTTGCCGGCGTGCTCGGCTCGATGATGGCGCTGGAGGCGATCCGCGAGATCGTCGGGTTCGGCACCGGCCTGGTCGGCCGCCTCATCCATCTCGACGCGCGCGATATGCGCTTCGGCGAGACCCTCTATGGCTGGGATCCGGACAACCCGCTGAATGGCGAGGCGATGCAAGCAAAAGGCGCTGACACGATGGCCTTCACCGGCTGAGTGTGGCAAGCACGGTGGATGACAGAGTTCCGCCCCTACAGCCGCGTTTTCCTGCGCGCCCTCACGCTCGAAGCCCATATCGGCTACTACGCCCATGAAAAGGGCGTGACCCAGCCGCTGGTCGTCGATGTCGAGCTCACGCTCGCCGGCGAGAGCTTCGGCGATGACGATATCCATGGCACGGTCGATTACGACAGGGTGGCGAAGATCGCCCGCGAGCTTGCCGGCGAACATGTCGATCTCCTCGAAACCTTCGCCGAACGCCTCGCCACGCGCTGCCTGGCGCTTGCTCTGGTGAAGGCGGTGCGCGTGCATATCGAAAAGCCGCGCGCCGTGCCGGAGGCGATGGCGGGCGTGGAGATCGTCAGGGTGAAGTGAGCCCGGGAGCGCCGGCTTTCCAGCCGGATCTTGGAGACAGCGCGTCCGAGAAGGGGCGCACTTGGTGTACCGTTCTTCAGACCGGTATCTTCGCCACGCCGGTCCAGGGCATGCCGTTACCGCCACATCGACTGAAGTCAATGTGGCTGAAGAGACCCAGGCTTGGGATCGCAGGCATCTTGCCTGCCCCTCTTTTCTCCCAAACGGCGCTGTTCAAGGTGCAGGCATGGAAGCCTGCGATCCCAGGGTTCCAGATTACAAATTGGCAAGCACGGGTTCCCCCGCGAGCCGACGCTCTCTATTTTGCGCTCGAATCCTGATCGGGTTGGGAAGCCAAATGGAAAAATTGATCGAACGCGGGCTGGTCGCTTCGCGCTGGGTGATGGCGCCGTTCTATCTCGGCTTGGTCGTTGCGCTGTTCGTCGTGCTGCTGAAATTCTGCCAGGAACTGGTGCATTACATTGAGGGGTCATGGTTCATCTCCGACGAGGAGACGGTGACCGGCGCGCTTCAGCTTGTCGATCTGGCCCTGCTCGCCAGCCTGATCCTGATCGTGATCTTCTCCGGTTATGAGAATTTCGTGTCGCGCATCGACGGCACCGATCATGACAGCTGGCCGTCCTGGATGACCCAGGTCGATTTTTCCGGCCTCAAGCTGAAGATGCTCGCCTCCATCGTGCTGATCTCGGCCATCCAGCTCCTGAAAGGCTTCATGCAGATCGAGAAATTGAGCGATCGCGATCTCTATTGGCTGGTGGGCATCCACATCGTCTTCATGGTCTCGAGCGTCTTGCTGGCCCTATCGGACTGGCTGCAGGCCAAAGCCGGACATGGAAACAATTGAGGGTTCAGGAATGCGGCTCTTGCCTATCCTCAGCTTCAAGGATTGATAAGCGAAAGTCCGAGATGGCAGGCCTCACGGCGCTGCCAGCACCTGCCGGCAGGCTGGCGGCAGTTCGGCCATGACCATCTGGTGGGGCGGCGGCGGATTGGGGTTCAGCTTCGGGTGCAGCACCGCGTCCGAGAACCAGTAGTCGAGTTCTTTGCCGCAGCCGTCGCCAGGCCCCGGCGGGGTCTGGGGCTTGCAGGTCGGGCTGTTGGCCGGGCAGAGGATGCGCACGTGGAAATGATAGTCGTGCCCGTAGATCGGCCGCACCTTGGAAAGCCACGCGCGGTCGGCCCCAGCGTCACGGCAGAGCGCCTTCTTGATAGCCGCATTGGCAAAGATGCGTTCGACCTGCGGGTCCTGCGCGGCGGCCTTGATGATCGCCATCTGGCCCGGAGTCCAGGCCCGGGAGACGTCGAGCCTGTCGGATCGCACCATCATCACCGCGCTCATCGTTTCGCGCTCCTGTCGGGAGAGCGTGTGGTCAGGCATCGGCGTTAGCCAGATGTCGGCGTCGAGGCCGACCTGATGGGAGGCGTGGCCGGTAATCATCGGCCCGCCGCGGGGCTGGGCGATGTCGCCGATCAGGATGCCCGGCCAGCCGGCCACGCGGGGAGCCTGATTGGCGAGTTTCTGGATGAAGCGGATCATCACCGGATTGCCCCAGGCCCGGTCGCGCGAGGGGCGCATGACCTGCCAGGTCGGCCCGTTGGCAGGCAGTTCGACGCCGTTGGAAAGGCAGCCCTTGGCGTAGAAGCCGATGGAGTTGAGGCCGAGATTGGCCGGCGTCGTCTTGCGGCCGAAGAGCTGCTTGGCCGGGGTCGCCGGCGTGACGGCGGTGAGCGGGGCCAGCTTGTAGCCGGGCGGGGTGACGTCCTGCGCCAGGGCCGGCGCACTTCCCATCGCGGCCAGAAGGGAGAGAAGCGGCAGGCACCCCTTCAGGGACGGGATGGCGACGAGACGGCGCATGGAGAACCCCCGCAAGTTTGATTCGCTTGCCGATCCTAACCGGTCTTCCGGCCGGCGACAGCCTTCATGCCGTGATTCAAAATGGGACTCGCAAGCGGTGCGGGCAGCAACCAAAAATTAGCCCTCTCGATTCATGCTTTGTTCAGATCGATCGTTTCGGGATTCCGAACGCAGCCTGTGCCAAATCGCATGGCGGCGGCAGTCCAGAACGGCGAATGTCAGTGAGCCACATCGAGGAGCCCTGTCATGCCTACCCTGCGACTAATTGCCAAATACCGTTGGATTGCCGTTTTCTTCGCCCTGTTTGCGGGCACCCTTTTCCAGGCGGCGCCGGCCGCGGCGGGCGTGATCGCCAAAGTCGATATCGCCACCCAGAGCATGACCGTCATCGTGGATGGTAATGTCGAGGCGGTGTGGGCCGTTTCGACGGCGCGCAAGGGCTATTACACGCCGCGCGGCACTTACCAGCCCAAGGCTCTGCAGCGCATGCATTATTCCAAGAAGTACCACAATTCGCCGATGCCCTATTCGGTCTTCTTCAAGGGCGGCTATGCCGTGCACGGCACCTACGAGATCGGCCATCTCGGCAAGGCCGCCTCCCATGGCTGCATCCGTCTTGCCCCAAAGAACGCCGCCGCGCTCTACCAGCTGATCCGCACCCATGGGATCTCCTCGACGCAGCTGGAGATCAGCTGAGTCGGGGCGGCTCTTCGGATCCGGCCTTTCGCGAGGCGGTACGGGCAAAAGCCGGGCTTGAAGACCGGCCCCCGATACCGGCGGCCGAGCATTCGAGTGTCGCGGGATCGTGAACACTCGCCGGCTCTGACTCCAAACCGTCTGAGCGAGATGAGAGGGTTCAGAAGTCCCCTCGCCCTCGAAGTCCCCTCGCCCCGTTCTATTTTTGGACGTCTCATCTCGCCGAACCAAGATCAATTTCCACGAATTCCGCCCGTAATTCCCTCGAATCCGCATGGCAGCCGTGCACATTCGCGCGAGAGGGCCTTCCTCGTCTTGACGCCCGGCCCCGGCGTTCCTAGCTTCAGGCAACGGATATTTGCGTGGCGATTCCGCCATCCCCGCAGTGGAGAATTCTCAAATGGGTGCCAACACGATCAAGGTCACGGATGCGTCCTTTGCGGACGACGTGCTGAAGTCTTCCGAGCCGGTCGTCGTCGACTTCTGGGCCGAGTGGTGCGGGCCCTGCCGCATGATCGCGCCGGCGCTCGACGAGATCGCCACCGAAATGGCCGGCAAGGTCAAGATCGCCAAGCTCAACGTCGACGAGAATCCCCAGATCGCCTCGCAGTTCCGCGTGATGTCGATCCCGATGCTGATGGTGTTCAAGGACGGAAAGCCTGCCGCCCAGAAGCTCGGTGCCGCGCCCAAGAGCGAACTCTCGCGCTGGATCTCCGCCGCCGCGGCGGCGTAATTCCTGGGATCACCGGCATCCCGCCGGCTCTTGGAAACGATGCGCTTTGCGGCAGGGGAGAGCCGGCAGGATGCCGGCGATCCCAGAGGCGGCCTTCGTGCCGCCTTTTCTATGTCCGCAACATCGCCCGCAAATCGTCGGCCGTTCCAAGCCTCAGCCCACAGCCTTCGATGGCGCGTCGTGTCAGGGACACCATCTCGCCATTGCTCTGCGCCACGGTGCCGTCGGGACGGTAGAGATTGCTCTCAAAGCCGACCCTGGCATGCCCGCCCAGCAGGGCCGCGCTGGTGACACAGGCCGTTTCCCATCGCCCGAAGGCGCAGACGCTCCAGGGGCCGAAGACGGGCTGTCCTGGCGCCAGGAAGGGCAGCAGGTCCCTCGGGCCGGAAACCTGACCGGGCGTGTAGCGGCCCAGCACATAGAGGACCGCGATATCCTCCCACGGTAGCAGCCCCCGCTTGCGCAGTTGGTCGAGTTGCTGCGCTTCCTGCGGTGTGTAGAGGATGATCTGCGGCGTCACCTCTTCCCGCTTCAGCCAGGTGAGAAAATCGGCGAAGGCGATCTCCTCGCTCGCATCCGGCAGCAGTTCGCGCAGCGCCAGCGACACGGCTTCCGGCCGCACCGCCTGCACGACCGCCCGCTGCTCGGCCGGCGCATAGAGGCCGAGCGCCTCGCTGGTAATCTGGATGACCAGCCTGTCGCCCACCGCCGCGCGTATGGCTGCGATAGTGGTACGATAAGCCTCGGCATCGAGCAAATGCCCGCCATCGGGCTTGCGGACATGGGTGTGGATCATCGCGGCGCCGGCCTCCAGGCAGTCGGCGGCCGTGTGCACAAGCTCCAACGCTGTCATCGGGAGGGCGGGCTGGTCGGCCTTGCTACGCCGCCCGCCATTGGGGGCGACCGCCAGTATAACGGGGAGTCCTGTCGCTTGCGCTTCCATCGTGATCGATCCAATCCATGAAACATTTGTATTGAAATATTCTACAATGAAACATATGAATCGCTAGTAATCAAGCATACGCAGGCTCGCGTCATGACACATGGCCCGCTCTCGGCCCGGATCATCGAGGCATTCGACGCCATGCCGCCGCAATTGCGCAAGGCGGCGCGCTATGTGCTCGACCGGCCGCATGACGTGGCGCTGCTGTCTATGCGCGAACAGGCCCGCCGGGCGGAGGTTCCTCCCGCCACGATGACACGTCTTGCGCGCCATCTGGGATTCGCCGGCTATGAGGACGTGAGGGAGATGCACGCCCGGGCGCTGCGGGGTGACCAGCCAGGCTTTGCGGGCAAGGCGGGTGCCCAGTTCGTGCGTCAGGCATTGGAAGGCGACAGGGGGATGGCCGCTGCGATGCTGGCTTCCCTCCATCGCCAGATCGAGCATCTCGGCAGCGAGGACAGCTTCGATGCCCTGGCTGCCGTGGCGGACAGGTTGGCCGGCGCCCGCCGTATCTACAGCCTCGGGCTTAGGGCGAGCCATCCCGTGGCCTGGCAACTCCATTACATGCTGTCGCTTGTCGGGGAGCAGCCCATCTGTCTCGACGCCATCGCGGGTATGGGCGCCGACGCTCTCGCCGATGCGAGCGAGGAGGACGTGCTGCTGGCCGTCAGCGTCCAGCCTTACACGCGCCTCACCGTCGAGATTGCCGACTACGCAGCGCAGCGTGGTATCGGCGTGCTCGCCATCACCGACAGCGCCGTGGCGCCGCTGGCGCGCATTGCGCGGCAGGCCATCCTGGTCCCGACCGACAGCCCCTCCTTCTTCCACACCATGGCGCCGGCCTTTATCCTCGCCGAGATCCTGGGCACCCTCGTCGCCGGGCGTGGCGGGGAGGCGGCGCTCGCCGCACTGGCGCGCAAGGACGAACATCTGAGAGCGCTCGGCATCCATTTCAGCAAGGCAGGCAGTAGGCAGCCATGACCCATATCCTCCACCGCTCCATCCAGGCCGCGATGCCGGTCGCCGTCGGCGGCAAGGGCATCGAACTCTTCGACCGCGACGGCAAGGCTTATATCGACGCCTGCGGCGGCGCTGCCGTTTCCTGTCTCGGCCATGGCCACCCGGATGTGCTGGCGGCGCTGCACCGCCAGCTCGACATCCTCGCCTATGCCCATACCGGCTTCTTCACCAGCGCGGCCGCCGAGGCGCTGGCCGATCGCCTTGTCGAGGAAGCACCTGCCGGCCTGGATCATGTCTATCTGGTCAGCGGTGGATCGGAGGCGGTGGAGGCGGCCCTGAAGCTCGCCCGCCAATATTTCGTGGAGAGGGGCGAGCCACAGCGCCGCCACGTCATCGCGCGCCGCCAGAGCTTCCATGGCAACACGCTTGCCGCGCTGGCTGCCGGCGGCAATGAGTGGCGCCGTGCCCCCTTCAAGCCGCTGCTGATCGAGACGCACCATATCGATCCCTGCTACGCCTATCGCCTGCAGGCAACAGGGGAGAGCGACGAGGTCTATGCCGAGCGCGCCGCGGGCGCCCTCGAAGCCAAGATCCAGGAGCTGGGTGCCGACCAGGTGATTGCCTTCGTCGCCGAGACCGTGGTCGGCGCCACGGCCGGTGCGGTGCCGCCGGTCGCCGATTATCTCAAGCGGATCCGCGCCATCTGCGACCGCCACGGCGTCCTGCTCATCCTTGACGAGGTGATGTGCGGCATGGGCCGGACCGGCACGCTGCATGCCTGCGAGCAGGACGGCGTCTCGCCCGACCTGATGACCATCGCCAAGGGCCTGGGCGGAGGCTACCAGCCGATCGGAGCCGTGCTGCTCAGCGGCGAGATATTCAGGGCGATCGCCGAGGGATCGGGCTTCTTCCAGCACGGCCACACCTATATGGGCCACCCGATGGCTGCTGCCGCCGCCCTTGCCGTGCAGGACGTCATTCGCCGCGACGGCCTGCTCGCCAATGTCGCCGCCATGGGTGAAAGGCTGCAACGCCGGCTTGAGGAGCGCTTCGCCAACCACCACCATGTCGGCGACGTGAGGGGGCGCGGCCTTTTCCGAGGGGTGGAATTCGTGGCGGATCGCGCCAGCAAGCAGGTCTTCGATCCCCGCCTGAAGCTGAATGCCCGTGTCAAGCGCGAGGCGATGGCTCGCGGCCTGATGGTCTACCCAATGGGGGGCACTATCGACGGCATTCGTGGCGACCACGTCCTGCTGGCGCCCCCTTTCATCGTCTCGGAGGGCCAGGTGGACACCATCGTGGAACGCCTGGGCGAGGCGGTGGACGCGGCGGTGGCGTCGCTGGGGTAGAAGCGATACTCGCCGACGCGCGCTTGGGCGATGGGGCAGGAACTATAGCGTCTTGCGGTAGCGGCTACTAATCTCAGCCTGTCATTCCCGGCCGTATCCTCACAAGCTTTGCTTGTGAGTGCGCTCTGGAGCGCAGCGAGGGAGGGTGAGGGGAAGGGAATCCAGGGGCAATGGGAGTGACCGTTGGCCCCTGGATCCCCTTCCCTAGGCCTGCGGCCTCGCCGGGGATGACAGCGCCATTCTACGCCGATGGATCAAGGACGGAGCCGCTGATATCCCAATCGGCACGCCTTGCCTTTCAGCTCAGCGGTAGCCGGCGAAACACTCCGGGACGGTCGGGGTCGTGATATTTGTTGTAAGGGCCCTGGTCGAGGAAGAGCCGGTGCAGGCGCTGCAGCTTTTCCTGCGACAGGGTCACGCCGAGACCCGGTCCCTCGGGCACCGGCACGACATTGTTCTGGGGCCGGAACGGGCCTTCCTCGATGACGTCGAGAGGCTGCATGCGGAAGAGCGACTGGTTGGGCTCGCGGATATGCGGCATTGCCGCGCATAGATGCAGGTAGGCGGCGCTCGCAACGCCCGAATCGCCCGAATAGCACCAGAAATCGAGGCCGAGCTGCTCGCAGGCGCCGACGAAGCGCACCGTGCGGCCAAGGCCCCCATGGGTGGCGATATCAGTGACCACCGCATCGGGGACGCCGAGATCGGCGGCCTGGCGCAGATCGAGGCTGTGCACCGAGAAGGGAATCGAGGTGTGCTCGCGCAGGGCCTTGAGGTCATAGAGCGAGCCGCAGGGGTCTTCCCAGTTGCGGATGTTGAGCGGCTCGATCTCGCGGGCGATCTGGCGTGCCGTTGTGAGGGAATGCGCCATGTTGCCGTCGATGCGCAGCATGGTGCCGGGGCCCAGCGCCTCGCGCAGCATTTGCAGCATGCGCACGCTGGGTGCGATATCGGCCGTGTAGAACTTGCCTTCGAAGAAGGTGGTGCCATGCGCCTCCTTGAGGCCGAGGCAATAGTCGACCACCTCTTCCGGCGTGGTTTCTCCTCCATAGGGCCCCGCCTTCTCACGGAAGGAGAAATAATCGGTGACGGGGATGGCCCTGCGCACCGCACCGCCGAGGAGATCATGGAGCGGCCGGTTCCAGAGCTTGCCGCGCAGGTCCCACAGCGCCATCTCGATGCCCCCGAAGGCGCGCACCAGGCCGTAATCGATGTTGTTTGAGATGCCCTGCCAACTCGGCAGGCAGATCAGCTCGGCACTGGCGATGTCGATGGCGTCGCGCCCGATCAGCCGCGGGGCAAGGGTCGCATTGATGATCTCTGCATGGGCATGGGAGGGGGCTTCCCCGATGCCGGTGAGGCCCTCATCGGTCTCGATCTCGACGATCGTCTTGGAGAATCCCGCGAGCGATCCGTAGGACCATAGATAGGGCGCCTCCAGGGGGATGTTGACGGGGGTTGCCCTGACGGCGGTGATCTTCATCCAGCACTCCTATTTTGTATAGGCATAATGCGGGACGAAGAGCTTGGGAAGAGTATGCGGCTGCTTCTGCGGAGCGAGGCAATCTTGTGCCGACCTCCAGGTCGGCACAAGATTACGACGCCACAGGAAGTAATGCCGACCTGGAGGTCGGTACCCGGAACCGCATCCATGCCGAAATGGCAGGCGGCGGCCCGTTACGCCTCAGTCGGCCAGGACGCGGTCGCCGCGGCAGACATTCACATTGTCGAAGGTGGCTTCGTAGCCGTCGCTGAAGCGTACCTTGATGTCGAAGAGGCAATTCTCGCCACTCATCGTGAAGGTGCTTTCGCTCTTCGGACGGATGGCTTCCTCGACATTGGCCTCCTGCCAGGGGTCGCTCTCGCCGGCATTGGCGAACCAGACCTGCTGGATGGCACGACTGGAATTGCGATTCACCACAGTGAGGGTTCCGCCTGCCAGCGCGGGGGTGTACGGCAGCATGCCCGTCAGCGCCAACACGCTGCCGGCCAGGGCAATAAGTGTTAGTTTTCGCATCTCTCATTCTCGCTTGTGCGAAATGAATTCTACATGGAAGAGTAGCCCAGGGGGCAAGCAAGAAAGTGCCGGTTCGGTCGGCATTTGTCCAAACAAATCCACCATGACCGAAGGGAACTAATCCTTCAGAAACGGGGCTTGCAAGGAAACATTAGGCGACAGAGGTATCCCAATATTCTTTTGGTGGAGGCGTTGCTTGCTCAAGGCGTCTCTGGGCCATGCAACCTAGAGTATAGATCGTTATTAATCTCTACGCCTGCGTGCAAGTTGTGGGCTCTGGCCGCCAGCCGTCGATCGCCCGGCAGGCGCACCCCGTCCTGGGCCAGCATGGCGGTAAAGAGTTCTTCGATCCGGGCGGGGAAGCCGGCATCGAATGCCGCCGGATCCCACACCGTGAAGAACTGGCCGACGCCGGATGGCGGGCCGTCCGCCTTCGCGTAGGGCGAGGCGTCCTTGGAGAAGTTGGCGCCGGTCAGGCCGGCCGCGAAGAGGTCGATCATCAGGGCGAGGGCGCCGCCCTTGGCTCCGCCGAAGGGCAGGAGCGTGCCCGCCAGCGCCGCCTGCGGATCGGTGGTCGGCCGTCCCTCCGGATCGAGCGCCCAGCCTTCCGGCAAGACCTCGCCCGCATCGGCCCTTGCCCTGAGCGCCACCTTGGTGACCACGCTGGTCGCCTGGTCGATCACCAGCGGCGGCCCTTCGCGACGCGGAGCGGCGAAGGCCATGGGATTTGTGCCGAACAGGGGCTTGATGCCGCCCCAGGGTGCGATGTTCGGCGGCGAATTGGTGACGGCGAAGGCAACAAGGCCCAGCCCGGCTAGATCCTCGACGGGATGGCCGAGCACGCCGGCCGAATAGGAACGGGTCACCGTCATCGTGGCGGTGCCGCAGGCGCGCGCCGCGATGGCGAGGGCGGGAAAGCCCGCTTCAAACGCCGGATGGGCGAAGCCGTTGGCGGCATCGACATGCACGACGGCCGTCGCGCGCTGCGTCACCACGGGTACGGCCTTGCCGTCGACCTTGCCGGTCCTGAGGTGGGCGAGATAGGTGGGCAGGTAGCCGAGGCCGACCGAGCGGATGTCGTCAGCCTCGGCAAGGCGGATGGAGCGGGCCACCGGCCGGGCATTCGCGGGCGTGGCCCCGGCCTCGACGAGGGCCCGCAAGGCGTAGGCTTCGATGGCGTCGAGGGAAACGAGGGGCACGCGGGGAACTCGGTCGTGGAGGGGGCGGAGTCTGCCTCAGGGTGCGAGGTGGGTCAAATGGGCGGTTGGGCGGGATAGGGGGGCGACCTAAGCCTCCCCCACGAAGCTGGGGGAGGTGGCCGAACGAAGTGAGGTCGGAGGGGGTGTGGCCAGGATAAGGTGCAGGAAGCAAGATCCGAGGTTGGCAGTTTCTCTTACCCTTTTCTGCCCACACCCCCTCCGTCACAACTTCGTCGTGACACCTCCCCCAGCTTCGTGGGGGAGGCTGGCGTCGCGCTTCTTATTCATACGCTTACACCATCTACATAGCCGGCTTACTTCCATCACTCCACCGGCTTCAGATCCCGCAGGAATGCCACGAGCGCTGCATAGTCCTCGTCGTTGACATTTTTGTACCAATTGAACGCCATCAGTGGCACGATGTGGCTGCCATTAGGCCGCTGACCGGTCTTCAAGGCAGTGACCACTTGCGCATCTGTCCAACTGGCGATGCCATTTTTATTAGCCGGCGTAAGATTGGCGGAGGTGATCACCACTCCGCCCGGCATGCCGAATTCGTTGCCGCCGGCGCCGAGGCGTTTCATGTCGTTGCGACCCTGCACGAGCGGAGTGTGGCAATCCATGCAATGGCCGAGCCCGGTGGCGAGATAGGCGCCATAGGCGACCTTGTCGCCGTGCGGCACGTCGGCGACGCTCCCCACCGGCGGCCCATAAGCCTCAGGCAAGGGAGCCCTGTAGACCGATTTCTCCACCTTGTTGGAGACCGGCTTGACTTGCCGCAGATAGGCTACGACGGCCTTCACGTCGCTGTCCGACATGCCACGATAGAAGGCGATCGGCATGGGCGGCCCGATGATCGAACCGTCCGGCCGTTTGCCGTTTCGGATGGCATCGATGATCTGACCGTCTGTCCAGTTACCGATGCCGGTTTCCTTGTCCGGTGTGATGTTGGGAGCCACTGCGTGGAAGATCGGGGCATCGATGGCAAAGCCGCCCGCGAGTTCCTTGTCGGCAATCGGCATGCCGTCCGCCGCCTTGGGCGTATGGCAATTGCCGCAGGCGACGATCCCCTCCATGAGATAGCGCCCGCGGTCGAGCAACGGGTCCGCGCTTGCTTGCTGGTGCGGTGCCAGGCTTGCGGCCGCGAGGCCCATCAATGCCGCCGTGAAAAACGCCTTACGGTTCATCATGCCCTCCCGCAGCATGTAAATAGCTAAGGAGGACATACGCTATATAGTCTGTTCAGGCTACAATACTTCCAATCTGTACCTGTAATCGGTAATAATCATTTCGCATGAGGGCGAGTAGTACTAACGTAGTGAGCTATATTTCGGATAGGTTGTAGCTGCAAATACATGAATATGGACCGCCAGACGACGATCGAAGAAGAGCAGAATTTCGTTTGCACGGTTCCGATTCAAACGAGGAACCCGGCAGTAATGGATAGACTGGATGTCGTACATCCGCCTCCATGAATTGGCGAGAGCTGGGATAGTTGCTCAGGCCTGCCGTTGATCTTGCAAAGCAGCTATCTTTTGAGAAGCCTGCCCTTGCGTCCTCGACTAAGGCCTTGGGGCGCCTCAGTGCACGAAGCTGAGCGGCACACCCGTCTCGGGATGGGGTATCACACTCATGTCGATGCCGTAGATCTGCCTCAGGCAGTCCGGCGTCATGATCTCGGCCGGCGTGCCGCGCGCGATCACCCGGCCTTCCTTCAGGGCGAGGAGTTCGTCGCAATAGCGCGCCGCCATGTTCACGTCATGCAATACCACCACGATCCCCGCGCCGCGCTCCCGCGAGAGCTGCCGAACCAGGGCCAGCACCTCGATCTGATGGGCGACGTCGAGGGCGGAGATCGGTTCGTCGAGGAGCAGGCAGTTGGTGTCCTGCGCCACCAGCATCGCAAGCCAGACGCGCTGGCGCTCGCCGCCGGAAAGCGTGTCGACCATGCGATCGGCGAAGGCTTCGACATGGGCGAGGGCCATTGCCTCCGCCACCTTCTCGGTGTCTCGCGGCCCGAAGCGCCCAAGCGCGCCATGCCAGGGATATCGCCCAAAGGCGACGAGTTCCCGGGAGAGAAGACCGGTGGAGGGGGGCGTGTGCTGGGGAAGATAGGCGACGCGGCGGGCGAAGTCCCGTCCGCTCCAGGCCGACAGCGGCATGCCGCGCAAGGCGATGCATCCGCCGCTAGGCGCCTGTTGGCGCGCGAGCAGCTTGACGAGCGTCGATTTGCCCGAGCCGTTGTGGCCGATCAGCCCCACGACGCGGCCCGGCGCGAGCGAGAGCGTCAGCGGCTGCAACAGCGGGCGGCCGGGAATGGCGAAGCTGACGGAATCGAGCTGGAACATCGGCTCCGCGGCACCGAACTCGCTGAGATCCATGGAAGAGATGGCGTCCGGCATCGCGATCCTACTCGAATGGCAACGAAATATTCAGGACATGAGATCCACCCCCTGGCGGGGGAGGCAGAGACCCCATCGCCTGCATCAGGGATTTGGCTTTGGAGGCGATAGCGGGATTGGAGGACGAAGCGGATACCGATGTGATTTCGCCCGAGCCGCTTATCGCGATGGAAACATGGGCGATACCTTTAAGTCCGCCGCTGCGATTGGCGGTTGCCCGGCGTATTCTGGCATCGACGCTGCCTTTCCATGCCGCGAGTTCAGAGGCCGAAGCCTTCTGTGGCTTCGCGGGAGCCGCTTGTTGCACCTGCCGCACCTGTTGCGGTCTTGGTTGGTCAGCCTTGTCTCGCTTTTCCACTTTGCGCTGCGTGATGGGTCTCTTCTGGGTCTTCTGGGGCTTGGCGGCAGGCATGACCACCTCCGCCTGCGTGTTGTCAGACACGGTTGGAACATCCGGCAGCGGTTCGAGCGTTGCCGGCTTGACATCCTCGGGTTGCACCGGCGGCAGTTCGGGCTGCACGGGCTCAGCCTGCGCCGTGCCAGGCTCCACCGGCGGTGCCGTCTCGATCGGCGTGTCCGCCGTGATCTGTGGTTCGACTGTCTCAGCCTGCGCTGTTTGGGCCGGCAGCGGTTCGGCGGTCCCGGTCGGGGTGGCGGGCACGGCTTCGGCCCGAACCTCCGGCACTGCCTCCGCAGGAGCGGCTTCGGCGACGACGGCGACGGGCGGCAGGTCGATGATGACCGGCTCTGCCTCCTGGACAGCCATCGGCGGCTCGCCCGGCTGCCAGCCCCGGATGGCCCACCCCGCGGCGCCGTGGGCCGCCAGCATCAGCGTCGCTGCGCCGGCCCAGAGTGGCAACAGCGGCAATCCCGGCGAAGTGCCGGGCCGGGGGCCTTTGGAAAGCGGATCCGTCATGGCGCCGGTGCAGGTACGCGCGGTGCCGCGCCGGTATCTTCGAGGCCAACCAGCGCGATCTTGAGATAGCCGGCGCTGCGCAGGAGATTCATCACTCCCATCAACTCACGATAGGCCACGCCCCCATCGGCGCGCAGGAACACACGCTGGTCACGGTCTTTGCCCGTGAGCCGGTCGATGGCGGGCTGGAGTTGGTCGCGCGGCACGCCATTCTCGCCGAGCGCCAGGCTCAGGTCCTTCTTCACGGTGAGGAACACCGGCCTGTCGGGCCGTGGCTGGGCGCTGGCGTTGGAAACCGGCAGATCGACGGCGACATCGACGGTGGAGAGCGGCGCCGCCACCATGAAGATGATCAGCAGCACAAGGATCACATCGATGAAGGGCGTGACGTTGATATCAGCAACCTCGGAAAGATCGCCGTCCTGCTGGTCCTTGAGGGAAACACCCATGCCCTAGCCCGCTCCATGCGTACGCGCGATCGCGGGGGAGCGGACCGCTGCCGGCGCGGCGGCCTGCTCCTGCCGATCGAGGTCGCGCGAGACATGCTGCAGCACCTCGCCCGAGGCGTCCGACAGCAGAGCCCGATAGCCGGCGATGGTTCTAGCGAAGACGTTGTAGATGATCACCGCCGGGATGGCTGCCATGAGGCCGATGGCGGTGGCGAGCAGGGCCTCCGCAATGCCGGGCGCCACGACGGCCAGATTGGTGGTGTGCGATTGGGAGATGCCGATGAAGGAATTCATGATGCCCCATACCGTGCCGAACAGGCCGACAAAGGGGGCGGTGGCACCGATGGTGGCGAGCAGGCCCGTGCCACGCGTCATCGAACGGCCGGCGCGGGCCTCGATGCGGGCGAGGGCGATGGAAAGGCGCTCCTTGACGCCGTCGGCCGAGAGATCGCCAGAGCGCCGCTGCTCGCGCGCGGCCGCCTGCATGAGGTCGGCAACGGCTCCCCGCCGGGTCCAGCCGCTCTCGACCGCCTGACGCGCCGCTTCAAGGCTCTCGGCGCGTTCCAGCATGCGGGTAGCCGCCTGTGCCCGGCGCCTGGCGGCAAGAAGCTCGATACCTTTGGCGAGCCACACCGTCCAGGTCACGAGGGAAGCGAAGGCGAGGCCGATCATAACGCACTTCACCACGATATCGGCCTGGATGAACATGCCCCATGGGGAGAGGTCATGTGGCAGTATCGCCGAGAGTGGGGCAGCAAGGCCAGTGCCGCCATCGGCCTCCTGGGCGAAGGCGGGCGCTGGCGTCAGCACGGTGATGAGGCCGAGCGGGACACGCCATGCGCGAGCCTTGGCGGAAAAGAGCGCGCCAAACGCGGAGTGTCGATCTCCGATCGCCATCACCCTTCCCAACAGGCGTATCGTTTCCGGCAATGGCGGTCGGAGACCGCCACTCCATTTCCGCCGCCTTACCATGTGTAGCTAGCCTTGAAGGACGCAACCCGGCCCGGGCCGTAATAGCAGGAGAGTGCTCCGTTGCAGGCCGCGACGTAACGCTTGTCGAAGACGTTGTTCACGTTAACGGCCAAGTCCCAGTCCTTGTACTTGTAGTGTACGCCGGCATCGAACAGAACCACGGCGGGCACCTTGTAAACATTCTGGTTGTCCGCATAGGACGAACCGAGATAGCGGATGCCGCCCTGCAAGCCGAGATTCTTCAGGAAACCTTCCTGGAAGGTGTAGTCGGCCCACACCGATGCGGTGGTCTCAGGCACGATGCTCGGACGCTTGCCGATCACGGTGGGATCCGTGTTCTTCTCGATCGTGATCTGCGAGGTCGTGAACGCCGCCGTCATCTTGAGGGCTTCGGTGACATTGGCCTGCGCCTCGAACTCGAAGCCGCGCGAACGTACTTCGCCAAGCTGGTTCTGGAAGAACAGATGGGCGGTGTCGTTCGTCAGCACGTTCCGCTTCGTCAGATCATAGTAGGCGGCGGTGATCAGGCCGTCGAAGAAGGTCGGACGATATTTCACCCCGGCTTCATACTGGACGCCGGTCTGGGGCTTGAAGGGCTGGCCGGCGAAGTTGGAGCCGATCACTGGATCGAAGCCGCGGGCAATCGAGACATAGGGCGTGATCCCGTTGGAGAAAGCGTAGGATAGGCCAGCGCGGCCGCTGAGGGCGCCGGCGACGCCGCTGAAATTCGCCGTGCCCGAGCTTTCGGTCCAGACCCGGTCATAGCGACCGTTCAGTGTCAGCAGCCAGTTGTCGGCGAAGCTGATCTGATCCTGCAGATAGGTGCCGAACTGGTTCATCGTGTAATGCTGGCGGATGTAGGGAGCGCCTGTTGCCCCCTGTGGGGCGCCGTAGGCAGGGTCAGTCGCACTGATCGGCGTGGCGTTGAACAGGGCCTGCGACTGGTTGATGTTGTAGTATTTGTAGTCGATGCCGAACAGCACGTCGTGGGCCACCGGGCCGGTGTCGAACTTGCCTTCAAGCTGATTGTCGGCCGAGACGGTGTTCACCACGGTGTGCTGCTGGAATCCGATGCGGTAGAGCTCGTTGTCCGGCGTCAGCGGCAGAGGGTTGCCGCCGCCGAAGGCGGCAGCGGGATCGTAGTAGCCATAGGGATAGGCGTAACGCTCGCGCGTATCCAGGTAGCCGTAGCGGACGTTCTGGCGAAAGGTCCAGTTGTCGTTGAAATCGTGCCTGAACTCGTATCCGAGCAGCGCCTGCGCGCGGCGATACATGTCATCAGACGGTTCGGCCGAATAGAAACTGCGGGAGATATAGCCGAAGTTCGCCGGTTTCACCGTGCCGTTATAGGGCAGGAAGCCGCCGGTGTGGTCGAGGTCCATATTGGTATAGCTGCCGAGCAGTGTCAGGCTCGTGGCGTCATCAGGCTTGAAGGTCAGCGATGGCGCGATATAGCCCTGGATGCCCTTGGCCTTGTCGACTTCATAGCCGCCACCCGCGATCTTGCCGTTCACGCGGTAGCTCCACACACCTGCATCGTCGATCCTGCCGCCCAGATCGAAGCCCGTATAGGCATTGCCCCAGGTGTTGATGCCGGTCTCGATTTCATGAACCGGCTGATCGGTCGGCCGTTTGGAGACGAGATTGAGAATGCCGCCGAGATTGCCGCCGCCATACAGGGTCGAGGACGGGCCGCGCAGCACTTCCACGCGTTCGAGCTGGTAGGGATCGATATAGAAACTGCCGAAGGCGTATTGATAGAGCGGCAGGCCGTCCAGGAAGATGCCGGTCTGGCTGGCATCGAAGCCGCGGATGAACACCCAGTTGGTGCGGGAGTCGTAGCCATAGGGCGCGCCGGTGACTCCGGCGGTGTAGGAGAGGGCCTGGTCGAGTTTCTGCGGTTGCTGAGCCTCCAACTGCTCGTGGCCGATCACCGTGACCGATTGCGGGACCTTCTCGATAGGCGTGTTGGTCTTCGAGCCGGCAGTGGTCTGCTTGGCGACATAGCCATTGATGGGCCCCGTGGGCGATTCGCCTGTCACCGTTACCGGATTGAGCTCGATGACGCCATTGTCGGTGGCCTGCGCTTTCGCCCCCGTCGCCAGGACCAAGGCGAGCATGCTCGATGCCGCCAACGCCCCCACCCGCACACATGCTCGTAAATGTCGCTCCATAATCTCCAGTCACCCCGCTTCGCGATGATACGCTTCGTAGAGTTCACCCAACCGAAGCGCTGCGGCTGGACGTTAAGACTCAAATTATCCACATTGTAAATAAGTTTAATCTAAAACTAATCAAAACTTCTGATGTCTAAAGTTCTAAAAGTGTGCAGTTTTTAGAGGATATAAACTGCACTCTAAAATTTATACGATCTCTTGCATATACTATATTCTGAGTGCGATAAGCCTGGCGATGATGAGGCCAGCTGCACTACGGCAGATGCGGCGCCGATCCGGTACGGGACAATGCGATGCGATCGAACGCGGGAGGTGGAAAAGCGATGACGCGACGGGCCATGGCCGGACGCTTGTTGGCCGGCGCTCTCGTCGCGGCGCTGCCCGTGCCGGGACATGCCCTCGACCCACAGCCCACGGGCGTACCCCGCCGCATCGTGGCTCTCGACTGGACGGCCGCCGCCATGCTGCTGTCGCTCGGCGCGGCGCCGGCCGGAGTCGGAGATGCGGAGCTCTACCGCATCTGGGTCGCCGAGCCGGCGCTGCCGCCCGACACACCCGATCTCGGACTGCGCGACGCGCCCAATCCCGAGATCATCGCTGCGCTGAAACCCGATCTCATCCTGGTCAGTCCGCTCGGCGCCGCAACCCGGCCCTTGCTCGAGCGTATTGCGCCGACTTTCGAGGTTTCGATCGCCGGTGGGGGCGACGTGCTTGCGGAAGCTGGCACACAACTTCGCCTGCTTGGCCGGCTCTTGGAGCGCGGCCCCGAGGCCGACAAGGTCATCGCGGACAGCAACGCCCGCTTCGGCGCCCTGCGTGCCCGGCTGGGGCCAGCAGCAAGACGCAGGCCCCTGGTGGTCCAGTTTCTCGATGCCCGATTCGTGCGCGTTTATGGGCACGGCAGTATGCCCGGCGCGGCGCTGGAGCGTCTCGGCCTGACGAATGCCTGGACGCGGCCGGTCAACGACTGGGGCTTTGCCCTGGTCGGTACGGAGAAGCTGGCCGCCTTTCCCGATGCCGATATCGTGGTCGTCGATCCCCTGCCCGCGGGGGTGACGATCGCGCCGGATCCGGCGAGCCTGTGGGGCAACCTGCCGTCGGTGCGGCAGGGCCGCGTCCGCCATCTGCCGGCGGTCTGGACCTTCGGCGAGATCACCGCCGCCAACCGCTTCGCCACACTTCTCGTCGATCGGTTGGGAAGCGGCGATGCGCGGTTCTGACTGGCCCACCGAAAAGCCGACGGAGGCTCGACCTTTTGTCATGCCCGGGCTTGTCCCGGCGATCCAGAACCGCGCCGGCAGAAGGCGCGGCTGGATGCTCGGGACAAGCCCGGGCATGACAAAGTTGAGCCCGGGATAACGAAGCCATGAATTTCGATCTGCGAGCGGACATTCACCGCCTTGCCACAACGCTGGTGACGTTCGTCCTGCTGGCGGCAGGGCTGACCGCGTGGTGCTGGAATGTCCAACTGCCCTTCGCGCAATGGATACAGGCGACCTTCGATCCCAACCTCGATGATCCCCAGCAGCTCGTCTTTCACTTCTCGGCCCTGCCCCGCGGCGCCACCGCCTTCCTCGCCGGCGTGGGGCTCGGCACCGCCGGCCTCCTGCTGCAGCAGATCCTGCGCAATCCCCTGGCGTCCCCCACCACCCTGGGCCTCGAGGCCGGGGCGCAACTGGCGATGACTCTTGCCCTGGTGATGGCGCCGGCTTTGCTGGTGGCGCGGGAGGCCGTGGCGATGGCGGGCGCCCTGACAGCCCTCGGCTTCGTGATGCTCTGCGCCGCGCGCAACCGTTTCTCCTCCATCGCACTGGTGCTGGCTGGGCTGGTGACGGGCCTGTTCTGCGGCGCCTTGACGGTGGCGCTGCGCCTGATCAATCAGGAATATGTCGCCGTGCTCTTCCTGTGGGGTGGCGGTTCGCTTGCCCAGCAGGACTGGTCGGCGCCCCTGGCGCTGGCGCCTCGCCTTGCTGTCCTCCTGATGTTCGCCACCCTCGCCGCGCGTCCGCTGGCGCTGCTGTCGCTGGACGATGAATCTGCACGCGCCATCGGTCTGCCGCTCGCCTGGGTGCGCGGCCTCGGTGCGGTGCTGGCGGCTCTGCTGACCGCTGCAGTCACCGCCCAGGTGGGCGTGATCGGCTTTGTCAGCCTTGCTGCCCCACAGATCGCGGCCCTTTCCGGCGCCAGGCGCTTCGGCGCCAGGCTCGTGGCGGCGCCGCTGGTCGGCGGCCTTCTTGTGTTGGCGATGGACGGAGTCGTTGGCCTGCTGGAGCTCTCCGGCATCGTCAATCTGCCCACCGGCGCCGCCACGGCGTTGCTGGGCGCGCCGCTTCTCCTCTGGTTGCTGCCGCGCCTGCGTCGCAGCGAACCACCGGCTATCCGTGCCGCCCAGACAAGGCGCATCGGCAATCCCTCCCGCCTCCTGTGGCTGCTGGCGTTCCTGCTGCCCGTCCTGCTCGCTATCGCCCTCCTGGTCGGCCATGACGGCGACAGCTGGCATCGGACGGCGCTTTCCGATTTCGCCGCTGTCGAACCCTGGCGCTTGCCGCGCACCCTGATATCCCTTCTCTCCGGCGCTATGCTGGCGGTGGCGGGTCTCGTGCTGCAGCGCGTCTCGGGCAATCCGCTGGCGGCGCCGGAGGTGCTGGGGGTCGGCACCGGTGTTGCTTTCGGCCTGGTGGCCGCCCTGATCCTGAGCGCGGCGCCAGGCCCTGTCCAGCAGACTCTTTACGGCGCGATGGGCGGCTTCCTGGCACTGTCGCTGGTGCTGCTCGCCGGCCGCCGCAACGGCTTTGCACCCGATCACATGCTGCTTGCAGGCATCGCCCTTTCGGCCTTGCTCGATGCCCTCGTCGTCGCCTTCCTGGCACTCGGCGACCCGCGCGCCAACCAGGTGCTGGCCTGGATCGCCGGTTCGACCTACCTGGCTGACTGGCCGAGTGTGGCGCTCGCCGCCGGTTTTGCCGCGGTCCTTCTCCCGACTCTCCTGGTGCTGGTGCGCTGGCTCGACCTCATGCCGTTCGACGAGGCGTTGACACGGTCCCTGGGCCTGCCTCTGCCGGGCGTGCGTCTCGCGATGATGGGCATTGCCTCGATGCTGACCGCCGCCGCGGTGATGGCGACGGGGCCACTCACCTTCGTCGGCCTAGCCGGACCCCATATCGCCCGTCTTCTCGGCATGCGCCGGGCCGCCAGCGAGGTGCTCGCCTCCGCCCTGATCGGCGCCCTCATAATGGTCGCCGCCGATGCGCTCGCCCGCACCGCCATCGCCCCACGCCAGTTGCCCACCGGCATCATCGCCGCCTTGATCGGCCTGCCCTATCTCGTCTGGCAGCTCGGGCGCAAACCCCAATGAAGGAATGAGCCCGCATGTCCGCCGCGCGACCGATCACGGCCACCGTCCTTGCCACATGCAACCTCGCGCCAGATCTGCGCCGGCTGGTGCTCGGCGGCGGGGACCTCCGTGCCTTGCTGCCCCCGCCCGGCGCCCTTGGGCCCTATCTTAAGCTGCATCTTGCCGATGCAGAGGGTTGCGAGCGCATCCGCACTTATTCGCTGCGCCATTTCGATCTGCAGCGTGGCGAACTCCACGTCGACATCGCCCTGCATGGCGAGGATTCCGTCGGCTCGCGCTTTGCCCTGCAGGCGCGTCCCGGCGACAAGGTCGGTCTGCGCGGCCCGGGTGTGATCCCCGCCCCGCCTTGCCGCTCCTATCTGCTGGCGGGCGACCACACGGCCCTGCCGGCGATCGCCCGCACGCTCGAAACCCTGCCTGGGGACGTCGCTGTTACCGTGGTGCTGGAGACACCCAATCCGGACGCGCGCTGCCTGCTCGCCTACACCGGGCGGGACATCTGCTGCCTGCAGCGCCGCCCGGGCGAGCCGAGCCGCCTGATGGATGCCGTGTCCGAAGCCACACCGCAGAAGCGCGAGGATCTCATGGTCTGGGCCGGCGCCGAGGCCGGCATCGCCCGTGCCATCCGCAAGTACGCCCGCACGACGCTCCGTCTGCCACCGGCGCGCTGCCAGATCCTCAACTACTGGAAGGCTGGGCGGGCCGAGGGCGAATTCGACTGCATGGCATGAGAGCGGAGGAGGGGCGGTCTCTGCCACCACATCGGCTCCTGCCGGTGTGACGATACCATTCTGGGAACCGATGCACTCGCAGGAGAGGAGGATGGCAGTCGGAGACTGCCACTCCGGTGTTGACTCAGCTCTGCTTCTCGGCCTCGGCCGTTGCCGGCTTTGGCCCGCCGCGGGCGACACCCACCATTGCCGGGCGCAGCACGCGCGAGCCGATGCTATAGCCGACCTGCACGACCTGGGCGACCGTGCCGGTCGCTACGGACGTGTCGGGTACCTCGAAAATAGCCTGGTGGAAATTCGGATCGAAGCGCTCGCCCTGCGGATCGATCTTCTTTACGCCGTGCTTTTCCAGCGCGCGGAGCATGGCCTTTTCTGTCAGCTCCACGCCTTCGACCAGCGTCTTGACGGCCGGATCGCTCTCGCGAGCCTCGGCAGGCGTGTTGGCCAGCGCCCGGGCCATGTTGTCGGCGACATCGAGCATGTCGCCGGCGAACTTGGCCACGGCATACTGGCGCGTGTCGTTGACCTCGCGCTCGCCGCGGCGGCGTACATTCTCGACCTCGGCCAGGGTGCGCAGCAGCCGATCCTTGAGGTCTGCATTCTCGGCCTGGAGCTTTGTCAGCACTTCGAAGGCATTGTCGTTGGTGGCGTCCTGCTCGCCGCCGGCCTGGCCCGTGCTTTCGGCCGTCGCTTCGGCCGAAGCATTCGCTTCCGCCTCGATCGGGGTCTCGACTTCGGGTTTGGTCTTGCTCGTCATCTCACCTGTTCCAAAAAATCATTCGGGCCGGATATCAGCGCCCGAAGGCCTAAAATCAAGGGTTGATTAGTCCTTATGCCGGTTTGCGAGGAGGAGTGCGGCGGCAAAGGCGCTCTCGACATCGAGGGCGGTGGTGTCGAGTACATGCGCATCGGGTGCGGGCTTCAGCGGGGCATCGGTGCGACCGGCGTCTCGCGCGTCGCGCTTGCGGATATCAGCCAGCACCTCCTCATAAGGTGGGGCATCGCCGCGCTTCTCCAGCTCCAGATGGCGCCGCCGTGCCCGGATCTCCGGCGCGGCCGTGACAAAGATCTTCACCTCGGCGCCGGGTGCGATCACGGTGCCGATGTCGCGGCCATCGAGCACCGCCCCGCCGCGCTGGTGGGCGAATCGGCGCTGCAGGTCGAGCAGGGCCTTGCGCACCTTGGGGTGGGCGGCGACGATGGAGGCGGCTTCCCCCATCTCGCGCCCCCGCAGACGGGTTTCGTCCAGCTCGGCGACGTCGAGCAGTTCGGCGATCTCAGCGGTGGCATCGGCGTCGTCGAGCTCTAGTCCCCGGTCGAGCGCCACACGGCCCACCGCGCGGTAGAGCAAGCCGGTGTCGAGATGGGGCAAGGCGAAATGCTCGGCCAGGCGCTTGGCCAGCGTGCCTTTGCCGGATGCGGCGGGGCCATCAATCGCGATGATCATGCCAAGTCGGCTCCAAAGTCCGCTCCGAGGCTGCGCATTGTCGGGATAAAGCTGGGGAAACTGGTGGCGATGAAGGCCGTGTCGTCCACGCGCACGGGTGCGCGCGAGGCCAGGCCCATCATCAGGAAGGCCATGGCGATACGATGGTCCATGCGGGTGACGACCTCGCCGCCGCCCGGAACGGCAGCCGAACCGGCAACGACGAGGTCATCGCCCACGATGCGATGAACGATGCCATTGGCGGCGAGGCCGGCGGCGACGGCGGCCAGGCGGTCGCTCTCCTTCACCCGCAACTCGCCGAGGCCACGCATATGGGTTTCGCCTTCGGCGAAGGCGGCTGCCACCGCCAGCACCGGATATTCGTCGATCATCGAAGGTGCGCGTTCGGCGGGCACCTCCACGCCTCGGAGGGCGGAATGGCGCACGGTGAGATCGGCGACGTCCTCGCCGCCCTCGACCCGGACGTTGGTCCGGGAGATGTCGGCGCCCATTTCGCACAGGGTGGTGATCAGCCCGGTGCGCAGCGGATTCATCATCACGCCCTCGATCACGATGTCCGAACCCGGCACGATTAGCGCCGCCACCAGCGGGAAGGCGGCGGATGAGGGATCGGCGGGCACGATGACCGGCTTCGGCTCCAGTTCCGGCCGACCGCGCAGCACGATCCTGCGGCCATGCGCGCCATGCGGGGTGATGGCGACCTCCGCGCCGAAATGGCGGAGCATTCGCTCGGTATGGTCACGCGTCGCCTCGGCCTCGATCACCGTCGTCTCGCCCGGAGCGTTGATGCCTGCGAGCAGCACGGCGGACTTGACCTGCGCAGAGGCGACCGGACTCTCATAGCTGATCGGCACGGGATCGGCGGCGCCGCGCAGGGTCAACGGCAGGCGGTTGCCCTCGGCGCTGGTGACGATTTCGGCGCCCATCTTGAGCAGTGGGGTCAGCACCCGCATCATCGGCCGCTGGCGAAGCGAGGCGTCGCCGTCGAATGTGGCGGTAACGCCATGGCCGGCCACCACGCCCATCATCAGGCGCGAGCCTGTGCCGGCATTGCCGAAATCGAGCGTACCATCGGGCGAAAGCAGACCGCCGACACCGACGCCCTGGACGCGCCATGAGCCTTCGCCGATTCGCGTAATGGTCGCGCCGAGCCGACGGCAGGCTTCCGCGGTCGCCATGACGTCACCGGCCTCGAGCAGCCCCTCGATCTCGGTTTCGCCTACGCTGAGCAGGCCGAAGATGAGGGCACGATGCGAGATCGACTTGTCGCCGGGCACTCGCACCTTGCCCTTCAGGCCCGGCGAGCGGTGCGCGGAAAGGGGCTTGGTCTCGATCGGGGCGGGTTTTTGCAGGCGGGCGGGCATGACCGGGCGCTTAGCATGGATGGGGGGAGGAAGGATAGCTATGTCGAGGGGCGCAACGCGAGCCTCCCCCACGAAGCTGGTGGGCGCCCTCGCGTGGCGTTTTTTCCTGATCGAACGTGACTGCTGCCCCTTGCCAAGCCGGGAAAAGCGCCCATCTTTGCGAATCTGATTGACATCGAGGCCGGTTGTCTGTAGCGGCCTCGCACTCCATTTTTCGACATTCGACAAAGGTTTACGCCGTGGCCAGACCCGAACTTGGCACGAAGCGCGTTTGTCCGACGACAGGCCGCAAATTCTACGATCTAAACAAGGATCCGATCATCTCGCCCTACACCGGCCAGGTGGTCACCATCGCTGCGCCGGTGCTGCTGCGTGGCGCCCGTCCGGATGCCGTCGTCCCGCGCGCCGTTCCGACGGAAGAGGATACCGATCTTGATCCGGTGGCTGATGCCGAACTGATCAGCCTGGAAGAGGCCGACGACGAAGCGGGCGCCGCCAAGACCGTGGTCGGCGACGATGATATCGACGTCGAGGACGATACGACTGCCGATGACGATACCTTCCTCGAGGAAGACGAGGACGAGAGCGACGACGTCACCGACCTGATCGGCGACGGCATCGAGGACGACGAGGAAGCCTGAGACGCATCCTTGCGCTGGACGAGGCGCGGTTTTCCACAGGATCGCGCCTTTTTGACGGGGAAGTGTTTTTTCCGAAATTTCTTCGTCACATCACTTGCATCGAGCCGCCACCTGTGAGAAAGGAGCGGCCCGTCGGCGGAAACGCCGAGGAATATGAAGGCGGCGCCCAAACCGCTTTCGAGACGTGGGGTCATAGCTCAGCTGGGAGAGCGCTACAATGGCATTGTAGAGGTCGACGGTTCGATCCCGTCTGGCTCCACCAAATCTTCCCGGACTACGAAAGCCGCCTCAGGGCGGCTTTGTTGTTTCTGGGGAGCAGCGCTTCCTTTGGCAATGGCTGCGATTCCATGCCGGTCTGCAGACCGGCATCGTCCGTGGCGAGCACATCCCCATCCCACTGATCCACCGCCCGTTCCCACTCGTATCGAGGGTAACGATTCGGAGCGGTTCATGATCAAGACAGCCCTGGCCTACGCGGCCACGCTCGCCTGTTTTCTCTCGATCGATGCGATTTGGCTCACCCAGATGACAGGCTGGCTCTACCGGCCGCTGATCGGTCCGCTCCTCGCCGATTCGGTGGTGCTGGCGCCGGCCGTGCTGTTCTATCTTCTCTATGCCGCCGGAATCGTTGCCTTGGCGATCCGGCCTTCAAGCCACTGGCAAGGGGCACTCGCCCGCGGCGCCATTCTGGGCCTCACCGCCTACGGCACCTACGATCTCACCAACCACGCCACTCTGAAGGACTGGCCGCTGGCGATTACGCTGGCTGACATGGCCTGGGGCACGATGCTGACGGCGATCGGGGCCGTGGTGGGCTATGGCGCGGCGAGGGCGGTGTAGTCTTCCCGGGTGCGCGGGCTTTCTGCCCGCATCTTCTCATCGTGCGAGCGCTGCGGTTCAAGATGCGGGCAGGATGCCCGCGCACCCGGGACTCGCACGTAGCCGATAATGGCTCACGCCCCACTCCCGCCCGCCCGCATGGCCGAACAGGCCTTCCGTGGCGAGGAAGAACAGGCGCCAGCGGCGCTTCCACAGGGCGGCGTCCCGGCCATAGACGTCACGCAGGATCGCGTCGATCGCCTGGCCGTGGGCGTCGAAATTGGCAAGCCAGTCCTGGGCCGTGCGCTGGTAGTGCCGGCCGCTCCACTGCCAGGCCTCGTCGAGGGTGAAGATGTCGTCGAACTGGCGGATGAGATCGTGGCTCGGCATGATGCCGCCTGTGAAGAAATGCTGGGCGATCCAGTCCGTCTTGTCGGCATGGTCGAAGCGGTAGGGTTGGCTGCGATGGCTGAACACATGCAGGAACAGCCGGCCCTCGGGCTGGAGCCAGCCGCTGATACGGGTCAGCAGCGCGCGCCAGTTGGTCATGTGCTCGAACATCTCCACCGAGACGATGCGCACGAAGCGGCCATTGGGCGTGAAGTCATTCATGTCGGCGGTGACGACCGTGAGGTTGCGCAGCCCGCGCATGGTGGCCCCGGTCTCGATGAAGGCGCGCTGGCTGGCCGAATTCGAGACGGAGGTGATCTCGGCCTTCGGGAAGCGTTTCGCCAGGGCGAGGCTGAGGGAGCCCCAGCCGCAGCCAAGCTCAAGTATGGTCTGGCCGTCCTGCAGGTCGGCATGGGCGATGGTCTCGTCCAGCGCCAGCGTCTCGGCTTCGGCGAGAGTCTCCGTGCCCTGGGGATAGAGGCAGCACGAATATTTGCGCTGTGGGCCCAGGATGAGGGCGAAGAAAGCCGAGGGTATCTCGTAGTGCTGGGCATTGGCTTCGCTCGCATGCAGCGCAATCGCGTGCTCGCCCATCATGGCTGCAAAGGGCACATCTGTGGAAGGGCGGGTGGCCAGGCGTCGACGGGTGCGGCCCACCAGGAAGTTGACGCCCCCCCGCGTCATCCAGTCCGGCAGGGGAGTGCTCTCGATCACGTCGATGGCGGAAGCGAGCATGCTCATCGCAGGGGTTCCTTGACCGGAAAAGTGGGAAAGAAGGCGCTCACCTTGGCCTGGTAGGCGCGATAGGCCTGCCCGCGCGAGCGCAGCATATGAGCCTCGAGCGGCGGCACGCCGGAGACATGGACGAGCAGCCAATACATGAAGGCGGGACCCGACAGCGCCAGCCAGCCCCACGGATAGCCGCCACCGAAGTCGATGGCGATCAGGGGGTAGGCAAGCCAGGCCAGCCATTCGAAGAAGTAATTGGGATGGCGGGAGAGCGACCACAGGCCCTCATTGCACACACGCTTGCCATTGGCGGGATTGGCCCGGAAGCGCGAGAGCTGGAGGTCGCTGAGACCCTCGCCGGCGATGGCTGCGAGCAGGAGGGCGATCCCGGCGATATCGTTCCAGCGCAGCGGGCCGGGACGGTGGCCGGCCAGAAGCACGGAGACAGCCAGGAGAAGGGAGCAGACGGCCTGGAGCTGCAGGAACCAGAACAGGCGGCGAGGAAAGGCCTCACCCCATTCCTGCGCGAGCTGATGGTAGCGCGGGTCTTCGCCGCCACTCAGCGTGCGCTTGAGGATATGGCCGCCAAGCCGCAGGGCCCAGAGAAGGGCGAGCGACGCCACAAGGCCCTGGCGCAACGGCTCGGGTGTTCCGCCCACGGGAGCCAGCGCCAGCATGGCGCCGGCAACGCCGAGCCCTATCGTCCAGGCGACGTCGGCCCAGCCCGATTTGCCCGTACGCCGCTGCACCAGCCAGGCGCAGGCCATGGTGAGGCAGAGGAAGAGGCCTGCGCCTGCCATCCAGTAAAGGAAGGGAAGGGCTATCATCGGTTTCGCGCCTCAGATGTCGATGAAGCGCTGGATCAGCCGGCCGGTCCAATGGCTCGGACGCGTGCGGCCGTCGATGGCGATCAGGCAGATGCAGCCATGCTCCGGATCGGAATGCGGCTGGTGGCGCAGGCCAGGCTCGGCCTGGGCGCAATCGCCGACCTCGAAGCGCTGGTCCTCGTCAACAAGCGCCCCTGCGAGGAGCTGCGCGAGTTCGACACCGTCATGATCGTGATGGGGCACCGTCACGCCAGGCGCGGCCCTGAGCAGAAAACAGCGTTCCCTGGTTTTCCACAGGCCTTCGATCTTGCTGATCTCGATGCCGGGCGCCGTCCAGCGCCAGGGGCCGATGTCCTGACCGGCAAGCGACTTCGGCAGCTCGATGCCGAGCGGAAAGCTCGCGGGCGTGAGGCGCGGGGCGGGAGGCGGCGGTTCAGGTGCGTCCAGCGCCGCCAGGGCGCGAGCCAGCGCATCGGAGGCAAGCGCCACCGGCGCCTGGGCCTCCAGCATGACGCCGCCGACGGTCTCGAAGCCGGCCAGACGGGAGCGGCAGGCGGGGCAGGTCTCGAGATGGGCGCCGACCACGAGGCGATGCGCGAGGCCGAGGGTGCCCGTCGCATAGGCGAGCAGGACGCCGTCGTCCGGATGATGCGTGATGGGGCGGGTAAGCGTCATGACAAGTCGTCCAAAAGCAGGCGCAGCCGCGCAATGGCGAGGCGGATACGCGATTTGACCGTGCCGAGCGGGATGCCGAGCTCGGCGGCAACCTCCGAATGTGGCCGGTCCTGAAAGAAGGAGAGCTGAAGTATCGTATTCTGCTCCGGCGAAAGCGTGGCGAGAGCGGCTCGCAGGCGCTGCTCCCGTTCGGCTGAGAGCACGGCGGTCTCGGCACTCTCCACGGCATCCTCCTCCACCGGCTGAGCCTCGGCTCCGGGCGGTGGCCCGTCGCGGCGCAGGCGGTCGACGGCGAGGTTGCGAGCGATCGTGAAAACCCAGGTGCTGGCCGTGCCCCGTTCGGGCTGGAAGTGCGCCGCCTTGCGCCAGACCGAGAGCATCGCCTCCTGGGCGATCTCCTCGGCCAGGCTCGCATTGGCGCCGCGCCGCATCAGGAAGCCCTTCACGCGGGGGGCGAAATAGGCGAACAGCCTGGCAAAAGCCTCCCGGTCCGCGCGCTGGGCGATGGCAACCACCAGGGCATCCATCATCGCGGGTGTGTCAGGCTGGGACGCCGCGGCCTCGTTCATCGTCACGACGCTCCCTTGCCGGGACGGCGTCTGCCGGATGCGAACAACAAGCATTGGGTGTGCCAGAGAGCCATACATGCCTCTGATACGCGGGATCGGCGGATCTGGATCAGTGATCCAAGCCAGAGCCTGAAACGTATAGCCGTCATCGACTTCATTGCCAAACCGGCGGGTGCTTGCGGCGTCCGCCTCATGTCCGGGGCGCGATCATGACAAGCGATGCCGTTTGCCCATCCCTGCGGATTGCCGTCGTCGGCTCCGGCATCGCTGGCCTTTCGGCCGCATGGCTCCTGTCAAAGCGCCATGACGTCACGCTCTATGAGGCTGCCCCGCGCCCAGGGGGCCATTCAAATACTGTTACCGTAACGGGCGAGCGGGGACCGGTGCCCGTCGACACCGGCTTCATCGTCTATAATGAGGTGACCTATCCCAATCTCACGGCCTTGTTCGACCATCTGGAGGTGCCGACCAGGCCCTCCGACATGTCCTTCGCCGTTTCCCTGCGCGGTGGGCGGCTCGAATATGCCGGCACCGATCTCAAGGGCCTGTTCGCCCAGAAGCGCAATCTGATCCGCCCGCGATTCTGGTCGATGCTGCGCGAACTCCTGCGCTTCTACCGTGAGGCGCCGGGCCATCAGGCCGGTCTCGGCGATCTCACCCTCGGTGCCTATCTCGATCGCGAGGGCTATGGGCGGGCGCTGCGTGAGGACCATCTATATCCGATGGCGGCAGCGATCTGGTCGATCCCGACGCGGCAGGTGATGGACTATCCAGCCGCCGCCTTCATCCGCTTCTGCGACAATCACGGCCTGCTGAAAATCTCCAATCGCCCGGTCTGGCGCACGGTGGAGGGTGGCGCAAAGGTCTATGTGCGGGCACTGCTCGACGATTTCGCCGGTCAGCTGCATCTGGGCATGCCGGTGCAGCGCGTGTGGCGGAGCGAAGATCACGTCACCGTCGAGGCGCTCGGCGCCGCGCCGGTGCGCTACGATCACGTCGTGCTCGCCAGCCACGCCGACCAGAGCCTCGATCTGCTTGCCGATGCGATGACGGACGAAGTCCATCTGCTCGGCTGCTTTCGTTACAACCTGAACGAGGCGATCCTGCATCGCGACCCCTCGGTGATGCCGAAGCGGACAGCGGCGTGGGCGAGCTGGAACTACGCCTCCTCAGGCGGGATCGAGGCGCCGCTCTCGGTGACCTACTGGATGAACAGCCTGCAGGGCATCGACCCCGGCAATCCGCTGTTCGTGACGCTCAATCCTTGTACGGCGATCGATGAAAGCAAGTTGATCTGCCGGCAGCTCTATGAGCACCCCATCTTCGACAAGGCGGCGATTGCGGCTCAGCGCGCCCTATGGTCGCTGCAGGGCGTTCGCCGCACCTGGTTCGCCGGTGCCTATTTTGGGGCCGGATTCCATGAGGATGGCCTGCAGGCGGGTCTGGCGGTCGCCGAGGCACTCGGCGATGTGCGCCGTCCCTGGCAGGTCGAGGCCGAATCGGGCCGCATCCATATCGGCGAGATGCCACGGCCCAAACAGGAGGTGGCCGCGTGAGACGGGCTCCTTCCTTGCTGAGCGGCAATCGGGCCTCCTCCCTTTACGAAGGCTGGGTGATGCACCAGCGCCTGCGCCCTGCGGCCCATCGCCTGCGCTACCGCATCCTTTCGCTCTTCCTCGACCTCGACGAGATCGACATCCTGACGCGGACCTGCCGCCTTTTTTCCCGCAACCGCTTCAATCTCTTCAGCTTTCACGATCGCGATTATGGCTCAGGTGGCTCGGGGAGCCTGCGCAGCCAGATCGAGGCGCATCTGACCGAGGCTGGCTTGCCCATCACAGGCGGTCCCATCCGCGTGCTGACCATGCCGCGCATCCTCGGCTGTGCCTTCAACCCGCTCAGCCTGTTCTTCTGCTACCGGCCCGACGGCGGGCTAGCGGCTATCCTCTACGAGGTCAACAACACCTTCGGCCAGCGCCACGCCTATCTCATTCCGGCCGAGCCGGAGGCAGACGGCACGTTGCGCCAGGCCTGCGCCAAGGACTTCTACGTCTCGCCCTTCATGGCGATGGATCTCGCCTATGCCTTCCAGCTTTCGCCGCCGGACGAAAAACTCGCTCTGCTGATCCGCGTCAGCGACGACAAGGGCCTCCTCCTCACCGCCGCCCATTCGGCGCGGCGCGTGGCCTTCAGCGATGCCGCACTGCTGCGCGCCTTCCTTAGCCATCCCCTGCAGGTGATCCGCGTACTCGGCGGCATCCACTGGGAGGCGCTGCGCCTGTGGCTGAAGGGGTTGCGCCTCAAGCCGCGGCCGCCGCCACCGGCCCGGCCCGTCACCTCAATCTCGCCCCCCGGACACCACGACCATGGCTGACATCACCACACAAATGCAGGATCTCGGCTTCAGCGATGCCTTTCCCCAAGCCCTGGCAGGACGCGGCCTGACGGCGCTGCTCTTCCGGCGCCTCCTGGCGTGCCTGCACGAGGGCTGCCTTACCATCGTGATGCCGGACGGGCAGTTCGTGACCCGTCAGACCGGCCAGCCCGGGCCGGAGGCCGTGCTGGTCCTGCACCGCTACCGCGCCTTGCGCCGTCTCGTCTTCGGCGGCGACGTCGGTTTCGCCGAGGCCTATATCAAGGGCGAGTGGTCGAGCCCGGATCTCACCGCCCTCGTCGAGTTGGTGGCCCGCAACGGCAGCGAGATCATGGATCGCCTGAGCGGCTCGTTGCCGAGCCGGCTCATCAATTGGCTGAACCACCGCCGCAATGCCAACACCAAGGCCGGCGCCCGGCGCAACATCCAGTTCCACTACGATCTCGGCAATGAATTCTACCGGCGCTGGCTGTGCAGCCGCATGCTCTATTCCGCCGCCATCTATGAGGGCGAGAATGACACGCTCGAGGAGGCGCAGGAGCGCAAGCTCGAGGCGATCGCAGCCGCCCTCGACCTTGCTCCCGACGACCGGGTGCTGGAGATCGGTTGCGGCTGGGGCGCTCTCGCCGTCCGCCTGGCCGCCGAACATCGCGTTGCTATCACTGGCGTGACGCTCTCGCAGGCCCAGCTCATCGAGGCCTGGCGAGTGGCGCAGCAGGCAGATGTCTGGTCGAGCACCGATCTCAGGCTGCAGGATTATCGGGATATCGACGGCACCTTCGACCGCATCGTGTCTATCGAGATGATCGAGGCGGTTGGCGAACGCTTCCTGCCTTCCTATTTCCGAACGCTGGCGGAGCGTCTGGCTCGGGGCGGGCGCGTGGTCGTGCAGGCGATCACCATCGCCGAGGAGCGCTTCGAAGCCTATCGCGCCAATCCCGATTTCATCCAGCGCTACATCTTCCCGGGAGGCTTCCTACCCACCAAGGCCTTGATGCGCGAGCGCCTGGAAGAGGCGGGCCTGAGGCTTGTCGCGTCGCAGAATTTCGGCCTCAGCTATGCCCGCACTCTCCGCGATTGGCGCGAGCGCTTCGAGGCCGCCTGGCCCGAGATCGCGCGGATGGGCTACAGCGAGGCCTTCCGGCGCATGTGGACCTATTACCTATGCTATTGCGAGGCCGGTTTCCGCGCGGGGGCGCTGGATGTCGGGCTGTATTCTCTCGAACATGCCGGAGATCGCGCATGAGAAGGTTTGCTCTGTCTCTGTTCGCCCCGCCTGTGCTCGCCTTTTCCGTGCTCGCCTGGCCGGCGCTCGCACAGGCAGGGGGCGGCTTCCGCGATACACTGGGCAACTGGTCGCGTGACGACGGCAACGCCAAGGTTCGCCTCGCCCCCTGCGGCGCCGCGCTTTGCGCCACCAACACCTGGATCCGAGACCCCGCCAGCAGCGAGAAGGTGGGCGACCGGCTGGAGATGAAGCTGCAATCTTCTGGCGCGGATGTCTGGAAGGGCACCGCCTATGATCCGCAGCGCCAGCGAAGCTACGCCATGACGATGAGCCTCAAGGGTGGCAAGCTCCTCACACGCGGCTGCGTGCTGGGCGGGTGGCTGTGCAAGAGCGTGAGCTGGACGCGGATGCGTTGACGTGAACTGGGCGATCGACTGGAGAGGCGCAATCTCAGGTCTTACGCCCTCTATCCCGCGTTGAACTGCTCCGTCAGATCCGCCAGCGTCGTCTCGATATGGGTGGCGGTCTTTGCGGCGGCCGCTTTCGCATCGCCCTTGCTCCAGCTCTCCAGCAGCCCTTCGTGCTCCGCCTCCGCGCGGGCGTTGCGGCTGGAATATTCCAGATGCTTGAAGATGTAGCGCTCGGCGAGCAGGTGCAGCCGCTCGACGATCTGCAGGGTCACACGTCGCTGCCCGGGCCGGATCAGCGAGAGGTGGAACGCGCGGTTACAGGCGCCGATATCGCCGGTGTGGCCCGATATGGCGGCGTTGAGCGCATCCAGGGCCCTCCGCGCGAAGAGATGGTCGGTAGGGCCGGCGCGCTCGCAGCCAAAGGCCACGGCATCGGGCTCGATCTTCAGACGCAAGGCGAAGACGTCATAGGCATCCTCGACCGAAAGCGGCGCGACGAAGAAGCCGCGATTGGTCTGCGAGATGATCAGGCCATCCTGCTCGAGCCGCGCCAACGCCTCGCGCACCGGGATCTTGCTGACCCCGAGCTCGGCCGCCAGCAGGTCCTGGCGGATCGAGGTATCCGGCGCAAGGCTGCCGGCGATGATGCGGCTGCGCATGACATCGGCGATACGCTCGGGCAGGGCCTTTTTTTCAAGAAGAGTCATGGAGCCGCACGGTTGAAGGACAAGGGGAGGCGGGTCTTCAGACCCGCCTGTGCCGGCGCAGCCTGTGATGCAGGCGAGTCCGAAGACCCGCCCCCCGATACTCTCTAAGCAGACTTTCGATGGCAGGCCAACGCTTCGCCCGCTTAGTTCCTTGTTTGGTCGGAGATTCCCGTCGGAAAACCCCTGGGTGCTTCTCCGGAATCTGCCTGGGTCCGAACCGAGCTTTGTGCAATGAAGCGGTCGAGATCGGCAAAGCTGGAGCTGCCCTCCATCGGTCCCTGCACCGTCACCGTCCTGGCGCCCGCGGCGTTGGCGTAGCGCAGGGCCTCGGACACGCTCTTGCCGAGGCGCCGGGCGACGAGGAAGGTGGCGCCGAAGCAATCGCCCGCGCCGGTGGGATCGACCTCGGCGACGACGAAGCCCGGCATGTCGGTGCGTCCGTTGCTGTCGATATGGCTCGCGCCGGCCTCCCCGCGCTTCAGCACGATTTCCTTCACGCCTGCGTCGAGCAACGCCGCGATCGCCTTCGCTTCGTCGGCCTCGCCGGAGAACAGCGACAATTCCTCGCCCGAAGGCAGGAAGAGATCGGTGACCGACAGCACGCTGTGGAAGATCGCCTTGCCTGACTCGTCGCGCAGCATCTCGCGGCGGATATTCGGGTCGAAGGAGACGGTGCCGCCGCGCGCCTTGAGGGCCGGCAGGGTGGAGCGCACCATGCCCGCAATCGCCGGCACCGGCAGGCCGGACCCCATGACGTGGAGGTGGCCGGCGGCAGCCAGCAGCGTCTCTGCTGCGGGCGTGGCGGCGATGCGGCCCACCGCGCTGTCGCGCATGTTGTAGACGAAAGCGCGACCGCCATCCGGTCGATAGCGCACGAAAGCACTGCCGGTCGCGGCGCCGGGGTGGATGGCCACCGCCGAGACGTCGACGCCGTCCTGCTTCAGGCGCTCCAGGTTGAGTGTGCCGAAATCGTCATCCCCCACCGCAGCCACGATGCCGGCGGGATGGCCGAGCTTGCCGACCTGATCGATGAAGATGGCCGGCGCGCCGCTTGGAAAAGGACCGATCAGGGGCTGCGGCTCAAGGAAGCCGTTGCCGGTGGTGGTCGCCATGATCTCCACCAGGATTTCGCCGATGGTGACGATCTTGCCTTCGATCATGGGGACCTCTGAAGGTTAGGGGAGTGAGGCGTGGGAAGCCTCCCCCTTAGCTCTGGAACAACGTGATCGGCTGCTCGCTGGCATAGATGGCGCTTTCGTCGATCGAGAACATGCGCTGATGCATCAGGAGCGCGGCGCCGAGGGCGGGGCCCTCCAGGCCGAGCGAGGAGGCCTCGATCTTCGGCATGGGGAAGCCCTCGAGCAATTCGCGTTCCATGGCCTCTTCCACCTCCCGAGCCACATAGGGGAAGATCGGCGCGACCGAGCCGCCAAGAATGATCAGGCCGGGATTGAGCACGCTGGTCACCTGGATGAGGCCCATCGCCAGGCTCTGGCCCCAGGCATGCGCCGTCTTCAGCGCCGCTGTCTCGCCCCGCGCCAGTGCCTGCAGGAGGTGGTCGATCTGGGCGTCCGCGGGGGCGCCATTCTCGCGGTAGCGGGCGAGGACGGCGTCCTTGCCTATATAGCTCTCCAGATGCCCGGGCTTGTGGCGGCCGGCATAGAAGCCGGGACCGCCGAGCACGATCTGGCCGAACTCGCCAGCAAGCCCCGCAGAGCCGCGGAACAGCCGCCCACCGATAACGACGCCGCCACCGGCACCGTTCTCGATCAGCAGGAAGGCGACGGTTTCCGAGCGGTGGGTGGTGTCACGATAGGTCTCGGCAATGGCGAAGGCGTTGGCGTCGTTCTCGACAGAGATGTCAAAATCGAGATCGGGGAAGCGCGCCACGATGCGCTCGGCCAGCATCGCCTTGAGACGGACATTGCGCCAGCCCAGAATCAGGCCGTTGATGACCAGCCCGTCGGTGTCGAGCAAAGCAGGCAGGGCCACGCACAGGCCCTTGATTCGGGCGGGATTGGCAAGCCTGCCGATCACCTCGCTGATGAGCGCCGCCATGCGGTCGATGCCGGCCTCGGGCGTTTCTGCGAAGGTGGGGAAGGGGATGGAGATGCGCGAGATCTCCTGTGCCGCCATGTCGATCGCGACAACAGTGAGGCGGTCGACGCCGATTTCGGCGCCGAGGAAGCTTGCGCCAACTGGATCGATCTGCACCTGAATGCCGGGGCGACCGGTCTTGGCGGCCGCCTCGCCGCGCGGTGTGCTCGGCCGCTCGACGGCAAGGCCCCCCGTCATCAGGCTGGTGATGATGTTGCCGGTGGTCGAGCGGTTGAGACCGAGGGCGCGCGCAAGGTCCGCCCTGCTCATGCCCGCATTGCGGAACAGCGCGTTCAGCGCCCTGATTTCGTTGAGGTGACGGACGGTCTGCGGCGTTGCCAAGGGGAGGAGTCCGGGAAAACTATGTTTGCAGTCTATTCCACGAAGGCGAAGGGGATGCAAATGGCTGGGAGCGTGGACGTCGTGCCGGCGCTTCCCGGGTGCGCGGACATCCTGTCCGCATCTTCCTGTCCTGCACCCGCGACATTTCCAAGATGCGGACAAGATGTCCGCGCACCCGGGAAGAACCTACTCACACCGTCCGCGCCGTCTCCGCCTTGCGTTTTGCCACCGCGTAGCAATCCTCGATATAGGCCTTGGCGTGGCGAGCTACCTCGACATTGTCCTTCCAGGTGTTGCGCCAGATCGCGCAGATGATGGAGAGGTCCTCGTCCACCACTTCGGAGGAGAAGCTCTCGAAGGTAATCCAGTCGTCATAGCCGGTGGCGACCAGGCCATCGAAGATGGCTGGGAAATTGATCACGCCCGAGCCGAGGAAACCGCGATTGCTCTCGCCGATATGGAAATAGCCGAGCTTGTTCCCGGCAAGCTTGATCGCCTGCACGGGATCGGCTTCCTCGATATTCATGTGGAAGGTGTCGAGGTGCAGGAAGATGTTGTCGGCGCCGGTATCTTTGATGAAGGCGAGGCCCTGCGCGGTGGTGTTGAGCAGGTTGGTCTCGAATCGATTGACCACTTCGAGATTCAGCGTCACGCCAGCCTCCTTGGCCTTGGGAGCGATGCGCGAGAGGGCGCCGACGCTGTTGTCCCAGCCCTTCTGAGTAGGCAGGCTCTTATATTTGGTATGGGCGGAGAAGATGATGCCGCCGAGCTTCTGGCCGCCGAGGTCCCGGGTGATGGCCACGGCGTCCGACAGGATCTGCTCGCCACGCTTCACCACCGCGGTGTCCTCGCTGGAGATGTCGCCGTCAAGCGGCAGTCCCATGGTGACGGTGACCTTGAGTTCGTAATCCCCAAGGCGCTTGGCGAGCCAGGAGACGTCGAACTTCTTGGGATCGAGGCGGGGAAATTCGATCAGCTTGTAGCCGAGGCGATGCGACTTCTCCATCGCGCCCTCAAGCTCTTGCTGCGTGGTGCCGCCCGTCCAGACAAAGGAATGAATGCCCAGCTTTTCCATGTGCCGTCCCTGCCCTTTTTTCGCGCCGTCGCGGCACTTCACGTGTCCAGACGGCATCGTTGCAATTTTGCGGTTGCTTATTTGTTGTGGGTAGCAGCAAAGTGAAGTCTGTTCAAGTTGTCGGATGATTCATGGATTGTCCGAACGGCAAGAATCGCAAAGACCGCCGGGCAACGGCGGGCAGGGAGGAAGGCATGGGTTCGGGAAAAGCGGTTTCTCTTGGCGGCAAGGTGATGATCGTCACCGGGGCGAGCTCGGGCATCGGCCGGGCGGTCGCACGGCGTTTTGCTGAAGAGGGTGTCAAGCAGGTGCTGGTGGCACGTTCGGCCGACAAGCTCGCAGCGCTCGCGGCCGAGATCGGCGGGGAGACGCTGACGGTTGCCGCCGACCTGGTCGACCCCGGGGCCACCGCTGCGATGATGGAGGCGGCGGGCAAGCGCTTCGGCGCCATCGACATCCTGTTCGCCAATGCGGGCAGCTATATCGCCGGCGACGTCGCCGACGGCAATCCCGACGACTGGGACAAGCTGCTCACCCTGAATATCAACGCCGTCTTCCGCACCGTGCATGCGGTGCTCCCCGGCATGATCGCCCGGCGCAACGGCGATATCGTCGTCACCTCCTCGGTCTCCGGGCATCAGGCCATCCAGTGGGAGCCCGTCTATTCGGCCAGCAAACATGCGGTGCAGAGCTTCGTGCATGGCGTGCGCCGCCAGATCGCCCCGCACAATGTCCGCATCGGCTCGCTGGCGCCGGGCATGGTGCTGAACGAATTGTGGGGCATCACCGATCCCGCCGAGATCGAGCGCCGCGCGGCCGAGCGTGGCGGGCTGCGCTCGGAGGATGTCGCGGAAGCACTGCTCTTCATGCTGACCCGCCCGCCGAACGTAACGATCCGGGACCTCGTGATGTTGCCGCAAAACCAGGATATCTGAGGCTCGCGGCCATGAGATCTCGCTAGCCGGTCGGTCGCAAAGCAATCGAGGTTGCGAGCCCGTGCCTTTCCGGACGGCCGGCGACGATATGCAGGCCAGGCCCTCGGCGATGCGACGGCAGGCAGTCGCCCGCCGATGAGGGAGGTGCTGCCCGGAATTTTGCCGGGAACCTTTCCGCGATGACCGCATCCAATGGGTCGGAACACGGGAGCATCGTGAAAAATGGCCACGCCAAAGCTCGAACCGATCAGCGCCGGCGACCTGATCGATAGGGCGATCCTGCACGACCCCGAGGCGATCCGGGCGATCACAACGCAACATAACCAGCGGCTCTATCGCATTGCCCGTGGCATATTGCGCAGTGATTCCGAAGCCGAGGATGTGCTGCAGGCTGCCTACATGAAGGCGTTCTCCGCGCTATCGAGATTCCGCCGCGACTCCAGCCTGACGACGTGGTTGACGCGTATCGTCATGAACGAGGCCCTCGGCCGGGTGCGCGAGAGAAGGCCGGCTGTTCTTCTCGAATCCGACCGTGCGATCTTGGGAGGCCAAGTGATCCCGTTTCCCACCTTGTCGGCCGAAGCCGATCCGGAGCGAGTCATGGCGCAAAGGCAGATCCAGGCTCTCATGGAAAAGGCCATTGACGAGTTGCCCGATGCCTATCGGGTCGTCTTGGTTGCGCGAGTGATCGAGGACATGAGTCTCGAGGAGACGGCGGAACTGCTCGGTATCCGCCCGGAGACGGTGAAGACACGCCTGCATCGGGCCCGCCGTCTGTTGCGGGAGGCCCTCGAGCGGCAGTCCGGACCCTTCCTGATGAACGCTTTTCCGTTCGATGGCTGGCGTTGTGAGCGCATGACCCAGGCCGTCATCGAAAAGATCCTGTCCAAGGCCTGAAATCTGGGAACCCTCTGGTCCGGAGTGCATCCAATCTCCCGCAAAGCCTATCCAACTCGGGAGAGATTTCATGTCGATTGCCAAACTTGCGGGAGCGGCCGCCCTTTTCGCTATCCTCACCGCCGCCGCGCCGGCGCAGGCCGCCAAGCTCACCGATCCGCAAATTGCCCATATCGCCTACACAGCCGGCGTCCTTGATGTCGAAGCGGCCAAGCTGGCGCTGAAGAAATCGAAGAACAAGGAGGTGATTGCCTTCGCCACGAACATGGTGCGGGATCATGAAGCCGTGAATCAGAAGGCACTTGCCCTGGTGAAGAAGCTGAAGGTCACGCCGGAGGACAATGATGCGAGCAAAAGCCTGGTTAAGCAGGCCGATACCCAGCGGGCGACAATGGCGGCCCTCGAGGGTTCCGCCTTCGACAAGGCCTATGTGGACAACGAGGTCGCCTACCACAAGACCGTAGACGGTGCCCTCGAAACCACCCTGATCCCCAATGCCACCAATGGGGAACTCAAGAGCCTGCTCCAGACCGGCCTGAAGATCTTCCAGGGCCATGAGCAGCATGCCGAACATCTCGCGGGCATGCTGAAATGAAATGCCACGCCCTGACGGTCTGCCTTGGCATCGGAGCAGCCCTGGCGTTCGCGTCTATCGGCGCGAACGCTTTGGCGGCCACCATCAAGGTCAAGATCAACGATGTTGCCTTCGATCCAGCGGTAGTCTTCGCTCATCCGGGTGACGTCATTGAATGGCAGAACGGCGACTTCATCGACCACACTGCCACGGCACGCAACGGCCAATGGGACATCACCCTGCCAATGGGTGCGACCAGGCGCCTCAAGCTGACGCGACCAGGCGAACTTCCGTATTTTTGCAAGTTTCACCCGGGCATGAGGGGAACAATTCACGTCACCGGCCCTTGATGTCATGGGCGAGGCAGCGCCGTTGCGGGCAATCGAAAGCCTGCGAGAGAACGGGCTCCGGATCGGCCGGCTTTTCAGATCATAAGGAGGCTCCACATGAACAGGACGGTACAGTTGCACGACCTCGGCCAAAGCCTGTGGCTCGACAATATCAGCCGCCAGATTCTGGATGACGGGACCTTGCGCCGCTATATTGATGAGTTCTCGATCACGGGCCTGACCTCCAATCCGACGATCTTCCAACAGGCGCTGGCGAATACGAGCGCCTATGACTCAAGCTTGCGTGCCCAATCAGCCTCGCCGCAATCGAGCGAGGCCACCTTCATAGCGCTGGCGCTGGAAGATCTGCGCCGTGCCGCGGATCTCTTTCAGCCGATCTTCGAGGAGACGCGGGGTGTCGATGGCTGGGTGTCGATGGAGGTCTCGCCTTTGCTGGCGCGAGATACCCAGGGCAGCATCGAAGCCGCCAGGCGTATCCACCGCCAGGCGGCCAGGCCTAATCTCTATGTGAAGATTCCGGGTACGGCCGAGGGCGTGCCCGCGATCGAGCAAGCCATCATCGCGGGGGTGCCGATCAATGTCACCCTGCTGTTCTCGCCCAAGCATTATGAAGCCGCGGCCGAAGCTTATCTGCGCGGCATCGAACGTCGCATCGCTCTCGGGCTTGATCCGAAAATCCGGTCCGTTGCATCGCTATTCATCAGCCGCTGGGACAAGGCAGTGCTCGACAAGGTACCCACGGACCTGCACAACCGCCTTGGTATCGCTGTGGGTGCGCAGGCCTACAGGTCCTATCGCACGATATTGGCTTCGCCGCGCTGGAAGCGTCTCGAGACCGCCGGGGCAGTGCCACAACGCCTGCTTTGGGCCAGCACCGGCACCAAGGATCCCAGCGCTCGCGACACCCTGTATGTCGAAGCTTTCGCCGTGCCCGATACCATCGACACCATGCCCGAGAAAACCCTGCACGCCTTTGCGGATCACGGCGAGCTCGGTCGCGCCTCGGTCGAAGATATCGATGCGGCCGATGCCTTGATCGGGGAATTCGCACGTCGTGGCGTCGATGTCGACGATCTCGCTGCGGCGCTGCAAAAGGAGGGTGCGGAGGCCTTCGTCACCTCCTGGAACAAGCTTATGCAACAGATCGAGGACAAGCAGCACGCCCTCGCCGCCAGTGCTTGAAGCAGGCGGTCACACCACCTGGAAGCCCTTCCAGAATGCATCTTCCCGATCGATCCAGATCGTGTTGAAGCCGGTCGAGATCGCCGAGCCCTGGATGGAGGGGATGATCGCCGGCTGGCCGGCGAGGTTGGTCAGCGCCTCCACCTTGCCGGTGAAGCGTGAGCCTATATAGCTCTCATGCACGAAGCTGTCGCCGGGCTTGAGCCTGCCCTTGGCGGTGAGATGGGCAAGGCGGGCCGAGGTGCCGGTGCCGCAGGGCGAGCGGTCGATGGCCTTGTCGCCGTAGAACACCGCATTGCGCCCGTCGGCACCGTTGCCGCGCGGCTTGTCGGCCCACAGCACATGGCTGACGCCCCGGATCGTTGAGTCGAGCGGATGCACCGGCTCGTATTTGTCCCGCATCAGTTCGCGCACCTTGCCGCTGAGCGCAATGATGCGTGCGGCGCCGAGAGCATCGAGACCCGTATAAGGCCCCTGTGGCTCGACGATGGCATAGTAGTTGCCGCCATAGGCGACATCGACGCTGAGCGGTCCGAAATCCGGTACCTCGATCTCGATGCCGCTGGCGGCGAGATAGGAGGGCACGTTGACGATGCGCACCGAGGTGACGCGGTTGCCCTCCGCCTCATAGGCGATGTCGATGACGCCGGCGGGTACCTCGACCTTGAGCTGGCCCGGTACGCGCGGCTGGATCAGCCCGTTCTCCAGGCCGAAGGTGATGATACCGATGGTGCCGTGGCCGCACATCGGCAGGCAGCCCGAGGTCTCGATGAAGAGGATGCCGATGTCGGTGTTATCCAGCGTCGGCGGATAGAGGAAGCCGCCCGACATCATGTCATGGCCGCGCGGTTCGAAGCACAGGCCCGTGCGGATCCAGTCGAAGCGCTCGAGGAAATCCTGCCGCCGCTTCGACATGCTGGCTCCACGCAGCAGCGGCGCCCCGCCGGCGACGAGACGCACGGGATTGCCGGCGGTGTGGCCATCGATGCAGAAGAAGGTGTGACGCATGGGGAGATCTTCCGAGAAGGGCCGGACCTAGGCCTCCCCCCAGCTTCGTGGGGAAGGCCGCGCGCACATCTTGTGTGCGCTTACGCTGCGCCCTACGCCGCCTTGAGCTTCAAGCTCGGCCGCGTCGCCGCCGCCTTTTCGACCATCGCGGTCACCTCGGCCCGGCGGGCGCCGGTCAGCGGCCAGCGGGGTGGGCGGACGCGTTCGGAGCCGCGGCCCATGATCTGCTCGGCAAGCTTGATGGACTGCACCAGGTCGTGCTCGGCGTCGAGATGGAGCAACGGCATGAACCAGCGATAGATGGCGCGCGCGCCCTCCCAGTCGCCCCGGGCCGCAGCCTTGACGAGTTGCACCGATTCCTGTGGGAAGGCGCTGGTGAGGCCGGAGACCCAGCCCTTGGCGCCCAGCATCAGGCCTTCCAGCGCCACGTCGTCGAGGCCGGCGAAGATGTCGAAGCGGTCACCGAACTCGTTGATCAGGTCGGTGAAGCGGCGCGGATCGGGCGCACTTTCCTTCACGGCGACGATGTTGGGCACATCTTCCAGCGCACGGAGCACATCCGAGCCGATATTGACGCGATAGGCCGGCGGGTTGTTGTAGAGCATGATCGGCAGCGAGGTCGCTTCGGCGATCATGCGGAAATGCGCGGTCAGTTCTTCGGGCTTGGGCACATAGACCATGGCCGGCAGCACCATCAGGCCGTCGGCACCGATGCGTTCGGCATCCTCCGCATAGGCGATGGCCCGGCGGGTGTCGAATTCCGAGACGCCGGTGATCACCGGCACGCGGTTGTTCACCACCTCGACGGCAGCCTTCAGCACAGTGCGCTTTTCTTCGGGATCCAGCGAATTGTTCTCGCCGCAAGTGCCCATCACGATCAGGCCGTTGACGCCGTCCTTGACCAGCGCATCCTGCACGCCCTGTGTGGCGTCGATATCGATGGCGAGGCTGGCGTCAAACTGCGTGGTCACCGCGGGGAAGACCCCGCTCCAATTGGTTGTCATGGCTAGTCTCCGCTTGGGGTTGCCTTACGCCTTGCCGGCCGCTTTTTCTTAGCGCGAAATGGCGTGTGAGATACGCTTGAAATTGGTTACCTAAAAATCGTATACTATATACGATCGATGCAAGGCAAGGGCAAAATGGTGCGGCAGGGCGAAAAGACGCAGGCGGATCGGACAGTCGTCGTGGGCGGCGGCATCGTGGGCCTCAGCTGCGCGCTCGCCTTGCAGCGCCAGGGCGAGCCGGTGCTGCTTCTCGATCCGGCACGCAGCCCGCCGCCGGCTTCTCATGGCAATGCCGGCCATATCGCCATCGAACAGGTCGAGCCGCTTGCTTCCGTGGCGACCCTGCGGTCCCTGCCGCGACGATTGATGGCCTTTGGCGGGCCGGTGTCGCTGCCACCCACGGAGATCGGTCGCTGGCTGCCGTTCGGGCTGCGCATGATTGCCGCTGCCCGCCCTGAGCGCTTTGCTGCCGGCAAGAAGGCACTCTCCGCGTTGCTTGCCGAAGCGATGCCGGCCTGGCGCCGGCTTGCCGCAAGCCTCGAACCGCACGGTCTGCTCAAGGAGAGCGGTCACGCCGTGGTCTGGCACGGGCAGGAGGCGGCCGTGGCGGGGCTGCGGGCCTGGCAACGCACCGACACCGGGACGGCCCGCTTCCATGCCGCCTCGAAGGAGGAACTGGCCTGGCTCGCGCGCGTACTGAAGACGCCGCCGGCAGGTGGCATCCTGTTCGAGAATACCGGCCAGGTCGTCGATCCCGCCGCAGTGCTGGCGGCTCTCGGCTCGGCATTCCAGGCGGCCGGCGGCGAGCGGCGGACCAGCCTCGTGCAGGCTCTCGAGCTTGCGGACGGTGCTGCGGTGCTGGTTTTGACGGGAGGCGAGCGCATCCGGCAGCGCCGTGTGGTTGTTGCGGCGGGGGTGGACAGCGGTGCCCTGGTGGCGCCGCTCGGCCTGAAGGCGCCCATCATCGCCGAGCGCGGCTATCACATTCAGAGCACGGATCATGGCTGGCCCGATGACCTGCCGCCCATCATGTTCGAGGAACGCTCCCTGATCGTCTCGCGCTTCCGCTCCGGCGTGCGGGCATCGAGCTTCGTCGAATTCACCCGGCGCGACGCGCCCGCGGACGAACGCAAATGGCAGCGGCTCGAGGCGCATGCAGCCGCGCTTGGCCTGCCGGCGCGCGGGCCCTGGCAGCATTGGCTCGGCTCGCGGCCGACTTTGCCCGACTATCTGCCGGCCATCGGCCGGGCGGGAGCCTCCAATCTCTTCTATGCTTTCGGTCACCAGCATCTCGGTCTGACGCTCGGGCCGGTGACCGGCGAATTGGTGGCAGCCATGATTGCCGGGGGCGAGAGTGCCGTACCCCTGGCACCGTTCGATTTGGGGAGGTTCGGGTAGGAGGCGATGCATTCTGGGGGGCGGGTCTTCAGACCCGGCTCTTGTCCGCGCCCGCCGCACAGGTAGCCGGGTCAGAAGACCCGCCCCCCGAAACGCCCATTTACGGAAAAGAAAGGGCCTGCTGGAAGCTTGTCATACCCGGGAAGGTGGCCGCCACTGCAGTGACTGCCTATTTCCCATGCAACAAACGCACTTGCGCTACCTGCCCCGACCTTCTATGTAAATTACCCTAATTACGCAATTTTCTATGTAAAAATAGCCCAAGGGCATCGATGTCTCGCACCCTCTCCCCGCATCTCAAGCGGCTCGAAGCCGAGTCGATCGGCATCATCCGCGAAGTCGCGGCCGAATTCGCCAATCCGGTGATGCTCTACTCGATCGGCAAGGATTCGGGTGTGATGCTCCATCTGGCGATGAAGGCCTTCTACCCCTCCAAGCTTCCGTTCCCGCTGCTCCATGTCGATACGACGTGGAAGTTCAAGGACATGATCTCGTTCCGCGACGAGATCGCCAGGCGCTATGGGCTCGATCTCATCGTGCATATCAACCAGGACGGAATCGCGCGCGGCATCAATCCGATCACATCCGGTTCCTCGTTGCACACGCAGGTGATGAAAACCGAGGGGTTGCGACAGGCGCTCGACAAGTACAAGTTCGACGCAGCCTTCGGCGGCGCCCGGCGCGACGAGGAGAAGAGCCGCGCCAAGGAGCGCATTTTCTCCTTCCGCACCGCCAACCACACCTGGGACCCGCGCAACCAGCGCCCGGAACTCTGGTCGCTCTACAACACCAAGATCCGGCAGGGCGAATCGATCCGCGTTTTCCCGCTGTCGAACTGGACGGAGCTCGATATCTGGCAGTACATCCTCGAAGAGGATATTCCGATCGTGCCGCTCTATCTGGCCAAGGAGCGCCCGGTGGTGTTCCGCGCCGGCACCATGCTGATGGTCGACGATGACCGCCTGCCGCTGGAGCCCGGGGAGGTGCCGCAGATGCGTCAGGTCCGCTTCCGCACGCTGGGGTGCTATCCTCTCTCCGGGGCCATCGATTCCGATGCCACCTCCGTGGCCGACATCGTGCGCGAGATGCTCACCGCCCGCACCTCCGAGCGCCAGGGCCGGCTGATCGACAATGACGAAGCGGCCTCGATGGAAAAGAAGAAGCGCGAGGGCTATTTCTGATGAAATTCCCGGGATCGCAGGCATCTTGCCTGCTTCTGTTTTTCCATCATGCGTCTCGTTTCCAAAAGCAGGCAGGATGTCTGCGATCCCAGAAGGCTCCGCGATGAACGCGCCTGCTCTCCAAACCCAGCTTGCCGCCGCGCCTGCGCCCGAACTCTCCCTCGCCGAGATGCTCAAGCCTCGCGAGAAGGAACTCCTGCGCTTCCTCACCTGCGGCTCGGTGGATGACGGCAAGTCGACGCTGATCGGCCGCCTGCTCTATGATTCCAAGCTCATCTTCGAGGACCAGCTCGCCACTCTGGAGAAGGACTCCAAGCGCCATGGCACGACCGGCGAGGATATCGACTTCGCCCTCCTGGTCGACGGGTTGGAGGCCGAGCGCGAGCAGGGCATCACCATCGACGTCGCCTATCGCTTCTTCTCGACCGCCCGGCGCTCCTTCATCGTTGCCGACACGCCCGGCCACGAACAATACACCCGCAACATGGCGACCGGCGCCTCCACCGCCGATCTTGCCGTCTTGATGATCGATGCGCGCAAGGGCGTGCTGGTGCAGACCAAGCGCCATGCCACCATCTGCTCGCTGCTCGGCATCCGCCACATCGTCGTGGCGGTGAACAAGATCGACCTCACCGGCTTCGACAAGGCCGTGTTCGACAAGATCGTGCTGGATATCGCCGCCTTCACCGCCAATCTCGGCTTTGCCTCGGTGACGCCGATCCCGATGTCCGCACGGTATGGCGACAATGTTTCCAGCCGTTCGGCCCGCATCGACTGGTACGATGGACCGAGCCTTATCGAGCATCTAGAAGGCATCGACATCGCCTCCAACGCGGTGAAGAAGCCCTTCCGCTTCCCCGTGCAATGGGTGAATCGTCCCAATCTCGACTTCCGCGGTTTCTCGGGCACGCTCGCTTCCGGTTCGATCCGGCCGGGAGACTGCGTGACGGTGGCAGCCTCCGGCAAGACCTCGGTGGTGACCCGCATCGTCACCCAGGACGGCGATCTCGGCGAAGCGGTGGCGGGCGATGCCGTCACGCTCACCCTCGCCAACGAGATCGACGCGGCGCGCGGCGACGTCCTCTCGCTCGCCACCGAGCGGCCAGAGGTCGCCGACCAGTTCGCGGCCCACCTGATCTGGATGTCGGAAGACGCGCTGTTGCCCGGGCGCTCCTACATGATGCGCATCGGCACCAAATTCGTGCCGGCAGCGGTGACGTCGATCAAGCACAAGATCGACGTCAACACCCAGGAGCATCTCGCGGCCAAGACGCTCCAGCTCAACGAGATCGGCGTCGTCAACGTCTCCACCAGCGTGCCGGTGGCGCGCGACGCCTATGCCGAGATCAGGGAGACCGGCGCCTTCATCCTGATCGACCGCTCGACCAACCAGACAGCGGCGGCCGGCATGGTGGACTTTGCCCTGCGCCGGGCCACCAATATCCACCGCCAGTCGCTCACCATCGACAAGCTGGCACGCTCGTCCCTCAAGCACCAGAAATCGGCGATCGTCTGGTTCACCGGCCTGTCGGGCTCGGGCAAGTCGACCATCGCCAATCTGGTGGAGGCCGAGCTCAATCATGCCGGCCACCACACCATGCTGCTCGACGGCGACAATGTCCGTCACGGCCTCAATCGCGATCTCGGCTTCTCCGACGCCGACCGCGTGGAGAACATCCGCCGTGTCGGCGAGGTCGCCAAGCTGTTCGTCGAGAGCGGCACCATCGTGCTGTGCTCCTTCATCTCGCCCTTCGAGGCGGAGCGCGCGCTGGTGCGATCCTTGGTCGAGTCTGGCGAATTCGTCGAGATTTTCGTCGACACGCCGATCGAGGACTGCATCAAGCGCGATCCTAAGGGCCTCTATGCCAAGGCGCTGGCTGGCCAGATCAAGCACTTCACCGGCGTCACCAGCCCCTATGAGCGGCCGGAGAATGCCGAGATCGTGCTGAAGACGCCGGGGCATACCGCCGCCGAGTTGGCCCAGGCTGTGATCAAGGCTCTGCGCGAGCGCGGCCTGCTTGAGCACCAGGACGTCTGGGGGCTGTAGAAGCGGCCTCGCGCGGAAAGATTGCCAAGGCCGGGTCGCTCCCGGCCTTTTCTTTTGAACTTGGCGTGCGGGAGGGAACCCGAGCAAGGCGCGTCTGATCGCAAACGCCGCTTTGCTTTAACTCTTTGTCTCGACGCGTCCTTGCGATTCCTGCGGGTTCCATCGGATCGCAAAGTGCTTTGGCGTGAAAAGCATGCCGGTTCAGCCCGATTGTTGTATGATCCGGTTGGGATCAAGAGCGGCGCGGGGGCCTGCTTTGTCTTTAGCCGATGTCAGCGATGACGGACCAGGGCCGTGGCAAGTGCTGTTCAGTCCGAAGGGGCGCTTGCCGCGGCTCGATACGATATTCGCGTTCACTTGCGTGTTGATCGTCGCCAAAGCTCTCGCCAGCTTGTGGATCGGTTTCGCCGCGGCCTATCGGCATCGGCAGGATCTCGAAGCGCTTCTCACGCCATGGGTATGGGGGCCTGTGGTGATCATCGGTCTGGTGAGCGCATGGTCAGTTGCCTGCGTGCTCATCAAGCGCTGTCATGATCGAGACCGGTCAGCCTGGTTCGTGCTGATCGCGCTTGTTCCCCTGATCAACCTGTGGCCTTTGATCGAATTGTTCTTCCTGCCCGGCACACCCAACCTCAATCATTTCGGGCCTCCGCCGAGGGGCATGGTGCAGCAATGGCGCGAGGCCAATCGGGACCTTTGACGGGACGCCGCCTGCCTGCCATGGATGGCGGATGCATGCCCTGATCATCAAGCTCACTCTCCCTAGCCTGCTCATCCTGTTGGCGAGCCTCGTTGGCCGGCGTTGGGGCGAGGTGGTCGGTGGCTGGGTCACGGGGCTGCCGCTGACGTCCGGGCCGGTGATCGCCTTCCTGGCCCTGCAATATGGACCCGATTTCGCGGCGGTGGCGACCAACGGCTCCCTCGTCGGCGCAGCGGCGCAGGCGCTGGCTTGCATCGGTTATGCGCGGCTGGCCGATCGGGGCTGGCCTGTCGCCCTGTTCGCCGGCATTACCACATTCGCCTTGGGCGCGGCCCTTCTGCATGCAGCGGCGATGCCCCATTGGGTGCTTTTCCTAGCGGCACTCGCGGTGCTGACGGCGGCGCTGGTGGTGATCCCCTCGCGCATGGTCCGGCGCAGCATCATGGCGCCGCCCTGGTGGGATCTGCCGGCCCGCATGGTGGTCGTGAGCCTCCTGGTGGTTGGGCTGACGGCGGCGACACCCCTCCTAGGCGCTGAAGTGAGCGGCGTGCTTGCGGCATTTCCGATCTTTGCCATGACGCTGGCGATCTTCGCCCACCGCGCACAAGGGCCGGCCGCGGCCCGGCAGGTGGTGCGCGGCATGGTCATCGCGCTCTTCGGCTTCTCCTGCTTCTTCTATGTCCTCGGCCTGCTCCTGGTCTCCATGAACACGATCCTCGCCTTCATGATCTCCGCTCTCGCCGCGCTGGGGACCCAGGCTCTGCTATTCAGGCTGATGCATCCCGGCGGCCGTAGCGGGGCCGTGGCCTGAGTCGATTGCGCTGCTGCTAAAAGCCGCGTGCCATCGTCACCCGTTGATCGGGAAACGCACCACGCGGTTCGCCTCTTCCGAGCCTGTGCCCGGATCATCCGGCACGGGATGGGAGGGTACCACCGGCATGGGTGGGGGCGGGCGGCGGCCGGGCGGCGGCTTCAGGGGCTCGGGCTTGAGCACCTCGACCTTGGCGGGCTCGATCGGCACCGGCTCCGGTTCGGCGGCCTTCGGCGTCTCCTGCGCCACCGGGGCGGGTGCAGGTGCGGGCGCCTCGACGAGCTTGGGCTGTTCCGGCTCGTCGATATCGGCCAGCACATCGTCCGAATAGGACATCACGGGGGCGCCGAGGCGCTCCACCGGCGTCTTCCATTCGAAGGCGTCGATGCGGCCGGTGACGGGCGAGACCGGCAGCCAGACATCGGAAACCACGCCATCGGCCGTCCAAACCGGATCGCGTGGAGCCCGCAGGGCGCGCGAAAGCCATTCGCGCACCTTGCCGGTGGCGCCGTTCTCGGCTTCCTCGATCTCGGCCATCAGCAGGCAGACGCGCTCGGTGGCGCCGGAAGCGAGCAGCGGCGACAGCGAGGAGCGTGCCACCGTGAAGTCACGGGCCGAGAGAGCTGCGCGAGCGAGCGCAATCGAAGCCTCGGGATTGCCGGCCATCAACGCCGCCAGATGCTGGATGCGGGCATAGCGGTCGCGCGCCGAATCTCCGAGCCGGACATTCATGTAGGCCTCGGCAAGATCCGGATGCGGCTGCAGGCGCCAGGCGGTTTCGAGCACGCGCGCGGCCTTGCGGATGTCGTTGCTTTCCGCGAGCAGCTTGGCGGCGAGCACCGCCGCCGGCACCAGGCCGGGTGCGAGCTTGAGGGCCTCCAGCGCACTCGCCTTGGCGGCCGCACGGTCGCGCTCCGATTGGTCGATGGCGCGAGCGGTGAGCAGCACGGCGCGGTGACGCCTTGCCGTCTCCTTGTCGATCAGGCGATGGTCGGCATTGCGGCTGAGGGTGGCGAGCGCACCGGCCCAGTCCTTCTCCACCGATTGGAATTCGAGCAGCGCCGTGCCGGCCCAAGGCAAGCTCGGCGAGGTCTTCACCGCCTCGGCAGCGAGGAGGCGCGCGGCATGGGCATCGCCGCGGCGCCGCGCCTCGACGAAAAGGCCGCGCAGGCCAAGCGATTTGGTCTCGGCCTCGTTCAGCATGGCGCGGAAGGCCGTCTCTGCTCCGGCTCGGTCCCCCGAAAGCTGGGAGGCCTGCGCACGCAGCAGCAGGGCGAGCGGCTCGCGGCCCAGGATGCGCTCGGCATCATTGGCCTGTTTCTGCGCCCGGCGCACATCGCCCGAACCCACGGCGATCATGCCCTGCGTGACGGCGTTGAAGCCCCTGGAGCGGCGGCGGGTGCGGAAATAGCCGGTGACATTGGCAGGTGAGCGCAGGAGCCAGCGCACCAGCCCGATGATCATCATCAGGAGGGCCACGATGATGATCAGCGCCACCACGGCCCAGACCAGCTTCACGCTGTGCTGGGAATGGTTGAAGGTGAGCGAGACGGTCTCCGGCCGGTCGGCCAGGAAATAGAGGCCATAGGCCACCAGGGCGAAAATGACGACGGTGACAACAACGCGGATCATCGAGGCCTCACTGGCCGGTGAATTTTTGCAGGGCAGCGCTGGTCTGCGCCTTGATCAGGTCGAAGGCCGAGGCGGCGCCGGAGGCCTGGGACAGCCAGGCGGCACCCGCCTGCTGGGCGGCGTCGGGCATCGCCTTGAAGGCGGCGATGGCGCCGGGCAGGTCGCCCTTGTGGAGGGCATCGGCGACTTTCTGGGCCGGCCAGCCCGGATCGCCGACCGGCACCTCGCCTTCCGGCGTGGTGGTTACGATGCCGCTGAGGCTCGAGGTGAGGCGGTCGAGCATGCTGGCATCCGGTGGCGGATCGGCGGGCTTGGGCGTCAGCGCCGCCACGATCTGCGGCTTCACCGCCTCGTAGCTGACGGCGAGCATCTCCACCGAGGGCGTGCCGGTCCGGGCGAGGCTCGCCAGCGGCGCCAGCGCATCGGCATTGCCGCCCAGCGCATTGGCGGTGTTGAGTTCGGCCGTGAAAGGCTTTCCGCCGCGAATGGCCTCGCCAAGCTGCGACAGGGCAACGGCATAGGCGGCCGCTTTGTCCGGCGTGTTGGCGACCGCTGTTTTGAGATCGGCGATCTGCTGGGAAAGGCTGCCGGTGGCGGTGCCGACCTGGCGCATGGCATCGTTCAAGGTCGCGACATCCGTCTCGGCCTTGCCGAGGCGCTCCGTCAGGGCGGCGATCTCGGCGTCGCTCTTGCCCAGCCGGTCGGTGATGCCGGAAAGGTCGGGCACGGTTGCGGGAGGCGCGGCGGGAGCCTCATTGGCCGTACCGCTGGCACTGCTGGCCGCGCTCGCGGCCTTCTGCGCGTCGCCGGCGAGGTTCAGGGCGTTATTGGCGGCATCCTGCGCCGTCTTGGCGGCAACCTCGATGGTGGCGACCTTGCCGAGAGCCTGTTCGATGGCGGCCTTGTTGGAGGCGATATCCTGTTCGGCGGCGGCAAGGCGGGGAACCAGGACCTCGGCCCCGAGGCCGGTTCGGCCAAGTGGGATCAGGTCGTAGGCACCGGCGGCGAGCACGAGGCCGCCGCCGATGATGCCACCCACCACGGCGGCGAGCACCACAGGCAGGCTGGAGCGGGGCGGCGGATCGAAGGCATCGGCCTGAGGTGAAGGGATTTGGGCCGAAGGGATCTCGGACGAGGATCGGTCAGCGGCGGGCTGCTCCGGACCTGGCGGCTCGGCGGCCGCTTCCTGCGGCTTGAGCGCCTCGCCTTCCCCGCTCTGGGCGGCGGGAGGGCTTCCGTCGAGCGGAGCGGCCCCAGGCTCCGTCGGCTCCGCTGGGGTCTCCGTAGAGGAAGACTTTGATTCGGGCGCAACTTCCCTTGCGTTCAAATCCAGCGTTGCAGGCCCAAGGCCCGCGCTTTTCTGCCTTTGCGGCCTGCCTTCCGTGTCGTCTTCCCGTACCATATAGACCTCTTGGCAAACCTCAAGGAGACCCGATCCGGCCTTGCCTATAGCACGAAAAATCCCGAGCGCATCTCGTTCAAATCAGCGCAAGCAAGGCATCTTCCTCCGGCCGCGCCGCAAAGGCAACCTTTGCCGCACCGGCCTCCCGAAGGACCTCCGACACCTTGCGCGACAGGCAAAGATGCCGCACGTCCAGCCGCGCCGTCCCCGCCTCTCCGCCGGCGCAGGTGATGAAGGCGTCGGCGGTGCGGGCCGAATAATGCAGCACCGCGTCAACGGCGCCGGCTGCAAAGGCAGACTCGGTCTCCGGCCGGAAACGCGCAGCCTGATGCGCCTCATAAACCACGGTGAGCGTTACATCATGATCAAATGCGGCGAGATCTGTGGCAAGATCGCCGCTCCGGTCGGCTCCTGCGAGATAGAGCGCGCGCTTGGGCTCCCGCCAACGCTCGCGGACATGGGCGACGAGGCTGGCGACATCGCGCCCGAGCGTCTCGACCTTGGCAAAACCCATTGCTCGCGCTGTCGCGCCGGTGCGCTTGCCGACGGCGACGAGGGGCGTGGCGGTGAGAGCCTCGAGCTCCCGGCGCTGCCGGAGGGCTGCAAGCGCATTGCCGCTGGTGACGATGAGCACGTCGAAAGGGCCCACCGGCAGAGGCTCGGCCCGGAAGACGATCTCGAGCATGGGATCGATCAGTGCCTCGTGGCCGCGCCGCTCCAAGGCAAGCGCAGTATGCCGCGCTTCCTCGATCGGCCTTGTGACGAGAACGCGTGCCATGAGGTTCCCTGCAATGGGTGTGCCGACCTCCAGGTCGGCATTCTTTCTTGAAAGATCCAGGTTCCCTGCCGATCTGGAGATCGGCACACCCGGCTACCCCGCGAAAAAGTCCGGCCCGCCCGCGGCGCGCAATTCCTCACCGGCCGAACGCCCCAGCGCCTCTGCGTCGTCCAGACCGCCGCTGCGCATGGCTGCATGCATGGCGCTGCCGTCGGGCTTGAGGATCTGGCCGCGGAAGGAGATCCGTTCGCCCTCCACCCTGGCGTGTCCCGCGATAGGCGTGCGGCAGGAGCCGTCGAGCACGCCGAGAAAGGCGCGCTCCAGCGTGACGGCAAGATGCGTCGCCCGATGGTCGATGCCGGCAACGAGGCGGCTGGTCTGGCCATCGTCCGCCCGCGTCTCCAGGCCGATGGCGCCTTGCCCGATGGCGGGAAGGAAATCCTCCTCGCTCAGGATGGCGGTGGCGTGATCGATGAGGCCAAGCCGCTTCAGCCCGGCCACGGCGAGCAGCGTGGCATCGGCCTCGCCCTCGGCGATCTTGCGCAGGCGTGTCTCGACATTGCCTCGGAACAGGATGGTGTTCAGATCGGGCCTGAGATGTTTCACCTGGGCCTGGCGCCGCAGGGCCGCGGTACCGATGACGGCACCCTGCGGCAGGGCGGCGATGGAGGCAGCCTTTGGCGAGATCAGGGCATCGCGTACATCCTCCCGTTCGAGGTAGGCGCTGAGCACCAGCCCGTCCGGCAGGAGAGTCGGCATGTCCTTGGTTGAATGCACGCCGATATCGATCTCGCCGTCGGCGAGCGCGCGTTCGATCTCCTTGGTGAACAGCCCCTTGCCGCCCACCTCGGACAACGGACGGTCGCGGATCATGTCACCCGAGGTCCTGAACACGCGGATCTCGATGCGTTCGGGCGCGATGTCATGCGCCCGAGCCAGCAGGGCCTGGGTCTCCCGGGCCTGCGCCAGGGCAAGCGGACTGCCTCTCGTCCCGAGGCGCAACAGAATGGACACGATGCGGCTGCTTTCCGAATGGTTTGAGGCTGCTTAGCGCCGGAAGGCTGGGGAAGTCAAAGGCCGTTCGAGGGCTCAGAGCTGCTTGCGGTACACGATGAAGCCGGAAAGATCGGCCACCTTGTCGTAAAGCTGGCGGGCCACGCGGTTGCTCTCCTGCGTTTGCCAATAGACACGCGGCGCCCCCAAGGCCTTGGCGCGGCGATAGACTTCCTCGATCAGCGCGCGGCCGACACCAAGCCCCCGCGCGGCCTCGTCGGTGAACAGGTCCTGCAGATAGCAGTTCGGGCCGATGGACACCGTGGTGCGATGGAAGAGATAATGGGTGAGGCCGATCAGTCGCTCCCCGCGTTCGGCAACCAGGGCATGAACCGGCTCGTAGCCGTCAAAGAAACGCTGCCATGTGCAGGCCGTGATCTCGGGGGCAAGCGAGTCAGGTCCCACCCGGCCATAGAAGATATTGTAGCCCTCCCACAGGCGCAGCCATTGATCATGGTCGGCGCGCTCGACAGGGCGGATGGAAAAGTCCTCGGGCATCGCAGTCATCTCCGGAGCAAGGGCGCATTGACGCGACAGGAACGCTTCCTATCATGATTGCGATCTTTCAAGCTTGGGATTCTCCAGCGAGGGAAATGAATGCCTATTCAGGCGCCTGTCACTGCGGCGAAGTCACTTTCAGCGTGGATGCCGATCTGCCAAAGCAGGCGATGAGCTGCAATTGTTCCTTCTGCCGGCGCAAGGGCTCGCTGATGACCTTCGTGCCGGCCGCCCAGTTTGATCTGACAAGCCGGCAGGAGGCGCTGAAATCCTATTTCTTCAACAAGCACAGGATCGAGCACCGCTTCTGCGCGACTTGCGGCACCCAGGCCTTCTCCGCCGCCACGGCGCCGGATGGCGCGGACATGCGCGCGATCAATCTCCGCTGTGTGCCGGAAGCGAATCTCGAGGCTCTGGAGCTCAAGATGTATGATGGGGCGAGCGTGTAGGCCCGCCAGGCCTGCCGAAGAGGCTCGAGCGGAAAGAAGCCTGCGTGGTTGGCCCCGGCGGCCAAATATCGCCATGTCAAAAATGTTGGTCGCTGCTTGCCGAGGGGCGGCTAGCAGGGCCATTCTTTCTGCGCAAAGGAGATTCGTCGGTAAAGATGTTTCTGCAACGAAATTCGGCTGGACTGGAAAAGGTAAGATATTCGAGGAGAGCGGGATTAGCACTTCCGGTCGTATGCCAAGGCCTATCCAGAACGTAATCAGGGGCATTCCACCAGGTCGGTTGAGGATTTAGCCTGTAGCGATGGGCCAGATAATGGGCGGTCGCGGCAATCAAGGGCATCGTGGCGCAAATTGCCCGTTCTGCCTGGCTGCTCCACGAGCATCAGATAGCGGCGTCTGTTGCTCTCCGCCGCATAAAATTCGTCGAGAAACTCGGGAAGAACCTTATCGAGCGTTTCCGTCGCGAGACGACTTGCGACTTCGGATAGGGTATTGGGGCGCATCTTCTCGATCTTTCTCGATCAGCTTTGGGAGCATCAACGTCTTTAACAAGAATTTCTGCTTTTCAGCGCCTCTGCGCTCTTTGGGAAATACTGCCGGAGTACATCAATTGCCGAATTGGCGGTGGAAATGCCTATCGTTCTCATAAGCTGAACGACGTCGTTGGTTTCAGTTTCTCCTTTGGCAGGATCGTTGAAACGCATCGCTTTCAGCTTGAGGGCGAGCATGTATTCCGGCTTGGGAATATAGATCGCGAGGCCAGGTTTTTCACTGTCTGGCGGGTACGAGCCAAAAAGAATGTGATCTGTGTCTTTCCGAGCGCTACTGCTCAAATGGAATTGAACTGCGTCATTGAGCCAGTCCTCCGACCATTCGTTTTCCCTGGCAATGGATCTTGTTTCCGAGAGCAGCCGGTCAGGCCATTCTTCGCCTATCGATGCAATGTCGACGTCTTCTGTTGCGAAACGGAAATTGCTGGCGATCATCAGTGCGGAACCGCCATAGACCAGGAGTTCAAGACGCGTGCCATGCTTCGTCGCAGCCTCGCCTATCCGGTCGAAGGCCAGCAGGAGGGATTGGGCATTGATGGTCGGCATGGCTTCCTAGAGCAACCTGCGTCGTGGAGTTATCGAGGAGTCCGATGGTGTGGCCGGAGTGCTTATAGCCCGACAATCCAACGCCTGAAGGTTCGATGAATGATTTAGCCGCTGGAACGTTCAAGCGGAAGCACCCACTGTCGTGTCCCGAGACTGGAGGCGAGCAAAAGTGGCGGTGATGTCTGGGACGGTCCGGACAGCGATCAAGAGATCGAGGTCCCGCGGCAACTGGGCCGTGTCACAGCACCGCCAAATCCCCATAGTTCTGCATCGGCCCGTCTCCCAGAAGTCCGGCGAGGGTGGTCAGGCTCTGGCGGAGCGTGTCGAAGGGCGGTGCGCCGAGGCTCAGGCGGATGCCGCCTTCTGCCGCCTTGGTATCGACCATCGGTGCCCGGGGCGGCATGACGCGGATGCCCTTGGCCATGGCGGCGCCCGCAAAAGAGTCGGCCCGGGCTGTCGGCATGGGCAGCCAGAGGTGGTAGCCCGGGGCGTCCGCGCGACGATCGAGGCGAAGGAGAGTGCGGGCGAGGTCCATGCGCCTTGCCGCGTCGGTGCGGATCGAGGCGGCGACGGAGTGGGCGGTACCATCCGTCAGCCATTGCTCCATGATCAGGCAGGCGAGCGGGGAGGCCATGGTGCAGGTGGCGCGCAGGGCCGTGAGGGCGCGGTCGAGGAAGGCGCTGGGCACCACGAGCGAGCCGACCCGCAGGCCCGGGCTGAGCGTCTTCGAAAGGCCGCTGACATGCAGCGTGCGCTCGGGCGCCAGCATGGCGATCGGCAGAAGCTCTGGCCCGACCAGGATGGCATGGATGTCGTCCTCGACGATGATGACGTCATGCGCGCGGCAGAGGCGCACGATCTCCTCCCGCCGTCCGGCTCCCATGGTTGCGGCGGTAGGGTTGTGCAGCGACGGCGTCACATAGAGGAGCCGCGGACCCTCAGTACAGGCCTGCGAATGCAGGGCCTGTTCCAGGGCGTCGGGCCGCATCCCCTGTTCGTCCAGTTCGATCCCGACGAGGCGATCGCCGCGCTGGCGAGCCAGCATGATGGCGCCGGGATAGGTCAGGGCCTCGGTGAGCACCACGCCGCCGGCCGGCGCGGCGGCGGCGAACGCAACTGCGATGGCATGCTGCGCCCCGTGGCAGATCAGCAATCGCTCCGGTGCCGCGTCCAGCCTCTGCGCGGCCAGCCAGCGGGCGAGCAGCGCGCGGTGGTCGTCGCGCCCGGCCGGCGGCAGATAGGAGCCGAAAGTGCCGGCGTCGAGCCGGCGCGCCAGCGAGGCCAGGGTCGCGGACAGCAGGCGGTCGCTCAGCATCTGGGGCGGCAGATTGACACTGAGGTCAATCACCTCCGTCGCGCGTGGCGCCAAGCCCGCCACGAACATGCCGCGCCCACGCTCGCTCTGCACCAGGCCGCGGCGCTCCAGCACGGCATAGGCCTTGGTGACAGTGCCGATCCCGATGCCGAGCTGGTAGGCAAGCTCGCGATGCGGCGGCAGGCGGGCGCCATGCGGCAGGTTTCCCCCGGCGATATCGTCGGCCAGGGCGGCGACCAGCCGCTCATAGGGCAGCCCTGAGCCCTCGTCGAGGCGAGGTTTCCATGGAGAGGCGAGACGCATCCAAATTCCCAGAGTGTCATGTGACGCTATAACGATAGCGGCAATAGTGTCACATCAGTAAAGTCGCGGCAAGCAACGAACCGCGGGTACAGCGTATGACCACCGAACTCCTGCTTGCCTTCATGGCCTATGCCTTCGTGACCTCGATCACCCCGGGTCCCAACAATACGATGCTGCTGGTTTCTGGCGCCAATTTCGGTTTTGGGCCGACCATCCCGCACCTGCTCGGCGTCGCATTTGGTTTCTCTGCCATGGTGCTCGCCGTGGGGCTGGGCGTCGGCGGCATCTTCGTGCTGTTCCCGCCGCTGCACGCGATCCTGCGCTATGGCGGGGCGCTCTATCTGATCTATCTCGCCTGGAAGATCGCCACCTCCGGCGGCCTCGGCGGCGGGGATGCGGCCGCCCGGCCCATGCATTTCCTACAGGCGGTGGCCTTTCAGTGGATCAACCCCAAGGCCTGGATCATGGCGATCGGCGCGGTGGCCACCTATACGCCGCAGAACGGCTATTTCCTCAACATCGCCGTCGTCTCGCTGATTTATCTGATCATCAACGCGCCCTGCATCGCGGCATGGGCCGGCTTCGGCACGGTGCTGCGCCGGTTGTTGCGCCGGCCGCTATATCTGCGGCTTTTCAATGTGGGGATGGCGCTCCTGCTGGTAGCTTCGCTCTATCCGCTGCTGATGCATGCGTGAGCCGTCGCCTCGACAGTCTCGACTTTTGGAAATGACCGATGAAACGACGCTTCGTCCAGTGCGATGTCTTCACCTCCGTCCCCGCCCGTGGCAATGGCCTGGCCGTCGTCCTCGACAGCGGCGGTCTCTCGGATGAGGCGATGCAGGCCTTCGCCACCTGGACGAACCTGGCTGAGACGACTTTCCTGCTGCCGCCTGATGATCTCGGCGCGGACTACAAGGTGCGCATCTTCACGCCGGCCTACGAGATGCCCTTCGCCGGCCATCCCACCCTCGGAAGCTGTGCCGCCTGGCTCCGCGCGGGTGGCAAGCCGGCAACGGCCGGAATTGTCAGGCAGGCATGCGGGGTTGGTATCGTCGAGATCGATGTGAGCAGTACGGTGCCGGCCTTCACGGCCCCGCCCACCACCATCGAGCCGATGCCTGCCGAGACACTGGAGACCATCGCCGCCGCGCTTGCGATCGATCCAGGCCGCATTCTCCGCACGGCGATCCTGAACAACGGCTCGCCCCGGCCCGTGCTGGAACTCGCGGGCGCCGGGGAAGTGCTGGCCCTCGATTCCGCGCGGGTGCGCTGGCCGGCCTTCCAGCCGATCGGGGTAATCGGCGCTCATGCCCCCGGCGGCGAATGCGACTATGAGGTACGCCTGCTCGCGCCCTCCAGCGGCATGAGCGAGGATCCGATCACCGGTTCGCTCAACGCCGCCCTTGCCCATTGGCTGCAGAGCCAGGGCCGGCTGCGGGGACCGATCGTGCTGGCGCAGGGCACTAAGATCGGCCGGGTCGGGCGTGTCTACATCAGCACCGTGGGGAACAAGGTGCTGGTGGGCGGCAACACGCAGATACTGATCGAAGGAACGCTGGAGTTGTAGGCCGCGACCTTGCTATGGTTGCGTAGGGATGGAGTGGCGGTCTCCGACCGCCATCTTAAACCGCCACTTTGTATTTGGTGCACCGCCGAAGCGGATGCCTGTGCCTTCTCCGCTCTACCTCGGCTTCTCATGAACGAAGAACAAGTCCATCACGCCTTCCTGGTCAGCGTCTTTCTCAAGGGCGCCCACGCCCTGATCGAATGCATCGGCGGTCTCGCCCTTGCCCTGATCAGTACCGAGACGATCACCGGTTTGGTGAGGGCGCTGACCCAGGACGAACTGTCCGAGAACCCGCACGACTTCCTTGCCAGCCATCTCCAGGCCTGGGCGCAAGGCTTTTCGCTGCAGAGCAAGCATTTCTACGCCTTCTATCTTCTCAGCCATGGCATGGTGAAGGTGTTCCTGGTCATCGGCCTGCTCCGCGGCAAGGCCTGGTCCTACCCGGCATCGCTGGTGGTGCTCGGCCTCTTCATCCTCTACCAGCTCTACCGATATTCCTACACAGGCAGCATCGGCCTGCTCGTCCTCACGGTCTTCGACGTGGTGGTGATGGCGATGATCTGGTGGGAATATCGTCTGGTGCGCCACAAGCTTGCGTGAGGCCGATCCAGAGGGCGAGTTCCTGGCAGGGGCCCGGTCAGGCCCGCCGTCTCTCCGCCATCAGAGACACCGCCAGTACACAGCACAGCAGGCCAAGGCATAATGGCAGCCCCTGGTGTCCGATCAGTTGCATCGCCAGTCCTGTCGCTGGCGAGCCCACGATGCCGCCAATGCCCCACACGAACGCGAAGGCCGCGTTGCCGGCGATCAAGGCCTGCCCGGTGAAACGCTCGCCGAGCTGGATCAGGGCCATGGTGTACAGCCCGAACGAGAACCCGCCCCAGACCAAAACCAGCGGCCAGACGAGCCACACGTTAAAGATCAATGGCAGCAGCGGGCAGCCGGCCAGTGCAGCCAAGGCACAGAACAACAGGGTCCGTGCGGAGCCGAGTTGTTCGGCCACGTGCCCGAGCAGAATCTGCAGCGCGGCGTTGCCAGCGATGAAACAGGTGATCAGCGAAGCGATGCGTTCTTCATCGCTGCCGAGCGCGACGCCGTAGACCGCGAACAGGGAAAGCAGGATCTGCTCGAAGGCGGCGGCGGTGAAAACTGCGAACAGGAGGAGCGGCGCCCGTGCGAAGAAGCCTCCGACCGATGTCGCCGGGCCTTCATGCGGCATCGTCGGCAGGCGCGGCACGACCGCAAGCACGATCAGGCCACAGAGAAGGAACGCCGCGATGCCGATCACGAAAGGTGGCCAACCCTGCGTGCCGACCAGGCCGAGCGACAGCGGGCCGATGGCGAAGCCCGCCGAAACAATCGATGAATACAGACCCAGGATGCGGCCCCGGCGTGTCGCAGGCGTGATCGTGATCAGCCAGGTTTCACTGATCACGTAAAGGGGATTGGCGAAGAAGCCGAGCAGGAAGCGCAGCGGCATCCAGACCCAGACTTCCTGCGTCCAGCCAATCGCGACCAGGGTGAACGCGGTCAGGATCGAACACAGGATCGCAAGCCGTGCCCCGCCCACGCGGCGCGTCAGCGCCGGAATGAGTGGCGCGGATACAATGAAACCCAACGGCGTCATCGCCGCCGACAAGCCGATCAGGCCTGATGTCGTCCCCTGCCGCTCCAGGATGAAGCTGAGCAGCGGATAGGTCAGCCCCTGGGCCACCGCGAACACCGTGACTGTCGCGATAATGCCCGCCATCGCGGCCCACGGCATCCGTTCCCCCTGCGGTGATGTCGCGCTTTCGGCAATCATGCGCTCTTCGCCTTATGGTTGCCAGAAAGGCTTGGCGATCTCTGCCTCGGCCTGCCATCTCTTCAGGCCGATGTCGTCGATCATGTGGGGATTGGCCTTCGAGATGTCCTCAAGTCCCCTGCGAAAGCGTGCCCGCTCGCGCCAGGTCGCGATAAGGCTTCGCAGGGCCGCCAGGCTGTAGCGCCGAGTCGGCATGTCCGCCGGCCGCGCTGTCGGCGCAAGGATGGGATTATCGTTCATGGCAGCCTCCATGGAATTGTGGATCAAGGGACCCCGGGAGGCTGAACTCTGCAGGATACGAACAGTGTCGTAATTAAGCCCTCCCAAATAGTTCTCAAAAGTTCCAAAGGGGCTATAGATGCGCCGTATGCAGGGATCGCGCTTTGCCTTTGGTCCGTTCGTGCTTGATTCCGACGCGGGAACGCTCCTTCGGAACGATGTTCCCGTTGCAATTGGCTACCGCGGTCTGAAGCTGCTTGCGGCCCTCGTGGCACGGTCCGGCGAAATCCTGGGCAAGGCCGCGTTGATGGACGCGGCGTGGCCTGATACTGCCGTCGAGGAAGGCAACCTCACCGTCCAGATCGCGCTCTTGCGCAAGCTCCTTGGTCCGGCCGTCGATGGCGGTGAATGGATCGTCACGGTTCCTCGCGTCGGCTACCGCTTCACGGGAGCCATCGAACAGCTCGACGGCGCGAAGCGAAGGCCATTGCCGCTGCCCGGCAAACCATCGATAGCCGTGCTGCCCTTCGTGAATGTCAGCAACGATGCCGACCAGGAAGCCTTCGCGGATGGGCTGACCGAGGACCTGATCACCGACTTGTCCAGGATTTCCGGCCTGTTTGTCATCGCGCGCAACTCGGCCTTTGCCTACAAAGGAAAGGTAATGGACGTGCACGGGATCGCACAGGACCTCGGCGTGCGCTATCTGCTGGAAGGCAGCGCAAGACGCGCCGCGGGACGCGTGCGCATCAACGCCCAGCTGGTCGATGCGATGAGTGGCGACCATCTTTGGGCGGAACGCTTCGATCGCAGCCTGGATGATATCTTTGCCGTTCAGGACGAGGTCACCGGCAAGATCGTCGAGGCGCTGCTCGGGCGGCTGCGCGCACCGCCGCCGCGCAATCGGCCAAGAAATCTCGAGGCCTACGATCTGTGCGTGCGGGCGCGCCGGCTGATCGATGATTCCCCGCAGTCGGCACGTGAAGCACATCTGATGCTCATGCGCGCGGTTTCGCTCGATCCCGATTACGCCGAGCCCTATCGCTGGCTTGCCATGAACCACTGGATGGGGTGGGTGCATTGGGGCGGGCCGACCGACGACTCCCGTCGTGCCGCCCTGGAACTGGCACGCAAGGCCGTCGCGCTCGATCCCAATGACGCCGGCTGCCACTGGGTCCTGGCTTACCTGCTTGCCTTCGAGCGCAGCTTCGTCGAGGCGGATGCGGAATTCGCCAAGGCGATCGAGCTCGACCCGAACGAGGCGGACACCTGGGCGGCATTATCCGACATCACGGTTCTGGCCGGGCGAGTCGAGGAGGGCCTCGAGCATATTCGCAAGGCCTTCCGGCTGAATCCGTTTCCGGCAAGCTGGTACTATCTCGCGCTCGGCCAGGCGCAATATGCCGCCCGCGAATATGAAGCCGCTGTCGAGACGCTGCGCAGGGACGAAACTTACCGTACAAGCTCACGGCGTTTCCTGGCGGCAAGCCTTGCCCAGCTCGGCCGGCTCGACGAGGCACGCGCGGAGGTCGAACTGTTTCTCGTGGGCAACCCGCATTTCACAACTGGCCACTGGGCCAGGACGGAGCCATTCCGCGACGCTGCGACGCTTGAGCATTTCGTCGATGGCTACCGCAAGGCCGGTCTTCCGGAATAATGTGCGCGGCGGCGTGACCTCCCGAACGGCCAGTCACCGGGCAAAGTCGGTGCTTACGGGCGGGCGGCCCGCCATTGCTGACAGAAGCTGTCAGCAGCTTTCCCTTATGGTCGTGTAGAATACGATAGGGAGAAGCTCTGATGTGGACAGAGGGTTTTGAAACACGCTCGGTGCGGATGGAGCGGCTGTGGCTGCTCACGGTTCAGGCGCCTGTCGAGGACCTCGATCGGCTCATGGCGGCGGTGACGGCCATCACGCCTCTTGCGATGGGCAAGTATGACTTCAATGCCTATCAATCCGCCGGCGGCATCGAGTGGTATCGCCCGCTGGAAGGCGCTGCCGCCGGTCCGGAACAGGCGGTCCGCAAGCGCCCGGGCGTGGTGGAACTCGCCTTCCAGCTGCCGGACGACCAGACGCTGATCGACGCGGTGGTCGAAGCGCTGTTCCAGGCCCATAGCTACCAGGAGCCGGTGATCCGGCTGCAGCCCATCCTCGCCAGCCGCTCGAAGGGCCTCGACGACAGCGCCAATCCGCATCGCTGGTGGAACACCACGGGCGACTGGAAAAAGGCGCAGGCTGCCAACCCTGCGGCGCCCGAATGAACTCCGCGCAATACCGCCTCGGCCTCCTGCTGGTGACGGGGTCCGCCATCGCCTGGAGCATGGCCGGCTTCTTCACCCGTCTGATCCCGCTTGACACCTGGACCCTGCTGGCCTGGCGCGGCATTTTCGGCGGCCTCGGCATCGGGGCGGTGATCGTGGCGCTGGAAGGCCGCAAGGCCTGGCATGGCTTTGCGTCGATGGGCTGGCCGGCCTGGATCTTCGCCCTTGTCTCGGCGCTCGGCATGGTGCTGTTCATCACCTCGCTCCGCCACACCACTGTGGCCCATGTCGCGGTGATATACGCCACCATTCCCTTCGTCGCGGCGGCCGTCTCGTGGTTTGCCCTGCGCGAACGGCCGACGGGCAGCGCCATCCTCGCCAGCCTCGCGGCGCTGGCGGGCGTCTGCGTGATGGTGGGCCTTAGCGGTGAAGGTGGACGGTTCGGCGATCTCCTTGCCTTCGCGATGACATTGACCATGGCGGTGATGATGGTGATCGCCCGCAAATATCAGGGCATTCCGGTGACGCAGGCCGCGTGCTTCTCCGCCCTCCTGAGCGCGCTGGTGTGCTGGCCGCTGGCCGATCCCCTCGCCGTCTCGGCGCATGAGCTTTGGCTGCTGGCCCTGTTCGGCCTGGTGAACTCGGCCCTCGGCTTGACGCTCTTCACGCTCGGAGCCCGCTATCTGCCGCCGATCGAGACGGCCCTGATCGGCTCGCTCGACGCCCCGCTGGCGCCCCTCTGGGTCTGGCTGATGTTCGGCGAAACGCCCGGCGCCGGCACCCTGGTCGGCGGCCTGATCGTCTTCATAGCGGTGACCGCCCACATTTTGCTGAGCGCCACCCGGCGGGGAGCGCCTGAAACGGCCGGCACCTGAGTACCCGCCGCGACCCCAGCCATAGTTCCCGTCGCCAATTGCCGCGTTGCCAAGAACGGGCAGGCGGCTCACATTATCGGCCTTGGCCGCGGGGCCGCATGAATATCGGAAAGCCAGGTGAAACCAGCGCACGTCACCACGCCGCAAGAACTCGCGATCATTCGGCGCGCCTACGCCAGGCAGGTGAAGGCGGCGGCCGGAGCGGACAATCCGGCGGTCGAGCGGGCCTTCGCCACGGTGCCGCGCGAGGATTTCCTCGGGCCGGGACCATGGCAGATTCCGCGGGACTGGGGGAACTATACCCCGACCCCCAGCGCCGATCCCGTCTATCTCTATACCAACGATCTCGTCGGCATCGTCCCCGAGCGCCGGATCAACAATGGCCAGCCCTCGCTGCATTTCTATCTCCTCGCCCGTGCCGCGCCGGTGGTCGGCGAGCATATCGTGCATGTTGGCGCGGGCGTCGGCTACTACACCGCGATCATGGCCGATATCACTGGCCCGGACGGCAAGGTGACGGCCATCGAATATGATCCCGACCTTGCGGCGCGGGCCCGCGCCAACCTGGCGTCCTACCCGCAGGCTGATGTGATCGAGGGCGACGGTGGCAGCGTGCCATTCGAGGATGCCGACATCATCTACGTCAACGCCGGTGCCACCCGCCCCGCCAAGACCTGGCTCGACCGGCTGAAACCCAGCGGCCGCCTCGTCCTGCCGCTGACCACCGATCTGAATTTTTCGGAAGACGGCTGGAACAAGATGCACCAGCGCGGCGCAGTGTTCCTGATCACGCGGCGGGAGAGGGATTACGACGCCGAATGGATCTCGCCGGTGGCGATCTTCCCCTGTGTCGGCACGCGTGACGAGGCCTCGGAAAAGCCGCTGGCTGCGGCCCTCCAACGAGGCAACGCCAAGCGCGTGCGCAAGCTTTATCGCAGCGATGCCATCCCCGGGGAGCGCTGCTGGCTCAAGGCCCCTGGCTGGTGCCTTGCTTATGACTAGCGCCTATGCCGCGACGCGGGGTGAGGGCGCTGGATCCGTCGCCTTGCTCGAGAGCCTCGAGCGACAGCTGCTCGACCCCGCCGTAAGGGCAGACGCAGTGCGGCTTGCCGCTTTGCTGCACGATGGTTTCGTCGAATTCGGCCGTTCCGGCGCCGTCTATGACAAAACCGGGGTGATCGCCGCGCTGGCCGCCGAAACAAGCGAGCCCGCCGCCGCTCGCCTTGCCCAGGATTTCCAGATCAAGCTGCTGTCGGAAGCTGTCGCCCTCGTCACCTATGTCACCGTCCGGGAGATCGAGGGCGGCGCTGAGCTCCGCAGCCGCCGCAGCTCGATCTGGACGCTGGCCGGCGGCCGCTGGCAGATGATCTTCCACCAGGGCACACCGATGCCGCCGGGCGTAGCGGTAGGATAGAGAGTTCAGCCACCGCTCTGTCGTCTCTGGTGACGGCGCCATGATGCGGGCAACGGTCCACAAGCTGGCACACCTCGGATGGGGGCGTAGATGGTGAAGGAGAGCAGTCAGTCAGGCCTGGCAACGAGGACGTGTGTGGAGAGTAGGCGCTGCGGCTACCGGCCTAATGCTTGACCGCCTCCGGCCCGTCGGAGGCGAGCCATACACCAAGGGCGGCGTGCAGCGCTTCCGCCGCCTCGGGCGAGATCGGAACCTTCAACACGGTGTTGCCGTCGAAATGAAATTCGGCGAGGACAAAGCCGCCGCAGGGTGGAGAAGCCAGGCGGAGCAGGCTGGTCATGACCGGAGCCTCGATGGCGCCGCCGTCGCCCGTCAGGTCATCGATATTGTCAACCATGTCGGCCTCAATTCCCCTGAGAACGCATCTGGATTGCCACCTATCGTCAACGTCACGGCAGCCGCGCTTCGGACCTCGCAGATGCGGAACCTTCCTGATTGGCGATCTTGGGCAGCTGCCTCTGCGCCCTCGCTCAAGATCACCATTGGCTAGACGGTGCACGCTTTCATTAACTAGTGAATTCGGCGCCACTCTCGGCAGTCTAAGCGAAATGGCATCGCTATAGTTTTCCAATAATGAAAGCGATCACGCATGCAGCTCGTTCGTGTATCACCCAACAATTTTTTATGATAGAGCAAACATGCAACACTTGGAAGTAAATCAGAGCATCGACTGGCGATCTTTTGTGATCCACTGCCGTGGCATCTTCTGAGGGTATTCTTTCCAAAGCGGTTTTGGGTGGATTTTCTGTTCCCGATCCCCGCCGAATCGGGCTCTCCGTTCCATATGCCGTTGATGCCGGCCCGGCTTTGCCGCGAGCTCGCGCGCTTTGGCGATATTCTTCGGCGCCGGGTCACGCGGCGAATACGCTGCTCGGTGCAAATAGAGCTTGAACCGCGCCGCCTTCTTGCCGATTGTTCGTTGCCCTCCCGTCTCGGAGCCTTTGCATGTACGGCCAATCCTCCTCCTCTGCTGCTTCGCAGAGCCGCGCGCGGCGCCTCGATGCCGTTATCGACAAGGCCATCGCGGAGGAGCGCATCGTAGGGGCCATGGCCCTGGTGGCCGAAGACGGCGAGATCGTCTATCGCCGTGCTGCGGGCTATGCCGATCGGGAGGCCGGCACGCCCGTGGCCGAGGACACCATTTTCCGCCTGGCCTCGGTGACCAAGCCGATGGTCGCCGCCGCGGCGCTTTCGCTCGTGGACAGCGGCACGCTGGCGCTGGAGGACGCGGTGACGCGATTCCTGCCGGATTTCCGTCCCAGGCTCGCCGACGGCAGCGAGCCCGTGATCTCCATTCGCCATCTCCTCACCCACACATCCGGCCTGATCTATGGTTATGACCGAGCGGCTGGCATTTCCGACGGCATGGACATGCCGGGCCGCGGCATGGCTGAGAACCTGGCGCGTATCGCCGCTCAGCCCCTTGCCTTCTCGCCGGGCAGCGCCTGGCGCTACTCGGTGGCGATCGACGTTCTGGGCGGCCTGATGGAAAATGCAGCGGACAAGAGCTTGCCCGAAATCGTGGCCGAGCGCGTCACCGCGCCTCTGGGCCTCGATGACACCGAATTCTTGGCGACCAAGCCGGAGCGTCTCGCCATCCCCTATGCCGACGGCGCGCCGCGCCCGATCCGCATGGCCGACCTCCAGCCCGTGCAAGGCAAGGACGGCATGCTCTTTTTCTGCCCGCCCCGTGCCTTCGATCCCACCTCCTTCCCTTCGGGTGGCGGCGGCATGGTGGGCACGGCAGGCGACTTCCTCACTTTCATCGAAGCCGTGCGCCAGGGCGGCGCCCCCATCCTGTCGCCGGCCAGCGTTCATCTTCTCAGCGAGAATGCCATCGGCGGCTTCGATACCGGCGTTCCCGGACGCGGCTTCAGCCTCGGCTGGTCGATCTCCCGCGATCCCACGGCCGCCGGTCTGCCCTATACGGTGAGCACATGGCAGTGGGGCGGCGTCTACGGTCATTCCTGGTTCGTCGATCCCGTCAGGAAGCTTTCCGTGGTGTCTTTCACCAACACGGCTGTTGCAGGGGTCAACGGCGCCTACCCCGATGCCATCCGGGACGCCGTCTATGCGTAACGCCCTTCCGGCAGGCCTCTGGCATCGAGGGAACGTCGCGCAGCCGTGTGCGTTGGTGGTAGACGCGCGTATCAGCCTGCCCGCATACCGACCACGCCATCAGGACGAAGCCCCGGCCTCGATAGGAGGAGATGTACGTGCGTCCTTTTTGGCTCTTTCGCCGAAGAAGGTAGTTCTAACCATTTTGGAGCGCTTGCATCCCTCGAACCACTTAGGCATTTACGCAGAGATACTTCTGAAGCGGACCTGTACGTTCCGTGTCTCTGCCTGTAAACGCAAGGCTATCGTCGGAGCTTTTGCAATTGAGATTGCCCGGCGAAAAATTTGGGGGACCGGGAACCAGGATCGAAAGGCTCCGTTTTTACCGCTATGGGAATGGATATGATTACCGTCCTTGTTACCGGTGGTGCTGGCTATATCGGCAGCCATGCTTGTAAGGCATTGGCGCTGGCGGGGTATCAGCCTGTCTGTGTCGACAACCTTTCCTTAGGGCATGCCGATGCGGTGAAATGGGGACCGCTCGAAGTCGGCGACATCCGCAACAGCGCCTTCCTCAACAAGGTCATCGCCAAATACGCGCCCGAGGCGGTGATGCATTTTGCGGCCAGCAGCAATGTCGGCGAGTCCGTCGCAGATCCCGCGAAATATTATTCCAACAATGTGCAGGGCTCGCTGAACCTGCTGGAGGCCGTGCGCCAGAACGGTATCGAGCATTTCATCCTGTCCTCGACCTGTGCCACCTATGGCATTCCCGAAAGCTTGCCGATCGTCGAGACCTCGCCGCAGAACCCCATCAATCCCTATGGCGCCACCAAGCTGGCGGTGGAGCATGCGCTGGCCGATTACGGTCGGGCGTATGGATTGAAATGGGCGTCCATGCGCTATTTCAACGCTGCTGGCGCCGATCTCGATGGCGAACTCGGCGAAAGACACACGCCCGAGACGCATGTCATCCCGCTCGCCATCATGGCGGCGTTCAGCCATTCGCCGACCTTCAACGTGCTTGGCACCGACTATCCCACCCCCGACGGCTCGGCCATCCGCGACTATATTCACGTCACCGATCTTGCCGAGGCGCATGTTAAGGGCCTCGATTATCTCCGCGCCGGAGGCGAGAGCTCGGCTTTCAACCTCGGCACCGGAATCGGCACCACCGTGTTTGAAGTGCTGCAGGCGGTGCAGGTCTGCACGGGTCGCCGGCTCGACATTCGCCGTCAGCCGCGCCGCGCCGGTGACCCCGCCATTCTCTACGCCGCGGCGAACAAGGCGGCGGAACTCCTCGACTGGCATCCGCAACATCGCGAGATCGAGACCATCGTCGGCAGCGCCGTCTCGTGGTTCCGCCACAACCTGGCGGCTTGATCGAGCCGCCAGAAGACTTGTCTTGCAGGGGGATCGCGTCCAAAAAGGTTCATTCCTCCGCGGCAATATGCGTTCAGGTGGGAGTGAATTTCGAAATTAACTCACTGGTATCAAAAGAATTTTGCGATTCTTGGTGCTTCGATCTGAAAGTAAAACGCTCTGGAAACCGGCAAGCCGAGGCCAAGCGCATGAACCTGCTCTCTCCCGAAACGAACGCGCTGGTGCTGACCGCCGGGCGGATCCTGCTGGGCGGCCTGTTCGTGTTCGGAGGTCTGCGGCACCTCGCCCTGTTCCACCCCGTTTCGGAAGCCATGCGTGCCCGCCGCGTGCCCTTTGCGCCCCTGGTACTTCTGGGCGGCACCATCTTCCAGATTCTCGCCGGCCTGTTGCTGATGGCCGGGTGGCTGGTGGCGCTCTCGGGGCTGGGCCTGGCGCTCTTCACGCTGCTCGCCTCGTTGATGATGCACAATTTCTGGAGCCTGGAGGGTGACGCCCGCACCGCCGCGTTCAATGGCTGGCAGTCCAATCTTGCCATCATCGGTGGCCTGCTGATCGCCGCAGCTCAGGCAGGGTGAGGTGATGCCCGGCAAAACACCAAGCGGGCCGGCAAAGACCACAGGGCCGGCGCTTCTGGCAGGCGGAAACCCCCAGATTGCCAAGGCTTTTGGCGACGCCCCGGTGCAGGCCTATATAGCGGCCATGCCAAGCTGGAAGAGCGAGGTCGGGCTCCGCCTCGATACGCTCATCACCCGCGCCATCCCCGGCGTTCGCAAGGCAGTCAAATGGAACTCACCGCTCTATGGCGTGGAAGGCCAAGGCTGGTTCCTCGGCATTCATTGCGGTGCAAAATATGTAAAGGTGGCGTTCTTCCGGGGTATGTCGCTGCATCCCGTTCCTCCAGGCGCGTCCAGGAGCAAGGATACGCGCTACTTCCACATCCACGAGGGCGAACAGATCGACGAGGCCCAGTTCGCCGCCTGGGTCGAACAGGCCAGCCGATTGCCGGGCGAACGCATATAGGGGCATCCTTGTGGCGTTTTGCGATTTGACGAAATCGGCAAGAATCGCAAAGACGCGTTGAAACAAGGAGTTAGAGCAATGGGCGTTTGCCTGTAAACACGCTTTGGTCTAGGGCGCCGACACGTCGGCGCCTCGGATAGCCGCCGACTGTGCTTCAGCAGAGCTGACGGCGAAACGGACGGCCTCCTCTCGGCCCGGATATATTCTCGATCGCATCCAGTCGCATCGAATTTGGACATCGAAGCCAACCCGGTCGGATCTCCGTCGACTTAATGACTTCTGAGGACTGCCATCTATCAACCGCCCCAGGGCAGTTTGTTTTCCTTCACAAAGTTGCTGCCTTCCTGATTGTCGCCTTTCTGAATGAAGATCAGATTGTGGTAGAAATGCATGCCAAAGATATTCAGATCCGTGTAGTTCGGGCTATAGCCGGGAGCGTGCATCTCCTCCCAGTTCAGGCCATCGATCAGCGATTTGAAAAATTCCATTGTCGTTTGTGGGTTCGCGGTGGGAGTGATGGAGCCACCGAAAATCGGCCAATAAGATGTCTGGACGTCTTCGACGACATACCACCCATTTGGAGCGACGTGCTGAAAGAGCATCCAAAAGCTCGGAATGACGTGTTCCGGCCGGTGGGAACCATCGTCAATGATGATGTCGAATTCTCCGCCTTCGATCTCATCCAGGATCTTCGCAAGCGCCTGAGGGCTGCCTTGGGATCCGGTATAGGTCTTGATCCGCTTTCCCGCGACGCCGGGCTTGGGATAATAGTCCAAACCGATGATCTGGGCTTTGGGGAAGTAGTCACGCCACATTCGAAGGGAGTGACCGCCGGCATCGGGCTCGCCATAGCCCCCAATGCCTATCTCAAGCAGGCGAATAGGGTAGTCGCGGAGCGGCGAGAAGTGGCGGTTATAGTGCTGCGTATATTTGTGCGCGATTGCTTTGTCGGTCCCGTGAGAGATCGCCAACTTCGTCAGTTCGTCGTCCATATTCCCTCTTACGCAAGTAGTTCGAGAAGCCATCGCCGATTGGAAAAGTATCTCTGTCCAAGACTCAGCTGCGCAGCATCGTCATATCGCGTCGAATCACTCCCTGCAACTCCTCCTCTCGTAACTGAACGAAAGTGTAAGCATTGCCTGACGCAGAGTGATGCCGGCAGATTTGAGGTGAGTGGTCCGGATCGCGCCGGCAGCGGCTATGCGATGGCGAGCAATGGCAAGGCCCGCCAGGTCCGTGAACTGATCGCCGGTGGAAGGGCTTTGGCTTGACGGGCGGCCCAAAGGCGCGCGTCAAAAATGCTCCAGTTCCAAGTATCCGCGCCTCCGATTTCATGTGTCCGGCTTCAAGAGGGTCAAACCGTCACCTTGCTCGTGCGCAATGGTGTGCCGACATCGCCGGAGACACGGCGGCGCGCCATGGCGATACTGAGCGGCTGCAATGCCAGCAGTATCGAGGTGGCAGCCGCAAGACCCTTGTTCTCCGGCACTGACACTGTGGTGGCGTCGGGGATTTGCGCCTCGCCGCTGGCGTCCGCCACCACGGTGGCGCAGCCGGCGTCCAGTGTCGCTCGCGCGAGCGTGCGCACGAGAGGCCCGTCGCCGCCAGCGCTGCGCAGGAGCACGACGCCGAGGCCAGGCCTGAGCACCTCGAAAGGCCCGTGCCGGAACTGGCCGCCCTCGAAGCCGACGGTCACCACGCGTGCCAACTCCATCATCGCCAGCGCAGCGCTGCTCGCCGCACCCGCCATTGGACCGTAGCCGGCAAATAGAATTGCTTCGCACTCGGAAAGAACCTGTTCGGCCGCTTCGATCGAGGGTCTCTCACCAGCTTCGAAGACCGCACGCAATGCAGCCTGCGAGGCGCCCAGGGCTTCAAGGATGGCGCCATGCATGGCAAGCGTCAGCGTGATGGAACGGGTGGCGGCGAAGGCTTGCTCCGGGCCGCCATGGGCCACCAGCGCGGCCTCGCAGGCTTGGGCAAGCGCGCTGTCCCCGTCGAGCGTCAAGGCATAGCGCTCGCCCCGGCCAGCGGGCTTACCGACGAGTTCGACGATCTCGCCCGAGCGGCCCGATTGCGAGGCGATCAGCATGGTGTGGGGGAAATCCGGCAGGGGCGCCGACAGCAGCTCGGAAGCGATGCAGGCGCGGCAATCGAGCCCGAGTTCGCGATAAAGTGGCGCCGCCACGACATTGACATGGTGCGAGCCGCCCATGGCCGCGAGCACGACAGCGCCTGTCCTGCGTGCGCTTGCTGCCGCGGCTGACGCCGCCTCCCTGACGGCGGCGAGGGTCGCCAGGGCGTCGGCGCACTGGCGGTCCATCTCCGTCTGCATGCGCCGCAGGCCTTCATGCTGTTGCATCGGAAGCTCCATGGAAGAATCAAGGTGGAAAGGTGTGCAGTGATCCCACGCGGAGGCTCGAAACGCCACCCTGCCCAGATCGCCACGGAGGAACGCTTGCGCGCAATCTCGGCCCTCGGTCTTCGAGATCGAAGACCACCACTCCATCCTTGATATCTTAAGTGATGATTGACTCATCATACCAGCTGTCCTATACCCTCCCGAACTCGGGAGGACCTCTGCATGACCACGATCGCGCTCTTTGGTGCCGGCGGCAAAATGGGCTACCGGCTCGCCAGCAACCTGAGAGGGTCGCGCTTCGAGGTCCGGCATGTCGAGGTAAGCCCCGCCGGGCAGGAGCGTCTCAAGACCGGCCTCGGCATCGATTCCGTTTCGCCGGATGCCGCCCTTGATGGAGCCGAGGTCATTATCCTCGCCGTGCCCGACACGCTGATCGGCAAGGTCGCGGCGGGTATCGCCGACAAGCTCAAACCGGGCACCATGGTGGTGGCGCTCGACGCCGCCGCGCCCTTTGCCGGCCATCTGCCGGAACGCGCGGACCTGACCTATTTCGTCACCCATCCCTGCCATCCGCCCATCTTCAATGACGAGACGGAGATGGCGGCCAAGAACGATCATTTCGGCGGTGTCGCGGCCAAGCAGCATATCGTCAGCGCACTGATGCAAGGCCCCGAAAGCGCCTATGCGCTGGGCGAAGAGATCGCCAAGGTGATCTGGGCGCCCGTCATGCGCTCCCACCGCGTCACCGTCGAGCAGATGGCGCTGCTGGAGCCGGGCCTGTCCGAAACCGTCTGCGCCACGCTGCTCGACGTCATGCGCGAGGCGATGGACGAGGTGGTCGCCCGCGGCGTGCCCCGCGAGGCGGCGCGTGACTTCCTGCTCGGCCACATGAACGTCCTCGGCGCCGTGATCTTCGAGGAGGTCCAGGGCGTGTTCTCCGACGCCTGCAACAAGGCCATCACCTTCGGCAAGCCGGCCTTGATGCGGGACGACTGGAAGCGCGTGTTCGAGCCGGACGAGATCGCCGCGAGCATCCAGCGCATCACCTGAGCGCGCTGGCGGCGCTGGCCGCAGCTTCAACCAGAAAGCGTTCGCCGGAGGCAACCGGCGGCAGTCGTGAAGAAGCCATCGACAGACCAAACGGGAGGATACCATGACATTCAAACGACTTCTGCTCAGCGCTGCACTAGCCGGCGTGATCGCGGCAGGATTGGCGGGCACCGCGCTGGCGGCCGATCTCATCGCCATCATCACGCCCTCGCACGACAACCCTTTCTTCAAGGCGGAGGCTGAGGGCGCCGACGCCAAGGCCAAGGCGCTCGGCTACGACACGCTGGTGCTCGTGCATGACGACGACGCCAACAAGCAGTCGCAGTTGATCGACACTGCGATTGCCCGTGGCGCCAAGGCCATCATCCTCGATAATGCCGGCGCCGACGCCACCGTCGCCGCGGTGCAGAAAGCCAAGGCTGCCGGCGTGCCTTCCTTCCTGATCGACCGTGAGATCAATGCTGCCGGCGTCGCGGTGGCCCAGATCGTGTCCAACAACTATCAGGGTGCCCAACTCGGCGCGACGGAGTTCGTCAAGCTCATGGGCGAGAAGGGCAATTATGTCGAGCTTGTCGGCAAAGAGTCCGACACCAACGCCGGCATCCGCTCGAAGGGCTATCACGACGTCATCGACGACTATCCGGACCTCAAGTCGGTCGCCCGCCAGTCGGCCAACTGGAGCCAGACCGAGGCCTACTCCAAGATGGAAACCATCCTGCAGGCCAATCCCGACATCAAGGGCGTGATCTCCGGCAACGACACCATGGCGATGGGCGCCATCGCCGCACTGCAGGCGGCCGGGCGCAAGGACGTGATCGTGGTGGGCTTCGACGGCTCGAACGACGTGCGCGATTCCATCAAGCAGGGCGGCATCAAGGCCACTGTCCTGCAACCCGCTTATCTGCAGGCCCAGACCGCCGTGGAGCAGGCCGACAGCTACATCAAGACCAAGAAGGGACCGGCCCAGGAGAAGCAGTTGATGGACTGTGTGCTGATCACGCCCGACAATGCCGGCAAGCTCGAAACCTTCGCGCTGACCAACTGAGCTAGGATGGAGTGGCGGTCTCCGACCGCCATTCTCTTCTTCCAGCGTCGCGTTTCCTAGATGGCGGTCGGTGACCGCCACTCCAATTCCCAGAGCTAATTCATGCGCAGGCTTGCCACCGGGCTGATGATCGTCGCCGCAGCACTTGCCCTCACGGCCTGCAAGATCGTGCCGACCGCCGAAGTCCAGGCTGCCCGCCAGGGTGGCAGCTCCGGTGGGCCGGCGGCTTTCGATCCGGACAAGATGGTCAACGAGATGTGGGACGCCAAGGTCATCCCCTATCTCACGGCCAAGGCAGGCGACTTCGCCGTCGTGCGAGACCTCGCCGCCAAGAGCCCGGACGAGGCGGGTGCAAGATTTGGCTACCGCGCCAAGGAAGGCAGCACGCCCTGGACCTATGTCATCAAGGCACAGGGACGCATCGTCGCCGCCAACACCCAGTCGCGTGCGGCCACCATCGATGTCGATGTCGACCAGGACGGCAAGGCCGACATGGTGGTGCAGATCGGCCCGGCGTTGCGCGGCACGACCTTGCGCGACAGCCTGGATTTCGTTTCCTTCAATTCCTTCACCAATCAGATCGACTATGCCCAGTTCGGCAAGGCCTTCAACACCAAGGTCAACGCCGGCGTATTGCAGCCGCTGCCGCGCGATGGGCTCGTCGGCCGCAGTGTGACGGTTCTCGGCACCTACGCGCTCGAGCCGGGTGGCAAGCCGCCGCTGGTGACGCCGGCCGAACTCAGCCTGGGGCCATCCTCATGAGCCGCGAGGGCGAGAACATCCTGCCAGCCGACGACGTGGTGTTGCGCCTCGAAGGCGTGTCGAAGGTCTATTCCGGCACGGTCGCGGTCAAGCATGTCGATTTCGACGTGCGGCGCGGTGCCGTGAACGTATTGGTCGGCGAGAACGGCGCCGGCAAGTCGACCCTGATGAAGATCATCGCCGGCGTGGTGCAGCCCACCAGCGGGCGCATCCTGCTCGACGGCAAGCCGGTGACCTTCGCCAATGCCGGCGAGGCCGTGGCTCACGGCATCGGCATGGTGTTCCAGGAGCTCAACCTGTTCGGCAATCTCTCCGTCGCCGAGAACATCTTCGCCGCCCGCGAGATCGTGCGCCTGCCCCGTGGCATCGACCATCGCGAGCAGGAGCGTCGCGCCGCCGAATTCCTCCAGCGGCTCGAAGCCGGCATTGATGCCCGCACGCTGGTGGAAGACCTGCGTGTCGGTCAACAACAGCTCGTCGAGATCGCCAAGGCGGTGGCACAGGACGCCCGCATCCTGATCATGGACGAGCCGACCTCCGCTCTCAGCGCGGCCGAGGTCGAGATCCTCTTCCGCGTCATCGCCGACCTCAAGGCGCAGGGCGTTGCGATCGTCTACATCTCCCACCGTCTGGAAGAGCTCATCCGCATCGGCGACTACATCACCGTGCTGCGCGACGGCCAGGTCACCGGCGAGGAGCGCATGACGAATGTCGACGTGCCCTGGATCGTGCGCCAGATGATCGGTTCAGACGCCAAGGATTTCGCCAAGACGGAAGACCATCCACTCGGCCCCGAAGTCTTCCGTGCCGAGGATATCAGCCTGCCGCGCGTGACGGGGGGCCTTGCGGTCGACCATGTCTCCCTTTCCGTCCGGCAGGGCGAGATCGTCGGCATCTATGGGCTGATGGGCGCGGGGCGCAGCGAGTTCTTCGACTGCGTCATGGGTCGCCACCGCCATGCCACCGGTCGCATCTTCATCGACGGCAAAGCTGTGGCCGAAAAGGACGTCACGGGACGTATCCGCCGCGGCCTTGCCCTCATCCCTGAGGATCGTCAGCGCGAAGGGCTGGTGACCGTGCTCTCCATCGCCGCCAATCTCTCGATGGCTGCGCTCGGCCGGTTCGTGAGGGGCTTCCACATCAGGCGCGAGGCCGAGTACAGCGCCATCCGCGGCGCCATCAAGGACCTCTCGATCAAGGTGGCCGATCCCGAACTCGGTGTCAGCTCGCTGTCGGGCGGCAACCAGCAGAAGGTGGTGATCGGCAAGGCGCTGATGACCAAGCCGAAGGTGCTGCTGATGGACGAGCCCAGTCGTGGCATCGATGTCGGCGCCAAGGCCGATGTGTTCCGCAACATGCGCCGGCTCGCCGCCAATGGTCTCGGCATTCTGTTCGTGACCTCCGATCTCGACGAGGTGATGGCCCTGTCCGATCGCATCGCGGTGATGAGCAATGGCAAGCTCACGGCGCTGTTCGATCGAGCCGAGGCGACGCCTTCGGCCGTGGTGGCCGCCTCCGCCCTTGGTCACGGCCCCTCCAGTTCCCCGTCACCTGCCAACCACGGAGCGCTGGCATGACCGTCGCGCAGGAAACTTCGAACCGGTCGTCCAGCGGCGGTTCCCTGGCCTTGAACCTGATGAAGCTGCGCACCTTCATCGCCCTGTTCGCCGTGCTGATCTTCTTCTCGCTGGCGGCGCCGAACTTCCTGTCCACCGCCAATCTCATCCTGATGTCGAAGCATGTGGCGCTGAACGCCTTCCTCGCCATGGGCATGACCTTCGTGATCGTCACCGGTGGCATCGACCTCTCCGTCGGCTCGATCGTCGGCCTGTGCGGCATGGTGGCGGGAGGGCTGATCCTCAACGGGCTCGATCTGCGCATCGGCTACACCATCTTCTTCAACATCTATGAGGTGATGGCGATTACGTTGCTGGTGGGCGTGCTCATCGGCGCCGTCAATGGCCTGCTGATTACCAGGCTCAACGTTGCGCCCTTCATCGCCACGCTCGGCACGCTCTATATTGCTCGTGGCCTCGCGCTGCTGTCGTCGGATGGCGCCACCTTCCCCAACCTGGTCGGGCGGCCCGATTTCGGCACACAGGGCTACGAGATCCTCGGCGCGGGGCGTCTCCTTGGCCTGCCGGTGTCGATCTGGATCCTCGCCGTGCTGGCATTGGCCGCCGCCTATATGGCCCGCTGCACGCCGCTGGGGCGCCACATCTTCGCCGTCGGTGGCAATGAGCGCGCCGCCAGCCTGTCCGGCATTCGCGTCAACCGGGTAAAGCTCTTCGTCTACATGTTCTCGGGCTTCTGCGCCGCTGTCGTCGGCCTCGTCGTCTCCTCCGAGCTGATGGCCTCGCATCCGGCCACCGGCGAGAGTTTCGAGCTCAACGCCATCGCCGCAGCGGTGCTCGGCGGCACCTCGATGTCCGGCGGGCGCGGCACCATCGGCGGCACCATCATCGGCGCCTTCGTCATCGGCATCCTCTCGGACGGACTGGTGATGATGGGCGTCAGCGAATTCTGGCAGATGGTGATCAAGGGGCTGGTGATCATCATCGCCGTGGTGGTGGACCAGGCGCAACGCCGGCTGCAACAGCGCGTTGCCCTGCGCCAGATGGCGAGGCTGGCCTGATGTCTTATCGCGGCGCGCTGATCGGCTGTGGCTTCTTCGCCATCAACCAGCTCCATGCCTGGCGCGATATCGAGGGTGCGGATATCGTCGCCCTCTGTGATCGCGATCCGGCGCGCCTGGCACTCGCCGGTGACCAGTTCGGCATTTCGGCGCGCTACGCCGATGCCGAGAAAATGCTGCGGGCCGAGAAGCCCGATTTCGTCGACATCGCCACCACCGTGGCAAGCCACCGGCCGCTGGTCGAGCTTGCCGCGCGGTTGCGCATCCCGGTGACCTGCCAGAAACCGTTCGCGCTCTCGATGAAAGATGCGCGCGCCATGGTGGAGGCCTGCCAGCAAGCCGGTGTGCCCTTGATGATACACGAGAATTTCCGTTGGCAGAGCGCCATCCAGGCGGTGAAGGCACGGCTCGATGCCGGTGCGATCGGCAAGCCTTTCTGGGCGCGCGTCTCTTTCCGCTCGGGCTATGACGTGTTCAGCGGCCAGCCTTATCTCGCCGAGGGCAGGCGTTTCATCGTCGAGGATCTCGGCATCCACATCCTCGACATTGCCCGCTTCCTGTTCGGCGAGGTCACACGGCTGAGCGCCCGCATGATGCGCGTCAATCCGGCCATCAAGGGCGAGGATGTCGCGACCATGCTGCTCGACCACTCAAGCGGTGTCATCTCGGTGGTTGACTGCAGCTATGCCACGAGGCTGCCGGTCGAGCCCTTCCCGGAGACGCTGGTCGAGATCGATGGCGATGCAGGCACGCTGCGGCTCGGCCAGGGCTACCGCCTCACTGTCAATAGGCCCGGCGGACTGGAGGAAACGGACCTTTCGCCTCCGCTGCTGCACTGGGCCTCCCGCCCCTGGCACAACATCCAGGAGAGCGTGCTCGCCATCCAGCAGCACTGGCTGGACTGCCTGCGCAGCGGGCGCGAACCCTCCACTTCCGGCTACGACAATATCGGCACGATGGCTCTGGTGGAGGCGGCCTACGCAAGTGCCGCGAATGGCGAGAGTGTCGATACGAGGACGGTATAAAAGCGCCGGCGCCTGATGGCCGGGCCGGCCACCAAATTATTCGCCCATCCCTAAAATATTTTTGTCACACGCTCCGGGAATAAAACCGCCACGTGGATTGTCACTGCTCCCATAGGCCCGCTGTGGGTCTTCACGAAAGGAGAAGGACAATGTTGAACGTTTCCTATGCGAACAAGGAGAAGTCACTGCTGAAGTCGCTGGCTCTTGCGACGGCGGCGGTTCTTCTTTCCGTTACCTTTGCAGGCTCGGCTTTTGCTGATGCCGGTGACCGGGATCTCGAAGTCAATGCGGTCAATACTGCGCCCAATCTACTCGCCCCGAGGCCGGTGACGACACCGATGGGCGCGCAAGGCATGAAGCCAGTCCACATGGCGCACGTTGCGATCCGGCATCACGGATACAGTCAGGCCAAGGATCTCGGTCGCTATTATTGACACGTCCAGTCGCACGCTGGAGGCGGGCGCATCCGGGAGCGGGTCCTCAGACCTGTCCCTTGTCTGCGGCCGCTTTCCGAGGAGCCGGGTCTGAAGACCCGCCCCCCTGATGCACATAGAGAGAAGCCGAGCGGTCGAGGTGGCGCGCCATCGCCTTTTCCGCGCCCTCGGGATCATGGGCGATGATGCGGCCGAGGATCTCCTCATGCTCGGAGAGGGTGATGTTCTCCTTGCCGGTCCAGATCAGCAGATCGGTGTGATACCGCCTCAGCCAGCCGAGCGTTGCTTCGCTCATCGCCTCGAACAACGGGTTGCCCGAGATGGCGGCGATCCGCGTGTGGAACTGCATGTCGGCCGTGATGAAGGCATCGGCATTGCCGAGGCTGGCGCGCTGGCGGGCCAGGGCCTCCTGCAGCCCGGCGATGGCTCGCGCATCCGCCTTCTCCACCGCCAAGCGCACCATGCCGAGCTCGAAGAAGCGGCGCGCCTCTTTCAGATGCTCGAGCGAGGCCGGGGAGCTTGACAGCAGCACATTGGCGGCATCGTCGACCTGCTGGAAGATCGACCTGGCCGTGGGCCGGCGCACCCGCGCCCGCTCACCATGCGAGATGGTCAGGAGGCCGATGGTGCTCAGCTGCTGCATGGCCTCGCGGATGGCGGGGCGCCCGACGCCGAGCCGGTCCATCAGCTCGCGCTCTGAGGGAAAGGGATCGCCCGGCGAAAGCTCACCCATGGTGATCAAGGCCTTGAGGCGATCGAAGACCTCATCGGAAAGTTTGCGACGGACAATGGGTTCGCTGCTGAGGGGCATGAGACGTTCCGTATGAGGCCGCGCCGTGTTCAATTCTCTTTGCCGCCGGATTCCTGGCAAGGCAAGCCGGCAGCATGCAAGAGTGCCAGCGCTGCACGCAAACCGATAGGACAAAATCCATTGCGTCAACATAGATCATGATATACTCATCATACCTGTTGAGCAATGTACGAAACGGATCATACAGGCCGAGTTGGCATGAGAGTAAGCTATGGAAGCGAGTGGCGCCTTCCTCCGTCATTGCGGTCCTGCCATACAAAATCAGACCGAACGGCTTGAGTTGCTGCCATGTCCGTCATTCGCATGACCTACCGCATCGAGACCACCGGCGACGTTGGGAAGCTGGCCGCCAAGATCGCCAGCGACCAGTCTACCGGCACCTTCGTCGCCCTTCCCGGCGAGACCCCGGAGTTGAAGGCGCGCGTGGCGGCCCGCGTGGGCGATATCCGCGCGCTGGAGACGCTGGCGGTGCCTTCGATTCCTGATCCGGAAGCGCCGGCCAATGCGGCCTACAGGCGCGCCGACGTCGATATCGATTTTCCGATCGAGGCCATCGGTACCGATCTCGCCGCACTGATGACCATCGCCATAGGCGGCGTCTATTCGATCAAGGGCTTCAGCGGCATCCGCATCACTGGCATGCAATTGCCCGGGGAATTCGCGGCAGCCTATCCCGGCCCGCAATTCGGCGTGGCGGGCACGCGCCGGCTGACTGGCGTCAGCGGCCGGCCCGTGATCGGCTCCATCGTCAAGCCGGCGCTCGGCCTGCGCCCGCCGGAATCGGCCGGGCAGGTGCGCGAACTGGTCGAGGCGGAGGTCGACTTCATCAAGGACGACGAGAAGCTGGCAAGCCCGGCCTATTCGAGCCTCGAGGACCGCGTGAAGGCGATCATGCCCATCATCCTCGATCACGAACAGAGGACCGGCAAGAAGGTGATGTATGCCTTCGGCATATCGCATAGCGATCCCGACGAGATGCTGCGCAACCACGACATCGTGGCGAGGGCCGGCGGCAACGCGGCGGTGATCAACATCAATTCGGTGGGGCTGGGGGGCCTCTCCTTCCTGCGCAAGCGCTCCAGCCTGGCGCTGCATGCCCATCGCAACGGCTGGGATATCCTGACGCGCCATCCGGGTCTCGGCATGGATTTCGAGGTCTACCAGCAATTCTGGCGGCTTCTGGGCATCGACCAGTTCCAGATCAACGGCATCCGCGCCAAATATTGGGAATCGGACGAGTCCTTCGTGCGCTCCTTCAAGGCGGTGACGACACCGCTCTTTCCCGGCGATATCTGCCCGATGCCGGTGGTCTGCTCAGGCCAGTGGGGCGGGCAGGCGCCCGAAACCTATGCGCGCACAGGCCAGACGCTCGATTTGCTGTATCTGTGCGGGGGCGGGGTGGTCAGCCACCCTGGGGGGCCTGCGGCCGGGGTGCGCGCCGTGCGCCAGGCCTGGGAGGCGACGGTCGAAGGCGTGCCGCTGGAGGCTTATGCCCGAGAGCATCCGGAACTGGCGCAGTCGCTGCTGAAATTCGGCGCCGATGCCGGGGCGGCGTGAGCGTGGGGAGGACGGAATTGGAGTGGCGGTCTCCGACCGCCATCTTCCTCCCTTGCAAACATTCAGGTTCCAAGATGGCGGTCGGAGACCGCCACACCGCGTTTGGTGCTTATAGAAAGATTCCTCAATGCCCGGCCTGCTGCTTTCCTACTACGGCGACGACTTCACCGGTTCCACCGATGTGATGGAAGCACTGGCCTCGCATGGTGTACGCACGGCGCTGTTTCTCCAGCCCCCCTCTGCGGAACAGCGCAGGCGGCTCGGCGAGTGCGATGCCATCGGTCTTGCCGGCACCAGTCGCAGCCAGAGCCCGGCCTGGATGGACGCCGAACTCACGCCGGCCTTTGCCTGGCTGAGGGAACTTGACGCCACCATCTGCCATTATAAGGTCTGCTCCACCTTCGATTCCAGCCCGACCATCGGCAATATCGGCCGCGCCATCGAGATCGGCCGCCAGATTTTCGGCCAGCGCCAGGTGCCGCTGGTGGTGGGTGCTCCGCAGCTCAGGCGCTATACGAGCTTCGGCAACCTTTTCGCCGCCTATCAGGGCGAGGTCTACCGCATCGACCGCCACCCCGTGATGAGCCGCCATCCGGTGACACCGATGGACGAGGCGGATCTTCGCCTCCATCTCGGCCGGCAGACGACAAGCAGCATCGGCCTCGTCGATCTCGCTGCGCTGGCATCGGCCGAAGTCGACGGCACGGTCGACGCCGTCGTGGCGAAAGGCGAGGATATCCTCATCTTCGATGTCGCCGACGAGGCAACGCAGGCCGTAACAGGCCGCCAGCTCTGGCGCCTGAAGCCAAGTTTGGGATGCTTCGTGGCCGGTTCGTCCGGTATCGAATATGCACTGCTGCGCGCCTGGCAGGAGGCGGGGCTGATCGCTGGCAAGGCTTCTTTCGCTGCGCCGGGTGTGGCCGAGCGCATCGCCGTCGTCTCGGGCAGCTGCTCGCCCACTACCGAGCGGCAGATCCGCCACGCTACCGCCCATGGCTTCGAGGACATCAGCCTCGATCCGCGCGAACTCATCCACCGCAGCGAGCCGGCGATCGCCGAGGCCGTGGCCGCCGGCCTCGACAGGTTGGGCCAGGGGCGCAGCGTCATACTCCACACGGCGCTCGGGCCTGATACGGACATCGGCGCCGAGTTCGAGGGCGAGGGAGACCGCAACCGTATCGGCCAGGCGCTGGGGCAAATTCAGAAGGCGCTGGTCGAGCGCGCTGGCCTCACCCGGGCCGTCATCGCCGGCGGCGATACGTCCAGCCACGCTTTGCGCGAACTCGGCATCTTCGCCCTGACCACGAGGCTGCCTCTGCCGTCCTGCCCGGGTTCGCCGCTCTGCACCGCTCATGCGGATGCCCCGGCCTTCGACGGCCTGGAGATCGCCCTCAAGGGCGGACAGGTCGGCGGCGACGACTATTTCTCGATGATCCGCGAGGGCCGGGCTTAGGAGATGTAGGGGGCGGGTCTTCAGACCCGCCTGAACCGCTCCCGCTGTGTTTTGAGAGCCGGGCCTGAAGACCCGCCCCCAATCTATGTGCCTCGGGTTCGTCACACGGACTGGCTCCATGCCAATCGGCCGCTGGTTGTTGACATCACGCCTCAGACTGTAATAAATTTCAATCACAGAAATAAATTACACGCCTCTATTCCCCCGGCAGGAAACATGGCCCGATCAGCGCCCAAGCGGGACAGCGAGGACAGCCTCGCCGTTCGCGCTGCCTGGCTTCACTATGTCGCCGGGCTGACCCAGGCCGATGTCGCGACGCGCCTCGGCGTCGCCAATGTCAAGGCGCACCGGCTGATCAGCCGTGCCGTCGAGAGCGGCGCCATCAAGGTCACCATCGACGGCGATGTCGCCGAATGCCTGGTGCTGGAAGCCGCCATCGCCTCCCACTATGGCCTCGACATTTGCGAGGTCGTGCCGGACCTCCATGAGCCTGGCCTGCCGTTGCGAGCGCTCGGCGTTGCGGGGGCCGGCTTCCTCCAGCGCGAGATCGAGAACCTGCAGGGCGGCATCATCGGCATTGGCCATGGCCGTACCCTCGCAGCCGCGGTGGCCGACATGCGCCGCGTGCCGGGCGGCAGGATCCGCTTCGTCTCCCTGCTCGGGGGCTTGACGCGTAATTATGCCGCCAATCCCTATGACGTGATGCATCGCCTGGCCGAGAAGACCAACGCGGCCGCCTATGTGCTGCCCGTGCCCTTCTTCGCCAACACGGCGGAGGATCGCGAGGTGCTCGTCGCCCAGCGCGGTGTACGCGAGGCCTTCGGCCTGGCTGCCCAGGCGGACCTCATGGTGGTGGGCATCGGCACCGCCCAGCCTGACGCCCAGCTCGTCGCCTCCCAGATGATCGAGCCGGTCGAGATCCTGGAAGTGCGCGAGGTCGGCGGCGTCGGCGAGGTGCTCGGCCATTTCTTCGACCGTGACGGCAAACCGGTTGAGACATCGCTCGCCGCCCGAACCATCTCGCCGGAGCTCGAGGGATTGAAGGGCCGCCGCATCGTGGCGCTCGCCGGAGGGCCGGAAAAGATCGAGGCCATCCAGGCGATCCTCGCCAGCGGCTATCTCAAGGGCCTCATCACCGACGAGCGCACCGCGGAAGCGCTCGCGAAGAATATCCGGGGGAACGCATGATCTCGGGCCAGGACATCCTCATCGGCATCGATGCCGGCACCTCGGTGATCAAATCCGTCGCCTTCAGCTTCAAGGGCGAGCAGATCGCCGTCGCCTCCGTGCCCAACCGCTATGCCACCGGCCCCGACGGTATGGCGACGCAGTCGCTGTCGCAGACCTGGGCCGATTGCGCGCAGACCCTGCGCGACCTCGCCGGGAAGGTCGAAGGCCTGGCACGGCGCACCGCCGCCATCGCCGTCACCGCCCAGGGTGACGGCACCTGGCTGGTCGGCGCCGGCAATACGCCCGTGGGCGATGCCTGGCTCTGGCTCGATGCGCGGGCCGCGCCTACCGTTCGGAAGCTGCGCGGCCAGCCCACCGACCGCTCCCGCTTCGAGGCGACCGGCACCGGCCTTGCGGCCTGCCAGCAGGGCACGCAGCTCGCCCATATGGCGGCCACCCAACCCGAATTGCTGGCGAAGAGCGAAGTCGCCCTGCACTGCAAGGACTGGCTCTACCTCAACCTGACAGGCGTGCGCGCCACCGACCCGTCGGAAGCGAGCTTCACCTTCGGCAATTTCCGTACCCGCCGTTACGACGACGGGGTTATCGAGGCGCTGGGGCTCCGGGGCGAGCGCCGGCTGCTCCCCGACATCGTCGATGGATCGCAGACCACGCATCCTCTCGGCGCCGGAGCGGCGGCAGCCACGGGCCTCAAGGCCGGCACGCCGGTCTCGCTCGGCTTCGTCGACATCGTCGCCACTGGCCTCGGCGCCGGAATCTATACGGGCGACGCCACGGCTGCGTGCACCGTGATTGGCTCCACCGGCATGCACATGAAGGCGACACCGCAGGATGGCGTCTATCTCAACGCCGAAAGCACTGGTTATGTCATCGCGCTGCCCGTGCCCGGCATGGTGGCGCAGATCCAATCGAACATGGCGGCGACGCTGAATATCGACTGGGCGCTGCGCCTCGCCGCCGATCTCCTCGCCGAGATGGGCCAGAGCGTGAAGCCGTCGGAGCTGGTGGGCCGCATCGACGCCTGGCTGGCCGCCAGCAAGCCCGGCCAGATCCTCTATCACCCCTACATCTCCGAAGCCGGGGAACGGGGCCCCTTCGTGAACAGCAGGGCGCGTGCCGATTTCATCGGCCTTACCAGCACGCATCGCTTCGCCGATCTCCTGCGTGCCGTGGTCGAAGGCCTCGGCATGGCGACGCGCGATTGCTACGAGGCGATGGGCATCCTGCCCGCGGAAGTGCGTCTCACCGGCGGGGCTGCCCGTTCGCGCGCCCTGCGTGCCGTGCTGGCGGCCTGCGTCGGCGCTTCAGTGCGCGTCTCCGCACGCGAGGAGGCCGGCGCGGCCGGTGCCGCGATGATGGCGGCGGTGGCCGTGGGCGCTTACGGCTCGATGGCCGACTGCATCGGCGAATGGGTCACACCTCTTCTCGGCGCCGCCGAGACGCCGGACCCCGCCCTCATCCAGATCTATTCCCATTTGTTCCCCGCCTATCAGGGCGCGCGCCGCGCGCTCGAGCCGGTGTGGGACATGATGAATTTTCAATAGGAGCCGAGATGACCGAGACCGTGGACCTTTTCATCATTGGCGGCGGCATCAACGGCGCCGGCATAGCGCGTGACGCGGCCGGGCGCGGGCTCTCGGTGATGCTGTGCGAGAAGGACGACCTCGCCCAGGGAACCTCGTCCCGCTCGGGCAAGCTGGTGCATGGGGGTCTGCGCTATCTCGAGTATTACGAGTTCCGCCTGGTGCGCGAGGCCCTGATCGAACGCGAAGTGCTGCTCGCCAGCGCTCCCCACATCATCTGGCCGATGCGCTTCGTGCTGCCGCATAGCCCCGAGGACCGGCCCGCCTGGCTGGTGCGGCTCGGCCTCTTCCTCTACGACCACCTCGGCGGCCGCAAGCGCCTGCCCGGCACGCGCACGCTCGACCTCCTCCGAGACCTGGAGGGCGCGCCCATCGAGGACCAGTTCACCAAGGGCTTCGAATATTCCGACTGCTGGGTTGACGATAGCAGGCTGGTCGCTCTCAACGCCGTCGATGCGGCAGAGCGCGGCGCCCAGATCTTCACCCGCACCGCCTGCACGAGCGCACGGCGCGAGGGCGATCTGTGGCATGTGGAGATGACCGACACTCGCAACGGCACCCGTACCACCGTAACGGCGCGTGCCCTCGTCAATGCCGGCGGGCCCTGGGTCAGCGACATCATCCAGCGCGTTGCCGGCGCCAACTCCAGCCGCAAGGTGCGGCTGGTCAAGGGCAGCCACATCATCACCCCGAAATTCTGGGACGGCGCCAACGCCTATCTCGTGCAGAACCACGACAAGCGGGTGATCTTCATCAACCCCTATGAGGGCGACAAGGCGCTGATCGGCACCACGGACATCCCTTATGAGGGCGCGCCTGAGAATGTGGCGATCGAAGAGACCGAGATCGACTATCTCCTCAAGACTGTGAACCGCTATTTCAAGCAGAAGCTGCGGCGCAGCGACGTGCTGCATTCCTTCTCCGGCGTGCGTCCGCTCTACGACGACGGCCAGGGCAACCCCTCCGCCGTGACGCGCGATTATGTTTTCGACCTTGACACCACCGGTGGGGCGCCGCTGCTTAACGTGTTCGGCGGCAAGATCACCACCTTCCGCAAGCTCGCCGAGCATGCCTTGCAACGCCTGCAGCTGACCTTTCCCAAGATGGGCCCGGACTGGACGGCCACGGGCATCCTGCCCGGCGGCGAGATCGAGAAGGGCGACGTGCCGAAATTCCTTGACCGGCTGGCGACCCATTATCCCTGGCTGCCGCGCGACCTCGCCCGGTACTACACCCGCACCTATGGCGCCCGCACTGCCCGGCTGATCGGTGGCGCCACCAGCCTTGCCGACCTCGGCCAAGGTTTCGGCCCGCGCCTTTACGAGGCGGAGGTGCGCTACCTCATGGCGCAGGAGTGGGCGGAGACGGCGGAGGACATCCTCACGCGGCGCACCAAGCACGGCTTGCATATGAGCGAGGACCAGAAGGCCGCCTTCGCCGGCTGGTTCGAGCGCCAGCCCGCCGATGCGGCGTGAGGGGGCACCCCCGTGGGCAATGGCATTGCCGACAGGGGCGCGAGATCGGAGTGGCGATCACCGATCGCCATCTTCCTCTCGTAAGCGCGCAGCTTCCAAGATTGTCGATCGGTGATCGACACTCCTATCCCACGCCCCCACCACCCTCTCGGAGCTCCCATGGGCCTGACGCTCTCCCTGAACACCAATCCCCTGGTGAACCGTTTCGCAGATCCCGGCGACCTCATCGACGCCGTCGCGCATCAGTTGAAAATCCGCGACTTGCAGCTGACCCATGAGTTCATCAACCCGTCCTGGCCGGCTCCGGTGATCCGTCGGCTGACGCGTGAGATGCAGGCGGCCCTCGCGCGCACCGGCGTGCGCGTCACTTCAGGCATGACGGGCCCTTATGGCCGACTCAACCATTTCGGCCATCCGGACCGGGATGTCCGGCGCTACTACGTCGACTGGTTCAAGACCTTCTCCGACATCACGGCGGATCTCGGCGGCAGTTCGGTCGGCACGCAGTTCGCGATCTTCACCTATAAGGACTATGACGATCCCGCGCGGCGCGAGGAACTGATCCGGATCGCCATCGATTGCTGGGCAGGGGTGGCCGAGCATGCCAAGGGGGCCGGCCTCGCCTATGTCTTCTGGGAACCGATGTCGATCGGCCGCGAGTTCGGCGAGACCATCGAAGCCTGTCTCGCCCTGCAGAAGCGCCTGACGGAAGCCAGCATGGCCGTTCCGATGTGGATGATGGCCGATATCGATCACGGCGACGTCACCAGCAGCAATCCCGACGACTACGATCCCTATGCGTGGGCGCGCGCCGTGCCGCAGGTCTCACCCATCATCCACATCAAGCAGTCGCTGATGGACAAGGGCGGGCATCGGCCCTTCACGGCAGAATTCAACGCCAGGGGACGTATCCAGCCCCAACCACTGCTCGCGGCCTTCGCAGAGGGCGGGGCTGAGGACAATGAGATCTGCCTCGAGCTCTCCTTCAAGGAGCGCGAACCTAATGACCGCCAAGTCGTCGCGCAGATCGCCGAGTCGGTCGCCTTCTGGGCGCCGCATATCGATACTGGTGCCGCTTCTCTGAACCTGTGAGGAGGGATGGAGGGGCGGTCTCCGACCACCATTCTTCGAGACGGCAGCGCCTGTAGCGGGGGAAGACGGCGGTCAGAGACGGAGCGCCATATCGGGCGCACCGCGCCTTTGAAGCAGGTGGACCGCTCACGCTCTTTTTATCCGGCGTTGAATTTTTCCCATTGCGCGTGTGATATGATGTGTTATTTATCACTTCACAGATGATCTTCATCACAATAACAAACCAGATGCGCCGGCCGAGGAAGCAATGGGTCTGCACGATGCATATTGGACAGTTTTCAGCCTGCCGGCGAAGGCGGACTTCCGCCTGGCGTGCGTTTGACGGGAGCTGGCGAGCATGACCAAGACCCCGTTCTGGATCGGGACGAGCTGGAAAATGAACAAGGTCTTGGCTGAGGCGCGGGCCTTCGCCGAGGGCCTGATCGCTGCCGAGCCAGAGGCGGATCCCCGTATCCAGCGCTTCGTCATTCCGTCTTTCACCGCTGTGCGCGAGGTGAAGCGCCTGCTCACCTCAACCACCGTGAAAGTGGGGGCGCAGAACATGCATTGGGCTGATGAGGGCGCCTGGACTGGCGAGATCTCACCCGTGATGCTGGTTGATTGCGGCCTGGATCTGGTCGAGATCGGTCATTCGGAGCGGCGCGAACATTTCGGCGAGACGGACGAAACCGTCGGGCTGAAGACCGCCGCCGCAGTGCGCCACGGCCTGATCCCGCTGATCTGCATCGGCGAGACGGCGAAGGACAAGGACGGCGGGCGGGCCGACGAGGTCCTCGAAAAGGAAGTGCGCGCCGCACTCGGCGCCCTGTCGCCCGACCAGTTCGCCGCGCCCATGCTGTTTGCCTACGAGCCCATCTGGGCCATCGGCGAGCGCGGCGTGCCAGCCAGCGCCGACTATGCCGATGCCCGCCAGGCTCGCATCACATCCGTCGCGGAAACAGTGCTGGGGCGCCGGATTCCCTGCCTTTACGGCGGCTCCGTCAATGCCGGCAACTGTGCCGAACTCGCCGGCTGCCCTCACATCGACGGCCTCTTCATCGGCCGGTCGGCGTGGGACGTGACCGATTATCTCCACATCCTCGCCCGTGTCGGCGAGGTGCTCTGAACGTTAGGTACAACCCATCTCTTCGTGAAAGGGGCGTGTCATGAAACTCGCAATTGCCGGCGACAGCGCCGGAGACGGCCTCGCCCATGTCCTGGCCGAGCATCTTAAGAACCGCTTCGATGTGATCGAACTCTCCAAGGCGCCCGATGACGCCACCGAGCTCTATGCCAACCTGTCCGACCGCGTCGCCTCGGGTGTGCTGAAAGGCGATTATGACCGGGCGATCCTGGTCTGCGGCACCGGCATCGGCGTTTGCATCTCGGCCAACAAGGTACCCGGCATCCGTGCCGCGCACTGCCACGACACCTATTCGGCCGAGCGCGCCGCCCTCTCCAACAACGCCCAGATCATCACCATGGGCTCGCGGGTGATCGGGCCGGAGCTCGCCAAGTCGATCGCCGAGGCCTACCTGGCCCAGACATTCGACGAGAAAGGCCGCAGCGCCTCGAATGTCGCCGCCATCAACGATCTCGACGCGAAATATCACGGTTGAGCCTCTGGCATGCTGCGCCGCTTCTTCAGGAGCAGTGCCCACCGATCGCCATTCGGCGGAATTGCAGGCATGTCGCTGGTGGTCTATTATAATTATCGCGCATTCTGGCTACATCATAACATAACCATATCGTAGCCGATCTCTGGGACCGGGAAACAACGAGGATGACGGCGGGTACCCACAAAAAGGCGGGATTTCATAACGAACAGATGTCGTCGAGGCAGGCTGCCTCGCGCATCGTGGCTCTCTTTTGCTTCAGAATGAGCCAGATCGGCATTGTTTTTGCTCGAATCCCTGCTCGGCTCCGCGAAGCGCTCTCCAGCCGGAAGACAGCCTCCTGGTCGCTCGCGCCTGCCTCTGGCCGTCCTTATCAGGCACGTGGCTCCTATCGCAGTCTTGAGATATCTAACGCGAGTATAGCCGCAATCTCTCACATAAGCGCGATGGTTGCAGCTTTTTCCATCTCTTCGCTGCCAGCCGGCCGCGCTTCCGCCTTCCTCCAGCCGCCTCACGGCTGCCCAGCACAGGGGGTTCTCCCATGAGCGTTTCAGCAAGCACGCCCCTGAAACCGCGCCGCAGGTCGGGCCTGCGCTGGGCGCTGGCCGGCGTTGCCGGGCTGGTTCTCATCGCTGCGATGGCTGTAAGCACCAAGGTCGTCATCATCGGTTCGGCGGCCGACGTGCAGGCAGATGTGTTCTCGCCGGATGCCTTCGGCGCTGCGGAATTCCCGAAGATCCAGGCTGCCGTCACCGACAAAGCCGTCGCGGCTGACGTCTTCGCGACTGCCGTCGCTGCCAACAAGGACGAGGCAGGCAAGAAATACGGCGTGCCCGGCAGTATCGGGCCGGAAATCTCGGTCAAGTTCACGGGCGTCGCCGGCCAGGGCAAATCCGGTATCTACAGCGTCACCGTGCCGGGCGTGCCCTCCGAGGTGCTGATCCGCGTGCAGACGGGTCCCGCGATCAACGGCACGGATATCCGCGATGCCACGGGCACGATCGCCTTCGGCCAGTTCACCAACCAGATCGAATATCAGAATGCCGGCTCCGCCCTGAACAGGGAGATGAAGAAGCAGGTTCTGTCGAAGATCGACAACTCCAACCTCACCGGCAAGACGCTCTCGGTCGTCGGCGTCTTCCAGCTCATCAACCCCAAGAGCTGGCTCGTCACGCCGGTAAAGCTGGAGGTCCAATGAGCGCCGTGGCCGAACAACTTGCGGGTGCCGGCGAGACCGTGCTCGCCGCCCGCAACGTCGCCAAGATCTATGGCAGCACCCATGCACTCAAGGGCGTGAACTTCGATATTCATCGCGGCAAGGTGACCACCTTGTTCGGCGAGAACGGCGCCGGCAAGTCGACGCTGATGAAGATCCTCTCCGGGGTCGTCTCGCCGACCTCGGGCCAGATCGAGCTCGATGGCGAGGTCGTCTCCTTCGCCTCCTCGACCGACGCGCGCAATCGTGGCATCTCGATCATCCATCAGGAGTTGAGCCTCGCGCCCAATCTGAGCGTGCGCGACAACATCTTCATGGGGCGTGAGATCGTGACGCCGACCGGCGTCGATTTCGCCGAAGAGGCGCGCCAGGTCCGTGCCCTGATGAAGGAACTCGCCGAGGATATCGATCCGCTGCAGCGGGTGGAGGAACTGCGCCTCGGACAGCAGCAGATCGTCGAGATTGCCCGCGCCCTCTCGGTGAACTCGCGCATCCTCATCATGGACGAGCCGACCTCGGCGCTGAGCGCCAGTGAGGTCGAGATCCTGTTCAAGGTGATCCACGACCTCAAGCGGCGGGGCGTCTCCATCGTCTACATCTCCCATCATCTCGAGGAAGCGCTGCAGATCACCGATTTCGCCGTGGTCCTGCGCGACGGCGCGATCACGGCCAGCGCGCCGCGCAAGGACATCGATCTCGAATGGATCGTGCGCAACATGGTTGGCGAGAATTTCGACCTGGGCTCACCGCCCACCGGCTATGGTTTCGGTGACACCGCCCTGTCGATTCGCAACCTCTCGGTGGCCGATGCCTCAGGCACCGGCTCGGTGGTCGATGGCATCTCGCTCGACGTTAAGGCCGGCGAAATCGTCTGCATCTACGGGCTGATGGGCGCCGGCCGCACCGAAATGCTCGAATGCGTCGCCGGACGCATGCCGAGGACCGCCGGCAGCGTCTTCCTGGAAGGCCAAGACGTCTCGGATTTCAGCATCGCCGACCGCATCGAACTTGGCCTCGCCCTCGTGCCCGAGGACCGCCAGCGGGACGGCCTGGTACAGACGATGACGGTGGGTTCGAACCTCTCCCTCGCCAGCATCGGCAATTTCGTGCGCGGCCTTCTACTGTCGCCGCCACGCGAGCAGGCTCTGATCGGCCAATCGATCCGCGACACCCACATCAAGACGGCAGGCGGGGAGGCGCCCATCGGCTCGCTCTCCGGCGGCAACCAGCAGAAGGTGGTGATCGGCAAGATCCTGGCCACCCACCCTCATGTGATCCTGCTGGACGAGCCGAGCCGCGGCATCGACATCGGCGCCAAGGCCGAGGTGTTCCGCATCCTCGCCGAACGCGCCACCCAAGGCCTCGCGGTGGTGTTTTCAACCTCGGAAGTCGCCGAGTGCCTCAGCATCGCGCACCGCATCATCGTGATGCGCCGCGGCAAGATATCCGCCGAGTTCGGGTCCGACGTGACCAAGGAGCAGATCATGGCCGCCTCGGGCGAAGCCGTGGTCGTCGGTTGATCAAGAAGAACGGAGCCTGACCATGACCCAAGTCGGTCCCTCTCTCAAATCCAGCAGCACGGCCTCCGTCGCCGAGGGATTCGACATCGGCCGCCTGCTGCTGGAAGGACGCGCCTTCTTCGCGCTGATCGCGATCATCGTCGTGTTCTCCTTCCTGTCGCCCTACTACTTCACTGTCGCCAACTTCCTGACGATGGCCCAGCACGTCGCCATCTTCGGCATCCTGGCTGTCGGCATGCTCCTGGTCATCCTCAATGGCGGCATCGACCTCTCGGTAGGTTCGACATTGGGCCTCTCCGGCGTAGTGGCGGGCTTCCTCATGCAGGGCGTCACGCTGCAATGGTTCGGCGTCATCCTCTATCCGCCGGTCTGGGTGGTCGCGGTACTGTGCTGCGTGCTCGGTGCGCTGGTCGGCCTCGTCAATGGTGTGCTGATCGCCCGCTTCAAGGTGCCCGCCTTCGTCGCCACTCTCGGCGTGATGTATGTGGTGCGCGGCTTTGCGCTGCTGATGACCAACGGCCTCACCTACAACAATCTCGGCGGCAAGCCGGAGCTGGGCAATACCGGCTTCGACTGGCTCGGCTTCAACCGCCTCGCCGGTGTGCCGATCGGTGTGATCGTGCTTTGCGTCATCGCCGTCCTCATCAGCCTCGTGCTCAATCGCTCGCCCTTCGGCCGCTGGCTCTACGCCTCGGGCGGCAACGAGCGCGCCGCCGAACTCTCGGGCGTGCCCGTCAAGATGGTGCAGGTCACCGTCTACATGCTCTCGGGCATCTGCGCGGCGATAGGCGGCCTCATCCTCTCCTCCCAGCTCACGTCGGCAGGCCCGACCGCCGGCACCAGCTACGAGCTCACCGCCATCGCGGCCGTGGTCATCGGCGGCGCGGCGCTCACCGGCGGACGCGGCAATATACGCGGCACGCTGCTCGGGGCTTTCGTTATCGGCTTCCTCTCCGATGGCCTCGTCATCATCGGCATCTCGTCCTACTGGCAGACGGTCTTCACCGGCGCGGTCATCGTGCTCGCGGTGCTGCTCAATGCCATCCAGTATCGCCGCCGCGTCAAGCGCCCAGCGGACGCCGGCAGCCAAACCACTTCTCAGCAGCAGGGGGGATAAGCCGACAAGCTGTCTTCCAGAGAAGAGCCTTAACGACCCTGAAAACACCACCCAAAGGAAATGTCCCATGATGAGCAAGACCAAACTCCTGATGGCTGCCGCCTTCGCCCTGACGATGAGCGCCAGCTCGGCCTGGGCCGGTGGCCTGATCTCCATCATCGTCAACGACCCGGCCAATCCCTATTGGCTGACCGAGGGCAATGTGGCGGCTGCCACGGCCAAGAAGCTCGGCTATGACGCCAATGTCGCTGCCCACAAGGCCGACACTAATGTCGAGAGCAACCTGATCGACACCGCCATCACCAACAAGTCCGTGGCCATCATCCTCGACCCGGCCAACGCTTCGGGCTCGATCGGCGCCGTGAAGAAGGCCGTGGCCGCCAATATCCCGGTGTTCCTGGTCAATGCCGAGATCAACCAGGAGGGCCTCGCCAAGGGCCAGCTCGTCTCCAACAACGCCCAGGGCGCCGCCCTCGGCGCGCAGGAATGGGTGAAGCTCGTCGGCGAGAAGGGCAACTATGCCGAGTTGCTCGGCGCCCCGTCCGACAACAACGCCGCCACGCGTTCCAACGGCTACGAGACCGTGCTGAGCCAGTATCCTGACCTGAACAAGGCCGCTTCGCAGGTTGCCAACTGGGATCGCACGCAGGGCCACGACAAGATGCAGACCATGCTGCAGGCCAACCCGAATATCGTCGGCGTGATCAGCGGCAATGACGAGATGGCCCTCGGCGCGATCGCCGCGCTCAAGGAAGCCGGCAAGCTCTCCAGCATCAAGGTTGGCGGCTTCGACGGCTCGCCCGACGCCGTAGCGGCCATCAAGGCCGGCGAGCTGCAGTACACCGTGCTGCAGCCGGTGGCGGTGTTCTCGCAGAAGGCGGTCGAGCAGGCCGATTCCTTCATCAAGACCGGCAAAACCGGCGCCGCCGCAGAAAAGCAGCTCTTCGATTGCGTCATCATCAACAAGGACAACATCGCCAAGTATTCGGCAGCCTTCACGCTGTCGAACTGATAGAATCCAGGGGAGCGCCGAGCGCGCGCTCCCCTATTCTGGCTTCCACCATAGGGGCCACGCGCGATTGTCGGGTGTAAGCCCGCATCGCTGATCTTCGCCCTTTGCGATCTCGATCACGGACGTGGTATCCCCGTCCTAGACTATGGTGCAGGCAAGATGAATACCCTCGAAGACGACGATCAGAGCGACGCCCCCCTGGGGCAGGAGCCCGTACAGGGTGATTCCCGTCTGGCACGCCAGGTTGCGCGGCGGCAGTCGATTACCGAAGCGGTGATGGCCGAGGGATCGATGCGCATCGAGGATCTCGCCGAACGCTTCGGCATCAGCCTGATGACGGTGCATCGCGACCTCGACGAACTGGTCAGCCGCGGCATCCTGCGCAAGACGCGCGGCATCGCCTCGGCCGCACCGACCAGCCTGATCGAATCGAGCGATGTCTATCGCTTCAGCCGGCAGCTGGCTGAGAAGAAGGCGATCGCTTTCGCCGCCATGCGCTTCGTCGAGCCGGGGCAGGCGATCTTCCTCGATGATTCCACCACCGTGCTGCAGATGGCCCAGCATTTCCCCGCCAAGGTGCCGCTGACTGTGATCACCAACTCGCTGACCCTGATGAACGAGCTCAAGGGCATGCGCGACCTTACTTTGCTCGGCCTCGGCGGCCAGTATTACAACTGGTGCAACGCCTTCATGGGGCGCATGACCTCGCACGAGACTTCCTATCTGCGCGCCGACACGCTGTTCATGTCGATGTCCGCCATCACCGACGACATCGTCTTCCACCAGTTCCTGGAGATGGTGGACACCAAGCGCGCGATGTTCGATTCGGCCTCGACGCGCATCCTGCTGGCCGACCACACCAAGTTCGACCGCCGCGCTTTGCACGGCTTCGGCCCGCTGACCAATTTCGACATCGTCATCGTCGACGACGGCACCCCGCCCGTGCATCTCGACCGCATGCGCGCCAAGGGCATCAACGTCGTGGTGGCCCCAACGAAGGGTGTGGAGGGGGCCTGAAGCTTCCTGAGCATTTGCTTCAACGGCTCACGAAGAAGCGCAACGGCCGCCGTCATTCCGGCCGAAGAGCCGGAATCCATGAACATTGCCATTACGGGACATGCGCTCCCCACGTCTGCTCTTTCGTCAGTGCCTGTGTTCATGGATTCCGGCGTTCCGCTTCGCTCCAGCCGGAAAGACATCGGTTGCGCCTCCCAGGCTTAGCCAGCGCCCGTCCTACTTCACCGAGAACGTTACAATATCAAGGTTGTAACACTTATTCTCGTGACATTCTCATAAAATCATGTTCATTTTCTTCCCATATCCCATCCATGACAGGGAAGCGTTTGCATGCCCAGCTTGCTCGGTATCGACAATGGCCTCACCATCACCAAGGCGGTGGTCTTCGACGTGGATGGCGGCCAGCTTTCGGTGGCGCGCCGGCGCGTGCCGCAGTCGATGCCGGCGCCGCGCTTCGTCGAGCGTGACATGGCGGGGCTGTGGCGGGCGACTGCGGAGGCGATCCGCGAGGCGATCGCGCTCAGTGGCCGGCCCACCCAGGATATCAAGGCCGTGGCGGCGACCGCGCATGGTGACGGCGTCTATCTCCTCGATGCCGAGCGCCGGCCGCTCGCGCCCGGCATCCTTTCGCTCGACAGCCGCGCCGGCACGGTGGTCGAGAGATGGGAGAAGGAGGGCCTGTTCGGGAAGGCCCTCGCCGAGACCGGGCAGATGCCGCACGTCTCCGCGCCTTCTGCCCTGCTGGGCTGGTTCAGGGAGAACCAACCGGAGCTTTACGGCAAGATCGGCCATGTCCTCGCCTGCAAGGATTGGCTGCGCTTCTGCCTTACCGGCACGCTTGGCACCGACAGGACAGAGGCCAGCACTTCCTTCACCAATGTGCACAGCCAGGACTATTCGCCCGAGGCGCTGCGCCTCTACGGCCTCGAGGCCATCCGGGGCGCACTGCCGCAGATCAGCCATTCCGCCGAGATCGTCGGGGAAGTGACGGCCGAGGCCGCGGAACTGACCGGGCTTGCAAGGGGCACGCCTGTCGCCAGTGGCTTGCACGACGTCACCGCATCGGCGCTCGGCATCGGTGGGCATGAAGACGATGTCGTCAGCATCGTCGCCGGCACTTATTCGATCAATGAGGTGGTCTCGGCAGCGCCCAAGCTCGATGCACGCTGGTTCTGCCGCAGTGCCATCGCGCCCGGGCGCTGGAACAACATGTCGATCTCACCGGCCTCGGCCGCCAATTACGACTGGTTCCTTGATACGCTCTGCCGGGGCGACCAGGCCGAGGCTGCCTCCACCGGCGCCTCCATCCATGCCCGGCTCGGAACGGAGATCGACGCGGCCCTGAAACGGCCTTCGACCGTCCTGTTCCATCCCTATCTGTTCGGCTCGCCCTTCGGCAATCTCGCCAGCGCCAGCTTTGTCGGCCTCCATGGCTGGCATGATCGCGGCGACATGCTCAAGGCCGTGCTCGAAGGCATCGTGTTCAACCACCGCTACCATGTCGAGGCGCTTCGCCAGGGCTTTGCCTGCCGGGAGGTTCGCCTCACCGGCGGTGTCTCGCGCAATGCCGCCTTCGCCCAGATGTTCGCCGACGCGCTGAACCTGCCGGTCACGGTGGCGGATGTCGACGAGGCGGCGGCCTTCGGGGCGGCGCTCTGCGCCGGCGCGGCGGTCGGCTTGTTCTCTTCACCACAAGAAGGGGCGCGCGCCATGGTCGCCAGGGCCCATATCTTCGAACCTGATCAGGCTCGGAGCAGGCTCTATGACGAGCGTTACGCCGTCTATGCCGGCATCGCCGAAGCCCTCAAGCCGCACTGGGCCCGGCTGGAAAGCCTGGGGTATCAGGCATGAGCAAGGCGGATGACCGGCGCCAGGACATCGCCGACTATGTTATGCGGCAGGGCCAGGTCCGCATCGAGGATCTGGTCAGCCATTTCGGCGTGTCGCGCATGACCATCCATCGGCATGTCGACCAGCTCGCGCAACAGGGGATCATCCGCAAGCTCCATGGCATGGTCACTGTACTGCCGTCCGGCGTTTATGAGAGCACCTTTCGCTATCGCCAGGGCATCGGGCGGCTGGAAAAGGAGGCCCTGGCCAGGGCCGCCCTTACGCATGTCGAGGCCGGACAAGTCGTCATGCTCGACGATTCCTCCACCGCCGGATCGACGGCGCCGCTCCTGGCCGAGGTCAAGCCGCTGACCGTGATCACCAACTCCGTCCATGCCGGCACGGTGCTGATGGAAGCCGGGGATGTCGATTTCATCTGCCTCGGCGGCCAGTACCACCCAACCTACAATGCCTATATCGGCCTGCTCTGCGAGAACGCCATCGCCGGACTCCGGGCCAACCTGTTGATCTGCTCGGCCTCGGCCGTATCTGGCCGCACGGCCTATATCCAGGACCAGCATGTCGTGCGGGTGAAGCAGGCGATGATGCGGGCCTGCGCGAAGCGGATCCTGCTGCTTGAGGCCGCCAAGTTCGACAAGATCGCCCTGCATGCCCTCGACGACCTCAGCACCTTCGATGCCGTGCTGGTTACCGATGGCCTTCCGGCGGCGATCGCCCACCAGCTCCAGGAGGCCGGCGTGCGGCTTCAGATCGTCAAGACGGTGACAGCATGAGCGAGACGATGAAGAACAGTCCCGATGCGGTGGAACGCGCCGAGACGATTGCGCGATCGGGCGCTATCGACGTGGTCATCCTCGGCGCCGGCATCAACGGCGCCGGCCTGTTTCGCGACCTCAGCGCACAGGGTGTCAGCTGCGTGCTCGTCGACAAGGGCGATTTCGGCTCCGGCACCAGCGCCGCGCCCTCGCGACTGATCCATGGCGGGCTGAAATATCTCGAAACCGGCGAGTTCGGCCTGGTGGCACAGTCCACCCTTGAGCGCAATCTCCTGCTCAGGAACGCGCCGCATTGCGTCACGCCGCTTCCGACAGTCATCCCGATCTTCTCCTGGACCAAGGGCATCGGCGCGGCGCTACGCACGCTTTTCGGCTCCAGAAGCGCCCCGCGAAGCCGCGGCGCCCTGCTGATCAAGGCGGGCCTGGCGATCTACGACCATTACGGCTCGCGCAATCGCGTGATGCCGCGCCACCGCATGGTCGGCCGGCGCACGGCGCTGAGCGAAATGCCGGCACTCACCCCCTCGATCGTGGCGACGGGCACCTATTACGACGCCAAGGTGAGCCTGCCCGAGCGCCTGGTCTATGAACTCGTCGCTGATGGAATGGCGGCCAATCCCGGCTCGGCGGCACTCAACTACACCGGTCTTGCTTCATCCGAGGACGGGGTGCTCACCTTTCAGCCGCAGGCGGGGGCCGATCCCATCTCGATCAAGCCGAAGCTCGTGGTCAATGCCGCCGGGCCCTGGATCGACCATGTGAACGCGGCCCTTGGCGCGCCCTCCAGAATGATCGGCGGCACCAAGGGCTCGCATATCCTGCTCAGGCATGATGCACTCATCAAGGCGCTCAAGGGGCAGATGATCTATTTCGAGGCCGATGACGGGCGCATTTGCCTGGTCTACGACTATCTCGGCCTTGCCCTTGTCGGTTCCACCGACATCCCGGCCGACAATCCGGACACGGTGAAGGCCGACCAGGCGGAGATCGACTATCTGATCGCCAGTCTCCGCTCGCTGCTGCCGGGTCTGGAATTCGATCACTCCCAGATCGTCTACGCCTATGCCGGTATCCGCCCGTTGCCGGCCTCGAATGCGGCGGTGCCGGGCCTGATCAGCCGCGACCATTCCGCGCCGGTGCTGGAGCCGGACGACTCGCGTCCCTTCCCGATCATCTCGCTGGTCGGCGGCAAGTGGACGACCTTTCGCGGCTTTGCCGAGGAGGTCGCCGACAACGTGCTCAAGCGCCTCGGCAAGAACCGCTCGGCCAGCACGAGGACGCTGGCGATCGGCGGCGGCAAGGATTTCCCGCCTGATGCAGCCGCCCGCGCCACTTGGCTCGCCCAGGCGGCTGGAGCGTCCGGCCTGTCGCGGGAACGTCTGGAAACCCTGCTCGCCCGCTACGGTACCACCGCGCTGCCGGTCGCCCACCATTGCGCCGCCAGCAGTCGAAGCGAGGAGATGCTACGGGCCAGTTCCTACAGCCTGGCCGAGATTGAATATATAGCCGGCAAAGAGCAAGTCGGGCATCTCGCCGACATCGTGATGCGGCGCACGGCGCTCGCCATCACAGGTTCGCTCAACCGGCATGACCTCGAAATCATTGCCCGCGTGGCCGGGGACGTGCTGGGCTGGAAGCAAGAGCGCATCGCCACGGAGGTGGAGAGCGTCGTCAGCCTACTCGGGGAGCGGAACCTGCTGAAGATCGAGTAGCGGTGAGCTCTCATAGCCGAGGAGGGCGCGCCAAACACCGAGTGGCGGTCTCCGACCGCCGTCTTCCCCTCCTGCAAACTCTTCGGCTCGAGGATGGCGGTCGGAGACCGCCACTCCAAAGAAAGTCGTCGCCAACCGGTCGGAGGGCGGGATACTTCAATCCCATCGTAATTCGAGGTCCCCATGCCGCTTGATCCAGCCCAGATCGAAACCCTGTCCAGGATTTCCACCGCAACCTTGACCACGGTCCTGCTCAAGAAGGGCCTGCGCAATGTCTGGATGCGCGGCACCAAGCCGCTCACGACCGGGCAGCCTCGTATCGTCGGACCGGCCTTCACCCTGCGCTTCGTGCCGGCACGCGAAGATCTGGCCACGCCCGCAAGCTGGGCCTCGCCCACCTCGACCCGCGCCGCCATCGAGGCGATGCCGAAGGGTGTTGTCGCCGTGGTCGATGCCATGGGCATAGAGGATGCCGGCATCTTCGGCGACATCCTGTGTGGGCGTATGCAGAAGCGCGGCGTCGTCGCCCTCGTCACCGACGGCGTGGTGCGCGATGCCGCTGGCGTTCTGCAGACCGGCCTGCCCGTCTGGTGCAACGGCGTCGCCGCTCCACCCTCGGTAGCGGGTCTCACCTTCGTCGGCTGGCAGCAGCCGATCGGCTGCGGCGGCGTCGCAGTGTTCCCTGACGATGTGGTGGTGAGCGACGACGACGGCGCAGTGGTTATCCCGGCAGCCTTCCTCGGCGAACTCCTGGCGGAGGCACCGGAGCAGGAGCGGGCGGAAGCCTGGATCATGAAGCAGGTGGAGGCTGGGGCTGCTCTTCCGGGCCTCTATCCGATGAACGCCGAGATCAAGGCACGATATGAGCAGGCGAAGGAGGACGGTGAGGCGTGAAGCAATCGTAGCAGGAAAAGGCGCGACGCAAGGCCTCCCCCTGCCAGCCCTGCTCCTCACGCAACCCAGCCCTGTGACCCTATCCCCCACCCCATATCGTGCTATAGGAAACCAACCCCTTACCTACGGTACCGCCTCCCCCATGCTTGTTCTTGGCATCGAAACCACCTGCGATGAAACGGCCGCCGCCATCGTGTTGCGCAACCAGGATGGCGAGGGACAGATCCTCTCCAATGTCGTGCTGTCGCAGATCGCCGAGCATGCCGCCTATGGCGGCGTGGTGCCGGAGATCGCGGCACGCGCCCATGCCGAGGTGATCGACCACATCATCGAGCAGGCGATGGAGGAAGCCGATGTGCGCTTCGACCACCTCGACGCCATCGCCGCCGCCGCAGGGCCGGGCCTGATCGGCGGCGTCATCGTCGGCCTCACCACGGCCAAGGCTCTGGCGCTGGCGTTGAACAAGCCGCTGATCGCAGTCAACCACCTGGAGGCGCACGCGCTGACGCCGCGCCTCACCGACCAGGTCGCCTTTCCCTATCTGCTGCTGCTGGCTTCCGGCGGCCACACGCAACTCGTCGCCGTACGCGGCCTCGACGACTATGTGCGCCTGGGCACCACCATCGATGACGCCATCGGGGAGGCCTTCGACAAGGTCTCCAAGATGCTCGGCCTCGGTTACCCCGGCGGGCCGGCGGTGGAGGCGCAGGCGATGAGCGGTGATGCCGCCCGCTTCGCCTTCCCCCGACCGATGCAAGGCCGGCCCGAGCCGAATTTCTCCCTCTCCGGCCTGAAGACGGCGGTGCGCCTGGAAGCCGAGCGCCTCGCCCCTCTCGCCGCCAAGGATATCCGGGACATCTGCGCCTCCTTCCAGGCGGCGGTGGTCGACATGGTAGTAGACCGTACGCGCGTCGGCCTGCGGCGCTTTCGCGATGTTGCCGGCACCGCGCCGACCGCCCTGGTGATCGCCGGGGGCGTCGCCGCCAACCTCGCCATCCGCCGCGGGCTGCAGCGCCTCGGCGCCGAGGCAGGCTTGCGCATCGTCATGCCGCCGCCGGCCTTGTGCACCGACAACGGCGCCATGATCGCCTGGGCCGGAGCGGAGCGCCTTTCCGCCGGCATCACCGACGGGCTTGACACCAGCCCGCGGGCGCGCTGGCCGCTCGATCCCAATGCGCCCGGCTCCGGCAAGGGCGGCCTCGGCCGAGAAGGGGTCGGCAAGGGAGCCAAGGCTTGACTGCGGGCAACGTGAAGATTGTCGGCGTCATTGGCGCGGGGGCCTTCGGCACCGCACTTGCCTGCGCCGCCGCGCGCGCCGGCCGCCAGGTCCGACTCTGGGGCCGCGACGCCGGAGCGATGGCCGAGATGAGCGCGGCGCGGGGAATGCCGAAACTTCCAGGCCTGGCCCTGCCTGCGAGCATACAGCCCACCGCCGACCTCGCCGAAGCGGCGGGAAGCGAGGCGCTGATCCTGGCCGTACCGACGCAAGCCCTGCGTGAAGTCTGCCTGCAGCTTGCCCCTCTGGCGAAGGCAGGCACGCCGGTGATCCTGGCGGCCAAGGGCATCGAGCGGGCGAGCGGCGACTTCGTCTCCGACATCGCCCGCGAGACGCTGCCTGCCTGCCCGCCCCTGGTGCTCTCGGGCCCCGGCTTTGCTGCCGATATCGCCAAGGCCTACCCGACAGCGCTCACCCTCGCCTGTGCCGATGCCGCGCTCGGCCAGCGCCTGGCAAAAGCCATCGGCTCGCCAGCCTTCCGGCTCTACCATTCGACAGATTTGCGCGGCGTCGAGATCGGCGGGTCGGCCAAGAATGTGCTGGCCATCGCGGCGGGCGTCGCGGCCGGGCGTGGCTTCGGCGAAAGCACGGTCGCCGCTTTGCTTGCCCGCAGCTTCGCCGAGCTCACGCGGTTCGGCCTCGCCTTCGGTGCCCGTACCGAGACGCTCGCGGGCCTGTCCGGGCTCGGCGACCTTATCCTCACCGGCACCTCCTCGCGTTCGCGCAACCGCCGCTTTGGCGAGGAACTCGGCAAGGGCATCGGCATCGAGGCGGCCATCCGCGACGTAGGCCTCGCCGAGGGTGTCTGGACGGCCCCGATCCTCGCCAGCATGGCTGACGACAAGGGCGTGGACATGCCGGTCGCCGCCGCCGTGGCCGACCTCGTGGCCGGCAAGGCCAGCATCGACCAGGCCATCGACCGCCTGCTTTCCCGGCCGCTCAGGGCGGAGTAGGCGCAAATCGGTGTGTCCGCGACCTCTATCGCAATCGTCCTGTTTCCATGCCGGTCTGAAGACCAGCAAACCAAAGGATCCTTCCATGACCCTGAAACGCATCGGCGCCGGCAACCGCATGAGCGATGCCGTCATCCATGGCGACAAGATCTACCTCTCCGGCTATATCGCCGAAACCACCGTCGGCAAGTCGGTGAAGGAGCAGACGGAGGACATCCTCGGCCAGATCGACGAGACGCTGAAGGAAGCCGGCAGCGAGAAGACCAAGGTGATCAAGGCCAATATCTGGCTCACCGACATCGGCACCTGGGATCAGATGAACGAAGCCTGGGACGCCTGGGTGGTGCCCGGCCAGGCTCCGGCCCGCGCCACGGTGGAAGCAAAGCTGGCGGGACCGGGGCTTGATGTCGAGATCATGGTGGAAGCGGCCTTGTAGCAGGGAGCGCGGACGTCATCGTCCGCCTCTTGAACCACCAGCGAAGCAAGTTGAGGCTGACCTCTCTCGGTGCGTTCCAAGGGCGAACGAGGACCTACCGGCTCCCAGCTACCCCCGGGCCCTCGGATGCGCGGCCTGGTACACCCGCATCAATTCGCTCGCGTCGACCTTCGTGTAGATCTGCGTGGTCGAGAGGCTGGCATGGCCGAGCAGCTCCTGGATCGAGCGCAGATCCCCGCCCCGGCCGAGCAGATGCGTTGCGAAGGAGTGGCGCAGCGCATGCGGGGTGGCGCTGTCGGGCAGGCCGAGCGCGCCGCGCAGATGCTGCATGGCGAGCTGGATGATGCGCGGGGACAGCGGGCCGCCCCGCGCGCCGACGAAGAGCGGCTCGTCGGGCCCCATCCTGTAGGGCACAAGCTTCAGATAATCCTCCACGGCCCGTGCCACGGGGGCGATCACCGGCACCGAGCGCATCTTCTGGCCCTTGCCGATGACCGTGAGGCTGTCGTGCCCTGCCACCGGCGCATCCTTGCGCAGGAGGCTGAGCGCTTCGGAGATGCGCAGGCCCGCTCCGTAGCACAGCGCCAGCACGGCGGCATCGCGGGCGAGGATCCAGGGCTCGCGCACTTCGCCACCCCGGGTGTCGGCATCGGCCACCTTGCGGGCCGCCTCGGGCGACAGGGGCTTGGGCAGGCTTTGCGGCAGCTTCGGCCCGCGCACGGCCGAGAGCGCCGCGCTGGCGCCATGGCCCTCGCGCTCGAGGAAACGGGCGAAGGCACGGGCGGCGGCAAGCGCCCGCATCAGCGAGCGCGGCTTCAACCCGTCGCTTCGGCGGGCGGACAGGAAGGCACGGACATCGCGCGGCGCCAGGCTTGCGATGTCGTCGAGATCAGGCGGCCCACCGAGATGGCCGGTGAGGAAGCGCAGGAAGGCGGTGACGTCGCGCTCATAGGCCTCGACCGTCTTCGGGCTCATGCGCCGCTCGACGGCCAGATAAGCGAGCCAGCGCCCCTTGGCGGCGACGAGGTTTGGTGCGGCAACGAGCACGGGAGGTAATGCGGTCATGCCACCATCATGCTGCGAAATAGTGAGGGAGTGGTTGAGAGGTGGTGGGAACCCCCTCCTGGCCAGAATTGCGCCGCCGTCGTGGCGGTGTCCAACCTATTCGCCTGGCTCGGCCACCGACAGCGGATCCGCCAGGGCTTCTTCCACTGCCTTGGGATTCTTCTCGATCACACGCAAGAGGGCGCTTGCCGCCGGATCTGGATGGCGACGCCCCTGCTCCCAGCCCTCGAGGGTCCGTGCCGGAATACCGAAGCGTTTCGCAAAATCCTTGGGAGACTTGGAGACGGCCTTGCGGATCGCCTTGACCTGTTCCGCCGTTATGGAGGGGATCTTGCGAACCGGAAGGGCGATCTCTCCCCTCTTCCAGGCGGCCACCTCCTTCAGGCTCTCGATGAGGGCCGCGCCAAATTCCGTTTCAGTCTTGGCCATCTGTGATCTCCTTCATCAAGGCGAGAGCCAGCTTGCGCTCGTCGCCCGTCAAATCCTCCTTCTCCGACTTGGCATAGGCGAAGAGCATCACGGCTACGTCGTCCGCGATCATCAGAAATTAGATCGCACGTCCGCCGCCGCGCTTACCCTTGCTGCGGAGAGCGAATCTGATCTTCCGAATGCCGCCAAGGCCAGGGACAACATCGCCGGCGTGCGGATTGTCGGCGATAGCCTCTTCGAGTGCGGTAACATCCGCCATCGACGCCTTCAATCGCTTGAGATCACGCTCGTAGCGCGACGTACGGAGAATTTCCACGCCCAATCATACGTCATTGGCGGACTTATTCAAGACAAAATACGCCAATGCCGTGATCTGAACGATAGAGACCGCTTACTCGCCCGGCACCATTACCGCGGCACCGTTGCCAGCCGGAACAGGCGCGGACGCCGTGCCGCGGCTGGACCAGACCAGCACCAGGATGCACAGGCTCGACAGGCCGAGATAGCCGCAAGCCAGCGGCACGATGGTGCCGTCATAGGCCTCGCCGATCACGGCGCCGAGCACAGCGCCCATCAGCGTGGTGACGCAGCCGATGAAGGATGAGGCGGTGCCGGCGATGTCGCCCACCGGTTCCATGGCCAGCGCGTTGAAGTTCGGCATGGTGAGGCTGAACAGGAAATGCGCAACTCCCATGGCCAGGCCGAAATAGAGCAGCGGCGGGCGGCCGTTGTAGAGAAGCGCCAAGCCGAGCAGCACCAGCGCCATCAGCCAGAAGCCGACCATGCCGAAGCGCGACAGTGCGATCATGCCGAGCCGCTTCACGAGGCGTGAATTGGCGAAGGACGCCGTGCCCATGCACATGGCAATCAGGGCGAAGGCCAGCGGGAAATAGTGGCCGAGGCCATAGATGTCCGTCTCGAAGATCTGCTGCGCCTGGCCGAGATAGGTCATCAGGCAGCCCATGGCGAGGCCCATCGCCAGCGTGTTGGCGATCGAGGCGCGGGTGGTGGCCACGCGCCTTATGCCCGAGGCTACGTTGGAGAAGGACAGCCGCCGGCGATATTCGGGATGGAGAGTCTCCGGCATGCGCAGGCCGAACCAGAATACCACCACCAGCACCAGGGCCAGCATGCTCATGAAGATGTAGCGCCAGCTGCCAAGCACCAGAAAGGCACTGCCCGTGGCAGGGGCGATCACCGGCACCACGATGAAGATCATCATGGTGAGCGACATCACGCGCGCCATGTCGCGGCCGGCGTAACGGTCACGGATGATGGCGATGGAGAGCACGCGCGCCGCTGCGCCGCCGAGGCCCTGGACGGCACGGGCGACGAGCAGCGTCTCGAAATTATGGGCGAAGATCGCGAGCAGCGCACCGGCCGTATAAATGACGAGGCCGAGCATCAGCACGGTGCGGCGGCCAATGGCGTCGGAGACCGGACCCCACACCAACTGCATGACGGCGAAGCCGCCCATATAGGACGTGAGGATGAGCTGCATGCGGTTGGCATCGGCGATGCCGAAATCGGAGCGGATGGCTTCGAAGGCAGGCAGGAGATTGTCGATCGACAGCGAGATCAGCCCCATCATGAGGGCGATCACCAGGACGAATTCGGCAAAAGACGGTTGGGGACCCTGCTTCAAAGCAGGGTCCGAGGCCGGACCAGCAAGGGGACGGGACATCGTAATCTCAGAAATGCGAAAATCAAAAAACTGGCGGGGCAATAGGGCGGCGCTCAGATATCGATTTACTAGCACGACAATCGTGACCAAAAGGTGATCTATTTGCCACATGGAGCGCAAATCCGCGCAAGAATGGCAGAAAAATTTCATCGGTGAGCAGAGAGTCGGGATGACGGCGCTTCGGGCACAGTGGTGCTAGCTCCGCGCAACGGACGCGACACCCCTCTTGCGCCCTAACCCCAGCGCCTGTGCGCCCACATCCATTGCTCGGGATATTCCCGCACCCATTTTTCGAACAGGCGATGGATATTGCGGGTGGCCTCTGCCACATCGGCATCGCGGTCGCTGGTTTGGGGGATCTCGATCGCTTCCGCCTCGATAAGAAAGCGCACGCCCTGCTTGCGTATGACGCGCGCGGCGACGAGCGAGGCGTCGTTGCCTCTGGCGAGCAGGGCCGGAAAGACGGTCGAGGGGGCCGGGCGATCGAAGAAAGGCACAGACAGGCCGCCGCGATCCCGCAGGTCCGCAAGCAGGGCGATGGCGCCACCTTCACGCACGATGCGCATCAGCTTGCGCCCCACGTCGGCCCCCTTCACGAAGAGACCCCGCGGATAGCGGTCGCGGCGCACCAGGGAGACATAATCATCGACCCTCGGGTTCTTCAGCCGCTGATAGACTCCCGCGACCTTGATGCCGCTATCGACTGTCGGCAGCACAACCAGTTCCCAATTGCCGGTGTGAAGCGAGACAAAGACCACACCCTTGCCGCTCGATTTCATGGCTTCCAGCAGGAGGCCGCTTTTGTTCTCGATCCGTTGGGCCCTGATGATGCGTTCGACCATCAGGCTTTCAGCAAAGGTTCGGCCAAGCTGCATCCACATCGCGCGCGCCATCGCTTCGATTTCGGCTGCATCCTTGGCGGGATAGGCCGCTCGGAGATGTCGTATCGCGCGCTCATGGCGACGCAATCGCGGTGCGATCAAGCGCCAGAGCGTGCCCATGAGCCAAGAGCCGAAATCAAGCGGAAGTAAATGCAGCAGGCCGATCAGGCCGCGCAACATAAAATACTCCGCTGCGTATCTGACCTTACGCCAGCGTCGTCTGTTATTCGAGTTAATCACTGAGGGCCTACTATCGAAACGCACCGCTGAGGCGGTGGTGCCGCTGACCCGTTCGAGCTCCCCGATGCCGATGCAAGCATTACTCGCTATCGGGCGTGGCTGCAACTATCGTCAGTAGCCGCGAGGTGATCCATGAAGCACTGCAGCCCGGGAAGACGGCCGGTGGCACCAGCGACAACCGGCGAGCCGGTCTCCGCCAGCTCCGGTTTACAAGGGCAGGCGGAGATGCCCATCGGTGCTGACCTTGGTCGATAAAGGCGACAGAAACATCGTCATTGCTTCGCGCCGCTGGCAATGACGGGCTCGGATTCCGCCCCTCGACTGCAGAGTTGGCGCCTCTGGGTCGAGATGTCCGCGATCCTGGAATCTCTCCCGTGCATCCGCGCACAGCGGTCCCGTTAACCCTCGGTTAACCTGCCCGGAAGTGTGGAGCGAGCGAGACCCCGCCATGGTTGCCATCCCCCAGCGCAGCGTGCCCAGTCGTACTCACAGCCTCCTCTTCGAGGCCAAGGCCGCCGTCCTGCGCGGCCTGCGCCTTGCCCGCGAGGCCTTTGCCGCGGAGCGCGTTACCAGGCACCGTCCAGCTGCGCTTCTGGCGCAGGCGCCGGTGCTGGCACGGGTATCCTCGCCGCTCTGGAGCAATTTCACAGGCACCAAGGACCGCCAGCTCACCGCCGGCAAGGTGCAGAACCTGCGCCGAGCTCTCAAGGGCCTTGACGGCGTCGAGGTGCCTGCGGGCGAAATCCTCAGCTTCTGGAAGCAGGTCGGCCGGGCCAGCCGCACCCGCGGTTTCGTGCCAGGGCGGGAGTTGCGCGAAGGCTGCCTGATCTCCAGCGTCGGAGGCGGCCTCTGCCAGCTCTCCAATGCGCTCTACGAGGCGGCCCTGCAGGCGGGTTTCGAGATCGTCGAGCGCCACGCCCACAGCCGCGTGGTGCCGGGCTCGCGCGCCCAGCTCGGGCGTGATGCCACGGTGTTCTGGAACTATGTCGATTTCCGCTTCCGCAGCTCTCACGCCTTCCGCATCGAGGCGCGCATGAGCCGCGACCAGCTCGAACTCGTCTTCCGCGGCTTCGGACAGGCGGCTTCGGCCATGCTGCAGCAAGCTCCCGACTTGCTGGGCCAGGAAGCGCATGACTGCTCAAGCTGCGGCCGGCACGACTGCCACCGCAACAATCCCGACCGCCCCCTCCACACCGGCCTGCCCACGGCCTGGTTGGTTGATGCCGGCTGGCCGGAATTCATCGACCTCTTCAAGGCGATGGCGCGCAGGGAAGACGCATTGCTGCGCCCCGCCCGCCTGCCTGGCTCGGCGCGCTATGCCTGGCCAACCGGCCTCGTCGACACGGAGAGGAGCGCGCCGGTCGCTACCCTCCGCCGGTCGCTAGACCTGCGCGGCGCCTCCGGTGGCAGCCTGCAATTGAAGACGATGGCGGCCGATGAACGCCTTGCCGAAGCCTATGCCGCCAGGCTCTCTCACAACCACATCCACCTTGTGGTCGCCCAGAACCTGCTGCCGCATCTGTGGCGCGCCGGCGTGCTCCAGGGGCGCAGCTTCGACGTGCTGATGGAGCGCCTGCCGCTGGACGCGTTGCAGGGCCGTCTCGACGCCGCCGTGCGCCGCCATCCCGAAAGTCCGACGCTAGCCGATTTCCGCGCCTCCGACGCCATCGTCGCCGCCGAGGCCGCTGCGCTGAAAGCCGCCGACCGCCTGTTCACCCCGCACGCCGCCATAGCCGCCCTCGATCCCCGCCGTACCACCTTGCTTGGCTGGGCGCCGGCAAAGCCCCTGCCGGCAAAGAAGGGCGGACGCACCGTGCTCTTTCCTGCCTCCGCCCTCGGCCGCAAGGGCGCCCACGCGCTGCGGGAGGCGATCCAGGGCCTCGACATCGATCTGGCCGTCAAGGGCCATGCGCGCGACTGTCCGGCCTTCTGGGGTAACCTGCCGGCGCGCCTGCTGCCAGCCGGCGAGATCCCAGCCGAGATCGCCGCCGTGGTGCTGCCAGCCTTGGTGGAGCACCAGCCCCGCGCACTCCTCGCTGCGCTCGCCGCCGGCCTTCCTGTAATAGCCACCCCCGCCTGCGGCCTCGCCCCGCAACCGGGCCTGACCCTGGTGCCGGAGGATGATGCCGGCGCCCTGCGCGTGGCGTTGAAAGCCGTTTTGGGATGAGAGCGGCGGCGTGCCTGGTCGCGGGCAGGCATCCAAGCCAGGCCGGCGGGAAGGCGAGTCCGGCGATCATTGAGCCGGTTTAGGTATCCGCTGTAGCCAAAATTGCTAATTGAGCCTGCACCGGAGCCGCTTACCCTGCGGGAGGGGATCGGAAAGGTGCCGTGCGTATCCATGAGCACGTTCGACAAGAGCGGCGGATCCCGCTCGCACGCCGTTCTCGCCAGCGCTGCCGATACCCTATCGACCTTGCTCCTCACCTGCCGGGGGATGAATGCCGAGGATCCCGAGAGAGGCTTTGCCGCGCTTGAAATGATCCAGGGCCATCCGCGTTCGCGCCTTGGCCTCTCCCATGGCGAAGTCGCCCTGATGGTCGAGGCGCTGATCGAGCGATATGTGCCCGAGGTGGAGGCGGCGTGGATCCATTCCAGGCTCTCTGCGAGCGGCCGGCTCCTGTCTCTGATGATAGAGCTGGAGCTGATCGGGGACCTGGACACCACGATCGTCAGCGCAGACTTCAATGCGCTAGCCTAAAAGAACGTTTCGACTTGCGCTTTGCTCTAACGCACGAGCTCAGGGGCGGGGAACGTCCATTTGCCATCGAGAATTGCAGGCCGCGGCCGATAGAGGCGAACCGTATAGTTCCAACCCTTCATGATCGGCAGACAGTTCTGAATTTTTCCATCACAGCCACCGAACTGGATGTCGATCGAGCCGTCACTGCTCTTCTTCGCGGTGATGTTGTTGATCGAGTACGCGCCATACTCGTTCTTTTCGTAATAGCCTTGGGCATTGTAGAGGCTGATCGACCAGAAGCCGTCGACGGGCACGTCCTTGACCTTGAGCGTGTAGACTGTCGTGCCATCATTCTCGGCAGGCGTAACGTTGAGATAGGTCGCGTCCTTGTCTGGATTGCCACCCCAGCCCACAGCGGTTCCGATCAGATGGCGGATCGGATCGACTGCCTGTCTGGTGCCGAACGCCTTCTTGAAATCGGGAATAGTGGAGCCGAGGGCGAGGAGCGCGTCGCGAACCTTCTTCTGGCTGGTCTGATCCCACTCCGGTATCTCGAACTTGCCCTGGTTCTTCTGGCTGACCTGTATGGCATCCTGCAACGCGTGGACCTGATCGACGTCCTTGGGATCGGACGGGTCGACGAGGGTCCTGACTGCCACGGCGACGTAGCGTGTGCCTACCAGTCGCTTGTCCAACTTGTAGGTGCCGGCGCCGTATACGACTTCAGGCACGTAGTGGTCTTCGCTGATGACCTGCATCGACATGAAGCGCTTGCCGGGGTCGGGCAGCGTGATCGTCACCGGGCCGGCGTCGAGATCGAACACTGCGGACGAATAGAGCGTGTCTCGATTGAGACGAATGACATCCTGCTTGTCGATCGACGCCGGCTCCCGGCGATGGTTGAATTTGCCGAGGCCGCCGTCCTTGGCGATGTTCCCCAGATACAGGTCGCTCTCGGCGCGGATGAAATTGTCGACGGTGACGGGCACTGCGTCAGCCGCCAGCGATTGGCCCGCAAGTGCGCCGATTGCGCTGAGCGCCGCGGCAAAGCCGATGGTGATCGGTGCGATCTTCACGCTGCGCTCCTTCATATTCACTGAACCCGTTCCATCGGTGGGGCCTTCCATGTGCCCTTGAGCGCCGCAGGTTTCGGCCAATAGAGGCGCAGTACCGAGAAGAACGGCCCCGTGGGCGCGGGCAGCCAGTTCGCCTCCTTGTCCGCGCCGGGCGACTCGTTCTGGACGTAGAGCGTAATGCCGCCATCGGCGTCCTTCTTCAGGTCCGCCAGCATCGGGGAATTGATCAAATAGCGATTGAGTGGATTGGCATAGAGCAGGCTCGACGGAAGCTGGTAGAGCGTCAGCGACCAGAAGGCGTTGACGGGCGGCAACTGACCCGGCGCAAAGCGAAGCGTGTAGCGATTAGCCCCATCAAGCTTCTGCTTGCCGGCGTCGACGAAATAGACCGGGTAGATCGCTTCATCCTTCGAGTTCCCGTAGATACCGAGAACCGCCGCCGACATACGTTGCATGTAGTCGTTCTTCAGAAATGCCCGGGTGCCGAATCCATCGGCGCTGGAGACCTTGCCCGTATCGATTTGCGTGGTCTTGAACTCGTTGAAGGCCTTCCACCCATCGGCCATGCCGTCGGAGACCGCCTTTTGCATCTCCGGTGAGAGCGCTGCCGCGTCAAAGGATTTGCCGGCTCCGATATTGAGCTTGGCAAAGCGCGCCATGAGCGTTTTCTCGGATGGGTGGGTCGGGCAAAGCTGGAGGATGAAATTCAGCTGGTTGAAGAAGGCTGGCGAGGTCTTCTCCTCCTCAGCACTGAGCGGCTTCACAAAATTGAGCGCCGGCGGAGCCTGCGGTGCCGGTTTGCCAAGAAAGGTCGAGAGCGGCTCGACCTTGTAGCCAGCCTGGATCTTCTTGACGTTGTCGATGTCGCTGGGATTGAAGAGTTGCGTCCGGTAGATGACGAAGGCGAGCTGTGTTTCCGAGCGCAGCACCGTCTTGATGCCGGCTGGCGTCTTGCCCTTCCAGTTCGGTCCGGCGAGAAGATAGCTCGCTGCATTGTTGCCCGTGGCACGGCTGCCGACATAGGCAAAGTTGAACGTGTACATGTCAATGAACTGGAGCGAGTAGTAACGGTCCTTTTCGACGGCGGGCACCGTGAATACCAAGGGCTCTGCACGGAGGTCCGCACCGATAAAGGAATAGGGTGTGTCCGAATTCGGGGTCTGGATGGCCTTGTCGTCGGGCGTGTAGACCCGCGCATTGTTGTGCAGGACGTTCCAGTCGCCCTTATATTCGGGGCTGCCCTTATCGACGAAGTAGGAGTACTGAACCCGGTAGCTGTCGACGAGCGGGAACCCGTAAATCGTCGCCTCCTTCGCGATCGCGCGCGCTTCATCGGGCGAAATGGATTGGCCGCTTGCAAAGGCGGGCACGAAAAGCGCCAGGCCCGCGCCAAGAAGAACTCCCGCGATTACTTCCCGAAAGCTCGCCATCTATTACTCCTGTCGCGAAGGGGGCCGCCTGTCGGTCTTTCCATTGCAGAGGGCCTTCCGGTGAGACGGCTTCGCACCGGCTGGAGGAGCCGGCAACTTTCATCGAGCGCTCTGTGGCGGTCGTTCATTCGGCGAGCGCAAAATGCCATCATCGCTATGACCCTCCAACGCTGTAACGGTAACCGCGCGAACCCGTGCCGATTTCCGTGCACTATGCAACGCTGATGACAGGCCGTCCCTCCTTCGCCTATTGGGGGTTGCCGTGGAGCATGCTCAAAAACGCGGATTAGCTCGGCTTCTGCTTCGTTGGCCCGAATACAGGGTCAATCTCCAGCGACGCGCCAAGGAAGATCCGTATTTGCTCGACTTGATCGGTGCCTACGAAACCGCGTGCGAGGCCGTGGAATATTGGAGTCACGCAGACACCATCGTGGCAAGCGAGCGTGCGGAAGAATACCGGCAACTGCTGATAGCCACCGAGCATGATATCCTGACCAAGATCGTATAGGCCATTTGAAGTAAGGGAATTGTGGACGCTGCTTATACTTTGTGTCAAATTGCCAATGCGTAAATACGAGCAGCCGGGGGTGCTGGTATGATCGTCATAGATAGAGATGCTATTCTAGATGGTAATATTTCAAAGGTTTTGATTGAACGTGCGCTATCGAAGCTTTTGTCAAATGAAAGCCTGCGATTATCGGACCGAAACAGGAAGTTTATTCACTTCGTTGTTAAAGAGGTGATCGCGGGGAGAGGCGAGCGAATAAAAGCCTATTCCATCGGCGTTGATGTATTCGGCCGTGGTGAGGATTTCGATCCAAATATTGACCCGATCGTGCGTATCGAGGCCACACGCTTGCGTTCCGCGCTGGAGGCATATTACAGCGGTCCCGGAGCGAATGATGATGTCAAGATCATCATGAGGCCTGGTAGTTACGTTCCAGTCTTCGAGGGACCCTCGCTGGGGGCTTCTCCGAACCGTCCAAGGCTTGTCGCGTCGGCGCCTGTTCCGCTTCCAAGCCGTCCCATCGTGGTCAGTCATGGGACAGATCCGCGGAACAGACAGGCCTATACCTGTGGCGCGCTGCTGGTGAATGCACTCGCGCAGAAACTGATAGGCAAGTCATACAGGGTCTTTTTCGGCTCACTTCCTAATCAGAAGGGGCGAGGGAGAAGCATCAAGGACATCATGAAGTGCCATGACAGTGTCATCTGCATCGATATCAGCATATTGCCGATAACTGGCGGCAGACGTCATGTCTGGTCCATTTCCGATCTCGAAACGGGAGAGGTATGCAGCCTGGGCGATATGGATCAGGTCAGTGACGAGTTGACCAGCGCATCCTGGGTGAGTGAACTCACGGACAGAATTTTCCGGTCGGTCACTTCGGTAATGGATTTGGCTACTGCAGCGAGGGAGCGGTCAAGGCGCTTGTGACAGGGTGAGGTCATCGACTCCCTCCAGGAAGCCGTGCGCGACAGCGAACTTGGCATCGCCAGCTTGGCTGATAGGGGCCTACTTGCAGCGATTGTAAGTCGTCTGGACGTCGGGGAAGGCGGGATCCATACGCACGATCGTATTGTCGTCCTTGATTTTTATCGTGACCGAGATGTCGCCAAAAATGATCTGCGAGCGGCAATGCAGAAGCAGATTCATTGTATCCCCGGCATCCTTTCGCGAGGTGATGGAACACTGGGAGGTCAGCCCGCTCACCTTGCCTCCCTGCACGATGAAACCCGGCAGGTCGCTGCCCTGATGCTTGGAAAAGACCGTCTTGCCGCCGCGTGTGGTGAAGACATTGCTGCAATTTTCTCCCTCCACGGCCCACGCCCCGTCAAATCGATCCCATGATGCGGCCTGAGCGGCCTGCGATGCGATCATCGCCAGGACCAGGGCACCGGCCAGTCGGGAGTTCGTGGAAACGGAAGGGGACATAGGAAACCTCAACAGTGATCGGCATGCTGATAGTGGCCTCGATGCTCATCGGAGGGCACCCTGTTACGGTTACAGGGTCAACGTATCAAAGTCCTTGTGAAAGACTGCAAGCGGGAGCCCGTCCGGGATGGTGGACGCTCGACGTTCGAGACTTCCCCGAGCACCCGATCAGAGAAACGTCATGGAGAGCGCGATGGCACGCCTAAAATTCCTGACCGCAACGGCGCTGGCTGTTGGGCTTGCTTTCTCGTCTCCACCTGTCCAGGCCCAGGACACGGCGAGCAAACCGAACATCCTCGTCATCTTCGGTGATGATGTCGGCCAGTATAACATCAGCGCCTATTCGCGCGGCCTAATGGGCTACCGCACGCCGAATATCGATCGGCTGGCCAATGAAGGCATGCTGTTTACGGATTACTATGCCGAGAACAGTTGCACCGCCGGCCGCTCGACCTTCATTACCGGGCAGGTGTGCCTGCGCACCGGCCTTTGCAAAGTCGGTATTCCCGGCGCGGCCGTCGGCCTCCAGGATCGCGATGTCACCATCGCCCAGGCGCTGAAGCCGCTCGGCTACGCTACCGGCCAATTCGGCAAGAACCATCTCGGTGATCGGGACGAATATCTGCCGACCCGGCATGGCTTCGACGAGTTCTTCGGCAACCTCTACCATCTCAATGCGGAAGAAGAGCCGGAGCGGCCCTATTACCCGAAGAACGACACCGCGTTCGTCAAGTCGAACTCACCCCGCGGCGTGCTCCACACCTACGCCGACGGGCGTATCGAGGACACCGGGCCGTTGACCAGCAAGCGCATGGAGACGATCGACGACGAGACCACCGCCGCGGCGATCGACTTCATGCAGCGGCAGGTGAAGGCCAGGAAGCCCTTCTTCACTTGGATGAACACCACGCGCATGCATGCGTTTACCCATATCCGCGACTCGATGAAGGGGCAGAGCGGCATGCCGGGCAACGAGTATGCCGACGGCATGGTCGAGCATGACGGCGATGTCGGCAAGTTGCTCAAGGCGGTGGACGATCTCGGCATCGCCAAGGATACCATCGTCCTCTACACCACGGACAACGGTCCCAATCAGTGGTCCTGGCCGGACGCCGCGACCACGCCGTTCCGCAGCGAGAAGGACACCAATTGGGAGGGCGCCTTCCGCGTGCCGGCACTGATCCGCTGGCCGGGGCATATCAAGGATGGCTCGGTATCCAACGACATGGTCTCCGGCCTCGACTGGTTCCCGACTTTGGTGGCGGCGGCCGGCAATCCCGATATCAAGGATCAACTCCTGAAGGGCACGACGCTCGGCACCGCCCAGGCCAAGGTGCATCTCGACGGCTACAACCAGCTTCCCTACCTCACCGGTCAGCAGCCCAAGTCCGCGCGCGATGAGTTCTTCTATTTCAACGATGATGGCGAGGTGGTCGCCTACCGGTATGGCAACTGGAAGATCGTGTTCTGCGAGCAGCGAAAGCCCGGCGGCTTCGAGGTCTGGGCCAATCCGTTCACCTGCCTGCGTGCGCCCAAGGTTTTCAATCTGCGCATGGATCCGATGGAGCGGGCCGATGTGGTCTCCGATCAGTATTACGATTGGCTCGCCAAGAACGCCTATCTTCTCCAGTATGGCGTGTGGCGCGTCGTGCCCTTCCTGCAGACCTTCAAGGAATATCCTCCGAGCCAGCGGCCAGCCAGCTTCAGCATCGACCAGGCCGTGGATGCCCTCATGAAATCCCTGGACAAGACCACGCATGACTGACTGTACCTTGACATGGGCCTGGGGGCGGCATGCTGGTCGATCCCCGCCCCAGAAGTAAGCGAGGTTGATTGTGGTCGAGGCGACAATGGAGGCGAAGTCGAGGGTGGTGCCCGAAGGCATGATTCATGTGCCGGGCGGGAGCTTTCGCATGGGCTCGGACAAGCACTATCCGGAGGAGGCTCCGAGCCATCGCGTCAAGGTCGACGGTTTCTGGATCGACGCGACGCCGGTCACCAATCGGCAATTCGCCGCCTTCGTCGCAGCGACGGGGTACAAGACCTTCGCGGAGATTCCGCCTGATCCGAAAGACTATCCCGGCGCGCTCCCGCATATGCTGCGGGCTGGCTCGCTGGTGTTCACCTCGCCGCCCCGGGTGAAGGACCTGCGGGACTGGTCGCAATGGTGGAACTTCGAGTTCGGCGCCAATTGGCGCCAGCCCTACGGTCCGAAATCCTCCCTGCGCAATCTCGATGATCACCCCGTCGTGCATGTGGCCTATTGCGACGCGCTCGCTTATGCCGAATGGGCGGGCAAGTCCCTGCCCACCGAAACCGAATGGGAATTCGCGGCACGGGGCGGCCTTGAAGACATGGAATTTGCCTGGGGCGACGAGTTCATGCCCGGCGGCCAATTCATGGCCAACACCTGGCATGGCGATTTTCCGGTCAGGAACAGCCGCGCCGATGGCTGGGCGCGCACCTCGCCCGTGAAGTCCTTCCCGGCCAATGGCTACGGGCTTTACGACATGATCGGCAATGTCTGGGAATGGACGAGCGATTTCTGGTCTTCGCGCCATCCCGCCGAGGCGGCCAAGGCCTGCTGCGTGCCGCTCAATCCACGGGGCGGCGCGGAAGCCGCCAGTTATGATCCCAACCAGCCGGCCATCCGCATCCCGCGGCGCGTGCTCAAGGGGGGCTCGCATCTATGCGCGCCCAGTTATTGCCGGCGCTATAGGCCCGCGGCGCGCCATGCCGAACCGGTCGACACTTCGACAAGCCATGTCGGTTTTCGCTGTGTGGTACGAGAAGGAAGAATTGAAACTCAATAATCCCTTTTCTTCGTATGATGAGTTTACCTTACGTAATACTTGCTATCTACAGATCTATCGATCACTTTGACGTTATCATTGTAACAGTAACATACTCGTCCTCTGCTTCCTCGCATCTCGTGAAAGTGTAGGGTTTGGCTTGATCCAAATCAGCTAGCGACGGTCGTCGACAGTTCTAAGCTGTCCGGTCGCGTTGGCCATGTCGTTTTTACTGCTCTGCAAAGGCCACCACGATCGATGGAGACAGCCATGAATGACGACACTCATTCCGGGAAGCCGCAGAATTCAGCTGCGTTGAGTCGACGCTCGCTTCTCGCCGGAACCGCAATCGTAGCTGCGTCGACCCTCGCGTCTGCGTCGGTGCAGATCGCCGAGACCACGGCGGCGAAAGCGCAGACGCCAGCATCGGGCAAGACACCCAATATCCTGGTGATCTTCGGCGACGATATCGGCATCCCGCAGATCAGCGCTTACACCATGGGTCTCATGGGCTATCGCACGCCGAATATTGACCGCATCGCTGCTGAGGGCGCCATCTTCACGGACAGCTATGGACAGCAAAGCTGTACGGCGGGAAGGGCTTCCTTCATCCTTGGCATGGAGCCTTTCCGCACCGGCCTCCTGACCATCGGCATGCCGGGTGATCCGCATGGCATCACCGAGTGGATGCCAACCATCGCCGATGTGATGAAGACGAAGGGTTACGCAACCGGCCAGTTCGGAAAGAACCACCTCGGCGATCGCGACGAGCACCTGCCGACAAACCATGGTTTCGACGAGTTCTTCGGCAATCTCTATCATCTGAACGCGGAAGAAGAGCCCGAAGGCTATTTTTATCCGAAAGACCCCCAGTTCCGGAAGCAGTATGGTCCGCGCGGTGTCTTGCATACCTACGCGGATGGCAGGATCGAGGACACCGGCCCGCTCAACACGAAACGCATGGAGACGATCGACGAGGAATTCCTTGCCGCGGCCAAGGATTTCGTCGATCGCCAGCACAAGGCCGACAAGCCTTTCTTCATGTGGTTCAATACAACCCGCATGCATATTTTCACCCATCTCAAGCCCGATAGCCTCGGAAAGACGGGCAAGGGGATCGAGGCGGATGGCATGGTCGAGCATGACGGGCATGTCGGACAGTTGCTGAAGCAACTCGACGATCTCGGCCTCGCAGACAATACGATCGTGCTCTACACGACGGACAATGGCGCCGAAATCGCGATGTGGCCGGACGGCGCCATGACGCCATTCCACGGCGAGAAGGGCACCACTTGGGAAGGCGGCATGCGCATCCCCATGATGGTGCGCTGGCCGGGTGTCGTGAAGCCGGGAACCCAGATCAACGAGATTGTCACGCTCATGGACTGGATGCCGACATTCGCTGCGGCGGCAGGCATTCCAAATCTCGCCGAAAAGATGAAGACCGGCTTCACCTCGGGGTCCAAGACCTTCAAGGTCCATCTCGACGGTTATAATCTCATGCCTTACCTGAAGGGGGAGGTGAAACAAGGCCCTCGCGACACGCTGTATTATTTCGACCAGGGTGGCAATCTGAACGCCATCCGCTGGGACGATTGGAAAGTCAGCTTTGCCAGCTATAGCGAGGGCAATATAGCTACGGCCATCCGCGAAACAACCAATTGGGCGATGATCACCAATCTGCGCATGGACCCCTATGAGCGAGGCATCAAGGAAGGCGGCAAGGCCATGGAATTCGTTGGCCAGCAGATGTGGCTCCTGGTGCCGATACAAGGGAAGATCAAGGCGTTTTTTGCCGATTTCGACCAATACCCCTCGCAGACCGGCTCGTCACTCAACGCCAGCGGAATCAACTATCGCTTCCTGCAGGAGCAGGCTGCTTTGAAACGGCTTGGCGAGCTTCAGGACCGCCTGACGCCGCAGTGATGCATCAGCCACCACGAGAGTAGTGGCCGACGCGACCGGTTCCTCGCGCCGGCTTCCGCCTGTGCGCGGAACACGGAATCCAATTGTTACAGTTACAAGGCAGACAGCGCGTTTGTGGGCGCAACAATGACAACTCATGTTGGGTGAAACGCTATCCAAATGGATCAGGTCATCGAGTCGGCTGCCCGCAATGCAATCCTGGATCTCCAGGCGCGGGTCAATCGTGACATCATCGGTCAGGAGCGGGTGGTCGAACGTCTGGTCATCGCGTTGCTCGCCAATGGCAATGTGCTGCTCGAGGGCCTGCCGGGTCTGGCCAAGACTCGCGCGATCAAGAGCCTGTCGAAGAACCTCGAATCCGATTTCAGCCGCATCCAGTTCACCCCCGATCTGCTGCCTTCCGATGTGACGGGCGGCGAGATCCTGCGCAGCGACGGTCAGTTCGAATTCCGCAAGGGCCCGATCTTCGGCAACCTCATCCTTGCCGACGAAATCAACCGCGCCCCGGCGAAGGTGCAGTCCGCACTGCTGGAGGCGATGGAGGAGCGGCATGTGAGCGTGGCTGGCAAGCGCTATGACCTGCCGAGCCTCTTCATGGTGCTGGCCACCCAAAACCCGATCGAGCAGGAAGGTACCTATCCGCTGCCGGAGGCGCAGATGGACCGCTTCCTCATGCATGTGCGTATCGACTACCCAAGCGACGCGGACGAGATCAAGGTGCTGCGTCTGGTTCGTTCGGAAAATGTCGCCAAACCGGAGACGCAGGTTGCGGCGCCGGCGCCCATCGCCCAGACCGTGGTGATGGATGTGCGCGCCGAGGTCGACGCGGTTACCAGCAAGGATGTGGTGGAAGCCTATATCGTAGCCCTGATTGCCGCGACGAGGCGCCCGGCACAGTTCGGCGACAAGCTGAAGGACTGGATCTCCATCGGCGCCAGCCCGCGCGGATCCTTAGCGCTGGACCGCTGTTCGCGCATCCATGCCTGGCTTAGGGGTCGCAGCTATGTGACACCGGAGGACGTGCAGGCCGTGGCCCATGATTGCCTGCGCCACCGTATCTCGCTGAGCTACGAGGCCGGCGCCGATGGCGTGAGCGCCGATGATGCCATTGACGAAGTGATCCGGCAGGTGGCCGTCGCGGTCTGAGGGAGATGCGCATGCTGATGCGGCAACGACCAATGACCGAGGGCAGGACCACGACGGAGCGGGCGCAGGCCTTTGTCAGCATGGAGGAACTCCTGCGGCTCAAACATCGCGCCCATGGCTTCAGCTTCATGCCGCGCCAGCCCGTCCATAGCCTGCTGGCGGGCCGGCACGCCTCTCGGCTGCGCGGCCGCGGGCTCAATTTCGAGGAATTGCGGCATTACGTCGAGGGCGATGACACGCGCACCATCGACTGGCTCGCCACCGCACGAATGGGCAACCCCTTCGTCAGGGTCTACTCCGAGGAGCGCGATCGGCCGGTCCTACTGATCGTCGACCAGCGCAGCACGATGTTTTTCGGCAGCCGGCGCATGATGAAATCGGTCGCCGCGGCCGAGGCGGCCGCGCTCGCCGCATGGCGGGTGACCTCGCTGGGCGACCGGGTTGGCGGGGTGGTGTTCGGCGATAGCGGGGCGACCGAGGTCAAGCCGCTCGGCCGCGATGCCGGCGTGGTGCGGTTACTCTCGGAGGTCGTGCGCTACAACGACACCTTGGGCAAGGCCGCAGCGATGGATGCGGCGGGTGGATTGAACGAGGCGCTCGAACGCGCCGTTCGTCTCGCCACGCACGATTGGCTGGTCTGCCTCATCAGCGACGCCAGCGGCGAGGATGCCGATACGGCGCGCCTGATCACCCGCCTGACGGCGCATAACGACGTGCTCGCCATCTATATCTTCGATCCCTTGGAGCACGACCTGCCGGATCTTGGACCTTCCGTGTTTTCCTCGGGCAGCGCCGAAATCGAGGTCGACCTCTCTCCGGCCTCGTTGCGCCGACGCTTCTCGGAAGATAAGGCGTCATGGCGCGCGCGGCTGGCAGCGTTGTCGCGCCGACGCTCGATTCCCGTCCTGCCCGTTTCCACTGACCGGGATGTCGCCACCCAATTGCGCGAACTGATCGGCCGGCGCTCCGCCAAGCATCTTGCGAGCGTGGGGGCGGGGCGATGAACGATCCGGGCGATCTCAGCAGGCTGCACGACATCGCGGCGCCGTCCGGCTTCCCGTTCTGGCCTCTGGCGCCTGGCATGTGGATCCTGATCGCGGCGCTGGCCGCCATCTTGCTGCTGCAGGCCTGGCGAACATGGCTGCGCTATCGCGCCAATGCCTATCGTCGCATTGCGCTGCGCGAACTCGACGCTGTTGCTGCCCCGGCAGAAGGCGGTGGCGCCGACGATGTCTTGCGCGTCTCGGCCATCCTGAAACGCGTCGCCCTGGTCAGCTACCCGCGCGAGCAGGTCGCAAGCCTGAGCGGGAAGGCCTGGGCAGGTTTCATCGCCGCCCAGTCGCGGCCAGGGATCGATGTCGCGGCGATCACCAGCGCGCTCGAAGGCGCCTTTGCGGCAAAGGAGGCAGGCACGTCCGTTCACTCCTTGGTCGCCGCGGCCAGGGCCTGGGTTCGCCTGCACCAGGCCGCCGAGGGGCAATGAGGATGCTCGTTTTTGCCTATCCCTGGCTCGCTCTGCTGATACCCTTGCCGTTCGCGGTATGGTTCCTCGTCCCGCCGCGTGCGGACCGGCGGGCGGGGCTGAGGGTGCCCTTCTTCGATCGCCTGGTCGCGCTGACCGGCGCGCGACCTCACCAGGGAGGCGTGGTGGCCCCGCGAGGCTGGCTGCGCCTTGCTGTCCTCGCGCTGTGCTGGCTGCTGACTGTTGCGGCGCTGGCACGGCCGCAATGGCTCGAGCCGCCCCTTCACCGCGACCAGCCTGCTCGCGACATGCTGCTTCTCGTCGACCTGTCCGGTTCAATGGACGCCAGGGATTTCGTCGACGCGTCGGGCAAGACGGTCGATCGTCTGAGCGCGGTCAGGGAGGTGCTCGACGACTTCCTTGCCCGGCGCAAGGGGGACCGCGTCGGCATTGTCGTCTTCGGCGATGCGCCCTTCACACTGGTGCCCTTCACCACGGATCTCAATCTCTGCCGTACCTTGCTGCGGGACATGGCGGTCGGCATGGCAGGGCCGCGAACGGCCTTCGGCGATGCCATCGGTCTGGGCATCCGCATGTTCGAGAAGAGCAATGTGAAGGCCAGGACCATCATCGCGCTGACGGATGGCAACGATACAGCGAGCAAAGTACCACCAGCCGAAGCAGCCGGTGTCGCCAGGGACAAGGGGATCGTCATCCACACGGTGGCGATCGGCGATCCAACCGCCATCGGTGAGGAGAAGCTTGACGAGAAAGCCCTGCAGGATGTCGCGAAAGTCACGGGAGGCGGCTTCTTCCGCGCGCTCGACCGCGCCGGCCTTGCCCAGATCTACGCCCGCCTCGACGCCCTGGAGGTGCGCAAGATCGACACCGTGAGCTTCCGGCCAAAGCTCGACATCTATTGGGTTCCGTTGGCTGGTGCCTTGCTCCTCTCGATGCTGGCCCAGGCCCTCCATCTGCTCTGGCGCCGGATTGCATATCGAGCCGACGTTCCGGGCACCGTGCAGCCGCCGGTGCGGCCATGATGCATAGCCTTGCCGCCTTTCATTTCATCCGCCCGCTCTGGCTGCTGGCGCTGTTGCCGGCTCTGGGACTGTTTCTGCTGCAGCACTATCGCTCCGACACGGCCCAGCGCTGGCGGCGCGTCATCGATCCCGACCTCCTCCAATATCTGCTGGTCGGCAGCGAGCGACGCTCCCGGTTTACGCCGAATGGCCTGCTCCTGCTTGTCTGGATCCTCGCCATAACGGCGATTTCCGGGCCGACATGGCGACTGGAGGCATCACCTTTCGCCGACAACAAGCCACCGGTCATGGTCGTGCTCAAGGTCACGGCCTCGATGACGACGAAGGATCTCGCTCCCACACGCCTGGACCGGGCCCGCCAGAAGCTCTCGGATCTGCTGGCCCTGCGAGAGGGGGCCTCCACCGGGCTCATCGTCTATGGGGGTTCCGCCCATCTGGTGCTGCCCCCGACAGCCGACAAGGATGTCGTCCTGTCCATGGCGGGCGCCCTGTCGCCCGGTATCATGCCGGCGGACGGGGATGCGCTCTCCTCCGCGATGGCCATGGCCGACGGGCTCCTTTCGCAAAATGACGAGGGCGGCTCGATCCTCGTGCTTGCCGACACTGTGGCTGGAGACCAGATCAACGCCCTTTCGGGCCTGACATTGAAGCACGGCGTCACCATCCTCGCACTCCTGGGGCCCAATGAGGACACAAGCGAGTTGGCTGATGCGGCACGTGCCCTCGGCGCTGACCTCATTCCGACGACCGTGGAACAGGCGGATATCGCGACCGTCGACAGTGCAATCGATCGCTCGCAAAGGACAACGGCGGTTGCCGGGCAGGGGCGCTCCTGGAGGGAGGCCGGTTATTGGCTCGTGCCGGCACTCCTGCTTTTCACGCTCGGCTGGTTCCGGCGAGGCTGGGTGGTGACATGAAGAACGACAGCCGCCGGTCCTGGATTCCCTATGCGGTGGTGGCGGGCTTGGCTGCACTCGGTCTCGTCTTGGCGGCGCATCGCGTCGGTTGGCGCAATGTCCTGCTGACCGCCGATCAGCGGGGCGCCGTCCTTGCGGGCAGGGGCCGACAGAGCGAGGCGGCGGCGGCGTTCCGTGACCCCCTGCGGCGGGGCGCCGCCTATTACCGGGCCGGCGATTTCAAGGCTGCGGCACAAGCCTTTGCAGCCGCCGATACGGCGCGCAGCAACTATGACCAGGGCACGGCCCTGATCATGCTCGGCAAGTATGATGACGCCGTCGGACGCTTCGATCGCGCGCTCGCCCTGCGGCCCGACTGGGCCGATGCCATCTCCAACCGACAGATCGCAACCGTCCGGGCGCAGCGCCTCAAGACCGAGGGCGGGAATGCCGCCGATGAAAAGGCTGACGACATCGTCTTCGACAAGGCCAACAAGGGCGGCGCGGACACCACGATAGCGGGACAACAGAAGCCACTCTCGGACGAGGCGGTGCGCGCGCTCTGGCTGAAGCGGGTGGAGACCCGGCCGGCCGATTTCCTGCGCCTGCGCTTCGCCTATCAACGACAGGCCCAGATCGCGCCGGCCCAGAGCCAGCCAGCCGGGGAGGGGCCATGATCCGGCTGTGGCTCGCTTTCCTCCTTGCTTTTATCGCCGCGTCGGCAAGCGCCCGTGCAGAGGACGTTCTCGTGCGCACCCGGCTCGATCCGGCGGACAAGGCGGTGATCGGCCAGCCGGTCGATCTTGTCGTCGAGGTGCTCTTTCCCGGTGAGATGCCGCATCCGCCGCGTGTTTCCGTTGCCGACGCGCCGGGAGCGCAAATCTTGCGCTTCGAGACGCAGGCGGTGACGCTGCGCGAGCAAGTCGGCGCGACCTCTTATGTCGGCCAGCGTTTCACATTCGTGGTGTTTCCACGCCGGGGTGACCGCCTGGTTATTCCGGCGGCGCAAGTGACACTGCTCGATCGCAATGGAGACCCGGCAGGAGCGGCACAAGGAGTGGCCCAGAGCCTGGACGTCGACGTCCCCAGCGGCATCGATGCGTCCGGCCCTGTACTGGCGGCAGAGGAGGTTACGCTCACCCAGAGCTGGAATCCCCTGCCCGGGACCACCCGCCTCCGTCCGGGCGCTGCATTGGTGCGAACGATCCAGCGCAAGGCTCAGGGCGTGCCGGCCCTCGGCATGGCCGATTTCAGTTTCGGGGCGCCTGCCGGCGTGCGCGTCTACCTCGATCCGCCGCAGAGCGAGGATCATGTCAACCGCGGCGACGTCGAGGGCTCCCGCACGGATCGCGTCACCTATGTCTTCGAGAAGGCCGGCAGCTATGACCTGCCACCCCTGGTGCAAAGCTGGTGGGATATGCGGAACCGACAGGCGCGGCAATTGACGGCCGCGGGCATCCAGGTCGATGTCGCAGCTGCGGCCTCGGCCAACGCAAGGGCAAGGCCTTCATTCTGGACCACCAGGGCCATAGCGGCTGCGATCTCCATTGCCTTGGTGGTGGTCGCGGGCCTTGCCTGGTTTGCAAGGGCCGGGCTTGCCTGGAGAAAGCATCATGCGGCCTCTGCCGCGGCGGCCCAGCAGGAGGTCCGGAGGCGCGCCGCGGCTGGGCAAGCGAGGGAGAGCTATCAGGCCCTGGAGATATGGTTGAGCCGACTGCCGCCCCCGGTGGCTATAGCCGCCCGCGAGCATGCTGCGCTTGGTCCAGCCATCGCGCGGCTTGAGGCCTACCTGTTTGGAAACGCCCCGTCGTGGACCGTGGAGGAGGGAGCCTACCTGGCGCGATCCGTGAGGGCGTTTTCTCCCTCACCGTCACGCCGACACCACTCCGAAGCGATCCTGCCGCCCCTCAATGCCGCGCCGGGTTCGTTCTGACCGACTCGAGCTTGGTGCCATTCGAGCCGCTGATGGCGCGCTCATGAAAGAGGATGCGCCAGAGGCTCCCTTCGCCAAGCAGCGTATTGATCTCCGCCACTCCGACATAGATGAGGAAGAGCACGAAAATCCAGATCTGGATGGCGGCAAAGCGGTGCCAGGAGAAACGCTCGGCGATTTCTGCGGGCAATGCGCCGATGGTGCCGCCACTCCAGAAATACTCCACGATTCTCTCGAGAAAACGGAACATGAAGACCACGGTGCAATAGACCAGCGTCTTGAAAAGAATGGGGCGGATGAGCGGCGCATGGTCGAAGCGGCGCAGTAAAGGCATCGCGTTTGCAACCAGAACCGCCTTGCCAACGACGAGGGCGGCGAAGGTGGCACCAGCGAAGCTGAACAATTGGCCGTAATAGTCGGCGAGGATCAGCTGTGTGGTCAGCAGGATCAAGTTGAAGCCCGCGATGAAGAATAACGTCGGCGCAATAGCCTCCTTCGCCTCGGTCAGGATGAGATGGATGAAGCGCTTTGCCGACATGAATCTCTTCCCATGATAGAGCGGTGAGGGGCCTGAAGGTGCGGACGTTCGCACACGTAGCCGGCGGCGCTTAGTCCATAACGGTTACTGTGCCACTGCAGGCCACGGCCGAGGCTGGGGAACCTACACTTGCAGCCACAGGGACATCGCGAGCGGCAGACTCCCCGCTCTGTCAAGCCGCTAACTGTTACAACAACTTTTACCCCTCGGCAGACGTTAGGCTCCAGGGTCAGTTTTCGTATTCCGGCACCTGTCAACTCCCGCGTCCGTAGTCAGGCCGGTCCGATGTCATACTATCGTTATGGAGCCGAGACGATGAGACTTTTCAAGCCAGGATCTATCATCGTGCTGGCGCTATCTCTGGTCCTGTTGGCCGGCCTGGCCCCCGCCGCCTGGGCGGACCAGCCGCGCCGCGCGACGGGCTCGGTCTATATCCAGCAGGTCCAGGTCGCGATGATCGGCAGCGGTGGTGGTGGCAGCGGGCGGCTTAGCTTCAGGGGCAAGAGCTATCCCATCAAGGTGGTCGGCCTCGGCGTTGGAGGCATCGGTCTGTCCAAGCTGACGGCCACGGGGACAGTCTACGATCTCAATCGCCTCGCCGACTTCGAAGGCCTCTACGGCCAGATCCGCCTCGGCTGGGCGCTGGCCAACAAGGGCGGTGGTTACCTGTGGCTCAAGAACGGCAAAGGAGTGGTTCTCAAACTCAAGACCCGCCGCCAGGGCCTCATGCTGGCCGGCGGCGCCGATGGCGTCAACATTCGGTTTGCGCGCTAGCCACCGCACTCTCGCGTGGCTTCTTCAAACCCGGCGCAACGCCCCGTAACCGTTACAGGATCGTGGCGGGCTCGCGGTCGTGCGACATTTGCCCGTCGGTCGCGTCGCGAGGGACAGCCATGAAGCGTACAGCGTTGTCGGTGATCCTGATGCTTGCGGGCCTCGCACCGCTCCATGCAGCCGACCTTGTGCCAGCACCAGCGGAACCCGCGCCGCCACCCGCCCTCTATATCGGCCCTACCTTCGCCTTCACCGGCTACTTCTGGGCCTCCGCGCTGAGCGGAAAGTCCTCGACGCTGCCGCCCTTGCCGCCCGCCAAGATTGACCTGACCTTCGGAGACATCTTCAAGGATCTCAACGGCGGCATCATGGGAGCAGGGGAGTTCAAGGTCGATCGCTGGATCGTGCTCACCGACGTAATGTTTTCGAAAGTCACCTCGACCGCCAAGCTGCCAGGCCTGTTCTTCTCGGAGGCGGAACTGCGCACGGAGAGCCTGACGCTGCAGGGCGATGCAATGTATCGTCTTTTCACCAATCAGACAGTCGATTTCGATCTCGGCGCCGGGGTGCGCTATTGGAATCTCGACAACAAGCTCACGCTCAAGAGCGGCGCGCTGGCGCCTCGCATCGACCATAGCGAAGCCGAAGACTGGTTCGACCCGGTGGTTGCCGCGCGCATAATCGCCCATATCAACGATACTTGGAGCGTGACCGTGCTTGGCGATATCGGCGGTTTCAACGCTGGGTCCAAGCTGACCTACCAGGTCGTAGGGCTGCTCAACTACAAATGGAACGAGAACGTGACGCTTCATGCCGGCTATCGCCTGCTGTCGGTGGACTACAAGAACGGCTCCTTCCTCTATGATGTGCGCATGTACGGCCCGCTCGTGGCGCTGACCTACAAGTTCTAGGGCGACTGTTTTTTGCTTCGTGCGCCGGCGAAAGCCACAACGCCCGATTGCCTCCCGTAACGATTATCAGCCCGGGCGACGCATCGTTGTGCTTCGATCACAGCAGAGCTGCCCGAAAACGGGGTAGTGCGTAGCCGGGAAAACCACTGACATCGAAGCATGGAGTCACGACCCGAGCCGGGGTTTTCAGCCGCCAACTGGCAGGCATCGAGGCCCGGTTTTGGCCATTTTTGTTTAATTGATGGGTAAATTCGTCAATTACTGGCGCAATCGAGAAGTAGTGTGTCAAAGGGGTCATGAAAATTGCCCCTCTTGACCTGCCAGACGTTTGATGCGCCCGCCACGACCAACAGAAGCGACGTTGCGCACCCCCGGCCTTTCCCGACAGGCCGGGGGTTTTTGTTTCTGATGCAACTTTAAGTTGGATGGGCGATAATCCAGCGTCGTGCGAGCAGAGCTTGAGGTGACGTCTTTTCTGCTCGCAGGAGAGCACGCCCTTCAGAAGGGTGGCTCACCTCGAAGCAAAGAGGACTCCTGTTGTCCTTTCCGATCGATGTCACGCAAAGCGATTCCCGAAGCAGAGGGGCGGCATCGTGAAACCAGTCAGCAACGCCTATACCGAGATCGCGCGCCTCTAGGCGAAGGAGGCTGCGGGCCGCGCCTTCCGGGGGTGCGCTCTAAACATGTCTGGGAATAGGATATGGCGGAAGGGGCGGGATTCGAACCCGCGATACGGTTTCCCGTATACACACTTTCCAGGCGTGCGCCTTCAACCACTCGGCCACCCTTCCGTCGAGCGGTGCTTATGGCGATGTCGGGGCAGTTTGTAAACCTCAGTTTGCAGGTTTTTCGTGTCGATTCCTGGGATATGGCCCTCCCCTGTGCCGGCGGGATCGCCTAAGCTCCGGCATCGTCCTGCGAGAGAGACCGTCATGCGTTTCCTGGCCCGCGCCCTCGGCCTGTTCCTGGCCGCCGGAACCTTCGTCGCCGTCATGGTCGACGGCACGCGCTCGATCGCCGACAACCATATCCTCTATCTGTCGATCCGCGGCTTCTGGGCCTGGCTCAACTCGGCGAGCCTGGCGCGGGCGCAGGCTTGGGTGGAAGCCTCTCTGTCGGCCCTCGTGCTGGAGCACATCGCGATGCCGGTGCTGGAGTTGCCTTTCGCCTGCCTCACGGTGGTGCTGGCGGTGCTGCTCCTCTGGCTGGGGCGCAAGCCGGCGAGCCGGATCGGCTATGTGTCGCACCTCTAGGAGTGGCGGTCTCCGACCGCCAATCCAGGAACTGCTGTGCCAGCCAACAAGGACGATGGCCTCGCACGCTGGCGCTGCCACAGGCCGGCTGGAAACCCGGCTGTCCCGGGCTTGCTGTCCGCCGCGCCTCGCTATATCCCTTGAAACATAGCCATAGCGGCTTACTGGGGATCATATCATGCTGCGCTTTGCCCGCCGGGCGTTCCTTGCCCTCACCCTCGGCCTTGTCCTCTCGCCCGCCCTTGCCCAGGCGCAGGACGTCACCGTCTTCGCTGCCGCAAGCCTCAAGGGCTCGCTCGACGATGCCGCCAAGGCCTGGACCAAGACATTCGGCAAGAACGTCAAGATCTCCTACGCCGCCTCCTCGGCCCTGATGAAGCAGATCGAGCAGGGTGCCCCCGCCGACATCTTCGCCTCGGCCGATCTCGACTGGATGAAGTATGGCCTCGACAAGAAGCTGATCAGGCCCGACAGCGTCTCCAACCTGCTTGGCAATGCGCTGGTGCTCGTTGCCCCGTCGGACTCGGCCGCCACCATCACGCTCGGCCCGAATGCCGACCTTGCCGGGGCCATCGGCGACGGCAAGCTGGCGGTTGGCGAAGTGAAGACGGTGCCGGCCGGCAAATATGCCATCGAATCCCTCACCAAGCTCGGCATCCTTGCTTCCGTGCAGCCGAAATTTGCCCAGTCTGACAACGTGCGCGCCGCGCTCGCTTTGGTGGCCCGCGGCGAGGCCAAGTTCGGCATCGTCTATGCCACCGACGCGGCGGCCGAGCCCAAGGTCAAGGTGGTGGCTACCTTTCCGGAGGATTCGCATGCTCCGATCATCTACCCCTTCGGCCTGACCGCTTCCTCCACCAATGCCGACGCCGCGGCATTCCTGGCCTTCCTGAAGACGCCGGAGGGGCAGGCGTCGTTCGCCAGGGCCGGGTTCACGCTGCTGAAGTAGACAGCGCTCACAAGAGTTACCGGAGTGGCGGCCTCTGGCCGCCACGTTCGTTTTGATGGCGTCCCGGGATCGCAGGTATCCTTGCCTGCCTCTTGAACCGCTGCGCTCTCCGACACAGGAAGAAGCAGGCAAGGATGCCTGCGGTCCCAGGATGTTCCCCGCGCCTTCACATCCGCGAAACATAGCTCACACAAATGTGCGCGTCTTGCGAGCACCCTTTGAAATTGCAGCATTGAATTTCGCATATTTTCATCACATTTCGGGTCATAAACGAAACTTACAAGTTTCATTCGTAACCGCGGGGTTTTGATTCGAGGCCGCCATGGATTCGTTGACTGACGACAAGCCCTCGGGCGAGGAAAGGTGGCGCGACATCCGCCGCAACAATCTGCTGGACGCGGCCAGCCGCATCTTCGCCCGGCAGGGCTATGAGGCGACCTCCGTGGAGGACATTGCCTTCGAGGCCGGCATCGGCAAGCCGACGGTCTACCGCTATTTCGCGTCGAAACAGGCTCTGTTCGAGGCGGTCTTCGGCCAGGCCATCGACGATCTCGAGATCCGGCTCGACGCCGCCCTCTTGCAGGACGGCCCCTTCGAGGATCGCCTGATGCGACTTGCCATCGAGATCGTGCCGACCTTCCGCACCCATTTCGGCTCGATCCGCAACATCAACGAGGGCGAGACCTCCAAGCGCCGGCTGTTCCGCCAGCGCCGCAGCCAGATCGAGCAGCGCCTCAGGGGCGTGATCGAGACGGCGCAGCGCCAGGGTGAGGCCCGCCCCTTCGATGCGGGCATGGCCGCCAAGCTGATGATCGGCATGATGTGGAGTGGCGTCGGTGCCGACTATCTCTCCGATGCCGAGGTCGCCGAAGCCGTGATCGGCATGGCTCTCAATGGCATCGGCAGGAGCCAGGCTCCGCAAGGCCGTACGCCGCGGGAGAGCCCGGCCGGCGGGACGGTCACCGTGTTGAAGCCCCGTGGCCGCAAGGGCGGGGGCACGCAGCCATGAGCGAGAGCCGCGTTCCCAGGATCGACATACCCACTGGCCGCCTGTTGCCGCTGATCATCGCCTGCGGGCTGTTCATGGAGAACCTCGACTCCACGGTGCTCTCCACCGCGCTGCCGACGATCGCGCACGATTTCGGCACCAGCCCGATCTATCTCAAGCTGACGCTGACGTCCTACCTTCTCTCGCTCGCGATCTTCATCCCGACCTCCGGCTGGATGGCCGACCGCTTCGGCGCGCGCACCGTGTTCCGCGCCGCCATCGTGGTGTTCGCACTCGGCTCGATCGCCTGTGGTCTCTCGACCAACCTCACGGAGCTCGTCGTCGCTCGCATCATCCAGGGCATGGGCGGGGCGATGATGACGCCTGTCGGCCGCCTGATCATCCTCAAGACCACGCCCAAGCACGATCTCGTCAATGCCATGATGTGGCTGACGCTGCCGGCCTTGCTGGGTCCACTCAGCGGCCCGCCACTGGGCGGCTTCATCACCACCTATTTCCACTGGCGCCTGATCTTCTGGATCAACATTCCCATCGCTGTGCTCGGCATTATCCTGGCTACGCTCTATGTGCCCAATGTGCGTGAGGACGATCGGCGTCCCTTCGACCTCATCGGCTTCGGCCTGCTGGCTCCCGGCCTGGTGGCCCTGATGAGCGGGGCGACGCTGTCGGGCCTCGACCTCGTGCCGGTGGGCTACAATGTGGCGCTGGCGGTGCTGGGCATCGTGCTGATCGGCCTCTATGTGCCACATGCCCGCCGCTCGGCCAATCCGTTGATCGAGCTGCGCCTGCTGGCTCTCCCGGCCTTCCGTGCTTCGATCACCGGCGGCTTCCTCTTCCGCATCGGCGTGGGGGCGACGCCTTTCCTGCTGGCGCTCTATTTCCAGCTCGGCTTCGATTTTACGCCCTTCCAGTCCGGCCTGCTGACGCTCGCCACCGGCGCCGGTGCCATGGCGATGAAGGCCTTGGCCGGGCCGATCCTGCGGCGCGCGGGATTTCGTCGCGTGCTCACGCTCAATGCGGTGATCTCCTCCGTCCTCGTGGCGGCGCCGGCGCTGTTCTATGCCGGGATGCCGGTCTACCTCATCTCGCTGACGCTGCTGGCGGCCGGGTTCACGCGCTCGCTGCAATTCACGAGTATCAATACCGCCGGCGTCTCGGACGTCCCGCCCCATTTGATGGGGCGGGTCACCAGCATGACGTCGGTGTTGCAGGAACTGGCAAGTTCGGTCGGCGTGTCCATAGCGGCGCTGGCTCTCGAGGGCTCGATGCGCCTGCACGGCGCCACCGGCCTGACGGCGAATATCTTTCCCGTGGTGTTCATGATGATTGGCCTGATCGCCATGAGTTCGACGCTGATCTTCAGACAGCTGCCGCGCGATGTCGGCAGCGAGTTGCTGGCGCCGGCGCCTGGGGCGCCACCCCAGCGTGCAGTCCCCGGCGCGGTTGTGCCTTCCGCGGGAGGTCCGGTGCCAGCGGAGTGACAACTCACTTCGCATCACAAACGGGTTAAATAACGTTCAGTATTGATCAAATTTTCAGCACTGAAACATTACTTAACACAGCGTCATACTTTTGACGACCAAAGCACTCTAAATTACGCTTGAGATTTTTTGTGTGTACGCAATAGAGGCGTATGTATATCCGTGGGTTGTAGACATGGCTGACAAAGAAGAAAAGCAGAAGAAGCCGCGCCGTCGCTGGCCGGTGTTCCTGACCATCCTGGTGGCCGGAGCGGCGGGCTATGGCGGCTGGCGCCACTTCATCGCCGATGCCAAGCCGACGCCCCAGCCGCAGGCCCAGGCCGCCGCGCCCGCCAAGGTGCCCGTCACCTTCGCCGAAGTGAAGAAGGCAGATTATCCCGTGCACGCCTATGGCCTGGGCACGGTCATGCCGCTCAAGACAGTGACGGTGAGAAGCCGCGTCGACGGCGAGATCACCAAGATCCTGTTCAAGCAGGGCCAGATGGTGAAGCAGGGCGATCCGCTGGTGGAGATCGACAAACGGCCCTACCAGGCGGCGCTCGACCAGGCGGTGGCCAAGAAGGCACAGGACGAGGCCAACCTGCGCAATGACCAGCTCAACCTGCAGCGCTTCCAGAACCTTGCCGAGAAGAGCTTCGAATCCAAGCAGGATGTCGACACACAGCAAGCCTTGGTCGACCAGGTCAAGGCGCAGATCGAGGGCGACGAGGCAGCCATCGACAATGCCCAGACCAATCTGAGCTACACTACCATCGCGGCCCCGATTACCGGGCGCACCGGTTTCAGGCTGATCGACCCGGGCAACATCGTCCACGCCTCGGACTCGACCGGCATCGTCACCATCGCCCAGCTACAGCCGATCTCCGTGCAGTTCACCGAGCCGCAGGACCAGTTGCCGGCCATAACCAAGGCGTTCGACAAGGGCACCGTGCCGGTCGAGGCGATGAGTTCCGACGGGACCACCACCCTCTCACGGGGAAGGCTCCTGGTGATCGACAATACCGTCAACCAGGCCACCGGCACCATCAGCCTGAAGGCTCGCTTCGACAACCAAGACAATGCGCTCTGGCCGGGCCTGTCGGTCAACACCCGCATGCTGATCAACACGCTCGTCCAGGCGATCGTGGTGCCCAGCGACGTGGTGCAGCATGGCCCCAACGGGCTGTTCGCCTATGTCATCGGCGATGACGACAAGGTCAGCGCCAAGCCGATCAAGGTCAGCGTCAACGGCGACGGCAACGCCGTGATCTCGGATGGGCTCACCGTCGGCCAGAAAGTGGTGGTGGAGGGGCAATCCCGCCTGCAGAACGGCGCGCTGGTCGATGCCAAGCCGATGAGCCCCGATGCCGAGAAGGTTGCCGAGCAGACGGTGCCTCCGGCAGGCGGTACGGCCGGCGATGCTTCCCAGAAAAAGGCGGACTGATCATGGCCGGCGGCATCTCCACCCCCTTCATCCGCTTCCCGATCGCCACCTCGCTTCTGATGGTCGGCATCCTGTTCGTGGGCATCATCGCCTATCCGCAATTGCCCGTGGCACCGCTCCCGGAGGTTGACTTTCCGACCATCCAGGTCTCGGCTAGCTTGCCCGGCGCCGATCCCGCGACCATGGCATCCTCGGTGGCGCAGCCCCTGGAATCACAGTTCGCGCTGATCCCGGGCGTGTCGGAGATGACCTCTTCGAGCCAGACCTCATCGACCCAGATCACCCTGCAGTTCGACCTTTCGCGCAATATCGACGGCGCCGGCTCCGATGTGCTCGCCGCCATCAACGCCGCCTCCGGCCAGTTGCCCAAGAACATGCCGAGCCCGCCGACCTATCGAAAGGTGAACCCGGCCGACTCGCCCATCCTGCTGCTCGGCGCCACGTCCGACACGCTGCCGCTGACGGAAGTCTCGGACCAGGCCCTTACCAAGCTCGCCCAGGCCATCAGCCAGATCAACGGTGTCGGCCAGGTCAACGTCGGCGGCCAGCAGACGCCCTCCATCCGCATCCAGGTCGATCCGGCGAAGCTGGTGACCATGGGCCTGTCGCTGGAGGATGTGCGTACCCCCCTGGCTGTCACCACCGTCAACAACCCCAAGGGCACCTTCAACGGCGCCACGCGTTCCTACACCATCTATACCAATGACCAGCTCACCGATGCCGCGAGCTGGAACGACGTTATCATCGCCTATCGCAATGGCAGTCCCATCCGCGTGCGCGACATCGGCCAGGCCATCAGCGCGCCGCAGGACGACACCCAGGCCGGCTGGGCCGACGGCAAGCGTGGCGTGTTCCTGGTGATCTTCAAGCAGCCCGGCGCCAACGTCATCAACACCGTCGACAGCGTCATGAAGGAGCTGCCGCATCTGGAGGCCGGCATTTCGCCCGCCATCAAGATCTCGGTGCTCTCCGACCGCACGCAGACGATCCGTGCCGCGGTGAAGGACGTGCAGTTCACGTTGCTGCTCACCATCGGCCTCGTGGTGATGGTGATCTTCATCTTCCTGCGCAGCGTCTGGGCCACCATCATTCCCTCGATCACGGTGCCGCTCGCTCTCCTGGGTGCCTGTGCTCTGATGTGGATGGCCGGCTACAGCCTCGACAATCTCTCGCTGATGGCTCTCACCATCGCGGTCGGCTTCGTGGTCGACGACGCCATCGTCATGCTGGAGAACATCACCCGCTATATCGAGGAGGGCGAGAGGCCGATGGCCGCCGCCATCAAGGGCGCGGGCGAAATCGGCTTCACCATTCTCTCGATCTCGATCTCACTGATTGCGGTGCTGATCCCGCTCCTCCTGATGAGCGGTATCATCGGGCGCCTGTTCCGCGAGTTCTCGATCACGCTGGCCATGACCATCGTGGTCTCGGCCTTCGTCTCGCTGACGCTGACGCCGATGATGGCCTCGCGCTTCCTCAAGCCCATCCATGACGAGCATCACGGCAAGCTCTACCAACTCAGCGAAAGCATGTTCCAGGGCCTGGTGAATGGCTATGAACGTGGCCTGGACCTGGTGCTGCGCTTCCGCTTCATGACGCTGCTGGTCTTCTTCGCCACGGTGGCGCTCACCTGCTATCTCTTCATGATCATCCCAAAGGGCTTCTTCCCGCAGCAGGACACCGGCCTGATCACCGGCGTGGTGGAAACGGCGCAGGACACCTCCGTCTCCGACATGGCCAGGCATATGGAGGAACTCGGGGCCATCGTGTTGAAGGACCCGGCCATTGCCCATATGGCGATGCGCATGGGTGGCAATGGCAATACGCTCAACGACGGCACGATGTATATCACGCTGAAGCCGCTCGACGAGCGCACGGCCTCGGCAGACCAGGTGATCCGCCGCCTGCAGACCCAGACCTCGCAGGTGCAGGGCGCCCGGCTCTACCTGCAATCGGCGCAGGACGTGCGCCTCGGCGGCCGCCCTTCACGCACCCAGTACCAGTTTACGCTGCAGGGCACCGACATCGACCAGCTCAACGAATGGGCGCCCAAGCTCCTCGACAAGATGAAGACGATGCCGGAACTGCGTGATGTCGCTTCCGACCAGCAGGCCTCCGGCACCACGCTGACGCTGTCGATCGACCGAGACCAGGCGGCGCGCTACGGCCTGACGCCCGACGTCATCGATGCCACGCTCTACGACGCCTTCGGCCAGCGCCAGATCGCCAATTTCTCGACGCAGCTCTCTACCTATTACGTCATCTTGGAGGTGCTGCCCTCGCTGCAGAAGAACACCTCGACGCTGCAGCAGATCTATCTGCGCTCGCCCACCACGGGCGGCGAGGTGCCGCTCTCGGCCTTCGCGAAATGGACGACCGATCCCGTGCGCCCGCTCGCCATCAACCACCAGGGCCAGTTTCCGGCGGTGACGATCTCCTTCAACCTGGCGCCCGGCACTGCGCTCGGCCAGGCAACGACGGCGATCAATGCCATGGAACAGCAGATGAACGTGCCGGCGACCATCACCTCGACCTTCCAGGGCACGGCGCAGGCGTTCCAGGACTCGCTTGCCTCCGTGCCGCTGTTGATCGTGGCAGCGCTGATCGTGGTCTACCTGATCCTCGGCATCCTCTATGAGAGCTACATCCATCCGCTGACCATCCTTTCGACCCTGCCTTCGGCCGGTGTCGGGGCACTGGCCACGCTGCTGACCTTCCACTTCGACTTCAGCCTGATCGCGTTGATCGGCGTGATCCTGCTGATCGGCATCGTTAAGAAGAACGGCATCATGATGGTGGACTTCGCCATCGTGGCCGAACGCGACCATCGCATGAGCCCGCTGGAGGCGATCCGCCGCGCCTGCCTGCTGCGCTTCCGCCCGATCCTGATGACCACCATGGCGGCCATGCTCGGCGGCGTGCCGCTGATGCTGGGCCACGGCACCGGCTCGGAAATCCGCCAGCCGCTCGGCTATGCCATGGTCGGCGGCCTGATCGTCAGCCAGGTGCTGACGCTGTTCACCACGCCGGTGATCTACCTCTATCTCGACTCGTTCTCCAAGTGGATCAGCCCCAAGCGTGCCGAGAACGAGTTCGAGCCCGAGGAAGCCGCCCTGGCCGGCGAGCCGGTCGAGAACCGCGACGTGATAGAGGCCAAGCCGCAGAGCATCGCCGCAGAGTAGCGCCCGGAGCGCGGACGTCCCGTCCGCTCTTGGACCGCCGCGTTCAAAAAGCAAAGGCTCCGACCATGTCGCTGGCTGGAGCCTTGATCTTGCAAATGTAGTGGTTCAAGAGCGGACGAGGACGTCCGCGCTCCCAGACTCACACCGCCCGGGCGATCATCTCGATGGGCGCGATCGAGCCATCGGCCACCGCCGACATCACATTGCCGATCCGCATCGGCGCACTCTCCCCCATCAGCACCAGCGGCCCCGCCGGCGCTGCACCGCCTTGCGCCGCCTTATCGCGCATCTCGCGGCCAAGCTTGAGGGCGAGGTCGCGGTGGCTGCGTTCGAGGTCGATCGCGAAGCCTGCATCCTCAAGGCTCTTGCGGTAATGCGAGGGGCCCTCGACGAAACTGGTGTCCATCGTCATCGCCCAGGGCATGGGATAGGGGAGCTCTCCTTCGGCCACGCGCATGATGTCGTAGACGCCGAAGCGCGCGCCGTGGCGCAGGACGCGGCGCACTTCCTGGAACAGGGCGGCCTTGTCGGCGATGTTCATGCCCACGTGCAGCATCGCCGCGCCGTCGAACTCGCCGTCCGCGAAGGGCATGGCAAGGGCGCTCCCCTGCACGAAGGAGACCTTGCCCGAGAGGTGGCAGCGTTTCGTCAACGTCTGCGCGACCTCGACGAACTCCGGCGTGAGATCGACGCCGACGACATCGCAGCCGAGCAGGCGGGCAAGATGGCGGGCCGGGCCGCCGATACCCGAGCCGACCTCCAGGATCGTCATGCCATGCTCGAAGCCGAGGTCCTCCGCAAGCTCCTCCGTGGCCGAGCCCCAGCCGAGATGGAACTCATCGATGTCGGCAAGATCCTCGATGGCGAGATTGTCGGGATCCTTGCCACGCGACTGCAGCGCGGCGAAAAGGGTTTTCTCCAGTGAACCATGCGTGTAGTGGCGCGCAACAGCTCCTTCGACGTCCATGGCGGCATCCCTTCATGATGATGAAACGGTGGCACGGCATCGCGATCGGGGGAGTATAGCACCGGGCGTGGAGAGCGCCGAGGGATCCTTTCCGGGATCGCAAGCGTCCAAGGAGCGGGCGCAGATGCCAGTCCTCCCAGGGGACTTGCCCCCGGCAACAGCTTTGCCTTAAGCCTTTTGTCACGATAACGCGCCAAAACAGGCCTTGCGGCGGGGTCAAGCCGTGTGGTGGGAGGAATAGATGTCAGAGCACAGGATTTACGACGTTCCCCGCGAATGGGCCGAGGAAGCCTATGTCGACAACTCCCGCTACCAGGCCATGTATGAGGCCTCGATTGCCGACCCGGAGGCTTTCTGGGGCGAGCACGGCAAGCGCATCGGCTGGTTCGAGCCCTATACCAGCGTCAAGAACACCCGCTATGCCCCCGACGTCTCCATCCGCTGGTATGAGGACGGCACCACAAACGTCGCCTGGAATTGCGTGGACCGGCATGTGGCCGAACATGGTGAGCGCATCGCCATCATTTGGGAGGGCGACGATCCCTCGCAGTCGCGCCACATCACCTATCGCGAACTCGCCGCCGAGGTGCAGCGTTTCGCCAATGTGCTGAAGGGCGAGGGCGTCAAGAAGGGCGACCGCGTCACCATCTATATGCCGATGATCCCGGAAGCGGCTTTCGCCATGCTGGCCTGCGCCCGCATCGGCGCCGTCCATTCGGTGGTGTTCGGCGGGTTCTCGCCTGATTCGCTGGCGGGCCGCATCGCCGACTGCTCCTCCACCGTGGTCATCACCGCCGACGAGGGCGTGCGCGGCGGCCGGCGCATCCCGCTGAAGGCCAATGTCGACGCCGCCTGCGCCAAGACGGGCGGCGTCGCCTCGGTGATCGTGATCCGGCGCACCGGTGCGAACGTGCCGATGCTCACGGGCCGCGACCATTTCTACGACGACCTCGCCGCCAATGTCTCGGACGAGTGCCCCTGCGAGGAGATGGCGGCGGAGGATCCGCTCTTCATCCTCTACACCTCCGGCTCCACCGGCAAGCCCAAGGGCGTGCTGCACACCACCGCCGGCTATCTCGTCTATGCTGCCATGACGCACCAATATGTCTTCGACTACCACGAGGGCGACATCTACTGGTGCACGGCGGATGTCGGCTGGGTCACCGGCCACTCCTATATCGTCTACGGTCCGCTCGCCAACGGGGCGACGACGCTGATGTTCGAGGGCGTGCCGAACTACCCCACCGTCTCGCGCTTCTGGGAAGTCGTCGACAAGCACAAGGTGACGATCTTCTACACCGCCCCCACCGCCATCCGGGCTCTGATGGGCGCCGGCGAGGAGCCGGTGAAGAAGACCTCGCGCACCTCGCTCCGCCTGCTCGGCTCGGTGGGCGAGCCGATCAACCCCGAGGCCTGGGAGTGGTATCACCGCGTGGTGGGCGACCACCGCTGCCCGATCGTCGACACCTGGTGGCAGACCGAGACCGGGGGCATCCTGATCACGCCGCTGCCGGGCGCCACCAGGCTGAAGCCAGGCTCGGCCACGCGGCCTTTCTTCGGCATCCGTCCGGAGATCGTCGATGCCGAGGGCAGGGTGCAGGAAGGAGCCTGCGAGGGCAATCTCGTTATCGCCGATTCCTGGCCAGGCCAGATGCGCACCGTCTACGGCGACCACCAGCGTTTTTTCGAGACCTATTTCTCCGCCTACAAGGGCAAATATTTCACCGGCGACGGCTGCCGGCGTGACGAGGACGGTTATTACTGGATCACCGGCCGTGTCGACGACGTCATCAACGTCTCCGGTCATCGGATGGGCACGGCCGAGGTCGAGAGCGCGCTGGTCGCGCATGAGAAGGTCTCGGAGGCCGCGGTGGTGGGCTATCCGCACGATCTCAAGGGCCAGGGCATCTATGCTTATGTCACGCTGATGGCCGGGGAGAGCGGCGATGACGGCCTGCGCCGCGAACTCGTCGCCTGGGTACGCAAGGAAATCGGCCCGATCGCCTCCCCCGACCTCATCCAGTTCGCGCCAGGCCTGCCCAAGACACGCTCGGGCAAGATCATGCGCCGCATCCTGCGCAAGATCGCCGAGGACGAATTCTCGGCGTTGGGAGATACCTCGACCCTGGCCGACCCGGCCGTGGTGGACGACCTGATTACGAACCGGCAGAACAAGAAGGCGTGAGGCGCGACCTAAGCCTCCCCCACGGAGCTGGGGGAGGTGGGCCGGCGAAGCCGGGTCGGAGGGGGTGTGGGCGGAGTGGGGCTCGCCCCAGGGATTGGCAGGGCGTGGCATTCGATGCGAAACGGTCCAGGGGTCAGCGGTTCGGGTGCCTTATCCTGGCCACACCCCCTCCGACCTCACTTCGTTCGGCCACCTCCCCCAGCTTCGTGGGGGAGGCTCCCCGCACCCGTTCTGAGGCGCTTATCGCCGCCATTATCTACTCATTCAATCGATATTATAGCCGAATTTCAGCGTAAAATTGCGTCGCCACGAGACTTTTTGCTTTCACCACAACCGTTTAAACAGGATGCGATCCGTTTCTCCAGCACCCCTCTCCCAGACGGGACTGGGGTAGTGTCGCTTTTGTCATGTCCGTTGCCAGCGATGATACCAGCCCTCTCTCCCGTGCCATCCCGGCCTGGATGCGTGCGCTCGTGCGCCGCAGCGAGAGCGGCATGGTGCTGCTGGCTGCCATCGTCGGCGCGCTGGCGGGCCTTGCAGTCTTCCTGATCAGCCATACCGCGCAGCTTGCCCACGAGCTCTTCTTCGGCCTGCAGTCGGAGGAGCGGCTGAGCGGCACCCTCGGCTTGCCCATGATCCTCGCGCTCAGCGTGCCGGCCTGCGGCGGCCTGATCCTCGGGCTCGTCAATCTGTGGATCGCGCGCCGCCGGTTCCCGCGGCCGATCGACCCGATCGAGGCCAACGCCCTGCATGGCGGCCGGATGTCGCTGAAGGGCAGCCTGATCGTCTGCCTGCAGACCTGGATCTCCAACGGCTTCGGCGCTTCGGTGGGCCTGGAGGCCGCCTATTCGCAGATCGGCTCGGGCATGGCGGCGCGTTTCGGCACCAGTTTCCATCTGCGCCGGGCCGACATGCGCCTCATCGTCGGCTGCGGCTCGGCCGGAGCGATCGCGGGCGCCTTCGGTGCGCCGCTCACCGGCGCCTTCTATGCTTTCGAGATCATCATCGGCTCCTATGCGGTGTCCAACCTCGCGCCGGTGGCGGCAGCGGCCATTTCGGGCACCATCGTCACCCATCTGCTCGGCCTGGAATCCTATGCCGTGGTCGGCGGCGTCGCTTTCCAGCCGCATGCCGCTGGGGCCGCCACGCTCTGCGGCCTTGGCCTGTTCTGCGCAGCAGTCGCTGTGGCCGTGATGCAGGGCGTCGCCTGGATGGAAAAGCTGTTTCGCGGCCTTCGCCTGCCGATCTGGCTGATGCCCTGCATCGGTGGCCTGCTGGTTGGCGGCCTCGCGCTGATCTCGCCCAAGGTGCTGTCTTCCGGCCATGGCGCGCTGATGAACATGCTGGTCGGCGCGCCCGCCCCCGTGCTCGTGCTGGGGGGACTGATCCTGCTGAAGGCGCTGGCCTCGGCCATCTCGCTCGGCTCAGGCTTTCGCGGCGGCCTGTTCTTCGCCTCGCTGTTCCTCGGAGCCCTGGTCGGCCAGTTCTATCTCGGCGCCCTGCAGCTCCTCGTCGCCGATACCGGCCTGACACCGCACGCTGCGGCATTGGCTGGCATGGCGGCGCTGGCGGCGGCCATCGTCGGCGGCCCCTTGACTATGAGCTTCCTGGTGCTGGAGATGACAGGCGACTTCCAGCTCACCGTCGCCGTGCTGATGGCGGTGATCGTCGCCTCGATCACCGTACGCGAGACCTTCGGCTATTCCTTCGCCACCTGGCGCTTCCATCTGCGCGGCGAAGCCATCCGCAGCGCCCACGACATCGGCTGGGCGCGCGATCTCACCGTCGGCCGCGTCATGCGCACGCCGGTGCCCACGGTCGACAAGAACGCCTCGCTGGTGGTGTTCCGCAATGCCTATCCGCTCGGGTCAACCCATTATGCCGTGGCCGTGGATACTCTGACCAACCGATATGCCGGGCTCATCCGGGTCGCGGATGCCTGGCAGGCCAATCCCGAGCTGCCTGACGGCAACAAGGCGGCGGAGACGCTGGCCTTGTTCCGCGACCAGACGCTGATGGCGGGCATGACGCTGAAGCAGGCCACGCAGCGGATGGAGAGCTGCGAGGCCGAGGCGCTGGCGGTGGTGGACGAGGCCGGCCACGTCATCGGCCTGCTCTCGGAAGCGCATGCGCTCAGGCGCTATGCGGAGGCGGCGGATCGGGCGAGGCGCGACCTTGCCGGCGAAGGCGTGTAGGCTAGGACCGCGCTCCCAGGTCAGACCAGCGTATTGCAGAACCTCTGGATGCGCCGTCCCGCCTCTTCCAGCGCCTCGTTCGACGTCGCGTAGGAAATGCGGAAGTTCGGGCCCAGACCGAACGCCGAGCCGTGCACGACCGCCACGCCCTCGGCCTGCAGCAGCTCGGAGACGAAATCCTCATCCGTCTCAATCACCTTGCCCGACGGCGCTTTCTTGCCGATCGTGCCGGCGCAGGAGGGGTAGACGTAGAAGGCGCCTTCCGGTGTCGGGCACTGGATGCCCTTGGCCTGGTTGAGCATGGAGACGATGAGGTCGCGTCGGCCTTCGAAGATCTTGCGGCGCACGGGGATGTAGTCCTGCGTGCCGTTGAGCGCTTCCACCGCCGCCCATTGCGCAATGGTGCAGGCGCCCGAAGTCTGCTGGCCCTGGATCATGTCCATGGCCTTGATCAGGGGCTCGGGGCCGGCGGCGTAACCGATGCGCCAGCCCGTCATCGAATAGGCCTTGGAGACGCCATTGATGGTTAGCGTGCGGTCATAGAGCTTCGGCTCGACCTGCGCCGGCGTGAAATAGGTGAAGTCGCCATAGACCAGATGCTCATACATGTCGTCGGTCATCACCCACACATGCGGATGGCGCATCAGCACGTCCGTAAGCGCCTTGAGCTCGTCCCGGCTATAGGCGGCGCCCGAAGGGTTGGAGGGCGAGTTGAAGATGAACCACTTGGTCTTCGGCGTGATCGCCTTTTCGAGCGCCTCGGCGGTCAGCTTGAACTGGCTGGCGATCGTCGTCGGTGCGAACACCGGCGTGCCGCCGCACAAGGCCACCATCTCCGGATAGGAGACCCAATAGGGCGTGGGGATCACAACCTCGTCACCCCTGTTGAGCGTCGCCATCAGGCCATTGAACAGGATCTGCTTGCCACCAGTGCCGACGATGGTCTGCGAAGGCTTGTAGTCCAGCCCGTTCTCGCGCTTGAACTTGGCGGCGATGGCTTCGCGCAGTTGCGGAATGCCCGAGACCGGCGGATATTTGGTCTCTCCGCGCATCATGGCGTCGATGGCCGCCTGTTTGATATTGTCGGGCGTATCCATATCCGGCTCGCCGGCGCCAAGACCGATGATATCCCGGCCGGCTGCTTTCAATTCGCGCGCTTTCTGGCTCACCGCGATGGTCGCGGAGGGCTTGATGCGCGAAAGAGCGTCGGCGAGAAAGGCCATGGCTGGGACTCCTGATGAACCGTTTAAATTTGCGGGCGGACCCTAGAGCAAAGCGCGCTTAGGCGTAAACGCTGCTTTGGCCTAGCGCTTTGTTTCGACGCGTCTTTGCGATTCTTGCCGAATGCGCCAAATCGCAAAACGCTTTAGGCGCGCCATAGCGCCGGTTCAAGGGGACGGACGCCTTTTTTCTTCACGCCTCGAAGGAAAATGCCGGCCCCAAACCCGGGTCGACAAAAGCGAAGACGGTGTCATTCCGCGCGTGCCGCGCAGGTTTGCTTGTGAATGGCAGGGAGACCGGAATGACCAGCCCTTTCCCCGACATTGCTAGTTTGTAACGACACAACATTGCCATGAAACTTCCTCACCGCCGCCCGCTCAGGTGCAAAGACCCGCCGTGATCGCGAGTATTCTTGGCGTCATAGCCGATGCGCTTCGGGAAGAGGTCGTAATCTGGTTGAGTGCCGTGTGCGTTTTTGCACTTCGCAACGGAAGGCGAGTGTCTAAACCAAAGGACGTTAGGGCGATTTAAAACGATTGCGTTCCAAGTACGTTCATGGAGATCACTATGGCAGTCAATCAGGCAGTTCCGCACTTCTTCAAGGCCGACACCCGCGCCATGCGCGTTTCGGCGGCTGAAGCAGAACGTCAGTTGACCCTGGCGTTGTGGCTGGTCGGATTGCTCGTTGTTGCGACATTGATTACAGCGACCGTCGGTTTCTTCGCTTAACCCCCCCGCGAGCGAAGAGTACTGGTCGCTAACGCGCCGGATGGACCCCCCGCCATCCGGCGCATTTTTTTGGCCTGGCGCAAATTGCGATTTCATCGAATCGCAATCTTCCCAATCGAAAAGTTCACCAGCTTTTCTGGAAGATGCTTTGCCTGCCTTGGTACAGATTTTCCTTTCGATCTTGGTGCTTTTTCCTGGCCCCTTCCGCGGGCAGCCTGCAGCTCGGGAGTCTGACAGGAGAACATCATGGGTCATCGTATCTTCCTCGCCGGGGCTTCCGGCGCCATCGGCCGTCCCTTGACCAGGCTCCTGGTCGCCGCCGGACATGAGGTGACCGGCACCACGCGCTCGGCCGAGAAGGCGGAGCAGTTGAAGGCGCTCGGCGCGGAACCTGCCATCGTCGATGTCTACGATGCCGAGGCGCTCGCCGTTGCGATGGCGGCCGCCCGCGCAGAGATCGTCATCCACCAGCTGACCGATCTGCCTTCGGGGGTCGATCCTACGCGCATGGCCGAGTTCGCCGCGCGCAATGCCCACCTGCGCCGAGAGGGGACCGCCAATCTGGTGAAGGCGACGCTGGCGGCCGGCGCCCGCCGCCTGGTCGCCCAGAGCATCGCCTGGGCCTACGCGCCCGGCCCCTTGCCCCATCGCGAGGGCGATCCGCTAGACCGCGACGCCGAGGGCCTGCGCGCCGTCAGCGTCGGCGGCGTGATCGCCCTGGAGGAGGCCGTGTTGACCGCGCCGCTGGAGGGCATCGTGTTGCGCTATGGCCGGCTGTATGGCCCGGGTACGGGGGTGGAGAAGGCAAACGCACCCGCGGTGCATGTCGAGGCGGCCGCCAGGGCCGCGCTGCTTGCGGTGGATCGTGGCAGTGCCGGCGTGTTCAACGTTGCGGAGCCCTGCGAGGAGCTGTCGAGCGAGAAGGCAGCGCAGGAGCTCGGCTGGACGGCTGGGTGACCCTGGGATTGCAGGCATCCTTGCCTGCCATTTGGAAACCGTAGCGTTCGTTGGATCGGAAGAAGCAGGGGAGACGCCTGCTCTTGGAAACGGCACGCCCTGTAGGAAGGGAAGAGGCAGGCAAAGACGCCTGCGATTCCAAGGATTCACAAATCGCCCGCTCCCGCATAATCTCGCCCGGAAAGCCCTACCTCGGTTGATTCCTTGCACCTCACTCCCGACGAATGTGCGATGCGCGATGGCGGACACGGCCCGGCCGTTGCCTTCGCCATGGACATCCTGCTGCGCTTCGGCGAGGCCGTGGGCGCGCCGAGGCTCATCCCGATCAGCCAGGCTCATATCGACGGCTGCCTCTATCACGGCCAGGTCAGCCTGGATTTCGTCGAGCGCCTCGTTGAGGAGGACGGCAAGGTCCGGGTGCCGACCACCCTCAATGTCGGCTCGATGGACCTCCTTCATCCCGAGCTGATCGGTGGCCCGCAGGCCGAGCGCGCTGCTGGGAAGCGGCTGATGGAGGCGCATCTGGCGCTCGGTTGCGAGCCGAGCTTCACCTGCGCGCCCTATCAGACGCGCTTCCGCCCACGCCTCGGGGAACAGATCGCCTGGGGTGAGTCCAACGCCATCGTCTTCGCAAATTCGGTGATCGGCGCCCGCACCAACCGCTATGGCGACTTCATCGACCTCTGCTGCGCGCTCACCGGCCGCGCACCCGCCTTCGGGCTGCATCTCGACGAACACCGTCGCGGCGAGGTGTTGTTCCGCCTTCCGGAGCTGCCGTCGGCCTGGCGCGACTCCGACGCGCTCCATGTCGCCGTCGGCCACGTCATCGGCGAGAGGTCGCAGGGCCGCATTCCGGTGATCGAAGGCCTGCCACCACAGCCCACCGAGGACCAGCTCAAGGCTCTCGGCGCCGTGGCCGCTTCATCGGGCTCGGTGGCTCTGTTCCATGCCATCGGCATCACCCCGGAAGCACCGACGCTGGGCGACGCCCTTGGTGGGCGTCCGCCTGCCGAGACGATCGATCTCACTATGGCAGACCTGAAGCATGCCTTGGCTTGCCTCTCGACCGCCGCCGAAGGCACGCCGCTCTCGGCCGTCAGCCTGGGCACGCCGCATTTCTCGCTGCAGGAGTTCAAGACGATGGCGCCGCTGATGGAAGGCTTCCACAAGGCGCCCGGCCTGGCCTTCTACATCAACACCAGTCGCGAGACCTATCATGCCATCGATGGGCTCGGCCTGTGCACCCTATTCGAAAAGGCCGGCATCACCCTCCTTACCGATACCTGCACCTATGTCACCACCCTGCTGCACGGCCTCGACGGCGTGGTGATGACCAATTCCGGCAAGTGGGCCCATTATGCGCCGGGCAATATCGGCGTCGGCGTCGCCTTCGGTTCCCTGGCTGATTGCATCGCCTCGGCGCAGGCGGGCTACGTGATGCGGAGCGCACTATGACTTCGTTCACCGCCCGCACCTTGGTGGAAGGCAGCGCGGAGGGCCTGCTCGTGCTATGGACCGTGCCGCTCTCCTTCTGGGGCGGCTATGACAGCAGTACCGGCCGCGTGATCGACCATTCGCATCCCGCCTTCGGCACGGGAATCGCCGGGCGCATCCTCGCTATGCCCTCGGGCCGTGGCTCCTCCTCGGCGAGTTCGGTTCTGGCAGAGGCGATCCGGCTCGGCACAGCGCCGGCGGGCATCGTCCTCGCGCAGGCGGACCCGATCATCACGGTCGGCGCCATCGTGGCGGCGCGGCTCTATGGCAGGGCCTGCCCGGTGGTAGTTTGCGGACCCGGGGTCATGTCGCAACTTCGGCCAGATGTCCGCATGAGCCTCTTCGCAACGGCCGATGGCGCCCGGCTAAACTTAAGCGCCGCTGCGTAAATCAGCGTCGCGAAGCTGTCATTTTTCCCTTGCCAGCACGCCCAAACGGCGCGACGTTTCCTCGCAGCCGCCGTCAAGAGCGGTGGCCCGAAGCGCTTTGCGATCTGACGCAATCGTCGGAACCGCAAGGATGCGTCGAAACTAAAGAGCGACATAGCTGGGAGGTACGCGACATGACGCAAGACACTCCAGACGGCAGGACGCCAGCCAGCGGCAGACGATTTAGCGGGCCGCGCTGCATCGCCCTTGTTGGCCCGTTCCAAAGTGGCAAGACCACACTTCTCGAAGCCATCCTCGCCCGTATGGGGGCGCTGCAGCGCCAGGGCACCGTATCCGCCGGTTCCACCATCGGCGATGCCAGCGCCGAGGCGCGCGCCCACGCCATGAGCATCGAGGCCAATGTCGCCGCCGTGGACTTCATGGGCGACACTTACACCTTCATCGACTGTCCCGGCTCCATCGAGTTCCTGGCCGAGATGCGCCCGGCCCTGCCCGCAATCGACGCGGCCGTGGTGGTGTGCGAGGCGGACGAGAAGAAGGTCCCGGCTTTGCAGCTGATTTTGCGCGAGCTGGAAGATTTGAAGATCCCGCGCTTCCTCTTCCTCAACAAGATCGACAATTCGCACCAGGGCGTGCGCGAGGCACTGCCTCTGCTGCAGCCCGCCTCCCGCCTGCCGCTTCTGCTGCGCCAGATCCCGATCTGGAAGAACGGGGTCGCCGTCGGCTATATCGACCTCGCCCTCGAGCGCGCCTTCATCTACCAGGAGCACGCCGCTTCGCAGGTGGTCGACATCCCGCCCGATGAGCAGGACGAGAGCAAGGATGCCCGCTATTGCATGCTGGAGCGGCTCTCCGACCATGACGACGCGCTGATGGAGCAACTGCTCGAAGAGGTTGAGCCGCCGCGCGACCGGGTCTTCGACGACCTTGCCCACGAACTGCGCGACGGCCTCGCCGTGCCGGTGCTGATGGGCTCGGCCCTCAACGGCAACGGCATGCTGCGCCTGATGAAGGCCCTGCGCCACGAGGCGCCCGGCATCGCCGAGACGACGGCACGCCTCGGCGTGACGCCCGGCAGCGAGCCGCTCGGCTATGTCATGAAGACCTTCCACACCGCCCATGCCGGCAAGCTCTCGCTCACTCGCGTGCTCTCGGGCAACTTCCAGGAAGGCATGACGGTGACGACCTCATCCGGCGAGAGCGGCCGCATCGCCGGCTGTACCCGCCTGCTCGGCCAGACCACGCAGAAGACCACGCAAGCCGGGCCGGGCGATACCGTGGCGCTGAGCAAGGTTGATGCCGCCCATACCGGCGACATGCTGTCTATCGGAAAGGCCGTGTCGTCGCCTGTCGCCGCCGAGGTTCCGCAGCCGGTGATGGCGCTCGCCGTGCGATCCCGCGACCGCAAGGACGACGTCAAGCTCACGGCGGCCATCCAGCGTTTGCTTGACGAGGACCGCGCGCTCAGCGTCGAACAGAATGCCGAACTCGGCGACATCATCCTGCGTGGCCAGGGCGAGATGCATCTTCGCGTCGCGGTGGAAAAGCTCGCCTCGAAATTCGGCGTGGCGGTGAACTCGCATCCGCCTCAGATTGGCTATCGCGAGACCATCCGCAAGGCCGCTACGGGCGTGCGAGGCCGGCACAAGAAGCAGTCCGGTGGTCACGGCCAGTTCGGCGACGTGGTGATCGATGTCATGCCGCTCCCGCGTGGCGAAGGCTTCGCCTTCACCGACAAGATCACCGGCGGCGTGGTGCCGCGCAACTACATCCCCTCGGTCGAGGAGGGCGTGAAGCACTATCTCAAGCGTGGCCCGCTCGGCTTTCCGGTGGTGGATGTCGGCGTGGCGCTGACGGATGGTTCATACCACACGGTGGATTCCTCCGACATGGCGTTCCAGACCGCGGCACGCATCGGCATGAGCGAGGCAATGCCGCAATGTAGCCCCGTGCTGCTGGAGCCGGTGCTGGCGGTGGAGATCGCCGTGCCTTCCGACGCCACCGCCAAGGCCAATGCCATCGTCTCCTCCCGCCGGGGCCAGATCCTCGGTTTCGACTCCCGCCAGGGCTGGGATGGCTGGGACGTCGTGCAGGCGCTGATCCCGGAGGCGGAGATCACCGACCTCATCATCGAACTGCGCTCGGCCACCTCCGGGGTGGGTACCTTCAAGGCGAAGTTCGACCACCTGGCGGAATTGTCAGGACGGCAGGCGGATACGATCGTGGCCTCCAAGCAGGCTGCGCAGTAATCGTGGGAGCTCGGACGTCCTCGTCCATGTGCGCTGACTTTGCGGGGCGAGGCGATGGAAACTGGAGGGGCGATCACCGATCGCCCTCTTCCCTCCCCGCAAAACGTACCGTTTGCGAAATTGTCGATCAGTGATCGACACTCCAGCTGCGCGCCCTTCCAGCAAAGTTAGCGCCTATGGACGCCCTCATCCGCTCTTGGATTCGGGAGCGGACGAGGACGTCCATGTGCGCTAACTTAACCCAAGCTACGGGTTTGGAATGGTCAAGGGGAGAGGCTGTTTTGGCGCCAAGGGATCGGTCTGGTCGGCGAGGAGGGCGGCGATCAGGTGCGTGAAGGCATTGGGCACGGAGCGATGCTTTGAAGGCGCGCAATCTCATCGAACGCTGCTTCAACAAGCTCAAGCACTTCAGACGCGTAGCCACTCGATACGACCGGCGCGCCCTGTGCTTCCCCGGTTTCGTTCAACTCGCTTGCGCAATGCCATGGATGCGGTGAATGTCGATTCAGCCTAGAGAAGCCGAGGTATGCACAGGGCAGGGGCCGCCACAATTTCTGTGGCGGGAGCATGACCTTGTACCGGATGGGCCTGACGCGCACCAATGAGGCGTTGGCCTGCCGGCGGTGCCGTCCCTTAGAAGACGCGACCGAAAGGAAGAGATGTTGGCGCGCCATTGTCGACCGTCGAAGAATATCAATCGCCGACGCCCGATCGACGGTCACGCGCGTCAGGGCGTACTCGATAAGCTATTGGGCCAATCAGGATATCAACTTCATCTCCGATAGTGGCAAAGAGGTCCGCTCTCTCGCCGAAACGATCGCGCCGGCGAGCGAGCATGTCCTCGACCGGTTCCACATCACCATGCGCATCACGGTTCTTCGCCAGTTCGCGCAAGGGCTCGAAAATCATGGCGAACAAGCCGGGCCTCGATCGATCTGACACCGGTCGCGAATGGCGACTTCACTGTCACCATTTCCGCCGGCACGCTCTCCACCTCGCTCGATGTCACAGTCACCGATCCGGTGGTCGCGATTATCCGATCTCGACCAGGCCGCGTTCGCACCGAAAGCCGCACCGACCGCTGCTGTCGTGGGTACCTGAACTTCTGTCGGCCATGAGAATGCAAGAGTCGGGGGCAGTTGGCCGGCCTGGGACACAGGATTGGTATCTCTTGCCAATCCATTCCAAGTCGGGCCAGCCATAATAGGTATTGCTCTCATATCTCCATGCTCGCGCGTGCAACTTGTCGTGAAATACCTTCAGAAATAGATCGAAAAGTAGTATTGTAAAATAATCGGTGCAATACTGTGCCGGAAGACTAGAATAATATATACTGCAGGGCTGGGAAATGACTATGAATAAAATTGGCGCCATTCAGGCGCTCCGAGGACTCGCGGCAATATTCGTCGTCATTCGGCATTCGTGGTGGTCGTTCAGGCTGGGTGGTTCGGGCGTCGACCTCTTCTTTATTATTTCCGGCTTCACGATGGTTTATGCATCGCAGAACATGTTCGGGTCTGCCAAAAACACCTATACATTCATTGCTCGTCGTTTTATTCGCATATTTCCAGCATACTGGACGGCGACAATCATACTCGTTCTCCTTCTTGGACTTCCGGATTTTTCGTATCTGATCAGGTCTCTCTTCCTGGTGACGCTGCCCGAGCTGCCCATGCTTGCGCCGGGTTGGACCCTTTCTTTCGAACTCTGCTTCTACCTGATATTCGCAATGTTCATCTTTCTGCCAATGGCTGGGGCGGTATTTGCCGTTGTCTCGGCTCTTTTGCTTCTCGTCTTCGTGGGTCAACTGATTCCGTCGGTAGGATACTATGCAAGCCCGCTCGTGCTTGAATTCGGGCTGGGTTCGCTCATTGGTCTGGCCTTCTGCAAGGGTGCGAGAGTCCGGAAATGGCCGGCGATGATCCTGCTCCTAGCCGGCCTTGCCGGCTTAGCTGCGTCGGTGAGTCTGGGCGAGCTTGCGGACAAGATTTGGTTACGGCAGATATGGTGGGGACTGCCATCCGCCTGTATCGTCATCGCTCTCGTATTTGGTCCTGAAATCAAGTTGCTACAGCATACTATATTCCAAGAGCTTGGCGATGCCTCCTATTCGATCTATGTGACACATTGGATTATCGTAAAAGGTTTTCATTCTGCTCCCTATCACCGACCGGCGACTTTCTTGATGTCGATATTCGCCGGTGTTGGGTTCTACTACGTCTTCGAAAAACCAGTTTTACAATTTCTCCGCGCAAGGCTGGCACCGTCCTTCGCAAAGGCTCCAGCAGAGCCGGTCTACGGCGCGCTTTCCACGTCGCCCGCTGCGAAGGATGCTCTTTCAGCTGCCACGACCATCAGCCGTGATGTCCACCATGCTGCAATCGTGCAAAAGGCTGCACCGGCTACTACCAGTGTTGGCGCATAATCTCCCGCCAGCCGTGAGAAGGCATGGGCGAGCTTTTTTGGCTGAGTTGTCGCTCGATCTATTCCTCCTCTCAATTGCGCAGCACCGAGGCGTCGATCCCGATCATGACTGACTGCGACCGAGCCTGCTGCCCCTCATGCAGCGTCGACTGCGCCACCCTCAATTGCCATCGAAGAGATAATCCTAGACCTCCGAAACGTGGGTCGGAACAGGATCTGTTCTTCCAGGCATGTTAAGAAAATAGCTCAAGTATTTCAGGGGGTTGAGGGGGCAGTCGCTCGGATCCATTTGAGCGGGCCGTTACATTAACCCGAGCCACGGGTTTGTCTTCACATTAACCCTGGGTGAATCCAGATAGATTCATCCGATCCGACAGACGTTGCGGAGGCGCGCATGTTTGATCGGCATGTGGAGCAATTCTAAGGGCAAGCGCGACAGAGGAAAGGCAGCAATTTACTTGATGGCTGCTCCTACACGAAAGGGATGCCCGCGAGCGCTTTGCTTCTCAGCAAGGGGCGAAACCGCAACGGCCGTCCACGCTAAGGCCGATCCTCAAAACAGCAGACCACGAAAGCGCTAAGGGCCGGTATCAACCGGTATCGAAGCACACCACATTAGATTGTGTTCTTTTTGTATACACTGTGAATACAATTTTGTTGACTCGATCGAAAGCGTGTGAGATTGGATGCCTACGATCTCAGTTTGCAGAAGCCGGGCCTGGTGGGAGCATCCTCGTGAAGAGCAGCAAGAGCAGTCTCTATGACGATCTGAAGCAGCAGATTCTGACCATGGAGCTTGAGCCGGACGCCGACTTGGACGAGATGGTCCTGTGCGAGCGCTACGGAATATCCCGCACGCCTGTCCGTGAAACTTTCAGGCGCCTTGCCGGCGAGGGCTATATCGATATTCGGGAGAATAGGGGCGCCCGGGTCATCCCCATGAACCACTCGACGCTCAGGAACTTCTTCCTGGTCGCGCCGATGATCTATGCCGCCATTGGCCGTCTGGCGGTCCAAAACTTCACAAAGCGCCAGCTTTCAGCACTTCGGGACACTCAGGAACTGTTTCGCGCCGCGACGGTAACCGACGACGCTCCAGCGATGGTTCTCGAGAACAATCGCTTCCACGAAATCATGGGTGAGATGTCCCAGAACGTCTATCTGCGCCCAAGCCTTGGCCGGCTGCTCATCGACCACGCTCGCATCGGTCACACGTTCTTTCGTCCGCGGAATGCGGATATGCGCGAACGCCTCAACCGCGCCGTCAAGCATCACGACGGCTTCATCGAAGCGATAGGCGCGCATGACGAAGACGCAGTCGTCGATCTGGTTTTCGAGCATTGGGAGTTGTCGCGCGAGAACATGGAGATGTTCATCGCACCGCAGGGATTGAAGGCTGTTGATTTCCACTGAGAAGTGACCCAGTCGGAGGGGATTTTTCCATCGAGAATTGACCCATGTTCGAAGCTCCCCCTGTGCGGCTAGCGCAGGGGACGACGGAGTGATCAACATGGAGTTATTGAGCGTCATTCGACGCTGGCACTACCGGGACCATTTGCCGATCCGGGAGATATGCCGACGCACTGGGCTATCGAGGAACACAGTTCGCAAGTATTTGCGCGCCGAGCGGATTGAGCCTCGGTTCGCTGTTCCCGATCGGCCCAGCAAGCTTGATCCTTATGTGGACAAGCTGTCGGCGATGCTGCGGGTGGAAGCCGGCAAGAGCCGCAAGCACAAGCGCACGATCAAACAGTTGCATGCCGATCTGACAGTCCTTGGTTACGGAGGCTCCTACAATCGGGTGGCGGCCTTCGCGCGCGAATGGAAGGCAGCCCGCCAGCATGAGCAGCGCACCAGCGGTCGTGGCACCTTCGTGCCGCTGGCCTTCGTGTCGGGCGAGGCGTTCCAGTTCGACTGGTCCGAAGACTGGGCCATCATCGGCGGCGAGCGAACCAAGCTGCAGGTTGCCCACTTCAAGCTGTCGTGCAGCCGCGCCTTCACGCTGCGGGCCTATCTCCAGCAAAGCCACGAGATGCTGTTCGATGCCCACAATCACGCCTTCCGTGTCCTGGGCGGCGTGCCGCGCCGAGGGATTTACGACAACATGCGCACGGCGGTCGACAAAGTCGGCCGTGGCAAGGATCGCCAGGTCAACATCCGCTTCTCGGCAATGGTCAGCCACTTCTTGTTCGAGGCCGAGTTCTGCAATCCCGCCTCAGGTTGGGAGAAGGGACAGATCGAGAAGAACGTCCAGGATGCCCGGCATCGGCTGTGGCAGCCCATGCCGAACGTCCCGTCCCTGGAGGCGCTGAACGACTGGCTTGAGACACGCTGCCGGGACCTATGGTCCTTGACCCCGCACGGCGTCCAATCCGGAACCGTCGCCGATGTCTGGAACGAGGAGATCCGTCATCTGATGCCGGTCCAACGCCCCTTCGATGGTTTTGTCGAATACACCAAGCGCGTCTCACCGACCTGCCTGATCCATCTGGAACGTAACCGCTACAGCGTTCCAGCTTCCTTCGCCAATCGACCGGTCAGCGTCAGGCTCTATCCAGACCGCATCGTCGTCGCAGCCGAGGGCCAGGCTATCTGCGAGCATCGGCGGGTCTTTGTCCGGTCCCATTCCCAACAGGGCCAGACGATCTATGATTGGCGCCATTATCTGGCGGTCATCCAGCGCAAACCAGGAGCCCTGCGCAACGGTGCCCCCTTTGCCGATTTGCCGGATGCCTTCCGATCGTTGCAACACCGCTTGCTCAAAACGCCAGGCGGCGACCGCGAGATGGTCGAGATCCTGGGGCTCGTGCTTCAGCATGACGAACAGGTCGTGCTGACGGCCGTCGAACTGGCATTGAGTGCAGGTGTTCCGACCAAGACCCATATCCTCAACCTGCTGCATCGCCTGATCGACGGCAAGCCGATCACCCCACCAACCGTGGACGCTCCCCAGGCTCTGGTTCTGACCACTGAGCCCAAGGCCAATGTCGAACGTTATGAGGCCCTGCGCCGGGAGGCTCGCCATGCGTCATAATCCGGCAAGCGGCGCTCTCGTCATCATGCTGCGCAGCCTCAAGATGCACGGCATGGCCCAGGCCATCGGCGAATTGACCGAACAGGGCTCCCCGGCCTTCGAGGCCGCCATGCCGATCCTGGCGCAACTCCTCAAGGCCGAGACAGCCGAACGCGAAGTTCGATCAACGGCCTATCAGCTCAAAATCGCCCGCTTTCCAGCCTACCGAGACCTCAGCGGCTTTGACTTTACTTCCAGCGAGGTCAACGAGGCTCTCGTGCGCCATCTCCATCGCTGTGAGTTCCTCGAGGACGCTCATAATATCGTCCTGATCGGCGGCCCCGGTACGGGCAAGACCCACATCGCCACCGCACTCGGCGTTCAGGCGATCGAACATCATCATAAACGCGTTCGCTTCTTCTCAACCGTCGAACTCGTCAATGCTCTCGAGCAGGAAAAGCTCCAGGGAAAGGCCGGTCAGATTGCCGGTCGCCTCGTCCACTCCGACCTCGTTATCCTCGACGAATTAGGATACCTGCCCTTCAGTGCCTCGGGTGGCGCGTTGCTCTTCCACCTGCTCTCCAAACTCTATGAGCGCACCAGCGTTGTCATCACCACCAATCTCGGGTTCAGCGAATGGGCTTCCGTCTTCGGCGATGCCAAGATGACCACTGCGCTCCTCGATCGCCTCACCCATCACTGCCATATCCTGGAGACCGGAAACGACAGCTTCCGCTTCAAAAACAGCTCTGCGAAAAGTCCAAAGCCAGCAAAGGAGAAGGCACGAAACTTGACCTCAGCCTGACACACAAACATCATCGGGGCGGGTCAGTTCTCAATGGAAATCCCGGGTCACTTCTCAACGGAAATCAACACCCAGGACCAGCTTATTGTCCCAAGCATCATGGGCCGTTTCTCCGGCGCCTTGCACGAACAGAACCTGCTTTGGCATTTTCCCATACCTCCACGGAGTGCCGGAGCGATCGCCTCCAACTTCTGAAAGCGATCTTCAGGCAACCGGCGACGGCCAGCCGAAAGCTAGGAACAAGGTCTCCCGTTTCATCTGTACGTCCCTCCTCGGGCCGGACTCTAATCGAAGCTGGAGGAAAATCTCAGGCACAGGTCACCTCGGCCGAGAGCCGAACCATTCGGGGCGTCGCGCGCCAGCGAAGCAGCACGAGAGACGGCGCTGCTGCCTCGGCCAACTGCTCGATCTCTTGCGCTGGCGCGACGAGGACTCTGTGCCCTTGATCAGGCTCTCCTCGATGGACGCAGCATCGCCGAAACCATCATTGGGCACATCAAGGAATTCTCCTCTCTGGGCATGCCAAAGCATCGCTCCGTGCCCAATGCTCTCACTCACCTGATCGCTGGCCTCGTGGCCTGCCAGACCGATCCCTTGGCGCCAAAACAGCCTCTCGCCTTGAACGTTGCCAACCCACCCGTAGCTCGGGTCAAGTTAGCGCACATGAACGTCCTCGTCCGCTGCTCCCGGTAGTTTACCCCCATCCCCATCCGCGCTAGATAGCGCCCATGCAGCCCATCGAGATCGCCGCCTTCTATCATTTCGCCCGCCTGCCGGATTCCGCGGCCCTGCGCGAGCCGCTGGCGAAGCTCACCTGCTCGCTCGGCATCAAGGGCATCATCCTGCTCGCGCCGGAGGGTATCAACGGCACGGTGGGGGGTAGCCCCGAGGCGATGGCCGCCTTCCATCCCCGGCTGCGGGAAATTACCGGCCTCACCGCCATCGAGCACAAGACCTCCTTTGCCGACGAGATGCCCTTCCTGCGCATGAAGGTGCGGCTGAAGGAGGAGATTGTCACCATCGGCGACGCCAGCGTCGATCCCACGGAGCGCGTCGGCGCCTATGTCGAGCCCTGGGACTGGAACGCCCTGATCGCCGATCCCGAGGTGCTGGTGATCGATACCCGCAACGATTTCGAGGTACGCATCGGCAGCTTCCAGGGCGCCGTCGATCCCCACACCAAGACGTTCGGCGACTTTCCCGCCTATGTCAGGAACAATCTCGATCCCGGCCGTCATCGCAAGGTGGCGATGTTCTGCACCGGCGGCATACGCTGCGAGAAAGCCACCAGCCTGATGCTGCGCGAGGGCTTCGAGGAGGTCTACCATCTCAAGGGCGGCGTGCTGAAATATCTGGAGGAGATCCCTGCGGAGGAGAGCCTGTGGCAGGGCGCCTGCTTCGTCTTCGACAAGCGCGTCGCCGTGGGGCACGGGCTTTCGGTCGAGGACTATCAACTGTGCCACGGCTGCCTTTCGCCGCTCAATGCCGAAGAGCGGCGCTCGCCCGAATACGAGGAAGGCGTGAGCTGCCCCTATTGCGCCCCGATGCTGACGGAGGCGCAGAAGGCCTCTTCGCGGGAGAGGCAGCGGCAGGTGGTGCTCGCGGAGAAGAGGGGCGGGGTACATCTGGGGCCGGTCGGCGGCGCCGCGATGCAGGATGAGGCGCGAGCCTCCCCCACGAAGCTGGGGGAGGTGGCCTCGCGAAGTGAGGTCGGGGGGGTTGTGGTCCGCTAACGGGTCACAACAGAGCAGGGTCAGGCCGCTCGCAAATAAGCTTCAGCTCCTTCTTGTGGTGTCGAGCCCGTGGGGCCACACCCCATCCGACCCGACTTCGTCGGGCCACCTTTCCCAGCCTTTTTTCCGGACCCCTCCATGCCTGAAACCGCCCTCGTCCTGTTCTCCGCCGGCCAGGACTCCACCACATGCCTCGCCTGGGCGCTCGAGCGCTTCGACCATGTCGAGACCGTCGGCTTCGATTATGGCCAGCGTCACCGGGTGGAACTCGACATGCGGCCGGCCGTGCTGGCGGCCCTGCGGCAGGCCTTCCCGGCCTGGGCCGGCAAGCTCGGCGAGGATCATCTCATCGATCTCGGCGTGCTCGGCAGGATCAGCGAGACCTCGCTCACCCGCGATGTCGCCATCGCCATGCGGGCGAACGGGCTGCCCAACAGCTTCGTGCCCGGGCGCAACCTGCTCTTTCTCACCTTCGCCGCCACGCTCGCCTATCGGCGCGGGGCGAAGCACCTCGTCACCGGCGTCTGCGAGACCGACTTCTCCGGCTATCCCGATTGCCGGGACGACACCATGAAGGCCATGCAGCTCGCACTCAATCTCGGCATGGAGGCACGCTTCGTCATCCATACGCCGCTGATGTGGATCGACAAGGCCGCGACCTGGTCCCTCGCCCGCGAAATCGGCGGCGACACGCTGGTGGACCTGATCCGCCTGGACACCCACACCTGCTACAACGGTGACCGCAGCCACCGCCACGACTGGGGCTTCGGCTGCGGCACCTGCCCGGCCTGCGAACTGCGCGCCGCCGGCTACCGCAGGTTCACCGCCGGCTGAAAGCGACGCGGCCTCGCAGCGATGCGCCTATCCGCTTTACCCTCTCAGGGCTTGTAAACGGGATGCGGATAATGCCGATGGACGTGCTTCACATGCCGATAATGCCGGTAGTGCTTGGCGTAATACACCCCCGGCTTGAAATGCTCGCAGCCCTCGGAGCCGTTGGGCACCCAGTTGCGCGGCAACGGGGCGGCATAGCGGCAGTCGGTGGCGCTATAGGGATAACCGCGCTGCGTGGCGCAAGCACCCAATCCCCCAGCCAGCAAGGCAACCATGGTTGCCGCAATCAATTTCGTGCTCATCGGCCGTCCTTTTGCACCCGCGCCACTAAAACAGCAATTTATCAGCCCCTCTCCTGCATCGGCTGACAAATTGCTGCGTCTTCTCAAAGTCCTAGAGCGTCTTGCCTTCAGATCGAATTACCAGGAATCGCAAAACGCTTTTGATACCAGTAAGTTAAGTTCGAAATCCGCTCCCGCCTGAACGCATTCTGCTTCAGCCTTGCGACCCGGTCCCGAATGCAATTCAGGGGCGGGACACGACACCCAGGCAACCTGAACCGGACATGCGGCCTCGTCAAGCGCCGCGGACGCAGCGCTCTGTTCAAAACATCACGCCAAAATGTCAGCACGTCGCCGTACCTGAAAGCTGGCTGAAAGCTTGCTGCCGTAGGGTGGCGCCGTTCAAAGCCGGGGCAGCGGGCGAACCATACAAGGGAGGTAGGAATGACCAGGCTCGGCTTGGCAGTCTCCGTTACGACTTTGGCTATCGTCATCGGCACACCGGCTCTCGCCTTTGACGGCTGGCGCCTGCAACATGCCATCACAATCGAAGGCAGGGGTTCGGGCTACGACTATGTTTCGGTCGATTCAGCCTCGCACCATGTCTTTCTCGGCCACCGCAAGGAAGGCCTGCAGGTCTTCGATCCCGTGGCCGGCAAGGTGATCAAGGTGATCGAGAAGACGGCGACGGACAGTTCGGACGGTGCTGTGCTCATCCCCGAATTCGACCTCGGAGTCTCCAACAACGAGGATGGCACCATCACGCCTTTCAAGCTCTCTACGCTGGAGGCACAGGCGCCGATAAAGGTGGGCGAGGACCTCGACACCAGCCACTACGATCCCGTCAGCAAGCGTCTGGTGCTCAACATGGGTTCCGGCGATGACGGCACAGAGCTTATTATGCTGGACGTTCCCTCCCTGAAGGAAGTCGGCCGGCTCAAGGTGCCGAGCAAGAAGGTGGAAGGCGCCGACAGCGACGGCAAATCCGGTTTCTTTGTGGCGGCACAGGACCTGGACAAGGTCTACAAGATAGACACCACGGCCGGGAAGATCGTCGCCACCTATGATACTGCGCCCGCCTGCGGCCGCCCCACGGCGGTGACGGTGAACGTGGCCGATGAGCGTGTCTATGTCAGTTGCCGTGGCCGCGACGCCATCAAGCCCTCGCTCCTGGTGCTCGACGGCGTCAGCGGCAAGATCGTCTATAGCGCCGAGATCGGCGGGGGCACCGACAGCATCATCTATGATGCCGCCCTCAAGCGCATCTTCACCGCTAATGGCGTGAGTGCCAACCTCAACGTCTTCCAGGTCGACGGTCCCGACAGCTACAAGCCGCTGGAGACCCTCGGTACTCGCGCGGGCGTACGCACGATGGCGATGGACCTGCAGACCAAGACGATCTACGCCATCACCGCCGAGGGTAGCGCCGACGCCTCCAAGAAGATCCTGACGGCTGTCTCGCCCTTCTATGCCAACACCTTCTACCCCAACACCTTTACTGTGCTGGCCTACGGCAAGCCCTGAGAGCATGCCAGAACAAATCGCCGACTTTGTGCTTGCCCAAGGTCGGCGATCGCCTGTGCGGCGAAAGTTCCGGTGAGCCGATCGTTTCGGTTTGGTGAGCGATGGCGACAACCTCGCCTGGATCAGAGGCCCAGGCCCTTCTTCACCGCGGGCAATCCCGGTTGGCCGTCAAACGTCGTGACGCCATCGAGCCAGGTATCCAGGATGCCCGGGTTGGCTTTGAGATATTCAGTGGCTGCGGTCGGGCCGTCCTTGCCGTCGGTCAGGATCATGTTCATCATCGTATTTTCAAGATCGACGTTGAACTTGAGATTGCCGACAAGCTTGGCCGCGTTCGGGCACTGGGCTGCCCAACCCGTGCGCTCGTCGGTATAGACGACAGCGCTGCCGAAGTTGGGGCCGAACGTCTCGTCGCCGCCGGTCAGGTATTGAATCTTGAAATTGACATTCATCGGATGGGGAGCCCAGCCAAGGAAAACGATGTCCTCCCCCCGCGCAACATTGCCTTGCACCTGGGCGATCATGCCTTGCTCGCTCGATTCCACGAGCTGGAAGCCTTTCATTCCGTCCTTATTGCTGTCGATCATGCCCTGGATGAGCCCGTTGCCGGTATCGCCTGGTTCGATGCCGTAGATCTTGCCTTGGAGCGAATCCTTGAATTTTGCGATATCGCTGAAGTCCTTCAGTCCCTTGTCATAGGTATATTGCGGCACGGCGAGCGTGTATTTCGCACCGACGGGAAGATTGGCGCCGGTGACGACGATGGATTTGTCGTCAAGATATGGTTTGCGTTCGTTCACCATGCTGGGTTGCCAGTCACCGAGATAGACGTCGATATCCTTGTTCTTCATTGAAGCGTAGGTGAGCGGGATGGTGAGAACCGTGGTCGTCGGCGTGTAGCCCAGACCTTTGAGAATCAGGGATGAGACGGCGGTCGTCGAGGTGATGTCTGTCCAGCCGACATCGGAAAATCTGACGGCTCTGCAAGCTTCCGGATCGCCAGCCCGTGCGCCGCTGCTTGTTACTCCGAGGGTCAGGGCGGTGATCGTGAATATGATGCCGAAACTTTTCATTCCAAATCTCCCAAATCCGACGATTCACACCATGCCACCCCACCACGGGGCTGCATTGACCATTAGAACTCGATGACGAAACGGCCTTTCGAGGCGCCGCTTTCCAGGGCGAGCAATGCGCCCGAGACTTGCTCCAGCGAAATGATCTCGACGGCGATCTCGAAGGGCCGTTCAGCGTGCATGGCGACGAGTTCGCGCATCTGCGCCCGCGTGCCGACGCTGGTTCCGGTGATGACGACGCCCGTGGCGGTCAGCCACTCCTGAACAAGGGGAACTGGTTCGAACACCATGGCGGCTGCAATGATTCTGCCTCGGGGCCTGACAGCAGCGATCATCGCGGGCCAGGTGGCCGCCGTCGGGGCGAAATTAATGCATGCGTGGGGCTTGGTGGTTCTTGCCGCGAGTCTAGCAGGCAGCGTGTCATCTGCGATCTCGGCTTCCACCGCGCCATAGCGCTGGGCAATCATCAATTTTTCCGGGTCGCGGTCCACCGCCAGGACCTTGATGCCAAGGCGGCTGGCGATCTGTATGGCGTAAAGCCCGAGGCCGCCGCAGCCGAAAACGATGCAGCTTTCACCCTCCTTCAGTTCCGCCTTTTTGAGGGCGCCGTAGGCGGTGATGCCTGCGCACATCAGCGGAGCGGTTGTGAGGGGATCGATGTTCGAGGGCAGGGGCACCGCGAACCCGGCATCGGCAAGGACATAATCCGCGAAAGCTCCCGGGACGTTCAGGCCGTGGGCTCGATGGTGCTGGCAGAATGATTCATCCCCCTCCAGGCATTCGTCGCAGTGGCGGCAGGTGTCATGAATCCACGGCACCCCAACCTGGCCGCCCGCGACCCAATCTGTGACGCCCTCGCCGACCGCCTCGATAATCCCGACCCCTTCATGCCCCATCACGAAAGGCGAGGGAATTTGCGTCGGTATGCCTTTGCCTCTCCAGATATGAACGTCTGAATGGCAGACCCCGCAGGCCTGAAGGCGCACCAATAATTGACCGGGACCAGGAACCGGGCGGGTCAGGGTTACGACATCAAGGGGCGCGCCATATTTCGCGAGTACAGCTGCACGCATGATGTCCCTACCTCCCGTCATGGGCGTTTCCACCACGTCCAGCGCCGTTGCGCAGCCTCGTCCCGGGCAGATGCCGAGGGAGGCGGAGAGCGAGGGCCAGCCGCTGAACGGGAGTTTACGCCCCAGAAGCTTTTAGGCAAGACAAAAAATTGTTAGAGCGTACAAAAAATTGGACAGATATAAGAATTGGATGGCTGCGAAGAGCAAGAAGCAGAAAACCCGGATCGAGGACATCAGGCGGATCGAGCTGATCGAGGCGGCCCATCGCATCTTTTTGCGCGAAGGACTGAAGGGTCTCACCACCACTCGGATCTGCCATGAGGCAGGGATGTCACAGGGCATCCTGACCTACTATTTCAAGGATAAGGACGAAGTGCTTTTCGAGATGGTGCGGTTCGCCAATCGCCTGCTGATGGATGCGGTGGTGGTCAATTTGCGCCAGGCACAGACGCGTTGGGACCGCTTGATCGCGATTATCGAGGGCAATTTCCCGGAAGCGAAATTCAATCGCGACATGGCGAACGCCTGGATTTCCTTCTATGCGGAGGCGGCCCGTTCACCCCGTTATGCCCGCTTGCAACAGCTGTTCTACAAACGGCTGAGGTCCAACGTCATGTCGGCCCTTTTCCCACTCTGGCCCAAGAGCAGGATCGATCATTTTCTCTACGGCTTTGCCGCAATGCTGGATGGCTTGTGGCTACGGCGTGGTCACTCGGACGAAGCCATTTCTTATGAGCTGGCAAGAACGCAGCTGGTCGAATACTCCGAGAAAATGCTCGGGGAGGACATGGTTTCAAAGTTGAAGGTGCACCGCTGAAATCAAACCGTATCGCAAACTCGATGCGGTGAGGGCGATAGAGTCAAGCTCAGGCGCCTCCACGCCATGCCTTCTGAGGCTTGAGCATTTCCTCACGGTAGTGCGCGGCGATGTCGTCGCTAGTGGTGAGCCAGACGCCCTCATGGCCGGCGATATAGGCAAGCGCCCGGTCGAGATATTTGTACCGGAATGCTTGGCCGATGACGAAGGGGTGCAGGGCCAGGGCCATCACGCGGCCGCCCCGCGCGCCGTCGGCATAGAGCTGGTCGAACTGGTCGGCCACCACGCGGTAGAAATCCTCCCCCGACAGGCGATGCTGGGTGAACAGCATGATGTCGTTGAGCTCTACCGAATAGGGCACCGAAATCATGCCCGGTACGTTGAGCGGGAAGGGCTGGTCGTCGGCGCACCAGTCGAGAACATAGTCGAGGCCGAATTCCCGCAACAGCCTCGGCGTTTCGAAGGTCTCCGAGAGGCCCGGACCCATCCAGCCCCGTACCGGCCGGCCGGTCGCTTCGCCGATGCTTTGGATGACGTGGGCGAGTTCGAGCCACTCCTCCTCCACGGTCATATCGGCCTGCAGGGTGGAATTGTTCCGGCCGTGGGCGAGCCAAACCCAGTCCCGCGCCTTTCCGGCGGCGATGATCTGTGGATAGTGCCGACAGACATCGGCATTCAGCAACACTGAGGCGCGCAGCCGGTATTTGTCGAGCGCCTCGATCACACGCCAGATGCCCACACGTGCCCCATAGTCCCGCCAACCATGATTCAGCGCGTCCGGCCTGAGGTGGGATGTGCCGGCGAAGATGCTGGTCGCGGGCTTGTCGACCTCGAAATGTTCGACATTGAGGCCGACATAGAACGCCACGCGGGCGCCATCGGGCCAGGCGAGCGGCGGACGGGTGGTGATCGGCGAGTAGTCGTAGAGGGTGTTGTCCATGGGCTTTTCCTTTGCCGTGATCCAGCGAAGCAGCGCTGCAAGGGCCGCGCGCCTTGTCTCGCATGACGTTGGAAGCAAGGATAAATTCATTCTCCATTGAAGAGAATTGGGCTAGAGATCAAAGCATATCGGACGTTTCTGTCCGCAATTGAGAGGCCCGCCATGGACAGCCTCAACGCTCTCAGCGCCTTCGTGCAGGCCGCCGAATCACGCAGCTTCACCCTGGCTGGGCGGCAGCTCGGCGTATCCTCCTCCGCCATCGGCAAGGCGGTAGCGCGGCTGGAGGAAAGGCTTCACGTCCGCCTCTTCCACCGCTCGACCCGCTCGATCACGCCAACGTCCGAGGGCCTACTCTTCCTGGAGCGCTGCCGGCGCATATTCGACGAGATCGATGCGGCCGAGCAGGAACTCGCCCTCGCCACTGGCGCGCCGCGCGGCAGGCTGCGCATCAGCCTGCCGATGATCGGCATGCTGATGATGCCGACGATCGGCGCCTTCATGCGCGCTTTTCCCGAAGTGGAACTCGATCTCGATTTCACCGATAGGCTGGTCGAGGTGATCGAGGAGGGCTTCGATGCCGTGATCCGCGCCGGGCCGGTCGGCGATTCCCGTCTGATGACGCGTGTGCTGGGCAATTTCCGCTTCAGGCTGGTCGGCTCGCCCGCCTATTTTGCCGAGCGCCCGCCACCGAGCCAGCCGGAGGACCTGACCGCCCATGCCTGCCTGCATCACCGCTTCGCGACCAGCGGCAAGCTCGAGAACTGGCCGCTACGCTGGGGCCGCAAGGAGGTGGAATTGCCGCGGAGCGCCGTGCTGAACACCATCGAACCCCTGATCGGGCTCGCCGAACAGGGCCTGGGCATCGCATGCCTGCCGGATTTCTCGGTGCGCCGGCAGATCGAAGACGGGCGACTCGTCGCCCTACTCGACGACTTCATCCGCCATGAGGGAATCTACCGAATGCTCTGGCCCTCGGGCCGTCACCTTTCGCCCAAGCTGCGGGTGTTCGTGGACTTCATGGCGGCGAACCTTTTCCCCGCCTGAGGCACGCGCCTACATCTTCTCGATCTTGCCAGGATCGAGCTTGCCCCTCACCAGATCCCACAGAGCCAGCAGGTTGCCAACAAGCCGGCCGCGCCGATCCGCCCAGGGCTCGGGATTGAAGCTCCTGAGGAAGTTCGAGGAGAGGTTCGACACGCCGCCTTCCAGGGCACCCCGCAGGCTCATATTGCCTTTGCACGTGATATAGACGCGGTTGGCAATCTGCGAATAACCCAGGCGCCTGCCGGGGCTGCGGCCCGCCTTCTTGGTGCCGAGATGAACGCCGCGCAGGCGCTCGCTTTTCACCACGCGGCCGTAACGCGCGATCGCGCGGGAGAAGTCGACATCCTCCAGCCAGGAATAAAGCGGCAACTTTTCATCGAAGGTGAGACCATGACGGCGCGCAAGGTCGAGCCTGACGGCCATATTGCAGCCATAGGCATTATACACGTCTTTGAGCCGGTCCGACGCCCGGTTCGGTCCCGCTTCAGAGAGGGCTTTCGACCCAGTGCTCATATCAATCCCAGCGCCACGAATGCCATCGGCCAGCACGCAGCCCGTGGCGATCGCCACATCTGGATTGGCATCGAAGAGCTTTTCGATTTCTACGAGAAAGTCGGCATCGGGCAGGAAATCGTCGTCGAAGAACACCATCACATCGGCGTTGCTGGCCGCCATCAGCGCATTGCGCTGACGGCACAAGCCCACCGGGCTCGACACCGTGGCGAGTTGGGGATGCGCCTTTCGGAGCACCTCTACATCGACTTCCTCGGGCTTCGCCGGGCAGATCAGGAACTCCTCTGGCGTACGTTCCTGGTTGCGCATGAAGAGCACAGTATCGGCAAGCACCTCGCGGCGGCCGGCGGTGGCGATGGCAATGGCGATCTTCAGCCTGGCGGGCGACGTCACGGTCGCCTCTCTGTAAGTGGTGCCGCCGTAGATAGCGGCGTTGCGGGAATAGTGATCGTGAAAATTGCGCAAACTCTGCACCATCGCGTCAAGAGAAATTCATGTGTTTCGTTAAGGAAAAGAAACCAAGACGATCAAAGGAAGCAGGAGATTCGAATTTTTCACTGATCCCCTCGGAGAAAAGGACAAGATTTCTCCGATCCTGCAGCATCTTGTTGTAAATGATATATTCAGCGCCAAACCTGAAATGCTCCTTGCGGAGCATTTCCGCATCGATCTTGTCTTTCAGGTCGGCGGTGAATTTGAAATGCAGGAGCGCCACGGTTTCCTCAGCAAACACCGGCGCGAAGACCCCATGGGGGCTGGCATAGTCGATATCAGCGCCGTCGCGGCTGTTCAGCGTGAAGGGCGTCTTGTTGAGCCCGGGCGGCTGGGGCGGAAAATGCTCCACGATGTAGCGGTGCCATTTTGGTGGCGCGGCGTTGAGCACCCGGCCGAGCTGGGCACGGAAGAAATAGTCGATCCAGGTGGAGCGAGCCTCCCGCTCCAGGCTGGAGACCAGGCGCAGACGGGGGCCCCCGAGGCATTCCAGCTCCGCCCTGCCTCGTGCCCAAGGCTTAAGCGGCCGCTTGCGGAACTTGTAGACTGCGTCGAAATAGCAGCAGGTTTCGACCAGCCGGCTGTCGGTTTGCGCGTCCAGGAAGGGGCCGCGCGGATACATGTCCACCATCAGGCCGAAGACGGCGTTGGGCCGGCTGCCGAGACTGGCGACGAAATCGCCGACCTTGCGTTGTGGGCTGCCGCGATAGACGAGATATTCGTCGAGATCCACGTAAAGCGTCCAGGTCTCCGGCGGCAGAGCCCGTCGTACTTCGTTGATCCACATCATGCCGAAGTTCGATTCACGGAAAGAAAGCTTTGTCGACAGACAGTGAACGTCTTTCTGCTCTCTCAGATACTCTACGCTGCCATCGGACGAATCATTGTCTATCAGCACAAAGCATTCAACGCCGAGACCACGATAATGTTCGAGCCAGTGGGGCAGGCGCCTCATCTCATTGCGGCAAATGGAAATCATAACAATGCCGGTAGCAGCGACATTATCCTTTACGTAAGTATAAATTGGGGACTTAGACATTAGAATACTGCTTCTCCAAGCTGATTCCAACTATCGCAACAGACCACGAGAAACGTCAAGCCTCCCAATGGACTAGTGGGGTCGCCAATAGCAGGATCAGCAAGCAACTCCAAAGCATGAAGACCCTTTGGGGCGCCTGCGTGCTTATTCCAGCAGGCAACCCTGACAGATAGGCGGCAGGAGGGTGCGAAGTTGCCACCATGGCGGCAGATTACAATCAGAGCATCCGGTGAGGTTACCTATAGCATGCCAAATTGACGCCATACAAACGACGATGGTCTCTCCAATTCCATGCAACCCATAGCAAGAGCATCACGCTTCGCCGGAACGAGCAGAGAGAATAGCCTTTAGTGTATAAGACGAGAACGAAATATTTCTATCGCCGCTGCAATTCACCAGCGCTTACGTCGTTACGGCAACTGCTGCTGCCTGGTTCTATTTTATCTGCGCTGCGCCGATTGTGACATGGAGATGAAATGAAACCGGGCTACTCAATTACTGACAACGCCAACCTACTGAAGGGTCTTACGATTTGATGGAATCGGCAGGAGTCGCAAAGACGTGCCGAAACAAGGAGTTGGAGCGAGGCTGCGTTTGCGCGTGAACGCGCTTTGCTCCAGGCATGCAGCATCACGCGGAAGACGGGTGACGATTCCAGTGGAAAACGGTGCGGCGGTGAGGCCACATCACATCGAGCCGGCTTGAGGAGCGTTCGTGCTGGTTGGTGGGGTGATTATCGCCGACATCGGCGTTCGCTTCCCCGAGCGCCTGGCGCATCCGGTGGTGGACAAGGCCTTTCACCTGCCTGTCGCGCGCGGCATCGATCGGCCGCTCATCCTCGGCGCGGCTCTCGCCTCGCTCTCGCTGGGCCTGTGGCAGACGATCCTGTTCGTGCTGTTATGATCGTCGGAATGCTGCTGCATAAGCGCGTATTGGCCTACCGCAGCACCGGGGGGTGAGGCGGAAGTGCGAAGAACGGCGGAAGCCCGCCGTCAGCGCCCTCGCAGCGGAACGCCGACTTGCCGGGCAGCGTCCCGGGTCCTTGCCCGGCGGCCGTCGCGATAGCCCTCGAGACGTCCGCGCAAAGTGTTCAGATAATAGACCGCGCGCGCGCGTTTGCCCTTAGCCAGGCTGACGGCCGCACCCCCGAGGGAACGGACCATGTAATTCATCGAATAGGCCAACCCCAGATCATATTTGCCGAGGACATAACCCATACCCCGGCCGTAGCCGAGCGCCTTCTGCTGCATGCGGGCGTCGGTGGCGTCGATACTGATCTCGGGATGGTGACCATAGATGCCATAGTCGTAGTAGACCCGGAATCCCTTCGCCATCATGCGGAATACGATGTCCGGCCCCTCGCAGGCCTGCCAGGGCGAGGAAGCGCCGACGCCAACATCGACATCGTAGCCGCCCACGGCCTCGAAGGCCGTACGCTTGCAGAAGGACACCCATTCGATCAGGGAATTGAAGACATCCTGCTGGCGCGTCCAGTTCGCCCCCTCCAGGAAGCGACCGTTGATAGGCCTGCCCATCTCGTCCCCGGCTCGGCCGTTCACAACATCGGCGCCGGTCCTCTGGAAAGTCTGGGAGACCTTTTCGAGCAGCCAGGAGGGATAGGTGCAGTCGTCGTCGGGGAAACCATAGATCTCACCGGTGGCATGCTTGGCGCCATCATTCCGGCCACGGCTGAGCCCTCGTCTGTCCGGAGTGCGGATGTGCTGGACTGTGAAAGGACGCTGCTGGGCGGCGAGAATCTCCGTGACCCGCTCATCGCCATTTTGGTCGACGATGATGACCTCGAAATCCTTGAATAGCTGGGCCTCCAGGCTGTCCAGCATCGACGCGATTTCCTTGGATCGACCAAGCGTCGCCATGATGAGCGAAAACCGCACGCCATCAACTCCTTAACGGTGCATATCAGCGCTTATCTGTAGGATAAGGAGGGCGAAAAGTCTCCTTACCGTGCAGGTTTGGTGGGATAATAATTTCGGCGGACCTCGTTTGAAGGAAGAGATTATCGATGCCTTTCGAGCCGGTCTCACGTATCGAAAGGTCACGCAAGATCGAAAGGATTTCACGCCAGGCCTGCCGAGTTACATCTTAAGGATGTTGGACGGATGCAGCCTGCCGCGTGCCAGATCCCACAAGGCCATGACATTACCCATGAGCCGCCCGCGCCGATCCGTCCACGGTTCGGGCCAGGCGCTCTTGAAAAAGTTGGACAGAATATTCGCCGCGCTGCCTTCCAGTGCACCTCTCAGAGTCATGTTACCTTTTTTGAGGATGTGGACCCGGTTGGCGATCTGCGAATAGCCCAGGCGCTTGCCGGGGCTGCGGCCGGCCTTCTTGGTGCCAAGATGGACACCCCGCAGGCGCTGGCTCTTCACAATCTGGCCATGGCGAGCGATCTGACGGGAAAAGTCGACATCCTCGAGCCAGGCATAGAGCGGAAGGTTCTCGTCGAAGCGCACGCCATATTGGCGTACGGGGCCGAGACGGATGGCCATGTTGCAGCCATAGCCGTTATAGATCGGCTCCGGCTCGGCCAGCAACTCGTTGGGGCCGGCGGAGGCCAGCACCTCGAAGCCGTCGCTGAAGTCGAGGCCCGCCCCGTTGGCGCCATCCGCCAGCACCTCGCCGGTGGCCACGACCACATCCGGATGGATGCGGAAGAGCCGCTCTATTTCCTCCAGGAAATCCTTGGCGGGCAGGAAGTCATCGTCGAAGAACACCATGATATCGGCCGTGGAAGCCTTGATCATGGCATTGCGCTGGTGAGAAGATCCCATCGGGCTCGAAATGAAGCGGATATGCGGCACGATCTGCCGAAGGGCCGCGACATCGGCATCCTCGGGCCTGGCAGGGCAGATGAGGAACTCGTCGGGAACGCGCCGCTGATGCGCCATGAAGCGCACCGTCTCGGTCAGCACGTCACGGCGACCCGCCGTTGCGATAGCAATCGATATCCTGGCCTTGTTCATCAAAATCACTGCCGCCAACCCCCAGCGCTTCTCTTACGGCCTAGTTGTGAGCAGGATGTGGCAAAGCGCACAATCCTGTCGATTCGTCTGGCGAGCCGTGCGAATTCCAAGAAGGGCGCAGGCAAGAAACATCCAAACGCTCATCCCCACGCGAGGGATGGTCTTATACCGAAGTCTCTTTCACAGATAATGTCGCGTCACTTTTCAGAATAGACGCCAAACACGACCCGCATCTTCTACGCGAGACAATACACAGGATGACGTCGGACTTGAGAACTGCCGATTTTTACATTCCCTAAGGGAAATCATCGCTATCTGATATGCAGGATTTTAGGGGGGTAAAACAACCCAGACGAATCGGTAATTTGCTACCCTTTTGGGGGGAAGGATTCGTTACCCATGCATATTCGGCCTGGAAAGAGGTAGTGACCGGCGTGGACGAAGCTGGGAACTAGATCGGATTTTGGTCGACAAAAGCGACAGAAATACCGTCATTGTTTCGCTACGCTCACAATTATGCCCTCAGAGCATACCACCCTTGATGGCAAAGTTGACATCCAAGGCGCTTTGCGATTTGCCGTGCTCGGCGCGAATCGCAAAGATGCGTGGAAACAAAGAGTTAGAGCAAAGCAGCGTATGTACTTAAACGCGCTTTGCGCCAGGAGGTCAGGCGTCCGCGCCTGTCTCGAGATCCGTGCTCCGCGTCAGTTCTTCCCACCTGTCGAGGTCTTCCTGGAGATCGACGACCTTCTTTCGGATTAGATCGAGAGCGTCTCCTCCCAAAGCGAGGTGTAGCGGAGGCCTATCCGCCTCGAGGGCGGTGATGATCGCCTTGGCGCCGCGCGCTGGATCACCCCGTTGCTTGCCGTCGGCGGCCAGCAAAGCATCGCGGGCCTTGCCGGCGGTATCGGCATAGGCCGGCAGCCGGACGTTCGACTGCTGCATCGAACGACCCCTGAAGTCGGTGCGGAACGCGCCCGGCTCCACGACAGTGACGCCGATGCCGAAAGGTGCCACTTCCTTGGCCAGCGTCTCGGACAATCCCTCCACCGCGAACTTCGTCATGTGATAAAATCCAACCACCGGGAATGTCGTGATCCCGCCGAGCGAGCTGATGTTGACGATATGCCCGCGTCCCTGTTCCCGCATGCCGGGCAGAGCGGCCTTGAGCATGTTCCAGGTGCCGAAGACGTTGGTTTCGAACATCGCGCGAACGTCGGCGTCCTCGCCTTCCTCGATGGCCCCGAGGTAGCCGTAGCCTGCATTGTTGACGAGCACGTCGATGGAGCCAAAGCGATCTCTGGCCCTCTCGACGGCAGCCTTCGCCTGATCCGGCTTGGTAACGTCGAGTTCCACCGCGAAAGCGGCTTCCCCATGATCCCTCACGATGTCGGCGACGGCGGACGGATCTCTTGCGCTCACGACGACGCGATAGCCCGACTGCAAGGCCTGCTGGGCAAGTGCCCGCCCCAGGCCTGACGAGCACCCGGTGATGAGCCAGACGGCATTCTTTTCAATCATTGATCAGCCTTTCATTCCGAGAGTCAGAGCGACAAGCTTAAGTTGGCGTCGTATGGATCGTTCGATAAGATAGGATAGATCGAAAGGCTCATTGAACAGGATGGGATGATGCGGCATGCGAGCCTCGATGACCTGGCGGCGTTTGCCTGCGTGGCTCGCCTGCGCAGCTTCACCCGCGCAGCGGCTGAACTCGGCACCTCGACGTCGAATCTCAGCCATACGATCAAGCGGCTGGAGGAGGGGCTTGGCGTGCGCCTGCTCCAACGCAACAGCCGCAGCGTCTCCGCCAGCGATGCCGGGGAAGAGCTGCTGAGATCGATCGCGCCCGCGTTCCAGAGCATCGACGGCGCGATGGAGGCGCTTCAGCGCAGCCGCAACCGGGTCTCGGGCACGCTGCGCCTGACGGCCACGCGTCAAGCTTACGAAATGGTCATCCGCCCCGTGCTGCCGGTCTTCGCCGCTGCCCACCCGGACGCGACAGTGGAGGTGCTGATCGAATACGCCTTTCGCGACATCATCGCCGACCAATTCGACGCCGGAATCAGGCTCGGTGAGAAGATCGAGCAGGACATGATCGCGCTGAAGGTCGGGCCGGACCTCCGCATGGCGGTGGCGGCCGCGCCATCCTATCTCGCGCGTCATGGTACGCCCCAACATCCGCGAGACCTGATGGGGCACCGCTGCATCAACTATCGAATGGTCGCAGCCGGCACCATCTACGCCTGGGAATTCGAGCGGAATGGTCTTGCGTTCGAAATGCGGGTGCCGGGCCCGCTTACCTTCAACGAGCCCGGACTGATGCTGGATTGTGCGCTTGATGGACTCGGCATCGCCTATCTTCTCGAACATGAAGTCGCGCCGCATATCGCTCGTGGCACACTGACGCGCCTGCTTGACGACTGGACGGCACCATTCCCTGGATTCTTCCTCTATTACCCCTCGCGCCAGCAGCTACGGCCCGTGCTCGCGGCGTTCCTGGACCTGCTACGGCGTCAGTCCGGCCAGCGGATTGCAGTTCCGGAATGATGTCTGCGCCATCGGGGGCAGCGTCGATGAACGCAACGCCGTACCAAAGCGTTTGCGGCTCTACCGGTCACCATGGGATCGTGCCGTTCTCCCAGCGCGTGAACGTCCCCGTCGGTCCCTCCGCGCCAAGCAATGCGACGCGTACCGCTTCGCGGGCGCCCTCCTCGACCGTCTGCGTGCCCGCATATCCGTTGAGGTTCGTCTTGGTGAAGCCCGGGGAGACGGCGTTGACCCTGATCCCCTCCGGCTCCAGCTCGATCGCCATGGCTACCGTCAAGGCGTTGAGAGCCGTCTTCGAAGCAGGATAGACAGGACCGAAGATCGAGCGCCAGGGAAAGCCCGGGTCCGAATTCGTGGCCAGTGACCCGACGCCGCTCGACACGTTGACGATGCGGGCGTTCGGCGTCTCGCGCAGCAGAGGCAGCATCGCCTGATAGACGGCAAGCACACCGAAAACGTTGGTTTCCCATACCGCGCGCATCTCATCGAGGGACACGTTGCTCGGACGGGTCGTGGCTGCATAGGCCTCGACGGACTGGTCAGGCCGCTTGTTCGTATTCGAGATGGCTGCGTTCTGGACGAGCACGTCGAGGCGGCCAAACTCGTTGCGAACGCGCTCTGCCGCAGCGGCGATCGAGGCCTGATCCGTGACGTCGAGCTGGAGGGCGTGGGCGTCCTGCCCGACTTCCTTGGCTGCGGCCACCCCGCGCTCGAGGTTGCGCGACCCGACGAGCACCGTGAAGCCGTGTGCGACGAGATCCCTTGCGATCTGGAGGCCAATCCCCTGATTAGCCCCGGTGACCAACGCGACTTGCTTGTCCCTCATATAGACCTCCGCTCGAATAAATTGCCCTGGCCCTGCTGTCAACGTCGGGCCGGGTTGATCGCCCACGGCCGGCTCTGGGTTCAGCTCGACTCGGCCCAGCTCACGGCGTCGGCGCCGGCCGGGATCCGCATGGGGCTCGACGGATCGTTCACTGCGCGCCACACCGCTTCGGCGACGTCCTGCGCGTGCGTGATCGGTCCCGGCTCGCCAAAGCGCGCGAACACGCTTTTCACGAGGTCGGCATAGGCCTCATGGTCGAGGCCCGGCATGCGGGAGCGCGCATTGTCGGCGAAACGGGTCTCGGGCGAGCGCCCCGGCAGCACCAGACGTACGCGAACATTGAATTGCTCGACTTCAAGCGCGAGCACCTCGGTGAATGCGTTCACCGCCGCCTTGCTCGCGGTGTACGAGGCGACCAGGGGGATCGATTTCAAGGTCACGCTCGACGTGACGTTCACCACCACGCCGGCCTTGCGCTGCCTGAACTGCGGCAGTACCGCCTGCGTCACGGCCATCGCACCGAAGGTGTTGGTCTCGAAGAGCTGGCGCACCATCGCCATCGGGGTGGTCTCCAAGGGCGATGCCGCGCCGAAGCCCGCATTGTTGACGAGAGCGTCCAAAGGCCCCGCTGCCTCGACGGCTTGATGGATGCTCTCCAGATCGGTGACGTCGAGTGCGAGCACGCGCAGATGCTCGGAACGAGGCAGCGCGTCCTCGCGCGGCGTGCGCATCGTGGCGACAACTTTCCAGTTGCGATCAAGAAAGTATTTGGCGGTTTCGAGTCCGAAGCCGGACGAGCATCCGGTGATCAGGATGGTTTTCATGGGGCGCCTTGGAGGTGGTTTGCGATACCAAGACGATAGATTGCCGCCGTCGGACCTTCTATAATCGAAAGTCCATGATTCATTTGCGGAAGTCCGGATATGATCGATCCGCTCGCGGAGGTTGTCACGCTGCTCCAGCCAGCTGCCCGGTTCTCGAAGCTCGTTGTCGGCGCCGGGCCGTGGCACATCCGCCGTTCGGATGCCGGGCAGCCCTTCTACTGCGTGGTCCTTGAGGGGGCGTGCCGCCTCGTGGTCGACGGGCACGAGGCGATCGAATTGCGGTCGGGCGACTTCATCCTGATCCCAGCGGCTTACGGTGTGGCGATGTCCAGCCTTGCGCCCCCCGCGGCCGAGGTGCCCGACGCTGTGCCCGTCGCGCTGGCAACCGGCGAATTCAGGATCGGCGACCAGGACGGCCCAACCGACCTAAGGATGCTGGGGGGGCATTGCAGCTTCGGTTCGCCGGATGCGGGCTTGCTGGTTTCGCTGCTTCCTCAACTCGTGCACGTGCGCGGCGAGCCGCGGCTCGCCACAATCGTGCAGCTCGTGAGAAACGAATTCCACGAACAACGTCCGGCGCGCGAGGTCATTCTCGCCCATCTCCTCGAGGTTCTCCTCATCGAAGCACTTCGTTCGGACGCGGGTACCACCGCTTCGCCAGGCCTCGTGCGCGGGCTCGCCGACGAACGCCTTGCCGCGGCGATACGACGGATGCACGAGAGCCCCACCCGTGCCTGGACGGTCGCGCAGTTGGCGAAGGAGGCTGCGCTCTCGCGTTCGGCGTTCTTCGAGCGGTTCAGCCGCGCCGTGGGCGTTGCACCAATGGAGTATCTGCTCGCCTGGCGCATGGCCTTGGCAAAGAGCATGCTGCGGAAGAACGAAAATGGCGTCGCCGAAATCGCAGAACGGATCGGCTACAGCTCCGCAAGCGCGTTCAGCGTCGCATTCACCCGCCATGTCGGGCTGCCGCCGGGGCGGTATGCGCGCGAGCAAACGGAAACGTGACGCCTTGGTGGATTGGCACCCTGCGACATCGAGGTCCCCTTGTCCAAGGCTCCACCTGCTTGGAGCGTAGTGGCATTGGGCACCATGGCTGGGGCGCTTTACCATCGGATCGAAGGACCAAGAATCGCAAAATGCGTTTGATACCAGTCAGTTAATTGCGAAATCCGCTCTTACCCGCATGCATTTTGCTCTGGGGTCATCATTGTGGCGGCGGTTTCCAGCCCATTACTGCTTCCGCACTCCAGCGCGCATCGGTCAGCTCGGCGATCAGGAAATCGGCCAAGGCGGAAACCTTCGCAGGACGCGCGCGAGCCGTCGGTGTCACAAAGTACAATCCGCCTTCGGGCAGCCGCCAATCGGCGAGAATCGGCTCAAGCCGTCCGTCCGGAAAAAATTGGGTGGCGATGAACTCGGGGAGTTCGGTGATCGCCAATCCCTCCAGCACTGTCGGCAACAAGGCCTCGGCACTCGTACCTCGCAGTTGCCCTGCTGGCGTAATCGGAGCGTCCTCACCCGTCTTGCGATGTATGAAACGCCAGATGTCACGCTTCGACTTGTTGGTGTAGCTCAGGCATTGATGAGCGGCGAGGTCGTGCGGGTGCTGCGGGCGGCCATATCTTGCAATGTAGCTCGGCGATGCGACGACGAACCGTCGGACGGGGGCGATCCGTCGCGCGACGAGCGATGAGTCTTCCAGAACGGCGATGCGCAGCGCGGCATCGAAGCCGTCGCCTATCAGGTCTGTCTGTGCATCGGTCAGGTGAAGATCGATTGCGATGCCAGGATAGCGTCGAAAAAACTCCGGCAGCATGGGTGCGACCCAGCGTGTGCCAAAGGACAGCGGAGCCGCAAGTTTCACAAGGCCACGCGGGCGACTGGCAGCCTCGCGCGCGAAGTCCTCGGCCTCCTCCGCATCGGCGAAGATCTTGGAAGCCCGCTCGGCCAGCGTGTGACCATAGTCAGTCAACGCAAGGCGCCGGGACGTCCTGTTGAACAGCCGCCCTCCAAGGCGTTCTTCAAGACGCGTGACGGCTCGCGAGACCGTGGCCACCGATACGCCCATGGTCCGGGCAGCTGCAGCGAACGAGTGCTCCTCCGCCACCTTGGCGAACATCGCCAGTCCCTCGAAGTCGGGGAGCCTTGACATCAACAATCCTGCAACGATGGTTTTCAATCATTTCTATTTCGAAAATGGCACGTTCGCAACAATATTCATCCCGACCGCAACGAGATGCGGAGCTTCCCATCAAGGAGACTTTCAATGTTCACGACCCGTTACCTTCCCTTCGTCGGCCGGTTGATGATCGGTCTTCCTTTCGCAATGAGCGGCCTGAGCAAGCTCGGCGCTTACGGCGCCACAACCGGCATGATCGGCGCCGTCGGATTGCCTTTCCCGCCGCTGGCTTTCGCCGTGGCTGTCGCGATCGAACTCGGCGGTGGCCTGCTTCTGATCGCGGGCTATCGGACCCGCACCGTGGCGGCTGCGCTTGCCCTGTTCTCGCTCGCCACGGCGCTGTCGTTCCACGCCAATTTCGCCGACCAGAACCAGATGATCCACTTCCTCAAGAATGTGATGATGGCGGGTGGGCTGGTGCAGATCGTCACATTCGGCGCCGGTGCGCTCAGCATCGACAATCGGCGCAAGACCGGCGAGCTGGACTCACGCCCTGCAGTGGCGGCCTGAATATCTGCGAAGGCGTTCTCGCCCATGGCCCGCGGCGGTGGCCAGCTGGCTTACCGCTCGAGGAAACCACCTTCGAAGACGCTTTTTGCGCCTACTCCTCTGACATGAGAGCGAAGCATGCCCCCAGACCTCGCTCTCACACTCATCGCAAGCGCTGCGACTTTCGTGAGCGGGGGACGCGGCACAGCCCAGACGATCCGCTTCGAGGGGCTTCCTACAACAGAGCCTTCCCTGATCGAGATAGCGCAGGTGGCACCTGACACCAAACGGAGAAAAACCCATGTCTCAATCCGTATCGACCTTGTTGCTTCGCAATCTCCACGACGTGTTCGGTGAGATCGACCCCGTGCGTCGGCGCGCAACGATCGACGAGATCTTCCACGAAGACGCCGTATTCTACGACCCCAAAAGCGGCATACACCGCGGCCGCGACGAGATCGATCGCATCGCAGGCGTGATCAAGGCTACTCATCCTGACTTCCAATATCAGCCGCTCTCCCCGCCCGAGGAGGTGGGTAATGGCGGTCGGGTCAGGTGGGTGTCGGGTAGCCCCGGCAAGCCGCCAGCCTACGCCGGAACCGATTTTATGGTGACCCATGACGGCAAGATTGCCGCCGTCTATCTCTTCTTTGACGAGCTTCCAAACTGAACGTCGCGGCGGCGGCATCGCTCGCGTCGCCCCCACCCAACGCCAAGCTTGATATCATCGACTCCGAGCACTTGGTCTGGGAGCATGCCGCCGAGACATACGCAAGCATCGTTATCGAGTGGGCTCGCACCAATCCGCGCGTTCTGAGTTCGATCCAAAACTCAAGCTGAGTACGCAAAGCGCCATATGTGCAACATGCTGGGAGAGCCGCAAAGAAGTAAGCTTCGGCTGAGGTCATCGCGTCTTCGAAGTTCCGTCCGATCGCAGACGCCGTCCTTGTAGTAAGGATTCCGAGCTTCTCAACACCCGTCTACCGGAATTGGTCGAGACTGAAAATCCAAAGGTGCCGCCTAAGCACCTTACGCGACCGACCCTACTGGCGTCGCGGGCGGAAGGTCCCAGGGCGGCTCGCCGCCGAAACTCCCAATCAGGTGATCAATGAAGCGGCGCGCCTTCAGCGGGATATTGCGGGCAGTCGGATAGACCGCGTGGATTGCCAAGTCGGACGTGCGATGGTCCGGCAGCAAGGCGATGAGATCGCCAGCCGCGATTCGTTCGCCGAAGACGAAGGTCGGGCCGTAGGCAACACCCGCTCCGGCGAGCGCAACCGCAAGAAGCATCTGCGTATTGTTCGCCGACATGCAGACCGGACCGTCGATCAGATGAGGCTGGCCCGATGGGTCCGTCAGTGTCCAATCTCCCGCCGAGACGGCTTCGCTGAAGGCGAGCCGAGGCGCGCGGCGCAGGTCTTCTGCGTTCCTCGGGGTGCCGTGCCGCTTGAGAAAATCGGGTGAGGCGCAGAACACCATGCGGCAGGGCGCCAAGCGTCGGGCGACGAGATCGGAGTCGAGTAGTCGACCGATCCGGATCGCCACATCGATCCCCTCGCCGAGGAGGTCGACATAGCGATCGTTGAGCACGACCTCCACGGCGACCGCGGGGTGCTGGTCGAGATAGCGGGCTAGCACGCCGCCCAGATGCATGGCGCCAAAGGTTACGGGCGCAGTAATGCGTAGCACTCCGCGAGCGGTCTGTTGCGCGTCGCTGGCCTCGCGGTTCGCATCGTCGACTTCCTCCAGGATGCGCTTGCAGCGGGAATAGTAGGCTCGGCCCACCTCGGTCAGGCTGATCTGGCGGGTGCTGCGTTGCATCAGGCGAATGTTGAGATCCGCTTCGATCGCGGAGACGTGCTTGCCAGCCATCGAGGCTGACAAACCAAAACGCCGTGCCGCCCGGCTGAGGCTGCCCTCTTCAACAGCCGCAACGAACACCGCCATGCTGGTGAGACGATCCATGACTCGCTCCATTCGATAACAGAATTATCATATCTCAATCATAAGGCAGCGATTATCGATTGGGGTTACACAGCCTATCTTAGATACCGAGCCCAAGCAGATGCCATATGGGCTTTCAAGCCCAGGGAGACCCCATGAAGATCGCGTCGAACGGCATTCGGATTCACGTCGAGGAACAGGGCCACGGCGAACTATCCCTGGTTTTCCTGCACTATTACGGCGGATCATCGCGCACTTGGGCCAAAGTGATCGCCGCCCTGCCGCAATCGCATCACACGATTGCGATCGACCATCGCGGCTGGGGTGAATCCGACGCGCCGGCCAGCGGCTACGGCTTGGCCGATCTGGCCGACGACGCACAGGGCGTGATCGAGGCATTGGATCTGAAGCGCTACGTTTTGATCGGCCATTCGATGGGCGGCAAGGTGGCTCAGCTTCTGGCTTCGCGCCGCCCGAAGGGCCTCGCCGGCCTGGTCCTTGTTGCCTCTTCCCCTCCTCCGGCCATGGCCGTTCCTCCTGAGGCGAGGGAGGCGATGGCCCGCGCCTATGCGACCCGCGAGAGCATCGGCATGGCGATCGACCAAATGCTGACGGCCAAGGTTCTCAGCCCGGAGGACCGGGAGCAGGTGATCGAGGACAGCTTGCGCGGCGCGCCGCAAGCGAAGGCGGCATGGCCATGGTCCACAAGCCTGGAAGACATCACCGGTGACGTGGCCGCCATCGATGTGCCCACAATCGTCATCGCGGGCGAACTCGATCGGGTCGATAGCGTCGACTTGCTCAAGAAGGAACTGCTGCCTCGCATTCCCCACGCCGCCCTGCATGTCGTGCCCGGCACCGGGCATCTGTCGCCGCTGGAGTCGCCCGAGGAAGTCGCGAAGCTGGTGGAGGATTTCATCGAGTTGGAGGCGGCACACCGATCGGTGGGATGAACAGCAAGCTCCACCGGCGGTCGCCATGACACCTCATGGACAGCGGACGCAACGGCCGCCTCAACCACCCGCGACGCGCGCAGATGCAAACACATCCTGGCATAGCGCGCCCGACAGGATAAAACTGGGCACTCCTATATCATTGTTTGTGCTCTGCAATTTGCCGGCGCCAGTTCTCTTGGCGCCGACTTCGTTCAATGAGTCGGTGACTGAGCTAAGCAGGACACCTGTGTAGAACATCGTTTCGCTAGGTGACCGATCGCGAATACCGACCCCTGCATAGGCCTCGCGGGGAAACGGAATTCTGCCGCCGATATCTGCTTGGGCTTGGGCCGGTCTATTTCAACAATATCGAACCCAAAGTCGATCACTCAGGCGCTTCAACAGCGGGATTCCGCTCCAGGATATGCCGATCGTCTCAGGAATCTGTCAGTCCACTATTTGAACTCAGCGTCGTGGAGCTTCACAAAGTCGTGCATGTTCGTCGGTGCTTCGCCGGTGAGTTTGCGCAGAGTGTCCGTCATGCGGTCGTAACGCCCCTGCTTGGTCAACTCGGCCATGGCCGAGAGATGGCGAACGACGTGCTCTGGATACTTCGCCTGCCGAAGGCCTTCGCTCCACGCCGGGAGTGGGACGTCCCGATATGCGATGGGCCTGCCGAGCACTTCGGAGTAGACACGCGCATAGTGGTACAGATCGGCCGATTCCGGGCCCGTTAGATTGTAGATCTGTCCGATATGCGGTGTGGGGTCGTCGAGGATCGCTGCTACCGCACGCGCCACATCGACCGCCGAGATCGGAGAGGTCTTGCCGCTCCCCAGGGGCAGCGCCAACGCGTCGGAGGCCCTCACGCCGGGGGCGGCGAGTTGAAGAAAAAAGCCCTCGAGGAAGACCGTCGGCCGTACGGTGACGACCGGCAGTCCCGACCAGGACAGAGCCTGCTCCGACAGCCAGTGGAGCTTGTGCTGCGGGCTGTCGGTGGTCTCGCTGATGCTCATCTGCGAGACTGTCATCTGCGACATGTTCACAAAGGCCTCGACGCCGTGGTGGCGCGCCACTGCGGCGGTGTTGACCGTAGCTTCCAGGTACGCCGCCGAGGTAGACATTCCAAAATAGATGCGCTTGCAACCTTCGATGGCGCGGTGCATTCCGGCGAGGTCCGTCAGGTCGCCCTTTACGACCTCGGCGCCCAGCCGCCGCAAGGCTTCGGCGCGCTCGTCTTCACGCCGAACCAAGGCGCGCACCTTATGCCCCCTTGCGAGCAGGAACTCAGTGAGGTTGCGGCCGATGTCGCCCACCGCGCCGGCTGCTCCGGTCACGAGGATCGGGTCGTCGTGTTTATGCTTCGTCATCATGTGGCTGACCTTGGTTGCGTTCATTTGCCTGACTTGCCCTCTATCCAGCCGAGTCAGGGGCATATATCCGGCGCAGCCGACGACCCGGCGGGCCGCGCCGGTGCAGTCGCATTAGCCGGTACGCGAAGCGTCACGTATCGGTTGGCTGCTCGAGCCGCGTGACGAGGCGGGACAAGTAGGAGTAGAAGGCGTCGGCCTCCGCGTCTTCGAAGCCCGCCAGGAGGCATTGCGTGTATTTGATCGAGGCGGCCCGGGCCGCCTCGGACACTGAGCGCCCTTCATCCGTGAGGGCCAGTGAAACCTGGCGTCGGTCGGCGCCGTCGCGCCTGCGCACCACCAGGCCCTTTTCCGCTAGCTGATCCACAAGCCGCGTTGCTGATCCGGTGTCACAGCTCAGCGTCTTGGCGATGTCGCTCGGACCGCTGGCCAGGCCCTCGTCGAGCAGTTGCAATGCGACGTGCTGTTGCACCGAAAGGCCGACGGTCGCGTACAGAACCTCGAGTTGCTGGCTCAACAGGCGCTGCGATCTAAAAGCCATGAAGGCTAGGGTGCGCTTGATGGCAAAGGGTGATTTGGTGGCTTGCGGCATCGGCGAACTCAAGGAAGTCCAGATTACTGCAGAAAATGTAACTGCAAATGCAGCAACTGTCAATCCAGCTGTCCTGAAATTCTTCGACCGCTGTCACCGTCGTCGCGGCGTCCCGATGCAGGGACGTGGTGGGCGAGCATCGGGCGTGGCCAATTCCCTCGTCTGGAGAAATCTACCTGCTTGCGGCCCGGGCAGCTTGGGTCCGCTCGTCCGCGTCCGCTACTTGCTGATAGTGCGAACGTCCGCTCTTGGCATCGATGCCAAGCTCCGCGCCGGGGGCCCGAAGCCCACGTTCTGGGCACTCCGATGTCTTTGTTATTCCTTTCGCCTTGTGAGGGCGCTCAAGTCCATCGCATCAAATCCGATTCGCCCCTTTGTGGAGGCGCCAATCTGCGCAGCGTCCGGCCGACATTCACGCAAGAGGCGAAATCGCGCTGCGTGTTGGAGGCATCGGTCCCCCAAGCAGATGGCCGAGCCCGTCGGTCAGAGAGCCAGGATCGAAGCCGTGATCTCCTTGGCGCCGACAATAGCGCTTTCGTAGTTCGGAATATTGATGTCGAGAGCGGCGTGCATCGCCTCATCCGAATAATCCGCGGTGGCGTCTCTCACCACGGTGACCTGGTAGCCAAGCTCCGCGGCAAAGCGAACGGTCGCTTCGACGCAGGTATGCGCGATGAGTCCGATGATGATGAGCTGATGGATCCGAAAATACCCTAGTCCTGCGAATGTGCGTCCGATAGCCCTTGGCTCCGACCGAGTCCTGTGAGCGGCGGTAGCGGCAGGGCAAATTAGAGCGGTTCGCCCGGTATTTTTGGGAGACGCCCTGTCTTGTTCCAGGGCGGTGGGTAAAATGGTGCACCCAGCACGATGAAGCCGGGCCCGTTAGGTCATTGTTTGCGCCATATGGACCCCCCAGGCTGTTCGCTGCCGAGACGTTCAGTCGGCCCCGGAAGCGAGTACGGCCTCACTGATCAAGCGCCACGATAGCGCAAAACTTCGACCAGTTTGACGAAGGCCGCAGACGGATCGCATTCCCTCTTACAGGATTGGCCGTCGCCTTGAGACACGCTATGCGAATTCCGTTGCCTCGAGAAATGGAGTCAAGGCATCCAGCACGGCATCGGGAGCCTGCTCGGGCAGCAAATGACCGCAGTTGATCTCAACGCCGCGCACGTCGTCGGCCCAGCGGCGCCAAACCTCGGCGGCGGTCAGCGTGCCGCTCTCCATCCCCTCGGCGACCAAACGCTCTGCGGCCCAAAGGACAAGCACCGGACATGCGATACTGCGCCCGGCGGCACGGTCGGCCAAATCATGCTCGACATCGGGACCATTGGCGGCGCGGTAGTCCTCGATCATCGCATGGCGTACGGAAGCCTTTCGGAAGGCGTCACGATATGCGATTACGGCGGCGGGATGCAGTTTGTGGATTCCACCGGCCATCTGTTCGAGCGTGGCGTCCAGGAAGGCGTCCGGATCGGAGGCGAGCAGGCGTTCGGGTAGATCGCCGGGCTGAGCAAACAGGAACCAGTGGAAAGCGCCCATGGCAAACCGCCAGTCCACTGCTGCCCATACATCCAGGGTCGGCACCACAGCAAGGGCCGCATAAGCGCGGACGTGATCCGGGTGGTCAAGCGCCAGCCGATAGCCTACGCGTGCGCCGCGATCATGGCCAATGACGGCAAAACGCTCATGACCGAGTGCTCGCATCATGGCAACCAGCTCAATGCCGACCGAGCGCTTGTCCCAGGGCCCGGCATCGAGCATCTGGCTGTTCCCGTAGCCTGGCAGGTCGGGAACGATGACCGTGTGGCGGGTCGCCAAAATTGGCGCGACAGCATGCCAGCAGGCATGGCTTTGCGGATAGCCATGCAACAGGAGGACGGGCGGCCCCTTTCCTCCAGCGACCCCACTGAAACGTGTGCGTGAAGTCGTATGGTCCAGCCTGGCAAAACCATCGAATAGTCGATGGGGCGAGGAATGGCTTGTGTCAGTGTTCACGGCGTTCGTCCTTGGCCATATTGCGAATGATGAACGGGCTCAGGCGATGTGGTTCTCAACGGGATCGCGGGGCGCGATGGATGGGCTGGGCCGAGCAAGGGGTCGGCTTTGGGTAATGCCCACGCCGCAGATGCAAATCAGCGCACCCGCGGCAAGGCGCGCTGTCAGCGGCTCGTGCAGGAAAAGCACGCCAGCGGCTATCGCGTAGGCCGTCTGGAGAAGCCCATAGGGCGCAATCCGTGCCATCGAGCATTTCGCGATCAGCCAGAACCACAAACCAAAGCCTGCGATCCCGCCGAGCACGACGGTATAGGCGAAGGCCAGCCACGGCATGGGAGGGGAGGTGTGAAGCGAGGCGAGTTGATCATGCTCAAGCAAGGCCGAAACCGCCCAAACCTGCGGCACGGTGAAGAGCGACACCCAGGCCATGAGCTTCAGAGGCTCGAACGGACCGTAACGCTTCGTGAGCACGTTTCCAATTGCCATGGCAAGCCCGGCGCCGATGACCAGCAAGATTGGGAGGAGTTCGACTTGCACAGTCGGCGCCGCGACCGTGAGCACAACGCCTCCGAATGCGATCGCCACGCCGAGGATTATTCGCAAGGACGGTCGCTCGCCGAGGAGCGGCCAAGCGAGCAGAACCGTGAATGGTGTCTGCAGTTGGAACGCGACCGCCGATACGCCCGCCTGCCCATGTGCGAGCCCGGCATAAACCAATCCGAAATTCAGGCCGCCCATAAAAATCGATATGCCGACGATCGGCCCAAGCTCGCGCCGAGTGGGTCGCCCAACGAACGGAAGTACGAGCGCGGCGATGATCGCGAAGCGCAAGCCGAGGAAAAACAGGGGAGGAAACGCTGTCAGACCAATCTTGATTACAACGAACTGGAATCCCCACAGCAGCGGCACCAGCAGCGCGCAAGCGATTTCCATCGGCGACATGGAGGCCTCTTTCACGACCGCGGCCCATCGCCGAAACGTGAGGCTATGCCCGATACAACCTCTTCAACGACCTCTTGCAATTGCGCCACCTCCACGCCATCGCGCGCCTGGATCGAGATGCCTTGCATGACCGCGACCAGATGTCGGGACAGGCGGCGCACCTCGTCCGCCGAGCCAAATCGTTCGAGGACTTGTGCGATCCTCTCGCGGTGGGCCTCACGCCGCGCGGCAAGATCGCGGGCGATCTCCGCGTGCTCAGGTGGGCAGGTAATCATGCCGCTAGAGATCATGCAGCCACGCTCGCGATCGGAATGCGTGGCGGTCCGGACAGCGGCTTCGAGCAGCAAGCGTACAGCCTCTGTCAGTGTCGTCGCCGCGTTGAGAGGGGGCATGTCGAGGGATCCGGCGCCCTCTTCGTAGTGCGTAAGCGCTACCTGATAGAGCCCGGCCTTGCTCCCGAAGGCGGCGTAAAGGCTCGGGGGCGCGATCCCGATGGCCTCGGTCAGGTCCCCGACCGACACCCCTTCATAGCCGCGTTGCCAAAACAGCCGCATGGCGGTCTCCACCGCCTTGCCACGATCAAAACTCCAGGGTCTTCCCCCGCGGGATTTAACTGGTTCCATAGCGAGCACTAATTAACACCTTGACAATCGAGATGCAAGTTCGTTGATTAGTGACAGCTAAATAACATGGATCGTTAGCGATGGATCACTCACGACGCATATTTGTGACGAGCGCAGCCGGCCTCGCCGCCTTAGCCTTGCGGGCAAAAAGCGCTTACGCCCTCCCAGGCGCGAGCGCGGTGGATGCGAGCGTAGCCTCGACCAGCGCGGTCGTGGCAGGCGCACCCTCGGGCGAACATGGCCCTTTCCTGGCTCGATCGGCCGACGGCACCATGCTCGCGGGAGACGCGCAGGGTGATCCGCAAGCGCCCGAGATTTTGTTGATCCATGGGCTGCGGCAAAGCCGCCTCAGTTGGGACAAGCAGTTCGCCGATCCGGCGCTCGCGGGTTTCCGAATGGCACGGTTCGACCTGCGCGGACACGGGGACTCCGACAAGCCGGGTTCTCCGGATGACTATTCAGATATCGACAAATGGGCGGACGACGTCGCCGCGGTGATCGCCGCCACCAAGCTCCGGCGTCCCGTGCTCGTAGGCTGGTCGCTCGGCGGGTGGGTCGCTGGCGCCTATCTCCACAAATATGGCGGTGCGGGGATCGCCGGCGTCAACCTTGTCGACGCCGTCACCAAGTTGGCGCCGGGTCTCCTGACGCCCCTCGCCGGAGCCTTCGCCCAGACAGGGACGTCGCACGACCTCGCGGTACGGACGGCAGCGACGGCGGCGTTCCTGCTCGCTTGTTTTCATCAACCGCCGAGAGGCGTCGACCTCCAGAACATGCTTGTCATCAACGGCATGACGGCGAGAGCGGCGAACGAGGGCTTCATCAAGACAGCGGTGAATGACCTCGAACCCGTTTTTGCTGCTTACAAGGGCCCCATCCTAGCCTCGCACGGCATGCATGACCGGCTCGTCAGCCTCGCCATGTCCGAACGGATCAAGGCGCTTCGGCCAGGCAACCGCCTTTCCGTTTACGCAAATAGCGGGCACAGTCCGTTCTACGAAGAGCCGGCCCGGTTCGGACGCGAACTCGCCGCGTTCGCCGCCGCGTCGAAGTAGCATGCGGATCGTCCCCGAATGTTCGCTCAACTTTCATCCGGGAAAAGAGATGAACACCGAGCGGCTTGGAGAGGCCGCGAAACGCGCCCTTGGCGCAACTGGCTGAACGGTCGACGCGGACCTCGACGACCCCAATGACTTGTAGCAGCGTGAGAACGCCGGCGTGCGACTGCTGCCAGTCAAGCCCCTTTTGAAGGTGGCCCTCGGAAAGTGAGGCGGCCGGCGGCTTTCGCGGCGTAGAGCGCGCGATCGGCTCTCGCGAACACTGCAGCGGGGGTCTCTCCATCCGTAAAGGCATAACCAATAGAGGCGCCAACCTGAAAACTGCGGCCTGAGCAGTTTATCGGCATCTCCGCGACATCGATGATGCGTTGGGCCATGCTTTCGATCCTTTGCTGGCCGGCGGTTGGGCCGAAAAGCACAGCGAACTCGTCACCCCCGATACGAGCAACCAGATCGGCACCCTGACACTCCGCTGAAAGTCGGTGCCCGATTTCGACCAGGCACTCGTCGCCCACGCCGTGCCCGAAGGTATCGTTGACCACCTTGAAACCGTCGAGGTCTACGAGCATCAGGGCGCCGCCTTGCCGTTGAGGCTCACAGATTTCTGCAAGTCTCGCTTGAAACTGGGTGCGATTGGCAAGGCCGGTCATCATATCGTGCTCGGCGACATACCGCATTTGCTCGAGCAGCCTCTTCTCCTCGGTAACGTCCTGCTTGACCCCGAAGAGCCGGATCGGTTCGCCGTTTCGGCGCTCGACGGTGGCGGATATTCTGATCCACCGCTTTTCGGCTTCGGGGGTCTGGATTTCGGCATCAAATCCGAAACCGGACCCTGCTTCTATGGCATCGCGACGCACTTGCTCCAGACGAGCAAGCGATTCTTCCGAATAACTCCTGACGACTTCACCACGTACGATCCCGCGACCACGCTGGAGACCGAACAGATCGTAGGTTCCATTGCTCCAGGTCAATCGTTCGCTGGGCAATTCGCATTGCCAGATGCCCATGCGCGCCGCGACAGAGGCTTGCTCGAAAACCTTGGCGCTGGCGAGCGTATCCTTGGCTTGCCGCATGAGGCTGTATTGATGTCCTATGTCTCGACGCAACTGCCAAACGGCCCGACTATCGAACGGGCGCAGCAGGGCGGAACGCAAACGGCGAAGGAGGGAATAAAACGTCGACTCCGGTGGGTAAAGGCGGTCGCAGCCGAGCCGAAGGGCACCAGAATCCGCGTCACCCGCCAGGCGCTCGGTACCGTCTTCCGCAATCCCGTACAAGTCTCTCTCCACCTTGACTGTGCCGCCAGAGACATTCCTCGCATCCAGGCAAGGACTATAGCGCTGGTAGCATAACTCAACAACAAACGGTATCTGCTGCTCCCGAAGACACCCCGAAAAGGCTGTACTGTTCAGCAATGCGGGTCTTGAACACGATCCAGCTCTGATTTTGCTTCGTCTTCGCTTGCTACGAGAAACGGATGAATGTTCGGTTCGCAGGCCATTCAGCGCCCAGTTCATCGACCGAATCGGGCCGAAACTGTGCCAGACAGAGTGCGCCGGTACCTAGCAGAGCCTGTTGGTATGCGTCCGAACGGAAACCTCGAATACCTGTAACAGGGAGATCGCCCGCAACGTAATTCATAGTCGATATGGATGATACGTGGGAGCTTGCGATGAAGCCTCGTGGACACGGCAGTGCCGATCTCAAGATGCCTGACCGCGAGCCCCCGCTGTCGAAGAGCGCGACGGATGTCACTCGGCGAACTCTTCTAATTGGTGCCGCTGGCCTGATCTCGCTGCCGACCGCTGCAATTGCCGCTTCGACCACGTCAGCGCAGCTCGGAGCCGTTGCTTTCGATGCCTTCACGATATTCGATGCGCGCTCCATCACGGCGCTGGTGCAGGGTTTCTGGGGCGCGAGCGGCACGAAGCTCATGGCTCAATGGACGGGAAAGCTTTTCGGGTACACTTGGCTGGAGACCGCCGCCGGCCGCTACTCTGGATTTGAGGCGATAGCCGATGCCGCCTTGCGGCAGACCGCGGAGGCTCTCGCCCTGCCATTAAGCACGCTCCAGCGTGAGACGCTCACCGGACAATATCGAAAGCTTGATGTATGGCCAGATGTGGTTCCGACGCTCACCCGCCTGCGAACGGCTGGTTTGCGCCTGGCACTCCTGTCCAATCTCAGCGACGATCTTCTCCGGACCAACATGACCCGGAACGGCCTGGACCAGATTCTCGAGCAGCCTCTGAGTACTGACCGGGTGCAACGCTTCAAGCCGGCTGGGGAGGCGTATGCGTTGGGAGAGAAAGCATTCGACATACCCAGATCGCAGATCGGTTTCGCCGCCTACGCTGGATGGGACGCCGTCGGGGCGCAGTGGTTTGGATATCCAACGTGCTGGGTCAACCGGGCGGGGCAGTCTCCGGAGACGTTGGGCGATGGCATTTCTTTCGTGACAAACGATATGACGTGTGTCGTGCAGCTGGCGGGCCTGTAGGGGGCAGGGCTAACCTTTCTGCGACGCAATGTCCGCTCTTGGCAGTCATTTTCCCGCCGGCTCGCCTCGGAGCGAGGGGCCGAATCTGGCGACCCGGCGACCGATCTTCCCAAAGGAAATGTCGAGCCCGCGCTCGCGCCAAGACATCTCCGATATCGCCGAGCTTCAGTACAGCTGGCTACACCAGCTTGCTGCTACCCTCACGGTGGCCCTACCAACGCCTAGTCAACTTGAGCTTCTCTCGTACTTCCTGCGGCCCAAGAATGCGGGCGTTGATCGATTGAGCAATGGCGACCGCTCGCTCGACGAGTGTGCGGTTGGTCGCAAGGAGCCCTTTCTCAAGCCAGAGATTATCTTCCAGTCCTACTCTGATATTGCCGCCGGCGAGCATTGCCAGCATCGAGTAGGGAAGCTGATTGCGTCCAATCGAGAACGCCGAGAAAATCCAATTACTTGGAAGATTGTTGATAAGCGCCATGAAGCTATTGAGGTCGTCAGGTATGCCCCATGGGATGCCCATGCACAGTTGAACCAACACAGGATCGTCGATGACGCCTTGCTGGACCAGCCACTGTGCCAAGCGCAGATTGCCCGTATCGAAAATTTCGATCTCTGGCCTGATTCCCAGTGAACGAAGTCTTTGCGCCATTTCCACGAGGATGCTCGGCGTGTTGACCATCACCAGATCCCCGTCTCCGAAATTCAGGCTGCCGCAGTCAATGGTGCATATTTCCGGCAGCAGTGCCTCGGCGTGAGCGACACGCTCGCTGGCTCCGACCATGTCGGTCAGGTGGGCGATCGGCGGCAAGGGCGCTTCGGGGGGCCCGATCATCATGTCGCCCCCCATGCCTCCGGTGAAGTTGAGAATGACGTCGACACCTGAGGCGCGGATGCGCTCGACGACCCCCCCGTAGAGCTCCACACCGCGCGTGCCCTTCCCGCTGATCGGATCTCTCACGTGAATATGGGCTATGGCGGCACCCGCCCGCGCGGCCTCGATTGCCGCGTCGCCAATTTCCTCAGGCGTTATGGGAACCCTGGCGGATCGCCCCGTCGTGTCGCCTGCGCCCGTCACCGCGCAGGTAATGAAGACCTCTGCGCTCGGCATAAGCGGCATGGCGTTTCCTTTCAATGTGATGAGCGGTGTTGGCGTCAACCCGCCGCGATCTGAGAGCGAAAACCGAGACCCTTCGAAATACGAGCGGCCGCTCGCAGAAGTGGCTCTACCTGGATGGGGTCGGGGGGAAGTCGGATGGCGTTGACAAGCCCGACCAAGGCTATCGTGCCGACGCCATCGCCGGTTTGGTCGAATATCGGCGCGGCAATCGCGCTGATGCCTCGCGTCTCTTCTTCCGAGGAGACTGCGTATCCATTGGCTCTGACGCGCTCTATTTCGTCCCGGATCGTCTCAATGTCGCAAATCGTAGCCTCGGTGTGGCGAAGGAATCCTGTCGCCATGGCGCACTTCAAGAGTGGATGGCGGCTGAACGCCAACGCCACCTTTCCCTGCGCGGTCGCGTGCAGCGACAATTCGCTTCCGGGACGTACGCCTATCTCAATCAACGATGTTCCGCGCACGGTGGTTGTGACCACGAGAGAGTTTGCGGTCGCCAACGACACCACGGCCGTCTCTCCCACTTCGTCGCGTAAGGCGCGGGCCTCGATTTCCGCCGCTTCAACGATGCCGATCCTTCCGGCGCTTTGGCCGAGCAGATAGGAACGCACGCCGAGGCTATAGCGCGCTGTCGCCGCATTCTGCATGACATAGCCGCAGTTCAGCAGAGTATGGAGATGGCGAAAGATCGTGCCTTTGGTGGTACCCAGTTGGGCTGCCAGTTCGCTTACGCCAACACCATCTTGAGAGGCAGCGACAGCCTCCAGGACGCCGAATGCGAGCTGAACGGATTGAATGCTCGACCCTGATTTTTCTGCGGTCATGATCGTCAGAGCCTATGAAACGAGGGGTTCAAGTGCGCGCTCGCCCAGAAGAGCGATCGCGTTGTCGGCAAGCATTCGGCGAATATCGCCATCGCTGAAGCCATTGTCGGAAAGCAACAGGGCCATCCGCCGGAAACCCTCCACCGGCGTGCAGTTCCTCAGTTGACCCAGATCGGAACCGAAAATCGTGTGCTCAATGGAGCCGGCCTCGACGAAAGCGACAAGGTCGCCCGAATCGTAGAGCCGATCATCGGGGCCGCCGAACCACATGCAAATCGAATGCTCGATCGTGACGCCCCACCTGGCCAGATCGCGTATGTCGGCTTTGGATGCACCAAGGATGTATTCCGGATGGCTCATGATGAAGCGCCTTACACCGCGAGCCTGCGCCTCCTGGAAGATACGGAAAGCTTCGTCCTTGTGCACATGACCCGCGGATAGCACGAGGTCATGCGCCGCGATCATGTCGCAGATGGCTTTCAATTCGTCGCGAACCTGTCCCGCGCCGTCGAACAGCGGCACCGGTTGGAAGGGCAATGCGCCCGATTTGCGAACGGGGAAGGCTTTTTCCGGAGGGACATTCTCTTGAGAAGCGATGTGATTCTGAGCGTCGAAAGTCGGCAGCCAGATGATCCGCGCACCTTGGGCAATAGCATGTTCCACGGCGTACGGGTTCAATCCGCCGACCGCATTGTTGAGAACGATTCCGCCCCGCATCCTGGTCATTTGTTCGGGGTAGTGGCGAGCGATCAGTCGCGCCGCGGGAGCGGTGCAATAGTAGTGATCCTTCATAACCACGGCGCGAAACCCCGCCGCTGAGGCTTCCCTCAACTCATCGATGTGATCGAGTCGCCGCCGCATTAGGGATGGACCGCTGTGGCAATGCAGGTCCACCGCCCCCCAGACCAAAGCGGCTGCCTTCTCGTCCCCGCTCAAGGCGTCGCTTTCAGGCGCCGCATTTTCCCCGGACATCGCTTCCGCTCCTTCATGAACTGCAGATCTCTCTTGCCACAAGCCCAAACTTAGTGCAACGTTCGTTTTAATAAGCGTGACATCGTTTCGTAGTACGAAACGCTTGATGAGGGGACGTATCGATGAAATTGGCCAGTTTTCATGGCGGCGGCCGCGATCGGGTTGGCTTGGTGGACAGGCAGGGACGGCTTCACGATGCCGAGCAGGCGGTCGCGGCGACCGGGCGCTCAGGACCGGACGCCGCGATCTTCCGCGACATGCAAAGCGTGATTGAGGCTGGTCCCCCGGCATTCGAGGCCCTTGCCAGGGCAAGTGAACTTGTTGAGGCGGATGCCAATACGGGCGCGGTTTTTGCCTCGGATCAGGTTCGCTGGCATCCGCCAGTCCGCAAACCTTCGAAGCTGGCTTGCGTGCCCAACAACAACACGGCGTTTTCCGATACGATCATCAAGCGTCCGAAAACGACGACGTTTTTCGTCAAGCCTTACTCGGCGCTGGTTGGGCACAACGAACCCATCGTGCTCTACCCGGACTACGGCATCACCTATCCGGAGCCGGAGATCGCGGTGATCATCGGCCGAACCGCGACACGCATTCGGGAAGAGAACGCCTATGATCACGTCTTTGGCTACACGATCCACAATGACGTGACATCGGCCACGCTTCGGGAGGAGGATACCTTTCATTATCGCGAGGCGATGCCCGACGGAAAGGGCGGCTTCAAGATGGTCGAAAGCCATGCCTCCTATTCGGGGCGATACAAGAGCGCGGACACGTTCTCCCCGCTTGGGCCCTGGCTCGTGACGCGCGACGAGATCCCCGATCCCCATGCGCTGGATGTCGAGTGTTTCATAGGCGACACGCTGCTCTATCGTGACAACACACGAAACCTGACTTACTACCTGCCCGAAATCCTGGCCGTCATCTCTCGCTATCAGACGCTTTTTCCAGGCGACATCGTATCGCTCGGCACGGCCTCCGATCCCGGTGGCGAGGAAGGTGAGGTACCGCAGTCCTCAACCGATATGAACCGGCTCGGCGGTCCGGCGCGCATCAGCATCAAAGGGCTCGGCGAGCTGTCGAATCCCGTCGATATCCGTCGCTGAAGGCGGGCCTGACGATGACAGCCTCTATTCCTCCGGGCGAGGTCTCCCAAGGTGAACGGGAAGCTGATGCTGTCACGCCCATCATCTCGCTGCAGCGCCTGTCCAAGGCCTACGGCCCGAACCTGACCGTTCTCGATGATGTTTCGCTCGATGTCCGGCCGGGCGAGTTCCTGACTTTGCTCGGCCCAAGCGGGTCGGGCAAGACGACGACCCTTATGCTCATGGCTGGCTTCCAATATCCCACCAGCGGCAGGGTCATAATCGCGGGCCGGGACGTCACCGCCCTGGCCGCCTATAAACGCAACCTCGGCGTCGTATTTCAGAGCTACGCCTTGTTTCCCCACATGACGGTCGCGCAGAACGTCGCATTCCCGCTGGCCGTCCGCAAGATTTCGCGGACCGAGATCGAAAAGCGTGTTCGGGAGGCGCTTGAGCTCGTGCATCTTGGCGATCTCGGCGGGCGCAGGCCCGCGCAACTGTCGGGCGGCCAACAACAGCGCGTGGCGCTGGCGCGTGCACTGGTTTACCGCCCCGAGATCATCCTCATGGATGAACCGCTGGGCGCGTTGGACCGGGCATTGCGCGACGCGATGCAGCGCGAATTTCGCGATATCCATCGCAGGCTCGGCATGACCTTCGTCTATGTAACGCATGATCAGGCGGAAGCCTTGACGATGTCGGATCGCGTCGCCGTTTTTCACAGCGGCCGCGTTGTGCAAATCGGCTCTCCCCTGGAGGTGTATCAGCGGCCCAAAAGTCGTTTCGTCGCCTCATTCCTCGGCGAGGCCAACCTCCTTGAAGGTCATGTTGCTCAGGTGAATGGCGGCCAGGCCCAAATTCGCCTGGCGACGAAGGATGTCATCTGCGTGCCGAGCGGCGAAGCAACGGCCGTGGGGCAGGGCGTTACCGTGATCGTCCGGCCAGAAGCCGTGGAAGTCGGCGCCACGGGACAGAATGCCCTGCAGGGAATGCTCGAAAGCACCGATTTCCACGGTGACCACATTCGCCTCAGTCTTGCCCTGGCCGGTGGGGTGAAGATCGCCGCCAGGGTTGGCGTCCCTGCATTCGAACTTCCGCAGCCGGGATCGATGCTGAAAATCGGAATCCCCAATCACGACCGAACGATCGTTTTGTTGCAACCAAGCGAAAAGGTTTAGCGATGAGAAAACTTCGCGTTTTTGAATCCTCACTATTGGCAGCGCTGGCGCTGGCGGGAGGTCTGTTTCCGGCTCTCGCACGGGATTTCACGGTGGTCGCCTCTGGAGGCTCGTTTCAAGCGCTGCAGAAGAAAGTGTTCTTCGAGCCTTTTGCCAGGGACGAGAATATCAAGGTCGTCGATGACAGCTGGGACAACGGCATTGGCATCCTGCGAACCAAGGCAGCAATGCCGGATGGCGGTTGGGATGTGGTGCAGGTCGAGGCTGAGGAGCAGCAGATTGGCTGCGACGAAGGCTTGTTCCTGCCGCTTGATCAAAGCCGTATCGGCAAGCCCGAGGATGTGGTCGCAGGCAGTTCCAGCCGTTGCGGCGTCGGTTCCATCATCTACAATTATGTGCTTGGATACGATGCCGCGGCGTTGAAGACGCCGCCGAGGGGCTGGACCAGCTTTTTCGATCTCAAGCAGTTTCCCGGAAAGCGGGCCTTACGCGATGGGCCGAAGGGCAATCTCGAGATTGCCCTGATGGCCGACGGGGTGGCGCCGGGCGACGTATACAAGCTCCTGGCTACCGATGAAGGCGTCGAGCGAGCCTTCAAGAAGCTGGATTCCATCAAGCCATCGTTGATCTTCTGGAAGTCGGGTGCGCAGCCGATCCAACTTTTGTCGTCCGGCGAGGTGACGATGGCGAGTTCCTATAATGGACGCGTCACCAACGCGATCCGCGACGATCACAAGAACTTTGGCATTGTCTGGAACCAGTCGCTGCAAACCGTGGACAGCTGGGTCATCATGATGAACTCGCCGTTCGCAGACACGGCCTACAAGTTTCTGGCAGCCTTTGAGCGTCCTGATCGTCAAAAACTTCTGCCCCTGGGCCAGCCGGTAGGGATCACCTCCGTGGCAGCTCTGAAGGTTCTCGATCCAAAAATCCTGAGCGACCTGCCGACCGCGCCCGCAAACAGCACCGACATCCTGCATATGGATGATAAATTCTGGGTCGATAATATTGACGCGCTCACCGCCCGCTGGGCGGCGTGGTCCGGCCAGTAGAGTGGCATGAGAGGGGATCGCGAGATGGAGAGACCGACGGCTCGCCCCTTCAATTGGCATTACGGCCTTATCGCGCCGTTGCTCATCTTTCTGTCGCTGACGTTCCTGATACCTCTCGGACTGGTTTTCTGGACCAGCGTTTCCGATCGGGAATTGCCAAATGCTCTTCCCCATCTTGCTGCCGTGCTGCGAGGCTGGGATGGGGAAGGCGCACCGCCGGAGGCTGCGCAGGCAGCGCTGGCCGAAGACCTTCGCGCCACACCGCCCGAAAAGCTCGCAGCGCTTGGGCGCCGTCTCTCTTACGAGGATCCGCGCCTGAATGCACTGTTGAGGCAAACCGCCCAACAGTTGAAGACAACAAACTCGGGTCCGTCGCAGATCAATCCGCGCTGGCTGGACGAGGGAACCTGGCGCATCTTGAAACGTGCCGCGGGACCGGTCGACACCTTCTATCTTCTTGCAGCCTTTGACTTGCGATGGGAGTTCGGACAGGGCCTGGTGGACGCCTACAAAACAGGCGGCCTCTACCGCCTGATCCTCTTGCGCACGGTTATCATCGCCGCCCTGACCAGTGTGAGCGCGATCGTTCTCGGCTTTCCGCTTTGCTACTATCTGTCTCGAACATCGGCGGTGATCCGACAGGTCGCGGTCATTGTTATCATGCTTCCGTTCTGGACCTCTATCGTGGTTCGGACGACTGCCTGGATCGTGTTGCTGCAGGATCGAGGCGTCGTGAACAGGCTGCTTCAGGCGATCGGGATCACGGATCACCCACTTGGGCTTCTCTACAACCGCTTTGCCGTCGTGGTTGTAATGACCCACGTCATGTTGCCATTTCTGGCTTTGCCGCTTTTGGCTTCCATGAGAGCAACCGACGATCGCCTCATGCAGGCGGCCTCCTCGCTTGGAGCCTATCCGCTTTATGCCTTCCGGCGTGTCTATCTTCCGCAAGTCATACCGGGCCTGGCGGCCGGTGCAATGCTGGTATTTGTCTCATCGCTTGGCTTCTACATTACCCCGGCACTTGTTGGTGGCCCCGGCGACCAGACCATCGGGAACTACATCACGCTCTTCACGGTCGGCACGTCGAATTGGGGATTGGCGGCGTCCCTCGGGCTCACACTAACGATCCTGACGGCATTCCTGCTTACGTTGAAATATGTCATGCCGCGCACGCTTCGCACTGCATCCAGGTGATCGAGAATGGAATACCGTTCTATATCAACGGCCGGAAAACTCACACGGGTGCTGCTTGGGGTATGGTCGGCACTCGTTCTACTATTTTTGATTGCGCCGATATTGGTGATCGTGCCGCTCTCCTTCAATGCCGGCGACGAACTTAGCTTTCCTCTCGCGGGTTTTTCCCTGCGCTGGTTCGAGGATTTCTTCGGCTCCGATACTTGGCGAAACGCCCTGATCAACAGTCTTTCCATCGGCCTGGGCGCCACGATCATTTCCGTCGTGCTCGGCACAACTGCGAGCCTTGGCCTGAACAAGCTGGGTTTGAGATCACGCCAGCCGATACAGGCAATCGTCCTGGCGCCTCTCGTCGTGCCGACCGTGATTGTCGGGGTCGGCATCTATTTCGTATTCTCTGAGCTGGGCCTTACAGGCACTTATCTCGGCCTTGTGATGGCCCACGCCACGCTTGCGGTCCCGTTCCAGGTCGTCACCACGTCCGCGGCATTGGCGAACCTGGACGCTCGGCAGATCTGGGCGGCCGCGAGCATGGGCGCGGGTCCGGTTCGAACATTTTTCGCCGTAACGTTGCCGATCGCTGCCCCGGGCATCGCCTCAGGGGCATTGTTCTCCTTCTCTACTTCATTGGATGAGATCGTCGTCACGCTGTTCCTTGGCGGCCCTGGCCAACGAACCCTGCCTCGCGAGATGTTCACGCAGGCCCGCGAATATCTGACGCCGACGATCGCCGCCGCTGCAACTGTCATGATTGTCTTCTCGATCGCACTGCTTTTAGGTTTTCTGCTTCTAAGGAACCGCGAGGCAACTTGACCGGGTCAGGTCTCGCGGTCTTAGCCAAGTCGTCGCCAATCCCGGATCAGAGAGGAATATGCGCATCTAGCATCGCACGCGGCAACTCCTCTGATCCTCCAGCGCCGAGTGCTTAGGTGGCCGCCGCGCTGGAGAGCATTTTCTTTGAACGTCATCTGACGTGTGCTTGGACAAGCGCCGAAATGTCGACCGTCGCCCATGCAGCATTCTGGTCGGGCGACCTCTCCAATAGAGCCGCCCTTACATTCTGCGTCATGCCAGCCAAAAATGCCCAAACTCTCTTCAGGTCTGAATTGGCGCTCGGCCATCACCGAATAATGTCCTTGCCTTCAACGATCCGAAGGCCTGGAAGATGCCGCTTTGGTTTCGTGCGCTCGGAATCGGGAATGATACGGATAGTGTCTTGCGTCACTTCGATTACAGCCCCGATTCCGGCCTACCGTTGGCGCCGGGGCTGCTTAATCGCTCAGACCCGGATAGTAGTAGGACGAATTGGAGACGTACATCGTCCCACGCGTGATGTACGCTGAAACTTCCAATCCAACGCCCGCACCCGGTATATCGATCATCACCACGCCCGATTTCTTGGAGGCCTCATACCCGGCATAAAATGTATGGGCCAGGTTCCTGAGCTGACCAATGGTATCAACGCCCAATTTGGAGAGCCGGGCAGCCTTTGCTGCTCTCGCCATTGCTACGGCGACCGAGAGCGACGTGACAAGGCTCTTGGAGAGCACTTTCTCAGTAATGGCGATATTGACTCCCCAGTCGTTCGCCGATTTTCCATCCAGTTCATAGGGCACGCTAAAACCGAAGCCGATGACCGCCACGGCGCCACCATCGCCACCGAGGCCCAGGCCCCAGCGGCCGGCGAAAACCTCGAGGTCAAACGACTCGCCGTCGCCCAAATTCCACAGCCTGGCCGTCGTGCTTTCAACGCCGCCAATTCCCAATTGACCGCCTGATTTGACACCGACTCCCAACCAGCGCTTGTAAGATGTATCCATCGTAGTTCTCCCAAGTGAATGACCTAAATCGCGAAGATTTAATCCAGGGATTTGCCTTTTGCGTGCAAATACCAGAACCATTCGTCAGCATCTCAAGTTCGCGATTGCTTGGCATCCCCAGTTTGGAGGAAGATAACGAGGAGAAGGCAGTGTCTTTTGAAAGAAATTAATGTCACATTCGGGTAGCTATGACTCACCGAGTGGTCCTATTAACTTAAGGTTGTTATTTGATGGTTATTCCTCAGCTTGTGGTTGTATTGCTTCTCTGGATCCTCGGTATTGGTGAACAGGCCATCGGTAGTCCAGCCTAGCCACGGCTCCATGTCGGCCCTGGTCACTTCTCGGTCGTCGCCGTCCTCGCTCCCAAGGCCAATGGGGCCTGAAAGCGATGGAGCACCCAACCGATACCGGCACGGTCGTGGGCAAAGGCTCGAGACGAATCTGCGCGAAGAGCGCCAGATGGAAGGCATCGCTTGGGGCAATGCTGTCGGCGTCTACAAAGGGTGTCGCCCGACTGTCGATGTCGCTTTGGTGAAAGAGCCGCAGGGCAAGGGCTTTGGTGCGACAGAGATCTCCGAGAGGCTCGGTATTGGGGGGGCGCGTCTACCGCCTCATGGGCTGGTCCTGCACCTAGCAACTGGGCGCCGCGGCGTCAATCGCCGTCGGCATCATCCAGATCATTGTCCGCACTGTGCCAACCTTCGTTCCAGCGCCGATAGCCGCCTGGATCGATTTCCGGATCATACGGATTTGCATCTTCCGAATATCCCATCCAGCGAGCAACCTCACCGTCGCTGAAGGCATCGCTTGAAGCTTGCTCCATATCGCCTCCTCTGCGGGTGATTTGCGCGGCGTTCAACGCTTCGAGGGCAGCTTCTCGGCATCAACCTTCTTTTCGTCCCGCTTCTCGCTTGGGTCATCGTCGAGATCCTGGGAGGGGAAATCTCTTCTTTTCAGCCCGCGCTCGACATCGGCCCTGTTGCGGTAATATTCGGATCCGCTCACCATGGGTTGCCGCTTTGGCGGGTTATCCTTGCACGTCGTGGGATTGCGCATGACACTTTCCTCATTGGCTATCTGTCATGCCAACAACTTTGGGGCGGCGAGGTTCCTCCTCGACAACCGAACGTGATCGCGACGCCTGTCACGGCAGTCTGCCCCACATCCCGATACCACCCGCCTTGGCCCGCGCGGAAGTCGGGCCGTCTCAGCGTCAGTTGCGCCAGCCTGTGATTGAGAGGGTGAGGCCAAAGACTGCGGTCCCCACAAGGATCAACGACAACATGAGAATGTCTGCGATCGGCATAGCCTTACCCTCATTCCTTTCATCTCGGCTGCAAAGCGAGCCAGTGAGAGGAAGGTGGCATATCGACCAGAACCCCGCCTTGACGCAGGTCAAGGGGAACCAATGGTCGGCGCGCTTTTGAAAAGGACCGCCAACTGGATGTGCGGGCATAGAGCGCAAGATTTGGGGAGGGCGCCCAACCGCTCCGCACTCCCATCGCTGCTTCAGGCGGGAAATCGGCGGATATCGGCGTTCGCGGTTTTGCACGCAAATGGCGCACCCAGCACGATTCGAACGTGCGACCTTTGCCTTCGGAGGAAGTAGTCCTGTCTACGCCTATTCCCGACAGGACCGCCCCCTATGCGCTATGCCACTGTAATAACTAAACAATTTGAATCTCCGTCCCGCCTGGGTTACCCTCAATCACGCTCCGATTTGCGCCCGTCTGCTTACGTGGTGCTTACGCGAGAACCGGAGCTTCGACGGGAGAATTCCCATGGCTAAGCTCACCAAGCGCGTCGTCGACGCCGCTGAGTCCCGCGAGAAGGACTACGTTATCTGGGACGATGAACTACCAGGTTTCGGCCTGCGCGTCTTCGCCTCTGGCAAGCGCAGCTATGTCCTTCAATATCGAGCGCTGGGGCGCTCACGCCGCTATACGATCGGGCTGCATGGCGTGTGGACGCCCGAAAGCGCGAGGCAAGAAGCGAAGGTTCAGTTGGGGCGTGTCGCGCAGGGCGACAATCCTGCTGAGGAACGCCAGCTCGACCACAAAGCCATCACGGTGAGGGAGCTTTGCACCCTTTACCTGAACGACATGAACGCCGGCCTCGTCATGGGAAAGGGCGGCCGTCCGAAGAAGCCCCACACGATCATCACCGATACCGGACGGATCAACCGGCACATCATTCCGCTTCTCGGCACCCGGCGGGTGAAGGATCTCACGAAGACCGACGTGAACAAGATGCTGAAGGACATCATGGCCGGAAAGACGCGGGTGTCCGTAAAAACCGACAAACTGCGAGGCAAAGCTATTGTCCGCGGCGGCGCCGGCACAGCGGCGCGAACCGTTGGGCTTCTCGGCGGAATTCTCACCTATGCGATCGAGGCCGGGATTATCAGCACCAACCCCGCCCACGGCCTTCGCAAGCCTAAGGATGCCGTCCGGACGCGCCGACTGAGTGAGGCGGAGTATCGGACCCTCGGCGACATGCTCCGCAAAGCCCAAGAGGATGAGAAATACGCGCCGAGCGTGGACATCATTCGATTGATCGCGCTGACGGGCTGCCGGCGAAGCGAAATTGTTGGACTGAAATGGGCTGAAGCGGATGTCGACGGAAGCTGCCTTCGGCTGATCGACAGCAAGGAGGGCATGTCGGTTCGCCCCGTCGGGTTGCCCGTCGTGGAGCTTCTCGAGGAACGTCAGAAGACGTCAACGGGCACCTTCGTCATCGCTGGCTATGGCGAGGACAATGCGTTCGGAGGCTTCCCGAGGCACTGGGACCAGATATTCAAGGACTCCTCGCTTTCCGACGTGACGCCTCATGTCCTTCGACACAGCTTTGCGAGCTTGGGCAACGACCTGGGCTTCACGGAGATGACAATCGCAGCCCTGGTCGGGCACGCGAAAGGTTCTGTGACGAGCAATTACATTCATACGCTCGACACGGCGCTGATCATGGCGGCCGACACGATCGCCGGCTACATCGCGGGTTTGCTTGAGGGCAAAGAGTTCAAGCAGACCGCCTATGCGCTCGATCGCGACTCGCGGAAGGCCGCGCTGGCGCGCTTCCTTCAAAAGGCTACAGGCGAGGACGAATCCGATCCGCAGGAGAAACACCTGCTCGCCGCATAGGGCCGCGGTTGGTCGTCAATGCGGTTGTAGCTCCGGCCGCACCGCCTCAAAGCCGCCGTCACAGAAATCATCGTTCCCGGCAAGGGCCCGATAGAGTTTGGCGAGCCAGTAATTCGGCCCTTGCACCTCCTCAAAGTCCTCCGCTCCCTCGACCAGCTTTTCTGCGACGCGCCCCGAATCTTCACCCGGGCCGTAGGCGCGACGAAGCGCAGGATACTGTCCCCCCAGATGCTCAAGACCCATTCGTCGGTAGCGGTCGGCGAGGTCGAGCTCGTCGAAATGATTCCGGAGATGCTGGAAAGTCTGAAGGGCCATCCCGGCCGGCCGGACCAGGCGGTACGACAGCACGAGAGCGTCACCCTCCATGCGCGCACGCACTCTCAGAAACGCGATGTCGGGGATTACGTCGTAACAAGGATGCAGGAACATCCGCACGTTCGTCCCTTCGTCGAGGATGCGATCACGCTTGCGCGTATTGCACACCGCACAGCTCGGGACGAGGTTCTTCGGAAACACCGAGAACTCGGGGTATTGCTCCTTCGGAAGGTAGTGATCGAGGGTAGAGGACTCGCTGATCCCGCAGAAGGGGCACCGCGCAACGCTGATCCTCTTCAGGAGATCGCCGCGGAGCGCGGTCATCGGTGCAGTCTCGACGTTGAACGCGTGCCGCATCGCCTCCTGCTGCGCATCCGTCAGCGGCGCTTCGTCCAGCTCACCGACTTCCGGCACGGCATCCTCGTAGCTCTGATAGGCCGTCAGGACGTCCGCGCGCGCCGCCTGCATCCGTCCGCGCCGCGGTTGATGCTTGGCGGCGGCGATCTCATCGAATACGACCGTCGCATCGACGGCCAGGAGAGGGATCGATCGCATCCACTACTCCTCGAGCTCATCGCGAATGCTCAGAATGTAAGAGCGCGCCGCGAAGCCCAGCTTGCGACCGAACGCTTCCTCGATCTCCTCAAGTGTGTTGCGACGGGCCAGCGCGCGTAACGTCTCGTGCCAATCGGTCGAGCCGTCACCAAGATTGAAGACCTCCTGCGTAATGACGCCGATGCTCTCTGCGAACGTCTCCACGTTCGGAGCCACGACCCGGCTCTGGTCGGCTGAGCGACGCAGCACCTGGACGTATTTCGCCGGGGTCTCCTGCAGAACGACGGGCGAATGGGTGGCGATGATGGCATAGCCATCGAAGGTTTCGAGACACGCCCGCACGCTCTTCAAAAACGCGGCGAGCAAGGGTGGATGAAGGTGGGTTTCGGGCTCGTCGATGAGCACTAGCGTCGGCTCCGAGCCCGAGATGTGCGCCGTGAGTTCGGTCACGATCTTGAGCACCACCTTGTGGCCGCTGCTCAGTCCACGGAAGAGCTCGCCAAGTTCGTCGTCGTCGCGATTGGCGTAGAGTTGGGTCAGGCCGATGCGCTGAAACGACGGATCGCGCAGCAGCGGCTTCAAAACCTCCAGTAGGCTGTCTAAGCGCTCCGCGTCGCGGACCCGCCCAAGCGCGGACAAGAACTCCGCCTCGATCTCGGCTGGCGTCCGCAGCCGATACGCCTGCTCGCCGTTCGGCGCGTCGTCGTCCGAGCGCTCGCGAAGACCACAATACACGTAGCCGAAGATCCCCCCGCGCTCCTGGAGCCTCTCCTTCTCCTCCTCCGTCCGGCCCGGAATGACGAAGGTGTCGAACGCGCTGTAGGACACCACGACCACCGTCTTGAACGGCGGCGCGGCGCCCACGAACCGGCCCGCCGCGTCGTCGAGCACGTCTTCCTTGCTGCCGTAGCCGTATCCGCTCGCGACGATCGCGAGGTTCGAGAGCAGTCGGGTCTTGCCGGTGCCGTTATAGCCAATCAGGGCGTTGATGCGGTTCGGCAGTCGGCCGCGACGGCGAAAATCGAAGTCGATCGTTATGGCGTTCGCGTGCCGCGCCACCTTGGTCTTGAACTTGACCCGGAAGCCCGCGCTGCGCCGTCTCGTCGGCAGCGTGGGCGCACTCAGCAACCGTGCGGCGTCAATGATCGTCCGCTCGGCGCCGCTAAAGCGCAGAAGCGAAACCCGATAGGCCTCGGTGTCCTCGACGCCGGCCTTGATCTCATCGTCAAACGCGACGTCTCGAAGACCTCGGAAGTAGGGTTCGAACACGCCTCGCCCGAGCTTGTAGACGGTCTCATAGTAATCGAGGCTGGACCCCAGAGAGGCATGGCCGGCGGGCAGTTCCGTAAAGGGCTGCCTGGGCATCTCCGTGTAGCCGCTGGTCCGGCCCGACTCGATGATCTTGATGCTGCCAAGGTCGTAGCTCTCATCGGCCGAGACGTGCAGCGTGACGTGGAAGGTGGTCTTGTAGCCATAGTCGTCCCAGTTGTCCTGGACGAGCACGGCGTGGGGGTAGCGATTGGTCGTCGGCGAGTCGCCCGACCTGAACTGGACGACGAACCTCATGCCGATCTCCCCGTGGCGGCGGGCGCCTTCATCGCTGGTGCGGCCGGCAGGCTCATCGCTCCAACCTCACCCGCAGTCGTCTCGCCCGCTCGCGGAAAGCCGCCTCTCCACCTTCCAGGATGTCGCAGACCGACTTGCGAATGTCGGCACTCTCGAGGCCGCCGGCGACATAGGTGATCGGCGGCAGGCCCCCGGAGGGATGCGGCCCGGCGGACGCAACGATGATCTGGTCCGCATCGGTGTTGATGACGAGGTTGGCGTTGTGGGTGACCATGATCACCTGGCGCTTCGCCTTCGCAGCGACGAACAGCGTCACCAGCTCGTCGAACACCGACTTCGGATCGAGATTTTCCTCGGGCTGGTCGATGATCAGGGGTCGGTCATCGGAATCGTCGAGGGCGAGATAGAGCAACAGCAGCACGATCCCCCGGGTGCCGGGGGACAGCTTGCGGATGTCGACGCCGTCATAGGAGATCTCGTACCGGACGGTGATGTGCTCGGTGCCGAAGAGCCAGTGCGCGAACTTCTTCGACCAGGCCCGAAACTCGGCCTGCTGCGTCGGCGCATAAGGTGCGTGCGAGAGCAGGTCCCTCAGGTATTTCGCCATGAAGGCGACCATCGCGGCCTGCACATCGGCCGCCGACCCCGTCTCCCACGCCGGCTTCAGCGCTTCGCTGGCCGCCGCGATCAGGGAGCCCCTGCCGTAGAAAGGGCCGGTCTTGCGTCGATCGAGAAGCTCTTCCTCCGCAACCGCACCCCAAGCCTGAACGTCGGCCATCCTGCGAACCGAGAAACTGAGCTTCTTCAGCGTGCCCGATGATGCCGCGAGCCGCGCCATCAGCGGCGCGTAGAGCCCGGCCAGCGCGTTCTGTTCGTTGATGATCGCTTCGAACACCCGACCGTAGGTCTCATCGCGTTCGGTTTGCAGATCCTTCCGGCGCGCGGCCGCCCCTTGCGCATCGGAGAGCCGGGTCTCCAAGGTCTGGAGCGCCGAGTTCTCCTGCGCAATTCGGCCGGTCAGCGCCGCATATTGATCGCGAACGACCTTATCGGCGCTGAACAGCGCCTCGAGCCGCGTCATCTCGGCGACGATCGGCGCCAGCGCAAGCGTGGAAAGATCGGCCTTGTCCGAGATCAAGGCGACGGTCGGGTCGCCTGCCGGCGGGGGAACGCCGTTGAGCTTGCGGACCTCGCCATCGGCCCAGGCGACGTAGGCTGTCAGGCTCTTGTCGACGTCGCCCTTGTAGATAAGCAGGAACTCGTTCCACTGCTTGGCGTCGAGCCCGCTGTTGGAATGGCGCGCCTGCGCCTGGCGAAGCATTTCCGGGGCCCCCGTGGCGCGCATGCTGCGCACCTCATCCTGCAGGGCCACGAACGTACGGCGTTGATTGCCGAAGGACTGGATCCGGCTGCGGAGCTTCTGGGCCGCCTCACTGAGCTGCGTGTGGCGCGTGACCTGCGCCTCGGTGCCCTTGACCACGAGCTTGGCGCGATCGGTTGTGTAGTCCGCGATGACCTTCTTCTTTTGAGCGACCTGGGTTGTCAGCGTGGCGACCAGGCTCTCTTTCTCAAATTCGGTGGCGATGCGGTCCGAGATGTCGGTGATCGCCTCGGACTCACGCTCGCGCGCCTGCTGAAACCGCGAGGTCTGCTGATCGCGCAGCTCCGCGAAATCGAGCGCCCATTCGCGATCGTCCTGCGAATGGGACTCGAAAATCACCCGCTCGATCTCGTCCACGAGGCCGTCGGACACGCCTTTGGCCGAGCAGAGCTCCTCGACGAACTGCTGGGACAGATAGCGGGCCCGCGGGAACGACATGTGGCCGTTGGCGTCGCGGCCGTCGAGCGCACGCGTGACCGTCTCACCCCCGGCCCAGGTCAACGCCGTCGTTGCGTCGCCGACAAGCTTGCGCGCCCGCGCCAAGAACGAAGGGGTGATGTTCTCGTCCGCGTCCCAGCCGGCCGGCGTGATCGCATCGCAGCCGGCGGCGATTACGTCCGCCAGGGCCGTCTTTCCCGATCCCCGCGCGCCGATGATGGCGACGAGGCCGGGGTTGAGGGGAATGTCAGGCGTGGTGGCCCAATCGGCGCCGTCGATCCGGACCTGCGCGATGACCTGCGACGGCATCGCCGAGCGCGGCGGCTGCTCGCCGACATAGGCGCGTCCATCGGGATCGATGCAGGCCTGGCGGAGAGCGTCGAATTCCAGCCCGCCCTTGATCCACGAGAAGCGATTGCCGAACGGCGAGGCCACGTCTTCGAGCTTGTGCGCATCGCTCCCGTGCAGGCAGGGCTTCAGCCCGCCGTAGCGGGCGCGGATTTCGTCAGGCGCGAGATCCTTCTGGCCCAACCAGAATTCGCGCTGCGCCGGACTGCCCGCGAAGATCACATGGGCGAACCCCTCGATCTCGCGTCGGAGCGTCTGATCGGCGGCCTCCCGCACGCCCGACGTGCCGTCCGTGGCGCCGCCGGCTACCGCGATCAGGATGTTCTTCTTCGCCCATCCGCTTTCGGAGAAGACCTCGCGAAGCTGCTGGAAATTGACCTTGAACTGGTTGGCCCCATAAGCCAGCGCAGCCCGTTCGTCCGTGATGGTCGGATCGGCTTTCTTCCCGAGCCGGATGAGATCGGCCCGCGTGCAATCGAACCGATCCTGCATGACGTTGAACTGCAGGCGCGAGAGCAGCCGCCGCAGTTCGTCGAGATGCTGCGGGTCCTCCGGGCTGACGAACAGGTGGAGATTGACGAAACCCCCTTTCGCCGTTGCCACATCAAGCCGCAGCTCTACATTCGGAAACACCAGCTTGGCGTCGGGCAGGCGACCCGCAGCCTTCTGGCGCAACACCTCCTCGTAAGTCTCGGTCACATAGTAGTCCGTGACCGCGATCGCCTCGATGACGGGCGCAGCCCGTTCAAGCGCAGTCAGGTAATCGCCCCAGGCGTTCGGCCCGCTGAACTGATTGTTCATGGCCGTGCCCGGCGCGTGAATATGCGGCTCCCATCTCCGCCACTCTGAACCCCGACTCAGCATCCCCCTGGGCCTTTCGTCTTACTTAGCCGTACTTGTATCGCGGTCCGCCTCATGCGGCGACCTCACGTCAACCACCTCACCGCGCCCGCCCACGAGCGCGATCTCGATCCCAGCTAACGCGCAGCGCGGCGCCAGCCGCCTCGCCAGTCGCATCGTGCTGTCCGTCAAGGGAACGACGGCCACCTGCCGTCCTTGCGATGGCGTCGCCATGAGCATGCCGACGGTCTCACAGAGGCCCTTGTAGAGCCGCGACACTTGGCCGGAATGCCTGGAGTTGATGACGCCCCCCTTGCACTCGGCCGAAATCACAAGATCGCCGATTTCGGCGACCACGTCGCCCAGGCCTGATCGCGGATTGACGATGATCGTTTGCCCCTCTGCGTTTTCATACACCCCGCCATAGGCGGTGGCGCCGATGGACGAGGTCTTGCGGAACTGACGCCGCTCCAACCACCCCGAAAAATCGAACTGCTTGCCGTGTTCGCCGTCGGGATGGACGCGCACCTGGTGGGCGCCCTCGCTCCGAAGCAAGTGCATCGCATAGGCGATCATTACGGCGCCTTCGTAGAGATGGTGCTCGTGATCGCCGGCGCACTTGCCGACGCGATTGGGCGGCGGCGCCAGCGCGGTCACCAGGTCTTCAAAATCCAAAGCGCTCTTCCCTGACGGTCATTGACATGCCATTATAACCGGCCATATTTGCCCGGTAAAGGAGGCCCTGTCATGTTTGCCTATAACCCCGAAAAGTTCGCGTCACTTTACGAGAGCGAGTTGGGCCAGCGCATCTGGGCGTTTTTGACCGAACCCGCGAACGTCGCCCGGCTCGAGACGGCTTCGCAGCTCGGCAAGCCGGCCGTCGAAGGCATCGAGGAGCACCTTCTGGAGGCATTTCGCGAGGACGTGCTCGCCGACCGGGTGAAGCAAATGGTCGGGCACATGGTTCGCCAGATTCTCGAACAGCGCGATTGGGTGCTCGACCAGACCGATGTGAAGGTCCAGTCCGTGCCGTTCAGCAAGGCGGCGCGCTACCGGCGTCCCGACTGGATCACCTTTCACGCGTTTCGCAACACCAGCGATCCGCGTGACGTCGTCATCACCGATCGGCGCCAGAACGCTGCCCTCCCCGCGGACGCGCGGTGGGCCTATTACGCGACCTTCGCCAGTCCGCTGAAGGCGTCGGTGGCGTTCGGCGTGCGTGACATCCGCCAGCTTCGCCAGCATGTGCATGCGCATGGCTATCAGCGCGTGCGCATCGAGCGGATGCTGCGGCGTGCGTGACCGCGATGCCCGGACACGCGCACATCGCACTCAGGGACCGAGAAGAGCCGGTGCTGCTCGCGTGGCCGACGCAGGGCAATGCGGGCGGATTCATCCAATTTCAGAAGGCTGCTGACTGGCGCGCCTTCGTCGAACGCCTCGGCATCGATGCGCGCATCCCAGAGATCGTCCGCGCCAAGTTTACCCGCGCCCAGACGCTTTATCTGCTCGGCTGGGCCGATTTTAGCGTCCTCAAGGCGGGCGAGCTCGCTGCCCTGATCGCCCTGGAACTGGCGCTGATGGATCGCTACGGCGGGCACATCTCTAAGAATAAGCGAAGTTTTGCCGCGCTACTGAAATACATGGTCAGCGCCGATGGCCTCACGGACGCGCAAATCCCCATGGTCGTGCGATGCGGAGGAACGGCGCTCGGTCAATTGACGGGCGACACGCGTCCGACCCTCGCCGAGCGTCGCAACGCGCTGGCCCACGGCGATCCGTTCGATGGGTTGCCGACGGGCGGCCTCCTTGAACTGGTTCGAGACCTCATCAATTTCGCTTACCGCCACTACATCGCCGAGGCCGCGAGCCTTGGCATCGCGCCGTCGGCGCCGGGACGGACCTGATGGCAGCAAGTCCTTCGATGATCGCCGCCGTCGAAGGCGTCTGGCGGCTTCCCCGGCCGGGCCCTGACAACCTGCTGGCCTCGCCGCCCTTCGTTGCCCTGAGCGAGCTATGCGAAGCCGAATACGGCGGCGGCAAGCCGGTGTTTGCGTTGAGCACCGCCCTTCGATCGCTTGGACTGCCGTGTCATCTCCCGGCCGATAAGACCGATCTCAGCCTCGATCCCGCGGACGTGGCGAATGCGATCGACGACGCTTACAGGCGCAGGACCACGCTGCGGCGGCATCTCTGCCCGCTCGACCTCGCCGACGACATGCCGGCGTTGAGCTTCGGCCGATCCCGCGTCACCGACTTCAGCGCCGAGGAGCTCGCAGGGCTGTTCGACGCGCCGCGCCTTGCCCGGAACTTTCCCAACCAGCCTCTCGATGCGAAGCGTCTGGCGCAATTCCGCTGGCTCGTTGTGGAGGAAGAGATCGCGCTCGACCCCCGCCCAGAGGCGCGGGCCTCTCCCTTTATGTACATGACGTTCGATCGGGATTTTGGCGAGATCGATCCGCATCTCGGTCGCTTTCCGCCGTCTATCGAACGCGCTCTTTTCTTCCTCCTTCTGGCGCCGTGGGAGCGATGGTCGACGATGCAGGAGGTCGACTGGCGGGGCTTTCGCCTGCCCTGGATTTACACGGTCAACGACGATCTTTTCATACGCCCGTCTCCGCCGCCGAGCGCCGACAACCTCACCCTTGAACCCTGGATCGTGCAGGACCATTGGGGCGACGACATCGAACTTGAACGTCCGACCGTCTTGCCGCTCGACGATGACGCGGCGGCGGGCCTGGCGCTCCTCACCGACCAGACATGGACGGACCTCGAACGTGCTCGAGCAACCGATCTGTTCGAGACGCCGGTCGCGCACTTCCTCGTTCGGGCCTTCCTCGCCGATGGCATGGATGAGGTCATGGCGCACATGACTGCGATCGAGGCGGCTGTCGGCCTAGAGATGGACCACAAGAAGTGGCTCCGCCCGAAGCCCGATCCCAACAAGGCGGTATCGTCCGCGACGGATCGCGTCGCGGCGCGTGTCGCAGCCGTCTTGAGCGATCCCACAAGCGTTCAGGCTTACAAGGATCTGTTCGACTTGCGCAGCACCTTCGTTCACGGGCGCGCCGGTCTGCAAAAGGTGTCGACGAAACAGCGCGTCATGGCCCGCAGCCTGGCGCGCGGCGTGGCCCGAGGCTTGGTCGATCTCGCGCTTCAGCGACCACGGCCGCGCACTGACGTGCTGAGCGACCTCCTCGCGCAGGGCGCGCGGTACTTGTAGGCCCCGTGGGCAGGATGGTCTGATCGCTAATGGTCGCGGAAACGGAATCCCTCCTCATCAAGCCCATCAGCCGGCGGCAGTTCGAGCTGTACGCCCTGTCACTGGAACGCGGCCCGAACTTCGAACCCGCAACGGTTTTCGCCACCTATCAAGTCGGCCGGGGCGGTGCGTGCGGCGCCATTCTCCTCAACGAAGAGACCGGGCGGTTCAGCATGATTGCCCTGCGGCGGCGCGTCGATCACTGCTGGAACTGCGTCGCGCAGGGCGGTTCATTTCCAACGCCCGAACAGGCCCTTGAAGCGCTTAGCCTCGACATGCGCGGCGGCGACCCGCCCGAGCCGCTTCCGCCAGGCGTTCGCCGCCGGCCGTTATTGGTCGAGGTCGGACCACGGGGAAGCTCTCCCGAGTTCGACCTGCTCGCCACCTCGATCAGCCATCTGCCGGCGCTGATGGCTGTCGGGGAATGCTATCTCGCCCTGCCGCGACCCGATCCGAACTTCGTTCCCGATCTGCAAACCAACAACTTCGCGTCACGACTGTTCGAGCTCTACCTTCTGGCCTGCTTTCGCGAGCAAGGCTTACGGGTGCGCCAGGATCATGTCTCGCCCGACTTCCAGATCGAGAAGGACGGCGCCACGTGCTGGGTAGAAGCGGTCACGGCGAACTCCGAAATGCCGCGAGCCGGCGGCATCGGCGATTGGGTTCACGCGCCGACGGATCGGACCGAACGGCTAACCGGCGCGCCGGCCGAACGCTTTGCGAAGACGCTAAGAGCGAAGCTCCAGCGGGAATATCACGACCTCTCGCACGTAAAGGACCATCCGTTCGCTATCGCAATCGCCGATTTCCACAGCTCTGGCTCAATGGTGTGGAGTCGCGAAGCGCTGCCAACTTACCTTTATGGTGTCCGCGCGGATGTCGAAGGCGAAGGCGCGAAGCGACGCGCGGTCGGGAAGCCGATTTCCAATCTGACCGGCAAGAACGCAATCCCGGCCGGCCTGTTTCGCGACCCAACCTTCGCGCGGTTGTCGGCCGTGATTTTCAGTAATGCAGGCACTTTGGCGAAGTTCAACCGCATGGGATTCCTAGCCGGGTGGCGTCCGCCGGGCCTCAAGATGATTCGGCGCGGAATATTATTCGATAGAACGCCTGGCGCTCTCGAGCCGATCGACTTTGAGCTGGAAGTGGGAAGCTCGGAGTACAACGCACTCTGGCCTTGGGGCGAAGCTTGGTGTCAGGAACTCGAGGTCTACCACAACCCTTTGGCTGCTCATCCGATCCCATTCGACCTGATCCCCGGCGCGACACATTGGTTCGAGCGCGATGGCGACGTCGAATGCAACACGATATGGGCGAACTCGGTCATCTCATCCATCACTCATCTTCAAGCCCCGAAGGGCTACTATCCGGCGCAACGTGAAGACGGCCCTTAGCGGCCTGGGCTCGGCCTATTCAAACAAGCGTCGAATATCGGCCATCGGTCGAAACAGCTTCCTGGGCTGGTCCGGAAACGGCAGAAAGCTTTCCCGCTCGTAGAAGCGGCGGGCATTGTCGTCCTTCGCATCGACGATCACTGCGAACGAGGCGATCTCGCTTTGCGCGGCTCGGTATAGCGCGTCGGCGAGGAGGAAGCGGCCGTAACCCTTTCCCTGGTGTCTCCGATCCACCGCGAGGCGCCCCAAGAGCGTCGCCGGCACCAGCGGATATTTCGGCAGCTTTCGCACCGTTTGCTCCGGCAATTCGCCGAGCTGCACAGACGTCGAGGAGAGCGTGTAGTAGCCGGCGATCGTCCCATTCGGCTGAACCAGGACGAACGGCGCGGCCATATTCTTCCGCGCGTCCTGACTGGCCTGCGATCGAAAATATCGGTCCAGCGGCTCGACGCCGCTCTCAAACCCCGACCGATCATGGTCTGAGCCGAGCGGCTCGACGCGAAGCTTTTCGTCTTCAGCCGCCACGCGTCAAACGCCGGCCTGCTCGCGATAGCGGCGAACCGTGTCGCGGAGACGGTCGTTTACCGGCTGGGGATTTAGCAGCGCATCAACGAAGGCCTCGCTGTCGCGAACCGACAAGGCAAGCTGTTGATGCTCTTCGATTGCACGCCGAGCGGCGTCTTGCACGCTCGTCAGCACAAAATCGGTTAGGCTCCGGCCCTGCAGGGCGGCGGCCCGCTCGATCAAACTCTTCTGCTCCGCGGTGACACGGGCCTCCAAGCGCTCCGCTCGGGTGCGCCCACTGGCCGGTTTCGATGCTGCACTGGGCATGGCTTTTCTCCCCGTCCAATGTACGGCCAATGACCGGCCACTTCAAGGGGCCGGACGTCGGAGTCGGATCATCCTTGACTCTTCGGCCCAACGTGGAGAACAAATAAGGAACATGATCCCTTACCGTGCCCCTGGAGGACACCATACGCTGTGCGGCCCCCGTCCGCCCTTGAGTCTTTGCGCGTCCAGGTTCGGCAAATCGAAGGCCGACACCGGCGCGCCACAACGGTGTTGCCCTTCGGTCTCGCCGCAGTGGACTCACGACTCCCAGGCGGCGGCCTCCCGTGCGGGGCACTGCATGAGGTCGCCGGCGGCGGAAACGGCGCGCTCGACGGAGCCGCCGCCGCGCTCTTCACCGCCGGGATCGCCGCACGCACGCGAGGCAAGGTGCTGTGGTGCGTCACACGCCCGGACCTGTTCGCCCCAGCGCTCTCACAAGCCGGCCTGAAATCCGATCGCGTCATCTATCTCGAGGGCGGCGACGACAAGACCGTCCTTGCCTGCTTTGAAGAGGGGCTTCGGCACGGCGGCCTGGGCGCCGTGGTGGCCGAAGTCGCCCGCCTGCCGATGACCGCTTCGCGGCGGCTTCAGCTCGCTGCCGAAGGATCGGGGACCCTCGGCATCGCGCTCCGGCGCTGGCGGCGGCAAACCGAGGCATCTGATTTCGGGCAGCCGACGGCCGCCACCTCGCGCTGGCGTGTCTCGGCGCTGCCCTCCACACCGCTTCCCGTCCCGGGGGTCGGCCGGCCGCGCTGGCTGATCGAGCTGATCCGTTGCCGCGCCGGCGAGAGCGCCGATTTTGAACTGGAGGCGTGCGATGACACGGGTCATCTCCGTCTTCCTGCCGACCTTGTCTACGGACCGGGTCAGGCGGAAGACGGGCGACGCAGCGCCTCCGCCTGACGCGCCGCTCATTCTGGTGGGCCGGGACGGGAGACGGCGGGTGGTGCTGGCAGCGGACGCCGCCGCCCAGGCCGCTGGCCTGCGCGTCGGCATGCCCGCCACCAAGGCCCAGGCGCTGGTGCAGGGCCTGGTGATTCAGGACGCCGATCCCACTGCCGACGCCGAGGCGCTGGAGCGGCTGGCGCTGTGGATGCTGCAGCGGTTCGCGCCGATTGTTGCCGCCGACCCGCCCGACGGGATCATCATCGACTCCACCGGCGCCGATCATCTGCATGGCGGCGAGGCCGCCATGCTCGCGACCTTGGTCGAGAAGCTCGCCGGCGTCGGCCTTCGCGCCCGCGCCGCCATCGCCGACAGCTGGGGCGCGGCCCACGCCTTGGCGCGGTTCAGTATCCAGCCGGGCTACATTTCCGAGCCGGGGAAGGCCGTGGTCGATGTCAGCCGCTTGCCGATCGTCGCGCTGCGGCTCGCGCCCGATCTGGTCGATGGTCTCCGGGTGCTCGGTTTCGACCGCATCGGCGATCTGTTGGCGCAGCCACGCGCACCGCTGGCGCTGCGCTTCGGTCCCGAGCTGGGTCGCCGCCTCGATCAGGCCACCGGCCGGATTGCCGAGCCGATCGAACCTACCCGCCCCGAAACGCTGATCGAGGTCCGCCGCGCCTTCGCCGAACCGATTGCCGCAGCGGAGACCATCGCGCGCTATATTGGCAAGCTCGCGGCCCAGCTCTGCGACGCCCTGGAGCAGAAGGGCCTCGGCGCGCGGCGGCTCGATCTCATCTGCCATCGCGTCGACAATCGGGCCCAGGCCCTGCGCGTCGGGACCGGCCTGCCGCTGCGCGACGTGAAGCGCATGACGCGGCTCCTCAGCGACAAGATCGAGACTATTGATCCCGGCTTCGGCATCGAGATCATGACTCTCACCGCGACCGTGGCGGAGCCGTTGGCGCCGAAGCAGGCGGTCTCGAGTCTGGTCGAGGAGCCGGAGCCCGACGTCTCCGGCTTGATCGATCTTCTCGCCAACAGGGTCGGCGAGAAGAACCTCTATCGCATGGCGCCGGTGCCGAGCGACGTGCCCGAGCGGTCGGTGCGCCACATCCCGGCGCTGGCGCCGGAGACCGGCGTGGAATGGCCCGGCCATTGGCCGCGGCCATCGCGCCTGTTCGCCCATCCCGAGCCGATCGACACCGTCGCGCTGCTGCCGGATCACCCGCCCGCGTCCTTCACCTGGCGCGGCGTGCGCCGGCGGGTGAAGCGTGCCGATGGGCCCGAGCGTGTCTTCGGCGAATGGTGGAAGCGCGATCCCGAGCTGGATGCCGTGCGCGACTATTTCCGGATCGAGGACGATGCCGGCGAACGCTACTGGGTGTTCCGCGCCGGCGACGGCGAGGACCCGCTGACCGGCTCGCAGCGCTGGTTCTTGCATGGGATCTTCGGATGAGCGGGCCGCGCTACGCCGAACTTCAGGTCACCTCGCACTTCAGCTTCCTGCGAGGCGCGTCCTCCTGCGAGGAGTTGTTCGCCACGGCTGCCGTGATAGGCGTCGACGCGTTGGCCATCGTCGACCGCAATTCGCTGGCCGGCGTCGTGCGCGCCCGTGAGGCTGCCAAGACCACCGGCGTGCGCCTGGTGGTCGGCTGCCGGCTCGATCTCAGCGACGGCATGTCGGTGCTGGTCTATCCGATCGACCGGCCTGCCTACTCGCGGCTCTGCCGGCTGCTGTCGCTGGGCAAGAAGCGCGGCGGCAAGGCCAAATGCGATCTCGTTTGGGATGACCTCGTCGCCTACGGCGAGGGCCTTATCGTCGTGCTTGTGCCGGACGACGCCGACGAGGAGTGTGGCTTGCGCCTACGGCGCTTGCGCGAGGCCTTTGGCGACCGTGCCTACATGGCGCTCTCGTTGCGCCGACGGCCCAACGATCAGCTCCGCCTGTTCCAGTTGTCCAATCTCGCCACCTCGATGCGCGTGCCGGCCGTCGTGACGAACGACGTGCTGTTCCACGAGCCTGGCCGACGCATCTTGCAGGATGTCGTGACGTGCATCCGCCACAACGTCACCATTGACGAACTCGGCGACCGCCGCGAGCGCCATGCAGATCGCTATCTAAAGCCGCCCGAGGAAATGCACCGCCTGTTCGCGCGCTATCCCGAGGCGCTGGCCCGCACGGTCGAGATCGTCGAGCGCTGTCGCTTCTCGCTCGACGAACTGGCCTATCAGTATCCGGAGGAGCGGGCCGACCCATCGCTCACCCCGCAGGAGACGCTCGAACAGTTTACCTGGGAGGGCGCCACCTGGCGCTACCCCGAGGGCCTCCCCGACGAGGTGGTGCAAACCCTGCGGCACGAGCTGGGTCTGATCGAGAAGCTGGGCTACGCGCCTTATTTCCTGACGGTGAACAGCATCGTCCGCTTCGCGCGCTCGAAGGACATTCTCTGCCAGGGCCGTGGCAGCGCCGCCAACTCGGCTGTCTGCTACGTGCTCGGCATCACCTCGATCGATCCCGCGCGCAATGACCTCCTGTTCGAGCGCTTCGTGTCGGAGGAGCGCCGCGAGCCGCCGGACATCGACGTGGATTTCGAGCACGAGAGGCGCGAGATCGTCATGCAGTGGATCTTCGATCAGTACGGCCGAGATCACGCCGCGCTCTGCTCGACAGTGATTCGCTACCGCACCAAGGGCGCGATCCGCGATGTCGGCAAGGCGCTCGGCCTGACCGAGGACCTCGTCAAAATGCTGTCCTCTCAAGTCTGGGGGTGGTCTGAGGAGGGCGTCGAGGACAAGCATGTCGAGGCGCTGAACCTCAATCTCTCCGATCGGCGTCTACGCCTGGCGCTCGATCTCGCCCGCCAGCTCATGGGCGCGCCGCGCCATTTGAGTCAGCATCCGGGTGGCTTCGTTCTTACACACGACCGGCTCGACGACCTCGTACCGATCGAGCCGGCCGCCATGGTCGATCGGCAGGTCATCGAGTGGGACAAGGACGACATCGACGCGCTGCGCTTCATGAAAGTCGATGTGCTGGCGCTCGGCATGCTGACCTGCATGAAGAAGGCGTTCGACCTCCTGGCCGACCACAAGGGCATCAACCTCGATCTCGCGACGATCCCGGCCGAGGACCCGCGCACCTACGCGATGATCCGCAAGGCCGACACGCTCGGCACCTTCCAGATTGAAAGCCGCGCGCAGATGTCGATGCTGCCGCGGATTAAGCCCAGGACATTCTACGACCTGGTGGTGGAGGTGGCGATCGTCCGGCCGGGCCCGATCCAGGGCGACATGGTACATCCCTATTTGCGTCGGCGTGAGGGTCTGGAGCCCGTCGTCTATCCCAAGCCCGAGCTGGAGCAGGTGCTCGGCAAGACCCTCGGCGTGCCGCTCTTCCAGGAACAGGCCATGCGCGTGGCGATCGTCTGCGCCGGCTTCACGCCGGGCGAGGCCGACCAGCTCCGCAAGAGCATGGCCACCTTCAAGTTCACCGGCGGCGTCTCGGCTTTCCGCGACAAGCTCATCACCGGCATGGTCGCGAATGGATACGAGCAGGAGTTCGCCGAGCAGACCTTCAAGCATCTCGAGGGTTTTGGCAGTTACGGATTTCCGGAAAGTCACGCAGCCTCTTTTGCGCTGATCGCCTATGCCTCGTCCTGGGTGAAGTGCTGGCATCCGGACGTGTTCTGCGCGGCCCTGCTGAACTCCCAGCCCATGGGCTTCTACGCCCCGGCGCAGATCGTGCGCGATGCGCAGGCCCACGGCGTCGAGATTCGCCCGGTCTGTGCGAATGCCTCCCGCTGGGACAGCACACTAGAGGCGGCGGGTGACGAAGGCCGCTTCGCCGTGCGCCTGGGCATGCGCATGGTGAAGGGCCTGGCGAACGTCCATGCCGCCACGATCGTCGCCGCCCGCGCCGACCGGCCGTTCGTCTCGGTCGATGACCTCTGGCGACGCGCCAGCGTGCCCGCCGCAGCGCTCGTCCAGCTCGCCGAGGCCGATGCCTTCCGACCATCGCTCGCGCTTGCTCGCCGTGAAGCCCTCTGGGCGATCAAGGCGCTACGGGACGAGCCGCTTCCCCTCTTTGCGGCCGCCGCCGCACGCGAAGACGAACCCGTCCCCGAGGTCGACGAACCCGCCGTAGCCCTTCGGCCGATGACGGCCGGCAGCGAGGTGGTCGAGGACTACGGCCATGTCGGGCTGACGCTGCGCCGCCATCCCATCGCATTCTTGCGCGACGACCTCATCGCGCGCCGTATCGTCACCTGCACCGAGGCCATGCAGGCCCGCGATGGTCGCTGGCTCGAAGCGGCCGGCCTTGTGCTCGTCCGCCAGCGGCCCGGCAGCGCCAAGGGCGTCATGTTCATCACGCTGGAAGACGAGACCGGGATCGCCAACCTTGTGGTCTGGCCGCAAGTGTTCGAGAAATTCCGCCGCGTGGTGATGGGCGCCAGCATGATGGCCATCCGCGGTCGCATTCAGCGCGAGGGCGAGGTGGTTCACCTGGTCGCGCACAAGCTTACCGACCTCTCGGCCGAGCTTGCCTCGGTCGGCAGTCGCGATCAGACCTTCCCGCTACCACACGGCCGCGGCGACCAGGTTACCCATGCCGGCGGCGGGCCCGATCCGCGCGAACTGCCGCCCAAGGGGCTGCGCACGCGCGACATCTATATTCCCGACCTTCACATCGACACGATCAAGGTGAAGAGCCGGAACTTCCACTGATCTCTTTAGCAGCCGACGAATGTCTCAAAGCTCAGCCATACGCTAAACTTCATCGCCACGCGGGAATACGGGAGTCAGGTCAATGTCCACCATCACGCTGTCGGCCACGCCCAAGGGCAACGGCTATCAGGCCACCGTGAGCTTTCCGGACGGCGTCTCCATGAGCTCCGCCGAAACCTACCCGACGATCGCCGAGGCGCTGACCGCTGCCGCTTTGAAGATGCTCGACATGCCCGAGCGATTGGAAGCGCTCGACAAGATCGACGAGGTATCAGGCGATCATGGAAGAAGGTAAGCCCGGCGCGATCGCCAAGGTCATTCGCCGCAATCCCAAGACCGCCCAGCGCGAATTCGGCGACCTCGTCTGGGGCCTGCTTCCGTATAAGACCGAGCGGCCGACGACGGCGGTGCGGCCGATTCATGCCAGGGCGGAGACGGTTCAGGAGTTGCCGATGTTCGCCGACGCCTTTCGAAGTCGGCGGGCGATCGTGCCGGCGACAGAATACTACGTAAGAACCGAGAAGGACGGCCGCCCGCAGCGCTACGTCGTTACTCGCGCCGATGGCAAGCCGATGGCCTGGGCGGGATTGTGGGAGTCCTTCGTCTGGCCGGGTGATCGCGTGGAGCGCAGCTACTGCGTGATCACGGTCGACGCCAACGCGACCATCGCCCCGTACCATGACCGCATGCCCTTGATCCTCGAGCCCGAGGACTGGCCGGTCTGGTTGGGCGAGGCGCCGGGCGATCCGGCAACCCTCCTACGCATGGTAGACCCGGACGTGATACGTTGCGAGCCCGTCGCCCAACGACGCCGGAGCCGATAAACCTTGTGCAATCTCTACACCGTCAAGAGCAACCTTCAGGATCTCGCCGATCATTTCGGCGTCTCGACGGCGCCCGCATCGAACGCGGGTGAAGAGGTTTATCCGGGCACACCCGGTATGGTGATGCGCGAACGCGATGGCGCTCGCATTCTACAGTCGATGACCTGGGGCTTTCCCGTCCGCCTGAAGACGATGAAGCCGGGATCGAAACCCATCCCTGTCAACAACATCGCCGACCTCGCCAAAGGCTTCTGGGTCGGTCTTGCGCGCAAACCCGAATGGCGCTGCATCATCCCGGTGACGGGCTTTGCCGAAGCGGAGGGCGCGAAGGGTTCGAAGACCCGCACTTGGTTCAACGTCAAAGACCAGCCCATCTTCGGCTGGGGCGGTTTGTGGCGCGACAGCGAGGAATGGGGGCCGGTCTATTCGGGCGCGATGACCGACTGCAACGAGGCGGTCAGGCCCATCCACGACCGCATGCCGGTGCTCTTGCTGCCGCATGAATATGATCAGTGGCTCCACGGCACGTTCGACGACGTGATGGGCTTTCAGAAGCGATGCTTTCCCGACGCGATGATTGAAATGACTCGGACAAGCGAATCTTGGGTCAAACGCAAGGCGGCTCCCAGCCAGGGCGCTCTGATCTAGGAGGGGAATGCCTTCCCCCTGGCCGGCGCCGCAGTCGCCGGCACACCCCCTTCTGCGGGGAGGTCCCCGCAACGCCCCCTGTAGAGTGAGAGTGCTGACGAATTTGCCGTGACGGGTTGAGGACTGGAGGAGAGGCCTCCGGCGCCCGTCATGGAGTTTCGTCCCATGAATATGCAGGTTCTCGATGCGCGCCGCGACGTGAGCGGCGGCTACAAGGTCGATGTGCGCCGCGGCGAGCGCGTCGGACGCGTCTCGTCGGAATGGTTCTCGCGGCCCGACGACGAACGCTATCTGTCTCTGTCCGATCTCGCGCAGACGGTTCGCGAGCGCTCCGAGCGAAGCCGGACGCGCGTCGTGGAAAGCGCCCTTATCCATGTCGAGGCAAATCGCTCCGACCCCGAACGGCTGTCGCTGCTCCTGCCGGGCGCTGATGCGCCCGTTGCGCCGACCCATTGGAGCTTCGGTCAGCTCGCCAGCCTGGTCGGCGCTCCGGCAGCCTATCTGCGCCAGCTCCCCGCAGCGCTCGCGGGCATCAATCTACAATATGGCCTGACCTCGCATCGCGCGGAGCAGGTCAAGACCCTCGAACTGGAAGGCGGCCGCGTCGAGCTGCGCGCCGTCACCGGCCCCGATTATGGCCGCATCCACGACTACGAGCTGGTCGAGGCCGTGCAGCGCATCGCCGGAAACGGCACCGGCGATACTCGCTGGAAGGTGCCCGGCGTGCTCGACTGGTCGACCGGGATCTACAATCCGCGCGTCGATATCACCAAGGATACGACGACGCTCTATGCGTCGGATCGCGACGTCTTCCTCTTTCTGGTCGACGATCTCAATCCGATCGAGGCCGGTCGGCTGCCGGACGGATCACCCGATCTCTACTTCCGCGGCTTCTATGTCTGGAACTCAGAAGTCGGGGCCCGCACGTTGGGCATGGCGAGCTTCTACCTGCGCGCGGTCTGCCAGAATCGGAATTTGTGGGTGCGCCGTGTCGGCGCGATCAATTGAGTGAAGGAGACTTCTCAGGAAACCAAGAACAGCCTGATGCCCACCCGACTTACCTTGGCCAGAGATGGCTGCGACCGGGAAACCGGCAGGGGACAATAGCATGTCGGGAAAAGGCGTCATCCGGGTCGAAACCATTGTAGGCTATCGGGACGTCAGGGCAAGACGTGTATGGTGAATGCTGAATTGCGTGAAGCCCAGATCAGGGACATTTTTCGGGTCATGACGCAGCAATGGTTGACGCGTCATGCCGTGTGAAGGGTGGGGCACCCCATATGGCCCACCTAAGCTTGGTCACACGGCCCACCCTTCGTCGAAGGGCCAATGATCGAACGGGTCACCTAACCACGTCGCTTCTCATTGATCGTGTAAACACGGGATCGCCTAAGCGGGCATCGCTCGATGTCCCATAGGGCGACGGAGCCGCCATATTAGCCAAATGCCCGGGGTAATGCCCGGGACAGCCATCAACAGATGGACGGGCATGGGTGAAACCGACCGGGCAACCGGATGGGGAATCCCCTCTGCGTGGGTGAAGGGCGGCGCGTTTGCTGGGTCTTTCAACTTCATAACGGAGGTATGCTGATGCAACCGCACACCGTAGAGAAGAGACTGGGCTCAATCATCGACCTGTCTCGTCAGGGAAAACGTATCAACGGCCTGTTCAGGCTGCTCTCGGCCCCAACCCTCTGGGAAAGGGCCTATGAGCAGATCGCCCCCAACAAGGGGGCGCTGACCCCGGGCGCCGATCCCGAAAACACTCTTGATGGCTTCTCGCTTGAAAGGATGGAAGGGATTATCGCACGGATCATGGACGGATCGTACCGTTTCTCTCCGGCGCGCAGGCAATACATCCCCAAGGCCAACGGGAAGAAACGCCCGTTGGGCATTCCCACTGCGGACGATAAGCTGGTGCAGGCGGCCGTGAAGATTTTGCTCGAGCATGTCTACGAGCCGATCTTCTCGGAACAATCGCACGGCTTCCGCCGGGGGCGGTCATGCCACACAGCCCTGACTGAAATCAGGCGCACCTGGCATGGCATGAAATGGTTGGTCGAAGTCGATATCGTCGGATACTACGACAACATTGATCACGACATTCTGCTTGGCTTGCTGCGCAAGCGTATCGATGATGATCGATTGTTGCAGTTGATCCAGCGGATGCTCAAGGCCGGCTATCTCGAAGACTGGAAGTTCCACAAGACTTTCAGCGGCGCCCCGCAAGGTGGTGTGATCTCGCCGATCCTCGCCAACGTCTACCTCCATGAACTCGATCTGTTCATGGCAAAGATGAAGGAGCGGTTCGATAAGGGCCAGAAGCGGCGGCGCAGTGCTGCCTATCTCGAAGCCTCGAAAGGGATACAGATCGCCCGCAGGAAGATTAATCGACGGCGTGCCAATGGCAACGAGGAAGAAATTCCCCGGCTGCTCGATGAAATCAGGGAATGGGAGCGGCGACGGCTGGAAATGCCGTCCCTCGATCCGTTCGATCCGAACTACCGCCGCCTCCGTTACTGCCGCTATGCCGATGACTTCGTGATCGGTGTGATCGGCAGCAAGGAAGATGCCCGCAGCCTCATGGATGAGGTCAAAACCTTTTTGGCCCAGACGCTGAAGCTGGAAGTATCTGCGGAGAAAAGCGGGATCAGGAAGGCGGACGAGGGGGCCATGTTCCTCGGATATCAACTGAAGACGTATGGCGATGGCCGTACAAGGCGCACTGTGATTGGCGGACGTGCCGTCACCGTGCGAATTGCGGATGATCGCATGCAGCTCCATGTTCCGATGGAAAAGCTCGCCCGCTTTGCAGAACGCAATCGCCTCGGAAATCTCTATACCGACCGGGGTGAAGCGCGATGCGAAGTGATCAATAACTCGGATGTTGCGATCCTGACCGGATACAATGCGATGATGCGAGGGCTGGCCGAATATTACAAGCTCGGCACGCTCTGGAAACAGCAGGTCGGACGGCTCTATCACCTTTGGTGGTGGAGCTTCATGAAGACCCTGTCGCGGAAGCACAAATGTTCGGTCAAGACGACAGCAGAGAGGCTCCGAAATGGGGATCGCCTCGGCTTGTGGTATGAAGGTCGTCACAAACGGCTCTTCATGCAGATGTTCCGCCTCAAAAGTGTCGAACCGGCTTCGGCATCTCGGTACGTCGATCACCAAACGCAGATGCATATCCACTTCAATGGTCGAACCGATCTTGTTGATCGGCTCCGGGCAAGGGTGTGCCAAGCGTGCGGTGCGAAAGATGTGCCAGTGGAGATACATCACGTCCGCAAAATGAGCGATATGCAGGGCACCACACTGTGGACCCACGTCAAGGCTGCGCGCACGCGAAAGCGTGTCGTGCTCTGCCGCGACTGCCATGTCGCCCACCATGCCGGACGATTACAGGCAAGACTGGATCGTATGAATGCAAACGTAGGAGCCGGATGATGGGAAACTATCACGTCCGGTTCCGTGGGAGGGGTAGAGGATCATCCCACAGGGAACCCTCGCCCCTACCCGACGGCGTGGAGGATTTCGAGGAGATCACGATCCGCCATTCCAAATATGCCGCGTCGCGCTTCGCGCATGAGGCGGCTCCGGCGTTGTTGAATTTCGCGAACTCATCGCCGATGCCCTTCGTCAACGGGATCAAGGCGGCCCGCGAGCGGATCGTGGCCAGGACCGACGAGGACCGCACCGACTTCCTGCGCCGGCGCGGTTTCTCCAAGGCCGAGAGTGGCAAGATCATCGATGCGGTGCTCGCCGAAGAAGGCCGTCCGCCCGAGTCCATCTTCGATTTCGTCCAGGGCATCACGGCCGTCGCCCGGAACAAGCCGCACCAGGACGCTCGCCTCGAGATGGAAGGCAAAGCGAAGAAGTTGCTCGACCGCGCCGCCTGACTTCCGTGAAGCCGGGGATGCGGCTTTCCGTGTCTCCGGCTCTACGCCTTCGTGTCTTCACGTTCGTCGGATCGTGGCGCTGCCCCCTTCAGAGGAAGAGGGCGGCGCTTCGCTTCGTGACGAGTTTCGGTCCGAGAGAGAGGCTCTCGGCGCTCGTCGCGGAGTATATCCCGATGGCTAGTGCTGTTCAGAAGATCACCCTGTCGTCCTCGCGCGACATCCCCTTCAACAAACTGGTGCTGTCCCAGTCCAACGTCCGGCGTGTGAAGGCCGGCATCTCGATCGAGGAGCTTGCCGAGGACATCGGCCGGCGCACCCTTCTTCAGGGTTTGAGCGTCCGGCCGGTCCTCGACGCCGAGGGCGCCGAGACCGGCATGTTCGAAATCCCCGCCGGCGGCCGGCGCTATCGCGCGCTCGAATTGCTGGTGAAGCAGAAGCGCTTGGCCAAGACCGCGCCCATCCCGTGCGTGGTCCGCGATCCGGGCAGCGACATCCTCGCCGAAGACGACTCGCTGGCCGAGAACATCCAGCGTGCCCCGCTGCATCCGCTCGACCAGTTCCGCGCCTTCCAGGCCCTGCGCGAGAAGGGTCGGTCCGAGGAGGACATCGCCGCCGCCTTCTTCACCTCGGTCAACGTCGTGAAGCAGCGCCTGCGCCTCGCGTCGGTCTCGCCGACCCTGCTCGACGTCTATGCCGAGGACGGCATGTCGCTGGAGCAGCTCATGGCCTTCACCGTGACCGCCGGCCACGCCCGCCAGGAGCAAGTCTGGCAGGCGGTCTCCGGCTCCTGGCAGAAGGAGCCCTATCAGATCCGGCGCATGCTGACCGAGAAGACGGTGCGCGCATCCGACCGGCGGGCGGTGTTCGTCGGCTTGGACGCCTACGAAGCCGCTGGCGGTGTGGTGCTCCGCGATCTGTTCCAGTCCGACGATGGCGGCTGGCTGGAAGACGTCGCACTACTCGACGGCCTGGTCGCCGAGAAGCTGAAGACCGAGGCGGAAGCTATCGCCGCCGAGGGCTGGAAGTGGATCGAAGTCGCGATCGACTTCCCTTATGGCCACACCCGCGACCTGCGTGAATTGGAGGGCGTGGCGGCCGACCTCACGGCCGAGGAACAGGCGACGATCGAGGCGCTCAACGCCGAATACGCCAAGCTCGAAGCCGAATATGACGGCGCCGATGAGCTGCCCGACGAGGTGGACCAGCGGCTCGGCGAGATCGAGACCGCGCTTGCCGCCTTCGACGATCGGCCCGTCACCTATCAGCCGGCCGACATCGCCCGCGCTGGCGCCTTCGTCGGCATCGACTCCGAGGGCGCGTTGTCGGTCGATCGCGGCTACGTCCGGCCCGAGGACGAGGCGCCTGTGGTCGAACCGGACCACGACGTCGACGGCGAGTCCATCGTCGCTTCCCCCGACGGCGCGGAATCAACGGCACCCATCGTCCAGCGCGCCGTCATCACGATCGGCGGACAGGTCGCCGGACCTGAGGACGAGGATGATGAGGAGCTGAAGCCGTTGCCGGACCGCCTGGTGACCGAGCTGACGGCCGAACGGACGCTGGCGCTGCAGGACAAGCTCGCCAACATGCCGTCGGTGGCGTTCCAGTCCGTGCTGCACAAGTTCTGCCTCGACGTCTTCTCCCGCTACTTCGCCTACGGCACGGCGATGGAAGTGTCGGTGCGCAGCACCAGCTTCCCGGCGCAGGCTCACGGGCTGAAGGACACGCCGGCAGCCAAAGCGATCGACGCTCGCCGCAAGGCCTGGGAGGAGCGGATGCCGAAGGAGAAGGCCGACCTCTGGGACTGGCTAACCGGGCTCACGGGCGACGAGCAGGCGGCGCTCTTCGCGCACTGCGCCTCGTTCGGCGTGAACGCGCTCTACGAGAAGGGCGACCGCTACGGTGGTGGCGTCTCGCCGCACACCGTCGAGCAGCGCATCGCCGACGCCGATCGCATCGCCAGGGCCGTCGATCTCGACATGGTGGACGCCGGCTGGCGCCCCACCGTCGACAACTACCTCGGCCGCGTGCCGAAGGCGCGCATCCTGGAGGCGGTGCGCGAAGGCGCTGGCGAGCGAGCCGCCCAGCTCATCGACCACCTGAAGAAGGGCGACATGGCCAAGGAAGCCGAACGGCTCCTGGCCGAGACGGGCTGGCTGCCCGAGCCGCTCAGGATGGTCGACACGCAGGGGGAGGCGGTCAGCGAAGCCGCACAGAGCGATGTCGGCGGCGAGGAGCTGCCGGAATTCCTCACCGAGGACGACGAGGAAGCGGCAACCGACGAAGCGGACGAGTCGCACATGATCGCGGCTGAGTAGCACCACGACCTCGCGGGGCGGCTTCGGCCGTCCCGCACTTCTTTCAATCCCACCGAACCCACAGCCTGGTCCTGGCCGGGCTTTTCGCATTCCGGAGGCCAGCATGCCCCTCTTCACCATCGAGACGACCTACCGTCTGCCGGTCTATCGGCAACGGACCTACGAAGCCGACACGCTCGACCAGGCCTGCGATCTCGCCATCGCCGACGAAGGCTGGGACGACGAGAAGTCGGATGTCGAGACGTCCGGCGACACCTACGTCACCGGGGCATGGGAAGGCCGCGACGCCGCCTACAGCGGCCGCGCACTGGACGTTCCCTCCCGGTTCGACGAGCAGATCCAGCGCAAGGCCGCGCATTTCGAGGTCCTGCTCGGCTTGCTCAAGGTCTTCGCCCACGCGCCAGACGGGGAGCCGACCGATGGGCCGTTTTGGCGGCGACGCTTGGCGGGCGCGATCGCCAAAGCCGAGGCGATCATCGCCGGCGCGCCCGATCCTCATGCCGATGGAGACGCGTCATGACCGAGCAGCCAGCCTCCCGCCGCGTCGTCTTCCAGTACCTGGTCCCCGTCCATGTCGAAGTCGAAGACGGCCAGGTGTGCCGGGTCACCGTCATCGACGAAACGCCGGTCGCCGATCCCACTATCGTGGAAGGAGATGCGAGCTACCTGGCGGAAGCAGTCGCCGCCGCCGATGACGGCCAGGCGTGGCCGTCCTGGCAGTTCGGATATTGATGCTCGCCTTGATTTCGGCGCCCTGCCTCCCGGCGGGGCGCCTTTTTTCATGCCGGCCACGGCCATGGCGATGAGAGGGAGAGGTCGGCCGGGACGGATTTGAGCCGGTGCGGTCGAAGAGAGAGCGCCGGTCGGCTCATCCGTTCCCGCTCTCCCGAGGTTCCCTTCATGAACGACCATTCCCCGACCGCGGCCGTCCAGGCCGCGCCGATCTCGCCTGCCTGTAGCGCAAGCGCCATCATCACCGCGGCGGAGCGGCTGCTCCCCCATCTCGAACGCGGCCAGCGTGTCGACGCCACGATCCTACGCACCGCCATGGAGGCGGCATTTGGCGGGTCCGATGCCTCTGGCGCCTGGGACTGGAAGACGGCCTACGACGCCTGCGAGGCCGCGACCGTCCTCTTCCTGCGCAAATACGGAAAGCCGCTTTTCCGCAAGGCCGACTCTCCGGCTTCACGCTTCTCAGCACTGGCGAAGATCGCCGGCCTCCTACCAACCCACACGCGCCGCTCGATCGAGAGCGAGGCTTACCAGCAGTTCTCGACGCCGATCCCACTCGGGCTGGCCGCGCTCACCGCAGCCGCCATCACGCCGGCAGATCGCGTGCTCGAACCGTCTGCCGGCACGGGCCTGCTCGCCGTCCTGGCCGAGATCGTCGGCGGCGCGCCTGTGCTGAACGAACTGGCCGAGAACCGCGCCGGGCTGCTCTCCCTCCTCTTTCCGGCCGAGCCCGTCACGCGCTTCGACGCGGCACAGATCGATGATCATCTCGATCCGGCGGTCATCCCCAGCGTCGTGCTGATGAACCCCCCGTTCTCGGCGATGGCCAATGTGACTGGCCGTATGGCCGACGCCGCCTATCGCCACATCGCCTCCGCGCTCGCGCGACTCGCCGATGGCGGGCGGCTGGTGGCGATCACCGGCGCGAACTTCGGGCCGGACACCCCGGCCTGGCGCGACGCCTTCGTCCGGCTGCAGGAAAGCGGTCGCATCGTGTTCACGGCCGCAATCGACGGTGCGGTCTACGCCAAGCACGGCACCACCATCGACACGCGGCTGATCGTCATCGACAAGGCGCGCGTCGAGGACCCGGCGACGCTGCCGGAATCGCGGGGCATCGCACCCGACGTTGCGACCCTGTTGGGTTGGATTGCGGAGCACGTTCCGAATCGGCTGCCGCTCGCGACAGGCCTCGCCATCCCCGTGTCGGCCACCGCCACACCGCGCACCGTCCGCGGCTATCTCGCACGCGGCGCTGCGGTGGGACTCCCCAGGCACTCTGTCGCTGACCCGGAGGCGGTCGATCTCGCCTACGAGACGATCGACTGGACGCCGCCAGAAGGCGCGCGTCTCAGCGATGCGATCTATGAGGAATACCGGCTCCAGTCGATCCGGATTCCCGGCGCCCAGGCGCATCCCACCAAGCTGGTGCAATCGGCCGCAATGTCCTCGGTCGCGCCGCCGAAGCCGAGCTATCGGCCGCGACTGCCGATCAATCTCGTCAGCGACGCCCTCCTGTCCGAGGCTCAGATCGAGACGGTGATCTATGCCGGCGAAGCGCATGGCGACTATCTCGCCGGCGCCTGGACGGTTGATGAGACCTTCGATCTCGTCACCGCCGCGCGCGACGATGCGCCGAACGCCGTTCGCTTTCGCCGAGGCTTCATGCTCGGCGACGGCACCGGCGCCGGCAAGGGCCGCCAGTCGGCCGGCATCATCCTCGACAACTGGTTGAAGGGCCGGCGCAAGGCGGTGTGGATCTCGAAGTCCGACAAGCTGCTCGAGGACGCGCAGCGCGACTGGTCGGCCCTCGGTATGGAGCGCCTGCTGATCACACCGCTCTCGCGGTTCGCGCAGGGCAAGCCGATCCGGCTCACGGAAGGCGTCCTATTTTTAACCTACGCTACGCTGCGGTCCGACGACCGCGGCGAGAAGCTTTCCCGCGTCCGGCAGATCGTCGAATGGTTGGGCTCCGATTTCGACGGAGTGATCATTTTCGACGAGAGCCACGCCATGCAGAACGCCGGTGGCGGCAAGGGCGAGCGGGGCGATGTCGCGCCCTCGCAGCAGGGCCGCGCGGGCTTGCGCTTGCAGCATGCGCTCCCGAATGCGCGCGTGGTCTATGTCTCGGCGACCGGGGCCACCACGGTCCACAACCTCGCCTATGCCCAGCGGCTAGGCCTCTGGGGCGGCGAGGACTTCCCCTTCGCCACCCGCGCCGAGTTCGTCGAAGCGATCGAAGATGGCGGTGTCGCCGCCATGGAGGTGCTGGCCCGCGATCTCCGGTCGCTCGGGCTCTACACCGCCCGTTCGCTCTCCTATGACGGCGTCGAATACGAGCTGGTCGAGCACCCGCTGACCGAGGAGCAGCGGCGCATCTACGACGCCTATGCCAGCGCGTTCTCCATCATCCACAATCATCTCGATGCGGCGATGCAGGCCGCCAACATCACCGGCGAGACCGGCACGCTGAACGCCCAGGCCAAGTCAGCCGCCCGTTCGGCTTTCGAGAGCGCCAAGCAGCGTTTCTTCGGCCATCTCCTGACCAGCATGAAGACGCCGACGCTGATCCGGTCGATCGATCAGGACCTAGCCGAGGGCCACGCCGCCGTCATCCAGATCGTCTCGACCGGCGAGGCGCTGATGGAACGCCGCCTCGCGGAAATTCCGACCGAGGAATGGAACGACGTCCGCGTCGACATCACGCCGCGCGAATACGTCCTGGACTATCTCGCCCATTCCTTCCCGGTGCAGCTCTACGAGCCGTTCACCGACAGCGAGGGCAACCTCTCATCCCGGCCCGTCTTCCGCGACGGGCAGCCGGTAGAGAGCCGCGAGGCCGTCGCCCGCCGCAACGAGCTGATCGACCGGCTTGCTTCACTCCCGCCCGTTCCCGGCGCGCTCGACCAGATCGTCCAGCGCTTCGGCACGGACCTCGTGTCCGAAGTGACGGGCCGCTCGCGCCGCATCGTGCGCAAGGGCGACCGCCTTATCGTGGAAAGCCGCGCGGCCTCCGCCAATCTCGCCGAGACCGCCGCCTTCATGGATGATCTGAAACGCATCCTGGTCTTCTCGGAGGCGGGTGGCACCGGGCGCAGCTATCACGCCGAACTGTCGGCGCGGAACCGTCGGCTACGCGTCCACTACCTGCTCGAACCTGGCTGGAAGGCCGACGCCGCAATCCAGGGCCTCGGGCGGACGAACCGCACCAACCAGGCGCAGCCGCCGCTGTTCCGGCCGATCGCGACAGACGTGAAGGCCGAAAAGCGCTTCCTTTCGACCATCGCCCGCCGCCTCGACACGCTCGGCGCCATCACCCGCGGTCAGCGCCAGACTGGCGGTCAAGGGCTCTTCAGGCCCGAAGACAATCTGGAATCGCACTATGCCTGCGACGCGCTGCGGCAGCTCTACATGCTGCTGGTGCGCGGCAAGATCGAAGGCTGCTCGCTCCAGATGTTCGAGGCGGCGACGGGCCTGAAGCTCATGGATGCCAACGGCATCAAGGATGAGCTGCCGCCAATCACCACCTTCCTCAATCGCCTTCTTGCGCTCACCATCGACCTGCAGGGCGTGCTGTTCACCGCGTTCGAGCAGCTTCTCAACGCCAAGATCGAAGGCGCGATCGCCAGCGGGGTCTATGACGTCGGGCTGGAGACGCTGCAGGCCGAGAGCTTCATCGTCACCGATCGCCGGGCGATCTACACCCATCCCGCGACGGGAGCGGAAACCCGGCTGCTCACCATCACCGAGCGACGCCGCAATCGCCCGGTGACGCTCGACGACGCGCTCGATCATCTCGCTAATCCCGGCGCGATGCTGCTGGTCAACGAGCGCTCGGGCCGGGCCGCCGTACAGATCCCGGCGCCGAGCTTGATGCTCGACGATGGCGAGATTGAACGCCGCGTGCGGCTGATCCGGCCGATGGAGCACCATCACGCCTCGTTGAAGATGATGGACGAGAGCCATTGGCAGGCAGCCGACCGCGAAACCTTCGCCGTCGCATGGGCGCGCGAAGCGTCGGAGGTCCCGGAATTTGCCGACAGCACGATCCATATCGTCGCCGGCTTGCTGTTGCCGATCTGGAAGCGCCTCCCGAACGAGTCGACGCGCGTCTATCGGCTCCAGACCGACGCGGGCGAACGCATCATCGGCCGCAGGGTCTCGCCCGCCTGGGCGGCGAACGCCTCCTTGACCGGAGCGACCAGCCTGACACCGGATGCGGCCTTCGCGGCGCTGATGGAAGGCCGCACCGTTCTCGACCTCGCCGAAGGCCTTCAGCTCCATCGCGCGCGCGTCATGAGCGCTCACCGCATCGAGCTGTCCGGCTTCACCGACACGATGCGCGACCGCCTGCGCGCCTATGGCCTCTTCAGCGAGATCATCTCGTGGAAGCTGCGCATGTTCGTACCGACTGATGCGAACGGCTCCGGAGTGCTGGCGAAAGTCCTCGACCACTATCCGGTCGAGCGCATCGGCGAGCGGGAAGCCGCGTGATGGCCCGCCACGATGCGTCCGAACTGGCCCAACGTCTCGCGCGCGATGCCGAGGCGGTGTGCCGACATTACCTCTCCGCCGGGCGGCGGGAGGGCGGTTACTGGCTGGTGGGCGACGTCCGCAACACGGCGGGCCGCTCGATGTTCGTCAGGCTCAAGGAGTCGATGAAGGGGCCCGCAGGCAAATGGACCGACGCGGCCACCGGAGAGCATGGTGACCTGCTCGACGTGATCCGCGAGACCTGCGGCCTGGTCGACTTCAAGGACGTCGCCGACGAAGCGCGCTCGTTCCTCAGTCTGCCGCGCCCCGAACCAGAGCCGGATCGTCCCCGATCGCGCGTGCCGAATGCTTCAACCGGATCACCGGAAGCGGCGCGGCGACTGTTCGCCATGTCACAGCCGATTTCTCGTACTCTCGTGGAAGCGTATCTCCGTACTCGCGGCATTACGGCTTTGCACGGAACCGGAAGCCTTCGCTTCCACCCTCGCTGTTACTATCGGCCGGACGAGCACAGCCCGACCGAGACCTGGCCGGCGATGATCGCTTCCGTCACCGACCTCGCGGGCCATCTGACTGGGGCGCATCGCACCTGGCTCGATCCCGGCGGCTTCACCGAGGCGACGCTCGGCAAGGCGCCACTCGACACGCCGAGACGGGCGATGGGCGACCTTCTCGGGAATGCCGTTCGATTTGGCGTGGCGGGCGAGGTGATGGCGGCCGGCGAGGGCATCGAGACGATGCTGTCGCTCAGGTGCGTCCTTCCTGGCATGCCGATGGTCGCAGCTCTCTCGGCAGCGCATCTCTCCGCGATCCTGTTCCCCGACACGTTGCGCCGGCTCTACATCGCCCGCGACGACGATCCGGCCGGTGATGGCGCGATGGCGACGTTGATCGAGCGTGCGCAGGACGTCGGGATCGAGCCGATCGTGATCTCGCCACGGCTCGGCGACTTCAACGAAGACCTCCGGCTACTCGGGATCGACACGCTTCGGGCGGCGAGCCGGGGACAGATCGCGGCGCAGGACGTCGCCCGCTTCATGGAACTGGCGGCATAGCCGGAACAGGATGGGGGTGGCGCGGCAGCGTCTCGCCACACGGTCGGCGGTCGCGCTTTCCCCCAGCATCGGAGAGGACCGCGCCCACGGCCTTCTGAGAGGGCGATCGGGCAGCAAGCGGCCCGGACCGGCAACCTTGTGGGCCGACTATTTTCCGGCGGCGGCCGAGGCCGCCTTTCCATCGCGAGACAAAATAGCCGGCCCCCTTCGGTCCTCCGCCGAGGCTCCGGCCCTTCGCTGCGCTGCGGGTGCAAGTCCGTCCCGCCCGCCGCCTTCGTCGCCATGAAGGCCGCGATGGGCGCGGCCGATCCGACGAAGGAAAGCCGCGATGACCGCCGACCACGACGACGATTTCGAGCCGCACCACAGCTCATCCCCGACCGACCAGGTCCTCCACGAACTCCAGCTCTATGGCTACCGTCCCTTCCACGACGAGCCCGACCCCAGGCCGCTTCCCGAAGCGAACATCCTCGCGGGCAGCATCTCCGACATCTTCGACGCCCTCGTGGTGGCGCTGGCCGACACTCGCCTCGAACCCGACCTCGAGGACCTGCTCTGGTCGACTGTGAACGTCTTCCACCGGGCCATCGACCGGATCGAACGCGAACTCGACGACAACGAGCTGGCGCAGCAACGCTCGCAACGGGAACAGGATGGCAGCGAGGTCAAGTCCGTCGAGCTGGAACGCCTGACGGCGGAAGGACAGACGCTGATCGAACGCCGCAACGCCTTCGAGCTGATGCGCGACCAGGCTGCCGACCAATTCGAGCACCACACCCGTTCAACCTGGCGGCCGCGCAACGGGTCGAAGGTCAATCACCGCAATCTGACCTCCGCGATGATCGACAGCCGCGACTTCCTTCACGCCAAGAAGCGCGCCGACAACCAGGTGCTCCTGCCGCCAGGTCCGAAGGTCGCACTCACCGGCGGGCTCGACTTCAACGATCACCGGCTGGTCTGGGCGAAGCTCGATCAGGTCCACGCCAAGCACCCAGACATGGTGCTGCTGCATGGCGGCTCGCCCAAGGGCGCCGAGCTGATCGCCGCCAAATGGGCCGACAATCGCAAGGTCACGCAGATCGCCTTCAAACCCGACTGGACGAAACACGCCAAGGCCGCGCCGTTCAAGCGCAACGACGCCATGGTGGAAACCCTGCCGATCGGGGTAATGCACTTCCCCGGCACCGGCATCCAGGACAACCTTGCAGACAAAGCGAAGAAGCTCGGCATCCCGGTTTGGAAGTTCGGCGGCGCGTAAGCGCCGCCTGAGCTTTCGGCCAAGAACTCTTGCAGAGTCGGCCTGCACTCAGGCTCCTTAGCCGACGATTTGTTCGAAGAACTGGCTCACAGGCACGCTTAGAGCCTTTCCGAATGCGTAAAGTCTTGCGGCTGAAATTCGGTCTGCACCGCATTCGAAGCGGCGAAGCCGACCCACAGAAATCGCCGTCATGACAGCCACCTCCGTCTCGGAACGGCCCAGCCGGAGACGTTCGCGCTGAATCGCATCTCCAACCATCCGGTCGACCTCAGAACGAGGCGGCATCCACCTCCGGCGATCGGAGAAATCGTAAATCACGCTTTCCTCGGGGGCACGTCATCGACCTGCATTGCGCAATTCCATCCGCAACGACGCCACCAGCCTAGCGGTAGGGTACTTGCCTGCCAATCTGAGACCGTCGTCGATCGTCATCATGTTGGCCGCTGAGTTCGTCTGGACACTTCGGCTCCTAGTCCGACTGGGCCCATCCCTCGTTCGGTGGCGCTGATCCTTGGTCCAGCCGAGGGCCTGAGGCCATCAACCCGCAAGGGGTCGGCTTACGCTGGCGCGTGCCGCCGCTCTGTCTTCGCCTTCGCGGTGATTGCGGCCCTCGGTTGGACGCATCGGGCGCCTGTCACGCGGGGATGGTCCCCGCCTCTGCACAGGAGCCGGATCAATGTCTCGAACCCTCGCATTCGCCAATGGCTGGAACCTCTCCATCACCCTGATGGTCTGCGTCATCGTCTTCCATGCTGACGCTGGCAACTTCGGCGTCATGCTGGCCACGGAATATGACGGCGACCCCGGCGCCGTCATCCACGAATTCGACCCCTTCCAACCATGAAGGAGCCGACCGCCACGCACGCTGAACCTGAGAGCGCCAGCGGGATTGCCACTCCCACTGGCGCCTGTTTGCAGCTATGCTCATTCCCGCGCCGTGGTGGTGGTGGAAGGCGCGACCGTCAGACCCTTATCTCACGGAGTACACCGCCATGATCATCTTCGGACCACTACTCGTCATCGTCGGCATCGGCTTCTTCTGCTGGCTGCTGTTCACGCTTGCTGTCTTCGCGCTGCCGTTTTTCGCCGGTCTAACGATTGGCATTTGGGCTTTCCACTCCGGCGCGGGCGTCCTCGGCGGCATCCTGGTTGGGCTCGCCGCCGGAGGCGCAACCTTCGGCCTCGGCCAGCTCGCGCTGGCTTTCGTGCCTTGGACCTGGCTGCGGCTGCTCATCATCCTCGCCTATGTCGCGCCAGCGACCGTCGCTGGCTACAGCGCCACCTATGGACTTGCCCATATGGCGATGCCGTCACCGACCTGGCAGACCATTTTTGCAATCATCGGCGCTATCGCCGTCAGCATCACGTCGTTCGTCCGTTTCACCGGCATAGCCGCGCCCGGACCAGCCGGACAGGGCTTGGCGCGGGGCTGACACCGTCTGGTGTCCGGGGCGGAACCAGATAAGGCATATCGGACGCCCGTGGTCCCCGTCATCGAAGCCGGCCAGAGAGCCGCTCTGGCGTTGAATCTCAGCCCGCCACCGCAGAGTGGCCGAAATCATGCGGCCGACGCAGCCGCGAGGACCAGATGGCGTGCCTACGAAACCCAGCCAACGAGTCGCGTGAAGTCGGGCGCCCAGCCGGAGCTTGCTCTTCGAAGCGGGAGATCCACTGCTGGCCGGGACGGGGCTCGGATCGCCGTGGCATTCACGGGCCCTGACTTTGCGGCGACTCGAAAATCGCCACGTTCCCCTTGATGTCAGCTCTGTCAGGCCGAGCGCACCGAACGGCCTCTTCGATGGATGGATCTGGCCGAAGGCCGGCTAAAGCCTCGACCGCCTAAAGCGCAACAGCCGCGTCAAACTTTCTTCCCCTGCCGGCTGCGCCGTCATTCCTCGCGAAACAAGAAAGCCCTCCTTGGCTGTCAGGCCCCTTCGGGGTGCGCCGTCGATCGCCTCCGGCCTGTCGATCACCATCGAGGCCGCAATGGTGCGGGCTCGGAAACAGAGATCAAGGAGAACTACCATGGCGACCATCGGCACCTTCAAGAAGTCCGGCTCGAACGGCTTCACCGGCCAAATCGTCACCCTCTCAGTCCAGGCCAAGAACGTCCGGATCGTGCCCGAAACCAACCGCTCCGGCGAGAACAGCCCCAGCCACCGCGTCTATGCCGGCCAGGTCGAGATCGGCGCCGCCTGGGCCAAGCGCTCCAACGAGGGGCGCGACTATCTGGGCCTCAAGCTCGACGATCCGAGCTTCACTGCCCCGATCTTCGCCAACCTCTTCGACGACGAGGAAGGTGAGGGCTACAGCCTGATCTGGTCCCGCCCCAACGGCCGCCGGAGCGACTGACCCCGCCTACAATGCCCCGTCCGGCTGGTCCGGGCGGGGCATCGCCTTGTGTTCGAAGAGACCCCCGCCGACCTTGAACGGGCGGAATACCTAGTTTACTAGGTGGCAGTATATTAGGTGGCACGGCGATCTCACCGCATGAGCTTGCGGGAGATCGTCGCCACGAATCTGCGAAGACTGAGACATGCCAAAAGCATGTCGCAGGAGGAGCTTGCCGATCGTGCGGGCATCAATCGCAACTATGTTGGCATGCTGGAGCGCGAACAGCACTCCGCGACCGTCGACATGCTGGAGAAGCTCGCCGAGGTCCTTGAAGCGGACCCTGTCGAATTCTTCCGGCGCGAGACGTGAACCGGAATCGTCACGGAACCTGAGGCTCGACCGCCGCCTTTTTCCGAGCCTTCACGGGCGCGGCGCGCACCAGTTCGGTGGCTTCCACCTCGAGCGCTTCCGCGATCCGGCCGAGCACGGTGACGCTGGCCGAGACGTCGGCGCGCTCGATCCCTCCCACGTATCGGGCGCTCAACCCGGCTCTTTCGGCCAGTTCTTCTTGCGTCATCCTTTTAGCATGACGCAACCGACGCAGATTGATCGCCATGACCTCCTTGAGATCCATGGCGATGATGGAGCCGATATAGGAACTATCGTTCCAGGAATGATCGTTCCGATTCGTACATGCCGCTGCTATTCATCGACGCTGCGGAGGCCACTGTTTGCCATTTTGACGAGCAACGTGATGCGCCCCACGCATCACAGCACAAGTATTCGCGGCGCAAATCTTGCAAAAATTCGCGGTAAATGAATGCTTAGCACATTGCATTGATCTCAAGGGGGCAGATCGCAATGACTGAAGCGCCGTTTCAGGACCGGCCGCCGTACACCGAGCGCGTGAATGCCTATGACGAGCAACATCTCGCAGTCTATCTGCGGTTGCTGATGGCCGAGGAAGAAGGCGCCGACTGGCGCGAAGTTGTCCAGGTGCTCTTTGGCCTCGACCCGGCACGTGAACCGACCCGTGCCAAAACGGTCCATGAGAGCCATCTCGCGCGCGCTCGCTGGATGACCGAGGCAGGATTTCGGCATCTGCTTGAGCCGCGGATGCAGTGAAAAGACACAGCGACTCTGACGGCGTGCAGCCCCGCGCGATGCAACCTTAGGGACTACTTTCGCCGACGAATTTCCGGATCGTGGAGGCCCCCTTTGAGGGACAAAACGAGAGGAAACGCCATGCCAACAGAGTATTGGCGCTCGCCGGAGACGATTGACCGCCTGAACCGCCTCGAACGCCCAGGCTTCGCCGTCGAATTCCTGCGCCGCAACCCTGATTACCGCCGCGACTTCGTCCGCACACAGCGCCAGATCGCGCGCGCCTCCGTCGATGCAGAAACCGCCCAGGTCGGTCTCGCTCGGCGATGGGGGTTGCGTTTTCGCCCATGATCCGAGCCTTCCGGTAGGGGCCGCCCCGGTCGCCTGGTTGCCCGAACTCTCGCCCGGTACGCTGATCCTCGAACCGGCACCGGCAGGGTTCGACCATTTGACGTCGCTTGATGCCACGCAGCTCGGATTGATCGTCGCTGACGATGCAGACGATGAGGGGCGTGAGCTTGTTGTCAACGACGGCTCCGGCGAACTCCACGTCCGTCTGCCGAGCGATCATACCCCCACACGTTCCGCCATTTTGCTGCCGCCCGACATTTCCTTTGAACTTCGGCTCGATGTCGCACTGCGCTTCGTGCGCCGCCTTCGTGGCCAGCGAGTCAAACTTCTTCCTGCCGCGCTTCGCCTTACCGCTTTTCAGAAACGACGGTTGATCGAGCTTCTCCACGCCTTCGACGTTCACGACGCCGGCGGCGGGCCTCGCGACGTCGCGGCGGAAGTGCTGACCTCTGATCACGCCCGGCTTCCCTCCGTCGAATGGAAAGACTCGCACGCACGCCGTAAGGCCAACCGCCTCATCCACGATTCGATCGCCTTGGTCGAAAGGGGCTATCTCAAGCTCTTGCGCGGTCTCTGACGCGTCCGTCGATCTCCCAAACGCCAACGCCACGACACGCGACCGCGCCGGCTACGCTCGTGTTCACCCGCTCGCAAACAAGGGGGGACACATACGGGCGAAAATCTTCGTCCACCCCCAACGCCTGAACTCTCCGCCACCGTGACCCGGACATGCCGCGACTTAGCCGCGGCGCTTCTAGGCAACACGGAGGCATCCAATGGCCGACAGGGCCGCGCAGCTCGCTACGCGCTACGTCCGCACTCACGAGGCCGCGCGCATGCTCGGCATCTCGCCGCGCACGCTGGAGAAATATCGCTCCCATGGCAGCGGACCCACCTTCAGGAAACTCGGCGGCCGCGTCGTCTATGCGGTCGACGACCTCGAAGCCTGGGCCGACCAGGCCGCGTGCAGATCGACGTCGGACCCTCGATACATCGAGGCCCGCGCCGCCGGCCACGCGCATCGCTGACGCGGGGTTCGTCGATGTCGCCCCGCCGCCTCATCACCGCCAGCGAACGGAGCCAGCTCGATCCGTTCGTCGTCGCCACCGGCGACGCCAGCCCACGCGATCAGCGCGACCTGATGGAGCGGCCGTTCTTCTCCCTCGCTAAGGCCAGGCGCACGGCGCCGATCCTCTACGAAGCCGCCGGCGTTCGCGTCGAGGTCTACGCCGTGCCTGAGCACGGCATGGCGACCATTTGGGACGCCGACGTGCTGATCTGGGCGGCGAGCCAGATCGTCGAGGCCGAGAACCTCGGCTTCAAGACCTCGCGCTTCCTGCGCTTCACGCCCTATCAGCTCCTTACCGCGATCGGTCGACAGACGGGCGCCCGCGACTACAAACTGCTGAAGGGCGCGCTGGCGCGCCTACAGTCGACCGTCATCCGCACCACCATCCGCAGCGGCGAACATTGGCGGCGTCACCAGTTCTCTTGGATCAACGAGTGGGAGGAATGCACGACACGCGACGGTCGCGTCGAGGGCATGGAGTTCGTGCTCCCCGATTGGTTTTATCGCGGCGTCATCGATCGCTCGCTCGTTCTCGCCATCGATCCGGCCTACTTCCGACTAACCGGCGGCATCGAGCGCTGGCTCTATCGCGTCGCCCGCAAGCACGCCGGCCGTCAGCCGAAGGGTTGGCTGTTCGAGATCGCCCATCTGCACGAGAAGTCCGGAAGCCTGGTGCGCGTCTCGGATTTCGCGCTCCAGATCCGGCGCATCGCCGCGCGCCAACCGCTGCCCGGCTATCGCCTGCGCATCGAGTGGCAGGGCCGCCGCGAGCTGCTGCGCATCCTGCCGGCCCACCTGTCCACAGTCCCTGTGGATGGCGCTGTGGAAGCGCTCGGGACTTCGCACGCAAACGGTATCGGGACTCCGCACGCAGCCCTATCGGGACTTCGCACGCACGAACCGCAGCTAACGCTCTGGCCAGAAACGGCGATTCCGGGCCTTAACTTAGAGTCTAACTCAGAATCTAACTCTTGTAGTTGGGGCGCGCGATCTGCGGATAAGCCCGCGACCCCTGTAGCGCAGACCGCCGAACAGCCGGCACGACAGCCGTCGCTGCCCCTCAGCCGCAGGCCGGGAGGGAAGCGATGATCGTTGCTCTCCTCAATCAGAAGGGCGGCGTCGGCAAGACCACGCTTGCGCTGCATCTCGCCGGCGAGCTGGCGCTGCACGGCAAGCGCGTCACGCTGATCGATGCCGACCCGCAGGGCTCGGCACTCGATTGGTCCCAGCAACGGGCGCGGGAGAACGTGTCACGGCTGTTCGGCGTCGTCGGCCTCGCGCGCGACACGCTCCACCGCGAAGCGCCGGAGATCGCGCGCACCGCCGATCATGTCGTCATCGATGGGCCGCCGCGTGTCGCGGGATTGATGCGCTCGGCGCTGCTCGCCGCCGACCTGGTGCTGATCCCGGTGCAGCCGTCGCCGTTCGACGGCTGGGCTTCGGCCGAGATGCTGGACCTGCTCCGCGAGGCCCGCATCTATCGCCCTGGGCTCGCCGCGCGCTTCGTACTGAACCGCTGCGGCGCGCGCACGGTGATCGCCCGCGAGACGGCGGAGACGCTCGCCGATCACGACCCGCCCGTGCTCACCAGCACCATCGGCCAGCGTGTCGTCTTTGCCGACGCCGCGCAATCCGGCCGCCTCGTATTCGAGCTGGCCGAGCAGAGCGCCGCGGCGCGCGAGATCGCCGCGCTCGCCGCTGAAGTCGCGAGGATCACGCCATGAGCGCGAATGGAGCCCGACGCGGCTTCGCCGCCCGGCCCGGCGACGCCGAGAGCTGGATCAAGGCGCCCGACGCCCGTCGTGGCGACGAGCCCTCCGCCTTCACCGCGCGCCTGACGATCGACATTACGCCGGTGCTGCGCGGCCGGATCAAGGTCGCCGCGTTCCAGCGCGGCGTCACCGTCGCCGACATGCTGCGCGACCTCCTGGCGAGCGAATTTCCCGCCGATCCCGGAGAGAGCTCATGAACGACAACGAGCCGTCGCCGCCGCGTGTCGTACCGCCATCGCATCGGCGCACGATCGCTCTCACCCATGTCGAGCTGACCTGGATCGAGAAGAAGATCGAGCACTGGCTGCGCTTCGGCCGGCGCGCCGAGGAGAAGATCCTCGATCGCCGCCGCAGCATCTCCAGTTTCAAGCCGGGCAGTATCTTCGCGTTCGTGCGCTGGGCGGCGAACGACTACGGCACCGTCATCTCACGCATGGATATCGTGCGCGCCGTCGAGCCTGGCGCACGTTTCCAGACGCTGCCGTTCGTGCGCCCCGGCGGCGAGATCCTGCTGCGCGTCGATAGCTGGCCGAAGGTCGAGCGCGTGCTGCAGGCGATCGACGCCGTCGAGACACTCGACATCGATCCCACCGACGCCGCGCCGGAATACTGGCGCCATCTCCACAACCGTCTCGCCGCCGGCCATGAGCCGCGTCCCTACACGCGCGATCAGCATGCGGCCTGGCTCAAGCGCAGGAGCGTCACGCTATGACCCGCTTCGGCTACGTCATGACGACGTATTTCGCCATGCTCGTCTTCATCGGCTTGGCCTTCGTCCATCCCGCGCCACGCCTGATCTGGAACGCTACGGCGAGTACCCCGACCGGGCTTTATGCGCTACGGCCGGCCGGACATCTTCGCGCGCTCGAGCTCGTCGCCGTGCGCGCGCCCGAACCAATCGCCAGCTACCTCGCCGATGGCGGCTTCCTGCCCAAGGGCGTGCCGCTGCTGAAGCATGTGATGGCGGTGCCTGGGCAGACCGTGTGCCGCGCAGGCGACGCCATCACGGTCGATCATATCGACGTCGGCGTGGCGCGCGAGCGCGATCATCTCGGCCGCCCGCTGCCGCGTTGGAGCGGCTGCCACACGCTCGGCCTCAACGAAGTCTTCCTCATGAATCCGACCGTCCCAGACAGCCTGGACGGACGCTATTTCGGCCCGCTTCCCACCACCGCGATTGTCGCCCGCGCGGTCCCCTTGTGGACCGACGAGGCCGGTGACGGCCGCTTCGTGTGGCGCGCCGCCACCGATTGACCCGCTTCTCAACCCGCCAACAACGGAGGTTTCCCATGGCGCAGATTGGTCAGTTCACCCGCGATAAATCCGGTTTCACCGGACGCATCCAGACGCTGTTCTTCTACCGAGACCTTTCCCTCGTTCCGGCCGAATCCTCCGATGCCGAGAATGCGCCGGACTACCGTATTCATATGGGCGACGGCGAAGGGCCGGAGATCGGCGCGGGCTGGAAGCGCACCGGCGAGAAGGCCGGCGAATACGTCTCGCTCGTCATCGACGATCCCGCACTCTCGCAGCCGATCCGCGCCAACCTGTTCCAGTCGGGCGACGACAAGTCCGCCTGGGTGCTGAATTGGAACCGCCCGCCGAAGCGCGGCGATCGGGGCTGACCGCATGCGGCGCGCGCTACTTCTGCTCGCCAGCATGACGGCGCTCAGCATGCCCGCTGTCGCCGTCCACGCTCAGGCGGCGCCCATGGCGGTGCGGTCGGCGAGCGATTCCTACGCCGACCTGATCGCCGAAGCCGCTCAACGCTTCGCCATTCCGGCAGCATGGATACGGGCGATCATGCGCATCGAGAGCCGCGGCGATCGGCGCGTCGTCTCGGCCAAGGGCGCGATGGGCTTGATGCAACTCATGCCCGAAACCTGGGCTGCGCTGCGCGCTCGCTACGGCCTCGGGCGCGACCCGTTCGATCCGCACGACAACATCCTGGCGGGCGCGGCCTTCCTGCGCGAGATGCACGACCGCTACGGATCGCCGGGATTCCTCGCGGCCTACAATGCGGGGCCTGGGCGATACGAGGACTACCGCGATCGGCATCGTCCGCTGCCGCCCGAAACCGTCGCTTATGTGGCGGCGCTCGTCCCTTTTGTCGGGGACGGCGCGACCGATGGGCCTGTCCTCGTGGCGGCCTCCGATCCGTCGTCTTGGACAATGGCGCCGCTCTTCATCGTGCGATCGGCAAGCGCTGAACCTGTCGATCGCGCGGCAGCCAAACCGCCGTTGAACGACACGCCGCCCGCCGTCGCGGTGCGCGACCTGTCGGCCATCGCGCCGCAATCCGATGGGTTGTTCGTCCACATTTCCGCAGCGGGGCCGAAGCCGTGATCTCGCTGCGCCCCCTTCGTCGTCCCGCCACGTCGCCTCGGTCAGCTCGTGGCTTTCCTGTCGGCTCGGCGGCTTCCGACGTCTTAAGCGACCCCATCGCAGCTACAGGGCGCGATTTCGTAGGCAGGCGAGGCACAGCGTTCTTCCGGGAAGAAGGAAGGGCAGGCAGGGGAGGAGCGCAGAAACCAACCGACCGAGGGCCAGATAAAAGGCCGCAACGTGCGGCTCGGTCGGTTGGTTGTTTTTGCTTGGGTTTTTCACTGATACGGCAATGTGCGGCGTTCGCCCGCACTGTGCGCGCGGCCTGCAATCCCCTGCCAGAGCTGGGTTTTCCGCACATTGCGGGGACCGGCGATGGCTGACGAGAACGACTTCCAGCCCCGGCCAGGCCGCATCCGATCATCGCGCAGCCAGCGCGCCAAGCCGTTCATCGCCCAGGCGCTCGCTGCCGCCCAGCGCGCCGGCGGCGGCATCTCGCGGCAGGGTCTGCTCCGAAGCGCGAGCCGCTCGACTTTCGGGCGGGGCCGGGCCGCCAGCGTCCGGGCGAACCGCTTGCTGACCGGCCGCTCGCGGCTGGTGACGGTCAAGACCCGCGTGGTCCGTCACACGGCGCGGTCCGCGCCGCTCGCCGCCCATCTCGGCTATCTCCGGCGCGAGGGCGTCACCCGGGACGGGGAGAAGGCGCGGTTGTTCGGTCCCGAGACCGATGACGCCGATCCCAAGGCCTTCGCCGAGCGATGCGAGAAGGACCGCCACCATTTCCGCTTCATCGTCTCGCCGGAAGACGCGCCAGAGATGGCCGACCTCCAGGGCTTCACCCGCGAGCTGGTCGGCCAGATGGAGAAGGATCTCGGCACGAAGCTCGACTGGGTCGCCGTCGATCACTGGAATACGCAACACCCGCACGTCCACATCATCGTGCGCGGCGTCGCCGACGACGGCCAGGACCTGGTCATCTCGCGCGACTACATCAAGGAAGGAATGCGCGCCCGCGCCCAGGACCTGGTCACGCAGGAACTCGGCTTGCGCAGCGATCTCAATATCCGGCACGCGCTCGAGCGCCAGGTCGAGGCCGAGCGCTGGACCCAGCTCGATCGGCAACTTGCTCGCGACGCCAATCGTCATGGCATGATCGACCTGGCTGCCGGTGCTGCTCAGCAGCCCGACGAATTCCAGAGTCTGAAGATTGGACGGCTGCGGCATCTGGAGAGCCTCGGCCTCGCGCATCAGATCGGCCCCGGCCAGTGGACCATGGAGGCGGCCGCAGAGACGACGCTGCGCGAACTCGGCGAACGCGGCGACATCATCAAGCGCATCCACCGCGGCCTGACCGAACGTGGCATCGAGCGGGCGACCGCGAGCTACGTCCTCGCCGCCGAAAGCCTCGACGTTCCCATTGTCGGCCGGCTGGTCGATCGCGGTCTCGACGACGAGTTGAAGGGCACGGCCTATGCCGTGGTCGACGGCGTTGACGGCCGCACCCATCACATCAGATTCCCCGATCTCGACGCCGCCGGCGACAGCGCGCCCGGCTCCATCGTCGAGCTACGCAAGTTCGACGACGCGCAAGGTCGCCGTCGGGTCGCGCTGGCCGTTCGGTCCGATCTCTCAATCGAGAACCAGGTGACGGCCAGCGGCGCGACGTGGCTCGACCGGCAGGCGGTCGCCCGAGATCCCGTGGCGCTCGGCCAGGCTGGATTCGGCGCCGAGGTCCGCGACGCCATGGAGCGGCGGGCCGAGCAGCTCATCGAGCAGGGCCTCGCAGAACGCCAGACACGTGGCATCGTCTTTTCCCAGGGCCTGATCGGAACGCTCCGGCGTCGCGAGGTCGAGACGTTGGGCGAGCGGCTCGCAGCCGAGACGGGTCAGCCGTTCAATCAAGCCGCGGCCGGCGAGTATGTGGCCGGGGCCTATCGCCAGCGCTTCGCGCTCGCCTCCGGGCGCTTCGCCATGATCGATGACGGCCTCGGCTTCCAGCTCGTGCCCTGGACGCCGTCGCTGGAGAAGCAGCTCGGCCGCCACGTCTCCGGTGTCAGCCGTGCCGACGCCGGAATCGATTGGGACTTCGGCCGCAATCGGGGACTCGGCCTGTGAGCGATCCCACCCATCAACGATTTCAGGAAAGGACGTCTGCTGTGTCCGCGACAAAGATTCTCTGGGGCCAAGTCATCACCGTCTTCGCGATCGTCCTGCTGGCGATCTGGACGGCAACCGAGTGGACGGCCTGGCGCCTCGGCTTTCAGCCGGAGCTTGGGCGGCCGTGGTTCGAGGTGCTGCATTTCCCCTTCTATCTCCCGCCGGCGTTCTTCTGGTGGTGGTACGCCTACGATGCCTATGCGCCGTCGATCTTCATCGAGGGCGCCTACATCGCCGCGTCAGGCGGATTGATCGCTGCGGCCGTGGCGATCGGCATGTCGGTCTGGCGTGCCCGCGAAGCGAAGAACGCCGAGACCTACGGCTCTGCCCGCTGGGCGCAACCGAAGGAGATCGAAGCCGCTGGACTCAGCGGCCCCGATGGCGTCGTGCTGGGCCGCTACCAGCGCAGCTATTTGCGCCACGACGGACCGGAGCATGTGTTGTGCTTCGCGCCGACACGATCGGGCAAAGGCGTCGGCCTTGTCATCCCGTCGCTCCTGACCTGGCCCGGCTCGGCGATCGTCCATGACATCAAGGGCGAGAACTGGCAGCTCACCGCCGGCTTCCGTGCCCAGCACGGCCGCGTGCTTCTGTTCGATCCGACCAATGCGAAGTCATCGGCCTACAATCCGCTGCTCGAAGTGCGGCGCGGCGAGTGGGAGGTGCGCGACGTTCAGAACATCGCCGACATCCTGGTCGACCCCGAAGGCAGCCTCGAGAAGCGCAATCACTGGGAGAAGACCAGCCACGCGTTGCTGGTAGGCGCGATCCTGCACGTCCTCTATGCCGAGGAGGATAAGACCCTCGCGGGCGTCGCCGCATTCTTGTCCGATCCCAAGCGGCCGATCGAGTCGACCTTGTCGGCGATGATGAAGACCGCCCACCTCGGCGAGGCCGGCGTCCATCCCGTCGTTGCGTCGGCGGCGCGCGAGCTGCTGAACAAGTCCGGCAACGAACGGTCGGGCGTGCTCAGCACGGCCATGTCATTCCTCGGTCTCTATCGCGATCCCGTCGTGGCTGAGGTCAGACGGCGATGCGACTGGCGGATCGGCGACATCGTGGCAGGCGAGCGGCCGACGACACTGTACCTGGTCGTACCGCCATCGGACATCAATCGGACCAAGCCGCTGATCCGGCTGATCCTCAATCAGATCGGGCGCCGGCTCACCGAGGACTTGCTAGCCAAGGCCGGGCGGCGTCGCCTCCTTCTGATGCTGGATGAATTCCCGGCGCTCGGCCGCCTCGACTTCTTCGAGTCCGCGCTGGCCTTCATGGCGGGCTACGGGATCAAGAGCTTCTTGATCGCCCAGTCACTGAACCAGATCGAGAAGGCCTACGGCCCCAACAACTCGATCCTCGACAACTGCCATGTCCGCGTCAGCTTCGCCACCAACGACGAGCGGACCGCCAAGCGAGTGAGCGACGCACTCGGCACAGCAACCGAGATGAAGGCGATGAAAAACTACGCCGGCAGTCGATTGTCGCCCTGGCTCGGCCACCTGATGGTCTCGCGCTCGGAAACCGCGCGTCCGCTGCTGACCCCCGGCGAAATCATGCAGCTCCCACCCGCCGACGAGATCGTCATGGTCTCGGGGTTGCATCCGATCCGCGCGAAGAAGGCGCGCTACTACGAGGACGCTCGCTTCCAAGAGCGCATCGTGCCCCCGCCCGTGTTGGCACAGCCGAAAGAGGGACGGCCCGACGACTGGAGCGCCCGTCCGCTGCCGCCGCGCCCGCCGTCGCCGGCGGCGCGCGATGGCGAGGAAGCTGACGATGAAGATCCGAAGAACGCGGATCGCCGCAGGCAGCCGGAGTTGAGCCAGGAGACTATCGAAAAGAAAGAGCCGATCGAGAACGAGTTCGCGCTCGACCCGGCCGACGAGCTGGAGGACGACGCGCCCCGGATCGGCCGGATGAACGACCTGATGCAGGGCATCGCCCGCCAGGCCTCGCTCGATCCGGGCGACGACCTCGGACTGTGAGGGCCGGATGACGGCGCCGAAGAAAAAGGCCCAGGTTTCGGTCTATCTCGACCCGGACGTCATGAAGGCGCTGTCCGCCTACGCGGCGCGTCGCGAGCAATCGATGTCGATCGTTGCCGAGGCGGCCATCGCATCGTTCTTGTCACCCGATGCCGACGAGCGACGCGAAGCGGCGATCGCCAAGCGCCTCGACCAGCACGATAGGCGCCTGGCGCGGCTCGAGCGTGACGTCTCGATCGGCGTCGAGACCCTCGCCTTGTTCATCCGCTTCTGGCTGAACACAACGCCGCCGCTCCCTGAGCCGGCCGCGAAGGCCGCGCGCGCCCAGGCCGGCGCGCGCTACGACAACTTCATCGCCACGTTGGGCCGGCGCCTCAACGAGGGGCCGAAACTTCGGCAGGAGATTCCGGACGACGTCTCGGAGCACTCCGCCAGCGGGTTTTCCGAATCGTAATCGCCGAACCAAATTCATTCCGTGGTGCGGCGAAAGAAGGCGAGTACCCGAAAAGGTCCATCGCACCCAGCAAGTCTTATTTCTCTGCTCTACGCTCGGTCCCTACGACGACTGAATACTTGTTGAACAGCCCCATTTCTTGCCTCTTCTAATCGTCCCCGTCGCTAGTCGCGTCTCGCGATTGGCCAATGACGGGGACGATCGTGGCGGTCACACCACTTCATTCCGAGGCCTTCTCCCGCGGTGCGCGCATGCTGCGCACCGCGCTCGGTCCCGCGATCGCCGGCTTCCTCGAAGACCCCTCGATCGTCGAGGTAATGCTAAACCCCGACGGCCGGCTCTGGATCGACCGGCTGTCGGGCGGTCTGGAGGATAGCGGCCGCACCCTGTCCGCCGCCGACGGCGAGAGGATCGTGCGCCTGGTCGCGCACCATGTCGGCGCCGAGGTTCATGCCGAGCGCCCGCGTGTCTCGGCCGAGCTGCCCGAGACGGGCGAGCGGTTCGAGGGACTGCTGCCGCCGGTGGTCGCCGCGCCGGCTTTTGCGATCCGCAAGCCCGCCGTCGCCGTCTTCACCCTCGACGACTATGTCGCCGCCGGCATCATGCTGGCCAGCCAAGCAGCAGCACTCCGCGCCGCCGTCGCAGACCGCAAGAACATCCTCGTCGCCGGCGGCACATCCACCGGCAAGACCACGCTAACCAACGCCCTTCTGGCCGAGATCGCCGGCACCGCGGACCGGGTGGTGCTGATCGAGGACACCCGCGAGCTGCAATGCCGCACCCCCAACTTGGTGGCCTTGCGCACTAAGGACGGCGTCGCCTCGCTGTCCGATCTGGTCCGCTCCTCGCTGCGCTTGCGGCCCGATCGTATTCCAATCGGCGAGGTGCGCGGCGCTGAGGCGCTGGATCTTCTGAAGGCGTGGGGCACCGGGCACCCGGGCGGGATAGGCACGATCCACGCCGGCACCGCGCTCGGTGCGCTGCGCCGCCTCGAGCAGCTCATCCAGGAAGCCGTTGTCACCGTCCCCAGGGCGCTGATCGCCGAGACGATCGATCTCGTCGCGGTGCTGCGCGGACGCGGCAGCGAACGCCGCCTTTCCGAACTCGCCTTCGTCGCCGGTCTCGATCCCGCCACCGGCGACTACCGCGTCCAGTCCGCCTTGGCGGGCGGCGACCCCTTGCCCCTTGGAGACCCATCATGATCCGCATCCTAGCTGTCGCACACTTTTCGCGTCGTCGCCTGGCCGAGCTCGTCACGCTTGCCACTCTGTCGATCGCCTTCGCCCCGGCGGCTTACGCCTCAGGCTCCTCGATGCCGTGGGAGACCCCGCTCAACTCCATCCTGGAGTCGGTGCAAGGGCCTGTCGCCAAGATCATCTCGGTGATCATCATCACGGTGACCGGCCTGACGCTCGCCTTTGGCGACACCTCGGGCGGCTTCCGCCGGCTCATCCAGATCGTGTTCGGTCTGTCGATCGCGTTCGCCGCGTCGAGCTTCTTCCTGTCCTTCTTCTCCTTCTCCGGCGGAGCGCTAGTCTGATGGCCGCGATCGTCGATCCCGACGTGCCCGGCTTTTTCGCGCCGGTCCATCGCGCGCTCACCGACCCGATCCTGATGGGCGGCGCGCCGAGAACCGTCGCGATCGCCAACGGCACGCTCGCGGCGGCGATCGCCCTCGGCCTCCGCCTCTGGATCCCCGGGACGCTGATCTGGGCGGTGGGTCATGCCGCCGCCGTCTGGGCGGCGAAGCGCGATCCGCAGTTCGTCGACGTGGTGCGCCGGCACCTTCGTTACCCGGCCCATCTCGGCGTCTGAGGCTCCGATGCTAAACCTTGCCGAATACCGCAATCGCCCCACGACCCTCGCAGACTTCCTGCCTTGGGCGGCCTTGGTCGACGAAGGCGTCGTCCTCAACAAGGACGGCTCGTTCCAGCGCACAGTGCGCTTCCGCGGCCCGGACCTCGACAGCGCGACGCCGGCCGAGCTGGTGAGCGTCACCGCCCGACTCAACAATGCCCTGCGCCGCCTCGGCTCCGGCTGGGCGATCTTCGTTGAGGCGCAGCGGATCGCGGCCCAGACCTATCCGCACAGCCGATTTCCCGACCCGGCCTCAGCGCTTGTCGATCTCGAGCGCCAGGACGCCTTCGAGGAAGCCGGCGCGCATTTCGAGAACCGCTACTACCTCACCTTTGTCTGGCTGCCCCCCGCCGAGGACGCCTCGCGCGTCGAAGGCTGGCTCTACGAGGGCCGCGCCCAAACCGCCGTCGATCCCTGGGAACTGCTGCGCGGCTTCGTCGATCGGACCAACCGCGTCATCCAGCTCGTCGAGGGCTTCATGCCGGAGGTAGCCTGGCTCGATGACGGCGACACGCTGACCTACCTCCATTCGACCATCTCTACCCGGCAGCAGCGCATTCGCGTCCCCGAGACGCCGATGCACCTCGACGCGCTGCTCGCCGACGAGCCGCTTGCTGGCGGCCTCGAGCCCCGCCTCGGCGCCCATCATCTTCGCACGCTCACCGTCGTTGGATTCCCGACCGTGACCCATCCCGGCATCCTCGACGAACTGAATCGGCTTGCCTTCCCGTACCGCTGGTCCACCCGCGCGATCCTGCTCGACAAGACCGAAGCGGTGAAGCTGCTGACCAAGATTCGCCGGCAGTGGTTCGCCAAGCGCAAGTCGATCGCCGCGATCGTCAAGGAAGTGATGACCAACGAGGCGTCGACGCTGGTCGACTCCGATGCGGCCAACAAAGCGGCCGACGCGGACCTCGCGCTTCAGGAGCTGGGCTCGGACGATGTCGGCCAGGCTTACGTCACCGCGACCGTCACCGTCTGGGACGAGGACCCCGGCCTCGCGGCGGAGAAGCTCCGCCTCGTGGAGAAGGTGATCCAGGGCCGCGACTTCACCTGCATGCCGGAAGGGGTGAATGCGCTGGAGGCATGGCTCGGGTCCATTCCCGGCCATGCTTACGCCAACGTCCGCCAGCCGCCGGTCTCGACCCTGAACCTGGCGCACATGATCCCGCTCTCGGCGGTCTGGGCCGGGCCGGCGCGCGATGAACACTTTCAGGCGCCGCCGCTGCTCTACGGCAAGACGGAAGGTTCGACGCCGTTTCGGCTGAGCCTGCATGTCGGCGACGTCGGCCACACGCTGATCGTGGGCCCGACCGGCGCGGGCAAATCGGTGCTGCTGGCGCTGATGGCGATGCAGTTTCGCCGCTACCGCAACAACCAGATCTTCGCCTTCGACTTCGGCGGCTCGATCCGCACCGCGGCGATCGCCATGGGCGGCGATTGGCACGATCTCGGCGGCAGCTTGTCCGCCGGCTCCGAGCATTCGGTGTCGCTGCAGCCGCTCGCCCGAATCGACGATCAGACCGAGCGCGCCTGGGCGGCGGAGTGGGTGGCCGCAATCCTTGCGAAGGAAGGCGTCACCATCGATCCGACCGCAAAGGAACACGTCTGGTCGGCGCTGACCTCGCTGGCATCGTCGCCGGTGCAGGAACGCACGATCACCGGCCTCGCTGTCCTGCTGCAATCGACGGCGCTGAAGCAAGCGCTGCAACCATATTGCGTCGGCGGCGCTTCCGGACGGCTGCTCGACGCCGAGACCGAACAGCTCGGCTCCGCACCTGTCCAGGCCTTCGAGACCGAGGGCCTGATCGGCGCCGGCGCGGCGTCCGCTGTGCTGACCTATCTGTTCCATCGCATCGAGGGCCGCCTCGATGGCCGGCCGACGCTCCTCATCATCGACGAGGGCTGGCTGGTGCTCGACGACCCGGCCTTTGCACAGCAGCTTCGCGAATGGCTGAAGACGTTGCGCAAGAAGAACGCCTCCGTCGTTTTCGCCACGCAATCGCTGTCCGACATCGACGGCAGCAATATTGCGCCGGCGATCGTCGAAAGCTGTCCGACGCGCATCTTCCTGCCGAACGAGCGCGCGATCGAGCCGCAGATCACCGCGATCTATCGCCGCTTCGGCTTGAACGATCGCCAGATCGAGATCCTCGCGCGCGCCGCGCCCAAGCGCGATTACTACTGCCAATCCCGCCGCGGCAATCGCCTGTTCGAGCTGGGCCTCGGCCCGGTTGCGCTCGCCTTCTGCGCGGCGTCGTCGAAGGCCGACCATGCCGCGATCGAGCGCGTCGTCGCCGAATACGGCCGCGATGCCTTCACGGCCGCTTGGCTCGCGGACCACGAGCTTCTGTGGGCCGCCGATCTCATCCCTGACCTGACCAACCTGGAGACGTCATCATGATCAAGCTGCGCCATCTGGCGGCGGCAAGCGCCGTCGTGCTCACCCTGGCCGTCGCCGCGCCGCCCGCGTCGGCGCAGTGGGTCGTCTACGACCCGACCAACTTCAGCCAGAACGTGCTCACTGCGGCACGCGAACTGCAACAGATCAACAATCAGATCCAGATGTTGACCAACCAGGCGACCAGTCTGGTCAACCAGGCGCGCAATCTCGCCAACCTGCCGATGTCGACGCTGACGCAGCTTCAGTCGTCGATCGCCCAGACCCAGTCGCTACTCGGTCAGGCGCAGAACATCGCCTTCAACGTCCAGCGCATCGAGCAGGCCTATTCGACGAGCTACGGCTCAGCCGCCGGCACGGGCTCGACCACGGCCATGGTCGCCAACGCGCAGCAGCGCTGGCAGAACTCGGTAGGCGCCTTCGAGGACAGCCTGAAGATTCAGGCCGGCGTCGTCGGCAACATTCCGACCAATTCCACCGCCATGACCTCGCTCGTCACGGCCAGCCAGAGTGCGACAGGCGCCTTGCAGGCCGCGCAGGCCGGCAACCAGCTTCTGGCGCTCCAATCGCAGCAGCTCTCCGACGTGGTGGCTGTGCTTTCGGCGAAGAGCCGCGCCGATGCTCTGGAGCAAGCGCGCGTAGCCGCTGCCGAGGCGCAGGGTCAGCAAAACTATAAGAACTTCTCGACGCGCAGCGGCTACCAGCCCGGCAACGTCACTATGTTCAAAGGCAACTGAGGCGCGCGATGCTGGGCAAGTCGGAGATCTTCCGCGCCGCCGCGATCGTCGCCCTGGTCGCGTGCTTCATCGCGGCTCTCGCCGCGATCAATCGGCGCCCGTCGGCGCCCGCCGTCGAGACCACGCCGACCACCATCGCTCCGACACCCGATGACCTCTCGGCCGAGCTGCGCCGTTGTAGCGCGCTCGGTCCTCAGGACGCCGAAGACCCGCATTGCGTCGCGGTCTGGGAGGAGAACCGCCAGCGATTCTTCGGCAGGCCGGCGCGGCCGTTGCCGCCACAAACGCCCCCGGGCGCCGCCGCGCCGGCCACCCCTTCTTCAGGAGATGCGCGATGAACAACGTCGGCGTCATCGACACCTTCCTCAACACCTTCACGACCTACATCGATTCCGGCTTCGGACTGATCAAGGGCGAGGTCACCTACCTGTCGTCGACGCTCATCGTCATCGACATCACGTTGGCAGGGCTGTTCTGGGCTTGGGGCGCCGACGAGGATATCCTACAGCGCCTGGTGAAGAAGACGCTCTACATCGGCTTCTTCGCCTTCATCATCACCAACTTCAACAGCCTCTCGGCCATCGTCTTCAACAGCTTCGCCGGGCTCGGCCTGAAGGCCGGCGGCTCATCGATCTCCACCGCCGATTTTCTGCGCCCGGGAAAACTCGCCCAGGTCGGGCTCGATGCGGGTCAGCCGCTGCTCGACGCGGCCAGCCAGATGATGGGCTTCACCAGCTTCTTCGCGAACTTCGTGCAGATCGCGGTGCTGATGGTGTCGTGGCTCCTGGTGCTGATCGCCTTCTTCATCCTCGCGGTGCAGCTCTTCGTCACGCTGATCGAGTTCAAGCTGACGACGCTCGCCGGCTTCATCCTCATTCCCTTCGCGCTCTTCAACAAGACCGCCTTCCTTGCCGAGAAGGTGCTTGGCAACATCGTCGCCTCCGGTGTGAAGGTGATGGTGCTGGCCGTCATCGTCGGCATCGGCACAGGCCTCTTCTCGCAGTTCACCCAAACCTATGCCGGCGGCCAGCCGACGATCGAGCAGGCGCTCTCCGTGGTGCTCGCGGCGTTGGCCATGCTCGGTCTCGGCATCTTCGGCCCCGGAATCGCGACGGGCCTCGTGTCCGGCGCTCCGCAGCTCGGGGCTGGCGCCGCCGTCGGGACCGGCCTTGCGGTCGCCGGCACGGCAATGGCCGGCGTGGGCGCGCTGGGCCTAGCCGGAAGGGGAGCGATGGCGGTGGCCTCCGGCACGGCCGCTGCTGCCCGTGGCGGCGCGGCGATGGCGGGTGGCGCATCCTCCGCCTACAGCCTCGCCTCGGCCGGCAGGTCTGGAGCGGGTGGGGTCGCAGCGGGTCTTGCCGGTGTTGGACGTGCAGCCGCGTCCGGCGCCGCTGGGCCCGTCCGCCGCGCCGCCAACTCCATGCGCGAGAGTTTCTCAGCCGGCGCCAGGTCCAGTTTCGCGGCCACCGGCGGCTCCTCGACGGCGGGCACGATCGGCGGCGCAGAAACCGCCGACGCCGGCTCCTCCGGTGGCGGGGACTCATCCGGGCCGCCGGCCTGGGCACAGCGCATGAGGCGCAATCAATCCATGAGCCACGGTGCACAGGCGGCCGTCCAGGCTCTCAGGTCCGGCGATAGCCATGGCGGCGGCCATTCCGTCGATCTCTCGGGAGGAGAATAGGAATGGCGCTCTTTCGCCGCCCGTCGGTGCGCTATGGCCGCACCCCAGAACCGGAAACACCTTATCAGCGCGCGGCCCAGGCGTGGGACGAGCGGATCGGCTCGGCCCGCGTGCAGGCCAAGAACTGGCGGCTGATGGCCTTCGGTTCGCTGGCGCTCTCCATGGGCTTGGCTGGCGGCCTCGTCTGGCAGTCCACCCACGGCAGCATCGTCCCCTGGGTGGTCCAGGTCGACAAGCTCGGCCAGGCCCAGGCCATCGCGCCCGCCACCGCGGACTACGCGCCAAGCGATCCGGAGATCGCCTGGTATCTCGCCCATTTCATCCAGATCGTCCGCGTGCTGCCGGCCGATCCGATCATCGTGCGGCAGAACTGGCTGCAGGCCTACGACTTCACCACCACGTCGGGCTCGCAGGCGCTCAACGACTATGCCCGCGCGAACGACCCCTTCGCCAAGCTCGGCAAGCAGCAGATCGCGATCGACGTCTCCAGCGTCATCCGCGCCTCGCCGTCGAGCTTCCGCGTCGAGTGGGTCGAGCATCGCTACGAGGACGGCGCGCTCGCCGAGACCTCACGCTGGACCGCCATCCTCACTGTCGCGATCCAGCCGCCGACCACCGCCGACGCGCTCCGCAAGAATCCGCTCGGCATCTACGTCACCGCCATCAACTGGTCGAAGGAGTTGGGACAATGACCTCGCCGATTTCCATGGAAGCCGGCGGTCCGGCTTCACCTCTTTCAGTCTCCCAACAGAGCCGAGAAGGAGGGACTACGTCTTTCCGTAAAGCCGGCCTTACGGCTTTGCTGCTCTCCGTCTCCGCGCTCGGGGGCTGTGCCCACAGATTCATTCCGCCAGACATCAACTATGACAGCGCAGTGCCGGCAAAGCTCGCCGTCGATCCACCGGCGCCAGTCAAGATCGTCGAGCTGCCGAAACCCCTGCCGCTACCGGGTCAGTTGAAACCGCTCAGTACAGGCAAGGCCGTGCCGGAAGCTCCCGATCCCGCCGTGCGCGTCAACCAGGCCAATGCCGCCGCGCGCATCCAGCCGGTGCGGAACGGCTTCATCAATGCCGTGCAGGTTTATCCCTATTCAGCCGGTGCGCTCTATCAGGCCTACACGGCGCCGGGCGAGATCACCGACATCGCCCTTCAGGAGGGCGAGCAGCTCGTCGGCACGGGGCCGGTCGCCGCCGGCGACACCGTGCGCTGGATCATCGGCGACACGGAGAGCGGCGCGGGCCCGACCAAGAAGGTCCACATCCTGGTCAAACCGACCCGGCCGGATCTGGTGACGAACCTCGTCATCAACACCGATCGCCGGACCTACCTGCTCGAGCTGCGCTCGACCGAGAAGACCTACATGGCCTCGGTCTCCTGGCAGTATCCCGAAGACCAGCTCATCGCTCTGCGCCAGCAGAACGCCTCTGCAGAAGCGGCGGCGCCGATCGCGTCGGGCGTCGATCTCGCTTCGATCAACTTCCGCTATGCGATCGAGGGCGACAATCCAGCCTGGCGGCCGTTGCGCGCCTTCGACGATGGCCAGAAGGTCTTCATCGAATTCCCGTCTGGCATCCGGCAGGGCGAGATGCCGCCGCTCTTCGTCATTGGCCCGGCCGGCGGGTCCGAACTGGTGAACTACCGCGTTCGCGGCAACTACTACATCGTCGATCGCCTGTTTGCCGCAGCCGAGTTGCGCCTCGGCGACAAGGACAGCGAGCGGCGCGTCCGCATCGTCCGGACCGATGGAAGGCCTCGGTCATGACGGACGAACCGGAAGAACAACAGCCGGCGCCGACGCCGGTCGTGCCACCCGACCTGCGGTTGCGAGGCGAACGACCGCGTGTCACGCGTCTCTCTCGCAAGGTGCTGATCACGCTCGGCGCCGTGTCGGCTCTCGCTGTCGCGGGCGCGCTCGGCTACGCCCTCCAAACCCACAACAAGGGACAGTCGGGCCAGGAATTGCTCAGCACTCAGAACCGACCCTCGGCTGAGGGCCTGGCCGGACTGCCCAAGGACTACACCGGCCTGCCACGACAGGCGCCGCCACTCGGGCCGCCGCTGCCCGGCGATCTCGGCAAGCCTATCCTGAATGCCGGCGCGGCGCCAAACGCGACTGTGCCGAACGCCGCGCCTGATCCCGCGGCTCAACGCCTTGCTCAGGAGACCGAGGCCGCACGCATTAGCCGCTTGTTTGCCCAGACCAACCAACAGCCGCAGCCGGTGAGTCTCGTCGCTCCGCCCGCGACGGGGACGCAAAGCGGTCCGACGCCCGCGCCGCCTGTTGACGCCGGATCGGCGCAGAACATGCAGGATCGCAAGACCGCCTTCTTCAACGCCACGCCGGACAAGCGCACCGTCAGCCCCGACCGTCTCGAAGCCAAGGCCTCGCCCTATGTCGCGCAGGCCGGAACGGTGATCCCAGCGGCGCTCATCACCGGAATCCGCTCTGACCTTCCCGGCCAGATCACCGCCCAGGTCACCGAGGCCGTCTACGACAGCCCGACCGGGCAGTATCTCCTGATCCCGCAGGGTGCGAAGCTGATCGGCCAGTACGACAGTTCGGTCGCTTTCGGCCAGAGCCGCATCCTCCTCGTCTGGACGCGCGTCATCATGCCGGACGGCACGTCGATCGTTCTCGAGAGTCAGCCCGGCGCCGATACTAAAGGCTATGCCGGGCTTGAGGACGAAGTCGACAATCACTGGGGCATGCTGTTCAAGGCCGCCGTACTGTCGACTCTGCTCAGCGTCGGCGCCGAAGCCGGAACCAGCCAGGACGAGAACAACCTGGTGCAGGCGATCCGCAGCGGCGCATCAAACAGTATCAGCCAGACCGGCTCGCAGATCGTTCAGCGCCAGCTCAACATCCAACCGACGCTAACCATCCGCCCAGGCTTTCCGGTGCGAGTGATCGTCACGCGCGACCTCGTGTTGGCGCCTTACGGGAAGGGAGGAACGCCATGACGAAGCTCAAACTGGGACCGCTTGTGGACGACAAGCCGGTCAAGGTTACGCTAGAACTTCCTGCAGACGTGCATCGCGATCTCATCGCTTACGCCGACGTTCTCGGACGGGCCAGCGGTCAGAAATCGACAGATCCCGTTCGTTTGATCGTGCCGATGCTTCAGCGATTCATGGCAACCGACCGAGCCTTTGCGAAGGCGAAGAGATCAGACCAGGCTCATGATGCGGGCACGCCCGAGAGGTCGGGATAGCGTTCCTGCAGCAGCTCCAGGAATGGCTTCAGAGTCGGATTTCCGTTCTTTTGCTGCCAATAAGCCGTGAAGTTTACCCGCGTGGGTTCGGCGCCGTCCTGAATCTCGCGATAGACGACGCCATCGTGCTTAAGCCCTGCGCCGCCCTCAAACATCAACAGAACGCCATACCCCGTGCTCACGAGGCTAAGGAGGCGATCAAGGCCCGATTCGTGGTGCAACACGCGCCTCGGTCTGTCTCCGTTCAGCTTGGAAGCCAGCAGGCTCTCCAGTTCAGGCCCCGGCCCGTGCGAAGGTAGGACAAGGCGCTCCTGGGCAAGCTGCCGCCAGCTTACCGCCTCATACTCAGCCAGCGGGTGACGCTCAGGCAGCGCGACGATCACGCGCTCCGTCCATAACGACAAGGAGCGATCGTCCCAGACCTCCTGGGATCTGGACATGATGGCCACATCGACGGCGCCACGGCCGAGCGCCCCAATCAATCGGCCGTGAGACCCGTCCATCGTGTGGACGTCTACGCCCGGAAACCTGCAATGATATTCGGCGAGCGTGGCTCGCATGTTCCCGGTAGCAAGCGACGCATAGACGCCTACCGTGAGCCGGCCGTTCTCGCCGCGACTCCGGCTTTGTAGGTTCCGAAAGGCGGTTTCTGTGTCCTCTAGGATGCGGCGCGCGAACTCGATGAATTCGAGTCCGGCGACTGTGAGATGGGTCCCTCCATTGGTCCGCTCAAACAACGCTGCGCCGGCTCGATCTTCGAGCACTCGAATTCTTCGGCTCAACGTAGATTGGCGGACATTCAAAGCTTCGGCTGCCTGCCGAAGGCTCCGATGTTGAGCGGCCGTCACTGCCCATTGTAGGTCGCGCAGCTCGATGTTCACATGCCGCCAGCCTCGAAAATCGTGATCCCCTCGATCTTCAATGCGCGCTGCACGGCCGGCCTTGCGGCAACCACTTCGCTCAGTCGCGTCCAGGCCGGACAGAGCGTGCCCATGTCCAAGCTGATACGGCAGCGGCCCCAGTAGTAGAAGACGAGCAGATAGGCATCGACGATCGTATATCCCTCGGGGATTGCCCATCCTCGACCATCGGCGAGGAGCTTCTCGATGTAGGCGAAGCATTCGGAGACGTTCTCGCGGCCGCGATTTCTCACCGCCACAAGACCATCCTCGTCGGTCGTAAACCGATGTGCTCGCCACATCTGGGCGAAGGCCATGGAGTGTAGATTGCAGGACAGCCAGCTCACCCATTCGATGCACCTGGCTCCGGCGGCCGGATCGGATGGAAGCAGTTCGGCGGCCGGATTCGTTCGCGCCAGGTACGCCATAATGGCGGGCACCTCGGTGAGAAGGTTGTCGGCGCCGCCGATGCGACCGGGAACGCCGAGCAAAGCCGGCACGCGTCCCTTCGGATTGATCGCCCTCCATGTCGGCGTTGACGTCGCTGCGCCTTCCCGCGGTCCAGATGCCGAGATCAACATCATCTCATAGGGTTCGCCGATCTCTTCAAGAACGATGTGCGGCGCGAGCGAACAGGTTCCTGGCGAGTAGTAGAAGGTGTGCTTGCCGGCTGGCGCCGGGGTCCTGTCGGAACTACTCATCGTCCACTCGCTTCAGCAGATCGCACACACTCACGCGGCCTTCAGGCAGTTGGTCGCGGGAAGCTCCGGAACGATGCCGCGCCGCGTCGCCACCGCCCAATCCCCGTCGTAGTAGTGGGTCAGGATGTGGTCGTACCGCGTCGTCCCAGCGACGCCTGGCAGATTGTGGATGCGCGTCGCCAGCGCCGGCAGCCGTGGATAGTCCGCCAATCGCCTGCGGCTTGCGCGGAACAGCGGGTTATAGACAGCGTCGAACCGTGCGAGCGGCGGATAGGCCAGGACATCCGCCAGCGTCGGGCGATCGCCGAGAAGGAAGGGACGCCCGTCGTCGAGCTGGCGATCGAGTTCGTCGAGGAAGCCGAACAGCTCGCCCATCGCCGCATCGTATTCCCGCTGGTCCCGAGCTGCGGCCACCGCGTAGACGCCAATCGCCAAGCTGTTTGTGATCCGCGCGTTCAGTCCGTCCATTGTGGACTTCAGATCCGCGGGGCACAGGTCGAGACCATTGTCGGCGTCCACCGAGTTGAACGCATCATTGAGCATGTATGCGATCTCCAGCGACTCGTTGCTGACGATCCTGCGAGAACGCTGATCCCAGAGGACCGGGACCGTGACTTTTCCGGTGTAGTTTGGCGATGAGGCGCCATAGGCCTCATGCAAGCACCGAAATCCATTGCCAGTGCCATCGACGGTCGAGAGGCAAGTATCCCCGAAGACCCAGCCGTCGGGCGTGTCCCAAAGCGGATGCAGAACGGAGAGGCCGACGACGGTCTCCAGCCGCTTGAGCGCCCGCACGACCATGACACGATGCGAGAACGGGCAAGCTGGCGAGACATAGAGATGATAGCGCCCGGCTTCCGCGGGAAACTTGGACGATCCATCGGACGTAATGCGGTCGCGAAAGCGCCCGGCATGGATCATCCGCTGTGCGTCGAGCTCGGGCGTTGGCGGGACCTCGCCGCGCCACGATCCGTCGACCATCAGTTTCATCGAAGGGGACCTTCGCTGTTGCAGGCGTCAAAGGGACGGATGCCGGTGATGCCAGTCCGTGACTTGCTGGTAGGCATGACCGGCGCGCACGAGCAGCGCTTCCTCGATATGGCGGCTCACGAGCTGAAAGGAGAGCGGCAAGCCCTTCGGAGTGAAACCGCCGGGCAAGGTGATCGTCGGATTGCCGGACATATCGAAGGGTGTGGCGAAGCGGACAAAGTCCGAAAGGCCTTCGGCCGTGGCAAAGAGCTCCTGCTCCTGCGCGACCGTAAAATCGGCGTGCGTCTGTGTCGGGATCAGTAGGAGATCGATGTCAGCAAACAGAGCGGCGAGGTTGCCGGTGAAGGCAAGGCGCTTGTGATGCGCCTCCATGACTTCCATGCCGGAAGCAGCGCGGCCTGTCTCAATGAGATTTCGAAGGCCGCCATATTCGGATGAGCGCTCCGGGTAAGTCGCCTTGTGTGCGATCGCGGTTTCTGGAGCGCAGATGGTTCCCCAAGCGGTCGTTACCATCACCCCACTGGGGTCTGGCAGCGCTACCTCTTTGATGGTCGCACCCAGGCTTTCGAAGACCTTTCTGGCTTCGCGTACCGCCGCGACAGTCTGGGCATCACAACCAGTCTCGTTGTAAGCGGCGTCTATCCCGATGCGGACCGCACGAATACCTGTATCGAGCTCGGCGAGATAATCCGGGACGGGTGCGATCAACGTCGTGGGATCTTTACTGTCCCGGCCGGCGATCACACCGAGTATGACGCCGGCGTCGGCAGCGGAACGCGTCATCGGCCCGACATGATCCGAGCTTTCGGCGAGCGCGAAGGCGCCGTAACGGCTGACCCGGCCCCATGTTGGCTTGAGCCCGGTGATGCCATTGGCTGCGCACGGAAATCGAATCGAGCCGCCTGTGTCGCTCCCAAGAGAACCGAAGCACAGGCCGGCTGCGGTCGCGACGCCGGACCCACTCGAAGAGGCTCCTGCGTAATAGTCCGCATTCCAGGGATTGCGGGGTGGCGTGATCTTCGGATGATGGCTGACGAAGGCGCCCTCGGTGTTTTGGAGCTTGCCCAGCAGCACCGCTCCCGCATCACGCAAGCGCTTCACCACGGTTGAATCGTGATCGGGTACGTTGTCGGCGTAGATCGTCATGCCGGCGGCGGTCACCACGCCGGCTGCGTCGAAGATGTCTTTGACGGCGATGGGGATGCCATGCAGAGGCCCGCGATAGTCTCCAGCGGCGATCGCAGCATCAGCGGCCTCAGCCTGCTTCAAGGCGAGATCAGGAGTAACCGTTGCGTACGAATGGAGCGATGGATCGATCTTCGCGATCCGATCCAGCAAGGCCCGCGTCAGCTCGACGGCCGACACCTTTCGCGATCGGAGGGCGGAGGCGGCTTCGAGGAGTGTGGTGTAGTGCATGTAGGTTGTCATTTGAGGAGCCTCGGACGAGTTGGAGGTTAGGACTTAGAGGGGCTTCGGCGCCGGCACGGCGCGCGCGGCGCTCGATTGGTGAGCCGCGAGCCACAGGGAGAGGAGCGCCGCGAGCGTGATCAGGGCGATGTTGCAGCCGAGGGCGAGCGCAAAGGCATGTGCGTAAGCGCCGATCGTCTGTTCGCTTCCGAGCGCGCGATAGAAAACGCCGCCGACGATGGCGACACCAAGCGCCGCGCCGATCTGTAGCGTGGAAATGACCATCCCGGAGGCGAGGCCTGCATGACGCTGGTCGACGCTACCGAGGACCGCCTTGATGACCGAGGGCATCACGATGCCGAAGCCAAGACCTGCAACCACGAGACCGATCTCGAGATCATTGGGCAGCACCCGTTCAACTGCGAGCAGGATCACGCCGAAGCCGATGATCTCGAGGACGAAGCCGAGTGTCAGAGCGCGGACGCCAAGACGCTGCATCACGGGGGAGGAGAAAAGCGAGCTGACGAAATAGCCGACTGCAAAAGGCAGTGTGGCGATGCCGGCGTCCATCGGTGATTTGTGAAGGCCGTTTTGCAGATAGACCGCGAAGGTCAGGTAGAACGCTGAGTGCATGTAGAAGGCCAGGGCCATAATCAGGCCGGCCACAAACCCGCTGTTGCGAAACAGCGACAAGGCGACGAGAGGATGCCCGCCTCGGGTGGAAAGACGCGCCTCGAACTGCACGAAAGCGAACAGGAGAATGGGGCACGCCGCCAGCATGGCTATCATCCAAGCTGGCCAGCCGGCTTCACGACCCTCGACGAGCGGATAGACGAGCAGCGCGAGACTCAGCGACAGGAGCGCGACGCCACCGAGATCGAGCTGCTGCGCATGCTCAGCGTGGGTGTCGCGGAGTACGATGGCACTGCCAGCCAGCGCGACTAGGCCGATCGGTAGATTGATGAGGAAGATTGCCTGCCAGGCGAAGCCGAAGGGATGCGTCGAAATGAGAACGCCGCCCAGCACCTGGCCGCAGATGTTAGCGAGTCCAAAGGTGGCCCCATAGAACGCCAGCGCGCGTGCCTGCTCGGCGGTGGGGAACAGGACGCGGATCGACGCGAGCACCTGCGGCGCCATCGCCGTGGCGGTGAGTCCCTGCAGGATGCGGCCCGCGATGAGCACAGTCGGCGACCACGCAATTCCGCACAGCAGGGACGTGAGCGTGAAACCGGCGACGCCCAACATGAACATGCGCTTGCGGCCGAACAGGTCGCCCAGACGTCCCCCGGTAATGAGGAACACGGCGTAAGTCGCCGCATAGGCCGAGATGATGAACTCGACCTCGCTTGAGGACGCGCCGAGGTTCTGACGGATAGCCGGTAGAGCCAGGTTGACCACGTTGAAGTCGAGGACCGGGAGGAATGCGCCAATAAGCAGGATCGGCAGGGCCAACCATCGCTGCGGGTCGCCAGCCGCCTGGTCGGCCGGCGTTGTCGTTATTGGGGCTGCCTCAACCTGCATGCTTGCCTCCGGCGCTTGTCCATCACCGGATTTTGGCTGTTCATGTGAGAACAGCCATTCTATATTTCAGCAAGCGCCATTTGCAGAAATGGACAGATATGAACTGGGACGATTTACGCCTCGTGCTCGCCGTCGTCCGGGAGGGCACCCTCTCGGGAGCCGCACGGCAGCTGAGCGTCACACACTCGACCGTGTTCCGTCGCCTGGGCGCGATCGAGGAACAGATTGGGGTTCGGCTATTCGAGCGCTTCCGTGACGGTTATGTGCCGACGCCGGCTGGCGAGAGCGCAGCCGAGACAGCGGCCCGTCTTGAAGACGAGGTGCTAACACTAGAACGACGGCTTTCCGGCCAGGACCTGAGGCCTTCGGGTGTCGTTCGGATCACCACGACAGATACGCTTGGCACGATCCTCATGCGCCACCTCCCGGCGATGCGCGAGCTCCATCCCGAAATTCAGGTCGAGGTCGCCATCTCGAATGTGATGGCGAACCTCAGCCGCCGGGAGGCGGAGATCGCGATCCGACCCACACCGGATCCGCCCGAGATCCTGGTGGGGCGGCGCGTTGCGGACATCTCCCACGCGATTTATGGATCGAATGTCTACCTATCCCAGCGCCAAGAGACGGAGCTGTCGGCTCATGACTGGATCGCGCTCGACGACGCGCTGGCAAGCACTGTCATCGGCCGCTGGATCCACGAGAACCTGCGCACGGCGCGCATCGCCTGCCGCGTCGACGCGCTGCCGGCCCTAAGGGACGCAGCGCTTGCCGGACTGGGGCTTGCCTTGCTCCCCTGTTATCTGGGGGACCCTGCTTCCGGGCTGCGCCGTCTCACACCGAAGACGTTGGCGGAGCCAAGGTCGGCGCTTTGGCTGCTCACCCATGACGATCTCAAACGCACTGCCCGCATCCGCGCCACGCTAGACTTCCTGGCGAAGGCGTTCGCGTCGGAGCGTGCGCTTCTTGAGGGGAGACAAACCAACGCCTCGTCTCCCCGCCCTCGGCGAGAGATATCTAGCGGTAGGGGAGCTTGTTGACGACGATGCGGACCGGATCGCGCGCTGTGCTCCTATCACAGGCATCTCATGGAGAAGGACAACTGACCGTGGCCGCTAACGAGGCAAAGACGCGCTGGGCGGACCGCATGATCGCCTTGGCCAAGGACGCCGAGAACCAGCTCTCTACCCGCAACCCGATCTGGCTCAAGGGTCCAGGCGTACGTTGGAGCCCGACGCGTCCATGGCCGGCTGCATGCCAAGGTGTCGCCTGAGACCGATCCACCCCTCCGGCGTCACCTCGACCGCTCGGGAACAGGCCGACCGCCTTATCCATCCTTTAGCGCCAAGCAGGCTCGTAAACTGGACACCGAGCGGGCCGGCAAGGTGATATCGCCGCTCCGTCCAATCGAGGCATTGCCGGGCCAGGCCACGCCGGTTCGGCTTGATCTTCGTCACATCCAGCCCCATGGCGCCGAACCATTGGGCGCCCGCGGGCGTCACCTCGAACTGCTTGTCCGCGCCCGCTACAAGAAGTCCGCGCGTCTGCAGAGCGCAAGCGACCTCGACGCCGAGGCGGCCCGCCAGATGATCGTAACAGCAGCGCGCGAACTGGAGCCTTTGCGCCTCGCGGGTCAGCGCCTTTCGGCGAACGGCCGCCTCCGGGCTGATGGTCGCGAGGGTCTCGAGCAGCGCTGCAATATGCGGACCCGCCAATCGGTAGTAGCGATGGCGTCCCTCGGCCTCGACCGCCAAAAGCCCTCCGGCTCGCAGCTTGCCAAGGTGGGCGCTCGCCGTCTGGGCCGTAACCCCGGCGGCATAGGCCAACTCGCCGGCCGGCCGCGCCCGCCCGTCGAGCAGGGCGATGAGCATGGCGGCCCGGGTCGGATCGGCGATCAAAAAGGCCGCCGAGGCGATGTTCGGCTGCGGTCCCATGGTTGGAGTCTCCCTAAGCACGCCACCCTAACACGATGGATGTCCGCATGATTCGACCAGCATCGAAGCATCCGGCCGAGCCCAACCTCTAAGGTGCGGGTGTCAGAAATCGACCCGGAACCCGCCCGTGACCGAAAACACCGACGAACAGATCCGCCATATCTACGATCGATGGCACGAGACGATCGTTGCGCGCGACCTTGACCGCCTGATGGAGCTTTATGCCGAGGACGCCATTCTGGAAACACCGCTGATCCTCGTCACCCTGACCGATCGGACGCAGGGGATTTTACGAGGCAAGTGCGAGATCAGACCGTTTTTCGAGGCGGGGCTTCGCAAGCTCGGAAATGAGCTCAGTCGCTGGTATCGCACGGGCCTGTTCTTTTCCAACGGACGACAACTGACCTGGGAGTATCCGCGCGAAACACCCGCGGGCGATCAGGTGGATCTGGTCGAAGTCATGGATGTCGCGGGCGGGCTGATCGCCCATCACCGAGTCTACTGGGGATGGGCGGGTTTCCAATCCCTCGTTGCCGCCTTGAACGCCGGCCGGGGCGAGGCGCGGCCATGACGGCGTGGATCCCGGCACCGCGCACGATCTGCTCCGAGCCGGCGCGATGGAAAGGATGCATCCAGAAGCTTTCGCAGCGATACTCCGTACCGATGGCTTAGTTAGGCTCAGGACTCACTGATCAGAGCTAGAAGAGGATGGTTCCAAAGCATTTCGCTTCACGAAATGCGCCATTCCAAGGACTCACCCTTGCATCTTTCCCTTAATCCCCTTTAGGCACGCGCACATGTCTTTCACCCTCCCCGGCTTCGACCTAGCTGCCTTTATCACCACCACGCTATCCGAAGACCTCGGCATTGGACTTCCCGGTGGCGGGCGCGACGTCACCGCAGAGAGCGTCATCCCGGCGGACGCGCGCTTTGCCGGGGTGATGGACACCCGCGAGGCGATCACCGTCGCAGGGCTACCTTTGGCCGCCGCGTTCTTTCGCCATCTCGACCCGGCGTGTGAGATCGAAATGCTTGTGCAGGATGGCCAGCGCGTCACTCCCGGAACCGCGCTGATGCGGATCGCCGGCAACGCCCGCGCCCTGCTCACCGCCGAGCGCAACGCTCTCAATACCGTCCAGCACCTCTCGGGCATCGCGACGATGACGCGCGCCTATGTGGACGCCATGAACGGCCACGCCACGCTGCTCGATACCCGCAAAACCATCCCCGGCCTGCGCGCGCTGGAAAAATACGCGACGCGGATGGGCGGCGCGACCAACTACCGGATGGGCCTGTGGGACGCGGTGATGATCAAGGACAACCATGTCGCGGTGGCAGGCGGCGTCGGGCCGGCGGTGGCGCGGGCCAAGGCGGCGGGCGTCGAGCGGATTATCTGCGAGGTCGATCGGATCGACCAGATCGAGCCGGCGATCGTGGCCGGCGCCACGCAAATCCTGCTCGACAATATGGCGCCGACGATGCTGGCCGAGGCAGTGGCGCTGGTGGCGGGCCGTGCGGCAACCGAGGCCAGCGGCGGCGTGCGGCTCGATAACATCGGCGCGATCGCTGCGAGCGGAGTGGATTACGTCTCAGTCGGGCGGCTGATGCAAAGCGCGCCCGCGGCGGATATCGGGCTGGATTTCGAGCTGGTGTGATGGGATTTATGCGAGGGCGCGTTTTTGATGGAAGACGCACTTCGTGAAGCGAAATGCTTTGGCCCCTCTCGCTCCCCTTTACGTCTTTCGGCGAGATGTATTCTTCGTGAGCCGCACTCGTCTCAGAACCGAGGAGATACAAAATGCCGATCCCCGAAACGGTAGGCGCATTCGCCATTGTCCCGCACAATGACCTTCCGGCCGCTATACCATTCTGGGAGCGGTTAGGTTTCACCCGCGTCGGGGGCGACGCGCATTATGTCATAATGACAGGTTGGGGCTGTGAAGTGAACCTCACCCAAGCGGGGTCCGGTCCGTGGCGGGTTCCGGAGGAGCATAACCCCTTCGGCGTCTTCATCCGAACACCCGAGGTAGATGCCATTGCTGCGTTGGTCGGCGATCTGATCATCCGTCCAGGCGGCGTTCTTCGTCATCGTGAGTGGGGTCTTTATGAAGCGGGGATCGCAGGTCCGGACGGCATGCTTGTCCGCGTCGGCTGGCCGTCTCGCCTGATGCAGAAGTCATCCCTTGATGGCGACAATCCAGCCGAAACGGCCGAGAACAAATAGCCGCAATCAGCTAAGACGACCGAGGAGATACCCCGTCGCCGCTCCCGGGCCGCCTGGTCAAGGGCATGCTTGTGGAAAAGGTCCGCTGATGGGAACGCGCTCCGACTCCGCCCTCGGCCCAAGTGAACGAGGACTGTGAGGAAGGACTGGCCGGGCACGGAGATAGGCCCCCTATGAGCGAATTGACGCTGACGCAATTGGCCCTCCGTGACATGGATCAGGCTGCGGTCATCCACCGAACGTCCTTCGATGACCGGCTTCCCTGGCTATCGGGTCTGCACACGCCTGAGGAGGATCGGACCTACTACCGAGAGCAGGTGTTCTCGGCGTGTCAGGTCTGGGGCGCGCTAGTTTGCGACAACCTCGTCGGAATCATCGCCTTCCGCCCAGGCTGGATCGATCAAATGTACGTCTTACCCCAAGCACAAGGCCTCGGCGCCGGGACTGCGCTTCTTGATTTTGCAAAGTCCAGGTCGGAGAGCTTGAGTCTCTGGACGTTCCAGCGGAATGCGGGCGCACGTCGGTTCTACGAACGTCATGGCTTTGCGGCGATCGAAGTGACCGACGGTTCAGGCAACGAAGAGCAGGAGGCGGACGTGCTTTACCGATGGAACGAAATCGTCCGCTGATCCGCTGCCAGGAGCGTCCGATCCTCAGCGTTTCAGGCTCGTGACGCAGTTTGATTTGTGGCGTCAGCTGGCCGCCTTCCGTCGGGCCAGTAGGATCGGGTATCGTGTCCCCGCAACCCATTGATTAAGTGACCGATAAGGCCCCATGCAAACCGCTTCGAGGAAATGTGCATGACCAATGTGATCGAGGGTGGCTGCCGATGTGGGCAGCTGCGTTACTTGCTGCAGCTGGAGCGGCTGCCGAAGGTCTACGCCTGTCACTGCCTGGACTGCCAGACCAGCTCGGGGAGCGCGTTCAGTCTTCACTTCTTCCTGCCGGAGGATCGGCTGGCGTTGACCGGCCAAACGATGCTCTATGAGGAGGAGCGTCTCTGCCCGACCTGCTTCGTTCGGATCTTCGCGCCACTCGGCGCAATGCCCGGGCTCCTCATGATGTTCGCTGGCACACTGGATCGAAGCAACGAATTGGAGGTGGTCGCTCACGTCTGGGCCAAGCGCAAGGCAGCCGGCATTGAGATTCCGCCCGGGACTCCGATGTGGCCCGAGCACCCGCCCGTCGCTGAGTTCATCTCGCAGATGACGGCTTGAGCCGACACGCTCCACCTCAGCCGGCGTACGACGATCTCAACTTCGCTCATAAAGCCTGCTTCTGGAGTCTAAGGAAGGACTCTTGAGAGAAGGCCAACATCCCTGATCATTACCGCCAGAGACCAGACGGGCCGGCCCGGACGCTTACGGTGCTTGACACGGGCGATCCGATTACAGAAGGGTGTGCCGCTGAAAGGCCAGCTTCAACTCAAAGCTGAACTCCGGGCGCCGAGGCGACGCTCCGGAGTCTGTTGAGGCTAGGTCAGTCCAACTCGCCGCGTTCCTTCATTCCCGCCGCGACCTGCTGGATAAACTCCAGGACCGCTGGATCGAACGAGAGGGGCTCGGACCTCGCCTGTGCCTCGGCGAGCGTTTTGGCATACGCATTGCGTATCTGCTCTTGCTCGGCCTTTGGGGTAGAATGCCTGATGCCGGCGGTACGGGACCGGATACGCCGAACGAACTCCTTGGCGGCCTCGGAATTCACATCTCCCGCCTCTTTCAACCGACTGGCTTCCGCCATCATAGCTTTCAGCGCAGCCTTATGGGCATCGTCGCCATAATCTTTCTTTATCCCGTCAAAGGTGCGGCCTGCCTGCCCGGTGGGGTCCTGTTCCGCGATCACGGCTTCGAATCTTGCGAGGAATTTCTTTTTATCGGTGGATTGTTGCACGAGAGTCTCCTTGGTGAGGATTACGAGCTCGTCCAGAGAAAGGTCTCGCCCCTCGTAGAGCTGGCGTTGCGCCACCTCTACGAGGACGATCGCGCGCCTGATCTTGTCTTGTTGGGACTCCAGGGTTTCGCGTTGCAGTCGCAAAATATCCCGAAGCCGGGAATGGCTCCCGACAAGGTTCTTGATCGATTTGAGGGGTAGGCCGAGATCACGAAGCACGATGATCTGGTGCAAGCGGGCGATTTGAGTTGGGCCGTATAGGCGCCACCTCGACTCAGCGCGGTGAGGGACAACGAGCCCCTCCCGCTCATAGACTCTGAGCGCCTTGGTGGTGACGCCGAGCCGCCGGGCCGTCTCCCCGGGACCGAACCATTGCTCCTTTTCGCCGCCCATACCCGACCTTCCGTTCTGGACCCGTGCCTCTGTAAGGGCGGCCCCAGGGTCCGATGCAAGAGCTAGTCTAGAGGATTTTGCACTTGCTGACGGTCATGGCGGCTCGGGCTCTTCAGCCGATATCCGCCATGACTTCCCTGTTCAGCTAGGAAAACAAAGGCGGGCCGGCGGCCTTATGCCTTTAGCAAGAGGACGGCAGCATCGAGGCGTAGTAATTCGTCTTCTGTCTCGAGCACAGATTGCTTTTCCGCCACCGACCCCAGAGCTAATTGCGCGATCAGATCGGCGAGTGCGCCCGGTTGCGTCGTCTTCTCTGCACGGATCGTGAGTCGGGATTGCAGATCGGCACTTAGATTGCGAAAGTGCTCACTTGTCGTGAAGGCGTTGAACGCTTCAACAGCCGCCCTTACTTGCGTCGCCGCCATGGCCTCGTCAACGGGATTGCTCCGAACCAGTTGGGCTTTCGCATAACGGCGCCCACCCTCGTCGACAATGGCGACGACTTTCGCACGCTGCCTCCCCCGCAGGGTCAGCTTCATGCTTCCATCGGGCGTCGCGTTCGCTACCTCCAAGACGTCAGCAACGACCCCGATACCGTAGATGTTGTCCTGGCCTGGATCTTCCTCCTGGGGCTCCTTCTGAGCCACGAGCAGGACCTCGAATCCGCCGCGGCTCGCCTCGGCCATTGCCCTTTTGGACATCTCGCGCGCAACGAACAACGGCGCTGTCTGTTTCGGAAACAGGACAAAATCGCGGCTGAGGAGGAGCGGACCGGACCAATTGTCAGCCGCAACCGCAGCGACTGCCCGCGAAGCAGAAGCAGCCTCAATAGCGGCCGATAAGACGTTCCAGTCCTTTGCGCCGAAAATTCGGGCCGTGATTTCGAGGCATTCTGAGTGGCTGAGGGTTGCAAGCTTTGGGGCAAGTTCTGCGCGAAGGGCCTGCGCCATAGCCTTAGCGTCGCGAAAATCTCGCATAGATCACCTTTGCATAAGCGGACGAGATGATCAGGCGCTTGCGTTGCTGACCCGTCCGCTTAGGACAAAGGGGGTCACGATCGATGCGATACGTTCACCATACCCAATGGGCGCAAGCGGCAGGTCGTATCAACCGAGGTCAAATTTGGAGCGGGCAGACTTCACTGTCAACGGAATTTCCGCGCGTCGGAGTTCCGACCATCCCATCTTGCGGCAACAGATCGATAACCGTGGGGCGTCAGGGAATCTGGGCGCAGGACTTCCCGCGCGTTGATGGGTTGGCTCGCCGCCCACGCTCCCCATGCAAGCGCTCGACGATAGAGCGTTGCAAGGTGCATGAACCAGTTGTACCTTGGGGTCAAGTGGTACATATCTATCGACCCTGATGGACATCACTATCGACATCGACAGCCCCGTGCCGCAGTTCGAGCAGCTCATCGAACAGATCAAGGCTGCGGTCACGGCCGGCGTGCTGAAGGCGGGCGACGCGCTGCCTTCGATTCGTCAGCTCGCCAACGATCTGGAGCTCAACAGCAAGACGGTGGCCAAGGCCTACAAGCTGCTGGAACGGGATTCGATCATCGAAACTAAGGGCTATCGGGGCACCTATGTCCACCCCAGGGCCAAGGCGAACTGCACAATCAACCTGCAGGAATGGGCGCTGCGCAAGCTTACCGAAACCGTCGCCGAGTTGCGCGACGCCGGCGTGACCGATTCGGAAATCCGCAACGCGCTCGCTGGCGCCATCAGCCGGCATGCGTGGACGAAATGAGGTGCTTTCATGACTGAAGCCTATGCGTTCTTTGGAGCGTTCGCCGTGCAGATACTGGCCGTGTCCGTGCTTCATGCGGCCTGGTTCACACGATACGTTCGCGCTAAGGCGGAAGCACACATTCCGGGCTGGGACGGTAAATCCCGCGAGCGCTTTCTGGGCCTGTACCGCGCGGCGAACACCGGCGTCGCGGTGCTCGGCGTGGTCCTGCTGGGCTGGCTGTTCTACCATACGCAAAGCCCTGATGACTGGAGTGTCGGTCCGGCGCTACGCCTGCTCGCCGAGTATACCATCGTGCAAATATTGCCGTCTGTCCTCGTTTCATTGATTGCAGCATCGATCAAAAGGAGGGCGCTCTTGCGCTCGCCGCCGCAGACCAAGCGGACGGCCAGTCTGCAGCGCCGTGGGTTTTTCGATATTGTCTCGCCATTCACTGTTTTCCTCGCCGCCGTTGGTTATGTCCCGTTCGGGGCGTTCATGATCTATGTCGCGCAGCATCCGGTTGCGGGATCTATCGGCCACAGCCTCTTGCTCAACGTTATGCTGGTTTCGACCCTGATCGCGTTTGTCGTGTATTGGCTTCTGTATCGCAGAAGAAAGTGGCCGCTCGAAACGCGCCCCTATCGCATGTTGGCGGTGGAGGTGCAGGTAAAAATCGCCCTCTACGTCAACACCGTCGCTATCGTGTACCTATCCCTCATCGCCACGCTTAACCTGCTGCATCTGGCGAGATGGGTACCGTTCGCGATGAGTGCTTATGTTGTGATCATCATGCTTTGCACGTCCATGATGCTGTTCGCGCTGCGGCGGCAGGCCGAAGCCGATGGGCCCGCCTCCATCCCAGCTTCCTGAGCGGCGGCTCCGCCATGATCGCGATGGGGTACCCTCACTCTTCGGCGCCGCAGGGGGGCAAGCTCCCCCAATGGAGCATCAGGTGAAGCCGTGGCCTTTGTTGTCTTGACCGGTGCTTCCGGCTCGGGAAAAACCACGATTGCGCGCGCGATCGCGGCTCGTCACGGCGCAGCTGCCAAGGTCTTCTTTTTCGACAGCATCGGTATCCCGCCCGTCGAGGAAATGGTCCAACAGTATGGATCAGGAGAGGCGTGGCAGCGCGCCAAGACCATCGACTGGATGCTTAGGCTGGCCGGGGAGGCGAAGGCTACCCCCAGGCTCCTCTTTGAAGGCCAGACCCGATTTTCATTCCTGGAGGATGGCGCCGCCGCCGTTGGCGGAATCGCCTACGCCCCCATACTCGTCGACTGCGATGACGACACGCGATCGAAGCGGTTGGAGACCGAGCGGAAACAGTCCGAGCTCGCCAACAAAGACATGATGATGTGGGCGCGATATCTGCGCAATGAGGCCCTCATCCATAGCTACCCGATCCTTGACACATCCACGCTCTCGCTTCGGGACAGCGTCGAATGGGTGATGGAGCGTTTAGAGGGCTGGGGTCCGATTTCCAGGCACCAAACTCCATCGCAGTCTGTCGAAAAACTGCGGTTTTCAGCAGCGGCGACGACATAGCTTAGCGTGCGGATCAAGTCGATGCGCACCAGCGCCTGCGTTGCGTACAACCGATAGCTTCGTGGAATAATTCGTGCCGCGGCCTGATCGAGTTCGCGCGTGGATGGTTGCCCGCCGCGTCATGATGAGAGAGATGGCGCGCCCGACACGATTCGAACGTGTGGCCTCCACCTTCGGAGGGTGGCGCTCTATCCAGCTGAGCTACGGGCGCATCTCACATTGCCTAGTCCTACCGACCTTCACGGGTCAATGGATTCGGCAATTCAAATCTCAAAGCCTCAGCCAGTTCGCTGGATTGCTACGCCCCAATCCGCTGTGCCTTTCCGGAAGCTGCTTACGCGGTGCTTACGCGGAAAAATACCGGCCTTGGGTGATCTGCTGAGGCTAACCTAACAACCTGACTTTACGCGTCTTTCCTCATCGTACTCAAAACATTGCACCCTTGACAGCAGCCTTCGGAGGGCAACGCTCTATCCAGCTGAGCTATGGGTGCGTTGCAGCCCTTCTAGCTGATCACGAAGCGTCCCGCAATCGCCCGGAAGGCAGATTGCAATGCTTCGTCGAGAAGGTACGGCTCAGGTGAAGGTCTTGCGCGGGTCGAGCGCGTCGCGCACCGCCTCGCCGATCAGGATCATCAGCGAAAGCAGCACGGCCGTGACCAGGAAGCCGCTGATCGACAGCCAGTAGGCGTCGGGCTTGGCGGCCGCCTGCTTGAGCAGCTCGCCGAGCGAGGCGGTGCCGGGGGGCAGGCCGAGGCCGAGATAATCGAGCGCCGTGAGCGTGGCGACCGAGCTCGACAGGATGAAGGGCAGCATGGTGAGCGTCGCCACCGTGGCGTTGGGCAGGAGATGCTTGATCATGATGGTGGTGTCGGACAGGCCGAGCGCCTTGGCCGCGCGGACATATTCGAGATTGCGCGCGCGCAGGAACTCCGCCCGCACCAGCTGCACCAGCGCAGTCCAGGAGAACAGCAGGAGGATGCCGAGCAGGATCCAGAAGCCGGGCGTCAGCACGGCCGAGATGATGATCAGGAGATAGAGCGAAGGCAGCGCGTTCCACACCTCGATGACACGCTGGCCGATCAGGTCGATCAAGCCGCCGAAATACCCCTGGATCGCCCCCACGGCCACGCCGATCAGCGAGGAGAAGACCGTAAGGATCAGGCCGAACAGCAGCGAGATTCGCGTGCCATAGATGACGCGCGCCAGCACATCCCGGGCAGTATCGTCGGTGCCGAGCCAGTTCCATTCGATGTCGCGGCAGGTCGAGCCGCCATTCGCCTGGGCTGCCGCCTTGCACTGGTCGTCGCTGAGCGCCCAGGTCGGCGGCGAGGGCACGCCCGTTGGCGGGTTGAGGTTGCGCGTCTGCGGCCCGTAGCGGATCGGCGGCCAGAGCACGAAGGCGCCGCGGTCGGCCAGGAGCTTGGTCAGGAAGGGATCGCGATAATCCGCCTCGGTCTCGAAGTCGCCGCCGAAGTCTGTCTCGGTATAGGTATGGAACACCGGCGTGTAGAGATGGCCGCGGTCATATATCACCAGCGGCTTGTCGTTGGCGATGAACTCGGCGCCCATCGACAGGACGAAGACGGCGAGGAAGAGCCACAGCGACCAGAAGCCGCGCTTGTTGGCCTTGAAGTTGCGCCAGCGCCGTCGGTTGAGCGGCGTGAGCTCGAACCGGCTCGTCTTCGCAGGCTTGAGAAGGGAGGCTTCCATCTCAGACTTCCCGCGCCTCGAAGTCGATGCGCGGATCGACCAGCATGTAGATGAGGTCAGAGACGAGGTTGATGAACAGGCCGAGCAGGGAGAGGATGTAGATGCTGGCCAGCACCACCGGATAGTCGCGGTTGAGGATCGAATTGTAGTTGAGCAGGCCCAGGCCATCGAGCGAGAAGGTCTGCTCGATCAGCAGCGAGTTCGCGAACAACGCCCCGATGAAGGCGGATGGGAAACCCGAGATCACGATCAGCATGGCGTTCCGGAAGACGTGGCCGTAGAGCACGCGCCGCTCCGACAGTCCCTTCATGCGGGCGGTGAGCACGTATTGCTTGCGGATCTCGTCGAGGAAGGAGTTCTTCGTCAGCATGGTCAGGGTGGCGAAGGCCGACACGCTCATGGCGATCAGCGGCAGCGTCATGTGCCAGGCATAGTCGGCTGCCTTGCCCCACAGCGACAGTTCACTCCAATTGTCCGAGACCAGGCGCGCATTGGGGAAGATCTGCCAGAAGGCGCTGCCGGCGAACAGGGTGATCAGCAGGATGCCAAGCGTGAAGCCGGGAATGGCATAGCCGATGATGATCACGGCGCTGGTCCAGGCATCGAAGAACGAGCCATCCTTCACCGCCTTGCGGATGCCGAGCGGGATGGAGATCGCGTAGGAAAGAAGCATCACCCACACGCCGATGGAGATGGAGACGGGCAGCTTCTGCCTGATCAGCTCGAGCACCGGGGTGTCGCGGAAATAGCTCTGGCCGAAATTGAAGGTGACATAGTTCTTCATCATCAGCCAGAAGCGCTCGGGCGCCGGCTTGTCGAAGCCATATTGCTTGCGCAGGCTCTCGATGAAGGCGGGGTCGAGCCCCTGGGAGCCGCGATATTGGGAAGCGCCGCCGTCGAAGTTCTGGCCGCCGCCGCCAAAGTCGCCGCCGCCGCCCGAAGCGGCACCCGAAAGCTGGGCAACCATGCGCTCCACCGGGCCGCCGGGCACGATCTGGATGATCGCGAACGAGATGAGCATGATGCCGAACAGGGTCGGCACGATCATCAGGAGGCGGCGGAGGATATAGGCGAGCAAATCGGGGGTCCTGGAAGTGTTCCGGGTGCGCGGACATCTTGTCCGCATCTTGGAAACGTTGTCCATGCCGGACAGGAAGATGCGGGCAGGATGCCCGCGCACCCGGCAAGCGCTCCCAGTTACATCCTGAACTCGCTGCCGAGATACAGCCTGCGCGCGTCGGGATTGTCGATGATTTCCTGCGGCGTGCCCTGCGTCAGCACATGGCCGGAATGGATGATGTAGGCCCGGTCGATCAGCGCCAGCGTCTCGCGCACATTGTGGTCGGTGATCAGCACGCCGATGCCGCGATTGGTAAGGTGGCGCACCAATGTCTGAATGTCGCCCACCGCAATCGGATCGATGCCCGCGAAAGGCTCGTCCAGCAACATGAAGGAGGGGCGTCCGGCGAGGGCGCGGGCGATCTCCACGCGCCGCCGCTCGCCACCCGACAGGGCGATGGAGGCGGTCTTGCGCAGGCGGTCGATCTTGAACTCGTCGAGCAGTTCGTCGAGCTGGCGTTCGCGCTCGGCCTTGTTGGGCTCGATCACCTCCAGCACGGCGCGGATGTTCTGCTCGACATTGAGGCCACGGAAGATCGAGGCCTCCTGCGGCAGGTAGCCGACGCCAAGCCGGGCCCGGCGATACATCGGCAGATGGGTGACCTCATGGCCGTCGAGCTCGATGCGGCCATGATCGGGCGGCACCAGGCCGGTGATCATGTAGAACACCGTGGTCTTGCCGGCGCCGTTGGGGCCCAGCAGACCGACGGCCTCGCCGCGTCGCACTTCCAGACTGACGTCGTCGACCACCGTGCGCTTGCCATAGGTCTTGGCGATCGACACCACCTGGAGAACGCCCTCGGCGCTCTCGGCTGGCTTGGCGGTGCTGTTTGCTTCGTATTGTGCTGCCTCGTTCATTCCCGGTCCAAATCTCTCCGAAGGCAGCTCATTTCCTTTGGCCGATCTTCCCGGGGGGTTGCAGATACCCTCCGTGACCCGCCTGGCCGCATTCTCATCTGTTGCTCTCGAAGCCTCCGCCGCCTTGTCACCGGGCCGGCATCAGCATTTTGTCGGGTCGCCGCCCGATACGAAGTGTCCCGTCGTGTCTCCAGTGACATTGGAGAGGCCGGTCTCGGTATTGACCACCAGCTTCTTGCCCCTGAGGACGTTGCAGCCCTGGCTCATCAGCACTTCCTGGCCTGTCATTGTGGCAATATTCGTCTCCATATCGAGATCGCCGTCGTCGCCGGTCGCCTTTTGATCCTTGGACGTAACGACGACGTGGCCCTTGGCCAGAAGGCGCTTCACCTTGTTGCCGCCCGCCACCGGTCCGCGGGCCGTATCATCACCTGCTGCGGCGGCAGTCGCATTGTCGGTGGCATTTCCCTCCGGGGTCTGCGCCCGCCCCGTCGAAGCTCCGGCCTGGTCGCTATTGGCCGAAGCCGATGCGGCCTCGGCCTGGCCTCCGGCAGACGCCTGAGCCTGGCCTGCAGCCCCGGGTGCCGAGGAGGTACCATCGGGAGGGTTGGCGGCTTCGTAGAACACGGTGAGTTCATCCGAGGTAAGAACGGAGTCACCCTGCGTTGCCACGACATTGCCGGTGAAGATGGCCATCTGCTCGTCATTGTGCATTTCGAGCTGGTCGGCCTTGATGTTCACGGGCTTGTCGCTCTTAGACGAAAAGCCCTCGAACGGTGTCGAGGGCTTGTTCGCATCCGCACCTGCCGCCGGCATGACTGCGGCGCCGAGGAGCAACGTCAAAGGCAGTATCAGCGCCGGCCCCCGCCGGCGAAACCACATGTCACGCTGCACCATCTCGGCCCCGCCTCCTTCAGTTGCCGTTCTTCTTCTGGTCGTTGCTCTGGGTGAAGACGCCGGAGACACCCCCTGTCCCGCCGCCCTGCACATTGGAGACGCCCGTCTTCAGATTGACCACCAGCTTCTTGCCCTTGAGCACGTTGGGGCCCTGGATCATCACGACCTCGCTCCCGGTGAGCGTGGCAAGGTTGGTCGCCATATCCATCACGCCATAGTCGCCGGTGGCCTTCTGGTCCTTCGAGGTGACCACGACATTGCCCTTGGCGATCAGCTTCTTGATCGAATTGGCCTGGGTCGCTCCGCCGGGCTGGCTGGAGGAACCGCCCTGGCCCGAAGCGGCCGGCTTGTCCGCCGAGGCAGCCTGGTCGGTGGCCGCAGCGGCAGGCTGCGCGTCGGCGGGCTTGGCGGCAGGATCGGCAGGCTTGCTCGCATCGGCCGTGGCCGCCTTGTCGGTCTTCTTGCCGCCGCCGCTTGCGCCGCCGGTCACTGAATTGTCGTAGAAGACCGTCAGTTCATTGGTGTGCAGCACCGAGTCACCCTGGGTGGCGACGACATTGCCGGTGAAGATGGCCTTCTGCTCGTCCTGGTGCACTTCGAGCGAGTCGGATTTCACGTCGACCGGCTTGCCACTATCCGAGGAAAAGCCTTGGAAGGGGCTCGCCGCCTTCTTCTGGGCTGCGCCGGCATCGGCGGTGGAAAGCGCCAGGGCGAGCGGCAGCAAGGCCAGAGACGCCAGGCGGCTGAGTGTCGTCTTCATTGTGAGGGGCTTCCCTGAGCTGGGGTGGCTGTGTCGGATGGGGTCGATCCGGTGGGATCGGCATCGTCGGTCGGCGTCGAATCCGACGATGTATCGTCCGAGGCGGCGTCATCCCCACCCCCGGGCTTGAGCGGGGTACTGAAGGTTGCGCTGACTCCGCCCGCGAAGGTGATCTTGGAGCCGCCCTGGACGATATCGAGGTTGTTGGCCGAGATCACGCCGTTGCTGAGGTTGACCGTCACGGGCTCGTCGCTGTGGACTGTGCTGCCCTTGAAGTCGATGGTGCCGCTCTTCATCACGGCGTCATAGCCCTTGGTCGACTTGACGTGGACATCGTCCTTCAGGAACAGCATCTGGGTGTTGGAATCGAACTTGCCGGTCGCGGCCGTCAGCGTCGCATTGCTCTGGTCGGCAGAGGAGATCACGGCATTGAGATTGGTGAGGCTGACGATGCCTGGCGCCGTGACCTTTTGCGACCCCGTCGTAGCCTTGACATCGTATTTCTGGCCGCGGCTGTTGACGCCCGTGAGGTGTGGCAGCATCACGTCGAGCGCCCCGTTGTTGGCGACGACAGGCGGCGCGGGTACCGGCACCGGAGGTTGGCGGAACGGATTGAACCAGGCCAGGACGACGAACAGGCCCACGCCCGCAACGGCGGTTGCGGGAACGGCGATCTTGAGAAAACGCACCAGCCTGCTGTGAGCGCGGGCAGCCCTGAAGGCGCTTTCCCGCGAAGGCGGGGCGGGTCGATCAATTTTTACCCGCGCATCCATGATATCGACCAAAATAATTCCCATCGAAACGCAAGCGCCGGCCGGGACGAGCGGCGCCATCCGGCATATTGCGATGCGGAAGTCACACGTCAACCCGGCGTATGGACGCCAGCCTATCCCTGCCTGCAATTCCTAAACTTTGGGTGAAATACGCAACAGGTGCGCCCTCATAGCAGAAATCCCGGGGTGGGGGAACGTGACGTAAGGAACGCAACTTTCGGGTGCCACCCGGAAAGGCCAGCTTTTCCGGCCCCTCCTACCGTTCCGCCATGGCCTTTCCAAGACGAGGATGCGGCAGGCGGCTGTCCCGCCTGTGTCAGCTATGGGCGAAGATATCCGTATCCGGCCAACCCTCCAGGTCGAGCTGCGCACGGGTCGGCAGAAAGTCGAAACAGGCACGGGCGATATCGGCACGGCCCTCGCGCGCGAGCGTGGCATCGAGCTTCGCCTTCAATTCGTGCAGATGCAGCACGTCCGAGGCGGCGTAGGCAAGCTGGGCGTCTGTAAGCGTATCCGCGCCCCAATCCGAGGATTGCTGCTGCTTGGAAAGATCCACGCCCAGCAATTCCCGCACCAGATCCTTGAGGCCATGGCGATCGGTATAGGTGCGCACCAGGCGCGAGGCGATCTTCGTGCAATAGACGGGCCTCGCCATCACGCCGAAAGCGTTCTGCAGCGCCGCGATGTCGAAGCGGGCGAAGTGGAAGATCTTGATGACGGAAGGGCTGGCCAGGAGCTTTTCCAGATTGGGGGCGCTCTTCTGGCCCTGCGCGATCTGCACCACGTCAGCCGTGCCGTCCCCCGGCGAGAGTTGCACCACGCACAGCCGGTCGCGATGGGGGTTGAGACCCATGGTCTCCGTGTCGATGGCGGCGCTGGTGGTGTAGCGGTTGAGATCGGGCAGGTCGCCCCGATGGTAGCGAATGGTCACGGACAGATCCTGAAGGTGTCGAAGGGTCAGGCTGCACATAGAACCCTTGGGAGAGGATGTGCAAGGGTTGGCAGCGCGGACATCCTTCCTGGGACCGCAGGCATCCGTGCCTGCTCTGGGAAACGGAACGTTCACCGGGAGGAAGAGCAGGCAGCGATGCCTGCGGTCCCAGGAGAGTTTGCCAACGCCGCCGCCCGTGCTATCGACCTCCCCGCACATAGAACCGGCTGGTACCCTTGGCTTCCTTTCTCGACCCCTTTCGTCTCATGCGCGCGGGCTGGACCCTGGCCCGCGAAGGTGCGCTCGGCCTCGTCGACGTCTACGAATTGCCTGCGCCCGCGCGTCTTGCCGTGCGTCTTGGCCGGCTTATCGAGCGGCGCACCGTCGATGGTGGCAAGGGGCTGGCCGCGGCGATGGTGAAACTCGGGCCGAGCTGGGTCAAGCTCGGCCAGTTCCTTGCCACGAGGCCCGACGTGGTGGGCTTCGCCGTGGCGCGTGACCTTGAGGAATTGCAGGATCGCATGCCGCCTTTCCCCCGGGAGGTGGCCGTTGCCGAGATCGAGCGGGCGCTGGACGGGCCTCTGAGCCACTTCTTCGCCGAGCTGTCCGAGCCCGTGGCCGCCGCTTCGGTGGCACAGGTGCACAAGGGCGTCATCCGCGATGCCGATGGCGAGCGCCAGGTGGCGGTGAAGGTGCTGCGCCCCGGCGTCGACCGCCGCTTTCGCAGCGACCTCTCCACCTTCTATTTCGCCGCCCGCGCGATCGAGCGCCTCGATCCGCGCGCCAAGCGCCTGAAGCCGGTCGAGGTGGTCGACATGCTGGCGCGGACGGTGGCCTTCGAGATGGATTCGCGCCTGGAGGCCGCCGCCCTCTCGGAGATGGCGGAGAACATCGCCGACGATCCGGATTTCCGCATCCCTGCGCCCGACTGGACCCGCACCGCCCGCACGGTGCTGACCCTGGAATGGATCGACGGCATTCCCCTCTCCGATGTCGAGGGGCTGCGGGCGGCGGGCTTCGACCTCAAGGAACTGGCGCGCATCATCATCCAGTCCTTCCTGCGCCACGCCATCCGCGACGGCTTCTTCCATGCGGACATGCACCAGGGCAATCTGATGATCGACGCCTCCGGCAATCTGGTCGCGGTCGATTTCGGCATCATGGGCCGGGCAGGGCTGAAGGAGCGCCGCTTCCTTGCCGAGATCCTGCACGGCTTCATCACCCGCAACTATCTGCGCGTCGCCGAGGTGCATTTCGAGGCCGGTTATGTGCCGGCCACCCATTCGATCGAGGATTTCGCGCAGGCGATCCGCGCCATCGGCGAGCCGATACACCAGAAGCGGGCCGACGAGATCTCGATGGCCAAGCTCCTGACGCTGCTCTTCGAGGTGACGGACCTCTTCGACATGAAGACCCGGCCGGAACTGATCCTGCTGCAGAAGACCATGGTGGTGGTGGAGGGCGTGGCCCGCCGCCTCAATCCCAAGCTCGACATGTGGGCGACCGCGGACCCCGTGGTGCGCGAATGGATCGAGCGCAATCTCGGGCCGCTGGGCAAGCTCGGCGATCTCGGCACCCAGACGCTTGAGGCCGGCAAGTCGATCACGCTGCTGCCGAGCCTGCTCACCCGCGCCGAATCCCTGGCAGGGCGCCTGCACGAGGCCGCCGAGAAGGGTTTCGCCCTCCTGCCCGAAAGCGTGGAAGCCATCGGCAAGGCCGAGGCCAGACGCAACCGCTGGAGCAATCTGGCGCTGTGGGTGATCGCCGTGGCTGTGGTCTACATCGCCTGGCGGGGGTGGTGAGAGCAGGGGCAGTACGAGGCCCGGGCTGAGCGAGATGGCACCCACGCCGTGTCCCGCCACACAGACTCGCCCCCGCCGATATTGTAAAGTGCTCCAATCTTCACATGCGGGTTGGAGGAGAAGCATGAGATCCGCTTCGTTGGTCGCGGCCTTCGCCGCCCTTGTTGCCGCCACGACCGCGAGCCTGCCCGCCCACGCCGCCAGCGTTGAACAGAACGAGGCGTTCCAGAAGCAGATCTTCGGCCGCACTATCGCCAAGAACCGCATCCACGCCTGCTTCAAGCGGGTCTATGACGCGCCGCATCTCGCCAGCCATCCGCAGCAGAATGTGCGCACCATGACGCTGCTGGTCACCGGCAAGGGCGATGATCCGGCCATGCCCACTTATGACCTCGGCATCGGCGTCACCTTCCGCAAGAGCGGCTCCCACTTCGAAACCTATGGCAGTTGCGGCACCATCGGCGACGGCACGCCCCAGGGCGGCAAGGCCAACGTCGTCAATTGCGGCGTCGACTGCGACGGCGGCTCGATCGACGTCACCCTCAAGAATGAGAAGTCGGTGCTGGTCTCCATCCCCGAGGGCGCCCGCATCTGGAAGGCCGGCAAGCCATCGGACGACGAGCATGACGAAAGCCGGCGCTTCGGCTCCGACGACAAGCTTTTCCGGCTCGACCGCACGCAATTGAGCGATTGCCTGCCGCTGGCCGACGATGACGACGAGAAGGCCGAATTGCGCAAGGGGCAGTAAGATGGATCGCAGGTCCGCCGTAAAGTCAGTCCTCGCCGCCGGCACCGGCATGCTGGCCGCCGGCCTCGCGACGCAGGCAGGAGCGGCGGAAGCGCCGGTGCCGCGCGTGGTCTACCACCTCTCCGATCTCGACAAGGTCACTTTCGTGCTCGGCAATCTGCGCAACCATATCGACGGCATGGGCGGCGCGGACAAGGTGCAGCTTGCCGTCGTCATCCATGGCCCGCCGCTGCGCGCCTTTCGCGCCGATGGCGGCAGCGACGATGTCAAGGACAAGGTGGCCGGGCTCATGAGGGAGGGCGTCGCCTTCCATGCCTGCATCCACACCATGGAAGGCATGAAGCTCACCCTCGCCGGCCTGCTGCCTGGCTTCGCCGTAGCGGAGAAGGGTGGGGTGGTCAAGCTGGCCGAACTGCAGGGGCAGGGCTGGCTCTATCTGCGGCCGTGATTGCGCAACCGGACCCCTTGACGCCTCACGCGGATTGCCCGATGCAACCTGATCGGTCGCATCGGGGGTGTGATGGAAACATTCGAGTGGATCATTCTGCTGCTGCTGGGAGCCGCCTTGCTGGCCACCCTTGCCCGCAAGCTCGATGCGCCCTACCCGACCTTCCTTGCGATTGGCGGCGCCTGCCTCGCCTTCCTGCCGCAGACGCCGGAATGGACGCTCGACCCCCATCTGGCCCTCACCCTCTTCGTGGCGCCCGTGCTGCTCGATGCCGCCTATGACACTTCGCTGCGGGATCTGCGCGACAATTGGGTACCGGTCGCCAATCTGGTGGTGGTGGCCGTCGGCGTCACCACGGTGGCGGTGGCCCTGGTCGCACATTGGCTGGTGACGGATATGCCCTGGGCGGCGGCGATCGCGCTCGGCGCCATCGTGGCTCCGCCGGATGCGGCGGCAGCCACGGCCATCGTACGCCAGGTCAAGCTGCCCCACCGGTTGATGAAGATCCTGGAAGGCGAGAGCCTGCTCAACGATGCCAGCGCGCTGCTGATCTACCGCATCGCCGTGGTGGCGGTGGTTTCGGGCGGCTTCGCCGTCGGCGGCATCGGGCCGACCTTCCTGTTCAGCGTGCTCGGCAGCGTCGTTGTCGGTGTCGGCTTCGGCTGGGTGTTTCCCCGCATCGTTTCCGTGTTCGAGGATGCGCCCACCTCGCTGATCATCCAGTTCGCCACCACCTTCGGCGTCTGGATCTTCGCCGAATATATCGGGCTCTCCGGCATCCTCACCATCGTCTGCTATGCCATGACGGTGGCCAGGCGCGGCGGCACCGCCATGCCGGCCAAGCTGCGCATTCCCGTCTATGCGGTCTGGGAGACGGTGGTGTTCGTGCTGAACGCCTTCGCCTTCGTGCTGATCGGCATGCAGCTTCGCCCGATCTGGGAGCGGCTCGACATGTCGCTGCGCTATGAATACTCGATCGCCGCCGTCGCCATCCTGCTCACGGTGATCGTCGCGCGCTTCGGCTGGGTGATGACCTACAACACCGCCGTGCGGCTGAAGATCCGCCGTTACGGCTTCCACCCGCCGCGGCCTATGGCGCGGCCGACGGTGCGAGGGGGCCTGGTGATCTCTTGGGCGGGCATGCGCGGGATCGTCACGCTGGCGGCCGCCTTCGCCTTGCCGGAGCATCTTTCCGACGGCACACCCTTCCCGCATCGCGACCTCATCCTGTTCACCGCCTTCTGCGTGGTGTTCGGCACGCTGGTGATCCAGGGCCTCACGCTGAAGCCGCTGATCCGCTGGATGAACCTGCGCGACGGCGATCCCGTCGGCCAGGAGGTGAAATGGGCGCGCACCGAAGCCTATCGCGCCGCCATCGCGGAGATTCGCGACAAGAGCGACAACGACATGCAGGCCAAGCTGCTCTGCAAGGAATATGGCGCCGTGGTCGACCTGGCGGAGACGAGCCCGCTCCACAGCAACACCGGTGAGCTTCCCGGCAACGCCTTGCGGCGCCGGGCCATCGCCGCCGCCCGCCGCAAGATGAACGAGCTGCGCCTCGACGGAGCGATCGGCGACGACGCCTTCCATCTCCTGGAAGAGGAATTCGACTGGGCCGAACTGAGCGCCGGGGCGGCGAGAGTGTAGGGGGCATATTCGCGGCCACTTCGCCTGCCGGACCACCCGGCACCGTCCAGCGCCTGCAGGGGCCTGGTGTCGGTGGTCTCGCAGATCGATAAGTCTGGACTTTCCGACATCACCGGCTACATCGAGCCGTGTGGTCCAGTCACGGCGCGCCTTTGGGAAAAGGAGGCGCCCTGGAGGAGGAAGACGTGAGGAAATACCTGTTCGCGATTGCATTGGCCAGCGGCACCGTGCCGGCAATGGCGCAGGTCCAGCCCAAGCTTGCCCAGCTGTGTTCCTCGCGTTGGCCCGACGACCATGAAATGCAGTCCGTGTGCCTCAAGCAGCAGCTGGAGAGCCTGGAGAAGCTGGCGAAGCAGGACGCAGATGCGCCCGCACCGGCATCAAAGAGGAGCCGTCGCGTTGACTGGACAGTGTGCAGGGTTGATGGCCTTGAGGAGATCCTCTTCACCACCAAGACCAACTGGAGCACAACAGAGGACGGCACGCAGCTGTTGATGGGCAAGAAGACTTCAACGGTTTCCATCGGCCCGGGGTCTTGGAGCACGGACGACTACATCTTCAGCTTCGACAAGCCGACGAAAAAGCGCCGCATCAACGTGACTGTCGACAGCCAGGGCGACCCGAAGCAGCACTGGGAGGGCTTCTGCATCGTGTTGAGCCCTTCAGCCGTGACAGCCGGGGAATAACGCTTGGAACTGGCGGGGATGATGTCGAGCCGCTCGGCCCGATCCTCGCCAGTCACATGCAGGCGATAGCTGCAGCAAGGGTCGCTGTTGACGCCTCAACGCTTGCGGTGTTGCGCTGGAAATTCAGCGAACGGGCTTCAACGGCGCGCGACGCACGCTGTCGGGTTCGCTATCCTTTCGAAGGGACAGGGCCTAGCTAGCCCTCCTCCGCATTCGGCCCACGGTCAGCCACACGGCTGAAACCAGGAAATAGAACGCGCCGACCGCTGCATAGCCGGCAACATTTGCGATGGATGGGGGCATCGGCATTCGCGCCTGAATGATGAAAAATGTGCCGGCCAATGCGGATTGCGCCCCACTCAAGATCATCGCCCACTGCGCGCCGTAGCTTTTCCAGCGGCGGATTGCGGTGCCGAGCTGAAGCAGGCCGGACAGGATTGCCCAGAGGCCGAACACTCCGATCACCCAATTCATGCTCATCGTCAGTGCAAGAATGACGGCGAGTGTCGTCGCCGCACTGACGACGACATTGATCATCTGCGTGCGATTGCGGCCCAGTCCTCCGCTGCGCGACGCATCAACGTAATTGGCCAGAGCGTCCCATGCGGGATAGGCTACCAGCAAAATCGTCCCGACGAGCAGGGATTGCTGCCCGATAGAGAACGCGGCCGCAACCCAAACAGCGGAAAACGCCGTGCGAATGAAATAATAGCGCGCCAGCCATTGCTCCTGGCTGGTGTGAGCAAAATTCGTTTGATCGTTTGTCATAAATTATCCTTCCAACTAGTAGGTAGTTTAGTAGCGTCGCCGGATCGTATTAACCTTCGGCCTGAGCCGCAGATCCGGACGTTTCATAATTGCAAAGCGAGTCTTTCCAAGAGCGGGCCTGTCACCACCGCGAAGATCTCCGGATCGCCATAGGCTCTGGCTGAAAGCATCGCCCCGTGAACCGTCGCCATGAATGCCTCGGCCTCGGCGCGCGGCGTCTTGATCAATCGAAGCTCACCCTGCCGCTCGCCGCGCTCCATCACGGATGTCAGCCATTGGGACAGAGCGCGAAAATGCGCCCGAACTTCCATGCCAACTTCCTCGGGCAGGACGGGGAGCTGGCCCGCCAACAGCGCACAGACGCAAAAGGGAGCTGTGGCATCCGCGATGCAGGCCTCCCAATACCCGACGTAGAACTGAAGCTGTTCGAGCGGATCGGAATTTCGACGTTCGAGCTCCGCCATCCCCGCTTCGGCTTCATGCCGATACCGCGCGACCAGCGTTCGGACCAAATCGACCTTGCTTGGGAAGTGGTGGTGAATGCTCGCCTTGCGGATGCCGACCACATCCGCGATGTCGGCGTAGCTGAAGCCGTTGTAGCCGCCGGCCACGATCAGCGAACGCGCGCAAGCCAGGATGTCGTCAGAGGTGGTGGACAAATTGCTCATGCCCTTACCTACCTTCTAGTAGGAAGCCAGTCAAGCCCTTATCTCCGAGCGACAGACACGAAGAGCCATGAGCGCGGCGGGCCGGCATTATATGCCAGGATCGTCAAGCCAGCTCGCCGACATGCCGGCGAAACCAGCTGGCCTCTTGCGACGCGGTACGCCGGAAGTGCCGTTTGAAGTCGCGGCTGAACTGGGCAGCGCTCGCATAGCCTACGGATGCGGCCACCTCCGCTATGGTTTTTTCCCGGCGTGCAATCATCGCCCGCGCCTCGTGGAGCCGCATCGCCTTCACATATTGTATCGGAGTGCTGCCGGTCAGGGCCTTGAAGTGGACGTGGTAGGAGGGAACGCTCATGCCCGCTTCGCTTGCCAGCGCGGCAACCGATATGTCGCAAGCGTAGCTTTCCCGCAAACGGGCGAGACTTTGTACGATTCTCCCGGCCGTGCCCTGCTGCTGCAGGGCTGCGATCATCTCCCCGCCTTGCGGACCGACAAGCACCCTATAATGCAACTCGCGCAGGATACCGGCTCCCAGGACCGCAAGCTCGACAGGATCACCCAGCGCCCGCAGCAGGCGCAGCACCACATTCTCTAGGTCTGGCTCCATTCGGCTCGACACCAGGCCTCTCATGCGGCCGGTGGCAGACGCTGAACGCCTCTTGCCTACTTCCGCCGCGATCTCGGCAGCCAGAAGCATGTCAAACTCGACATAGACAGCAAGCAGCGGCCGTTCGGGACTGGCAAGGGATTCCATGCGGAACGGAACAGGCACCGACACGGCCAGATAGTGTTCCTCATCGTAGAGATAGACTTCGCCTTCGAGCACGCCCCGCTTGCGTCCCTGCAGCACGAAGACCGCGCCTGGTTTGTACAGCACGGGGACATCGCGAAGGATCGCGTCGGTCCTGAGAATGCGAACCCCTGGAAGCGGAGTGGGATTGTACCCCTGATGCGGCGCCAGGCGCCCAGCCAGTTCCACGAGAGCCGAGCGCTTCGTTGGCTCATTGCCCATTTGAATAGGATTTGACAACTCAATCATAGTATCTGCAATCGATGGCCGTCTTCGTTCAGATTATTAGGCAATGCCAGAGACCGATCAACGGGAGAACTGGCGTGCGACAGAAGACCTTCTTTATTACCGGTGCGAATTCCGGCTTCGGCTTCGCGATTGCGGCGGCCGCGAGCCGCCAAGGCCACAAAGTCATCGGCACCGTCCGCTCGGAGCAGTCGCGATCAACGCTTGCGAAGAGCTTGTCGGCAGTGCGGTCCGTCTTGTGCGACGTGACGGAGTTCGACCGGATTGCCGACGTCGTCCGACAGGCCGAAGAGGACCATGGCCCGGTGGACGTGCTGATCAACAATGCCGGCTATGGCCACGAGGGGATCCTGGAGGAATCGCCTCTGGAAGAGATGCGGCGTCAGTTCGACGTCAACGTCTTCGGCGCCGTCGCCGTCGCGAAGGCCTTCCTGCCACGATTCCGCGAAAGGCGCAGCGGATTCATCGTGAACGTCACCTCGATGGGCGGCATGATCACCATGCCTGGCATCGCCTATTACTGCGGGAGCAAGTTTGCGCTTCAAGGTATCTCGGAAGTCATGCGCGCGGAGATGGCGCCATTCGGCGTCCATGTGACGGCGCTCTGCCCCGGCTCCTTCCGGACGGATTGGGCCGGACGCTCGATGGTGAGGACCGAGCGATCGATTGCGGACTACGACGCGCTGTTCGAACCGATACGACGGGCACGGCAGGCCAAGAGCGGCAAGCAACCGGGCGATCCAGAAAAGCTCGCAGCGGCCGTTCTGAGCCTCGTGCAGTCCGACAACCCTCCACCGCAACTTCTGCTCGGCAGCGATTCTCTCGGACTTGTATCGGACAGGATCAAGCGCCTTGAACTTGAGATCGAAGCATGGAAATCGGTGACCGTCTCGACTGATGGCTGACTGCGCCGACGTTGCAAGCAAACCATGCCCAGGCGAAGTTACATGGCCCCTATCCCGATACCGATTCATGGAAGCGCGAACTTGTACCGAAAGGGGGACCGGGACTTCTGGTGTCAGCACCGCACCTAAAATTGCAATTCTCTGCCAATCCCGCGATCAAGGATTGCCGACGAATAGCTGAACGCTATTATCGGATGCGGGGGCGCAGAAGACAGGGTAAGGCCAATGTCGCATGCCACTGCCAATAAAGCCATTCTTGAGAATGCTTATCGCCGATGGAACGAAACACGGGGAGACTCTGTCGAGGAACTACTTGATATTTGTGCCGAAGAAATACTGTGGGGCTCACTTGCTGGAGGTGTTAAGCCTCTTGCGTTCACCGCGAAGGCCGTAGGCAAGTCGGACGTCCGAAATTACTTTGAAGGGCTTCTGGCAGCGTGGAGCATGAATTACTACAACGTCGATTACTTTGTCGCAGAAGACGACCGCGTCGTTGTTGTAGGGTCGACAAAATGGACCAACAAACAAACTGGCAAGGCATGCGAGACGCCCAAGACAGACATATGGCGATTTCGGGACGGGCGAGCCATCGAATTCTTCGAATATTACGACACTGCCCAAATTCTTGATGCAGCTAAGCCGTGACCCCTGCCGTCTGCTTCGCATATCCTTTGCGTTGCGCCCAAAAGGGAATCCCGAATGTCGGCTTCGGCTTTGGAAGCTCAATCCGGTAGCGTCGCCAGCGCTGGCCAGTTACAGACCTGTGCAGCTCGCCTGATGAACGCCGTCTCCAATGCCGTCCCGTTGTCCGAGCCGGTCATGACAACGAGCCCGTCGCCCGTTTCCGGAAATATGAGCATGTAGGCCTGATAGCCCACGTTCTGACCGCGCTTCATCAGGGCGACATCGGGGCCGGCACCCTCGATCGCGGCTCCCAGACCATAGGGACCTATGGCATTGCGGGTCATCATGCTCCGGGCAATCGGCCTCGATAGAATGCCTTTCTCCTTTCCCTGATAAGATCTGGAAAGCGATATCAAAAGATGGGCAAGGTCGGTCGGGTTGGACCACAGCCCACCTGCCGCCAATTCAGGAACCTGCCGCCAACCGCCCGGGAGTGCCTGGCCGTTCTTGGAGTGGCCTTCGGCGACACCTTTGGGGGCGAGCGCGCCGGGAAGTTCGTAAACGCTGCGGGTCATTCCAGCGGGCGCCAGGACAAGGCTCCGCACCGCATCGGCAAAGCTTTGCCTCGTGGCGTCTTCGATCAGTTTCTGGACAATCTGGTAGCCGCCGCCCGAATAGGCATAAGCGGTTCCTGGCACGGTTTCGACGCGGACGGGCGGCGAGGTTGCGGGTGCTTCTCCCTCCAGGATCTGCACCGTAGTGGGGCTCGGAGATCCTCGTTCATACCCGCCATAACCGGGTACACCGATTCCGGCCGTCATCGTCAGAAGCCCGCGCAACGTCACCGGGTGTCCCGTTGTCAGATCGCTCTGCGGAAGCTTCCACGAGATCAATTCATCGTTGATGTCCTGATCGAGATTGAGCTTGCTCTCCTGCACCAGACGCAGGGCCGCCACAGCCGTGACGATCTTGGACAGCGATGCAGCCTGGTACAGTGTATCGGGCGTGGCATCGCCATACGCCTTTGCCAGGGCCACGCGATCCCCGACAATGAGTGCGATGCTGAAAGATGGCACAGGAAGCACCCGCATCGCGTCCCGCAAGCTTATCGAATGCAGAGCAGCCGCACCCGGCGGCTGGACGTCGAGATCCTGTTCGAAGGCCGCAGGATCAACGGGGCATTTGGAAGCTGCCAGCAATGGACTGGCATCGATAACAAAGGCCATCGCCGTCATGACGCCGGCAACCATCAAATTGCAGCGCATCTCAAGTTTCCCGCATGCTTGCTGAAGAACCGATCATCGTGCATTTCATGCAGCCGAAGCGGATTGTCCATCGGGTTTAAGGGCCGCCGCCGAGATTCTTTATGAGCTGCGACTGACGCTGAACGAGCCATCTGCGGCACGAGACCAAATATGTGGCCGTCACGGCCTTCCTCGCGCTCAGTCCGTGCAATCGCTCTCTTCAGAGCAGTTTCGGGTTATGCTATCGAGCCCGCGCGCTCGAACCCGTGATGCGGGGAATGTCGACTGTCGACGTGGATTTGCTGCGGTATCCAACGCTCGCGACAACGAAAGCCAAGGTGGACGAGATCGTCTATTGATCTCGCCCGGGCAACTGAAAGAACCGACCTTTCTTAGCCATGTCTATTGGCATGAGGTCTGCGGGTTTGCTCCATCGTTAGTCACGGTCGGCCTCTGATCCGCGTGCAATCTCCAACCATCTGCGCATGCCCAGAGCATTTTACTTTCAGATCGAATCACTGAGAATCGCAATATGCGGTCACCCCGGAGCTGATTTCCAAATGAACTCCTTGATATCAAGAGCATTTTGCGATTCTTGGTGATTCGATCTGAAAGTAAGACGCACCAGCACGAAGAAACTCATGCATCTCGGCCATCTCGACCTTGGCTACGGTCTTTTCGGCGCACTGATCCTAGCCGGATTGGGTTTGCTCGTCGCTTCTCTGCGCCTGACTCGCAGGATTGAAGCTGCCACCCTGGCCGGCATGAACTTCAAGGAAAAGCGCTTTGAGTACTATCGAGGAATCGCAACGCAACTTGGCGTACTCCTGATCGGAATCGGCGTTTCGCTGTTCATCTATTTTTTCCAACAAAACTATCAGGACGAGCGGCGGCGCGAAGCCGAAAGCCAACAGGTGCTTGCCAGGCTCGCATCGCGGATCGGTCGAACCTCGGCCGAGCTGGAGTTCCTGTCGGAATATGATGATATCCTCGACGAGGGAGGCGCTTATGTCAGTCCCAGCGATGGTGGAAAGAACGGCGCCGTGGCGTCGAGCGGCGACAAGCTGGTGAAGCAGATCGAAGATATGAAAATCGTTGAGCGAGATGTCGCCGAAGAGGATTTCAACGATCTCGACTTCTCGACAGATTTTCAAGGATCATCTCTCATAACCGAGCTGGATCCTGCCTTGCTGTTCGCCATGCACCGCGAGGAAAACGAACTCAAATACGCTATCAAGCAATTGGGCGCCGACTTCAAAGACTTGCAAGGCGTGCTCGGGCCCACCGATCCAAGGGAAGCAATTTCGGATCCCGTGGCGGCGGGAAAGGCGAAGCACGAAGCGCTGGACATTCTCTATGATCTCGATCTGCTTCGAGATCGGAGCCGACGTGCCTTCGCGCGCGCCTGCTGGCTGGTCAGCCAAGGCAGCATTTTCGCTTCCCTTGGTCCGATAGAGCCCCTTTCGAAGACGTATGGCTCTCACCAGGAATGGATCCGTCAGGCAAAGCAGACGCTTTCGCCGTATCGGGTCGGTAATGAAAATTGCTTTGAGCTACTTGGCTACAAGAAGTCGAACTAAGGAGCGGACAATGATGTCGCGACGGATATTGGGGCGAATACCCCTCACGGAACAGAGATTGAAGTCCATGGAACAGCAAGGGCTTATCGATGCGGTGATTGCGAAACGTCTTGGAATATCACGCCAAGCGGTGTCCTCCGCTCGAAAGCGCTGGAACCTCCCGAAAGGGGTGAGAAAGCGAGACGTCCCGCCGGAGGTGTCCGGGCGCTGATAGGGCCGAGAGCCGGCAGGATCGATGCCTTGAGAGAAGTCTCCAGCTCGATCCTGATACTCCTCCAGCGCGGTTGACGTGATTTCCGGCCCTTGTCGTCTCCGGTATCCTTGTAGCGTCTGGTATGGGGCCGATTGCCGTCTGTCTGGCTTCATTGGCATTGGTCATGGAAGCCGCCGTTCGCGAGATGTCTTCTCCGGTGGCAGTGTCCGCTCCAAGTCAATGGTTATCCAGAACAAGACCGGACAGCCAGTCCCCTTTGAGATTGCCGAGCCGACGAAGGACGCACTTCCATCCCGGCTTGCGATCCGGCGAGCAAAGGGCGGCGACCGGCTCTGGCCGAGCCGCAGCTGTGATGGAGGACACGTGGCCAGCGCGCGCCTGGATAAACTACTTTAATCCGATCACCATCGAATCCGGGCCAACAAGCGGTACGACACGCGTTTTTGAAAATCCGACTTCGCGCATCCAAGCCTGACAGTCTTCTCCCGTATAGTCGAACCCACCAGCAGTTTCGATCAGCATATTCAAGCTCATCATGAGACCGAAAGCATTTTCGCGGCGATCATCATCGATGATGGCATCATAAACGACAACTGCTCCGCCTTTCGAAAGAGCATCAAATGCCTTGCCGAGAAGCATCTTTTTCTGGGCAAGGTCCCAATCATGGAGGATGTGACCCATGACGATGACATCAACTTTCGGCAGAGGGTCCTCGAAGAAATTTCCTCCTTGAAACCGCACTCGATCCTCCACCCCGCGGTGAGCAATAAATTCCTCGAAGACCGGCTTCACCGGGGGAAGGTCGAAGCCGATGCCGGTGAGGTGGGGATGGGCGCGGGCGAGAGTGGCGGGTACCATGCCCTGAGCTGAACCAAGATCCATGAAGGTCTTGTAGTCTCTCCAAGGAAAGCTGCCGGCAATGGCGTGTGCCGCACCCGCACTTACTCCGCTCATCGCGCGCAGAAACCCACGCAACCGATCCGGATCGGCGTACAATGCCTCAAAGACGTTCTCTCCTCCACCCTTACTCTCGTTCTGCAATTCCCCGGTGCGCACGGCCTCTGTGAGCGATCCCCAGAAGCCATAGAGCCGGGCATTCGCCATCTCCAGGATACCGCCGATATAGGTTGGCTTGGCTTGATCGAGAAACAGGTCCGTGTCTGGAGTGTTGCTGTAAATGCCGTTCTCGCGCTCCAGGAACTTGAGTGCCACCAGCGCATCGAGGAAGTCGCGGGCTGATCGCTGATGCAGCGCAAGCTTTTTTTGAAGTGTCGGCAGGTCGGCGGGTGCATCGGCCAAAGTACTAAACACGCCGAGTTCGACAGCACTTAAGAGCGTTTTGGATGCCCAAAAGCCCATACCAACTTGCATAATATGTTCCGGTGTTGCTGTGCTCACGAGTTGATCTCCAAATTGGCTGTCACCGCTCATGCAGCCGAGTGAACATCTCACCCTTGGTTCGGGCATGGTACGGAGGGATGGTTGCAGGGGTTCGCTACGGCGCCATTTCAAACAATGACAAAACAATTGCGATCGTAACATTCAGCTCGATAGACGCCACCGGCGCAGATGAAGGGTCTTCAGGTCCGATCCTGGCGCGAACCGAACCTTCAAATGGGTCCATGAAGGACAAGCTCGACATGGCCGGATGGGATGAAGCCTTCCCACCAAATGCCAACGAACATAATGCAAACAGATCTTGACAAGTCCATCCTTTCATGCCCCACTCGGACGTGGAACGGGCACCTGGGCGCCGATCCGGATCCAGGTTGGCTCGCCGCTTCCGCACCCCCCGGTTGATTCCGGTTCGTCCCGGCGGCACGCCAGCCGCCTCGCCCCGGGCGAAGCTGGTGGTGGTCGAGGCCGACGTACTGAATTCCAGCTAAGGAGCGAACAACGATGTCGCAACGGGTATTGGGGCGTATGCCACTTACGGAACAGAGATTGAAGTCCATGGAGCAGCAAGGGCTTATCGATGCGGTGATTGCGAAACGTCTTGGAATATCACGCCAAGCGGTATCCTCCGCTCGAAAACGCTGGAACCTGCCGAAAGGGGTGAGAAAGCGAGACGTCCCGCCTGAGGTGTCCGGGCGCTGATAGGGCCGAGAACCGGCAGGATCGATGCCTTGAGTGAGGTCTCCAGCTCGATCCTGATACTCTTCCAGCGCATTTGATGTGATGTCCGCCTCTTGTCGTCTCATGTAACCTTGTAGCGCCTGGTAGGGGGCGGGGAGCGAGGGGTCCGCTATGAAGCTTCCCGCGTCGCGTCCGACGCGGAAGCGGGCAGTCTCCGTGTCACGCCTGGTCCATCCCGGACTTAAGCCTTGGCGGCGTTCTGTGCGGCCTCGAATACATCGCGTGCGGACGTCGTACCCGCTACATGCTCCGTACCCTCGACCCCGAGATCCATCCATCCCGCATTCACGGCCTCAAACATTTCTTCGGCAGGTCCGGTGTGGCCCTTCGGGATGCCGAACTGCTCGAACGCTTCTGCCCACCCCGCACGCGGGACCGCAAAGGCTTTCACGTCGAGACTCAGGACTTCACCCAATTGCTCCGCGACTTCATCCGCAGTGACCATCGAGCCAAGCTCGACAACGCGCTGCCCTGACCATGCTGGCCCGGTCAAAAGGGTTGCGACCTCCGCGCCGATGTCGTTCGTCGCGATCATGGTCGATTTGCGGTTTGTCGGATTGTAGTAGACCGGCAGCGTTCCGCCCTGGGCGACCTGCAGGCCGTAAAGGAAATTTTCGAAGAATCCACCTGCACGCACAAATGCGATCGGCGATATCAGGTCGCGAAAACCTTGCTCCAGAAGCGACAAGGCCGTGATCATCCCGAGCCCGCTGGTTCTGTTCGCACCCATCGACGAAAGCGCAACCACCCGCGGCGGCGCTGCCTTCGCGAGCGCCTCGACATAGTTTGCAATCACGCCCTTTGCTTCTTTGAAATCGGGCGAGGGCGCCCAGACAGCCGGCAACATGACAAACGCGCCTTCGACGCCTTTGAGCGCTTGCTCGATGGCTGCCGAATCATTCCAATCACCGTCAACCAGTTCCACGCCCCGGTTCGCCCAGCTTGAGGCCTTCTCGCGATTGCGGACGAGGGCGCGTACTTCCTTGCCGTGCGCCAACAGATGGCCTGCCGTTGCACCACCTACTCTTCCCGTGATTCCCATTACTAGAAACATGTGTTTTCTCCTGATCTTGAGGGGCAGAGCACTGCCCTGTTGGTTCAACGGATGAGCGGCAGAATGGCCCGGATTCGGGGATCGCGCGCGTAGAGGCCGCCCCATGTCATCGCGCCCAGAAGCAGAGAAATGATTTCCGGCGGTGACCCCACCTCACCAATGCGGACATGGGCGCAGATGGCACCGCCCAAAAAGCCCGTCACCAGGATCGCGCCGAGCACGGCGGTCGCCGGGATGGCGTAAAGGATGGCGCAGGCGAGTATGATCGGACCGACGACACGGGTCAGGTCCATCGCGAATCCTGTTTCCTGCAACATGCTCGCGATCTGTGCCGGCGCCGAAAGCTGAATGGTGCCGTCTGCCACCAGGGCGATAACGACAAACGCGCTCATTATCCGGCCGGCCCACACGGCGCGATGCAAGGTCATGGTCTCAGGCATCTGACGCAGGTTCATGGTTTCGGACACTTGTCATTCTCCAATGGGGGAATCCCATATTCCGAACTTATTGTGTCTCTGAACTATGATAAATACCGAGGAAATGAACTCACTGTTCTCTCGGAAATGAACAATCCATAGGCACGAAAATGCAGAATCTCGAGCCCATCCTCATTTTCACGACGGTAGCGGAAATGGGGAGCTTCACCCACGCGGCCGATAGCCTGGGCATCCACAAGGGGAGGGCCTCGACGGCGGTCCGAAAGCTGGAGGAAGATGTCGGTGTCAGGCTCTTGCACCGGACGACCCGCAGTGTGCAGTTGACGGAGGACGGACGCGCATTTCATGCCCGTGCCCGCGATCTGCTTGCTGAGGTCGATGATCTGCACTCAATGTTCGCAAGCGATCGAGTGGCACTTCGCGGGCGTTTACGGGTCGATCTTCCGACCGAGGTGGCGCGCACAACGATCGTGCCGGCCTTGCCGGATTTCATGGCTGTTCACCCCGAGCTGGAGCTGGAGGTGTCGAGTACGGATCGGCAAGTCGATCTGGTTCAAGAGGGGTTTGACTGCGTATTGCGACTTGGTCACATCGGCGACGAGACGCTGATTGCCCGCCCGCTGGGCCTGTTGCGCATGGTCAACGCTGCCAGTCCCGCCTATCTGGCGCGCCATGGCGTCCCTCGATCGCTGGAAGATCTTCGGCGCCAGAAACATCGGACAGTTCATTTTTCGACGACGCTGGGCGCAAGACCTTATGGATGGGAATATCCGGACGGCGACAGCTACGCGACGCTTCAGTTGCCAGGTGCGCTACACGTCAACAGCGCGCAGACCTACGAAGCCGCTGCCCTCGCCGGCCTTGGCCTGATCCAGGCGCCACTCTTGGGGATTGGCCGATACTTGGAGAGTGGGGCGCTTGTGGAGATCGTACCCGCTTTTCGTCGCCGGTCGCTCCCCGTGTCCCTCGTCGTAGCACATCGGAGCAATCTGTCGCGCCGCGTCCGCGCATTCATGAAATGGATCGAAGATGTGCTGACGCCGTATCTCGAATAGCGAGGCGATATCTTCGTCCGGCCCTTGAAATCAACATTCTGAAGTTATGTGTGCCGGTCGGCGGCTCGGCAGTCCAACAGAATGCGACACCGAAACCGGCGACCTCGCGGCCGTCAGCGGACTGGCGTCTCCTGGTGTAGTACGGTGAATAGCCGACGTGAGTTTTAGTTCTCAACCGATTGTGTCCAGAGGTGGGGCATAATTCGCAGGCCTCATAACATGTTGAACATGCCGTTCGATCTTCACCATCGTTCTGCACCCGGCAGGAACGTGCAAAACAACATATTCGAAACCCATGCGACCATTTCAGAATGCGGAGGAGGCCAAGTGGAATGAGGATCGCAACGAAATGCACGCCAACGCGCCGCTGGGAACGCTCATGCGCAAGGGTGCCTGCTGGGTAAACGATATCGCGAAGATTTGCGTGCGGTGACGTGCCCGGCGACCAGGATAGTGTCAACGGCGGCCATGGGCGTATTGCAACTGGCCTCGCCGATTGGATGACGCCTCCGCTCCTCGACGGGGCCGATTTTTGCCAGTCCGGTTCCGGAGCCGCCAGTCGGCGATTGGACATTCGTTCTGCGGCTAATTTGGGCAAAGAGGAGGTTGCGCTGCCGCCTGGAGTTCTGTCAGAGCGCTCATGGCGCTTGGAGCACCGGATGCAGAGCCGATCTCGCCAATGCACCACGCCGCTCCATCGGCTAACCTCAATATCGAGGATGCTCTAAAGGCATGTGAATGCGGCCCTGCGGAGGCTCTCGCGACCCTCGGCTAAGGCCGGTGGCGGGGCAGTCTAGTTGTCGGTCTTCGCGAGTTGAGAGCGAACCACAGATTGGTCGTTTGCACCCAACTGTGTTGGTCCCAGTTTAAAGGCAACCTTGTCGAGCGTTCCGGTGAAGCGGAACGGCACCTTGTAGTCACCGTCATCGACTGGGGTCCGGGTATCGACACCCACATCGAAGGTTTCGTCGACCGTCATGATGAAGGGCACTGTGTGCGGGACTTTGTTGCTCGCGACTTCCTTGCCGTCCACCTTCAACACCCCGGTGCCTCCCTTGCCGAAGCCGGGTCCATCGTAGGTGAAGTCAAACACAACGCTGTGCTTGCCTGGCGCTAGCGCGTCCTGGCCTTCCCAGCGAAAGCGTTCAACGTCGAGGAAGTTGTAGAGGAACACCGGCTTGTCCTTGAGCAGGTAGAAGCCATAGCCGCCGAAGCGCCCGCCCAACGTGGTGATCATTCCCTCTGCCCCACCCGGCGGAATCTCTACATCGGCGGTGATCGTGTAGGACTTGTTCAGGATGCTGGGTGCGTCACTGACGGGCAGGCCGGACACCTCGCCAGGGTAACTGAACAGGGTTCGCCCGGCGGTCGCGCTCGGTCGTGGTGCAATGAGGCGGGGCAAGACAGAGTTGTCGAGAGGAAACACATGGTATTTCTCCGCCTCGACCAGAAACAGCTGCTGCAGCTCGCGCAGCTTGTCAGGCATTTTGCCAGCGAGATCGTTGTTCTCCGAGTAGTCGTCGGCGATATTGTACAGCTCCCATTTGTAGCCGTTGACGACGTCGTCCGGAAGCTTGGCGGTGCCCAGGAGCCAGGGTGGAGCCGGCGGGGTGGTCGCTGCAACCCAGCCGTCATGATAGATTGCGCGGTTGGCGAACATCTCGAAATACTGCGTGGTGCGCTTTGACGGTGCATTGGCGTTGGCCTTGTCGAAGGTATACGCCATGCTCACCCCTTCGATCGGCTTCTGTGCGATCCCGTTGACAACCAGAGGCGCTGGAATTCCGGTCGCCTCCAGAATGGTCGGCACGATATCGATCATGTGGTGGAACTGGGCGCGAATGCCGCCCGCGTCCTTGATATGGCCTGGCCATGCGATCGCCATGCCCTGGCGCGTGCCGCCGAAATGCGACGCAATCTGCTTCGTCCATTTGAACGGCGTGTCGAACGCCCATGACCACGCGACCGACATGTGAGGATAGGTTTGTGGAAGCCCCCAGGCATCATAGGCCTTCAACTGTTCCGCTATCGGAAGGTCGAGAATGCCATTGTAGGCAGTCATCTGGTTCGGCGTGCCAACCGTGGTACCTTCGGCGCTGGTTCCGTTGTCGCCGCTGATATAGATGATCAAGGTATTGTCGAGTTTTCCCTCATCCTCGACCTCTTGGATAACCCGGCCAATTTCGTGGTCCGTATAGGCCACATAGGCGCCGAAAACCTCCGCCTGATGCGAGAACAATCGCTTTTCGTCGGCAGTAAGCGTGTCCCATTTTTTCAGGTCATCCGGCCAAGGGGTCAGTTCGGTGTTCGCGGGGATCACACCAAGCCGCTTCTGGTTTGCGAAAATCTGGTCGCGCAGGGCGTTCCAGCCCATATCGAACTTGCCCTTGAACTTGTCGATCCACTCCTTGGTCGGTTGGTGTGGGGAATGGGTGCCGCCCGGCACATAGTAGAGGAAGAAAGGCTTGTCGGGAGCGGCGGCGTTGAGCTGCCGCAAATGAGCGATCGCCGTATCCGCCAGATCGGTGGTGAGGTTGTAGTTCGGCTTTCCCACCCAAGGGAAAACCTGCGTCGTGTTTTCATAAAGATAAGGCGTCCACTGGTCGGTCTCGCCGCCCATGAAGCCATAGAAATACTCAAAACCCATACCACTCGGCCATTGGTCGAATGGTCCGGCGGAACTGTACTGGTAGCTCGGTGTGTTGTGGTTCTTTCCGAACCAAGATGTTGCGTAACCGTTTTCCTTGAGAATCGTACCGATGGTGGCATTGTCAACGCCAATGACACTGTCGTAGCCAGGATACCCGGTGGACTGCTCGGAGATGATGCCGAAACCAACAGAATGATGGTTGCGTCCGGTGATCAACGCGGCCCTCGTGGGCGAGCAAAGTGCAGTCGAATGGAACTCAGTATAGCGAAGACCCATCTGAGCTATACGATCCATCGCCGGCGTGGGGATAACACCCCCGAACGTGCCTGAAACGCCGTATCCCTGGTCATCTGTCATGATGAGGAGAACGTTGGGCGCACCGTTGGGCGGAACCACTTGCGGCTGCCAATATGGTGTGGATTTACTGGCTTCGAGATTGATCACGCCACCGAACGATGGTGGTTGCGGCGGCAGGTATCGCCCATTGATTGTCGTGGTCGCGTCTGGCGAACCCGGGGTGCCGGTGATTGTTTGCGCGTGGGCCGCTACGACAGCGACCCCCGATGCGATCAAAAATGACGATAGGAGCTTGCGCAAAACCATTACCATACCTCCCTCTGTGCGGGTCCAAAGAAACCTGCGGTAGCTACAGTATTGTGGTTATTTGATCTACCAATACACCCGATTGTAGGCAGCGCCAAACGCTGACACTAAATGCAAATATCCATGAGTGAAGTCGGCTTATTGTGGGCAACAATTGCGACTGACTAAAATTTCGCCGCCGTCCTCGCCGAGGCCGTGGTCCGCAACTTCATGAGGCACGGTTATCTCCGCAATTTGTCTTTGCCGTGTGGTCTCTGTCAGGCTTCCTATAAGCTTACCGGCAGAAATTCCCCCATCTTGCTCGTCAGTGCAGTAAATTACGATGTCCGCTTTGGGGGCGACGACAGAACCGTTTGAATGACGCACATCGTGAAGGGTTTCGGGTGCCGTGAGGCGTACGAAAGCCTCGCTATCTTCCTCGCGAGGGAGCCGAACAGAAAGAAATCTACGCCGATGGCATATATCCGCGCGCCCTTGGCTTAACACCAAGAAACCAAGCGAGTTCAGGGTGCGTAGACAAGCGTCACGGTGGTCACGCCGGCCGCGATGTTGAGCCCAACTTCGCCTTCGAGCGAAAGAGGCTGCAAGGAAAACGCGCGGCCAGAGCCTCCGACGAGGACGTTGGCTCCAACACCAACGCCGGCCGATGCATCCGCTCCAGCGCCCGCATATGTGCCAGCGAGTGCGCCTTGGGGGATGCCTGAGGTTGCCGCCAAGACCGCCCAAACCAACCGTCCGGCGGCGACTTCACCTAGCGCCACCCCATACTCGTCGATCTTGCCAGTATAGCGGCCAATCGGCCCGCCGTTACTCGGAGTGAAAGTGCAGATCATGGTCTGCTTTTCTACCACGAACATACCGATTCCCCGAGAAACATCGCATTCGAGAGCGCCAATCTTGCTGGACGACTGGGCAAATGAAGGTGATGACAGAGCGATTCCTGCGACAGCAAGAAGAAAAATCGTTGCTTTCGACACGATGAATACTCCTGTTTGTTCGACGTCTAGGCTCCCTCGCCTATTCTGTATTTTTTGCTGCGAGGAGAATATCTGAACGGTAATTACATAATTATGACGATATTTATCGATTTACACATTCAATATTATCAGTCAAGATGAAACTGTTCATCCTGGAGATGTTTTCAGTGCCGAAACAATACACTGAACTCCGCGCGATTGACCTGTGTCGACTTCTTGGACTGTGCGCATTAATCATTTGTGGGCTGTCCGCCTGTGCCGGCCAAGCCACAAATGTTCTGGTCGTCGGCCAGCCAAAGGCTGTAGCCGGCACGTCAACCGTCGATATGCTTGTGGCGTCGACCCGGGCGCCAACGGTGATTCCCGGTCAGGTTTTCGGAGGAGACAGGGGGCTGGCCTCGTTTGCCGAAATCGAAGTTTCTATCCCGCCCCATCGCTCCTCCGGAACTATCCAATGGCCGAGCAAGCTTCCCGCGAACCCGGCAACCGATTTTACCGCCGTCAAGGTCGACGTGGTCGACCGATCAGATATCATTGATGCCCTTCACCGGCGCTTGACCAGGTCTCGAAACCGCAATGTTCTGCTGTTCGTGCACGGCTTCAACAATCGCTTCGATGCGGCAGTCTATCGATTTGCGCAGATTGTGCACGATTCAGGCACCGACGCCGTTCCCGTCCTGTTCACCTGGCCGTCTGCCGGCGAACTGACCGCCTATGGCTATGACCGCGACAGTGCGACCTATTCCCGAACTGCGCTCGAAAAGACGCTCGACTACCTGATCCAGGACAAATCAGTTGCCAGCGTCTCGATTCTCGCCCATTCCATGGGCAATTGGGTGACGCTCGAGGCCCTCCGCCAGATGGCGATCCGGCGGGGCTCCATTCCCAAGAAGGTGGAGAACGTCATGCTGGCGTCCGCCGATGTCGATATCGACGTGTTCGAGACCCAGGTTGCCGATATGGGGACACAACGGCCTGCCTTCACGGTCTTCGTCGCCTCGGATGACAGGGCGCTCGAAGCTTCGAAAATCTTGTGGCAGAGCAAATCAAGGCTTGGCGACATCAATCCGAATGTCCAGCCCTATGCCGGCTACATGAAGGCTCACAACATCGACATCGTGAATCTTTCGGACGTCAAGACGTCGGGTTTCATCCATCACGACAAGTTCGCCGCGAGCGGCGAGATCGTAAGTCTCATCGGCAAGCAGATCGCAACCGGCCAGCCGATTTCGGATGAGTCGATCGGCCTGACCGACGTGATTGCCATGGGAGCGGCGCAGACGGCGCTGAAAGCCACCACCCTTGCGCGCCCCTTGCGACTTGGGTCATCGGTGCAGTGAAGTACAATCGGAAGGTGTTTCGCGGATCAGTCATGAATCTGGCCGACGCAGCGCGTAAAGCGGCTATCGATAGTGATCCGCATCGCTTAGGCCGATGTGTATTTCTTGGGCGAAACGCACCAGGCTTATTCCCAGCAAGATAACTGCGAATAGAAACATGATTGCGGCACCAAGTTCATGATTCCATTCAAAAAATGCTGCGACGAAGGACATGGCTAGAAGCAAAGTCGTGCAGATTGCAGAGCAAAGCGCCAGATAGATCGAACTGACCAGAAGCCTTATACGCGACTTCAGCAACGGTATGTCCGACTTGAGCTTTAGCCGTTTCTCGTCGCCATCACCAATTTCATTAAGCGAGCGTATACGCTCTATGAGGTCGATAAGTCGGCCGTGCAAGATTGAGGTAAAACCTGCCACCGCTCCAAGAAGGAATGCTGGCGCAGCCGCATGCGAAAATATCTCAGAAAGCTGGGAAGTATCTGGAGTAACAAGCATGGTGGGTGATCACCCCATTGATCGGACACCTGGCCTGCAGCGCCGGCATCGGGTGCAACTTGCTGAACGCCGGAAAGCGAAGAGAATGCCTTTAATCGCAGGCTAGGCCTAATTGCGTAGCGCTCCCAACCGTTTTTTTGGCCGACATCACGTCATCGACGGGGCCGGAAGGTCCACCCCTATCGCGTGGCCCTGTCAGGTTTGTTTTTGCTCATGTTCCCACGGCCAGACGCGTGGGAGTACGGCAAACAGGAAGGCCGTCGTCAGGCCGAACAGCAACGCGCCGTTGACCGCTCCCAGAGGAGCAGACCACTCCGCGTAAAGGGCGGAATACGCTCCTGCGCCACTCTGGGGCGCCTGAGCCGTGCCTGACACCTCGGTGAAATTGAGCCATTGTAAGAAACACGCGCTGAGCGCATAAAACCTTGGCAGTCTACCTATGAGAGCAGAAAAACCTTGATCTTCGGGCCCGGCCAGGCGGAAATTCGATGAGCACAGACATGGCATCCTCCACGAGCAACAATGCTTCTGGAGAAAAGCGCAAATTAGCGACGAAGAAAATAGCGACAGCAGTTCTGTGCTCTGGGCTTTGCGTCGCCGGACCAGTGTGGGCCGCGGATCTGGCGGTTTCGCAATCCGAACCGCCACCGCCCCCGATCGTGCCACAACTGGGCTGGCAATTCCAGGCCACTGCCTATGGTTGGGCTTCAGCCCTCAAGGGCGACGCCGGTGTCGGACGATTGCCGACTGCCTCGCTGGATGCGAGCTTCGGCGACATATTGAAGAACTTGAAGGGCGCCTTCATGGGGGCCTTTATTGCCCGGAACGACACCTTTATTTTCGGCGCTGACCTGATTTGGACACGCATCGGCGTCGACGGCAGGTTCAAGGTCGGGGGCAACGGACCATTTGCCGCCCTGCGTTCGGGAACCTCGGTGTCGTTTCAGCAAGATCAGACGATTGCCACGGCCTTTGCCGGCTACCGCATCCCGATCGGTCCGCCGAACCTCAGTCTCTATGGGACGGTGGGCGTGCGGTACCAGAATATCAATGTCGAGCTCGACCTGTCGCACACGACCGTCCTGGGTACGGGACTGAGGAGGAGCACGAGCGACAGCACCGGATGGGCCGATCCGCTGATCGGCTTTGCGGCAACCTATCACTTCAACGACAAGTGGTACCTCAACGCGCTTGGTGATTTTGGCGCCACCAGTTCCTCGAACATCACGGCCCAGGGACTTGTGTCTGTGGGTTACAACTGGACGCAATCATTCTCGACCGCGCTCGGCTTCCGGGCTCTCTATACCGACTACGAGAACGGCAATGATCGTGGCGGCAGCTTTCGATACAAGTCGACGCTCTACGGCCCGTTCGTGAGCATGAGCTATAATTTCTGAGGCTCGGTTGAGAGTTCTTAAGGCCGCGTTTTCTGGCACCCTGGCCAATCGATGCTGGCAGTGACGAATGACGATATTGAAGGCGGGTTTGAAGCGCCTCGTAGATCGCATGCGCAATCCGGGCGGGCAATTGAGCGAGCGCGATAGGAATGCCTTGATGGCAATTGTTTCGATCGGCGCCGTGGGATTGCCGTACGCAATCGTGCAATTGACCGGCTTTCATGAGTGCCCTGTGCAACCCCGCAGGGGTTGATTGGCAAGTTCATTTTCGCCTTCTTCGGAATGCAGCATCAGAGACGAGTGGGGCGCTGTTGGTAGTCACTTCGATCCGTCTAATGGCCGCCTGGTTCAACTGACTCGTAGGATATGTTTGGCCGATGATAGCGCGACCTGGACCTTTCATCGGTCCAGGAAGGACAAGCGCGACACGGCCGTATGGGATGAAGTTTTCTCCCCCGAATACCAACGAACTTAAACTGAACGAAATTTGACAGGCGCATCCCTCCATGTCCTACTCGCGCCTGGAATGAAGCATCCGCGGGCCGATCCGGATCCTGATTGGCCCGCCGCTTCCGCCCACCCCGGTTGATTCCGGTTTATCCCGGCGGCACGCCAGCCGCATCGCTCTCTAGCCCGGCCCGTCATGGCTGCAAGCCAGGACGGGGCGCGGGAGCGGGGAATCACGCAGGCCGGCTCGCCGCCTTCGGGCGGCGGGGGGTTCTCGCCTCCGGCAGTGCCGGAGGTTCGATCCGGTCCGTTCGGCCTGCGCGACGGGGCTTGATGAGGAACCTGTTGGATCGGCGGTCCGTGGAACCGCCATTGGGGCGTGTCACGCCCTGGGGATCCATGCGCGATGGGAAAGGGCTTGATGGCAGGCGCGGCGGTTTCGCCGTGCAGGCGATCGGGGCTGGCCTTTGCAAGGCCGGCCTGGCAAGCCCGTTCGGACCTCTGCCGGCTTGCCGGCAGCGGCGGTGGTGACAGCGAGGACAGGGCTGTCGGCGCCGGTAAGCGGGGCGAGGGATCGCGCCGTGCGCCCATACCCGTCGCCCGTTCCGTGGGCGAGGCGATCGATACGGCCGCCGGCTTCCCTGGCCTGGAAGCTGCAGCGGCCGAGATCGTCTGGCCGGCATGGCCTGGGCGGGAGGAGCCGCGTCCTCCTGTCCTCGGCATGCCTTCCATCCGGTGGCCTGGGAGCGAAGCATCGGTGCGGCCGCAAGGCTGGGCTGGTGGCGAGGCTCCCGGGCGATGGAAGAGACGCCCGGGCCCTTGCGCGTTTGTCGACGCGCGGGCCAGGGACAGGGTGAGGCGACGGCGGCCGCATCGACAGGCTGCCAGGCACTCCACCGATTTATGATTCGCGGCCGCTCCGGCGGCCGCCGTCGCCTCGATCCTTTTCATGATCCGGCCCGGTGAGGGCGCGGAAAGGCGGAGTCGTGGGTTCGAGGCGGGATTTGGGGGCGCGACGTCATTCCGGCCGTAGCGAAGCGAAGAGCCGGAATCCATGAACACAACCTCGGAAGGACAGTGTTCATGGATTCGGGGTCTCCACTCACAAGCGAAGCTTGCGAGGATACGGTCGCCCGGAATGACGACAAGCGGAAGGTATCACGTGAATCGCGTGATGCGCCGTAACGCAATCAGGGAACGCGGCGGGATCACGAGTGAGCCCCCCCTTGCACGATCGTTCAAGACGGCCGGCCGCAATATTCCATAGCGTGTCTCTTCGACAATGAAGCAAGGCAGACAAATGGAAAAGACGTACCAGGCCATCAAATTTTCGGAAAAGCTGGCAAAGATCAGTGATTTCTGGCAACCGCGCGTCGTCGCTGAAATGAACGACTACCAGTTCAAGGTGGTGCGCATCGAGGGAGATTTCATCTGGCACGACCATCCCGAAACGGATGAAACGTTCATCGTGCTCAGCGGCCAGTTGCGGATCGACTTTCGTGATGGTGCCGTCTCGATTGGCCCCGGCGAGATGTTCGTCGTGCCCAAGGGCGTCGAGCACAAGCCCTATGCGGAAAAGGAGGTTCAGATGCTCCTGATCGAGCCGCGCGGTACCCTCAACACTGGTCATGTCGGCGGGGATCGCACGGCCCAAAACGATGTTTGGATATGAAGCCGCCCGGGAGACTCCGATTTTGGCCGTCTTGCTTTCGGACCGGATAACCAGGAATCGCAAAATGCTTTTGAGAACGGCAGGTTAATTTCGGCATCCGCTCCGACCTGAAGGCATTTTGCTCTTGGCGAAGCGCCTCCTGTATGGGCATCCCGCGCGTTCGTGGTCGCTGCCTTACACCGCCCAGGGCTGCCTGACCGCCTGCACCGTGGTGCCGGCAGCCACGGCCTCCTCGATCAGCAGCGAGAGATACTGGTCCTGCGCCGCCTCGGCGAAGCTGTAGATGGGCTTGCCCCCGCGCACGCTCTCGCCCATGCCGTCCAGGATGGCCGCGACGGCAATCTCGTCGTCGGTGAGCGCGGCACCGGGATAGGGGTTGCGGTAGACCCAGTCTTCGCCGGCCTGGATGCCGCGATGGAAATAGCCTTCGTGGTTGTTGTACTGGCCGGTGTCGCTGCGCCGGAGCGTGAGCTCGACGGGGGTGAGGAAATCCTTGAGGTAGCGCACGTCGCGATCGACGATCTCGCCCTTCTCGCCCCGCACGGTGAGGCGATAGGCCCGCACCCAGGAGAAGTATTGCGAGCCGGCGAAATCGAAGATCCCCAGCCTGTCGCCGAAATCGAGCTCGGCGATGACCTGGCGCACCGTGTCGATCCTGTGCTCCGCCGGCGGTCCCTGGCGGTTCGGGCCGGCCACGATGGTGGAGCTGAAGGCGCGTCCCCGGATGGCCGGCTCGGCGAAGCCGGCATCGAGATAATGCCGGATCAGGCTGGTGCCGTGATAGCCATGGGCATGGCTGACATGGGCGAAGCTCACCTGCCCGAGCCTGCCGGCGCGAATAAGGGCGAGCCGGGCCTGGTGCAGCGGCTGGTAGATATATTGCTCGGCCACCTCGATATGCGCGCCCTTTTCGACCAGGGCCCAAAGCCGCAGCAGGCCCTCCAGGGTCTGCGCGGGCGGCGTTTCCGTCATGATCGGCAGGCCGGCTGATGCCACCAACTCGATCATCGTCGGCGCGGCGGGCTGGGCCACGGAGACGACGACGAAATCCGGACGCTGATGGCGGATCATGGCGCCGAAATCGGTGAAGGCCGGCACGCCCCATTCAGCCTGGAGCTTCTCGGCCTTGGCGCCGTCGCGCGTGAGAATGCCGGTGACGCGGAACTTCTCCGGCAGCGCCCTGGCGATGCGCAGAAAGAACAGGGTGCGCCAGCCCGAACCGATGATTGCAAATTGGACAGTGCTCATGATTTTCGTCATCCAAATTGACGGCCGTCGCGGCCGCCGCCCGTGCCTGTATAGGGTTCGCCGGGGTTCCAGTCATCGGCCGGCGGCATCTTTGCTTCGTCCTCCAATGGCAATGTGATGACCCGGCGCAGGCGGCTGGAGAGATAGGTGCCCTCGCACAGCTCCAGTGCCACCAGGGAGCAGTCCGGAATGGTGTAGTCCGCCGTACCGTCGGCGATCATGGCGGCCAGATTGTCGAGATGGCGCTGATGGGGCGGGCGCTCGTCATCCGCGGGCTCGAAGCGCTGGCCGGTGGGGTGGACGGCGTTGATGAGGCGGTAGTCGTTCGCCCAGCCCCAGAACTCGATCATGCCGAGGGTGCCGACCAGGCGGAACACGAAGGGCCTGCCTTCCTCGCCATTCACCCGCAACGTATCTCCCGTGTGCAGGATGCAGCGCACGCCCGCGCGGGTCTGTACGGAGGTGACGGCGGTGGTCTCCACCTGCATGCCATCGCGATAGGTCCTGGTCGAGGCATCGCAAACGCCGAGCACCTCCGCCGGCGGGTCTCCGGCCGTCAGCGCCACGAAGAAACTCAGCCAGTGGATGCCGGCATTGATGATGTCCCAGCCCCGGCACTGGATCTCCACGAGCTTGAGATCGCCGATCTCGCCGCCCTGCACACGCCCGATGATCTCCAGCGGCGTGTGCTTGACCAGCAGGCCGTGCGGCACGGCCATGGGAAGGTGGCGCGCCTTGATCGCCGCCAGGATGCGGCGGCCGGAAGCGGCGGTGTGGCCGAGCGGCTTTTCGACCAGGATGCCTTTCAGCGGCAGTTTCAGCGCATCCATCGTCACCGCCTCGTGGGAAGGCGGGAAGGTGGAGACGCAGACGATATCGGTGGGGCATTCCCGGAACATCTGCTGGTGGTCGGTGAAGGTGCGGATGCCCGGAAAATCCTTCGCCAGGGCGGCCAGCACTTCGGGTCGCAGGTCGCAGACGGCCTCGAGCTCGTAATGAGGCGAAGCCACCAGCGCCTTCAGGCTGAGCCTGCCGCCCACGCCGCCGCCGACCACGGCAGCGGTGTATTTTTGAGAGGGGGCGGTCATGGCGTGGGAAGCTCCGGGTTAGGGGGAACGGGGTGTTCGTAGGGCGCCGTAAGCCTCCCCCACGAAGCTGGGGGAGGTGGCCGAGCGTTAGCGAGGTCGGAGGGGGTGTGGTCAGGATAGGGCGCTGGAAGAGAGATCCGAGGTTCGTGGTTACCGTGCTCACTTCTGCCCACACCCCCTCCGTCACGACTTCGTCGCGACACCTCCCCCAGCTTCGTGGGGGAGGCTGCCCGTGCCTGTTGGTCCACCCTCACGCCACCCGCAACATCGACGCGATGGATGGTTCCTTCTTGCGCAGGTTCTCGGGAATCCAGTCGCCATGGGCGTCCATGAGATCGTCCACCAGGCTCCAGATCTGGTCGAGATTGAGCTCCGCCGAAGTGTGCGGATCGAGCATGGCGGCATGGTAGATGTGTTCGCGATTGCCGGTCAGGATGGCCTCCACCGTCAATTGCTGCACATTGACATTGGTCTGCATCAACCCGGCGAGCTGGGGTGGCAGGCGGCCGATGCGTACTGGCTGCAGGCCGTTCTTGTCGACCAGGCAGGGCACTTCCACCGTGCAGTCCGGCGGCAGGTTGGTGATGAGGTCGCGGTTCTCGACATTGCCGTAGACCACGGCCGGCTTGCCCGTCTCCATGGCGTGGATGATGGTCGAGCCATATTCGAGGCTGCGGTTCACCTCGAAGGGAACGGTCGGGTCCTGCAACTGGCGGGAAAGATCGCCCCATTTGCGGATCTGGCGCTCGCTGCGGTCGATATATTCGTCGAGCGGGATGTTGTAGCGCTCGATCAGCTTCTCCTGGCCTGATTTGATGTACCAGGGCACATATTCGCAGAAATGCTCCGAGGATTCGGTGACGAAATAGCCGAGCCTGAGGAACATGTCGTAGCGCACCCGGTTCCAGTCCGGCACGCGCCCTTCTTCCACCACCTTGCGGATGAGGGGATAGAGATCCTCGCCGTTGCGCTGGAAGGTCAGGTAGAACGCCATGTGGTTGATGCCGGCGCAGGTGTAGTTGATCTCCTCGATCGGCACGCCGATATCCTCGGCGATCTGCGCGGCGGTGCCCTGCACGCTGTGGCACAGGCCGACATTGGCGATCTTCGTCGCCCGGTTCAGCGCCATGATGTTCATGCACATCGGGTTGGCATATTGCAGGTGGAAGACGTCCGGGCAGAGCCGCTCCATGTCGCGGGCGTAATCGAGCAGCACCGGGATGGTGCGCAAGGCCCGCATGATGCCGCCGATGCCGAGCGTGTCGGCGATGGTCTGGCGCAGGCCGTATTTCTTCGGCACCGCGAAATCCGTCACCGTGCCGGGCTTGTAGCCGGCGACCTGGATCATGGTGATGGCATAATCGGCGCCGTCGAGCGCGCGATCGCGATCGGTGGTGGCCTCGATTGTGGCCGGCACCTTCAGCGTCTCGACGATGCGGCGGCCGACGCGCTCGGAGACGGCGAGGCGCTCGGGGTCGATGTCATAGAGGCAGATGCGGGCATCCGCCAGTTCGGGGAATGACAGAATATCGCCCATCAGATTCTTGGCGAACACGGTGCTGCCGGCGCCAATGAAGGTGATTTTCGGGGAAGACATAATCGGGACTCCAGTCGGGGATTGTGGGCCGCGCGGATCGGCCGGGAATTGGAGTGGCGATCTCTGATCGCCAATCTCGGAAACGGTCCGTTTGTCGAAGAGGAAGATGGCAGTCGGAGACTGCCACTCCGTGTTGGGCGCGCGGCCGCGAACCTTGTCAGAACACGCTGTTCACATGGTCATTGGCATCCTTGAGCACGGGCGCGGCGTCGACATCGTTGAGGAAGATCTGCTCCAGCGCCGCCTTCATGGTCGAGTTGATCTCGGAAGAATGGTCGGTGATGGGGAAGTAGAAAGTCTGCTCGGGCGTCGCCTCCTTGAGGAAGGCCGAGACATCCCAGCCCTTCTTGAAGGAGGTGTCCTGCGAGAGCTTGGCCGCCTCCGCGATGGCCGGGAAGACCACACCCGAGGCGCCCACGATCTTCTCGCAGGCCGGGGAGGCCAGGAACTTCACCCATTGCCAGCTTTCCTCAAGATGCTTCGTGCCGGTCCAGATGCCGTCGGCGAGGCCGTTGAACATGGTCCTGCGTCCCTGCGGCCCCGTCGGCAGCAGGGCATAGCCGACCTTGAACTTGGCATTGTTGCCGTAGAAGCTGATCTTCCAGGAGCCGTCCGGCGTAATCGCCGCCTTGCCGGCGACGAACAGGCCCGAGGCGTTGTTGCCGACATCCTTCTGTGGAATGGCGAAGCCCTTCTTCAGGCCGAGATCGCGCTGCCAGGTGAGTGTTTCGGCGAGCTTGGGATCGTCATAGTGGTAGGAGGTCGCCCATAGGCCATCGACGAATTTGAAGCCGTTGGAGACGGCGAAATGGCTCCACTGCGTCTGGCCGTAGCCGTCGAGTTCAGGCGTGACGAAGCCATATTGCTTGACGTTCTTGGGATCGAAATTCGGCGACAGCCCGTTATTGCCGTTGGCGTCGACCGAGAGCTTGGCGAGGATCTTCTCGAAGGAGCCGCCATCCTTGGGGTTCCACGTGGCGTTGTTCAGTTCCTCCTCGCTCACCCCGGCCTTGGCGAGCATCTCCTTGTTGTAGACCATGGCCACTGTGTCCCAATCCTTGGGCAGGCCATAGATATGGCCATCCTTCGACCACAGGTCGAGCAGGCCCTTGTAGTAGATGTCGGTCGGCACATGGTCGCGCTTGATCAGGTCGCTGATGTCGGTGACCTGGTTGTTGTTGACGAATTCCGGGTAGCGGCTCAGCTGGTTGGTGAAGACGTCGGGCGCCTCGCCGGAGACGAAGCCGGTCGACAGGGCGGTCCAGTAATCGTTCCAGCTGAACTGGCTGATCTTGATCGAGATGTCGGGATGCTGCTTGTGGAACTCGTCGGCGCAGGCCTGGTATGGCGGGACCTGGTTGTTGTCCCACATCCAGTAATTGAGCTGCGTCTCGGCCAGGGCGGGTGCGCAGGCACCGCCAAGGAGCAGGACTGTCAGCGCCGCGGTGATTTTTCTCATCGTTTCCTCCGGGATTATGCGGGCGTTGTCGTGTTCGTCTATTTCAGACCGCTGAACTGCAGGGACTCGACCACGCGGCGGCCGAGGATGACGAGCAGCAGGATGATCGGCAGGATCGACAGGAAGGTCGCGGCCATCAGGCCGGTCCAGTCCGGATTGCCGTTGGGCTGCTGCTGCAGGAAATTGGTGAGCGCCACCGAGAGCACGCGTGCGCTCTCGTCGCGCCCCACCAGATAGGGCCAGAGGAACTCGTTCCAGCTGTTGATGGTGAGCAGGATGGCGAGCGTGGCGATAGCGCCGCGATGCACCGGCAGCACGATGCTCCAGAAGATGCGGAAGGGGGAGGCGCCATCGAGCCGCGCCGCATCCTCGAGCTCGGAGGGCGTCGACAGGAAGAACTGGCGCAGGAAGAACACCGCGAAGGGCGTCATCAGCACGAAAGGCGCCACCAGGCCCGGCATGGTGTTCAGCCAGCCCAGTTGCTTGATCAGCACGAAATTGGGGATGAACAGCACGATTGCGGGCACCATGGTGGCCGAGATGAACAGATAGAAGATGACATCGCGGCCGAAGAAGCGCAGCCGGGCGAAGGCGTAGGCTGCGAGGGAGGAGAAGGCGATCTGGCCCGTGACGCAGATCGCCGTGAAGATCACGCTGTTGAGGAAGGCCGTGCCGAATTTCATCTCGGCGTTGAAGCCGCCCTGCTGCTCGCTGAGGCCGAAGATGCGGGTGAAGTTCGAGGCGGTGACCTCGGTCGGAATCGGCGACGTCGCGGTGTCGTAGAGATCGAGCAGCGGGGTGATCGCCGTCTTGAAGGCGATCCAGATCGGGAACAGCGAGCCGAGGATGAACAGCCCGAGGATCAGCCAGGCGAAGGCTAGGCCCGGGCTCCATTGCCGGGTTGCGGTGGCCCTCAGCATCATTCGAGATCCGATCTGTCGGCGCGCAACACGCGCATCTGCACGAGGGTGACGGCAATCAGCACCAGGAAGAGCAGCACCGACATCGCCGAGGCATAGCCCATCTTGGAGAAGCGGAAGGCGCTCTCGTAGATGTACCAGATGATGGCGCTGGTGGAGTTGACCGGGCCGCCCCTGGTCGCGACGGCGATGGTATCGAAGATCTGGAAGGAGCCGATCACGCTGGTGACGACGATGAAGACCAGCACCGGTCGCAGCAGCGGCAATGTGATGTGCCGGAACATGCGCCATTCGCTGGCGCCATCGATCTTGGCCGCTTCGTAGAGGCTTTTCGGAATAGCCTGCAGGCCGGCATAGAAGAGCAGGGCGATCAGGCCGGTATGGCGCCAGATGTTGATCCCAACGATGGAGATCAAGGCAAGGCCCGGCGTGGTCAGGAAGGGCTGGCGGGGAATGCCGACCATGGCGAGGAAGGCGTTGGAGACGCCGAGCACCGGATCGAGCAGCCACAGGAAGATCAGGGCGACCACGACATTGGAAAGCAGATAGGGCGCCACCACGATGGCGCGCACCGCCACCGATTTCGACAGGCGGTCGAGCAGCACCGCGAGCAACAGGCCGAGCGCCGTCTGCAGCGGGATGTTGTAGATCACATAGAGCAGGGTGATCCTGACCGACTGCCAGAAGCGCGGGTCGCCCATCAGCTTGGCGTAATTGTCGAGGCCGATGAATTTCGGCGCCCGCATCAGGTTCCAGTCGGTCAGGCTGATCTCGATCGCCCGGATGGTCGGCAGGAAATAGAAAACGATGAAGCCGATGAGGGCCGGCAGGATGAACAGCCAGCCCGTGAGGTTCTCGCGCCACCGCCGGCCGCTCGCACTCCAGCCCTGTGGGTGCACCGCCTCCGCCAGCGCAGCCTCGGCGCGCGCGGGCACCGACCTGGATTCGTTGATCGACACCAAAGGCATCCCTCCCCAGGATGATTCGATCTATCGATACAATTGTAGTGACACGTGTTATTATGTTACTTACACGTGTTAGTATGACTAATGTTGGTTGTCAAGGCAGGTTTCACGGCTCTCCGAATTCAGGTTGACGCGGGCCGGGTTCGGAGCCGTGGATTCCGTTGAGGCCGCTTGAGACGAGGCCGTCGGCTAAGCTAGGAAGAGGCGGGGAGGGGTGGATGGATCGGGCCAAAGTGACCAGCCATGACGTGGCGGAGCGTGCGGGTGTCTCACGCGCCACCGTGTCGATGGTGCTCAATCGCTCTCCGGGCGTTTCGATCAGCCAGGAGACCCGGGAGCGCGTGCTGCAGGCGGCGGCGGCGCTGGGCTACCGTCCCAATTCGGCTGCCCGCATGCTGGTGCGCGGCGATACCGAGACGATCGGCCTCGTCGTCACCGAACCGGCCTCGCTCAATGTCGACGGCTTCGTGCCGCAGCTTCTCACCGGCATCACACGCGTCAACCAGCGCCACGGCTATGGCGTGCTGCTCGAGGTGGTGGAACCCAATCGTGCGCCCAATGCCTATGTCGAACTCGTGCGCAGCCACCGCATCGACGGGCTGATCGTGCTCAACCCGGCCACCCATGATCCGGCGCTGCACGCGCTCATCGATGACGGCTATCCGCTGGTACTTCTTGGTTCGGTCGGCCATCCCCGCGAGCATTCGGTGAATTTCTCCACGCGTCGCGCCATCCGCAAGGCGGTGGACCTTCTCGTCGATCTTGGCCACCGGCGCATTGCCCATATCGGTTTTTCGGATGTCGGCTATATCGCGACCGACGTCCGCCTGGCGGCCTATCAGCGCAGCCTCGTGGATCGCGGCATCACGCCGGATCCGGCCCTGGTCGGCTTTGCCCATTACAGCGCCGAAAGCGGCCATGCCGCCATGACGGCGTTGCTTGAGCGGGCCGATCCGGCCCCCACCGCCGTGCTGGCCGGCAATGATACGGTAGCGCTCGGCGCGATCGCGGCCATCAATGCCCGGGGGCTGGCGGTGCCCGGGGATATCGCGGTGATCGGCTTCGACGACCTGCCCATCGCCGCCTATATGTGGCCCACGCTCACCACCATCCGCAATCCCGGCATCGAACAGGGGGAGAAGGCGGCGGAAATGCTGATCAAGATGATCAACCGCGAGCCGGTGGAGCGCCCGAAGCTTGTGGTGGCGACGGAACTGGTGATCCGGGAGTCGAGCGGGGGAAAGAGGGCATTGGAAAACGGAGCCGGAATGAGCGCAGGAAGCCTCCCCCACGAAGCTGGGGGAGGTGGCCGAACGCAGTGAGGTCGAAAGGGGTGTAGCAGCCCGTTCGAGGTGCTCGATACACCGAGCAGATGATGAAGACCATCGATGGTGCAACGGCCCGAGATTAATCATTTTGGATTCTGAACGAGAGCTGTTCCCAATCATGCACTGGGCAGACAAATTTGGAACGGAGCGTCACCCCTGGCTCTGCACGCTTGATTTAAGAGAAAGCAAGTCGCTCCGGATCCCGGACTGATTCAGGGACGTGGTGGAGGATCATCCCTGCACCCATCCAAGAATAGCCTGACCGCAGCCGTGACCCGCTCGCGCAGATCCTTCTCTGAATTGGTGATCCTACCTCTGAGAACCAGGGTGCGGGCTGGGCCATCGATCACCGCGTACTGAAACTGCTCGGCTAGGAAATCGGGATCCGTTGATCGTATCTGCCCATCACGTATCGCATTGGAGAAAATTCCGGCGAGAAGGTCTCGCACGCGGACGCTGCTCTCATGGTAGGCGAGCGCCAGTTCCGGGAATTGATGGGCTTCGGAGGCGATGAGGCGATTCAGCGCGATCGCCGCCGCGCCGAGCGCGCGCCTGGAAAGATCCACGCCGATCCGGATCAAGGTCATATCGATCGGTCCGGCTCGGTCCGGTTCGCCGGCGACCGGTAGAAGAAGATTACTTACCCCTGTACGGATGACGGCGGCAAACAACACATCCTTGGAAGCGAAGCGGGCGTAAAATGTCTGCTTCGATATCCGGGCCTCCGCGGCGATAAGATCGATACTTGTCGCTTCAAAGCTGGTCTCCAGGAAGAGGCGTGTCGCGACGTCGATGATGTGTTCGGTAATGCGCTCGGCTTGTTCCCTCGTCGGCCGCCCGCTGCGTCGTCCCGCATTTTTGTCCGGCTTGTTGTCGGCGACATTCATTCCGGTCTTCTCCCCAAAACCATTTGCCCACCTCTAGGGCCAATCTGTCGTCCGCCCGAGCCCAAGCTTTGGTCGTTCGATATTCCACATAGAGGCTTGCGGCAACGCACGTAACCATATAAATAGTACGATGTCGTTTGATTAATGGTGGCGCGAGTACGGCAAGGCCCGCGGGTTGCGGGCTCCTTCAATTCATGCCGCGAAGGGCAGGATAGGGAACCCATGACGTTGGTTTTTCAAGCCACAAAGCTTCGTGCGGCGCCAGCGGTGAGGAAATCGGAAGATATCGATGAGGAATGGACGACGCGGCTTATTTAGTTCTGGCAGCCGAGGGCTTCCTGGACGTTGCAGCTCTTCAACGAAACGTAGTGGCGCCCTATGAACTTTAGCTGCCGCAAAGGAATGTAACCATGCGTACATCATCTGCAATTTTGATTGGATCAGCGTTGCTGCTTGCGAGCTGCGTCAGTGACGGAGGCTACGACGAGAAAGGGTCGCGCTACGATGACAATTTTCGCGCGAACCAGACCTATGCCGATCGCGAGCGCGATAATGGGGTATGCGAGCCTGAGCAAGCGCTACGACAAGCGCGGCGTGCCGGATTGAGCTCCGCTGGCATCAGACAGGTAACGCCGCAGTTCGTCATCGCTGGCGGGCAACGCGATGACGGGGATGACGACGAGGTAACACTCATAAACCGTTCGGGCTGCCCGTATGCACGTGAATGACGGCCGGAGACGGGGATGGCATCTCTCTGGAGTCAGTCATTGAGCCATCGTTGCAGGCTAAAATTATAGAAAGTCAGTTTATGTCATAAGTTATCTCACACATTAACTTAGGTGTAACCATGCAGTCTATAGAAACGATCTAACGTAGTCGTTCTTCAATACTGAGAAGACACTTCGGATATCGCAATCTATTAGATGTTGTAACTTAAGGAAATGAACTATGCGTGCCATCTTTGCTCTTGCTTCTATCTTCTTGGCCTCAACCGCAGCAATCGCTGCCGATCTCGCGCCACAGTCGATCGAGCCCGTGTCGCCAGCCGTCACTCCTCCCGTGTTTAACTGGACCGGCTTCTACGCCGGTATTCATGGCGGTGGCCTGTTCGCGCAAGCCAAGGGCGCTGATCGGGCAAGCGGCAGCGATCTCAAATTTAAAGGTTCAGGTTTTCTTGGCGGCGTTCATGCCGGCTACAATGCACAGTTCGGTCGCATTGTGGTGGGCATCGAGAACGACATCGACTATTCAAGCCTCTCCAAGAGCGACGCCTCTGCTGGCTTGACCGCCAAATTCCAAACTGATTGGCAGGGCTCGGGTCGCGTTCGTCTTGGCTACGCAATCGACAATTTCCTGCCCTATCTGACGGCGGGTGCTGCTGTCGGCAATGAGAAGGTTAGCATTGCAACGTCAGGTGCTACCGGCTCCCTCAACAAGTTGGCGATGGGCTGGACCGCGGGTGGCGGCCTAGAATACGCCGTCGATGAGAACTGGCTCCTTCGAGGCGAAGTTCGGTACACCGACCTTAGCGATAAAGAACTTAATATCGCTGGCGACAAAATCAAATTGCGCTTTAACCAGACTTCCGCCACGCTTGGCGTAGGCTACAAATTCTAACTGACAGCCAGGCATATGCTGCTGAGATCCACAGCAGCGTATGCCTGCACGAAGGTGCGCTTTACCTTCATGCGGGCATTGGCGTGCCAACCGGCTCGGTCGAGCAGCAGGGCAGCGTGGGCGCCGTGGGCGACCTTGCGGCTGATCTCGTCGAGGTGGGCCTGCATGGCCTGGGTGTCGGCATAAGGCATGGCCAAGCCCGCGCCGACACCACGTGCGGGGCAGATGGCACCGAACAAGTAGGCGCTCTGGTAGCGCTGGTCCGCCGGCTGTCGGGGCGTGTACCGCGCCCAGCGCATAGTGGCTTTAGACCCGATCACCAACGAGGCAGGAGGCGCTGTCATCCCCGGCGCGCGTAGCGCGGGAAGGGGATCCAAGGGCCAGGGTCTCTGTCCTGAAACTGGCTGTCAGCCGCCGAAGCTCGGCTGGCCTCAAGTCCGTCCTCATCTTCACCGCTGATGGCATGCGCGATACCTCCGCATGCCATGGAATCTGGTCAGGATGATTTGCGGAATCCCCCGTGAGCCAGAAATCCCGCCTTTTGGTCTCATTCCGCCCACACCCCTTCCGTCACGGCTTCGCCGCGACACCTCCCCAAGCTTCGTTGGGGGGAGGCTTCCCGCACTCTTTTCAGCTCCGTCCTGTGCCCTACCGCGCCGCCTTCGTCGCCTGGTACAGCCGGCGGAATGCCGCCAACTTCTCCGCGTAGGCCTGCGTCAATTCTGTCCTGGGCTCGGCGAGGTCGAGCACCGGCGGCTTGGTGGCGATGGCAGCGATGTCCTCTCCCGTCACCGCGACGCGGGCGAGGCGGGCGGCACCGAAGGCCGGGCCTTTCTCGCCGCCGCGATAGCGCTTGAGCGGCATGCCCAGCACATCGGCGAGAATCTGCACCCAGAGGGCGCTGCGGGCACCGCCGCCGATCACAGCCGCCTCACCGAGCGTCGTGCCGGCTTCCTCCAGGCAGGCGGCGGCATCCGCGAAGGAGTAGGCGACGCCTTCGAGCACCGCGCGGATGAGATCGGCCTTGCCGGTGCCGCCGGTCATGCCGGAGAACACGCCAGTGGCGAGCGCATCGTTGTGCGGCGTGCGCTCGCCGGCGAGATAGGGCAGGAACATCACCGCGCCCGGCCGGGCGGGCTGGGCGGCGACCTCCGCCAGCAGCTTTTCGATCGGCTCGCCGACGAGGCCGGCGGCCCAGGCGAGGCAGGAGGCGCCGTTAAGCAGGGCCGCCATCTGGATCCAGCGTCCGGGCACGGCATGGCAGAAGGCATGCAGGAACTTGTCCGGGAGCGGGCGGTAGGCGCTGCCGGGCACGAAGAACTGGCCGGAGGTGCCGAGCGAGATGAAGGCGCCGTCGTCTATGGCGCCGATGCCGATGGCACCGGCCATGGCATCGCCTGCCCCGCCGGCGACGGGAATGCCGGGCTTGAGGCCGAAACGCCCGGCGATGTCGGGACGCAGGTGGCCGGAGATCTCGCTGCCCTCGACCAGCCGGGCCATCTGCCGGCGCTCGACTCCGGTGGCGGCCAGCGCCTTGTCGGACCAGTCGCGCCTGGCTTCGTCCAGCCACCAGCTGCCGGCGCCGTCGGACATCTCGCTGACATGTTCGCCCGTCAGCCACAGGCGCACGAAATCCTTGGGCAGCAGCACGCGCCGCAGACGCGCCATCAGCTCCGGCCTGTGGCGCGAGAGCCAGAGCAGCTTCGGCGCGGTGAAGCCGGGCGCGGCCGGCACGCCAAGCTGCCAGGCAAGTTCCGGATGGTCGCGGTTGAGCTCGGCTGCCTCCGCGACGGCCCGGCTGTCGTTCCAGAGGATGACGGGCAGCAGGGGCTGATCGGCCTCGTCGAGGCAGACGGAGCCATGCATCTGGCCGGACAGGCCGATGCCTTCGACGGAAGCGAGGATCGCCGCCTTGTCGGCGCGCCAGCGGGCAAGGATCCTTTCGACAGCCGCAAGCCAGTCCTGCGGGTTCTGTTCCGACAAGCCGGGGCCGGGCCGGGCTGTCGCCAGGGTCTCCTCGCCGTCGGCCAGCACGGCCTCGGTCTGGTCGACGATGACGGCCTTGACCGCCGAGGTTCCGATATCGAGGCCAAGAAAAGGCATCAGGCGCACTCACGCTGGGATGTGCGCCCTTAAGAGCACGGCGAGGGCCGCTTTGTCACGAGGCGGGATTGTGTGCCGATCCCCAGATCGGCACTTTTGGAGGGCGCCTTGCCTTCAGAGTGGGGTGGTTCTGTGCCGATCTGGAGATCGGCACACCAAAGGCCGCTTTACTCCGACAGCAGGCGGCGCAGCAGGTCGACTTCCTCGGCCAGGCCCGAATCCCTGCCGACCAGGCCTTCGATCTTGCGCACGGCGTGGAGCACGGTGGTGTGGTCGCGCCCGCCGAAGCGGCGGCCGATCTCGGGCAGGGAACGCGGCGTCAGGGACTTGGCGAGATACATCGCCACCTGCCGCGGCTTCACCACCGTGGCGGTGCGGCGGAGCGAGAGAATGTCGGCACGGCTGACATTGTAGTGCTTGGCGACGATGCGCTGGATGTCCTCGATCTTGACCCGGCGCGGCTCGCGGTTCTTGACCAGGTCGCGGATGGCGGCCTCCGCCGTCTCCAGCGACATGCCGGAGCCGGAGAGGGCGGAGTGGGCAAGGAGGCGGTTGACGGCGCCGTCGAGGTCGCGGCCATTGGTCGAGACCTGGTGGGCGACATAGGCGACGACATTGTCAGGCACGTCGAAATTGGCGTGGTGCGAGCGCGCCGCCTCGATACGGGATTTGAGGATCTTGACGCGCAGTTCCTCGTCGAGGGCTCCGATCTCCACCACCAGGCCGCCAGACAGGCGGGAGCGCACGCGCTCGTCGAGGGTTTCGAGGTCGGCGGGCGGGCGGTCCGCCGCCACCACGACCTGCTTGCCGCCGTCGATGAGGGCGTTGAGCGTGTGGCAGAACTCCTGCTGGATCGACTTGCCGGCCAGGAACTGCAGGTCGTCGATGACCAGGATGTCGATGGCGCGCAGCTTCTCCTTGAACTGGATCGCCGTCTGCGCCTTGAGGGCCGCGACGAAGCCATACATGAAGCGCTCGGCGGTGAGGTAGAGCGCGCGCTTTCCCTGTGCCTCGGCCTGGTGGGCGATGGCTTGAATCAAATGAGACTTGCCCAGCCCCACCGAGGCGTGGATGAACAGCGGATTGTAGGGCAGCGGCTCGCTCGGGGCGGACTTGGCGACCTGCAGCGCAGCCGCATGGGCAAGCGCGTTGGACTTGCCGACATAATAGGCCTCGAACGACATGCGACGGTCGAGCGGGGAGCCTGCAAGCTCATCCTCGCGCACAGGCGCCTCGACGGCGCGCAGGAAGGGCGCGATGGCAGGCTTGGCGGCCACGACCTCGGCGGGATTCTTGGCGCAGGGCGCCGTCTCCCTGATGACGATCGGCGGGCGGGCCGCGGCGGTGCGGACATTGAGGGTGATGTGCGCGGTGCCGGGCAATTCGGCCGAGAGCAGCCCGAGGATCTTGTCGATGTAATGGGCCTGGATCCAGCTGCGGAGGAAACGCGTGGGCACGGAAAGGCTCACGGTGTCGTCGGCGACGGCATCGAGTTCCAGCCGGGCGAACCAGCTGGAAAAGACGTCTTCGCCATATTCGGCGCGCAGGCGGCGCTTGACACGGTCCCAGGCCGCGGCCGGCGCGATCGCGGCATCGGCAAGGGAGACGGAAAGATCGGCGACACCAAGGTTCTTGCTGTTTGGGGCCGCGGCGGAAAGTGTCAGGCGTTCGCTCGAGTTCATGGGGCTATCGTCTGGCATGAGAGTTCAAGATAAAGCTCTGGCGTCGTCCGGCTTGCACCGGCCGCCGACCGAGCCACGAATTTTTGTTCAGGACTGTATCCAGGGCAACTCAGAGGCTTTCCAGCCATCCATCGTGCCGCGGTGACGCTCCGCATTAACAGGGCCTTCGAAACCGGCCGTTACATTGCGGCTGCCCTTCCAACCGGCGGCCAGCATGGCCTGCGCGGCGGCAAGGGAGCGCGCGCCGGATCGGCAAAGGAACAGGATCGGATCCTCCTGTCCCACCGAACGGCGATGGAGTTCACGCTCAAGCTGCTCGACGAAATCTGCGGCGACGTCCATGCTCGGGTAACGCTGCCACTCGGCCAGGATCGTCTCCTTGCCGAGGGCCGACAGGTCGGGAACGCCAACAAATGACCATTCGGCCCGGGTGCGGACGTCAACAAGCTGAGCCTTGGGCTGCTGGCCGAGAAGATCATAGGCTTCCCTGGCGGTGACATCTCCCGCATAGTCATTCAACCACCCCGACGACATGACACCCCAATTCCGTCTTTTGCAGACTTCGTTTGTAAAAGCTTTAAGGCATGCCAGAACGAACCGGCATGGGACATACAAAGTACGCCGCTGGGTTAACTGAATAGAAGCCCAATACGGAATGTTTCTGACATTACCTTACTGTCTTCTACACTATACGCGATCACTGGGCACACGCGCTCCCAATGCCCTGAATGGACGTCCGTCCGCTCGCAGTATCGGGAGGGAACCTACACATGACCCGTTCCGAGAAAAAACATACCGAACCCGGACCAGCGGGCGCAACAGGCAAATCTCTATGATTCGTTAACGCGGCCTCCTTGTTCCCGATTCGGACAGCGGCGGCCTGAGGCCGCGAGGCCGCAAGGTGTTGAGGAGTCGACGGAATCATGGAGACGGCAAAATGACTCAAATTTTTTCGTTTCGGATGCGTAAAGATTGCGGGGCTTCGTAATTTGGCCGGGGCTCGCCCGGGCGCTCCCCGGGGCACTTTTCTCTTATCCCATAAAGCCATGATATCTATCACGAAATTTTGTCCGGCCCGTGAAGAGGGATGCCCCCCTTGGCCAAAGGGTGAGTCAAGGGCAAAGATTGCCCTCGCGGCATGCGGAGGTATTTCTATACCTTAGTACGTCGGAATTATTACGTCGCCATGACAATCATAGGTAGAGCGGCCGGATCGGTCTTTTCGCGGAGCGGTTATTCCGACCCGCGGTTCCGGCTCGCCCAATGACGGTTTTGCAACAGGGTCGGTAGGTCCGACAAATACTTAGCGGGTTAGCACGGACAATGTCGGCGCGGACCCCGGTTCTTGCCGCAAGGAGTATGCCTGAGATCGCGGCCCCACGGCCCAGCACCTCTCCAAAGAAAAACCCGGCTGCGACAGCCGGGTCTTCTAACCTAACGGAACACAAATAAAGAGCGTGGCGTGAGCTGGCCCTTACGGTGTCCAAAAAATGGCTCAGGCGCTGAGCTTCCTGACGGCCTGGGCAAGACGCGAGACCTTGCGCGAGGCGGTGTTGCCGGCCACGACGCCCTTCTGGGCAGCGCGCATGATCTCCGGCTCGGCGCTCTTGAGCGCGGCGGCAGCCTTCACCTGGTCGCCGGCAGCAATCGCCTCCTCGACATTGCGGATGAAGGTGCGCACACGCGAACGGCGCGCCTTGTTCACTGCGGTGCGCACTTCGATCTTGCGCGTAGCCTTCTTGGCCGACTTCGTATTGGCCATGGTCCCTGCCTGTTGAGCCGGCCGCGTTCGCAGCGATCGAAAAATCGTCGCGAGGCCGTGCGTTGCCTGAAAATGAGTAAAGCGGGCGCTAAGCACCCGACATTGGAGGCGGCTCTTTACATTGCGAGCAGCCCGACGTCAACGACGGACTGCAATGAATCCGCGAAATCACGCTTAAGCGCAAAGGATTGGTCGGCCAGGCAAGGTCGCTGGGAATGACGACCGCGATTCCCGGCCTTACCTCACCGGTGCTTGAAGGCCGGCGGGCGTTTCTCGATGAAGGCGGCCATACCCTCCTTCTGGTCCTCGCTCGCAAATAGCGCGTAGAAGGCGCGGCGCTCATAGCGCACGCCCTCAGCGAGGGTCAGCTCATAAGCACGGTCGACACAGTCCTTGGCGGCGAGCACGGCGGACAGCGGCATGGCGGCGATGGTCTCGGCCGTCTTCAGCGCTTCCGCCAGGAGATCGGCCGCCGGCACCACACGGGCGACCAGACCGGCCTGCTCGGCCTCGGCGGCTTCCATCATGCGGCCGGTCAGCACCATCTCCATCGCCTTGGCCTTGCCGATGGCCCGCACCAGGCGTTGCGTCCCGCCGATACCAGGCACCACGCCGAGACGGATCTCGGGCTGGCCGAATCTGGCGCTGTCGGCGGCGATGATGAGATCGCAGAGCATGGCGAGCTCGCAGCCCCCGCCGAGCGCAAAGCCGGACACGGCCGCGATCACCGGCTTGCGCAGGCGGGCGAAGCCGTCCCACACGGCGATGAAGTCTTCCAGCAGGGCCTGCGGATAGGTCTTGCCGGCCATTTCCTTGACGTCGGCGCCGGCTGCAAACGCCTTCTCCGAACCGGTGATCACGCTGCAGCCGATGGCCTCGTCGGCATCGAAATCGGCCAGTACCCCGGTGAGTTCGGCAGCGAGCTGCGCATTGAGGGCGTTGAGCGCCTTGGGTCGGTTCAGGGTGATCAGGCCGACGCGTCCGCGCCGCTCCACCAGCAAAGTCTCGAGGCTTCCGCCCGGCATTGTCAGCTCCAAATCGGTATGCAAGCTGGTGTAGAGGAAGTCGGGCGGGGAGGAAACCGCCGAAGCAGACTTTCGTCGGCAGGCCGATGAAAGTTTGCTTGGTTCCCTGTTCCATTGCAGATTTTTCTCGAAGACCGCCGGACACCCGTTCGGACTCTGCTCGGCCCGCTGCGATGGACCTTTCAATGACCGACATGCATTCCGTCTGGCTGATGCCGGCAGCCGAGGACGACGCCCTGCTCTCGGCCATCGTGGCGGACCTCGCCAAGGCCTTCGGCAGCGAGGTCTTCACCCCCCATCTCACGCTGGTGGAGGACAGGCCCGTGGAAGCCGAGACGCTCACGGCGCAGGTTCGGGCCATCGCCGCGGGCATCGCGCCCTTCACCGCCCGCATCGAGGGCATCAAGACGGGAGAGACCTTCTTCCGCGCCTTCTATGCCTTGTTCGAGGCTGACGGACCGATCCTGGCGCTCAAGCAGCGTGCCATAGGGTCGATCGCCGCCTCGCCGCTCAGCGCCTTCATGCCCCATGTTTCGCTGGCCTATGGCGTCACCGACACGCCGCAGCGCCGGCGCCTGTCCTGGGAGATGGACCAGCGCCTCGCCGGCCATAGCATCCGCTTCGACCGCATCGGCGTGGTCAGCTCGGCACAGGCCATTCCGATCGCCGAATGGCAGGTCCGAGCCAGCGTGCCGCTCGTCTGAGCAGGGCCGCTATTTCTGGCAGGACCGGCACCAATAGGTCGAGCGGCCCGCTTGCACCAGGCGCTCGATGGTGCCCTTGCAGCGCGCCGTGGTGCAGGGCTCGCCCTCGCGGTCATAGACGCGGAAGCGGTGCTGGAAATAACCGAGCGATCCGTCGGTGTGGCGGTAGTCCTTCAAGGTGGAGCCGCCTGCCGCCACCGCTTCCTCCAGCACGTCGCGGATCACGGCGGCCAGTTCTGCCGCCTGCTTGCCGGTGAGAGTGCCTGCCGCCCGCTCCGGCGCCAGGCCGGCGCGGTTGAGGGCCTCGCAGACATAGATGTTGCCGAGGCCCGCGATCAGGCCCTGGTCGAGCAGCGCGGCTTTCAGCGGCGCCGCCTTGCCGTCGAACAGGCGCTCGATCGCTTCCCCGCTCAGCTCGTTGCCGAGCGGCTCGATGCCCATCGCCTTGAAGTGGCGCGAGGTCTCCAGCCCAGCGCGCGGCACCAGGTCCATGAAGCCGAAGCGGCGGACGTCGTTGTAGGTGATGGTGAAACCGTTGGAGAGGCGGAAGACGACGTGGTCGTGCCGGGCGTCACCCTTCACCTCATTGGCGAACTCGCCCGGCTCTTCCACATGGCCATCCGGCGCCGTGATCAGGAAGCGGCCGGTCATGCCCAGATGCATCACCAGGACGTCGCCCGAGGAAAGGTCGCCCAGGAGATATTTGGCGCGCCGGCCCATGGAGAGGATGGTCTCGCCCGTGAGGCGCTTGACGAAATCGGCGGGGAAGGGAAAGCGCAGGTCCGGCCGCCGCGCCTCCACCGCCATGAAGCGCGCTCCCGTCATCGCCGGTTCCAGGCCGCGGCGCACGGTCTCAACTTCGGGCAGTTCGGGCATCGTTCCTCCGGGGGACGGGCGAGAAGGCGACAGATAGGGTGGAAGACGCGGCTTTGCCAGCGTCATCATGGGACCGCGGACTTCCAGTCTGCCTCTTCCTTCCAGGAGGGCACCGCGTTTCCAGGAGAGGCGCCGAAAGCGCCGTTTTTCCTCCCGGGCGACTCAATTCCAAAAACGGGCATCACAGGGAAGACTTACTGTGCCGAGGCGATTAGCCAGGCGGCAGGCGATAACGGTCCACGGTGACCGTACCATCGGCGGCGACTGAGATTTCAAGCGCCTCATTATGGGGCTCGGCCTCTCCGATTTCCGCGAGTGCCAGGAGGAACAGCGACCTCTGCAGGGCGAGGTCCATCATCCTGGCGGCCGTATTGAAGCCCACAAGGCCGAGATGGATCTCCACTCGACCGTAGAGAGGGCGGAAGTCGGCTGTATTGTGGGTGACGAAGATGAAGCTCTCGTCGACCGCACAGCGGATGATCGAGTGATCCTTGGCGCCCGACAGTCCAAGCCAGGTCACATGCGTGGATTCCGCAAAGCCGCGCTCACGGGCAAGCAACGCGAGGTCCGGGCTCAAGCATTCATCGATCAGGAACTTCACGACCCCGGCAGATCCCTGATGTTCAGCCTGCTTGTGGTCTTCGGCGCCTTTCTGAGCCAGGCCGGCATCCTCAGCGGCGGACGGCCCCGGAGGGGATAGGCCTCAGCATAGATCCCGGCCAGCCGGATCTGTTCAGCCGACAGGCTGGGATAGGCTGCAAGAAGGGCGGCCTCGCTCTCGCCCTTCGCAGCCATGTCCGCGATCATGTGGACGGGGATGCGGGTCCCCTCGATGCAAGGCGTGCCGCCCATGATCTCGCTGTCGATCCTGACCAGGGCCTTCGCCTTCTCCAGCCGGTCCAGTCCCTGTTCGACATCAGCGATGATAGGCTTCAGCGGAATGATGATGGCCTCCTCGGCGATCGTCTCGGTATCGGTGTGCTTCACGACCCTGGCAATGACCCGCTTGCGGGCGACGAGCGTGAGGGTGCCGGCCGTGAGATAGGCGAGCCGCAGCCCGACAAGGGCGTTGCGCCGGATGGTACGTGACCCCCTGGCCAACGGCAGCACGCCGGCATCGATGATGCGGTGGACCTGCCGGACTGGGACGCGGGTAACGATGGCAGCCTCATTGGCCGTCAAGGTTGCTTTTGCGAGGGGCGTCATGACAGCCTCCATAATCATTCCATGAAACTGGAAGATATATAGGAGATTGGGAGACGGAAAGCCATGGTCAGGCCGAATTGCTCGCATTATCTTCCCAGGCCTTCCTTTTCTGCTCTATAGAGGCTGCACCATCGTCCGGAGTTCCCCCATGCCCGCCAGCGCTGAGACCCATTTCGGCTTCTCCACTGTGAAGCTGGACGAGAAGCAGACGCTGGTGGACGATGTCTTCCACAAGGTGGCACGGCGCTATGACCTGATGAACGACCTGATGTCCGCCGGGCTGCACCGCCTGTGGAAGGACGATCTGGTCAACCTCCTGAATCCGCCGCGCCAGCGCCCCTTCCGCCATCTCGACGTCGCCGGCGGCACGGGGGACGTCGCCTTCCGGATCGTGAAGGCGGGCGGGCCGCAGACCCATGTCACCGTGCTCGACATCAACCGCTCCATGCTGGAGGTCGGCCGCCAGCGCGCCGAGGAGCGCGGGCTCTCCGGCCAACTCGATTTCGTCGAGGCCAACGCCGAGGAACTGCCCTTCGAGACGGGCAGCTTCGATGGCTATAGCATCGCGTTCGGCATCCGCAACGTACCGCGTATCGACAAGGCGCTGGCCGAGGCCTATCGCGTGCTCAAGCGCGGCGGGCGCTTCCTGTGCCTGGAATTCTCGACGGTCGACATGCCCGGCCTCGACAAGATCTATGACCTTTATTCCTTCAACGTCATCCCGCCGGTCGGGCGCATGGTGACGGGGGATGCCGAGCCCTATCGCTATCTGGTCGAATCCATCCGTAAATTTCCCAAGCCCGCGGCGTTCTCCGCGATGATCCGCGAGGCCGGCTTCTCGCAGGTGAGCCACCGCTCCCTGACGGGCAATATCGTGGCGATCCATTCGGGCTGGAAGCTATAGGGGTGTGCCGGTTAGGCTCTGAAGAGCCGGCTCTCTATCGAACCGCCACTTGAAGAGCCGGGTCTGAGGACCCGCACCCCATTTTTCATGCCGCCCCGTCACAATTCGTTTGGCGAAGCAGGCGCCTTCGTTGTTCCCTGTTGCTGAGGGCGGCACTCCAACGGCGAAGGGATCGGGATTGGCTGGAACGGTCGACGTCACCGCATTGAAGGACGCGTTGGTGGTGCTCGGCGCAGCCGGCGTGGTGGTACCGCTCGTGCGCCGCCTGCATGTCAGCCCGGTGATAGGCTTCCTCGCCGCCGGCGCGGTGATGGGGCCGACGGGGCTGGGTGCTCTCTCCTCGCGCCTGCCCTTCATCGATTGGATCACTATCAGCGAGGAAGACGCGATCAGCCATATTGCTGAACTCGGCGTGGTCTTCCTGCTCTTCGTCATCGGCCTCGAACTCTCGCTCGTCCGCCTGATGACCATGCGCCGCCTGGTCTTCGGCCTCGGCGGGTTGCAGGTGGTCTCCTCCATTGTCCTGGTGGCCCTGCTGGCGAGCTTCCTCCTGCCGACCACTGCGGCGCTCGTGCTCGCCTCGGGCCTTGCGCTTTCCTCGACCGCCATCGTCATCGAGGTGCTGGCCAACCAGAAGCGCATGGCCTCCGCCAGCGGGCGCGTCAATTTCGCCGTGCTGATCTTCCAGGACCTTGCCGTCGTGCCTGTGCTGTTCCTGGTCGGCACCATGGGCGCCCACAGCGAGCAGTCGGTGCTGATGGGCCTCGGCTATGCGCTGGCCTCGGCGGCAGTGACGATCGGCGCCATCGTGGTGGCGGGCAATTTCCTTCTGCGCCCGCTTTTCCGCCTGGTGGCGCGGCCGGAGAATCCCGAGCTCTTCATTGCGGCGACCCTGTTCGTCGCCATCGGCACGGGCGTGGCTGCCGCCGCCGCCGGTCTTTCCATGGCCCTTGGCGCCTTCATCGCCGGCCTGCTGCTGGCCGAGACCGAATATCGCCGCGCCATCGAGGCGACGATCGACCCTTTCAAGAGCCTGCTGCTCGGCGTCTTCTTCTTTGCGGTCGGCATGAGCCTCGACTTTGCGGTGGTGCTGCGGCATCCGCTGCTGATCCTCGCGGCGCTGATTGCCCTGGTGGTGGTCAAGGGCGCGCTGGTCTTCGGCCTCTGCAGGGTTTTCCGCCTGCCGAAATCAGTGTCGATCGAGACGGCGTTCCTGCTCGCCTCGGCCGGCGAGTTCGCCTTCGTGGTGTTCAAGCTTGCGACGCAGCTCTCCATCTTCACGCCGGAGCAGTCGGCCCTGGCGGTGGCGATCGCCTCGCTCTCCATGGCGATCATCCCCCTCCTCGGCATGATCGGGCGGCGCATCGCCAAGCGCTACGAAGTGGTCGTGCAGGTCGAGGCCGCCGCGCTCGAGGCCCCGCCCGAGGACAAGCAGCGCCGCGCCATCGTCGTTGGCTATGGCCGCGTCGGGCGGCTGGTGGCGGAGATGCTGGCCGAGCACAAGGTCGCCTATCTCGCCGTCGACGCTGATGCCCGGGCGGTGGCGCGCTGGCGCGGCGAGAAGAAGCCGGTTTACTGGGGGGACGCCACCAATTCGGCCTTCCTGCAGCGCTGCGGCCTCGCCGAAGCCTCGGCGCTGGTGGTAACGATCGACGGGCCCAAGCAGATCGAGGCGGTGGTCGCCGCCGCCCGGGCGATGCGGCCCGATCTCGTCATCGTGGCGCGTTCGCGCGATGCCGACCATGCCAGCAAGCTCTACGCCCTGGGCGTCACCGACGCCGTGCCGGAGACGATCGAGGCGAGCCTGCAGCTCTCGGAGGCAGCGCTCGCGGGCCTGGGCGTGCCGGCCGGCCCGGTGATCGCCTCCATCCATGAGCGCCGCGACGTCTTCCGCCGCGAATTGCAGAGCGCCGCCGGCCGCGAAACCCACGCCGTCAAGCCCAAGCGCAACCGCCGCACGATGATCCGCACGCCCTAGGGTCGAGACTCAATCAGAGCCACCAGGTGACGGCAGCAGCGAGGTATACGCCTGCAGCGAAGACGATAGCGAGTTTGTCATAGCGTGTTGCGATGCGCCGCCAGTCCTTGAGCCTGCAGAACATACGTTCGATAAGATTTCTCTCTCTGTAGAGGGGTGGATAGAAGGGATGAGGTCGCTTGCGGGTTGGATTGTTGGGTATGACCGGCCGAGTTCCGCGCTCCAGCAAGAATTGGCGGAGGCCATCGCTGTCATAGGCAGTGTCTGCCGCACACAAGGCGGCTGGCGGCAAAGAAGCGAGCAAAGGCAGGGCTACTCTGACATCGCCCAATTGGCCGGGGGTCACTTCGAAGGCTATTGGTCGTCCCCAACCGTCTACAACGGCATGGATTTTGGTCGTGCGGCCAGCGCGTGAGCGCCCGATCGCTTGAATTTGGTCCCCCCTTTTCCGCCAGCGGCGGAACGATGGGCCTTGGCGGTTGTGGAGTCGATCATCTGCGCCTCGCCAGGAGTAACCTCGATCAAGGCGAGGAACAGGCGACGCCAAATTCCCTGCATCGTCCAACGTCGAAAGCGATTATAGACGGTGGTCGCCGGACCGTACCGAGCTGGGCAATCTTGCCAGCGGCACCCACTTTTGAGGACGTGGACAATGCCGCTGATGACCCGGCGATCATCGACCCGATGCGCGCCGGATCGATGCTTCGGCAAGAGTGGCTCAATCCTCGCCCATTGATCGTCACTGAACCAGAACTCATTCGCCATGATCCAAGCTCCAAGCTTCATTCAAAGCTTTGAATCACATTGGAAAAATTCTTTCAATAGCTTGAATGAGTTTCGACCCTAAAGCAAAATGCGTTCAGATGGAAACGGATTTCGAAATTAACTTACTGGTATCAAAAGTGTTTTGCGATTCTTGGTGGTTCGATCTGAAAGTAAGACGCCCTAGTTCCGGCGCGTTCGACCACAGCCAACGGCGCGGCACCTATTGGCTCGGCGAGGTGCTGACGGGGGTACGGATCGCGCCTGGTGGATTGTGACGGGCGCTACGATTGACGTACTACGCTATCCGTAGTACGGTATATCATGATCATGTCGTGGGCCAATGGTGCTACTCAGCGCTTCGCCGAAACGGGCAAATGCAAATTCTCCGGCCTGGACGAAGAAGCCGCCTCAGATCTGTTGGCAGTTTTGGACGCGGCGACATCGCTCTCTGACTTGAGTCCGCTGCGATCTGTCAGTCTTCAGAAATTAAAGGGCGGCCGCAAGGAGCAGTGGGCAATGACGATCAATGGCCCGTGGCGTTTGTGCTTTCGTTTTGAAGAAGGCAATGCCTGGGACGTCGAGATCGTGGACTATCACTGAAAGGACACGCCAATGATGCCAGTGCACCCCGGCCGCATCCTGAAGCGGGAATTGAAGGCGCGCAATCTTTCCGCCAATCGACTGGCGATCGAGCTGAAGCTACCTTCCGGACGGATTACCGACATTCTGAATGCCAAGCGCGGCGTCTCGCCCGATACGGCGCTACGCCTTGGCAGGTTCTTCGGCACCAGTGCTCGTTTCTGGTTCAATCTGCAGACCGCTTACGAACTGGGCGTCGCCGAGCGAGAAATCGGAGCGCTTATACTGGAGGAGGTCAAGCCAGCGGCCTGATATCGCGTCCCGGCAGAGCCCTATTGAAAATGACTCGCTGGCTGCAATCTTGGCGTCATTATGGCATGGTAACCAAGGCCATAACGTAGGGAGAGCAACGATGGGCCAGACGCCGGATATGCGCTTCTACAGTCCCTGGACGGTCCGTGAGGGTGCCCGCGGTTTCCAGGTGGTCGACGCGACGGGCTTTCCGTTGTTCTATGTGCCCTTCGAGGACGAAGCCGCCCGCGCCATTGCCGAAAAGCGCATGAGCAAGAAGCAGGCGCAGGCGATGACCTCCAAGATCCTGCAGATGATGAACACGCTGGAGCAATTCCAACGCGCCGTCGACAAGCAGGCCGGCTCCGAGCGCCTGAACCAGCCGATCCGCTCGCCCCTGACCTCGCCGAATGGCGGTGTGCACAGGCCGGCGACTGCCTGAGGGATCGGCTCCGACTCTGCAGGCTCCACTCAGGCGAGCAACGCTGAGGTGGGCTGCGATGCCACTCAGCCTTTCACGAACGCCGCAAACGCCTCAGCATAGTCCGGATGCCAGCGCGACAAGGCCGGGCGGTTTTCGATGATGTCGCCGGCGGCCCAGGCAATGCGGCGCTCATCCAGCGAGCGCGGCACGTCATTGTCGGGGCAGAGGACGTAGAAGTCGCCCCGCTCCAGGCTCGCCAGCATGAAATCGACGGTCTGTTCCGGCGTCCAGGCGGCGGCCGGCTTTTCCGTCCTGCCATGGGCGGTGAGGCCGGTGAAGACGAAGCCGGGGATGAGCAGGTGGGCGCTGATCCGGCAGCCGGGCGTGTTCCGGAGTTCATGCTGCAGCGCCTCGGTGAAGGTCTTCACGGCGGCCTTCGAGACGTTGTAGGCGGGGTCGCCCGGCGGGGTGGTGATGCCCTGCTTGGAGCCGGTGTTGATGATCAGGCCCGGCTTCCCGCCCGCGATCATGCCCGGCCCGAAGACCTTTGTGCCCTGGATGATGCCTTTGAGGTTGACGGAAAGGATGCGCTCCCAGCTGTCGTCGTCCTTGGCGTCGAAAATGCGGGAGCCTGGCCCGATGCCGGCATTGTTCATCAGCACATCCGTGCCGCCGAAGCGCTGGCGCACGGCCAGTTGCAGGCGCAGGAGGTCATCGACATTGCTGACGTCGGTGGCCTGGGCGAGCACCCCATCCTGGCCTTCGGCGGAGGCGGCGGCAATCGTCTGAGCGGCATTGGCGAGCTTTTCCTCGCCGAGATCGGCGATCGCCACCTTGAGGCCGAGGCCGGCGAACCTGGTTGCGGCGGCAAGGCCGATACCGCTCGCACCGCCGGTGATGACGGCGACCGCGCCGGGGACGAGGGCTGGATGGGACATGGGCGTTCTCCGAAGTGATTCCAGGCTGCTCTTATGGGCCTATGGTATCGCGGCTCATCCTATCTGCAATGTGACGGCTGGCCTCTGGACAGGAGGCGAAAGCGATGTCATCTAAAATGGCATAAAAATATAACTTCTGAGGTGACATATGGCCACCGTTAAAGGTGCGGTTCAGGAAACGGTCCGCAAGAAATCCGCCTCTGATGAGTTCCGGCGTGAGGCGCGGGCAGGCGGCTACGGGCTCGTGTCGAAATATTTCGACGGTACGGGCAAGGTGTCTGTCGATCGCGTCGCTGCCGGCTTCGGCATGTCCAAGCTGCAACTCGCCGAGACGATCGGCGTCAAGCGAGAGACCGTGTACCGCTCCTCCCGTGCCCTGGGGCGCAAGCCCCAGAGCCGGACCATCGAGATGCTGGAGATCATCGCCCGCATCGCTGCCTGGGCAGGCGGAGAGGTCCAGGCCATGGCCTGGTATCGCGCCGAGCCTATTCCCGCCTTCGGGGGGCGCACGGCAGAAGCTCTCGTCAAGGACGGCAAGGCTGCGGCCCTGCGCGACTATCTCGATCATATCGCCGTGGGCGGCTTTGCTTGAGGCGGCAGGGCATATGTTTTCGTGCCCATAACCCGATGTGGGCCTGGGCGCCGACATCGGGTTATGGGGCCGCCATTCGCGGTGCCCGGTTCAATCCCCCCGGGGCATCCGCCCTCTACCTCGCTCTAACCATGGAAGGCATGTTTCTGGAGATGGGCCACGGCTTCGGTCATTTCTTCGACCCCCTTACGATCTGTTCTTATACAGTGGATTGCGAGGACATCGTCGATCTGCGCACGGATATTGATCGCTCGGCGGCGAGTGTCGATCTGGACGACATGCGTTGCGCCTGGGCCTCAGACGTCGCATCAGGCCGCAGGCCTGCTTCATGGGGTGTGGCAGACACTCTGATGAAGGCCGGTGCGACCGGCATCCTCGTCCCGTCTTTCGTTATGGGTGCCCGGCCGGACATGGCGAATCTGGTTCTCTGGACCTACGGCCCCGATCTGCCTCATCGAGTTACGGTGCACGATCCCTCCGGTGTTCTGCCGCAAGATCGGTCATCGTGGCGTACACGGTCGGTTTAGGGTTAGGGGCGAGTGCGCTCCTATTCCCGCGCGCCTCTCCTCCCGAACGACGCCACGATCCCTTCCGCCATACGCACGAACCTTGCGCTCGGGCCTTCGGCGCCGACGCTCTGGCGGCTGAGGCGGGCGCCCTCGAGGAGGAGCCAGAGCGTATCGGCCACCAGCTCCGGCTGGTCGAGATGGGCGTTGCGGCAGACGACCGCCAGGTGGTCGCGGTGCTTCTTCTTGCACTCTTCCACCAGGCGCCGGGCCGGATGGTCTTCCTCGGCGAGCTCGACTGCGGCATTGGCGAGCTCACAGCCACGCTCGTCGCTCTCGATGCATTCGGCGCCTTCACGGATCCAGGCGCGCAGCTGCGCCTGCGGATCGCCGGGAAATTCGGCCTCCAGATCATCCCAGAATGTCACCATCTCCTCGGCGGCCTCGCGCAGGCAGGCGACTATGAGGTCGTCCTTCGAGCCGAAATGGCGGTAGAGCGTCATCTTGTTGGTGCCGGCGGCCTCGGCAATGGTATCGACGCCGATGGTCTTGATGCCGTGGCGGTGGAAGAGATCGCGCGCGGTCACCACGATGCGGTCGCGCGGCCTCAGTCCGCTACAACCAGGAGTTGCTTCGCGCTGCAAAATTTTTGTGCCCAATTTGGTACGCCCTGGCTTGACGGCGATGTTACCGTCCTGTAACAGTTGCGCTGTTACTGACCGGTAACACCTTGGTCTGACGCCGTCAAGAACGATTCGCTGCCGAGCGCCGAGGCGCTGGGTGAATCGAGGGCGCGCCGCCCGAGCAGGACATTTCAAATATCGATTTTGGCGGAGTGTGCCTGGCATGTTTCCGCGAAGGAGGACTTATGGCTTCTCATTGCATCGATCTGACTGTCGACCAGCTGCTCAACGATCCCATGACCATTGCGGTGATGCAGGCTGACGGCGTCGATCCCATTTCCCTCAAGGCGATGCTGGCTGGCCAGGCCGCCAGGCTCCGCCAGGCTGGAGCATCAGCCGCGTCCGCGTTCGCCCCGAGCAGCAGTATTTCCGTTTCGGGAGGTCCCGCGTTCATCGCGGCGCGCATCCCCTATGACAGTTGCAGAGCATTCTGATGGTAGGCTTCTTCATCCAACGTCCGATCTTCGCTTCGGCCATCGCCGTGATCATGGTGCTGGCTGGGGCGATTTCCTATTTCAACCTGCCCGTCTCCCAGTTCCCCGACATCACGCCGCCGCAGGTGGTGGTGAGCGCCAACTATCCCGGCGCCAGCGCCCAGGTGGTAGCCGATACCGTCACCACGCCGCTCGAACAGCAGATAAACGGCGTCGAAGGCATGACCTATATGTCCTCGGCGAGCTCGAATGACGGCTCGTCGAACATCACCGTCACCTTCGATGTCGGCTATCCCCTGTCGATCGCGGCCGTTGACGTGCAGAACCGTGTCTCACAGGCTGCTTCCTCGCTCCCGGCCATCGTCAACCAGGCCGGTGTCACCATCAAGAAGCAGAACCCGAACTTCGTGCTGATCGTCAACCTGACGTCGCCGGACAAGTCGGTCGATCCTGTCGCCCTATCCAATTATGCCTATCTGCAGGTGGTCGACCCGCTGAAGCGCCTGCCGGGTGTCGGCGATGTGCAGATCTTCGGCGAGCGGCGCTATTCCATGCGCGTCTGGCTCGATCCGGACAAGCTCGCCAATCTCGGCATCACCGCGGTGGACGTGCAGAACGCCATCGCCGAGCAGAACGTGCAGGTCGCCGCCGGCAAGATCGGCCAGTCGCCCGCGCCGCAGGGCACGCCCTTCGAGATGCAGGTGAATGCCACCGGCCGCCTCTCCGATCCCAAGGAATTCGGCGACATCGTCGTTCGCGCCAATCCCGCCACCGGCTCGCTGGTGCGCCTGCATGACGTGGCGCGCATCGAGCTCGGCGCCCTGCAATATGCCTCCTCGGCCTTCTTTGGCGAGGATCCCACCATCGTGCTCGCCGTCTACCAGATGCCGGGCTCGAATGCCCTCGACCTGCAACAGCGGGTCAAGGACAAGATGGAACAGCTCTCCAAGCGCTTTCCCAAGGGCATCGAATACGCCATGCACTACGACACGACCCGTTTCGTGTCGGCCTCCATGCATGACGTGCTGATCACCCTGGGCGAGGCGCTGCTGCTCGTCATCTTCGTGGTGTTCATCTTCCTGCAGAGCTGGCGCACCACCATCATCCCCACCATCGCGATCCCGGTCTCGCTTATCGCGACGCTGGTGGTGATGGAGATGTTCGGCTTCTCGCTCAACATGCTCAGCCTGCTCGGCATGGTGCTCGCCATCGGCCTCGTCGTGGACGACGCCATCGTGGTGGTGGAGAATGTCGAGCGCCAGCTCGAGGACGGCCATCCCCCGCTGGAAGCGGCCAGGCTCGCCATGAAGGAAGTCACCGGGCCGATCATCGCCACCACGGCCGTGCTGATGGCGGTATTCGTGCCGGTGGCCTTCATTCCGGGCGTCGCTGGGCGGCTCTACAACCAGTTCGCGCTGACGGTGGCGATCTCGGTCGGAATCTCCGCCTTCAACTCGCTGACGCTGAGCCCGGCGCTCGCCGCCGCGTTCCTGCGCCATCGCCCGCCCACCAGCTTCCCGCCCTTCCGCTGGTTCAACCGCGGCTTCGAGGCGATATCGCATTGGTACGCCTCGATGGTGCGCGGCTTCATCCGCTTCCGCTGGGCCATGCTGGCGCTGTTCGTGGCTGGGCTGGGGGCCACCTACATGCTCTCCACCCGCATCGCAACCACCTTCCTGCCGGTGGAGGACCAGGGCTATTTCTTCGCCGTGATCCAGCTGCCTGACGGCGCCTCGCTGGAGCGCACGGATGCCGTGGCCAAGCAGGCCCGCGCCATCTTGCAGTCGACGCCGGGCGTGCAGATCGTCGGCTCGATCAGCGGCCTCAACTTCCTCACCGGGGCGGCGCAGTCCAACTCGGCGGTGGAGTTCGCCATCCTGAAGCCCTGGGAAGAGCGCGGTCCGGGCCAGGGTGCCAGCGAGATCGTGAATGCCGTGCGGCCGAAGCTGCTTGGCATGCCCGACGCCTTCGCGCTCAGTTTCGATCCACCCTCGATCCCGGGCCTCGGCACCACCGGCGGCTTCGAGTTCCAGGTGGAGGATCTCACCGGCAAGGGAGCGATTGCCCTGAACGATGCCACGCAGGCCTTGATCGCAGAGGCGCGCAAGCAGCCGGAGCTCAACCCGCAGGCCTTGTTCACCACCTTCTCGACCTCGACGCCGCAGTTCAACTACGACCTCGACCGCACGAAGGCCAAGCTGCTCGGCCTCAATCTGCCAGATGTGTTCAACACCCTGCAGATCTACCTGGGCTCTCTCTATGTGAACGACTTCAACCTGTTCGGCCGCACCTTCCGTGTGACTCTGCAGGCCGAGCAAGGCGCCCGCGCCAAGGCCACCGATCTATCGCGCCTTTACGTGCGCAACAACACCGGCGAGATGGTGCCGCTGTCGACGCTCGGCACGTTGAAGCCGATCGTGGGCCCGGAGACCGTGCCGCACTACAACAACTACACCTCGGCCAAGATCAACGGCAACGCCGCACCCGGCTTCTCCTCCGGCCAGGCGGTGACGGCGATGGAACGGGCGGCGGCGACGGCCCTGCCCAACGATTTCAGCTTCGAATGGACAGGCATCACCTTCCAGGAGCTGAAGGCGGGTTCGATCGCCACCGTGGTGTTCGCACTTGCCATCGTCTTCGTCTTCCTGATCCTGGCGGCGCAGTATGAGAGCTGGTCCATGCCCTTCATGGTCCTGCTCGCCGTGCCGCTCGCTCTGTTCGGCGCGCTGCTGGCGATCTACAGCCGCGGCATGCAGATCGATGTCTACTCGCAGATCGGCTTCGTGATGCTGATTGGCCTCGCCGCCAAGAACGCCATCCTGATCGTCGAATTCGCCAAGCGCCGCCGCGAGGAGGGCCTGGGCATCGTCGAATCGGCCATGGAAGCGGCAAGGCTGCGCCTTCGCCCCATCCTGATGACGGCCTTCGCCTTCATCCTCGGCGTGGTGCCGCTGATGCTGGCGACGGGCGCCGGCGCCGCGAGCCGCCAGTCGCTGGGCACCGCGGTATTCGGCGGCATGGTCGCCGCCACGGTGCTGACGCTGATCTTCGTGCCGGTGTTCTACGCCGCAATCGAGAAGTGGCGGGAGCGCGGCTCCCGTCACGAGGACGATACCCATCATGATGATGCGCCGCCCAAGGCGGAGGAGCAGCACGAGCTGTTCCCCCACATCGAGGCGGCGGAATAAAGGAATATAGAATGGCCAAGAACCCTATCTGGAAAATCACCACGGCGGTCGCCGTGCTGGCCGTGGCGGGCGGCCTCGTCTATGCCCGCAACGAGCCGGGCCTCCTCGCCTCGCTCTTCGCGGCTCCGGCGGGCGCTGCCACGCCCGCGCCGGCCATGCCCGCCATGCCGGTGCCGGTGACGGCGGTGGTGAAGAAAACCATTCCTATCACGCTCGACTATTCGGCACGCACCGAGTCCATCCGCTCGATCGTGCTGCAGCCCAAGGTCCAGGGTTACATCCTCGACCAGGCTGTGGCCGATGGCGCCGATGTGAGGCAGGGCGACCTGCTCTACCGCATCGACCCGCGCGACTTCCAGGCCGCGCTGGACCAGGTGAAGGCGCAGGCGCAGCGCGACGCGGCGGCGCTCGACTACGCCAAGGCGAGCCTCACACGCGGCAATGAGCTGTCGAAGACCGGCTTCCTCTCCAAGGACACCTTCGACCAGCGCGCCAGCGCCGTGCAGCAGGGCGAGGCTGCCATCGCGGCCGACAAGGCGGCGATCCAGACGGCTGAGCTCAATCTCGGCTATACCGAGATCCGCGCGCCTTTCGCGGGCCGCGTGGGTCGCAACCAGGCGCCCTCGGGCACGCTGGTGAGCCCCGGCAGCAACCCGCTCAACACGCTGGTGCAACTCAGCCCTATCTACGTGACCTTCTCGCCGAGCGAGGCCGATCTCGCTTTGATCCAGAAGGCCAAGGCTACCGGCAAGGTGACGGCCGAGGTGGTGGTGCCCGGCGAGGCGGGCGCGAGCCACAAGGGGGAGCTTACCTTCATCGATAACGCCATCGATCATGCCACCGGCACGATCACGGCGCGGGCCACCATCGCCAATGACGATCTCAGCCTGCTGCCCGGCCAATATGTGAACATCCATCTCACCATCGGCGAGCAGCCCGATGCCCTGATGGTGCCGCAGGTGGCGCTAGGCTCCAGCCAGCTCGGCAAATATGTCTATGTCGTCGGCGAAGGCAGCAAGGTCGACATGCGCCTGGTCGAGCTCGGCACCGCCGACGGCGCCCTGATCTCGGTGACCAAGGGCATCAAGGAGGGCGACCAGATCATCTCCGGCAATCTGCAGAAGATCGGCCCCGGCATGCCCGTGCAGGTGTTGCCGGGGAAGTGACGGGCGGGGGTTATGGGCTCGTATGAGATGAAGGCCCCGGTGCAATGAGCGTCGGGGCTTTTTCTTTGGGCGCGACGCGAAAGACGCTCTTGCGCCAAATTCGTCGCTACTCCGTCAAGATATCGAAGCGACATGCCCCGGACTTTCCGTCATGGCGTAATGCGTCATGACGGGTCAGTTCATAGTATGGCTTCGATGCCTTTGCGCTTGATGACATTCAGAAGCACCAGAGCGGGGCCTGTTGGGTGCTTGGTCCCGCGCTCCAGTTGCGAAACGTAGCCCGCCGTCAGATTGAGATGTCTTGCCCAAACGGCTTGGCTCATATGCGCGCGCTCTCGCATCATCCGGATCTCGCCTGGCGACAGAGGTGCGATGGCTGGAACCGCCTTCTCACCAAGATGGCGCATCGTGATCTTCTCACGCGCAGCATCAGACAGAAGGCCGGCGCGGTACATATCGTCGGCCGTTTCAAGTAATGCCTTCGCGAGGCGGCTCGGCTTCCGGGTTTCAATTGCCATCTTGCACCTCCAACAGAACGCCATTCGCGACTGCCCGCAGCAGATCGGCGGGCGCTGCCGCTAGCCACGTCGCTGCGATCTCGCGCATGGTTTCCAATTCATCGTCCTCGATGTTGTCCCGCTCGCTCTTGGCGAAACTGTAGATAAACACTGCTAGGTCTCCAGCCCGAAAGACGACTATCATCCGATAGCCGCCCGAACGGCCCTGCCCAGCCCGAGCGATACGTTGCTTGATCAGGCCACCTCCGAGATAGGCATCCACCAAGCCTCTCTCAGCGCGTTCGATTGCTTCCCGCAGATTGGAGTCAGTGATGCGTGCCCGGCGCGCGAGCCTGGCAAAGGTCCTAGTCTTGTAAATCGACATGGCAACTCCATGACACAGTGAACTATAATTCAAAGTGCCATAGTTTCAAGCTCGAGTGCTTGCTTTAGGTTAATTGCGGACTTCGTCCCCGACACGTCACGAACGGGCGCTGCGGTCTCCCTCCACCGCCTTCACCGCTTCCGCCAGATGCGCCTTGTAATGCACCTGCGGTGGCCTCACCCCATGGGCCAGCAGCACCTTCAGCACCGCCGGCCGCGCGCCGACGATCTGGATGCTGGCCTTGCCCCGGGCAGCCTTGCGCACCACGCCGTGGATGGTCGACGCGGCGGTGGAATCGATCACCGGCACGGCCGAGAAATCGATGAGATAGGCCTTCGGATGCTCGCCGATGCTGTCGAGCGCCGCGGCTACGGTGGCGGCTGCCCCGAAGAAGAAGGCGCCGGAGATACGGTAGGCTACGATATCGGGATTGCTGGCCAGCACGAGGTCATAGGGTGGGGGCTCGGAGGCGCCGTTGGCGTCGGGCATGTCGGGCTCCGCGATCGGCCGCAGCGGCTCCACTTCCACCGCTTGCGACATGCGGTGCAGGAACAGCAGGGAGCCCAGCGTAAAACCCGTGAGGATGCCCTCGGTGAGGTCGCGGAACACCACCACCAGGAAGGTCACCGTGACCACCGCCGCATCGCCGGCAGAGGCGCGCACCAGCGTGGCGAACTGGTGCCGCTCGGCCATGTTCCAGCACACCACGGCCAGGATGGCCGCCAGCGCGGCCAGCGGGGTGTAGCTCGCCAGCGGCGCAGCAATCAGCATGAAGGCGAGCACGAAGGCCGAGTGGAGGATGCCCGAGACCGGTCCGCGCGAGCCGGCGCGGATGTTGGTGGCGGTGCGCGCGATGGCGCCCGTGACGCAGATGCCGCCGAACAGGGACGAGGCGATGTTGGCGAGGCCCTGCGCCACCAGCTCGGCATTGGAACGGTGGCGCCGCCCGGTCATCGAATCGGCCACCACGGCGGAGAGCAGGCTCTCGATGCCGCCCAGCAGCGCGAAGGCGAGCGCCGTCGGCAGCAGGTCGATGGCCTTGCCGAGGCTGAAGGCGGGCAGGGCCGGGGCCGGCAACGAACGCGGAATGCCGCCGAAGCGCGTGCCCAGCGTCTCCACCGGCAGGCCCAACAGCCAGACGAGCAGGGCGGCCACCACCGTGCCGATCAGGAAGGCAGGCCAGTGTGGGCGCAGGCGCCTGACGCCCACCACCACGGCAATGGTCAGGAGGGCGACCGCCGCGGCCGAGAGGTTGAGCGTGGGCAGGGCCGCGCCGAGCGCCTCGAATTTGGCGATGATCGGGCCGGGCTCGGCGCCGTGCAAGGTGAGGCCCAGCAGGTCCTTGATCTGGCTGGAGAAGATGATGATGGCGATGCCGGAGGTGAAGCCCACCGTCACCGGGTAGGGGATATATTTGATGAAGGTGCCGAGCCTGAGCACTCCCACCCCCAGCAATATGAGGCCGGACATGAAGGTGGCGAGCAGCAGGCCGTCGAGCCCGTGCTGCTGCACGGCGGCGGCCACCAGCACGATGAAGGCGCCGGCCGGGCCGCCGATCTGGAAACGGCTGCCGCCCAGTGCCGAGATGACGAAGCCGCCGACGATGGACGTGTAGAGACCGCGGTCCGGCGTGACGCCTGAGGCGATGGCGATCGCCATGGAGAGCGGCAGTGCCACGATCGCCACGGTGAGCCCGGCCAGCACATCCGCCTTGAACGTGCTGAAGCCGTAACCCTCTCGCAGCACGGTGACGAGCTTGGGGGTGTAGAGCTCGGTGAAACTTGGGTTGCGGAAACTTGCATTGCGGGCTTCGGCCGTCATCGCTCCTCGCTTCCGGAGACGAGGACGGAGCCGCTGGATCGGCCGGGCCTCTGACCGCCGGTGAACCTATTCGGGCGGCGGGCCAGCCGGCGGTTTGGCGAGCTTCAGGCGCACGCCGCGCCCTCCCTCGCGGCTGACGGCATTGTCGCCGATCAACTCCACGCCGGCGCGGTCAAGCGCCTCGACCACTTTCGTCAAGGTATCGACGACACCGCGAACATTGCCTTCGCTTGCTTCCATGCGCTGGATCGTGGGCAGGGAGACGCCCGACAAGTCGGCAAGCTGGCGCTGATCGATCCCGACAAGGGCCCGGGCAGCGCGCATCTGGGCAGCGGTGATCATGACGAACCTCGCATGGAGTCTCCTGTATCAGATAGCAGTTCTGATGTCTAGGACATCAGTTGAGATGTCCATGACCTTGATCTTGATATCTTGGGATGGAGGCTTTTCACTCATCATGGCTGCCATCGGCTCTATCGTTTGCCGGCTCCGACCATGCCGGAAGCGCCGCGATGATGCGGGCGAAAATGGTGACGACGGCAAGCGCGCTCTTCTTCATTTCCGGTCCGTGCCCCCTCTTCCGGCGCCATTTATCGCGGAGGAGATCCGAAAACGCGAGTCTTCCGGGTAATGGCAGCGATTGATGGTGATAGTGTTCAACAGTTCGATCCTGCCTGAACGGCCGCCGAAAGGGCTGGGAATTAGACGCGCAGTCACCCGGTACGGCCTTCTCTTGAGGCGCGCGTCGCGTCCTTTGTCTGAGGTTCAAAGCCTCGTACCGATAACCCCTCGCCCCCTTCAGGCGGCCCAAGCACTGGAACGGGCTGCCGTCAGGAATAGCTGTTGCAACGAAGAAAGCGTGAAGGCTATCTTCTTGAAAATCAGGGTCGCAAAGCATTCGGGGGAGGGCGGACGCGGCTTTTCTTCGTCATTACTCTTGCCCTCGATGACATGACGTCCGCGCCATCGATCGGCGCCGATGAAGCGCGGGACCTGCCATGGCGGTTGCGGATCTCATCCTGCCGGTCTTCGCCGTCATCCTGACGGGATGGGCCGCCGGCTATTTCGGCTATGTCTCGCGCAGCCTCGCGGACGCGCTGATCCATTTCGCCTACAACATCGCCATGCCCGCTTTGCTGGTCGTCACCATCGGGCAGGAGCCCGCACGCTCGCTTCTGGCCTGGCGGTTCCTGATGGCCTTCGGCGGTGGCTCGCTGCTGTGCTTTGCCGCTGTCTTCTTCATGAGCGGACGATGGGCCGGGCCGACGCTGCAGAGCCGGACGATGTATGGGCTGTGCGCCTCGATGACCAATACGGGCTTCGTGGCGCTGCCGATCCTGCAGGCGCTCTACGGACCGCACGCAGTCCTGCCGGCGGCGATCGCCACGGTGTTCGTCGCGGTGATAATGTTTCCCCTGGCCGTGCTTCTGCTGGAACTGCGCGGTCCGTCCGGCCGCGTGGGAGGTGGGATGCTGGCGCGGCATATCCTGCTCAACCCCATGGTGCTCTCCACCCTGCTGGGCGTGGTGTGGGCGATCGTCGGCCAGCCGATTCCCGGCCCTGTCGCCGCCTATCTGAAGATTTTCGCCGATGCACTGACCCCATGCGCCCTGTTCGCCATCGGGCTCGGGCTGTCGCTCGAGGGCGTGCGCGCCAATCTCGGCCCGTCGCTGGCACTCGCCGCCATCAAGCTCATCGCCATGCCCGTGCTCGTCTACGCGCTGGCGCTGCTTTGCGGGCTCGATCCGCTCTACACCATTGCGGCGGTGATCTGCGCCGCCGTGCCCACGGCCAAGACGGTCTTCATCCTCGCGGGCGAGCATCGGTGCGAGGAACCGCTGGTGGCCTCAACCATTTCCATCACCACGCTGTTCTCGATCGTTTCGCTGATAATCTGGCTCTACGCCCTATCGGGGCTCAATATCGGCGCGGCCGTGGGACATTGAGTGCGGGCAAGGGAAAGACTGGAGTGTCGATCTGCCGATCGACATGCCGTGTCTTGTCGCGAAGGCGAGCCGGTGTTCGAGGCAGGGAAGGAAGAGGCAAGCCAATGAGGACGACGTTGTTATGAGCCACGTCGAAATCCAGCCGCCGCCGGGCGAGGCTGGCGATGCGACGGCACTTGCCGCCGCCATCGCGGCCGGGGAACTGAGCTGCGTAGAGGCGATGGAGGCGGCGCTCGCCGCCGCAGGGGCCGATACCTGTGGCGCCGTCTGCCATCTCGACACGAGGCTGGGCCTTGCCGCTGCCGAGGCGGCGGATCGCGAGAGGCGCGAGAATCCGGAGGGCTTCCGGACGCGTCCATTCGCCGGTGTTCCGACGCTCGCCAAGGATCTCGGCGGCCCTTTCGCCGGGTTGCCGGTGCGGGCTGGCTCGCATCTCTTCGACCACCTCGCCGACCCCGGCGCGGACTCGGACCTGGCGGTACGCTACCGGCAGGCAGGCCTGTGCGCCTTCGGCCTCACCACCACCCCCGAGGTCGGCCTCTCGCTCACCAGCGAGCCGGCGCGGGGCCCGCGCTGCCGCAATCCCCTCGCGCCGGCCCTTATCGCCGGCGGCTCCTCGGGCGGCGCCGCGGCTGCGGTCGCTTCCGGCATCGTCGCCATCGCCCACGCCACCGATGCCGGTGGCTCGATCCGGGTGCCGGCGGCCTGCTGTGGCCTGGTGGGCCTGAAGGCAACCCGCGGCGCCATGCCATCCGGGCCGCATTTCGGCAACCATCTCGGCGGCATTGCCAGCGAGCTAGCGGTTTGCCGTTCGGTGCGCGACCTGGCGGCGATCTTCCGGGCGCTGCGCGGCGATACCAAGGGGCCCTATGCCGACCCGCCGATCCTCGAAAGCCGCGCCGCACGCCTTCGCATCGGCCTCCTGACCGACACCGGCCTGGCCTGGCCGACGGCACCGGAGCGGCTCCAGGCCGTCGTCGAAGCCGGACGTAGCCTCGAGGCCGCCGGTCATCGGCTCGTCCCGCTCGCCTGGCCGCGTTTCGAGGCGAGCGTCAGGCGCAGCGGCACCATTTTCGCCGACATTATCTCGGCCAATCTCACGGCGCTCTTGGACGGGCTCAAGCTCGACATGCACAGGGCCGAACCGCTGACCCAGGCCTTCGCCGAACGCGGCCGAGCCCTATCGGGCGCCAGCCTCTGGAACAGCCTGAGCGGCGCCGTGAATATCAGCCGCGACCTTTGGGAGTTGTTCGACGGGATCGATTGCCTGCTGGCTCCGATGCTCGCCTCGGCGCCACTTCCCCTCGGCTCCTTCCCGATGGATCATGCCGATACCGAGTTGCATCTCAACCGCATGGCGGCCTTCGCCCCGCTCGCCACCCTTGCCAACATCGCCGGCCACCCGGCTCTCACCCTTCCCTTCGGCCAAGATCCCGCCGGCCTCCCGCTCCCCCTCCAGCTGATCGCGCCGATGGGACACGAACCGACCCTGCTGAGATTGGCGGCGCGGCTGGAGGCGGAAGGAAGGTGGATACATCCGCACGCCGTTGCGGGATTGCCGGGTTAAGGCTCGGGCTGGGTTCTTCTGTCGAATTACGGTGACGGTGCACTTACTCCATCGCCTCGATCTCGCCGCCCACCGGCCCGAAGATCGCCGCGTAATGCCAGATCGCCGATAGGTAGACGAAGCTGTGCTAGATAGCGTTGTGGAAGTACAGATTATTCCGCAGATGAAACATCGCAACTAGTGAATAGAGCGCGCTGCTGATCACGAATTATGCTGACAGTGTACCTAATGTAGCGACTGCTCATAAACCGAAGCCGGAAAGTATTGAGTTAAGTGTGCTGTCAACACACCTCTGAGCGAACGGTTTTCCCGAACATGACTCAAGGTAAAGTATCTACCGCTTTTTGACCAAATGCGCTGAGATCGCGGCGGCGAGCGTCGTCACAGTCCCTTCTTTTCCTCCGCTGTCTCAAACGGCAATAGCCATTTCCTGCGGGCGTGCCATAATTACTTCGGCTGGACGGTGCCAACTGGATAGGGAGGGAGAGATGCGGTTTCCCGTGAAGGTTTTGTTCGCCGCGATTATGCTGGCGTTTGGTCTGGCGGTGGCGGCTACGCCATCGTCCGCGTTGACGATAGCGCCCATCGATAATTCAGGTCAGGCGTCGGCTGGGCATAATACCTCGGCACAGGTGCAGAAGGCCTATTACTATTATGGGCGCCGGTACTATTATCATCCCTATTATCGCCCCTATTATCGCCCCTATTATCGCCCTTATTATCATCATTACTACTATAGGCATTATTATTACAGGCCGCATTACTATTATTATCATCCCCGTCGCTATTATTACTATCGCTATTGATCATTGAACGACGAGCCCCGCCTCCGTGGGGCTTTTCGGAATTGCGAGCTCGTCGCGAGCCGCCGCCTTGTTGTCCGCCTCACACGCCGTCCAGCGACCGGAAGATCGCGGCGTAATGGCAGATCGCGGCCAGGCAGACGAAGCCGTGCCAGATGACGTTGTGAAAGCGCAGGCTGTTCCAGAGGTAGAACAGCACGCCCAGCGAATAGACCACGCCGCCAATCACGATGAGGGCAAGGGTTTCCGCGCTGAAGGAGGCGATGAGGATCGGGCTCGCCGCCAGCCCCAACCAGCCGAGGGCGAGATAGATCACGATGGCGAGCCTGTCGAAGCGCCCGGGCAGGGAGAGCTTGAGGACAATGCCGAGGAGGCAGCCGGTCCAGATCACCAGGCCGAGGACCCAGGCCCAGGGCTTGCTTGAAAGCTGGGTGAGGAGCGGGGTGTAGGTGCCCGCGATCAGAAGAAAGATGCCGGAATGGTCGAGCCGGCGCAGGAGCCATTTCAGCCGCCCCATCGGCCAGGCATTGTAGAGCGCTGAAGCGCTGAGCATCGCAAGCAGGGTAAAGCCGTAGACGCCGGCCGCAACGACCACCCCCGGTTCCCTGGAGCCTGCGACCTGCCACAGGAGAACCGTGACGCCAACAAGGGCCGCCGCGATCCCCACGCAATGCACGGCGATATCGGCCGCGATTTCGCCGGCCGTATAAGGGCGTTCCGAGAGCAGGGGATGGTTGGCGCTGGTCATCGGCTCTTCCGTTGGCCTGTCCTGCGCTTCCTTCTGAAGCCAGGTGCATCATGGCGCATGCGCCGTGAATTGGAAGTGAAGGATTTGGCATGGTGCGCGGCCGCTCCGAAGGCGCCGCGCCCTTGGGACACGGAGAGTGGGCAGGATGCCCGTGCAAGCGTATGGCCACTTGCCTCTTCCGCCCCACCGCACCTTCCGCTATCACCGCTCCACACCCCTGTCCCTTGCTCTCTCCCTTGCGTACCTCATGGCCCTTCTCCTCGGCATCGACACTGGCGGCACCTTCACGGATGCCGTGCTCTACGACGAAACCGCCGGCGTCGTCGCCAAGGCCAAGGCGCTCACCACCCACCACGACCTCGCCATCGGCGTCGGCGGAGCGGTCGGCGCGGTGCTGGAGCAGTCGCGCATCGACCCCGCCGTCATCGCGCTGGTGTCGCTTTCCACCACGCTCGCCACCAATGCCATGGTGGAGGGGCAGGGCGGGCGCGTCGGGCTCGTCTATATCGGCTTCGACGCCGCCGATGCCGAGCGGCCCGATCTCAAGGCGGCGTTGGGCGGGGATCCCGTCATCCTGATCGGCGGCGGGCATGATGCCATGGGCCAGCAGCGCGCGCCGCTCGATGCCGTGGCCCTCGCGGCGGAGGCGAAGCGTCTGGCGCCTTCGCTCACCGGCTTTGCCGTCACCGGGCGCTTTGCCGTGCTCGACCCCTCTCATGAAATCCAGGCGCGCGAGCTCCTGCGCCGCGCAACGGGGCTGCCCGTCACCTGCGGGCACGAGCTTTCTGCCAAGCTCGACGGACCGAAGCGGGCGCTCACCTGCGTGCTCAACGCCCGTCTCATCCACCTGCTCGAAGCATTGATCGCGGCCACCGAGGGCCGGCTCGCCGCGCTCGGCATATCGGCGCCCCTGATGGTGGTGCGGGGCGACGGCTCGCTGGTCGCGGCCGAGGTCGCCAAGACCAAGCCGATCGAGACGATCTTCTCCGGCCCCGCCGCCAGCGCCGTGGGCGGGGCCTTCCTCGCCAGGGCGCCGGACGCGCTGGTCTCCGACATCGGCGGCACCACCACCGATGTCGTGGTGCTGCGCGAGGGGCGCCCGCGCATCGATCCGGCCGGGGCGCTGATCGGCGGCTTCCGCACCATGGTGGAGGCCATCGCCATCCGCACCTGCGGCCTTGGCGGCGACAGCGAGGTGACGCTCGATCAGCACGGGCTTGAGAGCCTCCTCAAGCTGGGGCCGCGCCGCGCCGTGCCGCTGTCACTGCTGGCTGTCGAGCATGGCGAGTTGGTACATGGTACGCTGGAGCGGCAATTGCGCGCCGATCTGCCCAACGAGTTGTTCGGGCGCTTCGCCCTGCGCCTCAACCCCTCGCGGGCCGAACTGCCGGCGCTGGAGGCCGAGATGCTGGCGCGACTCGAGAAGGGCCCTCAGGCGGCCGATAAGCTGATCCAGAACCGGCGCGAGCTCAATGCACTGCAGCGTCTGGTCAACCGGCGCCTCGCCATCATGGCCTCGCTCACGCCCTCCGACGCCGCGCATGGGCTGGGGCTGCACCAGGCCTGGGACCGGGAGGCGGCGGCCAAGGGCATGCTGCTGTTCTCGCGCCGGCGCAACGCCATGGGCCTGCCCTTCGCCGAGACGCCGGATATCCTGGCGCGTCAGATCATCGGCACGCTGACGCGGCGCTCGGCCGAGTTCCTGCTCGAATGCGCGCTGGCCGAGGACGGCTTCCGCGAGGCGGGTCTCTCCCGCCACGCCCTAGCGGCAGCGGCGCTGGATGGGCATAGCGGGCTGGTGCGCATCGGCCTGTCGCTGACGACGCCTGTGGTGGGGCTGGGCGCTTCGGCCGCCACCTATTATGGCGACATTGCAGGCCTGGTCGGCGCACCTTCGCTGGTACCGGAGCATGCCGAGGTTGCCAATGCGGTGGGCGCGGTGGTCGGCGGCGTGCATGTCTCCGCTGAGGTGAAGGTGCTGCAGCCGGTGGAAGGCATCTTCCGTGTCTTCACCCGCGGCGGCACGCGCGACATCGCCGATATTTCCGGGGCGCTTGCCTTCGCGGAGGCGACGGCGCGCGAGCAGGCGGAGGCCGAGGCCCTGCAGGCCGGGGCGGCGGCGGTGGAGACGAGCGTGGCGGTGGACGAGAAGAAGGTGGTGAGCGAGGGGCGCGAGATCTTCGTGGAGGCGTTGGTAACGGCAAGGGCCTCCGGGCGACCGCGGATCAGCGGGTAAAGGGCGCGACGTTCGAGGCTCGCGTCGCGCCATCGTCCGCATATAATTTGTATTGATTGAAAATTGTATCGACGAAAATCCCCTCATTCGCTACAAATCCTTGCGGCTGCTCCTCAGCACGCGGCTGGCCTCGGGAGGAGGGCGATGGGGGACGAGGCGGGTGTGCCGGGTGTCAGCGTGAATGTGGTGGACGAGTTGCGGCGCATGGCGGACAGCCTGTCCGTCGGCTCGCGCCTGCCCACCGTGCGCGATCTGGTGGCGCGCTACGGCGTCAGCCAGCATCTGGTGCAGCAGGCACTGCAGGCGCTGCGCGCCGAGGGCGTGGTCGCCACCCATGTCGGGCGCGGCACCTTTGTCGGTCCGCGCGCGCCGCTGTCCGCCCGCGCCACGGCGCGGCAGGTGCTGACGCTGCTCCATCATTCCCAATATGAACGCGGCGACCTGATCGCGCAGACCATCCACCAGCGCCTGACGGCGGAGGGCCACACCTCGGTGGTGCTGACCTATTCGGATGCCGAGCATGCCATGGCCATGCTGCGCGACGGGCCGCGCTACGACAGCTGCATCCTCCAGCCGCGCACCTCGGTGATCCCCGTGCGTCTGCTCGCGCTGCTGCGCGAGATCAGCAACAATGTCATCGTCGAGAACCGGGCGCTCGACCAGATCGATGTCGACGCCATTTCCAACGATCCCAGCGTGCTCGCCCGTCTGGTGCTTGAGCACCTCACCCGCCTCGGCCATCGCCGCATCGCCTGGATCGTCGAGGACCGGCCGGATTATTTCTACGAGCGCCTGGGCCGCCTGTTCGAGGCTTACCGCCTGTGGAACGGCCTCTCGCAGGCCGAGGCGCCGCTGGTCTTCTCGCCCTCTCGCAGCGGCCATCACGGCTATGTCGACCTTGCCGGCACGCTCGACGCCCTGTTTCACGGCGACGCGGGGCAGCGCCCCACCGCCGCGGTGCTGCTCACCTTCGAGACGGGCGCGCGCATCCTGGAGGCGTTCGGCAAGGCGGGGCTTGCCATTCCCGGCGATGTCAGCGTCATCCGCATCGGTACACCGGATATCGAGAGCGAGCATCTCGGCAGGCTCGCGGTGGCCGGGCGGCCGAGCCGGCAGGCGGCGGAAACGGTGCTGAAGCGGCTGGCCTGGCGCTGGGAGAATCCTGGCGCGGCTTATGGCACCGTGTATGACTCCCCGGTGCTGGAGCTGCATGGGAGTACGGGGGGGGCGTGAGGGCGCCCCACTACGCCCCCGCCAACTGGGCACCCGCGGCAGCTTCGTCTGCCGTCAGCCGCGTCTCCGGGGTGCCCGAGACGATCAGCTCGAGCACTTCCTTCTCGCTGGTGTTCCTGATGTAGCGATCCCCGACATTCTGGCCGCGCTTGAGCACCATGATGCGGTCGCCTACCTCGAAGATGTCGGTCATTCGGTGGGAGATGATGATCTGCGCCACGCCCTGGCGCTTCAACTCGGCCATGGTCTCCAGCAGCCGCTCCGTCGCCATCACCGAGAGGTTGGCCGTGGGCTCGTCCAGCACCACCAGCTTGGGATTGAAAGAGATGGCGCGGGCGATCGCCACCGATTGCTGGCGTCCGCCCGACAGGCTCTCGACCTTCTGGTAGACCGAATTCACGTCCACCTTCAGGCGCTTCAGCACCTCGCTGGCATTGGCGTACATCTTCTCGCGATTGACGAAGATGCCCATGCGCTTGGGCCAGCGCCCGAGGAAGATGTTCTGGCCGATATCCATGTTCCCGCATAGCGCGAAGTCCTGGTAGATCATCTCGACGCCGAGGGCCCGGCTGTCATGCGGGCCCTTGAAATGGGTCTCCTGGCCGTTGACCAGCACGTCGCCGCTGTCACGGAGATAGGCGCCGGTCATCACCTTCATCAGCGTGGACTTGCCGGCGGAATTGTCGCCGACCAGGCCGAGGATCTCGCCCGGCATCAGATGCAGGTTGACGTCCTTCAGCGCCTGCACGGCGCCGAAGCTCTTGTTGATGTTGCGCATTTCGATGAGCGGGGTGGTCGCTTGCGTCATCGTGGGCGTCTCCCGAGAGGGTTATATCGGTGGCCCCGGCAAGTGACTTGCCGAAGCAGAATAGGGCTGTCATCCCCGGCGCGCGAAGCGCGGGAAGGGGATCCAGGAGCCAAAGGTCTGAGCCCAGTGAGCCCTGGATCCCTTTCCACTCGTTCTCTCTCGCTACTCTCGCGAGCAACTCGGCCGGCGATGACAGAGCGCTCATCGTTCGACATCTCATTCGCCGACGGCCGGATTGGCGGCGGGCGCCGGTGCGGCCGGCGTGGCGGCCGGTTTTCGGCGAAGCGCCTTGAGCCAAACGCCCACTATGCCCTGCTGGCGGATCCAGATGTCCCCCAGCACGGCGATGATCAGGATGAGGCCGATGAAGACGTTCACCCAATGCTGCGGCATCACGAAGGAGGATCCGTCCGGCAGGAAGATCTGCAGCGAAAGCAGGCCGCGGATCAGCGTGATCACCGCTGCGCCTGCCAGCGAGCCGATGATGGTGCCGTAGCCGCCGAACACCGAGCCGCCGCCGATGATCACCGAGGCGATGCCATCGAGCTCGCGGCCCATGCCGGCCGACGGGTTGAAGCTGCGGTAATAGGCGACATAGATCACCCCGGCGAGCGCCGAGCAGAAGGCCGAGAAGGTCAGGCTCAGGAAGCGCACCCGGTTGACGTTGATGCCCGAATATTGCGCCGCCCGCAGGTTGCCGCCGGTGGCGTAGACCATCTCGCCGATGGTGGTCTTGCCGAGGATGATGCCGGCGATGATGGCGATCACCGCCATGATCACCGTCTGCACCGAAACGGCTCCGGCGAGATTGCGCAGGAAGCCGGGGCCGGGCTCCATGTGCACATAGATCAGCAGCTCGATGATCTTGCGGCCAAGCAGCGTATAGCTCTCCGGAAAGCCGGAAAGCTGGCGTCCCGCCGAGAACCAGGCGCCGATGCCGCGGGCGATGTAGAACATACCCAGCGTCGCCACGAAGGCCGGCATGCCGAAGCGCACGGTGAGTGCTCCGTTCAAGATGCCGGCCAGCGTTCCCACAACGATGGCCGCCAGCACCGCGAACAGAGGGTCGCAGCCATATTCATGCATCAGGAAGGCCGCGGTGGAGGCCGACAGTGCCAGGACCGAGCCGACGGAGAGGTCGATATCGGCATTGGCGATCACGAAGGTGAGGCCGACTGCGAGCAAGGCGATTTCGGTGAAGGCAAGCGCGAGGTTGAAGGTGTTGTCGAGCGAACCCCAGAAATCGGGCCTGAGATAGAGGCCCGCCAGCCACAGCACCAAGGCCAGCATGATGGCGGCGGCATCGCGCCGGTAGAAGAAGGCGCGCCAGCCCCTGACGCCCACGCCACGCGACTGCGACTTGGTGCCCTTGGTCGCCGGCTGGGAGATGGCGATGCCGCCGCTGTCAAAGGAGATTGGCAGCGGGCGGCCGGTCAGCCGGGCGATCAGACGGGCGAGCACACGCTTTTGCATGACATAGGGCTCGATCAGCACCGCCATCAGCAGCATCAGGCCAAGGAAGGCCGGCACGGCGCCGGGCGGCAACTGGGCCAGTTGCTGCACCTTCATGTCGATGCCCGCGACCTGGACGACCCTGGTGATCGGGATGCCCTGGCGCAGCACCACGTCGATGAGCTCGACCAGGATGGCGCCCAGGCAGGCCCCGAGCACGCGCCCGCGCCCGCCGGCGATCGAGGCGCCGCCCACGATGGTCGCGGCGATGACGATCAGCTCGGCACCGGCGCCGAAGCTCGAATCCATGCCCTTGTTCTGGGCGCAATTCATCAGCCCTGCCAGCGTGGCCGCCAGCGCCGAGAAGACATAGGCACGCACGCGCACCCAGCGCGAGGCGATGCCGGCATAGATGGCCGCCTGCTCGTTGCCGCCGACCGCATAGGTCTCGTAGCCGATGCGCGTCTTGGCCAGCGCGATGGCGGCAATGACGGCGACGACCAGGAAGATCACGATCTGGTTGTTGAAGGCAAAGCCATGAGCCTCGCCCCAACTGTTGGTCTCGCCCCAGTGGAAGAACCAGGAATCGCCGCGCGCCTTGGTGTCGTAGGCGATGGTCTTGCCGCCAGTGAAGCCCAGCACGAAGCCGCGCCCGATGAACAGCATGGTCAGCGTGGCGATGAAGGAGGGCACCTGCATCACGGTGACCAGCCAGCCATTCAGGAAGCCGATGAACACGCCGACGCCCATGGCGACGAGAATGGCGGTGGTGACGCCGGAATCGAAGAAGGCCTGTGCGTAGGAAATCGAGAAGATGGTGGCGACCAGGCCGAGAGTGGAGCCGACGGAGAGGTCGAGATCCTTGTCGACGATGACGAAGGTCATGCCGCAGGCCATCACGCCGTAGCGGGCGGCATCGCGCAGCACGGACCCGAAGGCGCTGCCCGAGGCAAAGAAGGTGGGGTTGGTATAGACGCCGACCAGGTAGATCAGCAGCATGAACAGCAAAAGGCCGGCCTCCCAGCCGCCTGCGAGCTGCGCCGAGGGACGGCCTGAACGATGGGTCGAGCCGATGGCCGGATCTGGCGCGGATATGCTCATGGCGGCGGTACTCCGGCACGAAGATGGGCGGGACAAGGGCCAGACGAGAGTGGCGAGTTTGGAGTGTCGGTCTCCGACTGACACTCTTGGACGCGCCATGCTCGCGGAGAAGACAGATGGCGGTCAGAGACCGCCACTCCAAAGTCGCGCCTTAGCAGTCTATCTTGGAGACCTGGGCGCGGCCTGCGAGGAAGCCGCGCCCGTCGGCGATCCTCAATTCTCGAAACGCTTGCCGACGTTGCCGAGGCTGTCCTTGGTCACGAGCTGGGCCCGCGTGTCCAGATTGGCGGCGGCGATGCCGCGGTCGATCTGCAGGTAGAGCTGCATCACGGGCCAGAAGCCCTGCAGGAAGGGCTGTTGCCCGAGCGAACCCGTGAGGGCACCCGTCTTGATCTGCTCCTGCTGCTTGGGTCCGAGATCGAAGCCGAAGGCGCAGATCTTGTTGTTGAGCTGCTTCTGGGAGATGGCGTCGCCGAGGCCCGGCGTGACGAAGCCGTTGGCTCCGAAGGCGCCGACGACGTCGCCGCGGCTTTCGATCAGCGAGACGATGGAGCCGGTGACATTATCCTTGTCCACGTCGATGCCGATATTCTTGGGGCCGGCGTCGACCTTGAAATTGGCAAGCACGCCGGCTGCGTTCAACGCCTTTACGGTCGCCTCGAAGGCTGCGGTGACGCGGCGGTTGACTTCCTCGTTGCCGAGCGTCGTTGTCGATGGGAAGATTACCGAGCCGCCCGAAACCTTCTTGTCGATCAGGCACTTGGCGAGGGCCGCGCCGCCGATGGCCGCAGCCGAGGAATCCTGGCCCGTATGCGAGATGTTCAGGCGGTCATAAAGGTTGGGATCGTAGGAATTGGTGGTGGCCACCGGTACGCCATTGGCCTCGAGCTTCTTGACGAGATCGTCATAGGCGCCCGATTGCGGTGTCGTCATGATCACGCCATCGATGGTGGGATCCTGCACCACCTGGTTGAGGATTTCGATTTCGCGCGGGATGTCGTCGACGGGCGCTTCCGAGCCCAGCATCACCAGATTGATGCCGAAGGCGTCGGCCGCGACCTTGGCGCCGACATAGGTCGGGTCGAAGAAGCCGTTGCCGGCGGTGTGGGTGATGATGGCGAAGGTGAGCTTGCCGTCCTTGGAATGGAAGTTCTTCGTGTCGGGCGATTCCTTGGCCGCATCCTCGAAGGTGTAGCCGCCGACGGCCTTGGAGAGCACGCCGGTTTCGGCGGCATGGCCCGCCTGGAGGGGCGCCCAGAGCAGGGCACCCGAGAGCAGCGCGAGCGCGCATTTTCCGTGTTTCATGGTTTCCTCCGTCTGTGTCTTTGTGCTTTCCGGCCGGCCGCCACTTATCCCGTGTGCTGACCGCTTCGCGCCGCTCTTTGCCTGCAGCGATGGGCAATCATTTTGTATTGTATGATTGACGCAGATGTCAATGAAACGACTGCAATATGTCTGAACAAATTGAATCGTGACGTGGCGATTGATTGGGGTAGGGACGCGACCTAAGCCTCCCCCACGAAGCTGGGGGTATCGCGCACACAAGTGCGCGCTGGGCATTGCGCAGCAATGACGGAGGGGTGTGGCCCAACGGGCTGGACTTATGAGGATAAAGCATAGCGGCGTCATTCCGGCTCTTCGCTACCCTCCGGCCGGAATGGCGAGTCCTCCTCCGCAAGGCCGAGCCCGCAGGGCCACACCCCTCCGACCTCACTTCCTTCGGCCACCTCCCCCAGCTTCGTGGGGGGGCTTGGGTCGCGCTTCGTGATTCCCAAATTCTTCAATCCAAAGCGCTTTGATAGGAGATTAAATTCCCCCGGCCGATTGACACCCCGCGGAATTCAGTCGGATTATGGCCCCAACCGCGTCGACGGTCCCAGCAGGACCCGAATGCATGCGGAGGGCGGAGCGAATGCCGGGAATGGGTAACGCGGGCCGCGCGCATCATGCGGACCAGGTCTATGCGATCCTCAATAACGGAAGCGCCAGTGCCCATTCGGCGGTGGCCGCCTCCTGGTCGCGCTCGCTCACCCATTATGGCCTCGATCCCGACAATGCGCCTCCGCCGCAAAGCCTGACGCACTGCGAGTTCCGTGCCGCCTATGACCGCATGGAACTGCTGGTGCGCCTGGCGCAAGGCACGCTCGACCGCCTCTTCCAGTCGGTAGGCGATGCCGGCTGCTGCGTGCTGCTCACCGACGGCGCCGGCGTGCCGCTCGACCGGCGCGGCATGGTGGGGGACGATGCGGATTTCCGTGCTGTCGGCCTGTGGACGGGCATGGTGTGGAGCGAGGCGAGCGAGGGCACCAACGGCGTTGGCACCTGCATCGCCGAAGGGCGGGCGCTCACCATCCATCGCGATGAGCATTTTCTCACCCGCAATATCGGGCTGAGCTGCACGGTGGCGCCGATCTGGGATGCACAGGGGCGGCAGATGGCTGCTCTCGATGTCTCCACATGCCGTGCCGACCTGACGCCGGCGCTCCTGAAGCTGGTGGCCTCTGCCACCCGCGAGGCGGCGCATCGCATCGAGACCCAACATTTCCGCGAGACCTTTCGCCACGCCCGCATCCTGATCGGCCCCGACACCGGCAGCGGCCCCGCGGGGCTGCTCGCCGTCGACCGCGAAGACCTCGTCATCGGCGCCAGCCGCGCCGCCCGCCTCGCCTATGGCCTGACGGACGAGCGCCTGCGCAACCCCTTCCCCGCCGGCGACCTGCTCGACGGCGAGGGCGCCCGGCCGGAGGAGGCGCTGGCCAGCGCCGAACGCGTCGCCGTGCGCCAGGCGCTGTCGCGGGCCAAGGGCAATGTGTCGGCCGCCGCGAGATTGCTCGGCATCAGCCGGGCGACGATGCACCGGAAGCTGGACCGGCTCGGGATCGGGCGGGAAGGAGCGTAGCGGCCAAAGGCGCGACTAGCCTCCCCAGCTTCGTGGGGGAGGCTCGCGTAGCGCCCTTTGTATTGGGTAGCGCCTCACTTTCCTTCCGCTACCTGTCTCACCGCTGCGACACTTCCCCTTCCCGATCGCTCACCCCACCCTGACAGTCCGCCCCTTCCGTCCCATCCTCCCCACAGACGACGCCGCATCATGGCGCGCATCAAGGAGGAGACTTTGCATGAACAAACCTGAAGCCGTCCGTTCGCCTGGAACCCTGTTCAAGAAGCGCTACGGCAATTTCATCGGTGGCAAATGGGTCGAGCCCGCCGGCGGCCAATATTTCGAGAACACCTCGCCCATCAATGGCCGCGTGCTTTGTGAGATCGCGCGCTCGGATGCCAAGGACATCGAACTTGCGCTCGACGCCGCTCACAAGGCCAAGGACGCCTGGGGCCGCACCAGCGCCGCCGAGCGCTCGCTGCTCCTCCTGCGCATCGCCAAGGTGATCGAAGACAATCTGCCCACCCTCGCCCTCGCCGAGACCTGGGACAACGGCAAGCCGATCCGCGAGAGCACGGCCGCCGACCTGCCGCTCGGCGTCGACCATTTCCGTTATTTCGCCGGCGTGCTGCGCGCCCAGGAAGGCGGCATCTCCGAGATCGATCATGACACCATCGCCTATCACTTCCATGAGCCGCTCGGCGTCGTCGGCCAGATCATTCCCTGGAACTTCCCGCTGCTGATGGCGATCTGGAAGCTCGCGCCCGCCCTTGCCGCCGGCAATTGCGTGGTCATCAAGCCGGCCGAGCAAACCCCGGCCTCCATCCTCGTCCTCGCCGAGCTGATCGCCGACATCCTGCCGCCCGGCGTGGTCAACATCGTCAACGGCTTCGGCCTGGAAGCCGGCAAGCCGCTTGCCTCCTCCAACCGCATCGCCAAGATAGCCTTCACCGGCGAGACCACGACGGGCCGGCTGATCATGCAATATGCCAGCCAGAACCTCATTCCCGTCACCTTGGAGCTCGGCGGCAAGTCGCCCAACATTTTCTTCAAGGATGTGGCCGCCGAGGACGACGACTTCCTCGACAAGGCCATCGAAGGCTTCGTGATGTTCGCGCTCAACCAGGGTGAGGTCTGCACCTGCCCCAGCCGCGCCCTCATCCACGAGAGCATCTATGACCGCTTCATGGAGAAGGCGCTGAAGCGCGTGCACGCCATCACGCAGGGCGACCCGCTCGATCCCGCCACCATGATCGGCGCGCAGGCTTCTTCCGAACAGCTCGAAAAGATCCTCAGCTATTTCGACATCGGCCGCCAGGAAGGCGCCGAAGTGCTGACGGGTGGCGAGCGCAACAACCTGCCCGGAGACCTCGCCGGCGGCTACTACATCAAGCCGACCGTGTTCAAGGGCAACAACAAGATGCGCATCTTCCAGGAGGAGATCTTCGGGCCCGTCGTCTCGGTGACCACCTTCAAGGACGACGAGGAGGCGCTCTCCATCGCCAACGATACGCTCTACGGCCTCGGCGCCGGAATCTGGACCCGCGACGGCACACGCGCCTACCGCTTCGGCCGCGCCATCCAGGCCGGGCGCGTCTGGACCAACTGCTACCACGCCTATCCGGCCCATGCGGCCTTCGGCGGCTACAAGCAGTCCGGCATCGGTCGCGAGAACCACAAGAAGATGCTCGACCACTACCAGCAGACCAAGAACCTGCTGGTGAGCTACTCGCCCAAGAAGCTCGGCTTCTTCTGAGCAATCGAGCGGCGGCCATCTTTGGAGTGGCGGTCTCCGACCGCCACTCTTGGATACGAGACGCTTATTGGGAAGGAAGATGGCGGTCAGAGACCGCCACTCCGAAGGAGCCCCCATGGACGAATCCATCCCTGAACGCGTGATGGCGACGCCGGCGGCGTTGGCGCTTATCGAGACGTTGCAGGCCAAATATGGCCCGGTACTCTTCCATCAGTCGGGCGGCTGCTGCGACGGTTCATCCCCGATGTGCTACCCGCAGAACGATTTCATCGTCGGCGACAGGGACGTGCTGCTCGGCAGGATCGGCGAGGCGCCGGTTTATATCAGCGAGTCGCAATTCGCCGCCTGGGCCCACACCCAGCTCATCATCGACGTGGTGCCCGGACGAGGCGGCATGTTCTCGCTCGACAACGGCACGGAGAAGCGCTTCATCACCCGCTCCCGCACCTTCTCGGGCGAGGAGATGTGCGTGTTGAGGCCCGCCGTGGTGGGGGCCGATACGAGGCATTGACGAGGCGCGGCTCCCACGCACTGCCGCCAGTCGCGCGAATTTCACGTGCGGCCAGGGCGGCTGTCCCCGTCCGGCCAGCCGCCGTTCGGGAAAGCATCGCATAGAAACTGGATGAAGCTCGTGACCTTGCTGCTGGCCAGCCGGCGGGAGGCATGGAGGATCCAGACCTCCACGTCCCGGTCCGACGCTCTTCCCCAGGAAACCAGGACCCCGGCCGCCAGATCGCCAGCGACCATCGAGAGGGGCAGCAATGCCGCCCCCGCGCCCGCTCGAACCGCATCACGCACCATGAGAATCGACGACAGGCGAAGAACGGGGTCGGGAATCAGAGTGAAACCTTCCAGTTCATCGGCCATCTGCCACAGGCTTCCTTCTGCCGTGGCCGCCAGGACGACGGCCGGAACATGCGTGGCTGTTCCAACTGCGCCGTCCAGCCTGGGTCGAGACAGGGCCGGCGGCCCGACCACCAGCATCTGATCGCGCAGGAAGCATCGTCCGACCAGATCGCTGCTCGGGCGGGGATTGACCCGGACCACCAGGTCGTAGCCGTCATCGATGAGGTCGACGAACCTGTCCTCCGCGGTGATCTCGAGCCGAACATCCGGAAAAGCGCGCCGGTAGTCCGCGGCAAGGCGGCCCAGTGCGACATGGGAGAACAGAACCGGCGCGCTGATGCGCAGCAAACCGGCCGGCCGTGCAATCCCCCCTGCGACTTCCCGCCCGATCTGCGTAATTTCGCTCAATAGCCCAGAGGTGCGCCGGAACAATGCAGCCCCTTCCTCGGTGAGGCGCAGGGAATGCGAGCCTCGCTCCAGCAGGCGGACGCCGAGGCTCTCCTCCAGTTCCATTACCTGCCGCGACAGGGTCGCCTTCGAGCGTCCGCTGGCTCGGCTCGCCTTTCCGAAGCCGCCATGGAGGGCCACAAGATTGAAGTTGCCGAGGGCCTCGATGTTCATATCGATCCAATTTTGAGACGAGTCATCTCAAACTTAGAGTCTGTGTTTCCAAATCGCAACACTCTATTTGCTGCCCTACGACGAGCTGAACCGTCGCTTTGAGGAGAATGATCATGCAAGGCAATCGCGCGCACCGGCTTCACGCCTATGGCGGCCCGGAGGTTATGTCTTTCGATACGGTGCCGGTCCCGGCGCCCGAACCTGGCCAGGTTCTTGTCCAGGTTCATGCAGCCGGCGTGAACGGCCTGGACTGGAAGATCCGGGAAGGCTTCGTTCGCGACGCTTTCCCGCTCGTCTTGCCGGCAACCCTGGGCATCGAACTCGCGGGCGTCGTGACCGCGACAGGTCCCGGCGTCACCCGGTTCAAGGTTGGAGATCGGGTCATGGGGCCGCTCGCAGGCCTTGGAGCCTACGCCGATTTTGTTGCCGTGGATGAAGGCAAGCTTTGCCCGACGCCAGCCGGACTATCGGATGTTCGGGCGGCTGCCTTGCCGGTCGCGGCCCTGACCGCCTGGCAGGCTCTTCGGGCCGAGGGCGAATTGCGGGCCGGCCAGACCGTTCTGATCCACGGTGCATCTGGCGGCGTCGGCAGTTTTGCCGTGCAATTCGCCAAGTCAGCGGGTGCAACCGTCCTGGCTACGGCCTCGGGCTCCAGCCGCGACTATCTTATCGGCCTGGGAGCCGATAGAGTCATCGACCGTCATACGGAACGCTTCGAGGATCACGTCAGGGATATCGATCTCGTTCTCGACCTCGTCGGCGGGGACGCGGTGGACCGCTCCTGGTCCGTGCTTGCCGATGGAGGCGCCATCGTCTCGACGGCGGCCTTCGATATTGCGGGTCGCACTCCCTCGGGTCGCAAGGGACAGTTTTTCATGATGAAGCCTGATGCCGCACAATTGAGCGCCATTGCCGATATGGTCGCTACGGGTCGGGCACAATCCGACATCGCCGAGGTGGTCGATCACGCGGGCCTGGCCGCAGCGCTGGAGCGCAACCGGACAGGGCACGCGCCAGGCAAGATCGTCCTCGATCTCACCCTTTGAATGGAGCCCAGAATGGCCGAAAGTTCAGACACGAGCGCTCATGAAGGAGCATCGATTCCGGCGGACGATCTCAAGCGATCTCTCACCATCGCCAATCCGGCAGCGCCCGAATTGCCTCACATCTCGGTCGCCGGCGACACCTACACGATCCTGGTGAGTGGCGCACAGACCGGCGCCCGCTATTGCCTCATCGACATGCACGTGCCGCCTGGCGGCGGGCCGCTGCCCCACCGTCACGATTTCGAGGAAATGTTCACGCTGCTGGAAGGCGAGCTTTCGTTCACCTTTCGGGGCGAGACCGTCACCATTACGGCGGGATCCAGCGTGAGCATACCAGCGAATGCCCCGCATTCTTTCAGGAACATCTCGGACAGGGCGGCGCGCATGCTCTGCATGTGCACGCCAGCGGGGCTGGATGAGTTCTTCATGGCGATTGGTGATCCGGTCGATAGCCCCACAGCGCCTCCGCCGCCTCTCAGTCCGGCGGAAATCGCCGAGCGGCAGGCGAAGGCAGGCGCGCTGGCTGGCCGATACCGCACGGAACTCCTGATCCATTGAAGTTCGGGCCATCGGCGGCGGTGTGGTATGGAGCCAAGGACGGATTGCATGAGAAAAAGCGGGCATGGATCATTTCGACCTCGGCACTTACAGCCGTCCCATCTCCACCCGTTCGGCGGCAAGCCAGCGCCAGTTCGATATCGGTCTCAACTGGTGCTACGGCTTCAACCATGACGAGGGCATCAAGTGTTTCGAGAAGGCGCTGGTGTCAGACCCGGATTGCGCGATGGCGCATTGGGGCATCGCCTATGCCAGCGGGCCCTTCTACAACCTGACCTGGAAGGAGCATGGCGAAGCCGAGCTGAACCGGGCGACCCGGCGCTGCTTCGATAACGTCCAGCTTGCCCGCGCCAGGGCTGCCGGCGCCAGCGAGGTCGAGAGACAGTTGATCGAGGCGCTGGCGCGTCGGTTTCAGAAGCCGTACGGGGGCCCTGCGTTCGAACTCCAGCAATGGGACGATGACTACGCCGCCGCGATGCGGCGCGTCTATGCTGCCTTCCCAGACGATCCCGATGTGATGGCCCTGCTGGTGGAAGCCTTGATGATGCGCACGGTTCGGCGCCTGTGGGATCTCAAGACCGGCGAGCCGGCGCCGAATTCGGATGTCCTGGAGGCCCTCGAGGTGTGCGAACGCGCGATTGACCTCGCCGACGCGGCCGGCGCGCCGCAGCATCCGGCGATCCTGCATCTGCACATCCATCTCCTCGAGATGTCGACCATGCCGGAACGCGGCATGCGCTCGGCCGACAGGCTCGGCACGATGTGCCCCGATGCTGGGCACATGAACCATATGCCGGGGCATATCTATGTGCTTTGCGGCGAGTACGAGAAAGCCAAGCTTGCCAGCGAAAAGGCGGTGCGCGCCAACGACAAATATCTTGGCTATGCCGATGACCCGACCTACTACCTGCTCGGCTGCTGCCATGACCTCCATCTCATGATGTTCACCTGCATGTTCCTGGGCCAGCGGGGACCGGCCCTTTGGGCTGCCGACAAGGTGCGCAGCCTGGTGACGCGGGATGTCGTCGGGCTCGCCGAGCGGCCCAAGTTCACACAGACCGTGGAGGGCTACCACGCTATGAAATCGCATGTGCTGGTGCGCTTTGGCCGCTGGTTCGACATCATCGACGAACCGATGATTGGCGATCCGCAGCTTTACGTCGTGACGACCGCCATGCAGCACTACGCCAAGGGCGTCGCCTATGCGGCCCTGCGCGACTTCGCCAATGCAGAGCGCCAGCGCGAGCAATTTCAGCGGCACGTCGCCGGCATCCCGCCCGAAAGGCGCTTCCTCAGCAACCCGACACAGGCCTCCCTGGCCGTCGGCGCTGCCTTGCTCGATGGTGAACTCGCTTTTCACAAGGGCCACCACGAGGAAGCCTATGCGCATTTGCGTCAGGCGGTGCAGCTTGACGACAACCTGTCCTACACCGAGCCCTGGGCCTGGATGCATCCGCCCCGCCATGCGCTGGCCGCCCTCCTTTTGGACCAGGGCCACTATGCCGAAGCCGAGCAGGTCTATCGCGACGATCTCGGCTTGAGCCGGGCGGTGCAACGTTGCGCGCGGCATCCCGACAATGTCTGGGCCTTGCACGGGCTGGTGGAATGCCTGCACCAGCGCGGGGAGAGCGAGGAGCTGCCGGCTCTGCAGGTCAAGCTCGCCGCAGCGCTGGCGAAGGCAGATGTGCCGATCACCTCGTCATGCCTGTGCAGGACGAGGGCGCAACCGGCTCAATGCTGCCGCCATTGATCGCTGGAGCATAATGCATTCAGGCGGGAGCGGAGTTCCAGATCAACTCTCTGGCAGCAAATGCATTTTGCGATTCTGGGTGATCTGAAGGTAAGACGCTCTCAGCCTCGCCCGACCAGCGGCATCTTCGTCGCCATCACCGTCATGAATTGCACATTCGCCTCGAGCGGCAGGCTGGCCATGTAGAGCACGGCGTCGGCGACATGCTTCACGTCGAAAGTAGGCTCGGGTTTGATCGAGCCGTCGGCCTGGGGCACGCCGCCCGACATTCTGGAGGCCATCGGGGTCAGCGTGTTGCCGATGTCGATCTGGCCACAGGCGATGTCATATTTGCGCCCGTCCAACGAACTCGATTTGGTGAGGCCGGTCACCGCATGCTTGGAGGCGGTGTAGGGCGCCGAATTGGGGCGCGGGGCCGTGGCCGAGATCGAGCCATTGTTGATGATGCGTCCGCCGCGTGGGCTCTGGCCCTTCATCACGCGGAAAGCTTCCTTGGTACACAGGAACACGCCGGTAATATTGGTGTCTACAACCGCCTTCCACTGCTCGAAGGGCAGGTCCTCGATCGGCAGGCCCTGTGCATTGGTGCCGGCATTGTTGAAGACGAGGTCGACGCGGCCAAGGGCGGCGACGGTGGCGTCGAACAGGGCGGCGACGGAGGCGGGATCCGTGACGTCGGAAGGAATGGCGCGGCCGGCCGAAGCCTTCGGACTCTCGGCAATGGCCGCTTCGAGCACCTCCTTGCGGCGTCCGGTGAACACCACCGACCAGCCATTTTCCAGAAACGCCAGGGCGACCGCCTTGCCGATTCCCGTCGCCGCACCCGTGACGATGGCGACCTTACCCTGACCAGACATGCGCTTCTCCCTGATTCCCGATGCTTTCAAGCAATGAAGCATTTTGCCGATAGGTCAGACAAGATGCGGAGCGGCGAGACGCTGCAAAAAGGGGCGCGGGAAGCCTCCCCCACGAAGCTGGGGGAGGTGGGCCGGCACAGCCGGCTCGGAGGGGGTGTGGGCGGAGTGAGGTGCAGGAAATGGGACAGTAGTTAACGATTCTCGCGCCCTTTCCTGGCCACACCCCCTCCGACCTCACTTCGTTCGGCCACCTCCCCCAGCTTTGTGGGGGAGGCTTTGAGCCGCGCCCTTACACCGCCCCTCCCAGACAGGAGACGATCGTCTCGATCACCCGCTTGGTCTCCTCGGGATCGCGCACGCGGATCGAATCAACGCCGGCTTCCTTCGCCGCATAGTCGTTGCCGCCCGGGAAGAGCGCGTCGCCGGCGAAGATCATCTCGTCGATGGCGATCCCGAGGCGATCGCGCAGCTTATGGATGCCATAGGCCTTGTCGATGCCCTGGCGGGTGACGTCGATCGAGGTGGCGCCGCCCATGCGCACGGAGAAGTCGGGCAGGGACTTGTCGAGATAGCCCTTGAGGATGGTGCGCTTCTTGAAGTCGGGATCCCAGGCATGCTTGGCGTCGAGCGGGGCCTCCTGGCCGAGGGCGGACATGGTGATCTGGCTGCCGCGATCCTCGATGCGCTGGCCCCAGATGCGCTCCGGCTTGAAACCGGACTCCTCGAAGGCGGCATCGAGTGCCGCGATGATGCGCTGCCTGTCCTCGGGCGACAGGTCCTCGCGGTAGACGGGCTTCCACTCGCCCTTGTCATAGCTGAAGAATTTGGTGCCGCAGGTCGGCAGCAGATACAGGCGGTCGAACTGGTCGCCCTGCGCGAGGTTCGAGAGGAACTGCTTCTCGAATTGCGGCCAGTCGCCGCCCGAGATCACGGCCACCTGGGCGACGGTGAGCAGCTTGCCGAGCAAAGTGGACATCTCGGCATCGATGGCGGACTTGCTCAATGCCAGCGTGCCGTCGAGATCGAAAATGACGAGTTTCTTCATGAGGGCTCCCGATATTCCGAGCCTGTTTTACCGATTGCAGCGCGATTGTCAGGTACCAAATTTGAGCGGCGGGTCGTGAAATGGACTGAGTGGCGTCAAGCCACGTCCGACTTTGGAGTGGCGGTCTCCGACCGCCATCTTCTCGACCTGCAGAAGGGATGTTCGAGAATGACGGCAGGAGATCACTAATCCAGGCTCAGTGATCCATCCCCGTGATCACCCGCTCCACCTCTTCCACGCTTGTCTTCTTCGGATCGATGTCATCGGCCACCACGCGACCCCGGCGCATCACCACGATGCGGTCGACGACCTGGAAGACGTGGTGGATGTTATGGGCGATGAAGATGCAGGAATGGCCGGAATTGCGGGCGTTGCGCACGAAGTTCAGCACGCCCTGCGTCTCCGCCACGCCGAGATTGTTGGTGGGCTCGTCCAGGATGATGAGGTCGCTGTCGAAATGCATGGCTCTGGCGATCGCCACCGCCTGGCGCTCGCCGCCTGACAGCGAACTGATCGGCGTCGTCGGTGCGATGTTCTTGGTGATGCCGACCTGGCGGAGCAGGGCGCGCGCCACCTCGTTCATCTTGTCCTTGTCCATGCGGTTGAGGAAGCGCGGGCCCCGGATGGGTTCGCGGCCGAGGAAAAGGTTGCGCGCGATCGAGAGCTGCGGCACCAGGGCCGAGTCCTGGTAGATCGTCTCGATGCCGTTTGCGATGGCGTCGGTGGTCGTGCGTATATTCACTTTCTGGCCGCGAATGAAGATGTCGCCGGAGGTGGCGGGCACCGCGCCGGAAAGGATCTTGATCAGGGTCGATTTGCCGGCGCCGTTGTCGCCGAGCAGGCCGACGATCTCGCTCTTGGCCACCGTCAGCGTCACGTCCTCGATGGCGCGAATGCGGCCATAGGACTTGGCGATGTTCTGCATGCGGATGAGTTCGTCGGCCGAATTCGTCATTGGCTCAGCTTCCTTCCTGATGCCGGCGATCCAGCCATGAATGCAGGGCCATCATGCCGAGGATGATGGCGCCGATGAAGATGTTGTAGGCCAGGCCCGGCACGCCGATCAGCACGATGCCGTTGCGCATCACGCGCAGGATGAAGATGCCGAGCACGGTGCCGATGATGGTGCCGCGCCCGCCCGTCAGCGCCGTGCCGCCGATCACCACCATGGCGATCACCTCGAGCTCATAGCCGGTGCCGGAATTGGGATTGGCCGAAGAGGTGCGGATCGAGGAGATGATGCCGGCCAGCGTCGCCAGCACGGCGCACACCATGAACAGATAGACCTTGGTGCGGTTGACATTGACGCCGCGCGCCCGCGCCGCGTTGGGGTTGCCACCGGAGGCCTGGATCCAGTTGCCGGCCTTGGTCTGGGTCAGAACATAGCCGAGCACGATCGCCGCAGCGGCGAACCAGAGCAGCGACATATAGACCCTGAAACTGCCGACATAGAAGGTGCCGACCAGGACATTGGCGAGCGGCAGGTCGCCGGCGTTCCAGGTGCGCTGCGGGAAGCCGTTGGTGACGAAGAGGGCGGTGCCGCGCACCACCAGCAGCATGCCCAGGGTCACGAGGAAGGATGGGATCTTCAACCGCGTGACGAAGAGCCCGTTGACGAGGCCGATGAGGGCCGCGACCACCAGGGCGATCACGAAGGCAACACCAAACGAGGTGGCACCACTGTTGTACAGCGTCCACATCAGCACCGGCGAGAAGCCGAAGAGAGAGCCGACGGACAGATCGAATTCACCCGAGGTCATCAGCAGCGTCATGGCAAGCGCGATGAGACCGAGCTCGACGGTAAAGGCCAGGATATTGCTGATATTATCGGCCGACATGAAGTCGGGATTGATGGAAGTGAAAACGATGAGTTCGAGAACGAGGAGCACGAAGGGCCCGAATTCGGGGCGAGCTATCGCTCGCTGGAGCAATGAACGCTGTTCCACGTGATATCCTAGGCCAAAAGACAAAATATCAATGAAAAACGGCGCTCCCCTCAAAGGGAAGCGCCCTTCAGGAGATCATTTCTTGCCGCTGAGGATGTTGTCGTAGATCTGGGCGGCATCCTTCTCATAGAGGGCGCCGGTGATGACGTTGAAGCCAGGGCGGATGCCGCTCGCGGCCATGGACGCCATGGAAAGCGCGATATAGCTGGTCGCCTGCGGATCCTGCCACTGGGCGGCATTGACATAGCCGTTGAGCACTTCCTGCGTGGTGTCGAGCGAGTTGCCCCAGCCTACGACCGGAATGTCGCCGGGCTTGACGCCGACCTGGTCGAACACGCGCTTGATGCTGCCGGTGGCAAGGTCACCCAGGCCGATGATCGCCTTGATCTTCTTGCGGTTGGTGGTGAGATAGTCGCTCATGCGGCTGATGACCTCGCCCTGGTCGAGCGTGGTCTCGGTGACTTCCCAGGTGATGCCGAGCGGCTTGAACACCGAGGAGATGCCCTGCTCCTCCTGTACGCCATAGGTGGCGCCAGGCACTTCAACGGGGAGCCAGACGAAATCGCCCGACTTCACCAGCTTGTGGTCGACCAGATATTGCGCCCAGGCCGTGCCGAATTTGACATTGTCGCCGCCGACATAGGCGTCGAAGCCGGCCGCCGGATCGGGCGTGTTGAAATTGATCACCGGGATCTTCTTGGCATGGGCTTCAGCGACGATCTTGCCGAGGCTCCCGGGATCCGGGCTGGTGGTGACGATGCCGTCAGCGCCGGCCGCGATGGCGGCGCGGAAGGCCTCCTGCTGGGAGGCGACGTCGTTGGAGTGGAAGGAGGTGTTCACGGTGTTGCCCGTGTCGGCCGCCCATTGCTTGGCGCCGGCGAGGAAGTAGGTCCAGACCGGGTCAGCCGGTCCGCCATGCGAGATCCAATAATAGGTCTTGGGCGCGGCCTGCGCTACCGAGAGCGTCGCCGCCAGCGCCATCATGGCGCCAGTGAATAGCAGGACGAGTTTCCTGATCATGGGATTGCCTTGCTCGTGTTCCGATCACCATGTGACCAACGGGCTGGACTATTGCAATCCTCAGACAAGTTTTCAATTGGTACTTTTGAGTTAAAGGAACATCAGACTCGCAACCTCCAAATATTGTGATTGTCTTATTGGCAACCGGAATCAAGTGCGTCGCACAATTAGATTTTGCGTTGCATCATATTTAGGTCAGCAATGTTGTCTTATGCGGGCTTTTCTTGATCATATTGATCATTTTGAAAGCAAAAAGCCCTTTCCGGTGGTCGGAAAGGGCTTTCATCGCAGGATAAAGCGACGTCTGTCGCCTTCGATAATGTCTCACACCCCCAACTTGCGCTTGCGGCTGCCCAGGGTGCGCAGGCGGAGCGCGTTGAGCTTGATGAAGCCGGCGGCGTCGCGGTGGTCGTACGCGACAGCGCCTTCCTCGAAGGTCACGAGGTCCTGGCTGTAGAGCGAATAGGGGCTCTCGCGGCCGATGACATGCACGCCGCCCTTGTAGAGCTTGAGGCGCACCGAACCCGTCACCGCTTCCTGGCTCTTGTCGATCAGGGCCTGCAGCATCTCGCGCTCGGGCGAGAACCAGAAGCCGTTGTAGATGAGCTCTGCATATTTTGGCATCAGCTCGTCCTTGAGATGAGCGGCGCCACGGTCGAGGGTGATGCTCTCGATGGCACGGTGGGCCGGCAGCAGGATGGTGCCGCCGGGCGTCTCATACATGCCGCGCGACTTCATGCCGACATAGCGGTTCTCGACGAGATCGAGGCGACCGATACCGTTGATGCGGCCAAGCTCGTTGAGCTTGGCCAGCAGGGCGGCTGGGCTCAACTTCACGCCATCGATGGCGACGGCATCGCCCTTCTCGAAGTCGATGGTGATGACGGTGGGGGTATCCGGCGCCTTCTCGGGGTCGACGGTGCGCGAATAGACATAATCGGGCACTTCGAGCGCCGGATCCTCCAGCACCTTGCCCTCCGAGGAGCAGTGCAGCAGGTTGGCGTCGACGGAGAAGGGCGCCTCGCCGCGCTTGTCCTTGGCGATCGGGATCTGGTTCTCCTCGGCGAACTTGATCAGGGCTTCGCGCGAGCGCAGGTCCCATTCGCGCCAGGGAGCGATGATGGTGACGTCGGGCTTGAGGGCATAATAGCCGAGTTCGAAGCGCACCTGGTCGTTGCCCTTGCCGGTGGCGCCGTGGCAGACGGCGTCGGCGCCGGTCTTCTCGGCGATCTCGATCTGCTTCTTGGCGATCAGCGGGCGGGCGATCGAAGTGCCGAGCAGGTAGACGCCCTCATACTGGGCGTTGGCGCGGAACATCGGGAAGACATAGTCGCGTACGAATTCCTCGCGCAGGTCCTCGATGAAGATGTTTTCCGGCTTGATGCCGAGCAGCAGCGCCTTCTGGCGCGCCGGCTCCAGCTCCTCGCCCTGGCCGAGATCGGCCGTGAAGGTGACGACTTCGCACTTATAGGTGGTCTGCAGCCATTTCAGGATGATCGAGGTGTCGAGGCCGCCGGAATAGGCAAGCACCACCTTCTTGACAGATTTGGACATCGAGGGGCCCTAAAGCAAAATGTGTTGGAGTGGAAACGGTCTTTCAGAGCAACGCATTGCTGTCAAAGCATTTTGCGATTCATGGAGGCTCGATCTGAAAGAAAAAACGCCCTGGCGTGGGACTTCGCCGGATGGAATCGGGCCGGAGAAAATTGCGCTGCTATGGGCGGCCAGCGTCACAAGGCAAGGCGTCAGCGCCCATGAACGCCGGCGTGGTCGTCTGCCCGCTCCCAGCCGATCACCGTGACGCTGCCAAGCGTGGGCGAGAAGGCAGGCTTGCCATGGGCGAGATGGGCTGAGCGCACCAGCCAGGGCGGCTGATGCCTCAGCCAGGGCAATTGCGCGTGCAGGCGGAAGGCGAGCAGCCTGATGTCCTGTTCCAGCACGCCCTCGCAGCCATAGCGCCAGCGCCTGTCATGGAAGAGCATCATCAACGCGAAGGCGATGAACTGCGTCAGCAGAGCCGCAAAGACGATGTCGGAGAGGAAATGGCCGCCAAAGGCGAGGCGCAGATAGGCGACGATCAGTGTGAGGACGATGCCAAGCACCAAAGCCGCCCCCCCATAGGCCAATGGTACCAGCGCGACTACCCCGACTGCAGCGGTGGCGGCAGCAACTTCGCCCGACGCGAACGAGCAGTTGAGCTGGCAGGCGCCCGAGGTGTCCCACCACGGCTTGAACGGGTCGGCCCCGCCGAACTCGCTCACCTGGATCGGGCGAGGGCGATGCCAATGGTCCTTGAGCCCCACATTGATCAGGAGGCCGGGCCCGAGGGTGAAGGTAAGCAGGATGGCGGCAAGGCTGCGGGCGTCAAAGCCACTGCGCCAGCGCGGATTGGCGAGAGGTCCGAGCAGGGCGGCGAGGCAGGCAACGAAGATGATCATCGGCAGCCACTGGCCGATCTGGCGCAGCGCAGCGGCAAGCGAGCTCCCCTTTAGCTGAAAACCGGCGGCGCCGAAGGGCTGGCTGACGTCGAGGTCGAGCGAGGGGAACAGGCCGAAGAGCAGACCGGCACCAACCAGCAGGCCGGCGATCAGCAAGAGGCAGCGCGAGCCCTTCATTCCGGAACCTTCCGAACCTGCGTGGCGTACCGGGAAGAAACCGGCGCGAATCCACAAGTGCCTAAGCTATGTGGCGGCGATGTTACGGATTTATGCCATTTTGATGTGAATCACTGATGGCGTGCCGCTCAAAGCTTCCTCAACGAAACCTGTTCGATGCCATGGCTGTTGCCCTTGCGCAGAATCAGGTCGGCCCGCGGGCGGGTGGGCAGGATGTTCTCGATCAGATTGGGCTGGTTGATGCGGCCCCACAGCCCCAGCGCCGTCTCCAGGGCTTCTGCCTCGGTGAGATCGGCATATTTGCGGAAGAAGGAGAGGGGGTTGCGGAAAGCCGTCTCGCGCAGGGTCATGAAGCGCTCGACATACCAGCGCCGGAGCAGCGCCTCCTCGGCATCGAGATAGATGGCGAAGTCGAAGAAGTCGGAGACGAAGGGGATGGCCTTGCCGTCGCGCGGCAGGCGGGCCGGCTGCAGCACGTTGAGGCCCTCGACGATGAGGATGTCGGGCAGATCCACGGTGACGATTTCGCCGGGCACCACGTCATAGACCAGATGGGAGTAGACGGGCGCGGTGACCTTGGCCTGACCGGCCTTGATGTCGGCGAGAAAACGCAGAAGACGCTGGGTGTCGTAGCTCTCCGGAAAGCCCTTGCGCTCCATCAGCCCGTTCTCGCGCAGGAAAGCATTGGGGAAGAGGAAGCCATCTGTGGTGATGAGATCGACCTTGGGCGTGTTCGGCCAGCGTGTCAGCAATTGCCGGAGCACACGAGCGGTGGTCGACTTGCCGACCGCGACCGACCCGGCGACGCCGATGAGATAGGGCACCTTACGGTCATGCGTGCCGAGGAAGCTCCGGGTGGCGCGGTGCAGGCCCTGCGTCGCCGCGACATAGAGCGAGAGCAGGCGCGACAGCGGCAGGTAGATTTCCTCCACGTCCACCAGGGAGACCGGGTCGTTGAGGGCGCGAAGGCGATCGAGCTCGGCGGCGGTCAGCGTCATCGGCGTGTCGGCGCGCAGCTTGGCCCATTCGCTTCGCGTGAAGACGGAGTAGGGGGACACGGTCGACTTCACGAGCTGATCCATTCCGAATGCTTGTCCCTGACCGAACGCTATCGTCACTTGGTGGCCGCCGTCATCTGGGTCTCGCGGCCTTCTCGGCGATGCCGGACTGGGCCGTGCGCCGCTCCAGCTCCAGCATCACCTCGGCGAGGTTGACATTGCGTGAACGCAGCCCCACCAGCAGGTGGTAGAGGACATCCGCCGCCTCGGCGACGATCGGGCCCTTCTCGCCCTCGGCAAGGGCGATCACAAATTCCACTGCCTCCTCGCCGAACTTCTTGGCGGCCCGAGGCGGGCCACCCGCCAAAAGCTTGGCGGTCCAGGATTGTTCAGGCGGAGCCTTGGCGCGTTCGGCGACGCGCGCTTCGAGATCGGTGAGGGAGAAGCTCATGCCGCCAGTCCCGGTTCGAGGCCGTCGAGCCGCATCGGCAGGCCGGCATGGGCCATATAGGTCTTGGCCTCGCGGATGGAGAAGGTGCCGAAATGGAAGATCGAGGCCGCCAGCACCGCGCTGGCATGGCCGTCGCGCACGCCCTCGACCAGATGTTCGAGCGTGCCGACGCCGCCGGAGGCGATCACCGGCACGGTAACGGCATCGGCGATGGTGCGGGTGAGGGCGAGGTCGAAGCCGGCCTTGGTGCCGTCCCGGTCCATCGAAGTAAGCAGCAATTCGCCGGCGCCCAGCGCCACGACCTCGCGGGCGAACTGAACGGCATCGATGCCCGTCTCCTTGCGGCCGCCATGGGTGAAGATTTCCCAGCGATCGTCCATGCCCGGCGGCGAGACCTTCTTGGCATCGATGGCGACGACGATGCATTGCTGGCCAAACTTCTCGGCGGCGCGGGCGACGAACTGCCGGTCGGCTACGGCGGCGGAGTTGATCGAGACCTTGTCGGCGCCGGCAAGCAGGAGCTGGCGGATGTCGTCGACCGTGCGCACGCCCCCACCCACCGTCAGTGGCATGAAGCAGGCCTCGGCCGTGCGCTGCACGACATCGAGCAGGATGCCGCGCTTTTCATGGGTGGCGGCGATGTCGAGGAAGCAGAGCTCGTCGGCGCCGGCCGCGTCATAGGCGCGGGCGCTCTCGACTGGATCGCCGGCATCGCGCAGGTCGACGAAATTAACGCCCTTGACGACACGGCCGTCCTTGACGTCGAGACAGGGAATTACACGCGCTTTGAGCATGTCTTAAACCGAACGCGGGGCCGCCGGAGGCTGTTGCGCCGCACCATGACAGAATTGTTGCGGAAAATCACGTGTCATCCCGGACGCACTGCAACGCGAAGCGGTACCGCGCAGATCCGGGACCGTAAGACGAGAGGAGCGCCCCATACTGAACGTGGTCTGACTGCATCGCCCCGCTTCGCGCTGCGATCCGCACGGGATGACTTCCCGTCTCCATCACGCCGCCCTCTTGAGCAGTGCCAGCGCCTCATGCGGATCGAGGCGATGGTCGTAAAGCGCACGCCCGGCGATGGCGCCTTCGAGCAGGGCGGCGTCGGGCCGGGTCATGCGCTCGATGTCGGCGATCGAGGCAAGGCCACCGGAGGCGATCACCGGGATCGAGATGGCCCGGGCCAGCGCCAGCGTACCCTCCCAGTCGATGCCCTTGAGCATGCCGTCGCGGGCGATGTTGGTGTAGATGATCGCGGCGACGCCTGCATCCTCGAAGCGTTTGGCGATCGCCTCGGCCGTGACGGTGGAGACTTCGGCCCAGCCTTCGACGGCGACAAGGCCGTCGCGGGCGTCGAGGCCGACAGCGATCCTGCCGGGGTAGGCTTTGGCCGCCTCCCTTACGAAGGCGGGATTGCGCACCGCCGCGGTGCCGATGATCACCCGCGCAATGCCCTTGTCGAGCCAGCCCGAGACTGTTGCCATGTCGCGGATGCCGCCGCCAAGCTGGGTGCGCATGGTGGAGGCAGCGAGGATGCGTTCGACGGCGGCCGAGTTCATCGGCTTTCCGGCAAAAGCCCCGTCGAGATCGACGACATGGAGATCCGTGAAGCCCATATCCTCGAAGGCGATGGCCTGCTCGGCCGGGTCGTCGTTGAAGACGGTGGCCTGCGCCATGTCGCCCTGGATCAGGCGCACGCAGCGCCCCTCCTTCAGATCGATTGCGGGAAAGAGGATCACGGGCGCCACCGGAGAAAATTGGCGATCAGGGCGAGGCCGAGTGCCTGGCTCTTTTCGGGATGAAATTGCGTGCCCACCATGTTGGCGCGGCCGACCATTGCGGTGACCGGGCCGCCATAGTCGGCTTGGGCGATCACGCTGCCTGGATCGCGCGCAACGAGATGGTAAGAATGGACGAAATAGGCATGCAGGCCGGAAGGACCGGTCGGGATGCCCTGCAGCAGCACATGGTCACGCGAGAGGGCCAGCGTGTTCCAGCCCATATGTGGCACCTTGAAGGCGGCATCCTCCGGTTCGATCGCCTTGACGTCGCCGCCAATCCAGCCGAGTCCCTCGGTCACCTCGAATTCGAGTCCGCGCTCGGCCATCAACTGCATGCCGACGCAGATGCCGAGGAAAGGTCGGCCCTTGCCGATCACCGCCTCGTTGAGTGCATCGATCATGCCGGAAACGGAGGAGAGGCCACGCTTGCAGTCGGCATAGGCGCCCACGCCAGGCAGGACGATGTGATCGGCCCTGGCGACCAGCCCCGGATCGTCGGTTACGTGGATCGTGGCCGCCAGGCCGGCGTCATCGGCGGCGCGCTCGAAAGCCTTCTGGGCCGAGTGGAGATTACCCGACCCGTAGTCGATGATAGCAGCGATCACGGCCGGCTTCCCTGTACGTCCGGGAAGACGCCGAGCACGCCGTCGTGCCCCTCATGCGGCCGCGTCGGGCCGGGATGCCGGGGCCTTGCCGGCGGCAACGGCTTGGGCGGCTCGACGAGGGTGCGCTCGGAGAAATGGCGCTGCTCTGCTTCCACGAGGCTGTGGCCGAGGGCCAGCCCCAGGAAGCGCCAGCCCTTGCGGCGCAGCGTCCAGGCTCTGAGGGCGTTGGCCTCCAGCGAGACACAGAGGCTGAACAGCAGGGAAACGAGGCCGGCGAGACGCTCGTCGAAATGGAGCACCCGCGCGATCAGCAGCAGCGCGATCTGTGCTACCAGCCAGAACAGGAAGACCAGCCACATGCGCCGCCACAGCAGCCAGAACGGTCCGAGCAGGAAAGCGCCGATGCTGAAGCCGTCCTTGATGAAGAGCGCCTTGCCAGCGGCCTCCGCCGTGTCGGGCAGGGTCTTCGGCGGCTCGAAAACATACCAACTGGCCACGATGCTACCCCCCCAGCTTGCCCTTGGTGGTGGGCAGCTCGCCCACCATCCGCGGATCGATGGCGATGGCGCCGCGCAGTGCACGGGCCAGCGCCTTGAAGCAGCTTTCGGCGATATGGTGGGCGTTGGTGCCGTAGAGAGTCTCGATATGGAGCGTGATGCCGGCATTCATGGCGAAGGCCTGGAACCATTCGCGCACCAGCTCGGTGTCGAAGGTGCCGATCTTCTCGCGGGGGAACTCGACCTTGAACACCAGGAAGGGGCGCCCGGAGATATCGATGGCGCAGCGCGACAGCGTCTCGTCCATCGGCAGATAGGCATCGGCATAGCGCGTCACGCCCTTCAGGTCGCCGAGCGCCTTGCGGATGGCCTGGCCGAGCGCGATGCCGGTATCCTCGACGGCGTGGTGGTCGTCGATGTGCAGATCGCCCTTGGTGCGGACAGTGATGTCGATCAGCGAATGGCGTGCCAGCTGCTCCAGCATATGGTCGAAGAAGCCGACGCCGGTGGCAACGTCATGCTTGCCCGTGCCGTCGAGGGCGACGGACACGGAGACGGAGGTTTCGTTGGTGACGCGCTCGATCGACGCGCTGCGCATGGCTGACCTCAACAGGCGAGTGAAGGGGCCTTATAGCGAGGCGGATCGGCTGGGGAAAGGTGATTGTGCACCGCCGCAAGGTTGGTTGGCGCGCTCGGGCATCTTCCCCGTTCTTTCCCATCCTACCGGCTCGGCGGTCCAAGAACGGGCAGGTTGCCCGTGCACCCGGGAAAGGCCGCGCCGAAGAATTGTGCTCCACGGTACAGCGCGTTCATGGCATGATCGCTATCAGGGGTGGCAGGGGGCCGGTGTGCCCACCGAGGAGAACGGGCATGGGGTGGCTTGCAGGGCAACGGGCGTCCAGACGGGCAGTGATGACGCTGGGTCTGCTGGCGTTGCTGCCATGGGCGCCGCGAGAGGTCGAGGCCGCTTCCAAGGCCAAGCCGGCGCCTGTTGCGCCGATTGCCACTGCCGCGCAGGCCTCGGCGCGTCTGGGTTTCGACCTCCTCGGCCAGTTCGGCAAGAGCAAGGGGAGCGATCCCAATCCCGTGGTTTCCCCGGCCAGCCTGACCGCTGCGCTTGCCGTTCTCGATCTCGGCGCCAGCCCGAAATTCCATGCCGCCCTGGTGAAGACCCTGCGTCTCGACGGTGTCGGCGATAGCGGCGATCTCAAGTCGCTGCGTGCCTCCCTCGTGCCGTTGATCGACGGCAGCAAGGCCGATGGTCCGCTCACCGGCATCAGCGCTATTTATTTCGATCCGCGCGGCGGCCCGAAGCCGGCGGCTCTGGATGAGCTCAAGCAGGCTGGCGTGCAGGCCGATGTCCGCGATCTTGCCGATGCCAAGACGATCGATGACATCAATGCGCTTGTGAAGGATCACACCAAGGGGCTCATTCCGACGTTGATCGACGAGCCGTTGCGCAAGGGCGGGCTCGTCGTGCTCAACGCCCTGCATTTCAAGGATGACTGGCGCACGGCCTTCGATCCCGCCCAGACCGCCCAGAAGGATTTCCATCGCCTGGGCGGCGGTGTCGCCAAGGTCGCGATGATGCAGAGCGGCTCGGGCCACTGGCTTGCCCGCCAGGACGATCGCTTCATCGCCGTTGCCTTGCCTTACCAGACCAAAGGCTACGACCTCCTCCTCCTCACCACCAAGGACAAGCCGGGGGCGCTTGCCGACTTCGCGCCTGCCGCCTCCTGGCTGACGGGCGAGGGCTTCACCGAGAGCGAAGGCACGGTGTCGCTGCCCCGCCTGTCGATCAAGACAAGCGCGGATCTGCGCGGCAGTCTCGACAGGCTCGGCCTCGATCCGGCCGTGCGTGCGCCCGATGTGCTCAGCGGTTTCCTGACCACGCCGCAGAAGATCGACAAGGTCATCCAGAAAGTGGTCATCACGGTCGACGAGAAGGGTACCGAGGCGGCCGCCGCGACCGCCGTCACCTCGCGCAGCCTGGCGATTCCGGCCACCTTCAGCTTCGTCGCCGACAAACCCTTCCTGTTCGCCCTGAGGGACGAGACCAGCGGCCAGGTGCTGATGGCCGGCTATATCGGAGATGCCGCGAAGGCGCAGTAGGGAGAGGTTATTCCGGAGCGCGGACCGGAAGTCCGCGCTTCCAGCCACCTTCCCCGGCGTGCATCTATGCCGTATGAAACCGGTCCCCTCCCGAAGCGGTTTCCCGGATGCTGCGCCCCAATACCTTCGCTCTGACGGCGCTGCTGGCCCTGATGACGGCACTCGGCCCGCTCTCCACCGACATGTATCTGCCCTCTCTGCCGGCCATCGGCCTCTCTCTGGGGGCCGATACGGCGCAGGTTCAGCTTACCCTTTCGGCCTTCCTGCTCGGTTTTGCCGCGGGACAGATCTTCTATGGGCCGTTTTCCGACAAGTATGGCCGCAAGCCACTGCTGCTCGGTGGGCTGTGCCTGTTCGTCATCGCCAGCCTGCTGTGCGTGATCGCGCCCAGCATCGAGCTGCTGATCGCGGCCCGCTTCTTTCAGGCGCTCGGGGCAGCCGGCCCCATCGTGCTCGCGCGCGCCGTGGTACGCGACCTCTATGAGGGGCCGAAGGCGGCGCGAGAACTCGCCTTGATGGGCACGATCATGGGCCTGGTGCCCGCCGCGGCCCCGATCCTCGGCGGCTATGTGCAGCGCTTCCTGGGCTGGCCCTTCCATTTCGCCATTGCGGCGGCCTGTGGCATTTTTGGCGGCATCGTGATCTCGCAGAAGCTCCCGGAGACCGCGAAGTCGCGCAATCCTGCGCCGATCTCGCCATGGAGCATCCTCAAGGGCTTTGCTTCCCTCACCGACAACCGCGGATTCCTCGCCTACCTCGCCATGATGGCCCTGGCCTATGGTGGCCTCTTTGCCTACATCTCCGGCTCGAGCTTCGTGTTGCAGGGCATCTACCATCTCAGCGAGGTTGCTTTCGGCCTCGCATTTGCCATCGGTGTGGTCGGCTATATCGCCGGTACGCTCACCGCCCAGCGCCTGGTGCCGCGCGTCGGCATCGACAGGACCATCGCTGCGGGCGTCGTCTGCCTTGCCGGCGGCGGCCTGGTCATGCTGGCCTGCGTTCTCTTCGGTGCGGGTCATCCGGCCGAGATCGTGGTGCCGATGATGCTTTACCTCTTCGGGGTCGGCCTGGTGATGCCGCAGGCGATGGCCGGGGCTCTGATGCCCTTCCCGACCAAGGCGGGCAGCGCCTCCTCCTTCTGTGGCTTCACCCAGATGCTGGGCGGCGCCCTGATCGGCGCCGCCGTCGGCCATTTCCTCGGCGCCAGCGCCCTGCCTCTGCCGATGGCTATCGCCGCGACAGGCATGTGCGCGCTCATCATCTTCCTTTTGTCGGGCCCGGCGCGCAGGGCCTCTGCTGCGACGCGCGCCTGAGGCCGATTTCCGCCACGCCCTAACGCAAATTCGACAGGCGTCGAAATTCATACGGCGTTTGGCCGCTCGCTTTACCCATTGCCGATGTCAGATGACTCTGGCTGGAGAAGCCGGTCTCGGCCGCGATGGCCGCAATGCTGAAGTTCGTATTTGCAAGGAGCCAGCTCGCCCAGTTGAGCCGTTCACTGAGAACATATTGCGCCGGCGTCGTCCGGAAAGCACTCTTGAAGGCAACCGCGAAGTTCTGCGAACTCATTCCGACCAAGGATGCGAGTTTTTGTACCGTGATCTGATTTCCAATATTCGTATTTATATAATGTCGTAACAGATCAATCTTGGCGGGAGTGAGAGGAGCGCGGCTGCCGTAGTTTATCTCCTTGAAGGCAGCGCTCGCGCCAAGATTACGGCTAAAGGTTTCGTTTGGATCCTCATCGTACCGTCTTTTATAAGAGGATGAAAAGCTTTCGAAGTCAGCAAAGCCCCACTTTCCAGCGATTTCGGCAGCGGAATACTCCGCCTCGCCAGCCTGGAGTCTTTCCCGCACCCGTGCCATCCTTGAAAAGTAGAGATAAGCCCTTGGTGTAACGCCCACGAACTCACAGAAGCCTTGATGCAAGGCGCGCATGCTGCATCCCACGGCCTTCGAAACGTCCGCGATCGTAATGGGCTTGTCTGCGTTCTCTCGAATGTAATGCTTTGCCTCTTTTACCACGCGCGAATCCGCCCTGACGTTGTCCTGAAGGAACTGGCTGTAATTGTGCGGGTGCTTTTCAAGGAGCATGGTAATGGCGTGCTCCTGCAAGGAGTTGACGCTGAGACTCGAGACCTGCTCCTCGCCAAGGAGGCGGCCGAACGAGCGAACGACGAGATCCCAATGCGCCTTCAGATCATCGGAGAAGGGTGAATGAGAGAGGAGGACCGGTTTGTCGAGAGAGTGGCCCACGAGTCTGGAACATACGTTTTGGATCGCTTGGGAGCTGATATGAGTTGAAATATGCGCCAGCGTCTCTCCGCTCTTGACCCTCGATTCCTGGCTCGCCGAAATAGGTCCGACAAGCCCGGCGTGGAACTCCATCAGGTCAGCGCCACGACGAAATTGGCCTGACCCGCCGGTGCAAGAGAGAATAAGAAAGGAATCTCGATCGGTGTCGGAAACAAAGGTGAAGGGTGACGAGTAGCTTACGTTGTATTGCGCGATATCGCCCAGGTCTCCCCCATGGATACGTGTCTTTGAGTAGGCGCCTTTTCCAAGGAGTTTGAATTCGTTCTCGGTGTATATACCGCCCAGAAATTCCTGGACCTCATCGGCGTGTATGCTGCGGAAATCCCACCGCGCCATCTGGGTTTCTCCCAGTTCCCCTATCTTCAGACCGGCACCGACAAAATACACCCAACTGTAGACTGCGCTGGAGTCATATCAGAATCCTCTGAACGTTTTACGAAATTCTATAGTTTCATTATTCATGCGCCCGTTACATCGCGATTCAAACATTGTGTTTTTTAGTAAATAACAGTGGTGGTATGGGGGTACGCGGCTGGCATATTCGAAATTGATGTGTTCGTTATTTTATTTTGTGATGCCCTAGATAACGATAAATATTCAAATGTGAGTCGTTAAATAGTCTAGTTTCAAATAATTATGATGTCCGCGTTGTCCGTCAGATCTATTGTTGTGGACAAAAAAATGAAATTCATAGATCTGGAAAATACATCATTCCAACAGCGATCCGCTGCGTCATAGTTCCAGTTGAATCGTGGCGCGCGCTTGGTGTATCGGATGCGCAACGCGGAAACGGACGTCGATTGAATGATGTCCGACTGAAGAAAAGTGGGCCAGGTATCGTAGTGAGAAAGGTGGCTCGCGCAAGGTAAGTGTGACTTCAGGTCCCGCTGCATTCTAAACAATCAAAGGAAAAAAGTGATGCAGATGGTGTCGGAACGCCGAGGTTTCGCTCTCCATTACATGTTGCAGCACAGGCCTACCATCCACAGTCGGTGGTCCGTTGTCGACGATGTGGCAGGGCCGGACGCGCTTGAATTCATCGCGCCCGATATCGCCCCCGGTCCAAATCGAGCCCTTTTCAGAATAGTTGCATGTCGGAAATGGGCTCAGTATCCACTCCCGGTTCCACCGGCATGCTGCCACAGACTGCTGGAGCGACAATTGAAGGCTGCGGTCAAGGCCCGCAGCAACCCCCGGCTATTCCGCCGTCCGGGATTGCGACAACTGATCCGGGAGACGATCCTGCTGATCCGCTGTGCAAAAATGCGCGAGTCGGTCCTGCTGGCGGAATTCCTGAAAGCCAAGGCGCCCTGATTTCGGCATATCGCTGGGAAGCGCAAAACGCTTACATTTTCAATCCCTTAGGCTAGAGGCGCGGCGCCGCCGGAACGCCTTTTGCTTTAAGGCGTCTCGTCGGTTATGGACTGACGATACACTCCAGCCCCAGCATTCAAGGAAATTGGCGGATGAAGCTCAATGTTGCCGTGCAGATGGATCCGATCGAGCGCATCAATATCAGGGGCGATTCCACCTTTGCCCTCATGCTGGAGGCGCAGACGCGGGGCTTCTCCCTTTCCGTCTATACGCCCGATACGCTGTCGCAGAAGAATGGCGTCATCTCCGCCCTGGCAAAGCCGGTGAGTGTCCAAGACGTCGAGGGCGATCACGTCAAGTCTGGCGAGGCCGCACGCACCGATCTCACCAGCTTCGACGTGGTACTCCTGCGCCAGGATCCGCCCTTCGACATGGCCTATGTGACCACCACCCATATGCTGGAGCGCATCCACCCCAAAACACTGGTGGTGAATGACCCCTTCCATGTACGCAACGCGCCGGAGAAGATCCTCGTCACCGAATTCCCGGACCTGATGCCGGCAACCCTGATCACCCGCGACAGGGCCGAGATCGAGGCCTTCCGCGCGGAGCATGGCGACATCGTCATGAAGCCGCTCTACGGCAATGGTGGCGTAGCGGTGTTCAAGGTTGGCCGGGAGGATCCGAATTTCGGCTCGCTCTTCGATCTCTTCGCCTCGTTGTCTCGAGAGCCCTGGGTGGTGCAGCATTTCCTGCCAAAGGTCATGGAGGGCGACAAGCGCATCATCCTGGTCGACGGCGTGGCCGCCGGTGCCGTCAACCGTGTGCCCCAGCCTGGCGACATCCGCTCCAACATGGTGCGGGGCGGGGCGGCCAGGCCGACGGACCTGTCGAAGCGCGAGCTCGAGATCTGCGAGCGAATCGGTCCCGCCTTGCGTGAAAAGGGCCTGCTCTTCACGGGAATCGACGTGATTGATGGTCATCTTACCGAAATCAACGTCACATCTCCGACAGGCCTTCGCATCATCAAGCGGCTCGGCGGTCCCGACCTTGCGGCCCAGATCTGGGATGCCATCGAATCCAAGCGCCCGTGAGCAACTTTTTGCAACGCCGGAGGGCGGCTTTACGTAAGGAAAATTGCAGATAGCGGTAGCGCGGCTCCGGATTTCATGTCCTTATATTCGTTGCTTGTTTCGACCTTCGAACAACTGCGTCTGATGGATTGTGATTTGGGAGGATTGTAAGCCGATGGCTGACCTGGCAACCTATGTGGCCGATATCAAGAAATACACGTCCAGCGTAAACGAAGCTGCCGCCGCCGGTATTGTGAAACATTTGGGTATTGCCCTGCGCAACCGCGATTCCTCGCTCGTCGCCGGCTCGGATCCGGCTGAGCTCGCCCGTGTGCGCGACAATTTCCTTAAGAAAAAGCTTGCTCTTACGGACGCCGACAGCAAGCTTGACGCAGCTGTTTCGGCCGTCGTCGAGAAGATGAAGGCGGATCATACCAAGTCCCGCGTCACGGTCTACTATCTGCTCGCCGAGCATTACAAGAAGCTCGATCTTTTCGTGAAGCCTGCCTGATGGCAATGGCCGTTGGAGTCTCCTGGCTGGAGCGCCGTGATACTTTATTGCCCGTAAAAACCCCACGGCGATGCCGTGGGGTTTTTTGTCTTCGATTTTTGGTACAAAAATTACAAACGCCACCAATTCGTCAGATTCTCATTGCCGATTGCGCATAAAAAGGCTTCCATGAGCCGAACAGGGCGCAACAGCCCGTTTGGCGCCGGCTGACGCCTCGAAGCGGACAGCACGCCGCATATGAAGTGGGGAACAGATGTCAAAACTGCTGAAGACTGGCCTTCTCGCCGCGGGCTTTGCCGTGCTTTTGGGCACGACGGCCATGGCCGCTCCCAAGACGCTCGTCTATTGCTCGGAAGGCAGCCCGGAGAACTTCACTCCGGCGCTGAATACCACCGGCACCTCCTTTGACGCGGCGCGCCCTGTCTACAATCAGCTGGTGGAATTCGAGCCCGGCACCACCAAGCTGCGCCCCGGCCTCGCCGAGAAGTGGGATGTCTCCGCGGACGGTACGGAAATCACCTTCCATCTGCGCAAGGGCGTGAAGTGGCAATCCTGGAAGGGCTTCAAGCCGACGCGCGATTTCAATGCCGACGACGTGCTGTTCTCGTTCAACCGCCAGTGGAAGGACGACAACCCCTATCACAAGGTTTCCGGCGGCTCCTACGACTACTTCAGCGACATGGGCATGCCCGACTTCCTGAAGTCGATCGACAAGGTGGACGATAATACGGTGAAGTTCACGCTGAGCAAGCCGAACGCGCCGATGCTGGCCAATCTCGGCATGGATTTCGCGACAATCCAGTCGGCTGAATATGCCGATTATCTCATGAAGGCCGGCACGCCCGAGAAATTCGACCAGGAGCCGGTCGGCACGGGCCCCTTCCAGTTCGTGGCCTATCAGAAGGATGCGGTCATCCGCTACAAGGCCTTCCCGGATTATTGGGGCGGCAAGGTCAAGCTTGACAACCTTGTCTTCGCGATCACGCCCGATGCCTCCACGCGCTATGCCAAGCTGCAGAAGAACGAATGCCAGGTCGGCAACTATCTGAACCCGTCCGACATCAAGGCCATCAAGGACGATAAGGACCTGGAACTTCTTACGCTAGAAGGCATGAACGACATGTACTGGTCGTTCAACAACGCCAAGCCTCCCTTCGACAAGAAGGACGTTCGCTTGGCCGTGGCCATGGCCATCAACCAGAAGGCGCTCGTCGATGGCGTCTATGAGGGCAGCGGAACGCCGGCCACCACGCTGATCCCCAGCTTCATGCTCGGCTACAACGACAAGATTCCAGCCTATCCCTACGATCCGGAAAAGGCCAAGAAGATGCTGGCGGACGCCGGCGTGAAGACACCGATCGATGTGGACCTGTGGTACATGCCGGTCTCCCGCCCCTACAACCCCAATGGCAAGCGCATGGGCGAGTTGATGCAGGCGGACCTGGCCAAGGTCGGCATCAATGCCAAGCTCGTCACCTATGAGTGGGGCGACTACCGCAAGCGCCTCCAGAATGGCGAGGCGACCCTGCCGCAGATGGGCTGGACCGGCGACAATGGCGATCCGGACAACTTCTTCTTCCTGTTCGCCTGCGACAGTTCGGGCAAGCCCGTGAGCCAGAACTATCCGCGCTGGTGCAACAAGGACTATAACGACCTTCTGGAGAAGGGCCGCGCCAGCTTCGACAACAACGAGCGCGTCAAGATCTATCAGCAGATGCAGCAGATCACCCATGACGAGGTGCCTTACCTGAACGTCGCGCATTCGCTGGTCTTCAACGTCACTCGCAGCAATGTCGTAGGCTACAAGGTGTCGCCCCTCGGCCGCGCCGAGTTCCACGAGACCGACCTCAAGTAATCTTCCGCTCAAGGCTGCCGGGCTTTTGCAAGCTCGGCAGCCTTTTTGTATTTTTTGTTCTGATCCGCGAGCGCCAATGCTGACCTTTCTGCTCAAGCGCATCGCTATGACCATTCCTACCTTCATTGCATTGATCGCCCTGGCGTTCTTTGCCATCCGGATGGTCCCCGGCGATCCCGTCGAAGTCCGCGTGGGCGAACGAGGCATTTCACCCGAACGCCTGGCGGAGTTTCGACACCAGCTTGGTCTCGACCAGCCCGTCATCGTCCAGTTCGGCCATTACCTGTGGCAACTCGCCCATGGCGACTTCGGCACCTCCATCGTCACCCAAAGGCCGGTGCTGAGCGAGTTCTTCACCCTTTTCCCGGCGACGTTCGAATTGTCTGTTGCTGCGATGATCTTCGCCGTCGGCATCGGAATTCCGCTCGGCATCCTGGCCGCTCTGCAGCGCGGCAAGGTCCCCGATTACCTTGCCACCACCCTCGCCGTGTTCGGCAATTCCATGCCGATCTTCTGGTGGGGCATCCTTCTCATCCTGGTCGTCTCGCTCAAGCTGAACCTGACGCCGGTCGGCGGGCGCATCGATGACATCAGCTACTTCTTCGATCCCGACAGCAGCACCAATTTCATGCTCTGGGACAGCTTCTGGTCCGGTCAGGACGGAGCCTTCCAATCGGCTCTCTCGCATCTCGTCCTGCCCGCTATCGTGCTCGGCACCATCCCGCTCGCGGTGATCACCCGCATCACGCGCTCCGCCATGCTGGAAGTGCTCAATGAGGACTATGTGCGCACGGCGCGCGCCAAGGGCCTGTCGCCCGCCCGGGTCATCGGCCTGCATGCGCTGCGCAATGCCATGATCCCCATCATCACGGTGATCGGTCTGATGATCGGCTCGCTGTTCGCCGGCGCGGTGCAGACCGAAACCGTGTTCTCCTGGCCCGGCGTCGGCAAGTGGCTGATCGATTCCTTCTCCCGCCGCGACTATCCAGCGTTGCAAGGCGGCATTCTGATCATCGCCATCATGGTCACCTTCATCAATCTGGGCGTCGACCTGCTCTATGGCGTCATCAATCCGAGGATCCGCCATGGCCGCTGATACGCAAGTCACGGCGGTGGTTGTCACGGGCCAGCCTCTCTCCGGACCCGGCGAGATCTGGCACGCCCTCAAGCAGAACAAGGGCGCCGTCGCGGGCCTGGTGGTCCTCGTCCTGATCGTGCTGGTGGCCATCTTCGCCGATGTCCTGGCGCCCTACGCACCCTACAATGCAGCAGGTTGGCCCGATGCCGGCCATCCCGGCCATATCGGCCAACCGCCCGCCTGGGTGGAGGGCGGCAGTTGGGACTTCATCCTCGGCACCGATAAGACCGGCGGCCGCGACGTGCTCTCACGCCTGATCTACGGCGCCCGCTACTCGCTCGGCATCGGCCTCACGGTGATGATGGTCTCGATGGTGATCGGTTCCGTGCTGGGGCTGCTAGCGGCCTATCTCGGCGGTTGGTTCGATTTCGCCCTGATGCGGCTGATGGACATGATCATGTCGATCCCCGATCTGGTGCTGTCCATGGTGGTCGTCGCGATCCTCGAGCCAGGGCTGGGGCCGACCGTGGCCGCCATCACCATCGTCTTTCTGCCGCGCTATGTCCGCATCGTCAGGGCCGCCGCGCTGGCGGAATTGTCGAAGGACTATGTCATGGCGGCCAAGGTCGTCGGCGTCAGGCCGCTGCGGCTGCTGTTCCGCACCGTCCTGCCCAATTGCATGGCGCCGTTGATCGTGCAGGCCACGCTCGGCGTGTCCGACGCCATCCTGCAGGCGGCGGCCCTGGGCTTCCTCGGCATGGGCGCGCAGCCGCCGACCCCGGAATGGGGCGCCATGCTCTCCGACGTGCGTCAGGAGATCCAGAGCGCACCCTGGCTCGCCATCTCGCCCGGTGTCTGCATCCTCGTCACCGTGGTGGCGATCAATCTGTTCGGCGACGGGCTGCGTGATGCCCTCGATCCCAAGCTGAAGAGGTCCTGAGATGGCTTTGCTGGAGATCAGCAACCTCGTGGTCGAGTTCTCGACCTCTTCGGGGCCTTTCCGCGCCGTCGATGGCATCTCGCTCACGGTGGATACGCGCCAGGTCCTGGCCATCGTCGGCGAATCCGGTTCCGGCAAATCGGTTGCGATGATGGCCGTCATGGGGCTCCTGCCCTTCAACGCCAAGGTCACCGCCGATAAGATGCTGTTCGAGGGCCGCAACATTCTGGCCCTCACGCCTGCCCAGCGGCGCGAGATCGTCGGCAAGGACATTGCCATGATCTTCCAGGAGCCGGTTGCCAGCCTCAACCCATGCTTCACCGTCGGCTTCCAGATCGAGGAAGTGCTGCGCGTCCATATGGGCATGAACAAGCGCCAGCGGCGCGCCCGCGCGGTGGAACTGCTGCAACTGGTCGGTATTCCCGAGCCGGAACGGCGGCTCTCAGCCTTCCCGCATCAGATGTCCGGCGGCCAGTGCCAGCGCGTGATGATCGCCATTGGCGTTGCCTGCAATCCCAAGCTCCTGATCGCGGACGAGCCGACCACCGCCCTCGACGTCACGATCCAGAAGCAAATCCTCGATCTGCTCATGCGCCTGCAGCAAGAGCATGGCATGGCGCTGATCATGATCACCCACAATATGGGCGTGGTGGCTGAGACCGCAGACCGGGTGATCGTGCAGTACAAGGGCCGGAAGATGGAAGAGGCCGATGTTCTCAGCCTCTTCGAGTCGCCCAGAAGCAACTACACCAAGGCGCTGCTCTCGGCCCTGCCCGACAACGCTACCGGCGACCGCCTGCCGACCATCGCGAGCTACCTTGGCCCCGACGGTACCTTCACGGAGGCCGTGTGATGGCCGATATTGTCGTCCGCGCCGAGAATATCGTGCGCGATTATCACGTGGCCGCCACCCTGATGCGCAAGGCGCAGACCGTGCATGCCGTCAAGGGCGTGAGCTTCGCGGTGGAGAAGGGCAAGACCCTCGCCATCGTCGGCGAAAGCGGCTGCGGCAAGTCCACGCTCGCCCGCATCCTCACCTTGATCGACCGGCAAACCGCGGGCGAATTGTTCATCGACGATGCGTCGATCGACATCCGCCGCGACGGCGTATCCAGCGCCATGCGGCGCAAGGTCCAGATGGTGTTCCAGAACCCCTATGGCTCGCTCAATCCGCGCCAGAAGATCGGCGAGGTCCTGATGGAGCCGCTGCTGGTCAATACCAAAATGCCGGTGGCCGAACGGCGCGAGCGCGCCATGGCCATGCTGGTCAAGGTCGGCCTCGAGGAACGGCATTTCAGCCGCTATCCGCACATGTTCTCCGGCGGACAGCGCCAGCGCATCGCCATCGCACGCGCCCTGATGCTCAATCCGAGCCTGCTGGTGCTGGACGAACCGGTGTCGGCGCTCGATCTCTCCGTGCAGGCACAGGTGCTCAATCTGCTGGCCGATCTGCAGGATGAACTGAACCTCACCTATGTCTTCATCAGCCACGACCTGTCGGTGGTGCGCTATATCGCCGACGATGTGATGGTGATGTATTTCGGCGAGGCGGTCGAATATGGCACGCGCGACAGGCTCTTCGCCGACCCGCAGCACGACTATACCAAGAAGCTCTTCGCCGCGACTCCGCGAGCCGACGTCGACAGCATCAGGGCACGCCTGGCGCGCAAGCGGGCATGATCACGGCGTACAGGTCAGCGTCACCGAGGCCTTGGTGGGATCGCCGCCCTGGCTGGGCGCCGTAGCGCCATTGGCGCGCAGGAAGGCTGTGACGAAGAGACCCTTGAGGGCGCTTGGGCTGCCATCGGCTGCTGGCAGACCGGCGAGAGCTCCGTCCTTGTCGATCAGGGTACCAGCGGAGCCGGCAGCGAGCATCACACGGCGGGTATCGCTGTTGGCGCCGGCGAGGGCGCTGACCGTGGTGGCGACCGGTGCGGCGCCGGAGAGCAGCGAGACGGCCTCGTTTTCGCCGAGCGCCGGCAGCCGCCAGGCGAGCGGCTGCGCTCCGGCCGGCAGGGCGCCGCGTACCAGGGCGATATCGTTGTTGGGATCGCCCCCGATCACCTTGGCCTTGCCACCGCCCTGCAGGGTGACGGTCTCGCAGCCGGCAATCACGCTGGCATAGGTGAGGATGTCGCCCTGGCTGGATACGAAGGCGCCGATGCCGGTCTTCGGCGTCATTGGCGCCCCGGCCGCCAGCGGAACGGGCGGGCCGACAGGCTTCGGCGGTTCGGGCGCTGGCGCCGGCTGGGCCTTGGACGGGACGGACTGATCGCCCGCACCGGCCAGCTTCAGCGAGGAGGCCATGGCGATGGCGACGCGGTCGAAGCGGGGAGAAAGGGCCGGATCCCAGCCTAGCACGAAGCCGCGGGACTCCGTGTCCGTCTTGATGAAGCGGATATAGAAGGTCATGCCCTCATTGGTGCCGCTGACCACGAAGAAATCCGGCCGCAGCAGCGAATAGGTCACCTTGCGCTTGGGATTTTCAGTCTTCAAACGCGCGAACAGGGCCTCGAAGCTCTCCTTGGCCGTAGGCAGGTTGAGAATGTCGACGGTGGCCTGGTTCTTGGCGGCCTTGGGCGTGCTCAAATGCGGGCCGTTGCGGCCTTCACTGCGCTCGGTGGTCACCTTGGCCGGATAGCCGATCGTGATGCCATGCTCGGTGAGGGTGTCGAAGCCGAAAGCCGCGGTGAACTTCGCTGCATGCTGGGCGAGCACGTCGCGCTGTTGCGGCGTGAAGATGCCGGTGTCGTTGACGCCGATGCGTTTCTGGAAGGCGCGGATGGCGTCATAGCTGCGCTTGCCCATCTCGCCGGAGGGCAGGGTGTTGAGGTCGCCGGTCCAGATCAGGTCCTGCTGGATGGAGGCGAAGGCATCCGCGCCCATCGCTACCGCCGCGGCCTTGGCGGCATCGAAGGCGGGATCGCTGGCGGGTTTGGAATTGTCGCTATCGGGGGCGGGCGGCGCGGTCTGGGCGAAGGCGGGCAGGGATAACAGCGCGACGCCGATCAACATCGAGGCCCCGATCATCCGACTAGCCAGCATTTCCGCCCCCTTCGCGTGGAACCGCCTCGCCCACCATTCTTGTATAGCGATGTTGTGTGACGGCAAGCGTTCTTCAGGAAACACGGCTGTTCAGGCTATGCAACGCCGACAGTCACCTCATGCAGGATCTATTTGCATCACGGCCTCGACCGCGCTGCCGAGCAAGCGGACGAGGAGGTGTTTCCGCGCTGCCTCGGCGATTTCCACCCTTTGTATCGAAAGCCAGACAGGGAAATCCGTCAGTGCCTGAACGAGCTGGAAGGCCGGTTCGGGCAGGCTCTCCAGCGCCAGCGCCTCACGAACGAGATCGGTCACGCCGGCTTCCACTGCGCGCAGAAAGCCATCGAGCTCGGCGACATGCGGCCGATCGGCGCTGGCTCGCTCCAGGCGAAGCGCGCCGCGTCGATAGAACCGGTCCAATTCCTCGACCAAACGCTCCAGCCGTTCCTCCCGCGTTGTCAGTCCCTCGAACAAGGCAATGGCCTGCCCTGGCACGGGTGGCTTCATCTCCTCCCAGACATGGGCGCCACAGGCCGAAACCAGCGCCCCGAGGTTCGGGAAATGCCTGTGAACCGTCGCAGCGCCGACCCCCGCGGATTTGGCTATATCGGCGAAGGAGGTGGCCGCCACGCCTTGTGAGTCATGCAGGAGCATGGTCGCCCGTACGATGCGCTCGCGCGTCTCGTCCTGCGCTGCAGCCCGCTGCCTCATCTGATAGTTGCGCCGCGTCATTCAGAATCTCAATTGACGGAATCTAAATTCCATGAAATATAGATTCCGTCAAATTTATTTTGCGATGAGCCGGACCGGTGAGAGCCCGTTGAGTTCCGTGCTGCCTCGCTTGTTTGATACAGTTTCTACCCGAGAAGCCTGTCATCCTTCCAAGAGATGCTCTTGAGACCCGAGCGGGGAGATATTCCTATGCATGGTACAGCCGAGGCGAACCAGCCCATCGATGGCGACGAGGAGGTCCTCTTTCTGGGCCTGCCGACCTGGATCAAGGCCGACCGCCAGCGCACCGGCGCCAGGCTGAGCCTGATCGAGCAGGTCATCCCGGCCGGCTTCGAATCGCCCTGGCACATTCACCATTCCGAGGACGAATCCTTCTACGTGATCGAGGGAGCCATGTCGGTCATCGTCGGCGACAACACGGTCTCGCTGGGCAAGGGCGGCTACGCTTTCGGCCCGCGGGGCGTCGCGCATGGCTTTCGTATCGAAGGCACCGTGCCGGCTCGCATTCTTCTGATCACCACGGGCGGCGACTTCGCCGACTTCATCGCCGAGACCAGCGTGCCGCGCAACGCGCCACCCTCGCCCCCCGACATGGAGAAGCTGATGGCAGCGGCCGCCCGCCACCACCTCGAAATTCTCGGGCCCTTGCCGCGCTGACGTCCTCAGCTTTCGTCAGCTCCCGGCGCCGCCAGCTTCTCGCGCAGGCGCGTCCAGCGCCGGCGGCCCATGGCATCCTCGGCGGCCATGCGCAGCGCGCGGCGTTCGGCCACCACCACGACCAGGCGCTTGCCGCGCGTGATGGCGGTGTAAAGCAGGTTGCGCGCCAGCATGGGATAGTGGGCGTTGGAGATCACCACCACCACGGCCGGATATTCCGAGCCCTGTGCCTTGTGGATGGTCGTGGCATAGGCCGGCACGAGGCTGTCGAGCTGGGCGGCGGTATAATTCACATCGCGCCCGTCGAAGCTCACGGTGAGCTGGCCGGCCTTGGGGTCGGTGCGGGTGATGAAGCCGATATCGCCGTTGAAGATTTCGCGATCATAGTCGTTGTCGATCTGCATGACCTTGTCGCGCGGGGCGAAGGTGCCGGATTCGCGCACAATGGCACCCTCGCGGCCAGGGTTGAGCACCTCGCGCAGGGCCTGCGTCAGCGTCTGTGAGCCGAGTGGGCCCTTGTTCATCGGCGTCAGCACATGGATGTCGCGCACCGGGTCGAGGCCGAAACGGCGCGGCAGGCGGGTGGTGACGATGTCGATGACCTTGTTGGCGCCATCCTCGGGCGAGGCCATGTCGACGACAAAGAAATCGCCGTCCTCCGGGCTCCTTGCGCCCTCCGGTACCTCGCCATGGTTGACGGCGTGGGCGGCGGCGATGATGCGGCTCGTCTCAGCCTGGCGGAAGACTTCCGTCAGCCGCACCACGGGGATGACGTCGGAGGCGATGATGTCGGCCAGCACCTGGCCGGGACCGACGGAGGGCAACTGGTCGGCGTCCCCGACCAGGACGAGGGCCGCGCGTGGGGAGAGGGCGTCGAGCAGCGCCGTCATAAGCTCGATGTCGATCATGCTTGCCTCGTCGGCGATGACGAGATCGGCATCGAGCGGATAGGCCTTCTGGCGGCGGAAAGTGCCGGAGGCCGGATCGATTTCGAGCAGGCGGTGGATGGTGCGGGCGTCCTGGCCGGTGCTCTCCGACATGCGCTTTGCGGCGCGGCCGGTGGGGGCGCAGAGCGAGATCGTCACCTCCCGGCGGTCGAGGGCCTTGATGATGGTGTCGATGATGGTGGTCTTGCCGACCCCGGGACCGCCGGTGATGACCAGGAGCTTGGAGGCGAGCGCCGTCTCGACCGCCAGGGCCTGCGCCGGGGCGAGGCGCTTCCTGGTGCGCGCCTCGGTGTCGATCACCACCTGGTGGAGGCCCTCCTGGCGCCAGGGTGGGGCGCCGCCGGCCATCTGCTTCAGCCGCTTGGCTACCGCCTCCTCCGCTTTCCAGAGCAGAGGGAGGAAGAAGGAGGGAGCGCCATCGATGGTGTCGCCGATGATGAGCTTGTCTTCGAGCAGTTTGGCGGCGGCGGCGTTGAGGAGATATTCCTCAACCTCCAGCACGCGCGCCGCCCGTTCGAACAGGACCTCGCGCGGCACGCCGCAATGGCCGTTGGCGGCCGCTTCGCCGAGCGCCCAGAGCAGGCCGGCGGTCAGGCGCGAGATGTCCTCGCGGTCATGGCCGAGGCTGAGGGCGAACTGGTCGGCGGTACGGAAATCGAAGCCCTTCACCTCGCGTGACAGGCGGTAGGGATCGGCCTTGATCAGCTCGACCGCATTGGCGCCGAGCGTCTTCTGCACCGTGGCGGCGCGGGTGGGGCCGAGGCCGTGCTCGGTCAGGAAGACCAGCACGTCGCGAAAGCCCTGCTGGGCGCTCCAGCCCTCGCGGATCAGCCTGATGCGCTGTGGCGTCAGGCCGGGCACTTCGCCGAGGCGCTCGGGCTCGCTGTCGAGCACCTTGAGCGTATCCTTGCCGAAGGTCGCCACCAGCTTCTTCGCCGTCTCCTGGCCGATGCCGCGCACGAAGCCGGAGGCGAGATAGCGCTCGATGCCGGACGCCGACCCGGGCGGCGTGGTCTGCAGTGTCTCGGCCTTGAACTGCAGTCCGCGCTCGGGGTCGCTGCTCCAACGCCCGCTCGCCTCGAGCTTTTCGCCCGGCGCGATGGCGGCGATGCGCGCCAGCACGGTGGCGAGCTCCCGCCGCCCCTTCACCTTGACCTTGAGGACGGCAAAGCCGTTTTCCTTGTTGTGATAGGTGACGCGGTCGACGATGCCGGAGATGGTCAGGTCATCCGGCACCTCCTCCACGGAGGCCGGCTTCGAATCGCGTTTGAAGGAGCGGTTTTGCATCATGGCAACATGGGCAGGCGTGTGGTGATTGTCGAGATGGTTTCAAGCGGAGAACATCCTCCGGAATTCCATGGGGGCGGTGGTGTTTAGTCTTGTCGTGCCGCTCGGGTTGGTTTCTTCGCGGGCTCGAAGCTGATGCACGGCGCATGCCAGTCGCTTTCGCACCGTAACGCGCAAGCACTCTCGTTCCCACGCCTTGTCAGGCTAGGTTGATGAAGAGAAACCGGGCGATGGCGGCTGCGGAGCAGCCGTGAAAGCATAGATCATGGAAGATGGCAGGCCGCATTGTCGGCCAGACGCCATCGCCCTCTTCCGGCTGCCGAGCACGCTGACAAGGCGTACAAGGCCACCTGTTTTTCCGCCTGAGAAGGCAGAGGCGGGCCAAGGCGGATGGCACGGACCGTCCGGACCTGACCCAGCCGGCTCGGTAGAGGGGCCTGCGCTTCCATCCGGCCGGATGGGGGCATGAGCCGTCTTCACCGCATCGGCGGGAGGTGGGACGAAGGCAGCGCCAAGCTCAAGCCCTTCACGCTCCGTCCAGGGATCTTGATCGCGTGGTCCTGCCATCGCAAGGCACATCCATGGTGTGCCGATCCCGTCTGTCCCGCTCGTCACCCCCCCGGAAGCCGGCTTCGAGAGAAGCAGGACCGCCGTGCGCCCATCGCTCTGGACAGGCTCTCGGGGTGGATGGAGGGTTCTGAGCCGGGTCGTTCCCTCGCCGGCTGCTGACACCTCGTTCCGGGAAAGATGAAAGCATGGGGATGGATAAAAATCAATATTCGTTCTTTTTTTGTCCAATGTAATTCAACGCCTTGCCGAAATCGTCGCCTCGCATGGCGTGAAGATTACTACGCGCCCCGCTCCGGAAATCTGTCCGCATCGCGCAGGGGCTTGAACAGCTGCGACCACGCCAGCGCCACGAGAATCGTGCCCACACCGCCCAGCACCACGGCGGGCACGGTGCCGAACAGGCTCGCGGTCATGCCGGATTCGAATTCGCCGAGCTGGTTTGAGGTGCCTATGAACATGGAATTGACGGCGCTGACCCGCCCACGCAAGGCATCGGGCGTGCCGAGCTGCACCAGGGTCGAACGCACGACGACGCTGACCACGTCGGCCGATCCCATCACAATCAGCGCGACCATCGAGAGCGGAAACCAGGCCGACAGGCCGAAGATCACCGTGCCCATGCCGAAGACCACCACGGCACCGAACATCTTTTGGCCGACACGGCTCTTCATCGGCCAGCGCGTCAGCACGAGCGACATCAGGAGCGCACCGATCGCCGGTGAGGCGCGGAGGGCGCCGAGGCCGAGCGAATTGGTGTGCAGGATGTCGCGCGCATAGACAGGCAGCAGGGCCGTGGCGCCGCCGAGCAGCACCGCGACCATGTCGAGCGAGATGGCGCCGAGGATGATCGGCCGGCTCTTGATGAAGCCGAAGCCGGAGAACAGCGAGCGCACCGTCGCCGGTTCTCGCGTGGCGGGTGGCGTCACTAGCTGCAGCAGCGAGACCAGCGTGCCGGCGACGAGGTAGAACACCGCGACGAAGAGATAAGCGTGCCCTGGGCCGGCGATATAGAGCGCACCCCCAAGGGCTGGGCCGATGATGGTAGCGGTCTGGATGGCCGAGGCAGAGAGGGCGAGCGCTTTGGGCAGGATGGCGGGGCTCACCACCATCGGCAGCAAGGCGGCCGTGGTAGGCGCCTCGAAGGTGCGGCAGGCGCCGATCAGGACGGCTGCGGCGAAGATCACGTGCGGGCTGATCACACCATACCAGGAGGCGAGGGCAAGCCCCAGGGCCGTGAGGCCCTCGACAAACTGACAGGTACGCACGATGACGCGCCGGTCGAAGCGATCGGCAACATGGCCGGCCGGGATGGTCAGCAGAAGCATCGGCAGGAACTGGCACAGGCCCACCAGGCCGAGATTGAAGGTTGAACTGGTGAGCGCGTACATCTGCCAGCCGATGACGACCGCAACGATCTGGAAGCAACTCGTCGACAGGACGCGGGCCGACCAGAACAGCACGAAACCGGTCTGGCGAATGAGGGAGGGTTCGTCCTGGACGAGGGAAGACATGCAATGACTTTCGGGCAAAGGGATTGCGATGCGAATAGTGGGCAATGAAAGCAGCAATTTGTCCTGAATCGGGAGGCTGACGCAAGGCGATGCTTTGCTCATGCCAACAAAAAGGGCCCGGCGAATGCCGGGCCCTGCCTCTAGCTATCCTGATCCGGCGGATCAGAACTTGTAGCTGACACCAAGGTTCAGGTCGGTGCCGTCGAACTTGACCTTGTGACGGGTGCCGCCCAGGTTGACGTTATTCGAACCGAGGTCGATGTAGCGGGCCTCGCCGCGGACAATCCAGTTCTGATCGACGGCGTATTCGACGCCGGCACCGGCCGTCCAGCCAACGCGGGTGTCGGAATTGGAGCCGGCGCCAGCGACGGTGACCTTCTCGTCACCATAGGCAACACCGCCAGTCACGTAGGGCAGGATGTTGTCGAAGGCATAACCGAGGCGGGCCCGGGTCGAGCCATCCCACTCATTCTTGAACTTGGCGCGGGCCGTAACGACGCCGTTCGTCACCGTCTCGGACTTGTTGAAGCTCGAGTAGTCGATGTCGGTCTCAAGGCCGACGACCCAGCCGCCATCGAACTGGGCATTGTAGCCGGCATGCGCGCCACCGATGAAGCCCGTGCTGTTGAAGTCGGCACTGTCAAGCTTGCCCTGTCCAATCAGGGCGCCGGCGTGAAGGCCGGCGTAGAAGCCGGTCCAGTTATAGACAGGAGCGGCAACCGGAGCAGCCGGCTCGACCGTCTGGGGGGCGAGGTCGGCAGCGAAAGCTGGGACCGAAGTGAGCAGGACAGCCGCGAGAGCCAAGCGCAGTTTCATAACAGGGGTTCCCAAAGAAGAGGGTTACGATGGCGCTATATATACAGAGATGGTGGTTCGAGTCTGTAGCTTTCTTGCAACATCACATAAGAATCGAATGATAATTTCGTGCGGCCTTACTACACTTGATGGTGTAGCGTTAGATAGATTATAGTTAATATTGTATTAATTGCTCAATGATAACTTCCATGCTTCGCATATTACTATTAATGAGATGTTAAGAAGCGATTATCTGGAAATACTTGCAGAGATAGTCGATGAGTAGATTTGCGATGATGGGTTTGGGCGGCATGCGAGCGGCAGGGCCCATATCAAGCCTGCGACATTGCATTTTGCGAAACGGTCTGTGAATTGCTTGCATTGATGTCGTGGCGCCGCGAGTCGACGGTCCCGCGCGTAAGGATACTTGGTGACCGCCGCCTCATCTTTCGAGGGCGTGTTACATCGAACCAGCGGCAGATCTCACGGGAGCATGGTGGCTTTAGACACGATCCCCAACGGGCAACGAGAGGCTGTCATCCACGGCGAGCATGTCGCAAGCTTTTGCCTGTGACTGCGAGAAGGGGATCCGGGGGGGCAGGATCTATACCCTATGAGCCCTTGGCCTTTGCGATTTTTGTCGATGCCGTCAGGTCGCAAAGCGCTCTTGGCTGCGCGCAACGAAAAAGCCCGGCTTTCGCCGGGCTCTTCCCACTCAATGATCCAGATACGCGGATCAGAACTTGTAGCTGACGCCGAGGTTCAGGTCGGTGCCGTCGAACTTGACCTTGTGGCGGGTGCCAGCGAAGTTGGTGTTATTCGAGCCGAGGTCGATGTAGCGGGCCTCGCCACGGACGATCCAGTTCTGGTCGATGGCGTATTCGACGCCGGCACCGGCCGTCCAGCCAACGCGGGTGTCGGTATTGGAGCCGCCGCCAGCGATGCTGACCTTCTCGTCACCATAAGCAACACCGCCCGTGATGTAGGGCAGGATGTTGTCGAAGGCATAACCGACGCGAGCGCGGGTCGAGCCATCCCACTCGTTCTTGAACTTGGCGCGGGCCGTAACGACGCCGTTCGTCACCGTCTCGGACTTGTTGAAGCTCGAGTAGTCGATGTCGGTCTCAAGGCCGACGACCCAGCCGCCGTCGAACTGGACATTGTAGCCGGCATGCACGCCACCGATGAAACCGGTGCTGTTGAAGTCGGCACTGTCAAGCTTGCCCTGTCCAATGATGGCACCAGCATGGAGACCGGCATAGAAGCCAGTCCAGTTGTAAACCGGAAGAACGGCCGGGGCGGCCGGCTCGACCGGCTGGGGGGCGAGGTCGGCAGCGAAGGCCGAGGTCGAAGTGAGCAGCAAGGCCGCGAGAGCCAAACGCATTTTCATTGAACTAAACTCCAAAACCGAAAAATCACAGTGGCTGCTTATAACCTGAAAGCGTTGACAGAGTCTGTAGCGTTTTCGCCACACCAGCCCTCCGTCTGGTGACGGTCTCGCGCAGATTCCAAGGCAAAATTAAGACAGGGTTTGTGACAGTTCGTAGTTAATATCCACTTAACACCGACCATAGGTCTCATAAATACTTATATAGAATTTAATATATCAAGAACATCCGAAAATTCCATAAATCTATACGTAAAATATGAATCGCGGCGTACAGCAGGTATTATGGGGTTCCCTAGCAATGAACGGCCCTTTGGGGGTACTTTATGCTTCCGGCCGAGAAAATGCTGCTCTGCAACATGGGACTCGGCCAATAAAATCGCCCAGCAATTGTGCAAAGAACCTGCCCCATTCGCGCCACATTATGGGGTGGAATGCGCTTCTGGATTGCTTTGCCGCAATGTAACAACTGCCCTGCGTCTAGCGCATGGCTTTCCACTAAACCGCTTCGGGCGACAGGGCCGGGCCTTTTCCATGGCCGATGCGAAGGCCTGCGCCGGCGATCAACCGCCCCCTCAGCCATGATTTGGCTCGGGCGACGGCGATGTCAAGAGGATGGCCGAGCGCGATGCCCGCCGCCAGGGCCGCGGATAGTGCGCAGCCGGTCCCGTGCAGATTGGTGGTCTCCACCCAGGGAGCGGCGAAGCGCGTGATGCCCTGCTCCGTCGCCAGCATGTCGATGGCCTCGTCGAGCGAGCCATGGCCACCTTTGAGCAGCACCGCCCGGGGACCGAAAGCAAGAAGCGCCGAGGCCTGGCTGCGCATGGCCTCCTCGTCGGCGGCCTCCCCCACGGCCAGTAGCGCCGCCGCCTCGGGCAGGTTCGGCGTCAGGGCGGCCACGAGGGGCAGAAGATGCTCGCGCAGGGCTTCGGGAGTACCGGCGCGACCGAGCGCGCGACCGGTGCTGGCGGAGAGGACGGGATCGAGCACGACGGGCAGGCCTGTCCCGGCCAGGATTTCGGCGATGATGCCGATATGATCGGGGCTGGGCACCATGCCGATCTTCACGGCTTTCACCTCGAAATCGGCGAGCACGGCTTCGATCTGCGCCCTCAGCATGGCTAGTGGCACCTCGTGGATGGCAGAGATGCCAAGTGTATTCTGCGCGGTGATCGCCGTGATGGCGCTGGCGCCGTGTACGCCGAAGGCACGAAAGGCGGCGAGATCGGCCTGGATGCCCGCTCCCCCACCCGAGTCCGAGCCGGCGATGGTGAGAACCGTCGGTATCATGCCGCCGGATGCCGCGTCGCCGCCAGCCAGTCGCGGATGCGGGCGGGCGGATCGGGATGCCTGGTGACGTCGCTCACCATGGCGACGACATCGGCGCCGGCATCGAGGCAGCCCTGCGCCCGCTCCAGCGAGATGCCGCCGATGGCGACGAGGGGGCGGCCCCCGATTAGCCGCTTCCATTCGCCGATGCGCGCGAGCCCCTGCGGCGCGAAGGGCATCGCCTTGAGCGTGGTCGGATAGATAGGGCCCAGGGCGACATAGTCGGGATCGAAACGGATCGCCCGCTCAAGCTCGGCATGATCATGCGTGCTGATGCCGAGCCGCAGCCCAGCGCGGCGGATGGCCGGCACATCCGCAGTGTCGAGATCGCCCTGGCCGAGATGCAGGAAGCTTGCTCCGGCTTCGATCGCAGCCCGCCAGTAGTCGTTGACGACGAGTTCCGCGCCGGCGGCTCGGCAGAGTGCCAGAGCGGCCGTGACGTCGGGCAATACGGTCTCGTCGTTGCGCTCCTTGATGCGCAGCTGGATCAGCTTGGCACCTTCCTTCACGAGGAGGGCGACCCAGTCGACGCTGTCGACCACAGGGTAGAAGGGATCGAGTCCGTTCATGCGAGGACCGCCTGACCAAGCACGGGGGTAGAGGGCGCCGCCATGTCGCGCGGCGTCATCGGATCGGCAAGGAAGGCGAGGCGCCCGGCCTCGATGGCGAGGGCGAAGGCGCGCGCCATGCCGGCTGGGTCCCCCGCCTTCGCTACGGCCGTGTTGAGCAGGATGGCGTCATAGCCGAGTTCCATCGCCTGCGCCGCATGCGAGGGCGTGCCGATGCCGGCATCGACAACCAGGGGAATGCCGGGGAAATGCGCACGCAACGCCCTCAGACCGTAGACATTGTTGAGGCCGCGGCCCGAGCCGATCGGCGCGCCCCAGGGCATCAGCACCCTGCAGCCTGCCTCGACCAGCCGGTCGGCGACCACGAGATCCTCGGTCGTATAGGGAAAGACCTCGAAGCCGTCCCTGGCGAGGATGCGCGCGGCCTCGACCAGGCCGAAGACATCGGGTTGCAGCGTATCGGCTTCGCCGATGACTTCGAGCTTGACCCAGGTGGTGCCGAACACCTCCCGCGCCATCTCGGCGGTGGTGACGGCCTCCTGCACCGTATGGCAGCCAGCGGTGTTGGGCAGCACGCGGACGCCGAGGTCGCGGATCAGCTGCCAGAAAGTCTGGCCACTGCGCTGCGACCCCGCCTCCCGTCGCAGCGACACGGTGACGATGCCGGCTCCGGAGGCGCCCACGGCCTCGGTAAGGATGGCGGGCGAGGGATATTGCGCCGTCCCGAGAAGGAGGCGCGAGGCGAACGGGGTGCCGTAGAAGGTGAGAGGGTCGGTCATGAAGTGGCTCATTCGAGGGGAGGGCGTGGGTTCCTGGGTGCGCGGACGTCTCGTCCGCATCGCGGAACCGTGACGCTTGTAGAAGCGTAAGAGGCGGACGAGACGTCCGCGCTCCCAGGATCATCCTCCCTGCATCGGCGCGAGAATCTCAACCGAATCCCCATCCCGCAGCGCGGTCCTTCCGCGATCCGCCGCGCGCACGAAACGCCCGTTTATCGCCGTGGCCACCACGGCCTCGGCGAGTTCCAGCGTCTCGAGCAGCCGCGCCAGCGTTTCGGCGGCGGCCTCCTGCGTCTCACCATTGATGGTCAAGGTCATAGCGTACCTCCTTGCGCGGCAGGATGAGGTCGGCCGCTTCCCGAGCCAGGGCCGGCGAGAGCAGGAAGCCGTGGCGGAACAGGCCGTTGAGGGAGAGGACCCGGCCCTGTCGGGTCAGGCGTGGCAGATTGTCGGGGAATGCCGGGCGCAGATCGGCGTCGAGCTCGACGATTTCGGCTTCGCCAAAAGCAGGGTGCAGGGTGAAGGCGGCATTGAGCAGTTCCATGGCCGAGCGCACCGTCGGCGGCCCCGGATGCTCGCTCTCGATCATGGTGGCGCCGATCATGAAATGGGCACCGGCGCGGGGCACGATATAGAGCGGGAAGCGCGGATGCAGGAAGCGCACCGGCCGCGACAGCGTCACGCCGGGCGCCCTGACGATCACCATCTCGCCGCGCACGCCTCGCAGACCGGGCAAGGTCTCACGGGCCGCGAAGCCCCGGCAGTCGAGCACGGTATCGGCCACGAGCGCTTGCGGATCGGCCTCGACGCTGAAGCGAAGGACGACGCCGAGATCCTCCAGCGCACCGGCCAAAGCTGCCAGAGCGCGGCGCGGGTCGAGATGGGCCTCGCGTGGAAAGAACAGGCCCCGCTGGAAGCGGCCGGCGAGATCGGGTTCAAGCCCGGCAATGCCGAGGGCATCGACCGCGACATGCGCCTGGGTGCGACGGGCAAAGCGGGCAATCTCGCTCTCGTCGCGGGGCGGGGCCACCACCAGCGTACCGCGCTGGACCGTGTCGGGGAAATGACGAGGCCACCATTCGAGCGCGAGCTGGCCACGTTCCATCACGGCGGGCTCGGCGCTCTCGCGCTCGCACCAGGGCGCCAGCATGCCGCCGGCGAGCCAGGAGCAGGCGCGTGCGCCGAGGATGGGCGCGCGCTCCAGCACCTCGACTTCGGCGCCCCGCATAGCACATTCCAGCGCCGCGACGAGGCCGGCGACGCCGGCCCCGACCACGGCGATGTGCTCGCGCTTACCCGGCCGGAACATAGAGCGCTCCGCCCTGTTCGAGGAACTCGCGCGACTTGGCCGCCATGCCTTCGGCTGCTGCCTTCTCCATGGCCAGCGCCTCCATGTCGCGCACCTCTTGACGAAGATCCTGCGTGATCTTCATCGAGCAGAATTTCGGCCCGCACATCGAGCAGAAATGAGCGACCTTGTGCACGTCCTTCGGCAGGGTCTCGTCATGGAAGGCGCGTGCCGTATCCGGATCGAGCGAGAGGTTGAACTGATCCTCCCAGCGGAAATCGAAGCGCGCCTGCGAGAGCGCATCGTCGCGGATGCGGGCGGCCGGATGGCCCTTGGCGAGATCGGCGGCATGGGCAGCGATGCGGTAGGTGATGACGCCGGTCTTCACATCGTCGCGGTTGGGCAGGCCGAGATGCTCTTTCGGCGTGACATAGCAGAGCATCGCCGTGCCGAACCAGCCGATCATCGCCGCGCCGATGCCGGAGGTGATATGGTCGTAGCCCGGTGCGATATCTGTGGTGAGCGGCCCGAGCGTATAGAAGGGCGCCTCGCCGCAGGCGGCGAGCTGCTTGTCCATGTTCTGCTTGATCTTGTGCATGGGCACATGTCCAGGCCCCTCGATCATCACCTGGCACCCCTTGTCCCAGGCGATCTTCGTGAGCTCTCCCAGGGTTTCAAGCTCGGCGAACTGGGCGGCATCGTTGGCATCGGCGATCGAGCCGGGGCGCAGGCCGTCGCCGAGCGAGAAGGAGACGTCGTAGCGGCGCATGATGTCGCAGATGTCGGCGAAATGCTCATAGAGGAAGTTCTCGCGATGGCCGGCCAGGCACCAGCGCGCCATGATCGAGCCGCCGCGCGAGACGATGCCGGTGACGCGCCGGGCCGTCAGCGGCACATGGGCGAGGCGCACGCCGGCATGAATGGTGAAATAGTCGATGCCCTGCTCGGCCTGCTCGATCAGCGTGTCCTTGAACACCTCCCAGTCGAGCTTGAGCGGATCGCCGTCCACCTTCTCCAGCGCCTGGTAGATCGGCACGGTTCCGATCGGCACGGGAGAGTTCCGGATGATCCATGAGCGGATATTGTGGATGTTGCGCCCGGTGGAAAGGTCCATCACCGTGTCCGCACCCCAGCGCGTGGCCCAGACAAGCTTCTCCACCTCCTCGGCGGCGCCGGAGGTCACGGCGGAATTGCCGATATTGGCGTTGACCTTCACCAGGAAATTGCGGCCGATGACCATCGGCTCAAGCTCGGCATGATTGATGTTGGCGGGCAGGATGGCCCGTCCCAGCGCGATCTCGTCGCGCACGAATTCGGGCGTGACGAAGTCGGGAATCGCGGCGCCGAAATCCTCACCGTCGGCTCTCCGCCCTGCAGCGCCCTCCAGCGCCCTTTCGCGGGCGAGGTTTTCGCGGAAGGCGGCATAGACCATCTCTTCCGTGATCAGGCCGGCGCGTGCGAACTCGTATTGGGTGACGCGCTGGCCGTCAGCGCCGCGGCGCAGAACGCGTTCGGCCGGGCAAGGCTGCACCAGGCGTTCGGCCGAGACATGGCCATTGTCCTCGGGCTTGACGGCGCGGCCCTCGATGGCGGCAAAGCCACGGGCGGCGATCCAGGCGTCGCGCACGGCGGGCAGGCCCTGCTGCAGGTCGATGGCCGCGCCATCATCCGTATAGGGGCCGGAGGGGTCGTACACGCGCACGGGCTCGAGCGCGGGATCGCCGAGGCAGATTTCGCGGTAGGGCACGCGCATCCCGGGATGCGAGGCGGGCGCGGCATAGACCTTGCGCGAACCTTGGATCGGCCCGGTGGTGACGCTTTGCGGCGCAGCTGTTTTGTCTTTGGGGGCTTGGTAGTTCATGGATCTCCTCCTCGAAGCGAGTGTTGGAGATCCGGGGCGACGATTGTCTGGGCGGACCCTGGTATTGCAACCTGGTCCTTGGGCCTGATGCCAGGCCCGCAGTTCCCGTCCCTTCGCCGGCATGACCCGGATCAGGTTCGAAGAGTTCGGCTCTGGGCCATCTCAGCCCCGCTTGCGCGGGACACCCCTCGGAACGGTTGTCAGCCTAGACCCGGAATCGCCTGGCGTCCAGAGGGGGATGAGATGCGAGATTGGAGGGTCGATCACCGATCGACATTTCCCCCTTCCTGCGAACACAACGTTTCCAAGATTGTCGATCGGTGATCGACCTCCGATCCTCACTCCGTCTTGGAAGGGCGGCCCTTCTTGGCTACCTTGTTCCGCCCATCGCGTGAGTCCTCCCATGCCCCATTCCGTCGATCGTGTCCGGCAGGCCCTGCTGTCGGCTGGCCATCCCGATACCATCACAGAGTTTGCAGAGGGCACGCATACGGTGGCGGAGGCGGCGGCTTCGGTGGGATGCACAGAGGCCGAGATCGCCAAGTCGATCATTTTCCGCAGCGGCGAGACCCCCGTCCTGGTGGTTGCCTCCGGCGTCAACCGCATCGACCGCGCCAAGGTGGGGACGGCGCTCGGGCGCAAGATCGAACGCGCCGATCCCGCCTGGGTGGAACAGGTCACCGGGTTTGCCGTCGGCGGGGTGGCGCCTGTCGGCCATCTGGCGCCCGCATTGATCCTGATCGATGAGGATTTGATGGTGCTCGATCCGATCTGGGCCGCGGCGGGCTCGCCCACCCATGCCTTCCGCACCTCCCCGGTCGAATTGGTGCGCGTGACCGGCGGCACCGTGGCGCATGTCAAGGCATAGAGGAACCGGTTGACGTAAACTGCCTGAATCCCTCCTGCTCGCGGTAGCGCCTCGGGAGCCATCTGCCTTCATGGTTGCTAATGATGGCGCTTGAGAGCCGCGCTTGACCAAAGTCCTTGACGGGCCGGGGCGTCGCATATCAAACTCTGCCAAAATGTCGCGAAAACGCGCAAGCGCTCCGATTGGGAGCGCCCCTTCTACCGACATCGACTGGCCGACTGCGGGGCCTTGCCTTTATGGCCTCTGCGCTGGAATGCCCGACTTCGTAGTATGGTAGTGTCCCACATTTAACGGTCAGGCCGGAGCACCCGGCCGGTGGTCGTGGGCATAACGAGGGGTCAAATCTCGATGCGCTGAGAATTCAATCAAGATTCCTACGTCCTACCAGGCATATCGGCCACAGAAGCCGGACGCCGGTAAGGCAATGCCAGAGCTAACCCTACTCTGCACCAGAATATATAGAGGAAACGCTGATGAACAAATCCAAGGTCTACGGCGCCGCTGTGGGTGCTGTCATGGCTCTCGCCGCAGGCATAGTCGCCGCTCAAGCTGACGGCATTTGCAAGAATACCGTGCGCGTGCTGGCTCAGCCTCAAGACAGTCTCGCTCTCAACGAGAAAAACAAGGATGAATTCGAGAAGCTGAGCGGCGCCAGCTTCCAGATCGACTATCTCAACGAGAACGACCGGCGCGCAAAGTCCCGCGCGGATGCTTCCACCATCGGCAAATACAACGTCTATTATATCGATGAGGCGAACGTCGCGCTCTTTGCGTCCTCGAAGTGGATCTATCCGGTCCTTGACTACTATCCCAAGGAGTATGATTTCGCCGATTTCGATCCCGGCCGCCAGAAGGTCGCGACCTTCGATGGCAAGCCCTATTTTGCGCCGGTCACCGGCGGCGGCGACCTCATGGTCTACCGCAAGGACCTGTTGGACAAGGCCGGCTTGAAGCCACCCACGACGCTCGATGACCTGATCGCCGATGTAAAGAAGCTGCACGATCCCGATCACGGCGTCTATGGCATCGCCCTGCGCGGACAGCGCGGTTCGGGTGCCAATGTCTGGCGCTGGATGCCCTATTTCAAAGGTTTCGGCGGGCAATGGTTCGACGGCGACAAGCCGACCTTCGATTCCGATGCCGGCGTGAAGGCCACACAGACCTATCTCGATCTGTTCAAATATTCCGCTCCCGGCACCAAGACGGGCAGCTGGGATGAATCGACCGGCGCCTTCCTTTCCGGCCAGGTGGCGCTGCTGATCGAATCGAGCCCGCTCGGCGCCCTCGCCCTCGATCCCAAGGTCTCCAAGGTGACGGACAAGGTCGGTTTTGCCGCCCCGCCTTCGCCACTGACCGGCGGCGGCTATGCCCACGGCCTTGCCATCGGCGTGAAGGGCAACAAGGACGATGATGCGCGCAAATGCGCCGGTCTTTTCATCGCCTGGGCGACCTCGAAGGAGAATGAGCAGCGCAATCTCGACGCCGGCAATTTCGGCGGCCTCAATCGCACCAGCGTGCTGACCAGCCCGGCATTCAACCAGAAATTCAGTGCCGACCTTTCCAAGGCGCTCTCGGACACCGCCAAGGTCACCGCCGTGAACTTTTGGCAGGACGCCGACTGGCCGGCCCTGGGCGACCGCTGGGGCATCGAACTCGAAGAACTGATCGCCGGCACCCGGACGGATGTGAAGGGCAGCCTGGATGAGCTCAACGACTATGCCAAGGAATTGGTAGCGAAGAAAAAGAAATAATGGAGCTGGCTAAATAATTAAAGGAGTGGCCGCCTTTCTGACGAGGGGAGGTGGCTCATTGTAGGCATAGGCACTGGTCTAAAGGGTGCAACGCGAGCCTCCACCACGAAGCTGGGGAAGGCTTTGCGTCGCGCTCTTCGATATATCTTCTCACTCCCCTACGGATGCATCCTCGCGCCCTTGGTGATCTTGTCGACGAGTTTCTTGTCCGTCCGCAGCGCAATCCCCACCACCCTGGCGTCCTCGGGCGCATGTTCGGCGAAGACCGCGCGGTTGGCAGCGTCGTGGCCTGTTGCGAACATCTCCTCGATATAGAGCGAGGTGCGCACGCCGCGCTCCAGCGAGCGGCGATGGATCGTCGCCATGGTTGCGGCGTCAGCGGCGAGCACGATGGCGGGTTGGGCCGACAGGGCGTTGTAGAAATGGCCGGCGCGGTCGCGATAGGGCTCGCCGATGATCTCGGGAGCCCCGGCGACGACGCCGCTGGTGAGGAAGGCGGTGACGTTGAGCGCCTGCCAGGGGGCAAGATCGTCTCGCAATACGATTGTAAATTTAGTATCGAACATGGATGGTTACTTTCGAGGCTCCAATGCCGTCGGGCGATAGGCCGCATGCTTTAGAGCGGCAGGCCTTCCACGGTCTTGAACGTTTGTGTGAGAGCGCCGAGAGCATTCGTACCGCGCCCGCTCTGCCCGGCATCGAACGTATCGAGGCGTATTTCCAGGGCAGGGTCTTCGAGTTGCACCGGCACGACACCTATGCCGTGGGCGTCACCCTGGGCGGGGTGCAAACATTCCAGTATCGCGGCGCCTCGCGCGTCAGCCTGCCCGGCCAGGTCATCGTGCTGCATCCCGACGAGGTGCATGACGGCGGCGCTGGCACCGAGGCTGGCCTGCACTACCGCATGATCTATCTCGAACCATCCTTGCTGTTGCGCGGCCTCGGCGAGGGCGGAGCGGGCCTGCCCTTCGTGCACCAGCCGGTCTTCGACGATCCTGAATTGCGCGACGAGATCCTGTCCCTTCTTGGACCTCTCGATCAAGGGCTTGAGGATCTCGCGGCCGACGATCTTGTCGCCCGCATCGCGAGGGGGCTCGCCCGTCACGCCGGCCAGCCCCTCAAACCGCTGGGGCCGCTCGCTCTGCGGCAGGTCGAGCGGGCGCGCGATTACCTGGAAGCCCATGCTTTGGAGGCGGTGCGCTCCGAGGAGCTGGAGGATGTCGCCGGGCTCGACCGCTTCACGCTCTACCGCCATTTCCGCAGGGCCTTCGCCACCAGCCCGCATCGCTTCCTGCTGATGCGCCGTCTCGGCCAGGCCCGTACCATGATCGAGGCCGGCGAACCCCTGGCGGAAATCGCCGCGGCCACCGGCTTTGCCGACCAGAGCCACCTGACCCGCCACTTCAAGAAGGCCTTCGGCCTCACGCCCGGGCGCTGGGCCGACTTGACTGCAGGGAGTGCGGACGTCCCTCCGACACTCAAGTGAGTGTCGGACGATCCGCTCTTGAAGCAAAGGTCACGCAAGCAAGCGCGATGCTGCTGTTGACAATCGCATCGCGCTTACTTGTATCGCAACCGTTTCAGGAGCAGACGAGACGTCCGCGCTCCCAGGGGCGTCCTCCCCGTCAGTGCTCGCTGTCGAGATGGGCCATCTGCGCGGCGGCATAGCGCGTGCCGGCGGCGGCGTCCTTCGGCACGGCGGCCTCGATGGCGGCAAGATCATCCCGTGTCAATGTCACGTCGAGGGCGCCCAGAGCCTCGGCGAGGCGGTCGCGGCGACGGGCGCCGACGAGCGGCACGATGTCTTCGCCCTGCGCAGCCACCCAGGCGATGGCGATCTGCGCCACGCTCACCTTCCTCGCGTCTGCAACCTTGCGAAGCGCCTCGACCAGAGCGAGGTTCTGGTCGACGTTTCCGGTCTGGAAGCGAGGGCTGAAGGCGCGGAAATCGCCTTGCCCGGCGCTGTCCTTCTGCCAGTGGCCGCTGATCAGCCCGCGCGAGAGCACGCCATAGGCGGTGATGCCGATGCCGAGCTCGCGGCAGGTGGCGAGAATGCCGTCCTCGATGCCGCGCGAGATCAGCGAGTATTCGATCTGCAGGTCGACGATTGGATGCACCGCGGCGGCGCGGCGGATGGTTGCGCTGCCGACCTCCGAGAGGCCGATATGCCGGACATAGCCCGCCTTCACCATGTCGGCGATGGCGCCCACCGTATCCTCGATCGGTACGTTGGCATCGAGACGGGCCGGACGGTAGATGTCGATATGATCGACGCCGAGGCGCTGCAGCGTATAGGCGAGGAAGTTCTTCACCGCGGCAGGACGGCCATCGAAACCGGTCCAGCCGCCCGCGGGATCGCGTAGGCCGCCGAATTTGACCGAGAGGACTACCTTGTCGCGGGGAACCCCCTTCAGTGCTTCGCCGATCAGCATCTCGTTATGGCCCATGCCATAGAAATCGCCGGTGTCGAGCAGGTTGATGCCGGCATCGAGGGCGGCGTGGATGGTGGCGATGCTCTCTGCCCGTTCCGAGGGGCCGTACATGCCTGACATGCCCATGCAGCCGAGGCCGAGGGCGGAGGAAAGCGGGCCGGTCTTGCCCAGTTGACGCATCTGCATGGCGAAACTCCCAAGATGTTTGGATCCAGTGAAAGGATTATGCCGCAGACTGTTCCGTGCGATAATCCGATGGAGTTTGCACAAGCTGTACGGAAATCCGCACAATGCCCGATATGGACCTCGCCGATCTCGACGCCTTCGCGGCTGTTGCCCTGGCGCGCAGCTTTCGCGGCGCGGCAATGAAGCGGGGGACCTCGGCCTCGGCCCTCAGCGAGGCCCTGCGCCGGCTGGAGGCGCGGCTTGGCGTGCGCCTGCTCAACCGCACGACGCGTAGCGTCACGCCCACCGAGGCCGGCCAGCGCCTGCTCGAAAGGCTGGCTCCGGCGCTCGGCGAGGTGGCGGCGGCGCTCGATGCCGTCAACGATTTCCGCGACACGCCGATGGGCACGCTCCGACTCAACGTGCCCACCATCGTGGCGCGGGCGGTGCTGCCGCGCATGCTCGGCGAGTTCATGCGTCGCCACCCCGGCATCACGCTGGAGATCGTCGGCCATGACAGCTTCATCGACGTGTTCGCGGCCGGTTTCGACGCCGGCATCCGTTACGACGAGAGCCTGGAGCGCGATATGATCCGCGTGCCGCTTGGTCCGCGCACCCAGCGCTTCGTCACCGCCGCCTCGCCCGCCTATCTCGCCCAGCATGGCCGTCCCGCCCATCCCGACGACCTCCTGCGCCACGCCTGCATCCGCCACCGCTTCGACAGCGGCAACACGCCCCGCTGGGAATACGAGCGCGAGGGAGAAAGCGTGACGATCACGCCCGCCGGCCCGTTGGTGGCGACGGCCATGGAAATGCAGGTGCAGGCTGCCATCGAGGGGCTCGGCATCATTCGCAGCTTCGAGGAATTCCTGGCGCCGGCGCTTGCCAGTGGCGTTCTCGAGCGCATCCTGCCGGAATGGGAGGAGGCATTCTCCGGCCCCTATCTCTACTATTCCAGCCGCCGCCACATGCCCGCACCCCTGCGCGCCTTCGTGGATTTCCTCAAGGGGCCGCAGGGGCGGTGGTAGATCGCGCCAGCTCCGCATAAGCTCTCCAAGAAATATTAGAGCGCTTTACTTTCAAATGGAATCACCAAGAATCGCAAAATGCTTTTGGTACCAACAAGTTAATTTCGTAATCCGCTCTTGCCTGAACGCATTTTGCTCTAGGGAGAACGCCATGGCGGTTCGGCTTCAGCACATCAACATCCGCACCAGCGATCTGCAGGGCACCATCGATTTCTATACGAAGGTCATTGGCCTGGAGCAGGGTGAGCGGCCCGACTTCGATTTTGCGGGAGCCTGGCTCTATGACGGCCTGCAGCCGGCGGTGCATTTGAGGGAAGTGGCGGAGGGCTCGGCGCGGGTGGGCAACACGGTCGATCACTTCGCCTTCCAGGTCGATTCACTTGATGACGCGGTGGCCCATCTCGACCGGCTGGGAGTGCGCTATCGCGGGCCCGATTGCCTGCCCGGCACGGCCGTCCGGCAATGTTTCCTGCAGGATCCGAACGGCGTGATCGTGGAACTGCAGGGCCCCTGACGGGGGCCGCCTGGCGAGGCATTGGCACAGGCAGACATGGCCTTCCCCGCCTATAGGCCAAAAAAAAGGGACGGAGCCATGGCGCCATCCCTTCTCGAAAAGTCTTGATGACCGGGGAATTAGCCGTTCACGGCGTCCTTGAGTGCCTTGGCGGGCTGGAACACGACCTTCTTCGAAGCGGCGATCTTCATCGGAGCGCCGGTCGAGGGATTGCGGCCATCGCGCTCCGGCTTGGCCTGCACCTTGAACTTGCCGAAGCCGTTGAGGGAGACTTCCTCGCCCTTCACAGCCGCTTCGGCGATGCCCTTCAGAACGTCTTCGACGGCTGCCTTAGCGGCAGTCTTGGTCAGGCCATGAGCGGCGGCAATACGGTCGGCAAGATCGATGGTGCTGACGGTCATGATGTTATCCTTTCTATGATTCGTCCGGTCGCCTTATCGCACGGAGGATAGGTATCGCCAACGCATCTACAGGGAGAAGTCACCGAAAAACGCCGTTTTTCAGGTGATAATTGTGCCTTCGCGGGAGCTGGCGGCGATTGGGAGCGGGTCAAGAACCGTTTGGGCCAATTCGCGGGGTATAAGCGAGCGGGGCCGAAAAGGTTCCGGTTCGGGTGATTCCCGGTCTATGATGATGGAACTGGGCACAGAAATCGGGTGGCGGCATAGGCCTGCCCGTGCTGATGTGCCGATCCCCATTATGGTGAGGAGAGGCAGTGACGACTTCCATTCACTTCGCTCTTTTTGAAACCGAGATCGGCGCCTGCGCCCTGGCCTGGGGAGGAAAGGGGCTTGTCAGCGTGCAGTTGCCTTCGGCCGATGGCCACGCCCTCAGGGCTCGCATGAAACGGCTGCTACCCGGCGCCGTCGAAGCGGAGCCGCCGCCGGAGGTGACGAAGGCCATTGCCGGCATCCAGGCTCTGCTGGCTGGCGAGCCTGTCGATCTCCGCTGGATCGAGCTCGACACCGACCATGTCCCAGACTTCAACCGCCAAGTCTATGCGATTGCCCGCGCCATTCCGCGCGGCTCGACCATGACCTATGGCGAGATCGCCAAAAAGCTCGGCGATCCCCTGCTGGCGCAGGCCGTTGGCAAGGCGATGGGCCAGAACCCGCATCCGATCGTGATGCCCTGCCACCGCGTGCTCGCGGCGGGCGGCAAATCCGGTGGCTTCTCCGCCTATGGCGGCGTGGAGACCAAGCGCCGGCTCCTGAAGATCGAGGGCGCCCTGCCGGACGATCAGCCATCGTTATTCGGCTGGGCCTGAGCGAAGAGCGGGCCCCCCAATCGAGGTTTCGCCGAGCTTGCCAGGGACTTCCTGAGACCCCCGTTCCCGCTTCACGTTCTCAGCACCTCCCTGGTCTCCTGCATGATCTCGTCCGAGAGCGCTGGATCATCCGAGATACGCGCCAGCACCATCGCGCCGACCATGGCGGCCCAGCCGGCGATGGCGGCGCGTCGGCGTTCTTCCGGGGTCTCGCCCGGTGCCGTCTGGCTGAAGATCTCGATCCGTCGTTTCAGCGCCTGCGTCATGGTATGGCGCGCTGGGCCCTTCGTACGGCCGACCTCCGAGCCGAGCGTGGAGAACAGGCAGCCATTGCCGGGCCCATCCCGATGCCGGGCGCTAAGATAGACGCCGGCATAATCGGCCATCGTCTTCTCATCCTCGGTCTTATCCGAGTCCGGGAACAACACATGCGCGAAAGACTGGGCGATCAGATCCTCCTTTGAGCTGAAATGCCCATAGAAGGCTCCATGGGTGAGACCTGCCGCAGCCATGATCTCGGCCACCGTCACGCCCTCGAATCCGCGCTCGCGGAACAGCCGCGCCGCTGCATCGAGGATGCGCTGGCGGTTCTCGGCGAGTTGCTCCTTGCTGACCTTCATGGCTTGGCTCCTTCAATTCACTTGACATTATACATGATGTCCATCATGAATGCATCAATCATGATGGACATCATGAATAGCAAGTGCCGGTGCCGAGAAGGGCCGGTCTGCAAGGAGCTCGAAAATGACCCAATCGCTTCCCACCGTGCTGATCACCGGCGCCTCGACCGGCATCGGCGCGACCTATGCCGAGCGCTTCGCCCGCCGCGGCCATGACCTCGTGCTGGTTGCCCGCGACCAGGCCCGCATGGAGACGCTGGCCGCACGCCTGCGCGCCGAGAGCGGCGTCGCCATCGACATCATCAAGGCCGACCTCACGGATAATGCAGACATCGCCCGCGTCGAGACGCGCCTGCGCGACGACGAGGCGATCGGCGTCCTCGTCAACAATGCCGGTGCCGCCGCCCATGGCGGCTTTGCCGATCAGGATCCAGAGGCAGTTGACTGGCTGATCCGCCTCAACGTGACGTCTCTCACGCGGCTGACCGCCGCCGTCGTGCCGCGTTTCCTTCGCCAGGGCAAAGGTGCCATCATCAACCTTGCATCTGTGCTGGCGCTGGCGCCGGAAATCTCCTTCGGCGTCTATTCGGCCACCAAGGCCTTCGTGCTGACCCTGTCGCAGAGTCTTCAGGTCGAGCTTGGGCCCAAAGGCGTCTATGTGCAGGCTGTGCTGCCGGCAGCCACCCGTACCGAGATCTGGGAACGCTCGGGCCGCGATATCAACACCATCGAAGGCGTGATGGAGGTGGGCGAACTGGTCGATGCGGCGCTGGTAGGCTTCGACCGCAAGGAGGCCGTCACGATCCCGCCGCTGCCGGATGCCGGCCAGTGGGAGAACTTCAATGCTGCCCGCCAGGCCATGCTGCCGAACTTCAGGCAGTCAAACGCCGCGGCGCGCTACAGGGCGGCGTGATGCGGTCATCCCGGACGCACTGCAGCGCGAAGCGATGCGGTGCAGATCCGGGACCGTAAACGGGAAAGGGCGCACAAGCAGACGACGATCCCGTGTCTGCGATGCGGCACTTCGTGCCGCATCGCGCACGGGATGACTGTGCTCCCAGCCTACCCCTCCACCCGCGCGAACCTCTGTTCGGGGATGACCGAGTACCAACCCGGCCGTCCCGGATCGCGGTCATAGGTGTAGCCGCCGACCTCGCGATAGAGTTCGGCATATCTGGCGAGCTTCTCGCGGTCGAGCTCGACGCCGAGGCCCGGTCCCTCCGGCAGGGCGATGGCGCCGTCGACATAATGCAGCGGCCCGCCGACGATGATATCGTCAGTGAGATGATGGTAGTGGGCGTCCGCTGCGAAGGAGAGGTTGGGCAGCGCCGCCCCCAGATGCAACATCGAGGCGAGCTGGATGCCAAGCTCGCCGGACGAATGCACTGCCGCGCCATACTGGAAGGCTTCGAGCACGGTGCCCGCCTTGTGGGCCTGGCGCAGGCCGCCCCAGAAGGTGGTGTCGAGCAGGATGACATCGACGGCCTCCAGGCGGATATTGGTGGCGAGCTGCTCGAAATTCACCACCACAGTGTTGGTGGCGGTGGGAATTCGCACCAGACTGCGCAGGCGCCGCATGCCTTCGAGGCCCCAGGTCGGATCCTCGAAATAGTCGTTGTTGAGATGCTCGATCGCTCGGCCGACGCGAACCGCCTCCTCCACCGACCAGGCGGCGTTGGGGTCGAGGCGCAGCTTGTCACGCGGGAAGGCGGCGGCGAGCGCCCGATAGGTCTCGATGTCGTGGTCGGGTGCGAAATAGCCGCCCTTCAGCTTGTGGGTCCTGAAGCCGTAGCGGGTCTTGAGGTCGTTGGTGTGCGCCACGATGGCGTCGGGCGTCACTTCGCCGCCCTTGCCGGTCTCCTCGTTCAGGTAGCGGTAGAAGATATAGCTGGCGAAGGGGACGGTGTCGCGGATGGCGCCGCCGAGGAGATCGCAGGCACGGATGCCGAGCTTCTTGCCGGCAGCGTCCATGCAGGCCATCTCGATGGCGGCGTGTAGCTGCATGCGGTTGTTATAGAGCGAGGCGGTGGGATTCATGATCTTCCAGCGCAACTGCTCGAGCTGCAGGGGATCATGGCCCTTGAGATAGGGCAGCAGCGAGCGCACCGAGACCTCGGCGGATTCCCCGCCTCCGCCCATCTCGCCAAGCCCAATGATGCCCTCATCGGTAACCACCTCGACGATGGTGCGGATGAAGCGCCCCCAATGCGCGCCGGCGGCATGGCGCAAGGGCGCTTCCAGCGGCACGGCGACGGTGGTGGCCTTGAGGTCGACGATCTTCATCGGAATACCTTTTGGACGAAGCAATGAAGTCCGGGGCTGCTCATCCGCCGGTCCCAAGAGGTGGGCCGCGGACGACATGTTTCTGCAAGAGCAGGAGGGACTGCAGCGTGGGCAGGGAGACGGTCAGCGTGGCGGTGATGATGGTACTGGAATAGAAGTGGGGGCCAGGAGAGTGCCCAGGCCGACTTCGGCCGCGTGCCGCCGATTGCGCTCTCGCTCCGGTCTGCCTGACGCATGTCGGATCGGCAGGGCCTATTGAGGCCGCGTGCCGAAATTGTCGAGCACCTGCAGGATGGTGCGCAGATGCATCGTCATCGCTGCCGCCGTTGCCTGCTCGTCACGGGCGGTCAGGCCCGCCAGGATATCGCGGTGCTCGGCAATGATGGAGTTCGGGCGGTTCGGCCAGTTTACGGTGACGAAGCGCAGCCGGTTGAGATGGGTCTTGACGTCCTCGAGTTCCTCATAGACCGCGACACAGTCGGCCGTCTCGAAGATGCGGCGGTGGAAGACTTCGTCCAGCTCGTAGACCCGACGCATATCCTTGCGGATCGCTGCGAATTCCTGCTCGTCCAGGATCGAGGAGAGCGCTTCCAGGTCCTCATGGCTCGCCATGCGGCAGGCGCGGCGGCAAACCTCGACCTCGACGACTTCGCGGATCAGCTGGGCGGCACGCACCTTCTCGATGCGGATCGGCGCGACCAGCGTGCCGCTCTGCGGGAAGATGTCGACGAGACCCAGGCTCGCGAGACGGAGCAGCGCTTCGCGGACCGGCGTGCGCGAAACGTTGAGGCTGGCAGCTATCTCGGCTTCGCGGATCGGTTGCTGTGGCTTGAGGGTGCCCAGGACGATATCGTTTCGCAGCATCTCGTAGACATTGGCTGCTGTGGACCGGGGCCTGACGTTTGTCTGTCTTGTCGTATCCAGCATGGCTCAGCTCGTTCTCGAAGGATTTTCACTCCCATTTAGTGCATTAATATATTAGTGCATCTGTGCCTTGCAAGCCTGAATTCTGAGTTTGCAAAAAAAGCAATTTGTCTGACCACCAAGGGTGCTCGGCGAGAACATCATCGCCGTGTTGCGTCCGATCGTTTTTGGGGCATACTTCGCGGCGGACATGGCTACATCTGTTTGTTTTAAAAGCCATAAAGTACAGCGAATTCAGGAGGATGCAGTCCATGACAGCCAGCGGGGAATTCGTGACGGCGACGGCGGACGGCATCAGCGTGACACTGGACCTTGCGGTGGGACATATCCGCTCGCTCGTCGTTGTGCGAGGCGGCCGGGAGATTGCACCGCTGCATCGGGCGCCGTGGATCGAAGAGGTGCAGGCGCCTGACACACCGCCCCATCTTGCCCGCCTCTCGGGCGACTTCCTGTGCGCGCCCTTCGGCCTCAGCGACATCGATGGTTCGCCGAACCACGGCTGGCCAGCCAATTCGTCCTGGAAACATCTTGAGACGCGGACAATCGAGGGTGGCAGCCTTGCCCGCTTCGAACTCGAAAAACAAGTGATGGGCGCCCGCGTCACCAAGGAGTTCACGGTGCGGGACGGCCATCCCTTCCTCTACCAACGCCATCTCTTCTCGGGTGGCGAGGGAGCCGTCTCGGTCGGGCTGCACATGATGGTGTCGCTTCCCCAGGGTGGCCATCTGAGCTTCTCGCCCAAACGTTTCATCGAGACGCCGGCCGATCCGCAGGAGGCCGACCCCGCCAGGGGCCGCTCGCTCCTCGCTTATCCCGCCCATTTCCAGGACCTGAAGAAGGCGCCGCGAGCCGATGGCGGCACGGCCAACCTCGTGTGCTACCCTTTCGACCGCAATTACGAGGATTGCGTGATGATGCCGGAAGCGCCCGGCCGCGCCTTCGCCTGGGGCGCGGCGTTGCGCCATCGCGAGCACGATCTCGTGCTGAGCCTCAAGCGCCCGGAGGATTTTCCCTCGACGCTGCTGTGGATGAGCAATGGCGGGCGCTATTACAGCCCCTGGAACAGCCGCCATCGCGGCGTGCTGGGGCTGGAGGAGGTGCGAAGCTACCTTTTATCCGGCCATAAGGCGTCGATCGCGCCGAACCCCTTCAGCGATCAGGGCATTCCCACCTCGATCGGCCTGACGGCCGATGGCGAGGTCGATCTCAGACAGGCCATCGGCATCATGCCGGTGCCGGCGAGCTGGGACCGGGTTACAGATGTGGAGGTGCGTGGCAAGACGCTCGCCGTGCTGTCCGATAATGACGAGTTCAGCGTGCCCTATGATCCCGATTTCATTCTGCATGCCTGAGCCAGGCAAAAGAAAAGGCCGGTGCGAAACCGGCCTTTTGCTGTGTTCAAGGAGAGTATCTCAGCGCCGCGCGACGGCGTTGTAGACCACCAGCACAATGATCGCGCCGGCGATGGCAATGAGGATACTGCCGATATTCAGGCCACTGACACCGCCCATGCCGAGCAGCGTGGCGATATAGCCACCGACGATCGCACCGATAATGCCGATCACGATGTCAAGCAGCAGGCCGGAGCCCGACTTGTTCACGACCTTGCTGCCGACGAAGCCAGCGATCAGACCAAGGATGATCCAGGACAGAATACCCATATTTGCTCCCTCTGTGGTGCCGGGTGACACCTGCGAATCTTACCATCATTTAATCACGGGGGCACACCTTCTTTTCGCAAGGTGATGCTGTGATAACGCAAGGGAAGTTACAGGAATTTTTTTGCCACGATCATCATTGTAAAGTGCTTGTCGCAAGGTGCAGGATACACAACATTGGAGGGGACCGCGACGAGCGGCGCCCCTTATCTCGAGGAGACGCAAGATGGGCTTTTTCGACAACGCCGTGAACAATGCCGTGCCGAATGGCAATATCGCCAAGCCGCTGATCATTGCGGCCGGTGCATTGCTGCTCGCCAAGATGCTACATGGTGGCAGCAGTGCCAGCACGGATAATTCGCAGGCTTCCATTCCCGCGCCGGTTCCCGCGCCCGCTCCGGCCCCCTCGGCGCCGCAGGCCGGTACCGATGACGGCGGCCTGCTCGGCGGCCTCGGCGGCCTCCTGCAGAAATTCCAGCAGGCTGGCCAGGGCGACGTGCTCAACTCCTGGATCGGCAGCGGCCAGAACCAGTCGATCTCGGCCGGCACGCTCGGCCAGGTGCTCGGTTCGCAGACGGTGCAGGATATCGCCCAGAAGGCAGGCATCAACTCGAACGATCTGCTGGGCCAGCTTGCCCAGCATTTGCCGGAGATCATCAACCAGTTGACCCCGAACGGCCGCCTGCCCACGCAGTCCGAGCTCGGGCGGTAAGCCTGGACCACCCCGGGAGCGCGGACGTCCTACGAGCGTCCGCGCTCCCGGGCACATAAAGAAATCCTTATATCCTTATTGCCGCAGCTCACGGCCTGTGCTAGACGCGCCGCCATATTCAAACGCGGAAAGCACCGATGAGCAGCAACGACTACATCGTCAAGGACATGAGCCTGGCCCCCTGGGGCCGCAAGGAAATCGAGATCGCCGAGACCGAGATGCCGGGCCTGATGGCCACGCGCGAGGAATACGGTCCGCGCCAGGTGCTCAAGGGCGCCCGTATCGCCGGCTCGCTGCACATGACGATCCAGACCGCGGTGCTGATCGAGACGCTGAAGGCTCTCGGCGCCGATGTACGCTGGGCCTCCTGCAACATCTATTCGACCCAGGACCACGCCGCCGCCGCCATTGCCGCCGCCGGCACGCCGGTCTTCGCCGTGAAGGGCGAGACGCTGGAGGAGTACTGGGAATATACCCATAAGATCTTCGAGTGGGCCGATGGCGGCACGCCGAACCTGATCCTCGACGATGGCGGCGACGCCACCATGCTCATGCATCTGGGCCTGCGCGCCGAGAAGGGCGACGTCGCCTTCCTCGAGACCGCGGACAATGAAGAGGCGGAAGTTCTCTTCGCCGCGATCAAGAAGCGGCTCACCACCCATCCGGGCTGGTACACCAGAAACGCCCTCGCCATCACCGGCGTGACCGAAGAAACCACCACGGGCGTGCATCGCCTCTATGAGATGGCCAAGAAGGGCACGCTGCTCTTCCCCGCCATCAACGTGAACGACTCGGTCACCAAGTCGAAGTTCGACAACCTCTATGGCTGCCGCGAGTCGCTGGTCGACGGCATCCGCCGCGGCACCGACGTCATGATGGCCGGCAAGGTAGCCATGATCGCCGGCTATGGCGATGTCGGCAAGGGCTCGGCCGCCTCGCTGCGCAACGCCGGCTGCCGCGTCATGGTCTCGGAAGTCGATCCGATCTGCGCCCTGCAGGCGGCGATGGAAGGCTATGAGGTCGTGACCATGGAGCAGGCCGCCCCGCGCGCCGACATCTTCGTCACCGCCACCGGCAATGTCGACGTCATCACGCTCGACCACATGCGCGCCATGAAGGATCGTGCCATCGTCTGCAACATCGGTCACTTCGACAGCGAGATCCAGGTCGCGGGCCTGCGCAACCTGAAGTGGACCAATGTGAAGCCACAGGTCGACGAGATCCAGTTCGCCGATGGCCACCGCATCATCCTGCTCTCGGAAGGGCGCCTGGTGAATCTCGGCAACGCCACCGGCCATCCCTCCTTCGTGATGTCGGCTTCCTTCACCAACCAGACGCTGGCGCAGATCGAGCTGTGGACCAATCCCGGCCAGTACGGCAAGCAGGTCTACACCCTGCCCAAGCATCTCGACGAGAAGGTCGCCTCCCTGCATCTGGCCAAGGTCGGCGCTCATCTCACCAAGCTCAGCGAGAAGCAGTCGGCCTATATCGGCGTCGACCAGAACGGCCCGTTCAAGCCGGAACTCTATCGCTACTAAGGTCGCTCCCGTCTCGCGTTCGCGACGCTTGCGAACCCTCTCCGCCCCCGCGGAGAGGGTTTTCGTTTGGATCTACACATTATCCGATCAGAAGGAGCGCACCGTCGTTCCGGCTCGTTCAGCTCAGGAACTGCCCAAACGATACGGGCGAGCGCCTCAAATGTTCCGATGATCTTCGGTTGCTTCCCAAGGAGAAGCAGGCTCTGCTCGCCGGTCAAGATTGGGGCGAATGTGCTCAATTGCCCATCACGAATTCGTGTGGGCCGTTTCGGAAACATTCTCTTCACACAGTCGCTGCATTTTGCCGCAATCATGCACGTATGACGTTTGCTGCCTTCGATTGTGTGGAGCATGTCGTTGCAATGAAAGGGGGAGGCGGTGCCTGCCCAGACCTATGTTGACGATCTGATGGCGGGCCGATGAAGCGTCTTTTCAATTTCGTACTCATTGTTGTCTTGCTCGGGGGCCTGATCTGGTGGCAGCGTGCCACCGTGGTGCCATGGGCGGTGAAAACCATTCCCGGCAGCGAGGCCTATATCGCCAAGGTGCCCTTCCTCGCCGATGCACTGCATCCCGCCGATGCGCAGCAGGGCGCTTCCGATGCCGGCGGCCGTTCCCGCCGCTCCAACAGCCCCGTTCCCGTGGTTCTCGCCACCGCAGAGACCAAGCAATTGCCGATCGTGATCGATGCCGTCGGCACCGCGACGCCCTATGCCTCGATCCAGATCCGCACCCGCATCGACAACACCGCGGTAACCAGCGTGCGCGTGGCCGAAGGCGCCCAGGTCAAGCAGGACGATATCCTGTTCACACTCGACGACCGCACCATCAAAGCCCAGATCAACCAGATCGAGGCGCAGATCACCAAGGACCAGGCCCAGATTGCCCAGTCGCAGATCGACCTCGGCCGTGCCAACGATCTGCTGACCCGCAATGCCGGCGCCGCCACCACCCGCGACACCGCCGCCACCGCCGTCAAGATGGCGCAGGCGCAACTCCTGTCCGACCAGGCCTCCCTCGACTCGGCGAAGGCGACACTCGACTACACCGTGATCCGCGCGCCGGTGCCCGGCCGCATCGGCTCGATTCCGGTCAAGCCGGGCTCGACGGTGCGCACCTCCGACAGCGCGCCGCTCGCCACACTCAACCAGCTCGATCCGGCGGTCGCCGCCTTCTCGATCCCGCAGGACCGCCTCAACGAATTACGCGAGGCCATGACGCGAGGGCCCGTGAGGGTCGACGTTACCACCGGAAAGCACACGCTGACGGGTGCGGTGACCTTCATCGAGAACAATGTCGATCCTTCCACCGGCACTGTGCTGATCAAGGCCGACATACCCAACCCGTCGGAAATCCTGTGGGCCGGCGTTTTCGTCAATGTGCAGGTGATCTTCCCCGGCACGACGCCCCAGGTGGTTGTGCCCAATGCGGCCGTGCAGATCGGTCAAAAGGGTAATTATGTCTTCGTGGTGAAAGATGGTAAAACCGCCTCGCTTCGGCCTGTGGCGGTTGCGCGCGTCGCTGGAAGCGATGCCGTGCTGACCAGCGGCGTGGATGACGGCGAGCAGGTGGTCATCGACGGCACATTGCGCCTCGTTGACGGTGCGACCGTTTCCGTCGCCACCGCCGCCAAGAGCTGAGGCCGGGGGACAGCCGAATGCTTTCAGAGATTTGCATCCGACGCCCGGTCGCCACCATCCTCCTGATGGTCGCCTTCGTCGCCGCCGGCTGGTTCGGCTATCGGCAACTGCCGGTTGCAGCGGTGCCGCGCGTCGACTTTCCCACCATCCAGGTCACGGCCACGCTGCCCGGCGCCAGCCCGGAGACGATGGCCTCCTCGGTGGCCTCCATTCTCGAAAAACAGTTTTCGGCGATCTCCAACATCAGCCAGATGTCCTCGACCTCGACCCTCGGCTCCACGCAGATCGTGCTGCAGTTCGATCTGAGCCGCAACATCGATGGCGCGGCGCTCGATGTGCAGGCGGCCATGACCACGGCCCAGCGCCACATGCCGCCGGAGATGACGACGCCGCCGAGCTTCAGGAAGGTCAATCCGGCCGACCAGCCGGTGCTGTTCCTGGCGCTGACCTCTGACCAGGTCCGCATGTCGGATATCGACCGCTTTGCGCAGTCGAATATCGTGCCGCTGCTTTCCACCCTGCCCGGCATCGCGCAGGTCAACATCTTCGGCTCGCAGCAATATGCCGTGCGGGTGGAGGCCAATCTCGATCAGCTCACCGCCCGCGGCATGACGCTGGACGATCTCAGCAAGGCGATTGCCTCTGCCAATTCGAACACGCCGGTCGGCAACACCCAGACCAACGGGCGCAACATCATCCTCGATGCCACCGGGCCGATCCGCTACGCCAAGGGCTACATGCCCATCGTTGTCACCTCCAAGAACGGCGCGCCGGTGCTGTTGCAGGATGTGGCGCAGGCCGTCGACAGCGTCGAGAACAACCAGACCGCAAGCTGGCGCAACGACACCCGCGGCATCGTGCTCGCCATCCAGCGCCAGCCCGACGCCAATACCGTCGCGGTGGTGGATTCGATCAAGGGAGCATTGCCCAAGATCCAGGCCATGCTGCCCGTCGGCGTGAACCTGGACGTCATGCTCGACCGCTCGACCTCGATCCGCCATGCGGTGGAGGATGTCGAGTTCACGCTGCTGCTTTCCATCCTGCTCGTGACCATCGTCATCTATTTCTTCCTGCGCAGCCTCCGGGCGACGCTGATTCCGGCCATCGCCCTGCCGATCTCGCTCGTCGGTACTTTTGCGGGCATGTATGCGCTGGGCCTGTCGATCGACAATATCTCGCTGCTGGCGCTGACCTTGTGCGTGGGCTTCGTGGTCGACGATGCCATCGTGATGCTGGAGAATATCGTCCGCCATGTGGAGCTCGGGCAGAAGCCCCTCGCCGCGGCCCTGATCGGCTCGCGGGAGGTCGGCTTCACCATCCTGTCGATGACGATGTCGCTGATCGCCGTGTTCATTCCGGTGATCTTCATGGGCGGCATCATCGGCCGCATGTTCTCGGAATTCGGCTATGTCATCGGCCTCGCCATCCTGATCTCCTGCGTGGTCTCGCTGACGCTTACACCGATGCTGTGCTCGCGCCTGATCCGGGAGCATGACGAGCAGGACAAGGGCTGGTTCCTGCTGCGCTGGTTCGATCTGTTCTTCACCGGTCTGACCAGGGGCTACCAGGCGACCTTGCGCTGGGCCGTGAATGCGCCGGCGCTGATGCTGACGATCACGCTGGCGACCTTCGTCGTCACCGGCATCATGTTCGTCAACATCCCCAAGGGCTTCTTCCCGCAGGAAGACGCGGGCCTCATCTCGATCTCGACGGTGGGGCCCGACGACGTCTCCTTCGACGCCATGGCGGCGCGCCAGCAGGCCGTGGTGGCCGAGCTGCGCAAGGATCCCGATGTCGTCTCGATCATCTCCAGCATCGGCGGCGGCGCCTCGAGCCAGCTCAGTTCCGGCCGCATGTTCATGCAGCTGCGCGACAAGCCGGCCCGCAAGGACAAGATCGACGTCGTGATCCGGCGCCTGGGCGAAGAGGCTGCGAAGATCCCCGGCATCAGCACCTATTTCCAGGCGGTGCAGTCGATCAATATCGGCGCCACTTCCTCGCGCAGCCAGTATCAGTATGCGCTGATGTCGCCCGACATCGATGAACTGCGCGCCAACGCCCAGAAGTTGGAAGCGCGCATGGCGCAGATCCCCGGCATCAGCGGGGTCAACTCAGACCTGCAGATCAAGGCCCGCGATGCCGTGGTCGAGATCGACCGCAACAATGCGGCCAAGCTGGGCGTCACCGTCGACCAGATCCGCTCCATCCTTTACTCAGCCTATGGCACCAACCAGGTTTCCACCATCTATGCGCCGGAGAACACCTATGAGGTGATCCTGGAAGCGAGCAACGACTATTCCTCGACCCAGGACATGATGCGCAAGCTCAATGTCCGCTCGAACTCGGGCGCGCTGATCCCACTCGACAGCGTGGCGCATATCGTGGAGAAGCCGGCGGCCGTCTCGCTGTCCCACATCGGGCAGCTGCCATCGGTGACGATCTCCTTCAACCTGCAGCCGGGCGTCGCCCTCAGCCAGGCGGTGGCCGAGATCGCGAAGGCCACGAAGGAGCTCAACGTTCCCGCCTCGATCTCCACGCAGTTCCAGGGCACGGCGCAGCAGTTCCAGGATTCGCTCTCCGGCATGCCCTTCCTTCTGTTTGCGGCGGTGTTGGTGGTCTATATCCTGCTCGGCATCCTCTATGAGAGCTTCATCCATCCGCTCACCATTCTCTCCGGCATCCCGACCGCGGGCATCGGTGCGCTGCTGACGCTTCAGCTCTTCGGCCTGGAACTGTCGATCATCGCCATGATCGGCCTCATCATGTTGATCGGCATCGTCAAGAAGAACGCCATCATGATGGTGGACTTCGCGGTGGAGCGCCGCGCCGCGGGCGCCTCGGCCAAGGAGGCGATCGTCGAGGCGGCGGTGCTGCGCTTCCGCCCGATCATGATGACCTCGCTCGCCGCCATTCTCGGCGCGCTGCCGATCGCGCTGGGCCAGGGCGCGGGCGCTGAGCTGCGCCAGCCGCTGGGTGTCGCGGTGGTCGGCGGACTGATGGTCTCGCAGTTGCTGACGCTCTACATCACGCCTGTGGTGTATCTCGCGATGGACCATATCTCGGGCCTGTTCGGCGCCAGCCCGGACAAGGTGCCAGCCCGCGACCACGCTGTCCTGCCCGAACCAGAACAGCACGATCCGCGCCCGGAAACGCTGCCGGGACAGGCCGAGCCCGACCGCGAGGTTGCCGGCAAGAAAGGCGGCATGATGGCCGCGGCGGAGTAGGGCCGAGATAAAGGTCATACAGCGCCGCGCGAAGCCTCCCCCAGCTTCGTTGGGGGAGGCTCGTATCGCGCCCTTCGCCAAAGCTCTTGCCTCTGCTATGAGCGGCCCCCGGGGCCATTCGCCCGAGGGGGATTACGTTCGTTCATGCGTTTGAAGGCGCTCTGCCGTATCGTTGCCGTCGGCCTGCTCGCTCTGCCGCTTATCCCGCTGCAATGGCTGGCGGTGCGCTGGAACTGGAGGCTGGCTCGCGGCCTCCCGGTGTTCTTCCATCGTTGCGTGCTCGCCATCATCGGCGTGAAGGTCGGCGTCACCGGCGGCGAGGCTCGCGAACGCCCGCTGCTGATCGTCGCCAATCATGTCTCCTGGCTCGACATCGTGGTGCTGGGCTCGCTGGTGCCGCTTTCCTTCATTGCCAAGAGCGAGGTGGCGGGCTGGCCGGTTATCGGCCTGTTCGCCAGGCTGCAGCGCTCCATCTTCATCGAACGCGAGCGTCGCCACAAGACGGGTGAAGTCACGGCCGCGATTGCCGCCAGGCTCAGGGCCGGCGACGCCATGCTGCTGTTCGGCGAGGGTACCACCAGCGACGGCATCCACATTCTGCCCTTCCGCTCGGCCCTGCTGGGAGCCGCACGCGAGGCCATGGGCGGTGGTGACGGCCCAGCTTACGTGCAGCCGCTAGCCCTTCGCTACGTCAGGCGCGGCGGCCTGCCGATCGGCCGTGGCGCCATGAAGGAAGTCGCCTGGATCGGCGACGTCGACCTCGCACCGCACCTGATCAGCGTGCTCTCCGGCCCACCGATCGACGTGATGGTGAACTGGGGCGAGGCGCTGATCTATGACGCCGCGACGGACCGCAAAGTGCTGACGCGACGGCTCGAGGGGGAGGTGAGGGCGCTGGCGCGAGGGGCGTAGGCGCGAAAATGGAGTGTCGACCTATTTCGCGATCACCGCGGGCGCCCGGCCGCCGCCGGCACTGATGAAGGTTATGGTGTTGCCATCCTCGGTGACGTCATAGCAGCTCAGATTGGGGTTGGGCGGCCAGGACGAGCAATACTGGTCGCCCTTGACCTGCCAGATGCCCGGCGAGTTGCTGTTGCCCTGGCTGTAGGTGGTGCGTCCGCTCGGATCGAAATCCTGGGTCCATTCGCCATTGTCGCTCTCGCCCTTCAGCGTGTGGCCGGAGAGCGCCTGCTTGATCTCGGCGCCTGAGAGTTTGCGCTCCTCGGCAAGGGCCGGAAGGCCGATGGCGAGGAGGGCGATGATGAGAGCGGAACGCAGCATGGGCTTCCCCTTCTTGCTCCGGCGACGCCGGATGATAGATCATTGCACGGGGAACGCGAGGGTATCACCGTCTTTCAGCCCGGAATGGCAATGGCCCTCATAAAGGCCATCAGTGCCGCAACCACCGGCACCGCGATCCCGGGCTCTCGAGCCATCACTTCCGGGGCGAGCCTGGTCGCCAGCAAGGGCAGCGTGATCGAGGCTTCCTCGACGATCTCCGCCGACATCGTGCGCAGCACCAGCCTGAGGGACGCCTGCGCCTCGCTGGCGCGTGGGGAGGCGTTGAACAGGGCGACCTTCTTGCCCGGGAACTCCGAACTGCCGACCAGCCAGTCCAGCGCATTTTTGAAGGAACCCGGGATGCCGCGTGCATATTCGGGGCAGGAGATCAGCAGTCCGGCGGCCGCCCCGATCTTGCGTCGCAGTTCGCGCACCGGCTCGGGCGGCATGTCGCCGTCGAGATCCGGATTGAAATGCGGCAGCGCGCCGATGCCGTCATAGAGCGTGATGCGCAGATCAGGGGGCGCCAGCAGGGCAGCGGCCTCCAGCAGCACGGTGTTGGACGAACCAGCCCGCAGGCTGCCGGAGAGAGCGAGCAGGGTGATCATGTCGGGCCATCCCATCGTTGGAGCAGTTCGCAGTCGGCCCTTTTCCGGCTCGTGCTATCAGGAACAAATTCGTGCGGTAACAGGCTGACGACACGCGTTCCCACCCCATCGAGGGGATCGGAACGACCACGATGAGGGGCCGTGGCAGGAGTTGGAGCAGGGTAGAGAACTCTCGTCGGCATGCTTCCTTTCGTAAGGGGCTCTGGTCGGATTCTCAAACGTCACCTGCCCACACGTTCTTGTGACCTCGCCCGCCAATCGGCGGCTGACAGGCGCACGTATGAGGCGTATTGTCGCGGGCCTAAAGGTCGCGTTTTCGTGGCTGGTCGTGTCGGGCGCCTACGAAGGTCGCGGCCTCTCGAACCATTTCGGGAGTTGGAACATGACGATCAGAAATCCCGTCGAGTGGGGTATCGATGTCGCGCGCGGCACCGTCAATGGGGTGGGCGCCATTCGCAACACCCTGCATCGCCCGGCGGCACAATTCGAGAGCACCGCTCCCGTGGTGCGCCGCATCGGCATGGGCGATCTGCGCGATGCCCTCGCGAAGGGCTTCCAGGATTTTGGCGCCTACCGAACGGATGTGCTCTTCATTGGCCTGATCTATCCGCTCGCCGGCCTGGTGCTCGCCCAGCTCGCTTTCGGCAATGGCATGCTGCCGATGATCTTCCCGCTGGTCTCCGGCTTTGCCCTGATCGGCCCGGTAGCCGCCATCGGCCTTTATGAGATGAGCCGGCGCCGCGAGCAGGGGCTGGAGGTCACCTGGGCGCATTCGCTCGACGTCACCCGCTCCCCGAATTTCGGCGCCATTCTCGGGCTCAGCGCTATTCTGGCGGTGATCTTCGCGGTGTGGCTCGGTGTTGCGGCGCTGGTCTATTACCTGTGCTTCGGGGCGGTCCTGCCGGTCTCGACCTCGGCCTTCATCTCGGATGTCTTCAACACCACGGCGGGCCGGACGATGATCGTCCTCGGTGTCGGCATCGGCTTCCTGTTCGCCCTCGGCGTGCTCGCCATCTCCGTGGTCTCCTTCCCGCTGCTGCTCGACCGCAAGGTCCGTGTTGGCACGGCGGTGAGGACCTCGGTGGAGGTGGTCAAGACCAATCCCGTTCCGATGCTGGCATGGGGCTTCATCGTCGCGGCGTCGCTGGTTCTGGGCTCGATCCCGGCGCTGCTGGGCCTGATCGTGGCGATGCCGGTGCTGGGCCACGCGACGTGGCATCTCTATCGCAAGGCGGTGGGGTAGGGGGCGTTTGGAGACTAGCGCGACCTAAGCCTCTCCCACGAAGCTGGGGGAGGCTTAACTCATGCCCGTTCGGAATCCCCTCACTTCGGCGTGGCGTCCGAGAAGTCCTGCTGGAACTGCTTCAGCTCATCCCGGGCCGCATCCGACACCGCCCAGAAATCCAGCCCCGCCTGGGTCCAGTTCAGGAGGTTGTAGCCTTCCCGTTCTTCGGCGGTCGCGGCTGCTCCAGAGGAGGGCCAGATGAAGAGGTTGATGACGTGGCCGCCGCGCCGGTAGATCAGCGTCGCCACCACCCGTCCGTTCAGGTAGTCGACGCGTCCGCCCACCAGCGGGAAGCCTTTGTCCTTGAGGTCAACTACGGGCGGGGAGAAGTCGATCTTGCCGTTGAACCAGGGCTTCACCGTGTGCTGATCCGACGTCAACACATCGGTGAGATGGTTGGCTAGCATCGAATGCACGTGGCTGGAGACGAGCTGATCTTCAAGCGAGGGGCCAGGTTCGGGACGCATGGTCACGAACAGCAGGCAAGCCGCGAGAACGGCCGCCGAAGGCAGCAGGCTCCAGCGCGTGAAGCGATCGAGGAAGAGGCGCCAGCTCATCGCCGGCTCGCGCTGCCTCCGGGGCGCGGCGATCTCGCGCTGGAGGGCGGCGCCGATGCGGCTACGCAGCGCCTCAGACGCCGGCCAGCGCACGCCCTCCTGGGCGATGAGGGCCTGCTGCGCCCTGATTTCATCGAGGCGCGCGGTGCAGTCGGTACAGCCGGCGAGGTGCTCCTCGACCTTGAGGGCATTGGCGGCGTCGAGCTCGTCGTCGACATAGCCGTGCAGCAGGACGTCCCAGTCGTCATGCGGTTTGTCCGGGGTGCTCATGCCGCCTCCCTCGCAGCCTGGCGGCGCTTCCAGGCTTCGGCGAAGAGGGCACGGGCGCGCGCGAGGCGCGACATCACCGTGCCGAGGGGCGTCGTGGTCACTTCCGATATCTCGCGATAGGAGAGGTCTTCGAGTTCGCGCAGGACCAGGATTTCGCGAAAGGCTTCGGGCAGGGCGCCAAGCACGGCGCGTACTTCGGCCGCCTGGTCGCGTTCGAGCAGGGACGATTCAGGATTGGCCTCTTCATGTGGCAGGTCGGTGCGCTCCTTCGGCTCGCCCTCTTCGGTGAGGCCGCCGTCGAGCGGTTCGGTTCGGCCGCGCTTTTGCTCCTGCCACCAGGAATGATGGCAATTGCGTACGATAGTCAGGATCCATGCGCGCGGTGAGCCGCCGCGATAGTCGGCAAAGCCGCGGAAGGCGCGCAGGAAGGCCTCCTGCACGATATCCTCGGCCGCGTCGGCATCGCGGCAGAGGAAACGCGCCAGATTGTGGGCGGCGTCGAGATGGGGAAGCATCATGGCCTGGAAGCGCGACAGCGCGGCGGCATCAGGTGGCGCGGCCCTGGCCCGGCCCGATGCGTCTGCCCCAACCGACAGGACGGCTTGCAGCCAAGGAGCTTTCAGCCAAGCGGCAAGGCGGCCCCACAGGCGCGGCGCTGCCTGCGCCGGCCAATTCGTCGGGCTGATGGTGGCCTGACCGATCATGGGTGCTCCCTCTCCACGCTCAACTCTTGCACCCGCTATGGCCGCGGATCAACTCGCACCCGGCTTGACCGTGATCTTTCCGGTCATATGCGGATGAAGCGAGCAGAAATAGCTGAAATCCCCTGGCGTGTTGAAGGTGAAGGAGAACTTGTCATCCGTATCCAGGGCCTTGGAGCGGAACGCCTTGTTTTCTTCCGTGACAGTGTGGGGAATATCGTCGTGGTTGACCCAGGTCACCGTGGTGCCGGGCGGGACAGTGAGTTCCTGTGGGGAGAAGCTGAAGTTGTCGATGACGACCATGGCTTCGGCCACCGCAGGCTTGGTGCTGGCGGTCTGGGCATCGGCGGCTTGGGCATCGGCGGCTTGGGCATCGGCGGCGCATGCCGGCACCTGCCAGCCGGTTAGGACAGGCAGGGCAAGCAAGCCGAGATGGAGGGCGAGGACGCCGATGCGCCGGCGCAGGGGATGGGCTGGGGACGTCATGGGACAGGTATCCTGTGAAGGAGGAGGCCAGGCAAAAGAAAGGCCGGAACCCGCTGGCGAGGGCGGGTCGGGAGTGCCACTGAAGGGTTCCGGCCTTCTTCCGGGGCCGCCCGGAAGGGGAGTTCGGCTAGCCGGCGAGCGGCCGGTCGATGATGGCGAGGGGTTCGCTGCCCTGCACGAAGTCGACGGTGGCGATGCCGAGCATCTTGCGAAGATCGCCCGCCGGCACCTTCATCGGGCCGGGGGAGGGAGCGGTGCCGGGCGCCGGCTGTACGAAGGCGGTGGAGCGGGCGGTGTGAAAGGCGACGTTGCCCTCGACCTTCTGCATCACCTGGTGGATATGGCCGTTCAGCACGGTCACCGAGCCGAAGCGCTTGAGATAGCCGAGCGCCTGCGCGCCGTCGGCGGTGCCCCAGCCCCACTCGGGGTAGACGGTCCAGAGCGGGATATGGGCGAAGACCACGATCGGCGTGGAGGACGACAGGCCGGCGACATCGCTCTCCAGCCATTCGAGCTGGTCGGAGCCGAGATTGCCGAGGCCCCCGGCCTTGAGGTTCACGACATTGACGAGCGCGATATAGTGCACGCCGTTGTGGTCGAAGCTGTACCAGCCGGCGCCGCGCGATCCCTTGCCGTAGCGGTCGAGATAGGCCTTGCCTTGTCCGTCGTCGAGCAGGTCGTGCTCGCCGGGCACATAGAACACGGGCATGCCGGCTTCCTTGATGAGCTGGTCGGCATTGTCGAACTCCGTATCCTTGGAGAGGTGGCTGATGTCGCCGGTATGGATCATGAAGTCCGGCTTCACTGGCAGCGCCTGGATACGGGCGATCGCCTCGCGCAGCGTGCCGAGCGCATCGGGATTGGCCGGCTTGTCGAAGCCGACATGGCTGTCGCTGATCTGCAGGAAGGTGAAGGGCTTTGTCGGCGATTCAGCCGCCAGCGCCTTGCTCAGGCCCATGGCCTGCGGCAGGCCGCCGGCGAGGGACCACAGCACGCCGGTGCCGGCCCAGGTCATGCATTCGAGAAAACCACGGCGGTCGATGCCGTCTGCGTCCTTGGCGGGTGCCTCGTCAGAGATGCTCATGAGATGCTCCGAGCTCTGGTGATGGAGCGTCCATTCGCTCCGCAAGGGTCCAGACTGCGGATGGGGCGCGTTTATTCCCGGGGCGGGCGAAAAAATCTCGGAGGCTTGATTCCGAACAGGGAAAGGCAGGATGCTTCAGCGTGTTCGCGACGAGGGATCTGCCGATGACGGAAGTGCGGGTCGATTCATGGGGACCGGAAAGGCCTCAGGGTGGCAGCGGAAGCGCGGCCAATCTCGGCTGGCTCGCGATGGTCGGAATTCTCTACGCACTGGGAACCACGATTCCGCTCTATGGTGTCGACCCACAGGCGGTCCTTGCGGCAATGACGAGCGTCGGCATGGATGCCGGGACGCGGCTCTCCATTTTCGGCCTCGGCCTGATACCGCTGTTCATGCCTCTCGCCTTCCTGGAACTCGCAAAGCTGTTCATTCCGCGGCTGGCGCGATGGCAGGTCGCTTCCGCTCCCAACATGTTTCGGCTGAATGATTATGTCCGGCTCGCGGCGTTTGCGGCTGCCGCTCTCCAGGGCTACGGGATCGCCACGGCGATGGAGCAAATGCCAGGCGTGGTGCCGGATCCCGGCGCCGGCTTCATCGTGGCGACCATGAGTACCTATGTCGGCAGCACGGCCTTGTTGGCCTGGCTCGCAGACCGCATTTCGCGGCGCGGATTGGGCAATGGCTTCTGGCTGCTCTGGATCGTGCCCTTTGTAAGCGTTCTTCTTCTCCGATCGCTCCAGCTTCTGGACCTTGCGAGAACAGGCGCAATGTCGCCGGCGTTCCTGCCGACCTGTCTCGGCCTTCTGTTGATAAGCGGTATGGTCATCGTGGTCGCGAACCTCGCTACGGTCGACGGAATCCTGCCACGCAACGGGCGCGTTCCCGCCCCTTCGCAAGCATGGCGGGCACGATTGACCACCCAGGTACTGATCTGGCCTCCCCTTCTGGCCAATATCGTGATCGGCGTCATCGTTGCGCCGCTCTATCTCCTCTTGTCGGGTAGCGGGATTGCGCCGGGCTGGCTGCATTACGGCTCAGGGGGGCATATTTTCCTCTTCGGCGTGCTGACGCTGTTCCTTGCCTATGCCTATGCCAGAGAAGCACCGAACTGGCGGCCTGACATCGCCGAGGTCTTTGGGAGCGAAACCGAGCCGAAAGGATTGCCTGCGCCGTTTTGGCTGTTCGGCCTCATGCAGGTTGCCGTTTGCGCCAGCTGGGAATTGTTGGCGTCACGTTCTCCAATGGACTTCTTGGCAGGCAGCAGCCTGATTACCGTTGTCACGGTGGTGATGAACTTCACTCGACCATGGCGGCTCCGGCTGTCATAGCGCCAGATATTCCGTCTGCACCTTCTGATCCGCCGCGAGTTCCGCCATCGTGCCGCTATAGCGGATGCTGCCGCTTTCGATGACATAGGCGCGGTCGGCGATCAGTTTTGCAAAATGCAGGTTCTGCTCGGAGAGCAGGATGGCGAGGCCCTCCCGCTTGAGAGTGATGATGGCTCGGGCCATCTCCTCGACGATCTTCGGTGCGAGGCCTTCGGAGGGCTCGTCGAGCAGCACGATGGCGGGGTTGCCCATCAAGGTGCGGGCGATGGTAAGCATCTGCTGCTCGCCCCCACTCATCCGGCCGCCCGGCCGCCGCGGCATGGCGCCGAGATTGGGGAAGAGTTCGTAGAGGCGCGCCGGTGTCCAGGGCTTCAGCCCGGACCGTGCCGGCTGGCGACCGACTTCGAGGTTCTCCTCCACCGTCAGGTCGGTAAAGACGCGCCTGTCCTCCGGCACATAGCCGAGGCCGCGCCGGGCGATCTCATAGGTCGGCAGGCGGATGATGTCGGTTCCATCAAGCATGATCGTGCCGTGGCGGTCGGCCACCAGCCCCATGATCGAGCGGAACGTGGTGGATTTGCCCGCGCCATTGCGCCCGATCAGGGCGACGACCTGGCCCTTGCCCACTTCGAGGGCGACCTGGTGCAGGATATGGGCGGGGCCGTAGAAACTGTCGAGTCCGGCAACACGCAGCATCAGCGGATCTCCGTCTGCGGCTCGAGGCCGGCGAAGACAGTGCTGTCGCCGAGATAGACGGCCCGCACAAGCGGGTCGCTGCGCACCGTTTCGGCATCGCCCTCGGCGATCAGGCGGCCGCGGTCGAGCACCAGCAGCCGGTCGGCATGCTCGAACACCACATCCATATCGTGTTCGGTGAAGAGGATGCCGATGCCGCGCTCGCGGGCGATCTTGGCGGCCAGCGCCATCATGGCGATGCGCGCCCCCGGCGCCATGCCGGCCGTCGGTTCGTCCATCAGCAGCAGGTGCGGCTCGTTGGAGAGCGCCACGGCCAATTCCAGGCGCTTGAGGTCGCCATAGGCAAGCTCGCCACAGGGACGGTCGGCGAGCGCCCCGATGCCAACGAGGTCGAGCAGGGCCTTGGCCTCCGCTCGCCTGAAGCCGTCGAGCCGGGTGAGGCGCCAGAGGGCGGAGGCGTCGCTGGCGAGGGCTACCTGCACATTCTCGATCACCCGCATGGAAGAAAAGGTCGCGGTGATCTGGAAGGTGCGGCCGACGCCAAGGCGCCAGATCGCTGCCGGCTTCAGGCCCACCGTCTCGCGGCCGAACATGCGGATGGAGCCTCGATCGGGCCGGATCTGGCCATTGATCATGTTGAAGCATGTGCTCTTGCCGGCGCCGTTCGGCCCGATCAGCGCCACCATCTCGCCCGCCGCGACGCGGAGCGAGACGTCCTTCACCGCCTCTACCCCGCCATAGGACTTGGCGAGGCCGGTGATCTCCAGGAGCGCGCTCAAGGCCTGATCTCCCGGCGTGGCAGCAGGTCCCGCAGTCCGACGAGCCCGCGTGGCAGCGCCACGACGGCACCGATGATGACCAGGCCGATGGCGAGCCTGGAATAATCGGTCTCGCTCATCAGCCAGGTCGAGAGAGCCTTATAGACGCTGGCGCCCAGCACCGAGCCGGAGACGCTGCCCATGCCGCCGAGCAGCACCATCACGAGGCCATCCACGGAATTGGTGACGCCGAAAGCGTCGGGAAAGACACTACCCTTCAGAAAGGCGAACAGGGCGCCTGAGACGCCGGCCAGCGTGCCGGCGAGCACGAAGGCGCCCCATTGCACAGGCGCGCGGCGAATGCCGACCGCCTCGGCGCGCAGATCGGAATCGCGGATGGCGCGCAGCATGAAGCCGAAGGGGGCGAAGGTGGCAAAGCGCAGCAGCGCGACCCCCGACCCTGCGAGGATCAGGCAGAGTTCGTAGAAGGCCCAGGGCCTGGCAGCCCATGGCGCGGGCCAGACGCCGAGGATGCCATTGTCGCCGCCGGTGAGATCGACCCATTGCGAGGCGATCGACCAGCAGATCTGCGCAAAGGCAAGGCTCAGCATGGCGAGATAGACGCCGGAAAGCCTGACCGCAAAGCCCGCGAAGAGGATGGCGCCTGCCAGCGCCAGGAGCGGCGCCACGACGAGTGCGGCCTCCATCGGCCAGCCCAGCAGGGTCACCAGCAAGGCAGCGCCATAGCTTCCGAGGCCAAAGAAGGCGGCATGGCCGAAGGAGACGAGGCCGCCCACCGAGATCAGGAACTGCAGGCTGGCGGCGTAGAGCACGAAGATGGCGATCTCGCTGCCGACCGAAAGCAAATAGGGTCCGGCCGCCAGCGGCAGGAGCGCGGCGAGCAGGACGAGGCCTGCCGCGGCGAGGCGTCCCGGCAGGCGCATCGGCCGCCAGGGCTCGATGGAGACGCCGAGCGTGCTGCGCGGCGTGCCGGTCGGCTTGCCGAACAGGCCCCAGGGCCTGACCACCAGCACCACCGCCATCACCAGGAAGATCAGCACGATTGAAATCTTTGGGAAGGCGAGAATGCCGAAGGCGTCGAGTTCCGAGATCAGGACGGCGGCGATGAGAGCGCCGAACACGCTACCGAGCCCACCCGTCACCACGACGATGAAGGCTTCGACGATGATGGCGAGGTCCATCTGGTGGGTGACGGCATCGCGCGGGATCTGCAGGGCGCCGCCGAGCGCCGCCAGAGCCACGCCGAATATGAACACGCCGGTGAACAGCCATTTCTGGTTGACGCCGAGGGCGGCGACCATGTCGCGGTCCTGCGTTGCGGCGCGCACCAGGATGCCCCAGCGCGTGCGGTTGAACAGCAGCCAGATAAGGCCGAGCACGACGGGCGAGATGGCGATCAGGAAGAGGTCGTAGGTGGGGATGGCATGGCTGGCGATCTCCACGGCGCCCGTGAGGCCGGGCGCGCGCGGGCCGAGCAGGTCGTCGGGGCCGAAGACCAGCACCACCACGTCCTGCACCACGAGGGTGACGCCGAAGGTGGCAAGGAGCTGGAAGAGCTCGGGCGCGCGGTAGATGCGGCGCAGCAGCGTCATCTCGAGGAGGCCTCCGAGCATCGCGACGATCACGATGGCGGCCAGTATGGCACCCCAGAATCCGAACGCGCCGGACCACTGATTGGCGAACGTGCAGGCAAGATAGGCACCCAGCATATAGAAGGCGCCATGGGCGAAATTCACGATGCGTGTGACGCCGAAAATGATCGAGAGGCCGGAGGCGACCAGGAACAGGGAAGCGGCACCAGCGAGCCCGCTCAGGAATTGCGCGATGATGGTTCCCAAGGATTCCTCTCGGAGTGGGCCGCGACTAGCCTCCCCCACGAAGCCGGGGGAGGTGGGCCGACGGGCTTCACGTGGGATGATAATGCCGGAGCGCCGTCATTCCGGACGACCATATCCTCACAAGCTTCGCTTGTGAGTGGAGATCCGGAATCCATGAACATAGTCCTCGCAAGTTTGCGTTCATGGAATCCGGCGCTTCGCATAGCCACGGCCGGAATGACGAGTCCCCTCCTTGAACGTCGAGTTCGTCGGGCCACACCCCCCTCCGACCTCGCGTCGCGCCTTTTCCTCACTCCGCCGGGCGCATGCCCTTCACCGTCGCGTCATCCGGCAGATAATCCTTGCCATCGCGATAGACGAAATTCGTCATCACGCCCTTGCCGTCCTGCACCGCCGTGGTGCCGACGAACGCGCCCATGGTGGACTGGTGGTCGAGGGCGCGGAAGACGATCGGGCCGAAGGGGGTGTCGAGCGGAAGGCCCTCGGCAGCCTTGATCAGCGCCGGCGTGTCGGTGGAGCCGGCCTTGGCGAGGATCGCCGCGGCCGCCTTCATGGTGACATAGCCGACGATCGAGCCGAGCCGCGGGGTGTCGTTGTACTTGGCCTGGTAGGCCTTGAGGAAGGCGTCATGGGCCGGCGAATGGAGGGCGTACCAGGGATAGCCGGTCACGATCCAGCCTGTCGGCGCCTCGTCCTTGAGCGGATCTAGATATTCAGGCTCGCCTGTGAGGAAGCTCACCACCGAACGGTCCTTGAACAGGCCGCGCGTGGTGCCCTCGCGCACGAACTTCACGAGATCGCCGCCGAAGGTGACGTTGAGGACGGCGTCTGGCTTGCTCGCCAGCAGGGCTTCGACCACAGGGCCGGCATCGATCTTGCCTTGCGTCGGCCATTGCTCGCCGACCCATTTCACGTCGGGGCGCTTGGCGCTCAGGATCTGCTTGAATACGGCGACGGCCGATTGGCCATATTCATAATTCGGCGCCACGGTCGCCCAGGTCTTGGCGGGCAGCTTGGCCGCCTCTTCGGCCAGCATGGCCGCCTGCATGTAGTTTGAAGGGCGCAGGCGGAAGGTTTCGGCATTGCCCTTCGTCCAGGTGATGGCATCCGTGAGCGGTTCGGCTGCCAGGAACATCACGTGCTTCTGCTTGGCGAAGTCGGAGACGGCGAGGCCGACATTGGAAAAGAAGGTCCCCATCAGCATCACCACCCCGTCGCTGCTGGTCAGCTCGTTGGCCGCGGTGATGGCGGTGGCCGGCTTGCCGCCGTCATCCTTGGAGATCACCTCCAATTGTTTGCCATTGACGCCGCCGGCCGCATTGATCTCGTCCAGCGCCAGCTGCCAGCCCTTGCGGTAGGGCTCGGTAAAGGCGGGCAGGCCGGAATAGGAATTGATCTCGCCGATCTTGATCGTATCCGCCGCGAAGGAAGGCCTGGCTGCCACCAACGCGGCGGCGGCAAGGCCGGCAAACACAAGTCGAGACACTATCCGCATTCGGCACTCCCGCTCTCTGATGGATGTGGTGACGATGGTTTCCGATTGTCTTCGGGTTGTACAGGTCTATCTCGGTCAGAATGGTTGAAATTCATTCGTATACAAACAAGATTCAGACGCGCCTGCCGCTCTGTCAAGAGCAATGGATGGGCAGTCATGTCCCGTATTTCAGGCAATTCCTGCCCGGATGGGCCGACCGGACTGACTTTCAGTCTTCGTGGAAACCGGTCAGTGGAGGCAGCGTCCAGTCCTCCAGCTTCAGCCGGGGAATGCGACTGAACTCGCCAGTGTTGCTGGTAACGAGGACAAGCGAGCGTGCAGCGGCCTGGCCGGCAATCAGCACGTCATAGGGGCCGATGGGGCGACCTGCCCGCACAAGATCGGCCCTTATATCGCCCGCCTCGCGCGCATCTTCTGCATCGAAATCGAGGATCTCGAAATCCTGCCGAAGCAGGCGTACGACTTCAAGGTTCCTTGCCAGTTGCTGGCTGCGAAAGGCGCCGTAGTAGAGTTCATGCAAAACAATCGCCGATAGTGCGATCTCGCCTGGCCGATGTGCCCGGATGCGGTTGAGAAGCAGGTGCGAGCGGTTGTTCTTGAGGGCGATGATCGTATTGGCATCGAGCAGGAAGCGTATCATTTAAAGAAATCGTCCAGCCCGGGATGTTCCTGTGGAGCCGGCTGCTGGCGGCCTTCGGCGAGAAAATCATCACTGAAACCGAGTTCGAGCGCAGCCAGCAAAGAACCCCAGGGCTTGCGATCGCCCGCCCGCGGCCGAAGGATGATGGCATCACCCTCACGGGTGATCTCGACCTCATCGACATCGAAGCGGAACTCCTTCGGGAGTCGCACTGCCTGCGAATTTCCCGAGCGGAAGACCTTGGCGTAGTGAGACATGGAGGCCCCGTGAAGAATGTATATACGCTGAGTATATACATTCTTCAGCCTGATCTCAAGCGCCCCGGCCGTTCAGGCCTCGTCCTTCGGATAGGAGATGATCGACAGGAATCTTATCGGTAACTGTCTCATCTCATCCGGCCCATGCGGGGCGTCCGCATCGAAAAACAGGCTGTCGCCGGGCGTGAGGTGGTAGAGCTTGTCGGCGTGGCGGTAGATCACCTCGCCTTCGAGCATGTAGATGAATTCCAGGCCAGAATGCTGGAACAGCGGGAAGACGTCGGATTCTTCCGTCAGCGTAATGACATAGGGCTCCACCACAACGCGGCCGGTATTGCCGCTGTTGTGACCGAGCAGGCGGTACTGATGGCCGGCGCGCGTGCCGCGGCGCTCGATCAGGAGGCCCTCCCCCGCCTTGACGAACACGGCCTCGCGCCGCTCCTCGAAGCGGCGGAAAAAGGCCGTCACCGGCACGCCCAACGCTCGCGACAGCGTCTGCAGCGTGGTGAGGGAGGGGGAGGTGACGCCGTTCTCGATCTTGGAAAGCATGCCGAGCGACAGGCCGGTGGCGGCGGCAAGGTCGGCGACGGTGATGCCGAGCTTGTTGCGGAAGGCACGCACCTCGCGTCCGATCGCCACTTCCAGGATGTTGTCGCGCGCCCCGCCAAGGGCGTGCGGGTCCTGCGCCGGCATCACGGCGTCGGAGGGGAAACTACGCGTGGGAAAGGCATCGGAGAACAGGCTCTCGCCCTCGCCGGGATCGATCGGATCGGCGAAGGGAAGGCTGACCGCGACCGGATCGCCGCGGCCATCGGCAGGGGGCGGGGCGGTTCTGGGGGTTGGTGCTACCACCCGCTTTGTCATCGCGTTCCTTTCGATCCTTCCGAAACGGGACCAATGACCTTCCCATTCATCCCGTCCTGGCTCCGGGCTCCCGAGGCCAGGCCCGTGAAAATCTTCTGCCGCATTGGACCGGCAGCGTAAAGATCGAAGCCCATTATCTCCCATTATTGGCATTGGCCGCGACAGGCGGCGGCGCCCGGCAGCCCCGTGCTTTGAATTTTACCGGTGCATTCCTGAAGCGCAAGAAAATTTCCGTTCATTAAACAGACGGAAAAATGGTCTGAAACAGCCAAATATTGTCTTGAATACGAATTGTTTGGTCGGACAAACGCTTGACTCACGCCAGGTATCGAGGGCAATGTTTCCTGGCATAAAAACAAGTTGCCTGTCAGGTAACAAGCTGTGTCTTGGAAGGGAAACGCACATGACTCCCGGATCGGAAGATCCGCGGATCGAGGTGATGTATCGCCGCGACCGCGCCTGGGCCTTTGTAGCCATCGTCGTCCTTTGGCTTACGCTGCTGTTCGTGTTCTTCGAAGTCCTGCCTAATACCGGCTCGAGCGGCGTTACCATCGCCCTCGTCATCGCCGCCGGACTGGTCCTGCTCTTCAACACCGCCTCGATCTTCGCGCTCGTGCGCCATTATCACGAGGACAAGGTGCATCTCTACGGGCTGGACCTGCACTACATCGACGAAATGAAGAAATCCAAGCGCTGAGGAACGGTCATGGCCAAGACCCCCTATAAGCCTCCCGAGCAGTCCATGCTGGGCCAGGTCATCGATTCAATCGTGTTGCTCGTCCTCGTGGTGGCGAGCCTGTTCCTCCCTGTCGCCATGGGCCTTGCTGGCGGCGGCAAGATCGACCTCGCCTTCGCCGACAAGAGTTGGGGTGGCATGCAGCAGACGCCGCTGATGCAGGGCGTGTGGGAAAGGCTCGGCTACACCACCGAAACGGCAGCGCCGATCATCTCCTCGCGTTTCGACTATTCCTTCTCCCTGCCGATCTTCCTGCTCACCGCCCTGGTCATCCTGATCTACTTCGGCTTCCTGATCTATTTCTCGGACAAGGAATATCGAGAAGTGATCGCTGAACGTTTCGACGACAAATGAGGCTTGGGCAATGAATGCTTTCGTCATCCTCGAATATATTGCCTGGGCGATCTCGATCCTGATCGGCGCCTGGATGCTCTATGACCTAATCAAGACCAACAGCGCCTATTCCGAAGACGTACTGATGTCCTCCCGCGAAGGCGAGATCGAGGACACCTTGGTCATCGATCCCACACACAGGGGCACGCCATGACGGAAGTCACTTCCGAGGCGGCCGCCGCGCCGCAGACCGTCATCCATGGCGAGAAGATCTCGCTCCTGCGCGTGCTCGGCCCCGCACATGTCTGGGCGCTCGGCGTGGGCATCGTGCTGGTCGGCGAGTTCATGGGCTGGAACTTCGCCGTCGGCAAGGGCGGCGCACTGGCGGCCCTGATCGCCTGCTGGGTCGCCGGCCTCCTCTATACCTGCGTCGCCATGATCGATTCCGAGGTCACCTCCACGGTGGCGGCGGCGGGCGGCCAATATGCGCAGGCCAAGCACATCGTCGGCCCGTTGATGGCTTTCAATGTCGGCCTCTTCCTCGTCATGGCCTACACGATGCTGGAGGCGGCCAACGCCATCACCGCAGGCTATCTCATCCAGACCGTGGGCGGCATGGCCGGCTTCGACAGCGTGCACGACAAGCCCTTCATCGTGCTCACCATCATGGGGTTGGCGCTGCTCAATTATCGCGGCGTCTATGCCACGCTCACCTTCAACCTCGTCATCACCGCCATCGCCTTCATCGCAATCCTTCTCCTTTTCGTCGGCGTGAGACCCTGGTCGAACGAACTGCTCAAACCTGCAGAATTCCTCAACGGCCTGCCCTATGGCTGGCTGGGCGTGATCGCGGCGCTGCATTTCGGCCTGTGGTTCTATCTCGGCATCGAGGGCACCACGCAGGCGGCCGAGGAGGTGCGCTCGCCCGCCCGCTCGCTGCCGCTGGGCACCATGCTCGGCATGATCACGCTGCTGATCGCCGCTGCCATCACCTGGTATGTCTGCGTCAGCCTGATGCCCTGGGAGTATCTGGGACAAGCAGTGACGCCGCTGTTCGACGCCGCTCGCCTGACCGACTCCACCGGGCTGATGGTGCTGCTCTTCATCGGCACCATCTTCTCCACGCTCGCCTCGGCCAATGGCTGCATCAACGACGCCTCTCGCGCCTGGTTCTCCATGGGGCGCGACCGCTACATGCCGACCTGGTTCGGTGCGGTGCATCCGAAATATCGCACACCCTTCCGCTCGATCTTCTTCCTGGTGCCGATCGCGCTCATCTTCGCACTCGGCGCCCCACTTGACCAGGTGGTGACCTTCTCGATCCTGTCGGGACTGCTCGGCTACACCTTCATGTCCTTCAACATGGTGATGTTCCGCGCCAAATGGCCACTCGGCTCGATCAAGCGCGGCTATGTCCACCCGTTGCATCCGCTGCCGGCCATCGTGCTGTTCGTGCTCTGCGCCGCCACCTATTTCGCCGTGTTCCTCGGCTATGGCACCCAGCTCGTAGCGATGATGGTGTTCTACATCGTGGTCTCCATGTGGTTCGCCTTCCACCGCTACAAATTCGTGCGGCGCGGGGATCAGTTCACCATGCCCTGGCCACGGCCGAAGGGGTACTGAGCCATGGCCTGGTTCGGCGGCCTCGCTTTCGTCGCCATCGGCCTTGCACCGCTGGTTTGGCTCCAGCGGCGCGAGAGGGCGGCGACCTGGCGCAAGCGGCGCGATATCCTTGCCGCTTGCCTCTCGCTGCTCGACGCCGGCGAGATCACGCTGGGCCGGGATGGCTTTCCGTGTCTGACCGGCCGCATCGCAGGACGGCAGATCCGGGCCGAGCTCCTGCCCGATAGCCTGACGCTTCGGCGCCTGCCGCAATTGTGGCTCTCGCTCACCATCCTCACGCCCTTGCCCGCCGCTTCCAGCCTCGGTGTGCTGGTGCGGCCCTCGGGCGGTGAGTTCTATGCACGCACGCCAGAACTGCCCTTGCGCCTCGACGTACCAGCGGGCTTTCCCTCCGAAGCGATGCTGCGCGGCGGGCCGGGCGCGAGCGCACTGCTGCCGCGCATAAGCAAGGTCTTCGCCGCTCTCCTCGAAGATCCCCGCGTGAAGGAGATCATGCTCACGCCGCGCGGCCTGCGGGTGATCCACCAGGTGGCAGAGGGGCAGCGCGGGGCGCATCTCCTCCTGCGCCAATGCGATTTCGGCGATGCCAGGGTGGAGACCACGACGTTCCTGCGGCTCTATGATGGGCTGGAGGCGATCGCCGCTGCCGTCGAGCCCACCGAGCGGCGGGCGGCGTCGGCGCGTCCCGGCCTGAGAGCATGACCATGCCTGCCGCCATCCTGCCAAAACCGCCCAATCCCTATCTCGTGCTGGCCGTGGCGGCGGTGTTGCCGGGTGTCGGCCATGTGCTACTTGGCCAGCAGGCGCGCGGGCTCGGCTTTGTCTTTTTCACGCTGCTGCTCGGCTTTCTGACCCTGCATCTGTCAACACCCGATACTTCCCTGATCGGACGCTTTGCCGGCGGCCTGTTCGTCTGGTCCCTGTCGATCCCCGATGCCTATCGCATCGCTCGCACCCGCTGGGAGCTGTGGCGGCGGCAGGCCGGGTAGGGTGCGGCCTCGTGCCGATCTCCAGGTCGGCGCGGAACCATGAACTCACACTATCCGCCGCCTCATACCGCCCCGGGCAGCACGATCGCCTCGAAATGCTCCCTGGCGTGATCATAGAACACTGCCGGTGCGAAATGCAGGTTGCCGGCGGCGCGCAGCATCAGGCCGAAGCGGTTGGTCGGCAGGCCGGGCTCGTCGAGCGGACGGAACACCAGTTCGCCGCGCTGGATCTCGTTCTGGGCACCGATCGGCGTCATGATCGAGATGTGGCTGCCGATCTGGGCGAGTTCGACCAGCATGCGGATGGAATCCACTTCCACGAGCGGCAGGCGGGACAGGGCCAGGCGCTGCAGGAAGGGATCGATCACCTCGCGAAAGGAGATCTCGGGCTTGGCCACCGCTACATTGTGATCGAGACAATCGGCCAGCGTCAGCGCCTTCTTGGCGGCCAGCGGATGGCCGGGCAGCATTACGGCGCCAATATGCACCTCGCGCCTGACGGCCACCTCGATGCCCCGCGGCGTGCCGGCGATGAAGCCGAAACCAATGTCGACACGCTCGTCGATGATGCGGGCGATCACCTCTGCCGAAGAGGCGACGGAGACGTCGAGATGCAGGCGCGGATAGCGCTGGCAGAAATCGGCGATCAGCCGCGGCACGAAGGACAGGCCAACGCTCTCCACCGTGGCGACTCGGATCGTTCCCGTCTTCAGCCCGCGCAGCATGTCGAGTTCGGAGACGGCGGCCTCCATCGGCGCCAGCAGGCGGCGGGAGTGGCGGTAGAGGATCTCGCCCGCCGGCGTCAGCTTGAGGCGGCGGTTCTCGCGCTGGAACAGCTCCATGCCGAGCGCGTCCTCAAGGCCGGCGACCTGCCGTGTCACAGCCGATGACGCGACATTCAGCCGGCGCGCGGCCTCGCGGATAGATAAATATTCAGCAACTGCATTGAAATAAACCAGGGAGGGCTGGTGAAATACACGTGCTAGCAGGGCTGGCGAAAGAGCATGCTCACGCGGGCGGGCCAAAGTAGCTGCCCTCACGTCATCTCTTCTTTGTTTCTGGTCAGAAATTACGATCATGGTGAAGATCTAAACACAAATTTACATTGCCGCACAGACTTTTCCCGACGCTTTCCCCGCTCGGACGTCCTGCTGCCGATTTGGCAGCGTCACGCTCTGCAATCGGAAATATCCCGCGATTCGAAATCTGGTATGATGATGACGTCAGAGAAGCGCTCCGTCTTCCCCAGCGTTCCTATGACAATCATAGAAATTACTTCCCATCCGTAAAAGCTCGTGCGCAGCGGCGGCGAAGCCTTGCCTTGCGCCGTGGAGGAACTGATGCCGTTCGTCGTTGTCGTGATTGCCCGGCCGATTGTCCTTGTCGCCAAGCGAACCTGAGGCGCGGCCATGGACCTCAATGCCATCATGAAGGCCGTCCGCCCCGCCGATCGGACCGCCCTCACCGCCGTTGCGAGACGCTTCCAAAAATCCGACGCCTGGCTTGCTGGCGGCACAGGGCTCTTCGCCGCGCCTCAGCCCGATGTTCGCCGCGTGGTTGACCTCCTCGGCATGAACTGGGAACCCCTGGTGGCGACGGAGCAGGGCCTCACAATATCGGCAACCTGCAGCCTCGGCACGCTCGCCGCCTTCAAGGCACCGATCGACTGGCCGGGCGCGACGCTGATCGCGCGCTGCTGCAGGGCCTTCCCGTCCACCTTCCGGAACTGGAGCATGGCGACAGTGGGCGGCAATCTGTGCATGGCGCTGCCCTTCGGGCCGTTGATCGCGCTCGGCGCAGCGCTGGAGGGGGTGTGTACGATCTGGACCGCCGCGGACGGCGAACGCCGACTTGCCGTGGCGGATTTCGTGCGTGGGCCGCGTCTGCCGGCCCTACGGACGGGCGAAGTTCTGCGCTCGCTAAGGCTCCCTGCCGAAGCCCTCAAACGGACTGTGGCCATGAGGGGCGTCTGCCTCACCAAAAATGGCGGTTCGGATGCGCTCCTGATCGGCGCCCTGTCGGCGGAGGGCGATCTCACTCTCACAGTAACGGCATCGACCCGCCGCCCCCTGCAGTTCGATTTCGACGGCATGCCGACCGAGACCGTGCTCCGCCAGCGCCTGGGAGATGATATCCCGGTGGAGTTCTATTATCCCGATCGGCATGGCCGCCTCGACTGGTGCCAGCAGATGACGCAGGATCTGGCCGCCGAGATCTGCTGGGAGCTTCGCGCGGCCGCCGCGAGCCGCCCCTACCCGTCCTACGACAACTGGAGATACAGGCAATACGGCTTGAGCGGCGCGTCCGAAGCGCTGTCGATGTGGTGACCGGATGTGTATTGCCGCGGCTTCCGACCCGGGATCAGCTTCAAGCGTATTGACGCCTATTGTCGAAAATCTCGGAGAGCGCTTTTGAGGGCGGCCGGGGCATCCGATTTTTCGAGATCCGTCCGCCATACCGGCAACGCGACATTGAGCCGAAGCATCGTGCTCTTCTGCATGGGGCCATGAATCGGATTGATGGGATCAACGCGGCCGTCGACGGCGGAAACGAACTTGCGAAGGTGCCTCATCTGGAACATTCGTATCCAGGTCACGGTGATGCTGTCGCATTTTCCAGTTGGGAACGGGGCCTGATTGTCGAAGAACGTCTTGGCGAGCTGGCGGTATTCCCGAGCGATCTGGTCGGTCATCGCGGCATCGGCGGCAAAGGCCGCACCGACGAAGTCGAAGAAATCATGTACCTCGGTCGGTCCGTCAATTTTAAGAGGTTGGTCCTTGGGGGCGGCGAGGGTCGTCATGAGGATGTATTGTACGAGCATGACATCGTCGGCTCTGTTGGCGCAATTCTCGCCGACGGCGCTGTCCAGATTGAGAAGATAGCCGATATTCTTTGTCTTTGCGTTCTGCTTTATCCAGGAATCCGGGATATTCATCTTGTAAGCCATCTGCAGACCCTCCCTGCCCGGGCTATGGCGCCAAAGTCCATTGCTCCAGGCGTTTCTTTGCGAACGTCCAGTCGTTCGGAGGTACATGCCCCGGAGGCTGCAGCCCCTCGAGCGAAGCGCGTTCATGCGTAAGCGCTGCTTTGTCCCAACTCCTTGTTTCGGCACGTCTGTTCTTCGTCCGATCCGCCGCCGTCATTTTCGGCACCGCCGGGCTTGTCTCGCCGAGGGTTGCGTTCGCGGGAGACCGGAATCGAAGGTATATCGCGAATTACGGCCTGCCTGAAAACCAGGGACCGCTTGGGCGTTCCACTATCTATTCTCTCAGCGTGCAGAATGGCAAAATTGACGCTGTTTTTGGTTCCCCCATTGTGAGGAAGCGAGCATGGGTCACCATCTCATGTCGATAGTTTCGATCAGCCGCTACCTGCATACTTTCCTGTCAGGAAAGTCAATTTGCCTCAGGATTATTCCTCACAGGAAAAATTTGTTCAGAACGGTTGATGGTGCCGGGCGAACTTGCTAGCCTCAGTGAAATTATTTGCACTGAGGGCGCCCATCATGTGTGGCATTGTCGGCCTGTTTCTCAAGGACAAGAGTCTGGAGCCTGAATTGGGCGCGCTTTTGTCCGGTATGCTCAATACCATGTGCGACCGCGGGCCGGATTCGGCCGGCTTCGCCATCTACGGCGCGCCCGAGGTCGGCAAGGCCAAGATCACCGTGCAGTCGGCCAATCCCGCCGTCGACTTCGAGGGCCTTGCCGAGGCCGTGGGCAAGGCTGTGGGCGGCGTGGTCACGCTCAAGCCGAAGGATACGCATGCGGTGCTCAGCGTGCCTGCCGACAAGGCGGAAGCCGCGCGCGAGGCCATTCGGGCGGCACGACCCTCGGTGCGCATCATGGGCTCGGGCGAAGCGATCGAGATCTACAAGGAAGTGGGCTATCCCACCGAGGTCGCCAAGCGCTTCGCCCTCGCCCAGATGACGGGCAGTCATGGCATCGGTCATACCCGCATGGCGACGGAATCGGCGGTGACCACGCTCGGCGCACACCCGTTCTCGACCGGGGCGGACGAATGCCTGGTCCATAATGGGTCGCTCTCCAACCACAACAATCTGCGCCGCGAGCTTCGGCATGACGGCATGAGCTTCGAGACGGAGAACGATTCCGAAGTCGCCGCCGCCTATCTGACATGGCGCATGAATCAGGGCCTCAATCTCGGTGAGGCGATGGAGAAGGGCCTCGACGATCTCGACGGCTTCTACACCTTCGTCGTCGGCACCAAGGACGGCTTTGGGGTCGTGCGCGATCCGGTCGCGTGCAAACCCGCCGTGTTGGCCGAGACGGACCAATACGTCGCCTTCGGTTCCGAATACCGCGCGCTGGTCAACCTGCCGGGCATCGAGGATGCCAAGGTGTGGGAGCCCGAGCCCGCCACCGTCTATTTCTGGGAGCGCTGAGGCATGGATCAGCTCGCAACGAAGGCCGAACGCGTGAAGACGGACATTGAGAAGATCGACCTAACCAAGATTGACTTGGCCAAGACGCCTTTGCGCGAGCTGAACCAGGCCCTGCATGCGCTGAAGGCAGGCACCAACGCCACGGCCTGGGAGGTCACCAACCCCAAGGGCTCGCATGCCGTTGCAGTGGGTGTCGACGCACCCGTCCGCATCGATGTGAAGGGGAGCGTCGGCTATTACTGTGCCGGCATGAACAAGGAAGCGACCATCGTCGTACATGGCTCGGCCGGCCCCGGCTGCGCCGAGAACATGATGTCCGGCGAGGTGCGCATCAAGGGCGACGCCAGCCAATATGCCGGCGCCACCGGCAAGGGCGGCCTTCTGGTGATCGAAGGCAATGCCTCCTCGCGCTGCGGCATTTCGATGAAGGGCATCGACATTGTCGTGCGCGGCAATATCGGACACATGTCCGCCTTCATGGCGCAGTCGGGCAATCTCGTCGTATGCGGCGATGCCGGCGATGCGCTCGGCGATTCCATCTATGAAGCCCGGCTTTTCGTGCGCGGCAAGGTAAAGAGCCTCGGCGCCGACTGCATCGAGAAGGAGATGCGGCCCGAGCATCTGGAGATTCTCGCGAGCCTGCTGGGAAGGGCGGGTTTTGATGATGTCAAGCCGGACGAATTCAAGCGCTATGGCTCGGCCCGCAAGCTCTACAATTTCAATATCGACAATGCTGATGCGTACTGACCTGGGATCGCAGGCTTCCGGCCTGCTTCTTCCTGAAGCGTCACCTCTTTCAAGAGCAGGCAGGATGCCTGCGATCCCAGGGATCTCCTCATGAGCTATCACAATCCGCCGACCGTCCCGCGCAAATCCGCGACCTTCGATGACTACACCCTGTCGGAAATCCGCCGTGCCGCGACCACGGGCATCTATGACATTCGCGGTGGCGGGGCCAAGCGCAAGGTGCCCCATTTCGACGACCTGCTCTTTCTCGGCGCCTCGATCTCCCGCTATCCACTGGAAGGCTATCGCGAGAAATGCGCGACCAACGTCGTGCTCGGCTCACGCTTCGCCAAGAAGCCGATCGAACTGAAGATCCCGATCACCATTGCCGGCATGAGCTTCGGCTCGCTGTCGGGCCGGGCCAAGGAGGCGCTCGGGCGCGGCGCCACCATCGCCGGTACCTCGACCACCACGGGCGACGGCGGCATGACGCCGGAGGAGCGTGGCCAGTCGCAGACCCTTGTCTACCAGTATCTACCCTCGCGCTATGGCATGAACCCGGACGACCTGCGCAAGGCCGACGCCATCGAAGTGGTGGTCGGCCAGGGCGCCAAGCCCGGCGGTGGCGGCATGCTGCTCGGCCAGAAGATCTCCGACCGCGTCGCTCAGATGCGCACCCTGCCCAAGGGCATCGATCAGCGTTCGGCTTGCCGCCACCCCGACTGGACGGGGCCTGACGATCTCGAGATCAAGATCCTGGAACTGCGCGAGATCACCGATTGGGAAAAGCCGATCTATGTGAAGGTCGGCGGCGCCAGGCCCTATTACGACGTGGCGCTCGCCGTGAAGTCGGGCGCAGATGTCGTGGTGCTCGACGGCATGCAGGGCGGCACGGCGGCGACGCAGGAAGTCTTTATCGAACATGTCGGCCAGCCCACGCTCGCCTGCATCCGTCCGGCCGTCCAGGCGTTGCAGGATCTCGGCATGCATCGCAAGGTGCAACTCATCGTCTCCGGTGGCATCCGCAACGGCGCCGATGTGGCCAAGGCCCTGGCGCTCGGCGCCGATGCCGTCTCGATCGGTACGGCCGCCTTGGTGGCGCTGGGCGACAACGACCCCATCCACGAGGAAGAATACCGAGCCCTCGGCACCACCGCCGGCGCCTATGACGACTGGCATGAGGGCAAGGACCCGGCGGGCATCACCACTCAGGATCCCGAACTGATGGAACGGCTCGATCCGGTCAAGGCCGGAAGGCGGCTTGCCAACTACCTCAAGGTGATGACGCTGGAGGCGCAGACCATCGCGCGTGCCTGCGGCAAGAACCACGTCCACAATCTTGAGCCCGAGGACCTCTGCGCCCTCACGATCGAGGCCGCCGCCATGGCACGCGTGCCTCTGGCTGGCACGAGCTGGATCCCGGGGCAGGGGTTCTGAGAGTGTCCCGTCATTGCGAGCGAAGCGAAGCAATCCAGGGCAGCAGGCACCGCCCTTTGGCCCCTTGATTGCTCCGCTTTGCTCGCAATGACGAACGCTGGCAGCGCCTCCAGGCTCTCCAGGCCGGCACTACTCTTGCATACCAAACCAAAACGATGCCAGCCCGAAGGCTGGCACACCAAATCATCCAGACATCGGGGACCGACAGTATGACGCAGGATCTGGCCGAAATCGCCAAGGAAAAGGGCATCCGTTACTTCATGATTTCCTATACGGACCTGTTTGGCGCCCAGCGCGCCAAGCTGGTGCCGGCGGCGGCGATCGCGGATATGCAGAGGGATGGCGCGGGTTTTGCCGGCTTCGCTACCTGGCTCGACATGACTCCCGCCCATCCCGATCTTTTTGCCGTGCCCGACGCTTCCGCGGTCGTGCAACTGCCGTGGAAGAAGGACGTCGCCTGGGTAGCAGCCGATTGCGTGATGGAGGAGCAGCATGTCGAGCAGGCTCCGCGCGTCGTCCTCAAGAACGTCATGGCCAATGCGGCCAAGGAAGGCCTCTATGTCAAGACCGGCGTCGAGGCCGAGTTCTTCCTGATCGATGCCGACGGCAACGCCATTTCCGATGCCAAGGACAACGCTGCCAAGCCCTGCTATGACCAGCAGGCCCTGATGCGCCGCTATGACGTCATCGCCGAGATCTGCGACTACATGCTGGAACTCGGCTGGGGCCCCTATCAGAACGACCATGAGGATGCCAACGGCCAGTTCGAGATGAACTGGAACTTCGACGACTGCCTCGTCACGGCCGATCGCCATTCCTTCTTCAAGTTCATGGTCAAGTCGGTGGCCGAGAAGCACGGGTTGCGCGCCACCTTCATGCCCAAGCCCTTCCCGGGCCTGACAGGCTCGGGCTGCCACGCCCATATCTCGGTATGGGACGAGGCCGGCAAGACCAACATGTTCTACGACGCCAAAGACGAGATGGGCCTGTCGGCGCAGGGCTACCACTTCCTCGGCGGCATCATGAAACATGCCGAGGCGCTGGCCGCCATCACCAATCCCACCGTCAATTCCTATAAGAGAATCAATGCCCCGCGCACTGTATCGGGCGCGACATGGTCGCCCAACACGGTAACCTGGACCGGTAACAACCGCACCCATATGGTGCGCGTGCCCGGCAAGGGTCGCTTCGAGCTGCGACTGCCCGACGGCGCCGCCAATCCCTATCTCCTGCAGGCCGTGATCATCGCGGCCGGCCTCGGCGGCATCCATACCAAGGCCCATCCCGGCAAGCGCTACGACATCGACATGTACCAGATGGGCCACACGGTGAAGGGCGCCCCCAAGCTGCCGTTGAACCTCCTCGACGCCCTCAGAAGCTTCGACAAGGACAAGGGTCTAAAGGCAGCGCTCGGCAATGCCTTCTCCTCTTCCTACCTCAAGCTGAAGCATCAGGAGTGGAACAGCTACGCCCAGCACTTCACGCAATGGGAGCGCGAGCATACGCTGGATGTCTAGTGCAAAGAGCGTTTAGGCGTAAACGCTACCTTTCTCTAACTCTTTGGTTCGACGCGTCTTTGCGATTCTTGCCGATGCCGGCAAATCGCAAAACGCTTTAGGTCTCGGGCATGCCGGTCCGAAGACCCACACCAATTGCGGCCTGTTCCGCGGAACACTTCACCCGCTCTGCATGTCATACCTGTAAGAGGCAATCCGCGGTGGCTTGACAGCCCTGGTAATTCCGGTCCTAACTGGTCTGGTCGCCGGTCCAGTTGAACCAGGTGCAAGCGTCCTTTCATGTCCGTGCAGACTGCTCTTTCGGTCCTCGAACACGTGCCCGAACTGCGTCATGGCGTGGTGCGGCGGCAGGTGCGCGAACTCGTCGCCGACAAGATCGCTTCGCTGATCGCCGCCGGCATCCTGCAGGTCGCCGACACCTTGCCAAGCGAGCGGCACCTCGCCGTCGCTCTGCAGGTGAGCCGCGAAACGGTGCGCGGCGCCATGCAGATCCTGGCCGGGCGCGGCATCATAGGCATTTCGCATGGCGCACGCACGCGGGTGCTCAGCGCCGACGTCGGCCCTGTAACCTCAGGCCTGCATGAGCCACGCATCATCAATCGCTACGACATCGAGGCGATCCATGCGGCGCGGCTGCTGGTGGAGCGGCCGGTGGTTGCGGATGCCGCCAGGCGCGTCGATGCCGCTACGCTGGCCATGCTGGAGAGCTCGCTGGAAGCCCAGCGCGAGGCGATCGGCGATCCCGTGCGTTTCCTGATCTGCGACCGGGAGTTCCATGTCGCGATCTACCGCGCCTGCGGCAACGACCTGCTCGCCGATTTCGTCATCGATCTCTACCTCTATGCCATGCCCCATCGCCGGAAGGCCGTGTCGCAACCGGGCGCCATTGCGCTCAGCTGCCAGGATCACGCCGCCATCCTGGCCGGTCTCAGGGCGCGTGATCCCAAGGCCGTGGTGGCGGCCTTCGGCATCCATCTCGATCGCATCTACACCACGACCCGCTCGATCCTCGAAGAGGAGAAGGCTGGCGCGGACACATAGAGGAAGGCTCACTTCCCGTCGCAAATCCCCGCAGAGGGATGAGGTTGAACCAGGAACCGCCAAGGAGCGGATTGGGAGGATCATATGAAGAGAAGAACATTCCTGCAGCTCACCGCCGGCGCCGCGCTCGCCGGCACCGGTGCCTTCGGCATGCCGGCCGCACGGGCTGCAGGCAAGGATATCGTCTATTTGACGCCGGGCCTTGACCTGCCGTTCTGGCGCTATCTGTCCAAGGGCATCGAATCCGTGGCCAAGGCCAAGGGCTATGGCTACCAGGCGCTCGATTCCCACAACAGCCCGCAGACCCAGCTCCAGAATGCCCAGGATGCTATCGCCAAGGGCGTCGCCGGCATCGTGATCTCGCCGACGGATTCATCCACCGCGCCGAGCGTACTCACCCTCGCCGCCCGCGCCGGCATTCCCGTCGTGATCGGCGATATCGGCACCAACAGCGGCGACTATGCCGCCTTTATCATCTCGAACAACTACGAGGGTGCCAAGGGCGTCGGCGAGGCGCTGGCGGGCGCACTCAAGGCGAAGGGCTGGGAAGGCGGCTCGGTCGGCCTGATCACCATCTCGCAGGCCCGCAAGAACGGCCAGGCTCGCACCAAGGGCTTCCGGGACGGTCTGGCCGCCGGCGGCTGGAAGGGAAAGGAAGCGGGACTCCAGCAGATGCAGTCCTATACCGCCGACGAGACCTTCAAGTTCACGCAGGACATGCTCACCGCCAATCCCGACATGCGCGGCCTGTTCGTGCAGACGGACCAGCCGGCCATCGGGGCGTTGCGCGCCATCAAGGCTGCCCGCCGCAGTGACGACATCCTGGTCGCCGCCTTCGATGGCATCCCGGAATTCGTCGACCTGCTCAAATCGAAGCAGATCGTCGCCTCGGGCATGCAGCAGCCTTATCTCATGGGCCAGAAGTCCGGCGAGGCACTGGTGACGGCGCTCGGCGGCGGCAAGGTTGAGAAGGAAGTTTCCGTGCCGATCCTGGTGGTGACCAGCGACAATATCGACAAGGAGCTGCCCACGGTGAAAGAGACGGTGTTCGCCAACGAGATGGGATGAGAAGGGAGTGGCGGCCTCCGACCGCCATTCTTGAACCGCCTCGTTTGAAGAAGGGATGGCGGTCGGAGACCGCCACTCCGGTATAAGGAGCCTTCCTTGCCTTTAGCCGCGGAGCCTCTGTTGACCGCGACCGGTGTCGCCAAGACCTTCGACCGCACCCGTGCACTCGCGGGCGCGCGCTTCGAGCTGCTTGCCGGCGAGGTGCACGGCCTGCTTGGAGCCAACGGCGCCGGCAAGTCCACTTTGTCGAAGGTGATCTCCGGCCATGTCAGGCCGGATGCGGGCGAGATCGTCTATCGCGGCCAGCCGATCCACCTGCGCTCCACCCGCGACGCCCTCGATGTCGGCATCGCCATCGTGATGCAGGAGACCAGCCTCGTACCCGACCTCTCGGTGGCCGAGAATATCTTCCTGCCCGAACTGGGGCGCCCCGGCCGCCTCTCTTATGCCGATCTGCACAAGCGGGGAGCCGAACTGCTCTCAGTGCTCGGACAGGGCGATGCACTCCGCCTCGACATTGAGGTCCGCCGCCTTTCGGCCGCCCAGCGCCAGCTCGTGGAGATCGCCAAGGCGCTCGGCGTCAATGCCAAGCTGATCATCTTCGACGAGCCCACCTCCTCCCTCAGCCCGAGTGAAGTCGAGCGGCTGTTCGACATCATGACGCGCCTGCGCGACGATGGCCGCGGCCTCGTCTTCGTCTCGCATCGGCTGGAAGAGGTTTTCGGCATAACCGACCGGGTAACCGTCATGCGTGAGGGGCGCACGGTGGCGGCGTCCCTTCCTACTGCCTCGCTGAGCCAGTCCGATCTCATACGCCACATGGTCGGGCAGGATGTCGGCGCCATCTATTCGCGCGAGGAAACGGGCGCCCGAAGCGATGCGCCGGTGGCCTTCGAAGTGCGCAACATCGCAACGCCGCCGCTGGTCAAGGATGTCTCCTTTGCCGTGCGCCGCGGCGAGATCCTCGGCCTTGGCGGCCTTGTCGGGGCTGGGCGCTCGGAAACGGTGGAGGCGATCTTCGGCCTCAGGCCCCGCAGTGCCGGCACCATCCTCATCGACGGCAAGCCGATCGATCCACGCAAGCCGGCGCAGGCGGTGAGGGCCGGCATCGGCTTTGTTGCCGAGGACCGGCGCTCGCAGAACATCGTGCCCGACCTTTCGGTGAAGGAAAATCTGCTGCTCGCCCATCTCGGCGCACATCGCGGCTTCGGCCTCGGCTATCGCAGCCGCGAGAAGGCGGTAGACGCCCTGCTGCGCAGCCTCGGCCTGCCGCCCGACCGTCTGCTCGACGCCAATATGCTCAACTTCTCGGGTGGCATGCAGCAAAAGATCATCATTGCGCGCTGGCTGCTGCTGGAGCCGCGCGTGCTCATTCTCGACGAGCCGACCAAGGGCGTCGATATCGGCACCCGCGCCTCCATTTATGCCATCCTGCGCGACATTGCCGCCAAGGGCGTCGCCGTGGTGGTGGTGTCGTCCGATTTCGAGGAACTGCTGGGCCTGTCCAACCGCATTGTGGTGATCAGCGACGGTCTCAGCGTCGCCGACCTGCCGGCCGAATTGCTGGACGAGGAAAAGCTCACCCTGCTCGCCGCGCCACGCACCTCGATGGCGCGCAACACCGAGATCCTGCGTGGCCTCACCCAGCAATGCGGCGGTGCCGGCTTCTGGGCCCTGATCGACGATGACAGGCTGATCTGCCTCAACCTGGTGACGAAAGACGCGGCGGCAGACCCCGGCTTCGCGGTGGGCGAAGTGAAGCCCTTCGCCGCCACCCGTATTGCCGGTGCCCTAAATCGGCGCGATTCGAGCTTCGTGCCCGAGGGCGACGGCTCGCGTGCCACCATGCTGCTGCCGTTGGTCAGCCCACGCGGGCATGATCTGGGTTGGGTCGGCCTCACCTTGCCCGGCGATGTCGCGCCGCCCGAACCGGGGCTGGTGCGCGCCCAGGTCGATGAACTCGCAGCCACGCTGTAGAAAGATAGCCCGATGACCGACAGCACCACTTCAGATCCTGCGCGCCATCGCTTAGCCTGGCTGACCCAGCGGCTCGAGTTCCGCATGATCGGCCTTGCCATCCTGCTCGCCGTCTGCCTGTCGCTGCTCTCGCCTTATTTCCTTACTCGTTCGAACATCTTCAACATCCTCGACCAGTCCGTGGTGATCGGCATCGTCGCCGTGGGCATGACCTTCGTCATCCTGACGGGCGGCATCGACCTTTCGGTTGGCTCGGTCGCGGGTGTCACCGGCATCATCCTGGGCCTTGCCGTGCAGAACAACTATCCCGTACCTGTGGCGATCGTGCTGGCGGTGATGTGCGGTGGCGGCATCGGGCTCCTCTCCGGCATCCTCGTCGCCTATTTCGGCCTAGCCGCCTTCGTCGTCACTTTGGGCGTGATGGCGATCGGGCGCAGCCTCGCCTATATCCTCTCCGGCCAGACGGCGATCGCCAGTATCCCCGACAGCATGCAGTCGATCGTCTATACGGACGTGTTCGGCATTCCCACCAATGTGCTGTTCCTGGCGGTGCTCTATATCCTGGCCTGGGCCTATCTGACCTACACCAAGGGCGGGCGCACCATTTACGCCATCGGCTCCAACAAAGAGGCGGCGCGGGCGGCCGGCCTCAGCGTTCTCTTCTATTCCGTGCTGCCCTACGTGATCTCCGGCGCGCTCTCAGCCGTGGCGATCACCTTCTCGATCGCGCAGATCCTCTCGGCCGACCCGCTCATGGGCAACGCCATGGAACTGGACGCCATCGCCGCGGTGGTGATCGGCGGCGCCAGCCTGTTCGGCGGGCGCGGCTCGATCATCGGCACGCTCATCGGCGTACTCATCATGGTGATGATCCGCAACGGCCTCAATCTGATGGGCGTCTCGCCCTTCTGGCAGGGCTCGGCCATCGGCACGATCATCATCGTGGCGCTGCTGTTCGAGCGCCTGATCGGGCAGAGGGTGGGAAGGTAGAATCTCCTGGGATCGCAGGCATCCTTGCCTGCTCTTCCCCACCGCAGGCGCGGCGGTTCCAAGAGCAGGCTGGAAGCCTGCGATCCCAGGAATATTACCCCAGGCTCTTCGCCAGCACCTGAGACAGGCGCTCGGCGAAGCCGGCCGGGTCGCTCGGCACGGTGCCGTCAAGAATGCGGGCTTCATCGAGCAGCAGTTTCGTGGCGCTCTCGACAAAGGCGAGGTCGCTTCCGGTCTCACGTGCGGCGGCGAGCTTGCCGACCAGGGCATGGCGCGGGTTGATTTCAAGCACCGGCTTCTGCATCGCACCATCGAGGCGGCCGGCGCTGGCAAGTATCTGCTCCATGCGCCGGTCCATGCCCTGATCGGGCGCCACCAGGCACACCGCGCTGGAGGTAAGACGCTCGGAAGCCCTCACGTCGGAGACGTCGTCGCCCAATGTGGTCTTGGCGAAGGCAAGGAAGGCGGCGATGGCGGAGGAGACCTCCGGCGCCTGCTCCTCGGCCTTGTCGGCGAGTGGAGTCGCGGCCAGGTCCGCGCTGCCCTGCGTCACCGACTTGAAGGGCTTGCCGTCGAAGCCGAGCGCCGAGGTGACCCAGAAGCTGTCGACGGGATCGGCCAGCAGCAGCACCTCGATGCCGCGGGCGCGGAAGCCTTCCAGGTGCGGCGAGGTTTCCAGCCGCTTCGCATCGTCGCCGGCGAGGTAATAGATCGCCGTCTGGTTCTCCTTGAGGCTGGCGACATACTCCTTCAGGGAGCGCCACTCGCCGGCCGAGGTCGTGGTCTTGAAGCGGGCGAGGCCGAGCAGGGCGTCGCGGCGCTCGAAGTCCTCGTAGAGGCCTTCCTTCAGCACGGCGCCGAAATTCTCCCAGACCTTGGCATAGGCGACGGCGTCGTTGGCCGCGAGCTTGTCGAGCTCCGAGAGCACGCGTCCCGTCACCGCCTTGCGGATGGCTGACAGGAGCGGGCTCTCCTGGATCATCTCGCGCGAGACGTTGAGCGGCAGGTCGGCCGAATCGATCAGGCCGCGCACGAACCGGAGATAGCCGGGCAGGAGATCCGCCTCGTCGGTGATCAACACGCGGCGAACATAGAGCTTCATGCGGCCCTTGCGCTGCGGATCGAACAGGTCGAAGGGGCGCGATCCCGGCACGAAGGCCAGCATCGTATATTCCTGGCGGCCCTCGGCGCGGAAATGGACGGTGAGCGCGGGATCGTCGAACTGGCCGGCAAGGCTGCGGTAGAAATCGGTGTAGTCAGAAGCCGGGATGTCGGCCTTGGGGCGCGTCCATAGCGCCGCGCCGTCGGCGACCTGGCGAGGCTCGGCATCTGGCTTGTCTGCCAGCAGGATCGGCACCGGCACATGCCCGGAATGAGCCTTGATCAGCTGCTCGATCGTGAAGGTCTCGGCGTAGGACTTGGCATCCTCCGTCAGGTGCAGCACCACGCGTGTACCGCGGGCGGGCGCCTCCTCCAGAGCGGCGGGAGCCACCGAATAGGAGCCTTTGCCGTCGGAAGACCAGAGGCTGGCGACATCCGAGCCGGCGCGGCGAGAGAACACCTCGACCTTGTCGGCCACCATGAAGGTCGAGTAGAAGCCGACGCCGAACTGGCCAATGAGCTGGCTGCCTTCCGCCTGCTGGGCCGCACTCTCCAGCCGCTCGACGAAGGCTCTGGTACCAGAACGGGCGATTGTGCCGAGCGCCTCGATCATTTCGTCGCTGCTCATGCCGATGCCATTGTCCTCGACGCTGATGCGTCGATCGTCGGGATCGAGGGTGATCCTGATGCTGGCCTTCTGCTCGTCGCCGAGAAGAGCGGGATTGGAAAGGGATTCGTAGCGGAGCTTCTCGCAGGCATCGGCCGCGTTGGAGATCAGCTCGCGCAGGAAGACATCCTTGTCCGAATAGACCGAATGCACCATCAGCTGCAGCAGCTTGGCGACGTCGGCCTCGAACGTACGGCTCTGTGGCCCGGCGACATCCGGGCCAGCGCCATGAACTTCAGCGCTCATATTTCTTCACTCTTGATTATTGTTCAAAGGGGCGGAAACGCCGCTGCACAGATGGACAATTTGCGCGGGGGTTTCAAGGGTGCTGCGAGCGCCGAGATTCTGCCTGCTTTCGGAAAGCGAGCCGCTCCCAGCAACAAAAAAGCCGATCCCTTGCGAGATCGGCTTGAAACTTTGGTCATCTGACGCCACCTCGGCGGACCCGATCCAACAAAAGTCGGGGGGCTGGGGGGCTGAGGTTTCCGGCTTGCGCCGAACCGGGTGCCGAGGTAACGCGAAGAAAATTCACTCCGGGCTGGGGCGGCTCCTAGGCTGGATTGCGGCGAAAGCATGACTTTTGGTGAAGATATATTGCTGCCTATACGTGCAGAATGATCTTCCCCTCGCGCAGGTTTTGCAGCGCAGGAATTCACTCCGTCCTTCGAATGCAAAAGGCGGATTTTCGATTGTTTTCAGCGATTTTGAGGAGGAGGGGCGCTGGACGGCGTCATGTAGGCCGACTTCGCGGACAGGGACCGCTTCGTCTCCGGAGACGAACCGCTTGGATCACGACTTTGTAATCAGAGCGCCATGCTTCTGACGAAAGCAGCCAACATTGCAACATGCTTCTGCTCTCGGCAAGGCTAGCCGGAAGGACGTTTCGACCGAACGCGATCTTTTCCTTTAGGCTTCTTCGCCGAACTTGTCCGCGAGCAGGGCTTCCAGGGCGTCCATGCAGGCGCGGGCATCCTTGCCCGAGGTCTCGACCACGATGGTGGTGCCGCGCGCCGCAGCCAGCATCATCAGGCCCATGATAGACTGGCCGCCGACGGTCTCGCCGCAGCGGGTGACCTTCACATCGGCATCGAAACCTTCGGCCGTCTGCACGAATTTCGCCGAAGCGCGGGCATGCAGGCCCTTGTTGTTGATGATGGGGAGGATTCGGACGATTCCGCCTTCTGTGGTCGGCGCCGGCGCCGTATCCGGCTCGAGACAGGGTTCTTCGTCAGTGCTGCCTGCTTGCATCTGCTGCCCATGCAACGAGGAGATTTCCGCCTGCATCTGGATCGGCGCACAACCGGCAGGTGCGCTCGAACCCCAGCATTTGGCCCAGGGGTTGGTATAGGCCACCGGGGCTACCATAACCCCGTCGGCGAACTGGTCATGTACAGCGAGATTGAGAGAACGTCGAATCATTGGCCTGACAACACACGACTGGCGATATTGATATATTTCCGGCCAGCCTCTTGGGCGCGGGTGACTGCTTCGGCGAGGGGAACCTCGCTGCGCAGTCGCGCCAGTTTGACAAGCATAGGAAGGTTGATTCCGGCTACGACCTCGATCGATGGGCCGCTCATCACGGATATCGCCAGATTAGAAGGTGTTCCTCCGAACATATCCGTGAGCACCGCGACGCCAGAGCCGGTTTCGACCCTGCCGATCGCATCGATGATGTCGCGCCGCCTTTGCTCGACATCGTCTTCGGGGCCGATATCGATGGCCTCGACATTACGCTGCGGCCCCACGACGTGTTCGAGAGCCGACAGAAACTCGGTCGCAAGATGCCCGTGCGTAACGAGAACCATGCCGATCATCGGGTGATCCGCATCGAATCTTTGGGGTCGCCGTCGCTATCGCGACAACAATCCAGGCCACTTTCGCTTTCGCGCCACCCGGTGTTGAGCAAAATGAGACGACGCCTCCGCAACGCACGGCCAAGGCGCTTTGGCGGCGCCCCGCAACCCGTAGCTTTCGGGCGTGATATTATTCTCGCGTTGCACAAAAACAAGTCTCCCCGCGGCTCACATTGTCGCAGTCTCGTCACATCGCAGCCATAGGAGTCAACGCTTTGTTAAGGGCGATGCCTGCCCGCAAGGGTGGAATTCACCCTTGAAACTGTTCCAGTTGGGGCAGAATCTGCTCGATTAATACAACGGCGTTCGCAAAATCGCGCGGAACGGCCAGATAGGGCAATTCGATGCCTTCGAGACGGATGCGGTTAATTTTTTTGCCGGCCTCGGCGAAAACTTCGGCATCGGGCAGGATATCCACAACCAGCGATACCTGCGCCGAGGGCTGAAAGTCGATGCTTTCGATGCCGGCGTCCCGCAATCCCAGGCTGCGCCGCTCGATCAGACCGGCGATCGCCGCGGGAACGGAGGCGACGAGCCGCCCCTCGATCGCCTCGATATAGACACGGTCGTCACCCACCAGCCTGGCCGCGCGCCCCTGCTCCGCCGCCGTCTCGATGAAGTGCAGTGCAAGACGGCTCTTGCCCGCACCCGACTCGCCGCGCAGCAGGATGCCGCGCCCGTCGAGCACGAAGCAGGTGGCATGAATGGTGGGGGTCGAAGGCATAGGCCGGCAGTCTGGCTCAGTCCGCCAGGCCCGGCAAGCGGATGACGAAGCGGGCGCCGAGTATATTCGTGTCGCTCTTGCGATTCTCGGCCCAGAGCAGGCCGCCATGTGCCTCGACGATCTGCCGGGAGATGGCCAGCCCGAGCCCTGAATGTCCGTTGGCCTGCGTTTCGCCGGGGCGGTCGGAATAGAAGCGCTCGAAGATTCGCTCGAGTGCCTGCTCCGGGATGCCTGGCCCGTCATCGTCGATGGTGACCTCGACGTCATCTCCCCTGTGGTGGAGATTGACGCGCACTTCCGCGGTCGGCGCCGAGAAGGAGCGGGCATTGTCGACGATGTTGTTGATCACCTGCTCGAGCCGCAAGGCGTCGGCCCTGATGAGAAGCGGCGCATGGGCGCGCTCCTCGGCCACGCTCAGGCGCACCTGCGCGCCCTCCGCACGCCTGACCGTATTATAGGCATCGGTGAGGGCGATGAGGAATTGCGCTACATCCAGGGGCTCGGCCCCGGCACGCAGGGATTGCGCATCGAGGCGTGAGACGTCCGAGATATCCGCGACCAGACGGTCCAGCCGGCGCACATCGTGCTGGATGACTTCGAGCAGCCTGTCGCGCGAGGCTTCGCTCCTGGCGCGCGGTAACGTCTCGACAGCCGAGCGGAGCGAGGTCAGCGGATTCTTGAGTTCGTGCGCCACATCGGCCGGCAAGCCCTCGGCCTCCTCCATCGCGAAGGGTTCGAGAGCCTGAGCAAGAGAAAGCGTGGCGCGCGTCCTCGTCAGCTTCATCAGCATGGGCAGGCTGAGCCCTCCCATGACCCTGACATTCTCATTGTCGGCCACGGACATGGCAAGGTTGCCAGGAATCTCGCCAAGCATGTCGGCAAGGACGATCACCCCTTCCCCGGAATCGACCTGCCGGATCGCCGCGCGGAGCTCCTCTCTCCTCGCCTCGATGTCGTCGCCGGGACAAATATCGACCGCCTCGATGCCGCTCTGCCGAGCGGCAAGATGCTCATGGGTTGCCAGGAATTCGCTGGCCAGATGATTGTGAGCGACGAGAACAATACCGATCATCACTGCAAGCCAAATGTTTCAGCTCACCCGGTGTTCCCGTCATAACGCAGAAGACGAGCCTCGTGTTTCATGGCAGGAAGCCGGCAACTCTTATTATATTCTTCCGCAGCGCTCGCATAAAGTGGGCCAAAACGTCCCCGTTGACGAGCGGACGCCATGCTTCAGGCGGATTTCGGAGAGGTGTCATGCGGTTCTCCGAAAAGAACCCACGACAAAACAAGGAACTATGTGGACGAAGCGTCGGCTTGCCAACGGAGGTCTGCTTAGGGCGCTGCCGCCGGCAGCCGCACGACGAAGCGGGCGCCGAGCATCTCCTCGCCATTCTTGCGATTCTCGACCCAGAGCTTGCCGCCATGAGCCTCGATGATCTGCTTGGAGATGGATAGGCCCAGGCCGGAGTTCTGGCCAAAGCCCTGCTCCTCGGGCCGATCGGTGTAGAAGCGCTCGAAGATCCGCTCCAGGGCATGTTCGGGCACGCCGGGCCCGTCATCCTCGACGGCGATTTCAATGTCGTTCTTGTTGCGGCGCAAATTGATGCGCACCTCGCCGTTCCTAGGCGAGAAGGAACGCGCATTGTCGACGAGGTTGTTGATGACCTGGCCGAGCCGTGAATCATGCCCAGTGGCGAAGAGGGCAGTCGCGGGCAGTCCCATGGGGATGGCCAGCCGCACCTTTACGCCGTCGTCGCGCTCCACGCTGTTGAACACATCGGTGAGAGCGGTCAGCACCTTGACGACATCGACCGGCTCGGCGCTGTTTCGCAGCAATTCGGCATCAAGGCGGGAGGCGTCCGAGATGTCGGAAATCAGGCGGTCGAGCCGGCGCACATCATGCTGGATCACCTCCAGCAGCCGGTCGCGCGAGGTCTCGCTACGCGCGAGCGGCAGGGTTTCCACCGCAGACCGCAGGGAGGTCAGCGGGTTCTTCAATTCATGCGCAACGTCGGCCGCAAAGCTCTCGATCGCCTCGATGCGCTTGAACAGGGCGGTGGTCATGTCGCGCAACGCCCCGGACAGATGGCCGATCTCGTCGGAGCGTTCGGTGAAATCCGGAATCTCCTGCCGCGATTTCACGCCATAGCGCACGCGCTCGGCGGCTCGCGCCAATTGGCGGATCGGCCCGGCGATGGTGCTGGCCAGAAGGATGGAAAGGATCACCATCACCACGGCGGCCACCGCGAACACCCGCAGGATGGCGACGCGCTCGGCCGTGACGATCGCGTCGATGTCGCCTGGACGGGTGGAGAGCTGCAAGACACCGAGCACCGTCTTGAAGCGGATGATCGGCACGGCGACCGCGACGATGGACTCGTTTCGCTCGTCGACGCTCACGAGGTAGGAGGGCGTGCCGTCCAGTGCTGCCCGCACCTCGCTGTAGCCCTTGCCGTTCTGGCTCCCCAACTCCTTGTAAAGCGGGGCGTCGGAGCGAAAGACCAGGCGCTTGACCACGTTCCAGATCTTCTCGCCCAGGCCCGGCTCTTCCTTGGGCTTGGGCAGGTCCGAGCGAATGATATCGGAATACAGAAACAGATTATCCGAATCGATGACCGGATTGAGGTCCTTGTCATAGACGCGGGCGCGCAGCGTGGTCGGCGAGACCAGCCTTTTCATCAAGGGCGCGACCTTTTCCGGGTTGAGCGGAAAGTCCAGCAACGTCGAGTCGTCGCTGTCGTCGTCAGTCGCGGCCCGCTGCTCCAGGAGCTTTTCCGGATCGATGTTGATCGAGCCTTGTTCGACAGTGGCCGATCCGGCCACCGCGCTCGCCATGATCTCGCCTTGCGTCAAAAGCGACTTCACGCTCGCGTCGATAAGCCCTTCGCGGAGCTGGTTGAGATAGATGATGCCGACCACCAAGGCGACCAGGCCGGCGAGATTGAGCACCACGATGCGGCGCGTCAGGCTCGAAAAGGTCTGTACCGCCACAATGCGCAGCAGTCGGCGCAAACGCCGGCGGAGCATCGATCGGGGCCGCGGAGCCTCGGCAGTTCCGGTGTCGCGCTCGGGGGTGGTGTTTCTATCGAGCAAGGCAGCCTCAGGATCGATGGAGCATGACTATAGCATCGGAGGCGATTCTGGGTTCGCGATAGATGTCATAGGTCGTGGGCACATCGCGTCCGCAAGGAAGAGGGCATGACAAAGTCTGTGCCTTCTTCGGCTGTTCCACGATCTCTGGGTCTTGTTCTCATGCTTCCTTGAAGCGGTAGCCAACACCGTACAGCGTCTCGATCATCTCGAAATCATCATCGGCCTGCTTGAACTTCTTGCGTAGCCGCTTGATGTGACTGTCGATGGTGCGGTCGTCCACATAGACCTGATCGTCATAGGCAGCATCCATCAGGGCGTTGCGGCTCTTCACCACGCCGGGGCGCTGGGCGAGAGCATGCAGGATCAGGAATTCGGTGACGGTGAGCACCACCGCCTCGCCCTTCCAGGTGCAAGTGTGGCGTTCCGGATCCATGCGCAGCAGGCCGCGCTCGAGGATCTTGGCATCCGAAGCCTTGGTAGCGGCGGCGTCCTTGGGCTGGAAGCGGCGCAGAACCGCCTTCACGCGCTCCACCAGCAGGCGCTGCGAGAAGGGTTTGCGAATGAAATCGTCGGCACCCATCTTGAGGCCGAAGAGTTCGTCGATTTCCTCGTCCTTGGAGGTCAGGAAAATCACCGGAAGCTCGGATTTCTGGCGCAAGCGGCGCAGCAGCTCCATGCCGTCCATGCGCGGCATCTTGATGTCGAAGATGGCGAGGTCCGGCGGATTGGCCTTCAGCCCGTCGAGCGCCGACATGCCGTCATTATAGGTCTGGATGCGATAGCCTTCTGCTTCCAGGGCGATGGAAACCGACGTCAGGATATTACGGTCGTCATCGACCAGTGCGATCGTTGGCATTGCATTCCTCATAGTGAGCGGGGCAAACCGCTAAGCTTATTATGGTGCTGCCGAACGCAAATCACCACAGATTCTCTCGCATTCTACGCTCAAACGGGCGGAAGTGTGAAATTATCGCGGCAATTCTGTTCTTCTGATTGCTTATCGGTAATAAAGCGGCAATTTCGAAAGCGCTTTGTGATTTGACGCGATCGCCGCGAATCGCAGAAACGCGTCAAAGCAAGGAACTTGAGCAACGCGCCGTTTCCACCCAAACGTGGTTTTGTTCCGGCAATTGCAGGTGAGACGAGTCTTCAACCCGATGTCCAGCACCGATAACACACGTCAGCCCGGCCAGCCGAATCCGGCCGGTCAGCCCGCCGATTTCGAGCCGGTGGCGGAGGCGAAGGCGCTGCTGCGGCGGATCCGGGCCGGTGCCCTGGCCACCATCGACGCTGAGGATGGCTCGCCCTTCGCCAGCCTCGTCAATGTGGCGACGGATGTCGACGGTTCGCCGTTGCTGCTCCTCTCCAGGCTCGCGGTTCATCGCGCCAATATCGAGAAGGACGCGCGCATCTCGCTGCTCCTCACCGAGGGCGGCAAGGGCGATCCGTTGGCCCATGCCCGGCTGACGGTGATGGGCCGAGCAGAGATCGCCGCGGGCGAGGCCGTGAAGGCGCGCTTTCTGGCGCGCCATCCCAAATCCGCCCTCTATGCCGGCTTTCCGGATTTCGGCTTCTTCAAGATCGTGGTGACCGGCGGCCATCTCAATGGCGGCTTTGCCCGGGCGGCACGCCTGTCGCCGGAAGATCTGCTGACCGACTGCAGCGGCGCGGAGGCCCTGCGCGAGGCCGAAGCCGGCGCAATCGAACATATGAATGCCGACCACGCCGACGCTGTAAGGCTCTACGCCACGAAGCTCGCGGGTGCCCGGGACGGCCCCTGGCGCCTCACCGGCATCGATCCAGAGGGCATCGACATGGCCTTCGCCGACGAGACCGCACGCGTGCTGTTTGCGGAACCGGTGACCGATGGGGGCGCGTTGCGCAAGACGCTGGTGGCGATGGCCGCCGGGGCGCGAGCATAGGGGCGCCCGGGATCGCAGGAATCCTTACCTGCCTCTTCCTCAATATCAATCGACCCGGTTCCAGGAGCAGGCGGGGATGCCGCGATCCCAGAACTCGGCCGCGTTTATCTTGCCCCGCCGTCGGGTCTGTAAATCATTGAATCGTCTCACGACCACATGCTAGGGATCGCTCTGCCGCTCATCCAAGGCAAAACTGACACATGTCCAAAGGTAATAAATTACCCGAAGTCGGCCTGCTCCTCTACCCTGGCGTGCGCACTGCCGCGGTCTACGGCATGGTCGACCTGTTCGAAGCGGCCAATGAGATCGCCAGCCGCAGTGGCGATTCGGCGGGGGGCATCCGGGTCAGCCAGTGGAAGATCGCGGAGGATGGCGAGATCGCCTGCGCCGTCGACACGCAGGGCTCGGCCGAGCACAGGCCGGTCGCGATCGTCGCCCTGCCGGGCCTCGGCGCCCTGCCGTCGCGAGAGATTTCGTCCCGATTCGCGCCTTGGCTGCGCCGCCAGCACGAAGAAGGTGCGATGCTTTGCTCGGTCTGCGCCGGCGCCTTCGTCCTCGCCGAGACGGGCCTGCTCTCGGGTCGGCCGGTGACGACGCATTGGAGCTTCGCGCAGGCGCTCGCCCAGCGCTTTCCCGACATCGAGATCGATACCGGCCAGATGATCATCGACGACGGCGATGTCATTACCGCCGGAGGCATCATGGCCTGGACCGATCTCGGCCTGACGCTGGTCGAGCGGCTGCTCGGCCCGGCGGTGATGCTGGAGACGGCGCGCTTCCTGCTGGTCGATCCGCCCGGACGCGAGCAACGCTATTACAGCAATTTTGCCCCGAACCTGCGCCATGGCGACGAGGCCGTGCTCAGGGTGCAGCACTGGCTGCAGGCCCAGGAAACGGGGGAGGGCGACCTGCGGCCGGTCTCGCTCGCGGAGATGGCGGGGCAGGCTGGCCTCGAGGAGCGCACCTTTCTGCGCCGCTTCCAAAAGGCGACGGGTCTTAAGCCGACGGAATATTTCCAGCAGGTCCGCGTCAGCAAGGCGCGCGGCCTTCTGGAGATGACCAATCGCAATGTCGACCAGGTGGCCTGGTCAGTCGGCTATGAGGACCCGGCGGCTTTTCGGAAGGTGTTTTTCAAGCTGACCGGGCTTTCGCCGCGCGACTATCGGCGGCGGTTTGCAGCACGCCAAGCGGCATGAGGGGCGCGGGTCTGAAGACCTGCCCAAGTGTGCCTGAGTCCGTCAGGCCGCCGCTACCGGCTCCGGGTCCGTGCCGCTCCTGTCGGCCCGCTCTTGCGCCCACGAAACCAAGAATACCGCGAGGCCGCCGAGAGCCAGCACCGCGCCGACCCAGCCCGTCGAGGCCCAGCCGAAGCCGGCCGCAATGGCGACGCCGCCGAGCCATGCACCCAGCGCGTTGGCGATGTTGAAGGCGGAATGGTTGAGTGCGGCGGCGAGCGTCTGCGCATCGCCGGCGACGTCCATCAGGCGGGTTTGCACGGCCGGGCAGATGGCGAAGTTGCAGCCGATCAGGAAGATGCAGAGAGAGACCATCCAGGGATTTGAGGCAGTGAGCCAATAGAGCGCCATCACCGCGCTCACCCAGACCAGCATGCCGCCGATGGTGGGCATCAGCGCCTTGTCGGCAAGGCGCGAGCCGACGACATTGCCGACATTCATGCCGATGCCGAACAACACCAGCGCGACCGGCACGAAGGCGGGCGAAAAGCCCGAAAGCTGCGTCAAAGTGGAGGCGATATAGGAATAGACGGCGAACATGCCGCCAAGCCCTATGGCGGGGATTGCCAAGGTGAGCCAGACCTGCTTGCGCTTGAGCGCGCCGAGTTCGCGCAGGGGACTCGCGCCGGGCTGCATCTTGTCGAGCGGCAGAAAGATCCAGATCAGCAGGGCCGTCAGTGCGCCGATGGCTCCCACCGCGGTGAAGGCGAGCCGCCAGCCGAGCGCCTGTCCGAGCCAGGTCGCGACCGGTGAGCCGACCAGCGTCGCAAGGGTGATGCCCAGCATCACGCGCCCCACGGCCTGCGCCCGGCGGTTGGGTTCGGCCATCCCGGCCGCCACCAGGAAGGCGACGCCGAAATAGGTGCCATGCGGCAGGCCGGCGAGGAAGCGGAAACCGACCAGTGAGGGGTAATTGCCGGCGAGCGCGCTGGCGGCATTGCCGAGAGCGAAGACCACCATCAGCCAGAGCAGCAGCGTACGGCGCGCCATCTTCGCGGAGATCACGGCAATGACCGGCGCCCCGACCACCACGCCGAGAGCATAGGCACTGATCATGTGGCCGGCCTGCGGCTCGGTGATACCAAGGCCCTGTGCGACATTGGGCAGGACACCCATGCTGGCGAATTCGCCCGCGCCTACGCCAAAGGCGCCCACGGCGAGGGCGAATTCGATCCAGGCGGAGTTGAAGCGGCGGGTCTGGGTCTCGACGGAAAGGTCGGAAAAAGAGGCGATGGCCGGCTGGGTCACGATCGGACTTTCAAATACGAACGAAACTGCAAACGAACTAAGCAAAAGGCCGCGCGACGAGTTATCGCTGGTCGGAAAAGGCTTAAATTCAGCGGGGTGGGAGATTTTTATTGCGTCGCAATATCGCTTTTGTCGGGCATTTTGTAAATCGATTCAACCTTGCATTTCAGCATGGCTGAGGGCCGAGCTATGCCCCGGGATCGCGGGGCTTTAGCCTGCTCATGGAACCGCGGCGCTTTCTGGAAAGGAAGATAAGGCAAGGATACCTGCGATCCCAGGATCACGCCGTCCGGTGCAAATGGGCACGGTGCTTGCGACCGTGGCCGAGCGGAAGAGGCTGCGCCATCGGATTAGCACGAGATACACCAAGCGACTTGCAATTCCCCATGTCGCAAACGGCAGTGACGACGGCGGAGTATGCCATCCAGCCGGCCGCGCACGCGGGCAGAATGCCATGGGGGTTACGTTGGATCGCGCATCGTGATATCCGCTTGCCCACATCAGAAGAGTCGACGGAGGAAGTCCGGGCATTTCGTGCAGTGGCGCGAGCCCACCTATGTCCGCTTTCGATTCACAATCTTTCCCCGGCGTCCGCGACGGTTGTCAGGACTTGCCGGAGCTTTCTGCAGGAGTGTGTCGTGCGTTTTGCTTCCGTCACCGATCGTCTGGCTGATTTGGGCGCCGCGAAATGGGCCGTGCATCGCGAGGCTCGCCGCCGCGTCCTCGCCGGCCATGATATCATTGAGCTTGCCATAGGCGAGCCGGATACGCCCGCCCCGCAGGCCCTCATCGATGCCGCCAACGCCAGTCTCCAGGCCCGCCGCACCAAATATTCGGGCGGGCGCGGAGAAAGCTCCGTGCTGGAGGCGATTGCCGCCAAATATGCCAGGCGTACCGGCCGCGCCATCACCACCGACAATGCCGCCTATATGCCAGGCACGCAGACGGCGCTCTATACTGTCATCTCTGCGCTGGCGGAGGCGGGCAACGAGGTGCTGGTGGGCGATCCGCTCTATGCCACCTATGAGGGCGTGATCCGCGCCAGCGGCGCCGACATGGTGCTGGTGCCGCTCGATCCGGCCAAGGGCTTCCATCTGCAGGCCGAGGATCTGGAAGCCCGCATCACGCCACGCTCACGCGTGCTGTTGCTCAACTCGCCGCATAATCCCACAGGCGCCACGTTGACGCATGACGAAATCGCCGCCATCGTCGATGTCTGCGTGCGCCATGACCTTTGGATCGTGTCGGACGAAGTCTACGAGACCATGGCCTATGGCTCGCCCTTCGTCTCGCCTTTCGACATGGCTGAGGCGGCTGAGCGCACGGTGGTGGTTTCGTCGATCTCCAAGTCCCACATGTTGCCGGGCATGCGCGCCGGCTGGTGCGTGGGACCGGTGGACTTCATCGAGCGCATGTTGCCGCTTTCGGAAATGATGCTGTTCGGCGGCCAGCCCTTCATCCAGGACATGGCGGCCTTCGCGCTGAGCGCCGAGTTCGACGAATGCGCCGCGATGGTCGAGAGCTTCCGCCGACGCGCCGAGATCCTGCCGGAGGCCCTCGCCAACGCGCCAGGCCTGCGCTGCTCGAAGCCGGAGGGCGGCATGTTCGCCATGGTGGACGTGACGGGCACCGGCCTCGATGGCGAGAACTTCGCCTGGCGGCTGCTGAACGAGGAGAGTGTTGCTGTTATGCCCGGCAGCTCCTTCGGCCAGCAGGCGGCGGGGCATATCCGCGTCAGCCTCAGCGCCGATGCCGACCAGCTGCGCGAGGCGGCTGCCCGCATGGTTCGGCTTGCTATCCGTCTGACGCAGGGCAAGGCGGCTTAGCCTGCTGGGATCGCAGGCATCCCTGCCTGCTCTCTCCTTCCTGCGAGCATATCGTTTCCACGAGCAGGCAGGGATGCCCGCGATCCCAGGAACGCTCTCTCCGACATAAAAGTCAGTGTTTACAAAAAGCGGACTTCAAGTCCGCGCTTCAGGGGGGTCCATGACCGATCATCCGCATCTCGGCACGCTCATCCCGCAGCTTCTGGTCGAGCGCGGCATCGATACGGTCTTCGGCATTCCCGGCGTGCATACGGTGGAGCTCTATCGCGGCCTGCCGGGTTCGGGGCTGACCCATATCACGCCACGCCATGAGCAGGGTGCCGGCTTCATGGCCGACGGCTATGCCAGGGCCACCGGCAGGCCCGCCGCCTGCTTCATCGTCACCGGCCCGGGCCTGCTCAATATCACCACTGCCATGGGCCAGGCGCTGGCCGACTCCATCCCCATGCTGGTGATCACAACGCTGAACCCGCGCACCACGCTCGGGCGTGGCGAGGGGCGGCTGCATGAATTGCGCGGCCAGTCGGTGGTCGGCCGCGAGGTCTCAGCCCTCGCGTTGACGGTGCTGACGGGCGAGCAGCTCATCCCCGCCCTCGACGAAGCCTTCGCCTTCCTCGCTTCCTCGCGCCCCGGCCCGGTGCTGATCGAGATCCCGATCGACCTCCTGTCGGAGCCTTTCCCCGGCCCGGTTACGTCCCTGCGCAGGCCTTCCGGCCCGACGCCACCCGCGACTGGCGACGTCGAGGCCGCCGCAGCCATGATTGCCAAGGCGCGCAACCCGCTGATGATCGCGGGTGGAGGCTGCCTGCGTGGGGCCGAAGCTGTGCGTGGGCTGATCGACAAGCTCGGCGCCGCCACCCTGCTCACCTCGAACGCCAAGGGCATCCTGCCCCCTGGCCACCCGCTGCTGGCGGGAGGCTGCATGCTAACGCCATCGCTTCACGCTGCCATCGGCGAGGCCGATCTTACCTTGGCGCTCGGCACCGAACTCGGCGAGACCGAATTCTGGTATGGCGATGAGGGCCTCGGCCTGAACGGACCGGTGATCCGCGTCGACATCGACGCCCGCCAGCTTCACCGCAATGCTCGGCCGGCCCTGCCCGTCGTCGGCGATGCCGGCGCCTTTGCGACCGCCCTGACACCCCTGGTGGAGGCCGTCCCCAACGGCCGGGCCTATGCCCAGCGGCTGCGCACCGCGCGCATGGACGGCGCCGATCCACGCTACACGCGCCATCGCCCGCTGATCGAGACCATCTGGCAGGTGTTACCGGACGCCGTGGTCGCGGCCGATTCCACTGCGGCGAGCTATGGCGGCAGCTTCATGGCCGAGCCACCCGCGCCGCGGCGCTGGATGAGCGCCGCCACCGGCTTTGGCACACTCGGCTATGCCCTGCCGGCGGCGATCGGAGCCAAGGTGGCGCGGCCCGACGTGCCGGTCGTCTGCATCATCGGTGACGGCGGCCTGCAGTTCACCTTGCCCGAACTCGCCAGTGCCGCGGATGCCGGGACGCCGATCATCGTGCTGCTGTGGAACGACCAGCGCTATGGCGAGATAGAGGACTACATGATCCGCAACCAGATTGCCCCGCTCGGCGTGAGGCTGCATGCCACCGATTTTTCTGCCGCCGCCAAGGCCTTCGGCGCCGCCCATGTCGCCGCCCGCTCGCTGGATGAGGTGAAAACCGCCATGCTGGCCGCTGCGAAGCATCCGGTTACCACCGTCATCGAAATGGATGCGTCGCATTACGCTTGATCGGTGTCGTGATCGGCACGCTTGGGTCGCGTGAAATCACGGAAGATCACCGAAATTCAGGGGAGTACTTCGATGCAATTCGCGTTGACCGAAGAGCAGGACATGCTGGTCGAAACGGTCCGCCGGTTTGTCGAGGAGGAACTCTATCCTCACGAGGCGCTGGTCGAGAAGACCGATGAGGTGCCGGACGAACTGGCCGCCGAGATTAAGAGAAAGGCGATCGAGCTCGGCCTCTATGCCGCCAACATGCCGATCGAGGTCGGCGGCGGCGGGCTCGATGCCGTCGGGCTGGCACTATTGGAACGCGAACTAGGCCGCGCCAATTACGGGCTGCAGATGGTGGTGGCTCGACCCTCCAACATTCTGCAGGGCTGCACGGGTGCCCAGCGCGAGCGCTGGTTGCTGCCGGCTGTGCGTGGTGAACGCGTCGATTGCCTCGCGATGACCGAACCTGGCGCGGGTTCCGACGTGCGCTCGATGAAGACCAAGGCCGTCCGGAAGGGCGACAGCTATGTCATCAACGGCCAGAAGCATTTCATTTCCCATGCCGACAAGGCCGATTTCATCATCCTCTTCGCCGTCACCGGCACGGAGGAGACCAAACGCGGCACGCGCAACCAGATTTCGGGCTTCCTTGTCGACAAGGACACGCCCGGCCTCACGGTGCGTCCCGGCCCCCATGCGCTCTCGCATCGCGGCTACCACAATTGCGAGCTTTATTTCGACGATTGCACGATTCCGGCCGGCCAGCTCCTCGGCGAGGAAGGCAAGGGTTTCGATCTGATGAGCGAATGGCTCGGCGCCACCCGCCTCACGGTGGCCGCCACATCGGTCGGCCGCGCCCGCCGTGTGATGGAGGAGACGCTCGCCTGGGCAGGCCAGCGCAAGCAGTTCGGCCAGCCGATCTCGCAGTTCCAGGGTGTTTCCTTCCCGCTCGCCGACCTCGCGGTGGAGCTGGAAGCCGCCGATCTCCTCACTTTGCGCGCCGCCTGGCTGCTCGACCAGGGCAAGGCGACGGATGCCGATTTCGCCATGGCCAAGCTCGCCGCCTCCGAAATGCTCGGCAAGCTCACCGACCGCGCCATCCAGACCTTCGGCGGCATGGGCCTCATGGACACGCTTCCAATCGCCGGCTGGTGGAAGGATGCCCGTGTCGAGCGCATCTGGGACGGCACCAGCGAGATCCAGCGCCTGATCATCGCCCGCCAGATGTTGCGCCCGCATGAGGGGCGGTGAGGCTCAGAAGCCCGCTTCCCGACCGGCTCTCACCGCAAGAATAACGATGCTCTGCTGAGTATAGCGATAGCGGACAATATAGCCCCATGCTCCGAAGCCGATCGGCCATTCACGAATCTCAACGGGGAGATCGTCACTCAACCGGCCAATTTCCGGCTGCTCGCTCAGCAGCCGCACGCCTTGTCGGATGGCTGCGACCGCTCGTTTCGCGGCGTTCGGATTCCTGGACGCAAGAAAGCGACGGAGCCGGGAGACATCGCTCAGGGCACGAGGCGACCAGACTAGGTGTGGCATTCAGGCGGGTTCACGTCTTCGCCCGCTTCCAGCTTCGCAAGCCATGCATCGGCTTCCTCGGCCGTGACATGGAGGCCTGTGGCCTGGTACTCTTCCCATGCCGCGAGCGTCTCCTGCCGCAGGCGCTCGCGCTGCTCCTCCCGTTCGAGATATTGCTCGATGGCTTCGCGCATCAGCCAATGAGTGCTGCGCTGGCGCGCCGAGGCGAGGCGCTGCATGCGCTCTCTGACGGCGGTGTCGAGCTTGACGCTTGTAGTGGATTGCATTGGAATCTTGGATATTCACTGGTGTTACTTTTGACCACCATACCACGTAGCATGCGACCGTGGCCACGATTCTTACCTCTAGATAGGGCAATTGACGAAAAGCCCATACTCGTCAACCTTGTAGCAAGAACCCCGCCTTTAGCGTTGGCGCTCTTCGCCCGCTTCCCTGCCCATAGGTCCGTCTTATGTCCGTCGTCGATGGCCTCCGCCGCCTCCTGAAGCCCCGCCACATCGCCGTGGCCGGCGGGCGCCTGGCCTCTGTCATCATCCGTGAATGCGATCGCATCGGCTATGCCGGCCCGATCTGGCCGATCCACCCCGAAAAGACCGAGATTGCCGGCCATAAGGCCTACAGGACCGTGGCCGACCTGCCGGAGGCGCCCGATGCCGTGTTCGTGGCGACACCGCGCGAACCGACCGTCGAGGTCGTTGCAGCCCTCGCCGAGCGCGGCGCCGGTGCGGCGGTCTGCTATGCCTCGGGCTTCGCGGAGGAAGGCGGGGATGGCGTGGCCCTGCAGCAGCGGCTGATCGAAGTCGCCAAGGGGATGCCCATCGTCGGGCCGAACTGCTACGGCGTGCTCAACTTGCTCGACGGCTGCGTGCTCTGGCCCGACACCCACGGCGCCGAGCGCGTGGAGCGGGGCGTCGCCATCATTACCCAATCCGGCAACATCGCCCTCAATATCACCATGCAGCGGCGCGGCCTGCCGATCGCCTATGTCATTGCCGTCGGCAACAAGGCGATCGGCGACCATGGCGACTATATCGAGGCCCTGCTCGCCGACGAACGCGTCACCGCGATCGGCATCCATATCGAGTCCATCGACGATGTCGGCCTGTTTTCGACCGCCGCCATCAAGGCGCTGGAAAAGGGGGTGCCGCTGGTGGTGCTGAAGACGGGCCGCTCCAAGCTCGGTGCGGAGATGGCGATGAGCCACACCTCGTCCCTTGCCGGTGCCGACGCGCTCTATGACGCGCTCTTCGCCCGCTACGGGATTTCCCGTGTTGTCGATGTGCCCTCCCTCGTCGAGACACTCAAGCTGATGCACCTGTTCGGTGGCCTGCCCGGGCGGCGGATCTCCTCGATGAGCTGTTCGGGCGGCGAGGCGGCGCTGATCGCCGATCTTGCGGCCGATCGTGGCCTTGAATTCGCTCCGATCCCCGAAAAGAACGCCACGTGCATGCAGGAGCTTCTCACCGAGAAGGTGCATGTCGCCAACCCGCTCGACTACCACACCTATATCTGGGGCGACGAACCGGCCAACACCGCCCTGTTCACCGAGATGCTGCGCTCGGGCTTCGATCTCAGCATGCTGGTGCTCGACCAGCCGCGTACCGATCGCGGTCTGGTGCCGGATGGCGGCTTTGCCGCGGCGCGGGCGGCGATCACCAAGGCGGTAAAGGCCTCCGGCGCCCGCGCGGCCGTGGTCTCGTCCTTGCCGGAGAACATGATGGAGGAAGACGCCAAGGCACTGCTGGCCGATGGCGTGTTGCCGATGCAGGGCATGGGCGACGCTCTCACCGCCATCGTCCACGGCGCCGATTTCACCGCTGCCCGCGCCCGCGCGAACGGGCTGGTGCCGCTGAAGACGGTCAGTCGCATCGATGTCAGCAAGGCGCGCCTGCTTTCGGAATATGAGTCCAAGCATCTCCTCGGCCGTCACGGCCTGGAACTGCCGCCGAGCCGCATAGCCGGCACGGTGGAGGCGGCCTCCACCGCCGCTGCGCTCGGTTTTCCGGTAGCCATAAAGATCCATAGCGAGAAGATCGCCCACAAGTCAGATGTCGGCGGCGTGCGGCTCGGCCTGCGCTCGCGCGCCGATGTCACTGACGCCGTCGCCTCGATGTCGCATCTGGGCGACCGCTTCCTGGTCGAGCGCATGGTTGAGGGGGCGGTGGCCGAGCTGATCGTCGGCGTGGTGCGCGACCCGCAATTCGGCCCGACCCTGACGGTGGGCGCCGGCGGCGTGCTCGTCGAAATGCTGCAGGACGCGGCCGTGATGCTGCTGCCGGCAACGCCGGAGGAAATCCGCGAAAAACTGATGGGCCTGCGCATGGCGCGCCTGCTCGAAGGCTTCCGCGGCAAGCCGCGCGGCGATATCCGCGGCGCCATCAAGGCCGTCCTCGCCATTGCCGATTTCGCCGAACGCCATGCCGACAAGCTGGTTGAGCTGGACGTCAATCCGCTCTTCGTGCTGCCGGAAGGGCGGGGGGCGGTGGCGGCGGATGCGCTGATCAGGATGATCGATTGAGCCTGCTCTTCCTCCATTTTAAGGCGCTTCGTTTCCAAGAGCAGGCAGGGATGCCTGCGATCCCAGGGAGATAATGATGACCGAAGCCGTCAGACTGGAGCGCCGCGGAGCGGTGCTCGAAATCACGCTGGACCGTCCCAAGGCCAACGCCATCAACCTGGCAACCTCGAAGGCCCTCCATGCCGCCTTTCGCACGCTGCAGGACGATCCCCATCTGCGGGCTGCCATCCTGACCGGTGCGGGCGAGCGCATCTTCTCTGCCGGGTGGGACCTCAAGGCGGCCGCCTCGGGCGAGGAGGAGCCCGACACGGATTTTGGTCCCGGCGGTTTCGCCGGCCTCACTGCTTTTTGGGGCCTGACCAAGCCGGTGATCGCGGCGGTGAACGGTGTTGCCATCGCCGGCGGCTGCGAGCTCGCGCTGGCCGCCGACCTCCTGGTGGTGGCCGACCACGCCGAATTCGCCCTCTCCGAGGTGACGGTTGGCCTCGTGGCCGATGCCGGCGGCATCCAGCGTCTGCCGCGTCGCATCCCTCTCGCCATCGCCACTGAACTGCTGCTCACCGGCCGGCGCTTCACGGCTCGGGAGGCGCATGGCTGGGGCCTCGCCAACGCGGTGGTGCCGATCAGCCGCCTGATGGCGACTGCCCGCCAGCTTGCCGACACCATCGCCGCCAACGCTCCGCTTTCCATCGCCGCCGTCAAGGCCATCCTCGCCGCGACCGAGGGCATGGGCGTGCGCGAGGCCTATGAGCATGTCGCCGCCGGCAAGGTGCCTGAGCATCGCGCCATGCAGATCTCGGAGGATTCTCGCGAGGGAGCAAAGGCGTTTGTCGAGAAGCGCGCGCCGGTGTGGAAGGGGCGGTAGCTCAGCGGATAGCGCGACGCAAAGCCTCCCCCACGAAGCTGGGGGAGGTGGCCGAACGGAGTGAGGTCGGAGGGGGTGTGGCCAGAATGAGGCGCTGTGAGCGCTAACCTGGGTTGGATTTCCCTATGCCCTATCCTGCCCACACCCCCTCCGTCACGACTTCGTCGCGACACCTCCCCCAGCTTCGTGAGGGAGGCTTTCGCGTGGCGTCCTTCACTCTTCCCTTTCGTCCAAATCCATACTAGAACATTTGAAGAACATCTTCCTTCGCAGGATCCTTCCCCTTGGCGCAACGCGCAGGCAGTGCCGATCTTCCCTTGCATGGCGGCCGGGTGCCGGCCTGGCTGGGCGAGCGCATGACGCGGCTCGGGGCGGTGATCAGCGAGGCCATCGTCCATCATTACGGGCGCGACGAATTGCTCTCGCGCCTCTCCCATCCCTTCTGGTTCCAGTCCTTCGGCGCGGTGATGGGCATGGATTGGCACTCTTCCGGCATCACCACCAGCGTGCTCGGCGCGCTCAAGCGCGGGCTCAAGCCGCTGGAGAAGGAGCTGGGCTTGCATGTCTGCGGCGGGCGAGGCAAGCATTCGCGCCGCACGCCCGAGGAACTCGTCGCGATCGGCGAGCGGGTCGGCTTCGACGGGGAGGCGATGGCCCGGGTCAGCCGCCTGGTGGCGAAGGTCGATAGCGCCGCAGTGCAGGATGGGTTCGAGCTCTATCTGCACGGCTTCATCATCGCCGATGACGGCAAATGGGTGGTGGTGCAGCAGGGCATGAATGGCGATGGCGGCCAGGCCCGGCGCTATCACTGGCTGTCCGAGGGATTGAAGAGCTTCGTCGACGCACCCCATACTGGTATCCAAGGCGAGGGCAGGGGCGAGATCGTCAACCTCACCGACAGGCGTGCCGAGCGCTCGCGGCGGGGGCAGGTCGATCTCCTGACGACACTGGGCCCGGACAGGCTGGCGCGCGAGGCGGCTGCCATCGTTGCCCGCACCCAGCCGACTTCGCCTGCGCCGGAGGGCGCCCAGCTCAGCTTGCCCCATCTCATCATGCCCGCCCATCATGATGTGCGTGAGAGCGACATAATGGTCCGCCGCCTGCGGGGAAGTCTCGCGGCTGCGGCCAATCGAGGTCCCACCGATTTCACGGAGCTCCTGGAAGTGCCGGGGATCGGCGCCCGCACGGTGGAAGCACTCGCCATGGTGGCCGAGGTCGTGCATGGAGCACCCTGCCGTTTTTCGGATCCCGCTCGCTTCTCCATTGCCCACGGCGGCAAGGACCGCCATCCCTTCCCGGTGCCGATCAAGGTTTATGACCAGACCATCGGGGTGCTGAAATCGGCGGTGCGGAAGGCAAGACTCGGCCGCGAAGAAGAACTCGGCGCCCTGAAGCGCCTGGACGATCAGGCGCGACTGATGGAAGGCAGACCGGGTGGGCCGACGGTGGCGGAGGTATTCGCGAGGGAGCGGCGTCACTCCCATCGCTACGGCGGGCGCAGCGTCTTCGGCTGGGAACCTGGGAGCGCGGACGTCTCGTCCGCTCTTGAACCACAGGTGTTTCAGACGAAGGCAGAACCCATGACGTCGTTGCGAACGAAGTGAGGCAATCCAGCATTCTCGCGACGACTGGATTGCTTCGCTCTGTTCGCAAAGACAGTGGAGACCATCGCGCCTCATCCATATAAGGCGCCGTTTCAAGAGCGGACGAGACCTCCGCGCTCCCAGGAAAGCTTGCAATCCACTTCCTCCCCCTGCTTATCTCCCACCATGGCGCATCGCCCGAATCTCTTCACCATCGCTCCCGGCTCGCCCTTCCTGGAGACGCTGGTCGATGCCCTCCTGGACGGTCGGCTGGTGCCGGGCTTTGCACCCCGCCATGACCCCTTGGCGCTCGCCGGCGCCACCATCTACCTGCCGACCCGCCGCGCCATCCGCGCCCTGCGCGGGATCTTCCTTGACCGTCTCGGCACCGATGCCGCCCTGTTGCCGCGGCTGATGGCGCTGGGCGAGATCGATGACGACGAGGTGGCCTTCGCCGGCAGCGCCCCCGACATGCCCGAGCCCGTCGCCACGCTCTTCCGCCAGATCGCGCTGACCAGATTGATCCTGCAATGGAGCGCGGCGCTGAAACAGGCCCTGCTGCCGATCCCCGGCGAGGAGGCAGGCGAACCCCTGCTGATCCCCTCTTCGCCCGGCGATGCGGCGGGGCTCGCGGCCGAGCTCGGGCGCTTCCTCGACGGGCTGCAGATCGATCGCGTGTCGCCACAGGCCATCGCCAATCTCGCCGGCAGCCATGCCGGGCTCTACGATCGATATTGGGACATCACGCAGCGCTTTCTCGAAATCGCCACCGTGGCCTGGCCGGAGCACCTGAAGGAAATCGGCCGGAGCGATGCGGTGCTTCTGCGCAATGCCCGCCTGGAGGCGCAGGCCAGAAGGCTTGACGACAACCCGCGATCCGGCCCGGTGATCGTGGCAGGCTCCACCGGTTCGATCCCGGCCACGCGCGACCTGATCAAGGCCGTGGCTGCTCATCCCCAGGGCGCAGTGGTGTTACCGGGCCTCGATCTCGACCTTGATGCCGCCGGCTGGCAGGCCATCAACAGGGGGGAAGGTACCCCGAGCCATCCGCAGGCTGGCCTTGCCGCCTTGCTGGCGGCGATCGGCGTGGGGCGCGATGCCGTCCCCCTGATTGCCGAGCCGCCCGCGCCGCTGGCCCTGCGCGCCGCGCTGGTGTCGCAGGCGCTGCGCCCGGCCGAGACCACGGACCTGTGGGTCGCCAGCCGCAACGGTGAGGCCGCCGCTACCGAGGAGGCCTTCGCGGGCGTCGCCCTGATCGAGGCGGCGCATGAAGGCGAGGAGGCGCTCGCCGCGGCGCTTGCCCTGAGAGAGACCCTGCTGACGCGGGGTCGCACCGCGGCCCTGGTGACGCCTAATCGCCAGCTTGCCCGGCGCGTCGTCACCGAACTCGGCCGCTGGAACATCGAGGCAGACGACAGCGCTGGCCAGCCTCTAGGCGAAACGTCGCCGGGCCTGTTCGCCCGTCTGGTGCTCGATGCAGCCCTGCACGATTTCGATCCCATCGCGCTGCTCTCCTTGCTCAAGCATCCCTTTGCCCGGCTCGGCCAGCCGCGCGCGGCGGTGCGTCAAGCGACGGTGGCGCTCGAGATCGGCGCCCTGCGCGGCCCCCGCCCCGCCGCTGGCCTTGCCGGGCTCTCGGGCGCGCTGGCGCTGGGCAGGGCCAGCCTCGCCGATCCCCATTGCCCGGCTGCGCGTCTTGCTCTCGGCGAGGAGGACTGGGCCAGCGCCGAAGCCCTGGTCGAGGCATTCGCTGTCCGGCTCGAACCCTTCGCCGCCCTGTTCCGCCGCAAGGAGGCGCTGCCGGCCGCCACCTTTTTCTCCGCACACAGGGAGGCCGTCGAGGCACTCGGTGGGCCGGAGGATGACGGGGAAGCGGTGCTCCATGAGGGTGAGGCCGGCGAAGCCCTGCAGGGCTTCTTCACTGATCTCGCCATGGTTGGCCCAGGCGACCTCGCGCTGCCGCCTTTCGAATATCCCGGTTTGTTCGCGGCCCTGATGGCCGGGCGTTCGGTGCGCGGGGGCGAGCCCAAGCATCCACGCATCGCCATTTACGGCTTGCTGGAAGCGCGCCTGCTGCCGGTTGACCGGCTGGTGCTGGCCGGGCTGGATGAGAGCGTCTGGCCAGCGGACGTTAAGTCGGATCCCTGGCTCAACCGGCCCATGCGCGCCGCCATCGGCCTGTCCTCGCCGGACAAGCGCATCGGCCTTGCCGCGCATGACTTCGAGCAGGCGCTCGGCTATGGCGACGTGGTCGTCACGCGCGCCCTCAAGCGCGGCGGATCGCCCACCGTGCCTTCGCGTTGGCTGCAGCGGCTCGGCGCCTTCCTGGGGCCGACCTTTCGTGCCATAAGCCAGCGCGGGGATCGCTACTGCGCCCTGGCGCGTCTCGTTGACCACACCGAGGCGCTGCCGCTAGAGCTCAAGGCGCCCAGGCCGGCGCCGCCGCTCGCCCTGAGGCCGACGCGGCTGTCGGTAACGCAGATCGAGCATCTGGTACGCGACCCCTACACCATCTATGCCCGCCACATTCTTGGGCTCGAGCCGCTCGATGAGATCGCCATGCCACCGGGCGCCGCCGATCGCGGCACGCTGATCCATGCCGCGCTAGAGCGTTTTGCTGAACTCTGCGCCGATAGCGTGCCGCCCGATGCGCTGGCGCGCTTCCATTCCATCGGCGACGAACTCTTCGCCGGCCTCGCCGATTTTCCCGAAGTGCTCGCTTTCTGGCGGCCTCGCTTTGCCGCTATCGCCACCTTCCTGGTGGAGTGGGAGCGCGAGCGGCGGCCGCATCTCTCTGCGGTGCGCAGTGAGGTGCGGGGACGGCTGACCTGGCAGACCCTGGCCGACCGCGCCTTCACCCTTGCCGCCCGGGCCGACCGCATAGAAACCGGCCTCGACGGCGTGGTGACAGTGCTCGACTTCAAGACCGGCCAGGCGCCGTCGGCAAGACAGGTGCAATCCGGCCTCAATCCGCAGCTCGCGCTTGAAATGGCGATCCTGATGGAGGCGGGCTTTGCCGGCGTCCCCGCGCCTGACGTGTTGGGCAGCCCTTCGATCGTGCATCTGGCCGGCGGCGCCAGGGGCCCAAGCGAGAAGCGCCTCGAATTCAAGGATGTCACGCCGCTCGACGTGGCACAGACGAGCCTGGCTTCCCTGAAGGCGCTGATCAACAAATTCGAGAAGGAGGAGACGCCCTACAAATCCCTGGTGCATCCGATGTTCAAAGGCCGGCGCTATGGCGACTACGACCACCTTGCCCGCGTGCGCGAATGGTCGATCAGCGCGGAGGGCGAGGAATGATAGGGCGAAGGCTCCTCGTGGAAGGCGCGACGCGAGCCTCCCCCACGAAGCTGGGGGAGGTGTCACGACGAAGTCGTGACGGAGGGGGTGTGGCCCGTCGGATGAGCCACTCAAGAACAAAGCTGAAATCGATCGCTGAGCTTCGCAAGGAAGGAGCAGGCGGGCCACATCCCCTCCGACCTCACTTCGTTCGGCCCAGCGCACACAGAGTGTGCGCGATACCCCCAGCTTCGTGGGGGAGGCTCGCGTCGTGGTTCATTCTGCCTCGGCATATCTTGCCGGAGGCTGTGGCATGACCACCCTTCGCCAGCCTTCCAACGACACCATCCTGAACCAGCGGCTTGCTTCCGACCCTACTTTATCGGCCTGGGTCTCCGCCAATGCCGGCTCGGGCAAGACCACCGTGCTCACGCGGCGCGTCATCCGCCTGTTGCTCGCCAATGTCGATCCCTCGGCCATTCTCTGCCTGACATTCACCAAGGCCGCGGCGGCGAACATGCAGAACCGCATCTTCGCGCAGCTCGGAAAATGGGCGGTGATGGAGAGCGGCAAGCTCGCCGTGGAGATCGAGGGCATCACCGGCATCCGGCCCGAGGCCGCCGGGCTGCAGCGGGCGCGGCAGCTCTTCGCTTCGGCCATCGAAACGCCGGGTGGGCTCAAGGTCCTCACCATCCACGCCTTCTGCGAGCGCGTGCTGCATCTCTTCCCCTTCGAGGCCAATGTTCCCGCGCAGTTTTCGGTGCTGGACGACAGGGCGGGCCGCGAATTGCTGGACGCTGCCCGCACGAGCCTGATCCTGGAAGCCAATGCCGAGCCGGAAGGCGCGCTTGGCCGGGCCATGGCGCGGCTGGCCGAGGAGACCGGCGAGGGCGCCTTCGACGGGCTGCTTGCCGAGATCACATGGGAGCGCGAAGCTCTCAGGCCCTCCCTCAACGGCAAAGGTCGCGCCGAAGCGCTGAGCCAGCTGCGAGTGCTGCTCGACCTCAAGCCAGGCGAGAGTGTTACCGCGATCGAGGCGGCCATCGACGAGACTGAGATTCCCGAAAACGAGTGGCCTGCCATGGTGGCGGCCCTGCGCGAGTATGACAGCAAGCGTGTGCAGGACCTGGCCGACCGCCTGGATATCGCCGTAGCCGCGGCCCCAGGCCGGCGGGCGGAGGCGTATCGCGGCATTTTCCTCACCGGGACAGGCGAGGCCCGTTCGCCGAACGCCTTCCTTGTCAAGGATTTCGCCAAGGACTACCCCGCGTATGCGGACCAGCTCCTGAACGAACTCATCCGTATCGGCGGCCTGCTCGAACGGCGCAAGGCGGCGGCTGCCTATGAGAGAACGGAGGCGCTGCTCGCCGTCGCCGCCGCCCTGCTCGGACGGTACAAGAACGGCAAGGCAGGCCGCGCCGCGCTCGATTTCGACGACCTCGTGCAACGCACCGCCGATCTCCTGAGCCGTGCCGGCGCCGAATGGGTGCTCTACAAGCTCGACCGCGGCATCGATCACATCCTTGTCGATGAGGCGCAGGACACCAGCCCCGCGCAATGGGCCATCATCGAGAAGCTGGCGCATGAGTTCACCGCCGGCAGCGGGGCACGGGTCGAGCGCCGCACCATCTTCGCGGTGGGCGATGAGAAGCAGTCGATCTTCTCCTTTCAGGGCGCAGCGCCGGCGGAATTCGCCCGCATGCGCGCCCATTTTCGCGTCAAGGTCGGCGAGGCCCGGGATGCCATCGGCAACCCGCAGCGCTTCGAGACGATCGAGCTCAAGCAGTCCTTCCGCTCGACGCCCGATATCCTCCTTGCCGTCGACCATGTCTTCGCCGAGGCCGACAACCGCCGCGGCCTATCCTCCGACGACGTACCGACCGTGCATGAGACCGTGCGGGCCCATGATCCCGGCCGCGTCGAGGTCTGGCCGGTTGAAAAGCCGCTGCCTTCGCCGGAGATCGCCGCCTGGGACGCCCCCTTCGACGAGACGCCGGTGTCGAGCCCGGTCATCCGGCTCGCCCGCAAGATCGCTGCCGAGATGAGGCGCCTGATCGATGGGGGCGATGGGGCTACCGGCGCGCACTACCAGGCCGGCGACATCATGGTGCTGGTTCGCAGCCGCAACGCGTTGTTCGAAGCTATTATCCGCGCCCTGAAATTTGCGCGTGTTCCGGTGGCCGGTGCCGACCGCATCGTGCTGACCGACCATATCGCCGTGATGGACCTGATGGCGCTGGCGCGCTTCACGCTGTTGCCCGATGACGACCTCACCCTCGCGACGGTGTTGAAGGGGCCACTGATCGGGCTCGGCGACGATGATCTCATTGCGCTCGCCCCGGGGCGCAAGGGTTCGCTGTGGGCCGCATTGGCGGAGGCGGCGGAAAGCGAGGATCGCCTCGCATACATCAGGCATCGTCTGACGGGATGGCTCAGCGAGGCCGCCTTCAAGACACCCTTCGCCTTCTTTGCCGACATCCTTGCCCGCGACGGCGGCCGGCGCGTGCTGCTGGCGCGCTTCGGCCAGGAGGCCGCCGATGCTCTCGACGAGTTCCTGCGCATCGCCGGCGACTACGAGCGGGCCAATACCGCCAGCCTGCAGGGCTTCCTTGCCTGGCTCGCCGAGGCCAGGGCCGAGATCAAGCGCGACATGGATGTGGCGCGCGGCGAGGTGCGCGTGATGACGGTGCATGGTGCCAAGGGGCTGGAGGCCAGGCTCGTCATCCTCGCCGATACCTGCTCGGCGCCCGACGGCCGGCACGATCCCAAGCTCTTCTGGGTGCAAAGCCCCGGCCGCGCTGCTGGCAGCGAGATCCCGCTGTGGTCCCCCAACAAGGCCTCGGATCCGCCGGCTGCTGCCGAGGCGCGCGCCAGGATACGCATGGAGAACGAGGCGGAACATCGCCGGCTCCTCTATGTCGCACTGACGCGGGCCGAGGACCGGCTTATCGTCGCCGGCTTCGAGGGCGCCACCGCCCGGCGCCCCGGCAATTGGTACGACATGATAGCCGGGGCGTTGAGCGCCGCGGGCGCCCGGGTGGAGCCGGATGGCGAGGCCGAGCGCCTGGTCTATGAACCGACACCCCGCCGGCCGGTGGCGAACCAGAACCTGCCCGCGGGGTCCGCGGCGGTCTTGGCGCCGCCCTGGCTGCTCGAGAAGGCCGCCTCCGAACGCCCACCTGAGGTCACGCTCAACCCTTCGGAGGACGAGCATCCTGAGGAGCTCGCGGGCCTCGCCTCGGCCGAGCCGCCCGATCCCAGGGTGTTGCGCCGCGGCGCCCTCATCCATGCGTTGCTGCAATATCTGCCGGAGGTGGCGCCCTCGGCCCAAAGCGAGGCTGCCCTTGCCTTTCTCGCCCGCGCGGCGCCGGAATGGCCCGATGACCACCGGGCCTGGGCGGAGGAGGCTCTCACCGTCCTGGCCCTCCCTGAACTCGCACCCTTGTTTGGCGCCAGCAGCCGGGCGGAAGTCTCGCTTACCGGCCGCCTGCAGCGCCCCGGCGGCAGCGATTATGTAGTTTCGGGCCGCATCGATCGCCTGGCGGTTGGTGCGGACGCCATCCGCATCGCCGACTTCAAGACGAATCGCCATCCGCCGAGGAGCCTCGCCGAGGTGCCGGAAGCCTATCTGCGCCAGATCTCGCTCTACCGGCATCTGGTCGGCAGGCTTTATCCGGAGAGGCCCGTGAAGGCGCTCCTGGTGTGGACGGCGACGGCGGGGGTGATGGAATTGCCTGAGGGGGTGATGGAAGGCATTTTGAGCACGGGCTTTTGAAATGCTCCTGGGACCGCAGGCGTCTCGCCTGCCCTTGAACCGCATCGTATCCAGGAGCAGGCGAGACGCCTGCGGTCCCAGGAACAACTGACGAAGACTCAGCTCCTACAGCCGCCCCGCCTCGATGATGCGTTGCAGGAAGGCGCGCGTGCGTTCCTGGGTCGGGTCGCCGAAGATCTGGGAGGGCGGACCCTCCTCATGCACCTTGCCGCCATAGAGGAAGCAGATCTTGCTGGCGACCTCGCGCGCGAAGCCCATCTCATGGGTGGCGAGCAGCATGGTCATGCCCTCGGCCGCGAGATCGCGCACGATGTTCAGCACCTCGGATACCAGTTCCGGGTCTAGCGCCGAGGTGATCTCGTCGAGCAGCAGGACCATCGGGCCCATCGCCAGCGCGCGGACGATGGCGACGCGCTGCTGTTGCCCGCCCGAGAGCTGGTCGGGATAGGCGGTGGCGCGGTGTTCCAGGCCGATGCGCTTGAGCAGCGACAGGGCACGGGCCTCAGCCTCCTCCTGCTTCTGCCCCAGCACCTTGGTGGGGGCGAGCATGACGTTCTCGACCACGCTCATATGCGGGAAGAGATTGTAGCTCTGGAACACGATGCCGACATCGCGCCGGAGTGCGTTGACATCGACCCCGGGCCCCGTCATGCGGTCGCCATGGATGCGGATCTCGCCGCCCTGGATCTGCTCCAGCCCGTTCATGCAGCGCAGCAGCGTGGACTTGCCGCAGCCCGACGGCCCGATCAGGCAGACGACCTGGTGCTCGTCGACATTCATGCTGAGGCCATCGAGGATCTTCACCTGGCCGTAGGATTTCTTGACTTCGCGAATTTCGATCATCGCCATCGGCGTTGCCCTTTTCGGTTGGCCTAAGCGTGCATGCGGCGCTGGTCGCGCTCGAGCAGCTTGTCGACGAAACGGGCCTGGGGGATGGTGATCAGGATGAACAACAGAGCCACCACCGACACCGGCGACAGGTTGAAATTATTGGCCGCGATGATGCGAGCCTGGTTGAACGCATCGATCGAGCCGATGACGTTGATGAGGGCCGTATCCTTCTGCAGGCCGATGAAGTCGTTCAGCAGCGGCGGGACCATGCGGCGCACCGCCTGAGGCACCACGACATAACGCAGGGTCTGGAAGAAAGACAGGCCGAGCGAGCGGGCCGCCGAGACCTGGCTGCGATGGATGCTCTCGATGCCGGAGCGGTAGACTTCCGCGACATAGGCACCATACGTCAGCGTCAGGGCGATGATGGCGTAGGTTTCCGGCGCCAGGTTGCTGATGTAGGGCAGGCCCGTGAGCGGAATGCCGAAGCCGACCAGATAGATGTTGATGATCGCGGGCAACCCGCGAAACATGTCGGTGTAGGCAATCGCCATCAGGCGCACGGGCCTGCCGGCCTCACCGGGTATCAGGCGGGCGATGGCAACGATCAAGCCCCAGATCAGCACGCAGATCTGGGCGACGATGGCGACGTAGATATTGATCCGAAATGCCCACAAGGTCGCGTTGAACGAGTTGATGATGTTAGGCATGTTCAGGAAAGTACGGCTGACGGCGAGATCGTTGGCCATCAGGAATTGGGCGCCCACCAGAAGAATGACCGTCATCGCACCATAACCGAGCGCCGTGTAGGCGCTGTCACGTACGACCGCCGTTGCCGTTCGGGCCGCGATCAGGTCGTTGGCGGCGAGGGCCTGCTTGGCGGCCACGGACTGGCGCCAGGAGGTCGTGGCGGGCCTGAGGAGCAGCAGCACGACAAGACCCAGAAGCACCAGCAGGGCAGTCACGGCAAGGCCGCCGGCGTCGAGCGAGGTGAGGGCTACATAGATATCGCGCAGTGTTTTCCACGCCATCAGGATGATGATGACGCTGACAATGAGAGCGGTGAGCGCCCAGCTTGTCGCATCCTTGGGTGGGGCGCCGGCACTCCAGCGTCGCTCGCCGCCTAGGAGGTCAAGCGTCGGCTTGCCTCCCGGCTGATCAGTGTTAGCGGACATCGCGCGTGTTCACCTTCTGGGCATTCCCAAGCTGCAGGCTTGCTGCACCGGAAGAATGCGTCAAATCAAGAAGTTGGGAGAAGCTACCAGCCAGCGGCATCGCGCCTGGTCAATAATCCGAGCGCGATTCCCGGCGAGGCGATACCCCGGAATGACAATGCCGGACCGCTCAGGGAGCGGTCCGATACAGCAGCGCGATCAAGGCTTCACGTAGGGGATCTTGGCCGGATCGGCGCCCCAGGCATCGGCGAGGTACTTCTTGGACAGCGCGGCAAAAGTGCCGTCCTTCTTCATGTCGTCGATCATCTTGTTGAAGACGGCCTCGTTGGCCGAGCCCTTCGGGTAAAGTGCGCCGTAGGATTCGCCTGTTGTGTACTGCGCGGGCACTTCGATCATGCCGTGCGAGTTGGTGGCGACGCCCAGCATGATCGAGGTGTCATGCAGGCCGGCATCGATCTGATTGGCCATGATGGCCGTGCTCAGCGCGCCGGTGTCGCTGAACACTTTGACTTCCTTGGGTTTCAGGTTCTTGTCCACGAAGGACGCGCCGGTGGTGCCCTGCATCACGCCGATGCGCATGTCCTTGACGGTGTCGGGAGTATAGGTGGTGCCCTTCTTGACCGCGACGCCGATGTCGGAGTCGAAATAGGGGGTTGAGAAGTCGACGACCTGCTTGCGCTTGTCGGTGATCGAGATTTCGGCGAGGGCGATGTCGAAATCCTTGGTCTGCGCGGCGACGAGAGCGTCGAAGGAGACGTTGACGATCTTCACCTTGTCGAGGCCGGCGCGATAAGCCATGATCTGGGCCATGCAATATTCATAGCCGTCCTTCATGGCGTCCGGCGAGTCGCCGTTCCACCAGGCCGGCGCCGGCAGCGAGGTCTGGACGGTGAGCTGGCCTTCGATGGCCGGCTTGATCGGGTCGGAACCCTTGGTGCCCGTGACTTCGCAGTTGCCGATCATCTCCGCCTTGGCAGGAAGCGTTGCGCCAAGCATCAGAAGCGCCGCGGAAAAGATGAGACGCCCCGCGATCGAACGCGTTCCCGAGCGAGCCTTCATGTTCAAGTTCCCCTTTTTTATGGTTGTCATGATGACGTAGCGCGATCGGGATTTTGATTTCTTCCCGGCCCGATTGCCATAGCGTCACAGACACACTGCATTTGTGACTCAGGGATTTTGAAAAGACAAGCAACCAGTGGCAATTGCCGCGGTTGTGATCATCCGCTCAGAAGCCGGCCGGCAGGTGTGGCAAGCCGACCGCGCTCATGCCCCTATGTTCCGAGATCCGGTTCCGCGCTGAGAAAACGTCTGATCGCCGGCTCGTGCCGTGCGCATTTCACCGCATCCGTTCGACCCATTCGGCGCGTGAGGGGCCAGGCTCGAATGCATCGCCGAAATATTGAGTCTCGCGCGCGACCTTCCCTTCCTCGAACTCCATGATGCTCACCGTATAGGACGGTCGCCCATCATAAGTGAGGACGAATTCAGTGATCCAGAGGTCGCCGGCGCCGATGATGCGCCGCACTGTGAAGCGCTTCGAGCTCGGCTGCGCGAAGCGGGACGCCTGAATATTGCGCCGGCCGCGGATGCGCTCGCCCGACTGCGGATATTCGAGCACCGCGTCCTCTCCGTAGATTTGGTGCTCCAGCTCGAAGTCGTTCGCGTCGGATGCGGCCCAATGAACATCCAGGGCCGCTCGGATCTCCCGGTCTTCCATCTCGATCTTTCCTCGCGCTCCAGGTCGGTACGTCCGGTGGCATAATTTACCATCGTGTCCTGGGGGTTCGATCCGAAAATCGAACGCTCCAACCGATCCCGACCCAGCACCGATCGGTTTTCCACCCTACCCCAGCAGCAGGCTGTCGTCGTCGAGCTGCTCTCCGCGAACCTTGCTGAACAGCTTCAGCAGGTCCGGCACATCGAGACCCCGACGATGCTCGGCGTCGAGATCGAAGGCGATCTGGCCTTCATGCAGCATCACCGTGCGTGTGCCGTAATCGAGGGCGTGGCGCATGGAGTGGGTGACCATCAGGGCGGTGAGCTTCTGCTCCTCCACGATCTTGCGCGTCAGCTTCAGCACGAAATCGGCAGTGCGCGGGTCCAGCGCGGCCGTGTGCTCGTCGAGCAGCAGGATCTTCATGCCGGTAAGCGTCGCCATCAGGAGGCTCACGGCCTGGCGCTGGCCGCCGGAAAGCAGGCCCATGGAATCGCCGAGGCGGTTTTCGAGTCCCAGGCCCAGCACCGTGAGCTTGTCGCGGAAGAGGTCGCGCCGCGCGGCGTTCAGCGAGGGGCCGAGGCCTCGCGCGCGCCCGCGTGCGTAGGCGAGGGCCATATTCTCCTCGATCGAGAGGCCCTCGCAGGTGCCTGCCATCGGATCCTGGAACACGCGGGCGATCAACCCGGCGCGCTTGGGGGCGGGCCAGGCGGTGACATCGGCGCCCTCGATCTCGATGCGGCCGCGCTCGGCCTTGGCATCGCCGCTGAGCACGTTGAGCAAAGTCGACTTGCCCGCGCCGTTCGAGCCGATCACCGTGACGAACTGGCCGGCGGGGATGGCGAGGTCGAGGCCGCGCAAGGCGCGGTTTTCCAGCGGCGTGCCGCGGCCGAATGTGACGTGGATGCCTTGGAGCGCGATCATCTCAAGCACTCCGCCGGAACATGGATTTCAGGGGATTGCGGACGCTCGGCAGCATCAGGGCCAGGCCCACCAGCACGGCGGTGACGAGATTGATGTCCGAGGATTTCAGCCCGAGGCTGCTTGAGTTCAGCGCCAGCGCGATGGCGATGCGGTAGACGATGGCGCCGACCACGCAGGACAGCAGCACGATCAGGATCGAGCGGGTGCGGAACAAGGTCTCGCCCAGGATCACGGCGGCAAGGCCGCTGACGATGGTGCCGGTGCCGCCATTGGCATCCGCAAAGCCGGCCGTCTGGGCGAAGAGGGCGCCCGCAAGTGCGATCAGGCCGTTGGAGAGGGCCATGCCGACATAGATGTGCAGGCTGGTCGACACGCCCTGCGCCCGCGCCATGCGGGCATTGGCGCCGGTGGCGCGCATGGCGAGACCGAATTCGGAAGTGAGGAAGCGCGTCAGCGCCAGCCAGACCAAGGCGACGATGACGGCGAGCGCGAAGACCTTGAGCGTCGCCTTCAGCGGCAGGCCGGTGGCCTGGATCAGGGGGGAGGCCCAGGCGAAATAGTCGATCACGCTGGGCTGGTTGAGCAGAGGCAGGTTCGGCGCGCCCATGATGCGCAGGTTGATCGAATAGAGCGCGATCATGGTGAGGATGCTGGCCAGCAGATGCAGGATGTTGAAGCGCACATTGAGCCAGGCGGTGACGAGACCGGCGAGACTCCCGGCGAGAATTGCTGCGAGCGTTGCCACCAGCGGGTTGACGCCGGCAATGATCAGCGCCGCCACCACGGCGCCGCCGAGAGGAAAGCTGCCGTCGACCGTGAGGTCGGGGAAATTGAGGATGCGGAAGGAGAGGAAGACGCCGAGCGCCACGAGGGCATAGACAAGCCCGATCTCGACGGCGCCCAGGAAGGAGAAGAGAGACATAAGGTCGTCCTAAAGGGCCGGCCCGAGGGGCGCAACCTGAGCCTTCCCCACGAAGCTGGGGAAGTCGCCCACACAGTTTGTGTGGGCTGGGACCGACGAAGTCGGGTCGGATGGGGTGTAATCCGCTAGCAGGACCTCGCGGGAAGGGATGACATAACCGCGCTCGATCCAGAGACGATTGAGGCAGCGGACCACACCCCCTCCGTCATTGCTTCGCAATGCCACCTCCCCCAGCTTCGTGGGGGAGGCTTTGCGTTGCGCCCTCTATTGAGGTGCGCCCTTACTGAATAACCTTCTTCGCCTTGGCGATCAGGTCCTGCGGGATGGTCACGCCCATGGCGGCGGCGGCCTTGGTGTTGACGAAGAGGTCGGTGCCGGTGGGGTTCTGCACAGCGATGTCGCCGGGCTTTTCACCCTTCAGGATGCGCACCACGGTCTTGCCCGTCAGGACGCCCACATCGAAATAATCGAAGCCAACGGAGGCGATGGTGCCGCGGTTGACGCTGTCGGTATCACCGGAGAAGACCGGGATCTTGTTGTCGGTGCCGACACCGATCACCGCCTCGAGCGCCGAGACGATGGTGTTGTCGGTGGGCACATAGATCACGTCGACCTTGCCGACCAGGCTCTGCGCGGCGGCCTGCACGTCGGAGGATTTGGTGGCCGGAGCCTCGACGATCTCGACGCCGGAGTCGGGTGCCATCTTCTTCAGCGCCGCCAGCAGCACGGCGCTGTTGCTCTCGCCTGGATTATAGGGCACGCCGATCTTCTTCACCCCGGGCACGATCTGCTTGATCAGCTTGAGGTGGTCGGCCAGCGGCGACATGTCGGACACGCCGGTGACATTGCCGCCGGGATGGGCGGGGTCCTTGACGAGCTGGGCGCTGACCGGATCGGTCACGGCGGTGAAGACGACGGGAATGTCCTGCGTCGCCGCGACCACGGCCTGGGCCGAGGGCGTGGCGATCGGCACGATCACATTCGGGTTCTCGCCGACATATTTCTGGGCGATCTGGGCGGCGGTGGCCGGGTTGCCCTGTGCGGTCTCGAACTGGAAGACAAGGTTCTCGCCCTCCTTGTAGCCGGCATCCGCCAGGGCCTTCTTGACGCCGTCGCGCGCGGCGTTGAGGGCCGGATGCTCGACGATCGAGGTCACCGCCACCGTCACCTTGTCGGCCGCCAGGGCCACCGAACTCATCAAGGCCAGGGCCATACCGGCCGCGAGCGCCAAACGGTTGATGCGCATAGTCTTCTCCCCAATGCCCGCAAATCTCCCGCCGAAGGGCGGCGTCCTGGGCGTTTCGAGGGCCATCGATCAACCAAACGTTGAGGCAATGCAAGAGGGGCAGCGAAAAATCCTGCGATGTCTCCCCAGACGTTGAAATCTCAAGCTCTGCGCTCCTCTGCTACCGCCAGCTCTTCCAACCGAGCAACTTCTCGCCGAGTGGGCTGAGCCTCGCGGTCTGTGCATTGTTCTTTTCCCACTCGCGTGGGTCGCCGGGGAAGGCATCGCGCTTGGGGTGTTCGAGATCGCGCCACAGATGGATGCGCTCGCCACGCTCGGCCTCGTTATCCTCCTCGGCCGGATGCATCGAGATGTACTGCGCCATGCGCACGCGTCCGTCGGAATGGTTGGGCCGGACGCCATGGGCGAGCAGGCTGTTGAAGATCAGCATGTCGCCGGCCTCCATCTCGATATTGACGATCGAAAGGCCGGTGGTGTCGGGATGCATGGGGTCGCGGTCGGCGGGCTGCGTCTTCACCCAGTTCTCGAAGCCGTGGAACAGTTCGGGGATGCACTGGAAGCCGCCGACATCGCCGTCCTGCTTCTGCAGGCTGAGTACGCCCTGCACGCCGATCGGCAGCGGGCGGATGGAGGTGTCGACGTCCCAGTGGATGAAGCCATTGGGATTGCCCCTGACCTTCTTCGGCGGGTTGAGATTGGCGCGGTCGATCGTCACCCACAGATCCTCGCGGTCCCAGATATCGACGAAAGCGTCATAGACACGCCGTTCCTGGCGGTTGTCCCACAGATATTGGTGGTTGTAGATCTCCAGCATGCCGGTGTTGTTGAGCTCCTTCATCCTGTGCTCGCGGCGCTGGGGTGCGTACCAGGTCGAGGGATCGCGCGGATCCTTCTCGTCGAAGCGCCAGAGCAGATCGACCAGGCGCTCGACATTGGCCGAAGGCACGGCCTGGCGCAGGATGACGTAGCCCTTGGTAATCCAGTGCTGCCAATCGGCTTTGGAAAAGACGCGCAGGGGCAGCTTCTTGTCGATGTCCTTCAACTGCGTGCTGACGAGCTGGGTGATGGGATGAGAGTCTTTCTTGAGCGCCGCCTCGGCCATGTCCGTTTCCTGATCGGGTTTCATGATAGCCGGAAACTAGCACCGCCCTCCCACGCCATGTTGGCCTGGAGTAGCAAGATCTGATACTATTGTGGCGTTGTAGATCCAACTGCCGCCATCGAGATATGATCGTATGAGGCCTATACTCGAAAAGCTCACCATCCCGCTGGATGCCTCCTGGACGCTGCTCAACCGCCGGCTCGACGAAGGCATTCCCTTCGAATGGCATCACCATCCCGAATTCGAGCTGACGCTGACCACCAACAGCCGGGGCCGGCGTTTCGTCGGCGACCATATCGGCGCCTATGAGGATGGCGACCTCGTGCTGCTCGGCCCCAACCTGCCGCATACCTGGTTCTCGGAGGATAAGATCGCGGCGGGTGCGCCGCATGTGGCCCTGGTGATGTGGTTCCGCCCGGAATGGGTGGCGGGGCTGACGCAGACCTTTGTGGAGATGCGCAATGTCCGGGTGCTGCTGGACACGGCCGGGCGCGGCATCCGTTTTTCAGGTACGGCGATGCGGCAGGCCCGGTCGCTGATCGAGGCCATGCCTGGGCTGGACAGCGCCGCGCGCCTCCTTAACCTGATGCAGGTCCTGCAGATCTTGGCGCGTGACGGGGAGGCCGAGCGGCTGGCGAGCCCCGCCTTCCAGGCGGCGGCCGTGACGCCTTCCGACGGGGATCGCATCGACCGTGTGCTCGGCCATATTCATGCGCATTACCATGAGAATATCCGCATCGCAGACCTTGCCGAACTCTCCTGCCTCAGCATCTCCGGCTTCCAGCGCCTGTTCCGTCGCCACACCCGGCTTTCGGTGATGGATTACGTCATGCAACTGCGCGTCGGCCAGGCCTGTGCCCTGCTGATCGGCACGAAGAGGCCGGTCGCGCATATCGCTGACGAGGTCGGCTATCGGAACCTGTCCAATTTCAACCGGCAGTTCCTGCAGGTTCGGGGGCTGACGCCGCGGGCGTTTCGCGGGGCATATTGGCAGGGCGCCGGGAAGAGGGCGGCGCATGAGCGCTCGCTTGTCGAGGCTGCTGGTTCCATGCCGGTCTGAAGACCGGCACGCCGAGAAGGCGCGCCCCAATCGGTGTGCCGGTGTTCGGACCAGCATGGAAACGTGACGCTTGCCGAGATAAACGCATGGTCCGATCTCAAAGGAAGAAAAGGGCGCGAACCCTGAAGGTCGCGCCCTATCTGATACGTCGTGGTTCCCGGTGGCAGGCAGGATGCCTGCGCTCCCGGGATTACCGCTTCTCGGTGCGGGCGCGGAGCGCAGCGCCGAGAATGTCGCCAAGCGAGGCGCCGGCGTCCGAGGAACCGTAAGCGGCGATCGCTTCCTTCTCCTCGGCCATCTCCAGGGCCTTGATCGAGACCTGGACCTTGCGGGCCTTGCGGTCGAACTGGATGACGCGGGCGTCGACCTTTTCGCCGGCAGCGAAGCGCTCGGGGCGCTGGTCGGCGCGGTCGCGGGCCAGATCGCCACGGCGGATGAAGGCCGTGAGGTCGGTGCCCGTGATCTTGACGTCGATGCCGCCTTCCTTCACGTCGATGACTTCGCAGGTGACGACCTGGTTCTTCTTCAGCTCGCCCGCATCGACGAAGGGATCACCAGCAAGCTGCTTGATGCCCAGCGAGATGCGCTCCTTCTCGACGTCCACGTCGAGCACCACGGCCTTGACCATGTCGCCCTTGCGGAATTCGTCGATGACCTGCTCGCCCGGACGGTTCCAGTCGAGGTCGGAGAGGTGGACCATGCCGTCCACATCGCCGTCGAGGCCGATGAACAGGCCGAACTCGGTCTTGTTCTTGACTTCGCCTTCGACCACCGAACCGTTCGGATGCTTGTCAGCGAAATCTTCCCACGGGTTCGACAGGGTCTGCTTGAGGCCGAGCGAGATGCGGCGCTTGACCGGATCCACCTCGAGGATCTGCACTTCCACTTCCTGCGAGGTGGAGACGATCTTGCCGGGATGGACGTTCTTCTTGGTCCACGACATTTCGGAGACGTGGATCAGGCCTTCGATGCCCGGCTCCAGTTCCACGAACGCGCCGTAGTCGGTGATGTTGGTGACGCGGCCGGTGAACTTGGCCTGCAGCGGATACTTGGCGTCGATGCCCAGCCACGGATCGGCCTGGAGCTGCTTCATGCCCAGCGAGATGCGGTGCGTCTCGTGGTTGATCTTGATGATCTTGACCTTGACCTGCTGGCCGATGGTCAGAAGCTCCGTCGGGTGGTTCACGCGGCGCCATGCGATGTCGGTGACATGCAGGAGGCCGTCAATGCCGCCCAGGTCGACGAACGCACCGTAATCGGTGATGTTCTTGACCACGCCGTCGACCACCTGACCCTCTTCGAGGTTCTGGACGATCTCGTGACGCTGCTCGGCGCGGCTCTCTTCGAGGACCGTGCGGCGGGAGACGACGATGTTGCCGCGGCGGCGATCCATCTTGAGGATCTGGAAGGGCTGCGGCACGTTCATCAGCGGGGTGACGTCGCGGATCGGACGGATGTCGACCTGGCTGCGCGGCAGGAAGGCCACGGCGCCGTCGAGATCGACGGTGAAGCCGCCCTTGACCTGGTTGAAGATGACGCCGTCGACCTTTTCGTTGGCCTCGAACGACTTCTCGAGCTTGACCCAGCTCTCCTCGCGGCGGGCCTTGTCACGCGAGATGACGGCTTCGCCGAGGGCATTTTCGATGCGCTCGAGATAGACCTCGACCACATCGCCGACCTTGAGCGCGCTGTCGCGGCCCGGGCCGTTGAATTCCTTGAGGGCAACGCGGCCTTCGGTCTTCAGACCGACGTCGATCACCGCGAGGTCCTTCTCGATGGCGACGACAGTGCCCTTGACAACCGAACCTTCGGCCATGTCAGAGGTGCCGAAGCTCTCGTCGAGCATGGCGGCAAAGTCTTCACGCATCGCACTATGGGCTTGTACGGACATATGGTTTCCTGGCGCCGGCGGTTTGTGTTGATCATCGCTTCGGCAGAACGGCAGGGTTGCTGGAGCAACCCAGGCGGCGTGTTTCGGGTGAAAAGCACGACCGGCCGGCGCATGGCCCGCTGAGCAGAAACGTCTAGAGGGTCTAGAACCCAACGCGGGTCTCAATAAAGGAGACCACTGAGCGTTAGATGGGCGGTTCCATATCAAGATGGAAGGGGCGGGGCAAGGCGGAAGTAGAGAATCTAGGGTGTTAACGCGAGTAAAGCGCCGAAAACCAAGCCGGATTAAGCGCAGCTCGGCCCTTACTTCAGCGCCGCCTGCAACAGGCTGGGCGCTCCGGTCCCCATATAGTCTTCCCGATGGGGATAGAACACGTCCATGGTCCGGCAGTCCGTCAGCGCCCTCGCGGAGTGCGGGGCGTTGGGCGGGATGACCGCCATCATGCCCGGCGTCACCAGATGCGTGACGCCATCGATCGTCAACTCCATGCGGCCTTCGTACTGATGCACGACCTGCTCATGCATATGGGCGTGCAGCGGCAGGATGGCGCCGGCATCGATCCGCCACATCACATAGGTCATGGTGTGGGAGTGAGCGAATCGCCCATGGAAGCCCGGAATGACGGTGCGGGGCTCGAGCTTGTCCCAGTCGACGATGGTATCGGGCATGAGGGCCTTCCTGGGAGCGCAGGCATCCTTGCCTGCTCCTCCCTTATCGTAGAGCGTATCGCTTCCAAGAGCAGGCAAGGATGCCTGCGATCCCAGGGAGCCTACGCCTTCTGCCGCAAGCTCTCCAGAGCCTGCTTCACCAGGGGATCGATGCCCTCGCCGCCGGCGTCGAGATGGGCGAAGATCTGGTTGCGCATGCGGGGCTCCCAGAACTTCCTGATGTGGTCGGCGATGCCTGATACACGCACCGGTTCGGCCTGAGAGGCGAAGAACTTGCCGATCTGGTTGGCCATGCGCACGAGCTTGTCGGGCGAACTGTCATGCGACATCGGCGAGACTCTCCGGAACGATGCGGTGGGGATGGGTGAAGATTTCGAAGCCGTCGGAACGGGCGACGCCGATCAGGGTGATGCCGGCCTCCTCGGCGGTGCGGATGGCGAGCGCCGTGGGAGCTGAGACGGCAACCACGACGGGCGCGCCGATCATGGCGGATTTCTGCACCATCTCGACGGAGATGCGGCTGGTGAGAACGAGGATGCCTGGCAGGCCTCCCGGGTGCGCGGACGTCTCGTCCGCTCTTGGAACCGTGGCGTGCGTGGATGAGGAAGATGCGGACGAGACGTCCGCGCACCAGGGAAACGCGTTCCCCGCAAGCGCCCCCGCCAGCTTGTCGAGCGCATTGTGCCGGCCGACATCCTCGCGTAGCGCCACCAGCCCGCCGGCCCTCGTCCAGAAGCCGGCAGCGTGCACGGCACGGGTGAGACGGCCCAGTTCCTGCGCCGGGGTGAGGGAGGCCAGCGCGGCCTCGATATCGGCCGGTGAAAAGGTGAGGTTGCTCTCGATCACGCGCGGCTTTCGCAGGGCTTCGCTGAGACTGTCGATGCCGCACAGGCCGCAGCCCGTCGGGCCGGCCAGCATGCGCCGGCGAGCAGCGAGCGCGGCGCCGCGATCGCCCTTCAGCCACATGCGCAGTTCGACGCCTTCGTCATAGTCCACGCGTTCGAATTCGGCGATGTCGTCGGGCGAGGTGACGATGCCCTCGGTGAGAGAGAAGCCATAGGCGAAATCTTTGAGGTCCGACGGGCTCGCCATCATCACCGCATGCGAGCCGCCGTCATAGACGAGCGAGACGGCGGTCTCCTCGGGGATGGTGCGCTCGCCTGGCGTGAGCACGCCGTCGCGCCAGGCAAGGCGCGATACGAAACGGGCCGGGGAGAGCGGTTCATTCGTCATGGGTTCTTTGGCGTTGTGGACCTTTGATAAGAGGCGAGGGGCAGCGCGACATCAGCCGAACAGTCGCCCCAACCCCAAACCTCACTCCGCCGCGATCCTCCGCGAATTCTTCGCCATCGCCTCATACTCCTCCTGCCACTGCGAGGGGCCGTTGGAGGGCATGACCTGCACCGCGGTCACCTTGTATTCGGGGCAGTTGGTGGCCCAGTCCGAATAGTCGGTGGTGATGACGTTGGCCTGCGTCGAGGGGTGATGGAAGGTGGTGTAGACCACGCCGGGCGCCACGCGCTCGGTGATGGTGGCGCGCAGCGAAGTCGAGCCCGAGCGGCTCTCAAGGCGCACCCAGTCATGCTCGCGGATGCCGCGCTGCTCGGCGTCGTGCGGATGGATCTCCAGCACGTCCTCCTCGTGCCACAACACATTCTCGGTGCGACGGGTCTGCGCGCCGACATTGTATTGCGACAGGATGCGGCCAGTGGTGAGCAGCAGCGGGAAGCGGGCGCCGGTGCGCTCGTCCGTCGGGATATATTCGGTGACCATGAAGCGGCCCTTGCCGCGCACGAAATGGTCGATATGCATGATCGGCGTGCCTTCGGGCGCCTTGTCGTTGCAGGGCCACTGCACGGAGCCGTCCTGCTCCAGCTTCTCATAGGAGACACCGGCGAAGGACGGCGTGAGGCGGGCGATCTCGTCCATGATCTGCGAGGGGTGGTCGTACTGCATCGGGAAGCCCATGGCCTCGGCGAGCAGGATCGTCACCTCCCAGTCGGCATAGATGGCCTTGGGGCTCATCACCTTGCGCACGCGCTGGATGCGGCGCTCGGCATTGGTGAAGGTGCCGTCCTTCTCAAGGAAGGATGAACCCGGCAGGAAGACATGGGCGTAGTTGGCCGTCTCGTTCAGGAAGAGATCCTGCACGACCACGCATTCCATAGCTGAGAGTCCCGCTGTGACATGCTTGGTGTCGGGATCGGATTGCACGATGTCCTCGCCCTGCACATAGAGGCCGCGGAAGGTGCCTTCGACGGCCGCATCCAGCATGTTCGGAATGCGCAGGCCCGGCTCCTTGTCGAGGTGCACGCCCCAGAATTCCTCGAACATGTTGCGTACGCTGTCCGTCCCGATGTGGCGATAGCCCGGCAGCTCATGGGGGAAGGAGCCCATGTCGCAGGAGCCCTGCACATTGTTCTGGCCGCGCAGCGGGTTCACGCCGACCCCGCGGCGGCCGATATTGCCGGTCGCCATGGCGAGGTTGGCGATCGCCATCACCGTGGTCGAGCCCTGGCTGTGCTCGGTGACGCCAAGGCCGTAGTAGATGGCGCCATTGCCGCCGGTGGCATAGAGGCGGGCCGCGCCACGCACCAGCTCGGCTGGCACGCCGGTGTATTTCTCCACGGCTTCCGGCGAATGGCGTTCGTCGGCCACGAAGCTTGCCCAGTTCTGGAATTCGTCCCAGTCGCAGCGCTCGCGCACGTAATCCTCGGCGACCAGGCCTTCGGTGACGACGACATGAGCCAGCGCCGTGAGGATGGCGACATTGGTGCCGGGCAGCAGCGGCAGATGGTAATCGGCCTCGACATGCGGCGTGCGCACGATGTCGGTCTTGCGCGGATCGATGACGATGAGGCGGGCGCCCTCGCGCAGGCGCTTCTTCATGCGCGAGGCGAAGACAGGGTGGCCGTCCGTCGGGTTGGCGCCGATGACGATGATGACGTCGCTGTCCTCGACCGAGTCGAAGTCCTGCGTGCCGGCGGAGGTGCCGAAGGTCTGGCCGAGGCCATAGCCCGTCGGCGAGTGGCACACGCGGGCGCACGTATCGACATTGTTGTTGCCGAAGCCGGCGCGGATCAGCTTCTGGACCAGATAGGTCTCTTCATTGGTGCAGCGCGAGGAGGTGATGCCGCCGATCGAGTCCTTGCCATGCTTGCCCTGGATGCGCTTGAACTCGGACGCCGCGTAACCGATCGCCTCCTCCCAGGAGACTTCCTTCCAGGGATCGGTGATCTTGGAGCGGATCATCGGCTTGAGAATGCGCTCCTTGTGGGTAGCATAGCCCCAGGCGAAGCGCCCCTTGACGCAGGAATGGCCGCGATTGGCCTTGCCGTCCTTGTAGGGAACCATGCGCACGACTTCCTCGCCGCGCATCTCCGCCTTGAAGGCGCAGCCCACGCCGCAATAGGCGCAGGTCGTCACCACCGAATGCTCGGGCTGTCCGATCTCGATAACCTTGTTCTCGGTGAGGGTCGCCGTGGGGCAGGCCTGCACGCAGGCGCCGCAGGAGACGCATTCGGAATCGAAGAAGTTCTCGTTCATGCCCGGCGAGACGCGGCTTTCGAAGCCACGGCCGGAGATCGTCAGCGCGAAGGTGCCCTGGACTTCCTCGCAGGCGCGCACGCAGCGCGAGCAGACGATGCATTTGGAGGTGTCGAAGGTGAAATAGGGGTTGGTAGTGTCCTTCTCGAGGCCAAGATGGTTGTCGCCCTCATAGCCATAGCGCACTTCGCGCAGGCCCACGGCGCCGGCTACGTCCTGCAACTCACAATCGCCATTCGCGGCGCAGGTCAGGCAGTCGAGCGGATGGTCGGAGATGTAGAGCTCCATCACGCCCTTGCGGATTTCCTTCAGGCGCTGGGTCTGCGTCTTGACCTTGATGCCCGGCGCAACCGGCGTTGTGCAGGAGGCGGGCGTGCCGGCGCGGCCTTCGATCTCGACCAGGCACATGCGGCAGGAGCCCCAGGCGTCGATCATGTCGGTGGCGCAGAGTTTGGGAATCTCCGTACCCATCTCCATGGCGGCTCGCATGATCGAGGTGCCCTCGGGCACGGAGATCTCCTGGCCGTCAATGGTCAGCGTGACCAGCTTTTCCGATTTGGAGAGCGGTGTGCCGTAGTCGATTTCATGAACGAGAGACATGGAACTCACCATCGGATTGAAGGGATGGGCACATTGGCATTATGCGCCGAAATTGGGGAAATTGAACGGCAGTTGCGAATGCCGGCCGGGGCAGTCGCATGAAGGCGGCCAGAAACCGCCGATGCTGATCTTGCGCCAACGCCATCATCGACCTACTCCGCAGCAACTCGATGCGGCGCGCCGTGGAAATCCTCGGGGAAGTGTCGGATGGCCGAAAGCACGGGGTAGGGGGTGAAGCCGCCCAGCGCGCAGAGCGAGCCGAACTTCATCGTCTGGCAGAGATCCTCCACGACGGCGATATTGCGCGCGACGTCCTTGCCGGCGATGATCTTGTCGATCGTCTCGGCGCCGCGCACCGCGCCGATGCGGCAGGGCGTGCACTTGCCGCAACTCTCGATGCCGCAGAACTCCATGGCGAAGCGGGCCTGGCGGCGCATGTCGACGGTATCGTCGAACACCACGATGCCGCCATGGCCGATCAGCCCGTCCCTGGCCGTGAAGGCTTCATAGTCGAAGGGCATGTCGAAGAGCGCTCGGGGGAAATAGGCGCCGAGCGGGCCGCCCACCTGCACCGCTCGCACCGGCCGGCCGGTGGAACAGCCGCCGCCGATATCGTCGACGAGTTCCCCGAGCGTGATGCCGAAGGCGGTCTCGAACAGGCCGCCATAATTGATGTTGCCGGCGAGTTGGATCGGCATCGTGCCGCGCGAACGGCCCATGCCGTAATTGCGATAAGCCTCGGCGCCGTCGGCCAGGACAACCGGTACGGTGGCAAGCGAGAGCACGTTGTTGATCACGGTCGGCTTGCCGAACAGGCCCTTATGCGCGGGGAGCGGGGGCTTGGCACGGACCGTGCCGCGCTTACCCTCCAGGCTCTCCAACAGGGAGGTTTCCTCGCCACAGACATAGGCGCCGGCGCCGACTCGCACCTCCATGTCGAAATCATGCGCCGAGCCGAGAATGCCCTTGCCCAGCACATTGGCACGGCGCGCCTTTTCGATCGCCGTGTTCATCGCCGTGATCGCATGGGGATATTCGGAGCGGATGTAAACATAGCCCTTGGTGGCACCAGTGGCGACGCCGGCGATGGCCATGCCTTCGACCAGGCAGAAGGGATCGCCCTCCATCAGCATGCGGTCGGCGAAGGTGCCGCTGTCGCCTTCGTCGGCGTTGCAGACGATGTATTTCCGCGGCCCGGGGTCCTTGGAATTGACTTTCGCGTCGGCGACGGTCTTCCACTTGATGCCGGTGGGAAAGCCCGCCCCACCACGGCCGCGCAGGCCGGATTTGGTGACTTCCTCGACAATGGCGGCCGGACCGATCGCGATGGCTTTTTCGAGGCCCTTGAGCCCACCATGAGCCTTGTAGTCGTCGAGGTCACGGGGATCGACGATACCGACGCGGGCAAAGGTGAGACGGGTCTGTTTTTTGAGGAAAGGCAACTCCTCGGGCTTGCCGACGCGAAGCTTGTGGGCGCCGTCGCCGGCAAAGGCAGCGATCAGGCTGCTGGCATCCTCGGGCTCGACCGGACCATAGCCGATGCGCCCTTCCGGCGTCGCCAGCTCGACGAGCGGCTCCAGCCACGCCATGCCGCGTGAGCCGTTACGGACGATCTCGATATCGAGCTTGGCCGCGATGGCCGCGACCTTGAGGGCGGCTGCCACCTCGTCGGCGCCGCAGGCGACGGCAGCCGCATCGCGGGGAACGTAGACGAGGAGGCTCATTGCGACACTCCGTCGAGATGGCCGAGAGCCTTGTCGAGCTTCTTGGCATCGAGCCGGGCCACCAGGCGGCCGTCGATCATCGCGGCCGGTGAGACCGAGCACAGGCCGAGGCAATAGATCGGCTCCAGCGTCACGCGGCCGTCCTTGGTGGTTTCGCCGAAGGCGATGCCGAGCTTTTCGGTGAGGTGGTCGGCGAGAGCGTCGCAGCCGGCCGCTTGGCAAGACTCGGCGCGGCAGAGCTTGACGACATGGTCGCCCCCGGGCTCGCGGCGAAAATCATGATAGAAGGTAACGACGCCATGCACTTCGGCGCGCGAGAGGTTCAGCGCTTCGGCGATCATCGGCTCGGCGGGCTCGGGCACATATCCGAAGGTTTCCACGAAGGAGTGCAAGATCGGCAGAAGCGGCCCCTCTAGGGTCTGGCTTGCCGCGATAAGTTCAGCGGCACGTGTGGTATTCCAATCCTCGTGGGCCGGCATGCCGCTCTCTTTCGACTTATTCTAGAAAGCAAAAAATGCGCGCATGCCGCTACACGATCAAGACGCAATTTCCGTCGATCGATAGAAACTTTCTATTGAAAGGGGTGCCGTCACGCGTCGCTTTCGATTAAATCAGCAGTGCTCATGAAAGGCACACATGCAAAACCCCTGATGCCCGGGGCAACAGGGGTTTTCAATCAGACCATCGAACGCGATCAGGCGTCGACAGCTTATGGTCCAGGTCCTATGCGGCTCAGTAGCAGACCCGCTCGCGGGCGATGCGCCAGCCATAGGGGGTTCGGATACTCACGCGACGCCAGCCGCACGCCGGCGCATCGTAGTAATAGCCGTCGTCATAGCCATAATAGCCGGGGTCGTAGCCATAGCCGGCGCCATAGCCATAGCCGGAGCCGTAGCCACCATAAAGGAGTGGCGCTGCGGCCAGGCCGGTAATCAGACCGGCTGCACCCCAGCCCCAGCCGCCACCGCCCCAATGACGATGACCCCAGCCGCCATGCCAGCCGCCGCCGCGATAGTAGTACGGGCGGGCGTCTGCAGGAGCGGAGGTCGCGATCGCCGCGCTCCCCAACGTCAAGGCCGCCAACGCAGCCAACGCAATCTTACGAAACATGGAACTGCTCCTTGAAATCGGAACCTGTCCTAAGGCGTATCGTCAGGTATGGATTGGAGTTTCATGAGGTCCAAAAAGCCAAATGGGAGGAGCGGCGCGACGCCAAGACTTGTGTCCTGGCGAGTGCTGCGACGCTGCAGTTGGCCATTCTTCGCCTCACCGCTCCGCGGCGGGGCGCTTGTGGCCGACTGGTGCATCGGATTTCGTAGCAAGCGGCAACGCTTGCGTCCTCATCCCCGCACTTGCGATGGCAAGTGCGGTCCATTCGGTCAAAATCGCCCCCGTCAAACCCAAAGCATACCTGACGATACACCCTACTTCTCCAAGGGGAGGGTTCCGGGCCCCTGGATTCAAATATTACTTAGAGTCAAGTAGTAAACCAGGGCAGCTGAATTTTTCCCGTCCTGGCCGTTCATTTTCCGTTCATCTTTCCTGCGAAGTGGCGCTCAAGCCCGTCTGAAGAGGCGCAGGACGAACAGCAGAATGATGGCGCCGATCACGGCGTACAGGATATTGTTGATCCACATATTGCCGAGGTCAATATGAAGATGCGGCTGGATCAGATAGCCGGCGATAAACGCACCGATCACGCCGACGACAAGGTCGCCGATCAGGCCGAAGCCGCCGCCGCTCATGATCAGGCCCGCGAGCCAGCCGGCAATGATGCCGACGATAAGGAAGACAAGAAGGGATTCTCCGCCCATTGCACTCAACTCCAATTTGCCGGCGGCAGCGGGATGAGGGCTGCGGCCGGTGCTGTCTTACGCACGACTCGCGCGAGCCGGCCGCCCGGGCATTGATGCCCGAACCATCCGTCTCGTGACCTGCCATCGCTTGTGGTCAACCGCAACAGCGAAGATAGGTTGCAGGATGGCGAAAATAAAATTGTCCAGAGAATTACGATGACGTTGGGAAATGTCAGGGCATTTATTAAGCGCTTCTGCAAATCACGCGGGCATTTTCGGAACGGGCAGAACGGCGGACATGATGCCGCAACCTATCCAGCGGCCCCGGCATCACAGCCATTGCAAAGCGGCGCGAATGATTGTTTTGTTTAACCACAAATAGGCGCCGTCTTTGATGAATCGATTTATATGATCGATCCCCCAGAGGAGCGGCCAATCACGGGTCGAGGAAATGCAAGACGGGGAATTGGCAGGCATACGTTCCGGAATCATCACCGCCGGAACCTGGTGTGTCGACGGCAACAAGCTGGTGGAGTTCTGGCCGGGCGAGGACGGGCTCGCAGAGATCCTGCATGAGGAATATCGGGGCGGCGGCTCGGGCTGCAATCTCGCCATCGACATGAAGCGCCTGGATCCCGCCATCTGGGTCGAGACCATGGGCCTCATCGGTGACGACGAGGATGGCCGGCTTCTTTATGCCCAGGCCGATCGCTATGGCATCGTCAGGCGCCAGCTGCAGATGACGCGCGAGGCACGCACCATCCACACGGATGCCTATACCTCGCAGCGTTCCGGCCGGCGCACGCACATCTACAGCACCGGCGCCGGCGCCCTTCTCACACCGGATCATTTCGATTTCACGGATACCAAGGGCCGGATCCTGCATCTCGGCCTGCCAGGTGTGCACAAGCGCATGGACCAGCCCTGGAACGGTGATGCAAATGGCTGGCTGACCGTGCTGCGCAAGGCACGCGAGGCCGGCCTCGTCACCAATCTCGAACTTGCCAGCGCCTCGCCCGCGCGGCTACGGGAACTGGTACGCCCCCTTCTGCCGTATCTCGACCTATTGGTCGTCAATGACAGCGAGATCGGCTCGATCGGCAGCGAAGAGACGGTGCGCGACGACCGGACGGTGGTCAGCGCCTGTATCGCTGCTGCGAAAAAGGTGCTGGCCGAGGGCACCTGCCGAGTTGTGGCCGCGCATTTTCCTGCGGGTGCCATTGCCGTCACGCGTGAGGGGGATGTGATCACGCAACCCTCGGTGCGCGTGCCCAAAGAGGCGGTGGCCGGCGCCAACGGCGCAGGCGATGCCTTCGCCGCCGGCTTCCTTTATGGCGTCCACGAAGGCTGGGAGCTGAAGCGCTGCCTCGCCCTCGCCCATGCCGCTGCGGCGGCATCCCTGCGCTCCGTCACCACCAGCGATGCCGTGGCGCCCTGGCAGGAATGCCTGGCGCTGGCGGACCAGTGGGGCTGGCACGACAGCGTGAGGTGAAGGTCAGAAAACCTCGCCGATCTTCCTGTCCACCGCGGCTTCGCGGGCGCGGAAGGTGTTGGCAACGCGGCGCGAGCGGTGGAAATAGGGGATCCAGATAGCGGCTGCGATGACGACGCGCAGCACATCCAGGAAATTGTCCGGGTCGGTGCTCGAGCCAACTATGCTGGACATCATGTTGTCGGCAGCAACATCACCGAGCGTCGCTACCACCATGCCCATATAAAAGAACGTCATCAGCCTGGGCACTGTGGGGGAACGGGCAAAAAGCCGGTGGAGGCAGATGCATGCAAGGATCAAGACCGCGATACCCAGGATGGAAGATATCGCCAGCGGCAGCCGCAGCGCCACCAGCTTGTCGTTGCCACCCTCGATGATGGCCTTGATCCCGGTCCATTCGGAGACGATGCCATAGAGATTGTGGAGCGTCAGAATGATCGCACCGCAAAGATGCAGAATCGGCAGGATCAACCAGCCGCCGATGCCGACGGGCCCCTCGGACTTTTGATAGGTGTTCAGCGCCGGTTGGCTTGAATAGGTCATATGTGCAACCCCCATGTTGTACCGGGGAGCAGCATAGCGAGGTGTGCTGGCGTCTCAGTGTCAAACAGCACGCCGGGAGCTTTCCGCGCCCGAGCGCTTCACGATCAGATCGAATCACCAAGAATCGCAAAATGCTTTTAATACCAGTAAGTTAATATCAAAATTCGCTGCTGCCCGAACGCATTTTGCTCTAGCGTATCGCCAGCCCTGTATCCGGCGCGAAGAACCGGGCCTGCGTCATGTCGACGCCTAGCTCGATGCTGTCACCGCGCTCGGGCAGGCGAGCCGGCTCGACGCGGGCGGTAATGCGGTTGGCGTGCGTGATGGAGGCCTCCGAGCCGGTCGAGGACTTGCTCGCGCCCGCCACCGCCGAAGCGATCGGAAGATCGAAGAAGAGATAGGCGTCGGCTCCGGTCATTTCGGTGAGTAGCACCTCCACGGGTACGCCCTGGCCGGGGAGCGCCGGCAGACGGAAGGCCTCGGGGCGCAGTCCCAGGATGATGTCGCGCTCCTTCCAGCTTGCAAGCTTCGGGTTCGCGGCCAGCACGTCGGCGCCGATGGGCAGGCGCAGCGGGGAGCCGATGATCGCGGCAAAAGCCGCACCATTCTCCTCGCCCAGACGCATCTGGAAGAAATTCATCGAGGGCGAGCCAATGAAGCCAGCGACGAAGAGGTTCACCGGGTTCTCATAGAGTTCACGCGGCGGGGCGCATTGCTGCAGATTGCTCTCGCCCTCCGCGCTCACGGGTCTTAGCACGGCCACGCGGTCGCCCATGGTCATCGCCTCGACCTGGTCATGCGTGACATAGAGCGTGGTGACGCCGAGCTGGGCGTTGAGAAGCTTCAATTCGGCGCGCATCTGCACCCGCAGCTTGGCGTCGAGATTGGAGAGCGGCTCGTCCATCAGGAAGCATTGCGGGTCGCGCACGATGGCCCGGCCCATGGCGACCCGTTGGCGCTGGCCGCCCGAGAGCGCGCCGGGCTTGCGCCTGAGGAGATGGCTGAGGTCGAGAATGCGCGCGGCTTTCTCCACCTTCTCCCTGATCATGGTGGCCGGCACTTTGCGCTGCCCCAGGCCGAAGGCCATGTTCTCGTAAACGTCCATGTGCGGGTAGAGCGCATAGTTTTGGAACACCATGGCGACGTCGCGGTCGCCCGGATCGGCATCGGTGACATCACGCCCGCCGATCAGCACGCGCCCCTTCGACAGGTCCTCCAGCCCGGCGGCACTGCGCAGCAAAGTGGATTTTCCGCAGCCCGATGGGCCGACCAGCACCAGGAACTCGCCATCCCGGACATCGAGATCGACATTGGCGAGAGCCAGCGTGCCATCCGCAAAGCGCTTGCCGACGGATTTGAAGGAGAGCGTTGCCATTCAGAGGACGCCTTTCGTCTGAAGAAATAGAGGGAGCATAGGAACGATCGGGCGAGATGAAACGCTGGCGTTGCACACCGTCTTCAAGACACCCCACCTTCGTCCAACTGTTATTTCGCCAGCGTCACGGTGCTCCCGCTGGCCGCCGCCTTCTCGATCGCCGCCAGCACGCGCGTCACCTCGAGCCCGTCCTCCGCATCGGCCAGCACGGGTGCACCGGTAGTCACCGCGTCGACGAAGCGGGCGATGGCTTCCATCACGAAACCCCCGATCCGCCCCCCGGCGGCCGGTGTGACGCCGAGCAGGTCGGCCGTCTTGAGGCCCGCCCCGGCATATTTGCGGAAAGTGCCGTTCTGGGCGGTGTCGAGCTGCAGCGAACCCTTCTCGCCGACGATCTCGGCGCGGAAGTCGAACACCAGCGGCAGGTCGCGCGGCAACACCCAGCTGTTCTCGAGCGTGGCGACGGCGCCATTGTCGAACTCCAGTAGCGAGACATGCACGTCGGCGGTATCGACGCCCTGCGATGCGAGATAACCGCGGCGCACCATGGCCTGCACCTTGACGACCTCGGCATCGAGCATGAAGCGGAGAGCATCGACGGAGTGGCTGCCGAGGAACCAAAGCGCCGAGGATTTGCTGGCCCAGGACAGCAGTTCGAAGGGCACGAACACCGTGTTGGAGAGCCGCGCTGAGGCATGCAGCACCTTGCCGATCTCGCCCGACGCAATAGTCTCCTTCGCGGCGTGCACGGCTGGGTTCACGCGGTTATGAAAGTCTACCATCACTTTCACGCCACTCCGGGCGGCTGCATTGGCGATCTTCTCGGCCTCGGCGAGTGTGGTCGCCAGCGGCTTTTCGCTCATCACATGCTTGCCGGCCTCGATCGCCGCCAGCACGATGTCGGCATGGGCGAAATCGGGGGTCGCCACCGTGACAGCCTCGACATCGGGATCGGCGACGAGATCGCGGAAATCCTGGTAGACCTTCTTCGCCCCGAACTCGCGCTGCATCTGTGCGCCACGCCCGGAATCGAGATCGCATACGGCCGCGAGCTCGGCACCCGGAATGGCATTCAGCGTCTTGCAATGAAAGGAGCCCCAAAGGCCGGCGCCGACGACCCCAAAACGGGCGGACTTGTGAGAAGACATCAACAGATTATCCTTTGACTGAACCGAAGGTGAGGCCGCGCACGACATAGCGGTCGAGCGCGAGGAAGATGATCATCGGGGGCACCATGGCCGCGAGCGCCGCTGCGCCGATGAAGCCCCAGGTGACGCCGGCCGTGCCGAAATATTGCAGCGTGCCGACAGGCAGGGTGGCGGTGGCGCGGTTGGCCAGCACCAGCGGGAAGGCGGCATTGTTCCAGGCGAAGACGAAGGCGAACATCGATGTCACGATGATGCCGGGCCTGACCAGCGGCAGCACGATCCTGAGGATGATTGCCGGGGTCTTGGCGCCATCGACGCGGGCAGCCTCCTCGATCTCCATCGGCACCTCGTCGATGAAGCTCTTCATCAGCCAGATCGAGAAGGGGATGGTCAGCGTCTGCAGGATCAGGATCATGGAGAAATAGCTGCCCTTGAGGCCGACCGAGCTCGCCAGGATCGAATAGGGGATGAGGAAGGCAACCGGCGGGGCCATCAGCAGGCCGAGATACCAGAGCATGATGTTCTTGCGCCCGCGGATGCGGAAGCGCGACAGCGCATAGGCCGCCGGCAGCGAGAAGGGCAGGTTGAGGAGCACGGCGCCGATGGCGACGATGAGGCTGTTGCCGAGCTGGGGCAGGTTGTTGCCGGGATCGCCGAAGGTGTAGTGCAGCGAATCCCAGTCCGGCTTGAAGACCACCACCGGCGGCATGGTGAAGAAAGTCTCGGGCGGGCGGATCGCCAGCAAGGCGAACCACAGGATCGGTCCGATGAAGAAGGCCAGCAGCAGGAAGGTGAGCGCGTAGCTCATGGCATGGCCGGCAAGTCGTTTTCCCCTGGCCATGGTCAATCCAGATCATTGAAGGCGAAGAACACGAAGAGCCCGATGATGGCGTTAACGATGATGACCATCATCCAGGTCATGGCGCTGGAGAGCCCGATATTGAAGTCGACCAGACCCTGTTGATAGAGGCTGTAGCCCAGCGTGCGGGAGGAGGAACCCGGGCCGCCCTTGGTCAGCACCAGCACGAGATCGAAGGTGTTGAAGAGCTGCATGAAGCGCAGCATCACCACGATCAGCGCGGTCTTGCGGATCAGCGGCAGCTTGATGCGCATCAGCATGGCCCAGGGCGAGGTCTTGTCGAGCCGCGCCGCTTCGATGATGTCCGATGGAACCGAGAGCAGGCCGGCATACAGCACGATGGCGAAGAAGGGCGTCCATTCCCAGATGTCGGCGAACAGGATGGCCCACAGCGCCGTGCTGCCGGAGCCGAGCAGTCCCTGGGGCGGCAGGGGAATGCCGGAAGAGGAGAGCAGCCAGGGAATGAGGCCGCCATTGGGGTCGTACATGTAGCGAAACAGGAAGCCCACCACGATCGGGGCGATGGTGGTGGGCATGATCAGCAGCGCCCGTGCGACATTGAGGCCCGGCAGCTGCTTCACCAGCAGGAGCGCGATGGCCAGGCCAAGGCAGAACTCGATGGCCGTGCCCACCAGCGTCAGAGCGAGCGTGTTCCACAGCGCTCCCAGGAAGAAGGAGTTGGAGAACGCCATCTGGTAATTGCCGCCGCCGATGTAGCCCATCGGCGTGGGGCTCATCTGCAGGTTCCAGAAATAGAAGCTGTTCTTGAGGGCGAAGAGCAGCGGAAAAGCGATGAGCGCCAGCAGCAGGATGACGGAGGGCGCGATCAGCACATAGGGCAGGAACGCAGGAATACGCCGCCGAGGGCGGGTGGGGATGGCTGAAACGTCGATTGCGGTCATAGTCGATATCCCTGGGTCCGGATAGCTCGACGAAGACGACAAGGCGCGACGCGATCCCTCCTCGGTTTCGGGGAGGGTGGACCGGCGAAGCCGGGACGGGTGGGGCAGGGTGGCGCGACCTGTCCGCAATCGGATTGGTCGCCCCATTCTCCCCCTTCCGTCATTTCTTCGAAATGCCACCTTCCCCGAAGCCGGGGAAGGATCAGGTCGCGCCCTATCCTGTCTGGATTAAGAGGCGGTCGTCTGTTCGCTTGCAAGCGCACAAAAAACAGAACGGCCCGCGCGTGGGAGAGGCGCGCGGGCCGTGTCGCTCAGGCGAGGGAGGCCATCAGGGCCTTGGTCGCGTCGAGCGTGTCGTCATAGCTGGGCTGCTTGTAGGGGATCAGGAAGTTGCCGGTGAGGATGTTGGTGAAGAAGGAGTCGGTGTCCTTCAGCGCGCCCTCGGGCGTGCTGTCGCCCGACAACACCTTGTTGAGGTTGAGGCCGTAAATGCCTTCCAGCGTGGTGTAGACCGGGCAGGGTGGGCGCACGATCTTGCCGTTACCGCGCTTGAGGTCGGCGATCTGCGCCGGCAGATAGGGATAGATCTTGATGAGGTCGGGATCGGCGTAGAGCGAGGGCCGGGCGAAGTCGGAGAACTGGTAGCCATACTTGGTATAGAGCGCCATGGCCTTCTGGGTCTTGGCCGAGGTCGCCCATTTGATGAAGGCCCAGGCTCCGTCCTTGTTGGAAGTGTTGGAGGGGATGCCCAGGCTGTGGCCGCCGATGGAGACGACCTGGTTCTTGCCGGGCGACTGGGGCAGGCGGGTAATGCCGATCTTGTCGGCGATCACCGAATCCTTGCCGGACATGTAGCCGTCCTTGCGGCAGAGATAGGAGTAGGGCGTCCACCAGTAGAACATGCCGATATCGCCCTTGGCGAAACGCATGCCGGCGTCGAACCAGTTGTAGCCGATCGCCTCGGGCGGAGAGTTCTTGTAGAGCTCAGCGAAGAGCTTCAGCGCCTCGACATTCTCGGGCGTGTTGATGGTGGGTGCAAAGTCCCATGCACTGCCAGTTGGGAACTGCTTGAACCAGCGCACGCCGGAGCTGGCGGCCAGCTGGGTGTACATGTGCACGATTGGCGCGGGCTGCTGGCCGGAGAGCACGGTGCCCACCATCTTCTTTCCGTCGAAATCCTGTCCGTTCAGCTTCTTGATGATGTCGAGATAATCGGACCAACTCCAGGAGCCGTCATCCGGGATCTTCACGCCGGCCTTGTCGATATAGTCCTTGCGGTAGAGCACGGCCTGGCCGTAAGTCGCCACCGGCAGCGTGCCGAACTGGCCGCGCCAGGTGTTCATGGAATAGAGCACCTCGGGGACGTAATCCTGGATGTTGACGTCCTTATCCCCCTTGATGAGATCATTGAGGGGCATGATCCACTTGCTCTCCAGATATTGTCCCAGCCACATCTGATCCACCGAGATGACGTCGGCATCCGGCTGGTTGGAGATGAAGGAGGAGGTGAGGCGGGCCTGCAGCGCCTCGAGCGAGATGCTTTCGATCTGCAACTCGATGCCGGTCTCCTTCTTGAAGTCGTCGGCCAGGCCCTGGATGGCATAGTAGAAGGGGTCGCCGGCAAGCAGCACGCGCAGGGTCTTGGCCTGCGCGGAGGCACGCCCTGGCGCAAGGCCGAGCGCAGCGGCGCCGGCCAGGGCAGCGCTGGTCTTCAGCACGCTGCGGCGGGAGACAAGGGAAGTCGTAACCATGCTCATTCTCCTCTGATGTGACGTCAAACTGCTGGTGGTGCGTTTTCTTGGGTGGTTTTCTTGATTGTCTTGTCGACTGTGGCCGATGGCGGGCCTTCAGCTCCACCGACGACCTGGGCGGTCCTGCGCGTCGGGCCAGTCGAACAGGGCCTGGACGAAACAGCGCATCGGAACGGGATCTTTGTGTTTTGCCGTTTTCTTGAGTATGTTTGATGCTCACACAAACTTACGATACCGTCAAGGCCGGGTGTGGGGTGCGGGGACAACGCGGCGGTCGCATCGCTGAGCCGGCCCAGCGGTGCTAGGCCTCGTGTAACAAGCGCTCGATTCGCCTGACTAAGGCTGCGCAGTCCGGCGGATCTCTCGAACTCGTGGGACCAGTCATCATGGCGTCCGAAGGAAGACCTTCCGACAGCGACAAGGGAAGCCTGGCGGCGATCAACGAGCTGTTCGACGAGCCGGTGCGGCCGCGCGGCCGCAACCGGGGCCTGATTTCCTCCTCCGCCATCGGCCTCGCCAATCGCGGGCGCGTGTTGCAGGTGCTGTTCGATCTCGGTCCGACCAGCCGCGCCGAGCTCGCCCGCCATGTCGGAGTGAACCGGGCTACCATCAGCGGCATCGTCCAGCCCCTGATCGACCAGGGCATACTGGTGGAGAACGATCCTCTGCCCTCCAAGGAGAGCGGAGGCAAGCCTGCGCGGCCGATGTGGTTCGCCCAGGATGCCGCGCCGATCTGCGCAGTCCTCCTGATGCATGATAGCGTGCAGTGCTGCCTGGTGTCGCTCGACGGCACCATCACGGCCGAGGCGAAGGCTGCCTTCCCGCCGGATGCCGCCAGCGTCGGAACCTTGGCTGAGACTATCTATGCCTCGATCGGGCAGACCCTGAAGCACGCCCACCGCCCGCCCCTTGGCATCGGCGTCGCCGCCGGCGGCATGATCGACACGGACAACGGCTCGATCGTGGCCGTGAACCTCGCGCCCTTGCTGGCCGGGTTCCCGCTTGGGGCGGAGCTGACGCGCCGCTTCGGCCTGACCACCCGGGTCGATCACCATCCGCGCGCCTTGCTGGTGGGCGACCGCTGGTTCGGCATCGGCCGGGGCAAGCGCAATTTCGCCGTCATCTATACGGGCGAGGTGCTGGGCGGCGCGCTGTTCCTCGATGGGCACCTCTATCGCGGTCCGGCCGGCGCCGGCGGCGAGCTCGGCCATACTTTCGTGCAGGTGGATGGCGGCGTCTGCCGCTGTGGGCGCCGTGGCTGCTGGGAGACCATTGCCACCCTGGGCTGGCTGCGCCGTGAGGCCGAAATCGCCGGCCTGCCATCGGCTGGGGCGTTGGATTCGCGCCAACTTGTCACCCTGGCTGAAGAGGGCGCTGCCGGCGCGGTCGACCTGCTCGACCGCTATGCCCGCAATGTCGCCATCGGCATCGCCAATCTGCAGCAGACCATGGCGCCGAACTTCATCGTCCTGCATGGCGATGTGGTCGGAGGAGGTCCTCGCTTGCTCGATGCGATCGCTGTGCATGTTCGCGAACTCGTGCCCTGGCGCCCTGGTGGCGATATCGAACTGGTGATGGGAGATCTGGAGGACCGCGCGGCGCTGAAGGGCGCGGCGGGTCTCGTTCTCTCCGAGTTGCTGCATTTCACGTTGTGAGGGAGCGGCCTGCTCGTCTTCGGAGCCTGACCAAAAAAAAATCGGCAGGACCTCGACTTTTGTCATTGCCGGACTTGTCCCGGCAATCCAAAGGGCTTCGGTATTGGCGGAAGTGGCGGCTGGATGCCTGGGACAAGCCCGGGCATGACAAAGCCCGAACCTCTTTCCGTTCGGTGCGGATTCCTGGATCAGGTTCTTCACCCCATGTACACACCCCCCGTCACGTTCACGGCCTGCCCGGTCATGAAGCCGGCTTCGTCGGAGGCGAGGAAGGCAACCAGCGGCGCGATGTCGTCGGGGGTTTCGATGCGGCCGAGCGGGGTCTGTGCGATGTAGTCGGCCTGGACGGCTTCGGGTGTGATGCCGCGCAGCCTAGCTTCCCATTCGATCTCGCGTTCCTGCATCGAGGTGCGCACAAAGCCCGGGCAGACGCAATTGACGCGGATGCCATGCGGCGCCATCTCGCGGGCGATGGCCTGCGTCCAGCCCACCACCGCGAATTTGCTGGCGGAGTAGTGGGCGAGCAGCGGCGCGCCGACCTTGCCGGCGAGCGAGGCCGTGTTGACGATTACGCCCTTGCGGCCTGTCTTCAGGAAATGGCGCACTGCGGTCTGGTTGGTGAGGAAGATGCCGCGGGCGTTGACATCGAAATTGAAGTCCCACTCCTCATCGGTGAGGTCGACGACCGGGTTCATGGTGGAGACGCCGGCATTGCCGATCAGGATATCGTAGCCGTCCCAGGCCTCGGCTATGGCGGCGAAGACTGCTTCCACCGAAGCACGCTTGCGCACATCGATGCCAATGCCGCGATGGCCCTCGCCCAGGGCTGATGCAAGGTCCGCCGCTCGCGGTGCATCGAGGTCGGCAATGGCGACCTCGACGCCAAGACCCGCCAGATGCCTGCTGATCGCGGCGCCGATGCCGGAGGCGCCGCCGGTGACGATGGCCCGTTTTCCAGCCAGATCCCGCATCCCGATACCCCTGCATGCTCTGCATTATCGAACATATTGAAACACAATCGATCGAGTTCGCACAAGTGCTAAATGATGAGCAAAGTGCTCAATTTGCGGCGGCGGTGCAGCCAGAATAACTCCGGCTGTCGGAGTTATTGGGGATGGTGGATCAAGGAATCAGATTGAGCCGCTGCCGGCCGGGCCATAAAGAGCTTGCCAGTTGATCGAATATGTTACACAGTTTGATCGAATATGTTCGTTTCCGCATGATGCATGCGGCCTGCGCGAGCGCTACAAAGGCAGGAACATGCAGCTGGCAGCGACGAAGAGAGTGCAGATGACCCCCGTGATGACGAACGCTTCCCGCATTCCGGCCACGGCGCGGCGTGACAGGTTGATCCAGATGATCGGCCAGCGCCGCTATATCAACGTGTCCGATGCCGCGGCGGAGCTCCAGGTTTCGGAGATGACCATCCGGCGCGATCTCGACCGCCTGGCCGAGAGCGGGCTGATCAGCCGCGATCACGGCGGCGCCACCGCACGAGCACCCGAAACGGCCTTCGATGCGGACGAGCCGAGCTTTGAGACGCGCGGCCGGCGTGAGGCCGAGGCCAAGCAGCAGATTGCGCAGGCCGCCGCCAGGCTGGTGCATGCGGGGCAGACCATCGGCATCGACACCGGCAGCACCACGCATCGCTTTGCGCGCGAGCTCATCGACATATCGGGCCTGCGTCTCTTCTGCAGCAATCTGCGCACCGCCGGCCTGCTCGCTGGCGGCAAGAGCCCGGTCTATGCGCTCGGCGGCCTGATCCGACCCAGCGAGTTCTCGGTGTGCGGCCCGCTGGCGAGTTCGCAGCTTTCCACTCTCTGGCTCGACACCGTCTTCCTCGGCGTCTCCGGCCTGACGGCGCAAGGCATCTTCGACTACACGCTGGAGGATGCCGAGATCAAACGCTCCTTCATGGAGCGGGCTGGACAGGTGGTGGTGCTGTGCGATGCCAGCAAGTTCGATCACCGCTCGCTGGTGCAGGTCGCCCTCTTTCGCCAGATCCATGTGCTGGTGACCAACAAGGCCCCGCCGGAACACCTTGCCGAACCGCTGGAACAGGCCGGCGTCAAGATCATCCTTGCCGGTCATGAGCCGGCTGCTTTTCTGGATCCGCTGAATTGACAGGAGTGTCTGATGGTTTTTGATTTCCTGGGCTCGCGGCGCAAGGCCGTGATTGCCATGGCCCATATTGGCGCCCTGCCGGGCGCTCCGCTTTTCGATGCTGAGGGCGGCATGGCCAAGCTCATCGACGATGTGGCCAGGGATATCGAGAACCTGCAGGACAATGGTGTGCACGCCATCATGTTCGGCAATGAGAACGACAGGCCCTACCGCTTCGCTGCGCCGATGGAATCGGCGGTGGCGATGACAGCCATCATCTCTGCCCTGAAGCCCATGCTCAAAGTGCCCTTTGGGGTGAACTTCCTGTGGGATCCAACCGCCTCCGTGGCGATTGCGGGTGCGACCGGCGCTTCCTTTGCCCGCGAGATCTTCACCGGCCTGTTCGCGTCCGACATGGGCCTCTGGCAGCCCAATGCCGCCGACGCCCACAAGCTGCGCACCGAGATCGGGCGCAAGGACCTGAAGCTGTTCTACAACATCAACGCCGAATTCGCGGCGAGCCTCGATGCGAGGCCCATCGAATTGCGCGCCCGCAGCGCCGTGTTCTCCTCGCTCGCCGATGCCATCCTGGTCTCCGGCCCGCTTACCGGCCAGCCAGCTGCGGCGGCGGATCTGCGCAAGGTGGCGGAGACGGTGACCGAAGTGCCAGTCTTCGCCAATACCGGCGTCAATCCCGACAATGTGCGGGACGTGCTCTCCGTGGCCTCCGGGGTTATCGTCGGGACTTCGCTGAAAGTCGACGGCAACACCTGGAATCCGGTCGATCCGGCGCGGGTGAAGCGCTTCATGGACAAGGTCGCGCCGCTGGTGTGATCCCGGGTGCGCGGACGTCCCATCCGCTCTTCCTCTCCAACAAGCGCCGCGCTTCCAAGAGCGGACGAGACATCCGCGCTCCCAGGAAATTCCATGCCCTGCGTCCTTGGCCTCGATATCGGCACGACCTCCACCATCGGCATCTTGATCCGCCTGCCGGATCAGGTGCTCGGCCTCGCCTCGCGGCCGGTGACGCTGTCCTCGCCCCATCCCGGCTGGGCCGAGGAGGATCCGAACCAGTGGTGGGACAATGCCTGTGCCATCACGCGCGAGCTGATTACGGTAAGCGGCATCGCACCCGGGGAAATCGCCGCCGTCGGCGTCACCGGCATGCTGCCGGCCGTGGTGCTGCTCGACGACAGGGATGCCCTCATCCGCCCGTCCATCCAGCAGAGCGATGGGCGCTGCGGTGCTGAGGTCGCCGAGCTTGCCGCCGAGATCCAGGAGGCCGAGTTCCTCGCCCGCGCCGGCAACGGCATCAACCAGCAACTGGTGACGGCCAAGCTCCGCTGGCTGGAGAAGCACGAACCAGGGGCCTTCCAGCGCATCGCCACGGTGTTCGGCTCTTACGATTACGTCAACTGGCGCCTGACCGGCATCAAGGCGGTGGAGCAGAACTGGGCGCTGGAAGCCGGCGTCACCGATGTCGCCACCGATGCCATCGCCGACGATCTCGTGGCGCTTGCCCATATTCCACGCTCTGCCGTGCCGCCGCGCAGCCTCTCCCATGCCATTCTCGGTACCGTCACGCCGGAGGCCGCGGCGCAAACCGGCCTTTCCGTGGGTATTCCCGTGGTGGGCGGGGCGGCCGACCACATCGCCTCGGCCCTCTGCGCCGGCGTGCTCGCGCCCGGCGATGTGCTCCTGAAATTCGGTGGCTCGGTCGACGTGCTGATTGCCTCCGACACGGTGGCGCCGGATCCGCGCCTGTATCTCGACTATCACCTCGTGCCCGGCCTCTATATGCCCAATGGCTGCATGGCGACAGGCGGCTCCGGCCTGAACTGGTTCGTCCAGACCTTCGCCGGTGGTGAGCGCGAGGCAGCGGCGAGGGCAGGCCTCACGCTCCACCAATATCTCGATCGCCTTGCGGCGGAGGTTCCCGCCGGCGCCGAGGGCGTGCAGGTCTTGCCCTATTTCCTCGGCGAGAAGACGCCGATCCACGATCCTGCCATCCGTGGCGCCTTCAGCGGCCTAAGCCTGTCGAGCGGCCTGCCACATCTGTGGCGGGCGCTGCTGGAGGCCTATGCCTATGCCATCCGGCACCACGTCGAGGTGCTCCAGGACATGGGCCACGCCACCACCAATTTTCTCGTTTCGGACGGCGGGTCCAACAGCGCGGTGTGGATGCAGATTGTCGCCGACGTGCTGCAGGCGCCGCTGCGGCGGCTCTCAGGCCATCCCGGCTCCTGCCTCGGTGCGGCCTGGACCGCGGCTGTCGGCAGCGGGCTTGCCGAGGACTGGGCCGGCGTGTCAGGGTTCATCAGCTTGCGCGACCGCATCGAGCCGCAGGCCTCGAACCGATCCGTCCATGCGCGTGGCTATGAGAGCTTTCGTGCGCTTTATCAACAACTTCGCGGAACGACAGCATGAGCGTAAAAGCCGTAGCCTGGGATATTGACGGCACCCTGGCGGATAGTGAGCCGTTGCATGAGAAAGTCCTGTTCGAGGTATGCCAGCACTTCGGCGCCGACATTTCCGATCTCCCGCAGGATCATTTTCGCGGCGTGCATATGGGGGACGTCTGGGCCGAACTGAAGGACCGCTTCTCCCCCGACACGTCTGAGGAAGCCTGGCAGAAGGCGATCATCGACACGTATGTCGCTCGGCGCGCGGAGGTGAAGGCGATGCATGGTGCCGTCGAAACGGTGAAAGCCCTCGCATCGGTGGGTATCCGGCAGGGCTGTGTCTCCAATTCTTCGCGCAGGATCGTCGATGCCAACATTGCGGCGCTCGGCATCGCCCCCTATCTCGATTTTTCGATCAGCCTGGACGACGTCGAGCATGGCAAGCCCGATCCCGAACCCTATGCACGGGCCTGCCGCCGCTTCGACCTGGCGCCCGGGCAAGTGCTGGCGGTCGAGGATAGCTTTGCCGGCTTCGCATCGGCGGTCGGCGCAGGCCTGGCGACAGCTTTCTACGCTCCAGCCGGCGGAGGCATCGAGGGTGCCGACCACGTCATCGCAGACCTGCGCAAGGTCCGCGATCTCATCGATGAAGAGACCGTCCCAGCCTGAGGGCATATTAGTTTGAAACGGAATCGCCAGGAATCGCAAAACGTCTATTTTTCAATGCGTTAAACTGGAAGAGCGCTTCAACCTGAATACATTTTGCTTAGGGGCATCCCATGTACAAGATCGATCCCGCGAGCGATCGCCAGTATATCGAGGAATTCCGGCAATGCCCGATCGGTCGGCACAGCCCGGGCCTGCAGCGCGTGCTGCACATCATGCGCCAGGATCCGAGCGGCAACCAGGTCATCCTGTTCTGCCGCAAGCCTTTCGCCGAATGGGTACTGGCGACGATGCCGCCTGACCGGCGCGATCCTATCGAATTCGAGGATACGTCTGTTTTCACCAGCCGCGAGGAGGCGGAGTGGGAAATCTTCCGTCGCCGCTGGCGGTTGCTCACGGGCGAAAGCATCAACCTGCCATTCAGGGATTGAGGCGGGATGGGTGAGATGGGCGCGTATAGGAGATCCGCGCCGCCGCCCCCATCGCCCCGCTTACTTCGACAGTGCAGCGTCTCGCACGACTGATTTTTACTTCTCTCCCTTTCCCGGAGCCTCCGTCATGCTGAAGATTACCGGCTATCCCGATCACTATTCGGTTGCTCCCGGCGAAACCATCGCCTTCAAGATCTCGCTGGAAGAGGGAGAGAGCTTCGAGGCGCGGCTTGTGCGTGTCGTGCATGGCGATTGCAATCCCGCCGGCCCCGGTCTCAAATTCCCGCATGTGCCCACCGCCATCGACGGACGCCATGCCGGCAAGCCGCAGCGCATCGACGTCGGCTCCTACATGAAGGCCGCGAGCGTGCCGCCGCTCGGCAAAGGCGCCTTCACTTTCTTCGCCATGCTCTGGCCGACCCTCCCGTCACGCGGGCCGCAGACCATCGCGGCGCAATGGGACCCAGCCTCGGAACGCGGCTTTCGCCTGTTCATGAAAGAGGGCGGCCAGCTCGCCGTGGCGGTCGCCGATGGCAGCGGACGCGAGGCGCAGGTCTCGCTGCATGATGCCATGCTGGTGCGCCAGTGGTATGCCGTTGTTCTCGCGATCGATCCGCATGCCAAGCGGGTGATGCTGTCCCAGCGCCCCGTGCTGCCTTATGCCCATACATTCGATGCCGGCTATGAAGAGGTCGACATCGATATCGCGCTGCCCGAGGTCGAAGCCCCTTTTTTCCTGGCCGGATGCCCCCTGAAGGACGGCACTGTAGGCAATCATTTCGACGGCAAAATAGATGGCCCGATCATATCGTCAGGCTTTCATCCACCGGAAATGCACAAGGCGTTCCTGCTCCCGCCACGGCCTGCAGCCCTCAAGGCCCATATCATCGCCGCATGGGATTTCTCCGAGGAAATCGACTCGACACGAGCCATCGATGTCGGTCCCTCCGGCCATCACGGCGATCTCGTGCATCTGCCGACGCGGGGCATGAAAGGCTGGAACTGGACGGGCGAGGAACATGATTTCAACCGCAAGCCCGAGCATTACGGCGCCATCCATTTCCACCATGACGACCTTTACGATGCAGGCTGGGAGACGTCCGTCAGCCTGACCATACCAAAGGACCTGAAAAGCGGCCCCTATGCCCTTCATGTCACCTGCGGCGAGAGCGACGAGACGGTGACAAGAGAGAACTATCTCGCCTTCTTCGTGCGCCCGCCCCGCCAGCCCAAGAGCGGCTCGCGCCCGAAAGTGGTGATGCTGGCGCCCACCGCCTCCTACATGGCCTATGCCAATCATGGCGAGCACGTCACGGCGCGCGGTGCCGAACTCGCCATGAACCGCCTGCTCACCTTCGGCCATTCCGACGTTTACCTCTACGAGCATACCGAACTCGGAGGCTCGCTCTATGACTGCCATGCCGACGGCTCCGGCGTCGCCTATTCGAGCCGCCTGCGCCCGGTGCTGAACTTCTCGCCGCGCTACCATTCCTGGCTCGGCGGCCATGGCTCCGCGCTCTATCAGTACAACGCCGATACGCACCTCTATGACTGGCTCGATCACAAGGGCATCGACTACGACGTCATCACCGACGAGGACCTGCATGCCGACGGCTATGAACTGCTGCGCCACTACCAGGTGGTGATCACCGGCACGCATCCCGAATATCATTCCACCCGCATGTGGGATGCCATGAAGGACTGGATCGATCGCGGGGGGCGGCTGATGTATATGGGCGGCAATGGCTGGTATTGGCGAATCGCCTGGCACCAGAGCCTGCCGGGGGTGATCGAGCTGCGCCGGGCCGAGGACGGCATCCGCACCTGGATCGCCGAGCCTGGCGAGTATTACCAGTCCTTCAATGGTGAGTTCGGCGGCCTGTGGCGGCGTATCGGCCGGGCGCCGAACGTGATGTGCGGCGTCGGTTTCATCGCTCAGGGTTTCGACATCTCCAGCCCCTATCGCCGAGCGCCCGATGCCGACAACCCGCGCGCCGCCTTCATCTTCGAGGGGGTGCCGGACGAGGTCATCGGCGATTTCGGCCTGATCGGCGGTGGCGCGGCCGGCATCGAGCTCGATTGCCTGGCCACCGACCTCGGCTCCCCGCCCCATATGCTGCGCCTGGCATCCTCCATCGACCATTCGCCGATGATGCTGCTGGTCAACGAGGAATTCGGCGTGGTGCCGCCCAATATCGGCGGCGACGTCAATCCACGCGTCCACGCGGATCTTGCTTTCGGCGAAACACCTTCCGGCGGCGCGCTGTTCGCCACCGCCTCGATCGCCTGGTGCGGCTCGCTCAGCCACAACAACTACGACAACAATGTCTCGAAGATCACCTGGAACGTGTTGAAGCGGTTTCTGAAGGACGAGCCATTCCCGGTGGCATGATGCCGGGTGCGCGGACGCATCTTCCTCTCATGCAAGCGGTGTCGTTTCCAACATGCGGACAGGATGTCCGCGCACCCGGGAGTGCCAGCGCCTCCCGGTCTTCGGTCAAGCCCTGCAAGCCTCGAACGTCTCGCGCAGGGTCAAGATACCCCGCCGCGTCGCGGACGCATCACTGGCGGCATAGCCCATCACCAGGCCCTGGCGCGGCGCGCCATGGCGGTAGTGCATCGACAGTGGCGAGAGGTTGACATTGCGCCGGCGCGCAGCTTCGGCGACCGCTGTATCAGCAAGGCCCTCGCGCAGGAAGGCGGTGAGCTGGATGCCGGCATCGCCGGATGCAAGGTTCAGCCAGTCGCCGAGATGGGCGCCGCACAACTCGTGGAAATAGTGCCGTCGGCTGGCGTAGATGCGCCGCATGCGTCTGAGATGCCGAGCCATATGGCCCTGATCGATGAAATCGGCGAGGGCTGCCTGCAGGAGCAGCGGCGCGAACTGGCCGGTGATGCTCACGGCATGCACGATGCCCTCTTGCAGGGAGGGGGGCAGCACCATGAAGCCGAGGCGCAGAGCCGGGAACAGGATCTTGGCGAAGGTGCCCACATAGATCACGCGCTGGGCGTGGTCGAAGCCCTGCATTGCCGGGACGGGCTGGCCCTGGAAGCGGTACTCGCCGTCGAAATCGTCCTCGATGATCCAGGCCTTGCGGTTCTCCGCGATCTCGAGCAGGCGCAGGCGCTGCTCCATGCGCATGGTGCCGCCGAGCGGGTGATGGCAGGAGGGCGTTACGTAGATGAGGCGCAGGCGCTTGTCCGCCGGCGGGTCGAGCTGCCAGTCTCCGCCCTCGACCGCGAGTGGCAGCAGGCGGGCGCCGGCGGCGATGAAAGCGGACTGGGCGCCGTAATAGCCGGGCTCCTCCATCCACACGCTGTCGCCGGGGTCGAGCAGGATGCGGGCCAGAAGGTCGAGCCCGGCCTGCGCGCCTGTGGTCACCACGATCTGCTCCGGGCTGCATCGCACGCCGCGTGCCGTCTTCAGATAGGCGGCGATGGCGTTGCGCAGGTCCGGATGGCCGGTGACGTTGTAGGTGCCGAACAGTGTGTCACGGGCAAAGCTTGCCCGGCGCGCAAGGAGACGGCTCCACAGGCCGAAGGGGAAATTGCTGGCGTCGGGCATGCCGGGATGGAAGGCCATGTGACCCGGCGAGCCATAATGGAAGGGCTGGCGCATCATCAAATCGCCGCGGCACGACAGGGGATAATGCGCTTCCCTGGCAGAGCCAGGGCTGGCCGCAAGGGGCACCGCGGGAAGATCGATCACCAGCGGGCGAGCTCCGGCGCGGTTCGCGAGATAGCCTTCCGTTACAAGCTGATCATAGGCAGCGCTTACCGTGTTGCGGGCGATGCGCAGGTCGTGCGCCAGGGAACGGGTGGAGGGCAGGGCCGTCTCCGGCGGCAGGGTGCGCTCCTGGATCAACGTCTTCAGGGCCAGATAGAGCTGGCGGTGCAGCGGCGCGCGCGAGGTCCGGTCGAGGGCAAGTGCATCGAGGGGAAAGGTCCTTCGGCTCATCCTGGCTGGTCCTGTGGTCTTCGCTGAGGTAAGGGGCTTTGGCGGCGCGCCTGTCTCTGCAGCGTCCCATCTCACCCTGCCGCAGTGCCGCGACGCATGATGTCATGAGTCATCGTGACACTCAAACTGGCTCCTTCAAAATCCCGCCAACTGGCTCTCGCGAAGGGGACAGCCTTGCCGCATCGTTGACGGCAGAACAAATCCGAGGGAGCCTGGCATGAGCGTCAAGATCGGAATCAATCCGATTACCTGGACCAATGACGACGTGCCCTCCCTGGGCGGCGACACGCCTCTGGAAGTCTGCCTTTCCGAAACGAAGCAGGCTGGCTATCGCGGCACCGAGTTGGGCGGCAAATTTCCCCGCCAGAGCAGGGAACTTCGCGCTGTCCTCGGCAATCACGGCCTTGAACTCGTCTCCGGCTGGTATGACGGGCGCATCCTCGAACGGGAGGTCGAAGAGGAATTTGAGGCGGTGCTGCCGCACCTCACTTTACTGCGCGACCTCGGCGCGTCGCGCGTCGTCTATGCCGATACCTCGCGCGGACGCCACGATGCCATCTTCGCGCCGATCTCCGATCGCCCGCGCCTCGCCGCCGACGAATGGCGCGCCTATGGCGCCAAGATCACGGCTCTCGCCGAGCGCATGGCGGAATTCGGCATCGGCATGGCCTTCCACCATCACATGGGCACCATCGTTGAAAGCGACGAGGAGGTCTCCGCCCTGATGAACCATAGCGGCAATGCCGTGGGCCTGCTCTTCGACACCGGCCATTGCGCCTTTTCGGGTGGCGATCCCGTTGCCCTGCTCAGCAAGCATGTCGGGCGGGTCGTGCATTTCCACTGCAAGGATGTCAGGCCCGAGATTCTCGCCAAGGCAAGGCGCGAGGATATGAGCTTCATGGGCGCGGTGGTGGAAGGCATCTTCACTGTGCCGGGGGATGGCGCCATTCCCTTCGGCGCCCTGCTGCCGCAGCTCGCCGAGCGTAACTATGCCGGCTGGCTGGTGGTGGAGGCCGAGCAGGATCCGGCAAAAGCGCATCCGCTCACCTATGCCACGCTCGGCTACCGCAATCTGATCGTCCTGGCGGCTGCTGCAGGGCTCGAGGTTGAAATCTAGATCGGGACATTCGCCATGACCGCCACGCCAGTCTCCGGTACCAGCCTGCCTGCCGTCGTCATCAATATCGACGATGTGGGCATGTGCCATGGCGCCAATGTCGCCTATGTCGACCTCGCCCGGCGCGGACGCTGCGACTCCGGTTCGGTGATGGTGCCGTGCCCCTGGTTCCTCGAAATCGTCGAACTCGGCGCCATGGATTCCTCGCTCAAGCTTGGCGTCCACCTCACAATCACCTCGGAGAAGAAGTATTACCGCTGGCGGCCGCTCACGGCCCCAGGCCCCAAGGCCGGACTCACCGATGGCGATGGCTTCCTGTGGCGCAGCGTTCCCGAGGTTCGCCGTCACGCCGTGCCCGAGGCGGTGGAAGCGGAGCTGCGCGCCCAGATCGATGCCTTTCTTAAGGCGGGCCTGAAGCCCTGCCATCTCGACGCCCATATGGGCGCTGTGCTCTCGCCGGAATTCGTCGACATCTATATCCGCCTCGGCCGGGAATATGGCATCCCCATCCTATTCCCGCGCGGCATCGCGGGCTACGGCCCGATCCACAATCTCGGCGTTCTCGATGCCGATCTCTATCCCGCGAGGGCGGGTGCCCTGGAGGCCGAAGGTCTCGGCCTGGTCGATCGCGTGCTGGAAACACCCTGGCATCAGGACCAGCCGGCCGAGGTACGCTATCGCGCCTTGTTCGGGGAGATCGGCTCCGGCCTCACCTTCATGGCGCTGCATGCCAATGCGCCCGGCGAACTCGAGGCGATCGAGCCAGCTTCGGCGGCGATTCGCATCGGCGAATACGACGTGCTGCGTTCCCCGGACTCGAAGGATTTCATCGACGACCTGCCGGTCCGGCGCGGCACGCTTGCCGACTTCTCCTCCCCTTCGTCCATCTCCCGGAGCAAAACCCATTCAGGTTGAATTGTGCTCTTGGCCTAACCCACTGGAAACAGGATATTTTTTGCGCGTCCTGGTGAGTTGGCCCGAATGTGCAGCGCTCTAGCGGATGGAACTTCCGATCCTGCTGCGGATGATCGGCAAGTTCAAGACAACCAATAAGCCGCAGACCAACCAGCAGATGAGGTTCGATCATGAGGAAGACTTTATTGGCCGGGATGGCCGGACGGTTTGCAGCCATCGCCGCCTTGTCCACCGGGATTGCCTTCGCGGCGCTCGCTCCCGCCACCGCCCAGGTCAAGAAGCCGGAGGATGTCCGTATCGTCTTCGTGACCCACGGCCAGGCCAACGACAATTACTGGACCGTGGTGAAGAACGGCATGATGGCCGCCTCCAAGGCGCTCGGCGTCAAGGTCGAATACCAGGCACCCGCCACTTTCGATGTGGTCAAGATGGGCCAGATGATCGAGGCGGCCACGGCCTCCAAGCCCGACGGGCTGGTGGTTTCCATTCCGGACGCCACGGCCCTGCAGGGACCGATCGGCGCCGCCAAGGCCGCCGGCATTCCGGTCGTCGTGGTCGATACCGGCGAGGAGCAGGTCAAGCCCTGGGGCCTCGACCTCTTCGTCGGTGGCGGTTCGGAATATGACAATGGCGTCAAGGCCGGCGGCATCCTCGCCCAGGCCGGCGTGAAGGAAGCGATGTGCGTCAACCATGAGGTCGGCAATGCGAGCCTCGACAAGCGCTGCGAGGGTTTGACGGACGGGCTGAAGCCGAGCGGCGGCAAGGTCGACATCGTCGCGGTCACGCTCGATCCCACCGATGCGCCGCGCCGGGTCGAGGCTTTCATGAAATCCCATCCCGGCGTCGACGGCATGGTGCTGCTCGGCACCACGCTGGCGGGCCCGATGCTCAGCATGATCGATGATCGCGGCTATGGCGGCAAGATCAAGATCGGCACCTTCGACCTGTCGCCGGAAGTGCTTGATGGCCTCACGCAGGGCAAGGTGTTGTTCGGCATCGACAACCAGCAATTCATGATGGGCTATCTGCCGGTGGTCTTCCTCACCTCCAAGGCGATGTACAAGACATTCCCTACCGAGAATGTGCGCACAGGTCCGAGCTTCGTCACCAAGGACGATGCCGCCGCCGTGAAGACACTCGCCGACCAGGGCATACGCTAAGCCATAAGGCATGAGAATGCTGAGATCCGGTCCCTCCAGTCCGGATTTCCGGCAGGGCGCCGGGGAGCCCTCCTGGTCCCCGGCGCCTCCCGATCCTGGCGGGATCGACACTCCAAGCCCCGTCACATCCAGCGAGGCCCGCTCATGATGACAGAAACCGATTCAGCCACGGCCCCCGCGGCGGATGCGGATGGCAGCCGACGCTGGCGCCGCATGCTGAGCCGTACGTTACGCCGCCCCGAACTCGGGGCCTTCGCCGCCACCATCTTCGTCTTTATTGTGTTCGGCGTCGCCGCCGGCGATAGCGGCATGTTCAGCGTGGCCGGCATCAGCAACTTCCTCGAGGTTTCGGCCCAGCTCGGCATCCTCGCCACCTTCGTGGCCCTCCTGATGATTGGTGGCGAATTCGATCTCTCGCTCGGGTCGATGATCGGCTTTTCCGCCATCATCATGGGCATCGGCGTGGTGCAGTTCGGCCTGCCGATCTGGCTGACCGTGCTGATCGCCTTCGGCATCGCCGTCCTCGTGGGCACGCTGAACGGCGTCCTGGTGACGCGTACCCGCCTGCCATCCTTCATCGTCACGCTGGCCGGCTATTTCGTCCTGCGTGGCCTGAGCCTCACCATCACGCGCCTGCTCACGGGGCGCACCCAGATCCCCTACATTACCAAGAACACCGACGAGACCGGCTTCGTCGCCTTGTTCGGCGGCAAGTTCGCCACGGGTCTGTTCAGCTGGATGGGTAGCATGGGCTTGATTCCGCTGCGCGCCGACGGCTCGCTCACCATCCAGGGCCTGCCGGTCTCGATCGCCTGGTGGATCGGCCTTACCGGCGTTGCGACCTGGATCCTGGTCAAGACGCGCTTCGGCAACTGGATTTACGCCGTCGGCGGCGATGCCCAGGCCGCACGCAACGTCGGTGTGCCGGTGACGCGCGTGAAGATCCTGCTCTTCGTCGGCACGGCCTGCGCCGCCACCTTGTTCTCGGTGATCCAGGTGATGCAGTCGGGCTCGGCGGACGTGCTGCGCGGCACCCAGAAGGAATTCGAATCCGTCATCGCGGCCGTGATCGGCGGCAATCTCCTCAGCGGCGGCTATGGCTCGGCCATCGGCGCCTTCTTCGGCGCCCTGATCTTCGGCACCGTGGAGCAGGGCTTCTTCTACACCGGCATCGACACCGACTGGTTCATGGTTTTCCTCGGCGTGATGGTGCTGGCGGCCGTGCTGTTCAACAATTACGTGCGCCGCAAGGCGACGGAGGCACGCTGATGCCCGATCCGCAAACAAGGCCTCTCATCGAGCTCGATCATGTCGGCAAGCGTTTCGGCACCGTCGTGGCGCTGCAGGACATCAGCTTCGCCGCCTTCGCCGGCGAGGTGCACTGCCTGCTCGGCGACAATGGCGCCGGCAAGTCCACCCTGATCAAGATCCTCTCCGGTGTTCACCAGCCTACCGATGGGGAAATGCGGGTGGACGGCGTGCCGACCACCTTCCGGTCGCCGCGCGAGGCGCTCGACCGCGGCATCGCCACCGTCTTCCAGGACCTGGCGATGATCCCGCTGATGAGCATCACCCGTAACTTCTTCCTCGGGCGCGAGCCACGCAAGGGCTGGTTCCTTACGCGCCGGCTCGACATGAAGCGCGCCGATGGCATCGTGCGGCAGGAACTCGCCGATATGGGCATCAATGTGCGCGATCCCCAGCAGGCGGTGGGCACCCTCTCGGGCGGCGAACGTCAATGCGTCGCCATCGCCCGGGCCGTCCACCACGGAGCGCGCATCCTCATCCTGGATGAGCCGACCTCGGCGCTCGGCGTGCATCAGGCCTCGACGGTGCTGCGCTACATCGCACAGGCCCGGGCGCGGGGTATCGGCGTGATCTTCATCACGCACAACATCCACCATGCCTATCCGATCGCCGACCGCTTCACTCTGCTCAATCGCGGCAAGTCGCACGGCACCTACGCCAAGAGCGAGATCACCGAGGCCGAGGTTCTCGAACTCATGGCCGGCCGGCGCGACCTGAAGATCCTGCAGGACGAGATCGACCGCATCGCCAGGGAAACCGCGGCGTCAGCCCGGCCCTGAAGAGAGCCGGAGGCGAACTGGGGCGCCTCCGGACCAGCCCCATCCCCTGCCTTACCGCTGGCCACCGGCTTGCGGCCCGCCCTGCCGTTGTCCGGAGCCAAACGCGTTCGGGCAGAAACGCTTTCTCAGCCTAACTCACTGGGAACAGGAGCGTTTCGCGAGTTTTGGTGACCAATCTGAAATAAGATGCACTGAAGGAAGAGTATCATGTCGGACCGCTTGCGGGTGGGTGTCATCGGCGGGGGGCTGATCGCCCAGGTCGAGCATCTGCCCAATCTCATGGGATTGCCGGACAAGTTCGAGGTGGAGGTGGTCACCGATCCCTCGCCCAGTGTGCGCGAGAGCCTTGCGGCACGCTTCGGCGTGAAGACCTGCGCCGAGGCCAGGGAGGCACTGGGCCTCAACCTAGACGCGCTTGTCATCGCCGCGCCTGATCCCTGGCATGCCAGCCTTGCCGAAGAGGCAATGGAAGCAGGCCTGCATATCTTTTGCGAAAAGCCGCTCTGCTATGGCCTCGCCGAAATCGACCGGCTCGGGGAAGTACAGAGGCATACGGGGAAGGTGCTGCAGGTCGGCTATATGAAGCGCTTCGATCCGAGCTACGAGGCTGCGCTCGATCTCGTCGCCGGCAAGGCTGGGAGCCTGCGTTATCTCTCGGTGGAGGTGCATGATCCCGACGCGTGGCCCTTCGTCGGCCACCACGAACTGGTGATTGCCCAGGGCGACGTGCCGGCTGCGCTGATCGAAGAAACGAGGCATCGCAAACGGCTACAGGTCGAGGCCGCGCTGGGCTTTGCGCCGGATGACGTGGTCTTCCGCGGCTTTGCCGGCTCCTACTGTTCGGCCTTGGTGCATGACGTCAACGCCGTACATGGCCTGCTGGACGCGCTCGGCCTCGAGACCGGGGCGGTGCTCGGCGCCGCTCTTTTCGCAGGCGGTGCCGGAGGCCAGGCCGCGGTGGATCTGCGCGGTGGCGAGGCGCTGTGGACGATGACCCATGTCGAGATCCCCGGTGTCGCCGATTATGCCGAACGCATCAGCCTCTATTTCGAGGATGAGATCGTCGAACTCATTTTCCCCGCCCCCTATCTCAATCACCATCCCACCCAGCTCAGCCGCCGCCGCTCGCAAGGCGGCAGTCTCGAGGCCACGGCGATCCGCCCCGGTTTCGGTGAGGCTTTCGTCCGGGAACTGGAAGGCTTCTGGGCCACGGTCGTTGGCAAGGCGCCGGCCCGCAACGGTATCGGCGAGGCGCGGCGCGATCAGGCCCTGCTGATCGCCATGGCGCGCAGGGCGGCAGGGGTTGCCTGAGGGATCCTCATGAGATCGCAAGATCGCTATACTCGGGTAACCGCCTGCCGTCACGACGTCGTCACTCGTGCGATCCTACAGCCAGCCGGGCCTCACGAGTCCCGGCGATCGTCAAAGTTCGGGCTCGATCATGAAATCTTCAAAGGCCGGAGGACCTCATGCCCAGCATCCCCCTGACAATCTACATCACGCCTTTTGCGGAGAAGGGTGTCACGGAGGCGGCGAAGTGGAGCTGTGATTCGGCCAAGGATGCCCTGGATGTCGTCAACGGAATCTGGGCGAAGGCGAATGTCGCATTCGTGATCAAGGAATGCATCGTCGATGCGCCGCTCGATATCGCAAAGGACTCGCGCAACGATGACAAGCGCTTGCTGGGCGTCCTCACCTATCGGCATTCGGAGGACCAGTCGATCCATATCTATCTCGTCAACTCGATCGAGAATCTCAACGCTGGTGGGGGCTCATATCAGAGCAGCGATCCCGAGGCCGCCAGCTTCGTCCAGTGGTACTACAACACCGCGGCCAATGGACGGGCCTGGGCCCATGAACTCGGCCATCTGATGACCCTCGATCATGTCAAGATCGACTTTACCAACGAGAGACAGGCGGCGGCGCTGCGCAGCAACCTCATGGTCGAGGGATTGAGCACCGGCAGGGATCTGTCGGCCAAGCAGATCGCCCAGGCCAAGGGCTCGCCGTTGGTCAAGCGCTTTGCCGGATGATGCCCTGCCAGCGCGTCTTACCTGCAGATCGAATCACCAAGAATCGCAAAATGCTTTTGATGCCAATGCGATAATTTGGAAATCCGCTCCGGCCTCAACGCATTTGGCTTTAGGCGCTGCCAGCATCTCCCCGCTGCAAAATGCCCCGAGCCGCGGCAATATCCCCCGCAAGCGGGCGGTCGTCGCGGTAGGGCGGGATGGCGCTGCGGATATCGCGATAGAAGATTTCAGTGCCGGGCGCGCGGGCGTGCTCGCCTTCCTGCAGGTCATAGGCCTGGGCGTTGGCGAGCAGTTCGATGGCGAGGATGTGCTCGGCATTGTCGAGTATCTGCAGGGTCTTCAGCGCCGCCGGCGTCGCGTGGGTGAGGTGGTCCTCCTGCAGGCCGGAGGTGACGCCGCCGTCGAGGCTGGCGGGGCTGGCGAGGCGGCGATTGTAGCCGACCAGCGAGGCAGCCGTGTATTGGGCGATCATGAAGCCCGAGGCAACGCCGCTGTCGGCGGCGAGAAAGGCGGGGAGGCCCGACACATGCGGATTGACCAGCCGATCGAGGCGCCGCTCGGCCATGGCGGCGAGTTCGGCGACGGCGATGCCGGCCTGGTCCATGGCAAGCGCGATGTGGGGAGCCACGGCATGCGCTTCGGAATAGACCTGCGGCGCTTCGGGCGTGCCCATCACGGCCGGATTGTCGCTCACGGAGGCGAGTTCCCGGTCCACCGTGGCGCCGATCGTGGCGAGGGCGTCGCGCACGGCGCCATGCACATGCGGCACCGCCCGGAGGCTGAGCGAATCCTGGGTTTGCCTGCCGGCCGCGGCAGCGAGGATGGCGCTGCCTTCGAGCAACGCGCGCATGCGCTGCCCGGTCTCCTGCATGCCATCGGAGACGCGCAAGGCGAGCGAGACGGCATCGAAAGCCACAGGCTGGCTGCGCAGGTTCTCGAAGCTCATCGCCGCCGCGACATCGGCCCAGCCGATGAGGCGATGCGACCGGCCCATCGCCAGTGCCGAGAGACCCGTGACGCAGGGTGAGCCGTTGACGAGACTCAGCCCCTCCTTGGCCTCCAGCACCAGGGGGTCGCGGCCGATGCGGGCGAGCGCCTCGGCGCCGGGGAGGCGTTGGCCTTCATGCATGGCGAAGCCCTCGCCGATGAGCACGAGGGCGATATGGGCCATATGGCTGAGATAGCCGACCGAGCCGAGCGAGGGCACTTCGGGAATGCAGTCATGCGCTAGCAAGGCGAGCATCTGTTCGACCAGCGCCGGGCGCACGCCGGAATGGCCATGGGCGTAGTTGTTGATGGCGGCGGTGATGATCGCCCGCGTCTCCACCCTGCCGAGCGGGGCACCGACGCCTACGGCGTGGCTCATGATGATATTGCGCGAGAGCTGGCGCTGCTTCGGCCTGTCGACGATGACATTGGCAAGGCCACCGACGCCTGTGTTCACACCATAGGCGAGGATGCCGCGCTCGACGATGGCATCGACGATGGCGCGGGCATGCGCCAGACGCTGCCAGGCGGCATCTGAAAGGAGGAGAGGCTCGCCAGCGGCGACGGCGGCAGCCTGCTGCCAGGTGAGGGGACGATCGAGGGTGACGGACATTGGTAACTTACTGAAAAGAGGCGTTACTTGAGCCTCCCCCACGAAGCTGGGGGAGATGGCATTGCGAAGCAGTGACGGAGCGGGTGTGGCCCGATGGGCTCGACTTCTAAGGAAAAGGCTCGGGTCCCTTATGAATCAGGGCCTTATTCTCTTTGTTTATTCGCAAGCGGCCCACGCCCCTTCCGAGCCGGCTTCGTCGGCCCCAGCGCACAAACTGAGTGCGCGATACCCCAGCTTCGTGGGGCGAGTCGCGCCAACTGGGAACTCACCTCCTAATGATGCTGCTGGTTCGAGATGAACTGCTTGAATCGCTCCGACTTCATGTGCTTGAACAATTCGTCCGGCGATCCGTCCGCTTCCACCTCACCTTTGTGCAGGAAGAGCACGCGGTTGGAGACGTTGCGGGCAAATCCCATTTCGTGAGTGACTACCAGCATGGTGCGGCCTTCCTCGGCAAGGCCGCGCATGACGCGCAGCACTTCGCCGACGAGTTCCGGGTCGAGTGCCGAGGTCGGCTCATCGAACAGCATGACCTTGGGCTTCATCGCCAGGGCACGGGCGATGGCAGCGCGCTGCTGCTGGCCACCCGACAGATGCGAGGGGTAGTAGTTACGCCGCTCGGCCAGGCCCACGCGCTGCAGCAGTGCCTCAGCTTCCTCGATGCATTCGGCCTTGGGGCGCTTGAGCACATGCACGGGGCCTTCGATCAGGTTCTGCAGGATGGTCATGTGCGACCAGAGATTGAAGCTCTGGAACACCATGCCGAGTTCGGAACGGATGCGATCCACCTGCTTGCCGTTGGCGGGCGCGAGGTGGCCCGTCTTGTTGCGGCGCATTTCGAGTTTCTCGCCGGCGACAACGATCTCGCCCTCGTCCGGCGTTTCGAGCAGGTTGATGCAGCGCAGGAACGTGCTCTTGCCCGAGCCGGAGGCACCGAGGATCGAGATCACGTCGCCTTCATGCGCATCGAGCGAGATGCCCTTGAGCACCTCGTGATTGCCGAAGGACTTGTGGATATTCTTGACGCTGAGGGCGATTTCGCTGGAGGCGGCCATCATGGTTCCTTTCAGCCGACGATCGTGCGGGGTGTCTGCGCACTGGGCGGCATGACGCGAAGATGGGGAGAGAGCAGGCGCTCGAACCAGCCGAGCAGCAGGATGACGAGGAAGCCGATCACAAGGTAGACGATACCGGCAAGGCACAAGGTCAGCACTTCATGCAAGGTCTGGCGGCCGATCTTCTGGGCGATACCCGTCATTTCGACCACGCCAAGCAGGCCGGCGAGCGAGGTGGATTTGAGCATCAGCACCACTTCGGTGGAATAGGCCGGCAAGGCCTGGCGCAGAGCGCTGGGCGCGATGATCCGGCGCAGCAGCTTGAAGCCCGACATGCCGATGGCGCGGCCGGCTTCAATTTCCTTGGATGGCACAGCCAGCAGGCCGCCGCGGAAAATCTCGGCCGAATAAGCGGCCGTGCAGAAGGCCAGGCAGATCACGGCCGTCCAGAAGCGGTTCGCCAGGATGACCCAGAACACCGGCAGGTGGAAGAACTGGAACTGGGCCAGGCCGAAGAAGATGAGGAACATCTGGATCAGCAGCGGCGTGCCGCGGAAGAAGAAGATGTAGGTCTTCGCGATGCCGGACAGGATCGGGTTGGCGCTCATCCGCATCCACAGGATGAAAACCGCAAACACAGCGCCGATGGGCACGGACAAGGCGAAGAGCCCTAGAGTGGTGGGGAGCACCGCGAGGATCTGCTGGAAGGTCGTGATGAGAAAGTTGCTATCCATGGCGGCACCTACATCCCCACCGGGCGGCGGAAGCTCTTGCCGACATAGCGCTCACCGGCATTGAAGAACCGGGTCGAGAAGCTGGTCAGGACGAGATAGAGACAGGCGCCCACGATGAAGAACAGGAAGAACTGCTTGGTCGAACCCGCCGCCTTGTTGCTGGCATTCATGATCTCGACCAGGCCGGTGACGGAAATCAGGGCCGAATCCTTGACGCTGAGCTGGAAGACATTGCCGAGGCCCGGGATGGCGAAGCGCATGATCTGCGGCGCGATGATGCGACGGAAGCGCATGAAGCGTGGCATGCCGATGGCGCGTGCCGCCTCGATCTCGCCCTTGCCGATCGCCGTGTAGGCACCGCGAAAGACCTCGGTCTGATAGGCGGCCGAGATCAGGCCGACACCCAGCGCTCCGGCGAGGAAGGAGTTGATGATGTTGCTGTCACCCAGGCCGAAGGCACCGAGCGTGTTGCCGATGATGTCGACCACCCCGCCGAAATACACCATGTAGATGATGAGCAGTTCCGGCGCGCCGCGCAGGATGACGGTATAGGCATTGCCGAGCAGCTTCGCCGGCAGGTTGTCCGAGAGCTTGGCCCAGGTCACGAAGGAGCCGACGATCGCGCCGATGACCATGGCGGTCAGCGTGACCGCAACCGTCATGATTGCGCCGCCGACCAAATAAAGGCCCCATCCGTTCTGGCCGAAGCCAAGTAGGGAAACGAGATAGGTCACCCTTTCGATCAGGGTGCTGAAGATATCCACGGTTGGGCTCTCCTCTAAGGCGCTTTGCGATTTGGCCGCATCGCCAGGAATCGCAAAGACGCGTCGAAACAAAGAGTCTGAGCGAAGCAACGTTTCTGCCTAAACGCGTTTTGCTCAAGGGCAGGCCAGCGAAGTTAAGCAGCTCAGCCAGTCATGCGATTTGGAAAGCAAGATATGGGCCGATCCACCCCATGGGGTGTTGTATCGGTCATCGCTGTCCTCATCCCAGAGAACCGAATTGAGAGCCGACATTGCCAAGAGGCCCTCCCCGGACGGGAAGGGCCCTGAGCCCGGACCTTAGTTGGTCGCGACGGGCGTCACGTCCAGCTTGAACCACTTCATGCTGAGCTTCTTCAGCGTGCCGTCGGCAGTCGCTTCGCCGATGGCCTTGTCGAACATGTCGCGCAGGTCTGTATCGGACTTGCGGAAGGCCGGGCCGATGCCCTTGCCCCAGATCACGCCGGCGATCTGCGGGCCGACCAGCGTCATCTGGTCATTGCCCGGCTTGGAGAAGGCCGAGGTGAAATAGGTGTCGTCGTCGAAGGCGACGTCGATGCGGCCGGCTGTGACATCGAGGTCATGCTCGGGCGAGGTCTTGTACTCGGTGATGGTGGCGATATCGCCGAAGTTCTTCTTGATGAAGTCGGTGTAGACGGTGGCGGTCTGGATGCCGATGGTCTTACCGGTCAGGGCCTTGCGAAGCGCGACGATCGCCGGGTTGTCCATGCCGACATCAGCCGAGAGCGTCACGGTGGTGCCCGTGCCTTCCATCTTGGCGAGGTCGCTGCTCTTCAGGCCGGCAAAGCCGGCGGGGGTCTGGGCATAGGGACGCGAAAAGCCGACCTGCTGCTCGCGCTCGGGCGTGATCGACATGGCGTCCATGATCACGTCGAACTTGCCGGCATTGAGGCCGGCGATCATGCCATCCCAATCCTGGGCGATGAATTTGCACTCGACCTTCATGCGGGCGCACAGATCGTTGGCCAGATCGATTTCGAAGCCGTCCATCGTGCCGTCGGGCTTGGTCAGGTTCCAGGGCTCATAGGCGCCTTCAAGACCGATGGTAACGGTCTTCCAGTCCTTGGCCTGCACGGCAGGCGCAGCCACGAAGGTGGCGAGCGCCAGCAGTGCGGTGGATATGAGGGTCTTTCTCATGGTTTGGTCCCCTGTGGGTTCATGTTGTCTTTCTAGTACGCCTAATGGCGGGCCAGATTCCTGATCGCGGTCTTGAACGCCGCGTTGATGGTTTCGTCCTGGTCGTGACGCCCCTCGCGGATGCGCCACTGCCCCGCCACCATGACATCCCTCACCGCACGATCGCCGAGTGCGAACAGCCACCGGTCGAGTATGGCGTCATTTTTGGCGGTGTCCATAAAAGCGTCATCGCCGTCCAGAACAACGAGACTGGCGAGCTTGCCGGGTGCGATCGCACCGATCGGCTGGCCCAGCGCCTGGGCGCCGCCAGCGAGCGCAGCGTCGTAGATGTCGCGGCCAACGGAGCGGTGCGGGCCATCGGCGAGGCGGTTGCGGCGCTCGTCGCGCAGGCGCTGCGAATATTCGAGCGTGCGCAGTTCCTCGGCGACACTGGTCGAGATATGGCTGTCGGTGCCGACGCCAAGGCGCCCCTGCCTGCCTCGATAGGCGACCGCCTCGAAGATGCCGTCACCGAGATTGGCTTCCGTTGCCGGGCAGAGCCCTGCCACGGCGCCGCTCTCCGCCATGCGCTCGACCTCGGACGGATTGGCGTGGGTCGCGTGGATCAGGCACCAGCGCTGGTCCACAGGCATGTGGTCGAACAGCCATTGCATCGGCCGCTTGCCGCTCCATGCGATGGAATCGTCCACTTCCTTCTGCTGCTCGGCGATATGGATGTGGAGCGGGCCGCTCTTGGGCAGGCTTGCCAGCAGCGCATTCATCTCCTCCGGCGTGGCGGCGCGCAAGGAGTGGAAGGCATAACCGAGCGTGGCGCCGGCTTGCCCGCAAGCGGGGCCAAGTTCGCCCATCAGCCTCTCGAAGCCGTCGATATCGTGGATGAAGCGGCGCTGGCCCTCATGCGGGGCGATGCCGCCGAAATTGGCGTGGGCATAGAAGACGGGCAGCAGCGTCATCCCTATGCCGCTGGCCTCGGCGGCGGCGAGGATGCGCTTCGACATCTCGGCGCGGTCGGCATATGTGGCGCCGGACTTGTCGTGGTGGAGGTAGTGGAACTCGGCGATCGCGCCGAAGCCGGATTTCAGGAGATCGACATAGAGCCGCGTGGCGATCGCCTGCACATCCTCGGGCGTGACCTCGCCGACTGTGCGGTACATCTCCTCGCGCCAGGTCCAGAAACTGTCATTGCCGGCGCCGGAAACCTCGGCAAGGCCGGCCATGGCGCGCTGGAAGGCGTGGGAGTGGAGGTTGGGCAGGGTCGGCACCACCGGTCCGGCGGCGATCTCCGCCCCCTCGACCTGCGCATTTGGCCTCACCGTGGTGATCAGGCCCGCCGCGTCGATATCGATCCGCACGTTCGCCGCCCAGCCATCCGGCAGAAGGGCCCTGCTTGCATGCAGGACATGAGCGCTCTGGAGTTGTGGACGGGAATCGGGCATATTTGGTACCGATGTGTGCGCAACTTGTATGTATAAGCTCTATACATAATTTTTCAGAAGGTGCAAGCACGGAGCGATGCTGGCGTGACTCTTTTTTGAAGGATGCTGCAAATATGAGCATGGTGCCGGAAAAGAAGCCGGATATCGCCCCCACACCGCTCTATGCCGAGGTGAAGCAACATATCCTGACGCGTGTGCGCAGTGGCGAATGGCCGCCGGAGCATCGCATTCCCTCTGAAAGCGAGCTGGTCGAGCAGCTCGGCGTCAGCCGCATGACGGTCAACCGGGCGCTGCGCGAGTTGAGTCTGGAAGGCGTGCTGGTGCGCATGCAGGGCCGGGGTTCCTTCGTGGCTGGCGGCAACAGCCGCTCGGATGTCTTCGCCGTCAGCAACATCGCCGACGAGATTCGCGGTCGCGGCCATGACTACAGTGCGCAGGTACTGCTGCTCGATACGCTCAAGGCGACGCCGGATGTGGCCGATCTCCTCGAATTGACGCTCGGCAGCCCGGTTTTTCACTCAATCATTGTGCATTGCGAGAATGATGTGCCGATCCAGCTCGAGGATCGCTTCGTCAATCCGCTGGTGGTGCCGGACTATCTCACGGCGGATTTTTCGAAACTGACGCCCAACGAGGTGCTGAGCGCCGTGGTGCCCTGGAGCGAGGCGGAGCATCGGATCGAGGCGGTGCTGCCCCAGCCCTGGGAATGCAAGCTGCTGGCGATTTCGCGCGCCGATCCCTGCCTGCTGATCCGGCGCCGCACCTGGGCGACGGGCTGGATTGGCGCGCCGGCGCCGGAGGGCGAGGATATCGAGCCGCCGGATCACGTGGTGACCTCCGTGCGATTGCTGCTTCCCGGCGGGCGATACAGGATCGAGAATAGAAGGCAGTCCAACAGGGTGGGGTAAGCTGGGAAGCGTTCCTGGGACCGCAGGCGTCTCGCCTGCTCTTGGAAACGAGTTGCCTGCAGGAGAGGAAGATGCAGGCGAGACGCCTGCGGTCCCAGGAGCGCCTCGAATGTCGTCTCTCCTCTTGACAACGCCCCAATTTTTCGCCTTACTTGTATATACAAATCATGAGAGGCTCTATACATGCTTAGCAACGCTCGTTTCCGTGATGTCGAAATCCGCGCGCCGCGTGGGACCCAGCTCAATGCCAAGAGCTGGTTGACCGAAGCGCCGCTGCGCATGCTCATGAACAATCTCGATCCCGACGTTGCGGAGAACCCCAAGGAGCTGGTTGTTTATGGCGGTATCGGCCGCGCCGCCCGCGACTGGGAGAGCTTCGACACCATCGTGCGCACGCTCAAGACCCTGAACAATGACGAGACGCTGCTGGTCCAGTCTGGCAAGCCGGTCGGCGTGTTCAAGACCCATGCCGATGCTCCGCGCGTACTCATCGCCAACTCCAACCTCGTGCCCCATTGGGCGACCTGGGAGAAGTTCAACCAGCTCGATGCCGAGGGACTGATGATGTACGGCCAGATGACGGCCGGTTCCTGGATCTATATCGGTTCGCAGGGCATCGTGCAGGGTACTTACGAGACCTTCGTCGAAGCCGGCCGCCAGCATTATGGCGGCGACCTCGCGGGCCGCTGGGTGTTGACCGCGGGCCTTGGCGGCATGGGCGGCGCCCAGCCGCTGGCCGCAACCCTCGCCGGCGCGGTTTCGCTGAACATAGAGTGCCAGCAGCAGAGCATCGATTTCCGTCTGCGCACCCGCTATGTCGACAAGCAGGCCAAGGATCTTGACGACGCGCTCGAGCTCATCAAGCATCATTGCGATCGCAAGGAGGCGGTCTCGATCGCCCTGCTCGGCAACGCTGCCGAGATCCTGCCCGAGCTGGTACGCCGCGGCGTCCGTCCCGACATGGTCACCGACCAGACCTCCGCGCATGACCCGCTGAACGGATACCTGCCGATCGGCTGGACCTGGGCCGAGTACAAGGAGCGCGCCCGCACCGAGCCGGCTCATGTCGTCGCCGAGGCCAAGAAGTCGATGGCCGTCCATGTGCGTGCCATGCTCGCCTTCCAGCAAATGGGCGTCCCGACCTTCGACTACGGCAACAATATCCGCCAGATGGCCCAGGAAGTCGGCGTCGACAACGCCTTCGATTTCCCCGGCTTCGTGCCCGCCTATATCCGCCCGCTGTTCTGCCGCGGCATCGGCCCGTTCCGCTGGGCCGCGCTCTCGGGCGATCCGGCCGATATCGCCAAGACCGACGCCAAGGTCAAGGAGCTGATCCCCGACGACAAGCACCTGCACAACTGGCTCGACATGGCCAGCGAGCGCATCGCCTTCCAGGGCCTGCCGGCCCGCATCTGCTGGGTGGGCCTCGGCCAGCGTCACCGCCTTGGCCTCGCCTTCAACGAGATGGTGCGTACTGGCGAACTCTCCGCCCCGATCGTCATCGGCCGCGACCATCTCGATTCAGGCTCGGTCTCCTCGCCCAACCGCGAAACCGAATCCATGCGCGACGGCTCGGACGCCGTGTCCGACTGGCCGCTGCTCAACGCCTTGCTCAACACCGCTTCGGGTGCGACCTGGGTGTCGCTGCACCATGGCGGTGGCGTCGGCATGGGCTTCTCGCAGCATTCGGGCATGGTCATCGTCTGCGACGGCACCGAAGACGCCGACCGCCGCCTCGCCCGCGTGCTGGTCAACGATCCCGGCACCGGCGTGATGCGTCATGCCGACGCCGGCTACCAGATCGCGATTGATTGCGCCAAGGAGCAGGGCCTGAACCTGCCGATGGTAAACAAATAAGCTGGAAGAGCCGGCTTTTCAGCCGGCTTCTTTGCCTGGGATCGCATGCATCCCTGCCCATGGGCTGCAACTTTGGGTGGGAGGGCACTGGCTTGGAGCGGCGATCTCTGATCGCCGATCTTGGAAACGATGTGTTTGCCGGTGAAGAAGATGGCGATCGGAGATCGCCACTCCGCGTTCCGTGCGCCACTTTCTGCAAGGTTAGCGCCTACGGCAAGGTTGCCTGGGATCCCACGCTTCAATTTCCCCAGCTCTTGTTGTAAGCGGGTGCAACTTCTCCCGCCTGGAGCTTCCCTCCTTGAAGTTCGTGTTCTTTTCCCCGCATTTTCCCGTCAATGGCGCGGAATTCTGCGACCGCCTGCGGCAGGCTGGCGCCACTGTTCTGGGCATAGGCGATGCACCCTATGAAGGGCTCAGCCCCAAGCTCAAGGGTGCGCTCAACGAATATTATCGCATCGCCGACATGGAGAACGAGGACCAGGTGCTGCGCGCCATGGGTCATTTCATCCATCGCTGGGGACGGATCGACCGTTTCGAATCCCTCAACGAGCATTGGCTCGAGCAGGATGCCGGCATCCGCACCGACTTCAACATTCCCGGCATCAGGCGCGATTTCGTCGAGAATTTGAAGCACAAGTCCAAGATGCGCGACTTCTTCGACAAGGCGGGCATCGAGACCATCCGGCAGGAAAAATATCTCGACCGCGCCGGCGTCGAGGCCTTCATCGCCCGTGTCGGCTATCCGATCGTGATCAAGCCGGACCAGGGCTCGGGCGCCAGCAACACGACGAAGATCGCCGCGGCCGAGGATATCGATGCCTTCGAAAGGGCGAAGCTGCCCGGTGTCAGCTATGTCTGCGAACAGTTCATCGATGGCATCATCCTCACCTATGACGGGCTGGTCGATCGCGACGGGCGCATCGTCTTCGCCGCCAGCCACCGCTTCGAGCAGAGCATCATGGGGGTGGTGAATGCCGACTACCACCTCAATTACTACTGCCTGCCCACTATCGATCCCGAGGTGGAGAAGGCCGGGCGGGCTGCCATGGCCGCCTTCGACATCCGCGAGAAATTCTTCCATATCGAATTCTTCCAGACCCGGGCCGACCAGCGTATCGTGGCGCTGGAGATCAACATGCGCCCGCCTGGCGCCTGGATGACTGACGCCATCAACTACGCCTATGACATGGATGTCTATCGCGAATGGGCCGGGATGGTGGTGCACAACAGGGCCGGCGGGCCGTTCAAAGGGCGCTATTTCGTCGGCTATGCCAGCCGCAAGAAGCATATCCGTTATGTCCATGATCATCGGGCCATCCTCGCGGCTCACGGCGACAGGATCGTGCATTTCGCGCCGATCGAGGATGTGTTCAGCCGGGCGATGGGCAATTTCGCCTATCAGTTCCGCTCGGAAGATTTCGACGAGGTGAAAGCGATCGTGCGCTTCATCCAGGCTACGGAGTAGGCGTTGCAGATCGAGTATCACAAAAGGTTCAGCCATCACCTTGGCAGGGAGATGGAGTTCAAGACCTATGGCCATGCCGGCCGCCCGGTGCTGATCTTCCCCACCTCGAATGGCCGCTTCTACCAATATGAGGATTCCGGCGGCATCGGCGCGCTGGCCGACCGCATCGAGGCAGGCGAGCTCAGGGTGTGGACGGTTGACGGCGTCGACGGCGAGAGCTTCTTCTCGAAAAGCCACGATCTGCAAGGCCGCATTGGCCGTCACGAGGCCTATTTCCGCTATCTGCGCGAGGAACTTCTGCCCGAGATCCTGCATGTGGGCGGGCGCAAGCCCATCCTTTCCGGCTGCTCGATGGGCGCCTTCCACGCCAGCAATTTCCTGTTCCGCTTCCCAGACTGGGTGGCCGGCGTGGTGGCGCTGAGCGGCGTCTATTCCACGCGCCATTTCTTCGGTGCTGCACTGGATGGGCAGATCTATTTCAACTCGCCGGTGGACTATCTGCCCGGCCTGCCCGATGGCGGGACGCTGGATCTCCTCCGCTCCCGCCGCCTGTTCTTCTGCTGCGGCCAGGGCGCCTGGGAACAACCGATGGTCGAGGACCTGCAGCGCCTGGAAGCGGTGCTGCGCGACAAGGCCGTTCCCGCCTGGGTCGATCTCTGGGGCCAGGACGTTAGCCACGACTGGCCCTGGTGGCACAGGCAGATCGCCTATTTCTTCGACAAATGGCTGGAGGCGGATCGATCGAGGCCGATCTAGCCCGGCGCGCGGAGGTCTTTTGGCAGATCGTGTCCACCGTGCTCGGCAAGCTGTTTGCCGATGCCGACCGCCAAGGCGACTTGGGGGATGGACGTGCCCGTGCAGATGATGACGCCGGATATAGTTCAGCTAAAGAAGGTGTATGACTCGGTGTGAGCCTTGGGGCCCGTCCATCGACGCCAACTTGGCAATAGGGAACACAGGCCCAACCCATCAGTGCTTCGCTGCGCTCAAAGGGACGATGTTTCTGTCGCCTTCATCGACCAAAGTCCGCGCCGATGGGCGCTCCGCCTGCGCTTGAACTGATGTGCTCAAGAAGTGAGGCGCCTACCCTCTCGATGCCCTTTTTTCGCAAACTGCGGCTTCCGAAGGCGGGTGGGCATGTACGCGCTCCCATCGTTCGAGCGGTAGATCCGCCAGTTCCCGTGGGCTCATTCCCCGCAGGCTGGGATGGTCGAGCGGCTCCGGCGCCTCGTCGTAGAAGGCAGCCACGCCGAGCCAGCGGCTGCGAATGATCTGCAGGATCCTCGATGTCTGCATGGTTCTCTCCTTTCTCTGACGATCGGACCTTCTTCCCGCGGAGCCTCGAAAGAAATGGAGTTTTGCACTGCCTTCCTTTAGTAAAACTATATGGACAGCCTTTTGCGATATCAGTTGAACGCCCTGCGGGCGGTCGAGGCGGCCGGGCGGCTAGGCTCGATGGCCCGGGCGGCGGAGGAACTCGGCGTGACGGTGGGTGCGGTAAGCCAGCAGGTGCTCAAGGCCGAACAGCGTCTGGGACGGCCGATCTTCAGCCGCACGCCCAGGGGACTGGAGCCGACCGTGCTGGGCCAGCAACTCCTGGCAGGACTTTCGCGCGGGTTTGGCGAGATCGCGCAGGCGCTGACGGTCGCGGAGGCTCGTGCCGAGCATGTGCTGACGGTGACGGTTGCACCGGTTTTCGCCTCGAAATGGCTGGTGCCACGGCTTCATCGCTTCCACGAAGCGCATCCCGACCTGCAGTTGCGTATCGATGCCTCGGTGGGGCTGGTTGATTTCACCGCCTCGGATGTCGACGTCGGGGTGCGGGTCGGCGCAGGCCCCTGGCCGAATGTTCGGGCGGACTATCTGCTCGACCAGGCGCTCTTTCCGGTCTGCTCGCCGGCGCTGGCGGGTGCCGTCCGCCGGGTCGGCGACCTCTCCCGCATCCCGGTCATCCACGATTACGGCTCGCCGCAGAATTGGGAGATCTGGCTTGCCGCCCAGGGTCACCCTGGCTTGCCGCTCGGCGCCGGACCGACCTTTTCGGATGCCGCGCTCTGTCTGGATGCCGCTATCGCCGGGCAAGGCCTGATGATCGGGTGGCAAACCCTGGCCCAGGATGCACTGCGAGACGGCAGGCTGGTGTCGCCCTTCCCTACGCCTGTGCCGACGGGGCTTTCCTATTGGCTGGTCGGCTCGGCGCGGGAACGCCCGCCGGCCAAGGTGAGGGCCTTTGGTGCCTGGCTCAGACAGGAGCTTGAGTGCTCGTGAGAGGCGGGTTCGGCTTCACTGTGCCGCCCACAGATAGGCCAGCGTCGCGGCGATCCCCAGCCCGGTGCGGCCGGCATGCAGCCTGCCCCAGCGTTCGATCAGGGCGCGCGAGGCGGGGCCGGCTTCCTCGGCCGCCGTCCCCTCCAGCCGCTTGTTGGTCGGCATGATGCCGAGCAGCGTGTAAGGCCAGTTGGCGAGGATCAGCACAGCGCCAAGAAGCCAGCGCCAGTCGCCACCGCTCTGCCAGGCTGCGACGAGGCCGAAGATGCCCGCGATCACGGCGAGGCTGGCCTGCATGGCGAAGCCGCGGGCATAGCTCGGCTTCCATTGCGCGAGGAGAGCCTCGTCGCCCAGCCGAAGCCGGGCGGGCTGCTCCGCCACGTTGACATAGAAGGCGGCGCCCGCGAAGGCGGCCGCAAGGATGAGCGCAATCTGTCCGGTGATCATCTCGACCTCCCATATTGACAAGATATTGTCAACTTGGTTATTCATTGTCAATGATGCCAGAGCAAGCGACTCAATCTGTCGAGGCGATCACCGCCCTTATCCTCGAGATCTTCCGGCTTAATGGGCGCCTGCTTGCAGCGGGCGACAAGCTGGTAGCCGGCCTCGCCCTTACCAGCGCGCGCTGGCAGGTGCTGGGCGCGATCGCCCTGGCGCAGGCTCCCGAACCTGTCGCGCATCTCGCCCGCTCCATGGGGCTGAACCGCCAGGGCGTGCAGCGCATCATCAACGAACTGGCGGAGGAGGGCATCGTTGCCTTCCGCGACAATCCCAATCATCGCCGCGCCCGGTTGGTCGTGCTCACGCAGAAAGGAAGCGAGGTCTATGCGGCTGCATCCCGCCTGCAGCAGCCCTGGGCGCAGGCGCTCGCCGCGTCGATCGACGTAGAGGACATGCGCGAGGCAACGCTGCTGTTGGGACGATTGCGCCGCCGTCTTGAAGTCGATAACGGCGAATGAAGGCAATGGGAACCTGAAGTCCGGTCACGCGACCGGCCGTCCGCGGGGCAGGCCCATGCGCCGACGCCGGGTTGAAGAGGCGCAAGGAGTATCGTCGTCGCTTCGTGGCGCTCGAAATGGCAGGCAATAGAGGTCAGGGCGGAATGTACTGCTGCAAGGGGAAACCCTAAAGCCCGAGTAATTTGTTTGTAAGGCAGACCAGTTCCGTCCTGTTTTTTGCCTTCAATTTTTTCATCATATTGCGAACATGGATTTTCACGGTCGCCTCGCTCATGTTCATCTTGTGAGCGATGATCTTGTTTTGATCTCCTCTCCGCAGGTGTTCCAGGACGGCGACCTGCCGATCCGTGAGCAGCTCGCTGCTCATCCGCGCCTCAGGTCTTGGCTGACTGACGGGCCTTGCCGACAGGAGACCGCTGGCCGGAATGAAGGTGCCTCCCACCGCCACCAGCTTGATCGCGCCGGTGGCGATTTCCAGATCAAGGCTGATCGGCACATAGCCTTTCGCGCCCTTGTTCAGGGCCGCAATCATCTGGCTGGGCTGGTCGACATCGGAAATGAGGACGGGCCGTGCGCGAGCGTCAAACTGAAGAATGGCATCCAGTCCTTCGTTGATGAATTTTTCAGTTTCCTTCTGGCCGTTCGCACACAGAAGTATGATCTTCGCCGGCCCCTGATCTGTATTTTTCGACCATTCTTCGATATTTGCAAACGAGCTTACAGTAAATTCTGTCATTGCTGATGTTAAACAGCGCGCCAGACAGGTTCTGAAGAGCATGGTCTCGGAGATTACACAAATCTCCGACTTGACAGCTTCCGGATATTCGGAAAAACTCGTTGAGTAATCCGAAGTATTTTCGTGTCCAATGTTCTCCAGCGGCGAGTCCAACACCTGACCGGAGCGAGAAGTATAAGAAAGCTCTGCAAAAGGGATGTTCATATTCAATCCAGACAGATCGCGAGAACCAACTGGACGGACATAGCGTGGCATACCTAATTTGGTCGTTAGCTCGGAATCCTAAGACATGGCTCAGCGTCCAGAATTGCACGCAACCGCAGATTTCCACCTACCACCAAAGGTAGGGGTGCATAGCGCCAGATATTTCGTCTGGCAGCGAATTCCGGGCCTATAAATAGCGGAATCACCGCCGAAGGGAGGGGATTTACGCCGCTTCAGGGAGGTCGGCGCGCTGAAAGCAAAAAATAGCAATATCCGAAGAACGGCTGCTGCCTGCGTAAAATGGTTATGCGTGTCGCTTATGAAGAGGCTTCATCGCATCCGGTTTCCGTGCGCGAGCTGATACCTGGGAGTTGATATGACGCCAATAGATCGCTTCTTGTCAGGGGACTTGAACTGCACATATTCGAGGCAGGCATAGGCTAAATAATGACATTTGCATTCTATGGCATTGGGTCGCGGAAATTTGATGCTAGGATGGCCACGAGGCGACAAAACTTCACAGCGCGGAAAGCGTGAATAGATCGCCTAATTGATACTGATTGCTGGCGAGGTTGTTATGAAAGTTCGTGCTGTGTATACTTCTGGTGTCGTGGATCCGTACGCACTTCTTTCCTTTAGGAAAGCAGCAAGTGAAATTCGGAACTCGGACGGATCTGTCGCCTTCGGTCATTCAGAGATGATCGCACCGGAAGGATGGAGCCAAATAGCTGTCGATGTCGCCGCAAAGAAATACTTCAGGAAGACTGATGTTGCGGCGTGCCTCAAGCAGGTTCCCGAGGAGGGAGTGCCTGCCTGGCTCTGGCGCTCGATTCCCGATCTCGACGCATTGTCCCGCTTGCCGGTCGCCGATCGCTACGGATGCGAGGCCGATTTGCGCAAGGTTTTCGATCGAATTGCGGGAGCTACCACTTATTGGGGATGGAAGTATGGATACTTCCAGACCGAGGATGACGCGAGCCATTTCTTTAATGAACTGCGCTTCATGCTTGCCACGCAGAAAATTGCTCCTAATTCACCTCAATGGTTCAACACCGGCCTGCACTGGGCTTACGGTATCGAGGGACCGAGCCAAGGGCATTTCTACGCCGAGCGGAATGGTGAGATTCGGGTATCCCGGAACGCTTATGAACGGCCCCAGACCCATTCCTGCTTCATCCAGGAAGTCGTCGATGACCTCGTGAACGAGGGCGGCGTATTGTCGCACATCGCGGATGAGGCGCGCATCGCCAAGTATGGATCGGGCACGGGCGCCAACTTTTCCAACATTCGCGGCGCCCAGGAATCCCTGTCTGGCGGCGGCAAGGCCTGTGGGCTGATCGCCGTCTTGCGCGCCGGGGACAGGGCGGCCGGCCTTGTCACCGCGGGAGGCTCTACGAGAAAGGCCTCCAAGATGGTGATCGTCGATATGGATCACCCGGACGTCGAAGAATTTGTCGAATGGAAGGTGAGGGAGGAGCAGAAGGTCGCTTCGCTCGTGACGGGCTCCAAGCTCTGCGCGCTGCACCTCAACGCGATCATGCGGGCCTGCATCCATTTCGATGGTCCCGATGCCTTCGATTCGCATACGAACCTGGCGCTGCGCCGGGAGATGCGGGCGGCGCGCAAGGCCCAGATTCCGGAAAACTACATCCGCCGGGCCATCGAGTTCGCACGTCAGGGTTATCTGTCGATGGAATTTCCTGTCTTCGATTCCGATTGGGATTCGGAGGCCTACCTCACCGTCGCCGGCCAGAACTCGAACAATACCGTTCGCGTGCCCGACGCCTTCCTCGAGGCCGTGGAACGCGATGCCCTGTGGGACCTGAAGGCCCGCAGGGACGGCCAGACCATGAAGACCGTGCGCGCCCGGGACTTGTGGGAGAAGATCGGCCACGCCGCCTGGGCCTCCGCCGATCCCGGCATCCACTACCAGACCACTATCGCCGACTGGCACACCAGCCCGGCCGGCGGTGAGATCCGGGCCTCGAACTCCTGCTCCGAGTTTCTCTTCCTCGACAATACGGGCGCGACCCTTGCCTCCGTAAACCTGCTGCAGTTCCGGACCAAGGATGGCCGGTTCGACGTCGAGGCCTTCGAGCACACCTGCCGGATCGGCACGCTGGCCCTGGAGATCTCGGTGGCCATGGCGCAGTACCCGTCCCGGGCGATCGCCCGGCGTACCTATGAATATCGTCCGCTCGGTCTCGGCTTCGCCAATATCGGCGGCCTCCTGATGACATCGGGAATCCCCTATGATTCCGATGCCGGCCGTGCCATCTGCGGCGCGCTCACGGCCATCATGACCGGTGTCGCCTATGCCACTTCGGCCGAGATGGCCGGAGAGGTCGGTCCGTTCGCCGGCTATGAACCCAATCGCGACACCATGCTCCGGGTCATGCGCAATCATCGTCGTGCGGCCTATGGCGAGAGCGAGGGCTATGAGGGCCTGTCGACCAATCCCGTGCCCCTGGACGGGATGACCCTCGACACGCTCGGAGCGCTGGGCACCGGCCTTGCTGCCCATGCGCGCCAGGTCTGGGATCGGGCGCTCGATCTCGGGGAGAAGCATGGCTACCGCAATTCGCAGGCCAGCTGCATCGCTCCCACCGGAACGATCGGCCTGGTGATGGATTGCGATACCACTGGCATCGAGCCGGATTTCTCATTGGTGAAGTTCAAGAAGCTGGCCGGTGGTGGCTACTTCAAGATCATCAACCGCGCCGTGCCGGAGGCGCTCCGCACGCTCGGCTACGGTGAGGCCGAGATCTCGGAAATCGAATCCTACGCCATTGGCTACGGCACGCTCGAAGGAGCGCCGCGCATCAATCCCGAGTCGCTCAGGGCTCACGGCTTTACGGACGAGAAGCTGGCTCTGGTCGAGAGATCCCTCAAGGCGGCCTTCGATATCAAGTTCGTGTTCAACAAGTGGACGCTGGGCGAGGATTTCCTGACCGACGAGCTGGAGGTCCCCGCAGAACGGCTCGACGATCCGAAGTTCGATCTGCTGACCTTCCTGGGATACGGCCAGGACGCCATCGAGCGCGCGAATACCTATGTCTGCGGCTCGATGATGCTGGAAGGGGCGCCTCACCTGAAGGAGGAGCACCTGCCGGTGTTCGACTGCGCCAATCCCTGCGGACGCCATGGCAGGCGTTACCTCTCGGTCGAGAGCCATATCCGCATGATGGCGGCTGCCCAGCCCTTCATCTCCGGTGCGATCTCCAAGACCATCAACATGCCGAACGATGCCACGGTCGAGGATTGCAAGGCGGCCTATCAGCTGTCCTGGCGCCTGGCTCTGAAGGCCAACGCCCTCTATCGCGATGGTTCAAAGCTCTCGCAGCCGCTCAACTCGCAGCTCATCGCGGATGAAGCGGACGACGAGGCGGTGGAGGAATTCGTCGAGCAGACGCCGGCAACCCGGATCCGCGTCGTTGCGGAAACGGTCGCGAACCGGATGAGCCAGGCGAACTACCGCGCTCATGCGGGCGAGGCGGCTGAGAGTGGCGTCCATCACACGGCTGTCATCGCAGGCCATCGTGTCTCCCTGCGCACCAAGAACAACGAGGAAGGCCAGCCATCCCAGATCTCGATCGACGCGGTGCTGGCGGATGGCAGCCGGAACCAGATGGCGAACGACGTCGCCGTGGCGGTTTCGCTCGGGCTGCAACATGGCGTGCCGATCGAAACCTTCGTTTCGGCCTTCACCGCTCCCGCCTGGGCCCAGCGGCACCTGCTGCCGGCCCGACAGGACGGCACCTTGTCGTCGCCCATTGTGGATCACGTCTTCCGGCAGCTCGCGGTCGACTATCTTGGTCGGCACGACCTGCAGCAGGATGTCGCAGCCGCAAGCATGCAGACCGCTTGAGGCTTTAACTTTCGAAGGGCGACCAGTGTTATCGGTCGCCCTGAACTCCTGGTGATGAGAGGCGAGGGGCTGCCTATTGAGCTTGTCGCAGTGCCCGAGGCGGCCTCGCGCCGCCCATTCCGGGCTGATCGCTCGTCGCAGGACATCCGCAATTGCTCCCGTGGGTGTATTTTACCTTTAGTGGGAGCAGAGTTCTCTTTAGTATCAGAGTCTCGACGGCAAGTTTCTCTGCCCTGATGTTAGCTCAACGACTTGCCCAAAAGGTTCAACAAGAGTGTAGTGTGATGAATACACTTTATGCTACCCGCGGATCTGGAAACAGCCTGAAGCCATTTCTGACGATGAAGCAACTTGGCATTCCTTTTCGTCTTGTGTTCGTCGATGTCGTCAGTGGCGAGACAAGACAGGAGAAATTCCTGGCGATCAATCCTGCAGGGACGGTTCCCTACCTGGTAACGTCCGATGGGCGCCGGCTGGGCGAGTCGAATGCGATCGCCTGGTATCTCGCCGAGGACACACGCCTTGCACCCGGAACGTGTTATGATCGTGCGCGAGCCCTGCAATGGATGTTTTTCGAGCAGGGCAACCTCGAACCCTTTATTTCGCCGGCTCGATTCTTTATTTCAATTGTCCCTCATCGCCGCGCCGAGCGCGCGGAGGAGATTGCGCGTTGGCAGGCCCGCGCCTGTCAGGGCCTGAGAATTCTCGACGGATATTTGAGTGATCGCGATTTTATTACCGACAGCGGATATTCCGTCGCTGATATAGGTGTATTTGGATACACGCATGTCGCAGCAGGTGCCGAGATCGATCTGGGGCAGTATCCTGCCGTGCAACGATGGATGCATCGTGTCACAGAGACTTCGGGATTTGTGTCCCTGTCGGACATGAATGACCATGCCTCCATCAGGTTGGCTGATGACGGAATTCAAGCGCATGCCTCATAGGGTTGTTTCAGAGACGAGCAGAGAGACTTTCGAACTGCCCTTGCTTGAGTTGACGTCCGATCTCGACCACCAGCTGGTGCTTCTGGATCGGCTGCGGACGCCGACCTGGATCTTCGACATCGACAGCAGCCGGATCTACTGGGCCAATACGGCGGCGCTGGAGGTATGGCGCTCGACTGAGCTGAATGAACTTACGATGCGGGACATGAAGGCGGACATGTCCGCTTCGGTTTCCAGGCGCTTGCGGCAATATCAGGAGGATTTCGAACGCAGCAACGCGACATTCTCGGAATTGTGGACGATCTATCCGGGTGGCAAGCCAACGACATTGAGGGTCAAGTATACGGGCATCCGGCTCCCCGATGGACGCATGGCGATGTTCTGCGAGGGGCTGGCCGTGGTCACGGAAACGCCCGAAACGCTGCGCAGCGCCGAGGCCCTGCTCCATACACAGATGATGATCTCTCTTTATGATGACGGCGGGGCACTGCTGTACCAGAACCCCGCCGCGCGCAGCACGTGGGAAGCCGCGGATACCTCCCTGGCCTCGCGCTTCGTCGATCCAGAAGACTTTCGGCAACTGCGCCGGACCCTGGTGCGCAAGGGCGAGGCGCGGACGGTCATCCGTGTCCGGACGACCCGAGGCATCCGTTGGCATGAGATAACGGCCAGAGAATGCCGTGACGCCGTGACGGGTTCGCCCGCCTTCCTGACCAGCGAAGTCGATATCACCGACCTGAAAGATACCGAAGAGAAGGCGAAGTTCCTCGCTTATCATGATGTTCTCACCGGCCTGCCGAACCGCACCGCCGTGCTGCGCGACTATTCGGCGCGCCTCGAAGCCGCGCGGGCGGCTGGGGAACAGGTGGCCATCCTTTTCGTCGACCTCGACCGTTTCAAGACCATCAACGACTCCCTCGGCCATTTCGTGGGCGATGAAGTGCTCATCGAAGTCGCCCAGCGCCTCAAGGCCGTCGTGGGAAGAAAGGGCTTGGTCGCCCGTCTGGGTGGCGACGAGTTCCTCATCCTGATGAACCAGAGCAGCAGTGCCAGCCGGTTTGCGGCGGTGGCATCGGGAATCGTCGAAGCGCTGGGCGAACCGCTTCGAATCGCCGGCCGCGCCCTCGTCGTCACGCCCAGTATCGGCATCAGCTTCTTTCCCGAGAGTGGCGACGATATCGATACGCTGATGAAGAGCGCTGACCTTGCAATGTACAAGGCAAAGGAGGACGGGCGTAACTGCTTCCGCTATTTCTCGATGAACCTCCAGGAGCAGGTCCAGAAGCGGATGGAGCTGGAAACCGACATTCAGAGAGCCTTGCGCGATGGGGAATTCGAGATCTTCTACCAGCCACGCGTCTCCGCCGATGATCTGCGCATCGTCGGGGCGGAGGCGCTTATTCGCTGGAACCATCCGACCCGCGGGGTGATCGAGCCCTCCGAGTTCATCCCGCTATGCGAGGAGACCGGGCTGATCGAGCAGGTGGGGGATTGGGTGCTCGGCGTCGCGGTCGACCAGCAGGTCCACTGGCGCAGCATGGGCTTTCCGCTGGTCGTTTCGATCAACCTGTCGCCCCGGCAATTCAAGAACGAGGACATCGTCTCGAAGGTCGCGAAGGCGATCGAGCGGACCGGGTGCTTGCCGAACGAGCTGGAACTCGAAATCACCGAATCCATGATCATGGAGAAGGATCACACCGTCGCGCGGGTTGTCTCCGAGCTGACCAAGCTCGGGGTGCGCCTATCCATCGACGATTTCGGCACGGGCTATTCGAATCTCGCTTCGCTTCAGAATTTTCCGGTCGATTCGCTGAAGATCGATCGCTCCTTCATCGAGAACATGAGAAGCAATCAGGCCATCACCGAGATGATCATCTCCTTGAGCAAATTGATGGGAATGAAGATCGTCGCTGAAGGCGTCGAGACCTATGAGCAGTTGAACTGGCTGCGTGAGAAGGGCTGCCAGGAGTTTCAAGGTTTCTATTTCAGCAAGCCCGTACCGGCGGCGGAATTCGACACATTGCTTATACCGGCCGGCAAGCGGGACCGGGCCTGACGAAGAAAGTCAGAGCCTTGGCCGGGCCCGGAGCGGGCCGCGTCTTTCGAAAACATGCCGACTGATCAGCTTCCCAGGCTCTTGAGCCAGCCTTCGAAGGAGCGAGTCTCGGACGGCGTCGTTGAGCCGGTCGTGCGTGTGTTGTTGGCCGGAGCGACCAGGTTTCTGGCTTCGCGGGGGCTGTAGCCGAACTCCCGGCTGAAGGCACGGCTGAAATCGGCCGACGAACTGAAGCCCAGGGAGTCGGCGATCACCGAAATTTGTCTCCTGTCGCCGGGATCGCTGAGCGCGACATGGCCGGCGAGAAGGCGCTGCTTCTGGATATAATGCACGACGCCGCCGCTTGGCTCGAACAGTTGGTAGAGATGGGTCCTGGAGATGCCGAGCTCCTTGCACAGGACATCCGGCGTCATCGTGTTCGACTTCAGATTGCTCCGAATGAACCGGCGCGCGCGCTCCATGGGCGCGATCGTCATCTGCTGCGCCGTCACCGGAGCACGGTCCTCCGAAGAGGAAACACAGGCAATGAGCAGATCGCGGGTCGCCTTGACCACGCCCGGCAAATCCTCCTGGGTGAATTCGTTCAGGCGGGCCTCGATGCTGGTGATGTAATTGGAGATCACACCGGCCAGATTCTTGGAGAGCACGAAATTGTTGTTGGCGTCGAGAATGCCGACGGAATCCGCGAAGAGGTCTCGCGGCAGATAGAGAGTGACATATTCGGAATCGAGCATGCGGCCGCGGAACGGATGGCCGAGCGAGCGGATTTCTATGCTCTCAGGCTGTGCCTCGGCTACCACGCCGCCGACTTCCGTCCATGACTTGCCGGTGCGCCGAAAAACGACGGACCAATGATCGATCAGGCTCGAGCGCAATTTCGCTTCGGAACGCGCATAGCGATGGGCGGGCACGCGCTGCTGGACGACGAGCATGCCCCCCAGATTCCAGGCAGTGTGACTGGTGACAAACCCATCGTCCGCAGAAACATTATCGGGCAACCGTACATCAGCGATACAGGCCGCATAGGCTTCCCACGCACCAAATTGTTCGTTTGGGGGCAGATCCGCAGTCGAGAAAACCAGAGGCTTTAGTGCGCGCGGCACAGACTGGCCGTTGTCCGCATGTGGGCGCTGCTGCCGCGCCCAGCGGCGGCGTTCCCTGAATGGGGGAGTGGGTGGATCCTTAACTGTCAACTTTCGGCCCTGCGGAAAGCATCATCATATTCACGACTTCCAATATATCCCTCTCTACACAAGCAGCGCAAAGTGCCAGCTGTATTCCTTGTCGAGTCGGCGCGATAACTGTTGGTCAATAGCATGATTTACGGTTGTCGGCTTTCGTTCAAGTAGATTTCCATCAAATAAATTCTGACGCGACAGGCTCCTTGAAAGTTTCTCACCCGGCAAACTTACGTTGCGTTGCGCGTCAATCTCCAAAATGCAAGCCTCAAAGAGATAATCTTCCATCATATACGCATATACAGGAAATCAGATCGTCGTCCAACCTTATCAATCGCTTGTGTTGCTGTCTCTGTCTCTCCACTTGGAGCCGGTACTCTCCTCTCCGCATGATGGCCTGCGGGCAGAGCACTGCCGTCTCGCGTCTGCATCTGCTCTCACCGAACTACTCCGTCAGACGGCCGCCTTGACTTCGAAGCGTCGTCTCGAAAGGTCTTGCTGTTGCATGCGCGGTGACGGTCTCTAGCGTCGAATAGAGGCGATACCGGCATCTTATACGGAAGACGCCATTATTTTGATAAGAGGACATCTGGCTTTCCACCGATTGCCTGTTAGGTGTAGCAGTTTAGCATCTATATTGGATATTTCCAGATAGCACACTGTTCAGTTTCGTCAGAAAAGGCTTAAAAGCCGGCCTTTAAATCGAAACTCCATCTATATTCAACATATTTGGCGTGACATCGCGATGTTATCTTCGCATTCCGCTGTGTAAGAAGGGCGGAGAGGGTCAAAGGCGGCCACTTCATTTTTAGCATGACGAAGAGGGAGGTAAGCCTCAATTTTGTACGGCGAGCCATATCTCGGGACATGGTGCTAACGACCGAAGCGGTGATGTCGACTATCGTTCTCCGCATTCGCGTCGTTTCGCCTGGATGTGTCATGGACTTCAACTCCGCAGAATCTGACTCTGGTCTATTGAAAGGGCAGGCACTTGAACCCCTTGTCGCCGGAAAAGTTCCTCCTGCGGCCGACGGGGACAGTGTGGCTGCCTCGAACCCGCGCCTTTTGTCGAAGTTGTCCGTCAACGTGGTTGCCCAGAATGCCTTCTTTCATGGGTGCCTGGAGCGTCACCTGGATCGAGAGGACCCTGAGTTTGAAGTCACTGCCTATGAACATGTCGATGCATGGCGGCAGGCCGCAAAGCCCGATCCGAAATCCATCGTGGTTCTGGCACACGTCAGAGGCATCACGAAGAGAGTCAATGCCAGGAATCGGACGGAGCTGGTGCGCATGAGGGGTGATCTGTTTTGAGACCTCATCGTTTCTTGTTCCGGTCGCGCAACCCCTTGCAAGGGCCATCTCCGGAGATCGAATTCTGGGAATATTTCGGCGAGAAGACGCTCTCCAGGGAGGACATTCGTTGGATCGGAAATGGCGTTACCTTGCATGTGCAAGACATGATTGATCGCCCGAACGACCACGTTGTGGTCGGCGAAGCTCTCAGGGAGGCGCTCGCCAACGGCTGGCTGACTCTGTGCTACCAGCCGCAGGTGAATCTGTGCGACGGAAGCCTCCACGCTGTGGAGGCTCTGTTGCGTTGGTCGCATCCTGTGCTGGGTGATGTCTCGACCGGCCGCTCCATTCATGTCGCGGAGCAGATCGGCCTTATCGAAGAGATCGGCATCTGGGGGCTGCGCGAAGCCTGCCGCCAGATGGCGGAGTGGCGCGCGGCTGGACGGAACGTTCCGGCGGTTTCGGTCAACTTGTCACCTACGCATTTCTGCGACCGCGAACTACCGGCTACTATTGCATGTCTGCTGGATGAGTACGGCATTCCCGCCCATACTTTGACGTTGGAAATCACCGAAGGCGTCAAGCTGGACGACGATCCCATGACGTTTGCGACAATAGATGCCATCCGGGAGCTCGGGGTGGGGTTGTCGATGGACGATTTTGGCACCGGCTATTCTGACCTGAGTCGATTGACGCAAGTGCCGTTTTCCGAGTTGAAGATCGATCGCAGCTTCATAAGCCGGCTTTGCGAGGATGGCGGAGCGCGTGCGGTGGTGATGGCGGTGAATGAGATCGGGCGCGGCCTGGATATTGTCGTGGTCGCCGAAGGGGTGGAGACCGAGCAGCAGCGCGGCATGCTGGAAAGGCTCGGCTGCCGTATCGGGCAGGGGCATCTGTTCGGCCGCCCCATGAAACCGAGCGAACTGGAGGAGTGGCTTGTTTCCTCCAGGCAAGCGCCGCTAATGATCCTGCCCTTAGAAGACACTGCACTGTATCAGCCTGCCTGATGCGGAATTCTCGCTTGGGCGTCGGCTCGCAGTGTGGCGATCTGTCACGTGCTGCGAGATTTGGTCAGGAAGCTTCGGAGAATAAGCGGCTCGCTTTCAGGGGCGTCATTCCCCCAGCCTTATAGGCACTGTCTTTGCCAGCCATAGCGTGTCAAAGGTGCAAAACAACGTCCTAAACTTCTGGTTGAGATGGGTTGTCGGAGCGTAGGCTCGGGGACTTTCAAGGGAAGCCGAAAGTAAAAGGGGAAGGATCGATCGATCCCTCCCCACTAATAGAGCGTGCAATGCACTAATTTGTCAGCGTGACTGCCAGTTTTCACAAGCGAAATCTACACCGGCCGCTAAACGAAGCAACGCTTGGTAGTTGACGCCCACAAACCCAGTCAGCCATCCAACAATGTCTTATATTAGTATGGTTTCCCGAACTGTCTAGTCCTTTGGGGCCTGGATAAGTAGGTCTTTCTCCAAAGTATGCAAATAAGATATACCTCTTTGGAGGTATTAACATAAGGAGTTTGTAAGTTGCTCGCCAAAATGGCTGATGGGTCGCGATAGAGGGTTTTCAGGCGCAGCGAGTCTAGGGTTGCCCATTCCGAGCTGGCAGGACATGGAGGCTGGCGATCAGGGCTCACCCGCGGCATCGGAAGGCGCCTGGGAGCCCGCTCTCAATCACAATCGAGCGGTTCGACAAGGATGCTTTCGCCATCGCAGAGAACGTCCCCATCGCCGGTTATGACGATCTGGATGTGGCCCGTCGCCACCACGTCAATTATGACGTCACCAGTGGTTTCGTCCACGATTACGGAGGGGCGCTGCAGGGATCGAGAGGGGGGCGCCGGCATAACCTTCCGCATGGGCCGTGCTTCTCCTCAAGAGGCAGCCGTTCAGGCGGCGCCGGCCAACATTTCAGGCACTGAATTCTCAAAGAGTTTGGTATATATGTATACTTATAATTTCAGTCTGTAGAAATAAGTTAACATCTGATCAATTTGTAAGCTATGCAAAGAAATTTTTCAGGAGAAGATGGCCTCAGGCTCTCTGTCTTGTATCTCGATTAAGCCAATAGGGACCCAAAAGCTTCAAGAGCTTATGGATCTTGGAGGCCGTATCCATGGCCCAGTTGAAATCCTGTCCTTCGCTCGTCTGTGCAAGGCTCCAGCTGCGGCTGCTTTCATCAGCACCAGCCAGTTGCACTAGTACAACATAACGCTCCTTGCCGAACCTGCGCGAGCGTTCAACATGAACGGTTGCGCCATCCACTGATTCCGAAATCCAAACCGGTTCGAAATCAACGGCCGGGAAAAGCTGGCGAACGTTGCCACGATACTCAAATGCTTGGTTATTCATGCGGAGGCCTCACTGATCGTGTTAAATTTTAATTAAGAAATGAATTTTCTTCAACTTGTAACTCTTGTGCCGTCATTTTAAATCGAATTAATGCTTATTTTGGTTGTGAGTGTGTGGATTTAAGCACAGTGCGAAAGGAGTACAGAGTGGGCGGAAGATGATGCCGGGATCCATGACAACCGATCGGCAGCTTCCGACTCCAGGGTCCATGGCAGAAGCGACATGGACTCTCCATCTTTAAGACAAAGTCGGCAATCGGTCGATATTGCCCTAGCGGCAGATCACAGTGTAGAATTGCCGCAGGCAAGACCAGGCGCCTGGAGATGCTCAACTCAGTTCTTCGAAGCGGCCGTCATGGAATTCGGCGACCGGTCGAGCCCATAGGGTGCCGTCCTTGTCGTCGCGATAAATGGTCACGGAGGCCATGTCCTCGACTGGGGATGATGTTTGCAGGCGACCTTCGCCGAGTTCGGTGTAGGTCGATCCCCGCTTGCGATGGCGGAAGCGGCGCTGTTTCTGGGGTTCCTCCGCGCTTGCCTCGCCGGAGCTCGGCGGCGGAAGCTGGATGTATTTCCAGACGCCCTCGTCTTCGGCATGCGTGCGCTCGACATCTTCGCGCCGTGCATAGCGGGTAGCGAGGTTCGGGTCGCCGGTCCACACGAAGCAGGTCCCGCCCCAGGTCCGGTAGGCGGTCTCGGGAGCGTTGGTCGCGACCCAATGGCCGTTCAAGGCTTCGGCCTCGCCGGCTGGAGAGGCGTTTAGCGTGGCAAGATATTCCGAGATCAGCAAGGCTGCCTGCCTTACTGTCTGGCTGAACTCCGGGCTATCGGGCGAGAGGGCGCGCCCTTCGCGCATGGCCAACGCGAGAACCGTCGCCTTGATGGTTTCCTCATCCAACCCACGCTTCATCAACTGCTCCATTCATGGCGCTGCCCGGTCGCAGGCGCACAGGTGTAGAGGGCAAGCTCAGTTCCCCAGAACACTGCGGCTGTGAAATGTCTATACGTCAATCGAAGTAGGCGATTTTACGGAGAAGTGATTCAGCGGCGTCGGTCAGCCGGGCTTGCGAGAATGTTGGAAGCTGGCGTCCTGCGAACTTCGCTGCAGCATCACGCTCCAGGCGGACCATCTTTGTGAAGCGGCGCCATGGCACCGGTGAGCTGGCGAATATCCGGTCATCGGAGTCGGTACTATCTTACTGGCCGTCGGGGCCTGGGAAATCGGCTCGCTCAAAGATCTGCCGGATCTCCTCCAGCTCCAGGAGAGGCATTCCGCCCTTGGGCACGATCTGCGCGGTCTTCTGGCGCACGGAGTCGGGCTCCCAGTCCGTCAAAACAATTCTCACCGCCTTCCAGAGGGGCAGTGTCGCAACCCGGACACCGCTGACCTTGCCGTCGCGCGGAGCCAGATCCCCGTGCTCGCCGAGGGTCCAGAGCTCCACAAGTTCGTCATAGTCGATACTGCCCACTGGGACCTCGGATCGTTCTTCGACCGGGAGATAAACGACCAAATTCAATTGGATACAACTTCTCCGATAGGGGATGTCGACGCCTTGCCAAGCGCCGACGCTCACTTGTTTCCGTGAGTGTTCGCTCATGAAATGGTATTCGAGTGGGTTACTGTCATCCGCCAAACGCATAGGCGAGCGTGCGGCCCGTCGCGGATATCTAACCCCACGCAACCTGGTTACTTCTCCACACGGTGTATGAAGGCCGTGGTTTCAGCAACGCGCATAGCCCGAATCAACAAGGCACGCTGACGGACATTGCCGTTCCCGTCTGTTGCGGAGGTTACGCATCAGCGGGCCGATCATCACGGGCAGGCGCCGAGAAAGGCACAGGCCCCCCTGTCCTAGAACGGCGGGGGGAATGCCGGTACCCAGGTATGCCTCCCGCCTGGTCGTAGCCTCATTGCAGACCCAGCAACTCGTTGCTCTTGCAAACCAGTTCGGTCCTGTTCTTGGCCTTTATCTTCCTCATCATGTTGCGGACGTGGATCTTAACCGTCGCCTCGCTCATGCTCATCTTGTGGGCGATGATCTTGTTGGGATCGCCCCGGCGCAGATGCTCGAGCACCTCGAGTTGGCGCTCGGTGAATATCGATTTGTCCGCCCGGGCGACCTTGGCTTCACCGCCTGCTGGCGCCGTGCTCCGCATCGACATCAGGCTGCTTGCCGGAATGAAAGTTCCGCCCACATTGATCAGCCTGATGGCGCCCAGGGCGATCTCCAGATCGAGGCCCATGGACACATAACCCTTGGCGCCTTTTGACAGAGCCTCGATCATGGGGCCGGGCTGATCGACATCCGATACAATGATCACGCGCGCATCGCTCGAAGCCTGCACGATCGTATCCAGGCTATGGAGTACCGCGTCTTCCGTCGCCCGTTCGCCGGTTGCGCACAGCAGAACGATCTCGGTGGATGCGTGATCCGAACTCTCGAGCCACTCCTGATGGTTGGCAAAGGAATGGATCTCGAACTCCACCGCCATCTGCATGAGGCAGCGCGCGAGGCAGGTTCCAAAGAACCTGTTCTCCGATATCACCGCGATGGGGGGCTTGGCTGCTTCCACATCAGAGGGCAAGTAGGCATACTCGCTCGCGAAAGGACCCTGAAAGTCTTCGGAAGGATTAGCGAAGATGGCTCCAGCCGCGGATTCTGCGGAGGGCGCCGGTACGAAAACGTTCATTTTCGATCCACGGAATTGGTAGCTGATGATGTGTATTGAGTATCGCACCTCGCCCCGATTGGTCGTTAGCAGTCAGTCCTAAGACGTAACAGGCCGTACAAAAAATAGATCAAAGGCGACGTGCCGATGCGCTTCGGCAGTTCCGGGCCATCCTGGCCAGCCGGTCCGCACCCATGGACCGTCACCGGGGATGGCCATGAGTCCGGTGTATTTTGCCGATACAGCGCACTTTGGTGCGGTATTTTCCTCATTCGCCGTGTTTTCCGACGCTTGGTATCGCCCCGCAGCATTCGCAGCAGCGACGGATCTTCATGCAGGTGTGGTGGCAACAAAAGCGTTGGAACGGCACGTCTTGCTTGCTCCGCGCGCGAAGCGGGCATTTGTTTCTAGCCACTTCAGCTACGGGTCTCGCTGGCTGGGAGGCCTGACGGGACTCGAATCAGCGGACCGTTTACGCCGAATGGAGTACCAACAGCGTTTGCCATGACCCGTCTCGTGGGAAACCAGCGCGGCGACAAAACTGACGAAACGACCTGCTCCGCCCACCGCGCTACAGGTCCGCAGGAGAAACTGAGGGCGTTCGAACCCGTGACCTGGAGAGTGATGAGCGCCAGTTCCGCCAGTTTTCGCCTTCGCGATTCTTGCCGATTCCGTCAGTTCGCAAAACGCCATGATGTAGTGTCGGACGATCCGATTCTTGTTCTCCTGAAGGCGCGGCCGTTTCCAGAATGCCGGCTGGAAAGCCGGCGCTCCCAGCCTACCTCTTCATGATCATCAGATGCGTCGTATTTGCCGTTGGCACTCGCTCCGTGCAGTGGTAGCCGAGCGCCGGCAGGTCGATCCCGGCGAACAGGTTCTCGCCCTTGCCGAGCAGCACCGGCGACATGGCAAGGTGCATCTCATCGATCAGCCCTGCGCGCAGATATTGCTGGATGGTGGAAACACCGCCACCCACGCGCACGTCCTTGCCTCCGGCCGCTGCTCTTGCCTGCTGCAGGGCCGCTTCGATGCCATCGGTGACGAAGTGGAACACCGTGCCGCCCTTCATCTCGATCGGCGCGCGGGCGTGGTGGGTCAGCACGAAGGTCGGCACGTGATAGGGCGGGGTATCGCCCCACCAGCCCTTCCAGCTTTCATCGGGCCACGGGCCGCGCACCGGCCCGAACATGTTGCGGCCGAGAATCCAGGCACCGATGTTCTCGAAGCTGCGAGCGGCAAAGTCTTCGTCGATGCCGGTCTCGCCCCCATCCATGCCGAACATCTTCTGGAAGGTTCGAGTGGCGAAGGCCCATTCATGCAGCTTCTTGCCGTTCACCCCGAGAGGATTGTCGAGGCTCTGGTCGGGGCCGGCGCCATAGCCGTCCAGTGAGAGGGAGAAGGCGCGGACAACGAGCTTGGACATGGCGGTTTCCTCTTCAAGTGCCGATTATGATGGATTTTCTGCTTGCAAGCTGAAAGCGGCTTGAAGCTAACGAGACCGCTTTCAATATGCAAGTGGTTTTGACGCCGAGCTCAAGCTGCCACCGAAGGGTTTCGAGCTTCGCCTCGTCTCGCTGCTTCAACCAGTGTAAATGCCGCCTCGCCCGCGTCCTCCATGTAGCTGGCGTCGCGGTGCAGCAGCACCACTGCGAAGGAACCGTCGAGCAGAAGCACGATCTGCCGCGCCAGCAGGGCGGCATCGGCGATGGCTTCGGTTTCGAAAACATGCCGGAGCCAGTTCTCGAACGCCTTCTTATGGGCGGCCCCGATGCGGATGGCCGGGTGACCCGGGAGGTTGGCAAGTTCCGCCGAGGTGCGCAGGAAGCCGCAGCCCCTCCATTTCGGGTGGCGAGCCGATCGCGCGAGGTTCAGGAAGATGGCTCGCATCTTCGCAGCCGTGCCGCCCTCAGCCTCCTCGAACCAGCGCCGGAATAGCATGAGATTGGGCTGGTCCCGCGCTGCGAGATAGGCGGCGATCAGGTCGTCCTTGCTGGCGAAGTGGTAATAGAGCGTTCGTTTGGTGACGCCGGCCTTCTCCGCCACGGCATCAACGCTCACGGCGCGAATGCCCTGCGCGTAGAACAGGCTGGAGGCGGCGCCGACGATGCGTTCGCGCGTTGAGAGCTCGGCCATGACAGTTCCCATGTATACTGCCTAGTGAGTATAAGGGGTGCCGCTCTTTCTGTAAGCTTCGGCCCATGCAAGAGCCTGCTCGAAAAGCCGCGCCCGCCGAGGCAGCCGAACCGATCGCTATCACCTGCGATGACGGCGTGGTCCTTGGCGCGCATCTGTGGAAGGCGGCAGCAGGGACGAGGACCGGCACAGTGATCGTCAATCCGGCGACCGGCGTGCTGGCGCCCTATTATCATTACTATGCATACTTCCTCTGGGAGCATGGTTTCGATGTGCTCACCTATGATTATCGCGGCATTGGCCTGTCGCGCCCCGCCGATCTCAGGCGCTGCGGGTATCGCTGGTTTCAATGGGGCGAGCTCGATTTCCAGGCCGTGCTGCGCTTTGCCCGTGCCCGCGATCCCCATGGCTTCCTCGGCGTGGTCGGCCACAGCATTGGCGGCTTCATGCCGGGTTTCGCGCTCTCGGCACCCGCCATCGACCGGATGCTGACCATGGGCGCCCAATATGCCTACTGGCCTGATTACGCGCCCCGCCAGCGCGCCGGCCTCGTGCTGAAGTGGCATGTGGCGATGCCGCTGTTGACGACGTTCTACGGCTATTTTCCGGGGCGCCGCCTCGGCTGGCTGGAGGACTTGCCGGCGGGCGTAGCCCATGAATGGAGCTTCCGCCGTGCGCGTATGGAGCTGAGCTATCCCGCCGGCCGGCGCGCCGAGATCCTGGCGCGCTTCGCCGCCGTGAAGGCGCCGATCCTTGCTATTTCCATGTCCGACGACATGTTCGGCACTCCGCGGGCCGTCCGTCGCGCCCTGGCCTATTACAAGGGCAGCCAATCGAGCGTCGCGGAACTTTCACCACAGACCTTCGGCTTTGACGAGATCGGTCATTTCAGCCTCTTCCACAGCCGCCACGCCGCTGGCTTCTGGCAGGACACGCTCGAGTGGCTGAGGCACGGCCGCAATCCATGGGAGGGCCCGCGGTAGGAGCCCTCAGGACCCGTGATGCTCGCAGGTCAGTTTCATCTGGTTCATCAGTTCCTGGGCCTGGGCAGGATCCTCGCGGCTCAGCAGCACGCAGGTGGTGAAGTTGCCGAGCGTCTTGCCGTGATCGACATACATCCAATCGCGGATTCGACTGCGTGGGAAGGTGACGAGCTGGCCATACTGGATGTTCTGCACCACTTCGGGCCGGTTTTTGATGCGGCCGCTGAACTGGTTGCCCGTGCGGGTGAGCTCGTTCACCCAGAAATATTCCCGCTTGTCGCCGTCGCTGATCGGGATCTTGACCAGGAAGCTGCCGGTGCCTGGCGCCTTGGCCTCGAAGGCATCGAGGAACTGGCCAAGGGTCTGCTGCGCCTTGGCGAAGGCGGCATTCATGGCCGGATCATCGTGGGCGATGCTCTGCGTCTTGCCCTGCTCGGCCTTGCCTATCAGCGTTTCGCCATGTGCGGGCGAGAGCAACGCGAGAGCAAGGCCAAGAACGGCAGGACAGGTCAGCGATCGCATAACGTTCAACGACTACGCCTTCGGCTCATCATCCGGCTTGGGCAGGTTACCCGCCGATGAGGAGGAGCCGATCACCTTCGGGCCGAGCTGCGCCTTCAGCGCGGCGAGATCGTCGTCTACCGCGTGCTTGTCGCGCAGGGCTGCCAGTTCTTTCTCGGCTGAGCTGCGTTTGTCGAGAGGATCGTTGACGATGCCCTGCTCGATCATCGAATCCATGGCGTCGGCCTTGTCGCGGGCGGCGAGCATGCGGTCCTCGGCGCGCTGATAGGTCTCACCGACGCCGCCCAGCCGCTCGCCGATGCCGGTGAGGGACTGCTGCGCTTTTACCTGCGCCTGCGCTGCGGCATAGCTTGCTTTCATCGTCTCCTTCTGGGTGCGGAACTTCTCGATGCGCTCCTGCAGGCGCTGCTGATAGTCTGTCAGCTTGGAGATCTGCGGCAGGATGGCGTTGAGCGCCTGTTCCAGCGTGGCGCGGTTGTCCATGGCCCGGCGGCGGTGCACCAGCGCGGCCTTGGCGAGATCGTCACGCTCGGCCTTGACGGCGGTGGCCGCGTCGTCCTCTGCGCCAGCGATCTCGCGATCGGCGGCAGCGATCTGGCGCTCCAGCGACTTCTGCTGGGCGATCACGTCGGCGAGGTGCGCCTTGGTCTCCTGCAGGCCGCTCAGCATCTTCTCATAGGAGAGGTCGAGCACCTCGTTGGGGTCTTCGAGGGCGTTCAGCAATTTATGCGTCTTGGCCGAGAAGAGGTCGGCGACGCGTCCCAGGATCGACATGGGTTTGGCTCCAAAAGGATCAGGTGTTGACCGACAGCACGAGCTGCGGGTCGGGAATGGTGGCGGGGTCTATCTCCGTGCCAATAGGCTTCACCGCGGTGCCGATGGCGAAGAATTCGATGACATGGCTGCCCCAGCCGTGATTGCCCTCATGCAGGTCGACGCCGACGACGCCCTCGGCGCCGGCGCGATGGGCTTCATCCTGCATGCGCTCCATGGCGATTTCGCGGGCATCATAAAGGGCCTGCGAGAAATTGGTGAGCTCGACATTGCGCATGGAGTTGGCCATGGCCGAGAAAATGCCGCGATGGGCGACATGGTAGACGCAGGAACCCATCACCATTTCAAGCGGCCGATAGCCGGCATGCAGCAGCGTCCAGAAATCCTGGCCGGAAAGGTCGGAGGTGAAGGGCTGGCCGTTCACGCCCTTGAAGCCCTGGTGGCCCTGCGCATGCACGACACCTGTGCCGATGGCGACGAATTCGAGCACATGTTCATCCCATTCCAGGCGCTTGACCTCCAGCCTGACGCCGACAATGCCATCGGCGCCCATGTCGGCGGCCTCGGAGCGCATGCGGCTCATGGCGAGCTCGCGGGCGTGGTACATGGCCTGCGAGATGGTTGTCAGCTCCTCGTTCTTGGTCCAGCGGCCATACTGCACGCCCAGATGATAGATGCACGAGCCCACGCACAGGCCGATCGGCTCGAATCCGGCCTTGCGCACCAGCAGGAACTCATTGACTGAGAAGTCGGAGGTGAAGACGCCATCCGGATTGCCGGCGCTGCGCAGGCCCTTCAGGCGTTCGAGCGCGTGCTGCGGAATGTTGTCGCCATCGGACATCAGATACCTCCCTCACTGTCATTGGTGCCGAAGCCGTGACGGCTGGCGATTTTGCGCCGCAGGGGCGAAAGCGTGTCACGCATGTCGACCACGGTACGGATGTGGTGCGGCACGTCGGCCTTGCGCGGCGTGTCGACCACCGTGCCGATGACGATGTGGCGGCCGAGATAACGCATTGGCTGGTTCTCGCCGCCCTCATAGCGCAGGAGCTGGCCGAAATGGACATCGGCCAGCACGCCATTGCCCTGCCGCGCGGCGTTAGCGCGCAATTCGGCATGGGCCTGGCGACGCACCCGTTCCCAGAACTTTCCGAGATCGGTCAGGGGCGTGTTGTAGCCGCTGTAACCGCCAGTGGAATAATCCGGGCGGAAGGATGATTGCTGCAACCAGTCATATTTCGCCCCGACCGCGAGGCCGGTGGGCACGATGCCAATTTCGAGCAGCCGCACGAATTCGAGCGCCGGCACCGTGGCGACGATGGGATCCTTCGCCGCCGGCAGGCTGGCGAAACGCACCGCCGTGCCGACCAGGGTAAAGTCCATGCTGTCATTCTCGCCGCGTGCGATGGTACGCATGTGAACGTCGACCACTGCATTGGCGCCGCAGGCCACCGCCTCCTGGCGCAGGCGTGTCAAGGCGATGTTCCAGCCCTCGGCATGGCCTTCGGTCCAGCTCCAGCCATAGTGGTACCAGCAGGTGCCGGAGACGGTGGCGAGCGGCTTTATGCCGTGGCTGCGTGCCAGCAGAAGTTCGGCCGGCGTCATGGTCGAGAGCCAGGGCACCGCGCCTGTCTTCGCCTTCTCAAGGCGCGCCACCACGAAATCCGGCAGCTTGCCGCTGTTGAGCGCCTGCTCCCATTTGTCGAAGCGGACATCCGCCGGGTCGAGGCCATCAAAGGAAGCCATGGAGCACATCTCCCGCGATGGCACTGCGGTCGGCGAGGTCGGCGACCGATTTGTTGAGCTCACCAAGCCATTGCGGCACCGGCAGGCTGGCGGTGCTGATGGTCACTCCATGCACCACCTTGGCGCGGCTCGCCGTCAGGCCCGCCTTGCCGTAGGCCAGGGAGAAGATCGCGTCGGGATGTTCGACCTTGATCTCGGTGACATGGCGGGTGGAGGAGAAGAAACCGTCGCGCCTGCGCTCCACGCTCACCCGGCCCGGCAGCGCGGTTTCGAGCCGAACCGCCAGCGCTGCCATGAAGGCGCGCATGTCACGTTCCGAGTGCCGCAGCACCGCGGCATTGAGATCGAACGCATCGAGGGAAGAATTCATGAGGGGGCCGCAGCGGGTCAAAGCCTCGACAGGGAACGGCCGCCAGCGCTAACACCAACGCGGCGTTCCCGAATGAAAACGCACTCTTATCCCCCACCGATGCGATCTTAGCACGAGGCGAAGGGCACGCAACGGCGGGGAGGCGTTTCGGGCGGCAATGTTGCGTGCAGTGTTACAAAGTGCACATGCGTCGCCCTTCAGCCGAGTCTGGCCAGGAACGCAGGGTCGAAGGGACTGCTTCCGCCAGGCGTGGTGATGTCGATGGCGAAGGGACGGAAAGCAGCGATCTCCATGGAAAATCTCTCGGGTTCCGCCAGTCCCAGGAAAATGGGTAGCCGGCAGGCCTCCGCGATTTGCCGGCAGCGCGGCAGATTTTCGAAGGCGACAAGCGGAAGATGGACCGCATCGGCGAATTCGGCGCAGGCCGCCGCCAGTTCCAGGGCCTGCGCCTGCTCCGGCTCGATCGACTGTATGATCTTGCGGCCGCGAATAATGCGCTTGAGGCCTGGATACTCGCTCGCCGGCAGGGCGCGCATGAGCTGGACGGCCGTAGCCGCGGCTGCATCAACCTGCTGCGCGACGGTGCCGGCCGTGAGGGCCTTGGTCTGGACGACCGCCGTCACCATCGGGGGAAGCGACAAAGCGATTTCGGCTATTGCCTCGTCGGGGGTCATGCTGCTCGTGGCGAAGCCGAGAGGATCGAGGTCGATCGCATCCGCTCCCGCCTCGACAGCGATGCGGGCCTCTACCAGCGTCGTGATGCCGCTGACCTTCAGGCGGATGCGCGGCATGGGAGGCCCCTGGGAGCGCGGACGTCCCGTCCGCTTTTGGAAATGCTACGCTTCGGGATAAGGGAAGAGAGCAGGCAAGGATGCCTGCGCTCCCAGGCTCAATCCACTGCTTCGCCGGGATAGGCGCCCCACAAATTGCTCTCCTGGATCCAGCCGTCGAAGCCATCGCCGTTGATGCGGCACCAGTTGGAGGTGCAGCTCTTGATGTTGGCTTGCACGCCCGGCTGCAGCATCGCCACCGCGTTGGCCTTGCGGTCGGCGCTGGCCAGGAGCGGCAGGGTGGGCTGCTTCGACCAGGGCGCAATCAAGGCGGTGCGCTTGCCCGAGAGCAAGTTCTGCAGCACCCAGCCTTCGGAGCCGTCGGCATCGCGGATGCGGCGCCAGTTCTCGAATTCGGCGATCACCTCGACCGGCAGATTGGCCTTCTGGTAGATGAAAGAAACGGTCTGGTCGCGCGAGGGGCCCTGGCGCACATTCACCTTGTCGGGCTTCAGGCTGACGAAGCGTGGCATCGGCAGGCCGGAGACCGGGCCGAGCTGGTCCTTGACCGCCGAGCTGTCGGGCAGCGAGCCGGTGACGTCGGTGGGTGCATTGGCCTTGCCGTCGCCCTTGCCGGAACCGGCGATGAAGGCGGCCACGGTGGGATCGGCCAGGGTCTCGGGGCTGACGCCATCGTTGGCATTGGCCACCGTCTGGGTCAGGCGCTTGTGATGGAGATAATAGACGCCACCCGCCAGGACAAAGGCACAGAAGGCGCCGGCAAAGCCGATCCTGGCGATCAGGCTCAAGCGCGGCGTTTCTTCTTCTTCATAATAGGACATGCCGAACCTCAACGCATACTCTCGCCCGCGTCCCGCTCTGTTGCTGTGCTCCCGGCTCTGTTAGAGGAAGATCAGCGACGAATGGTGGGCTTATGTGTCCAGTTTGTCCGAGTGCGGTGAACGCCGTCTTAAAGTTTCGGGGAGGTCGGCATGACAATCAGAAAAAAACCGCTCGTGGTGGTGACGCGCCGCCTGCCTGACAGCGTCGAGACGCGCATGCGCGAACTCTTCGATGCCCGGCTCAATCTCACCGATGAGAAGATGTCGCAGGAGGCCCTGATCGAGGCGGTGAAGACTGCCGACGTGCTGGTGCCGACCATCAACGACCGTATCGACAAGACGGTGATTGAAGCTGCCGGCTCCAACCTCAAGCTCATCGCCAATTTCGGCAATGGTGTCGACAATGTCGATGTCGAAGCGGCGGTGGCGCGCAAGATCACCGTCACCAACACGCCGCGCGTGCTCACCGAGGACACGGCCGACATGACGATGGCGCTGATTCTCGCGGTCGCGCGGCGCGTGCCCGAGGGCGCGCGTGTGATTCCCGAGGGCGACAATGCCTGGCCCGGCTGGTCGCCGACCTGGATGCTCGGCCGCCGCATCACCGGAAAGCGCCTCGGCATCATCGGCATGGGCCGAATCGGCCAGGCGCTCGCCCGCCGCGCCAAGGCCTTCGGCCTGCAGGTGCATTACCACAACCGCCACCATGTCGATCCGGCCATCGAAGCCGAGCTCGAGGCGACCTATTGGGATTCGCTCGACCAGATGCTGGCCCGCATGGACATCATCTCGGTGAATTGCCCGCACACGCCGGCGACCTATCACCTGCTCTCGGCCCGCCGCCTGAAGCTCCTCAAGCGCGAGGCGCTGGTGATCAACACCGCTCGCGGCGAGGTGATCGACGAGACGACCTTGGCCAAGATGCTCGATGCCGGCGAGATCGCCGGCGCCGGGCTCGACGTCTTCGAGCACGAGCCGGCCGTCAATCCGCGCCTGGTGAAGCTCGCCAAGAGCGGCCGCGTCGTGCTGCTGCCGCATATGGGCTCGGCCACCATCGAAGGCCGCACCGACATGGGCGACAAGGTCATCGTCAACATCCGCGCCTTCATGGACGGGCACACCCCGCCGGACAAGGTGCTGCCGAGCATGCTGTGAGAGTGCCGCCGCGATGACCGGAGCCATCGAAATCGCCAGCTTCAAGGCGGGTGACCAGCAGGGCGTGATCGACCTCATCCTGCCGATCCAGCGCGAGGAATTCGGCTTCGCCATCACGGCCGAGGACCAGCCGGATCTTGCCGCCATTCCTGCCTTCTACCAGAGCGGCAAGGGCGATTTCTGGGTGGCCCGCTGCGAGGGCAGGGTGGTTGGATCGATCGGCCTCAAGGATATCGGCAACGACCAGGCGGCCCTGCGCAAGATGTTCGTGGCGGCGCCCTTCCGTGGCCGGGAATTGGGCGTGGCGGCCGCGCTCCTGCAGCGGCTGCTCGACGAGGCACGGGAGCGGGGTATCCGGGACGTCTTCCTTGGCACCACCGACCGCTTCCTGGCTGCCCATCGCTTTTACGAGAAGCATGGCTTCGTGGAGATCGCCAAGGCCGACTTGCCCGAGAGCTTTCTCTTCATGGCCGTCGATACGAAGTTCTATGTCTTCAGGCTGGCGGCACGAGACACGGGACCGGAGCCTCGATCTCCCGATCGAAACTCAACCGATGGTTAGACCAACCTCCCTGAGCGCACCATCCAGCGCCTCGCCCAGGCGCCCCATATCCTCCCCCGCCGTCTCATGCATCGCCTCGGCGACGATCAGCACTCGGTCCGTCTGGGGGCGGATCGCGGAGAGGCCGCTCTGGCGGTTGGTCCAGCGTCTGGCATGGGCCCGTCCGCCCTCGTCGGCGAAGATGACTTCGCCCGGTTCGGGATGCTCGATTTCGCCGGCAAAGGTCTCGTAGCTCTCGGTACCTGCGGCATGGCGCACCTGCAGGCCGCCTCTCACCTTGTCCAGATCGAACACTGCGATCGGAATGGCGAAGGCCAGGGAAATGCCGTTGCAGAGATCGACGAGCGGATGGATGGAAGGCAGCGAGCCCTCCTTGCGGAAGCGCCGCAGAAGCGCTTCTGCGGCGCAGCGATATTGGGTCGGCTTCAGTCCCATTTTCGAGAAGGTGCGGCGCCAGGCCTGGATCTCCGGCAGGTCGCTTTCGCTGCGGCCTTCGAGCCGCCTGGCAGCGAGATCGCAGAAGGGCCGCACGAGGCGCGAGACATCACCCATCGCCCTGACACCCGTGACATGACGGACGCTCGCGACGAGTTCGGGAAATTCCCTGAGAAGGGCTGGAGCGTAGCTGAACGTCATCGTCAAAGTCTCGGCAAGGGACATCGAACGCGAGCCATCCTGTCCGGCGGGGCAGATGCCGTCTTGGATGGAATTGCAGCCGGCCCGAAACAAGGGCATCAATGCCGCCATGGCAAGTATGATCCACGACAGGCGACCCAGAGCAGGCAACCGCTTCAGCATGCCCCGCTGCTTCATGGCCGGCATCGAGGCGGTGGAGGCGGAGAGCAGCCATAGTTTTCCGCGCCATACCCATGACCAGTTTGGTGTGGGCTTCATTTCCCGTGGCGCCCAGAAATCGGCAAGCGGACGCGGGCTTGTCGAGGCAGGCGCAGGAAACGTGATCACCGTCAATCCTGGTGAAGTGCATGATGGCATACCCATTGGCGGGGCCAGCCGGCGTTGGCACATGCTCTATCTTGATCCCGCTGTCGTCGCTGCAGCGATCGACGACATCGAGGAAGGTCGAAAGCTGGCGTTCGAATTTACCGCCCCGGTTCTCGCCGACCGGCCTCCCTTGGCGCAGTTCCAGCGCCTGTTTCGCGCCGTGACGCAAGGCGGGTCGGCTGAAGCGCGACTGAAGCGGGATGAGGCGCTGCTGCTGCTTCTCGCCCGGATGCGGGGTGAAGCCCCGGTCAAAGCCATGCCGCCCGCGCCGATCGCGCGTGCCCGGGACCTGATCGACAGCGATCCCGCTGCGCCCGTCACCCTCTCCAGCCTTGCCAAGGAGAGCGGCCTCAGCCAGTTTCAGGTCGTGCGCGGATTTGCCAGGGCGACAGGCATGACGCCCCATGCCTATCTCATGCAGCGCCGCATCCACATGGCGCGCCGCCTGATCGCGGAGGGCATGCCCCTTGCCGAGGCGGCCGCCACGAGCGGCTTTGCCGACCAGAGCCATATGACGCGGCGTTTCGTACGTGTTTACGGCGTCTCGCCGGGTGCCTATGCGGCTGTCATCAGATAAGATCCTGTAGGGCGAAGAGGCAATCATGCATCCGGAAGACGCCATGAAATTCTATCTGGCCAGGCTTGCTCTGCATGACTTCGATGCGTTGCTGCCCGTCATCGCCGAGGACGCGGTGTTCTGGTTCTCCGACGGCGACCATCGTGGCATCGAGGCCGCAAGGCGCGCCTTCGAAGCGGCGTGGAAGGCGGTCGAGAACGAGGTCTACACCCTGGAGAACCTGTACTGGCTGGCAATAGGGGACAGCGCTGCGAGCTGCATCTACAATTTCCACTGGAAGGGTATGGCGGCAGGCGAACCGGTCTGGGGCGGCGGGCGCGGTACCACGGTCCTGCGTAGGGATGCCGAGGGCTGGAAGATCGTGCACGAGCATCTCAGCCCTGCAAATGCGTTCAAGACAGCGGAGGCCTGATCGGCTTTCCTGCGGGTTGCCAAACGGGAACCCACCCATGACCTCCGACTACCTCCTCACCTCCCTCATCATCATCCTGTTGCCGGGCACCGGCGTGCTCTACACGCTCGCCCTTGGCCTCGGCCAGGGCTGGAAGGCCAGCGGCATCGCGGCATTCGGCTGCACGCTTGGCATCCTGCCGCACATCGGCGTCAGCGTCATCGGGCTGGCCGCGCTGCTCCATGCCAGCGCCTTGGCCTTCCAGGGCATCAAATATCTCGGCGTCGCCTATCTGCTTTACATGGCCTGGGGCGTATGGCGCGACGGCGGGGCGCTGCAGGTCGAGGAGGAGGGCCGGCCGATCGAGCCGCTGGCGATCATTCGCAACGGCATTCTTCTCAACATCCTCAATCCGAAGCTGTCGATCTTCTTCCTGGCCTTTCTCCCGCAATTCGTGCCGGCGAATGCGCCTCATCCGGCAACGGTGATGCTGGAGCTGGGGCTCGTCTTCATGGCGCTGACCTTCCTGGTCTTCCTCCTGTATGGCGCCTTCGCCGCCGCTGCCCGCCGTTCCATCCTCTCGCGCCCGCGCGTACTCGCGTGGCTCCGGCGCGGCTTCGCCGCGGCCTTCGCGGTTCTGGGCCTGAAGCTGGTGCTGAGTTAATACGACTGCTCAGTAAATTTGGAGCCTGTTTCACCCAACGGGTGCGGTCCATGCACTCCATAAATGCATTGTCACCGTAATTTCAACGGCAACGGATTGGAAGTTATCTTTCGCTCCCACAAGCGAGCTTATGTCGTTAGCCCAGCGGCGTTCAGGACGAGGCTATCGAGCAGATTAGGATGAGACGCTCATTTCATGAATTTCTCGGCGACTTTGCCCAGGTCGACGCAGATGGTGCTTTCGTGAGGGTACGCCTGAAGGACGCGATCAATGATCGGCTTCCACTGTTTCAGATAGCCCTGGGCTGGTTGGGATTGGTGCCGCCTAGGCGAAGATTGCAGACAATGCGAGCGTGGCCGAGCGTTTCAGGCAATCCTAGAGCTTCGATGGCTCCGTTGCCCCAGAAGGCAACGGCAAGCCTCATGGTCCGCGAACTCGGCACAAGCGCAGCGATCTCCGCCTGAAGATGCGCAACTTCCAGCAATTTTGTCATTGAAATGTTTCCTGCCCTATTGCTGCCATGGAATTACGGCGACAGTCTACTTGAACATCACCGCTACGATAACGAGGATTGTACGCACCTGGACCTCGACGGATTTTACCCTAGCGGTCTCTAGCGGCTAACCGTGAATGCATTGCGGTGTTAGGGCACGCCACAGCGTCCCTTTAGTCTTGCGATTTCCGGCGAATGATCTTCACTATTGGGGGCGGGCACGCCGTATGCAAAGACACTCCATGCATCTCTATTGGCACTGGTTTTCTGAAGCCCTGTCAAATCAGCAAGTCTATCACGGTCTTGGAGCGTGCAGGGCCGATTATCTGTCCTTACTGGCTTAATTTTCTCAGGCGGCGTGACACAACCGGTCAATGCCAGCATAGAAAACAAAAGATACTTCCTCATAAATTAACCCCGAACTTTGAAGAGTCCACGCTACAGTAGGCGATAAGCTTAGATATACTCGTAATCGAAAGAGTGAGGCAAGGAGCCGTTTCAACCAGGGGCGTCGTTGGGCTACGGCAACAATTGACTTATTTCCCACACTATCGAGTCTCCGGATCGAACGTGTTCCCGCGGTTTGGGTATAGATCCGCGAAGACCAATTGCTCCCATATTTATCTCCAGTCTCCTCCCGCTCACCGCGGCGCAAGCCACGCGCCATACTCAACGTCCATCCAACACATACCAAGAACATGGCTTGACAGTTACTTTCCTTTATGTCCTACTCCCTTGCGGAACGAAGCACACGCGGTACGATCCGGGACCCGATCGAACCGCCGCTTCCGCCCAGCCCCTTTGATCCCGGTTTTCGCCGGCGGCACGCCAGCCGCAGCGCTTTTCCTGTCTGCTCGTCATGGCTGCAAGCCAGGAGGGGGTGGGAGAGCGGGGGATCAGGCAGGCCGGCTCGCCGTCTTCGGGCGGCGGGGGATTCTCGCCTTCGGCAGCGCCGGAGGTTCGATCCGGTCCATTTGGCCTGCTTGGCGGGGCTTGATGAGGAACCTGTGGGATCGGCGGTGCGTGGAGCCGCCCTTGCGATCCCCATGCGATGGGAAAGGGCTTTCGGGCTCGGCTTGCAAGGCCGAGCCTTGGGAGCCTGGTTGGATCCCTGCCGGTTTGCCGGCAGGGTGGCGTCGACAGCGAGGACAGGGCTGTCGGCGCCGGCGGGCGGGGCGAGCAATCGCTCCATGCGCGCCCATCCCCGTCGTCGGTTCCCTGGGCGAGACGATGCATGCGGCCGACGGCTTCCCTGGCTCGGAAGCCATGATGGCTGATATCGTCTGACCTGCATGGCTTGGAAGAGGAGGGGCCGCGCCCTCCTGTCCTGGGCGTGCCTTCCATCTGGCGGCCTGGAGGTGCTGAAGCGGCGGGGCCGAAAGGCCGCCCCCTGTCGGACTCCCAGGCGATGGAAACGACGCCCCGGCCTTGCCGCGTTGATGTCGGCGCGCGGGCCATGGGTGAAGGAAGGGGCGACGGCGGCCGCATCGACAGGCAGCCAGGTCTCCACGAATATAAGCTTCGCGGCCGCATCTGCGGCCGCCGTCGCCCCGATCTTCTTCATGCTCCGGCCCGGACAGGGCGCGGAAACGCGAAGTCGTGGCTCCAGGCGAAGAGTGTGTGGTTGGCGGACCAAGCCATTGATTGTCGGCCATGATCCTGCTTTAGGACGTCTCGTCGCGCGGCTCTACGACTGTGATCGAACAATCGATAATTTCCGAGCGTGGCGCGATTGACAGGAATGGGCGCGCCTTGCCACGACAGACAGAGACCTCTCCATGCCAGAAGGAAGGATCATGAAAGTCTATCTCGCCGGCCCCGAGGTCTTCCTGCCCAATGGGCGGGAGGTGCTCGATGCCAAGATCGCCCTGACCCGGCGCTACGGCTTTACGCCGGTCTCGCCCGGCGATCTCGACATCCCGGCCTATGAGACCAAGCGCGGCCATGGCCTAGCCATCAGTGCCGTCAATGAGAAGTTGATGCTGAGCGCGGAGATGATCATCGCCAATCTCACGCCCTTCCGCGGTATCGCCGCCGATGTCGGCACGGTCTACGAGCTTGGCTTCATGTGTGCCCGCGGCTGCCCGGCCTATGGCTTTTCAAATGTCGCGAGCGATCATTTCGGGCGGCTCAAGGCCTATTACGGCGGAGCAGTCCATCCCGACGCGCTGGGGCGGCCACGCGGGTCCGACGGCCTCGCTGTCGAGGATTTCGACATGATCGAGAACCTGATGCTCGATGGCGGCATCGAGGCGCGAGGCGGCGCCTTCGTCACCCGGGACGTGGCGGCCGAAGCGATGTTCACCGATCTCGGAGCCTTCGAAGAATGCCTCGATATCGCGGCCCAGCGGTTGCTGGGCCGGCACGCATCATAAGCTCAGAGCAGCCCGTTCTCCTGGGCCATGGCGCGCAGATTGATCTCCGGGCGGGCGCCGACATGCTGGATCACTTCCGCAGCGGCCAGGGCGCCGAGCTTGAGCGAGGCGAGGTGGCCGAGATTGCGGGCGAGGCCGAACAGAAAGCCCGAGGCGAAGAGGTCGCCGGCGCCGGTGGTGTCGACCAGTCTGCCGATGGGATAGGCCGGCACGGAGACACGGGTGCCCCCCTCGATCGCCAGCGCCCCTTCTTCCGAGCGCGTGACAACGGCGAGGCGGCAATCCTTTTCGACGAGCTGCAGCGCGGTCTCGAAATCGGAGGTCTGGTAGAGCGACTTGATCTCCTGCGTATTGGCGAAGATCGTGTCCACCACGCCCGAGCGCATCAGGTCCAGGAACTCGTCGCGGAAGCGGTCGACGCAGAACGAATCCGACAGGGTGATCGCCACGCGCCGCCCGGCTTCATGGGCGATCTTGGCGGCTTTGAGGAAGGCGTCCTTGGCGTCCTGCGGGTCCCACAGATAGCCTTCCATGTAAGTGATGGCAGCCTCGCGCACCACCCCCTCATCCATGTCGGCGGGGCCGAGCAAATGGCAGGCGCCGAGATAGGTGTTCATGGTGCGCTCGCCGTCGGGCGTGACGAGGATGAAGCTCTTGGCGGTGGAGGGGCCCTCCTTCAGCGGCTTCGTCTCGAAATGGGTGCCCTGGGCGCGCAAGTCACGCGTGAAGACGCGGCCGGCCTCATCTTCCTTCACCTTGCCGAAATAGGCGGTCTTGCCGCCGAGCGAGGCGACTCCCACCGCCGTGTTGGCGGCTGATCCTCCGGATATCTCGACGCTCTGGCCCATTGCAGCGTAAAGGTGCTCGGCACGTTCCTCGCTGGTGAGAATCATCGCCCCCTTGGCGAGACCTTCGCGGACTAGGAAATCGTCTTCGGTGTGGGCAAAGACATCGACGATGGCGTTGCCGATGGTGAGGACGTCGAAACGGGGCTTCGCGCCGGAATGGGGTATGGGCATGCAGTGTCTCTGTTTGAAGCGCGCGGACTATAGCGATGTGTTGCGCTGCGGCAAGAAAGAGTTGGAACGAAAAGGCTCGGCTCTTTAATGGCTTTCTTGCGCAATGCCGCGTCCGTCGGCTTCGCGACATTGTTCTCGCGCATCCTCGGTTTTGTCAGGGACACAATGGTGGCGGCGGCGCTCGGCGCCGGGCCGGCGGCTGACGCCTTCGTCGTCGCCTTCCGCCTGCCGAGCCTGATGCGCCGCCTGTTCGCGGAAGGAGCCGTCAACACCGCCTTCGTGCCGCTGCATGCGGAGGCCGAGAAGCGCGGCGAGGACCAGGCCTTTTCCGACCAGGTGTTCACGCAGGTCGCGCTGATCTTCTTCATCGTTTCGGCCCTGGCGTTGCTGGCGATGCCGCTGCTCATCCGCGTGATAGCACCGGGTTTCACCGAGAGCGGCGGGCGGGTGGACCTCGCCGTTTCGCTCTCGCGCATCACCTTCACCTACTGCCTCACCACGGCCCTGATGGTGGTGGCATCCGCGATGCTCAATGTGAACGGCCATTTCACGGCTTCGGCCTATGCGCCGGCACTGGTCAATGTCGTCACCATTGCCGGTCTCCTTGCAGCGCCGCTGATGGGCTGGCGGGATGAGGAGACCCTCGCCCGCATGCTGGCCTGGACGATCTTTTTCGGCGGCATTGCCCAAGGCGCCCTCGTATTCTTCGTACTCTGGCACTCGGGCCTGTCGCTGCGCCTGGTGCGGCTGCGTTGGAACGGCGCGGTGCGCCGTTTCTTCCTGCTGGCGCTGCCCGGGGTGGTGGCTGCCGGCGTCACCCAGGTGAATGCCTTCGTCGGCCTGGTCGTGGCTTCGCCCGACCCCGGCGCGGTGACCTGGCTCTATTATGCCGACCGCGTCTATCAACTCCCGCTCGGCATCGTGGCGGTCGCGCTCGGCAATGCCCTGCTGCCGGAACTCGCGAGAGCCAGCGCGCAGGGCAATGTCGAGGCCGAGCGCACGGTGTTCAGCCGCGCCGCCGAGTTCGCCGCCTTCCTCAGCCTGCCCGCGGGCCTTGCCCTGATGGTGCTCGCCGGACCGATCGTCTCCGTATTGTTCGAGCGCGGCGCCTTCAACGCCACGGATGGTGCTGCCACGGCTCTTGCCCTGGCCGGTTTCGCCGCCGGCCTGCCCGCTTTCGCCGGCGCCAAGGTCTTGCAGCCGCTGTTCTTCGCCCGCACGCAGATGCGCCTGCCCTTCATCGTCGCCCTGACCGGCATGGCCGCTGACGTGGCGCTCTCCCTCGCGCTCTTCCCCGTCTGGCGCCAGACGGGCATTGCCGCCGCCGCCGCCGCCTCCGGCTGGATCAACCTGTTCCTGCTCGCCATTGCGGCGTGGCGGAGCGGACTGCTGCATGTGGACGCCATGGCGGTGAAGCGATTGCCGCGACTCGTGCTTGCGGCGGTGCTCATGGCGGTCGCGCTCTGGGTCTCGAGAGACTGGGTTGAGCCCTGGATGGGCTCCGATAAGTCAAGCTTGCTTCGCATGGGGCTTTTGGGAGCCCTCTGCGGAGCTGGCTTTGGACTTTACTGTGCGCTCGCCTGGATATTGGGCGCGACTGAAAACCCGCTTCGTCAACTGCGCGGCACCTAATGGCGTAAACTGTCCGCTCTTTGTCCCGTGCCTGCCTTTCTCTCTTGATCTGCCGCGCTAAAATGCTTCCATTATCCACTCCATGGAGGCATCAAATGTCCGCATCCGATACCGCGCTTCTCGTCATCGACGTCCAGGAATCCTTCCGCCAGCTGCCGGTCTGGCGTGAGGAGGACCTGCCCGCCTTCGCCCGTGAGCAGCAGGCGCTAATCGATGGTGCCAAAGCGCAGGGCATCCCGGTGGTGCAGATCTTCCATGTCGACGGCGATGCCGCCTTTTCCGAGGGCTCCGGCTTTGTCCGCACGATCGCGGCAATCTCGATCACCCCGGATGCGGTGTTCCACAAGCACCGGCACAGCGCGCTGGTCGGCAGCGGCCTCGATGTCTGGCTTACCAGCCACGGCATCCGCCGCCTGATCGTTTCCGGCATCCGTACCGAGCAGTGCTGCGAGACCACCACGCGCCATGCCTCCGATCTTGGCTATGAGGTCGATTTCGTCAGCGCGGCGACGTTGACCCATGATATCGTCGATGCAGCCGGCCGGCGCTGGAGCCCGGCAGAGCTCAAGGCTCGTACGGAGGCCGTGCTCTCAGGCCGGTTCGCACGCATTGCCACGGTGGCCGAGGCGCTCGCCGGCCGCCCCGAACGCAAGGCCGCCTGAGCATGAAGGGCGCGCGGCAGGTCATACCCGTCTTCATGGTGCTGCCGCCGCGCACCTTGCTGCTCGATGTCGCCGGGCCGATGGAGGTGCTCCGGCTGGCCAACCGCGAACAGGACCGTCTTCGCTTCGACATCCGCTATCTCAGCCCGACACCGCGGGTGGCGAGTTCGATCGGCCTTGACCTCACGGGCCTCGAGCCGCTTCCGGAGACCCTGCCGACCGAGGCGCTCGTGGTGATCTCCGGCAGCACCACCGAGCCGCTGCGCGCCGACGACAAGGATGCCATCGCCGATGCACGCAACGAAGCGCTGATCTGCGACTGGCTGGCGCGGACCGTGACGCCGTGCCTGCAAGTCGTCTCGATCTGTGCCGGCGCGCTGCTGGCCGCCCGCGCCGGCCTGCTGGACGGGCATGAGTGCACGACGCATTTTTCCTATATCGACCTCATGCGAAGCATCGCGCCGAAGGCGCGCGTGCTGGAAAACCGCCTCTTCGTCGAGAGCGGCCAGCGGCTTTCCAGTGCCGGGGTGACGGCGGGCGTCGATCTGATGCTGCATCTGGTGGCGCGGAAGACAAGCCCGGCCTGCGCCGTCGCCATTGCTCGCCAGCTTGTGGTCTATCTCAGGCGCGGAGGCGCCGATCCGCAGCTATCGCCGTGGCTCGAAGGGCGCAACCACATCCATCCGGCGGTGCATCGGGCCCAGGACGCCGTGGTGGCGGATCCCCGGCGAGCCTGGACTCTGGAAGACCTTGCCGATATCGCCGCCGCCAGCCCCCGTCATCTCTCCCGCCTGTTCAACGGGCACGCGGCGATGAGCATCACCGACTACGTCAATCGTGCCCGCATCACGCTGGCCGGCGACATCATGGCGAGTTCGCGTCTCGATATGGAAAGCGTCGCTGAACGCGCCGGCTTCTCCTCCGCCCGCCAATTTCGCCGCGCCTGGCGCCGGTTGCACGATGTTCCGCCGAGCCGAATGCGCGAGGCCAGGAACGCGATCTGAGGCTGTCGTGGTTCACGTCGACGTCACGATTGCAAGGTTTCAAGTATTGGACGGATATTGATATTGGCGACACGGCGTTCGCGCGTGGGAGGGCAACCATGAGTACGTTGGTCTATGCACAGCTGACGAACGTCCGGGAGAGCGCTCCCTCAGGCGAAAGTACGAGCACTGCGAACCCTGGTTTGGGCACATATGTCGATGCGCTCGCAGCGCTGGTGCCATCGGAAGTTCTCAGTTTGCATGCCCTCATCATCGCGACGTTGACCGATACGACGAATACCGTGATCCCCGCGGACGTGCCGACACTCAGGGCAGCTTTCTGGGGGCTGATTGCTCTGTCCGTTATCCTTTTCGCGATACCGCGCCTGCTTGGAGGAAGCTGGGATCGCTATGACTGGATCCGCATGCTCATCGCACCGGCTGCGTTCTTTGCATGGACGATGCTTCAGCGGGCAACGGCCTTCGATGCGGCCTTTCCGGGCATGACCGGAGGAGCCCGCACGGTCGCAGCCCTGTTTCTGGCGGTCGTCCTCGGCCTGATCACGACCAGTCTCTCCACCCTCGCGGACAGGAAGCACCCTCCCGCGACGCCGGCGCTCCCAGGGGGGCCAGGCCCTGGACAGCAAGCACCCCATTGAAGGTCGAGGACCTCTTCGTCAGTAGGTCACGCCCGTCAGATAAAGCCCGTGAGGCGGTGCGAGAGCCGCGCAGCGGGTGCGGTCACGCGCTTCGAGCACGGCGACGAGGTCGGCCCGGTCCCAGTCGCCGGCGCCGACGCGGCGGAGCGAGCCCACCATCGAGCGCACCTGATTGTGCAGGAAGGAGCGCGCCGCGGCGACGACGTGGATCTCTTCGCCCACCCGCATGACGTCGAGCCGATCCAGCGTCTTCATGGCGCTCTGGGCCTGGCAGTCGGCCGAACGGAAAGTGGTGAAGTCGTGATGGCCGATCAGGCCCTGCGCCGCATGGTGCATCGCCTCGGCGTCGAGGGATTTGCGGATGTGCCAGGCGCGGTGACGCTCCAGAGCGAGAGGTGGCCGGCGATCGATCAGGCGGTAGAGGTAGCGCCGCCCCTTGGCGGAGAAGCGCGCGTCGAATGCATCCGGCATCTTTTCGACGCCGAGGATGGTGACGTAGTCGTCCTGCAGGGTGAGATGGGCGTTGAGGGCATCGCGCACCCGGTCGGTGCGCCAATCCTTCGCCAGCATCACGGAGGCCACCTGGCCGGTAGCATGCACGCCGGCATCGGTGCGCCCGGCGCCCTGGATGCGCAGCGCCTCGCCTGAAAAGGCGAGGATCGCTTCCTCTATCGCCTGCTGCACCGAGCGGCCATTGGCCTGGTGCTGCCAGCCGACATAGGGGGTGCCGTCATATTCGATCAGGATTTTGTAGCGCGGCATTGGTGACTTCGCGAAGTGGAGGCGAGCCTCTACTCCATGCAGGGTCGGATGTCACGCAATGCTGAGATGCCCGCGCTCCCAGTCAGAGCACCTTGCCACTCTCGGGATCGAGCAGGTGCATATGCGCCATGCTGGCCGACAGCGTGACGACCACACCCGGATTGGGCGCGGCAGCCGGATCGATACGGGCCGTCGCTTCTGTTCCGGAAACATAACCGTGCAGCAGCGTTTCCATGCCCATCGGCTCGACCACCACCACCTGCATCTTCACATCCGCCGCATCCGCGCGACCGCGATGCTCGGTGAGGTGCTCGGGCCGCAGGCCGAGTTCGAGCCTGCGGCCCCCAAGCCCGGAATAGCGCGCCTGGCGCTCGACCGGAACCGGCAGTCGGGTGCCGTCGGCAAGCACCACGGCGAAGCCCTGGTCGCGGCTCTCCAGGGTGCAGGGGATGAAGTTCATGGCGGGACTGCCGATGAAGCCCGCCACGAATTTGCTAGCCGGCTCATGATAGAGGAGCTGCGGCGGTCCGACCTGCTCGATCCGGCCCTTGTTCATCACCACCACGCGATCGGCCAAGGTCATCGCCTCGACCTGGTCGTGGGTGACATAGATCGTGGTGGTGCGCACCATCTGGTGCAGCTTCTTGATTTCGGCTCGCATCTTGACGCGCAGCTTGGCGTCGAGATTGGAGAGCGGTTCGTCGAACAGGAAGACCTTGGGTTCACGCACCATGGCCCGCCCCATGGCGACGCGCTGGCGCTGGCCGCCCGAAAGGGCTTGCGGGCGACGTTCCAGCAGGGCGTTGAGGTCAAGCATCTCGGCAGCGCTGGCGACCCGCTTCCTGACCTCGGCCTCGTCCATCTTCCGCAGGCGCAGCCCATAGGCCATATTCTCGGCCACGGTCATATGCGGGTAGAGCGCGTAGTTCTGGAATACCATGGCGATGTCGCGCTCGCGGGCCGGCACATCGTTGACGACGCGGTCGCCGATCAGGATCTGTCCATCCGTCAGGCGCTCCAGCCCCGCTACCATGCGCAGCGTGGTGGACTTGCCGCAGCCGGAGGGGCCGACCAGCACCACAAATTCGCCGTCCGCGATGTCCAGGTCGATGCCATGCACGACAGGGAGGTTCTGGTAGCTTTTCTCCACCTTCTGGAGCGAGACATTGGCCATGGATTTTCCTGGTGATGTTCCTGCTGATAGCGGCGATGCCTAGAGCAAAATGCGTTCAGGTCTGAGCAGATTTCGAAATTAACTTATTGGTATCAAAAGCATTTTGCGATTCTTGGTAATGCGATCTGAAGGCAAGACGCTCTAGGCGGCTACGGGAAGAGCGTCGAGCGCCAGCGTGCCCGCGCCGATCAGGCCGGCATTGTTACCATGCTCGGCGGTGACGATGACGGGCGGCCGACCGGGCTTGAGCAACACGAAATCGCGCACATGCCTGGCGATGCGGTCCGTGAGAAAGGCGCCGGCCGCCGACAGGCCGCCGCCGATGATCGCAGCCTCGAGATTGAGCATGTTGGACATGATGCCGATGGCTTGGGCGAGCCAGCGCGCAACTTCGTCAACCGCCTGAAGCGCGGCTGCTTCGCCGGAGCGGGCGCGATCGACCACGATCTCGGCATTGGAGGCCGGATTGCCGGGCTGGAGCTGCCGGTAGCGGTTCACCAGGGCTCGGGCACTCGCCAGATTTTCCAGCATGCCGGGTACGGGGTCGGCAATGTCCATCCGCGCCGGATCCATCGACATGCAGCCGAGCTGCGGCGGCAGACCATTGGGGCCGTCGATCACCTTGCGGTCGATCACCACCGAGCCGCCGATGCCGGTGCCGAGCGTGAACAGCACGAAACGGTCGAGGTTCCGTCCGGCGCCATGGCGCATCTCGCCATAGGTGGCGCAGATGGCATCGTTGCGCACGATGGCCGGCACGCCGAAACGCTGGCTGAACGGGCCGCGCAGGGAAGCCTCGACGAGGGATGGAATGGCCGGACAGCGGCCGAGCAGCATGCCGCTATCGGGATCCGGTGTCCCGGGCACGCCGATGCCGATGGTCGAGATCGCCGGCAGTTGCGGACTGAGTTCTTCGACTGCCCCAGCAACCGTGGAGACGAAATCCTGGAAACCGATCTCGCGCTCGATCGGGATGCGCTTGCGCACCAGCACGGCACCGCTCTCGTCGACGGCGCCCAGCTTGACCGAAGACCCCCCTATGTCGATCCCGATTGCAATCCGTGTCATACCCCGCGGCCCTCAGGCAAGCGTCCTGCCTTCCACATGCTTGGCCTCCCGTGAGATTTCCGCGCGCTTTCTTTGACAAGCGCCTATTATTGAAACACTGTTTGAATATCCCGGAATGCTCCGGTAGTCGAGAGGAAAAAAATCATGACGGGACGGCTGGACCGCGCCGGTGCCTTGCCGGGCACCAATCTGGAGCAGACCCGGGCGCTGAACCGGCGGGCGGTTTTTGACGCCGTCAGGCGCAACGGACCGGTGACGAGAGCCGAACTGGCACGGGAAATCGGCCTCACCGTGCAGGGCATTTCCAACATTGCCGCCGAACTCGAGGAGGCCGGGCTGATCCGCCAGGAAGGCAAGCGCGTGGGGCAGCGCGGCCAGCCAGCGGTGGAGCTTTCGGTCAATCCGCAGGGCGGGTATACCATCGGCCTCTGCCTCGCCTATCGTCGCGCCATGGGCGTGCTGGTCGATCTCACCGGCGAGGTGGTCGCCAGCGACACATGCGACTACGCAGAGCGCCATCCAGCCGCGATCACCCGCATCCTCCATGCCCAGACCCGGAGGCTCATCGACAAGGCGGGGGTGCCGGAGGAGCAGATCTGGGGCATCGGCTGCAGCGTGCCCGGCACGGTGGTGAATGGCGCCTTCTGGTACGACAAGGTGCAGGAGGCGGAGGAGTGGACGCATTTCCCCATGGCGGGCGAGCTCGAGAGGCTTACCGGCCATCGCGTCATCCTTGAGAACGATGCCACCGTCGCCTCGATCGGCGAGCGTCTCTACGGCATAGGCCGCGTCGCTAACAGCTTCTTCTACCTACATTTTACCTTGGGAATCGGCGGCGGCGTCGTCACGGACGGCCATCATTATCGGGGTGCTTTCGGTGGTGCGGGCGAGATCGGGCATATGATCGTCAAGCCCGGCGGCCGGCTTTGCCCGTGCGGCAGCCGCGGCTGCCTGGAGCAATATGTCTCGTTTTATGCAGCGGCCGAAGCGGTGTGCGGACCGGACCGGGCACCTGATGAAGTTCCGGCCGAGGAACTCGCCGCCTACTGCCGTGATGGAGACCTGCGCATCCTCGGCTGGCAGCAGCAGGCAGGGCAGTATCTGCGTATTGCCATCCGCAACATCGAGGCGATGTTCGATCCGGACACGATCGTGATCGGTGGCGGGTTGCCGTCGGAGCTTCTCGACGGGCTGATCGCAGCGACCGCGCCGCTGCTGCCGGTCATGGCCCATCGCAGCGCCAGCCGCCTGCCACGCCTGATGCCCGCCGAGCATGCCTCCGACCTGCCGGCGAGGGGCGCGGCCGCGCTGCCCATCGCCATGGCCATGCAGCCCAATATTTCCAACGCCGCCTGGTCACGCACCAGCAAGGCGCTGCCCGAAATCAGCAGCCCGGCCCTGGCCATTCTTGGTGTCGCGACGGCGCGCGGCTGACTGCCGCGCATGAAGATTCCGCAATAAATTGATTGACAAGACTTGCCTCCTTGACTCCTTAATACAAAGCTTTTTCATTAATAAGCAGGCGGGCATTCAAGCCTGCCGCCAGAAAGGGAGATTTTGCCGGTGGGAATGATTCGCAAATCAGCCTTCGCCGTGATGGGCGCGGCGTTGACGCTCGCCCTGACAGGGGCTGCGCAGGCTCAGACAACACTCAATGCCCTGTTTCAGGCTCAGGCCGGCTATTCGGAATCCGATGTGCGGGCCATGACGGATGCCTATCTCAAGATGCATCCGGACGTGCAGATCAAGCTCGAATTCGTGCCCTACGAGGCCCTGCACGACAAGATCACTCTCGCTGCCGGTTCCAGCGCGGGCTATGACGTGGTGCTGTTCGACGTGATCTGGCCAGCCGAATTCGCCGAGAACAAGACCCTGGCCGACGTCACGGATCGCATCGACGCCAAGACACGTGACGCCGTGGAGACCGGTGCCTGGACCAGCACCCAGTACAAGGGCCGCGACTACGGCATGCCGTGGTCGGCAGACAGCAAGTTCCTCTTCTACAACAAGGATATGCTCGCCAAGGCCGGCATCACCGACCTGCCCAAGAGTTGGGATGATGTGATGAAGGATGCCGCCATCATCAAGCAGAAGGGCATCGTCCAATATCCGATCGTGTGGAGCTGGAGCCAGAACGAGGCGGCGATCTGCGACTACGCCCTCTTGACGCAGGCCTTCGGCGGCAAGTTTCTCGACGACAAGGGCAAGCCGGCCTTCCAGACGGGCGGGGCTCTCGACGCCCTGAAGTTCATGGCCAAGAGCATCAAGGACGGCCTGACCAATCCCAACTCCACCCAATACATCGAAGAAGACGTGCGCGGTGTCTTCTCGAGCGGCAAGGCGGCCTTCGCGCTCAACTGGACCTATATGTACGATCTTGCCAACGCCAGCGCCAAGGACAGCCAGGTCATCGGCAAGGTTGGCGTGATGGCGCCCCCTGGCGTTCCCGGCATCTCCACCATCTCTACGGTGAATGGCGCCCAGGGTCTCGGCATTCCCGAGAACAGCAAGAGCAAGGACGCGGCTTGGAGCTACATCCAGTACCTGACCTCGCCCGAGGTCGAGAACAAGTATTCCGGCTCCAGCCCGCCGATCTGGAAGTCCTACTTCAAGGAGGCGGAAGCGAAGAACCCGCCCAATATCGACCTGGTCAAGGCGCAGGACGCAGCCTTCAATGCCCTCTTCAACCGTCCGAGTGTGCCCGACTACCAGCAGTTCTCTGCCCGCCTGCAACAGGCCCTGCAGCAGGCTCTGCTCGGCCAGGCAACACCCGAGGAGGCGCTGAAGTCCGCCGCGGACGACCTGTCGAGCAAATAGGATGGAGTTGATCCGTGAGTTTCGCGGGCTGCTCCTGCTGGTAGTCCCGCTGCTGGTGGCGATGCTCGCCGTCATCGGGTGGCCGCTCCTGAATACGGTGTGGCTCGGCTTCACCAGCGCTCCGCTCGGCGGAACCACGGGTCAGTTCGTCGGCCTCGACAATTACATACGCGCTTTTCAATCGCCCGCATTCTTGCGGGCGCTTGGTGTGACCGCCGTCTTCACGGTGGTGACGGTCAGCTGCGAGATGCTGATCGGCCTTGGGGTCGGCCTGCTTCTCAACATGGACCTGAAGGGTCGCACGGTCTTCCGCGCCATGCTGATCATCCCCTGGGCGCTGCCCACGGTGGTGAACGCGATGGCTTGGCGTGTGATCTACAATCCCGATTTCGGTGCCTTGAACGCGGCGCTGCAGCAGCTGGGAATCATCGGCTCCTATCAGTCCTGGCTGGGCAACCCGTCCACCGCCCTTTTCTTCATCGGCATAGCCGATATCTGGAAGACCTTCTCGCTGGTGGCGCTGATTACCTTGGCCGGCTTGCAATCCGTGCCGCGCGAGTTGCACGAGGCGGCCGAGATCGACGGCGCCCGCGCCTGGAACCGCTTCAAGACGGTGACGCTGCCGGTGATCCTGCCGCCGCTGAGCATCGCCGCCGTGCTTCGTACCATCGAGGCGGTCAAGGTGTTCGACATTATCTGGGTGATGACGCGCGGCGGCCCGGCCGACAGCACAAAATCGCTCAGCATCCTGGTCTATCAGGAGGCCTTCTCGTTCCGCCATGCCGGTTACGGCGCAGCGCTGGCCATGCTCTCCGTAGCGCTCAGCCTGGTCCTCATCGCGATCTATTCCCGCGCCGTGCGCAACCAACCGGGGGTTCGCTGAATGGAACAGTCCCGTATCGGCCGCGTCGCCGCCTATGGAGCGCTCTATCTGCTCGGCCTCGTCATCCTGGCGCCGCTCGCCTGGATGGTGCTGATGAGCATATCGAGCCAGCGCGACCTCACCACGGTGCCTCTGCCCTGGCTTCCGACGCAGTTCGACTTCTCGCGCTATGCCAGGCTCCTGACCTTCACCCACAACAGCGACGGCGAGATCTTCCTCTACGCCCTGCGAAACACCTGTCTGGTGGCGCTCGGTACCACGATCATCTCCTTCCTGCTGGCAATCCCCGCGGCCTACATGTTCTCGCGTGCCGGCAAGAGGCTCGGTTGGCTGCTCTACCTGATCGTGGCGACCTACATGCTGCCGCCGTTGATGTTCGTGGTGCCGCTCTACCGCATCCTGTCCTCCCTCAGCCTGCTCAATTCGCCCTGGGCCTTGATGATCGCCGACAGCACCATCGTGATGCCCTTCGCCACCTGGCTGCTCAAGAGCGGCATGGACAATATTCCGGCTGATCTGGAGGAAGCCGCGGCGATCGACGGGGCGAGGTTGTGGCGCATTCTCATCCAGATCGTGCTGCCGCTGGCCAGGCCCGTGATCGGCACCACGCTGCTCTTCGCCGCGCTGATCGTCTGGGACGAATTCCTCTATTCCCTGCTGTTCACCTCCGACAGCCGGGCGCAGACCCTGACGGTGGTGATCGCCAACCTCGCCAGCGGTCGCGTCTCCGACTACGGGCTGCTTGCGGCGGCCGGCGTGATCGCGGCGACGCCGCCGGTGCTGGTGGGCCTCATTTTGCAGCGCTCCATCGTCTCGGGCCTGACCGCCGGAGGCGTGAAAGGGTGAGGGACGAACCGGAGGCCTTCCCCGATTTGCGGAAAAGGCTTTCGTCCCCACTTCCAACTCCAATGGATATCACATGAGCAAAGACATGATCGTCGAGCGGATCGGTTTCCGCGATGCCGTCGCCCGCCAGTCCGAGAGCCTGGAAGTCACCCGCAAGGCGGTGACTGACACGCTGAAGAGCCTCGACATCAGTGGTTTCGTCGGCACGACCGTGGGCTTCGCCGGCATCGGCGCCAGCTACCAGGCAGCTCTCGCCGGAGCGGCCTTCCTCCGTGCCAACGGCGCCCGTTCTTTCGCCTATTGCTCGACCGATCTCTACGGATCTTCCGACGCCGGCGCCGATGCCTTCGTGGCACTCTCCGCGTCGGGCCAGAGTGTCGAGATAGCCGATGTGATGACGGTGCGCGCCGGCCGGCCGCGCATCGCCATCTGCCGGGGCAGCGACAATCCGCTCGCCGAGATCACCGGCCGGGTGATTGCCACCCATTCCGGTAACGACAATGGCGCCAGTTCAACCGGCTATACCAGCATGCTGCTCGCCATAGGCATGCTCGGCGACCGCATCCTCGGCCGTGACTCGGCGGACTGGGAAGGGCTACCCCGCGTAATCGCCGATGTGCTCGCCTCCGTCGCCGGGCCTGCCAGATCGGCGGCCGAGCTTCTGGCGAACCGCGCGGCAATCGACCTCGTGGGCGCCGGGGCTGCCTTCGCCACGGCCGGCGAGGCCGCCATCCTGATCCGCGAGGCGGTGCGCGTGCCGGCTGTCGGCTGGGACACGCTCAACTATCTGCACGGTCCGATGGAAGCGATGGACGGTCGCACAGGCCTTGTCGCCTTCGGCAAAGGGCGCGAGGTGCAGATTGCCCAGGACGTCGCCGGCTTCGGCTGCCCGTCGGTGCTGATCAGCAGCCGCGCGGATGTTGCCCCAGCGGACAGGCTGCTGGCGATCAAGGTGCCGGAACTCGGCAACGAGATCGCCGACGCCATCGTGCAGATCATCGCCTCGCAAGTGATCGTGGCGGAGATGCAGGATGCCGCCGGCTTGACGAATACGCGATTCCGCTATCCGCAAAGCGGCACGAAGCTGAAAGCCTGGTCCGCCGCAACACTATAGGCTGGGAGCGCGGACGTCTCGCTTTTCGGGTGCACGGGAATCTTGCCCGTTCTTGGAAACGATGTGCTCTACGAAGGAGGAGGAACGGGCAAGATGCCCGTGCACCCGGAAGGCTAGAGCCTCGCCCCCCTCACAACCGACGCACCCTTCAGGAAGACCCCTGCCTCCATCGGCGTCTTGCCGGCGCGCTGTACCTGGGTGAGCCGCACCGCGCCACTGCCGCAGGCGACGGTCAACTCGTCATCCAGCACGGTTCCCGCTACGCCATAGCCCTCCGCGAGCTGCGAGCGCAGCACCTTCACCCGCTGCTGGCCCTGGCCCCAATCGGCTTCGAACCAGGCGCCGGGGAAGGGCGAGAGGCCGCAGATGAGGTGATGCACCTCCTCGGCCGGGCGCGACCAGTCGATGCGAGCCTCGGCCTTCTCGATCTTCCTGGCGTAGGTCACGCCATCAGCCGCCTGTGGGGTGAAGGTGAGAGTCCCGCGCGAGAGGGCGCCGAGCGCTCGGGCCATCAGATCGGCGCCGAGGGGGGCAAGGCGGTCATGCAGTTCGCCGGCCGTCATGTCCGGGCCGATCTCGACGCTGTCGGCCAGCGCCACCGGGCCGGTGTCCAGGCCTTCCTCCATGCGCATCACCATCACGCCGGTCCTGGCGTCGCCCGCCATGATGGCGCGCTGGATCGGCGCAGCGCCGCGCCAGCGCGGCAGCAGCGAGGCGTGCAAATTCAGGCAACCCTCGGCGGGTGCCTCCAGCGCGGCCCTGGGCAGGATCAGGCCATAGGCCACCACCACGGCGACATCGGCATCGAGGGCGCGGAAGGTTGAAAGCGTCTCCTCGTCGCGAAAGCTCTTCGGCGTGAAGACGGGAATGCCGAAGCCCTCGGCGAGCTTATGCACGGGGGAGGGCGCCAGCGCCATGCCGCGGCCGGCGGTGGCGGGCGCGCGCGTGAAGGCAGCGACCACCTCATGCCCCTGGCTGAGGATCTCGGTCAGCACCGGCCGGGCAAAATCCGGTGTGCCCATGAACACGACGCGCAAGCGCTCAGCTCTCGGCCGCCGAGGGCGCCGGCGCCGGGCGCTTCTCGCGCTTGAACTGCGGCAGCTCGCCAGTCTTCTGCGCCTTGGTGAATTTGCGGATCACCATGTCGCGCTTGAGCTTGGAGATGTGGTCGATGAACAATTCACCGTTGAGATGGTCGATCTCATGCTGCAGGCAGGTGGCGAGCAGCCCATCTGCCTCGATTTCGGCCTTTTTGCCCTCGCGGTCGATGTAGGAGACACGCACCCTGGCAGGGCGCTCCACCTCGGCATAGTAGTCGGGAATGGAAAGGCATCCCTCCTCATAGACATTGCCATCGTCGGAGGACCAGACGACCTCGGGGTTGAAGAAGACCTGCGGCTGCAGCGGCTCGTCTTCCTTGGCAAGATCGATGACGACGACGCGGCGCGGCACGGCGATCTGGATCGCAGCGAGGCCGATGCCCGGCGCGTCATACATCGTTTCCAGCATGTCGTCAGCAAGCGCAAGCAGCTCCGCATCGACGCGCTCGATCGGCGCGGAGACGAGGCGCAGCTTGGAATCGGGCAGGATAATGATCGGTTTGATGGCCATGTCAGGCAGATAAGGCCGGCATTGTGCGCCGTCAATGCGAAAGCGGGCGCCGACCTTGATGGTAGCGCCCGCAAGCTTGGCAGGGGTCAACTCAGGACCGTCATGACCTCACCGCGCTTTTCGGGGCTGAAGCGGATCACGATGATCAGGGCGACGGCGACGATGCCGCCTACCAGAGCTAGGGCATAGCCATAGCTGTTGCCTGGTGTCTCGGCGATCTTGGCCTGGAAATAAGCGTTGAACGAAGCCAGGAAATTGCCGGCCTGGTAGATGAAGCCGGGCAATGTGGCACGGACGGCGCCCGGTACGAGCTCGTTGAGGTGGGCGGGAACCACGCCCCAGGCGCCCTGCACCGCGATCTGCATGCAGAAGGCACCCACCGCGAGCATGACTGGGGTTGTGCTGTAGGCCCAGAGCGGCAGCACCGGCAGGGCAATCAGGCAGGCGATGGTGATGGCGTTGACGCGTCCGATCCGCTCCGACAAGGCACCGAAGATCAGGCCGCCGCATATGGCGCCGATATTTGCGACGATGGTGATCCAGCTCACGGTCGGCGCATCGAACTTATGCTGGTCCTGCAGGAAGCGGGGATAGAGATCCTGCGTGCCATGGCTGAACAGATTAAAGAACATCATCAGCACCACGGCGTAGAGCGCGACGCCCCAATGCGACTGCAGCGTCTCCCACAAGCCCGCTCGCTGCTGCGCGCGTCCCTCGACAAAGGCCGGCGATTCCGGCACATGCGAGCGGATGAACAGCACTATCAAGGCGGGCAGGATGGAAAGCAGGAAGAGGCCGCGCCAATCGAAGGTGAAGCCGGCGATGGTCTTGTGCGACAAGAGGCCATAGACCACGGCGGCGAGCAGATAGCCGGCTGGATAGCCCGCTTGCAGCATGCCCGAGACCATACCGCGCGCCTTGGGCGGAATGCTTTCCATGGCAAGCGCGCTGCCGAGGCCCCATTCGCCACCCATGGCGAAGCCGAACAGAGCACGCAGGATGTAAAAGACGAGAAGGTTGGGCGAGAAGGCGGCAGCCGCACCGATCACGGAATAGCTGACGATATTGAGCATCAGGATTGGCTTGCGCCCGAACCTGTCCGCCAGCCAGCCGAAGCAGAATGCCCCAAGCCAGCGCGTCGCCAGGGTCAGTGTCAAGGCGAAGGCAACGTCGGGACCCTTGACCCCGAAATCCTGGGAGATTTCGCCAATCAGAAAGGTCAGAAGAAAAAAGTCGAAAGCGTCGAGAGTCCAGCCGAGGAAGGCGGCGATGACGGTCTTTCGTTGTTCGGAGGTAAATTCCATCAAGAGAACTCCCTTTACGCAATTGATTGGCCGTTGAGGAACAGCAGTCGGCCTTATTGGGGCAAACACGCCCTCACGTTGCAATGCCAGTACAAGTATCAAATCCTCGAAAACCGTGGAGCGCTACTAAAATATTATGGTTTATGGCTAAATTGAATTCGTGCAATCAAAGGTTGTATTGCTTAAATAAGGCAATCTTAATAATGCGATAAGTGGTGCGTGCTGTGCCGTTGCCTGCGCAAATGATTGGTATCTTAGAATGAGATGCAGATGCTGACTCTGCGGTAGGAGACACGGGGTTGGAGTGGCGGTCTCCGACCGCCATCTTTGGCACCGAAACGCTTTGCGAAAAGGAAGATGGCGGTCGGAGACCGCCACTCCACAATATCCTAAACCGTCTTGTCCTCGAACAGGCAGATGTCCCGGATCAGGCAGGTCGGACACATCGGTTTCACCGCCTTACAGACATAGCGCCCGTGCAGGATCAGCCAATGATGGGCATGGCGGGCATAGGTGGCAGGTACCACTTTTTCGAGACCGAGCTCCACGGCCAGCGGCGTCTTGCCCGGGGCGAGGCCGGTGCGGTTGGCGACACGGAAGAGATGGGTATCGACGGCGATGGTCGGCAGGCCGAAGGCGATGTTGAGCACCACATTGGCGGTCTTGCGGCCGACGCCGGGCAGTGTTTCCAGCACTTCGCGCGAGGGGGGCACCTCGCCGCCATGCTCCGCGATCAACGCCTTCGAGAGGGCGATGACATTCCTGGCCTTGTTGCGGTAGAGCCCGATGGTCTTGATAAAGTCCATCAGCTTCTCTTCGCCGAGCGCCACCATCTTGTGCGGCGTGTCGGCGATGGCAAAGAGCGGGCGCGTCGCTTTGTTGACGCCCACATCGGTGGCCTGCGCCGAGAGCACCACGGCCACGAGCAGCGTATAGACGTTTGCGTATTCCAGTTCGCCCTTGGGCTCGGGCAGGGCTTCGGAAAAGCGCCGGAAGATCTCGGTGATCGAGGCTTGTGGAAGGGCCGAACGCTGCGTGCCGGCGGAGGCCGCGGCTGCATTGGCTTTCGCCTTGGTTCGCTTCAGCGATTTCACTGCGGGGGCGGTTTCCGACGGCATTTGGGTCTGGCGGCTGCGCATGAAACGCTTATATTGGCGAATTATGGACAGCGCCAACCCCAAAATACCCTTGGAAGAGCCGGTCTTCGACGCGGTGCTCTATCCCCATCGCTCGTTGGGGCCGCGGGGCTTCCGCAACCTGCTCATCGCTGTCGGCTGCTTTTCGACCTTGCTCAGCATCCCCTTCTATCTGATGGGCGCCTGGCCGGTAATCGGCTTTTTCGGCATCGATGTCGGCCTGCTCTATCTGATGTTCAAGCTCAATTATCGCGGGGCCAAGCTCAGGGAGCATGTGTTCCTGACCCCGGCGCGACTCCTGTTCTCCCGTATCGACCTCAAGGGCCGCCGCCGTGAGTGGAACTTCAATCCGCGCTGGGTGCGTCTCGAGCGCGAGCAGCATGAGGAATTCGGTACCACGCGCCTTGCCTTGGCGCAGCAGGGCCGCGAAGTCGAGATCGCCCGCTTCCTCGGCGCGCACGAAAAGGGCGAGTTCGCGGATGCCTTTGCGAAGGCGCTGAATACGGCCAGGCGGGGGTGATGGGTCATCCCGTGCGCGTCGCAGCAGGCAGCGTTGCGATGCAGACACGGGACCATGCGCCCTGTGACGAAAACGGTCCCGGATCTCGCTGCGCTCGTCCGGGATGACCGACCATAGGTTTCGGGTGGGAACGCCTTTGCGGCAGGCCTACATAGGGCATGAAGAAAGAATGCCCGGAGATTGCCATGTCCCCCGTCAACCTGTCCTTGTCCGAGCCGTCGCTCGCCTCGCCGCTCGCCAATTCGCCCGAGGACTATGACCGGATCCGCAAGGCGATCGCCTATATTTCGAAGAAATGGCAGACGCAGCCATCGCTGGAGGACATCGCCAGCCATGTCGGCCTGTCGGTCTCGCATTTTCATCATCTCTTCCGGCGCTGGGCCGGCATCACGCCCAAGGATTTCCTGGCGGCGGTGACGCTTGACCGCGCTCGCGACCTGCTGCGCGATTCCGCTTCCATCCTCGATGCCACCTATGAACTTGGCCTTTCCGGCCCCGGGCGGCTGCATGATCTTTTCGTCACCCATGATGCGATGACGCCCGGTTCCTTCAAGGCCGGGGGCGCGGGGCTCACCATCAGCTATGGCTTCCACCCCTCGCCCTTCGGCACGGCGCTGGTGATGGTGGCGCCGCTCGGCCTTGCCGGCGTCGCCTTCGCCGATCCCGGCGAGGAGCCGGCCGCGCTTTCAGACATGCGGGCGCGCTGGCCCAACGCGGAGTTCCGCGAGGATTCCATGGTCACGGCGCCCTATGCCGGCCGCATTTTCGATCCCTCGAAATGGCAGGCCGACCGGCCGCTCAATGTGGTGATGATCGGCACGGATTTCGAAGTTCGCGTCTGGCGTACGCTTCTCCGAATCCCGATGGGCAAGATGTCGACCTATTCCGACATCGCCAGCCATATCGGCAATCCCAACGCCTCGCGGGCGGTGGGGGCGGCCGTGGGTAAGAACCCGCTCTCCTTCGTAGTGCCCTGCCACCGGGTGATTGGCCGCTCGGGCGCCTTGACTGGATATCATTGGGGCTTGACGAGAAAGCAGGCGATGCTCGGCTGGGAGGGGGGAAGGGTGCGCAGCGGCGCGGGGAGCGCGGACGTCCCTGCGACACTCAAGTGAGTGTCGCAGGGACGTCCGCGCTCCCAGCTACCTCACCAGGCTCTTCCCATCGATCTCGGACACCTTTTCCACCCCGGTCAGCGTCATCGCCACCCTCATCTCCTTGGCGATGATGTCGAGCAGGTTCTCCACTGCCGCCTGGCCCCCGGCGGCCATGGCATAGGCAAAGGCGCGGCCGAGCATCACACCCTTGGCGCCGAGCGCCAGCATGCGAACGACGTCGAGACCGGAGCGAATACCGCTATCGGCAAGGAGGGTGAGGTCACCGCCCACCGCATCGGCGATGGCCGGCAGGGCCTTGGCGCTGGAAAGCACGCCGTCGAGCTGGCGGCCGCCATGGTTGGAAACGATGATACCGCTGGCGCCGAATTTCACGGCGTCGCGCGCGTCCTCGGGGTCGAGGATGCCCTTGATGATGATCGGGCCCTTCCAGACATCGCGGATCCATTCGAGATCGGACCAGCTGATCGAGGGGTCGAAATTCTTGGCGAGCCAGCCGATGTAGTCCGCCAGGCCCGTCGGCTTGCCGAGATATTTCGAGACATTGCCCAGATCGTGCGGCTTGCCCATCAGGCCGACGTCATAGGCCCATTCCGGCTTGAAGACCGACTGGAAGATGCGTCGCTGCGGTCCGAACGGACCGGACATGCCCGAATGCGGGTCGCGATAGCGCGCGCCCGGGGTCGGCATGTCGACCGTGAAGACGAGCGTGTTGATGCCTGCCGCCTGCGCCCGTTCCAGCGCGTTGCGCATGAAGCCGCGGTCCCTCAGCACATAGAGCTGGAACCAGATCGGTCTGGAGCTTGCCGGCACCACCTCTTCGATCGGGCAGACCGAGACGGTGGAGAGCGTCATGGCGATGCCCTTGGCCGCCGCTGCCTTTGCCGCCTGAACCTCGCCGCGGCGGGCGAGCATTCCAGTGAGCCCCACCGGTGCCAGAATCACGGGCATGGCGAAAGGCTGGCCGAACAGCTCGGTTTCCAGGCTCAGCTTCTCGACATTCTTGAGAACACGCTGGCGCAGGCTGATGCCTTCGAGATCAGAGACATTATTGCGCAGCGTGCGCTCTGCATAGGCGCCGCCATCGACATAATCGAACAGGAAACGGGGCAGCTTGCGCCTTGCGGCAGCGCGATAGTCGGAAGGGGAGGCGATGATCATGGACAGCTTCCTGGGAGCGCGGACGTCCCGTCCGCTCTTCCTATCCTGCACCCGCCGCGTTTCCAAGAGCGGACGTCGCGACATGAAGCCATGTCGCTGTGACGTCCGCGCTCCCGGGACTACCCCTTCAGCTCCTGTTTGCTGGCGATCGTCGTATCCGGGTTCAGGTGGTAGACGATCGGCACGCCGGTATCGAGCTCGCGCTTGACGATCTGCTCGCCCGTCAGGCCCTCCATCGCCATGATCAAGGCGCGCAGCGAATTGCCGTGGGCGCCGATCAGCACGGTCTTGCCGGCCATGGCCTGCGGCAGGATGCGGTAGACGTAATAGGGTAGCACGCGCGCGGCGGTGTCCTTGAGGCTCTCGCCGCCAGGCGGGGGGACGTCATAGGAGCGGCGCCAGATATGCACCTGCTCCTCGCCCCATTTGACGCGGGCCTCGTCCTTGTTGAGGCCGGAGAGGTCGCCATAATCGCGCTCGTTGAGGGCCTGGTCGCGGATGGTCTCGAGGCCCGCTTGGCCGAGGTCCTCGAGGATGATCGAGGTGGTGTGCTGAGCGCGCGACAGCGCCGAGGTGAAGGCGATGTCGAACTTGATGCCCATGACCTTCAGCCGTGCGGCGGCTTCATGGGCTTCGGCAATGCCCTTCTCGGTCAGGCCGGGATCCTTCCAGCCGGTGAAGAGGTTCTTGAGGTTCCAATCACTTTGGCCATGGCGGCAGAGCACGAGAGTAGCGGGCATCAGGGACCTATTGTCGGGTTGGGAAAGGATTTCGATCGTCAGGGAGGTTTGGGCGGTGATAGCCGGGTTCGCTTCAAATTGCACGGAGCTATTGCATGGCTCTCTTGCAAAAAGGCCCGTACGATCCGCCCCGATGCGCCTTATGATTGCGCTTTATTGCATGGATGACATGAGAGGGCTCGCATGACCGTTTTCCCGACCGACGATCCCCTACCGGGCGATGCCTTTTCCTGCAATGCGGTGGAGATGCAGATCATCGCCCGCTCGCGTGATCTTGGCGGCTTCGCCGTGCGCCGTGCGCTGCCGAGCTCGCGCCGCCGCCTCGTCGGTCCCTTCGTCTTCCTCGACCATTTCGGCCCTTCGATCTTCAGGCCGGGCGAGGCCTTCGATGTGCGCCCGCACCCCCATATCGGCCTGTCGACCGTGAGCTATCTCTTCGACGGCGCTATCGTGCATCGCGACAGCCTCGGCTATGCGGAAACCACCAGGCCTGGCGAAATCAGCCTGATGACGGCCGGGCGCGGCATCGTGCATTCCGAGCGCACCGGCCTGGAGGACCGCAAGCATGGCTTTTCCATGCTCGGCCTGCAGGCCTGGGTCGCTCTTCCTAAGTCCCTTGAGGAGGGCTCGCCCTCCTTCGAGCATTACGAGGCCCGGACGATCCCCGAGCACAGTGCCGAGGGCAAGACGGTGCGCGTGCTGATGGGCTCGGCCTATGGTCTCTCCTCGCCGGTACGGCAGGATTGGAACACGCTCTATGTCGACATCGCCATGGAGGCCGGCGCGAAGCTGCCGGTGGATGCGCAAACCGAGGAGCGCGCCCTCTATATCGTCTCGGGCGAAGTCGACCTTGCCGGCGATCGCTTTGGCGTCGGCTCTCTGCTGGTGCTGCGCCCCGGCGATGCCCTGATGGTCGAGGCGATGACGGCAGCCAGGCTCGTGCTGGTGGGCGGGGCTACGATGGATGGCCCGCGCCATATCTGGTGGAACTTCGTGTCCTCCTCGCAGGAGCGCATCGAACAGGCCAAAGAGGATTGGAAACAGGGCCGCTTCATCACCGTGCCGGGCGACCCGGAATTCATTCCGTTGCCGGAGGTTTGAGGGTAAAGGGTGGGAGGTTGGGCGCGGCCGGAAAGCCTTCCTCGCTTTGTGGAGAGGGCACACGCGCCTCTGTCTCGATCGGGTTGAGTACCTTGTCCGAAGATAAGCCCTCGGGTTCCCTGCGTTACGGCTGGACCACCGGCGCTTGCGCTGCTGCCGCCGCCAAGGCGGCCTATGCGGCGCTGCTTACTGGCGACTTCCCCGATCCCGTCACCATTACCCTGCCGCGCGGCGAGACACCCGCCTTCGTGCTCGCCCGGCATGAACTCGCTGCCGATCGGGCCGCCGCCACCATCGTCAAGGACGCGGGTGATGACCCCGATGTCACCCATGGCGCGCTCGTCTCCTCCAGTGTCCGGCGCGGCGCACCCGGCTCCGGCGTCACCTACAAGGCGGGCGCGGGCGTCGGCACTTTTACCAAACCCGGCCTGCCGCTGCCGGTGGGCGAGCCCGCCATCAATCCCGGTCCGCGCGCCCAGATCGCGGCCGCCATCGCCGAGGTTGCCACCCTCCACGGTGCGCCCGGCGATGTCGAGGTCACCGTCTCCATCGCCGATGGCGAGGCGATCGCCCGCAAGACGCTGAACGGGAGGCTCGGCATCGTCGGCGGGCTTTCGGTGCTGGGCACCACCGGCATTGTCGTGCCCTTCTCCTGTTCGGCCTGGATCCATTCCATCCACCGTGGCATCGACGTCGCCCGGGCGCAGGGCCTGGAGCATATCGCCGGTGCCACCGGCTCCGCCTCGGAAGCCGCGGTGGCGAAACTCTATGGGCTGGAGGAGGCCGCGCTGATCGACATGGGCGATTTCGTCGGCGGCATGCTCAAATATGTCCGCGCCCATCCCGTGCCGCGCGTTACCATCGCCGGCGGCTTTGCCAAGATCACCAAGCTCGGCCAGGGCCTGCTCGACCTGCATTCGCGCGCCGGTCCGGTGGATTTGCGCTGGCTGGCCGAGAGGGTGGAGGAACTCGGCGGGGCGCGTGAGGTGGCCCATGCCGTCGCGCAGGCCAACACCGCCATCGAGGCGCTGGAGATCACGCACGCCGCCGGTCTCGATCTGCCGCCGCTGGTGGCAGGTTATGCGCGTGAGACGGCCGTCAAGGTGCTGCGCGATAGCGAGGTCGCGCTCGATATCGCGATTTTCGACAGGGATGGGCGGTTGCTGGCGCGGTGAGGGCGATCCCAGGAATTCAGCCATTGCCTGTATTGGTGATGATGCAGTTCAGATATTTCACGTAGGAGCCCGAACCCGTACGCTTGTTCGGCATGTTGCGCGCGTAGCACTTGTCCTGGACATCCTCGGCCGGCGGAGAGCGCCAGATCGTGCGCAACTGCTGGTAGGACAGCACTTCCTGCGTCTCGCAATTCTGCACCATCACCGCCTGGCCTCTGCCGAGGGCCTTGCAGAAAAGCTTGTATTGATAGGTCGGCAACCCCCCGGCCTGCGCCGCCGCCATGCTGCCGGCCAATGCGGCAAGGGTGAACAGGGTGGCGGCAAGAAGAGACGCCGGGCGCATCATGGGTGACTTCCTCGGTAAGAGCTGTTCTCGTTAGGAGCGATTGGGCGCCCTCTAGCGCCGGGACGTTAATAAAACGCTGAAGTGGCTGAGGCGCAAGCATCTCTGAGATGCCTGCTCTTTCCCCAATGGCGCGCTTCCAATGACCTGTAAGGATGCTTGTGAGCCCAGGAGTGTCTCCCTTAACAATGCCTGCCTATTAGGCTTGCCTCCCATGCAGGCAAACCGATACGGTACGCTGTTTTCGTATCCGGGAATCCACCTTGTCGATTGTCGCTGCCCTCTATCACCGCACAACCTATGAATATGACCGGCCGGTCGTCCTGGCGCCGCAGGTCATCCGGCTACGGCCGGCGCCGCATTCCCGCACGAGGATCGTCAGCTACGCCCTGAAGGTGGAGCCCGCCAACCATTTCATCAACTGGCAGCAGGACCCCCACGGCAACTGGCTGGCCCGCTTCGTCTTTCCCGAATCCACCACCAAATTCCAGATCGAAGTCGATCTCGTCGCCGATTTTGCCACGATCAACCCGTTCGACTTCTTCATCGAGGAATACGCCACCAAGCTACCCTTCGCCTATCCAGCCGATCTCAAGCATGAGCTTGGCCCCTATCTCGAGGTCGCGGAGGGCGACAAAGCGCTGGAGGATTTTGTCGCTTCGATTGATATGGAAGGGAAGGGTACGGTCGATTTCCTGGTCGACCTCAACCAGCGCATCCAGAGAGAGATCGGCTACATCATCCGCATGGAGCCCGGCGTGCAGACGCCGGATGAGACGCTGACGGTGAAGACGGGCTCCTGCCGCGACAGCGCCTGGCTGCTGGTGCAGGTGCTGCGGCGTCTGGGTCTCGCCGCCCGCTTCGTCTCCGGCTATTCGATCCAGCTCACACACGACCTTAAGGCGCTCGACGGGCCGACGGGCGTCGGCCGCGATGTCGCCGACCTCCATGCCTGGGCCGAGGTCTATCTGCCGGGCGCCGGCTGGGTCGGTCTCGATGCCACCTCCGGCATGATGACTACCGAAGGGCATATCCCGCTCGCCGCCACGCCGCACTACGCTTCGGCCGCGCCGATCGTCGGCGCGATGACGGCGATCGGCGCGGTCGAGACCAATTTCAGCTATGAAATGCCGGTGCGGCGCATCGCCGAATCGCCCCGCGTCACGCTGCCCTTTTCCGCGGATTCCTGGAAGGATCTCGACGCGCTCGGCCAGCAGGTGGAGAAGGACCTGGTCGCCCAGGATGTCCGGCTCACGCTCGGCGGCGAGCCGACCTTCGTCTCCATCGATGATTATCAGGGCGAGGAATGGAACACCGGTGCGGTCGGGCCGACCAAGCGCGGCCTTGCCGATACGCTGATCCGACGGCTGCGCTCCGCCTTCGCGCCGGGCGGCTTCCTGCATTACGGACAGGGCAAATGGTACCCGGGAGAATCCTTGCCGCGCTGGGCCTTCGCTCTCTATTGGCGCAAGGACGGCAAGCCGATCTGGACCAATCCCGAGTTGATCGCCCGCGAGCCCAAATCGGATAGTCGCCCGACCAAGACCAATGTGCGGCGCAATTTCGATCCCAAGCCCATGCAGGTGCTCGCCGAGGGCGTGGCGCAGAAGCTGGGCATCGAGCCGAATTTCGCCGTGCCGGCCTATGAGGATGCGGCGCACTGGATCCTGCAGGAGGCCCAGCTTCCCGACAATGTCGATCCGATGGATTCCAAGCTGAAGGATCCGGAGGACCGGGCGCGCATCGCACGTGTCTTCGACCGCGGCCTCGAACAGCCGGCGAGCTATGTGCTGCCGGTGCAGCGCTGGAACGCCGAGTATCGCGGTGGCTGGATCAGCGAGCATTGGCGGCTGCGCCGCGGCCGGCTCTTCCTGGTGCCGGGCGATTCGCCGGCCGGTTTCCGCCTGCCGCTTGCCACGCTCCCCTATGTGCCGCCTTCAGTCTATCCGCATGTGCACGCGGTCGATCCGACCCAGCCGCGCCGTGAACTGCCCGATCCAGGCGCCTTGGCCCAGCAATTCCGCCGCACCAGCCAGAGCAATGATGGCTCGCAGATGCAGCAGGCGCAGGTGCAGCAGGAACTCGGCACCGGCGTGGTGCGCACCGCCATGGCTTTCGAGATCCGCGACGGTGTGCTCTGCGTGTTCATGCCGCCGGTCAGCGCCATCGAGGATTACCTCGAGCTGCTCGTCGCTGTGGAGGCTACGGCCGAGGAGAACGGCCTCACCGTGCATATCGAAGGCTATCCCCCGCCATACGATCCGCGCATTCAGGTCATCAAGGTCACGCCCGATCCCGGCGTGATCGAGGTGAACATCCAGCCCGGCGCCTCCTGGCAGGAGACGGTGGCGATCACCTCCACAGTCTATGAGGAGGCGCGCCTCAGCCGCCTCGGCGCCGACAAGTTCATGATCGATGGGCGCCATGTCGGCACCGGAGGCGGCAATCATGTCGTGCTCGGCGGCGTCACGCCGGCCGACAGTCCCTTCCTGCGCCGTCCCGACCTGCTCAAGAGCATCGTGCTCTACTGGCAGCGCCACCCCTCGCTGTCCTACATGTTTTCGGGCCTCTTCATCGGCCCGACCAGCCAGGCACCGCGCATCGACGAAGCCAGGCATGACAGCCTCTACGAACTCGAGATCGCCATGGACATGGTGCGCGGTCCGGCGGGCGGCAATCCGCCGCCCTGGCTGGTGGACCGTTTGTTCCGGAACCTGTTGGTTGACGTCTCCGGCAATACCCACCGTGCCGAGATCTGCATCGACAAGCTCTATTCGCCGGATTCCGCCACCGGTCGTCTCGGCCTGATCGAGTTCCGCTCCTTCGAGATGCCGCCCGACTACCGCATGTCGCTGGCGCAGCAATTGCTGCTCAGGGCGCTGATCGCCTGGTTCTGGCGCGAGCCCCAGGGAGGCGAGTTCACCCGCTGGGGCACGCAGCTGCATGACCGTTTCATGCTGCCGCATTTCGTCTGGGCCGATTTCCAGGACGTGCTCGGCGATCTCGCCCGAGCCGGCTATGGCTTCGATCCCACCTGGTATCAGGCGCAGCTCGAGTTCCGCTTTCCCTTCTATGGCAAGGTCGACTATGAGGGCGTCAGCCTGGAGGTGCGCCAGGCGTTGGAGCCCTGGCACGTGCTGGGCGAGGAAGGCGCGGCCGGAGGGACCGTGCGCTATGTCGATTCCTCCGTCGAGCGTCTGCAGCTCAAAGCCGAGGGCTTCAATCCCAGCCGTCATGTCATCGCCTGCAATGGCCGGCGCCTGCCGATGGCAGGCACGGGCAGGAGTGGCGAGGCGGTGGCCGGCGTGCGCTTCAAGGCCTGGCAGCCGGCTTCGGGCCTCCATCCCACCATTCCCGTGCACGCGCCGCTGACCTTCGACGTGATCGACACCTGGTCCGGCCGCTCGCTGGGCGGCTGCGTCTACCACGTCGCCCATCCCGGCGGACGCAGCTACGAGACCTTCCCGCTGAATGCCTATGAGGCGGAGGCACGGCGCCTCGCCCGTTTCCAGCCCATTGGCCACACACCGGGCTGGCCGCCTGTCCCGCGGCCCGAAGGCAATGCGGAATTCCCGTTCACGCTCGATCTGCGCAGGCCGATCCGATGAGAAGCCTGGGAGCGCAGGTACTGCCGCTAGCGGGCCGCCGGTCCGGTAAGCGGCGTGGCTGGGACCTCGGGCGTCCTCGCCCGCTCTTGGAAACGGAGAGCATGGTGGTAGGAAGGAGGCGGACGAGGACGTCCGCGGTCCCAGTCACGGCGCCCTTTTTTGCCGGCGCGCCTATCTCCAGGCAATGACCATGCTCGCTCCCTCGCGCAACCCCAACCTGCGCTCGCTGCTCGCCGGCTATCGGCCCCTGCCGGGCGCGGCTGACGAATTGATGACGCCCTCCGGCGAAATTCGCCCGCATTGGCTGCCCATGCTCGCCGAGTTCGCCAGCGAGAAGCCGGAGGCGATTTCGCAGCGCTTTGCGGTAGCGGACCGGCAGATCAAGAATTCCGGCGTTTCCTATCGTGTCTATGATTCGCCCGGCGGCAGCGACAGGCCGTGGCCGCTCTCTCATGTGCCGCTGGTGATCCCGCATGGCGAGTGGCGTGGCATCGCCGCCGGCATCGTCCAGCGCGCGCAATTGCTTGAAACCATCCTGTCGGATCTCTATGGCCCTGCCAACCTGGTGCGCGAAGGCGCATTGCCGGCGGCGGTGATCGCCGGCAATCCCGACTTCCAGCGCGCCATCGCCGGTTTCTCGCCGCTCGGCGGGGAACATCTCATCGTCTACGCGGCCGATCTCGGTCGTGGGCCCGATGGCCGCTGGTGGGTGCTGAAGGATCGTGCCCAGGCCCCCTCCGGCATGGGCTATGCGCTGGAGAACCGCCTCGCGATCTCCGCAGCGCTGCCCTCGCTCTATCGTGACATGCATGTCGAGCGCCTCGCCGGCTATTTCCAGGCCATGCGCTCCTCGCTCGCCGCCAAAGCCGGCCGCGAGGGCTCGCGCATAGGCCTGCTCACGCCGGGCCCCGCCAACGAGACCTATTTCGAGCACGCCTATCTTGCCCGCTATCTCGGCCTGCTCCTGGTCGAGGGCGCCGATCTCACCGTGCAGGAGGGCATCGTCTATGTCCGCACGATCGAGGGGCTGAAGCGCCTCGATGCGATCGTGCGGCGCCTCGATGCCGATTTCGCCGATCCCCTCGAGCTCAATCCTTCCTCGCGCCTCGGCGTCCCCGGGTTGGTGCAGGCCCTGCGGCAGCGCACCGTTGCACTGGCCAACAGCCTCGGCGCGGGGCTCGTGGAAGCCCCGGCCATGCTCGCCTTCATGCCGGCGCTCGCCCGCCGCCTGCTTGGTCAGGACCTGCTGCTTCCCAATGTCGCCACCTGGTGGTGTGGCGAGGAGAGCGTGTGCGAGGAGGTCGAGCGGAATTTCGAACGCCTGGCCATCCTGCCGGCCTTCACACGCCACATCGAGGGCCTGTCGCGCAACGGTGCTGGCGCGGTTGCCGACCATGACGAGCAGGGGCAGGCGCGCCTTGCCGCTATCCTCAAGGCCCATCCGCTCGAAGTGGTGGCGCAGGAGGTCGTGCGGCTCTCCACCATGCCGGTGTGGACGGGGAAGCGGCTGGAACCGCGTCCCTTCGCCCTGCGCGTCTATGCCGTCGCCACGCCCGAGGGCTGGAAGGTGATGCATGGCGGCTTCTGCCGCGTCGCCGACACCACCGATCCCAGGGCGCTCTCCATGCAGCATGGCGGCCGCTCCGCCGATGTCTGGGTGACGTCGGAAGGGCCGGTCGACCATGTCACGCTCTTGCCGCCGCCCGGCAAGGTAGCGATCAAGCGTCGCCTCGGCCATCTGCCGAGCCGTGCCGCGGATAATCTGTTCTGGCTCGGGCGCTATCTCGAACGCGCCGAGGTGACGCTGCGTGTCGTGCGGGCCGTCAACGAGATGGCGGCCGAGGCGGACGAGGATGTGGCGCACGCGACCGAGCGTCTGACCGATCAACTCATTGCCTGGGGAGCGGCCAGGAGCGAGAAAGAGGCGGCGAGGGCCAAGCTCGGCAGGGCGGCAGCGACCGCGCCGGTCGCCATCGCCGAGACCATCCTGCGCGAGGTGCTGAACGGTGGCGAGAGCGGGGCCGTGCCCTCTCTCATCCGCTCGGCGGCGCGGGCCGCCTCCTCCATCCGCGAGCGGCTGTCGCGCGATGCCACCCAGGCCATCGCCGATCTCAGCGCCATGGTGCAGGGCGACCGCGACCTGCAGGTCACCGACCGGGCGGACCGCTATCTGCGCACGATCGCTGCGCTCTCCGGTCTCACCCACGAAAACATGAATCGCCTGGCGGGTTGGCGCTTCCTGCGCATCGGCCAGCATCTGGAACGGGCCGTGCAGACCTGCCGCCTAGCCCGGCGCCTCGCCGATCCCAGCGCCAGCGTCGACATGCTCGATGCGCTGCTGCGCGTCTCCGACAGCCGCATCACCTATCGAGCGCGCTACCTGATGGGCACGTTGCGCCTGCCGGTGCTCGACCTCGTGCTGCTCGATGACGGCAATCCGCGTTCTGCTGCCTTCCAGATCATCCGCCTGGCCGAACATCTCAACGAACTGCCCCGCGTGGTGCGCGAAGGCGAGGTTGATCCGCTCTCGCGCACCACGCGCCTGCTCCGCGCGGAGATCGAGACGACGGAAGCTGCCGATGTGGACGAGCGCATGATCCTTTCGCTGGAAAACCGGCTCCTGGCCCTGTCCTCGGACATCACGGCGCGCTATTTCAACCAGGACGAAGCGATGGCCGAGATCGCGGAAGGATTGGGGTAGGGAGAGTCATCCCGTGCGCGCCGCGTCGCGAAGCGATGCTGCGCAGACACGGGACCGTTCACAGTAATATCGCGTCATGCGGTCCCGGATCTGCATTGCACCACTTCGTGGCGCAAGTTGTCCGGGATGACACGCTCCCAGGATTGCCCCTTGCTCTATGTTATCCGGCACACCACGACCTATACCTACCGCACCGAGGTCTCGGCGGCGCGCTGCACGCTGCATCTGCAGCCGGTCACGGAAGGCAATCAGCGCGTCTTCTCGGCCAATCTGATGATCACGCCGAAGCCTCTTGAACAGGTCGATGCGGTGGATTTCTTCGGCAACCGCATCTCGCATATCCGCTTCGCCGGCGCCGCGCTCAGGCACCGATTCGAGTCGCGCGTGCGCATCGACGTGAAGCCGAGTGAGCCACCGCACGCCCTGCTCACCCCCTCCTGGCAGGAGGTGAAGCAGGAGGCGCTGCTCGTACCTGATCTCGGCGGCAAGGCGCCGGCGCACTATCTTTTCGCCAGCCGATTCGTGCCGCTGCTGCCGCAGGCGCGCGACTATGCCGAGATTTCATTCGAGCCCGGCCGGCCGGTGCTCGATGGCGCCATCGACATGATGAAGCGCGTCCACGCCGATTTCGTCTACGATCCCAACGCCACCGACATCTCGACGCCGCTCGATGCCGTCGCCCGCAAGCGCCACGGCGTCTGCCAGGATTTCGCGCACTGGATGGTGGCCGGGCTGCGCTCGATCGGCATTCCCGCCGCCTATGTCTCGGGCTATCTGCGCACCCATCCTCCGCCGGGCAAGGAGCGGCTGGTGGGTGCGGACGCAACGCATGCCTGGGTCTCGGTCTGGTGCGGCGCCGGGCTTGGCTGGGTCGATCTCGACCCCACCAATGCGGTGCTGGCGGGCGAGGATCATGTGCGCGTCGCCATAGGGCGCGATTATGCCGATGTCGCGCCGGTCGACGGGGTTGTCGTCGCCTCGGCGGGGCATACACTGCGTGTTTCCGTCGATGTCGCGCCGGTAGGTTAGCCATGACTGCGAAGATCGGTATCCTGACCATCTCGGACCGCGCCAGCGCGGGTATCTATGAGGACAAAAGCGGGCCCGCGATCTCGGCCTTGATGGCGGAGGTGCTGACCTCGTCCTGGCAGGCGGTGGCGCGCGTCATCGCCGATGAGCAGGATCTCATCGAGAAGACGCTTATCGAACTGGCGGATAAGGAAGGCTGTTGCCTGATCTGTACCACCGGCGGCACCGGCCCGGCCAAACGCGACGTCACGCCGGAGGCGACGGAAGCGGTCTGCACGAAGATGATGCCGGGCTTCGGCGAGCTGATGCGGCAGGAAAGCCTGAAATATGTGCCGACGGCCATCCTCTCGCGCCAGACGGCCGGCATCCGCGGAGGCGCACTGATCGTCAACCTGCCAGGCAAGCCCGCCTCGATCCGGCAATGCCTGATGGCGGTTTTCCCGGCCATTCCCTATTGCATCGACTTGATCGAGGGCCCGCGGTTGGAGACGGATCCAGCCATATGCAAGGCGTTCAGGCCGGGATAGGGGGTCCATGTTCAAGCCGCATCCAGGTTCGGGCCCCGAGCCCATCGGTTTCCTGCTGGTGCCGCAATTCTCGATGATGGCCTTCTCGGCCGCCGTCGAGCCGCTGCGCGTCGCTAACCGCCTTGCCGGGCGGCAGCTGTTCGACTGGCGGGCCTGGTCGATGGACGGGCAGCCGGTGAAGGCGTCCAATGGCTGGCCCATTCCGGTGGAGGGGGCGCTCTCGGCTGTATCCGATATACGCACTCTGATCGTGTGCTCGAGCTTCGAGCCCGAGGCCCATGCCAGCAAGGCGATGTTGGCGGCACTGCGGCGGCTCGCCCGCCGCGGGACCGAGATCGGCGCGCTCGACACCGGCGCCTCCATCCTCGCCGCCGCGGGGCTTCTCAGCGGCGGGCGTGTCACCATGCATTGGGAGGCTGCGCCCGGTTTTGCCGAGGCCTATCCGGATATCGAGATCAGCGAGGCGCTATTCGAGGTCTCGGCAAAGCATTTCACCTGTGCCGGCGGCACGGCGGCGCTCGATCTGATGCTCGACATGATCGCCAGGAAGCATGGCCAGTCACTGGCGGTGGCGGTGTCCGAACAATTCATCCATGACCGCCTGCGCGACCGGCACGACCGCCAGCGCATGAGCTTGCCCAAGCGCCTCGGCATCGGCAATGGCAAGCTGATCCGCGTGGTGGCGGCGATGGAGGCCAATCTGGAGGCGCCGCTCGACGCTAGGAGCCTGGCATCGCTTTCGGGCGTCTCGGCGCGGCAGCTCGAACGCCTGTTCCGGTCGCAATTGAAGGATTCGCCAGCGAACTACTATCTGCGGCTGCGGCTGGAGCGAGCCCGACAGCTCTTGCGCCAGACCGACATGAGCGTGATGGAGGTGGCGATGGCCTGCGGGTATTCGTCCGCTTCGTGCTTGTCGCGGTCGTATCGGGCGCATTTTGCGGTGACGCCGCGGGAGGATCGGAGTGAGGTGAGGCGCAGCTAATCCTGGGAGTATCCGTGTTCGGTCAAGCAGCTTTAGGCGTCCAAATCCGATTATCTCGCAAGAGGGCGTTAGCGAGGATGATGAGCTTGCGCATGATGGCGACGATGGCGATTTTTTTGGGTTTTCCGGCGGCGACCATGGCCTGGTATTTAGCGGCGAGGTCGGGGTTCCATCGGATAGCGGCGACCATGGGCATATAGAGGGCTCGTCGCAGAAGGGCTCTTCCCCCGCGAATGAAGCGCTTGCCATTTTTGCTGCCGCTGTCGCGTGGGACAGGGGCGAGGCCGGCCAGGCTTGCGGCTTGAGGGGGAGACAGGGTGCCCAGTTCAGGCATGTGAATGAGCATGGCGTGAGCTGTGATGGGTGCCACGGCGGGGATGGAGTCGAGGATTTCGGCTCTGCGCTTGAAGGCGGGATCCTTGTCGGCCCGCCTGGCGATCTCCTCGTCGATGGCGTTTATCTGCGCTTGGGTCAGAGCCAGAGTCTTGGCGAGTTGGCGCTTGATCAGGGGGAGTTCGGCGGTTTGCTGGCGGGTCTGGGTTGCCACTTTGATCTTCATCAGGGCGTCCCGCGCCGCGGCCAATTGCTTCATCTCCTCAAGGGCCGGGCTGACGATGAGGGTCGGCTCGGGCTGGACGGCCTGGCCATAGCGGGCCAGGGTCATGGCATCGATGCGATCGGTCTTGGCCAGCCTGCCAATACCTTCGGCAAAGCGTCGGGCCTGGCGCGGGTTGAGCTTGACGGCCGGCAGGCCGGCCTGGTTGAGCGCGCGTTCGAAGGCGCGATGATAGGCCCCCGTTGCTTCGAACACCACACGCTCGACAGTCCAGGAAGAAAGCCAGGCAAGCAGGGCGCGATGGCCCGCCTGGGTGTTGGCAAAGCGCTTGATGAGGCCTGCCGGGTGGACAGCCACATCCAAATGATCCTTGCCGATGTCGGTGCCGACATTGTGTGCTAGGCTGCTCGTCATCTTTTCCAAGTCCTCTGCTTGTCTCCGGAGCAATGCCGGTATCCGTTCAGGCCTCATGGAAAAGAGAGGGGTGGTCAGACTCCTAAGTCAGTCCTTCGATTATCGCAGGCACGACCCGTCCCCTCCCGCCTCCAGCTCGGCGGCCACCGAGCTGGAGGCATCCAAAAGCTAGGCTTGCACGATGGGATTGAAATAGACAATCGCAGGCATCCCTGCCTGCATCTTCCTCTCCAGCAAACGCAGCGCTTCCAAGAGCAGGCTGCCGCCACAACCATCCAGATGGTTGTGGCTGAGATGCCTCCGCTGCCAGATCACCCGTTCAGTAATTTGCCCACCACCTTGGCGGTGTAGTCCACCATCGGCACCACACGCGCATAGTTCAGTCGCGTCGGGCCGATGACCCCGAGCACGCCTACGATCTTCTGGCTGGCATCGCGGAACGGCGCCGCGATCATCGACGAGCCCGACAGCGAGAACAGCTTGTTCTCCGAGCCGATGAAGATACGCACGCCGTCGCCCGCCTCGGCGCGGGCGAGAAGGTCGATCAGGTCCTTCTTGGCCTCGATATCGGCAAAGAGCAGGCGGATGCGCTCCAGGTCCTCGGCGGCATGCAGATCCTCGAGAAGATTGGCCTGGCCGCGCACAATCAGCTGCTGCGGCATGTCGGCGGGCCCGCCGCCCCAGCTCGCCAGGCCCGTGGCGATCAGCCGGGCGGTAAGGTCATCGAGTTCGGCGCGGCCCGCATCGAGCGCCGTGCTCATGTCCCGCCTCAGGTCATCCAGCGTCTTTCCGCGGGCACGGGCGTTCAGATAGTTGGAGGCTTCCACCAGCGCCGAAGTTGGCAGGCCGATCGGCACGGCAATGACACGGTTTTCGACCGCTCCGTCCTCGGAGACCAGGACCACGAGCGCCTGTGTCGGCTCGAGGCGCACGAATTCGATATGTTTCAGGCGTTGGTCGCGTTTGGCGGTGACCACGACGCCGGCTCCGCGCGACAGGCCCGAGAGCATGGCGGAGGCATCGGTCAGTACGTTCTCCAGCGTGCGTGAGGGCGCGCCGGCGCGGATCTGCGCGTCGATCTGGGCGCGGTCCTGGGCGGCGAGATCCCCGAATTCAAGCATCGCGTCGACAAAGAAGCGCAGGCCGAGTTCCGTAGGCAGGCGGCCGGCGCTGGTATGCGGCGCCTGGATCAGGCCCAGCATCTCCAAGTCTTGCATGACGTTGCGCACGGAGGCCGGTGACAGCGAATTTGGCAGCAGCCGGGAGATGTTGCGTGAGCCGACAGGCTCGCCGGTGGTCAGATAGGCGTCGACGATCTGGCGAAAGATCTCGCGCGAGCGCTCATTGAGCTGGGCGAGTTCATTGGAAGCAATCGAGGGCGTCACTGCGGACAAGGTTAGATCTCCTTGCAGCTAGTGTGACCCGCAAAGACTGATTATTCAATGCTCTCATCGGTCGTAGCCCCTCCATCGGCCAGTTGCAGGGGATGCGAAGGACGGGCGGCCGGTGGGGTATGGAAACGCTCCCCGGCACTGCCCCGCCGGATAGCGAGGAAGGAAAGCCAATGGTTCGCGTATCGAGTTCTCCAGAGGGCGATCTCGGTGCGGCCAGCGCGCTCGTCGCCTTCTGGCGCGAGGTTGGCCCGGAGCGCTGGTTCGAGAAGGACGCCGCGCTCGATCGTGTCTTTCACGAGCGCTTTCTCGCGGTGCATGAGGCCGCGGCGGCCGGGGAACTTGCGGATTGGGCAGCTTCGCCGACAGGCGCCCTCGCGCTGGTCCTGCTGCTCGACCAGTTTCCCCGGAACTGCTTTCGCGACACCCCGCGCATGTATGCCACGGACGCCCAGGCACGCGCCGTCGCAGTGGCGGCGATCGGGGCCGGCCATGACCGGCAGTTCGAGCAGGCGCTGAGGGGGTTCTTCTACCTGCCGTTCCAGCATTCCGAGGATCTGGCCGACCAGGACCGCTCGGTTGCCCTGCACCGGGCCTTCCATCCCATCAACATTGGATATGCCGAGGGTCACCGCGACATCATCCGCCGCTTCGGCCGCTTCCCGCACCGAAACGCCATCCTCGGACGCGCCACGACGTTGGAGGAGCAGCATTTCCTCGACGAAGGCGGCTTTGCTGGGTGAGTTCAGTGTGGCGGGATCGACATGGCTCCCTGCTGCCCGGAACCGATCACCAGAGGATTTTCGACAATTCCCGCACGAAGATGTCCGCGTATTCGGGAGCCTTGGGGACGAACTCGGCCTCTCCTGTCGCGAGATTGAAGTTGAAAAAGATCTCTATGTGGCCGTCGGCGAGGAAGAGCTTCGTCAGGATCCAGTCTCCCGGTTCATCGGAGAAGCCACCTTCCGGATCGCGCTCCGCCGGTGGACCCATGAAGATGAATTCGAACGGCAGGATATCTTCGCGCGTCGCGGCCGTCACGGTGCCCTGGACGGCAAGGGCGTTCTTCAGGGCGTGGAGCAGGCGACCGGGATTCGATCCCGGGACGCGCCGGAAATAGCCGTTCGAAAAGGCGATGGGGTCGATGAAGTCCTCCTCCACCTCCTCCGGCGCTCTCAGCCAGATGGAAAACCTTGCTTCGTCCGCGCCGGAACCGGTACGCGCCGTAAGCCAGAAATCCTCCAGATCCACAGCGTCATGCCGCTGGATCTCGCTGATGCCGAAGGAAAAGGTCATGTCCGCACCCCGGATGCCCCCGCCTCGAGCAACAAACATTAGAGCAAAATCCGATTTCATTGAATCGCAATTTCTTTCTAACTCCTTGTTTGGACGCATTTTCTGAAGCGGAAGCGCCGCCAGCTCCTCTGGAAAATGCCGTGGCGCGGCCTTCAGCCTCGGTCGATCACGTGGAAAAACGATCCAGTCACCCGGCCGCGCCGTCCGCCCAGCGCGCCGAGCGGGCTGCCGTTGGCGTCGGCAACTTCGAACAGCGGCCGGTCGCCGTTGCGGATGGTGGTGGAATAGTGGAACTCGTGTCCCCGCACCAGGCTGCCTTGTGCGCCAAGCACGCAGTCTTCCTTCAGCTCGGCCAGGCGATAACCGAGATTCATCTTGCGTTTGGCGAAGCTGGTTTCGAGGTCGAGGAGGCCGGTCATGCGATGGGCCATGCCTTCGGCGTCGACTAGCACATGGCCGAGCACCATGTAGCCGCCGCACTCGCCGTGTACCGGGCGCGTCTCCGCGAACAGGCGCAGAGCATGCTGGAATCGGGTGTTGGTGGCGAGGCGCGCGCCATGCAGTTCGGGATAGCCGCCGGGCAGCCATGCAACGTCGGCGTCATCCGGCGGGCCCTCGTTGGCGAGCGGCGAGAAGGGCAGGATTTCGGCGCCCTGTCGCTGCCAGCCGGTGAGGAGGTGCGGGTAGATGAAGGAGAAGGCTGCGTCCCGGGCGAGGGCGATGCGCTGGCCAGGCGGTTTCAGGCCCAAATCGACGCTCACGCCCCCGCCTTGCATTGGCGGGGTTGTCGGGCTCGCGAGCGAGACGATGGCGCCGATATCGCAATGGGTCTCGACGAAATCGGCCAGCACCTCGAGCCGACGGTCGAGTTCGGTGGTTTCCTCCGCCTGCACCAGGCCGAGATGGCGTTCGGGCAGGATGAGGTCCGTCTGGCGGGGCAGGGCGCCGACCACCGGCAGCCCTACTTCCTCGATGCCCTTGCGGGCGAGGGCTTCGTGGCGTGCGCTCGCTACCTTGTTGAGCACCACGCCGCCGATGCGCACATCTGGCCGGAAGCTGGCAAAGCCCTTGGCGACCGCGCCGGCCGATTGCGACTGGCCGGAGATGTCGAGCACCAGCAGCACCGGCCAGTTCTGTCGCGCGGCAATGCCCGAGGACGAGCCGTCTCCGCTTGCGCCGTCCTTCGCCACGCCGTCGAACAGCCCCATCAGCGCTTCGCCGACGAAGAGTTCGGCGCCACGGCCAGCCTCGCCGACCAGCGTGTCGATGAGGCCGGGCCGCATGGCCCAGCTGTCGAGATTGTAGCTGATGCGGGCGGCCGCAGCGGCGTGGAAGCCGGGGTCGATATAGTCGGGGCCGCACTTCATCGGTTGCACGATGATGTCCCGGCGGGCCAGCGCCCTCAGGAGGCCGAGCACGAGCGTGGTCTTACCCGAGCCGGAGCGCGGGGCTGCAATGAGAAGGCCGGAGGGGAGAGAATGCATCCGCCGTTCCTGCCCCGCAAATGGCGGCGGAGGCAAGCGGAAACTCAGCCTTGCGGCGGCGAGCCAGCGTAACCCTTGAGAAAGAGCCTGACGCCGCTGGCGATCACCTTGTTGATCTCTGCCGCGGACGGGGCCTGCGTGGACAGAACCTCGCGCAAATGCAGGCTGCCGCGCACCAGGCTCAGGAATTGTTCGGCGGCGAGATCGGGATCGGGCACATCGAGCAAACCCTCCTCGCTGCGTGTCGCGATGAAGGTCGCAAGCCGTTCCGTCAGAATCTTCGTGCCATGCTCATAGAACAGCCGCCCGAGCTTGGGAAAGCGTGCGGAGACACTGATCAGGGATTTGTAGACCTCGATGGCGTGGCGCGAGCCGAACAGCCCTACATAGTTGCGCGCCACGCGGGTGAGCACGTCCTCCATCGCGACGTGTTCGCCGGTCTGGCACCATAGTTCCACGGCCGTCGCGGAGAGCTCTTCCACGATCAGTGTGGCAAACAAGGTCTCCTTGTCGCGGAAATGAAGATAGAGCGTGCCCTTGGACACGCCGGCCTGCGTGGCCACCGCTTCCATGCTCACCGCATCGTAGGGCTTGGCGAAGAACACCCGCCGGGCAGCCCGCAGGATCTGCCTGGTCTTGAGGCTGGGCGCGTTGTTCCCGGCCTCCGGCAGCGGCGCTTTCGGGATTGAAACGGCCATGGCCGCAGCCTCGGTGCTGAGCATGAAGGTCCCTTTCACAAGCCTGGGAGCACTCGTCAGTGTGCTGGATATTTATATCGTATTACGATATAAATATCCAGCATGATCTCCGCCTGTCGAGCGGTGAGGATTGGAATGGAGTGTTCGATGGTACCCGTGATTTTCCAGAGCAAGCGCTTTCAGGATGTCATCCTGCTGTTGCTGGCCATAGCCTTGTTCGCATCCCCCTGGGTGCTCGGCTTTGCCGATAACGAAATGGCCAAATGGGATGCCGGCGTGGTCGCCGTCATCCTGGCCTACATGGCCGCTGCCTCCCTCTCCGAAACCAGGCAGTGGGAGGAATGGGTGACCCTGGTGCTGGGCGCCTGGCTGATTGCAGCACCCTGGGTTCTTCGATTCATCTCCGATATCCCGGCCACCCGCCTGCATTGGGGCATCGGCGCACTGACGATCATCGTATCGCTCTGGGCCGAATGGACCTACCGCCATCCGCCCAGGCTTTCGGCGCATTAGAGGCCTTTAGAGTACGAGTGAACGGGCTCGAGACTGTCGTCCCCGCTGCTTGTGGTGGGGCCAGGGGTAACAGAAGCACCTATTCACCGAAGTCTCCTTGGCAAATGCTGCGCACCGCTCAATGCCTCATCAGGTCCGGCCCAGTGCAGGCGGGGTCGGCCTTCGCACCGAAGCGCAACATGGTGAAGCCGTTGGGCTCCTGGCGCAGTAGGGCGTAGCGGTGGAGACCGGGGCCGGAATCACCGAGGTTCATCTCCACCTGATAATGGCCTGCCTCGCCCTTGCAGGAACGCACTGCGCCATAGGCCGGCGAGGGGTTGTCCTTCAGGAGGCCGGCACGCGCCTTGATGATCTCGGCAGCGGCGGGCGGATCGCTCCACGCCTGGGCCAGGGGTTCCTCGACCTGCAGCCATTCGTCCACGAAATCGCGGCCGTTCCGCGCGGCGGGCTGGATGCGCTCCACATTGTCGCCGGCGACGCGATAGCGGAAAATGCCCTGGCGCATCAGGATATCGGTGTCCAGCATGCCGACTTCGGCGCGCAGCTCGAAGCCGTCGGGCCGTGCCGTCAGCGAGAGGTCCTCGTCGAGGCGGTAGCCATGGTCGAGGTGGAAGACTGTGCGCTGCGGTGTGGTGCCCACACCCGGCTGGAGGAGATCGAAGCCGAACTTGCTCCAGGTCGAGGTGCACCAGGGCGTGCCATGCGTGACGCCGATCCGGCCATCCGCCAGTGGCAGCACATTGAAGGGCGCGCCAAAGGCATCGGCGATGCTGTCGTAATCAGGGCTCTGCCAGCGCAGCACCCGCCTCCACTGGCCGTTCTCGACCCGGTAGCCAAGCAGCAGATTGTCGTCGCCGCAGGGAATGGCGAAGCCGAGCTGTATCAGCATCAGCTCCGGTTGGGCAGCCTTGCCGGTGACCCCGATCCGCAGCTCCTCGCCGAATCCGGGCGCTAGGCCGCTATCGGGCGCGGGCTTTTCGGCCGGGACCGCCGCAAGGGCGGTGGCGATATCCTTTTCGAGCGCAGAGGCACTGGCGCTCGCGGGCGCACAAGCCATGCGCGCCTCCACGCCGTCGACCAGCGCCTGCTTGAAAGCCTGCAGGGCCTTGCGCTCGTCCGCGCTGACATCGGTATCCATGTCCTCATGCTTGGCCCCGACCTGCTGCAGCGCCTTTGCGGCCGCCGTGACCGGGGGCAGAGCAGCGGTAGCCGGGCCGCAGACGGTGTCGGCCCAGGCCGGCGAGAGGCCCGCACAGGCGATGACGAGGGCTGCTCCCAGCCATGGAACGATACGCATTCAAGCCTCCTGAAGCAGCACCTGCGGGCACGCCCGATAACATGCGGGCACAATGGCATGGGACACGGACACGGCGTGTGCGACTATTAACAGCAAGCAATCCCGCCACCCCTTGAAAGCTGTCAGCGCTTGACCATATTGAACTTGTTCCGGAGTGCCGGGACAGGGGATGCCGTCAGGGTCCTCACCACAAAGTCGCTTCCTGCGAGGGCTTTGAAATGTCACGCGTACCTACCTTGAACTCCCCCTTCCTGCTCGGCTTCGACGAGATCGAGCGCGCGCTGGACAGGGTCGCCAAAGCCGCCAATGACGGCTATCCGCCCTACAACATCGAACGCGTCGGGTCCTGCGATCGCCCGCCCGAGAGGCTGCGCATCACGCTCGCCGTCGCCGGCTTCAGCCGCGAAGAGCTCGATGTCTCGGTCGAGGAAAACCAGCTCGTCATTCGGGGGCGCCAGGTCGACGACAAGTCGCGGGTCTATCTCCACCGCGGTATTGCGGCCCGGCAGTTCCAGCGCACCTTCCTTCTTGCCGACGGTATGGAGGTAATGGGCGCGGATCTGAGGAACGGTTTGCTGTCGGTCGATCTCATCCGTCCGGAACCAGAACGCGTCGCCAAACGTATCGATATAGCGGTACGGGACTGACGGCTTTCGAATCCCCGTATTTATCCCATTCAACGTTCAGGAGGGTCTCATGATCCGGAACGACAAGACTTCTGTGCCTACCCCTGAAATGCTGGCCGCGCTGGGCGCTGGTCACGTCGCCTATGTCAAGCCGATCATGTCGGAAGACGCCATGAAGCTCTATCCGCAACTTGGCGAAATCCGCCCCGGCCTGAGGCTCTTCACGCTCAACGCCGCCGACGGCACGCCGATCATGATCTCGGATTCGGCCGAAGGCGCGGTCGCCAATGCCTGGGAGCAGGAATTGGTGCCGGTGTCGCTGCATTGAAATGAAAGAGCCGCGGGCGATGATCGCGCCGGCGGCACGTTTCCAAGAGTAGTTGCCTTGCGCCATGCAGGGCTGGGGCGGCAGGCCTTAGAGCCTGGCCGCCCTCTTTATTCGACGGTGCCGGTACCCCCTTATCCCGCGCTGGTCGGTGAAACCGGCGTCTCGATCTGGCCCGAGGAGGCCGGTGCCGGGGCGGTTTCCTGTCGCTTGTGCCAAATAAACCAGGCGATGCCCGCCACGACGATGATGGCGATGATGAGGTAGAGCCAGGTCATGCTGCCACCGCTCGACGGCGCCGGAGGCGGAGCGGATGGTGTGGGGTCGATGCGCGGGCTCGGCGGCAGCGGCTGGGGATTGAGTGTCGACGTGGCCGCGCCGGCGGCGGAGCCCAGCGTCGAGGTCGTGGTCTTGAAGGCGCCGGAAACGGCGCTCTCGAAGCCTTGCAGGAAGCCGCCGTCGTTAAGAGCGGCGGCCAGGCTCGCCGGCAGCGCCGAGGCGATGGCTTTCTTCTCGCCCTCGAAGAGATTGGCGACGGCTGCGCCGTCCTGCCAGTTTTCGGGCGACTGGTTGGAGATGGCGCCGACCACGGCCGGTCCGACAAGGCCGAGCACGGAACTCGCCGCCTGCTGCGAGGCGCCCGTGGCCTGGCCCAGAACCGAGGAGAGCTGGCCGAGACCTTCATTGCCGAGCAGCGAGCTCAGCACGGCGGCGCCGCTGTCGAGGGCGCCGGCATTGCCGCTCTTCAGCCCAGAGACCAGATTATCGAGCATGTTCGGATCCTGGTTCGAGATCAGGTCCGAGATCGACTTGGCGCCATCGGGGTTGGAAGCCTCGCTGGCGAAGGCGCCCAACACGGCCGGAATCGCCGCATTGACCAGTTTCTGTGCGAGCGCGGGATCGATGCCAATAGCGGCAGCGATGCGGTTGATGAGATCGGGCGTAATCAGTTGGGAGACGAGGCTTGGGAGATTGATGGCCATTTCTTTCCTCGCAGGCGGTTGGGCGGGTACCATAGTCCTCGGCAGCGATTTTGGCAAAGATAGGGCTGCACAAGACCGGGGAGAATAGTGGAAATGTCATATTGCGCCGCAATGTGACAGCCTAATCTATTTTTTGTCTCAGAGGTGCAAAAGATATACCTCTAGGGAATGTGAAACTGAAACAGCCCCTCTGCTGAGGGAAACACTAGCGTGAATTATTGAGATGCGCCAGTACACCTTTGCCGTGGCGGATGATCCGATCGACTGGGATCGCTCTACGCCCGTGTCGTTCTCTAATCGCCTCGACTTGCGGCCACCGGCCAGGTGACGCTGAAGCTGAACGGAGCAAAAAACGCGTGGGGCAATCCGGCCGCTCCAAGCGCCTCCGCCGCCCATTGGTTGCAGGTCCGCAACGCACTGTAGCGGCCTTTGGCGAGATAGTAGGCCTGGAACTGCGTGCCATCAGGCTGCAAATGCGGCTGGCCGGCGGCATCGAGCAGCAGCGTCGCCTTGATATGATCGATCAATGCCTGCCGCCCGGCGCGGTCGATGCGCAGCCTCAGGCAAGAGGGATCATGCTCCGGCGGATTGATGGCCACCACGCGCAGCGCCGTGTCATGCTGGCCGGCCAGTGCGCCAAGGGCCGTGGAAATTCTGACATCGCCCCAGGTCGGCGTCTCCCGGAAAAAGCGCAGATCGCCCCAGCCGAAGGCGAGATAGGCCTGGGGTGGCAGGCCCGGCGACGCCACGGCTGGGAGCAGGGAGCCCCAGTCCGCGAGGGGATCGCGGCCGGGCATCGCGATGTCGGTATGGGCGAGCGAGGCGCACAGATAGACCGGTGGTTCGCCATCGGCCTGCTGGACACGGCCTGGCAGGGGAAGGAGCGCTGAGGCGAGCGCGGCCAGTGCGTAGGCAAGGAAGGCAAGAACGAGGGCTGCAACCACCACGACGAGGAAGCGCAGGGTCCGCCGCCACCACGAACGCCGACCAGGCTCGATTGCCTCGGAACCGGAGGGGAGCATTGCCTGTCGACCGCATCATGCCCGATTGGTCAAGTTCCGATAGACCTTGACCGGCCAGGCCATCGCGTCAGGCAGGGCGTGCGCCACACTGGAAGCGAAGTCGGCCGCGGTACCGCTGTTCCATTGAGCCTGAACGACCGGCGCCAGCTCCACGCCGACCCCGACGAGGTAGACGATGATCAACAACGTAATGATGCCACGCATCGTCCTGCTTCTCCATGTAGCCGAGGTCCCATCCTGACCGGCCCACTCGACAACGTGCCGGTGCCAGTGATGTTCCTGCCGCCCTTCTGCAGGAAAGCAGCAGGCAATGGCATTGTCATCAGGTTTCGTGGCGCAGGTGTGATATTGATCATCCGGTAACGCTGCGGCGTTCAAGCATGGGCAAGGCCCTGAGGTGGAAGGCCGGATTCCCTTTCGCGTGTATTGCTGTATCTATCAGGAACCAGACACTTCCGGGAATGCTACACCATGCGTTGTCTACTCATCATGATGGTTGCCTGCGGCCTTCTTGCTGGCTGTGCCAGCCCCAAGGGTGTGCAAGTCAGTCCGGGCGGCGGTACCGCCATGACTTTTGGATTCTAGGGCCTGTCGTCGGTCACGGACACTCAGTGCCTGATGGTGGACTGATGCACGTGTCGACCTGACGGCCGGGTGAAGCGCGCCTTGCCGGCGAGCTTGACGTGCTCCCCCGCAGGGTCCACACTATATCGACGACCCTTGGCCCGCTGTCTCAATCGCCAAGCGACATCTCTTAAGAGCGCACTTCCCAAAACAGAACTGGCCTCCCGCGTTCGTCGCTTGGTTGCGAGAACGTGACCTAATCCTTTTTGAAAGGCTCGGCATGAGCATCGGCACCGTCAAATGGTTCAACTCCGCCAAGGGGTTCGGCTTCATTCGGCCGGAGGACGGAAGCTCAGATGTCTTTGTTCATATCCGTGCAGTCGAGCGCAGCGGCATGCGCGAGCTGCTGGAAGGCCAGAAGGTCAGCTATGAACAGGTCCTCGACCGTAAGAGCGGCAAATCCGCCGCGGAAAACTTGAAGCCGGCTTAAACGCCCTATCGGGCCTTTAGGCGCATCCAGATCACAAATGTAATCAGAGCGGAGGGGTGAGGATTGGCCTTTTCTCCCGTGAATAGCCAGGAGTTCCCCCATGCAGGTTTTGGTTCGAGACAACAACGTTGAACAGGCACTGAAGGTGCTGAAGAAGAAGCTCACCCGGGAAGGCATCCTGCGAGAGCTGAAGCGCCGCAGGGCTTACGAGAAACCCTCCGAACGCAAGGTGCGGGAGAAGGCCGAAGCCATCAAGCGGGCGCGCAAGCTGGCCCGCAAGCAGGCCCAGCGCGAGGGCTTGCTGCCGCCGCCGAAGCCGAAGGTGTCCGCAGCCGGCAAATTTGGCGCCAGGGGAAGACCACAAGGGGGCACTCGATAAGGGCCCGGATCTGTCTTTGGAGCCGCTTTTGGAAGTCCGGGAATGGAATGCCCCGTGCGTGATACCCACGGGTTCCCATCGGAACCCTTCATGAGAAAGCTGGCAGCGGCCTATGAAAACCACCGATTTTACCGTAGCTGCAGCCGTCTACGTACAGATTCGTGGCGCAAATTGGTCGTCGCGGGGCAGGGCCCCGAAGAAATACTTTCGGTTCGATAGCCTCGCGCTCGCTGTTCAATATGCGGTGGAGAATTCACACAGCAATCTGAGCACGGTCGTCATCGAAACCGAGGACAGCGAGTTTGCGGGCGACGGGGTCCGCACGCTCTACGAGAGTGAAGATTATCCGTTGCCGAGAAAATAGCTCGCGATCAGGCAGGCTGTCGCGGCGATAGCGGATTCCAGGCGCGATCGATAAGGAGCAAGAATGAGTGCCCATACCTTCAAGGTCGGCGATGTCGTTTCATATTCGTCGAGCATAGGGCAACGCGACGACGGTGCTTATGAGATCACCCGCATCTTGCCCAGCGATGGCCCGGAACCGAGCTATCGACTGCGCAACATATCGGAGCCTCGTGAACGGGTCGCCCAGGAGCATGAACTTCGTCCGCTTCGGGGAAATGTGGTCGCGGAAGGTGAGACCCCGCGCCGCCGCAAGACGGAACCCCGTCCGCACCCTGAAGGGCGAGGGCGATGACCACGGATCGGGGCAAGCCCAATGACTGGGCAGCCAAACATGCTGCCGTCGATGCCGCCGCCAAGGCTATCATCGACCATGAGGTCAGCCAGAGAGAGGCGAAGACGGCGAGATTGAAAGCTCTCCGCGAGGCCCGGGTTGCCCCCCCATCCGACGGCAAGCTGAAGGCACGCGCGCGGAAGAAGGGAGCCCGGTGAAGACGACAGGCTCTCGGCTGCCGACGACCGTGGATAACAAGAGTCTGCGATAACGTAGCTCGCCGGCAACCCCTGAAAAGCAAAAGGCTCGACGGGCCGTCAGCCGCGTCGAGCCTTTGGAAACTGGTGCCCAGAAGAGGACTCGAACCTCCACCTCTTGCAAGACTGGTACCTGAAACCAGCGCGTCTACCAATTCCGCCATCTGGGCGTGGGGCGTCTTCTAGGGGCGGTATTGGCCGATGTCAACGCCCTTTCTCCGGCATTTTGATATTGGTGTGACAGCGGTCGGATTCAACTTCCCGCGCCTTGCGTTTGACACCTTGCTGGGCTTGTGTGGCACCAAATCCGAAGGAGTGTGCCGGTGTCCGCAGCGATTCTCGACGAAGCCCTGCTCTATGATGGCTGGAACCGCCTGCTGATGGTGAAGGTTCGCACGCGGCTCGGGGCGGTGATTCATCGCAGTGTCGAGGATCATGGCGACGCCGTCGCCGTGCTGCCCTTCGATCCCGCGCGCAAGGTGGCGCTGCTGGTGCGCCAGCTCAGGGTGGCGATCCTGCAGGGGCACGGCAGCCAGACCTCGCTGGAGGCGCCGGCCGGCATCCTCGACGAGGACGATCCGGCCGATTGCGCGCGGCGCGAGGCCATGGAAGAGGCGGGGCTGAAGCTGGAAGGGCTGGTGTCCCTCGGCGCCTTCTTCCCCATGCCGGGCATTTCCACCGAGAAGATGCACATGTTCCTCGCCGAGTATTCGGCAGCCAGCCGTATAGCGGACGGCGGGGGTTTGGCGGAGGAGAATGAGGAGATCGAGGTGGTGGAGATCGGGCTCCACGAGCTCGCCGCCATGGCCGGGCGGGGCGAGTTGACGGATCTCAAGACCTATACGCTTCTGCAGGCGCTGCGGTTGAGCAGGCCGGAACTGTTTGCTGGGAGCGCGGACGTCCTCGTCCGCTCTTGAACCTGCGACACAAAAAAATGTGAAGCGCTTGTTGCGAGCACTCCGCCCGTTCTTCCCACGCTATCGTTTCAAGAGCGGACGAGACGTCCGCGCTCCCGGGACTCCCGGCTATTTCGTCACCGAATGCGCGCCCTTGGCAATCTCGCTGACCAGCGCCAGCACGGCCGGAACGGTCTTCCCGGTTGCCCTGTTCTCCCCATCCAGCGAAGTGCGCACGGCTTCCACCAGGGCTGAGCCCACCACCACGCCGTCCGCACCCTCGGCGATCGCCCTGGCATGCTCGGCCGTTTTGACGCCGAAGCCGACGCAGACGGGGAGGTCGGTGTGCTGCTTGATGCGTCCCACGGCGCCGGCCACCACGTTGAAGTCCGGCGTGGCCGAGCCGGTGATGCCGGTGATCGAGACGTAATAGACGAAGCCCGAGGTGTTCTGCAGCACCTTGGGCAGGCGCTTGTCGTCCGTGGTGGGCGTGGCGAGACGGATGAAGGCGATGCCGGCCTTCAGCGCCGGCAGGCAGAGTTCGTCATCCTCTTCCGGCGGCAGGTCCACCACAATCAGGCCATCGACGCCGGCGGCCTTGGCGTCCACCAGGAAGCGATCGACGCCATAGATGTAGATGGGGTTGAAATAGCCCATCAGGATGATCGGCGTCGCGTCGTCGGTCGTGCGGAAGTCGCGGATCACGCCGAGCGTTTTCGTCAACGTCGTGCCCGCCTTGAGCGCCCGCAGGCCCGCGGCCTGGATGGCGGGACCATCAGCCATCGGATCGGTGAAGGGCATGCCGAACTCGATGATGTCGGCGCCCGCGGCGGGCAGGCCGGCCAGGATCTTTGCCGAGGTCTCGATGTCGGGATCGCCGGCGGTGACGAACGTCACCAGGGCGGCGCGCTTTTCGGCGGCCAGGGCGGCGAAGCGGGCGGTAAGGCGGCTGGTCATGTCAGGAGAGGCCTGTAAGCGAAGGAGGCGGCAGGATGGGGTGGCGGCCCGGGTGCGCGGACGTCACGTCCGCATCTTGGAAACGCCGCGCATGAAGGCAAGGAAGATGCGGACGTGACGTCCGCGCACCCGGGAGCATCACTTCCCACCCAGGATCTGCGACACCTGCGGCACGTCCTTGTCACCGCGGCCGGAGAGGTTCACCACCATGAGATGGTCCTTGGGCTTTTGCGGCGCGATCTCCACCACCTTGGCGATGGCGTGGGCCGATTCGAGCGCGGGGATGATACCCTCGAGCTTCGACAGGAGCTGGAAGCCGTCGAGCGCTTCCTGATCGGTGGCCGAGAGATAGCTGACGCGGCCGACATCATGCAGCCATGAATGCTCCGGCCCGATGCCGGGATAGTCGAGGCCGGCGGAAATCGAGTGGGCTTCCTCGATCTGGCCGTCGGCATCCATCAGGAGATAGGTGCGGTTGCCATGCAGCACGCCCGGGCGGCCGCCGCTGATCGAGGCGGCATGCAGGCTCGTGAGGCCGTGGCCGGCCGCCTCCACGCCATAGATCTCCACGGAGGGATCGTCGAGGAAGGGATGGAACAGGCCCATGGCGTTGGAGCCGCCGCCGATGCAGGCGATCAGGCTGTCCGGCAGGCGGCCTTCCAGCTCCTGCAACTGCGTGCGCGTCTCACGGCCGATGATCGACTGGAAGTCGCGCACCATACCCGGATAGGGATGGGGGCCGGCCACCGTACCGATGCAATAGAAGGTGTCGTGCACGTTGGTGACCCAGTCGCGCAGCGCCTCGTTCATGGCGTCCTTGAGCGTGCGGGCGCCCGATTGCACCGGGATCACTTCGGCGCCCAGGAGCTTCATGCGGTAGACGTTGGGGGCCTGACGCTCCACGTCGACGGCGCCCATATAGACAACGCATTTCAGGCCGAAGCGGGCGCAGAGCGTGGCGGTGGCGACACCATGCTGGCCGGCGCCGGTCTCGGCGATGATGCGGGGCTTGCCCATGCGGCGGGCCAGCATGATCTGGCCGAGCACATTGTTCACCTTGTGCGAGCCGGTGTGGTTGAGTTCCTCGCGCTTCAGATAGATCTTGGCGCCGCCGAGATGCTCGGTCAGCCGTTCGGCGAAATAGAGCGGCGAGGGACGCCCGACGTAATGGGTGAGGTGGCCGTTCATCTCCTTGTGGAAAGCAGGATCGGCCTTGGCCTCCTTATACGCCTGCTCCAGCGAGAGGATCAGCGGCATCAGCGTCTCGGCGACGAAGCGCCCGCCGAACTGGCCGAAATGCCCGCGCTCATCGGGTCCGTTGCGATAGGAATTGAGCTTGGGCGTGTCGTTCATCAGTGGGACCTGTTCTCAGCGGGATGACGCCAAGGCGGCGGCATATGCATGCCTGGCAGCCTTGACGAAAGCCCTGATCTTGTCGGGGTTCTTCACGCCGGGACGATCTTCAACGCCCGACGAGACGTCGACACCGTCGGGGTGGCCGGTGCGGATGGCTTCGGCAACATTGGCGGGGTCGAGCCCGCCCGATAGCATGAAAGGCAAGCGACGGTCGAGATGGTCGAGGAGCGTCCAATCGAAGGTCACGCCGTTGCCCCCAGGGTGAAGCGCGTCCTTCGGGGGCTTGGTCTCGAGCAGCAGCCAGTCGGCCACGTCGCGATAGGCATCGGTTGCCGCAAGATCGGCCGCGGTGGAAACGTGGATCACCTTGTAGGCCGGGACGCCATAGCGCGCCTTGATCGCGGCGACACGCTCGGGGCTCTCCTTGCCGTGCAGTTGCAGGCCGTCCGGCCGCAGCGAGGCGGCAATGGCGTCGAGGCGCGCATCATCGGCATCGACGCTCAGCGCGATCTTGCGGGCACGGCCCTGCACCAGTGCGCCGAGTTCAGCCGCCTTCTCATAGTTCAGATGCCGAGGCGATTTTTCGAAGAATACGAAGCCGACCATATCCGCACCGGCGGCGAGGGCTGCCTCCAGCGTTTCGGGGGTGGAAAGACCGCAGATCTTGATCAAGGACATAGCAGGCTGGACATAAGCGTATCCGGCGTGAGATGCCAGAGGAATAAGTTGGGGCGCGAGGGCGGGATGTTCCCAAGATGGCCTTTGGCTGGTGTCTGTATGGTTGCCGCGTTCCTCCTGGCGGCGACACCGGCCCTCGCCGCGCTCTGCTATGCTCGTGACTACGACAACGCGCATCTCGTCAAGCATGTGGACCAGCGCGTGACGCGCATCACCGTCCGCCTGCTGGCCGACAATGGCACGGGTGTCGGTATCGGCATGTGGTTTCGCGGCGACAAGCGGCAATGGTGGGCTGGCGGTGGCTGCAAGCAGCAAGGCAAGGTGTTCTCCTGCATGCTCGATGGCGACGGGGGCCGGTTGACGGTCACGCAGAACGCCAAGGGCATCCGTCTCGATGTGCCGGAGGCAGGCGTGCAGGTGGAACATCCCGACGCGCAGGGCAGCGCGAGCTTCCAGACAGTCGACGGGCCCGAGCATAGGGTGTTCCTGCTCACGCCGGCACCGGAGCAGGAATGCGAACCGCAGAATTAGCTCGGAGCGCATTCTGCTAGAGCGCGGACGTCCCTTCCGCTCTTGGAAACGAGCCATTTGCGGGAGAGGAGAGCGGGTTGCTGCGTAAGTGTCGACTGTTCAGGCTTTTCCAGCAAGCTCTTCGTTTCAAGAGCGGACGAGGACGTCCGCGCTCCCAGCCTTCGCGCTGCCAGGTACTCCTCCTCTGCCTCCTCGCCACCCCCGCCTTCGCCGCCGATCTGCCTCCCGGCTTCGTGCGTCTCGCTGATGTCGCGCCCACCATCCGCCAGGAGATGCGCTATGCCGGTCCCCACAATTTCACCGGCCGTCCCGTGCCGGGCTATGACACCGGCGCCTGCTGGCTGCGGCGCGAGGTGGCGGTGGCGCTGGCCGCTGCCGAGCACGACCTGGAGAAGCGGCGGTGGCGTCTCGTCGTCTATGACTGCTACCGGCCCACACGCGCGGTCGATGCTTTCGTGACCTGGGCGCGCGATCCCCGCGATCAGGTGACCAAGGCCGAGTTCTATCCTGCCATCGACAAGAAGGATCTGTTCCGGCTCGGCTATATCGCCCGCAGTTCCGGCCATTCCAAAGGCATTGCCGTCGATACGGGAGCGGAACAGCTGGACGGCAACGGCAAAGCCGGCCCGATCGATTTCGGCGGCGGCTTCGACCTGTTCGATCCGAAATCCTGGACGGCGAGCAAGGCTGTTTCGTCCGAAGCCGCGGCCAACCGCAGGGTGCTGGTGGCGGCCTTCGCGGCGCATGGTCTGGTGAACTATGCCAGGGAATGGTGGCATTACAGCCTGCCGGGCCTCGCGAAGGCCCCGGCTTATGATGTGGTGATCAGGCCTTGAATCTACTGGGACCGCAGGCGTCTCGCCTGCTCTTGGAAACGATGCGGTTCAAGGTGCAGGCGAGACGCCTGCGATCACAGGGAGGTCTACTTCACCGGCCGCTTTGCGCCCTGCGTATTCAGATACACCGCATAGAGCGAAGTCGTGCCGCAGATATAGAGCCGGTTGCGCTTGGGCCCGCCGAATTCGACATTGGCCACCACTTCGGGGATCACTACCTTGCCGAGCAGCGCGCCGTCCGGGCCGTAGCACAGCACGCCCTCGCCTGAGGAGGTCCAGATATTGCCGTGGATATCGACGCGCATGCCGTCGAACATGCCCACCGGGCAGGTCGCGAACACCTGGCCGCCCTTGAGGGTGATGCCATCCTCGCCGACATCGAAGACGCGGATATGGCGCGGGCCGTTCTTCACATGGCTGGCGCCGGTGTCGACGATATAGAGCTTGGATTCGTCGGGCGAGAAGGCAAGGCCGTTCGGCTTGACGAAATCCTTGGCCACCGCCTCGATTTTGTTGCCGCCAAGTCTATTTCGACTGTCTGGGGCGATGCGGTAGACGTATGAGGCGCCAATTTCGGAGGGGGCGGCATCGCCTTCATACTGGGAATCGATGCCATAGGTCGGATCGGTGAACCAGATGGAGCCATCCGACTTCACCACCACGTCATTGGGGGAGTTGAGCTTCTTGCCTTCGAATTTCGACGCAAGGATGGTGCGGCTGCCGTCGGGTTCGATTCGGCTGACGCAGCGTCCGCGATGCTCGCAGGCGATCAGGCGGCCTTCGCGATCCACGGTGTGGCCGTTCTGGTTGCGGCTGTCGTGGTCATAGACCGAGACCGAGCCGTCCGTCTCGTCATAGCGCATGAGCCGGTTGTTGGGGATGTCGGACCAGATCAGGTACTTGCCCGCCGGGAAATAGGCCGGACCCTCGGCCCAGCGCATGCCGGTGTAGAGCTTGTCCACATGGACATTGCCGAAAACGAGCGCTTCGAAGCGCGGGTCGATGACCTCGAAATCCTTGGTGAGCATGGCATTTCCCCGAGTGTTTTGGTTCGCGGCATGGAACGATAATTGCGCGACGAGGTCAATTCATCGGACAAAAAGTTTCTGGGAGAGCGGACATCGCGACGTGAAGCCATGTCGCAGTGATGTGCGCGCTCCCAGCAAAAAACGGCGCAGCTTTCGCCGCGCCGTTCGATGAACCTCGAGCGATCAGGCCTTACTGGCCGGTCTTGATCTTGGTCCAGGTCCGGGTCCACAGCTTCTGCGCCTTGGCGTCGGCCGGGGTGGTGGTGAAGAGTGAAGCTATGGTCGCATCATCCGGGTAGATCGACTTGTCGTTCAAGACGTCCGGGCTGACCGACTTCTGCGACTCCAGATTGCCGTTGGCATAGCCCAGGAAGCTTGAATTCTTGGCCGCGATTTCGGGGCGCATCATGTAATTGATGAAGGCGTGCGCCTCCTCGACATGGGGAGCATCCTTCGGAATCACCATGGAATCGAACCACATCAACGCGCCCTCCTTTGGGATGACATAGCTGATGTCGACCAGGGGCTTGTCCGGCGTCTTGGTGTGGGCATCGGCGGCGCGGCTCTTGGCCTGGATGATGTCGCCGGAGTAACCGATGACCAGGCAGATGTCGCCATTGGCCAGAGCGTTGATATATTCGGAGGAATGGAACTTCTTGACATATTTGCTGACGGACTGAAGCAGCTTCGCGGCCTTGGCGATGTCCTGGGGATCCTTCGAATCCGGCGGCAGCCCGAGATAGCGCATGGCCGAGGGGATGATGTCATCGGGCGAATCGAGGAAATAGACGCCGCAATCAGCGAATTTCGAGATGACGTCTGGGTTGAACACCACGTCCCAGGTGTTCATGGGCTTGTCACCCATGATCTTCTTGGCCTTGTCGACATTGTAGCCGATGCCGGTCGTGCCCCACATATAGTTCACGGCGTATTTGTTGCCGGGATCGTAAGCCTGCAAAGGCGTCGTCACCTTGTCCCAGGCATATTTCAGGTCGGGGATCTTGCTCTTGTCGAGCGGCTGCAGCACGTCATGGGCGATTTCGCGCTTCAGGTTGAGGTTGGAGGGCACCACCACGTCATAGCCGGTGTTGCCGGCATAAAGCTTGGTTTCCAGGACCTCGTTGGAGTCCATCGTATCGTACACCACCTTGATGCCGGTCTCCTTGGTGAAGGAATCGAGCACGGTAGGGTCGATATAATCGGACCAGTTATAGACATTGACGACCTTGTCCTGGGCCATCGCCTGGCCCGCGAACAGCGCCACTGCCGTGGCCGCGAGAGCCAGTTTCTTGAAGGCTGACATCGGGAACACCTCCTCTGGATGAACACTGCGTATTCCCGGACGCAGCGTTGTTGCCGAAAGGCTAGAACGCCTGTGCGCTCTGCTCAACCCTTCCGAAGCCCGTTGTTGCGTTATTTTGGCGTGATACATTTTGAGGCGCGTTATGTGTATTTTATGCCTCATGCACGCACTGATTGTATTCAGATTGACCTAGAGATAGGTATCATACTCCAGGCTCGAGATGCGGCGCTCGAATTCGGCGCATTCCATCTCTTTCATGATGGCATAGATGCGCGCGAAGGCCTCACCGAAGCGACGCCGCGCGAAATCGGACGCCCTGAAGAGGCAGACGGCTTCCTGCATGGAGGCGGACAGGCGTGGCGCACCGAGATCATAGGCATTCCCCGTAATCGGTTCAGGCGCGGTGATCCGCTTCTCGAATCCCTCATCCACGGCGGCGAGGATGGCTGCCAGCACGAGGTAGGGATTGGCGTCGGCGCCGGCGATGCGGTGCTCGATGCGCGTTGCCGCTGGCTTGCCGTTGGGGATGCGCACCGCCACCGAGCGGTTGTCATAGCCCCAGGTCAGGGAGACGGGCGCATAGGAGCCGGGCATCAGGCGGCGGAAGCCGTTGAAGCTGGAGACGAACATCAGCGCCGTTTCCGGCATGTGCTGGAGGAGGCCGCCGACGGCATGGCGCAGCGTCGCCTCGCCCGATCCGGGTTTGACGAAGACATTGGCGCCTTCGGCGTCGAGGAGGCTGGCATGGATGTGCATGCCCGAGCCGGCGCTGTCGAGATAGGGCTTGGGCATGAAGCTCGCCTTCAGGCCATGCTTGCGCGCCACGCCCTGAATCAGGCGGCGCAGCAGCACGGCGTCGTCGGCGGCGGCCATCGCGTCATCGCGATGGCAGAGATTGATCTCGAATTGGCCTGGCGCCGCCTCTGAGATCACCGAATCCGCCGGCAGGCCCTGGATCTTCGCCGCCTCGCGCATCTCCTGGATCACCGGTGCGAACTCGTCGAGATCGGAGATCGAATACATGTTCTGGCGCACCGGCCCGCTCTCACGGTGGAATACGGTGCGCGGCGCCGCGCCAGGCTTGTCGCCGGTTCGCAGAAGGTAGAATTCGAGCTCGAAGGCCACCACCGGCCTGAGCCCGCGAGCGGTGAGCCGGTCGAGCTGGGCCTTGAGAATATGGCGCGGGTCAAGCATCCAGGGCCGGCCATCCGGCAGGTACATCGAGACCAACGCCTGCATGGCGGGCTGCGGCGACCAGGGAACGGGCTTCAGCGTACCGTCGACGGGACGGCAGAGGCCATCCTTGTCGCCTGTCTCGATATGGATACCGGTCTCCTCGACTTCGCGGCCCCAGACATCGAGCCCGAACATCGACTGCGGCATGGCTACGCCATCCTTCAGGATCTTGTCGATGGCGGAGCCGGGCAGCCACTTGCCCCGCAGGATGCCGTTGGTATCGGGAAGGAGCACCTCGATGACGTCGATCTCGGAGGTGTGAGGCATTTGAGCCTCGGCGCCGGCGAGTTTGGACACGCCGTGCGTTTGAAATCCCATGATGCACCGGATTTTGGAGCACGCCGCTTCTAGACGCGTCCTTCATACGCTATAATTGTGATCACAAATTGCTGCTGTGTCAAATGGAGTGCCAGTCGTCCATGTCCACGAGTACGTCCGAGAGCAAAACCGCGCCTGTGCATGACAAGGTTTACGAGGCCATACGCACCGGACTGGTGGGCGGGCGTTTCGTGCCGGGACGCCCCGTGACCCTGCGCGGCCTCGCTGACATGCTCGAAGTCAGTCCCATGCCGGTACGGGCGGCGGTCACGCGGCTGGTGGCGGAGGGGGCGCTCGCCCTCACCGCAACGCGACGGGTCAGCGTTCCCGTAATGACGCCGGCCCGCTTCGAGGAACTCGTGCGCGTGCGCATGCTCCTGGAAGGCGAGGCCGCCGAGCGCGCCCTGCCGGCGATAAATGCCGAGCGCCTCGCCTTGATCAGGGCGCATGATGCCAGGGTGGAGGCGTGCCTCGCCGAGGACAATGCCGAAGGCTATATGCAAGCCAACCACGCCTTCCACTTCGCCATCTACAGCGCGGTGCCCTCAACCGTCCTGCTGCCGCTCATCGAGACCCTGTGGCTGCAGTTTGGTCCTTTCATGCGCAATGTCTATGATGGGCTCGACATGACCGGCCTGGTCGACCAGCACGGCCGGGCCATCCAGGCCATCGAGCAGGGCAACGCCGCCGAACTGCGCGCCGCCATCGAGGCGGACATCGGCGACGGCATGCGCATCATCGGAAAGACGGCGCTGGGATGAAACAGAGTGCCCAATTCCCTCGGTGTGCCGACCTCCAGGTCGGCATGGAACCACCACGCTCAGTATGGTAGGTAAGTCCACACAGCGCCGACTCCCGCGACGTCCCGTTTCCATGCCGATCCGGAGATCGGCACACCGAGGCCTGATCCCCTCGGCAAGAGGCTTGCAAGACATGTCTGTGAACCCGCGCCGCATCGACGCACCCCATTGTCCTCAAACTGTCGCAATCGCCATGAAATATAATTATACTGCTCTGGCCTCGTTAAATGGTGAAGTGCATGCATCTAGGCAGGTTTCTCTATTTCGGTGATTTTGTACTGTGTCCGCTGGTGGCGTTCGGCCTGTTGATCGCAACGCTCATACAACGGGATGCGACGGCGCTCGGGATCTGGCTGGCGGCGTTTGTCTTCGGATGCATGGTCTGGACACTGGTGGAATACATCATTCATCGTTGGGTATACCATGCGGTGCCTGTTTTCGATAAATTGCATGATGCGCACCATCAGGAGCCAAGAGGCATGATCGGAGCGCCTTCCTTCCTCAGCGTTGGCGTGTTCTTCCTTATATTCTATCTACCCTTCTACTTCATCAGCCACGCTTTTGCTGGTGGCTTTTTCTCAGGAATTCTAGGCGGTTATCTCGCCTATATGCTGGTTCACCATGCTTCCCACCATTGGGCGCCGAAGCCCGGCAGCCTGCTTTATCGCCTGCGCGTCAACCACATGGTGCATCATTATCGGGGCGAAGAGGGCAATTACGGCGTGGTCACCTCGTTCTGGGACCATGTGTTCGCGACCTATGTGGAACCGCAGAGGCGACGGGCCTAGGCATGGTACCACCGGCTTTCCAGCCGGCCTTTTCCTGTCTTTCAACCGAATCATTTTCAAAGAGCCCGCTGGAAAGCAGGCACTTTACGTCATGTCATGAACGCAAAACGGTTCGGATCATCGGGCTCCTCCGCCAGCGCCCTGCAGTAATCCGTGATAACGCTGGGCGTATCGCCATCGGCCCGCACCCTGCCGCGGTCGATCCAGATCGTGCGCTCGCACAGATCCATGACCTGGTCGAGGTCATGCGAGACGAAGAGGATGGTGCCGCGCTGGCGGAAGCCGCGAATCAGCGTGCGGCAGCGCTCGCGGAAGGCATCGTCCCCCACTGCCAGCGCTTCGTCGACGATCAGCACGTCGCCGTCGGCATGAGCACAGATGGCGAAGGCCAGGCGCGCGCCCATGCCGCTGGAATAGAGCTTCACCGGCTGCTCAAAGAAGTCGCCTAGGCCGCAGAGTTCCTGGATGGCGGGCAGGCGTTGCGTCACCTCGGCCCGTTTCAGGCCGAGAATGGCGCCAGAGAGATAGCAGTTCTCCCGGCCCGTCAGCTCGTAGTCGAAGGCAGCGCCCAGCGCGAGCACGGGGGCGATCCGCCCGTTCACCACGATGGAGCCGGCGGTCGGGGCGGTGATGCCACACAGGATCTGCAGAAGGGTCGATTTGCCCGAGCCGTTGCGCCCGACGATGCCGACGGCATCGCCCCTGGCGATCGTGAAGCTGATATCCCTGAGCGCCCAGTATTCGTCGTAATAGCGTCTGCGGCCGCCGAACAGCACCTGCTTCACCTGGTCGATCGGCCGGCGGTAGAACTGATAGGCCTTTCCGAGGTCGCGGCAGTCCACGGCCAGGCCCGGCGTTGCCGGCACGGCTGAAATCGAGCTGGGGCGCTGCTGTTCAGATGATATCGACAAGGATGGTCTTCTTCCGCATGAACAGGGTCCGGCCGGCATAGAACAGCACAAGTGCCGCCACGAGGCTCGCCGCATAGATCGGAAGATCCGGCCACTCGCCCCGCAGGATCACTGTGCGCATCATCTCGATTATGCCCGTGAGCGGGTTGAGGTAGAGCACCCAGCGCCAGCCCTCCGGCACATTGCCCGCCTCGTAGAATACCGGCGTTGCGAACATCGCCACCGGGATGATCGAGATGATCAGATGATTGAGGTCGCTGGTCAACGCGCCGATGGTGGAAAGGATCCAGACGATGCCGAGCAGGGCGAGGCAGAGCGGCGCGAGGATGAAAGGCAGGGCCAGCCAGGACCAGTGGATCGACTGGTCGACGAGGAGCTGCCCTGCCAGCAGCACGCCAAGCGCGATCAGCATGTAGACGCCGCCGCGCGCCACGGCGATCCAGGCGAGGATCTGCGGCGGGAAGATCGAGCGCCGGATGATGTGCTTGTGCTCGGCGAGCAGCAGCGGCGCGCGATAGGCGATCTCGGAGAAGAAGTTGAACACCACCAGCCCGACGAAGATGGAGAAGGCGTAGTCGAAGCGTCCGCCATCCCCGCGGCTGCCGCCGACCTTGAGCGCGCCGGCGAAGACCAGCGTGTAGATCGACAGCATCACGAGAGGCGAGAGGATCGCCCAGGCCCAGCCGAACACCGAGCCACGGAAGCGCACCTGCAATTCACGCGTCAGGATGGCGCGGAAGAGTTCGCGCTGGCGCCAGATATCGACGAAGGGCTGCAGCAAGGGCGGTTTCCCGGACGAGTTCGAGAGGGCGTAACGCTTAGCACGCTATAGCGTGCGACAAAGGCATTTCAATTCGCTGTGGATTTCCTCTACAGGAGGAGCCGCTCGCGCCCCGGATCCGCCATGCCTCCCACCATCCGCCCCGTGTCCTCCAAGCGCGACCTGGCCGTGTTCATCGCCTTGCCGCGGCGGATCTATGGCGATTTCCCCGACTATGTCGCACCGCTCGACCATGACCGGGCGCAATTGATCGATCCGAAGAAGAGCGCCTTCTGGACCCATGGCGAGGCGGCCTACTGGCTTGCCTATGATTCGAAGAAAAAGCCCGTCGGCCGTATCTCCGCCCAAATCGATGATCTCGCCACCGGCCCGCAGCACGAGGGCGCCGGCTACTTCGGCTGCCTCGATGCGATCGACGATGCCGAGGTTGTCGCGGCCCTCGTCGAGACGGCCCAAGCCTTTCTTGCAGGCAAGGGCAAGAGCCTGATGCGCGGGCCGTTCACCCTCTCCATCAACGCCGAATCCGGCCTCCTGATCGAAGGTTTCACGGCCCCGCCCATGGTGCTGATGCCCTGGCATCCGCCCTATCTGCGCGCCCATCTGGAGGCTGCAGGCTACCGGCTCGTGAAGGTGCTGCATTCCTATGCCTTCGATCGCCGCCGCAGCGACCTTGCCGAGCGGCTCGAAAAGCTCGGCATGGAACGACGCCGCAGGGGCTTTTCGGTGCGCCCCATGCGCATGGATCATCTGGGCGAGGATGCCGAGCTCGGCCGCGTGCTCTTCAACGGGTCCTGGGCGGCAAATTGGGGCTTCGTGCCGGTCTCGCAGGCGGAGATGGCGGCGATGATCAAGGCCTTCAGGCCGCTGCTCAAGTCGGATTACGGCGTCTTCGTCGAAAAGGGCGGTGAGCTGGTCGGCTTTGCCCTCTTCCTGCCCAATGTCTTCGAGATCACCGGCGATCTCGGCGGGGCGCCTTCCCCGCTCGGCTGGCTGAAGCTCGCCTGGCGTGGCCTCACGCGGCGCTTTACCAGTGGCCGTGCCGTGCTGTTCGGCGTCGCGCCGAGGCTGGTCGGCTCGGTCTCCGGCGCCAGCGTGTCGCTCATTCTGGTGGATGAAATGATGCGCAGGGCCGGGATCACCGGTGTGCAAGATTTGGAATGCGGTTGGATTCTTGACGACAACTATGCCATGACGAGCGTTGTTGAATGGCTCGGGGCCCAGTCGACTCGACGCTTCGGCGTCTTCGAAGCATCGATTCAGCCTCTTCGCGCGGAATAAACCGCCGTGCCTGGAAAGAAGATGTCGACCGAAACGAAAGAAAATCTCCTGTCCGATCCCCAGCATGTCTACGACCAGGTCGTCGACCTGATCGTGTCCGAAGGCATGGTCGACCGTGAAAAGGTCACGCCGGACGCTACATTCGAGACGCTCGGGCTGAAATCCATCGATATCGTGATGATCCTCACCGCGGTGGAGGAGAGGTTCGACGTCTATATCCCGATGGACGGCTCGATTGCCGAAGCCAAGGACCTGAAATCCTTCATCGACGGGGTGCTGGCGCGCATCGCCAGCGAAAAGTCCTGATTTGAGAAAGAAGCGCGTTTTCATCACCGGCATGGGAGCGGCAACCGCCGCCGGTCTCGGCGTGGCCGCCCTTTGGGAGGCGGCGCGCGAGGGCCGCAGCGCCATCGGCCCGCTCGACGTGCCGCGTCCGCTCAAGCACAATATCCGCATTGCCGGCCAGTTGCGCGGCTTCAACCCGGCCGACCATATCGACGCCGACGTGCTGCCTTTCTGCGACCGCTTCACCCAGCTTGCCATCGTGGCCGGTGACGAGGCTTTGGCGCAGGCCGGGCTCGCGCGCGGCGAGAAGCTTGGGCCGAGGGCGGCCACCATCATCGGCACCGGCATCGGTGGCGGCGACACGATCGAGGCCGGCATGCACAATGCCTATGTCGCGGGCCAGCGCCTCGACCCCTGGAGCGTGCCGCGCCTGATGCCCAACGCCGCCGCCTCGCAGCTCAGCGCCCGCTATGGCGCGCGCGGGCCCTCCTTCGCGGTGGCGAGCGCCTGTGCGTCCGGCACCCAGGCCGTCGGACTCGGGGCCCATTTCATCCGCGCCGGTGTCGTCGACCGCGCGGTGGTCGGTGGCGCCGAAGCCTGCATCACGGCTTCGGGCATGAAGGGGTGGGAGGCGCTGCGCGTGCTTTCGCCCGATGCCTGCCGGCCCTTCTCCAAGGACCGAAACGGCATGGTGCTGGGCGAGGGAGCCGGGGTCTTCGTGCTCGAGAGCGAGGAGGCGATGCATGCGCGCGGCGCCACGCCCTTGGCCGAGCTCTGCGGCTACGGCACCTCCAGCGATGCCGGCGATATCGTGCGCCCCGATGCGGAGGGCGCCGCCACGGCGATGCGGGATGCGCTCGCGGATGCCGGCCTCCGCGTCGAGGCGATCGACTATGTCAACGCACACGGCACCGGCACGCTCGCCAATGACGCGACCGAGGCTGCAGCGCTGAAGCTCGTGTTCGGCGACAGGCTGCCCGGTCTCGCTGTGTCCTCGACCAAGCCGGTGCATGGCCACGGCCTCGGCGCCGGCGGGGCGATCGAACTTGCCGTCACGGTGATGGCACTGCGCGAGGGCGTGGCGCCGCCCACCATCAACTGGACAACGCCGGACCCCAAATGCGATCTTGACTGCGTGCCGGGGCAGAAACGGGCCGTGACCATGCGCCATGCCATGTCCAATTCCTTCGCCTTCGGCGGCATCAATGCCGTGCTGATCATCGGCCAGGCATGACGTCGCCGCCCCCTCTGCGCATCGGCCCGGTCGAGGCCCGCGTCGAGGCGGACGTGGTGCGCCGCTATCGCAAGGCGACGGCCTTCGACGATCGGGCGACGGAGGACGAAGTCCCCGCCACCTTTCCAGCGGTCTGGCTCTGGCATCCGGCCGCCAAGGCTGCTTTCGACGACCTCAGGGGCGACGACAGCCTTATCCCCGTGCTGATCGCCCAGCGTTTCTGCTATCGCCGCGCGCTCCGCATCGGCGATGAGGTGCGTTTCGTCGTCACCCGCCGGGTCGATCGCGCCGCGCCCGAGGATGTGCAGATCGAGGCGCATGTCGAGGACCTGCAAGGCGCGGTCATTGCCGATTTCTCGGCGACCTACCGCCTGTTCGGGCCGGAGGCGGTGCTATGAAGGGCATGATGGAGCCGCTGCGCATCGGCCCGATCGGCGAGGGGCAGGTTGCCGCCTTCGCCGAGGTCTCGGGCGATGCCAATCCCCTGCATGTGAGCAAGGAGATCGCCCGCACCATCGGTCTGGATGCCGCCCCGGTGCATGGCATGCTGCTCGTCGCCTATCTGCATGAGGCAGTGCGGCGTCACCAGCCCGATGCGGTGGTGACGGGCCTGTCCACCCGCTTCATGGCCCCGGTGCCGGTCGGCGAGACTATCGAGATCACCGGCCGCGTGGTGAAGCAGGGCGGGCTCAGCGAGGCGCTGATCCTGCGCCTGATGGTGAGGACCGGCGCCGGCACGCTCGCCTGCATGGCCGAGGCGACGCTCGCCCCGCCGCCGGCTGGCTGGCGATGAGCACCATCCTGATCACCGGCGCCACCAGCGGCATCGGCCGTTCCCTGGCGCTGGACTACGCCGCTTCGGGCAGGCGCCTCCTGCTCATCGGCCGCGACGAGGCCCGGCTTGGCGAGGTTGCGGGGCTCTGCCGCGCCAAGGGTGCCGAAGTGGTCGCGGGTCGGCTCGATGTTCGTGATCGGCAGGCCACCGCCGCCTGGATCGCGGCGCAGGATGGGCAGACTCCCATCGATCTCGCCATCGCCTGCGCCGGCATCGTCTCCGGCACCAGCGCCTCGAGGCCGCTCGAAAGCGAGGAGGCGATGCGCGCCGTGCTGGCCGTCGATCTCATGGGGGTGCTCAACACCATCGAGCCTGCGCTCGCGGCGATGCGCCCGCGCCGCCGGGGCCATGTCGCCATGGTCGGCTCGCTGGCGGGGCTGCGGGGCTTTCCCTCTTCGCCCGCCTATTCCATGGCGAAGGCGGCGGTGCATGCCTATGCCGAAGGCATCCGCCCGGCGCTGCGGCGCGAGGGCATCGCCGTCAGCCTGATCGCTCCAGGCTTCGTGCGCACGCCGCTGAACGAGGCGGTGGTGGCTCCCCGTCCGCTGGAACTGAACGTCGACCGGGCCGCCAGGATCATCCGCCGCGGCCTCGACCGCCGCAGCCCGATGATCGCCTTCCCCCTCATCCTCTATCTCGGCCTGCGGCTGCTCGTGCTGCTGCCGGCTCGTTTGGGCGACCTCCTGCTCGATCGCCCCGGTGTCGATGTGCCCGAGACGCGCGAGCGGGAACGGCCATGATCCTGCTCGCCGGGCTGCTGGGGCTGTGGTGGCTGGCGACGGTGGGGCTGCTGCTGGGCTCGGCGGGGCTGGCGTGTCGGCATCCCTGGAAGCGTGGCAGAGCTTTCGGGAACGTCGGCCTCGCCACTTCGGCCATGGCCGAAGTGGCTGTCGAGACGGACACTCCAATCTCCATACTTGTGCCGCTGAGGGAGGAATCCGAGGCTGAAAGCGAGGCAAACGCGGCGCTTATGGAACTGGACTATCCGGCTTGCGAGATACTCTTCTCCGCTAAGCGCCGCCATGATGATGAGGGCACGGGTCTCCCTCCCCAGCTTCGTGGAGAGGGCTTTCGCGTCGCATTCATCCCAACAACTTGCCGCCCTGGCTGGAACCCCAAGCTCGCCAATCTCGTCGAGCCGATCGTCGCCGCCACCTACGAGCTCATCCTCGTCAAGGACGCCGCCACCTTCCTGCCGCCGCACGCTCTCCGCGCCATGATCGCCGCCCTGGGTCCCGGCGTCGGCCTAGTCAGTGCCATCCCGATCGCCCGACGGCCGCGCGGCTTCGCCGCCCAGGTCGAAGCCGCCCTGATCAACACCTATGGCGCCCGCATGCTCTCGGCCCTCTCCGCCCTTGGCGGCGGGGCCGGCATCGGGGCGGCGATGCTGTTCCGGCGCGGCGATCTCGAGCGGGCAGGGGGCCTCTCGGCCATCGGTGCGGCTATCGCCGACGACCACGCACTCGCAAAACTCCTGGCCGGACTGGGGCTGCGCATCGTCCTGGCATCCGCCACCGTCGACCAGGAGCTCGGCGCCCGCAGCCTGCGCGAGATCTGGCGGCGCCATCTGCGCTGGGCGATCTGCCGCCGGCTGGAGGAGCCGCTCGCCTTCTGGGCCGAACCCTTCACGGGCCTCGCCGCTGCCTGCCTCGCCTCGCTCGGCGCGGCCCATAGCCTCGACATTCCCCCTGTCGCGATGCTCCTCGCCACAATGCTGCTCTGGCCCGTGGTCGAGATCCTCCTCGCCGCGCTGAGGGGCTGGCCGTTGTCCCCTGCAACGCCGCTCGCCATACTCGCGCGGGAGCTTGCGATGCCCGCGCTCTGGCTCAACGCCCTGCTGGCGCGGCGCATCGTCTGGGGCGCGGCGGCGATTCCCGTCTCCACGAGGCGGCGGCCATGATCCTGCTTATCGATTTCATGGGCCTCCTCGCTTGCGCGTTTCTCCTCCTGCTGCTCGCCCAGCACCTTCGGTTGGCGCTGAGGGCACGCGGCTACCGGCCGCCGCCCCAAGCGGATGAGGCCCCTCCCGGCATCCTCCTGCAGATCCCGCTCTTCAACGAGGCTGCCTCCGTCGAGGGAGCGCTGGCCTCTGCCCTCGCCCTCGACTGGCCGGCCGGGAAACTCACCATCCAGCTCCTGGATGATTCCTCCGACGAGACCAGCGCGCTGGCCGCCGGCGCTCTAGCCCGCCTGCCACCGGGCGGGCCGGAGGTGCAGCACATCCGCCGCGCCGATCGCCGGGGCTTCAAGGCCGGCGCTCTGGCCGAGGGCCTGCAGCGCTCCGATGCCCCCCTGATCGCCATCCTGGATGCCGATTTTCGCGCGCCGGCCGATTGGCTGAGGCAGGCCGCGGCAGCCCTGGCGGCGGACGAGAACGCCGCCTTCGCCCAGTTCCGTTTCGAATTCGCCAATCGCGACTTGAACTGGATGACGCGCGGCCAGCAGCTTTCCGTCGACGCCCATTTCCTCGCCGAGCAGGCGGGGCGGCAGGCAGGCGGCGAGCCCTTCCAGTTCAACGGCACCGGCGCAGTCTGGCGCCGCGCGGTGATCGAGGCGGCGGGCGGCTGGTCGCCGGACACGCTGGCCGAGGACCTCGACCTCACCTTCCGCGCCTATGCCGCCGGCTGGCACGGGCTCCTGCTTCTCGACCCCCCGCTCGCCTGCGAAGCCCCGGCCGATCTGGCGAGCTGGCGGGTGCAGCAGGCGCGCTGGTCCACCGGCTTCGTGCAGGTGGCGGTGAAGGCGCTGCCGCTGGTCTGGCGCTCGCAGTGGTCCCTGTCCGCCAAGCTCGGCTCCAGCCTGCTGCTCGGCCTGCAGCTTGGCCTGCCCTGCTTCCTCGTCGCAGCCGCCGCCTTCATCCTCGACGCCGTCCTGCGCGGCTTCGGCCCCGGCCATGGCACAATTCTGTGTCTTGCTGTCCTCATGGTCGCTGGAGCGGCCGTGGCGATCACCCTGCCGCCCTTCCGTCGCTTGCGGCGGGGTGGTATTTGCAGCTACGGGGCTGTCCTGGCGATGATTCCGGTGCTTCTGGGCTTCATGGCGCTGGCGAACTCGGCCAGCGTGGTGATCGCCCCCTTCAAGCGCCGGCATGATTTCGTGCGGACGCCGAAGACCGGCGGCAGATAGGCAGTCTCGCGTTCAGGCCGCCTCACCAGTGATCCCAGAATGCTCTTGCTTCCGATGAGCTAAGCTGCAAGAGCCTTTCAGCCTGAGCGTATTCTTGCTTTTGGGGGCAGGGTTTGGACGGGTTGTGGGAGAATTTCTGGGCCGTCGCCGCTTGGCTGGCGCTGATCCTGTCAGCCACCTCCCTGTTCGCCTGGGCCGTGACCTTCGGCTCGACGGTGGCGACCTTCTACCTCGTAATCAAGCATTGGCGTCTGCGCGAGAAGGGCCTTGCCGCCGAGCGGGCGGCCCTGGCGCAGCCGCTGCCCCCTGAGAACGACCTGCCCCATGTCGTGGTGCAGATCCCCACCTATAACGAGGGTGCCATGGTCGCCCGCGCGCTCGATGCCGCCTGCGGGCTCGACTGGCCGCGCGACAAACTGCACATCCAGATTCTCGACGATTCCACCGACGGCTCGACCCTGTTTGCCCGCCAGGAGGTGGGCGTTCGCCGGGCCCGCGGCTGCAATGTCGAGCTGATCCACCGCACCGAGCGCAGCGACTACAAGGCCGGGGCGCTCGCCAACGCCATGACGATGACGCCGCATGGGTATTTCGCCATCCTCGACGTCGACTACGTGCCGGAGTGCGATTTCCTTCGCCAGACCATGACCTGCCTGCTCGCCGACCCCAAGCTCGCCTTCATCCAGGCCCGCTTCGACTACGTCAACGGCGAGGCGAACGAGCTCACCCGTACCCAGGCCGTGCTGCTCGACGCGCATCTGGCCATCGAGCAGGGCACGCGCTGCTGGGCCGGCCACCCGCTGCCGTTCAACGGCACCTGCGGCGTCTGGCGGCGCGAGGCCATCGAGGCGGCCGGCGGCTGGCGCGGCGGCACGCTGGCGGAGGATCTTGACCTCTCCTACCGCGCCTGGCGCATCGGCCGGCGCGGCTCCTTCCTGATGAGCGTGCCGGTGCCGGGGGAACTGCCAGAGACGATGAAGGCCTGGATGACGCAGCAGCAGCGCTGGACCAAGGGCTTCGGCGAGGTGATGCTGCGCCTGCTCTGGCCGATCCTGGGCGACGCCAGCCTGCCCTGGGCCGACCGCTGGAAGGCCGCCATGCATCTCGGCGTCTGGTGGTCGGGCCTGGCCTGGGGCGTGGCCCTGCCGACGGGCCTGATCGCCATCCTGCTGGGCTCGCCGCTGCGCTGGCCGCTGGCCGCGCTGCTGCTCGGGCAATTGCTGGTGGGCTATGTGGCGCTGTTCGTGTTCCTGCGCGCGGGGAACCTGTCGCTGCGGCCTGGCAGGACGAGCCTGCGGCAGTTCATGAGGGATTTCTTCTTCGTCTCGCGGGACCTGTTCAGGATCGGCGCGGTGATCGGTCCGGCGCAGCGCGAGGTGATTTTCGGCAAGCGCAGCGAGTTCGTGCGCACGCCGAAGTCCACGGTGGTGAAGGCGGGGTGAGGGCGCCCTTCGCAGCCGAATGATCATGATGCGGGCGGTGATCCTCCCGCTGCGGCCAAGCCACCGCGTCCTCACGCCCTTTCGGGCTGAGTCATGACAGCGGGCGCAGTCAAGGTGACGGCGGCTTTCCGCAGGAAAGCCGTGCCTTGCTGGTTCATGGCTCTGGCGGGCTTGTTGGGGAAAGCCGCCGTCACCTCATTCCGGCAGGTTGCCCTGCACCGATCCCGGCGTGCCAACCACGCGCATGCCGGACCGGCCTCTTCCCGGCCCTTGCCGGCTCGGGAAGGCACATCCCCGCCGCCCTGGAGATCACGTCGCTCTCCTGGCATCCGGGACATGCTGGATGGCGCCAGCCTCGAAGCCATATCCCGCAGCCATGCGGGACCGGGTGGGATCATCCTGCGCCTCACCCACGAAGCGTCGAAACCAGGGCCCGCGATGACCTGCGCCAGATGACGTAGGCAACGCAAGTGATCCGGCCCGGAGCGGCCGGCCTCTCTCCTGGTTCCGGGGACGCATCTGCGGCGCAAGGATGATGTTCCATTGCGCCGTGAGCGGTCCATCCGCCTCTCCTCAAGCCCCGCATCCGGGTCGGCGATGGCCGACAGGCTTTCGCCTGGAGACCGGCCCGAAGCCGCCGGACGATGTCCCTTGCGCGCAATCCAATCCCGCGAGGCTCCATTCTCGCGAGGCAGCCAGGACCACAGGCAGCGCGGCTGGCAAGGCCGCAGGACATCGGGGTGGGTGGAAGGGGCGGAGCCACCGGTCATGATCCGGATTTACGAGCCTCGCCCTTCTTCGCTCCAGCGACGAGTAGGGCACAGCAAGAGCATTATGTCAAATTAAGTTCCTAATCTGTTCAACGTACTCCAACGTATTCCAACGTCCCCCCGGGCGGGCGCAGGCCAGATTCCCAATTTAGTAGAATGTTACTGTAATGCTGATGGTCTTTCGCGACCTCATAGCTCGTGATGAGCCTCAGCGCCTCAAAACGGTTTCCCCGGTCCTTGGGTTGGTCAGGGTGACATTCTCCAAGGCCTGGATCAGCCAGGCGCCATTCCGCCGAGTGACGACGGCCTGGATCAAGGTATCGACCTGATGCGGGCCAGCTGGATGCGCCGGCCCAGTGGATAGACGGCTCCAGAAGTGCAGGATTGCCGCCCCATCCGCAATCGCGATGACCTCGATCAGCTCATTGTCGAGGGACGAATCCCGGTAGATCGTCTCATGGATGGGACGGTGAAGGGCGACGATCTCATCGACACCGCGAACATAATGCCCGAAACGATTCACGAACGCCGCATCCTCATGGAACAAGGCGCCAAAGGCTGCCATGTCATGGGCGTTCCAGGCGGCTTGAAATGCTCCCGGGGCGTCTTCGGGTCGGCTCATCGGCGTCATGCGGATCCTCGTTGTTTTTGTCCTATGCCGTCGCAATCAAGGCAGAGATCCAAAGAGCGATCAGGTCCTCGATACATCAAGGTAGGCTGGCCGTGTGATGCTTTTTGGATCAACTCCCGCGGATCGCCCGCCAATCATGATGATAGTGGGCATAATTCTACGCGGTGCCAAAAATGCAAAAGCCTCGCAAATGTGCGCCAGCGAGAGGAGGGCAGTGGCATACGGGCAGGGGCCAACGGACGGCGAATTGCAAGGGGTTTCAAACCATGGCGCCCCTGCGTTCTTCGCGTGCAGCCCCCCAGACCTCTCGTGCTGCATCTGCATTCATTAGCGCGATGCCAATGCCGACCAAAAGGTCCGGCCATGCCGAAGGCCAGATAAATGCCGTTGTAGCCCCTGCCAGAATGATAGCGATATTCGCGAGCGCGTCATTGCGGGCCGAGAGAAACGCAGCCCGGGTGAGGCTTCCCGCATGGTCTCGGTAGCGGGCCAGCATGTAAGCACAAGATAAGTTGACGGCCAGCGCACCTAACCCCGCAAGTGAAAGCGGGATGGGCGATGGAGGCGTCGGAACGCTAAACTTTTCCCAAGCAGTCCAGATTGTCGCCAGTGCGGGCACCAGCAGAATTCCCGCAAGCACCATACCCAACCGGGCGCGATTGCGAGCAGACCATCCGAGAGCGAGCACAATCAGCAGATTGACCGAGGCGTCTTCGAGGAAATCGACGCTGTCGGCGAATAGCGACACTGAACCGATGGCGAGCGCCACGACGAACTCCAGCCCGAAATATCCGAGGTTCAAGAGTGCCACAATGCCAACAACACGCCGCAGACCGTTGTTCGTGGCTGTCCTGGCTTCCATCCAATCCACTCCTTGGTGCGCGCCGGGCATTCAACGGTTAGATGCAACGGGCCGTGCGGCTGCGCCCCGTAATAAATTTGCTCGACAACGCGCGGCACACTCTTCGCGATATCAAGATGTGAGGGCAGGGGGACGCGCGTTCAATTCCGTCGAGGCCAGTTCCAGAATTTTTGCGACAACTATTTTACCCCGCCCCTCGGGCTTTTTATGTGGTGCGATTAGTATGGAATTGAGCAGCAAATCAAACTCTTCCCGTGTCAGCCCCCTAGACCCCGTGTAAACAGCCCTGGTATATTTCGGCCAATGCGACTCTTAAATTCATTAGAAGAATGATCCGATGGCTACCGATAGACTCAAACTTCTGAAGCAACTTTCGTTTGGCTCGCAGGTTGCGGAGGATGAGGTGGCGCAGCTGCAGGAGTATTTTGTCCAAACCGATCAATGGAACAGAATTATTGGTGGCGAAATAGATCTTGTGAGGGGGGAGAAGGGGGCGGGCAAGAGCGCATTGTATCTTCTCCTTGAGAAAAACAAAAATGAGCTATTTGATCGAAACATACTTACAGTAAGTGGTGAAAATCCGAGAGGAACTACAGTATTTCGTGATCTAATTGCTGATCCTCCAGCAAGAGAGGCTGAATTTGTTGTTCTCTGGAAGCTGTATATACTAACAATTGTTTGCCATGAGCTTCGAGATTTTGGCATCAATAAAGGCGATGTCGGAGACGTATATGGTTCGCTGGAAGACGCGCGCCTCCTAGAGCGCGAATTGAATTTACCAGGGCTTCTGCGCATGGCCCAAAGCTTCGCAAGACGTCTTGTTGCGTCGCCAAAACTCGAAGGCGGTGTAGAACTTGATCCTACTACGGGCCTACCAACGGGCGTTATCGGCAGAATTTCGCTTCAGGAGCCTTCGAGTGAGCTGCGGAGCAGAGGAATTTCCTCGATAGATGGGATGTTCCAAAGGGTCAACACCGCGTTGGAGAGTAGTGGTTATACGATATGGGTATTGTTGGACCGATTAGACGTGGCCTTTGCAGAGAGTCACGAGCTTGAAGCAAACGCAATCAGAGCTTTAATTCGCGTCTATGGCGACATGCGCGCCAATCAGAACATTTCATTGAAGATTTTCTTACGAGAAGACATTTGGAAGAGAGTAACATCATCTGGCTTGAGAGAAGCGAGTCATATCACTCGCTATGAGGTTATGCGCTGGACATCTCCAATGCTGTTGAATTTGCTTGTAAGGCGAATTGTCAGCAACGAAATCCTTTGTCGTGAGATGGGCTTCGCGAAAGAAAAAGTCCTCGCGGATGCGGAGAGGCAGAGAGACTTGTTCGCCCGAATATTCCCGGCGCAGGTTGAACAAGGTACCCGAAAGGCGACGACATTCGACTGGATGGTCGGACGTTGCGCGGATGGAACGGGAGCGACCGCTCCGCGCGAACTAATTCATCTCTTGAATTGTATTCGCACGGAAGAGATACGAAGACTCGAGAGAGGCGAGGGCGAGACTCCTGGGGAGCAGCTTTTCGACCGTTCAGTCTTTAAGTTAGCTCTTCCAATTGTCTCCGACACCCGGCTGAATACGTACCTATATGCGGAATATCCAGCCGAGCGTGCCTTCGTCCAGAAGCTGAAGGGCGAGAAGGCTGAACAAACACCTGAAAGCTTGGCCGCCATTTGGGGCCTTTCTAAGGAGGCAGCAGTATCCAAGGCTCAGGAGTTGGTGGCATTGGGTTTCTTCCAAAGCCGTGGTCAGCGCTCTGATCCAACATTCTGGGTGCCGTTTCTCTATCGCGACGCGCTGGAACTCGTGCAAGGCCGGGCAGGTGGCGCGGACGATGAGGCGCTTGCAGAGACTGAGGAATGACGAGTTCCTCATTGGGGCTCGAGCATCCCAAAAACTGACACCGCTCCAATTGCACCAAGTCCAAGAGCGATTTCGGCAATCGTCGCAAAGCGCAGGGCTGCTGTGACGTTGATCCGGCTACGCTTCATCATCGGAACGAACACATACCGGTTCACGATTGCGAGCCCCGTCATTACCGCGACGAGCACGATTTTTGCAGTCAGCAACTGCTGATAGGGCGATGACCAATCCAAAGGCAAATGCCCGAGGATGAGGAGCGTATTTATCAGGCCCGATGCGAGCACGAGCGCCACCGCTGCGTGCCCCACATTCGAGAACCGCCTGAGCGCGCGGCCGGCATCTGAGCGCCGGGCCGGATTGCTGAGTGCCGCTAAGACCGGCAGGAGCGGAATGAGTGCCCCCAACCAAGCGCCGCCTGCGAGAACATGGACGATATCGTTTGCGATGTGGCCCGCGCCCGTCCAACCGCTCTGCATGACGGCATGCCCGGTGAGGGCAAGGCTCGCAAGGAGTAGACCCGAAGCAACCGCCATGGCTACCAGGCGCGCTCGCCAGCGAACGAGCGCAGCCCCTGCTAGAACCAACGCACAGAGGAATTGAGCCATCCAGGCACTGCCCACCGTGGTCCCGAAGAGCACATCATGGATGGTTTCGAGGTCGATGGCGTCATTCCATCCCTCGCCGATTTCAGCCGTTTCAAGGGGAAGCGCCAGGAGAACTGTCGCCACCGCAACGGCGACAGCGACAATCGTGAGGGTCCGAAGGCGTCGCCCGACCGCTTCGGCGAGCTCGCGCGGCACCAGCCACGCGAGATAGGCGCAGCCTCCCCACAACAGCATCACCGATGCATCGTGGAGGAACCGGCAGAGTGCAAGGGCGGTGTCCGGGCTCATCGGTTACGGCTTGACGGTGAATTTGTAGCTCCCGTTGGTCTTGTGGCCGTCCCCCGAAAGGGCGTGCCACGATACCGTGTAGGTGCCCGCGCCGAGCGTGCCCGAGAGGGGTACCATCAAGACCGTGTTCTTTTCCATCAACATTGCTGTTCCGGTCTGGACGACGGCTTTGTCGGGGCCAGTCACTGTCACGCCGGAGAACTTGAGGTTCAGGTCCTCGGTGAAGGTCAGGTCGAGTTCGGTCGGCGCCTTATCGACCGTACCATTCACGGCAGGCACGGCCGATTTCAAGTGAGCATGAGCAAAAGCACTGCCGGTAGCGGCGAGGCCGATGAGGGCTGCAAAGCCAACAGAGCAAACGATTTTCGACATCGGAGGTTTCCTTCGGTTGAGGGCGGTCACCGGATGGCGCCGCGTACTTTTCGGGATTGGATGGCCTGGGGCACGTGTTGCGCCCGCAGGCAAGTCTCAGCTTCGCCTAGGCAAAGGCGCGCCGTAGTGGGGGTATGGTCCGGATAATCAGGAGGTCGGCAGCAACCATTGTCAGGATGGCAAGGCCGGTGATCGGCAAGGCGATGCCCACGGCAATCGCGACGACCCACAAAGCCCGATAGACCTTTGGATCGGCGGGATAGGGAGGCACCCCGACCTTGCCGGCCGGGCGGCGCTTCCACCACATCACGACGCCCGATACCGAGGCGAGGATGATTGCAAGGCAGGTCGCCAGCATTACGAACTGGTTGAGGAGGCCCCATTCCTGCCCCTGGTGGACGTTGATTCCGAACTCGATGGCCTTGCCGACAGGCCCGTAGTCGCTGAACGCCAGATCGACGAGTGGTTTCCCGGAGTACTGGTCTATGTGGATCGTCCGCTCTTTCGACAAATCATCCGGGAAGATGGCAGCGGTATAAACGCCGGTCTCGTCACCAGGGACTGCCATCTCAAAGCCCGGCGCAATGCCGGCCTTGCGGGCAACGCCAACGGCTTCGTCAAGCCCGATTGAAGGGACGTCCGAAGCGGTAGAGAGAGGGACAGGCGTGTTTTCGACGGTCCACCCCGCCTTGTTCAGAACGTCCTTCGCGGGGATAGCGGACTTCGGCACGTCATCCCACAGTTGCGCCGGGTAACCGATGCCGGCCTTTCCCGCATAGAGATTGAGGTTATTTCCCCAGTAGCCGGACCAGGGCAGGCCGGTGGCTGCGAGGAAGAAAATCACGACGCCGGCAAAGGCCCCGGTGACAGCGTGAAGGTCTCGCCACCAGACGCGCCGCTCGGGCGTGCCTCGAATAGTCACGACACCGCCAGCTTGTCCGCGCGGCCACCAGAGATAGATGCCGGTGGTCACGAGGATAAGGGCGAAACCACCCACCGCCTCAATCAGCCGGTTGGTGAAGGTCCCGAACAGTTCAAGGCTATGGATTTTCTTCAGGAGCCACATCGGCTCCCTATCGGTGCGCAGCATGTCGAGCACCTTGCCCGTGTAGGGGTCTACGTAGACAAAGTACTTTCCGGCTTCGTCCCTCACCGTTGCCACGGCTGAAGACGTTGGTGTGGCCGGCTCCGCGAAAGCTGTCAGCATTGATCCGGGGAGCGCAAGCACGGCCCTGCTCGCGAGGATGCTCGGTGCAAGCTCGGCAGTGCCTGGAGCAGTTACGACAGTCCGGTAGGCAAAGAGGGTGTGATTAATCTCGTCCTTGAACAGATAGAGAGAGCCGGTGACCGCCAGCAGGATCAAGAAGGGTACGCTGAAGAGGCCGGCATAGAAGTGCCAGCGCCAGATGGCGCGCTGGAGGGAAAGGCGGAAGAAGGAGCTTTGTGTCGAGGCAGTCGAAGAGGCGTCTGACATGGGACTGTTCCTCACTCGGCTCAGTTCATGTTCATGCCGGGCATTGACTGCCCGCTTGACGAAGCTTTCGCTCCGATGCCTTCGACTTCGTATTCAACCTTGACGGTGCCAGCCTTCTCGAAGACCAGTGTGCCTTCGATATGCTGTCCCTTCTTCAAGCCGTGCTTGAGGCCCACGAACATCAGATGCAAGCCGTCCGGCGAGAAGGTCACCTCGCCGCCTGCCGGTACCTCAAGCCCGTCAAGCTGGCGCATTTTCATAACGCCGTCTTCGGTGGTCATCTGGTGGATTTCGACGCTGGCAGCCACGTCGACAGTCCCGCCGACAAGCTTGTCCGCCGTCGCTCCCTTATTGGCGATGGTGACGTAGCCGCCACCGACTGGGGCTCCAGGCGGGGTTGCGCGTGCCCAAGGATGCTGGATGACCAGACTGCCGGAGCCGGTTTCTTGAGCCGACGCCTGCGGGAAGGGCGTAGTGGACGCGACAATGGAAAGCAGCGCCAAAGCGCCTGCCCCATACGAGAAAGACATGGGATTGCTCCTGAGTATGCCCATTGCCAAGCGGACGCCGGGTGGCGCCTCGGAACTGGCGGGACAATTATTGGGAAACGATACGCGTGCTCAGGTCACGCGACCGGTGGCCCCTGTGACTGGCGGGGCGAGCGAGTGCCGGCAATATCAGGCGCCTTGACCGGGAGTGGGGCGAGACTTGCAAGGCGTACGACAGCCGCCGCTCGTGCGATGGCTGGTGGGTCGGGAAGAAGCGTTGGCGCGCATAGCGGGCACTGGTCGCACGTTTGCTGGTGGCCGCTGCCGGTGCCCTTCTCGGTATCGTCGTCGGTTACGCAGACTTGGACGGTATATCCGGCGATGACGACGGTCGTCATGTCCGACTGGGCTTGCACGGCCATGACGACACGCCCAGCGCCGGAAAGCGCCAAGGAGAGCATCAGGCACACGACGACGAACTGTCGTGCCACAAGGGAAGCCAATCGGGTCATCACCGGTGAGTTCGCACTCTACTCTCGCAAAAGGCAAGCAACATTCTTGGCGGGTAAAAGCGAGTTCATCCCGAGGCCATTAACTGCCCCTCGCTTTTCGGTCTGGCGCGCCGAGTCAACGCCCAACCACCAGCAAAGAGCAGTGTCACGAAACTTCCAATGGCTAACATCGTGGGCGGATGAGAGGGTATGTCGGCCCAATGCGGCATCAACACCTCGGCGGAGTTGAACGGTTCGTCGCTGTAACGGCATAGGACGAGCGAGGTATTGTTGCTGAGCATTTCGAGTTCGATTTTCGAGGACAGCGCCTCAACGGCCGGGCGACGGCGGGGCAGTGCCTTCAAATGCATCAGCAGCGCCTGTGCTCCCGCCAGATAGGCATGGCTGCACTCGTTGAACGGACTGTTCTCGTCGGTGATGCTGCCCGGCATCCAGCTTCGGAAGCAGAAGAAGTATTGCAGGCTGATAAAGGACTGAAGCTTCTGGGTGGTGGGGTCAGGCGCAAATTCCTGGTCGGCAACGTCGAGTATCGCATCAAGGTTATTGGCGATGACCCTCATTTGGCCGTGGGAAAGATTGGGTATGGAAACCCCATCCGCTGTCGGATCGACAGGCGTGGTGCGACCATGCGCCCAACTTGCGTCAGGCAAGCCCCGGAACGGGGGATGAATACGAAAGGAGGTGAGAGCCGAACAGAAACCGTTCGCAGCGATCCAGCGGGTTCAACGCCCGTCCGGCAAAGGCGCAGCCCGCCAGCCGGAAGCGAGTCTTGCATGGATGGCGGCAACGTCATTCGTGAAGCGTAGACAGCGGATGATGAAGCGGCGGGGTAAGCCCCGATATCATGGTTCGTGACGACGCCTTCGGAGTGTTGGGACCGGGGGCAGCACCCGACTTGCCGGTATTGGCGAGGCAGGCGGGGTCGTCCGGGGTCTTGGGCCACCGCAAAGTCATGGGATGGATCGCCGGGGAACCTGAGAGATCCCACTCACGCCCAAGGAGGCAATGCCGGAAACGGGGTGCCGGCTGACATAAAAGACTCCCGGCCCTACGACAGTCCTGCATGTCGGAGGGAGCGCCTTGGCGGACACAAATATGCAGGGCCGCATGGACCCGGAAGGCGAAGCAATAAGCCGATGGGTAAGCGTGAGCGGGAAGTCGTAGCACCCTCATAGTACCAATGAGCGCGGGGAACCGTGTCCGGCGGGACCCGAAGGAGGAAAGGGGGGTGTCACGGAACCAGAACCACTGACAGGAAACATCGGAGGGGACCCTGAGCCCTACAAACGTGTACACGAAACGGCAGTGGATAGCCGAACAGGCGAGGGAGCACCCGGAGCGGGTGTTCACATCCTTGCACCATCTGATTGATCTCGACTGGATGTTCGAGGCGTGGGCTCTGACGCGCAAGGATGGCGCGGCGGGCATCGACGGTCGCACGGCTGACGACTATGAGAAGGATCTCGGGGCGAATCTTGAAAGCCTCCGGATCCGGATGATGTCGGGCAGCTACCGCGCACCCCCGGTGCGGCGCCACTACATCCCCAAGGCCGATGGGTCCCGGCGACCTCTGGGCATCCCGACCGTCGAGGATAAGGTGGCGCAACGGGCAATCGTGATGCTGCTGGAACCGATCTACGAGGAGGACTTTCTGGACTGCTCGTTCGGGTTCCGGCCGGAACGGTCGGCGCATGACGCCATCCGCACATTGCGCGATGGCATCATGGACACCGGTCAGCGATGGGTGATCGACGCGGATATCTCGAAGTATTTCGACAGCATCGATCACGGGCATCTGCGCAGCTTCCTCGACCTGAGGATCAGAGACGGCGTCATCAGACGCATGATTGACAAGTGGTTGAACGCGGGGGTGCTGGACCAAGGCACCCTGAGCCGATCGGTAGCTGGAACTCCACAAGGCGGGGTGATCAGTCCACTTCTTGCGAACATCTTCCTGCACCATGTGCTGGACAGGTGGTTCGAGGAGGTGGCAAAGCCTCGCCTAAAGCGGAGGTGCCAGATGGTGCGGTACGCTGACGACTTCGTCATGAGCTTCGAGGATCACCTGGACGGTCGGCGCATGCTGGCCGTGCTGGGCAAGCGCTTCGAGCGGTATGGGCTTCGGCTCCATCCCGACAAGACGCGCTATGTGGACTTCCGTTTCCGGCGCCCTTATGGGCGGCATCCGGCAACGAGTGCCACCAGTTTCAACTTTCTTGGCTTCACCCATGTCTGGGGCCAGTCGAGGAAGGGGAAGCCGGTGGTGCGGCAGGTCACGGCCAAGGACCGGTTTGCGCGGGCCTTACGGGCAGCCAGGGAGTGGTGCATCAAGCACCTGCACCTGTCGCTCACGGTTCAGCACCGACACCTGACCCGGATGATGCAAGGCCACTACGCCTACTACGGGATCACGGGCAACGGACGGCGTCTGAGGTGGTATCACCATCAGGTCGAGCGCATCTGGAAAAGCGGGCTCTCGCGCCGCAGCCGATCCGGAAAGCCGAACTGGAACCGGATGGCGCAGGTCCTTGACCGGTTTCCCCTGCCTCCAACCCGGATCGTACATCAGTGGAGCCGTCCCTGAGCGAAACTGGGCTGTGAGGAACCGGATGCGGGAAATCTGCACGTCCGGATCTGTGAGGGGCGGGGCTCGGTAACGACCCCGCCTACTCGGCAGGGTGCGGAGAGGATGGCCAAAAAGGCGATTAGCGCGGCACCGAGCCAGAGTGCGGAAGAAATGGTGAAGGGCCCGCGTCCGCGTGCACCCGCCGATTGCGCCCGACTCATGCGAGGCGCGGACGCTAAGGGATAGAAGGTGTCCCGCATGAGGGCTCGACCTTTGCGACGTCTCCTGTCAACGCTGGTGATGGCTTCCACAACGCGGAGGCCGCGCATCGAGACACCCCGCCCGATGGTCCTGCTTTGACGTCCCGGTGATGGCAGGTTTCCTGGCTCGCGGGTCGGCGCCGACCTCCAGCCTTCCCAGGCTGATAAGCCCAGTGGCGATGTGGAAGCGGCTCGTCGCTTACAGTTGCGGGGGCAGCCACGGCGTAGGGCATAAGCCCGTACCGTGTTCCCTTTTGATCCCGGAGGGGAACCATCGAGGGGAGCTTAGTCGATGTTGCGAACGAGCGTCAACTTGGACCGAGAAACCTAGCCGAGCCTGGGACCATCTCCAGTCCGGCCGTCCCCTCGCCCGCGCCTCACGCTGGGCCCTTCCCGTACGCGTCTCTCTCCAGCGCCGCGAACAGCCGCAGCACCTCGCCATCGCCAAACGGCAGGACCTGCGAGAGCACCATGCCGGCCAGCCCGTTAACCCCGTCCACCCAGAAGTAGCAGTTCGCCAGCCCGCCCCAGCCCCAGCTGCCGGCCGGGCGGCCATTGGGGCTGGGCTCGCGCAGGAGCACGCCGCCGAGGTTCCAGCCTGCCTCGAGGCCGGCGGAGGGCTCGAAATCGTTCGAGCGGTGCGGCATGGCCGTCGCCATGCGTGTCACGGCGATGGCGGGGATCTGCTCGGTCTCCATCAGATCGATCGTGCCGGGCCGGAGGATCTCGATGCCGTCATGGCGGCCGCGGTTGAGCAGCATGCGCAGGAAGACGAGATAATCCTGCGCCGTGCCGTAAAGGCCGCCGCCGCCGGATTCGAACTCGCCGGGCAGGAGGGCGAAATCGGTCGCATGGAGCGTGCCGTCGTCCTCGCGCTGGAAGACGCCGGCGAGGCGGTCCTGCTGGTGCGGCAGCGGGCCGAACTGGGTGTCGACCATGCCGAGCGGGCCGGTGACGTGTTCGGCGAGGTAGGCGCCGAGCGTCTGGCCCGTCAGCGCCTCGATCAGCTTGCCGGTCCATTCGAGGCCGAGGCTGTACTGCCAGTGCGCACCGGGATCGAACAGCAGCGGGACCTCGAGCGAGGCATTGGTCCGGGTGGCGAGCGTGGGCGCGCCGGTCTTCTCCTTGAAGCGCACGAGGTCGGCGCTCCAGGTCTCGTTGGCAAGGCCGGAGGAATGCGTGAGGAGGTGGCGCAGGGTCACCGTCCCCCGGGCGGGGCGGAGAAGGGGCATGCCATCCGCCCCGAAACCGTCCAGCACCTGCGGCGCGGCGAAGAAGGGCAGGATGGCGCCGAGCGGGTCGTCGAGCCCGACGAGGCCGCGTTCCACCAGCTGGAGGACGCCGACGGCCGTCACGGCCTTGGTCATCGAGGCGAGGGCGAGCACGCTGTCTGCCGCCATCGGCAGCGAGCGGCCATGGTCGCGCCAGCCATGGGCGCTTTCGAAGACGGTTTCGCGCGGCGTGGTCACCGTGCCGACGATGCCGGCGAGGGCCCCGCTGTCGACGGCAGCTTCAGCCGCCTCCGCGAAGGAGGAGAGATGTGTGCGAGCATCCATATGGCGTTCCCCCGCCGCCTGGCCGCGGCTCTTTTCAGCCGGTTTGCCCGGCGGGGAAAAGCTAGCGTGGGGAGCGAGCTGATACCATCGCTATCGCCGGCATCGCGCAACTTTGATGCGGTCAGCCGAAGTGGCGAGTGTGATCGGCATGTCGACGTTGTCGCCTCGAATCGGAAGAGATCGGATGCCGCCGCGCCGAAGGCAGGGGCTCTCAGGCGGCGTAGAGCGTGAATCCGATCCAGTCGCGCAGCTTATGGCGACCCTCGGCCAGCAGCGCTCGCTGCACCGAGGCGCAGGCGACGACCGCGTCCGTGCCTCTCAGCCGATGCGCGTGATAGGCCGTGCAAAAGGCCTGGCTGGCCTGTGCGCCGGCGATCGTGGTGCTGACCAGAACCGAGGCTGCGCCGGATTCCAGCAGGCTGGCGGGCAGGCCGACCAGGTCGTCGCCGAAAAGCTGGACGTCGCCGATCCTGTCCGGCCGCACGCCGGTGCTGCAGGCCGCCATGGTCACCTCGCCAAAGGGCGAAGGCCGCAAGGCGAGTTCGGCGGCCGTCAGGCGACGGTCGGCGAGCTTCAGTCCGGATCCGGCGGGATCCCCGAACTCGAACGCGCCATGGCATGCGAGATGAAGCATGGGCCGGTCGCCCGCCTCGGCGTGCGTGGCGGCGAGTTTGGCGAGGGCGCGGAAGCCGGCGAGGGTCGCTGCTTCCCCGATGACGGGTGGCGCGATCAAGCGATGCGCCCCGTACAATGCCGCCAGTTCCTCGAGGCCAGGCCCGAGCACTGCCGGACGTTCCGCTGCTGTGAGAGCCGCATCCTTGGGATCGCCGAACAGGGCGGCCCGCCCGGCTGCGGGGGAACGAGCTGAAAGCGCCGGAATCGTCGCGATATTGGGCACGATCGCCACCGGCACACGCTCGAACAGTCGCTGCCCGCCGAAAGGCAGCGCCGCCCAGGGCAGGATGTTCAGCGCGCCATGGGGGGAGACGAGCAGGCTGCCGGCGGCACAGGCGCGCTCCAGCAACGCCGATGGCACCAGCGCAGCGGCATCGAGGCCGAGCCGGGCGGGGTCGAAGTCGAGCCGGCTCGGCAGTGGCAGCCGGAGATTGGCGGCATAGGTCGCCAACGCGCCGCCCGCTCCGTCGCCGAGGTCGAGCGTGTCGAGCAGCAATTCACCCTCATGCAACAACAAGGCGGTGACGCGCCCACGGGCGAGATAAAGCTGGAGCGCCGCCCGGCCGCGCGCCCGCAGTCGGTCGAGCAACGCGCCGATCTCCAGCGGCGGCGGCATCAACTCTCCCCGATCGAGACGCATGCGTTCCAGGACCGCTGCGCGCTGCGCGATGAGCGTTTCGGCGCGATCATCCTGGGCACCCGGATGGGCAATCTGGCTATCGATCGCCGCGCTCAGGTCGTCGAGACGGTCGGCCAGCACCGGATCGGGGGGAGGCGGCGGGCCGGCCGCGAGGGCGGCGGCAAGGAAGCGCGACTTTACCGCATCGATGTAGCGCACGCAGCGTGGCCCATCACCTCGCGCCACCGCTGTTGCAACCGCCTCGTCCACCATGGGCCGCCGGGCGCGAAGGTAGAGATTGTCCAGCCGGTAGCCCAGCGAGCCGACCCGCAGGCGATCGAGCGACGAGATCGCCTCATCATAGGACGGCATAGGATCGTGCCGGGCCACGGCAAGCGCGCGGGCATGCTGCCAATGGGCGCTCCAGAGCGTCTCCTTGGCCTCGGCAACGCTCTGGAGGGCGACGCCGGCTGCCGCGTCCTCCAGCGCTTCCGGGCCACGCCCGGCATCCAGCAGGATGCGAGCCCGCAAGGTGCGAAATACGCCGAGCTTCTGCGACAGCCATGGCACAGTCTCGAAATCCGGCCTGACGGCGTCGAGAATCGCGAGGGCGGACGCGGCGTCGCCAAGTCCGGCGGCAATCTTCGCGCGACAGAACCGCATCGCGGCCGCACTCGCCGGATTGATCCGGACATAGGTCGGTTCCAGCGCATCGAAGGCCGCCGCCGCCTCGGCGAAGCGTTCGCCATCCAGCAGCGTCATCGCCCGCTGATAATGGAGCTGAATACCGGCACTGCTGCGAAAGAAGGCGAGCATCCGCCCGGCATCGATGTCCTGGCGCGCCTGCAGGGCGCGGAGCTGCGTTTCGGTGCGCACGATTTCGGCTTCGGCCCGGACGGTGTCGCCGAGCCAGTTGAAGGTTTGCGCGAGGGCCTCGCCGAGCTTGATATGGGGATTGATCTGCAATTCCGGGTCCAGGGTCGCCGGCAGCCGCTCGCGCTGCGCGAGCAAGGTCGCCAATGCCCGGCTGAAGGCGCCGCCAGCGAGTGCCGCGTCGGCGATGTCGATCGCTACCAGGAGCTGGCGTGTGAGGTCACCATGGGCCGTGGCCGTTGCCTCCGCTTCCTGAAGCGCCGCCGCGGCATCACCCCGTCGTCCGGCCGCGGCGTACAGTCCTGCGAGCATGCAAAGCGCGTTGCAATCCCACGTCACGGGCTCCTGCAGGTCGTCGTGTCCGGCACCAATCGCGACGAGGTGGTCGATCAACGCCCGCGATGCCGCATGCACGGCCTCCTGCGCCGCGATCTCCTGCGGCCCGCCATCGCCTTGCAGTGCGGCGGCGTGCCGGATGGCGTTCACGGCCCGCTGCAGCAGCGGCAATAGCTCTGATGGATCGGGGCTGGTCACGGCTGTCACCCTGTCGGGGCGGCCGGCCTGGCCTGCAGAACGGCCGTAACCGCGGCTTCGAGATCGGCGCGGTTGGCCGCCTCGATCTTGATCTCCCGCCCGCCCTCGACCAGGGTCATGCTCACATTTCGGTGGGCCGCCAGCCCGATGAGGCCGGACACCATCTTGCTGACCACCGGCAACATTTCCAGCGCGGTCTTGATTTCCTCTTTGTGCGTGACGACGAAGGCCCAGACCGCAGCCGCGGTTTCCGGAATGCTCAGCCCGGCATCCTCGCGCTCGACCTCCGCCGCCGTCGCTTCGGCAAGCTCAGTGTCGAAAGCTGGACTGGCAGCTGCGTCTCCTTCGACGAAAACGGTGAAACTCGCCTCCATGGTGAAGCCTCCGTCGTGATGTGCCCCGAGCGCGAGCGTATGCCGGTTCGGCCACACCCGAATGGAGCCAGGTTCAAGACATGCTGAAACTATTCGGCAACGATACACGGATTAGCGAAAGGAAGGCATCCCCACTGTGCCTCACGCCGCCGGCCGCAGCACACCCGTCTGCCTTCCGGTCGCCGCGATGATGTCGAGCGCCGCATCGACATCGCGCGAACTGTGCGCCGCCGACACCGAATAGCGCAGCACCACCTCTCCATTCGGCGTCGCCGGCGGGATCAGCATGTTGACGTAGAGCCCGGCGCGAAGCAGGGCCGTCCAGGTGTCGAGACCGGGCTTGATGCCGGGCATGCGTACCGCGCCCACCGGGCCGGGCGGCGCCAGCGGGGGCAGGCCGAGGGCCGTGAGGCCGCGATGGAAGGTCTCGGCGTTGCGGAAGACGGCGCGGCGCCTGTCCCTGTCGTCGCGGATGATCGTCAGGGCCTGGCTCGCCGCCGCCACCACGGGCGGGGGCAGGGAGGCGGTGTAGAGATAGCTGCGCGCGGCAAAGCGCAGCGCCCGGAAGGCGGGATCGTCTGTGACGCAATAGCCGCCGACCACGCCGACGCTCTTGGAAAAGGTGCCGACGATGATGTCGACCTTGTCCTCCACGCCCTGCGCTTCGGCGACGCCCCGGCCCCTGGCACCGTAAAGGCCGAGGGAATGGGCTTCGTCCACCAGCAGCACGGCGCCGAGTTGCGCCGTCACCGCGCTGACGGTGCCGAGATCAGCGAGGTCCCCGAGCACGCTGTAGAGGCCTTCCACCACCACCAGCGTGCGGCTCGGCGCGATGCCACACTCGGCAAGGATGCGGGCGAGATCGGCGGCGTCATTGTGCCGGAAGGTGAGGATCTTCGCGCCAGAGAGCTTGCAGGCGTCGAAGATCGAGGCGTGGCAATGGGCGTCGAGCACGGCGGCGTCGCCCTCGCGTATAAGGCCGCCGATGGCGCCGAGATTGGCCATGAAGCCGGTGGAAAAGATGATCGCGTCGCGTCGGCCGTAGAGCTCAGCGATCTGGCGTTCGAGCCCGACATGCAGGGCCTGGTTGCCGCTGGCGACGCGCGAGGCGGTGGAGCCGGTGCCGAAACTCTCCATCGCGGCCTCGGCCGCGGCGATGCAGGCGGGATCGAAATTGAGGCCGAGATAGGAGTTGGTGCCGAACATCAGGGTCTCGCGGCCCTCGATCACGGCGCGCACGGGGCTCAGCACCTTTTCGATCACCACGCTCAGCGGGGTCAGGGCATCGCCGATGGAGCGGTCGAACACCTCGGCAAAACCTCTTGCACGTGCCTTGATGCCTGGCGGCCCTGCCATATCTACTCCTTAGTCCCGTACAAGCATGCGGCGCGAGGCCGACTCGCCTGCAACGCGGCCAACGCAATTTTGCTCCGGTCATAGCCTATTTTATCGCGGCGTCCACCTTACGGGGCCGTAACCATGGGTGTGGTCATTCCGGCCGGAGCGCCGGAATGACCACACCCATGGCCGGATGGCAAAACGGCTGGCGGCTCCTTGCGCCTGATGGTACATGACGTAACGGCATATGTCGCGCATGGCGGCTATCCGGTTTGCACATGAAACAAGATCCTGCCTTCGCCGTTGTCGTGGGAAACCCGACAACGAGGCTTTGGGATCGTGGAGTTAAGTTCATTGAAGCGCCTGATCATCACCCATCGCACGACCTACCGCTATGCCGAGCAGGTCAGCTTCGGCCCGCATCGCATGATGCTGCGCCCGCGCGACAGCCACGAGATGCGGCTCATTTCGGCCACGCTGACGACCTCGCTGCCGGCCGACTATGCCTGGACCTACGATGTGTTCGGCAACGAGGTCTGCACCGGCCACTTCTCCGGCGAGGCCGACGAATTGGAAATCGAGAGCCGGCTGGAGATCGACCGCTTCCCTTCGGCCGTGCCCACGCACTTCCTCTCGGGCCGGGAAGCGCCGTTCCCGATCGTCTATTCGGCGGACGAGGCCATGGATCTCGGCGCCACCATGCTGACCTCCGCCGAGACCTATCCGGACGATCTGCGCGTGTGGATCGCAGGCCTGCCCAGGCGCTATCCGGGCGGGGCGATGGACCTGCTCACGGGCCTGTGCCAGGAGATCCACGGCAGCTTCGCCTATGAGACGCGCTTCGAACAGTCGACGCAGGATCCGGCGGTGACCTTCCGCAACCGCAGCGGCGCCTGCCGCGACTTCGCGGCGCTATTCATCGCCTGCGCCCGCCTGCTCGGTTTCGGCGCGCGCTTCGTCTCCGGCTATCTGTTCGATCCGATTCCGGAGAACGGCGCGCCCGCCATGCAGGGCGCCGGCGCCAGCCATGCCTGGGCCGACGTCTACCTGCCTGATACGGGCTGGATCGAATTCGACCCCACCAACGGCCTTGTCGCCTCCGACCGGCTGATCCGCATCGCCGTGGTGCGCGAACCCCACCAGGCCTTGCCCATCAGCGGCTCCTTCGTCGGCACGCCTTCGGCCTTCGTGGGGCTGTGGGTGGGCGTGGATGTGGAACAGGTGCTGGAAGGGCAGGAGCTCGAGGTCGCGCCGGTGTAGGGGGGCTCCCTGCACCTCCTTCCTCAAAACTCCCAGCCCCATTCCTTCCGCGCACACCCCATTTCTGCTACCTTCCCCTCCCATTCCCTCCGAACCGGAAGCAATGCATGGAGCGGCTCGAATGTGACCGGATGTTCGTGGCGGTGCTCGATACCGGCAGTTTCTCCAGGGCGGCCGAGCGGCTCGGCACCAGTTCCGGGCAGGCTTCCAAGCTCGTTTCGCGGCTCGAGGCGGAGCTTGGCGTGCAGCTTCTCAAGCGTACCACGCGCGCGCTCTCGTCCACCGAGATCGGCCGGGCCTATTACGAGCGCATCAAGGCGCTGCTGGAGGATATCGACGCGCTCGATGCCGCCGTCCGCAGCGCTTCGGGCCTCGCGGCCGGGCGCATCAGGCTCACCGTGCCGCTCAGCTTCGGCACCATGCATCTCACTCCCGCGCTCGCCGATTTCGCTTTGGCCTATCCCGACATCCAGCTCGATGTCAGCTTCACCGACCGCATCGTCAGCCTGGTGGACGAAGGCTTCGACCTTGCGATCCGTGTCGGCATCCCGGCCGATTCGAGCCTGATCGCCCGCAAGCTCTGCGATATCCGCCTGGCGGTGGCGGCCGCGCCCTCCTATCTCGCGGCGCGGGGCGAGCCTCGCCATCCCGCCGATCTCACCGGGCATGACTGCCTCCTCGACAGCAATTTCCGCGATCCCCACACCTGGCGCTTCACCGACCGCGACGGCGCCGCGCTGAGCGTGCCCGTCAGCGGCAGGCTGCAGTTCTCCAATGGCGAGGCCTGCCTGACGGCGGCGGAGGCGGGGCTCGGCATCATGCACGGCCCGAGCTTCCTCGCCGGCACCGCCCTGCAGGCCGGCCGCCTCAAGCCGCTGCTGGAGGATTTCACCGACCGCCGCCTCGCCGTCTACGCGATGTATCCGCCCGGGCGGCACCTTGCCCTCAAGGTCCGCGTGCTGGTGGACTTCCTGGCCGAACGCTATCGCGGCGAACCGGCCTGGGACCGGGGCTGGAGGCGGTAGGGGCGCGGGGCTGGAAAGGAAAAGCGCTCTCCCAGCCCAAAGGAAAGAGCGGACGAGGACGTCCGCGGTCCCAGTCACGGCGTCTCCTGGACGGACGCTGACGTTCGGAATGTCCGCGCACCCGGTACCTCGCCCGAGCCGCGGTGCCTCACGGAAGGGCGCTGTGGCTGGGACCGCGGACGTCCTCGTCCGCATTCCACTCATACGGCCATCCCTTCCATCTCGGAATAAATCTATCGCCCCCGCCCTCCTTAATGCCTCTCGTCGGAAGAAGTACAACGGCCTCAGCTTCCACCCTCTCACGCACGAGAACACCATGTTTGACACCCGCACCGCCCCCTATGCCGCGCTGCTCCTGCGCATCACCCTCGGCCTCCTGTTCCTGGCCCATGCCTGGCTGAAGATCGTGGTCTTCACGCCTGCCGGCACCGCCCAGTTCTTCGCGTCCCTCGGCCTGCCGCCGGCGTTGGCCTATGTCATCATGGCCTGGGAGGTGATCGGCGCGGTAGCGCTCATCCTCGGCATCTGGCCGCGTCTTGCCGCCCTCGCCCTGGTGCCGATCCTGGCGGGCGCCATCGCCACCGTGCATGGCCCGGCCGGCTTATGGTTCACCAATCCCAATGGCGGCTGGGAGTATATCGCCTTCTGGATCGTCGGCCTGCTGACGCTGGCCCTTCTCGGCGACGGCGCCCTTGCGCTAAGGCCAACGCCGACTGGCCCGGCCGCGCGTTGATAACGACGGCCGGCATCGCCACCTGAGGAGCGTGATCGTCAGAAGGGGCTTGTTCATGCTCGTCAACGGCAAATGGGAAAGCGCCTGGCAGCCCATCCAGGCCTCCGACAAGCGAGGCGCCTTCCAGCGCCAGGTCTCCAGCTTCCGCAACTGGGTCACGCCGGACGGCAGCGCCGGACCCACGGGCAGGGCAGGCTTCAAGGCCGAGGCCGGGCGCTACCACCTCTACGTGGCGCTCACCTGCCCCTGGGCCTCGCGCACCTTGATCGGCCGCAAGCTCAAGGGGCTGGAGGATGCCATCTCCATCGATGTGGTCGAGCCGGCCCTGACCGAGCAGGGCTGGCGGTTCGGCTCCTATCCCGGCGCCTCCACCGACAGCGTGAACGGCGCCACCTATGTGCACGAGATCTATACCAGGGCCGATCCCGTCTATACCGGCCGCGCCACCGTGCCGGTGCTGTGGGACAAGGAGAGCGGCACGATCGTCAACAACGAGTCCGCCGACATCCTGCGCATGCTGAATGCCGGCTTCGGCACGCTCGCGCGCCATGACGTGGATCTTTATCCGCAGGATCTGCGTTCCCGCATCGATGCATGGAGCGAACGCATCTATCCCACCCTCAACAATGGCGTCTACCGCGCCGGTTTCGCCAGCACGCAGGGCGCCTATGAGGAAGCTTTCAACGATGTCTTCGGCATGCTGGATGCGCTCGAGGCCCATCTTGCCACGGGTGGACCGCTGATGTTCGGCAGCGGGGTGACGGAGACGGACATCCGCCTGTTTGTGACCCTGGTGCGCTTCGACGCGGCCTATCACGGCTTGTTCAAGTGCAATCTGCGCCGCATTGTGGATTATCCCAGGCTCTCGGCCTTCCTGTCTGCTATGTTGGCGGTGCCGGGCGTGCGCGACACCGTCAATATCGACCACATCAAGCGCGGCTATTATTCGATAAGGGCGCTCAATCCCAATGGCATTGTTCCCGTCGGCCCCGACCTGCCGGGGCTGGCGCCCGTTTCGATAGAGCGTTTTACTTTCGAATCGAATCATCAAGCATCGCAAAATGCTCCTATTTCCGGTGAGTTAGACCAAATGAAGGTCTTGACCTGAACGCATTTTGCTCTTGGAGGCCCAAACGGCATGAGCATCCAGCCCAGCCTGATCATCCTCCTGCATGGCGTCGGCAGCAATGGCGAGGACCTTGCCCATCTCGGGGATATCTGGCTGGAAATGCTGCCGGGCAGCGCCATCGTGGCGCCGGATGCGCCCTTCGCCTTCGACGGCGGCAGCGGCTATCAGTGGTTCAGCATCGCCGGCGTGACGGAGGCCAACCGGGCCGAGCGCATCCGGGCATCGCGCCCCGCCTTCGACGTTACCCTCAACGCCCTGATCGAGCAGCGGGGCTTTGCGGACAAGCTCGGCCAGGTCGCGCTGGTCGGCTTCTCGCAGGGCGCCATCATGGCGCTCGATGCGCTTGCATCGGGCCGTTGGCCGGTGCGCGCAGTGGTCGCCTTCGCCGGCCGGCTCGCCACGGCCGAACCGCTGGCGCCCCCGCCGGGCAGCGCCGCCCTGCTCATCCATGGCGCGGCCGACAGGGTGATCCCGGCTGCCGAGACCCTGCTCGCGGCCTCCACGCTACAACGCCACGGCGTCGAGGTGGAAAGCCATGTCGAGGCGGCTGTCGATCACACCATCTCGCCGGAAGGCGCGCTGACCGCCGCTGCTTTCCTGTCGCGGCGCCTGGCAATCCCGGTGCAGGCGTAGAGAAGGAGTTAGATTGGAGTGTCGATCACCGATCGACATCTTTCTTGTCGGCAGAGATATCGCTTCCAAGATTGTCGATCGGTGATCGACACTCGCTGCTAGCATCTCACGCTCGCACCAGCGGCAGGTCCACCACGAAAAGGCTGCCGCCGCCCTCACGCGATTCGCAGCGCACCGAGCCGCGATGGCGACCGGCGATCTGGCGCACCAGCGCCAGGCCCAGCCCCCAGCCGCCCGACATCTCGCTGCGGCCAGCCGGCCGGTAGAAGGGCTCGAACAGATGCGCCCGCTCGGCCTCGGCAACGCCGGGACCGCGGTCGGCAACCTCGATATGGGCCTTGCCCTCGCTCTGGCTGATGGTGATCTCCACCGGCGGGCGGCCATGCTTGCTGGCATTCTCCAGAAGATTGCGCATCAGCCGGCGCAAGAGCGTGGCATCGCCGTAGATCTCGACCGACCTGCCGTCGGCATTGGCGCCTGTGCGCGCGGCTTCCTCTGCGGCGAGGCCGAGAAGGTCGACCTGGGTGCCGAGAAGCGGCGTGTTGCCGGCATAATCGAGACGGCTGGCCAGCAGGATCTCCTCGACGAGCTGATCGATTTCCCTGAGGTCGCGTGTGATTTCCTCCCGGGCCGTGTTGGTTGGCGTGTCCGTCCAGATCTCGATTGCCATGCGCAGCCGGGCCAGGGGCGAGCGCAGTTCATGGCTGGCATTGGCCAGCAGGGCTTTCTGCGAATTGACCAGCACCTCGATCCGGCTCGCCGCGCCATTGAAGCTGCGCGCGACCATGGCGACCTCGTCGCTGCCCTGCTCGGCGACGCGGCGGCTCAACGTGCCGCTGCCCCAGCTTTCGACGCCGGTGCGCAGGACTTCCAGGCGGCGCGTCAGGCGTGCTGTGGCCGGCCAGGCCGCGATGCCGATGCCGCCAGCGCCCAGCAGAACGACCATGAGGATGCGCAGGCCCGGTTCCGGCGGCCGCGGCAGGCGGGCGAGCACGGTGCGGCCGTCGGGCAGGTCCACGCGGATGATGTGATCGAGCCAGCGCTGCGGCGCATCGTCTTCGCCGGCCGGCAGGGCGATGGGGATGCCCCGCGAAGCAACCAGAACGCGATCCTTGCTGTAGATCGAGATGCCAGCTCCCATGTCGTCGCTCAGCCTCTTGATCTCGCTGGTCAGCTGATCGGGCGATTGCTCGTCGGCCTGGATCAGTTCGTCGGTGAGGCGGATGCGGAAGGCGCCCCAGCGCTCTCCGGGATCGGAGCCGGTCAGGCGCCAGAGCGTGCCGACCAGCAGCGCCAGCATGATGAGGCAGGCGAGCAGGGTCAGGTAGACCTGCCAGAACAGCCGCTTGCGGAAGAAGGTCAGCATGTCAGGGCCTGTTTCGTCAGTCCGCATCCTGGCGCTTGGCGAAGACATAGCCGGCCCCGCGCACGGTGAGGATGCGGCGCGGATGCTTGGCGTCGTCCTCGATGGCGGCGCGGATGCGGGAGATGTGCACGTCGACGGAGCGGTCGAAGGCGTCGAGTTCCTCGCCCTTGACCAGGTCCATCAGTCTTTCGCGATTGAGCACGCGGCCGGCATTGTCGGCCAGCGCCAGCAGGATGTCGAACTGGTGGCTGGTGAGCGGGCGGTCCTCGCCGTCGATGCGCACGCTGCGCGAGCCGCGGTCGATGGCAAGGCGTCCGAAGCGTAGCGCATGGTCCTCGCGCTCGGTCGGCGTGGAGCGCCGGCGCAGCACGGCCCGGATGCGCGCCAGCAATTCGCGCGGATTGAAAGGCTTGGGCAGATAGTCGTCGGCGCCGATTTCGAGGCCCACGATGCGGTCGGTGTCGTCGCCGCGGGCGGTGAGCATAACCACCGGGATGTTGGAGCGCATGCGCAGGCGTCGGCAGACCTCGAAGCCGTCGAAGTCTGGCAGCATGATATCGAGCACCACGGCGTCATAGGTTTCGCGCTCGAGGGCCGTGAGGCCATCCATGCCGGACTGCCTGCGGTCGACGTCGAAACCGGCGGCTGAGAGATATTCGCTCAGCATGGCGGATAGTCGCGCGTCGTCGTCGATGATCAGTATCCGTTCCACGCGAGCCGCCTGTTCTGTGTATGTCATGAATCTGCTTGGCCACCCAAGGCGCCTGTCGCCAGGCACCAGGGGTGGCCGCCATTTTATGCTGAACGACCGGGGAGCATCAATTGTTGTCGGGGACATCAGTTGTTGTCAGGCTTTTGGCCGTCCTCGCGGCCGCCCTGGTCCTGCGGGCCGCCCGGGCCATCGTCACCGGGCCCATTCCAGCCGTCGCGCCGCCCGCCATGGCGGTGGTGTTCGCCGTCCATCATCGGGCCACGATCGGCCCAGGCTTCGGCGCGCTCGGCGAGCTTGGCGCGCTGGTCGGGGGTCAGCACGTCGGCGATCTGGGTCACCGCGTCAAGGAAGCGCTTCGAGCGGGCATCGGCGTCAGCGACGAAGTTGGTACGCAGCTTTTCAAGCGCCGCCTTGTCGACGGTGGGCGCCTTGAGGATGTCGATTGCCTGCTTGCGCATGGCCATGCGGTCCTCGGGCTTGGGCGTCAGGTCGGTAAAGGCCGAGGCGATGATGTCGTGCACCTTGGCTTCCTGGTCCGAAGTCGCCGCCACCGAGTCGAGCGACATCCGCACGAAGTTCTGGATATGCTCGAGGCGGGGGCCATGTTGGCGCCAGCCCATGTGATCGCCCACCATCGCCGCGCCGGCGAGGCCTGCGGCGCCGATGACGATACCGGCGGCCATGGTGCTGCCGAGCAGCAGGATACGCGGCCAGCGACGGGCCGAAACCGGGGTGTTTACGCCTTCACTCATGTCTTTCTCCATTCGGAAGATGCAGATGCAAACTGCATGATGACGGAGTCTAGCGACAGGAGATTTCGCAGCGAGGGGGCGATTGTAAAGTTAGATGAAGATGGTAAGGAAAAACTGCGGCATCTCAGGGTTGAAATGCCGCAGCGTTACAATTTCGTAATGCGGGGCCGGAAAGCGCTCAGAACGTTACCACCGAACGGATCGACTTGCCTTCATGCATAAGGTCGAAGGCCGTGTTGATCTCATCGAGCGGCATGGTGTGGGTGATGAGGTCGTCGATATTGATCTTGCCGTCCATGTACCAGTCGACGATCTTCGGCACGTCGGTGCGGCCGCGCGCGCCGCCGAAGGCGGTGCCCTTCCATACGCGCCCGGTGACGAGCTGGAACGGGCGGGTGGAGATTTCCTGCCCCGATGCGGCGACGCCGATGATGATCGATTCGCCCCAGCCGCGATGGCAGCATTCCAGGGCCTGGCGCATGGTCACCGGCAGGCCGATGCATTCGAAGGAGAAATCGGCGCCGCCGCCGGTGAGGTCGACGATGGCCTGCACCACCTTGTCGGAACCGACTTCGGCCGGATTGATGAAGTCGGTCATGCCGAACTTCCTGGCCATTTCGACCTTGGCCGGATTGAGATCGACGCCGATGATCTTGTCGGCGCCGACCATGCGGGCGCCCTGGATGACGTTGAGGCCGATGCCGCCGAGACCGAACACCACGACATTGGCGCCGGGCCAGACCTTGGCGGTGTTGATCACCGCGCCGATGCCGGTGGTGACGCCGCAGCCGATATAGCAGATCTTGTCGAAGGGGGCGTCCTCGCGCACCTTGGCAAGAGCGATCTCCGGCAGCACCGTGAAGTTCGAAAAGGTCGAGCAGCCCATGTAGTGGAAGACCTCGCCGCCGTCGCAGGCGAAGCGGCTGGTGCCGTCAGGCATCACGCCCTTGCCCTGGGTGGCGCGGATGGCGGTGCACAGGTTCGAGCGGCGCGACAGGCAGGTTTTGCACTGGCGGCATTCGGGCGTGTAGAGCGGAATAACGTGATCGCCCGGCTTCAGGCTGGTGACGCCGGCGCCCACTTCGCGCACGACGCCAGCGCCTTCATGGCCGAGGATCGCGGGGAACAGGCCTTCCGGATCCGCGCCCGACAGCGTGTAGGCGTCGGTGTGGCACACACCCGTCGCCATGATCTCGACCAGGACCTCGCCCGCCTTCGGGCCTCCCAGTTCGATGGTTTCGATCGTCAGCGGTGCTCCCGCCTTCCATGCCACGGCTGCGCGCGTTTTCATGTGCTCTCCCCTTGGTTGGCCAAGGGCTAGCCCAAAGGCGAGGGGGGAAGCAAGAAGGTTTGGAGGAAACGTTGCATCTGGCGCCGAAGGCAGCTCGCTTCGGTTTGAGGACGCGGTGGTCCGGAGAGCGCGACTGGACCCCGCAAGTGGTTCTCTCGGGCACGCCTTGATAGGCGTGTCTTGAAAGATTCAATATATCCGGCTATATCACAGGGTACAACGTCTAAGGCCTGATCATGGGCACTCCGTCACACACCCGCGCTATGAAGAACTACAGGGAGCGCCTCAGCAAGCGTGGTATTGCGCGCTTCGAGGTGTTGGGTCTTGATGCTGATCGCGATCTCATTCGTTCGCTGGCCAGGCGCCTTGCCGAAGATGGATCGGATGCAGCCCGCCTGCGGGCCACGATCAGCCGAAGCATCGCAAAGGAAACGCCGAGAACGGGGGGCATTCTGGCGGCCTTGCGTCGTTCTCCCCTTGTCGAGGCCAATCTTGATCTGACGCGATCGCGCGAGACCGGCCGGAAGGTCGATCTGTGACCCGCTATTTGCTCGACACCAACATTCTCAGCAATGTCATCAAACCAGTTCCTTCGGAAGCGCTGCTGGCATGGATGGCAGCGCAGGCCGACGAGGATCTCTACATCGCGACCTTCACGATTGCCGAGATTTGGCGTGGCATATTGGAGAAGCCGGCGGGTCGCAAGCGCGGCCAACTGGAGGCATGGTTCTCCGGTCCGGAGGGGCCTGCTGCCCTCTTCGTCGGCCGAGTATTGCCCTTTGACGAAAAAGCGGCCTTGCTCTGGGCTCAGTTGATGGCGGATGGCACGTCGAGAGGCAGGCCACGCAGTGCTCTCGACACCATCATCGCAGCAGTCGGGGCAGCCAATGGCTGTGTTGTCGTCACCGACAATGACAAGGATTTTGCGGGTGTGGATACCTTCAACCCCATGTGGGGTAAAGGGAAGACTTGAAGTGCCCCCGGATCAGCGCGGCGCCCGCTTCGCCAAGATCCGCTGCAGGGTGCGCCGATGCATGGCGAGCCGGCGCGCTGTCTCCGAGACGTTGCGGCCGCAGAGCTCGTAGACGCGCTGGATATGTTCCCAGCGCACGCGGTCGGCCGACATCGGGTTCTCGGGCAGTTCCGGCTTGTGGCTGGGATCGGCCATCAGCGCGGCATGGATGTCGTCCGCATCGGCGGGCTTGGCCATATAGTCGAAGGCGCCGAGCTTCACGGCGGTGACGGCGGTGGCGATATTGCCGTAGCCGGTGAGGACGATGCCGCGCGCATCCGGGCGCTTGACCTTGAGGCGCGAGATCACGTCGAGGCCGGACCCGTCGGAGAGCTTCATGTCGATCACGGCAAAGGCGGGCGGCGATCCCTCGACCTGCGCAAGGCCCTCGGCAACCGTATCGACCGTGGTCACAGTGTAGCCGCGAGCCTCCATGGCCCGGCCCAGTCGCTGCAGGAATGCCTTGTCGTCATCGACGAGCAGAAGTGAACGATCGGGAAAGTCTGGCGCAACCATCGAGCTTACTCATCAAACGCGGCACATGGCCACAGCACAACTATAGCGGCAAAATGAAGCAGATTCATCGTTGACCGCCTTCTAGCGTTTATTCCCGTGCAAGGCGATTGAAAACCCCATCTCCTTTTCAGGAAAGTCTCGAGGCCGTAACGGGCCATCACAGCGTGCTGCGTCACCGCTCAAACGTTTCTCGCGGCCATTCCAGCCGGACGATGGCGCCGCTTTCCGGCGGGGGGCGATTGGCGAGAGCGATCGACGCGCCGGAGCGCTCCAGCAGCGTCTTGGCGATGAAGAAGCCGAGGCCGAGCCCACCGCCGGGCTGGCCCGGCGCACGGGTACGGCGCCTCGTGATATAGGGATCGCCGAGACGTCCGATGATCTCGGGCGGAAAGCCGGGACCGTCGTCGCTCACCGTCAGCGTCACGATCCTGGCGTCCCACGCCGCCACGATGGTCACGCGCGATTTGGCGAAATCGACGGCATTCTCGACGATATTGCCGAGGCCATAGAGCATGCCGGCATTGCGCATGGCGGCCGGCGCTTCCTCCTCCGGTCCCTCGAAGCGTGCCGAAATGGCGATGCCGAAATCCCGGTGGGGCGCCGCGATCTCCTCGATCATCAGCGGCAGTGGCATGCGCGCGAAGGGAGCCTCGTCGTCGTTGCCGAGCGAGGCGAGCTTGCCCAGGATCTCCCGGCAACGATCGACCTGGCTGCGCAGGAGGCGGATATCGTCGAAGAATTCGCCCTCCTTCGGCGCGGCGACCTCAAGTTCCTTGGCCACCAGTGCGATGGTGGCGAGCGGCGTGCCGAGCTCATGGGCTGCAGCGGCGGCAAGGCCGTCGAGCTGGGAGAGATGCTGCTCGCGCGCCAGCACCAGTTCGGTGGCGGCAAGCGCATTGGAGAGGAGCCGCGCCTCCTCCGCCACCCGCCAGGCGTAGACGCCGATGAAGGAGAGCCCAAGCAGCACCGAGAACCACATGCCGACGACATAGAGCATGGGCATGCCGAGCTCCTGGCCGGCGAACCAGGGCAGGGGCAAGTGCCAGGCCGTCAATGCCGTGGCGCAGCCGATGGCGAGCAGGCCGAGAGCGAGCGTCATGAGGGGCGGCAGAGAGGTCGCCGAGATCATCACCGGTGCCAGGAACAGGAAGGCGAAGGGGTTCTCCAGGCCGCCGGTGAGGAAGAGCAGGGCTGCGAGTTGCACGATATCGAAACCGAGCAGCAGCGCGGCACGAGCCGGATCCACGCGCTCGGTGGGAGGATAGCGCAGCCTGAGCACGATATTCACCAGCATGCTCAGCCCGATCAAGGGCAGGCACGCCTCCAGGGGCACCGGGAAGCCCAGCCCGTAATGCACGCCGAGCACGGCGACGAGCTGGCCGGCGATCGCCATCCAGCGTAGCCTGATCAGCGTTTCCAGCCTCAGCGTATCCAGGCCGAGGCCATCATGGGGCATGACGGTGGTGGACATCGTATTCCTGTCTTGCGCTTGCGATATTCTGCCGGAAGCCTTGATCGGCGGATAGCGCAGAATCGGGGCGATTCCGCCTCTATACAGCCCCACCCTGCCGCGCTAAGGAAATCTGGCAGGATTATCTTTGAAAGGTTTCTAGGAAATGGCGCCAGTCAGCGATCGCTTGGTCACGGTTTTCGGGGGATCGGGTTTTGTCGGCCGCAATCTCGTGCGTTCGCTCGCCAAGCGCGGCTTCCGCGTGCGGGTGGCGGTGCGCCGGCCGGATCTCGCGCAATATCTGATGACGGCGGGAGCTGTAGGCCAGATCCACGGCGTGCAGACCAATCTGCGCTATCCCGACTCGATCGCCGCCGCGGTGGAGGGGGCCGAGGCGGTCGTCAACCTCGTCGGCGTGATGCACAGTCGCGGCCTCAACACGTTCGATGCCGTGCAGGCCTTCGGGCCCGGCGCCATCGGCCGCGCAGCAAAGGCTGCCGGCGTGCAGCGTTTCGTGCATATCTCCGCGCTGGGCCTGCACGAGGCCTCCACGTCCCAATATGCCGCCAGCAAGATCAAGGGGGAGGATGCGGCCCGCACCGCCTTCGAGGATGCCATCATCCTGCGCCCTTCTGTGATCTTTGGGCCGGATGACGATTTCTTCAACAAATTCGCTGCCCTTGCCCGCATCTCGCCGGTGCTGCCGCTGATCGGCGGCGGAGGGACCAAGTTCCAGCCGGTCTTCGTCGGCGATGTCGCCGAGGTGCTGGCGCGCGGCGCCGAGGGCGCACTGAAGCCCGCCACGACCTATGAACTCGGCGGCCAGGAAGTGATGAGCCTGCGCCAGATCTTCGAATTCGTGCTGAAGACCACCAACCGCAACCGCCTCCTGGTGCCGTTGCCCTTCGCCCTTGCCAATATGCAGGCTACGTTCACCGGCCTTCTGCCCAATCCGCCGCTGACGCGCGACCAGGTGGCCCTGCTGCGCCACGACAATCTGGTCTCGCCACAGGCCAAGGCCGAGGGCCGCACACTGGAAGGCCTCGGCATCCAGCCTGCCACCGCGGAAGCCGTTGTGCCGGGCTATCTGTGGCGCTTCCGCAAGGCCGGCCAGTTCGAGAACATGGTGGCCTGAGCCGCCCTCAACGAGGAGACATGCAAAAGGCCGGTCCACGCGATCGGCCCTTTGCATGTCGGGCGAGGGCTTAGCCCACGGTGTAATAGGCCGCCAATCCGATCGCGCCGACCACGATGCGCCACCAGCCGAAGAGGGCGAAGCCTCGCTTGGAGACGAAGTCGAGCAGCGATTTCACCACGAAAAGGCCGGAGATGAAGGCAGTGACGAAGCCGATTGCCGTCAGCCCCAAATTCTCGAAGCTCATCGTCTTGTAGGACTTGGCGAACTCGTAGACGAAGGCACCCAGCATGGTCGGCATGGCCAGGAAGAAGGAGAATTCGGCGGCCGAGCGCTTGTCGAGCCCAACGAGCATGCCGCCCACGATGGTGGAGCCGGAGCGCGAGACGCCCGGGATCATCGACAGGCACTGGATGATGCCGATCTTCAGATAGGCCGTCAGCGGCAGCACATAGCAATTGGTATAGCGCTTCTCGATCTTGAATTCATCGATGGCCAGCAGCACCAGGCCGCCCGCGATCAGGGCGTAGCAGACCACCGGTATGCGGAAGAGATATTCCTTCATCGTGTGCTCGAGCAGCACGCCGGCGACCACGGCCGGCAGGAAGGCGACGAGGACGCCGATGACGAAATGGCGCGCCTGCTTGTCTGTGGGGACCGCAATGGCGATGCGCCACAACTTTTCCGCATAGACCGCCAGCAAGGCCAGGATGGCGCCGAACTGGATCAGGATCTCGAAGGAGCCGTCCGACTCGAAGCCGAGGAAATGAGAGGCCAGGAGCAGGTGGCCGGTCGACGAGACGGGAATGAATTCGGTCAGACCTTCGACCACGCCTAGGATGATGGCTTCCAGGATGTTGGACAGGGTCATGAGATGCCTTCATGGGGGCAGGACCCTGGGCAGACATACCCCAGGCCATGCACGAAATGAGACGAACCGGTTGCTTTGCAGGGCGCGAGGCAGAACCGGGCGAGGTTTGTGATTCTAGGGGCGAGTTATAACTAAACAGTAACCATGCGGCGACGGCCGCAGGGAACTAGGCGGTGGACGGCCAGGGTTCTTGCCGGGCCTGTTCTGCATCCTCCGTGGAGGTGGCAAAGGCGGGACTCCGCCTTGAAGCATCACTGAGCGGATCGTTGGCGATCGTCATGAAAGCTTCCGAGGTACAGGCCAGATTGTGCTGCTCGATGCGCTAGGCCTCGAAGTGGTGATTCCTGTCAGTGTTTCGAATGGCTTTACTCCCAGGCGCCGCCGCTGGCGTTTCGGGCGCAAATCAGTCTCAAGCGATGCGAAGGGCGAGCAAGCCTGTCACGTGAATAGGACAAACTATTCCTGCCTTCTTTCTCAAAGAATACTTCGCTATCTTGGGCGTCTTGGTCACAGGACTTGAAGTCAAGTCAGTTTGATCGCTTCCTGTTTTTCGTTTCGAGGGCGAACAATCGGCTCTTTGCCCTTGAGAAAACATATAGTAGTCCTTTATCTCTCTGGCTACTTCTTCAAAAGAACGGCGCCATGCCGATCAGTTTTGCAAGACAATTTGGAAATTATTGAATTCTATAACAATTCTAAACAATATTATTTGGCAGGATTATCGATATATATCAGCATAATTAGACGGAATGGGTAGGACATCACTACGCATTGTCGTAAAGGAATGTTGCTGTTCATTTTCAAATTGCGTGCTAAGAACCAGGTATGTGTGGCCTCATAGCCACAGCCAGAGCTAAAGCCCGGCCAATTCGGGTTTCTATGTGGCTTATCCATATACCTCCGCTTGCGGAATCGCGCATCCGGAGGATTGACTAAACGTAATCGGACTCTACCAAGAGATGTACAGAGACTGTTGTTACGACCGATCCATGAGAACATCGTTGCCTGAAGTTCAATCGTCGATCTATGCGGATGCCCAGATGTTAAGGGCGCATCCAGAGTTCAAAAACGCGCGGAATGTCTTTGCTAGACGCTACGTCGCTGTCCTCAAGAACAGCAAGCTGTTGACCCATATGGCAACGGATGAGGTGCGACAGGTCGTGGGTGTCTATGTGCTGGATCGCCATTTCTCCTACGCCTCGGGCGATCCCTCTTCGGGTGTGACGGTCTCCGACGTGCAGGCATTCTGCGCAAGCCTCGAATTGGCCGGGCACAACCGGATCGGCACGTTGCTCAATCTGCTTCGTCAGGCCGGCTATCTGCACCAGCGCAAGGAGGCGCATGACCGGCGCATCAAGAGGCTGGAGGTGACACACGCCGCGATTGCCACCAGCAAGCGGCTGCTGACACCGCCGCTGATTGCCTTATCGCTTCTGGAAGAAGTCAGCGATGCAATTTCGCAAATGGAGGCGAATGATACGCTGCTTGCCGGCATATCCCAGTTCTTGAGCCGGTATTTCCTCACGCATGGGTCGCTCGTCGACCTGATTCCGGACATCCGTCTCTTCATGTCCCGCAATGCCGGCTATGAGATCTTGCTGAAGCTGGTCTCGACCGACCGGCCTGGCGAGGTGCGGGCAGATCGCACGGTTCATTTCCACTATGGCGCCACGGCGGATTACTTTGGCGTCTCGCGCGTGCATGTGCGGCGTCTTCTGGAGGATGCCGAGGCCGCGGGCTATGTATCGCTGCACGCGCCCGGAGGGCGGGCGGTGGAGGTCCATCCCTCCTTGGCAGAACTGGTGGACCGGTTCGTCGCCCTCCAGTTGGCGCTGCTGCTGGAAGGGGTAAAGCACAGCCTGAACCTGGCCTGAGAGAATCAGCACGGGCCGATCAGGCATAAGTGCTCACTTTGCGGCTCAGCAGCGGAGCCAGGAGCAGTCATTGCGAGCTTGCAATGAGAGTGTTTCTGCCGCCCTGATGGAAACCAAGGCCAGTCAGAGAATTTCGCTTCCCCCGACTCGACATCCTGTCGATGCCACGGGGGAAGCCTGCACGTCTCAGCGCAGGGTCGCGCCGGTCTTCCTGCCGACCTCGGTAACGATCTTGCCGGCGACAGCTTCGATCTCGGCATCGGTAAGAGTGCGATCCAGAGGCTGCAGCACGACCTCGACGGCGACCGACTTCTGGCCCTCTCCGACGCCCTTGCCCTCATAGACATCAAAGATCGAGACACCCGAGATCAGCTTCTTATCGACGCCCTGCGCCGTTTTGATGATGTCGGCGGCGCGTACCTTGCGGTCGACCAAGAAGGCGAAGTCGCGCGTTACCGGCTGGAAGGCCGAGACATTGAGCACGCCACGCGACTTGGTAGCCTTGGGCTTGGACACCGGAATCGCATCGAGGATGATCTCGAAGGCCGCGACGGGGCCATCGGCGTCGAGCGCCTCGAGGGCACCGGGGTGCAATTCGCCAAACCAGCCGATGACGTTCTGGGGCCCAAGCTGGATCGTGCCCGAGCGCCCGGGATGATACCAGGAGGGGGCACCCGGCACGATCTGGAAGCTCGCCACTGGCGCGCCAAGGGCGGCGAGCAGGCTGAGCGCATCTTCCTTGGCATCGAACACGCTAACGGGCTGCGGCGCCGCCGACCAGTGCCGGCCAGAGCCTGCAGGGCGGGCGAGACCGCGACGGATGCCCGAAGCGGCGATCTTCTGGTCTTCAGGACGGTCGCCGCGGAAGATCTGGCCGACCTCGAACAGCGCGACGTCGGCGATGCCGCGATCGGCATTGCGCTGGCCGCCCGCGATCAGGCCCGGCAGCAGGCTGGGGCGCATGTCGGAGAGATCGGCGGCAATGGGGTTGGCGAGGGCGAGCGCCGGCTGGCCGCCTCCGAAGCGCTCGGCCTGGTCCTTGGCGATGAAGGACCAGGTCACGGCCTCCATCAGCCCGCGCGCGGCGAGGCTGCGCTTGGCGAGGCGGGTGCGCTTCTGCAGCACGGTAAGCACCGGCAGCGGCACATGGGCGGCGCGCGGCAGCGGCGTGACCGGGATGGTATCGACGCCGACGATGCGCATCACCTCCTCGACGAGATCTGCCTTGCCCTCGATATCGGGGCGCCAGCTCGGCGCCGTCACCGCCAGCGCGTCAGGCTTGCGGATGACGCCGAAGCCGAGGCGTTCCAGGATGTCGGCGCAGACCTCGAGGCTGGTGTCGAGGCCGGTCAGCCTGGCAACCTCGCCCGCCGGCAGGTCGATGATCTCCGCAGCCGGGAGGGGATCGCTCACGACGAACATCTCGGTCGGCTTCCCGCCGCACAGATCCATCACTAGTTGCGTGGCGAGATCGGCGCCGGGTACCATGAATTCTGGATCGACGCCTCGTTCGAAGCGGTAGCGCGCATCGGTATTGATGCCGAGCGCGCGGCCGGTGCGGGCAATGTTGAGCGGCTCCCAAAGCGCCGATTCGATCAGCACGTCGGTGGTACCGGCATCGCAGCCCGAATGCTCGCCGCCCATTACGCCGGCGATCGAGTCGAGGGCCTCTTCGTCGGCGATCACGCACATCGTGTCGTTGAGCGTGTAGGGGCGGCCGTCCAGGGCGAGGATCATCTCGCCGTCCCGGGCGCGGCGCACGGTGAGGTTGCCCTTGACCTTGGCGGCATCGAAGACATGCAAGGGACGGCCGCGGTCGAAGGTGATGTAGTTGGTGATGTCGACCAGAGCGTTGATCGGGCGCAGGCCGATGGCACTGAGGCGGCGCTGCATCCAGGCGGGTGATGAGCCGTTCTTGACGCCGCGCACCAGGCGCAGGGCAAAACCGGGGCACAGCGAGGGCGTGTCGCCGAAATCAAGCGCCACGCTCACCGGGCAGGGGCCTTCGCCGGCGATCGAGGGCACGGCTGGCGTCTTCAGTGTACCGAGGCCGGCGGCGGCAAGATCGCGGGCAATGCCGACCACGCCCGTGCAATCCGGGCGGTTCGGCGTAAGATTGACATCGATGATGGGGTCGTTGACCCCGGCATAGTCGGCATAGGGCATGCCGACGGGTGCGTCCGCGGGCAGGTCGATGATACCGTCATGGTCGTTGGAGAGTTCGAGCTCGAATTCCGAGCAGAGCATGCCGCGGCTCTCGACCCCACGCACGGGCGCGATGGCGAGCGTGATGTTCTTGGCCGGAATATAGGTGCCGGGCGGAGAGAACACCGACTTCATGCCCGTGCGGGCATTGGGGGCGCCGCAGACCACCTGCACGGGCTCGCCCTTACCGGCATCGACCATGCACACCTTCAGCTTGTCGGCATTGGGATGCTGCTCGGCCGAGATGACATAGGCGACGGAAAAGCCGGCCAGCCGCTTGGCGGGATCCTCCACCCCTTCGACCTCGAGGCCGATGCGGGTGAGGGTGGCGACGATCTCGTCGAGCGAAGCCTCGGTTTCGAGGTGGTCCTTGAGCCAGGAAAGCGTGAACTTCATTGCAGCGGCCTAGTCATTCTGATTTGGGCCATGCCGATAGCGCGTTGAGCGGGAAGATGCAAAGATTCTGGGCTCGTAGCTTCAATCCGCCCGCCCGTCCGCCGCAAAGCGCTTGGCTTCCGCGATCAGCGCGGCCACCAGCGGCGTCTGCGTCTCGCGCCGGGGGGTGATCAGGCCCACCATATGCTTCACCGCCGGCTCGACGATCGGAATCGAGCGTACCTTCTGGCCGACGCCCTGCCGCTCCACCAGGATCGAGGGCATCACGCTCGACCAGCGGCCGGTGCGCACATGCGAGAGCAGGACCTGCATGGAATTGGACTCGAGTGTCGGCGTCGCGGCGGAGCCGGCACTGCGCAGCAATTGGTCGATGATGCGCCTGTTCTGCATGTCCCGCGTCAGCAGGCAGAGCGGCACATGGCTGAGCTCGGCCCAGCTTACCGTCTCATGCCCACCCAATTCGCTGTCGGCCGAGGTCAACAGGCAATAGCTCTCCTGATAGAGTTCGATGGCGGAGACCTTACCCAGCGGCTCGTTGTCGAGATAGGTGATGCCGGCGTCGATGGCGAGATTGTCGAGTTCCTGCTGCACGTCGATCGAGGTGCGCGACAGGATGGTGAAGGTCACGTTGGGATGGCGGGCGCGATAAGGAGTCGTCAGCGAGGCCACCATCGATAGCGCCGTGGGAATGACGGAGATGGTGAGATGCCCGGTGAGGCCGCGCTTGAGCGCCGCCACCTCCTGGCGCATGGCGCGGCTGTCTCCGACGATGCGCCGCGCCCATTCCAGCACCTTCTCGCCCTCGGGCGTGAAACCCTGGAAGCGCGAGCCGCGCGAGACCAGGAGGACGCCGAGTTCGCCCTCCAGTTGCTTGATGCCGGCAGAGAGCGTGGGCTGCGTCACCCCGCAGATTTCTGCGGCCCGTCCGAAATGGTGCTCGCGGGAGAGGGCAATGAGGAACTCGAACTTGTCGATCATGGGGGCAAGTTAGCGTGGCGAAGTGCCGGTGTCCAAACCCACGAAGCGATGCAATCGCCTGTTCGCGCAACCTGAGCACTGTGATAGTGTTCTATCCCATGGAATCCTACTGGCCAGAACGGAGCTGCGATGAGAAGTACCCAGCAGTTCAGTGTGACCCTGCCGAATGAGATGGCACAAATGGTGAAGAAGAAGGTGGCGTCGGGTGAATATGCCAGCGAAAGCGAGGTGATTCGTGAGGGGCTGCGTGCGTTGCAGGCGCGCGAAACTGCCTTGGAGCGTTGGCTCCAGACGGAAGCCGTGGCTGCCTATGACGCCGCCATGAAAGACCCATCGCGTGTCGTCAGCGGAGCTGAGGCACGCGCGATCATGAAAGCTTTCCGTGAGCGCATGAGTAAGGAACGTCGGTAATCGTGCGTGTTGACTATTCTCCTGAAGCGATCGGTCAACTACAAGATCTCGAGCGGAAGATTGCATTGGCAGGCAGCCCGATGGCAGCAGCCAGATTTGTCGATGAAATTTTCAATTATTGCGATGGATTTGCAACTTTCCCAAAGCGAGGTCCGGCGTGACGATCTTCGCCCCGGAATGCGGGTCATCGGTTTCAAGCGTCGGGTGACCGTCACTTCTCGGTTCATGAGCATGCCATATTGATTCTTGGCATTTTTTATGGTGGCCAGGACTACGAGGCTACCTATCTCTCGGACGATCCCGCCTGACGCTCGTCGAGCACGTCTGGCATACCCGTGCCTAATCGCACGGAAGTAATCACTGCCCTGGGGCAAAGTCTTCCCATCGATCAAGCGCAAGCCCGCGCAAAGACAGAGAGATGGAAGACGACGATGTTCAAGAAGATCCTGACGGGTACTCTGGTTGCTGCCACGCTGGCTGGCGCTGCTGTTGCTACCACCGGAACCGCCGAAGCCCGCTATGGCCGCAACGGCGCCTTCGCCGCCGGCGCCGGCATCGGCCTGATCGGCGGCCTGCTCGCCGGCGCCGCCTACAGCAACAGCTATGGCTATTACGACGATTATCGCCCGGTCTATTATCGCCGCTGCTACATCGAGCGCCGCCAGGTTTCCGACTACTACGGCTGGCACTGGGAGCGGGTGAAGGTTTGCTACTAAAACGTTCGGGCTACCGGACCTGCACCCCGACACCAGCCCGGTAGTTTCGTAGGAAGCCCCGCTCCGGCGGGGCTTCTGACGTTTGCTGGGAGCGCGGACGTCCGCTCTTGAAATTATGGCTCACCAAGAAGAGACGAGGCGGTTGAAGAATGCGCAAGCCTCTCTCAGAGACCGGACCGGTTCAAGAGCGGACGAGGACGTCCGCGCTCCCAGCAAAGTCCGCGCTCCCAGCAAAGCATTTGCATCCCCTTCGCATTGCAACATAAAGTCGGACACTCTCCTCCAGAATGCGAGTGTCCATGCGTCCGCCCTTCCGCCGCCTGCTCGTCGCCAATCGTTCCGAGATCGCCATCCGCGTCTTCCGCGCCGCCACCGAACTCGGCATCTCGACCATCGCTATCTATGCGGAGGAGGACAAGCTCTCCCTCCACCGGTTCAAGGCGGATGAGGCCTACCAGATCGGCAAGGGAAAGGGACCGGTGGAGGCCTATCTCTCCATCGAGGAGGTAATCCGCGTCGCCAAGGAGGCGAAGGCGGATGCGATTCATCCCGGCTACGGCCTGCTCTCCGAGAGCCCCGAATTTGCCGAGGCCTGCGCGGGGGCCGGCATCGTCTTCATCGGGCCGAGCCCGCAGACGCTGCGCACCCTCGGCAACAAGGTCGACGCGCGTAACCTTGCCATCTCCGTCGGCGTGCCGGTGATGCCGGCGACCGAGCCGCTGCCCGACGATCCCGAGGCGATCAAGGCGGCGGCGCTGGCTGTCGGCTATCCGGTGATGCTCAAGGCGTCCTGGGGCGGCGGCGGGCGTGGTATGCGGCCGATCGAGAGCGAGGACAAGCTGCTCGACGCTGTCTTCACCGCCAAGCGCGAGGCCAAGGCCGCCTTCGGCAAGGACGAGGTCTATCTCGAAAAGCTGGTGCGGCGGGCGCGCCATGTCGAGGTGCAGATCCTCGGTGACAATGTGGGCACGCTCGTGCATCTGTTCGAGCGCGACTGCTCGATCCAGCGCCGCAACCAGAAGGTGATCGAGCGCGCGCCCGCGCCCTATCTCGACGAGGCGACCCGCCAGGAACTTTGCGCGGCCGCCCTCAAGATCGGCCGCGGCACCGATTATTCCGGCGCCGGCACGGTCGAGTTCCTGATGGATGCGGATACCGGCAAGTTCTACTTCATCGAGGTCAATCCTCGCGTCCAGGTCGAGCATACGGTGACCGAGGTCGTTACCGATCTCGATATCGTCAAGGCGCAGATCCGCATCGCCGAGGGCGGCCGCATCGGCGTCATCGGTAAGGACGGCGCCTATGAGACGGGCATCCCGCCGCAATCCGAGATCTTCATGCGCGGCCATGCGCTGCAATGCCGCCTGACCACCGAGAATCCCGAGAACAACTTCATCCCGGACTACGGCCGCATCACCGCCTATCGCGGGGCCATGGGGTTCGGCATCCGAATCGATGGCGGCACGGCCTATTCGGGCGCCGTAGTGACGCGCTGGTACGATCCCCTGCTCGAAAAGGTCACGGCCTGGGCGTCGACGCCGCAGGAGGCCATCGCTCGCATGACGCGGGCGCTGCGCGAGTACCGCATCCGCGGTGTCGCCACCAACCTGCCCTTCCTTGAGGCGGTGCTGGCGCATCCGAAATTCCGCAACAACCAATATACGACGCGTTTCATCGACGAGACGCCGGAGCTCTTCCAGTTCGCCAAGCGCCGGGACCGCGCCACCAAGCTCCTGACCTATATCGCCGACGTCACTGTTAACGGCCATCCCGAAGCGCGTGGCCGTGCCAGGCCCCCGGCCGAGGCCCGTACGCCCGTGGCGCCCGTGTTCGAGGGCAAGCCCTATTCGGGCACAAGGCAACTTTTCGATACGCTCGGCCCCGAAAAATTCGCGCAATGGATGAAGGAACAGAAGAGCGTCCTCATCACCGACACCACCATGCGCGACGGCCACCAGTCGCTGCTGGCGACGCGCGTGCGCACGTATGACATCGCCGGCATCGCCGCGGCCTATGCCGCGGGCCTGCCGCAGCTCCTCTCGCTGGAATGCTGGGGCGGCGCCACCTTCGACGTCGCCATGCGCTTCCTCACCGAGGATCCCTGGGAGCGCCTGGCGCTGATCCGCGAGCGAACCCCCAACATCCTCACCCAGATGCTGCTGCGCGGCGCCAATGGCGTGGGCTACACCAATTATCCCGACAATGTCGTGCAGCTCTTCGTCAAGCAGGCGGCCGGGGCCGGCATGGACCTTTTCCGCATCTTCGACTGCCTCAACTGGGTCGAGAACATGCGGGTCTCCATCGACGCCGTGCTCGAAGCGGGCAAGCTGGCGGAAGGCGCGATCTGCTACACCGCCGACATCTTCGATGCCTCGCGCCCGAAATACGACCTTGCCTACTATGTAAAGATGGCGCGCGAATTGGAAAAGGCCGGCTGCCACATCCTGGCGATCAAGGACATGGCGGGCCTCTTGAAGCCCGCCCAGGCGCGCAAGCTCGTCAGCGAGCTCAAGCAGGAGATCGGCCTGCCGATCCACCTGCACACGCACGATACCTCCGGCATTGCCGGCGCCACCGTGCTGGCTGCCATCGATGCGGGCGTCGATGCCGTCGATGCCGCCATGGACGCTATGTCCGGCACCACGTCGCAGGCCTGCCTCGGCTCGATCGTCGAGGCGCTGCGGCATTCCGAGCGCGATCCCGGCCTCGACCAGGAGGCCATCCGCCAGATCTCCTTCTATTGGGAGGCCGTGCGCACGCAATACACCGCCTTTGAGAGCGACCTGAAGGCGGGCGCCTCCGAGGTCTATCTGCACGAGATGCCCGGCGGCCAGTTCACCAATCTCAAGGAGCAGGCGCGCTCGCTCGGCCTGGAGACACGCTGGCACGAGGTGGCAAAGGCCTACCGCACGGCGAACGACATGTTTGGCGACATCGTCAAGGTCACGCCCTCCTCCAAGGTGGTGGGCGACATGGCGCTGATGATGGTGGCGCAGGGCCTGAGCGCCGCCGAGGTGGAGGATCCTGCCCGCGAGGTGGCCTTTCCGGCTTCGGTCGTCGAGATGATGCATGGCGATCTCGGCCAGCCCGAGGGCGGCTGGCCGGCCGCCCTGCAGAAGAAGGTGCTGAAGGACGTGGCGCCGATCAGCGTGCGGCCTGGTTCGCTCCTGCCGCCAGCCGATATTTCCGCCCTGAAAGCGGAAGCGGAGAAGAAGATCGGCCGCGAGGTCGAGGGCAACGAGATTTCGTCCTATCTTATGTATCCCAAGGTCTTCACCGACTATGCCCATGCCCTGCGCAAATATGGCCCGGTCTCGGTGCTGCCGACGCCGACCTATTTCTATGGCATGAAGACGGGCGAGGAACTCTCCATCGAGATCGAGCGCGGCAAGGCGCTGGCCATCCGATTGCAGACCCTTGGCGAGACGGATGAGGAGGGGCAGGTTCGCGTCTTCTTCGAGCTCAACGGCCAGCCGCGCATCATCAAGGTACCCAACCGCCTCGCCGCCGGCAGCGTCAAGGCCCGGCGCAAGGCGGAAGAGGGCAACGAGGCGCATGTCGCCGCGCCCATGCCGGGTGCGATCTCGACAGTGGCTGTGAAGGAAGGCCAGGCGGTGAAGGCGGGCGACGTGCTACTCACCATCGAGGCCATGAAGATGGAAACGGCGCTGCATGCCCCCCATGACGGCAAGGTGGCGGAACTGCTAGTTTCGCCGGGATCGCAGATCGATGCGAAGGATCTGCTGCTGGTGATCGGGTAGCGCGGAATCCACGCCATCATTGCGAGCGCAGCGAAGCAATCCAGGGGCAACAGACACCGCCCTTTGGCTCCTGGATTGCTTCGCTGCGTTCGCAATGACGGCGTTTCCGTCGCCTTTATCGACCAACGTCAGCGCCTACGGATGTCCTGTCTGCTCTTGGAAACACGGCGGTTGAAGGCTAGGAAGAGCGGACGAGACGTCCGCGCCCCCAGGAATCTCCCATGTCCTCCGCCTTTACCCTCCATCCGCAGATCCTCAAGGACAGTATCGGGATTGGCGACCTGCCGCTCTCGCATGTGCGGCTGATGAACGACTCGACCCATCCCTGGTTGCTGCTGATGCCGAAGCGGGCCGACGTGAGCGAGATCATCGACCTCGACGATGCCGACCGGGTGCAACTCATGGCTGAGATCGCACAGGTTTGCCAGGTGTTGAAGGCGCTGACCGGCTGTGACAAGCTCAATGTCGCTTCCCTTGGCAATCTCGTGCCGCAGCTCCATGTTCACGTCATCGCGCGGTTCCGGGGCGACGCCGCCTGGCCGAAGCCGGTCTGGGGGCAGCTACCGGCTGTCGCTTATTCGATGGATGCCGCAACCAATTTAATTAGCCAGCTTCGTACAAAGCTTTCGATATCCTGAAAAAAGTCATGACATTGCACACATTGTTCGATCGTTCCGCCGCCATCGGCTATTCCGTCAATCCGCTGGATCGGGTCTCCGGGCAGCGCGAAGATGCCAGCTTCATTGCCGAAAAGCTCGCACATTCCTCCAGTCGCTTCCTGGCTTTCGCGGGCGATACGCCATTGCTGCGATTGCGGGAGGGCACGCATGAGGCGCTTTTCGACCGGGAAGAGATCGAATCCTTCAAGGATAGCCGGCAAAGCGTATTCCTCGGCCTGCAGCCCGATGGCGGTGCCGTCTTCGCCTGGGCTTTCGACAAGGCGCTGACCGACGAGTTGGCCTGGCGAAGCGATATCGAGGCGGTGGACTTGCGGTCCCTCGCCATGCGCGGCCTCGTGGCGCCCGGCATTCTGGGTGAGCTCGCGACGGCCAAGGAGGTACTCGACTGGCACCAGCGCCACCGTTTCTGCGCCAATTGCGGGCATGAGACGAGGGCAACAAGCGGCGGCTGGCGGCGCGACTGCCCCAATTGCTCGACTCAGCATTTCCCGCGGGTCGATCCGGTGGTGATCATGCTGGCCATCGATGGCGACCGCTGCCTCATGGGTCGGCAGACCCGCTTTCCCGAAAGGATGTACTCGGCCCTTGCCGGCTTCCTCGAGCCCGGCGAGACCATCGAGGACGCGGTGCGCCGCGAGATTCACGAGGAATCGGGCATCGCCTGTTCCCATGTGCGCTACTTCGCTTCGCAGCCCTGGCCCTTCCCCTCATCGCTGATGATCGGCTGCTTCGCACGAGCCCTGGGCGCCGACATCACCGTCGATATCAAGGAACTGGAAGACGCGCGCTGGTTCACGCGAGCAGAGGTGATCGAGATGCTGGCCGAAAGCCACCCCGAGGGCTTCAACGCCCCCAAGCCGCTGGCGATCGCGCATCATTTGCTCAAGGAGTTCGCGGAAAAGGGCGGCGCGGTGGTGGCGTAGGGTTCCCGGGATCGCAGGCATCCTTGCCTGCTCCTGGAAACGAGGTGCTCGCCGGAAGGGCACACCAATCTCGGGCCATACCTGGACGGTGGAAGAGCAGGCTGGAAGCCTGCGATCCCAGGGCGCCTCACTCCGCCGGCGGCTGGTGATCGTCCCGGTCCAGACTCGCCGGGAACACGCCGAAGATGCGCATCTTCGTCGAGAAGAAGCCCAGCTCCTCCAGCGCGCGCTTGAGGTGCTTCTCCTCGGGATGGCCGTCCACCTCGGCGTAGAACTGCGTGGCCGAGAAATGGCCGCCGACCATGTAGCTTTCGAGCTTGGTCATGTTGATGCCGTTGGTGGCGAAGCCGCCCATCGCCTTGTAGAGGGCGGCCGGCAGGTTGCGCACCGTGAAGATCAGCGAGGTCACCGTCGGACCCTGTCCCGCAGGCACCCATTCCGGGTCCTTGGAGAGGATGACGAAACGGGTGGTGTTGTGCGGCTCGTCCTCGACATCGGCCTGCAGGATGGTGAGGCCGTAGATCTCGGCGGCGAGCGGGGAGGCGAGGGCTGCCCTGGTTGGATCTGCCCAATCACGCACGAGGCGGGCGGCGCCGGCGGTGTCGCTCTCGGTCACCGGCTTGAGGCCGAGCTTCCGCATGTTGTTGCGGCACTGGCCGAGTGCCTGCGGATGGCTGTGCACGGTGCGCAGGGTGTCGAAATTGGCGCCGGGCACCGCCATCAGCTGGTGGTGGATGGGCAGGAAGTATTCGCCGATGATGTGGAGGTCCGAGGTCGGCAGGAGATAGTGGATGTCGGCCACGCGCCCCGCCACCGAATTCTCGATCGGGATCATGGCGAGATCCGCCTCGCCGGAGGACACGGCGTTGAAAGCATCCTCGAAGGTCGGGCAGGGCAGCGGCTCGGCCTCCGGATAGACGTTCACGCAGGCGATATGGGAATTGGCGCCAGGTTCACCCTGGAACGCGACTTTCATCTGGGACGCGGTCATACGATACGGCTTTCGAGGATCTTGCGGGCACGTTCGAGCTCTTCCTGCGTGTCGACGCCGAGCGGGACGCCCTCCACCACCGCGGCATCGATGCGCATGCCGGCTTCGAGCGCGCGCAGCTGTTCGAGCTTTTCGCGCTGTTCCAGCGTCGAGGGCGGCAGGCTGACGAAGCGCTGCAGCGCTGCCCGGCGATATGCATAGAGGCCGATATGATGATAGAGCGGGCCCTCGCCCCAGGGTGCGGTGGCCCGGGTGAAATAGAGCGCGCGCAGGAGGCCCGGCTCGATCGGCGTACCCACCACCTTCACGACGGCGGAGTTGGTCTTCTCCTCCTCGCGCCGGATCACCGCAGCGAGGGTGGCGATATCCACAGCCTTGTTGGCGAGCGGGCCGAATACCGCGCGGATCGATTCCGGCTCGATGGTGGGCAGGTCGCCCTGCACATTGATAATGATGTCGTGACGCCCGTCCGGATCGAGCGTCATCATCGCCTCATGGATGCGGTCTGAGCCCGAGGGATGGTCGCTCCGAGTCATCACCGCCTCGCCGCCTGCGGCCCTGACGACATCGGCGATCTCGGTGGTATCGGTGGCGACGGCAACCCGGCCTAAACGCGAATCGCAGGCCCGGCGCCAGACATGCACGATCATCGCTTCGCCGCCGATGAGGGCGAGCGGCTTGTTGGGCAGGCGCGTCGAGGCCAGGCGAGAGGGAATGAGAATGAGGGGATTGGACAAGGCGTTCCAGCTCGGAGGAGGCCGCCTCTTGTAGCGGGGCGGCGAAAAGTAGCAAGTGCGCGCGATTTATACGAGTTGCAAACTACCGGTCAAACCGGATAGACGAACCTGTGGGGTTTGTCGCGTGACATGCGCGCCACAGGCGCGCGTGTGCGAGGCGTAAAAATTGGCAGCGTTCGCCGCAAGCCAAGGGTGTTTTCTAGTTGGAGCCGGGGATGAGCTCGTCGTCGTTTGAACTGAACAAGATTGCCGGTGCGGTTCTCGGCACTCTGATGCTCTCCTTGGGTCTCGGCATCGTCTCCGGGGAATATTTCAAGTCGGAAAAGCCTGCCAAGGCGGGCTATGAACTGCCAGACGCGGCGCCAGCCGCAGCCGGAGCCCCCGCCGCCGCACAGGATCCGCCGCTGGCTGAAGTGCTTGCCAAGGCCTCGGCCGAGCGTGGCGCTGCCATCTTCAAGAAGTGCGGCGCCTGCCATACCGACGACAAGGGCGGCAAGAACGGCGTCGGCCCCAATCTGTTCGGTGTGATCGGCGGCCCGAAGGGTCACAAGGACGACTTCGCCTATTCGGACGCCGTGAAGGCGCTGCATGACAAGGGTGAGACCTGGTCGGCCGACGATTTCTATCACTTCATCAAGGGGCCGCAGGCCTTCATCAAGGGCACCAAGATGACCTTCGTGGGCCTGCCCAAGCCGCAAGACCGCGCCGACGTGCTGCTCTATCTCAATTCGCAGAGCGACAAGCCGATCGACCTGCCGAAGTCCTGAGGCTTCGCATTTTTCACATGTTTCAAAGCCGGGCCGTCGCGCCCGGCTTTTGTTTTTGAAACGGGCTTCACGGCTCCAGTCAATTACGCAATGTACGCAATATCTCTCATCGCCGGAGGCCGTATCGCTTCATCGAGAGGTCAAGGGAGGCGGCTAGCTTGCCTCCCTCCGTGTTCTATCGTCAGAGAGAGACATGTCGACCGCTTCCATCAAGCCTTCCCTCCAGCAATTCGCCGCCAGCACCAATCGCTCCAGGCCGCGCCATCTCGGCACGCGCTATGACCGGCAGGGCCGTTTCCTGCCCGAGCCCGGCAATACGGTGGTCTGCCATGTCGTGCCCGACACGGCCACCGAGCGGGCCCTGGTGGCGGTGCGCGAGCGCCTGATGGCGATGCCGGATGCGGGCAGCCTTGCCTTCACGCCGGTCGCCAGCCTGCACATGACCCTGTTCCAGGGCATCATCGAATACAGGCGCCATTGGCCCTATTGGCCGCAGGATCAGCTCGCCAGCACGTCGATCGATGTCATGACGCGACTCTATCGCGAGCGACTGGCGGACTTCCGGCCCCCGGTGCCGTTCAAGGTGCATGCTGTGGACGTGACGCCGACCGAGGTGGTGCTCGAGGGCGCAACCCCCGAGGACAGGAACCTGCTCGGGGCCTGGCGCGACGGGCTTGCCGAGGTATTCGGCTATCGCCATCCCGATCATGAGCGCTATCGCTTCCACGTCACCCTGTCCTACCCGGTGGAATGGTTGGCGGATGGGCGCCTGGAGGACTGGCAGAGTGTGCTGGACGAAAGCCTCGCCCTGCTTCAGCGCGAGGCGCCTGTGCTGGAACTGCGCCCGCCGGCTTTCTGCAGCTTCAGCGACATGGAGCATTTCGAGGAATTGCTGGTACTGGAGGGCAGGGAGGCATTGCAGGCGTAGCGAAGGGCGAGGAGGGCGCGCCAAACGCGGAGTGGCAGTCTTCGACTGCCATCTTCCCTCCGTACTGAGACGCTTCGTTCCTAATAATGGCGATCCCGCGCTACTTCTTCCTCAGCCCGAGTGGCACACCCACCGTGGGGGGCACAGGCAGGGCGGCGTGGGCAGCGGCGATGGCTGCGATACGCTCGGCGAGATCAGGCGGGAAGGGCGAGGAGCGGCCTGCCTGCATGTCGACATGGACGAGGATCTGCTCGGCGGTGGCCAGCACGTTGCCGTCAGCCTCGTTCATCATGGCATGGAAAATGTGCAGGCGCTTGGCGTCGTGGTCGATGAGTTGCAGCGTCAGCGCCAGGGGATCGCCGATATGGGCCTCGCGCCGGTTATGGATGCGCGTTTCCATGGTGTAGATCGACTGGCCCGCTGCCCGATAGGCTTCGTCGATGCCAATATAGCGGAAGAAGCAGTCGGAGGAATCGCCGAAGACCAGCAGGAAGGCGCTCTCGGTCATATGGTCGTTGTAGTCGGTCCAGGCCTCGGTCACCGGCGTGCGGTGGAAGGCCAGCGGGGCCGGGATCGGCCTTGACCAATCCCAGCCTGCAAAGGGCTTGCCTTCATTGGGCGCGGTGACGCGGTTCATTACATCCTGTCCCCCGGGTGCGCGGACGTCTCGTCCGCACTCTTGGAAGCGTCCATCGTCGAAGAAGAAGCGGACAAGATGTCCGCGCACCCGGGAATCCTACTTCTGCTTCTTGAGGCCGAGCTTGTCGCGGGCTTCGGCCGGTGTCAGGGCGCGGCCGCCGAGGCGCTCGACGACTTCCCTGGCTCGCATGGTCAGCAATTCATTGCTGGCATGCACGCCGCGATCGAGCCAGATATTGTCTTCGAGGCCCACGCGCACATTGCCGCCCAGCAGCATCGACTGCGCCACGAAGGGCATCTGCATGCGGCCGATGGCAAAGGCCGCCCAGTTGGCGCCTGCCGGCAAATGATTGCGCATGGCGACCATGGTCTCGGTGGTGGCTTCGGCGCCCCAGGGAATGCCGAGGCAGAGCTGGAACATCGGCGGAGCATCGATCAGGCCGCGCTTGATCAGGTCCTTGGCAAGCCAGATATGGCCAAGCTCGAAGCACTCGATCTCGGGCTTGACGCCCACGGCCTGGATGCGCTCGGCCATCTCGCGCAAGAGGTCGCCCGTGGCCATGAATAGACCGTCACCGAAATTCAGCGAGCCGCAATCGAGCGTGCAGATCTCCGGGCGCAGTTCCTCGACATGGGCCACGCGCTCTGCGGCATTCGCCATGTCGGTGCCATGGCCGCCGGTGCGCGGGTTCTGCGGATCGAAGAAGAAGTCGCCGCCCATGCCGGCGGTGAGGTTGATGACGACGTCGACGCCCGAATCACGGATACGCGCTACCGCCTCGCGATAGTACTCGAGCTTGCGCCCGGCCTTGCCCGTCTCCGGATCGCGGACATGCAGATGGGCGATGGCCGCGCCGGCCTTGGCCGCCTCGATGGCCGAGTCGGCGATCTGCTTGGGCGTAACGGGGATGGCGGGGTGCCTGCCGACGGTATCGCCGGCCCCGGTGATGGCACAGGAAATGATGACGTCGGTATTCACGGGGGCTTCCTCCCAGGCAACCTAAGGAGGGTTGCCGACGGGGGCGATGTTAGGGCAGGCCGGCCGGTGAACATGGCCCGCCGCGACAGAGATGATGCCGAATGCGACAGCCTTCCTGGGATCGCAGGCATCCTTGCCTGCTCTTCCTTTCTAATGAACGCGGCGGTTCCAGGAGCAGGCAAGGATGCCGGCGATCCCAGGGGCGCCTCAGCCCTTTGTCTTCAGCTTCCCCAAAAACCCCTTTGCATAGTCCAGCGCCTCATGCCGGTCCCGCCAGAATCGCGTGTTGAGTTCGTGAATGCCTATCAGATCCGCCGGGAATTCGCACTCAGCCGCAATGGCGTCCCAGGGCACCGAGCCCCAACCTTGCGGCAGATGCAGGTCGCCGAAACCGAAGGCATTGGCCTCGGCGCTGGCATAGACCCAGGGCAGATCGGGCTGGCCGAAGGAATCGTGCAGATGCAGATGCGTGGCGAAGGGGGCCAGGGCTTTCGCTTCCTTGAGGAAATCATAGCCATACTGGCTGGCGTGGATCAGGCCGTGGCTGAAATCGAAGGTGGCCCGCACATGGGGGTGATCGATCAGCGACAATTCCTCGGCGAGGCGCGCGATGGTCGGCGTGGCGGCGTAGGGGCCGAAATCGAACAGGTTCTCGACACAGAGCGTCACCTTGTGCCCGGCGGCGAAATCGCCGGCGCGATGCAGAAAATCCCGCTGGCGTCCGGCGGCATTCTCGGCGTCGTGCCGCTCGTCGGGCTTCATCATGCCGGCATGGATGACCAGGTGCGGGGCACCGATCCGGGCGCAGATTTCGACGAAGGCCCTGGTCGTGTCGAGGAAGCGCGGCAGGTGGGCCGCCGGTCCCATGAAATTGATCGAGAGCGGGCCGTGCACGGTGTAGCCGAAAGGCCTGCCGCGGCAGAGCTGCTCGAACTCGGCCACGCGCCCAGCAATCGGCTTTCCAGCGAGGACGAGGTCATAGCAATAGGCGGGGATCTCGACATGGCCGATCGGCAGGTCCGCCATCTCGTCGAGCGTTCCGGCGAAATCGGAAAGGTCGGGCTTGCCTTCCCTTGAAGCAATTCCGAGGGCGGTCTGGGCGGGCATATCGGTCTTCCTGTGAAGTTGGCGCCAGCTTAGGCAATTTTGCCGGCGCAGCCACGGTGAGTCGGGATTTTCTGCACGAGGAAGCATCACGAGAGTTTGTTGCGCCGCAATAATGCTGCTATGACAAATAAGTGACGGACATCTTGCGACGCAGGACTGGGCGCGCCAATTTGTCAGACATGACGGACTGAGCATTCCTTTCTGGTGGCGCGATGTTTGAAGAATTTCGAAACATGTTTGGCATGGGTGTGGTCTCGGCGCCGGTTTATGCGCTCTATGAGGCGACACATGCCGCGTTAGGGCCCACTCGTGCCTTTTCCGACGCGACGCGGGCCTTTTTTGAGAATCCCGGCAACCCGTTCTCCAGCACTCCCTGGGGCAAGTCGGTCGCGGCGGCATGCGAGGTGTTCGAGCGGGTGACGCGCCGCTATGGCAAGCCCGCCTTCGGCATACAGGACGTGCTGGTGGGCGGCGAACGTGTTGCGGTGCACGAAGACATCGTCTGGCAGAGGCCCTTCTGCAACCTCATCCACTTCTCGCGCTCGATCCGCGCCGGCCGCCGCCCGGATCCCAAGCTCCTGATCGTGGCGCCGATGTCCGGCCATTACGCCACCCTGCTGCGTGGCACGGTGGAGGCCTTCCTGCCCAATCACGAGGTCTATGTCACCGACTGGGTCGATGCCCGCATGGTGCCGGTGACTGATGGACGCTTCGACCTCGACGACTATATCGACTATGTCATCTCCATGCTGCACGCGCTCGGCCCCGATACGCACGTGATCGGCGTCTGCCAGCCCTCCGTTCCGGTGATGGCCGCCGTCTCGCTGATGGAAGCCAAGAAGGATCCCTATACGCCGCTGACCATGACCCTGATGGGCGGACCGATCGACACCCGCCTGTCGCCGACCAAGGTCAACGATGTCGCCGTCGACAAGGGGGTCGACTGGTTTCGCTCCAACGTCATCACCAAGGTTCCGTTCCCCCATCCCGGCTTCATGCGCGATGTCTATCCAGGCTTCCTGCAGTTGACTGGCTTCATGACCATGAACCTCAACCGTCATTTCGATGCGCACAAGACCCTCTATTTCGACCTTGTCCGCGGCGATGGCGATAGCGCGCAGAAGCACCGCGAATTCTATGACGAATATCTCTCCGTGATGGATCTCACGGCCGAATTCTACCTGCAGACCGTCGACACGGTGTTCGTCAAATACGCCCTCGCCAAGGGCGAGATGACCCATCGCGGCAAGCCGGTCGATCCCGGCGCCATCCGCAATGTCGCGCTCTTCACGATCGAGGGCGAAAATGACGACATCACCGGCCACGGCCAGACACAGGCGGCCCATGGGCTGTGCGTGAACCTGCCGCTGGACAAGAAGGCGCATTATACCCAGGCCGGCGTCGGCCATTACGGCGTGTTCAACGGTTCGCGCTTCCGCTCCGAGATCGCGCCGCGCATCGCCGATTTCATCCGCTCCAACCTCGGCAACCGCAAGGCGCCGGAGAAGGAGACAAGCCAGCTCATTTCGCTTGACGCCAAGCGCGGTAGCACGCCGGTCCGCACGCCACAGGCGTAACATTTTGGTGTCCCGCAAGTAATTGTGGCATCCGGCCCCAATCCGGGCTGATTTGTCATGCAAGCGCGATGATGCGATGAGTGGTCGGTTGCCGCTTCGTTGCGCACTGCCCCTCAACGCCGCACCCCGAGATCCGCTTGCCCCCTATTTCTTTCCGCCTTTCCGCCCTGTCCCGGCTTCTCGCGGCGACGGCGCTCGCAGTCGTCTTCATGGGAGCGACGCTTCCGGCCCGCGCCGAGGCTCCGAGCGTGTCCTGGCCGCAGACCGCCAGCGACCTGCAGGCCGAATCGGGCATTCGCTTCGGTACGCTTTCCAACGGCATGCGTTTCGCCGTCATGCACAACGCCACGCCCGCGGGGCAGGCGGCGATCCGCTTCCGAATCGGTTCGGGGTCGCTGGAGGAGGACGACAGCCAGCAGGGCCTGGCGCATTTCCTCGAACACATGGCGTTCAAGGGCTCGACCCACGTCGCCGAGGGCGAGATGGTGCGCATCCTGCAGCGCAAGGGGCTCGCCTTTGGCCCGGATACCAATGCGCACACCTCCTATGACGAGACGGTCTATGCGCTGGACCTTCCCGAGGTCGATGCCGAGACGGTGTCCACCGGCCTGATGCTGATGCGCGAGACCGCGAGCGAGCTGAAGCTCGACGCCGGCGCCTTCGACCGCGAGCGCGGCGTCATCCTCTCCGAGGAGCGGCTGCGCGACACGCCGCAATATCGTGGCATGATCGGCCTCATCAACGTGCTGCTGGCCGGCCTGCGGGTGCCCCAGCGCCCGCCCATCGGCAAGACCGACATCATCTCCCATGCGCCCGTCGACCTCGTGCGGGACTATTACCGGGCCAATTACCGGCCTGATCGCGCCACCCTCATGGTGGTGGGCGATGTCGATCCGGACGCGATCGAGGCCGAGATCCGCCAGCGCTTCGATGACTGGAAGCCGGCCGGCCCGGTCAAGCCGGAGCCCGATGTCGGCGCGTTGAAGCAGCAGGGACCAGGGACCGATGTCGTGACGGTGCCAGGCGCCTCCACTCGCGTGCAGGTCGCCTGGACGCGCCCCTATGACGCTTCGGCCGACAATTTCGCCAAGCGGCGGGCACAGACCATCGAGGATATCGGCCTTTCCGTGCTGAAGCGCCGCGTCGGCGCCATGGCGCGACGGGCCAACGCGCCCTTCATCAGTGCCGAGGTCGCTTCTCAGGATCTCTACGATTCCGCCCGCATCGCCCTGATCGCCGCCGACAGCGAGCCGGGCAAATGGCAGACGGCGCTCGCCGCCATCGACCAGGAGCAGCGCCGCATCGCCCAGTTCGGCGTGGAACAGGCCGAAATCGACCGCGAGATACTGGAATATCGCTCGCTCCTGCAGGCGGCGGCCGGCGGCGCGGCGACGCGCACGAGCACCGATATCGCCAATACGCTGGCGCAGAGCGTCGACGACAACAAGGTTTTCACCTCGCCGGCCGACGACCTCGCTCTGTTCGAGCGCATGGTAAAGGGGCTGACGGCTGAGGAGGTCAACCAGGCGCTGCACACTGTCTTCTCGGGCAACGGGCCACGCCTGGTGCTGCAGACGGCGCAGGCACCGGAAGGCGGCGCCGATGCCGTGGCCAAGGCCTATGCCGCTTCCCGCGCCGTGCCGGTGACGGCCCCGCCCAAGGCGGTCGCGGCCGTCTGGCCCTACATCCATTTCGGCAATCCCGGCACCGTGGTCGAGCGGCGCGGCGCCGACGATCTCGGCGTCACCATGGTTCGCTTTGCCAATGACGTGCGCCTCAACGTCAAGCCGACCAAGCTGCGCGCCAACGAGGTGCTGGTGCGCGTCGATATCGGCCATGGTCGGCTCGACCTGCCCAAGGATCGACCGCTGTCGACCTGGACTGCGCAAGCCGTCGAGCTTTCCGGGCTGAAGGGCATCGACTACGAGGATATGCAGAAGGCACTGGCGGCCAATGTCGCCAGTATCGACTTCTCCCTCGAGGACGCCTCCTTCAAGTTCGAGGGGCGCACCAGGCCGGAGGATCTGGCGACGCAGCTTCAGGTGCTGGCCGCCTACAGCTCGGACCCCGCCTATCGGCCGGAAGTCTTTGCACGCCTCCAGCAGGCCTATCTCAACAATCTCGATCAATATGCGGCGACGCCGAGCAGTGTCGTCAGTCGCGACTTCCAGGGCCTGGTGCACGCTGACGACCCGCGCTGGGCCTTTCCGGACCGCGAGCAGCTGCTGGCGACCAAGCCTGGCGATTTCGAGGCGCTGTTCCACGATCCCATCACCAGGGGAGCGATCGAAGTGACCGTTGTCGGCGATGTCACGGCCGACGATGCGATACGCCTGGTTTCGCAGACCTTCGGTGCCTTGCCGGCTCGCCCGGACGGGGCGAGCGTGAACGCCGTCGTCCAATTTCCGCCGCCGGTCACCCAGCCTGTGCTGCGGACCCATACGGGCCGTGCCGACAATGCTGCTGCCGTGATGGCGGTGCCGGTAGGCGACATGCTGTCAGACCTGCCTCGCGCCTTTGCCGTCGACCTCGCCGGCCAGATTTTCGAGAACCGGCTGATCGACCAGTTCCGCATTGCCGAGGGCGCCACCTACAGCCCGCAGGGCGACGTCTCCCTGTCGAAGTCAATCCCCGGTTATGGCTTCGCCTACGCCTATGTCGAGACGACGCCGGCCAAGGTCGACCGCTTCTTTGCCCTGGTCGACAAGATCGCGACCGATCTTGCCGCGACCGATGTTTCGCCGGATGAACTGGCACGCGCCAGGGAGCCGACGATCGAGACTGTGAAGCACCAGCAGGAAGGCAATGAATACTGGCTGCAGAATCTGCGCGGCGTCCAAACCGATCCGCGCCGTCTCGATCTGATCCGTCAGAACCTCACCGGGTACGAAAAGGTCACGGCGCAGGACATCCGCACCATCGCGGCGACCTATTTCAGACCCGAGAAGTTCTGGAAATTCGAGGTCCTGCCGTCGAGCGTGGCAGCGGTCAGATAGGCTCGAAGGACCTCGTGAGGAAATGGAAGGCTGGCGATCAGCTCTGACGCCACCATGTTCCGGAGCAAAGCGCGTTCAGGTGTAGACGCTGCTTTGCTCTGACTTTTGTTTCGACGCGTCTTCGCCAAAAAGTCGATATTTCGTAGCATTTCTTATCTCGGCGGACATAAGCAGGAAATATTTTGGCGTCAGTTTCGTATTTTACTGAAAATACGAGATACTATGAATATAAATCTATTGTACAATAGAGCCGTCGATTTATACGGGCACAATAATTTCGAAGAATCGGATCGTATTTGCCGAAATATTTTAAAGGAAGATTCGCTTCATTTCGGATGCCTGCATCTGTTGTCGTCAATATGCTTTCTCACAGGTAGATTCGATGACGCGCTGTGCTATGCCACATCTGCATTGCAGCTCCAGCCAGACAATACGGCAGTTCTACTGGGAGCCGCGCAGCTGCTCGCCCTGCGGGGGCGCGAAACAGAGGCATTGGAGATCTACGCCAGGATTTTGACACTCCAGCCGGATCACCATGAGGCCTTCAACGGTCGAGGCATCCTGCTCGGCCATCTGAGGCGGCCTATCGACGCGCTGGCGGATTTTACCAGGGCGATTGCGATAAAGCCCGACTTTGCCGATCCGCATTTCAATACGGGCCGGATATCCGAACAGTTCGGCGAATTCGAGCTGGCCCTGCGTTCCTATCGGGCTGCCGTCAGGCTGAATCCGACGCGTGGCTCATTTTTTAATGCACTGGCCGAATGCGGGTATCGCGCCGTCGATGCGGCGCAGATGCATGCTGTGGAAGCGGTGTTGACCCCCTCTCGGCGGCCGGGCATCGAGGACAGGATAGGCCTGCATTTCGGGCTGGCGAAGGCCTATGAGGATCATGAGCACTATGATCGGTCCTTTGAGCACCTCGCTGCAGGCAATGCGCTCAAGAGGAAGACCCTTCACTATGACGAGGCTTCCGAGCTGAGCCTGTTCGAGCGAACTGCAGCCGCTTTCGACATGGAGACGATGGGCCGTCGCGTGGGCCCCGTGGCCTCTTCACCGGATGGGCCGATATTCATCGTCGGCATGCCCCGGTCGGGTTCCAGCCTTGTCGAGGCGATCCTTGCGAGTCATTCGCGGGTCTTCGCCGCTGGTGAAGTCGGTTTCCTCGAGAAGGCCATCAACGAGTTCGGTGCCTTGGGCAGCCTGGCGAAGGATCCCGAGCGCCTGTCAGCGCTATCCGAGCTTGAGCTGCGGGAGATTGGCGAGCGATACCTTGGCATCATGCGTGATGCCAGCCCCCGCGGGAAACGCCCAGTCGACAAATTGCCGATCAACTTTCGCCATATCGGCCTGATCCACAAAGCACTGCCGGATGCCCGCATCATTCATACCTGCCGCGACCCGCTCGACACCTGCCTGTCCTGCTTCTTTCGCCTCTTTGCAAACGCAAATCAGCCATTCAGCTACGATCTTGCGGAGCTCGGGCGCTACTATCGCGGCTATGAGCGTCTCATGGCCCATTGGCGTTCGGTGCTGCCGGGCCAGATCATCGTGGACCTTCGATATGAGGACCTGGTGAGCGACCTGCCGGGAGAGGTTCGCCGGTTGCTCGCCCATTGCGGACTCGCGTGGGAGCCCAATTGCCTGGAGTTTCACAAGACCCATCGGCAGGTGCGCACTGACAGCCGCGTCCACAAGCCCATCTATCGCACATCCATCGGGCGTTGGCGCAACTATGAGGCCTTCCTGGCACCGCTGCAGCAATGAACGCATGTGCACAGTGCCGAGGCCTGCGCTCGTCGGTTCATGCCCTGGCGTTGTTGCCGGTGGTGGGCAGCACGCCCATGAAGGCCTGCTCCGCCAGCCGCGCCGTCTCGGCCTCCAGCGAGCGATAGGCCGCCAGCAGCCGCTCGCCGAAGGCCGTCAACCGGGCTCCGCCGCCATTGACCCCGCCGGCCGAGGTTTCGATGGCCGGTTGCGCGAACATGGTGTTGACGGAGTCGAGCAGCACCCAGGCCCGGCGATAGGACATGCCGAGTTGCCGTCCTGCGGCCGAAATCGAGCCGGTGCGGGCCACCGCCTCCAGGAGGTTCATCTTGCCAGGGCCGAGCCTGGCGTCTTCGGCAAAGGTGAGCTTGAGGCTGACGAGGGGCTGGCCGGACATATTCTGGCTCCGTGATCGGGAAGGGGCCCACAGGCCGCATCATGATTGCGATTGCCGGCGAAGCGCCCTATTCAACAGGATATAACGAATTGGCGCGAAGGCATAACCCATGATGGGCCCCAAGGCGCTTTGCCGGCTGAAAGCGTCCGGGAGGGGCGATGGATCTGCTGTCGCCTGAGGAATGGATCGCTCTGCACCTGAGCCTCGAGATCGCCGGTCTCGCCACCCTGATTTCGCTGCCTTTTGCCATCGCGGCCGCCTGGGTCCTGGCGCGCTGCCACTTCCCGGGCAAGGCACTATTCGACAGTTTCGTGCATCTGCCGCTGGTGCTGCCGCCGGTCGTGACCGGCTACATCCTGCTGGTTCTGCTGGGCCGTAACGGGGTTATCGGCTCGTTCCTGCTGCAGCATTTCAACATCGTCTTCGCCTTCCGCTGGACCGGGGCGGCGATAGCCTGCGCGGTGATGGGCTTTCCCCTGATGGTACGTGCGATCCGGCTTGCCATCGAAGCCGTCGATCCCCGGCTCGAAGCGGCGGCAGGCACGCTCGGCGCCAATCCCTTCCTCACTTTCCTCGCGGTGACGCTGCCGCTGACGGCGCCCGGCATCATTGCCGGCATGGTGCTGGCCTTCGCCAAGGCGCTCGGTGAATTCGGCGCGACCATCACCTTCGTTTCCAATATTCCGGGCGAGACGCAGACCCTGTCGACCGCCATCTACAGCGCGCTGCAGGATCCCAATGGCGACAGCACCGTGGTGCGCCTGACGCTGGTGTCGATTCTGCTTGCCATGGCGGCGCTGGTCGCCTCCGAGGCTTTGGCCCGGCGGGCACGGATCAAGATAGGGCAGGCGAAGGTGTGAAGACTTCCTGGGATCGCGGGCTTCCAGCCTGCTCTTGGAAACCAGGCTCTTGCCAACAAGGAAGAAGCAGGCTGGAAGCCTGCGATCCCGGGAAGATGCCGCGCTTCCAGCGAGAATCCGATTCATTTGGCCACGATTCTGGGTTAGGCCTTGGCGATGGCCTCCTCCGCACCGCTTCTCGACGTCCGCGATCTCTCCGTCGCCTTCAGCAATGACGGCAACAAGGTCGTCGCCGTCGACCACGTCTCCTTCAGCCTCGACAAGGGAGAGACCCTGGCGCTGGTGGGCGAGTCTGGGTCAGGCAAGTCGGTTACGGCGCTTTCCATCGTGCAGCTCCTGAATTATCCGGCCGCCTCCCATCCTTCTGGAGAGATTCTGTTCAGGGGGCAGAACCTGCTGGGCGCCTCGGAAGACAGGATGCGCAAGGTGCGTGGCGCCGACATCACCATGGTGTTCCAGGAGCCGATGACTTCGCTGAACCCGCTGCATACGATCGAGCGGCAGATCGGGGAGATCCTCGACATCCACCAGGGCCTCTCCGGACAGAAGGCCCGCAAGCGCACGCTGGAACTTCTGCGCCAGGTCGGTATCCGCGATCCCGAGAGCCGGCTCGGCGCCTTCCCGCACCAGCTTTCCGGCGGCCAGCGCCAACGCGTGATGATCGCCATGGCGCTTGCCAACGATCCCGACCTCCTGATAGCCGACGAGCCGACCACGGCGCTCGATGTCACCGTGCAGGCGCAGATCCTGAAGCTTCTCAAGGAGCTGCAGGCCCGGAGCGGCATGGCCATGCTGTTCATCACCCATGATCTCGGCATCGTGCGCAAGCTCGCCGACAGGGTCTGCGTGATGCTGAAGGGCAAGATCGTCGACCAAGGCCCGACGAAGGATGTCTTCGCCAATCCGACCAGCGACTATACCAGGCGCCTGCTCGCCGCCGAGCCCAAGGGCCGGCCCACGCCCTTCGATCCCGATGCCCGCACCATCGTCTCCACCGACGAGTTGCAGGTATGGTTTCCGATCAAGACGGGGCTGCTGCGGCGCACCGTGGGCCATGTCAAGGCGGTCGACGGCGTCAGCGTGGCGGTGAAGGAAGGCCAGACGCTCGGCGTCGTCGGCGAATCCGGCTCGGGCAAGACGACGCTCGGCCTTGCCATCCTGCGGCTGATCTCCAGCAAGGGGCCGATCGCCTATCTTGGCCGGCCGATCGACGGGCTCGATCGAAAGACGATGAACCCCCTGCGCAAGGAGATGCAGATCGTCTTCCAGGATCCCTATGGCTCACTGTCGCCGCGAATGTCCATCGGGCAGATCGTCGAGGAAGGGCTGCTGGTGCTGGGTTCGCGCATGCGGGCGGAGGAGCGCCGCAGCGCAGTCGCCAAGGCGCTCAGCGATGTCGGCCTCGACCCGGCGGTGATGGACCGCTATCCGCATGAGTTTTCCGGCGGCCAGCGTCAGCGTATCGCCATCGCCCGCGCCATGGTGCTGCAGCCGAAGTTCCTGGTGCTGGACGAGCCGACTTCGGCGCTCGACATGTCGGTGCAGGCCCAGATCGTCGACCTCTTGCAGCAATTGCAGCAGCAGCACAAGCTCGCTTATCTCTTCATCAGCCATGACCTCAAGGTGGTCAAAGCGCTTGCCAATGAGGTGATGGTGATGCAAGCGGGCAAGGTGGTGGAGCACGGGCCCGCCGCCGAGATTTTCGACCACCCCCGCGAGCCCTACACCCAGGCTTTGCTCGCCGCCGCCTTCTCGATCGAGACCGCGCCGACGGGCGTGGTGCACGAGTAGATTCGGCGAGCGGCGGATCCCGACAACTGTCTGCGGCGGCTTGCCTAAAGCAAAATGCATTTGGGAAGCAGCGGATTTTCAGATCAACTCGGTGGCGTCAAATGCATTTTGCGATTCTTGGTGATTCTGTCTCAAAGCAAAACGCACGAGGATCTGGAAAAGCGGCCTATGCAAAAGGAGGTTCCCGCTCATGACCGTTTTGCGCATCGTGGCCAATCTTGCCGCCCCTGAGCCTGAGAAGGCTGCTGCTTTCTATCGGGATCTTCTTGGCCTCGATCTTGTGATGGATCACGGCTGGATCCTGACTTTCGCGGCCCCCGGCGAGCAGGCGCCGCAGCTCAGCGTCGCCAGCGAAGGCGGTTCGGGGACCGAGGTTCCCGACCTTTCCATCGAGGTCGACGACGTGGATGAAGTCCGTGGGCGTGTCGCAGCCGGCGGTCATGAGATCGTTTATGCGCTCACCGACGAGCCTTGGGGCGTGCGGCGCTTCTATGTGCGCGATCCGCTTGGCAAGGTCGTCAACATTCTCTCGCACGGCCGCTGAGCAACGGGAGAAGGCCTGGCAAGCGTGGAGTGGCGGTCTCCGACCGCCATCCTTGGAAACGGGGCGTTTTGCGGGAAGGGAAGATGGCGGTCAGAGACCGCCACTCCGGTGCCGCGCCTCATCAATCCATGCTCAATTTCCCGTCGCCACGAACCGATCGACCACCCGCTGTAGCAACGGAGCATAGTCGCGGAAGCTTCGCGTCTGCATGCCGGCGACCTTGCCAGCCTCGTCCCACAGCCGCACCCGCACGGCCTCGCTGTAGAAGGGGCTGGAGCGGAATTCAGCAATCTCACCGGCATTCATCGGACCGCCCTGCAGCGCCAGGGTGTGGCGCGAGGCCGTCGAAAGCTTCGCGTCGTAGCTGGGATCGGTGGCGCACAGATAGCGTTTGGCGGCAACATGCAGGCGCACGCATTCGGTCACCAGCGGCGGGAAAAAGGGAGCGAGCACCTCCGCGCCGGCATCGTCATGATGCTTGTCCTCCGTGTCATCCGGCGAATAGGCGCCGAACTCGCTGGTGAAGTGCCCGACATCATGCAGCAGCGCCGCCGCGACGAGTTCGTCGCTGGCCTTCTCCTGCTCGGCGAACCAGGCGCCCTGGAGCATATGCTCGGCCATGGTCACCGGCTCGCCGAGATATTCCTCGGCGCCGCGCCGCTCGAAGATGCCGGCCAGGAAGCCGACGATGGTCGTGGAGTCGAGGGCAGGGGCGCTCATTCTGCGGCCTCCCTCATGGTCTCCGCCTCGATGGCCGCCAGCGTCGACAACAGCCCGTCCTTGTCGGCATAGCAGCCTTGGAGCCAGCGCTTGCCCGTGCCGGAGAAGGCTTTGCGTGCATGCATTACGCGGGTGTTGTCGACGATGAAGAGCTCACCCGGCTTCAGCTTGAAGCTGACCTCCATGGCGGGATCCTCGAGGATTTCGGCAAAGCGGCGATAGGCGGCATAGAAGGCGGGCATGTCGGCATAGGGCACGTCGACAAAGGGCGCCGCCGAGCGATTGTTGAAGCGGATGGCGATCATCTCGCCATCCGGGCCGAGCTCGATCAGGGGACGTTTGGCGCGCAGGCACACACCCGAGGAGCCGGCATATTCGAAGCGAACGGGGTGGCGGGTGAGCAGGTCGAAACCATGTGGATCTTCGTGCTTCAGGCGCCGCGCCACGGCAAAGCCATCGACCACGATGGAATCGCCGCCTTCAACCGAATTCTCCAGGCAGGACAGCAATTGCAAGGTCGGCACGGGATCGCGATAGGGATTGTCGGTATGTGCCTGCAGGCCGAGATTCGTATAGGCAAGGTTGTTGGGATTGACCTCTGCCCGCACCTCGAACCAGCGGCCGTAATTGGTCTCGCGGACATAGCCGAACAGTCCGGCGACATCGCACAGGCTGCCCGAGGTGGTCGGGACCTCACTGAGCACGGCAAAGCCGTAGCGCCGCACGGCGGCAAGCCAGTCGCCGAGCGCCAGACGATCCTGGCGTACGAGCGGATAGGAGGCGCTGGAAACGCTGCCTTGCAAGGCGCTGTCCCATGGCTCGACCGGTTCCGCCAGCCAGCCGGTCTCGCGGGGCTGCTCCCTGTCATAGATCCGCTCATGCAGCCAGGCGGCCGGGAAGACGGTCTCGTGGCCATCGGGCAGGAAGCCTATGGCAATGTCGCCGCTGGCCGTCGGCGCGGCCGAGCCGATGAGCGTCGTTGGCGGAATGTCGAGCACGGTGATGAGGCGCTGTCCGTTGCCGGCGCTGCGCGTCTGCGGATCGAGCGCGTTGTCGCGCAGCCAGAGGGCGTGGAAGCGGCTTCGATGCCCATTGCTCCAGAGGATTCGGACGGCTTGTCCTCCCTCGATGATCTCGATCTCGTCCGCCTTCATGGAGCGCCTCCGTCTTTGCTGCTCCGTCCTTCTTGCCAAAGATCTGGCCATCGTTCAAACAATGAAAAATCGATGTTTGACCCAGGTTCTGTTATGGCTGAAACGACACAGCTGCCACCCCTGATCTGGCTCCGTACCTTTGAAGCCTCTGCCCGTCATCTGAACTTCACCAGTGCGGGCGCCGAACTCGGCCTGACGCAGGCGGCCGTCAGCCAGCACATCAGATCGCTTGAAGCGGAGCTCGGTGCGAGGCTGTTCGTCCGGCTCCGGCGCGGCGTGGCGCTGACGGCGGAGGGCGGCGCCTACCTGCCCCATATCCAGGGCGTTTTCCGCTCGCTTGCACGCAGCACGAGCGAGCTTTTCGGGCCAAGGGCCGGGCGTGCGGTGCTGCGCAGCCCGATTTCGTTCTCCCTGCTGTGGCTCGCCCCGAGACTGCACAGGCTCCGCCAGGCCCTGCCGCAGTTGCGGCTCGAGCTCAATACTATCCATGTGCCCGTGGATTATACCGGTGATCAGGAAGGGTTCGATATCCGCTTCGGCATCGGCCCCTTCGAGGGGCGCGAGAGCCACCGCCTGACCTGGGAGCGGCTGGTGCCGGCCGCTGCGCCGCTTCACCTGCACTTGCTTCATGATCCCGCCAACTGGCCGCATCTGCCCTTGCTGTCGGTGGCGGGAGCGCGCGAGATGTGGCCGGACTGGTTTGCCCGCGCTGCCCTGCCACTGCCGCCGTCGGCCTCCTTGGTGTTCGACAGCTTCGCCGTGGCCCTCGAAGCCGCCCGGGCCGGGGCTGGCGCGGTCCTGGCCTCCCGCCCACTTGCCGATGCGGCGCTGGAGGACGGCAGCCTTGTCCGCCTGTCGGACGTCGAGCTCACGGGCGAGCGCGGCCATTTCATCACCCATGCCGCAGGCCGTGCACTCCCCGCGCATGAGCAGGCCATGCTGGACTGGATCCTGGGCGAAGCGGCGCGTTAGTCGCAAAGCGGAGTGCCGGCAACCTGCTCAATTTGCATGAATCAACGGGCAGGACACACAATGGGGGTCCTGCAGGCAAGCAAGGAGACAGCCCGTGCCGATCGATATCAATGGTTTGGGGAACCTCTTCATCGTCTATGGTATCAATTGCTTAGGCGCTCTTGCCATCGCCGTGGTGGGATGGTGGGCGGCGGGACTCCTCGAACGGCTTGCCCTGCGCGCCCTGATCAGTTCCCATATGGATCCGATCGTGGCGACCTTCCTGGCCAGCCTGGTGCGCTATTCGATCATGGTGCTGATGTTCGTGCTGATCCTGCAGGTGGTCGGCATCCAGGCCACCAGCCTCGTCGCCGTGTTGGGCGCCGCTTCCCTGGCCATCGGCCTCGCTTTGCAAGGCACGCTTTCCAACATGGCGGCCGGCGTGATGCTGCTGCTGTTCCGCCCCTTCCGGCTGGGCGATGCCATCGAGGTGGCGGGCAAGGCCGGCACGGTGAAAAACCTCAACCTTTTCATGACGGAACTCGCCAGCGGCGACAATGTGCAGATCCTCATCCCGAATGGCCAGGTCTGGGGCTCGCCCATCACCAACACCTCGGCCTATCCGACGCGCAGCGTGAGCGTGAAGGTGACCGTGCCCTATGGTGGCAATATCGAAGCGGCCGCCTCCCATATCCGCGATGCCCTCAGCCGCGACAATCGCGTGTTGCCGCTACCGGCTCCGGCGGTCGATGCCAGCGGCTTCAACGACAGGGGCGTCGAGATTGTGGTGACGGCCTGGACCAAGTCTGCCGATGCGGGCGCCTTCAAGGCCGCCATTGTCCATCAGGCTTCCAACGCCGTGCAGCAGGCTGCGTCGGCGACCTGATGATTGTCCGCCGCCTTCTCCCTGCCGACTGGCACGATTACCGCACCATCCGCCTGCAGGCCCTGGAACTTACGCCCGAAGCGTTCGGCTCGGTCCATGCGCTGGAGGCCGCGCGCCCCGCCGAGGCCTTTGCCGAGCGCCTGTCATCCGCCGTTGTGATGGGCGCCTATGCCGAGGGGCGCATCGCCGGCATGGCCGGCTACAAGCGCTGCGAGGGCCCAAGGGATGCCCACAAGGCCTTCGTGTGGGGCGTGTTCGTTGCGCCGGACTTTCAGGGCCATGGCGTCGGCCAGGCGCTGATCACGGCCCTGGTCGCTGCAGCACGCCAGGAGGTCGAGCAACTCACGCTCTCGGTGGTCACGGCCAACAGGTCGGCCATCACCCTTTACGAGCGCAACGGCTTCAGGACCTACGGGATTGAGCCGCGCGCTCTCAAGAGTGCTGCCGGCTATGCGGACGAGGCGCTGATGGTGCTCTTTCTATAAGAGGCAAGTCCGCGCCCTCACTTCGCGATTTGCTCCTGTTCGCCCCGGACAAATCGGCTAGGCTGCATGCCTCCCTGGGGAGTTGAGCATCTCCCTCTTCCCATCCAAATCAGGTTTTCCATGGCCCTTCTCCTCTGCATCACCCAATGGGATGTCGGTCCCTGGCTCGATCGGCTGCGTCGGCTGGCGCCCGGACGCGATATTCGGGCCTGGCCGGAAGTCGGCAACCCCTCCGATATCACCTATGCGGCCCTTTGGAAGCAGCCGCCCGGCCTGCTGTCGAGCTTTCCGAACCTCAAGGGCATCATCTCGCTCGGCGCCGGCGTCGACCATGTGCTCTCCGACCCCACTCTGCCCGACGTCCCGCTCTGCAGGGTGGTCGACGGCAATCTCACCACGCGGATGAGCGAATGGGTGGTGATGCATGCCCTCATCCATCTGCGTCACCAGCGGGATTATGACCTCCTGCAGCGCCAGAAGCTCTGGCGCGAGATCATGCCTTCGCCGGCGGCGCAGGAATTGCGGGTCGGCGTCATGGGGCTCGGCGTGCTCGGCCTCGATGCCATCCACAAGCTCAAGGTCATGGGCTTCGACGTCGCCGGCTGGAGCCGCACGCCCAAGCAGATCGACGGCGTCCGCACCTATGCCGGCAATGACCTTGATGCCTTTCTCGCCCGCACCGATCTTCTCGTCTGCCTGCTGCCGCTGACGCCACAGACGAAAGGCGTGCTCAATCGCTCCCTGTTCGAGAAGCTGGCCCATGACGGCGTGCTCGGCGCCCCGGTTCTGATGAATGCCGGGCGGGGCGGGCTGCAGGTCGAGAAGGACATCCTTGCCTGTCTCGACGAAGGGGTGCTGAGGGCGGCGACGCTCGACGTCTTCGAGACCGAGCCGCTGCCTGCCGACAGTCCGCTGTGGTCTCATCCGGCCGTCACCGTCACCCCCCATAATTCGGCGATTTCAGACGAAGATGCGGTGGGCCGCTTCGTCTTGCGCCAGGTCGACCGGCATGAGCGGGGCCTGCCCTTCGAGGCGCCTGTGGATAGAACCAGACATTACTGAGAGTGAAGCGGAACAACCCCCTCGTGAAAATATTGTAACGTTGACGCCGCCTTCAGACGGTCCTACCTAAGGGGTGGCGGCTACAAGAACGCCTTTCTGCTGCAGGCCATCAGGCCCTGCGTGTCTCAAGAAGCGGAGCGAAGCATGACGCTGCGTGTCTCCGGACAAAATCTCGACATCGGTGATGCCTTGCGAACCCACGTCCAGGCGCGGGTTGCGGATAGCCTGTCGAAGTATTTTGACCAATCCTACACCGGCCAGGTCACCGTGAAGAAGGAAGGCACCGGTTTCCGGACCGATTGCCGCATCCATCTTCCTACCGGGCTTACCTTGCAGACCGAATCGATGGCGCATGACCCCCATGCCAGCGTCGATCTCGCAACGGAGCGCCTGACCAAGCGCCTTAAGCGCTACAAGCACCGCATCAAGGATTATCATGCCGGCCCGGACAGCGCGACCGCGGCTGAATCGACCGATTACATCATTGCCGCTCCCAATGAGGAGGAGGCCGTCCCCGATGAGTTCACGCCGGTGATCGTGGCGGAGAACACCACCCGCATGAAGCGCCTGTCGGTGAGCGAGGCGGTTGTCGACCTCGATTTGACGGGTGCAGCGGCGCTCGTCTTTCGCCACGCTGGACATGGCCGCGTGAACGTGGTTTACCGCCGCTCCGATGGCCATATCGGTTGGATCGACTTGCCGCAAGCCGCGGCTGAGGCGACCTGACGAGGCCCTACCAAACAAGCGCCCGCCTCGAAAAGGGGCGGGTGCAGTGCTGTTGAGCGGATCGTTTCTAGCGGCGATCGGCTCGAACTCCCGCGAGGAACGCAATGCCTTTGAGCGATCTGCTGCCGCAGGATGCTGTGCTTCCGGCGCTGAAGGTGAATTCGAAAAAACAGGCTCTGCAGGAAATCGCCGAACGGGCTGCCAAGCTGACTGGCCTGGGTGAGCGGGAAATCTTCGATACGCTGCTCCAGAGGGAGCGCCTGGGCTCCACCGGCGTGGGCAACGGCATCGCAATTCCCCATGGCAAGCTGGCCAAGTTCAACCGCATCTTCGGCCTGTTCGCCCGCCTCGAGCGCCCGATCGATTTTGAGGCCCTGGACGGCCAGCCTGTCGACATCATCTTCCTGCTGCTGGCCCCGGAAAGCGCCGGGGCGGACCATTTGCGGGCCCTCTCGCGTATCGCCCGCATGCTGCGCGACCCGTCCATCGTGCAGAAGCTGCGCGCCACGAACGACGCAGCCGGACTCTACTCGATCCTCTGCGACGAGCGGACCTCGCACGCGGCGTAAAGCCGGGAGTGGGGCATCCCCGTCTGCTCTTGGACAGCGGCGTTCGAGAACGAGGCGCAGGATTGGAGTGTCGATCACTGATCGACATTCTCGGAGACCGCGCGCTTGATGATAACAATGTCGATCAGTGATCGACACGAGCCAGCCCTATTGCTCCGCCAGCCCCAGCACATCTGCCATTGAATAGAGCCCCGGCGCGCGGCCGAGCCCCCAAAGTGCCGCCCTGAGGGCGCCTCGCGCGAACATCGTGCGGTCCTCGGCCTTGTGCCGGAACTCGATGCGCTCGTGCTCGCCGGCCAGAATTACGCTGTGCTCGCCAATCACCGTACCGCCGCGCAGGGTGGCAAAGCCGATATGGCCTTTCTCGCGAGCCCCCGTATGCCCGTCACGGCGACGATCGGACCTTGATTCCAGATCGATGCCTCGGCCATCCGCGGCGGCCTGCCCCAGCAGCAAGGCGGTGCCGGAAGGCGCATCGACCTTGCGGCCGTGATGCATCTCCAGGATCTCGATATCGAACTCGGCATCGAGGCTGCGGGCCGCCCGCCGGATCATGGCGGCCAGCAGGTTGATGCCGAGTCCCATATTGCCCGAATGCACGATGACGGCATGACGAGAGGCGTCCCGCAGCCGGGCGAAGTCGTCCGGGGAGAGGCCGGTGGTGCCGCTGACCAGCACCATCCCGCGGCGCGCTGCCAGGGTAGCCAGCGCCACCGTCGTCGCCGGCGTGGTGAAGTCGAGGATCACCTGCGCAGTTTCAGGCAAGGCGTGCGGATCGTCCATTACTTCCATGCCGTTCGGCTCCAGGCCAGCGAGCCTGCCGCAATCGGCGCCGACGGCGGCCGAGCCCGGACGCGCCAAGGCGCCGCACAGGGTGACCCCGGGCGTCTCCGCGATCATGCGGATCAGCGTCCGCCCCATTCGCCCGGAGGGACCGGCGACGACAAGCCCGATATCGGCCATGGTTGATCCGGCGGGTCAGAGTTCCGCCAGGCCGAGCACATCGGCCATGGAATAATAGCCCGGCTTGCGGCCAAAGCCCCAGATCGCAGCCTTGAGGGCGCCCTTGGCGAAAATCACGCGACTCTCCGCCTTGTGCGCGAATTCGATGCGCTCGCCCTCGCTGGCGAAGATCACGGTGTGCTCGCCGACCACTGTGCCGCCGCGCAGGGTGGCAAAGCCGATATGGCCCTTCTCGCGGGCGCCGGTATGGCCGTCGCGGACGCGGTCGGAATTACCATCGAGATCGATGCCGCGGCCGGCCGCTGCGGCCTGACCGAGCAGCAGCGCGGTGCCCGAGGGAGCGTCGACCTTGCGGTTGTGATGCATTTCGAGGATCTCGATATCGAAATCCTCATCAAGGCTCTTGGCGACGCGCTTCACCACGGAGGCGAGGAGATTGACGCCAAGGCTCATATTGCCGGACTGCACGATCACCGCATGGCGGGAGGCGGCCTTGAGGCGGGCGAAGTCCTCTTTCGACAGGCCGGTAGTACCGATAACATGCACGATGCGCATCTGGGCGGCGAGAGCGGCAAGCTCGACCGTCGCTGATGGGGCGGTGAAGTCGATGATGCCTTCGGCCGCCGTGAGGAGCGACAGCGGGTCGTCGGTGATCAGCACGCCATTGGGCTCAAGCCCAGCGACCTTGCCGGCGTCCTGGCCGACCGTTGGCGCGCCCGGGCGCTCGATGGCGCCGCTGAGCACCACGCCGGGAGTCTCCGCGATCAACCGGATCAGGGTCTGGCCCATCCGTCCGGAAGCACCTGCTACGACAAGCCGCATCTCGGCCATGGTGAATTCTCCCTGGGAGCGCGGACGTCCCGTCCGCTCTTGGAAACGCTACAGTGCGAGGCAAGGAAGAGCGGACATCGCGACATGCAAGCATGTCGCTGTGACGTCCGCGCTCCCAGCGTTACAACACCCGCTCCATCACGATCGCCGTGGCTGGCGGCCCCTTGGCGCGGGCGTAATAGGCGTTGCGCCGGGCAATCTCATCGAAGCCATGGCGCTGATAGAGCCTGATCGCCGCCACATTATCCTCGGCGACCTCCAGGAACACCTTCCTGGCTCCTGCCGCGGCGAGGCGGCCGAGATGGTGTTGCAACAAGGAAGTGGCCAGGCCCGCGCCCCGGGCGGAGGGCGACACCGCCACACTCAGGATCTCCGCCTCGTCCACGACCAGGCGAGACATGGCAAAGCCGGTCGGCGTGCCCTTGCCCCCGGGGCGGGCGAGATGGGCGAGGATCAGCCTGTCGGCGAGCATGCGCTCGAATTCGAGGGCGTCCCAGCCGCGTTCGAAGCCGGTGGCGTGGATGGCCGCCAGACTTGCGGCGTCATCGACGCGGGCGTCGATAATCACCGGCGGCTGTCTCTTGCCGAACCAGCTCATTGCCGCGCCACCTGGCCGTTCTGCTGAGGCGTGGCGTCGGCGGGCTTGAGATAGGTCGGACGTGGTGGGGAGTCGGCGGGATCGGCGAGAAGGCCGAGCTGGGCCACCCAGGTGATATCGGGCGCCGGGCTGGAATCGACGATGATGCCGGCCGTACCGGCGGCCTTGGCCTCGTTGAACAGCAGGGGAGCGGCTGGCCCGGCCATCTTCACTGTCGCCGGTCCGAGCACGCGCGCGGCCTCGCGCAAGGAGATGCAGCTTGCCTCGACGATGCTGCGGCCACGATTGGAAAACAGCTCGAAATAGACATTCCCATGCCGCGCATCGATGGCGACGGCGACGTGCTGGCCGTCATTCTCGTCGATATGTGGAGCGGCGATGGCGGCGAGCGTCGAGATGCCGACGCAGGGCACGCGCAAGGCAAGGGCGAAGGCCCGGGCGGCCGAAATCGCCACACGCAACCCGGTGAAGGAACCTGGGCCCACGGTGGTGGCGACGCGGTCGATCAGGGAGAAGCCACCGGAGCGCTCCACAACCTGCTGCACCAGCGGAATCAGCGCCTCGGCATGGCCACGCGCCATCAGGATGGTCTGGGACGCGATCTCGCCGTCATCGGAATCGAACACGCTGGCCGAGCAGGCTTCAAGGGCTGTATCGATGGCGAGAATACGCATGTGGGATCCTACGATTGGCCTAGCGCCGGGGATTCGCGGGCCAAAGACCAGCGATATCGCAGGAATCTGCCGTTGCGCAACGCCTGAATCGCTTCATATCCGCAGCCTGCGTCCGGCAGTCCTTGCCGTTTGACTCTCAACGGTTGTCAGGCAACGGCCGGACTGGAGTTCAGAGATCGGCATCGCGGTATGGAAAGTATCCGACGAAGCGAAGGCAGATCACGCCGTCCCCACTCCCCCCTCAACCGAACCAGTCGGGTAGATTTCGTCGATCTTGCGCCACAGTGGGGGCGATTTCGCCGCGTTGCAGCGTTGGCGGTCGGCTTCCCCATCCTTGGACCCCTTGATGGCCCAATCTCGCATCTGAAAGTCAGGTGGAAAGACGGGATTCGCCGTGCCGGCTTGTCGGTTAGGCTTGCCCGCGGCGATGTCGCGGCGCTTCTGATTGTCGTACTCTGTTGTCAGGATGTCCATCTGGCCAGCACTGAGAATGGCGGTGCAGACTTGCCTTCGTGCCCGAAGATAGTGCTGTGCGGCGGCGAGATTGGAAATCAGCGAGCCATTCGGCCGCTGGCGCGCTTCGGTTGTCAGGAGCCAGGCCAGCCGAATGGAGCCACAGCACGCGTCGGCTCCAACTTTGGGAAGCTTGAAGTTCACTTCGTCGTTCGCCTGCCAGTCACCTGCCGGAAGCGATTGGCTCCACATAGTGAGAACCGTGCCCTTCGCCAACGCGTCCTGTGCGCGCGCGATCGCGGAATCGATTTCGTGCCGTATCCCCGCGTCGCTCATCGGTGTGCAGCCGAGATAAACACGTCCATCGTTCACTTGTTCAGGCGGTATGTCCAAATAGGCGATTTCTCTTTTGTAAAGCACGGTGTACGCAAAATAGAGACGGCGATACGCAATCGTCATCGTCAGCGCCGCAGGAGTCATGTCGCCGCCCAAAGTCGGGGCGCTGGCAATCAGCAGCGCGCCGAAGGTGCTGAACATGCCCCAAGCTTTGCCCATGATAAGTTCTATTTTCTGGCGGTCGACCGAGGCCATAGCCGGAATTATGTCAAACATCGCAAGACGATCGAGAAGATGTACGCAATCCGTCCAATCTGACGAGGGAGAGGGCGGTTGCTTGGCGGCTGCGTCGGTGAACCTGCGAATATCGTCAGCTGACATCAAACCCGCCTTTTGAAACATACGACCCCGCCTCGTGGCGCGATTCGACCTCCTGTTTTGCTTGACTGTCAAGGTTTGTGTCGTTGCGTGGAGTAAAATGCATCCAGGCGGGAACGCGCTTCAGGACTAACGCGTCACCATCAGAAGCAATTTGTGATTCCCGATGGTTCTATCTGAAGATAAAGCGCTTTAGGGAAGCAGCAGATAGACCGGAATACAATGCGTGTCCTGCAGCCACTCGATGCCCTCCGCCACCGGATAGGCGGCAAGGAACAGGCATGCGTCGAGGAAGGTGCGCGTCACCAGCGAGGTCTGGATCTCCAACGTGGGCACCGGGCGCCAGAGCCGGAAATTGGGGATGAAGCGGGGCACGCGTTCGCAATAGGCCTCATAGACGCGGCCGAACTTGTCACGCAGGAACTGCTCTTCCTTATGCGTGACGATGGCGAAGACCACGATTGTGATGGTGCAGACCAGAATCGCTGTGGAGATGGCGCCGAATTGTGCGCCGGCGCCGGCTGCGCCGATGAAGGAGAAGACATAGAGCGGGTTGCGACAGACGGAGTAGGGGCCATCCTCGACGATGAGCTGCTTCTTGCGCCCGGCAATATAGAGGGAACACCAGGTGCGGCCGACAATGGCGATCGCCATCAGCACCAGGCCGATGCTCTCGATCGTCTCGTCCATGCCGCTGTCGGCCGTGTTCCGCCAGGCCGAGTTGGTGAACAGGAGGACAACAAAGCCGATGATACCGAGCGCAACGAGCGCGATTCGCCGTATGGTCTGGACGGCATTGATGTCGATGGACGAACCGATTTCGGCGTTATTCTTCGTCTTCAGCATGAAAACACTCAGTTGTGGCCCCCCAAACACGGACCGAGCACTTTATCCCCCAAGGCGATGGACGAGCGGCGTTACCGCGTCGCAGCCGAGATGACTTTAACAATTGTGTGACAACGCGTCCACGCCTTCGGGCCGCCAGCATCGGGACGCGGTTTACGCCGTGTTGCGGTCGGGGATCGAGATACGGAAGGTCGCTCCGGTTCCCGCGTCTCCCGTGCCGAGCAAGGTGAGCGTGCCGCCATGGGCCCTCACCAGTTCCGCCGCAATGGCAAGGCCCAGGCCGGATCCGCCGGGCCGCGTCGAGCCCGAGAAAGCTTCGAACAGCCTCTGCTGGGCTTTTTCCGGCACGCCCGGGCCGTTGTCTGCGATCTCGATCACGACCTGCTTCCTGTCACGTCGCCCACTCACGCTCAGGCAATTGCCCACGCCATCGGCTCGGTTGTGGTTTTCCAGTGCCTGCACCGCGTTACGGCAGAGATTGATCATAATGCGGGAGAGCTGGTCGGGATCGGCGTCGATCTGCAGGCCCGGTTCGAGCGCCTCGTGCCAGGTTATCCGGTTCGCGTGATCCCCGCTTTCCGCACCCAGCCCGACCAGTTCGCGGGTGTCGTTGACGATGGGAGCGACCGCGATGATACGCCGCGAAGGCGGCTGCTCTGCGGCCCGGCCGTAGGAGAGCGTCGACTGGCAGAAGGCAATGGCCCTGTCCAGCGTCTGGATCAGCCTCGGCGCGAAGCGCTGTACCACGGGATCGTTGGTCTCGGCGAGGCGGTCGGAGAAAAGCTGGGCGCCGGCCAGCAGGTTCCGCAGGTCGTGGCTGATCTTGGAGACGGCAAGGCCAAGGGCGGCGAGGCGGCTTCTCTGCTGCAGCATCCCGTGCAATTGGCGCTGCATGGCCGCAAGCTCGCGCTCTGCGACGCCGATCTCGTCGCTGCGACCGGAGGTGGGCACCACGCGCGAGTCGTCCTCCGGGTTCTCCCCAAAGCGCATCATGGCGCTTGTGAGGCGCCGCATCGGCCGCACGATCACCCAGCTCAGGGTCAGATAGACTAGGCATGCAGTGATGGCGGAGATGACCAACGAGGAGAAGACGAGGCGGGTCGAAAAGGCATACATGCCCTGCTGCAGCGGCGTCTCGTCGACCACGATCTCGATGAACTGGCCTTGCATGGGGGCATCGCCCACGACGCGGATGAAGCGCCCCTTGGGAGCGAGCAGCGTAACGACCGCATCGTGAATGGCATCCATCTCCGACAGCGTGCGCAGATCCGTGCTGAGCGCGACCGCCGGCGGCATTTCGGACGAGGCGAGCAGGCGCTTGGTGTCCCTCATCTTCAATGCCACCATCTTGGCGCCGACCGAGTCCAGGATCTGCATGGCGAGGTTGTCGGAGACCATGCCGTCGGGTGCGGCCTCGAGCACCAGTGCTGCCGTCACGGCCGAGGACAGGCGGTTTGACAGCCAGTTGCGCCGGTAGGTGGCGACGGAGGGAAGGTAGATCAGCACCTCCGCCAGGAGGACGAACAGCACCGTCAGCACCAGCAGGCGCGCAGAAAGCCCGAAGCGGCCGGGTTTATTGGGCGTGGCAAGCGAATTGGACACGAATCTGGCTTAACCGAATTTGGTTGCTCTCGCCAGTGCCCAACCCGGCCCGGCGAAGTTGTAATGCGCCTCGCCAGGCCGGTCTTGAGGGCTTGGAGCGCTCTACTAAAGTACGGTTGGCTCACGGCGTCGGTGTGGCGAAGAGCGGCGACAACAACCGTCAAGGCGTGCGGATCCATCCTTTCACGGTCGAGGGCTGCTTTTTCCTAGCTTTTTGGCGGACGTTCGACTATAGGGCCGCATCCCGGTGCAGATGCTCCGGATTTTACCCGCCGCTACCGACCCCGCTGGACGACATCCCGGCCGGGCCAAGGTGGAAGGCGATCCTGGCCAGACGGCCTTCTTCGTCGCAAGACGTTATCCGGCAATCGCGCATCCTCGCGCGCGAATGCCCTATGAAAGGACTATCCGATGTCGATTTCGCAAGAGCGCAAGACCGCGCTGATCAAGGAATATGGTGCCAAGGACGGCGATACCGGTTCTTCGGAAGTGCAGATCGCTATCCTCACCGAGCGTATCACGAATCTGACGGGCCATTTCAAGTCGCATGTGAAGGACAACCACTCCCGTCGTGGCCTTCTCAAGATGGTGGCCCTGCGCCGCTCGCTGCTCGACTACCTCAAGTCGCGCGATGAGAGCCGCTACAAGTCCATCATCGAGCGTCTCGGCATCCGCCGCTAAGACATGAAGCCCGAAAGGCTGGTGCCTTTCGGGCTGCTCTTTTTCACCAACGGGACGTGGCGACATGGGGTTGCCGCGAGAACCCCAACGACCGGATAGGCAGCAAGCCATGGCAGGATCGCAGGAAGCAAACCGTGCGCGTTGAGCGCTCCCGAGGATGCTTCCTGCCATCTTGCGATGGCTGCTTTTATTTCAGGGGCTCCAAAGAAAGCCTTGCCTCATCCGGTCTCAAGCAAAGACAGGATTGAACGCATGTTCACAATTTACCGCGAAGAGCTCGAATGGGCTGGCCGCAAACTCATCCTCGAAACCGGCAAGATCGCCCGCCAGGCCGATGGAGCCGTGCTCGCCACCTATGGCGACTCGACCGTGCTGGCCACTGTCGTCTCGGCCAAGGAGCCGAAGGCCGGCGTCGACTTCTTCCCGCTGACCGTCAACTATCAGGAAAAGGCCTTCGCGGCCGGCCGCATTCCTGGCGGCTACTTCAAGCGTGAGGGCCGTCCGTCCGAGCGCGAGACACTGATCTCCCGCCTGATCGACCGTCCGATCCGCCCGCTCTTCGTGGACGGCTATCGCAACGACACCCAGGTCGTCGTCACCGTCCTCTCGCACGACCTGATCAACGACACCGACGTGCTCTCCATGGTCGCCGCCTCTGCTGCCCTGACTCTGTCGGGCGTGCCCTTCATGGGCCCGGTGGGCGCCGCCAGCGTCGGCTATGTCAATGGTGCGCTGAAGCTCAATCCCACCATCGACGAGATGAAGGAATCCTCCCTCGAGCTCGTGGTCGCCGGCACCGCCGACGCCGTGCTGATGGTGGAATCGGAAGCCAAGGAACTCTCCGAGCAGACCATGCTCGAGGCCGTGATGCTCGGCCATTCCGGCTTCCAGCCGGTGATCGAGGCGATCATCCGCCTCGCCGAGAAGGCCGCCAAGGAGCCACGCGACTTCCAGCCGGCCGACCATTCCGAGCTCGAGAACGCCATGCTCGCCGTGATCGAGTCCGATCTGCGTGCAGCCTATTCGATCACCGTCAAGCAGCAGCGATATGCCGCCGTCGACGCCTGCAAGGCGAAGGTCGTGGCCCACTTCCTGCCTGAGGGCGTGGAGAATCCCGCCTATTCCAAGCAGGAGGTCGCCGAGGTCTTCCATGAGCTGCAGGCCAAGGTCGTGCGCTGGAACATCCTCGACACCGGCACCCGTATTGACGGGCGCGATGTCAAGACGGTGCGCAACATCGTCGCCGAAGCGGGCATCCTTCCGCGCACCCACGGTTCGGCTTTGTTCACGCGCGGCGAAACCCAGGCTCTCGCGGTCGCCACGCTCGGCACCGGCGACGACGAGCAGTTCGTCGACAGCCTGGAAGGCACCTACAAGCAGCGCTTCATGCTGCATTACAACTTCCCGCCCTACTCCGTGGGCGAGACCGGCCGCATGGGCTCGCCAGGCCGCCGCGAGATCGGCCATGGCAAGCTCGCCTGGCGCGCCATCCACCCGATGCTGCCCCCGCAGCACGAGTTCCCCTACACCATCCGCGTCGTCTCCGAGATCACCGAGTCCAACGGCTCGTCCTCGATGGCCACGGTCTGCGGCTCCTCGCTGGCACTGATGGATGCCGGCGTGCCGCTGCGCGCCCCGGTCGCCGGTATCGCCATGGGCCTCATCCTGGAAGGCGAGCGCTTCGCCGTGCTCTCCGACATCCTGGGTGACGAGGACCATCTCGGCGACATGGACTTCAAGGTAGCCGGCACCGAGAACGGCGTTACCTCGCTGCAGATGGACATCAAGATCGCCGGCATCACCGAGGAGATCATGAAGGTCGCCCTCGGCCAGGCCAAGGAAGGCCGCCTGCACATCCTCGGCGAGATGTCGAAGGCCCTGTCCGGCGCGCGCGCCGAACTCGGCGAGCATGCTCCGCGGATCGAGGTGATCACCATTCCGGTCGACAAGATCCGCGAAGTGATCGGCTCGGGCGGCAAGGTCATCCGCGAGATCGTGGAGAAGACCGGCGCCAAGGTCGACATCCAGGACGACGGCACCATCAAGGTTGCCTCGGCTTCAGGCACGGCGATCAAGGCGGCCATCAACTGGATCAAGTCGATCGCCTCGGAGCCGGAGCTCAACGCCATCTATGACGGCACCGTGGTCAAGACCACCGACTTCGGCGCCTTCGTCAACTTCTTCGGTGCCAAGGACGGCCTGGTTCACATTTCGCAGCTCGCTGCGAACCGCGTGAACAAGGTCACCGACGTGGTCAAGGAAGGCGACAAGGTCAAGGTCAAGCTGCTCGGCTTCGACGAGCGCGGCAAGGTCCGCCTTTCGATGAAGGCGGTCGACCAGGCTACCGGCGAGGACCTGGAGAAGAAGGCCAAGGCCGAGGGCGAAGCCGCCGAGTGAGGCAGGCATCATTGGTGATTAAAATTGAGGGGCGGCCCGAGGGCCGCCCCTTTTCTTTTCGCTACTCGAACGGAGTACGGCGCAAGCGCCCCCGCTGTCCTCGCGGAGGAGGGAGACTGAGTCCTGTCCTCTCGTTGTCGGCTCACGCCGCGTTGGCCTGCTGCACCTTGTATCGGGCGCCGGGCTTGCTGCGGGAAAGGTTCGGCCCGAGCGCCTGGCGGGCCGCCTCGTAGCTGTTCCAGTCGGCAATCTCGGGCAGGGCGGGAATGGTCACGAGTTCGCCCTGGTCGAGGCCAGCGAGGGAAGCATCGACCATGTCCTCGGCCGACATCACGCCGATGCTCTCCGGCAACTGCTCGACAGGCACGCCGAGAACGTTCCAGAAATCGGTCGCGGTGGCGCCGGGTAGTACAGCCTGGACGCGTATGTTCTTGCCTGCCAGCTCGTGGTGCAGGCTCTGGCTGAAGGCGAGCACATAAGCCTTGCTGCCGCCATAGACGCCGTTGAGCAGTTCCGGTGCGATCGCCACGATGGAGGCAATATTGATAATGGTGCCGCCGCCACGCTCGACGAGGCCGGGCGCCGCGGCATGGGTCAGCCGCGTCAGAGCGGTGATGTTGAGGCCGATCATCTCCTCCATCTTCTCGATCGATGCCTCGAGCAGGGGCGTCGCGCTGCCGAAACCGGCGTTGTTGACGAGCCCCGTGATGCTCTTGTCGGTCCTGAGCACGGTTTCGACCTTGGCGAGGCCATCCTTGTCGTTGAGATCGGCGGCGAGGATGTGCACCTGTCGCCCGGTCACCTTTTCGACGCGGTCGGCGAGGGTCTTGAGTTTGTCCTCGCTGCGGGCGACGAGGATGAGGTCATAGCCGCGGCGGGCGAGGCGGTCGGCATAGACGGCGCCGATGCCGGAGGAAGCGCCGGTGATCAGGACGGTGCCTTTTGCGCTGGTGGACATTCGAAGTCTCCGTAGAGTGGTGTTTTCGATAGCAGGAGAATAGATCCACTGGCTTTTGTCTCAAATGTCATATATACCACTTTTCAGGACGTTGGAGGAGAGCGCCATGCAAAGCGTCGGTTTTCTGATTTCCACCAATTTCCAGATGATGAGCCTCGCCGCTCTCTCGGCCTTCGAATTCGCCAACTATGCCGCAGACAAGTGCCTTTATGAGCTCGCCGTCGTCTCGGAGAGCGGCGGCCCCGTGCGCAGTTCCGTCGGCATCATGCTCGACAGCACCGCCTTCGGCGAACCGGAGTTCGACACGCTCATCGTTTGCGGCACGCCGGATGCCGATCCGTCCGCGTCGCCCCTCATCGACTATGTGCGGCGGGCGCCCGTTCTGTCTCGCCGCGTCGCCTCGATCTGCACCGGCGCCTTCGTGCTCGCAGAGGCCGGCCTGCTCGATGGCAGGCGGGTCACCACCCATTGGCTGTGGACGCGAGACTTGCAGGCACGCTTCCCGCGGCTCAAGGTGGATGAGGATCGCATCTTCATCACCGACGGGCAGATCTGGACCTCGGCCGGCATGAGCGCGGGTGTCGATCTCGCGCTCGGGATGGTGGAGGAGGACCATGGCGCGGAGCTCGCCCGCCTCGTGGCGCGGCAGCTCGTGCTCTATCACCGGCGCGGCGGTGGCCAGTCGCAACATTCCAACCTGCTCGATCTCGATGCCAAGTCGGACCGGATCCAGACGGCGCTGACCTATGCCAGACGCAACCTGCACACCCCGCTCTCGGTGGAGCAGCTGGCCGAGGTCGCCCATCTCAGCCCCCGCCAGTTCAGCCGCACCTTTCGCCAGGAGACGGGTCAGTCGCCCGCCAAGGCGGTGGAGAACCTGCGCGTGGAGGCAGCCCGGTTGATGATGGAGCAGACCCTGCACCCCATCGACATCGTGGCCCGTGAGACCGGTTTCGCCGACCGCGAGCGCATGCGTCGGGCCTTCCTGCGCGCCTTCGGCCAGCCGCCGCAGGCGATCAGAAGGTTGGCGAAGCCCCCCTTGGGCGCGGATGTCTCCAGGACGCTCGCCTGAGTGTCGTGCGGACGTCCGCGCTCCAGGGAATCTTCGCTCCGCCTGTTGCTTTTTCCGCCCTCTCCTTCTATAGACGCCGCTTCCCCGCATCGACCGGCTGATAAGGGCTGCCGTGGCGATGCTGATGGCTCGGGCGCTTTTCAACAAAGCACACGGCTTACCGGTGGCGGAACCCCAAAGGTTTCGGCGCCTTTCTTATATTCGGAGACGAGCAAAATGCCCAAGATGAAGACCAAGTCGGGCGCCAAGAAGCGCTTCAAGATTACGGGGTCAGGCAAGGTGGTCCACGCCCAGCAGGGCAAGCGCCACGGCATGATCAAGCGTACCAACAAGCAGATCCGTAAGCTTCGCGGCACGCGCGTCCTCTTCAAGACGGACGGCGAAAACGTGAAGAAGTATTTCCTGCCGAACGGCTGATCGCCACGGCAACGCGAAACCTTAAGGAGATCAGCAAATGGCACGCGTGAAACGGGGCGTTACGTCCCATGCTAAGCACAAGAAGACACTCGACGCGGCAAAGGGCTTTTATGGCCGCCGCAAGAATACGATCCGCATTGCCAAGCAGGCAGTCGATCGTTCGATGCAGTACGCCTATATCGGCCGCAAGCTCAAGAAGCGCAACATGCGCGCGCTGTGGATCCAGCGCGTCAACGCCGCTGTCCGCGAGCTGGGCCTGACATATTCCAAGTTCATCGCGGGCCTCGCCAAGGCCGGCATCGAGATCGACCGCAAGGTGCTCTCCGACCTCGCGATCCGCGAGCCGGAAGCCTTCAAGGCGCTGGTCGAGAAGGTCAAGGCTGCCGCGTAAGCGCTGCCCGATAGACTGTTCTGTCAAAAACCCGCTGCGGAAACGTGGCGGGTTTTTGTTTTCCGCGCACCCGGAACTACTCCGCCGGTGCCGTCAGGCCCTTGCGCTCCAGGATCTCCCAGCAATCCTCCGCCGTCTCGGCAAAGTCGAACAGGTTCAGGTCCTCGCGCCGGATGAAGCCTTCCTCCACCAGCGCCTCGAAATTGATGACCTTGGTCCAGTAGGCCTTGTCCATCAGCACGATCGGGCAGAACGACATCTTGCCGGTCTGGCGCAGGGTGATGATCTCGAACAATTCGTCGAAGGTGCCGAAGCCCCCTGGAAAGATGACCAGCGCCGCCGCGTGCATGGCCAGGTGCATCTTGCGCATGGCGAAATAATGGAAGCGGTAGGTGAGGGACGGCGTGGTGTAGGGGTTGGGATATTGCTCGTGCGGCAGGGTGATGTTGAAGCCGATGGTCGGCGCACCAGCCTCGCTGGCGCCGCGATTGGCCGCTTCCATGATGCCCGGGCCACCGCCAGTGGCGATGACGTTGAAGCGCCCATCTCCAATCTCGTTCATCGCACCGCCGCGCCGCGAGGCGATATAGCCGAAGGTGCGCGCCTCCTTGTACCAGCGCCCGCGATTGCCTGGCGCATCCTCGTGCACCCGGGCTGAACCGAACACCACGATGGTGGAGCGGATATGGGCCGCCTTCAGGCCTTCCTCGGCCTTCATATATTCAAGCTGAAAGCGGATACCGCGGGTTGAATCGCCCAGCATGAAATCGGGGTCGAGGGCAGCGAGCCGATAGGCGGGTGCCTCGGTCTGGCGCAATTCGCTGACCTTGGCCCGGGTTTCCGGCGCCAGGACATCGGCGGTCGAGAGCATGTTGGTGGGGGAGGAATCGTCTGGGGCCGGCGTCATAGCCTGTACTCACATACGGAACGCATCACCTGTTGTGATCTCTCGGACCGGGGACTGCAATCCCTCTGGAGTTGTAAATCCAGTGCTATTTGGAGGGATCCGAAGCGGCTCATTAGGCTTCTTCCAAGACTGTCCATGGGAATTCGCCGTGAATTCGACCTTTAGTCGTCACCAGGCTTCGTCTCTGTATTCCAGGCCGACGCGACCGTTGACTGGGCGTGCAACTGACTGCCCGGGACAAGACCGGGCAGATTTCCGAAAAGAATTGCATAAGAGTGTTTGGGATCGACACTCCATATCCGCGCCTCTGTTGGCGAAGCTGGTGCCGAAAGCCGCCAACGTGCCTGCCAGAAATAGGCCTCCGCCTGCCAGGCTCGGCCTGGTCTGGAACGTCAAGACGCCGCAGATGCCACCGCATCGCGAAGCATTGGCGCAAATATCGCCGTATAAGGCGGTTCCCATTGCAAGGGTAAATGGGCTAGAAGGCACCTCGATTTGAGGAATAGCCTATGAACGATCTTGCCGGCCTGGAAAGCAGCCTTCTCAACGACATCGACGCCGCCGCCGACGAGCCGGCGCTGGAGGCGGTGCGTGTCGCGGCGCTCGGCAAGAAGGGTTCGATCTCCGAGCGTCTGGCCGGCCTGGGCAGGATGGCACCGGAGGAGCGCAAGACGGCCGGAGCCGCCATCAACGCCGTCAAGGACCGCGTCACCGCCGCGCTGGCCGAGCGCAGGAGCTTGCTGAAGGCCGCTGCCCTTGAAGCTCGCCTGCAGGCTGAGGCCGTCGACGTCACCCTGCCGGCACGCGAGAGCGGTACCGAGATCGGCCGGCTGCATCCGATCAGCCAGGTCATCGATGAGATCACCACGATCTTCGCCGACATGGGCTTCGCCGTCGCCGAGGGCCCGGATATCGAGACCGACGAATACAATTTCACCATGCTGAACTTTCCGGTTGGACATCCCGCGCGCGAGATGCACGACACCTTCTTCTTCGCCCCCGACGAGAAGGGCGAGCGTAAGGTGCTGCGTACGCATACGAGCCCTGTGCAGGTACGCACCATGCTCAGCCAGAAGCCGCCGATCCGCGTGGTCATTCCCGGCCGCACCTATCGCAACGACTCCGACCAGACCCACACGCCGATGTTCCACCAGGTCGAAGGTCTCGTCATCGACAAGACCAGCACGGTCGGCAACATGAAGTGGGTGCTGGAGGAGTTCTGCCGCGCCTTCTTCGAGGTGCCCTCGGTGAAGATGCGCTTCCGCCCTTCCTTCTTCCCCTTCACCGAGCCATCGATGGAAGTCGATATCCAGTGCTCGCGCAAGGGCGGCGAGATCCGCTTCGGCGAGGGCGAGGACTGGCTGGAAATCCTGGGCTGCGGCATGGTGCATCCCAATGTGCTCCGCAATTGCGGCCTCGATCCCGACGAGTATCAGGGCTTTGCCTGGGGCATGGGCATCGACCGCATCGCCATGCTGAAATACGGCATGCCGGACCTGCGCCCGTTCTTTGACGCGGATGTGCGCTGGCTCTCGCATTTCGGCTTCCGGCCCTTCGACCTGCCAAGCCTGGCGGGCGGATTGTCGACGTAGTTTTCTCGGATGGCAGGCGTCCCGCCTGCATAGGGGAACCGTCGTGCTCTCCGACATAGCGGGTGCAGACTGGAAGCCTGCGATCCCAGGGTTAACCTGTCGTTAACCCCTGATTCCCATTTTCCGCCGCCAGCCGCTGCGCCTGTGTTCTACTTGCTCAAGCCTGTTGCCGGGGGCTCGGGCAGGGGCGTATACCGGATTTCCGCCTAGTCACCCTGCGGGCCTCCCCTCCGCGGTTTCCAGACTGTCTTCAGATTCTCGGGTTCAATGGCAAAGCTTTTTCACAACACCGTCGATCCGCAATCCCGTTTCATTCGCCTTGTGCTGAGTGAAATGGATGTCGCGACCGATCTGGTCGAGGAAAAGCCCTGGGAGCGCCGCGAGGCCTTCCTGCACATGAACCCGGCCGGCGTGCTGCCGGTGATGATCGACGCCACCGGCCTCACCGTACCCGGCGCCGCGCCGATCGCCGAATATCTCGACGAGGCCTATGGCGATGCTCTCGGCGAGCAGCGCCTGCTGCCGCGTGACTCGCGCGCCCGCGTGGAGACGCGCCGGCTGATCGAGTGGTTCAACGCCAAGTTCAATGCCGAGGTGAGCGAATATCTCATCACCGAGAAGATCCTGAAGCGCTTCCTGCCCGTGGGCGAGGGCGGTTCTTCGCCGGACACGGCGGCGATCCGTGCCGCCAAGTCGAATGTGCGCTATCATTTGCGCTATGTCGGCTATCTGGTACGGCGGCGGAACTGGCTGGCGGGCGATCGGCTCTCCTACGCCGATTTCGTCGCGGCGGCGCATCTTTCCATTGTGGACTATCTCGGCGACGTGCCCTGGGATGAGGACAGCGCGGCCAAGGAGTGGTATGCGCGCCTCAAGTCCCGCCCGTCCTTCCGACCCTTGTTGGCGGAGACCATTCGCGGCACGCCGCCCTCCTCGACCTATGCGGACCTGGATTTCTGAGCCGGATTTCTCGGGATCGCAGGCTTCCAGCCTGCTCTTGGAAGCGTGGCGCTTGCCGGGTGGGAAGAGGCAGGCAGGATGCCTGCGATCCCGGGGAGGCCTTGCCCGATGACCTCCCTCAAGTCCCAATTCCTCGCCCGCGCCCATGCTGAAGGCTTCGATGCCGTCCGCGTCACCACGCCCGACGCCATTCCCCTGGCGCCCGAGCGCCTGAAGACCTTCCTCGAACAGGGCTGGTATGGCGAGATGGGCTGGATGCTTGATCGCGCGGATGAGCGCGGTGCCCCGCTTACGCTCTGGCCGGAAGTGCGCAGCATCATCATGCTCGGTATGAATTATGGCCCGGACAGCGATCCCATGGCGGGCCTCGCCGATCCCTCCTCAGCCCTGATCTCGGTTTATGCTCAGGGCGATGACTATCACGATGTCATCAAGAAGAAGCTCAAGAGCCTCGGCCGCTGGTGGGGCGAGGCGACGGGCTTGCCGCTCAAGGTTTTCGTCGACACTGCGCCGGTGATGGAAAAGCCTCTTGCCGCCGCCGCGGGCCTGGGCTGGCAGGGCAAGCACACCAATCTCGTCAGCCGCAGCTTGGGCTCCTGGCTCTTTCTCGGCTCCATCTTCACGGCGGCCGAGATCGAGCCCGACGAGCCGGAGCACGATCATTGCGGCTCCTGCCGCGCCTGCCTCGATGCCTGCCCGACGGCGGCCTTTCCGGCACCCTACCAGCTCGACGCCAGGCGCTGCATCTCCTATCTCACCATCGAGAACAAGGGGCCGATCCCGGCCGAGTTCCGCCGGGCGATCGGCAATCGCATCTATGGCTGTGATGATTGTCTCGCCGCCTGTCCCTGGAACAAGTTCGCCGTTGCCGGGCACGAGCAGAAGCTGATGGCCCGCGAGGGACTGCGGCAACCGAGGTTGGCGGAGCTGGCACGGCTCGACGATGCTGCTTTCCGCGTGCTCTTTGCCAGGAACCCGGTGAAGCGCATCGGGCGCGACCGTTTCATCCGCAACGTCTTGATCGCCATCGGCAATTCCGGCGATGCCGCATTGGTCGGCGAGGCTGAGGCTCTGCTGGAGGACAGCTCGGCGCTCGTGCGCGCCATGGCGGTGTGGGCGCTCTCCCGTCTTGCGCCGGATCGGCTTGCCGCGCATCTGGGCAAGCGCCAGGGTGAGAGCGATGCCGATGTGCTCGTCGAATGGCGCCGGGCCGACCTTCCTGCACAGGAACCTTCCCTATTGTGACATTGCTGTCGCAATGTGCAGCCCATCACCTTGACGCTGCGGGCGTTCGCCAATAGCCATGCGGGCGGGGCAAGCAAGGAGCAGCCGATGATCCACAGAGGTGGCGCACGACGGACGAATTGCGGGCCAAGGCCGGCGGGGCGGCTGAGCGAGGCGGCCCAGTTCTTCAGGAACTGGACCGAAAAGCCCATGCAGCTGGGATCGGTGACACCGTCGAGCCGTATTCTTTCCAAGGTCATGGCCAGCCATGTCGATCCGGCCTCCGTGGGTCCGGTGGTTGAGATCGGGCCGGGCACCGGTCCGATCACGCAGGCCCTTGTCGAGCACGGCATTGCCGAGGAACGCCTGGTGCTGGTGGAATTCAGCCTGGAATTCTGCGATCTCCTGGCTCGCCGTTTTCCCAGGGCGCAGATCGTGCAGGGCGACGCCTATGCCCTCGCCCAAACGCTGGAAGGCAAGCTTGCCGGCAAGGCGGCGGCGGTGGTCTGCGGCCTGCCGTTGATGACCCGGCCCGAGGCCCAGCGTCTGGACCTTTTGGCGCAGGCCTTCACCCTGATGCAGCCCGGCGCGCCCTTCGTGCAATTCACCTATGCCTTGACTTCGCCGATCCCAACGCGCGATGCCTTCTTCACCTGGAAGGGCTCGCCGAGGATCTGGCGCAATGTCCCGCCGGCGCGGGTGTGGACCTATACGCAGCTTTCGATGAACTGACTTGCGAGGAATGGACTTGGATACGAAGGACCGGCTGATTTGTGCCCTGGATGTCGACAGCGTGGCCAAGGCCGAGGCCCTGGTGATGCAGCTTGGGGACAGCGTGACGTTCTACAAGGTGGGTTACCAGCTCGTCTTCAACGGTGGCCTGCCCTTCGCCCAGGATCTCGCCCGCTCCGGCAAGAAGATCTTCCTCGACATGAAGCTGCACGACATCGGCAACACAGTCAGCAAGGGGGTGGAGGCGATCGCGCGCATGGGCATGACCTTCCTCACGGTGCACGCCTTCCCGCAGACGATGAAGGCGGCGGTGGACGGGGCTCGCGGCTCGGACCTAAAGATCCTCGGCGTCACCGTAATGACGTCCTATGACGATGCCGACCTTGTCGAGGCGGGCTACCGGCGGAGCGTTAGCGAGCTCGTCTTCCAACGTGTGGCGCAGGCGATGGCGCTCGGCGTGCCCGGCCTGATCCTTTCGCCGGAGGAGGCGGCTGCAACGCGCAACCGAGTGGGTGACCAAATGCTGCTGGTGACGCCGGGCGTGCGTCCGGCAGGTTCCGACAGCGGCGACCAGAAGCGCATCATGACGCCCGGCGATGCGATCCGCGCGGGGGCGGACTATCTGGTGGTGGGCCGTCCGATCGTGGCGGCAAGCGATCCCAAGGCGGTGGCGGAGGCGATTCAGGCAGAGATTGCTCCGGGCGCCACTTAGACCTTGAAAAATCGCTCGTTCGGTCCATAATTCTTTCCTGGCCAGGAGAAAGTTATGGTTGCTATCAACCTGTTGACGCCGAATGAAGTTGCGGCGTTGGCGCAAACCTCTGCGAGCGTCGTCGAGAAAGTATTGGAGCAAAGAGTGCTCAACCTCGTCGGCCCTGCCCGAAAAAAACGCTTGTTGCCCCTCCATGCTGTCGCCGTGGCTGTGGCCGCCAAGGTTCTGGGCCGGCGTCTTACTGTCGACGACAAGCGCAGGATGGCTCGTCATCTCTCTCGCCTCTCGTCTGCCGCCCTGAAGACGGCGGAGGTCGAGGTGGCGCCGGCAGTCGTCGTCCATGTTGGGACATTGGCGCGCGATGCGGTTGAGCGAGCCGAGCGCTATGTCCATGCCCGCGATTCCTTCATCGAGAGCGTGGAGGGGGTGCAAGGCGGGCGCCCTGTCATTCGGGGAACGCGGCTGACCGTGAGCGCTATCCACGGCCGTCTGGCAGGGGGCGACACCATTGAGGCTCTGATCGAAGATTATCCGGATATCCCGCGCGAGGCGTTCGAGGCGGCGTTCCTGTATGAGCAAACGCACCCACAGGTGGGGCGGCCTTCAATTCAGCCTGGACAATGAAGTTCTTCATCGACGAGTGTATCTCGCCCTCATTGAGCCGGCATCTCAATGAGGCGGGTTTGCACGATGCCGTTCACCCACGTGATCGCGGACGGTTGCGAGAGCCGGATCACGTTGTCTTTGCCCGAGCGATCGCCGAAGATCGCATCATCGTCACCGAGAATGCGGACGACTTCCGCTCCCTCGCAGCCAAGGTGGACTTGCATCCCGGCCTGATCATCTTGCCGTCTCTTCCGCGCCTCGAAGCACAAAGGCTGATGGATCTCGTCGTTGCTTATCTGGAGCACCAAGGCGGGAAGCGCCCGCAGGACCTGCTTGTGAACGCCGTCCTGTCCATAACGCCTGCGGGCGTCATCCATAATGAACCATTGCCTTGAGGATGCGCAGGGAGCGCTCAACAATGTAGAAAGGGCGCGGCCATTGTCCACGGCCGCGCCCCTTCTTGTAAACGTCGTGTTTCCAACAGCGGACGAGGACGTCCGCGCTCCCAGTTTAGTCCTTGGCGCGTTCCACGTAGGAGCCGTCTTCCGTCATGACCACCACGCGGGTGCCGGCGGAGATGTGGGGCGGCACGGTGGTGCGCAGGCCGTTGGAGAGGGTAGCAGGCTTGTAGGAGGAGGAGGCTGTCTGGCCCTTGGTGACCGGCTCGGTTTCCGTCACTTCCAACACCACGCGGGCGGGCAGTTCGATGGCAACCGGCACGCCGTTATAGAGGCTGATCTGGCACTCCATGCTTTCGGCGAGATAGACCGACTGGTCGCCGATCACATCCGCCGGCACGGAAACCTGCTCATAGCTCTCCATGTTCATGAAGGCGAAGCCGTGGGCGTCTTCGTAGAGATAGGTGTAGGGCTTGGTTTCGATGAAGGCGCGCTCGACCTGTTCGGTGGTACGGTAGCGCTGCACCGTCTTCACGCCATCCGACAGGCGGCGCATGTCGATCTGCGTGGTGGGCGTGCCCTTGCCCGGAAAGAAGCTTTCTGCCTTGAGCACGACGAGAAGCTGGTTGTCGATCTCGACGACATTGCCCTTGCGAATCTGGCTGGCGATAACCTTCACGATATTGTCCTGAACCTTGAGAATGCGTGGCGCCTCATACACCGCCGCAACCGGGAGCGAAAGCGTTGCCGCGAAAATAACGCCGTCCAGGCCGGTTTTCCGGGGTGAGCCTGCCCTTGTAGCGCACGATCAACCCCGCCAGCGGGTTGGGAGTGGCGGTCTCCGACCGCCATCTTCCTTCGCAGCGAATGTGGCGGTTGCAAGATTGGCAGTCGGAGACTGCCACTCCCATTGTGCTCCTCTTCTGCTGGGCCGGCACCCCACATAAACGGCCTCTGCACTTGCATCCGCCCCGCCTGCCCGCCATAAGCGCTCGACACTTTCGGGAATTTTCCTGCCATACGGAATCGAGAACCATGACGAAGTTCGTGGAGCGCGTCTTTTCGGGCGTTCAGCCGACGGGCAACCTGCATCTGGGCAATTATCTCGGCGCCATCCAGCGCTTCGTGGAGATGCAGAACAAATATAACTGCATCTATTGCGTGGTGGACGAGCATGCCATCACTGTCTGGCAGGATCCCAAGGGGCTGCAGAACGCCATCCGCGAGGTCACGGCCGCCTTCATCGCCTCCGGCATCGATCCCAAGGCCCATATCGTGTTCAACCAGAGCCAGGTGGCCGAACATGCCGAGCTTGCCTGGGTGTTCAACTGCGTGGCGCGCATGGGCTGGCTCAACCGCATGACGCAGTTCAAGGAGAAGGCGGGCAAGGACAAGGAGGCGGCCTCTGTCGGCCTGTTCGCCTATCCGGCGCTGATGGCCGCCGACATCCTCGTCTACCGCGCCACTCATGTGCCGGTCGGAGAGGACCAGAAGCAGCATCTGGAACTGTCACGCGACATCGCCACCAAGTTCAACAACGACTTTGCCGAGTCGATTGCCGCCCATGGCTTCGAGGACGGTTTCTTTCCATTGCCCGAGCCCCTGATCCAGGGCGCGGCGACGCGTGTGATGAGCCTGCGCGACGGCACCAAGAAGATGTCGAAGTCGGACCCGTCCGATCTGTCGCGCATCAACATGACGGATGATGCCGACACCATCGCCTCCAAGATCCGCAAGGCTCGCACCGATCCCGAGCCGCTGCCGAGCGAGGAGGAGGGCCTCAAGGGCCGCGCCGAGGCGGACAATCTGGTGGCGATCTTCTCGGCGCTGTCGGGCCGGATGGTGGCCGACATTCTGGGCGAGTTCGGTGGCGGCCAGTTCTCGACTTTCAAAACGGCGCTCGCCGATCTCACCGTGGCCAAGCTTTCGCCGATCACCACCGAGATGAAGCGCCTGATGGCCGATCCCGCGCATATCGACGCAGTGCTGGCCGACGGCTCGGCCCGGGCCCGAACCATTGCGGCGCCGATCATGAACTCGGTGAAGGACATTGTCGGCTTCATCCGGGCCAAGTAAGGCTGGATATTCGATACGGGAACCCAACGCCTTCCGGCGGCGTTAAAAGCGACGGCTTTTGCCGTGGTTTTGCGTTTGGAGGAGCCCCCATGTTGTCCGAGGTTATCTCGCTGCTGATCGGCATTATCCTCATCGGCCTCGTCTGCTGGCTTTTGATGTACGTCATCGACCGCGTGCCGATGGAGGGACGGTTCAAGCAGATCGCCCGCATCCTCGTCGTCATCATAGCGGTCCTCGCCATCGCCCAGCGCCTGGTGGTGCTGCTGGAACCCGTGCCCACGCTTTGAGGCTCGTTCGAGCGTGTTGTGAGCTTTCCGTATTGGCCAGGAGTGCAATTATCCGGGTGCACGGGCATCCTGCCCGTTCGTCCTCTCCTTCGAGCGCGCCGGTTCAAGAACGGGCAGGATGCCCGTGCACCCGGATATTCAGGATAACCCCGAAAAACGTGCCGGATCGCTTGCCTTTCCCCACGGCAAATTGCATGGTCTTCGCCCTTTTTCCACCGTATGTGGGCCATCGGCCCGACCTGCGGCTCGCTATGCCAGGACGCTTTCCATGAAGGTTACGCTCGAACGGACCGCCCTTCTCAAATCGCTGGGCCATGTTCATCGCGTCGTCGAGCGGCGCAATACCATTCCGATCCTTTCGAACGTGCTCATCCAGGCGCAGGGCGCCAGCCTGCTGCTGAAGGCGACCGACCTCGATCTCGAAGTTGTGGAATCCTCGCCCGCCGACGTCATCATGGATGGCGCCACCACGGTGCCCGCCCATACGCTCTACGACATCGTCCGCAAACTCCCCGATGGGGCGCAAGTGTCGCTCGAAGGCGGCGGGGAGGCGACGCAGCTCATCGTGCGCTCCGGGCGCTCGCGCTTCACGCTGCAGACCCTGCCCCCTTCCGATTTCCCTGATCTTGCCGCCGGCGAATTCCCGCACTCCTTCCAGCTCAAGGCGGCGGATCTGCGCAAGCTGATCGAGAAGACGCAGTTCGCCATCTCCACCGAGGAGACGCGCTATTACCTCAACGGCATTTACCTCCATACGCTGGATGTCGAGGGCGAGAACCGCATCCGCGCCGTGGCGACCGACGGCCACCGCCTCGCCCGTGTCGAGCTCCTTGCGCCGGAAGGCGCCAACGGCATGCCGGGTGTGATCCTGCCGCGCAAGGCGGTCGGCGAGATCCAGAAGCTGATGGAAGACGCCGAGGCGCTCGTTTCAGTCGAGCTTTCGCAGGCCAAGGTGCGCTTTACCATCGGCCCGGTGGTGCTGACCTCCAAGCTGATCGACGGCACTTTCCCCGACTATGCCCGCGTCATACCCACCGGCAACGACAAGTCGCTGATCGTCGAGCGCACCGATTTCACCGCCGCCGTGGATCGCGTCTCGACCATCTCCTCCGAGCGCGGCCGCGCCGTGAAGCTGTCACTGAACGATGGCCGTCTCGTGCTCACCGTCACCAATCCGGATTCCGGCACGGCGACGGAGGAGATCGAGGTCGATTATGATGCTGGTCCGCTCGATATAGGCTTCAACTCGCGCTACCTCCTCGACATCGCGGCCCAGCTCGATGGCGACACGGCGCTGCTGAAATTCGCCGATCCCGGCTCGCCGACCCTGGTGCAGGACCGCGAAGGCGCCGCGGCACTCTACGTGCTGATGCCGATGCGGGTTTGATTTTCCCGGGCGCGCGGACGCCTCGTCCGCTCCTGGAAGCTACGTGTTCTGCGATAAAGGAAGAGCGGACAGGATGTCCGCGCACCCGGGATCCCTTCGTGGAATCGCAGGCATCTTTGCCTGCTCTTGGAAACGAGCCGCTTGCCAGAAAAGAAGAGCGGACAAGATGCCTTCGATCCCAGGATGACCTCGCCCCGCATCACTCGCCTGATCCTCACCCATTTCCGCTCCTATCCGCGGCTGGATCTTGCCGTCGATTCCGGCATGGTGGTGCTCACCGGCCAGAATGGCGCGGGCAAGACCAATGTGCTCGAGGCCATCTCCCTGCTCACCCAGGGCAAGGGCCTGCGCCGGGCCGAGCTCGAGGACATGGCCAGCGAGGAAGGCCCCGGCAGCTTCGCCGTCGCCGCCGAGATCGACGGTGCTCTTGGCCCGGTGCATCTTGGTACCGGCCTGGAGGGTCCCGAAAGCGGGCCGCGCAAATACCGTATCGATCGCCAGCCCGTCTCCTCTGCCACAGCTTTCGCCGATCATCTCCGCCTCGTCTGGTTGACGCCCTCCATGGACGGGTTGTTCTCGGGCTCTGCGGGCGAGCGCCGGCGCTTCCTCGACCGCCTCGTGCTGGCCGTCGATGCCGGCCACGGCACGCGCGTCAACGCCCTGGAGCGGGCGTTGCGCTCGCGCAATCGCCTGTTGGAAGAGCCCAACCCCGATCAGCGCTGGCTCGATGCCGCCGAGCATGAGGTCGCCGACCTCGCCATCGCCGTTGCCGCATCCCGCGCCGATACGGTACGCCGCCTCGCTGGCCTCATCGAGGAGGAGATCGATCCTTCTTCGCCTTTTCCGCACGCCCGTATCGCTCTCGACGGGATGATCGAGAACGCGGTGCTGGACGAACCGGCTCTGGCGGTGGAAGAGCGCTATCGGCAGACCCTGCGCGACGGGCGCCCGCGTGATCGCGCGGCAGGTCGCACTCTGGAGGGGCCGCATCTTACCGACCTCCTCGTGGTGCACGGCCCGAAGGGTATCGCCGCGGATCGCGCCTCCACCGGCGAACAGAAGGCGCTGCTACTTGGTCTGGTGCTGGCGCACGCAAGGCTGGTGGCGCGCCTCGCCGGTATGGCGCCGATAGTGCTGCTCGACGAAGTCGCCGCCCATCTCGACCCCAGCCGCCGGGCTGCGCTGTATGACCGGCTGGAGAGTTTCGGGGCGCAGGTCTGGCTGACCGGCGCTGATCCGAGAGCCTTCGAGGCGATAACGGATCGGGCGGCGGTGTACAAGGTTACGCCGGGCCGGGTGGAGTAGGGACCTCCGCGCTCCCAGCGCTCACACATACCCCCGGAGTTTCACCTCCGCCCAGGCTTGGTCCAGCGTCTTCCTCGCTTTGCCGATCAGTTCGTCCACTTCCTCATGGCTGATCACCAGAGGTGGGGCGATGATCATGGTGTCGCGCGTGGCACGCATCACCAGGCCGTTCTGGAAGGAGTAGTCGCGGGTGATCAGGCCGACCGTTCCCGTCTCCACCGGCCATGAGGCGCGGGCCTGCTTGTTGGGCGTCAGCTCGAGTGCGCCGACGAGGCCCACCATCCGCGCCTCCCCCACCATCGGGTGTTCGCCCAGCGCCAGCCATTGCTTCTGCATATAGGGGCCGATGTCGGTCTTCACGCGCTCGACGATCTTTTCGTCACGCAGGATCTTGATGTTGGCGATGGCTGCCGCGGCCGCCACCGGATGGCCGGAATAGGTGTAGCCATGGTTGAAATCGCCGGCATCGGCGATCACTTGCGCGACCTTCTCGTTCACCATCACGCCCCCGATCGGCAGATAGCCCGAGGAGATGCCTTTGGCGATCGCCATGATGTCGGGCTCATAGCCGAAATATTCGCAGCCGAACCATTCGCCCGTGCGCCCGAAGCCGCAGATCACCTCGTCCGAGACGAGCAGGATGTCGCGCTCGCGGCAGATGCGCTGGATCTCGGGCCAGTAGGTCGAGGGCGGGATGATCACTCCGCCGGCGCCCTGGAGCGGCTCGGCCATGAAGGCGGCAATGGTGTCGGCGCCGAGCTCGTCGATTTTGCGCTCCAATTCGCGTGCCGCCCACAGGCCGAACTCCTCGGGGCTCTGGTCGCCGCCCTCGCCGTACCAGTAGGGCTGGGCGATATGGACGATGCCGGGGATCGGCAGGCCGCCCTGGGCATGCATCGGCTTCATGCCGCCGAGCGAGGCGCCGCCCATGGTGGAGCCGTGATAGCCGTTCTTGCGGGCGATGATGGTCGACTTGCCCGGCCTGTCCTGGGCCGCCCAGTAATGGCGCACCATACGGATGATGGTGTCGTTGGATTCAGACCCCGACCCCGTGAAGAACACGCGCTGGAACTGCGGCGGCGTTACCTCGGCGAGCAGTCGCGAGAGTTCAATAGCCGGCAAATGTGTTGTCTTGAAGAAGGTGTTGTAGAACGGCAGCTCGCGCATCTGCTGCGCCACCGCCTCGATGATCTCCTCTCGGCCATACCCGATATTGACGTTCCACAGGCCCGACATGCCGTCGATGATCTTGTTGCCCTCGGAATCCCACAGATGCACGCCCAACGCCTTGACGATGACGCGCGCGCCCTCGGCATTGAGGCCCTTGGTGTCGGTGAAGGGATGCATGTGATGCGCCGCGTCGATGGCGCGCAGTTGCAACGTCGTCAGGTTGGTCTGATGCAGGCTCATGATCAGGCTTTCGGGAAATTTTGTGATCCCAATTTTGTGATCACAAACCCCGGAAGTCAAGTCTTGGATTGAGGGGCGTGGCTTAACCTTCTGTTGCGCCTTGCGAAGCGTCGGCAATCTCTGCTCCATTCGCCGGGCGACATAGGGAGCCGAAACAATGGCCTTTGATCTTCTCATCACCAATGCCGTCCTGCCCGACGGACGCAGCGGGCAGGCCATTGCCGTCAGCGGCGAGCGCATCGTGGCTATTGGCCCCGATGTCGCGGGCGAAGCAGGCCAGACTATCGACGCCGGTGGCCTGCTGGTTGCGCCCCCCTTCGTCGACTGCCACTTCCACATGGACGCCACCCTGTCGCTCGGCCTGCCCCGGCTCAACCAGTCCGGCACTCTCCTGGAAGGCATCGCGCTCTGGGGTGAACTCAAGCCCATGCTTACCCATGAGGCGGTGATCGTGCGGGCCCTGCGCTATTGCGATCTCGCCGTCAGCCAGGGGCTTCTCGCCGTGCGCAGCCATGTCGATGTCTGCGACGACCGGCTTCTCGCCGTCGAGGCGCTTCTCGAAGTCAAGCGGCTGGTGAAGCCCTATCTCGACCTCCAGCTCGTCGCCTTTCCGCAGGACGGCTATTTCCGCTCACCCGCTGCCGCCCGTAACCTCGAGCGGGCGCTCGACCTCGGTGTCGACGTGGTCGGCGGCATTCCTCATTTCGAGCGCACAATGGAGGAGGGCGCCGCCTCGGTAAAGGCGCTCTGCGCCATCGCCGCCAAGCGGGGCCTGATGATAGATCTCCATTGCGACGAGAGCGATGACCCCCTTTCCCGCCACATCGAGGTTCTGGCCGCCGAGACGCACCGCCTCGGACTGGGGGGCCGGGCCGCGGGTTCGCATCTCACCTCGATGCATTCGATGGATTCCTATTACGTCTCCAAGCTGTTGCCGTTGATCAGGGAATCCGGCCTCTTCGCCATCGCCAACCCGTTGATCAACATCACGCTGCAGGGCCGGCACGATACCTATCCCAAGCGGCGCGGCCTGATGCGCATTCCCGAGATGCGCGCGCTCGGCATTCCCGTCGCGCTCGGCCAGGATTGCGTGATGGATCCCTGGTACGGCCTTGGCGGCGCCGACATGCTCGACGTCGCCCACATGGCCGTCCATGCCGTGCCGATGACGAGCAGGGAGGCGATTCGCTGGGCCTTCGAGGCAGTTACCTCCGTGCCCGCCGCGGTGATGGGGCTTCAGGATTATGGGTTGGCCAAGGGCTGCAACGCCGATTTCGTACTGCTGCAGGCCCGTGACACCATCGAGGCGGTGCGCATGAGGGCAACGAGGCTGGCCGTCATCCGCCGCGGCAAGGTGATCGCGCGGACGCAGCCGCGTCAGGCCACACTCGACCTGCCCGACCGGCCGGCAAGCCTCGATCCCTCCAGCTATGCACCGAAGGCAGCGGAGTGAGCAAAATGCGGGCAAGCCCGTGGCGTGCCCCAATTGCAGTGCTGTTTTCTCATTTGACCATCTGGACAGCGCCAGGAAGGAGCGCCACACTCGACGGAACGGAACCTTCGAGGATTCCGCGCCTGCAAAATAATGATCGTCATCCGGTTTCGATTTCAAAGGCATCAGGGCAGAGGGGGCACGACATGTCGGATAAACGCGACGGCCGAATCGAGAACAGGCACCAGGGGGGCGAGGGTCTCTCCCGCCGGCACTTGGTCCAGATCGGCGCTTTCGGCCTGCTCGCCGCCGGCCTGCCGCTGCCAGGCTTGGCAGCGGAGAAGAAGCTCAAGGTCGCGGCCATCTTCGCAACGCCGATCGAGGAACCCTGGGATCACCAGATTCATGTCGCCCTGCTCAAGGCGCAGAAAGAACTCGGTATCGAGTACAAGTTCTCCGAAAAGGTCGAGGCCGCCGATTTCAGCCGCGTGATGCGCGAATATGCGCAGGGCGGCTACCAGCTCGTGCTCGGCGATGCCTTCGCGGCCGAGCGGGAATCGCGCAAGACGGCCAAGCAGTTTCCAAAGACGGCCTTCCTGTTCGGTTCCGGCGCCGGCCCGGCCGAGCCCAATTTCGGCGTCTTCGACAACTGGATCCACGAGCCTGCCTATCTCTCCGGCCTGATTGCCGGCAAGATGACCAAGTCCAATACCGTCGGCGCCGTGGCGGCGATGGGCATTCCCGAGGTCAACCGCCTCGTCAACGCCTTCTTCGCCGGCGCGAAGGAAGCCAATCCGGCCATCAAGAAGAAGGTGACCTTCATCGGCTCCTTCTTCGATCCGCCCAAGGCCAAGGAAGCCGCCATCGCGCAGATCGATGCCGGCGTCGACGTCATCTATGCCGAACGTTTCGGCGTGATCGACGCGGCCAAGGAGAAGAAGATCTACGCCATCTCCAACATGTCCGACCAGGCGGATCAGGGCCCCGACACCGTCATCACCGGCCCGGTCTGGGACATGTACCCCACCGTCGAGCAGGCCATCAAGGTGGTGCGTGCCGGAGTGTTCACGGCGCAGGACTATGGCGACTTTTCGCGCATGGCAAAGGGCGGATCCACCCTGGCGCCCTACCACAAGTTCGACACGCTCCTTCCGGCGGAGGTGAAGGATCTGGTGGAGAAGAAAAAGGCGGAAATCCTCGACGGCAATTTCCGCGTCGACGTGGACGAGAATACGCCGGTCTCGGACTGAGGGGGAGGGACGAGGCAGCACGGCGCGCCTTGCCAGCTTCGCCAAGAAGGCCTTGCCTGCTGCCTTCCATGACCCTTCCGCAGGGACAGCTCATCCATGAACTCCACCATTCCCATCGTGGAGATGCGCGGCGTCTCCAAGCGTTTCGGCGCCGTGCAGGCCAATGAGGCTGTTGACCTTACGGTCCGGCCCGGGGAGATCGTCGGATTGCTGGGCGAGAATGGCGCCGGCAAGACCACGCTGATGAACATTCTGTTCGGCGCCTATGCCGCCGACGCCGGCGAGATCCGGATCGACGGGCAGCCCGCGCGCATCGGGAGTTCCGCGGACGCGCTCGCTGCCGGCATCGGCATGGTGCACCAGCATTTCCATCTCGCCTCGCGCCTCACCGTGCTCGAAAATCTCCTGGTGGGGCTGCCGGGGAAGGGAGGACGTCTCGACCGGGCCGGGGCGCTGGTTCGCCTGATGGAGATCGCCAGCCGCTTCAATCTCAGCCTTGATCCCGATCGTCGCGTCTCCTCGCTCGCCGTGGGAGAGCAACAGCGGCTGGAAGTGATCAAGGCGCTGTTTCGCGGGGCCCGGCTTCTCATCCTCGACGAACCTACGGCGGTGCTTGCGCCCGAAGAGGCGGAAGGGCTGTTCAAGGCCCTGCGCGCCATGACGGCCGATGGGCTTGGCATCATTTTCATCTCCCACAAACTCACCGAGGTGCGCGGACTGACCGATCGCTGCGTCGTGCTGCGGCATGGCAGGGTGGTCGCCTCCATCGCCGAACCTGCCAGGACATCGTCGGCCGAAATGGCCCGCCTGATGTGCGGCCATGAAATCGTGCCCCCGGAACGGCCCCCGTCCGAACCGGGCGCCGTCGTCCTCAGCCTCGACAGAATCTCTACCACCGGGCATGGCGGCATGATGCTCAGGGATGTCAGCCTGTCCGTGCGCGAGGGAGAAATTCTCGGCATTGCCGGCGTGGCGGGCAATGGTCAGAGGGCGCTCGCCGATGTCGTGGCTGGCATGCTGAAGCCGGCCGGCGGCAGGCTTGAGATCGGGGGCGTGCCGGTCGAGCCCTATGGCCCTCGCCGCGTGCAGGAGATGGGGCTCGGCCGTATCCCTGAAGACCGCATGACGCAAGGCATGGTCACAAGCCTGCCGTTGGCCGACAGCATGGTGCTGCCGCGCATCGGCACCGCCGTGTTCTCGGCCCGGGGCCTCCTAAGGCCGGGCGCGATCACCGCTTTCGCCGAGGGGCAGATCCGGGCCTTCGACATACGCTGCCCCGGCCCGATGGCGCGGGCTGGCTCGCTTTCCGGCGGCAATCTGCAGAAGGCATTGCTGGCGCGCGAGCTTGCCTTCGATCCCAGGGTGCTGATCGTCGCCCAGCCGACGCGCGGCCTCGACATCGGCGCCGCCCGCTTCGTGCATGAGCGCTTCCTCGACCTTCGCGCCCGGCGCTGTGGCTTGATGGTGATCAGCGAGGATCTGGAGGAACTGCTGACCCTCTCGGACCGCATCGCCGTGCTTTACGAGGGACGTGTCGCGGGAGTCCTCCTCTCGAAGGAGGCATCGATCCAGCGGCTTGGCCTGCTGATGAGCGGAGCACGACACTGATGCTGAGGCTGGAGCCCCGCCAGGCCACGCCCGTCTGGTTCAACGTCGCCCTGCCGCTCGCGGCCATCGCGGTCACCCTGATCCTCTGCAGCGGCCTCATCGCGCTGGCCGGCGCCAATGTGCTGGATGCCTATGGCATCATGCTGGCCGCCGCCTTCGGCGATTTCTACTCGACGACCGAGACGCTGGTGAAGGCCGCGCCGATGATCTTCACGGGCCTCGCGGTTGCCGTCGCCTTCCGGGCGAAGTTCTGGAACATCGGCGCGGAGGGACAATTGATGGCCGGCGCGGTGGCCGGCTGCTTCGTCGGCACCTTCCCCATGCCGGGACCCTTTGCCTGGCTGGCCATGGCGATCGCTGGGGCGGCGGCAGGAGGGTTTGCCGCTCTTGTGCCCGCGCTCCTGCGCGTACGGCTCAAGGTAGACGATGTCGTCAGCTCGCTGCTCCTCAATTCGGTAATCTATTTTGCCGTGATGGCGCTGATCGAGGGACCCTGGAAGGATTCGCTCTCGGGCTATCCGATCTCGCCGCCCATCGAGGACAGCGCCAATTTCCCGGTCTTCTTCGAGGGCACGCGCCTGCACCTCGGCGTGCTCTTCGCCTTCCTGGCCGCGCCAGCGGTGTGGCTCCTCATCACCCGCACGACGCTAGGCTTCGCCATCCGCGTCATTGGCGAGAATGCGGAGGCGGCGAGCTATGGCGGCATCGCGGTGAACCGCATTCTCGTCCTCACCGCTCTCCTGTCGGGAGGCCTTGCGGGCCTCGCCGGCGTGGGCGAGGTCGGCGGCGTGCATTTCCAGGTCATGAGCGATCTGTCGCCGGGCTTCGGCTACAGCGGTATCGTCATTGCCATGCTCGCCCGCCTCAACCCGCTCGGCGTGGTGCCGGCGGCGATCTTCTTCGCAGCCGCGATGACCGGGGCTGAAGCGATGTCGCGAGCGACCGGCGTGCCTGTCTTCCTCGCCGACGTCATCCAGGGCACCGCCCTGCTCGCCATGCTGGTGGCGCTGTTGTTCACGGCCTACCGACTGCGCCGTGCCGGAGCGGCGGCATGAACGCGATCCTCGAACAGGTCTTTCAGATCGGCTTCTTCGCCGCGACACTGCGCATCGCCACGCCGCTGATTTTCGCATCCCTCGGCGAACTGATCTCCGAGCGGGCCGGGGTTCTCAATCTCGGCATCGAAGGTATCATGCTGCTGTCGGCGATGACGGGCTTCACGGCCGCCTATTTCACCGGCAACCTCTGGCTCGGCATCCTGGCTGCGATCGCCACGGGGGCTGTGATGGGGGCGCTCCACTCGGTATTCACCGTGGTGCTGGGCCTCAGCCAGCATGTTTCTGGCATCGGCGTCACCCTGTTCTGCACCGGGCTCGCCTATTTCTTCTATCGTCTGATCTTCGGCCAGCAATCCTCGCCGCCCACGGTGACGGCCTTCCAACCCGTGCCGATTCCAGGCCTGTCGGCAATCCCCCTCGTCGGGCCGGTGCTCTTCAACCAGTTCGCGCTGGTCTATCTGGCATTGCTGGGCGTGGGGCTGGTCGCCTTCATCCTGTACCGCACGCCCTGGGGCCTCGGGCTGCGTATGGTGGGGGAGAACCCCCGCGCTGCCGATTCGGCCGGCATCAACGTGATGGCGAGGCGCTTCCAGGCCGTGATCCTCGGTGGCGGCCTGATGGGCGTGGGCGGTGCCTTTCTCACCCTGGCGCAGTTCAACGCCTTTACCTTCGGCGTGATCTCCGGGCGCGGCTGGGTGGCGATCGCCCTCGTGGTGTTCGGGCGCTGGGATCCGGTGCGGGCGGCCGGCGCGGCCTTGCTCTTTGCCCTGATCGACGCCCTGCAACTGCGGCTGCAGGCGAGCGGCCTCGGCCACATCCCCTATGAAGCCTTCCTGATGCTGCCCTTCGTGTTCACCATCGTCGCCATGGCGCTGATGTCCCGCAACGCTGTGGCGCCGGCGGCCTTGCTGAAACCGTTCAGGAAGGAGGAAAGGTAGAGGCGCTGCCAGAACCTTCTTCACATCGCATGCGTCTCGCGGCTGTGGTGACGCGCCAGCACCGAGCGCAGGCGCTCCGCCGCTTCCGCATTGCCCGGCAGGCCGAAGCGCAGCCAGCGGGGATGGTCGGCGAAGCGCCGTACCCAGATGCCGACCTGGCCAAGCTGGCGGAAGAGGGCCGGGGCGTGCGGGGTTTGCAGCAGGCGGTAGAGATCGGTGCCGCCCAGCACGGTGCCGGCGCCCATGAGATCGGCATCTAGTTCCTGGCGGGCGGTGCGCAGGGACGCGCGCGTGCCGTTCTGCCAGAGGATATCGGCGAGCGCCACGCGGCCGATCGCGATGGATTCGCCCGAGACCGCCCAGGCACCCATGGCCTGGCGCAGCCGTCCGGTGATCGAAGGTTCGGCCAGTACGAAGCCGAGGCGGATACCGGCGAGGCCGAAGAACTTGCCGAAGGAGCGCAGCATGATCAGGCCCGGCGTGCCGGCCATCGAGGCGAGGGAGATCTGTGGCACGACATCGGCAAAGGCCTCGTCGAGGATCAGCGCGCCGCCCTTGGCCTGTTTCTCGGCGGCGAGCGCCAGGAGTTCCTCGCGGCCGAAATAGCCGCCGTCCGGATTGTTGGGATTGACGATCACCGCGATAGTGGCGCTCTCAAGCTCCTCCCAGCGCCGCGCTTCGAGCACCTGATGGCCGGCCAGGGCCCAGGCGCGGGCATGCTCGGTATAGGTCGGGCTCAGCACGGCGACACTGCCGGCCGGGAACAGGCGTGGCAGCCATTGGATCGCGGCCTGGGTGCCCGGGGTGGCAACGATGCAGGCATCGAACGGCACGCTATAGCATTGCGCCGCTACGGCTTCGAGATCGCGCGTGTCGTCGGGCGAGGGCAGGGCGGTCCAGGCCTCGGCCGGAATGGGCGGGATCGGATAGGGCCAGGGATTGATGCCGGTCGAAAGATCGAGCCAGGGCTGCGTGGTCTGCGGAAAGAGCCGCCGCGCCTCACCGAGATTGCCGCCATGCTCTACTGCGCTCATGAGCCCACTCTTTTCTTGACGCCCGAAGGCGGCGCGACCAATGTCCCGCCAAATCAGTTTAGGAGGGTATGGCCATGGTGGACGCCGCGATCAAGCTTCATGACGCAGGAGAAGTCATCAAAAAGGCGAGCGAAGCCTTCGACTGGACCGACCCGCTCGATCTCGAATCGCTTCTGACCGAGGAAGAGCGGCTCGTGCGTGACACCGCGCGCGACTACGCGCAGGACAGGCTAATGCCCCGGATATTGAAGGCCTATCGCGAGGAGACTTTCGATCGCGCCATCATGACGGAGATGGGCGAGCTTGGCCTGCTCGGCGCCACTATTCCCGAGGCCTATGGCGGCGCCGCCCTCGGCCACGTCGCCTATGGCTTGGTGGCGCGCGAGGTGGAGCGTGTCGATTCGGGCTATCGTTCGGCGATGTCGGTGCAGTCTTCGCTTGTGATGCATCCCATCCATGCCTATGGCAGCGAGGAGCAGCGCAAGAAGTACCTGCCGAAGCTCGCTTCCGGTGAACTGGTCGGCTGTTTCGGCCTCACCGAACCCGACGCTGGTTCCGATCCCGGCTCGATGAAGACCAAAGCGGTGAAGGTCGAGGGCGGCTACCGGCTCGACGGCGCCAAGATGTGGATCACCAATTCGCCGATCGCCGATATCGCCGTGGTCTGGGCCAAGCTCGATGACGTCATTCGTGGCTTCATCGTCGAGCGCGGCATGAAGGGCTTTTCCACGCCAAAGATCGAGGGCAAGCTTTCGCTGCGCGCGTCGATCACCGGCGAGATCGTGCTGGAGGGCGTGGTGCTGCCGGAGGCCAACCTCCTGCCCAACGCCAAGGGCCTTTCCGGGCCGTTCGGCTGCCTCAACAAGGCGCGCTACGGCATCGCCTGGGGGGCCATGGGCGCGGCCGAGTTCTGCTGGCACCGCGCCCGCCAGTATACGCTCGACCGCAAGCAGTTCGGCCGTCCGCTTGCCGCCACGCAGCTGGTGCAGAAGAAGCTCGCCGACATGCAGACCGAAATCGCGCTCGGCCTGCTCGGGGCGCTGCAGCTCGGCCGCCTGCTCGACGCCCACACTGCCGCCCCGCCCGCCATCAGCCTGATGAAGCGCAACAATTGCGGCAAGGCGCTCGACATCGCCCGCGTGGCCCGCGACATGCACGGCGGCAACGGCATCGCCGACGAGTTCCACGTCATGCGCGTGGCGCAGAACCTCGAAACGGTGAACACTTATGAAGGCACGCATGACGTGCATGCCCTGATTCTGGGAAGGGCACAGACGGGGATCCAGGCGTTTTTCTGAGTTTCCCGGGTGCACGGGCATCCTGCCCTTTCCTAAAACGATACGCTTGAAGGAAGAACGGGCAGGATGCCCGTGCACCCGGAAGAAACACTTTCCAATCAAATGCGGCTTGGTCTCCACTACCGCAGACGCTTCAATGGGCGATCACCCCGCAAAGGAGTCGTCATGCGCCTGTGGCTGAAAGACCCGCTCTCTATTCTGGCCGATGGCGCGGAACGCGGTATCGTTGTCGAAGGCAGCCGTATCGCCGAGTTGGTGCCGGCCGGCCGCGAGCCGACTCTGCCCGTTGACACGACCTTTGATGCGTCCCGCCACGTCGTTCTCCCGGGCCTCGTCAACACCCACCACCATTTCTACCAGACGCTGACGCGGGCCCATCCCGACGCCTGCGACATGCCGCTGTTTCCCTGGCTGAAGACGCTCTACCCGATCTGGTCGCGCCTCGACCCCGAGAGCTTCCGCCTTTCGGTGCGCGTCGCGCTGGTGGAATTGCTGATGTCGGGCTGCACCACGGCGGCCGACCATCATTATGTCTTTCCGAAAGGGCTGGAACAGGCTGTCGACATCGAGGTCGAGGAAGCGCGGGCGCTCGGGATCCGCATGACGGTGTCGCGCGGCTCGATGAACCTGTCGCAGAAGGATGGCGGCCTGCCGCCCGACAGCGTGGTCCAGGACGAGGACGAGATCCTCACCGATTGCGAGCGCGTGGCGGGGGCCTATCACGACCCGCGGCCGGGGGCGATGATCCGGATCGCCTTCTCGCCCTGCTCGCCCTTTTCGGTGACGAAGAGCCTGATGAGCAGGACCGCGGCGCTCGCCGAGCGGTTCGACTGCCGCCTGCACACCCACCTGGCCGAGACCGAGGACGAGGACCGCTTCTGCGGCGAGGTCTATGGCTGCCGGCCGATCGAACTGCTCGATGAGGTCGGCTGGATGTCGCCGCGTACCTGGCTGGCCCACGGTATCCATTTCAGCGCCGATGATTGCACCGCGCTTGGCCGCCATGGTGTCGGCGTGTGCCATTGCCCAACTTCCAACGCCGTGCTCGCCTCGGGCTTCTGCCGCACGGGCCTCCTCGAAAAGGCCGGCGCGCCGGTGGGGCTCGGCGTCGACGGCTCGGCCTCGAACGATAGTTCCAACCTGATGGAGGGCGTACGCCACGCCTTGATGATCAACCGCCTCTCGCACGGCGCCGAGGCCGTTTCCTGGCGCGACTGCCTGCGCTGGGCCAGCGAAGGCTCGGCACGCTGCCTCGGCCGCGACGACATCGGCGCGATCCGAATAGGGCTGGAGGCGGACCTGGCGCTCTTCACCCTCGACGAACTGCGCTTCTCCGGCGCCCACCACCCCGTCGCCGCGCTGGTGCATTGCGGTGCGCATCGTGCCGACCGTGTGATGGTGGCCGGGCAATGGCGCGTGGCGGACGGCCTGCCTGTGGGGTTGGATCTAGGGGCGTTACGCGAGGCGCATGGCAGGATCGCAGGACGGTTTCTGTGATCTTGCCGGGTGCGCGGACGTCCCGTCCGCACCTTGGAAATGTTACGGGTGCAGGATAGGAAAGAGCGGACGAGACGTCCGCGCACCCGGGAGGCAAATGACCGACGAGCAGCCTCGATCACCACTGAAGCCGCAAGCCGAATGGCATTCGCGTGGCTATCTTCCTCACTGGGAAGCCGGCGAAGAAGCTCAGGCGATATTCTTTCGCCTTGCTGACTCCATGCCTAGGCACTTGAGGGAACGCTGGGCAACGGAGCTAAGACACTTGCCGGATGATGCGAAGGCAAGGGAATCCAGAAAGCGTATCGAGGCCTTTCTTGATGCGGGCCATGGAGAGGCTTTTCTATCCAAGGAAGCGATCGGACCTATTATCGAAGGATCCTTGCTTCATTTCGATGCGGAGAGATATCGACTACACGCTTGGTGCGTGATGCCTAATCACGTCCATGTTCTCATCACTCCGATCGGTGACCATTCTTTGTCCAGCATCATCCACAGCTGGAAGTCATTCACAGCGAAGAAACTCAATGTTGCTTTGGGGCGGACAGGCCAAGTTTGGTTCGAGGAATATTTTGACCGAAAAATTCGAAGCGAGAAGCATTTCGAGGATGCAAGGTATTATATCGAGCAAAATCCAGTTAAAGCAGGTCTGTGCAAAGACGCTTCAGAGTGGCGATATTCGAGCACTTCGCGAAGTAGAAGTTGTCTGGCGCGCGCGGACGTCTCGTCGGCATCTTTCTAACCTCCAAACGGAGCGGTTCAAGAGCGGACGAGACGTCCGCGCACCCGGGAAATAATGATCGATCTCCTCTCCCCCGTCCCCCTCCGCCCCGAGTCCGCCGGCACCGCTTCCGGCTACAGTCTGGTTCCGTTCGATCGCGCCGATCCGCGTTGGGACGAACCTCTTGTCGATCTGGCCGCCGAGGGTCTCCTGACACAGTCGTGGTATGCCCGCACGGATGGCGGCAATGCGCCCTATCACAAGCGCATCGCCGACGCAGTGGAGGTGGTGGCGGCGCGGGCAGGCGTGGCCAAACGGCTGAAACAGGCGGACGACGCCGTGGCGGGCCGGGGCCTGCGCATCAAGACGCTGGATGCTTATCGTCCGGTCGAGACGCAGGCGGGGCTATGGACCTTCTTCGAGGCTGAGGTCGCGGCCGAGCATCCGGAGCTTCCGCCCGAGGCACGCGAGGCCATCGTGCGTACTTTTGTCTCCGATCCCCGCCGCTTCAATCGGGAGGACGAGACGACCTGGCCCATTCATTCCACCGGCGGTTCGGTGGACATCATGCTGGTCGATGCGGCGAGCGGCGCCTTGCTCGACCATGGCGCTGCGTTCGATGAGGGGCATGAGCGATCCTACACCGACCACTATGAAAGGCTGCTGCAGCAAGGCGAAATCGGGCCGGAAGACCCTCGTCTCCTCAACCGCCGCGTGCTGTTCAATGCGATGGTTAACGAGGGCTTTACCAACTACGCGTACGAATTCTGGCACTTCGATTATGGAACGCAGCTCCATATCCTGACCTTGCGGGACCAGGGCGCCGCAAATGCGCCGCAGGCTGCGTGGTATGGAACCACGGACCTGCCGGAAGGACTATGTTGAAACTCTCTACCTTCACCGCCAAGGGTGCGCCGCATGCGATCGTTTCGTTCGGCAAGCCGCTGGATGCCGGGACGCCGCATGTGATCTGGGCGCATGGCTGGGGACAGGACCACCATGCCTTTCAGGCGCTGGCGCAGTCGCTGGAACGCTCGGCTCACCATACGCTGATTGACTTTCCCGGCTTCGGCCAAAGCCCGGTGCCGCCGGAGACCGGACATGCGGGCGTGTGGGACACCAACGACTACGCGGATGCCGTGGCCGAATGGCTCGGCACCTTGCCGCGCAGCAGGCGGATCTGGGTCGGCCATTCCTTCGGCGGACGTGTCGGCCTCAGGCTGGCGACCAACCATTCCCAAGCGCTCGACGGCATGGTGCTGGTCGGCTCGCATGGGCTGAAACCGATCCGCAGCCTCGCCACCCGCCTGAGGATCTTCTGGCGCGTGCGCCTGTTCAAGGCATTGAAATTGCTGGAGAAGATCGGCGTCGACGTCAGCGCCCGCAAGGCCGGTTTTGGCTCGGCCGACTACCGCAATGCAGGGGTCATGCGGCCCATCTTCGTGAAGGTCGTCAACGAGGACCAGAGCGAAGCGATCAAGGCGATACGCATCCTCGTCCGCATCCTGTGCGGTTCGCTGGACGACCAGGCGCCGCCCGAGATGAGCGAGCGCATGGCGCAGCTTATCCCCGGCGCCACCGTGAACATCCTGCCCGGGCTCGACCACTACACCGTCCTGACCGATGGTGGTCCGCAGGTCGCCCATACTGTTGCCAAACTCCTGGAAGGCTGATGCTCGAAGCGCTCGCCCCTGTCCTCAATTCGCCCCACATCGCCGCCGCCCTTGTGCTGCTTGGCTTCATTCCCTTCGCCTGGAAGCGCTTCCTGACCTATCTGCATATCTTCCAGCAGGAGGAATATGACGGCGGGCGCTTCCTGCACTGGCTGTTCTACAATGTGGTGTTCGACACCCGCGTCAGCCTTGCGGTGGTCGTGCTGTCGGCGATGAGCAAGCTCTATCCGGCGCCGGTCTTCATCCTTGCCTTCTTCATCGGGGTGATCCTGCTGATCATGTCGCGGCGCGAGCGCGATCCGCGCCAGACCGGCAAGAAGAAGCTGGCGATGACGCAGCGCGCCACCCGCATCCTGCGCGTCGCCTTCGCGCTTGTGCTGGTGCTCGGCCTGATCGGCGTCAGCTTCGGCGTGGCGCCGGTCTGGGTGGTGGCGCTGGTTCAGCTCATCCCCTTCGCGCTGGTGGCGGCGGTGAAGATCCTGCAGCCCGGCGAAAACCGCATCCAGCAGGGCTTCTGGAACGAGGCGCATGACAAGCTCAAGCGCCTGGCGCCCGTGATCGTCGGCGTCACCGGCTCCTATGGCAAGACCTCGACCAAGCATATCCTCGGGCATCTCCTCGAAAGTGCCGGCTCGGCCCTGATCACGCCCGGTTCGGTCAACACGCCGATGGGCATCGCCCGCATCGTGCGCGAGCAGCTGGAGCCCTATCACCGCCATTTCGTCGTGGAGATGGGCGCCTATGGCCCAGGCTCGATCGAGCGTCTCTGCCGCCTCGCCCCGCCCGATATCGCGGTGGTGACGGCGGTGGGCGCGGCCCATTACGAGCGCTTCAAGTCCCTCGACACCGTGGCCAGAACCAAGTTCGAGCTGCCGACGGCGGCGATCGCCCGCGGCGGCAAGGCGATCATCAATGACGCCGTGCTCGTCTTCAAGGACGCGAAGGATTTCACCGACGCGCACCGTGCCTCGATAGTGCTGGTCGGCAACGGCGAGGGGAGCGAAGCCAGGATCCATTCGGTCACGCAGGGCAAGGACGGGCTTACCGTGTCGCTGAGCTATCTCGGCAAGGACTATACGCTCGCCGCGCCGCTCTATGGACTGCATCACGGCGGCAACATGGCGATTGCCTTCGTTACCGCGCTCGCCATGGGCATCGACGCCGAGATCGCCGAGATTGCCATGCGCTCGACGCCGCAGATCAAGCACCGCCTGGAGGTGAAGCGACAGGCCGACGGCACCGTCATCGTCGACGACGCCTATAACTCCAACCCCGCCGGCTTCGCCTCGGCGCTCGATATCCTGCCGCTGCTGGTGGGCGAGGGCGGCCGTCGCATCCTGGTGACGCCGGGCATGGTGGAACTCGGCGCTGCCCATTCCGAGGAGCACAGGAAAATCGGCACCAAGGCGGCCGAAACGGTCGATATCCTGCTCGCCGTGGCGCCCGACCGCATCCGCGATCTCGTCCAGGCCTACAAGGCGGCCAAGCCCGATGGAGAGGTGGTGGCATGCGCGAGCTTCGCCGCCGCGCAGACCTGGATGGGCGCCAACCTCCACGCCGGCGATGTCGTGCTCCTGGAGAACGACCTGCCCGACCTCTATGAGCGCCAGCTTCGCCTGTGATCGCTGACCGGAAAGCCTTCATCGTCGCGCAGACACGGGTGCTGGCCGTGCCCCACGCACCCGAAATCTCGTTGCATCTCGCCGACGAGGTGACGCCGCTCTGGCAGAAGACCGAGGAAGAACTCGGCACGATGGGACTTCCGCCGCCCTTCTGGGCCTTCGCCTGGGCCGGCGGCCAGGCGCTTGCGCGCTACATCCTCGACCATCCCGAGACGGTCGCCGGCAAGCGCGTGCTCGACTTCGCCTCGGGTTCCGGCCTGGTGGCGATCGCTGCGATGAAGGCGGGGGCGCTCGTGGCCCACGCCGCCGACATCGACAGCTTCGCACTGGAGGCCATGCTGCTCAATGCCGAGCTGAACGGGGTACGCGTCAAGCCTGTCGAAGAGAATGTCCTCGGCCGCTTCGATATCGAGGCCGATGTGATTCTAGCCGGCGACATCTTCTACGACCGCGAGATCGCCGCCGCCGTGCTGGCCTGGCTCAAGGGCTGGCGCGAACGAGGGGCGAGCGTGCTGGTGGGTGATCCCGGCCGGACCTATCTGCCGAAGGACGAACTCACGTTGCTCGCCACCTATCAGGTGCCGGTGTCGCGGGAGTTGGAAGATCTGGAGATCAAGAAGTCGAGCGTATGGACGCTGAAGTGACGTCCGCGCACCCGGAAAGACTACGGCTCCGGCACGCTTTCCCGTATCGCCTGCGAAAAATTCGCGCTCTGGTCCGCCGCTTTCGCCCGCTCGGTGATCCGCCCCTTGTCACGCAATTCGCTCAGGGATACCTGATGCGTCAGTGCGCCGATGTCGTAGAGATAGTCCGGCAGGTAGCCGCTCACCAGGACGCGCCAATCTAGAGGCAGGGTGGGGTTGAGCTTCCGGGCCAGGTAAAACGGCACCGTGGTGCAATTGGTGGTTGCCGTGTTGTAGAAGCGCGGCTGTCGGGCGAGACGGTTGCCCATCGAGAGAAAATAGACGAGGGCCTCTCTAGCCCGGGCCGGGCTGGTACGCAGATTGAAGATCTGTACGTCCTCTCCCCTTACATTCGAGCGCACGCGAATGACATCGCGTTCGTCGGCGGCGATGGCGACGAGTTCGTTCTGCTTGAAGAGGCCGGAGACGGCCGAATACGCCTCGCCTTTCTGGCGTCGCACTTCCACGGAAAAGGCCAGATATCTGCCGTCGGCGAAGCCGAAGCTGATCATGGTATGGGCGATGGCCGGATTTCCCCAGGTCGAGGTGAACAGATCGACGCGGGTGATGGTGTCGAGATCGTAGCTGCGTTCTTCCCAATGCTGCGTGAAGTCGGTGTCAGAGCGCCACTCGAAATCGCGTACATTGGTGACCCTGACTGTGGAGCCTTCCATCGTCGAGGTGTACTGGCGCGCCACGTCGGGCGACCAGTCCTTGTCGCTGCGCGGCCCAATGGTCTGCCACCACACGAGCAGGGCGGCGAGTGCGACCGCATACGGAATGAGCTGGCGCCAGCGGCTGAAGGCGCAACCTCGCAGGGCGACGAGGGCAAGGACGACCCAGAGAGCGGGAATGGAATAGCGCGCGATCTCGCCGAAGGGGAGGCGATACCACAGCGCCAGTGTGCCCCAGAAGGCGGTGAGGGCGACGAACAGCGCCAGGATCATGTGCCCGGCGATAGAGAAAATCCTGGCCGCCATTGGTCTCCGGTCTATCCCAGTTTGAGTTGTCCCCGTGCGATCTCGAACAACATCACGCCGGTCGCCACTGCCAGGTTGAGCGAATCCGCTTGCCCCCGCATCGGGATCTTGACGAGATGGCTGCAGGCTGCCGCGAGATCGTCCGGCAGGCCTTGCTGTTCATTGCCCATCAGCAGGAGACAGGGGCCCTTGCGATAGTCGACATCGCGATAGTCATGCGTTCCGGCAAGGTGCGTACCCACGACAAGGCCGTCGAAGCCCTTGCGCCAGGCGAGGAAGCCCTGGGCAGTGGTCGCGGCCAGCCGTACGTTGAAGATCGAGCCCATGGTGGCCCGGACGGCCTCGATGCCGAAGGGGTCGGTGGTGTCGCCGATCAGGACGATGCCCTCCGCGCCCACCGCGTCGGCGGTGCGGATGATGGTACCGAGATTGCCGGGGTCGCGCACGCGGTCGAGGCCGATCCAGATTTCCTCGCGGGCGATCTTGAGGCCGTCGAGCTTTTCGAGCCGCTGCTCGAACACGCCGATCACGGTCTGGGGATTGTCGCGGCGCGAGAGCTTTTCCAGGATCTCGCCGGTGACTTCGAGCACTTCGCCGCCCGCCTGGCGCGTCGCCCGCACGGCGCGCGCCAGCATCGGCTTGTCCTCGCCGGAGCGGTGCACGAGGATGCGGATCGGCCAGCCGGCCTCGATGGCGTCGGCCACCAGCTTCAGGCCCTCGGCGATGAAGAGGCCCGCCTCCTGGCGCACCTTGCGCATCTCCAGCGCCCGGATGTCCTTGATCAGCGGGTTGGTGAGGCTGGTCACCACGCGCGACACGGGCGTGGTGGGAACGGGCGGACGCGGGCGCTGGAAACGGGGCTTCATGACGATTTCTCGAAAGCCTGGCTCAAAAGTCGTCGGCTTGCCGAAGGAAGCGCAGCATCCTTTGTCATGCCCGGGCTTGTCCCGGGCATCCAGACGCGACCTTTCCAGCGCTTGCGCCTTTCTGGATTGCCGGTACGAGCCCGGCAACGACAAAAAGGTCGAGGTTCCACTGACTTCTTGCCAGAGCTCCAGTGAGAGCGTTCGGTTGCCCTTGTGTCTCTCATGCGGCGCTCCAGCGCGAATAGAGCGAGGTCGAGAGGAGCCGCCCGGATCCTTCCTCGGAGACCACCAATTCGCCGGAGGTGATGTCGCCGCCGAGATCACCGAACACCTCGCGCGTCAGCTCATGCACAGCCACGAAGGAGGCCCGGATGGCATAGGCCGTGACGATCACGAAAGCCGGCTTGTCGGTCAGCACGGCGCGGCAGAGGTCAAGCATCCTCGGCAGGTCGCGGAAGAGGTCCCAGACCTCGCCGCCCGGGCCGCGGCCATATTTGGGCGGGTCGAGCAGCACCACGTCATATTTGGAGCCGCGGCGCTCCTCGCGCGCGGTGAACTTCACGGCGTCGTCGACGATCCAGCGGATCGGCGCATCCGACAGCCCGGCCAATGCCTGGTTCTCGCGGGCATATCCGATCGATTTCTTGGAAGCATCGACGTGGGTCACCTGCGCGCCATGCTTGGCGGCGAGGAGGGAGGCGACGCCGGTGTAGCCGAACAGGTTGAGCACGCGCGCCGGGCGCTTCAGCCCCTGCAACTGCTCGATCATGTAGTCCCAATGCGGGGCCTGCTCGGGAAAAAAGCCGAGATGGCGGAAGGGCGTGAAGCGGCCGTGGAATGCGACGCCGCGATAGGAGACCGGGAAGGTCTCCACCGGCCTGCCGGCGAATTTCCAGCGCCCGTCGGAGCCCTCGTCCTCGGCGTTCATGCCCAGGAACACCGCATCGGCCTTCTCCCACAGCGCCGGGTTCTTCCGCACGCCCATGGCCTGTGGTTCGGGACGGTCGACCAGAAGCTTGCCGAAGCGTTCGAGCTTGCGGCCTTCGCCGCAATCGACCAGGCGGTAGTCGGCAAAGCCGGGGGTGACGAGAAGCTGCGGCAGGGTCTGCATCGCGGAGGAGGAAGTGGACATGGCGCGGACCAAATAACAGTTTTTCGCGCGCGGCAAGGGAAATGCTGGGAACAATCGTCGCTGGGAGCGCGGACGTCTCGTCCGCCTCTTGAAACGGCGGCGCTCTAGAATGAGGAGAGTGCCTCCTGACGGGCTGCACCTTGTCCTGAAGCGCTGTCGTTTCAAGAGGCGGACGAGACGTCCGCGCTCCCAGGGATGTCCGCACTCCGAGGTCAGTTCGCCGTGGCCGAGGCGTCGATGACGATGGGCCGCGTCTTCACCACCGTCGTCGCGACCGGCTTGACCTGCATCGGCTTCGCGGCAACCGGCTTCGCCTGTGCGGGCTTGGCCACCACCGGCTTGCGTGGCTGGGCCGGCATGGTAACCGGCACCGAGGCGGTGCGGTCGGTGATGGTGCTGGCCGCCAGCGTATCGGCGGGCGCTGGCTCAGGATCGGCGGGCGTGTCGATATTGTAGACGTCGGGCCGGAACTGCACGCTTCCATCGGGTGCGCCCCAGCCGGTGAGGTACACCCAGGCGACCGGCACCGGCTTGGCCGGCTTGATCGTCTTGGGCACGCCCGTGTCGATCTGGTCCTGGATGGCCTGCCCTGTCCATTCCGAGCCCTGCATCACCCAGGCGGCGAGATCCTGCGCGCCGGCGACGCGGGTGCAGCCGGAGGAGCCGAAGCGCACATCGCTGCGGAAGAGTTCGCGATGCGGCGTGTCATGCATGTAGACCGCATCCTTGTTGGGCATGTCGAGCCTGAGGAAGCCGAGCGAGTTCCACACGCCTGGCTCCTGCTTGACGAAATAGTCCTCGGCGCGCGCCGTCGACCAGTCCACCGTATGCGGATCGATCTCCTGCCTGCCGCGATAGATCCGCATATGGCTTTCGGTCAGATAATTCGGATTCTTCTGCAGTTTCGGGACGATATCCGCCTTCAGGATCGATTGCGGCACATTCCAGTAGGGCAGGATATTGATCGCCATCACATTGGTGGTCAGCGTCGGCGAGGCTCGCTCGGGGCTGCCGACCACGGTGGTGTAGGAACGATCCACCACGCCGTGATCAACCGCTTCGAGGCTCGCCGCCGGGATGTTGGAGACGATGTAGCGGTCGCCGAACTTGAATTTCAGCGCCGCCAGACGGTTGGCCGAGGCGTCGAGCTGGTGCAGGCGAACCTCCACCGGCACGTTGAGGGCGATCATGGTGAGCCGGCCGATCGAGCCGGTCTGGCTAAGACCGTGCCGGGCCTGAAAATGCTTGAGAGCGTCCTGCGTCGTCTGATCGAATTCGCTGCTCGCCGGCAGGCTGGGGTCGAGGTCGCGCGTGACGGCGAGTCGCGCCCGCAGCGCCTTCGCGAACTTGCCCTTGGCGCCGATGCGCATGCCGGAGGCGCCCGGCGGCAGGGGCTGCCAGCCGCCATTGGTGGCGATCTCCTCATAGTCGGTGATGGCGCGCAGCGTCAGGTCGTAGGTCTGAGGCGAATAGTTCGGCTGGTCGTCGGCGAAGGCGGGCGTCGCGAAGGCGAGGGCAGCGGCGACGCCCAACGCGCCGAACCAGCGCGCGGCTTGAGACCGTCCGGATTGCTGCGTCTCCCGGTTCTGGAAGGGATGCGAAAGCCAGGAGGGATGCATGAAAACACTCAAACGCAACAAGGACTTCTTCGGCCATCACCTTACGACGGTGATAGTGAATCTTTCCTTACGTGCTCGCCAGCGCCGTTAAGCATGGCCGCCTCTCGATCGAGGCGTTGCCTGTCATCGCCAGCAATTCCGGGAAAAAGTCGTCGAAATCCTCCTGGAAACCCTCGCGGTGGCGCTCCAGCTCACCTCGCAGGCCTGAGAAATCCGCAGGACGGCGCAGGCGGCTGCCGACGCGCGCCATGGCGGCGCTGACGCCGTCGAGGGTGGCGTAGTCGCCGGCCCATTGCGTGATCGAATGAATGTGCTTGTAGGTCTTTTCTGGCAGGTCGCCTTGCAGGGCCGGCAGGCCGTTGCGCACGCTGGCAAGGAAATTCGGCACGGAATCAGCGTGATAGGCGTCCCAACGCTGGATCAGGCAGTGATCGTAGACGATGTCGACGATGATGCCGGAGAAACGCCTGTAGGTCGGCCAGAGCCGCTCGCGGCTGCGCCGTGGCACCGGATGAGCATCGGTGAAGGCATCGATGCGCCGGTGCATCTCGATGCCCTCGCGATAGCGGCCGGTGAAGCGCTCCTGCTCCGGCAGGTGCACAAGGTCCGGCAGGAGATTGCCGACCTGGTAGGCCGTATCCGGCGGAGAAAGCAGGAGATGGGCGAGATAGTTCATGCCCGCCATATGTGACCTTCGCGCAGGCGATGCAAGTTCCGGGTGCATGGCTCGACGACTTCGGCGTCGAACAGGAGACCGGCAAGCTATATTGGCGAGGCAAGCCAGTTACTGGTGAGGCTCAATTCGGCCTGAAGCGGCTCTAAAAAGTGCTGCGATATTGGTGTCTATGCCAGCTATCGTGCAGACTGCCCACACCGTCATAGCCTACTATCACCCGCCTCACCCGTGATCTTCGTCGCTGATGACGGCGAAGGGCCGGATGTGAGCCTAGGGAAGCACGCTGGGGGCCACCTATGAAGAATATAGCGATTGCCGTCCTGCTCGTTTGCCTTTGCTTCGTTTCCTATCAACTCGCGGTCGTCGAAGATGAGCGATATGCCCGCCAAATAGGGCTATGTGATTCCTATACGCTGACGAGCTGTCCCGCCGCTCGTACCTCGCTGCTATGGGATCTTTATTGGGGCCTTAGACACAAGAAACCACGGGCCGGTGAGGCTTAGGAAAGACAGAGCAGGTGCGTAACAAATACGATCCCGATCAGCTCGTAACCTACAATCGCGGCTCAAGGCACATGACGCTTCGCCAGGCCATTGCCCGTTACAAGCACGAGAGATCACAACTTTCTCCCACAGACCATGTCGAACTGCACACAGACGGCCGGGGCGAAGACAACATCATCACTGAAGAAGAGCTACAGAAGCTTATCGACCACCCCGACTTCTTCGATCCGAAAGATACCGCAGGCTAGGCCGTCGCTTCGCCGAGATATACGTCCTCCAGAATGGCGAAATTGAATCCAAGTGTTGCCTAATTGTGACATCAATTTAATGCAACTTATGATAGTAGGACATCACCCATTCATTGGATGATCGATATCATGAAGTCACTTTTGATCGCCTCCTCTCTTTTCGCGCTTCTTGCTCCGAGTGCATTCGCTGCCGATCTGGCTCCCCAGCCTGTCGAGCCGGTCGTTCCCGTGGTGCTGCCCTACAGCTGGACCGGTTTTTATGTAGGCTTGCATGCCGGCGGTGTCTTCACCAATGCCTCGGCGAGGGTCGGTGCCGTTAATTTCAATGATCTTGATGACAGCGCCTTTATTGGAGGCGCACATGTTGGCTACAACTACCAGTTCGATGGTGGTTTCGTTGTTGGCGTCGAGGGTGACATTGACTACACGAGCCTCGACAAAGACACGAATACTGTCTTGGGTGGCATCCTTTTCAATGCCAACATCAAGAGTGAATGGCAGGGCTCCATCCGTGCGCGCGTTGGCTATGCCTTTGACCGCTTCCTGCCTTACATCACAGGTGGTGTAGCGTTCGGTGATGAGAAGTTCACCGCCGTTCAGACAGTTCCGTTCGCCCGTGTGTCAAATAGTGATACTCGGACTGGCTGGACCATAGGCGGTGGCCTCGAATACGCGGTGACCGACAATTGGCTGGTGCGCGGTGAGGTTCGCTACACCGACTTTGGGCATAACTCGTTCACTGCCTCGGGCGTCCCAGGACGTGTGAAGTTGAACGAAGTTTCGACGACGCTAGGCGTCAGCTACAAGTTCTGACATGGTTGTTGGGTGACATTAAAGGCCCCGCTTCGGCGGGGCTTTCATTTTGGCGGGCAGACTGCGCGGCTCTCATTCCACCTCGCTGTCCCTTATGATCCTCCTGCCCCGCTGCGGGGTAATGCGCCGATTCCTCGAGTGCATCCTCAGCGAGTGGCAAATGCTCAAATTTTCTCCGTGTCCAAGCCAGCCTTTATTAGCCTACCGCTGGCAGATACAAATTGTCGCCGTCGCCGTGGGAGCCAGATGGCGTGCTGTCGACGAACTTAGCCGAAAGTTTTTTTGCCCTACCCATTAGCCTTTGGTCCTAGTCACAGTCGCGGCCACCAGGCGAAAGACAACGTAAGACAACGAAACCTAACCCGTTGTCTTGTAAAAGTTATTCGACCTTCAATTTAGTGTCACGAAGGCCGGCGAAGCTTAGCAAAGCAGTGCAAAGCCGATTTGAAATAATTCAAATCTACCCACTTGCGATTGCCGCCAAAAAAAGGTGCTATTCGCTACCGCGTCGCCATGCCCAGGTCAGGGAGAACTTCTGAATGAAACGTTTTGTCATCGCCGCCGCTGTGGTCGCCGTCGGCGTCACTACCGCCTTCGCGGGTCCGATCGAGGATCGCCAGGCCCTGATGAAAGGCATCGCAAAGGCCACCAAGGACGCCAGCGCCTACGCCAAGGGTGAGGCGCCTTTCGATGCCACCAAGGTAAAGGCGCTGCTTCAGGTCTATGTCGACGGCGCGGCCAAGCTGCCGACCCTCTTCCCGGACGATTCCAAGACCGGCGGCGGTACTGACCCGACCACCGCTTCGCCCAAGATCTGGGAAGATATGGCGGACTTCAAGGCCCATGCTGCCAAGCTGGGCGCTGATGCGACGAGCGCCATGGCCGCAACCGATCAGGCCAGCTTTGCCAAGGCGTTCGGTGTCATCGCCTCCAACTGCAACAGCTGCCACGGCACCTATCGCGTCAAGAAGGACTGAGGTTCGGCGCCACGCCGGCCCGGTTAGACCGTGCTCGCTACTTCCGACATTACCGGGCATGTCCCGGTAATGTTGCTTCAAAACGGCCGGCAGCGAGGCCGCCGGTAAGGGTGTTTCCGACAAGAATGTACTTGGGACATGTTTCACGGCCACATCACGCCGGAGCATCTGGATAGGGGCATCCGGGCCCGCCAAGGCAGCTTGCGAATAGAGCGACGGTGCAAGGTGTTCAGGCGTTGAGCCTGGGCAATGGAGTTCAGGCCGGAGAAGGGGCTTTCCCGGATGTCTTGGAAGAAAATCATCGGCGCACTGGTCGTGCTCGGCATAGTCGGTCTGGGCGTGTTCTGGTTCGTTACCCAGCCTTCGCCTCTGCCTGCTTCCGCTCTAACCGCCGACTATAAGCCCAATCTCGCCAATGGCGAGACGATCTTCACCATCGGCGGCTGCGTTTCCTGCCACCAGACACCCGGCCAGGACGACAGGCTCAAGCTTGGCGGCGGCCTGGCTTTGGGCTCACCCTTCGGTACATTCTATGCGCCCAACATCTCCCCGGATGCCAAGCAGGGGATCGGCGCCTGGAGCGAGCTCGATTTCATCAATGCGGTGCAGCGCGGCATCGGCCGCGAGGGCGAGCATCTCTACCCGGCGCTGCCCTACACGTCCTACGCCAAGCTCAAGCTCGAGGATGTCCGCGACCTCTTCGCCTATATGAAGACGCTGCCGGCGGTGGACACCCCGGACAAGCCGCATGACATCGGCTTTCCCTTCAATATCCGGCGTCTGCTCGGCGGCTGGAAGTTCCTCTATTTCGACGACAAGCCCTTCACGCCCGATCCGAGCAAGAGCGCGGAATGGAACCGTGGTGCCTATCTGGCGCTCGGTCCGGGCCACTGTTCCGAATGTCACAGCCCGCGCAATGCCTTTGGCGGTATTGAAGCGGACAAGCGCTTTTCCGGCGGTCCCGCGCCGGACGGCAAGGGCTGGGTGCCCAATATCACGCCTCATGCCGACGGCATCGGTGACTGGAAGGAGGCTGAGATCGCCGACTTCCTGAAGACCGGTTTCACACCGGCCTTCGATTCGGCGGGCGGCAGCATGGCGGAGGTGATCCAGAACACCAGCCGTCTGAGCGACGATGACCGCAAGGCCATCGCAGCCTTCCTGGTGAGCCTGCCGCCGATCCCGGGCAAGGCGCCGAAGAAATCCTGAGGGCCCGCTCCGCCGGCGAGCCGCTCGTGATGACAATGATGCGCGGCGGCGCGGACCGGAGACTAGGACGTGACCCGACGCCAAAGCCTCCCGATGACGGCCACGACCCTGCTGGCGGGAGCGGGGTTTTTGCTTGCCGCCCCGGCACTGGCTGCCGATTCCTACGCCCTCGTGGTCGGGATCGACGAGTACACGGCGCCGATCCCGGCCCTGCACGGGGCGGTCAACGATGCCGAGGACGTGGCGCAGGCCCTGACCAAGGCCGGTGTCAAGAAGCTGGTCCTGCTCACCAACAAGCAGGCCGCCAAGCCGGCCGTGGTCGCGGCCTGGGAGGGCCTGTTGAAACAGGCCCAGGCCGGCGACACCATCTATTTCACCTATGCCGGCCATGGTTCGCAGGAACCCGCGGCGCCCAATGATCCCGACGAGCCCGACGGGCTCGACGACAACCTCCCCCTGGTGAACTTCGCTCTGAAGGGGCCGGGTCTCGCCGACCGCATCGTCGACAAGGAGGTCGCCGTCTGGCTCAAGGAGGCGGAAGCCAAGAAGGTCTATGCGGTCGTCGTCACCGACGCCTGCCATTCGGGTACGATGTATCGCTCCGTTTCGATGGGCCTGACCTATCGCGTCGCGCCCAAGCCGCAGATCGACCGCGCCGAATTGCTGGAATTCGCGCCTCCCCCGCCGGTGGTCTCGACCAAGGTCGCGCCCAACGACCAGTTCACCTTCCTTGCCGGTGTCTCAGATGACAAGCTGGTGCCGGAGGTGACCATCAACGGCCAGCAGCGCGGCGCCCTCTCCTTTGCCTTCGCCCGCGCCATCGAGGGCCAGGCGGATGCCAATCATGACGGCGTGACCACGGAGAAGGAGCTGGTCTCCTTCGTGCGTGCCTCCGTGCTGCAGGCGACGCAGAGCCAGCAGGTCTCGCAATCCTTTCCAACCGTGAGCCGCGACATCCCTGTATTCCGCTCCGCCGCGCCGGCGCCCGGCAATGAGCCGGGGCAGGCCGGGACGGATACGCAGAGCGCCATCGCCATCGCCGAGCAGGCGGTGAGCGGCAACACAGCCCTGAAGCTCGCGGTGCGCAACGGGCAGCTCACCGCGGAGATCCCCGGCGCCACCGTCGTTCCCGATGAGGCCGATGCCGATCTCGTCTACGACGCAGCCAAGGGCACGGTGGAAAAGCGTGTCGCCGGCATCGTGGCCGAGGGCGTGCAGCCGCAGGGCCTGCCGGGCATCGTCGCCAAGTGGCGGGCTATCGCCTTCCTGCAGGCCTTCGCCAGCGGCTCGATCCAGCCCTTCGAAGTCGCCGGCGGCTCGCGCACCTTCAATCGCGGCGAGCGGCTCACCGTCGGTCTCGGCGCTTCCAGCCATCATTTCATGACCCTGTTCAACCTGCCGCCTGACGGCAAGGTGGAGTTCCTCTATCCGACCTCCCAGGCCGAGCATGACGAGGACTGGAGCAGCAAGCCCTTCTCGCTGCCGCTGCAGGTGCGCGACCCGCCCTTCGGCGCCGAGCACCTGATCGCCATCCTCTCCGACCAGCCGCTCGACCAGTTGCAGACCGCGCTGCAGGCAATGTCGAAGCCCGATGCCGCCGCCGACCTGCCGGATACGCTGAAGAATGCCCTCAACGGCCAGCAGGTCACGGTGGCCATCGCCAACATTTTCACCAGCGCAGGTCCGCAATGAAGGGGATGATTCGCAAGCTGCGAGGCTGGATTTCGGTGGGGCGATCCAGAGATCGGGCCACCGTGATGCTCGCCGCCCTGTTGGGGCTATCGGCAACCCCGGCGCTGGCGGATCGTGCCCTTATCGTCGGCATCGACACCTACCAGGCAAGCCAGCTTACCGCGCAATTGCCGGGTGGGGCCCGCGCCGATGCTATGCGCATGCAGGCTCTCCTCACCGGCACGCTCGGCTACCAGCCCGGCGACGTTAGGTTGCTGCTTGACGACCAGGCCTCCGGCACCGCCATCCTCGACGGGCTGCAGAACTGGCTTGGACAGAGCAAACCCGGCGAGCGTGTGTTCTTCTATTTTGCCGGCCAAGGCTATTTCCAGAAAGCCGGAGGCGGGCGGGAGGACACCCTCCTGCCCTTCGATGCCGCCATGCGACCCGGCGGGGTGGGCAATGCCCTTGGCCAGAGCCGCATCGAGGGCATATTGGCGCAATTGTCCGGGCGCCATATCACCGAAGTAATCGATTCCAGCCATGCCGGCACCGTGACGCGGGCCATCGTGGTGGAAGCCGCAGGCAGCGGCAATCCGGCTGCCCGCTCGCCACAGATCGATGGCGCGACGCGCTCCATCGTGGTGGAGCCCGCCCTTGGCGAGGAACCGGCGAGCCCGCCTGCTCCAGCGGGGCTCGACCTCGTCAGATGGGACGCGGTCTCGCCCGCACAGACAGCCCTGGTCGACGAGGATGGTGCGCCTTCCTATCGCGGTGTGTTCACCACGGCCTTCGCCGACGGCGTCGAGAAGGGCCTGGCGGATGCCAACCGCAACGGCACCATCTCCAACCAGGAATTGCTCGATTACGTCCGTGAGCAGTCCCAGGCCTATTGCGACCGACACCGCGATCGTTGCGAGATGGGCCTGACGCCGCTGCTCTCCGGCGAGGGCGCCGCGCTCAAGGTCGCGGCCGACAGGGCCGGCTCGGTCGAACCGCTCAATGAAGGCAAGCCCACCGCCGACAAGATCCTCGACGTGCTGGGCGCGCAGCTTTCGGACAACGTCCGCGTTGAACAGATCCCGCCTTCTCCGGTGAAGCTCGGCACCAGAAACATGAAGTTCCGCGTCACCTCGGGCCAGGACGGGTTCCTCATCCTGCTGTCGGTCTCGGATGACGGGGAAGTGGTGCAGCTCTTCCCCAATGCCATCGCCGCCGCCCATGGCAAGGATGGCCGCATCCGCGCCGGCAGCCCGATCACGGTGCCCGACGCCAGCTACGGCATTAGTTTCGATGCGACCTCTGTGACATCTGGTACAGTATTGGCCCTGGTTGTCGTCGATCCTCTGAAACTGTCGAAAGGCTTCGTTACGCGCCAGATCCAGGTGATCCCGGCGGACGAGGTCAACACGTCCGTCCTGCCGGAACTGGCGGAAAGCCTGGCTACTCCCGCCAACGCGGACAGCCTCAAGGCCAATGCCAAGGCGGTGGGGCGCTCCGTCGCCACACTGCGCTATGAAATCGTCCCGTGAGGAAACCATCATGAACTACCGGAATTCCATGCGCATCGCAGGCCTGATGGTCGCGGGAACCTTGCTGATGGCGGGGCTGACGACCTTCCGCCCGGCCTTCGCCGAGGACACCAAGCCAGCAGCCGCGGCTCCTGCTGCCCCGGCTGCCGATAGTGCGCCCGCAGCCGTCCCCGCACCCGCTGCTGCTCCTGCCGCTGCGCCTGTTCCGGCGCCCGCCACCGCCCCGGCTCCGGCAGCGGCTGCCCCGGAACCAGCCCCTGCTCCAGCTCCAGCCCCGGCGGCACCGGCGCCCGTGGCCACGCCGGCTCCAACGCCAGCGCCAGCTCCAGTTCCCGCGCCTGCGGCGGCTCCTGCCCCAGTTCCGGCCGCGCCGGCCCCCGAACCCGCGGCTGCACCCGCGCCTGCACCCGCCGCCCCGGAACCGACCCCGGCCGCCGTCACGATCCCCAGCGACATCAAGGTGCCGACCGATCCGATCGCCAAGGCGGCCTTCGACGTGCTCGAAAAGCATTGCTCGCGCTGCCACCAGGCCGGCATGCTGACCGCTCGCGAGAAGCCAGCGAAGAATTTCGGCAACATCCTGCATCTCGATGAGATCGCCGCCGACCCGCATCTTATCCAGGCCGGCAACCCGGAAGGCTCGAAGATCTTCCAGCAGATCATCAACAAGGAAATGCCGTATGACGTGAACTACGAGTTCGATACCACCAAGCCTGAGGTGACCCAGGCCGATATCGAAACCTTGCGCGGCTGGATCAGGTCCACGGGCGACCAAGAGGCGGCCGCCTGCTCGGGCCGCAAATTCGTCACCTCTGCCGATATCATCGCCGATATCACGGCCGACCTGCAGAAGCAGGACGACAGTCGCCTGCGCGGCATGCGTTACTTCACGCTGACCAATCTCTACAATTCGTGCGCCACCGACGAGGCGATGAATGTCTATCGCCAGGGTCTGGTGAAGCTGCTCAACGGCCTTGCCCGCCGCTCGGACGTGATCAAGCTCACCACCATCGATCCCGAACAGACGATCCTGGCCGTGAACCTGCAGGACATGGGCTGGGACGAGGGCGACTGGAATACGGTGCTGGCCGCCTATCCCTATGGCACCAAGCCGGATGTCAAGGCTTTCGACTTCATAGCCCAGCAGACAGGTGCGATGCTGCCCTATGTGCGGGGCGACTGGTTCGCGTTCACGGCGTCACAGCCGCCGCTCTATGACACGTTGCTCCAGCTGCCGATCACCTACCCGGGCCTGACCGACAAGCTCGGCATCGACATGGCCAGCGATATCGCCAAGTTCGTAGCCCAGCGCGCCGGCTTCCAGAAGTCGGGCGTCTCGCAGAACAACCGACTGATCGAGCGCCATCCGATCACCACAGGCTATTTCTGGACGTCCTATGACTTCTCGGGCTCGAAGGGCATCCAGAGTCTCTTCCTGCACCCGCTCGGCCCCGGCGGCCCGAACGGCTTCCACCATGACGGCGGCGAAAGCATCTTCTCCTTGCCCAATGGGTTCCAGGGCTATTACCTCAACAAGTCCGACGGCACCCGCCTCGACAAGGGCCCGACGCAGATCGTGCGCGACCCTTCGCGCCGCGACCTGGCGGTGACCAACGGCATCTCCTGCATGGGCTGCCACGACCAGGGCATGCGCAAGGCCAGGGACGAGGTGCGCAAGGCCGTCGTCGCCGATCATTCCTTCTCCAAGGACGATCGCGACACGGTTGCCGCCCTCTATCCGGACAACGCCAAGATGGATGGCATCATCGAGGACGATTTCCAGCGCTTCAATGCGGCGATGAAGCGTGCCGGCCTCGATCCGACGCTCAAGCTATCGGGCGTGGAAATGACCAACGCCCTGTTCAAGCGCTACGAGGACGATCTCTCCCTGCGCCGGGCTGCCGCCGAATACGGTTACACTCCCGAGGAGTTCAAGGAGCACTTCATCGACGCCGGTCCGGAGGCGATCGCCCTGATGCGCCGCCTCGATCAGGGTATCGTGCCGCGCGACCAGTTCGAGAACCTGTTCTCGAAATTCGTGGAGGGCGCCACGGAGGACCGCTTGCTCAACACCTCGAACCTCGCCGGCGCCCAGGCCGTGGCCCCGCCGGTGTTCAAGCCCACCTCAGGCGGTTCCTTCGACCTGCAGCTCATTTCCGACAAGAGCGAGTACCGCCAGAACGACTCGGCCGTGCTGCGCATCACGGCGACACGTGACTGCAACCTCTTCGTCGTCAATGTCGACAAGGCCGGTACGGGCACCATCATCTTCCCCAACAAGTTCCAGGCCGACAATGCCGTCGCCGCCGGCCAGGAGGTCGTGCTGGGCGGCCCGGGCAGCAAGTTCCGCTTCCGCCTGGCCGATATCGGGCAGGAGAAGGTGGTTGCGGTCTGCCGTATTGGCGGCTCGACCCGCAACATTGCCGGCTTCAAGGTCGATCCGGTGAACAACAGCTTTGCTTCCATCCCCAATTTCGACCAGGGGCTGACCCGCCAGATCATCGTCGAAGCCAATGAGGATCGCCAGGAAGCCTCGGGCCTCGATGTCGACAGCAAGAAGCAGGCCCAGTTCGCCAAGATCGCCCAGGCCACCGGACAGAAGGTGGCTCCTGGCGCTCCGGATGCCGCCAGGCAGTCCGTAGCTTCCACTGCGATCGTAATTCCAGTGCGTTGAGGGGCTGGCCACACGCTGGCATATCTCAGGGATGAGGAGAGGGCAGATGCGCAGACTTTGGCTTACGCTGATCTTCGTGTCTGCTGTTATCGCTTCCCAGCCGGCCTGGGCGGACGATTCCTCCGTCTGCGCGGGCAGCAATGACGATCTTGCCATTCCGGCCTGCGGCCGCGTCATCGCCAAGAAGAGCACGAGCAGGGCCGGGCGGGCGCAGGCCTACTACAACCGGGCGATCTCCTACGCCAACAAGGGCAAGTCCGACCTCGCGATCCAGGATTACAGCCAGGCCATCGCCCTCGATCCGAACTATGCTTCCGCCTACAACAATCGCTGTTCAGCCTACAGCAAGACCGGAAAGTTTGACGAGGCGATCGCCGATTGCGACAGGGCGATCGAGCTCAAGTCGGATTACGACCTTGCCTACTACAACCGCGGCAACGTCTATCGAAAGAAAAACATGCCCGACCGGGCGATTGCCGATATCACCAAGGCGATCTCGATCAAGGCCACGGATCCCGACTATTTCTTCTACCGGGCGATGGCCTACCAGAACAACGACCAGATCGATCTCGCCATCAAGGATTACGACAAGGCCATCGAGCTCAATCCCGACTACGGCAATGCCTACTACAATCGCGGCAACATCTATCGCAAGCACAACAATCCCGACCAGGCCATTGCCGATTTCACCAAGGCGCTCGCCATCGATTCGAGTGACGCCGACACCTTCTTTTTCCGGGGATTGACCTATCAGAACAACAACCAGCTCGACGAGGCGATTGCCGACTACGACAAGGCCCTCGAACTGACGCCCAACGATTTTGACACCCTGTTCAATCGCGGCCTCGCCCGAAAGAAGACGGGCGACTTCGACCTGGCAATCGCCGACTACGATAAGGCGCTGACGGTCAAGGCCGATGCCGGCGCCTACAACAGCCGCGGCAACGCCTATTACAGCAAGGGTGACCCCGCCCGGGCCATCGCCGACTACACCAGCGCGATCGGGCTCGATTCCAATGATGCCGACGCCTACTACAATCGTGGCACGACCTTCACCGACCAGGGCGACTACAACAGCGCTGTTGCCGATTTGGACAAGGTCGTCACGCTTCAGCCCAACAACGCCTCAGGCTTTACCGCGCGGGCGAACGCCTATCGCAAGAAGGGCGAGATCGAGAAGGCCATCGCCGATTATCGCAGCGCACTGGCGCTTGCGCCCGATGATGCCGACGTCAAGAAGGGGCTGGCGGACGCGATCGGTGCACAGCCGCCGGCCGGCGCTGATGGCTCCAACCTTTCGGCTGATAGCGGCGCGTCGAAGGAAGCGGCTACCGCTACCGGAGCCGGCGGGCCGAAATCCGCTGAATCGAATGCGATCGCCCAGCCAACGCTCCGCCGTGTGGCGCTGGTGATCGGCAATTCCGGCTATCGCGCCGTTGCACATCTGCCCAACCCGGCAAGCGACGCGCAACTGGTGGGCGACGCCCTGCGCCAAGCCGGCGTCGATGTCACCGTGGCCTTGGATCTCGACCGCGCCGGCATGGTGAGCGCGCTGCGTGCCTTCTCCCGCAAAGCCGACAATTCGGACTGGGCCGTCATCTATTACGCCGGCCACGGCATGGAACTGGACGGCACGAACTATCTCATTCCCATCGACGCCACGCTGGAGACGGATCGCGACGTGCCGGACGAGGCGCTGTCGCTCGACCGCGTGCTTTCCGCTGTCGATGGCGCTCGCCTGTTGAAGCTGGTCATCCTCGATGCCTGCCGAAACAATCCCTTCGCCCAACAGATGAAGCTCACCGTGGCGAAACGGGCAGTGACGCGCGGCCTGTCGCGGATCGAGCCGGCGGATGCCACGATGGTCGTCTATTCGGCCAAGGAGGGCACCACAGCCGAAGATGGCGACGGCGCCAACAGTGTGTTCGCCGCATCCATCTCGAAACGGATCGTCGAGCCGGGCGTCGAAATCAACAAGGTCTTCCGCCTGGTGACGAGGGATGTCCTCACCGAGACTGGGAACCGGCAACAGCCCTTCGTCTATGGCTCCCTGCCGCCCGACGATTTCATACTGGTTCCGGCGAAATGAGCGTTTCGGCCGGCACCGTGACGGAGTAGTTCCTATGCGCCTTTTGTGTACCCGCCTGCTGGTCGCCGCCGGCCTCCTGATGGCGGCCTCGCTGCCTGCCCTTGCCGATTGCGCTGGGCTCGATGCCCAGGTGAAGGCGGCCATCAGCTCCGGCAATATCACGGCGCTGCCGGGGCTGGCCGATACGATCGCCAAGGATACGAGCTGCGACAGCTCCTATGTCAACAAGGCCCGCCGCTCGATGGCACTCGCCTATATGCTGGCGGGCGAGCAGCCCGACGGCAGCTACAGTAGCGAGTTCGTGCTCGGCGCGGCCGCCATCGCGCGGCCCTGGCAGGTCTCCATGGCGCTGGGCGACGTGAAATATGAGGCCCGGGATTATCCAGCCGCCGTGGAAGCCTACGAGGCCGCGATCAACGAGATCCGCGACGTCAAGCAGGTGCCCAAGCCCCCCTCGCGCGAGATCGAGGAATATCTCGCCAAGCGTGCCTATCAGGCCAAGTCGCTGGCGCCGAGCTATATTGCCTCGCGAGGCTTTCGCGGCGAGCCTGCGGGCGTGATGGTTCCGACCTTCCGCAACTTCACCGCCGTGGCGGTGCCGGTGCCGATCCGCTTCGACACCGACCAGGCCGTGCTGACGCCCGACGGCGACAAGGCGGTGGACGATCTCTACAATTTCCTGAAGACGCAGACGGTTACCAGCCTCGTCCTGATCGGCCACACCGACGAGCGGGGCAGCCATCAGCACAACATGCAGCTCTCCTATGACCGGGCGCAGACCGTCGCCGACGCCCTGCGCCATCGCGGCCTGACGGTCGCCATCCGGATCGAGGGCCATGGCGAGGGGGAGCCCTTTGCCGCGGACGACCGCTCGAAATACAGCCAGGACGACCTCTACGCCTTCGACCGGCGGGTGGAATATCAGGTGAAGTGAGACTGGTCTTGCCATGACCCTGTGAAGCGCGGCCCGACAACGGAACCGTCATTGGCGTGTTATGGTTTCCGGTGCTCCCTGCTGCGGCTTCGGCTCATAGGAGCGTCCATGGAAAAGCGTGTACTGCTGACCTTCAACCCGGGTTCCTCCACCATCAAGCTCGGGCTCTTCCGCATCGAGGAAGGGGCCGCGCGACGCTTCGGGAGCGGCATGGTGGATCTCAGGAAGAGCCCGCTCGTCCTGCATCTGTCGGAAGGAGGCAATACGACCGATGTTTCGTTGAAAGCCGAGGGCGGCGAAGACCTGACCGGCCTGCTCGATGAAATGCTCGACTGGCTCGCCCGGCATTTCTCCCTGGATGGCGTGGCTGCTGCGGGCCACCGGGTCGTGCATGGCGGGGATCGTTTCACCAAGGCCATCTCCATCGACGATGACAGCCTTGCCGCGATCGAGGAACTGGTACCGCTGGCGCCGCTGCACCAGCCGCAGAGCGTGCGCCTGATCAAGGCGCTGCGGCATCTGCGTCCGGATCTGCCGCAGACCGCTTCCTTCGACACCGCCTTCCACGCCACGCTGGCCGACCTCGTGCGGCGCTTCGCCTTGCCGCGCGAGTGGCATGAGCGCGGCGTCAAGCGCTACGGCTTTCACGGCCTCTCCTACAAATTCATCAGCGGCGAGATCGTGGGGCGCTTTCCCGCGCTCGCGGAGGGGCGCATCGTCGTGGCGCATCTGGGCAGCGGCGCGAGCCTCTGCGCCCTCGAAGGCGGAACGAGCCGGGACACCAGCATGGGTTTCTCGACGCTCGACGGCGTGCCGATGGCCACGCGCTGCGGTGCCCTCGATCCCGGCGTGCTGCTGCACCTCATGGGACGGGAGAGGCTCGGCCGGGATGAAGTCGAGGACATGCTCTATCACCGCTCCGGCCTGCTCGGCGTTTCCGGCATCAGCGGCGATACGCGCGTGCTGCTGGAGCGAAGCGAGGCCGAGGCCAGCGAGGCGCTCGACCTCTTCGCCCTGCGCATGGCGGGAGAGGCGGCGCGGCTTGCCGCAACAGTGGGCGGTCTCGACGCTCTGGTCTTCACGGCCGGCATCGGCGAGCACCAGCCCGAGGTCAGGGCCGCCATAGCCCGCCGGCTGTCCTGGCTTGGCCTCGACCTCGATGCCAGGGCCAATGCCGAAAACGAGTCGGTTATAACGACGCCACGGAGCCGGATCACCGGCTTGGTGATCGCCACCGACGAGGAACAGGTGATCGCCGACGAGGCTATTTTATTAGTCGGCTAAGTGAAACTCAAGGGGGTTGGCGCAAACCTTCCATCATTCCGGCCGTATCCTCACAAGCTTGCTTGTGAGTGGAAGCGAAGAGCCGGGATCCATGAACACAACCTTGGAAAGACTATGTTCTTGGATTCCGGGTCTCCCTTGAGCCGCCCGAGATGACGCGGCGTGTTCCGCGCTTTGGCAAGAGGGTGAACAGCCCTCGTCGGACGGCCCACCCGGTCTCAACCCGCCTTCGCGCCCTTGTAGGGCCAAACCCAGTTCTTGATCTCCGGCATGTCGTCGCCGTGACGGCAGACATAGTCCCGGTGCTCGATCAGCTTGTGCTGCAGCGCCTGCTTGATATGGGCAGCGCGGGGCAGGAGTCCGGGCACATGATCGATGGCGGCAATGGCGAGGTGGAAGCGATCGAGTTCGTTCATCACCGTCATGTCGAAAGGCGTGGTGATCGTGCCCTCCTCGATGAAGCCGCGCACATGAAAATTGTCGTGGTTCGTGCGCCTGTAGGTCAGGCGATGGATGCGGGGATGCTCCGGTGGCCGCGCAGGACGGTCTGGCGGGTCCAACATGCCGGTAACCGCGAGGTGGCGGCCTTTTCAGAGCGGTCTTCCGGCCGAGCAGAAGCCTCTGATCACAGGCATGGCGAGGATCGCGAGCCGTGAGAGAACCGCACTCTTACCGACCTGAATCCGGAGTGTCGCCTTCGCGACGCGTGCAGTTGATTTGTCAGATTAATGCGCCATTATGGGCGCCGCGCCGCAGGCAGGCGCGGAAACCAACAGGCCAAGGCGGGGCAAAGCATCCGCCGTACGGGACGAAAGCCAAAGGAGAACTTCATGAAATTTTCGCGCGTCTTTGCCGGTACGGTGCTGGCGGGTCTTGCCCTCGCGTTGGCCACGGGCACCACTTCCGCCCAAAGCCTGAAGAAGGTCGGCATTTCCGTCGGTTCGCTCGGCAATCCCTTCTTCGTCGCCACTATCAAGGGCATCACCGACAAGGCCAAGGGCATCAATTCCAAAGTCGAAGTGACCTCGGTCTCCTCCGACTACGACCTCAACAAGCAATTTACCCAGATCGACAATTTCATCGCCGCCGGCGTGAACGTGCTCATGCTCAACGCCGTCGATCCCCAGGCGATCCTGCCCGCAGTGAAGAAGGCCCAGGCGGCCGGCATCGTTGTAGCCGCCTTCGACGTGGCCGCCGCGGGCGCCGACGTCACCGTGATGACCGACAATGTCAAGGCCGGCACCCTGTCCTGCCAGTACATCGTCGACCATCTCAAAGGGCAGGGCAGTGTGCTGATCGTCAACGGTCCGCAGGTCTCCTCGGTGACCGACCGCGTCAAGGGCTGTGAAGCGGTCTTCGCCAAGAACCCCGGCATCAAGGTCCTGTCCGACGACCAGGACGCCAAGGGCTCGCGCGATGGCGGTCTCGCCGTCGGCCAGAGCCTGCTGACGCGCTTTCCGAAGGTGGACGGCATCTTCGCCATCAACGACCCGACGGCCATCGGCGTCTCGCTTGCCGCCAAGCAGCTCAACCGCAACGAATTCATCATCACTTCGGTGGACGGAGCGCCGGATATCGAGAACGAGCTGAAGTCGGGCACTTCCCTGATAAAGGCCTCGGCCTCTCAGGATCCCTATGCCATGGCTGGCCATTCGCTCGAACTGGGCGCCACCGCGCTCGACGGCAAGAAGCCGGAGAACAATGTCATTCTGCTCGACCCCGTGTTGATCACCAATGAGAACATCGCCAGCTACAAGGGCTGGGAAGCGGCACGCTGAACGCAAACCGTACATTGGGACCAAAACGGCCGCTTCGGCGGCCGTTGATATATTGAGCCATCCGCACTTGCCGAGGCGCCGATCAGCATACGCGGCACCGTCATCCCTTGCGGGAAGTACCATCGACTATCTGTGCTTGCTGTGCGGGAAAGAAATGCGCCTTCGCCATCACCACGGCCTGCTCGCCGACGACCATGCCGAGCAGGCCCACCAGCGCGATAATCGGCGGGGCCGGCGAGCGGATGCCGGTCAGGCCATAGGCGACGCCGACGGCGAGGCCCATGGCGAGGGAAATCAGGAAGCCGATCATGCCGCGCCTCCCACATTCGGGGTGATGACGACGCGCCCGGCGATGCCGTCGGCGACCCTGCGATAGCCCTCCCGGGCCTGCTGGAGGCTTACCGTCTCTGCGATCGGCGCAGGCCGGTAGACGCCGGCCTCGAAGCCCGGCGCCAGGGCTTCCAGGATACTGGCCGAGGCGGTGAGGTCGCGCTTCAGTGAGTCGACGCCGAACAGCCGGCTTTCGTTGTGATAGAAATCGGCAAGGTTGAACGTGACCTCGCGCTGGCCCGTGGTGCTGATCTCGATGAGACGCCCGCGCAGGGCAAGGCAGTCGAGGGCGGTGCGGAACATCACGCCGCCCACCGTGTCGAAAACCACATCCGCCCCCTTGCCGTCGGTCGCGGTGCGCACCGCCGCGGGCAGGTCCTCGGCCCCGATGATCTGGTGTTCGGCGAGGCGATGGATCGGCGCGTCCGGGCGCGGCGCATGGCGGTCGGCCCCGATGACGCGAGCGCCGACGTGATGGGCGATCTGGGCCGCAGCGCCGCCGACACCGCCGCCCGCACCGATGATCAGCAGCGTCTCGCCCGCCTTCACCTGTGCGGCCTCGACGACGCCACTCCAGGCGGTGATGAAATTGACGCCGACCGAGGCCGCCTCGGGGAGGCTGAGCGTTTCCGGCTTGCGGCGGAGGCTCACAACCGGCACCTCGATGTGGCTGGCATGGGTGCCGTCACGCGTAAAGCCGACATCGCCGCCCGAGCCCCAGACCTCGGCGCCGACCCAATCGGCCGGCCCCTGCTCGACCACGCCGGCGTAATCACGGCCGGGGATGCGGGGCAGAGTGGTCTGCTTCATGGCGCCGGCGACATTCTTGACATCGCTCGGATTGATGGAGGCGGCTTCGACGCGTACCAGCGCCATGCCCGCGCCAACAACCGGAGGTGCACGGGTCACCAGCTCCAGGGTCTCCGGAGCACCGAATTGCCGGATTTGCAGGGCGTTCATGATTGCTTCCTCAATGATTGCCTGATTGAGAATTAGCCCCTCATGACGGTGGTGGAAACATCCCGAAGTGGATATGATGCTTCCGATTATCGGAAGCATTACAGTATGAGCCGCTTTGATGACCTGGAAGTCTTCAGCGCCATCGTCGATGCTGGCGGCATTTCGGCGGCAGCGGCAGCACTCGGCTCCTCGCCGCCCGCCGTCAGTCGGCGTCTAGCGGCGCTTGAGGCCCGTCTTGGCGTGCGCCTCGCCGAACGCAGCGCCCGGCGCTTCCGCCTCACCGACGAAGGCACGCTCTATCATGCGCGTGGGCAGGGACTGCTGGCCGAATTGCGCGATGCCGAGGCCGAGGTGACCAAACGCGGCGACATAGCGCGCGGCCTCCTCAAGGTCGGCGCGCCGATGGAACTCGGCCGTCGCCGCATCGCGCCGCTGCTGGCCGACTTCGCCGCTCTCCATCCCGGTCTCGAAGTCCATCTGCTGCTCTCGGATGCCGGCATCGAGGTGGGCGAAGAGGGGCTCGACGTGGCCTTGCGCTTCGGGCGCCCCGCCGATCCTTCGCTGATCGCCCGCCGCATCGCCACCGTACGCCGCATCGTCTGTGCCTCGCCGTCCTATCTTGCCACCCACGGCATACCTGCAAGGCCCGATGACCTCACTCGTCATGATTGCCTGCGTCTTGCCCGCCGTCACCGCCTGCTGGACCAATGGCGCTTCCGCGTCGAGGATGAGGAGCGCATCATCAAGGTCTCCGGCACGCTCTCCTCCACCAGCGGCGACGTTCTGCACGGCTGGGTCCTGGCCGGCAGGGGACTGTCGCTGGAGGCACTTTGGGATGTCGAGGACGACCTAGCCGGCGGCCGCCTGGTGGAATGCCTTGCACCCTTCTGGTGCGACTCCATCGATCTCTTCGCCACCTTCCTGCCCGGCAAGCCCTTGCCGCCGCGCATCCGGCTGTTCATCGATTTCATCGCAGCGGCATTTGCGCGATAGTAGCGGAGGGGTCCCCATGACGACTCAGACCTTTATCGCCTGAGTTCGGAGCCCGCGCCGCCACCATCCCCTTCTTGACATAATCTCGTCATCGCCACACACTGAAACCGGTTTCACAGAGGCAGCCTATGCGCTTCGACCTTTCCATCCTCGTCCCGCATCTCGGCTTCCTGGCCAAGGGAGCCGTGCTGACGGTCGAGGCATGCGCATTGGCGCTGCTTGGCAGCCTGATCACGGGGGCGCTGGTGGCGATCGCCCGGACCTCTGCCTTCACCGGGCTGCGCAGGGCGGCTGCTGTCTATGTCGACCTCTTTCGCAATATCCCCTTCATCGTCCAGCTTTTCTTCTTCTATTACGGCCTGCCGGAGATCGGACTTTATCTGAACGCCTTCGTCACCGGCGTGATCTCGCTCTCCATCGCCGGCGGCGCCTTTGCCTCCGACGTCATCCGCTCGGGAATTCTGGCCATCGAGCCGGGGATCATCGAAGCCGCCGAGGTCAGTGGGCTCGGGAGATCCACCATCCTGCGGCGCATCGTGCTGCCGATCGCCTTGCGCACTTCGATCCGCCCGCTTGGTTCCATCCTTATCAATCTGGTGCTGACTTCCTCGATCCTTTCCACCATCACCCTCAACGAATTGACGGGCTCGGCCAAGATCGTCGCGGCCGATACGTTCCGGCCCTTCGAAGTCTATGCCGCGCTGCTCGTCGTCTATGCCAGCCTGACCTATCTGATCTCGCTCGCCATCGGCCGCCTGCATCTCCGCCTCAATCGAGACATGGCGGAGGCACGGATCTGATGCGCTACACCGACTTCACGCCCTACGATCTCGTGTTGCTGGCGCAGGGGCTTGGCATTTCACTTGGTCTGTTTGCAAGCACGACGCTGCTCGGCTTGCTGCTGGGAATGGCGCTGGCCGTCATCCGCTTCTACCGACTTCCAGTGCTCACGCAGATCGTCACCTTCATCACCGAGCTTCTCAAGAACTCGCCGGTACTGGTGCAACTCTTCCTGGTCTTCTTCGGTGTACCAGCCTTCTTCCGGCTGAACCTGACGCCCGCCGAGGCGGCAACCATCACGCTCACCGGCAATACCGCTGCCTTCATCTATGTCATCGCCGTCTCAGCCATGGAGGCGGTGGGGCGCGATCAGGTGGAGGCCGCCCGCGTCTTCGGGCTCACGCGCTGGCAGGTGTTGCGCCACATTATCGCCCCGCAGGCCACCGCCTTCGCCATCGGCCCGCTGACCGGCCTCATGGTGAATCAGTTGCAGGTAACGTCGCTGATTTCGGTGATCGGCGTGGTGGACCTCACCAAGGTCGGCAACATCCTGAACCTGCGCACGCTGAAGCCCTTCATCGTGTGGACGGTGGTCGGCCTCCTTTATTATCTCGTCGCCAAGCTGATCGCATGGGCTGGCGCCCGCTACGAGGCAAGGTTGCGTGCCCATACCGCCTGGAGGGGCATCTGACATGCTGACGGTCGAGAATGTCAGGAAGGTCTTCGGTTCCCTAACGGTACTGGACGGGGTGAATCTCACGGTAAAGCCGGGTGAGGTGGTCTCGATCCTCGGCTCCTCCGGCTCAGGCAAGTCGACCCTGATCCGCTGCATCAACGGCCTGGAACGGCTCGATGCCGGCCGTATCGGCATCGACGAGTTCGATATTTCGAAATCGCGCGATCTCGCCGAGGCCCGCAAGTGCACGGCCACGGTCTTCCAGCTCTTCAACCTCTACCCGCATATGACGGCGCTGCAGAATATCACGCTGGCGCCGATCGAGGTGCTGAAGCGCCCGAAGGAACAGGCGGAGGCTGAAGCGCGGGCGCTGCTCGACTCAGTCGGCCTTGCCAACTGGGCCGGTTCCTATCCGGCGCAGCTCTCGGGCGGTCAGCGGCAGCGCGTCGGCATCTGCCGGGCGCTCGCCATGCAGCCGCGCTATCTCCTGCTCGACGAGGTGACCAGCGCGCTCGATCCGGAGATGACGGCCGAGGTGCTCGCAATCCTCGCCAAACTCGCGCGGGAGGGCACCACCATGGTGTTCGTGACGCATGAGGTGGAGTTCGCCCGCCGGATCTCCGACCGCATCGTCTTCCTGGAGCAGGGCAAGCTGCTGGTCGACCTGCCGACGCAAGCCTTCTTCGCCCCGGAGACCGGGCGCGACCATCCGCGCATCGCGCAATTTCTCTCCAAGATGCGGAAAGACTGACTCTCATGCTGCTCGTCGCAAATGCCGAGGCCTGGCCTGGTTTTCCCCTTTCGGTCGAGATGCTGCGGGCTGGCACCGACAGCCTCAGCGCCATGGTCGCCGGCATAGGCCGGGTGGAAGCCGAGCCGAAGGTGCGCAGCGTGGGTTATGGCGGCTGGCCCAACATGCTCGGCACAATGGAGTGCGATGGGGCGGTGATGGACGGCACCACGCGTGAAGTCGGCACCGTTGGCGCCGTGCGCGATACGCTCCATGTCGCTGCACTCGCGCACGAGGTGATGAAGCGGCTGCCGCATGTCATGCTGACGGGGGAGGGCGCGCGGCGATTTGCCGATGAAATCGGTTTCCCCATGCAGGATATGCTGCTGGAGGACAGTAAAAGGGTGTGGTTCGAGCGTCTTCAGAAGGAGCTCTGTCCGGAAGAGCTGAAGAAGTTCCCCGATATTCCGCTCGCGCCCTTGTCGCGTGCGATCACCGATCCCGAGCGGGTGCGTGACACCACCGTTTTCCTGAGCGCCGACGCGGCGAGAGGCGTCCATGCCGCCACCTCGACCTCCGGCTGGGCCTGGAAATATCCGGGCCGCCTCGGCGACAGCCCCATTCCCGGCGCCGGCTTCTATGCCGACAGCCGTTATGGCGGGGCAGCCTGCACCCACACCGGCGAGATGACCATGCGCTGCGCCACCGCGCGCACCATCGTGCTCGGTCTGAAATTAGGCATGCCGCTCAACGAGGCGGTCGACCTCGCCTTGGAGGAGCTCGCCGAACTGAAGGGCGGCTTTCTCGGCGGCGTGGTTGTTCATGCCGTCGATGCCATGGGCAATCATGACGTGGTGAATTTCCGTTGTCCGGGCGAGATCAAGTACTGGTTCTGGGACGCCACCATGCCCGAACCCGAGCTTCGGCAGGCTCGCGTGGCCTGACCGATCATTCAGAGACGTACCAAGAGACGTATAACGACAAGAAAGGGAACTAGCCATGAGACCCATCCTGACCTTCCTGGCTGCCGCAGCGCTGAGCGTCGCCCTCGCCGTTCCGGCGTTCGCCGGCATGCTCGACGACATCCGCTCGCGCGGCACTGTACGCATCGGCGTCTCGCTCGGCGGCGAGCCGATCGGGTTCCGCGATGCCCAGAACAACCCGGTCGGCTATGACGTCGACGTCGCCACCATGCTCGCCGCCAAGCTCGGCGTGCCGGTCGAGTTCACCGATGTCTCGGGCGATGCGCGCATCTCCATGCTGGTCTCCGGCCAGCTCGATATCGTGGTGGCCAATACCTCTGCCACGCTGGAACGCGCCAAGACCGTCGATTTCTCCATTCCCTACAATCGCGCTGGCCTGCGCGTCATCGTCCAGGCCGATTCCGGCATCAAGGACCTGAAGGACCTCGCCGGCAAGTCGATCGTGGTTGGCCGCGGCACCACCGGCGAAACCTTCATCAAGAAGGCTGTGCCCGACGCCAATCTCGTCTATGTCGACCAGTTCGCACCCGATGGCGTGCTGCAGCTCCAGCAGAAGCGTGTCGATGCGGCGATCGAGGATTCCTCGCTGCTGGATTATCTCGCCACCAAGAACCCGTCGCTGGTGACGCTGCCGGGCCTCTATTCCAACGATCCGATCGGCATCGCCGTCGCCAAGGGCGATCCGGAATTCGTGCGCTGGCTCGACATGTTCGTCTCGGACTACATCCAGTCAGGCGCCTACGAGGCCAACTACAAGAAGTGGTGGGGCGACAAGGCCAACCCGCCCAAGCTCAACCCGATCTGGTAAGGCGGGCGAGGCTCGCGTTGGGCCCTTCGTCCCTCTATCCCGTCAGCCTCGGCACGTAGCGTGAGGGGATCAGCGCGGGTGCGATGTCCTCGCCGGCGGGCGGCTCGGCCAGGATTTCGAGGATCCGGGTGACATAGGCCCTCTTGTCATAGCCGATCGAGGAGATCGGATAGGCGTCGAAGTCGAGCAGGGACAGGTTGTCGAAGCCGTAGAGCCGGAAGCGCGAGGGACGGTTGCCGGGGAAATCCCGGCGGCAAGCGTCGAGGATGCCCATCGCCATGGCGTCCGAGGTGCAGAAGATCGCCTGAGGGCAGTCCGCGCCGGTGAGGCCTGCCGCCAGGGCGTGGCCGCTGTGATAGGAGTAGTCGCCCTGGGCTGTCCCGACGAGGCCGATGCCATGCTTCTCGAAGGCCTGGCGGTAGGAGGCGATGCGAGCCTGCTCCACCTGCGAGCTCGCCCGCCCGGTGACGAGGCTCGCCTGCTTCACGCCCTTCGCCGCGGCATCGGCGACCGCTTCGCCGATGCCGGTGGCCTCGTCCGGGATGACTGCAGGCGAAAGCCGGTCATGGCGCCCGTTCAGCATGACGACCAGGTCGGAGCGGAACATCCGGCGCACTGTGGCGGCGTCAGCGAAATCGGAGAAGACCAGCGCCGCGTCGACGTGATAGGCGATGCCCCGGCGCAGGAATTCGCCGACCTTTTCCTCAGAGCCGACGCGGATCAACACGGTCTGCTTGCCAGCGGTCTGGATTTCGGTGAGGAGCAGATCGAACAGGTCGAGATCGGAGAGGTCATGAATGTGATTGACCACCACCGCGATGAGGTTGACCGTCTTGGTCGTCAGGCTTTGCGCCAGCAGGTTCACCCGGTAGCCGAGTTCCTCGGCGGCGGCCAGCACGCGCTCGCGCTTGTCCTGGGAGACGGGACGCTTATCTGCGGAGAGCGCCCGCGAGGCGACGGCCCGCGAGACGCCAGCAAGTCTGGCCACATCGGCAATCGTTGGCATGGCGCCGTCTTCTCCCTGCCCCCTCACGCCGGGGCGCAAATGCTTCTGCGCCGGCTAAGAGGCATATTTATCGTTATCGCGCCTAGCCCCTCTTTGGAAAGTACGCATACCTTAAGCAAAGTGGGTCAGGTCGGAACGTTCTTCCGGCTTAGCGCTGGAAGCAAGAGCATTTTGCGATTCTTGGCGATTCAGTCCGAAAGTAGAACGTTCCAATGATCCTCTGTTTCGACATCGGCGGAAGCGCGATCAAGAGCGCAGTCGCCCATTCCAACTCCGACATTCGCCTTCTGACGCGGACGCCGACGCCGCTGGATGATTTCGAGGCTTTCGCCGCAGCCCTCGCGGCCCATGGAGCGGCCAGCCCCGTCGAGGCGCGCGGCACGCTGGCGCTTTCCATCACCGGCGTCGTGGATCCGGAAAGCGGCATCATCACCTGCGCCAATATTCCCTGCATCGACGGCCGTCCGCTGGCTGCCGATCTCGAAGCCCGGCTTGGCTGTTCCGTCACGATCGCCAATGACGCCGATTGCTTCACGCTCGCCGAGGCGGTGGCGGGTGCGGGCAGGGGGCACCGCATCGTCTTCGGCGCCATTCTGGGCACGGGGGTCGGCGGCGGCCTCGTCATCGATGGCCAGATCGTCGCCGGGGCCGGCGGCTATGCCGGGGAATGGGGGCACGGACCGATCGCGGCGACGCTGGTGGGCGAGCCGCCTGTCGAGATCCCGCGTCTCGCCTGCGGCTGCGGCCTCGCCGGCTGTCTCGATACGGTTGGTGGGGCGCGAGGCATGGAAAGGCTGCACCGGCATCTCCACGGCGCCGACCGCTCCAGTGCCGATATCGTCGAGGCCTGGCTGCAGGGCAGCACCGCGGCCGCCCGCACCATCGAATGCTATGTAGAGCTCGTCTCGGCGCCTCTGGCCCTGGTGGTCAACATCGTCGGCGCCGGCATCGTTCCCGTCGGCGGTGGGCTTGGCCGGGTTCCGGGCCTCGTCGGCCGGATTGATACGGCAGTGCGCCGGCAGATCTTGAGGAAGACAAGCGCGCCCCTGGTGGTGCCATCCCAGTCGACCGTCGAGTCCGGCCTGATCGGGGCGGCCATCCTGGGCCTGAGGGGAGAGAGGCGCGCTTCATCTTTGGATTGAAGCGCCAAGGATCGCAAAATGCTAAGACCAATGATCTACTCTGGAAGACCCTTTCCACCTGAAAACATTTTGCTGTCGTAATGACGATACCCTTGCTCGAAGTCTGCGTTGACGACGCCGATAGCCTGCTGGCCGCTTTCGAAGGCGGCGCCGACCGTATAGAGCTCTGCTCGGCGCTGGAGGTCGGCGGCCTGACGCCAACGCCGGGCCTGATGCGCCTCGCCGCCACGCTGCCGATCCCCGTTTACGCGATGGTGCGCCCGCGCCCGGGCGATTTCGTCTTCGAGGAGGGCGATGTCGGCACCATGCTGGCCGATATCGACGCCATCCGGGCGGCTGGGCTGGCGGGCGTGGTGCTCGGTGCCTCCCGGCCGGACGGGGCGCTCGATGTCGCCGTGCTCGAACGCCTTGCACAACGTGCGGAAGGGCTGGGCATGACGCTGCATCGCGCCTTCGACCTGGTGCCCGATATTGCCGAAGCCGTGGAAGTGGCCGTGGCTGTCGGTTTCGAGCGCATACTGACTTCTGGCGGTGCGCTTACCGCCCTGGCCGGGCTGGAAAGGCTGAAACAGACCTTCGATACGACGCAGGGACGGATCGGCATCATGCCGGGTTCCGGTTTGGCGCCTTCGAATGTCGCGGCGGTGCTCGAGGCCGTGCCGGCGTTCGAGGTTCATAGTTCCTGCTCGGCCCCCAGGCCCAGCGCGGGCAGCAATGCCATCCGCCTCGGCTTCGCGAGAGAGAGCAGACGTGTCACGACCCGGGATGCGGTCATTGCCTTTCGCAGGGCCATGACGCCATGAAAAAGGGCGGCCCAGCTGAGGCCGCCCTTTTCGTCGAAGTCCGATCTTCGCTCAGACGAACTGGCGCATCAACACGAAGAGCGAGAAGGACAGCGCCATCGAGACGGGAAGCGTGAGCACCCAGGCCATGATCAGGTTGCGCACCGTCGACATTTGCAGCCCCGTGCCGTTGGCCGCCATGGTGCCGGCGACGCCCGAGGAAAGCACATGGGTCGTCGATACGGGCAGGCCCATGTAATCGGCCGCGCCGATGGTGGCGGCGGCAACGATCTCGGCCGCGGCACCCTGGCCATAGGTCAGATGCGTCTTGCCGATCTTCTCGCCGACGGTGACGACGATGCGCTTCCAGCCCACCATGGTGCCGAGGCCGAGCGCCAGGGCGATGGCGACCTTCACCCAGGTCGGGATGAACTTGGTCGTGTTATCTGCGGCGGCGTGATAGGCCTTGATCGTCTTCAGGTCTTCGTCCGACACCGGCAGCAGCTTCTTGCTGTCGATCAGCTTGAGGGCTTCGCTGATCAGGTACATGTCATTGCGGGTGTTGGTGACCAGGTTCGAGGGCACCGCCGAAGCCGAACCATAGGGCGAGATCTCGGCATTGGTCTGGTCGATGAAGGTCTTCAGGGCCGGTGTGGTCTCGTCCGTCCAATTGCGGGTACGCACGGCCTGGGCCACCTTCTCCTTGGCATCGGCCGGAGCGACGGTGACGCCCGGCTTGATGTAGTTGCCCAGGGCCGTGCCAGCGGCAGTGGAGGCAGCCTTGTAGGTCTGCAGATAGTTGATGTCGGGCGTACGGTTGAGGGCAAAGGCGGTGGGCACCACGCCGATCAGGATCAGCATGATCAGGCCCATGCCCTTCTGGCCGTCATTCGAACCGTGGAAGAAGCTCACGAGGGTACAGGTGAGGATCAGAAGGCCGCGGATCCACAGCGGAGGCGGCGCGCTGGTCTTGGGCGCCTCGTAGAGCGCCTTGTTGCGGACGACGAGCTTCATCACCAGCAGGAGGCCTCCCGCCAGGAAGAAGCCGAACAGCGGCGAGACAAGCAGCGACAGGCCGATGTTCTTGGCCTGGTTCCAGTCGACGCCGCTGGTGGCGGAACCGGCGGGGGCCAGGAACTGGTTGGCGAGGCCGACGCCGATGATCGAGCCGACCATTGTGTGCGAGCTCGAAGCCGGGAGGCCGAAATACCAGGTGCCGAGGTTCCACAGGATGGCGGCGATCAGCAGCGAGAACACCATCGCCATGCCGGCCCCCGAGCCGACCTGCATGATGAGCTCGACCGGCAACAGCGAGATGATGCCGAAGGCCACCGCGCCGCTCGCGGTGAGAACGCCGAGGAAGTTGAAGAAACCCGACCAGATCACCGCCACTTCGGCCGGCAGCGAGTGGGTATAGATCACCGTGGCCACGGCATTGGCTGTATCGTGGAAGCCGTTGACGAACTCGAAGCCGAGGGCGATCAGCAAAGCCAGGCCGAGCAGGATCCAAGGAACCGCTACGGCGCCGGTGAGATCGGCGGCAAGGGCGTAGCAGACATAGCCGAGCCCGCCGAGCAGGATCAGGGCCACGACAATATTCGGCCAATTGCCAAACGCGCTCGGCTTCTCCAGGGGATGTCCCATCCCCTTGCCGGAAGTCATATCTGTCATTTGAAAATCCCCCGCGGTCACAAAACCAAGCGAGGCTTAGGCGTCGTTCGTGAAGGTGGGATGACAGTTGTGGAGATGGAGAAGCATATGCCAAAACGATCGCCGCGAAACATTTAGTCTTCTGTTTTCGACGCTATCGTCTGCTTGGCGAGGGCGAGCCGCTTGCCCTCCAGCGCATTAGGGTCGCAGCATTCCAATCGACCTTGAGGAACTTCTTGGAGGGTGGGTTTGACAACCGAGTGGCGAATAGAACGAACTGGCATAATGTTTCGAAAATCAGGTACAGAGGCAGCTTGACCCGATCGCTGCCTGCCACTACGCCGCTTGCCCGATACCGGCTGTCTGGATGCTCTCCGGCGCGGCTTCGGCCGATGCTTCCGGGCCCGCCGTCTCGGTTCGCTCGCGCTGCTCCCAGAGGGACGCGATGGCGTGGTCGAAATCGGCCGCGGCCTTGTCGAAGTCGCCCTTCAGGCGGTGTACGGCGCTGCGCTTGAACAGCGCGTCGATATGAGTCGGATCGATCTGGAGGGCCTTGTCAAAATCGGCGATGGCCTCATCCAGAACATTGCGATGCTGATGGGTGAGGGCACGGCCGTAAAAGGCCTGCGCCGCATTGGGCGCAAGCGCGATGGCCTGGTTGAAATCGGCAAGCGCGAGATCGTGCCGGCCGTCGTGGAGATGGCGGGTGCCGCTGACGATCAGGGCGGCCCAATCCTGGCTGTCGGGCATGCGGTTGCGACCCCCCCTACGCGAAGTCTTTGGAGCGACGTTATAAGGTCGTCATCAAAGCAGCAACATGAACGAAAGTCTATGACGTTACGTTATAACTTCTCGGTCTTGTGATGTCGTTTGTTCGAAAGTGCGGCAGGGTTCTTCACAGGACGCCCGCGGCGGATCGATGGGGCTGGTGGCACAGCCGGCTGATCTATGCTCACGCCACTGCATTCTCTCCTCGTCACAGTCCCATGTAATTGCAGCCCAGGCGAACCGAAGAGAACTCCTTTCAGGATTGCGCGTTACAGCGGCCGCCCACCGGGGAGAGGCGTGTTCTTTTTGCTTTTCCCTTGACTTGCCGTTGCAAAAAGCGCAGCAACCCCCATGTATCGATCGCCGAAGGTTCGCGCGGCGCGCTGGTTTTTGTTTTCATGAAGCAGCGCCTCATCCTCCGGCCGTCCCCAATAACATTCCGCTGCTCCCATCCGCGCGTGGGTCGCGACATCGCTATGCCGCTCTTTGTGAAGGGCGCTTGCGATCGCGGACCCGGACGGTGGCCGCGCTGCCGTCCGATCGATGAGCGTGGCATGAAGGATTTGATGTGACTTCCGAAGTAACTTTTGCAGCGCTCGGCTTGGCCGAGCCGCTTTTGCGTGCGCTTGACGCCGCCAATTACCAGAACCCGACCCCGATCCAGCACAAGGCCATCCCCGCCCTTCTCGAAGGCCGGGACATGATGGGCCTTGCCCAGACCGGCACCGGCAAGACGGCTGCCTTCGCGCTGCCGATCCTGCAGCGCCTGTCGGCAAAGCGCCATGGCGCGGGCGCTAAGGGCACCCGTGCCCTGATCCTGGCGCCGACGCGCGAGCTCGCCATACAGATCGACGAGAGCTTCCGCACCTATGGTGCCCATTTGAACTTTCGCATCGCCGTGATCTTCGGCGGTGTCAGCCAGGTGCCGCAGGTGAAGGCCCTGGCCGATGGTGTCGACATCCTTGTCGCCACTCCCGGCCGCCTGCTCGACCTGCAGCAGCAGCGCAAGGTTCGTCTCGACAAGGTCGAGATCCTCGTCCTCGACGAGGCCGACCGCATGCTCGATATGGGCTTCTCGCGCGACGTGCTGAAGATCGTCGACGAGACGCCGTTGGAACGCCAGTCGCTGCTGTTCTCGGCCACCATGCCGAAGGCGATCAAGAAACTCGGCGAGGAGATTCTCCTCAACCCCGTGCATGTCGAAGTGACGCCTGAGGTGGTCACGGTCGACAAGATCGACCAGCATGTCTACCACGTGCCGGCCTCGGTGAAGCGTTCGCTGCTGCTTCACCTGCTGAACGATCCGGCGATGAGCCGCGTCATCGTCTTCACCCGCACCAAGCATGGCGCCAATCGCGTGTCGGATCATCTCGACCGTGCCGGCATCCCCTCGGCGGCGATCCATGGCAACAAGTCGCAGAATGCCCGCCAGAAGGCCCTGGAGGACTTCCGCTCGGGTTCGACCCGTATTCTGGTCGCCACCGATATCGCAGCCCGGGGCATCGACGTCGACGACATCTCCCATGTCATCAATTTCGAGATGCCCGTGGAGGCCGAAAGCTATGTGCACCGTATCGGCCGCACGGCGCGTGCCGGCCGCAGCGGCGTCGCCTATTCCTTCTGCGATCCCAACGAGCGCGACGAGCTCAAGGCGATCGAGCGCCTGACCAAGAAGCCGCTGACGGTCGCCACCCCCATCCAGGGGCTGGAGGCTGATCAGAGGCATGGCGAGCGTGGCCCGCGTCACCCTCATCAGGGCAAGCCGTCCGGCCAGCCCCATGGCAAGCCAAATTCGGCCCAGCCCCGCAGCGCGCGTCCGCGCCGTCCGGGCGGTGGTGGCCGGAACAATCAGCGCCGCGCCGCCTGAGGCGTGGCCAACCCGTAAAGCCCTGGAGCAAAATGCATTCGAGCACGAGCAGCTCACCAAACTAAATCTTTGGTATCAAATGCATTTTGCGATTCCTGGTGATTCAATCTGAAGATAAAACGTGCTGCACAGGAACTGGATATGGCAAAAGAAGAACTGATGGAATTTGAAGGCTCGGTCTCCGAAGTGTTGCCCGACGCCCGTTTCCGCGTGAAGCTCGACAATGGTCACGAGATGATCGCCTACACGGCCGGCAAGATGAAGAAGAACCGCATCAAGACCATCGAGGGCGACCGCGTGACTGTCGAGATGTCGCCCTACGACCTCGACAAGGGCCGCATCATCTTCCGCCACAAGGACGAGCGCGCCGCTTCCGGCCCCCGTCCGCCCCAGCGCGGTGGCGGCAATATGCGCCGACGGTAGTCCCTGGGAGCGCGCCGGTGTGCCGACCTCCAGGTCGGCACTCTTCCTTCGCAGGGTGTGTTTCCATGCCGATCTGGAGATCCGCACACCCGGGCTTCCGCGCTCAACTTCGCTCAGCTGGCGATTTGACCTTGCCAGTCTCGGCCCTTCTTCCGCATCGATAGGCGCTGATCGGATTCGAGGAAGCGCCATGAAGCAAGACGAGCTCGCCCTGCGCCGGGCCATCATCGACAAATGCCGCTGGATGAACGCCCAGGGCCTGAACCAGGGCACCTCCGGCAATATCTCGGTCCGCCACGAGGACCGCATGCTGATCACGCCCACCAGCATTCCCTATCATGAGATGGAACCGGAGATGATCGCCTCGATGCCGTTCGAGGGCGAGTATGGTTCCTGGCAAGGCTCGCGCAAGCCTTCCGTGGAATGGCGATTCCATTTCGACATCCTGAAAGCCCGGCCCGATGCCGGCGCCGTGGTGCATACCCATGCAACCTGGTGCACCGTGCTGGCTATCGCCCACAAGCCGATCCCAGCCGTGCATTACATGATCGCTGCCTTCGGCGGGCCCGACATCCCCTGCGCGCCCTATGCGCGCTACGGTACGCCCGAGCTGTCACGCCATGCCGTCGAAGCACTGGACGGACGCAATGGCTGCCTGCTCGCCAATCACGGCATGATCACCGTAGGCTCGGACCTGGACAAGGCCATGTGGCTGGCGGTGGAACTGGAGACGCTCGCCCGGCAGTACTACCATTCCCTGCTGATCGGCGGCCCGAAGCTCCTGCCCGACGAGGAGATCGCCGGCGTGGTGGAGGGCTTCAGAGGCTATGGGCTGAAGGATAGGTAGAGCATCCTTGGACCATAGCCGTCTCGGCCATAAGAGCGGACCCCGCAGACAAGTGCGCGCCAAACGCGGAGTGGCGATCTCCGATCGCCATCTTCCCTTCTCACAAAACGCCCGTTTCCAAGGATGGCGATCGGAGATCGCCACTCCAATCCCGCGCCACGCCGCACAGGGTTGGCGCCCGTCGGCGGGATGCCTGCGGTCCCAGGCGTGCCCTGAACGGCACGCTGTCGGCTCACAAGATAAACCGGCTCAAATCCGTGTTCCTGGCGAGATCCCCCACTGTCTTCTGCACATAGGCGGCGTCGATCGTCACGCTTTCGCCGCCCTTGTCGGGCGCAGCAAAGGAGATGTCGTCGAGGATGCGTTCCATCACCGTTTGCAGGCGGCGGGCGCCGATGTTCTCCACCGTGGCGTTGACCTCCACGGCGATGGAGGCGATGGCGTCGATCGCATCGGGCGTGAAGTCGAGCTTCAGATCCTCGGTGCCCATCAGCGCCACATATTGCTTGATCAGGCTCGCCTCGGTGTCGGTAAGGATGCGGCGGAAATCGTCCTGCGTCAGCGCCTTCAGCTCTACGCGGATCGGCAGGCGGCCCTGCAACTCCGGCAGGAGATCCGAGGGCTTGGCGACATGGAAGGCGCCGGAGGCGATGAACAGAATGTGGTCCGTCTTCACGGAGCCATGCTTGGTCGAGACCGTGGTGCCCTCGATCAGCGGCAGGAGGTCGCGCTGCACGCCCTCGCGCGAGACGTCGGCGCCGCCGCGGTTTTCGCGGGCGCAGATCTTGTCGATCTCGTCGAGGAAGACGATGCCGTTGTTCTCGACCTGGCGGATGGCTTCCTGCACGATCTGGTCCTGATCGAGCAGATTGTCGGCCTCTTCTTGGATGAGCTGCTCATAGCTGTCCTTGACGGTGGTGCGCTTCACCTTGGTGCGGCCTGAAAAGGCCTTGCCGAAGATGTCGCCGATGGACACCACGCCCATCTGGCCCTGGGGCAGGCCGGGCAGCTCGAAGCTCGGGGTCGAGGTGTCCTTCATCTCGATCTCGATTTCCTTGTCGTCGAGTTCGCCGGCACGCAGCTTCTTCTGGAAGCTCTCCTTGGTGGCCGGGCTCGCCGTGGCGCCCACAAGGGCATTGAGCACGCGCTGCTCGGCGGCCAGATGGGCCTTGGCCTGCACTTCCTTTCGCCTGTCGGCCTTGACCAGGGCGATGCCGATATCGACGAGATCGCGCACGATCTGTTCGACATCGCGTCCGACATAGCCGACCTCGGTGAACTTGGTGGCCTCGACCTTGAGGAAGGGCGCGTTGGCCAGCTTGGCGAGGCGCCGGGAAATCTCGGTCTTGCCGACGCCGGTCGGCCCGATCATAAGGATATTCTTCGGCATCACCTCTTCGCGCAGGGTTTCGTCGAGCTGCAGGCGGCGCCAGCGGTTGCGCAGGGCGATGGCGACGGCGCGCTTGGCATCGTGCTGGCCCACGATATGGCGGTCGAGCTCGGAAACGATTTCGCGGGGAGAGAAATTGGACATTGGCACTCGGTGGAGATTGCGCGGTCGGCGTGGGGACAAAGCTGCTACATAATGGCTGAGCCGAGAAAATCCAGCGTCGAGATGGCGGGCCTGTCGCGCTGGCCGTCAGCTTGTCCGCAACCTATGGAAGAGAGGGCGGACGATGTACGCTCCTCATTTCTCGCCGGATGGTGAAGCATTGGTCTGAAGATTTGTGCGTGGCCATTCGTGCTCGCGCTTGACACGGCTCTTGTCCAGCCGTCAGGATGAACTTGGCAGCCGTCGCTGTCTGAGCGCTTCGCCTGACGCAACAGCTCAGGTCAAGAGTAACGCTTCTCAATGGCCCGTCAGAGGCCGAAACCACAAGAATAGCCTAAATTACAAGGCTATAGGCGATTCAATATAGTTTCGGGAGGAGCGCGAGGTGGCATCGGTCGACTTCGTCAATGTCAAGAAATCATTCGGCACGCACCCTGTCATCAGGGGTGTGGATATTGAGATTGCCGATGGCGGGTTCGTGATCCTGGTGGGCCCTTCCGGGTGCGGCAAATCCACCCTGCTGCGCATGCTGGCCGGCCTCGAGAATATCTCGGCTGGCGAGATCCGCATCGGCAAGGCGGTCGTGAACAACCTGCCGCCGAAAGAACGCGACATCGCCATGGTGTTCCAGAACTACGCGCTCTACCCGCATATGACCGTGGCCGACAACATGGCCTTCTCGCTGAAGCTGAAGGGCACCAGCAGGAGCGAGATCGAGGCCAAGGTGAAGCCCGCCGCGGAAATCCTCGGCCTCGCCAACCTGCTCGACCGCTATCCGCGCCAGCTTTCGGGCGGCCAGCGCCAGCGTGTCGCCATGGGCCGCGCCATCGTGCGCGACCCGCAGGTCTTCCTGTTCGACGAGCCGCTATCCAATCTCGACGCCAAGCTGCGCGTCGCCATGCGGGCCGAGATCAAGGAACTGCACCAGCGCCTGAAGACGACCACCGTCTATGTCACGCATGACCAGATCGAAGCGATGACCATGGCCGACAAGATCGTCGTCATGCATGACGGCATCGTCGAGCAGGTCGGCGCGCCGCTCGAACTCTACGACCAGCCGGCCAATCTCTTCGTCGCCGGCTTCATCGGCTCCCCCGCCATGAACATGATCAAGGGCAAGCTCGATCCGGCCGACGCCAGCCGGTTCATCGCCGAGGATGGCACGGCGCTGCCGGCGCGGGCGCTCCGGGAGGCGGCGCCGGGCAAGGCGCTGATCTATGGTCTCAGGCCGGAGGCGCTGAGCATCGATCCGAACGGCATCCCGATGAGCGTCATCGTCACCGAGCCGACCGGCGCTGAGACCCAGATGATGGCCAGGCTCGCCGGTATCGAAATCTCCTGCATCTTCCATCAGCGGGTCGCCGCCCAGCCCGGCGAAGTTCTGAAGGTGGGGATCGACACCAGCGCGACCCATCTCTTCGACGCGGAGAGCGGGCGCCGGCTGCAGCCCGTGGCCTGAACCGGCCGGTGGGCGTGCTCATCGGGCTCGCGCGTGGTGGCGTCCATGAATGGGGCTCGCTGATGCCCGGCGCCGGTTCGGCTCGCCGGGAGTTCAACCGCTGCCTACGCGAATAAATGTCGAGAAAGTCCGTGAACATCCGCGACGGCCGCGAGTGCGCTTGGACGCCTTACCCCATCTCGATCACGCTGACATGCGCGGCCACCACGCGCCAGCCTTCGGGGGTGCGCAGCCAGGTCTGCATCTGGCGCCCGCAGCGGCCGGGGATGTCGGGACGGACGAACAAGGTGGAGGCGGTGGCGAAATCCCGGCCATAGGTGGTGATCACCGTCTTCTGGAGTTCCCGCGCCAGGCCCTGGCTCGGCCGGCTCGCGCGAAAGGCGGCAATCTCGTCGAAACCATAGAGGTTCTCGGCGATGCCATAGCGGATGGTGCGGCCATCCTGCCAGAACAGTTGGTCCAGCACGACGACGTCGTTGGTCACCAGCGCCTCTTCATAGCGCTCGAAGATGGCGGTGACCTCGGCCAGCGCGCCGGGCTCGTTGATGGCAATCGCGTCTTCAACCGTCACTTGGCGTGCCGCTTGCTTGGAACTCATGGTGGTTTCGGTCCTGGAGCGAGTTGAATGATGGTGCCGGTTTCCCACGACATCGCTTCCTTGCAGGATTCATACCGGGCGGGTCCGAGCCAGCAGGAGGTGGTCTGCGATGCCGGCGGCGAAGGCGCGACGGCTGGTCTCTTGCCCTCATGCATACAAATTTTGCCAGATTGCTTAATTTTTATACAGTCTATGTTTCTGCTTTGTGCGGAAGCTGCGACGTGCCAGGGACAGCGCGGGCCATCTGCGGCGGGCGTCGGCCTCCGCCTGAAAAGGTGCGGCGTGGCAATATGAGAGCTTGGGGCAGGGTCCAAGGAAGACGAAGGGTATGAAATTGACGAGACAGACAAAGGCGCAGGCGATGGTCCAGGCAATTGCCGATGACATCGTGCATGGTCGCTATCTGCCGGGAACGCCGCTGGACGAGACTTCGCTTGCCGCGGCCTATGGCGTTTCCCGCACGCCGACCCGCGAGGCCCTGCGCCAGCTCGAAGCGATCGGCCTCATCGAGGGCAGGGCCCGGCGCGGGGCTGTGGTTGCCGATGTCGGCGAGCGCCAGCTCGATGAGATGTTCGCCGTGATGGCCGAACTGGAGGCCCTTTGCGCCCGCTGGAGCGCGCTGCAGATGACGGCGCTGGAGCGACGGAACCTGCAGGCGATCCACGACGAAAGTGCCGCGTTCGTCGCGGCCGGCGACCGTGCCTCCTATGTCGAGGCCAATGTCCGCTTCCACGAAGCGATTTATGCCGGCGCCCATAACGGCTTCCTGGCCGAGATGGCCCAATCCGTGCGCCAGCGCCTGGCGCCCTTCCGCCGTGCTCAGTTCGAAACGCTCGGACGCCTCGCCAAATCTCATTTCGAGCATGGCCGGGTCACGCTGGCGATCCAGCGCGGCGATGCGGAAAGGGCGGCGCGAGACATGCGGGCGCATCTGGCCATTGTGCGCGATCAGGTCGATGCGGTCACGAAAGTCGCCGAGGGGATCGCGTCGATCTGATTCGTGCAATCGTGGATTAAAATTTAAGCAGAGAAACTCAAATTGCATACAATTGGCGTCGCGCTTCAGTGGCTTGATAGGACGACACTTCGATCGCCGGAGGAACCTTTCCTATTGTAAGGTACTGAATTAGCACCAATAAATAAGAAGTCCGCATTTTTCGTCCGTCTCTCCCGCATTTGGCACAAAGCTTGCGAATCAGCGGATAGGAAGCCGGTCTGCGGCGCTTCATCCGCATCATCCGGCCAAGTTTGATCACGCAAGTGGCACATTCCGAGCGGGAGACTAAGAGATGTTGCGCGACCAGCTTTTCACCAACCAGATTTCCCGGCGCCATTTTCTGAGGGGCGCCGCTGCGACTTCCGGACTGATGCTCGGCGGCCTGCCCTTGGCCGCCAGGGCGGCGGGAGACCTCACCATCGGCGTGATCTATGTCGGCGCCCGTGACGATTTCGGCTGGAACCAGTCCCATGCCGTCGCCGTGCAGGCGCTGAAGGCGGTGCCGGGCGTCAAGGTCGTCGAGGAAGAGAACGTGCCGGAGACCGATGCGGTTTCCAAAACCATGGAATCGATGATCAATCTCGACGGCGCCGGGTTGATCCTGGCCACGTCCTTCGGCTATTACTCGCCCTTCGTCATCGACATGGCCAAGCAATATCCAGACGTGGTGTTCCGCCACGCGGCGCCGCTGTGGGACAAGGACAAGGATCCGAAGAACGCCGGTTCCTATTTCGCCTTCCTCGACCAGGCTCACTATATCGACGGCGTTGCGGCAGGGGCGGCCTCCAAGTCCGGTAAGCTCGGCTTCGTCGCCGCCAAGCCGATCGGGGTGGTGCTGCGCAACATCAATTCCTTCCTGGTCGGTGCTCGCAGCGTCAATCCGGCGGCTACCGTTCAGGTGATCTTCACCGGCGACTGGTCGATGCCCGTGCGCGAGGCCGAGGCCACCAACGCGCTCGTCGACGCCGGCTGCGACCTCATCACCTGCCATGTCGACGGCCCGAAGGTGGTGATCCAGACCGCCGAGGGCCGCGGCGTGAAGACTTGCGGCCACAATGCCTCCCAGGCGAGCCTCGCGCCCAAGGGCTTCGTGACCGGCGCGGAGTACAAGTGGGAGACCATCTACAAGCAGTTCGCCGCCACCCTGGCCAAGGGCGATCCCCTGCCGAACATCACCTTTGGCGGCTATGCCGAGGATATGGTGCAGAATACGGCGTTCGGTGCCGGCGCCGACGAGAAGACCATCAAGGTCACCAACGATGCCATCGCCGCCCTCAAGGCCAAGGCGCCGATCTTCAAGGGGCCGGTGAAGGACAACAAGGGCAATGTCGTGCTGCCCGAGGCCTCCTACGACAACATGGCGCCGGTGCTCAATGGCATGACCTATCTCGTCGAAGGTGTCATCGGGTCGGCGGGCTGAGGGTGGCCCGATGACGGATATGGCCAGCCCCACAACCCAGACCGCCAGCGTGAAGCTGCGTTCCGGCGGTCTCTCCCAGCTCCGGGCCAGCGCGGAATATGTCGCGATTCCGCTGCTGGCGCTCGTCGGCGCCTTCGTGCTGTTCTCGCTGTTCCTGCTCGCGGTCGGCAAGTCGCCGCTGACCTTCGTGGAACTGCTCTGGACCGGAGCTTACGGCTCCGCCTTCTCCTGGCGCAACACGCTGCAGCGTGCCTCGCCCCTCATCCTGACGGCCCTGGCGGTCGCCATCCCGGCCCGGCTCGGCCTCACCATGATCGGTGGCGAGGGCGCCCTGGTGCTCTCCGGCCTCGCCGCCGCGGCCATCGCCATCCCCTTCGTCGGCAGCGGCATCACCGCCTGGATCGTCATGCCCCTGATGATGGTCGCGGCCGCCGCCACCGGCGCGGTCTGGCTCGGCATGGCGGGCTGGCTGCGCTACAAGCGCGGCGTCAACGAGACGATCGCCTCGCTGCTGCTCTCCTACATCGCGATCGCGATCATGAACTTCTTCGTCGAGGGCGCGCTGCGCGACCCCGCCCAGCCCAACAAGGCCTCGACCCTGCCGATCGGCGACGCCTACAAGGTGGGCCTCATTCCCGATCTCGGCGTGCACTGGGGCATCGTCTGGGGCATCGTTCTCGCCATCCTGCTCTACGTCCTGATGGCGCGCACCACCTTCGGCTTTGCCGCCCGCGTCACCGGCGGCAATCTCCGGGCGGCGCTGGCGCAGGGCCTGCCGGTCGGCAAGCTGATCCTGGTGTGCTGCATGATCGCCGGGGCCTGCGCCGGCCTTGCCGGCTATTTCGAGGTGGCCGCCATCCAGGGGCGCGCCAATGCCTCGCTCGCCGCCGGCTACGGCTTCACGGGCATCCTCGTCGCCTTCCTCGCCCGTCACAACCCGATCGCGATCATCCCGGTCGCCGTGATGTTCGGCGGTCTCTCGGCGGCGGGCGGCCTGATCCAGCGACGCATGGGCATGCCGGATGCCACCGTGCTGGTGCTGCAGGGCTTCATCTTCGTGACGCTGCTGACGTCAGAGACGCTCTACGGCCGCTTCAAGCTCTTCAGATCGTGAGGCCGCGATGGACAATGCCCTCATCACCGTCCTGATCGCCATGCTGGGCGGCGCGATCCGGGTCTCCACGCCCTTCATGTTCGTGGCGCTCGGCGAATGCCTGACGGAGAAGTCCGGCCGCATCAATCTCGGCCTCGAAGGCACGCTCGTGCTCGGGGCCATGGTCGGCTATGCCGTCTGCTACGAGAGCGGCTCGCCTTGGCTCGGCGTGCTGGCGGCGGGCATCGCCGGAACCGTGCTCGGCGGCATGCATGGCTATATCTGCAAGCTGCCCAAGGTGAATGACATCGCCATCGGCATCGCCATGATGTCGCTCGGCATCGGCCTCGCCTTCTTTTTCGGCAAGGCCTACATCCAGCCCCAGGCGGCGCATCTGCCTTCCGTGCCGCTGGGCGGGTGGACCGGCAACAAGGAGCTGGCGGTTGCCCTCGACATCAATCCGCTCTTCTTCGTGGGCATCGCCGTCGCGGTCGCAATGGCCTGGGCGTTGCGCAACACCCGCTGGGGCCTGATCGTGCGCATGACGGGCGACAGCGCCGCCGCGGCCCGCGCCATGGGCGTCTCGGTCGATCTCGTCCGCCTCCTCGCCACCGCGACAGGCGGGTTCCTGGCCGGCATCGGCGGCTCCTTCCTCTCGCTCTATTATCCCGGCTCCTGGAACGAGGGCCTCTCCTCCGGCCAGGGCCTGATGGCCGTGGCGCTGGTGATCTTCGCGCGCTGGGACCCGATCCGCTGCTTACTGGCGGCGCTCCTGTTCGGCGCGGCCGGCGCGCTCGGACCGGCGCTGCAGTCGGTCGGCATCGTGCAGGGCTATTACCTGTTCAACGCCGCCCCCTACATCCTCACCCTCTTCATCATGATCGCTTCGTCCAACTCCAAGCAGGCCTTGCAGGCCGCGCCGGGCGAACTCTCGATAACCAAATGAGTGAGATGCTGCCATGAACGCTCCCGTCAAGGACATCGAGGCCACCACCGTCATCCCCGCCGAACCCTATCCCTGGCCGTATAACGGCAAGCTGAAGCCCGGGAACACCGCCCTCATCATCATCGACATGCAGACTGATTTCTGCGGGCCGGGCGGCTATGTCGACAAGATGGGCTACGACCTCAGCCTCACCCGCGCGCCGATCGAGCCGATCAGGCAACTGTTCGCGACCCTGCGCCCGCTCGGCTACACCATCATCCACACGCGCGAGGGGCACCGGCCCGACCTCGCCGACCTGCCGGCCAACAAGCGCTGGCGCTCGCGCCGCATCGGCGCCGGCATCGGCGACCCCGGCCCCTGCGGGCGCATCCTGGTGCGGGGCGAGCCCGGCTGGGACATCATCGACGAGTTGGCGCCGCTGCCCGGCGAGGTCATCATCGACAAGCCGGGCAAGGGCTCCTTCTGCGCCACCGATCTCGAACTGATCCTGCACCTCAAGGGCATAGAGAATGTCGTGCTCACCGGTATCACCACGGATGTGTGCGTGCACACCACCATGCGCGAGGCCAATGACCGCGGCTTCGAATGCCTGATGCTCACCGATTGCTGCGGCGCCACCGATCATCGCAACCACCTCGCCGCCATCGAGATGATCAAGATGCAGGGTGGCGTGTTCGGCGCCGTCGCGACGTCGAAGCAATTCCTGGCGGGCGTCCAGGCGGCGGCGGAGGCAGCATGAGCACGCCAGGCAGGAAGGCAATCGGTCTCGCCACGCAGGGCATGACCAAGATCTTCGGCTCCTTCACGGCGCTGGACGATGTCTCCATCGATATTCCCGCCGGGCAGTTCCATGTCCTGCTAGGCGAGAACGGGGCGGGCAAGTCGACGCTCGTGAAATGCATCATGGGCTTCTACCAGCCCGACAGGGGCAAGATCCTTGTCGACGGCAAGGAGGTCTCGGTGCGCAATCCGCGCGAGGCCAGGGCGCTCGGCATCGGCATGGTCTACCAGCATTTCACTTTGGTGCCATCGCTCACCGCTGCCGAGAACCTGGTGATCAGCCGGGCGGATGCGCCCTCGGTGATCAACTGGCGCAAGGAGAAGGCCGATCTCGACGCCTTCATGGCCCGCATGCCCTTCCAGGTGCCGCTCGATGCGCCGGTGGCCTCCCTCTCGGCCGGCGAGAAGCAGAAGCTCGAAATCCTGAAGCTCCTCTATCTCGACCAGCGCTTCCTCATCCTGGACGAGCCGACCTCGGTGCTCACCCCTGACGAGGCCGACGAGATCCTCGGCCTGCTGCGCGGCATGACCGAGCGCGGCGAGCTGACCGTGCTGATGATCAGCCACAAGTTCCGCGAGGTGATGGCCTTTGCCGACGCCGTCACCGTGCTGCGCCGCGGCGCCCGCACGGGCGGCGGCATGGTCAGGGAACTCAATCCGACGCTGATGGCCAGGATGATGATCGGCGACACCAAGATCCGCGAGCGGGCGGCGCGCGTCGCCCATGACGACAAGGCCGCGGTGCTCGATCTCGCCGGCATCTTCGCCGACGACGATCATGGCCTGCCGGCCGTCGACGGCGTCAGCCTGAAGGTGAGGAGCGGGGAGATCGTCGGCATCGCCGGGGTCTCCGGCAATGGCCAGGCGGCGTTGGTGGAGGTGCTCGGCGGCCAGCGCCCGATGCGCGATGGCCGCATCTTCATCCACGACAAGCCCTTCGAGCCTGTCAGGCGCGACTTCGACCGCTTCAAGGTCTTCGGCCTGCCGGAGGAGCCCTTGAAGAACGCCACGGTGCCGCGCATGTCGGTGGCCGAGAACATGGCATTCCGCGCTTTCGACAAGACGCCGATGGCCAGGTTCGGCTGGTGGCTCTCGCCCTCGCCGATTCGCGCCAGGGCGGCCGAGCTGATCGAACGCTACAAGGTGAAGACGGTGTCGACGGATTCGCCCATCGAGACGCTGTCGGGCGGCAATGTGCAGCGCGCCGTGCTGGCCCGCGAGCTGTCGGGCGATGTCGACGTGCTGATCGTCGCCAATCCCTGCTTCGGGCTCGACTTCGCCTCCGTCGCCGAGATCCGGTCGCAGATCATGGACCAGCGCAACCGCGGCGCCGCCGTGCTGCTGGTCTCGGAGGACCTCGACGAGATCCTCGAACTCGCCGACCGGGTGGCCGTGATGTCGGAAGGCAGGATCTCCTATGTCGCGCCGGTGGGCGAGACCGACCGCACAACCATCGGCCATCACATGGCCGGGCATTGAGGCAGGCGACGGTTCCCGGAAGCCCGAGTTCCAGAGCAAAGTGGCTTCAGACCAGATCGTCACGCGCCAGGAGCGGCTGTCATCCCCGGCGAGCATGTCGCAAGCTGTTGCTTGTGACTGCGAGGGAAGGGGATCCGGGGGCCAAGGTCTCTGTCCCATGAGCCCCTGGATCCCCTTCCCGGGCCTTCGGCCCGCCGGGGATGACAGCCGATCGAGCCTGAAACCATAACGCTTGAGACACTGGAGAACAGCCGCGATGGAAGTCGAAGCCAAGCCCTATCCCTATGTGCTGGCCCCGGGCAGGACGGCGCTGGTGGTCATCGACATGCAGCGCGATTTCATCGAGCCCGGCGGCTTCGGCGATGCGCTCGGCAACGACGTCTCGCGGCTCACGGCGATCATCCCCACCGTGGCCGGCCTGCTCGCCCTGTTCCGCCGGAATGGCTGGCCGGTGATCCACACCCGCGAGAGCCATCGGCCCGATCTCAGCGACTGCCCGCCCGCCAAGCGCCTGCGCGGCGGCGGCACGCTGCGCATCGGCGATGCCGGCCCGATGGGACGCATCCTGGTGCGCGGCGAGCCGGGCAACGCCATCATCGAGGCCTGCTCGCCCCTGGAGGGCGAGATCGTCGTCGACAAGCCGGGCAAGGGCATGTTCTGGCACACCGACGTGCACGAGCGCTTGAAGGCGCTCGGCGTGACCCATCTCGTCTTCGCCGGCGTGACGACGGAGGTCTGCGTCCAGACCTCGATGCGCGAGGCCAATGACCGCGGCTTCGAATGCCTGCTGATCGAGGATGCGACGGAAAGCTATTTCCCGCACTTCAAGGCCTCCGCCATCGAGATGATCACGGCGCAAGGCGGCATCGTCGGCTGGGTCGCGCCGCTGGCGAGCCTGGAGAAGGCGGTGGGGTAGGGGGCAGGGTGAGAGCATGGATGACGGGCGCGACGCAAAGCCTCCCCCACGAAGCTGGGGGAGGCTTTGCGTCGCGCCCTCCCTCGCACTCGATTACTGCCTTCACCCTCTACGCCTTCACACACACCTCCGCCTTTCCGCGCCCTCACCGGGCCGGATCATGAAGAGGATCGAGGCGACGGCGGCCGCCGGAGCGGCCGCGAATCATGGATCGGTGGAGTGCCTGGCAGCCTGTCGATGCGGCCGCCGTCGCCTCACCCTGCTCCCGGCCCGCGCGTCGACAAACGCGCAAGGGCCCGGGCGTCTCTTCCATCGCCCGGGAGCCTCGCCACCGGCCCAGCCTTTCGGCCCAACCGATGCTTTGCTCCCAGGCCGCCGGATGGAAGGCATGCCGAGGACAGGAGGACGCGGCTCCTCCCGCCCAGGCCATGCCGGCCAGGCGATCTCGGCCGCTGCAGCTTCCAGGCCAGGGAAGCCGGCGGCCGTCTCGATCGCCTCGCCCACGGAACGGGCGACGGGTATGGGCGCACAGGGCGATCCCTCGCCCCGCTTGCCGGCGCCGACAGCCCTGTCCTCGCTGTCACCACCGCCGCTGCCGGCAAGCCGGCAGAGGTCCGAACGGGCTTGCAAGCCGGCCTTGCAAAGGCCAGCCCCGATCGCCTGCACGGCGAAACCGCCGCGCCTGCCATCAAGCCCTTTCCCATCGCGCATGGATCCCCAGGGCGTGACACGCCCCAATGGCGGTTCCACGGACCGCCGATCCAACAGGTTCCTCATCAAGCCCCGTCGCGCAGGCCGAATGGACCGGATCGAACCTCCGGCGCTGCCGGAGGCGAGAACCCTCTCCGCCGGAAGGCGGTGAGCCGGCCTGCGTGATCCCCCGCTCTCGCGCCCTGTCCTGGCTTGCGGCCATGACGAGCAGGGCTAGAGAGCGATGCGGCTGGCGTGCCGCCGGGATAAACCGGAATCAACCGGGGTGGGCGGAAGCAGCGGGCCAACCAGGATCCGGATCGGCCCGCAGGTGCTTCATTCCACGCGCGAGTAGGACATCAAGGGGTGCGCCTGTCAAATTTCGTTCAGTTTAAGTTCGTTGGTATTCGTGGGAGAAAACTTCATCCCATGCGGCCGTGTCGCGCTTGTCCTTCACGGACATGCTCGAAGGTTCGGTTCACGCCAGAAGCGGCCGTTGGGGCTACGTCTGAAAGCAGACATCCTGCTCCATGCTCCATTCGAAATGGCCCGCGTCCAAAGAGGGCACTCTTTGTTTAGTTCGCGGGCGTCGAAACGTGGGCGGCGGCTGCTTCATTCGCGATGCGGAGGCTGGCCTCGAAGCCTTGACCGGAGGCAATCGCACTCACCAGCGTTCCGACGAATACGTCCCCCGCGCCGTGCGTGCTGATCAGCTTGACCGGCAAAGCCTCTAGGACGATTGGCTGCTTGCCATTTTCACAACCAGCGACGCCGTCGCCACCAGCTGTAACGACAACTGCGGGGTAGTGAAGCGCGAGCTTTTCCGCTGCAGCTCTGGCCGAATTCAGATCATTGACTTCCAATCCTCCAAGTTGCTCGGCTTCGATCGCATTCACGATGAGAAGATCGACGCTCTGCGATAGAGCTTCCGGAAGATGTCGATAGGGAGCCGCATTCAGGCAGACTTGGACACTGGCTTTTCGAGCCGCTCTGGCTGCCGCAATATTGATCTCCTCTGCCATTTCATTTTGGAGAACTAGAGCACCTGCCCTGGACCATAGGACCTGCTCTTCAACAGCTTCGGTCTTAACAAGTAAGTTGGCTCCCGAGACAATCACAGCGCCATAATCGCCCGACGAATCCGCAATGGCGACGCTCATGCCAGAGCCTACACCGGGTCGGCGCTCGACACGCGAAACATCGACGTTTGCCGCCTGAAGCTTAGTCAGAAGAAAGCGGCCAAAATCATCGTCTCCAACGGCGCCCACCATACTGACATCGGCGTCCGCCATTGCGGCAGCGACGGCCTGGTTGCCGCCCTTGCCTCCAAACTTTGGATGCCAGGAGTATCCCGTGACGGTTTCGCCCTTCTTGGGTCGATCAGGCGCATCTACCATAATGTCGTAGTGAAGGCTTCCCACCACCACCACTTTGGCCTTCCGGGTGCTTTTCATGGAGATCGTCTCTTCAAAGTTACAGCATTCCTCGTCGCCGCCAGGTTTCTCTCGGCGGCCAACAAGTCACGCTGAGCGACCGCAACAAAAACGGCGTCGCAAATCAGGAGTTGGGCGATACGGGCCGCGGCGTTCTCGCCCAGAAGGGGAGAGCCGACAGCGGTTGAACACAATACAACGTCCGCGAACTGCGCAATTGGCGAGGTTGCGTAATTGGTCAGAACAATGGTGCGTGCGCCGCGCTGGCGGGCAAGCTCCAGAGGCTCGATAACCGCGTTCGTCGCACCGGAATGCGAGAACCCGATTGCGACATCCCCTTCACCGAGAAGCGAAGCCGACATCAGCATCATATGGGCGTCGTCGAACACACTGGCTCGAACACCAATGCGCAGGAACTTGTGAGCGACGTCCCGCGCAATCTGGGCCGAGCCGCCGATGCCGTAGAAATCCCTTTGCCGCGCCGCGAAGATAAGGTCCGCCGCTCTCTCGAAAGCCTCGGGATCAAGGATCGACAGCGTTTCCTCAAGGGCGTGGATGGAGGTCCTGAAGACCTTCTGAGCGATCTCCATTCCCGTGTCGTCAGGAGAAAGCTCCTGATGCAGCTCGGCTGTCGGGAGGTTGTGGTAATCGACCAGGCCGGTGCGAAAGTCCTTGAAGCCCGAGAAGCCGAGCTTCTTGGCAATCTTGACGATCATCGCCTCGGAGACGCCAGCATCGTCGGCGACAGACTTCAAGGCAGTTGTCTCGTCGAAGTCCTTCCGGCCAAGGATATTCTCAACCACCCTACCCTCGAGTGGGGTCAGATGCGGCATCATCATGCGGATCCTCGGACCGACTGTCCGAGGATCATGTGTGGTCATACTCATTCCCGTCCCCTGGTGGCGCGATCGATCAGCATCGCCACAAGGATTATAAGGCCGGTTGCAAGCAATTGGTAAAACGCCTGCACATTCATCAGGGTCAGGCCATTGCGCAGGGAGCCCAAGATAATGGCGCCGAGCAAGGTGCCGACGACCGAGCCCTTCCCGCCCATCAGCGAGGCGCCACCGATCGCAGCAGCTGCAATGGCATCCAGCTCCCAAAGATTGCCGAGCGTTGGATCGGCAGCACCCAGGCGGCCGACCAGGATGAGACCTGCCACAGCAGCAAGAGCACCCGAGATCATATAGCTGGCAATCTTGGTCCGTTCGACCGGAACGCCGGCCACATGAGATGCTTCCTGATTGCCGCCGACCGCGAGGAAGTACTCGCCAAGGGGTGTCTTATTCAGCACGATCCAGACGATGATGGCCAAGACGCCGACGATGATCACTGGATGAGGCACGCCGAACAATGACGTGTTAAAAATGGCCCTGAACTGCGTCGGGATCCCGAAGATAGGGTTGCCGCCGGTGTAGATGAGAGCCGAGGCGCGATAGAGCGACAAGGTGCCGAATGTGACGATGAATGGTTGCAGGCCGCCATAGGCAACCAGAACGCCATTCACCGCACCGGTTATAAGGCCAAATACAAGCGCTACCGGGATAGCAACCACGATCGGAGCGCCAGCCGCCATCAGCGCGGCAGCGGCAATTGCTGCGATAGCGGCGGTCGGCCCGACGGAGAGGTCAATGCCGCCTGCAATAATTACGAGCGTCATGCCGAGTGCAACGCAGGCATTGATCGACGACTGCTGCAGAATATTGAGAATGTTCTGCTCAGTCATAAAATTAGACGACAGAAGCGAGAATATCACCACGATAACGACGAGGCCGAGGAAGGTGCCGGCGTCACGCAGGGCGAAGGCGAAACTAAATCGGCTCGAGGCCGCGGCTATGGCATTGCTGGACATGGCTCAAGGCCTCCCGACGGGTGTTGTTGTTTGACCGGACTGTGGAACAGCGAGGGCGACGATCGCCTCTTCCGTCAATTGACGACGTTCAAGGACACCCGCGATTTCTCCGGCGCGCATGACCAGGACGCGGTCCGAGACGCGGAGGATTTCCGGAAGCTCCGAAGACACCACGACGATGGCGCGCCCTTCAGAGGCCAGTTTTTCGATGACCGAATAGATTTCTGCCTTCGCGCCCACGTCGATTCCGCGTGTCGGCTCATCGAACAGAAGGATCTGTGCGCCCGCAGCGATCCACCGACCAATAATCGCCTTCTGCTGGTTGCCGCCCGAGAAGCGGCCGATCGGCCGGTTGATGTCCAACGGCCGAAGATTGAGGCTCTGCATGATCGCCTGACTCTCTGTGGCCAGTGCACGCTGCTGAACAAAGCCGAAGCGCGAGAAGCGGCGCATCGATGAAAGGCCGATATTGCTCTTCACCGAGCGCTTGGCGATGATTCCGTCGCGTTTGCGTTCCTCGGGGAGCAGGCCGAGGCCAGCCGCGATTGCGGCACGAGCATTGCCCAAAGGCAGACTCTGGCCGCGCACTCGAACCGCTCCGGTATCAGGATGGTCGACCCCTGCGATGAGGCGCAGCAATTCAGTTCTGCCAGCGCCCACGAGTCCCGATATGCCGATGACCTCGCCTTTGCGCAGCTTGAAAGATGCATTACGCACTGCCTCCCCGCGGCCGAGGTTCTCGACTTCAAGCATGGTCTCGCCTTGAGTGAAGCTCTTATGCTCCGCCACAGCCAGCTCACGCCCGACCATTCGCGTCACCACTTCGCCTTCATTGGTGTCACGCATCACGACGTCGGCGACCTTCCGGCCGTCGCGCAGGATGGTGGCGTTGTGGCAGACGCGGAAGACCTCATCCATCTTGTGAGAAACATAGATTACGGAAACACCTTTGCTCGCGAGCTCTGCGATCAGGACGGCCAGGCGTTCGAACTCGGCGGGTGTTAAACTTGATGTGGGCTCGTCCATTGCTAGCACCTTGGCGTCCTCCATCATCGCGCGGGCGATTTCCACGATCTGCCGTTGAGCGACTTTGAGAGTTTTGATCGGCACCGAAGGATCGATCGCCGGGTCGAGTGGCGCCAGAGCCTCGCGGGCCGCCTGTTCCTGTGCGCTCCGATCGACCAGCATTCCACCGGCCATCGTTTTTGGACGGCCCAGAAACATGTTTTGCGCGACTGTGAGATTTGGAACGTGCTGGAGCTCCTGATGGATCATCGCGATACCAGCCTGGCGCGCTGCCACGGGCCCGTGGCCCTGGATACGTTGCCCATCCAGCTCAATGTGTCCGTCCGAGGCTTCAAGCACACCTGAGAGGATGCGCAGAAGCGTAGATTTGCCGGCGCCGTTCTCACCGAGAAGGCCATGCACTGTGCCCGGCGCTATGGAAAAGCTGACGGCGTCCAGGGCACGCAGACCACCAAAACTCTTCCCAATGTCGATCAATTTGAGACGCGGTACAGCGTTGTCCATCCGGGTATCTCCAAGATTTTGCAGGCCAGCACCACTGTGGGCGGTGCTGGCCCCCAGGCTTACTGATTGGCCTGCTTGAGAAGGACCTGGCGGAGGTCATCACCTTTGGCAGAGAAGGTGTCGACATTGTCCTTGGTGATGAGTGCCTGGGGGGTCGCTACAACACGCGGCAATGCCTGCTTGCCAAGCAAGCGCAACGCCGTCTCCATGGCGACTTCACCGGTCAGTTCGGGGAAGGAGTCGACCGTGCCCGTCAGGTCACCGGCCTTGATCGAAGCGTAAGCGTCCGAAATGCCGTCGGTACCGAAGACAACGACCTTGTCCTTCGCACCTGCCGCCTTGACAGCTTCGATGACGCCAAGAGCCATGCCATCGTTGTTGGCGTAGAAGCCGACAAGATCGGGGTTTTGCTGCAGGATGGTCGCCGCGGTATCATAGGCGAGCTGACGGTCCCAGTTGCCAGGGACGCTGGCGACGACCTTGAACTTTCCATCCTTGGTGATCGTTTCGCTGAAGCCCTTGGTACGCTGGCCGGCGGCGTAAACACCGGCTTGGCCTTCGATCACAGCGACCTTGCCGCCCTGCGGCCGGTTCTTAAGGAACCATTCCGCCACCTTCACGCCGTTGTCGCGCTGAACGTTGCCGACATAGTGCTTGGCGCTCGGGATTACGGCGTCATTGACGTTGATGACGGGAACGCCGCTGGACTCTGCACTTTCAACGGCCGGCTGAAGATTCGAGTCCGTCTGTGGCGAGAGCAGGAGTGCCTTGAAACCCTGCGAGATCAGATTTTCCGTAATCGAGAGCTGGCCGAGCTGGTCGCCTTCGCTCTGGGCCGCCTGATAGGTCACTTCGACCCCATGCGACTTGGCATAGTTCTGATAACCCTCGCCAAGGGTACGCCAATATTCATTGGTCAGCGTCTTGGAGACGCCACCAATCCGCGTACCCTGAGCCGCAGCCGGCACATCGCCGAACTTGCTCTGCAATTGCGACCAGTCGATGCGATCTTTTTCCGTGTCCGAGTTGAGCGGAGCCAGATCCTGAGCGTGAGCGAGGCCCACGGTCAGGGCAAGCGCGCAACTGGCGACAAGCGTCTTCAATGCGAATTTCATCACATTTCCTCCAAGTTGGTCTATTGGGTTTGATGAGGCAGGCTAGGCGCCGATAAGCGCCTGATTTACGATCTGCTGGCTAAGGACAGCGTCCTGCTTTGCCTTTGCATCCTTCAGACGATTGTCTGCATTCAGCCGATCGGAAATTGAGAGAAGACGCTGGACGGTCGCGATGTTGACTTCGCATTCCGCGACTGGGTCCAGGCCGCTGGCATCAGGGAAGGTGTCGAAGTAGAGCGCCCCGTCGTACCCGTCCTGACGGATCTGTTGCAGCAGCTCCAGGGTCGAGCGCATGTGAACCGCACCGACCATCAGCCCGTCGTCACGCTTGGCGTACCCGTCGTTAAGATGGACACCCAAAAGGCGGCTGCGGCGATGGATAAGGTGCGCAGCGAGCGCGGGCTGTTCACCGGCATAAAGCGAGTGAGCGAAGTCGATCGTCACGCCGAGGTTGGCAGCGCCCGCGTCGGCGATGGCGAGAAGGGTCGTCGATGCGTCTCGCAGGAGTGCCTGCGCCCGCGGTTCATCGGGCTTGTACTCGATACTAACAAGGCATTCTGGATCATGCTCTGCAACTTCACGAATGCCCTCGACTTCCCAGTCCCAAGCCTGTTCATAATCGAGCTGAAAATTGTAGTCGTATCCGTCCTGACCCAGCCACAACGTCATTAGATTGGCGCCCATGGCCCGCGAGGCGTCGATACCGCGTTTCGTCAGTTCAATCGCCTCTCGCCTCACGGATTCGTCCGGATTTGTGAAGGCACCGCGCTTGAAGGCAGGGTTGGTGTAGTAGCGCATCGCCAGGCCGTTGATCGAAAGGCCGAGATCGGCAATGCGTTTCGCCAGGGCCGACGGATCATCCGCAACGTGATCTGGATAGTTCAGATCCACGTCCGTTAGGCCCTTTGCGGTCGCAGCGCGCTCAGCCATCTGCAGAAAAGTCGGTTTGCCTTGCAGATCGGGCCAAGCCAAGTGCGGGGCCGAACTGAAGGAATTGAGCCGTGTCGCGAACCGCGTGATTGCCATATCAGCCTCTTCTTTTTCAAGTTCACAACTTTTCATTAATTTGTGAAGTTGTCAATATGAAAATTGCTGATGAAAGGGCCGCCGCTGACTTCCAGGATTTTTCCGAGCCTTTAGTCTGGCTTTCGACCCATCCAAAGGGGAGAACTCAATAAGGCATTGAAAAGCGGACGTTCTCGAATTCTGCTTGGGTCACCGGCAGATATCCGCCTTTTCTTCAATAGGCGCTCCCGTCTCGTCCGCGTCTATTTAAGCAACTCATTGGGCTTGGTCGTAAATGCGATGAAACGGGCAATCGACCATCTGCCGTCTGGCTGGCGCCGGAATATGTCCATGCCCTCTTCAGACGTGGTCTCCGTTGTTCCTTTTGCCGCGACTACAAGTGTCCACGTCAATCGAACCACAGCAACGTCGCCTGCCACTATGATCTCGTGAATGTCGGGATTTTCGTATCGGAGTGTTATATCGGGTCTGGCGAAAACTTTGGTGAGGTTTGCGCACATCGTTTCATGGGTGCCCTGGATCAACTCGGGAACCGAATAAAGCAAATCCGGCGCAAAGAGGTCACAGGCAGCCTTCGGATCCTTCGCGTTGAACGCAGCCGCCCATCGCTGAAATCGTTCCACGATGGCAGCCTTGTCCGCGGCTGGATCCGCAAAGGCAGACGTCTGTGCCATGGCTGCGGCGGCGGCAAGGATCACGCCGAGAAGGGGCCGTAGCATCCATCCCTCCGGTAAGTCCCCATAGGGCTCAAACTCTTACAACCGTAATTTATTTCAGGGCAAACTGACACCGGTGTGTAACCGGGATCAGGACCAATACAAAGATCCCTGAAGATGCCATGACAAGTTGGTGGTCTTTGGCGTGTTCGATTGTCCTTGTCAGCAGGAGCGCCGTATCGTGGATAGCTACCAGTATCAATCAATCCTTACACACATAAGAAATAAAGTTGCTCGGAAAGTTGCCAATAACACCTATCAGAAGCGCCCAGCTACCCAAAATACAGAAACATACGCCGTTAACTTGCACACTTTTCTGCCAGAACGACCAATACAAATCGTATACGATCGTTCATTCTACATAAATGGATACATTGTTAACAATCATGGGTACCGATATTTTGGATTGACGACAGCCTTCAGGACAGAAGACAATGTTCCCATCAACAATTACACATCGTTTGCGGCGCGTTATGAATACAGGGATGGTTTTCGAACAAGTCCTCAGATGATTACGCCGGATATTCTGAACAGTATTTTGGGTAGGATAGGCAGATTGACGCCAGGCAATAATGTTCGATTGGGCAATGAGGCTGCAGACGCGCTTGATCACCAAAGAATGTTTGTAGGTTTTGCTGAAGCCGTTCGATTTGGTGATATTATATCAGATATTATTTGCGAGAGGCCGCTTACCCAACTTCAGACCAGGTTAGACTGGCAAAATCGGACAAACGATGGTGATGGGGCGGTGGCTGTGTTGTGCAGGGAATGAGACGAGCGGCCGATGCAATCACCCGGATGGTTCGAGGCCCGGGCAAGCTGGCAATTCTCAAGGGCGTGATAGGGGAGAGTTTCATCCCGTCTAGTCATGTCGAGCTTGTCGTTCATAGACCTCTTTGAAGGTTCGGTTCGCGCCAAGACCTGCCATTGGCGACTTTCGCTCAGGGAGGTATAAAGGCGCTTCACTGACGACCGTGGAAAGCATTTCATTGTCTCGTAAAGATCGGTGGTTGCCTTCTGCTTGTCTTCGTCAGGCAAGTAGTATTCAAGCACAACGACATATGTCATGATCGCCTAGTTTCATTCCGAGAGCACACATGGCTGGTTTGGGGTCCCTCTCACTCGACCTTCCACCTTTGGCGCGCTTTGCTATAGCGCTCATCGGCTTGATGGTGGTTCGCTGGGTCAGCCCGCGTCTGCGCATGCCGGACTGTGTCGGTTATATTCTGCTCGGTGTGCTGATTGGCCCGCACATGCTCGGTGTGTTGCCAGAGCACGCGCAGGTCGCGAATTTCTTCGCTGAACTCGGCAAGTTGTTGCTGATGTTCTTCGTCGGTCTGGAGATCGACCTCAATCAATTCATGCGCGCAAAGACTCGCGCGCTCTCATTCGGCCTCGCGACCTTCGCGATACCGATGCTGGCGGGGTTCGCGGCGGCCTATGTCTTTGGCTATACTCTCGTATCCGCCTTGCTCGTGGGCTCCCTGATCGCCTCGCACACACTTATCGCCTTCCCAATTGTCATGCGGGCTGGGCTAGCCAGCCGCCCCTCGGTGGTGGTTGCGGTAGGGGCTACCGTGCTTACCGACATGTTTTCCCTGCTGGTCCTGGCCGCCTGCTTGACTACCCATCGGACCGGTTTCGCGCCTTTGGCGATCGCCATCCAGGTTGCAGAGCTCGTTGTCTTCGCGGCTATCCTGCTTTTCGTGGTCGGCCCTCTGGCACGCCGCGCTGTTACTGCCTTGGGAGAACGTGAAGAAGCCAGCTTCACCCTCCTGCTCGTCGTCGTCTGCCTTGCCGCGATTGCTGCAGAGGCCATCCAGCTCGAGGGGATTATAGGCGCGTTCTTGGCCGGCATGGCGGTGAATGAGGCCGTCAAGGCGTCCGGCGCGAAGGAAAGGCTCGAATTCCTTGGCAACAGCATCTTCATCCCCGCATTTTTCATCGTCACCGGATTCCTGATCGACCTGCGTCTACTGGCCCAGTCCCTGACCTCGGACTTGCCGCTGGTTCTTTCCATCATTCTGGGGTTGGTCTTCGCCAAATGGGCGGCGGCGGAATTGACGGGCCGGGCCTTCGGCTTCGAGGCGACAGACCGGCTGCTAACGACCTCGCTAACGCTGCCACAGGTCGCAGCGACGCTCGCGGCCGCGCTCGTCGCCTATGGCGCGATGAACGCTGCCGGCGAGCGTCTGATCGACGGCAGAATGCTGAACGTCACCTTGGTCCTTGTCGTCGTCACCGCGATGCTCGGGCCGATACTGACTTCGTTCGCCATCAAGCGGGTGCGCGGCTCGCCTCCCGACAGCGACACGCTGACCAGCGCGGAAGCTTCGGCGCCGGCGTCGAACTGAAAAGCGCTGTCAAATCAGATAATTCAACCAGCTTTTCATGCGCAGCAGAATGCGGCGGATGACGGCGATCGGCACGAGGTGATCGCTGTAGATTGCGACCTGCGCCGTCGCCCCGGCGGGAAGTTCATACCGCGAGAGGTCTGCGGTGATGTCGATGACGACAAGCGCCATACCCTGGGCCGCACGATCCTCCGGATCGAGCAAAGAGGAAGCGGCCTGCAACTGTCCCTGTGACACGGCGTCGACCAGGGACCGAACCTTGCCGGCAAACACCCTTCCGGGAATGGCGTCGAAGGCTATCTCGGCATCCTCGCCGGGTCGGATACGCTGCACCACGTTCTGCGGGAAGGCGGCCGTGAATATCCGGTCGTCCGCATGAATGAAGACCATGGCGGGCGTGGTGCCCGCCATCATGCCGGGGCGGAGGAAAAGCTGGGTGACATATCCATCCGTCGGCGCTCTGACAGTGGTCTGCTCCAGATTGTAGCGGGCGTCGCGCAGGTCCGCCGCAAGCTGGGCGACAGTGGTATTGACACCATTGATCTGAGAGGTAGCAGCAAGCCGGGCGCGCTCCTGGCCGGCTTGCGCCTGATTCAGCGACTGCCGCGCGGCCTCCAGATTTCGGGCGGCTGTGTCGACGGTTGCCTGCGCGACGTCCTTTTGCTGGAACAACTCCGATTGACGGTCGAAAGTCTGCTGCGAAAGCGCGACCTGCGCTTGGGCTTTCGCAACGGCCGCGGACGCCTGATCGAGTTCAGTCTGCAGCTGCTTGGCGCTCTGCTGGGCTGCCGTGAGCGCGGCCTCCTTCTGATCGACCACGAATTGATAGGGCTTCGGCTCGATAACGAACAATGTCGCGCCCGCCTTGAGAGGCGTGTTCGGCTGCACAGGCACATCAATGACGCGGCCCTTGACCTCCGGGATGATCGGCGTCGTATGGAAATAGAGACGGGCGAGCGTGGTGAAGGGATGATTGTAGTTCATTGCGGTGATGAGGCTGCCGATGATAACGAAGCCGCCGATAATCGACGTCGTCACCGTCCATTTGTTGACTGGAACACGCAGCAGCTTGAAAATCACGACGCAGATGGCGGCGTAGGCGAGAAGAAGGAGGGCGGCCATGGCCTCACCCTGCCTGTCTAGATTGTTCGAGCACTTCGAGGCGGCGTTCCAGCGCCGTCATTGATGACCTCAGCTCTCGTATTGCCTCATCCGGTATGGAGAAGGCAGGGCGTCTGTCGACGGGTTTGTAGAGCAGGGCCCAAATCCACAGGAACGGCCACAAGGCGCCAAGGGTGAAAAGGCTCACCCAGGTCGCGGCTCCGATCGCGTCGGCATGCGGATGATCGCGTCGCTTGGCGATTTCATAGGGAAGGCTCCAAACCGCGACGAACCCATAGATCACAAGGAGCACCATCACGATCAGGATGACCAGGGCGGCGGTGTTCATGGGGTGTTTCTCGCAATCTCATCGGAAGCTGACATGCTCGGGCGCGTCGGTTCTGTTGGCCTTCATAGGCCTCTGGACGTTCATCCGGGGCACCCCGCTTACACACACTCGATCAAATCGATCTCAGAGGTCTGCCACCAGCAGGCTCGCTCCAGCTTTCGCAGTTAAGATCGTGGAATTGCGCCGGCCGGCCACCAATTGTCGTCCTTTGCTTTCGAAATCCATGGGCGTCACGCGACAACTTCGAAGTCGGACAGCTTGAAAGTCTTGTTGTTCAAGGCTTCCGACGGCCCATAGCAGCGCATGGCCGGCAAGGGTCGCTTGCCTGCGGTTGGTATCCAATTGGTTTCAAGGCCATCGGGTGCTTTCGGCCCGACATAGATCGTCACGCCGCCGTCCGCATTCTTCTTCATCTTATCGAGGTCATAGGACGACAGCGTCGTGCGATCGGAGGCACTATAGATAAAAGCGCAGGTCGCCCTGTCATAGACGGTCAGCGCCCAGAACTGCTTGACCGGCATATCCTTGGGCACATCGATCTTGTAGGTCTTGCCTGCCTCCAGAAGCTTGCCGTCCTTGTCGGCCAAAGCCATGAAATATTGCGTACCGGGATGATCGCTCAAAACCTTTGGCATGTAAGTGCACCAGTAATACTCGGCGGCGCGCTCGATAAGGTCGATACGATCATCATAGGTGAATGTGAACGTGCGGTTGTCGTCTGCCTGCAAGAGAGAGGCATAGTGGCGATCGGGCCAATACAGCTTGTCTGTGGGAAAATTGTCGTACCAAGATTGCAGGTAATACCAGGCGTCGATTGCGGCTTGCCGCATGGCGCGCTTCGCCGTCTCGTCAGGCTTGAAGGGTTTGCCCTTTTCGATGCCGAGCGACTTGACCATGCCCATCATGACCTTGTCGTGTTCGCGAACGGGCTCGACACTCATAATGGCATGCATATCCTCGAAGTGCCGCTCGTCATAGAAAGGCAGCGTCGGATAGCGCTCCTCGGCGGGATCGACGAACTTCTGCCGCGGAGGGTTCGCTGCCTCGGACAGATAGTACATCCGCAGGCGCTTGGCGTATGTGTACGCGTCAGCGGTGGTCTTACCGGCGGCGGCAATTGAGCGGAATGCAAAAGCGATGCGATAGTTCGGCGAGGGCACGTGGACATAGCCGGCGGGCACCTCACCGTCATAGTCAGGTGGAGTGAAAAGCATCTTGCCGCCCTCGCCTTTGTCCAACCCGGTCGGACCGACATCGGCGATGGTGAACTGCCAGGCATCGACGACCTGCCCGTAGAGGCTTCCATCCGAACCCGCGACCGGAAGCTCCAGGACGACAGGTCCGTTGCGAAGATCGGTGTAGGCGGCGATGTAAGGCGTGGTGCTGTTCGCCGTGATGGCCTCAAGCCGAGGCGTAGCTGGCGCCGAATAGGCGATGATGTCGTTATCCTTCATGCCGAGATTGTCGAAAGCAGCACGGCGGAAAGAATAGATGGCGATCGCTGGCATATTCCAGAGCACGGCTTCGAACGCGCGCTGGTAGGCGATCTGATAGTGGAAGTCCCTAACTGAGCAGGCAGAGCCCGCCGGCGGCTGACCGCCAAGCGGCTCCTGCCCCTCTTGGGCAGTCGCCTCCCCGATGAGATCAGGTCCGAACGGCGCTAGTCCAAAGGCAGAAGCAATGGCGCCAGCGGCGGCTGGCACGAAGAACTCACGACGGTTCATTCGGAGACTCCCAGGTTCGCCTGCTCAGTTCGGGATGCGCTTCAAATCGTCAGGCTTCCAGGTCTGTTTGAAGAAAGCCTCTTTCGGGCTGTAGAGCCGCAGAATTATGAAATAGCCTTTGCCCGGAAGGGTGGCGACCCAGTTGTGCTCCTTACCCGCCGGCGATTTTGGGCCGAAATAGAGGTCGTAAGAGCCGTCGGCGTTTTGGACAGGCTTATCCATCGAGTTGAGCGAGGGTAATGACTGCCCATTTTCCAAACCTGAGGCCCGCATTGGATCATAAACCGTGACTGACCAGAAATTGGCGGCCGGGACGTCCGGCGGAAGGTGGAGTTGGTAAGTATTGCCACCGTCAAGAAAATTTCCGTCTGCGTCGCGCCAGGTCGACGGGTATTTTGCTCCCTTTTCGACCAGATCCCTGACCATGCCTGGACTGGCGGCATAAGCGGTGGTGAAGTAGGCGTTGCGTTGTTGCAGGTTGGTAAAAGTGCCACTCGCCTGAAATTGCGGATTTTGCCCGGCGAAGACATTTTCCCATTGACGGTCCGGGTAGTATTTACCCCCTGGCTGACTAGCCAGGCCATTCCAGATTTCGACCTTGCTCATGTTGAACGCGGTTCGGGCCGCCTTGTCGAGCAGTTCCTTTTGATGCGGCGTAGGCTGAAAAGGCTGGCCTTTCTGGATGCCGATGGCCGCCATCATGCCACGCCAATCCATGTCGGCCGGGTCGACGGTCTCGTCCTGGACGAAGCTTGCCAGCATGTCGAAATAGCTGCCGTCCTGCGGAAACAGCATATAGGCGGGGGTCTGCGAGCCATCCGGAAACTTCATGGCCTCGGCGCTGTCGCGCTTGCCCAGCGGATAGATGCGGGTGCTGGCGATCAACTGGTTGGCGCCGCTGAGATCCTTTGGATCGGTAAAGAAGCCGCGATAAAACACCAGGACGTTGTTGGTGCGGGAGCGATAGACATAATAGCCCTTGGGCTCCGGTCCCTTATAGTCCCACGGCACGATCAGATATTTGCCGCCGCGAGCGGCATCGGGGCCGGCGAAGCCGAAGTCGCCCGTATAGGCCGTCCCATTGATGGTGGGACCGGTCAGGGGCCGCTGGAAGAAATCGTCGAGAATGCCCTGATTCTTCGGAGGAACCTCGACGACGATCGGTCCGTCCTTGGCAATGTTGACATAGCCCATGGCATAGAGACAGTCGGAATTCGGCGTCGTAACCTTGGTCTGCGCATTCAAGCGCTCTTTCCACACAGGCAGAACGTTGTAGCCGGCGCCATAGGTCTTTTCCGAACCCTGCTTCATCGCCCAGATATTCACGGCCGGAAGCGACCAGAGATAGACCTGCACCGCACGCTGAAAATAAAGCTCGTCGTCAAGAAGCTCGGCGGCCTCCGGCGTCGGGAAATCGCCCTGGAATTGGGCGTTGACGAGGGCGTCGTAGCGCGACGAGGTCTGCGCTTGGGCAAGGGAAGTTGCGGAGAGCAAGGCGACCGCGCCAGCTCCAGCATAAACAAAGCGTATCCAATTCATTGAAAGTCTCCCAGCAGAAAAACCTGAATCCTCGTTGAGAGTAGATAGGGCAACGTCTGGTATAGATGTTTACGCAAGGGTATAGCTTTGAATTTTTGTACATCTCGTTGACGAGAGGATAACTTATGTAGACGCAAATCCGCGAGTACGTTACTGTTACAATGGCGTAAATGCGTTGACTCGTTGGTCAATATGAAGGCGTGCAGGATGCCGCTGGTGGGATCGTATTTCAAGCTGGAGAAACAGGCGGAGTGTCCTGCACAGCTGCCGGCTCGTATCCATCGATGGAACTTACGGCCAAACCTGTTGATACCTCATCATCGAGGAAATATTCTTTACTGCTAACGCCTTGTTCAACTGAGATCATCTCCCCATCTGCCTCATTTATAGTGAAATTGAGGTCAAAATTGCGCCTATCATCGAATTGCGGGCTAGGGAAGCCTGTAACCGTTACCTTCTTAACGAATGCGAGAAAAGCTTGACGAAATAAAATGCCAAAGCTCAGGTTACTGCTTGGCCTATCTTAAAAAAGCAGGCTTTCCAATTCGATCCGGTAGCAACAAAGCGAAGGTAAATTGATACCAAGCTCTTCATTATTTGCCGGTTCCTGATAAATATAAGTGGTTGCTTTAGGGAAGGCTTCTGCTATGTGCGAGCCGGCCTATATTTAAATTGTTCTGTAATTGATTAAGCAACGCATGATGTTGTCGCGGCCATAACTATAAACACGAGATATGGCAAAGTTTGTCGCCGGAATTGAAACGGTGCCGTGATGGAATTGCTGGCTCTCCGCACCCCACCCTACTTCCGCCTCGCATTCTCGAACATCTCCTCCAGCGGATCCACGAAAGACCCGCCGAGCAGCGGATAGGCGATCACGAAATACAGCAGCTTGCCGAGCGTGATGAAGCCCACCCATTGGAGCACCACCATCGGGAAAGGCGGGTCGAACAGGCCGAAGCAGATGAGGGCGCTCAGCACCAGCGTGGCGAGCAGCACCACGGCGTGGACCAGGAGCCTGGTCGCCGTGGGTTGCGCGCTGATATCAAGCATCGGCTTCATGCCTGCCTGCCGGATCCGGCCTCAGCTCTTCCTCTTGCCTTCCTTCGCCGCATAGGCTGCCGGCGCCCGCTCGGAGACGCAGGCGTCATAATCCGCCTGGCTGGAGACGCGGCCCGCGGCCTGGCAGGCCGACTCGGCCTCCACATAATCGGACTCGTTCTTGATGCAGGCGTCGCCCTTCGGCGTGCCGGCCTTCATGCCCTTGCGGCTGCAGGTTTCGGTGCCCATGCTGAGCGCGCCTTCGTGCCGTATGCAGGTCACCATGGCATCGCTGCCGGCGGCCACGCCCTGGGCCTCGCACTTCTTCTGGAACGGGTTGGTGGTGGGAAAGCTCTCCTGCTTCTCCTGCGCGCAGCTCGCCAGGGCGAAGACGGCGAAGACGAGGGGAATGCTGATTTTTGCAAGGGACATGAGCCGCGCCACCACATTTTCGTTACGTGTAGCCGACTTCTATCAGAGACAGGGCAATCGGGTGAAGGCCTTTGTGGGCGTCTCGTGTGCGCTGGGCCGGGCTGGGACGGTGTAGTCGGACCAGACAAGGGTTTGGTGGGGACTGCAGGAGGAGAAGGCGCTTTATTCTGCTTGCGGTCCCGGATCTGCGAAGCGGCATTGCATGCCGCATCGCGTCCGGGATGACATGCCCCTTCGCCCGATCGTTCCTTGTCAGAGATCGATGCTCTCGATCACCAGATTATGGTTGGTATAGACACAGATATCCGCCGCGATGCCCATCGCCTTGCGCACGATCGCCTCTGCATCCGCATCGGTATCCACCAGCGCCCGGGCCGCGGCGAGGGCATAGTTGCCGCCGGAACCGATGGCCATCACCCCGCCTTCGGGATCGAGCACGTCGCCGGTGCCGGTGAGCACCAGGCCCACCTGCTTGTCCGCCACCAGCATCATCGCCTCCAGCCGACGGAGATAGCGGTCGGTACGCCAGTCCTTGGCGAGCTCCACGCAGGCCCGGGTGAGCTGGCCGGGATATTGCTCCAGCTTGGCCTCGAGCCGCTCGAACAGCGTGAAGGCATCGGCCGTGGCGCCGGCAAAGCCGGCGATGACGTCGCCCTTGCCCAGGCGCCGCACCTTGCGGGCATTGCCCTTGATCACCGTCTGCCCGAGGCTGACCTGCCCATCGCCCCCGATCAGCACCTTGCCGCCCTTGCGGACCATCAGGATCGTGGTGGCGTGGAATGGCGAACGCGGCCCGCTGTCCTGTGCGGGTTGGTTGTCGAAATTCATGGAGACCTCACTCATGCTGGTCTCTATCTAGGGCGGGGAATGGAAAAGGCAATTCCCGGGCGGGTTGTTACAGGGAGGCGGATGAAGAGCGGAAGGTCATCCCGGACGCGATGCGGCATGCAATGCCGCTTCGCAGATCCGGGATCGCAAGACGAGTGAGCCTCTTTCGGCGAGCGATCCCCGGACCAGACAATTGTCTGGTCTGACTGCACCGCATCATTTCATTCTGCGGTGCGCACGGGATGACTGCAAAGGCCTTCACCCGAACGCCTTGCGGTCCCCCCCTCATTCTACCAAACCGGCAGACAAAAAATAGATTGTGCGCCGCGCGAAGTGGTGTAAAACTGGATAATGTCAACGACACTTAATTAATAGACGAGCCCAAGGATAGACCAGTTTCCTGGAGCCAATAGTTCCGGGTGCTTGTCGCGCAGCTATCAGACCTGACTTGATCATGCCGCGGCTTTGCCCGTGATCTTGCAGCTATGTGGTATTGGGGGGATGAGTGAGCGCGCCGTTGCTGACCATGACTGGTGTCACCAAGCATTTCGGAGGCGCTCAGGCCCTGCGTGGGGTCGACTTCGAGCTGCGGGCCGGCGAGATCCATGCGCTGCTGGGCGAGAACGGGGCCGGCAAATCCACCCTGATGGGCGTGTTGGCGGGCGTGCATGCGCCCGATAGCGGCAGCATGGCAATCGACGGCAAGGCGGTGCATTTCGCCAGCCCCCGCGAGGCGCAGGCGGCCGGCATCGCCACCATCTTCCAGGAACTCGACCTGGTGCCCGGCCTCGATGTCGCCGCCAATCTCTTCCTGGGCCGCGAGATCGTTCGGCCCGGCGGTTTCCTCGACACGGCGGCCATGCGGGATGAGGCCCGCCGGCGCCTTGCCGATATCGATGTCGACATCGATGCCGAGCGGAAGGTGGGCGATCTGTCCATCGGCCAGCGCCAGGTGGTCGCGATCGTCAAGGCGCTGTCCTATGCCTCGCGCGTGCTGATCATGGACGAGCCGACGGCGGCCCTCACAGCAGGGGAGGTCGAGCGCCTGTTCGGCATCATGCGCCGGCTCAGCGCCAGCGGCGTCGGCATCGTCTACATCTCGCACCGGCTGGAGGAAGTGCCGCAGATCGCCGATCGCGTCACGGTGATGCGGGACGGCCTGGTCGCCGGGACGACGAAGCCCGATGCGCCGCAGTCCGAGCTCGTGCGGCTGCTGGTCGGCCGCCCGCTCGACGAACTCTATCCCGCGCGCAGCGAGGCCGTGGGGCCCCGGCTTCTCCATCTCGAAAACGCCAGTTTCCGGCCGAAGCGCCAGCGTGCCGGCTGGCAGGTGCCGTCGGGCCTGTCGCTCGATGTGCACCGGGGCGAGATCGTCGGCCTCGCCGGCCTGATGGGCGCCGGGCGCACGGAACTGCTCTCCGCCCTCTATGGCACCGGGCTTGCCGGGCGCTGGGAAGGCATCGTCGAAATCGAGGGCCGCGCGGTGAAGCTCGACTCGATCCGCGCCGCGCGCCGTGCCGGCATCGCCTTCGTCACCGACGACAGGCGCGGCAGCGGGCTGATGCTGCGCATGGGCGTGGGGCGCAACCTGGTGATGTCGATCCTCAGGCGTGTGTCGCCGAACGGCTTTTCCTCGGCGGCGCGCGAGGCGGTGGCCGTGCTGAAGGCGTTCGGCCAGTTCGACATCAGGCCGCGCAATCCGGATATCGCGGTCGGCGCCTTGTCGGGCGGCAACCAGCAGAAGGTGGTGCTGGCCAAGGAGATCCTCGGCGAGCCGCGCCTCCTGCTGCTCGACGAGCCGACGCGCGGCGTCGATGTCGGCGCCAAGGGCGAGATCTATGCCCGCCTGCGCGATCTCGCCCGCCAGGGGCTCGGCATCCTCGTCGCCTCCAGCGAAATGCCGGAGCTGATCGGCCTGTGCGACCGCATCATCGTGCTCCGGCAAGGGCGCGATGTCGCCGAGTTCAAGGGTTCCGTCGACGAACACACCGTGCTTGCCGCGGCGAATGCAGGGATTTGAGATGACCGACGCCAAAGCATCAGCTCCCGCCCAGCCCGGCCAGAGCGCGGCGCCAGCCAGCCGGCGCGATCCCCTGGCGCTGGTCGTGCGCTTCCAGAGCCTGATCGGCCTGATCGTGGTGGTGATCGGCGGCATCATCTTCTCGCCGCGCCGGCACGGCCAGATCCTCTTCCTCGCCCCCGACAACATCGCCAACATCGTGCGCGCCGTGTCGGAGACCGGCATCATCGCCATCGGCATGACCTTCGTGATCATCACCGCCGGCATCGACCTCTCGGTCGGCGCCCTGCTCGGCCTCTCCAGCGTGGTGACGGCCACGATGATGATCAACTCGGGCTTCGGCCTGGTGCCGACCATCCTCCTGGTGCTGGCGATGGGCATCGCCTTCGGCGCCATCCAGGGCGCCATCTCGACGCGCTTCCGCCTCGAGGCCTTCATCGTCACGCTTGCCGGCCTGCAGGCGGCGCGCGGCCTGGCGCTGGTTGTCTCGGGCAACCAGTACATCAACATTTCCTATGGCGACGGGCCGGGCCTGGCGCCGCCGGTGTTCTCGATCCTGGGCGACCGCCTGTTCAACAATGTCGTGCCGGTCGCCACCATCGTCTTCGTGGTGTTCGCCGCCATCGCCACGGTGGTGCTCAACACCACGCGCTTCGGGCGCTACGTCTTTGCCGTCGGCGGCAATGAGCGGGCGGCGCGGCTTTCCGGCGTGCCTGTCTCGGGCGTGAAGATCGCCGTCTACGCTATCACGGGCTTCGCCTCGGCGCTCGCGGGCATCGTGCATGCCGGACAGTTCAACTTCGGCAGCGCCAATGACGGCGCCGGCTATGAGCTGACCGCCATCGCCGCCGTGGTGATCGGCGGCACCAGCCTGTTTGGCGGCTCGGGCTCGCTGGTCGGCACGGTGGCCGGCACCATCATGCTGGGTGCGCTCGCCAACGTGCTCCAGCTCAACAACATCACCCCCGCCATGCAGTTGCTCGCCACCGCGGCGATCATCGTGCTGGCGGCCGTGCTTCAGTCCCTCGTCCGTCGCCGCGAGGGCCTGATGCGTTGAAGGCAAAGGCGAATCCGGGAATGCCGTCCATTCGATCGTCAACAAGATATAAGAGGAGGAAAAAGTATGCATGCAACACGCAGAACCGGCCTGACGAGGGCCGCCTCATGCGCGCTTATGGCAGGCGCGCTCGTCGCCTTGTCGGGAGCCGCTTATGCCGCCGATCCACTGGTCAAGGCTTGCGCGAAGGACGGCGAGTTCGTCATCGGCTTTTCGCAGGCCAACAATGCCGAACCCTATCGCCAGCACGTCAATGACGAGCTGACGGCCGCAGCCAAGGCCGTGCCGCAATTCACGCTGCAGATCGCCGACGGCGCCGGTAATGTGAACACGCAGACCTCGCAGGTGGACAATTTCATCACCCAGAAGGTCGATCTTCTCCTGATCTCGCCCTTCGAGGCCGCGCCCCTGACGCCGGCCGTGCAGCGCGCCATGAAGGCGGGCATTCCGGTCATCGAGCTTGACCGCAAGACGGTGGGCGATCCCGGCAAGGACTACACGGCCTTCATCGGCGGCGACAATTACAAGATCGCCCTGGAGGCCGGCAAATACACGGCCGACAAGCTCCTGCCGGATGGCGGCCAGGTCGCCGTGCTGGAGGGCCTGCCGAGCTCGACCCCCGCCGTCGAGCGGCTCAACGGCTTCAAGGATGGCGTGAAGGGCAACAGCAAGATCGAGGTGGTGGCCGAGCAGGCGGCCGACTGGCTGCCGGACAAAGCCCAGACCGCCTTCGCTGCCATGCTGCAGGCCCATCCCGACATCAAGATGGTCTATGCCAGCAATGACATGATGGCTGCCGGCGCCCGACTCGCCGCCAAGGGCGCGGGCAAGGAAGGCCAGATCAAGATCATCGGCACCGACGGCCTGCCAGGCCCGGCGGGCGGCATCCGTGCCGTGGCCGAGGGCGAATGGGCGGCGACCTTCACCTACCCCACCGGCGCCAAGGAAGCGATCGAGATGGCCAAGTCCATCCTGCTCGATTGCGCCCCCTCGGTATCACCGAATGTGACGGTGGCGACGACGGCGATCACGCCCGACAACGCCAAGAGCCTGATGGGCAATTGATGCGGATGGCCGGGCGGGATGTCCCCGCCCGGCCATGCTTCTTGCCGAAAGGGATTGGGTTGACGTAGGAGGGACCGTCTGCGCGGGATCGCCAGGATCCGTCCGCGCTGTCAGAAGACCCGGGTCCCCATGAACAAGATCTTCTCCGACCTCAAGACCAGCATCTTCGAGACCATGTCGCGGCTTGCCCGCGAGCATGATGCCGTCAATCTCGGCCAGGGCTTTCCGGACGGGGCCGGTCCCGAGGATGTCAGGCTGAAGGCGGCGGAGGCGGTGGTCTCCGGCTGGAACCAGTATCCGCCCATGCTCGGCCTGCCGGAGCTGCGCCAGGCGGTGGCGACGCATTACCGGCGCTTCCAGGACCTAGCGCTCGATGCCGACAGCGAGATCATGATCACCTCGGGCGCCACCGAGGCCATCACCGATGCGCTGATGGCGGTGGTCTCGCCGGGGGACGAGGTCATCCTGTTCCAGCCGATGTATGACGCCTATCTGCCGCTGGTGCTGCGGGCCGGCGGCGTGCCGCGCTTCGTCACGCTGCAGCCGCCCCATTGGCGCCTGACCCGCGAGGCGCTGGAGGAGGCCTTCACGCCCCGGACGCGCGCCGTGCTGTTCAACAATCCGCTCAACCCGGCTGCCGTGAGCTTCTCGGACGGGGACCAGGCGCTGCTCGCCGAGTTCTGCGTGCGCCACGATGCCATCGCCATCTGCGACGAGGTCTGGGAGCACGTGATGTTCGACGGCCGCCAGCACCGGCCGTTGATGAGCTTTCCGAAAATGCGCGAGCGCACCGTCAAGATCGGCTCCGCCGGCAAGATCTTCTCGCTCACCGGGTGGAAGGTCGGCTTCGTGATGGCGGCGCCCGATATCCTCAGGGTGATCGCCAAGGCGCACCAGTTCTTCACCTTCACCACGCCACCGAACCTGCAGGTGGCGGTGGCCTATGGCCTCGGCAAGGACGACGATTACTTCACCGGCATGCGGGCCGACTTCCAGCGCTCGCGCGACCGCTTCGCCGCCGGCCTTGCCGATCTCGGCTTCGCCACGCTGCCGAGCGAGGCGACCTATTTCCTCAACATCGATCTCGCGGCCAGCGGCATCGAGGAGGGCGATGTGAGCTTCTGCCAGCGCCTCGTCCGGGAGCGAAAGGTGGCCGCCATCCCGGTCTCGGCCTTCTATGCCGAGCATGCCGTGACTTCGGTGATCAGGCTTTGCTTTGCCAAGCGTGACGCGACGCTCGACGCGGCGCTCGCCAACCTCAAGGGGCTGATCCACGCTCCCGCGCAGTGAGCGGCCTCAATCCCGCCGGCGTCGGGCGCCCAGACGGGCAAGGAAGGCGAGCGAGACGGTGGTCAGGCCGAGCGCCATCAGCCACCAGTTCTGCCAGGCGGCCAGCCCGGTGAACATCACCACGAGGGCAGTGGCTGAAGCCGCCAGCGCGGCCGGCGTCGAGCGGTCGTCGTCCCGGTCCATGCCGCGGAAGGCGAGCCAGAGCGTGATGCCCGCCAGGACGACGCCGACGGCACCGAGCTCCAGCCAGATCTGCAGGGCGACGTTGCGGGGCGAAGTGAGGATCTGGCCGCCGACGCCGCGGGTAAGCGCGGAGCTGGCATCGAAACCGTAGCCGGCGATCAGATGGGTCGGCAGGCTGTAGGTCACGTCGCGCCAGATGGCGACGAGGTGGTCGCCCTCGGCCGGCAGCAGGAAGCCGCCATATCGGGCCATCAGCCAGCCGATGAGAGGCGCCAGGACCAAAAGGGCCAGTGCGCCGATGGCGAGAAGGCGGGCGGCAAGACGCTGACGCCACAGCGCCAGAACCATCACCAGCATGCCGATGATGAAGGCGGCGAGCACCACCAGATTGTGCACCAGCCACAAGGCGAAGGCCGTCACCAGGCACATCAGCACGGCCTGCCAGCTGCGTCCGCGCGCCAGCACGGCGCCGACCGCCGGCCAGATGAGCAGCTCCAGCAGCATGGCAGCGCGCACGCTTTCCACATCCTCGCTGCCGACCTCGCCGAGGTCCCGCAGCGGCGAGAAGGGCAGGAATTCCAGAGCCAGCGCGACCGCGGCAATGGAGACGCCGATCGGGATGAGGTTGACGTCGCTGAAGCGCACATTCGCCTTCAGGCAGGAGATGGTGACGGCGAACAGCAGCACGACGAGCAGGATGCCCGGCAATTGACCGGCTGCCGCCGCGGGCCGCGGCGTCCAGAAGATGGTGACCGCCGCCCAGATCATCAAAAGGAAGAGCGCCAGCGTCTCATAGGACAGCAATGAACGGCTGAGCCGGCGCAGGGCCGTCGGCAGGCGACCATCGAGGGCGGCGGCCAGGATGAGCAGGGCGGTGGCGATCGGCACGATGACCGCCACGGCATGGCGGGAGAACATCGCGAGGAGAGGCGCGAAGATCACCAGCAGGAACAAGCCCAGCCGGGTAAGTAAGCCCGAAACCGCGAGCGCGGGATCGAGCGGAGCTTCATAGGCGCGCCGTTCCATCGCCTCGTCCTCTACACAACACGCAGTAGCTATGGCGGAAGCCTTCCGGAGCGTCCATGACGAAAAAGTCACACTATGGTTAAAATCGTACGCGGCTAAGAAGCCGCGAACCAACCCCGGAGCCTTGTTCGGAGCGTAGCCCGAGCCGCTTGCCCATTGCGCTTGCCGGCACGATAGGCCACATCGGCGCGATGCGTTCCTTCGACCAGCCCTTGCCCATCGACGAGGCCCTGCCGGCCCTGCTCGCCGCCCTCGGCGCGCGCTCGAATGCGGTGCTCGTGGCCCCACCGGGTGCCGGCAAGACCACGCGCGTGCCTCTTGCCCTGCTCGACGAGGCCTGGACGAAGGGCGGCAAGATCGTCGTGCTGGAGCCGCGGCGCCTCGCCGCCCGGGCGGCTGCCGCGCGCATGGCCTCGACGCTCGGCGAGCCCGTCGGCGCCACCGTCGGCCTCAGGGTGAGGCTGGAATCGCGCATCTCCGCGAAGACGCGCATCGAGGTGGTCACCGAAGGCGTGTTTGCCCGCATGATTCTCGACGATCCCGGCCTGACCGGCATCGCCGCCGTGCTGTTCGACGAATTCCATGAGCGCTCGCTCGATGCCGACGAGGGTCTCGCCTTCGCGCTCGATGCGCAGGCGGGCCTGCGCGAGGACCTGCGCATCCTGCCGATGTCCGCCACCATCGATGGCGCGCGCGTCGCCGGCCTGATCGGCGGGGCGCCGGTGATCGAAAGCGCCGGCCGCGCCTTTCCGGTGACGACGCATTATCTCGGCCGCGACTCGCGCCAGCGCATCGAGGAGGCGGTGGGCGAAGCAGTGATGCGGGCCCTGCGCGCCGAACGAGGCTCCATCCTGGTCTTCCTGCCGGGGCAGGGGGAGATCATCCGCGTCGCCCGCCTGCTCGGCGAGAAGAATCCCGGCGAGGACGTCGACATTGCTCCGCTCTACGGCGCCATGGATGCGCGCGACCAGGACAGGGCGGTGGCGCCAGCGCCGCCCGGGCGCCGCAAGGTGGTCCTCGCCACCTCCATCGCCGAGACCAGCCTCACCATCGAGGGGGTGCGCGTGGTCGTCGACGCCGGTCTCGCCCGCGTGCCGCGCTACGAGCCCGATCTCGGCCTCACCCGGCTCGAGACCGTGCGTGTCTCGCGCGCCAGCGCCGATCAGCGCCGTGGCCGCGCCGGGCGCACCGAACCCGGCACATGCTATCGCCTCTGGGAGGAGGCGGCGACCGGCGCCTTCGAGGCCTTCGCCAAGCCCGAGATCCTGGCCGCCGATCTCAGCCCGCTGCTGCTCGACTGTGCCGCCTGGGGCGTAGGCGATCCGCTGAGCCTGGCATGGCTCGATCCGCCGCCGAAGCCAGCGCTTGCGGAAGCGCGGGCGCTGCTCACCGCCATCGAGGCGCTGGACGAGGAGGGCCGGCTCACCGACATGGGCCGGCAGCTCTCGGCTCTTGCACTGCCGCCCCGGATGGCGCGCATGATCGTGGCAGCTACCGAGAACGGCGAGGCCATGCTGGCGGCCGAGATCGCCGCCGTGCTTTCCGAGCGCGGACTAGGCGGGGAGGGCACCGATCTCGTCGAACGCATCGAGCGCTTCCGGCGCGACCGCGGTGGCCGCTCGCAGGATATGAGGCGCCTGGCGCGCGGCTGGGTAAAGGCGGTCTCGGGCGAAGCACGAGAGACCGATCCCACTCGCGCCGGCGTCGTGCTCGCGCTCGCCTTTCCGGATCGGGTGGCAGTGGCGCGCGGCCAGCCGGGCGGCTTCACTATGGAGAACGGCCGCGCGGCGCGCCTGGAGCCACATGACCGGCTGGCGCGCGAACCCTTCCTCGCCATCGCCGAGATCGCCGGCAGCGCCGGGGCGAGCCGCATCCTGCTCGCCGCCCCGATCACGCTGGAGGAAATCGACGCGCTGCATGGCGTCAGCGAAACGGTGACCACGGGCTACGATCCGGCCACCTCGAGTCTCAAGGCCCGTTCTCTGCGCCGCTACCGCCGCCTGATATTGCAGGAGACCACGGCCGCCCTGCCGCTCGATGCCGAGGCGGCGGTGCTTCTCGCCCGCGGACTTGCCCAGAGCGGCATCGAGCGTCTGCCCTGGAGCAAGGCGCAGCGCCAGTTGCGCGACCGCGTCGCCTTCCTGCGAGCCAACGGCTCGCCGGGCTGGCCCGACCTTTCCGATGAGGCTCTGGCAGCCAGCGCGGAGGAATGGCTCGCGCCGGCCCTCCAAGGCGTGCGCGGGCTCTCCGCAATCACCCCCGATATGCTGGAGAGCGCTCTCGCCGGCCTCCTGCCCTGGAGCGAAAGGCGCCGCCTCGATGCCGAGGCTCCTGCATTCTTCGAGGCGCCGACCGGGTCGAGCCTCGCTATCGACTATGAAGCGGAGGGCGGCCCTGCCATCTCCGTGCGCGTGCAGGAATTGTTCGGCCTCGCCAAGCACCCCGCCATCGCCGGAGGACGCGTGCCGTTGACCCTCAATCTGCTCTCGCCCGCCCATCGCCCGGTGCAGGTGACAAAGGACCTGCCGGGCTTCTGGAAGGGCTCCTACGCCGCCGTGCGCGTGGAGATGAAGGGGCGCTACCCCCGTCACCCCTGGCCGGAAGACCCGGCCGCTGCGGTGCCGACGACGAGAGCCAAGCCCAGGGGGACGTAGCGCTGGGAGCTTCCTGGGAGCGCGGACGTCCCGTCCGCTCTTGAAACAATGACGTTTGAGAAAGAAGTCCACCCTTGTTGCAGGGCGCGGCCGTTCTTGGTCTCAACACTCAACCGCTTTCGCCTTTGCCGGAAATTGCATCGTTTCAAGAGCGGACAGGATGTCCGCGCTCCCAGGAAGCTCTCAGGTGTCATGAAGCCTTCGCATTCCCGCTCTTTCGGCGAGACTCCTGATTGACTTCCCGTCTGGCTTACCTCATAAGCACGGCGAATTTGGCGTCGCCCTCGGGCCGGGACGCACCCAGGGCGATGGCCGGGGCGCGTTTTTGCTGTTGCAGGATAGGCGCTGTTCCTTTCAACTCGATCGGCATCCGGCCGCGACTGCGGAGAACGACCCGTGAAACGTACCTATCAACCCTCCAAGCTTGTCCGCAAGCGTCGCCACGGCTTCCGCGCCCGCCTCGGCACCAAGGCCGGCCGCAAGGTTCTCGCTGCCCGTCGCGCGCACGGCCGCAAGCGCCTGTCCGCCTGAGGCGAACGGGCATGGCGCAGTGATGGCCTGTCATTGCGCCCGACAACCCGAGCATTCATCGATGCAGCGACTGCTCAAGCGCCGGGACTTTCTGTTCGTCCGCGATGGCCGCAGGGCAAATGCTGCGACATTGTCTTTGCAGGCGCGCCGCCGGGAGAGTGGCCAGCCGGGCCTGTCCGAGGCTGCGACTCCGCAGAGCGATGAGCCGCGAGTCGGCTTTACCGTGACCAAGAGGGAAGGTAGCGCCGTTGAGCGCAACCGAATCCGTCGGCGCCTGCGCGAGGCGGTGCGGCTCTCTGGCGCGCTTCACGCGCGCGCTGGCCATGATTATGTCGTCGTGGGGCGGCACACCGCTCTCGACGCGCCTTTTGCGACGATCGTTGACGAAATGATAGCGGCGTTCGGCCGCGTGCATGCGGAGCGCCAGGGCGCCCGCAAGCCGCGGCGCTCGGCCGATGAGGCTGCACGATGAAGAATGTAGACACCAAGAACCTCGTTCTGGCGATCTTCCTGACGCTGGTGGTGGTCGCGGTCTGGGAATATTTCATCGGCCAGCCCATGCAGCGCCGGCAGGAACTGGCGGCCCAGCAGCAACAGCAGATCCAGCAACAGCAGCAGGCCGCCCAACAGCAGCAACCGCAGACGGCCGCGCCCGCCACCGGCAGCAGCTCGAATGTGCCTGGCGTCTCCTCGGGCCAGCAGCAGTTCGGCAGCCGTGAGGCGGCCGTGGCGGCCTCGCAACGCGTGCAGATCGATTCGCAGCGCCTGATCGGTTCGATCAACCTCACCGGCGGCCTGATCGACGATCTGGCCCTGCGCGGCTATCGCGAGACGCTCGATCCCAATTCGCCGAATGTGAAGCTGTTCTCGCCGCGCGGCACGCCGATCCAGGCCGCTGATCACCATACCATCGTCGAGAACCATGGGCCGTATTTCACCTATTCCGGCTGGAAGGCGGCGCCCGGCGCCACTGTGAAGGTACCCGGCATCGACACGGTATGGACCGCCAAGTCCACCGCGCCATTGTCCTCGACCTCGCCCGTGCAACTCGACTGGGACAATGGCCAGGGCCTCGTCTTCCATCGCACCATCTCGATCGATACGGACCGGTCCCAGACCGGCTGGCTCGTGCCGGAGGCCGGCGATCCGCTGCCCGCGACTGCTCTCGACCTGCCGCGCCAGAACCTGCCGAAGGACCAGCAGGGTTCGGGTGCCAAGCCGATCGGCGGCTTCATGTTCACTATCAAGGACAGCGTGGAGAACAAGGGCACCGCGCCGGTCCAACTGGCCCAGACCTCCTATATCGCCCGTATCGGCACGCCGACGGTGGGCGGCTATTCCGTGCTGCATGAGGGCCTGATCGGCCGCTTCAGCGGCACGCAGGTCGAGACGACCTATAAGGGCCTCGAGCCCGACAAGCCGGTCGATCACGCCGGCGCCACCGGCTGGCTCGGCTTCACTGACAAATACTGGGCCAACGCCCTGGTGCCGGATCCGACCGCGACCTTCGACGGCAAGTTCGAGGTCGGCACGGTCAACGGCGTGCAGACCTATGTCGCCAGCGTGCTGCGGCCGGAACAGACGGTGGCGCCCGGCGCCACCTATGAGGTGAGCACCAATCTGTTCTCCGGCGCCAAGGAAGTCGCCACGCTCTCGTATTACGACGAGACGACGAAGGTGGATAACCTCTCCTATCTGATCGACTGGGGCTATCTGTGGTTCATCACCAAGCCGCTCTTCCGTCTGATCGAGATCCTCTTCCATCTGTTCGGCAATTTCGGCCTGGCCATCCTTGGCACCACCGTCATCCTCAAGCTGTTCTTCTTCCCGCTCGCCAATCGCTCCTATGAGTCGATGTCGAAGATGAAGAAGGTCCAGCCGGAGATGCAGAAGATCAAGGACCAGTTCCCGGACGACAAGCTGAAGCAGCAGCAGGCCACGATGGCGCTCTACAAGGAGCAGAAGATCAATCCGCTCTCGGGTTGCCTGCCCATGCTGTTCCAGATCCCGGTGTTCTTCGCGCTCTACAAGGTGCTGTTCGTCACCATCGAAATGCGCCAGGCGCCCTTCTTCGGCTGGATCCATGACCTTTCGGCGCCCGATCCGACCACGATCTTCAACCTGTTCGGCCTGATTGCCTGGCAACCTCCGACTGCCCTCATGATCGGCCCCTGGGTGATCCTTATGGGCTTCACCATGTTCATCCAGATGCAGCTCAATCCGGCCCCGCCGGATCCCACGCAGGCCATGATGTTCCGCTACATGCCGATCGTCTTCACCTATATGCTCGCTGCCTTCCCGGCCGGCCTGGTGATCTACTATTGCTGGAACAACTCGCTCTCGATCCTGCAGCAGACCCTGATCATGAAGAAGAATGGCGCCAAGATCGAATTGTGGGACAACCTCAAGTCGATATTCATAAAAAAAAAGACCCCTGACGGATCCCGCGTAGATGCCTGAGGCAGTGGACTACGCGGCGGCCGGCAAGAAGCTCTTCGCCGCGAGCTGGGATTTCCGACACGCGAGCAACACGCTGGAAGCCCTGCCGCTGCCCGAGGGCGTGGAGATCGCCCTTGCCGGGCGGTCCAATGTCGGCAAATCGAGCCTGATCAACGCGCTGACCAACCGCAATGCCCTGGCGCGCACCTCGCATACGCCAGGCCGTACGCAAGAGCTGATCTTCTTCTCGGCGAATGCGCCGCTGACCCTGGTCGACATGCCCGGCTATGGCTATGCGGCCGTGAGCGACAAGAAGGTCAAGGCCTGGACCAGGCTGATTCATGACTATTTGCGCGGACGGGTGAACCTCGCTCGCGTCTTCGTGCTGATCGATGCCCGGCACGGCCTCAAGACCACCGACGATGCCGTGCTGAAGACGCTCGACCAGGCGGCCGTGGTCTACCAGATCGTGCTGACGAAGGCGGACGAGGTGAAGAAGGCCGACCTTGAAAAGCGCGTTGCCGAGACCAAGGAGAAGATCTCCCGCCGCCCTGCCGCCTTCCCCGAGCTTATCGTCACCTCGAGCCGCGAAGGCACCGGCATGGATGAACTGCGCGCCACAATCGCTCAGATCCTGGTGGAGCGCGGCGGCCTGAAGCCATGATCGCCGACCGTATTCTCGCCGTGCTTGGCTGCCTCTTCGGCGCAGCCGGCATCGTGCTGATGGCGCTCGCCGCCCATGGCCGCTGGCCGGAAATCAACTATGCCGCCGTGATGGTGCTTGCCCATGCACCCGTGCTGCTGGGCATCACTGTCGCCATCCGGCTCGGCCTGCTGCGCGACTTCGTCGCCCGCCCCGCAGCCTTCGTGCTGGCGGCTGCCGTCGTGCTCTTCTCGGCCGATGTGGCGCTCCACGCCATCACCGAAGGCCACCTCTTCCCCATGGCGGCGCCAACAGGCGGCACCCTTTCCATCCTCGCCTGGCTGATGCTGGCGGTCTCGGCCGCGATGGCGCGGTAGCTCCTGCTCTCTTGAAAATCCCGATGTTTGGGATTTTCATGAGCATCAAGAATTTCAAGGGAGGAAGAGTAGTGCGTCGGTTCAGCACTGTCGAGCTTGCACGACGGATTTCGGTGGTAACGCACGCTGCTGCTCAGGAGCCAGTGGAAATCATGCGGCATCGCAAGCCAAAATTCGTGCTCATGAGCATGGAGCGCTATCACAGCCTCATCGGTGCGGACGAGCAGGATCCGCGCCGCAGCTTCACGTCGAAGACATTGCCGAATGATCTTCGTCTAGATTTGCTTGCTGCTGCGGGTCAGTATGAGCGCGAGCATGCTGACGGTTGATAGATCCGAAGGTCCTTTCCCTCCGCCCCTATCGTGTATCATGTTGCCTTGACCGCTATCAGGAGCAAGGGGGATGACGGTATTTCTCTGCAAGGCCTGCGGCACCTCCTATCCGGATGCTCCCCAGCCGCCCCTGGGATGCCCGATCTGCGAGGACGAGCGGCAATATGTTCCGGCGGGTGGGCAGGAGTGGCTGGCGCGCGAAGCACTGGCGTCTGTTCATCGCAATGCCTGGCAGCAACATGAGCCCGATCTCTACAGCCTGCAGACCGTGCCGGCCTTTGCCATCAACCAGCGTGCCTTTCTGCTGCGGACGCCGGATGGCAATGTGCTGTGGGATTGCATCGCCTTGCTCGACGGCGCCACCAAGGCGCTGGTCGAGAGCCTCGGCGGCCTGAGCGCCATCGCCATCTCCCATCCGCATTACTACTCGACCATGCAGGATTGGGCCGCCGCCTTCGGTGCGCCTGTCCACCTGCACGCGGCCGATCGCCAGTGGATCATGCGGCCCGATCCTGCCATCCGGCTTTGGGAGGGCGATGCGCTGGAACTGTGGCCGGGCATCACTCTGGTGCGCGGTGGCGGGCATTTTCCCGGCGGTACGGTGCTGCATTGGGCTGATGGAGCCGATAAACGGGGCGTGTTGCTCGCCGGCGATATACTGCAGGTCACGCCAGGCGCCCATCGAATTTCCTTCATGTGGAGCTATCCCAACATGATGCCGCTGCCGGCAGCCGAGATCGGGAAACTGATGGAGCGGGTGTCGGCCCGGCCGTTCGAGCGGATCTACGGTGCCTTCCTCGGACAGAACGTGCTGGCGAACGCCCATGCCGTGCTCGGCCAGTCAGCGGCACGCTATATCGAATTGCTGGAGGGAAGGACGGGGTGAGGCGTTCAGTTCCGGGAAGTCGAGTCTTCAGATCGGCATGAAGCCACGGCCTTTCCATGAGGCGAGGGCGCCGACCCCCTCACTTGATCGGCAGCACGTTCGTATATTTCACCTGCGCCAATGCGAAGCTCGATTCGATCGAGGCGATGCCGTCGAGCCGGGTCAGCTTGTCCTTGATGAAGCGCTCATAGGCGGCGAGATCGGCGCAGACCACGCGCAGGAGATAGTCGCGCGTGCCCGTCATCAGATAGCATTCCAGCACTTCGGGCCATTGCACGATGGCTGTGTCGAAGCGGTCGAGATATTCCTCGACCTGGCGCTCCAGTTTGATCGAGATGAAGACGCTGACCGGCAGGCCCACTTCCTTTTGCTCGACCACCGCGACATAGCCGCGGATGACGCCGCTTTCCTCCAGCTGCCGCACACGGCGCAGGCAGGGGGAATGGGAAAGGCCGACCCGTTCCGCCAGCGCCTGCACGGTGATGCGGCCGTCCTCCTGAAGCAGGCGCAGGATCTTGTGATCGATGGCATCGAGGGGCATGGACTTCCCTGGGATCGCAGGCTTCCAGCCTGCCTCTTGAACCGTACTACCACCTGGAGAGGACGATGCAGGCTGGAAGCCTGCGATTGTCTATTTCAATCCCATCGTGCAAGCCTAGCTTTTGGATGCCTCCAGCTCGGTGGCCGCCGAGCTGGAGGCGGGAGGGGACGGGTCGTGCCTGCGATAATCGAAGGACTGACTTAGGAGTCTGACCACCCCTCTCTTTTCCATGAGGCCTGAACGGATACCGGCATTGCTCCGGAGACAAGCAGAGGACTTGGAAAAGATGACGAGCAGCCTAGCACACAATGTCGGCACCGACATCGGCAAGGATCATTTGGATGTGGCTGTCCACCCGGCAGGCCTCATCAAGCGCTTTGCCAACACCCAGGCGGGCCATCGCGCCCTGCTTGCCTGGCTTTCTTCCTGGACTGTCGAGCGTGTGGTGTTCGAAGCAACGGGGGCCTATCATCGCGCCTTCGAACGCGCGCTCAACCAGGCCGGCCTGCCGGCCGTCAAGCTCAACCCGCGCCAGGCCCGACGCTTTGCCGAAGGTATTGGCAGGCTGGCCAAGACCGATCGCATCGATGCCATGACCCTGGCCCGCTATGGCCAGGCCGTCCAGCCCGAGCCGACCCTCATCGTCAGCCAGGCCCTTGAGGAGATGAAGCAATTGGCCGCGGCGCGGGACGCCCTGATGAAGATCAAAGTGGCAACCCAGACCCGCCAGCAAACCGCCGAACTCCCCCTGATCAAGCGCCAACTCGCCAAGACACTGGCTCTGACCCAAGCGCAGATAAACGCCATCGACGAGGAGATCGCCAGGCGGGCCGACAAGGATCCCGCCTTCAAGCGCAGAGCCGAAATCCTCGACTCCATCCCCGCCGTGGCACCCATCACAGCTCACGCCATGCTCATCCACATGCCTGAACTGGGCACCCTGTCTCCCCCTCAAGCCGCAAGCCTGGCCGGCCTCGCCCCTGTCCCACGCGACAGCGGCAGCAAAAATGGCAAGCGCTTCATTCGCGGGGGAAGAGCCCTTCTGCGACGAGCCCTCTATATGCCCATGGTCGCCGCTATCCGATGGAACCCCGACCTCGCCGCTAAATACCAGGCCATGGTCGCCGCCGGAAAACCCAAAAAAATCGCCATCGTCGCCATCATGCGCAAGCTCATCATCCTCGCTAACGCCCTCTTGCGAGATAATCGGATTTGGACGCCTAAAGCTGCTTGACCGAATACGGATACTCCCAGGGCGTTCACGTCGCGATCATATTACGCAGCAATTCCCTCATTCCAAGCGATAATCGCCAAATTGGAAATTAAAATCCTGCAAGATTGACCAAAATCGCCGGTCTCTTTCTGCTATTGTCAACGGACTCACGCCCGGAACCCATTGCCATGGCCGACCCCCGCCTGCCTTTCCTCGCCGCCCTTGAACGCAAGGCGCTCTGGCTCTCCTCCTGGATGATCCACAACGCCAATCATCTGCGCGCCAAGGAGGATGGGCTCAAGATCGGCGGTCACCAGGCCTCTTCCGCCTCGCTGGCGACGATCATGACCGCGCTTTACGGCGCCACCCTGCGTCCGCAGGACAGGGTGGCGGTGAAGCCCCATGCCTCGCCGATCTTCCATGCGCTCAACTATCTCTTTGGCCTGCAGAGTCTCGAAAAGCTGCAGAATTTTCGCGGCTTCAAGGGTGCCCAAAGCTATCCTTCGCGCACCAAGGATGTCGATGACGTCGATTTTTCCACCGGCTCCGTCGGTCTCGGCGTCGCGCAGACGCTCTTCTCGGCCTTGGTGCAGGATTATGTGAAGGCCAAGGGCTGGGGCGCAGGCAGCGGAAATGACTGGCCCGAGGGGCGCATGATCTCCCTCGTCGGCGATGCCGAGATGGATGAGGGCAATATCTTCGAGGCGCTGCTGGAGGGCTGGAAGCAGGGCATCCGCAATGTCTGGTGGATCGTCGACTACAACCGGCAGTCCCTCGACGCGGTGGTGCGCGAGGGGCTGTGGGAGCGCTTCGAGTCGATCTTCCGCAATTTCGGCTGGGATGTCGTCATCCTCAAATATGGCAAGCTCCTGGAGGCCGCCTTCGCCGAGCCCGGGGGCGAGGCTTTGCGCCGCTGGATCGACAACTGCCCGAACCAGCTCTATGCCGCGCTCTGCTACCAGGGTGGCAGCGCCTGGCGGCGGCACTTGATGGATGCCATCGGCGACCAGGGGCGGGTGGCCAAGCTGATCGAGGCCCGCTCGGATGAAGAGCTGGCGCGGCTGATGACCAATCTCGCCGGCCATGACATGCCGAGCCTGCTGGAGGCCTTTGAGGCTGCCGCTACGCATGATCGGCCGACCTGCTTCATCGCCTATACGGTGAAGGGCTTCGGGCTGCCTTTCCAGGGCCACAAGGACAACCATGCCGGCCTGATGACGCCGGCGCAGATGGAGGTCTGGCAGAAGGCGATGGGTATCCGCCCCGGCCATGAGTGGGACAAGTTCGAGGGGCTGGACGTGGCGCCCGAGGCCATGCAGGCGGCGCTCGACAAGGTGCCTTTCGTCCGGAAGGGGCGCCGGCGCCTGGCCGCCGCCAAGGTGGAGGTGCCGGAGGCGCTGCCCTACCGCGCTGCTGCCGCCATGTCGACGCAGCAAGGCTTTGGCGTCATCCTGAATGATCTCGCCGCCACCAACCTGCCGGTGGCCGAGCGGATCGTCACCACGGCGCCGGACGTCACGGTTTCCACCAATCTCGGCGGCTGGGTCAACCGGCGCGGCCTGTTCGCTCGCGAAGAGCTGGCAGATACCTTCAAGAAGGAAAAGATTCCCTCCACCTTCACCTGGGAGTTTTCGCCGAAGGGGCAGCACATCGAGCTCGGCATTGCCGAGATGAACCTTTTCATCCTGCTTTCGGCGCTCGGCCTTTCCCATTCCATCAATGGCGAGCGCCTGCTGCCGATCGGCACGCTCTACGACCCCTTCATCCAGCGTGGCCTCGATGCGCTCAACTATGCCTGCTACCAGGATGCCCGCTTCATGGTGGTGGCGACACCCTCCGGCGTGACGCTGGCGCCGGAAGGCGGAGCGCATCAGTCGATCGCCACGCCCCTCATCGGTATCGCCCAGGATGGGCTCGCCGCCTTCGAGCCGGCTTTCGTCGACGAGCTTGCCGTGATCATGCGCTTTGCCTTCGATTACATGCAGCGCGACGGGGAGGGGGACCCGGACGAGACGACCTGGTTGCGCGACCAGACGGGCGGCTCGGTCTATCTACGCCTCTCCACCCGCACACTCGACCAGCCGCAACGCGCAATGACCCCCGACCTTGCCGCGGACATCGTCAACGGCGCCTATTGGATGCGCCGGCCCGGTCCCAATGCCGAGATCGTCGTGGCGGTGATGGGCGCTCCGACTGTGGAGGCCATCGAAGCCATCGGGCTGATGAGCGAGGATCGCCGCGACGCCGGCCTGCTGGTGATCACCTCGGCCGACCGCCTCAATGCCGGTTGGACCGCCGCCGAACGAGCCCGCCAGCGCGGCAATTTCAACGCGCGCAGCCATATCGAGCGCCTGTTCGCGCCCCTTTCGCGCGATTGCGGCCTCGTTACCGTGGTCGACGGCCATCCCGCCACGCTCGCCTGGCTCGGCGGCGTGCGCGGCCAGCGCGTGACCTCGCTCGGCGTCGAGCATTTCGGCCAGACGGGCACGATCCAGGACCTCTACCGCCATCATGGCATCGATACGAATGGGATCCTGCATGCCGCGCAGGCCCTGGCGCCGGGCAGGCCGATGCGGAACAGGCGGGAGTTGCCATAGCTGGGAGCGCGGACGTCCCGTCCGCTCTTGAAGCGTCGTAGCCTCCAAACCGTGCGAGACCATCGTCAACAGTCGCGGACATCAATCGAACGGTGGCGTTTCAAGAGCGGACGAGACGTCCGCGCTCCCGGGACGCTCCCAGGTTGCCTCGAATCCTCACCCTTGCGACAGTGCGCCTCCCTCGCAAGGTCTTTCCGATGTCCATCTCCCTCCTGCGCGTTGCTTCCTTCAACACCCAGCTCCTCGCCCGCTCGGGTGTGCCCTTTCATGAGCAGCCGCCCTATACGCCGGAGGAATATGAGGCCAAGACCGGCTTCATCGGCGGCCTTCTGGAGCGTGGACAGGTGGATATTGCCGGCTTCCAGGAAGTGTTCCACGAGGATGCCCTGCGCCATGCCGTCGAGAAATCGCCGCGCCTCACGGGCGCTTATGTCTGCGCGCCGCTCGCCGACGACAACGGCCCGAAAACGCCCGACGGTGCGCTGAATGCCCCGCGCGTCGGCTTCGCCAGCCGTCTTCCGGTGAGCAAGGCGGAATCCATCCGGGCTTTTCCCTCCGGCCTCGGCAATGGCTTTGCCGTGCGCCGCGACGCGAACGGCCGGCAGGAAGCCGTGCCCGTCGGTATCGGCTTCTTCGAGCGGCCGGTCCTGCGGGTGGAGGTTGCCCTGCCGAACGGCGTCCCGCTCGCTGTCTACGTCGTGCATCTCAAATCGCGCCGGCCGGTAATGCTGGAGGACGAGGACAGGCGCGATCCGGCCGTACGGGCGCTGGCGGTTGTGCGCGCGCTGGTGCAGCGCGGGGCCGAGGCGGCAGCGCTTCGCGTGATGCTGACGCGGGAGCTGGAGGGGCGCGGCGCAGCGCCCCGGCCCGTGATGGTGCTCGGCGATCTCAACGACGAACTCACCAGCGCCACCACGGAGCTCATCCGTGGCGAGCAGCCCCTGCCCGAAAGCCTGAAGCCGTTGATGGTCGACCCCGGCGACTGGCAGCGCAAGAACCGTCGGCTCTGGGACCTGCACCTTTATGCGGCATCTGACCAGCAGGCGAGCCACATCAAGGGTACGACGCTCTACACCCACATTCATTTCGGCGACTACCAGGCGCTCGACCACATCCTGTTCAGCCAGGAATTCTACAGCCGCAACCCCAACAGGATCGGCGATTTCCGCTATCTGCAGGTCTATAACGATCATGTCGTCGACACGCATATGACCGACATCAACCGCAATATCCGTACGGCGAGCGACCATGGCGTGCCCGTGGCGGAATTCACCTTGCTCGCGCGATCCACCATGCGGGAGGGCGCGGCAGCATCGCATGGGGGGCCGCTCGGGATCGGCTGACCGGCCGTCGACGCTGGTCTCGTCCCGCGCGTTTCACGGCGGTTGGCACAGGCTTTGCTTTGTTGTTCGTCGGGCTTAGCCTGTGCGGCTTGTGCGGTCGATCACCGCACCCGCTTAACTTTTCGACCACATTTGCGTAACACTGTGGTTACCAAATCGTTTTACGGGCGAATCGTGACGAGAAAGAAGATCCTCATCGTTCTGCATCAGGAGCATTCTTCTCCGGGCCGTATCGGCCGGCTCCTGATCGAGCGCGGACATGAACTCGACATTCGACGCCCGCGTTTCGACGATCCCCTGCCCAGGACGATGTGCGAGCATGACGGTGCCGTGATCTTCGGCGGCCCGATGAGCGCGAACGATGACGAAGCCTGGATCCGCCGCGAGATCGACTGGATCGGCGTGCCGCTGCGCGAAGACAAGCCCTTCCTCGGTGTCTGCCTCGGCGCCCAGATGCTGGCCCGCCATCTCGGCGGCAAGGTGGCTCCCCGCGATGACGGCGTGGTCGAGATCGGCTATTGGCCGATCGAGGCGACCCAGGACGGCCACGCCATGATGCAATGGCCCGGCCATGTCTATCACTGGCACAAGGAGGGCTTCGAGCACGTACGCGGCACTCGCCTGCTCGCCACGGGCGAGACCTTCGCCAACCAGGCCTTTGCCTTCGGGCGTGCTGCCTATGGCATCCAGTTCCATCCGGAAGTCACCTATCTGATGATGAACCGCTGGACGGCCAAGAGCGAAGAGAAGCTGCGTGCCACCGGCGCGCAGGACCGCGAAACCCAGCTTTGGGGCCGCCATCAGCATGATCACAGCGTGCAGCAATGGCTGCATCGCTTCCTCGACCTGTGGCTGAAGCCTCGCATGGCGGTTGCCGCGGAATAGCGAACCCGGAGTGTCGATCACCGATCGACCTTCTTAGAGACGACGTGCTCGCCGGAAGGAAGATGTCGATCGGTGATCGACACTCCAATTCTGTCTGTTCCTCACATCCATTCGCGCTGCATTGCCCCCGCCTGAGAGACGGGCGCGCCCGGGTTGATGCGGCGGATGCGGCGTAGTTTGCCGGCAATGGGTTCGTGGATGCCTCGTGTCATCTGGATGGCGATGCCGTTTCCGCCATGCTGTTCGAACAGGCTCCGCAAGGAGGCGTCCACCCTCGCCTCGCTCTCCTCCGGCGCATCATAGGGCAGGCGCACGCGAAAGCGACGGTGTCCGATCTGCTCGAAGCGGAAATCATCAAGGCGCCGTTCGGCGTCGAGGATGGCGACGCGGATGGCTTCCGGCATCAAGGTGACGCCCTCCGCAATCTCGATGACGTCGTCGCAGCGCCCCTCGATGCGATCGATCGCCTGCAGCGGCGATCCACAGGCGCAGCGATAGGGCGACAGCACCAGGATGTCGTTGAGGCGGTAGCGGATCATGGCCTGGGCGCGCCGACGCAGATCGGTAATGATCGGCACGAAGCGGTCGGGATAACCCTCCACCGGTTCGCGTTCGATCAGCATGTCGTCCTCGTTGAGGTGGATCATGCCGCACCGGCAGGCGATGCCGATGAAGCCTTCGGTCGCCTGGTAGATCGAGCGCGGCGCGGTGCCATATCGGCTGGTCACCGGTATCGCGTCGAGAGGATCGAGGACTTCGCCGCCAGCAAATATATGAGCCGGCTTAATTTTAAAATTCTGTTCGGCCACGGCACGCAGGGCCTTGGGCGGCGCCACCAGCACGTCGGGCGCGAAGGCCTCCATGCCTTGGCGATGCGTGGCGATGCCGTGGCGCAGATCATAGAAGCCGAAGGCGAGCCGGCCGGACTGCCGGGTCGTCTCATAGAGCGCATTGCCCGTTGCCATCATCACAGCGATGCGGTGCCGGGTGAAGGGAAAGTCGGGCAGCGTTCGGGCGAGAATCGAGCCAAGCCATTGATAACGCTCGGCTTCGCTGATCAGGAACAGGCCCCGGTTGCCTGAGGTGCCCGAACTGGTACCGATGGTGAGATCGCCGAGGCGGCCGGAATGATTGGCTTCGGCCAAGCTCTTCTCCGCCACCTCCCAGGCTTGCTCCGCCGTGACCCGATGGGCATTGAGTTCGGAGAAATGGGCGAGGGTCTGGGCCTTGTCGATGAAAGGCCAATAGGCAAAATGTTTGCCGGCATGGGGTTTGTAGAAGGGGATGTTGGCGCCGGCGTGCTCGAGGAGATTCGCCAGCAGCTTGTCCTGACGTATTTTGATGTCCTGCCTCGTCCTGAGCTTGGCCAGGGTCCAGCGTTTGGCGACATATGCCTTGAGGATGGCGAGGGCGGGAGACATCAGGCCGGCTCGGGGTCGTGGCAGAGGCGGATGGTCACGCCGCTGGCATGGGCGGCGCGGGTGACGGCGATGCTGCGCAGGGCGGCGGGGCGGTCCGGCGTGATCATCCGGGCAATCCAGGGCAGGGGCTGCTCCTTCACGATCGCCGCCATCGTCCAGGCCGCATCGACGGCATAAAAACAATTCTCACCCGAAAAATAGATGCCGACATGGCCTTCCATATGTCCGGGTAAATCGACGGAGATCATCGAGCCGTCGCCGAAGATGTCGTGGCCGCTACCGCCCCATGGCAAGGGCGCCATCGGCGCATGTTCGAGCGTGCGGCACGCAGAGGCGGATAGCGCCGGCAGGAGGTTGCGGAAGAGGGCTTGGCCGGAGTCACGCCAGGAAGGGCTGCGCGACCACAATTCCAGCGTGGCGGCGGAAGCGTGGAGCGTAGCGTTGCGGAAGCGGTCGAGCCCGCAGATATGGTCCGCGTGCAGATGCGTGAGGATGATGTGGCGGACGTCGTCCGCGCCGGCGCCGATGGCAGCGAGCTGTGCCCCGATATCGCCTTCGGGCATCAGCTTCGGGCGCAGCAGGGAACGGTAGAACCACAGGGCCGGGGAATGCGAGCGATAGAGATCTTCGCTATAGCCGGTATCGACGAGCACCACCCCTTCCCTCGCATGCTCGATGAGGCCGTAGCGGATAGGCACATCCATACGCTCCCAGCCGGCGGTAGGATCCACCAGGCGGGCGGAGGCGCGAATGCGAGCGCAGATGGGAAACCGGATCTTCATGTCGTTCTAGAGCGTTCTGCCTTCAGCCCGAATCACCAAGAAACGCAAAATGCTTTTTGGTACCAGCAAGTTAATTTCGAAATCCGCGCCTGCCTGAACGCATTTCGCGCTAGGCAGCACCGCGAATGGTTCGCTCCAATGCTTCATCGAGGCCTATGGGAGGCCGCCAATCAAGCTTTTGCCTCACCTGGAGTAAATTAAGCGTGAGCGAATAGCTCAACAGGCCAAGTCCGTAAGCCGTCACGGGCGGTTCGCGTCTCCAGGGATCGAGCCGGAAGAGCACTTCGAGAAGATGTGCTCCCGCGAAGACGAGGGGTGCGGGCAGGCTACACCAGCGCACGTCCACGCCGAGGCCTCCGAGCAGCCGTTCGACCATATCGCGGACGACGACGGGTTCGCCCTGCGAGACATTGTAGGTGCCAGCGAGTTCGGCAGGCGCCTCGGCCATGGCTAGCAGCGCATGCGAATGCGTATCCACGAAAGTGAGATCGGTCATGGCCCGGCCATCCCGCAGCAGCGGGAGCGGGCCCCGGCGGGCGGCGGCGAGGAAGCGGGGCAGAAGTTGCGTATCGCCAGGGCCGAAAATGGCGCGGGGGCGGGCAATGAAGACGGGGCCGCCGAAGCGCCGTGCCTCCTCCTCCGAAGCGCGCTTGCTGGCGGCATAGGCATTGACTGGGGGCGGCAGCGTGGTGTCCTCGCTGAGATCGAGGCGGTCCTCGAAGGCGAAATAGACGCTGCTGGAGGAGACATGCACGAGACGGCCGATTCCGGCCGCCTCGGCGGCGCGCACGACATGACGCGTGCCGGCGACATTGACACGCTCGAAATCGTAGGTCCGGCCCCATGGTGCGGAGAGCGCCGCGAGATGGATCACCGCATCACAGCCCTTGAAGGCTGCCTGCAGGACTGTCTCGTCGCCGAGGTCGGCCCGAAGGAACCGGGCCTGGCCCTGGAAATCGCCGGGGCCGGTGATGCCGCGCGCCGTGGCGACCACTGCATGGCCTCGTTCCGCGGCAGCATGGACCAGATTGCGCCCGGCAAAGCCGGTGGCACCGGTGATGGCGATCTTCATGGCATTTCGAGGCAGAGGCCGCCGACGGAAAAACCTGCCGAGGTACCGAGCACCAGGACGCGGCTGCCTCTGCCGATGCGGTCGGCGGCGAAGGCATGGTGCAGGGCCGTGGGAATGGAGGCGGCGATCTGGTTGCCATGATCGGCGAGGATGTCGACGATCTTACCCTTGGGGATGCCGAGCCGGCCGCTGAGATGGTCGATGGCACCCCGGCTTGCCTGGTGAGGCACCACGAGGTCGATATCGCCGAGCCGCCAGCCGGCCTTGGCGAGCAGCCTGTCGAGGAAAGGCGCCACCACCCGCGCGGCCAGGCGATAGGCAGCCTTGCCGTCCATGCGGAAGAAGGCGCCGTCGATGAAGGATTTGATGTCGCGGTGGAGATCATAGCGCGTACCGCCGGCCGGTACCTCGCAATCGTGATAGCCCTCACTCCAGCTTTCCATCAGCGAGGCGACGAGGCCGCCCTGCCGCCCCTTGGCGGCGCCGATCACCGCGGCGGCGGCGCCGTCGCCGAACATGGCAGCCGTGTCCGGGTCCTGGCGCCAGGGCAGGCCGCGCGAGGCGATTTCGCTGGAGACGATCAGGATGTGGCTGCTGCGTCCGGTCTCGATCATCTGGGCGGCGAGGTCGAAGGCAGTGACGAAGCTCAGGCAACTCGCATTGACGTCGAAGCAGGGAATGCCGGTCTTGCCGAGCCCGAGCCTTGCCTGCACCAGGGGCGCCATGGCCGGGATCAACTGCTCGGGGATCGAGGAGGCCGACAGGATCATGTCGAGCCCGCCGGCGGGAAGCCCGGCCGCGGCAAGAGCGTCGCGAGCCGCCTCGGCCGCCATGAAACTGGAGGATTCGGCCTCGGCGACCGGCCGTTCGGCGATACCCGTGCGTTTTTCGGTGCGGCCGACGGCCCGACCGAGCATGCGGTCGATATCGGCGCTTCTGCGCCGGGCCGCCGGCATGTAGACGCCGGTGCCGGCGATACGGATGCGCGCCTGGAGCCGTCTTGCTGGCGAGATGTCGGAAGCAGCCTCCGCCGCGCCTCTCGCTTCCATCCGCATGGGGTCGTCGAGCGTCATGTCGCCAACATTGAACAGTGTTCATTTTTTTGATATCACCAAAATGAACGCCGTTCAAGCTGTGGGAGAGGCGCATGAGTACCGGTACGGTGCGGCAGAGCCGGGCGCAGGCGCGCCAGGATGCCACGCGTCAGCGCATTCTCGATGCGGCGCGCGACATCATCCTGCGGCACGGCTTCAGAGGCCTGTCGATCCGTACCATCGCCTCGGCGGTCAACTGCTCCGTTGGCACCATCTACAACCACTTCTGCGACTTTGATGACATCGTGCTGCATCTCAACGCCGAGACCATCGCCCGCCTCGATGCGGTGCTGGAGGAGGCGGTGTTCGGGCAGCCGGACTGGCAACCTTCGGCGCTCGTCGATGCCTATTTCGATTTCCTCGAACAGAATAACGCCGCCTGGCGTGCGCTGTTCGAGCATCATCTGCCGCGCGACTATCGCCTGCCGGACTGGTATCGCGAGGGCGTGGACGCCCTGGTCGGCCATGTCGTGGCCGCCTTCGGGCCGCTGGTGCCCCATCTCAGCCGGCAGGACTGCGCCGAACTGATCGTCGGGCTGTGGGCCGGCCTGCATGGCCTGGCTTCGCTCGACCAGGAGGACAAGCTCTCGACCGTTTCGGTCGGCAGTTCGGCGCGGAAGATCGGCCAGATGCTGGTGCGGACCGCTCTGCGCGGGGCTGGCGCCAGCCGCGCCTGAAGCAAAATGCGTTCAAGCAAAGCGGCCTTGCGGACCGCGCCATGGGTACCAAAGCATTTTGCAATTCTGGGTGATTCAAATTCAAGGTGGAACGCCTGAGCCATGCGCCTTCTCGTCACCGGTGCCCGCGCCCCTGTCGCCGTCGAGATCGCCCGGCTGCTGCTGGCTGCCGGACATCAAGTACATACGGCCGATTCCGGTCCCTTCGACCTCGCCGGTACGGTAAAGGGTGTGCGGCGGCACCGGCTGCCGCCGCCCCGGAAGCAGCCGGCGGCCTTCGCTCGCGCCGTTGCCGAAATCGTGGCACGCGAGAGCATCGAGCGCGTCATTCCGACCTGCGAGGAGGTGTTCTATCTCGCGGCAGCCCGAGAGCAGGGCTATCCGCTTCCGCTCTTTGCCCCCGACTTCGGGACCTTGCGTCGATTGCACGACAAGCACGCCTTCATTGCCCTGGCTGCCGGCCTGGGGCTGCCCGTACCGGATACGCGGCTTCTCGAAAGCAGGGAGCAGGGCATGGCTCTCGCACCCCTTGCCAGGGATCTCGTGTTCAAACCGGCCTTCTCGCGCTTCGGGACCCAGGCTCTGGTGGGCGAACGTCCGGATGGCATAACCCCGACGCCACTGCGGCCCTGGGTGGCTCAGGAGCGTCTGCAGGGCGAGGAGCTCTGCCTTTATGCCCTGGCCAGCGCCGGACGTCTGGATGCCTTCTGCGCCTATCGCCCGCTCTATCGTCTCGGCAGGGCCTCGAGCTTCTACTTCGAGCCCATCGCGGCGCCTGATGGGGAGGCGCTGGTTAGGCGCGTGACGGAGGCCTTGACCTATACCGGCCAGATCGCCTTCGATGCGATACGCACGTCCGATGGACGCCTGCTGCCGATCGAGTGCAACCCGCGCGCCACCAGCGGTGTGCATCTGCTGGCGGGGACTCCCGGTTTCGCCGCCTGCCTGACGGGCGAAGCACAAGCCAGGATGCTGGTCGCGCCGGGCGAGCCGGCCATGCTGGGCCTCGCCATGGTGCTGATCGCCTTGCCGCACCTGCGCTTCGGACACATCGGCGCCTGGCGGCGGGATTATGCCAGGGCGCGGGACGTGCTGGCGGGATTCAACGGCCGGACACTCGGGACGCTGGCGCGGCAGGCTCTTGAAAGTGCGAGACGGCGTATTCCGCTCCGGGCTATCGCCACCCATGACATCGAGTGGGATGGCGAGCCGATCGATATGAGGGAATAGCGCCCGGGACCGCCGGCTTTCCAGCCGGCTCTTCCTACCCGGCAGACTCGGTGTTCCCGGCAAGAGCCGGCTGGAAAGCCGGCAGTCATAGGGGTGCTACCTCGCCAGCCCGGCAAACCGCTTCAACGCTTCGTCGGCGAGCGACCGCGTAAGTTCGCCTGCCGAAGGTGCGTCGCGGCAGAGCTTCGCCGCCTGTCCGGCCCATAACGGCATGAAATCACCCGAGCCTTCTTTCTCGGTCTTGGCCCGCAAGGGCATCAGTGCCCCGCCGGCCAGCGGGAAGGCCGGAGCGAGATCGGAGATCGGGCCGACCTCACGCATCAGGCGGTTGACGATGCCGCGGGCCGGGCGGCCGGTGAAGAGATTGGTCAACGCCGTCCTGTCGGCCTTCTGGTCATGCAGCGCCGCGCGGTGGGGTGTGGGGACGCGTGCCTGCGGCGTGAAGAGATAGGCGGTGCCGATCTGCACCGCCGCCGCGCCCAGTGCGAAAGACGCCACGATCCCCCGGGCGTCCGAGATGCCGCCCGAGGCTATGACGGGCACCTTCACGGCATCCACGATCTGAGGCACCAGGGCGAAGGTGCCGACCTGCGTGGACAGGTCTTCTTCGAGGAAAATGCCGCGATGGCCGCCAGCCTCGAAGCCCTGGGCGATAATGGCATCGCAGCCACGGTCCTCCAGCCAGCGCGCCTCATCCACCGTGGTGGCGGAGGAGAGGATCTTCGCGCCCGTCGCCTTGACGCGATCGAGCAGGAGGCCGTCCGGCAGGCCGAAATGGAAGCTGACGACCTCGGGCCTGTAGTCCTCGACAAGGCCGCAGAGCGTATCGTCGAAGGGCGCGCGATTCGAGACCGGGACAGGGCCGTTGGGATCGAGGCCGGCTTCGAGATAGTAGGATCCCAGCCTCTTGCGCCAGCCGGCCTCACGCGTGGCATCCGGCACGGGCGGCGTGTGGCAGAAGAAGTTGACATTGATCGGTTTTGCCGTGCGCTGGCGGATGATGCCGAGTTCGTTGCGCGCCTGCTCCGCCGTTATGGTGGCGCAAGGCAGGGAACCGAGCCCGCCGGCCTCGGCCACCTCAATCACCATGTCCGACAACACGGGCCCCGCCATGGGCGCCTGGATGATGGGAAGCTCGATGCCCAGGAGATCCTGGATTCGCCGATCAGGCCACATGTTGCGTCTCCTCCTGCCCGATGCACGACACGGGAAAGTGGCGCCACCTTAAGCGATCCCAACTCACCATGATATCGTCGCATACTAGGGAGCGCGGATTTCAAGTCCGCTCTTGAACCGCCGCACTCGCATAATCTGGCTGTACGGCATCGTTGCGCTTTATCCTGAAACCGCGCGGTTCGACAGCGGACTGGAAATCCGCGCTCCCGGGATACGCCTGGATCGGTGTGCCGGTCTTCAGACCGGCATGCCCTCGGCCTCGGTGGCAAGATGCCATTCCCGCCACATCGGCCATCGGTCGATCTGGCTGAGAAGACCGGCACACCAAATATGCCTCTTTCTGCCGGCGACCTGTTTCAGGGAGCGGACATCGCGACATGAAGGCATGTCGCTGTGATGTCCGCGCTCCCAGTTATTTCAGGCAGGCCTCTGCCAGTTGCTGGAACGACCTTGCCCGGTGCGAGATCTTGTTCTTCTCGGCTTCCGGCATTTCGGCGAAGGTCTTGTCCGAGCCGTCGGGCTGGAACATGGGATCGTAGCCATGGCCATGCGCGCCTCGGGTCGGCCAGACCAGCGTGCCGTCGGCGCGGCCCTCGAAGGTCTCGCGGTGGCCATCGGGCCAGACCAGGGTGAGCACGGAGACGAAGGTGCTGCGGCGTTGCGCCGGCGCGGTAGCGCCGACGGCGAGGAGTTCGTCCTGTGCCTTCTGCATGGCGACGTCCCAGCTGCGGGTCGGGCCGGCCCAGTCCGCCGTGTAGACGCCCGGAGCGCCGCCCAGGGCCTCGATGCACAGGCCCGAATCGTCGGCCAGCGCCGGCAGGCCGGTTGCTTCCAGTGCTGCGAGCGCCTTGATGCGGGCGTTCTCGACGAAGGTCGTGCCGGTCTCGTCCGGCACGGGCAGGCCGAGCTGGCCGACCGAGACGACATCGACTCCATAGGGTGACATCAGCGCCTGGAATTCGGCGAGCTTGCCACTGTTGTGCGTGGCCAGCACCAGCTTGCCGGTGAGGCGGCGGCCCATCAGGCGACGGCCTTCTTCTGGAGCTCGACCAGTTCGCCGATGCCCTTGCGCGCCAGCGCAAGCATCTCCAGGAACTGCGCCTCGCTGAAGGGCGCGCCCTCGGCCGTGCCCTGGATCTCGACAAGGCCGCCGGCGCCGGTCATCACGAAATTGGCGTCCGTCATCGCCTCCGAATCTTCGGCGTAGTCGAGGTCGAGCACCGCCACCCCCTTGGAAATGCCGCAGGAGATCGCCGCGACATGATCCTTGATCGGGCTGGCGGCGAGCATCTTGCGTTCCATCATCCAGCGCACGCATTCCTGCAGGGCGATGAAGCCGCCGGTGATCGAGGCGGTGCGGGTGCCACCATCGGCCTGCAGCACGTCGCAATCGATGGTGATCTGCTTCTCGCCCAGGCGCACCAGGTCGACGACCGCGCGCAGGGAGCGGCCGACCAGGCGCTGGATCTCCTGGGTGCGGCCCGAGGGCTTGCCGGAGGTCGATTCGCGCCGGGTGCGCTCATGCGTAGCACGCGGCAGCATGGCATACTCGGCCGTGACCCAGCCCTTGCCGGTGCCGCGCAGCCAGGCCGGGGGCTTTTCTTCCAGGCTCGCAGTGCACAGCACATGGGTTTCGCCGAACTTGATCAGGCAGGAGCCTTCGGCGTAGCGGGCGACATTGCGCTCGATCGAAACGGGGCGCAACTCATCGGGCGCGCGGCGGGAAGGACGCATCACAATCTCCAAGAAATCCGGGCGCGTTGTAGCCCGCCTCGGCGGTCATCCGCAAGCCGGGGCTCAGACGGGCAAGTGTCATGATCGAGAGCCTGCTGCGCGAAATCCCGCGCGCCGACATGGGCATACGTTGCGGCTTCCTGGACCCTGCCAACTTCAGCCGCAATTTCAGGCTTTGTTTCGGGGCGAGTCCCAGGGAACTTCCGCGGCGGGGGTGAGCTGCCATTCGGTCTGCAACTGACGAGGATGTCTGGCTTTTCTTCATTGCAATACTTTCATCCATAATGGTCCTCGGATGACAAAGTTGGAACAGGGATTCCAGCATTCAAATCTTCAAAACCCTGTTACATGTTACAAAATATGAAATCTGTAACCTCAAATCCTGAGCTTTTCGATCAACCTTTTACCTCTCGTTGATTGAACGTAACATATTGATGATAAAAGATTTAGCTATAGGAAGAGCGGCTGGCGGATTGGGCGTCTTATGGCGATTCTGCTCTTGTTCTCCTGAAGCTTGAACCGGGCTCCCAAAGGGGCTATCGGAGGTGGGGACGGTTTCATCTTCGGCAAATATCTCAGGGACATTACGTTATGGCACGTAGCAAGATCGCTCTTATCGGGGCGGGACAGATCGGTGGCACGCTCGCACTTCTCGCCGGTCTGAAGGAACTGGGCGATATCGTGCTCTTCGACGTGATGGAAGGCGTACCCCAGGGCAAGGCTCTCGACATCGCCGAAGCCTCGCCGGTCGATGGTTTCGACGCCAAGTTCGCCGGCACCCAGAGTTATGAAGGCATCAAGGGCGCCGACGTCGTCATCGTCACCGCGGGCGTGCCGCGCAAGCCCGGCATGAGCCGCGACGATCTCCTCTCCATCAATCTCAAGGTCATGGAGCAGGTGGGTGCCGGCATTGCCAAATATGCCAGGGACGCCTTTGTCATCTGCATCACCAATCCCCTCGACGCCATGGTCTGGGCTCTGCAGAAATCCTGCGGCCTGCCCGCCAACAAGGTTGTCGGCATGGCCGGCGTGCTCGACTCCTCGCGCTTCCGCCATTTTCTCGCCGACGAGTTCAACGTCTCGGTGGAAGACGTCACGGCCTTCGTGCTCGGCGGCCATGGCGACACCATGGTGCCCTCGGTGCGCTATTCCACCGTCGCCGGCATCCCGCTGCCCGATCTGATCAAGATGGGCTGGATTACCGAGGCTCGTCTCGCCGAGATCGTGCAGCGTACCCGCGACGGCGGCGCCGAGATCGTCAACCTCCTGAAGACCGGCTCGGCCTTCTATGCGCCGGCCGCCTCCGCCATCGTGATGGCCGAGAGCTATCTCAAGGACAAGAAGCGCGTGCTGCCCTGCGCCGCCCAGCTCAACGGACAGTATGGTGTCAAGGATCTCTATGTCGGCGTGCCCGTGGTACTCGGCGCCGGCGGTGTCGAACGCATCGTCGAGATCCAGCTCGACAAGGAAGAGCGCGCCGGATTCGAGAAGTCGGTCAACGCGGTGAAGTCGCTGGTCGACGCCTGCAAGACCATCGCCCCTTCGCTTGCCTGATCCTGCCCGCCACCGGAGCACAATCCAATGAACATCCATGAATACCAGGCCAAGGCCGTGCTGAAGGAATTCGGCCTGCCTGTGTCGCGCGGTGGTGCGGCGCTCACGGTCGAGGAAGCCGTCCGAGCCGCCCAGGACCTGCCGGGCCCTCTCTATGTGGTGAAGTCGCAGATCCATGCCGGCGGCCGCGGCAAGGGCAAGTTCAAGGAACTGCCTCCCGAAGCCAAGGGCGGCGTGCGCCTCTCCAAGTCGATCGACGAGGTCAAGGCCAATGCCGCCGAAATGCTCGGCAACACGCTGGTGACGGTGCAGACCGGCCCGGCCGGCAAGCAGGTCAACCGCCTCTATATCGAGGATGGCTCCGACATCGAGAAGGAATTCTACCTGTCCATGCTGGTCGACCGCGAAACCAGCCGCGTCGCTTTCGTGGTTTCCACCGAGGGCGGCATGGATATCGAGAAGGTGGCCCATGAGAGCCCCGAGAAGATCGTGACCTTCTCGGTCGATCCGGCCACCGGCGTGATGCCGCATCACGGCCTGACGGTCGCCAAGGCGCTCGGCCTCTCGGGCGATCTCACCAAGCAGGCGATCAGCCTCACCACCAAGCTCTACACGGCCTTCGTGGCCAAGGACATGTCGCTGCTCGAGATCAATCCGCTGATCATCACCAAGGATGGCCAGCTCAAGTGCCTGGACGCCAAGATCTCCTTCGATTCCAACTCGCTCTATCGCCATCCGGACATCGTGGCCCTGCGCGACGAGACGGAGGAGGATCCCAAGGAGATCGAGGCCTCGCGCTACGACCTCTCCTATATCGCCCTCGACGGCTCGATCGGCTGCATGGTCAACGGCGCGGGCCTTGCCATGGCGACGCTCGACATCATCAAGCTCTATGGCGAGGAACCGGCGAACTTCCTCGATGTCGGCGGCGGCGCCAGCAAGGAGAAGGTGACGGCCGCGTTCAAGATCATCACAGCCGACCCGCAGGTGAAGGGCATCCTGGTCAACATCTTCGGCGGCATCATGCGCTGCGACGTCATCGCAGAGGGCGTGATCGCCGCGGTGCAGGAAGTCGGCTTGCAGATCCCGCTGGTGGTGCGGCTCGAAGGTACCAATGTCGAACTCGGCAAGCAGATCATCCGCGAGTCCGGCCTGAACGTCATCGCCGCAGATGATCTCGATGACGCCGCCCAGAAGATTGTCAAAGCCGTGCGGGAAACCAAGTAATGTCCATCCTCATCAACAAGAACACCCGCGTCATCTGCCAGGGCTTCACCGGCAAGAACGGCACCTTCCATTCCGAGCAGGCCATGAAATACGGCACGCAGATGGTTGGCGGCACCTCGCCGGGCAAAGGCGGCTCGCAGCATCTCGGCCTGCCGGTCTTCGACACGGTCGCCGAGGCACGCCACGCCACGGCCGCCGACGCTTCCGTGATCTATGTGCCGCCGCCGGGCGCGGCGGACGCGATCTGCGAAGCTGTCGATGCCGAGATCCCGCTGATCGTCTGCATCACCGAGGGCATCCCGGTGGCTGACATGATCAAGGTCAAGCGCGCCCTGTCCGGCTCCAAGTCGCGCCTGATCGGCCCGAACTGCCCGGGCGTGATGACTTCGGACGAATGCAAGATCGGCATCATGCCCGGCAACATCTTCCGCAAGGGTTCGGTGGGCATTGTATCCCGGTCGGGAACGCTTACCTATGAAGCAGTGTTCCAGACCTCGAATGAAGGCCTCGGCCAGACCACGGCCGTCGGCATCGGCGGCGACCCCGTCAAGGGCACCGAATTCATTGACATGCTTGAGCTTTTCCTCGGTGACCCCGACACCCATTCGATCGTCATGATCGGTGAGATCGGCGGCTCGGCCGAGGAAGACGCGGCGCAGTTCCTGATCGACGAGGCCAAGCGCGGTCGCAAGAAGCCGACGGTCGGTTTCGTGGCTGGCCGCACCGCGCCTCCTGGACGACGCATGGGCCACGCCGGCGCCATCATCTCGGGTGGCAAGGGTGATGCCGCCTCGAAGATCGCGGCTCTGGAGGCTGCGGGTGTGCGGGTCTCGCCGTCGCCGGCGCGCCTGGGCACGACGTTGAGTGAACTTTTGAAGGGCTGAGGACAGGGCCGATGGAGGAGCGATCACTGATCGCCCTTTCTGAGGAGTATGCCGGAGAGGTGGGCGATCGGTGATCGCCCCTCCAGTTCGAAGGAACGGGACGATGGATCGTCAAGACGAACGGAACGGGCAAGGCTTTGCCTATGGTGGCGATGCCGCCTATCTCGAGGACCTCTACGCGCGTTACGAGGACAACCCGTCTTCGGTGACCGGCGAATGGGCTTCCTTCTTCGCCGGCCTCGCCGACGACAAGGCAATCGTCGAAAAGAATGCGCGGGGCGCCAGCTGGGCCAGACCAAACTGGCCGATTGCCGCCAATGGCGAGCTCGTCTCCGCCCTCGACGGCAATTGGGGGCAGGTCGAGAAGAAGGTCGGCGAGAAGATCAAGGCCAAGGCTCAGGAACAGGGCGCCACCATCACCCCGGAGGCGGTGCTGCAGGCCACGCGCGATTCGGTGCGTGCCATCATGCTCATCCGCGCCTACCGCATGCGCGGCCATCTCTTCGCCAATCTCGATCCGCTCGGTCTGCAGGCCCCTCGTGACCATGAGGAGCTGCATCCGCAGACCTACGGCTTCTCGGAGAACGACCTCGATCGCAAGATCTTCATCGACCATGTGCTGGGGCTTGAATTCGCCACCATCCATGAAATCGAGACGATCCTCAAGCGCACCTATTGCTCGACGCTGGGCGTCGAGTTCATGCATGTCTCCGACCCCACCCAGAAGGCCTGGATCCAGCAGCGCATCGAGGGCACGGACAAGGAGATCTCCTTCACCCGCGAGGGCAAGCGCGCCATCCTCAACAAGCTGATCGAGGCCGAGGGCTTCGAGAAGTTCATCGACGTCAAATATACCGGCACCAAGCGTTTCGGCCTGGACGGTTCGGAGTCGGCGATTCCCGCGCTGGAGCAGATCATCAAACGTGGCGGCGCCCTCGGCGTGCAGGACATCGTGCTGGGCATGGCCCATCGCGGCCGCCTCAACGTGCTCGCACAGGTGCTGGGCAAGCCGCATCGCGCCATCTTCCACGAATTCAAGGGCGGTTCCTACACCCCCGACGACGTGGAAGGCTCGGGCGACGTGAAATACCATCTGGGTGCGTCCTCGGACCGCGAATTCGACGGCAACAAGGTGCATCTGTCGCTCACCGCCAACCCCTCGCATCTGGAGATCGTCGATCCCGTGGTGCTCGGCAAGGTGCGCGCCAAGCAGGACCAGCATGACGACGTCAACGCCCGATCGACTGTGATGCCGCTGCTGATCCACGGCGATGCCGCTTTCGCCGGCCAGGGCGTGGTGGCCGAATGCCTCGGGCTTTCGGGCCTGAAGGGCCACCGCACCGGCGGCTCGATGCATTTCATCATCAACAACCAGATCGGCTTCACCACCTATCCGCGCTATTCGCGCTCCTCGCCCTATCCCTCCGACGTGGCGAAGATGATCGAGGCGCCGATCTTCCATGTGAATGGCGATGACCCGGAAGCGGTGGTGTTTGCCGCAAAGATCGCTACCGAATTCCGGCAGACCTTCCACAAGCCCGTGGTCATCGACATGTTCTGCTATCGCCGTTTTGGCCACAACGAAGGCGACGAGCCGGGCTTCACCCAGCCGCTGATGTACAAGAAGATCCGCTCGCATCCGGGCGTGGTCGAGATCTACTCGCAGCGCCTGATCGAGGCCGGCGTCGTCACGGCCGGCGAAGTCGACAAGATGAAGTCCGACTGGCGGGCCCGCCTGGAGGCCGAATATGAGGCCGGCCAGGCCTACAGGCCCAACAAGGCCGACTGGCTCGACGGCCAGTGGGCTGGCCTGAAGGCGATCGGCGCCACCGACGACGATCCGCGCCGCGGCGCCACCGGCGTCGACAGTGCCAAGCTGACCAATATCGGCATGGCGCTGACCAGGACGCCGGAAGGCTTCCATGTCCACAAGACCATCCAGCGCTTCATGGAAACGCGGCGCAAGATGATCGAGATGGGCGAAGGGCTCGATTGGGCGACAGCCGAGGCGCTGGCCTTCGGCACGCTCTGTGACGAGGGCCATCGCGTGCGGCTCTCAGGCCAGGACTGCGAGCGCGGCACCTTCTCGCAGCGCCATTCGGTGCTGATCGACCAGGAGACGGAGAAGCGCTACACCCCGCTCAAGAACATCCGCGAGGGCCAGGGCAGATACGAGGTCATCAACTCGATGCTCTCGGAAGAGGCCGTGCTCGGCTTCGAATATGGCTATTCGCTGGCGGAGCCGAAAGCGCTGACCTTGTGGGAAGCCCAGTTCGGCGACTTCGCCAACGGCGCGCAGGTGGTGTTCGACCAGTTCATCTCTTCGGGCGAGCGCAAATGGCTGCGCCTGTCGGGCCTGGTCTGCCTGCTGCCGCATGGCTATGAAGGGCAAGGGCCGGAGCATTCCTCCGCGCGCCTCGAGCGCTTCCTGCAGATGTGCGCCGAGGACAACATGCAGGTCGCCAACTGCACGACGCCGGCGAACTACTTCCACATCCTGCGCCGCCAGCTCAAGCGTGATATCCGCAAGCCCCTGATCCTGATGACGCCGAAGTCGCTGCTGCGCCACAAGCGCTGCGTCTCCAAGCTCAGCGAACTCGGGACCGATACGACCTTCCACCGCATCTTGTGGGACGATGCCCAGTTCGGCACCTCCACCACCAAGCTGGTGGCGGACGAGAAGATCCGGCGCGTCGTGCTGTGCACCGGCAAGGTCTATTACGACCTGCTCGACGAGCGCGAGAAGCGGGGCATCGACGACATCTATCTGATGCGCGTCGAGCAACTCTATCCCTTCCCGCTGAAGTCGCTGGCCGCGGAACTGTCACGCTTCCGCAAGGCGGATGTGGTCTGGTGCCAGGAAGAGCCCAAGAATATGGGCTCCTGGTCCTTCGTCGAGCCCTATCTCGAATGGGTGCTCGGCCAGGCTGGAACCAAGGCCAAGCGTGCCGCCTATGCCGGGCGCCCGGCTTCGGCAGCCACGGCCACGGGCCTGATGTCCAAGCATCTGGCCCAGCTCCAGGCCTTCACCGATGAAGCGCTGACCATCTGACGGGAGAGATCATGCCCTTCTTCGTTTGCCGGCTCATCGCCCCGCGCCCGACCTTCGCCTTCGACATGACGGAAGCGGAGCGCGACATGATGGGCCGGCATGGCGCCTATCTGCGCCAATGGGCGGAGGAGGGCAGCATCATCCTGTTCGGGCCGGTTGGCGACCCCAAGGGGCCCTGGGGCCTCGCCATTTTCGAGGCTGCGGACGAGGCCAAGGTGAAGGAGATCTTGGACGGGGATCCCGTCCTCAGCTCCGGCGCCGGCTTTTCCCACGAGATACTACCCATGATGCAGGCCGTTTCCGGGCGCCGCCTGCTCCCTGCAAACCCCTAGAGCAAGGCGCGTTTACACGTAAGCACTCATTGCTCTAGCTCTTTATTTTAACGCGTCCTTGCGAATCCTGACGACTCCATCAGTTCGCAAGACGCCATGGTTAGAAGAGGAACCCCGCACGGGGCGCAAAAATATGGCGACGGAAATAAAGGTGCCGACCCTCGGCGAATCGGTCACGGAAGCCACGATCGGCAAATGGTTCAAGAAGCCCGGCGATGCCGTGAAGGTGGACGAGCCTTTGCTCGAGCTTGAAACCGACAAGGTGACGCTGGAGGTCAACGCTCCCGCCAGCGGCGTGCTGGGTGAAATCCTGGCGAAGGCCGGTGAGACGGTGGGCGTGGGTGCCTTGCTGGGCTCCGTCGAGGCTGGCGGTGCTGCTGCCGCTCCCGCACCGGCCGCGCCCGCGCCGGCGGCAACCCCGTCTGCTCCCGCGGCTCCGGTGGCCGCCGCCGCTCCCGCGACCGCCATGCCGGCATCGCCCGCCGCCGCCAAGATCGCCGCCGACCGCAGCCTCAACGTGGCCGAGATCGAAGGCTCCGGCCGCCGGGGCCAGGTGCTGAAAGGCGATGTGCTGACGGCTGAAGCGCCCAAGCCCGTCGCGGCCCCGGCCGTCGCTCCGGTGCCTGCGCCCGCTCCGGTTCCCGCCGCGCCCCGCGCGCCGTCGCCCGCTGCCGACGCCGCCCGCGAGGAACGCGTGCGCATGACCAAGCTGCGCCAGACCATTGCCCGCCGCCTCAAGGAGGCACAGGCCAATGCCGCCATGCTGACGACCTTCAACGAGGTCGACATGACCCACGTCATGGCCCTGCGCAACCAGTATAAGGACCTGTTCGAAAAGAAGCATGGCGTGAAGCTCGGCTTCATGTCCTTCTTCGTGCGCGCCGTGACGCAGGCTCTCAAGGAGATGCCGGCTGTCAATGCCGAGATCGACGGGCAGGACATCATCTACAAGAACTACTGCCACATCGGTGTCGCCGTCGGCACCGACAAGGGGCTGGTGGTTCCCATCATCCGCGATGCCGAGACGCTTGGCCTTGCCGCCATCGAGAAGGCCATTGCCGATTTCGGCAAGCGCGCCCGCGACGGCCAGCTGAAGATCGAAGAGATGCAAGGCGGCACCTTCACCATCTCGAACGGTGGTGTCTATGGCTCGCTGATGTCGACGCCGATCCTGAACGCTCCGCAATCGGCCATCCTGGGCATGCACAAGATTCAGGAACGCCCGATGGTGGTCGGCGGCCAGATCGTGGCCCGCCCGATGATGTATCTCGCGCTCTCCTACGATCACCGCATCATCGACGGCAAGGAAGCGGTGACCTTCCTGGTTCGCGTCAAGGAAAGCCTGGAGGATCCGGCAAGGCTTGTGCTGGACCTCTGACGGGCGTCATCCCGGACGCGGGGCGGCATGCAATGTCGCGCCGCGGATCCGGGGCCGCGTGACGATCGAGCAACCTATTCTAATGACGGTCCCGGGTCTGCGTCGCACCGCTTCGCGCTGCAACACGCCCGGGATGACCCCCAAAGCGAGCACTCCCCCATGCCCACCCATGATCTCGTCGTTATCGGCACCGGCCCCGGAGGCTATGTCTGTGCCATTCGCGCGGCCCAGCTCGGGCTCAATGTCGCCGTGGTCGAGAAGAACGCCACCTATGGCGGCACCTGCCTGAATATCGGCTGCATCCCCTCCAAGGCGCTGCTGCACGCCTCCGAGCTTTTCGATGAGGCCGGCCACGGCTTCAAGGCCTTCGGCATCGAGGTGCCGGCGCCCGTGCTCAACCTCGCCCAGATGATGAAGCACAAGCAGGAAACAGTGGATGCCAATGTCCAGGGCGTCGCCTTCCTGTTCAAGAAGAACAAGATCACCGCCTATCGCGGCAGGGGCAAGATCCTTGGCGCCGGCAAGGTCGAGGTCACGGCCGATGACGGCTCCAAACAGACCGTCGACACCAAGTCGATCGTGATCGCCACGGGTTCCGACGTTGCCCAGCTGCCGGGCGTGACGATCGACGAGAAGATCGTGGTCTCCTCCACCGGTGCGCTGGAACTTGCCGTCGTGCCGAAGAAGCTCGTCGTCATCGGCGCCGGCGTGATCGGTCTCGAACTTGGCTCGGTATGGCGCCGCCTGGGCGCCGAGGTCACCGTGGTCGAGTTCCTTGACCGCATCCTGCCTGGCATGGATGGCGAGGTGGCCAAGCAGGCCCAGCGCCTGTTCACCCGCCAGGGCATGGAGTTCAAGCTCGCCACCAAGGTCACCGGCGTGACCACCAGCACGACGGGTGCCGTCGTCTCGATCGAGCCCGTCGCCGGCGGCGAGACGCAGACGATCGCCGCCGATATCGTGCTGGTCTCGACCGGCCGCCGCCCCTACACGGACGGGCTGGGCCTGGAGGAAGCGGGCGTGGGCACGGAGCGCGGGCGCGTGGTGATCGACGACCACTTCGCCACCAATGTACCCGGCATCTATGCCATCGGCGACGTGGTGCGCGGCCCGATGCTGGCTCACAAGGGGGAGGATGAGGGCATTGCCATCGCGGAGATCCTGGCCGGGCAGCATGGCCATGTGAATTACGACACCATTCCAGCTGTGGTCTATACCTATCCCGAGATCGCCTCGGTGGGGAAGACCGAGGAGGAGCTCAAGGCCGCAGGCGTCGCCTACAAGGTCGGCAAGTTCCCATTCACCGCCAATGGCCGCGCCCGCGCCAACCGCACCACGGAAGGCTTCGTCAAGTTCCTGGCCGATGCCACGACGGACCGCGTGCTCGGCGCCCATATCCTTGGCGCTGGGGCTGGCGAGATGATTCACGAGGCCGTTGTTCTCATGGAATTCGGCGGTTCCTCGGAGGATCTCGGCCGCACCTGCCACGCCCATCCGACCATGTCGGAGGCGGTGAGGGAGGCTGCTCTGGCGGTCGAGGGGCGCGCAATTCACATCTGAAGCAAAATGCGTTCAGGTGGGAGCTGATATCGAAATTGACTGCCTGGTACCAAATGCATTTTGCGATTCTTGGTGCTTCGATCTGAAAGCAAAACGCTCTAGAACGCCCTTTTGCTGTTGCAAAGCCGCTAAATGGCCATACACACGCGCTAAAGCGCTTTGTGATTTGACGAAATCGTCATGAATCGCAAAGACGCGTCAAATATGGAACCGGAGCAAATTAGCGTTTACGCCTGAACGCGTTTTGCTCTAGGGCATCGTCCAAAGCGGGACATGCCCGCCTTCTTTCCAAGCCGCCGGTTCGGCCCCTCGGGCCGGCCGCCCTCGGAGTTTCCAATGCCTGTAGCCCGGACCGTTCTCGCCGCCCTGAGCCTCTTTATGCTGGCGGGGACAGCCCTCGCGCAGGACGATCCGGCTGGTACGCCCACGCCGCCGTCCCGCCCGCCAGTGCAGCAGACCCCCACTGGTGCCGGCGACGTGCCCGCTCCCGAATTCGTGGCCTCCGGCCAGCCCCTGGAGATCGACACCCATCCGATCAATCCGAAGGGGGTCAGTACGGCGGACAAGGCGACGCTCGACCAGATCGACACCTATTTCAACAATATCAAGTTCTTCTCCGGCGATTTCTTGCAGGTCGGCTCGGACGGCAAGCGCGTCACCGGAAAGTTCTGGGTCTCCAAGCCCGGCCGCATGCGCTTCGACTACGATCCGCCCTCGGCGCTGCAATTGCTGGCCGACGGCACATCGGTTGCGGTGCGCAACCGCAAGCTCAATACCCAGAGCCTCTATTTCATCAAGCAGACCCCGTTGCGCTTCCTGCTGGCTGAGAAGCTCGATCTGATCGAGGATTCCAAGGTGCTGGAAGTAGGCAGCGAGCAGGCAGGCATCAGCGTGGTGCTGGAGGAAGGCTCGGCCGCGAGCGGAGGCAAGTCGCGCATCCAGTTGACCTTCCCCGCGCCATCCTATGATCTGAAGCAGTGGACGATCACGGACCCGCAGGGCTACGATACCACCGTGACCATCTCGGGCATCGACCGCAAGCTGCAGCTGCCGGATCGTATCTTCTTTATCGACCAGCAGAAGATCTTGAAGTGACAGGGAGCGCTCCCTGTCACCTCCTCCTTGCCAGCAATGCAGTGCGCATCAGGGCGCGTGAGACGATCGCCTCGTCCAGGGCTGCATTGCGCCTTGCATCGAACACCGCTTCCGACAAATCGGCGACGATGCGGTCAAGCCTGTTCATGCTGAGGGCTGCCAATTGCGCGGTGACCGCGGCCCGGCGCTTGAAGTAGATCTGCATCCCCATCGTCTCAACCACGCCCGCCGGCGGACGGCCCTTCTCGACCTCGCCGCGCAGCCTGTGCAGGAGAAGAGCGTGGCGCAGTGCCATGCCGGCGAGCTGGGAGGTATTGACGCCCTCGCTCCAGGCCTTGGCGAGGGTGGTGTCCAGCCTGTCGGCCTGGCCGGAAAAGGCCGCGTCGATGATCTCGTCGGTGGCGAGGGCGCTGGCGTCTCCCACCACGGCCTCGACATCGCGCGCCTCGATACGCCCGGCGCCGTGGGCATAGAGGGTAAGCTTCTTCAATTCGCTCCGCGTCGCCAGCCGGTCGCCGCCGAGGAGGCCCATCAGCATTTCGCGCGCATCGGGAGCGATGGTGAGGCCTGCACCCGCCACTTCCTCGGCGATGATCTGGCCGATATTGGTGCTTTCGTCACTGAAGCAGGCGATTACGGTGCCGGCCCGTGACTTCTCGACCAGTGTCAGCAGAGCATGGCCCTTTTTCAGCTCTCCCGCCTCGATCACCACCCGGCAGGCGCTCGGCGGACTTGCGAGCACCGGCTCGACGGCGGCCACGAGGCTGCGGCTCCCGGCGCGCAGGCGCACGGCCCTGCGGCCGCCGAAGAGCGGGATGGTGAAGACCTCGTCGGCAAGGCGTGCCGGATCGCCGCTGACATCGTCGCCGTCGAGGCGTACGAGCTGGAAGGGATCCTCGACGTCATCGACCGAAGCCGCAACGAGCGCGCGCACGCGCTCGCTTACCAGGCCCGTATCCGGCCCATAGACCAGAATCACGGCGAAATGCGCGTCCGGCTTCTTGATGAAGGCATCGACGGCCCGCCGCTCGATCGTCGCCATGATGCCCTAATATCCTTGCGCCCTAATATCCTTGCGCCCTTATGGGTGATCGGCGAGCCAGGTCGCCAGGCGCAGGCGGATCTGGTCGGCCATCACCCCAGCCGCGTCGTTTTCGGCGTCGCGCTCAGCCCGTATAGCGGCGTAACGCTGCAGGCCCGAGGCGTAGGATTTGCGGGTGTTCATCTTGGCCTTGTAGAGCACCTTGCTCGTTGCGGCATCCTTTAATGTGAAGTCGACCGTTACGGTGACCAGGTCTATCTGCGGCGTAGCATTGAGGGCGTTGATGAGCGCCGACTCGGTAAGGGTGGAGGTCACAAGCGTCAATGTATATCGGGTGGGCGGCGCATAGTCGCCGCCCGTCAGGTTGAACGACAACTTGTTGCGCACCTGCTGGCCGATGCGGTCGTCGACGGGTTCGATGGAGATCGCGGCAAGGCGGTCCTTCAATCCGGGAGCGCCGTTGGCGGGGTCGGCCAGCATCGGGCGAAAGCAGCCGCCCAGCATCAAGGTTGGAACGAGCGCTAGTGCGAGGAGAGCCTTCCGGCGGGTGGGTTGGTCAGACGACGACATTCACAATCCTTCCCGGCACCACGATGATCTTCCTTGGCATGCGGCCCTCGAGGGCGCGCTGCACCGCTTCGTTCGCCAATGTGGCAGCTTCGACCTCTTTTGGCGACGCCGATTTCGGCACCGTCACATCCGCGCGCTTCTTGCCATTGATCTGCACCGGCAGGGCGATGCTGTCGTCCTCCAGCAGCGCCGCTTCGGTTTTTGGCCAGGCGGCCTCGGCGACCAGGCCCCCGGTACCTAGCAAGGTCCAGCACTCTTCGGCCAGATGCGGCATCATAGGGGAGATGAGCTGCACCAGGATGATAGCGGCCTCCTCAAGGGCGGCGGCGGTATCGGGAGGGATGGCCTCGCCATGCTTGAAGCCGTCCAGGACGCGGCCCATGACATTGGTGAGCGTGTAGATGTGTGCGACGCAGCGGTTGAAGGCAAGGCGCTCGATATCGGTCTCCACTGCCGCGAGGGCACGGTGCGCCGCCTTGCGGATGACGAGCGCTTCCTCGCCGCCCGCATCGGGGACGGATGCCCTGGTGCCCTCCGCCGCGATCTCGTTTACGATGCGCCAGATGCGCTGCACGAAGCGGCCTGCGCCCTGCACGCCATCCTCGGTCCAGATCACATCGCGTTCGGGCGGCGAGTCGGAGAGCATGAACCAGCGGGCGGTGTCGGCGCCGTAGTCGGCGATGATGTCGTCGGGATCCACGACATTCTTGTGCGACTTCGACATCTTCTCGATCGGACCGATCTCGAGCGGCTCGCCCGTACGGCTGTTGAAGGCGCGGCGCTCTGCGCCGTCACCCTCGATCCGCACATCGGCCGGCACGATCCACTCGCCATTGGCGGCGCGATAGCTCTCATGCACCACCATGCCCTGGGTGAACAAGCCTTTGAAGGGTTCGTCCAGCCCGACATGACCGGTCTTCTTCATGGCGCGGACGAAGAAGCGACTATACAGCAGATGCAGGATGGCATGCTCGATGCCGCCGATATATTGGTCGACAGGCAGCCACTCATCGACCTCCTTGCGGATGGTCGGCGCGGTCTCAACCCACGGATCGGTGAAGCGGGCGAAATACCAGGACGAGTCGACGAAAGTATCCATCGTATCCGTCTCGCGGCGGGCATCGTGTCCGCATTGCGGGCAGGAAACATGGCGCCAGGTCGGATGATGGTCGAGCGGATTGCCGGGCTTGTCGAAGGTGACGTCATCAGGCAGCTTGACCGGCAGGTCTTTCTTGGGCACCGGCACCACACCGCAGACCTCGCAGTGGATCACCGGGATCGGGCAGCCCCAGTAGCGCTGGCGCGAGATGCCCCAGTCGCGCAGGCGGAAATTCACCTTGCGTTCGGCCACAGGCATGTTGCCGCGAGTCTCGCTCTCCAGCCGCTTTGCTACCTCTTCCTTGGCCTGCGCAATAGTCATGCCGTTCAGAAAACGCGAATTGATCAGCAGACCGTCGCCGTCATAGGCGGTGTCGCTGATGACGAAGCTCGTGGGATCCTGGCCTGGCGGGCACACTACGGGGGTGTTGCCCAGGCCATAGGTGTTGACGAAATCGAGGTCGCGCTGGTCATGGGCCGGGCAGCCGAAGATGGCGCCGGTGCCATACTCCATCAGTACGAAATTGGCGACATAGACGGGCAGTTTCCACGAGGAATCGAAGGGATGCACCGCCCTGATTCCGGTGTCGAAACCCTTCTTCTGCGCCGTTTCGATTGCCGCTTCCGAGGTACCGGTGCGCTGCACTTCCTCGATGAAGGCAGCCAGGGCCGGATTCTTCTCGGCCGCAGCCTTGGCCAGCGGGTGGTCGGCCGCGATCGCCATGAACTTGGCGCCGAACAGCGTGTCGGGGCGGGTGGTATAGATCAGCAGCTCGCTCTCGCCGGCAGGCACGGTATCCTGGTCCAGCATGAAGCGAACCTGAAGACCCTCCGAGCGGCCGATCCAGTTCTTCTGCATCAACCGGACCTTGTCCGGCCAGCGATCGAGCGTATCGAGGGCTTCCAGGAGATCCTGCGAATAGTCGGTGATCTTGAAGAACCACTGCACCAGCTCGCGCTGCTCCACCAGCGCGCCCGAGCGCCAGCCGCGGCCGTCGATCACCTGCTCGTTGGCGAGGACGGTATGGTCCACCGGATCCCAGTTCACCCTGGAGACCTTGCGCTCCACCAGGCCGGCCTGCAGAAAGTCCAGGAACATCGCTTGCTGATGGCGGTAATAGGAGGGATCGCAGGTGGCGATCTCGCGGCTCCAGTCCAGCGACAGGCCCATCGATTTGAGCTGGCCGCGCATCGTGTCGATATTGGCGTAGGTCCATTTCGCCGGATGCGACTTATTCTGTGCCGCTGCGTTTTCTGCGGGCAGGCCGAAGGCATCCCAGCCCATGGGATGCAGCACGTTGAAGCCCTTGGCCCGGCGGTAACGCGCCACAACGTCGCCCATGGTGTAGTTGCGCACGTGACCCATATGGATGCGCCCGGAGGGATAGGGGAACATCTCGAGCACGTAGTAACGCGGCCTTGGATCCTCGTTCTTGGTCGCGAAGATGGCATTGTCAGCCCAGGTCTTCTGCCATCTGGGCTCGGCGTCGCGGGCGTTATAGCGCTCGGTGGTCATGGAACAGCAACTCAAAAAGGGTAGGCGGGAACGAGTACGTGTCTCGTCGGTATGTGGGGATGAAGGCTTTTAGCGGGGCGATCCCGTTATTGCCAGCTTTGTGTGGGGGAAAGGAAGAGAGATGAGGTTCATCGTTGCCCAAATCGTAATGTGTGCCTAAAACTTAGGATGGTTCACAAAATAGGCAGTATTGCAGCGGGGCAGTGAGGGCAGGGCATGGGCAAGCCGAACGTTCGTCCCTTGATTGCATTTTCGATTCTGCAACTCGAAGAAGCATTCGAGGCGGCGGTGCTCGCCCAGGACAACAAGAAGATCAGGGAAGTCGCCAAGGAGTTGGAATGCCGCAGCGTTCCGAAAGCCAAAAGGCTCCTCCGCAGGGTGTCGGATCATATCGAAGCGACCAGGAAGCCGCGGCATACCGCTAGGAAGCCGAATGCCGCTGAACCCCGCGACGGCAGTACCATGGAGGCCGCTGCGCCCAAACCTCCGCAAGCGGCGCCGACACGGAAAACGAAGACCGAGACCGTTCCGCCCGCCGATGCTCCGCCGGCCCCTGCCCCCGCCCCCACCGAACAGGATACCGCACCGCCTGAACCGTCGAGGGAGCTGAGTTCAAGCCAGACCAGCCGACCTCCCATTCGGCAGGAACCGGCCTCCGACAACCTGCAAACGCAGGCGCTGGACCAGGCCCAGGCGCGCCGCGTGCTCGATGCCTGGATGCTGGCGGAAATCCTGGCGCCTTATGGACGCTATGGCAGGCCCTCCGATCTCATCGGGAGCAAAGGGGTCGGCATCGCGGACTTGGCTGTTACATCAGACCTGCCCTGGCTGTCGGGCGAGGAGGGCCAAGTACAGGGTGGCCCGTTCTACCAGGTCGTCGTCGGGGCCATTCGCCTGGACGAGGCTGCGGCGCGCCTGTTCGAGCTCTACGGCGATACGAAGATCGATGGCGCGGCACCCTCCGGCTTCGCACCGATCGCCATCCTGACCCTGGAGCGCGATGGCAGGCCGATCGCGGGCAACGCCCTGGCGATTTCAAGCTTTGCCTGGGCGCTGCCATTTGCCCTGAAACGCGACTTCGCCGCCCTTGCGAGTTGGACGCAGGCGCGGCAGGTCCTCGCATTGGAGGCCGAGAGGCTGTTGTGGCCGGCGGGGGAGGTGGCGGAGCCTCCCATTCTGACAGGGTCGCTGCTGCAAGGCCTTTTCCAGCACCTTGTCGAAAAGCTGGAACTGCCGGTTGAACTTACCGTCTCACCGCATTTCGCTCTTAGGGTCGAGCGGAACTGGCGCGGGGAGGTGCTCCCCGATTCGCCGGCCGTAGAAAGTCCGTATCTCGCCAATCTTGAGATGGCACGGCAGCAGCTCCAGAAGGGCCGGCCCCACGAGAATCTCGCCCGCTATCTCAGTCTGAAGGTTCCCTCCCGCCGGATCGACCTGCGTGGAAACGACATCGCGCTCGCGGATGCGATTTCTCCTACCAGGATACCGCCGGGCAAATGGCCAGCCGGAGCAGAACAGCCGCTCGTGCTCCTGCAGCAAGCAGCCGTGAATCTGGCCCTCGACGGGCGCGATGCATCCCGTCTCCTGCCGATCAACGGGCCTTCGGGCACCGGAAAGGGCGCCTTGCTGCGCGATCTCATCGCCGCCCTGGTGATTAGGCGGGCCGAGGTGATGTCCGAGATCGCCAATCCCCGAGAGGCGTTCACCCATATCGGCAAGGTGCGGGCGACGGATGGCTTCACCGATCGCTACGTGGTCAGCGAGGCCTTGAAGGGCCATGAGATCGTGATCGTCGCGTCCAACGATGCGTTGGAAAAGATCGTTACCGAGTTGATGGACCTGCGGACCATCGATGCCACGCGTGCCGATCTGCGCTATTTTAGCACGGTCGCAGATCGTCTTTTCCAGGCGGATGAGGCAGGACCGCGGAACTGGGGCCTGGTTGCCGCAGCGCTGGGCAGGGCGTCCGACCTGGCGCGGCTCAGGCGCACGGTCTGGGACGATGAGGAATACGGCCTGAGGCCCTATCTGCTCGAGGCCGTCGGCGCCTCACAATCCATAGAGGCCGGCGTGGCCGCCGCCAAAGGCGGGCGGCGTCGCAAGCCCGCCGTGGTGGAGGCCGAGAAGCCACCGGAGAAAGCCGAAGCGCTGATGCGCTGGCAGGAGGCGCAGCGCGCCTTCAGGTCGAAGGCGAAAGAAGCCAGGGCCCAGCTCGACGTTCTGGAGCGTGGCCGCCAGGCGCTCGGAGAACGGGTCGATCCCGAGGCCGAAGAGGCGCTGCAGCTCCAGCTCACGTCCGCTGAAACGGTCGCGGAGGAGGCGCGCGCGCTCTTCACCAATCTCACCGCGCAAATCGAGGCGATCCGCCGTGCCCTGGCCGACGCCGAGCAGGCACTGCAGGATCACACAGCCAGCAAGCCCTCCTTTCTGCGCCGCCTGGTGGGCGCCAGGCAACCCCTGGCCTGGAGCCAGGCCATGGAGCGGCTGGAGCGTGAGCGTGACGACCTATCAGAGAAGCTGTCCGGCCTCGAAGGCCAGCTGAAGGCGGCGGGATCGCGGCACGACGAGGCGACGGCTCTCCTGGCAAATCTTCGTCAGACTGCCGGGCAGCTCGAGGCCAGGAAAAAGTCGCTGGCGGAAGCGATCGATGCCGCCATCGCCCTCAGCGGCCTCGGCTTCGTCGACGCCGCCTTCTTCGACCGCCCGGACATGGAGGTCCAGCGCGACACGCCCTGGCTGAGCGCCGAGATCAACCGGCTGCGCGAGGACCTTTTCGCTGCGGCGATGGGACTGCACCGGGCGTTCGTCGATGCTGCCGCAAAGCCCGTCAGTTCCAATCTGGACCTGTTGTTCCGCAGCTTCTCCGGCAATGCCGAATGGACGGAGAAGATGCGCCCGCTCATGCCGGACCTGTGGGCGACCTTCGCCTGCGCCATCCCGGTCATCGCCACCACCTTCGAGGCAGCCGAGCATTGGTTCGATGCGTTGGAGCCGGAGGCACTCGGTTGGTTCCTGATCGACGGGGCCGGCGAGATTCCGCCTCAGCATGCGGTCGGCGGCCTCCTGCGTGCCAAGCAAGCCGTCGTAATCGGCGATCCCATGCAGCTTGCGACGGTGCCATGCCTCTCGCCAGGATTGGTCGAGGCGATTGCCGGGCATCTCGACATCGACGCCGAGCGCTTCATGGCCCCGAGCGCCTCGGTGCAGACCCTTGCCGGCGGCGCAAGCGTATTCGGCAACACCGTGGCGCTGGGCGGAGCCTGGAAGCGCCGGGCAGCGAAACCCTCGGCTGTGCCGGTGTCCGGGCCGTCCGCGAAAGCCGACGGACCCCAGAGCTTTGCCAAGGCATTTCCGAGAAGAGTCGACAGGTTTTCCGATTGAAAAAGTGTGTAAAAACAAAGAGCTATAGATATATTGCGATTTTCTCTAGCGCTTCAGATACTCCAGCAACCCGCTGACCGCATCGCTGGTGGCGCGGCCCTGGACATGGGTCTTGACCAGCAACGAGCCTTGATTCTCGGCAAAATCCGCCCGGTCGATCTTGACATCGAGGCCGGGAATGTCGGGCACCACAGCCTGGGCCTTGTCCGACTCCAGCGCCTTGGCTATGGCTTGGGTAAGCTGTGCATTGACGTCGCCGAGGATGGCGGATGCTGCCGCTAGGGTTTCAGGATGGCCCGTGCGGATGTCCGCCTGGCCCTTGACGCGCAGCGCGACCTGGCGCGGCGTCGGGGTATAGAGTTCGACCGGAATGATGATCGAGATCGTGTCGGTGGCGATCTTGGTCTTGACCTTCTGGCCCAGTACCTTCGCACACGCCCAGGCCGTCACATGGCCGGAAATGTCGAGCACGGCGGTGTCGCCATCCGCTCTGATATGGGCGTCATCGACGCTGTTCACCACCAGGTTGGCTCCCTTGTGACGGCAGGCATCGTCCGGGAGCGGCAGGCGTTTGGCGATCTCCAGAGCCTTGTCCTGCAGGTCCTTGAGGTCGCCGGTCGCCACCAGATTGACCGCCATGCGATCGGCGTCCGTGTGCATGTCGAGCGAGGCGGTGATGGGGATATCGACCGTGACGCCCAGGATCTTCACCGGCACCGTCTGCGGCCCGATATCGAGCGCCCGGGCCGGCAGGGACAGGCCTGCGAGGACGAGGAGGGCGGCAATGGCTCTTCTACCGGCGAAAGGGGACATGGACGCTTCTTCCTGAAACATTGGTCTTCGAGTTGAGGGCCTTTATCATGGCAAAGTGATGTTCTGATAGCCTTCGGCCGACGCCGGCGCTATCTCCGGGCTCGATTCGTCCGTTCGTGCACCCGATGGAAGCACCCCAGGAAGCAACAATGTCCGATGCCACAGCCCGTCTTGCCGAAGTCCGTCTCGCCATTGCACGTGCGGAGGCCGATGCCCATCGCCCGACGGGCTCGGTGACCCTGGTTGCCGTCTCCAAGACCTTCGGACCGGAAGCGATCGAGCCGGTGCTTGCATGGGGCCAACGCGTCTTCGGCGAGAACCGCGTGCAGGAAGCGCAGGGCAAATGGCCGGGCCTCAAGGAGACCTATCCCGATATCGAGCTCCATCTCATTGGCCCTCTGCAGTCGAACAAGGCCAAGGAGGCGGTTGCCCTATTCGATGCGATCCACACCGTCGATCGCCCTTCGATCGCACAGGCGCTCGCCAGGGAGATCGCCCGACAGGGCAAGGCGCCACGTCTCCTCGTGCAGGTGAACACCGGTGAGGAGGAGCAGAAGGCCGGCGTGTCTCCGCAGGAGGCGGATGCCTTCATCGCCGCCTGCAGGCAGGAGCACGGCCTCGAGATCGAGGGTCTGATGTGCATCCCGCCGGTCGATCAGTCGCCGGGGCCGCATTTCGCGCTGCTCGCCAAGATCGCCAGGCGCAATGGTCTGGCCGTGCTTTCGATGGGCATGTCCAGCGATTTCGAAACGGCCATCGAGGTTGGCGCCACGCATGTGCGTGTGGGCAGTGCGATCTTCGGGGCAAGGTGACTGGGAGCGCGGACAGGATGTCCGCTCTTGAATCGAAGGTGGGGCAGGACGTCCGCGCTCCCAGGCTACCCGATCACCATCACCGCATGGCGCGACAGGCGGGGCAGCACCTTGCGGAAGACGTCGGGCGTCACTGCCACGCAGCCCGCCGTGGGCGAGCCGTTCTCGCGCGACAGGTGCCAGAAGATGGCGCTGCCTCGACCTTTCACGATCGGCCCGTCGTTCCAGCCGAGTGGGATGATGACGTCGTAGAGCCTGTCGGCTCGGGTCAGCCTTTCTTCGCTCGTCTGGTCGAGGGGGCGCTTGATCGGCTTGTTGTAGCGCCGGTCGGCCACATCGTCGCACCAGGCGTCCTCTGGCCGTATGGCATGGAAGGGCAGGGCGGAGGGGATGCGCGGGCCGCGGTCGCGCCTTTGCAGCAGGCCGCGCAGGGGCAGGGCGCCACGCGGCGTGCCGCCATCGCCCTCGCGCTTGGCCGTGACGAGGCCGCTGCGCCCGAGCACGCAGGGGAACGTTACGCCGGCTATGGTCAGGCGTCCCTTCGTGTGGCAGAGCGGCGAAGCCTGCACGCGCAGGAGCCTGATTTGGCGCTTCACGGCGTTATTTCCTGCTTCTTCATCGTAAATTCTTTGTCGAAAGAGCATCCCGCTATTTCACAAATCATGGCGCATGCTCCCATAATGCGATAGAGGCCTTGCAAAGCATTATCGCAGGCCTTGCTGCCGCGCCCTGCAAAGCGCCCCGCCTGTCTGTAAAGTTCCGCTGTCTTGCCTTTGGGGATTGTCATGTCCGGCAGTCGCAAAATTCTTATAGTCGATGACGAAAACGACCTCCGCCAGGCCCTGGCGGAGCAATTGTCACTCTATGACGAGTTCGAGATCGTCCAGGCCGAATCGGCCAGTCGCGCCGTGCAGGTCGCCAAGGGCGATCATCTCGATCTCGTCATCATGGATGTCGGCTTGCCGGACATGGATGGCCGCGAGGCGGTGAAGCTTCTGCGCAAGAACGGCTTCAAGTCACCGATCATCATGCTCACCGGGCATGACTCCGACGCCGATACCATCCTGGGCCTGGAAGCGGGCGCCAATGACTATGTGGTGAAGCCCTTCCGTTTCGCCGTGCTGCTCGCCCGCGTACGCGCGCATCTGCGCCAGCACGAGACGAGCGAGGATGCCGTCTTCAACATCGGGCCCTTCACCTTCAAGCCGGCGTCCAAGCTGCTGTTGACCGAAAAGGGCTCCAAGGTCCGCCTGACGGAGAAGGAGACCTCGATCCTGCGTTATCTCTACCGCTCGGGCCAGAAGGCGGTGCAGCGCGACGTGCTCCTGCAGGAGGTGTGGGGCTACAATTCCGGCGTCACCACCCACACGCTGGAAACGCATATTTATCGTTTGCGTCAGAAGATCGAGAAGGATCCCTCCAATGCCGCTCTCCTCGTGACTGAGGGGGGCGGTTACAAGCTCGTTCCCTGATCCAGGCGGGCCTTCTGACCGATAATCGCGTATGGCGCTTGACGAAGATATGGTTCTGCTGGCTCAGGTCGCGCTGTTCCGCGACATGGACCGCGATGCCTTGCGCCTCCTCGCCTTCTCCTCCGAGCGCCGGCGCCTGCGGGCGGGGGACACCCTGTTCCGCAAAGATGATATCTCCGAATACAGCTTCGTGGTGGTCAGCGGCAGCATCACCCTGATCGACGACGATGTCGCCACCGCCATCGTCGGTCCAGGCACCCTGATCGGCGAGATGGCGCTGGTGTCGGAGACGCGGCGCCCCACTACCGCTATCGCCCGCGAGCCCACGGTCATCCTGCGCTTGTCGCGCCAGATGTTCCGCCGCACGCTGGAGGAGTATCCTGCCACCGCCGCCCGTATCGCCGCGGAACTCCGGCAGCGTGTGCTCGAAATCTCGAACGAGCTCGCCGAGGTGAAGAAGAGGCTGATCGAGATGGGGTCGGAAGAAACCGGTCCGAAGTCATCCAAGAGCTGATTCGCTCGCCTTTCGTTCCAGCCCTGTTCAAGATCTTAAAAACAGTAGTCAAAGCCGTTTCGCCGCGGGACGGTACTGTCCTTATTCAGAGACGGTTCACCCAGCGATTGCTAGCCTCGCTTCACTGGAATGCTGAGGAGACTAGGGGGATCAAAATACCCGTCAGACTGATCTTAGCTGCCTTCATCGCCTTCATGGGGCTGTTCGCGACAGTGCAAACGTCTTCGGCCATGCCGATTGCGCCTGCTGCGAACCAGCAGCAGGGCGCGCCCAACCTTCTTCAGGATGTCGTGTGGCCCTGCGGGCGCGGCTGGGTCCAGAATCGATGGGGACGCTGCGTACCCATCCGCCCTTATGGCTATTATGGACCGCGCCATTATTACGGGCCTCGCTACTACCGACCTCACTACTATTACGGCCCGCGCCACTATTACGGCCCGCGTTACTATCGTCCTCATCGCTACTATCACCGGTGGTAGCGCGCGCGGTTCGAAGCGCAGACGGCGGGCGGGCTACGGCCCGCCTTTTTTGTAATCGCGTGGGGTGAGCGTCCGTCGCCGAAATGACTGGCGAAGCGATTCGGGCGTGCTTCGTTCGAGCCTCGTTCCAGATCTTAAACGCATAAGCGAAATTGCCATCGGGCCGATCCATTTCAGGATTTAACCATGAGGCCGGGAGCGGCTGTGACGGTGGCCAAATCCGGATCACCTCCTTCGGCATTATTGTGTCGCAAGGCGGCGTCGAAGGGGGCTTCGAGGGATGGATGGCCGGCCCTGTAGGGCGCGGACGTGGAAGACAGCGATTCGGGCGCGCTCCGTTCAAGCCCCGTTCCATCCGTTAATCGGTCGGGCGATCGCGGCCCTGATCTGGTCCAAATCGGGATCGGGCTGACATCAAGCCCGTCCTGGAGGACTGTTCGGCCTTAACCATGCCATCCGAGGGGCGAACAAGGTGCGAAAACGGGGCGGACGGTGATTCGGGCGCGCTTCGTTCCCACGCCGTTCGAGGGGTTAAATTTTGGCTTTGCGATCGCCATATTGTGCTTCATAGCAAGACAGGCTCTTCCGAGTCTGGTACCAGAAGGCAGGAAATGGCCCTTTGATTGGTGTTTTCCCAGAGCAATTCCCAGCCAGGTCGACAGGCTTTCCAATTAAGGAAACGCATGAAGACAGAGAGTTCGCCGTCGCAGGGCATGGGGTGTCCGGCAATTCGTAATCTTGGATGTTTCGGCATCCGCCACTGAGACTGACGCCCGAAAGACCGCCGAGACATTGATGCTGCCTCCCATCCTGCCCCCGTCCGTGCGCGCCCGTGGCGTGACTGCGGTGCTGGGCCCGACCAATACCGGCAAGACCTATCTCGCCATCGAGAGGCTGCTCGGCCATGGCGCCGGCATCATCGGCCTGCCGCTGCGCCTCCTGGCGCGCGAGGTCTACAACAGGCTTGTCGAGCGGGTCGGCGCCGAATTCGTGGCGCTCGTCACGGGCGAAGAGAAGATCAAGCCCGACAGGGCCCGCTATTGGGTCGCTACCGCGGAGGCAATGCCGCGCGATCTCGAAGTGCCTTTCGTGGCACTTGACGAGATCCAGATCGCCGCCGACCTCGAGCGTGGCCACGTCTTCACCGACCGCCTGCTCAACCGCCGCGGCACGCATGAGACGCTGCTGCTCGGTTCGCTGACCATGAAGCCGATCGTCGAACGGCTGATTCCCGGCGTCAATGTCGTCACGCGCCCCCGCCTGTCGAACCTTCTCTTCGCCGGAGACCGCAAGCTCACTCGCCTGCCGCGCCGCACGGCCATCGTCGCCTTCTCGGCCGACGAGGTCTATGCCATTGCCGAGCTGATCCGCCGCCAGCGCGGCGGGGCTGCCGTGGTGCTGGGCGCATTGTCGCCGCGCACACGCAATGCGCAAGTCGCGATGTACCAGAATGGCGACGTCGATTTCCTGGTCGCCACCGATGCCATCGGCATGGGCCTCAACCTCGATGTCGACCATGTCGCCTTTGCCGGCGACCGCAAGTTCGATGGCTACCAGTTTCGTCGCCTGACCCCGTCCGAATTCGGCCAGATCGCCGGCCGCGCCGGGCGCCACGTCCGCGACGGCACCTTCGGCTCGACCGGGCGCTGCGATCCACTGGAGCCCGAACTGGTCGAAGCCATCGAGGGTCACACTTTCGACAGCGTCAAAGTGCTGCAATGGCGCAATCCAGCCCTGAATTTTTCATCGATGCAGGCACTGCAGGCTTCGCTTTCGGCCGTGCCCGAGGAGCAGGGGCTCACCCGTGCGCCCGATTCCGATGATATCCGCGCCTTCTCGATCATCTCTCGCGATGAAGAGGTGCGCCGATACGCCCACGGGCCGCAGGCGGTCGCGCGGTTGTGGGAAGTGGCGGGCCTTCCCGACTATCGCAAGATTTCGCCGCACTCCCATGCCGATATCATCACGAACCTCTATGGATTCTTGATGAGGGAGGGTAAGGTCCCCGACGACTGGTTCGCCCGTCAGGTCGCCATGTCGGATCGGACCGACGGCGACATCGATACGCTCTCCACGCGTATCGCCCATATCCGAACCTGGACTTTTGCGGCAAATCGGCTTGACTGGCTGAAAGACCCCGCTCATTGGCAAGGTGTGACACGCAGTGTGGAGGACAAGCTCTCCGACGCCCTGCACGAACGGCTTGCCCAACGCTTTGTCGACCGTCGCACCAGCGTGCTGATGCGGCGCCTTAGAGAAAACGCGATGCTTGAGACTGAAATTACCAAAACCGGCGATGTGATTGTCGAAGGTCAGCACGTCGGAACGCTGCAGGGCTTCCAGTTCGCCCCGGATCCGAGTGCTGGTGACGGGGAAAGCGGCCGTGCCCTGAGAGCCGCCGCGGCCAAGGCCCTGGCCGGCGAGATCGAGTCCCGCAGCCAGAAATTCTCGCAGGCGCCGGATACTGAGTTCGCCCTGGCCACCGATGGCACCGTGCGTTGGATCGGCGAGCCCGTGGCCAAGCTTCTCGGCGGTGAGAAGCCTCTCGCGCCGCGCATCCGCCTGCTGGCCGACGAGCAGCTCACCGGCCCGGCCCGCGATGCGGTGCAGACCCGCCTCGACATCTGGATCGGCAACCATATCACCCGCCTGCTCGGCCCGCTGCTGGCGCTCGACAAGGCCGAGGATCTGCAGGGACTCGCCAAGGGCATCGCCTTCCAGCTCGTCGAGGCGCTTGGCGTGCTTGACCGTGCCAAGGTGGCCGAGGATCTCAAGCAGCTCGACCAGAACCAGCGCGCCTCGCTGCGCAAGCATGGCGTGCGTTTCGGCGCCTATCACATCTATCTACCGGCGCTGATGAAGCCGGCGCCGCGAGCCCTGGCGGCCCAGCTCTGGGCGCTGACCCATGGCGGTCTCGACCAGAAGGGCCTCGACGAGATCCCGCATCTGGCCGCTTCCGGCCGTACCTCGATGCCATCGGACAAGTCGATCGACAAGAACCTCTATCGGCTGGTGGGCTACCGCGTCTGCGGCGAGCGCGCGGTGCGGGTCGATATTCTCGAGCGCCTGGCAGACCTGATTCGCCCGGCTATCGCCTATCGCCCTGGAACCACGGTCGGTCAGCCCCCCTCCGGCACCGCCGATGGCGACGGCTTCGTCGCCACCGTGCAGATGACCTCGCTGGTCGGCTGCTCTGGCGAGGACTTCGCCTCGATCCTGCGGGGCCTCGGCTATCGCTCCGAGAAGCGAAAGGGCCCGGCGATCACCCATGAGATCCGTCTGCCGGCGCCGACCGAGCCGGTGGCACCGGCCGCGACCGAGGAGGCCACGGCTGCGCCCGCAGCGGATGAAGCGGTGGCGCCGGCCACGGAAACCGGCCAAGGGACAGTCGAACAGACGGTCGAAGAGACGGCCCAGGAGGCCGCCTTCGCCGCCGAGCCTGCGCCGATCGAAGCGGTACCCGAGGCTGAGCCCGTCGAGGCTGCGGCGCCTGCACCGGCCGAGATCGATGCGATGGAAGCGGTGGCCTCGCCGCCGCACGAGGAGTCCTTCCAGGAAGTCAGCGAGCAGGCGGCCGGCGAGACGGCAGCCGAATCGCCTGCCGACGAGGCTCCGGCCAGCGAGGAACCTACCGGCCAGAGCGCCGTCTCCGCGCAGGCTGACGAAGCACCGGCCCCCGAGGCCACGCCGGAGGAGATTCCGGAAATCGAAGTCTGGCGTCCGGCGCGCTTCGAGCGCCATCACCAGCGCCCGCATTATCATGGCCGGCCCCAGCACGGCAATCGCCAGGCGGGCGCCGAGCGTCAGCCGGCTGGCGACCGCCAAGGCGACAATGGCGCCGCCGGTGGTTTCCGCCGCGGACGTCCCGCACCGCCCGACGGGGCCGTACCGGCTCCCGTCGAAAGCGGCGAAGCCCGGCAGACCGAGCGTCGGTTTGACCGGCCTCGGCGCGAGGATCGCGGCAATGGCAAGCCAAACGGCGACCGCAAGCCCTTCGAGGCGCGGGGTCCGCGCCCCGAGGGCAAGCCTGGCGACGGCCAGCGCCGTCACGGTGGCGGGGAAGGGCGGCCCGATCGTGACCGTGGTCCCCGTCCAGACCGTCAGGAACGCGGCGGCGATCGTGGTCCGCGCAACTGGTCGAGCGATGCCAAGCCGCAAGGCCGCGAATCCAACCGCGCGCCGGATCCGAACTCGCCTTTCGCCAAGCTCCTCGCGCTGAAGGAGCAGATGCAGGGCGGCAAACCGGACAAAAAATAAACGATGAGCGATGTCGGAAGCCAGGATCGTCTCAGGATCGACAAATGGCTCTGGCATGCGCGTGTGGTGAAGACCCGCTCACTCGCAGCAAGATTGGTCGCGGACGGCCACGTCCGCGTCAACGGCGCGCGGGCAGAGGCGCCGGCCAAGGCGGTGAAGGCGGGCGACGTGCTCACCATCGCGCTGGAGCGTACGGTGCGTGTCTACCGCGTGAAGGCACTCGGCGAACGCCGCGGCCCAGCGACCGAGGCGCAGACGCTCTATGAGGATCTCTCGCCGGAACCGCCGCGCTCCCGGTGACCCTATCCAAGCGCTCGATAATCCCTATATTCGTGATAGACGTGGTTGACTGCTTTCTGGAGCGGAGCACCCTGGGCGCATGCTGACGAACAAGGGCAAATATGGTCTCAAGGCGTTGGCTCATCTTGCGGGCCTTCCTCCGGGCGAGACGGCACAGAGCCAGGAGATCGCCGAGGCCAATCGCATTCCCAAGAAATTCCTCGATGCCATCCTGGGCGAGTTGCGCGTCGCCGGGATCATTCGTTCCAAGAAGGGCAAGGGAGGCGGCTATATGCTGGCGCGCGATGCCAGCGAGATCAGCGTGGGCAATGCCATCCGCGTACTCGACGGACCGCTTGCGCCGATCGCCTGCGCCAGTCACACCGCCTATCAGCCTTGCCTCGACTGCCCGGATGTTCCAGGCTGCACGGTGCGTCTCCTGATGCGGCGCGTGCGCGACCTTTCCTCCGACCTGCTCGACAACATGTCGGTGGAGGAGATGCGCAAGGCCGGCAGCAGGGAACCCGAGCTGAGCTATTCGATCTGATCCTTTCCCCAGGCCGCCGCGGTGACCCGGCAGCTTCGCCGGGCCCTTGTGAAGGGCCCGTTTCCCGATATGCGATGACGGAGAATACTCATGGAAAAACGCGCGATTGGACGTTCCGATCTGATGGTTGCTCCTCTCGGCCTTGGCGGCAACGTCTTCGGCTGGAGCGCCGATGAGAAAGCGTCCTTTGCCGTGCTGGACGCCTTCGTCGCCGCCGGCTTCAATCTGATCGATACGGCGGACGTCTACTCGGCCTGGGTGCCGGGCAACCAGGGTGGTGAATCCGAGGCCATCATCGGCAAGTGGATGAAGGCGCGCGGCAACCGTGCCGATGTCGTGGTGACCACGAAGGTCGGCTCGGAAATGGGGCCTGGCAAGAAGGGCCTGTCACACGCCTATATCAAGAGCGCGGTGGACGCCTCGCTCAAGCGCCTGCAGACCGATTATATCGATCTCTATCTCTCCCATTGGGAGGATCCGGAAACGCCGATGGAGGAAACGCTCGGTACCTACGCGGAACTCGTGTCGGCGGGCAAGGTACGGGTGATCGGCAATTCCAACCATAGCGCCAACACGATGTTCAAGGCGCTGGCCGTCAGCACCAAGGAACTCTGGCCGCGCTTCGAAAACCTGCAGACCCAATACAATCTCTATGATCGCGCCGGATACGAAGCCGAGCTCGAACCTTTCTGCCTCAAGAACGAGATTGGCGTGACCAGCTATTTCTCGCTGGCCAAGGGCTTCCTATCCGGCAAATACCGCACGACCTCCGACTTCGCCAAGAGTGCGGCGCGTGGCGGCGGCATGGGCGAATATCTCAACGAGCGGGGCTTGCGCATTCTCGAGGCGCTCGACGCGGTCGCCCACGCCAAGAATGCCACGCCCGCCCAGGTCGCCATTGCCTGGCTGATCGCCAGGCCCGGACTGGTGGCCCCCATCGCCAGCGCGACCAGCGTCGAGCAGTTGCAGGATCTGATCAAGGCGACCGAGCTTTCCCTGGGCTCGACCGAGATCGAGCATCTCACCAAGATCAGCGCGCCCTAGCCTCTTTGTATCGACGTGTCCTAGCGGTTCTTGGCGGCTCGATTTGAAAGCAAGTCGCCCCAATAATGGCTGTCCCTGTCGAATAGGGCTGGAGACGCGCGTCATTGTCGTGCCGGCGCGAGGTGCGCCGGCCGATCGAGGAGAGATGCAATGGAATTCGCGATTCTGATCTATTCCAGTGAAGAGGCCATGCAGAACGCCCAGCCGGCTGCAAGAAATGAGATGCTTGCCGCTTATGGCGCCTATACGCAGGCGATCAAGGCTTCCGGTATTCTGCTGGGATCCAACCGCCTGCGGCCGACCGCTTCGGCCACCACCGTTCGGATCCGCGACGGCAAGACCCAGGTCTTGAACGGGCCTTTTGCTGAGACCAAGGAGCAATTAGCTGGCTATTATCTCATTGATGTGGCCGATCTCGATACGGCCCTGAACTGGGCCTCTCGCTGCCCGGGCGCCGGCGCAGGCTCGGTCGAGGTACGCCCCATCTGGCCGATGGACGAGTATTAAGCGGCCCGACAGGCCGTGCCGCCCTCCGCCTCAAGCCTTGCCGAAAGCGTCGCCCGGCGAAGCTATGGCAAGCTGGTCGCCTTTCTGGCGGCACGCTCCGGCGACGTGGCCGGGGCGGAGGACGCGCTCGCCGATGCCTTCGCGGCGGCGCTGGAGCACTGGCCCGCGAGCGGCATCCCCGACAATCCCGAAGCCTGGCTGCTGACATCGGCCCGCCGGCGCCAGATAGACAACGCCCGCAAGACCAGGCTCCGCCTGGAGAAGGCTGACGACGTCACCAGGCAGATCGAGGAACTTGCGATGATCAGGGAGCAGGATCATGTCATTCCTGACGAGCGCCTGCGCCTGATGTTCGCCTGCGCCCATCCGGCGCTCGATGCCACCGTGCGCGCGCCATTGATCCTGCAAACGGTGCTCGGCTTCGATGCCGCCGCGATCGCCAGCGCCTTCCTGATCTCGCCGGCTGCCATGAGTCAGCGGCTGGTCAGGGCCAAGACCAAGATCAGGCAGGCCGGCATTCCCTTTCGCGTGCCCGAGCGCGAAGAACTGCCGGAGCGCCTCGATACCGTGCTGGAGGCGGTCTACGCCGTCTTCGCCGAAGGCTGGGCCGATCCGGAGGGCTCGCGGCCACGTCGGCGCAACCTTGCTGCTGAAGGCATCTGGCTCGGCCGCCTGATCGCCTCGCTGATGCCGGACGAGCCCGAAGTGCTTGGCCTGCTCGCCCTGATGCTGCATGCCGAGGCGCGCCGCGCCGCCCGCCGCAGTCCGGAGGGCGACTTCGTGCCCCTTGCTCAACAGGATACCCTGCTCTGGGACGAGGAGATGATCGAGGAGGCCGAGGCCCTGCTTGCCCGCGCGGTAAAGAGAGGGCAGATCGGCCGTTATCAGCTGGAGGCAGCGCTGCAGTCGGCCCATGCGATCCGGCGCAGGGGCCTGGCGGTGGACTGGGCGGCGATCGTGCAGCTCTACGACGCGCTCGTCCTGCTGACCCAATCCCCGGTCGCCGCCATCAATCGTGCCGTGGCGCTAGCCCATATCGAGGGCACGGAGGCCGCACTGGCGGCGTTCGACGCATTGCTGGAGGACGCTCGCCTTGCAGAGTACCAGCCCTATTGGGCGGCGCGGGCGGACCTGCTGGCACGAGCGAAACGGTTCGACGAGGCGAGGGACGCCTACATGCGTGCGATCGGGCTGGAAAGCGATCCTGCCATCCGTCGCTACCTGCAAGGGAAGATGGGGCAGGTTTAGTTGCAAGTGCCTTTCAGGGGCGCGGACATCGCGACATGCAAGTATGTCGCTGTGATATCCGCGCTCTCAATCAGCCCTGCTTCGAGAAGGTTTCGTCGAAGGAATAGCCGGCGCCGCGTACCGTGCGGATCGGATCGATCTCGCGCGTGCGGTTCATGGCCTTGCGCAGGCGGCCGACATGCACGTCAACGGTGCGCTCGTCGATATAGACGTCGCGGCCCCAGACGCTGTCGAGCAGCTGTTCGCGGGCGAAGACGCGGCCTGGTGCCTGCATCAGGAATTCCAGCAAGCGGAATTCCGTCGGCCCCAGGCGGATCTCGCGATTGCCGCGATGGACGCGCTTGGTCTCGCGGTCGAGCGAGATGTCGCCGGCCTTGAGCAGGGAGGCGACATGATCGGGCTTGGCGCGGCGCAGGAGGGCCCGCACGCGGGCCGAAAGTTCCGGCACGGAAAACGGCTTGACGACATAGTCGTCCGCGCCGGTGGCAAGGCCGCGGACACGCTCGGCCTCCTCGCCACGGGCGGTGAGCATGATCACCGGCAAGCGCTCCGTCTCTGGCCGCATACGGATGCGCCGGCACAATTCGATGCCCGACAGGCCGGGCAGCATCCAGTCCAACAGCACGAGATCGGGGACGCTCTCGCGCAACCGGATCTCGGCATCGTCGCCCCGTGCCACGCTGTCCACCTCATAGCCCTCGGCCTCGAGATTGTAGCGCAGCAGAAGGGTGAGGGCTTCTTCGTCCTCGACTATCAGAACCTTGGGAGGCATAGCCGGTTCCCCTTGTTACTTAGCCGGCACTGGAAGGTCGACGAGAGACGTACTCGTATCCGCCTTCGGACGTTCGCCGGCAGGGGATTCGCCGGTCACCAGATAATGCACGGTCTCGGCGATGTTGGTGGCATGGTCGCCGATGCGCTCGATGTTCTTGGCGCAGAACAGCAGATGTGTGCAGAAGCCGATATTGCGCGGATCTTCCATCATATAGGTCAGGAGTTCGCGGAAGAGCGAGGTGTACATGGCGTCGATCTCGCCATCCGAACGCCAGACCGAGAGTGCTTCCTCGACATTGCGCTGGGCGAAGGAGTCCAGAACCTGCTTGAGCTGCTCGAGTACGAGGTCGGCCATGTGGTCGAAGCCGCCGAAGAGCTGGTTGGGCTGCATATGGCCCTGGATGGCCACGACGCGTTTGGCGACGTTCTTGCCGAGATCGCCGATGCGCTCGAGGTCGTTGGCGACCCGCAGGGCCGAGACGATCTCGCGCAGGTCCAGCGCCAGCGGCTGGCGCTTGGCGATGATCAGGATGGCGCGTTCCTCGACCTGGCGCTGCAACTTGTCGATCGAGGCGTCGAGATCGATCACCGCCTTCGCGCGCTGGCTGTCGCGCTTGAGCAGAGCTTCCACACTGTCGGCCACGCTCTTTTCGGCAAGGCCACCCATTTCTGCGATCATGTTGCGCAACTCGCGCAATTCCTGATCGAAGGACGTAACGATGTGATCGGACATGCCGTTCTCCAAATTCCTTGTCGCCGCCGTCTATGTGCCGGCTTGAATGCCTGCCCGGGGATCAGCCGAAACGGCCGGTGATGTAATCCTGCGTGCGGCTGTCATTCGGGTTGGTGAAAATCTTGTTCGTCGCCCCGATCTCGATGAGGTCTCCGAGATAGAAGAAAGCGGTGGTGTCGGCGCTGCGCGCCGCCTGCTGCATGTTGTGGGTCACGATCACGATGGTGAAGTCGCGCTTCAATTCGTCGATCAGTTCCTCGATCTTGGCGGTCGAGATCGGGTCGAGTGCCGAGGTCGGTTCGTCGAGAAGCACTACTTCCGGCTTCACCGCGATGGTGCGGGCGATGCACAGGCGCTGCTGCTGCCCGCCGGACATGCCGAGCGCCGAGGCGTTGAGGCGGTCCTTCACTTCGTTCCACAAGGCTGCCTTGGTCAGGCACCATTCGACGCGCTGGTCCATCTCGGCCTTGGAAATGTTCTCATGCAGCCGGACGCCGAAGGAGATATTATCATAGATCGACATCGGGAAGGGCGTCGGCTTTTGGAACACCATGCCGACGCGGGCGCGCAGCACCGCCGGATCGATCTCCTTGCCGATGACATTCTGGCCGTCGAGCATGACCTTTCCCTCGGCGCGCTGGCCGGGATATAGATCATACATGCGGTTTAGCACACGCAGCAGCGTGGACTTGCCGCAGCCCGAGGGGCCGATCATCGCGGTGACCTGACGCTCGGCCACGCTCATGTTGATCTTCTTCAGCGCATGCTTCTCGCCGTAATAGAAGTCGAGGTTTTCGACCTTCAGCTTGACGGGAGCGTTGGGATCGGCAACCGGGCGGTCGGAAACCGCGATCGAGGCGTTGGGTGAGGACATGGGAGCACTCATTTCTTGGGAGCGAGCACGACGCGGGTGATGATGTTCAGGGCCAGCACGCCGATGGTGATGAGGAGGGCGCCGGCCCAGGCGATCGAGACCTGGTTGGGATCGGGGCTCTGGGCGAAGAGGTTGATCGCCAGCGGCAGGCTGGGGAAGGCGCCGCCGAGATCCAGCGTCCAGTTCGAGTTGCCGAAAGCGGTGAAGAGCAGTGGCGCGGTTTCACCGGCGGCGCGGGCCAGCGCCAGCAGGATGCCGGTGATGATCCCGGTGCGGGCCGAGCGCCAGGTGACCGCCATGATCACCTTCCACATCGGCGATCCCAGGGCGAACGCCGCCTCGCGCAGGCTGATAGGCACCAGGGTCAGCATGTCCTCGGTGGTGCGCACCACCACCGGCATGATGATGATGGCGAGCGCAATGATGCCCGCCCAGCCCGAGGACCCGCCCATCGGCACCACGATCATCAGGTAGACGAACACGCCAAGCAGGATGGATGGCGCCGACAGGAGGATGTCGTTGATGAAGCGCACGGCCTCGGCGAACTTGCTGCCGCGGCCTGCCTCGGCGAGGAAGGTGCCGGCCATGATGCCGAGCGGGGCGCCGATCAGGAGGGCGATGAAGACCATGATCAGGCTGCCCACGATGGCGTTGAGGAGGCCGCCGTCAGCCATGACCTTCGTAAAGATGGTGCTGTTCAGGGCCGGCAGGCCGAGCCCGAACAGGGTGATCAGAATCCAGGCGAGAGCCAGCAGCGAGATCACTGCAAAGCCCGTTGAAATGCCCTTCATGATGTAGTCGACGGAGCGGCGGCGAGCGAGGCGATCCATGATAAGTCCCCTTACTTGACGCCGGACTTGACGAGCATGCGGGAGATCGCAAGCACGATGAACGAAATGACGAAGAGCACGAAGCCCAGTTCCATCAGCGACTCGTTGCGCAGCGAACCCGCCGGAGCGTCGGGGAATTCGTTGGCGATTGTGGAGGCGATGGTGGCGCCCGACGAGAACAGCGAGGCCGAGATCCGGTTGGCGTTGCCGATCACATAGGTCACGGCCATGGTCTCGCCAAGCGCGCGGCCGAAGCCGAGCATGGTGGCGCCCACGAGGGCGGTGCGGCCATAGGGCACCGAGACGTTGCGGAAGACCTCGAAGGTGGTGCAGCCGACGCCATAGGCCGATTCCTTCAGCATGGGCGGCACGGCTTCGAGGATCTCGACGAACATCGCCGTGATGAAGGGGATGACCATGAAGGCCAGGATCACCGCGGCGGTCAAAATGCCGAAACCGCTGGCGGGGCCGGCGAAGAGATAGTTGATCACGGGGATATAGCCGAACACCACCTTCAGGAAGGGCTGGATGTAATTGGCCATCAGCGGGATGATCGCGGCCACGCCCCACATGCCGAAGATGATCGAAGGCACCGCGGCCAGGAGCTGGATCGCCATGCCAACGGGCTTGCGGATCGACAGCGGCGCGATCTCGGTAAGGAAGAAGGCGATGCCGAAGGACATCGGCAGCGCGATAAGCAGTGACAGGAAGCCGGTGAACAGCGTGCCGTAGATCATCACGCCGGCGCCGAATTTTTCAGTCACCGGGTTCCATACCGTAGACCAGTAGAAGCTCACTCCGAAGTGGGAGAGGGCGGGCCAGCCGCCCCAGAACAGCAGGATGACGATGGAAACGAGCAGCACCAGGATCAGGCCGGAGCAGATGTAGAGCAAGGCCTTGAAGATCGGGTCGAAGGCTGCGCCGGGCACGCGCTTGGCCTGCGGAGAGGGGGAGCCCCGGGCGGCATCGGCAACCGATGTGGTGTCCCGGGATGAATCGGCGATAGCGCTCATGATTACTCCTCGTCAGAGCAGTTTTGGTTTTTCCTGATGGCAGTAACGCTATCGCTTCTCAGGAAAAACCGAAACTGCCTAATATCGCAAAAGACGAACAGATCTGTGCAAGGCAACTGTACAAAAATGCTCGGTGCTTAAAACGTTCCACCTGGTAACGAAAACTCCAGCGCGGCAAAATGGCCGCGCCGGAGTACGCGAAACAACTCAGTTGCTGTAGATGGACTTGCCGTCGGCGCTCTTGATCTCGGCAGCCCAGGACGCACGGATGTTATCCACGACGTCCTTCGGCAGCACGATGTAGTGCAGCTTCTCGGCCGAAGCCGAACCGTCCTTGTAAGCCCAGTCGAAGAACTTCATGACGTCAGCCGACTTGGTGGCGTCCTTGGGGTCCTTCGGGAGCAGGATGAAGGTGGTGGAGACGATCGGCCACGCAGCGTTATCATCGACGTTGACCATGGACACGGCGTAGTTCTTGGCGCCCTTCCAGTCGGCCTTGGCGGCAGCGGCGGTGAAGGAAGCCAGGCTCGGCTTGACAGCCTGGCCGGCCTTGTTCTGCAGGTCGACGATGGTCAGGCCGTTGTTGGCAGCGTAGGCGTACTCGACATAGCCGATGGCGCCCTTGGTGTTCTTGACCGAAGCGGCGACGCCGTCATTGCCCTTGGCGCCCGAGCCGGCCGACCACTGCACGGAGGTGGCGGCGCCGACATTGCTCTTCCAGTCGGCGCTCACGCCGGAGAGGAAGGAGGTGAACACGAAGGTGGTGCCCGAACCGTCCGAACGATAGACCGGAGCGATGTCGAGGTCGGGAAGCGTCACACCCTTGTTGAGGGCGGCGATGGCCGGGTCATTCCACTTGGTGATCTTGCCGAGATAGATCTGGGCGATCACGTCGGCGTTGAGAGCGAGCTGGTCGGAAGCGACGCCGTCGATGTTGACGATCGGCACGATGGCGCCGACGACGGTCGGGAACTGCAGGAGCTTGGCAGAAGCGAGCTTGTCGGCAGCCATCGGGGCATCGGAAGCGCCGAAGTCAACGGTGCGGTTGGTGATCTGGGTCTGGCCACCGCCCGAACCGATCGCCTGGTAGTTCACAGCATTGCCGGTCTTGGTCTTATACTCGGCAGCCCAGGCATTGTAGACGGGGGCGGGGAAGGTACCGCCGGCGCCGGTGATGTCGCCTGCATAGGCAGCGGTGGCCGCGATCGTGCTCGACAGGGCTACTGAAGCGGCGAGCGCAAGGAAAGAAAGCCTCACGGGATATCTCCGTTGTTTTCGGAGCAGGCGCCCCCAACCGCTTCCCGATCGATAGCCCTGCCCAACGGCGCGAGTCCTAGAAGTGCGCCGCAACGGTTCTATGACAATTAGGCTATTGTTTTATGACAAAGATATCCAAGATAACTCAGCCGTTTAGGCAAGATGTTACATGCTTGCCGACCAAGTCTGTCGGCAATTGTTAAAGTCAGTCGACTTCTTTAAATGCACGCACAGGTTGTTCATTCAGATGATCTGATCGATCTTTACAGAAAAGACCGTTCCTTCTCCCGGCACGCTTTCGATGCCGAGCCGGCCGCGATGGCGGGCGACGATGTGCTTGACGATGGCAAGGCCAAGGCCCGTGCCGCCTTTCTCGCGCGATTTGGCGGCATCGACCCGATAGAATCGCTCGGTGAGGCGCGGTACGTGCTCGGCCTCGATGCCGGGGCCGAAGTCTCGCACGGTGACGACGGCGTCGAGGCCCTTGCCCTGCGGCTTAGGGATCGAATCGAGGATGACCTCGACCCGTCCGCCCGAGGCGCCATATTTGATAGCGTTCTCGACAAGATTCTCGAACACTCGGATGAGTTCGTCCCGCTCGCCGCGAACTTCGAGCGAGGATACGCGCTTGTCGAGGCTGAGTACCACGCCCCGGTCATGCGCCAGGGGGCCGAGCGTATCGGCGACGTGGCCCACCACCATGTTGAGGTCGACTGGCTTGTCCGGCTGGACATGGGCGTTGAGCTCGATGCGCGAAAGGGAGAGCAGGTCGTCGATCAGGCGCGACATGCGGTTGGCCTGGGCGCGCATGATGTCGAGGAACTTCTCCCGCGCTACCGGATCGTTGCGGGCAGGGCCCTGCAGGGTCTCGACGAAGCCGAGGAGAGAGGCGAGGGGGGTACGCAGTTCGTGGCTGGCGTTGGCGACGAAATCGACGCGCATCTGCTCCACGCGCTGGCGCTGGGTGACGTCGCGTAGAACGATCACCACGAAGTCGGTGCGCCCGGACGGGCCCATGATGGTGGAAATCTGCGCTTCGACCATGCGATCGACAGGCACGCGCTCAGAATACTCGATCTGGCGCGAACCGCCGGCGTCCAGCGCCGCGCGGATGGCATCGATCAATTCGGGCACGCGCAGGGCGTAGGTCAGCGCTTCCGAGACCCGCAAGTTCGGGATGATGTCGCGCGCCTTGCGGTTGAAGAAGCGCACGGCGAGGTTGGCGTCGAGCACGATCACCGGATCGGGAATGGCGGCGACGAGGTCCTCGAAGGAGGGCTTGCCGCCATTGTCGGGATGAACAGGCGTGGAATTGCCATCCTGGACGATCGTGGGAGGGACCAGACCGGCGGCGGCGATGATCATGGCGAGGGCAGCAACCCCATGCCAAGCGGAGATTCCGTCCCACAGCGCCAGCAAGGTCAGAACAAGCGCAAGGGCGGCCACCAGCCAGCGGCGACCCCAGATGCGGTGCATGATGGTTTGGTTCGAACCCACAGGCTCAGCTACACCGTCCGAAGTCAATTTCGTCAAGAGCCGGGAACGCCCCATCACTATCGACATTGCGGCTTTCCATCTGAGTCGTTGTGGAATTCGTTCACCTTGGCAATGTATGCCAGCCCGTGACAGTTTCACGACAAGGGCGAAAATTGGGGAGGCTTCGGTGACAAAGAAGGTGGCCAGGAAGAAAGAGGAAGACGGCTTGAAGCAGGCGATCGCCACCTTCCAGCTCGATGCAGAGCAACTGCCGCAGGTGATCGACGAAGCAGCCTTCGGCTCCGGTGACTACCCGCACAAGGAGAAGCTCAAGTCCAAGATCTATGAGCGGGACCTGCTCGCCTTGCAGATCGAATTGCTGAAAGCGATGGACTGGGTCCGGGGGCAGGGCGAGCGTGTGGCGGTGATCTTCGAGGGGCGCGACACCGCCGGCAAGGGCGGCGCGATCCACCGCTTCACCCAGCATCTGAGCCCGCGCGACGCGCGCGTCGTCGCCCTGCAGAAGCCGACGCCCACCGAGCAGGGGCAGTGGTATTTCCAGCGCTACGCCAGCCAGTTGCCCACCAAAGGCGAGATCACCATTTTCGACCGCTCCTGGTACAACCGCGGCGCCGTAGAACCGGTGATGGGCTTCTGCACGCCCGCACAGACCGATATGTTCCTGCACGAGGCGCCGCAATTCGAGGCCATGCTGGTGCGTGACGGCATCCGCCTGTTCAAGCTCTTCCTCACCATTGGTCAGGCCATGCAGCTCAAGCGCCTGCATGCCCGCCATGCCGATCCGCTCAAGCAGTGGAAGCTCTCGCCGATCGATCACCAGGCCGTGGGCAAATGGGAAGCCTATTCCAGCGCCTATGACCGCATGCTGGCGGCCACCGACACGGTCGATACGCCCTGGACCATCGTCAAGGCCAACGACAAATACCGCACGCGCCTTGCCACCATCCGGGGCGTGCTGGCGGGGCTGCCCTATCCCGACAAGGACGAGAAACTCGTGGGCGCCCAGGACCACAGGATCGTGCTGACGGCGGAACGCTTCCTCGCCAAGGGCGGGGAGGTATGAAGACGTGGGCGGGAGGCAAAGACGCGCTCGCGTTGCGCCCGCTTCCTTCATTCTCGTGGAACCAGCCAGCACCCATCACTGTTGTCCTCCGACACGACATCCGATGGTGCGGACCATGAAAAAAATTGCCGTTGCCCTGATCGCTGCTACGCTTCTCGCCGGCCCCGCCTTCGCGCAAGGCACCACCGAGCCTCCGCCGCCCAAGGGCAAGAAGCTCTCGGAACTGATTGCCAAGGTCGAAACCCGCGACAAATTCCTGTATATTTCGCAGATCGATTGGTCCGCGAGCGGTTACTACGACGTGATCTATTATACCTCGGACAAGGCGAAGGTGGAGCTTCATCTGGATGCCATGACAGGCGAGGCACAATAGCCTGCAGCGTTCAACCGAGCATGGGAGTTCAACGATGACTCATACGACCGAGCAGCGTATTCGCATGAAGGCCTACGAGATCTGGCTTCGTGAGGGATGCCCGGAGGGGAGCGATCAGCGGCACTGGGAGATGGCGAAGAAGTTCATCGCCGGCGAGGAAGCCAAATCCACGCTGACATCGCGTTTCTTCGAGGTTCCCGAGACGGATGAGGCCGCATCTCCGCCGGCCGCCATTGCCCCGGTCAAGCGCAAGGCCGCCCGGGTGTCCAAGGCAAAGCCGCATTGAGGCGTATCACCCGTCTGCGGCATCAATCTGATTGTTGAAGCGGATATCGTAGCGGGTTGCGATCCGGCGGAATCGGGAGGAATCGCAAAAGACGCGTTGCGGGCCATCGCCGCGGCAGTCGGCCTGGCGCTGCTGGCTATGGCGGTGGCGCTGTAGCCAGTTTCCCCTTCATCCAGGACGCCGCATCCTTGAGGCTGTCCGTTGCCTCTGCGAGCTTGCCGGCCTGCTTGAGGAAGCCGTGATCCATGCCCGGCACTGAAATGAAATGCGTGGCCGAGCCATTCAGCTCCAGCTTCCGGTGCAAGGCGAGGGAATCATCGAACACCGCGTCCTCTGCCGCGGCAAGGATATAGGTCGGTTCGTGGATGGCGGCGGCCTTGCTGAGCGGCGAGATCTCGTCGATCCGCACGTGCTTCTTGCCGTCGAGCAGGCGCCCATACATGGAGCGGAGCGCCTCGGCATCAAGGCCATTTTCCGGCGTACCGGCGCGGGTAATGCTGGCGCTCTCGGTGAGGCCGAAGCCACCGTAGAAGAGGGCGAGGCCCGCCACCGTGGCGCGGTGCTGCGGCGGCAAGCCGAGCAGGCCCCAGAGCGACACGCAGGCGCCAGCACTGTCGCCTGACAGGAAGAGCCGGAAATCACCGCCATGGGTGAAAAGCGAGGACGCCTTCGCACAGGCCGCAACTGCATCGTCGCGCTGGGCCGGAAAAGGGTATTCCGGCGTCAGCCGGTAGCGGGCCGACAGCACCGGCATGCCGGCGAAATGGGCGAGCCAGGCGGTGACGCCGCGGTGCGTGCGCGGGCTGCCGGCCAGGAAGCCGCCGCCGTGGAAATAGACGATCGCAACGCCGGGCTTCGGCCGGGGCGGGGTGAAGAGGAGGCCGCCCCGGAAAGCACCTTCCTCGCCAAGCTCGCTCTCCCCGACGTCGTCGGGCAGGGGGCCTTCCTGGAGGATGGCATCGGCGAGATGATGCTCGCGGAGCAGGGCCGGCGGCGACGTCGCCCATGAAATCTCGGTGTCCCGGCTCGAATCCATGGCCAGTCCTGCCTGGTCGGAGGCGTCAAAGGTGTGAGAAAGGTTGATCTACCATCATCGCCCGTGAAAAATCACGAGATCGAAGTGGTACCCAGCGGGTTGTTATCAGGTGATCCGGACCTACGCAAAGATCAAGATCTCACTCCCGTTGGCACAGCAGCCACGCGAGGTCATCAAATTCGCGATCCTGATTTTTCCAGGATTTCCAATGATGGCCTTCAGCTCGATCATCGAGCCCTTGCGCGCCGCCAACACTCTGGCCGGCAGAACCTGCTATTCCTGGATCACGGTGGGCCTGACGGGGGAAAGGGTGAGAGCCTCCAACGGCATCCATATCGAGCCCGACTACAGCGTGCGTACCGCGCCGCTGGCCGACCGGGTGGTGCTGAGCTCCGGCGGCGACGCCGACCATCTCATCGCCGAGGAGGCGCTGGCATGGATCCGGCGCAATCTCAGGGCAGACGCGCAACTGGGTTCTGTCTCTGACGCTGCCTTCTTCCTCGCCCGTGCCGGTCTGCTCGACGGCCATGCCTGCACGCTGCACTGGATCAGCCAGCCCGCCTTCCGGGAGGCGTTTCCGGACCTTGATCTGCGCCGCGACCTCTATGTCATCGACCGCAAGCGCTTCACCTCGGCAGGCGGCGTCGGGGCGCTCGACATGATGCTCGACCTCATCGGCAGCGATTATGGCGCCGAACTCTCCGCCGGCGTCGCCGAATGGTTCGTGCACAGTCCGCTGCGATCCAGCGTCGATCGCAAGCTGATGCCCCTGCGCCTGCGCACCGGCGTCCACGACGAACTCGTCCTTTCCGCCATCGCCATCATGGAGGACGAAGTAGAGGATCGCCTCAGCATTGCCAGCCTCGCCCAGCGGCTTGGCGTCTCGCCCGACAAGCTGGAGCGATCCTTCCGTGGCGAGGTGGGCGTCTCGCCGGGAACCTATTACCGGACTACGCGGCTGCGGCGGGCCCATGACCTCCTGGCGCACTCCACCCTGCCGGTCCGTGAGGTGGCGCTCTCCTGCGGTTTCTGGAGCGTGTCGAGCTTCTCGCGGGCCTTCCGAGAGCAATATGGCTACTCCCCGCGCGAGGTGCGAGCAGCTTAGAGCAAAACAGATTCGGCGGAATTCCGCACACTGCCTGCGGAATTCCGCACATTATGGCTCTGTAGGTTGGGGCATCCTTCGTGGCGGAAAGGATGCCACCATGAGTATTGTGGTTTTCAACCCGCACACCGTCGAGGACGTCGATTTCGCCGACAGTATGCGGCATCCCTCGATGCAGGATCCGGCCGGCGGCATGTGGCTCTCCGACACCGAGCCGTCCTTCATCGACACCGACGCGCTACGCAAGGGACGCCTCGCCAAGCTGAGGGCCTGGATGGCCGAGGCCGGCTATGGCGCCGTGCTACTGTTCGACCCCTATAATCAGCGCTATGCCACTGGCTCGCGCAACATGTTCGGCTATTTCCTGCGCAATTCCACGCGCTACTTCTTCGTTCCGACCGAAGGGCCGATCATCCTGTTCGAATATCCGCAGAGCTACCATGTTTCCATGGTGCTCGACACCGTGGACGAGGCCCGTCCGTCCAAGCTGGTGTGGTCCTCGGTATCGGGTCGCGACGATGAGACTGTGGGGCCCTTCGCCGACGAGATCGTCGATCTCATGAAGAGCCACGGCGGCGGCTCGATGAAGATCGGCATGGACCGCTGCACCCATCTTCAGGCTGCAGCACTCGAAAAGCGCGGCTGTGAGGTCAGGGATTGCCAGGGCGAGATCCTGGCTGTGCGCGCCATAAAGACACATGAGGAAGTCAAGTGCCTGCAGGCCAGCATGGCCGGCGCGGAGGCGGCGGTTTCGGCCGTGCGCGAAGCCATCAAGCCGGGCGTCTCCGAGAACGAACTCTTCGCCATCATGTATCATGAGGTGATCCGGCAGGGTGGCGAGTTCATCGAGACCAGGCTGCTCACCTCCGGACAGCGCACCAATCCTTGGTTCAACGAGGCGAGCGGCCGCAAGATCCGGCCCGGCGAACTGGTGGCTCTCGATACCGACACGATCGGCTGCTACGGCTACTACTCCGATTTTTCACGGACATTCCGCTGCGGCCCGGGCAAGCCAACGGCCTATCAAAAGATGCTGTACCGCATGGCGCATGACCAGGTGCAGCATAATATCGCCATCGTGAAGCCCGGCATGGCGTTCCGTGAGATCGCCGAGAAGGCCTGGAAGATCCCCTCCCGTTTTGTCGACCAGCGCTACACCTCGGTGATGCATGGCGTCGGGATGCATGGCGAAACGCCCTTCATCGCCCATGCCATCGACTACCAAACCTATGGCCGGGACGGCCATCTCGTGCCCGGCATGGTGGTCAGCGTCGAGAGCTATATCGGCGAGAAGGGCGGCCGGGAGGGCGTGAAGCTGGAGGACGAAATTCTCATTACCGAGACGGGCACCGAGCTGTTCTCCCGCTTCCCCTATGAGGACGACTTCCTGGAAGGCGAGATTTGAATGCGCAAGCTCCTGACGATCCCTCGCGGCAAGCTCGCCAGCCTGTCCATCGATCTGCAGGAAGAGCACAGGCACGACCAGCGCTACCAGGTCCATGCCTATGACAGGGTTCTCGCCAATGCGGCTCGCCTCCAGCAGGCCGCGCGAGCGAATGGCGTGCCGGTGCTCCATTGCGCCTATATCGTCGATACTGCCGAGGCCCGGACACGTCCCTTCCATCCGATGATGGCGGACGGCAGTTCGGCCTTCAGCGACAAGTCCAGCCCTCTGTCGGCGATCTGCCCTGAAGTCGCGCCATTGGATGGTGAGCCGGTGCTGGTGAAGTCGGACGCCAGCGCCTTCTGCGAGGGCTCTCTTGCCGGGCGCCTGAGGGCGGATGGCATCGAGTGGCTCTGTATCGCAGGTGTGTGGACGGAGGCCTGCATCGACGCCACCGTGAAGGACGCCGTACGGCTGGGGATCCGGGTACTGCTGGCTAAGGACGCCTGCGGCAGCGCCACGCCGGCCATGCACCAGACCGGCATCCTCAACCTCGCCAACCGTCTCTATGGCGGGGCCATCACCGATACCGACGGTGCTTGCCGCCTGATCGGCGGGGAGGACGTCGATGTCTGGACGATCGAGGGCTCCGTGCCGCTGCGCTTCAGTTTCGACAGCGCCGCCGCTGCCTACAGCCACCTCTAGCCGCGGGGCCGGCGATGGAAACGGTCAAGTACATCCACGGGAAACGGGGCTTGATCGCACAGTGCACCGACATTGCCACAGGGAACGTTCTCATGACACGCAAGTCTCGACTGGATGCCTCAGACCTTATCGTGGATCGTCGCGAACTGATGAAGAGCGCCGTGGCTCTGGGCCTCGGCTTTGGCGCCTTAGGTGTCCTCGGTGGCTCGGCGCGGGCTGCCGATGCGCCCAGGAAGGGCGGTACCTTCCGGATTGGCATGGAGGGCGGCTCGGCTTCGGATAGCCTCGACCCGCGCACCTTCGCCGACTCCATTCCGGAGAGCGTCGCCTACCAGATCTATAATGGCCTGATCGAGATCGGTGAGGATGGCAAGGCCAAGGGAGAGCTCTTGGAGAGCTGGGAATCCAAGCCCGGCGCGGTCGAATGGATCTTCAATGTCCGCAAAGGCATCACTTTCCATTCCGGTAAGACGCTCGATGCCGACGACATCATCTACTCGCTCAACCTGCATCGCGGCGACACCAAATCCGCTGCCAAGGACGTGCTCAGCGACATCAAGGAAATCAAGAAGTTGTCGCCGACGCAGATCCAGATCACGCTGGCTCGAGGCAACGTCAACCTGCCGTACAACCTGTCCGACTTCCACATCTACGGCGTCCCCCAGGGCCTCACGGACTTCTCGAAGCCCGACGGTACCGGCGCCTATAAGCTGGTCAGCTTCGAGCCCGGCGTGCGCGCCGTTACCAAGAATTCCGGAAGCTACTGGAAGGAAGGGCGCGGCAATTTCGATGCGGTCGAACTGCAGTATATTCCCGACACCACCGCCCGCATGCAGGCCCTGCTCGCCGGCCAGGTCGATGCGATCAACCGCATCGACCCCAAGACGGTGGCCATTATCTCCGCCTCGCCCGATGCCCAGATCGTGCAGACCAAGGGCACCGGCAATCGCTACTGCTTCGCGGCCCTGTGCGACACCGCGCCCTACGACAATATCGACCTGCGCTGGGCACTGAAGTACGGCATCGACCGCAAGAAGATCGTCGACACCGTCTATATGGGCTACGCGACCGTGGGCAACGACACTACCGTCAGCCCGATGAATCGCTTTTTCAACAAGGACTTGCCGCAGACGCCGTACGATCCGGAGAAGGCGGCTTTCCATTACAAGAAGGCGGGCAGCCCGAAGCTGGAGCTCAAGGTATCGGAGGGCGCCTTCTCAGGGGCGACTGATGCCGGCGTCCTCTACCAGGAAGCGATGAAGCAGGCCGGCATCGACCTCACCGTGACCCGCGTCTCCGGGGATGGCTACTGGTCCAATGTCTGGCTGAAGGTCCCGTTCTGCGCCGTGGCCTGGGAGGACCGCCCAGCCGTCGACATGCAGCTCTCGCAAACCTATCTGTCGGACGCGGCGTGGAATGATACCCACTGGAAGCGCCCGGAATTCGACAAACTCGTGATTGCCGCCCGCACCGAGGAGAACGAGGCCAAGCTGCATGAGATGTACAACGAAGCGCAGAAGATGATCCACGACGACGGCGGCATGATCTGCTACGCGGTCGGCGACTATCTCGACGGTTATGCCAAGAAGGTCGCTGGCGTGGCTCCGCATCCGCGCTTTGACATGTGCGACCTGCGCGTCGCAGAAAAGGCTTGGTTCACGGCGTAAGGAACGAGCCTCTCCTGTCTCATAGCTTCGGCGTGAGCATGTCGAAGCGGTCGCGGATGGTCGAGCAGGTGTCGCCGCCCAGGCGCGCAATGGCATCGATCCGGTCGGGATCGATTCGCAGGCGCTCGTCCACTACGCCTTCGCGAAAATGCGCGAAGACGATCTGGCCCAGGATGATCTGGCGGGATTTGCCCAGCTCCAACGTGACATGGCGCCGGCACTCGAAGGAGGCCGGCGCCTCCTTGATCCAGGGGGAGACTACTTTCTCCCCCGGCATGGCCGTCAATCCGGCCTCCTTCAGCTCGTCCACGCCGCGCGGATATTTGGCGCCGCACACATGCATGGCCTCGGCAATCGCATGAGAGACGATATTGACCGTGAAGACCTCGGTCACGCGGATATTGTGGCCGGTATCCTTGAAACTCATGTCGGGATGGTTCTCGACACCGAGCGCCAGAATCGGCGGATCGGCCGACAGGCAGTTGAAGAAGCTGAAAGGCGCAGCATTGATGCTGCCATGCTCGTCTACTGATGTCACGAGGGCGATGGGGCGGGGAATGATCGAGCCGATCATCAGCTTGTAGCGTTCGCGTTCGCCAAGCGTGCTGAAGTCGAAGCGGGTACGGTCCTGTTGCGTCATTTCGGTCTCAAGCGGTTTTCCTTGTCCCGGCCCAGGTCCGCAGGATTGCGGCGGCCTCCGTGTCGAGGTGCTGTTCGGCAGGGACGGCCCGTTTGTCGACCGTCGCTCCAGCTTCGCGCCGCAGCCTGTCGACATCGACAGGGTGGCGCTGCTCCCTGGTCAGCCCTGCCAAGGCATCGCCGGCCTGTGCCATTGAGGAGGCGTAATAGAGCCGGCCGATACCGGCGACCTCCATCACCGCCACGCACATCGCGCAGGGCTCGCAAGAGGTGTACATCTCGGCACCCGAGAGATCGATGCATTGCAGTCGGTGACAGGCATTCCGGATCGCCTCGACTTCGCTATGCGAGGTGGGATCGAAATGGGCAAGTGAGTGGTTCAGGCCTTCTCCGACGATGGCCCCATCCAGGACCACGACGGCACCAAAGGGCTCGGTGCCGGCTTTGTCGAGCGCCTGCCGCGACAGGGCAAGGGCCCTGCGCATGAAGGTCTCCTCATAGGCCATGGCTGGATCCCTTGCTGGTGCAGGTTGCTGGGTCTGCCAAGCAATCGCCGTGCCAGTGTCGGATTGGGTGAGGGGCTGTGACCTGGGCAGTCTCAGGGGGTCAAGCGCCCACGCCGCCGAGCTTGAAGATGCGCTTGGGCAGCAGTTCGCCGCGTTCGAGTTCGGCCAGCGCCACCAGCACGCCGCCGGACATCACCGCCGCCACGCCTTCGAAAATCGGCGCGTCGCGCCCGCGGAGGATGATGCTCTGGCCCCGCGCAAGACGGCTCGCATCATGCTGGGAAACAGCGAGTGTCGGCAGGGCTTCCAGCGCGGTTTCCACCGGCAGCAGGGCGTCTTCCATCGGCGGCAGGTCTTGCCCGCCGTCCTTCATGGCGCGCAATTCATCCGGCGTCACCGCGTCCTGCTCGTCGAATGTGCCGACCACGGCCCGGCGCAGGGTGGTGACGTGGCCGTAGCAGCCGAGATCCCGACCGAGGTCCCGGGCGATGGCGCGCACATAGGTGCCCTTGCCACACTCGGCCTCGAAGGTGGTGGCCTCGGCGCTGTTCTCGACGATCCTGAGCTCGTGGATATGGATCTCGCGGGCTTCGAGCTCGACCTCCTCGCCATCACGGGCGAGGTCATAGGCGCGCTCCCCATCGATCTTGATGGCCGAGAACTTTGGCGGCACCTGGCTGATCACGCCGGTATAGCGCGGCAGCAGCGCCTCGATCTCGGCCAGCGTCGGGCGCTTGTCCGAGGTCGCGATGGCCTCGCCCTCGGTGTCGTCAGTATTGGTCTCCACGCCCCAGGTCACGGTGAAGCGATAGACCTTGCGACCGTCCATCACATAGGGAACCGTCTTGGTGGCCTCGCCCAGTGCGATCGGCAGGATGCCCGAGGCGAGGGGATCGAGCGTACCGGCATGGCCGGCCTTCTTGGCGTTGAACACGCGCTTCACCACGGCGACGCCCTGTGTCGACGTCATGCCGACAGGCTTGTCGAGGATGACCCAGCCGTTGACCTCGACACGGTTCGAACGGGGGGCGCTCATACCTCGTCCTCCTCGGAGCCGGGGAGCTTCTGCTCGAGATCGCGGCTGACTTCCGGCTTGCGAAGGAGGCCATCGACCTTGGAGGCGTAGTCGAAAGTCGTGTCGAGCAGGAAGCGGAGATTGGGCGCGAACTTCATGGTCACGCGCCGCGCGATCAGGCCGCGCAGAAACTTGGCGTTGGCGGCCAGCGCCTTGATCACCGCCTCGCCGTCCTTGCCGCCCAGCGGCATGACATAGACGGTCGCGACCTTGAGATCGGGCGACATCCGCACCTCCGGCACGGTGATCACCCTGCCTTCGAGCATGGGATCCATGATCTCGCCGCGCTGCAGGGCTTCGGCAACGGCGTGGCGGATCAGTTCCGCGACACGCAATTGCCGCTGCGATGGGGCCTTGGAGGATGGGGGTGTCAGTCTGGGCATTGTTGCTTTCGTTGAAGTTCCGTTTGTCCGTCAGGGCAGCGCGTTGGCCGATCTATGCCGCTGCCACAGCCCGAGCAGGACATAGCTCAAGGCCAGCCCGGCGTTGAGAACCATGTCCAAGATATCATTCTCGCGCGAGATGCATCCCTCGGAGATGGCAAGATTATAGACCTGCTCGTCCACGAGAGGCGCCAGAGCGCCCATCGCCGCCATGATCCCCGTGACGGCCCCGGCCAGGAAGGTCAGCCAGGGCTTGCCCGCGAACCAGGCGATGAGAAGCCCCGCGACAACAGGCGCGTACCAGGCAGGACCCATGGCCAGGGGACCATTGGCGGACGTCCAGCCCGCGCCCGCCACCTTGTCGCACACCTGCGCCGCAGCAGGGCCAGCCTGTAGCGAGAGGGCTATGAGCCCAGCCAGGGCCATGCCCCCATGCCGCAAGGCGGTCCCGGCCAGGAGGATGGAGAAGCGGGCCATATCGGTCTGCACTAGAGCAAAATGCGTACAGGTAGGAACGGGTCTCAAGATTAACCTACTGGTACCAAAAGCATTTTGCGATTCTTGATGATTCGATCCGAAAGTAAAACGCACTGTACCTCCCGGGAACGGAATCGGTCTGCTCAAAAAGACATGGCCGGGACGAGCCCGGCCATGCTCGATCTCTCATGAGGCCGATCAGAGCGTGCGCTTGATCTCCTCGACGCGATAGCACTCGATGACGTCGCCAGCGCGCATGTCCTGGTAGTTTTCGAAGGCCATGCCGCATTCCTGACCGACCTGGACTTCCTTGACTTCGTCCTTGAAGCGCTTGAGCGTCGAGAGCTTGCCTTCGTGGATGACCACGTTGTCGCGGATGAGGCGGACATTGGCGCCACGCTCGACATGGCCATCGGTGACGCGGCAGCCCGCGACCTTGCCGACCTTCGAAATGTTGAACACTTCGAGGATCTGCGCATTGCCGAGGAACTCTTCCCGCAATGTCGGAGCCAACAGGCCCGAGAGCACGCCCTTCACGTCATCCACGAGGTTGTAGATGATGTTGTAGTAGCGAATCTCGGTGCCGGTGCGCTCGGCCGCTTCGCGTGCTTCCTTGTGGGCGCGCACGTTGAAGCCGATCACCGCGGCGCCGGAGGCCTCGGCCAGCGTGATGTCGGATTCGGTGATGCCGCCGACACCCGAATGGATGACACGAGCCTTCACCTCATCATTGCCCACCTTGTCGAGGGCGCCGATGATCGCTTCCACCGAACCCTGCACGTCGGCCTTGACGACCAGCGGCAGCTCGCGGGCACCTGTGCCAGCCTTGACGGCGGCCATCATGTCGGCGAGCGAACCACGGCCGGTCGACAGGCGCACGGCAGCGTTTTCGCGCTTCTGGCGCTCGCGATATTCGGTAATCTCGCGGGCACGGGCCTCGTTCTCGACAACCGCGACGCGGTCGCCCGCTTCCGGCGTGCCATTGAAGCCGAGCACCTCGACGGGAACCGACGGACCGGCCTCCGACATGTTGGCACCGACATCGCTGATGAGGGCGCGCACGCGGCCCCATTCGGCGCCGGCGACGACGATATCACCGACCCTGAGCGTACCGCGCTGCACCAGGACCGTGGCGACCGGGCCGCGCCCGCGGTCGAGCTTGGCTTCGATAACGGTGCCCTCGGCCGGACGTTCCGCATTGGCCTGCAGGTTGAGGATCTCGGCCTGCAGCTGGATGGCCTCCAGCAGCTTGTCGAGATTGGTGTGCTGCTTGGCGGAAACCTCGATTTCGAGGGTCTCGCCGCCCATGCTCTCGACCTGCACATTGTGCTGCAGCAGCTCGGTGCGCACGCGCTCGGGCTTGGCGTCCGGCTTGTCGATCTTGTTGATCGCCACGATCATCGGCACCTTGGCGGCGGCCGCGTGATTGATGGCTTCCACCGTCTGCGGCATGACGCCGTCGTCGGCAGCCACCACTAGCACGACGATATCCGTCACCTTCGCACCGCGGGCGCGCATGGCCGTGAAGGCTGCGTGGCCGGGCGTGTCGATGAAAGTGATCTTGCCGCCGAGCGGCGAGGTCACCTGATAGGCGCCGATATGCTGGGTGATGCCGCCGGCTTCGCCGGAGACCACATTCGCCTTGCGGATCGCGTCGAGCAGCGAAGTCTTGCCGTGGTCGACATGGCCCATGATGGTCACGACCGGCGGGCGCGGCTCCAGATGATCGTCGATATCCGCTTCGCCGAACAGGCCCTCCTCGACATCCGCTTCCGACACGCGCTTGGCAGTGTGGCCGAGTTCTTCCACGATCAGCTGCGCAGTATCGCCATCGATCACGTCGTTGATCTTCTTCATCTCGCCCTGCTTCATCAGGAGGCGGATGACATCAACGGCGCGTTCCGACATGCGGTTGGCGAGTTCCTGGATGGTGATCGCTTCCGGAATCACCACCTCACGCATGATCTTTTCTTTGGTCTCGACCACGCGGTGGCCGGTCATGCGCTGAGTGCGGCGGCGGAAGGAGGCGACCGAACGCGTGCGCTCGTCCTCATCACCCGTCGCGCTGGTCACGGTCAGGCGGCCACGGCCCTTCTGTTCGGTGACACGAGGCGTTGCTTCGCGGCGCGGGGCGGCGGCGGCGCCGCGACCGGCACCACCAGGACCGCGGCGCACGCCACGGCCGCCCTCGTCATCGTCGACGACGGTGCGGGCACGGGCGGGACCGCCGACATTGCGGCCTGCGGGCGGCGTGATTGCCGGCTCGGCGGGCGCAAAGGCGGACACGCCGCGATTGGCGCCGAAACCACCGCCGCCAGGGCGACGGTCGCCAAAGCTCGAACCGCCTTCGCGCGGCGGACCACGACGTTCGCCAAAGCCACCGCCTGCGCCGCCTTCACGGGGCGGACCACGACGCTCGCCAAAGCCGCCTGCGCCTTCGCGAGGCGGGCCGCGGCGTTCGCCGAACGGAGCGGCGCCATCACGCGGGGGACCGCGACGCTCACCGCCGGGGCCTGCGCCGCCTTCGCGCGGCGGACGACGATCGCCATAGGGGGCGCTGCCTTCACGCGGGGGGCGACGGTCAGTGAAACCTTCGCGGCGTTCGCCTTCGCGGCGCTCGCCATAACCGCCAGCGGGTCGCGGCGCGCCGGCATCGCGGGGAGCGGGCGCTGCCTCGCCGAGATGACGACGGGCTTCGGCCTCGCCGTGACGACGAGCTTCTTCCTCGCGGCGATGACGCTCTTCTTCCTCACGCTTGCGCGCTTCGGCGATCTTGCGCTCTTCTTCGCGGCGCGCTTCCTCCGCGGCGCGGCGAATCGCTTCCTCGGCGGCGCGCTTGCGATCCTCGGCCTCACGGACACGAGCCTCGGCAAGCACGCGGGTGCGCGCGTCCATTTCCTCGTTCGACAGCGTACGCAGCACCATGCCGGCGCCGGGGCGATTGCCGCCCGAACGCTGGCCGCCTTGCTGCGGGCGGCCCTGCTGGCCGGGACGGTTGGCCTGCGGCTGCTGGCCGGGGCGACCCTGGACCTGCGGCTGCGCCGGACGCGGCACTGCAGCCACCGGCGCAGGGGCTTCGGTGCGCGGAGCAGGTGCGCTTACGGCAGGAGGGGGCGGCGTGGGAGCAACAGCGGGAGCGGCGGCCACCGGGGCAGGCGCCTGAACGGGCTTGGGTGCCTCGACGACGGGCTTGGGAGCCTCGACGGGCTTTGGCGCTTCCACCACCTTGGCGACCTCGACCGGGCGCGGCGCGGGAGCGGCCTGCTGTGGAGCAGGCGCCGGCGGCTGCGGCACTGGGCGCGGGGGCACTGTCGGGGCCTGCGGCACCGGACGCGGCGGCGGCGCGGCAGCGGCGGGCTGCTGCTGGGGTGCCGGCGTGGGAGTGGGCCCTGACGGACGCCGCTTCACCGTCTCGACGACGACTGTCTTGGTACGGCCATGCGAAAAGCTCTGGCGCACCGTATCCGGCGCGCTCGAAGGCCGCTTCAGAGTCAACGTCTTGGTGGGCGTAACAGTCAGCGTATCGCCCGGGTTCTTCGTATCAGTCATTCCGTGCCAAATCCTGCGGGTCGCCCCGTTTCATACAAAAGTTCAGATGACGTCGTCGCCGTCTTGCGACGGGGCGGCATCTTGCGTTGAGGGTTCGTCGTCCGCTTGCAGCGGGGCTTTCAGGGATGGAACGTCCTCGGCCGAAGCCAGTCCGCCATCCCGCCAGAAAGCGAGCGCTGCAACGCGATCCAGGAAACCGGTTGCCGCCGGGCCCGCGCAGAGCGCAGCATGTATCACATTTGTCCGCCCTAATGCCAAATCCAAATGGGCGGAATCGAGATTCATTATGATGTCGGGTGCATTTTTATCCAAATAGGCGCGCCGGACGGCCTGCGCAAGCTTCCTTGCCCCATCTTCCGCTCCATCCCGGGCCTGAATCAGGGCCACGATACGTTGCGAGAGTCGTTCGGAATCGAGCGCGTCCATCACCTTGGCAAAGCCCGAAATCACCAGCCCGGCCTTGTTGGCGAAGCTGAGCATGTCGAGCACGGCCTTTTCGAGCAGCGTCTCGACCATGTCTGGCAGCATCGGGGGAACTTCGACCGGACGCTTCAGCGAGCGGGCGAAGGCCTTCCTGCGGATCGCTTCGTTGAAGCTCGCCCGGTTGGCGGTGACCCAGACGCCACGGCCCGGCAGCAAACGCTTGAGGTCGGGCGTCAGAACCCCATCGGGTGAGGGGACCAGGCGGATCAGCGTGTCGACAGGCCGCACGAGGCGCGTGGCGACGCACAGGCGCTCGCGCGCCCGGCGGTCATCTCGCTCTTCGAAGCTCGGCGTTGTCAACACGGCGGGTCATGCTCCGTGCTCGGCAGATGCAGTTTCTTCGCCGGCGGCTTCTTCTTCGTCGGCTTCCTCGGGAGCCTCGATCCAGCCGGCCTTGACGCGGGCAGCCATGATGATCGCCTCGGCCTCGTCGCGCGTGAGATCGAAGCCGTCGAGATAGCCAGCGTGCTTGGTGGTCTCGCCATCCTTGCGCTCGGTCCAGCCGACGAGATCGTCGGTGGCGCAGCCGGCGAGATCCTCGACCGACTTAACGTCGTTCTCGCCGAGAGCCACCATCATGGCGGTGGAGACACCCTCGACATCCTTGAGTTCGTCCTCGACACCCAGCGCCTTGCGCTTGGCGTCGAATTCGGCCTCGACCGCATTGAGATAGTCGCGGGCGCGGGTCTGGATCTCGGCCGCCGTTTCCTCGTCGAAGCCCTCGATCGAGGACACGTCGGAGGGATCGACATAGGCGACTTCCTCCACCGTACGGAAGCCTTCCGACGCCAGCAACTGGCCGACGACTTCGTCGACATTCAGGGCGGTCATGAAGGTCTGCGTACGCGCCACGAATTCCTTCTGGCGGCGCTCGCTTTCCTCGGCCTCGGTAAGGATGTCGATGTCCCAGCCGGTCAGTTGCGACGCCAGGCGCACATTCTGGCCGCGACGGCCGATGGCCAGCGACAGCTGGGCTTCCGGCACCACGACCTCGATCTTCTCGGAATCTTCGTCGAGCACCACCTTCGACACTTCGGCAGGCTGCAGCGCGTTGACGATGAAGGTGGCCACATCCGGCGACCAGGGGATGATGTCGATCTTCTCGCCCTGCAGTTCGCCAACCACGGCCTGCACGCGCGAACCGCGCATACCGACGCAGGCGCCTACCGGGTCGATGGAGGAATCGCGCGAGATCACGGCGATCTTGGCGCGCGAGCCGGGATCGCGGGCCACGGCCTTCACCTCGATCACGCCGTCATAGATCTCAGGCACTTCCTGCTCGAAGAGCTTGGACATGAACTGGGGATGGGTGCGCGACAGGAAGACCTGCGGGCCGCGCTGCTCGCGGCGCACGTCGAAGAGATAGGCACGGATGCGGTCGCCCGGGCGGAAGACCTCGCGCGGCAGCAATTCGTCGCGGCGCACCACGGCTTCGCCGCGGCCGAGATCGACGACGACATTTCCATATTCCACACGCTTGACCAGGCCGTTTACCACCGTGCCGACGCGGTCCTTGAACTCGTCGAACTGGCGGTCGCGCTCGGCCTCGCGCACCTTCTGCACGATGACCTGTTTGGCGGACTGGGCAGCGATACGGCCGAAATCGAAGGGCGGGAGGGTCTCGGCGATCCAATCGTCGATCTGGGCGGCCGGGTTCTTGCGGCGAGCGTCCTCGACCAGGATCTGCGTGGCGTCGTTCTCGATCTGGTCGACCACCTGCAGCAGGCGGGACAGGCGGATCTCGCCGGTCTTGGGATTGATCTCGGCGCGGACTTCCGTCTCCTGGCCATAGCGCGAGCGCGCGGCCTTCTGGATCGCATCTTCCATGGCGGCAAGCACGATCTGGCGGTCGATCACCTTTTCACGGGCGACGGCATCGGCGATTTGCAGGAGTTCCAGGCGATTCGCGCTGACGGCCATGGTTCTTTCCTCTCAGCGAGTTTTTGGTTGCTTGTGCGGCTTATGGTTCCGCGGATTATTGGGCTGCGGAGCCTCCTCGGCGTCCAACTCAGCCTCGTCTTCTGCCTCGATCTGCGCTGCCAGTGCCTTGGAGGCGGCCTTCGCACGGCGAAGCGATTCCGTCACCAGCGCGTCGGTCAAAATGAGATGGGCTTCGCTCATCTCATCGATCTTCAGTTCGACGTCGGTGGCTTCGCCGGGCTGGGCATCCGTGCGGCGGACCTTGGCCTTGTTGCCCTCGCCCCCCAGCAGGATACCACGAAAGCGACGGCGACCGGCGACGATCAGAGTCATCTCGATCTTGGCCTCATGGCCGGCCCAGCGCTGGAAGTCGGAGGCGCGCACCAGCGGCCGGTCGATCCCAGGCGAGGAAACTTCCAGGTGATAAGCCTTGCCGATGGGATCATCGACATCGAGCACCGGCGAAACGGCCTTGGAGACCTCTTCGCAATCATCCACCGTCATGGAGCCGTCGGGCCGCTCGGCCATGATCTGCACGGTGCCGCCATTGGTCCCCGTGAGGCGCACGCGCACCAGGCGATAGCCCATCGGCAGGATGGTGCGCTCCACGATCTCGGCCACCCGCGCGGCAACGCCCGTCTCGGTGAGACGGCGTGGCTCATTCAGGGCATCGGCCGCAAGATCGGCTTCGCTGACAATGTTGGATCCGGGCTCGGACAAGCAACCCTCGAAACAAAAAGAGCGGGTCCCGGGTGGGGCCCACTCTCACAAACCAACGATCCATGGACCGTCTATGAGATGTCTCATCGAGACAGCCGCAATATAGGGATTTTTCGCAGGCGTGCAAGAAGGGAATTATTCACCTTGTGCACGCCGTCCCGTTGACGTCGCCACCAGCGCCTATCCGCTGCCGGACCCGAGAACCTGGCTCACCCTCTCGCCGGCCCCGCGCTGTCGCGCTTGTCGAGCTCCCCCTTCAGCACCGTCACGCGGGGCGGGGCTGCCTCCCCCTTGATCATGCCGAGCAGGATCTCGGCTCCCGTCGAGCCCAGTTCGAAACGTGGCTGGCGGATCGTGGTCAGGGTCGGCTCGACATATTCGCCGATCTCGATGCCGTCGAAGCCGACGATGGAGACGTCCTCGGGCACGCGCACGCCCGCGCGCCTGATCGTCTTCATGAAGGCGATGGCCATCTCGTCGGAACAGGAGACCACGCCGGTCGGGCGTCGTTCGAGCTTCAGGAAGGCCTCGCCGGCAGCAACTCCCGAAGCGAAGTCGTAATTGCCTTCGAAGCGGACGAAATCGTCAGGTCCCAGACCCGCTGCCGCTAGCTCGGCGAGGAAACCGGGGTAACGCTCGACCTCGTTGAAATTCCCTTCCGGGCCAGCGATGTAGGCGAGGTGCCGATGGCCCATCTCGATCAGATAGCGGGTCTGCGCCCGGCAGCAGACTTCGTCATCCACCAGCACGGCGGGGATGTTCGGCCCGTCGGCCTCGGCGCAGATGGCGACGATCGGCATGCCGGAATCGATGATCGAGCGCCCGCCATAGGCGGGCACGGCATTGGAGAGCACCAGCGCGCCGTCGATGAAGCCGCCAAAGACGAGGTCGACCAGATGCTTTTCAGTGTTGTCGTCGTGGATACCGAGATTGCCCATCAGCACCGAATAGCCGGCCTGGCCGAGGGCGACGTCGATGCCGCGCAGCACCTCGCTGAAGAAGGGCGGGTTGCGCCTTTTGCCCACCACCACCAGCACCGTCCTGGACGAGCCGGCGCGCAATTGGCGGGCGGCGACATTGGGCGTGTAGCCGAGTTGCCGCACCGCGGCGAACACGCGCTCGCGCGTCTCCTCCAGCACGCGGTCGGGAAAGGTGAGGGCGCGGCTGACCGTGGCGGTGGAGACGCCGGCGGCACGCGCGACATCGCCGATGCGGGCCTTGGCGGCTTCCCTCGGGTCCCTGCGCTGCACTCGCTTTGCTCTTGGTTTAGCGGAAGCCATGGCTATTACCGTTCGCTAAGATGCTGATCGCTCAACAAAAGCACGCCTGTTTCTCTCCTTGCGCGCCTCTTTCGGCTCCTGCAACTCCCCCCTTGACATGAACCTCGATCGCAATCAATATCCTCAAGCGTGCAATCGATTACATAAACTAAAGATGCAACGCTTCAGGGAGAATGTCCATGGTAAAAATGTCTGAAATTTTGCCGGCCCGTTATTCCCGTACCGCTATCGCGGTCGTACTGGCAAGCCTCGCTTTGGCAGGTTCCGCCCTGGCGCAGGACAAGCCCAAGGCCGAAGTGATGCATTGGTGGACCTCGGGTGGCGAAGCTGCGGCCGTCAAAGTCTTCGCGGATCAGTATGCAAAGGCCGGAGGCGTCTGGGTCGATGCGGCCGTGGCCGGTGGCGAGGCTGCCCGCGCCGCCGCGATCAACCGCATTGTCGGCGGCAATCCGCCCACTGCCTCGCAGTTCAATACCGGCAAGCAGTTCGATGACCTCGTCAGCCAGGGCCTGTTGAATACGCTCGACCAGGTCGCCGACGAGGGCAAGTGGAAGACCTTCCTGCCGCCGGCCTTCGTGGAGGCGGCGAGCCGTGATGGCCATTTCTACGCAGTTCCCGTCAATGTGCACGGCCAGAACTGGGCCTTTTATTCCAAACCGGTGCTCGACAAGGTGGGCATCGCCGCGCCGCCCAAGGATTGGGACGAGTTCTTTGCGGATATGGACAAGATCAAGGCCGCCGGCCTGATCCCCATCGCCCTGGGCGGCCAGCCCTGGCAGGAACACATCCTCTTCAACGACATCCTGCTTTCCATCAGCAAGGACACCTATCTCAATCTCTATGACAAGCATGATGTGACCGCGACCGCCACGCCGGAATTCAAGAAGGCAGCCGAGATCTTCGGCAAGATGCGCGACTATTTCGATCCGGGTGCACCGGGCCGCAACTGGAATGATGCGACGGCCCTGCTGATCACCGAAAAGGCCGGCGTGCAGTTCATGGGCGACTGGGCCAAGGGCGAATTCAAGGCGGCCAAGAAAGAGGCCGGCAAGGATTTCTACTGCCAGATGGGCCTCAGCGATGGCGAGCTGATGATCGGCGGCGACGTCTTCGTGTTCCCCAAGACCGCCGACGCCGCCCAGCTCAAGGCACAGAATCTGCTTGCGACGACCATGCTGTCGCCGGAAACGCAGGTGCTGTTCAACATCCAGAAAGGCTCGATGCCCGTCCGCACCGACGTCGATGCCAGCAAGTTCGACAGCTGTGCCCAGAAGGGCATGAAGCTTCTGGCCGATCCCTCGCACCAGACCCCGGTGGTCGACCTCCTGCTTACCGCCGACCTCAGTGGTACGCTGGATGACGTCATCACCAACTTCCTCAACAACAAAAGCGCCACGGTGGACGATTTCATCGCCAAGTTCACCGAAGCGATGAAGGCAGCGAACTGATCCTGCCGGGACCTGCAGGTTTCTCAGCGGCATTGAACTTTGCGCGATGCCGCCGAGCCGCAGCCTGCGGTCTCAGCATGCCTCGATCTTGGAAGACTGCGCCCGAGGGAGGTCACCATGACCGCGCCTGCACGATTGCCGTCTCAACCGCGCCCGTTTCGCCTGACCATGGCCACAGTCGCGCTTTTGCCCGCTTGGATCATTGTTGTTGTCGCCTATCTGGGCACCATGGCATGGACGGTGGTGATCTCCTTCACCAGTTCCAAGCTGTTGCCGGTCTATCATTTTGTAGGCTTCGAGCAATATGTGCGGCTGTTCACCTCCGACCGCTGGCAGGTCTCGATCTGGCATCTGGCCGTGTTCGGGGTGTTGTTCATCGTGCTGTGCCTCATCGTCGGTTTTCTGCTCGCTGTGGCGCTGGACCAGAAAATCCGCTTCGAGAATACCTTCCGCACCATCTTTCTTTACCCCTATGCCATGTCCTTTATCGTCACGGGCCTGATCTGGCAGTGGCTGATGAATCCCGAACTCGGCATCCAGAACACCGTGCGAGGGCTTGGCTGGACCAGCTTCACCTTCGATTGGGCGGTGAACAACAATCTGGCGGTGTTCGCCCTGGTTATCGCTGCGGTCTGGCAAGCCTCAGGCCTGGTCATGGCCCTGATGCTGGCCGGCCTTCGCGGGGTCGACACCGAATTGTGGAAGGCGGCGAAGATCGACGGCATCCCTTCCTGGCGGGTCTATGTCTCGATCATCATCCCAATCCTGACGCCGACGATCACCACGGCCACCGTCCTGCTCTCGATTTCGGTGATCAAGGTCTATGACCTTGTCGTCGCGCTCACCAACGGCGGCCCGGGGACATCCTCGGAAATGCCGGCCAAATTCGTGATGGACAATCTCGGCCAGCGCCAGAACATCGGCCTCGCCACTGCAGCCTCCACCGTCATGCTGATAACGGTGATCTGCGTCGTCTCGCCCTGGCTCTATTACACCTATTTCCGCAGGCAGGGAGGACGGATGTGATGAGCGACACCGCCATCCAGCCAAGGGGACGCCGCCCCGCGGGTCTCACCCCCGGTCGTGCCGGCGTCTATGTCTTCCTTGCGATCGCGGCGGCATTCTTCCTTCTGCCAGCCGTCATCATGGTGCTGACCTCGCTCAAGACCATGGAGCAGATCCGGCTGGGGCATATCTTTTCATTGCCCGAGAGCCTGGATTTCACTGCCTGGGGCACCGCATGGTCGAGCGCCTGCACGGGCCTGAACTGCAACGGCATTAGCGTCGGCTTCCTCAATTCGGTGAAGATCCTGGTGCCGAGCACCATCATCTCGATCTCGGTCGGAGCGATCACCGGCTATGCGCTGTCTCTATGGAATGTGCGCTGGGCCAATGTCCTGTTCGGCATACTGCTGATCGGCGCGTTCATCCCCTATCAGGTTTTCATCTACCCACTGGTACGGTTCTCGTCGATGGCGGGTATCTTCCAGACCCTGCCTTGCATCATCACCATCCATACCATCTTCGGTCTGCCGTTGATGACGCTGATCTTCCGCAATTATTACGCCAGCCTGCCGATCGAACTCTTCAAGGCCGCGCGCGTGGACGGCGGCGGCTTCTGGCAGATCTTCTTCTACGTGATCCTGCCGATGTCGACGCCGATGATCGTGGTGGCGGCGATCCTGCAGATTACCGGCATCTGGAACGACTTCATCCTCGGATTGAATTTCGCGGGCAGCACCAACTCACCGATGACGGTGCTCCTCAACAATATCGTCAACTCGACCACGGGCGAGCGTGTCTACAACGTCAATATGGCGGCAACCATCCTCACCGCCGCCGTCCCGCTCGCCGTCTATTTCATCTCTGGTCGCTGGTTTGTGCGCGGTATCGCCGCCGGCGCAGTCAAAGGCTAGCAAAATCTAGGGTAGGTGCCATGGAAGCTCCCGTGAATGCTCCCGCTGCCGCCAAGAGCGTGTCGGTCTCGGTCAAGGATCTGGCGATCCGCTATGGCGCCGTCACGGTGCTGGACGACCTGCAACTCGATGTGAAGCAGGGCGAGTTCATCGTGCTGCTCGGCCCCTCGGGCTGCGGCAAGTCGACCCTGCTCAACGCCATTGCCGGCCTGCTCGACATCACGGACGGCGAGATCTGGATCTCGGGCAAGAACGTCACCTGGGCGGAGCCTGCCGATCGCGGCATCGGCATGGTGTTCCAGTCCTATGCGCTCTATCCGCGCATGAGCGTCGAGGGCAACATGTCCTTCGGGCTCAAGATCGGTGGCGTACCGAAGGACGAGATTGCCAGGCGGGTTGCCAAGGCGGCCAAGCTGCTGCATCTCGAGCCGCTTCTGCAGCGCAAGCCCTCGGAGCTTTCCGGCGGCCAGCGCCAGCGTGTCGCGATTGGCCGTGCCCTGGTGCGCAATGTCGATGTCTTCCTGTTCGACGAGCCGCTGTCCAACCTTGACGCCAAGCTGCGCAACGAACTGCGGGTGGAGATCAAGAAGCTCCACCAGGACCTCGGCAACACCATGATCTACGTTACCCACGACCAGATCGAGGCGCTGACCCTGGCCGATCGCATTGCGGTGATGAAGGGCGGTGTCATCCAGCAATTGGCGAGCCCGCTCGAGATCTACCACAAGCCGGCCAACCAGTTCGTCGCCGGCTTCATCGGCTCGCCCAGCATGAACTTCGTGGAGGGGCAAGTCGCTGGCGGTCCCGGCGGCTGGCGCTTCGAGGCAGCGGGCGACAGCATCGATCTTTCGGCCTATGGCTTTGCCGGCCAGCCCAGCGAGCGCAAGGCGGTCTTCGGTATCCGGCCCGAACATATCGAACTCGGCGCGGGACCTGCCGCCACGCATTCTGCCGGAGGCAAGGTCAGCATCGTCGAGCCGATGGGCGCCGACACCGTGCTGTGGACCAGCCTCGGCGGGACGCCCGCCACCATCCGTGTCGACGGCGACAACATCGTCCAGAGCGGCGACGAGGTCACTTTCCACTTCGATGCCGCCCGCGCCTCCCTGTTCGACGCTCAGACGGGAGAACGGTTGTAGCCCTCGCCTTTGATCATCCCAACGCTTTGATTTTTCTTAAATTTCTGAAAGGACCCATCATGGCTCTCACCAATCCCCTCTCTTTCCAGCTTTATTCAGCCCGCAATTTTCCCCCGCTCAAGGATCAGCTCAAGATCATTGCCGATGCCGGCTTCGACACGGTCGAACCCTACGGTGCCTTCTATGTCGACGTGCCCGCAGCCAGCCAGCTTTTCAAGGACTTCGGCCTCAAGGCGCGCAGTGGCCATTTCGGCATCGACACCCTGGAGAGCGAGCTCGACCGTAACCTCGACATCGCCGATGCGCTCGGCATTGAGACCATTGTGGTGCCGTTCCTGGTGCCGGCGGCTCGTCCCAGCGACACCGCGGGCTGGAAGGCCTTCGGCGAACGTCTTGCCAGGATCGGCGAAAAGGTGCGCGAGGCCGGCCGCGGCTTTGCCTGGCATAACCATGATTTCGAGTTCATCGCCTTGCCGGACGGCTCCTTCCCGATCGAGCATATCCTCACCGATGGTGTGAGGTGGGAGGCGGATGTCGCCTGGGTCGTGCGCGCAAAGGCCGATCCAAAGGCCTGGATCGCACGCTACGGCTCGGTCATGCCGCTGGTGCACGTCAAGGACATCGCTCCGGCTGGCGAGAATACCAACGAGGATGGCTGGGCTGATGTCGGCACAGGTGTGGTCGACTGGGCCACGATCTGGCCGCTCTGCGTCAAGGCAGGAGCCGAGATCATGGTGGCCGAACACGATAACCCCTCCGACCTGAAGCGCTTCGCTACCGTGAGCGCCGAGGCCATGCGCAAGCTCGCGAATGCGTAATGGTGCCGATCTCTCGGCCGCCATCGCAACTGCCAACAAATTACCGCCCTTTCGGACAAGGGCCTCGATTTCCATGCCGTGCCCACGACGTCGACTGAAGGTCGACGTGATTCAGAGGACCGGCACACCTTGAATTCAGGAGACCACCATGCCCTTGCGCGTCGGATTGATCGGCTGCGGCAATATTTCGGATATCTATCTCATCAATGCAGCGCTGTTCCGAGACTACGACTTCATCGCCTGCGCCGATCTCAAGGACGGGGCGGCGCAGAAGCAGGCGGACAAATACGGGCTGCAAAAGCGCAGCATCGACGATATCCTGACGGCTGACGACATCGACATCATCCTCAATCTCACCATCCCCGAGGCGCATGCGGGCGTGTCGATGTCGGCGATCGAAGCCGGCAAGCATGTCTATGGCGAAAAGCCCCTGGCAACGCGGCTGACCGATGGCGTCAAGCTGATCGAGGCCGCCAGGGCCAAGGGGCTTCGCATCGGCACGGCGCCCGATACCGTGCTCGGCGCCTCCATCCAGGATGCGCGGCGTCGCATCGATGCTGGCGAAATCGGCAAGCCCTTGCTCGGCACGGCGGCGGTGATGGGCCATGGCATGGAGGCCTGGCATCCCAATCCGGAATTCTTCTTCAAGCCGGGCGCCGGGCCGGTGTTCGACATGGGCCCCTATTATCTCACCACGCTCGTCACGTTGCTCGGGCCGGTCGCCAGTGTGGTGGCGCTCAGCCAGAGCGGTTTCGAGGAGCGCATCGTCACCACCGAGGGCTCGCCCTTCAACGGCCAGCGCATCAAGGTGGAGACGCCGACCTCGATCCAGGCGCTGCTTGCCTTCAGGTCGGGGGCGCAGATCGCCTTCATGGCAAGCTGGGACGTGTGGGCTCATGGGCAATTGCCGCTGGAATTGCACGGCACCACGGCGTCCATGCGGGTGCCCGATCCCAACTGGTTCGGCGGTGAGGTGTCGCTAGCCGCAGGCCGCCAGCCCTGGGTGGGCCATGCTACCAGCAAGGACCGTTTCGGCGAGGCAAACTGGCCCAAGGACGCGCCTGGTGTCGCCAATTACCGTGGTCTCGGCCTTGCAGACATGGCGCGTGGCATCCTCGACAAACGTCCGCACCGGGCCAATGGCGAGATCGGCTTGCACGTGCTGGCGGTCATGGAGGGCATTCTTACCGCCGCGGCGGAGAGCAGGACCGTTGCGATCGAACAGAGCTGCGAACGCCCGGCCGCGCTGGGTGACACGGAGGCGAGGGGACTGCTGGCCTGAGTCTCCCACTTGCTACACGTAAACCAAATCTTCGCCCTTACGCCAATTCGCGCTATGACCCAGGCCCAAGCCCGGGTCATAGTGCGGCCATGACGTAAGGGCGATGTGAGCATGGGCTTGCTGGATTGGCTGTTCTCGCCAAAGGAAGTGACGAGAGAAGCGTTCGTTCAGGAAGCAATCGAGCTTCTGGAGCGCGCGGGCGGCACGAATTTCTCCTACGATGCCGAACGTTTCGCCCTGCGCGGGGCCGACCACACCTGGTTTCTCGACAATGCTTTCGCCAGGACGAAGGGGCTGGCGAAGCATAAGAGGCGGATGGAGCTGGAGCGATTTGTCGCCACCGTGATCGAGGCGCCGAAGATCGACGTCTCCACCTTGGATACGGCTGCCCCGCTGCTGAAGCCGACGCTGCGTCTGCGCGGCAGGGACGCCGCCACCCAGCTCCAGGCCACGCTCGATGGCGGCGCCCACACGGATATCGTGCCCTATGCCTTCGAGCCCCTGGTCGACGAGTTGATCGTTCGTCCGGTGGTCGACACCCAGGTCAGCATGCTGCATGTCGACGCGCAGCGCCTGCGCGAGTGGGGAATCTCAGTCGAGAATGCGCTGAAGATCGCCTTGGCCAATATCCGCCACGAGGTGGTGCCGGCCGGCTTCACACGCCTGCAGGATGGGGTGCTGGCGGGCGCCTGGGTGCCGGACTATCAGCCCTGCGCCATGCTTTTTCCCGAGATCTTCCGCAATCTCAGCCTGCGCGGCTCACCGGTGGTGGCGCCGCTGACACGGGGGTTGATCTATGTCACCGGCAGCGAGGATACGGCCGGCCTCACCCGTGTGCTGACCTTGGCCGAGCAATCCGTAACCCGCGAACTCTATCCCTGCTCGGCCAGTCTCTACCGCCATGATGGCCGGTCGTGGACGAAATTCATGCCGACGGGGAATAGCGAGGTCGAGCGGCTAGCCCACAGGGTAGAAACGCTCCAGGCCTGGGAACTCTATGAGACGCAGCAGCGCCTTCTGAACCGGGTGCACGAGGAGACAGGCATCGACATGTTCGTGGCCACCTTCATGGTGGTGGAGCGCGGGTCAGCCATGTTCTCGGTCTCCTCCTGGGCTCATGACGTGCTTTCCTTGCTGCCGCGGACCGATGTGCTTGCCATGCAGCTCGAGGATGGCAGCAATCGCACGGTGTCGTGGGAGGCGGCCTTCGAAGCCTTCGGCGATCTCATGAAGGAAGAGCCCGGCCTCTGGCCCCGGCGTTGGCGGGTGAGGCGCTCGCCTGGCGACGATCAGATCACCGCCCTGCCGGAATATCAGTCTGAAGCCTAAGCTGGCGTGCGCCTGCCTGGATCTTTTTCGACCCAGGCTCTTGTCGGAAAGCAGCGGCAACCTTTCCGCAACCCCCTTAGTCGACCGGCTTCCACTCGTCCCTGTCGAGGTCGATCACCTTGGGATCGCCGCTGGCGGCTCCCGGGCGGGTCCGCCGCGTCACGGGCGGGCCCTCCCGCCATTGCCTGAACAGGCTCGGCAGGATCAGGGCGAAGCCGATGACATCGGTGACGAAGCCCGGAATGATCATCAGGACACCGCCGAGCGCTACCATCATGCTCTCGCGCGCGGCGCCGTTCGGCTCGCCCCCCTGCAAGGCGCGTATCAGCCGGGAGAAAGCGGCAGTCCCCTGCCTGCGCAGGAGCGACACGCCGACGAAGGAGGTCGCCACCAGGGCGATCAGCGCCAAGGGCAGGCCAACGCGGGACGCCACCCAGAAGAAGGCGGTGAGTTCGGCGAAGGGCAGGATCGCCAGACCGGCAAGGCCGAGCCAGGCCCAGTTGGCGGGGACATTGAAGCTGCGTGCGATCATCGGCGCGGTTACTCCGGTGGGAGCCTTCTGTCTTGGCGGAACCTGCCGCATGCTGACCACGTTCAGTGTTCATGGTAGCATAGAGACTGGCAAGTTACATATTTGACACCATATAGGTGGGGACTGTGGCATTGCCACGGGTGAGTGAAGCCGATATTGCGGACATTGGTTCGATCGGTTGGATGCTGAAGGTCAGATGGGCAGTTTCGATATTATCACGCTCGTTTTCCTCGGGCTTGCGGTCTTCGTGATCTTCAAGCTTCGCTCGGTGCTGGGCGAACGGACGGGCGCGGAGCCGCCGCCCTTCGAGGGATTGCGTCGTGATGCCCCGCCGCCGGCTCGCGACGAGAAGGTGGTGACGCTTCCATCCCGTGAGCCCGAAGGGGGTATTCCTGGCGAGACACCTGCGCCGACTTTCCGCTGGGAAGGCTTTGCCGAGCCGGGCTCGGCGCTGGCCACCGGCTTCGATGCCATTGCCGCACTCGATCCTACCTTCCAGCCAGGTACGTTCTCGGCCGGCGCCAAGGCGGCCTATGAGATGATCGTCACCGCTTACAACAATGGCGACCGCAAGACACTGAAGGGCCTGCTCTCGCGCGAGAACTTCGAGGCTTTCTCGCATGATATCGGCGAACGCGAGACACGCGGAGAGAGCGTGCAATCCACCTTCGTGTCGATCGACAAGGCCGATATCACCCAGGCCGTCGCCAAGGGCCGCATGGCCGAGGTGACGGTGAGGTTCGCCTCCCAGATGATCAGCGTCACCAAGGACAAGTCAGGCACTCTTGTCGATGGCAGCCTCGACAAGGTCGAAACCGTCACCGACACCTGGACCTTTGCGCGCGATACCAGCACCCGCGACCCCAACTGGCGCCTGGTCGCCACCGGCGAATAGGTGGTGTCGGGGCAAGGCTGGCGGGCGACGGTATCCATGTCATGCGCATTTTCTGGAGTTTGGGCCTCGTTCCGGCGCTTGCCGTAATCGCCGGCGTGGCGGGCGCGGCGGAACGCAAGCTAACCTCCGACCCTCTGCCGCCGCCCTTGCCTGCTGGCGTGCAGGCAGAACCCGTATCCTTCGGCGATCTCGCCGGCTGGGGGCGTGACGATCATGCCAAGGCCTTCCAGGTCTGGCTCGCCTCCTGCCGCTCCCAAGCGCAGGGCAATCCAGCCCTCAATGACGGTGTGCCGGCGCCGGCGGATCTCGTCACACTCTGCCAGAAGGCGCTGAAACTGGGACCGCTCGATGCCAGTGCGGCTCGTGGCTTCTTCGAAGACAACTTCACCCCCTGGCGCATCAGTCCGCCGGAGGGCAGCGGTCCCGTGGCCGGAAAAGCGTTCTATACGGGCTATTACGAGCCGGAAATCCCCGGCTCGCTCACGCGCGAGGGGCCGTATCAAACCCCGCTGCTCGATCGTCCCTCCGACCTCGTGACCCTTGATCCCAGTGCCGTCCCGCCCGGTCTCGAGGGGTACACGGCTGCACGGCGCAAGTCCGACGGCAGCCTTGAGGTCTACCCAGACCGCAAGGCGATCGAGGACGGAGCGCTGGACGGGCAAGGGCTCGAGATCGGCTTTATCGCCGACCCGGTCGACCGCTTCTTCATGCAGGTGCAGGGCTCCGGCACGCTGCGGCTGCCCACGGGCAGCACCGTGCGCTACGCTTATGCCGGCAAGAACGGTCAGCCCTATACCGGCATTGGCCGGATCGTGGCGCAGAGGCTCAACGTGCCGCCCCGCGAAATCACCATGGCAAGCCTGAGGGCTTTTCTGGCCAAGGACCCGGCGGTGGCGCGTGAGGTGATGCAAGAGAACAAATCCTTTGTCTTCTTCAGGATCGCGCCTTTTCTCGGCCGCGATGCCGGCCCCATCGGCGGCGAGGGCCTGCCGGTGACCCCGCTGCGCTCCATCGCGATCGACCGCAAGATCTGGCCCTATGGGCTGCCGGTCTTCATCGACACAGCCATTCCCGATGTCGGCGGCGGGGTAAAACCGCAGGTGATCCGCAAATTGATGATCGCGCAGGACACCGGTTCGGCCATCATCGGCGCGGCGCGGGCCGATATCTTCTTCGGCACGGGCGATCAGGCGGGAGCGATCGCCGGCGCGGTGCGCCATGGCGGCGAATTCATAGTGCTGTGGCCCAGGCCAGCGGCGGCTTCCAAAGCGGGGAGCGCTAGGTGACCACCCGCCGCCGCAAAGAGCTGACCGCCGAGGACAGCGAACTCTGGGCCCACGTCACCCGCGAGGTGACGCCGCTCAAGCGCCGGCGCCGCAAGCCTGTGCCCAAGCCGGCGGAGGAGGCACTGGAACCAGCCGCCGGCCCGGCCGCCAAGCCGGTACCCAAGGCGAAGTCGGCCGCTCCGAAGCCGGTCAAGCCGGTAGCGCCCCCTCTGCCGCCAATCGCTCCGATAGACAAGCATGAGCGCCGCCAGGTGGTGCGCGGCACCCGCGCCATCGACGCACGCATCGATCTGCATGGCATGCGCCAGGCCGAGGCGCATGGCGCCCTGCGCGGCTTTCTGGCCATCGCGCAGATGCGCGGCTATTCCATGGTGCTGGTGATCACGGGCAAGGGAGGCACGGGCGGAGAGAGCCTGTTCTCGGCTGATGAGCGCGGCGTGCTGCGACGCGTCGTGCCGCAATGGCTGCGCATGCCGGATCTCAGACCCCTTGTCCTCGGCTTCGAGGAGGCGCATCAGGGCCATGGCGGTAGCGGCGCGCTCTATGTCCGGCTGCGGCGCCTGCGCAAGGGCCCTCATCCATGACGCCCTTCGGTGCCAAGTTGCGCGACCTGCGCGCCGCCCGTGGCCAGAGCCTCAAGCAGATGGCGGCCGCGCTCGGCGTCTCCCCCGCCTATCTCTCGGCTTTGGAGCATGGCAAGCGCGGGCGGCCGACCTGGCTCCTGATCCAGCGCATCATTGCCCATTTCAACATCATCTGGGACGAAGCGGAAGACCTGCAGCGCCTCGCCGCGCTCTCCGATCCCCGTGCCGTCGTCGACACGGCGGGTCTTACGCCCCAGGCGACGGAACTCGCCAACCGGCTCGCCCGGGACATCGCCACGCTGCCGGAGGCGGAGATCCGGGCGCTGCTCTCCCGGTTGCGGACGATCAGCCGGGAGTAGGGTCCGGTGGGCAAAGGTCAAATCGGCGTGTTGTGGTTTTGCATTCGCGCGGACTACATTCGGTCCTTATTTTGGTCATTGAGAGATCCGCGGATGAAGATCGCCGACCGTGTGAAGCCAATCAGCTATCTGAAAGCGCATGCTCCGGAGATAATCCGTGGCCTTTCCGAGGGCGCGGATCCCGTTGTCATTACGCTTCATGGCGAGGCCAGGGCGGTGTTGCAAGACGTTGCGCAGTACGAAGAAACTCAAGAGACGCTTGCGCTCCTGAAAGTGTTGGCACTGACCAATCAGCAGGTTGAACAGGGCAAGGTGCGCCCCGTTTCGGAGGCATTTCAAGGTATCCGCGAGCGCATCAAGAACCAGGCGTGATGCCTGATGCTCTCCGCGTGGTGATTGCCGACGAGGCCCAGGCCGATATTGAGAATATCTATCGCTATATCGCTCGCAATGACTCGATAACGAACGCTGAACGTGTCCTGCAGGCTCTTGACGATCTCTGTCTTGGCCTCGCACACATGTCTCAAAGGGGCAATGTTCCCAAGGAACTCGTCAGTCTCGGCGTCTCGGAATATCGCGAAGCTCATTATATGCCATTCAGGATCATTTACCGCGTTATCGGGACCGATGTGGTTATCTATTGCGTTGTAGATGGGCGCCGCGACATGCGGACCTTTCTTGAACGACGGCTTCTGCGTCAACCGAGATAGGCAAACTGGATCCCCGAACGCTTTGCGTACGCCCTTTCATGAATCCATTTTCCTTGCCCGAATTCGGCGCCCCAACGCTGAATCGCGCCACGCCCCTCTTCACAATTCGGTCTTCCTGCGCGCATAAGGCAGGCCTGTTGCAGGACCGTGGTTTGGGAGTTGATGAGTGACGGCGGAAAAGGACGAGAACAGGCCGGCATCGACATTGCTCGTCCTGCCCCCTGAAGGAGGCCGCCTGTCCGCACTCCGGCGGGTCCTGCGCCGCGTGCCCTGGAACTATGTCGGCCCGATCCTCTCGATCGCCCTGTTCGTCGGGGCCCTGGTGGTGCTCGCCTCGCTCCTGCGCACCGTCAAGCCGGACGAGGTAGTGGCGGGCTTCACGGCGACGCCGGCCTTGGCCGTCGCACTCTCCATCGTCTTCACCGCCTGCTCCTACCTCGCCTTGACCGGTTATGACGGCCTTGCGCTGAAGCAGATCGGGGCCAAGGACATTTCCTATTCCACCGCCGCCATCGGTTCCTTTACCTCCTATGCCATCAGCTACACGCTGGGCGTGCCGCTGCTCACCGCCGGTGTGGTGCGCTACCGCGTCTATGGCGGCGCCGGCTTGTCCGGGCCGCAGATCGCCGCGCTTACGCTGGTTTGCACCCTCACCTTCTGGCTCGGCATGGGGGCGGTGCTGGCCTTCGGCCTCTTGTTGGTGCCGCAATCCGTGGCCGGGGTGGACCATCTGCCGACGATCTTCAACATGGCGATCGGCCTCATCCTGATCGGCCTCATCGTCGGCTATGTCTCCTATGTCTCCACAGGCAAGCGCGTGGTGGCGGTCGAAGGCTGGTCGATGCCGCTACCGGGCGGCAAGGTCACCGCCATGCAGATCGCGCTGGGCATCTTCGACGTCTGCGCCGGCGCCGGTGCGCTCTATGTCCTGCTGCCCGAGCAGGCAGCGGGCATTCCCTTCTTCACCTTCATGGTGATCTATGTGCTGGCCGCCTTCCTGGGCGTGCTCAGCCACTCGCCCGGCGGCCTCGGCCCATTCGAGGCCACCATGCTGGTGGCGCTGCCGCAGATCCCCGAGCCGATCCTGCTCGGCCGCATCATTCTGTTCCGCGTCATCTACTACTTCATACCCTTCGCGCTCGCGCTCGCCATCCTCGGCGCCTATGAGCTCGCGCGCCGCCGCCATTTCGTCGGCAAGATGGTGGATCAGGTCTCCGGCATCATGAAGCCGCTGGCGCCGATCCTGGTGTCCGGCGCCATGTTCCTGGCAGGTGGTGCCCTGCTGATCACCGGCGTCGTGCCGGCAAGCGAGGCAAGGCGGATCCTGCTCACTGCTCTCGTGCCGCTGCCGGTGCTGGAGGTTTCGCATCTGGTCGCCTCGTTGGCCGGCGTGGCGCTGCTCTTCCTGGCGCGCGGGCTGATCCGACGCATCGAGTCGGCGTGGCAGGCGGCGATGATCGTACTGATCGTCGGTACTGTGGCGACGCTCCTGCGCAGCGCCGACTGGCGCTTCATGCTGACCCTGTGCTGCGCGCTCCTGGTGCTCGCTCTCAGCCGGCCGGCTTTTCCGCGCAGCGCCACGCTTTTTGGCGTCGACTATTCGCCGCTCCTGCTTGGCGCCATCGCTGCCATGCTGGCCGTGACGGTGTGGATCGGCTTTTTCGCCTTCCGGTTTGTCGATTACACGCCCGACCTCTGGCTGCGCTTTGGCCAGGGCTATGAGATGTCGCGCTTCCTGCGCTCCACCAGCTTGGCTGTGGTAGCCGCCGTCGCCATCGGCTTCCTCACCGTCTACTGGAAGGGCGGCATCGGCCTGGTGCCGGCCAGCGCCGTCGATCTCAGAGCGTTGGTGGCGCGCGTTCCTTCGGCGGAGGCGCGCCTCGCCTTGCTGCCGGGTCAGATGCTGCTGGCCAGCGACCTTGGCCATGCCGCCATGGTGGTGGCGCGCTCGGGTGGCTCCTCGGTCGCCCTCGGCGATCCCTTGGGCGCCCCGGCGGTCGTCCAGGACCTGCTGTGGGTGTTCGGCGAGCGGGCCGAGCGGGAGCGGCTCTGGCCTGTGGTGCTTTCGGCCTCGCCGCAGATGCGAGCCAACTATCTCGAGGCGGGCCTGATCCTGACGCCGATCGGCGATCACGCCTGGCTCGATCTCGCCACCCTGCCGGATGAGCCCTTCAGCGGCGCCAATGCTGTCTTCGGCTGGGCGGATACCCACTCCCTCAGCCTCGATCTCGTGCCGGCTGGGGCGACCGCCGCGACCATCTCGCTGCTCGACGGGGTCTCGCAGGCCTGGCTTGCGGGCACCGGGCAGAGCGAGGGGCATTTCGTCATCGGCCGCTTCTCGCCCGAATGGATCCGCACCAATGACTGCGCCATCTTGCGCCGGGCCGGCGAGATCGTCGGCTTTGCCGTGGTGATGCGCAGCGGCGGCAACGAAGAGTGGGCCATCGACATCCTGCGTTATCTGCCGGATCTCGGTCCAAACGCGCTCGACTTCATGCTGCTGCGCCTGCTGCGCCTCGCCAAGGCGCGCGGCGTGCAGCGCTTCGATCTCGGCCTGACGCCCAATCCGGCTCGCGCCACCGAGAATCTGGGCCCGGCCTGGCAGCGCGTCACCCCGCTCCTGTTCCGCTTTGGCGACCACATTCAGAATTTCGATGCCCTGCGTGGCTTCAAGGCGCGCTTCAACCCGCATTTCGAGCCGCGCTATCTTGCCTGCACCGCGGGCTTCGCCTTGCCGACCATCCTGCAGGACGTCACGGTGCTGATCGAAAAGGGCGGGGACCAAGCGCAAGCTTGAGCCGAGGGCGCGACGCGAGCCTCCCCCACGAAGCTGGGGGAGGTGGCCGAGCGGCGGCCTTTTCGTCATGCAGCCATACTTGACACTGTGCGCCAACCCGCCGAATATCGTTAGTATACAAACGAAATCGGGATGCCTCTTTCCCGTCGAGGGCCAGCGCATGACCACCTACAGCGAGTTCTCCGCCCATAGCGAGTTCGCCGTGCCCCAGCCCCAGCCCGCTGCTGACGACAAGATCCGCTGCGATGCCTGCCCGGTGATGTGCTACATCAAGCCCGGCATGGCCGGCGCCTGCGACCGCTACGCCAACGACAATGGCGTGCTGGTGCGCGTCGATCCTCTCGTTCTCCTGGAGCGCACGGTCGGTGAGGGTGGTGAGGTTGTGCCCTTCGGTGGGGGCAACTGGGATGGCTCGCTGGTGGCGGGCTCGGAGAAATTCGTCACAGCCATCGGTGCCGGCACCACCTATCCCGACTACAAGCCGGCACCCTTCATCGTGTCCTCCGAGGTCGAGGGCGTCGATATGGTCACCGTCGTCACCGAGGGCATCTTTTCCTATTGCGGCGTGAAGGTGAAGATCGACACCGACCGTTTCATCGGCCCTGAGCAGAGCACGGTGCGCGTGAAAGGCGAAGCGGTGGGCCATGTCACCACAGGCGAATATGGCTCGCAGATGCTCTCGCTCGGCGGCGTGCACCACCTCACCGGTGGCTCGAAGAAGGAAGGGCGCGTCACCTGCGACGCCCTGCTGGAACTCTGTAACGGCAAGCCGGTGGAACTGACCATCGATGACGGCGCGACCCTCGTCATCGAGGCGGGCAAGGCCCCCATCGTCAACGGTCAGTTGGAGCAGCGCATGCGGGTCGGTTGCGGCTCGGCCACCATCGGCATCTTTGCGAAGCAATGGGAGGGCAAGGCCGACGAAGTGGTGGTGGTCGACGATCACATCACCGGCGTGCTCTCCGAGCATCAGGCCGGCAAGCTGCTCGGCATTCCCGATACCGGCATCAAGATGAAAGGACGGCGCTCGACCCCCGGGCGCTATTTCCAGGTTGCCCAGCCCGGCACCGGCTGGGGCGGCACTGATATCGACGATCCCCTCACCATCCTCGGTCCCTTCGATTCGAAGGTGGCTTGGCCCGGGCTGCGCTTGCTGATGGTCAGCACCACAGGCGAGCACCATGCCTATTACGAGCTCGATCACGAGCTCAAGCCCGTGAAGCTCCACCTGCCGGAAGTCCTCGTGGAATCCGTCGAGCGCATCGCCGAGAATTGCGAGCCGGCCCTCGCAACCGTGCTGTTCATCGGCGGGGCCGGCGGCTCTCTGCGCGCCGGCGTAACCGAGAATCCGGTGCGCCTGACGCGTTCGGTGAAGGACGCCCTCACTTATGTCACCTGCGGCGGTGCGCCGGTCTATGTCTGGCCGGGCGGCGGCATCACCTTCATGGTCGATGTCACGCGCCTGCCGGAAAACGCCTTCGGCTATGTGCCGACGCCGGCTCTGGTGGCGCCGATCGAGTTCACGCTGCGCCTCGACGATTACAGGGCGATGGGCGGCCATGTCGGCCATGTCAGGCCGCTGTCCGAGATCACCGAAGGCAAGGGCGTGCCCCACCGCAGTGACAATCCCTGGCCCTTGACGCCGCATGACGCCAAGAGATCACACGGATGAGAGGGCAATAAGAATGAGCTTGGACCCTGAGGCCGTGGGCGCTGACTTTGGCCGATGGATACGCGGGGAGCCTGGAGTGGCGGTCTCCGACCGCCATCTTCCTATCCGGCAAACGCTCCGCTTCCAAGATTGTCGATCGGAGATCGACACTCCACTCTCGCGTCTCAACCCGCAAGGCAGGCGGCCATGAAGCCTCACGCCGCTATCCTGCCGGATGGCCATCGGCTGCATCTGCAGCACGGGCCGATCGATCTCATCATCGAGGCTTTCGGCGAGGTCGCCGTAGTGCAGGAGGCCTATCGAGCGGCGGTGGAGCGTTTCGACGGATTGCTGGAGGCCCTCTGCACCGAGCTGCCGTTGCTGCGCGCGCAACAGAAGGCTGACAGTGCCGAGGCCAAGGGGATCGTAACGCGCCGCATGCAGGCCGCCGTCGGCCCCTATGCCGCCGCACACTTCATCACGCCGATGGCGGCTGTCGCGGGCTCCGTGGCCGATGAGATCCTCGCCGCCATGCTGGCCGCCGGGCCCTTGCGTCGCGCCTATGTCAACAATGGCGGTGACATCGCCGTGCATCTGGCCGAAGGCGAGGTCTTCGCCATTGGCCTGGTGGATCGGCCTGACCAGCCTGGTCTGTTTGCCCGCGGCGAGATCCGCGCTGGCGACCGCGTCGGCGGCATCGCCACCTCGGGCTGGCGCGGGCGCAGCTTTTCCCTGGGCATCGCCGATGCCGTGACGGTGCTGGCGCCCTCTGCCGCGATGGCGGATGCGGCGGCCACCATCATCGCCAATGCAGTCGATCTGCCCGGCCATCCTGCCATCACCCGCGTCCCAGCCGCTTCGCTGCAGCCCGACAGCGATCTCGGCGAGCGCCTGGTTACGCGCGGCGTCGGCTCGCTCGCGCCGGACGAGATAGCGCTCGCCCTGCGGGGCGGCGAGATCCGGGCGCGAGCCCTGATTGACGCAGGCTTGATCGCCGCCGCCGCCCTTCACCTTGCCGGGGCCACGCGCCTCGTGCCAACCTCCTACGTTCTCGTCCAACCGGAAGCCGCCTGAGATGCCCGAAGTCGTTCTGCGCAAGCGCGCCATCATCGTCGAGGAGATCTTCCACGAGGGCGGCCCCGCCAGCCCGGTGCCGCTGAAGCGTGGGGCGGCCATTTCGGTGATCAGCAACCCCTTTGCCGGCCGCTATGTCGAGGACATCGCCTCCTTCATGGACGATCTCAAGCCGCTGGGGCTGGAGATGGCGAAAGCGCTGCTGGCAGCGCTAGGCGGCGATCCCGCCAGCATCGAGGGTTACGGCAAAGGCGCGATCGTCGGTGCGGCCGGCGAGCTCGAACATGGGGCGCTCTGGCACGTGCCGGGCGGCTATGCCATGCGCGAGATCCTGGGTGACGCCAAGGCGATCGTGCCCTCCACCAAGAAGCTCGGCGCGCCGGGCACGCGGCTCGACGTGCCCGTCACCCATGTCAACGCCTCCTATGTACGCAGCCATTTCGACGCCATGGAAGTCGGCCTGTCCGATGCCCCCAAGGCCGACGAGATCGCCCTCGTCCTGGTGATGACTACGGGCCCCCGCATCCATGCCCGCGTCGGCGGCTTGGCGGCTAGGGATGTGAAGGGGCTGGATGGATTGAGGTGACCCGGGGGGCGGGTCTTCAGACCCGGCTCTACTTCTTCACATGCGCCGCGTTTCCATGCCGGTCCGAAGACCGGCACCCCCAAAGAGGCCCATCATGCCCGCCAAGATCCGCAAGCTCGTCACCCTCCTCGAGGAAGTCCGCACCGAGATGGACCGACCCGTCGATCCGCCCACTCGCCGGGCTGCTGCCGTCGCGGTGATCGAGAACCCCTTTGCCGGGCGCTATGTCGAGGATCTCACGCCGCTGATGGAGATCGGCGAGGAACTCGGCGACCTGCTCACAAGGCGCGCCGTCGCGGCACTGGGCATCGAGGGTCCGGCAGCCGAAAGCTATGGCAAGGCTGCGGCGGTGGGCGAGAACGGGGAGCTGGAGCACGCTGCCGCGATCCTCCATCCGAAGATGGGCGCGCCGGTGCGCAAGGTCCTGGGCAAGGGCGCCGCGCTGATCCCCTCCGCCAAGAAGCGCTGCGGCCTCGGCGGCGTGCTCGACGTGCCGCTCGGCCATAAGGACGCGGCTTTCGTGCGCAGCCATTTCGACGCCATGGAAGTGCGCGTGCCGGACGCGCCACGCGCCAACGAGATCCTGGTGGCGATCGTCGTCACAGACAGCGGCCGCCCCCTGCCGCGTGTCGGGGGGCTGGCGAAGGGCGAGATCAAGGGCGAGGATGGGCTGCGGTAGCGCGCCCGAGCAGGCGCGACGTGCCTCCCCCAGCTTCGTGGGGGAGGCTTTACGTCGCGCCCTTACCTGTTCTCTATCCCGAAATCCGTGCCGCGATGCTCTTCACCCGCGTGTAGTTCTTCAGCCCGTCCAACCCCTTCTCCCGCCCGAAGCCGGATTTGCGGTTGCCGCCGAAGGGCATTTCGATGCCGCCGGCGAAATAATCGTTGATGAAGACCTGGCCGGCGTCGATGTCGCGGGCGAGGCGGTGGGCGCGGCCGAAATCGGCCGTGTAGATGCCGGCGACGAGGCCGAAGCGGGTGCCGTTGGCAAGGGCCAGCGCCTCTTCCTCGGTTTCGAAGGCCTGCACCGTCAGTACCGGCCCGAAGACCTCCTCCTGCACGATCGCGTCACTGCTCAAGGAGGGCTCGACGATGGTGGGTTGATAGAACCAGCCCTGGCCGAGCTCGCCACCCTCGGCCCTGGCGCCACCGGTGTGCAATATGGCGCCGCGCTTGACGGCCGCCGCCACCATGCCCTCGATCTTGGCAAGTTGTACCGCCGAGTTGACCGGTCCCATGCCGGGATTAGTCAGGCCGTGGCCAAGCGTGAGGGCACGAACACGCTCGGTGAGGCGGGCAAGGAAGGTCCCGCTGAAACTCTTCTCGATCACCAGGCGCGAACCGGCGGAGCAGATCTGGCCGGCATTCTCGTAGATCGCCTCCATCATGCCCGATAACGCCGCCTCGATATCGCAATCCGCGAAGACGACGACCGGGGACTTGCCGCCGAGTTCCAGGACAAGCCGCGTCACATTCGGCGCGGCCGCCTGCATGACCCCGATGCCGGTGGCAACCGATCCGGTGAAGGTGATCTGGTCGATGCCGGGGTGGGCAACCAGCGGCGCGCCGGCCTCGCGGCCGGTGCCCGACACCACATTGCAGACGCCGTCCGGCAAACCGGCTTGGTGGAGGATGTCCGCCAGCATCAGCGCGGTGAAAGGTGTCTGCTCGGCAGGCTTTGCCACCACCGCGCAGCCGGCGGCAAGGGCCGGGGCGAGGCCGCGGGCGGTGGTTGAGATCGGGTAGTTCCAGGGGATGATGTGGGCGGTGACACCCACCGGCTCATGCACCGTCATGCCGAAATGGTTGCGGCCAAGCGGCATGGTATCGCCCTGCAGCTTGTCGCAGGCGCCGGCGTAATATTCGAAGGTCCGCGCGGCACCGCGCACGTCTCCCAGCGCCTCGACGAGCTTCTTGCCGGAATCGAGGCTTTCGACGACGGCGAGGCGCTCGGCATTCTCGCCTATCAACGCCGCCGCACGCTGCAGGATGCGCCCGCGCTCGGCCGGCTTGAGATCGCGCCAGCGTCCTCTAAGCGCCCGCCGCCCGGCCTCGACGGCCGCGTCGATATCGGCGGCGTCGCCAGCGGCAAAGTCGGCAAAGGCGATGCCCCGGCCGGGATCGAAGCTCTCCATGCGCGCGCCTGATTGCGAGGGCTGGAAGCGTCCGTCGATGAAATGGCCGTTGGGCAGGTTGGCGATGCGCCCTGTCGTCAGGGCCTCCTGCACCAGTGCGTCGAGGGAAGCGCTCATGCGGGCAGCTCCGTTGCCTGGTAGTGGGCCTTGGCGAGCCAGTCAGGATTGACATCGACGCCCCAGCCCGGTCCCTGCGGGATCTGCACCTTGCCATCCTCCACATGCAGCGGATTGGCAAGGAGGCCGACCTCCCAGGGATAGTAATCCGGGCCCTCGATGGAATATTCGACATAGGGCCCGGCATTCTCCAGGGCGCCCATAATGTGCAACGTATAGGCTGTCAGCATTGACTGGTTCGCCGAATGCGGTGTCACCGGCAGGCCGGCGGCCCTTGCCAGCGCCGCGACCTTCAGCATGCGCTCGACCCCGCCGACATAGCAGATGTCGGGCTGGGCCACGTCGACGATGCGGTTGCGCATGGCATAGGTCCAGACCGTCAGGTCGCAATCCTGCTCGCCGCCGGTGACGTCGAGGGAGAGCGCCTCGCTCACCTCCTTGGTCCAGTCATGTTCCCAATAGGGGCAGGGCTCCTCGAAATGGACGACGCCGTTGTCCTCGAGCATATGACCGACCTCGATGGCCTTGCCGGGCGAATAGGCGCTGTTGCCGTCAACCAGCAGCCGCGCCTCTTCGCCCAGGGCCTTGCGCACCTTCGGCACGATGGCATCGGTGCGGCCGGGCCATTCGTCCTCGTCATGGCCGCATTCCTTGCCGACTCGGAACTTGAAGGCGGTGAAGCCGAATTCACCCTGCAGGCGCTTGAGACGCTCGGCTTCCTGCTCCGGCGTGATTTCGCCGCGCTTCATGCTGGAGGCATACACGGGGAAGGGGCGGGGCGTGCCGCCCAGCAATTCGCACACGCTCTTGCCGGTTCGCTTGCCGCGCATGTCCCACAAGGCGGTATCGAGGCCTGTGAGGGCGCGGAATAGATAGGAGCATGGGAATTTGTGCTCGCGCTCCGGGATCAGCTGAACCAGCCCGGCGATGTCGTCGGCATCGCCGCCGATGGCCCAGCGCGCAACCTGGCGATGGAAGACCGCGCAAGTGATGTCGGCATTGTAGGGTGATACCTGGCCCCAGCCTTCCCGGCCATCTTCGGCCGTGGCGCGGACGAAGCCGACATTCTGGTTGGAGAAGGTTTCCAGCCGCGTGATCTTCATCGGATTGCTCATTGATATCGATAGCGTTCGCGCCGGGGGAAAGGTGCGAACTTATGGCGCCGGATATTTCCCTCTAATTGGTCTGCCTCTAAGGTCCATTTTGAACCAACAGGCAGGCCATTGGGGGAGGGAGGAAGGAGCGCCGTCATTCCGGCGCTCCGGCCAGGATGACGAACCGATCGGACTTCGCCTTTGTCACTTGAATTCAGCCCCGACACGGAGGAACACATGGTCAAGCGGGCTGGCGGCGCGCTGCTGCAATCGATCACCATCGACCATGCCTCCTCGCGCACTATCGGCATCCAGCTCACCACGGCGCTGCGCGACCTCATCCTGGGTGGCGGGCTTGCTGCCGGCGAAAGGCTGCCGGCCTCGCGCATCCTCGCCAAGGAACTCGGCATCGCCCGCATGACGGTGATCGGCAGTTTCGAGCAACTCACCGCCGAGGGATTGCTGGAATCTCGGACCGGCGCCGGCACCTTCGTCAGCGAGGCCGTACAGGCCGACAGGCCGGCTACGCCAAGCCTGGAGCAGGCCAGGCCCGTGGAGAGCGCGCCGCTCGCCCGGCTGCTCTCCGCCGCCTCCCATCATTTCGTGCACCGCCTGCCGCATGAGCCGCGCGCCTTCACCACGGCGATGCCGGCTTTCGACGCCTTCCCAATGGCGCAGTGGTCGCGCATCGTGGCACGCCACTGGCGCAGCCAGCGCCACCATGTTCTCGGCTATCCCGAGCCGCATGGCCACCGCCCGCTGCGCCATGCCATCGCCGCGCATCTGCGTGCCAATCGTGGCATCACCTGCAGGGCGGATGAGATCTTCATCGTATCAGGCGCCCAGCAGGCCTTCGACCTGATCGGCAGCACGCTGGTCGATCCCGGCGACCGCGTCTGGTTCGAGAATCCCGGCACCATCGGCGCCCGCAACAGTTTCCTCGCCCATGGCGCCGAGATCGTGCCAGTGCCCGTCGACGATGACGGCCTGGTGGTCGCCGAAGGCCTTGCCCGCTCGCCGGACTTCAAGCTCGCCTTCGTCACGCCCTCGCACCAGCAGCCTCTGGGCTCGAAGATGAGCCTCGAGAGGCGCTTTGCCCTGCTGCAGGCCGCCACGACGGCGGGGGGCTGGGTGATCGAGGATGACTGGGACGGTGAATTCTTCTTCCATGGCCGGCCTCTGCCGACGCTGAAAGGCGTCGATGCCGCCGGCCGGGTGATCTATGTCGGCACTTTTTCCAAGACCTTGTTCCCGGCCCTGCGGCTCGGCTTCATCCTGGCGCCGCCGGCCCTCGTGCGCATCTTCGAAACGAGCCTCGAAGCCTTCTCGCCCGGCGTGCCGACCTCGCTGCAGGACCACGTCTCCGATTTCATCGGCGAGGGCCATTTCGCAGCCCATGTCCGGCGCATGCGCAAGCTCTATGCGGAACGCTGCGAGGCCCTGCTGGAGGCCGGCGCCAGGCACCTCACGCCCTGGCTGGAGATCGTGCCGACCAATACCGGGCTGCACACCGTCGCCTGGCTGAAGGGGGGCCTGCGCGGCACCGCCGTCTCGGCCGCCGCGGCCCGGCGCAACCTGACCGTCGCGGCCATCGAGCGCTTCTGCATCGAGCCGATCGCACGCGAAGGCCTCGTGCTCGGCTTCGGCGGCATCAACGCGGCGAAGATCGAGGCTGGTGCGAAGAGCCTAGCCCTGACCTTCGCGGAACTGTCATCCGTGTGACATAGGGTGGATCGTTCCCCCGAAGTGGTCTTCCTATTTCTCCAGAATGGACCTGCCCGGCAGACCAATCGGGACCTAGCGTAAAGCTCGAGTAGCTGGGCCGCCTATTGCTGCCGGTGCCGGGCCGAGGTCCGACCCTCGCCCCAACGGCTGCGATGGCTGGTTCGACCAGTTCCTCCAGCAAGACAAAAACCGGAGAGGGCACGTGACCAGCATCAAGACACTCCTTGCAACCAAGACATTCGCTGTAATTCTGGCAACCACGGCGGTGATCGCATTGGCGACGCCCGCGGCGGCCGAAACCCTGCGCCTTCTGACCTGGGGCGGCTATGCTCCCGACGCGATCGTAAAGAAGTTCGAGCAGGAAACCGGCATCACCGTCGAGGTGACGGTGTCGAACAATGAGGACATCATCTCCAAGCTTCGCGCCACCGGCGGCGCCGGCTTCGACCTGGCCCAGCCCAGCGCCGACCGTATCACCGGCCCGCAGGAGGAATACGGCATCTACAAGCCGCTCGATCTCTCGAAGATCGACACCAGTCTCTTCATCCCGGATCTGTTGGAGGCCTCCAAGAAGGTCACCACCGCCGACGGCAAGGTCTATGGCATCTCGCATCTGTGGGGCACGGCCGGTATCGTCGTAAACAGCAAGCAGGCATCCGACGTGAAGGGCTGGGGAGACCTCTGCACCGACGCCCACAAGGGCAAGGTCTCGATGCGCCTGAAGCGCATTCCCTTGCTCGGAATGGCCTTCGCCGCGGGCGATGATCCCTTCGCTGCCTACGGCGACAAGGCGAAATATCAGGAGATCATCGAGAAGGCCGGCAAGAAAATGGCCGACTGCAAGGCCAATGTGAAGGCCTATTGGTCGGGTTCCGACGATCTTCTCAACATGCTGCGCTCGGGCGAGGTGGTCGCCTCCGAATCCTGGGATTCCACCGGCTTCAAGCTCAATGCCGAGAACCCCGACTTCGTGTTCGTGGCGCCTGACACGGGCGCGCTTGGCTGGATCGACACCTTCGCGCTGCCCGCCAAGGGCAAGGCGGACGATGCTGCCTACAAGTGGATCAACTTCGTGATGAAGCCGGAGAACGCTGCCGCCATTACCGAGGCCTCGGGCAGCTTCTCGGCCTCCAAGGGCGCCGACGACCTCGTCAATCCGGCCCTGCGCAAGGCCTTCAAGCAGTTCTTCCCGCCGGAAGTGATCGCCAAGGTCAAGTGGTTCCCGCCGATCCCGGCCGGCCTCGAAGACATGGAAGGCAAGGTTCTCGACCGAATCGCCGCGCAATAGTCCCCTGGCGCGGCAACCTTGAAAGCGGGATGGTTACCGTCCCGCTTTCTCTTCTTATGAGGGGTGCGGTGCCTACCGAGCGACGTTGCCTGGAGGGCGTCGAATGAGCGGAGACCAGACGAATGACGATCGAAAGCATCAATCCCGACACTCTTCCCCTCCCGAAAAACTACGCTCAAGTCGTCGTCGCGAAGGGTACAAAGTTGATATTCGTTTCCGGCCAGGAACCGGAGGACATAAATGGCGATCCCGTCGGTCGAGGTGACTTGGCAGCCCAGGCGCGCCAGGTGTTCGACAATATCGGCCGGGCGCTCTCGGCGGCGGGAGCCCGCAAGGACCAGGTTGCCAAGATCACATTCTATGTCGCCAACTACAAACGTGATGACTTGCCGATATTGGAGGAGGCTCGAATAGCGTTCTTCGGGGACCACAAGACAGCCGATGTCGTGCTGGGAGTCCAGGCCCTGTCCCATCCGGACTACCTGATCGAGATCGATGCGTTTGCCGTGGTGGACTAGTGATGGAGCGATGGGCCACCGCGAGCCGAGCGCCATCGCCCGAACAGCCGTGACGAACGACGGGCGTGCACTTTTTTCTACCAAGTAGCAGAGGCCGAACAGGCCCTTTCTCATCCTCCGGCGGTGTCCATGAATTTCGATCTCGAATGCCGTGATCTCGTCAAGACCTATGGCAGTTTCAGAGCCGTCGACGGCATATCGGTGCAGATCCCCCAGGGCAGCTTCTTCTCGATGCTCGGGCCCTCGGGCTGCGGCAAGACCACGGCGCTGCGCCTGGTTGCCGGCTTCGGCGAGCCCACCTCCGGCGACATCCTGATCAAGGGCAAGTCCGTGCTGAAGACGCCGCCGAACAAGCGGCCCGTCAACATGGTGTTCCAGCACCTCGCCCTCTTCCCGATGATGAGCGTCGCCGAGAATATCGGCTATGGCCTGCGCCGGCGCGGCATGGCGCGGGAGGATATCGCCAAGCGCGTCGCCGATATTCTGGCGCGCGTGGACCTGCCCAATGCCGGCGACAAGCGCATCGACCAATTGTCGGGCGGCCAGAAGCAGCGCATCGCCATCGCCCGCTGCATGGTGCTCGATCCCACCGTGCTGCTGCTCGATGAACCGCTTGGCGCGCTCGATCTCAAGCTGCGCGAACATATGAAGGTCGAGCTGAAGCAACTCCAGCACCAGTTCGGCACCACCTTTATCTACATCACCCACGACCAGTCGGAGGCGCTGGTGATGTCCGACCAGGTGGCGGTGATGAACCAGGGCCGATTCGAGCAGGTCGGCTCGCCGCAGGAACTCTATTTCAACCCGAAGTCCGCCTTCGTTGCGGGCTTCGTCGGCGATTCCAACCGCTGGGCCGGCAAGGCCGTTTCGGCGGGCGGGCAAGCCGTGACGGTGGAGCGGGCCGATGGCGGGGCGCTCAATGCCGTCGCCGGAGACAACCACACGATCGCCGGCGGGGAGGCCGTCGAGGTCTTCGTGCGCCCGGAGGAGATCTCCATCGAGCCGGCCGGTGCAACGCCGCTGCCCGGCAATGGCACCAATGAGATCCGGGGCGAGGTCGAGAGCTTCCTGTTCAACGGCGCGATGAGCCGCGTGCTCGTGAAGTGCGGGGCGGGAGCGCCGGTCTCGGTGGCCTTCGCCCATGACAGCGGTATCGGCAATTTCACCGTAGGACAGCCGGTTTCGCTGCGCTTTCCACCTGGCAAGAGCCGCTGCTTCAGCCAGAACGCCGGTCGGGCTTGAGGAACTGACATGATCAGTTCAAGCCGCCGCCTCACCTTTTTCCTCTTGCTGACGCCCTTCGTGCTGTGGATCGGGCTGCTGATCATCATCCCGCATATCGACCTCCTCTATTTGTCGCTGCAGGAGAAGATATCGCCGCGGGTCTACCGTACGAGTCTTGCCAACTACCAGGATTTCTTCGGCGAATGGGCCTATGTATGGACGCTGATCCGCACCATCACGATGTCCGTGCTCGCCACCTTCCTCACGCTCGTCATTGCCTTTCCCGTGGCCTATTACATCGCCAAGATTGTGCATGGGCGTTCGCGGACCATCCTGTTCCTGACCTGCCTCCTACCCTTCTGGGTCAGCGAGATCGTGCGCGTGTTTGGCTGGATGCTGATCCTGCGCGAGACGGGGTTGCTCTCCAATCTCCTGCAGTTCCTGGGGCTCACCTCCGGGCCGGTCGAGTTCCTCTACAATGACGTGGCGATGATGATCGGCCTCGTTTACACCTCGATGCTGTTCATGGTGGTGCCGCTGATCTCGGCCATCGACAGCCTCGACAATTCCTATATCGAGGCGGGCTACGATCTCGGCGGCAACGGCTTCACCGTGCTGCGGGAAATCGTCATCCCGCATGCCATGCCCGGCATCGTGGCAGGCTCGGTGATCGTCTTCATGCTCAGCCTCGGCAATTATCTCACGCCCACCCAGATGGGCGGCAAGAGCGGGCTTTGGTTCACCGCCCACATCTACTCGCAGTTCATCACCCGCTTCAACTGGGAGGCGGGCTCCGCCTTCGGCTTCATCCTGCTTGCCTGTTCGAGCGCCGTGGTCTGGCTGGCGCTGAAACTCAGCGGCCAGTCGCTCTCCTCGACGCTCGGGAGGCAGTGATGCTGGCTTCCCTGCCCCGCAGCCCCTTCGCCCGCGGCGTCTACAACGCCTATGTCGCCCTGTTCATCGTCTATCTGGCGCTGCCGCTCCTGGTCGTCGCGGTCTTCGCCTTCAACAATTCGATGTATCCCTCGCTGCCCTGGAAGGGGTTCACGCTGACCTGGTTCTTCGGCACCAAGGATCCGATGCTGGGCCTGTTCAACGATCCCAATGTCTGGAGGGGCATGGGCAATTCGCTGATCGTGGCTGTATGTACGACCACGCTGGCCCTGCTGGTCGGCACGACAACCTCGTTCCTGTTCGAGCGCTACGAGTTTCCAGGCAAGAAATTCTGCCACCTGCTGATGCTCGCCCCGCTGGTCATCCCCGGCGTCATCCTGGGCATCTCGATCCTGGCCTTTTCGAGCGGCATCGCCAACCGGCTTGACGATGCCTTCGATGTCGAGATCGATTGGCTGAGGCCCGGCCTCTTCCTGGTCATCCTCGGCCAGTTCTCCTTCATTGCCACGGTGGCGACGCTGGTGATCTCTGCCCGCCTGCGCAAGTTCGACCGTTCGCTGGAGGAAGCCGCCCATGACCTCGGCGCCACGCCCTGGGAGGTGCTCAGGACGATTACACTGCCCTATCTCAGGCCGGCGCTGATCGGCTCGGGCATCATCTCCTTCCTGATGTCTTTCGAGAATTTCAACACCACGCTGATGCTGGTGGGATCGGATCCGCCGCTGACCATCACCATGTTCGACCGCATGAAGGAAGGCTCGACGCCGCTCCTCAACGCCGTTTCGCTCTTCCTGATGCTGTCATCGGCAACGCTTGGCCTGATCAGCATCCTGGCCCAGCGCGACCGCAGCGCAGCCCCGCAATGAGTTTCATACTGTCATGAGCGAATATGACTACATCGTCGTCGGTGCGGGCTCGGCAGGCTGCGTCGTTGCCGCTCGACTCAGCGAGAGCGGGCGCTACAAGGTGCTGCTGCTCGAGGCCGGGCCGTCAGATCGTCGCTTCTGGATCCAGACGCCGATCGGCTACGGCAGAACTTTCTACGACCCCGAAGTCAACTGGATGTACCAGACCGAGGCCGAGCCGAACCTGAACGGACGCACCGTCTACCAGCCGCGCGGCAAGGTGCTGGGTGGCTCGAGCTCGATCAACGCCATGGTATATTCACGCGGCAGCGCCGGCGACTTCGACGGCTGGGAGGCGATGGGCAATCCCGGCTGGGGCTGGCGCGATGTGCTGCCGGCCTATCGCCGCCTGGAGGATCATGCCCTCGGCGCCGGCCCCTGGCATGGCGCAGGCGGACCGCTTCATGTCAGCACCATCGCCTCGACGGCCCACCCCCTGACCGCCATTTTCATCAAGGCGGCACAGGAGACAGGGCTGCCCTTTACCGGCGACCTCAATGGCGAGAGCATCGAGGGCGTCGGCTATTATCAGATAAACACGACCATCACCGGCTACCGCGCGTCCACGTCGCGGGCCTATCTCTGGCCGGCCAAGGGACGGGAGAACCTGCGCATCGAGACCGGCGCGCTGGCGACGAAGCTCTTGTTCGAGGGCCGCCGCTGTATCGGTGTTAGCTACCAGCAGAAGGGCCGCACCATCGAGGCGCGCGCCGGACGCGAAGTCATCCTCAGCGGTGGCGCGATCAACTCGCCCCAATTGCTGCAGCTCTCCGGCGTCGGGCCGGCCGACATCCTGCGCTCCGCCGGTGTCGAGCCGCTTCATGAATTGCCGGCGGTGGGCGCCAATCTGCAGGATCATCTGTGTTATGACCATGTCTACCGCTCACGCCTGCCGACGCTCAACCAGGTCTTGGGCCCACTGATGGCGCGCCTGCGTGTCGGCCTGCAATATGTGATGCGCAGCACCGGGCCGCTGGCCCTCAGCGTCAACCAGGGCGGCGGCTTCATTCGCACGAAGCCGGACCTGCCGGCGCCCGACATGCAGCTCTATTTCTCGCCGCTGAGCTATGAACGCGCCGTGCCGGGCGTGCGAGCCTTGACCAAGCCCGATCTTTTCCCCGGGTTCTCCACCAGCATCTCGCCCTGCCATCCGACGAGCCGGGGTTATCTGGCTATCCGCTCGGCCGATCCGACCGCGGCGCCATTGATCCACCCCAATTACCTCGCCACCGAGCATGATGTCGCCGACATGCTGACAGGCGCCAGGATCCTCAGAGGCCTTGCAAGGACGCATTCCTTCCGCAACCTGATCGTCGAAGAGAAAAAGCCCGGCATTGCCGTTGAGAGCGATGAGGAGCTTGTCGCCGACATCCGGGCGCGCGCCTATTCGGTGTTCCACCCCTGCGGCAGTTGCGCCATGGGGCCGGATGCGCGCAAGGCAGCCGTCGATCCTCGCCTGCGCGTGCATGGCCTCATGGGCCTGCGTGTCATAGACGCGTCGATATTCCCCGCTATCACGTCGGGCAACACCAATGCACCGGCCATCATGGTGGGCGAAAAAGGCGCCGACCTGGTGCTGGAGGATGCCGGCCAGTCGGCGGAGGTAGCCCTGTAGCATTGACGGCCGGGGCGGCTCCTCTGTTTCCTTCGATACTGCGACGGTGGCCAATCCAGCGGAGTTTTCGCGCCGGTCGGCTGAGGAGAAAGCAGTGATGACCTATCCTGTCCGGCATTGGATCGTGGCCATCGGATTGGTCATCCTGTCCCTGGCCTCGAATCCTACTGCGGCTCTCGCCGACAAACGGGTGGCGCTGGTGATCGGCAATTCGGCCTATCAGAACACCGTCAAGCTGCCCAATCCGCGCAACGATGCCAGCGATGTCGCCAATGCGCTCAAGGGTGTCGGTTTCGAGGTCATCGAGGGCTACGATCTCGACAGGCGCGGCATGGACGATGCCTTTCGCCGCTTCGCCCATGAGGCTGCCGGCGCCGATGCGGCGCTGTTCTATTATGGCGGCCATGGCATGCAGTATCAGGGCGCCAACTATCTGATGCCCGTCGATGCCAAGCTGACGGGTGTCGAAGATATCGCCTATGAAATGTCGCGGGTGGACGATGTCCTGTCCGACCTTCAGCGCGCCTCGGGCGTCCGCATCGTGATGCTCGATGCCTGCCGCGACAATCCACTGGCTCAAGAGGTGCTCTCCAAGGCGGCACCCACCCGCTCCCTCGGCGCCAGCCGCGGTCTGGCCCGCATCCAGCAGACGGCCGGCACGATAATCGCCTATTCGACGCAGCCGGGTGCCGTGGCGGCCGATGGCGGAGGGCGCAACAGCCCCTTCGCCGCGGCCTTGCTCGGCGAGGTCGACAAGCCGAATGTCGAAATCGGCGCGATGTTCCGCCGAGTGGCGGCCGAGGTCTACAAAGCCACCGACGAGCGCCAATTGCCGGAGGTGACCATCTCGCTGCTCGGCGATTTCTATTTCGTCGGCAATGCGCCGCCAGTGGCGCCCACTCCGCAGCTGCCGACACCCGATCCCGCCGCGCCCACCGTGCCTGATTCGCAAGCGCAGGCCGCGGTCGATGGCTGCGACAGGCTGGCGGCTTCGTCCCTCGACATGGATCGCCCCTCGGGCGTCCCCGGCATCGAGCGCGACCAGATCCAGCCCAAGCTCGCCATCGACGCCTGCCGCGCCGCGCTTGCCGCCGCCCCGAATGACCGCCGCGTGCAGTTCCAGCTCGCCCGGGCGCTCGATGTGGCCGGCGAGGAAACGGAGGCACGCGATCTTCTCACCCGCTCGAGCGCCGCCGGCTCGATATCCGCCATGTCGGATCTCGCCTTTATGCTGGAAAAGGGGGATGGCGGGCCGAAGGATCTGCCACAGGCCATGGCGCTGTTCGACAAGGCCGCCGCCGCGGGCAATGTCGTCGCCATGCGCAATGTCGGCATCGAATACGAGAATGGGACCGGCCGCTCCCGCGATGCCGTGCAAGCCGCCAAATGGTACCAGAAGGCCGCCGATACCGGCGATCCGCAGGCCATGGGCTTCCTTGCGGTGCTCTATCTCCAGGGCACCGGCGTGCCCAAGAATGCCGGCATGGCTCGGCAATGGATCGACAGGCTGCTTCAGACCGAGCACACGCAAACCATCCTGCGCGTCGGCTATGTATTGCTTGGCCAGACCGGCGCGGTGAAGGATTTCGCCACTGCCCGCAGCCTGTTCCAGCGTGCAGCCGAACTTGGCAACAGCGACGGCAATGTCATGCTGGCCAACATGGCCGCCAACGGCCTCGGCGGCCCGCGCGACTTCAACAAGGCTGTCGGCCTGTTCGAGAAGGCGGCGGCCATCGGCAACATCAACGCCAAGGCAAGCCTGATGCCCTTCCTGATGTACGGCATGGGCGGCGCCAAGTTCGATCCGGGGCTTGCCGCCGATTACGGATTGGAGGCCCTGCATGGCGGGTCGCCGGTGGCCCGCACCTTCCTGATCGACAAATGGCAGGCCAACCTGACCCCGCCGACGCGGGAAGCGGTGGAACAGCGCCTTGCCCGGGCGGGCCTGCTCGACCGCAAGCCGGATGGACGCTACGGGTCGGACACGCTGGCGGCGCTGCAGAGCTACATCCTGACGAAATGATGCGTTCTTTTGGCAGGATATCGCGTCGGCAGGGAAGCGGCTATGATGCAATGATGCTGGGACCCACGCTCGAAACACCACGCCTGCTCCTGAGACCGCCGCAACCGGACGATCTCGACCCCTGGGCGAGAATGCTGGCAGATCCCGTCACCACCCGTTTCCTCAGCGGCCCCAAGCAGCGCTCGGAGGCCTGGCGCATCCTCACCCTGATGACGGGTGCCTGGATCACCCGGGGTTTCAGTACCTTCTCGGTAGTCGAGAAGGCCTCGGGCCTGTGCATCGGCCGCGCCGGCCCCTGGCAGCCCGAAGGCTGGCCGGGCACCGAGATCGGCTGGGTGCTCGACCGCTCGGTCTGGGGCCGGGGTTATGCCACCGAGGCGGCGGGGCGCTGCATCGCCTGGGCCTATGAGGAACTCGACTGGCAGGAGGTCGTCCACGTCATCGACCCCGCCAATGCCGCGTCCATCGCCGTGGCGCACAAGCTGGGTTCGGAGCGCTGGGGCAAGACAAGGCTGCCGGCGCCTTTCGCCGGGGCAACAGTCGATCTCTATGGGCAGAAGCGCCCGGCGATAGCGGCGTCTCAACCGGCTCTCGAGACCATTCCGATGCAATGCGGCAAGACATGATCTTCAAATTCAAGTGGGCCGCCGCCAGGCCGCTCGGCGCCGAGCTATCCGGTGGGATCGCCGGGCGCGCGTGAACGAGGGTTCCCATCGATCCTATTTAACAGCATTAACTTTTTGCACCTGTATTGACGTTGACGTAAACTGTCGCTATTTCCTCTCCAACAGCAAGGGAGAGGCGTTCGATGACATTGAGCGAGTCGACTTTCCGGGAGGAGAATGCTGAAGTGCAGGCGGAGGTTCCGCGTAAGGCGCTCTTCACCATCCACGAACTCGTAGAGGAGTTCGACATCACGTCCCGCACGTTACGCTTCTATGAGGAGAAGGGTCTCCTCAATCCCACGCGCCGGGGCCTCGACCGCATCTATTCGCGCCGCGACCGCGCCCGCCTCAAGCTCGTGCTGATGGGCAAGAGCGTCGGCTTCTCGCTCGAGGATGTCCGCCACATGCTCGATCTCTACGATCTCGGAGATGGCCAGGCCACGCAGCTGCGCGTCGCCCTCCAGCGCTTCGAGGAAAAGCTCGCCGAGCTCGATCGCAAGCGGCGCGACCTCGACCATGCCCATGTCGAGCTGAGCCATGCCCGCGACGTGGTGAAAAGCCGCCTTGCGCGCCAGGAAAAGTAATTTTGATTCCGATTTCAAGGGAGTGAGCCATGCCTGTCTACAGGGCTCCGGTGGAGGACGCGATGTTCCTCCTCAACGATGTGCTCGACATCAACAAATACAATAATCTGCCCGGCTTTGAAGACGTTTCGCCCGACACCGTCGCCGCCATTCTCGGCGAAGGCGCCAAGCTCTGCGAGGAAGTGCTGCAGCCCCTCAATGCCAGCGGTGACCGCGAGGGTTGCCATCGCGCAACCGATGGTACGGTAACCACACCCGACGGTTTTAAGCCGGCTTACGAATCCTATCGCGCCGGCGGCTGGGTCGGGCTGCCCGCGCCTGTGGAATATGGTGGCCTCGGCCTGCCTGCCGTCCTGAATTCGGTGATGCAGGAATTCGTTTCCGGCGCCAATCTTGCCTTCGGCATGTATCCCGGCCTCACCCAGGGAGCCATCGCGGCGCTGCTGGAGCATGGTTCCGAGGCGCAGAAGAGCGCCTATCTGCCGAAGATGATTTCAGGCGAATGGACCGGCACCATGAACCTCACGGAGCCCCATTGCGGCACCGATCTCGGCCTCATCCGAACCAAGGCCGTGCCCAACGGCGACGGTTCCCACAAGATCTCCGGCCAGAAGATCTTCATCTCGGCCGGCGAGCACGACCTTGCCGACAATATCGTGCATCTGGTGCTGGCCCGCATCGAGGGGGCGCCGGCCGGCACCAAAGGCATCTCGCTGTTCGTGTGCCCGAAATATCTCGTCAGGGAGGACGGTTCGCTGGGCGAACGCAATTCGGTCTCCTGCGGCAAGATCGAGGAGAAGATGGGCATTCATGCCAATGCCACCTGCGTGATGAACTATGAGGAGGCCTCCGGCTTCCTTATCGGCGAGGAGAACAAAGGCCTCGCCGCCATGTTCGTGATGATGAATGAAGCGCGCCTCGCCGTCGGCGTGCAGGGTCTCGCAATGGGCGAGGTCTCCTACCAGAACGCCGCCAGCTATGCCCGCGAGCGCCTGCAGGGCCGGGCGCTGAGTGGTGCCAAGGAAGCGAACAAGCCCGCCGATCCGATCATCGTGCATCCGGACGTGCGCCGCACCTTGATGACAGCCCGCGCCCTCAATGAAGGTGGGCGCGCGTTGGCGCTGGTCACCGCGCTGCAGGCCGATATCCATCGCCGATCGCCGGATGCTGCCGCACGCCAGGCCGCGGATGACCGTCTCGGCTTGCTGACGCCGATCATCAAGGCGATCCTCACCGAGAATGGTCTGCAGAATGCGATCAATAGCCAGCAAATGTTCGGCGGTCACGGCTATATCGCCGAGGTCGGCGTCGAGCAGTTCGTGCGCGACGCCCGCATCACCCTGATCTATGAGGGCGCCAACGGTATCCAGGCGCTCGACCTCGTGGGCCGCAAGCTGCCGCGTGATGGCGGCCGGGCCATGATGGCCTATCTGGGCGAACTCAACGGCTTCCTGAAGGCCAATGAGGCGGACGAGGCGCTGAAGCCCTATGTTGCGCCGCTCAAGGCCTCGGCCGGCCATCTCCAGCAGGCTACCATGTGGCTGATGCAGAACGCCCTCGCCAAGCCCGACAATGCCGGCGCGGCCTCGACCGATTATCTCCAGCTCTTCGGCCTGGTTGCGATGGGCTATATGTGGGCGCAGATGGCCAGGGCGGCTTTGGCCAAGGGCGACGACTCCTTCGCGAGAAACAAGCTCGTCACCGCGAAATTCTTCGCCGACCGGCTGCTGCCGGAGACGGGCCTGCGCCTGGCCCGCGTGACCGCCGGGGCAGGGGATGTGATGGCCCTGCCGGCCGAGGCATTTTAGCTGGGAGCGCGGACGTCCCTACGACACTCAAGTGAGTGTCGGACGTTCCGCTCTTCCTGTCCAATGAGCGTGTCGTTTCCAAGAGCGGACGAGGACGTCCGCGCTCCCAGGGGTACCCCAATGACCGAAGCCTTCATCTATGACGCGGTGCGCACCCCGCGCGGGCGGGGCAAGCCCGACGGCGCCCTGCATGAGGTCACCAGCCTGTCGCTCGCCAGCCAGACGCTGCGCGCGGTGGCGGAGCGCAACAGCCTGCCCGAAAACGCGGTCGAGGATGTCATCCTCGGCTGTGTCGATCCGGTCGGCGAGGCAGGCGGCGACATTGCCCGTATCGCCGCCCTCCATGCAGGGCTCGGCGAGAAGGTGCCGGGCGTGCAGATCAACCGCTTCTGCGCCTCCGGCCTCGACGCCGTGAACCTTGCCACCGGCCAGATCGCCAGCGGACAGAAGGATCTCGTCGCCGCGGGCGGCGTCGAGAGCATGTCGCGGGTGGGAATGATGGCCTCGGGCGGCGCCTGGGCGCTCGACCCTTCCAGCGCCGTGCCGACCTGGTTCATGCCGCAGGGCATCTCGGCCGATCTGATCGCCACCAAATATGGCTTCTCGCGTGCCGATGTCGACGCCTATGCCGTCGAATCGCAGCGCCGCACCGCGCAGGCCTGGGACGAGGGACGCTTCGCCGGGTCCGTGGTGCCGGTGAAGGACGTCAATGGCCTGACCATCCTGGCGAAGGACGAGCATATGCGCCCGTCGACTACCATGCAGACCCTGGCCGCGCTCAATGCCTCCTTCATCCAGATGGGCGAGATGGGCGGCTTCGACGCGGTGGCGGTGCAGTCGCATCCCGAAGTCGAGAGGGTCGAGCATGTCCATCACGCCGGCAATTCCTCCGGCATCGTCGACGGCGCCTCCGCGGTGCTGATCGGTTCGGCCGAAGCGGGCAAAAGATTTGGACTCAAGCCACGCGCCAGGCTCAGGGCGGCCGCCTCGATCGGCTCCGACACCGCCCTGATGCTTACCGGCCCGGTGGATGTCACCCGGCTCATCTTCCAGAAGGCGGGCATGAACAAGGACGATATCGACCTCTTCGAGATCAACGAGGCCTTCTCCTCGGTGGTGCTGCGGTACATGCAGGCCTTCGACCTCGATCCCGCCAAAGTCAACCCCTGCGGCGGCGCCATCGCCATGGGCCATCCGCTCGGCGCCACCGGCGCGATGATCCTCGGCACAGCGCTCGACGAACTCGAACGCACCGGCAAGTCGACAGCCCTGGTGACGCTTTGCGTCGCCGCCGGCATGGGCGCCGCCACCATCATCGAGCGGGTGTGATCGGGGGGCGGGTCTTCAGACCCGCCTTTTCCTGCTGCGCCGCGTTTCCGCCGGGTCTGAAGACCCGCACCCCACTTCCTGGGAGCCCCCAATGGACCTCGCCAATTTCCGCTTCGATGTCGACGCCGACGGTATCGCCCTCGCCACCTGGGACATGCCCGGCCGCTCGATGAACGTCATTACCGTTGAGGTGATGAACGAACTCGAGGAGATCCTCGCCAAGGTTGCGGGCGATACCGGCATCAAGGGCTGCGTGATCGCCTCAGGCAAGGAGGCTTTCTCGGGCGGTGCCGATCTCACCATGCTGGAGGGGCTGGGGCGGCGTTACCATGAGGCCCGCGAGGCGCTTGGTGAAGAGAAGGCGATGGAGACCTTCTTCGCCGAAAGCCGGTACCTGTCGCAGCTCTACCGTCGGATCGAAACCTCGGGTAAGCCGTTCGCGGCCGTGATCAACGGTGTCTGTCTCGGCGGTGCCTTCGAGCTGACGCTGGCCTGCCATTACCGCATCGGCGCCTCGGACAATGACAGGGCCCGGGTCGGCCTGCCCGAGGTCAAGGTCGGCCTGTTTCCGGGGGCGGGCGGCACCACCCGCGTCTCGCGCCTGATGAAGCCCGACCAGGCTCTGCAGATGCTGCTCAAGGGTGACCAGTTGCGCATTTCGCAGGCCCACAAGATGGGCCTCCTGCATGCCGTCGCGCCTCGGGACGAACTGATTGCCAAGGCCAAGGAATGGATCAAGGCCGGTGGCTCGCCCAAGGCCCCATGGGATGTCGAAGGTTTTCGCCTGCCTGGCGGCCTGGTCTATTCCAAGGCCGGCATGATGGTATTCCCGCCGGCCAACGCGCTCTATCGCCGCGAGACCTACGACAATTATCCCGCAGCCCGCGCCATCCTGCAGAGCGTCTACGAGGGCCTGCAACTGCCCTTCGACCGGGCGCTGACGGTGGAATCGCGCTATTTTGCCCATGTGCTGCGCTCACCCGAGGCGGCCGCGATGATCCGCAGCCTGTTCGTCTCGATGCAGGATCTCAACAAGGGCGCCCGCCGCCCCGCAATGCCGCCGAGCCAGCTCAAGCGCGTCGGTGTCGTCGGTGCCGGCTTCATGGGCGCCGGCATCGCCTATGTCTCGGCGTTGGCTGGCCTCGAAGTCGTGCTTGTTGACCGCGACCAGGAGGCGGCCGACAAGGGAAAGGCCCATTCGGAGAGCCTGATCACCGGCCAGATCAGGAAGGGTCGCGCCACCATGGCCGAGCGCGATGCCTTGCTTGGCCGCATCACGGCGACCCCCGACTACAAGGCGCTGGCCGGCGTCGATCTCGTTATCGAGGCGGTGTTCGAGGACCGGGCGGTCAAGGCCGAGGTGATCGAGAAGGTGCAAGCGGTGATCGCCCCCGATGCGATCTTTGCCTCGAATACCTCGACGTTGCCGATTTCCTCCCTCGCCGCCAACGCGGCGCGACCGGAACAGTTCATCGGCGTGCATTTCTTCTCGCCGGTCGAGAAGATGCTGCTGGTCGAAGTGATCAGGGGCGAAAAGACCGGCGACAAGGCCATCGCCATGGCGCTCGACTTCGTGCGCGCCATCCGCAAGACGCCGATCCTGGTCAATGACGGGCGCGGCTTCTTCGCCAATCGCTGCGTGCTCTATTATATGCGCGAGGGTCATCTCATGCTCGCGGAGGGCGTGCCGCCGGCTATGATCGAGAATGTCGCCCGCGCCGCCGGCATGCCCGTGGGCCCGCTTTCGCTCAACGACGAGGTCGCAATCGATCTCGCCTGGAAAATCCTGCAGGCCACCAAGAAAGATCTCGGCGAGGGCGCTGTCGACCCCGCCCAGGAGAAGCTGCTCGACACCCTCCTCAACAAGGAGGGAAGGCAGGGCCGCAAGAACGGCAAGGGCTTCTACGACTATCCTGCCGTCGGCCCGAAGCGCCTGTGGCCAGGCCTTGCCGACCTGCAGCCGGTGAAGCTCGATCCCGACACCATCGACATCCCAACGCTGAAGCATCGCTTCCTGGTGGTGCAGGCGCTGGAGGCCGCCCGAACGGTAGAGGACGGCATCATCACCGACATGCGCGAGGCCGATGTCGGCTCCATCCTCGGCTTCGGATTTGCGCCGTTCACGGGCGGCGCACTTTCCTACATCGACGGCATGGGCACCAAGGCCTTCGTGGCGTTGTGCGACAGGCTGGCGGCTGCCTATGGCGAGCGCTTCGAGCCGAACAGGTTGCTGCGCGAGATGGCGGCGAAGGATGAGCGCTTCTACCAGAGGTTCAAGCCGGAGGCTAGGAAGGCAGCATAATCCTGGGATCGCAGGCATCCCTGCCTGCTCTCTCTCCAACAAGCGATTCGTTTCCAAGAGCAGGCAGGGATGCCTGCGGTCCCAGGGAGTTACCCCAACCCCCGCTTGATCTCGCTCACCAGTCCGGGGCCCTTGTAGACCAGGCTGGAATAGAGCTGCACCAGCGTGGCGCCGGCCTCGATCTTGGCCTTCGCAGTCCGCACCGAGTGCACGCCGCCAACGCCGATCAGCGGGAATCTGCCCGCTACGCGCTTGGCTGTTTCTGCCAGCACCCGGGTGGAGAGCTCGAAAAGCGGAGCGCCGGAGAGGCCTCCGGCTTCGGCGGCGAGCGCCTTCTCCTTCAGGCTTTCGGGCCTGGAGATCGTGGTGTTGGAGACGATCATGCCGTCCAGACCATGCGCCAGCGCCCGGTCGACGATATCGTCGAGCTCGGCCATGGTCACGTCCGGTGCGATCTTCAGGAGGAGCGGGCGGCGAGGCCCGTTGGCTGCGACGGTGTCGCGCGTTTCCACCACGCGGGCAAGGAGCTCGTCCAGCGCCTCGCGCTTCTGCAGATCGCGCAGGCCCGGCGTGTTTGGGGAGGAGACGTTCAGCGTGAAATAGGAGGCGACGGGCGCGAAGGCCACGATGCCGGCGGCATAGTCGGCCGCCTTGTCCTCGCTGTCCTTGTTGGCGCCGACATTGACGCCGAGGATGCCCTTGCTCTTCCTTGCCCGGAGTCGCGCCAGCACGGCGGCGTGCCCCTGATTGTTGAAGCCGAAGCGGTTGATCACGCCCTCGTCGGCCGGCAGGCGGAACAGGCGCGGGCGCGGATTGCCCTCCTGCGGGCGCGGGGTGACGCTGCCGATTTCGACGAAGCCGAAGCCGAGGCGGAACAGCGGATCGACCACCTCGGCATTCTTGTCGAAGCCGGCGGCCACGCCGACGCGGTTGGGAAAGTTGAGGCCGAAAGCCTTGGCCCCAAGCGAAGAGGGATCGGCGGGCGGGGGTGGAATTGGCAGGCCGCGCAGGGCCGCAAGCGTGCGCTCATGCGCCAGCTCCGGATCCATGCGCAAGAGCAGGGGGCGGATGAGGGAATAGGCGGTGCCGATCATGGCAGCTCCGCCGGAAAGAGGTGGCTGCCGCCTTCATCGAGGGGGAGTGGCCTGATCCAGAGGATATGGTCGAGCGGCAGGCTGGCATAGAGATGGGGAAACAGGGCGCCGCCGCGCGAAACCTCCCATCTAAGGGCCTCGCCGAGCCTCTCGGCCTCGACCGCCGCCAGAAGGAGATCAGGCTGGCCGGCGAAATGCCTTGCGGCCGTCTCACGCACTGTACCGGCGTCGGAGAAATGGATATAGCCGTCCTTGAGGTCGATCGGCGCGCCCTCGAACCGGCCGACGGCTTCAGCCTCCTGCCATTGTTGCGCCGTCATGATTTTATAGATCGTGGTCATCGGTCCCTCTCTGTCCCGGGCTTCCTACAGGGCGGGGGTAGCGCTGTCTGCACCGTTTTTCCATGGCTGCACGCCATGGTTGGTGGTATCCGCCATGACAATGACGGATTGACGCCTTGTTTGCGCCGCTGGCGCAGCCGAAAGCAAAGTGGTTGGGCGCACCGGTAGCTCTTGCTTAACCCGAAGCGCCTAGAACTGGTTGTATTTCGTGAGTTTGGAAGGCAGGTATGGCGCAGGGGCAGCGGCGCATGATTGAACGGGTTGAGCCGCGTTTCGAGCCGGAAAAGGGCGATGAGCCCGGTCCGGTCGGTGACGATTTCCGCGTTACCCGAGAAGATCGTCCTGCGCCCGCGCCCCTGGAGCAGCGCGACCGTGCGCCGGTTCGTGCCAAGAGCGTGCGCGCCAAGGGTGGGGGATGGAGCCTGTTCGGTGGCTCGTCGTCCGGCCGTGGTGATTCGCCGTCCCGCCGTGGTGGTGGCGGTGGTTCAGGCGGCAGGGGCCGTCGTCCAAGGCGCCGGCGCTCGATGCTGTTCCGCCTGGTGTACTGGTGCTTCGTGCTGTGTGTGTGGTGCGTCCTCGGCGCCGGCGGCGTCGTGGCCTGGTATGTCGCGCACCTGCCGCCCTATCAGGATCTCTCCGTTCCGCCGCGCGCGCCCAATGTGCAGATCGTCTCGGCCGATGGCGCCACCCTGGCCAATCGCGGTGACATGGGCGGTGCCGCCATCTCGATCAAGGATCTGCCCCCTTACGTGCCCCAGGCCTTCGTGGCGATCGAGGACAAGCGCTTCTATTCCCATTTCGGCGTCGATCCCCTCGGCATCGGGCGTGCGCTGTTCATTTATGCCACCACGCATCACGCCACCCAGGGCGGTTCCACCCTGACCCAGCAATTGGCCAAGAACCTCTTCCTGACGCCCGAGCGCAGCATCGGGCGCAAGATCCAGGAGGCCTATCTGGCGCTTTGGCTGGAGCGCAAATACACCAAGGATCAGATCCTTGAGATGTATATCAACCGCGTCTACTTCGGCGCCAATTCCTATGGCATCGAGGCTGCCTCGCAGCGTTATTTCAACAAGCCGGCCAAGAATCTCACCATCATGGAAGCCGCCACGCTGGCGGGCCTGATGAAGGCGCCGTCCTCGCTGGCGCCGAACAAGAACCCCAAGGGCGCGCATGACCGTGCCGTGCTCGTCCTCGACGCCATGGTCGACAACAAGGTGATCACGGCCCGGCAGGAGAAGGATGCGCTGGCCTCGCCGCTGAAGATCTCGAAATTTGCCTCCCAGTCCTCGGGCAACTATCCCGCAGACTGGATCTACGGCCTGCTCGACGATCTCATCGGCCCGCCCGATTCCGACATCGTGGTGGAGACCACCGTCGATTCCAGGCTGCAGACCACCGCCGAGCAATCGCTGCGCCAGGCGCTCGACAAGTCCGGCGCCAAGCTCAGGGTATCGCAGGGCGCGCTGGTGGCAATGGATCCCGACGGCGCCGTGCGCGCCATGGTCGGTGGCCGTAACTATGGCGACAGCCAGTTCAACCGCGTGATCTCGGCCTATCGCCAGCCGGGTTCGACCTTCAAGCCCTTCGTCTACCTCGCTGCACTGGAGAACGGCAATACGCCCGACACGGTGCGTGACGACGCGCCGGTGAGCCTCGCCGGCTGGAGCCCCGAGGACTTCTCCAAGGAATATCGCGGCCCGGTCTCGCTGACCACGGCGCTCGCACTCTCGCTCAACACCGTGGCGGTAAGGCTCTGCGCCGAAGTCGGGCCGAAAGCGGTGGTCAATGTGGCGCACCGCCTTGGCATCGTCTCCAACCTCGAGCCCAATCCCTCGATCGCCCTCGGCACGTCGGAGGTCACGCCGATCGAGATCACCTCCGCCTATGCCACCTTCGCCAATGGCGGGCATCTGGTGATCCCCTATGTCGTCAAGCGTATCAAGACGGTCAAGGGCAAGGTGCTCTACCAGCGCCCGGCGCCGATGAGCGCCACGGTGATCGATCCGGACAAGGTCGGCATGATGAATTCGATGATGAGCCAGACGCTCACCATCGGCACGGCCCGCAAGTCTGCCCTGCCGGGCTGGCAGGCGGCCGGCAAGAGCGGCACCAGCCAGAATTATCGCGATGCCTGGTTCATCGGCTTCACCAGCCACATGGTCACCTCGGTCTGGGTCGGCAACGACGACGGCACCTCGACCAAGCGCATCACCGGCGGCGCCCTCCCGGCGGAGATCTGGAACAGCTTCATGCGCGTGGCGCACAAGGGCATTCCGCCGACCTCGCTGCCCGGCAAGCCCTGGGTCCACCAGGAACCCCAGGAAGACCAGGTCATCGCTGCCCAGCCCCAGGTGGACGGCGCGCCTGACGACCAGCCCGTGGCGATGGAGCCTGTGACGACGGCCGAAGCGCCCCGTTCGACCGGCCGGCCGATCGCCGACTGGCTGAGCCGCGTGCTGAGCCGGTAAAATGGAGTGGCGGTCTCCGGCCGCCATTCTTGAATTGTCGCGCTGCAGGGTGGAAAGATGGCGGTCGGAGACCGCCACTCCAATTCACGCCTTCTTCCCCGTCGCCAGCCACACCGTAATCCCCAGGCCCAGCAATGTCGCGACCGCCCCGAACAGGAAGGGCGTCGCCTCGCTAAACAGGCTGGAGATCCAGCCCGCGGCAGGGCCGGTGATGCCGAGCGAGACGTCCAGGAACATCGAATATAGGCCCAGTGCGGAGCCGCGATTGGCTGTAGGCACCCGGCGCACCGCCTCGACGCCGATAGCCGGGAAGACCAGGCTGAAGCCGAGGCCCGTCACAGCCGCCCCGACGATCCCTATCATCGGGCCGATGGCGCCCCAGACCACGACGAGCCCAGCCACCTGAACCACCAGCGAGATGATCGCCACGGGAAAGCCGCCGCGGCGGTTGATCGTATCGGCGAAGCTGAGGCGGCAAGCGATGAAGGCGAGGCCGAAGGCGCTGAGCGCATAGGCTGCACCATCCCACTGGCGCGCGGCATAGAACAAGGTGACGAAGGTTGTGATGGTACCGAAACCGGCCGTTGCCAGGGCCAGGGCGGTGCCGTGCGGCAGCACGCGTAACAGCACCGAGCGAAAGCTGAGAAGGTTGTCGCGGGCCGTCATCGCCGTGGCTGGCTTCGGCAAGGCGAGCGCGAAGCCGACGACGGCCAGCACCATTACGGCAATCCCGATTCCGGCGAAGCCAAAGAGGCCCGTGATCGCCACGCCCGCCGGCGCCCCCACGGCCAGTGCACCATAGGTGGAGACGCCGTTCCAGGCGATGATGCGGGCCGTCTTATCCGGCCCGACCCGCCCGATCGCCCAGGCGATGGCGCCGGTGCCGATCAGGCTCTCGCAGATGCCGAGGGAGAGGCGGCTCGCCAGCAACAGGCCGAGCGCCAGGGCCGGCACGCCTTCGCACAAGGCCGAGGCGAACAGCAGGGCGCCGCTGCCGAAAGCGGCATAAAGACCCCAGATCACCGTGAGCTTGGGGCCCCTTGTGTCGGCGATCTGGCCCACCCGCGCCCTTGTGAGCACGGTGGCGATATATTGGATCGAGATGGCAAAGCCGGCCATCACGGTGGAATAGCCCAGCGTGATGTGCACATAGGTCGGCAAGACCGCCAGCGGCAGGCCGATGCTCAGGAAGCCGATAAAGGTGATGAAGACGGTTGCAATTATCTGGGCATTGTCGCCACGTTCCTCCTGCTTGGAAAGGACGGCGGCTAGCGGCTCGGACGACACGGAAAAGTCCTTCGGGAAAACGGCACGGTGCTGCCATCGCTTCAGCGAAGTCGCGGGGCGGCGGGAAATTTGGAAGTTTTTTATGGGCTGACTTTAGGCCCGTAAATCGGTTCAGCCAAGGCCGATCTGGAGCTATTTGCGAGGCGTTGTGGCCGGCCTGTTCAGCCAATATCGATTTCGAAACTGTTGATGATATGCATCGGCCAATGTCCGGGCGCCACATAGATGGCGTCGAAACGCTGGGTGAGGGCCATGTGCTCGGGATGGCGCGAAAGCCAGGCGCGGGCGGCGCTGGCGATGCGTCTTTGCTGGGCCGGCGTGACCGACTCGAGCGCCGCGGCAAGGCTGGCGCGCGCCTTCACCTCGACGAAGACCAGTGTGCCACCCTTGAGGGCGACGAGGTCGATCTCGCCGCCCGGCACCTTGAAGCGGCGGGCAAGGATGCGGTAGAATTTCAGGCGCAGCAGCCAGGCGGCCTTTGCCTCGCCGCCGTGCCCATATCGGAAGGCTGCCTGGCGTTCGAGCTTGCTCACCGGCGCGCCATACCTTCGGATTGAATCGCGAAGAATCGCAAAATGCCTCGATTCCAATGAGTTAAGCTGGCAGATCGTCTCGTCCCGAACACATCTTGCTTTAGATCCTGCTGCGGCGCTCCGAGGCCATTTCGACGGCGCGGGCATAGACGTCGCGCTTGGGCAAGCCCAGCCTCGCCGAGACCGCGGCGGCGGCATCCTTCACCGAGAGCGTATCGAGCGCGGCTGCCAGCGAGGCCTCGACGTCGTCGGCGCTGGCGGGTTCCTCCACCGGCGGGCCGACCACCACGACAATTTCGCCCCTCGGCTCGTCGGCGATGGCGAAATCGGTGGCGAGCGAGACCAGCGTGCCGCGATAGACGGTCTCGAAGGCCTTGGTGAGCTCGCGCGCCACGGTGGCGGCCCTGTCGCCCAGCGCGGTGGCCATTGCAGCCAGGCTGTCGGCAAGGCGAGGTCCGCTTTCGTAGAAGATCAGAGTCGCCGGAATCGATTTGAGTTCGGCGAGGCGATTGGACCGGGCGCCATCCTTGTTGGGCAGGAAGCCTTCGAAGAAGAAGCGGTCCGTCGGGAGGCCCGCGACGGTAAGGGCGGCCAGTGCCGCCGAAGGGCCGGGAGCCGAATAGACAGGCACGCCGGCCTCCACCGCCTCGCGCACCAGCTTGAAGCCGGGATCGGAAACCATTGGCGTGCCGGCATCGGAGACGAGGGCGACGCCCTGTCCGTTGGCCAGCCTCTCCAGGATCTGCGGGCGCACGCGCGGCGCGTTGTGGTCGTTATAGGCCAGCAACTGGGCGTCCATGCCATAGTGGTTGGTGAGGCGGGCGGTAACGCGCGTATCCTCGCAAACGATGAGATCGGCGGCGGCCAGCGTCGTCAGGGCCCGTAGGGTGATGTCGCTCAAATTGCCGATCGGCGTCGCCACCACATGCAGCCCGGGCAGCAGGGAAGGCGCGGTCAGGCGTTGGCCGTGCAGAAGATAGCTATGCATGATGCCAGTGATGGAGGGGGAAAAATCTGGGCGCATGGGGTCCCACCTTTACCGGCAGCGAGTCGCGATGTGCTGCCTCTTTCCTGTGTAGACGCCTTGGCTCCAAAGGCAAGTTGATCTTCCGCGCGAGCTGTTGAAGATAGGATGCGAAAAATTGGAGATTTTCATGAAGCCGGGCAAGAACGACCTCCTGCTGGTGCTCGACGTGCAGAACGATTTCTGCCCCGGCGGCGCGCTCGCCGTGCCGGATGGCGACTCCGTGGTGCCCGATATCAACCGCATGGCCGGCGATTTCGGCCATTGCGTGCTGACGCAGGACTGGCATCCCGCCGGCCATTTCTCCTTTGCCTCCGCTCATCCCGGCAAGGCGCCGTTCTCTACCGTCACCATGCCCTATGGCGACCAGACGCTCTGGCCCGATCACTGCATCCAGGGCACGGAGGGCGCTCGGTTCCACCCCGGCCTCGACCTGCCGGCGGCCGAGATGATCATCCGCAAGGGCTATGATCCTGAGATCGACAGCTATTCGGCCTTTTTCGAGAACGACCGCAAGACGCCCACCGGCCTTGCCGGCTATCTCGGCGAGCGCGGCCTGAAGCGCATCTTCTGCGTCGGCCTCGCTACCGATTTCTGCGTGCGCTTCTCGGCCGAGGATGCCCGCAAGCTAGGCCTCGAAACCGTGGTGGTGCTCGGCGCCTGCCGCGGCATCGACCTCGGTGGCTCAATCGCCGCCGGCGTCGAGGCGATGAAGGCGGCCGGCGTAATGCTGGTGGAGCGGGTGTAGGGGCCGGAGCCAAGTTGGCGCGGGCCTGAGCCTCCCCCACGAAGCTGGGGGAGTTGGGCCGACGAAGTCGGCTCGGAGGGGGTGTGGCCCAATGGGCTAAGACCTCAATGGAATAGGCGCGGGTTTTTTCCTATGGATGAGTTGAGTTTCGTTCGGCTGGGTCTCGGCTGGTCGGGCCACACCCCCTCCGATCTCACTTCGTTCGACCAACTCCCCCAGCTTCATGGGGGAGGCTTGCGTCCCGCCCTTCTCGATCAGGATTTCCCTGGCAGCCTCAAAAACCGTTCGCCCATACTCTCCTTGCCTCTCCTTTCTCTTTGTGATCACAATTCCGGGCATCTCCCTCCCATCCGGAATCCCCGCCATGAAATCCGTCTATTCCGAGCGCCACAAGGGCCATGCCGGCAATGCCGAACTAGTGGCGGGCGCTATTGTGCCGGCCTTTGAGATGCCTTCACGCGCCGAATTCATCCGGGCGCGCATCGATGAGGTCGGCCTCGGCCCGGTGCTGTCGCCCGCCACCCACGCGCTCGACGCTGCCAAGCGCGTGCACCGTGCCGATTTCATCGATTTCCTGCCTGAGGTCTATCCCCGCTGGAAGGCGTCGGGACACCATGGCAGCGCAATCCCCTTCACCTGGCCGACGCGCGGCCTGCGTGCCGACAAGGCACCGGAATCGATCGAAGCGCTGCTCGGCTACTATTCCTTCGACGCGGGCGCCACCTTTGTGGAGGGCACCTGGGATGCCATCAAGTCCTCCTATGAAGTGGCCTTGACGGCGGCCGGCCTGGTAAGGGATGGCGAGCGGGCCGCCTTCGCCCTCTGCCGGCCGCCCGGCCATCACGCCGGCAGCTCTTTCATGGGCGGCTATTGCTTCATCAACAATGCCGCGGTAGCGGCGCAATGGTTCCGCGACCATGGGGCCGGCAAAGTCGCCATCCTCGATGTCGACTACCATCACGGCAACGGCACGCAGGAGATCTTCTACGAGCGCGACGATGTCCTGGTGGTCAACCTTCACGGCGATCCGGCGAATGAATATCCCTTCTTCCTCGGCTATGCTGACGAGACAGGTGCGGGCAAGGGCGAGGGCTTCAACGTCAACTACCCCATGCCCGCCGGTACCACGTTCGATATCTGGGGCGCAGCGCTGGAGGAGGGTTGCCGCAAGATCGCGTCCTATAAGGCGGACCTGTTGCTGGTCTCGCTCGGCGTCGATACCTTCGAAAAAGATCCGATCAGCGCCTTCAGGCTGAAGACCGAGCATTATCCCCTGATCGGCGCCCGCATCGCCAAGCTGGGCCTGCCGACTCTTTTCGTCATGGAAGGCGGTTATGCCGTGGCGGAGATCGCCGTGAATGCAGTCGGCGTGCTCACCGGCTTCGAGGGCGCGTGATGGCGATGACAACTTTCGGCGTGGTGCAGTTCGCCTGTTCGGACAATGTGGACGAAAACGTTGCTACCGCGACCCGCCTGGTGCGTGAAGCGGCACGGCAGGGCGCGCAGGTCATCCTTGTGCAGGAACTCTTCGAAGGGCTCTATTTCTGCCAGGAGGAGCGCGCCGAGCATTTCGCCAGGGCGCGGCCGCTCGACAAGTCACACTCCACCCTCCATGCGATGCGCGAGCTTGCTGCCGAACTCAAGGTGGTGCTGCCGGTCAGCCTGTTCGAACGAGCGGGCCAGGCCTACTACAACAGCCTCGTCATGGTGGATGCCGATGGCGGAGTCCTCGGGCTTTATCGCAAATCCCATATTCCGGACGGACCGGGCTATGAGGAGAAGTTCTATTTCCGCCCCGGCGATACCGGCTTCAAGGTCTGGCCGACACGCTACGGCACCATCGGCGTCGGCATCTGCTGGGACCAATGGTTCCCCGAAGCGGCGCGTTCCATGGCGCTGATGGGAGCGGATGCGCTCCTCTATCCCACCGCGATCGGCTCTGAACCGGTCTCCGGCTTTGATTCGAGAGAACATTGGCGCACCGTGATGCGCGGCCATGCCGGCGCCAACATCATGCCGGTGATGGCGGCTAACCGAATCGGCGTCGAGCGGTTCGGGGAGCACGAACTCACATTCTATGGCTCCTCCTTCATCGCCGGCCCGCATGGCGAACTCGCCGCCGAAGCGGGGCGCTCGGCCGAAGTCGTGCTGACCGCCAGCTTCGATCTCGAGGCAATCCGGGCAGAACGCGCGGCCTGGGGTCTCTTCCGCGACCGCCGGCCCGAACTCTATGGGCGGCTGGCGACCGGAGACGGCAGCACGAGGGTGGGGTGAGGGGGCTGGTCCTCAGACCCGCCTGCTACGCAGCCTCGCAGAACAAGGCGGGTGAAGACCCGCCTCCCACTTATCCCCAAAATCGAAATCGTGGCTTGAACATGCGCCCGATCGGCGTAAACATGACGGTATGACGACACGCCACAAAGGAGGCGTCATGACGGAGGCCGATCCGCCGGGATCGCAGGTGTCGCGAAGCGAAAGCGCAGATATTGCGTATTTTCCCGCTTCGCGAAGGCCCGATCCACCAGCCATCGCCTTTGACCGGCACGAACTGCGCCAGATCATGAATCTCTATGGTCGCATGGTCTCACACGGCGAATGGCGCGACTACGCCATTGATTTTCTGCGCGATAAGGCGGTGTTCTCGATCTTCCGCCGCGCATCCGAAATGCCGCTCTACCGCATCGTCAAGGATCCCGCGCTGGCCCAGCGCCAAGGCGCCTATAGCGTGCTGGCGCCCACGGGAATGATCCTCAAGCGCGGCCACGACCTCGCGCGCGTGCTGCAGGCGATCGACAAGCCGGTACGGGTGGTCGTGTAGCCTGGGAGCTCCGGCCGCGCCTTCCTAAGGCGGTGCGTTGTGACGAGTCGGCCGGAAAGCCGGCGCTGCAGCCTATTTCAATTCCTTCACGAATGCAGCCGCCACCGGCGTCAGCCTGCCCACGATCACGTCCACTCCCTCGGCTGTTGGATGCATGCCATCGGCCTGGTTGAGTTTCGGCGCGCCGGCGACGCCGTCGAGGAAGAAGGGATAGAGCGGCACCTGGTATTTCGCTGCGAGGTCCGGATAGATCGCGTCGAACGCCTTCTGGTAGTCGGCGCCGAGATTGGGGGCGGCGCGCATCCCCAGGAGCAGCACCGGGATATTGCGTTGCTTTAGCCTCGCCAGGATCTGGTCGAGATTGGCGCGGGCCTGGCCCGGATCCGCGCCGCGCAGCATGTCGTTGGCGCCGAGCTCCAACAGCACGCCCTTGGTGCCGTCGGGCACCGACCAGTCGAGCCGGGCGAGACCGCCATCTGTGGTGTCGCCCGAAACGCCGGCATTGTCGATCGCCATATCGATACCTTGCTTTGCCAGCGCGGCTTGCAGCTTGGCGGGGTAGGCATTCTGCGCTTCGAGGCCGAGGCCTGCCGTGAGGCTGTCGCCCAGCGCCACCAGGTGCGGCGGCTCGGCGCGGGCCGGGAGACTGCTGACAACAACCAAGAGAATTGCCACAATCGATGCGTAAATGCGAAGACGAACCACGGAAAACCTTTCGAGTGCCCCAAATTCCTTCAAGCACCCCTATCATGAATGATGCTGTCGACCTCGCCGATGTCCATCTCAGTCTCGGCGCCGGCGCGGCTCGTGTTCATATTCTCAAGGGCGTTACGCTGAAAATAAGGCAGGGGGAAGCCGTCGGCCTCGTCGGTCCCTCAGGCTCTGGCAAATCGACTCTGCTGATGACTTTGGGCGGCCTGGAGCGCCCGGACAGCGGCACGGTGCGCATCGCGGGCCAGGATCTCGGAACGCTCAACGAGGATGGCCTGGCGCGCTTTCGCGGCCGGCATATCGGCGTGGTCTTCCAGTCCTTCCACCTGATCCCGACCATGACGGCGCTGGAAAATGTCGCCGTTCCGCTGGAACTCGCCGGCCGGCGCGATGCCTTCGACAAGGCGCGGGCCGAACTGGACGCAGTCGGCCTTGGCGCGCGCACGGCGCATTATCCCGCGCAATTGTCGGGCGGCGAACAGCAACGTGTGGCTCTCGCCCGGGCGTTGGCGCCGGAGCCTGCCATCCTGATCGCGGATGAGCCCACCGGCAATCTCGACGAAGGCACGGGCACCAGCATCATCGAGCTGATGTTCCGCCTCAAGCACGAACGCGGCGCCACGCTGGTGCTGGTGACGCATGACCTTGGCCTCGCCGCACGCTGCGACCGCATGGTCCGCATCCGCTCCGGCCATATCGAGGCGGACGAGGCGGCGAAGATCGAGGCGGCGGAGTAGCCCCCAGGTCACGCCTTCAAAAGCCCCTGCACATCCAGCCGCCGCGTATACATCGCCAGCTTGCCGTCCTCCGCCCGTGGCCAGTCCTCCTGCGGCCGGTCCCAGTAGAGTTCCACGCCGTTCTGGTCGGGATCGCGCAAATAGAGCGCCTCGCTGACGCCGTGGTCGCTCGCGCCATCGAGCTCGATGCCGGCGGCCAATACGCGGCGCAACGCATCGGCAAGCGCCGCGCGCGTCGGATAGAGGATGGCGGTGTGGTAGAGGCCGGTCGAGCCGGGCGGTGGGGGCGAACCACCCTTGCTCTCCCAGGTGTTGAGGCCGAGATGATGGTGATAGCCCCCGGCCGAGAGGAAGGCGGCCTGCGAGCCGTAGCGCGCCATCACGTCGAAGCCGAGAACGCCGACATAGAAGCCGAGCGCCCGGTCGAGATCGGCGACCTTGAGATGCACGTGACCGATCTTGACGCCGGCGGAAACGGGCTGGGGAGCAGGATTGAGGGGATGGAGCGGTTCGGTCGGCATGGAAGTTTTCCTTTTCTCACGGTGAAATAGGCTTTCCGATCGCCTTTGACCATGCGCGGATTGGAAGAAGTCTGCTTCCCAGGGCTAAAACTCGATGCCTTCCTGCGCCTTCACTCCGGCGGCAAAATGGTGCTTTACCAGCGTCATCTCCGTCACCAGATCGGCCGCTTCGATCATCTCCGGCTTGGCGTTACGGCCGGTGACGATGACATGCAGATCCGGGCGGCGCGCCCTGAGGGTGGCCACCACCTCGGTGAGGTCGAGATAATCGTAGCGCAGCGCGATGTTGAGCTCGTCGAGCACCACCAGACGCATGCCGGGATCGGCCAGCATGTCCTTGGCCGCGTCCCAGGCGCGGCCGGCGGCGGCGACGTCGCGGGCGCGGTCCTGCGTTTCCCAGGTGAAGCCTTCGCCCATGCTCTTCCAGCTGACGAGATCGTCGAAGCGCTCCAGCGCCTTGCGTTCGCCGGTGGACCAGGCGCCCTTGATGAACTGCACCACGCCGACGCGCCAGCCATGGCCGAGCGCGCGCATGATCAGGCCGAAGGCAGCGGTCGACTTACCCTTGCCGGGGCCGGTGTTGACGATCAGCAGCCCCTTTTCGGTGATCGTCTTGGAAGCGACCTCGGCGTCCTGCACCGCCTTGCGCTTTTCCATCTTCGCCTTGTGGCGTGCCTCGTCATCCGTCATTTCACCACCATGGGCAGGCCCGCCACCATGAAGACGACGCTGTCGGCAAGGGCCGCGATCTGTTGATTGAGCCGTCCCTGCTCATCGCGGAAGGCGCGGGCGAGGGCATTGTCCGGCACGATGGATAGGCCGACCTCGTTGGAGACCAGCACCACCGGGCCGGGAGCGGAAGCGAGCGCCTCGACAAGTTTCGCAAAGGCGGGCTTGAGGGCATGCTCGCCCAGCATGAGATTGGTGAGCCAAAGGGTGAGGCAGTCGACGAGGATTGTGCCTTGGGCCGCCGTGATCGCCTCGGGCAAGGCGAGCGGGGCATCGACGGTGCGCCAGTTCTCATCGCGCCGCGCCCGATGCTCCGCGATGCGGGCGCACATCTCCTCGTCGAAGGCCTGGGCAGTGGCGATATAGGTCCAGGGCGCGGGGTGGGCCGAGACCAGAGCCTCGGCATGGCGGCTCTTGCCGGAACGCGCGCCGCCGAGGATGAAGATGAGGCGAGGGGAAGTCATCGGGCGTACTTGCCGGCTCTGAGGCAAGAACGCAAGCCATAGTTCCCGGGACCGCAGGCATCTCGCCCATAGCGGTAACTTTGCGGGCGGAGACGCGGGATTGGAGTGGCGACCTCCGATCGCCATTCTTCGAAACAGAGCCTTTATACAAGCGGAAGATGGCAGTCAGAGACTGCCACTCCGTGTTCGGCGCGTCCGCGCTCTCGGTCAGGCCCCGCTCGACAGGTCCACGTTCTTGATCGGCAGGGCTCGGATGCGCTTGCCGGTGGCATTGAAGATCGCATTGCATACCGCCGGGGCGATCGGCGGGGTGCCGGGCTCGCCGATGCCGCCCCATTTGGTGCCACCGCTCAGCACCAGATGCGTCTCGATCTTCGGCGTGTCGGCAAGGCGGGCGACCTCGTAATCGTCGAAATTGCCCTGCACCACCGCACCCTTGTCGATGGTGATCTCGCCGAACAGGGCGGCCGAGAGGCCGTAGACCACCGCGCTTTCGATCTGCATCACCGCCGTGAGCGGGTTGACGACATGGCCGCAATCCACCGCCGCCACCACGCGGTCGACCTTCACCTCGCCCTTCGGGCTGACGGTGAGCTCGACCACCTCGCCGACGATGGTGCCAAAGGACTCGTGGATGGCGATGCCGCGCCCGGACCCCTTGGGCAGCGGCTTGTCCCAGTCGCTTTTCGCAGCCAGCGTGTCGAGTACGGCGAGGAAGTCGGGCTTGCCCTCCAGGAGCTTGCGGCGGTAGCGATAACCGTCCATGCCCGCCGCCTGCGCCAGTTCGTCGATGAAGCCTTCGAGGGCGAAGGCGTTCTGCGAGGAGCCGACCGAGCGCCAGAACATCACCGGTACGTGGGTGTTCTTCAGGATGCAGTCGACCTGCGTCGCCGCCGAGTGGTAGGGCATGTTGGCGAGGCCCTCGACGGCAGAAGGCTCGATGCCGTTCTCCACTTTGCCCCAGCCGAGCGAGCGCTGGATCGAGCCGACTGCGGTGCGCACATGCATGGCCGTGGGCCGGCCGTCGGTGCCGAGCGCGGCCTGGAAGCGGATGGCAGCCTGCGGGCGGTAGCGATCGTGCCGCATGTCGTCCTCGCGAGTCCAGACGAGCTTCACGGGCTTGCCGACAGCCTTCGAGATGGTCACGGCCTGCACGAGTTCATCATTGACCGCGCGCCGGCCGAAGCCGCCGCCGAGGAAGCAGTTGTGGATCTCGACCTCGCTCGGCGGCACACCGGCAGCCTTGGCCGCGAGCTGCAGGGCCATGTCGGGATTCTGCGTTCCCATCCAGATCTCGACCTTGCCCTCGGTGACATGGGCCGTACAGTTGAGCGGCCCCATCGGGGCGTGGGCGAGATGCGGTGCCTGGTATATCGCATCGACGCGCTTGCCGGCGTTTAGGCCGGCATCGACATCGCCCTCCTTCTTGGCCGTGACGGCCGGGCCGTCGAGCGCGGCGATATAATCTGCGTCGAACTGCTTGGAGCTGGTATTGGCCGCAGGCCCCTCATCCCAGACGATCGGCAGATTGGCGAGTGCTTCCTTGGCGCGCCAGAAACGGTCGGCGACCACGGCGACACCGCCCTCAATCGGCACTACGGCGATGACGCCGCGCCGGCCCTTGATGGCGCCCTCGTCGTAGGACTTAACCTTGCCGCCGAAGACGGGGCAGGTAGACGCCGCGGCATAGACCATGTCGGGGAGGCGGATGTCGATGCCGAACTTGGCGGCACCGACGAGCTTGGGCGGCGTATCCAGACGGGCCAGCGGCTTGCCGATCAAGGTGAACTGGTCCGGCGTCTTGATAGCGGGATCGCTGGCGAGCGTGACCTTGGCGGCGTCGGCCGCGAGCTCGCCATAGCGCAGGCTCCTGCCGCTGGCCTGGTGAACCACCTTGCCATTGTCGACGCTGCAGCTGTCGGGCGAAACGTTCCAGCGTCCGGCAGCCGCCTGCACCAGCCGCACGCGGGCATTGGCGCCAGCCGCCTGAAGGAATTCGCGCGAACGCCGGACAGCGCCCGAGCCGCCGGTGCCCATGCGCTTGTAGACATTGTTCTCGCGCAGGTTCCGGCTGGCGGTGGCATATTCGGCCTTCACCCTGGCCCAGTCACAACCGAGTTCCTCGGCCACGATCATTGGCAGCGAGGTGAAGACGCCTTCGCCCATTTCCGATTGGGCGACGCGGATGATCACGGTGTCGTCGGGCTCGACCATGATCCAGGCGTTGATCTCCTCACCGGTTCTGGTCTCATCCCAAGGCTGGTTGTCGACGACGAGCGCACTGGCGGCTTGCGGAATGATGCCGCCGATCATCAGACCGCCGGCGGCGGTGAGGCTGATGGCAAGGAAGTTCCGGCGGCTCAGGCGAACCGCGTGTCTGTCGATGGCGTTCATGGTCCTACCCCTTCATCATGTCGGCGGCGCGATGGATGGCGGCGCGGATGCGCGGATAGGTGCCGCAGCGGCAGATATTGGTGATGGAACTGTCGATATCCTCGTCGCTCGGATGCGGCGTATCCTTGAGAAAGGCGGCGGCGGCCATGATCTGGCCGGACTGGCAATAGCCGCATTGGGGCACGTCCTCGGCCAGCCATGCCTGCTGCACCGGGTGCTTGCCGTCGGGCGAAAGGCCCTCGATCGTGGTGATGTGGGCGCCGTCGACGTCGCCGACCTGGGTCTGGCAGGAGCGGATGGCAGCGCCTTCGACATGCACGGTGCAGGCGCCACACTCGGCGATGCCGCAGCCGAACTTCGTGCCGGTGAGGCCGAGTTCGTCGCGGATGACCCAAAGCAGCGGGGTTTCGGGCTCAATATCGAGCTGATGCGAAATATTATTTACAATAAGGGCAACCATAGGCAGGCCTCTCAGCGGCTGATGCACGGCAGAAGACCAGGCCCATCGGCGTTGGCCTTCTGTTGGGCGATTGCGAGGAGGCCAGACTAGCAGCAATCAACGGGGCCGAACGGCCGGATAACGCAGACGTGAGTCATCGTTATCGGAGGGGAGCGTGCCGGGATTTTCGCATGCGCCAGACTGCATTCCCAAAGCCGGCAAAGTGCCGTGTCGGTTCAACGCTTGGGATGGAAATCCGACTGCGGCTGAATGTTCGCCGGCGAGAAAGTGCCTGCGCCGAGAATGACACTCGGATGGTCAGCAGGTTCTGGGCACGGCGCAGATCGTCGAGCTGGGAGGGATACACGCGGTCGCGGTCTTTCTGACGGGAGAGAGAAGAATCACGGCTTGAGCAGGAGCCTGCTGTAGCCGAGGGCGTCACCGCTGATGGCCACCAGCACGCCGATGGAAACCAGAATAAGACCGATCAGGAAGATTCGGACGATGCGCCGGTAGATCGGTTCCTCAAGGGAGGAGACGGACAGCATGCCCGCCATCGACCAGATCTGGAAAACGATGCCCACTGCGATGAGGACCACGGCGGCGAGGTCCTCTGGTATCCAGTTGCCCGGTTGGGAAGCCCAGTTGTTGAGAAACCCGAGCGAGAAGGCGAGCACCACGCCGATCGCCGTCACCGAGCCATTGCGGAAGGTGGCATCGATCCGCTTCGGCGGCTCGATGACAGGTGTCGGCGGCGGGGAGGGCGTCTCGTCGGCCATGGCAGCCTCGATGTTTGAGAGCTATTCGATGCCCTTATGCCGGATTTTGAGACAGCGATGGAAGCGTGAACATTGACAAGCCTGCTCGCACGGCCCTTATGTCATGCGCGAACGGTTTCTCTCGTTGAGAGAGAAGAGGGAATGCGGTGCGGGGATCTTTCCCAAAGCCGCGGCTGCCCCCGCAACTGTAAGCGGCGAGCGCTCTGCCACAGGCCACTGGGAAACCGGGAAGGCGGCGGTGCGCGGTGAACCGCGAGCCAGGAGACCTGCTGTTCGCCAGTGTTACACCGGTCCGGGCGGGGCGCCGCGGCCACCGGTTCCTTTTTGGAAGATCGCCGGCCTTTCCGTCGCTTCCAGCGCCCCGCAGCCGTTCCGGCGGCATGAATGGGGCCGATGCGAGAAACTCTTCTGCCAGTCCTGGTGCATGTCTGCGTAACCTGCAGACGCGAAGGCGATGATCCCGAGGCGCCCCGCCAGGGCTCACGCCTGCGCGATCGCCTTGCCGGCCTTCTGCCTGCGGGCATGACGCTCCAGCCGGTCGAATGCCTTGGCAACTGCAAGCGCTCCTGCACCGTGGCACTGTCCGCCCCCGGAAGCTGGACCTATGTCTTCGGCGATCTCACGGCCGAGAGCGGGCCGGATATCGTCACCGGCGCCAAGCTCCTCGCTCATTCGACGGACGGCCTGATGCCATGGCGCGGCCGTCCCGAACCTTTCAAGCGCAGCATGATCGCGCGCATACCACCCATCCAACCCCTCGAGGACGCTGCCGAATGAACGCGCCGCTGAAAGCAGAAATTGCCAAGGTTCCCTGCACCATCGTCACCGGCTTTCTTGGTGCCGGCAAGACGACCCTGATCCGCAATCTCCTTGCCACCGCCAATGGCCGCAGGCTCGCTCTGATCGTCAACGAGTTCGGCGATGTCGGCGTCGACGGCGACATCCTGAAATCCTGCGGCATCGAGAGCTGTCCGGAGGACGCGATCGTCGAACTCGCCAATGGCTGCATCTGCTGCACCGTCGCGGATGATTTCGTGCCGGCGCTCGAAACCCTGCTCGCCCGGCCCAACGCGCCCGAGCATATCGTCATCGAGACCTCCGGCCTGGCGCTGCCCAAGCCCCTGGTGAAGGCGTTCAACTGGCCGGCGATTCGCTCGCGCGTGACGGTCGATGGCGTGATCGCCGTGGTCGATGGCGCCGCCGTTGCCGCCGGCCGTTTTGCCGACGATCCCGAGGAGCTGAAGCGACGGGCCGAGGGCGATGCCTCGCTCGACCATGACAATCCGCTGGAGGAGGTCTATGAGGACCAGCTCCTCTGCGCCGATCTCGTGGTGCTGAACAAGGCCGATTTGATGTCGGTGGTCGAGGCCGACAACGTCGAAAAGGATATCGAGAAAACCGTGCCGCGCGCCGTCAAGGTGGTGCGCACCTCCGAGGGCCGGATCGATGCAGCGGTGCTGCTCGGCATCGGCGCGGCGGCGGAGAGCGACCTCGAAGGACGCCCCTCGCATCACGACCACGAGGAGGAGCATGATCACGACGATTTCGACACGTTCATCGTCGACCTGCCCGCCATTCTCGAGGCCGATGCGCTGGTCCGCAGGCTGAAGGCGGCCGCCGAGACGCATGACATCCTGCGCATCAAGGGCTTCGTCGCGATTGAAGGCAAGCCCATGCGCCTGCTGGTGCAGGGCGTCGGCGCCCGCTTCTCGCAGCATTTCGACCGCGCCTGGGCGCCGGGCGAGACCCGCGCCAGCCGTCTCGTCATCATCGGCGAGAAGGGCATCGACCAAGGGGCCATCAGGAAAGCTCTGGAGAACTGATGCATCTGCTGCCGGCCGATACGCGTTCGCTCGATGCCAGCGAGGCGGCCATCGATCTGGGCCAGGCGCCCGGACCGATCGTCTTTGCCTCGCTGACCGATAGCGACCTCGCTCTGGCGGCAGCCACGGGGCTCGACGGCCTGCGCCTCGCGCCCTTGCAGAAACTGCGCCACCCGATGTCGGTGGATCTCTATGTCGAGAACACGGCGAGGCACGCGAAGGCCATCGTCGTGCGTCTGCTTGGCGGCATGGACTACTGGCGCTACGGCGTCGAGGAACTGGCAGCAGCGGCGCGTACGCACGGCATCGCCCTGGCGCTGATCCCCGGCGACGCCAGGCCGGATGGCCGGCTCGCCGCGCTCTCCACCGTGCCGGCGGAGGCGCTGGAGACGCTGGCGCGCTATTGGCGCGAGGGCGGGGCGGCGAATGCGCGATCGTCGTTGCTCTATGCCGCGCGGCTGGGCGGGTTGGATTTCGGCGATCCGGACGAGCCGGTCACTGTGCCGAAGTATGGCACGCTGGGAGCGCGGACATCTTGTCCGCATCTTGGAAACGTCACGCCTGGCGAGAAGGAAGATGCGGACAAGATGTCCGCGCTCCCAGCGGTCATCCTCTTCTACCGCTCCATCCTGCTCTCCGCCGACACCGCCCCCATCACAGCCCTTGCAGAGGCCCTGGAAGGCCACGGCCTCCTACCCACCGCCCTCTATGTCGGATCCCTCAAGGACGCCGAGACCGCCACCTGGGTGTGCGGGCAGCTCGGGGCCTTGAAGCCCGCCGTCATCCTCAACGCCACTGCCTTCTCCGCCCTGGACGACGACGGCGCTTCGCCGCTCGACAGAGCCGATTGCCCGGTGCTGCAGGTCATCACATCCTCCTCGGTGGAGGAGGCCTGGGAGGCGTCCAGCCGCGGCCTTTCGGCCAGCGATCTCGCCATGCATGTGGCCTTGCCCGAACTCGACGGCCGCCTCAGCGCCGGCGTGATCTCCTTCAAGGCCGAGCGGCAGGCCGGCGCTTTCTCGCACCTGGCGCATCGGCCGCATGCCGAGCGCATCGCCGCGGTGGCCGCCAAGGCCGCGGCCTGGGCCCGGCTTGCCGCCAAGCCGCGGGCAGAGCGCCGGCTCGGCCTGGTGCTCTCCAACTATCCCGGCGCGGACGGGCGCCTCGCCCATGCCGTCGGACTGGACGCGCCGGCCTCCACGCTGGCGATCCTCGATCGGCTGGAGGCGGAGGGGTATGCGATAGCGGAGCGGCCGAAAGACGGGGCGGAACTGCTAAAGCGGCTGGAACCGATTCTCGGGACCGCAGGCGTCTCGCCTGCCCTTGCAAACGATACCGGTTCGGGTGAGGGCGCAGGCTTGGTGTGCCGGTCTTCAGACCGGCATGCCCGCGACGGCGAAGAAGTTGCCGGTCCGAAGACCGGCACACCGACCCCGGTCCTTTCCCTCCAAGCCTACCGCACCTGGCTCGACACCCTCCCGAAAGCCATCCGAGAAAAACTCCTCACGCACTGGGGCGATCCCGCCACCGATCCGCTCTGCCGAGACAGCACCTTCACCTTCGCCGGCCTGATCTGCGGCCATGTCGCCATCGCCATCCAGCCCGACCGCGGTTCGGCCCTCGATCGCAAGGGCGATCACCATTCGCCGGACCTGCCGCCGCGCCATTCCTATCTCGCCTTCTATCTCTGGCTGCGCGAGAGCTTCGACATGGATGCGATGATCCATCTCGGCACGCATGGCACGCTGGAGTGGCTGCCCGGCAAGGCCACAGCTCTCTCGGCGGAGTGTTTCCCGGAACTGGCGGCCGGCCATCTGCCGGTGCTCTATCCCTTCATCGTCAACAATCCAGGCGAGGCGGCACAGGCCAAGCGCCGGCTCGGCGCCGTGACCATCGGCCACCTCACGCCGCCCTTGCGCGAGGCTGGGCTTTCGGGCGCCGCGATCGAAGTGGAGCGCCTTATCGACGAATATGCCAGTGCCGACGGGCTCGACCAGCGGCGCATGGGCTATCTGCGCCGGGAGATCATCGAGAAGGCGCAAGATGGCGGCCTCACCGCGGAATGCGGCATCGCGCCCGAAGCCGGTGAAGAGGAGACGCTAGCAAGGCTCGATGCCTTCCTCTGCGACGTCAAGGAGCTGCAGATCCGCGACGGCTTGCATGTCTTCGGGCAGACGCCGACGGACTCCAGCCATCTCCTCGATGTTCTGGCAGCAGCCGGCGGCGAGGCCGAGCGCCCGGCGCTTGCGGCCCGGCTCGAACGCTGTGGGGAGGCCGAGATGGCGGGCCTGATCGCCGGGCTCGACGGCCGCTTCGTCCGACCGGGTCCCGCCGGTGCGCCGACACGGGGCCGTGCAGACGTGCTGCCCACGGGGCGCAACCTCACCACGCTCGATCCGCGCGCCATCCCGACCCGCGCCGCCTATGCGATTGGATCGCGCGCGGCCGATGCCCTGGTGCAGCGTTTCCTGCAGGATCATGGCGACCATCCCCGCCGCATCGTGCTCGACCTTTGGGGCTCGGCCACCATGCGCACGGGAGGTGATGATCTTGCTCAGGCGCTGGCGCTTCTTGGTGTCAGGCCTGTCTGGGACAATGGCTCCAACCGGGTCTCCGGCTTTGAGATCCTGCCGCAAGCCAGGCTCGACCGGCCGCGCGTCGATGTCACCTTGCGCATCTCCGGCCTCTTCCGCGATGTCTTTGCCCAGCAGATCGCCTTGTTCGACGAGGTCGTGCGGGCCGTCGCAGCGCTGGATGAGACGCCAGAGTGGAACCCGCTTGCCGAAGCAGTCCGAGCCACTGCCGAACGCCCGCTGCGCATCTTCGGCGCCGCGCCCTCGGCCTATGGAGCCGGCGTCACCGATCGCATTGCCCGCGGCGCCTGGGAGACCCGCGCCGATCTCGGCCGCGATTATCTCGCCGCCAGCGCCCATGCCTATGGCGCCGGCTTGGATGGCGATGCCGCGCCCGCGGATTTTGCCGCGCGCGTCGCCAGCGCCGATGCCCATGTGCATGGCCAGGACCATCGCGAGATCGACATTCTCGACGATGTCACCTTTGCCGCGCACCAGGGCGGTTTCGCCGCGGCGCTGGAGGCGCTCGGCGCCAAGGCCGCGCTCTACCATGCCGATCTCACCAATCCTCAGGCCCCGAAGCTGCGCAGCCTTGGCGAGGAGGTCGGCCGCCTCGTGCACGGCCGCGCAGCCAGCCGGCGCTGGATCGACGGCATGATGGCGCATGGCTACGCAGGCGCTGCCGAGATGGCGAATGCCATGGATTCGCTCTTTGCCTTCTCCGCCACGGCGGGCGTCGTCACCAATGCCGCCTTCGACCGCATGCACGAGGCCTATGTCGAGGATGCCGAGGTCAGCGCCTTTCTCGAAAGGCACAATCCGGCCGCCGGCCGCGCCATCCGCGCCCGCCTCGCGGAAGCGATCCGACGCGGCCTCTGGCAGCCGCGGCGCAACTCCGCCAGCCAGCTTCTGGACGACGCGGCATGAGCGGCCAGCGCAAGGGCTGGTGCCCAGGCGCCCTCCAGCCGATGCGCACCGGCGACGGCCTGCTCGTGCGCGTGCGCCTGACCGGCGGACGATTGTCGCCGGCGCTGGCGGCGGCGCTCGCGCGAGCGGCGCGGGAGCATGGCAACGGTCTGTTCGATCTGACGGCACGAGCCAATCTACAGCTTCGGGGCGTGCGGGATGAGACCCTCCAGCCGCTGCTGGATCGCCTCTCCGAACTTGGCGTACTGGATGACAGCGCGGCGGCGGAACAGGTGCGCAACGTGCTGGCGAGCCCGCTGGCGGGCCTGGACGAGACGGTACTGATCGATGCCGGGCCGCTGGCGGCGGAATTGGAGCGGCGGCTGACGGGCGACGAGCGCTTTCATGCGCTGCCGGCCAAGTTCGGCTTTCTGGTCGACGGCGGCGGGGTGTTGCCGCTGGAGGGGATCGAGGCGGATATCGGGTTGCGGGCGGTGAGTGCGGAGGCGTTCAGGCTGACGGCGGATGAGGCCGAGTTGGGGCTGGTTTCGAAGGACGAGGCTGTGGAAGCGGCGTTGGATCTGGCGGAACAATTTTTACGCTCGCGCCAGCCCGAGGAACGCCGCATGCGCGACATGGTGAAACGCCTGCAAGCCGAGGCGCGGGCCCTCCCCACGAAGCTGGGGAGGTCACGCACACTCCGGTGTGCGTTGAGCAGGGGTGGGGTGCGGTCCGCTACGGAGGCCCATGCGGAGAGGGCTTTACCAAGCTTGGTCCAGCCTTATCCTGAGATTCCATTGCAAGCGGACCACACCCCCTCCGACCTCACTTCGCGAGGCCACCTCCCCCAGCTTCGTGGGGGAGGCTGGTCGCGCCTGGCTGGATCGTACGGCACCTTTTTCGCCGCAGCCGCTCCCTTCGGTCGACTCGATGCTGGCCAGCTCGAAGGCTTGGCCACACTCGCCGAGACCCACAACCTCGAACTCCGCCTCACGCCTTGGCGAGCCATCGTGCTGGCCGCCAGGGATACAGCTCCCGCTACCAAACTTGGGGACAACATCGCCGCACTCGGCCTTGTCACCGACTCCTCGGACCCCCGCCTTGCCATCGCCGCTTGTCCCGGCAGCCCTTCTTGTCTATCCGGCGAGGCACCGGCGAGGGTCGATGCCGAAAGGCTTGCGCCCGCGCTGGCGCCTTTCATTCGGGCAGGGGCCTCGGTGCATGTTTCTGGCTGTACGAAGGGCTGCGCCCGGCGCGCGCCGGCCTCGATCGTGCTGGTGGGGGAGGCAGGGCGATACGCTCTGGCTTTCGATGCCGACAGCAAGGCGGCAAGCCCATGGCCGGCGATGGAAGTAGACGAAATAGCGGCGTTCCTGGCCAAGAACCCGCCACTGAACAGTTCCAAGAGCTAGGGCGTTTCGTCAGTTATGGATTGGAGTTTGATGAGGTCAAAAAAGGCCAAATGGGAGGAGCAGCGCGACGCCAAGACATTCGTCTTGGCGAGCGATGCGACGCTGCAGTTGGCCTTTTTTCACCTCACCGCCTCCGGCGGCGGGGCGCTTTTGGCCGACGAGTGCGTCGCCACACCACAGGCTTTGCCTGTGGTGGACGTAGCAAGCCGCAAGGCTTGCGTCCTCACGCTCCTTCTCGTCGGCCAAAATCGCTCCCGTCAAACCCAACCCATAACTGACGAAATGCCCTAATCCCATGTCTGAACGCGACTATATCCGTGACGGTGCCGAGATCTATCGCCGCTCCTTCGCGATGATCCGGGCCGAGAGCGACTTGTCGCGCTTCACGGCGGAGCAGGCGCCCGTTGTCGTGCGCATCATCCATGCCTGCGGCATGGTGGAAGTCGCCGCCGATGTCGCGATGTCGGCGGATCTGGTATCGAGCGCCCGCGCGGCGCTGCGGGCCGGTGCCCCGATCCTGTGCGATTCCAAGATGGTCGCCAACGGGGTCACCCGCGCCCGCCTGCCTGCAGACAACCAGGTGATCTGCACGCTGGACGATCCGCGCACGCCTGATATCGCCAGGGAAATCGGCAATACCCGCACCGCGGCGGCCATGGAATTGTGGCGCAATCACCTCGGTGGCGCTGTGGTCGCCATCGGCAATGCGCCGACCGCGCTCTACCACCTGATGGACATGATCGACAAAGGCGCCCCGAAGCCCGCCGCCATCCTCGGTGTTCCCGTCGGTTTTGTCGGCGCGGCCGAATCCAAGGACGACCTCAAGGCCTGGGCTCATGTGCCCTGGCTGATCGTCAGGGGACGCAAGGGCGGCAGCGCCATGACGGCGGCGGCGATCAATGCGCTGGCGAGCGAAATCGAATGAGTGCCGGCCGTCTCTACGGTGTCGGGGTCGGCCCCGGCGACCCCGAACTGATGACGCTGAAAGCGGCGCGATTGCTGCGTTCGGCGCCGGTCGTCGCCTATTTCTGCAAGCTGGGCAATCGGGGGCATAGCCGCACCATCATAGAGGGCTTTCTCGCCGAGGGAGTGATCGAGGAGCAGCTCGCTTATCCCATGACGACGGAGGTCGCGGCCTCCGATCCGGCCTACCAAGCGGCGCTTACCAGCTTCTACGACGCTTCCACCGCGCGTCTTGCCGCCCATCTCGACGCCGGGCGCGATGTGGTGGTGGTGTCGGAGGGCGATCCCTTCTTCTACGGCTCCTTCATGCCGATCTTCCACCGCCTGTCTTCCTCCTATGAGACGGAGGTGGTGGCCGGCGTCTCCGGCATGGCGGGCTGCTGGACCCGGGCAGGCACGCCGATCACCTATGGCGACGACATCCTCACCGTGCTGCCGGCGACGCTGGGGCGCGAGGCGCTCAAACGCCATCTCGAACTCGCCGACGCGGCCGTGATCATGAAGCTCGGCCGCCATTTCGCCAAGGTGCGCGAGGTGCTGGAAGAGCTCGGCCTCGCCGCGCGCACCGTCTACGTCGAGCGCGGTACGATGGCAGGCGAAAAGATCCTGCCCCTGCCGCCGGCCGATTTCACCGGCGCGCCGTACTTTGCCATGCTGCTGGTGCCAGGGCAGGGGCGGTTGCTGTGAGGGAGATAGTCGGTCATCCCGTGCGCATTGCAGCGCGAAGCGATGCGATGCAGACACGGGACCGTTTTCCTGTTGTGTTTCTTTCGGCAGGCGGTCCCGTGTCTGCGGCGCGGCATGGCATGCCGCACCGCGCACGGGATGACGTAGGAGTCCTCCCATGACCGGCCGTGTCATGATCATCGGCCTTGGTCCCGGCCCCGCGAAATGGGTCACGCCCGAGGCGAGCGCGCTGCTGGCCGAGGCTACCGACATCATCGGCTACGGCCCCTATGTCGACCGCGCGCCGCCGAGCAAGGCCGTGCGCCATGCCAGCGACAACCGCGTCGAGGTCGACCGTGCCCGTCATGCCCTCGAACTTGCGGCCGGTGGCGCGCAGGTGGCCGTGGTTTCAGGCGGCGATCCCGGCGTGTTCGCCATGGCAGCGGCGGTGTTCGAAGCGGTCGAGGCCGGCGAGGAGGCCTGGCGCGAGCTCGACATCGTGGTGGCACCCGGCGTGACGGCGGTGTTGGCGGCGTCGGCTCGCATCGGCGCCCCCCTCGGCCATGATTTCTGCGTGATCTCGCTCTCCGACAATCTCAAGCCCTGGTCGGTCATCGAAAAGCGGCTGGTTGCGGCGGCCGAGGGCGATTTCGTGCTCGCCTTCTACAACCCGGCTTCCAAGGCACGGCCGGACCAGATCGCGAGAGCTTTCGAGATCCTGCGTCGAAAGGCCGGCGAGCGTATCGTCATCCTGGCCAAGGCGGTGGGGCGGCCGGACGAGGAAATCGTCTATACCAGCCTGGCGGCGGTCGAGCCGGCCGATGTCGACATGCGCACGCTGGTGCTGATCGGCTCGTCGCAGACGCGGATGATCGAACGCGAGGACAAGGAGCCGTGGGTCTATTCGCCCCGTCGCTGGGAGGCGTGAATGGAGGGGTGGAACGAGGTCGTAGAGCGCGACTCGCCTTCCCCACGAAGCTGGGGAAGGTGGCCCGACGAAGTGGGGTCGGATGGGGTGTGGGCCGACAGGCTCGACCTCTCAGGAAAGCGCTCCGCTTCTTTGCGAAATGGCACCTCATCCTGTCATAAGCGGCTAGCGGACCACCCCGCCTCCGAGCTCACTGCGTTCGGCCACCTCCCCCAGCTTCGTGGGGGAGGCTTTAGGTTGCGCCTCGTCCTAACCCAACCGCCTTTCGATCCAGGCCAGCGCCTCTTCTGCCGTCGTCACTGTCTCCACCTCAGCCACCTCCGGCCGCTTCAACAGGATCACCGGCAGCCCCAGTCGCCTCGCCGCGACAATCTTGCCGTAAGTCGCGCTGCCGCCGGAATTCTTGGTGACAACCACCTCGATGCGTTCCTCCCGCATCAAGGCAAGTTCGTCTTCCTCCGCAAACGGTCCGCGCGCCAGGATCAGCCGCGCATGTGGCGGCAGCTCTTCCGGCGCGTCGACAGAGCGCACCAGATAGAAATGGTGGGGCGCGGCGAGGAAGGCCGGCAGCTCCAGCCGGCCGGTTGTAAGGAAGACGCGGCGCGGTTCGCTCCCCAGCGCGACGGCCGCCGCTTCGGCATCCGCGACTTCGGTCCAGTTGTCGCGGGGCTCGGCGCGCCAGGCCGGACGGCGCAGGGCGAGCAGCTGTACGCCCGTCCGCTGCGCCGCCGCTACCGCTTGGGCCGACATCTGCTCGGCAAACGGGTGGGTGGCGTCGACCATCGCCCTCGCCCGACGCTCACGCAGGAAGGTGCTCAACCCCTCCACGCCGCCGAAGCCACCGACGCGATAGGGTATGGGTGGCGGCGCCGGGTTCTGCGTGCGGCCGGCCAGCGAGAGCATGGCTGGGATCCCCGGGCGCCCGGCCAGCAGGCGCGCCAGTGCCGCCGCTTCGGTTGTGCCGCCGAGGATAAGGATCATGATGGCCCCCAAGGCAAAACGCGTTTGGCTAGAAATGGCATTCCGGATTGGCTCATTGTCATCGAAGCATTTTGCGATTCTTGGCGATGCGATGAAGGTGTGGCGCCTTCGGGAAATCAATGATGGCTATCAATCATTCCCAACGCTGGCTGTCCATCGTGGGCATCGGGGAGGACGGTCTTGCCGGCCTTTCGCCGATCGCAGCTGCCGTGATCGCCCAGGCCGAGTTGCTGGTCGGCGGCGCGCGCCATCTCGCCATGGTGCCGGCGGGATCGGCCGAGCGCCTGGCCTGGCCGCCGCTTCTCACCGGCGCGATCGCTGCGATCGAGGCGGCGAGGGGCCGGCGCGTCGTGATTCTGGCGTCGGGTGATCCCTTCCTCTGGGGTGTGGGCGTTACGCTCGCCCGTTCCATCCCGGTCGAGGAGATCGCCTGCTATCCCGCGCCGTCCTCCTTTGCCTTGGCGGCAGCCCGGCTCGGCTGGGCGCAGCAGGATTGTGCGATGATCTCGCTGCATGGACGCCCCCTCGAGACGCTGGTGCCGCATGTCCAGCCTGGCGCACGCGTCCTGGCGCTAAGCTGGGACGGCACGACGCCAGCCAGAGCCGCCGAGCGCCTCACCGCCATGGGCTTCGGCCCCTCGCGCCTCGTCGTACTGGAGCGCATGGGCGGCCCGAACGAGGTGATCCGTGTGGCACGGGCCGATGCTTTCGATCTCACGGATGTCGACCCGCTGAACGTGCTGGCGATCGAGGCCGTGCCAGGTCCGGAGGCGCGGCCCTTGCCGCTCGCCGCCGGGCTGCCGGACGAGTTTTTCGAGAATGACGGTCAACTCACCAAGCGCGAGATTCGGGCGGTGACGCTCTCGGCTCTACAGCCACTCAGGGGCCAGCTCCTATGGGATATCGGCCTCGGCGCCGGCTCGATCGCCATCGAGTGGCTGCTGCGGCATGCCGCCAATCGCGCCATCGGCATCGAGGAGAATGCCGAGCGTGGGGCGCGGGCGATCGTCAACGCCGTCAATCTCGGCACGCCGCAACTGCGCATCGTGCATGGCGCGGCTCCCGCGGCCCTCGATGGGCTGGAGGCGCCGGACGCCGTCTTTATCGGCGGCGGAGTGGGAGACGAAGCGGTGTTCTCGGCCGCCTGGGCCGCGCTGAAGCCCGGCGGCCGGCTGGTCGCCAATGCCGTCACGCTGGAGAGCGAGCAGCGGCTGGCACAGTATTTCGCCCGTCATGGCGGCAGCCTGATCCGTATCGCCGTCGAGCGGCTCGTGCCGGTCGGCAGCATGCATGGCTGGCGGCCGGCGATGCCGGTGACGCAATGGAGCGTGGTGAAGCCATGACCCGCATCGTCGCCGCCGGGCTCGGCTGCCGCAAGGACTGTTCCGGCGAGGAGATCGCCGCGCTCGTCCGCCTTGCGCTGAACGAGGCAGGCCTGACGTCCGATGATCTCACCGGGCTTTTTGCCCCGGTCTTCAAGCAAAGCGAGGCGGGGCTCGCCGAGGCGGCGAGCCTGCTCGGGGTGCCGCTTGTGCTGATGCCGGACGCGGCGATGAAGGATGCCGAGCCGCGGGCCGTTACGCGTTCCGAGCGTGTGGTGGCCTTGACCGGGCTCGGCAGCGTGGCCGAGACCGCGGCGCTGGCGGGGGCAGGCGCGCAGTCGCGGCTCCTGCGCGCGCGTCTCGCGAGCGCGCACGCGACCTGTGCGCTTGCGGTGAGCGAGTAGGAGCGATCTGTTGCCTAACGGAGTTTTCTCATGACCGTGCATTTCATCGGCGCAGGGCCTGGCGCGCCCGATCTCATCACTGTGCGCGGTCGCGATCTGGTGGCGCGCTGCCCGGTCTGCCTCTATGCCGGCTCGCTGGTGCCGCCCGAGATTGTCGCACTGGCGCCGAAGGAGGCCCGCATCGTCGACACGGCGCCGCTGACGCTCGATCTCATCATGGCCGAGATCGAGGCGGCGCATGCCAAGGGGTTCGATATCGCACGCCTGCATTCGGGGGACCTGTCGATCTGGAGCGCGCTGGGCGAGCAGACACGCCGCCTGCGCGCCCTCGGCATTCCCTATACGGTCACGCCGGGCGTGCCCTCCTTCGCCGCCGCCGCCGCCTTGCTCGGCAAGGAGCTGACCTTGCCCGAGGTCACCCAATCGGTGGTGCTCACCCGCACCTCCGGCCGCGCGTCGGCCATGCCGGAGAGTGAGCGGCTGGAGGCTTTCGCCGAGACCGGCGCGACCCTGGCGGTGCATCTTTCCATCCACGCCCTTGCGCGCGTCGTTGCCGAGACCACCCCGCATTACGGTGCCGACTGTCCGGTTGCGGTGGTGTTCCGCGCGAGCTGGCCGGATGAGCGGGTGGTGACCGGCGCGTTGGGCGACATCGAGGCGAAGATTGCCGCGGCTCCGATGGAACGCACGGCGCTGATCCTGATCGGGCGCTCACTTGGCGTCGAGGATTTTCGCGAGAGCGCATTGTACGATCCCGATTATCGCCGCCGCTATCGCGGCTTCGAAGGGTAGGGACCCTCCGGGTGCACAGGCATCCTGCCCGTTCTTGTTCTCCCCCAAACGTGGTGGCTCCAAAAACGGGCAGGATGCCCGTGCACCAGGAGCGGCCGCAATCGAACAGGAATGTCGTGTTCAGGCTATTTTGTGTCCTGAATCCGGGCATTCTGCTGAAATCCTTCGTTGGTTGCGTCACGCCATGACTTCCCGTCAGACTGCTCTCTTCGGCGCTTTCCTGGCGCTGGCCGCCGGAACGGTGTTTTCCTTCGGCAGCATCACAGTGCGCGTCTCGCCCAGCCTCGATGCCGTGCAATATCTGCTCTGGCGCAGTTTCGGCCTGTTACCGCTTGTGCTGATCGTCGCCCTCCTCCAGGGCAAGTCACCGCTTCGGCAGTTGTTCTCCGGCGGCTGGCTCGGCCTGGGCGGTGCCGTCTGCATGACGGTGATGGCAGATCTCTTCATCTTCGCCATGAAGACCACCACCATCGCCAACGCCCTGCTGTTCTCAAGCGCCGCACCCCTCATCGGCGCCATACTGGCGCGGCTGATCCTGAAGGAGCGCATCCTCGTCTTCACCTGGCTCGGCATCGTCATCGGCATCGGCGGCCTGCTGATCATGACCTGGGGCGAACTCGGCAGCGGCAATGCCATCGGCAATCTCGCGGCCTTCGGCGTCGGCTTTGCCTATGGACTCTACTCGATCATCGCGCGGTTGGGGCGCGACCGCGACATGTCCGGCGTGGTGATGGGCTGGGCGGTGATCACCATCATCACCTGCAGCCTGTTCATGCTGGCGACCGGTTCGAGCTTCGCCACGCCGATGGTGGAGAACCTCGCGGCGATGCTGCATGGAGCGGCTTTCATCGGCGGCGGCATGTATCTGCTCAATACGGCCGCCCGCTATGTCGGCGCCGGGCGCCTCGTGCTGCTTGCCCAGACCGAGACGATCCTCGGGCCCGTCTGGGTCCTGCTCTTCTTTGCCGAGGTGCCGCGGCTGACCACCATCATCGGTGGCGCCGTGCTGCTGGCCGGCGTCCTGCTGTCGGCCTTCGCCCGCAGCGATGCTCCCGAGGACGAGTCTGAGGTGGCGGCGCGAGCCTCGGTGTAAGGCCGGGGTGCACGGGCATCCTGCCCGTTCTTCCTTACTCGTCGAGCTTGGTGATTCAAGAACGGGCAAGATGCCCGTGCACCCGGCGCTATCGAACCCGCGAAATGCGCAGTCCGTCGAGGATGTGCCAGACCACGGCGGCGAAGACGATGGCGCCACCGATGATCGCCGCCTGACCTGGGTTTTCGGAGAAGATCAGATAGACCCAGAGCGGTGAGAGCACCACGTCCAGCGTGGTGATCAAGCCCGATTCGGCCGCCGGGATCTTGCGGGCGCCGGCCAGGAACATGAAGAAGGCGAGCGGGATCGAGGTGAAGGCGAAGGCGGCGAGGACCAGCCAGTCCTGCGGCGTGGCATGGCTCGGCGAGGCGAAGGGCAGGCCGATCAGCGCCGTGAACAGGCAGCAGAACAGGTTCACCGGCAGCATTTCGAGGCCGGGACGGGCGCGCACGATCACCGCTACCGTGGCGAAGGAAAGCGCCATGCCGAACGCCATGCCGTCACCGAACAAATGGCTGGAGCCGAAGGAACCGGAAACCATGACGATGACGCCGGCCAAGGCCACCAGCGCGGCGATCAATGTCTTCAGCGGCACTGCCTCGCGCATGATCAGCCAGGCAAGGCCCGCCGCCCAGAAGGGCGTAGTGGCATAGATCACCGAGACATTGGCGATGGTGGTGTGGAACAGCGCGCCCACATAGAACAGCATCGACAGTGAGGCGCAGACCCCCACGCCGACACCGAACCAGCCGATCGAGCGGATCGCCGCGAGGCTGTTGCCACGATGCACGACGATGAGGCCGACCAGCATATAGACCGCGCCGATCGCTGCTCGCATGCTCACCGTGGTCCATTCATCGACGGTGAGCAGGCGCGCGAAGATGCCGCTGATGCTCCAGGCAACGGCGGACGCAGCAACAAGAAAAACGCCGAGACGATGGTCGGAGCGAAGGGTGGGAGAATCAGCGAGGGCGGACATGGGGGACCTGTAAGTTGCCCCGCACCATCCTGGTTTCCCGTGATTTCTTCAAGGTGGCTTAACTATCTTCATCGACAAGGAAATCTTGATGATCCTGGAGCGCTCCAAGGCTTGTCGCGATCCGCATCACTCATGTCGCGCCGTGCAAAGGCGCCGGCAGCTTTGCCCTGTCTATTCGCATCAACAGGAGGAACCTCATGGCCAGGACATTCGCGATTGTTGGAACGGGCGTCATCGGCGCCGGCTGGGCGGCACGAGCCCTTGCCCATGGACTCGATGTCGTGGCCTTCGATCCCGCGCCGGGTGCCGAGGCCAAGCTGCGAGCCGCCATAGACAATGCCTGGCCTGCGCTGGAGAAGCAGGGTCTCGCCGAAGGTGCCGACCGCAGGCGGCTGAGCTTCGCCAGGACGATTCCGGAGGCCGTCGGCCACGCCGATTTCGTCCAGGAGAACGCGCCCGAGCGCGAGGAATTGAAGCAAAGCCTGCTTGCCGAGATCGATGCTGCCGCCAAGCCCGGCGCCATCATCGGCTCCTCTACCTCTGGTCTGCTGCCGAGCCGCCTGCAGGCCAAGATGGCCAATCCCGGGCGCCTCGTGGTCGGCCATCCCTTCAATCCGGTCTATCTCCTGCCGCTGGTCGAAGTGCTGGGCGGCAAGCAGACCACGCCGGAGACGGTGGAAGCAGCCAAGGCCTTCTACACCTCGATCGGCATGCGCGCCCTGCATGTGCGCGTCGAGATAGAAGGCTTCATCGCCGACCGTCTGATGGAAGCGCTCTGGCGCGAGGCGCTCTGGCTGGTGAATGACGGCGTCGCCACCACCGAGGAGGTCGATGCCGCCGTGGTCTATGGCTGCGGTCTGCGCTGGTCGCTGATGGGCACCTTCCTTACCTTCCACCTGGCTGGTGGCGAGGGCGGCATGCGCCACATGCTGCATCAGTTCGGCCCCGCCCTGAAGCTGCCCTGGACCAAGCTGGTGGCGCCGGAACTCACGGAGGAATTGATCGACCGCGTCGCGGATGGCTGCGAACATCAGGCTGCCGGCCGCCCGATCAAGGAATTGGAACGGCGACGCGACGATTTCCTCATCGAGGTGATGGCGCTGGCGAAGAAGTATTGGCCCGAGGCGGAAGGGCTGAAGGGGAGAATCTGAGCTGGGAGCGCGGACATCTTGTCCGCTCTTGAACCGCCGTCGTTCGAATGTAAGAACGACCTACGTTAAAGACGGCGACCGCTTCAGGACTTGGCCTTTGCTATCGGCCTCTGCCACCTTCTTCACCCGATATGTTTCAAGAGCGGACGGGACGTCCGCGCTCCCAGGTTCCCATGCACCTCATCGACGAAACCGTCCGCCCGGAATGGCTCGACTATAACGGCCACCTCTACGACGGCTATTATGCCGTCATCTTCGCCAAGGCGATCGATGAATTCCTCATCCGGGCCGGCCTCACCCCGGCTGTGCGCGAGACGACGCGCCACACCATCTACACGATGGAAACCCATGTGCGCTTCCTGTGGGAAGTGAAGCTCGGCACGCCGGTGAGCGTGACCTGCCAGGTCCTGGACCTCGACGCCAAGCGCGTGCGGGTGTTCCTGTCGATGCACGATAAGGTCCGCAACATCGTGGTGGCGACGTCAGAGCAAATGCTGATGTCGATCGACCAGACCGGCGAAGCACATTCGGCGCCCTGGCTGCCGGAGAGCGCGCGCATTTTGGAGGGGCTGCGGAGCGAGCATGCCACCCAGCCGATGCCGAAGGATGCGGGGCGCAGCATCGCCATCAAGCGATAGGAGCACTCTTCTCGTCGACGCTGATCCGAAATCAGCTGTGCAGAAAGTCGTCGATCGCCTTCGTCTTCGCCTGCGACCCCTCATAGTCATCGGCAATCGTCTCGTAGAAGTCCGCGAGCGCTTCATAGAGCCGCGCGCTGGCCGGGTCGTCGCCCGCGAAGGCCGCGATCTCGCGCATCTCCGCCACCCAGCGATAGGCCTTGGGATACATGTCCGGCAGCGACTTGCCGAAGCGCTGCAGCAATTGGGCCTGGCTGACGCCGAGTTCCTTGTGAAGCGAGGTGGTCGCGCCTGCCCGCGATGCGGCGAGGATCATGGCGGCTGCGATGCCGGTGAGACCCTTGGTGATGCCGGCATAGGACATCTTGAGCGCCGAAGCGGTGCCGATGGGGCCTTCCATCACCACGGCGTGCAAGCCTACGCCATTGAGGGCATCGAGTTCGGGCGCCGGCCTCCCTGAAATGTAGAAGGTCGGGCCCACTCCCCCGGGAACCGGCGGGCCGCCGATAATTCCGGCATCGGCGAAGGGAGCACCGCTCGCCTCGATGACACCGGCCACCTGGACAACCGTTTCCACGCTGACGGCGTTGCAATCGACGAAAACCGGCTTGCGAGGGCTCTGCTTCAGAAGAGGAGCAATGGTTTCGGCAAGCGGAAGCGCTTGAGCCGGCGGTACGATGGAAAGCATGATATCCGCTTCGACGAGCCGGTTCGGCTCGACGCCGATCATGCCGGCGTCCTCGGCTCGCTTCCGGGATTCCGCGCTTCTCCCCTCCAGCAGGGTCGTGACACGGATGCCATGCTCGAGCAGGCGGCGCGCCACGGCGCTTCCCATCGCGCCCGGTGCAATGATGGCGACCTCTCGAATCATGGTCATCCTCTCAGGCTAAGCCCCCCGCCGAACCATATGTAGGATGAATTGAGCCGTTGTCGACTTTCAGATGGGCTTCTCTGGTGTTTTGCGCGGCTACGGTTCCAGCATCAGTCCGGCCAACCGCCGGGGCTCGTTTCTGCGCCGTCATCATATTTGGACAGCCACTCCACCGCCATGTCGCGATAGCGCGTCAGGCCCTTGTAGTCGACCAACTCAGGCGGCAGCGTCTTGAGAACCCGCGGCAGGCGACGACCCCATTTGGGCACGGTCACCAGTTCTTCCAGCTTGATCAAATAGCAGCGGATCGGGAAGACGATGGCATTGGAGCGCGGCAGGCGGAAGAAGCTCTGCAGTTCCACGCGCAGATGAAGCTTGTTGCCGATATTCTCGGGCGTCAGCGTGGTGCGGTCGGTGCCCCATTTGTGATAGTTCTCTGGCGAGGTGTCGAGGCGGGGATTGACCGTCATCGTCCAGTTGAGCCGGCGCGCCGGTGACCCCTGACGCAGGTTCAGCATGAACTTCAGCGCCCGCTCGAACACACCAAGCTGATGGGCGAGCGGCACCGGGCCGTGCCACTCCATGAAGTTCATGCCGATGTCGAAATCGAGCGACCAGTCGGCCTGGGTGGTGACGATGCCGGCATCCATCCACAGATTGCCGTCACGCTGGTCGAGCAGGCAGAAATCGCCCTGGGACTGCCTGGTGATGTATTCCATCGGCCCATAGGGCAGCGTCGAAACATCGCCGAAGGTGAACTTGTCATCGATGCCGAGCGGGCGGTTGACCCAGTGCCATTTGTCGCCATCGCGCGTCAGCGAGAAATGCTCGGGGTAAGAGGTCGACTTGCACTCCATCAGGAGTTCCAGGAGGTCCCAGCCGGCGAGAGTCATATGCGGCAGCGACTGGCAGCGCAGCGGATCTTCCTTGAGCACCAGCGCGCGGTCGGCCATCTCGGAGACGTAATGCTCGTCGACATCGATGGGATGCTCATAGACCGAGCCCTTCGGCCCGGCTACATGCGGCTCGATATTGACCGCATACATGTAGCTGTCCTTGTCGAAGGGAAAAGGAAAACGCCGGATCGCCGCCGGGCTGTTGCGGAATGTGAAATCGTCGCGGAAGGTTTCGTGGCGGAATTCGATACCCATGATGGCGTTCCTTGTGAGAGGTTCCTGGGATCGCAGGCGTCTCGCCTGCTCTTGGAAGCGATGCGGTTCAAGATGGAGGCGAGACGCCTGCGATCACAGGGAAGCTACAAATCCAGCACCAGTTCACGGCCCTCGAAGCGCGAGACGCAGGGCATGACCTTGGTGCCGGAGGCCTTGTCGGCCTCCGAAAGGTAGTGGTCGTTGTGCAGCAGCGTGCCGTCGCAGGCGATCACGCGCGTCTCGCACTGGCCGCAGGCCCCGCCCCGGCAGAGATAGGGCGCATCGACTCCGGCCGACTCGATTGCCTCCAGCATGCTCTGATGCGTGCCGACCAGAATGTGCTTGCCGGATTGGGCGAGGGTAATCTCGTAGGGCGAGCCGGTAGCCGGTGCCAGGAACTGCTCATTGTGCAGGTTCTGCTCGGGCCAGCCCTGATTGCGAGCGGTGGAAAGCACCCAGTTGATCATGCCGCCGGGCCCGCAGACATAGAGATGCGTGCCGAGCGGCTGGCGGGAGAGGAGCTGGCTCAGCGGGATCGCCTCACCCTTGTTGTCGCGATAGATGTGAATCCGCTTGCCATGGCGTTCGGCCAGATGGTCGAGATAAGCGCCATGCTCATCCGAGCGCACGGCGTAATGCAACTCGAAGGGCCGGTCCTCCTCCGACAGTTGCGCCATCATCGCCATGAAGGGCGTGATGCCGATGCCGCCGGCGAAAAGCAGGTGCTTCCTGGCGCGCTGATCCGGCGGGAAGAGATTGACGGGGTGGCTGATCTTCAGGACGTCGCCCGGCTTCACCTTGCCGTGCATGAAGAGCGAGCCGCCGCGCCCGTTCTCGTCACGCCGCACGCTGATCGTGTAGCAGGCCTTGTCGCCCGGCGTGCTCATCAGCGAATAGGGATTGCGCCGCAGCGTCGGGCCATCCTCCATCTCCACCACGACATGCGCGCCGCCGGAGAAGTTCGGCAAGGCGGAGCCATCGACAGGTGTGAAATGGAAGCGCTTGATCTCGGAAGTGACATCATGGATCTCGGTGACGCGCACCTCGATCTTTGGGGTCTTGTCGCTTCGACTCTTGTTTTCATTCATGGGAAGGCCTCCTCGGTCGCCGGGACGACGCCGGGTTCTTCCGCATCGATGCAAACCCCCTGAAAGGCAGCGATACGGCGGGAATAATGGTCGCGCACCAGCAATGTCAGTCCGCAATGGGCGCATTTGACCGGCTGCGTCCTGACATTCTCGGTGATGCCCTTGCAGTGCACGCATTGCACGCGCCGCTCCTCGGAGCCGCGATGCTCGGTCTGCATCGAGAGGTGGTCGACGCCGGCCTCGATCGCCACTTTCATGGCCTGGCCGATCAGGCCTTCGGTGCCGGCGAGATAGATCTGCGTGCCCATATGGGCGGTCGCCAGCGTCTGGGCGAGGCGGGGCAGGGCGGCGGCGATGGACGGGCCGAGGTAGAACATGTCGGGGCCGAGCGCCTTCAGCGCCTCGCCGTAGTTCTTCGGCGCCGCACCGGCCGGGATATAGATGATATGCGCCCTGTCGAGGAACGGCACGGTGGCCGTCTTGGCCGCATCGAGAATGGCCTGCGCCCCCTCGGCATCCGCCACGAACAGATGCAGCGTGGGGCCGGGGCGGATGGCGAGCTTGCCGTAGACGGGGCGGCTTTTGATGCCAGATACCAGCATTGTTCGTTCAGTCCTGCAGATCTCTCGGCTCCGCAAAGCAAGGAGCGGGCCAGAATTGGTACCGGGAACCCCTCTCTCAAGCTGAGAGAGGCAGGGGTGAGGCGCGGCCTTTGGAGTGTCGACCTCCGGTCGACATGTCGATCGGAGATCGACACTCCATTCGCCACACTCGGCAAGGTCTAGTCCCTGCCGCCCCCAACCTTCTCCACATTGTGGCGAGGAGATTCCACGCCTCAAGCAGCCGTGCGTTTCTTCTTCTCCGGATCATCGAAGGTGATGGTGTGGGCGATCGCGGAACACTGCACGTTCTTGCCCTTCACCTCGAGCTTGGTGCCCTGCTTGGCCACCCCGACATCCATGCGGGCGATGGCCATCGAGCGCTTGGTGGCGCGCGAATACATGCCGCAGGTGACCACGCCCACCTTCTTGCCCCCGGCCCAGAGTTCGTCGCCGGCATCCAGGATCTTGTCGGTGTCGGCGAGGACGCCGAAGATCTTGAAACGCTCCTTGCCCTTCAGGCGATAATGCTCCTCGGCGCCGCGGAAGCCGGTCTTGCCGGGCGAGACGGTGAAGGTGAGGCCGAGTTCCCAGAGCGTGTCGCCGGGCCCCTCGTTCTCGAAGGGATACATCTGCGAATTGTCATAGGGATAGAACAGCAGGTAGCTCTCCACCCGCAGCCAGTCCAGCGCGGTGAAGGAGGCAGGCACGATGCCCATGCGCTTGCCTTCCTTCAGGATGGTGTCCCAGATCTCGACCGCGTCCTCAGCCTTGCAGAAGATCTCGTAGCCGCGCTCGCCGGTATAGCCGGTGCGCGAGATCATCACCGGCTTGCCGAACAGGGTGGTCTGCATGTGGTGGAAATATTTGAGATCCTTGATCCCGGGCACGTGCTTGGCGAGGTATTTCACTGCGAGCGGGCCCTGCAGCGAGAGGTCCTGCAGATCGTCGTCGAAGATCACCGCGACATTCTTGCCGGCAGCATCACGGGCCATGTCTTCGAAGCCGGTGCCCGACCCATAGACCGTCATCCAGGAGTTGGGGCCGGTGCGGTAGAGGATGCAGTCATCCGTGAACTTGCCGGCATCGTTGAGCACGCAGGCGTAGGCGGACTTGCCCGGATAGATCTTGCGCACGTCGCGCGTGGTGAGGCGCTGCAGTACCTGATGCGAATGCGGGCCGACCAGATGCGCCTTGCGCAGGCCCGAGACGTCCATCAGCGCCGCCTTGGTGCGGATCGCCTCATGCTCATCCGCGAGGTCCGATTTGGTATAGGTCCATGCCGTCTCCATGCCGTTCCAGTCTTCCAGCGTGGAGCCGAGAGCCTTGTGGCGCGCAGCGAGCGGCGAACGCCGCCAGGACATGACACTCATCGATGGTTCCTTCTTTATCGGTGTTTTGTCGTCCCGGACGCATTGCAGCACCAAGTGATGCGATGCAGATCCGGGACCGTTCGTCGTTCAGGTGCCTTGTTCGTCTTGCGGTTCCGGATCTTCGTCACGGCATTGCATGCCGCTCCTCGTCCGGGATGACTCTCACATCTTCACCCTCGTCTTGTCCGGATCGTAATGGGCAAAGCGCACCACCTTTGCTTTCAGGCGCTTCTGGTGACCGTCGAGCTTGCCAACCTCGATTTCCGTGCCGATGGCGCTGGAGCCGACATCGACTCGGGCGAGCGCAATCGTCTTGTCAAGAATGGGTGAGCGCATGCCTGAGGTGACGACGCCAATGCGGGCGCGACCGGCATAAACAGCATCGCCATGATGGGCGCTTTCGCGGCCCTCGATCTCCAGGCCGACGAGCTTGCGCTGCGGCTCGGCCTTGCGCTTGACCAGCGCCTCGCGGCCGACGAAATCGCCCTTCTTGGAGACGAGCGGCACGGTGAAGGCGATGCCGGCCTCGAAGGGATCGATCTCGTCCATAAATTCGTAGCCGGCAAAAATAAGCCCGGCCTCGATACGCAGCATGTCGAGGGCTTCCAGGCCCATCGGCACCACGCCGAGCGGCTTGCCGGCGGCGAAGACGGCATCCCAGAGCGTCACGCCGTCGCGCGGGTGGCAGAAGATCTCATAGCCGAGTTCGCCCGTATAGCCGGTACGGGATACCACGAGCGCGGGGCCCTGCGCATCGCCGAGGCGCCCCACCGTGGAACGGAACACGCCGATTTCCGTCACCGCGGGCTGAGAAGGCGCAGTCCAGACGATCTTGCTCAGAAGCTCGCGGCTCTTCGGCCCCTGCACCGCGATGTTGTGGAGCTTGTCCGTGGAGGAGCGCACCCAGGCCTTGAAGCCCTTCTCGACGGCGAGCTGTCGCAGATGCACGCCGACATAGGGATCGCCGCAGATCAGGCGGAACTGCTGCGGCCCGAGGCGGAAGACCGTGCCGTCGTCGAGCATGCCGCCATGCGGATAGCAGATCGCGGTGTAGACCACCTGGCCGACCGCGAGCTTGGTGACATCCCGCGTCACCGCATAATCGAGCAGGGCCTCGGCATCGGGCCCCAGCACCTCGAACTTGCGCAGAGGCGAGAGATCGATCACCGCGACCTTCTCGCGGCAGGCCCAGTATTCGGCGACGGCGCCGTCGGCCAGGAAGGAATTGGCGAGCCAATAGCCGCGATATTCGACCATGCGGCGCGACAACGGCGCGATGCGCGAATGGAAGGCCGTTTCCTTGGTGAAAACGGGGGGTGAATCGGGTGTCATGCGGGTCGCAATCGCCTTGGGGAAGTCATGCTCCGCGCCATAGACGCGGACCTGGATGTCGGTGGGGTTCCAGCCATTGGCGGGATCGATGTCGTCGGCGCAGGAGGAGGCCGCGCAGGTGAGATCGACAAGAGCGCGCAGCAGCACATAGTCGCCGGGGCGCGACCAGGGCTCGTCCGCGCCGATGGTGCCGTCGTGATTGACCTGCGTGTTGAAGAAGAAGTTGATCGCCGGCCATCCCGGACGCGAGGGGATGCCGACGGGCGCCAGCACCTTGTTGAAGTTCTCCGAACAGGAATCATGGCCCGGATAACCCTGGTCGTCGTAATATTTCATGGTGCAGGCAAGGCCGAAAGTATCATGCCGCCCGCAAGTGTCCTGCACCACCTCGACGGTCGCCCGCATGCGCTGGTCGTAGAATTTCGAGAACAAGCCGGGGCCGGGATAGGCGCGGCCCATGATGGTTCGGGTGGCCGTGGCGTCGAGCCCGCATTCGATGCCCTGGCTGAGGAGTTCGGTATCGAAAGCGAGGAAGTCGGAGCACTGGCGGCCGTCGATATCCATGATCTGGATATACTGGCCGGCCTTGACTTCGAAGCGCTCGGCCGTCGCGGCCTTGATGCGGAAATCCTGGAGCGGTTCGGCGAGAGGCGGCGCTGGCTGGCTCGATGGCGGCGCCTGCTCGTTGCGAGCGATTTCCAGCGCGAAATCCGTGGCGGGGGCGACGGCATCGGCGGTGGAGGGCGTGGCGGGCACGATGAGCACGCAGGTCATTTCGTCCTCGGCCGCGAGGGCGAGGGCTTCGCCGGCCTCGGCCTGAGGCCCCGACACCAGGATGCCGCTGGCGCTGGCGAGATCGCGGCCTGCGAGTCGGTGGTGGGTGGCGCCGGCATTCTCATTGGCCGCGATCAGCCCCGCCAGGGCATCGCGCGGGGCTGCCGGATGCGAGGCGGGCAGGACGGCCTTGGGCCCGAAAGCATAGAGCAGGGCATTCTGGCCGCCCTCGATATCGAACACCCGCAGGCGGTCTCCCCTGCCAAGTGCAAACACCTGGCTCGAGCCACCGGCAACACGAAGCATTTCGGCTTCAGGCATGATGTGCTCCTGCGTTGGACAAGGAGGGCGCCGAGCCTTCCCCACGAAGCTGGGGAAGGTGGCATTGCGAAGCAATGACGGATGGGGTGTGGTCCGCTAGGTGAACAGTGGAGGTTCTGGCGCCGCATCCTGGCCACACCCCGTCCGACCTCACTTCGCTCGGCCACCTCCCCCAGCTTCGTGGGGGAGGCGAGTCGCGCTGCACTCCGTTTGGCATGTTCCTCATCAGCCGATCTCCTCGCCCAGAGCGCGGTAGCGGCCGCCGAAGAAAAGCAGCGGCTCGCCTTCGACATTGTGTTCCATGTCGACCACCCGCCCGACGATGATGCGGTGGTCGCCGCCCTCATATTGGGCGTGATGCAGGCAGTCGAAGGCCGCCATGGTGTTGGGCAAGATGGGTGCACCGAAGCGGCCAGGTGTGTAATCGACGCCTTCCCATTTGTTGCCTCCCGATTTGTTGCTTCCTTGGCGGGCGAACCGCACGGAAAGCGCCCGCTGGTCCTTGCGCAGAACGTTCACGCAAAAGCCGGGCGCTTCCAGGAAGGCGGACAGGCTGCGCGCCGTATTGGCGATGGAGAACAGCACGAGCGGCGGATCGAGCGAGACCGAACTGAAGGAATTGGCGGTGATGCCGATCAGGCCTGCCTCGGGATGGCTGGCTGTCACCACCGTCACGCCGGTGGCAAACAGGCCAAGGGCGCCGCGGAACCGCAAGGGGTCGAGCACCTGCGTCACCGATCCTGCCGCACGCCCCTGAGCCATGCTTCCTCGCACCCGCAAGCCGTTTCCGGTCCCATGGACCGGAGACAATCCCGCTTTCCTGTTTCCACGCATCCTCTTAGCCGAAAAGCCGGCGGGCTTTCCTCGAAAATGCTTGCCTGCAAGCGGGATATGAGCTGCCGTGACCACGATTTTACGCCGTTTTCCGCGCGGCGGGTGGATTGGCTTCGGCAAGAAGCCGTTCGGCCAGGGCGCGCTTGGCCTCGGCGTCCATCTTCTTGATCTCATTGGACAGAACACGCTCGTTAATCGCGGTGTTCCAGTAGTCCAGCGATTCGAAGCCGAGCAGCGAGGCCTTGCCGACGAACTGGCGCAGCACTTCATTGGTCGGGCCCATCACCCAGCCGGCCTTGGCGTCGCGCAGATAGCGTTCGATCTGCAATTCGGGCTTGTAGCCGGTGCCGCCGCAGGCATGCAGCATCTTGTCGGAGACATGGGCGACATTCTTGGCGGCGGCGAATTTGAGCTGCCAGAGCCAATGCAGGAGGCCGGCGCGCGGCAGATAGGTCACATCGTCCTTGTGGATGGACCAGTCATTGTTGCCGGTGGCGTCGTCGAGTGCCCTGGCGATCATGAAATCCATCGAGCGCACCACGTTGGTGTCGATGATGGCTTCCCCCACATAGTCCTGGATGGTGGGATAGTCGGCCACCCGCATGCCGACATCCTTGTGCGTCTTCTTGGTGGTGTGTGCCTTGGCAATGTCGATCATGCCCATGGCGATGCCGTTCCAGCAGGCCGAGGAACAGAGCAGGAAGAAGGGATCGACCACCTCGTCATTGGAACGGGCGCCATCGCCGACAGGGCCGACGAGGCGGTTCTTCGGTACCACCTTGTTGATTTCGAGCGGCCCGGACTGGTTGCCGCGCAGGCCGAGGCCGTTCCAGCCCGCCGGATCGTAGCTCGCCTCGTCCCCCAGGATCAGGAAGCAGGAGAGGTCGGCATAGTTGCCGTTGAAATTGGGTGAGGTCGTCTGGACGATATACCAATCGGCAAAGCCGCCCGAAGTGGTCCAGGAGGCCTTCTTCTTGACGTGCCAGCCTTCCTTGGTTTCCTCGGCTCCGGAGGAAATCGGATACCAGAAATGCGAGCCGGTCTCCGGGTCGGAATAGGAGAGTGTGCCGACAAGGCAATCCTTGTCGAGGCGCTTGAGGATGTCCTTGAGGGCGGCGTTGTCGTGATGGCGCAGCAAGGCGGCGGCGACGGCGCCGGTATGCATGGTGTAGCACATCGCCGTGGAGGCGCAGCCATAGCGGGCGATGGTCTCCACCACCATGGCGGCACAGACATGATTCTCGCCCAGGCCCCCAAGTTCCCTGGGCACGATCAGGCCGAGGAAACCGTGTTTGGCCAGGGCCTGGAAATTCTTGCGGGGATAGACGCGGTTGCGGTCGCTTTCGATGGCGTTGACGCGTAGCTCGGTGTGGCAGAGTTCGATGAGCGTGGCTTGCAGGGCCTTCTGGCGTTCGGTGAGAACCCATTGCGGGTCCCACTCGAAGCCGAGGCCCCAGAAGGGTTCCCCGCCCCACATCTTCCCTACCGCCATACTCGGTATCCCTGGTCTGGTCCCGGACTGTTATCGACACGTCCGATGATCGGCGAAGTTTCCAGACAAGAAACAAGTTTGTCCAGCAGGAAATTTTCGCAAGCCGTATTCTTTTTTGAGCGGCGCCACAACTAGGACGTGTATGAGCTGCTGAATTGATGCATGTGCATATAAATTAGGCAAAAAATCTGTGATTTGGGGCTTTTCCGCTAAAAACTAGGAGTTGACGCTTCCTCTCAGTGTGTCACTCTTCACTCATAGGAAAAAAGAAAGACGGTAGGTAAAGTCGGGAGCTCTATTCGGTCACCATGACTTGCCTTCGCGCACCATCCTGTGAAGTCGATCCGTCCGGGGAACCATAATGACAACAACCAATAACATCGCGGCCAGCGCGGAAGCGGAGGGCCAGCTTCTGCGCCATATCGATTGGCGCGGCGCCTTCTGGGTCGCCAGCGGCGTGCCCGCCCTCGTGCTGTTCTCCATCGGCGGCATCGCCGGCACGACAGGCACGCTGGCTTTCCTGATCTGGACGGCCTCCATGATCATGGGCTTCATCCAGTCGTTCACCTATGCCGAGATCGCGGGCCTGTTCCCGAACAAGTCGGGCGGCGCCTCGGTGTATGGCGCCACGGCGTGGCTGCGCTATTCGAAGTTCATCGCGCCGCTGTCGGTGTGGTGCAACTGGTTTGCCTGGTCGCCTGTGCTCTCGCTAGGCTGCTCGATCGCGGCCGCCTACATCCTCAATGCCTTCTTCCCCATTCCGGCCTTCACCGAGACCTCGCCGGAAGTGGTGGCTTATATCGCCGCCCATGCCGGAACGGTGCCGGCCGATGCGATCACCGCCGTGACCGCGGCGGCGACGCCGGCGATCCGCAACTGGACACTGTTCAGCCACACGCTCGGCCCGGTCGGCTTTTCCTTCAACGCGGTATTCTTCATCGGCGCCATCCTGATGCTGATCACCTTCGCCATCCAGCATCGCGGCATTCTCGGCACGGCCAATATGCAGAAATATATCGGCCTGCTGGTGATCATCCCGATGCTGATCGTCGGCGTGGTGCCTCTGGTCACCGGGCAGATCAACTGGGCGAATTACTCGCCGCTCGTCCCACTCGCCACGGCCTACGCGCCTGATCCCGGCCACTGGAACATCGCGGGCTGGACCCTTGTGCTCGGCGGCATGTTCATTGCCGCCTGGTCGACCTATGGCTTCGAGACGGCCGTCTGCTACACCAGCGAGTTCAAGGATCCGGGCACGGACACCTTCAAGGCCATCTTCTATTCAGGCCTCCTGTGCATGCTGCTCTATATCCTTGTGCCCTTTACCTTCCAAGGTGTGCTCGGGCTGAACGGCATGCTAGCCGGTCCGATCGTCGACGGTTCCGGCGTGGCAGCCGCCATGGCGCAGATGGTGCACGGCGGCGCACTCATCACCAACCTCCTTGTGATGCTGATGATCCTGGCCCTCATGCTGGCGATCATGACCGCCATGGCCGGTTCCTCCCGCACGCTCTATCAGGGCTCCGTGGATGGCTGGCTGCCGAAATATCTGAGCCATGTGAACTCGCATGGCGCGCCGACACGCGCGATGTGGACGGATCTCGTCTGCAACCTGATCGTGCTCGCCATCGCCTCGACGGATGCGACCAGCTTCTTCTTCATCCTAGCCGTGTCGAATTGCGGCTACATCATCTTCAACTTCCTCAACCTCAATGCCGGCTGGATCCACCGCATGGATAATGGCCATATCGCGAGGCCCTGGAAGGCGCCGACCTTCGTCATCGCCCTTGGCGCCATCTTCGCCTATGTCAACGCCGTCTTCATGGGTGCCGGCGCCAAGGTCTGGAACCCGATGGCACTGTGGGCCGGCCTGATCTTCGCAGCCCTCATCATCCCGGTGTTCTGCTTCCGGCACTACGTCCAGGATGGCGGCAAGTTCCCCGACCATATGCTGGACGATCTCGGTCTCAAGGCTTCCGATCTGCAGGTGAAGAAGGCGGGCATGCTGCCCTACCTCACCCTGGTCGCGGGCCTCCTCGTGGTGCTGCTGGCGAACTGGTACTTCACGATGTGAGTCGCCTGCCCGGGACCGACAAGGAAGCCTTCTCCGCACTGCGGGGAAGGCATTTTCTTTTTTCGCACGTCAGCCGATCTCGATTCGGGCGACCGCATAGGAAAGCAGGCTGATAGGGGCATTGCCGAGCGTGTGAGCTTGCTCGAAGGCTCCCACCCTCGTCGAAGCCTCGACGAAATTCGTCTCGTCCAGCGTGGCGATCCTGGCTCCATCAACACCCTTCAGCAACACCTCCTGCACCGCCGGCGTCAGGTTGGCGAGCCAGAGCACCGTGCGCTTCCCGGCACGATAGGCGAAGGCCTCGACGGCCGCCTTCCTGTCCGATTTCGCCTCGACCAGCGTGGCGCCGCCATCGGCCGCCAACGCCGCCATGACGTGGAAGGCCGGATAGAGCGCGCCGTCCGGTTGGCTTTCATAGAAGGGATGTGGCCCGTCCATGTGGCGGTGGATGAAGCCGAAGGGCCCGGTCGGCGCACCCATGCTCAAGGCGCTGACGCCGCCGCGGGCACAGGCTGCGGCATAGCCCAGCGTATAGGCGGCGTTGAAGAGGCCGCGCTGACGGGGATCAAGCCGCGACAGGCAGGCACGACGATTGTCAGGGTTGGGCGTGGTCGCCCTGCCATAGGGGTTCTCGCGGCAGCCGATGCTGCTCGGCCCGACATGATAGGGCTTCTCGCCCATGAAGGCCTGGGTGGACAGGAAAACATAGGGCAGTGATTCGAGCGTCTCCATCACGGATCGATCGTCGGCGGCATGCACGGTGGGGCAGGTGGTGTGGGTGACGAAGTCGAGCAGCGCGGCCGGCGGGCGCTTGCGGTTGAGCTCGGTGAAATAGGTTGCCATGCCACCGCCAAGCCTCACGCCCGGAAAGGCAGCGCGTGCCGCGCCGAGAATCGCCTCGAAGCTGGGCATCTCCGGCCAGGGCGAGCCGGGCAGCACGGATTTCATATCCTGGGCGGGGAAAACTTCGATCGCGGCCGGCGCCAGGCCGGATTCGGCGGCCGCCTGGGCTACGGGACTCAGATCGGCGGCCGGATCCATGCTGCCGGGAATGATGATTTCGAGCGTCACCTCGGCCCGCAGGGCTTCGGCGAGCTTGCGATAGGCCTGGAGTTCGCTGAGGCCGTCGCCGCGTCGGCGGTCGACCTCGCAGACCAGGAATTTGGCGCCGAGCGCCTTGAGGCGATCGATATGCTGCAGGGCATAGGGCGCTTCTTCCGCGGGCACGCCGATGCCGATGGTCGGAAATCTGCCCGCGGCTTCTCCACCAAGTGTAACGCTGATGGGCTGGGCGCCAACGCTCGCCACCGCCTTCGGCCGGTCGCCGCTGATCGAAAGCTTCACGGTCTGCGCAATCGGCTCTCCCTGCTTCAGCGTATAGGGCCAGGGCCGGGCGAGAGGGCGTACGTAGGTCTTGTAGGAAGCATCCGTCCAGTTGCGCTGGTCTTCCATCTCGAAGGTATCGCCCGTCATCGTGCAGGTGACCCAGGTACCCGGCACCACCTCATGCGAAAGCGAGCGGATATCGAGGAAGGGCTGCATGGGGTCGATGCGATCGGGGAACGCAGCGGCTTGCTCGGGGCCGTCGACATGTTGCACCTTCACCGGGTGGCCGGCCACGCCCACGAGCGGGTGCAGCACGATGAAGCCGGTACGGTTGGTGAGCACGTCGGTGTGAGGATGGGCAGTTACCTCGAAATCGAGCGAGCCGTCGCGGCGTCCGGCAATGCGCGCATCGTAGGTGAGCTTGCGCTTGGCATCCTCGCAGGTGGCGCGATAGGAAACGTTGAAGCCTTCGGAGGTCTCTTCCACCGCAAGGTCCGTGATCTCCGGCGAGAGCGTGCCCCAGTTCTCATCGCGGATCAGGAAGGCGATGGCGCGGATCATCTCGATGCCGCCGAGGCGGATGGCGCGCAGGGCGCCGCCATCGAGTTCCGCGGAGAGCGGGCCGGCCTCGAGCAGCCGTGTCTGGCCCAAGGCCTCCTCGGTGCCGTAGAGCCGGATGGCGAGACTGGGTTCGGGCATCGTCGTCACAGCGCTTTCTCCGTTGCGGCGTCGAACAATGACGCGCGATTGAGGTTGATGTCGAGAGGAATGCGCTGGCCCGGGCGACTGACGTCATGGGCCTGCAACTCGGCCAGCACCGACGTGCCGGCAAGACGCAGCGTCGCGAAGCTGCGCGAGCCCGTGGGCTGCAGCAATTCGATCTCGGCGTCGATGCGGACAATGCCGGGGCCGGGTGCCGGCCCGCTCGCGCGGCTTACATGTTCTGGTCGGATGCCGAGAAGGATGGCGCTGCCATCGGCGATACCGGCCGGCATACGCCCGGCAGGCAGGGGCAGGCTTTCGATCGGCCCGGCGAGGCGGATGGCGTCGCCGGCTTCGCTGCGCGCGAGCGTGCCCGGCACGAAGCCCATCTGGGGTGAGCCGAGGAAGCCTGCGACGAAGCGCGAGGCCGGCTTCTCGAACAGGTCAAGCGGTGCACCGCTCTGCTCGATCACACCGTCGCGCATCAGCACGATACGGTCAGCCAGGGTCATCGCCTCGATCTGGTCGTGGGTGACATAGATCATAGTGGTCTTGATGCCCTGGTGCAGGCGCTTGATCTCGCCGCGCATCTCCTCGCGCAACTGCGCGTCGAGATTGGAGAGCGGCTCGTCGAACAGGAAGATCCTGGGGTTGCGCACGATGGCCCGGCCTATGGCGACGCGCTGGCGCTGACCGCCCGAGAGCTGGCGCGGATAGCGGCCGAGCAAGGCGGTAATACCCAGCATGGCGGCGGCGCGGTTGACGCGCTCCGCGATCTCGGGCGGCGGCATCTTCCGGGCGCGCAGGCCGAAGCCGATATTCTCGGCGACCTTCATATGCGGATAGAGCGCATAGTCCTGGAACACCATGGCGACGTCGCGATCGCGCGGGCGCATGTCGTTCACCACCTCACCGCCGATGGCGATCTCACCCTCCGAGATATCCTCAAGGCCTGCTATGGTGCGCAGCAGGGTGGATTTTCCGCATCCGGACGGGCCGACAAGCACGGCGAACTCGCCGTCGGCGATGGCAAGATCGATGCCCTTCACGGCATGATAGGCGCCGTAGCGCTTGTGCAGGCCGCTGATCCTGACCTCAGCCATGGGGGACTCCGCGTTGGTTGAAGGGTGCGACCTCGCCTCCCCCACGAAGCTGGGGGAGGTGGCCCGGCGAAGCCGGGTCGGAGGGGGTGTGGGCAGAAAAGAGTACTGGAAGCGCGAACCCAGAACAGCGTTTCCCGAGCCTTACTCCGCCCACACCCCCTCCGACCTCACTTCGTTCGGCCCAGCGCACACAAAGTGTGCGCGATACCCCCAGCTTCGTGGGGGAGGCTGATCGCGCCTTTTCCTGACAACGATATCCCCTCATCCCCTCACAGCTCCCAGCGTCAGCCCCCGCACCAGATGCTTTTGCGCCAGCACGCCCAGCATGATGGACGGCACCAGCGAGACGATAGCCAGAGCGCTGGCCTCGCCATATTGCGCGCCCTGGAAGCCGAGGAAGGCACGGAACACGGTGGGCAGGGTGAAGGCGGCCCGGCTGGTCAGGATCAGGGCGAAGAAGAATTCCGTCCAGCAGGCGATGAAGGCGAACACTGCGGCCGCCACGATGCCGGGCGCCGAGAGTGGCACCGCCACGCGCCAGAAGGCCTGCCAGCGCGTGCAGCCGTCGACCAGCGCCGCATCCTCCATCGAGCGGGGCAGACCGCGGAAATAAGCGAACATCATCCACACCGTCACCGGCAGGGTGAAGACGGTGTAGGCGATGATGAGGCCGACATGCGTGTCATGCAGGCCGAAATTGCGGTAGATCAGGAAAATCGGCAGCACCACGGCGATCGGCGGCAGGAAACGCTGCGAAAGCACCCAGAAGGAGAGATGCCTTCCGCCCGTGCCGAAGCGCGCCAGGCTGTATGCCATCATGGTGCCGAACAGAGCGGAGAGGATGGTGGCCGCTACCGAGATCACCAGGGAGTTGATCAGCCCCTGCATGCCCCGATAGGCGAACAGTGCCGCGGTGTAATGCACGATGGTCGGCGCCTTCGGGAACCAGACCGGCGGCACGGCAAGATAGTCGTCGCTCGGCTTGATCGAGGTGATGAACATCCAATAAAGCGGCATAAGCACGAAGAGCAGGAAGAGGCCGATGAAGATCAGCCGGCCGACCATGCCCCTGCGCCGCCACTTCGGCGTGGGATCCGCCATCACGCTTCCTCCGTGTTCAGGAGACGCCGCACCAGGAGGCTCACCACCGCCGCGGTGAAGATCAGGAAGATCCATGCCCCCGCCGTGGCCTGGCCGATATGGAACTGGGTGAAGCCCACCGTGTAGAGATAGAAGGAGGAGGTGTAGGTCTTCGTGCCCGGTCCGCCTCCCGTCATGATGAAGATGGTGTCGAACAGCTTGATGGCGTCGAGCAGGCGGAAGGTAATCGCGAGCAGGATCATCGGGGCGAGCTGGGGTAGCGTGATGGCCCGGAAGGCCAGCCAGTTGTCGACGCCGTCGAGTTCGGCCGCTTCATATTGGTTGGCGGGTATCGAGGTAAGGCCGGCCAGCAGGATGACGAACATGAAGGGCGTCCACTGCCAGACGTCCGCGATGACCAGCGAGATGTAGAGCCACGGCGTCTCGGTGAGCCACGAGATGGTGACGTCGTGGCCGGTGAGCACGGAGAGCAGATAATTCGTCGGCCCGAAGGGGCGCTGGAGCAACAGCGCCCAGGCTTGGCCGACGATCACCGGGCTGATGAAGAGCGGGATGATGAGGATCGACATCACGAGCCCGCGGCCGGGAAAGCTGCGCACCATGGAGAGCGCCAGGGCGAGCCCCAGGCCGAATTCGATGATGACATTCACGGTCGAGAGCATGACGGTCAGCAGCAACGACCAGCGCGCCACCGGGTCGAACACGACCTGCGAGAAGTTCTTCAGGCCGATGAAGGCATGGCCGGGGATCTGGAAGTCGTAATTGACGAAGGCGACCCAAACCGAGAACAGCAAGGGGTAAACAGACAGGGACAGGATCAGCAGCACGGCGGGCGCCACCAGCAGCCATTTGAAATGCCGGTCGCTCCACTCCGACAGGCGCGTTAGGGCGCTTGGCGGTGGGCGAGGTGAGGGGGCAATACTGGCGGTCTGACTCATCGGATCCGGTCCATTGCCATTTCGGGATAAAGCGCGGGCCCTCCCCACGAAGCTGGGGAGGGGCAGGGGTGGGGTGTGGTCCGGATAGAGCGCACCCCTGAGCGCGTGGTGGGACCCATCGCTTGGGCCGAATAGGGCGAAGGAAACGAAGTGGTGTTACCGCGGCTTTTTCCGTGCCACACCCCCTCCGACCTCACTTCGTTCGGCCACCTCCCCCAGCTTCGTGGGGGAGGCAAGCCGCGCCTCACTCCTCTTGGGTCTTGCTCACTCCGCATTCCACCTCAGTCCAGCTTCACCGCCATCCCTAGCGATTCCACCGTATGGTCGGCCGAGGAACCCGGCAGCTTGTTGTATTCGGCGAAGAAGGCCTTCTGGCTGTCGACGCCGAGGCGCTCGGTGGTCTGGTCCCATTCGGCGGCGGCGGTATCGAGCGCCGCCTTGGGATCGGTGCCAGCCCAGACCGAGGAGCACATGCGGTCGAGCGAGAGGGCATAGTCCTGCCAGCCGGGCATGACCATGTCGAGCAGGCCGCCATTGGCCGAATTGCAGAGATTGACGAGATACTCCTTCGCATCCGGCCAGAGCGCCCGGTATTCCTCCGACTTGTAGTGAGAGAGGCGATAGGGATCGCGCAGCGAATAAGGCAGCATGGTGCGCGCCAGCGAGACCGGCGGCGAGGTCGCCCATTGCATGAAGAGATAGGCTGCCTCGGCATTGGGCGAGTCGGCCGTCAGTGCCTTGGAGTAGCCGGTGGCATGTTCAGGATGCCCGCCCGGCACCACGGCGTAGCCGACCTTGCCGGCGATCGAGGATTGCGGGATGAAGTTGATCGCCTTGGCGCTCTGCGAATAGTTCGCGGCCATGCGGCCCGTGGGCGGCCAGGAATAGATCATGGCGACCTTACCTTGCAGGAAGGCGGCCCAGAGCGAGACGGCATCGAGTTCGTTGTTGCCCGGGATCGAAGCCTTGTTGGCGGCGATCATGTTCTCCAGCGTCTTCATGCCGGCGGGCGAGGAAAGCTGCGCCTTCATGTCGGCATCGAAGAACACGCCCTTGTTGGCCCGGAACTGCTGCAGGAAGTCGAACTGGTTGCCGGGGCTGCCCGCCTTGCGGAAATGGCCGGCGCCATAGACATTGGGCTGCAACTGGTCGCTGATGAACTGGGCGGTCTGAGCATAATCTTCCCAGGTCTTGGGTACTTCGAGCGCCTTGCCGAACTTCTTCTGGTAGGCGTCCTGGAGCTTGGGATCGCCAAAGATGTCCTTGCGATAGTAAAGGGCGAACATGTCGCCATCGTCGAAGAAGCCCCAGATCTTGCCCTTGTAGGTCGGCAGCGCCTTGAAAAGCGGATGATAGTCGTCGAAATCCGCCTTGTTCATATATTTGGCGATGAAATCGTCGAGCGGGGCGATCACGCCGCCATCGGCGAGCGAGGGAGTCCAGGCCGGTTCGATATCGAGGATGTCATAGGCGCCGGAGGCGGCGATGTGCTCGGCGATCGGTTTGGAATATTGGTCGGGATGCGAAAGCTCCACCACATTGGACTTGATGCCGGTGAACTTCTCCCAGACGGGGCCGGAGAAGTTGCGCGGATCGAGCGCCTGCAGGCCGGACTCATAGGTCATGTTGAGGGTGACGCCCGAGAACGGCTTGGCCGCTTGCACGGCGCGGAAGGCCGATCCATCGGCCGGCCCTTCGGTGGACGCCTTGACAGCCGCGGCCTGGGCCTTGCCAAGCGGTGTCGAAGCGTCCGCGAGGTCGACTGCAGCCTGTGCGAGGGCCTGGTCCACCCAGGCCGGCAAAGCAAGGCCAGCCAGCGGGATCATGCCCATCATCTGGCCGAATCTCTTGATGAAGGTTCGCCGCGTGGGCTTGCCGGCCAGGAAGGCATCGACTTCCTCAGCCAAACCTTGTTCGAAATCACGCCGTTCACGCTCATTCATGGTCTTGCTCCTCCCGATCGTCTCGTCCCGAGGGCGCTTCGGCCGAGACCTGTTTATGCGAGGGCGCCCGGACACTGGGTCGTCTGTTCCTGGGCCGCCTTGCGGGCCGGCCTCCTTCCAAGATCTTCCTATTCACCTGGCCTTAGACGCCGCGCTGCCCCTCATGTTTGCTTCCCATTGCCCCCAAACCTCTCGCCATACTCCGTCAGCCGCCCCTTCCACCGTTCGCTTTCCAGCACCGCTCGATTGACGACGCCTCGCGGAACCCGGCCATGCTGAACCTCGAGCACGGCTGCGACATCGGCAGCTCCATTGCCGGCAAAGCACTGGTCCGTCCAGCACAATGCATGCGGCGCCAGGATGACGTTGTCGAGCTTGAGGATGGTATCATCCGGATCCGGCGGCTCCTGCTCGAGCACATCAAGCCCGGCGCCGGCAATGCGACGCTCCTGCAGCACCCTGGTAAGTGCTTTCTGGTCGACGATAGGGCCACGCGCCGTGTTGATCAGATAGGCCGTCGGCTTCATCAAGGCGAGGCGTTCGGCGTTGACAAGGTGATGCGTCTCGGGCGTCAGCGGACAGCTCACCGAGACGATGTCGGCCCGCCGGAATACATCCTCCAGCCCGACCAGCTCGATGCCCAGTTCGGCGGCCACCGCCTTGTCGGCATAGGGGTCGTGGGCGATGAACTTCATGTCGAAGGGCTTCAGCAGTCGGAAGAGTTCGGCGCCGATATTGCCGATGCCGAGCGAGCCGATTGTGCGTCCGACGAGGCCGACGCCCATATGCTCCGAGCGCTTGGCGAAGCCCTCTGCGGCCTGACGCGTCAGACCGTCCTTGACCATCAGCTTCCCGGTGAGAGCGAGCATCAGGGTGATGATCGAGACGGCGACCGGACGGCGCACGCCGTCCGGCGTGATCACCAGGGCGATGCCGGCCCTGGTGCAGGCCTCGACATCCACGGTGTCGTAGCCCACGCCGAAGCGCGCCACCACCGCGAGGCGCTCAGTTTTCGGCACGCTGTCGGCATTGAAGCGGTGGGTAAGCAGGATCAGGGCGTCGAAATCCTCAAGTTGCCGAGCCTGAAGGGGATTGGCCACCTCAAGGAATTGCATCTCGACGCCGGGCGCATTCCTGAGGGGCTCGAGATCGAAATCCGGGTAGGTCAGCGAACCGTCCGTCTTCCTGAAATCGCCCGAAATGGCAACGCGGAAAGGTGAGGCCATGGCGCTAGCTCCGGTGGCTCTTGGTGCCTTCGCGTAGGCGGCCGATCGCCTCCGCAAGGGCTGACTGGAGCACCCATACGTCGCCGGAATAGCAAATGAAATCAAAGCCTTCATTGACGAGCTGAATGCCCGTCTCGACATTTGGCACCAGGCGGCCGAGCGACTTGCCGTGCCTCTTGCAGGCGGCATGGGTGCGGGTGATCGCGTCCTTGAATTTCGTGTGCTCGAATTCGCCGGGAACGCCGAGCGAGACCGAGAGGTCGAAATGACCGACCCAGAGGCAATCGACGCCGTCGATCGCGGCGAGCTCGTCGGCATTCTCCACGCCCTCGGCCGTCTCGATCTGGCAGAAGAAGGTGGAGCGCTTGTTGGCGGCCACGAACTTGTCGGCGACGGCGCCCGGGGTGTAGCGGTCATGTGCCACGCCGAGTGCGACGCCGCGGCCGCCTTGCGGGTGGTACTTCATCGAGTTGAGGATGTGGCGGACCTCCGCGGCGTTGTTCACCATCGGCAGCATCAGCCCTTCGGCGCCCATGTCCATTGCGCGGGCGATGTGATGATATTCCTTTGAGGGTACGCGCACGATGGTGGGCAGGGCGGCTGCCTCGAAATAGCGGATGACGCTCTTCACGGTCTCGAAGTGAAAGCCGGAATGTTCGAGGTCGAACAGCACGAAATCGCAGCCGGCCGATTTAAGGATGTGACCGATGCCGGGCGTGGCGAATTCCACGACGAAATGCCCGAATTTCGGCGCCCGGCTCTGTGCCATGGCTTTGAGGCCCTGGTCCGTCATTCCAATTTCCTCCAAACAGATCCGCCCGTTTTCCGGGTCGATATCATCAAAAATCGGTTCGTTCACCGAAATATCTAGTCGGCAAACCAATTGGTCTGCTGGCGTGACAAAAACGCGACGGGCCCGCCCGCTCGCGGCATGCGCAGTCTTCTTGGACGTCAGGCCGAGCCTTCGCAGACAAGGCCACCCGTTGTCACTATTTTGCTGGCAACCATTTCCGCACTCTCGGCGTCGAAGGCGAAGTAATGCTTCGTCTTCATATGAGCGTCGAAGGCGGCGCGGTCGTCATAGATCTCGTAGAGCAGCACCCTGTCGGCCTCGCCATCGGGCTCGACCACGTCGAAGCGCCGGCAGCCGGGTTCATCATGGGCGGACAGCCTGGCGTTGAGATCGACCAGGGTACGGAAGGCGGTGCGGGCGCCCGGCTTGAGGCGGAAGTCGACCATGACGACATAGCGGCTCATTGCCGGCCCTCCACGATGTCCGTGTAGCGCTGCGCGACATATTCGAGATGGTTGCGCATGGCCTCCTCGGCCTTATCGGGATCGCGGGCGGCGACAGCCTCGTAGATGGCGCGGTGGGCCTCGAATACGGTCTGGTAGACGGCCGCGTCCTTGGCGGGCGCCAATGTGGTCTGACGCTGTTCCGTCAGCCAGTCGGCGAGCGCGGCATGGATAGCGGTGAAGATCGGGTTGCCCGGGATGACGGCCAGCACATAGTGGAAGGCAACATCCGTGTCGCGGAAGCGCTTGAGATCGCCGATGGCGGCCTCGTTCCGGTCGAGAGCCGTTTTGAACTCCGCGATGTCCTCGTCGGTGGCGAAGCGCGCCGCATAACGGGCCAGACCCGCTTCGAAGAAGACGCGGGCGTTCTGGAAGTCATGCACGCCGCCGGGCGCCGCCAGCATATGGCGGGCGGTGCCGGAAAGAGCGCCGATGACGAATTCCGGCGTCGGCCGGGTAACGCGGGCACGCTCGCCCGAGCGGATCTGCACCAGGCCCATCTTGCGTAGGTGAAACAGCGCCTCCCGCACCGCCGGGCGCCCAACGCCATATTGGCGCATCAGGTCACGCTCGGAAGGCAGGAAATCGGAGGGCGCATATTGGCCGTCCTGGATCAGACGCTCCAGGTCATCAGCCACTTCCTCATAGAGCTTGCGCCGTTTGATCGCTGCATGGGCCATTTTTGGTATACCTATGATACCATCCAAGAGGACGTTAATACCGGTGTGGCGGACGAGTCAAAGAAATTGCATGCTGCAATGCAGTGCCCCTGGGCTCGCAGGCATTCCTGCCGATATGGGCTAACTTTGTGGGGTCAGGCGACGGACACTGGAGGGGCGATCACCGATCGCCCTCTTCCCTCCCCGCAAGACGTATCGTTTCCAAGGTTGTCGATCGGTGATCGACACTCCAACTGGGCGCCCTCCCACCAATGTTGGCGCATATGGGCATCCTTGCCTGCTTTTCCTTGTCGGTACCGGTATCGTTTCCCGGAGCAGGCAAGGATGCCTGCAATCCCGGGGGCTGCGGACAGGTGAGCTCTATCCCGCTTCCGCTACCACCCCGTCGATCACCCGGCCGATCGCATCCAGCATCGCGGTGTCGTCACCCGCCATGCCTTCCATATCGGCCATACGGGCCGTGACGGTGGCGGCGATCTTCTCCTCCACCGTGTTCTCGGCATAGGCGTAATAGATCACCGCATGCTGGCCGTCGCGGTGGCAGCGCCCCTCGATCTGCTGGAGCTGGATGGCACTGTGGCGCATGTCGTGCACGATGAGGGAGCGTTCGCGCTCGCCGCCCGGCAGTTCGCCGCGATGGAGTGAGATCGATTCCGTCACCGTGAAGACGACGGCGTCGAGATCCCCGCTCTGGAAGGCGATGCGCACCGTCTCGTTCTTCTCGCCCGTCTGCGTGCCGTTGATCTCGCCGACGCGCCAGCCATGGCCCTTGAGCTTTTCGGCCAGCAAGGTGCTCGTTTCCAGGAAGGCGACGGAGAGGGCGACCTGTTGGCCGTTGCCAATCAAATCGTCGGCAAAGTCGGCGGTACCGGCGATGCGCAAGAGGCTGCCCTTCTGGCGAAAGCGTAAATCCGCCGCCCAGCCGGCGGCTCGTCGCGTGGAGCCGCCGAGCAGGCCGATCTCCCTGCGGAATTCGCGCCAGGTCGCCTCGTAGAGCCGGCGGCTCTCGGTATCGAGGGCGGTGGGTGTGACCTCGCGCTGTACTTCCGGCCAGCCGGCGATCTCCTCGGGCCGCCGCCGGAGGCCGATGGCGTTGGAGCCCTTGTAGAGCAGGTCCGACATCGCCTTGCGGTCCGGCTCGTTCGGCTCCCAGGACCAGTTCTTCCAGCGCCCTTTGGCCCTTCCGATCTTCAGACGCTTCATCAGGGCGCGGAAGGCATCGAGATCACCACCCTTGTCGCCGGTGGCAGCGGCGAGAAGCCTGGCGAGATAGGAGAGTTCATGCGGCGCCTGGCCGGCCGTGGCGCTCATATAGAGCGTGAAGGTTGCGGCCGCTGCCATTTGCCGGCAGACGAGGCCCTGCTGCGAATTGGGATTGCGGATGCGATGGCTCTCGTCGACAACCACCAATGGCCACACCCGTTTGGGCGTGCCGAGCTTGGCAAGCTCGTTGTTCTTCGCCCGGGTCGAGCGCTTGCTGCTCACGGGTGGCGGCGCCATCAGCGATTTCGTCTTTTCGAAATTCATCAGGGTGACGGATTTAGGCTTCAGGCCCGACCGCGCGATGGTGCTGCGCCATTGCGGGATGGCGCCCTTGGGACAGATCACCAGCACGTCCTGCTCGGGCATGGCCGACAAGGCCAGCCAGGCCGACAGCGTCTTGCCGAGGCCGGTCAGGTCACCAAGCAGGAAGCCGGGCTTGCCCGCCGCCCGTGCCGCAAGGATAGCGTCGCGGGCCTGGAGCTGATGCGGGCGCGGAACGAGAAGAGAGGGACCGCTCACTCCTTCTCCCGGAAATAGGGCTCGACCCTGCCCTTGAGCTTGATGGTCAGGGGATCGCCGTGGCGATCCCTGGCATTGCCGGCGGCGACGCGGATCCAGCCTTCGCTCACGCAATATTCCTCGACATTGGTCTTATCGACGCCGTTGAAACGGATGCCGACGCCGCGCTCCATCAGGGCCTCGTTGAAATAGGGGCTCTTGGGGTTGGCGGCGAGGCGGTCGGGCAGCGTGTCAGTCATGGTAGGCACTCTCGGAACGAAATCATGTGCCGCACTTACCCCCAAGTGCGTCCGATGCCAATGCATTCTGCACATTTTCCGATGCGGAAAGCGCGCCGGAACTCGTAAAGCAGGTGCATGTGGATGCGATGCCAGCTAAGCAGGGCGCTTGAGAATCGAATGCAGGAGCGCAGCGATGGACAATCTTCCCCTCAAGAAGGCGAAGCTGCTGGCCGAGATCGTCAACATCCAAAAGCAGGCCAAGGTGGCGGCGGTGCAGAAGAACCGCGGCGCTCATTACGAGCGCCAGGCCCGAGAAGCCGAGGAGCGCGTCGCCAAGCTTCGCGACGAGATCGCGACAATCGACGCTGAAATTACCGCTAGGAAGGGCTGAGTTCTTCTCCTTTATGGCTTGAGTCACCCGATGTCATAGAGATGCAATAGTCGCATAGCTTTTTATCAATTTGGTAAAAAACGAGGCAAAATAGCGTTGGAAGGTCGGAAGCTATGCATCTAGCGTGTCGCTGCAATGCGACATAGGTTATTGCAATGCAGCATAATCATGCCAAACTCTGACCAACAGAAGGAGTTTCATCATGATTTTTGCAAGCCTTATCGCCCATCTCAAGGATCGCATGGCCAAGCGCGCGGAGTTTCGCCGCCTGGTCGCCGAGATCAACAGCCTTTCCAACGGGGACCTCGTTGACCTGCGCGCCGATCGTTCGGATATGATCCGCTACGCCCACCAGCAGGTTTACGGCGTCTGAGCCGCTTCAATGACGGGCCGGCTTTGCTGCTGGCACTGCTGCCCCCTACGCACCGGATCCGTCTAAAAGTGGGATTGGGCCGTGTAGGAGATTCCGACGTCCTCGTCTGCTCTTGGAAATGGTGCGCATAAGAAAAAAGGGCGTAAACCTTCGTGGTTGCGCCCTTTTTTGCATCGTTGTCACTTCCAGGAGCGGATCGTCCGACACTCCTCCCGGGTGTCGCTGGGCCGTCCCCACTCCCAACCTACTCCGCCGCAGCCTTGGTCGGGACCACGCTTGCTTCCGCGGCTTCCTGGGCCTTTAGGGCCTCCGGATGCGGCATCGAGATGATGTTGTAGCCGGAGTCGACGAAATGCACTTCACCGGTGACGCCCGAGGCGAGATCCGAGAGAAGGTAAAGCGCCGAACCGCCCACTTCCTCGATGCTCACGGTGCGGCGCAGCGGAGCGTGGGCGCGCTGATAGTTGAACATCAGGCGGGCATCGGTGATGCCTGCGCCGGCCAGCGTGCGGATCGGGCCGGCCGAGATGGCATTGACGCGCACGCCCTGCGGGCCGAAATCGGAGGCGAGGTAGCGCACGGAAGCTTCCAGCGCTGCCTTGGCGACACCCATGACATTGTAGTTCGGCATCACGCGGGTGGAGCCGCCATATGTGAGCGTGATGATCGAGCCGCCGTCATGCATCAGGTCGGCCGCGCGCTTGGCGATCTCGGTGAAGGAGAAGCAGGAGATCACCATGGTCTTGGTGAAATTGTCCCGCGTCGTATCGGCGTAACGGCCCTTGAGCTCGTTCTTGTCGGAATAGGCGATGGCGTGGACGAGGAAGTCGATCTTCCCCCACTTCCTGGCAAGAGTGGCGAACACCTCGTCGACCGAGGTGATATCCTCGACATCGCAAGGCACCAGCAGGTTCGAACCGATGCTGTTGGCCAGCGGCTCGACGCGCTTGCGTAGCGCTTCGCCCTGATAGGTGAAAGCCAACTGGGCGCCGTGGTCGGCAAGGTTCTTGGCAATGCCCCAGGCGATCGAATGATCATTGGCAACGCCCATGATCAGACCGCGCTTTCCTTGCATAAGCCCCAACATCGCGTGCAACTCCAAATCCTGATCTTCAGTTGTTGGGTGCTATCACGACTGAATAGGCAGACCGCACCGCATTTCCGCCTCTTTACCACGTTTCGATAAAGCTGCTGGCGATTTGCTTGTTCCGCCAATCACTTTATCTGTCTCTTTGTTACGCGATATCGGCCGGAAAGCGGCTTTTGCGGCGGTTTTTCAGGCGTCGAGGCGCTTGAAGACCAGAGCCGCGTTGGTGCCGCCAAATCCGAAGGAGTTCGATAGAACATGGCTCAGCTTGGCGTCGTCGATCCGCTTGCGCACGATCGGCATGTCAGCAAAGGCCGGGTCCAACTCCTCGATATGCGCGCTCTCGCAGATGAAGCCATTATTCATCATAAGAAGTGAATAAATTGCTTCCTGTACACCGGTAGCACCTTGCGAATGGCCGGTCAGGGCCTTGGTGGCCGCGATCGGCGGGCACTTGTCTTCGGAACCGAAGACCTTGCGGATAGCTTCGATCTCCGGCGGGTCGCCGGCCGGGGTCGAGGTCGCATGGGGGTTGATGTAGTCGATCGGTGCCTTCACATTGGCGATGGCCATGCGCATGCAGCGCTCGGCGCCCTCGCCCGAGGGGGCGACCATGTCGTGGCCGTCGGAGGTGGCGCCATAGCCGGCAACCTCGCCATATATGCGCGCGCCACGCGCCTTGGCATGTTCCAGTTCCTCAAGCACCAGCACGCCGGCACCAGCCGAGATGACGAAGCCGTCCCGGTTCTTGTCATAAGGCCGCGAAGCCGTGGAAGGTGTGTCGTTATACTTGGAGGACATCGCGCCCATGCCGTCAAACAGCACCGCCAAGGTCCAGTCGAGCTCCTCGCAGCCGCCCGCGAACATCACATCCTGCTTGCCGTACAGGATCTGCTCATAGGAATTGCCGATACAATGATTCGAGGTCGCGCAGGCCGAGGAGATCGAATAGTTGACGCCTTTGATCTTGAACCAGGTCGAGAGCGTGGCGGAGGCGGTCGACGACATCGCCTTGGGTACGGCGAAGGGACCGACCTTCTTGGAGGAGCCGGACTCCCGGGCCTTTTCCGCGGCTTCGACGATCGTGCGGGTGGACGGGCCACCCGAACCCATGATGATGCCGGTGCGCTCGTTCGAGACTTCGTTCGGCTCGAGGCCGGAGTCGAGGATGGCCTGGTCCATGGCGACATGGTTCCAGGCCGTGCCGCCGCCATGGAAGCGCATGGCGCGCCGGTCGACCACAGAGGCCGCATCGAGGGTGGGTGCGCCGTAGACCTGGGAACGGAAGCCATGCTGGGCGAACTGTTCCGCCCGCGTGATACCGGACCGGGCTTCGTGCAGACTGGAGAGAACTTCCTGCGTCGAATTGCCGATCGAAGACACGATACCCATGCCGGTAACGACGACACGTCTCATGGCGATCCCTTCTCGTTTCGCGTCCGGCCCGGGGCGCTTCTGGGAAGCGCAAGCGGGCCGGTCCACGCAATACCAGCACGGCCGGAACAGGGCGTCTGCCTCATCCCAGCCACCTCATAACAAAGCGTCAGCCTCGACACCGCATCAGGCGGGCCAAGGGCCGCATCCCCCGGTTCATGTCAAAGCATATTGTCTCAGGCAAGCCAATTCCAGTTCCGCCCAAAAATGCGTCAGATCGACGTGAAATCCGAGGCACGGTCACATCCACCTATCCCCGCACTCCCGGTCCTTGCCGAGAGCGTAGCTACACCTGGAAGGTCCCGACGATCCGGCATGCCACCCTAGGCCTGGAACAGGCCAACACGCAGATCCTTGGCCTCATAGATGGTAGTGCCATCCGCCTTTAGCCAGCCATCGGCAATGCCCAGGATCAATTTTCCCTTGAAGACCCGCTTGAAATCGACCCCATATTCGACGTTCCGGACGCTGGGCAGCACCTGGTTGGTAAACTTGACTTCGCCGACGCCCAGTGCGCGGCCGCGGCCGGCCTGGCCGAGCCAGCCGAGGAAGAAGCCGGTCATCTGCCAGAGGGCATCGAGGCCGAGACAGCCCGGCATGACGGGATCGCCCTGGAAGTGGCAGGAAAAGAACCACAGGTCCGGCTTGACAGCGAGCGTGGCGCGCACATGCCCCTTGCCGTTCGGCCCGCCGGTCTCGGAGATCTCCGAGATGCGATCGAACATCAGCATCGGAGGGAGTGGCAATTGCGCATTGCCGGGGCCGAACATCTCGCCGCGCCCGCAGGCCAGGAGATCTTCATATTCAAAGCTGGAACGGCGCTCCGCCATTGCGTCTCAGTCCTTATCGACCTGTCAAAACCGTGCGGCCGGACGATTACGCCGCCCGCTCCACGGCCTCCCCTTAACATAGCATTTGCTGAACAGGAAAGCGGGGGGAGGGATGTGGGACATGGATGAATCGTTAATAATGTGACAGCTGGTTAAAGGCGAGCCGCCCAGAATTCGATGAAGCCAAGGCAAGCTTGAGCCTTTGCCACTCCATAAGGAGGCCTGGCGATTCCTTAGTGGGACCGCCGATGACTGAGGTGACGGTGCAGTATTTGGATTTCCAAAGTCGGGCTGATGTTTCGCTGCGCGAGTTCGATGGCGAGTCGTCACAATCGAGGGAATTGCTCCGACTGTGCGAAACCGTTACGTCGGTGTCTGGTCTGGAGTCGCAGGCGAGTGACAAGGTCCGCTCAGAGGCCTGAAACAGGGAGAGTTCTGCTTGACCATCCTTCCCCAGGAAATCATCCGCAAGAAGCGCGACGGGGCGTCACTGGCGCCGACCGAGATCGAGGCCTTCGTGCAGGGGCTCGTCGCGGGCAGCGTCACCCATGCGCAGGTCGCGGCCTTTGCGATGGCGGTTTATTTCCGCGGCATGAGCATGGAGGAGCGCATCGCGCTGACTCGCGCGATGATGCAGTCCGGCACCGTGCTGGATTGGCGCGGCCTCGATCTGCCCGGGCCGGTGGTTGACAAGCATTCCACCGGCGGCGTCGGCGATAACGTCAGCCTGATGCTGGGTCCCATCGTGGCGGCGTGCGGGGGCTATGTACCGATGATCTCGGGCCGCGGCCTCGGCCATACCGGCGGCACGCTCGACAAGCTCGATTCGATCCCCGGCTATGCCACGCAGCCCGACCTCGCTCTGTTCCGCAAGGTGGTGAAGGAGGAGGGCGTCGCCATCATCGGACAGACCGCCGATCTCGCGCCAGCGGACAAGACTGTCTATTCCATCCGCGACGTAACGGCGACCGTCGAATCGATCGCGCTGATCACCGCCTCGATCCTCTCCAAGAAGCTCGCCGCCGGGCTGCAGGCACTCGTGATGGATGTGAAGACAGGCTCGGGCGCCTTCATGAGGACGCTGGAGGATTCGCGCGAGCTTGCAGCCTCGATCGCCACGGTGGCGACCGGCGCCGGCCTGCCGACCGTTGCGCTGATCACCGCCAAGGACCAGCCGCTTGCCAGCGCCGCCGGCAATGCCGTGGAAGTGCGCAACGCCGTGGAGTTCCTGACCGGCGCCCATCGCGACGCGCGCCTCAAGGCGGTGACGCTTGCCCTTTGTGCGGAGATGCTGGTGCTCGGCAGGCTTGCCGACGATATCGGGGATGCGCGGGCCAAGGTCGAGCAGGCGCTGGACAGCGGCGCAGCGACCGAACATTTCGCCCGCATGGTCGCCGCCCTCGGCGGGCCGGCCGACTTCGTCGAGCATCACCAGCGCTATCTGCAGGTCGCGCCGGTAGTGAAGCCGGTCTTCGCCAGCGAGGCAGGCCGCATCGCTGCCATCGACACCCGGACCGTCGGCCTTGCCGTGGTGGCGCTCGGTGGCGGCCGCACGCGCCCTCAGGATGCCATCGACCATGCAGTCGGCCTCACCGACCTGGCAGAACTGGGCGAAGAGGTCGGCGGCGACCGGCCGATCGGCTTCGTGCATGCCCGCAGCGAGGAGACTGCCAGGGCGGCGGCCGAGACGCTGAGTGCAGCCTACCAGATCGGCGAGAGCCTGGAGGCCCTGCCGCCGGTTCTGGAACGCATCGTGGGAGCGTGAAATGGCGCGCGCCTTCATTCTGGTTATGGATTCCTTCGGCATCGGCTCAGCCGATGACGCAGCCCGCTATGGCGATGCAGGCTCGAACACTCTCGGCCACATCGCCGCAGCCTGTGCCGACGAGAAGTGCCGGCACTCCGGGCCGCTGCACTTGCCGGTGCTGGCAGGCCTCGGCCTCGGCAAGGCTGCCGAGGCCGCATCCGGCTTGGCTCCACCGGGGCTCGCCACCGAGGCCATCAGCGGTCTATGGGGCTACGCCGCTGAAGTCTCAAGGGGCAAGGATACGCCGTCGGGCCACTGGGAGATCGCAGGCTATCCCGTGCCGTTCGACTGGGGCTATTTCCCGGCTACGATCCCCTGTTTCCCGCCCGATCTCATTGCTGCGATCATTGGGGAAGCCGGCCTGCCGGGCGTGCTCGGGGAGAAACATGCCTCGGGCACCGAGATCATCGCCGAGCTTGGCGCCGAGAGCGTCAGGACCGGCAAGCCGATCTTCTACACCTCCGCAGACAGTGTGCTGCAGATTGCCGCCCATGAGGAGGCCTTCGGGCTGGAGCGCCTGCTCGACCTCTGCCGGATCGCACGACGCGATGTGGATGCGCTCAACATCGGCCGGGTGATCGCGCGGCCCTTCATCGGCGACGAAGCCGTCGGCTTCACCCGCACTGCCAACCGGCGCGACTTTGCCGTGCCGCCGCCGGCCGATACGCTGCTCGACGCGGTGGAGAAGGCCGGACGAACCACCATCACCATCGGCAAGATCGGCGACATCTTCGCCCATCGCGGCACTGGCGAGAACATCAAGGGCCCAGATAACGATGCTTTGATCGACCGCACGCTCGAAGCCATGAAGCGCCTGCCGGAAGGCGGCTTTCTTTTTGCCAATTATGTCGATTTCGACACGCTCTACGGCCACCGCCGCGATGTTGCGGGCTATGCAGCAGCCCTGGAGGCGTTCGACCACCGCCTGCCGGAAATCCTGGCGAAGCTCAATCCCGACGATCTCCTGATCATCACAGCCGACCATGGCTGCGACCCCTCCTGGACGGGGACAGACCATACGCGCGAATTCGTGCCCGTGCTGGCAAGGCTCGGCGGACGCAGCGGTCCCATCGGCCGCCGCGAGACCTTCGCCGACATGGCCGCAAGCGTGGCGGAGCATCTCGGCCTGGTTTGGCGAGGGGCGGGGCAGTCGTTTCTGTAGCGCACCCCGCATGTGCAGACGAAACGCCGAGGGAAGGCGTCGGAAGAGCACGAGCACGGAAATAATTCTCGCATGGCGCGATGCATGAGGGGACGCGCGGACGTCCTACTCCATGTCACTGTCATGGAGGATCTCTGCAATGGTCGATTTGTCCCATACCCCGATTACCGTCATCGGTGCCAGCCGCGGTCTTGGTCGCGTCCTGGTCGAAACTTTTCATCGTCTCGGCGCACCGGTGCTCGCTGTGGCGCGCGGGCAGTCTGGTCTCGACGTCCTCGCCCGCGATATGCCCGGCGTGGCGGTTCTCGCCTGTGATGCGTCGGCGGCCGGTGCGCCAGAGCGAGTCTTCGCGGTTCAGACCCCGCGCGTGCTGATTCTGTGCGGAGGCGCCATGCCGCCTTGCAAGCCCTTCCCCGAGGTCGACTGGGAGGCATTCAGCGACAACTGGAACAATGATGTGCGTATGAGCTTCCATTTCCTGCAAGCGGCGCTGGCGCGGCCCTTGCCGCCTGGCACGACCGTGGTCACGATCACCAGCGGTGCGGTGCGTCAGGGCTCGCCGATTTCCGGCGGCTATGCCGGCGCCAAACAGATGCAGATCTTCATGACCGGCTATGCCCAGAGAGAGGCGGAGCGCGCCGGCCTTGACCTGCGGTTCCTGTCCCTGGCCCCGGCGCGCCTGATGCCGCAGACGGATATCGGTGCGGCGGGAGTGAGAGGCTATGCTGCCTACAATGGCACCAGCGAAGCTGCCTTTCTGGAGGCAATGGGACCTGGCTTGAAGCCGGAGCAAGTTGCGGATGCGCTGCTCGATCTCATCGGGGAGGCACATCCGGGCCGCAATTTTATCGTTTCTCCCGAGGGTATGGCGGCGCTAGGCTGATGCAAATGGAGAATTCGATCACCCTCCCCGATGCTTCGAGCGCCTTTTCCGCTCTGGCGAGCACCATGCGCGGCGAACTGAAGCGACACTGCTATCGCATGATGGGCGGCGTGCAGGATGCCGAGGATTGTGTGCAGGAGACCCTGCTGCGCGGCTGGCGTGAATTCGCCAGCCTGCGCGAGGAGGCGGCAGGGCGCTCTTGGCTCTACAGCATCGCCACGCGCGTCTGCCTCGACGCACAGCGCACGAGCCGCCGCCGGCAGACCTTGTTTGGCCCCAGCCTCGAGGAGATGGAGCCGGGACTGGAACCATGGATCGAGCCGTGGCCGGGCGGGATTGCGCCATCCGACCCTGAACGCAGGCAAGACATCCGGCTGGCCTTTGTCTCGTTGTTGCACGGGCTTTCGCCACGAGCCCGCGCCATGCTGCTTCTCCATGACGGCGTGGGCATGACGTCGGCGGAAGCTGCAGCCGCACTTGGCATCAGCGTGGCGGCAGCGCGCAGCGCCTTGCAGCGAGCGCGGACGGCCCTGCCGCCGCAGGATGTCACTGCGAGCGATGAGGCTCCGATAGAAGCCTATGTCGAGGCTTGGAATGCGGGGGACGTCGATGCCCTGGTCAGTCTGCTCCACAGGGATATTGTCATGACCATGCCGCCGTGGCACCGCACATTCACCGGCCGGGACGAGGTCGCGCGTTTCATGACGGGCGTATGGCCGCGCTACAGTGGTTTCCGCGCCATGGCCGTTATCGCAAACGGGCAACCCGCGGCGGCCGTCTATACCCGCCGCGACGACGGGCCTCATTTGCCACATTCGCTGCATGTGCTGGCGGGCAGCGGGCAGGTCGGTGAAATCGTCCTTTATGCCCCTCCGCTGGGTCCGAGCCTGTTTGCCTTTTTTGACCTGCCGCCGACAATCTGAGGCATATGGGCGCCGTGGATTTCGCTCCCACCTGGCAAAGGCCTGCACGCTCACACCTTCTCAACCATGATTTGAGACCACATCGTCAATTCGGCGCCCGTTAACGCCTCGGCATCACCCGCCCTTCCATCATGACGCTGGACTTCGTTGAGTTGAGCAGTTTCATGATCGAGCGCATGCATTGGACACTGAGGGGCGGAATTGCGGCCGAGGACAAGGCGCAGTTCTGGGTAGGGCTTGCTCTGGCCGTGGCGACCGCCATCCTGCTGTTTGCAAGCTTCCTCGATCTGGTGATGATCTGATCTTCCCGGGCGCGCGGACATCTTGTCCGCCTCTACCCATCTTGCATCCGCGGCGTTCCCGGGTGCTGACGGGACGTCCGCGCACACGGGAAAGCACTCCCATCTACCCCAGATTCTCCGGCCCGAAGCTCTCCGGCAGCAACTCGTCCAGGGTGAAGCTGCGCCTTATGCCCTCAGGCCCGGCAATATGGATCGGCGTGCCGGGCGCCGCGAATTCGCGAATGCGCTGGCGGCAGCCACCACAGGGCGTCGTGAGGCCGGGCGCGTCGGGATGGGCATCCGTCCAGCCCAGCACAAGGATCTCGGCGATCTCAGTCTCCCCGCTCGCCACCATCAATGAGATCGCCCCGCCTTCGGCGCAGGCGCCGACAGGATAGGCCGCGTTCTCGACATTGCAGCCGGGATAGATCCTGCCGGAACGGCCGCGGATGGCCGCGCCCACCTTGAAGCGCGAATAGGGCGCATGCGCCTTTTCGCGCACGGCCTTTGCGGCCTCGAAGAGGTCGGCGAGCTTATCCATCACCGCTCCTTCACATAGGGCACGCCTGCAGCCCTGGGCGGATGAGCGGTGCCCACGAAGCCGGCGAGCATCAGCACGGTGAGGATGTAGGGCATGGCATCGATCAGTTCCGAAGGAATGTTGCCGATGCCCGGAATCACCATGTTGGAGCCCATCTGGTTGGCGATGGCGTTGAGCAGGCCGAAGAGGAGGCAGGCCCCCATCGACTGCCAGGGCCGCCACTTGGCGAAGATCAAAGCGGCCAGACCCATATAGCCGCGCCCGCCGGTCATGTTGGGCACGAAGGCGGCGGAATAGGAAGTCGAGAGGAAGGCCCCGGCAACGCCCGTCAGCACGCCGCAGATGATAACGGCCCGGTAGCGCAGCCAGGCCACCGAGATGCCTGCAGTGTCGACCGCCTGCGGATTTTCACCGACGGCGCGCAGGCGCAGCCCGAATCGCGTCCGGTAAATAGCCCATACCGTCAGCGGCACGCACAGGAAGGCGAAATAGGTCAGCGGGGACTGCTCGGAAAGGGCGCCGCTATAGATGGGGCCGATGACCGGGACGTTCGCAAGCGCCGCAGCGCCGGGCAGGTCGATCGGCAGGAAGCGTGCGCTGCCGGAGAGATCGGGCGTGCGCCCGCCCTGGCCATACCAGGTATTGCCCAGAAAGGCGGTGAGGCCGACGGCCAGCTGGTTGATGGCCACGCCGGAGACGATCTGGTTGCCGCGATAGTTGATCGAGGCGATACCATGCAGAACCGAGAAGGCGATCGCGGTGATGATGGCCGCGACCAGGCCGAGCAGCGCGGAATTATAGGTAGAGGCCACGACGGCGGCGGCGAAGGCGCCGGAGAGCATCTTGCCCTCCAGACCGATATCGACGATGCCCGAACGTTCGGAATAGAGGCCGGCGAGGCAGCAGAGCAGGAGGGGAGTCGCAAGGCGGATGGTCGCGGCGGGTGCGGTGATGCCCAGCGTCATCAGGAAGTCCATGGCGTCAGGCTCCTTTCGGCTTGCGACGCAGGAAAGGCCCGAGCACGGCGACGAGCTGCGGGCGCACCATCAACTCCAGGGCGCCGACGAACAGGATGATCATGCCCTGGATCACCTCGATGAGATGACGGTCGAACACGGGATAATCGAACACCAGCTCCTGCCCGCCCTGGATCAGCGCGCCGAACAGGATCGAGGCGAGCACGATGCCCACGGGATGCGACCGGCCCATCAGCGAAACGGCGATGCCGATGAAGCCGGCGCCGGCTGTGTAGTCGATGAACATGCGATGCTGGTCGCCCATCAGCACATTGGTGCCCATCAGCCCTGCAAGAGCGCCCGAGACCAGCATGGTGACGATGATGATGCGGGCCGGCGAGATGCCGGCATAGACGGCCGCGGTCTTGTTGTGGCCGACGGTGCGCATGGCATAGCCGAAGCGGGAACGCCAGATCAGCAGCCAGACCAGGAAGGCGGCAAGCAGGGAGAGAGGAAAGGCAAGATTGACCAGCGTGAGGTCCAGGTTGATTCCGAGATAGGCCAGTATGTCGCTGAGCGTCGGGAGGGCCGTATTATCTGGAAAAAGCTCCGACTTGGGGTCGCCGGTGCCCGGTTTCATCAGCACATGCACAATCAGATACTGCACAAGGTCGGTGGCAATGTAGTTGAACATGATGGTGGTGATGACGATATGGCTGCCGCGCTTGGCCTGGAGATAGCCGGGCAGGAACGACCACAGCGCGCCGAAGATCATCGCGGTGACAATGCCGATGGGAATGGCGAGAAACCAGGGCAGCGCGGTCGCATGCAGGCAGGCAAAAGCGATGCCGAGGCCCGCGACCTGTCCCTGTCCATCGACGCCGATATTGAACAGGCCGGCGTGGAACGCGACGGCCACCGCAAGGCCGGCGAAGATGTAGGTCGTGGCATAGTAGAGCGTGGTGCCGATGCCGTTGGCGTCGCCGAAGGCGCCCTGGATCATGGTGGTGCCGACGGTCAGCGGATCGGCGCCGACGAAGGCCCACACCACGATGCCGGAGACCAGGAAGGCAATCAGCAGGTTGATCAGCGGCAGCACGATGGTGTCGGCCCACCATGGCAGCGGTGTCAGCGAACTGGCATTGGCCGAGAAGGCCTGAATGAGAAGGCGGTGGAACTTTTGGGAGGGAGTGTCGAGCGCGCTCATGCCGCGTGCTCCGAAACGCCCGCCATCAACAGGCCGAGTTCGTTCTCGGTCGCGTTTCTGGCCAGGCGCTCGCCGGTGATCTGGCCCCCGCACATCACGAGAATGCGGTCCGACAGGCCCATGATCTCCTCCAACTCCACCGAGACCACCAGAATGGCCTTGCCGGCATCGCGCATGGCGATCAGCCGACGATGGATGAATTCGATGGCGCCGATATCGACGCCGCGGGTCGGCTGGCCGATGATGAGCAGCGAGGGATCGCGTTCCATCTCGCGTGCCAGCACGATCTTCTGGGCATTGCCGCCCGAGAAATTGGCAGTCTTGAGCTTGGGATCGCGCGGGCGCACATCGAAGCGCTCCATCTTGCCCGCGAGGTCGGAGATGATGCGGCGATAGTTGAGCAGCAGGCTGCCGCCGAGCTTGGGATCCTTCTGATAGCCGAGGATCGAGCTCTCATAGGCCGCAAAGGGCTTCACCAGCCCCATGCGCATGCGGTCCTCCGGCACATGGGCGAGCCCGAGATTGCGCAGATGTGCCGGATCAGCTTCCGCGATGTTGCTGCCGCGCAGGATGATCTGCCCCGATGCCACCGGGCGGATGCCGGCTATGGCTTCCAGCAGTTCCGACTGGCCGTTGCCGGCCACGCCCGCCACGCCGACGATCTCGCCGGCCCGCACGGTGAAGGAGACGTTGTCGACGCGGGCGACACCTTTCTCGTCCTTCACGATGAGGTTCTTGACCTCGAGGATGACGTCGCCGGGCTTCGCCTCGGCCTTGTCGACACGCAGGAGCACCCTGCGGCCGACCATCAATTCGGCAAGCTCGGTCGTGCTGGTCTTGGCGGTCTCGACAGTTGCCACCATTTCGCCGCGCCGCATCACGGAGACGCGGTCGGTGATGGCCATGATCTCGCGCAGCTTGTGCGTGATGAGAAGGATCGTCTTGCCCTGCTCACGCAGGACTTTGAGGATTTCGAAGAGCTGGTCGGCTTCGGAGGGCGTAAGCACGCCAGTCGGCTCGTCGAGGATGAGAATGTCGGCGCCGCGATAGAGGGCCTTCAGGATCTCCACCCGCTGCTGGTTGCCGACCGGCAACTCGCCGACGATGGCATCCGGGTTGACTTCGAGACGGTAATTCTGCTCCAGCGTGGCAAGCTCGGAGCGGGCATGAGCCATGCCGCTCGCCAACATGGCGCCGCCCTCGGCGCCGAGCATGACATTTTCAAGGACCGTGAAGGGATCGACCAGCATGAAATGCTGGTGCACCATGCCGATGCCGGCCGAAATCGCATCCTGCGAGGAGCGAATCGCCATCTCCTTGCCATCAACCAGGATTTCGCCGCTGTCGGCCTCGTAGAACCCGTAGATGATCGACATCAGGGTGGACTTGCCGGCACCGTTCTCCCCGATAATGCCGTGGATCGTGCCTTTCTCAACCGTAAGGTCGATCGCCTTGTTGGCATGGACCGGGCCGAAACGCTTGTCGATTTGCTTCAGTTCGAGGGCAGTAGCCAAAGCGGCCTCGCAAGATGACCGGAAAGGTCAGGACTGTTGATGCAAGGTTCGATAGAAAAAGGCCGACGGCAATATTGCCGTCGGCCTCTTGCCGTCAGACTTAGTTCACCGGGCAGGCATTGTCGGCCTGATAGTCATGCACGACAGTCTTGCCGTCGATGATGTCCTTGGTCACGGCATCGATGGCGCCCTTGTTGTCGGCGCTCACCAGAGACTTGTTGTTGTCGTCCATGGCGAGGCCGACGCCGTCCTGCTTCAGACCCAGCACGTTGGTGCCGGTCTTGAAGGTACCTGCTGCGCCCGACTTGAAGCCTTCATAGATGGCTTCGTCGACATGCTTGAGCACCGAGGTCAGCACCTTGCCGGGATGCAGGCCGTTCTGGTTGGAGTCGACACCGATGGAAAGCTTGCCCTCGTCGGCCGCAGCCTGCAGCACGCCGAGGCCCGTCTGGCCGGCCGCTGCGTAAACGATGTCGGCGCCCTGGGCGATCTGCGCCTTGGCCAGTTCGCCGCCACGGCCCGGGTCGTTCCAGGCGGCCGCGGTGGTGCCGGTCATGTTCTGGATGACCTTGATGTTGGGATTGGCGGCCTTGGCTCCCTGCACATAGCCGCAGCCGAAGGAGCGGATTAGCGGGATGTCCATGCCACCGACGAAGCCGATGGTGCCGCTCTTCGAGGTCTTGGCGGCGAGATACCCGGCGAGATAGGAACCTTCGTCGGCGCGATAGATATAGGAAGCGACGTTGGGCAGGTCGACCACATCGTCGACGATGCCGAACTGCGTCTTCGGATAGGCCTTGGCGACGGCGGCCAGCGCGTCCTCATAGGCAAAGCCCAGGACGATGATGGGGTTGTTGCCGTCCTTGGCGAAGCGGCGCAGGGCCTGCTCGCGCTGGGAGGCATTGGTGATCTCGAATTCGCGGTAGGTCTTTCCGCTTTCCTTCTTCCAGCGCTCGGCGCCGTTATAGGCGCCTTCATTGAAGGATTTGTCGAACTTGCCTCCCAGGTCGTAGATGATGGCAGGGCCGGGCTTGTCGGCAGCCGAAGCTGTCGTCGCAACACCGGCTGTGCCGAGGCTCAGCAGGACGGCCAGGCCAAGAAGGGTCGATTTCATCACGCTCTCCCGCGCTTATTCTCGTTGGTGGATGGAGGGCAATCCCGGTTTACCCGCGACAGCCTTCGCGTGAACATGGCATGGCAGTTACACTATTGAGAAGGGGTGTCGTGCGTTCCCCTGTACTTTTCACACAAATCCGGCGGGAAACGCGGGTTCAGAATGAGGATTTCGGATGGCCAAGCTGATCAAACGCACGCTCGCTCTCATTGCCCATGACCAGAAAAAGGATGAGATGGTGGCCTTTGCCGAAACGCATCGCACCATCCTGGCGAAGTTCGATCTCGTTGCCACCGGCACGACTGGCGGGCGCGTGCTGGCCGCTTGCCCCGAATTGTCGCTGACGGCGCTGAAGAGCGGACCGATGGGCGGTGACCAGCAGATCGGCGCGCTGATCGCGGAAGGGCAGGTGCACGGCCTGTTCTTCTTCGTCGATCCCCTGACGGCCATGCCGCATGATGTCGACGTCAAGGCACTGACGCGCCTCGTCCTGGTCTACGACATACCGATGGCCTGCAACCCTTCGACCGCCGACATGATCATCCGCCAGATGGCCCATCTGAGCTGACCAGATGCTGCTCGTCCGTGAGGGTCGCAACGACCGTGAAATGTCCGGGATGGATCTTCCCCCGGGCCGGGCGGGCGGCCGAGCCGCACGCTCGTGCGCGGAGCCTGGCGCGGGCGCGACCCGTGAGGAGATCGGGTGTGAACGCCCGAGCGCGAAAACCGGCGATGAAGGCGAAAACCTTTCTGTGGAGCGTCATTCCAAGCCTTGCGGCCCGGGAACGCCCCCCTTATATACCCGCCGAACCCGTGATTAATCCACGTCAGTTACGGGGTTTCCGATAGGGACCGGCCGGGTTCCTGAGGGCTTTCCCGGCCTAGGCGCTGCTGCTTCGGGGCGCGTCGGTCTGCTGCAAAGGAAGGATGAGACATATGGCTAAAGTTATTGGTATCGACCTTGGAACCACCAATTCGTGCGTCGCCGTGATGGAGGGCACGACCGCCAAGGTCATTGAGAATTCCGAGGGCATGCGTACCACGCCCTCCATCGTTGCCTTCACCGATGATGGCGAACGCCTCGTGGGCCAGCCGGCCAAGCGTCAGGCCGTGACCAATCCCGAGCGCACGTTCTTTGCCATCAAGCGCCTGATCGGGCGTACTTTCGATGACCCGATGACGCAGAAGGACAAGGGCCTGGTGCCCTACAAGATCACCCGCGCCAGCAATGGCGATGCCTGGGTCGAGGCGGACGGCAAGTCCTACTCTCCCTCGCAGATCTCGGCCTTCACCCTTCAGAAGATGAAGGAGACCGCGGAGGCTCATCTGGGCCAGACCGTGACGCAGGCCGTCATCACCGTTCCCGCTTACTTCAACGACGCCCAGCGCCAGGCCACCAAGGACGCCGGCAAGATCGCCGGTCTCGAAGTGCTGCGCATCATCAACGAGCCGACGGCAGCTGCTCTGGCCTATGGCCTCGACAAGAAGAAGGCTGGCACCATCGCGGTTTACGACCTCGGCGGCGGCACCTTCGACGTCTCGATCCTGGAGATCGGTGACGGCGTGTTCGAGGTGAAGTCCACCAACGGCGACACCTTCCTAGGCGGTGAAGACTTCGATATGCGTCTGGTCGAATATCTGGCGGACGAATTCAAGCGTGAGCAGGGCATCGACCTCAAGAAGGACAAGCTCGCTCTCCAGCGTCTGAAGGAAGCGGCCGAGAAGGCCAAGATCGAGCTGTCGTCCACGGCGCAGACCGAGATCAACCTGCCTTACATTACCGCCGACGCTTCGGGTCCGAAGCATCTGGCGCTCAAGCTCTCGCGCTCCAAGTTCGAAAGCCTGGTCGAAGATCTCGTCCAGCGCACCGTCGAGCCCTGCCGCAAGGCCTTGAAGGATGCCGGCCTGGCCGCGGGCCAGATCGACGAAGTGGTGCTGGTCGGCGGCATGACCCGCATGCCCAAGATCCAGGAAGTCGTGAAGCAGTTCTTCGGCAAGGAGCCCCATAAGGGCGTCAACCCGGACGAAGTGGTCGCCATTGGCGCCGCGGTCCAGGCCGGCGTGCTGCAGGGCGACGTCAAGGACGTGCTGCTGCTCGACGTGACCCCGCTGTCGCTGGGCATTGAGACCTTGGGTGGCATTTTCACCCGCCTCATCGAGCGCAATACCACGATCCCGACGAAGAAGAGCCAGACCTTCTCGACGGCCGAGGACAGCCAGACGGCCGTCACCATCCGCGTGTTCCAGGGTGAGCGCGAAATGGCCGCCGATAACAAGGCGCTGGGCCAGTTCGATCTCGTCGGCATTCCCCCGGCACCCCGCGGCGTACCGCAGATCGAGGTGACTTTCGACATCGATGCCAACGGCATCGTCAATGTTTCGGCCAAGGACAAGGCAACCGGCAAGGAGCAGCAGATCCGCATCCAGGCTTCCGGCGGTCTTTCCGACGCCGACATCGAGAAGATGGTCAAGGACGCCCAGGCCAACGCCGAGGAAGACAAGAAGCGGCGCGAGCTCGTCGAGGTCCGCAACCACGCGGATGCGGCGGTTCACCAGGCCGAGAAGTCGATCAAGGAGCTTGGCGACAAGATCTCCGCGGCCGACAAGTCGACCGTCGAGTCTGCCATCGCGGCGCTCAAGTCCGCGCTGGAAGGCGATGATGCCGAGGCCATCAAGGCTCGCACCAACGACCTTCAGCAGGCTTCGATGAAGCTCGGTGAAGCCCTCTACCAGCAGCAGCAGGCTGCTGGCGCCGAGGCCGGCGAGGCCGGTGCGAAGAACGACGATGTTGTTGATGCCGACTTCGAGGAAGTCGACGACGACAAGAAGCGCGCGTAATATACATCGATAGCGTGAGGGCCCTCGCCAGAAATGGCGAGGGCTTTCGCACACTCAGTAGTTGGGATGCTCCGAGCGGTTCTTATGGCCAAACGTGACTATTACGAAGTGCTCGAGGTTACTCGCGAAGTAACCGAAATCGAACTCAAGGCTGCTTTCCGCAAGCAGGCCATGAAGCATCATCCGGATCGCAATGCCGGCAACAAGGACGCCGAGGCCAAGTTCAAGGAAGTGAACGAGGCCTATGAGGCGCTGAAGGACCCGCAGAAGCGTGCGGCCTATGACCGCTTCGGCCACGCTGCCTTCGAGCAGGGCGGCATGGGCGGGGGAGGCGGCTTCGGCGGCGGGGCGGGCGGCGGCTTCGGCTCCTTCTCCGACATTTTCAACGATATTTTCGAGGATCTGGCCGGGCGCGGCCGGGGCCGCGCCAGTACAGGCGGGCGCGAGCGCGGCGCGGACCTGCGCTACAACATGGAGATCGGGCTGGAGGATGCCTTCAACGGCAAGACCGCCACGATCAAGATCCCGACCTCGGTGACCTGCGAAGCCTGTCACGGCTCCGGCGCCAAGGCGGGCTCCAAGCCCAAGACCTGCTCCACCTGCGCCGGCCATGGCCGCGTGCGCGCCACGCAGGGATTCTTCTCTATCGAGCGGACCTGCCCCGCCTGCCAGGGCCGCGGCGAGGTGATCGACAATCCCTGCCCCTCCTGCGGCGGCGCCGGCCGGACCACGCGCGAGCGCACGCTCTCGGTCAATATCCCCGCCGGCGTCGAGGACGGCACACGCATCCGTCTTGCCAATGAGGGCGAGGCCGGCTCGCGCGGAGGCCCGGCTGGCGATCTCTACATCTTCCTTTCCATCGCGCCGCATGAGTTCTTCCAGCGCGATGGCGCGGATCTCCACTGCCGCGTGCCGATTTCCATGGTGACGGCCGCACTCGGCGGCGAGTTCCAGGTGCCCACCGTCGATGGCAGCAAGGCCAAGGTGGTGGTGCCGGAAGCCACCCAGACCGGCAAGCAGATCCGCCTGCGCGGCAAGGGCATGCCGGTGCTGCGCTCGCGTGAACATGGCGACATGTATGTGCAGCTCTTCGTCGAGACGCCGAAGAATCTCACGCGTCGCCAGCGCGAGCTGCTCGCCGAATTCGACGAGCAATCGTCGAAGGAGACGCAGCCGGAGAGCTCGGGCTTCTTCGCCAAGGTGCGAGATTTCTTCGACGGGCTGGGGCAGTAACTCCTGGGAGCGCGGACGTCTCGTCCGCTCTTCCTTCCCGACAGATGCTACCGGTTCCAAGAGCGGACGGGACGTCCGCGCTCCCAGGGCGCCTCATGAACCTCCTCATCTTCGGCCTCGGCTACACTGCCTCGCATTTCGTGGCTCGCTACGGCCAGCGCTTCGCCCATGTCGCCGGCACTTACCGCTCGCCGACGCCCGGCGAGAAGCTGCCCGAGCTACCCGATGTCGAGCGCCTCGAATTCGACGGCCTGAAGGCTTCACCCGCGATCAAGGCCGCGATCGCGAACGCCACCCACATCCTCACCTCCATTGCACCGGACGACGAGGGTGATCCGGTGCTGCGCCATTTCGGCGCGGCGATCGCGCAGGCGCCGCATCTGGCCTGGATCGGCTATCTCTCCACCGTCGGCGTCTATGGCGACGCGGATGGGGCGTGGATCGACGAGACCGCGCCGCTCCGGCCAACCCTCGAGCGCAATGGCGTGCGGGTGAGGGTGGAGCAAGCATGGCTCGACCTTGCGCGCAAGTGCGGCGTGGATGCCCAGATCTTTCGCCTTGCCGGGATCTACGGTCCGGGGCGCAATGCCATCGTCAATCTCCGGCGCGGCACGGCACGGCGCGTCGTCAAACCGGACCAGGTGTTCAACCGCATTCATGTCGAGGATATTGCCGGCACCGTGATGGCCGGCATCGGCAATCCCAAGGCGGGGCCGTTCTTCAACGTCACGGACAATGAGCCCGCGCCGCCGCAGGATGTCGTGACCTTCGCGGCCGGGCGCCTTGGCATCGAGCCGCCACCGGAAGTTGCCTATGAGGCAGCGCAGATGTCGCCGATGGCACGCTCCTTCTATGGCGAGAACAAGCGCGTCTCCAACCGTTGCATCCGAGAGGATCTCGGCTACCGGCTGGCCTTCCCCACCTATCGCGAAGGCATCGAGGCCTGCGCGCGCGAGGATACGTAAGGCGTTTCGCCGCGGGCGGTGATCCCGCGGCGAGGAGGAACTTGCACTGACGCCTACTGTGGCCGCTTGACCCTGGGTATCGGGCGCTTGGCGCCCGGATGGCCGGGGCGATGATGCGGACGGTTACCAGGGTGGATGACGGGCTTGGTGCCGTGTGGCGGCCGGAAATGGGGCGGTCTTCCGCCAGGCGGGTGTATGCCGGGAGGACGCACATGGGGAGGACGCACATGGGGAGGACGCACATGGGGAGGACGCCCGCCAGGGGGATATACACCAGGAGGACGTGTGCCCGGCGGACGATAGCCCGGGCGGTTGTAATGCGGCGGCCGCGGGCGGCCATGACCCCACCACGTGTTGTACCAGGGGCGGCGCGCGTAATAATTGTCCCAATAGGCATAGCTGAAGACCACCGCTGGCAAAGCGAGGGTCGCCAGTCCGACGCGCGAGCCGCGAGCGGCCGACAGGTAACTGTTCGATACCCAGCCGCGATCGTCGCCAGCGGCGACGTCGCACCATGAGCCATCGCTGAGGCATCCATAGATGGCAACGAGTTCGCCCGCCGAGAGCGTGGTGACAACTGGATAGTCCGTGGCCGGGCCGGCGCGCATATTGACGTTCGACGTCGCATAGGCCTGCGCGGCGCTGGCTGCGGTGGCCGAGAGGACCGCCGTGCTGCTCGCGATGGAAATGGCGAGCAATGTCCATAGGATAACGCGCATTCGCGTCGATAAGGCTAAAATATCAGGCCGACGAAACGGCATTGCTTGACTCCATAATGTGGAAGTCGCCGCCGGCCGGAGCCGAACGGCTTACGCCGGCAGCATGCAATACCAGGGAGTCATCGCCAAGATGGCGGGATAAATATGCCTGCGATCCCAGGGCTCCTACCCCAGAGCCTGCGCGAGATCGGTCACGAAGCCCGCTATATCATCGGTGATGTAGTCGACATGCTCGGCCTTGGCGCCGTCCAGCTCCCAGGCGTCGCGCACGATCCGGGCATCGCGCCGGGGCACCACCAGCACGGTTCGCATGCCCCGGTCATGCGGCACGATCAGGTTGCGCGACAGATCCTCGAACATCGCCGCCCGGGCGGGATCGACATCGTGGCGCGCAAAGAAATTGACGTAGGTATCTGCCGCCGGCTTGGGAAGGTAGTCGGCCGAGACGATGTCGAAGACGTCGGCGAAGTGCTGCTCCACGCCGAGCTTCTTCACGATGTTCATGGCATGGCGGGTGGTGCCGGAGGTGAAGATCAGCTTGCGGCCCGGCAGCAGGCTCAAGGCCGTGCCGAGCAGGGGATTGGGCTCCAGCGGCGAATGGTCGATATCATGCGCGAAATCGAGGAAGTTGGCAGGATCGAGGCCCTCGTCGATCATCAGCCCACGCAGCGAAGTGCCATAGCGCTGATAGTAATATTTCTGCAGGCCGCGCGCACTGAGCCCGTCAACACCGTAGAAATTCGCCATCCAGGTGGTGATGCGATTGTCCACCTGCTCCCAGAGATTGGCATGATGGGGATAAAGCGTGTTGTCGAGATCGAACACCCACGTTTCGACGTGGGCGAAATCGGCCGCCAATTTCTCTTTGCTTGAATAAACCGTCTGATCCATCGCCTGTCTCTACCGGCAAGATATGACAGTATCCTGAGGCAATGTTAAGGACGGATTGCGAGGCGTCATCCCTGACACGGCACAGCACGAAGTGGTGCGCCGCAGTCGACCAAACAAAAGGGCTGGGCATTCGGGACGATACCGCTATCGCCTGATCAGCGTGCCCGCCCCGTGATTGGTGAGGAGTTCCAGCAGCACGGCATGCGGAACCTTGCCGTCCATGATGACGACAGCCTCTACACCGCGTTCCAGTGCGTAGATGCAGGTCTCGACCTTCGGGATCATGCCGCCGGTGATGGTGCCGTCGGCGATCAGGCGGCGGATACCTTCGACATCGATCTCCTCAATCAGTTTCTTGTCCTTGTCGAGGATGCCCGGCACGTCGGTGAGCAGGAGCAGGCGCGTTGCCCCCAGCGCCCCGGCGATGGCGCCGGCGAAGGTGTCGGCATTGACGTTGAAGGTGCCCCCATCGGCCGAGGCCGCCACGGGTGCCAGGACCGGGATGATGTCGGACTTGATGATCTGGTCCAGAACCGTGGTGTCGACCTTGTCGGGTTCGCCGACGAAGCCGAGATCGACCACCTTCTCGATATCGGAATCGGGATCGTAGATGGTGCGCGTCGCCTTCTTGGCGATCAGCATGCGGCCATCCTTGCCGGAGAGACCGACGGCCCGGCCACCCTCTGCGTTGATAAAGCCGACAAGCTGCTTGTTGATGGAGCCTGCCAGCACCATCTCGACGACCTCGACGCTGGCCGCGTCGGTGATGCGGTGGCCGGCGGCGAATTCGGACTTGATGCCGAGGCGCTGCAGCATCTCGGAGATCTGCGGGCCACCGCCGTGCACCACCACGGGGTTGAGGCCGGCCTGCTCGAGCAGCACGATGTCGCGGGCGAAGTCGCGGGCGACCTGCTCGTTGCCCATGGCGTGCCCGCCATATTTGACGACGATGGTGGCATCGTCATGCTGCTGCATGTAGGGCAGGGCCTCGGAGAGGATTTCTGCCTTGTCGTGGACGCTGAGATTGGGGCTCATGGCTTGGCGATTCCGGGGAAGGTTGGAAGGGCTTTTACAGCATGCTGCGGGCATGAAAAGGGGGGAATGTCATCCCGGATCTGCGATACATCACTTCGTGCCGCGCCGCGCACGGGATGACCTGCCGCTCACTCCGCCACTACGGGAGCGGTGCCCACCTTGGTGCGCAGCGGCCGCTCTTCCATCACGATCAGGCTGTAGAGCGTGAGGAGGATGCCGATCGCCGCGGCACCGAACACGAAGCGGAACACGGTGCCGATGTCACTGCCGCCGGCGGCAAGGGTGGAGGCCAGATTGTCCATGGTGACAGTAGCCGCCTTGTCGGCCGGCAGGCTGCCCATCACGATGGCGCCGAAGCCAGCGACGATAATGGCGCCGCCAAGCGAGCGGAAGAAATTCATGGTGCCGGTCGCGGTGCCCATCTGGTGCTGCATCACGGCGTTCTGGATTGCCACGGTGGTGACCGGCAGCACCGTGCCAATGCCGAAGGCCGCCACCGCCAAGATCACCTCGATGACGGCCAGCGGCAGGCCGACGGGCCGGGCCGCCACAATGGCGAGGGCGATGACGGAGACGGCGAGCCCGATCATCGGCGTGCGCTTGTAATGTGTCATATGCGCCATCAGGCGACCTGAGAAGGTGGCGCCCGTAACAGTGCCGACCATCAGCGGGATGAGCGCGAGGCCGGACTGGCTGGCGGTGAGCGTGTAGACGCCCTCCAGATAGATCGGCGTGTAGATGGTGAGGCCGATGAAGACACCCATGCCGAAGCAGGCCGCCAGCGTGCCCATCGCCACCACCTGGTTCTGCAGAACCTCGGGCGGAATGAGCGGTTCGGGCGCCGTCAGCAGGCGTGCGACGAAGGCGATCCAGAACAGCGCGGAGCAGCCGATGAGCCCCAGGATGGTCAGCGAGGTCCAGGCATAGCGCGGCCCGCCGAGGCTGAGGGCAAGCAGCAGCGCGACGGTTGCCATCGTCATCAGGGCGGCGCCGAGGAAGTCGAGCTTATGCGGCCTTTCGTGGCGTGGCAGCTTCTTGAGCTGCGAGTTCGTCATCCAGAAGGCGAGCAGGCCGAGCGGCAGGTTGATCCAGAAGATCGCGGACCAATGCAGCTTCTCGGCGAAGAAACCGCCCAGCACCGGGCCTGCGATGCTGGAGGTCACGAAAACGCCGGCGATCAGCCCCTGGTAGCGCGGGCGCTCCTTGGGCGGGACGATATCGGCGATGATGGTCTGGGCCAGCGAGATCAGGCCGCCGCCGCCGAGGCCCTGCAGAGCTCGGGCCAGGATCAGCACCAGCATGCTTGGTGCCAGGGCGCAGAAGACCGAGCCGACGACGAAGACGGTGATAGCCACCAGCAGCGTCACCCGCCGGCCGGCGATGTCCGACATCTTGCCGTAGAGTGGCGTGACCGCGGTCGAGGTGAGGAGGTAGGTGGTGACCACCCAGGGCAGGTTCTCGAAATCGCCGAGGCTGCGGCCGATCGTCGGCATGGCGGTGGCGACGATGGTCTGGTCCAGCGCCGCGAGCAGCATGGCAACCATGATGCCGATGATGATCGAGCGCACCTCGCTGGGGCTCAGCGCAGCGGCCGACGTCGCCGGTTCTGGGTGGGTCATTGGGAGAAGTCCAAGAAAAATGCCTGAAAAGGGCTTGTGAAATGAAAGTCCGATTATCGTGAAAACATGATCATAGTTTGATCATCCGCTCTAATGGGCAACGCGCACCCGAGGATTTCGGATGCGCGCCTGTCGAAATTCCGCCCGAGGCAGGCACCTTGACAGCACCTGGTGTCGGACGCCTGTCTACTCCGCCGCCTCGCGGGCAGGGGCGGGGACCGGTTGAAGATCGAGTGGGAGACGCTTTTCGGCCTCGCCGATATAGTCGCGTGTCAGCGGAACCGCATTGACCGACTTTGCCACCTGGATCTGGAAGACCATGTGACCGCCCCAGCGGAAGGTCGCCTCGGAGGAAGCCAGATACATCTCCCACATGCGGCAGAAACGATCGTCATAAAGAGCGCGGATCTGGTCGAGGTTGCGCTTGAAGCGCGCCCGCCAATGCTTGAGCGTCTCTGCATAATGCAGGCGCAGGATCTCGATGTCGGTAACGACGAGGCCAGCCCGTTCGATCGCGGGCAGAACTTCCGATAGGGCGGGGGAATAGCCGCCCGGGAAGATGTATTTCTGAATCCATGGATTGGTGGCACCCGGACCGTCGGAACGGCCGATCGCATGCACGAGCGCCACGCCATCATCGTTCAGCAGCTCAGCGATCTTGCGGAAATAGGCGTCGAAATGGTTGACGCCGACATGCTCGAACATGCCGACCGAGACGATGCGGTCGAATTTCTGCGTCACCTTCCGGTAGTCGACCAGGTCGAAGCGCACGCGGTCGGCGATGCCGGCGGCAGCCGCACGGGCATTGGATACCTTGTGCTGCTCCTCCGATAGCGTGATGCCTGTTACGTCGGCTTTGGTGACGTTGGAGATGTACAGTCCCAGGCCGCCCCAGCCCGAGCCGATGTCGAGCACCTTGACGCCCGGTTTCAACAGGAGCTTGGCCGCGATATGACGCTTCTTGTAGGCCTGCGCCTCCTCGAGCGTCACGTCGTTGGAGGGGAAATAGGCGCAGCTATATTGCCGGTCGTCATCAAGGAAGAGATCGAACAACTCGTCCTTGAGGTCATAGTGATGGGCGACATTGTTCTTCGAGCGACTGGCTGGATTGTACTGGGCGATTCGTCGGCCGACCTTTCGGGCCGTCGCGCCGATGCTGCTCAGCGGGCCAATATGAACAGACCAGCCGATATTCTGCATGAAGAGGGCGATCATGTCGTAGACGTCACCCTTTTCGATCACGAGCCGGCCATCCATATAGGCTTCGCCGACTTCGAGCTCGGGGTGCGTGAGAAGCTTCCAGGCAGTCGCCTTGTCGGTAATTCGGAGTGCGCTGGTAAAACCTTGGTCGTTCCCGTAGGTATGTACACGCCCGTCGGGATCGATAACCGTAAGTGCGCCCTTCTTGACCAGGCGCTTCAACATTGTATCGAGAATAAACATCTGCAAGACCCTAGCGGATTCATGTCGCTGGAGCTTGTTCTGCCGCACACCGCGTATAGTCACGCCCGGCGGACGAACTCTGTGCGGCTGGCAGATTCGACACGATCCGTTCCTAAATTGAACGCAATTTCGTGAGCGATGCAATTGTTTTTCTACACTCGAAGCTGATTCGGCCTCGCCGTTATGCATGGCAGGCCTTGAATACATTCATAGGCTCAGATTTTGTGCAGTGCAGCGATTGTTGCCAATCCAGCCAAGGCCGCATTTTGCCGTTGCGCCACGCCAAAGGATTTCTATGATGCGCGCGCCAAGAACAATTGTCTGAGGAATGCGCTCCGTGGCTAACTCGTCCCTTCGTCTCGCCCAGATCCAACTCGACGGCCAGCGCGCCGTGGCCGCCACCGAGGGAGGGGCCTCTCGTCTCGTCAGGAACACGGCCAGCGTGCTGGAGCTGGCGCAGGCCGCCATCGAGGCTGGGCGCTCGCTAAAGGCAGAGATCGAGACGCGGGGCCTCGGCGAAGGTGTTGATCTCGCGGCGCTGCTGAAGGCCGGGCGGGTGCTGGCGCCGATCGACCATCCCGATCCCAACCATGTCATGGTGGCCGGCACCGGCCTCACCCATCTTGGCAGTGCCGAGGGGCGGGACAAGATGCACAAGGATCTGGCCGATCTTTCCAAGGCCACCGATTCCATGAAGATGTTCCGCATGGGCCTCGACGGAGGCCGCCCGGAACACGGCACGGCGGGTGTTCAGCCCGAATGGTTCTACAAGGGCGACGGTTCCACCCTGGTGCCGCCGCAAGGCGCGTTTCCCTCGCCCTCCTTCGCCCTCGACGCGGGCGAGGAGCCGGAGCTTGCCGGCATCTATGTCAACGGCCCCGACGGCACGCCCTGGCGTATCGGTTTTGCGCTTGGCAACGAATTTTCCGACCATGTCACCGAGCGGCAGAACTATCTCTACCTTGCCCATTCCAAGCTGCGCGTCTCCTCGATCGGACCGGAACTGCTAGTAGGCGAGCCGCCTGCCGATATCCGCGGCACCTCCCGTATCCTGCGCGATGGCAAGGTGATCTGGGAAAAGCCTTTCCTCACCGGTGAGGCGAATATGTCGCACACCCTAGCCAACCTCGAGGGCCACCATTTCAAATACCGCCTGTTCCGTCAGCCGGGCGATGTGAACGTGCATTATTTCGGTACGGCGACCCTGAGCGTTTCCGATGGCGTGCAGACGCAGGAAGGGGATGTCTTCGAGATCTCGGCTGAGCCCTTCGGCCTGCCGCTGGCCAACACGATCGGCCGGGCGGACGCGCCCTGGCCGGTGGTGAAGGTGCTGTAGCTGGAAACGCGGAGGGCCTTGTCCCTTACGCGCCAACCCTGCGGAAAAGGTGCAGGGAACGCGGAGTGGCGATCTCTGATCGCCATTCTGGGAAACGAAGCGTTTTATGCTGAAGGAAGATGGCAGTCAGAGACTGCCACTCCGTGTTTGGCGCACCTCAGCCCGCAAGGTTTGCGCCTACGGAAGTCATTGTCCGCTCTCCCAATTAAGAAAAATACTGCCCCAGGATCCGCTGATAGATCCGCGCCAGGCTTTCCAGATCAATGATCGCCACACGTTCGTCGGTCTGGTGCATGGTCTTGCCGACCAGGCCGAACTCCACCACCGGGCAGATAGTCTTGATGAAGCGCGCGTCCGAGGTGCCGCCGGAAGTGGAGAGCGCCGGCTTGCGGCCGGTTTCCGCCTCGATCGAGCTCACCACCGCATCGACGAAAGCTCCAGGCGCGGTGAAGAAGGCTTCGGAGGAGGAGCGCCCGAACTCCAGGGCGTAGACGATGTCGTTGCCGGCAGCGCCGTCCAGCTTCCCGCGCACCCAGGCTTCCAGCTTCTCGCGGTTCCAGTGGTCGTTGAAGCGGATGTTGAAGATGGCGCGCGCCTCGCCCGGGATGACGTTGGTCGCCTTGTTGCCGACGTCGATCGAGACGACTTCGAGGTTGGAGGCGTCGAAATGCTCGCTGCCATGGTCGAGTTCGTCCGCCATCAGGGCGGCGAGCAGACGCACCATCTGCGGCACCGGATTCGTGGCGAGATGGGGATAGGCGACGTGGCCCTGCTTGCCATAGACGGCGATGGTGCCCGACAGCGAGCCGCGGCGGCCGATCTTCACCATGTCGCCGAGCGTGGCCGGGTTGGTCGGCTCGCCCAGCACGCAATGGCCGATGCGGTCACCCTTCGCGATGGCCCAGTCGAGCAGTTTGACGGTGCCGTTGATGGCCGGGCCTTCCTCGTCGCCCGTGATCAGGAAGGCGATGGGATCGTCCGGATGCTCTTCGAGGTGGCGCAGGCTTGCCGACACCGAGGCGGCGACACCGCCCTTCATGTCGACCGCGCCGCGGCCATAGAGCTCGCCATTGACGATATCGCCCGAAAACGGGCCCCGGCTCCAGCGCGCCTCGTCGCCCGGCGGCACCACATCGGTATGGCCGGCAAACATCAGCGCCGGCCGGTGGGCCGGGCCGATATGGGCGTAGAGATTGGTGACGTCAGGCGTATCCTCGTCGCTGAAGGAGACGAGATGGGTCTCGAAGCCACGGGCCTTCAGGATCTCGGCGAGGAGATGCAATGCGCCACCTTCTTCCGGCGTAACGGACGGGCAGCGGATCAGGGCCTGGGTGAGGGCGACGGGGTCGCGGGGGTCGAAGGTGAGGGGCATCGATATCCTGGGATCGCAGGCATCCTTGCCTGCTGGAAACGCAGCGCTTGAAGGATAGGAAGAGCAGGCAGGATGCCTGCGATCCCAGATTAATCCCGCAGCAGCTCGTTGATGCCGGTCTTCGAGCGGGTCTGCGCGTCCACCGTCTTCACGATCACTGCGCAGTAGAGCGAGGGGCCAGGAGCACCGTTGGGCAGCGGCTTACCAGGCAGATTGCCGGACACCACCACCGAATAAGGCGGCACATAGCCGCGATAGGTCTGGCCGGTGGCGCGGTCGATGATGGTGGTGGAAGCGGAGATGAACACGCCCATGGCGATCACCGAGCCCTGGCCCAGGATCACGCCTTCCACCACTTCCGAACGTGCGCCGATGAAGCAGTCGTCCTCGATGATGGTTGGGTTGGCCTGCAGCGGCTCCAGCACGCCGCCGATGCCGACGCCGCCCGACAGGTGCACATTCTTGCCGATTTGTGCGCAGGAGCCGACCGTCGACCAGGTGTCGACCATGGTGCCGGTGTCGACATGGGCGCCGAGATTGACGAAGGAAGGCATCAGCACCACGCCCGGAGCGATATAGGCAGAGCGGCGCACCACACAGTTCGGCACGGCGCGGAAGCCGGCATGGCGGAATTCGGTGGTGCTCCAGCCCTCGAACTTGGAGGGCACCTTGTCCCACCATGTCGTGCCGTGCGGACCGCCGGGAATGGCCGCCATGTCGTTGAGACGGAAGGACAGCAGCACGGCCTTCTTCAACCACTGATGAGTATGCCAGCTCTCCTTGCCCGTCGCACCCGCCACCTTCTCGGCCACGCGCAACTTGCCCTCGTCAAGCAGGCCTAGCGTGTGGTTGACGGCGGCGCGCAACTCGCCCTTGGTCTCGAAATTGACCTGGGCGCGATCTTCCCAGGCGGCATCGATGACGGTCTGCAAACGGGCGATTTCCATAATGTCTCCTCACAAGCTTTCGCCGCAATTGCCGCGCGAAGCCGAGGCGTGTCAAGCTCTAGAGGCGATCATCCGGCATGAATGCCGCGTCGCCGCCGCCCGATTTCCGGCAGGCCGTCAGATCACGATGTCGCCGACATCGACGATCCATCGGGTCTGGCGGGTTGATTCCAGCGTTCCCTGCGCGTCGAAGGGACGGAGCGTGGAGAAGTCGAGGCCGGTCTCCTGTTCGATCGCCGGGATCGTCGTCTGGATGTGCCGGCTGCGCATCTCGTCGACCGTATAGGGCCTCAGGCCGGAGAAGGCCTTGGCTTCGTAGAGCGCCTTCACATATTGCGTCTGACCCACGATGAAAGCCGCGGCTGCCACCCTGTCCGGCGTTTTTTGCAGCACTGCGATCTTCCAGTAGGACAGCGGAATCTGCCAGGGACCACCCGTGCGGCTCTTGCCGTAAAAGGGATCGTCATCCCGGTAGATCGGTCCGGTAAAGATGGTGAGGCGCTTTTGGTCTTCCTGCGCTTTGTTGAGCAGGTAATCTTCCAGATTGCCCCAGTCCACATCGTTATAGGTTTGAACCTGCGGCGCGGCGTTGGTGTAGTGAAACGTGTCCTCTCCGCTGGCCTGGGATTCAGCGAGATCTCCCGTGGTTGCGCTCCAGCAGGGATCGAGGAAGCGCACCTGATGTCCGCGGCTGAACTGAACCCTGTCGGTTCCCTTGCCCTTCTCGTAAAAATCGCCGTTGGGCTGATAATCATCCGCCATGCGCGCATCGCGCCGCCAGGTGTTCCGCCGCGCGCCGGGGGGGACCAGCTTATTGCCGTCTATGTTGACGGCGGTGATCAGCGGGAACTTGCGCTTGGCGTGAACCACGGACGTGAAGTGGTGGTAGGCGAGTTCATGTCCCGAGCCGTCCAGCAACGGTGCGAGCAGGCCCTTGGCAAGAGCCGGAGCGTAGATGGTGGAAAGATCGATCCGCAAGTTCAGAAAGGCCGGATCATATCCCGTAACGCCGACCCATCGCGAAAGCTCCAGCGGAGCATGATCGGCCTCGAGCGAGGAATCATTCAATACTTCCGCTCTAACAAGGGGGGACATGCCGAGCGACCTGTCGAGCCTGTCGAGTATCAGCCCAGCATGCGGATGGGTGAACCGCTGCCGTTCGAGAAGCTTGAAGATAGCACTGACGCGGATGCCTTCATTGGCCAGCCATTTGGTCTTTCCGGCAGGGGCGCCTGGCTTTGCCGGCGCCGGAACGGCCTTATGATGCACGGCAAGCACTTGCCACTGATCGTTGAAGACTGGCGATCCGGAGGAGCCAGGCTCCGTGTCGGTAGAATAGTGAAGGAAGCGATCAAGATCGATGCCGAGGTCCGCCTTGTCGAGAGTAAGTATCTGGCTTGCCCGGATCGCGATCTGTTTGGCCTGCCCGCCTGGATGCTGGATGATCGTCACCCATTCCCCATCGACGACCTTGCCCGGAACAGGAATGAGCGGCAGCCAGCCATAGCGATCGAGTGGGACGTCCTTGTCGGAATAGTGCGTGACGGCAACGAAGGTCACGTCCAGTTCGGCGTCGGTGAAGAAGATCTCATGCGGGCGCAGATTGAAGCGCACCGCTTGGCGCAAGGCGCCATCGCCGTCGTATTCGTAATCGAACTCGGCTTCGCATTGGCTCGCCTCGTCCGCGTCGCTGAGTACATGATGGTTGGTCACCAGCAAATGTGGGCCCACGAGAAAGCCGGTGCCGTACCATGCGCTGCCGTCATCGGGGACGTTGATCCGGCAAACTGCCTTGGCGGCACGCTGTCCACGCTCAAGGAAATTGATCGACATCAGATCGCTTTGGCCGATGATGCGTTCGTAGCCATTGGGATCGCTCTGCTGCGATTCAAGGAAATGCTTGCGCAGAGAGAAGCGTTTGTCGCTTTCGGCGCGTTGAATGCGCCGGGTCTTGTTGCTGAGCGGCGTGTAGCCGGAGTCCACCCTCACAGTCTTTTCGACCGCGTTTGAAAGTGCCGCCGACTGGGTTGCAACGATATCCTTGCGCGGCTCCGGACTTACCATGTTCGAGTCCATTTCGCTGCTCCTGGTATCAAGTATCACTCCGCAAGAGCAAATTATAGACTATTCTGCGTGAGGGAGGCGTGATGCAAATACTGATCGAGTGCCAGATACCGCTTCGAGCAAAGTCGATCAGAATACGCTCTTGGCCAATAATAAGGCGCCCGGCTTTACAGCGCGGATGGCGCACATCTTGACGGCGAACCTGGGTCACCGGGCACTCTTCTTGGTTGGCTCGGCCCGCGCTCTGCCGGCTTCGGCGATGGACGCAATCCCGGGCGATCTTACGACAAAATGCTTGACGGAGCGATGCATCGTTGATGGTCTGCGCGCCTGTTCCGATCCTGAAGAGGTTTACCATGCACAAGCCCATTGCGACCCATGACATGCGTCTCGACAAATTTGCCGAGACGGCGGTGAAAGTCGGCCTGGGCCTTGCGCACGGCCAGGAACTGGTGATGACGGCCCCGATTGAAGCGCTGCCGCTGGTGCGCCGTATCACGGAGCACGCGTACAGGGCCGGCGCCAGCCTCGTCACCACACTGTTCTCTGACGAGGAATCGACCCTGGCACGCTACCGCTTCGCGCCCGACGATGCATTCGATACCGCCACGGGCTGGCTGTTCGACGGCATGGCGGCGGCCTATGCCAGGGGCGCGGCGCGCCTCGCCATCGCCGGCGAGGATCCGGCGCTGCTGGCCGGGCAGGACCCCGCCAGGGTCGCCCGCGCCAACCGCGCCCGCTCGGCCGCCTACAAGCCGGCGCAGAAGCTGATTGTCGGCTTCGACATCAACTGGAACATCATCTCCTACGCCTCGCCCGCCTGGGCACGTACGGTATTCCCGAACGAAAGCGAGGAGGTGGCGGTGGCGAAATTGTGGGATGCGATCTTCGCCGCCTCCCGCATCGACGCGGAAGACCCCATCGCCGCCTGGGCCAGGCATAACGGGAATCTCCACGCCCGCGCCGCCCATCTCAACAACAAGCGCTATTCGGCGCTGCATTTCACCGGACCGGGCACCGACCTGACGGTAGGGCTTGCCGACGAGCATGAGTGGCATGGCGGTTCGGCCAAGGCAAAGAACGGCATCACCTGCAATCCCAACATCCCCACCGAGGAAGTCTTCACCACGCCGCATCGCGATCGCGTCAGCGGCCATGTCTCCTCCACCAAGCCGCTTTCCTACCAGGGCACGCTGATCGACAAGATCTCGGTGCGCTTCGAGGGCGGCAACATCGTCGAGGCGGATGCGGCTAGCGGCAAGGACGTGCTGTCGAAGGTGCTGGAAACCGATGTCGGCTCGCGGCATCTGGGCGAGGTGGCTCTGGTGCCATTCTCCTCGCCGATCTCGAAGAGCGGCCTCTTGTTCTACAACACGCTGTTCGACGAGAACGCCGCCAGCCACATCGCGCTCGGCCAGTCCTATAGCCAGTGCTTCATCAATGGCGGCTCGCTCAGCCCTGAGGAACTCGCGGCGCGCGGCGCCAACAACAGCCTGATCCATATCGACTGGATGATCGGCTCGGGCGAGATCGACGTGGACGGCATCACCGCCGCAGGCGCCGCCGAACCGCTGATGCGCAAGGGCGAGTGGGTCTAGTCCGGGAGCGCGGACTTCCAGTCCGCTCTTGAACCGCCTTCACCAGCCAAAAGGGCGCGGCCGTCATGTGAACTGACCCCCGAAAGTTGGACATCAACCTTCGGGGGTCAGTTCACATGGTCTGCGCCCTTTCTCTTACCGTCTTCGTTTCCAGGAGCGGTCTGGAAATCTGCGCTCCCGGGCTACTGGTCCCTCGGCTTGATGCCGATGTGGGGTCGCCGACAAAGGCCATTTTTCGAGATTTCCCGGCAGCAAGGCGAATTCCGAATGGCGAGCAGCGTCCGGACGATAGAAATTTCCTCGAATTCCGGTCATGCTATATAAGGAAAAAAATATTCCTAGGGAGAAAGGCGTCGATGGCCTCACGCGAAACGCCCCGCCTGGCAATCGCTGATGCGAACCCGCTGGTCATGGCGGCTTTGCGTGAATTGTTCGAGCGGGAGGGACGTTTCAAGGTCGTGCACACATGCACCGGCGGTGGCGCACTCGTCTCGGCCTTGTTGCAGTCGCGCTGCGATGTGGCGGTCGCCGGTTGGCGCCTCTCCGACATGACGGCGGCCGACCTTCTTGGCAAGCTCAAGTCCGGCGGCCCGGCAACCCGGGTAACGGTTCTGTCGAGTGATCACGACCCGACAATCCTGCGGCGCTGCGTCAAGCTTGGCGCCATGGGTTTCTGTTGGCAGAGCGATGCTCCCTCGGTGCTGATCGAAACCGTCGAGGCCGTGCATCACAATCGGATGAGCTTGCCCTATATCGATGTTTCCAAGATGGATGACACGCCGCTGTCGGCGCTGACCCCACGCGAGCGCGATCTCCTCAAGGCGCTCAGCGACGGTTGGAACAATCTGCAGATCGCATCGCGCTTCGGCGTCTCGCAGAACACGGTCAAGTACCACCTGAAGAACGTCTACGACAAGCTGGGGGTCAAGAACCGGGCGATGGCGATCACCTTGTTCGTGAGTGAAAACCGCCGCGGATGAGCCGTTCCGGCCTTTCGCATCCGTCGATCGCGCCGTCGATCCTTTTCCGCCGTGCAACAGATCGCTGATCCATCCGGGTAGGGAACAACCTACCCACCTGGCCCGGCGGGGCATACCCGTTCGTGTGAAACGGGCTGCCCGATCGTCGCTATTTCCTATCCGAGCGGGTGTTGTGACAAGCCGGCGTGCCATCGATGCTTCCCTCATAGCGGCGAGCGATGAACCAAGCCGCGATTCCTGGGAGACATCGTATGCCTGGTTACACGCACCTCTTCACGCCCGGACCGACCAACATTCCCGAGGTCGTGCGCCAATCGATGAACCTGCCGACGGAGGATATGCGCTCGCCGACTTTCCCCGACTTCACCCTGCCGCTCTTCGCCGACATCAAGAAGATCTTCCAGACCGAGACGGGGCGGGTCTTCATCTATCCCTCGTCCGGCACGGGTGCCTGGGAAGCGGCGATCACGAACACACTCAATCCAGGCGACAAGGTGCTGCTGTCGCGCTTCGGCCAGTTCTCCCATCTGTGGGCCGACATGGCTGTGCGACTCGGCCTCGATGCAGAGGTGATCGATGTCGAATGGGGCGCCGGCGTGCCCGTGGAGGCTTATGCCAGCCGCCTGGCCGCCGACAAGGGTCACGCCATCAAGGCGGTCTTCTGCTGCCACAACGAGACCGCTACGGGCGTGACGAGCGACATCGCCGCGGTGCGCGCCGCGCTCGACGATGCAGGTCATCCCGCGCTTCTTTTCGTCGATGGCGTCTCGTCCATTGGTTCCATCGACTTCCGGATGGACGAGTGGGGTGTCGATTGCGCCGTCTCCGGCTCTCAGAAGGGCTTCATGCTGCCGACCGGCCTCGGCTTTCTAGGCGTCAGCCAGAAGGCGCTGCAAGCGTCGAAGGCGGCGACCATGCCCCGCTGCTACTTCAGCTTCGACGACATTTCGCGCGCCAATGACAGTGGCTACTTCCCGTATACGCCTCCAACACAGCTGCTGCGCGGCCTGCGGGTTTCGATCGACCTGCTGCTGGCCGAGGGGCTGCCAAATGTCTTCGCGCGCCACAGGCGCCTGGCGGAGGGCGTTCGCAAGGCAGTCGACGCCTGGGGACTGAAGCTTTGCGCCAAGGAAGCGAAATGGCAGTCTGATACGGTCAGCGCCATTGTCGTGCCGGATGGCATCGACAGCGCCGAGGTGGTGCGTCGCGCCTATCATCGCTACCAGATCTCGCTCGGCGTCGGCCTCGCCAAGGTTGCCGGCCGCGTCTTTCGCATTGGTCACATGGGCTCCTTGAACGAGGTGATGGTCTGTGGCGCGATCGCCGGGGCCGAACTCGCGCTGATCGACGCCGGCGTCGCCATCAGGCCCGGTTCAGGGGTTGGCGCTGCGATCGAGCATTTCAGCCTCACGCCTCACCACGCCGCCCTCGCGGCCGCCGCCTGATCGACCGGGACTGGAGACCGACCATGAGCCATACCCTTCATCCCCTGCGCAAGCCGCGCCTGCAGCGCAGCGAGCTTGCCGTGCCGGGCTCGAACCCGACCATGATCGACAAGGCCGCCGCCAGCGCTGCCGATTTCATCTTCCTGGACATTGAGGACGCCGTCGCTCCACCCGACAAGGACAAGGCGAGGAACAACATCATCCAGGCGCTCAACGACATCGACTGGCGCGCCAAGGGCAAGACCATGTCGGTGCGCATCAATGGCCTCGATACCCACTACATGTATCGCGACGTCGTCGACGTGATGGAACAGGCAGGTGACCGGCTCGACACCATTCTGGTACCGAAGGTCGGCGTTCCCGCGGATCTCTACATGGTCGAGGCCCTGGTGAGCCAGATCGAGGCGGCAAAGGGTTTCCTCAATCGTGTCGGCCTGGAGGCCTTGATCGAGACGGCGCTCGGCATGGCCAATGTCGAAGCGATCGCCGCCTTCGGGGGACGGCTCGAGGCCATGCATTTCGGTGTCGCCGATTATGCGGCCAGCCTGAGGGCGCGCACCGTCAACATTGGCGGGCTCAACCCGGATTATCCCGGCGACCAGTGGCATTTCGGCCTGGCGCGCATGACGGTGGCCTGCCGGGCTTATGGCCTGCGCCCCATCGACGGCCCGTTCGGCGATTTCAGCGATCCGGAAGGCTACCGCCTCGCCGCCAGGCGCGGGGCGGCGCTTGGGATCGAGGGGAAATGGGCCATCCATCCCAGCCAGATCGACCTTGCAAACGAAGCCTTTTCTCCCCCGGACAAGGAGGTCGACAGGGCACGGCGCATCATCGCAGCCCTGAAGGAAGCCGAAGAGCAGGGCAAGGGTGCCGCCGCCCTCGATGGCAAGATGATCGACGCTGCCTCCGAGCGCATGGCGCGAAACGTCCTGATCATGCACGACGCCATCATGGCTTCGACGCCCAGCCACAATGCCGTTCCGGCCTGACCGCAGCCAAGGAAGCCTCTTCGATGGACATTCATGAATATCAGGCCAAGGAGATCCTCTCCCGCTTCGGAGTCGCCATACCGCGCGGCGGCCTCGCTTACTCGCCCGAGCAGGCGACTTATCGCGCTCGCGAGATCGGCGGTTCGCGCTGGGTCGTGAAAGCTCAGATCCATTCCGGCGCCCGCGGCAAGGCCGGCGGAATCCGCCTGTGCGCAAGCGATGTCGAGATCTCCGATGCGGCCGATGCCCTGCTGGGGCGCCGCCTCGTTACCTCGCAGACCGGGCCGCGCGGCAAATTGATCTCGCGCCTCTATGTCGAGGCGGCCTCGGAGATCGACCGCGAATATTATCTCGGCTTCGTAATGGATCGCACGTCGGAGCGGATCATGATCGTCGCCTCGGCCGCGGGCGGCATGGAGATCGAGGACATCGCCGAGAGCAAGCCGGACTCGATCATCCGCCAGACTGTCGACCCCGCCGTCGGCATGCAGCCTTTCCAGGCTCGTGAGATCGCCTTTGGCCTGGGGCTCGAATCCGACCTGATCGGCAAGGCCGTCGATACCATCATGGGTTCGTTCCGCGCCTTCAGGGACCTCGATGCCGCCATGCTGGAGATCAACCCCCTGGTTGTCGGCAAGGATGGCTCCCTCATGGCGCTCGACGCCAAGATGTCGTTCGATGACAACGCCTTGTTCCGCCGTCCGCAGATCGCCGAACTGCGCGACAAATCACAGGAGGACGCGCGCGAGACCTATGCCAGCGACCGCGGTTTGGCCTATGTCGGCCTCGACGGCCAGATCGGATGCATCATCAATGGCGCAGGGCTCGCCATGGCCACGATGGACATGATCAAGCTTGCCGGTGGAGAGCCGGCGAATTTTCTCGATATCGGTGGCGGCGCTTCGCCGGAGCGGGTGGCCAAGTCGTTCCGCGCGGTGCTCTCCGACAAGAATGTCGAGACGATCCTCGTCAACATCTTCGCCGGCATCAACCGCTGCGACTGGGTGGCCGAGGGCGTCATCAAGGCGATCGAGGAGGTCGGGGTGAATGTGCCGCTGGTCGTGCGTCTGTCCGGAACCAATGCGGAGAAAGGCCTCGCCATCCTGCGTGGTTCCGGGCACGCCATCACCACCGCCGAGACGTTGTCGGAAGCCGCGCAAAAGGCGGTCTCCGCCTGGCGCGCCAGCCGGATGAAGAAGGCAAGCTGAGGATCAATGGGATGAGCATTCTGATCGACAGGAACACCAAGATCATCATCCAGGGCTTTACCGGCCGGCTCGGCTCTTTCCACGCCCAGGAGATGGTCGATTACGGCAGCCGCGTCGTCGGCGGCGTGACCCCTGGCAAAGGTGGCTCGACCCATTTGGGCCTGCCGGTCTTCAACACCGTCAAGGGAGCGGTGGCGGAGACCGGCGCCACGGCCAGCCTCGTCTTCGTGCCGCCGCCTTTTGCCGCCGACTCCATCATGGAAGCGGCCGATGCCGGCATCAGGACCTGCGTCTGCATAACCGACGGCATCCCCACGCAGGACATGATCCAGGTGAAGCGCTTCATGCGCCGCTACCGCTTCGAGGACCGTATGCGATTGATCGGACCTAATTGTGCCGGCGTCATCACGCCCGGCCAGGCGATGATGGGCATCATGCCGGGCCATATCTACAAGCCCGGCCGTGTTGGGATCGTCGGCCGCTCGGGTACGCTTGGCTACGAGGCCGCCTCGCAGATGAAGACCCTCGGCATCGGTGTGTCCACCAGCGTCGGCATTGGCGGCGATCCCATCAACGGTTCGTCTTTCAAGGATATTCTCGAGCTCTTCGAGGCTGACGACGGTACCGACGCCGTCGTGCTGATCGGCGAGATCGGCGGGCCGCAGGAGATGGAGGCGGCGGATTATATCCGCACGTCGATGACCAAGCCGGTCATCGCCTATATTGCCGGCCTGAGTGCGCCGCGTGGCCGCAAGATGGGGCATGCCGGCGCGATCATCTCCGCATTTGGGGAGGGCGCAGCCGAAAAGGCGACGATCCTGCGCGAAGTCGGCGCGGCAATTGCCCCGACCCCCTCCGACATCGGCTCCACCGTGGCGAGGGCGCTTGCGGCGTGAGAGCGGCTTGTCGAACCGGCTAAGGCGATAGCAGCAAAAGTAGACCGGGTTGACTTGCAACCCGGTCTTGCAGATTGCCGGAGCAAGCCTAGTAATGCGGCTCGGGAAGGTCCCCCTTGGCTACTTGGTCCCGTAAATCCTGTCCCCCGCATCGCCCAAACCAGGCACGATATAGCCGTGATCGTTGAGGTGGCTGTCGACCGCGGCCGTCCAGATCTTCACGTCGGGATGGGCCTCCCGCAGGCGCTTGATGCCTTCCGGGGCGGCGAGGAGGCAGACAAAGCGGATGTCCTTCACGTCGCGCGCCTTCAGCCGCTCGATGGCGGCGACCGCCGAGTTGGCGGTAGCGAGCATAGGGTCGAGCACGATGACGAGGCGCTCGGCCACATCGGGCGGGGCCTTGAAGTAATATTCGACGGCCTGCAGCGTCTGCGGGTCGCGGTAGATGCCGATATGGGCGACGCGGGCGGAGGGCACGAGGTCGAGCATGCCTTCCAGGAACCCTTCTCCCGCCCGCAGGATGGGGGCGAGCACCAGCTTCTTGCCGGCGACGCGGGGCGCCATCATCTTTTCCAGCGGCGTCTCGATCTCGACCATTTCGAGCGGCAGGTCGCGCGTCACCTCATAGCAGAGCAGGCGGCCGACTTCGTTGAGAAGCTGGCGGAAGCCTTTGGTGGAGCGGTTTTTGTCCCGCATCAAGGTGAGCTTGTGCTGTACCAGCGGGTGATCGACGACTGTCACGCCTTCCATCGGGGTCTCCCTTAATCGGCCATTTCCTCTACCTAGCCGATTTCGGGCGCTGGGTAAGGCGTCGCGATGCTCCTTCCACGTCTTTCATCATCGAGGCGTGACATTTTGTGACATGCATGCCAAACAGGTGGCGCGAAACTTGCATCGAGCTGTCGCCCGTAGGACGACGGCCCGCGCAGGATAGTTCCCGACCCTGGCAATCTGAACGGGCCCCGAGTATGGCGTTGTCGCAAAGGCTTGAGTTCCGCCAGACACAGTCGCTGGTGATGACCCCGCAGCTGATGCAGGCGATCAAGCTCCTTCAGCTCTCCAATCTCGATCTCAACGCTTATGTCGAAGCCGAGCTCGAGCGCAATCCCGTGCTCGACCGCGCGGATGGCGAGTTCTCGCGCGAGCCGGAGACACTGGCGCCGGCCCTTGCAACCGACCCCGCCGACGGCGACTGGCTGCACGAGGACATGGCCCCCTCGCGAGAAGCGCTCGAGCAGGGGCTCGGTACCGATCTCGACAATGTTTTCCCGGATGAGCGCCCGCCGGAACGCGCAGAGGCGCCGGCGGCGATCGAGCAGCTTTCCGGCAGCGATCCCTATGTCTCCTCCTGGTCCAATGTCGGGGCCGGTGGTCATGGTGGCGAAGACGACATCAATTTCGAGGGTCTGGCGGCGGCTGAGATTTCGCTGGCTGATCACCTGGAAGAGCAGCTCACGCTGGCGGTGGAAGACCCGCGCCGCCGGCTGATCGGCCATTTCATCATCGATCTGATCGATGAGACCGGCTATTTCACCGGCAGCGTCGAGGAGATCGCCGAGCGCCTTGCCGCACCGGCCGGCGAGGTGGAGGCGGTACTGCGCATCGTGCAGAGCTTCGAGCCCTCCGGCGTCGGCGCGCGCTCGCTGAAGGAGTGCCTGGCAATCCAGCTCGCCGAGCGCGACCGGCTCGATCCGGCCATAGCTGTGATGCTCGACAATCTCGAACTGGTCGCCAAGCGCAACATCGCAGGTCTGCGCCGCCTGTGCGGCGTCGACGAGGAGGATGTCGCCGAGATGATAGGCGAGCTGCGAGCCCTAACGCCGAAGCCCGGCCTCGCCTTCGGCTCGATGCCGATCCAGCCGGTGGTGCCCGATGTGCTGCTGCGCGCTGCGCCCGACGGCACTTGGCTGGTCGAGCTCAATGCCGACACGCTGCCGCGCGTGCTGGTCAACCAGACCTATTACTCGAAGGTGGCTCGCACCACCCGCAACGAGGCGGACAAGATCTTTCTCGCGGAGGCCCTGCAGACCGCCAACTGGCTCACTCGCAGCCTGGAGCAGCGCGCCCGCACCATCCTGAAAGTCGCCACCGAGATCGTGCGTCAGCAGGATGCCTTCTTTGCGCTCGGCATCAAGTATCTGAGGCCGCTGAACCTGAAGACGGTAGCCGATGCCATCGGCATGCATGAATCGACGGTGTCGCGCGTCACGGCCAACAAGTTCATCGCATCGGCCCGCGGCCTGTTCGAGCTCAAATATTTCTTCACCGCCTCGATCTCCAACGCCGAGGGCGGCGAGGCGCATTCAGCCGAGGCCGTGCGCCACCGCATCCGCCAGATGATCGACGCCGAGGCGCCCGACGCCATCCTCTCTGATGACACCATCGTGACCCTGCTGCGCGAGGCCGGCATCGACATCGCCCGGCGTACCGTGGCCAAATATCGCGAATCGATGCGTATCTCCTCTTCGGTCGAACGGCGGCGGGAAAAGGCTGGGCGATAGAGCGTTTTGCGATTTGACGGAATCGGCAAGAATCGCAAAGACGCGTCGAAACAAAGAGCTAGAGCAGAGAAGCGCTTACGCCTAAACGCGCTTTGCTCTACTGGCGGGCGCTTATGTCGGTGTCGGCGAATATGCCGCCAGCAACATCAAGGACGCGTTGTGGCTTGCGTGAAAGCACACTTAAGCTGGGCCGAACGACAGCACGCGGAGGAGGAAACCGATGGCCAGGATCGCGATCGTCGGAACGGGGTTTGTCGGACGTGCCTGGGCGATTTCCTATGCCCGTGCCGGTCACGAAATCACCCTATGGGATCAGGAAGCTTCCGCGGCAGCCAAGGCGCTGGAGTATATTGCCGGCGTGCTGCCCGATCTCGCGGCCAATGACCTGACCGACGGCCAGGCGCCCGCGGCCATTCTCGACCGTCTCAAGCCCGTCGCCCGGCTTGCCGAGGCACTGGAGGGCGTCGACCATGTCCAGGAGAGCACGCCGGAGATCCTTGAGGTCAAGCGTGCCGTCTTCGCCAAGCTAGACCAGCTCGCCGCGCCGGAAGCCGTGCTGGCTTCCTCGACCTCGGCCCTGCTGCCCTCGGCCTTCACCGAAGGGCTGCCGGGCAGGCAACGTTGCCTGGTCGTCCACCCGCTGAACCCGCCTTATCTCATCCCCGCCGCCGAGCTGGTGCCGGCGCCCTGGACGTCACCGGAGACGATGGATCGCACCGCGGGCCTGCTGCGCAGGGCCGGGCATGCGCCGATTGTGATGAAGCGCGAGATCGATGGCTTCTTGATGAACCGCCTGCAGGGCGCGCTGCTGGAGGAAGCCTTCCGCCTGGTAGCCGACGGCTATGCCTCTACCGAGGACGTCGATATCGGGCTGCGCGACGGGTTGGCGCTGCGGTGGTCCTTCATGGGGCCGTTCGAGACCATCGATCTCAACGCGCCGGGCGGCGTGCGCGACTACGTGCTGCGCTACCAGCAGATCTATTCGAACATATTCCCCTCGACGCAGCGCCGGGTCGACTGGGCCGGCCCAGTGATAGAGACCGTCGAGGCCGACCGGCGCAAGCGCCTGCCGCCCACCGATCTCGGCCGCCGGGCCGTGTGGCGCGACAGGCAGCTGATGGCGCTCGCCGCCCACAAGAGGCGTACGCGCCGGGAACTTGGGGACTGACGTGTCGCTACCAGTCCTGCCCATCGACGGCCGGCAGTCGGCCGCTGCCCTGACCATCCAGCGCGGCGCCAGCCGGCTGCTACGCCAATATGGCCTGGCGCCCGTGCCGGAGGTGACGCTGCCGAGCGGGCGCCGCGCCGATCTCGCTGCCATTGGCCGCAAGGGCGAGATCTGGATCGTGGAGATCAAGTCCTCGGTGATCGACTTCCAGGTCGACCGTAAATGGCCCGATTATCTCAGCTTTTGCGACCGGCTGTTCTTCGCCGTCGGTCCCGATTTCCCGCTGACGCTGCTGCCCGAAGAGGCCGGCGTCATGGTCGCCGACGCCTATGGCGGCACGCTCCTGCGCGAGGCCCCTGAACAGAAGCTCGCCGCGCCCACTCGCAAGGTGATGACCCTGCACCTCGCCCGCCTCGCCGCCGCACGCCTGCACCAGGCGATGGATCCGGAAGGAGCGTTCGGGTTCGGGGAGTGATGGAACGAAGGTGTCCGGCCGGATCGATCTTGCGGCTTACGCTTGCTCCCGCCCGGCGCATCGTGATCTATGGAAGGAGCGGGCGCGAGGGCTGCCGCAAGGCTCCATATGGGAGAGGGCCATCGCCCGAGGAGGAATATGTCCATGGATATGAGCGGTTCGCAGCGCATCGAGGCTTCCCGTGAGAAGGTCTGGGAAGGCATGAACAATCCCGAAGTCCTGAAGAAGTGCATTCCGGGCTGCGAGTCGATCGAAATGACCTCGCCCACCGAGATGGTGGCCAAGGCGGTGCTGAAGATCGGGCCGGTGAAGGCGACCTTCAACGGCAAGGTCACGCTGTCGGATCTCGATCCACCCAATAGCTATACGATCACAGGTGAGGGGCAGGGGGGTGTCGCCGGTTTTGCCAAGGGCAGCGCCACGGTGCGGCTCGAGGCCGACGGCGAGGATGCGACGATCCTGCATTACGACGCCAAGGCCGATGTCGGCGGCAAGATTGCCCAGCTTGGCGCCCGCCTGATCGACGGGACAGCCAAGAAGCTTGCCGGCGATTTCTTCGAGAAGTTCGGGCAGGCGATTTCGCCGAAGGCGGAGGGGGAGGAGGTTCCGGCCGAGCCTGAGAAGAAGAAGGGCTGGTTCGGGAAGAAGTGAGCTGGGAGCGCGGACGTCTCTACGACACTCAAAAGAGTGTCGGACGATCCGCTCTTGAACCGCCAACGCCAAGGCAAGAATACCGTGGCCGCTCTCAGCCGAGGCGTTTTGTCTTTGCAACGCCTGCGGTTCAAGAGCGGACGAGGATGTCCGAACTGCGAGCAGTTCGCCTGAATGTGAAATAGGCGCCACGCCGGCCCTCGCGCAAGGCTTTGGCCTCGTAGCGTGTCGAGCGCCAACCCTCCCACGGTGTCAGCCAGTCGGCCTGGCGCTCCGCCGTCCAGACGAAATCCGGCGAGCGTGCGATGCGGGCGAGAGCATAGGCCGCGTAATCGTCGATGTCGGTGGCGAAGCGCAGTTCGCCGCCCGGCTTGAGGATGCGGGCAAGGCGCTCCAGCATGTCTTCGCCCAGGAAACGGCGCTTGCGGTGGCGGCGCTTGGGCCAGGGATCGGGATAGAGCAGGTAGATGCGCGCGATCGAGGCCTCGGGCAGCCAGTCCACCACCGCCTTGGCGTCGTCGTCCCACAGGCGGATATTGGCGAGCCCGTTCAGCTCGATCTGGGAAAGCATCTTGGCGGTGCCGTTGATATACGCCTCGCAACCGATGAAACCGACATCCGGATTCTCACCGGCACGCTGGGAAAGATGTTCGCCGCCACCGAAGCCGATCTCCAGCCAGATATCGGCGACGGTGGTTGGGAACAGCGTGCGCATATCGGCCGGAGCAGGGGTTTCGAGATCGAGCCGCAGGTCCGGCAGGGCGCCCGCCATCAGGCCGGCGTGACCCTTGCGCAGAGTCTTGCCCTTGCGCCGTCCGAAAAAGGCGCCGTGGCCGCGCTGCGGCGGCTCTTCGTCCTGCGGCTTCCCGTGGTTCTCGACCGTCACATATCACTCCATAGAAAAGGCCTTCACCACCGAGGCATTTTCAAGCGAAGTGGATACCGGTTCGCGTTGAAGAAAATGCCGCAACTCAAAAACAGAAGGCAATCAGCCTGACAACAGTCAGGCTGATTGCCTTGGCGGGAAAGGCTTCTTAATGCAGTTGGCCGCGAAGATTAAGCGCGAACCGCCTTCTTGAGTGCGTCGGCGAGATCGGTCTTCTCCCAGGAGAAGCCGCCGTCGCGCGCCGGCTTGCGGCCGAAATGGCCATAGGCGGAGGTGCGGGCATAGATCGCCTTGCTGAGGCCGAGATGCTCGCGGATGCCGCGGGGCGTGAGGCTGACGACTTCGCGCAGGGCCTTCTCCACCTTGTCCTCGGACACCGAACCGGTGCCGTGCAGATCGACATAGATGGCGAGCGGCTCGGAGACGCCGATGGCATAAGCGAGCTGGATGGTGCAGCGGTCGGCAAGCTTGGCGGCCACCACGTTCTTGGCGAGGTAGCGCGCGGCATAGGCGGCCGAACGGTCGACCTTGGTCGGATCCTTGCCGGAGAACGCGCCGCCGCCATGGGGCGCCGCGCCGCCATAGGTGTCGACGATGATCTTGCGGCCGGTGAGGCCGGTGTCGCCATCCGGACCACCGACGACGAACTTGCCGGTGGGATTGACGTGCCAGACAGTGTCGCCATTCACCCAGCCTTCCGGGAGGGTCTTGCGGATATGGGGCTCCACGAGCTTCTTGATGTCACTGGAGGTCAGCGTCTCGTCGAAATGCTGGGTCGAGAGCACGATCTGGGTCACGCCGACCGGCTTGCCGTTCTCATACTTTACCGTGACCTGGCTCTTGGCATCCGGCCCGAGCATGCCGAGTTCACCGGACTTGCGGGCCTTGGTGATGTCCTCGAGGATCTTGTGGGCGTAGTAGATCGGGGCCGGCATCAATTCCGGCGTCTCGCGGCAGGCGTAGCCGAACATGATGCCCTGGTCGCCAGCGCCCTCGTCCTTGTTACCGGCAATATCAACGCCCTGGGCGATATCGGGCGACTGGCCGTGCAGCAGCACGTCAATCTTGGCCTTCTTCCAGTGGAAGCCGTCCTGCTCGTAGCCGATCGCCTTGATGGCGCGGCGGGCGGCGGCCTTGACCTTGCCCTTGGTGATGCTGTCGGGGCCGCGATACTCACCGGCGATCACGACGCGATTGGTGGTGGCCAATGTCTCGCAGGCCACGCGAATCTGGCTGGCGTCCATGCCGGTCTTCGCGGCTTCGCGATAGAACAAGTCGACGATCTCGTCGGAGATACGATCGCAGACCTTGTCGGGATGGCCCTCAGCGACGGATTCGCTGGTGAACAGATAGTCGGAACGAGACACGAGAATTTCTCCACGCCAAAACGGAACCATATCTCCCCGTTTTGGCGAGGGCCGACGCCGACGTCAAGCGGCAAATCGTACGTTTTGTTCGTTTAAAGGAACGATGGTGCCGATTCCTGAGGAAAGACGGCGTCCGCTCTTCCGACCGGATATCGCTCCAATACCCGACACGGCGTCGAAAACAAAAACCTTCCCGAGCCGATGGCGGCGGGAAGGCTGCAAAAAAGGATCGATGCTTCAGGCCGCGGTCTCGTTGCTGAGCGTCGAGACGAGGTCGACAACCCGGCGGCGCACCTTGGGATCCTTGATTCTGGCGAACGCTTTGTTGAGCTGCAACCCCTCGGTGGTCGAGAGGAATTCGATGACATGGGAGGTGTCGCTCTCGTCCATCGCCTGGGCGCGAACGGCGCTGCTCTCGGAGGGAAGGCCTTCGAAAAAGAAGGAGATCGTGACGCCGAGGATCGATGCAATGTGCTGGAGACGGCTCGCTCCGATGCGGTTCGTGCCCTTCTCGTATTTCTGCACTTGCTGGAAGGTCAGGCCAAGGGCCTCGCCCAGCTTTTCCTGACTCATGCCCGTCAGGACACGGCGAATCCGGACACGGCTGCCCACATGTTGGTCAATGGGATTAGGTGCTTTCTTGATCATCAAATTTACTCCGGATCACATGCAAGTATTTGAAAATACGCATACTATTTTAAAACGAATTGTGGCTAAACCGTGGCAAAAGTGCGGTAACCCAAAGACACAATTGTGAAACCACAATCTGAGGTAGTTTGAGTCCGTGGTTGCACGCTGCAACAGGGAATATATGCTTATAAGCGAGAAAATCCATACCAATGCGCGGCATGAGCGCGCGGCCAGTTCACGATAATGTGCGTTCAGGTACGTTTTTGCTCGCTCCAAAAGCCAGAAATCGCGCCGATTGTGGCAAGCAGAAACAGTATAGCAATAATTGCATCGCCGGCCTTGACAAACACCGTCGGTGGCAGGCCTTCCGGCAAGCGCGAATCGAGCACGCCGCTCACGCCCAGGGGCAGGCTGGCGACGATGCGGCCGACCGGGTCGATCACCGCCGAAATGCCGTCATTGCCCGCGCGTACCAGCGGCAGTCCTTCCTCGATCGAGCGCGCACGCACTTCGACGAAATGTTGGTAAGGCCCGGGCGTCATGCCGAACCAGGCGTCATTGGTGACGTTCAGCAGCCAGCCTGGCCGGTTGGCGGGATCGTAGGCCTCGCCTGGGAAGATCGCCTCGTAGCAGATCAGCACGCCCACTGGCGGGGCATTCGGGATTTCGAGCGTGCGCAGCCCCGGTCCCGAGGTGAAGCCGCCACGCTGCTCGGTGAGCTGCTGCAGGCCCATCGATTCCAGGAAGGACTGGTAGGGCAGATACTCCCCAAAGGGAACCAGGTGAACCTTGTCGTAATTGCCGATGATCGTGCCGGTGGCATCGATCACATGCAGCGAATTGAAGAAGCGCCAGGTGCCGTCGTCGAGGTTTTCCTCGGCCCTGCCGGCGCCCGTCAGCAGCACGGCATCCGGGGCCACCAGATCGCCAAGCGCCTTCAGCGCGTCCTCGTCCTGAGCCACCAGAAAGGGAAAGGCGGATTCCGGCCAGATCAGATGGGTGATCTTGGCCATGCCGTCGACGCCGTCGGGCGTGGGCTGGCGGGACAGGGCCAGATACTGCGTCATGATCTGGTTGCGCATGCTCGGATTGAACTTGGCGTCCTGCGGCACGTCCGGCTGCATGATGCGCAACTGCACCTTGTCGACAAAGCGGGCTGGATATTGGTCGAGGCGCCAGGCACCAAAGCCGGCCATGGCGGCAAGTACCGCCAGGGACAGCATTGGCCAGCGCCAGCCGCCACGCCGCACCAGGGCGACAGGGGTTGCGAACAGCACCAGGGCAAGCAGCGTGAGGCCATAGATGCCAAAGATGGAAAGGCTCTGCGCCAGATGGATCTCGGCCGCCAGCGCATAGCCGAACAGGTTCCAGGGAAAGCCGGTGAAGATATGTCCCCGTAGCCATTCGGTGGCGAAGATCGCAGCTGCGAAGGCCAGGACCCGCGCTGTCCCCCGCGACCAGGCGAGGCGCGCGAGGGCGAAGGCGGCGGACATGAAGAAGGCGAGGCCGGCCGGCAGCAGCAGCACCGCGAAGGGCAGGAGCCAGGCGAACTGGTCGGCATCGACAAGGAAGGCATTGCCGATCCACCAGAGCCCCGCCAGGAAGAAGCCGAAGCCGTACCACCAGCCGAGCCTGGCGGCGCCCCAGAGGCTGCGCAGCAGCGAGGGCCCTGGCTCGTCCGGCGCGCCGAAGGCGATGCCATCCAGCAGCCAGATTGCCACGGGAAAACTGATGGCCAGCGCCGGAAAGATGTCGAAGGGCGCCATGGCAAGCGCCGCCACCGCGCCGGCCAGGAAGGCCACGCCGGCCCGGCGCCACCCCCTCAATGCGGCAATGTTGGAGGCGAAGCGGCCGATCACGTGGCGCCGTCGGTGCCTGCCTGGCCCGCCGCTGCTTCTTCCATGGGTGCGGCTTCGGCGGGAGCCGTCGCGCCCTTCCTGTCACGCTTGCTCTTGTCGCGCGGCTTGGCGCCGCTGCTGCCCAGGGTGTGGATGCGCACGCGCTTCACACGCCGGGGATCGGCATCGAGGATTTCGAATTCCAGCGTGCCGGGCCCTGGGACGATCTCGCCGCGCACAGGCACGCGGCCCGCCAGCGTGACCAGCCAGCCACCCAGCGTGTCGACATCGGCCTCGATGTCGTCGTCATGCAGCTGGATGCCGACGGTCCGCGTCACGTCGTCGAGATCCGCCCGCGCATCGGCGGTAAAGATGCCCTCGCCCGAGGCGACGATCATGTCGCCACTGTCCTCGTCATGCTCGTCCTCGATATCGCCCAGCACGATCTCGACGATGTCCTCCATCGAGACGAGGCCGTCCGTGCCGCCATACTCGTCTATGACCAGGGCAAGCTGGGTGCGGGTCGTCTGCATCTTGGCGAGCAGGTCGATCGGCGGCATCGAGGGGGGAACGAACAGCACGTTGCGCATCAGCGAGCGCACGGAACTCAGCGGCGCCGTGAGCGAGATATTGCCGAGCGCAAGAGCCGCCTCCTTAGGCGAGGCGGGCTTGGCCGGCGTCTCGCCTTCCTTGGGCGGCCCGCTCTGCCTGACGTCGCTATCGCGGGCCTTGCGGCTCTTGCGGGCTGCGATCGCAGCCCGCGATGCGAGCCAGGCAACGAAGTCGCGGATGTGAACCATGCCGCGCGGGTCATCAAGCGTCTCGTTATAGACGGGCAGGCGCGAATGGCCGGCGGTCTGGAACACCTTGAGCAGGTCGCCGAGCGAGATATCCAGCGGCACGGCCACGATGTCGGCGCGCGGCACCATCACATCATCGACGCGTTTGCCGCGCAGGCCCAGGATGTTCTTGAGCATGGCCCGCTCCTCCGGAGAGAAGCTGGAATCCTCCGACGCCCGGGAGTCCTCGAGCGCATCGGCAAGGTCTTCGCGGATGGAAGGATGAGATTTGAGGCCGAGCGCCGATTTGATGCGCTCGAACAGGCCTTCGGGGGCCTCATGGGAGTTGCTGGTCTGGCTGGTACTTCGGTCGTTGCTGTCGGACATGGCGGCTTGGATTAACTTGCTTCGCGCAGCAGGGGCGCGTCGGCATAGGGGTTGTCGATGCCGAGTGAGGCGAGGATGCGCACTTCCAGCGCTTCCATCGCCTCGGCTTCGGCGTCGGTGAGATGGTCATAGCCAAACAGATGCAGGAGGCCATGAACGGTGAGATGGCTGAGGTGATCCTCGAAGCTCTTGCCGGCTTCCTCCGCCTCGCGGGCGATGGTCTCATGGGCAAGGATGATGTCGCCCAGCATCGGCGCCCTGGCGATGGCCGTGCCCTCGGCCTGCGGGAAGGACAGCACATTGGTGGGCTTGTCCATTTGGCGCCACTGGGCGTTGATGGTGCGGATCGAGGCATCGTCGGTCAGTACGACCGAAAGCTCGGCGCCGGACGCATGCCTGAGCTTGGCGACGGCGACGCCAGCCGCCACGGCCTCGCTTATTCGGATTTCGATGGCATCGAGATCCTGCCACAGGTCGCTTTCCTGCGCGATCTCGATGGCGATGGCATCGCTCATGGCCTGCTTTCACCCGAGGGCTTGGTTTCGCTCTTCGCCTCATAGGCCCGCACGATCTTTGCGACCAGTTCGTGGCGCACGACATCGGCGGCGTTGAAGCGACAGATGGCGATTTCCGGGATGTCTTTCAACAGATCGATGGCTTCCACCAGCCCGGATTTCTGCCCGGGCGGCAGATCGATCTGCGTCGGGTCACCGGTGATGATCATGCGCGAGCCTTCGCCCAGGCGCGTGAGGAACATCTTCATCTGCATCGCCGTGCAGTTCTGCGCCTCGTCGAGCAGCACCACGGAATTGGCAAGCGTGCGTCCGCGCATGAAGGCGAGCGGCGCGACCTCGATCATGCCGGAGGTCAGCCCGCGCTCGACCCGCTCGGGCGGCATCATGTCGTAGAGCGCGTCATAGAGCGGGCGCAGATAGGGATCGACCTTCTCGCGCATATCGCCGGGCAGGAAGCCGAGGCGCTCGCCGGCTTCCACCGCCGGACGCGACAGGATGAGGCGGTCGGCCTCGCCCTTCTCGATCAGGGCGGCGGCATGGGCGACCGCGAGATAGGTCTTGCCCGTGCCGGCCGGACCAGTGGCGAAGACGAGCTCATGCTTCTGCAGCGCGCGGATATAGGCATCCTGCGCCGGCGTGCGGGCAGCAATGGTCTTCTTGCGGGTGCCGACGGAAGCGGCGCCGCCGGTCGAGGCGACTTTCGGCTTGCCCTCCGGCGTGAACAGCACGCCCTGCGAGCCCGCCATGCGCAGGGCGCCGTCGACATCGCCCAGCGCGATCTGCTGGCCGGTGCGCAGGCGCTGATAAAGGCTATCGAGCACGCGCCTGGCCTGCTCGACGCTGTCCTTGGCCCCACGCAGGGCGACATGATTGCCGCGCGCCGTGGCCTCGATACCGAGCTTGCGCTCGATGAAGGCGAGGTTCTGGTCGTGCTGGCCGAATAGCAGCGTTGCGAGGCGATTGTCCTCGAAGGCTGTGACGATCTCTGCCGGCGCATCTGCTGCCGGCATGGATGAAGCTTGTGATGTCATCCGTGTCCGCCGTTCCTCGTCAACCTTCAAGCAACTGCCTCCCTAGGTCTTGTACCCGCCAGAATACCATGAAGCGACCAGGCGCCGGTGGTCGTAATCTCGACCGGCGCCACCGTGCCGATCAGGCTCTCGTCGGCCTCGATCTGCACGGCCTGGAGATAAGGCGAGCGCCCGGCGATCTGGCCGGGATGCTTGCCCTTGCGATCGAACAGCACCTCCATGCAGCGGCCGATGCTCGCCTGGTTGAACGCCCTCTGCTGGCCCTCTGTCAGCGCCTGCAAGCGGGCAAGCCGCTCGGCCTTTACCGCCTCGTCGATCTGGTCGGTCATCCCGGCGCCGGGCGTGCCCGGGCGCGGCGAATATTTGAAGGAATAGGCCGACACGTAGGAGACGTCTTCGATCAGCCGCAAGGTCGCCTCGAAATCCGCATCCGTCTCGCCGGGGAAGCCCACGATGAAGTCGGAGGAAAAAGCCATGTCGGGCCGGGCATTCCGAATCGTCTCGATCAGCCTGAGATACTCCGCCGATGTATGCTTGCGATTCATGACATCCAGAATGCGGTCGGAGCCCGACTGCACCGGAAGATGCAAGAACGGCATCAGCGCCGGCAGGTCGCGATGGGCCTCGATCAGGCTGTCGTCCATGTCGCGGGGATGCGAGGTGGTGTAGCGCAGGCGCGTCACCGGCTCGATACGAGCGAGGCGATGCAGGAGTTTGCCCAGCGTCCATGTGCGGCCATCCGGCCCCTCGCCGTGATAGGCGTTCACGTTCTGGCCGAGCAGGCTGATCTCGCGCACGCCAGCCTCGGCCAGGCGCTCGACCTCCGCGACGATGCCGGCAACCGGGCGCGAGGTCTCGGCGCCGCGCGTATAGGGCACCACGCAGAAGGTGCAGAACTTGTCGCAACCTTCCTGCACGGTGACGAAGGCGGAGGGGCCACGCGCCAATATCTTCTCGCGCCGCGGCGCCGGCAGGACCTGGAACTTGTCCTCGACGGGGAAGTCGGTATCGACGGGCTTTTTCGTGCCTCCAACTCTCGCGATGAGATCCGGCAGGCGATGATAGGTCTGTGGACCGACGACGAGATCCACCGCCGGCGCCCGGCGCATGATTTCCTCACCCTCGGCCTGGGCGACACAGCCCGCCACGGCGATCTGCATGTCGCCACCCATACGTCGGCGTTCGTCGCGCGCCACACGCAGGCGCCCGATCTCCGAATAGACTTTTTCGGCCGCCTTTTCGCGGATATGGCAGGTATTGAGAATGACGAGATCGGCGTTGTCGGGGCTCGTCGTCTCGACATAGCCAGCCGGCGCGAGCGTATCGGCCATGCGCTGGCTGTCATAGACGTTCATCTGGCAGCCATAGGACTTGATGAAGACGGTTTTCGTGCCGGTATCACCTTGCGGGAGCGCGGGGCGTTCGGTCTTGGTCTCGTCAGGAATCATGGGTCTCGTGGTGGCCGCCTATTAGGGGAGGAGGAATAGCCGGTTTTGGGGGTGATGAGAAGGGCTGTGATCTGGAGAGGGCAAGCAAGCCTAGCCGCCTTACCCACGACGACAGCCCGGTCTAACGATCCATCAGCACCGGTACGTGCGGAAGAACACCCGGCTCGCTCCCCGCTCTATCCCCTGTCGGTAATGTCCACATCAAGCAGGCGACCATCAGGCGTCAACGGGGGCGATACCTAATTCCTTCAATAAAGCCACCGCCTTTGCAAGGCGGCCGTTGCCCGTCTTGCCAACCTTTCTGACTTCGATCTCAGCGCGCCAGTCGGCAACCTTCTCATGAAATGCGAGCCAGTGAACAGTTGCGGCCAGTTCGAGAACGGTTGAACTCTGGCCGGAAAAGCGCGTGAGAAGTTCGCGTGCACGATCGGCCTCAATCCGGCCAAGAGCTAGCACATCGCCGGCCGCCTGCGTCTTGAACGTGCTGTAAGGTGCTCCGTCAGACTTCCGAAAATCGGTTGCTTCTTCAAGCTTACCCCAGAACTTGGCGTCCGTGACAGCATCAGATACAGCCTCGGAATATGGACCATAGTGATGGTATTCGAACGGTGCGCCACTATCGAGGCCGAGCTGATCGAGCAGATAGATCACTTTTTGCAGCCGGATGCGCCCGACAAGGCTGCCGCCAGACAATGCAACGGCACCAACGACGATTTCGTCAAGTTGCGGCATTGATCTCTCCCGTGATCTTCTGGACTCTTGTGAAATCTTTTTGGTTAAGGAAATAGAAACGAAGAATGTCCTGGCTTTCGAAAAGCGCAGCAATTGGCTTGGAAAGCGAGGTGATATCGACGATCCGACCACCCTCTCGCCGAATGTAGACGCGCTTGAGCGGCGAGACGGATTCCCGTTTAGGGTCCTTGTAGATGGACAATGGAGCGCGATCCGGAAACACTGTCTTGCCGATCTCGTCCTTCATGTCGTTCTCGATGAACTTGCGCCTTGCGACATCGGCGGGTTGCTGGTTCACGGTATCGATCGGCACGACCTTCAAAATCCTCCTGGAGCAGATCCTATCGGCGAAATCCCGAATCGTTCCGTCTCCGTACGCTACGCATATCTCCAATGCACTCCAGACCACGGCATCGTCCAGCGCCACATATTGGTTGAGGTTGGGCGTTGCATCTCGATAGTAGACCCGAAGCGGGTGATCTTTATGAACGGGCAGCTTCGCCTTGCTCCCTTTGGCGGCCTCGCGCGCAAATTCCAGAAGAAACATGGTGAGCATCTGCTCGATCCCACGCGTTGTGCGATGCAGATAGACCTGTGAATAAAGGTGGAACCGCGCCAGGATAAAGCCTTCGACTGCCTGCAAGGCCTTCTCTTCGAAGGCGAAAGTCTGGATGACGGAACTTGAATTCTCCTCTGCGTCGTCGTCCGGATCCGGCGACACGTCGACTACGCGCAGATTATCCAGCAGCCAATCAAAATCGATCGCACCAGCCCCTGAGCCAGTCATCATGCGATCGCGTCTCAGATAGTCGAGACGGTCGGCATCGAACGAGCTGGAAACGACTGCGGAATAGAGATCCTGGGTCTTGCCAATGAGCAGGTCGGCGATGTCGTCGGCAATTGCCCCGTCTCCGCCAAACTCTTCCGTCAGTACCCGCCGGATATCGCCGCCCCTCTTGCGGATCATCTCGGCCGTCCAATCCTCATGATCTTTGTAGATCCCGCCCCGTTCGATCATGCGTGCCTTCTCCGCATTCTCAAACGCGTGGCTGAACGGGCCATGACCAAGATCATGAATCAGGGCCGCGATTAGTGCAGTACGTTTACGGTGATGTTTCTGCTTTTCACGCGGCACATAACGCTCAGCGACCTTCATCAGCTGGCGGGCAACGTGGAACACGCCAATCGAATGAGCGAGTCTCGTATGAGTTGCGCCCGGAAATGTGAACTCTGACACGCCGAGTTGCTTCACTCGGCGCAGACGCTGGAATTCTGGCGTATCGATCAGACGCCAAGCTGCCTTATCGATCTCGTCGTCGAGGTCGAAGGTGATGAGTCCGTGAACAGGATCGCGGAGGCGTTTTAAGGTGGGCATTGTGAAGAACAAATATAGAACAAGAGGGACGATTGCAAGATGGTTGCCCAGGATTGGATCATGGCACAAACAGCCTGCTAACGATCATGTACTACCCCGGTTCAAGAATCTCGCAACTATTTATAATAACGAGCTTCATCTCTTTGCCACAAGAACCGATGCAGTTTTTGCACATTCCGCAGGGCAAAGCGCGGCGCTTGATTTCGCCATTGAATTCACGGAGCTCGGTACTTTCAGATAAGGCATAGCGTCTGCTTTGACGCGGTTGTTTCAATGCAGTTTTCAGAAGGTGACCGTTATCTTTATTCCGCGCTTTAGCTACGGCCTGCCTCCGAACGATGCGAGAGAATGTGGGTCCTCGACCATTCGGCCGGAATGACAGGTTTGCCCTTGCCAGCCCCGCTTCGATCCCTGCACTGTGCGCCATCCCTCCAAGGCGATTCAAACCCATGCCCTTTGCCGATCCTGCCGTGTTTTCCGACGAGGCCGTGGCGCCCGCCACTGCGGTGCTCAATGCCGACATCCTCGCCCGCATGGCGAAGCTCCCCGATCTCTGGGCCTTTCCGCCGGAGCTCGTTCGGGAGTCCCGCCGGCAGGGCAAGGGGATCTTTCCGCTGCAGGCCAAGAGCAAGCGGGCTGAGGTGATCGAGATCGAGGGCAAGCACGGCAAGGTGCCGATCCGCATCATTGCGCCCGACCAGCCTAGCGGCGTCTACATGCACATCCATGGCGGGGGCTGGATGTTCAACCAGTCCGATTTCCAGGACGAGTCCCTGGAAAAGATCGTGGCTGAGACGGGCATGGCCTGCATTTCGGTGGAGTATCATCTCGCGCCCGAACATCCCTTTCCCGCCGGCCCGGACGATTGCGAGACGGCCGCGCTCTGGCTGGTCACGGAGGGCGCCAGGCGCTTCGGTACGGACCGCTTCTTCATCGGCGGCGAGAGCGCTGGGGCTCATCTCTCGGCCGTGACGCTGCAGCGCCTGCGCGACCGGCACGGCCTGACGCCCTTTCGCGGCGCCAATCTGATCGCGGGCTGCTACGATCTCGGCCTGGCGCCGAGTGCCCGCAACTACAACCGCGGCAAGCTGATCCTGACGCCGCGCGACATCTTCCTGTTCGTGCGGGCCTATATCCCGCCGGGCATCGATTTGCGCTCGCCCGATGTCTCGCCGCTTTATGGCAGTCTCGAGGGCATGCCGGCCGCCCTCATCTCGATCGGCACTTATGACGCGCTGCTCGACGACAGTGCCTTCATGGCCTCGCGCTGGCAGGCGGCAGGCCGGGAGGCCACCCTGAAGCTCTGGCCGGGCGGCTGCCATGTCTTCCAGGGCTTCGACTTCCCGATGGCTCATGAAGCCTTCGCCACCGAGGTTGCGTTCTTCAACAGTCACTGAGGGGTGGCGCCATGCCCAGCGAAGGACGGATTTGGGTTTCCGACGCGCCTTCGCTTGAGGACCTGCATCGCCTCGATGATCTGCTGGATCAGGACAATATCGAGCGCACCGGCATCCAGGACGCGCGGCTTCTGGCCGTCATGCTCCGTTCCGCGGATGGCGACCTCTACGCGGGCTTGCACGGCCATAGCTGGGGCGGCTGCTGCGAGATCAAGACGCTCTGGGTCGCCGACAGCCATCGGCGGCAAGGCATTGGTACGCGCCTCATGGCAGCCGCCGAAAAGGAAGCGGCAAGGCGGGGCTGCACACAGATCGTTCTGACCACCCACAGCTTCCAGGCGCCCGAGTTCTACGAGAAGCGTGGCTTCCGCCGCCTTGCTTCGGTCGATGATGACCCGATCGGGTACTCGAACATCCTGATGGTGAAGCGCCTGGAACGGTGAAGTGCGACGTCGCAACAAGAGTTTGGGGCCGGGAGTCTGCACGTCAAAGCCCAGTGTCAGGCAGGCGATCTTACGTGGGGTCGCTTCCCTTCACCTCGGGACGGAAGGGCTGGCGACCGGAGATCAGCGCCTCTTCCAGCAGGCCGAGCCGGTCCTGACCCCAGAAGACCTCGCCGTCGAGAACATAGGCGGGCGAGCCGAAAACGTCGGCGGCCACGGCATCCTGGAGGTTCTGTCGATAGATCTCGGCCGTTGCCTGCGCCTGGGCTTGCGCCAGGAGGGCAGGGCCATCGAGGCCGTGCTCGGCGGCAATGCGCTCCAGCGTCGCTTCGTCCGCCAGGTTCTCCTGCTTCTCCCAGATGGCCGAACTGGCGCGGGCGAAAAAGCCCATCGTGTCGCCCCCGCTTTGTTCGATGGCGATGACCAGGCGGTCGGCCAGCGTGGGATCGAAGGGCCAATGGCGTGGCTGGAGATGAAGGGGCAGGCCGAGCTTGTCGCGCCAGCGCTGGAGCTCAACGAGGCGGTAGCGCTGACGGGCAGGGTGGCGCTTGGCCAGCACCTGGCCGCCGGTCTCCGCAAAGACATTGCCGAGCAGCACCGGCTTGACCCGAACATCGAGGCCATGGCGCCGTGCCATATCCCGGAAGCGGCCATGGCCGAGATAGGCCCAGGGGCTGGAGAGCGAGAGGTAGTAGTCGATCCTGCGCGGCACGTGGTTCACCCCAAAAGAAAAGGCAGGGAAATCCCTGCCTTCTTAAGCAATCATGCCGGCCCGAGGGTATCGGTTTCAGGCGCATGCGATGCGACAAGATAGTCTTCAGGCACGAGCTGTGCGGCGCTCTCTGTCGCGGTCGCGGCGGCGATCCAGCACGGGCTGATAGGCAATCGAGGCATGATGGCTGCAATAGGGACCGGTTGGACCGACGCGGCTGCCGCAGAAGCGGAAATCCTCGCGGCCGGGGTCGCCCAGCGGCCAGCGGCACATGTGGTCGCGCAGCTCCATGATGGTGACCCGCTCGGACATCGGGATCACCACCTCCTCGATGGGGCGCAACTCAGGCTCCGGGCGCTCCTCGATCACCGTGAGGGGAATGATCTGGGTGGCGAGAGCGGTGTTGCCGCGCACCACCGGGGCGGTGGTCTGCGGGCGCAGCGGATGGGAAGGTGCGCGGGTCGGCTTGACACGACGCTGCGGTGCCGGCGCGGGCGCCTTGGCGCGGCCAGACAAACCAAGCCTATGTACCTTGCCGATCACGGCATTGCGTGTGACGCCGCCAAGTTCTGTGGCAATGGCGCTAGCAGAAAGACCTTCTGACCACAGCTTTTTCAGAAGTTCTACCCGCTCGTCTGTCCAGTGCATCAGCCTCTCCTGCATTCCGCCTTGTTTTCGCCCGAATTGCATACGCCGAATCCTTTCCCTTCAGCCGCGATGTCGACGTGACATCGTTGCGTGTTCACGCTGGGAGCTGATTGGAGTTACGAGACGCCGCACGAGATGTCGTGCTTAACGAAGCCTTAACTACAATAGGCAGTGACTCCGGCGCAAGAGTCCACCTGAAATCGGGCGCGTTTTCCCCAGCTTCGGTGCGAAAGTGAGTCTTTTCGGCAACAGCGTTTGATTGTTTCAATTGCCGCTTACGTCACGGAAGCGGCGTGAAAGGGTCGATGGGGAACCAGCGCCTCACGATATCGGCATAGAGACCCTGTTCCCAGATCTGGAAAAGGGCGTAGTCGATCGCCTGGCGCAGGTCGTCATCTTCCCGGCGCATCGCCATACCGATGCCATCTCCGAAATAATGGCTATCGAGGTAGGGCGAGCCCTCGAAGATGCAGCAGCCTTTCGCTTCCGAGCCGCTGAGCCAGAGCGAAAGGCCGATGCCATCGCTGAACATGAGGTCGACCTCGCCGTTTTTCAAGGCGGCCCGCAAAGCGTCGTCGCTGGGGAACGGCACGAGCCGGGCGGTGGTGAGATAGGCTTTCGCATAGGCTTCATGCGCCGTGCCGGCCACTACGCCGACCCGTCGCCCGGTGAGGCCCTGCAGGGTGAGGGCGGGCGGCGCATCCTGCTGGCGTGCCGCAAAGCGAGCTGGCCGCAGATAATAGGGGCGCGAGAATTGCAAGCGTTCCCGCGCTTGCGCGGTTGGCACCAGCGAAGCGGCGATGACGTCGGCCTGGCCTTCTTCCAGAGCCGCCACAATGGTGTCCCAACGTCGCGCCTGTATGGTGCAGGGCACTTTCAACTGCAGGCAGATGGCACGGGCGAGATCGACATTGAAGCCTTCCAGCGATCCACTCGCACCCTGGAAGTCGAAGGGCGGGAAGTCGTCCTCGGTCAGGAAGCGGATCTGCCGGATCGATCTGAGGTCGGGCTTTTCGGGGCGGCGATGCGGGTCCCACAGGCCAAAGGGGCCGGTCGGGGCTGCCTCGGCGGCGCGCGCGGGGCTGACGCCAGGCAGGGCGACGAACAGGAGCAGCGCGAGCATGAGCGCTGTCAGGCATATATCGCCGAACTGGCGCATGGTTCCAGCCCAGGCGCATCTGCCGGAATTATGCGAAGAGACAGCAATTTCCGAGTCAGTCCGAAGGATAGACTCGGAAATTTTACTTGGCCTGCGGGTTTTCAAGCTGCGACATTCCTATGCCAGCAGGGCGCGGACATCGGCCAGCGCCACCTCCAGCTTCGTGTTCAGGTCGAAAGTCGACCTGAAGCGCCCGCTTTGGTCAAGCAGGAAGACGTCGCTGGTGTGGTCCATGTTGTAGTTGGAGCTGGTGGTAGGCACCACCACGGCCTCGATGCCATAGATATCCCAGGCCACCGCGAGATGAGCGCGATCGCCCGTCAGGCCACGCACGGGTGGGTAGGCGGTCAGATAGGATTTCATCTGGTCCGGCGTATCCCGGTCCGGATCGACGGTGATGAACAGGGCATTGATCCGGCTGGCGTCGGGGCCAAGCCGGTCAAGCACCTGCGACATCAGGAATAGTGTCGTGGGACAGATGTCAGGGCAATGCGTGAAGCCGAAATAGACGAGGCTTGGCTTGCCCTGGATGTCCTTGAAGGTGAAGGGGAGGCCATCCGCATCCACCAGCTGAAAAGGACCGCCGACCTGACCGGCGGGACTCTTCGTCTGCGGCCAGAACAGCCAAAGGCCCGCGCCCGCAAACGCAAAAAAGCCCGCGATAGCCGCCAGGCTTTCTCTGCGTGTTAAGGTAGCCACTTACCGCGACAGGGCGTTGGCCAGGCCTTCGTAACTGCGGCGCAATTCCACCAGTGCTTCGTCGATCTCGCGACGTTGACGCTCCAGATGCTCGATCTGGTCGCGAACGGTGCTGGCGCTGATATCAAGGCTTGCGCCCTTGCCTTCGCCGTGATGGGCGATCATTTCGCCGATCTCCACGAGCGTGAAACCAAGGCGTTTGCCCTTGAGGATGAGCTGAAGGTGTTCACGATCCCGTGCACTGTATAGCCGGGTCAAATTGTCCCGGGTGGGATTTAAAAGGCCCTTGTCTTCATAGAAGCGCAAGGTGCGCAGCGTGACACCAAACTCGCGCGCAAGATCCCCAATTGTATAGGTGATCGCGCCATTTGAGGCTTTCTCGTGATCTGCCATGAATACAGTCACGGGTTGCCCCTTTGCATTTGTCGCCGATGAGGCTTCCAACTTTGACATGGTCTCTCTCTCATGCCTGATACAGGCCAGCAGCACCCCAACTCAAGATGTGGCAGCCGGTAGCATCATACGAAAACTTGTGGGCTTCAGCAATTAATATATTACCAAACAGTCGCCCAAATCTCCAGCAGAGTGACCATATCCCTCACTCTGCTTCATTTCAAGGGTAACGCACAAAATTAGTGCGAAATAAGCGCGCCAATTAACACGTTCCCAAAGTGAATATAACCCTTTTTGCAAAGTTTAATACGGGTTCTTGCAAGGTATCCAACTTTCCTGTCCAGGCCGCAGCTTGGTCCCTGCCAATGTCGTCATAAAAAGCGCTTTGAATGCTCAATAATGTTGGGCCCTCCACCAAAAGCGTTAGGGCAGCCTGAATTAACGCGATATTTACCCTGTTGGACGAAAACCTGTTGATGAGGGCATTGCATTTCGCTGCCAATTCCCGAATCGGCGTCGCGGTGGCCGCAGGATCAGGAGGGCGCGAGAATCGGGCGGATTCGCCGATTTTGCGTAGGATTTGATGAGTCAAAGCGTGCCATGGAGTGTCAAGGGAGTGGATCCCGAGACGCGCGAGACCGCGAGGGTCTTGGCGCAACGCTCCGGCATGACGCTCGGCCAATGGCTCCAGAGCTTGATCACGGAGCGAAAAGAGCCGGAAACGCCGCTTTTTCGTGACCTCGACCGGAGTGACGAGTCACCCTTGGCACGTATTGCGCGTCAATTGGAATCAGCGGGCAGACGGTATCATAGTAGCGATACGCTGAGTCGACGGACCGAAGAAAGAGCGGTGAATGTGAGCGCCGCCGTCCTCGCCCGTCACATCCGCGCCAGCGAGGCTCGCATGGCCGGCCTGGTCGAACGGCTGATCCGTCGCCAGGAGGACAGCGAGGCCCATATTGCCGCACTGGTCGATGCAGTGGTGGACGGCTTCGCCGGCCGACAGCCCGAGCCCGGAGCCACGCCGCAGCACCAGCGTGACAATGTTGCCGCGCATGGATCGGTGGAGGATCTCGAGCGGCGCCTGGCGGAGATGGCTGCCGGGCTCGAGGCCGCACCGGCCCAACCCGAGGTCGAGCCGCCGCCGGTCGATGCCCTGAGCGAGCAGATCGCTGCCCTCACGCGTGAGATCGCCGGACTCCGGCGTGCCAATATGGCGCCCCCTGCTGGCAAGGGGGACGTCACCGACCTGCGCGCCGACATCGCCGCGCTCGGCCAGCATCTGACCGGCATGGCGACGCCGGCACACATTGCCCAGCTCGACCGGAAGCTCGATCTGCTTGCCCGGCAGGCGCAGGACCCGGCCGTGCTTGCGTCGATCCAGCGTGAGACGGCCGATATCCGCACACGTCTTGGCGATCTCGCCCGTCAGCCCGACCCCTCGCAGCGTCTCGAACAGAAGCTCGATGCCTTGCAACGGGCCGTGGAGGACGGGCAGGCGGCAACATCTTCCTCCCTGTCTGCCCTGTCGGCCCGGCTTGAGGCGCTTGACGCCCCTGGTCACGACGATGCTGCCCTTGCCGCCCTCGAGCAGCAGATCACGATCATGGGCCGCTCCATCGAGGGGCTCAGCCAGATGAAGCCCGATCTTTTCGGTCTGGAGCCGGCGCTGCGGACGGCATTCGCCCAGTCTGCGCTCCAGGCCTTGCCCGAGGAGCTGCGGCGCCACTATCGCGAACTGCGCGCCCTGCAGGAGGGCGAGGTCCGCGAAGGCCGCAAGGCGCTCGATGCCCTGCAGACGCTGCTCCACCAAGTCGCCAGCCGGCTCGCCGCCGTGGAGGATCTCGTGCGCGCCCGCCCTGCCGGCACACTGGTCTCCGGGCCGCCGGAAATCGGCGACGTGCCACCCCTGTTCGGTCGCGAGCGTTCCGACGACATTGTCTGGTCGCGGGAATTGCCGCGTTCGCTCGCTGGCGATGCGCCGCTCGACGCGGCAGCGGAAAGACCCTTGGATGGCCGCCCCAGCCAGGTTTCCGTATTGGCCCCAGGCGATCCCAATTCAACGGGCAATACGCGCAGTGCCTTTATCGCAGCGGCACGGCGCGCCGCCCGTGCGGCAGCCGCAACCGAAGGCAGCCTCGCGGAAGAGACAGCCAGGCCGGGAGGAAACCATGAGCCGTTCTACAAGCGCCACAAGCGGCCTATCCTGCTGGGACTGGCGGCCGTGACGATGATGATGGGCGCCCTGCAGGGAGGAAAGACACCGGCTGCACCCAGCAGCGGCCGTCAGGTTACGCGGGCGGTTCCGGCCGTGACGCCGCCGGCCCCCCGCGCCGGGCTGGGCCTCGCCCCGGCCGCCCGAGCCCGCGAAGTGGGGCCGGCTGCCCTGGAGGACCAGGTGCCCATCGCTTCGTCGCTGCTGCCGGTTCCTCCCAACGAGGCCGTCTCGCTGTTCGAAGAAGCGCGCCAACTCGATACCTCGCAGGCCTCCACCCTCGATCTCGCCAAGGCAGCGGGCCTCTACAGGCAGGCCGCGCAGCTGGGCTATGCGCCCGCGCTTTTCCTCCTCGGCCTCGCCTACGACAAGGGACGCGGCGTCGGTCATGACACCATGCTGGCAGGCTTGTGGTATCAGCGCGCCGCCGAGCACGGCTCGGTTAAGGCGATGTACAATCTGGCTGTGCTCTACGCCGGCGGTGCGGTGATGGGCGTGCCCGACTACGAGCAGGCCGCCCGCTGGTTCCACCAGGCAGCCGAGCAGGGGCATGTTGCCAGCCAGTATAATTTCGCGCTGCTCGCGGCCCAGGGCCTAGGCACCCCGCGCGATCTCGTCGCGTCCTACCAATTCCTCGCTCAGGCAGCCGCCAAGGGTGACCTCGACGCCCTCGCCAAGCTCAATGAGGTCGAACAGCGCATGACGCTGGAGGAGAAAACCAGGGCGAAGGGGTAGCTGGGAACGCATCCCTGGGAGCGAGGACGAGAAACCCGCGCTCCCAGGCTCATCCCCCCAGACACCTTGCCCTCGGGAAGGCGAAGACGCGTTCGTCCCCCATCAGATGGGCAGTGAAACCGTTGGGAAAGAGAGGTGCGAACGCAGCGTCACGCACGTTCAGTCCACCCGCATAGGCGCCAAAGGCGGGCAGGATAGCCCGCCTGCCGTCACCCGCAAAGCAGCGCCGCCGCAATGAGCGACCGCGTGTCGCCACTCTCGCCACGGGGTGGAGGTGTCCCGCTATCTCGCCGGGTTCAGCGCCTTCGGTCGGCTCATGGCGGAACAACACCGGGCCGATGGCAAGCTCCGGCGTTGCCGTGCCAGCGAAGCCCGTAGGTGGGTGGGGGTCGTGATTGCCGGCGATCCAGAACACCTCGCGCCGGTGAAGGCAGTGGGAGAGGGCCTCGCGGTCGTGCGGGACGATACGGTCATCCGCGCGGCGGTCGTGGAAACTATCGCCGAGGAAGATCAGGCGCCTTGCCGCGAAACGGGCGAGCAGGCGAACCAGGCGCGCCAACGTGGCGGCAGTGTCGTAGGGCGGTAGCAACTGGCGACGCTCGGCAAAGGAGGAGCCCTTTTCGAGGTGGAGGTCGGAAACCACCACAAGACTCTCTTCCAGCCAGACCAGCGCACCATCGGCGGTCGCAAGGAATTCGGTGCCGGCGACACTGAGCACGGCTTCGTCGCGCCGGATCATCTCAGGCTCCGCCTCCTGTTCCTGCTGTACCCCGCCGCCCAACCATGGCCTCCGCAATCAGATCCTCCGCTGCGCCGGCAAGCGCACTGTCGGTGCCCTCGCCATAGACCGGCTCCCGGCCGATCTCCAGCATGATCGGCACCGCCAAGGGCGTGATGCGATCGAGATCCTTATGAATGATTCGGCCCTTGATACGCGAGAGCATGGTTGAGAGGCGGGCGAGATCGAGCAGGCCGGTGCGTGCATCGTCCCAGGCGGCGCGCATCAGGATATGGTCGGGTTCGTGCTGGCGCAGCACGTCATAGACGAGGTCGGTTGAGACGCTGATCTGCTTGCCCGTCTTCTCCTTGCCCGGGGCGCGGCGCTCGATCAGGCCGGAGATGATGGCGCAGGTGCGGAACATTCGCTTCATCAGGGCGGATTCGGCCAGCCATTCCTCGAGGTCGTCACCCAGCATTTCCTGGTCGAAGAGCTGGCTCATCGCACCCCGGCTCATATCGCCGACGCCCCAGACCGCGAGGGCGTAGTCGTTGGCGACGAAGCCCATCGGCTTGAGCCCGGCGCGCTCCAGCCGGCGCGTCAGCAACATGCCGAGCGTCTGGTGGGCAAGGCGCCCCTCGAAGGGATAGCAGACGAGGTAATAGCGATTGCCACGCGGAAAGGTCTCGACCAGCAGGTCGCCGGCCGGGGGCAGGCGCGAGATGTCACGCTGCAAGCGCAGCCAGTCCGCGACCTGGTCCGGCAGAGCGCTCCAGCTTTCGGGATTGGCGAGGATCGAGCGCACGCGCGCGGCAAGATGGGTCGAGAGCGGGAACTTGCCGCCGGCGAAGGAGGGGATCTTCGGGTCCTTGCCCGGCGCGGCGCGGGTTACCAGCACATCCTCTTCCGAAATGCCCTCGAAACGCAGGATCTCACCTGCGAACAGGAAGGTGTCGCCGACGCTCAACCCTTCGGCGAAATATTCCTCCACCTCGCCGAGCACGCGCCCGAAGCCGCGGCGCGGCGCGGCATCGCCGGGCTTCTTCCTGGGCGGGCCGGAACTCGTCGGGTCCATGAACCAGGGCAGATAGGGCGTCGGCTTGTCGGCGGCCATGCGCGTCGGCTCGCGCGGGCCGCGATTGGAAAGCCGCACCTTGAGCAGGGCCTCTTCCACGATGGTGCCGACATTGAGACGGTAAGCCTGCGCCACCATCGGGTTGGACACGCGCCAGAGCCCGTCCTTTCCCTGGCGGATCTTGGCGAAGCGGTCGTAGGTCTTCAGGGCATAGCCGCCGGTCGCGACAAAAGAGACCACATCGTCGAAGGTCTTGCGGTCGAGTTTCGCGTAGGGTTCCGCGGAGGTTACTTCCTCATAGAGCTTAGTCGCCTCGAAGGGCGCGCCGCAGGCAACCCCGAGCACATGCTGGGCAAGAACATCGAGCGCGCCGGTGCGGGCGACAGCCGTGTCCTGCTCCCCGGCATAGGCGGCATCGACGGCAGCCCGGCATTCCAGCACTTCGAAGCGGTTGCTCGGCACCAGGATTGCCTGCGAGGGCTCGTCAAGCCGGTGATTGGCGCGGCCGATGCGCTGCAGGAGGCGCGAGGCGCCCTTGGGTGCGCCGACATTGATGACGAGATCGACATCGCCCCAGTCGATGCCGAGGTCGAGGGTGGAGGTACAGACCACCGCCTTGAGCTTGCTTGCTGCCATGGCCTCCTCGACACGGCGGCGCTGGCCGACTTCGAGCGAGCCGTGATGCAGGGCGATCGGCAGGGCGTCCTCGTTCACCCGCCAGAGTTCCTGGAACACGAACTCGGCCTGCATGCGGGTGTTGACGAAGACCAGCGTGGTCTTGTGCGATTTGATCAGGGCATAGAGCTCGGCCATCGCGTGGCGCGCCGTATGCCCGGCCCAGGGCAGCCGCTCCTCGGTTTCGAGGATGTCGAGTTCCGGCGCCGCCCCGCCCTCGGCGATGACGAGATCGGCCATCCTGGTTTCGCCAGGGCGTTGCGGCACGATCCACCGGCGCAACTCGTCGGGATCGCGCACGGTGGCGGAGAGGCCGACCACTTCGAGATCGGGCACGAAATCGCGCAGCCGCGCCAGGCCGAGCGCCAGCAGGTCGCCGCGCTTGGAGGTGACGATGGAATGGAGTTCGTCCAGCACCACGCGCTTCAGCGAGCCGAAGAGATCGGCCGCTTCCCGGCTTGCCAGCAGCAGTGCGAGCTGCTCGGGCGTGGTGAGCAGGATATCGGGCGGATCGCGCTTCTGGCGCTGGCGCTTGGCCTGGGGCGTGTCGCCCGTCCGCGTCTCGATACGGGTCGGCAGCCCCATCTCGCCGGCGGGCCGTTCCAGATTGCGGGCAACGTCGACGGCAAGCGCCTTCAGCGGCGATATATATAAGGTGTGGAGCGAAGCCGGTGCGTCGGCGCGCCGCGGGGCGAGATCGATCAGGCTCGGCAGGAAGCCGGCGAGCGTCTTTCCGGCGCCGGTCGGGGCGATCAGCAGGGCCGAACGACCTGCCCGCGCCTTTTCGACGAGCTGGAGCTGATGGGCGCGCGGGCTCCAGCCGCGGGCCGCGAACCAGTTCGCAAAGAGGGGAGGAAGGGAAGACACCGTCCCTTGGGAAGCGATGTCTCCAATTTGTCTGTTCATGCCGCTATCGCCAATTCATGCGCAGATATTGGCGTGCGCCGACCAGAAGTCCACTCCCGGCGAGAACAAAACGCGTTCAGGCGGAGGCGGCATTTTATTCTAACTCTTTGTTTCGACGTATCTTTGCTATTTCAGGCTATACCGCCGAGAATAGCTATTGCGCGAATATGGCGACCATGCCGGGTACGGGGATGCCACGGTCCTGTCGAGCCCATTCGTCGTTCCGGCAGAGAAGAGTCAATCCTGCCGTCCTGGCCCAGGTCTCCATGCCGGCATGGGAGTGCGCATATCGCATGTCATGGTTGAGGATGAAGGGTTCCGGGCCGTCATGGCGCTGCGCCGTGAATGCGAAAAGACCGTTCGGCTCGAGCACCCGCGCGACCTCGTTGAACAGCGCCTGCAAATCGCCGAGATAGACGAAGACATCGGCAGCAAGTACCAGCTCGGCGCTTGCCGCCGGCTGGCTTTCGAGAAAGGCGAGGGCATCCTCGCATATGAGGTCGCGATAGAGGCTTTTGTTGCCGGCCTTCGCCAGCATGGCCTGCGAGAGGTCGACGCCGATCATCTCCGCGCAGCAAGCCTGCAAGGCCTCGCCTGCCAGGCCCGTACCGCAGCCAAGGTCCAGCATCCGCCGGAAGGCCAGGGGCTGGCGCAACTCGGAGAGTGCGGCTTTGAGCAAGGCCGGCCCGCGATAAGAGAGGTCGCCCACCAGCGAGTGCTCGAAACGCGGGGCGTATTCGTCGAACAAGGCGGCGACGTGCGAGGCGGTCATCGCGCCATCGGCGGGGCGCTCTCCAAGCCTCGCCAGCCTTGCGCCAGCGCCGGCAACATCTGAGGCGTCGAAGGCAAGGCTCTGCCGATACGCTTCGATCGCCTTGCTCCGCTCGCCGGCTTCCTCCCGCAAGTCGCCAAGCACGTACCAGCCCGCCGCCCAGCGGGGGGCGCAGTCCAGGGTCTGCTCCACGAGCTCCGCGGCGGCCGCAAGGTCGCCCTGCGCCTTGTAGTCCATGGCATAGGCGAAGCGGCGGTCGGCGATGGGGTCGCCGGAGGTGTGGAAAGAGTGCATGACGCGGATATAGGGCGGGCGGGGTTCTGGAGCGAAACTTGGCTGCTGCGCCGGTTATACCTATCTTGTCGTCATGCGGCCATCCGATTTGCTGATCCCGACGCCATCCGGGCTCTATTGTCCGCCTGCCGATGTCTATGTCGATCCGGTGCGTCCCGTCGACCGGGCACTGATTACGCATGCCCATTCCGATCATGCGCGCCCCGGGCATTACCAGGTGCTGGCGACGGAGGAGACGCTGGCGATCATGGCGGCGCGGCTCGGCGAGGATTTCTGCCATACGCGGCAGGTGGCTAGATGCGGCGAGACGCTCGATCTCAACGGCGTCAAGGTATGCTTCCATCCGGCCGGCCACGTACTGGGGTCGGCACAGATCGCCTTCGAGGCCGAGGGGCTCCGCATCGTCGCCTCCGGCGACTACAAGCGCCAGGCCGACCCCACCTGCATGCCCTTTGAGGTGGTGCCCTGCGACGTCTTCATCTCCGAGGCCACCTTCGCCCTGCCGGTGTTCCGCCATCCCGATCCTGCCCATGAGATCGCCAAGCTACTCAACTCGCTGGAGCTCTTTCCCGAGCGTGCCCATCTTGTCGGCGCCTATTCCCTCGGCAAGGCGCAGCGCGTGATCGCCATGGCGAGGAAGGCCGGTCACGATGCGGCGATCTATCTGCACGGCGCCATGGAGAAGGTGACGCGGCTTTACGAGCAGCACGGCATCGCTCTCGGCGAACTGCATCTGGTACGCGACACCAAGCCGGCCGAACTTGCCGGCGCCATCGTGCTCTGTCCGCCGAGCGCCGCTCAGGAACCCTGGTCGCGCAAGATGCCGGAGCCGCTCAGCGTCTACGCTTCGGGCTGGATGCGCATCCGCGCCCGCGCCCGGCAGAGCGGTGCCGAGCTGCCTCTGGTGATCTCCGACCATGCCGATTGGCCGGACCTGCAGCGCTCCATCCTGGAGACCGGCTGCTCGGAGCTCTGGGTCACCCATGGCCAGGAAGATGCGCTGGTGCATTGGGCGCAGAGCCAGGGCCTCAAGGCCAAACCCCTGCACATGGTCGGTTACGGCGACGAGGAGGCGGGAGAGGCATGAACCGCTTCGCTGCGCTCCTCGATCGTCTTGCCTATGAGCCCGGTCGCAACGCCAAGCTGCGACTGCTGACCGATTATTTTCGCGCCACCCCGGATCCAGACCGCGGCTATGCCCTGGCTGCGATGACCGGCGCGCTCAACTTCCGCAATGCCAAGCCGGCGCTGCTGCGCGAGCTCATCGCCCAGCGCACGGATCCCGAACTCTTCGCGCTCTCCTATGACTATGTCGGCGATCTCTCCGAGACCATCGCGCTGATGTGGCCGGCACGGCCCGGCGCCAATCATTCGCCGACGCTCACCGAGGTGGTCGAGGCTCTCACCCATGCTGGCAAGTCGGCCATGCCGGGGCTGATCGCCCACCACCTCGATGCCCTCGACGAGACAGGGCGTTGGGCCTTTCTCAAGCTGATCACCGGGGCGCTGCGTATCGGTGCGTCCGCCCGCCTCGCCAAGAGCGCAGTGGCGGCCTTGGGCAGGCTGGCGCCCGACGATATCGAGCTTGCCTGGCCGGGCCTGACGCCGCCCTACGAAGCCTTGTTCGCCTGGGCCGAGGGCAAGGGCGAGCGGCCCGAGACGGGCAATCCCGCTCCGTTCCGGCCGGTGATGCTGGCCCATGCGCTGGAGGAGAACGATCTCCCGGCCATGCTGCCGGAGGATTTCGTCGCCGAATGGAAATGGGACGGCATCCGTGTCCAGGCCGTGGGAGCGATGGCGCATGGCCTGCCGATGCTCAGGCTCTATTCGCGCACGGGCGAGGATATCGCACCGGCCTTTCCCGATCTCGTCGAAGCCCTGCGCTTCGAAGGCGCCATCGACGGCGAGTTGCTTGTACGCCGGGAGGCACGCATCGAGAATTTCAACACCTTGCAGCAGCGGCTCAACCGAAAGACCGTCACGACGAAGATGATCGCGGAGTATCCTGCCCATATCCGCGCCTATGACCTGCTGGCCGAGGGCGAGGAGGACCTGCGCAACCTGCCCTTCATCGAGCGTCGCGCGCGGCTGGAGGCCTTTGTCGCCAGGCTCGCCTCGCCGCGCCTTGACCTCTCGCCGATGGTAGCCTTCGCTATGCCCCAGGAATTGGCCGCGGCCCGCTCCGATCCCCTGGCGGCCGGAGCTGGGGAGGATGCAGACGCGGTCGAGGGCCTGATGTTGAAGCGGCGCGACAGCCTCTATGTGCCGGGCCGGCCGAAAGGGCTCTGGTTCAAGTGGAAGCGCGAGCCCTACCGCATCGACGCCGTGCTGATGTATGCCCAGCGCGGCCATGGCAAGCGCTCCTCCTTCTATTCCGACTACACCTTCGGCGTGTGGAGCGGGAACGAGCTCGTGCCTGTCGGCAAGGCCTATTTCGGCTTCACCGACGAGGAGCTGCGCGACATCGACCGCTTCGTGCGCAACAACACCGTCAACCGTTTCGGTCCGGTGCGCGAGGTGACGCATACGGCCGAGATTGGGCTGGTGGTGGAGGTGGCCTTCGAAGGGCTTGCGCGCTCCACCCGCCACAAATCGGGCGTCGCCATGCGCTTTCCGCGGCTGGCGCGCCTGCGCTGGGACAAGCCCCCCAGCGAGGCCGACCGTCTGGAAAACTTGACTGCGCTGCTTGACCGGACGCCCGCCACACCCGAAATAGAGGCCGGTTCGGCAGGAGACTAGGGCATGGCAGGCGGGGTTGAACGCTTCATGGGCGGTTCGGTGACGAGCACCATCATCAAGCTGGTGGTGATCTCGATCGCCGTCGGGCTCGTGCTCGCCTGGCTCAATCTGACGCCATGGGAGCTGCTCGAAAACATCAGGCGTTCGCTGGAGCACCTCTTCGCCCGCGGCTTCGGCATGGTGCGCGACCTCTTCGGTTATTTCCTTCTGGGCGCGGTGATCGTGATCCCGGTGTGGATCGTCCTGCGGCTGCTGCAATCCAGCCGGGGCGGGGGGAAGTAGAGGACTGCCTCGCACATCCAGGTGCACGGGCATCCTGCCCGTTCCTCCTATCCCACGGGTGCGGCGGTTCAAGAACGGGCAAGATGCCCGTGCACCCGGAAAAGCTTCCCTCTCCCTATGAGTCGGCTTGCGGCGCAGCGCGGCATCATTGCATGGTCTGGCCAGGACAGACGAGAAGGATGGCGGGTGCCAGATGGACGGTTCCAAGACGATGGCGCTCGGCGCCGCCATCCGGGCTGAATGGCCGCTCGATTGGAGCAAGCTGACCGTCAACCACGGTGCCTATGGAGCGACGCCCAAATGTGTGCTGGCGGCCCAGGCCGTGTGGCGCGACCGCATGGAGGCCCAGCCCAGCATCTTCATGCGCAGCATCCTGCCGGGTGCCCTTCGCACCAGCGCAGACGCTCTCGGCTCTTTTCTGAATGCCGATGGGCAGGACATCGTCTTTGTCGACAATGCGACGACCGGCTGCAACGCGGTCCTGCGCTCTCTCGATCTCAGGCCAGGCGATGAGATCGTGCTGCACGGACAGATTTATGGCGCCGTCGGCAAGACCGCCCGCTATGTCGCCGGGCGAACCGGCGCCAGGATCGTAGAGGTGCCGCTTCCCTTCCCGGGGAGCGATGCCGCCAGCTTCATCGATGCCTTGGCGGCGCGGCTGAATGATCGCACGCGGCTCGTCATCGTCGATCACATCACCTCGCCGAGCGCCCTGGTCCTGCCCGTCGAAGCTGCGGTGCGCCTCTGCCGCGATGCCGGCGTGCCTGTCCTCATCGACGGTGCGCATGGCCCGGGCCAGATCGAGGTCGATCTCAAGGCCATCGATTCCGATTGGTACGTCGGCAATTGCCACAAATGGCTGGCTGCGCCCAAGGGCTGCGCTTTCCTGTGGTCGCGGCGCGACAGGCAGGCTGGCCTGCATCCGACCACGATCTCGCATGGCTTCGAGCAGGGCTATCTCAGCGAATTCGACTGGACCGGCACGCGCGACGCCACGGCCTTCCTAGCCATCGAGGCCGCGCTTGCCTTTCACGAAAAGCTGGGCGGCCCGGCTCTGCGCCGGCGCAATGTCGACCTCGCCCACCAGGCCGGGCGCCTGCTGGCCGACCATTTCGGCACCGCCTATGGCAACGAGGCGCATCCCGTCGCCATGGCCATGGTCCGTCTGCCGTTCGGCGGAGCCACTTCGGCGGAACGGGCGCTCGCCTTGCGCGACCGGCTGCTCGACGAGTTCGGCTGCGACGCCCCGCTGATCGCCCATCCCGACGGCATCTGGGTGCGGGTATCGGCGCATGCCTATAACGAGATCGGCGACTACCAGAGGTTGGCGGAGATTTTGGACCAACTGATCCATACCGATGGAGCGGTTAATCAGAGCTGATCGGGTGGCAACAGCATTGCCAGGTTGGCGCAAACGCCGTCATTCCGGCGGAAGAGCCGGAATCCTAGAGCACAGTCTTGCGAAGATAGTGTTCACGGATCCCGGGTCTCCACTCATAAGCAAAGCTTGTGAGGAAACGGTAGCCCGGGATGGCGAGGTGTCTCCCTCCAACTCTCCAAAAAAGACGCAAGCGTCCTGCTGTCCGGGACCACAGCTCCATCAGTGGATTTCCAGCCTGGAGATCAGCCCGTCCGTCAGTCCAAAGCTGAACTCGAGATCGACCGGGCTGCCGGGAAAATTGCCCGTCACCTTGCCGACGACGACGGTGCGGTCGTTCTTATACGAAACGCGGAGCGGCTCGATGCTGTGCTGGTATTTCGCCTTGGATGAGGCCTTCCATTCGGCGATAGCCTGCAAGCCCGTGATGTCGCGCCCTTCGTCATGAACCACGGCGTCCGGGGCAAAGCAGCGCGGTATGACGGTGGCGTCGTCGCTGTTTTCGATGGTGAAGTAAAGTTCGATGGCTTTTGGCAGGTCCAGGGCCATATCTATATCCTTAAAAAAGTAGCGGTTGAGACAGGCCGTATCTGAGCTTAAGCTGCAGAAATGACAAGAACGCACGAAAAAGTAGGGTACTTACCTCAAGGTAAGGAAGCTGAGCACACGCTCGACAGTGCTGTCGAAGGCGTGGAGCAGATCTTCCGGCTGCTGGAAGGTCGCTGGAAATTCGTGATCCTGTTCCATCTGTTCGGCGGCAAGCTCAGGCGTTTCTCCGAACTGGAACGGGCGATACCGAGCGTCTCCCAGAAGATGCTGATCCAGCAACTGCGCCAACTGGAGGCCGACGGCATCGTGCGCCGCATCGTCCATCCCCAGGTGCCCCCAAAGGTGGAATATGGCCTCACCGACTGGGGCCAGGCCCTCTGCCCGGCGCTCGACGCGCTGCTGAAATGGCATGCGCAACGGGAGAAGCTGGGGGCGGGAGAGAGTGGAGCGGCGGCGCGAAGTCTTCCGGGACGAAGCTAGCCTGCACCGTCATTGCGGCGGGCGTTTGCACTTGGAAATTGTCCGTCCGCGGGATAGCTAGAAAGAAACGCTCCCTGGACTTTTTCCGATATCCATGACCGCCATTTCCTCGCCCGAAAGCACCGTCGTCCGCCCGGTCGCTGTCAGTCACCGCATTGTCTTCGGCATTGCCGCGCCGATGACGCTTGCGCATCTGTCGACTCCGCTGCTCGGGCTGGTGGACACCACGGTGATCGGGCAGATCGGCGATGCAGCGCTGATCGGCGCGGTGGCGCTGTCGGCAGTATTGTTCGACTTCCTGTTCTGGGGCTTCGGCTTTCTGCGCATGGGCACCGCCGGCCTGACGGCGCAGGCGCTCGGGGCCGGAGACAAGCTCGAACAGCGCGCTGTCTTCCTGCGCGCTTTGGTGATGGCGGCGGTGCTCGGCCTGGCGCTCATCGCGCTGCATGGCCTGATCGCCACTGTGGCCTTTCCGTTCTTCGAAGCCTCGCCGGCGGTCACCGACGCGGCCCGGCTCTATTTCGCCATCCGCATCTGGTCGGCGCCTTTCGCCTTCGGCAACTATGCCGTGCTGGGCTGGCTGATCGGCATGGGGCGCACCACCACCGGCTTGTTCCTGCAAATCGGCATCAACATCGTCAACATCCTGCTCTGCGTGCTCTTTACGCTGGGCATGGGCTGGGGTGTCGCAGGCACGGCCTGGGCGACGCTGCTGGCGGAGACCGGCGGCGTGCTGGTGGGGGTGGTCGTGGTGGCGCTGCATTTCGGCGGCGAGTTCGGCGTGCCGCGCGCTTTAGTGTTCGATCGCGCGAAGTTCATCCGCATGGCGGCCGTCAACCGTGACATCATGGTGCGCACCGTGGCTCTGCTCGCCGCCTTCGTGTTCTTCAGCCGGGAAGGGGCGAAGGCGGGCGACACCACGCTCGCGGCCAATGCCATCCTGAACAATTTCTTCCTCATCGGCGGCTATTTCCTGGATGGCATCGCCACGGCGGCTGAGCAACTCTGCGGCCGCTCGATAGGCGCCAACAACCGGCCCTCCTTCGAGGCGGCAGTACGCTATTCCGTGTTCTGGAGCCTGGTACTGGCGGTGGCGATGTCGCTGCTGCTGTTCGCCGCCGGTGGCGCCTTCATCGACTTCATGACGACGAGCGCGCCCGTACGCGAGGAAGCGCGACTGTTCCTGCCTTTTGCCGCGGTGACGCCGCTGGCCGGTGCTCTCGCCTTCACCTTCGATGGCGTCTATGTCGGAGCCACCTGGAACAGTGCCATGCGCAACCTCATGCTGGTAGCGCTGGCCTGCTTTTTCGCCGTGTGGTGGCTGCTGCAAAGCTGGGGCAATACCGGTCTGTGGATCGCGCTGGTGAGCTTCCTGGTCGCGCGCGGAGCAAGCCAGGCCATTGCCTATTTCAGGCTGATGCCGAAGGCTTTTGGCGGGTAGGGGGCGCCTGCATCACCTGCCCGCGCCGCGAAATACCCTGCCGATCCGGTCACCGGCAGGTCTTCGAGGTCCGCCACTCAGCTTCCGGCTTCGACCAGCACGGCGTCCGGGCTCTTGACCAGTCCAAAGCCAGGGCTGTCGGGCACGTTCAGGCGGCCGTTCTCGGGCACGGGTTCGTTGGAGAACAGGGGCCCGAACACGGGCAACACGCTCTGCCCGTCGGCGCTGTTGGCCACATATTCGCAATAGGGCGAATGGGGCTGCGACATCACGAAATGGTAGCTGAAGGGCCCGCTGCCATGCGGCACCACCGGGATATCGTAAGCCGCCGCGTGGGCCGAGATCCGGAGCAGTTCGGTGAGACCGCCGACCCACATCACGTCGGGCTGCAGGATATCGATGTTGCGGCCTTCGATCAGCTTGCGGAATCCGTAGCGGGAATATTCATGCTCGCCTGTGGTCCATTTGGTAGCCGGCAAAGCACGCCTAAGTAGGGCATAGCCGTCGAAATCGTCGGGATGCAGAACCTCCTCCCACCAATAGATGCCGAGATCCTTGCAGGCGGTGGCGAGCTCGACGGCATAGGGCACATCGAGCGCCATGTAGCAGTCCACCATCAGCGGGTAATCCGGGCCGATGGTCTCGCGATGGGCCTTGAGGAAGGCAACATTGGCGCGCAGCCCCTCGATACCGTCGGCCGGGCCATGGGGCAGGGGCACCTTGCCGCCCCAGAAGCCGAGCCTCCGGGCCGCTTCCGGGCGCGGGCCGGTGCAATAAAAGGTGATCTCGTCCTTGGTGCGCCCGCCGATCAGCTTATAGACCGGCTCCTCTCTGATCTTGCCGATCAAATCCCAGAGCGCGAGATCGACCACGCTTATGGTGGCGAGCGTAAGGCCCTTGCGGCCATAATACATCGAGGCCCGGAACATCTGGTCCCACAGGCGATTGAGGTCGCGCGGGTCCGCTCCCTCCAGGAAGCGCTTGAAGTGGTGCTGCACCAGCCAGCAGGCGGGCTCGCCGCCGAAGCCGGTGGCCAGGCCCACATGGCCGCTTTCGCTCTCGATCTCCACGACGATCGAGCCCATGATGTTGATGCCCCAGGAAGTGCGTGAGGCCTTGTAGTCTCCATAGCCCGACATCGGATTGGCGATCAGCGTGTCGATCAGCCAATGGCCCTGCTTCTGGCTGAAATAGTCGCCTCCGCCCGAGCCGACGAGATAGGTCCGTACTGCCTTGATACGAGGGCCGGCCATGCGGTTTCCTTTCTTCAAGCGCAGTCACTGGGGGCGCAAAATATGTAGCTAAGAAATTTGTAAGTCAAGTTTTAGGTTTCCTGGGATGCCTACGATCGCAGGGCGCAAACCCCCAGCGAACGCATCCATGATGCGCCGGTCCTTCGATGAATCTCGGCTCGCTTCATTTGACTGATTGACTGACAAGTTTAGGGATGCCAACCTTATTGTCAGGCCGCCGAAACACTGGACGGTCCTTGCGCGCCGATCTCGATTTGTCAGATGATCATAAGCTGATTCCGGCGCGATATTTGGGTTGCGGCTGGCCGGGAGCGAACAGGGAGACCGCGATGTCGGTGCTCGAAAGCATTGAGCCGTTCAGCCGCAAGCCGATCGCCGAGCGCGTAGCGGACCGACTGCTCGAGCTGGTGCGCTCCGGCAATCTCAAGCCGGGCGACAAGCTGCCGACCGAAAACGAGCTTGCGGAGGCCATGCGTGTGAGCCGCCCGGTGGTGCGCGAGGCCCTGCGCGGTCTGTCCATTCTTGGCGTGGTGGAATCGCGCCAGGGTGGACGCTGCTATGTCACCGATCTCGCGCCCTCGCGCCTGCTCGGGCCCCTGGAGCTGGTGCTCTCGCTGGACGAATCCAATGTCGATGCCCTCTATGACGCGCGTGTCGTGGTGGAGTGCGGTCTGATCCGCCGGGCGGCAGCTAGGGTCAGCGACGCCGAGCTCGCGCAATTGCATGACCTTGCGGTCGCCGGCTACAAGCTTGCCGCCGATCCGGTCAGTTTCCGCGTGCTGGACCAGGAGTTCCACATGCTCCTGATGAAGATCGCCGGCAATCCGGTGCTGGAGCGCGTGGCCGCCAGCCTCTACAAGCTTGGCATGGAATATCGCCGTGTAGCTTCCGAGACACCTGGCGTGATCGAGCGCAGCGCCGCCGAGCACGATGCGGTGGTGAAGGCGCTGGCAAAACGCGATCCCGACAAAGCCGACGAGGCCATGCGCGCCCATCTTCAATCGATCAACCGCACGACCTATGATGCCATGCGCAAGCTCGCCGGCGAGCGGCGCGGCGAAGAGCAGCCCCCGCTGATCGAGCGCGCGAGACTGCCTTTCTGAACTACCTTTCCGACGTCCCCAAAAGCCCAACATTTTTCAATTTTCAAAGGGAAGAAACGCATGACCACGATCATTCGCTATGAAGGCCGCGGCGCCGTCATCACCGGCGGTGCCTCAGGCATCGGTCGCAGAACGGCCGAGCGCATCGTGGCCGAGGGCGGCTCCGTCTGCATCTGGGATGTCGATGCGGCCCGTATCGAGGCGGTGTGCAAAGAACTCGGCCCCACGGCACATGGCGTTGCCGTCAACATCACCGATCCCGCGGCGGTGGAGAAGGCTGCGCAGACGGCCGAGCAGCATCTCGGCCGCATCGACGTGCTGGTCTGCTCGGCGGGCGTGGCGGGCCAGAACGAACTGGTGGCGAAGTACCCGATCGACGAATGGAAGCGCGTCTTCGATATCAACGTCAACGGCCTGTTCTACTGCAACCGCTTCGTGGTGCCGCTGATGCAGAAACATGGCTATGGCCGCATCGTGAACGTGTCCTCCATCGCCGGCAAGGAGGGCAACCCCACGGCCTCGGCCTATTCATCATCCAAGGCGGCGGTGATCGGCCTCACCAAGTCGCTCGGCAAGGAGCTGGCCAAGGACGGCATCACCGTCAACGCCATCGCGCCGGCTACCGTCGACACGCCGATCCTGGCGCAGGTGAGCGAGGCCCATATCGAGTATATGCGTTCGAAGATCCCGATGGGCCGCTTCGGCACGGTGGACGAGCTGGCCTCCATCATCACCTGGCTCGCGAGCGAGGAATGCTCCTTCACCACCGGCGCGGTGTTCGACATTTCAGGGGGACGGGCGACTTATTGAGCCCGGGCCCATTTCGCGCTTTAGAGGGTCATCCGGTGGGCCCCACAGGGTCAATCCGGGCGACCGAAGGGAGACCCGGAATCCATGAACACAGTCCCTCCATGGTCGTGTCCATGGATTCCGGCGCTTTGCTACGGCCGGAATGACGGCGCCGCCTGTCCGATGATTCCGCTATAACGCGGACGGGATCTGACGCCAGCCACCGACCCCTCAGTGGCTATGCTTGTCCGTGACGCTGAGTTCGAACACCAGCACAGCGAGCGCCACGGCGCCGATGAGAAGCGCCGTCAGCATCGCATCGGTGCTGGTGGCGGCGTAGCATGGCACCCCGCCATGCGCGTTCGGCAGGCAGGGATCGAAGCGGTTGGTGAGCTTGCCGAAATAGCCGCCCCTGTTTTCAAAGTAGAGGAAGGCTGCGCAGGCAAATGCCAGCACGGCAGAAAAGGCGATGCTGAGTGACCTCATGGCCATAGCTCCAGCGTTAGCCATATGTATATATGTATGGTTAACGCCAGTTGCATCAGGGAGCTGTTCCACCAGCTACAGGGATAGGGCCTTTCCGAGCGCCTCCAGCCTCTCCATCGCGAGCACGCCGTCATGAATGGTCGGCGCCGGCGTCTTTTCCACTTTGCACGCCGTCAGCCCGATGACGGGCGAGACCAGCAAGGAGACGCAGTCCACAGAGCGGCGGGCGGCTGAACCGAACGAACTTTCGCCGGCAGACTTTTCGGCTAAGACTTTTCCCGAATTCCTGGCGGGAGGCGAGTCGGCATGAAGGTTGTGTTCAGCGAGGCCCAGAGGCGGCACGATCCGACCTTCTTCCTCTCCAGCGGTGCCCAGCGTCCCAATCCGGAAGTGCCAGCCCGTTGCGACATCCTGCTGGAGGCCGCTCTCGGGCTCGGCCTGACCCAGGTCGCGCCCCCTGATGCCGGCCTTGCGCCTATCGCCGCCGTGCACAAGCCGGACTACATCCATTTCCTGCGCCACATCTATGAGCGCTGGCAGCATATCGAGGGTGCCTCCGCCGAAGTGATCCCCAACATCCATCCCGATCGCCGTAATGGAGCCTATCCCGCTTCTGCCGTTGGGCAGGCGGGCTACCACATGGCCGATACGGCCTGCCCGATCTCGGCTGAGACCTATGACGCCGCCGTCGCGAGCGCACACACGGCCTATCATGCCGCGCAACTCGTGTTCGGGGGTGAGCGGGCCGCCTATGCGCTCTGCCGTCCGCCCGGCCATCACGCCTTCGCTGATCTCGCCGGGGGTTTTTGCTATTTCAACAATTCCGGCATTGCCGCACAGGCGCTGAGGGCGCGGCATGAGCGCGTCGCCATCCTCGATGTCGATCTCCATCACGGCAACGGCACACAGGGCCTGTTCTACGGCCGGCGCGACGTCTACACCGTCTCCATCCATGCCGATCCCATCCGCTTCTATCCCTTCTTCTGGGGCCATGCGGACGAGCGCGGAGAGGGCGAGGGACTCGGCTACAATCTCAACCTGCCGCTCCCCCGCAAGACCGGCGACGAAGGCTTCCTCGCCGCCCTCGACCGGGCGCTGGAGCATATCGCTGCCTTCTCGCCAGGCGCGCTGGTGGTTGCACTCGGACTCGATGCGTTCAAGGGCGATCCTTTTGGTGGCCTCTCGGTAACCACGCGAGGGTTTGCCGCCATCGCCAGGCGCATCGCCGGGCTCGGCCTGCCCGTGGTGATCGTCCAGGAAGGCGGCTATGTCTGCGACGAACTCGGCGCGAACCTTGCGAGCTTTCTGAAGTGTTTTGCGCTTTGACAGAGTCGTTCAGAATCGCAAAGACGCGTCGCAACAATGTGCCAGAGCAAAGCAATGTTTACGCCTTGGCGCGCTTCTCTGTGATTGAAGCCTGTCATTCTAAATCCGCTAGGGAAGGCCGGCCGTGGCGTCTCCAAGGCCTGGAAGCGAAAACCGCCGGCGCCAAGGGCATTATGGACCAAAAGAACGGCTTTATTGCCGTCTTTTAATCCTGATTGGCCGTTTGTGACATCAAATTGCCCGGCTGAGCGCGCATTGTTCCTGCTTCCTCGAATCTTGTCGGGGAAATAGTGGAGATGGTCGGATGAACAGCTATCTTGCGGAGGCAGCCGCCTTCCTGGCTGCATTCTGGCTGCCCTATTTCTGGAAGATCCTGGTGGCCGACATCGTCATCGCGGTGGTCATCCTGTCGGGCTATTTCTGGCTGAGGCGCGCGGAGCACTGCACCTCTGCCCCCACCGAATTCAAATGGACCGACAAGCGGCACCATCGCAGGTGAGCGAAGGCATCAATGCCTGACCACACCCCTCGGTGCGGTCCTCGATATCCATGTCACCAGCGCCGATTTGAACGAGACAACCGCCTCGCGAGCGATCGGTATGCGAATGATGGCGCCACCTTCAAATTCGAACTCAGCGACCGCGAAACGGCGATGGTCCGGCGCGGTCAGGCCCCGAAACCGGGTTAGAAGCGGCGTGACGACCGGACCGTCATTGCCCTCATGCACGTCCGTGGGATCGCTCATGGCACCACCCGATTCCGTATATGCATTGATCCTCCCTCATATGGGGAAAACCTGTGACGCGCCCGTGATTCAACGATAAGATTGTGGAGTTTCACCCGATTTTTTGCGACACGCCATCGCGCGCAAGGTATCATGATGCTTGATGGCGGGGGGTCTGGCTCGGCTTGCCGATTTTGCCGATGGAATGTTGCAGCAGTGCAGCCAAGGTGAAATGTACAAGTGACTTGCGCGGGGCGGAGTGCAACTATACTGTGGGAAAGGAAGATCACGGAGCTACTCTGCAATGTCCTTCGACAAGAAAGTGCAGTCTCCAACCGCCGGTAGGTCCGGATCCGGATCTGTTTATCAATATAAGGGCTGGCTGTATCTTCATGTCGAGGGAGAGCCGTATGATCGAGGCTGGCATCATGGCTTTCTTCTTGCCGCAGAGATAAGAAGTGCACTCGACAGTATCGGCATATTATTATGGCAGGATACAGGGCTACCTTTCTCCTGGTATGCGGCCAATGCCCGTGCGATGTGGCTCGACCGTCTCGCTGGTGACGACGAGGGCAGGCTAACGGACGGTTCCGGTCGCGCGGCGATCGAGGAATTGCGCGGCATCGTGGATGGGGCGAACGCAAATCGCGCGGCCGATGCAGCCGAGATCACCATCGACGATATTCTGGGCTGGAACGGCTATCCCGAACTGATCTGTCAATGGCTGCCGGCGGTGATGTCCGGGGCGCTCAAGCCGGCCGTCCCGGTTCCCGGCGATCCTGGTCGCCTGGAGAAGATCGTCGCCAGCGGACGTTTTTCGACGGTGCATCATTTCCTCCCGCACCATTGCAGCGCCTTCGTCGCCACGGGGGACTGGACCGAGAATGGGGAGATCGTGGCGGCGCACACGACATGGCAACGTTTTGCCAATGGCGATTTCTACAACGTCGTCCTCCATCTGGTGCCGCCGACGGGGGAGGGCCTGCCGATCCTCATGCAGAGCGTGCCGGGCTATATCGCCAGCAGCATGGATTTCGGCCTCAATGCGGCCGGGCTTGTCGTCGCCTCCACCTCGATCTCTGCTTCCGGCTTCGATCCCGAGGGATTGCCCTATTTCTTCAGAGCACGCCGGGCCGGCCAGCGTGCTGCAACGATCGAAAATTGGGTCGAGCTCTTTCGCCGGGGCAACAACGGCGGCTACGTCAATACCTGGCTGCTGGCGGAGGCTTCGAGCCGGCGTGTCGCTGCCTACGAACTCACCAAGGCTCACGAGGAATTGCAGCCTCCGCTGGCCTCAGGGGCCTATTGCAGCTGCAACATCCCGCTGTCGGTGCCGATCAGGGTGCTCGACACCGGCGGCTCGGGATATGACAACATCCTTCAAAGCGGCGGCCGCCGCATCCGGTTCGAGCAACTGATGGCCGAGCATAAGGGCCGCATCGACGCCTCCGTTGCCCGCGCCATCCTGGCCGACCACCGCGACCTCTACACTTGCAACGACCTGCCGAGCGGGCGTACCATCTGCGGCCATATCGATGTGGATCCCGGCAATTTCGGCGGCGGGCACGCTCCTTACTATCCCTGGGGTTCCCTTGACGGCAAGGTGACCACAGGGGCCATGGCAAGGGAATTGTCGCTGCAGGGACGCTGGGGGCGGGCGTGCGGCACGCCATTCCAGGCCTCGGGGTTCTTCGCTCGCGCTCCCCAATATGGCTGGATGAGGAGCCTGACCCGTGATCGGCCGAGCCAGCCCTATTGCCTCTTCCGGGCCGGCGGAGACCCGGTCCGCCTCTAATCTTCCGTTTTTAAATAATTTCGATCGTTTGTCGTAAGTTGTGCTTATAAATTGGGCATTCTGACCACCAGGTTGCAGTTGTGAAGCCGCGATCGCCGGCATTACACTCCACATGGATTGGTTTGATTTGCTCCTCAGTTATGAATTTCGCTATTTAGATAAAGATGGCTTTCGCAAAAAATATGAATAAGTATGTTGTCTTGATTCTGAGCCGGAGTGAAATGATTTTTAGGTTGAAACTTGCTGTACTGTCTTCCAATTTTGGTAATGATAGAAGATATTTCACCTCTATATCGTCCTTGTCGTAACAAACGTGCCGTGTGACCTTCCAATTCGCGGGGATGAGCTGCTATGCCAGCCTGGAGACAAGCCTTTCAATATGGTATACGTGACCTGGGATTGGCAACGATCCTGCTTTGTGCCGGCTTGCTGGGGGCAATGTCGGACGCTTTTGCTGCGGATCCCTTTGCCGCCAACAATGGCGTCTATCCAACCGCCCAGGAGTGGCGGGGTCCCTACCGCGTCTCCAACTACAATTATCCGGAGACGGCAGAGAGTGCGTGGCTCAAGAAACTCGAAGACCTCAGGCAAAAGCAGCCGCAGTTGCGCGGCAAGCTCACACCGGACACCGCCGGGCTCTACGTCGATGCGCTCAAGCAGTTTCTTGAGCCTTCGATGGAAGCGATGATCGACAGGCCGGACAAGTTCGATCCAGCGGCGACCAACTGGTACAGCATGCCTTGGACCGGGGAAGGCAGCCCCACCAGTAGCGGCGCCACCGACACCACCAGCGGGCGGGAGGCTATTCTCGGCTCCTTCTCCGGTCAGGTCATCCAGGGCAGCAGTTTCAAGCTGCAGGCTATGGCCATGATGCTGAAAACCGGGCAGCAGATGCAGTTGGCCTATACCGACCTGCTCGCGGACATGCAGAACCATACCGTCATCTACTACGATCCCGTCGCAGCCACGATGCTTCGCAAGGTCTGGGCCGACCCCTTCAATCCCAATGCCCGGGCTGCTGACTTTCCCGAAGGGGCCCTCGTCATCAAGGCCGGGGCGGTGACGGCCACCGAGAGCCAGTGGCCGGTGGTGAAGGGTTCGGCCATCTGGCACGTATTCCGGCCGCCGTTCCAGCCCTACAACGATCCCAATCCTCCTTCCAACACGCCGAAGGTGACGGAACTGCGCGTGCTCCAGTTCGATGCCATCGTGAAGGATACCATCGCCTCGCCCGATACAGGCTGGGTGTTCATCACCTGGGTCTATAAATTCAATGCGCCCGGCTCACGGCCTTGGGACCGGCTGGTGCCGCTCGGCGCCATGTGGGGCAACGATCCCGAACTTGCGCAATATCCCGATGGCGTCGGCCCCTCGGGCAAGCTGCAGGAAACCTGGATCAATCCGGACGCTCCCGACTACGCCAGGAAGACCCTGGGGTGGGGCGGCCGCTTGTCGGGGCCCATCGACGTGTCCCTGCGCCATGGTATCGTGTTCACCAACGGCCAGATCCCCGGCAGTGGCGTGCGCGCCTCCTCGTGCATGAGTTGCCACGGCACGTCGCAGTATCCTTTCGTCGCCAATCTCTATCCCTCGCCCAACAAGATCTTCCCGAAGGACGGGGACACCTTCCTGCTCTATCCGCCGGGTTCGCGCGAATGGTCGTGGTGGTTCGCAAACCGGCCGGGCAAGGAGGCGCAGAACAAGGCCAACGACGTCAGTGCGGTCGGGCTCGACTATGACATGCTGCTGACCTTCGCTCTGAGTAATTTCAACAATGCGTCGGGCCACCCGGCGCTCGTCCAGCCCCGTTTCAGGGTGCATTGATGATTGCGGAGGTGCCGGGCGCGTGAGTAGGATCTGCCGGGAATGTCTCTATGTGAATGCCGCGGCGGCGCGCTTCTGCGGTGGTTGTGGCATTCGCATCGAGGAGGCGTCGCCGCTGCCAGTGCTTGAAAAGGCGCCGAACGGGGGAGCGGCCAATGTGGCGCAGCTCTCCTTCGGCGAGCGTCGTCTCCTGACGGTTCTTTTTGCCGATGTGGTGGGCGCCACCCAGCTCGTCGACAGGATGGATCCTGAGGATCTCGTCGACCTGATGGACGGCTACCAGAGCACCATCACAGCGGTGGCCGCGCGTCATCGCGGCGTCGTCAGCGCCCGGCTCGGCGATGGCATGCGCATCCTGTTCGGCCATCCCGTCGCACTGGAGGATGCCGCCCATGCGGCCGTGCGCGCAGGCCTCGACATCGTGCGCGCCGTCGAAAACCTGGGCGAGCAGTTCGGAGCGCCGGAGGATGTGGCGCTCCAGGTCCGGGTCGGTATCGCCACCGGCACGGTTGTCGCCTCCCTGAAGAATGCGGCCGAGGGCCTGGAGGACAATCTCGTCGGTTCCCCGCTCAATCTCGCTGCCCGCCTGCAGCATGTCGCGCCGCCCAATGGCGTGGTGATCGCCGAGTCGACGTATAAGCTGGTCTCGACCTCCTTCGCGCTGCGCGACATCGGCCTGCACGATCTCAAGGGCTTCCAGCAACTCGCCCGTGTTTATGAGGTGGGTGGGGAAATCCGGGACCAGAGCCGCTTTGAGCGCCGATTGCGCCAGGCCCGGACGCCGATGATCAACCGGGCCCATGAGCAGGAGATCCTGGCGCAATGCTGGGCGCGTGCGCGCCAGGGCCAGTCCGAATTCGTCTCCATCTATGGCGAGGCCGGCATCGGCAAGTCGCGCCTTGCCAATGCCCTCACCGAGCGGCTGGCAGACGAGCCGCATCTGGTGCTGTGGATGCAGTGCAAATCCACTTTGGTCAACACGGCCCTGCATCCGCATATCGATCTGCTCGAACGCATCTGTGGCATCGAGGCGGATGACGGGCCGCCGGCCCGCATTGCCAAGCTGCGCACCCTGCTGAGCGACGAGGACGAGGAAAGCGAGGAGGCCCTGGCCTTGCTGGCGCCTCTCCTGTCGATCCCCCCTGGTCCGGATGTGCCCCGCCTCGTGATGAGCCCGCATCTGCAGCAGCAGCGCACCTTCGATTTGCTGCTGCGCCTGTTGACGAGCGCCGCGGCCCGGGCGCCGGTGCTGCTCATCTATGAGGACCTGCACTGGATGGATCCCTCCTCGGGTGCTCTGGCGGCGCAGATCGCCAGCCAGGCGCGGGCCGCGCCCCTGATGGTGGTGGGCACCTCCAGGCCAGGCCGTCCCTTCCCTTGGGGCGAGGGGCGCAATGTCACCACCCTCAATCTCGGCAGGATGAGCAGCAGCGAAAGCGCCGCCATCGTATCCTCCTTTACGGCCGGATCGAGCCTTGCGCCCAAAGTGGTCTCCCGCATTGTCGCCCATACCGATGGCGTGCCGCTCTTCGTCGAGGAGATGACCCGCATGATCGTCGATGCCGGCCAGGACGGCGCCGATTCCGACTTGCCCGAGACCCTGCGCGACCTGCTCACCGAAAGGCTCGACAGGCTGGGCCGGGCCAAGACCGTTGCGCAAATCGGCGCGGTCATCGGGCGCGAGTTCCCCGTGGAACTGGTGGCCGCGGTCGCGCGAGTCCCTGCGCCCTCCCTTGCGGATGAGATCACGCAACTGCTCGAATCCGGCTTGGTAACCGGCTCCGAGGATAGCGATGTGCTAGTGTTCAAGCACGCGCTCGTGCAGGACGCGGCCTATTCTTCCCTCCTGGCCCGCGATCGCCGCGAGTTGCATGCCCGCGTCGCCGCGCAGCTCATAGCGGAAGCCGAGAACAGCGTGCCGGATTCGCCCGAACTGGTGGCACGTCATCTCAAGGCCGCGGGCGATCCGCTGGCAGCGGCGCAATGGTGGCTGCGTGCGGGCGTACAGGCCATCCAGCATGGCGGCGTCGCCGAAGCCGTGGCGCATCTCGAGGCGGGTCTGGAAGGTCTCGGCGAGGCGAAGCAGGGGGAGGCACGGCAACTGGCGGAACTCGATCTGCTGGCGCTGCTGGGCCCCGCCCAGATGGTACGGAACGGGCCGGGCAGCCCGCTATTCGGGGATGTGCAGCGGCGCGCCTTCGACACCATGAAGATCCTGCCCGGTCAGCCGGCCCAGTTCCCTGTGACTTACGGCCTCGCCCTCTTCCATTGGGCGCGAAACGAACTCGATAACGCCGAACGCTTGGCACGGGAACTGGTAACGACGGCCGAGATGCAGCCGACGCCGGAATTCGTCATGGCCGGCAACAACATGCTCGCCATGGTTCTCTTCCATACCGGCCAGCCGCAGGAGAGCCGCCGCCTGCTGCAGCAATCGGTGGGCCTCTACAACCCTCCCGAACATGGTGGGCTCTATCCGCGCTACATGATGGATTTTGGCGTGTTCGGGCGTTTCTACCTTGCTCTGGCGAGCTTCGCCTGCGGCGAGGCCGAGGCGGCGCGTGGCCTGGTGAAGGAAGCCCTGCCACTGGCCGAACAGCTGCAGCAGCCCCATTCCCAAGGCTTCGCCATGCTGGCGAATTTCGTGATCGCCTGTATGCGCCGCGACATGGAGCATGCCCTGTTCCATGCCGAGCGCTGCATTGCGTTCTCGGGCGAGCAGGGCTTTCCAGAATTCGTCGCCATGGCCACCATCGTCAAGGGTTGGGTGATCGCGCATCGGGGCTATATCGCCGAGGGACTGCCGATGCTCGAGCGGGGCGTCGCGCTCTGGAAGACCACCGGCTTCGAAGCCTGGCAAGCCTGGTTCGGCGCGCTCAGGGCCGAGCTCCTGGTAAAGGCCGGCAGGGGCCGGGAGGCGCTTGAGGAGATCGCAACACAGGAGGCCCGCCTCGCCCTCAATGGCGAGTGGCAGTTCGCCAGCATCCTGGAGGCCACCAAGGCGCAGGCCCTCGAACTCGAAGGCGCCGCGCCCGAGCTGATTGGCGGCACCTATGAGAGGGCACTCGACATCGCCAGGACGCAGCAGGCCGCGGGCTGGCACTTCCTCGTCTCGGCGGCCCATGCCGCGTGGATCCAGCGCGTGGGTCAGTTCGAGCAAGGGCGCCAGATTCTTGCCGGCGCCATCGCGCTTCTTCCGTCAGGGGTGGCGCCGGCGGATCTGATCGCGGATTGGCTGTGAAGAAAGGCCGAATGTTCTCGCCTTTTGCCGTGGGCTTTCGTTAGAGCCCGGCAAGACAAGATAAGACCAGGAGAGGGCGGGCGCGACGGAGACGCCCGGCAACCTCCGCCAATGGCGTCAATGATCTGGCGCGGATGTTGCACCCCGGCAAATTATGCTAGCCCATAGGCCCTGTCAGCGAAGATTGGGAGGCTCAGTATGCCGAGGATCGACCTTGCGGATGTTCCGCGACGCGAGGGCGCGGGATATCCGCCACCGTTCGATGCCCCCTGTGCCCAACGTGTGCGCCAGCGATTGGGCAATGCCGGCGGTCTCACCGATTTCGGGGTCAATCTCACGCGGCTGCCGCCGGGCAATTGGTCGAGCCAGCGGCATTGGCACTCGCATGAGGACGAATTCGTCTATGTGCTCGCAGGCGAACTGACGCTGATCGAGGATGACGGCGAAACCCTGCTGCGCGCTGGGGATTGCGCGGCCTTTCCCAAGGGCTCCGGCAACGGCCATCATATGATCAACAGATCGGGCGAGACGGCCGTCTATCTCGAAGTCGGCTCGCGTCATCCCGCCGACCTCACCACCTGCTCGGATATCGACATGATGAGCGCCAATGCCGACGGCCGGTTCGTGCACAAGGATGGCACGCCCTGTGAGACCGATGGGCACGGCTGAAGGGCTTCAGCGTTGTCGATTGTCCAACGGGGACACACAGGGAAGGGCAAACGACACGAAGCGGCCGACCACCGCTTGGAGTCGGTGGCCGGCCGGTATCTGTAGAAGCCGATGTCGAGCGTTCGGCAAACAAATCTGTAATACAATTACGCAGGCCTTCAACTTACGGTTTTGTAATTTCTGCCTTGCCAACTAATTTGTATTATCTGCAAAGGGCGCTAGCCGGCTAAAGATTTGGTGATTATTATTGCCGGTCGAAACTCGATTGTTGGGAGCTATCCGTGTCTGCGGATACCTTTTACGCGGTTGTGCCCTTTGTTCGGGATGAGCGTAACGAATTGGTGGCGCTGGAGCCTAAATCAGCGCCCACCCGATATTCCGCATTACGGGAGGCCTCTTTTTCGATCGGAAGAATGGAAGGAGATGTCCGGATCGTCGGCGCCGTGGTGTTCTCCAGAGGCAGGGATGACAGCGGCGCCTTTGAAGACATCCTCGTTCTTGCCCGCTACGGAGAAACGCCAACCGGCGACTAGGGCGTTTTATCTTCACGCGGAATCACCAAGGATCGCAAAATGCTTTTGATATCAAAGCCTTCCTTTAGAGGGCCGCTCCCGTGTGAAAGCATTTTGCTCGAGGGTTTTACTGCCAGGGCCTGTTTCTGCGACATTGACGTGTACCGCGCGGTACTGACGGGTCACAGCAATTTTGCCAATCTCGCGCTGCAATCCACCTATCGGATTGAACATGGGATTTGGCTGAAATGACAATGATCACTCATTCCAAAGTCGTCGCGTTCGTCGCGACCTTGGCATTTGTGGCGATCAGTTCTGTCGCCAATGCGCAAGGTCCGTACATTGTAAATGGCGCGCCACCCGCACCCAGAATCGCTGCCCTGATGGCTCGCGCGAATATGCCGCCTGGCTATTACTGGTGGGATTCCCAGACCTGTGCTTACGGGCGGGGTGCCAATCCCCTCCCGCTCGGCAAATACTGCCCCGACGAAGACCCTGGAAATGACCCAGCGCTTCGCGCGGACAGCCCATTAACGCTTTGGGACCTCATGCACTAAGCCAAAGAGGCCCGCGGCTCCGTCGAGAAGGGCGCCGCGGGTGATGGCTGTGGCCTTTCTACGGGCGATATCTACCGCGAGGCAGTGGCCATCCCATTTGATCTCATATGCCCAGTTCTCTCCAGTTGGGATCTTTGGCACGAGCGTGGCAACGCCGAGCTCGATCCGCTCCGACAGGGGATCACGGAAGAGACCGGACTGGTGTGGATCGATCGGACGCGGCGCCCTCGAGCTCGGAGCGCTGATGCTCGACTTGTGTTCCTTGAGAATGATGGAGCGGACAGGCATTTTACCGGGTTTGCTCATATTCCTCGGTATCGTCGATGGCGATGGCCATTGCAATCTCGGCCATCCTCCGTTTGCTCACGCTGCCCGCCTTCGATGATAAAGCACGCGGCCTGGAGCTGGTGTTGCGGGGGCGCCACATCGTTAATCATATTGTATTACTTTACCGCCCGGATCTTGTCGGACAAATGGGTTCCCTCCATCAATGTCGGCATTTAAGCCGCTGATTTGAGGGAATCTTTTTATGCGACCGCTCGGACGCGCTATTGGTATTATTTTACTTACATCCACAAAGAAGCGGCTACTGACGAACGTCTGCTGCGCCGCGCTGATGCTGGCTTGGGCGGTGTCGCCGGCCTGGGCCGGTGGCGGGATTGGCAGCGGTGCCACCGTTCCCAACGTTGGCACCAGTAACCCCGGTACAGGCGGCGTGGACGGATCGCCTGCGAGCGCGACCGGCAAAGACGCCACCACTATCCGTGGAGGCAACGTAGTGGGCGGCGGCGGTGGCGGCGGTGCCACGGATCTCACCACCGGCAATGGCGCTGCAGGCGGCGCAGGTGGTCTCTTCTACACCGGCGGCAGCGTTACCACTGGCACTGCCGGCACGACAGGCACAACGGGCGTGCAACTCACGGCGCCGACCAGCGTCCTCTCCACCACGGTCAGCGGCGGCACGGGAGGAGCGGGCCCGTTATCCGTTCCCAATACGAGCACCGAAGGCGGCGGCGGCGGCGGTGGCGTCGGCGCCAGCGCGGTGGGCGATGTCGAGGTGATCGGGACAGGCGCCGTCACGGGCGGAAGCGGCTCCGGCGCGGCAACCGGTGGCGGTGGCGGCGGCGGGACAGGCCTGTTTTCTTCGGCCAGTGTCATCGTCGATGCGGGAGGGACGGTCACTGGCGGTGCCGGCGGCAGCGGCAGGACTTCGGGCGGTGGCGGTGAAGGCGGCACCGCAGTCATCCTGACCAATGGCGGTACACTCGCCAACAACAGCACGCTGACGGGCGGCGTTGGCGGAACCAGCATGTTCGGCGCCGGTGGCGATGGCGGCGCCGGCGTCCAGATGCTGAACGGCGGAACCGTCGTCAACGGTGCCGGCGCCTCCATTACGGGTGGCGCTGGTGGCGTGTCGCCCAATCGAACATTTGGCTTCATCGTGAGTCCGGGACGCGGCGGCGTCGGCATCAGCGGCGCCAATTTGACCGTCGTCAATGCAGGCACCATTGCCGGCGGCCTCAGCGGCGCGGCTCGAACCGGAACGGCTCCCATCGTCCAGGCGAATGCGATCCAGTTCACGGGTGGCGTAAACTCGCTGGAAATTCAGGCCGGCTCGACGATCAGCGGCAATGTCGTCGCCTTCAGCGCGGCCGACACGCTGAAGCTGGGAGGCGGCACCGATGCCAGCTTCGATGTGTCGGCCATCGGTGCAGCGGCCCAATATCAGGGCTTCGGCAATTTCGAGAAGACGGGCACCAGCACCTGGGCGCTGACGGGTTCCACCACCTACTCGGGCAACGTGACGGTCGCGCAAGGCACATTGCAGGCCGGTGCTGCCAACATCTTCACTGCGGGGGCCGCCTTCACCGTCGACGCCGGTGCGCGGCTCGATCTCGCCGGCTTCGACCAGACGGTCGTGAGCCTGACCAATGCCGGCACCGTTTCCTTGAATGGTGCGCCGGGAACGCAACTGACGGTGACCGGCAACTATGTCGGCCAGGGCGGAACGATTGTTCTGAACACCGTCCTCGGGAATGACAGCTCGCTGACCGATCGCCTCGTGGTCAACGGCAATGTGTCGGGCAATACCCTGCTCGATATCCGCAATGTCGGCGGTTTGGGCGCCCAGACCGTCAACGGTATCGATGTCGTTCAGGTCGATGGCACCTCGACGGTGGATGCCTTCAGCCTTACGCATGCGGTTGCCGTGGGCGCGTTCGACTACGGACTATTCAGGGGCGCCGACCAGGACTGGTACCTGCGCAGCGTCAATGTAAACGGCAGTCCTGGCCTGAACCCTTCGGCGCAAACCGCCCGGCCCTATGCCGACATCCTCGGCAACTATGCGCTGGCCAGCCTGGGTACGCTGGCGCAGCGCGACGGCAATCGCATCTGGCCCGATGGCACGCCGCCCCAACTCGCCGCGGATCTGCCGCCCGCAGAGGCGATGCGCTATGCGCCCGCCGGACCCGCGATCTACGGCGCCGGGGCCTGGGGCCGGATCGTAGGGCAGTATTCCTCCTATGACCCCAAGGCGGGCTCGTCCTACACGCAGAGCCTGGGCTTCACCCAGGCCGGCTACGAGGGGACGGCCTACGAATCCGCGGCCGGCGATCTCTCGCTCGGGGGCTATGCAACCATTGGCACCTCGCGGGCGGACATCGACCTGACGCGCGATCCCGTCACGGGCGCAGCGCGTGGCTCGGCCCATATCACCAGCACGGGTTATGGTCTTGGCGGCACCATGACCTGGCTCGGCAGTGATGGATTCTATGCCGACGGCATCGGTCAGTTCACCTGGTACGACAGTGACCTTTCCAACCAGACCACAGGCGACGACGAGGGCTGGTCCACGGCCCTGAGCCTGGGAGTCGGCAAGCGCTTCACCCTGGGTTCCGGATGGGCTGTGGTGCCGCAGGCCCAGCTCGCCTGGACGCATGTCGACTTCGACAGCTTCATCGATGAGAACGGTTCGCTCAACGAACTCGGCAAGGGTGACAGCCTGAGGGGACGCGGCGGCCTGCGCCTTGAGAAGCTCGACACCTGGAAGGGTGAGGACGGCCAGGTCAGGCGCGTACAGCTCTATGGGGTCGCCAATCTCAGCTACGAGTTCCTGGACGGGACCTCGGTGGAGGTCGACAGCACCGAGATCGATCAGCAGGAGAAGAAGCTGTGGGGCGAGATCGGCCTCGGCGGGACCTATGCCTGGAACGACGAGTGGAGCCTGAACGGCGAGGCAAGCTATGGCGCGGCCCTGGCCTCGAACGCCGGCAGCAACTACGCGGTGAAAGGCACCGTCGGCCTGCGCTATCGGTGGTGAGCCGCCTTGATGGAAACGCTGGCGCGATGATGCATTTTTGGATGATAACGCGAGCGTGAGGCGGGCTCCCGGGGGTCCACACGGAATTTGCGCGCTTAAACGACGTGACCCCCAGCGCTGCACTAGTGGTACGAAATCTTACGCTTCTCAAGTCAATCATCGCTCGAACGATCAAATGGAGAAGCCCGATCGCTGCAATTAAATTGAGGCTCTTGGAGCACCAGGCTCATCTTTAAATGCAGTTCCTGATCGAAAAGGGCGCAATCTCACAATTAAGTACGGTGCGACAACCCGGCCCAGCATTTAAAAATGTCGTCGTGAATATGCTCGAATTAGACCCCAGTGATCAGCTTCCGCATGGGCGGTGAGTTTCGCACCTAAACAGGCATTTTCCCAAGAAATCCGGTAGCGGCCCGGCTACTTCGCAGTAGAGAGGGCTTCGATGGCAAAAGGTTGCTGCCACGAAGCAGGAGAATTCGGCATGCTACGGAGTTGCGGTCAAGGTGGAATGGGGAGCTCAGCCTTACGCAGCGACGCCAGGAACCGATCACGATCCGCTGGCTGGACATTTTTTAGCCCCGCCCAAGATCGAACGTTCGTCGCGAATTCGGGGGCGTGTGTCATCAACCATCGGCGTTGCGTTGCGGCCTCATCGGCAAGTCCGGCTTCTGCGAAGATCGCAGCCGCAATAAGGTGGTAGGCAGGATTGTCCATAACCGCAGCCTTCCTGACCAAGGTAGCTGCCTCCTTGTAGTCTTTGCGTACATACGCGCAGATCGAGAGAATGGTTTCATAGTATCCTGAAGGCCCAGGATTACGATCCAGCGCTTCCGCGATCAGTTCGCACCCCTCGTTCCATTGTCCGGAGTCGGCCAGGCGGGACCCGTATTCTCCCATAAGCTCGGTATCGTTTGGATTTGTCGCCGATGCACGTTTACCGACATTCAAAGCCGCGTCGAGCTGTCCGTCGAAATAAAGGGTCAACATCTTGGCCTGGAGGGCTCGTACGTTCTGCGGATCGAGATCAATGGCGCGATTTGCCGCCGCAATGGCTCGTTCAAGCGAGGCCGGCGACGTTGACGCATCAACCGGATAGCCAAAGCGCATCTCGTCGATATAGGTCTGTGCGAGAAGCGCCCAAGCCGTAGCGTAGTTTGGAAAGCGGGCCACTGCGTCCTCAAGGCATTTTCGCACATTCGGATGGGACTTGGCATCAAGATTGGCGCGGTATGCGAAATAGGAAAGGGTGCACGAATAGGCTGACCAATCGCCGGTCGTAGCCTGCATGCTGCGACTGGCATCCGCCTTGAAAATAATTCCATAAGGTTGCCCGAGCGCCGTCGCGACCTGTCGTGCAATCTCGGATTCGACTGCAATGATCTGTGAGGGCTCGAAAGCGGTCTCGTAAGTCTGAGCCCAGAGTACCGCAGAGTCTTCCGCATCCGATACGCGGGCCTGCAAACGAAGCTTGTCCGCAGCCACGCTGACGCCGCCTGCAAGAATGTAGCGAGCATTGCGCGCTATGGGCTTGGCGCTGCCGTCGTCTTCAACCGTCACTATATCCTTGAATTTTGCCAACTGGCCGATGATCTCCTGGGTCAGGCCCTTGACGACGACACGCGACGCGCCAGAGCCGGTAAGATCTTCAAAAGGTCGGACCATGAGGCGCGGAATAGCGGGCCCGACGGGTGGAGCGGCCGCAAAAAGCGTCAGCAGTCCAAAGGTGACAGCGGCTGCCGCGGCAAGCGTCGCAGCCAACGTGAGGGGTACAAAGCGACGTCGAGACGGCAGTCTGGTTGCCTCTGCTGGCGGCCGAAAGGTGACATTTGGCTCAAAGAGCGGGACATATCCACCCTTGGGAATCGAGATCCTAACGAGGTCTTCATGCCCGGCGGCCGCGTAATATTGATCGAGCGCTCGACGTAGTCGACCTGCCTCAAGCCGCACGATTGGATCACCGTGGGCATCGAAGTTGCTGTTGCGGCCGAATACATCGGTCGCAATCGTGAAGGCCTTGATGCGATCGGCACGGCCGGCCAAGGTCTCGTCGACCACATAAGCAAGGAAGTCCCGGGAGCGCTGGGTTGCTTCGAAGGCGGGCGTTTCAAGGATCCGCTTGAGCTGTGCGCGGACGCTTCCATCGGTGGTGGGAACCTCCGCGGGCAGGGAGACCATCTGCGGGGCTATACGCTCCTCGCGCGCCAACAGGCCTCCTAGCGCGCGGACAGAGGCGAACCACGAGCCCATGGCGTAATATTACCCCCCAATTTGCGTAATGTTACGCTCGATAAGCCTCTACCCACCCTACAATCATCCCATGATGACGGCGAGAGGAAATGTCATGGGCAGCTTAGACGTCGAAGGGCTGAACTCGGCGAAACGGCATTTTCCGAACCGTTCTCAAGATGTCGAATTGCTTGCCCAAGAAAGCGAGAGCTTCCGCGACCTGTGCGACGAGTTGGTGACCGCGGAGAAGGCGCTGGCCACCGTCGACCAGCTCGATGAAGCAACGCGTGCAGAGCGGCGCCTCGAATGGCTCGCCTATATCCGGAGCGCCCTGGCGGCGATCGAGGCCGAGCTGCAGCACGTCAATATCATTCCGATCGAGCGCGGCAGTCGAAGGCAGTCATGAAGCAGTCAATACCCGGATCCACGGGGGGGGAAGAAAGATGACACCGACATTGACGGCTGTCGCGGTGCTTTTATGCGCCGCAACGGGGGTGCCGGCGATAGCGCGGGATGCGATCCAGGCACCCGCTCAAAAAACCATCGGCGTTGTTCAGAGAGCTGGGGTCGAACCAGCGTTGATTGTCATGAACGCGGCCGGCGCCAAGCTCGATGGCACTCAGTTAACGCTGCTCAGCGCCGCGCCCAATTCGATCATATTCGCCGACCGGCCTGTGCGGGGCAGCAGGTCACGCGCTCACCGCGCATCTTCTCGAAGAATGGTACGCGGGATCCGACAGCTTCGCCAAGGATCCGCCCAACGCCACCATCTCAGTTTTCAGCAAGGATGGCTCCACGGTGAAGGACGCCGTGGTCACCCTAAGATCGCCCAAGATTGAGGGAGCGAACATCACGTTCGACGTCGCTGTTCTGGAGGGCGCCATACCGGTCGACGCCGACGGGCCGGCCTCCATTTTCATCGACATCATCGGCCTGCCATTCACGCCCCTTTCCTTTGCAGGTGCAGCCAGGCGAACCGCAATTCGCGGGGCGTTCTACGCAGGCGCCGCAGCTGGCGCAACCTACGGTTATCCCCCGCCTCCCGAAGTCTACCCGTATTACCACCCTTATTACCCTGCCCATCGGCCTTACTGGTAAGGACAAGATCATGCCCGATATCACCCGACGCGCTGCCCTTGGCGGCCTGAGCCTCGCCGCTGCCCTGGCGGTTTCACCCGCACGGGCCCTCGACGGCCCGCTTGCCGACCTCGTTACCAGCGCAGACGATTTCTGGACCGCGGTCGATGCCTATATCTATGGCTATCCGCTCGTCACCATGGAATTGACGCGCCGCGTCATCACCAACGTCACCGAAGTGAAGGGTACGCGAGGCCCGATGGGCCATCTCATCAAGTTGCGCGAATACCCGAACGCGACCTTCCGGGATGTCACCGCTCCCAATGCTGACACACTCTATACGACCTCGTTCATCGATGTGGGAGACGAGCCCTGGGTATTCTCGTTCCCGGATATGGGTGACCGCTACTTCCTCTTCCCGATGCTCGACGGTTGGACCAATGTCTTCCAGGTCCCCGGCAAGCGCACAACAGGCGGTGCGGCACAGACTTTCGCCATCACCGGTCCAGGCTGGTCGGGCACGCTTCCGCCTGGCATCACTCAATATAAATCACCAACCGCCATCGTCTGGCTCCTCGGTCGGATCTACTGCACGGGGACGCCGGAGGATTACGCCACCGTCCACAAGATCCAGGACGCCTGCAAGCTGCAGCCGCTCTCGACTTGGGGCAAGAATTACACACCACCGCGAGGCAAGGTGGACCAATCCGTCGATATGAAGACGGCCGTACGCGAGCAAGTCAATCGGATGAGCGCCGGGGAGTATTTTGGGGAGCTCTGCGAACTCATGAAGCGCAATCCGCCGGCCGAGGCCGACGCGCCGGCGCTGGAGCGCTTCGCTTCCATCGGCATCGTGCCGGGCCAGTCCTTTGACAAGGCAAAGCTTGACGCCACCTTCGAGAAGCGCGTTCCTGAAATAGGCTTCGACCGTATCATGTCGCACTTCAAGTTCAGTGACGGCGACGTGCAGCAGGTCAATGGCTGGGGTTTTACGACGAAAACCGGCCTTTACGGCACGAACTACACTCAGCGCGCCCTCGTCACCGCCATTGGACTCGGCGCCAACCGGCCGCAGGACGCCGTCTATCCGACTTCGCTAAAGGACGGCAACGGCCCACTTGCCCGCAGCTATGATGGCTCCAACAATTATGTCGTGAACTTTACAAAAGGCCATCTGCCTCCGGCCGCCGGCTTCTGGTCGATCACGATGTATGACGAGGGATACTTCTTCGTCGCCAATCCGATCGACCGCTACTCGATCAGCGCGCGCCAGGATCTCAAGGCCAATCCCGACGGGTCGGTCGACATCTTTATCCAGAACAAATCGCCGGGCGCAGACAAGGAATCGAACTGGCTCCCTGCGCCCAAGGGTAAATTCTATCTGATGATGCGCCTCTATTGGCCGGAAGAGAGCAATCCCTCGATCCTCGATGGCTCCTGGGTCATACCGCCAGTTAAACGCTTGGGCTGACAGCCTGAGCCTGCAGCTATACTCAACAAACGGAGATGCCGTGATGCAGATTCACAGGTTGCTAATTGTCGGAGCCCTCTTGAGCTTGGGCATGACGGGCGCGCGCGCCCAGGAGGCGACGTCACTCTCGAAATATGTCGACGCCAATGGCTTCCTTGACGTGCAGGCTCTGACCTGCGCCCAGCTTGCCGATACTTACCAGGAGGATGCAGACGCCCTCACAACCTGGTACAGCGGCTGGTATAACGGGCTCGCGCATAAGCACTTCCTGGACTTCAAAAAGGGAAAGGAAGCTGAGCACGAGGTTATCGTCTACTGCAAGGCTCATCGCGACAAGAAGATCATCGAGGCGATTGCCGTCGTCTTCAAGGACGAGCGGGCGAAGCTAGGTATCGAAATGAAGTGAGCCCGCGCATGGAAGGCGCCGGCGCAAGCGACGCCGACGCCTCCGACCATCGAGCTCACTAGAGCAAAAATGCGTTCAGGCAGGAGCGGATTACGAAATTAGCTTGTTGGCACCAAAAGCATTTTGCGATTCTTGGTGATTCGGTCTGAAAGTAAAACGCTCCAAGGATATCGTGGCGCACCATGATAGGCGACGTACCGACGCTTTCACAAATCTCACGAGTCATGCTGCAGGCGACGGCCCCGGCTTTCATGCTGGGAGCCACCGGCTCGTTCATCGGCATTTTGGTAGGTCGGCTGAACGTGATCATCGATCGCAGCCGCTCCATCCATGGCATCAAGGATGAGGATGAAGACCGGCCGCCTTTGAGGTCAGACAAGCCGCGTCTGACGAGACGTGCCGCATTGTTGCAGCGTGCACTGGCCCTTGCAGTGGCGAGCGCGATTTGTACCACGCTTCTCATTGTGTGGGGTTTTGCAGTTGCCTTCATCGGCTACGACCACGAAATGGGCGCAGCCCTGTTCTTCATCGCCTCGCTGCTTCTCTTCTGTGTCGCGCTGCTAACCCTCGCAAGGGAGGTTCGGATCGGCCTGGTCGATCTCGATCATCTGCCCTGACGTGCTGGGATGTCGCTCAATAGAATCGGCGACCAACCAGACCACAGGCGACGACGAGGGCTGGTCCACGGCCCTGAGCCTGGGAGTCGGCAAGCGCTTCACCCTGGGTTCCGGATGGGCTGTGGTGCCGCAGGCCCAGCTCGCCTGGACGCATGTCGACTTCGACAGCTTCATCGATGAGAACGGTTCGCTCAACGAACTCGGCAAGGGTGACAGCCTGAGGGGACGCGGCGGCCTGCGCCTTGAGAAGCTCGACACCTGGAAGGGTGAGGACGGCCAGGTCAGGCGCGTACAGCTCTATGGGGTCGCCAATCTCAGCTACGAGTTCCTGGACGGGACCTCGGTGGAGGTCGACAGCACCGAGATCGATCAGCAGGAGAAGAAGCTGTGGGGCGAGATCGGCCTCGGCGGGACCTATGCCTGGAACGACGAGTGGAGCCTGAACGGCGAGGCAAGCTATGGCGCGGCCCTGGCCTCGAATGCCGGCAGCAACTACGCGGTGAAAGGCACCGTCAGCCTGCGCTATCGGTGGTGAGCCGCCTTGATGGAAACTCTGGCGCGATGATGCATTTTTGGATGGCTGCAATTGCCGCCCGATAAGAGGTGAGGCTTGCCGCACCCGCTGGGCTGCGAGCACGACCTTGGAGGGAGTGGTCTTCTGTGACCAGAAAGTGGCCAGCAAGTGTCAAAATGGTGGCAACGTTCTTTTGATCATGCTATTGTTTTCTAGTCGGGAAACAGTAACGTAATACCTTCTCGGGGGCCGGTCAGGGTGTCTGCACCCAACCGCGGCTGCCTGGCCGGAACCCTTGGAAATAAAAGCCCGGCTCGGTGTAGCGAGTCGGGCGAAGTGCTTTATCGCTGGTGACCGGACTGTCGTAGGCAGAAAGGATTCGCGCGGCATTGGTTCGCAAAAAGCGGCTCGTCCGAAACTCGCGCTGACGCCTTCACATCCCCTCCACGTCATCCGGCGTTTCGCCATAGCGCGCCAGGAGCAAGGCGTCTTCAAAACGACCGGTCCCTGGATCACCCGATCTCGAGAAGGCGACGGCGCCGACGATGGTATCCTCGCCTCTTGTATCGCCCACTATGTTGAATGCATGGATCTTCGCCTTCGATACGTCTGGTGCTTCCTCTGCCTGAAGGCCAAGCAGTTCACCCTCGGGCGTGCGGACGAAGGGAAGAACGACATAGTAGGTGATGCGGGACATGATTTTCACCCCCAGCATGGCATCGCGGGACGAACTCCGCTTTCTAACATGGCGCGGCTCGATCTCAATACGGGAGGACATGGGGCGAACCGTCCAGGGATTTTTGTCCCAAGCCAGCATCGGGCTTCCCGCCCAGGCTGACGACATCACTTCTCCCAGCGCCGGTTTGGCGGCCTCAGGATCGAGCCGACGCATGGGGCGCGTCGCCAGGCAGAGAAGCGGTTGGGCACCGAGCACGCCTTGCGCTGGCGGAGGGCGTCGCCCATAAAACTCCAACTCTTGCATCCGAGACAAAAACCCCCGGCCTGTCGGGTGAAGGCCGGGGGTGCGCAGCCGCCACTCCTGTGGCAGTGGCGGGCGCATGACCGTCTGGCAGGTCAAGAGGGGCAATTCGCATCACCCCCCGCTACATACTACTTCTGGTTGAAACAAGAAATTGATGAATATACCCAGCAACTAAACAAAAATAGTCACCGCCGGCCCAAATGGTCCCGAAATTTCCCGCGCCTTTCGCTTGTCGAAGAAGGCTAGGCGCTCGCTAAACTCTGATCTCTAAAGGGAATTTCTGGAGCGGGCGATGGGAATCGAACCCACGACATTCAGCTTGGGAAGCTGACGTTCTACCTCTGAACTACACCCGCATCAGCGGTCTTGTATCCTGTTTCTAGCGAGGCAGGCAAGGGCCATCCCTGGCTTACGTCTTGCTCACCGGCTGGGAGCGAAGGCGGGCGGCGATGGCAGGGTCGGCGCGGCGGCAGAGTTGCGGGGGAAGGCCGCGCAGGATGAGTTCGAGATCGGCGACAGCCATGCTGCCAATCTGAAGGAGGGCGTCGGCGGTCCCCCCGGAGCGGTGGGCCGAGAAGATCATGTTCGGCGTGGTGCGCACGGGATCGTCGGCCGGTACCGGCTCCACCGGAAAGACATCGGTGGCGGCGCGGATATCGCCTCGGCGGGCAGCATCGAGCATCGCCGGGAAATCCACAACGGCGGCGCGGCTCATCAGGAGGAAGGCGGTACCCTTGCGCATCAGGGCGAATTCCCGGGCGCCGATGAAATGTGTGTTTTCCGTCGTCACGGAGGCGAAGACCACCACGAATTGGCTCACGGCCAGCAGCGTATCGAGATCGCTTTGCCGGCAATCCATCCTCTCGATGATCTCGGCGGGCAGCCAGGGATCATAGACGAGCACGTCGTTGCGGAAGGGGCGGATGAGCTCGCGGAACTTGCGGCCGAGATCGCCGAAGCCGATGATGCCCACGGATGCGCCCTCGAAACGGATTGTGTCGACATTGGCCTCGAGGCCGTAGGTTTCCGTGCCATCGCGAAAGGCGCGGTCGGCCGCGCTGATGCCGCGCGCAAGGTCGATGCACAGGCCCAGCGTGGTCTCGGCCACCGGCGCGGCGAAGGCGGAACCGGGCGTGATCACCCAGATGCCGCGCTCCTGACAGGCCGCATAGTCGATGTTGGGCAGGAAATTCGTCTCGACATTGACGATGGCCTTCAGCTTCGGTGCCCGATCCAGCCGCTCGCGTGGCATCGCCGTCTGGCCGAGGATCGCAACTGTTTCCGGCAGCAGCCGCTCGATCTCCCCTTCGTCCATAGGCCGCTCCTGCGAGATGAAGAGGCGTCCGAGCCGTTCGAGGCGCGCCCGTACCGGCGGCGTCATGATCAGATCGAGCGTTCGGGGCAGGGGATCGACGAGGATGACAGGCTCGGACATCGGCGATGGTCCTGTGAAGGAGTGGTCGGCCCGCAGCATGGAATCTCGCCGAGGAGTCGGCAATGTATGGTGTGTCGATCTGTAGACAACGCCTTTCGGCTCCCGGATTGCTCGGCTGCGCCCGCAAGGACGAACACACGCTGCTAATGCGGAGCCTGAACAACCTGCCGCTTTGTCTCGCCTGCCATTTCTTGCTAGCACGGTCTCAAGTCTTTTCAGAATTTGCGACTGCGGGCAGTCTTTCATGCAAGCCTTTGCCACCCCAACTCTTTGTCGGGCCTGACGCCATGGCCCGGAACCAGCCCAATTCACTTGCCGTCGGCGGTCTGGCGGCTCTGGCTGCCGGGCTCGGCATCGGCCGCTTCGTCTATACGCCCATTCTGCCGGGCATGATGGCCGATCTCGGTCTCACGGGCGGGCAGGCGGGGCTGATCGCCTCCGCCAATTTCGTCGGCTATCTTGCCGGGGCGCTCGCTGCCGCGCTGCCGATACCGGTTTCCCGCCGCCTGGTGCTGGCCGCCTGTCTCGGCGTGAGCTGCCTGACCACGCTCGCCATGGCGGGCCTCTCCGATTTCTGGATGATGACGGCTGTTCGCTTCATCGGTGGCTTTGCCAGCGCCGGGGTGCTGGTCCTTGCCACCGGGCTGGTGCTCGAGCGCAGCGCCGCCCGGGGCGACAAGCGAGCGCCGGGTATCCTTTTCGCCGGCGTCGGCGTCGGCATCGCCATGTCGGCCCTCCTGGTGCTGATTGTCGAAGAAGCGGGGCTCGACTGGCGCACCGACTGGCTACTCACCGGCCTGGTTTCGATCCTCCTCGCCGGCATGGCCGTGGCTAAGATCGACGAGGGGCCGTCCACGCAGGCCGCGCGCCAGCCGGCCAAGGCGCGGTTCACCGGCGGCCACGCTCCCCTCGTGCTGGCCTATGGGCTGTTCGGTGTCGGCTATGTCGTGACCGCCACCTTTCTGGTCGCCATCATCCGCGCCGATCCCGCACTCTGGGCGATAGAGCCCTACACCTGGTTCCTCGTCGGCGTCAGCGCGGCCTTTTCCGTGCCGCTGTGGCTGGCGGTCGCTGTCCGCCACGGCACGCTCGTCGCCTTCGCCGCCGCATGCGTCATCGAGGCTATCGGGGTAGGGGCGTCCGCTGCAGTCGCCACGGAAGCGGGCATGCTGCTGGCCGCCGCGCTCCTGGGCGGCACCTTCATGGGCATCACGGCACTCGGCCTGGTCGCGGCGCGCGAGCGCGTCAGCGGCAATCCGCAACGCCTGCTGGCGGTGATGACGGTGGCCTTCAGCATCGGCCAGATCGTCGGCCCTTCCGTCGCCGGCCATCTGCATGATCTCACCGGCAACTTTACCCTGGCCTCCTACGGCGCGGCTGGGGCGCTCGTGCTCGCCGCGCTGTTGGCGCTTCTCGCCCAAGGCTTGTCGCGTCCTGGCGCGAAGGTTTGACCGCAGGCCCGCCTCGGGCGTAAACCAAGGCATGTACACCCGCATCACGCGCCACATCAAAGTGACGGTCCGGCCACAATATGTGCCCGGGGAGTCGCGGCCGTCCGATGGGCGTTATTTCTGGGCCTATACGATCGAGATCGTGAATATGGGGCCGGAAACGGTGCAGCTGCGCTCACGGGCCTGGCAGATCACCGACGAGAGCGGCCGCCGCGAGGAAGTGCGCGGGCCCGGTGTCATCGGCCAGCAGCCGGTGCTCGATCCTGGAGAGCGCTTCGAATACACCTCGGGCTGTCCGCTGGGCACGCCTTCGGGCATGATGGTTGGCACCTATCAGATGGTCGCGGACAGCGGCGAGAGCTTCGATGTCGAGATCCCCGCCTTCTCGCTCGACAGCCCCCATGTCAAGCGCATCGTCAATTGAACCGCCGGCGATACGGGCCATTGACAGCAACGTCTCCGAGTCTCATATATTTTCGCGAAACAGCCGCCCCCAAGCAGCACCTTGGGGCGGCGTTTTGATTTTTTAGCCCTGTCATCTTCACCCCTTAGGACTGTAAATCCAGCCAACAGCCAATCGAAAGCCAATCCCGTGACCACCTCCGTGAAAACCGCTCAGCCCCATGATCCCGCTCAATCGGCCATCCTGCCGACCTATGCCCGCGCGGACGTGGCTTTCGAGCGAGGCGAGGGCGTGTGGATGTATGGTTCGGACGGCGAGCGCTACCTTGATTTCGGCGCCGGCATCGCGGTGAATTCGCTCGGCCATGCCCATCCCCATCTGGTCAAGGCCCTCACGGACCAGGCCCAGAAGATCTGGCATACCTCCAACATCTTCCAGATGCCGCTGGGCGAGAAGCTGGCGCGCCGGCTGGCCGACGCCACCTTTGCCGATCTCGTCTTCTTCACCAATTCGGGTGCGGAAGCGCTGGAGTGCGCCATCAAGATGGCGCGCAAATATCATTCGGCCAACGGCCAGCCCGAACGCTACCGCATCCTCACCTTCGAGGGCGCCTTCCATGGCCGTACGCTCGCCACCATCGCGGCCGGCGGCCAGGCCAAGTATCTCGAAGGCTTCGGTCCCAAGGTGGATGGCTTCGACCAGATCCCATTCGGCGATCACGAGGCGCTGGACCGGGCCATCACTCCCGAGACAGGCGCCATCCTGGTCGAGCCGATCCAGGGAGAAGGCGGCATCCGCACGCTGCCGCAGATCTGCCTGAAGGGCATGCGCCAGATCTGCGACGCCAGGGGCCTTCTCCTGATCTTCGACGAGGTGCAGACCGGCGTCGGGCGCACCGGCAAGTTCTTCGCGCATGAATGGTCCAGCGTGACCCCGGATATCATGGCGGTGGCCAAGGGTATCGGCGGCGGCTTCCCGATGGGGGCCTGCCTTGCCACCTTCGAAGCGGCCAAGGGCATGACGACCGGCGTCCACGGCACCACTTTCGGCGGCAATCCGCTCGCGATGGCGGTTGGCAATGCCGTGCTCGACGTCGTGCTGGAGGAGGGCTTCCTGCAGCACGTCGCGCAGGCTGGCCTGTTGCTGCGCCAGCGTCTCGCCGAGCTCAAGGACCGCTTCCCCGATGTGATCGAGGAGATCCGGGGCGAGGGCCTGATGCTGGGCATCAAGGGCCGCGTCACCCCGGCCGAATTCGCCGCGGCCCTGCGCGCCGAGAAGCTGGTGGCCATTCCGGCCGGCGACAATGTCGTGCGCCTGCTGCCGCCACTGATCATCACAGAGGAGGAGATTCTCGAAGGCGTGCGCCGTATCGAGGCTGCCTGTGTTGCCCTCTCGCGCAAGTTGAAGACTGCCGGAAACTGATCATGTTGAAGCATTTTCTCGATCTTTCGGAGATTTCCGCGCCGGAACTGCGGGCTGTTCTGGATCTCGCCGCCTCGATCAAGTCCAAGCGCGTCAAGGGCGCGGTGGCGGTCGAACGCCCGCTCACAGGCAAGGTGCTGGCCATGGTGTTCGAGCAGCCCTCGACCCGCACGCGCGTCTCCTTCGATGTCGGCATGCGCGAGCTTGGCGGCGAGACGTTGATGCTCACGGGCGCCGAAATGCAGCTTGGCCGTGGCGAGACCATCGCCGACACGGCCCGCGTGCTGTCGCGCTATGTCGATGCGGTGATGATCCGCATGCTCGACCACGCCGCAGTGCGAGAGCTCGCGGCCCATGCCTCGATCCCGGTGATCAACGGCCTGACAAAGCTCTCCCATCCCTGCCAGATCATGGCCGATATCCTCACCTATGAGGAACACCGCGGCTCGATCAGGGGCAGGACGGTGACCTGGACGGGCGACGCCAACAACGTCCTGGCCTCGTGGATCGAAGCCGCCCAGCGCTTCGACTTCACCATGCGTGTGGCCGCGCCGGGCGAGCTCACGGTTCGCAAGGAACTGGTCGACTGGATGAAGGCCAATCACGGGCGCCTCGAGATCGGCACGGATCCCTTCGAGATGGCCGATGGCGCCGACTGCATCGTCACCGATTGCTGGGTGTCGATGGGCGACAAGGAAGGCCACCGCCACAATCTTCTCAAACCCTACCAGGTCAACGCCAAGCTGATGGCGGCCGCCAAGCCGGATGCCCTGTTCATGCACTGCCTGCCCGCCCATCGCGGCGAGGAAGTCACGGACGAGGTGATCGACGGGCCGCAATCGGTGGTGTTCGACGAGGCCGAGAACCGCCTGCATGCCCAGAAGGGGGTGCTGGCCTGGTGCTTCGGACAGGCAGCTGCATGACAGACTCACATTTGATGGGGGATGACCACATCCTCCCGTTCCAGGCTGAAGGCCTGGATGTACGCGGGCGTGTCGTGCGGCTCGGCCCTGCCATCGACACCATCCTGCGCCGGCACGATTATCCGGCGCCGGTTTCGCGGGCCCTCGGCGAAGCGACGGCGCTGACCTTGATGCTCGGCACCACGCTGAAGTTCGATGGCCGCTTCATCCTGCAGACCCGCACAGACGGGCCCGTGCGCATGCTGGTCGTCGACTTCCAGGCGCCGGATCGCGTGCGCGCCTGCGCGACCTTCGACAAGGACGCCGTGGCCGAGGCGATTGCCGCCGGTAAAACCAGCACCATCGACCTGCTTGGCCAGGGGCACCTTGCGATGACCATCGACCAAGGGCCGGAGATGGCGCGCTACCAGGGCATCGTTGCCCTGGAGGGCGAGAGCCTGGAGGCGGCGGCGGACCAGTATTTCCGTCAGTCAGAGCAGATCCCGACGCGGGTGCGCCTGGCGGTCGCCGAGAACTATGTCGCGGGCGAGGGCCAGAGTTGGCGCGCCGGGGGCATGATGATCCAGTTCCTGCCCAGTTCGCCCGAACGCATGCGCATGGCCGATCTGCCGCCAGGCGACGCGCCGGAGGGCGCCGAGGTCCTGGAGCAGCGCGAGGACGACGTGGAGGATGATTCCTGGGTCGAGGCCAAGCTGCTGATGGGGACGGTGGAGGATCACGAGCTCACCGATCCGAATGTGCCGGCCGAGGAACTGCTCTACCGCCTGTTCCATGAGCGCGGCGCCCGCGTGTTCGAGAGCTCGCCCGTGGTCGAGAAGTGCCGCTGCTCGCGCGAGGCCGTGACGGGAATGCTGCGCAATTTCTCGCAGCAGGATCGGCGCGACATGGTGGCTGACGATGGTTCCATCGTCGTCACCTGCGAATTCTGCAACACCCGCTACGCCTTCGACAAGGCGGAGACGGAAGAGCTGGTGAACGCGTAAAACCTGGCCCCGGGTGCACGGGCATCCTGCCCGTTCTTGGAAACGGGACGCTTTACGAAAAAGGAAGGACGGGCAAGATGCCCGTGCACCCGGAAAGAGTCATGTCGCCGCCCCGCTACACCCCCATCGAGCTCACCGCCAAGCTGGTCGCCTTCGACAGCGTCAGTTCCCGTTCCAACCTGCCTCTGATCGATTTCATCGCCGACTATCTCGCCGCCCATGGCGTCGAGGCCATTCGCCTGCCCAACCCGGCCGGCGACAAGGCGGCGCTCTTCGCCACCATCGGCCCGGCGGACAAGCCCGGCGTCGTGCTCTCCGGCCATGTCGATGTCGTGCCGGTGGAGGGACAGGCCTGGAGCTCGCCGCCATTCGAGGCGCGGCTTGCCGACGACAGGCTCTACGGCCGCGGTACCTGCGATATGAAGGGGTTCGTCGCCACCGCCCTGGCACTGGTGCCGGAGTTCCTGACGATGGGCCTTAAGGAGCCGATCCATCTCGCCATCTCCTATGACGAGGAGATCAGCTGCCTCGGCAGCCTCGACATGATCCGCCGCTTCGGCACCGACATGCCGTTGCCGCGTGCCTGCATCGTCGGTGAGCCGACCTTGATGGAGGTGGTGGATGCGCAGAAGTCCCTCTCGGGCTACGTCACCCTGGTGACGGGCCGGCCGGCCCACTCGGCCATGCCGGCGCTCGGTGCAAATGCCCTGCATGCGGCGGCGCGCATCATCGCCCATCTCGACGACATCGCCGATGAGCTGAGGGCGGCGGGCGACGGCTCCGGCCGCTTCGACCCCGCCTATTCCACCGTGCAGGCCGGCCTGCTAACCGCCGGCAGGGCGATCAACATCGTGCCGGACGAAGCGCGCATCGTCTGGGAATGCCGCGGCCTGCCGTCCCTGCCGGTGGCGTTTGTGCCCGACCGCATCCGCGCCTTCAGCCGGGAAGTGGTGTTGCCGCGTCTGAAGCAGAACGCCCCGGAGGCCGATATCGTCACCCTGCAGGATGTCTCCGTGCCGCCTTTGGCGCCGGATCCCGGTTCACAGGCAGAGACCCTCGCCCTCTATCTTGCCGGGCGCAACGGCACGCAGGCCGTGTCCTATGGCACCGAGGCCGGGCACTTCCAACTCGCCGGCGTGCCCACCGTGATTTGCGGCCCGGGTTCGATCAAACAGGCACATGGCGCCGATGAATGGATGGCCCTCTCCGAATTCGAAGCCTGCGCCGGTTTCCTCCGACGTCTTGCCGCAACCCTGGCCGATTGAGGCGGCGATGTTCTACGAACCCCGCAAGGGCGATCACGGCCTGCCGCATGATCCGTTCAAGGCCCTGGTGGCGCCGCGTCCGATCGGCTGGATCACCACGCAGTCATCAACCGGGGCGATCAATCTCGCGCCCTTTTCCTTCTTCAATGCCTTCCAGGCCCGCCCGCACCTGGTGGGCTTTGCCGCCGACGGTCGCAAGGATAGCGTGGTGTTCGCGGAGGAGACGAAGGAGTTCGTCTGCAACCTCGTCACCGAGGACCTCGTGCACGACATGAACGCCACCTCGGCCCATCTGCCACGCGGGCAGAGCGAGATGGAGCATGCGCGCCTGGAGGCGGCGCCTTCGCGTCTCGTCAAGCCGCCGCGCGTCGCCAAGGCCGCCGCTGCTCTGGAGTGCCTGTGGACCCAGACCATCCATCTCGTCGATGCCGAGGGCCAGCCCAGCGATGCCTGGCTGGTCTGCGGCGAGGTGCTGGGCATTTATGTCGACGATCGCTTCATCAAGGACGGCAGGGTGGATACGGCGGCTCTGCGCATCGTCTCGCGCCTCGGCTACAAGGACTATGCTGTGGTGGAAAGGACTTTTGAGTTGACTCGCCCAACCTAATGTCAGCTTACTTTGATGCATAACGCCGTCATTGCTAGGGACGCACAGTCACTTTTCGCAAGCCTGGAGGGTTCATGCTTAAGGAATTTAGAGAATTCGCGCTGAAGGGCAATGTGATGGACCTCGCCATCGGCGTGATCATCGGCGCGGCGTTTACCAAGCTTGTAACCGCGGTGGTCGATGACCTGATCAACCCCATCATCGGGTTTGCGACCCCGGGCGGCCTTGATTTCTCGAATATCTATGTGATGCTGCGCGGCACCGTCCCGCCCGGCACCTCCCTCGTCGACGCCCGGAAAGTTGGCCCGGCATTCGCATTGGGCGATTTCGTCAGCGTGATCATCAATTTCCTGATTCTCGCTTTCATTCTCTTCCTTATGGTCAAGGGAATGAACAAGCTGCGTCGCGAAAAGCCTGCCGAGGCTCCGGCGCCGGCCGCGCCCCCGGCGGATGTGCAGCTCCTCACGGAGATCCGCGACCTGCTGGCTGCCAAGCGCTGAGTCGCTAATCTGTGAATCCAAGAGGATGGTGCCGGCAGGGCATTCATCCTGGCGATGGATCGCATTCCAAGATTTGGTTTTCGGCGCGCCCGGCGATGCCCTATGGTGAAGTTGGATTTCACAAGGACATCGCCGTGACTGCCGCTGCCGAGAAGCTTCCCCCCGCCCCCTCCTTTCTCGACGGATTGCGGCCGGAGGCGGTGGAGGCGCCGGAGAGCGGTATCGTCGAGGTGATGAATTACGGGCGGTTGCGCGAAGGCCTGATTCCGCTCTGGGCAGGGGAGGGGGACGTTGCCACGCCCGCCTTCATCGCCGAGGCGGCGACGCGTTCGCTCGCCGCCGGCGAGACCTTCTACACTTGGCAGCGCGGCATCCCCGATTTGCGCGAGGCTCTCGCGCGCTACCATGCCAACCTCTTCGGCAAGCCCTTCTCGGCAGAGCGCTTCTTCGTCACCCAGTCGGGCATGCATGCCATCCAGACTGCGGTCCGCATCATCGCGGGCGCCGGCGACGAGGTGATCGTGCCGACGCCGGCCTGGCCGAACTGCGCTGCGGCCCTCGGCGTTTCCGGCGCCAAGCCGGTGATGGTGCCGCAGGTCTTCACAGAGGAAGGCTGGAAGCTCGACTATCAGCGCCTTAGCGACGCCATCACGCCGCGCACCCGGGGCATCTTCATCAACTCACCCTCCAACCCAACGGGGTGGGTCGCCACGCCCGAGGACCTGGCCTTCGTGCTCGACCTCTCCCGCAAGCACGGGCTGTGGATCTTCGCCGACGAGATCTATACCCGCTTCTATTATGCCGGCACGCGCGCTCCCTCGTTCCGCGATATTCGGTCGCCGGAGGACCGCATCATCTTCACCGACACCTTCTCCAAGAACTGGGCCATGACCGGCTGGCGCATGGGCTGGATCGAGGCGCCGCCTGAGCTCGGCCAGGTCATCGAGAACCTCCTGCAATATTCGACCTCGGGCGTCGCCGCCTTCCTGCAACGCGCCGGCGTGGCCGCCCTCGAACGGGGCGAGAGCTTCGTGCAGCACCAGATCGCCCGCGCCCGCCTGGGACGGGACATAGTGGTCAACGGCTTGGGCGGCACCGGCAAGGTGCGCTTCGCGCCGGCAAACGGGGCCTTCTACCTGTTCTTCGCGGTGGAAGGGAAACCGGATGTCCGGCGCCTCGGCCTCGAAATCGTCGACCAGGCCAATGTGGGCCTCGCGCCCGGCACGGCCTTCGGCGTCGGCGGCGAGGGCTTCATGCGTCTGTGCTATCTGCGTAGTCCCGAACAGCTCCGGGTCGCGACGCAGCGCCTGGTGGACTGGCTGGGGCGGATCTGATCCGGTGGCTGCTCGTCAGACCCGGCTCTTCGCTCGGCGCGTATCCAGGTTCAGGCGAGTCTGAAGACCTGCCCCCCATTCACGGCGTCGCTCCCAGGCGCGACAGCCCTCCCTTGGCAGGCTTGCTGCCGGGGTCGAGTTCCAGCGCCTTGGAGAAATCGGCGATGGCGTTATCGCGGTCGCCCTTGGCTTCCTGCACCTGGGCCCGCGTGACGAAATAATCGGGCACGGTGGCGTCCGCCGCGATGGCGGCATTGGCGTCGGCCAGGGCTTCGGCATAGCGGTCGGCGGCGAGGTAGGTGAGCGACCGCTCCTCCAGCGTGTCGCCTTCGCCGCTCTTCAGAGAAAGGGCCTTGGTGAGGTCGGCCAGCGAATTGTCGTAGTCGCCCAACTCCCTCCAGGCGATGCCGCGCGAGACATAGGCCTGGTCGCTCGACGGCATCTCCCGGATCGTCTCGTCATAATCGGCCATCGCCTCGTCATAGCGGTGAAGCGAGGCGAAGAGCTGGCCGCGCTCGAGACGGGCGGCCGGAAAATCCGTATCGAGGGCGAGGGCCTTGGTGTAGTCGGCCACCGCCGCCTCCGTGTCGCCGCGCTGCCACTCCACATAGCCGCGACTGAAATAACCGGAGTCGAAATCCGGATCGAGGTCGAGCGCTTTCTGCAGATCCTCCATGGCGCGCTGATAGTCCTTCAGTTCGATCAGCGAGCGAGCCCGGGCATAGAAGGCGTTCTTGTAGGTCTTGTCGATGCGGATGGCCTGCGTGTAGTCGTCGATCGCCTCCATATGCTCCTCGAGGGCGCGGTGGCCGTCGCCGCGGCCCTTCCAGGCCTCCTCGTCGCGTGCATTCAGAGCGATCGCCGCGTCGAAATCGGTGATGGCATCCTGGTTGCGGTCGAATTGCAGCAGGGCAAAGCCGCGATTGACCAGGGGCAGGGAGGTACGGCGGTCGAGCGCGATCACGCTCGTATAGTCGGCCAGCGCGGCATCGGCATGGCCAAGGCGTGCCTGCGCATCGGCTCGGGAGGTGAGGGTCGAGGCATCCTTGGGACGCAGGTCCAGCGCCGTGCTGAAATCGTCGATCGCCTTATTGTCGTCGCCTGTCTCGGCATAAGCCTGGCCGCGCCGGAAATAGACCAGGGCCTTGGTCGATTTCGCCATCGGCCGGTCGAGGAGCTGGGTGCAGGCGGGAATGCGCTGCTCGGCGGCACCTTTCGAACAGTCGCGGTCAGCGCTATCGGCAAGAGCGGGCGTGGCCGCCGCAAGGGCGAGCAGGATAAGGCAGGGGCGTAGAAAGGCGATCATTCCAAAAGCAAGTCCGCAGGCAGGTCGGCCATCCATAGAACATGCCGTGCCAGCAAGGAATGGCAGAACTGTGTTTTCGTGGATCATCCCCGCACCCTTGTGGATTTCGATAAACATGTGATATCGATTTGACGTCGATTTGGCCGGACGACTGGGCCGGTGCGCCTTTGCTTAGCTGGGCGTACGTTCAGGACACCTCCCCAAATTTCGCAGAACCGGGCGATGCACGGTCAGCCGTGGGTCGTCCATGCTTTGGAACGAAGTGAAGGACTACCTATGAGCACGGGAACCGTAAAATGGTTCAACACCCAGAAGGGTTACGGCTTCATTCAGCCAGATGACGGTGGCCGCGACGTGTTCGTGCACATCACCGCTGTTGAACGTGCCGGCTTGCCGGAACTGCGGGAAGGTCAGAAGATCGGTTACGAGATTCTGACTGACCGCAAGACGGGCAAGGCTGCCGCGGGTAATCTCAAGCCCGTCTGAGTCATACGAGAATCTTCAAGCGGAAGGGGCTACCGGTTCGCGTGAAGGGGGAATAGACCATAACAACGAAAGAGGGATACACCGGCCGAACGCCGGGAAAGTCTCTCGACAAACATTCAGAGGCGCGCTTTGGCGCGTCTTTTTTATGTGCGCTGGCCCTTGCCGGCGACCTACCTGCGAGCGGCACACGATGCTGGTGCCCGCCAACCCTCACAAAAAGCTGAACAACCTTACAATTTGATCATTTGCGGCTGCGAAAGCCCCGTGACAGGGTTGTATTAACTTAAATTCTCCATGTTCGAAGGCAATTGGCTCTAAGCTATTGTCCGGCACGACCCCTCCCGAAAGGCCGTCTCCATGATCAAAATTCTCGCGGGCCTCACGGGTCTGGCCACCCTTGGATTGGCGGTGGGCGCAGTTGCGGGACCTGTGCCGGTTTATCTGCCAATCCTTTCTTTGGCTGTTCTGCTTGTCCTGCTCGTCGCCGATGGCGTGCCGCTTGTCAAAACCCGCGTTCCACTGGTGATGCGGTTTCTCATCGGTCTGTTTGCTGTGTCATTCGTCGTGCTAGCCCTCGTCGCTTCGGCAAACGGTGCTGGCCTGATTCCGGAAACGTTCCAACCGTTCCTGCCTCAAACGGGTTCCTCGATAATTTCGGCGATCCTGGCGATCGCCCACCTGGCGATCAGCTATATACCTGTCATTCGGCGTATCGCAGAAATGGCCAATCCGTTCTTTGAGGCCAAGGATCGCAGTCAACTGGAGATGGGAATCTTTGGCCGCTGGCCCATGAGTTTGAAAGCACTCGGGTTAGGACTTTTCGGTGTCATTATCGTTTTGAATGTCATACAGGTCTACCTGCTGGTTAGATTTAATTTTTGGTACAATGTTTTCTATACAGCGCTGCAAGAAAAGAATGCTTCTGTATTCTGGGCTCAATTGCTCGTCTTTACGTTCCTTGCGACAATCTGGATTATTCGAGGCATGACGGAGGCATACCTAACCGGAATACTCAAACTACATTGGCGCGAATGGCTTACCGAGCGTTATATGCGGCAATGGCTGTCCGACAAGGTTCATTATCGGCTTGCTCTCGATAGAAAATCAACAGACAACCCTGATCAGCGAATTTCGGAAGATGTGAGGGATTTTACGGACCAGTCATTCGATTTCTACATCAATATATTTAGCACATCACTAAATTTATACGCCTTCGTGCAGATCTTGTGGACGATTTCGGCACAATTCCCTTATAAGATCGGTGGTTTTGATTTGAGCAACGTGCCTGGATATCTGGTCTGGGTGGTCCTGGCGTTTGCCATTCTAGTAACTTACATAACTCATCTTGTTGGACGTCCCTTGATTCCACTGCAGTTCGGGCGCCAGAAGGTTGAGGCCGATTTCCGCTACAATCTTGTTCGTGTTCGCGAAAACAGCGAGCAAATTGCATTGTTGCAGGGAGAGGAGGTGGAACACGCAGGATTGTTGGATCGATACAAAGCGATTTTTGATAATACGCTCGCTATCATTTATAGGAATCTTAAATTAACCATTGTTACATTGGGCTATGCTCAAATAAACGCTATCTTCCCGTTGGTTTTGCTGGCCCCCGCCTACTTTGCAACAGAGAGTATGAAATTTGGCGACCTTCAACAAACGTCCGATGCTTTCACCAACGTTCAGAGCTCGGTTTCCTTCTTCATTACTTCATATGCCTCCTTGGCCGTGTTCAAGGCTATTATTAACCGTCTGACAACCTTCGATCATGCGATCGAGCAGGCAGATGCCGCACGGAACGATGGTGTCGAGGTGGTTCCCGCGCGGGGCGCTGCAGCGATTTCGGGCGAGAATGTCGATGTCCGTCTTCCGACGGGAGAGCGTCTCCTGGACAAGCTCGCATTTGCCTTACGCAAGGGCGAGCGGACCTTAGTGACCGGCGAGTCTGGGTCGGGCAAGACCACGTTGTTCCGGGTGCTGGCCGGCATCTGGCCCTATGGCAAGGGCAGAGTCACATTGCCCAGGGATGAGTCCGTGATGCTGCTACCGCAGCAGCCATATTTCCCATTAGGCACGTTGGCGGGAGCGATGGCCTATCCTCTTCCTGCTGGGACTTTCAGCACAGAACAGTTCTCAGAGGCACTGGTGCAAGTTGGTTTGCCACAATGGTCAGATAGGCTGGAAGCTCATGAGAACTGGTCGAGCGTGCTCTCCGGCGGCGAAAAACAAAGAATTTCCATAGCACGGGCCATATTGCGTAAGCCGGCTTGGTTGTTGCTCGACGAGGCAACCTCTGCCATGGACGAGGAGAATGAGGGAGGCCTCTACAATCTGCTGAGGCAAGCCTTGCCTGATACGACAGTCGTGTCGATCGGCCATCGTTCCTCGCTCGCCAAGCTCCACGACAGGCGGTTGGGAATCGTCAAAGACGATGATGGTGCCAGGCTCCAGGAAACACCACTTGCCGCCTTCGGGAATGCGTGAAGCCGCTCACGTCTGACAAAAGGCCGGTCGCGAGACCGGCCTTCTCCACATCCCTAGTCCGACCGCGTCTTACGCCGCTGGTTGGAATTTCATTTCGCCGTATGGCCCGCGGAAGGTCAGCGTGTAGCCGTCATAGAACCATTCCTGAGAGGTTCGCATCACGAACAGGAAGACCTGCTCGTTGTGCATCAGCCGGTCCTCGCATTTGCGCTTGGAGATGGCGACCGGGCCGATGACGAGGCGCTGGTCCTGGCGCGGCAGGATGGTGGCCGACCAGTTGTTGCAGGCCGAAAAGCCGATGCCGCGGTTCATGTCCGAGATCAGGATTGTCGGCCGGTCGTCCTTGAAGGTCTGGTCCTTGTAGGATATCGCCGCGAAGGTTCGGTTCAGTGGGAAAGGCAGCGATGTCTTGTTGTCCAGGGGTTTTGGCAGCGTCGGCGGCACATTGTTCGGCGGTATGGAACCAAACATCGAGCAACCCGCCAGGGTGAAGGCCGACAGGGCGGCAAGAGCAAGGGGACGCAGAACGCGCATCAAAACCTCCGGTTCATCGCGGCGCACGATAGTGGGGGAGCGACAAAATCGCAACGCGGCATATACAGCTTAGTTGTGTTCAAAAGAATGACGTTGTGGCGGTATGGTTTTTCTATGTCCGAGGGATTGAGGGCGGACCTTTGTCCTCAGCCCAATCGTGCGGTGATGCGGTCGATCAGGCCTTCGCGAAGGGCACGATAGGCATCGAGCTTCTGGTCGCGATTGCCGCTGGTCAGGCTCGGATCGGCGGTTGGCCAATATTCGACGTCGGCAGCCAGGGTTCGTGTGAGGTCGAGTGCCTTATGGTGCGCCTCGGGCGCCAGCGTGATGATGAGGTCGAAATTGAGCCCCTCCCATTCGTCCAGTTCCTCGAAGCTGTGCGGGCGGTGCTTGCCGAGGGAAATGCCGATCTCGTCAAGCACGATCGGCACGAAAGGGTCGGGCTCCCCTGGGCGCACCCCGGCCGAACCGAAGAAGATCGAGCGGCCGAAATAATAGCGCCCGATCGCCTCCGCCATGGGCGAGCGGATGACGTTGTGCCCACAGGCGAACAGGACCGACTGTGGACGGCGGCCCTCTCTCACGTCTCAGCCTTTCCAGTACAATGCGCTGATGAGGGTAAAGAGCCGCCTCGCGGTGGCGAGATCGAGGGCGATCTTGCCGGCGAGGCGCTCGCGCAGGAGTTCGGATGCCTCGTTGTGCAAGCCACGGCGAGCCATGTCGATGGTCTCGATCTGCGAGGGCGTGGCCATGCGGATGGCGGCGTAATAGCTGTCGCATATCGCGAAATAGTCGCGCACCACCCGGCGCAGCGGCGTCAGCGAGAGCACATGCGCCACCACAGGCTCACTGTTGACATTGCGGATGTCGAGGACAAGGCGGCCATCCTGCAGCGAGATGTGCAGGCCGTAGGGTCCGGTATCGTAGCCCACGGGCGCGAAGACATTCTCTTCGATCAGGTCATAGGCAGCCACGCGCCGCTCATGCTCCTGGTCGGGGCTGCCGCGGCCGATGCTGCGCTCATCGAGGTGAACGGCGATCAACCGGCAATCGGGGCCGAATTCTTCCAAGCCTTGATCCCCATGCGATTGTCGAGGCCGAGATGCACGCCGTCATTCCGAGTTCTCCCTTCGGAGCCCGGAATGACGTCGCTCCGCTCATAGCACGCGATTGCTGCGGATCGAAACCGAGCGCGCATGGGCTGCGAGCCCCTCCGCCTCGCCCAGGGTGATTGCCGCGGGGCCGAGGGCCGCGAGCTGCTCCGGCCCGCATTTGAGAATCGAGGTGCGCTTCATGAAATCGAGCACGCCGAGGCCGGAGGAGAACCTGGCTGAGCGGGCCGTCGGCAGCACATGGTTGGAGCCGCCGACATAATCGCCGACCGCCTCCGGCGTATGGCCGCCCAGGAAGATGGCGCCGGCATTGCGGATGCGGGCGGCGAGCCCGTCGGCATCGGCAGTGATGATCTCCAGATGCTCGGCCGCCAGCCGGTCGGCGAGGGCCGGTGCTTCGTCGAGGGAACCGAGCGTGATCACCGCGCCGAAATCGCGCCAGCTCGCGCCGGCGATCTCAGCCCGCGGCAGAGTCTGGAGCTGCGACGCCACCTCGTGCTCCACCGCATCCGCCAGAGCGGGGCTGTCGGTGATCAGGATGGATTGGGAGGCAGTGTCATGCTCGGCCTGCGCCAGCAGGTCCGCCGCGACCCAGGCCGGATTGGCGCCGTCGTCGGCGATCACGAGCACTTCGGACGGGCCGGCGATCATGTCGATGCCGACATGGCCAAAGACTCGGCGCTTGGCGGCGGCGACATAGGCATTGCCCGGGCCGGTGATCTTGGCGACGGGAGCGATCGTCCTGGTGCCATAGGCGAGGGCCGCGATCGCCTGTGCACCGCCGATCCGGTAAATCTCGTCGGCACCGGCAAGCTTGGCCGCCGCCAGCACCAGCGGATTGAGCAGGCCACCGGGGCTCGGCACCACCATCACCACGCGCGGGCAGCCCGCCACCTTGGCGGGAATGGCGTTCATCAATACGGAGGAGGGATAGGCTGCCGTGCCGCCGGGCACATAGAGGCCAACGGCCTCGATCGCCGTCCAGCGCCAGCCGAGCTCGACGCCGAGAGCATCGGTGAAAGCGAGATCGGCGGGCTTCTGCCGTTCGTGGAAGGCGCGGATGCGTTCGGCCGCCAGTTGCAGTGCCTGCAGCGCCTGCGGCTCGCATTCGGCGCGGGCGGCATCGATTTCCACTTGCGTCACGCGCAGTGTGCCGGGCGTCAGGTCGAGATGGTCGAAGCGGCTGGTATAGTCGATCACCGCCTCGTCGCCGCGTGAGACGACGTTCGCGATGATGTTGCGCACGGAGGTATCGACATCCTCGGAGATCTCGCGCTTGGTGGCGAGCAGCGCCGCAAACGCGGCGGCGAAATCGGCCTTTGAACTATCGAGCCGAACCGGCATGGCAATCCTCTGGAAGATCACGGGCAAGACAATGGCGAGGCGCAAGCCTGCCGCCGCACCCTATGAAGAATTTTCAGGCGGAAGTCACCCCGCCTTGTCTCGATGAAAGGGCTGTCTTTTCTGGGGGCAGGACGCCCGTGAACCCGGAGCGGCGCTGTGCTCACGCCCTGACAGGCGGCGGCGAGCCACAGGGCCAGGCAGGACCGAGATCGGACATCGCCGCTTCCAGGCACTCGACCTCGAGGCGGATAGCCCCACCCCCTTCGAAGAAAAGGGTCACCTGGCCGGCCGGATCGTCGCTCGCCTGGAAGGAGATCGACAGCAGCACTTCCGACTTCTCGCAGTTTTGCTCGAAATGCGAACGCTTGACGCCGAGCACGCGTTCGAAATGCAGGCCCGAGCGCCGACGCGTGCGCTCCCCGCTCTGCGCGCCGCACCAGTCATAGCGATCGACCACCAGCGCGAAACGCTTCTCGCGCGGCAGAAAAGCCATGTCGACAGACTTGACGGCCGCATCTTGCAGATGCGTGGAGATGACCTCCAGGTCTTCTCCGTCGAAGGCCAGCAACTTGAGGAGCTCGGGCGACAACATAACCTGGATGTAATGTTTGGTGGTTCGCAGGGCAAGAGGTGCGCCGACCTCCTGGTCGGCATGGAAACTCCGGCGTCGCCGAAAAAGCATGCCGGTCCGAAGGTCCAGCATATCCACGCCACGGGGTTGCCTTGCCTCTCAGACGGCGTATGACAGGCACAGTCCTTTCGAGAGTATCCATGACCCAGTTTCCTTCCCGCAATGGTGGCCGCCTGATCGTCGACGCGCTGGTGGCGCAGGGGGTCGAGCATGTGTTCTGCGTGCCGGGCGAATCCTATCTGGCCGTGCTCGACGCGCTGCATGATGCCCCCATCAATGTCACAGTATGCCGGCAGGAAGGCGGGGCGGCGATGATGGCGGAGGCCGCAGGCAAGCTCACTGGGCGGCCGGGCATCTGCATGGTCACGCGCGGGCCCGGCGCCACCAATGCCTCGCATGGCGTCCACATCGCCATGCAGGATTCGACTCCGATGATCCTGTTCATCGGCCAGATCGAGACCGGTATGCGCGAGCGCGAGGCCTTCCAGGAGGTCGACTACAAGGCCTTCTTCGGCTCGATGGCCAAATGGGTGGTGGAGATCGACAAGGCCGAGCGCATCCCCGAGCTCGTCACCCGCGCCTTCCGTGTCGCCATGCAGGGGCGTCCCGGCCCCGTCGTGATCGCGCTGCCGGAGGACATGCTGGTGGACCTGGCCGAAGTCGCCGATGCCGCCTATGTCGAGCCTGCGCAGACCTGGCCGGGCAATGCGGACATGATGCGTCTGCAAAGCCTGCTCTGGGCGGCAAGGAAGCCGTTCGTCATTGCTGGCGGCTCGGGCTGGTCGCCGAAGGCGGTGGCGAGCCTGGTACGCTTTGCAGAACGCTTCGACCTGCCGGTCGGGACCTCCTTCCGCCGCCAGATGCTGTTTCCGGCCGATCATCGCAACTATGCCGGCGATGTCGGCATCGGCCCCAATCCCAAGCTCGCCCAGCGAGTGAAGGAAGCCGATCTCCTCATCCTCGCCGGGGGGCGCCTCTCGGAGATGCCGTCCTCTTCCTACACGCTGGTGGATATTCCCACCCCGAAACAGCAGCTCGTGCATATACATGCCGGCGCCGAGGAACTCGGGCGTGTGTACCAGCCCACGCTCGCCATCCATGCCTCTGCCCAGGCCTTCGCCTCGGCGCTGGAAGGATTGCAGCCACCCAACAGCCTGCCCTGGTCAGGTGAAACGCGACAGGTCAACCAGGATTTTCATGCCTGGACCGACGAGCCCAAGCCCATTCCTGGCAGTTTCCAATATGGTGAGGCGCTTCTCTGGCTGCGCGACCGTCTGCCCGAGGATGCCATCATCTGCAACGGCGCCGGCAACTACGCCGTCTGGGTGCAGCGTTATCTGCGTTTCCGCCGCTTCGGCACGCAGCTCGCGCCGACCTCCGGTTCGATGGGCTATGGCGTGCCCGCCGCCGTGGCCGCCAAGGCTCTCTATCGCGACAGGACGGTAGTGTGCTTCGCCGGCGACGGTTGCTTCCTGATGAACGGCCAGGAATTCGCCACCGCCGTGCAGTATGAGCTGCCGGTCATCGTCGTGGTGATCGACAATGGCATCTACGGCACCATCCGCATGCATCAGGAACGCGAATACCCTGGCCGTGTCTCGGCGACGACGCTGAAGAACCCGGACTTCGCTGCCTATGCCCGGGCCTTCGGCGGCCATGGCGAGACGGTTGTGACGGCGGCGGAGTTCGGCCCGGCCTATGAGCGGGCGGTGGCCTCGGGCAAGCCCGCCATCCTGCATTGCAGGCTCGACCCCGAGGCGATCACACCGATGACGACGATCTCCAAGATCCGCGAACAGGCGCTGGCGAAATGAAGCATCCCTGGGATCGCAGGCATCCTTGCGTGCCTCTTCCTTTCCGAACGACGCCTGCGATCCCAGGGATGCTCGCACTCGCGCTTCTCGCGACGCCCGCTCTCGCCGCCGATGCCGCCAAAGGCAAGGCCGATTTCGCCAGATGCGGTGTCTGCCATCGTGTGGGGGAGGGTGCCAAAAATGTCGTCGGCCCCGAGCTCAATGGCGTGGTGGGCCGGCCGTCGGCAGCTGTGCCAGGCTTTCCCTATTCCGCCGCCATGAAGGCATCCGGCGTGACTTGGGACGAAGGCTCGCTACGCGCCTATCTCGCCAAGCCCTCTGCCTTCATCCCTGGCACCAAGATGACTTTTGCCGGCCTGAGCGATCCGGCCGTGATCGACGACGTCATCGCCTATCTCAAGACGTTCAAGCCGGACGGATCGCCGGCGCCATGAGCGATCCCCTGCAGAACCGCGTCACGCCCTTCGGCGAGATCGTCGCGGTCAGCGCCCGCGGGGCCATGATGGGCAATCGCGGCGGCCGGCTGCACGACGATCACAAGCGCCTGCGCCGGCGGCGCTGGGCTTCAAAGGCCTGGATCTGCTGCGAACTCAGCTTCAAGGGCTGGCACCGCGAGGTGATGGCGCCGCGCAACACCTATACCGAGCTCTTCTTCCTCGACGAGGTCACCGCGCTGGCGGCCGGCCATCGCCCCTGCTTCGAATGCCGGCGTGTGGACGCCAGGGCCTTCGCTGCCGCTTTTCCTGAGAAGGAAGCCCGCGCCGGCCGCATGGACGAGATCCTGCACGCCGAACGTCTGGCCGAGCACCGCATAGAGACGACGGTGGGCCTGCCTGATGGGGCTGTATGGGCGGATGACCAGGAAGCCTTTACGCGCCGCGGAGGCATGATCTTGCGCTGGTCGCCGGAAGGCTGGCACGAAATGGCGAAGTGGCGGGACAAGCCGGTGCGGTTGTTGACGCCGCCCGCTGTCGTGACGGCGTTGTGCAATGGGTTTGAGCCGAGATGGCACCATGCGGGGGGTGGGTCTTCAGACCCAGCGTCTTCCTGATCTCGGTAGCGCAGCGTTTCCGGCGGCCCTGAAGACCCGCCCGCCATCAATCCGCCAGGGCCGCCGAGATCCGCTTGTTGAGCTCCTCGGGATTGACCAGCGCCAGCGCGCCTCTCGTCTTTGCCACCAGCCCCTCCTTCTCCAGCGCCGAGAGTTCGCGCGAGACGGCCTCGCGGCGGCAGCCGATGCGTGCGGCAAGGTCGTGGTGGAAGGGCGGCGGAGAGAGCACACGCTGGCCGGAATGACCTGCACGGGGCAGGGAGAGGCGGATCAGCTCGGCATAGAGCCGGTGCTTGGTCTGCAGGAAGGAATGCTCGGCGAGCTTGGTGTTGAGGGCACGCACGCGGCTCGCCAACAGGGTCAGGATCTGCCTGCACACTGAGGCGTTGGTAGTGATCAGCTCCATGAAGACCGGGCCGGAGATGATGCACATCTGCGAGCGGTTGAGCGCGGTGACATTGGCTGAGCGGCCGACGCCGTCGATGGCCGAAAGCTCGCCGAAGAACTGGCCGCCGCCCAGTTCCGCCAAGATCACTTCCTTGCCGGTAATGGTGCGGTAGAGCACACGCACCTTGCCCGAGAGCAGGAAGTAGACGTCGTTGGAATTGTCGTCATAGTCGACCACCAGTTCGTTCTCTTCGAACCTGGCCCAGCGTACCCGTCCGTCATACGCCTTGATCGTTGCCTCGCCCAACGAATGGAACAATGGAATCTGCGACAGGGTATTCGACATCATTCCTCCGGCCGGCGGGCTTTCTCGTGCGCAAGGTGCGTCATGGCGCGTGTCGTGGAAGGTGCGTCATGGCGCGTGTCGTGGCAAGACCACGTTCGCCTGAGCTACAACGGAGCACCGAAGCTCGGCGTGATTCCGTCCGTTGCAGACGAATTCGGGGCCGCCGGCTTATCATCGGCCTGTCCCGGTTTGCCTCGCTGCGCCCCGCATCCTATTTTTGCACAAACGATTCGCCTTATTCCATAGCGTTCTGCGATTTGCCGTCACCGTCAAGACTCGCGAAGACGCGCCAAACCAAGGGTATACGATGTCGAAAACGCGCGTCGCTGTTTTGTTCGGGGGGCGCTCGCCGGAGCATGACGTCTCCATCGTCTCCGGCCTGCAGGCGCTCAACGCGCTCGACAGCACGAAATATGAGGGCTTTCCGGTTTACATCGCCGGCGACGGCGCCTGGTTCACCGGCGATGCGCTGCGCAATCGTGCCAACTACATACCAGGCGAAGAGGCCCGCAAGAACCTGGTCCGCGTCGATCTCGACCTTTCCGCCAACAAGGGCCAGCTGATCCCGCGCAGCAAGGGCGGTTTCTTCGCAAGAAAGCCCGAGCCGATCGGATTCGACGTGGCGCTGCTCGCCTTCCACGGCAATATCGGCGAGGACGGCCAGATCCAGGGCGTGTTCGAGACGGCGAACGTGCCCTATACCGGCGCGCGCACCATGGCCTCGACCATCCTGATGGACAAGGCGATCACCAAGCGCGCCTTTGCCGGCCGTGGCATCGGCATGCTGCCGGATGCGGTGGTGAACCGCCCCGCCACGGGCCTGATCCCCGACAAGGCAAGCCTGGAGGAGGCGCTACGCAATATCGCCTTCCCGGTGATCGTAAAGCCGGCCCATCTCGGCTCCTCCATCGGCGTCGCCAGGGCCGAGGATATCGACACCGTGCGCCAGGTGCTGCCCGGCATCTTCAAATTCGATACGCAGGCCATCATCGAACCCTTCGTCGAGAACCTGGTGGAATACAATGTCGCGGTGAGGCGCGAGAACGGCACCGTCGTAACTTCGGCCATCGAGCGGCCCAAGCGCCAGAGCGACCTGCTCGACTTCAAGACCAAGTATATGTCCGGCGGCTCCAAGAAGACCGGCGGCGGCAAGCAGCCTGGCGCCTCCAGCCAGGGAATGCTCTCGCTGACGCGCGACATCAATCCGGATATCCCGGGGGGGCTGGAGAACGCTATCCGGCAATGGGCGAGCGAGGCGTTCCTCGCGGTGAATGGCACGGGCGCGCCCCGTATCGACTTCCTCTCCAATGAGAAGACCGGCGAGGTTTGGCTCAACGAGGTGAATCCCTGCCCGGGCTCCTTCGGCTATTTCCTTTGGGAGGCGGCGGCCAAGCCGGTGCTGTTCACCGCGCTGCTCGACCAGTTGATCGAGGAGGCCAAGGTCTGCCACCGTGCGGCGCAACTGCCGAGCGACCCGACGCCGGCGGACGCGCGGCTGTTCAAGCGGTGACTGGGAGCGCGGAGGGCCTGTCCACTCCTGGAAACGAGGCGTTTGTTGGATGAGGAAGAGGCGGACGGGGACGTCCGCGATCCCAGCCACGGCGCTTTTCAATGACGGATGACGTACCCGCGCACAAGGAAACCTAACCGCGCGCCGAGCCCGAAGAACTAACGCTGTGGCTGGGACCGCGGACGTCCTCGTCCGCTTCTTCCTCGTTCCCGGGGGTGTCGTTTCCGAGAGTGGACAGGATGTCCGCGCTCCCGACAAAACCAAAGCCTCAACGCCCGGCAGCCCTCAACGCCGCCACCGTCTCTTCCACATCGACCCATGCCGGTTTATCCGGCGCGAAGCGCCCTCGCACATAGTGCGTGAGCTCCACGATCTGCCGGTCGTCGAGCGCCTTGCCGAAGGCCGGCATCGCGCCATGGCTGGAGTTGTCGATGCCTTCCATCAATACGCGCAGGAAGTTCACCGGCGTGGCGGCATGGAGATTGGTGTTGAGGGCGAGCGGCGGTCCGTCATTGATAAGCGGCGCGCCGCGCCCGGCCTCGTGGCAGACCGCGCAGGCGCCATCGAAGAGGCGTGCAGCCGGGGTGGTCGAGGGGTGGCGGGTTGAGGAACTGGCCTGCACGAGGTTGGCCGCGTGTGTCTGTGCATCCTTCGGCGTAGAGGGCACGCTGAACGTGGCGAGATAGACCGCCATGGCGCGGATGTCCTCATCCGGCAGGGCCTTCAATTCGCTGATCACCGGCGCCATCGGGCCTGCGGCGACGCCATGATGAACCGAAGCCCCGCTGCGCAGATAGGCGAAGAGTTCGTCTTCGCTCCAGGGAATCGGCGCCGGGGACAGCCGCGTCAAGGCTGGAGTATCCCAACCCTCGACCGTTCCGCCGGCGAGATAGGCCGCGCCGGTGCCCTCCGCCCCCAGAGCGTTGCGCGTGCTGTGACAGGCGCCGCAATGGCCGAGGCCGTCGACGAAGTAGCGCCCGCGGTTCCACTGCGCCGATTGTGCGGGATCGGTCGCGACCTCGCCGCTGCGGTTGTAAAGGAGGTTCCAGCCGGCCATAAGCGGGCGAAGGTTGAACGGGAAAGTTAGCCGGCTAGGTGGCGTCGTCTCTGCTACGGCGGGCTGCGCCATCAGATAGGCGTAGAGGGCTTCGAGATCGGCCTCGCTGGTCTTGGCGAAGCTCGGATAGGGGAAGGCCGGATAGAGATGGCGGCCGTCGCGGTGGATGCCCTCCCGCATCGCGCGCGCGAAAGCCGCGAAGGACCAAGCGCCAATGCCGGCTTCGGGATCGGGAGTGATGTTGGTGGTCATCACCGTGCCGAAGGGCGTGTCAATCGCAAGGCCGCCGGCAAAAGCTGCGCCGTTCGGCTTGGTGTGGCAGGTCGCGCAGGCGCCAAGTGCCGCCAGGACGCGTCCCCGTTCGATGGTCGCCGCCGAATAGACGGCAGGATCGGGACGTGGAATCGGCGGGATGGCGCTACGGATCGGCATGGCGAGGGCGGTGAGGCCGGCCAGCCCGGCGAACAGGGCACCGATACCGCCGAGCAGGCCGATCCGGCGTCGGGGCTTCGGCTCCACAGGCTTTGGGGGCACCTTGCCGAGGGCTGCGAGCACGCGCTCGGGCGTCAACGGCAATTCGCGGAAACGCACGCCAGTCGCATCATAGACGGCGTTGACGATAGCCGCAGCGCTGGGAACGGAGGCGGACTCGCCGGCGCCAAGGGGCGGCTCGAACTGCCGATCCATCATCATGACGTCGATGGCAGGCAGCTCCGGGAAGGCGAGGACGGGGTAACTGCCCCACTCCTTCTCCGCCACCGCCATGGTTTGCGTAAAGCTGACCTCCTCCTTCAGCACCCGGCTCGTGGATTGCACGACATTGCCGTGGATCTGGTGCTGGACTCCGGCGGGATTGACCATCATGCCGGTATCCTGGCCGACGACCACCCGCGTCACACTGACTTCGCCAGTCGAGCGGTTGACCGCCACATCCGCGGCCCAGGCCGACCAGGCCGCACCCACCCCCGGCCATCGGCCATGCACATAGCGCGCCTGGGCGAAGCCGCGTCCTCGCAGAATCGCGGCGTGCTCTTCCTGCGGTGCCGGGCCGACATGAGGCTGCCAGCCCGCACGCTCAGCTGTTGCCTTGACCAGTTCGGCCGCACGCGGATCGTCGATATGGCGCAGGCGGAATTCGACGGGATCGATGCCGGCCTGTTCTGCCAGCTCGTCGATGAAGCTTTCATGGGCGAAGACATTGGGCAACGCCGAGACGCCGCGCAGCCAGGAGGCGCGGGCAAGCGGCGCCATGTCATGCACCGTGACGCGCAGATTCTCGTAGGCGTAGGAGGGACGTGCCGTCCGGTCTCCCATCTGGACGACGGTTGGTTCGGGAGAAACGCGGCCCGTGAGCAGCAGGGCCAGGGTCGGCGCCGTGTTCGAGGGGTAGCGCGTCTGGAAATCATAGGCGAGCAGGCTGCCGCCCGGGCCGAGGGCACCGGAGACATCGATCAATTGTCCCGCACCCTTCGGCTCCCACAGATGCTCCTGCTCGCGCGTCAACTGCACCCGCACCGGCCGGCCGACAGCACGCGACATCAAGACCGCATCGGCAACCACATCGTCGGCGCAATTGCGGCCATAGCAGCCGGCGGCCTCGGCGCGGATGACCTTGATGGATGCTTCCGGCAAACCTGTCAGCAGGGCGAGATCGGTCCGCAACGGAAAGGGATTCTGCGAGCCGGACCATACCGTCATGCCGTCGGGCGTGACATCTGCGACCGCGCAGGAAGGGCCGATCGAGCCATGCATCTGATAAGGCCAGACATAGGTGCGGTCGAGCCGCTTCTTTGCCCCGGCCAACGCAGTCTCGACATCGCCTTCATCGATCAGGCGGCGCGAATGCACGGGCTGGGCCCGCAGGGCCTTGTCGAGATCGTTGAGATTCCGGCCGATCGCCCAGGGTTTCCAGGTTACCTTCAGTGCCGCGGCGGCCGCCGCCGCCTGTTCCTCACGCTCGGCGACAACGCCGATGAAGTCGCCCTCCACCACCACGGCCACGATGCCTGGAAGGCCGGCGATGGAACCATGATCGACAGCCTCGAGGCTGCGGCCGATGAAGTCTCCATTGTCGATGCCGGCGTAGGGCGGGCGAACGACACGGCCATGCAACATGCCGGGCACGCGCACATCGTGAACATAGACGAAGCGGCCCGCCACCTTGTCGGGAATGTCCACCCGACCGATGGGCTTGCCGATGATGCGATGCTCGCTCACGGGCTTCAACGGCGTATCATGCGCAACATGCATGTGAATGCGGCGGTTGCGCAGGAGATCGGCGAAGCTCACGCTCTGGGTGGCGTCGCTGAGAGAGCGTATGACGCCGTTCTCGGTGGTAAGACTGTCCGTGGGCATCCCCAGCACCTCGGAGGCGAGCTCGACGAGATGGTGCCGGGCCTGCGCCGCCGCGATGCGCAGCGGCTTGGCGGTGATCTGTATCGTCTCGCTGGCGATGGTGGCGCCTTGGTTGGGGGTCTCCTCCGTATCCCCGAGGATCACGGTGACGCTGTCGAAGGGGACGTCCAGCTCCTCTGCCACGATCTGCGCGAGGGAGGTGCGAATGCCCGTACCCAGGTCGACATGGCCGCAGAAGGCGTAGACCTTGCCTTCATCGGTCAGGCAGACATGGATATCGGTCTCCCTGCCATGCGTGCCGTGATGAGGTTCGGTGATGGCGAGCACGCCGCTGTGCAACAGCAGGTCACGGCGGGAGGGAACGCTCATGCCCGGGCACCCGCGTCCCGCAGTCTTTCCGCCGCCAGCCTGGCGGCGCGCAGGATTTCGACATGCGTGCCGCAGCGGCAGAGATTGTAGCGCAGTTCATTGCGGATCATGGCATCGTCGGGATCCGGCTCGCGCCGCAGCAGGGCGGTGACGGTCAGGATCATGCCGTTGGTGCAATAGCCGCACTGGGCCGCTTCGGCTTCGATGAAGGCCTGCTGCACCGGATGCAAGGCCTGTGGGGTGCCGAGACCTTCGAGCGTCACGATCTCGCGTCCCTCGGCCAGGCGCAGGGGAAGAACGCAGCTTCGCGCAGCGACGCCGTCGATCAGCACCGTACAGGCGCCGCATTCGCCGAGGCCGCAGCCATATTTGGGGCCGTTCAGTTCGAGGTCGTTACGCAATATATGCAGAAGCGCCGTATTGCCTGCGGCCTCCACGGCGTGGCCGGATCCGTTGACGTAAAGGCGATACGAACGCGTGTCTCTCATGGCGACTGCTTCTTCGGCCAAAGACGGCTTCGCATGGACCGGCGCCCCGCAGGAATCGTTTGTGTACACACAAGATGACCCAACCCTGCCGCTTTGACAACCGGAGGTACCAGGGTTGGGGAGACGCGGGGAGGTGGCTCGTCTTCAAGACGGAGAGCGCGACTCCAGCGCACACAAGTCGTGCGCTGGAGTCGTGCCTCATCCCGGAAAGTTGTTCAGGACACTCAGCGCAGTGTCCCGTTCAAAGTCCCAGACCCTTCTTCACCGCAGGCAGGCCTGGCTGTCCGTCGAAAGTGGTCACGCCGGCAAGCCAGGTATCGAGCACGCCGGGATTGGCCTTGAGATATTTCTCGGCTGCGGTGGGACCGTCCAGCCCGTCGCCGGTGATCATCTGCATCACCTGGTTTTCCAGCCCGACGGTGAATTTCAGATTGCCGATGAATTTCGCAGCATTCGGGCATTGCTCGGCCCAGCCGGTGCGCAGATCGGTGTAGACGACTGCCTTGCCGAAATCCGGGCCGAAAGTGTCGTCCCCACCCGTCAGGTACTGTATCCTAAAGTTGACGTTCATTGGATGCGGTGCCCAGCCGAGGAAGACGATGTCCTCGCTGCGCGAGACTGAGCCTTGGACCTGGGCGAGCATGCCCTGCTCGGAGGATTCCACCACCTCGAAGCCCTTGAGCCCATCCTTGTTGGCGTCGATCAGGCCTTGCACCAGGCGGTTGCCATTGTTGCCGGGCTCGATGCCGTAGATCTTGCCCTGGAGCGAATCCTTGAACTTGGCGATATCAGAGAAATCCTTGAGCCCCTTGTCATAGGTGTATTGCGGCACGGCGAGCGTGTATTTCGCGCCATCCGGCAGGTTGGCGGCGGAGACCACGATCGATTTGTCGTCGAGATAGGCCTTACGGTCATTTTCCATACTCGGCTGCCAGTCGCCGAGATAGACGTCGATGTCCTTGTTCTTCATCGAGGCATAAGTGACGGGAATGGACAGCACCGTGGTCTGAGGATCGTAGCCGAGACCCTTGAGGATGCGCGAGGAGATGGCGGTGGTGGAGGTGATGTCGGTCCAGCCCACATCGGAGAAACGGACCGATCTGCAGCCGTCCGGATCGCCCGCGAGGGCCGGGCTGGCTGAAAGCAAGGCAAAGGCGAGGAATGTGCTGAAGCGCTTCATGTCATGGTTCCCGGGATGATGACGACGATTTTTTCGCTTGTCGCTAATCCCGGCCTATGACGCGTAACCCTCTACGCTCGGTACACACTGCGGATCGGTGTCGCTGAAGACGAGATTAGGCGCCCCAGCCAAGCACAACGGGTCGATCTCGCCTATGTGACTACAGGCACCATCGCTCCCTTCCGCGAAAGGCCAGTGCTGCGCCTTGATTGCAGCTTGGTCGTTTATGGACCAGACGGTCTCGATCTTCCCTGCGGCGGACCGATAGAAAACAAAACACTTTTCATTTTCACCGATAGGATGAAGCCGGCGAGCACGAATGTGACGCCGTTGCCCAGCCAGATCGCCGGAGCATCTCGCAAGGCGCCGTAGAAAATCCAGAGGCTGGTTCCGGCTTCAAGCATCAGGAGCGTGGCCAAGCTGAAATCATTTGCGCTGCCGCTGCGCCAAGTCTTCACAACCTGCGGCAGGAACGCGAGTGTGGCTAGGCTGCTGGCCACGAAGCCTATATATTCGATAGCGTCCATGGCAACTCTCCCCAAACTGCGAGCATTTGATACCGCTCACCAACCGTGTGCTTGCAGGCAGGAATATAGCGGTCCACTATGGACTTAGGGAGTACGTACAAACAGGACATGTAGTATCATGGATGATAGTACTACCCGCCGATCACGGCAGCGGAAGGCCGGTCGTACCGGCTGCTCCGTAGAAGCGACGCTTTCCGTCATCGGTGGCGTCTGGAAGCCGGTCCTGGTTTTCCATCTGCTGGACGGCAAATTGCGCTTTAACGCCCTGTGCCGCGTCACGCCCTCCGCCACGCCACGAATGATCACCTTGCAACTGCGCGAGCTCGAGGCGGATGGAATCGTCAAGAGGACGGTGTTTCCCGAAGTTCCCCCGAAAGTCGAATATGAGCTGACGGAGCTCGGCCAGTCGCTCGCGCCTGTGCTGCTGAGCATGCGCGATTGGGGAGAGCGGCTTCAACAATCGGACTCGGTGGACTCCTAGGTGCTCCGGACAGGACCACCATAAGCGGTCCTTTAAGCTTATACCTCGAGCGAGCCGACCCTTGAGCAGGGGGCGTCTCCAAAGCCTCCTCAACGTTCGGGCCGGTTTTCCAGGCTCAATGCCCCACGATCACTGGTATCTTCGTCGCCGGCGGCGTATTCCGGCTGCGCTGGGTGCGGACCACGCCGTCGATGATGGTCATGCCGATACCGGGCAGGTCGCCGAGCTGGATGGAATCGAGCAGGTCCTTGCCAGCCGAATGCTGGGCCTTGTCCATGATGACGAAGTCGGCGGCGCGGCCGACTTCCACGATGCCGCAGTCGAGGGCGCGCAGGCGGGCGGTATTGCCGGTGGCAAAGCACAAGGCGATCTCCGCCGGGACGTCGCCGAGCGAGGAGAGCATCGAGACCATGCGCATGATGCCGAGCGGCTGCACGCCCGAGCCGGCGGGGGCGTCGGTGCCCAGGATGACCCGTTCGAGCTGGTTCATCTCGCGGGCGATGCGCAGCGTATAGAGGGCGGCACGCTCATTGCCGTTATGCACGAGTTCCAGGCCGCGGCCACAGCCTTCGCAGATGCAGCGGATCTGGTCGGTGGGCAAGGCGGTGTGGCCGCCATTGATATGGCCGACCACATCGGTATCGGCCTCCAGCACGACATCCTTGTCGATCAGGCCGGAACCGGGGATGGAGGGGCCGCCAGTGTGGATGGTCGACTGGATGCCGTATTTGCGGGCCCAGGCCACCATCCTGCGTGCGGTCGGGCCGTCCTTGACGCCGCCGAGGCCGACTTCGCCGAGCAGCTTCACGCCGGCGCTGGCGAGATCCCTGAAATCCTCCTCGACCATGTCGGGCTCGATCACCGGTGCGCCGGCATGGATTTTCACGCCGCTTGGGCGGAAGGCGGTGAAACAGCGCTGGGCATAGATTGCCATCGCCTTGAGGCCGACGACATCGCGCGGGCGGCCGGGCGTGTGCACCTCGCCGGCAGAGACCATGGTGGTGACGCCGCCATGCAGGTTGGATTCGATCCAGCCAAGCTGATTCTGGCGCGGTGTCCAGTCACCCGCAACGGGATGGACGTGGCTGTCGATCAGGCCCGGCGTCACCGCGGTGCCGTTGGCGTCGATGATGCTGGTGGCGCCGGAAAGGTCGAGATCCCCAGAGCGCCCAATCGCGGCGATCCTGCCGCCGATGGAGACGATGGTGTCGGCGTCGAGGATTGGCCTGGTGATATCGCCGCTCAGGAGAAGCCCGACATTCCGGATGACCAGCTTGTCGTTCGCCCCGCCAGCTTTGATTTCCTCTTGCGCCATCGTCCGCTCCCGTCGTTGTCCGAAGTCGTTAGTCTACAAACAATTCGGGGGAGCTCAAGCAGGCATCGCGCTCGCCGGGGCGATCGCGTCGTCTCATGCAATCCGCCTCTCTTTCCGAAGGCAACGCAGAGGCGTAGTATCGTCTCAAGTCTCCATCCAAACGTGTGTTGTCAGTGTGCTCTGCCAGCCGTTTTTTGCCGGTGGAATCATTCCCCGCGAAGCGGTGTGCGCTTGATGCGACCAAGGGGAACAAGATGAGCGACAAAAGTTTGATCGAAGCCTTCGTGCGCCAGAGCTACAGCCGGCGCCGTGCGGGCGATATCGAAGCCATCATGACGGATTTCGGGACAGATCCCGTTTTTCGGCTCGCGGGCGATGAGATCCTCGGTGCCTTGACCAGCGAGATCCGTGGTCGAGAGGCTCTGCGCCAGATGATTCAGTCACTGGTCGAGCTCTGGGATTGGTCCGAACATGGGATCGACACCATCCTGATTGACGGCAACCGCGTCGTCGTCCACGGCAAGGGTGTAGTCCGTTTCCTGCCAACGGGCCAGCGCTTCACCACCGAGACACTGGACCTGCTCACACTGGTGGACGGCAAGATCGCCGAATTCGTCGAGTTCTGCGACACGCACACCGTTGCGAAAGCGATGAGTTCATTGGCCGCCTGACCGCGGCGCCGTGCTGCCTTGGAGATGACGACAAATCGGGAGGAGGAACGTCGTGAGCGATCGTGACCGGATCGAAGCCATGGTGCGAGAAACCTATGCCCGGCGCTGCGCCGGCGACATTGACGGTTTCATGGCCATGTTTGGACCTGAGCCCCGCTTCCGGCTTGCGGGTGATGAGATCCTTGGCGACCTGACCGTTGAAATACGCGGCCACAAGGATGTGCGCGCGGTTCTGGAGCGTCTGACGAACGCTTGGGATTGGAGCGACTACCGGGTCGACGCCGTGGTGGTGGACGGCGATCGCGCCGTCGTGCATGGCAAGGGTACGATGTTCTATGTTCCGAAGCAGCAAAGGATCGCTACAGAGACGCTCGATATCCTGACCATCGCCGACGGCAAGATCACCGACTTTGTGGAGTTCTGCGACACCCACATGGCAGCCAGGGCCATGGATCTCCTGCCGGTGTGAAATAGACAGGCGGCTCAGCCCGTCTCCTCGTCCTCCTTCGCCTCCTCGGCGGCGTTGATGGCGTCGCGGTTCAGCGTGACGCCCATGGTGTCCGGCCGCTCCAGCGGTTCGGGCTTCAGCAGGCGCTTGGAGTTGACCAGATCGATACCGGCATAGATCCCGCCCTGTTGCTGGGCGACGATGCGCCTGGCGTCGCGGTCGCGCACATCGTCGATGATCTCCTCGGCCTCCATGTTGTCGACGCCGAGAGCCTCCAGCGTGGAGCGGCCAAAGGCGAGGGCGCTCTCGAAGGTCTCGCGCATATGGTAGTCGACGCCGGCCGTAAGCAGCGCCAATACGTGCTGGCGGTCATAAGCCCTGGCATAAACCTCGGTCAGCGGGAACTCTGCCTTGACCATCTCGACGATCTTCACGGCGTCGGCGCGGTTATCGATGGCGATGGCGATTACGCGCGCATCGGCCGCGCCCGCGGCGCGCAGCACGTCGAGCCGCGCCCCGTCGCCGAAATAGACCTTGGCTCCGAAGCGGGCGGCCACGTCGATCATCTCGACATCCTTGTCGATGATGGTGGTTTCGATGTTGGCGGTGCGCATGACCTGGCTGACGACCTGTCCGAAGCGGCCGAAGCCGATGACCAGCGCCTTGCCATGGGCGTCGGAATAGTCCTCCTCGATCATGGGCTCGGGGGGCGTAAAGCGTCTGAGCAGGCGCTCGGAGCCGGCCGCGATCAGCGGGCCGAACAGCATGGTCAGCGCGGCGAGGGCCTTGGCGAAGGCGGCCTGGTCGCCGTTGAGAAAGCCGTAGCTCGCGCCGAGCGGAATGAGCACGAAGGCGAATTCGCCAGCCGGCGAGAGCAGGATGCCCGAGCGCAGCGAGTCGAGCCGGGACGATCCCATCAGGCGGAACACGGCAGCGACCGAGACCGACTTGACCAGAGCGAGGCCGAGGGCAAGCGCGATCAGCGCCAGCCAGTTGTCGAGCACCAGCCGGCCGTTGATGTCCATGCCGACGCTCATGAAGAACAGGCCGAGTAGCAGGCCGCGGAAGGGCTCGATATCGGCCTCCAGCTCATGGCGGAACTGCGATTCGGCCAGCAGCACGCCGGCAAGGAAGGCGCCGAGCGCCATCGACATGCCCGCCCATTGCATCAGCAGGGCGGTGCCGAGCACCAGCAGAAGGGCGGCGGCGGTCATCACCTCGCGCGCTTGCGTGGAGGCGAGGATGCGGAACAGCGGGTTGAGCAGATAGCGCCCGGCCAGAACCACCATGGCGATCGACCCGATCATATAGGCAGCATTCAGCAGGCCGTTGCTCTCATGGGACGCACGCGCCATCTCGACCGAAAAGAGCGGGATCAGGGCCAGGATCGGCACCACCGACATGTCCTGGAACAACAGCACCGCGAAGCTGCGCTGGCCGTACGGGGCCTGCAATTCGCCGCGCTCATTCAGAACCTGCAGGGCGATCGCGGTGGCGGACAGGCCCAGTGCGATGCCGGTGATCGCCGCGCCGAGAATCGGCAGGCCAAGGGAATAGGCGATGCCGCCGATTACCAGCGCACAGACCACCAGCTGCAGTCCGCCCAGCCCGAAGATGTCCTTGCGCATGGCGAGCAGACGCGACAGCTGCAGTTCGAGCCCGATGACGAAGAGCAGCAGTACGATGCCGATCTCGCCGACATGCTGGATCGTGGTGGTATCGGTGAAGAGCGCAAAGCCCGATGGACCGATGGCCACGCCCGCGATCAGATAGCCGAGAATGGCGCCGAGCCCGATGCGCTTGAAGATCGGCACCGCGATGACGGCGGCACCCAGGAAGAGAAGAAGGCTCGGGAGAAAGGACGTGTTCGCGTGTTCCATGAGCCTTCATGCAACTGATGGGAGGGAGAGGTCAATTGGCTGGGAGCGTGGACATCCTGTCCGCTCTTCGAAGCGGAGCGTTTGATGGAGAGGTTGGAGCGAACTGTGTTGGATCCTTCCGGAGATTTATTCCGAAACCATGTCGTTTCAAGAGCGGATCGTCCGACACTCTCTTGAGTGTCGTAGGACGTCCGCGCTCCCAGCAAAGAAAAGGGCGGTGCCTTTCGACACCGCCCTCGTCATTTCTACAGGGAGCTAGGACTTAGAAGTCCATGCCGCCCATGCCGCCGCCGCCCGGCATCTGGGGCATCGGGGTCTTGTCCTTCGGCGCTTCGCCGATCATGGCTTCCGTGGTGATTAGGAGCGAAGCCACCGAAGCGGCGTCCTGAAGCGCGGTGCGCACGACCTTGGCCGGATCGACGATGCCCTTCTCGAGCAGGTCGACATATTCCTCGGTCTGCGCATCGAAACCGAAGGACTTCGACTTGTTCTCGAGAATCTTGCCGATGACGATCGAACCCTCGACGCCCGAGTTTTCGCAGATCTGGCGGATCGGCGCCTCGAGCGCCTTCTCGACGATCTTGATGCCTGCACGGATGTCGGAATTGTCGGAGGTCAGCTTCGACACGGCAGCCTTGGCGCGCAGCAGAGCCACGCCGCCGCCGGGAACGATGCCTTCCTGAACAGCCGCGCGGGTGGCGTTCAGAGCGTCGTCAACGCGGTCCTTCTTCTCCTTGACTTCCACTTCGGTGGAACCACCGACGCGGATCACGGCAACACCGCCAGCGAGCTTGGCGAGACGCTCTTGGAGCTTCTCACGGTCGTAGTCGGACGTCGTTTCCTCGATCTGGGCCTTGATCTGCCCAACGCGGCCCTCGATGTCCTTCTTCTTGCCGGCGCCGTCGACGATCGTGGTCTTCTCCTTCTCGATCGACACCTTCTTGGCGCGGCCGAGCATCTGGAGCGTCACGGTCTCGAGCTTGATGCCGAGGTCGTCGGAGATCACCTGGCCTCCCGTGAGGATGGCGATGTCTTCCAGCATGGCCTTGCGGCGATCACCGAAGCCCGGAGCCTTGACGGCGGCGATCTTCAGGCCGCCACGCAGCTTGTTGACGACGAGCGTGGCGAGGGCTTCGCCTTCGACGTCTTCAGCGACGATCAGGAGGGGCTTGCCGGTCTGCACGACGGCTTCGAGCACCGGCAGCATGGCCTGGAGGCCCGAGAGCTTCTTCTCGTGGATGAGGATATAGGGATCCTCGAGGTCCGCGATCATCTTCTCGGCATTGGTGATGAAGTAGGGCGAGAGATAGCCACGGTCGAACTGCATGCCTTCGACGATGTCGACTTCGGTGTCGAGGCTCTTGGCCTCTTCGACCGTGATCACGCCTTCATTGCCGACCTTCTGCATCGCCTTGGCAATTTCGCCGCCGATGAAGGCATCGCCATTGGAGGAGATGGTGCCGACCTGGGCGATCTCGGAGGAGTTGGCGACCTTCTTGGAGCGATCGGCGATGTCCTTGACGGCGGCCTGAACGGCCATGTCGATGCCGCGCTTCAGATCCATCGGGTTCATGCCGGCGGCAACCGACTTGGCGCCTTCACGCACGATGGCCTGGGCCAGAACGGTGGCGGTGGTGGTGCCGTCGCCAGCGGTGTCGTTGGTCTTGGAAGCGACCTCACGAACCATCTGGGCGCCCATGTTCTCGAACTTGTCCGCGAGCTCGATCTCCTTGGCGACGGTGACGCCGTCCTTGGTGATGCGGGGAGCGCCGAACGACTTCTCGATCACGACGTTGCGGCCCTTGGGGCCGAGCGTGACCTTGACGGCATTGGCGAGAATGTCCACGCCGCGCAGCATCTTGTCGCGCGCATCGGTGGAGAATTTGACTTCCTTGGCAGCCATATTGGTGTCCTCAGAGTGAAATTATGTGTGATATCCGCCGTTTAGGCGACGATACCCATGATGTCGGATTCCTTCATGATGAGGAAATCCTCACCATCGAGCTTGATCTCGGTGCCCGACCACTTGCCGAACAGCACGCGATCGCCAGCCTTGACGTCGAGCGGGGTCAGCTTGCCGGCCTCGTCGCGGCCACCGGGGCCAACAGCGACAACCTTGCCCTCCTGGGGCTTTTCCTTGGCTGTGTCGGGGATGATGATGCCGCCCTTGGTCTTTTCTTCGGCATCGACGCGCTGGACGACCACGCGGTCGTGGAGCGGACGGAACTTCATGGCTTTTTTCCTCTTGTGCGACAGGCGCGGGGTGCGCCCACATTCCACATCGAAGGGATTATCTTGACGCCGTTAGCACTCACCTCAAGCGAGTGCTAACGACTGGCCCGGATTTAGTCAGACCCCCTCGGACTGTCAAGAAGCGTGCGGGCAAAGAATTTGCAGCGGGCGCATTTTGATGAAGGCAGGATTGATGTGCCGGTCTTCAGGCCGGCATTCCTTTCCTGCAAGCACCGCTTCCTATGCCGGCCTAGCGAGCCTGACCGAAGAGTCACCGGAACGTGACTTTTTTGTCATTGCCGGGCTCGTCCAGGCAATCCAGCAGGCATGAACGCTCACAAAGTTGCGTCTGGATACCCGGGACAAGCCCGGGCAGGACAAAATCTGCGTCTCTTTCGGCTCTTTCGGAATTTTTGGGTCAGATTTTTCAACCAAGCACACCTCATGCCGTCCGACCGCGGCCCTGGCTGAAGGTCGCGAACAGGCAGGCGGCCATGATCAAGGCCGCACCGGCAAGCGTCCAACTCGTGGGGATCTCGGCGAAGATGAAATAGCCGAAGAGCATCGCCCAGATGAAGGAGGTGTATTCCATGATTCCGAGACGGCCAGCATGGCCGCGCGCGTAGGCCCAGGCAAGGCACAGATGGCCGCAGGTGCCAAACAAGCCGACGGCGCCGGCGATCAGCCAATGCAAGGGCGGCACGGGCTGCCAGTTCCATACCGCCGTCGGCAGCACGAAAAGAAAGGCGAAGCAGTTGGAGAGGAAGACGATGGTGACAGTCGAATCCTGGGCGGTCTGCTGGCGCATCAGCACCATGGACAGCGCATAGAAGAAGGCGCAGCCGAGCGCCGCCAGCAGTCCGACGAGATCGAAGCCGTGGGTCTCACCCATCTCCTGGCCGCGGGCGATGACAATCACCCCGACAAAGCCGACCAGGATGGCGACGAGCGCCGGGATCCCCACCTGCTCCTTGAGTATGAGGCGGCCGAGCAGCGCCATCAGCAGCGGTGCGAGGAAAGTTAGCGTGATCGCTTCAACCAATGGCAGGCGGGCGATGGCGGTGAAGAAGCAGGCTGCCGTCGCCACCACGATGAGGGCGCGCAGGGCGTTGCGCCTCATTGCGGCCAAGCTTGGCCGTCCACCGCCGAAGAACAGGTAGATCGCCACCGCAAACAGCGCCCCGCCGCCATAGCGAAGCGTAACAGCCTGCGTGAGCGGATAGGTCTCCGAAATCACCTTCATGCAGGCGTCGAGGAAGGACAGGAAAGTGACGCCGAGGCCCGACATCAGCACCGGGCGGAACGAGGCTTCGTTCCTCATGGCGCGCGATCGCAGACAAAGGCCGGCAGACCGCCGGCAGTTTGGCCGCCAGCCTCGCGGATGCGGATTTCGCAGGGGGAAGACACAGGAGACGATCGCGGGCGCAGGAGGGAAAACAGCCTCTCAATAAAGAGGCATCTCCTGCGCCGCAATCGCCATCTTGAGAGGCAGCGAAAGACGATCCGCTGCGGGCTGCCTATTTCTCAGGCATCATCTGGCCGCGGATCTCACCGCCCTTGTTCTGGTCGGTGTGGACGTTGAAATAGACATTGCCGTCCGCAAAGGCCTTGGCCTGCTCGGGCGTCAGCGTCGCGGAACCCTTGAAGGGGCTCTTTTTCGCCGTCACCGGCACCATCACGCCCGCATTGGTTCCCACCGGCGCCGGGCCATGGAAATGGGCAGCAGTCTCGGGCCCGGTGAGGCCGGTATAGCTGCCGGACCAGGTCAGCTTGCGGGTGGTGGTATCGAGATCAGCCTCGATCGTACCGGTGCCCTTGGAGGTGGTTGGCGGGTTTTCGCTGGGGCCCGAAAGATCTGCCTTGTACTTGATGATCTCGGCATGGGCAGGAGCGGCCAAAAGGGCGAGCGACAGGCCGAGGGCGGGGAAGAGCGTCAGGCGGCGAAATGACATGATGTACCTCCTTTGAAGGGCAGACAATGCTAGGGCCGATTATGGTCGCTTGCGTGACTATCGTAGGACGTCACGCTCATGTGATCCAGCGCCGTCGTGTCCTGGTGTCCCGAATGACAAGCGGCGATGGCTCGCAACTGCCTTCGCAGGCGCAAGGCAAGGAAACCGAAGACCACGAGCAACCCGGCGACGCTGAAGCCATGCAGGCGGGCGAGGGATCGAAACTGTTCGTCATCGAATGTCGCAAGGCCGTTCTGATGGCTGCCATGGATGACGAGGAGGCCGACGCCGCTGCCAACGACGCTGGCGATCAGGCCGTAACCTGCTTCCTTGCCGGAAAAGAGCAATGGCGCCAGGGCGAGGCACGGCAGATAAAACAATTCTACCCAGCTGCGAGGACCCAGTGCGGCAGCTGTGACAACGGTGTTGCCGATCGCGCAAGCCATCAGCAGGAGCCGGCCCGAAAGCGGTGCGCGGCGACAGACCGCCGGCACGGCGAGGAAGAATGGCGTGGAAAACCAGGTCAACAGAGCGGGCCAGAATTTTTCTCCCGCGATCGCTGCGACGTAGAGCGGATAGAAAGGCTGGCTGCCCGCGACGATGAGCGCTACGGAGCCCGCCGCCGCGAGGTGAGGCTCGTCATTGCCGAAGTAGGCATTCATGCGGCCAAGCCAGCGAAACCGTTTCATGGCACCACCGCAGACCATCATTCGAGAAAGCGCAGGAGGGGGATTGCCGAAGGGCACGACAGTAATACGTCCGGAAGGCCCAATTGGTTCAATCGAGGAGGCCGACCGAGATCCTCCTGGACACAGCAGCCTGCTCGGGCAATGGGTTCGGACAGAGCTGGGCGCGACCAATCGCCATCCGTGTCACGCAGCCTGATGCATTATCACAAGAATGACGATATGACTTTCTCAGTTTTGAGGAGTTCCACACGGGAGATCCCGTGACGTATCCTGGTGCACAGGCAATCCGGACGAGGTCCGGCAATTGAGGCCCAGGCATCGGTAAAGTTGGGTTGATATGATGAATTACACCGCGATCTTCGAAAATGCGGTCGACTCGCTCCGGCAGGAAAAGCGCTATCGGGTGTTCGCTGATATCGAACGTATCGCCGGGCGATTCCCGCATGCCCTCTGGCATTCGCCCCAGGGCCGGCGCGAGATCGTGGTGTGGTGTTCGAACGACTATCTCGGCATGGGACAGCACCCGGCCTCGATCGAGGCGATGGTGACTGCGGCCAGGCAGCTCGGCGTCGGCGCCGGCGGTACGCGCAATATTTCCGGCAACAGCCATCAGGTGGTGATGCTCGAGTCCGAGCTTGCGGACCTCCACGGCAAGGAAGCTGCGCTCGTCTTCACCTCCGGCTATGTCTCGAACCAGACCGGCATCTCCACCATCGGCAAGCTCCTGCCGGACGCGCTGATCCTCTCCGACCAGCTCAACCACAATTCGATGATCGAGGGTGTGCGCCAGTCGGGCCGAGAGAAGGCGATCTTCCGCCACAACGATCTCGACCATCTGGAAGACCTCCTGCGTCGTGCCGGCAAGGAGAGGCCCAAGCTCATCGCCTTCGAGAGCGTCTATTCGATGGATGGCGATGTCGCCCCCATCGGCCGGATCTGCGATCTCGCCGAGCGCTACAACGCCATGACCTATCTCGATGAGGTGCATGCGGTGGGCATGTACGGTCCGCGCGGCGGTGGTATCGCCGAGCGCGACGGCGTGATGGAGCGCGTCGACGTGATCGAAGGCACGCTCGCCAAGGCCTTCGGTGCCCTGGGCGGCTATATCGCCGCCGCGGCGCCGATCGTGGATGCGGTGCGCTCGCATGCGCCCGGCTTCATCTTCACCTCGGCCTTGCCGCCGGCGGTCGCCGCAGCGGCGCAGGCCTCGGTCCGCCATCTCAAGGTCTCGCAGGCCGAGCGTGCCGCCCAACAGGCCAATGCCGCCAAGACCAAGGCGGCCCTTTCCCGCGCGGGCCTCCCGGTGGCGATCTCCGATACGCATATCGTGCCGGTGATCGTCGGCGATGCCCAGCGCTGCAAGGCGGCGAGCGACCTGCTGCTGGCCGACCATGGCATCTATATCCAGCCGATCAATTATCCGACGGTGCCGCGCGGCAGCGAGCGACTGCGCATCACGCCGACGCCTTTCCATGACGAGGCGCTGATCGCCGATCTCACAAAGGCTCTGGTGGCTGTCTGGCACAGACTGGATCTGCCCTTTCAGGTGAAGGCGCAGGCGGCGGAGTAGGGCTAGGGACCGCAGGCTTCCACCCTGCTCCTGGAAGCCGCGAGCAGATAGAAGAAAGGCGCAGACCATAGTGGCTGCGCCTTTTCCTTTTGCGGCATTCGTTCAAGGGCAGGCACGAAGCCCGCAATCCCGGGACGGCCTGCGGTTCCGGCGGGCTCGTAAGCAAATAGTCACCATGATTCTGGATTGGGGCGCTCCCGCTCGCGCAAGTCGGCCTTAACGCGCCAGGATTCAGCCATTTTTTGCGAATTTGGCCCAGATCTTGGGCTGCAGCCTCAGGCAACCGGGGCTGCGGCAGTTTTGGCGTTTGTTCGACAGAGTACCCATGCGTGTATCCGGCCTTTTTGCCCTTCTCGGCGCTTGCCTTCTCTTGGCCGGCTGCGGCGCCGTCAGCAGCTATACCTCAGGCTCCCCGCGCGTATCGACGCCGGACACCACCGCGTCCATCGCCGATACGCCGGCTCCCCTGCCGCCGGCACCGGTCGAGCAACCCTTGCCGGACTCACGGGCCTTGCCGGATGCCCAGCCCTTGCCAGCCGCGGGGCCCCGAAAGACAGTCGCCTTCGTAGCCGTGCCTCCCGTCCGCCCGGACGCCGTTCCCCTGCCGCGGGAGGCGGCCAGGCGGTCCGGTCCACGCGATCGCATCTACGGCCGCCGCTTCAGCGATGCGAAGCCGATCAATTTCGGCAGGGCCTCCCCCCGCGCCTTCGCCGTGCATGGTGTCGACGTCTCGCGCTGGCAGGGCGACATCGACTGGCAGACCCTGCGCCTCCAGGGCGCCAATTTCGCCTTCATCAAGGCCACCGACGGCGGCGATCACCTCGATCCGATGTTCAGGTACAACTGGCAGGCGGCGCACCAGGCCGGCCTGAGGCGCGGCGCCTACCACTTCTTCTACTGGTGCCGCAACGCAGCCGAGCAGGCGCGCTGGTTCATGCGCAATGTGCCCAGGGCCGAGGGCGCCCTGCCACCCGTGCTCGATGTGGAATGGAATGCCGATTCGGATTGCAAGGCGCGCCTGTCGCCCGCCCAGGTGCAGGAAAAAATGCGCGTCTTCATCAACATGGTGGAGCGCTATTACGGCCAGCGGCCCATCATCTACACCGCGCCGGGCTTCTATCACGACAATCTGGAAGGCGCCTTCCTCGACTATCCCTTCTGGCTGCGCTCGGTGAAGCAGCATCCCTCGATGGTGTTCGAAGATCGGAAGTGGATCTTCTGGCAATATTCCGGCTCCGGCCTCTCCCACGGCGTCGATGGCAAGATCGATCTCAACGTCTTCAACGGCAGCGCCGATGCCTGGTACCGCTGGATCGGCGACAATGCGGGGTGACGCTGGGAGCGCGGACGTCCTTGTCCGCTCTTGGAAACGCAGTGTGTTGAAGAAAGAGCGCCGCCGTTAAGACTGCCGCATTTTTACAGGCGCCCCGTTTCCAGGAGCGGACGAGACGCTCAGGCTCCCACGAACAGTCTACTGATTTTATAGACCTTTACCTTCGCGCACAAATGGTGGATCGTTGCTTCCGACCGTATCGGAAACCGATGAAGCCTGCCATGCGCGTGATCTCTGCCGCCATCTCCGCCTTTCTGCTGCTGATCGCCTCGCTCGGGACGGTTTTCGCCGCCGAGCGCTGGGAGATCTTGCCGCCGACGCCGCCTCCCGTCGCCGGCGAAAAGAGCGGCTTTGCCGAGGTCAACGGCATCAAGCTCTATTACGCCACAGTCGGCAAGGGACCTCCGGTGGTGATGCTGCATGGAGGCCTCGGCAATTCCGATTATTGGGGGCTCCAGGTCAAGGCGCTCGCCCCGCATCACCAGGTGATCCTGGTCGACAGCCGCGGCCATGGCCGGAGCACGCGCGATACCAGACCTTACGGCTATGACCTGATGGCCGACGACGTCGTGGCGCTGCTCGACCATCTCAAGATCCAGCGGGCCGATATCGTCGGTTGGAGCGATGGCGGCATATTGGGCCTCGACATCGCCATCCGCCATCCCGACCGCATCAACAAGATCTTCGCCTTCGCAGCCAACACCGTGACCTCAGGCGTGAAGGATGGCGTGGAGAAGAACCCGACTTTCGCGGCCTATATCGAGCGCGCCGGCAAGGAGTACGGGAAGCTTTCGGCCACGCCGAAGGAATATGACGCCTTCGTCGACCAGATCAGCCATATGTGGGCGACCCAGCCCAACTGGTCGGACGCCGACCTGAAGTCGATCAAGGCGCCGGTGCTGGTGGTCGATGGCGATCATGACGAGGCGATCAAGCGCGAGCACACCGAATATATCGCCGCCACCGTGCCGGGGGCGGGGCTCCTGATCCTGCCCAACGCCAGCCACTTCGCCTTCCTGCAGGACCCGGAATTCTTCAACGCCGCGGTGCTTCATTTCCTGGATGAGAAGTAGGGCTGGGAGCGCGGACGTCTTTCACGGGACCGCAGGCATCCTTGCCTGCCTCTTGAAGTGGGATACTAAAGGAAAAAGGCGCAGACCTCATGAACTGACCCCCGAAAGTTGGACATCAACCTTCGGGGGGCAGTTCATCATCGGTTGCGCCCTTTTTGTTGAACCTGATACTTCCAGGGGGCAGGCAAGGATGCCTGCGATCCCAGGGGGCTCTGGGCTTACCCCTCGCCGGAAATCCGCTCGATCTGCGCGCCGCAGGCGGCGAGCTTGCGCTCCAGGCTCTCGAAGCCGCGATCGAGGTGGTAGACACGGTTGACCGTGGTCTCGCCCTGGGCCGCCAGTCCTGCGATCACCAGCGAGACCGAGGCGCGCAGGTCCGTCGCCATCACCGGCGCGCCCTTCAGGGTGCGTACGCCCTCGACGATAGCCGTCTGGCCGTCGAGATGGATGTGGGCGCCGAGCCGCGCGAGCTCCTGCACATGCATGAAGCGGTTCTCGAAGATCGTCTCGGTGATGCGCGACTTGCCCTTGGCCTTGGTCATCAGGCCCATGAGCTGGGCCTGCAGGTCGGTGGGGAAGCCGGGGAAGGGCTCGGTGGTCACCGCAACCGGGTCGATGCCATGGCCGTTGCGGCGCACGCGGATGCCCTCATTGGTGGCGGTGATCTCGGCGCCGGCCTCGCGCAGCACGTCGAGCGCATTCTCGAACAAGCCGGGCTGGGCGCCGTCGAGCATGACGTCGCCGCCCGTCATCGCCACGCACATGGCGTAGGTGCCGGCCTCGATGCGGTCGGAGACAACGCGATGATGGGCGCCCTGCAGGCGGGATACACCGGTGATCTCGATGGTGGAGGTGCCGGCGCCCTTGATCTTGGCGCCCATCTTGATCAGGCAGTCGGCGACATCGACGATCTCGGGCTCGCGCGCCGCATTGTGTATGACGGTGGTGCCGTGGGCGAGGGTGGCGGCCATCATCGCCACATGGGTGCCGCCGACGGTGACTTTCGGAAACTCGATCTCGGCGCCCTTGAGGCCGTCCTTGGCCTGGGCCACCACATAGCCGTTCTCGATGTCGATGCTGGCGCCCAGGCGTTCCATCGCCATCAGCAGGAAGTCGACCGGCCGCGTGCCGATGGCGCAGCCGCCCGGCAGCGAGACGCGGGCCTGGCCCATGCGGGCGAGCAGCGGGCCGAGCACCCAGAAGCTGGCGCGCATGCGCGAGACGAGTTCATAGGGAGCGGTGGTGTCGACGATTGTGCGGGCATCGAGGCGCACGGTCTGGCCGGTGAGCTCGACCTCGCCCGGGCGCTTGCCGGCAATGGTGACGTCGAGGCCGTGGTTGCCCAGGATGCGGGCGAGCAGGGCGACGTCGGCGAGGCGCGGCACATTGGTCAGCGTCAACACGTCTTCGGACAGGAGGCTCGCAATCATCAGCGGCAGTGCGGCGTTCTTGGCACCGGAAATCGGGATGACGCCGTGGAGCGGCGCGCCGCCGGTAATTTTGATGCGATCCATGATCAGTCCTTCGAAATGGCTTCGGCCCGTTCGCGAGGGAGGAGTTTTGGGGGGCCGGGACTCCGAAACGAGTCACTCAAACACTAAGGCTAACCGGTTTGAGTAAACGAACCACAAAGGCCGGACAAGGGCGAAACCCCGGACGCAAGGGGGCGACCGTTATTCGGAATCCTCTTGTGACTTTTTCGCATCGCTTTTCGGCGCTTCAGCCTCTTCGACCGAGGCCGCGTCGCGCCCGCGCGCCTGCGATTTGCGCCGCCCGAGATTGGCGCGGAGCGCCTTTGCAAGGCGCTCCGCCCGCTTTTCGGCTTCGGTTTTGGGAGGCGAACTCATGTAATCAGCAACTTTATACGGCAGGCGTCTTGCACTGAAGCCTCCCTTGTGGCACTAGGGCGCCGCGCCGGGCAAGTCCCTTCGGACGAGTCCCCTGGCAAATGCTGCAGTAGCTCAGTGGTAGAGCACTCCCTTGGTAAGGGAGAGGTCGAGAGTTCAATCCTCTCTTGCAGCACCATTATTTCTTGATTTAGATCAAGAAGTTAAGATAAATCAGCACCTTATGTATGCCTCGCCTTCACACAGAAGGCTCACACAGTGGCTCTTTGCATGCCCCGACCGATCAAGCCCGCAGCATCTTCAATGCTTCGCTTTAAGTCCCGCGTTCCTGCGGACATCCGCGACAAGGTGAAGGGCAGGAAGATTGAACTCCCTCTAGGAAGCGTTAAGCAGGTCGTGACTATCGGGGAATTCGTGGATGCGAGCCTTCAGACTGGCGACCCGACAGAGGCCAAGGCCCGGCACAGCGCGGCGCTTTCATTGGTTCTTCGGTATTGGGAGGCAGTGCGCGCGGGTCCCAAGGCGCTGACCCACAGGCAGGCGACAGCGCTGGCAGGCATCGTGTACAGGGACATCATCGCAGCGGTGGAGGACGAGGGCTCACCGACCTCGCAGAGGGGGTGCGAGCGGTCAGGGACATCGCTTCGGTAACTGACCGATCCATAGAGTTTGGCACTGAGGAGTTGATGCACCACCTTGCAACCGACGGGCCGCAAGGTCTTGTACGCCTCCTCAACAAATCCCAGATGGCGTCTATCTTTCCGGAGATCGATTGGTACGACCTGCTCGAAGTCGAGTTCGGGGAGAAGGTCGATAGGGTGCTGACCCGCGAGGGCATCGTGGTAGATGTCGACAGGAGGCGGCTTGTCCTTGATTGCGTGCGGGACGCCATTGCTGACGCGGACGCAGACACACGACGAAAAGTCGATGGCGACTACTCCCCCGATCCCAAGGCGGTGCGTTTCCCTCCACCGTCTGAAGCCAAGCCCAACGCCCGCTCAAAGCTGTCCCTAGACGACCTCTTCGCCGAGTACATTAAGGAGCTTCAGGCTGGAAGTGCGTTGTAAAGATCTCAAGCTGTAAATCGACAGACGGGACGGAACCGATCGCGAAAGGCCGCCGCCGCGCGAATGAAAATCGGGCCCGGCGTAGCCTAGGTGGACGTTTACGAGACCTTTCAGCGCGACGTGAGATTGCGGGCGATAAGCACCGCTGCCGTGCCTTGGACGCCTCCGTCGCGAATCGACAATTGCGATCCTGCCTTGATCGTAAGTTCGGTCATAACCTCAAGTATTTGTTTGTCCGTCTCGATGACGCCCGCGGCGTCGAAATCCTGGCGAATCTTCGTGAACACGTCGCTTCTTTCTGGGTCGAGGGCGTCCTTTGCCAGCGCGTTCGCGTAGACGTCGGTCTCTCCATTGGTTAGGCCCAATCTTTTGGCTGCCCATCTGCCCAGCAGCATGTTGCGGAGCATCATCTTCGTGGCTTCATCGAAGTCAGTCATTTGCAGCTCTCCGACTGCCCGGCTTCCGGCTCCTTTGCCAGAATGCGCTGCGGTGAGACGCATCTCGAAAGGAAGCGAAGAGCGAAAATACTCCCTCTGTCGATCGAAGCAAGGGACGCGGAACTGAAGTGCCTTAGGCCCTGCGCGCCCAGCTATGGACTTGTTTGGGTGACCTCGGCGCTTGATAGTTGCGCTCTGCGATGGGCTTCAAGCGCAGCGGCTGGCACAGCCAAGCTGCCGCTGCCCGCTGATTGAACGGCCACCGTAGTGTTGGCGAACTCGATGCCGGCCGCTGAAAAGGCATTAAACATCCTCTTCAACGCCTCGCGCTGCACAAAGGTCGGCTTGCTGGGACGCACAGTAAATTTGAACCTGACGACGAGCGCATTGTCGATGATGTCAGCCACCCCCTGCATCTTAAGCGGCATCATTATCTCATCCTTCAATTCGGCATCGTCCATCATCTCGAGTCCGATTTTCTTGACCGTTTTCCGGAGCTTCTCGAGATCAGTGTCGCGGACGAAACGAAGATTGAACTTCACCGTAGTCCAATCACGGCTGAAATTGGTAATCTGACCAAGCTGACCGAAAGGGATGGTGTGAATTTGTCCGTTTTGGTGGCGCAGGCGGATGCACCTGAGGGTGAACCCCTCCACCGTTCCTTTCGCCTTGCCGCAGTCGATGTATTCCCCAACCCGGAAGGCGTCATCGATCAAATAAAATATGCCCGACATGATATCGCGCACCAGTGTCTGGCTTCCGAACGAAATTGCCAACCCCACGATGGAAGCGCCTGCGACGAGAGGTGTGATGTTCACCCCAAGTTGCGACAGAAGGATCAGGACAGCCACAGCGCCAATGATGATGATCATGGCAACGCGGAACAGAGGCATGATTGTTGCCAGGCGGGTTGCCGCTGTTGCGGATTCATCGTTGTCGGAAGGTGTGAGACCGGCGCGACTGCGCGCATCTCCTCCCGTCGCGACTTTGACCACTTCAAGCGCCACGACCGCGAAGAACACGACGAATGCGGCTTTGAGCAGCGACCGACTGAGCGCGGGCCAATGCTCAGGCGACACCATGCCCGAGATGTCGACCAGCCAAACGCGACACAGAAGGATCAGCGCAGCAAATATCATCGTGATGCGAGCGATACGACTTATGAATTGCGCTAGCCGCGCTGGTCGCAGGTCAGCTTCCGACGTGGATGCCATCCTTCGAACAACGTAAGAAATGAGGGTCTCGCCAAACAACAGCACCAGCAGCGCAAGGATGCTTGAGATGGTTCCTCGAGCGACTTCGGGCCTGCCCGACAGCGCTCCATAGACGCGGGTTGCAGTGAAGATCGCGATGAGACATGTGCTCACGACAAGCCAAAGTCGGACAGCATGGTGCGTCGGCTCGTCGGCTCGTCCGGACGATGCAAGGCCCGCAAGCCACGCTCCAAACGAAGATCGCAACCCTATGGAAATCGCCAGATAGAGCATCGGAACAAATATGCTGTTCACCAGAAGCGCGGCTTGGATCATATCGGGCACGTCCAGGATCGCGACCCAGAATCTGCTCGCCATGACCAGCGCGACTGCTAGGATAATCGCTCGGTGAAGGCGCCTAGCGTCTTCGTTGCCGATCGGTGCCAGCCTTGCCCTGCCGTCGTTGGGACTGAACCAAATATCCGAGACACAAACTGCGGCACCTACGCCGACAATCCAGGTCATGACCCGCTCCGCGAATACAGTCTGAAAATCGGCTGAAGAGAAAAGAACGCCGATCCACGCGTGGCCGGTGAACCAAACCAAACCCAGGACCAGAATCTCGGCGATCGCGAACAGCAGGACATAGCCGAGAGTCAGGGTCGGCGAATGCGCCTCAATCCTATTGCGGAGACCTTTCACTGTCCTACGAAGAACGAGGCCAACGGCAGCGGTCAGCGCACTCACCAATGCGAGCAGCCCAAGAAATTCCCAGTTGGAGCGAGCACCCACCTCGCTACGATCGAGGCGATGCAGCGCTTGCACCGTTTGGATTGGTAGATCCGGCACCGCGCGCAGAACTTCGGGCAATTCCTTAGTAAGTTCGGCAGCTCGCTGCGCGACCAAATCATCGGAGCCCAATGGAACCCTGGCGTCTTTCGGATCTCGTGGCACGAGTCCTCGCTGGGCCAAGGATCGCACTGCGGCGTCGCTAACCTCCGATACGATTTCTTCGAATTGTTGTTTGGTCATGCCAGGCGGCGGTTCAGCAGCCCTGCCGGTTAGTGACAACGCGAGCAGCAGAAACAATGAAAGGCAAGCCCGAATGATCATGTGCGAACTCAAATCGGTATACCGGCAAGCCCACAAAACTAGCCGAATTGCCGCAGACTGGCGAGGAGCGTCCGTTTCAGAGGCATTCGAATGTGTTTCAGCGCTAAAGTATGACCCCGAGGCGATGCGAGCCTAATGCGCTGAACGTGCTATAGAATCTGGCCTGAGTATGGGGTCACCTTTGGCGCCGATCGTGACCCCTCCCTTGCTCGGGAAATCCGTTATGCCTCAGAGACTTCTGATAATTTTCCACGGGGTCGAACTTCGGTGCTGATTCTCATTCGAAATCTGCCCAAAGCTCACGATCAACAAAACAAGGACCTAATTTATCACCCATCAGAGCCGACATTCTCCTCTAACAACGAGCGTGGGCAACTCTCACACAAACCGTGCCACCGTCCTGCGAAGATATCAGTCCGAGGGCATCGGTAAGAAAGATAAGAAACAAAAGAAAGGCCCGACCCAGGGAAGCTGGGCCGAGCAAAGTATTTTCGGGCTTATGTGGCTAATAATAGCGACCTCCCAACTCTCATCGCTAGGCGAGCTAGGTCAAGATAAACCCGCCTTGTCGCCGGGAACGGCCAGACTGTCCCGACGATAACATTGGTAGGCATTCACTACAGCAGGGTTATAAAATCTCAGCTCGATCAAATCGTACAGATTCACATTGAGAAACCGAGATGCACCGCAAGTCGGCGCAATGTAAATATTCGCAAAAGGCTGATGGCAGACGGCTATGTATTCGAAAACCTCACCGTTATCCGAGGGCGGCCTACATCCCTCCCAACCAGCCGAAGAATATAATTAACTCACGCCGCGCACAGAAGAGCATTGCTTTTGCAGACGAGCTCGGTCCGATTATTTGCTTTAATTTTTCTCATCATATTGCGAACATGAATTTTTACCGTTGCCTCGCTCATACTCATTTTATAAGCAATTATTTTATTGGGATCACCAATGCGAAGGTAATTAAGCACTTCAAACTGTCGTTGGGTAAACATTCCAGCACCGGGGGCGTCAGGCGTGGCCGCAACGTTAGGGGTAGGCGCCGAGCGCATGGACATCAGGCTCGTCACGGGTACGAAAGTTCCCCCGACATTGACCAATTTGATAGCTCCAATAAAGACCTCAAGGTCCAAGTTCATTGGGGCGAAACCTCGCGCACCCTTTTCCAGTGCACTTATCATCAGATCCGGGCGGTCGAAATCCGAAACGATAATAACGCGTACGTTATTGGCAGCTTGGAGAGCTGCTTGCAGGTCTTGCTGCACGACCGTCTCGGTTGCTTTTTGACCAGTAGCACACAGCAATACGATCTTCGGGGTGTCCGAGCCAGTGTTGTCCGACCATTCATCAATGGTGTTGTAGGAGCGGATATCGAATTCCACTCCTATTTCTTTCAGGCATCGGCTTAGACAAGTACGGAAGAAGTTGTTGGTAGATACGACAGCAATTCTCGCCGTCGAAGCAGCAACGCTCAATGACGGGACCTGGGTCTTAGCGCTGTGAAGAAGGTAATCATTCTCGGAAGACAGAGGCGCGGCTAGTTCTCTTGTTGAGCTGGCAATGGAGGCGGCTGGTACAAAAGCGTTCATGGTTGGCCCGCAAGGTTTGTCGCTGCTGATGATCAATAAATATCCTTGTTTGCGGAATTCGTCGTTAGCTCATAATCCTAAGACGTAACAAGGCGTATAAATCTCTGGTCTCCGCACGCTGCGCAATAGTTCCATGTTGGTAGATTGGAGGGATGGGTGCTCAGCCGTTTACATCGCCTGTCCCTGACGGCTGACGCTCTCAAGACCACGCCAAGCGGTCCTCGTCATCGATGAGGATGAGGCGGCACGGCGCCGCGTCGCTCCACTTCCAAAGGACGAGGTCGAGGTCGTCATCGGTTGCACCGGGAGCAAAACTTCTGACGAGCAATCCATGGCAGCCCGCCGCTATGAGCCGTCGGGCGAAGGCTTGTGTCCCTCCTTCCCCTGTCGCCTTCATCTGGTCTCGCCAGCTCGGATCGGCGAGCGCTGCAGCATCCATCCCCTCCGCGCGCAGGGCGGCATCATCCCGGCTGTCGAACACGCGCTCGATATCGGCATCATAGGACACGAGCGTTGTCGGTTGCAGGTTACCGACCTGGTTGGCCTCCCGCAGCGCGGTTAAAATAGAGAGGCTGGTATAGAGTGCAGGCGTCCCCTTGCGATTGAAGCGGCCGCCATAAAGCTCCGCTCCACGGCCAGACAACGGCCCGCGCGCATAAACGGGGTTCAGCGCCCGATAAAGGGTTCCCTTGAAACGCATCAAGCCGATCAGGCGTGAACGCCCGCGTCGACCGCGTCGATATAGTCGAGCACATCATCGGCGCGACCGTCGCGGACCAGTTGCATTGCCGTCTGCCCCGAAAAGCCGGGCAGGGGCTCGGAGCGATACCAGGCATAGGCCATCAGCGCTGTTCCAAAGCGAGGCTCGACCTTGTTGATGATCTCGGTCATTTCGCGCAGCCGGCGCTGCGTCTTATCGGATCGGATGCGGTCCTTGCGCTGGATCGCATCCTTGCCGAGCCCGGTCGTGCGAGCGATCTCTTCGCTTGTCGTGCGGAAGGCATCTGCGATTTTGCGCGGCGAGAAAAGGCCGTCATCAGCATATTGGGCAAGGCCCATGGTCTTAACTCCTTTTCCAGCGCCAACTATTATGACGCTATATAGCGTCAATACTCCTGTGTTTCAATGGATGAGTGGTGGAGAATGGGAAGCACCGTCATGACACGCAACTCCCCTGGCACAACGCCGAGGAAAAAGTGACATGTCCAATGAGGAGAGGTGTCTAAGAGGGTCTACACGCTTGATTCGCATAACGGGCGGTATGGAACTCTGTAGTCACAGGTTCAAATCCTGCCTACGCAACTACTTACGTCAGTCGGCGGAAACTCGCATTGGCGGGGTAGGTCAGCATCAAGCGCCTCATGTGGCCAGATTTCGTTTAATCAACTGCACGCATCGACGAGTCTCTTCCACGCAGTCCAGGTACGGATCAATGTCGGGAACCCATCCCTCATACTCTATGGTGATGACATGAGGACGGTGGCTGCTTCGGATCGCCGACATCATCTCGGCGATTGGAAAATGCGGTTCCTCGCCTGCCTGGTCTAAACGAAGGAGCTTGGCATGGACGAGACGAGCCAACGGCAGGCACTCCTTGAACAGTTTAAGTTCCGCGGGAGCCGGTGCAATCGTTTCCTGTCTTTCGACGTGCGAAAGAGGGAGGTCTTCGGTTGCAACCCGCCATGCTTCGAAATCCGGCACGACGGTGAGTTCCGCCTGGCCGATTTCCCTGACCAGCCGCGTAACCGCCTGCGGCGTGCAAACAGTTCCCTGCGAGCGGGCTGACTCTAGCCCGACCGTCAGTTTGTAAGATCTTGCCAGGCAAACAAGCTCTTCGACGATGTGCCGGAACTTCTCCACGCCACGCTCGGTCATATATTTAGGTAGGGAATCCGCCGGTGTCATGACAACGACCTCGGCGCCAAGGTCCGAAGCGATCTCGAAGCATTTGTCGATCTGGTCCATGAGGTCGGTTAGTGATGACGTTTCGACCGCGCCAAGCATATCGATGTAAAACCATGTCGACGCCACCCGCAGACCGGCCTCTAAAATCCTGCTGCGGAGATTACGCCGGCCGGGAGCGCTGCCGTATTGCGGCAGACGAGAATAGTCTTCGTTGATCTCGATGGGGTCTATACCGAGACTTCCAAAGACGGGAAGAAGATCCTCAAGAGACCGCCCCTCGACGCGGCAAGATCGATTTGCTCCAAGCCCGCGTGATTGGTGCGGGATAGGCTCCTTCTTCATCAAAATTGCGTCAGAGCCAAATTTGCGTACCGATTGACAGGCGCTGCCGAGGTCTCGCCACCCCTTTATGTTCAGAAGACAGATTTAGGCCGCTCCGCCCTTGCAGAGCTGGAAGCAATCTCGGCCACACGCTGGCCAAGATGGGTGAACTGCTCTTGTTCTGGCCACTCTTTGTAGGGGCAGCCCGTGGACCGCAGCGGGCCGTTTTGGACGGCGCTCGTTTCAAGCAATGCGATCGCTATTAATTCTTGTTGTCACGCCAACTCGTGAAAGCTCGGGAGCCTCTACTCACACGGCGCCAACGCCTTCGCCAATATCGGGCCAAGGTCGGTGGGGGTGAAAGGTTTGTTGACCCGCGGGGCCGATTGGAGAGTACTGGCGAGTCCAAGATCGCCGTAGCCGGTAACGACAACAAACGGCAGCCGACGTGTGGCGAGCTCCGCGGCGATTGGGGCACTGCTTGCCCCTCCAAGATTCGCATCGAGAAGAACAGCATCCAACTTCTCGCTGGCGATTGCCTCCATCACCTCGGGAATCGTCGGGAGGGGCCCGACGACCTCATAGCCCAGATCCTCTAGAATCATGGTGATGTAGTCGGCGACAAGGTATTCATCTTCAACGATGAGGATGCGAAGTTTCGCGCCGGCCGATCGATCAACGGACGACATTTAAGCCTCCTCGCTGCCGTTTACAGCGTTAGTAATGCCTGTCGGGATCGTGAGCGGAAAGTCGATCGTCGCGCGAAGTCCCTCGGGCCGAAAATCCAGGGTCGCGTTACCGTGCAGTTCGTGCCGGACGCTACCCATGATGAAGCGTGTTCCCTGGCCAGCCCGGTCGGGCGCCGTCACGACTGGTCCACCGCTCTCGATCCAGGTAAGCACGATGCGCGGGTCGGTTCCGCTCGCCTCCAGTCGGCAGTTGATAGCGATCCTCCCGTTATTTGCCGAAAGTGCACCATACTTGAGCGCGTTGGTCGCTAGTTCATGCAGCAACAACGTAAGCGACTGGCTAGCGATTGGACTGAACTCGACTTGCGGGATATCGCCGATCTCCATGCCGCCATTGATCCTGAACGGATCTAACGCGAGCTCGACGATGCTGCTTAGCGGAATGTGTTGATAGCCGCCTTTCAGTGCGATGTCGTGCGCGCGGCCAAGCGCTTGGATGCGCCCGGTGAAAGCGTGGTCGAATTCTCCGAGCGTTTTGCTGTTGCGGAGCGTCTGTGCCGCAATCGATTGAACAACCGCAAGCGAATTCTTCACGCGGTGGCTGAGTTCCGCGACGAGCATGTCACGATGCTGCTCGGACTGCTTCCGCTCGGTCACATCGTCAAAAGCCAGCAGGATGAGATCGTCGCGGTCGCCATAACCGACGATCCGCTGCGCATTGAGCACCATCCAGCGGTGGCCGATCTTCGGAAACTCATGCTCCACCTCGAAGTTAACGATGCTTCCTGCCGAGGGCAGCAATTCACCGAGAAGCTTTCGCAGCTCTGGGACATCCCATTGACCATTGCCTAAGTCATAAAAGAGATGTCCCTCTGTCTCTTCGGCCGAACCCTGAAAATGCTTATAGAAAGCCGGATTGGCTGATTGAACACGTAGATCGCCACCCAACACGATCAACGGCTCGTGGACCGTCCGCACTATCGCCTGGGCATAATCGCGCGCCTCAGCGGTACGTGATTGCGATTGCTGGAGGTCGGTTACATCGACGAAACTTGCGACCGCGCCGGCGATGCGGTTGTCGCGTGTGCGATAGGGTTGCACGCGCAATGAATAGAAGCGACCGTTATCGGCCCGCACTTCCTCCTCGGTCGTGGCAAGCTTGTCTATCGCTCCACGCGCCTTGCCGACGAGATCTCCATTGACGAACTTCTGCGCGAGATTGGTGATCGGGCGTCCGATATCGCTATCGATGACGTCGAACACTCGCGTCACTGCGGGGGTAAACCACTTGATCCTTGTATGCGTGTCGAGGAATATGGTTGCGATATCGTTGCCTGACAATAGGTTGCGAAGGTCATCGCTGGTCTCGTCGAGTTCAGCCACTTTGTGTTCAAGTTCGACGTTGACCGCGTTTAGTTCCTCGTTGAGGGACTGCAACTCCTCTTTAGACGATTCGAGCTCCTCATTAGTCGCCTGAAGTTCTTCGTTGATGCTCGTCGCTTCCTCGTTTGCGGCCTTCAATTCTTCGTTCGCTGTTTCATATTCCTCGACGACAGCGTGAAGCTCGTCGCGAGCCTCCTTGAGTTCGTCGTCATAGTCGCGCTCGCGCTCAGGCTTCACTTTGTTCGCTCGCGTCGCTGCAGGGCGGGCTTCGGCACCTTTCCGAGCCGGCGAAAAACTGACCAACGTAAGCCCGTCGCCGCTCCGGCCGCCGAGGGGGGGTTGCTGTCACTTCGATCCGACCGGTCCTGGTATCGCTCGCGACGGTTGTCGCAGGTTCCTTTTCTTCAAGCGCCCGCTTTACCGCGCGACGGATCGACAACGCCAATCCGTCGCGCGCCATCGCCATAAGGTCAAGCGTCGGCGGGCCCGGCGGATGTATCAGGTAGTCCTCGGTCGAACCATGGAAATGCTGGATCCGGTAATGACGGTCGATCACCACGGAGGCGGGCCCGAAGTGATCGGCGAGCGCCTGGACTGCGACGTCGGCGAGCTTTGGTTTGGCGCGCTCGCGTTCAAGCGACTGGACCGGTGGCCAGATAGGAAAATCGATAGCTGCGGGTTGGCGTCCACCAGTCCGCTGATAGATACGCCAGCGCTTCGACACGATCGCGAACAAATGATCGCGTTGCCCAATCGATTCAGCGTTGCCGAGGAACAGATAGCCGCCCTCGCGGAGCGCAAAATGCGCGAGCGAGAGGACGCGATTCTGCCCGTCGGCGTCGAGATAGATGAGCAAGTTGCGACAACTCACCAAGTCCATCTTCGAGTATGGCGGATCGGCGAGCAGGTTCTGCGGCGCGAACACGACCATTTCGCGGATCTCGCGCTTGATGCGGTAACTTTCGTCGGCCTTCTCGAAAAAACGATCGAGGCGGTCGGAAGAGAGACTCTCGACCATGCTCGCAGGATAGATGCCGCGGCGCGCGGCGGCGAGGTTGTTGTCGGCAAGGTCGGTGGCGAAAATCTTAGCCTGCAAGCCTTTTTTAGCCCCTTCGGAATGTTCGGCCAGCAGCATTGCGATCGTGTAGGCTTCCTCGCCCGTCGAGCAGGCGGGAACCCAGGCGCGGATGGCCCGATCTGGCAACGCCTGTTGGACGATTGGCCCGATCACGTCGCGGTCGAGGGCCTCCCACGCCTCGGGATCGCGGAAGAAGCCGGTGATATTAATCATCATATCGCGGACTAGGGCTTGCAGTTCGGCGGCGTCATCGCGGAGCCGGACCAGATAGTCGTCGAATGATTCGAGCCCGGCGAGTCCCATCCGCCGATGGGCGCGGCGTGTCAACGTAGTGCGTTTGTACTGACGGAAGTCGTGGCCACTGCGTGTCCGGACCAGCGTCAGCACATCCCCGAAATTCGATTTCGACGCGTTCGAGATAGTTTCGACGGCGCCGCCCTCGATATAGGGGTGGTGAACATAGCGCATCAGCACAGAAGGCATATCGGCAGGTGTGAGCACATAATCGACCGCGCCCGAGGCGATCGCCTGTCGCGGCATGCTGTCGAACCTCGCCGTCTCCGGCGTCTGCGCCATACACATGCCGCCCGAAAGCTTGATGTCCTGGATGCCAGCGGAGCCGTTGCTACCGGCGCCGCTCAGCACAATCGCAATGGACCCGCTCTTGCGGTCCCTCGCGAGCGCGGTGAAGAAGTGATCAATGGGATGGCGCCGACCGCGCGGTTCGGCGGGGTCGCTAAGCCGCAGAATACCGTCCTCAATCAAAAGCGTCTGAGCGGGTACGATCACATAAACATGGTCGGCTTGAACCGCCATCCCATCTTCGACCTCGATGACCGGCATGTCGGTATGTTTGGCGAGCAGCTCGGCGAGGAGGCTTTTCCGCGTCGGCTCGAGATGCTGGACAATGACGAAACCCATGCCGCTGACGGGTGGCATCGCCTTTAAAAACTCGGTTGCGGCCTCGAGCCCGCCCGCTGACATGCCGATGGCGACAACAGGAAAGAGACCGCCATCGCTCTCTTCAGGGTTCACGCTCAGGGGATCGGTGGCAGCAGGGCCCTGCGGACGGCGAGCTCCGGATCTTCCGGGTGGCACCATTCTAGTTAAAGGAGCGCTTTTGCCCATTTCACTTCCGAGGAGCTGGCACAAGCTGGCGGCCTCGCCGGCCTCGATAGGATATTAATGCCTGTAACAGGCAGAACGGAGAGAATAAGGAGTTGTTCCATCGACAGATATCACCATTCCCATCGTCAGAAGCAAGAGCGGTATCTTTCCCTCGCCAGCCCGATTGTTTCCGAGCGGGTCGAGGCTCGAATGGCCCGCGTGGCGGTCGGAGCCGTTCGGGAAGCCGCATCCTGACGGTGCACATGAGATCGACGTAAGCAGCGATGTGGCCGGCATCCTAGCAATCGGCAGAAGGAGCCATTCGTCGGACCCGCTACGTAGCCGCATAAGGAACACCGGGCGCCGACCCCTACATCTCTCCTTTTACCCACCTGAGGGATCACTTCGCCGTATAGCTTCGGGAGCGGCGACTAACGAGGAGATCTTGGATCAACTCGGGTTCTCCGTCTCGAGCTCCAAGCGGCCGGGTCTCCACCAAAGTGAGACGGGTCGCCCGAATGGCGCTCGATTGTCCGCTGGCTGGCGTTGGCTGAACTCGAGATCTTAAGCGTCGCCGCGCTACGCGACGAGGGCGAGCTTGATCCTCCGTTGCCTGAGGCTTTGATCGGCCCCATTAAAAAGTCTCAGATATTCTCTTGGCGCATGATTTCGCACGGCTCTTGCTCTGCCGCCTACAGAAGCACGACTTTTGGAAATTCGACCGCCAAATGATCGATGAAGGCGCGAACCGACGGCAGCAGGCCCTGACGATAGGGGATCAGCGCCGTGAGCGTCGAGTCGCCAGCGAGCCAGTCCGGCAAGACGCGACGAAGACGCCCCGATCGCACTTCGTCGCGGCAGACATAGCCCGGCAAAGCGACGATCCCGAGGCCTGCGATCGCCGCCTGCTTGAGGCCAGCCATATTGTCGCTCAAGAGACGCGGTGTGAGAGGCATGACCACCTCGTCCTTGCCTTCGCTGGAGTGGCGCAGCCGCCAGGTAGGAGCAATCCCGGTCCGCATCATGAATAGCGACGGGTGTTTGGCGAGATCCTGCGGCGTCGCCAGTCCGCCATTGGCATCGAGATAGGCGGCGCCGGCAAAGAGGAACCAGGGCGCCGGCGTCAGTGTCCGCTGCACCAGCGTGGAGTCCGGCAGGGGCGCGGAATGGGCTCGGATCGCAACATCGAAATTCTCGCCAACGATATCGACGGCCAGGTCCGTGGCGTGGCAGACGAGGTTCACCTTGGGAAATCGGACGAGGAAATCGGCGATCATGTCGCACATTGCGAACTGGGCCGTCGCCACGCCCGCGGTCATTCGCACCGTGCCGGCCGGCTCGATCAGCCGATGGCGTATAACCGTCTCGGCCTGTTCGGCCTGTTGGAGCATTGCGACCGCATGGAGATAGAACTCGTCGCCGGCGTCGGTCATTCCAAAGCGCCGCGAAGTGCGATTAAGCAGGCGAACGCCGAGTTGGGCCTCGAGTTGGCGAATTCGATGGCTCAACGTCGACTTGGGCACGCGAAGCGTGCGTCCCGCCGCCGTGAACCCCCCTCGATCAACCACCTGGACGAAATAGTAGAAGTCGTTGAGATCGAGCACGCATCCTCCATCGTCCAATACGGCGAACGTTAAGTTCGAAGAATGCCGACTTCTTAGCCGCGGATCCAGAGCCTAGGTTTCCGCCATCGCACCATGTGGTCGCGACCCCGGATGCGCCGCGGTGGCCGACGGGGAATTGCACGGAGGCCCCAATGGAACGGCGTCAGTTCCTCCAGGCAGCGGCGATCGGAGCAACGGTGACCGCACTTAGAATCGTCCCGTCCCTTGCCGCCGCATTTCAACCACGCCGAATGCAGGAGAATGCAATGATCGACCAAGCCCGCCCCTATGAACCACTCACGTCCGAGAACGCAGCGCTCATTCTCGTCGACCATCAGATTGGCCTGATGACCGGAGTGCGCGATTATTCGACGGGAGAGCTGAAGCACAACGTCGTCGCTTTGGCGAAGGCAGCCAGGGCGCTCAATCTTCCGATCGTGGCGACGACCACGGCGCGCGACAGCATGTGGGGACCGACTTTCCCCGAGCTCGTGGAGGCGCTGCCAGGCGTGCGCATCATCGACCGCTCGTCTGTGAATGCCTTCGATGATCCGGCCGTGGCGCGCGCAATCGAGGCGACCGGCCGCAAGAAGTTGATCTTCGCCGGCATCTCGCTTGAAGTTTGCGCTGCATTCCCTGCGATCACGGCGATCGGCAAAGGCTTTGACGCCTATGTCGCCGTCGATGCGTCCGGCACGTTCAGCGAGACCAAGCGCGAAGCGGGTCTTCTGCGCATGCTCCAGGCCGGTGTCATCGTCTCGGACTATGCGACACTGATGGTCGAAGTCCTGAAGGACAATGGGCGACCCGAGGCTGGCGCCGTCTATGGGGCTCTCGACATGCCCTGGGCCAAGCTCGTCGGGCAGATCGCCCACGCCTATGGCAAATGACAGCGCGCCGCACTTCTATCCGGCGCTGAAGTGATGAAAGGAGATGGCGAGATTATCTTCAAGCTTGTGACTGGAGCGACAATAGCCCTTGCAGCGCTTCCTGCGTCAGGATTGGTGCAGGCCAGGGCGACGGATAAAGCGCAGCACGCAGGCGGATCCCGGCATAGGCATTGGCCCTGGGGCAGGGCGTTTCAGTGAGTTCCCAGTACCGGGGCCGATGGTGCAAGCAGAAAGCGGGCATTATGCGATCAAGCCATCGTGAAGCTGCGACGCTTGCTTGGGACGGCCGCATCGCGTTGAGTACCATGAGAATCTGGATTGGAGCACTGGAATGGGCGAACGGATCAAACTGAAGACCGCAGACGGCTTTTCGCTCAATGCCTACAAGGCCATCCCGAATGGCAAGCCTAAAGGCGGGGTGGTGCTACTACAGGAGGTATGGGGGCTCAATAACTGGATCCGAGGCGAGGTCGACCGCTATGCGCGGGAGGGCTACCTTTGTGTCGCCCCCGCGACGATGGACCGTCTCGAATACGGTTTCGAGAGCGAAAATTACGGTTCGGACCATTTCGCCAAAGTTGGTCAGCTCATGAAATCGTTTGATCCAGCCAAGGCGCTCATCGACGTCGAGGCAGCGGTGCAGGCCGCTGCCGATGGCGGCAAGGTCGGCATCACCGGCTATTGCTTCGGTGGCGCACTCAGCTGGCGCGCGGCGCATGCTGGCCTCGGGCTGTCCGCCGCCTCCGGCTATTACGGCGGTGGGGTGCCGAACTATATCGATCTCGCACCTGGCATTCCCCTCGAGATGCACTACGGCGAGAACGACACCGGCATTCCGCTCGATCAGGTGGAGGCCCTGCGTAAGCGCTATCCCGAAGTGCCGATCTACCTCTACCCAGCGGGCCACGGCTTTTGTAACAGCGACAGGCAGGTTTATGACGAAGCTAGTGCGAAAAAGGCTAATGCCCGAACGCTTGCCTTCTTCGCGCAGCATCTTGCCTAAGCGGCGGCCTCGCTTGTTTGGCGCCGATGTCACAGAAACTCGAGACTGAGTTCGCTCGCGTCGAGGAAGCTTTCGCTGCCGCCCGCTTGCATCCGCTATCGTTGCGCAAGACGCTCTTGGTTGCCGTGCTCCTCGACAACTATTGCGATCAGGCGTTCGACCTGCTGCGTAGGTCCCCGCCGGCGCGGATTTTCGATGTCGAAGACGTGCTCGCCTTCCGCGAGCGGCTGAGGGCGGAAGAGCCGGCGCTCGGGCTTATCTTCGACCTCTGTGCGTCAGCGCCGGGCGGTCCAAGCCTCCAAACCTGTGCCGTCACTGTGCCGATCGAGGAGTATGGCAAGCTCTCGATCGAGGACTATATGGTCAGCCTCTACAACGACAACACTGTACAGCGGGTCATGATCGTCGCTGCGGATGGGTCTATGGATCTGGCACATGAGGTGTTGGGCAAAGCGATGGCTTATCTCAGCAAAGCAATGGCGGGAAATTTGACGGTGAAAGCTTCGCACGGGCAAGCCAAGATATGAAGCGGTGCCATCGCGGCATCCGCAACACTATTAGTGACACGGCGTGCCGACCGACGTCTGGACCCCATACTGATTGACGGTCCAACGCCGCGATCATGCTCGTGACCAAGGACCAGACGGGCGCTAAACTCACATAACGCCTGGACCTGGCCTTCCGCCTGGCGGCTGCAACAAGACCCTGGTCAGGAGGCTGTCGCCGCGAGCGCAAGGAGCGCTACAAAGAAGCCGAGCGGCACAAGGTGGACAAACTCACGGTTACGCAAGACAGTCAAAACCGCAGCGGCGATAATGGCAGCGCCAAGGACCAGGCCCACCCCACGAGTGCCAGGGAGTGCGATCAGGGCGGCGTTCACCATTTCCAGCCCGCCAGTGACACGGCACCACCATGCGGGATAACCCCAGCGGACGAAGCTGTTTTGCGTGGCCGGCGTGCCGATAACGTTGAACAGGCCCGCACCGAAGAACGCGGGGACGAGAAGCCAGATCGAGACGGTATGCAGCATCTCAGGCCAGCCCCGCAATCAGGGGAATTGCCGCTAGGACCATGAGCGCCGCCGTCGCGCCATGGATGCCAATGGCCCTCTTCGCCGAGCCCTTCGCTGCCAGGATCAGCGACATGTCGCCGGCAGGGGTAATCGCTTCTATCAACAAGGCGATGCCGATTGAATGCGGGCCGCCCCATACGGTCAGGGCCAACACGACCAGCCCGGAAACGATGTCGCGGACGCCCTTGAGGCGAAGCCACCAATTGATGTTCGCGCCGTCTTCAGGGAGCGGCAGGCCGAAGCTCTGCGTCGCCACCCTTGGATTGAAGAGATACATAACGCCGATTGCGATGATTCCGACCGCCACGACCAGCGCCACGCCAACTGAGAACCAATGCATTGCAGCCTCCTTCGTTGCAGCGATACATAATCTAGCATTGCTATATTTTCAAGCCTTGTTATAAACGTACCTCCGCGAACGCGAAACGAGGAGGCGAGTGGTGGGCGTCGCAGAGAGAAAAGACAGGGATCGGGCTGAACGCGAGCGCCGGATCATAGCCGCGGCGAGACAGATTGCTGAAAGCGAGGGATGGAGTGCGGTCACGGTTCGCCGCTTGGCGGAGGAGATCGAATACAGCCAACCGGTCCTATACTCTCACTTCGAGAACAGGGACGCGATTGTGGCGGCAGTCGCTGTTGAGGGCTTCCGGGACCTGGCGAGCGCGCTCCGACAGGCTGCCCATGGATCGACCGATGGTGGAGATGCGATCAAGAACGTTGCCATGGCATATCTTGCATTCGCCAGGGATCAGCCAGCTCTCTACGAAGCGATGTTCACCATGCCAACCGGCCTGCGCTTTGCGGAAGCGGACACAAAATCAGAATTGAAGGAGGGCTTTGCGGCGCTGGCGGCTGTCGTCACCCCGTCGAGCAGCGATGTTGAGATCGCGACCGAGACATTCTGGGCAGCCCTGCACGGACTTGCCGAGCTGGAGCGCTCGGGCCGAATCAGGCGCAATGCCCGCGAAGAGCGGGTGGCGCTCGTCATAAACGGGCTTCGCAAGTAGCCTCGTCGATATGGAAAATCGCCCGCAAAGCTGACGCCGTTGCCGTTGAAGCGGGAGTAGGAAGACCCCTAACTAAGTATAGTGCGACGTTGTGTAAGGGCTTTATTGATTTCATTTGCACTTGAACTCGTAGCAGTGACAATTCTGTACCACGAAGAGTAAGGAAGCGACGCACAGTTAGCGCTGTGATATCTTCTAGGCTGCAGAGTAATCAGCGTTCGGGCCGATCCATTAGGTATTACTACGATTGGCTCCCTGCCGAAAGTAGCGACCGCGCTTCTACAACATCTCGAGTTTCAAACCCTTCGCGGAAAGAGCTGACGATTGGTGCCATCAATCCCACAGCATCTTCTGTTCTGCCCTGAGCCTGCCAGTAGCGCGCGATACCGAGTGCCGCTTGTAGCTCAAGTGAGGTCGCGTGCTGTGCCTGAGCAACTTCGAGAGCCCTTACGAAAGCACGTTCCACCTCCTGGGGCTTCGCGCCGGAGCGCACGAGCAGGGACGCCCGAACGCGACGAACCAACGACTCCCAACATCGTTCGCCGCTGGCTTCGATTTGGGCGAGTGCCTTGTTGACTGTCGCGAGGCCCTGATCGACTTGGCCGATTGCACCGTAAGACTCGGCCAGCAGAGCTTGGTAGAATGACTGCCGCAAAAGCGCACCGCGGGTCGCGCGCTGCTCAACAGCTGCCTGAAAGTCCTCGATAACCTCCGATCCGCGACCAAGAGCTGTCGCAACCCAGTCCCTCAGCATCCGCGCATTGGTACGCCAGATCTCGATGTTCTGCTCGGTCGTAAAGGCCAGCATCTCCTCTGCAAGGCCAAGTGCTGTTTGCCATTCGCCCCGTAATGCTCTGATCAACACGATCACCGACTGAGCGGTGGCAAGGCTTACTGGATGAGACAGCCGCTCACCCAAATCCAGCAGATCCCGGGCATAGCGAAGTGCCTGATCGGGAAACCCGAGCTGCCACTTGAGTTCGGCCGCGTGCAACCCCGCGCATACGCCGGGATCATGGCCAGCATAGATGAATGCGTGAGAGCGATGGCGATCGATGTCGTACAGCCGCAGACCTTGCTCCGCGTGGTGCAAAGCATGCGAAAGGTCGCCGATTGCATGGCAGGCGGTCCAGGCGGCGTGGTGGGCCTGCAACTGGAAACCGCTGTCCGGGAGTTGCGTGGCAAGTTCCACGACGTCATCCGCCGCGCGTTGTGCTTCTTGCAGATGTGCGCTCATGTGATAGTGCGCCCAAAGCCCAAAAAGTGCAGCAAATAGATCTTCAGCGTCGCCGACCCGTTCGCACAGTTGTCGCGCCTGATGGTAGATTCGTCCGACTTCCCGCCCGCCAGACCCTCTGATATTGGAAACTGCAGATCCCATAACGAGGTACATGTCGAGCGCCTGCTTCATGCGGACGCGGTTCTCGGGAAGAGATTCAAGCAGTGCCAGTCCCTTTTTCAGATGGGCAATTGCTTCGGCATCGGCCGAGGCCCGGGCGCTGCGCTCTCCGGCGCGCTGCCAATATGGAATAGCCCGCTCGACGAGCCCGCCTTGGGCAAAGTGGTGCGCCAGCAGTTCAGGTTGGATCTGCGCGACATCGGGAATGCCGGACTCGAGATATTCGGCGATCCTGGCATGTAGCGTCCGCCGCGCAGTGTTAGGCAAACTGTCGTAGGCGGCGTCGCGGACCAATGCGTGCTTGAACCGATACACGACCTCACCTGGCGTATCGGTTGGGAATACGAGCTCCGAAGCGATCAATCGTTCGAGCGCCTTGTCGACCTCCACCGCGGCCAGGTCTGAGATCGCCAAGAGGATCGAACGTTCGAAGCCGCGCCCGATACACGCTGCCGTCTGTGCGACGATCTTGGCTGGCCCCAGCCGATCAAGGCGGACCAGCAGCGAGCTTTCGAGGCTGGCCGGAATGACGGCCGCCGACTGGCTATCGGCGAGTTCCTGAAGGGCACCGGATTCAATGATCGCCTTTGTCAATTCTTCGATATAGAGGGGCATTCCATCTGTTCTCGCGGCGATCAGATCCAAAAGCCCGGTGGGCAGGAGCAGTGCGCCAGTGACCTGGGCGGCAATGGCCTGCGTCGCTCGGTGGCCCAAGCGGTTAAGCGTGAACCGCGACAAGTGTGGAGCGGATCCGAATCGATCGTTGAACTCCGGTCTCGCTGTGATGACGACAAGCGCACTTGCGTCTTGGACGCGGCCGATGATCAACCTCAGAAGTTCGAGTGATGTCGGATCGGCCCAATGGACATCCTCGACGATGAAAAGCACCGATCCCTGTTTCGCCAGGCTGGTCAGCTGGTCGGCGAGAAGGTTGAGCGTTCGATCGCGCTGTTGCTGACCGGAAAGGCCGAGAGCTGGATAGCGCGGGGCCGACTCGATGCCAAGCAGATCGGCGATCAGCCACACGGATTCGACGATGTCGTTCCTGCCGCGGCGCAAGAGGGCCTCGAGCTTTTCAAGCCTTTCAAAGTTCGAATCCGCCGCGGCCAAGCCGGCCGCCAAGTTAAGTTGCCGGATCGCCGGCCAGAGCGCGCTGTCAACGTGATAGGGGGAGCACTGCCACCGGACCATGAGCGGCGTGTATGCATCAAGTGCTTCTCGAAGGGCGCTGATCAAGCGCGACTTGCCGATTCCGCCCTCACCAGTGATCACTACACATTGCCCCAAGCCGGCGGCACTTTGACGCCATCGCTCCACAAGGAGCGCCAGCTCTTGGTCACGGCCGACCATTGGAAGGATGCTCGCGACTTTAGCTTTGGATCGCCTCTCCCCCAGGGCCGACGAGAACATGGCAAGCGAGTTCGCGGTTTCGGCACTCTTGCGCAGCGCACGCTGCTGCTCGATCTTTCGCAACTCCGGCTCGATCGCTCCCACAACGCTTCCAGTGATTTCGTCTTGCACGACAAAGCCGTCGGAAAGGTCTCGATCGTAGCGCTCCGCCCACAAGTGGGCGCCGGTCGCCACGTCGATCAGCTGCGCCGTAACGCGCACCTGCCGGGCCGCCTTCCGGACGCTGCCTTCGAGCACGTAGCGCACGCCCAGCTCATGCCCGATTTGTCTTACGTCGATCGCTCGCCCCTTATATGCAAAGCTCGAATTATGGGCAGTCACCAATAGACTGCGCAGGCGCGACAGTGCGGTGATGATTTCCTCAACTATGCCATCAGCGAAATAATCCTGCTCAGGATCACCCGTCAGGTTGGCAAATGGCAGGACTGCTATCGAAGGCCGGTCCCGCAGGGCGACACGTTCAAGCTGGCCAGAAGGCGAAGGCAAAGGTGCCCCCGCGAGCTCCCCCGCTTCACGAACTGCGCCCACAAATCGCAAGCCCTTGCGTGGCAGTGTCTTGATGAGGCGTTGTGCTTCGCCGCTGTCGCCGATTGCGTTGCGGGCCGCATTGATACGTGTGGTCAATGCCGACTCCGAAACAATTCGTCCATGCCAGATCGCAGCTAGAATGTCGTCCTTGCTGACGACGCGATCACGGTTGCGTACCAGGTAGGTCAGGAGGTCAAAAACCTGAGGTTCGACAGAGACTAGGCCTGCCGCCCCACGAAGTTCGCGGCGGTCGGTGTCGAGAGCAAAATCGCCGAAAAGAAACAGCAACAGCAACCCCCACTGCCGCTTAAGTCAGTGAGAAGGTTAGCACATCGGATCTTCCAATCTAAAGATCTCCTTAAGTGAAAATAAAGGCCCTCTGAAAGCGCCGCAGGCAGGGGCTTGTTACGCAAGATTTACGCGCCAACACCGACGAAAAGCCTTTTCGTCCAATCATTGCCGGCGCGCCGGCCCTGGCTCCGCGACGTGTCTAGTCGCCGAGAGTCTACCGCCCTTGGAGACACTGAAGGAGGGAGAATTATGACCATGCTTATCAAGGCACTTGCCGCGGTTGCGGCCGGTACAGTGCTCGTCACCAGCGCCTTTGCCCAAAGCGCAATGGATATCCGCGGCCCGTCACCCTACATCGCCATTGTGAACGAGCCAGCACCAAAACTTATCGTGGACCCCCCGCTACCCGAGGGATTGGCAATAGGTGTCTTCTGGGCTCAGTACCGCGTAGAAAACCTGCACATCGCACCAGTGTTTGGAGCCGGCGCCGCGCAGGCATCGCCGCGTCTCGGACATCTGCACGTCATTGTCGACGACTTGCCATGGTGGTGGGCAGACGCCAGCGACACCAACACTGTCGACATCGCGAATTTCCCGCCCGGTCCGCACAAGGTGACGATTGTGTTGGTCGACGCCAACCACAACCCCTTCCCCGGTCAGGTCGTGACGGTGCCATTCACCATCCCTGCCTCTGCGTCAACGCAGCACGTTCATCACACGAACTGAACACCAGCAGGCCGCGACCAGGCCATGCACCAGCCTGTCTTCGTAACTAGCGGAAGGGAACGAACTTGCTCGACTGGAAACAGACAATCCATGACCTGAGTATCCGTATCAGGGAACTAGGATCTCGCAGCCCCGACACGCTGAGGGGCGTGACATTGATCGCCGGTGCCGGCGCCAGGACCAATCATCTTGATGCGAAAATGCGCGAGCTGATCGCACTGTCAGTAGCCGTCACGACACGCTGCGACGGATGCATCGCATTTCATGCTGCCGAAGCAGTAAAGCTGGGTGTCAGTGATGAGGAAATCGCGGAGGCGCTAGGTGTCGCCGTCAATCTCAATGCAGGCGCAGCCATGGTCTATAGCGGCCACGTGCTCGATGCCATGGACAAACTTAAGCAATCCTGATCAATCGGAAGGAAAGCCCATCATGCTGAATGGAAAGACTGCGCTTGTCACGGGCGGGACTTCGGGCATCGGCCTTGCGACTGCAAAACTTCTGCACAAGCACGGCGCTCGCGTTGCAATTACGGGCCGTGATCCCAGCTATCTCGATCGAGCACGCGAGGCCATCGGGAGCGATGTCCTCGCACTTCGGAGCGACGTCCGCTCTCGCGATGCCCTGCGGCAGATGGCAGTGGACGTCAAGCGGGACTTTGGCGCACTCGACATCGTCTTCGCTAATGCCGGCGTGGCCTATGTCACCCCACTCGCGACGACCACCGAGGATGCCTACGACACCCTCATGGACACCAACGTCAAATCCGTCTTCTTCTCCCTTCAGGCCGTGGAGCCCATCCTGCGCGAGGGGGCCTCCGTCATCCTGAACGCCGCTTGGCTCAACCAGGTAGGGGTTCCCGGTCGTGCGGTTCTGTCCGCCTCCAAGGCGGCGGTGCGCTCCTTCGCCCGGACGTTCTCGGCCGAGCTGTTGGCACGACGAATACGGGTCAATGTGGTGAGCCCGGGCCTGATCGACACACCGATCCTACGTGGTGTGGGTCAATCCGAGCGTCCCGGCCAGACTGACGCCGAGTTCGAGGACTACTTGGCCGGCGCAGCAAAGCAAATTCCGATTGGACGACTAGGACATCCAGAAGAGATCGCGGCGGCGGTATTGTTCCTGGCAAGTGACGCCTCGAGCTACATGCTCGGCTCCGAACTGGTGGTCGACGGCGGTTTCGCCGGGCTCTGAATGCCATAGATAAGAAGGAGAGAGTGCAATGACCGGCTTGATCAAGACCACTACCGGCGGGGCTGAAAACGCGCTCGCAACACAGCTTTTTCTTCTCGAAGATGTTGAGGACGTGAGTAGGACGGGCGGGCTCGGCGAAAGCGATCTAAGGGCACTCCAGGCCGTCGTGGACTGGATCTACACGTTCGTGGCTAGGCCTCACAAGGATCTTGGCCGCCCAGGGCCCGTGTGTCCCTTCGTACCCCTGGCTCTGGAGCGCAAGACGCTTTGGCTGGCTGCCGAGCAGATTGCCGACCGCAGTCTCTTGGATGTCGTTAAGCTTGTGGACGGTTATAAGAAACGCTTCCTGGATCTTCGACCGTACGACGGCCATGACGCCAACTACAAATCGATGGTCCTTGTCTTCTCTGATTTGCAGGCAGTTCACGCAAAGGAGCTCTTTGACGGTGTCCTGCAGCATCTAGGAGTTCCATCCTATACAAAAGACGGGCTTGTGATGGGAGGATTCTACGAGCGGAACGAAGGGTCAGCGATTTACAACCCAAATTTTCGACCGTTCACACCACCTGTACCCTTCCTGCTCGTGAGACACGCGGTCGTCAGTGATTGGAAGTTTTTCCTGGACAACGAGGACTGGCTCAATCTCTGGGCGCGTCGTTATGGAGAAGCCGCAGTCCGGGCACTTGCGGAGGAGTTACGCGGCTTACCCTGGCGCACGCGTCTCGGCTAATCCTGTCGCGATGAGGTTTCAGACTGTGATCATCTCGAGCCTGCCAGCCGCTAGCCTCGCCACTTCGTCTTTCCTCGTTCGCACATGACTGCTCAAAAATACTTTCTATACAACGTTAGCATGACGCTGTTGTCTCCCTGCATAATGCGACCCAGTCTCCAGGATGATGCCAATCACGCCCATGATCGAGAGATCCTGGCCGCTCCGGCCGCTGGCCAGGCCAGGTAGGGAAATCGCATAACGGTTGTTATGCTTGGATCGTTTTGGCATTCGTCGGCGAGGGGCGCGTCAAACTGCGCGCTGGTTCCGTCGGACCTGTTCTCTCGATCGCTCGGTCTCACCAACCCCGTTTGGCCTGTTACTGATTTAATCCAGGCCGCTGCGTCATCTCTCCTGCGCATTCATCGCTCGCCTCCGATCCAGGTCGGGAACGCATTTCATCCGGTGAAAATGCAACCGTTCGAGGCGCCGGCCCGTCGGCAACATAAGATTGACGGTTGTTCCGCGAAATAGAATTGGAAGACGGCAATTCGGGGATATTCGATGACCAAGAGGCAGCATAGGCACATTGCGGCATAGAGTCCGGGTGGGGCTCTCCTTCGCGGAACGAACCGGTCATCACCGCGGCAATAACGGCGTTGGACCAAAATGGATTGCAAGGGCCCAGTGCCGGAGACGGATAGAACCTTATCGTCCGTTCTTTGGCTATTCCTCTATTTCGAGTCCAAGAAATATACGTTTGATACAGGAAATGGGAGATATAAAGGGCTGGACGCTTTCTGATCGACCTGTTGTCGGGTTTATCCTATGGTCGGTTCTGCAACGCGCGCCCATCGAGAGCAGTGTAAAGCAGTGAGAAGTCCAAATCCTGATTTGCACATGCCGTGCATCAGAGCTTGTTTTATGCACAATGCCCCCAAGCGGGGGCGCAATATATTGCTATGACGAGTGATAGAAGTCGCAAGGCCGAAGCTCTGGAACTGGCTCTCGAGCGCGCCCGGCTCGGCGTGTGGGACTGGGATCTGCGGAGCGGCAAATGTTATTATTCGCCGACCTGGTCGCACATGCTTGGCTACGACGCCAATGAATTGAGCGATACGTTCGACCGCTGGCTGAAGCTGACGCATCCGGATGACAAGGCGCAGGCATTGGAAAGTGGCGAGCGCCACATCGCGGGTCTGACGGATACGATCGAGACGGAACTGCGCCTGCAGCACAAATCCGGAGGTTGGGTTTGGGTCCTCGACCGCGGCGGCATCGTCGAGCGCGATGCCGAGGGGCGGCCGCTCCGTGTCATCGGAGTCCAAACCGACATCACCAGGCAGAAGCAGGCAGAGGCTCAACTCGAGCAAGCCAATGCGCGGTTGAGGCTGGCGTTGGCGGCCACCGGCATCGGGATCTGGCACCATGAGCTCCATAGCCCGAAGAGCTACTGGGATGCGCGAACTCGCGAGATCTACGGTGTTGATTCCAAGACGGACGAGGTCTCGGCGGATCTGTGGCATACCTTCCTGCATCCCGAGGATAGGGAGGCGACAGAGCGGGCGCATCTTGAACCCTTGGAGAATCACGGCGTTGCCGCCGTCGAGTACCGCATCATTCGCCGCGACGGCGAAATCCGTCATATCGAGTCGCTGGTCCGCTACCTGTCCGACGGCCCCTCGGCGGGGCAGATTCTCGGCACCGTGCGCGACATCACGGAAGAAAGGCAGCGCCAGCAGGAACTCGCTTTCGCGGCCCAGCACGACGTGCTCACGGGTCTGTTCAATCGCGCCGCATTCGAAAAGCTGCTGTCCGCGACCATCAGCGATCCCCTTCAGCTTCCGCTTGCGGTCCTCTACATCGATATCGACTACTTCAAGGCCTTGAATGACTTTGCCGGCCATGCTGCCGGCGACATTGCGCTCAAGAACGTCACCGCCAGCTTCATGGGCTGTCTGCCGCCCTCGGCTTTCGCGGCACGCCTCGGCGGCGACGAATTTGCTATGGTGTTTCCCACCAGCGACGCGGTTCAGGCCCGGATGTTTGCCGAGGCGATCCTCGCAGCCATCCGCAATGCGGATCTCGGGCAGGGGCTGTTGTCGCGCAAGCTGGCGGCAAGCGTCGGCATTGCCCTGATCACCGATTGCAGCACGAGCGTTGCCGACGCCCTCGCCAATGCCGACGACGCCTGCTATGCCGCCAAGGCCGCTGGGCGCAACCGGTTTGCCGTGTTCTCCGTTGACGGAGCTGGCGCCAGGGGCCTCAATTCCTCGCGGGTGGCGACGGATACGCTCGAGGCTCTCGACAAGGGCACCCTGCAGCTTTTCGGACAGCAGATCCACCTGCTCGGCAAGCCCTGGAAGGAAAGCCGCCGCATCGAGGTCCTGGCCCGGCTGACGACGCGCAACGGGACTTCCATTCCGCCGGGCGATTTCGTCAAGGTCGCCGAGCGGTTCGGGCTGGCCTCACGCGTCGACCGCTGGATCATCCTGCGAGCCCTTTCGCTCTATGGCGCCGCGACGAGATCGGGAGAGGCGATGCTTTGCTTCAACCTGTCGGCCCAGACGCTCAGCGACCCGCAGCTCTGGAGTTTCGTCGACAGCCTGATCGAGGAAACAGGCTCGTCCCATGCCGGCATTGGCTTTGAGATCACCGAGACGGCGGCCGTCACCAATTATGAAGCTGCCGCGCAATTCGTGCAGAAGGCGCGAGAGCGCCAATGCCGGGTCAGCCTCGACGATTTCGGCGCCGGCATGAGCTCCTTCGAATATCTCAGGCGCTTTCCGGTCGATGCCATCAAGATCGACGGCTCCTTTGTCGAGAACATCATACACAGCCGCTTCGATCGCGAGATCGTGGTGGCTGTCGCAGGCATCGCCAGGAGCCTTGGCTGCAGCGTGGTTGCCGAGAGGATCGAGCAGGAGGACGTGCTCGATATGCTGTACGAAATGGGCATCGATTATGGCCAGGGATTCCTGCTGCATCGCCCGGAACCCCTAGAGGCGCTCATCGCGCGGGCGGCGTCGAACGTCGGCTCCTGAACGAACGGCGTACTTGATCCGTTCGGATATCGCTTCAGTCGAAGATCGTGCGGGAGGAGAGGGCGGCGATCGAGATCCGCCCCTCTCCTTGCGAAACTACCAGTGCCTGGAGGTGCTGGACAGCTGCGTGCCGACGATAAGGCCCAGAACGAAGCCGATAATGCCGGCTGACGAGAGCACGGTGGCGGCCGTGCCGGGATTTTCCTTCATGGTGTCCGAGACGAGCTGGGCCTGTTCGCGCACCTGATGGAGCGAGCCACGAGCGTGACCCTTCGCACGGTCGAGGGCATCTGCCGCAGTTTCCCGCGTACGCTCCAGGCTCTCGGCGCCTTGCCGGGCGAGCATCTTGCTGAGGGCGCCGACCTCCTTTTTCAGATCCGCGATCTGCTTCTCGAATTCCTTGCGCATGTCTTCCGGTGACAAGGTGTCTGCCATGTGTTCTTCCTCGGCATTGAGTGGAAAGGCGCGACCGGATGTCCGCCGCTCTAAAAAAACTCCCGCCGGGGTGGTAGGTTCCCGCGTCGTCGGACCGGCGCGCTGCTTTGGAGCTTGCGCAGGCACCGCACGGTGATCGCGGCTGAGACGCCCAGCGGCATGCTGGCCATCGTCTGCATCGCGACCTGGCTTACATTTTGAACTGGGCCGCCCGGCGATGGCTCCGGTGGCGCCGCCCGCCAACAACAGAGCCTCGATCGGCTCGATGCAGACTTTCCGCGGCTTTGTGGGTGGTGTGGTGGGCCCGACCGTGACCGATTGATCACCAGGGCCGTTGACCCGTTCGTGCGGGAGCTTTTTACGGTACAGTAATCGGCGTGGCGGCGGGCGACCCGTGGTCTGCCCGCCGGAGCGTCAAAGCGTGTTCGCGTCTACTCGTTCGGCGTGGATGACGTAGCGTTTATGCGGCGCTCATTGGCAAGAAAGAAACGATGCGCGAGCACTATGATGGCCGCGACCACAAGATCGAGAACGATCATGTTGGTCATGTTCGAGGCGAACATTGTCTGGAGCAGATCGCCCGACAGTTGAGCATTTTGCGCGATATCAGCCATGACGTGCCTGGCCTCCGATTCGATTGCTGCAGCTGGGCTGCCTGAATTACCTCACGCTAGAGGCGATGACCTTGCACAAAGGTTAACGCACCCCGCGCTATTGGTACGTGATCAAAGACACACCTGTTACGCAACTCGGCCATAAGGGGGGATGCTTATCCTATTGGTGAGGGGTGGCCGTCGTGGCATGAACGCCGGCAGGTGGGGAAGGCGGAGGGGCATGTGAGCTACGGTCTCTACATCGGCAGGAATCACACTGCAGACGGCATCGCCTACCTTGCCGGCTATGGCGACGAGCCGTCCAGCCACTGGCTGGAAATCGTGTCGCGCCGGCACCACGAACCTGGTGCTGTTATCAGCGTCGGAGTGACGCAGCAGGCGGATCTGCCGGGGCGGATGAGCGAAATTCCGCAGGTTGTGGAGACAGCGCGGCATATTCGCGTCAGCTACAGCCACTACAGGGGCGTGCCGGCGCCGCTGACCAATGGTGGGCTCAACGAGCATGGAGTCGCCGTGCGCGACATCTGGTCGCCGTCCCGTCCCGAGCTGGTCGCCATGACACCGGTGGACCAGAGCGGCCCCAATTACAGCGATCTTGCCCGCATACTTTTGGAGAGGGCCAGGACAGCGCGCGACGGCGTGAAAATCATCGCCGATCTCATCGCCCGCCATGGCTATGCGGACTATGGCGGCAACTCGCATCTGATCGCCGATGCCGAGGAGGCCTGGGTGGTGATCCAATTCTCAGGTGGCAAGGGCCTATGGGTGGCTGAGCGGCTCGGTCCCGACGCCATCCGCGCTTCGCGCCCGGGCTATATTGGCGTGGTGCCGGTGCATGACACCGGCCGGGCCGACTTTCTCTATCCCGCGCATTTCGTTTCCTTCGCGCGCGGACAGGGCTGGTATGACGGCGAGGGGCCGTTCGATGCCAATGCTGTCTATGGCGACGGAAGGGGGCGTTGGGCTGGCGTCGCCTGGATCGAGGCTGAAATGGCTGGACGCGCCCGGCGGCCCGACAAGATCGGCCTTGCCGATGTGATCTGGGCGGTGCGCACGTCCCGGCTTACCGGCGATACCGCCGGCTATGGCCAGGTTGTGCCCCTGGCCACGCCTGCCCATGCGGAGCTCCGCATGCTCTGGCACACGCAGGTCGGTGCCGTTGCTGCGCCCTTCGTACCGGTGTTCATGGGCGTTGCCGGGGTGCCGGAGGAATATCGCGCCCACCGCCATCTCAGCGCCGGCGAGGCCGCTCGCTTCCTGGATGCGCGGCACGCCGACAAGGGGCGCCCCGATACGGTCTCGCTGATCCCGCAGGGTATCGAGTCGACCCGCTCCGCCAGCGCGGCCGGCAAACGCCTGCTCAATCTCATCTTCCAGCATCACGAGGCCTTTCTGCCGGAAGCGACCGCGCTGTGGGAGGCGATCGAGGCCGAACTGAGCCGCAGCCAGGCCGGTATCGCGCGCAGCGCTGCCATTCTCCTCGATGCCGGCGAGGGTGAGCTCGCGACGGAGCTGCTGACCTACTACAGCCATGCGGAGCTGAGGCGCGCCCTCGACAGCGTCGAGCAGCTTGCCCAGAGCCTGGAGTTGCGCACCCGCTACCGCCACGGCTTCAGAACCGATCCGGTGCCTTTGTCGCCGCCACAGATCTGGTGACATTGGCAAGGGCGCGCACGCATGCCTGGGCTGCGGTAGGCGCAACCTTGGGAGGCATCCTGCGTTGAATCTGTCGCGTGGGCCAGGCCGACAGGCCAAACTCGCCGATTTTCCCGGATCTTCCGAAATTATCGGAAAGAACCTTTGCCCGCACAATGAGCACTGCCGGGTCTGTACATCGGGCGTCAAAGGCGGCATAGCGCTGGGAAGGATCGATTTTGACAATATGATCGGTTGCTGAGTGAGCAGGGGAGACGCACAGGTGGCACAGGCAGATATTGCAGTCATTGGCATGGCGGTGATGGGGCGCAACCTCGCCATGAACATCGCCGAAAAGGGTTTCAAGGTCGCCGTCTTTAACCGCTCCCCGGCGCGCACGGATGAGGCGATCAACGAGGCGGGCGATCTTGCGGCCAACATGATTGCCTGCCACACGATCGAAGATCTCATCGCTGCCCTCAAGCCGCCGCGCGCACTGCTGCTGATGGTCAAGGCCGGCGCCGCCGTCGACGAGACGATCGACCAGCTCAAGCCCCATCTTTCACAGGGCGACATCATCATCGATGCCGGCAACGCCAATTATCGTGACAGCGTCGCCCATGACAAAGCGCTCGGCGCCGAAGGCTTCCAGTTCCTCGGCGTCGGCGTATCCGGCGGCGAGGAGGGCGCCCGCCACGGCCCCTCCATCATGGTTGGCGGCAGTCCCAAGGCCTATGAGCGCGTCAAGGATGTGCTGAACGCCATCGCAGCTCGCTATGAAGGCACGTCCTGCTGCGGCTATATGGGCCCGGCCGGCGCCGGCCATTTCGTCAAGACCCTGCATAACGGCATCGAATATGCCGACATGCAGATGATAGCCGAAGCCTATGGCCTGATGCGCTCGGGCCTGGGCATGGCGCCTGCCGCCATCGCCGATGTGTTCGAGGGCTGGACCAAGGGTCCGCTCGCCTCCTACCTCACCGAGATCACGGTGCAGGCCCTGCGTACGGCCGATCCCGCTACCGGCAAGCCGCTCGTCGATGTCATCCTCGACAGTGCCGGGCAGAAGGGCACGGGACGCTGGTCCGCCATCGAGGCGCTCGATCTCGGCGTGCCCGCCAGCGCCATTTCTGCCGCCGTGGAGGCGCGTGGCCTCTCCTCCATGCGCAGCCTGCGCCAGGCGGTGAATGGAGCCTTGGGCGATGCCGAGCGGGCGCCGATCGGTTCTGCCACGCCCGAGATCATCGCTGACATCGAGAAGACGCTGCTCACCGGCAAGATCCTTGCTTATGCCCAGGGCTTCGACGTGCTCGCCGCCGGCTCCAAGCAGTTCGACTGGGACCTGCCGCTGGCCGAGATCGCCAAGATCTGGCGTGCGGGCTGCATCATCCGCTCGCGCATGCTCGATTCGATGTCGAAGGCCTATTCGGCCACGCCCGCGCCCGAATCGCTGATCCTCGATCCGGACTTCGCCGGCGAGTTGAAGGCGGCCCTCCCGTCTGCCCGCAAGATCCTGGGCCTTGCCGTCGCCAACGGCCATCCGGTGCCGGCGCTTACCTCGGCAGTGAACTATCTCCAGCAGCTGCGCACCAGCCGCGCCACGGTGGACCTGGTCCAGGCCCAGCGCGACATCTTCGGCGCCCATGGTTTCGAGCGCATCGACCAGCCCGGCGCCCATCATGGCCCCTGGCATACGGGCGCCGAGTGAGCCCCACTATAAAAAGGCTGGAGCCGCCAAGCTCCAGCCTTTCTGATTCGTGGGATCCCAGGTCGCTCAGAAGCGCAGGACGCAGCGGTGACCCGAGGGATCGAGACGCATGCGGGGTGGGCAAACCAGACGGCGAGCCGCTGGAACAATCGGAGTAAAGCGCGGACCCTGGTGGACCACCGTATCGTTGTTGCGCTTGCAACGGCCGTAATGGTCGGGATGCGTGCCGTTTGGGCAACCGAAGGCCGCCTCCGTGGTCATCGACGACTCGTCATGCTGCGGCACGGTGGTCGGCATGGCCTGGGCAATACCGGCAGTGGCGATGGCGAAACCGAAAGCTGCGGCGAGTTTTGCATTCCTGAACATGGAGATCCCTTTTGCCCGGTGATTATCCAGGGTTCGTCCAGTGAAATAACGCCATGGGAATTGTCTTAACAAGATCTCCATGGCGGACCTTTTGACTCAAAGAATCCAAAAGAACCTACTCGTAACGCTCTCATTGGCTTCGAGATAAACACGATCCTTAGTGGCTTTATCTTGGTGGATGGTTCCATTTCTTGAATAGATCAGCCATGACATTCATAAGTAATTTATTGGGGCTGTGCTGGCATTCTTTTTTCACAACCATGATGATGCCATTGCCATCGGTGCTGCTGCCGACCCAATGATTGTCATTCCGGCTGTCCAGCCCCGTCCACCATCCGAGAATCCAGGTATTGCCTTCCCCCTCGAGCTGCGGCGTGGACAGCCAATATTTGCACGGCATGGTGCCGATGCCGACCGCCATGTAATCATAGGCCTGCGCCTGCGATACGCCCAACACCACCGGTATGGCCGCAGCCACGGCCAAGACAGACTTCCTCACCCTTCATTCCCATCACTGACAAAGTCAAAATGCTCCCCTTGCGGCGCGCGGTTGCGCGCGAGGCGGACTCCGACACCTCTACCATGATCCCAGATAAATTCGACCCCTCCTGTTTCGAGTGCCCGTCGAATGGCAGCGGCATTGGCCGCCGTGATCTGAGGAACGTCGTCGGCGGCATCCGCGCGGCGGATGGTCGCCACACCCAGCCTGGAGGCGTCGGCCAGCTTCTGGGCCGTCCACCGAAGCAAGGCGCGGCCTGCCCGGATCTGGGCCCCCGTGATCGGGGTCGCATGCATGGAGCCTCTCCCCTTTTTGATCTTATGATCATATTCGCATCAGCGATTATACGCTGTAAGGCCTTCCCATGAAACGGGGCTTCTGCGGATCGGCTCCTCGCCGATGCCCGCAATTGTGGATCATGGGCGGCACGCGGGACCCCTTCAAAAGATAGTCGCCATCTTTACCTGCCGGAAATGAACAGCCCTTTTTTGGCTGCAATCCACGCGCGAATAGGGACCATCCTGTTGTGTGTGGTCCCGTAATGTTCCCCGGCCGAAAATCGATCCTTGCCGTGAGTGGCGGCTGTCTCCTCGCCGCTTTGCTCGCCGTGGGCGCCTATGCGACCAATGCCCTTGTTACCGGTAATTTCGGCACGGTCGTGCCCGGCGAGGTCTATCGGTCCGCCCAGCTCGGCAACGGACTGATGACCCGCGACGTTCAGCGCTATGGCATCAAGACCATCATCAATCTGCGTGGCGCCAATCCCGGCCAGCACTGGTATGACAAGGAACTGGCCGACGCCAAGGCGCTCGGCGTCGAACATATCGACTTCAGCATGTCCGCCACGCATCGGCTGACGCAGGACCGGGCCCAGCAATTGATCGAGCTGATGGCGAAGGCGCCCAAACCCCTGCTGATCCACTGCAATTCCGGCTCCGACCGAACGGGCCTTGCCTCGGCCCTCTACGTGGCCTCGATCGCCAGGCAGGGCGAGGAGGCGGCCGAGAAACAGCTTTCGCTGCGGTTCGGGCACATCTCACTGCCTTTCGTGCGCGAATATGCGATGGACGAGACTTGGGAGAGCCTCGAGTCCTGGCTGGGTTTCGGCGATTCCTGAGAGAGCCGTTTAGGCATTGCTAAAAAATAAGTGCTTCAAGCGTGACGCTTGTGTGCCTCTCCTGCTCCCTGAACACCGGCTTGGCGAAGTACTGATTTCTTAACGCTTCCCAAGCGTTGACCTTCTTCGCCTCCACCGCCTTCTCACCGCAATGCGCAAGCGCTCTCGTTCCCACGCCCTTTCGGGCTGGGTTGATGAGGAGACCGGGCGATGGCGGCTGCGGGGCAGCCGTGAAAGCAGGATTCATGGAAGATGCAGGCCGCACTGTCGGTGCTGGCCGCCATCGCTCCGTTCCGGCGGCCCGGCACGCTGACAAAGCGCGCAAGGCCACCCGTTTTTCCGCCTTCTGAAGGCGGAGGCGAGCCGGGAGCGGATGGCACGGACCATCCGAACCTGACCAGCCGGCTCGGCACAGGGGCTGAGCGACGTCCATCCTGGCCGGACGGTGGCATCAGCCGTCTTCACCGCATCGGCGGGAGGAGGGACGAAGGCATTGCCGGGCTCAAGCCCTTCACGCTCCGTCCAGGGATCCAGGGCACTTCCATGGGGTGCCGATCCCGTCTGTCCCGCTCGTCACCCCTGGAGGCCGGCTTCGAAGGAAGCAGGACCGCCGCTTGAGCCTGCCACTTGGACAGGCTCTCGGGGTGGATGGAGGCGTTCGGGGCCGGGTTGTACCTGCGCCGGCCATTGACGCCTCATTCCGTTACGGAATAAAGCATAGGAAGGAACACAGGTCAAGATTCGTTCTTTTTATGTCCAACCAAATCCAACGCATCACCGGCGGACGAGGAAGCCGAGGGCGTGCTGTCGATTGACCCGGTTGCTGACGAGCGGTTTGACCGGCTAACCAAGGGATCGTTCAAGAATGAACGCTTCCAGCACCGCGCCTCTCCCGCACCGCGCCTCTCCCGCACTCCCGACATCGGCTTGCCGGTTCACTTATCTTTCAACGGCCCTACCAGAACCAAGCCTGCAGGCCGAGCGCGCCCAGAGCCAGGAGCAGGGCCGGCGGCATGGCGATGAAGCCGATCTTCAGGAAGGCCCAGGCGCTCACGCCATGTCCCTCGCGCCTGAGCGCGGTGAGCCAGAGAATGGTGGCGAGCGAGCCCGTAATCGAGAGGTTCGGACCGATATCGATGCCGATCACAGCCGCAGCCCGGATCGCATCCGGCACCTGAGCCGCCTGCACCGTACTGCCGGCGATCAGCCCCGCTGGCAGGTTGTTGGTGACGTTGCAGGCGAAGGCGGTGACGAGGCCGGTGACCCAGCTCGCCGCTGGGACGGACTGCCCGGCGAGCGCCCGCAGGTGGTCGACAATTGCGGTTAGCACCCCCGTTCCTTCCAGGGCCTGCACCAGCACGAACAAGCCCGCCACCAGCGGCAGCACGCCCCAGGAAATGTCGCGCATGACATGGCGCAGCATGGAGGGCGCACCCTCCTTGCCGATGATGGCGACGATCAGGGTGGTGGCGATGCCGGCGATCGCCGTCGGCAGCCCGAGATCGCGGCCGAGAGCCGAAGCGGTCATCAGGCCGATGGCCGTGGCGGCAATGCCGAGCGCGGCGGCGATGGCGCCTCGCGAGAGCGGCACCTCGGCGATGTCGCTGGCGATCGCGCTGGCGAAATGGCTGCGGAATGTCAGGCGCAGGGCGACATAGGTCGCGGCGATCGCCGCGAGCGAGGGGAGGGTGAAAATGACGAGCCACTGCAAGAGAGGCGGCATGGCCGCGCCTTGCACCACCAGATTGGCCGGGTTGGAGATCGGCAGCACGAAGGAAGCGGCATTGGCGACCAGCGCACAGACGAGCAGATAGGGCAAGGGCTTGTCGATCCGTGCCGCCCGCATCGCGGCCGCAACCGCCGGCGTCATCACCACCGCGGTGGCGTCGTTCGACAGGAAGACCGTGACCACCACGCCGACGCCATAGACCAGCGCGAAAAGGCGCAGCGGCGAGCCTTCCGCATGGCGCATGGCTTGCACCGCGAGCCAGTCGAACAGCCCTTCATAGCGCGCGATCTCCGCCAGCAGCATCATGCCGACCAGGAAGAGATAGACATCGGTTCCGCGCGCTACACCGGCGAGCGCCAGAGACGGCGAGAGCAGGCCGAGGACAAGCAAGAGCACCGCGCCCGCCACGGCCCAGATCGCCTCGGGCCAGTTGAACGGACGCAGGATGACGGCGGCGGTCGAGACAGCGGCTATACCGAGCGTGAGGTTTTCAGACATGCGGCCCTGTTACACGATCGCGAATGGTCTTCAATAGCGCTGGCCGTGACAATTGGTTCCAACGACGCCAGGGGAACAGGCGGAATTGGGGGGCGGGTCTTCAGACCCGCCTCTTTCGGAGAAGCGACCGCCAAGAGCCGGGTCTGAATAGCCCGACCGAAAAGTAGGCGGAACCTCGACTTTGTCATTGCCGGGCTTGTTCCGGCAATCCAGCGACGCGCAATCCGTGGAGAAGTGGTGCCTGGATACCCAGAACAAGCCGGGTATGACAAAATCTGCGCCTCTCTCGGCCTTCTCGGGGCTTTTGAGTCAGGCTCTGAAGACCCGCCCTCCAGCCGCGCTTCCATTACCCTTCCTTCTGTGCCCAGGGCGTGGCGTCGGCGGGATCCGGCGCCGTCAACGTGTAGCGGTTGAACTCGGCCCAGGCGCCGGGATCGACCTTGAAGTCGAGCTGGGAGAGATTGCGCGTCAGGCTCCTGGGATTGCCAGTGCCGATCAGCACCGAGGCAACGGCCGGACTGCCGAGCGGGAACTGCATCGCCGCCGCCGCGAGCGGCACCTTGTAAGTCGAGGCCACCGTTTCGAGCCCACGCACGCGCTCCCGAACATCCTCGGACGCTGGGCCATAATCGAAAGTGGCACCCGGGATCGGGCCGGTGGCGAGTATGCCGGAATTGAACACGCCGCCGATCACGAGTGAGGTTCCCTCCTTGAGGCAGCGCGCCAGCAGTTCCGGTTCGGCCGAGCGGTCGAGCAGCGAATAGCGTCCCGCCAGCAGGATGCAGTCGAGCGGGAAATGATCCATCAGATCCAGGCAGATCCGCACTTCGTTGACGCCGACGCCAACAGCCTTGATTGCGCCCCGGCTTTTCAGCTCGCCGAGCGCCTTGAAGCCGCTGTCGAGGAGCGCACGGACATGCCGGTCGTTCTCCGCCTTCCCATGGGTGAGAACGCCGATATCGTGGATATAGACGATGTCGATGCGGTTGAGGCCGAGGCGCGTCAGACATTGGTCGAAGGCGCGCATGATACCATCATAGCCGTAGTCGTAATCGGCGGCGAAGGGCAGGGGATCGGCAAAGCCGTAATCGGGCACCGCATGCTCCGGTACTGGGCGCAGGACTCGGCCGACCTTGGTGGAGACCACATAGCTGTCGCGGGATTTTCCATAGAGGAAGTCGCCAAGCCTGAGCTCCGCCAGGCCATGCCCGTACCGCGGCGCCGTGTCGAAATAGCGGATGCCGGCGTCCCAGGCGACCTGGAGCGTGGCCGCCGCTTCCTCGCGGTTGACGGGCTTGTAGAGATTGCCGATGCCCGTGCAGCCGAAGGAGATCTCGGTGACTTCGACACTGGTGCGGCCGACCCTGCGTGTCTTCATGACGGCTTCTCCCTTTTCCGGCTGTTGGCCCAATTGAACGCGCTGGCGCAATCCGTGCAAGGCCCGGCCGCCGCGATTTCCGCGTCGACGGATCATTTTTGCATAGTTCATGCAATATTCTTGACGTCGTCAAGAAGCGGGGCGTATGGCTGATGCGAGGCCGCGCGGAAAAGCGGCATTGGGAGCGCTCAGCAGGGGGGCCTCATGGCCAGGATCACACGCGTCGAGCTCTCGATGGTGGTGCTCGAACCGAAGGTGAAACGAGTCGACGCGATCCAGTCCTTCGTGGCGCAGGAAACCCCGATCGTGCGTATCATCGATGCCGATGGCGCCGTCGGCACAGGCTACAGCTACACCATCGGCACCGGCGGTCATTCGGTGCTGGAACTCCTGACCCGCACCTTCGCCCCGGCGCTGATCGGACGCGAGGCTGGCATGGTCGAGCAGATCTGGCGTGATCTCCTCTTCCTCAGCCACGCGACCACGGTTGGCGCCATCACCTCGCTGGCGCTCGCGACGGTCGACTCCGCACTCTGGGATCTGCGTTGCCGCAAGGCCGGCCTGCCGCTCCATGTGATGGCAGGCGGCGCGCAGGAAAAGGTGCGGCTCTACACCACCGAGGGCGGCTGGCTGCAGCTGGAGACGCAGGCCATCGTCGAGGACTCGCTCAAGGCCAAGGCGGATGGTTTTGGAGGGTGCAAGGTAAAGGTCGGTCGCCCTGTCCGCGAAGACGTTAGCCGGCTTATCGCCGTGCGAGAGGCAGTGGGCGGCGCCTTCGAGATCTTCACCGACGCAAACCAGGCCTTCGCCGTGGACGAAGCGATACGGCGCGCCCATCACTATCGCGAGGCCGATATCGGCTGGTTCGAGGAGCCGCTGCCGGCCGACGACGTCGACGGGCATGTACGCCTTTCCGCCTCGACCACCATCCCGATCGCAGTGGGCGAGAGCCTCTACAGCGCCTCGCATTTCCGCGACTACCTGCAGCGCCGCGCCTGTTCGGTGGTGCAGGTGGACGTGGCGCGGATCGGTGGCATCACGCCTTGGCTCAAGGTCGCCCATATGGCGGAGAGCTTCAACGTCGCGGTCTGCCCCCATTTCCTGATGGAACTGCATGTGGGTTTGTGCTGCGCCGTGCCGAATGCGCGCTGGGTGGAATATATTCCCCAGCTCGACGGCGTGACCCGTAGCGGCATGCGTATCGAAGCCGGCTATGCGGTGCCGTCCGCCGAGCCTGGGCTCGGCATCGACTGGGACTGGGAAGCGCTCGGCCGCCACCACGCCGAAGGATCGGCGCGGGCGATTTCCTGAGGAGTGGTGCATGGCTCCTCTCGAAGCCGGCAGACGGCTGAAGCTCCTGTTCATAGCCGTGAACTGCGACGAGGATTTCTTCGGCCCCGTTCGGTGCGGCATGGCCGACGCTGCCGCACTGATGGGGGTGGATGCCGAGTTCACGGGCACGGTAGGGGTGGATGCTATCGGGATGGCGGCGATCGCGCGGCTCGGGCTCGAACAGGGTGTCGATGGGCTTGCCATCGTGGTGTTCGATGCGGGCGCCTTCGCGCCGGTGATCGCCGAGGCACGAGGCCGCGGGGTGCCGGTGGTCGCCTTCAACATCGGTGCCGACCGGGACAAGGCTGGCACGCTCAGCAGCATCGCCCAGGACTTCCCGGCCGCCGGCCGGGCCCTGGCGCGACGCGTTGCCGCCGATATCGGGCCGGGCAGCACCGTGCTGCTCACCATGCACGATCCCGGCATTTCTGCGCTCGAGGAAAGGCGCGATGGCATCAAGGCGGGGCTTGCCAATCAAGGCATCGAGTGGGTCGAGACCGTCACCAGCCATTACCCTGAAGAGGCTGCGCGACACATTCTGCGCATTCTCGCGCAGCGGCCGGACATTTCCGCTGTGCTCGCCACCGGCCAGGCCGACACCGAGGGAGCGGCACTGGCGGCGGAGCTGATGTCACGACCCGTCTATGTGGCCGGCTTCGATCTCTCCCCGACGATCCTGCGCCTGATCGAGGCCGGGCATCTTGCCTGCACTACCGACCAGCAGCCCTACACGCAGGGTTTCTATCCCGTGATCCAACTGGTGCTGCACATCCGCTATGGCCTGCTGCCGGTCGACATGGATGCCGGCGCCGCTATCATCGATCGGACCAATGTCGCGCGTATCGGCGCCCTGTCGGCGGCTGGCTTCAGGTGAGGCCCATCCGAGGAGGAGAGGCCATGAGCGAAACCTTGGCCGCCGGCCGCGAGCCCGATGCCGTGCCTGTCGGCGGGCGGCGCCGGATGAACGAGATCGTTGGCCAGGTGCTGGCCGATCACATCCGTTCCGGCGCCTTGCCGGAGGGCTTCGTCATCCGCGAAAAGGCGGTGACGAATCTTTTCGGCATCGGCCGCATGCCCGCGGTCTCGGCGATGATGCGGCTGGAGGCTGAAGGTCTTGTTCACCGCAGGCCCTCCAGGCGCGGGGTGATCGTGGGCCCGCATCCGACGGACATTTCGATATTGGGCGAACTCGCCACCCATGTCGTGCTGCCGCCAGACGTCGTGGCGGAACTGCGCGTCCGCAATTGGCGGGCGCTGATCTACGCATCGGTGGAAAAGGAGGTCGCTTCCTGCCTGCTGTTCGGCCGTTTCCAGATTCGCTCGCAGATCCTTGCCGAACATTTCGGCGTCAGCCGCACCATCGCGCATGAATTGCTGCTTCGGCTGGAGCGGGTCGGCCTGGTGCGCCAGGAATCCAATGCGCGCTGGTATGCCGGGCCGCTGACGCCTGGCCGCATCAAGGAGCTTTACGAGATGCGTATCCTGCTGGAGCCCCCAGCGCTGCGGCAGGCCGCGCCGCGGCTTGACCCGCGCATGATCTGCGAGAGGCTGACGCGTGTTTGCGATGCCGAAACACCGCAGGCCCGCGCCGATCCGAGCCTGCTGCATCGGCTGGAAGTCGATCTGCACCATGACATCGTGCTCAAATGCAGCAATGACGAGCTGCGCGAGACGCTTTATCGCTGCCAGCTGCCGCTCATCACCGCGCATCTGTCCTTCGGCTCCTACCGGGAGCAGCCCGACATCCCGCGAATGATCGTCATGCACAAGGCCATTCTGAGCGATCTCGCCGAGGGCCGCGTCGATGATGCCGCCTGCGTGCTGGAGAGCCACCTCAGGGAATCCTCCGACAACAATCCCAGGCGGCTGGCTGGTCTGCCGCCGCTCGATCGCATCCGCCTCAGCCCCTATCTCGACCCGGCCTAAGGGCTCGAAAGCGGCATATCTATCGGGCGAGGTTAAGGTAAAATTGAACGGATGTGATCGCACTACTTGCATTTGATCGTTAATGACATCATAAAACGCCATCGAACTCGGCCGGACGTTTTGGCCGCGCGGTCCTGTGGCCGTGCACGCTGATGACCTTCCTACCAATTTCGACCAAAAGCGCTTTTGCTGCCCTCCTGCTGCAAAGGCACGTGCCCATAGGAAAGGTTCATCATGAGCACAGGTACCGTGAAGTGGTTCAACACCCAGAAGGGTTATGGTTTCATTCAGCCGGATGACGGCTCCAAGGACGTCTTCGTCCACATCAGCGCCGTCGAGCGTGCTGGTCTGCGCGACCTCCAGGAAGGCCAGAAGATCAGCTATGAGCTGGTCGAAGACCGCCGTTCCGGCAAGATGTCGGCCGACCGCCTTTCGGCGGCCTGAGACGTCGCTGACTGACCGGCACCCATACCGCGGTGTCGCGACAGAACCAACACATCAGAGCCAGGCGAGAGCCTGGCTCTTTTGTTTTCATGGACTCTCGTCAGCCTTCCCGCACTTCGCGCCAGGCTTGAACAATCGCGCTGGCCGAGCGCAGGGCGTCCGCTTCGCTGGTCTCACAGCCGATGAGCGAGAGGCGCATCACCCAGCGGCCCTGCCATTGGGCGCCACCGGCAAAGCAGGTGCCGTCTCGCTGGAGGGCGGTAATGGTACGGCGGGTGAGGTCGTCGCCCTTCTGTGCTTCCTCCCCCGCGCCGAAGCGCAGGATGACCTGGTTGAGCACGACATCGTTGACGATGGCGATGCCGGGTTCGCCGCGCAGCGTATCGGCGATGAGGCGGGCGAGATGGCAATGGCGCTCCACCAGGGCGGCGATGCCCTCGCGGCCATAATGGCGCAGCATGGCCCAGGTGGCGAAACCCCGGGCGCGGCGCGACAGTTCCGGGACGTAGTGGGAGGGATCTCGCTCTCCGTCACCCACCGAGGGCAGGTAGCTGGCCGCGATCATCATCGCGCGGCGATGGGCATCGGCGTTGCGGACGATGGCATAGCCGCAGTCATAGGGCGTCTGCAGCCATTTGTGTCCATCCGTCGCCCAGGAATCCGCGCCTTCGATGCCATCGGCCAGTGCGGCGCGCGCGGGACAGGCCCGAGCCCATAGGCCGAAGGCCCCATCGACATGGATCCAGCAATTGGAATGAACGCGGGTGGCGTCGATGATCGCCGCATACGGATCGAAGGCCCCGGTGTTGATCTGGCCCGCTTGCGTGACCACGATGAGGGGCGCGTCCCAGTCGACATTGCGCATCACCCTGGTAAACGCGTCGGGCAGCATGGCGCCTTCCCTGTCGGTGGCGACGCGGGTCACCCGCTCGTGGCCGAGGCCGAGATATTGCAAGGCCGAAAACACGGTAGAATGCGCGGCATCACCAATCAGCACCTGGATCGGCGGCGCATCGAACAGACCCTTGGCCTCGACATTCCAGCCGAGCCGAAGCAGCACCTCGCTGCGGGCGGCCGCCAGCGCCACGAAATTGGCGACGGTAGCACCGGTGACGAAACCGACCGAGGCTTCCCGCGGCAGGTCGAGCAGGTCGAGCAACCAGCGTGCCGCCACCGTCTCGCAGGCCGCAGCCGAGGGGGAGGCGGTGTGGTTGCCAGCATTCTGGCCCCAGGTCGAGGTCATCCAGTCGGCGACGACTCCGACGGGATGGGAACCGCCGATCACCCAGCCGAAGAAGCGGCTGCCTGTGGTGGCATGCAATCCGGGCGTAGCGCGCCGCACCAGGTCTTCCAGCACCGCCTCGGCAGGCTCGCCCGTCTGTGGCGTCGGCATCTCGAAGGCCGCCAGAGCCTCGGCATAATCGACCTCCGGCCTTTGCGGGCGCTCGTCGAGGCCGGCGCGAAAGGCAAAGGCCAGCTTCGCCGCCTGAGCGAAGAGATGCGCGATATTGGTCTGCGACTCCGTCATCTCAGGCCTCCCCCGGCATCTTCTCGTTATCGGGATTATGACAGAACCGCCGTCGTCATGAAGCCTTCGCCTTGGCGTCGAGCGCTTGCCGGTATTTCTCGGCTTCCCAGTGGGTGAGTTGATAATCTTGTTCCGGGGTCAGGCGCTGGATCGTTGCGCCAGCCGGAAGGCGCGAGGCGACGTTCCACAGGCAGAGCGCCAGCGCATCGGCCGCCGCGGTGGTCTGGTGATGCAGCACGATGCCGAGCCCCGGCAGCACCAGCATGGGCGGCGGGCCGTCCTTGGCCTCGGGCTTGCGGATGGCTTCGCCGGCGGCGATGTCGTCGGTCTCGATAACGCCCGGGCCGAGAAAGATGACATGGTCCGGATAAAGCGAGCCGCCGCGCACATGGCCGGCGCTGACCGGATCGAGCGCCACGCCATGCACGATCGGGTTGGCGGGCAGCCGGTAGTTCGTGCCTGCGACGATCGTCGCGAGCTTGCCAAGATCGGCCTCCTGCGCCGGGCGGTGCGGCAAAGCGAGGGCCTGGCAGACACGGTCCAACCTGTCCTCGACTTCGGCGACGCGGGCGCCGGAAACGACGAGGCCGTGATTGCCGAGGATCAGCACATTGGTGCCTGGTGTCGATCGCGCCAGGATCTCCTTCGACAACGGCACGCCGGGCCGGCAATAGGGCACGAAGGCCCAGACGACGTCGCCGAGCGGATCGAATCGCCTGGCGATTTCCGCCTCGCAGCCCGGCTGCACTGCGTGGGCGAGTGTCTCGACGCAGTGGATATGGGCGACCACGGCATGGGGAATGACGGCGTGCACGCTCGTCTCGATCGATGGCCGCAGGTTGAGGCGGTTGCGGGCCCGGTCGACGAAATCGACGGCGGTCTCGGCACGCGGATCCCCGTCGGCCAGCGCGGCAAGGAGGTCCGCCAGCACGACCGGCACCATGATATCCTGCTCCAGCGCATGGGCGAGCCAGGTGCCGGAGGCCTTGATCCACATCACGCCGTCAACCTTGAGCGATGTATTGCCGCCCGCCGCCTGGGTGCGGTCAGAATTCCGGCCGAGCGCCGCCGAGAAGGCGTTGAGGGCCTGGAACTCGCTATTCGCAGCCATAGGATGGGTCATGCGTTGGTGGCTCCGAGTGGACTGGCCGCGGGATTCGTTACGGCGGGATCGTAGATGATGTGTCGTCATGTCAGCAGTAGCGTATCCTCACAAACTTTGCTTGTAAGTGGATACGCCGACATCCACGGATTCGACTTTTCTCTGTTGAGCTGCATGCAAGGGTTCGGGATTGCTGGCCGAGGCGTCGGCCGACTTAGCCGCCATGTCCGGCGGCGAGGACGAGCGTGAAGACCGGCAAGATAGCAAGCAGGAAGTGTGCGAGTCTTTGACTGCTATCAATGATCCATAGGCCATGGCTTTTGCCAGAATGATGCTCTATTGAGGAATCATTCCCCTCCAGATTCTTGTTGCTCGATGAAGACGCCAATCAAACCTTTCGTTGTCGAGGTAAAGCGCTCGCGTTCCAGCGTTTCGGCTAGAGAGCCAGTTCCGATCCGACAGGCAATACTGGCCGAGACGATCGCACCCCCCGCCCCTGCCTCTCACACTGAAGCACGCCAGTTGGCCGAGCAGGCATTCAAGTCCTTGACGACCGCTTCCCCTGACCGGCGCGAGGAAGTCTTTAGGGCCGAGACTGTATTTCGAGCGCCGGCGCAGGCCGTAACGGCGGAGATCTCCGACGCTGAAGTCCTGACTGCTGATCCGCAGGTGCAGCCGGCGCCAGCACAGGAACCGGCGCCATCAAAGCTGCCCAAGCCGCGCGCCAAGAAGATGCAGGTTGCGCCGGCGCCTGCAAAAAAAGGACGGCCCTCGAAAGTCCTGGCGGCCACTACCACGACGCGAACGCAACAAGATGCGCCCGCCCCGGTCCCGAAGGTGCTTCCGCCATCGACATCGGCTGTGCAGGGCGCATCGGGAACGCTGCCGGTCGGAGAAGAAGAGCGCCAAAACACCCGGCAAAGCTGGGGATGGGCCCCCGGCGAGCGCTGGAAGAAGCGGTTGCGGCATTTGCGCTGAAGCGTATCGGCGCCATCCCGAAGGCTCGAGACTCGACCTCAGCCTGACAGCCTGGGCGATATGTAGCCGACGGGACCGGTGGGAGTGCTCTCCGCAGTTCTGCAAGCATCAGCTCCGGCAACCTCAACGGCCGATCTGGGTCCCATCTGGGGCAGGTTGGTTTCGTCGCCGAAGTCGTCCGGCGCTGCTGGGCAATGGGAGCCGGCTGGCCTGCGCATCAATGAAAATTGCCGATATACTATAATTGAAATTTTCATTGCGAACTCTGGTGATCCGTGATCCTCTCGGCGGAGGGTTCAAAAAACTCGTCCGTAAATGACGTGACGATCATCGCTTGGCAGAACTGCCGGCCGGTCGCCCTGAGGAGAGGTAATGATGATGCTGAAGTTCGCGATCAACCGCACTGTTTCGCCCTTCCGCGACCTCACCGCCTTCCTCGCTGTCGCTCGCGGTGTTGGCGTGCAGGGCGTGGAGATCCGAAACGATGTGGAGGGGCAAGAGTTTGCCAACGGCCTGGCGCCTCGCGAACTTGCCTCGCGCGTAGCCGAGGCAGGACTGACGATCGCCTCGATCAACGCCTTGCAGCGCTTCAACGACTGGAACGATGAGCGCGCCCAGGAAGCGCGTTTCTTGATCGAATACGCGGCGACATGCGGCGCGCCTGGCATCGTTCTCTGCCCGGTTGTGGATGAGTGGGACGGGCGCAGCCCCCTTCAATTGGAGTCCGACCTGCGGCGTTCCCTGCTTGCCCTGAAGCCCATGCTTGCCGACAATGGCGTCATCGGCCTGGTCGAGCCGCTCGGCATGCCGGCCAGCACCCTAAAGTTCAAAGGCCCGGCTGTGGCAGCTATCGAGGACATCGATGGCTTCGGCTCATTGGCCCTATGCCACGATACCTTCCAGCATTTTCGCTGCAGTGATCCTGCGTTATATCCGCAACACACCCGGTTGATTCACGTCTCGGGCGTCTCCCGCCGGGACCTTCCGCCCGAGGGGCTGCGCGAGCCGGATCGCGGCTTCGTCGGTGCCGATGATATCGCAGGCAATGTCGAGCAGGTGGTAAGGTTCCTTGGTGCTGGGTATGATGGCTTCATTTCCTTCGAGCCCTTCGATCCCGTCCTGCAGGCCCTTCCTGATCCCGGACCCGCCTTGGCCGAGAGCATCCGTTATTTGAACTCGGCGCTGGTCAATGCGAGAGCCTGACGCCTATGGCATTTTGCGATTTGACGGAATAGTCAAGAATCGCAAAGATGCGTCCAAACAAGAAGTTAGGGTGAAGAGCATTTGGGTGTGAGCGCGCCTTGCTCTCGTAATGACGGCTGCGGCCATACGATTTTCCGCCATCACATGCCGGCCGCCCCGATCAATCGCCCACTATCCAAATGCCTGACTATTGGGCCCTGTAAGATCGACTATAATCAGCAAAGAATATTCGGTGGGGAAACGCGATTTTGGAGAGGGACGTGATCCTTCTCGATGGCTTCGGGATCATCGCCAGCGATCTGGTGCCTCCTGGAACCGTCGCGATCATGCTTCACGGTGGCGATGTCAAAGTCGTACCCGCCGAAAATCTGCGGGCGACGGTCAAGCAGCTGGGCGCCGACAAAATCGAGGGGCTATCGATGGCCCCTTCGGATTTCGAGAAGGTCGAAGCCGTAATCGAACGCCGGAAAAAGGCTGCGAAATCCAGCGAAGAATAATGAAACCGCGAAGTGATCCTCGATCGCGGTTGCTCTTTGTTACGCCCTCGTCCCGATTGGGGCCCTGACGCTCACGCGACATGTATGCCCCCGCAGCGCCTTTTCTTGCAGTTTTGACCTGTGCCGGTAGCCCTTTACAGGAAAGCGTGTTCAAAGGCTGAACGCTGTTTTGCTTTAACTCTTTGTTTTTACGCATTTTCCTAATCGAAAAGTCTGTCATTCCCTCTCGAAAATGCTTTAGCGTCACAAACAGACGTGAGACGGTCCAGACAGGAGCAGTCGATAATGACAATAGACCCTAACGATCCGCCAAAACCGCCCGCCGATCCCGAACCGATCGAGCCCGAGACGCCACAAGAGGATCCCGCGGAAGAACCGGCCGAGGACCCGGAGTCCTATCCCTCGGAAGTGCCGAGGTTTGATGAGCCGTTCCTGGTTCCGTCGAGGGAGTTTTGAGGCACGGCCGCGACTTATCGAAGTTCATGGGCCGTCCCGATACCTTTCTCACGAAGCACCCCGGTGAGGCCCCGCGATTTTGGCGGCTGGTGTGGCACCTGGCTCCGCCAGCGGATAATCGGCTGACACCCGTTTCAAATGGCGCCCGAGGAGGACGCCTACCATGACGGAGCTGACGCCCCAGGCCGCCAGATAGAACAACCAGCGCGTGGACGCCCTCTGCGGATGCCGCTCTCGCTCGGTCATGGTCGCCCCATCCTTTCAGCGGTCGTCGCTTGACGCGTCTCAACGTGGCTAAGGTCGTACGGAACCGGGCAACGGACACTGCTCATATCAGCTTGAGCCCTCGGGGTCCCGACCAGGTCGCCGCGGTTGGGTGCAGACACCCTGGCCGGTCCCAGCCGGGTAGCGTTGCGACATGCCGGCCAGGACCACCATAACATTCGAATTTTTGCTTCGCCGCTTAGCTCATAGGAGTAGAGGTGCCGGGCCTTTGGCCCAAGTCGGTGCGACGATGCGCATCACTATTAATTTGGCCAAATAGGTGTGCGTTGATACTGCTTTCAGCTAATTTCGAATATCGTTCCATGTAAATCATTAATGAGTTGTGAATCATCCTATGAACTTCGAGCGAAACGAGTCTCTTGCCGGGTCCATTATCACCGATGTAGCTAAATCACTTGAGGAATTGTCAGCTCAACCGAAAGATTACATTTCAGTGATTGCAAGTCCGGACCTAAAGTTATCAAAGATAACTATCTTTGGCCAGGACAAGCCATTAGCAAGCATTGATTTCGACGCTGACCAACTCGACATTCTTATTTCAAGGATTGTGGCGGTGAGAGACGCCTTGAGCGGTCGGAGATAGTTTCCCGAGATTGGAAGATTCCCGGACCGCGACTTCCGTTTCCTCGAACTCACGCACTCGCCAGCCTGGTGCCTAGCGATGCGGCTGCGGTATTACTATCCGGCTTGCATGCAATTGGGCTCATTCCTGAGGCCCGGCATTTTCAAGTGCAACCCTTTAGTTGGCTGTCCAGCCGGGCTCAAATCACGATCGTCAGTGCAGCCCTTGACGTCACTCCCTGATTGGCTGGCCTCACTTTCGAGCCCGGGCCGTCGCCTTGAATTCCCCTGGCGTTGCGCGTGGCGCTGCGGCTCCCCGAAAAGAGCATAAAAAGCCCGGCTCAGAGAAACCTGGGCCGGGCCAGTTACTAGCACTGTGTGGTTGATGCCCACCTCATTGTTGTAGCAGAGAATTTCAGGCGGGTGCATGGCGCATAGGTTTGTGTGGCATCCACTCTACGCAGGGGGAGTAAGGCTTCGGGGTAGGTTAAATAATCCCCCATTCGATAGTGGCGATATGAGCGGCGTAGTGACACGCGTATAAGTATATATCCGTCTTCGGACACCGGCATCGGCAGTGGGCTTCGATACTGTTGATCAATCGAAGCGGCCGATGCATGCACAGTCCCGTTGTCTATTTACTCATCGTGCGCTGCAATCGAGCTTTGCACGAGGCAGAGAGCTGAGCCATGTGAGACTTCAGGCAAGTAGGTACGCCGGAGCTCGAATTAACGTATCCGCCACAGTATTGCTTGGCATCGCTGTAACAGGGGTTTGATCCGTGAACGGCCGCCAGCATATGAGCCATTGACGGAAGGGCACTGCTGGTAAGGCCGACCAGGATAATGGATCCTGCGAACACGAATCGTGAGAGCATTGCTATTCCTCCCTTGTCTTCGTACAGCCGCCAAACCCCAGACCATGATCTGCCAAAGGAATAAAGCTTACAAGGTCGGCTCGATTACGAAAGCCGCACTCATAAGATGTATCTGGTCTACCTCATTCGCGTTTGCTCGGGAGGCTCTGGTGTAGGCTGCACGCTTATTCAGCGGAAGGAGCGTGCTCCAGGGCGCGCTGTAACTTATGAGCGGGCAACGCATGTCTCCGGCCTGGGCCGGCGGTTCAGGCGGCTTGCCCGAGAGGTCAGGCCGGACGCTCTAATCTGACGTAACGAGAACTGGACGTCTTTACGTCAGCCACAAAATTTCGTAACGGAAGGCTCTGACAAATTCACAGAATGCCAGGCAGTGTGATGACCGCGAGACGGACAGTCACAATTGAGCACGCTGCAGGGCACTGAGGCAATCAGGAGAGCGCTGGCGGTGTTGCAGCAAAGTCAAGTTCCCACGTTCATGACTGCGTTCGAGCGCCAACGCCGCGTCATGGTGGCAGTGCTTTTGCGGAATGTCAGGACCCGATTTTTTGGGCATGGCTTGGGATATGTCTTCGCTATCCTGTGGCCGGTGGCGCACATGCTGCTTCTTGCTGCGATGTTCATAGGAGCCGGGCGGGCACCCCCGGTTGGCGAAAGTACCCTCCAATTCGTCTGTACGGGCTGCGTTCCCTTCATGGCCTATTCCTATCTTGCCCGCTTCATGATGGTTTCGCTGATATCCGCCAAACCTCTCATGGGCCTGCCGGAGGTCAAAGTGATGGACGTATTGCTATCGAGTGCCCTGCTTGAGATTCTCTCAGCAGCCGTCGTCATTATTGTCATGATTTGCCTTGGCGTGGCATTCGACGTGAGTGTCTGGCCACAAAGCATCACGACAGCCTTTTGTGCCATGAGTGCTGCCATTCTTCTCGGTGTCGGTTTTGGCGTCCTTAACGGCGTGATCGTTCTGGCCTATCCGATGTGGATGACAGGATACGCACTCTTGAGCATCGCTATCTGGGGTGCATCAGGGGTGATGTTCATCCCCGATCTGGTGCCGGAGCCTTACAGAACCTGGCTATCCTACAATCCCATGCTTCAAGTCGTCGAGTGGATGCGAGCCGCCTATTACGAGGGTTATGGGGACCAAACGCTCAACAGGAGCTACGTCGTCGCGTTCGGAGCCGCGACGCTCCTTGCCGGATTGATACTTGAACGCGTTATGCGGGGCTATGTGCTCTCGAGCCGTTAAGGCCCTCGGATCAAAATCCTGGCCCGACTTTTGACAAGCGGGCGGGTAGGAATGATTGTAGTTTCATATGCTCTTCAACATCCAATCGGACAATGGACACGCCATAGTCGGCTATGTAGTCCCTGACGACTACGAGAGAACCACAACGCTCCGGGTCGTTGTGGAGGGCGAGGTCATTGCGCGGGTACCCACGGACGAGTGCCGCATATCGCTGGTCGAAAGCGGCCGACATGGCACAGGATTATGTGGCTTCACCATCGACAACGCGGTCGTTCCCGATCTCTTCGATCTTCACGATCTCCAAATTTTCGAGGACGAAACGGGTATCTTGATATACCGGCGCCGACCTGCGAGCGCGGACATCCAGGAACGCGTTTTTCGTATCGAGACACATCTCTTTCCCTTGTGGCATATGGATACGGCATTGCAGGAACATTTCTGCCATTTCCATAAGGGCGTTGATCGATACGGCAGTGAGACAACGACGCAAATCTTCCTGCTAGACAACGCACAATCGATTTATATTAGCGGTCGACTTCCATATAGACAGTACTATTCGCACCTTGACAGCTTTGCATGCGTCACACTCCTGCATGAACCTTACTACGAACTTGCCGAGCGGCTCATGACGCTTAAGCACGCCACGAAGTATGGAGACACCTTGCTTGGGCCACGTGAATCGACGATTTTGCAGCCGGCCATCGATTTTGCCAATGCGTTGAATTCGGATGGCGAGGCGCTGTCACGCGCCTTTGCGGCAATGCCCGGTCCAGTCATCGCCCTTCTATCGAACCCCATTGCCCGGCAATTCGCGGCAGAATCCTTCGACGCGCCGGAGCCACGAGGCTCCGTCGCCACGGCTTTGGCGAACCTTTCCCAGTGCGCCCTTGTGGGCGTTCGCGAACGCGCCGCGCCCTTCGCGGGAGATTTGGAGAATTTGCTCGGTTTGCCACCCGCAACAGTCCAGATCGCCCCGATGCTGCAGCCGGCTCAGGCTCTGGCGAATAAGTTGCGCCATATTCCCGAGGTTGAAATTCTGCTTGAATCGGACCTCGACATTTACGCGCAGGTCAGCGAGGCTGTTCATCACGCCTACGGCATGGAAGACTAAAGCGTTTTGCACTTCCTGGTGAATCGATCTGAGAATAAGACTCTCTACTTGTCCGTGAAGCGCATTGAAGTGGGACCGCGCTCCAAGATGATAGGCGGACGGAGATGAGGCTCTATATCGCTTGATCCATGGGCCTGGCATCATGCAGTTGTAATCGAAATCTGGATCCCATTCAAAGCTGATTGAGATTCAGATACACAATCTTGTGCGTTTTCTGCGTGAATTGGTTCAGCAACTCCAACAAAACGGCCAAACGAACGCAGCCGATATTTGTGCGCAACCTCGGGTTTAAGTCTAAGTGTAAAGCCTTTTATCACTTTGCTCTGGTGGCGAGTTCCCGCGAATTCACCAGATTGATACCATGGGCTCCATGTCGAGTCGTGGTAACAAACACGGTGCTCCAAAATATTTTCGCCACAGCTTATAGCCACGCCCTCTATTCCGTTACCTAAATTTATCACCCCGGAATAGCTGCAAACATCTCCTATGTTTTGCAAATGAGCAATCAACACCAGATCAATGCGATCTCCCTCCAAGCTGTCCTCTCGCAGCGCCTCTCCTATCAATACATCCCTTCTATTTATAATAGTGTAAGCCCTATCGACTACTATGTCAGAATTACTTTTGCCAAATAACCATACTCTGGCATTCTTTTTCTTGGCGGTAACGCGAGTATCGCCGGCGTCCCCATCGTTATTGATCTTATCAAACAAAGATTGCGCAATATATTTAGGATTCTTGCAATGCAGCGCATATCCAGTGCCATCTTTACTCCCGATGTAATCGACAAGGGGTGAATGGTAATACTTGATATTTGTTTTGAATGCCATGTCCATCAATGTATAGTTTGGATTGATGCGCTCGGAATGGGCCAAGACAATTTGCCGCGAGGTCCCGCCGGAAAATCCCGATGCATGGAATACGGATCCGATGCCGCCCAATATTCTTTTTCTATCCCGAAAGATCGCTAGCTGTTCGCTGAGGCTCAGCGTCTCAGGGTAAATGATTTCTACGCCGAGATTCTCCAAACATTCCTCGATTTCGACTTCATTCACAATTCCTGTAATTTTGTTACTTATTTTTGACTTTGACAGGTAAACAATCTTATTGTTATTTGTTGTCGGTACATCCTTCAACAATTTATTACCTATTTCTCGGAAGAACTTCTGCGTTGTCTCGGGGTAAATCCATCCAAGCATCTGCATGCATGGAGTTGGAACTATTATGTCGTGAAAGACTTCGGTCTCGTTCAAACATTCTACTATGTCAGATCTTTCGATTCCTATCGCCGCCAGAAACGACTGTACAAACTCATGTCCGAACCAGTGTTCAAGGGGTGTCTGGGTCTGGAAAAGGACCTTCCTGCCATTCAGGCCTTTCTGGGCGATGTACCAAAGTCTCGACAGAGATTCGAATATAAAGTGACCATAGTACAGGTTTATCCTTCCCCCAAAGATGAGGCCGGACTTATCAGTGTCAATGACGCTTTGAGGATGACATGCAAGCTGAGGAATCTGATCCAGATATCGATTTGGAGACCCTTGATAATTAATAGCCTCCTCAATTGGATTCCCATCAAGATCGAAAACTCCCCACCTGCCTCCTTTGTAAAAAGGCGTGATAATTGCGCTTCTGACGTGAACTACGCGAGGCGTGCCCAATTTGATCTCAGTGGAAACCCTGCGCGGATCGTACCAAGGCCCGGCGCAAGGAATGAGAGGGGAATTGGTGCTGTCATGCGGCATATTTAGTCCATTTCGATTTATGATCGGCCGTATCAACAGGCCATTAGGGAAGCGGATCCTGACAGACAAGAGGCAAGGCGCCCTGACCAGGGATGGGGCGGCTAGCAATCATGAGGATTGCAGGGATGCCAGTATGTGAACTGTCGGCCAGAGATTGGCGAAGATGAATTACAGGCAATTGCCAATAGGCTACGCAGATTTCGCAACAGCGTCGCAACGATGCCTTCGCAGTAACGTTCGACTGTCGTAGCGACCTTCGGATTTCGGCCTTGCTGCAATGTCACCGGCGCGCTCCTGGTTACCCTGGCGTCGAAAATAGATCGTATCGCCGCTGGTGCTAACAAATACAGCGCATGCCATAGCGGCCGAAATCTGTTAGTGCCATTGGTCATAGGACTCTAAACCTTGCGTTAGCACCAGCTTCGGACCTATTCAAGGCAAGCGCTCGGGGGCCCGGGGAATAAGGCGGATGGCTCAGCGTTTCAACTTCGGCATGGGCGGGCGTGTGAAACGTCGCTGGCAAGCAGTAAGGACACACTTCGCGATTGAAGCCGACTTCGACGCGGCATTTTATGCTGACTACCATCCCGACCTTCAGCACCTCCGGACGCGCGGCGATCTCTGGCGCCATTATGAGAACCATGGTCGCATGGAAGGGCGAGCGCCAAACTGGAAGGAAGCTCTGCGGGCGTTGGAGGAGCGGCATGGGAGCCTTCCCGCGACATTCACGGTGCCAGTCTATCGAATGCTCAACGAGGATCTCGCCGGGATCTTCGTGACCGACTATCAATATGTCCGGCATTTCCTTGAAAATGGCAGGCGAGAGGGGCGTCCCTTCGAGGTGGCGAACGCTGACCCAGCTTCAGGGTTGCCGGAGGGGCCTTGGCAGGTTCTATTTCGCCCTGCGGAGTTTGCTGCGATGGCGCAGGACTGGCTGCCCCATCCTCCTCGGACAAAGCCGGAGATGTTGCAGGTATTCGCCATGGCGGGGGTGCCGCGCCTGGCGCCAATCAGGTTCACGCATTCGTTCGATCCGCTCTTCTATCGCCAGGCATATGATCTCGATCCCGATTTGGACGCATCGTCGCTTTATCGTGACTGGCTGGAGCACGCGGCCCAGCGCGCACCGAATGAAAGGCTTCTGCTCTATCCCTATCTTGGCGAGCGGGATTTTCCGGTCGGCTTCGATTGGAAGGCTTATGGGGCGCAATTGCCACGTGGACATCGCGCAGCGGTGGCGCATCGTTGGCAGGCGCTCATGCACCTGTTCGATCATCCGCCTTTGCACTCGCCGAGAGAGCTGGAGGCTCTCGGCTTTGAGATGCTTGCCGCCATCGGGGACTATCAGCTAAGGCGAGGCCGAATGCTTGCCGCCTGTGAGGTATGCGACCAGGCTGAAAAAACGATATCTGCTCCGTTGACGGCTGCTTTTCTCTCTCGTCGGGGCAAGGCGCGTAAGGCACGATCGCCAACCGAGGCCCTGTCGGATTTTTTCGCGGCGATCAAAGTTGGAGGTGCGCCTTGGGAAGCGGTCCATATGGCGGTCGAGATTCTCACCGAACAGGGACGTTTCGACGAGGCATTCGCACTTCTGCGGCAGGTGGCGCCCGAGTGGCGCAGGGTGCCTGAGTTCCTGGAATGTGCGCGCCGGGCCGTCGAGGCTCGCTATGATTTCATGTGTTCCAGCGCCATGGGCGCCTACGCAGCCGGGCAACGTGCACAAGCAGACTCATCGGTATTTCAGATCCTGCAAAAGCTTTGCGATCTCATTCAGGATCTGGAACCCCTTCCTCCCTTGCGCGCCGCCCGGCCGGATGGTCCGATCATGATTCTGGCCAACCAGGAACTGCCCCAATGCACGTTTTATCGTGTCGAACAGAAGCTTCGTCTGCTGGCGCACGCCGGTCTGGAGGCCCGCGCCTTTCGTCCAACCGAGATCGAGGCCTTCATCACAGCCTTGTTGCCTGCAAGAGCGGCGGTCTTCTACCGTGTTCCGGCGACTCCTGCCGTACTTCGTGCTTTGCTCTACGCCCGAGCCCTTGGCATTCCGACCTATTACGAGATCGATGACCTCATTTTCGACGCGTCGGACTTCCCCGACACATTCGAAAGTTACGAGGGCCAGATAACGTCTGAAGAGTATTGTGGCTTGCAGCTAGGCGTGCCGCTCCATCGCTTCGCGATGTCACTATGCCAAAAGGGAATCGCGTCCACGCCATCCCTTGCCGGCGCCCTGGCCGATATTGTCGCCACGGGCGAGGTCGTGCTTCTGCGCAACGGGCTCGATCAGCGAAGCGACGCCGCAATTGCACGAGCCGCCGTCGCCAGGGCGCCACAGGATACCGTCACCCTCTTTTACGGCACAGGCACGAAAGCACACAGCCTGGAATTCACGCGCGATCTTGCGCCGGCACTGATCGCTCTCCTCGATGCGCATGACTATCTGCGCCTCGTACTGGTTGGCTATCTTCAGCTTGGAGCCGAATTCGAACGTTATCGCTCGCGCATCGTCCAGGTAGGATTCATTGCCGATCTGGACGCTTACTGGGCATTGCTGGCGGCTTGCGATATCAATCTCGCCGTGCTGTCCCCTGGACGGATGACCGATTGCAAAAGTGAGATCAAGTGGCTGGAAGCGGCTGCGTTGGGGGTACCTTCTGTTGTCACCGCGACAGCCACGTACGGGGCCGCTCTCTCACACGGCGTTGATGGGCTTCTGGTCGAGACGCCAGACCAATGGATATCCATGCTGGACACCTTAATAAGGGACGGGGCCCTTCGCCGATCGATCGGCGGAGCCGCGCGAGCAAAAGCCCTGTTGAATTACGGCTTGGCTCCCAATTCCAGACGGCTGGCAGATGCCCTGGCCAAGGGCGATGAGATCCGCGTCTCGAGCGGCAAGCGCCCAATCAGAGTTTTGATCTGCCACGTCTTCTTCTCGCCGCAGAGCTATGGCGGGGCGACGCGAGTCGTCGAGGAGAATGTGGATTACCTCATAGAAAATTGCCCAGACATCGAGGTCAGCGTGTTCACGACCGATGAAGGGCGTCGGCCGGTGGGCAATCTTCGCTGCGAGAGCTATCGTGGGCGCCCTGTCTATAGAATCTCTCCGGCGGTCCAAAAACTAAGGGAGTGGCAGCCCTTTGACGATGAGATGGCGACAGTGTTCGAGAAGGTGCTCGAAGCTGCGGAGCCCGATCTCGTCCATTTCCATTGCATCCAACGCCTTACCGCATCGATCGTCCAGGTCTGCGCCCAGGCGCAAATACCCTACATCGTCACGCTTCATGACGGCTGGTGGATCTCTGATTCACAGTTCTTTATCGATCGGGATGGCGCAATAAGTTTGCCGGCAAATGATCCATTGACATTTTGCAGGATCGACGATGTCGACCTTCCACATTCTCTATGGCGGCGCCAAGCGCTGGCGCGCCTGCTGGAGGGCGCCAAGCATGTCCTGGCTGTTTCCCCCTCATTTGCCAAGCTTCACCAGGAAGCCGGTATCAAATCGGCATCATGGCTGGCAAATGGCGTACCGGCGATCGAGGCCAAGCCACGCCGTCCTCGCGGAGACGGTCGCCTGGTTCTGGGACACCTCGGTGGACGCTCAATTCAAAAAGGCGCTGTGCTGGTGGAGGCTGTCTTGAGGAAAGGCCACTTCGATCGTCTTGCCCTGGTCATGATCGATAATGCTCTGGCAGCGGATGTTCAGTACGAGGTCGTCTGGGGGCTAACGCACGTCACTCTTCGGGGACCGTGCCCGCAGGCAAAAATCGCTGATCTTTATGCCGAACTCGATGTGCTGTTGGCACCCTCCTTATGGCCGGAAAGCTTCGGTCTCGTAAGCCGCGAAGCCGCGTCCCTCGGGCTGAATATCATCGCCTCCAATCGAGGTGCCATTGGCGACGGCATCATGGCCACTGCCAACGTAGTCGTCATCGACGTGGGCAGCGACAAACCGCTGGCCGATGTCTTGACGGCCATGAACCAGAATACGGAAGGATGGCGCGCCAGAGATCCCCTAGCACAGGGCAGACTTCGCAGATCCAGCGATCAGGGGCGAGACCTGGCAAATCTGTACCGAGACATTCGTCGCGCCCCGTCAAGCAATGCGCCGGCGCAAATAGGAGACGGCACTGACGCTGACGAGCCAAGCCAGCACGCTAACCAGTAGAACCAACCCAATATTGATCTTGCGACGCGGATATTTAGCCTCTTCGGCTACGGCGGGCTCCACGATCGGATGAATGTAGAGCAACTTTCGCTCGCTTACCAACCTAGCCATGTTCAGGCTGGCCGAGGCCTCGGCGTAACGTGCTTCAGCAATCTTCTGTTCGAGTTCGAGATTGGAAAATTGGCCGAGCTTTTGGGAAAGCGCTTCATCGCCAGTGGATCCCTTCTGGGCTTCCGTGATCTTGGCTTGCGCGTCGGTAACCTGTGTCGTGAGTGAAGCTACCTTCTGTTTCAGCAGGCGCATTTGCGGGGCTTGGGGAGAGAGGGATGCGAGCCGGGTGTTGTAGTCCGACTGCGCCTTCAAAAGCTGGCCTTGAAGGTCCGTAAGCAGCGAGTAGAGGTGGGCGGTCTCCGATTTTACGTCAATAACGCCAGCGTCGTTGCGTGCCTTCTCATAATTGATGCGTGCTGTTTTCAGGGCGTCCGCTGCGGCTGCAACGTCTTTTTCGGAATCCGAAACCGTATCTCGAAACATTCGATCATTCAGCTGATTGATCATGGACTCGCATTCGGAGATAACGGAGGCCGCAACACGCTGGGCATCGGCGGCGTTGAAGGCCCGGACTCTGAGCGTCACGACACCTGAAGGATACGTGACGGCGGCGGATGAAAACTTGTTCCAGTAAGCGGTAAATTTTTCGATCGGCTGGTCTTCCTGAAAGCGTGACCACCGATCGATTGTATCTGCGCTGTATATTTTACGAAGAGTCACCGTATCTTGAAGCTTGGCTACCATCGCCTGGCTCTCGATATAGGAAACGACAATCATGGTGTCTTGTAAAATGGTGACCGGGGGCACGCCCGTTGCCGAGCCGATATCATCCATTTTAGGAAGCGCCCCACTCGAGACGGTAAACTTTGCTTCTGATTCAAATTGATCCGAGGCGATGAAGCCATAATAGCTTATCGAAGCCGCGTTCGGAATAATGACGACCAGGGCGAACAGGACGCGACGGATGAGCAGTGTAGCAGCGCGCCTGCGGGCGCTGGCACGTCCAAAAAAAGCCTCCTTCGATCGATTGGAAAATCGCGCCCGTCGGGCAGCATCCGTCAGTGCCGTTGATATATTTTTCGCTCGCTCAAGCGAGCGTTCATGTTGTTCTGGTGTAACTGGCGTTATTTCGTTCATAGATCTATCATTTGTTTAGGCGATTATACATTCTAATCGCATCATTTACATCATCATACATTATCAGACGACCATCGGCTAAAACCAAGCCTTTATCGCAATAGTCAGATATTGTGCGCATTGAGTGAGATACAACGATAAGCCCCGAGTTCTTTCGGCGTTCATCGAAGGCTTCCTGGCAGCGCTTCTGAAAGCGGGCATCACCTACGGCCGTCACCTCGTCGATGAGATAGACGTCAAACTCGATCGCCATCGACAGGGCGAAGCCGAGCCGCGCAGCCATGCCTGACGAGTAGGTCTTGATCGGTATGTCGAGGTATTCGCCGAGTTCGGAGAACTCCTCCACGAAACGATCGGCCTTGCGGATGTCCGCACCGTAGGCCCGAGCGATGAAATGCACATTCTGGCGGCCGGACATATGAGGATGGAATCCACCCGAAAAGCCGATGGGCCAGGATATTCTCACGGTTTTTCGAATTCTTCCGGAATTGGGTAGTTCGGTACCGGATAGAAGCCGTAGCGTCGTCGATTTCCCGGCGCCGTTTACACCTAGAATTCCGTAGGAATAAGAAGTATCGAAGACCATGGAAACGTGGTCCAAGATCAGCTTGCGGTGATTCTCCACCTTGTAAAACTTGAATACGTTATCAAGCTGGATCATTGCAGCTCCTGAACGCGCGTCGCGTGCAACCTGGAAACACTTGCGAATCTTATGGCTAGGGCATTGCCGGGCTAAGACAACGAAGGTGGGGAGGCAGGAACAATCTGGTTTGTGCCGGGGAAACCATGTGGCCTGCGTACTGGATTTTCCTCACCACGAGCCGCTGTGGCGGGCAATACATGTGACAATGCCCTGACATATGTCTCTTTGCCGTAATCCCTTCGGAGGAGAGCTGCGGCCTCTTCGCGAAGCGAATTCCATAGCTCCGGCGATCTGTAGACTCTCACGACTTGGCGAGCGAATTCCTCGGCATCATCGACCGGCACCGCGATCACGTGCTGACCGCTCTTCCAGCCCAGTTGATTGGCAAGAAGGTTGGTAATTACCGTCGGGATCCCATAGGACGCCGCCTCGTAGACCTTATAAGGCGTCCCTGCTGCAAAACGCGTCGGCGCAATGAGCAAGCGGTTCATATCGTAGACTTTTTCCAGCTCCACGACCGGGCCATGCCAAGTAACGCGAGAATGGCTGGTAAACCGATCGATCGGGACGCCCGGTGCACAGTGTCCCACGATGTTCAACCGGGTTTCCCAACCGAGCTCGGCTTCGATCAAAGGCATGACTTGATCGATGAACCAGCAGAGAGAATCGTAGTTGGGAGTGTCATCCCCATAAAGGCTGCCGACGAACAATATTCCTTCTCGCTCCTGCCAGGAACGTTCAGTCAGTTTGACTGGACGGTAGGTCCCGACGACTCGGGCATGCGGAAATCCGAAGCGATGGAGCACGGCTGCTTCGGTAGCGCTGACCGTGACGATCTCCTGGCAGAGATGCGCATGCTCGAATTCCCTCGACATCGCTTCCTTCAAGTCGAGATGTCTGCCCGCGCGCTTGGCCTGTACGGCCTCCCGGATTGAAAAGATCGCTTCGGTATCCAGTACGGTGGTTGTCTTCTTGGGATCGAAGTTCGCCTGCTCGAGCGCAGTCTTGAGCAAATTGAGATTGTGAGCCCGACAAATCCACACGCAATCGAAATAGTCACGCCTATCGGAGAGAAACTTGCCGATATTGTAATGCGTGACATCGTGCATGACCTCCACGCGTTCAGGGAAGTCTGCATAGATTTCGGCAGGCGTCGCCGTCGTGCCGTGCATAGGGTAGACAGTTACCTGATAGCCGATTTCATCCATGACACGGATAAGATCATTGCTTCTGACGGCACCGGCGCCCAAGCCGCGCAGTGGCACAAAGTCTTCGATGAATAGAACCCGCGGCCTGCTCTTTCCTGCGAAGCGGGCCATCGAAACTATATCGGGCAGATCCTTGAAGTGTCGCTTCAACTGCTGAAAATGCTTCGTGTAAAATGTCTTCTGATTGCGATGCATCATCGCAAAAGCAGCGCCTGACTCACGCGAACTGCCATATTCATAATGATAGACGGCTACGCTCGGATCATAAACGACACGATATCCTGCATTCCAAATTTCCAGACATAAATCTGCGTCCTCAAAATAGGCAGGCGCAAACCGCACATCGAAGCCGCCTATGCGCCTGACGACGTCAGTTTTGGTGAGGAGAAACACTCCCGAGCAGAAATCGACATCGCGTACGAAGTTCGCCTCCGGGCAGAGCGGAGACCAATCCCGCATATACCCAGTCGTACGTCCGTCGCGCCAGACGATGCACCCGGCCTCCTGCAGTTTTTCGTTGGTGCGAATAACCTTTGCGCCCACCGCTCCGATATCATCTTCTGACTCCAGTCGACTGACTGCCGCATCAAGGGCGCCTGGCGTGAGTTGAATATCGTTGTTCAGGAACAACAGATAGGGAGCCCGAACGTGAAGCAGGCCCGAGTTACACGCATTGACAAAACCGATGTTGGTTTCGAACCGAAGATGCAAGCCGCCTTGAACATGGCGGTCGATGAAGCGCGCTTCGTCGGTGGAACCTGAGTCGACGAGAATGACCTGGATCCTGCCGTGATAAGTTGCCCTTAGCGTCGTTAGGGCCGCCAGCGTCATCGGCAGATGATTGTGAATAATCATGATCACGCTGATCTGTGGGTCGCCTTCAAATCTGAAATCCAAAGGGTGCCGCGCACGCTGTGGCATCATATTGTCGGCGTGTGCGAGAAACAGCGCACGGGATTGCCGTTCGGGCACATCAACGGGATTGCCCATCGGTGCGAACGGCAGGCCTTTGAGTACGCCAATTGTAAGCAGATGCGCGAACGGCTCCTGTATATTCGCGAGCTGGGCGTCGACCATCACATTTGAACGCCGCGTCCAGTAATACTGGAGGTTGATATAGGGAGTCGGGTTGCGAAACTCGAACTGACCGAATCGAATGAAATGCAGATAGCCGCTGCGAAACCATTTGCCGAGCCCCACATCCTTGTCGAGCTCCGGATAGCGTTCCAAGTAGAACTTCTCACGAAAATACTCTAGAGGATTAAATTCTGTCGGCGTGGAGTTGGCGAGATAATGATGTAATGCACAGGAGAATTTCTTATTAAGAATTTCACTCTCTACTTCGGGATATTGTAATATGTACCAGTCGTTATCGAAATAAGTAGATGTCGGGATTTCCGTATTGTCGTTTTCGATTTGCGTAAGATAGTGCAAGAACGGGCATTCATCTTCCCCGATCCTGAAGCCGGATCGATCTATAAAGTTCTCGCGATATAGCGTCGTCGAGAACAGCGCATGTGCGATCCGATTTTCGCGCGAACCCACTTCCAGATAATGGTCGTAGAGATTGGCGAAGCCCAGCCTCTCAAGAGCTTCGTCCGTCAGATCAGGGTTCTTTTCGCGATAATAGCCGGGGTCAAAAAGCCAATGCCCGGCTCTTTCATGGCGGCCGCTCGTGCAATAATGCTCAAAGCCGCTGCGGATGCGGCCTTCGGTAAGCGCCTGCTGCACGACGGGGTTGGCCGCAGCATACCACTCTTCACAAAAATATATGTTCGGTGAATGCCCGAGTTTGAATCCCTCGGTCAGATAATACTCCAGAGCGCCCTGGCCATCCTCGGCAATGCCGTAGGTCTTGCGATACCACGCGGCGTCGAACACGGCCCAAGCTGCCCTGCGCCCATGCCCCGAGCCGGTCAAGGTGTCACGAACAACGCCTTCCAATGCACCACTCCTTTAAAAAACTGGTTAATTCTATGGCCTGTGGCCTTGATGCCGTAGGGATCAGCGACATTCAGCCTTGCTTGGCAAAGAAGGTCTCGCGTTCTCCCTTGAGCCACCGGAGATCTGCTGGTGACGCATCTTCGTCCTCCACAAACTTGTCGGTCATAAAATAGGGCCTCGGGGAAGGGCTTGCGGAACCGCTCAGTATCTCACGATAGAGCCCTATGAGATCCGTTGCCTGATCTTCTGCGGTGCGTGCACTCAAATGCACCTGGGGCGGCGAATCGAGGTAGCGCTCAGGATTGGCATCGATCGCCTCAAGGGTCCGCAACAAGGGTTCCAGGGTTGAGACATCAATGACCCATCCATTGACACCGTGCTCAATGCCCTCGCCAATCGCCCCACGGTCCGACGCAAGGACCCACATGCCTGCGGCACTTGCCTCGCGGGAAACCAGGCCGAAACTCTCCGGCCAAACGGAAGGCACCAGAAGGACATCCTGTGTTGCGTAGAGCGTGTGCATTTCTTCCTGCTTCGTCTTTCCGACGAAACGAACCAGGGTGTCGCCCCACCGCGTCTCAAGTATGGGGCCTCCGTAGCGCTGGTGATCAACGATCGTAAGCTCCAGGTTCGCGAAGCGCCCTTGCTTGAACGCGCCTTGGATCAGATGGAAGCCCTTGTGATGTGTCTGACCGCTCACCTGCAGCATGCGCACGCGTCCATTTTCGGAGCGAGACTTGGGAACCCGCTCCATGTGGGGAGTACCGTTCGGAACGGATCTGGTGCTCGGATATCCTGCTGCATGCATAATGGCTGTAAAGGCGTCCGACACACCAAGAATGGCGATCGAGCCCTCGAGGAGGCTGCGTAGCCGGCGGCGGCGCTCGAGCGAGTGCCCTATCGATTTGCCATGAGGCGGGATGGCTGGAAGGGGTTCTTCAGGCTGCACGGCTTCGCCTGTTGGAGCGGTCAGGAAATTATAATCTGAGACCCACCAACCATCATGGATCGTATTGATGTAGGGAATACCTTGGCGGACGCACGCCAACAGGATCGAAGCGCTGCCGCGCTGGATCGAATGGACATGAACCAGGTCGGGCCGCCACAGCTGCAGAACTCGTTCGAAAAGCTGACCGTAGCGAGCATTGAAGGGGCGCCACTCCTGGATCTCCTCGATGGGAGAGTTGGAGCGGAAGACACAAATACCGTTATAGTCTTCGACCCGTAATTGATACGGTACCGGATTGTCATTGTCGGACGTGACTACGGCAAATTCGCACTCGTCGGAAAAAGGAGAAGCGAGGAAGCTGTCGATATTGTCGCGTGCCACACGTGTCGAACCACCGATTGTTTGTGGCGGGAAAAAAATGTTGAAGAAAAGGATCCGCTTTTTGCGTCGCGTGGTGAGTTGCTTCCGCTTGGCGTCGGCCTGCTCGAAAGCGGGCTGCAGAAGGGCCAGGAACCGCTCGCTGTTTCTCTCAATCGAATAAAAATCGAGGGCCTTGGCGCGAGCAGCCCGGACCATCGCAAGACGCCGCTCCGGCGAGCGGATCAACTCGTCGAGCGCATGTTCCCATTCCTCCGAAGTGTTCGCAATGAAAGCGTCGACCCCATTTTCCAGGACCTCCTTGTATCGGTGCGTTGCGCTCACGACGGAGGCGACATTGAAGGCCGCCGCCTCCAGCCATTTGATTTCACTCTTGCAATCGGTTGTCGGCGATGAAACCAGCGTTGCCATCGCGATGTCGGCCTCCGACAACAGCGACCAATAGGACTGCACGTCCTTGGTCCAACCGAGTTGGACAATCCGATCGCGAATGGAGTCAAAGCGCGAGTCGAGGGAAAGGAAGCCGACCACCATCAGGCGCAAATTGGGATAGCGCGCCATCAATCGCAGGATCGGGTCGGCCATCAGGTCGAGAAAGTCGCTGTTATGGGCTTTCGTTCCGGAACCGTAGAAGAGCACGACCTCATCGTTGCGCCTGACCTTCGGAACCTGCTGGATGAAGAAACTTGTATCATGGCTGTCGATGCCATTCGGCAGGACGAAACTGCGCCGCGCTTGAACGACCTCTTCCATATATTGCGCCAGCAAAGTAGTGGACGAGATTGCATAGTCGCACATTGCCATCGCAGCGCGAAAAAGCGGCACGCCCATCTGCAACGAGTAATAGAATGATTTATTGACGGAGGCGCCGTAAGTCTCGATCGGCTCGGGGTAATACGCTTGATCGAAGATCAGATCATCGATGTCGTAATAGCTGGGAATGCCGAACGAACGACAGACCGACAGCGCACGGATGTTCATCGGCAGGGCCGGCAGCCGATAAAAAATTGCGGCACAGGCGCCGGGCAGGGCTGTCAAGAAATCTTCAACTTCCGCTTGCGTATAAACCTCGAGATTTACGCCTGCGGCTCTGGCAAGCTCGATTTTCTGCGTAACGCGATATTGTGTGCACTGGCGCAGGTCCACATTGGCCAGCATCACGACACGATTGACGGGATCTACGGGCAAGGGCGGTCCCAACGGGTCGAATTCGTTCCACCATGAGGCAATATCAGCAGCGACCTGGGTCAAAACCGCATCCGCCTCGCCGCGTTGCTCTTGGTGATAGAGCGCCTCGGCCATGGTCCAGGCGCGGCGAAACACGGCGTCGATGACGTCACGCAGAATATTGCGCCAGCGTATATCGCCATTGGCCGAGCGTTGGGTCCGCCGCAGCAGTTCGACGGCCAGGTCGGTATTGTCCCTTTTAAGCGCTGTACCGATAGCCTTGAGGGCGATGGGGACCTGCGTCGAGCCTTGCCTGACGGCTTGGAGATATTGATGCAGCGCCTGATCCCATTTTTCCTGGGCTGCGAAGCAATCGCCCCACAGCTCCGCGTTGGCGGCAGAAAGTGGGTTTCGAGCGTGCGCCAGTTCCAATAACGCCGCCGCGCGGGCTGGATTTCGTTCCCTTTTGGCGCCGGCGAGGCTTACTAGAAATTCCGATGCCCCCGGCTCTCTCAATGGGAGTTCTCCGACCGGAAGATCGTCGTTGGTCACCGCCAGATATAAGATACTCCAGCGGTCACTGGATGTGCGCCCCATGAGATGAGCATAATTTTTCCAGTCAAACCCATGAGGATAGACTGTGAGATTCAAGCCATAGTGCTTGAGATGTGCGGCGGGCGTACCCGGAACCTCGGCTTTGATACAATGATTCAGCCAGTGAATATACCGTTGAGGCGGGGCCTTACCGTCCTGTCCTTCATTGGCTTCAGCAAAATAATCGGGATCGAATTCGTGGCTAAATGAGATGGGAGCGATACGATCGAAACCCTCGCGAATCATCGCGCGCAACGCCTGCTGTTTGTCCGTAACCTCTCCGGCCCAGCGGGAATTCAGGAGATTGAATTCTTCGACATTCAGGCAATGCAGCCAGCTTGCTTCATCCAGGCCTTCGCCTTTGGCGATCTGTTCCAGTGTGGCGAGCGCACCCGCTGGTCGCCCGATCGTTTGATAGTGCTCCAACAAAGCATCTTCGGAGATTCGGGCCCCCTTGAAATACATGGAGCGATAGACTTCCGGTTCGAATCGAAAAGGGATGCGCCCTTCCTTGCGGCCGAACCTGAGGAAATGCCTCGTTGCCTCATAGGAAGACGTGATAAAAGCAAGGTCTGGATAGTTTGCGATGTATTCGAGCCAGCTGAAATTTTCGGGAAGCCGACCATATTCATCTTCGAGTTGAGACACGAAGCTGCGAATTGCGTCTCGACTATAAAGTCGCCCTTCGCGAGCGCCATGGGCAACATAATGCGCTTCAGCGCGAGACCGGTTCCAGTTGGAAAGGTCTTTGTGCACCTTGGTGTACGTATTCCAATCAAAATCCGACGGCAGTGCAGCTTGGACCGCCTTGGAATCATTAGCTCTAGCTTCCTTTTGCTCCACAGTAGTCACCGTCGGAAATGCAATTCTGGCAAGTACGGGAAGAATTTTCATAATGCTGTGTGGACCTTGCAGAACAACGTAAAGTTCGTGTCTTACGATTTAACTCGTTAGAAGTTGACCCAATTGCATCCGTCGACGGAAATTTGGAAGAAACTTTGCCTTCGAACCAGAGTGTCGACCGCGGCAATGCACATCGCCGGGTTTGCCGCCCGCAGGAGGGGCGCCGACGAAGGACGTTGCCGCGAGTTTGCCCTAACTGAAATTTTTCATAGTGGCGCTTCTACGATCGCGCAAGCCCTACATTCCCTAACGTTGACGAACAAGGAATACTAGGTGTAAAGAGAAATTGCTACCTTACTTTGGAGGCCTGCGCTTGATGGCACCGGAGTGGCCGGCTTTATACGGAGCGAGAAACACGGGCAGGGAAGGTGGGTCCACGCCGTGCACGGGATCGCCAGTCGGTCGCGAGTCTATTGGCTAAAAGTTCTCTAACCTCTGTGACGTCGGTCAGGCGTACATTTGGTCAGTTACTGTTTATTTTCATCAGGGGTGGTCTTGTAATCGGAAAATGAAAACTAAGTATAGTGTGCAATATGTGGAGAAATAATATTAATGATTATTTGTCTTAATCTATTTAAGGCATATTGTCTACATTCGTTGATTTTAGAAATTGTTTGTCGCGTATGTGTAGTCACCTTAGTCGATCCGGTGTATAGAGCGCCCTAGGGATAACGGTCATCTTGTTCCATCCTGTGATGAAGACGCACAACGGCTTGGCGAAAATCGACTCGTTCCGCTGGGAGGCCCGGGAGGTAGATCCGCACTTTACGTTTCGGGTGCGGCCGTGGTCGGCTCGGTATCTTGTCATCGAGATCGATGCGGATGTCGATCTCGATCCCGTTTTCTATCTTGATACGGGCTTCGGCTTTCACTCGGATTTCGAACAAGCCATGCCGACAACGCGTCATGGCGCCTACATCATACGGCTACAGGGTAGAGCACGGCTGCGGCGCGTGCGCTTCGATCCGCATCCGACACAAGCGGTCTTCGACTTGAAGGTGCGCTCTACTGTGACTTTGCGTGCCGCGCGCCGCGCTCTCGGTTCGGCGGGACGCTGCGCCTTTGTCGTCGGCGCGCAAGAGCAACCCCATGCGGTTTCTCTGCGGCGTGACATAGACCCGGGAGCTTACTTCCAAGCGGTGGTATCGCTCGCGGGCAAGCATTTTCAGGGCCCGGCGGCAGAGATATCCGATGTTCCGCTGCTGTCCTTCGTGGCACCTTTGTACAATTCCCGGCCGGACCATCTCGACGCACTCGTCCGTTCCTTTGTCGACCAACAGGCCACGAATTGGGAGCTCCTTCTCTGCGACGACGGCTCGACTGACCAAGCAACGCTCGCCTGGTTTGCGCGTCGAGGCCGCGATCCTCGAATCCGTGTCCTCCATGGTGATACGAACGCCGGGATAGCGCGCGCCACAAATCGCGGTATTTTCGCCGCCGCTGGCCGGTGGATCGCCCTCATCGATCATGACGATGCATTGGCGCCGCACGCGATAGGTTGCCTTAATCAGGCGATCCGCTCTTACCCGTCTGCAAAGTTCATTTACACTGACGAAACGATCACCGACGCATCGCTGAGGGCGACCGGCTTTTTCTTCAAGCCTGCCTTCGATCCGGTGCTGCTGTCGGGTGTAAACTACATCAATCATCTGTCCGTTTATGATCGTGATCGCCTCGTGGACATCGGGGGACTACGCCCAGGCTTCGAGGGATCGCAGGACTATGATCTGTTGCTGCGATATCTGGCCGGCGTTGCGGAGGAAGATATCGTCCATGTTCCCTACCCCGCGTATCTCTGGCGCCGGCACAAGGCTTCCTATTCGACGTTGTATGCTGAGAATGCGATCGTTAGCGCACGTCGCGCCCTTGGCGAGGCCTACGGACATCGGGCAGAGGAACCTCCGGTAGACCGAGCCCTCTCACCAGATCTGCATAGAATGCGGTTTGACCTGCGTCAGCAGGAATGGCCGATGGTCAGCGTCATTATTCCCAATCGCGATAGCTATCGCCTGATCCGGCGCCTGCTTGATGACCTTTCCATGCGTACGGATTATCCGACGTTGGAGATTATCGTGGTTGATAATGGCTCAACCGATCCCGACGTGACGCGGCTTTATCAGACCTTCAACTACGGGCGCATCAGGTTTGTGACCGATATAGTCGTGGAGCCCTTCAATTTTGCCCGCCAGATCAATCGCGGTCTGAAGCGTGCAAGCGGCGACGTGTTTCTACTTATTAACAATGACATCGAAATACAGGAGCCAAACTGGCTGAAGGAGATGGTGAGCTGTCTTGCCTATGATCGCGCCGGGATTGTCGGTGCTCGTTTGCTGTATCCTTCGCAAGCACTCCAGCATGTCGGCGTCATCGTTGGCCTGGGTGAGCTCGCGGGCCACTGGTATTGCAATGCGCCTTCGGCCTCAGCTGGGCCGATGAATCGCCTGAGCGTGCGGCAGAGTTTCAGCGCCGTCACCGGCGCCGCAATGTTGCTCACGCGAGCCTGCCATGAAGCAACAGGTGATTTCGATGAGAAGCTTTTTGCTATCGCCTATAACGACATCGATTACTGCCTGCGTGCCTCTCTGGCGGGATTTCGGACGGTATGGACGCCATTTGCGACATTGATCCACCATGAGTCCGCCTCTCGGGGCAGCGATGAAATTGCCGAAAACCGAGCGCGCTTCGAAGTGGAGAAAGGCAATCTTCGCTTGAAATACGGCACCAGCAAGCGTGCCGATCCGGCCTACAGCCCCTGGTATTCGACCATGTACAGCATTCCGCGCCAGATCGTGCCGCGCAATCTTCCTCCAGCTCGAACGTGGTATCACAATGCCATCCTCAACGCGTCGCACGAGCGGGGTGAGTAGTCATGCGGCATGTGCGCGGCGTGGCGCTGACGGCGATCGAGGATGTCGTGCTGCGGGACGGGCAGACGGTGTCATTGAGTTTGCTTCCGTGGATGCGGGTCGAGGTCGACACGGCGCTTTGGGCGGGACGCTGGATATGCCTCGAATTCGAAGCAAGCCTGCTCGATCCATTGACGCGTCCGATACTTCGCCTGGTTCAAAAGGAAGGACATATCGACTGCCTGTTGCCAGCCCCCGTCTTCGGCAGGGGGCGTTGGATCGGCCTCATTCCGGCTGATACAATCCAGATCAACATTTCGCCTGCAGACTGGATTGGTCAATTCGCGTTCCGTATCGCAGGTTTCTCGCGGATCGGCTTGTCCAGGCGAATGTTGAAAGCAATGCAACAGCGCCCTCGCAGTGCCATGCTCTCAATATGGGCGGGCATTCGCGGACAGGCAAGAATCAAGCAGTCGCGAATGCGGCTGGCGCTGGGGGCCACGCCGCTCGAGATGTACGGCAGATGGCGAGCGGCTGGCAGCCGAAAGATCGAATGGAATGGCCTGGATGCCCACCTCCTCCGAGCCGAAGACAATGTTCGTATCCACGTGCTCCTGGTCGGCGTTGGCGTTCATGAGCAGGCCAGCTGGAGGCGCTTTATCGACGGTCAGTCCTGGCGGAACGTCGGTTTGATGGCAGTAAGCGCCGACCAGCCCTTGGCCCATTTGCTGGCAAAATTCGCCGAAGATGACATTGTCTGCGCGATGGCGCCTGGCGAGCGACTGGAGCCCTTCTCGCTCGCGGCGGTGGCTCGGAGGGCGGCACACCAACCAGCGCAGCTCTATTATGCTGACGAGGAGACGCCCGCCGGGCCAATTTTCAAGCCGGATTGGAGCCCCGTGCTGGCACGCTACACCGACTTGATTGGCCGTTCCTGGTTTGGGCGCGTTCGGTGGCTGCGGGCAGCTTATGGACAAGGGGCGACGGCGAGTGATCTGTTCGGATCTGTCCCAACCAAAAACCTCACCCAGGTTGTGCATATCCGCCGGCCCCTGCTTGTTACGAGCGGCAAGAATGTTGTCGCTCGAGGCGCTGTGACGATGCCGGACACTCCAGAGCTGACGGTCGGAAACGGAAAGCCTCTGGCGACTATTATTATCCCTACCCGCGACCGTATCGATCTGCTTGAGCCATGTCTGCGCAGCCTGACCAGTAAGACCGCGTCCGATGCCTATGAGGTCATTATCGTCGACAATGACAGCTCTGAGCCTAAGACGGCGGAATTCTTCAATCAGTTGGAGCTGGATCAGCGCTTCAGGGTCCTCTGCGTACCGGGCCCTTTCAATTTCTCCTCCCTTTGCAACACGGCCGCACAAAAGGCACGTGCGGATACGCTGATCTTCCTGAACAACGATACGGAGATCATATCGAGCGATTGGCTGTCGATGTTGGTGTATTGGGCAAGCCAGCCCGATGTGGGAGCGGTTGGGGCAATGCTGCTCTACGGCGACGACACTATCCAGCACGGTGGTGTTGTGCTCGGGATTGGTGGAGGCGCTGCCCATTTTGAGCGCAGGCTGCCCTCGGCCGATGCCGGCTTTTTTAAGCGCCTGAGCGTTCCGCACGAGCTTTCCGCCGTGACAGCAGCCTGTTTTGCCATAGCCACAGAGAAATTCCGCGCAATTGAGGGGTTCGATGAGCAGAACCTGCCTATCGATCTCAACGATATCGATCTGTGCCTGCGTCTGGCGCAGCGTGGCTGGCAGACACTGCTGGAGCCGCGGGCTGTATTGCGCCATCATGAGTCGGCTTCACGTGGAAAGCAGGCTGCTTATCAACACCTTTATCGCAAGGAGATCGCCTATTTTCGGGATCGATGGCTGCATATTCTGCGCAATGATCCTTTCTTCCATCCCGCGCTGTCCCTTGATTGGTTTCGCGCCTCCCTGGGGTGACGGGATGAAGCAAAAGAGCGAACAATTGAGCTGCTTCCAGGATCACCCCAACGCAGGCAGGGATGCATGCAGGAGGCTTTAGACCGCAAACTTCAGTTGGAATTCAGAAGAAAACCTTCGATTTCGTGGCCTTCGGCATGAGCAGCGATCCAAGATCGGGTGCCGAAACGTCCGAGGGTTGGTCTTTTTGCTCCTCCAGACCGGGGCCGCGGCCGGCACCTATGTGCCTCAACAGATTTTGAATGGTCATGTCGAAATATCTAGTAATGTAGAACGACCCGTTGACTTGGGTATCGGCAATAAGCTTGCTGACATAGGCAGTAATGGTTTCCCCACCGGGCAGGAATGGGAAACGCCAGAAATAATTCAGCTCGTCTTGTTCTCCGTGTGAAACAAGGCCGTCGATGCGAAACAACGCCTTGCCGAGCACAAACACTGGGCAGTTCCTTCGAAGGGCCAAAAGAGCCGATGTGCTGTTGACCGTCACCACGCCACGTGCATGCCGCAACAGCAACCCCATCGGCGCATCGTCAATAACGACTACGCGGTCTTCAACTTTGGCCAATCTGGCCAGCTCCTGTACGAGCTTGTGGTAGGTTCGATGACCGCGATCGAGCGGATGTGATTTGAAGACCAGCTTCTCGTTTGCCGGTGCATATTTGGCAAAGGAACGGATGGTCGCTTCAATGACACGCTCCATATTCCAACCGGCACCATGCGCGCTCAACTGAAGATCATCGTGAACCTGAAGGGCAACGACAAAATATTTGCGCTCGAAGCGATCGAGCAGGTCGAGTGTCAGCCGCGAATTCCTACCGGCATGGCGATGCTTGCGATAAGCATTAAGCCCCCAGCAAATAATCTCACTCAGAGCCGAGCGGTTTCGATGGTGGGTGTATTGTCGATGAAAGATATTGCCGATTTTCAACGCTGTAAAATATAGGAAGGCTGACCAGGCCATTGGCCTGAAACCATTGTGGACGATGGCAACGGGTCGCGGTATAGCCGCCGGCCCATTGCGATACTTTGAAAGTTGACGCGGCAATAGTGAAGCCGCATTATTGCCCCCGCGCTCTACGGTCACGTAGTCCGGCCTGATATATCCTTCTTCAAGGCACCACACATCAATGCCAAGAGCGTTACATAGAGCGACCGCGATCTTGTGATAGGGGCGTTGGTCTCCGAAGAGGATAACTTTTTGTGGACCGTAGCCAGTCAGAAATTGCCGTAGCCAGACTTCCCACGAGGCAAGACCATCTCGATATGTGATGGCTGGCAGGCTGCCGCTATACATGATGTCACCAACATGGAAGTTGATCTTTATCACCCGGTAGCCTTGAGCCTCCAACGCCGTTCCCAGCTTGTTGAAGAAGGGACCGACGGGGCCTTGAAGAAGTACAATAATCGGTAAGGGGGAGAGCGGTTGCGCGACCACCTTGGAGAGCCCCATCAGTTTGCAACGAACGTTAGGGCAATTCTACACATGCCGCAGCGTTCTAGCAAATGGTACCTTAATATCTGCCGATAGGCCTAAAGGGTTTGGGCTATTTTTGGAGGAAATCCGGTCATACGCAGACCATGTATCAACGCTCAAGTCAGTTATCGCGGATATTTTGTTCGATTGCGTCGACGGTCTCTGCGACATGCGTTCTCCAATGACGCAGCGAGGATGTGGTTCTTGGAAACCGGTTCCTGGGGAGACCGGCGACAGCCAGGATCGAGCGCTCCCAGGCGGGCGCGTCCAGTGGATCCAATAGGAGCGTCCCAACGGGTGCGATCTCCCGATGGGCCGGTATATCCGAGGCGATAACGGGAATGCCCAGCGCGCCGGCTTCGACAAGAGGAAGACCAAAACCTTCAGCCAAGGAGGGCTGCACCAGTCCATGAGCCCCGGCCATGAGCGCCACCACTCCCCGGTCGCTCAGGTCGGCAACTTCGACAACAGCACTGGATAGACCCTTGCCGAGTCTCAACAGGTCGAGAGGGAGCTCGATCTTCCAACCTCGGCGGCCGACCAATACCAGGCGCGGGCACGAATCCCCCAGCCTCTCCACCAGGCGTCGCCAAACCAAGAGCAGAAAAGAATGGTTCTTTCGTGCTTCGATCGTACCGAGGCAAACGAAATAAGGAAGCGGCGACAGGTCCCGCGATGAGACCGTCGCGGAGAGAAAGTGATGTTCGGTGGCTAGCGGCACCACCACAGTTGTGGGCGGAGCAGTTTTCCGCTCGACGGACCATGCAAGGAAGCGTTCACGGGTATAGGCAGAAACCGTCACAACGAGGTCTGCGAACAAGACAATGTTCGCCAACCGGGCACAATGGCGCCGGTCTTCACCGTTGCGGCAAAATTCAGGAAAATCAATTGGAATGAGATCATGGAGGACAACGACAATCCTAATACCCTGTATCTTCAGCGCCTGTAAGTATCTCGTATCGTCCAGACCGGAATGCGAGGTATTGAGGTATACGGCACGGCTCGTCACCTTAGGCAACGCGCGCATCGACACGCGTAAACTCAGTGCAGCGATTGCATTTCCGAGGAGCGTTTGCCTGCGCTGATAATGTTCTGAGAGGTGGACGGCTTCTTTACCGTCCCAGGCACTTTTCGCCAGATGAGAAAAAAGAGCGGTTGAAACGGGGTCGTCGGTCGGACGAGCACTTTCCGCAAGGAAGGTCGAAACCCGTGCTGGTGATATGACTCGCGGGCGGCCTCTGCCCGCCAAGTAGGTCACAGTTTCGCAAAGCGCCGGCAATTCGCGGGCATAGGCAAGATCAACCCTGTCAATGCCTGTAAGAGTGGAATGCGCAGCACGACGAATGCTGCGCGATAGGTCAAAGAAGACATTCATAATAAGAGTAACTTACGTTACGAGGTAGGGTTTGTTTTGTTTGAACGGTCCGGCTTTTGCCAATAGCCGGATTGCCTTCTTTGCTGTGCATTGCCAGGACCCGGATTGGCGTTGGTGCGGCGAAGTAGGCCTGATTGGGTACCTTTTGGTCAAGGCTCGAATAGCGTTCGCTGGAGTTATGGAAGGTTAGACATCGGCCGGTGGATGCACGGGCACGCGCGCGTTGGCATAGGCCGCAGCCAGAGCGCTCCTCGCTGATTATCCAGTCAACTCCTCAGGGAGGCGCAGACTTTCAGTGAATAGTCGGGCTGGGCCGCATCGAATCGGTGGGCTAGGTGGAAGGCCATTTTCGCCTTTGAAGCCGCGGTGTGATGGTGGCGGCGCACGTCCTGATAAATTCTGCTGTCGGTGTCTTCAATCCCGATGGAAACAGTCCTCTGCCTGCTTCAAGAGTACAGATCTCGCGAGCTGGCAAGCCTTCATGGGCAATCACATCTCATTAAGAGCCTGATATTATTGTGAAAAGTATGCCATCAGTAATCTCGTGGTCTCTGATAGCTAATCAGTCTCTGAGTTTATCTTCGATAAAAATTAAATAGTGAACAAGGAAGGTGGCTTTTGATCTGCGATATACCTAGAGGCATACGTCGAGATGGCCGATACATGCTTCTGCCGGGCGTAGAGATTCTAGCCAATACACAACGGCAGGCAGCTAAGAATTGTTGCCTTATGGGTTCGATCGACGGTCTCGTCTCATAATGCCCTAGGTGCGATTCGACATTACGCCGCGGATGTTAGAATTTACGTAAGCTAAATCATTCCAAAAAATTTCTTTTTTCATTTTCATGAGTCAATATGTTTTTGCCTTACGCAGGAGTTGCATAATAATATGGGGCGTGCTTAACATGCGTCTCCTGCCAAAAAACAAAAGTGACCGTAGATGCCCATCTTTCGCTCGTTGCCAGCTGCATTCGCCGTGATTGCTATACCTGCCGCCACCATGGCGGCAGATCTCGCGCCAAACCGAATCGAGCCAATTGCGCCTGTCATGCCGTATTCCTGGGCCGGCTTCTATGTCGGTGCCAACGCAGGTTATGCGTTCGGCGGAAGCGATGAGGTGGGCCTGTGGCATAACTCAACGAAGGACGGCATCATCGGCAAGATCGGCGGCAAGGGCTTTGTCGGTGGCGTGCAGGCCGGATATAACTACCAAATCGACAACTTCGTGCTTGGTCTCGAAGCCGACATTCAGGGCGGCGCCGTAACCGATAGCGTCAGCAACGCAGCGCTTGATGGTGGTTCGCGCGCGCATTCGAAGATTAACTGGTATGGCACGCTCCGCCCGCGGGTAGGCTACGCGATCGACCGCACCCTGATTTATGCAACAGGTGGCTTGGCCGTCGCCGGCGTCGACTACCAGCTTTCGGCGACTAACTATGGCGCCTTCAGCAAGACCTCTACCAAGGCTGGCTGGACGGTGGGAGCTGGTATCGAGCAAGCCATCACCGACAATATTTCGGTCAAGCTTGAATATGACTATGTGGGTTTCGAGAGGTATCGGACAGGGAATACGAATCTCTATTCCTACCCAACCCCATCCTTCCATGCAATACGCGTTGGCGTGAACTATAAATTCTAAATATATATTTTCTCATTATGTGAAATGGCTTCTGTATCTTCCGGTACAGAAGCCTTTGATTTTAGGCCTTTCTGTCGCAACGCAAGATTCCGGAGCTGGATATCAGGACTGGCCTTTCGATTGCTTGAGAAGCAACATGATTTCAAAGAGTTATTTAATATATACTTTATTCAATCCTCAGTGGAGGGCTGGCATGTTGCATTTGCGCCGGCGTCTAAGCGTGGCAGTCGACAATGGATGCGCAGATCTGCGCCAGCACTCGGCAACGCAATTGGTTAAGGCGACCATCTTCATGCCGATGAGAATGCTCAACAGTTTAAGAAAGCATCACCCGACGCAACGCCAGCGCGAGGTGTCGCGAAGCGAAGTTTTCGATCATTACGTGGTTTCGATGCCGACCCAGCAGAATGCCGTTGATCTTGTGGAAGGATGGAACTGTGCCTTCCCGCCCGAGTTTGGCGTCGCCGGCGGTGAGCTAGCCGCATATCAAGACCCGAGAATCGGCTGGATGTTGGAAAAATACGGATCCACCGAGCACCGCTCGGTGTTGGAGTTGGGGCCGCTCGAGGGTGGGCACACCGTCATGATGGAGCGCTCGGGGGCAGCTCAAATCGATGCGATTGAAGCAAATAGCCTCGCCTATTTGCGCTGCCTGATCACCAAGGAAATCTTCGGCCTCACGCGCTCGCATTTCTGGCTGGGCGATTTCGTGAAGTGGATGGAGAATAGCGAAAAACGCTATGACCTCGTGATTGCATCAGGCGTTCTGTATCATTCGAATGACCCTCTGCATCTGCTTGAGCTGATTGCTCGGAGGACAGACTCCGCATTTATTTGGACTCATTTTGTCGATGACGTCGCAATGCCAGCCGACGATCCCAGACGTCAGGTAATCTCTCGAGAACCCCAGATCCAACATTTCCGGGGTATTCCCATCCGGACCTACAAGCGCACTTATCTCAACGCCCAACAGCATGCAAAATTCTGCGGAGGTCCAACGGATGAGCACCGATGGCTCAACCGTGACGACATGCTGGCCGCTCTCCGGGCCGTCGGCTTTACGGATATCAGTGTGGCTCACGAAGAACCTGACCATCAGTTTGGGCCGGCAATGTCTATCTTTGCCACCAAATAGTCTAAACCACTCTCTACCTCTACGGAATGAAGACGGGTGCACTAACCGCTGGGCTCGTCAGCATTCTACGGCCACAGCCTAAACTGGAACATTCCCATGGCTTTTGACGACATGCGCACAAAAGACGAGGAGATGTCGTCATCCGCTGACGTGAGAGAGACGTGGCCTTCGAGAGGTGTGGGGCTGGCACTTCGTAAGTTCACGAAAGATTTAACACTCCGAAAGACACAAGTCCCCGTGGAGGTACCGTCCAAAAAGGCGTCGCCGGTTTCCACGATTGAACCTTCGGTAAGGCGTTCCCATCCCTATTTGTGGACCTTCATCCTGTTCGTGTGTCTACCCTCGATCAGCGGCGCAGTCTATTTCATCCATTTCGCGGCCAACCAATATCAGTCAGAAGCGCGATTGTCCGTGCGCGCCATGGAACAAGAAGCATTAGGAAAGGGAGATGACGCCGAGGCAGGCACTTCGTCTGCGCGCAGTGCCTATGCTGCCACCTCCCCAATCCAGAATGCCTATATTCTCACGAGTTACATACGAAGTCGCGCGATTATCGATAGCATCGCGGCCGATCTGGATGTCGTGAAAATCTTCCAACGGCCGGAAGCGGACGCACTTACGGCTTTGAGACCCAATGCGTCGATCGATGAAGTTACAACCTATTGGCAGCGCATGGTCGACGCCTATGTCGATCCCTCCTCAGGGATTGTAATACTGGACGTCACAACTTTTCGGCCCGATGATTCCCTGAAGCTCAGCCAGGCAATTCTCCGTCAAAGCGAGAAGCTTCTCAATCGTATTTCAGAACAGGCACGCAACGACGCTACGCGTTCAGCCACCGAGGAAGTCAGACAAACATTCGTCAATCTGCAGGCAAGCCTGAAGGCACTCCAGGACTTCCGCAATAAGGATGCCATTATTGATCCAAGTGTGTCGTCGGCGCGCATTCTCAACCTCTTGACACCTCTCATGGCCGAGAGCCTGAAGGCAAGGAACGACGAGGCCATGATGGCCTCGACAATGGCTGCGGACGCACCCAGCCTGAAAGCTTTGCGCACGCGCATTGCCGCACTTGACGGCCAGATTACAACACTGAAGGGGCAGTTGACCGGTTCCGATTCACAGACCGTCGCGGCTTCCATCACCAAGTTCGAGGAACTCGACATAGCTCGTTTGATAAACGAGAAAAACTATAGTCGCGCCCAGGCGGCCCTTGATCGTGCGGAAATCCGGGCTCGTAGGCAAGCCGTGTATCTGAGTGTGTTTGTGCCGCCGTCGGCACCGCAGTCTGCTCAGTTCCCTTATCGCTTCGGCTACTCGTTTATGCTCTTTACGGCACTCCTGATACTTTGGGGGATCGGCGCCGCCATTTATGCATCCATCGAAGATCACCGTCTTTGAGCCGATTGCCGCCGGCGTTGATCTGCAAGCCAGGCAACAGCGTCCTCGGCTTCCATTGGCAACGAGAGCTTGGGATGGAGGTAGGCCGGGTATTGAATGAGGGAGGCCGCAACCAGTTCATTGAGCGAACATGAACGTGTACGACGATTGATCCGGACATGATCGCGGGTCAGGCCCCAGCCAGCATAAAATGGTGCGCCGTGACATGTGACAGGTTTGCAACGCAGGAGAGCCTCAAAGCCAGCAAGCGATGTGCGGACGTGAACCTCGTCCGCGAAATCGATCCATGCGCTTGCAGCGCCCTCGACAGCATAGTGATCCGCATGGCGGAGAACCTCGGCTTTCTCCGTCCGGCCGGATCTCCGCCCCGACACAAGATCGGGGTGCTCCTTAAAGACCACGAAAGCTCCCGGATTCGTGTCCCGGACAAACTTCAGGAGTGCCATGTTGCTTGGTTGCGTGGGCATGCCAAGCAGAATCGATTGATCGTCTGGCACCTGGGCTATCACCAGGAGCCGCCGCCGCGTGCCTGCCATAGTGAGCAGATCCGCGTGGACATCGCCGGATAGATTGTATTTCGTCAGATTGGCGGCAAGAATACTTTCACGCAGACGCTCTGCACGCGCAAGCAACGGTGGCGGAAAATGACCGGCCTCCAGCAGGATTTCGAGATCGCTTGGACGGGATGCATCATAGTATAAACCCTTGCTATCGAAAGCGAGGGAGATCGGCTGGTTGCCTGGGCGGCCGAGACCGACCGAGCGCAGAAATCCATCTTCGACGCTTATGTTAGGTGTCGCCACCTGTTTGGCGCAGCGCGCGGAAGATTTCGAACCCCACTGCAGTATTCGATCGACCGTTTTAGGAGTGCGCCCAAAGCTCAGCGATGCATCGGGCGCGTCGCAATAACGCCGAAGCATCTTGCGTTTGTGCATGGGGGCATTTGGGTACCAAGTATGTCCCCTCCATTGCTCGGAATGTCGCCGCCACAGCAAAATCCTGTCAATCGCCGCCTCAGGCTCTGTTTGCAGACTTAGCACGGGGTCCGTGTAGAGAGGGAAGCGCAGCAGTGCGACGTCGACGAGATCGACGCGATCCAAAGGACGTGACCTCGATTTTGCGCGGCGGTCCAATGCGCCCTTCGCCGCCGGTGTAAGTAACTCGTCTCTCGTAAGGCCCCAGCCAGCGTAAAAGGGAACGCCATAGCATCGCACCTTCAAGCCACGAAGCAGTGCATCGAAACCGAGCTGGCTCGATACGGTCCACACTTCATCAACCGCATCGAGAATCGCATGTGGAGAAAGTACCCCCTCGATGCGCCCGACGCGTGAAGGCACGACAATATTCGCAAAACTGCCTTTCGCCCTGCCAGAACTGACGTCGGGGTGAGCACGAATGAAGACATCGGCGTGAGGATCGGCGAGGGCGTCAGTCAGCATGCGGTGAAAGCTGCTTTTCTCGCCAAAGGCCCCCGAGATGGAAAGGTCGCCCTCGACTTGTTCCACGAGGAGAATGCGACGTCTGCCTCGTGATGATCCCAGACAGAGCGGTCGATCTGGCAGATGATTGTATTTTGTCAGGCGCTCGCGTGTGATCAGCTCGAGCATGTCGGTGGCGCGTGCGCGGGTGTCGCTGTCGTTCACCTCGGCGAGCATGAGTTCGAGCCGGGAAGGCGAGGCGGCGTCATAATAGACGCCACGATCGTCAAGCGTGATGCATACGGATGTCGCTCGCTGCTTGCCGAGTCCGACCGAGCGTATGAACCCATCTTCGGCCGTAAGATAGGAATGACCGAGAGTTTGAGCCAGTCGCCGGGCTCCTCGTGCCGGGAGCTTCCTCCCCCAGCCCAGCACCGCATCCACACGGAGCGGATTTAGCTCCAAGGGCACTAACCGATAATTGGGAAGAAGTGCTGGCAGAAATGACAGATTGCGAAGGGTGATCGAGGGGACGCCGATGCGGGCGCCTTGCGGAGGCAACCAGGCTTGATTCATCGGGTTTATAGTAGCTCGTGCAAGGTGGGGGCTGGCCGGCGCAATAGGCCGGCCAGCATAGGTTCATTTTGCGATTGAAGCGATATTCGCCCCTGTACCTACCATGCCAACACCCGTTCCGATCAGCTGCAGGAATTTGTACAGCTCGGTTGAAGGCGAACTCGATACAAAGATCACATCCTTGTCATGCATAAAAAAGCGTTGTGCAATCAGCAGGCTGTTGGGATCGATAAGATTAAGGCGATAGACCAACGGTACACGGCCGCCAACGTCGGCGCATTTCTTGCCCAGGAAATCCGCATAGACGCAGGCGTCCTCATACCGGAAGATAAAGACACCGGTTGCATCGGACCGCTGGTCGTCGAGGCCGCCGGCCTTGCCGATAGCTTCCGCGAGCGTCACTCTCTTGCTTTCAAAGTCAATGTTGGAATTTCTACCGCTGGCTCCCAGCACTGTGAAGCTCTTGGGATCTTGATAGAGGAAGATTTGATCTCCCGCCCGCAGATAAACGTTCTCGTCGGGATTGGACAAAAGGACCGACATGGGAACGACAGCACTGGATTTCCCACGGATCATGCGCACATAGATGTCCTGTGAGGACGTTTTCGGACCACCTGCTTCGGCGATGGCATCCAGCACCTTGTCACCGCGCAGGCTCAAAGGGAAACGCCCCCCTTGTCCGACCTCACCTGCAACCGACACGGTACTGGACATATTTTGTACCAGAGAGACTACAACCTGGGGCTCGATTGCCTTGGGCGAAAGTGCGCTGGTGATAGCCCGGGAGACCTGATCCGGTGTCAGGCCCGCGGCGCGGACCGTTCCCGCGAAGGGAACGTTGATGCGACCATCGTGGCCAATCTGCTGAGGCGGGATCTGCGCGCTTTTCGTACCTACACCTGTACCGACGTCGCCCGTGCCAAATAGCCCGCCGGACGACGCCTCGTATACCGATACTGAGACAATGTCGCCGATCCCAAGCGTTCCGCTCGGCGCCGGGCCCCTCAGCCGAAAGCTGCCGTGAAATCCAGTCGGTTTACGATTTTCAATCGCGGAGACAATTCGCTCGTCGATATCATAGACGGCATAGCGGCTTCGGGTCGCGCCACTCGTGTCGCGCGCCTGCTCGGAGCCGCTGACGATGGAATTGGCCGTCGGTCCCGCGTGCGGGAGAGTGCTGCAGCTCGCCAACAGCGAGATCAAAAACAAACTCGCGATAGGGGCATGGACACGCATAATATAAACTCTCTATCTTACCTGCGTTCCACGATGCAAACTCCACATAAAGTCAGAGCCAAAATTCACCGCACGCTCATCTTGATTGAATAGGCACCACATAACTGGTGTAGGGTTAAGGTATTTACTGGCCTACAACCAGTCGAGGAAGAGAAGTTCTTGCACGGCGTCCCACGGATGAGGGCCATTCCTCCAAGACCCGCAAGAGGTACTGGCCGTAACTGCTTTTCGACATGCCGGCAGCCAGCCTCGACACTTGCTGCGCGTCGATCCAGCCCTGGCTAAAGGCAATCTCCTCCGGGCAGGCCATGCGAAAGCCTTGGCGCCGTTCGAGCACTCGCACGAATTCGGCAGCTTCAAGAAGGCTGTCTGGCGTACCGGTATCGAGCCAGGCGAAGCCACGGCCCATGCGTTCGACATGCAACGAGTCCCGTTCCAGATAGGCTTGGTTGACGTCGGTGATTTCATATTCGCCGCGGGCTGATGGTTTGATATTGGCGGCTATGTTGACGACATCCGCGTCATAGAAATAAAGACCGGTAACCGCCCAATTCGACTTGGGGTTAGCCGGCTTTTCTTCAATCGATGTCACACGGCCTTCGGCGTTGAAATCGACGACGCCATACCGGTGGGGGTCGTTGACGTGGTAGGCAAAAACCGAGGCGCCAGACTGCCTGAGAATCGCCGATTGGGTGAGCCGCGGTAGGCCGTCGCCGTAAAAGAGGTTGTCGCCGAGAATAAGGGCTGAGGGCTGATTGCCGATGAAATCGGCACCGATGACGAAGGCCTGTGCCAAACCCTCAGGCTTGGGTTGTTCGGCAAAAGCGAGGCGCAGGCCCCATTTTGATCCGTCTCCAAGCATGCGCTTGAAATGTGGGAGATCGGAGGGAGTTGAAATTAAGAGGATATCCCGGATGCCCGCCTGCATCAGGGTTGAGAGCGGGTAATAAATCATGGGCTTGTCGTAAATCGGCAAGAGCTGCTTCGACATGATGCCGGTCATTGGGTGGAGTCGGGTACCGCTTCCCCCCGCCAGAATAATTCCACGCATGATCAATACTTTCTTGTTCCAAGCTCGCCGTCTTGTCGGCTCTTTTATGCCATATACCACACTCAGGCTTTGCGCCGGTGAGGGAAAGCAGTAGTAACAGGTGTCGATATTATGGAAAATCGGACCTATCGTCCCTTGAGAGCCTGAGCCTATGCCTCCGAAGCGCTTCGCCTATCGGAGCGGAAGATGCTTCAAACTTATCGTTACGTCAAGGGAATAACGTTGTCATATTTTGTCCAATATACGCTGTTAGTTTTTTTGAAGCTAAAATTGCGTGCACAGAATTTGACTCTTGAGGTATATATACAAATAACTTAAAGTAAGTTGAAATATAAAATTACCATTTAAAAGTATATGATGTTTTATTATGACAAAAAGAAAATCAATTTATAGTAAATTCGGAAGCAAATCGCAATACATCGGAGGATGTATCTAGTATATTTACATCTTTGTTGGCATATATAGATATCTTCCTTGTTTTGTGTCAAAAAAGACGCAAAGAAATATTACTTTCTGCGCTTCTCAAGCGACAGTAGGCTTTAAGAATCCGCATATGGCAGGGATCAGAGCCCGTGTCTTCGAAGAAATAGATTTCCTTTGGGGCAGCGTATTTAGTGCATGGAGCGGGGGCGTAACGCGGATACTAGTTGATCAGATCGATCAAATCCGGAAGGGCTATACCCGGCCGCCGGGAAGTAACGCTTTGACGCAAGCATCGAGCGAAGAGCGCCAATTTGGGAGCTCGATACCCAAACCCGCAAGTTTGCCACTGTCCAACCTTGAATTTGCCGGCCGCTTGGCCGGAGTGGGATAGGCCGAAGTCTCAATCCTTCTAACTTCGGCGCAAGGGCCGCCCAATGCCTTCGAGCGCGCGAATACAGCGTCCGCAACGTCGGCCCACACCGCATCGCCTTGTGCCGCCATGTGATAGATTCCCCAAGGAAACGATGGCTCGGCGGAGTGATCGGTCAGTTGCCGCGCCAGCTTGAGAATCGCTACCGCAATATCGTCAGCAGAGGTTGGACAGCCGTGTTGATCAGCAACCACACCAATTTCATCCCGCGTCAAAGCGAGGCGCAACATGGTCCGAACGAAATTATTCCCAAAGGTTGAATAGACCCAGGCGGTGCGCAGGATGACATGGCTCGGCGTAATGGCGCGAACTGCATTTTCGCCATCGAGCTTGGTTCTGCCATAAACCCCAAGCGGCCCTGTTGCGTCATTCTCCTGATAAGGCCGATCGAGGGTGCCATCGAAAACATAGTCGGTCGAGATCTGAATGATGGGTACGCCGGCAGATTGTGCTGCCCTTGCGGCCGCTGCTGCCCCTTCGGTATTTATGGCGCGCGCTTTGTCGGGCTCCAACTCGGCCTTGTCCACAGCCGTGTAAGCCGCGGCATTAACAATTACATCCGGCCTTGCCGCAATCAGTATCGCCGTCGCTTGCTCCGGGCGCTCGAGATCCAGGTCAGGTCGGCCCAGGCAAATGGCAGTGGCACCGAAACGATGGCTGGCTGCCGCCAGAGCTCGAGCCACCTGACCTTCGCGGCCGGTAACAATGACGCGCATTCGGATGTATCCATAAAGCGTTTTGCGGTTCTTGGTGATTCGAGCCGAAGGTAGGACGCGCTAGCAAGCGCTGACCGGTTCGGGTGCCGCCTCTGACGTCAAACCCAACCGTTCGCCCGAATAGACGTTCGATCGCAGCGGCCCCCACCACCATTCGTTTTCAAGGTACCACTCGATCGTGCTTGCAATGCCGGTTTGGAAATTCTCCTGAGCTTTCCAACCCAATTCGTCTTCGCAACGTGTGGCATCGATCGCGTAGCGCTTATCGTGACCCGGACGATCGGCAACAAACGTGATCAATTCGCGATGAGGCCGCGGAGTGGGGCGGAGCGTGTCCAGCGCATCGCAGATGGTCTCGACAACTTCCAGATTGGAGCGTTCGTTGCACCCGCCTACGTTATAGGTCCTGCCTGGCAGCCCCCCGCGCAAGATTGTCCATAGCGCGCGTGCATGATCTTCAACATACAGCCAGTCACGGATGTTGCTGCCATTGCCGTAGACCGGGAGCGGTCTACCTTCCATTGCATTCAGAATTGTGAGCGGTATCAGCTTTTCGGGGAAGTGGTATGGCCCGTAGTTGTTCGAGCAGTTCGAAACCAGTACCGGCAGGCCATAAGTTCGCATCCACGCGATGGCAAGGTGATCCGATGACGCCTTGCTGGCCGAATAGGGCGAGCTTGGATCATACCGAGTTTCTTCCGTGAACAGTCCCGTCTCACCTAGTGAGCCATAGACCTCATCCGTCGAAACATGCAGAAAACGAAAGGCCTGTCTCTCTGGGGCCGGCAACGTCGACCAATAGGCTCGAGCGGCTTCCAAAAAATGGAAGGTGCCGACGACGTTTGTCTGGATAAAGGCCAGCGCCCCTGTGATTGATCGATCGACGTGACTTTCGGCTGCCAGATGGATCACGCCGTCCGGACGGAAGGAGCTAAAGATTTCATCCAGTTTAGGCCGATCAACAATATCGACCTGTTCAAAACTGTAGTTGGGGAGAGCGGCGACAGAGCGCAACGATGCCAGGTTTCCGGCGTAAGTCAGCTTGTCGATATTCAGAATTTTGATTCCGTCCAATTTCGCAAGAAATCGGACTACCGCAGATCCTATGAAGCCGGCGCCACCACTGACGATAATACGCACTAGAGGCCACCCTTGTTATCGTTCGCGTAGCTGAAGACTTCGGGCAAATCCGCCAAAAGCGGCAAGTGACGATCCTTGTCCGATAGAATCGGACCGCCCGGAAAATCCGGCCATTCAATGCCTATGGCAGGGTCATTCCAGCGAAGGCCGCCATCGTCGCTCGGGCTGTAATAATCTGTGACCTTGTAGGCCACGAGGGTGTTTGGTTCCAAGGTGCAATAGGCGTGTGCAAATCCCACGGGCACCCAGAGCTGATCTCCGCCAATGCCATCAAGCCGGGCGCTTACATATTTGCCGTAGGTCGGAGAGCCTCTCCTGATATCGACGGCGACATCGAGAATGGCGCCCCGGATTACGCGCACGAGTTTGCCCTGGGCTCTTGGATTACGCTGGAAATGCAGGCCGCGAAGTGTGCCGGCTGCAATGGAAAACGCCTCATTGTCTTGGACGAAATCGACGGCTTCGACGCACTCGCCAAAAGTGTGCCTTCTGAAAACCTCATAAAAATAGCCGCGGTCGTCGCCATGGCGCTTCGGTCGAATTCGAACGACCTCGGGTATCTCTAGTTTCTCGGAAATCATGCCTGCGCGCTTCGAGTCTTGGAATTTGGAGGTCCAACGTCAGTGGACCTTGTGATCGCCGAGACAATATAGGTAACACCGAGAGTTGGTCAACCTCTACGTAATGTAGAGAGTAAATTACAATATGTATCTAATTACCTTACGTCTATAAGATTGTAATTATTGAAAATATCCAGGCCTTTATAATGAAATAAACGTACATATAAATATACACAGTATCTTATTCGACGAAGCTTCGTATCTATTTTACTTATATTCCTGTATCTACAGGATGTGTTCTTCAAGATAAGGGGGGAATGGCTAAAAAACACAAGTCAGTACAGCGCCCACTTGCCGCGCTTCGCCAGGTACAGCTCCGCCGGCAGGTGCAACCAACAAGACTATGGGCTACGATTGATCGCGATCGTTCAGCTCTTGATGGCAGCAGATGGGGGCGCCACCGTTCCAAGCGGTTTTGTTCGGATCTTCCTGCCGCCTGCAACTGATTTGGCGGCCGGAACTGCAGAAGAGCCATCGGTCATCAGCGATGCCTCCGGCAGCGTTGTCGAGTCAGCCCGACTGCCGGGCTCGTTGGGTGCCGAGAAAGTCTCCGCCGGCACGTTTTCAAGCCTGATTTCGCCTTGCAGCTTTGCAGTCGAATTGTCCGGCGGCGTTTCATCATTGCCAGGCATTGCCATCGAATCGGTCGTTATGACCGGGTTCTCCGTAGTCTCCATAGCAGGGCCATCGGACCGCCCGCTTTCGCCGTCGCCTCCGACGCTCCTTGTGTCGGCCGACGAGGAAGGGGCAAGGGCCGGCTGTGGTTCTTCGCCATCCGTCTCAGACCCATTCCCAAAATCGACCGACAGCCCCAGCAAGGCTTCGAGGGCATCGGTCTCCCAATCCTCGCCTTCAATTGCCGGAGCGCCGGTCCAGTCATTGCGCTCCTCTGTGTATGGCGTCTGCGCTGCCTCCAGATGATAGCCCGGCAGTTGGCCCTGGACATGAATCTCGATCAGGGTGGGTAGCTTGTCGTCATATTTCAGAATTGAGACCGGCAGGTGTGCCTCGCCATTTGTCCAGCGCCAAAGCCTGGTTTCCCGCCGTTCCGGCTCATAAAGGCCCTGAGTCAAAAGAGGATGATCGATCGCTACTTCGCGCTTGCCCGTGCCGTTACGCAGCACTATACGGCCTATCGCAATTCCCATAAGCCTGATGTCTTCGCTCGTCGCGTCGGCGACCTCGCGGAGGCTGTTCGACCGGGAAACAACACGCAGATCCTCAAAAACCTGAGGTATGGCGAATGTGTAGACTGCGCCCTCATTGGAGATAGGCCGGAAATCACGGCCATCCACACGCAGGCGAAGCGCTGGGTCGGTGCTGATCCGATAGGCTGGTGCCTTCTGCCTGCTGGCGGGCTTCTGGCTGACCATGGCGTGATTATATCCTTGCTGGCGTGACGACGTATTTCAATTCGGCTCGAAGTGCCCTCTACTCCGGTTCGAGGGCCGAAATAGGCGGCTGGAACACCATACACCCTAAGGATGCTATAGATGTCTTATTTCAGATTGCAACTGTCTGCGTGTTGCCGTTACGCCGACACCCTATGATGACGCCGAGCGCAAGTATTGTCCTCTTTGCGGTTGGCCGTTCTCCGCGGCTCTCTCGATATTCCGCTATGGCACTGGACGAGGCGTATCTGAAAGTGGAGGCCGAATCGCTCGACAATGGCCAACCGTTGTCCCGTTGATCGAGAACTTTGTCCGCAATGCGCCAAAAGATTCTTCGGCCTGGAGCGTGCCAGGCTAGCCAGTGCCATGCGAAGCAGCGAGAGACCGAGCTGCAATGTGGCGGACAAAGGGGATCGAACCTCTAACGATCCGCCAGGATAGAGCTCCAGTTTGGAACATAGTCCTCAAACCAGCACAGGCCCGCGAAGCGCTTTTCAACAAAGCGATAGAGTGCAATGTCGAACTGATTCCTGAAGGCGGTCAAATTCTCGACGCGCCTCAAGTCGAGCTCATGCATTTCCTGGTTGGGCGGCGTCACATTCTCACGCGTGATGGGAAGGCGAACTCCGATATGGGCACTGATGTTTTCCAGCGACGTTGCAAAATCCTCAACGCGGCCGACATACAAAAATGTCTTGATGATATTATCGATGGCGATATCGAGGTGCTCGCGCGTCACCGGTTCGGGGCCGACGTGGCCCGCGATGAAACGAACTTGGTAGTTATCGAACGTGATCTCATCCAAGCTCTCGATGGCCTCGAATATGGATCTACATTCCGCCAATCGTGGATCCGCGATCACGTATTTCATGTAGAAGTAACAGGAGATCAGGTGATCACGGGGGTTCCTCACAAAAGTCATATAGTTAAAGTTGCGATGCGATGCCGTATGGATGCCGTATGCGAAATGGCCATAGGCGATATCCACGTCATCCATGGCATTTAAGGAGAATTGCTCAATCTGCTCTCTGCGAACGTAAGGTGCGCTTTGATAAATGCGCAGCAGTCGAATATCTGATGCCCGCTCCAGAGCAACACGCATACTCGATCCTGCAGTCTTCGGAATATGCATAAAATAGAGGAGGGGAGAACTACCTGTTCGCATCGGTATATAGCGATGACTGGACCTGCTCAAAAGCACATCATTTGCATGAATTTCAAGGAGTATTTCCCTTTTGTGCATTGAAACATAAGCTGCAGGCTCGTAGTGGACGACCCAACCCGTGGAATAGCTGGCGCCAGTTGCCTTCTGAACATCGTCGCGGTGAGTCAGCTCCAGAAAATCAAGCTGTCGTCCATTGACCGAAATATTCAACGATTGAATCGGGTTGCTTGATGCGATCCAGCCCTCGACCCTCACGATACGGGAGACAATGACATCCTCATTGCCCGTTTCGATGTACGAAGTCATGAACTCAGAACCCTCTTGCGAATTCGAGGGTTTCTCTAACATAAGTCTTGCACCACGATATACAAAGCCCCCACGGCATATTTCACTGAAATATTGCGCCTAACTTATTCCATTGGTTTCTTGATTCAGCAACAGAGTGTACGGACAGCGATGGCTGAAGGCCCACGGCAACTTCCATAGATCGTTCCGCCACTCCCCCGTCGTTGTTATGCCGCAATTTTACATCCGCGTGAAGAACACGGCAACATGGCACCGGTACCTCCGATTTCTCCGTTTAAAACCCCTGAGTTCGTATATTCCGTAAATGGACATACTTCCAAGTGGAGTTATCAGCTCTATTCCGATATCGCAAGAGCCATAAGTTTTTTAGCTACGTTACGGCATCTAATGTGATTGACAGCCTAACTCCCGATATCTATCGTAACGTCGCTTATAAATCGTCAGCATGTAACTCGACAATACGTTAAGTTGCGTGCCCGATGTTTATTGGCTTAACAACAACACACTCAGATAAATTGAGGTAACTCCATGTACGTTCTGAATGAAACCGAAGTCGAAATGGTTGCCGGTGGCACGATTCTCGGCGCGATCGAGGGGGGCATCCTTGGCGCCGCCCTGGGTACCTATGCTGGCGGCACCAATGGCGGCTACGCGACCGCTCCGCTTGGCATCCTTGGCGCCCCGTTTGGCGCTCTCTTCGGCGCCGTGCTGGGTGCCGCTGCTGGCGCCGTCATCGGTTCCAACCTGACCCCCGCTCAGGTGACAAATGTGGCTGTTACCAACCTGCCGGGCATCATTGCGACGATCGGCCAAGGCAACCACTCGCTGATCTGAACATAGAATGGCTCGGCAGGCATTGGTCTCGCCGAGAGGCTACACCGGATAGGTCATTGGCACGCCACCTCGTCGTTGCGCGTTTTGATTTTGTCATGCCGGTAACAAGCGCGGGTTGGCGCCTCGTCAGCCCGCGTACCATTGAGCAATTCCATTAAGGCATTTTGAGATTAGGCAGAACCGACAAGAATCGCAAAGACGCGTCGAAATAAACAATCACAGCAAAGCATCGATTACCTTGAGCGCCCCTTTTGCTGTAGTGGTGAGATGATTGATCTTTAAATTCTTCGCTCCCCGCCGGCGGTGTAGACTTTGAAGATGAGCAGTTGACGCCAAAGTGAGGCGACGCAAATCCGCCGCTTGAAAATTCCCCAGTTTGCGCCGCCTCGGTCTTCCCGGGGTATGCCCCGGGAAGACCGAGGCGGCAATTCGCCGATGCTTCTTTCTATGGTCGAAGGGAGGCAGCCCGATGGTCGGGCTTGGGGAGGGGGCACCCATAGGCGCTAAGATAAGACGCAATTGTCGCGACGCGTCACCCTCCCCTTGATGGGGAGGGTCGGCCTGAAAGGCCGGGGCGGGGTGAGAACCACCATCCTCAGAAGGAAAAGTCGCGTTTTTTTACGATCTTTTGCAAGAAGTCACCCCACCCCGACGCTTCGCGTCGACCCTCCCCATCAAGGGGAGGGTGGGCGTCGCGCCCTTCTTCGCGCCTATGGAGGGGGCGCCTCGAGTGGGGCTTTTCAGTGAGGGCGTTATTGTAGCTGCAGCGAGCGGCATCGTCGGCAATGAGGGCTTCCTGGCCGCTTGACGGTCATGCGATTATTGGCGCTGGCCGAGACGCAGACCAGATCCGACCGAGAATGGCGCGGTGCGCTGGCGCGACCTGAGCCGGGTGATCGTGAACGTTTCGGCTTGGTCTATCTCGAGCGCAGCGTGGCCGCATCGTGATCGACTCAGCCTCTCCCACATCGCTGTCCGCGCCACCCCGACCAGATGGCCAGGACGCCCGCAGGGTTCGAGACTTCGAAGGCACGCTGAACCTGGCATAGCGCCCTGGAAGGCCCAGTGGGTACTCAAGTCAATGCCTTGCTTTTCAACAGAATAAATACGGGCCGGGTGAAACCCTGGTCTGACTGCTGGAAGTATTGCACAGAATGCCGCAGCCTTTCCGGAGTTGACGTAATCGGCTAGAAACGGAAAGACACGTTGAAACAATGAGTCGGAGCAATGTGGCGTTTGAGCTTATACGCACACTGCTGCTGAGCGTTTTATTTCAGATCAAAGCACCAAGAATTACGAAACGCTTTTGATAGCAGTTCGTTAATTTCGAAATCCGTTTCTATGTGAACGCACTTTGCCTTGGCGTAAAGCAAAACAGGGCGGCATCTGCGCCGCCCTGACGTCAAATTGGCAATCGCGACGATGGCGCTCAGGCCGCCTTCATTTCGATAACGCCCGAGGCGATCTGCATGCGCGCTCCGATCTTGATGACGAGCGTCGTGTCGCCACTCTCGGCGGATGGCAGATCCAGTGCTGCGTCAGCACTTGTCCAGCGCTGGGCCTCCTCCTGTTCGTACCAGCCGGGCAGGTTGAGATCGGCGGCAGTAACAATCTTTGTGCTACCGTTATTCAGCCATTCGATCTCGTTGACGGCGACACCCAGGAGACGGCGATCGTCAACAAAGGGGCCGATCGCATTGCAGGGCATCGATGCATTGGATAGCAGACGGACGGGCTTCCTGCCCTCCGGGATGTGGAATATTTCGCACCCTTCATTGCCTTCCTGGGGCTGAATTTCCTCTCCGTCGTCAAGCTGAACACGCAGTTGCGAATCCTGCCCGAGCCTTACCCACCAATCCATCGGCGCCAGGCCCGCTTCTCTCGCATAGGCATACAGGCGATGCCAGATTGGTTCGACAGTCGCCCGATCGACAGCCAAAGGCGCGGCGAGCACAACTGCTCCGTCGACTTCCGGCGCCGAGGCCCGATTGTCGAACGTCTCGCGATTGGAGCCGTTGAGATAGCTTTCAGTCATCAGCCCTTCGGACATCAGGATCGCGTGTTCTTCCAACTGAATATGGAAATACTCATACTGGGGTATGCTGCGGTCGATCATGATTGACTGGCGATTGACCAGCATGCGTGCCGGTATCAGCTTGCCGTCCACGAAAATGCAATGTTCCTGGGTCAAAAGTAGATCGCGTTGGGGCATATTCGGGGCGAAAGCGCCGGCCTTGATGCGAACGGGATAAACAACGGGATCGAAGTCGTATTGCCCCGCGTCCACATGGCCCGAACCGATCCAGGTGATACGGCGATACACGGCCTGCCCATTGACCACCGTGGCGACTTCGTCGCCAATGTTCAGATCTTCGACAGCAACCTCGCCATCCCTCGTCGAGATGAGCGTACCTCTCAGGAAACAACCGATAATAGTACCATTGGTGAAGGTATAGGTCTGACCGCCATTTTGTACCGCCAACCCAAACTGTCCGTCTGTATTGAGGTATATCGTTCCTCGCGCTATCGAGGATGTCGCTGTGGAGGTGGCTTCATTGATCGAGTAAGTCCCGGTAGAAGAGACATTCGGCAGGCTTACGGTGTCGCTGGCTCCAAAATTCTTCAGATAGGCGCCAGCCATGGAAGCTGGGCCCTTAAGGCCGGACGACGACTGGCTTCCATTTTGCGTGAGCTGTGCCACATGGCTCGAATCGTCCAAGATCGTCAGGCTACTCCCCGTCGTCCCCGAGAAATCGACGGCGCCGGTGACGGTCGATCCCTGCGAGACCGTCAGGTGGGCCCCGTTTATAACGACACCGCTAAGAGTGCTGGAGGCCGGAAGAGTGTAATAGGCGCCCGCTTCGAGAGTTGGATTGCTCAGGCCGGATGACAGAATATAAGGGTTAGCCTGTGTTCCCGCTCCACCCGTTACAGAGTTTCCCTTGCCGTCAGTAGCCATCGTCTTTCCACCTTTTTTGTCGCGTTACCGAGATTCAAGATATTGAAGCGCCGTCGATAGACAAAAGCGACAGAGGTCAATCTCTCCGTCGCCTTTCTGCTGCAGGGGATCGCTTGGCGAAAGCCGGTAGACTTTCGGCTCAACAGCAGCGACCACCCGTATTGCTCACCTTTCGTCTTCCCCCGCACCTTGCGTGCCGAGGATTGAAAGCTCACGGTTCGTGACCGGTGATATTTAGAGACCAGCGGGAATGCCCAGGCCGCCATGCAGCAGGCTGGTCAAGCTCTGGGAGGCAGCGTTGTCGAGAGTCGACGTCAGGGCGCCAAATCCGGTGCTGCCGAGCGGAACATAGGTCCCCAGGACTGTCCCAGTGGTCGACAAGGCCGAGGTGACGCCACCGGCGATGCCGCTGAGCGTCCCGCCCAGGATGCCGTTGCTCAGGACGGAATTGCCGAAGGTGGTGACACCATTGTAGGCCGCAGCCACCGGGGTGAGGGCGATGCTGCCGATAGAGCCGAGCAGGTTATCCAGGGCACTAACGAGCGAGCCGCCGGAGACCTGTTCAATCTCAAGTGCATTCAGTTCATACATCGTAGTCATGGTGATTCTCTCCAAAGTTCTCGGTACGTTGTTTTTTTGAGTTTTCTCAATGGGCCATAATAGAAGCTTTCCGATCGCCTCTATCGTATAGATAGGATTGATCTAGCTGTCGGAAAACATCACGCAATATGCCCCACTACATATTGTCGGAAGATCGGGAGACCTTCCAATGCCTGGCCATTGCTCAAGTGAGCGAAGCATCGCCGGACATTGCGAGAATTACCTCTCGACATGACTGGCAATGCCATCGAGTAATGCAGCGCCTCGGCGTCGCTGGCACTGCACATTACCAAAAGATAGGGTTCCCATCTGTTTTCTGAAGCAGCATCAATTCGAAACACTTCCTCGCACAGACGTGAAAGTGGCTACAAGCCTGACTCGATTCGTAGCGTCATGTCAATTAATTTTTTGAAATTTTGAATATAATCGTTCGTTGAAGGGTGATATATTATCTATGGTACGCAAGGGAATATGTCATTGGAACTAGGATATATCAAGGTGTTGACAACTCGTTGTGATGGTGTATGGGGCGACGTCGGCCGATCTGTGGGACCTCTCCACAGTTCAGCTACGGCATCTAGTTCCACGGTACCGCCCAGCACGGCAAGATAGCTATTTCAGCTTCATTTTAAGATGCGCTCAATCGGAAAAAGTAGAGGTGATGATGGCACTCTTCAGGGGGGAAGCTATCGCAGCAATGCAGAAAACAGAATTCGGAGCCCCCGTAGCGTCGCGTCCTATGGCGTGGACAGTCATGCTGTGTCTCTTTCTGATTTTTGGCGCCGCCACCATAACGGTTCTTTCGCTGGTCAAGTTTGCTCGCAAGGAAACCGCTTATGGAGCTCTCAATTTTTCCAAGGGTGAATTGCGCGTCCTTCCGGCCAGAGGCGGTGTCGTGCGTGAACTCTACGTGAGTGAAGGGCAGGCCGTGAGACAGGGCGACCCTCTAGCCCTGATTTCCACCGAGCAGCAACTTATCGGCGGCGCGGCCGTCGACGCCCATGTAATGGAAGCCATCGATGGCGAACAAGAGACGCTGGAAACAAGGCTTGCAGCTCTTGATGCTTCCGCTCCTTTGGAAGCCAAGGCGAAGATCGAACATATTCGTGGCCTGAACGGCCAGATCGACCAGTTGAAACAGACCTTGCCGATTCGCCTTGAGCGTCAGCGCCTATCGAAGCAAGCCGCTGACGAGGGGCGGACAGCCGCTACACGCGGCTATCTAAGTGGCGATAACCTGCGTCAGCGCGTCTATGATTCACTCGCCGCCCAGCAGGCTGTGAGCGATCTTCAGACCCAGATCGCCCAACTGGAATCCCAGGCCTCCGAGGAGCAGACCTCATTGGAGATGCTGCCTTCGAAAACCGCGCAGGAGCGCGCCAGCGTTCAGCGCGAGATCGTCTCCCTGAATGAGCGCCGCGCCAACACCCAAGCGCAGAACAGCTACCTCCTGAGCGCGCCGGAGGCCGGCACAGTTTCTTCACTGCAGGCGCTGGTTGGCCAGCCAGCGGACCCAGGCAAACCGTTGATGGCAATCGTCCCGATTGGCAGCACGCTCCAGGCTGAAATCTACGTGCCGTCCCGCGCCATAGGCTTTGTCCAACCCGGCCAGACCGTGCGTATTCTCTATGACGCTTTTCCGCATGAACGTTTCGGCATTGCCAGCGGCCAGATTACCGACATCGCGGGCACCATCCTCAAGCCCGACGAAATCACCACCGTGGCGCCCCAGAAGGAGCCTGCCTACCGGGTCCTCGTCAAGCTCGACCATGACGATGTCACAGCCTATGGGCGTAAATTCCCTCTGCGGTCCGGCATGGCTCTGACGGCCGACATACTCCTCGACAGACGCAGCTTCCTGGGCCTGCTGATGGACCCGCTGCTCGCCTCGGGTCACCGTATTTTCACCAACTGACCCACGCATTCGAACGTCTGGCTGCAGACTGCCAGCCCGATCGCCCAACGCCAGGAACTGATCTTGCCAACCGTACAAACCTTGCTCAATGTCACCGGTATCCGACGCATGCCTCTGGTCCGGCAGGCGGAGGCCTCGGAATGCGGGCTCGCCTGCCTTGCCATGATCGCGGGTTGGCATGGCTATGATGTGGATATTCGCGCTCTTCGCAGCCGGTTTCCCATCTCGATGAAGGGCGTGGCGCTCAAGGACCTGCTCGACATTGCCGCACGCATAGGCCTGGGAGGTCGTGCTCTGCGCTGCGAACTGGATGATCTGCCCAAGCTCCGCCTGCCCTGTATCCTGCACTGGGAATTCAAGCATTTCGTCGTGCTGTGCAAGGTGAAAGGCAACCGTGTCTGGCTGCACGACCCCGCCGTGGGCTTGCGCGTGATGTCACTGAAGGAATTCTCACCGCTGTTCACTGGCGTGGCCGTAGAGTTGAGTCCGACCGACAAGTTCGAGAGGAGAAAAGAACGCACCCCTATCAAGATCTCCAGCTTCTGGAAGTGGGGAACGGATAGTCTGTCAAGTGCTGCCCAAGGGTTGTTGCTATCGCTTCTGCTGGAACTGTTTGTGCTGATCACGCCGTTTTACATGCAGCTGGTCATCGACGAAGCGATCCAGAAGCATGATCTCGATCTGCTTGTCGGCCTCTCGATCGCCTTCGGGCTGCTGGCAGTGTTCAACACTGCCGCAGGTGTGCTGCGCAGTCTGGTCTTCCAATATCTCGCCAACGTGCTTTCCTTCGACATGGAGGCAAGGCTATTTCATCATCTGGCCAGGCTGAAGCTCGAATTCTTTCAAAGGCGCAGTCTCGGCGACGTGCTGCAGCGATTCCACTCGCTCGAACCGATCAAGGCCTTCATTCTCGGAGGCGGCATCACCGCTTTCATCGATGGCATGCTCGCCATCTTCACTGGCGCGCTGATGATGGCCTACAGCGTCAAGCTGGGAGCGATCGCGGTTGCGGTATTCCTGGTCTATGTCGCGCTGAAGTTCGGCGTGATGCCTTATGCGCGCCGATTGCAGACGGACCAGATCGTCGCGGACACGAATGAGCAGACGAAATTCCTCGAAACAATTCGCGCCATCCAAACCATCAAGGTGTCGGGCGGCGAGAGCAATCGCGAGGCCACCTGGCGTAATCTCTATGCCGAAAGGATCAACACCTCGATCCGCAACGGTAATCTTGGCATTGCCTATTCCGGCCTCAGCAGTCTCCTGTCGGGCCTGTCCGATATTGGTTTGATCTATTTGGCGGCCCGTATGGTCGTTGATGGTCAGATGACCATAGGCCTCATCACTGCCTTCATGGCCTATAAGGGACAATTCACAGGCAAGCTGACCTCTCTGATCGACCAGGCGGTCGCCTATCGCATGCTCGACGTACCATTGGACCGGGTGAGCGACATCGCGCTAGCCGAACGCGAAAAGGGCGGTGAGGCGATCGGCGCGTTGGATGATGCAAGCACCTCCTTCAGCACGCTGAAGGTGAAAGACGTGCATTTTTCCTATTCGCCGGTGGATCCGCCAATCCTGCGCAACGTCAGTTTGGAGATCCCGGCCGGCTCTTTTATTGCCATCGCCGGGGCATCCGGCGCGGGCAAGTCGACCCTGCTCAAACTCCTGATTGGCCTCTACGAACCGACACAAGGCGAAATTCTGGTGAATGGCCACGACATCGCGACGGTCGGCTCGGCTGCGTTTCGCAAGCGCCTCGGCGTCGTAATGCAGGAGGACCAACTGCTGGCCGGGACATTGTCGGAAAATATCGCACTGTTCGAGGAGAAGATCGACCTGGCTCGGGTCCGTGCCTGTGCGCAGCTGGCAGCCGTGGATGATGACATCATGGCGTTCCCGATGCAGTACAACAGCTATGTCGGCGACATGGGCAGCATATTGTCCAGCGGACAGAAACAACGCGTGATCATCGCACGCGCGTTCTACCGCAATCCGCAGATCCTCGTGATGGACGAGGGAACCGCCCATCTCGATCCCGTCCGCGCCGCCCATATCCTGAACGTGCTGAAGCAACTGCCCATTACCCGGATCATCGTCGCTCACTCTCTTGCGATGGTCCAGGCCGCGGATCGCGTTTTCGAACTGCGAGAGGGCCAGCTGCACGAAGTCGTCATCCCACGACCCGACGTTCCCGCCCCAAGCGGTGACCAGGTAGTGGCGGAGACGGGGCGGGGGCGGCAAAAGATGGAGGCCTGCGGATGACGGAATGCCATGCGCCGTATGGCGTTCGCGGGGATAGCGTGCGGCGGGCAAGCTGGAGGTCTGACGATGCCGCCTTCCGATTCCGAAAAGCTTCAAGCGGTTAGCTTCGGCTCGCAGCCTAACACCCGCCTTTGCTTTGCTCCCTACTTCACCTGCGATACAAATGCGATAGTCGAGCAGCCCTTCCGTGCGCCCTTGCTGGCGCAGATCTTGAAAATGTAGGCGTCTTTGCCGATAAAGCCCTTATTGGGCGTGTATATGAACCGATTGGCGCCGGTCTTGGTCAGTTTTCCGTTCTCTGGTTCGCGCTCGACCGTGAGGCCCGTGAAGGCATAGCCTGGGCCCTCGCCAAAATTATGCGTGCAGGACGAACCGCCATCGACGATCACGTCGACCACCACGCCGTCGTTCTTCTCAGGATGGAAGTCGAAAGGCTTGTAGAGACAGCCCGCGCGTGCGGCGGCGGGCAGGAGCATCAGCAGCGCGGCAACGGTCAGCAAACGGTATGACATCGATCTTGCCCCATTGCCTTACCCCGTCAGTCGCAGACTATCACAACCAGGATCGGAGGACATCTAGCCGGGGTCATCGTCACCATTGGCGCTCATCTCAGTTCATGGGGGAGCATGCGTCCTCGCAAGATCTCAAAGCCAGAAGGGTCATACATGGCGCGCTTGAGCGTCTTTCGCATGGCCGCTGCTCCATGGCTCCCCGATGGCGCGCTTCATGGCCTCGATGTCGTGCATCCGTGTTCTTGCGGGATATCTGAGAATGCACAGGCTGCACCATTCTCAGATAAAATGCATTTGCTGGGTCAGAGGTAAGCGATTCTCAGCTCAAAGTGTTGCCCAACAGCTCCTCACACCTGTCCGATACGCCATTGATAAGGCGGTGGCGTACCGTTGACGGCGAAGTCGCCGACAATTCGGTCCTTGTAGATGCGCGGGTTGTGTGAGGACAAGGTACGGGCGTTGCGCCAATAGCGGTCGAAGGCGCTGGTCCGCTGGGTGGCGGAGGCGCCGAGGGCGTCGAAAAGCAGGGTCGACGCGTCGAGAATGAGATTCGAGACCACGGTCTGCGCCTGTGCAACTTCGAGTTCGGCGATGGCATTGGCCTTTTCCTCGGCCGCCACATCGCCCTGGAAGCGTGCATCAAAGGCACGCTGCAGGGCCTCGGCAGACTTCAGCACGATCGCGCCGGCCGAATAGGCCGCACCGCGGATTCGGCCGACGACTTGCAGCACTTGCGCGTCCTCGGCCGGGCGCGGGGAGGGGGCGTTTGAATAGCTGCGCCGCCTGGCCTTCACCGCCTGTGCGACATCGTTCGTAACAGCCCGGCCTATGCCGGCGAGGGTGGCCAGGTGCACCAGCTGATAGAAGGCCGCCGAATATTTGAAGCGTTCCTCGTCGACGACGACATCCTGCACCTCTACTGGTGCGTCGGTGAATGTTGTCGTGCCGCTGGCGGTGAGGATCTGGCCAAAGCCATCCCAGTCATCGATGACATTGACGCCCGGCGCATGCCGCGAGACCACGGCAGAAAGCGAACTTCCATCCTCGCCGCTGGCGCCGATGTCGATCCAGTCGGCAAAGAGGGAGCCGGTGGTGTAATATTTGGCGCCAGTGACATGGGCCTTGTCCGCTCGCCGCTTGACGACGGTGGCGAAGGCGGCCTGCTTGGCCTCGCCAATCTCGGTCCAGGCACTGCCGGCGATCTCGCCTCTGGCGAGGCGCGGCAACCAGCGGTCGCGTCGATCCTGCGAATGCGAATTGACGATGTCCTCAGCAAAGCCGAAATGGGCGCGCAGAGCCTGGGTGACGTTGGAGTCGGCCTGGGAGAGCTCGGCTAGCAAGGCGAAGAGCTGAGGCAGGGTGGCGCCGAAGCCGCCTTCTTCAGCCGGAACGCGCAGTGCTCCGAAACGGGCATCCTTGAGCCAGGCGATCGGTTCGTGCGGCAGGGTGCGATTGAGTTCCCGCGTGACAGCGCCCTCGCGAATCCTTGAAAAGACCGGCCGGAACTGCGAGGCCAGATCCTCGTAATTGTCGCCGGGACCGCTGCCCCATCCTGCTTCTACCGTCGAGTGCGACTGCGTCATCTCGTTGTTTCTCTTTGATTTTAGGAAAATTCGCCGCCTGGTTCAGGCTGCCCGTCCCGAGGCTGGTGAGCCTCATGCGTCAAATCTTTATATATTTTCTATAAAAATACTAGACATTTGAATCGAGCGACGTTTTCATAGGCGCTCGAAGCGGTAGCCCGGTGCGGCGCCGTCCTTGTTTCAGCTCTGGAGATGCGGCATGGCCCGCCAAATTCGTTTCAACGCCTTCGACATGAACTGCGTCGGCCATCAATCGCCGGGCCTGTGGGCGCATCCGCGCGACAAATCGTGGAAATACAAGGATCTCGATTACTGGCAGGATCTCGCCCGCACGCTGGAGCGCGGCATTTTCGACGGCATCTTCATCGCCGACGTCGTCGGCTATTACGATGTCTACAAGGGCTCCAATTATCACGCCATCCATCAGGCAGCGCAGATCCCGGTGAACGATCCCCTGCAGCTTGCCGCACCCATCGCGCTCGCCACGGAACATCTGGGCATAGGCATCACCGCCTCCACCTCCTTCGAGCACCCCTATACCTTCGCCCGGCGTCTCGCCACGGCCGACCACCACACCAAGGGACGCGTGGGCTGGAACATCGTGACCTCCTATCTCGAAAGCGGGGCCAAGAACATCAGCCAGGGAGGCCTGCGCCAGCACAACAACCGCTACGAAGTCGCCAGCGAATATGTCGAAGTGCTCTACAAGCTTCTGGAAGGTTCGTGGGAGGAGGGCGCGGTGCTGCGCGACCGCGAGCGGCGCATCTTCACCGATCCCGCCAAGGTCCATGAGATCGGCCACAAGGGGAAATTCTTCGAGGTGCCGGGCTATCAGCTCACCGAGCCCTCGCCCCAGCGCACGCCGGTGCTCTACCAGGCCGGCGCTTCAGGCCCCGGCAAGGCCTTTGCCGCCGCCCATGCCGAATGCGTCTTCGTAGCCGCCCCCACCAAGTCGCTGCTCAAGGCCTATGTCGCCGATATTCGCCGCCAGGCCGCGGCGGCTGGGCGCGATCCTCGCAAGATCCTGATCTACAACCTCACCACCGTCATCCTCGACGCGACGGACGCCAAGGCGCAAGCCAAGTTCAAGGACTATCAATCCTACGCCTCCTATGACGGCTCGCTGGTTTTCCTCTCCGGCTGGAGCGGCATCGATTTCGGCCAGTATAAGCCGACGGACCCGATCAAGAAGGTCGAGACCAACGCCATCATTTCTGTCGTCGAGCACTTCGCCGGTGAGGACAAGACCTGGACCATGGAGGAGCTTGCCCTCTGGGGCGGCATCGGCGGTCTCGGTCCTGTGTTCGTCGGCTCGGCCGCCACGGTCGCCGATACGCTGCAGGAATGGGTCGAGGAAACCGATGTCGACGGCTTCAACCTTGCCTACGCGGTGACCCCGGAAAGCTTCGAGAATGTGGTCGACCTGCTCGTGCCGGAACTGCAGAAGCGCGAGGCCTATGCCACCGCCTACAAGCCCGGCACCTTGCGCGAGAAGCTGTTCGGAGAGGGGGCCTATCTTCCCGAGAACCACCCGGCTCATGCCTACCGCGATATCGAGGCAGTCAAGCGCCGTGAGGCGGCCGAGCGCGAAGCGGGAGTCTCGCGTCTCGCAACAGGCAGGTGAGAACAATGCCGGCGCCGCTGCTGCAGCTTCACGATGTCACGCTTTCGTTCAAGGGCATCATTGCCTTGAGCGGGCTCAGTTTTGATGTGGCCGAGGGCGAGATTTGCGCCCTGATCGGGCCGAACGGCGCTGGCAAGAGTTCCCTGCTCAATGTCATCAACGGTGTCTACCGCGCCAATGAGGGGGACGTGGTATTCGACGGCACGCGTTTCGGGGCGATCCACCCCTACAAGGCGGCGCATCTGGGCATCGGCCGCACCTTCCAGCACAATGCCCTGTTCGATCGGCTGACCGTTATCGAGAATGTATTGGCCGGACTCGCTCGCCATGGCCGCGCTACCTTTGTCGAGAACATCCTGAGGGTCGGGCGCGACGCGACGGAGCGCTGGAGTTTCAAGGTTCGCGCTCTCGATATCCTGGCTTTCCTGGGCTTGGATAGCCATGCCGACACGATCGTCTCGACCCTGCCCTATGGGCTGCAGAAGCGCGTCGATCTCGCCCGGGCGCTGGTGGCCAAACCCAAGCTTCTCCTGCTCGACGAGCCGATGGCCGGCATGAATCAGGGAGAAAAGCAGGAAATGAGCCGGCTCATTTTGGAGGTCAACACCAAGCTGCACACCACCATCGTGCTGATCGAGCACGATGTCGGCATTGTCATGGGTCTCGCCCACCATGTCGTCGTGCTCGACTACGGCCGCAAGGTTGGGGACGGCCCACCCGACGAAGTGCGCGCCAACCCCGACGTCATCGCCGCCTATCTCGGCACGGTTCACTGAGGCTGCAATGAGCTTTTTTCTCGAAACATTGGTCAGCGGGCTCCTGGCGGGCGTGATGTATTCGCTCGTCGCCATCGGCTTCGTGCTGATCTACAAGGCCTCGGGCGTGTTCAATTTCGCGCAGGGCGCCATGTTGCTCTTCGCCTCGCTCACCTTCGTGACGCTGGTCGAGCACGAGATCCCGTTCTGGCTTTCGCTCGCCGCCACAATATTGGTGATGATCATCGGCGCTGCGTTGATCGAGCGCCTTGTGCTGCGGCCGCTGATCAATCGCGATGCGCTGACCCTGTTCATGGCGACCCTTGGCCTCAGCTTCGTGATCGAAGGCCTCGCCCAGCTGCTGATGGGATCGGATGTCCATATGCTCGACCTCGGCATCGACGACATCCCCATCTCGATCGCTGGCCTTTCGATCAGCCAGTTCGACCTCTTCGCATCCGGCAGCGCGCTCGCCATCGTCCTGGCCCTCTCGATCCTGTTCGACCGAACGCGCATGGGCATTTCGCTGCGGGCCGTCGCCGACGACACGCTGGCCGCCCAATCCATCGGTATTCGCCTGCCGACGATCTGGCGCATCGTCTGGAGCGTTGCCGGCATCGTCGCGCTGGTGGCGGGCCTGGTCTGGGGCGCCCGGCAGGGCGTCCAGTATTCGCTCTCGCTGGTGACGCTAAAGGCCCTGCCGGTGCTGATCATCGGCGGCTTCTCTTCGGTGCCCGGCGCCATTGTCGGGGGGCTGCTGGTCGGAGCCACCGAGGCGCTCGCCGACATCTATGTCGGGCCGCTGCTGCAGGGCAGCGTCTCCACCTGGTTCGCCTATATCCTCGCCGTGGCCTTCCTGCTGGTGCGTCCTGCTGGGCTGTTCGGCGACCGTGCCATCGAAAGGGTCTAGCCGATGTCGTTCGTGTCCCAACGCACCGACGGCGCCTTGCTGCCTGAGGGCAGAAGCCTCAATCCCCACCTGTTCGCCATTGCCGGCGGCCTTGCCGTAGCTCTCGGCATAGTCCCGCTGCTGGCGAACGATTACTGGCTGTCCTCGATCATCATCCCGACCCTTGTCATGGGCGTGGCCGGCATCGGGCTGAACTTGCTCATGGGCTATGCCGGCCTGGTATCGCTGGGCTCGGCAGCCTTCATGTCGATCGGCGCCTTCGCCACCTATAATCTGCTTCTGCGCGTGCCGGTGTTGCCCCTGCCGGTGGCGCTGGCGACGGCCGGCCTGATTGCGGCCGCGGCCGGCGTCGTCTTCGGCCTGCCGAGCCTGCGCATCAAGGGCTTTTATCTTGGGGCCTCGACACTGGGCGCGCAGTTCTTTTTCGAATGGCTGTTCACCAACTGCAACTGGTTTTCCAATGGCAGCCAGTCGCTGACCATCTCGGCGCCGCGCCTTCAGGTCTTTGGGCATGATCTTTCCTCCGCCACCGGTCGCTATCTCCTGGTCGCCGTCACCGCGGCGGTATTGATCGCCTTTGCCTATGCGGTGGTGCGCAGCCGTGTCGGCCGCGAATGGATGGCGATCCGCGACATGGACACCGCTGCCGCCGTGATCGGCATCCATGTCGCCAGCCGCAAACTGCTCGCCTATGGCATCAGTTCCTTCGTCTGCGGCATTGCCGGCGCACTCTGGGCTTTCGCCTATCTCGGCACCTCTGATGCCCATACCTACGATCTCGACAAGTCCTTCCAGGTGCTGTTCATCGTGCTGATCGGCGGCTCGGCCACGATCTGGGGCAACTTCCTCGGCGCCGCCTTCATCGTGCTGACGCCGATCGTGCTCGACCGCATCGCGCCCTATACCGGCCTCGGCGCCTTCGCCGATCAGGGCGCGCTCTCCAACATCCAGCACATCCTGTTCGGGGGGATCATCATCCTCCTGTTGATCAAGGAACCGGACGGCCTCGCCAGCCTGCTCAAGCGGCTGCTGCAGGGGCTCTTGCGAAGGCGCCACGCGCCAGCCTGATCCGACCTCACAGAAAGACGGCCTGAACGGAGGATTTGGCCCGCCGGCAGGCAAAGAACGCCCAAAACCATCCAAAAACAGCAAATCAGCAACGGAGACGAACTCATGCCTTCCTCTTTCCTCAAGGCCCTGGCTGTGGCAGCCGGGCTCGGCCTTGCCGGGCTCTCCGCCTCGGCGCCGGCCCTTGCGCAGGACCACAAAGGAGAGCAGCTCTACCCGCTCTTCACCTATCGCACCGGCCCCTACGCGCCATCCTTCATTCCCTTCGGCGCCGGCAATCGCGATTACCTCAATTACGTCAACGACGTCGAAGGTGGCGTTGACGGGGTGAAGATCTTCATCCAGGAATGCGAGACCGCCTATGAGATCGAGCGCGGCATCGAATGCTACGAGCGCTACAAGAACGGCTATGACGGTGCGCTGACGGCGGCGATCTATCCGCATTCCTCCGGCCTCGACGTCGCGCTGACCGACAAGGCACGCATCGACAAGATCCCGATCGTGTCGCCGGGCGGTGGCCAGAACATTGCCACCGACGGGCGGGTCTTCCCCTATCAGTATCCGCTGATCTTCGATTACTGGAGCGAGGCGCAGATCGTCGTCGATTTCATCGCCCAAAAGGTCGGCGGCTATGACAAGCTGAAGGGCGTGAAGATCGCCACGCTCTATCACGATTCCGGCTATGGCCGCGACACCATCGAGCCGCTCGGCATCCTCTCCAAGAAATACGGCTTCACTGATATCCAGATCCCGGTGCCTCATCCTGGCGAGCAGCAGCAGGCTCAGTGGCAGCAGATCCGCAGCGCGGGTGCCGACTGGGTCTTCCTGCGCGGCTGGGGCGTCATGACGCCGGTGGCGATCAAGACCGCGGCTCGCGTCGGCTTTCCCGCCGATCACATCATCGGTGACATCTGGAGCGGTTCGGAAGATGACGCCCGGCCCGCCGGCAGCGTCGCCAAGGGCTACCTTGCCGTCTCGGTATTCCCGCCAGGGACCGACTACGACATCATCAAGACGCTGAAGGACAAGATTGTCGATACCGGTAAGAGTGATCTCAAGGACAAGGCCAAGTTCGGGACAGTCTATTACAATTATGGGGTGATCGAAGCGATTACCTTTGTCGAGGCCTTGCGGGTCGGCCACAAGAAGTTCGGCAACCGTCCGCTCACCGCCGAGGAGGGTCGCTGGGCCCTCGAAAATCTCAACCTCGACGACAAGCGCATTGCAGAACTCGGCGCCAAGGGCCTGATCTCGCCTCTGAGGACGACGCCCGACAATCATAAGGGCGAAACCATCGCTGCCAAGATCATCCAGTGGGACGGCGCCAAGTGGAATGCGCTGACCGACTGGATCAAGGCAGACTCGACGCTCTTCGCCGACACTATCCGCGCCAAGGCGGCAGCCTACGCTCAGGAAAAGGGCATCACGCCGGTGGCACAGACGAACTGATTGCGACAGACGCCTCTCCCGAGCGGAGACAGGCAGGGGTGAGAGGCTGGAGCGGGACGAGTGAGGCGCGGGGAGACTCTGCCCCACTCGTCGGAGGCCGGACCCTCATCCGGCTGCCGCTCCCTTCTCTTACCTGGACCAAGATACCCTTCATGGAGAGGCCGATGAGCGCCGCATTACCCCATCCCCGACCTCAAGCCTTCCTCGATGTCTCCGGCATAGAGGTACACTATGGCCAGGCGATCCTGGCGGTGCGGGATGTCTCGCTTTCCGTCGGCCAAGGCCAGATCGTTGCCCTTCTGGGGGCCAATGGCGCCGGCAAATCCACCACCCTCAAGGCCATCTCCAATCTGCTCGGCCCCGAACGCGGGGCGATCACACGCGGCAGCATTTCCTGGCAAGGAGAGTTCGTGAGCAGCCTGACTCCTTCGACCCTCGTGGGCCGGGGCGTTGTGCAGGTGCTCGAAGGCCGACATTGTTTTCCGCAGCTCACCGTCGAGGAGAATCTACTCTCCGGTGCCTTCCTGCGCCGGCCCGGACGGCGCGAGCTCGCCGAGGATCTCGAACAGATCTATGCTTGGTTCCCGCGCCTGAAACAGAAGCGCAAGACCAAGGCTGGCCTCACCTCGGGCGGCGAACAGCAGATGACAGCGCTTGGCCGGGCTCTGATGACGCGCCCAACGCTGATGCTGCTGGACGAACCCTCCATGGGTCTTGCCCCGATCGTGGTGCAGGAGATCTTCGAGATCATCCGCAGCCTCAACAAGGATAAGGGCGTCAGCTTCCTGATAGCCGAGCAGAATGCCAATCTGGCCCTGCGCTACGCCGACCATGGCTATGTGCTGGAAACGGGTCGTGTCGCCGCATCGGGGCCTGCGGCAGAGCTTGCGGTGAGGGATGATGTGAAGGCGTTCTATCTTGGAGCAACGACTATAAAATAGACAGTTTCGCTTTTGGCGATATTGCGGGCCTTCGGGGTTTGTGCCGACTTAACCCAATCCCGAAGCGACCCTTCGATTGGGACTGGGCGCCGGACGACGAGTCCTATAGCGGCGGTACGCTCTCTTCCCTGGTGCGGCGTTTGCCCTCGCCCAGATAGAGATCACGCATCAGTTGCGAACCGCGCAGTTCGGCGATGGCGCTGGCGGCGACGATGCGTCCGGACTGCATGAGATAGCCGCGCTGCGCCACGGATAGTGCCAGCGAGGCATTCTGCTCCACCAGGAGCACGGCGGCGCCGAAATTCGTGCGGACATCGGCAATGACGGTCTGCACTTCCTTCACCATCAGTGGCGACAAGCCGAGTGAGGGTTCGTCGAGCAGGAGAAGCCGGGGGCGTGCCATCAGGCCGCGGGCGATCGCCAGCATTTGTTGCTGCCCGCCGCTCAGGGTGCCACCTTTCTGGCCGCGCTTCCTGGCCAGGATCTCGAAATAGCCTTCCATGCGGACGATATCGGCTTCGATCCCATCGATGTCTCGGCGCGAATAGGCGCCGAGACGCAGGTTCTCCCGCACGGTGAGATCCGCGAAGATCTTCCGCCCTTCCGGTACCATGACGATTCCGACCTTCGCGAGACGGTCCGGCGGCAGCCGCGTGACTTCCTTGTCATCCATGGCAATGCGCCCGCGAGTCGGCCGAAGCAGACCGCAGATCGCTCGCAGGAGCGTCGTCTTGCCGGCACCGTTGGGCCCGAGGATGGTCACGATTTCTCCCTCCGAAACCGAAATCGAGACGCCGCGGTTGACGATGACCGGACCGTAGGCGGTGTCGAGATCGCTGACATCCAACAACGTCATGCCGGCGTCCCCAGATAGACTTCCATCACCTTCCGGTCCTGCAGTACTCCGGCCGGCGGGCCCTCGGCGATCTTGGTGCCGAAGTCGAGCACCACCAAGCGACTGCAGATAGAGGCGATCAGGTTCATGTCATGGTCGATCAGGCAGACACCCAGGCCCAGGCGCGGTAGGCGCACGATGATGTCGGCAAGGTCTTCGGTCTCGCCGTCGTTGAGGCCCGCGGCTGGTTCGTCGAGCAACAGGAGCCTCGGCCGCGCAGCCAGGGCCAGAGCCAGGCCGAGGCGCCGCAGGTTGCCGAAGGGCATCGAGCCTGCGATTTCCTCCTCGCGGCCCGCAAGCCCGACGAAGGACAGCAATTCCTCCGGCGGCACCGCCGACGGTGCGCCACGGCCGCCATGCTCGCTGGCTATTCGCACATTCTCCCGCACCGACAGAGCCTGGAAGGACATCGCCTGCTGGAATGTGCGGACCAATCCGCTGCGTGCGATCTGATGGGGCGGGTGGCCACTGATCTCCTTGCCCAGCCAGGTCACGCGTCCCGCCGTCGGTCTCAGCGCGCCGGAGATCACGTTGAACAGGGTCGTCTTGCCCGAACCGTTCGGCCCGACGATGCCGAGGATCTCGCCAAGGTCCATGGCGACGTCGATGCCGTCGAGCGCGACGACGCCGCCAAAGCTCTTGCGGAGGCCGGAGACTTCCAGGGCGCTCATGATCTCACCACCTTGCCGCGCAACGTCATATAGAGCTGTGCCAGGCCTGCCATCACCCCGCCGGGCAGGACCAGGATCACGAGGATCAAGCCGACGCCATAGGCGATGCGGGCATCGACGGGATCGAGGTTGAGTACTTCAGGCAGGAAGCTGACGATCAGGGCACCGACGAGCGGCCCGAGCAACAGGCGAGGGCCGCCCAACATGACCATCAAGGCGATATAGATACTCGGAAAGGCACCGTAGAGGTCGGGAGAAATGTGCTGCAGGAAATAGAGCTGCAGGATACCCGCGACACCGGCGAAGGCGCCGCTTAGCATGAATGCGCCGATTTTGTGCAGGGAGGTGTTGACGCCGAGCGCCGCGGCAAGCGGCTCGTTCTCCCGGATGGAGCGCAGTGTCCTGCCATAGGGCGAGGCGATGATCAGTCCCATCAGGGCGATGCTCGCCAGCACGAAGCACACCACCAGGAAATAGAGATTCTGCAGACGGCCGAAATTCACACTGAGAATGGTGCCGATCGGCGCAACGTCGAGTCCGGTCGCTGCGCCGGTGAAAGCGCCGCCATTGGTGAGTATGATGGTGAACAGGCCGCACATGGCGAAGGTGATGATGACGAAATGATGCCCGCCCACGCGCAACGAGGGCAGCCCCACCAGACCGGCCACGCCGGCCGAGAACAGCGCGGCGAAGGGCAATGCGGCAAAGAAGCCGAGATTGGCGTCACGGGCGAGGATCGCGCCGGTATAGGCTCCTACCCCCATCAGAGCCGCGTGGCCAACCGACATGATGCCGGCCTGGCCGAAGAGTACCGCCAGACCGCAGAGGGCGACGACGCTGACGCCCGTGGAGGCGGCCAGCGACAGGAAACGGTAGCCGGGATGCAGGAATGGCAGCCCGATGAGGATGATCGCAACAAGGAGGGGCACCAATGCTCTCTCGGCGAAAGTGACCCTGATATTCGTCGCCGGTCGTTCTGGCAGGCCTTTTGTCGATGCCACGTCAGGGAGTTCGATCTTTGCGTTCATGGGCTCTTGATGCTCCGGCCGTCACATGGCGCGCGGGCCGGCGGTGCCGCCGAGAAGGCCTTGCGGCCGGATGAGCAGGATCAGGATCATCAGGGCGAAGGAATAGGCTTCGGTCCATTCCGGCAGGCCATAGCCCGCGCTGAGGCCATCCATCAGCCCAAGCACCAGGCCGGCGACCACCGCTCCGGGAACATTGCCCAGGCCTCCGATCAGCGCCACGGCGAAGCCGCGGACAACCACGACGCTGCCGATGAAAGGGGTTATTGGAAACAGTGCGATCATCAGCGCCCCGCCGAGCCCGGCGAGCATGCTGCCATAGATGAAGACGCCGGTGACGTAGCGGCGTACCGGCACGCCCATCAGCGATGCCGTCTCCTGGTCGGCGACGCTGGCGCGTAGCGCCAGGCCGTAACGACTGCGGGAAATGCCGAAGAAGGTGATGCCCACGATGACCGCGGTGATCAGCACCACCACCGCACGCATCACGATGATGCGCACGCCGCCGATCTCCCATACTCCGCTCAAGGGCTCGGGGATGGCCTTCTGATAGGAATTCCAGAAACGGATGACGACGTGCTGCAGCACGACGATCAGGCCGAGCGAGATGATGAAGCCGTTCATCGGCCGCGACAGGGTGAGGCGGAACAGGCTCCTCTCCAGCAGGAAGCCGAGCAGTCCGACCCCGAGAATCGCCGCGACGAGGCCGAGGATGAAATTGCCGCCCTGGCTGACGACCAGCCAGGTCACCATGCCGCCAACCATCAGGAACTCGCCGTGAGCGAAGTTGATGATGCCGGTGAGCCCGAAGATCAGCGTGATGCCGATGCCGATGAGGACGATCACGCTCGCGACCGAAAGGCTGTTGATCAATTGCTGGATGAGGATGTCCATCGTCTACAAATCCCGCTGTATCTCCGCGGGAGCAGGTCGCGCCGCTCGCGGAGAGGCTTGCGCGAAAATGAAGTCAGTCGCGGGCCTGTGTCGGTGGAAAAACTGTCCGCCGGCTGGCCGTTGGGGGAGCGGCGCAGCCGGCGGGTGCGGGCTTCCTCAGCCCGCAGTGTCGCCTGCCGGAGGCTCCGCGGGCGGCTCCTCGACGGCACATTCGAACTGGTCGGAAGTGTTGGGTTCGACCAGGCAGACCTCGGTCGCGAAGGTCACCCGGTGGCGCTTGTCGAAATAGAGCGGCACCTTGGATACGACGCCCTGATACTTCATCTTTTCGAGCTGAGCGACCACCTTGTCCGGGTCGGTGGTGCCGGCTGCTTCCATCGCCTTGGCATACCAGTGAACATAATCGTAATAGAGCAGCGATACCGAGGACTGCACGCCCTTCACGGCGCCGGTGGCGAAATATCGGTCGAAATAGCTTTTTGCCTCCGGTGTGGGCGGGGCGCCCCAGCACATGGGAACGCAACTCAGCGTCACCGGCGCCGTCGAAACGAGCTTGCGCTCCGCCCAGACACCCGAATCGACACCGAATAGGAAATAGCCCTTGGCGACGTTGAGCTGCACCGCCTGCGGGAAGGCGATCAACGTCACATCGCCATTGTACCAGAAGTGCACCGTATCGGGATTCAAGCCTTTGGCGCGGGTCAGAAGCGGGGTGAAGTCGGTGGTGTTAGGCGGATATTTGATCAAGTCGACGTGCTGGCCAGCCGCCTCGAGCGCCTTGACATAGTGTTCCGACAGATACTGGCCCGTGGCGTCGTCCGCGACGAACACCACCGCGTTCTTCAGCGGCTGGCCGATTTCCTTGCCCAGCAGTTTCAGCACGCCGCGCGCGGTACTGCCGCTGCGCTGGAATTCGGGTGGCTCGGTCTGGAAGGTATAGTGCAGCGGCCCACCAGGAGCGACGGCCTCGTCGGTCAGGATCGCACCAAGAGAACTGTTGCCGGTGAATTGCAGAACCTTGGCGGGCCCGGTGATTTTGGTCATCGAAACCGAATAATCGTGCGTCTCGGTGCCGTACAAGGCGCTGACGGCGATGTCCTCAACCAGTTCGCGCCCAGCTGCAATTGCAACGTTGACGTCGGTGCGGTCGTCGCGGTTCTGCAAGTCGAACTTGTAGGTCTTGTCTCCGATCTTGATGCCGCCGGCATCATTGATCTCCTTGGTGGCCAGCGTCACGCCGGCACCTATCGTATTGCCTGCCGAGACGAAGGCGCCGGTCTGCGCAGCGACGACGCCGATCTTGACGGAGTCGGCATCCTGGGCTGTCGCGGGACTCACAAGCACGCCGACTCCCAATGCGAGCACTGCGGTTTTCAACAACTTGCTTTTCACTGTCGAACCCCTCCCTATTTTATTATTGCAGTCTTACAGGGTTGTATGACAACCCTGTTATAAGTTAGATGCGGTCGTACGAATTTGTCAAGCGTGAAGCACGTACCGGTCGCGTGCTCGGTTGAGGGAGATGCGTGGCTACGCAAGCAGGTTCGAGGTGTTAAGAGATATCGTCCGAGAGGCCGCGAGCAGACAACGACGAACAAAATCTCCGCCAAACGCGAACCAGTCTCTGGTCGTAAAGGCCACGCCTGCGCGGAAGATGGATGAAAGGCCGGGAGAAAAGGCCTACTATTTTGCCAAGGGTTCGACGGCAGGAAGCTCTGCCGACTGAGGCTCAACATCCTCGAAAATCCAGGCGGTCAGCAGTGTATAGGCCACGGCAAGAACCGTTGGGCCTATGAAGATGCCGAGAAGGCCGAAGGTGATCAGTCCCCCGATCACACCAGCCATGATGAGGAGCAAGGGTAGATCGGCGCCTCGCTTGATTAGGACCGGCCGTATGATCTGGTCAATTGTCCCGGCAACGAGCGTGAAGGCCAGCAGCACGCCGCCTCGGATCACCTCCCCCGAATAGAATAGCCAGATCACCGCCGGTAAGAGGACGAAGCCGGGCCCGGCCTGAACCAGGCACAGAATGAACATCAATGCAGTGAGCAGCGCTGCAAAATCGACGCCCACCGCAACGAGTCCTATCCCTCCGATGACACTCTGGACAATCGCAGTCACGACTACACCGAGCGCGACGGCTCGTATCGCCTTTCCCGCGAGGGCGACGGCCCGCTCGCCGCGTTCGCGCGCCATCCGCCGGCCGAAACGTAGCATATACGCGCCCGCGTTCTCGCCACTCGCGTAAAGGACCGCTGCGAGAACCGTCGATAGGAGAAGCTGCACCAGCAGCCCGCCAAGGCTTCCTGCCACAGAGGCCAGCCATCTTGTCGCGGTGCCCGTATAGGGAGCGAGCCAGGTTGCGGCGAGGTCCTGGACGCCGGTCGAGGTCAGGCCTTCCCAGGTATCCGCGATGCCTGCCCCGACGATCGGCACGCCGGCGAGCCATGGCGGTGGCGGTGGAATGCGCATCGAAAGGATCTTGCGCAAGAGGTCGGCGATCACATCGAGATTTGTGACTATTTTGCTGACGGCGAGCCAGAGCGGCACGATGACCAGCATTAGGATCAGGACCGTCATGATCAGCACCGCGATGCCACGTCGATTGCCGACATGACGCTCGACCCAGCGCATCAGGGGCCAGGTCGCCAGCACGAGCGTGGTCGCCCACAGGATTGCGGGCAGGAACGGTTGCAAAACAAAGAAGCTGGCGAGCAGCAGCCCTCCGATGAACAGTACGTTGAGGGTGACGCGCCCGATGTCCTGATGGCTCTGTGACATGCTGCGACCCGAAACCGGAGTGTTCACAACTCAGTATGATCTTGGCAAGCGCCACGATGCAAGCGATCCCGGTTTACGACGGCGGTACCGGCTCGGTGCCACGGAGCGTTTTCCCGGTTTTGTAGCTGCGACACCGAGCGCGAGGCCCTTCCGGGGCCCACGGGTGCCGATGCACGGCTCAACCAGCGCGATCCACGCGGGATACTAGGTCGTCGAAGCCGTTGACAGGGTGATGCTCCTTCGGACCGATACCTGACAGGCAGCGAGGAGTGAACATGCGTCCTGGGATCGAGTCGACAGCTTGTTGCCACAGGCTGGACAGACCCCCGCGGCTAAACCGTCGCCTCCAACAGTCGCCGGCAGCAACCCTCATCGGAGAATGCCTGCGTCATCTCGGAAAGCGTCGTGATCCGCGGCAAAATCGCCAAAGCATCTTCAGCCATGGGCGCCTCCAGAATTTAATGAAATGCAAGCAATTTGAACACTATTATGCTTTTCGATGATAAAAGCGGCGTCCGATTTCGTACGGCTGTTGTTCTGACCGCTAATATGCGAAATCTATCAGGGATGGCGCCTCAATCGGTGGGGATCGTAAATCGAAAAAGAGCCCCTCGCGGCTCGCATCTGGTCGCCCACAGCCGCCCGCCATGGGCTTCGATAATCGATCGGCAGATTGAGAGGCCCATGCCCATGCCGTCGGGCTTCGTAGTGTAGAAGGGCTCAAACAGACGTTGCAGGTTCTCCGGGCGCAGTCCAGCTCCAGTATCCCGTACAGCAACGCACACACCCTGCGGCTCGATACTCGAGGTGCTGATCTCTAATTCGCGGTTGCCGTCCTCAACGCCACTCATCGACTGGATGGCATTGACGATCAAGTTCAACATCACTTGCTGCAGCTGCACCCGATCGCCTTGGATGCGTGGCAATTCGCCCGCCAGTCGAGTGCCCACCGTGACGCTGGTCTTGACCGCTTCGCCGTGGGTTAGGGCGATCACTTCGAGGATCGCCGCATTCAGGTCGACAACTTCCTTCCGCGGTGGCGCTTTTTTGATGAGAGACCCGATCCGGTCGACGACCTCGCTGGCTCGATCGGTGTCGTCCACAATGCAGGTGAGCGCTTCCCTCACCTCCGCCACATCGGGCGGGCTTCTGTCCAAGAACCGCAGAGCAGCAGCGGCGTTGTTACGTGCCGTTGCAATAGGCTGCTTGATTTCATGAGCAATAGAGGCGGTGAGCTGGCCCATCGTGGAGACGCGGTTGGCATGCGCAAGCTCCCCCTGCACCTCGCGATATTGCCGCTCGCGACGGGTGCTCTCCAAGGCAATGGTGGCTTGCGCGGCGAAGTCCTTGCATAAGGAAATCTGTTGACCGGTGAACGGCTGCACCTGTCTGCGGCCCAGACTAATTATCCCGACTATCTCATCATCTTTGAGCAACGGCACACCCAGAGCCGATCGAAAACCTGCAGCCACCACCGCGATCCAAAAATCATCGCGATGATCGCCTTCAAGTGCTGTCACGTCGGGGGTGTGGGAGGGCAACCTGCTTGTTGCTAGCCGGCTGAGAAACGACCCCTTTTCTGCGAGCATTGGAAACGATGACCAGGCTTGTCTGACAAAAAAGGGGTCTCCTCGCACCGCCACGAGACGAAGGCCGTTTTCTTCGCAGAGACGTAAGCTGCCTATGTCTGCTCGGCAGAGACGTGTGGCGCTATCGAGGATGGCGTCGAAGATGGGCTGCAAGTCGTGTGGCGAACTCGCAATGACGCGCAGCACCTCCGAGATGGCTGCCTGTTGCTCGATAAGCTCGGTCACACGATCTTGCGGCTCAGAAGCGGTATTGTCCCCGTGGATACTCTCGTTCATGCGGAGCAGTCCCTCGGCTTAGACGGCGTGGGCAACATAACGGTTCCAGCCACAGTTCGCGATAGCCTCGCAGGCATCCAAACCGAAGAAGCCGCCAAACGTCTAATGTTTGAGTCCAGGTCGTGCAAAAAATCTTGAGGCTAAGGCGAGCGATTATCGATGGAGCGTCGGCTCAAGATTGGCTTCAGCACCTGGAGGCGAAATCGGTCCAGGTGCCGGTACGATGTAACCTGATCGAATGCCGTTCTCGCCTGAGTTCCTCTCTCGCGCGGACGGAGGAGCGTTGCTTTCCGCGGTCAAAGTCGGAAGGACCCGGCCCGAAGGAATCGTGGGCACGCCCGTCATACCTGGAGCAGGCTTCTCCAAGAAGAAACCGTCCGCCGAGGCCATATTCCCGCTCACATTTTATTCCGAGAGATCGGGACAGTCGAGCAGGAGAACGAGGATGGCAGTCGCAATCAAGGAAGATAAGAAACCGAAGCCTTTGCCTGCACCGGACAGCGACTTCTACCAGCTGGTCGATGTCCTGACCTCAGACGAACTGGCGGTGGTCAAGAAGGTACGGACCTATATGGAGAGCAAGGTCCAGCCCATCATCAACAAATACTGGTCCGAGGATGCTTTTCCTTTCGAGCTGCTGCCTTCGTTCAAGGAGCTGGGACTCGGCGGCGTTGGCTATGAGGGATATGGCTGCGCCGGTGGAAGCCAGAAGCTGTTCGGCTTCGTCGCCATGGAGTTGGCACGCGTCGATGCTTCGTTCTGCACTTTCTTCGGCGTGCATAGCGGCCTCGCCATGGGCTCCATCTATCTCGATGGATCCGAAGAGCAGAAGCAGAAGTGGCTGCCGCCGATGGCGCGCTGGGAAAAAATCGGCTGCTTCGGCCTTACCGAGCCCCTGGCCGGTTCGGGAACCAGCGGAGGCCTGACCACGACCGCCAAGCGCGAGGGCGACACGTGGGTGCTCAATGGGCAGAAGCGCTGGATCGGCAATGCGTGTTGATTTCCACTGAGAAGTGACCCAGTCGGAGGGGATTTTTCCATCGAGAATTGACCCATGTTCGAAGCTCCCCCTGTGCGGCTAGCGCAGGGGACGACGGAGTGATCAACATGGAGTTATTGAGCGTCATTCGACGCTGGCACTACCGGGACCATTTGCCGATCCGGGAGATATGCCGACGCACTGGGCTATCGAGGAACACAGTTCGCAAGTATTTGCGCGCCGAGCGGATTGAGCCTCGGTTCGCTGTTCCCGATCGGCCCAGCAAGCTTGATCCTTATGTGGACAAGCTGTCGGCGATGCTGCGGGTGGAAGCCGGCAAGAGCCGCAAGCACAAGCGCACGATCAAACAGTTGCATGCCGATCTGACAGTCCTTGGTTACGGAGGCTCCTACAATCGGGTGGCGGCCTTCGCGCGCGAATGGAAGGCAGCCCGCCAGCATGAGCAGCGCACCAGCGGTCGTGGCACCTTCGTGCCGCTGGCCTTCGTGTCGGGCGAGGCGTTCCAGTTCGACTGGTCCGAAGACTGGGCCATCATCGGCGGCGAGCGAACCAAGCTGCAGGTTGCCCACTTCAAGCTGTCGTGCAGCCGCGCCTTCACGCTGCGGGCCTATCTCCAGCAAAGCCACGAGATGCTGTTCGATGCCCACAATCACGCCTTCCGTGTCCTGGGCGGCGTGCCGCGCCGAGGGATTTACGACAACATGCGCACGGCGGTCGACAAAGTCGGCCGTGGCAAGGATCGCCAGGTCAACATCCGCTTCTCGGCAATGGTCAGCCACTTCTTGTTCGAGGCCGAGTTCTGCAATCCCGCCTCAGGTTGGGAGAAGGGACAGATCGAGAAGAACGTCCAGGATGCCCGGCATCGGCTGTGGCAGCCCATGCCGAACGTCCCGTCCCTGGAGGCGCTGAACGACTGGCTTGAGACACGCTGCCGGGACCTATGGTCCTTGACCCCGCACGGCGTCCAATCCGGAACCGTCGCCGATGTCTGGAACGAGGAGATCCGTCATCTGATGCCGGTCCAACGCCCCTTCGATGGTTTTGTCGAATACACCAAGCGCGTCTCACCGACCTGCCTGATCCATCTGGAACGTAACCGCTACAGCGTTCCAGCTTCCTTCGCCAATCGACCGGTCAGCGTCAGGCTCTATCCAGACCGCATCGTCGTCGCAGCCGAGGGCCAGGCTATCTGCGAGCATCGGCGGGTCTTTGTCCGGTCCCATTCCCAACAGGGCCAGACGATCTATGATTGGCGCCATTATCTGGCGGTCATCCAGCGCAAACCAGGAGCCCTGCGCAACGGTGCCCCCTTTGCCGATTTGCCGGATGCCTTCCGATCGTTGCAACACCGCTTGCTCAAAACGCCAGGCGGCGACCGCGAGATGGTCGAGATCCTGGGGCTCGTGCTTCAGCATGACGAACAGGTCGTGCTGACGGCCGTCGAACTGGCATTGAGTGCAGGTGTTCCGACCAAGACCCATATCCTCAACCTGCTGCATCGCCTGATCGACGGCAAGCCGATCACCCCACCAACCGTGGACGCTCCCCAGGCTCTGGTTCTGACCACTGAGCCCAAGGCCAATGTCGAACGTTATGAGGCCCTGCGCCGGGAGGCTCGCCATGCGTCATAATCCGGCAAGCGGCGCTCTCGTCATCATGCTGCGCAGCCTCAAGATGCACGGCATGGCCCAGGCCATCGGCGAATTGACCGAACAGGGCTCCCCGGCCTTCGAGGCCGCCATGCCGATCCTGGCGCAACTCCTCAAGGCCGAGACAGCCGAACGCGAAGTTCGATCAACGGCCTATCAGCTCAAAATCGCCCGCTTTCCAGCCTACCGAGACCTCAGCGGCTTTGACTTTACTTCCAGCGAGGTCAACGAGGCTCTCGTGCGCCATCTCCATCGCTGTGAGTTCCTCGAGGACGCTCATAATATCGTCCTGATCGGCGGCCCCGGTACGGGCAAGACCCACATCGCCACCGCACTCGGCGTTCAGGCGATCGAACATCATCATAAACGCGTTCGCTTCTTCTCAACCGTCGAACTCGTCAATGCTCTCGAGCAGGAAAAGCTCCAGGGAAAGGCCGGTCAGATTGCCGGTCGCCTCGTCCACTCCGACCTCGTTATCCTCGACGAATTAGGATACCTGCCCTTCAGTGCCTCGGGTGGCGCGTTGCTCTTCCACCTGCTCTCCAAACTCTATGAGCGCACCAGCGTTGTCATCACCACCAATCTCGGGTTCAGCGAATGGGCTTCCGTCTTCGGCGATGCCAAGATGACCACTGCGCTCCTCGATCGCCTCACCCATCACTGCCATATCCTGGAGACCGGAAACGACAGCTTCCGCTTCAAAAACAGCTCTGCGAAAAGTCCAAAGCCAGCAAAGGAGAAGGCACGAAACTTGACCTCAGCCTGACACACAAACATCATCGGGGCGGGTCAGTTCTCAATGGAAATCCCGGGTCACTTCTCAACGGAAATCAACAGTCGTCGCCATGCGGGTGGGACATCCCTTCGCCGACGACCCGACCATCGAGCGGTATTGCGAGATGCGGCACTTGGTTGTCTCGCAAAGCGGCGATCCTCACGGATTCGTCGACGAGCAGCTTGCGAGGCAAGGCCTCACGCGACGGATAGCGCTGACCGTTCCAAACTTTATGTTCGCCCTTTCGGTCATCGCGGAGACTGACCTCATCTCGGCCCTGCCGAAGCGGTTCGTTGTAATGAACGCGGCGCGCTTCAGGGTCAGGTTCCTGGACGCCCCCATTCCGCTTCCCGACTTCCGGCTCAACGCGGTCGCGCCCAAGGTCGCGATGCTGGACACGGGGCTGGCCTGGCTCTTCGGCATACTTGGAAAGCCTTCATAGAGTGGGCAAGCGAAAGCCCCAACCGCGGGCGGGAGTAATGTCCGCGATCGCAGTTGCCCCGATTATCGTAGAGCGGACAGATGAGCGGTGAGCCGGTATTGACCCGAACGCCGCCCTCACTTGCGACTTGTTCGGTGAGCTTTTGCTGTATTGCTTCGAACAGGTCGCTGGGCACGATGGCCTCTTGCTCGCCCCCGTAATGCTGGCCCCTGTGAACGACATCGCCCACATAAGTTCGATTGCGCAGGAGGCAGGAAAGGGCGCTTTTCTGAAACTGAACGCCGCCGCGGATGCCACCGTCTCGCCACAGGGTCCTTTTGGTGCGGACGCCTCTCCCATTCAGGTCGATCGCAAGTTTGGCGAGACTGCCGTGATCGAGACAGCTCAAGAAAATGGAGCGAACCCCGCCTTGAAGCCGAGCGAGGGTGGCACCGGCGGAACTGACGACGCTGTTTGGTCTTCCGCTTTTCCCCGGCTCGCAGGCTCTTGGACCGCGCTTTGCTGATCTCCCTCAGATTTCGCGGTGTGTCGACATCGAGATCGACATGGACTCAGGGCCTGCAACTTGTAGGCGACGACCTGCCATCCGTGACAGCAAGCGCACAAAGACAGCGCTAGGAGAAAGCACCGATCCAGCTATGTATTTGATTTCGCGGGTGTCTCTGTCGCGAACAGAAAACACGGAAAGTGCAGGAGCTGCTTGGTACAGTTGGGTGGACTCGAACCACCGACCTTCGGAGCCACAATCCGACGCTCTAACCAACTGAGCTACAACTGCATCTGGGCATGCGTTTAGCGGGATCGATCCGCTATTTCAAGTGTGGAGATGCGGGAAATTTGCACGCTCTCCCCGATAAAAAAAGGCCCGGACGAGCCCGGGCCTCCTCAAAATATCAAGACGTGCTGAAAACTCAGGCTACGCTCTTGAAAGACTTCTCAACCTGGGCCTTGACCGGCGCAGCCGTCTCGTTAGCGACCTTCTGGGCCAGCTCGCCGAATTCCTTGGCCTGAGCCGAGAGGCTCTCGGCCTGCTTGCGCACGAAAGCGGTGTTGAGTTCGATCACGTCGGAGAAGGTCTTCACGCCGAACAGGGCGATGGCATGGTCGAAGGTGGCATTGGTGTTGGTGCGTGCATTCTCGAGCACCTTGAGGCCGAGGGTCGAAACGCCCTTGGTGGCCGTCGAATAGGTGTTCTCGAGAGCGTTGGAGGCTTCGTCGGTCGCAGCCTTGATCTTGGTGTAGGTTTCTTTCGCCTGGGCAGCGCCCTTCTCGGCGAAGTCACGCACGGAAGCGGGAACTTCCAGCTTGGACAGATTTTCGAAGGCGAGTTCAGTTTCGGACTTGTTCTTGGCAGTAACCACGGGAAGCTCCTTGAGACAACGTTAAAGTGGGCCGGGAGGCCTGGCGATACCTGGAGGGGCCTGCGGCTCAACGCGCTGCAACAAAGGCAACCTCATCTGCCTGGTTTTATAGCAAATGCACTTGTGCGACGCAATATCTTTGTTGCACTGCACAATCATCGGACGATTTGGCTTTTTTGGGGATTTTTGGTGTCGAAACAGCGCGGCGAGCGGTCACTAAGCCCGTGCTGAACTCTTCCATTTTGGCGGCAATGCGACAGGATATTGCGGCGCAATAGGTATGAAGGTAACGGTCTTCACTCAGATCGGGACCGTTTGGTCCATTTTGTTCCAGTCGACTTCCGTTAAGGAAAGTAAACAGCAGCACCATCGCTCGCAGACATGCCGTTCTTGCAAGACAGGGCTGCGTTTTCGCCGTGTCTTGCAAGTTTTGCAATGGTTTTTACTTCTGAGGCTTGGCGACGTCGGAGGCGATCTTGCTCGCCGTGGAACCGATATCCTTTGCCTGTTCTCCAAAGGCCTGGAGCTGGCTTTTGATGAAATCGCTCTGCAACTGCAGCACTTGCTGCGGGTCTCGGGCTTTCACTAGGCTGGAGGCAAATTCGAGCGCGGCCGCGACATTCTGCTCGGCATAGGTCAGCGCCTTGCGCCCGATATCCTTGCCGCCGGCCTGGATGGTGTCAGTGGTGCCTTCCAGCGTGCCGGCTGCCTTATAGGCGGCGCCCATGAAGCCGTCGAATGCCTTCTTGGCCTGCTCGACGCTCTTTTCGGCCATCTCGCGCATTTCGGGTGGAATCTCGAAATTGGGCGGTTTGGTTGTCATCTCACTGTCCTCCGTGGCCTTTTCAAGGCTATTTGACGATAGCGCAGCCTCGCCGTTTTAACCATGCCCCAGATCAACGGGGGATGACGGAGGGCTGGCGATTTACCGTTTTGTTTTCCATCTGTATTCATACTTTGTTAGTCATTTTCGCAGGTTTCAGGGAACGGCATGATCGAGGCACTGTTGCGCACCGCACTGCTTGCCGATCAGCGTCTGCAGGCGCTGACGGACGATCCGCGCCCGGCCTTCGTCTGGCAGCTTGACGGGCGTTCGCTGGTCTGGGCGAATCGCGCCGGCGCACAGAGCCTCGGCCTGTCGCCCGCCGACACCACGCGCCAGCAGTCCAATGCGGCGCTGGTCTCCCTTGCGCCCCAGATCGCCGCCATTGCCCGCAAACTGCCGCGCCCTGGCGCGATGCGGCTCGAGCGCCTGCGCCTGCCGGGCATGGGCGCGCTCGACACGCTCTCCTGCGCCTGCCGCTCCTTCGACGGCCCCGAAGGCTTTCTCGGCCTCCTTGTGCAATCGCTCGACCTTCCGCGCCGCGGCCGCCGGCAGCAGGGCTGGGCGCCGCCCTCGGTGCCCGAGACCCTGCCGCCCTTGCCGCAGACCGACGATGCCGGCCTCACCAAGCCCTATGAGCAGAGCGGAGCCTGGAGTTGGGTCGATCTCGACGGGGAGAAGCCTGCCACGGCGGCGGAGGAAGCACTCCCCAGGCCTGCCGCGCCTGCAAGAGCGGAACCGAGCAAGGTGGAGCCGCCACCGCAGCTGGTGGCCGCGGCGCCCGTCCAGCGCAGCAGGTCCGTGCGCTTCACGTTCCAGACGGATGCCGGTGGACGCTTCGTCACGGTTTCGCCGGAGTTGGTCCAGGTGCTTGGCCGCACCGGGGCTGACTGGACCGGCCGACGCTTCGAGGATATCGCCGCCGCTGCCGGCCTTCGGGACAGCACGGCCATCGCAGCCGCCCTGGCCGGCACCCAGACCTGGACAGGTCTCTCCTTGGTGTGGCCCGACCGGGCCGGCCGCCAGGAAATCCCGATCACGCTCAGTGCCTCGCCGGCGACGGGCAGCGAAGGTCGCTTCCAGGGCTTCCGTGGTTTCGGCGTCGCCGGCCTCCCCAGGCCGATGCTGGCGGCCGCCGAGCCGGAGCCGCAGGCCTCGCCCTCGATCGTTTGGCAGGAGGCCGACCCCAACGACGAGGGCGAATCGGATGTTGCGAGGCAGGGAGCCGAGCCGACACCTTCGGCATCGCCGCCCGAGCCCGTAAAGCCTGTCCGCCCGTCGACGGAAAGCAATGTCGTGCGCCTGCCGAGCAAGCCGGCGGCCGAGCGCATCGCCCAGGAACGGCAGGCGCTTGACCGCCAGGGACATGATCGCCACAGCCTGACGCCGACCGAGCGCATCGCCTTCCACGAGATCGCCAAGGCCCTCGGCGCGCGCATCGAAGGCGAGCCCATGCCGGCTGCCAGGCCCGAGACGCCCAAATCCGATATCGCCAAACCCGGCGCGTCGAAACCGGAAGTCGCCAAGGCCGAGCCGGCCAGGATCGAGCATGCCAACCCCGAGTCCATTAAGACCGGGGTGATCGGGCTCGAACCACAGCCGGGAGCGCCACAGTTCCAGCCTCCCAGGCCTGAACCGGAGATGCTGGATGAAGAGGCCCGGCTGCCGCGGGCGACTGACGAGGATCGCTGGCGCGAGGAGGAGATCTCCGAACCGCCCGCCCTCGAGCTTGCTCCCGGCGAGACGGAGCCCCCCCGCCCGATCCGGCTCGGCAGGCTCGACAAGGTGCCGGTCGCCCTGATCGACCGCCTGCCGATCGGCATCTTCATTGCCCGCGGCGAGGATCTGCAATTCGCCAACCGCACGATGCTCGAACTGCTCGGCTATCCCGACGTTGAGGCGATCCGCCGCGACGGTGGGCTCGACCGCGTCTTTGCAGGCGCGGCACCGACGGTGAGTGGGGAAGCCAGTTCCGGCGTGCTTCTGAAGACGGCCTCGGGGGAAACCATCACGGTCGACGGCAAAGTGCAGACCACGCATTGGGATGGGGAAAGCGCGTTGCTGATCTCGGTGCGTCGTCCGCTCGGCGAGATCAGCGCCGAGAAGCTGCGCTTTGCCGAGCGTCGCGCCGATGAATTGCAGGCGGTGCTCGACACCGCCACCGATGGCGTGGTGATCCTCGACAAGGAAGGGCGCATCGTTTCCATCAACCGCAGCGCCGAGGCCCTGTTCGGCTATGAGCAGCGCGAGATCGTCGGCAAGGACCTTTTGCTGCTGTTCGCGCCCGAGAGCCACCGCGCCGCGTATGACTACCTCGACAGCCTGCGCTCCAACGGTGTGGCGAGCCTGCTCAATGATGGGCGCGAGGTGGTGGGACGGGTGCGCCAGGGCGGCTCGGTGCCGCTGTTCATGACCATCGGACGCCTCGGCGACGACGGCAAGCGCCTCTGCGCCGTGCTGCGCGACGTCACTTCCTTCAAGAAGGCGGAAGGCGAGCTGACGGCAGCCAAGCGCCAGGCGGAGGAGGCCTCCTCGCAGAAGTCGGACTTCCTCGCCAAGATCTCGCATGAGGTGCGCACGCCCCTCAACGCCATCATCGGCTTTGCCGAGGTGATGATGGAGGAGCGCTTCGGCCCGATGGGCAATGAACGCTACCGCTCCTATGCGCGCGACATCCACACCTCAGGCGAACATGTCATCAGCCTGGTGAACGATCTCCTCGACCTCTCGAAGATCGAGGCCGGCAAGCTCGACCTCACCTTTGCCAGCGTCAATCTCAACGAGGTCGTGCAGCAATCGGTAAGCCTGATGCAGCCGCAGGCGAGCCGCGACCGCATCATCATCCGCATGGCGCTCGCCAATGGCCTGCCCAATGTCGTGGCCGACAACCGCTCCATGCGCCAGATCGTGCTGAACCTGTTATCGAACTCGATAAAGTTCACCCAGGCCGGCGGCCAGGCCATCATCTCCACCACGCTCTCCGAGCGGGGCGAGGCGGTGCTGCGCGTGCGCGATACCGGTGTCGGCATGACCGAGCGCGAACTTGCCATCGCCATGGAGCCCTTCCGCCAGGTTGCCTCGACCACCCTGGGCGGCACCGGCCTCGGCCTGCCGCTGACCAAGGCGCTGGTGGAAGCCAACCGAGCCACCTTCGCCATCCAGTCGACCAAGAACGCGGGGACGCTGGTGGAGGTGATCTTTCCCTCGACGAGGGTGCTGGCGGAGTAGCGCTGTGGCTGGGAGCGCGGACATCCCAGCGGCACTCGAAGGGTGTCGGACGATCCACTCTTCCTCAATCATGGAGCGGAACGTTTCCAAGAGCAGACGAGGACGTCCGCGCTCCCAGCCACAGCGCTTCCCCGCTTCTCCCAGCCATGCTACATCCCCATCACCTTCGGTGCCCGCGGTGGCGGGAGAATCGGGAACGCGGTTGAAAGCCGCGACGTGCCCAACGCTGTAAGGGGGACTGCCCGGGCTGATGCCACTCGCGATCGCGGGGAAGGCGCCGGGGTGGGATGATCCCGAGTCAGAAGACCGGCCGGAGGCGATAGGTTCCCGCGCGCGGACGGCGCGGGGATTGCCATCGTCAGGGGACAATCGATGGACAATAGCGAAGCTCTTTCGGCTTGTGGCCCTTTCTCCTCGGCCGAGCGGGACGCCGTCTACCGCGCCATCTATACCAGGCGCGATGTGCGCAGCCAGTTCAGCTCCGAGCCGGTGCCGGACGAGGTGTTGGCGCGTATCCTGCTCGCAGGCCATCACGCACCATCGGTCGGCTTCATGCAGCCCTGGAACTTCGTCGTGCTGCGCAGCCTGGAGATCCGGCTCAGGGTGCAGGAGCTGTTCCGCGAGGCCAACGAGGAAGCCGCGGCCCTGTTTCCGGCGGACAGGCAAGGCGCCTATAGAGCCCTGAAGCTCGAGGGCATCGTCGAGGCGCCGGTCAATCTGTGCATCACATGCGATCCCGACCGCGCCGGGCCGGTGGTGCTGGGGCGCACGCATGACAAGGCGATGGACAGCTATTCCACTGTCTGCGCCGTGCAGAACATCTGGCTGGCGGCGCGGGCCGAAGGCGTCGGCGTGGGCTGGGTCAGCATTATCGATCCCCTCAAGCTGCGCGCGCTTCTTGGCATTCCCGAGCGTGTGATCCCCGTGGCCTATCTATGCCTCGGTTATGTGCATGAAGCCTATATCCGCCCGGAGCTTGAAGTGAAGGGGTGGCGCAAGCGTTTGCCGGCCGAGGAAGTGCTGAATTTCGAAGGTTGGGGGCAGACGGCTGCCAATGAGCCCTTGCTCACTTTGATGCAACAGGGCATGGAAGGCGGACTTGTGCGGCCTTCCCCTTCGTAACATCTAGCGGCTGGCAGGCTGGGGTTGAAGTCGTAATCATGGATGCCATACGCAAATGGGCCGGTTGGATCGCCGCTCTCGTGCTGGTGAGCCTCTTGTTGCTGCAGGTGCCACGGGGTGTCTTCCTTCTCGCCATCGCAGCGGGAGTGGGCGGTCTCTACTGGATGACGAGGCCCAGGGCGAAAGGCGCGACTGTAAATTCCCCAAGCTCGCAGGCCTTAGACCCTCGGCCTCTCAACAAGGGTGTCGACGGTCCCGATCCGGCCGCGCTGACGCGCCGCCCGTTGCACCATCTCCAGGATGTGCGCCTTGCCGCGGTGGTCCTGATGATCCAGCTGGTGCGCACCGGCGCGCCGCTGACAGCGGCGGAGAAGAACGTCATCCATGAATTGATGGCCGATCCCCTGGAGGTCGAGGATCGGCAGGCTATGTTCGAACTAGCCTGGCAGTTGACCGACCGCGGCCGGGTTTTCTCGCCGGTTGCCGATGACCTCACGCCACTGCTCGTCAGCCGATTGACCATGGACGAGAGGCTGCAGTTCATCGAGATGCTGACCCGCGTCGCCAATGCTTATGGCGAGGCGAGCGACCTGCAGCAGGAGGCCATCGTGCGCCTGAAGCGCCGGCTCACCATGGCGCAGGCGGCGAACCTGCGGCGATAATGTCCTTACTCGAAGACGTTGGACAGGTTGCGGCCCGATATCACGCCGTCCTTCAAAGCGCGCAGGCGATGGGCGGTGATCACGAACAGGCCGATGACCCAGCCGCCCAGCAGCGGATAGATCAGAGCGACGAAGACCAGCAGAATGGTGTGCCCGAAGGCGGCGGGTGCCAGGAGATAGTCGAGGCCGAGGACAATACCCTGATAGATCGCCATGACTACGACCCCAGCCAGGCCGACCCCTAGCACCGGCCAGCGATAGTCGCTGGTGAGATATTTGCTGCGTCTGAGCGAGGCGATCGGGCCGAGCTCTTCGGTGATGCAGACGATGCCCGACAAGACATAGGGAAAGACGAGGTAAAGGAAGACGGCTCCCAGCGCGATCGCCAGGACGATGGAGAGAAAGCCGAGAACGCCCTGGAGCAGCGCCAAGACCAGCGCCACGACGAAGGCGAACACGATATAAGCCGCCACGAAAATAAGAAGCAGCAGGAGAGCCGGCAGCGATCTCTTCGCCCCCGTCAAGGCCGCCTCCCGGTCGGAGACGGGCGCGCCGACGTAGCGATCGTAGAGGATGCGCGTCATAGCGCAGGAGCAGACGATCGAGACGATGAAGATCAGCACCTCAAGTGTAATGAAGCGACCCATATTCTCCCGGACCATCTGTTCCATGGCACTCCCGTCCGCGGAAAACATCGATTGGGAATCGGCCCCGAAGGCTGCCACGGCGGCGATGAGGATCGGCAGGTTGAGGAAGAAAAGCCCCAGATAGCTCTTGATGCTGGTATTCCAGGCATCGTTGACGATCTGCCCCACGCCGAGTGAGGAGTCGCCGCGATAGCTTGGATTGGGTTGATGCATCGACATGGGCGCTCCACTGGATAGGAAGGGGCCCGGCTGCCTCCAGACCTTTGCCGAGAGTGTGGCGGCAGTATCGAGACGCGCAAGTGAAATGTCGTACACAACCCGTCGGGGAGCCGACGGGGGAGAGCTTGTCGCTCCGCGATGGAAGCAGGCCGCATTGGGGGGCGGGTGTTCAGACCCGCCTCTTGATTGCAGGGTGCTCCCAGGCAGGCGGGTCTGAAGACCCACCCCCCCGACCGAACCTCTCCTTAACCGCAGTGCATCAGACGATCATCTGATAGGCGGGCAGAGTGAGGAAGTCGGCAAAATCCGGCGCCAGCGAAAGCTGCTTGAAAAGCTTCACCGCCTCCGGGAAGCGCCCGCCGGAGAAGGCGGCATCGCCCACTTCGCCACGCACGCGCTGCATCTCTTCCTCGAACACGCCCTCGAACCAGGACGGCGTCACCGTGATGGCGCCCTCCAACGTCACACCGTATTTGACGAACTGCCAGATCTGGGCGCGGGAGATCTCGGCTGTGGCCGCATCTTCCATCAGGTTGTAGATCGGCACGGCGCCGCGGCCGCGCAGCCAGGCTTCCATATATTGCACGCCCACCCGGATATTGTCGCGCAGGCCCTCTGCCGTGCGGGTGCCTTCATGCACTTTGAGGAGTTCTATCTTGCCGACCTTCACGTCCTCGCGCTTCTTGTCGAGCTGGTTGGCCTCCGGCATCAGGCGGTTGAACACCTCCATCGCCACCGGTACGAGATCGGGATGGGCGACCCAGGTACCGTCATGCCCGTCGCCGGCCTCGCGCTCCTTATCGGCCTTGACCTTGGCGAAGGCAGCCTCGTTGGCGGTGGGGTTGTTCTTGATCGGGATCTGCGCCGCCATGCCGCCCATGGCGAAGGCGCCGCGGCGATGGCAGGTCTTGATCAGCAACAGAGAATAGGCACGCAGGAACGCCTTGCCCATGACCACCTGTGAACGGTCCGGCAGGACATAGGCCTGATTCTTGGCCAATTTCTTGATGAAGGAGAAGATGTAGTCCCAGCGTCCGCAATTGAGGCCGGCCATGTGGTCGCGCAATTCGTAGAGGATCTCGTCCATCTCGAAGGCCGCAGGCAGCGTCTCGATCAGCACGGTGGCCTTGATCGTGCCCTTGGGGACGCCGAGGCTCTCCTGGGCCAGCAGGAAGACTTCGTTCCACAGCCGGGCCTCGAGATGGCTCTCGAGCTTGGGAATATAGAAATAGGGGCCCGACCCTTGTGCAATCTGCGCCTTCGCGTTGTGGAAGAAATAGAGGCCAAAATCGAAGAGCGAGCCCGACAGCGGCTCGCCGTCCAGCGTGACATGGGCCTCGTCGAGATGCCAGCCGCGCGGGCGCACGATCAGCACCGCCGGATCTGATTTCAGCGCGTAGGCTTTGCCGGTGGTAGCGTCGGTGAAGTCGATCTTGCCCGCCCAGCGATCCCTAAGATTGATCTGGCCGTCGAGGCAGTTCGACCAGGTGGGCGAGTTGGCGTCCTCGAAATCGGCCATGAAGACCTTGGCGCCGGAATTGAGCGCATTGACGATCATCTTGCGGTCGACAGGTCCGGTGATCTCGACACGGCGGTCGAGCAGGTCGGCAGGCAGCGGAGCGACCTGCCAGTCACTCTCGCGGATATTGGCCGTCTCGGGCAGGAAGTCCGGCGTCTCGCCGGCATCGAAGCGTTTCTGCCGTTCGGCGCGCCTCGCCAGCAGCTCCTTGCGGCGGCCGTTGAAGCGGCGCTGCAGCGCGGCGACGAATTCGAGAGCCTCAGGCGTCAGGATTTCATCGTAGCGCGGACCCATCGCGCCCGTGATGGTGAGACCGGTTGGAACTGAGTCAGGCATGAAAGGCTCCGTAGGGCTGAAATCGTCGGGGAAATGGATAGACCAATAGGCAGCACCCTTGAAACCCAATATGCGATTTTTCGAGGAAAACTTCCCCGCGGGGAGGGAGGCCCGGGCAGGGGGCGAATTGACCTTTGAGTCGCCATCCGTCACAAGGGCCGACACCACCTCCCCCCGCACGGATGCAAAGCCATGGCCGCCGAAGCAAAACTGAAAACAGCCATCGACCATCATCGCGAGGGCCGTCTCGACGAAGCCGAGGCGGGCTATCGAAAAGTGCTGGCCACGGACAAGCATGATTTCAACGCCCTTAACCTGCTCGGCACCCTGCTGCTCCAGCGCGAAGCCTATGCCGAAGCGGAAAAGATGCTGCTGCGTGCCGTGGAGATCAATCCGAGGAGTGCGGACGCCCAGATGCGGCTGGGGCTCGCCAATCGTGGGCTGGGCGATACACGGCGGGCCGAATATTGTTTCCGCTCCGCGCTGGATATCGATCCCAAGCTGGCGGATGCGCATTTCAACTATGCCGGCCTGCTCGCCTCACTGGGGCGCGGCGACGAAGCGTTGCGGGGGTACCTGGCCTGTATCGAGGCCGATCCTCGTCACGCCGAGGCCCATCTCAATCTCGGCTATCTCCTCCTGGAGCATGAGCGCTTCGAGCCAGCGGCAGCCCATTTCCAGCAGGCCCTGCAGCTCCGCCCCTCGGAGCCGGCGCTGATGGGCCTGGGACATGCGGCCAAGGCCGGCGGCCAGTTGGACGAGGCAAGACAGATCTTCGCAAAGGCGCTGGAGCTCAACCCGGCGAACGTGGTTGCGAAGAAGAATCTGGCGGAGCTGGCATCGTAGCTGACTTCGCAGGTTGAGCGCGCGCTTGCGCTGATATTTTCACCACGCTCCTACGAAGGCCGCGCCCGCCAGCAGCACTCCAGTCAGAATATTAGCCATGAACAAGCGGAAATTCACTTCCGGGCGGGCAAGGTCGATCCGCCAAGTCTGCCAGGCGAGATGCACGGCGATCACCAGCATTCCAATGGCGTAAGGCAGCGACATGCCCAGCAGCCAGCCCCCAAGCGACCACGCTCCGACCGCAAGAGCGTAAAACAGGCCAATGCAGGTCTTGCCACGCTGTCCGAACAGGATTGCCGTCGACTTCAGGCCGAGGCGGCTATCATCTTCGACGTCAACATAGGCATAGACCGTATCGTAACCGATCTGCCATGCGATGGCCCCGGTCCACATGAGCACGGCTCCTGCCGGGATGTGCCCCACAACCTCGGCCCAAGCCATCAGCATCCCCCAATTGAATGCCGCGCCTAGAACGGCCTGGGGCCAATGGGTGAAACGCTTGCAAAGCGGGTAGACGAACACGAGCGGTAGAACGCCTATCGCAATCAGGCGCGTATATGGCGAGAGAAAGAGCAGGAGAGAGGCCGCAAGCGCAAGCTGAACCGCTAGAAATACAAAGGCGTGTGGGATGTCGATCTGTCCGCTTGCCAAGGGCCGAAAGCGGGTGCGCTCGACGTGGCCGTCAAAATTCCGATCTGCAATGTCGTTGACTGTGGCGCCGGCACTCCTCATCAGGAGCGCGCCGAGAGAGAAGACAATCAGCTGCCGAAGATCCGGAAAACCGTGCGATGCCTGGATGAGCGCAGCCCAGCAAGGGAAAAGCGTCAGCCATATTCCCACGGGGCGATCCAGCCGCGCCAGCCGTGTGTAGGGCCGCCACGCGGTCGGCAATCGGCGGTCCACCCAATCGCCCCGACGAATGTCGCTCAGGTCCGGGCGGCTCAGAGTCATCATGACGTGATCCAAATTCCTGCCGTAATACTTCCAGCTTTTGTCCGCGCCTCGCTTGACGCCAAAGATTTCTTCAACGACGCGGCTGTCCGCATTTCCATAAAGTTGAACTCGACAGGATTGGGCTATCCTTACGCCGAGAGCGCCTTCGGCCTCGGACCGCCCGTCGCCCAGTCCAAAAGCTCCACCGTATGCACGATGGGTGTCGTGGTTCCCTGCGCCAGCTGCGTCATGCAGCCGATATTGCCGGCGGCGACGATCTCTGGCTTCGTCGCGGCGATATTGTCCAGCTTGCGTTCGCGCAGGCGCGCCGAGATTTCCGGCTGCAGCATGTTGTAGGTGCCGGCCGAGCCGCAGCACAGATGCGCTTCGGCGGCTTCCTTCACCACGAAGCCGGCCTGCTTCAAGAGGTTCTTGGGGGCGGTCTTGATCTGCTGGCCATGCTGCAGCGAGCAGGCGGCGTGATAGGTGACGCTCTGCCCAGTCCCCCGTGTCACCGGCAGCGGCGCCAGGGTGTCGAGATATTCGCTGATATCCTTGGCGATGGCGGAGACGGCGGCCGCCTTCCCGGCATAAGCGGGATCGTCCCGCAGCATGAAGCCGTAATCCTTGATCGTTGTGCCGCAGCCCGAGGTGGTGATCAGGATGGCGTCGAGGCCCCTGGCCATTTCCGCCGTCCAGGCGTCGATATTGACCTTGGCATAAGCGAGGGCCGAGGCTTCCTTGCCCATGTGATGCACCAGGGCGCCACAACATCCTTCGCCCTTCGGCAGCACCACTTCGAGGCCGTGGCGGTTGAGCAGGCGGATGGCCGCCTCATTGATGCCGGGCGCGAGCTCGGCCTGGGCGCAGCCGGTCAGAAGCGCCACGCGTCCCTTGCGCTCGCCCTTGGGGGCAAAGCTGCCTGGCTGCGTCGCGGCAGAGACGGCGGGCAGGGAGGAGGGCGCGAGGGCCAGCATGGCGGCGAGCCTGCCGCCTTCCGGGAGCTTCGCCGCGAGGCCGGCAAAGGGTCGGCCGAGACGGGCGAGCGCCATGGCCCAGCGAAAGGCCCTGCGGTTGGGCAGGATCCTGGCGAGCATGTCCCGCAGGAGCCTCTCGCTGGCCGGACGCTCGTAGGTCTTCTCGATATGCGCGCGCGCATGGTCGACCAGATGCATGTAGTTCACGCCCGAGGGGCAGGTGGTCATGCAGGAGAGGCAGGAGAGGCAGCGGTCGACATGCTTGACCACCTCCGCCGTGGCCGGCTTGCCGCCTTCCAGCATGTCCTTGATCAGGTAGATGCGTCCGCGCGGGGAATCGAGCTCGTCGCCGAGCAGCACATAGGTCGGACAGGTCGCCGTGCAGAAGCCGCAATGCACACAGGTGCGCAGGATCTGCTCGGATTCCTTCATATGCGGATCGGCGAGTTGTGCCAGGGAGAAATTCGTTTGCAAGGTCAGCCTCCCAGGCGCCCGGTATTGAGGATATTGGCGGGATCGAAGGCCTGTTTCACACGGGCACGCAGCGCTGCGAGCGGGCCATCCTTCTGGCCGAAGGCAAAGGTCTCCGCCCGATAATCGGCGCTGGCTCGGATCAGCATGGTATGGCCGCCCTGGGCTTTCGCGGCGGCCTCGACCGCCTTGGCTATCTCCGCTGTCTCGGGAGCCAGCAGCCAGATCAGGCCGCCACCCCAGTCATAGAGCAGCTTGAGGTCGCCGCTTCCGCGCAGGCCCTGCGCCAGCGCCACGGCCTTGGAGGGCGCGACCGAAATGCGCCAGACCGCGCCGCCCATCTGCGCAAACGGCGCGACATCGGCGATCTGCCACCAGAAGCCCTGGCACGCCTGGCTGTCGAGATGGTCCGGGCTGCCGAAGCGCTTGAGGAGGGCGGCAAGCTTCTCGCGCCGATAAGCGATCGAGCTCTCGAAATTCTCAAGCCGCAGCACGGTCTGCGCCGTGCCGGAGGCGAGATTGGCAGGGATATGTGCGGCGGCCGAGACTTCGAAGGGACTGCCGAGGCCGGCCGACATCAGCTCGACCGCCCTGGCGTCGTCGAGCCCCTGCCACACCAGGCCGGCGCTGGCCTCGGGCTTGGGCAGCACCTTGAAGGTGACTTCGGTGAGGATGCCGAGCGTGCCCCACGAGCCCGCCATCAGCTTGGTGAGGTCATAGCCGGTGACATTCTTCATCACCCGTCCGCCGCTCTTGATGGCATCACCCTTGCCATTGACGAAACGCACGCCGATGAGGCTGTCGCGGCAGGCCCCGGCCGTGATGCGGCGCGGCCCGGAGAAATTGGCGGCAACGAGGCCGCCCAGTGTCGGCTCCGTCGGTCCGCTGCCGAGCAGCCCGCGCCAGTCCGCCGGTTCGAAGGGCAGCATCTGGCCTCTCTCGTCGAGCGCGCCGGTGAGTTCGGCGAGCGGCGTGCCGGAGAGCGCAGAGATCACCATCTCGGCGGGTTCATAGAGCGTGATGCCGGTAAGGGCCCGGGTGGAGAGGGGAGCGGCATTTGTGGGACGCCCGATTCCAGCCTTCGAACCGCCGCCCGTGATGGCAAGGGGCTGCTTGGTGCGGAAGGATCCGGTGACGATCTCAGCGAGTTCGGCTTCGGTGGTGGGGGCGTGGGTCACGGCAGCGTCTCCCCAAATGCGTGGCGCGGGGAGGCTTTGCGCGGCGCCTCTAGGCATTCAAAACTCACTTCCAGCCTCCTGGCCGCATGTCGAGCGGGAACACCTTGGCCGGATTCAGCAGCCATTTGGGATCGAACGCCAGCTTCAAATCCCGTTGCTGGTCGAGATCGGCCTGGTTGAACTGTTCGCGCATCAGGTCGCGCTTTTCGATGCCGACGCCGTGCTCGCCAGTGAGGCAGCCGCCGGCCTCGACGCACAGGCGCAGGATGTCGAAGCCACAGGCCTCGGCCTTTTCGCGCTGGTTGGCGTCGTTGACATTGTAGAGCACGAGGGGATGCAAGTTGCCGTCGCCGGCATGGAAGACATTGGCGACGCGCAGGCCGTAACCCTGAGTGATCTCGTCGATGCGGCGCAGCACCATCGGCAGTTGGCCCGTCGGAATGGTGCCGTCCATGCAGATATAGTCGGCGATGCGGCCGGTGGCGCCGAAGGCGGATTTGCGGCCCTTCCAGATTGCCGCGCTCTCGGCCTCCGATTTCGAGATCTTGATGGTGGTGGCGCCATGCTCGCGCGCCATGTCGGAGATCAGGCCGAGCAGGCGGTCAATCTCGGCGTTGGAACCCTCGACCTCGATGATCAGCATGGCGGCGGCATCGAGCGGATAGCCGGCATGGGCGAAGCCCTCAGTGATCTCGATGGCAAGCTTGTCCATATATTCGATCGCCACGGGGATTATGCCGGAGGCGATGATGGCGGCGACGCAGCGCCCGGCATCCTCGGGCGCATCAAAACCCACCAGCATCGGGCGCGCACCTTCGGCCATCGGCAAGATGCGCACCACCGCCTCCGTAACGATGCCGAATTGGCCCTCCGAGCCGATGACGATGCCGAGCAGGTCGTAACCGTCGGCATCCATGGCATCGCCGCCGATGTCGAGGATCTCGCCCTCCACCGTCACCAACCGCACGCCAAGGATGTTGTTGGTGGTGACGCCATATTTGAGGCAGTGCGCCCCGCCCGAATTCATGGCGATGTTGCCCGCGATGGTACAGGCGAGCTGGCTCGACGGGTCGGGGGCGTAGAAGAAAGCCTCGTGGGCGACCGCGCCGGAAATGCCGAGATTTGTGATGCCTGCCTGCACGCGGGCGAGCCGGTCCTCGAAGCGCAGTTCCAGCACGCGGTTCATCTTGGAAAGCCCCACCACCACGGCATCGGCCTGTGGCAAGGCGCCCCCGGCGAGCGAGGTGCCTGCGCCGCGCGGAATCACGGGCACGCTCTCCTGGTTGAGGAATTTCAGGATCGCCGCGACTTGTTCCGTCGTCTCCGGCAGCACCACGGCAAGCGGTATCGTACGATAGGCGGTGAAGGCGTCCGTCTCATAGGCGCGGCGCTCGTCCTCACTGCTGATCAGGTTCTCGGCCGGCACGAGCCTCGCCAATCCGTCGACGATCGACTGGCGGCGGGCCAGAATCGCCGGATCGGGTGAGGGCATGGGAATGCCGGTGGTGCTTTGCGGCGTTCCTTCGGGCATGGTCCAATTCCTCCTGGGACCGCCGGCTCTCCAGCCGGCTTCAAACGCTTGGCCGGCTGGAAAGCCGGCGGTCCCAAGCGCTATTCTCGCGCGAGCCGCATGAAATTGCGATAGAGAATGGCGGCATTGGCCTCAAATGCCGCAGCATGCGCCGCGATCTCAGCCTGCAGCCTTTCCATGGCGCCCTCGCCGTTGGTCCGTTCGAGCGCCGCCCTATAGTCGGGGACGCAGGCCCATTCCCGGACGGCTTCGAGCTCGGCCTCGACATGGTACTGCATGCCCCAGGCGCGTGGTGTCGCCCGCATTGCCTGGACGGCACAGATTGGGGAGGAGGCCAGCACCTCGGCTCCCTCCGGCGGCTGCGCCACCCGTACCGAATGCCATTGCAGCGCGGGGAAGCTGGTAGCGAGGCCCTCGAAGAGCGGATCGATCTTGCCTGCCGCCACGAGATCGACATCGAAGACGCCGACCTCCGGCGGCTTCTGCGGCCCGCAGGTCCCACCGAGCGCATCAGCCAGCAATTGATGGCCGAGGCAGATGCCGAGAAACGGCCTTTGCAATTCGCGCACCCAGCGCCGGATGACACGCTTCTCCTCGACCAGCCAGGGAAACTCGTCGACATCCCAGACATCCATCGCCCCGCCCATCACCCAGAGCGCGTCATAGGGCTCCAACGCCGGGATGACGCCGCCTTCGTCGAGCTCCACCGCATCCCATTCGACGGCGTCCCTGGCGAAATGGGAGCGGAAGATGCCCGGATGTTCGGAGGCAAGGTGTTGGAGAACGAGGATGCGCATGGGAATCTCCGGGTGCTCGGGCATCCTGCCCGATCTTCTTCTTCCTTCAGGTTACGGGGGCTTTTATGAAACGGGCAAGATGCCCGTGAATCCGGCCGCCTGCTCTCAGCCCTGCGCCGCCTGCATGAAGTTGCGGTAGAGCAGGGCGGCATTGCCTTCCAGCTCGACGGCGCGGTTCACCATCTCCGTCTCCAGGTGCATCATGGCTCCCTCGCCATAACGCCGCTCGAAGGAGGCCCGGTAGTCGCCATGGGTGCTCCAATCCCGCACCGACTGGTCATCCGCCTCGGCGTGGAACTGCAGGCCCCAGGCACGCGGTGCGGCCTGCATGGCTTCGATGCTGCAGCCATCGCTGCTGGCCAGCACCTGCGCGCCCTCGGGCGGCTGGGCAACGCGTACCGCATGCCACTCCAGGGCCTTGAAGCGTGGCGAAAGGCCTGAGAACAGCGAATCCCCACGCCCGGCAGGCGTTGCCTCCATGTCTCGCAGGCCAACATCGGACTGGCGCATCGGGCCACAGGTGCCGCCGAGCGCATCCGCCAGTAGCTGGTGACCGAGGCAGAAACCGAGAAAGGGGCGCTGCAACTCCCGCACCCAGCGGCGGATCGCCCCCTTCTCCTCGACGAGCCAGGGATATTCGTCGACGTCCCAGACATTCATCTCCCCGCCCATCACCCAGAGCGCGTCATAGGCTTCGAGTTCGGGAATCGCCTCGCCGAGATCGAGACGGATCGCATCCCAAATGAGGCCGTCGCGAGCGAAGAACGAACGGAAGATGCCGGGATGGCCAGCGGTGAGATGCTGAAAGACGAGGAGGCGCATGAGGAGCCTTGATGAGAAGATCGAGTCGCGGAGCGGCCTGATCCGACCGCACATCGCCATAATGATCAAGAGCGGGGCGATGGCTCAGCTTTGTGAAGCTGCGGTGGCTGCTTGAAAGGATCGAGGATATCGACGCCACGTCCGCGTACATCAGAGACGTTGCGCGTGACGAGCACTAGGCCGTGGATTTGCGCGATCGCAGCCAGTCCCGTGTCTTCGATATGTTTCTCGCTCTGGCCCAGCATTTCGCCCCATCGTATGGCGATCCCTTCATCGATTGCAAGGATACGCCCTTGATAGGCCAAGCGTATATCATTCGCGGCCTGTTCGAGTCTGCCCGCCAAATCGGTGTCGCTCAGGCGTTTCTTCTCGATTCCTTTCCATATTTCACGAATGCTAATTACGCTGATCGCAAGCTGGGTATCATTAACATTTGCAAGCCGGGACTTAACGTTCGGATGAGGGCTCACTCTACCAATCTCTTTGATGAGATTGGTATCAAGAAGATATTTCACGAGTCATCATCCAACGCGTCGAGACCGGAATTTCGCATGGCCGCCTTGGCGGTTATTCTTGGGAAAGGACGCCCAACTTTGGGATGGAGTTCTGCATAAATCTGGGCCGCCAGGATCTGGTCCTCGTCGAGGGAGGGATAGTCCTCCCGCACGGCTTCGAGCGTCATGCCGCCCTCCAGAAGTGCTGCGATGCGATGAGCTTCGATGTCAGTGCCCTTGATCAGAGGCTCGCCCGTGGATGTGTCGATCTCGTCGGCGAGCCTGTTGAGGTCCTCAAGACGCGACTCCACTTCCCGAAGATGGGGCTTGATTTCGAGTTTGAGGCCACCGAACGCGACCGCTTCCATCTCCACCAACTGGGCTGGCCGCTTCACTAGCGCGTTATAGAGTTCGGCTCTTCCTTTAGGCGTGAGGGCTGTCCTGAGATCCCGCTCGGCATGAAGATAGACAAGATCCGGCAAGGCGACGGTCCGCAGCTTCAGGCGTCCGCGATGAACAAGTCGCACCCTGACAGGGCCACGTTCGACCACTTTCCTGATAACTTCGACGGGCTCCTTCAAGACATAGGCCGCCTCGGCAACCGTCCAGCTTTCCCGCATGTCATATTCTCCAACTAAACCCAATTTAGGGCTGAGTTGCGAAAACCGCAAGCGACTATCTTCATGGGCGGGCTACATTCTGAGCTCCGGCAGATTCTTGTACAGCGCCAGCGCTTCGGGGTTGGCCAGCGCCTCCTGGTTTTTCACCCCGCGTCCGGCCACGATGTCGCGCACCGCGAGTTCGGTGATCTTGCCGGATTTTGTGCGCGGAATATCCGCCACCTGCAGGATCTTGGCCGGCACATGGCGCGGCGAGGCGCCGCTGCGGATCTGGCGCTTGATGCGATCGACCAGGGCGTCGTCGAGCGTCACGCCGTCGCGCAGGCGCACGAAGAGCACGATGCGCACGTCACCATCCCAGTCCTGGCCGATGGCGATGGATTCCAGCACCTCCGGGATCTTCTCGACCTGGGCGTAGAGCTCGGCGGTGCCGATGCGCACGCCCCCGGGATTGAGGGTGGCATCCGAGCGGCCATGGATGATCAGGCCGCCGTGGCGCGTCCATTCGGCAAAGTCGCCATGATGCCAGACATTGTCGAAGCGCTCGAAATAGGCGGCGGTGTATTTCTTGCCGTCCGGATCGTTCCAGAACATCACCGGCATGGAAGGGAAAGGCTTCACGCAGACGAGTTCGCCCTTTTCCTCGCGCACCGGCTTGCCGTCGTCGTTCCACACGTCCACGGCCATGCCGAGCCCGGCCGCCTGGATCTCGCCGGACCAGACAGGAGCGGTGGGATCGCCCAGCACGAAACAGGAGACGATGTCGGTGCCGCCGGAGATCGAGGCGAGATGGAGATCGCCCTTCACCTCCTCATAGACCCAGCGGAAGCCCTCGGGGGAGAGGGGGGAACCGGTCGAGGTCATCAGGCGCAGAGCGGAGAGGTCATGCGTTGTCCTCGGTGTCAGGCCGGCCTTGTGGGCGGCGTCGATATATTTGGCCGAGGTGCCGAACAGCACGCCATTTTCTCGGCTGACGAAGTCGAAAAGCACGCTCGGCACGGGATGGAAGGGCGAACCGTCGAAGAGAAGCAGCGTCTCGCCATTGGCGAGGCCCGCGACCAGCCAGTTCCACATCATCCAGCCACAGGTGGTGAAGTAAAAGCTGCGGTCGCCAGGCTTGAGGTCGCACTGGTAGCGGTGCTCCTTGACGAGCTGCAGCAGCGTGCCGCCGGCGCCATGCACGATGCATTTCGGCACGCCCGTGGTGCCGGAGGAATAGAGGATGAAGAGCGGCTGGCTGAAGGGCAGGCGCACGAATTCCACCTGCCTGGCCGTGTGGGGCGCGATGAAGGCCTCGAGCGTGTGGGCGCCGGGGATCTGGCTGGCGAGAGCCTCGTCCTCGCCGAGATAGGGCACGATCACGCACCTGCCGCCGAGCAGCGCCGCGATCGCCACCACCTTGGCGGCATTGTCGATGCGCTTGCCGGCATACCAATAGCCGTCGATGGCGAAGAACAGCTTGGGCTCGATCTGGCCGAAGCGATCGAGCACGCCCCGGTCGCCGAAATCGGGCGAGCAGGAGGAGAAGATCGCGCCGATGGAAGCCGCCGCCAGCATGATGGCGATCGTCTCGGGTCGATTCGGCATCATGGCAGCCACGCGATCGCCCGGCTCGATGCCCTCGGCCCGCATGGCCTGCTGCAGGCGGGAGACAAGGGCGTTGAGCTCACGCCAGCTCATCGTGAGGCTGGCCTTGTCCTCGCCCTGGAAGATCAACGCCGGCGTGTCATCGTCGCGTACCAGGAGGTTCTCGGCGAAGTTCAGCCTGGCATCGGGGAAGAAGCGCGCCCTCTGGATGCGGCCGAGGTCGGTGGCGAAGCGTTCGCCCTTTTCGCCCTTGATGCCGCTGTTGTCCCAGACGAGGCTCCAGAAATCACCCTGGCTCTCGATGGACCAGCGATGCAGGTCGGCATAGGACTTTAGCGCGAGTCCGTGCCTGTCGTTGGCGGCGGCGATCAGGGCCATGACCTGCGTCCCGGCAACGCGTTCAGGCGAGGGGGACCAGAGCGGCTTATCGGCAGTCGTCATGAAGGGATCCTGGCAGGCGAGGCTTGCGGAGCGCGGACATCTTGTCCGCATTGTCCTTCGCCGCAAGCGCAATGTTTGAGAAAGTGGATGAGAGATTTCTGGGATTGCAGGCATCTCTGCCTGCTGCGGGCAACGTCGCATTTGTCGGAAAGGAAGATGCAGACGTCTCGTCTTCTCCCGGAACCGCCAAGCATTTCGACAAAGGCAGCGGCAGGTAAGGACGCCCGCGATCCCAGGAAGGTGGAGACCGCCACTCCGATCATCCGCGCAGCGCACCATAGTTCGGCGGCAGCACGAAACCGTGACCGAGCGGATCGTCGGGATCGATCTCGAAGGTGGCCGTGCCGCTAAAGGCCGATTGGCCGGCGACGCGGACCCGTACGGTATCACCCTTCACCTGCGTGATACGGGCGTGGAAGGGCAGGCCTGTCGGGCCCATGAAGCGTCGCTCGATATCCTTGCCGATCAGGCCGCGGCCATGGTCGCGCGCCATGCGGGCGGTGACGCCGCTGCCCGTGGGGCTGCGGTCGATCTGACCCTCGGCGAAGATGCAGAGGTTGTAGGTCGGTTCGGCCGCCGTGGCATCGTCCGTCAGGATCGTACCATAAAGGAAGCCCAGATCCGCTTCCTCGGGATGCGCGATGCTCAACTGCCGCCGCCCCGCAGCGGTGATGGCGGAGCCAGCTGCGACCAATTGTTCCAGCGGCGTCGAGAAGAAGTCCAGGCCGAGGCGCGAGGCCGGCAGGATAGCGTAGAAGGCGCCGCCGAAGCTGATGTCGCAGATCACGCGGCCAAAGCCGGGCACGTCGAGTTTGGCGTCCTGCTGGCTGAGGAAGGCCGGTACGCTCTCGAAGGCGGTTTCCACCACGCTTCCCGCTTCGATCCGGCAGGCGACATCGACGACGCCGCAGGGCAGCTCGAGACCAAACCGGGTTTCCGGCGCCGTGGCAGCGATCTGGCCGCTTTCCACCAGCCATTTGCCGATTGCGATGGTGGCATGGCCGCACATGGTACTGTACCCCTCATTGTGGGTGAACAGGGCGGCAAAGGCCGCTTCCCGCGCATGCGGCCTGACCGGAATGACGCCGTACATGCCTGCATGGCCGCGCGGCTCCAGCATCATCGCCCGGCGCAAATCGTCATGCTTGGCCAGCGCCTCGCGCCTTTTGTCGAGGATGGTGGTGCCGGTAAGTTCGGGATATCCGCTTGTGACGATGCGCACCGGCTCCCCGGCCGTGTGCATGTCCACAATGCCCAGCGTGCGAATTTGCGGCTTTCCCATAATAATTTCCAGCTTTGTTAACCATGCATCTGCCATGCTATAGACGTGGACAGTCTAGCAATACCCTGGGACGGTCACATATTACGTCGGTTCGGCCACGTCGCCCGGCATGGACGGGCCATCACAACCCGGCCTCGCTTTTACCACGATGGCCTGCCATCTATAGTGAACTTCGTTTGTGAGTCAGCCCCGCCTACCCGGCGCGCGCGATTGATAATCAAACATCTTTTGATCGAGTGAGGCGCGGATCCCGCATGAAGCGTATTGGGCTGTCTCTAGCCGCCATCGCTGCCGCGCTCGTCGCCCTGGTTCTCATCGTCCCGTCGCTGGCACCAGAGAGCGCGCTGCGCGAGGTGCTTACGCGCCAGCTCGTGGCGCTCACCGGACGCCCGGTGCGAATCGACGGCCCGGTGCGTCTGTCCTGGGCGCCGCTCCCCACGCTGCTCGTGGAGAAAGTGACCATTCCAGGCCCGGATGGCATGCCGCCCCTGCTCGTCACCGACAAGCTGCAGGGCGAGCTCAACCTGACGCCCCTGCTGATCGGCCGCCTCGATGTATCCAGCCTGATGCTGAAGCGGGCGCGCATCGGATTGACGACGACCAAGACCAACGGTCATTCCTGGGACTTCAAGACCGGGGTGCTGGCCGATGCAGCCAATGGTCATTTCGAGACGGCGATGCCGATTTCCGCCCTCCGGCTGGTCGACAGCACCATCCAATATGCCGATGCCGGCGGGCAATTGACGACGGTTTCGGTCGAGGACGCGACGCTGGCCTGGTCGGGCCTCACCGACGCGATGTCCGTTGCCGGCATCATCAATTGGCGTGATCGCAATGCCGAGATCTCGGTGGCGATCATCGAACCCGCCAGCCTGATTTCCGGCGGCAAGTCGGACATGCGCGCGCGGATCAAGGGTGAGATGCTCAACCTCACCACCAGCGGCACCGTGGACGGCGACGGCCGGCTGGAGGGGCAGGTCACCGCCAGCGGTGCTTCACTGCGCGAGACCCTGCGCTGGCTCGGTCTGCCCCTGCCGGACGGGCACAGCCTCGCCGCTTTCGAGGTGCAGTCGCCGGTCACCGTCGATCCCACGGGCATCTCGCTGGACGATGTCCAGCTTTCGCTCGACGGCAATGAGGCCGAGGGTTCGCTGGTGATCCAGCTTGCAGGCGAACGGCCCAAGGTCAGCGGCACCCTGGCGGCCGATACCATCGACCTGTCCGCCTATTCGAGCGAGGTACAGCTCTCCCGCGGCATGCCCAGGCAGTGGCGCGACGACCGCATCAACATCAAGAGCCTGATGGTCAGCGATCTCGATGTGCGCATCTCTGCCGGCGAGACGGTGATCGACAAGATCAGGCTCGGCCGCACAGCAGCAACCATTTCCAGCCATGATGGCTTGTTCGAATTCGCGCTCGGCGAAGCCGCAGCCTATGGCGGCTCCCTCAAGGGCAATGTCACGCTGAAGAGCACAGGCAGTGGGGTCGAGTTTACCGCTGGCGGCAATTTCGATTCCGTCGAGATGGGCAAGTCGCTTGCAGATTTCTTCGGCTTCCATCACCTCGAGGGCACGGGAGAGGGCAGCGTCGAGATCAGCGGTACCGGCGCTTCTGTAGCCGAACTGTCGCGCTCCCTGGAAGGACAGGCCGACATCAAGGTAAACAATGGCGCCCTGATCGGCATCGATCTTGCCGATCTCATGCAGAAGATTGAAAAGCGTCCGCTCTCGGCGCGGTTCGAGTCTGGCTATGGTGGCCGCACTACCTTCGACACCGCGCAGGCGAGCCTCAAGATCACCGCAGGCCTGGCCAAGACCACGGATTGTCGCATGGACAACGGCTCGCTTTCGGTGACTCTGGCCGGCCAAAGCAACATCGCCCAGCGCAGCCTCGACATGGCGGGCATGGCCAATTGGAGCGACGGCGACGGAGCCAGGCCCTTCCACCTGCCGTTCCGTGTCTTTGGCGGCTGGGAAGTGCCGGTGGTCGAGCCCGACACGGAAGCCCTGATCCGCCGCTCCGGCGCCGCCGCCCCGTTGCTGCGCAGCTTCGCCAAGCCTGGACAGGATGTGACCCAGGATTCGGTGACGAGCGTGCCGGCATCATCGGCGCAGGCGCAATAAACGTGGGAGCGCGGACGTTCGCGCTTCCCAAGCCTTACCCCGCCGCCGCGAGCCGCTCGGCCCTTTCCCGCTCTGCCTCTGCACGCCTGGTATAGATTGCGGCGGCGACCACGCCGATGGCGACTACGGCGAGCATCAGGGTGCAGGCAGCGTTCATTTCCGGCTTCACGCCAAGCTTGACCTGCGAATAAATGATCATCGGCAGTGTGTTGATGCCGGCCGAGGAGGTGAAGCGAGCAATCACGAGGTCGTCGAGCGAGAGCGTGAAGGCCAGCATCCAGCCTGAAATGACCGCCGGCGCGATGATCGGCAGCGTGATCAGGAAGAAGGACTTGAAAGGCCGGCAGCCCAGATCCAGCGCCGCTTCCTCGATGGAGCGGTCGAAGGAGAGTAGGCGGGACTGCACCACCACCGTGACGAAGCACATGGTGAGCGTCGTATGGGCAAAGGCCACCGTCCAGAAGCCCATCTGGACGTTCGTCGCCACGAAGAACAGCATCAGCGACACGCCGATGATGATCTCCGGCATGACCAGCGGCGCATATACCATTGCCGAGAAGGTCATCCGCGTTGGAAAGCGCCCGAGCCGCACCAGCACAATGGCCGCCAAGGTGCCGAGGATGGTGGCCAGCGTCGCTGACAGGGCGCCGATGCGCAGAGTGACCCAGGCGGCGCTCAGGAAGGCGTCATCATGGAACAGCACGCCGTACCAGCGGGTGGACCAGCCGCCCCACACCGTCACCAACCTGGAATCGTTGAAGGAATAGATCACCAGGATGAGGATCGGCAGATAGAGGAAGGCGAGGCCGAGTGCGACCGAGGTGGCATTGAACAAGGAGGCGCCATTTTTCATCGATTGGCCTCCAGAGCCTTAGCCTGAATATGCTGATAATAGGTGATCGGCCCAACCAGCACCACGAGCAGGATGATCGCCAGGGCCGAAGCAGTGGGCCAGTCGCGGTTCAGGAGGAAGAGGTCGAACAGCGACTTTCCAATCATCAGGGTCTGCGAGCCGCCGAGCAGGTCGGGGATGACGAACTCACCCACCGCCGGGATGAAGCACAGCATGCAGCCGGCGATCACGCCGGGCAGCGACAGCGGGAAGGTGACCAGCCAGAACGCCTTGATCGGCTTGCAGCCGAGGTCGGCGGCCGCCTCCAGAAGGGTGTAGTCCATCTTCTCCAGCGTCGAATAGAGCGGCAGCACCATGAAGGGCAGGTAGGAATAGACCATGCCGATATAGACGGCCCAGTTGGTGCCGAGCAGCTCCGGCGGGTTCGCCATGTCGACCAGGCCGACCTGCGAGAGGGCGAGGTTCAGCAGACCCTGGCCCTTGAGAATGCCCGTCCAGGCATAGACGCGGATGAGGAAGGAGGTCCAGAAAGGCAGGATCACCAGCATCAGCAGCGTAGGCCGTAGCGTTTTCGAGGACCGGGCCATGCCATAGGCGATGGGGTAGCCGATCAGCAGCAGCAGCACGGTCGAGATGAAGGCGATCATCACCGAGGAGAAATAGGACTTGATGTAAAGTGAGTCGCCGTCTTCGCCCCAGATGTTGAAGATCGAGTAGTAATTGTCGAAATTGAGCTGTGAGAAATAGTCCGTCAGGCTCTGCCAGGTGCCGTTGAAGCTGAACACAGGCGTATAGGGCGGGTTGCCGTCAGCGACCTGGCTGACCGAGAGCTTGAAGACGATGAAGAAGGGGATGGCGAAGAAAACCAGCGACCACAGATAGGGGATCGCGATGACGAGCGTGCGCCCGGAAAAGAAACGCTGGCGCGGTCCATTGTCCTTGGCTACGACGACGGTGCTGTCCGCCGGTCCTGCAAGAGGGGTGGCATCGGCCATATCAGCCCCCTACTTTGTCAGGAGCACGCCGGCATCCGGCGCGAAGGTGACGTAGACCTTGTCTTCCCAGGTGAGGGGCCGTTCGACGAAGCGGCTCATATTGGCCGAGCTTACCCGGATGCGTTGGCCGAGGCTGGCAATCTCGACGACATAATTGGTCCAATCGCCGAGATAGCCGATGTCGAAGACCTCGCCGATGAGGCAATTGCTGGTGTCGGCCGGCTGATCGAGCGATATGCGCATCTTCTCCGGGCGGATGGCGAGGAACACGGTCTGGCCCGTGCTTACCGGTTCGGCGCTCTCGACGCGGAAGGGCGGGTTGCCCGCGGACTGCACCGAGACGGCATTGCCGTTCACGCTGCCGACCTTGCCCTCGAAGATGTTGATGTTGCCGATGAAGTCGGCGACGTATTTCGAATTTGGCTGCTCGTAGATCACGCCCGGCGGGGCCACCTGCACCAGCTTGCCGTGATCCATAACCGCAATGCGGTCGGACATCGTCATCGCCTCTTCCTGGTCGTGTGTGACGATGATGAAGGTAATGCCGAGCTCGACCTGGATGTCCATCAGCTCGAACTGGGTTTCCTCACGCAGCTTCTTGTCGAGGGCGCCGAGCGGCTCGTCGAGCAGCAGCACCTTTGGTTGCTTGGCGACGGCCCTCGCGAGGGCAACGCGTTGGCGCTGGCCGCCGGATAGCTGGTGCGGCTTGCGCGCGGCGAATTTCTCCAGCTTGACCAGTTTGAGCATCTCGTTAACGCGTTCCTGGATCTGCTGCTTCGGCATCTTATCCATCTTGAGGCCGAACGCGATGTTGTCGGCGACCGACATATGCGGGAACAGCGCATAGGACTGGAACATCATGTTGGCCGGCCGCTCGTAAGGCGGAACGCCGGCAAGATCCTTGCCTGCCAGGGTGATGCGCCCTGAGGTCGGCTCCTCGAAGCCGGCCAGCATCCGCATCAGCGTGGTCTTGCCGCAGCCGGAGGGACCGAGAAGGGAGAAGAATTCGCGCTGGTGGATATCGATCGAGACATCGTTGACGGCGACGAAATCCCCGAAACGCTTGGTGACATTCTCGAAGCGTATGAGGGGAACAGCGGACGGATCGTTCCAGGGCTGGAATTTTCGGCGAACGCCCCCGATCGCCGTCTGCGATTTCACCGGCGCCGCGACGCCACCCCCGTCTGTGACACTCATGATATCCCGTCTGACTGTTATCGTTGCGTATAGCCTAAACCGGGAAGTCGACTGTGGTCCACTGAAGAAATGGGCTCTCGATCTATTTTGTGATCACATTCTTGCGGAGTCGAATTGACTTTTACCGCCCGCTGAAGGCAGTGTGTCCGCAGCGTCGGTTTACCGATGCCTCTTTTGCGCGTCTTCCTCGATGCGCGGCGCGTGCGCCTCCGCCCTCCTAAACCAAGGGCCCGAACCGGAGGTCAGTCGCGTGATGATCCCGGGCAGATTTCTCGGTCTGCCCTCCAGGGATCGTCAAACAGGTCGCCGGCGCTTGTTTCGGGTCGCCGCTCCGCATTTCGCGGGGTGGAAGCCGCATGTGTGCGACGATGAGCAAAAAGAAAAAATCAGAAAGGCTGGAAGTTTCCGGCGTGGCGGATATCGACTCCGCGCGCGGCATCTCCGGCGTGGAGAGCGCGAGGGACTGGTTCCGCGCCCGTACTATCGAGGAAATCGAATGCCTGGTGCCCGACCAGGGCGGCGTTGCCCGCGGCAAGATCATGCCGGTCTCGAAATTTCTCAACGCTCCGGTGATGAACCTGCCGCTGTCGATCTTCTACCAATGCATCACGGGCGAATATCCCGCCTATGACGGGCTGGTCGATGCGGTGGAAGCCGATACCGACATGTTCATGCAGCCGGACTGGTCGACCCTGACCTCGGTGCCCTGGGCGATGGATCCGACCGCGCAGGTCATCCACGATGCGGTGACGCGCGACGGGCGCCCGGTCGAACAGGCGCCGCGCCAGGTGCTGCGCCGCGTCCGCGAACTCTACCGCAAGAAGGGCTGGCAGCCGGTGGTGGCGCCGGAGATAGAGTTCTATCTGGTCGAGCCCAACACCGACGCGGATTACCCGCTCAAGCCGCCGATCGGGCGCTCGGGGCGCCCCGAAATCGGGCGCCAGGGCTATTCGATCTCGGCGGTGAACGAATTCGATGCCCTGTTCGAGGATATCTACAAATATTCCGAGCAGCAGGGTCTTGAGATCGACACGCTGATCCATGAAGACGGTGCGGCGCAGATGGAAATCAACCTGCGCCATGGCGATCCCCTGGAACTGGCCGACCAGGTCTTCCTGTTCAAGCGCACCATCCGCGAGGCTTCGCTTCAGCACAAGATCTATGCCACCTTCATGGCCAAGCCCATGACGGGCGAGCCCGGATCGGCACTGCATATCCATCAGTCCATCGTCGATGCTGAGAACGAGGAGAACATCTTCTCCGATCCGGACACCGGCGGCCCGACGCCGCTGTTCTTCTCCTTCCTCGCCGGCCAGCAGAAATATTTGCCGGCTATCATGTGCATGCTGGCGCCCTATGTGAACTCCTATCGCCGCCTTACGCGGGATTCCATGGCGCCGATCAATGTGCAATGGGGGTATGACAACCGCACAGCCGGGCTTCGCGTGCCGCCTTCCGGCCCCGCCGCGCGGCGCGTCGAGAACCGGGTGCCGTCCTCCGACGCCAACCCCTATCTCGCCACGGCGGCAGTGCTGGCGGCCGGCTATCTCGGCATGACCGAGGAACTGGAGGCCACCGCGCCGATCGAATCCGACGCCAAGAACCGTGATTTCGAACTGCCGCGCGGCCTGCTCGAAGCCGTGGCCGAAATGGAGGAGTGCGAACCGATCAAGCAGGTCATGGGCGCCTCCTTCGTCTCCGCCTATGCGGCGATCAAGAAGCAGGAATATGAGACCTTCATGAAAGTGATCAGCCCCTGGGAGCGCGAGCACCTGTTGCTGAACGTGTGAGGTCATGGAGTGGCGGTCTCCGACCGCCATCTTCCTGACCCACAAGCGTTGCGTTTCCAAGATTGGCGGTCAGAGACCGCCACTCCATTCCCGAATTGCCATCATGACCGAGAACACCGGCCATCCGGCCAATTCCTATTACACCGCTACCGCCCACAAGCTCGCGCCGCAGCCGGCGCTGACCGGCGACCAACGGGCGGACATCTGTATCGTCGGCGCTGGCTATACCGGCCTTGGCGCGGCGCTGGCCTTTGCCGAGCGCGGCCTGTCGGTGATCATCCTCGAAGCCGCCGAGATCGGCTCGGGCGCCTCGGGCCGCAATGGCGGGCAGGCGCATTCCGGCCAGCGGCGCGACCAGGACTATCTCGAAAATCTCGTGGGCCTCGATGGTGCCAAAGCATTGTGGGCAATGGCAGAAGAGGCCAAGGCCCACCTCAAGGACCTTATCGCCAGATATTGGATCGAGTGCGATTACAAGAACGGTATCCTGATCGCCGACCACAAGCCCCATTATGTGGCGATGTCGCAGGTTTATGCCGAGAAGCTTCGCACGGTCTATGGCTATGACAAGGTGGAGGCCATCGACAAGCGGCAGCTCGACGGCCTGCTCGGCGCGAGCGGCTATCATGGCGGCTTCATCGACCATGATGGCGGACATCTTCATCCGCTCAACCTCGCCCTCGGTCTTGGGCGCGCGGCGCTGGATGCCGGCGTGCGGATATTCGAGCAATCCCGCGCCGTGAGCTATGAGGTCAAGGGCGGCAAGGCACTCGTCCGCACCGACAAGGGAAGCGTCTCGGCGGACTGGCTGATCCTGGCCGGTGACGGCTATCTTTCCGGTCTCGACGCCTATACCGAGGCGAGGGTGATGCCGATCAACAATTTTCTCCTGGCGACGCAGCCCTTCTCGGACAACGAGGCGCGAGCGCTGATCGCGAACGACTATGCGGTGGCCGACAGCCGCTTCGTCGTGAACTATTACCGCCTCTCGGCCGACCGGCGTCTGATCTTCGGAGGTGGCGAGAATTATGGCAGCGGTTTCCCGTCCGACATGAAGGCCTTCGTGCGCAAGCGCATGCTCAAGGTGTTTCCGCAGCTTGCCGACAAGCCGATCGACTACGCCTGGGGTGGTACGCTCGGCATTACGACCACGCGCCTGCCTTTCGTGCGGCGACTGGCGCCCAACGTCCTCACGGCCTCCGGCTACTCCGGGCAGGGGGTGATGCTGGCGCCCTATTTTGGCAAGATCCTCGCCGATGTGACGGCTGCGACCCTGGGCGAGTTCGACCGACTCGCCGCCTTGCCGACGCCGCCTTTCCCGGGCGGAAGGCTGCTTCGCTGGCCGACGCTTGTCGCCGGGATGAGCTATTTTGCGCTGCGGGACAGGCTGTAAGCCCGGGAGCGCGGACCCTTTCGTCACAGTCGCCGGTTCAAGAACTGGCAGGATGCCCGAGGCACCCAAAGTCACGCATTGCCGGGGTATGCGAGTCGCAGCTTGTCTCCAGTTGGTCAATGTAGTAACGTTTATACATACCCGGAGGGGGCTATGTCTATCACAACCTTATCGAGCCGAGAGTTCAATCAGGATACCAGCCGAGCGAAGCAAGCCGCGAAGAACGGTCCCGTTTTCATCACGGACCGAGGCCAGCCAGCGCATGTGTTACTCAGCATCGACGAATATAGGCGTCTGACTGGCAACCGGCAGAAAATCTCAGATCTCCTGGCAATGCCGGGCGCCGAGGACGTCGATCTCGAACTGCCGGAGCGTGGTGAATTGGCCGATGGTGCGGACCTTTCCTGATGTTTCTTCTCGATACCAATGTCGTCTCTGAGTTGAGAAAGATCCGGTCGGGAAGAGCGGACGCTCATGTCGCGGAGTGGGCTGACAGCCAGGATCCTGCAGGCCTTTTCCTGTCCGCGATCACCATCCAGGAATTGAGCATCGGAATCCTCAGAGCGGAACGCAGGGACATTGCCCAGGGCACGGTGTTGCGAGCCTGGTTAGACAATCACGTCCTGCCGACTTTTCACGGGCGCATCCTGGCCTTTGACATGGCCGTCGCATTGCGGAGCGCGCAGCTGCATGTTCCCGACCCGCGTCCGCTTCAGGATGGATTGATCGCCGCAACCGCCCTGGTTCATGGAATGACGGTGGTGACGCACAACGTTGCAGACTTCGCCGGCATGGGCGTACCATTGCTCGATCCCTGGCAGGTCGTACGCTGAGACAGCGCAATTCCTGGTGCCGGGCAGCAGGAAATCACTGGAGCAGCGCCTGCATCCTCTCCATCCGGCGCCGGAACACGCCGGGATCATCCAGCGCCCGCGCCGCCACCAGCGCGCCCTGGATACCGGCGACGACTTCTTCCGAGAGGTCCGCGGCCGAGGCCTGATCGCGCCCAGACCGCCGCAATGCATCGGCCAGCGCCTCCCGCCACGCCGCAAAGTACGCATTGATACGGGCGGCGAACAGGCCGCGCACGTCGCTCAGCGCGAAGACGCCGACGATGCAGACCCGCTCGCCCGAATGGAAATAGCGGTCAGTGGCATCGAACATCGCCTCGATCCCCCGTCGCGGATCCTCATGGCTGCGGAGGGGATCGAAGACATGGGCGTGGAACCAGCCGTCGATACCCTCGAGCACGGCCGTTGCCATCTCCTCCTTCCCGCCCGGGAAGAAATTGTAGAGGCTGCCCTTACCCAGGCCAGTATGCTGGCTGATGAGGGCGAGGCTCGTGCCCTCGTAGCCGTAGGTGCGGAACACCTCGGTCAGGACAGGCAGGACATCGGCGCGCTCGCGGATGAGCTTCATGCGGCGTGTTACCTCCGGATCGAATCGCCTGGAATCGCAAAACGCTTATATTTTCAGGCGGGTTAGCTCGAATACTGCTTCAACCCGATCGCATTTTGCTTCGGGCATCAGAGCCCCAGATCGGACAGGCCCGGATGGTCTGATGGCCGGGGCTTGGAGCGGTCCCAATGGAACTTGCGCTCGCTCGCCTGGATCGGCAGGTCGTTGATACTGGCATGACGCACCGCCATCAGGCCGTTTTCGTCGAACTCCCAGTTCTCATTGCCGTAGGAACGGAACCACTCGCCCTCGTCATTGTGCCACTCATAGGCAAACCGCACGCCGATGCGGTTCCCGCCGAAGGCCCAGAGTTCCTTGATGAGGCGATAATCCAGCTCCTTCCGCCATTTGCGGGTGAGGAACTCGACGATCTCCGCCCGTCCGCGCGGGAATTCGGAACGGTTTCGCCAACGGCTGTCGAGCGTATAGGCGAGCGAAACGCGTTCGGGATTGCAGCTGTTCCAGCCATCCTCGGCAGCGCGGACCTTTTGGATAGCGGTCTCGTGGGTGAAGGGCGGGAGAGGGGGGCGTTGTTCGGACATGGGAGCACCTCGTTTGTACCAATCATTACAATATGTACTGTTCGGTACAAATGTCAAGCTCAACGCTTCTGAACGCAGCGTGTCCTTGGCTCATGGTGAAGATCCGGAGTTGCCTTTTGGTCGATTCTTGCCCAGGTTCTCCCCTCCTTAAGAGGCGCACAGGCAACGCTTGCATTCGTTAATTTAAGGAGTAAAAATTTACTAATCGATTTGGGCTCCCCGGAATTGATCGACGGTCAGGCCAGGGCTTGTCGTGGATCGGTTCGGCCGTGGCGGTCTCCACCGTGGCAGGGGTAGGGAATGGCAACGATCAAGGAAATCGCGGCGGCTGTCGGCGTTTCGTCGGCGACGGTCTCGCGCGTTCTCAACTATGACGCGACCTTGTCGATCTCGGCTGCGAAGCGCCAGGCGGTGATCGAGGCGGCGGAGGCCCTCAAATATGCCACGCCGCGTAATCGCCATCGCGCGGCGGGGGCTGCGGTGGCGGCACAGAGTTTGGTGCCCGGCGCTGGCCGCATCGCCTTGGTGCATTTCCTGCGGCCGACCCAGGAATTGACCGATCCCTATTATATCGGCGTTCGGCTCGGCATCGAGAACCGCTGCCAGGCCCTGAAGATCGAGGTCGTCAAGCTCTATCACACCGATGCCCCGCCGGAGGCCGGCCTGTTGCGTGACGCCTCAGGGGTGATCGCCGTCGGCTATCATAAGCCGCAGGAGGTGGAATGGCTGCGCGAACACAGCCGAAACCTGGTTTTTGCCGATTTCTTTCCTCCTTTCGACCTCGATGACAGTGTGGCAAGCGACCTCGCGCTCGCCACGCGCAAGCTGCTCTCCGCCCTTCATGGCCGTGGCTATCGCCGCATCGGCCTCATTGGATGGATCGAGGCGTTCTATGCGGATACCGATGTTTTCAACGAACCACGCTGCCGGGCTTATGTCGCCTGGATGACGGAGATGGGGCTGTTCGATCCGGATATCTGCCTCACCGAAAGGCTGACGCCGGAGACCGGCTACAGCCTGGCGCGTCGATTGATGCAGGGCGCCCGGCCGCCCGAGGTCATCATTACCTGCAACGACAATCTGGCTATCGGCGCCTATCGGGCCATCAAGGATCTTGGCCTGCGCATCCCCAAGGACGTGGCGATTGCCGGTTTCAACGATATTCCGGTGGCCGAACTCCTCAATCCACCGCTGTCGACCATCCGCATTCCCGCCGAACTGATCGGCGAAACCGCAGTCGATCTCCTGCTCGAACGCTTCTCGGGGCGCGAGACCGCCAAGAAGGTCACGCTGGCAACGGAACTCATCTGGCGTGATAGCGTGGCAGAGCGATAGAAAAGCCTTTCTTTCCAAGTGGATAGATCGTTTGGTAAAAATTTACTAAAGATCTTGCCTCTTTTTGCGTTCTGAGGAATACTCCTCGCGGGAAACGGGAGAAACCCGTTCCTCAAGCGGACCTCCAGGAGGAAACGATGAGGCATTTTCTGCGTGCGCTGCGCCCCCACCTTGCCAGCATGGCGCTGGCCGGCGCGAGCCTGCTGGCGGTCGCCGCCGCCGAGGCGAAGGATATCACCGTCTGGTGCTGGGATCCCAATTTCAATGTCGCGATCATGAAGGAGGCGGGCGAGCGCTACGCCAAGACCCATCCTGACGTGCACATCAATGTGGTCGACTTCGCCAAGGCGGATGTCGAGCAGAAGCTGCAGACCGGCCTCTCCGCCGGCACCGGCGCCGGCCTGCCGGATATTGTTTTGATCGAGGACTACGGCGCCCAGAAATATCTGCAGTCCTTCCCCGACGCCTTCGCGCCCATGTCCGGCAAGGTCGATTATTCCGGATTTGCGCCCTACAAGGTCAAGGTGATGACTGTCGGGGACAAGGTCTATGGCATGCCCTTCGATTCCGGCGTCACCGGCATGTATTTCCGCAAGGATTATATCGAAGCGGCAGGCTTCAAGCCCGAGGACATGCAGAACATCACCTGGGATCGCTTCATCGAGATCGGCAAGCAGGTGGAGGCCAAGACCGGCAAGAAGATGATCGGCATCGATCCCAATGATGCCGGTATCGTGCGTATCATGATGCAGTCGGCAGGTGGTTGGTATTTCGACAAGGATGGCAATCCCACCATCACCGGCAATCCAGCGCTGAAGGCCTCGCTTGAAACGCTGGGCAAGATGATGGGAGCCGGCATCTACAAGCCCGCCGCCGGCTGGGCCAATTGGGTGAGTACGTTCACCTCTGGCGACGTGGCGGCCGTGATCACCGGGGTGTGGATCACCGGCACCGTGAAGGCGCAGGCCGACCAGTCCGGCAAATGGGGGGTTGCTCCCATACCTGCCTTGAGCATCGATGGCGCCACCCATCAGTCCAATCTCGGCGGTTCAAGCTGGTATGTGCTGGCGAGCTCCCCTCAGAAGGATGACGCGATCGATTTCCTGAACGAGACCTATGGCAAGGATGTCGACTTCTACCAGAAGATCCTGCAGGAGCGGGGTGCGGTCGGTTCGCTCCTGGTAGCGCGTCAAGGCTCGGCCTATAGCCAGGCCGATGCCTTCTTCGGCGACGCAAAGGTCTGGCAAAGCTTCGCCGATTGGCTCGCCAAGATTCCGTCCGTCAGCTACGGCACCTATACCAACGAAGCCGATGCGGCGGTGATCGCGCAGATCCCGGCCCTTGCCAAGGGCGGCTCGGTCGACGACGCCCTGAAGGCGATCGAAGCGCAACTGAAGACACAGATCCAGTAGGCGGGGACACGCCCCAAAGCGACGGGCGGCATCAGTCATGTCGTCCGTCCGCGACGGTCAGGAAATGCCGATGGCTCTTGTGCGACCCGGCGGCGTGCGCCGCTATCATGATATCAATGGCTGGCTGTTCGTGGCGCCGGCGCTCGGGCTGATCGGCCTGTTCATGGTCTATCCGATCCTGTGGTCGCTCTGGATGTCCTTCCAGTCCGGGCGCGGGACCATGATCCGCTTCGTTGGCTTCGGCAATATCGTCCGTCTGTTCAACGATCCTGTCTTTCTCAAGGCCCTGACCACGACGATCACCTTCTTCGTCGTGCAGGTCCCGATTATGCTGCTGCTGGCACTGATCCTGGCGGCCGTCCTCAACAGTCCCCGGCTCGTCGGCCGCGATTTCTTCCGCATCGCGATCTTCCTGCCCTGCGTGTCGTCGCTGGTGACCTATTCGGCCCTGTTCAAGGGCATGTTCGCAAGCGACGGCATCGTCAACGCGACGCTGGAAGGGATTGGCCTGATCGCTTCGCCCATTCCCTGGATGACCGACCCCTTCTGGGCGAAGGTCATGATCATCATCGCCATCACCTGGCGATGGACCGGCTACAACATGATCTTCTACCTGTCGGCCATGCAGAATATCGACCGCTCGATCTACGAGGCGGCACGCATAGACGGCATCAGCGCCAGCGGGCAGCTCTTTCGCATCACCATTCCGATGCTGAAGCCGGTGATTCTGTTCACCGCCGTGATCTCCACCATCGGCACGCTGCAGCTCTTCGACGAGGTGGCGAACATCACGCTCGGCGGCCCCTCCGACGCGACATTGACCCTCTCGCTCTACATCTACAACCTGACTTTCAAGTTCATCCCCAATCTCGGCTACGCAGCCACCGTGTCCTATGTGATCGTGATCCTGGTGGCGCTGCTCGCCTTTCTGCAGTTCTACGCGGCAAGGGAGCGCGAGCAATGAGCGGCGATCGTTTCAGGGCCATTCTGGGCCAGGTGTTGATGTATGGCTTCGTGGGAGGCATGGCCTTCCTGTCGGTCTTCCCCTTCCTGTGGATGCTGGTCGGCACCACCAATACGTCCGGCGACATCATCAAGGGCCGCCTGTCTTTCGGGGGAGCGCTCGCCGACAACGTGCAGAAGTTCTTCTCGCAGGTCGACGCGCCCCTGATCTTCTGGAACTCGGCCAAGATCGCGCTGCTCAGCACCCTATTCACCCTGGCGGTCTCCTCGCTGGCCGGTTACGGTTTCGAGATGTTCCGCTCCAGGCTGCGCGAGCGGATCTACAGCGCCATTCTCCTGACGCTGATGGTGCCCTTTGCGGCCCTGATGATCCCGCTCTTCGTAATGATGGGCCGCGCCGGCTTGATCAACACCCATATCGCGGTGCTGCTGCCGACCATCGGCTCGGCCTTCGTCATCTTCTATTTCCGCCAGAGCACCAAGGCTTTCCCTTCCGAGCTTCGCGATGCCGCCAAGGTCGATGGCCTGAAGGAATGGCAGATCTTCCTCTATATCTTCGTGCCGGTGATGCGCTCGACCTATGCGGCTGCCTTCATCATCGTCTTCATGGCGGCCTGGAACAGCTATCTGTGGCCGTTGATCGTGCTGCAGTCCAACGAGACCAAGACGATCACGCTGGTGATCTCGTCGCTGGCCTCGGCCTACTACCCCGACTTTGGCGTGGTGATGGTTGGCGCGGTGCTCGCCACCCTGCCGACCCTCATCGTCTTCTTCCTCATGCAGCGTCAGTTCGTCCAAGGCATGCTGGGTTCGGTCAAATAGGAATGAACATGCGTATTGTCGAGAATTTCAATCAAGGCTGGCATTTCCATGAGGGCGCCATCGCGCCGGAGCAACTCGCCGCGGGGGGGCTTGCGGTCGAGCTGCCTCACACCGCCGTGCAACTGCCGTTCAACTATTTCGACGAGACCTCCTATCAGCGCGCCTTCAGCTACCAGAAGCATCTGCCCTGGCGCTCCGATTTCGCGGGCCGCGAGATATCGCTGGTGTTCGACGCAGCGATGGCCGATGCGGTGGTCTTCCTCAATGGCGAAGAGATCACCGCGCACAGCGACGGCTATACGCCCTTCGAGGCTCGGCTGACCGGCCGCCTGCGGGAAGGCGACAATCTCATCACCGTGAAGATCGATGGCAGCGAGAACCCGGCGATACCGCCTTTCGGCGGACGGATCGACTACCTCACCTATGCAGGCATCTACCGGGACGTCTGGCTGAAGGTGACCGACCCCATCTCGATCGCCAATCTCAAGATCGAAACGGGCAATGTGCTGGCCGAGCGCAAATCGGTGACGGTGCGCTGCGATCTCGCCAATCCGCAAGGTCTGCCCATCGAAGGAACCCTTACGGCCCGCCTGCGCACTGTGGGGGGCCGTGTGATCGCCGAGGTCGGCATCGCTGCCGGCGTGCAGGGCGGGCTGTTTTCATTCGAGGCCCTGGAGGGATTGTCGCTCTGGGATATCGACGATCCCGTTCTCTACGAGATGGACGTGGAGCTCCGCACCGCTGCGGGCAAGGACAGCCTCTCCTCCAGATTCGGCTTCCGCACGGCGGCCTTCACCACCGAGGGCTTCCTGCTCAACGGCCGCAAGCTGAAGATCCGGGGCCTCAACCGGCACCAGGCCTATCCCTATGCCGGCTACGCAATGGGCCGCTCGGCCCAGGAGCGGGACGCGGAAATCGTGAAGCGGGTACTCAAATGCAATCTCGTGCGCACCTCGCATTATCCGCAGTCGAAATATTTCCTCGATCATTGTGACCGCATCGGCCTGCTGGTCTTCGAGGAAATTCCTGGCTGGCAGCATATCGGCGACGTGGCCTGGCAGAAGGAGGCCATCGAGAATGTGCGGCGCATGATCCAGCGCGACTGGAACCATCCCTCGATCGTGATATGGGGCGTGCGCATCAACGAATCCCAGGATTCCCACGAGTTCTATGCCGAAACCAACCGCCTTGCGCGGGAACTCGACCCGACTCGTTCCACCGGCGGGGTGCGCTACATCACCGAGAGCGAATTCCTCGAGGACGTCTACACCATGAACGATTTCATTCTCGGCAATGAGGAACTGCCAGGGTCGAACCGCCCGCGCACGGCCTTGCGCCCGCAGCAGGAATGCACGGGGCTCGATCGCGCCGTGCCCTATCTCATCACCGAGTATGGCGGCCACATGTATCCAACCAAGAGCTACGACCAGGAACAGCGCCAGGCCGAACATGTGCGTCGGCATCTGGAGGTGCTCAACGCTTCCTACGGCGATGCCAGCATCTCCGGCTGCATTGGCTGGTGCATGGCCGATTACAACACCCACAAGGATTTCGGATCGGGCGATCGCATCTGCTATCACGGCGTGCTCGACATGTTCCGCGAGCCGAAATTCGCTGCCTTTGTCTATGCCAGCCAGTGCGATCCCGCCGAAGAGGTGGTGTTGAAGCCCGTCACTTTCTGGGCGAGGGGCGAGCGCAATATCGGCGGCGTGCTGCCGCTGATCATCCTCACCAATTGCGACGAGGTGGAACTGCGCTATGGAACACTGACCAAGCGTATTGGCCCCGATCGAGAAAACTTTCCGCATCTGCCCCACGCTCCCGTCGTCATAGACCACCGGCACTTCACCAAGGACGAGCTTGGGGTCTGGGGCATGCGTTGGGAGGATGCGCATTTCACCGGCTTCGTCGCCGGAAGACCTGTCGCCCAACTTCACATGGTCGCCGATCCCGTCCCGAGCCGGCTCGAGGTCGTCACCGACAGCCATACCCTTCAGGCAGGCGAGCGTGACAGCACGAGGGTGATCGTGCGGGCCCTCGACCAGGCGGGCTCGAAGCTGCCTTTCCTCAACGACGCTGCGACCATCCGCCTGGACGGACCGGCAAGCCTGATCGGCCCGGCCGTCGCGCCGTTCCAGGGCGGCACCACGGGCTTCTGGGTGGAGACGACGGGGGAGCCGGGCGCGATTAGCATCGAGGTATCATCGCCGCGCTTCGCCACCCATACGCTGCAGCTCAGTGTCGGTTGAGCGGAAGGAGAGGGAGCGGATGAGTGACCTCACGCTGAGCAATGTGCGCAAGTCGTTCGGCAATCTCGAGATCATCAAGGGGGTCGATCTCGAGGTGAGGTCCGGCGAGTTCGTTGTCTTTGTCGGTCCTTCGGGCTGCGGCAAATCCACCTTGCTGCGCATGATCGCCGGGCTCGAGGACATCACCAGCGGCACGCTGAAGATCGGCGACACCGTGGTCAACGATGTCGACCCGTCCCGGCGCGGTATTGCCATGGTGTTTCAGTCCTATGCACTCTACCCGCATATGACGGTGCGGGAGAATATGGGCTTTGCCCTGCGTTTTGCCGGGGTGCCCAAGGCCGATGTCGCACGACAGGTCGGCGAGGCCGCGCGCATCCTGGGCCTGGAACCGCTGCTCGACCGCAAGCCGAAGCAGTTGTCCGGCGGCCAGCGCCAGCGCGTGGCCATCGGCCGCGCCATCGTGCGTCACCCCAAGGTCTTCCTGTTCGACGAGCCGCTTTCCAACCTCGACGCCGAGCTGCGCGTGCATATGCGTATCGAGATCGCGCGCCTGCACAAGAAGCTGGCGACCACGATCATCTATGTGACCCACGACCAGGTCGAGGCTATGACCCTTGCCGACAAGATCGTGGTGCTGCGCGGTGGCGCCGTCGAGCAGGTGGGTGCCCCGCTCGATCTCTACGACGACCCGGCGAACCTCTTCGTTGCCGGTTTCATCGGTTCGCCGAAAATGAACTTCTTCAAGGGTGTGCTGGCGCGGGCGGGGGATGGCGGCTGGACGGCGTGCTTGCCAGATTTCGGCAATGCCACGATCCCCCTTACCCTGGCAGATGGCAGGGACGGGGCAACGGTGGTTGTCGGCATTCGCCCCGAACATTTCGATGCGAATGGCAGCGCCGCCCTGGAGCTGACGATCGACCTCCTCGAACAATTGGGCGGCGAGACCTTCATCTTCGCCCGGCATGGTGCCGGCGATCTGGTGACGATCCAGACCAGTAATGGCCGCGGCCTGAAGTCCGGCGAGCCGATTACGGCCCGCTTCGATCCCGTCAGGGCTCTGGTGTTCGCGGAGAGCGGGCAAAGAATGCGCTGATCAGAGGCGGCATGCCGCCGCGATCCCCGCATCAGGATCGGTCAGGCCTTTGCCGGCGGCGTCAGCCCATACTTCTCCGCCAGCTCGGCGAAAGCCTTCTCGCTGTCCGGATCCACGGGCACGCCCTTTATCCGGCGCTCGTCCTCGACCTTCCATTCACGGTCGCCCGGCGCCATCGGCTTGCCGGTCGCGTCCTCCGCCGGGACGGCGGCGCGGATACTGGCAAGATAGCGCGTGATGATGGCGCCATAGACCTCAGTGCCGATGAAGGCGGCGGGGTTGATGGCGAGCGCAAAGCCGCCCATGTCGCGTGGGGCGCCGGTGGAGGGCTTGCCATACATCGGCACAAGCTCGGTGGAGAGGGACATGCCGGTGAGGGGCGAGGACAGGATCTCGACGAGGCCCGCCAGTGCCGCGCCCTTGTAGCCCTGCTCGCCGCCGATCGGCGAGAGCGTGCGGGCGGCGTACGGATCGGTGGTGTGGAGGCCCTTCTCGTCCACGGCGACATTCTCGGGAAGTGTCAGCCCCAGCGAGCGATAGAGCAGCACGCGGTTCTGCGGGATGGCACTCGTCGCCATGTCCATCAGCCAGGGGCGCTGGCCGGGCACCGGCGCGCCGATGGCGATCGGGCTGGTGCCGTGGAAGGCGTCGCGCCCGTCGAACAGGCGCACGGCCGCGTCCGAATTGGCGACGAGCATACCGATGAAGCCCTGTTCGGCGGCCCACTTCGCATAGGCGCCGGCAGCACCCATGTGCGACATGTGCTTGATCGTCACGGCGCCGACACCCTGCGTCCTGGCGATGTCCACGGCCTCCTCCATGGCGCGATAGCAGGCATAGTGACCGATGGCGCCGTCGGCATCGAGCACGGCCGTGGAGCCTTCGCCGCGGAGGACCTCGATCTGCGGATGGCCGTTCACTTCCCCGCTTGCCACCACGCCGAGATAATAGGGCAGCAGGCGCACGCCATGGCTATCCACGCCGATGGTGGAGGCGTGCATCATCGCCCGGGTTGCGGCATTGGCGGAGGGAACGTCAGCTCCGCCAGCCAGAAGGGCGGACTCAAGGAAGGCCTCGAGGCTGGGGATGGTATAACGCTGCGGTTCGGTCATAGGTCACGCTCTGCATTGAAGGGATCGTCCTGGTCGGTCGGATCGGCCTCGTCATTCTCCGTGGCGGGAATGGCGTAGACACCCTTCAGCCAGCGTGACAGGTCGATATCGGCGCAGCGCTTGGAGCAGAACGGCTTCACGGCTTCGATGCTGGGTTTGCTGCAGATCGGGCATTTGCGCTTGAGCATGGGGGTGGCAACCGGTTCGCTCACAGATTTTCCCTCCAGGTGCCGCGGACGGGGAAGCCGGCGCCTTCGAGCAGGCTCACGGTTTCATAAAGCGGCAGACCGACGACATTGGTGTAGGAGCCGACGAGGCGCAGGGCGAAAACACCGGCGAGCCCTTGAATGGCATAGCCGCCGGCCTTGCCCCGCCACTCGCCGGAGTCAAGATAGGCATTGATCTCGTCGAGCGACAGATGCTTGAAACGAAGGCGCGTCTCGACCAGCCGAGTGCGGATCGTGCCCTGCGGATTGGCCACGGCGACGCCGGTCATCACGATGTGGCTGCGGCCCGAGAGCAGGCGCAGGCAGGCTTCCGCATCCTCCAGGGTTTCGGCCTTGGGCAATACGCGGCCAGTGCAGGCGACGACCGTATCCGCCGATACGGTATAGGCCCCGGCGAGGTCGTACCGGCTCTTCAGCGTGACCAGCGCGGCCTCGATCTTCTCCTTGGCCAGGCGCTGCACCAGCGAGCGTGCCGCCTCGCCGCGCCTGGGCGTCTCGTCGATATCGGTCGGCAGCAGGGCATCGGGCGCGCATCCGGCCTGTTCGAGCAGGGCATGGCGGCGTGGGCTGGCGGAGGCGAGGACGAGTTTGGGACGATCGGTCATGACAAGCCGGCAACAGGATTCGCCCCTGTGTGGACCAGTGGGGGGTAGTTTGCAATGCTTGGGAAAGAGCGCAACGCGAAAGCCTCCTTCAGCCTAGTGGAGGAGGCTCGCGCCGCGCCGATCACTGCCCTTCCGGATAATCGGCGCCTTCGGTCACCTCCGCCCAGGCGTCGAAATCGGCGGCGAGCTGTTCAAGCTTGATGCGGGCGCCGGCGAGGGCGACCTTGCCGAGCAGCAAGCGCAGCGGTGGCTTCTCCGCCTCGACGGCCTTCACGATCGCCACGGCCGCGCGCACGGGGTCTCCGACCTGCTTGCCGCTGTTGCCGCGGATCTGCGCCAACCGGGCGCCGGCAGTCTCGTGATAGTCGGCAATCGTTTGCGGTGCCTCGTTGGCGGAGCGACCGGCCCAGTCGGTGCGGAAGGGCCCGGGCTCGACCAGCAGGACCTTGATGCCCATCGGAGCAAGTTCCTGGGAGAGCGCTTCGGATAGCGCTTCCACTGCGAACTTCGTGGCGTTGTAGAAGCTCACGGACGGAAAGGCACGCAGGCCGCCGATCGAGGAGACGTTGACGATGGTACCCGACCGCTGCTTGCGCAGGGTCGGCAACACCGCGCGGGTCATATGAGTGAGGCCCCACAGATTGATGTCGAACATCTTGTGGACTTCGGCGAGCTCGCTTTCCTCGAAGGAGCCGAAATAGCCGATGCCGGCATTGTTCACGAGCACGTCGATCCGCCCCAGCCGCTCCAGCGCGATCTTGACCGCGGCATCGATGTCGTCCTGGCTGGTGACGTCGAGCTTGAGCACCAAGGCTAGCTCGCCATACTCCATGGTGAATTCTTCGAGCTGCGCCGGATTGCGGGCGGTGACCACGGTGGGATAGCCCAGCGAAAGCGTGTGACGGGCGAGTTCGCGCCCGAACCCGGTCGAGCAGCCGGTGATGAACCAGACGGGCTTTACACTATCGGACATGATAATCTCTGAAATGAAACGGGAGGGGCCGCTACCATAGAACCTGGCGTCTTGCGTGATAACCCGAATAATTCACGTGGCAGCCCGGGATCGCAGGCATCCCTGCCTGCTCCGGGAAACGTGACGTCAGTAGCAAGGAAAGAGCAGGCAAGGATGCCTGCGATTGTCTATTTCAATCCCATCGTGAAAGCCTAGCTTTTGGATGCCTCCAGCTCGGTGGCCGCCGAGCTGGAGGCGGGAGGGGACGGGTCGTGCCTGCGATAATCGAAGGACTGACTTAGGAGTCTGACCACCCCTCTCTTTTCCATGAGGCCTGAACGGATACCGGCATTGCTCCGGAGACAAGCAGAGGACTTGGAAAAGATGACGAGCAGCCTAGCACACAATGTCGGCACCGACATCGGCAAGGATCATTTGGATGTGGCTGTCCACCCGGCAGGCCTCATCAAGCGCTTTGCCAACACCCAGGCGGGCCATCGCGCCCTGCTTGCCTGGCTTTCTTCCTGGACTGTCGAGCGTGTGGTGTTCGAAGCAACGGGGGCCTATCATCGCGCCTTCGAACGCGCGCTCAACCAGGCCGGCCTGCCGGCCGTCAAGCTCAACCCGCGCCAGGCCCGACGCTTTGCCGAAGGTATTGGCAGGCTGGCCAAGACCGATCGCATTGATGCCATGACCCTGGCCCGCTATGGCCAGGCCGTCCAGCCCGAGCCGACCCTCATCGTCAGCCAGGCCCTTGAGGAGATGAAGCAATTGGCCGCGGCGCGGGACGCCCTGATGAAGATCAAAGTGGCAACCCAGACCCGCCAGCAAACCGCCGAACTCCCCCTGATCAAGCGCCAACTCGCCAAGACACTGGCTCTGACCCAAGCGCAGATAAACGCCATCGACGAGGAGATCGCCAGGCGGGCCGACAAGGATCCCGCCTTCAAGCGCAGAGCCGAAATCCTCGATTCCATCCCCGCCGTGGCACCCATCACAGCTCACGCCATGCTCATCCACATGCCTGAACTGGGCACCCTGTCTCCCCCCTCAAGCCGCAAGCCTGGCCGGCCTCGCCCCTGTCCCACGCGACAGCGGCAGCAAAAATGGCAAGCGCTTCATTCGCGGGGGAAGAGCCCTTCTGCGACGAGCCCTCTATATGCCCATGGTCGCCGCTATCCGATGGAACCCCGACCTCGCCGCTAAATACCAGGCCATGGTCGCCGCCGGAAAACCCAAAAAATCGCCATCGTCGCTATCATGCGCAAGCTCATCATCCTCGCTAACGCCCTCTTGCGAGATAATCGGATTTGGACACCTAAAGCTGCTTGACCGAATACGGATACTCCCAGGGCGCTACCCCAACTTCTTTTCCAACTCGCTGTACAGCGCATTCTGGGGTTCGAACACGAAGTCGAGATTGGTCACCGCAATTGCGGCCGCTCCCTGTTCAGTCAGCCAGGCGGCGAAGTCGAAGACCTGTCCGGAGGGGACATGGAAGGTGAGGGGCTGGCCCGGGGAGGGCAGCCCGAAGGGTGCGCTGGCGCTGAACTGGCGTGCTGCATCCTGCAGATGCTGCTGGTTGGCGCCGCGCAGGACGCAGCGGATCTCGCGCTGGGCGCTGCCCGTCGCCTTGGCGGCGAGGCGCCCGAGGATGGCGGCGGCACCGGCGCGGGCTCGCGGGCTCCAGTCGGCGCCGAGGGAAGCGACCAGATTGGCTTGGCTGCGCAGCATCACTCCGTCATCCACCACCTTCAGTGCATTGGCCGTCAGCGTGCTGCCCGTGGTGGTGATGTCGACGATGAGATCGGCCGCTCCGGAAGCGGGCGCGCCCTCTGTAGCGCCGAGGCTTTCGACGATGAGATAATCAGCCACCCCATGCGCGGAAAAGAAGGCCCGAGTCAGGTTGATATATTTGGTTGCGACCTTGAGGCGGCGGCCATGGCGCTGGCGAAAGCCTGCGGCGACATCCTCGATATCGTCCATGGTGCGCACATCGATCCAGGCCTGCGGCACGGCGACCACCACATTGGCGTGGCCGAAGCCAAGCGGCTGGATCAGGCTGACGCGCTCATCGGCGCGCGGGATGTTCTCGCGCACCAGGTCCTCGCCGGTGACGCCGAAATGGATGGCGCCGGAGGCGAGCTGGCCGGCGATCTCCGAGGCCGAGAGGAACAGCACTTCCACATCGTCCATGCCCGGCACCGCGCCGCGATAGTCGCGCGCGCCGCGTTCCTGCACGAAGCGGATGCCAGCGCGCTCGAAGAAGGCGGTGCAGTTTTCCTGCAGGCGGCCCTTGGAGGGAATGCCGAGAAGGAGGGGCGAAGGGGAAGCGTTCATCATGCGTCTCCGCCGAACCGGTCGAGCCAGATCGAGCAGCCGACAGCCGGGACGGCTTCAGCCGATCCAAGCTGGCTCATCAGCTTGTCGTAGCGCCCGCCGCCGACACGTGCCTGTGCATCGGGCTGGCCTGGATCATGCAGCTCGAACACGAAGCCTGTGTAGTAATCGAGGCGCCGTCCGAAGCCCGTGGCGAACTTGATGGCGCCGACTTCGATGCCGCGCGCGGCGAGGAAGCCGGTGCGTTCGTCGAAGGCATCGAGTGCGGCGTTGAGATCGAGCCTGGCGTCATCGGCAATACCACGCAATTCGGCGGATGCGGTGTCGGGATCGGCGGCCACGGCGAAGATCTTGCGCGTGATCGCCACTTTGTCGGCGTCCACGCCGAGACCGGAGGAGAGCGCCGCCTGTTCGAGAAAGCGATCGGCGATCTCGTCGACGCTGCGCCCGCCGACGGGCTGGATGCCGGCGATGGAGAGGAGGTCGGCCACGGCGGCGCGGGCCGAGCCGGGATCGGAGCCTTCGAGCGCTGCGAGGAAGCCGGCATAGGCCGCAGCGCCGTTCTTGGGCGCCGTGCTGCCGAGGCGAGCGAGGTCCTCGTCGAGGTTCTTGGAGCGGCGCAGGTCGCTCACGAGGCGCCGGCGCCAGACCGGCGGCAGATCAAGCGCATCGAGCATGGCGGTGACGATGCCGGCGTCGCCCATGCGGATATCGGGCTTGACGAGGCCGAGCCCTGCGGCAGCCTCGATGGCGATGGCCATCATTTCGGCATCGGCTGCCGGCTTGTCGCTGCGGCCATAATTCTCAAAACCGGCCTGCAGGAATTCGCTGGGACCATCGGTGCGGAAGCGGAACACCGGGCCGCGATAGGCATAGGCGCCAATGCTGCCGGGCCTGGTTTCCTTCAGATAATGCAGCGAGACGGGAATGGTGAAATCGGGCCGCAGGCAGAATTCGCGGCCCTCTGCATCGGTGGTGAGGAAGGCGCGCCGGCGCATGTCCTCGCCGAGCAGGTCGAGGAACAGCCCGGCCGGCTGCAGGACGGGCGGATCGATCAGCGCATAGCCCGAGCGCCGGGCAAGCGCATCGAAGGCTTCATAGGCTGGGTGGGGCATATGCGCGGTCCATCATCGAAATCGGGGTGTCTTCTAGCAAAGCAGGGGGTGTTGCGCGACTGGAAAGCCAAAACGAGGTTTATACCGGGAGCGTGGACGTCCTCGTCCGCTCTTGGAAACGTTGTGCTCGATGATGAACGAAGAGCGGACGAGACGTCCGCGCTCCCAGCGATTACCCCAGCATCTCCTTCACAGCTTTCACCAACTCGCCCCTCGGCACCACGCGCTGTGCCACGCGGGCCTCGCGCCATTCGGCGTTGTCGGCGATCGCCTTGGCCATCTCGGCGCCGAGCGCCAGGTCCTTGAGCTGCACCTCGCCCTTTTCGGCCTCGTCCGAGCCCTGAATCACCACGACTGGAGACTTGCGGCGGTCAGCATATTTGAGCTGCGCCTTCATGCCCGAGCCGCCGAGATAGACTTCCGACCTGATGCCGGCCTGGCGCAATTCAGCGGCCATGGTCTGGTAGTCGGCAAGGCGGGCCTGGTCCATGACACAGACCACGACGGGACCCTTCTCGCCGGCGGTGTCGACGCGGCCAAGCGCGGTGAGGGCGGCCAGCAGACGCGAGACGCCGATGGAAAAACCTGCCGCCGGCACGGGCTCGCCGCGGAAGCGCGCCACGAGGCCGTCATAGCGCCCGCCGCCGGCCACCGAGCCGAAGCGAACCGGGCGGCCCTGCTCGTCCTTGACCTCGAAGGTGAGTTCGACCTCGTAGACCGGCCCCGTATAATATTCGAGGCCGCGCACGATCGAAGTGTCGATGACGATGCGGTCCGGACCGTAGCCCGACTTGTCTACGAGGTCGGCGATGCGGGCGAGTTCCTCGACCCCGGCGCGGCCCGTGGCGGTATCAGCCACCAGCGGCCGGATACGCTCGACCGTCTCGGCATTGCTGCCACGCTGGCCGGTGACATAATCCAGAATGGTCCGGGCCTGGGCCGCCTCGAGACCGGCGCCCTTGGTGAAGTCACCCGACTCGTCCTTGCGTCCCCCGCCGAGGAGGTCGCGCACGCCCTCGGCGCCCAGGCGATCGAACTTGTCGATGGCGCGCAACACGGTGAGGCGGCGGCCGGCATTCTCGTCACCGCTGAGGCCGATCGCCTCCATGATGCCGTCGAGCACCTTGCGGTTGTTGATCCGCACCAGATAGGAGCCGCGTGCGATGCCGAGCTTCTCCATGGTGTCCGCGGCCATCATGCAGATCTCGGCGTCGGCGGCGACGGAGGGGCTGCCCACCGTGTCGGCGTCGAACTGCATGAACTGGCGGAAGCGCCCAGGGCCCGGCTTCTCGTTGCGGAAGACAAAACCGGAGCGATAGCTGCGATAGGGCTTGGGCAGGGCGTCGAAATTCTCGGCGACATAGCGGGCGAGCGGCGCCGTGAGGTCGTAGCGCAGCGACAGCCACTGCTCGTCGTCGTCCTGGAAGGAGAACACGCCCTCGTTCGGCCTGTCCTGGTCCGGCAGGAACTTGCCGAGGGCGTCGGAATATTCGACGAAGGGGGTCTCGCCCGGCTCGAAGCCATAGAGTTCGTATACGCTCTGGATGGTGGCGACCATCGCGCGGGTCGCCATGATCTCGCCGGCGCTGCGGTCCACGAAACCACGCGCCTGCCTTGCCTTCAATTTCTGCTTCTTGTCGCCGGCCATTGCTGCAAACTTTCAAAAATGTTGCCGCTGTTTAGGCAGCAATGGCGCTTGGGGCAAGGATTTCGCGCAGATTTATCGGGCGTTGGCTGCCTTTGTGCCTTGTGCTGCCAAAGGGTGCTGCCTTGGCAGGATGAGGTGCGGGATTGGAGTGTCGATCTCCGATCGACGTTCTTCCTCCCCGACAAGCGTCTCGTTTCCAAGACTGTCGATCGGAGATCGACACTCCGTGTTTGGTGCGCCTCGTTCATCCGCCGAACCGCAAAACTGTTCTCCATAAAAATTGCTCACCCTCCATGATTGAAAGCTGACTGAAAGCTTGGTGCGCTAGGCAGAGTAGCAAGCGCCCTCTCGCCATCCCTCGCGTTGGAAGAAGACCGGGCATCTGGAAACGCCATTTGGAGAAGACAATGTTCGCCAAACCCAACCTGCTGCGCGGCCTTCTGCTCGCAGGCACCGTTGCCACCATGACCCTGGGCGCTGCCGCCGTGGCGCGGGCGGACGACAAGATCACCATCGTCGTGGGCGGCTACGAAAAGCAGATCTACCTTCCCGCCAAGCTGGCGGAAGGCCTGGGTTACTTCAAGGACGAGGGCCTCGACGTCGAACTCCTGAACGACACGGCCGGCGTCGATGCCGAGACCGAGATGCTCGCCGGTACCGTGCAGGGCGTGGTCGGCTTCTACGATCACTGCGTCGACCTGCAGGGCAAGGGAAAGTTCGTCGAGAGCGTCGTGCAGTTCAGCCAGGCGCCGGGCGAAGTGATCCTGGTGTCGGCTAAGCATCCGGAGATCAAGTCGGCCGCCGACTTCAAGGGCGCTGATGTCGGCGTCACCGGCCTCGGTTCCTCCACCAACTTCCTCACGCTCTACCTCGCCCAGAAGGCCGGCGTGAAGCCGAACGAATTCACCACCCTGCCCGTTGGCGCCGGCGCCACCTTCATCGCCGCCATGCAGCATGACCAGATCCAGGCCGGGATGACCACCGAGCCGACCATCGGGCGCATGGTGAAGTCGGGCGATGCCAGCGTACTGATCGACATGCGCACGGTGAAGGGTGCCGAGGATGCCCTCGGCGGCACCTATCCCGCCGCTTCACTCTATATGCCCACGGCCTGGGTGGAGTCGCACAAGGATACGGTGCAGAAGCTCGCCAATGCCTTCGTGAAGACGTTGAAATTCATCAACACCCACAGCGCCGCCGAGATCACCGACAAGATGCCGAAGGAATTCTACGGCGACGACAAGGATGGCTATGTGAAGGGGCTCGATGCCGGCAAGGGCATGTTCACGCCCGATGGCGTGATGCCGGAAGATGGTCCCAAAACCGTGCTCGCCGTGCTGCAAACCTTCAAGAAGGAACTGCAGGACAAGCAGATCGATCTATCCAAAACCTTCACTACTGAGTTCGTGAAGAACGTGAAGTGAGATTCGGGGGGGCGGGTTTTCAGACCCGCCTTGGCGACAGCCGAACTATTGAAGGGCGAAAGGCGGGTCAGACCCGCCCCCCGAATGGAGGACCTCCATGACCCAGTCCCAGGCGCAGGCATCCTCGCCCGCCATCGAGCTCATCAATGTCACGCGGCGCTTCGTAACGCCGACCGGCAAGTCGCTCACGGCGATCCACGACTTCTCGATGACCGTCGCCCGAGGCGAGTTCGTCGCTGTCGTCGGGCCGACGGGCTGTGGCAAGTCGACCACGCTGAACCTCGTCACAGGCCTCGCCAGGCCAAGCGCCGGCGAGGTGCGGGTGATGGGCGGGCCAGTCAACGGTATCGACCCCAGCGTCGGTTTCGTCTTCCAGGCCGATGCGGTCTTCCCCTGGCGAAATGTCCTCGACAATGTCGCCGCCGGTCCGATGTTCCGCGGGGTGCCCAAGGCGGAGGCCTATGCCCTGGCGCGCGATTGGTTGAAGCGCGTCGGCCTGCCGCGGTTCGAGAACCATTATCCGCATCAGCTTTCGGGCGGCATGAGAAAGCGCGTCGCGCTGGCGCAGACCTTCATCAATCAGCCCAAGATCCTGCTGATGGACGAGCCCTTCTCGGCGCTCGACGTGCAGACCCGCGTGGTCATGCACAATGTGCTGCTGAACCTGTGGGACGAATCCAAGGCCTCCGTCGTGTTCGTCACCCATGACCTCGACGAGGCGATCGCGCTCGCGGACAAGATCTACGTGCTCACCGCCGGCCCGGCCACGGTGAAGTCCGTCTACACGGTCGACCTGCCGCGCCCGCGCATCGTCGAGGACATCCGTTACGACCAGAAGTTCATCGACTATTCCAGGATGATCTGGAACGACCTGCGCGAGGAGGTCCAGACCTCCAACCGCCGCGCTGCCGAAGCCGCGTGAAAGGAGGCAGCAAATGAGCGATGTCACCATGTCCCCGAAGACACCGACCTTTCGGCCCGGCACCTCGGATGCGGAAATCGAGGCCGCCGCAGCCAAGGCGGCGCAGATCCGGCGCACGAAAGTCATAGTCTGGCAGGCGGTGATCCTCGCGGCTCTGCTCGTGCTGTGGGAGATCTCCGTTCGCCTTGGCTGGATGACGGACCTCGCCCTTGGCATGCCCAGCACGGTAGTCGTGCGGCTGTGGGAGTGGATCACCCAAGGCGCCAACGGCACGCCGCTCTGGTACCATCTGTGGGTCACGGTGGAGGAAGCCACCATCGGCTTCGTCTTCGGCTCCATCGCAGGTGTGCTGGTGGGCGTGGCGCTGGGCCGCAATGCCTTCCTGGCCGATATCTTCTCGGTCTACATCAAGGTCTTCAACTCCATCCCCCGCGTCGTGCTGGCCCCGGTCTTCATCATCATGTTCGGCTTGGGGCTCCCCTCCAAGATCGCCCTGTCGTTCGTGATGGTGTTCTTCCTGGTGTTCCAGAACGCCTTCCAGGGCGTGCGCGAGGCCGACCGCTCTCTGATCGCCAATGCTCAGATCCTCGGCGCCAAGCCCTGGCAACTAACCCGGGCGGTGATCATTCCCTCGGCCATGAGCTGGATCTTCGCTAGCCTGCACGTCAGCTATTCCTTTGCCATTACCGGCGCGATCGTCGGCGAATTCGTCGGCGCCCGGTACGGAATCGGCCAGCTCATCGCCATCGCCCGCGGCTCCTTCGATGGGCCGGGCGTGGCGGCGGCGATCATCATCATCATGCTGGTGGTGCTGGCGGCGGGCTGGATCATGGGCCGTGTCGAAAACAGCCTTGCCAAGTGGCGTCCCAAGCCGCTGTCGGATCATTGAGCGGAGGCGCTGGTTTCACGGAATAAACATAAGCAGGATCAAAAGATCCCATCTCCAGCAAAGACTAATGCCCGGGTTCTCTCCCCGGGCATTTTTTTCGAGACGCGGGCGAGGCCAAAGCGTTTTTGCTTCCGGTGATTTGATCTGAAGGCAAAACGCCGTAGCGGCGAAAAGGCCCGCCCTCTACGCCTCCAGTGCCAGCAGGGTGACTTTGACCACCAGACCCGGCGGTGGCGCGTGGTCGGCCAGTTCGATTTCGCCCTCATGCGAAGACACGATCTCCTTCACCACGGCAAGGCCCAGGCCGGTGCCTTCGATGCCGGTGCCGAGGCGGCGGTAGAAGCGCTCGAACACCTTTTCGCGCTCATCGGCCGGGATGCCAGGACCGTTGTCCTCGACACGCAAGGTCACGGTCGATCCGCCGGCCGCCCGCACCCGAGCCGTCACCGTGCCGCCCTTCGGCGTGTAGCGCAGGGCATTCTCGACCAAATTGGTCGCCATCTCGCGCAGCAGCGTCGGGTGGCCATTGATGTGGAGCGGGGCGGGAGCCCCGTCGAAGCCGAGATCGATGCCAAGTTCCACCGCCATGATGGCGAGATCTTCCACGGCATCGTGGCAGAGCGCGTTGAAGTCGACCTTCTCGCGATGGAGGAGGGCGCTGCCCTGCTCGGCTCGGGCAAGGCTGAGGAGCTGGTTGGAAAGGCGCGTCATGCCCTCCACCGTGGCGCCTGCGGCCGTGAGCGATTCCCGTGCCGCAGGCGCGTCCGGCGCCCGGAGGCCAACGCCGACCTGCGCCTTCAGCAGGGCCAGCGGCGTGCGCAACTGATGGGCGGCATTCGCGACGAAGCGCCTCTGCGCTGCGACCTGGCGCTGGACTTGGGCGAGCGCCTCGTTGAGGGCCGTTACGAGCGGCCTCAGCTCGGTCTGGACGTCCGTGGTGTCGAGGGGCTCCAGGGAATCGGGGCCGCGCTGGCGCACCTCGTCACGCAGACGCAAGAGCGGCGTGAGGCCGCGCCTGAGCCCGAGCAGGGCCAGGATGCCGGCCACCGCCACCAGCAGCATCTCGTCGCGTAGCGCCCTCAGCCACAGGCTGTTCACCAGCCTGTCATGGCTACGCAAGGTCTGCCCGACGATCACCAGCGCATCGCCGCTTTTGCCGGCGGCCGAGACCACAGGCTGGGCAAGGGCGACGGCGCGCACCGCCTCGCCCCGATAGCTGCCCTTGAAGTAGACGTGCCGGAAATTGGTCGGCGTTTCGGGCGGTGGCAGCGTATCCGGATAGCCGGCGACCAGTTCGCCACGCGGGCCGTTGACGCGGTAGATCACGTGGTCGCGGTCGTCGGTAGCGAACATCTCCAGCGCGGAGGGCGGGATCGGAGCCTGGATGACGCCGTCGCTCTCGTGGATGTTCTCGGCGATCGAGCGGGCGGAGGAGATCAGCGTGCGGTCGGTGAGGAGATCGGCCGTCTCGCGCGCATCCGAATAGGAGTTCCAGACGTTGTAGCTCACCACCGCGGTGAGCGGCAGCACCAACCAGCCCAGCAATTCGCGGCGAAGGCTACGTGACATCGGCGCGCCGCAGCATATAGCCCAGCCCGCGCAGCGTGATGATGCCCACATCGCTGCCTTCGAGCTTCTTGCGCACGCGGTGGACATAGACCTCCACCGCGCTCGGCCCGGCCTCGTCGTCGAAGCCGAAGACGTTCTCCACCAGCCTTTCCTTCGGCACTGGGCGGCCGGCATTCAGCATCAGCGTCTCCAGCACAGCATGTTCGCGCGGCGTGAAGGCCAGGTTCTCGCCATTGAGGGCGAAGCTGCGCGATTGGCTGTCGAAGGCAAGCGCCCCATAGGCGAGGACCTGCTCGATGCGGCCCCGGCCGCGGCGCAGCTGGGCACGGATGCGGGCCTCCAGCTCCTCCACCTCGAAGGGCTTGACGAGATAATCATCCGCCCCGCTATCGAGGCCGCGCACGCGGCTGGAGACGGCGTCATTGGCGGTGAGGATGAGCACGGGCGTGGCATCGCCCCGCGCCCTCAGGCGCCGGAGCACCTCGATGCCGTCGAGGTCGGGCAGGCCGAGATCGAGGATGAGCAGCGCATAATCCTGCGACTGCAGCGCCGTATCAGCCTCGTCGCCCCGATGCACGCAATCCACCACATAATTGCTCTGGCGCAGCAGGCGGCTGACCCACTCGGACAGATCGCGATTGTCTTCAGCCAGGAGGATACGCATGGGCCTGCATTCGCGGCGGGAACCGATATTGTGATGATTTTACGGGATGGCAGCGTAGGGAAGCAACCCATGGGCAAGGGTGCCAACCCGGGCAGGCCGGTTGAGTTCGCGAAGAAGCCCCAGCCTGTGCCGCCACACCTACCGCCGTCTTTCCCTGAAAAATCCCTGCAGCAACTCCCGCGCGGCCGTTGCGTCGATGCCCGAATAGACCTCCGGCCGGTGATGGCAGGTAGGGGAGGCGTAGAATTGCACGCCGCTCTCCACGGCGCCGCCCTTAGGATCGTCGCAGCCGAAATAGAGGCGACGAATGCGAGCGAAGGAGATCGCTGCCGCGCACATCGGGCAGGGTTCGAGCGTCACATAGAGATCTGCGTCGACGAGCCGCTCGCTGCCGAGCATCCTCGCGGCGGCGCGGATGGCGAGCATTTCGGCATGGGCGGTGGGGTCGCGCAGCTCCAGCGTGCGATTTCCTTCACGCGCCAGCACCACTCCGTCCTTGACGACGACCGCGCCGACGGGTACCTCCCCGCGACCTGCGGCCGCACGTGCTTCCTCCAGCGCCAGTTCCATGATCGAGCGCTTCATCTCGTGACATGCCGCCTTTTCTGCCAAGGCGTTTTGTGATTTGACGGGATCGCCTCAAATCGCAAAACGCGTCGAAACAAAGAGTTAAAGCAGAGAGGCGTTTGCGCCTAGCCGCGCTTTGCTCTAGGAGCAATGAATGTCCGACGACGATAAACGATCTGGCGGCGACGGCCGCACGCCCCCGCGTGGGGGCAAGAAGCCTTTCGCTGCCGGCGACGGTCCCCGCCGTCGTGGTGTCAGTGGCGATGCACCGCCGCGCCGATCCTTCCGTGATCGCGAAGAGGGCGAGGGCCGTCCGCCCCGTCCCGCGCGTCCGGCCCGCTCCTTTGCCGAGAGCAGTGACGGCGAGCGCCGCCCCAGTCGCTTCAAGCCGCGTGAAGGCGAGGCTTCCGAAGCCCGCCCCCCGCGCAAGACTTTCCGCGACCGCGATGCCGGCGGCGAACGCCCCTTCAAGCCGCGCCCATCGTTCCGCGATCGCGATGAGGGCGGCGAGGCGCCGCGCCGCCCCTTCCGCCCGCGTGAGGACCGTGAGGGCGGCGAGGCACGCCCGCGCCGATTCGAGGACCGCGCCGAGCGTGGCGGCGACCGCCCCTTCCGCCCGCGCACCGATGCTCAGCGCGGCGACAAGGAGGAGCGTCCGTTCCGTGCCCGGCGCGAGGATCGCGAAGGCGGGCGCAGTGGCGATCGTCCCTTCCGTCCCCGTAGCGATGCCCCGCGCAGCGACCGGGAGGAGCGCCCCTTCCGGGCCCGGCGCGAGGACCGCGAGGGTGATGGTCCAGCCCGTCCCCGCCACGTCGATACTGCCTTCGAACCACGCGAAGGTCGTTCGTCCTTCGAGCCGCGCTTCGACGAGCGCCGTGAGAACCGCCCGGAGCGTCCGGCGCCGCGCCGCGCCGAGAAGCGGTTGCAGCCGCGCGAGGATACGGTCAAGCAGGCCCCGGCGGTCGAGGGCGAATTCGCCGGCGATCGTGTCGCCAAGGTCATCGCTCGCGCCGGTCTTGGCTCGCGCCGGGACGCGGAGGCCTGGATCGAGGAAGGCCGGGTCGCCGTGAATGGCGAGGTGCTGACCAGCGCCGCCCGCAACGTGCTGCCCACCGACAAGGTTACCGTCGATGGCAAGCTGCTGCCGAGGCGCGAGCGTACGCGCCTGTGGCTCTATCACAAGCCTCGCGGCCTGGTGACCACCGAGAAGGATCCCGAAGGCCGTCCCACGGTGTTCGAGAACCTCGATCCGTCGTTGCCGCGCGTGATGTCGGTCGGCCGTCTCGACATCAACACCGAGGGCCTGCTGCTTCTCACCAATGACGGCGGCCTCGCCCGCCAGCTCGAACTGCCCAAGACCGGCTGGCTGCGCCGCTATCGCGTGCGCGCCTTCGGCGAGACCGACCAGGTCCAGCTCGACAAGCTCTTCGAGGGCCTTACCATCGATGGCGTCGATTATGGCCGTATCGAAGCCAAGCTCGACAAGGAGCAGGGCTCCAACTCCTGGCTGACGCTCGGCTTGCGCGAGGGCAAGAACCGTGAAGTCAAGAATGTGCTGGGCTCCATCGGCCTGGAGGTGAACCGCCTGATTCGTGTTTCCTACGGCCCGTTCCAGCTCGGCGAGCTCGCCGAGGGCGCGGTGGAGGAGGTGAAGACGCGTGTGCTGATCGACCAGCTCGGGCCGGACCTGATCGCCGAGGCCGAATGCGAATTCGAGGCGCCCGCCTTCGAGCGCGGGGAACTCGCCGCCAAGCCGGTCGAGAAGCCTGCGAAAGCCGGCCGCGGCCTCCGCGTGAAGGCGGAAGAAGGCGGCAAGGAACGCGTGATCCGTGGCGGTCTTGTCGAGGACCGCCACGGTCGCCGCGTGCTGGTCCAGCGTGTCGCCGACGTTCCGGAAGACAAGCCGGCCAAGCGCAGCAAGCGCCCTGCCTTCCGCGACCGCGAGGAGGGCGGCGAGCGTCCCTTCAAGCCGCGCGCTTCCTTCCGTGATCGCGACGAAGGTGGTGATCGTCCGCGTCGCAGCTTCCGCGATCGCGATGAGGGTAACGAGCGCCCGCCCAGGCCTCGTCCGGCCTTCCGCGAAGGCGACGAGGGGGCCGAGCGCCCGCGCCGCAGTTTTCGCGAGCGTTACGAAGGGGAAAAGCCGCCCTTCAAGCCGCGCCCTTCCTTCCGAGACCGCGAGGAAGGCAGCGAGCGACCGCGCAAGCCGTTCCGCGCGCGCGAGGGCGCCGAGGACCGCCCCTTCAGGCCGCGCCCGGCCCGCCGCCGCGAGGGCGAGGAGGGCGAGCGCGCCTCCAAGCCCCGTCCGAGCTTTCGCGACCGCAACGAGGGCGGCAGCGACAGGCCGTTCAAGCCACGTTCTTCCTCCCGCGACCGGGACGAAGGCGGCGAGCGGCCGCGCAAGCCTTTCGGTGACCGTGAAGGCGGCGGAAACCGGCCCTTCAAGCCGCGTTCCGGTGGTGGCAAACCCACGGGCAGCAAGCCGAGCGGTGGCCCACGGCGGGGACGCTGACGGATCCGCTCATGCGCATCATCGGCGGGCAATTTCGCGGCAAGCAGCTGGCGACACCGAAGTCGGACTCGATCCGTCCGACGTCGGATCGTCTGCGCGAGACCTTGTTCAACATCCTCGCCCATGGCTATGACGACCCCGTGCGCGATGCGCGTGTGATCGACCTCTTCGCCGGCACCGGCGCACTCGGTTTCGAGGCTCTTTCGCGCGGTGCGCGCTTCGCCACCTTCGTGGATGAGGGGGCTGAAGCGCGTGGCCTCATCCGCACCAACATCGAGGCAATGTCGCTCGGTGGCAAGACGCGTCTGTTTCGCCGCGATGCCACCAAGCTCGGCGCCATTGGGCCGACCGAGCCCTATTCGCTCGCCTTCCTCGACCCTCCCTATGGCAGGAACCTTGCCTCCCTCGCCCTCGCCAGCCTTGCCGATGGCGGCTGGCTGACCGCGGGTGCGCTCTGCGTGGTGGAGGAGGCGACCGACGCGCCGCTGGAGGCGCCGGCCGCCTTTGCGCTGGCGGATCAGCGCGATTATGCTGGGACACGTCTGAGCTTCTTTGAGCGGCGTCCCCCGTAGCAAAGCGATTGCCGGGGTTAACCCGAATTCGGAGGTCCGGAGAATTCTGTCCAACCCTTTCTTTGGACAGAAATGAAAGGCATAGTGAAGGCATGACCGAGCTTCTTGAGAAGGCCGTTGCAGCTGCCCGCTCCCTTCCGGCTGATCTGCAGGGCGAATTGGCGCGCATCCTATTGCGTCTAGCAGACGCCGAGGAAGAACCTGTGCCGCTCACCGCTGATGAGCAGGCAGCCATCACCGTTTCGAAAGCCGCGGTCGCACGCGGCGAGTTCGCGACCGATGAGGAAGTTCGTGCGGTGTGGGCAAGCTATAGTCTGTGAAACTCCGTTATACGACGCCAGCTCTTGCCGATCTGAAAGCGATTGCCAAATATCTCGATCCGCGGTCGCACCAGGGAACGCGACGTGTCTTGGAACGCATCAAGGCACGGATTGAGCAGCTTCCCGATCAGCCCTTCGTCGACAAGCGCACGCAAGACCCTGATATTCGCCGCCTGAGAACAACTCCCTATCCCTAACTGATCTTTTATGAATTCAGTGGTGACGAGATTATTGTCCATGCCGTGCGTCATGGCGCTCGCGATCCTTGCGGCATGCCCGGCCAATCATGAAATTTGCTTGGCCTGCAGAACGTTTCAACGAAGTGCGCGATTTCCTCCATGCAAACAAAAGTCCAAGCGACGACGGTGTCGGACGAACTGGCTCCGACGGCATGCCGCGAACCCCTTGCGGCTCCTCTGCCGTAACGCTATGGGGGCTTCACAAAGTTCTTTTTCGGCCCATATTGAGCTGACTTCTTTTCCCCACCCGATCGGATCTTCAATGGCGATTGCGCTTATCCCCGGACTCGGCGGTGCCTCCCAGGCCCAGGGTCCGGCGATTACGGACTTCTATCTCGAAAACGGCCTGCATGTCGTCGTCATCCCCGATCACCGCGCGCCAGTCGTCACCCATATGATCTGGTACAAGGTGGGGGGAGCGGACGAACCGAAGGGCAAGTCCGGCATCGCCCATTTCCTCGAGCACCTGATGTTCAAGGGCACGGAGAAGAATCCCGGCGGCTTTTCCAAGCAGGTCGCCGAGCTCGGCGGCCAGGAGAACGCCTTCACGTCCCTCGACTACACCGCCTACTTCCAACGCGTGGCCAAGGAGCATCTCGGCGCCATGATGGCTTTCGAGGCCGACCGCATGACCGGCCTCGCCCTCACCGACGAGGTCGTCAACCCCGAGCGCAACGTGGTCCTGGAGGAGCGCAAGATGCGGGTCGACAACGATCCCGGTTCCCAGCTTGCCGAGGAGATCGCTTCGACCCTGTTCACCCACCATCCCTATGGCACGCCGATCATCGGGTGGGAGGACGAGATCGAGGGTCTGACGCGCCAGGATGCCATCGATTTCCACGCCCGCTTCTATACGCCCAACAATGCCAGCCTGATCGTGGCTGGCGACATCACGGCCGAGGGGGTTCGCACCCTCGCCGAGGCGACCTATGGCCAGGTTGCCCGTCGGGCCGAGCCTCCGCCGCGTCTGCGCCCGCAGGAGCCGCCACAACGGGCTGATCGCCGCGTGCGCCTCGCCGACAAGCGCGTGGAGCAGCCGATCTATCAGCGCCATTGGCGGGCGCCGTCCTATATCCGCGCCCGGAACGGCGAGGGCGAGGTGCTGGACCTGCTCTCCCAGATCCTCGGCGGCGGGCAGACCTCTCGTCTCCACCGCTCGCTGGTGGTCGACAAGAAGGTGGCCTCCGCCGCCGGCGCCTTCTACGGCGGCTCCGCCGTCGACGAGACACGCTTTGGCGTCTGGGGTATCCCGATGCCTGGGGTCAGCTTCGAGACGCTGGAGGCGGCAATCGACGAGGAGATCGCCCGCATCGTCGGCGAGGGTGTCACCGATGACGAGTTGGAGCGGGCCAAGACGCGCCTGGTGGCCGATGCGATCTACGCGCAGGACAACCAGTCGACCTTGGCGCGCTATTACGGCACCATGCTCTCCGTCGGCGGCAAGGTCGAGGACCTGCAGCTTTGGCCGCAGCGCATAGCCGCGGTTGCGGCCGAGCGCCTGCCGGAAGTGGGACGCCTGGTTCTGACCAATGGAAAGTCCGTGGTGGGCCTGCTCGAAGGGCAGGCCTGACAGCTGCTCGTCGCAACGCCGTCAAAGAAGAGTGTTTGGCTGATTTCCCTGTATGATCGACGCAAAGCCTCGATCTGACCGAGTATTTCCATGATTCAGAAGATCGTCTCGCCCCTCGGCATCGAAGCCTGGCTGGTGGAGGATTATGCCGTGCCGCTGGTTGCCGTCGACTTCGCCTTTAAGGGCGGCGCGGCGCAGGACCCGGCCGACCGCGCGGGCCTCGCCCATATGATGTCCGCTCTCTTTGACGAGGGCGCCGGGCCCTACGACGACCAGGGCTTCCAGCGCGCGCTCGAAGAGAACGCCGTGGAGATTTCCTTCCAGGCGGCGCGCGACCAGATCAACGGTTCGCTGCGCACTCTGGCCGACCGCAAGAACTTCGCCTTCGACCTTCTGCATTACGCCATCACCGAGCCTCGCTTCGAGGAAAGCGCGGTCGAGCGCATCCGCCAGAGCCTGCAGGCGGGCCTGCGGCGCGAGGCGAGCGATCCCAATGCCATGGTGTCGCTGGCCCTGTTCGCCGGCCTCTTTCCGGACCACCCCTACGGCCGCTCGCCCCGGGGCACGCTGGAGAGCATCGGCGCCGTCATCCGTGATGACGCAGCGGCCCAGCATCGCCGCCTGATGGCCAAGGATGGGCTGACGGTTTCCATCGTTGGCGCCATCGACGCCCATGACGCGGAGGAGATGCTCGACAAGGTGTTCGGGTCCCTGCCGACCTCGGCGCTCCTGCAGATCGTGCCGGAGGCTAGCCTTGCCGGTCTCGGCGAGCGCCGGATCATCGAGCTCGAAGTGCCGCAGACCGTGCTGCAATTTGCAACCCCTGGGGTGAAACGGGACGATCCCGACTACATGGCCGCCTTCGTGCTCAACCACATCTATGGCGGCGGCAGCTTCTCTTCGCGCCTGTTCCAGAAGGTCCGCGAGGAAAAGGGCTTGGCCTACTCCGTTTCCACCCAACTCGGGGCGCTCGCCCATGCCGCCTTCATCGGTGGCGGGGTCGCCACCCGCAACGACCGCGCGGCCGAGAGCCTCGCCATCATCGAGGCGGAGATGGCCGAGATCGCCCGCAACGGGCCGACCGAAGCCGAGCTCGAAAGTGCCAAGAAATACATCACGGGCTCCTATGCGTTGCGCTTCGATGCCTCTACCAAGATCGCCAACCAGCTCACCATGATCCAGACCGAGCAACTTGGCATCGATTTCATCGATCGCCGCAACGATCTGGTCGAGGCGGTGACACTCGACGACACAAGGCGCGTGGCACAGCGCCTGTTCGGCGGGGGGCGGCCCTTCGTGGCGGCGGTCGGCAAGCCTGAGGGCCTGACCTGATCCAATCAGGATGCCCGTGCACCCGTAAGCGCGCTGGTGTATGTCTGCGCGACTACCGTTGCCCAGCCGCAGCCGGACGATTCGCTTCATGACCATTCGAGCCCTTCCCCAGATCCTGATCGATCGCATCGCTGCCGGCGAGGTGGTCGAGCGGCCGGCCAGCGCGGTGAAGGAACTGGTGGAAAACGCCATCGATGCCGGATCGAGCAGGATCGAGGTGGTCAGCGAGGGCGGCGGCCAGCGCCTGATCCGCATCGTCGACGATGGCTCCGGCATGTCGCCGCAGGATCTGGAGCTGGCGGTGCAGCGCCATGCCACCTCCAAGCTGCCGACCGAGGACCTGCTAGCCATCACCACGCTGGGTTTTCGCGGCGAGGCGTTGCCTTCCATCGCCTCCATCTCCCGCCTTTCCATCACCACCCGGGCTCGCGGGGCCGATACCGGCTCGATGATCGCCATCGAAGCGGGCGAAAAACGGGCGATCAAGCCGGCGGCACTGAGCGAGGGCACGCGCATCGAGGTGCGCGATCTTTTCTACGCCACGCCGGCCAGGCTGAAATTCCTCAAGACGCAGCGCACGGAAGCCGCGGCGATCGGCGATATCGTCAAGCGCCTCGCCATGGCCAATCCGCAGATCAGCTTCACTTTGGCCGGCGAAGATCATGCCCCCACGACGTGGCCGGCGGGCGACGAGGCCGCTCGCCTCGGTGCCATCCTAGGCGCCGATTTCATTGACAACGCCATCGAGATCGATGTCCGGCGCGGCGACGTCCGCTTGCATGGGCAGATTGGTTTGCCGACTTATAATCGCGGCAACGGGCAGCATCAGTACCTCTTCGTCAATGGCCGGCCCGTGCGCGACAAGCTGCTGCTCGGTGCCGTCCGCGGCGCCTATGCCGACCATGTGCCGAAGGATCGCTTCCCCGTCCTGGCGCTCTTCCTCGATCTCCCCTCGCGTGACGTTGACGTCAACGTCCATCCGGCCAAGGCAGAGGTGCGCTTCCGGGACGGCGGCCTGGTGCGCGGGCTGATCGTCTCGGCCATCCGCACCGCGCTGGAGCAGGAATCCGGCCGGACCTCCTCCGGCAATGCCGATGTCGCGCTCGGACTGCTCGCCCGCAGCTTCGCGCGTCCTGCCAATGCCGATTGGGATTGGCGCCTGTCGCCCGCTGCGCCGCGCATGCCGCTCGCGGCGCCCGGAGGCTTTGCCGAGCCTGTCCAAGCCGGCTTCGACACGCTTGTGCTTCCCTCGGCCGATGCGCGCGCCAATGCGGCCCCCGTCGCGCCCGACAATCTCGACCGCCCGCTCGGCGCCGCCCGCGCGCAACTGCATGAAACCTATATCGTGGCGCAGACAAGAGAAGGCGTCGTCATCGTCGATCAGCATGCCGCTCATGAGCGCCTGGTCTATGAAAGGCTGAAGCGCGAGCGGGCGGCGGTGGGCGTGAAGAGCCAGATGCTCCTCATCCCGGAGGTGGTGGATCTCGACCCGGTCGATGTCGAGCGCCTGACCGCCTCCGCCGAGGATCTCGCTGCCCTCGGCCTCGCGATCGAGCCCTTCGGCCCCGGTGCATTGCTGGTGCGCGCCACGCCTGCCGCCCTCGGCACCACCAACCCAGCCTCGTTGATCCGCGACCTTGCCGATGGCTTTGCCGAATGGGGCTCGGAGATCGTGCTGGAACGCCGTCTCGACCACGTCGCCGCCACCATGGCCTGCCACGGCTCGGTCCGGGCTGGCCGCCGCCTGCTGCCGGCCGAGATGGACGCGCTGCTGCGCGAGATGGAGGTCACGCCCAATTCCGGCCAGTGCAACCACGGCCGGCCGACCTACGTGACACTGAAGCTGACCGATATCGAGGCGCTGTTCGGGAGACGGTAGGGGTAACCTGGGAGCGCGGACGTCCTCGTCCGCTCTTGAAACGATGACATTCCAGGAAAGAGCACTCCCATCGTCAAGGCTAAGTATGTTTCGGGGGTGCTTCTGATCTCTATGTCGTGCTCGGCCCCGCAAGCGTATCGTTTCAAGAGCGGACGAGGACGTGCGCGCTCCCAGCCTATTTGGGCAATTCGTTCCACAAGGGATAAAGCTTGGCCTCATCTTCCTCGATTGCGGCAAAGCGCCCGAGCCCGTCGAGGAAGATGTTATCCGTCAGGTCGTCATTGACCTGCGAGACCTCGCCTACGAAGACGGTGCCCTTGCCGGGTTCGCCATAGAATCGGTGCCAGAGATTGCGCGTGATGGTCACGCTCTGGCCCGGAGCGAGACGCAGCGGAGCGCCCGGCTCTAGAGCCGTGCGCACGCCGTCGACGCGCACCTCCACCGGGGTGTCGGCGCGGCGGCCATCCTCCGTCATGTTGTGGAACTCGATGATCAAATTGCCGCCGCCGCGCACGATGATGTCTTCCATCTTGATGCGATGGGCGTGGGTGGGCGTCTCCTGGTCTTCGCCCACGACGAGCAGCTTCTCGGCGTAGGGCTTGCTGTGGGGCTGGGACTGAAGGCCGTTGCGCACGCAGAAGATCACCAGTCCGCGCCTTGCGAAATCGCCAGAGCCGAAATCGGTGACGTCCCAACCCATCTGGTGAGCCCGGCAGTAATGCGCGGTTTCGGGATCACTCCGCCACTGAGCTTCGCCCCAGGTCGCAAAGAGAGGCAGCGCGAAGCGGTAATCGGCGAACAGCGCGGAGGCGGCCCTCTGCTGCCGGTTGATCTCGGAACGTTTCATGGCAATCCCTGTCAGAAGGAAGCGAGCAGCCCGCCATCGATGAGATGATAGGAGCCCGTAATGAAGCTGGATTCATCGGAAATCAGGAACGCCGCGAGCCTTGCGACCTCGATCGGCTGGCCGATGCGGTTGAGGGCGTGTTTCGCGCCCCATTCGGCAAGCACCGCCCCGGGATCCTCAGGGTTCCAGTGCCGTGCGTTGGCCTGGGCAAGGGGTGTGTCGATCGTGCCCGGACAGATCGCCGTGACGCGAATGTTCTGCTTGCCGTGATCGAGTGCCATCACGCGCGTCAGTGCGAGCACGCCGCCCTTGGTGGCGGCGTAGGCAGCGACTCCGGCCTGGGTGGCGAGGCCCTGGATCGAGGACATGTTGACCACGGAGCCGCCGCCATGGGCGATCATATGCGGAATGACATGCTTTGAGAGGAGGAAGATCGACTTGAGATTGACGTTCATCACCCGGTCCCAATCGTCCTCCGGCATGTCGATGACCGACCCGTGCAGTTCGATGCCCGCGGAGTTGAGGAGGCCCGTGATCCTGCCGAGCGCCGCGGCCCTGTCGGCCACGCGTTTGCATTCCTCAGCCCTGGTGATGTCGGCAACAGCGGGATGGATACGCTCGGAGGCCAGCGAGGCGAGGCCCTCGGCATTGATGTCGACGGCCAGCACCGTTGCGCCGCAATCGGCGAAATGCAGCGCCGATTCCCGGCCAAGGCCGGACGCGGCTCCGGTGACGATCACGATACCGGACAATTGCGCCATGATAGCCCGGCTCCCCCCCTGATGATGCGCCTGCGTCTAAAAGTCCGGGGGCACGCCCTGCGTTCGCCAGGGCCGTCCCCACCTGGAGGGCGAATGTGGAGCCCCTCGCTTGTGAGGTCAATGCAGCAGAAGGGCAGTTGGCCTGGCGGAGGTGCGGTTCGCGCAAACAAAATGAAAAAGGCCCGGAACGATCCGGGCCCTTCGAAAGTCGATCCTCGATGCCTCAGTGCATCTTCGGGGTCTTGAATATCCGCTCGTACCACGGCGCGCTCTCGTTGGCCTGGGAAGGCAGCGGCTCGTCGCCGCCGATCGGAGCAGAGGCCAGCGGCTTGCGATAGCCGGAAGGCGGATCGGTGAGGGAGCGGCGCGGCGGCTCCTGCCCAACGACCAGTGGCGTATCGTCCTCGTCGCCGGTCTTGATGCGCTTGCCATAGAGGTCACTCGGCTTCAGTGGCACGGCGCTCGTCTTGGCGGCGTCGAAGGGTTCAGCGCTATCCACCTGGCCGCCACCGGACCCCTGACCGCTAGCCATCTCGTCGGGCGAGAGGCGGCCGTCGCCATGTTCCGGCTTGCCCTTCGGAATGATGCCGGCAGACTTGCGCTTCTTCTCGTCCGGATCGTTCGGCCAGTTGGGGTCCGACGCATTGGATGTCGCGGTGCCGGGCGCCGGCAGGTCTAGTTGCTTGGGCTTCACCAGCGGCGCGCGCTCCGAATAGTTGATCGGCGGCGCATCGTCTTCGGTGCCCAGCATCTTCTGGAAGAAGCCCTGAACCGACTGCGCGCTGGCGGCACCGGCGGGGGCGATGACAATGAACGCAGTGGCCGTAGCCAAACCGATCCAATTCTTTGTCCGCATCCTAAATCCCAATCGCTGCTCGAACCCAGAAGATATCTCTGGAAATTACATCTTCCAGGAAAGTTGGTAAACTTTCTGCAGAGAAAATGCGTCAAAACAAAGAATTCCTGCCCAATTCAATCCATCGGGATCAGAATATCCACTAGGATAGATGGGCCCGAGGCTCCTTGTTCAGGACGACGTCATACAGCAGGAGGGCCACGCCTGCAACGATGGCGACGTCAGCGATGTTGAAGACGTACCAGCTGAAGCTGCCGACATGGAACAGAAAGAAGTCGGCCACGCCTTCGCGACGCAGCCAATCGGCCGTGAAGGGCCCTTCGATCGCCAGCAATCCGTCGATGGCATTGCCGATGGCGCCGCCGATGATCAGGCCGATTGCTACCGCCCCGGCGCGGGTGGGAATCCGCGCCAGCCAGGCGAGCAGGAAGATCGTCGCCAACAGGCGGAAGGCTACCAGCAGGATCATGCCAACCTGGCTTTCCTGCTGGAACAGTCCATAGGAGACACCCCGGTTCCACACCAAAGTGAACTGCAGGAACGGCGTCCAGTCCACCGGCCCCTGAAAGGCGACCTGGTCGGCGATACCGAAGATATGCAGCGCCCAGACCTTGAAGCCCTGGTCGAGAATGATGGCGACGAGCGCCACCAGCATTCCCAAAACCGTGAAACGACCGATGAAGCGTGACAGCATCGATCAGGCCCCTAGTCTGCTTCCGGCTTGCGCCTGCCATTCCCTCATCGCCGCCGCGTCGCGCGGGGTGATGTCGAGGAAGGCAGGATCGGCGGTCTTCGGGTCGAAATAGCGCCAGGAACGGGCGCACTTCACGCCGGAAGCCTTGCCGGGCACCACGGCGACGCCCTGAACACCTTCGAGACGGAAGGCCTCCGCCGGCCCGTCTCCGGCTTCGAGTGTCAGGCCGGAGACGATGCAGACATCATCGAAGTCGACGCTGCCGACCAGGCTTCGGGTCGTTGCATCGCCGATATAGACCGTGGGCGCGGCTTCCAGCGAGGAGCCGATGCGCTTGGCGGCGCGTTCCTGTTCCAGCGCGCCAGTGACGACGCGCCTGACATCGCGGATGACCTCCCACTTCTTCGCAAGCTCCGGATCGAGCCAGGCGGGATCGGCGCCGGCAAGCGGCTCGAGATGCACCGAGACCTCCTCTCCAAAACGCGAGGTCCACGCTTCCTCCATGGTGAAGCACAGCACCGGCGCCAGCCAGGTGGCGAGGCTCGTGAAGAGCCTGTTCACTACGCTGAGCGCAGCCCGGCGGCGCAGTGACGATCTCGGGTCGCAATAGAGCGCGTCCTTGCGCACGTCGAAATAGAAGGCCGAGAGGTCCGAGGTCATGAAGGTCGCAAGCAGAGCGATGACGCGTTTGTAGTCGTAACCTTCATAGGAAGCATGGATCTGCGGGCCGAGCTCCGCCAGCCTGTGCAGCATCAGCCGCTCCAGTTCCGGCATCTCGGCGGCCGGCATGTCGTCGCTTCTTTCGTAGTGGGCGAGCGTGCCCAGCATCCAGCGGATGGTGTTGCGCAGCTTGCGATAACTGTCTTCCACCGTCTTGAGGATTTCGGGACCGATGCGCTGGTCGTCGGCATAGTCGGATGTCGCCACCCACAGGCGCAGGATGTCGGCGCCGGAGCGCCTGATCACGTCCTGCGGGGCGACGGTATTGCCCAGCGACTTCGACATCTTCTTGCCCTGCTCGTCGAGCGTAAAGCCGTGCGTGAGCACCACGTCATAGGGCGCCCGGCCACGCGTGCCGCAGCTTTCCAGCAGCGACGAGTGGAACCAGCCGCGATGCTGGTCGGAGCCTTCCAGATACATCACCGTATCCTGGCCGCCATCGGCTTTGCGCACGATGCCGGCAAGACCCGGGAAGTGCCTGGGATCCTCCAGTGTGAAGGCATGCGTCGAGCCTGAATCGAACCAGACATCGAGGATATCGTTGACCTTGACCCAGCCTTCGGAGGCGCGTGCGCCAAGGAAGCGCTCGGCGGCGCCGTCCTTGTACCAGGCGTCCGCCCCCTCGACCTCGAATGCCCGAGCGATCGCTTCGTTGACGGCCTCGTCCTTGAGGATCTCGACGCCGCCGCCCCGCTTGTCGCGCACGAAGACCGAGATCGGCACGCCCCAGGCGCGCTGGCGAGAGACGACCCAGTCCGGCCGATTGGCGATCATCCCGGTGATGCGGTTTTCGCCAGCTGCCGGCACCCACTCCGTCACGCTGATGGCGTGCAAGGCGAGCTCGCGCAGGGACGAGCCGTCGCCGAGCACCGGGCCGCGATCGTTGCGCAAAGCGCCGTCGGCGGTGCGTGCGGGCGAGGCAGCGGGAACGCTGCCTGGCGGCACGACGTCGATGGGCATATCCATGGCGATGAACCACTGCGGCGTGTTGCGGAAGATCACCGGCTTCTTCGAGCGCCAGCTATGCGGATACTGGTGCTTCAGGCGGCCACGCGCGACGAGGTTGCCCTGCGCCACCAGCGCCTTGATCACGGCATCGTTGGCATCACCCTTCTCGCCCTTCTCCGTGATGACGCGCTTGCCCTCGAAGCCGGGGGCATCGGCCGTATAGAAGCTGTCGCCGTCGACGGGGTAGGGGATGTGGGTGGCGATGCCCTTGTCCTGCAGGAGGCGGGTATTGGCCATCCAGACGTCAAAATCCTCGCGGCCATGGCTGGGTGCGGTGTGCACGAAGCCGGTGCCGGCTTCGTCGGTGACGTGGTCGCCGTCGAGCAGCGGAACCCTGAAGCCATAGCCGGGATCCAAGCCCGCCAGCGGATGGGCGACCGTGAGCGTGGCGAACTCGCCGGCATCGACCCCGCCAAGGCGTTCGAAGGCCTCCACCTTGGCAGCCTTGAACACCTCGGCCGCCAACTTGTCGGCGAGGACGAAAGTATCCCCCACCTTGGCCCAGTTGTTCTCGGGCGCGGCGGTGACGCGGTAGAGGCCATAGGCGACGCGGCTGGAAAAGGCGATCGCACGGTTGCCGGGGATCGTCCAGGGCGTGGTCGTCCAGATCACGATGGCGGCCTTGGCGAGTTCGTCGCGGCGCGCGCCCTCGATAACAGGGAACTTCACCCAGACCGTGTCGGAGGTGTGGTCCTCATATTCGATCTCGGCTTCGGCCAGCGAGGTCTTCTCGACTACGCTCCACATCACCGGCTTGGAGCCGCGATAGAGCTGGTCGCTCATGGCGAATTTCATGATCTCGCGAGCGATCTGTGCCTCGGCGGGATAGGCCATGGTGAGATAGGGATGGCTCCAGTCGCCCTCGACGCCGAGGCGCTTGAACTCCTCGCGCTGGACATTGACCCAATGCTCGGCGAAGGCCCGGCATTCCTGGCGGAACTCGACCAGCGGCACCTCGTCCTTGTTCTTGCCCTTGGCGCGGTACTGCTCTTCGATCTTCCACTCGATCGGCAGGCCGTGGCAGTCCCAGCCGGGGACGTAGTTGGAATCGAAGCCCAGCATCTGCTGCGAGCGCGTCACCATGTCCTTGAGGATCTTGTTGAGCGCATGGCCGATATGGATGTTGCCGTTGGCATAGGGCGGACCATCATGCAGCACGAATTTCGGCCGCCCGGCAGAGGTCTCGCGCAGGCGCTTGTAGAGATTGCCCTTCTGCCAGCGGGCCAGGATCTCCGGCTCCTTCTGGGGCAGGCCGCCGCGCATAGGGAAGGCCGTCTGCGGCAGGAAAAGGGTCTGGGAATAGTCGAAGCTGTCGGCTTCGGGAGGGGACACAACGTCGGTCATGGAAACAGGTCCGTCGATACGGATGGAGAAGACAAGCGGCGCAAACCCGGACCTTCCGCGGAGCTCAGCCGAGCCCGCACGCGGAAGCCGGGACGATAATTCGTATGAGGCGCAGCGTATCTGTCATGCGGGCGTGAATAGCAGGCTATCGCGGCGGGATAAAGCGCGGCGGGGAATTTTCTGGGCATTTGCGAGCCGAGCGGGGGGAGGCTTGCGTCGCGCTCTTTGCAAGAAGTTGAGCACCACACTCTCGCTCCGCGATATTGTTTCGCTCCATCGTGCGCCTATATCCGTGGCATCCGCTATCACCCCGGAGCCCAACGCATGACCGACACGCCCGATTACACGCCTCCGAAAGTCTGGACCTGGAATAAGGCGAACGGCGGCCAGTTCGCCAGTATCAACCGGCCGATCGCCGGCCCCACGCATGAGAAGGAACTGCCGGTCGGGCGCCATCCGCTGCAGCTCTATTCGCTCGGCACGCCCAATGGCGTGAAGGTCACCATCATGCTGGAGGAGCTGCTGGCCCTTGGACACAAAGGTGCCGAATATGATGCCTGGCTGATCAAGATTGGCGATGGCGAGCAGTTCGGCAGCGGCTTCGTCGACGTGAACCCGAACTCGAAGATCCCGGCGCTGCTGGACCGCAGCGGCCCCAAGCCGATCCGCGTGTTCGAATCCGGCTCGATCCTGTTCTACCTCGCCGAGAAGTTCGGCGAATTCCTGCCCAAGGACACAGCCACCCGCGCCGAATGCATGTCCTGGCTGTTCTGGCAGATGGGCAGCGCGCCCTATCTCGGCGGCGGCTTCGGCCATTTCTACGCCTATGCACCGACAAAAAACGAATATGCCATCGACCGTTTCGCCATGGAGGTGAAGCGCCAGCTCGACGTGCTGGACCGGCGCCTGGCCGAGGTGACGTATCTTGCCGGCAATGACTACACCATCGCCGACATGGCCGTCTGGCCCTGGTATGGCGGCCTGGTGAAAGGCTGGCAATATGGCGCGGGCGAGTTCCTCGACGTGCAGAGCTACGAGAACGTACTGCGCTGGGCCGAGACGATATTCCAGCGTCCGACCGTGCAGCGCGGGCGCATGGTCAACCGCACCTCGGGCGACCCCTCGACCCAATTGCGCGAGCGCCACGACGCCAGCGATTTCGAGACGAGGACGCAGGACAAGCTGGAAACCGCGAGCTGAGCTGGGACTCGGGGAGCGGGTCTTCAGACCCGACTCTTTACTGCGCACGCCACGCACAGGCGGGTCCGAAGACCCGCCCCCCGTTCACTGCAACTGCGGCTTCCTGAGAAAGCTGTTGCGGTCGGCCGACTTCACGCGCAGCCAGGATTCGCGGCCCTCGCGCAGGATACGCAGCGGCACTTCCGCGCCGGCCGGCCCGGTCTTCCAGACCTTGCGGTAGAAATCAGCGAGGCCTTGCACTTCCTCATTGCGCACGTCGGAGATGATGTCGCCCGGGCGCAGGCCTGCCTTGGCGGCCGGGCAGCCGCCGGCGACACTGACCACCACCACCTTGCCGTCGCTCTCCGCCGAGAAGGCGCCGAGCCAGGGACGCGGCGGGCGGTTGACCTGGCCGCGCGTCAGGAGATCGTCGAGGATGGGCGGCAAGAGGTTGATGGGCACGACCATGTTGATGTCGAAGCTCTCGCCGTTGCGATCCATCTGCAGGAGCAGCGAGCCGATGCCGAGAAGCCGGCCATCATTGCCGATCAGCGCCGCCCCGCCCCAGGACGGATGGGCGGGTGCCGTGAAGATTGCCTCGTCCAGCAGATATTCCCAGTAGCCGGCAAATTCCTGCTTGGCCACGATATTGGCTTCGACATAATGGCCGGTGCCGTCGGCAAAGACGGCTTCATCGCCAACCTCGGCCTTGCCCGAATCGCCGAGATAAAGAGCCGGCAGGTCGAGCCTGCCGAGCGCCTGCACGAGGCCGAAGCCGGTCGTCTGGTCATAGGCCAGCGCGTGGGCGGGAACAACGCGACCGCCCTGCGTGGTCAGCCAGACCTCCTCGGCTTCGGTGATGAGATAGCCGATGGTGAGCACCAGCCCGTCGTCGCGGATGACGACGCCGCTGCCCTCGCGCTCGGTGCCGAGAGCCCCCGCAGTGAAGGCTTCCTGTGGAATGATAGAACGCACGGCCACGACCGAGCGCATGATCGACTGAATATCCATGGCTTTCATCTTGATAGGGCGCGGCTTTCGGACTGAGCACCGCGAGAGGCGGCAAAAGCCGCATGCATGACATCTTACGAAGGTATGAAAGCCTGGCTGCGGGCGCAAGGCACGGGATGGGTAAAAGCGCGTCAAGAATGGGTGAGGCGCAGGATTGGTGTGCCTCACTTCGCCAGCTGCCAACTACCCTCTTGTCTCACGGCGTCCGTCGCACGCCGAGCTGCACCAGCACTTCGCGCGGGATCGCGAGGTCGCGGATCACAGCGCCATGCGAAGATTGGCCCATCAATTCGCGCTGGATGAAATAGCCCCAAACCGCCTCGGCTGCTTCCGCCAGCAGGCGCGGGCGCTCCGGATCGTCGGTGGGCAGGGCGTTGAGGACTGCCACTGCCTTTGCGGCGGCCTCGCCGGTGCGCTCCAGCGAGATCGCCTTCTCCACACGGATCTCCGCGGCGAGGACATCGACGGCAGCATTGGGCGAGAGGCCGGACAGGTTCTGCGGTGGGCGGACGGTCATGGCGGCCATAGTGCCGCCGTGGCTGCCCTTTGTCGATCTCCCAGCGGCCCATCAACGATGGTGCAGGGGACTCAGGGGAGAGGCGGTGATGTCGTCGTGCCAGGGATCGAAGATAGCAGCACCACTACGCTGCAGGTCACGCTTACTTCGTGAAACCAGATAGAGATCCGCCTCGATGGCCGTCGCCGCCATCAGCGTGTCGATGACCGGCGGCGGATGTCCGGTATCACGCTTGACGCGGCCGGAGATGCTGCCCCACCTGCGGACCACGCTGTCGCTCAAGGGAAGGATACGGCCGCCGAAGCGAAGTTCCAGGGCATCGCGTATGGCTGCGAAGCGTTGCCGGTTCGGATCATCCTCGGGGAGATTGGCGATACCCTTGTCATATTCGGCGAGCGTGAGAACACTCAAGAACAAGCTATCCTCATCGACGGCGCGTCCCCAAGCCTTGACGCTCGGCGCTCCGTTCGGCGCGGCCAGCGAGGCAATGACATTGGTGTCGAGCAGCCATCCGATCACAGATCGACATCCCGGCCGGAGTCGGTTGTGCGCGACAGGTCGAGGCCTTCGGCGTGAAGGCTCTCCATGAACGCGACGAATGGCAGGGGTTCGGCCTTTTTCGGCAGAAGGCGCTGCAGTTCCTCGACATCGATGATCGCCACCGAGGGCCTTCCGCGGACGGTGACGTACTGAGGCCCTTCCGCATGCGCGCGACGAACCACCTCGCTGAACCTGGCCTTGGCCTCCTCCAGCTTCCAGCTGGAAGATTTCAGATTTCGCGGCATTGCTACCTCCTGACTAGCTAGTCAGATAATAAGGTACCGACCGGTGTTTTGCCAGTCTCTCGTCAGCTTCCGGCGTCCAAAGCATCAAGGATCGTCCAGTGCTTCAGGTCCTCCTGGCGCTGCGAGACGCGTCTTTGGTAGCTTGCCCTGTTCTTGGTGCGGATCAGGCTGTTCCTGGCTAGAGCGCTTTGCCTTCAGATCGAATCACCAAGATTCGCAGTGCTTTTGATGCCAGCAAGTTAATTCGAAATCCGCTCCTACCTCAACGCATTTTGCTCTCGGGTCCGCCAGTCGAGGTCGGGCTTGAGGTTGCGGATTTCGTGCTCGACATGACCGCGTATGTCCTGACGAGCGCTCAAGATCCATTCCCGCTCGTGCGAATCCTTCAAGAAGGTGTTCAGGCACGGAGTGGCGGTCTCCGCCACCATATCGGCTCTCGCCGATGTGGTGAGGCCATCTTCCCTCCGGCCATATGTTCCGGTTCCCAGCATGGCGGTCGGAGACCGCCACTCCAAATCCCGCTCCTACACCATCCGTGCCACCGCTCGCCCGGCCTGCCGCCCGCTGAACAGGCATCCGCCGAGGAACGAGCCCTCCAGCGCCCGGTAGCCATGCATGCCGCCGCCGCCGAAGCCGGATGCCTCGCCTGCGGCGTAGAGGCCTGGGATCACGGCGAGGTCGTGGCCGAAGACGCGGCCGTCGAGGTCCGTCTCCAGGCCGCCCAGCGTCTTGCGGGTGAGGATGTGCAGGCGCACGGCGATAAGCGGGCCATGGGCGGGGTCGAGCAAGGCATGCGGGGTTGCCGTGCGCACCAGCCTGTCGCCGAGATAGCGCCTGGCGTTGCGGATGCCCATCACCTGGCCGTCCTTCGAAAAGGCATTGGCGATCTCGCGGTCGCGGCCTTCCACCTCGCGTCGGACTGCGGCGGCATGGAGCAGCGGCTCGCCGGCGAGTGCATTCATACCGCCGACGAGGCTGTCGAGGTCGTGGCGCACCACGAAATCCTCGCCATGTTGCTTGAACGCCTCCACTGGCGCGGTCGCCTGCCGTCCCCTGATGCGGGCGAGGATCAGGCGCCAGTCGCGCCCGGTGAGGTCGGGGTTCTGCTCCGAGCCCGACAGCGCGAATTCCTTGCGGATGATGCTTTGGGTGAGGATGAACCAGGAATGGTCGAAGCCGCTGCGGCGCAGATGTTCCAGCGTTCCGAGCGTGTCATAGCCCGGATAGAACGGACCCGGCAGGCGCCGGCCCCGCGCATCGAGCCAGAGCGAGGAGGGGCCGGGCAGGATGCGGATGCCGTGCTGCGGCCAGATCGGGTTCCAGTTCCTCAAACCCTCGACGTAGTGCCACATGCGGTCGCGGTTGATCAGCCGCGCCCCGGCCGCCTCGGCGATGCCGAGCATGCGCCCGTCGACATGAGCGGGCACGCCGCAAACAAGGCTATCGGGTGGCGTCCCCAGCCGCGCGGGCCAGTTCTGCCTGACCAGATCGATATTGCCGCCGATGCCGCCGCTGGCGATGATCACCGCCCCGGCCTGCATCTCGAAGTCGCCCACCGTGACCCGCGAACTCGCCATCCCGCGGGCGGACTCGTTCGGCTCCAGCAGGCTACCCTGCACGCCGGTGACGACACCGTTGCGGACAACAAGCCTGTCGACGCGATGGCGGAAGCCGAAGGCGATCCGCCCGGCCCGCTCGGCCTCTAGCGCCCGCCGCTCGAACGGCTCCAGCACGCCCGGCCCGGTACCCCAAGTGACGTGGAAGCGCGGCACCGAATTGCCATGGCCGAGGGCATTGCCACCCCCGCGCTCGGCCCAGCCCACCACCGGAAAGATGCGATGCCCCATGCCGCGCAGCCAGGCGCGTTTCTCGCCGGCTGCAAAACGGAGATAGGCCTCCGCCCAGCGCCGCGGCCAATGATCCTCCGGGCGATCGAAACCGGCCGCGCCCAGCCAATCCTGGAGCGCGAGATCATGGGAGTCGCGGATGCCGAGCCGGCGCTGCTCCGGACTGTCGACCAGGAAGAGCCCGCCCAGCGACCAGAAGGCCTGCCCGCCGAGATTGAGGCGCGACTCCTGGTCCAGCACGATCACCCGTTTGCCGGCGTCGGCGAGCTCGGTCGCCGCAACGAGACCGGCGAGACCAGCGCCGACGATGATGACGTCTGCATCGGGCATGGGGGCTCCGAGGGAGGGCAAACTTCCAGGGCCGGTCACCCTGCCTTCGGAGGTCATCCTATTCGATATCAGCGGATGATTTGTAGGGGCGAATGTCGGCAGATGCCGGGAGTGGCCATTGCAGGCCGTCTTTCGACCCTTGTTGATCAGATGCCCCCATACCACTCATAGCCATTGTCTTCCCAATAGCCGCCATGGCCCATGCCGATTTGGGCGAAGCTGTCGACCAGCTCGATCTTCTCCAGATATTTCGGCATCTTGTAGCCGAGCTGCCGCTCGACTCGTACGCGCAGCGGGGCACCATTTGCGACCGGCAGAGGCTTGCCGTTCATGCCATAGGCCAGGATAGTCTGGGGATGCCGGGCGTCGATCAGATCGATCGAACCGTAATATTTGGTGCCATCGTCTTCGTCGATGGTATCCATGCAGTAGAACACCACATAGCGCGCCGAAGGTTTCGGCTTGGCTTCATCGAGCACAACTGACAAGGGGACCCCGGTCCATTTTGCGATGCAGCTCCATCCCTCCACGCAATCATGCCGCGTGATCTGCGTACGTGATGGCATGGCCTGCAATTGGGCGAGCGACAGCGACAGGGGCTTTTCGACCAGGCCGCCAACCTCGAGTTTCCATTCCTTGAAATTGTCGGATGCGAGCTGCTTGTAGTCTTCGTCGTCCGGATCCGTGCTGCCGTTCGGCCGCTGTGGCTGACGGATGTCCGCCTCCGTGAACTCCTCTGCCAGGGCATTGCGATCAGCCAATGCGCGGTGGACACGGTAGGTCAGGTTGTTGGCGCTCTCGAGGACGTTGCGGACGCTGCTGTCCCTGTCCAGGTCATCCAGCACATTGCAACTTGCGAGCAAAAGGCCCGAACCGCCGATGGCGGCGCCGGTGAGGAAGCTTCGACGGGACAGCCTGAACTTCGACATTCTCATATCTCCTGCTCAGGCGTGCTGTGGGGTGGCAAAGGGGGATCGATGCGATACCAGCCCGTAACGATCGAGCGCAGTTCGTTGAGCGGGCCCGCGGCGATCACCATCAGGATGTGCACGACGAAAAAGCCGACCAGCAGCAGCATCATGCAAAAATGGATGGTGCGCGCCGTCTGCCGGCCACCCAGAATATCGGCCAGATGGGGCACGGCGGCGTCTATCCCAGGCGACATCGTCAGACCGGTCAGAATGATCAGCGGCAGCACAACGAAGAGCACGCCGCCATAGGCCAGTTTCTGCAGGGTGTTGTAGTCCCGGGTGTGATGGAACCTGAATTTCAGGTGGTCGGTGACGTCCCGGGGCAGGTTTCGCAGGTCTCTGCCCCGCGGAACGAGGTCACGACCGAGGTGCCCGTTGATCAGGCCGCCAACGAACCAGCCAAGGAAGGTGATGACCAGAATCCAGGCAAAGAAAAAGTGCACCACCCGCCCGGTCCCGAGATCCTGATAGGAGGGTATTGTCACCCAGCTCGGAAAGCCGCGTTCCGTCGGCGTATTGTCGACTGCCGACAGGCCCAGCACGCCTGTGGTGTCAAAGCTCTTGCCGAACACGCGGGTAAAGCCGACGGGACCCGCCGGCGTGTCCTCGGAGCCTATCGCCAGTACTTCATTGGAAAAGCCGAAGCCTGACTGATTGCCGATGTAGAGCGTGGGATGGGCGTTGAAGATCTGCAGGCCGGACAGCAGCAGAAAGAACATCGCAAGGGCCCAGGTCCAATGCGTGACGCGCGTCCACAGAAACTGCCGATAGACGAGAGGCTTTGCGCCTGCGGATAGCTTCGCTTCGTCGGAACCGGATCGCCGCTGTTCCACCTTGTCGATCATCGCGGTACTCCGTAAGCGCCCATTTCGCCGGGTGAGGGCGGTTGGGACCGGGAAGATGCCGCTGCCCGCATCCGTCGGCCTGAGCCGGCAAATGCGGGCTAGTCGGCGAAATTGGCTTAATGCTGCATCGGCATCATGCTGTGCGATTTGCAGGCCTTTTCCATGGACTTCATCTTCATGGCATCAGTTTCCATTTTAGCCTTCTTCATGCAATCCGCCATCATGGCGTTCTTCGACATGGGCTTTGCCTTCATGGTTTCGGTCGCAAAGCCATTGCTAACCATCGTGAGCCCAATTGCTGCTGCGAGAAGTGTCGAGGCGGTCGTCTTCTTGATCGGGGTCATTGCTCTTCTTCCTGTTGTGGGGTCCCGCCGGCCGGGGCCCCGGTTGAGTTGCCCGATTGGGCAGTCCGGATCCGGGCGCCATGGCAGGCATCCTCATCCGAATTCCAGGAACGTCGTCCCCTGCAGCAAAGCGCGACTGAGCTTAAACGCCGTCTTGCGCCAACTCTTTGTTTCGACGCGTTTTTGCGGTTCTTGCCAAGGTCGGCAAACCGCAAGGGGCTCTAGGGATTTAGTCGGTCACTGCAGCCAGGATTGGCCCGCCATTGGGCACCTGCACCAGAATGGCCGTCCGCAGCCCAGCGCTCGCAGGTTCAAAGGTCTGCCTGAAGGCGCTTCCCGTCCAACTGCCGAGCCGCTTCAATTCATGAACGACGTTTGTATGAGGCAAGGTTCGTCCCGTGTTCTCGCCGCGACCCACCGCAACATTCACGACGTTTGGATCGTAGCGGACAAGCCAGATGTCGGTTCCGGAACGGGGGGCGGCGCCGGCCGCAAGGCTGACGCTGGTCGAGGAGAGCTCGATGGCCGGGCCATTCGACAGATGGCTTCCGCCAAGCAGGCCTTCGACGGATGAATAGTCGTTGCCCACCGTATCCCGGCTGCCGTTCACCACCATCTGAGGCGTGAAGGGACCGCTATGCCCCAGATTTGTCTCATAGGAGCTTTGCCTGTCGGTGAATTTTTCCTGGCCGAACACATCCTTCCAGCCCAGGCTGTCCCAATAGGTCACCGAAAAGCTCAAGGCCAGAACATCGTTGCGGCCGCGAAGCTTGATCAGATTGGCGTTGGCGGGCGGACAGGACGAGCAGCCCTGGCTTGTGAACAATTCGACCACGAGCGGCACGTGGCGTCCGGAAGCTTCCGCCAAGCCAGGCAAGCCCATAAAGACCAGCAGGGCACCGGAATAAATACCCGCGCGGAAAATTGAGCCTCTCATGCCTTGCTCCTTACAGTCACGACGATCGCCTTGGAGAATCCGTCTCCTGTTCGGGACTTCGTGGGGAGCGCCTTTCTGTTACATCACGTGTCCGTGATGGGTTGCTCGGTAGCCAGCTCGCCAGTGCCCCGACGGCGATTGCGGTGGATCTTGAACAGGAAAGGGGCGAAGAAGAGATTGCGCGTAGCCTTCGGGCGGCCAATCGCCATAGACGGTCCTGTCTGACGGGCGGGATTTGGCTCTGCGCACTGCTACGTCAAGTCCAGGTTCCCGCACCGGGATCCGTCGTCACGGCGCGCCAGCCCATTTGTTCGCCCACCGGCCGCATCATTCCCATCGCCCATAGCCAGGGCGTTGCGTTTTCAACCGAGAAATCATCGCCCGCTCCCATGATGTTGCCGGAGTTGCCGATGCCCTGTTCGGAGCCGTAGCAGAAGTGTGAATTCGTGCCGCCTTTTATCTTCCAGTATGTGTCCATCCCGGCCTTTGCGGAGGCAATCGCAAATTCGCAAAGCGGCAATCGCCGCATGACCCCGATATGATCGAGACCGATCGTATGACCGATCTCATGAGCGATCGTGTGATGTGTTCGCGGCTCACCTGGCTGGGGAACAGGGTCGACATGCGGAATGGTGTCCAAGGAATCATAGAGCAGGGAGTGTGATCTGAATGTCAGGCTATCCAATGGCTGGCCAGTGAGCATGGCCAGGTTGAGATAGGCGACATCGATAGTCCTGTGGGCGTCGCCGGTTGGAGCGAAGTCAACGGAGAGCTCGCAAACCACATTTGGCCGCCACTCCTTGGGCATTGAGATGATCTTCTTATTGTACTGAGAGAAACTGGGCGGTGAGACGAGCCAGAATTGACCGTTCCACATATTTGCCTGGGCCTGAGCTGCAGCGACGTACCGCCCCCATTCGACTGCGGGCCAGGGCAAGGTCCAAAACAGCTTGTCGTCGGCGTCGAAAATAAACGGCACTGACTTCGATTGTCGCAGTTTCATCCGGATCGCGATCGTCAATTTCATCGGCGCGAGGAAGGAGTCACTTGTCGGCTGGTAGAGAAAGGCATCGAACGATGCGGGCACGCTGCCGCCAGTGGTTGTATTGGAGGAGAATGTCGTTGCCGCTACAGGCATTGGATTGTACGAAATCGCCATAGTCTGGCCCTCTGCATTCTGTGCCGGTGTATAGCTAAACGTTATCTTAAATATACTTCTAAGCATATTAAGCTTTAAGGACTGCACGAGGGTTTAACGCGTCAGTCATAAAAGCGTGTAAATAACTACGTTCTTAAGTCTTGATTTAATGGTATTTAATAAATATCAAAAGATTGTGAGTTATATAGGTTTCATGCCTACTGAGGGATCGAATGGCCGGGATTGATGTCGCCCAGGTACATAAATAAAGTTCGCGGCGCTTTTGACTGCCGGAATCTTATTTCCAAGGAGATGTCCGAGCTCTTTCCATCGCAGGACACAAGCCGTGTTTCCTGCTAGCTCAGCCCGAAGCTGATGAACCCAGTAAGAAGCCAACGCCGTGACGAGGATGTGATCCGGTCTTCAGCGAATCTGGCTTGTCGCAGCGCAAAACCAAACCATTACGCCGCATTTCGCTGCTTGTCGTTGCGTCTCAATCGCATGGCGCACGCGAACCTACGTCATTGACTCGCGCGAAGCATCTGCAGTTCCGCAATGCAATTATCGGCGCGCCGGAGCCGTCGACAAAGCTCGCGGTTGATATTCTGTATCACCATGACATACGCGTGGATGTCGGCCTTGTAGAACGTGTAGAGTTTTCCGGCGGTGAGCTCGTACAGCACGATCGGACTCTCCGCGACGACGCTGGCTGATCGGTTCTGCATTTCGATGAGCGTCATTTCGCCAAAGAAATCACCGGGTCCGAGACCCGCTATGCGAATTGCGTGCTCCGAATCCCCTCGCTTGCTCACCGCGAGTTCGCCGGAGTGAACAATGAACATCGAGCGCCCCGATTCTCCTTCCACCACGACAGTGGCCCCGACGTCGAAGCGGCGCTCGACCAGCATTGCGACCAGGAGATCGAGGCTTGGCTCTGAGAGGCCACCGAAGAAAGGCGTGGAGAGCAAAAACGCTTTCAGATCGGGCAAGGTGGCTGCCATCGAGATATTATACCCCTGCTTCCGGCGGCGGCAAGCGGGCCAAGCCGTGCCGGGAGAAGGCCGGTTGGCAGCCGCTTTGGCCTTGGGCTCGCTCGCCTTCGCTTACGTCCACGGTGCTCCCGCCAGCGCCCCCGCCAGATAATCGATTACCACCTGCACCCTCAGCGGCCGCAGCGGGGAGGGCGGCATGATCAGATGCAGCGCCAGGGGCGGCACCCCCCACTCCGGCATGGCGATTTCCAGCGTACCGGCGCGCAGCTCGCGCCAGACGAGGAATTCCGGTTGAATGGCGAGGCCCATGCCCGCCACGAGAGCCGGATTGAGCATGTCTGCATTGTCTGTCCAGAGCCGCACCGGCGGCTGCACGACCTCTTCGCCGAACTGGGGATGGCTGAAGCGCCAGGAGCTGGGCGAGGGGGCCCTCGCATAGGCCAGCACCCGGTGCCGCTGAAGCTGGGCCGGATGGGTCGGGCGTCCCTGCGCGTCGAGATAGGCCGGCGCGGCGACCAGCAGCAGCCGCACCGTGCACAGCCGCCTGGCCAGCAGCGAGGAATCCTCGAGCCGGGCGATGCGCAGCGCGAGATCGAAGCCGTCTGCGACGAGGTCGACCTGGCTGTCGGTGAGCGAGACATCCAGCGTCACGTCGGGATAGGCGGCCATGAAGCCGGGCAGGGTGGCCGCCATGTAGGCGATGCCGAAGGAGAGGGGCGCGCTGAGGCGCACGCGCCCGCGTGGCGTGGCCGATTGCTCGACGGCCTCGTCCTCCACCGCCTCGCCCTCCTGGAGGATGCGCGTCGCCCTCTCCAGCGCGGCGCGGCCGCCTTCGGTCAGCGACAGCCGCCGCGAGGTGCGCGATATGAGCGCGATGCCGAGCCGCGCCTCGAGCCGGGCGATGGCCTTGGAGACGGTGGGATTCGACAGGCCGAGTTCCTGTGCGGCCCGCGCGAAGGAGCCTGTTTCAGCCACTTTCGCGAAAATGGCCCAGGCTTCGAGATCGGGGAGACGACGTGTCATTTTCGGAAACGATGAGATGACAATGTTTCTATTTCATTAAAGTAGGACAGCCGCCATCTTTCCGTCAACGCAGCAATCGTGCTGAACACGGAGACCTATCATGATCGATCGTCGCCCCTTCGCCAGCCTCGGCGGTGCCAATCACGGCTGGCTCGATGCCAAGCACCATTTCTCCTTCGCCAGCTATCATGATCGCAAGCGCATGGGCTGGGGTCCGATCCGGGTGTGGAACGATGACACCATCGCGCCCGGCACCGGCTTCCCGCCCCATCCTCATGCCGACATGGAGATCATCACCTATGTCCGCGAGGGCGCGATCACCCATCAGGACAGCATGGGCAATTCCGGCCGCACCGAGGCCGGCGACGTTCAGGTGATGAGCGCCGGATCGGGCGTGCGGCATTCGGAATATAACCGCGAGCCCGGCACGACGCGCATCTTCCAGATCTGGATCGAGCCGAAATCGCGCGGCGCCAGGCCGGCCTGGGGTGCCAAGCCCTTTCCGAAGGGCGATCGCTCGGGCCGGTTCGTGACGCTGGCCAGCGGCTTTGCCGAGGATGCCGATGCCCTGCCGATCCGCACCGACGCCCGCATCCTGGGCGCCACGCTGAAGGCCGGCGAGACCGCCGACTACGAGCTCGGCGCAGGCAACCACGCCTATCTCGTGCCGGCCAAGGGGTCCGTCGAGATCAATGGCGTGCGCATCGATGCCCGCGACGGAGCCGCGATCACCGATGAAAAGGTGCTGCATGTGACCGCGCTCGAGGACGCCGAGCTCGTCCTGGTCGACGCGGCCTGAGGCGGCGGCGCGTCGGCATCGCACCGGGGCGAACATCCGGAGGCGATGCTGGCGCCAGGTCGCGCAAGAAGGCTCGGCCGCCGGCGCGTGCTTCGACGAAAAAGGCGACGACCCTCGCTCTTCATCAAGAAAAAGCAGCGTTGTCAGCAAGTTGGCGGGATAGAATCGGTGCTCGAATGCCGGGGCGTGGGATTGCAAAACGCCAGATATCGCCGCCAACAAATCGCCGGTCATGGGGGTGAGAGTTGGCCCCTATTTAACATGGTTATTGGATAACCCCGGAATTGCCGCTTTGCTGTCACATTATTGACACAGGATCTCTCCGAGGTTCACCCCGGGGCTGATCCCAAGGAGACGATGACCATGAGAAAACTTGCTATCATCCTGGCAAGCACCATTCTGGCCGCTTCAACAATCGGTATTGGCGCAGCTTCCGCGCAAACGACGCCAGCGCCGGCGACGCCCGATGCCACGACGGCTACGCCCGCCCCGGATACGGCTGCGCCAATGAAGAAAGCCAAGCCTCACAAGGCGGCCGTCAAGCACAAGGCGATGAAGAAGAAGGCCGCGCCCAAGAAGAAGCCGGCCATGGAGCCGAGCGCGCAGCCGCAGCAGTAGGTTTCCGTAAGCGGGGATTGTGCCTGAGCCCGGCCGGCTTGCCGAGTTCAGGCGCAATCGCACCGGCCGAGAGCCTGATAAGAAAATTCTAACAGAGCTGAGAAAAACTCAGTTCGTCATGCCCGGCTTGTTCCGGGCGTGCAGGCGTGACTTTCGCCAATGTTTTGCGCCACACTGAATGTACACCGGACACTTGGCCGGTGGGAGACAAGTCCGGTGACGACAGGAAGTCGAGGCTCCGCGACTTTCGGTCAGGCTCAACGGACTTCGCACGCCGCTTGCAGGACCATCGCGAAGAGCAAACACAGAAGTGGCTGCACTTCATGAGCATTGGCGGCGCTGCCTGGAGCAGCGCCGCCGTGTTCTATGCCATCAATTGGCGATGACGCGGTCGCCGCGGCAAACATTCACATTGTTGTAGGTCGAGGTGTAATCGTCGCTGAAGCGCACCTTGATGTCGAACAGGCAGTTGTCGCCCGAAATGGTGAATTCGGATGTGGAGTTCGGCGCGATCGCCGACTCGACATCCGCCGCCTTCCAGGGGTCGGACTCCCCGGCATGGGCGAACCACACATCCTGGATCGCCAGGTTGCCGTTGCGGTTGACCACGGTGAACTCACCGGCCATGGCGGCCGATCCCTGGAACAGGGCACCCATCGCGAGGGCACCGACGACAACCAAAGCCTTGATGGACTTGCTCATAGCTGAATTCTCGCTTTCTGGAGGAAGTATTTGATATGACGGCCTGATTGACCACTCCGGCCGTCGCCAGAGCTATAGGCCAGACCTCGCCGCCTTCATGTTCCCCACGTTACGAAAATCCTGCAAAAGGGCCCGAAATCGGCCATTTTTGCCCCCAGCGCGTGCGCTTGGGCACAAATTTGGAGATTTTAAGCGCGGCGTGCCAGGTACAGGCTGGTCGTCATGTTCCGCACGACGCGATTGCCGAAGTCATACCGCGCGATGCGGCCAAGTTCTGCCAGGACCGTTTCGCGGTCGGCCCGGATATTCACATTGGAGTAGGTGGCGTAGAGCGCCATCGTCTGCTCGGCATTCAGGACCAGCGACCAGCGGCTCGACATGCCCTCAGCGGAGTCGAAGGCGCCTGTTCGATATATCGCTGCCAGCCGGGCTTCGGTATCGAGGCCGAAGGGGATGCCAAGATCGCCCGCCGAGGGGCCAGACGGCCCGTTTAGCAGGTCCCTGGTTGCCACATGGAAGGGATCCGGCTGGCCGTCATCGCCAAAGACATTCCATATCGCGGCCCACCAGCCGCCGGGACGGAGCAGCCGCGCAATCTTGTCAAGTGCGGCATCTTCCTCGAGCCAGTGGAATGAGGTGGCGCTGATCCCGAGATCGTAGCCGCCAGCTTCCAGTTTCGCGTCCTCGAACGCCACATTCTGTACGCACAGGGCCGGGTGAGCGTTGTTCTTGCACAGGAATTCGGCGAGGCGCGCGTCTGGCTCTATGGCCATGAGCCTGCGGACACCCTCAGCGAGCAGGCGGCGGGTGGCCTTGCCCGTACCAGCGCCGATCTCGAAGACCGCGGTGCCGCTGGAGAGGCCACATCGCGTCCGCAGCATGTCATAGATCCATTCCGGATAGTCGGGGCGCGCAATATCGTATCCAGCAGGATCAAGTCCGAAAGCCTTGCGTCCGATCTGCCTGGGGATCGTATTCATGGGCCGCTTTCCCCCTCTCGCATCCCGATGCTATCCCATGCCAATAACATGGCAGAATTCGTCGCTGAGGCTGCAGTGTCTACAGCAGCCAGGCAATGGGGGCTGCGAGGCTCTTATCGGTCAGACGCGACCGGCAACAGCCTATGCATGCGGGGAGGCGAACATGGACGCGGCCTATATTTCAGCGCTTTTCGGTCTCGCAGGCGCGATCGTTGGCGGGCTGGCTTCATTCAGCACGACCTGGCTCACGCAAAGCGCACAGCTCCGCGAGAGGCGGCGGGAGGTTGAAAGAAACCGGCGGGAACAACTTTTCGACAGCTTCATCACCGAGGCAACGCGCCTGTATGGCGACGCGCTGAGCCATGAGAAGGATGATGTGGCGGATCTTGTGCTCCTCTACGCGATCGTCGGCAGAATGCGGCTGACGACCTCGCGGACCGTGGTGGAGGCCGCGGAGCGGGTGTTGGATGCCATCGTCGACACTTATCTGTCACCCAACCGGACATTGCACGAGCTCCGCCAGCTCGCTCGCGACGGCGGCTTGAACTTCCTCGGCGAGTTCGGCGAGATCTGCCGTGCGGATCTTCTGGCAACCACGTATGGCCGGAGATGACATGAGGTTGGTGGGAAAACCTCACAACTCGTTGCCGCTGTCGCTTTCTTATTCGTGATCGGGATACGCCGCGGATGACGGCCTCATAGCGATGCCGCTATCCCAATTCTCATGGACCGCACCGCCATCTGTGCCGTGCATCCTGAAGCAGCCCTATGCCGGTCTTGTCGCTCAGCCGACCGGTATCGCCGCCCTCAGTTTTTCACTCTGGTCGACGGGCGGTCGCCGCCGGCGGCGTGCTCCTTGTGCCACTTGCCCTTGGCGTCCTCGAAATCGATCTCCGCATCTTCTCCCGGCGTGCGCTGCTCACGTGCGGCCCGCTCCGCTGCCGCATGGGCTGCTTCCCGTGTCGGGAAAGGCTCCGAGAACACGCCATCCGCTTTGTAGGCCCATCCCCCATCATGCTCGACGACTTCATAAATCTCTTGCGACATGAACAAACTCCATTTTGAAGAATCGGCGAGGGCCCTTGGGGTGGCGCTCTGTTCGGATGGGACTTCATTTCCACATTACGCCAATTGCCATTGAAAGCCATCGTATCGCCGCCGACCTTGGCCGTCTCGTCGGGCTCGGCAGGGTGTGGCGATTGAACGGGTGCTGTTTACGACCGGGGGGCTGTCCCTCAGCAGAAGAATCGCAGATGCAGCACCGGGCCTGATGTCCGCCACAGGTCCGGCGCCGTCGTTTCCACATGCGAGCAGCGGGGTGTTACACCCCAGCGTTAGGATACTCGCCGAGCCCGCGCCCGCCCGGCGTCTTGTAGTAGTCGTCCACGAGGCGGGTCCGATCGGGGTCGCTCCAGTCCCACTGCTCCTCAGTCGCATATTTGGGAGCGCGGGTGAGTTCGTCCTCGGTGACGCCGACCTGGTAGCCGCCGAGATCGGTATTGTATTTCAGCGTGTTCCACGACAGCGGGTAGTGGTCGTGGCCGATGCCCAGGAAGCCGCCGAAGGCCAGCACGGCGTAGGAGACCTGGCCGCTGCGCTTGTCGAGCATCACGCGCTCGATCGAGCCGATGCGCTCGCCATCCGCGCCATAGACGGCGGTGCCTTCAACCTTGTCGCTGCCGATAAGGTTGCCGTATTCGGTATTTTCGATTGCCATGGAAAATCCTCCTGTTTCCTCATCGTGAACGGGGGCAGGAGGCATTTGTTCCGGTGGCAACGTTTCTGCTTGGACCCGTAGGGCAAACGCAGGCTTGCGCGATTCACCTTCACCGCCAATGCTTTGGCAGGGCCTTGCTGTCGCGCGGCGGGTCAGCCTTCGTATGATACCCGCTACCGAAGGAGAATAACGAATGGCGGATAGTAGCCGCACCAAGATGATACCCAGGAGAACGCCGGAATCGGCGGCCATGCTGGCAAACGTCAAACGAGCGATGGCGATCACCGCCAGTCTCAACCGTCTGACATTCAACGACGCGGACGAAGTCCGCGCCCTGTTCAGCGATCTCATCGGTAAGAAGGTGGACGACAACTTTATGTTGATCCCACCATTCTACACGACCGGGGGGCTCGACATCCGTGTTGGGTGCAATGTTTTCGTCAATCAGAACTGCACATTTTATGACCTTGGAGGCCTTGATATTGCCGACGACGTGATGATCGGGCCGAATGTGAGCATCATTACGTCCGGCCATCCCCTTGCACCTTCACAGCGGCGCGCCTTCGTAACCGCAAAGCCCATCGTGATTGAAAGAAACGTCTGGATCGCGGCCGGCGCAACGATCATCGGCGGCGTTACGGTGGGCGAAAACTCCGTTGTCGCGGCGGGTTCCGTCGTCACCAAGGACGTTCCCCCGAATAGTCTCGCCGGAGGAAACCCGGCGAGTATCATTCGTTCGATTGCCGACTGAAGGATTCCAGTCGGCAACGTCGCTGCAGGGCGTTCGACTCCGCCTTCAGGCCGCCAGCGGCAGCAGTGCGCGCAGGCGGGTTTCGCGCAGATAGAGGCCGCCCCAAGTCAGTGCGCCGAGCAGGAGGCAGATGAGCTGGGGCGGCGAGCCGAGTTCACCGAGGCGGAAATGCGTGCAGATCGCTCCGCCGAGGAAGCCCGTGACCAGGATCGCGCCCAGCACGGCCGTACGGGGAATGGCATAGAGGATGGCGCAGGCGAGCATGATGATGCCGAGCGGGATAGCCTGGCTGGTCGGGAAACCGGTGGCCTCCATTTCCGCCTTCGTCAGACCGGGCGCGAAGAGCTGCACCAGGCCATCCGCAAGAAGGGCCAGGACCACGAGGCCGGAGAAAAGGCGGCCGATCCAGATCGCAGCCGAGGTTCCAGGGGTGGACGACATATGGATTTCTCCCGAAAGTCACTGCCGAACGACAAAGGCCGCGCCGGGCAGGAAGACGCTAACATATGGAAACAACGACATGATTCCGCCTCAGGACGGAAGGCCGCCGCGCGTCGGAGCCTATAGACCGGCCAGTGAAATCGTGCGTGACATGTGTTTGCAGACCGAGGCAGCCGGCGAGCCTGAAGCCGAAAGTCGCGGATGCGCGCACGCCGGCGCTCGCACTCCTCATGCCCCGGCCATCTCCCGCGCCACACGCGCATCCTCGTTCATGCGCGCGACCAGCGCCTCGATCGAATCGAACTTCTCCTCGCCGCGGATACGCCCGATGAAGGCGACCTCGATCACCTTGCCATAGAGGTCGCCCGAAAAGTCGAAGACATAGGTCTCCAGCAGCGGCGGACCGTTGTCGAAGGTGGGGCGGCGGCCAAAGCTGGCGACGCCGGGGCGGATGACACCGTCGATAACGGTGCGCACGGCGTAGATGCCGTGCTGCAGGCCGCATTGCGGCTCGAGTGCCATATTGGCGGTGGGAAAACCAAGATCGCGGCCGCGTTTTTCGCCATGGATGACCGGGGTGAGCACTGACCATTCATGGCCTAGCAGCCGGTTGGCCCTGGCGATGTCGCCAGTCGCCAGCGCCTTGCGGATGGCGGAGGAGGAGACGGCCTCGCCGGTCTCGCGCGTCGGCGCCACGATGGCAATGTCGAGGCCGAGCGCCCGGCCATGCTGCACCAGGAATTCGGGCGTGCCGCGCCGGTCCTTGCCGAAATGGAAATCATAGCCCACGGCAACCGCGCCGGCGCGCAGGCGCCGCACCACCAGCTCTTCCAGGAACTCCTCGGCCGTCATGCCGGCGAGCGCGCGATCGAAGGTTAGGGTGATGAGGGCATCGAGCCCGGCGCGTTCCAGGAGCAGCGCCTTAAGGGCGGGAGGCGTGAGCCGGAAGAGCGGCTCCTCCGGGCGGAATAGGGCGCGCGGATGCGGCTCGAAGCTCAACGCGATCGCCGGGCGTGGCGGGCCATGCGGGGCATTGTGCGGCCCCTTGGCCAAGGCCTCGGCGGCATCGATCACCGCTTTGTGGCCGCGATGGACGCCGTCGAAATTGCCGATCGCCACCGCCGCGTTGTGAAGGTGGGCGGGCAGGGAGACGGGATCGAGGAACTGCTCGAAAGGCATGGTGCGTTCACCAGATCAGACGCGGCATCACGGCGTCCGGGACGACGCCTTTGTCGGCGAGGAAGGCGGCCAGCGCGCCGGCGTCGATCTCGCCCTCGCCATGACCCGCTTCCAGCGCATGGATGCCACCGGAGATGAACAGCGCGCCGCAGCCGATGGCGGCGGCGCCGGCGAGGTCCGTGCGCACGGAATCACCGATGGCGAGGGTGCGGGCATGCGCCACGGAGCTGCCGCGCCTGGCCGCGGCGGTCTCGAAAGCGGCGTCGTAGATCGGCTGGAAGGGCTTGCCGCAGATCGTCGCCTCGCCGCCGATGGCGCGATAGGCCTCAGCGATGGCGCCGGCGCAATAGATCATGATGCCGCCGCGATCGACGACCAGATCCGGATTGGCGCAGATCATCGGTATCTTGCGGGCGAGGAGGGCGCGCAGCATCGGCCCGTAATTGTCGGGCGTCTCGGTGGTGTCGTCGAACAGCCCGGTGCAGACGACGATGTCGGCCTCGTCCGCCTCGACGAAGTTGATGCCGAGCCCATGATAGAGCGGGAGGTCGCGCTCGGGGCCCAGATGGAAGACCTTCTTCTCGGCGACGGCGGCGATGTGGGAGCGGGTGACATCGCCCGAAGTGACGATGGCGTCGTAGGCCTCGCGCGGCAGGCCGAGGCGGTCGAGCTGCGGGCTGACGGCGCCGTTGGGGCGCGGCGCGTTGGAGACCAGCACCACTGTGCCGCCGCCCTTGCGAAACGTGCTCAGCGCCTCTGCCACACCGGGGAAGAGGGCATGGCCATTATGGATGACGCCCCAGATGTCGCAGAACAGGAGGTCATAGGCCGGGGCGATCTCGCGAAAGCCATGGATGAGACGGGGCGAGGCAGCCAAGGCGGGACCTTTCGGATGGGGACGGAGCGGCGTCCTTCACATAAGCCGGGAAGGCGCGGGTGGAAAGGGGCGGAACGTCTCAGGGGAAGGCGGCAGGCCGCTTGCGGTAACCAAGCCCAGGGGAGGCTCGCATCGCGCCTCTCACTCCATCAATTCGCTCAGCCTTCGCTTCAACTGCTCCTTTGCCGGTTTCGCCAGCCTGAAAATCACGCTCGACCGTCCGAAATCCAGCGCCCGGATGCTCCCGACATTCGGGCGGATCAGGATATCCGGCCTGTATTGGGCGGCCTTCGCGTCCACGATCGCGCCCTGCATGATCTGCAGCGCGCCGAACATCGCCTCCCAGGCGCCGGGCATGTCGGTTTCGCCGGGCACCACCGGCGCGCCGCTGACGTCGATGCCGACGATGAGGTCGGCCTTGCCCGCCAAATGGTCGATCGGCAACGGGTTGACGGTGGCGCCGTCCACCAGCACCTGCCCGTCGATGCGTACCGGGCGTATCGCGCCGGGGATCGCCATCGAGGCGGCGATCGCCGGGCGCAGCGGGCCCTCGGTGAAGACTTTTTCTCGCCTTGCGTAGTAGTCAGTGGCAACCACCGTGAGCGGTATCAGGCATTGCGCGAAGGTCTGCGGCACGCCTTCTGGCAGGAAGGCGTCGCAGAAAGCCTCGCCATCGATCAGCACGGGGTTGCCCAGCGGCGAAAACAGGTCAGCGAGCCTGCCGACACGTGCGGCGAACAGCTTGCTGCGCGTGCCGCGACGGTCCGCCAGCGTCGCGAGGGTGTAGTCGTGCAGCTCGCGGGCCGAAAGGCCGCTGGCATAGGAAGCGGCGTAGATCGCGCCCATAGAGGTGCCGGCCAGCGCCGTTGGCTTGACGCCGAGCTCGTCGAAGACCTCCAGCATGGCGATATGGGCAAGGCCACGCGCCCCGCCGCCACCCAGAGCCAGCGCCACCGTCTTGCCCATGACTCAGACCTTTTTGATCGCGCGCCAGCCTATGTCGCGGCGGCAGAAGCCTTCCGGCCAGTCGACGAGATCGATGGCCTCGTAGGCGAGGGCCTGCGCCTCCTTGACCGTCTTGCCGGTGGCGGCGATGCCAAGCACGCGCCCGCCATTGGCGAGGATGCGGTCGCCCGAGCGTCGCGTGCCGGCGTGGAAGACCAGCACGTCGTCGACCGAGGCGGCCTTGGCGAGGCCGCGGATTTCCGAGCTGCGCGGAAAGTTGCCGGGATAGCCCTTCGTCGCCATCACCACGCAGAGCGCCGTATCGGGCTTCCAGCGCAGTGAGATGGTGGAGAGCAGGCCATCTGCCGAGGCGAGCAGCGCCGGCAGGAGGTCCGAGCGCAGGCGCGGCATGATCACCTGAGTCTCCGGATCGCCGAAGCGCACATTGTATTCGATGAGCTGCGGCCCGTCCCTGGTGATCATTAAGCCGGCAAACAGAACGCCTTTGAAGGGTGTGCCGCGTGACGCCATGGCCCGGACGGTGGGGCGAATGATGGTTTCCATGACGCGCTCCTCCATCTCCGGCGTCATGATGGGGGCGGGCGAATAGGCGCCCATGCCGCCGGTGTTCGGGCCCTTGTCGCCGTCGAACGCGCGCTTGTGGTCCTGCGCCGAGATCAGCGGAATGGCCGTGGTGCCGTCGCAGAGGGCAAAGAAGCTTGCCTCCTCACCCTCGAGATAGGCCTCGATCACGACTTCACGGCCAGCCTCGCCCACACTGCCGGCAAAAATGGCATCGACCGCCGCGAGGGCGTCGTCGAGGGTCATCGCCACCACAACGCCCTTGCCGGCGGCGAGGCCATCGGCCTTAACCACGATCGGTGCGCCATGCTCGCGGACATAGGCCTTGGCGGCGTCCGCCTCGGTAAAGCGCTGATAGGCGGCGGTCGGGATGCCGAACTCACGGCAAAGGTCCTTGGTGTAACCCTTGGAGCCTTCGAGTGCGGCCGCGGCCTTGCTCGGCCCGAAAGCCTTGATGCCGGCTTTGGCGAGATCGTCGACCATGCCGGCCACTAGCGGGGCCTCGGGGCCGACGACCACGAAGTCGATATCGTTCTCCTGGCAGAAGGCGATCACGGCCGCATGATCGGTGATGTCGATATCGGCACAGATGGCGCATTCTTCCATGCCGGGATTGCCGGGCGCGGCATAGAGCCTGTCGCATTCCGCACTCGCCGCTATCGCCCAGGCCAGGGCATGCTCGCGCCCGCCCGATCCGATCAGAAGAATGTTCATCGTTATCGCCTGCTGAGATTAGCCGGGCCGGACCTTTGCCCGATTGGGGGGAAGGATGCAATATTTGGAGTGGCGATCACCGATCGCCATCTTGCTTGCCGTGGGCACGGCTCGTTTCCAAGATTGTCGATCGGTGATCGACACTCCGTGTTTGGCGCGCGCCCACTCGCAAGGGTTGGTGTGCCAGTCTCCAGACCGGCATGTCCGCGACCTCTCTTGTGGTGGTGAGATGCCGATCTGGAGATCGGCGCACCAAACGGCCCCTACCCAATCGAAGTCTCCACGATCCACCAGCCTGGCTTGAACGGCCTGAGCGCCTCGGCGGCCATCCTCGCAGCCTCGCGCGTGTCGAACAGGCCGAACACAGTAGCGCCGGAGCCGGACATACGGGCGAGGCGGCAGCCGGGCTGCTGGCCGACCGCCTCGATCGCCTCTCCAATCACGGGACGCAGGGCGATGGCCGGCGGCTGCAGGTCGTTGCGGCCGGAGGCGATGAGGTCGATCAGGCTGGCGGCCTTGCCGGCCAGGCCGATCCGGCGAGGCAGCATCTCGTCATAGGGGGCGACACTGCCCGGCTCCAGGGCAAGGGCGCGGAAGACCTCGGCGGTGGGCGTGGCGACGCCCGGATTGACCAGCAGAGCAGGCAAAGGCGGCAGCGTCACGGGTTCGGAAAGCATCTCACCGGCGCCGCGCATCCAGCGGCTTCTCGCTTCCAGGCATACGGGAACGTCGGAGCCGGTGGCGCGGGCAGATTCCACCACGGCATCATGCGTCAAGGCGAGCTTGTTGGCGCGAGCGAGCAGGCGTAGCGCCGCCGCTGCATCCGAAGAGCCGCCGCCGATCCCGGCCGCCGCCGGCAGCGCCTTCATGAGATGGAAATGGCCGAGGATCAGGCCGGGAAAACGGCTCGCCAGCGCGTTCGCCGCCTTGAGGACGAGATTGTCGGCCAACGCGCCGGCCCCCTCCGCCCGCGGGCCGCTCACTTCCAGCGACAGGTCCGGCCCCAATTCCAGACTGAGGCTGTCGGCGACATCCGCGAAGGCGACCAGGCTGTCCAGGACATGGTAGCCGTCGGCGCGACGTCCTGTTACGGCCAGGGTCAGGTTGACCTTGGCGCGCGCATGCTCACTGAGGCGCATGGATCAATGCCTACAGGTGGCCTCAGCCGCCGCTGCCGGGAGCAGCGGGCTTGGGCGCGTCTGGCGGCTTGGGCGCGTCGGCCGGCTTGGGCGAATCCACCGGCTTTGTGGTATCCGCCGGCTTGGGCGCGTTGACGGGCGTCGGCGTCTCGACGGCAGGCTTGGGCTGCTCGGTGGGCTTGGGCGGGGCCTCGGCAGCCTTGCTGGCATCGGCCGAGGCGGTGTCCTTCATGCCCTGCTTCATCTTGAGCTCGAGCTCGGCCTTCTCATCCGCTTCGGGCTTGGAATCGAGGGCATGACGCCACTGGAAGGTCGCTTCCAGCTTGCGGCCGGCCTTCCAATAGGCATCGCCGAGATGGTCGTTGATGGTGGGATCGCTGGGCTTGAGCGAAACCGCCCGTTCCAGTTGCTCCACCGCCTCGTCATATTGGCCAATCTTGTAGTTGGCCCAGCCAAGGCTGTCGACGATATAGCCGTCATCGGGGCGCTGATCGACGGCCTTCTTGATCATGTCCATGCCTTCCTGGAGGTGGACACCCTGGTCAATCCAGGAATAGCCGAGATAGTTCAGCACCGAAGGCTGGTCCGGATAGAGCTCCAGCGCCTTCTTGAAATCGGCCTCGGCCTTGGGCCACTGCTTGGTGCGCTCATAGGCGATGCCGCGATAATAGAACGTCGACCAGTCGTTGCGGCTGGGCGTGCCGATTACGTCGATGGCCTGCGAGAAGGCCGTCACAGCTTCATCCCAGCGCTTGCGCGTCTGGTAAATGCCGCCGAGCGAGATGATGGCGTCGAGGTCCTTGGGATTGGTGGCGATGATCTTCTTCAGATGCGCCACGCCTTCATCCGTCTTGTCGAGTTCATCCAGCGTCGAGGCAAGCTCGATCTCGGCATTGCGCTTGAGTGGGGAGGAGGGCGGCACCGCCTGGAACAGTTGCTGGGCGATCTCGGGCTGCTTGAGATCGCTGTAGAGTTCGGCGAGGCCGATCAGCGCATTGGGGTTATTGCCGTCGAGATAGAGCGCCAGGCGATAGAACACCACGGCATAGTCGGCTCCGCCCTGCTTGGCGATGCCGGCGGCGACCGAGATCAGGATATCGGCCGAGCCCTGCTGGGCCGAATTCACCGCCGGGCCGATGCGCTTGCCGGCCTGGATATCGGAGATCAGGCTGGCGACGATGGGCTGGCGCGGCACCTTGGCGGCGTAGTCGTTGAGGACGGAAAGCGCTTCGTCCTTCTTGCCGCCGCGCACCAGCGCGCGCGCATAGGCATCCATCACCGACACGGCGTTGGAATCGCGCTCATGCGCATCCTTGAGGCGGGCGATGGCCTCCTCATGCTGGCCGGCGAGGTCCAGCATCATTCCAGCCGAGAAATTCTTGAAGGTGGAGAAGCCGTCATTGGACGAGATGTCGTCCGTGGCGGAGACGCCCTTCTTCGTCTGGCCGGCGCCCGCATAGGTCCAGGTCGAGATCAGTGGCGTGGCGAGCTGCAGGATCGGCTTGTCGAGGGTGAAGGCAAGCTCGGTGCGGGCCGCATTGTAGTTGCGCGCCTTCAAGGCGCGGATGCCGAGCACAAGGTGGGCGATCGGGTTCTTCTTGTCGATTGCGATCACCCGGTTGGCGAACATTACCGCCTTGTCCATTTCGCCGGAGGTCAACAGCGCGATGAAAGTGCGGTTGGTCAGTTCCTGCCGCGCCTGGTCGTCCTTGAACAGGCCGCTTCGCAGCGCCTGGGCATAGAAGGCTGCGGCATTGTCGTCATCGCGCAGATTGGCGGCAAGGCGCCCCGCCAGCAGGCTGCCGGAGGCCGTGGTCGGCCGGAACGGAGCCTCGGCGGATTTGGCCGCGAAGGCCGGTGCAACGGCGGCGGTCGAAACCAGGAACGCCACGAGGGCAACGGAAAGGGGCGCGCGAGAAGACAAGGCCACTGTTGGGAAAACTCCGAATCATCCGTTCGCCTCCGCGAGGCGACGCAGTCGCAAATCATTCCCTCCCACCATGGCCGCTTTGAGGCGAGGGAACAACCCGTCCCGAGCCGGGGGAATCGATTTTATCTTTCCCCCAATGTCGCAATTTCGTGAATGACGGGCCGCTGGTAAGGCCATTGCATGAGACCACAGGAGCTTTCGTCCCCGGCGCGTGTAGCGCGGGAAGGGGATCCAGGGGCCCAAGGTCTCGGATAGCTGCCCCCCGGGAATCGCTTCCCTTCGCCCTTTCTCACTTTACTCAAAAGCGGCTCAGCCGGAAATGACACTGAGCTTTGATCTGAAGCGACTGCTCCGCACTGGCATGTCCGCTTGACACGACGCGGCGATCGTCCGACCCCTTCGGCATGTCTGTCGCCTCCGCTTCCACCGAGCCCGTTCCTTACGTCGTCAGAGGTTCGGCCGCCTATCGCAAGATCAGCTTCGGCCTCTTCCTGGCGGGCTTCGCTACCTTCTCGCTCATCTATTGCGTGCAGCCTTTGCTGCCGCTGCTGGCCGCGCATTTCGAGATTGGCGCCGCGCAGAGTTCGCTCGCGCTGTCGCTGACGACGGGCCTGCTGGCGCTCGCCATCTTCGTGGCGGCGGCGGTGTCCGAAAGCCTCGGCCGTCGCGAATTGATGTTCGCCTCGATCGGCCTCGCCAGCCTCCTCAACATTGCCGCCGCCGTCACGCCGGCCTGGCATGCCATCCTCGTCATCCGGGCGCTGGAAGGACTGGCGCTCGGCGGCGTGCCGGCGGTGGCCATCGCCTATCTCGCCGAGGAGATCGAGCCGCGCGGTCTCGGCTTCGCCATGGGCCTCTATATCGCCGGCACGGCCTTTGGCGGCATGGCCGGGCGGGTGGCGACCGGCTTCCTCGCCGAATTCTTCTCCTGGCGCTTCGCGCTCGGAGGCATCGGCGCGATGGGGCTGGTGCTGGCGCTCGGCTTCATCGCGCTTCTGCCGCCGTCGCGCCATTTCACACCGAAGAAAGGCTTCGACCTCGCCTACCACGCCGGCGCCTGGGCCTCCCACTTCAGGGATGGCGGGACGGGCGCCTTCGCCAAGCCGATGCTCTTCGCCATCGCCTTCTGCACCATGGGCAGTTTCGTGACCATCTACAATTACGCTGGCTTCCGGCTGATGGCGCCGCCCTTCGATCTTGGCCCGACGCAAACAGGGCTGATCTTCACGGTCTATCTCTTCGGCATCGCCTCCTCGTCGCTCGGCGGGGCGGCAGCAGACCGTTTCGGCCGGGCGCCGGTGCTGATCGTCAGCCTGGTGCTGATGGCTGCCGGCGTAGGATTGACGGTCGCGCCGCACCTTCTGGGCATGATTGCCGGCATCGCGGTGCTCACCGGCGGCTTCTTCGCCGCGCATGCGGTGGCGAGCGGCTGGGTGGGCCGGCTTGGCGGGGCAAGCAAGGGGCACGCCGCCTCGCTCTATATGCTGGCCTATTATCTCGGCTCCAGCATTGCCGGTTCTACCGGCGGCTGGTTCTGGAGCGAGGGCGCCTGGCCGGCTGTGGCCGGCTTCACGCTGGTGCTGATCACGCTGGCGATCGGCTGTGCGGCGAGGCTGGGGGTATCGAGGGCAGGCGGGTAGGGCGCCCTGGGATCGCCGGCGTCCTTGCCTGCCCTGCCATTGTCGGAGAACGCGACGTTTCCAAGAGCAGGCAAGGATGCCTGCGATCCCAGGAAAGGAGTGCCGACCAAGGCCGGCACGCTGGACTTACCCCTTCACGGCCGCCGCCACGGTCTGCGCATAAGGCGTCGTCGGTCGGCCGGTCAGCCTGCTCAACTGCCTGCTGTCATCGAACAGCGCGCCCTTCGCGGCGCCCGCATCGGAATCCGCCAGCAGGCCGGCAAAACCTTCCGGCAGACCGGCGCCGACGAGCGCTGCCTTGAATTCCGGCTCGCTGAGATTCTTGTAGACCACGGGTTTGCCGGAGGCCTTGGCGATCTCGGCCGCGAATTCGGAAAGAGTGAAGGCGTCGTCGCCCGCCAGCTCGTAGATGCGCCCGCCCTGGTCCTCTTCGGAAGTCAGCACGGCGGCGGCGGCGCGAGCATAGTCGGCTCGGGCGGCGGTCGAGAGGCGTCCATCGCCGGCAGCCCCGAGGAAGGCGCCGTGGGCGAGGGCAGGGGGAATGGAGGCGGCATAGTTCTCGGTGTACCAGCCATTGCGCAGCAGCGCGAAGGGCACGCCCGATTGACGCAAGGCGGCTTCGGTCTGCCTGTGTTCGTCGGCGAGGCCGAGCGGCGTGGTGTCGGCGCGCAGGATGCTGGTATAGGCGATCAGCTTGACGCCGGCCTGCTTCGCCGCCGCGATGGCATTGCGATGTTGGCTGGCACGGCTGCCGACGGCGTTGGAGGAGATCAGCAGCAGCCGGTCGATGCCGGTGAAGGCGTTGGCGAGGCCGGCCGAATCGGCATAGTCGACCTTGCGCACTTCGACGGCCTTGGCCGCGAAGGCCTTGGCGGCATCGCCGTCGGGATTGCGCACTCCGGCGACGATCTGCGAGGCAGGCAGGCTTTCGAGCAGATCATCGACGACGAGGCGGCCGAGCTGGCCGCTGGCTGCGGCGACGAGAATACGAGCGTGGGTCATGGAAAGCTCCCTTGGAGGTCTGATTTCGGGAGTTGGTATATATTTGAAACCTTGTAGTGGCATAAGAAGGCAGGTTGAAGGAAGGTAGTTACTTCAATGTGCCTACGTCCGCGCTCCCAGCCTCACATATTCGGATAATTCGGCCCGCCGCCGCCCTCCGGCGTTACCCAGTTGATGTTCTGGGCGGGATCCTTGATGTCGCAGGTCTTGCAGTGCACGCAGTTCTGCGCGTTGATCACGAAGCGCGGATCCTTCTTCGCCGCCTCATCCCCATAAACCACTTCGTAGACGCCAGCCGGGCAGTAGAGCCGCGCCGGCTCCCCAAAGATGGGCAGGTTCTTCTCGATCGGGACCTTCGGATCCTCAAGGGTGAGGTGGATGGGCTGGTCTTCCTCGTGATTGGTCGAGGACAGGAACACCGAGGAGAGCTTGTCGAAGGAGAGCTTGCCGTCGGGTTTGGGGTAGGCGATCGGCTTCGACTCGGCGATCGGCTTCAGCGTGGCGTAGTCGGGCTTGCCATGCTTCAGGGTGCCGAACAGCGAAAAGCCGAGCTTCTCGTTGAGATGCATGTCGATGCCGCCGAGGATCACGCCGGCGAAGGTGCCGAGCTTGGACCAGAGCGGCTTGACGTTGCGCACCTTGTAGAGGTCCTGGCCGATCTCGCTGCCGCGCCAGGCCTGCTCATAGGCGAGCGGTTCGTCATGGGCCCGGCCCTCGGCCAGCGCCTGGGAGATGTGCTCGGCCGCCAGCATGCCCGAGAGCACCGCATTGTGGCTGCCCTTGATGCGCGGCACGTTGACGAAGCCGGCCGAGCAGCCGATCAGCGCGCCGCCCGGGAAGGAGAGCTTGGGCACCGACTGGTAGCCGCCCTCGGTGATGGCGCGCGCGCCGTAGGCGATGCGCTTGCCGCCCTCGAAGGTCGGTGCGATCAGCGGATGGTGCTTGAAGCGCTGGAACTCGTCGAAGGGTGACAGATAGGGGTTGGTGTAGTTGAGGTGGATGACGAAGCCGACCACCACCTGGTTGTTCTCGAGGTGGTAGAGGAAGGAGCCGCCGCCGGTCTTCGAATCGAGCGGCCAGCCGAAGGAGTGCTGCACGCGGCCAGGCACATGCCTGGCCGGGTCGACCTGCCAGAGTTCCTTGATGCCGATGCCGAATTTCTGCGGCTCGCTGTTGTCGTCGAGCTTGAAGCGAGAGATCAGCGTCTTGGACAGGCTCCCGCGCGCGCCCTCGGCGAACAGGGTGTATTTGCCGTGCAGCTCCATGCCACGGGTGAAGCCGGATTTCGGCTTGCCATCGCGCCCGATCCCCATGTCGCCGGTGGCGATGCCCGTGACGGCGCCGTTCTCGTCATAGAGGACCTCCGCGGCGGCAAAGCCCGGATAGATCTCGACGCCCAGCGCCTCGGCCTGAACAGCCAGCCAGCGGCAGACATTGCCCAGCGAGCCGACGAAATTGCCATGGTTCGACATCAGCTTGGGCATGCCGAAATTGGGCAGCCGCACGGCGCCGGAGGGGCCGAGATAGTAGAACCGGTCCTCGCTGACCTCGGTCACCAACGGGCGGTCCGGGGCCTCACGCCATTCGGGCAGGAGCTTGTCGAGGCCCACGGGATCGATCACCGCGCCGGAGAGGATGTGGGCGCCGACTTCCGAGCCCTTCTCCACCACCACGACCGTGATTTCGGGGTTGAGCTGCTTGAGGCGGATGGCGGCCGAGAGGCCAGCGGGCCCGGCGCCGACCACGACGACATCATATTCCATCGCCTCGCGGGGGCCGAGATCGGCGCTGTCGGTCATTCCACAAGTCTCCACGCATCGGGACAGTTGATCACGCGTGCTTTTTTCACGTTTTTGGAAGAGGTGCAAACCGCGTTGCGACGGAATCTTCGCTGGGAGCGCGGACGTCCCGTCCGCTCTTGAACCTCCATCCTTGCAGGAAAGGGGCGCGGCCTGTGTGGTGGCTTCGACAACTGTGTCAGGCTTCCCAGGAACTGCATCGTTTCAAGAGCTGATCGTCCGACACTCTCTTGAGTGTCGTAGGACGTCCGCGCTCCCAGCAGACTATTGCTCCCCGCGTCAGCTACTATAGGTTGATCTTGGCGGCAGCGATGCGATGGAGAGCACGGGCATGAGCCTCATGAATTTCATTTCCAAGCAATTTATCGACATCATCCAGTGGACGGCGGAAGAGCCGGGCCTCGTCGCCTACCGCTTCCCGATGCAGGACAAGGAAATCCAGAACGGTGGTCAGCTGGTCGTGCGCGAGACGCAGAAGGCGGCCTTTTTCAACGAGGGCAAGATCGCCGACGTCTTCGGGCCCGGCACCTATACGCTGAACACGCGGACGCTGCCGATCCTCACCTATCTGCAGAACTGGGACAAATTCTTCGAATCGCCGTTCAAGTCCGACGTCTATTTCTTCGACACCCATGACCAGATCGACCGCAAATGGGGCACCACTCAGCCCCTGACCATCCGCGACAAGGAATATGGGCCGATCCGCATCCGCGCCTTCGGCAATTATTCCTATGCCATCGGCGACGTCGGCCCCTTCTGGTCGCGGCTGGTCGGCACGGCCGAGCGCTGCACGACGGAGATGATCGAGGGCCAGCTGCGCGGCGCCATCCTCACCGCGATCGCCACTTATCTCGGCCAGAGCAACATCGCCTTCATCGACATGGCGGCCAATCAGGAGATGTTCTCCCAGAAGCTGGCGGAGGCGATCAAGCCGGCGCTCAGGGATTACGGCATCGATCTCAAGACCTTCTACGTGCAGAGCCTGTCGCTTCCCGACGAGTTGCAGCAGGTGCTCGACAAGGTCTCGTCGATGAACATGCTGGGCGACCTCAACCGATACGCCCAGTTCCAGACCGCCCAGTCGATCCCTATCGCGGCGGAGAATCCGGGCGGGCTTGCAGGCGCGGGCGCTGGGCTCGGCGCCGGCATGGCGATCGGCCAGGCGATGGCGCAGAGCTTCAGCACCGCCTCTTCGGCGTCTTCGTCCTCCGCGGCCGCGCCGCCAGCCCAGCTGGCGGAAGATCCGATCGCGCTGCTCGAAAAACTTGGCGGGCTCCTTGCGAAGGGGATTCTGACCCAGCAGGAGTTCGATGCCAAGAAGGCGGAATTGCTGGCGCGGATAAAGTAACGGTGTGCCGGTCTTCAGACCGGCGCTGCTCGCCTTGAGGATGCCGGTCTGAAGACCGGCACACCAGTTCCCACCCGGTCCCCGATCCCCATGCGGAAATTCGCCTGTCCCTCCTGCGGAGCCGATGTGGTGTTCCAGTCGGCGCAGTCGGTCTATGCCGTCTGCGCCTATTGTCAGTCCATGGTGGTGCGTACCGATCTCGACGTGAAGGCCATCGGCAAGATGGCGGCGCTGCCGGACGATATGAGTCCGCTGCAACTGGGCACCGGCGGCGTCCATGACGGGCTGGACTTCACCATCATCGGCCGCCTCAAGATTGGCTGGCGCGACGGGTTGTGGAACGAATGGCACATGCTGATGTCGGACGGCCGCCGTGGTTGGATCGGCGAGGCGCAAGGTTCGTTCTCGGTGAGCTTCGAACTGGAAGAACCCTTGCCACGAGACGTCATGGCGTCCCTGGAGCGCTGCCTGCCCCTGCTGGCCGGAAATGGGGAAAGTGGGGAGGAAGTGGCGCCTGGCTTCCCGGTCGTGCTCAACGGCCAATCGCTGCGGGCCGTCGACATCAAGCAGGCGACCTGCCTCGGCAGCGAAGGCGAGCTCCCTTTCGCCGCCCCCAAGGGCAGGCGGACGATCGCCATCGATTGCGTTGGCCCCGACGGCGGCTTTGCGACGATCGAGCACAATGCCCATGAGGCGCGCGCCTATCTGGGCCGTTATGTCGAGTGGGATGATTTTCGCTTCTCCAACTTGCGGCCGCTGGAGGGATGGTGATGGACGAGCAGCCCTCGCCCCAGACGCCACCCGCCCGGCCCGCCGGCAAGCCACGCACCTTCGCCTGCCCCAACTGCGGTGGCCCGGTGACCCTGCGCGCCGTCGGCCAGTCGATCAGCGCCACCTGCAGCCAGTGCTCCTCGCTGATCGACGTGGCGGACGAGAATCTGCGCATCATCGAGGAGGCGAACTCGGCCCTGCGCCAGGGCGCCATCCCGATCGGCACGCGCGGCAAGCTCAAGGACATCGAGTGGGAGGTCATCGGCTATATGCGCCGCTCCGACCGCTCGGGCGACTATCGCTGGACCGAATATCTCCTGTTCAACCCCTTTTACGGCTATCGTTTCCTCGCCGAGGAGCAGGACCACTGGACCCTGGTGAAAATGCTGAACCAGGACGTGCCCGGCGCCGGGGGCCAGGGCTGGGTGAGCGCCAACGGACGCTCCTACAGGTTCTTCGGCAAGGGTACGGCGCTGACCACCTATGTCGCCGGCGAGTTCTACTGGCGCGCCAGTACAGCCGATGTCACCACCGCCACCGACTATATCGCGCCGCCCTACCGCCTGATGGTGGAAAGCAATGGCGAGGAGATCATCGTCTCCGAGGGCGAATATCTCGATGCCGGCACGGTTGCCGCCGCCTTCAAGGTAGCGCTGTCGCGGCCGTCTTCCTGGTCGTCGGGGGTTAGCCAGGTCAACCCGCACAAGACCTCGCTGAGCGTGGGCCTGATCGCCATCGCTGCGGCGACGGTGCTGCAATTCGTCTCGCTGGCAATGTCGCCGGATCAGCAGGTGAATCGGCAGACCTACACGCTGTCGGCCGCCGACAAGGGCAAGACGCTCTCCTCCGACACCTTCACGCTGAAGTCCGGGGGCAATGTCGAGATCGATAGCAATGCTGCGCTCGACAATGATTGGCTGGAACTGGACATGACGCTGGTCAATGTTGAGACCAACCAGTCCTATCCGGTTTCCCAGGCGCTGGAGCATTATTCCGGCTATGACGACGACGGCTTCTGGAGCGAGGGCGACAACGAGAATTCGGTGCTGCTGCCGCCCGTTCCGGCGGGCACCTACAAGCTCCTCGTCGAGCCCGATGCCGGCGTGTTCTCCAAGGCGGCGGTTGCGCCTCCGACTGGTCTATCGCCCAGCATGCAACGCCTCCTTAAGGGTGGGGCGAACATGAACACGCAGGACTGGCTCAACGCGCCGCCAGATCCGCCGCCGCCTCCGCCTGTCCTGCCGACGCAGAGTGTGTCCATCGCGGTGAAGCACGGTGTTCCCGTGTGGTCCAACTACCTCATCGCCATCGTGCTGCTGGCCATCCTGCCCATCTTCAGCATCGCCAGGCGCATGATGTTCGAGAAGTCGCGCTGGGAAAAAGGCGGCCTTGCCGAGGAATTCGAGAAGGGGGATGCATGAGCAGACTTCAGATGATCTACGCGGCCCTCGTCGTGCTGGGCATGTCGGCGGCCAATTACAACGGCTATGCCGTCGCCTCGATGTTCAACGGCAAGCAGACCGCCACCCGCGGCGTCAACGCGTATCACAAATAGGGCGTGTCATTCTCGAACTGAGTCAGCAAGATCGCAAATTGCTGCTGATATCAGTGAGCTAAGCTAGAAGGACGTTTCGACTTGAACGCATTTTGCTCCAGGGGGCTTCGATGGATACGACCAGCCTGATCGAATGGAAATACGTCGTCGCTTCCCTGCTTTATTCAGGCATCGGCGTCGTCGTCTTCGTCATCGCTTTCGCTTTGCTCGACCTGCTGACGCCCAAGGTGCAGGTGTGGAGCGAACTGGTGGAAAAGCAGAACGTTGCGATGGGGATTTTCCTGGGCGCCGTGGCGCTGGGGATCGCGGTGATCATTGCCTCGGCGATCCACGGGTGAGTCTTTGGGGAAAGGGCGCGACTCGCCTCCCCCACGAAGCTGGGGGAGGTGGGCCGACGAAGTCGGCTCGGAGGGGATGTGGTCCGCTAGCTCTCTATTGCCGGAAAAGGCCTCCAATTATTCATGACAGAGGCTGAGACCTTTCTTCTGAGGTCCTTACCCGTCGGACCACACCCCCTCCGACCTCACTCCGTTCGGCCACCTCCCCTAGCTTCGTGGGGGAGGCGAGCCGCGCCTCACTCCTCCAGGACTCCCCCGTGGAAATCCTCCTCCTCTTCTCGGCCTTCGTGATCGCCACCTGCGGGCTGGTCTATGAGCTCATCGCGGGGACCCTCGCGAGCTATCTCCTCGGCGATTCCGTCACGCAGTTCTCCACCATCATCGGCAGCTACCTCTTCGCCATGGGCGTGGGCTCCTGGCTGTCGCGCTATATCGAGCGCAACCTGCTTGGCTATTTCGTGCGCATCGAGCTCCTTGTCGGGGCCGTCGGCGGCAGTTCGGCGGCGCTACTTTTCGTGCTCTTCGATCACGTCGCTTCCTTCCGCGTCTGGCTCTATTTCCTGGTCGGGGTGATCGGCATCCTGGTCGGCATCGAGATCCCGCTGCTCCTGCGCATCCTCGAAGGCCGGCTCGCCTTCAAGGACCTCGTCTCCAAGGTCTTCACCTTCGACTATGTCGGCGCGCTGTTCGCTTCGCTGCTTTTCCCACTGGTGCTGGTGCCCTATCTCGGCCTGATCCGCTCGGCCTTCCTGTTCGGCATCCTCAACACGCTGGTGGCGATCTGGGTGCTCTATGCCATCCGGAGCGACATTCCCCGGCGCGGCGCCCACAAACTGGCCGCTTTCCTTGTGCTGGCCGGCCTTGCCGCCGGCTTCGTCTGGTCCGAGCGCATCCAGTCGATCTCCGAGGCCAGCATCTATCCCGGTTCCGTCATCTTCGCGGAATCGACGCCCTATCAGCGCATCGTCGTCACCCGCCAGCAGAAGGACATCCGTCTCTTCCTCAACTCCAACCTGCAATTCTCCTCGCTCGACGAATATCGCTACCACGAGGCCCTCGTGCACCCGGTGCTGAGCGCCCTGAAGGAGCCGCGCAAGGTGCTGATCATCGGCGGCGGCGACGGGCTGGCGCTACGCGAGGTGCTGAAATATCCGGCGGTGGAGCATGTCACCATGGTGGATCTCGACCCGGCCATGACCAAGCTGTTCTCTTCCAACGACCTCCTGACCAGCCTCAACCAGGACTCGCTGCACTCGCCCAAGCTCACCCTCATCAATGCCGATGCCTTCCTCTGGCTCCGGGAACAGAAGCCGGCGGACGAACGCTACGATGCGGTGATCATCGACCTGCCCGATCCCTCCAATTTCTCGATCGGCAAACTCTATTCGCTCACCTTCTATCGTCTGCTGAAATCGGCGGTGAAGGACGACAGCATCGTGGTGATCCAGAGCACCTCGCCGCTGGTGGCACGCAAATCCTTCTGGTGCGTAGACAACACCCTGGAAGCGGCGGGCTACCAGACCGCGGCCTATCACCTCTTTGTGCCCTCCTTTGGCGAATGGGGCTTCATCATCGGCTCGCTTTCGCCCTACCAACCGCCGGAGAGGCTGCCCGAGGGCCTGCGTTTCCTCGACCTGCCGACCATGCGAGCGATGTTCCAGTTCCCGCCCGACATGTCGCATATCCCGACTGCGATCCAGCGCCTCGATGACCAGCCGCTCGTGCGCTATTTCGATGAGGAGTGGGGCGATTACCTTATTTATTGAGCAGGGGAGGGCAGGAGTTTCGGCTGCGCGAGATGAGCCGCATGAGGATAGAGCGCGTCCTCGAAGTCTCCTCGCCCCGTTCTTGCAAGCCTCATCTCGCCCGACCGAAGAGCGCGATCCGCCCAATCCTGTGATGGGCGACTTCCCCGCTCCGGGCGGACGGCCTTCGCGTGTGCCGCCGCCATGACCCGCATCACCCGCAAGCAATTCCTCGCCCTCGGCGCGGCCGGTCTCGCTGGCGCCGGCCTCCTTGGCATCGAGAAGTTCGCGTCCCCCGCCTCCACCAGCGCACCAGCCGTCCCCGGCCAGCTCGTCGGCGCCTCTTCCGCCATCGGCCACCGCCTGCGCTCCGGCGGCTTCCCGGCGCCCGAGGAAACCCGTTCCGCCGGCCTCGTCATCGTCGGCGGCGGCGTTGCCGGGCTCGGCGCTGGCTATCGTCTGGCCAAGGCCGGCTTCGACGATTTCCTGCTGCTCGATCTCGAGGCTGCGCCGGGTGGCAATGCCGCAAGCGGGCGCAATACCGTCTCCGACTATCCCTGGGGCGCCCATTATGTGCCGTTGCTGACGCAGGAGGCCAGGGCCGTGCGCTCGCTGTTCGAGGATTTCGGCATCATTACCGGCTATGGCGCCGACAGCACGCCCGTCTATGACGAATACGCCCTCTGCGCCGACCCGCAGGAACGGCTCTACCGCTATGGCCGATGGCAGGAGGGCCTGGTGCCAGCTATTGGCATCAGCCCGGAAGAGGAGGCCGAATACAAGCGCTTCTTCGCCGCCATGGCAGCCTACCGCCAGCGCATCGGCAGCGACGGCAAGCGCGCCTTCGCGATTCCCATCGACCTCTCCTCGCAGGACGCCGACCTCATGGCGCTCGACACCATCACCATGACGCAGTGGCTGGAGCGCGAGGGCTACCGCTCGCCCAACCTCGCCTGGTACATCAATTACGGCTGCCGCGACGATTATGGTACCGAGGCGCAGCATGTTTCCGCCTGGGCCGGCATCCACTACTTCGCCGCACGCAACGGCCGCGCCGCCGATGCCGACGACCAGGGCCTGGTGACCTGGCCCGAAGGCAATGGCTATCTCGCCCATCGACTGGCGGCCGCGCTGGGCGACAAGGTGCGCACCCGCCAGCTCGCTTTCCATGTCGAGACCGGCGCCGATGGCGTCGCCATCGATGTCTGGGATGCCACGGCCGACAAGGTCTACCGCCTGCAGGCGAAGGCCGCGATCCTGGCGACGCCCCATTTCGTCACGGCGCGCCTCACCGGCGATCCCGCGCTCGCCACCGGCTTCAGCTACGCGCCCTGGGTGGTGGCCAACATCACGCTGAGCGCCATGCCGGCGGGCCTCGGCGCAGAGCTCAGCTGGGACAATGTGATCTTCGACAGCGCCCTGCTCGGCTATGTGGTGGCGACCCACCAGGCCACGCAGATGCGCCCGCTTGCCACCGTTCTCACCTATTACTGGCCGATCAGCCACCTGCCGCCCGAGGATGCCCGCCGTGAGGCGTTGGCCCGGCGTCTGGAAGACTGGCAGGCGATCTTCCTCAAGGAGCTGCTGGCCGTGCATCCCGAGCTTGACGGCCATGTCGAGCGCTGCGACGTCTGCGTCTGGGGCCACGCCATGATCCGCCCCGAACCCGGCTTCATCTGGGGCGAGCAGCGCCGCGGGAGCCTCGTGCAGAAACCGCCACTCTTCACTGCCCATTCCGACATGAGCGGAATCTCGATCTTCGAGGAAGCCTATACCCACGGCGTGCGTGCGGCCGAGAATGCCATGACTTATGCTGGGCACAGTTTCGAGACGGTGCTTTGAGGGCTGGATGATGAGCGGTTCAAAGGCGGGCCTCACTACTCACACTTTCCACCCAAACCCGATGCTTCACACCCAGCCCTGGATCTTCTCCGCCCGCTTCGATCTCGGCTTCATCCTGGCGCCGGCGCTGCTGGTGACGCTGGCGGCACTCGCCTGGCCGCTGCTCGGCCGGGCGCCGGATGAGATCCCCGCCGCGCTCTGGCTGGTGCTGGTGGTGGGCGTCGACGTCAGCCACGTTTATTCGACGCTGTTCCGCACCTATCTCGACCGTGCCGAGCTCGGTGCCCGCCCGCTGCTCTACACGCTGACGCCACTCCTCGCCTGGGCCGGCGGCTGCCTGCTCTATTGGTGCGGCAGCCTCATCTTCTGGCGCGTGCTTGCTTATGCCGCCGTCTTCCATTTCGTGCGGCAGCAATATGGGTTCATGATGATCTATGGCCGGCGCGAGCGCAGCCTGCCGGCCTTCTGCCGACGCCTCGACAAGGCCGCCATCTATGGTGCCACGGTCTATCCGCTGATCTGGTGGCACTGTCACGCCAGGCAATTCAACTGGTTCGTCGACGGCGATTTCCTGCAGCTGGATCTGCCCCTGCTGAGCCGACTCGCCGGCGTCGCCTATGCCGCCGTCCTTCTCGCCTATGCCGCCAAGGAGATCTGGCTCTGGCGGGGCGGCCATGGCTTCAACCTGCCGCGCAATCTTCTGCTGGCTGGTACGGCGGCATCCTGGTTCATCGGCATCATCCTGTTCGACAACGACCTGATCTTCACCGGCACCAATGTCATCGCCCACGGCATTCCCTATATCGCGCTGATCTGGGGCTATGGCCGCAACCAGACGCAACTGCAGGGCCTGACGCGCAATTCCTTCCTGACGCCCTGGATCGCACGCCTGTTCAGCTGGCAGGCCGTGCCCTTCTATATCGGCGCTCTCTTCCTGCTCGCCTTCATGGAGGAGGGGCTGTGGGACGGCTTCGTCTGGCGCGAGCATGCCAGCCTGTTCGGCGCCTTCCAGGCCCTGCCGAGCTGGAGCGACTCCGCCAACCTGATATGGCTGGCGCCATTGCTCGCCATGCCGCAGGCGACCCACTACATCCTCGACGCCTTCATCTGGCGCATGCAGACAAGGGATACCAATTGGAAGCGCATCCTCTTCCTGCAGAATCCGGGGCGGCCATGACCGTATCAGCGCCCTTCGTCCCAGGTCTGCACCTCCTCATCGACTTCTGGGAGTGCCGCATGCCCGATAACCCGACCGAGATCGAGGTGGCCCTGCGCGAAGCCGCCGTCGCCTGCGGCGCCACCGTGCTGACGGTGGAACTGCATCATTTCGGCGAAAGCGGCGGCATCACCGGCGTGGCGCTCCTCGCCGAATCCCACATCAGCATCCACACCTGGCCCGAGACCGGCTACATCGCCCTCGACATCTTCATGTGCGGCCGCTGCGACCCGCAGCTTGCGGTGCCGGTCCTGCAGAGGCGGTTCCGGCCGGGACGGGTGAAGGTGGGCGCGCATCAGCGGGGACAGGATTAGCGCGCGAGGCTTGTGACGGGAAACGCGGTTTGCGGGGGGGGGGCGGGTCTTCAGACCCGGCTCTTCTGGACGGGGAGAGGTTACCAAGAGCCGGGTCTGAAGACCCGCCCCCAATCGTGCCCGATTCCGGCACGACATAGCATGCTCTGGAATCCCACCCTGAGCCTGCTACAACACCATCGATGGACATTCCGAGCCCTCCCATCCTGACCGAGAGTTCCCGCGCCGTGCTGCGCCTCCTGGCGATGCGGGGGCCGATCACGCGGCCGCAGCTCGGGGCCATTCTCGATCTGTCCAAGCCCACCATGTCGGCGGCGGTGTCGGAGTTGAGCGCGATGGGGCTGGTGACCTCCTTCGGGTCACACAAGGGCGCCATGGGACGCACGGCCGTGATCTACGGGCTTGGCCCAGCGGCGGGCTATGCGGTGGGAATCGATGTCGGCGAGGCGCAGGTCAGGGCGGTGGCGCATACGCTGGACGATCTGCCGCTCGCCACTATCGAGGAGCAGATCCCGCGCCGCCAGCGCGGCTCGATCGAGGGCGTGGGCGAGGTGATAGAATCGGTGGCGCGGGCGGCCATGCTGGCCGTCGGCGACAAGCATGGCTCCCCGCGTACGGTGGCCGTCGCGGTGCCGCGCATCGTCTCGCAGCATCATCTCGGCCAGAACAAGCGCCGCAGCCCCGAGGCAATCCTTCAGCAGCTCAGGAACTGGCTGGAGGTGCCCGTCATCCTCGAGAACAACGTCAATTGCGCCGCGCTGGGTGAACTTCATTACGGCGCCGCGAAGAGCCATGATGTCTTCGCCTATCTCCAGGTCGGCGTGCGCATCGGCCTTGGCATCGTCATCAATGGCAAGCTGTTCCGCGGCTTCAACGGGGCCGCCGGCGAAATTGGGCGTTTGCCCTTTCCCTGGTCGCTGTCGGACAGCCCGACGCGCGAAGGCCTCGAGCATTATCTCGGCTCCAACGCGCTGATCCGCCGCTGCACGGAGGACTGGCCGGAAGAAGAAGGGCCGGCGCCCGTTTCGGCCAAGGAACTCTTCGCCTGGGCCGAGGAGGGGCTGCCGCGCGCCGAGAAATGGGTAACGCGCCATGCCGCCGATATCGGCCGCCTGGTGGCCGCCTGCATCGGCATGGTCGATCCCGGCCTGATCGTGCTCGGCGGCGGCGTAGGGCAGAATCCGCTGGTGCTCAAGGAAGTGCAGCGGGTGGCCAGGGAGCTCACCTGGGCGGCCGACATCGCCGTCAGCGCCCTCGGCCCCGGCGCGACGGCCCTGGGCGCGACGCGGCTCGCCGCCGAGCACGCGCTCGGGCTGATCCTGGGCGAGAGCAATCGTTCGCTGGTGGTGCTGCCCTCGCTGAGGACGGGGGCGGTAACTGCAAGGTAGATGTGGAGTGGCAGTCTCCGACTGCCATCTTCCTTTCCTGCAGACGCACCGGATCCAAGATTGGCAGTCGGAGACTGCCACTCCAATTCCCACTATACCTCCGTCGGCGACCAGGGCTTCAGCTTGGTGTCAGTCTGGCGGTAGCGGAATGTGATGTCGGTCAGGCCGGCGGCGTCCTGCATCTCGCCGACGATAAGCTGCGTTGCCACGATATGCACGATGGCATCGGCGATCTCGTTGCCGCCTGATGGCAGGGTCATCACCGCGAGCTTGTCGGTGGGGGCGATATCGGTGCGGTTGGTGATCAGCACGCTGGGGCAGCCGAAGCCGGCAACGTCGACGGCGATCTGCGCCTCCCTGCCATTGCCGAAGGCGATAAGGCCGGTACGTCCGTCCTGCGATTCCATCGGCCCGTGCAGATAGTTCAGCGTGTCCCAGCCGGCAGCGGGGATGCGCACAGCCTCGCGGATCAGCATCGCGCCCTCGCCCGCGGTGGCAAAGCCTGCACCGGCGCCCACGAGATCGATGGAGGCGCGCTTGGCGAGGAGGTCGGCGGCCCGCTTGGCCGGGTCGGCGCTTTCCATGAGCACCCGAGCGATCGTGCCGGGCAACGGGCCCCAATGGGCGTCCACCGCCCTGCCGGTGAGGTGGTCCGCCAACTGGCCGATGGCAAGCAGCATGCTGGTATAGCCGGTGGAACTGGCGCCGTTGTCGTCGCCCGACTGTGTGCCGATCACCGCGCCGGTGATGCCGGCCAGCGGGTTGTCGGTGCCTCGGCAGATTGCAAGGCGCGGCAGGTGGCTGCGCGACTGCATGACATCGGCGATCTCCTTGCTCTGCCCGGAGGCCGAGAGCGCGACGAAGGCATCGGCGGCGTCGACAGCCTCGTAGAGGTCGGTCGAGCAGAAGGCGAAGGCGCGGCGGCCACGGGCGCGCAGGAAACTCGCGCCGGCCAGCGCCGCCTGGTAGCTGGCGCCGATGCCGGCAAAACCGACAGCCTTGCCCTCGAAGGCCGAAAGGTCGAGGACCCTCAGCGTCTCGCTGACCGCCGTCCGGGTCGTTTCCAGGGCTTCCGGCTGGCGGGCCACCGCCGCGCGATAACCGATCCGCCGCATTACGGCATCCTTTGTCATGGCTGAAACATCCGCTGTGAGTTTCGATTGGGAAGAAGAGGTTATTGGAGAGCGCGCTCGGCCAGCACCAGGGCGCCGGTGACGGGCGGGGCTCGCAAAAGCACGACGTTGCTGGCGGGCGAGATCTCGGCCATGCCGCTCCTGAAGGCCTGCATCAGGCGCGGCTGCTCGACGATGACGCCGCCGCCGGCGACCACGTTCGAGGCATCGGCCCCGCGGCGGATCAGGATGCCAACCAGCGCCGCCAACGCCTTGCCGCCCTCCGCGATCACCGTTTCGGCCAGGGGAGATCCACCATCGGCCGCGCGGAACACGGCGTTGGCGTAGCGGCCCCAGATCACGGCACTGCGTGTATCGTTGAGGAGGCGGCCCAGCATGGTGGGATCAGCTGTGCCGATCTCGGCCATCAAGGAATCGATCAGCCCATCGTTGCGATGGCCATTGTCGAGCGCGCCGCGCACTGCCTTGGCGGCCTCGCGCACAAGGGCCGGGGCGCTGCCCTCGTCGCCGAGGATCCAGCCCCAGCCGCCGGCGACCAGCATCTCACCTCTCGCCGAGCGCGCCACGGCGATGGAGCCGGTGCCGGCGACGACGCCGATACCGCCGACATAGCCGGCCGCCGGCGCCATCAGCTCGGAATCGTTGAAAACCTGGACCACGCCGGGCAGGTGCTGGCCGAGGGCCCGCTGATATTCCCGGCACTGCTCGTCCGTATCGCAACCATGCGCACCCACGGCGGTGGCGCCAAGCGCGGCCGCCGGCAGGTCCTTCTCGGCGCAGAGACGCGTGACGAGGCCGGCGAGGGAGCGCGCATCCGCTTGGACCTCGCGCACGCGCCATGCGTCGGTCGGCAAGGTGGTGTCGACGACGGGCCGCCCGGAACTATGGATGAGCACGCTGGTCTTGGTGCCACCTATGTCGATGCCCGCGATGATCTCTGTGCCCATGCCTTCACGCCACCCCAGCCGCCGGACGTCCGTTGAGACCGTCCTTCTAATTTAGTTAGGCAAGTTAACAAACTATCTAGCCACGGGGCAAGATCTATGATTTCTTAGCCGCATAGATAAGCGCGAAGCGTGCAACGGGAGATGGGGAATGGTTACAAAGCATATCGGGAGAACCCTTCTGGCTGCTGTTGCGGCTTGGGGCCTGGCGGCGTCGGCTGCCCTTGCCACCGAGATTTCGTTCTGGACCTGGCGCCAGGAGGACAAGGCCGCCTACAACGAGATGTTCGCGGATTTCACCAAGCTGAACCCGGACATCACGGTGAAGTTCGAGTCTTTTCCGGATGAGAACTATCCCACCATCGTCTCGACGGCTCTGGCGGCCGGCCATGCTGGCGATGTGATCCACACCCATGCCTATGGCTGGCTGGAGCAGTTCATCAAATCCGGTTATTTCGTGCAGCTCGACCCGTCGAGCGTGCCCTCAATCGCCAACATGCCAGCCGATGCGCTCGCCGCCACCAGCTATCGCGTCGACGGCAAGCTCTATTCGCTGCCTTTCGCCTCGCAGACGCTGGGCCTGTTCATCAACAAGGACGTCTTCGCCAAGGCGGGCCTGACCCCGCCCAAGACCTGGGACGAGTTCATCGCCGTCAGCAAACAGCTGAAGGAAAAGGGCATAACCCCGCTTGCCAACGGCCTCGGCACCAGCTGGTTCAACGAGATGTTCGTGGCTGTGTTCACCAATCCCTTCCTCAGCCAGGATTTCGTCAAGGATCTGGTCGCCGGCAAGACCACCTTCAAGGATCCGCGCTATGTCGCGGCGCTCGGCAAGCTGCTGGAGCTGCGCGATTACATGCCGCAGGGCTATGAGGGTGTCGATTACGACACTGCCGGGCAGCTCTTCCTCACCGGCCGCGCCGCCATGCTGGCCGGCGGCAGCTTCGACATCGCCACCTATCGCGGCCAGAACCCGGCGATCAATATGGACTTCGTCGCCCCGCCGTCGGCCAAGGCCGGCGATACGCCCGAAGTCACCAAGTTCTACGACGGCGGCTATGCGGTGAACGCCGCCTCGCCCAACAAGGAGGCCGCGCTGAAGCTCGTCGACTACATGGGCACCAAGGCCTTCGGCGACAAGCTGGTCTCGCTGCTCGGCAATATCTCGCCGATCAAGGGTGTCGAGGTGAAGGATCCCCTGCTTTCGGAAGTGGCGATGCTGAACCAGACGGCGATGCCCCACATCAACGTCGTCTATTTCCGCTTCCAGAAGCCGACCGGATCGGAGCTTCTGCAGGGCGACATCACCAAGATGATGGCCGGGAGCATCACGCCGGACCAACTCGCCGCCGACCTCACCAGCGGCCTGGCGAAGTGGTATGCTCCCTTCCAGGGGAAGTGAGGGGAGGAGGGCGACTTTCGGGGCTGATTGGCCACGGGTGGGCGCCCACCCGTCATCCCGGCCACAGAGCCGGGATCCATGAACACCATCCTGCCAGGTTTGGTGTTCGCGAATTCCGGGTCTCCACGCACAAGTGAAAGCTTGCGAGGTTACAGTCGTCCGGAATGACAGATCGTACCGTGGAGGCACCGCCGGATTGGGCTCGCCAAACGCGGAGTGGCGATTTCCAATCGCCGTCTTCCTTGCCGACAGGCGAGGCGCTTCCAAGAATGGCGGTCGGAGACCGCCACTCCCTTTTCTACGCCTCTCAAAGCAGAGACCACGCCGCACCGATGCACCAATCACGAGAGTCACTGGCATGACCAGCTTTCTGCCGCGACGCCGGACGCTCTGGATCATCTTCCTGCTCGCGCCGGCGACGATCACCATGACGGTGTTCGTCGTCTGGCCGCTCCTCTCGGCCCTGCGCCTGTCCTTCTACAGCTTCAACGGCCTGAAGCCGGCCGGCTTCGTCGGGCTTGAGAATTTCCGCCAGGTGCTGTTCGAGTCCCCCTACAGCGACTGGACCTACAACGCCTTCTTCCACAACGTCGTCGTCTTCATCGCCCTTATGGTGTTCGAGAACGGCACCGCCTTCCTCATTGCCTTCGCGCTCCTGAAAACCCTGCCGGGGCACCGTGCCCACCAGGTCATCGTCTTCCTGCCGGTGGTGCTCTCGGCCGTGATCGTCGGCTTCCTGTGGAAATTGCTGCTGCATCCGCTGTTCGGCCTGGTCAACCAGACCCTGGCGCTGGCGGGCGTTCCCCCGCATGCCTGGCTCGGCGATGAATCCACCGCGCTCGGCAGCATCATCCTCGCCAATGTCTGGCACTGGGTCGGCTTTCCCACGCTCGTGCTGCTGGCCGGCATGCAACGCATTAGCAAGGAAATCCTCGAGGCCGCCCGTCTCGACGGCGCCGGCGATGGGGTACTGCTGCGCCAGATCATCTGGCCGTTGATTGCCCCGAGCGTCACCATCGTGTGCATTCTCACCTTCATCGGCAGCTTCAACTGGTTCGAGCTGCCCTACATCATGGCAGGGCTGACCGGCTCGCCGGGCGGCTCCACCGACGTGCTCGGGCTCTATTTCTACCGCACGGCCTTCGGCAGCGTGACCAGCGGCATCCAGGATTTCGGGCAGGGCAGCGCACTCGCAGTGCTGATGTTCGTCTTCATCGCCGGCGTCACCGCCATCGCGCTGCGCATCCTCCGGCGGCGCGAGATCGAGGTATGATGAGCCTTTCCGCTGCCTCCACCACCGGCGAGACGCAAGCCCGGGCCGGGCGGCGGCCGGATATGCTCAAGAACGGCGCCATCCAGGTCCTCCTGCTGATCAACGCCTTCATCATGGTCTACCCGCTGGTGGTCATGGTGCTGTCGTCCTTCAAGACCAATGCCGAGATCTTCACCTCGCCCTTCGCACTGCCCGCCAGCTTCTCGCTCGCCAATGTCGAAAAGGTGCTGGCCGAGACGAATTTCGTGCGCTATCTCGCCAATTCCGTCGGCGTCACCGGCGCGGCGGTCCTGCTCATCCTGGTCTTCAGCACCATGGCGGCCTATGCCATCGCCCGCTACGAATTCCGCTTCAGCTCGCTCGTGCTGATGTTCTTCCTGAGCGGCATGACGGTGCCGCTGAAACTTGCCATCATCCCGCTCTTCATCCAGCTCGACACGCTGCATCTCATCGACACCTATGCCGGCCTGGTGCTGGTTTATGTGGCGATGGGCATCCCCTCGGCCATCTTCATCATGACCGGCTTCCTGCGCTCGCTGCCGCGCGAAATGGAGGAAAGCGCCCGCATCGATGGCGCCAGCGAATGGAAGGTGATGACCGCCATCATGCTGCCGCTTGCCCGTCCGGCCCTGGTGATCGTGGCGATCCAGAACGCCGTGCCGATCTGGAACGATTTCTTCTTCCCGCTGATCCTGATCAACTCGGACGACCGCAAGACCCTGCCGCAGGGCCTGACAGTGTTCATGGGCGAATTCACCACCAATTGGGGGGTGCTCTTCACCGGCCTGTCGCTGGCGGCACTGCCGATCACCCTGCTCTACCTCGTGCTGTCGCGCCAGTTCATCGCCGGGATCACCCAGGGCGCGGTGAAATAGGCATCCGAAGGCACGCGAACAGCCTGTGGAGATCCGCAGGCGCCCCTGGCCCTGAAACACAAAAAAGCGGAGGCGCGTGACGCCTCCGCATTGAACTTTGTCGTCCAGGCTTATCGGCCCTTATGGCCGCCATCGTTGCCGCCCTGCTGGCCGCCGTTGTTGTTATTGCCGCCCTTGTCGCCCTGGCCACCCTTGTCGCCCTGGCCACCCTTGTCGCCCTGGCCACCCTTGTCGCCCTGGCCACCCTTGTTGTCGTGGTCGCCCTTGTCGCCGCGGCCGCCCTTGTTGTCGTGGTCGCCATTATCGCCGCGGCCACCCTTGTTGTCGTGGTCGCCATTATCGCCCTGGCCACCCTTGTCGCCGCGGCCGCCCTTGTTGTCGTGGTCGCCCTTGTTGTCGTGGTCGCCCTTGTCGCCGCGGCCACCCTTGTTGTCGTGGTCGCCCTTGTCGCCCTGGCCACCCTTGTTGTCGTGGTCGCCCTTATCGCCCTTGTCACCGCGGCCACCCTTGTGGTCGCCGTCCTTGCCGCGCCCGCTGGAGCCATCGTGATCATGGTGGTGCCCATCCTTGGAGCCCGGATCGCTGTTCCCACCGTTGGGAGTGCCCCCGCCATTGCCCGGGTCGCCGCTTCCAGAACCCGGGTCGCCGCCCTTGTTGCCCGGCTTGCCGGACACCGAGGTGGATTTGGTCGAACCACCCGCGTCCTTGCCATGCGAACCGCCGCCAGGCGGGGGGTAGATTGCTTCCAGATCATAAGCTGCGCATGACCTGCCGCCGAAAGCTCCAAATATGGCGCCAAACTGCTGCAGCGAACAACCTCCGCGGGATCCGGCCGCATTCGCCGGCGCCGAAATACCCAGCATCAGCGAGACGGACAGCATGGTTCCGCCAAGAAGACAAATAACTTGTGCGTTCTTCTTCATGATCAATCTCTATGTGAAGTAAAATAGCTTTGTCTGACTGCGCTCTTTTGTTGGGTCAAAGCGAGTGAGTTGTTTATGGATAAAATAATATCGACTTTGCAGTGCTGTTTTTGTTTAAAGGGTCATGCTCTATGGCGTAAGAAGTTCTGCTCTTCAGGCTTAACCATTATGCTCTTGGGAGGCCGTGAGTTGCCCGCTCTTTGACCATTCGGATTAATCCCGAGCGTCGAAAGTCAATCGAGTGGGATGGGGCTCAAACTTCGGTGGAGAGTGTTTCTCCTAAAGCGATCGGTGAGAGGGGATCGCCATTCCTGGAAGCGAGGCGTTTCATATCGAGTGGAAAATGGCAGTCAGAGACTGCCACTCCGTGGCGATGACTCGCGACGGATGCCCTTTGGCCCTGGATTGCTTCGCGTCCCAAGCAATTCCAAAGGTTTGGTCGCGGCAATGACGGGTGGGGAATCCGTTTCCAGACTGCAGGCCTGGCCCTCATGCCACACAAGTCCGCATCCGGCGCCATGACCTGAGCGCGCGACACCGGATGCATGCCCTCTTACAAGCGCACCACGATCTTGCCGTTTGCTCCGCCGGCCTCCATCAGGCGATGGGCCTCGCGGATCTCTTCGAAGCGGAACACCCGCGCCGGCCTGGCCTTGTAGGTGCCGTCTTCAACCCGCTCGACGATGGTCTGCATGGGAATTTCGGACGTCGGAAACGCCGGCGTGCCGAACATGAAGCTGCCGAAGAAGCTGAAATGCACACCGCTGGGCAACTGCATGACCGGCATGAAGGTGGGGATCGGATCGAGGCCACCGAGGAAGCCGGCCAGGCAGAGGCGCCCGTGGCGACGAACCGTGGCGAGCGAGCCGACGACCGTGCTGTTGCCGACCAGTTCCAGCACGGCATCGACACCTTGCGGGTGCCGGTCGCGCACGCGCTGGGGCAGGTCGGGTGCTTCGAGCACCACTTCCTTGGCGCCCAGCGCTTCGAGTGTCTCCGCGCGCTTCGGGTTACGTGTCGTGGCGATGACATGGGCGCCGATATGGGCGGCGATGTTCACCGCCGCCTGACCCAGCGCCGAAGTGGCGCCGCGGATGACGATGGTCTGGCCGGCCTTGAGGTCCAGATTGCCATGGAGCGCAGCCCAGGCGGTTGCGTAGGATTCCGGGATCGCCGCCAATATGTCCCAGGCAAGCGAGGTTTTCACCGGCAGCACATTGCCGGCGGGCACGCTGGTCAGCTCGGCATAGCTGCCGTTGATGCTGCGCCCCATGCCGCCCATGAAGGCGACGACTTTCTGGCCCGGGGCGAGATGTCCATCCGGATCGGCCTTGACCAGGCCGACGCATTCGATGCCGCTGATTTCGGTCGCCTCGGGCCAGTTTCCTTCCCGCATATGGGTCTCGGCATGGTTCACGCCGAAGGCTTTGACCTCGATGAGCACATGGCCCGGCCGAGGTTTGGGATCGGGGCGTTCCTCGATGCTCAGCACGTCCGGGTCGCCATATTGCTTGATGACAATGGCGCGCATGACAGATCTCCAGGTTGGTTGGGCGCGCCCTTGATGAGTGATTGGAGATTTGATAAAAAGAATGAAGTTTCGATTATCTTAATAGGATTTGTCGATGATCGATGGCCTCACCCTGCATCAGCTGCAGTGCTTCGACGCGGTCGTGGTGGAGGGCGGCTTTCAATCCGCGGCCGAAAAGCTCCGGCGCACGCAGCCGACGGTCTTCACCGCTGTCAAGAATCTGGAGGCGCAGCTTGGTCTGACCTTGCTCGACCGCAGCGGCTATCGCGTGGCGCTGACCGAGGCCGGCCGCTCCTTCCATGACCAGACGCGCGTGTTCCTGCGGGAACTCCGCGGCTTGCAGAACCACGCTCGGCAATTGGCTATGGGCGAGGAGAGCGAGCTACGCGTCGTGATCGGCGATCTCTGCCCTGTGCGCGAGGTGCTTGCTCTGCTCCGCGCTTTTTTCGATCGCCATCCGGGCACCCGGCTGCATTTGCATGTCGAGGCCATTGCCGGCCCCTGGGAGCGGCTTTTCGACGGGGAGGCCGACCTGATCATCCACCATATCGACAAGGCCGACCCACGGCTCGAATTCATCGATCTTTGCGCCGTCAAGCTCATCCCGGTGGTGGCGCCCGGATTTCTGCGCATGCCCATCTCCTCGGAAATCACGTTCGACCAGATGCGTGGCTACGTCCAATGCGTCATTCGGGACACGGCCCGCCACAGCGTCCGGCCGAACTTCTACATTATTGAAGGCGCGCCGAGCTGGACGGTTGGCGACCAGCTGATGAAAAAGGAGATCATCGTGCAAGGCGCGGCTTGGGGCCACCTGCACGACGTCTTGATCGAGCGGGAACTGCGCGATGGACGCCTCCTGTCCATCGCCGGCCGGCATCTGAAGGGCGGCCGGATCGAGCTCACGGCAGCTCGGCAACGCGATCAGGTGCACGGCCCCGTCGCCAACCGGCTTTGGCAGCACATCGGAGAGATGGCCGCGAATTTTACTGTCGACGGCGACGAATGAGACGAATTCCCGCGTAATGCCGACGCGGCGTTTCGTTGCGACCGCCGGCCATTCTTCTTGGAAGGCCCGGCTTCATCGACGACGGCATATGATTGCTCTTGGCGATGGACGCCGATAATCGCATAAATCCGCATCGCGCTATTCATGCGCCTGTCATGTGGCGGGACGATGCTGGCTCGATTGTCACCGCCTGACGCTCGAATGCGAGTGATGGCCAAGGCGTCACCAGAGCGCCCTTTCGAGAAGTTTCGCGACATACCGAACTCGGCCCGCCCGCTTATGTCAGGTGGCGTGGTGTCAACGCAGATGGCCAGACCACAGCGCATCGGTCCTTGCAGGAGGAAATCATGGACGCCCCAACCCGTTCGAGCCTTGCATCAAAGCAGCAGACTCCCCAGCAAGCTCCCTCCGTGCCGTTTTTCGGACAGGCCGATGCCCTGTTCGAGCGCCATCTTTTGTCGGACGCCGTGGTCGAACCAGGCGGCGCCTATGAGCGGCAGCGCTTCGAGGCGCTGGGGCACTCCGTCCGCGATGTCCTGGCCGCGCAGTGGATCAAGACCCAGGCTGCCTATGACAAGGCCGACCCGAAGCGCATCTACTATTTGTCGATGGAATTCCTGATTGGCCGGTCGCTGACCAACAATCTCACCAATCTGATGTTGAACCCCTCGCTCGAGCATGCCGCGCTCGAGGCTCAGCTCGACTGGATCGGCATGGTCGAGCAGGAGCCGGACGCCGGTCTTGGCAATGGCGGCCTTGGTCGGCTCGCCGCCTGCTTTCTCGACTCGATGGCAACCATGCAGCTCCCGGCGATGGGCTACGGCCTGCGCTACGAATATGGCATGTTCAAGCAGGCGATCGACCAGGGCTGGCAGCGCGAACAGCCCGACAATTGGCTGCGCCGGCAGGATCCCTGGGAGATCTCGCGGCGGAGCGAATTCGTCGAGGTCAAGCTCGGCTGCACCTTCGAGATGCATCAGGGCAGTCTCCAGGTTGTCGCCGATCGGCCCTCGACGCTGATCGGCGTGCCCTATGACCGCCCGATCGTCGGCTTCGGCGGCCGGACGATCAACAGCCTGCGCCTGTGGAGCGCCACCGCGCCCGATTATTTCGACTTCCAGGAGTTCAGTTCGGGCGATTTCGTCGGCGCGCTCGTCGGCAGCATCTCGGCGCAGACCCTCACTCGCGTCCTCTATCCCGACGACTCCACCGAAATGGGACAGGGCTTGCGGTTCGCCCAGGAATATTTCCTCGTCGCCTGTTCGCTCGCCGATCTCGTCCGCCGTTTTCGCCGGCACAACCAGGATTGGCAGCTTCTGCCCGAAAAGGTTGCCATCCAGCTCAACGATACCCATCCCGCCTTGTCCGTGCCGGAACTCATGCGCATCCTGCTCGACGAAGCGCATCTACCCTGGGATGAAGCCTGGGATCTGACGACCCGGAGCCTGGCCTATACCAATCACACGCTGCTTCCCGAGGCTCTGGAGAAGTGGCCGCTGCATTATTTCCGCCAGATGCTGCCACGCCAGCTGGAGATCATCTACGAGATCAACAGCCGCTTCCTGAGCGATGTGCGCAGCAGCCATCCCGGCGACGAGGGCCTCGTCGAGCGCGTGAGCCTGATCGAGGAAGGCGCGGAGGACAAGGTGCGCATGGCGAACCTCGCCATCGTCGGTTCACACAGCACGAATGGCGTTGCCGCCATCCATTCGAACCTGCTGAAGGCGACGACGGTGCGGGACCTTGCCCAGATTTTCCCCGAGCGTTTCAACAACAAGACCAATGGCGTCACGCCGCGCCGCTGGCTGCTGATGTGCAATCCCGATCTGTCGCAGGCGATATCGAAAGTTATCGGCGAGGACTGGATAGAGGATTTCAGCAAGATCGTTGACCTGGCGCCGCATGCCGCAGAGCCGGAGTTCCAGCATGCGTTCCTGCAGGCCAAACGCAGCGCAAAGGCAAAATTCGCTGGCTGGGTGCATTCGGTCTCCGGCCAGTCCGTCGATCCGGACAGCATCTTCGACTGCCAGATCAAGCGCATCCACGAGTATAAGCGGCAGATGCTGAACGCGCTCAGGGTGATCGTGCTCTACAACCGAATCCGCTCGCTTCCGGATCTCGAGATGACGCCGCGGACCTTTTTCTTCGCCGGCAAGGCGGCGCCTGGCTATCGCATCGCCAAGCTGATCATCAAGTTCCTGAACAATTTGGCCGGCACCATCGATGGCGACCCGCTCGTGCGCGGACGCATCAAGGTGGTTTTCCTTCCGGAATATTGCGTCTCGCTCGCCGAACGCCTGATCCCCGCCGCCGATGTCTCGAACCAGATATCGACGGCGGGCTACGAGGCGAGCGGCACGAGCAACATGAAATTCATGATGAATGGCGCGCTGACCATCGCCACGCGCGACGGCGCCACCATCGAAATGGCCGAGCAGGCCGGGGAGGAGAATTTCTTCCTGTTCGGATTGACGGCACAGCAGGTCGCGGACAGCCGCGGCTGGTACGACCCACGCTGGCATTACGACAACGACCCCGAAACCCGGCAGGCCATCGACCTGATCTCGAGCGATTATTTCAGCCAGAACGAGCGGGGCGCCTTCGGGCCGATCGTCGATATCCTGCTACGTGGCGATCACTACATGCACCTGGCCGACCTGTCAGCCTACCTGACGGCAGACCAGGCCCTGTGTTCGCTCTATGCCGACCGCAACGAATGGGCGCGCAAGGCCATTCTCAACGTCGCGCATTCCGGCCCCTTCTCCAGCGACCGCAGCATCGCGCAATATGCGACGGAGATCTGGGGCGCGAAGTCATGCCCGGTGGTGTGAAGCGGGCGCAGCCTGGGAGGCGCTCTACAGTTGGGCGAGATGAGCCGGTTTGAGGGTGAAGCGAGGCAGTTGTGCCCTCTCTCCCCGTAAGAACGGGGTGAGGGGACTTCGACGGCGCACACCATTCTCAATCGTCTCATCTCGCTCAGCCGGGTCTTTGCCGCCCTGGCACTGCCGAGCGATGATCGAAGGCGGCTAAATCTTTCCTTAGCCGGCTTCTATTCTCCCTTCCACGGCCGCCACCGCCGCGAAGCCGCGGGCCAGCATGGTGGGCGTTTTGGGCAGGGCAACCGCGACGGGGCAGGCTTGTTCCTGCGAGGCCGTCGGGGAATAGAGTATTTGCCGCGCCGGCTCTTCCGCGAGAATGAATTCAAGGTGATCGAGGGATATTGCTTTAAGTCCGTGCGTCCAATAATCTATTTTCTAATATATAAGCGTCATAGATGGGTGTATGTGATTGAGATCTGGTAATTAGATCGATATATACTTGGATATGTTATGTTAATACCGATTGAACGGCATCGAAGGCCGATATGCAGGGAAGCAATATGCCAGCGCTAGGTCCCGCAGGGTGGCGACGAATAGGTCGAGGGAGATCTTGGTTGATGTCATGGGGATAAAGCAGAACGAATCTTGACTTTCATTTGGCCCCATGCTCTATTCCCTAACGGAATGAGGCGTCAGCGGCCGGCGTGTGCGCAACCCGGCCCCGAACGCTTCCATCCACCCCAGCGGCCTGTCCAAGTGGCAGGCGCAAGCGGCGGTCCTGCTTCTCTCGAAGCCGGCCTCCAGGGGTGACGAGCGGGACAGACGGGATCGGCACCCCATGGAAGTGCCCTGGATCCCTGGACGGAGCGTGAAGGGCTTGAGCCCGGCAACGCCTTCGTCCCTCCTCCCGCCGATGCGGTGAAGACGGCTGATGCCACCGTCCGGCCAGGACGGACGTCGCTCAGCCCCTTTGCCGGGCCGGCTGGGCCGGGTTCGGATGGTCCGTGCCGTCCGCTCTGGGCTCGCCTCCGCTTTTAGAAGGCGGAAAAAAACAGGTGGCCTTGCGCGCTTTGTCAGCGTGCCGGGCTGCCGGAACGGGGCGATGGCGTCTGGCACCGACAAGGCGGCCTGCCATCTTCCATGATCCTGCTTTCACGGCTGCCCCGCAGCCGCCATCGCCCGGTCTCCTCATCAACCCAGCCGGAAAGGGCGTGGGAACGATGGCGCTTGGCTGTGGCGATGAGAAAGCGGCGGAGGCGAGAGAGTCTCACGGCTGGGGCTGAAGTGCTTATCGTTTTTTGCTCTCCCGCCGAACCTTTCGTCCGGGGGAATCGCCTGCTTCACCTTACTCCGCCGCGTCCTTCACCGACTCCGGCGGCGTCCACCTGAGTACTGGCTGCCGGGCGGCCCGCGTTTCGTCCATCCATCGCTTCGGCGCGTGATAGGGCGCAGCCGAGAAGCGCACCTTTCGGAGCGGCCTCGACCCATAGAGCAAAATGCGTTCAGGCAGGAGCGGACTACGAAATTAACTTATTGGTACCAAAAGCATTTTGCGATCCTAGGTGATTCGATCTGAAAGTAAAACGCTCTAGCGGCCGTCCCATCATGCTGCCGGTATGCCCGGAAGCAGGCACGGAATTGAAACGGTAACGCGCTTTCTTTCCGTATCTGGAAGGAGCAGGCTCGGCCGACAGCCGTATCTTGCCAGTGATCGATGGCGATCTCGAAGATTTCGATCGGCCTGGTGCGCTGCCTCTCGGCAAAATCCTGCAATTGCGCTAGTATTCAACCCTCGAGGGAGAGACGAAAATTCAAGCGCTACCAATCGCACATCCGGAGAATGCGAAGGCGGCCCCGGGCGCCTCGCTTCCACTCGCCTACTCGACCGCGGCCCTCTGCTGGCTGCTTTCTGCCGGCGTCTATATTGCAGCCAAATGGGTGGCGCCGGAGATGGGGCCATGGGCGCTCTGCTTTTGGCGGCTGGCACTTGCTTTCGCGATCCTATTGCCAATCGTGTTTCACCACTATGGCGCGATGATCGCGTTGATCCGATCGCGGGCTGTGGAGGTGGTGCTCATTGGGGCGATTGGCATGACACTCTGTCAGGGCATGATCTACACGGGCCTCCACGATACCAATGCTACCACCGCTGGCATCATAATGGCGCTTTCACCGGTCATGACGATGGTGATTGCTCGAATTGTGCTGAGCGAGCCGCTCGGTCTGTGGAAGGCGATCGGCGCTGTTTTTGCCTTGGCGGGCATGATGATCATCGTCGCCCATGGCGATCTCGCCGCGTTGAAGCGGCTCCAGTTTAGCGCCGGCGAACTATGGATTGCCGCCAGCGCGCTGTGCTGGGGCCTATACACCGTCCTTTTGCGGCGTGCCAAATTCGACATCGAACTTTTGCCCATGGTCGTCCTCTTGCTCGGGGCTGGCAGCCTGGTCGCCCTGCCTTTCTATGCGTGGGAACTCTATTCCGGCGACCGCTCGACGTTGCACGCGAACGGCCTGATTGCGCTCGCCTACATGGCCGGCCCGGGTGGCGCACTGATGTACTATCTTTACAACCGCAGTGTCGCGGTACTTGGTGCCGGCCCTGCCAGCATGCTGCTCTACCTGCAGACGGTATTCGTTGCCTTGCTCGCCTATCTGCTGCTCGGAGAAGGTCTGCAAAGTTATGACGTCTACGGGGCGGCTTTTATTGTCGCCGGAGTCATATTGGCTACGTTGATCAAGCAAAAACCCTCCTCTGCCAATTCTTAATGGGCAGGCCCGCAAGCCTGTACGGAAGCGTTCCGGACCTCATGAACGCACCGGGGCCGCGAGCGGTATCTCGGCCGGTTTATCTACCGGCCCATCTTCCGCTCGAATGCCCACATAGCCCCCCGCCTTGGGCCAGCAGCCCCCAGTTTCACAAGTTGCCGACGCCTCCATCGACCAGCAGTTCCGTGCCGACCATGAAAGCGGATTCGTCTGATGCGAGGAAGACTGCGGCTTTGGCAAGTTCAAGCGGCGTGCCCATGCGTCCGATCGGCACGAGTTGCTGGATCTCCCTGCGCAGCTTTGCCTCGGCCTCGCCCTTCAATCCGAGCTTGCTGAGCGCGGACGTATCGGTCGGCCCTGGGCTCAGGCCGTTGACACGAATGCCGCGGTCCTTGAACTCGCCGGACAAGGTTCGGGCGAGTGAGAGCAGCCCCGCCTTGCTTGCTGCGTAAGCGCTTGATTGCGGCACTCCAATATGGGCGGCGACCGAACCGCAAAGGATGATCGACGATGGATTGGCAAACAGCGGCAACAGTGCACGGATAAGAAAGAACGGCCCTTTCAAGTTCGTGGCCATCAGGGCATCGAAGCTGGCCTCGTCCCAGTCAGCAAGCGGGCGATGTGTGACGTCGCCGGCGTTGACAAAGAGGATGTCGATTTTCTGCCAGTGCTTCCGAAGCGCCGCTGCCACGTCCTCCTGGCCTGAGACGTCGCCTGCCTCGCTGCGAAGCGTAAGAACCGTGCCGCCGAGCGCGCGCTTTGCAGCCTCCAACCTCTCTTCCGATCGGCCTGTAATCGCAACCGCGGCGCCTTCGATCAGGAACTGCCGCGCTGTTTCCAGGCCAATGCCACTTGTACCACCTGTGATCAGTGCAAGCTTGCCATCAAGCCGTGCCATGTTCTCTCCTCTGCCGTTTCTTTCGGCGGCAATTATCCTTCGGATGTATACTTTGTACAGCAAGCAACTTTTTTGACAAAGAACTCTCCAAAGTATGTCCGACAATGCAAATTGACCACAAAATGGTTCCAATTCAGATGACGGCACATCGGGTTGCGGTGGTTGAACTCCCTATCGCTGCGGGGCGGCAAGATGCAGGGCCTCAAATAATCGGCATGATGGCGTTGCTCGACAAGCACCGGGTGAAAGACTCGAAGATTGCACCAAAAAATTGTATAAATGCTTCCTAGGCAGGTTCCGAAAAAGTGTTGCAACACGGCTTGACGGTGTTGGGGGCGCGCCGTTCTTGCATTTCCCAGCCCTCCTTGCCGACACGCGGTAAATCCAAGCACATTCTTCCAGCGCTGACCCAACTTGCAGGGGAATTGAGATGAGCTCGCCCGATGGCGTTCACCTATTATCATCGTCGGTTCGGGAGCAGGCTGCTGCGTTGTTCCAGACGCAGTGGCAGACCTATCGCAAAGTGGTCGACAACAATTATCTCTTCCACAACGACGCCTATGCCGCGCTGCACCAATTTCTGATCGACGAACAACCGCTGCCCTTTAGTTTCCTCGATATCGCCTGCGGCGATGCGAGTTCCACCTTCGGTGCGCTAGCGGGAACGGCCGTGGCCCGCTATGTCGGTGTCGATCTTTCGGAATACGCACTTGAGCTGGCGGCGCGCGGCGCACTGCTTTCATGTCCGTGCGCCTTTCGGCTCGGCGATCTTGCCGATGCTTTGACGAGTTGGTCGGAACCGATGGACGTCATCTGGATCGGGCTGTCGTTGCATCACTTCCGTGCACCACAAAAACTTGACCTGATGCGCGAATGTTGCCGCATCGTCGGCGGCTCGGGAAAGCTCGTCATCTATGAGAACGCTGGCCCGGACGGAGAGACACGGGACGATTGGCTCGCGCGCTGGGATTGCCAGAGACCGAATTGGCATGCGTTCACGCCTGCGGAGTGGGCGGCTTTGAGAACCCACGTCCATGAGTACGACTTTCCTGAAACGGTTTCGAGTTGGCACGAACTCGGACGGGCTGCCGGCTTCGTTGCTATTCGTCAGCTCTTCGCCTCTCCCACCGACTTGTTCCGGCTCTTTGTTTTCCAAGCCTGAACAGCATCGCGCTCACAGGTGGGGAAAGTGCGCGAGTCCGGCGTTCCGCGGAAGGTCAAAATCAAGGCCCTGATGACCCTTCCGGAGGCACAACAGGAGGTCCCGCAAACAGGGGAAGCCCGCGGACCGCAATGCTGATATTCAAAGCCTGTCGGCGCTGGCTATGCATGCAGCGCCGCCGCCGGGAAGGGCTTGAGGATGCCGAGCACAAAGCGACCGACGGTTCTTGCACCGTTTCCATCCGCCGAGCATCTGGCGAAGGGCACCCCCTACAAGGTCAAGGATGGTGACAATTGGTGGAGTATCGCCAGCGCCAACCGGGTCGACGTCGCCGAACTGATCAACTTCAACTTCAAGACTTCCAATACCGACGAGATCAACTGGTATCTTCGCGAAAAGGTCGGGTGCCGGCTGGAGACGCCGGACCACGACAATTACCGGTTCGGCTCCGCAGACGTTCCCGGCACAATCTACATTCCCAAAGTGGCGCCGCCACCCTGTCCCAACGACTTCAGCAAGTCGTTCGAGATCGAATTGAAAGAGGCGCTCCGCACCAAGCACCAGAGCGTCGACGTCGCCAGCCGGTTTTTCACCACCGTCGGCGCGGTGGGGCGCACCGGCCGTTTCATTTCGACAATCAGTGACACAAAGTATTGGTTCGCCAAGCTCTATGAGATCACCACAGGCTTCGAGATCAGCGCGGCACGGGACTACAAGCAGCCTGGCTTCGTTCTGCACTTCATTCCGATCTTCTACAACATGTACAATCGCGCGCTGGATGCGTGGGACGCAGGCGGCGCCGGCGTTTCACCGCTATGGCGTCTGCATTTCATGAACACCGGCCGCCCCGACAACGATTCCATATTGGGTTGGTCGAGCGGGATCATGACCAGCCTCATCACCGGCGTTACCGCTCATATCCGCGGCGATATGGGCCAGGCGCTCGAGACCGCCTACCACTCCTTCGCCAGCAAATACTGCCTCGATCCGCCGCCGCCCTTCGATACCTACAAAGAGGACTTTTTCGCCATGGGCACGGTTTTCAATCAGGCGCGAATGGCGGCCATGTCACTGGTGGCGTCCCTCGGCCCGATCCCCGAGGCCGGGGTGAAAATCGGGGACTCGCTCGGCGCCGGCCTCGACGTTAACCAGGTCAACCAATGGCGCGCGGAAGCATGGGCCGACGCCAAGCGGCGTCTAGGGCAGTAGGGGAACGGCAGCGGAGGTGATGTACCTGCCCGAGGCGCTGCCATCCGCCTCGGCCGGCCCGTTCCCCAAGCTGGGAAACAGTCATTCACTCGCACCGGCCGATAGCGGCTCTGTGCCTCAGAAAGCCGGCGGATGAGCGCAGGCACCGCTGACCGATGCCGTAATCTGCATGATCTTGTCGAAGCTCAGCGCGAAGTGAAACTGCTGGAGCGTTTTGCGACTTGACGGAATCGGCAAGAATCGCAATGACGCGTCGAAAGAACGAGCTGGAGCAAAGCAGCTTTTACGCTTAAACACGCCTTGCTCCAGACCGAGTGGACGTTAACGACTTTGGTGCATGGCAGGCCGCTTGGCGAAGGCCCGAGCTTGCCAATCGAGCCGTGTGAGGGCAATCTCGGCTCAGCAAGACATTCAGCGGGCCTATGCCGGTGTATTCTCTGGTCGGGCGACAGGACAGGGGAACTTCAAAATCATGATCATGGATGGTGGCATCGCCGATGCCGGCGAGAGGGACGAAGCAGCTCGGCTTGGGCTTCAATCGGGGCTTCTCAACCGCCGGTCGTTTCTGTTGGGCTCCGCCGTCAGTCTCGGCGCGCTCGGACTGGCCGGTTGCGCAAACTCTGGCGGCATGAGCCGCGCCGAGGCGGCGAAGCTCTATGGGCCGGTGCCCGAAGAGCGATTCCCGATCCCGGCGGTCGATGTCAGCAAGATTGATCCGAAATATTATCGCCGGACGGTGCGTTACGACACCAAGGAGGCCGCAGGTACGATTATCATCGATCCCGGCCATTACTACGTCTACCGCGTCGAAGGCGATGGGAACGCCACCCGCTATGGCGCCAATGTCGGCCGCAAGGGATTCCTGTGGAGCGGCGAAGCCTATGTCGGGCGCAAGGCCGAATGGGCAGTCTGGACGCCACCCAAGGAGATGATTCAGCGCCAGCCCGAGGCGGCCAAATATGCCGGCGGTATGCCGCCCGGCCTCGACAACCCGCTCGGTGCCCGCACGCTCTATCTCTATCAGAACGGCAAATACACGCTCTACACGATCTACAGCACAAGAATAGCCCAGTCGATCGGGACCGGCGTTTCAAGCGGCTGTACCGGCCTGCTCACTCAGGACATGATCCACCTCTACTCCCAGACACCTGTGGGGACGAAGGTGGTCGTGCTGCCGGCCTAGGCAATCGCCTCGGCCCCCCGGTCCAGGCGCCGCCGGTGGGGGGCCAAGGAACAGGACCGATCGTTGGAGTCACGGTGACTGTGGCGGCGGCGGTCATTCGTCGTGTGTCGGCACTGCGCCGTTTCGAACGTCCGCTGTCTGGATGTTGCCTCCAAGAGTGGACCGACTGGAATGCACCAGAAGCGGGTATTGGCCACATGCTGAGAAGCAGGCCTTGTCAAAATTTGCGCGAAAAGACTGCACCCGACCCATCGTGAACCTGACGCGTCAGCGCAGTTCGTCGGGCGGGTCGCGTGATCAGGCAGGAACGTACGTCAACCTGATCGCTTCCTCGCCAATTCGATCGCTGGCCATGAGGCGGAGCGGCGGCCGGGGGCCGGCGAAGAATGGCTTGCCGCGACCAAGCACGACGGGGTGAAAGTAGAGGCGATACTCATCGATAAGACCAAGGTCGGTCAGGCTCCGCGCCAGGTCTGGTCCAGAAACGGCAATCTCCCCAACGAACTGAGCCTTCAGTCCCCGTACCACCGTCTCGATGCCACCCGAAATAAGCGTGGCGTTGGGGCCGACCGACTTCAACGAGCGCGACACGACCCATTTCGGCTGGTTCCTCCACGCCGCTGCGAACTCGCATTGTTCCGCACTCCACTCAGGACGGTCTTCGTCCCAATACCGCATCACCTCGTACATATGCCGACCGTACACGCTGCCGGCCAGGTCACGCACATGCTCTATCCAGTGACGAAAGAGCGCGGGGCCTGTCCGCATTTCCAGGTGGTCGACGTAGCCGTCCAGGGACTGGTTCATTCCAAAGATGAGCTTCGCCATGCTGCAAAATCTCCATCGCAGAATCAACAGCCCAGAACGCGCCAGCAGCTGACGTTCTTCAACGCGCCATAAGGCGACATCACGACTTGCGCGGGTGACGGCGGGTCGCCCGTTTGGAGGCCCTAGCCAGAAGCATCCGAGCCGCCCCGCTGGACCAGCTCGAAGGTAATGCCTTCAGGCCCCTCGAACAGCCGCAGCTTTCGGCTAATGTAGTCCATCTCGTCGCTCAGCATGGTTACGCCGTTGGCTACGAGGTGCGCGGTGGCTGCCTCGATGTCGTCGACGCGGAAAGCCAGGTGGTTGAAACCCAGCCGCCGCAGGTTTGTCGGGTGCGCCCCCGGATCGGTTCCTGTGGGCGGGTCGAACTCGAGCAGCTGAATCTCGAAATGAGGGTCCGCTCCCTCGAGAACGAGGGTGATGTGCTGCGCTTTCATGTCCGGCATGCCCATGTACCGGGCGGGAAGGCCACCGTCGATTGTCGCGACGTGCTCCTTCCGGAAGCCGAGGAGTGCGAAGAACTCGATCGCCGGCCCGGATTTGGCAACGGCGATCGTAACGTGATCCGGATTGAGTATCATCTCATTGCTCTCTGTCATGAACGCCTTCACGCCCTTGCAAGCTAGCAGCTCGCTCCGTCGCACGGTAGGCGGGTTGGCCGGTTGAAGCAGGGTACCGCTCTCCATCCGCGTCCGGCCCGCATGGCCTCGTTCCGATTTCCCGAAAGCGAATCTGCCGGGATTCCCCAACGGGTCAACTTCTACGATGGCGAATAAGTCGAGGTGCCACCTCGCGGTCAGATATGATATCCTTCTGAGTAGTCGGCACATGCAAAACAATAACGTTAACAGGAAGACGGAAAATGCAGGAGTAGATCTTGCCAGATTTGCGGTGATCCCAGCAATCCGTGCAGGTCAGCGGGCCAGGGGCAATCACGATGGATCAGAGTGCATTAGTCAGCCTATTGATCGGTCTGGCTGGTAGTGGGGCGAGCACAGGCATTTGCATTGCTATAGCAAACCATTACCTATCAAGGGAAAAACTTCGGGCGGAGGCCCAAAAGCTCGAAGCTGAAGCTGAGGAAACACGTGTCAGGGCCGAAGAGGGACGGATAAGGATTACGCAGCAACTCGCGAAGGCGAGTTTGCCGGAACTGGTCGACAACGCCGAGACACCGCTGCCACCAGGCTGGAGAACTTGGGGGGATGACGTCGGCGCCTATGAAATAGGACGCGATACGGAGACGGTTCATAATGGAAGCGCGAGCGGCTACGTCAAATGGCGACACCCAAACAACGGATTTGGGACGATGATGCAGGTCTTTCGCGCCGACAATTTCAAGGGGCAGCGCTTGCGGCTGAGTGCCTACGCAAAGACGAGCAATGTCACGGGTTGGGCAGGCATATGGATGCGCGTCGATGGCCTGAAAGACGCTTTACTTGGCTTTGACAACATGCAGCAACGTCCAATCAAGGGCACTACGGATTGGACCAAATATGAAGTAGTCCTGGATGTCCCGCAAAAGAGTGAACAGATAGCTTTCGGGTTCCTGCTCGCGGGACGTGGACAGCTTTGGTGCACAGGCTTGGATTTACAAGCAGTCAGCCGCGGTGTCCCCACAACAGACCTGACGCCGGAAATGCTGTCGAGCGATCCAGTCAATTTGGACTTCTCGCAATAGAGGTAGTCATCCTGGAGCGTTTTGTCTTTACACGGAATCACCAAGAAGCGCGAAATACGCTTGATGCCAACGAGTTGATTTGCAGATCCGCTTCGGCCGCCGGGGTACTTCCCCCGGCGGGCCCACTTCCCCACCTTACTCCGCCGCGTCCTTCACCGGCTCAGGCGGCGTCCACCGGAGAACCGGCTGCCGCGCGGCTCGCGTCTCGTCCATCCTGCGCCTCGGCGCGTGATAGGGCGCGCCCGAGAAGCGCGCCGTCTCGCCGCGCTTGGCCGCCATCGCGAGGTCCCGCAGGGTGGCGATGAACAGGTCCAGCGAGGCCTTGGATTCGCTTTCCGTCGGCTCGATCAGCATGGCGCCGTGCACGACAAGCGGGAAATACATCGTCATCGGATGATAGCCCTCGTCGATCATCGCCTTGGCGAAATCCAGCGTGGTGACGCCCGTATCCTTCAGCCAGGTATCGTCGAACAGCGCCTCATGCATACAGGGCTGGTCGCCGAACGGGGCCGACATCAGATCGTGCAGGCCGACGCGGATGTAGTTGGCCGAGAGCACCGCATCCTCCGAGGCCTGGCGCATGCCGTCGGCGCCATGCGAGAGCATGTAGGTGAGGGCGCGGGTGAACATGCCCATCTGGCCATGGAAGGCGGTGAGGCGGCCGAAGGGCGTCTCGCCGTTCATCACCTCCTCCTCCCGCTCGACCAGCACGCGGGCATTGACCACATAGGGGAAGGGCGCGAAGGGTGCGAGCTTTTCGGAAAGCACCACCGGCCCCGCACCCGGCCCGCCGCCGCCATGGGGCGTCGAGAAGGTCTTGTGCAGGTTGATGTGCATGGCGTCGACGCCGAGATCGCCAGGGCGGACCTTGCCGACGATGGCGTTGAAATTGGCGCCGTCGCAGTAGAAATACGCCCCCGCCTCGTGCACGGCCTCGGCGATGGCGATGATGTCCTTCTCGAACAGGCCGCAGGTGTTCGGGTTGGTCAGCATGATCGCCGCCACTTCCGGCCGGAGCGCCTTGCGCACATCGGCGGGATCCACCGTACCGTCGGGGCGGGCAGGGATCGATTCCACCGTAAAGCCAATCAGTGCCGCGGTGGCGGGGTTGGTGCCATGGGCCGAGTCCGGCACCAGCACCACCTTGCGCGTCTCGCCCTCGCCACGCGCGGCGATGGCGGCCTTGATCGCCATCATGCCGCAGAGCTCACCATGCGCGCCAGCCTTCGGGCTCATCGCCACGGCGGGCATGCCGGTAAGGGTCTTGAGGTAATGGGCGAGGTGGTCGATCACCGCCAGCGCGCCGGGCACGGTCGAGACCGGCTGCAGGGGGTGGATGTCCGAAAAGCCCGGCAGGCGAGCAATCTTCTCGTTGAGGCGCGGATTATGCTTCATGGTGCAGGAGCCGAGCGGAAAGAGCCCGGTGTCGATGCCGAAATTCTTCTGGCTGAGCCGCACGAAATGCCGCATCGCCTCCGGCTCGGAAAAGCCGGGCAGGCCGATTGGTGCCTTGCGCTCGAGGCCGCCGAGGCGCGGGGTGAACGCTTCCGGCTCGTCGATATCGACGCCGGTCACCTCCAGGCGGCCGGATTCGAACAGCAGCGCTTCCTCGATGATGAGGGCACGGTTGCCGGTGAAGGTAGCGTGGCTGGTGGCAGAGGTCTCGCCGGCGGAGGTGGGGCGTCCCTGGTTGTTCAACATCACACGAGCTCCTTCAGGGCGCTGACGAGGGCGACGCGATCCTCGTCGGTGTTCACTTCGGTCGAGGCTATGATCAAAAGGTCCTTGAGCTCGGCCTGGGCGGAAAGGCGCGAATAGGGCACCCCCGCGAGAATGCCCCTTGCGGCGAGCTTTTCGAGAAGCGCGGCAGCGCTGCCGGGCACGCGGATGGTGAACTCGTTGAAGAAGGCCTTCTGCAGGATCTCGATACCCTTCACGCCAGCGAGCATGTCGGCGAGCTTCACCGCATTGGCATGATTCACCAAGGCGAGCTTGCGCAGGCCGGTCTGGCCGAGCAGCGCCATATGGACGGTGAAGGCCAGCACGCACAGGCCCGAATTTGTGCAGATGTTCGAGGTGGCCTTGTCGCGGCGGATATGCTGCTCACGGGTGGAGAGCGTCAGGACATAGCCGCGATTGCCGTCCGCATCGACGGTCTGGCCGCAAAGGCGCCCCGGCATCTGGCGCACATATTTCTGCTTGGCGGCAAACAGGCCGATATAGGGGCCGCCATAGTTGAGCGCATTGCCGATGGACTGGCCCTCGCCCACCACGATGTCGGCGCCCATCTCGCCGGGCGACTTCAGGAGGCCGAGCGACACCGTTTCGGTGAAAACGGCGATCAGCAGGGCGCCGGCCTTCTGGGCGGCCGCGGCGATGGCGGTGAGATCGCGCAGATTGCCGAAGACGTCTGGCGTCTGCACCACCACGCAGGAGGTCTCGCCATCGATCTGGGCGATGATGTCCTCGGCGGCGGTGACGTCGGCCGGCATGGCGACGACGCTGTGACCGGCCATCATCGAGAGGGTCTGCACCACCTCCGTGTAATGCGGATGCAGGCCGCCCGAGAGGATGGCCTTGCCGCGGCGGGTGACGCGGTGGGCCATCAGCACGGCCTCGGCGGTGCCGGTGGAGCCGTCATACATCGAGGCGTTGGCAACCTCCATGCCCGTTACGAGCGCGACCTGGGTCTGAAACTCGTAGAGATATTGCAGCGTGCCCTGGGCGATCTCGGGCTGGTAGGGCGTGTAGGAGGTCAGGAACTCCGAGCGCTGGATCAAATGGTCGACGGTCGCCGGCACATGGTGCTTGTAGGCGCCGGCGCCGCAGAAGAAGGGTGCGGAGGAGGCTGTGAGATTGCGTGAGGCAAAGGCGCCCATGATCTTCTCGACTGCCATCTCGCCCTTTTCATTGGGCAGTACAGGCGGGGATTTCAGGAGCGCGCCGGCTGGCACATTGGCGAAGAGGGCATCGACGTTGTCGACGCCGATTTTCGCCAGCATGGTGGCGCGGTCGTCGGGAGTAAGGGGCAGATAACGCATCGATCAGGCTCCGATATGCGCCTTGTAGGCAGCATCATCCATGAGGGCGTCGAGTTCGGCCGGGTCGGAGAGCTTGACCTTGATGAACCAGCCCTTGCCGAGCGGATCCTCATTAACCGTCGAGGGCGCGTCGGGCAGGCCGTCATTGACCTCGATGATCGTGCCGGAGACGGGGGCATAGACCTCGCTCGCCGCCTTGACGGATTCGACCACGGCCGCCTCGTCGCCCTGCTTGAGCACCTTGCCGTTGGCTGGCAGCTCGACGAACACCACGTCGCCGAGCTGCGACTGGGCATAGTCGGTGATGCCGATGGTGGCGACATCGCCTTCGACGGAGACATATTCGTGATCGGTGGTGTACTTGATGGTGGCCATGGGTTGGGTCCTCTGGTGGGGATGGATTGATGGGGCTTAGCTGGCGGCCGGGCTTATAGAACTTAGGCCCAAACAGAGAAGGCGCTTGCTTGGGAAGCTCATGAAGCCCATGCCCGCCCCCTATCCCCGATGAAACCGGTGCGGTGCGAAGGGCATGGCGGCGACCTTGATCGGCACGTCCTTGCCGCGCAGCTCGACGAGGAGGCTGGTGCCGGGCGCCGACAGGGCTGGGGGCACATAGCCGATGGCGACGGGGCCGCCGACCGTGGGGCCGAAGCCGCCGGAGGTGACGATACCGACCGTTTCGCCATCAGTGTTCTTCAGCGGTGCTCCGTCACGCACGGGCGAGCGGCCTTCCGGGATGAGGCCGACGCGGGTGCGAGCCACGCCCTCGGCGATCTCCTTCTGCAGGCGCGCGGCACCCGGGAAGCCACCCTCGACGCGGCGGCGTTTCTGGATCGACCAGATCAGGCCGGCTTCGATGGGGGATATCGTCTCGTTGAGTTCATGGCCATAGAGGCAGAGCCCAGCTTCCAGGCGCAGGCTGTCGCGGGCCCCGAGGCCGATCGGCTTGACGCGGTCGTCGGCAAGCAGGGTGCGCCAGATCTGCACGGACTTGGAGGACTTCACCGAGATCTCGTAGCCATCCTCGCCGGTATAGCCCGAGCGCGAGAGCGCGATGTCGATGCCGTCGAAGGTGGAGGAGCGCGAGCCCATGAAGGGCATGGCGGCCGCATCCGGACAGTGATCGGCCATCACGGCGGCGGCCTGCGGCCCCTGCAAGGCGAGCAGAGCCCGATCCTGCACGATCAGCAGCTTGGCCCGGTCGCCGATCCTGCTCTTGATCAGCTCGAAGTCGGCCTGCTTGCACGCGGCATTGACGACGAGGCCCAGCGAGCCGTCATCGGCCTCTTCAGGTGAGCGGGAGATCATCAGGTCGTCGAGCGTGCCACCCTCCTCGTTGAGGAATTGCGAGTATCGCTGGCGGCCGCGGGGGAGGTTGAGGATATCGGCCGGCACCAGGGCCTCGAGCGCCAGCGCGATGCTGTCATGGCTCTTGCGGCCATCCTTGGCGGTCACGAAGGCCTGGCCCATGTGGGAGACGTCGAACAGGCCGGCAGCGATGCGGGTGTGGTTGTGCTCGGCGATGATGCCGGTGGGATATTGCACCGGCATGTCATAGCCGGCGAAGGGCACCATGCGCGCGCCCAGCGAAACATGTTCGGCATGCAGAGGGGTGGTAAGAAGCGGCGCTTGAAGGTCGTGATCTGCGACGGGATCGGCCATAGGCACTCCGGCAATAAGGTTGCACGCCGGACGAATGTCCGGTGGTGCCCCCTCTGTCGCGGTACCTGAGAGATTTCGTGACCTTGCCCCCGAATGAGGTGACGGATTCAAGGGTCACTTACGCCCGTCGGTGAGCCCGGACGCTTGCGCGCCCGTGCCGCTTTCCAGAGTCTCGTTCCCCCGCGGTCCGGATGCCTGAGAGTTTCCGGGGCGGTTGCTCCTTCGGCGCCAGCCATCGATTCACAGAGAATCGGACCAGTCTCTTCCGCGGGGATCGACCGAGTGGCCGGACCCTAGCCCTGCCCTCCTCTGTCGTCAACTGGGCAAAAGGCGGCGCAACCGGAAAAGGACTGGCGCCCGGGATCGCAGGCATCCCTGCCTGCTCTTGGAACCGCTGCATCTCCTGGAAAGGAAGAAGCAGGCAAGGATGCCTGCGATCCCAGGGACGAGCGCTCCCCGTTACCCGCGCTTCTTCTTCTTGTGAGGCAGGTTGGTCATGCCCTTGCCGTCGAAGCCGATCTCGATGTCGTAGGAGCTCAGCGGCTGCTGCAGGCCGATGGTGATCGGTGTGGAGGTGTCGACCACGCGGAACTTGCCCTGCGCCGCGCCCGGCTCGACCGTGGCCGAGACGCGCACGACCTTGGTGTAGACATCCTTCTCGTTGTTGTCGCGGATCGAGATGCGCACGGGTGCCGAGTAGGTGCCGCCGCCGGCGCCGGCGAGGATGACGTGACCCTCGACGCCGATCTTGATGGTGACGGTGGTGCCGCTGGCGAGATCGCACTCACGCGCAAAGTTCGAGATCGAGAATTGGGAGCCGTTCGGCGTGCCGTAAGCAGCGGCGCCGGTGGGGATGTTGATGGTGGGGCACTCGGTGTCCGGGTCGAAATCGACGCGGGTCGGGCCTGATGGGGTGGCAACCTGGGTGGCATTGACGTCGGGCGGCGTGCCGTACACGCCGGAAATGAAGGTGTTGGCCCCCGAACAGCCCGCGAGAGCGAAGACGCCCGCCAACAGGGCCCCGCGAGCCGCCCAAACGCCAAACTGACTGCCAACCATCGAAACGCTCCCTGGGCGGTAATTACTGGCGCCCTTATAGCATGCCCGTTGGCTTCGGCCAGTGTGACAGAGGGTGCCTTCACAGGCGTTGTGGGGTTGGCTCGGATTTGGAGTGTCGATCTCCGATCGACATCTTCCCCGTCTGCGAACGCCTCTTTTCCAAGGAATGTCGATCGGAGATCGACACTCCAAATCCGCGCCTCACAGCGACCGGTCGCTCTTTTCCAGGAAGCGGCGCAGGATGTGGTGGGAGTAATAGCTCGCCACCGCCCTGAGGAAGGCTGGGAAGTCGACATGGGCATTGTCGTCGGCGCTGTCTGAGATGATGCGCAACACGGCGCAGGGGACGCCGTAATCGTGGCAGACCTGCCCTATGGCGCCGCTCTCCATTTCGATAGCCATGGCATCGGGAATGTCATGGCGCAGGGCAGCGACGGCGTCATGGCCGTTGACGAACTGGTCGCCGCTGATGATCAGGCCCTGGTGGAGCCGCGGGGCGGCAAGGGCGAACTGTTCGCGGATCTCGGTTGGCAGCATGGGCAAGTCTTCGGCGAGAAAGGCGAGGACGGCCTCGCACAGGCCGGCGCTGAGGAGGGTATCGGCGGCAAAGAGCGACATGCCGGTGAGCGGCACTTCGTAGCGCGGGAAGATCGGCCGGGCATCGAGGTCATGCTGCAGCAGAGTCTCGCCAACCACGATGTCGCCGACCTTAACCGAGGCGGCGGCTCCGCCGGCGACGCCGACATTGAGGATGCCACCGACCTCGTACTCATGGATCAGCCCCGCAGCCGCGGTGGCCGCGGCCACCTTGCCGACGCGTGAGAGCGTGAGCACGCAGGCCCGCCCGAACAGGTGCCCGCTGTGATAGTCCCGCCCGCCGATGCGCCGCGTCCTGGTGGCGCCGTCCTGCTGCATCAGCGCGAAGAGTGCCTCGGCCTCCTCGGCGAGGGGAACAAGGATGCCGAGGGGCGAGAGGGAGGGCATGGGCATGGGCGCATTCCTGAAGGGCGGAGGTGGCGGAGACGTTCCTGGGACCGCAGGCGTCTCACCTGCTCTTGGAAACGAGGTTGTTCAAGATGCAGGCGAGACGCCTGCGGTCCCAGGCAGGTTGGGCGAAACGCCAGGTGGATAAATTACTTCGTCGGGAAAATATCTGGTTCTGGTGGCGGAAGCTCATTCTCCGTATCCCACGATCTCACCCAGGCCTCAACAGCTTCACCTGAAATGAAGATGCCCTTGTCGGCTTCGGCAACGGCGATCTTCAACGCCTCGAGTCTGCGTGCCTTGTGCTTAGCCGCCTCCTCTTCGTAGGAGTGCTCATCGGGAAATTCTTCTTGGCTTATTGATCCTTCTCCCATGACGCTCAACCGTAATCCGTCTCGCCCAAAAAGAAAGGCCGGGACGATGCCCGGCCTGTTCCTGAATTCGATGTTTCGCCGGCTCACACCGCGATGCGCTCTTCGATCTCGTTGGGCTCGCGCAGCACATAGCCGCGGCCCCAGACGGTTTCGATGTAATTGGCGCCGCTGGTGGCGTTGGCGAGCTTCTTGCGCAGCTTGCAGATGAAGACGTCGATGATCTTCAGCTCGGGCTCGTCCATGCCGCCATAGAGGTGGTTGAGGAACATTTCCTTGGTGAGCGTGGTGCCCTTGCGCAGCGAGAGCAGCTCCAGCATCTGGTACTCCTTGCCCGTCAGATGCACCCGGGAGCCGTGGACCTCGACCGTCTTGGTGTCGAGATTGACGATAAGGTCGCCGGTGGCGATCACCGATTGGGCGTGGCCCTTGGAGCGGCGCACGATGGCGTGGATGCGTGCCACCAGCTCGTCCTTGTGGAAGGGCTTGGTCAGGTAGTCGTCGGCGCCGAAGCCGAGACCCTTCACCTTGTCCTCGATGCCGGCGAGGCCCGAGAGGATCAGGATGGGCGTCTTGACCTTGGCCACCCGCAGGGAGCGCAATACTTCGTAGCCCGACATGTCGGGCAAGTTCAGGTCAAGCAGAATGATGTCATAGTCATAAAGCTTGCCCAGATCGACGCCCTCTTCGCCGAGGTCCGTCGTATAGACATTGAAACTTTCTGACTTGAGCATCAGCTCAATGCTCTGCGCCGTGGCGCTATCGTCTTCGACAAGAAGTACGCGCATCTCAATCCCCCACTGCGGCCTCGGAGGGTCGACCGCCGTCGCGAATGCGCAGACGACACGGTAAATTCACCTCGTCGATGATCAACCGCGACGCTACGCAGGAATGGTTAACAAATTGTGATTCTCTCATGCAAGCGAAACCTGAAAAAAGGATGTGAAACTTCCCGTAACACATTGCCTGAAAGACAAATTTGGCGAATGAAGGGCGTCAACATTCACATGAAGAAACCCTTCTAAGCGATTCATCGGACTCAACCATTCCGTCGCAAAGATTGACAAACGTGGTTGCGAGACCGTTGATCCGCATTAGGGATCATTAACGAGCCAGGTAAATTAAAGGTTACCGCGGCGGCAGGCTCTTAGCGATTTTGACCGAATCAGTCAGGCCTGCTGCCTCATTTTTGACGGACCTGTCCGATGGCGGCAGGCGAGGCCGGGGCCTTCCTGGAGAGGCCCGCCGCGGGACAATCTGAGGTCAAAAATAATCGATATATTTCAACGCATTGGGTGGAATCTGTTTTCGTGCCGGGCGAAGCCTGCAGAGCCTTCTGGAGGCATCTCCATGACGTTGCGGAACAAGGCTGCTGGTCCACTGGTCCGCGCTTCAAAAAAATCTTAAGAAAAATCTCCGTCTCCGGGAAAAGAGATGATTCATCTTCATGAACGGCGCCATTTCCTATCCAGCACTTGCCTGTCCCACGTTGGTTCGCGGCTTTTTCAGGGCCAGTAAGGAAGAATTCACGTCCATGCTGGATGGTGAAGCTCTCGCCGGGTCTGTTGCCCGGCGGCCAAATTATGCGGCCTATTCCGCGCCAGCACGGGCGGGCCGATGCGGCTGATGGAGTAATGAGTAATGAAGTCGCGCGATAGTCTCATTCGTCTCAAGCGCTTCCAGGTCGACGAGAAGCGCCGCCAGGTCATGCAGATCGAAACCATGGTTGCCGAGTTCGAGCGAATGGCCGGTGACCTCGACCGGGAGATCAAGGTCGAGGAGGCCAAGGCCGGCATCACCGATCCCACCCATTTCGCCTACCCCACCTATGCCCGCGCCGCCACCTCCCGCCGCGACAATCTGCGCGGCTCGGCCGACGACCTGAAGATCAAGCTCGAGGACGCGAGGGTTGCCCTCACCGACGCCATCGAGGACCTCAAGATGGTCGAGACGCTGGACGATCGCGAGAAGGCGAGCGAGCGCGGCCTCGCTGTACAGGGCTGAGATTGCCACTTCTGGTTTCGCGCAGGTAGGGGCGACGGCTCAGCCGGACACCTCCTCCTGCCACAGCGTCGGATAGATCCTGGCAAAGCCGCTGGGTGCAAGATCGATCAGGCCCTCAAAGGCCGAAGTCGGCGATTCATACCAATAGGTCGTCTCGCTTTCGCGCCGATAGATTTGCGGCAGGGCCGCCAGCGTACCCATGCCGACATCGAACCACACGACGGTGAACTTCACGCTCTGTCCGATTTCGAGGGCTAGCCGGCGCAGTTGCGGCATGTTGGTGGCGGGTGTGAAGCCGAAGTCGAGATCGGCGAGATGATTGAGGCCGTCGACAATCCTGCCGTCGAGAGACCAGCCGCCGGCTTCGTGCCGGATCACATGGTCGAAACGCTGTAGCCCCCGGAAGCCCTGCACCCGTCCGCTCAAGCTGTGCCAGCGCTCGTCGAGTTCGACCTCATAGCACAGGCCGGTAGGATCCCCGGTTTCATGGAACGCGGCATGCCCCTGCAGGAACCAGCCGCCCGGGCGCACTGTCAAAGCGGCCATGTCGTGGCCCGGCGCATCCAGACGCCGCCAGAATGCAAATTCGCTCATCGCAGCACCCAAAACCCTTTGCCGCAGGGCAGTCTATCACTGCTTGGGCGTCGGCGGCTTGGTGCTGGTGCAGCGGACTTCCTTCTTCACGCAGGAAATTCCGGGCGTGGAGCACATCGCCTTGCCGCTGACCACAGCGCAGATGATGCACTCATCCGTCAGCTCGCTGCAGTCGGGATTGGCGGCAATGAAGGCGAGGATGCTGTTGTCGGGCGCGATCGGCTGCGACGGGGCGGGGGGCGCCGGCGGCTTGCTGGGCGCATCCTCAGCCCGCGCAGCCACGATACCGGCGGGCCAGGCCATGGCGCCGATCAGGCAGAGACGAAAAAATGTGCTGCGCATGGTGGCGAAGATCCTTCCAGTCCCGGGGCTCCCATATCCTAACCGCGAAATGCCGTGACTTCGATCTCGACCTTCATTTCGGGCTTGAGCAGGTCGCAGACAAGAAGGGTCGCCGCCGGGCGGATCTCGCCGAAGACGCGCCCCGTCGCGGCGAAGACCGGATCGGCATACTCGGCCTTGGTGACATAATAGGTCGCCCGCACCACGTCGCTCATGGCAAAGCCGCCTTCGGCGAGCGCTTTCTCGATGGTGGCGAGGGCGTTCGCTGCCTGGTCGGCGACATCCACCGGCATGGCCATGCTGGCATAGTCATAGCCGGTCGTGCCGGCAACGAAGCACCAGGCGCCTTGCACCACGGCGCGCGAGTAGCCGGCCACCTTTTCAAAGGGCGATCCGCTGGAAATCAGCTTGCGCGTCATATGCGATCCTCAGGCCGTGGTCGCGGTAAGGCGCGAGCCGCCGTCGATGGTCTCGACCTTGACTTCCATGCTGGCAGCGCGGGCGATCAGCCCGGTGAAATAGGGCTGGATGACGTGGCTGTCGAGCGAACCGTTATCAGGCTCGCCGGCGAGCAGGCCGGTGAGGCCCTGGGGAATGCGCGAGTTCGTGCCCTGCGCCACGATCTCGAAGGTGGGCGTCTCCGCCTCGCCCGTCACCCTGGCGCTGATGGTGCCGCCGCGCGGAATGGTGGAACCGGCAACGACCAGTAGGTTGAGAAGCAGCTTCACCTTGTTCTTCGGCATGAACAGGCGCGGCGCCGTCCAGTTCAGCGTCACCTTCTCGTCCTGGATGAAACCGCGGGCGACATTCTCGGCATCGCTCAGATCGATCGAGGCGCCGGCCGAGCCGGCCGCTCCGAAGGCGATGCGGGCAAATTGCAGGCGGGCCGAGGCGGTGCGCGCGCTCTTCTTGATCAGATCCAGCGCAAAGGTCTTCATGGAAGCGTCGTCCTCGTCCTCCAGCACCTCCAGCCCATTGACGATCGCACCGACGGGATTGATCACGTCATGGCAGACCCGCGAGCAGAGCAGGGCGGCAAGATCAAGCGCATCGAGTTGAAAACCGGCGGTCATCGCAGCACCCACGGCAGAGAACAGGAGAATCACGTCGCATTGGACGCATTTCCAGATAGACTCTGCAGCTTCGTCTGTGAAGGCAGCCTTCCGGACCATCCCCCCGGGGCGCGACAAAGTTGCCTCGCGCGAGGAGGGTGCAAACCGCGATCCCGCTCCCTATATGCTTGCCAGTTGCGGCCTGGCTGACTAAACAGGCCGGGATGAACAGAGGGCCCATCGTGTCCCAATCCACGCAAGCCGCGCCAAGAGCCAAGTCGCATGATGAGAAAATTCTCTCTCACGACGACCTGGCGCGCGCTTTTGCCGATATCGCCCGCGAGGCGGGTGCCGCCATCATGCAGATCTATGCCAGGGGCTGCGCCGCGCGCATGAAGGAAGACCGCTCGCCGGTGACCGAGGCCGACGAAGTGGCCGAGGCTATCATCCTGGAGCGTCTGGCCAAGCTGGTGCCGGACGTGCCTGTGGTCGCCGAGGAATGCGCCGCCAAGGGTGTGCTGCCCGACAATGTGGGTACCCGCTTCATTCTGGTCGACCCGCTGGATGGCACCAAGGAATTCATCAACCGCAACGGCGAGTTCACCGTCAACATCGCCCTCATCGAGAACGGCAGGCCGGTGGCGGGCTGCGTCTTCGCGCCGGCGGTCGACACGCTCTATGCAGGCGGTGATACCGCATGGCGTGTGCAGAACGGCGTTGCGAGCGAGATCGTCACGCGGAACTATCCGAGCGAGGGTCTCACCGCTCTGTGCAGCCGCTCGCATCCCGATCCGAAAAGCGAGGCCTTCCTCGCAAACTACACCATCGCCGATCGCCGGGAAGCTGGCTCTTCGCTGAAGTTTTGCCGCGTGGCCGAGGGAACGGCGGACATCTATCCGCGCTTCGGGCCGACGATGGAGTGGGACGTGGCGGCCGGGCACGCCGTGCTGGCCGCAGCTGGCGGTACGGTGCTGATGCCCGGCGGCGAGCCTTTCACCTATGGCAAGACCGAAAGCGGCTTCAAGAACGTGGCTTTCGTCGCCTGGGGACAGGATGAGCTGAAATAGGGGAATTGGAGTGGCGGTGGGAGTACGCCGCTCCGCTTTCGGTGCGCCTCGCCGCTCTGTAGCAGACCGGTACCAAAGCCCCTTTCGTGACAAGATGTCCGGCCTCGCTTGACCATTTGGCCGGGGCGTAATGCTGCCGCGCTGCGGCGCTCCGAGCAAAGCCACCAGTTCATGGCCGGTGATCGAAAGACGGCATCTCCCGTTTAGCTTTCCGCGTTACTCCAAATTCTTGCCCTTTTCGCCGCAATCCGGCACGAGTTGAGTCACAGTTCCGAGCCGTTTGCTTGGCCAAATCACAATATCCGCGGCTGATGGAAGCAATTTGTTAACCCTGATCAGGCACAGATTGAGACCGAGTAAGGCCTAAGCAAACGAGGTTTGACATGAAAGACCTTCTTCCTCGCCGCAAGGCTCTGACGGTCATGGCCGGCATGACCCTCTCTGCCACCGGTCTGGTGACATCTTCCCTGGCCGTGGGCGAGCCCGAACGCCCGCAGCAGATCTCCTCCAACGAACTCATCAATTCCGGCCACCGCTTCTTCGGCACGGTATCGCGCGATCTGGCTCTTGCCATCCAGAACGCCGTATCCCGCTGGGGCGAGCCCAATGGCTATATTCTCGGCCAGGAAGGCTCGGGCGCCTTCATCGGTGGCCTGCGCTATGGCGAGGGCACGCTGTTCACCCGCAATGTCGGCGACCGCAAGGTCTATTGGCAGGGTCCCTCCGTCGGCTGGGACTTCGGCGGCGATGGTGCCCGTACCATGATGCTGGTCTACAACATGGCGCGGGTCGACGAGATCTTCAGCCGCTTCCCCGGCATTGCGGGCTCTGCCTATATCGTCGGCGGCTTCGGCATGACTGCGCTGGGCGACGGCACGATGATGGTGGTGCCGATCAAGTCCGGCGTGGGCGCTCGCCTCGGCATCAATCTCGGCTATCTGAAGTTCACGCCCTCCGCCACCTGGAACCCCTTCTGATCCCTCGGTTCATCCTTAGGGATCACGCGAAGATGAAGCTACGCCTTAAGCACATTGTGCGTTTTGTTCCTTCATCCCAGCGGCTTTGACGTATAGTGTGGCGACATCAACTCGCTGCACTGAGGCTTTACGGTGCTCGACTACGCGATAGCCTTTTTCCTGGGGGGATCCCTTGCAGGCCTGTTCGCCCTGGCCATGGTGCCGGCGATCTGGGCGCGCGCACGCCGGCTGATCCGCCGCGAGATGGAGACTGCGCTTCCGTTGTCGATGACGCAGGTTCGCGCCGCGCAGGACCATGTCCGCGCCGAGGCCGCGATGACGCATCGGCGCCTCGAACAGAAGCTGGAGCGCGAGCGCGGCCTGCGCCACGACCTGATGGCCGAACATGGCCGGCAGAGCGAGCGCCTGCGCCGCGTCGAGGCTCTGGTCGGGATCGATGCGAATCGGCTGGGCACGGTGGAGGAAGGGGCCGCCTCGGCCCAGCGCGACGTGCTCAACGCCCAGCATGACCTCGCCGCCCTCAAGGCCGAGCTTGCCGCCGCCCGTGTCACCATCGCGCTTCGCGACGACAAAGCGGCCGAGCATGAGCGCGACATCAATGCCGCCCGCATCAACAACGACAGCCTGCGTGTCGAGCTGGTCGCCCTGCGGACCAAGCTGAGCGCCGCCGAGGATGGCGCTGTCCTGAACCAGCGCGGGCTGCAGCAGGTGCTGGAGGCCGTTGCCGAGAAGGACGACCGCCTTGCCGTCCAGGCCATCGATCTCATGCGTGCGGAGACCGCGATCGCCGCGCTGGAAGCGCGTGCGGCCTCGCTTCAGCATGAATTCCAGGCGATGACCGACCGTCGCCATGCCTCGGAGACCGAGCGGGCGGATCTCGATACCCGTCTTGCCAATCTCACCGCCGATATGCGCCGCCGGGATGCGGCTCTCGCCGAGCGCGATGCCCGCCTCGCCATTGCCGCCGGCCGCGAGGCCGAGCTGGTGACCGAAGTGGCCCGCCTGCGCCGCAGCAACGAGCCGGGCGCCGCCGATGGTGAGATCGCCACGCTGCGCCTTGAACGTGCCCGCTTGCAGGCCGAACTCGCGGCGCTGCGCGAGGACGCCCACGAATCCTGGCTGCGCATCGAGGCCGACAACCGCATGCTCCGCCGCGAGATGGCGCAGGTCGCCGCCGCGATCGCCCGCGAGGTCGCAAGTCGCCAGGCCATCGGCGTGGCCCCCGCCGAGCGCTTTGCGGCCAACGACCAGGACAATGCCGCCAAGGGCGCGGCGGCTGTTTCCGACACGCACTGAGGCTGTTTCTGTGGCAGTGCCAAATCTTATGCCAGGCCCGTTGCTAAACGCGGTCGCAGAAATGATGCGTCAATAGGAGCTTTTGCAGCCGGACCATCATGTGCAGCAAGTGGAGCCCTTCGAAGCCGTCGGTGCACAGCATTGGCTCACTTTTTCCTGTTGCTCTGCTCTATGACGTGGTTTGCATATGGCCGCCCGTGCGCCAAGCCGTAATTCGACCTGCTCGGCTCTGATCTGCAGCGTGTCGACGTCAAACACCTGCATGGGCACTCCGGGTGGCCCCACTTCGAAGGTGAGACGAGCATCCGGGTCAAGGCGGACCCGCGTTCCAACCTGATTGAGAATGCCGGTGAACTTACCGACATGCATGAAGGATCGTTCCCCTTCCGGCCCTAGATCCTCAACCTGCAAAATCGTCTCTTGCCATGCGTCTGGATTACCGCCGCAGTCGAGTGTAACGAACGAGCCCGCCTTGACCTCGGTGACATGATAGCCGGGCCGGATAGTCCGGTCGCCATAGCGGATGATCAGGGCCTTGGCAGCGTGTGGGCCTAGAGCGCTCAAGATTGCGCCAAGCGAGGCATCACCGTGAAAGTCGACGAGAAGGGGACTGGCGGAAGCGTTCATGCTCGTGTATCCATTGTCTCAATATCTATTGAGATGTTGAGACAAACATGGACGAAAAGCAAGCGCTCAATGCCTTTGCCGCCCTTTCCCAGGAAACTCGGCTGCGGGTCGTCAAGTTGCTGGTGATAGCAGGGCCGGAAGGCATGGCGGCTGGCGCGATCGGCGAGGCCATGGACGGTGCCTCGTCCTCGCGCATGTCCTTCCATCTCAGCCATCTCGAGCAGGCCGGCCTCATCGAGTCCCGGCGGGAGGGGCGATCGATCGTCTACAGCGCCGCCTATCCGTCCCTCTCCGCTTTGGTCGAATTTCTGATGCGCGACTGCTGCCAGGGGCATCCGGATGTATGCAATCCGGCCGTCGCCGCTCTTTCTTGCTGCTGTGAGCCTGCCAAGGAGGTTGCCCGTGTCTGAGCCAAGCTTCACTCTCTCGCCATGAGGATCGACCTGCCCCGCCGCCTGGCTGCCGAAGGCCTGGGAGCGGCGTTTCTCGTGGCCACGATCGTTGGATCCGGCATCATGGCTGAAGGCCTAGCCTGTGATCCGGCCGTGGCGCTTCTCGCTAACACTCTTGCGACGGGCGCCATGCTGGTCGTGTTGATCACCATTCTCGGGCCGGTGTCGGGCGCGCATTTCAACCCGGCCGTATCCTTGATCTTTGCTCTGCGAGGCGATCTGGGCGCACGCGATGCGGGCCTGTATGTCCCCACTCAGATCATTGGCGGCATCGCCGGCACCTGGGTGGCGCATCTCATGTTCGCCCATCCCCTTCTTGAATTCGCCCTTAGGGAACGGTCAGGTATCGGCCAATGGCTTTCCGAGGGAATCGCGACCTTCGGTCTGGTCGCCACGATCCTCGCGGGGCTGCGCCATGACCGCAAGGCCGTGCCCTGGCTGGTAGGCCTCTACATCACGGCCGCATACTGGTTCACGGCCTCAACCTCGTTCGCCAATCCGGCCGTTGCGATCGCCCGTTCCCTGACCAACAGCTTTTCCGGCATCCGGCCGTCCGATTTGACCGGTTTCGTTGTGGCCGAGTTGATCGGAGCCTTGGCCGGTTTGGTGCTGACGGGCTGGCTGTTTCGCGAGTCAGCGCCTACCCAGAACCACGAATTCGAGACCCCGTCATGACCATCACAATCTATCACAACCCTGATTGCGGCACCTCCCGCAATACCCTGGCGATGATCCGCCAGAGCGGCGAGGAGCCGGTTGTCATCGAGTATCTGAAGACACCGCCGAGTCGCGAGCGCCTGCAGGCGCTGATCGCGGCGATGGGCATGAAGGTGCGGGACTTGCTGCGCCAGAAGGGCACGCCCTATGCCGAACTGGGCCTCGCCGACCCGAAATGGACAGACGAGCAACTGCTCAACTTCATGCTGGCACACCCGATCCTGATCAACCGACCGATCATCGAGACGCCGAAGGGCACGAAATTGTGCCGGCCATCGGAGGCGGTGCTCGATATCCTGCCTAATCCAGACATCGGCCCCTTCACGAAGGAAGACGGCGAGGTTGTCATCAATGGTGAGGGCCGGCGCGTTGTCTGACTCATCCACCACAGTATTTGCGGCATTCGAAATTCCTTTCCCAATTACGGTGGCAGCGTGACATGTCGACCGTCAGGCTTGGGTTGACGAACAAGGGCAACCCTAAAGACCACGCGCCGCCAGCCTCAAGAATATGCGTTTGCCTCCACCAAAAACCGTCGACAAACCCCTAGCTGAAAATTTTTTACCCCCGCGGGAATAAATCCAACCGCTCGCCAGTCTGGACCCTCATCGGAGGCACGCAAGGAAGTGCAGCCGTATGGCCAACGCCGCTTCGAATGAGGAGTGAACAGAATGTTGAATGTAACGCGCCGCACTGTGCTGGGCTCTGGACTGGCAGCTGCAGCTTTCGGCCTCGCGGGAAAGCTGGAGTTCGTTGCTCCTGCCCTGGCCGACACGCCGATCGAGCCGAGCGTCGGCTTCTACAAGTACAAGGTCGGCGATATCGAGGTGACCGCGATCTATGACGGCATCTGGCGCAAGCCCCACGACCCGACCTTCATCAAGAATGCCTCGGTGGACGATACCAAGGCTGCCCTGGCCAAGGCGGGCCTGACGACGGACTTCATGCCGATCCCGCTCACCGTGGTGGTGCTGAAGGTCAACGGCAAGCTGATCATGATGGATGCCGGTTCCGGCGTCGGCCAGTGGCAGACCAATGCCACCCACCTGCCGGCGAACATGGCTGCCGCCGGCATCGACTACAAAGCCATCGACACCATCATGATCTCGCATTTCCATCCCGATCACGTCTGGGGCCTGATGGAAAAGGGCACCAATGCTCCGGTGTTCCCCAACGCCGAGCTGATCGTCAATGCGACAGAATACAATTGGTGGACGGACCCCTCGCGCGTCGACAAGCTCGCGGAAGGCCGCAAGCCCGCTGGCAAACGCATCGTCGAGAACTTCCCGAAATGGAAGAACTGGAAGCTGGTCAAGGGCGGGGACGAGGTTGCCCCGGGCATCCACATCATGGACGCTCCCGGCCACACGCCCGGGCACTCAGTCTACCTCATGGGCTCGGGCAACGAGCAGTTCATGGTCTCGGCTGACATCATGTATGTGCCCGCTCTGCTCGCTCCTCACCCTGAATGGCAGGGCGCTTACGACCAGGACGGCGCGATGGCCATCACCACCCGGCGCAAGCTGATCGATCAGGTGATCGCCGACAACATTAAGATCTGCGGGTCGCATTTCCCGTTCCCCGGCACCGGCACTTTCGTGAAGGACGGCAACGCCTACGGGTTCACGCCCGCCACGCAGATCTAAGTGACTGATTAAAAGATCGCAGGAACCTGGGCCTTTTGATCCTGGGCACCACAAGCGCCTCGAAAGTTGGCGGTTGGATGCCCGGGACAAGCCCCGGCATGACAGATCCGGTCGTTGAGGCGGATTCCTGAAATCGAGATTCCCCCAAATCCCTGAGAGAAAACCCATGTTGAAATATGCTGTCGCGACCGCTTTCGGTTCGCTTGCAATCTTCACCGTCGCCACCACGGTGCTCTCGATCCCGGCCTACGCCGTCGATAATATCGAGTCCACGGACGCTCCGGACCTGACCTCCGTCAAAGCGAAGATCGAGGCCAAGAACTACACTGGCGCGCTCGAGGAACTTCGCGGCCTTGCCGAGGATACCCAGCAGGCCGATGTCTACAACCTTCTCGGCTTCACGCTGCGCAAGACCGGCGACTACAAGACGGCGCTGACCTACTACTCCAAGGCACTCGAAATGCAGCCTGATCACAAGGCGGCGCGGGAATATCTCGGCGAGCTCTATGTCGAGACCGGCGACATGGCCAAGGCCAATGAGCAGCTCGCAACGCTCGTCAAGCTGTGCCCGCAGGGCTGCGAAGAGCGCGAGGACCTGGAGAAGGCCATCGCCACCAAGGTGACGAAGTGACGACAAAGCCGGCGGGCGCCAATGTTGCATGGTGAGGTACGCGAAACGTGGAGTGGCGCTCTCCGGCCGCCATTCCTCTCGCTCAGGCGCCTCGTCTCCGAGATTGGCAGTCAGAGACTGCCACTCCAGACCCGCGCTTCTCACCGCAAAATCAGCGCCTGCCCCCAACATTGGAGTTGGTTGAGATGGCCCACATCAGCAAACTGATAGCGTGCTTCCCCGACACGGTCCTGCTCGCAAGCCGCCTGCTGCTCGCCCTGATCTTCGTGCATGAGGGGACGACCCTGGCGACGCATTTCACCGGCACCGTCAAGGCGATGGCGGTGGTTGGCATCGGTGCTCCCCTCGTTGTCGGCGTCATCGCGCTGCAACTGGGTGCGGGCCTCGCCATCGTCCTCGGGGTTCTCGCGCGGGTCGGCGCCGTCCTGCTCGGGCTGTTCTGCCTGATGACCGCGACGATGTTCCATATGGATTTCTCGAATCAGAACGAATTGCTGCATTTCGAGAAGGACCTGGCTATTGCCGGCGGAATGTTTGTACTGGCCGTCATGGGTCCAGGGCGGTTCTCCCTCGATCGGTTTGTCTCGCTTCCTTTCATGCACAAGCGTGGGACGGCAAGCGCGCGGACCGCTTCCGAGGCCAGCTGAGCGTCGAAGGTCGAGGTGCAGCTCGCGCCGCGTCCTCTTCATAGCGCAGCAGCGATCCTTGCGGCGAGCCGCGCGTTGTTCTCCACCAGGGCGATATTGGCGATCAGGCTGCGGCCCTCGGTGAGAGAAAGCATTCGGGAGAGCAGGAAGGGCGTAAGCGCCTTGCCGGAGACGCCGGTGGCGTCTGCCTCGTCGATGGCGGTCTCGATGGCCGGGTTGATCTCGCTGGCGGCGATCTCGTCTTCGAGCGGAATGGGATTGCCCACCAGCACGCCGCCGTCGAGCTTGAGCTCGGCGCGCGCGCGAATGAGGGCGGCGATCTCCTCGGGCCTGTCGAGGCGCAGCGGGGCCGGCAGGCCGCTCTTGCGGCTCCAGAAGGCAGGGAATTCGTCGGAGCCATTGACCACCACCGGCACCCCCAGCGTCTCCAGCGTTTCCAGCGTCTTGGGCAGATCGAGGATCGCCTTGGCACCGGCGCAGACCACGCAGACCGGCGTGCGCGCCAGCTCCTGCAGGTCGGCCGAGACATCATAGGTCTTCTCGGCGCCGCGATGCACGCCGCCGATGCCGCCGGTGGCGAAGACGCGGATGCCCGCCCGGTCGGCGGCGATCATCGTGGCGGCAACGGTGGTAGATCCGTTCCTCTTCTTGGCGACGGCGTAGCCGAGATCGGCCCGGCTGAGCTTGAGAAAACCTTTCGCCTGGCCCATCGCCTCGAGCTGGGCATCGTCTAGCCCGGCATGGATGATCCCGTCGAGCACCGCGATGGTCGCGGGCTCGGCGCCCTCGGCCCGCACGACGGCCTCGACCCGCCGCGCCGTCTCCACATTCTGCGGAAAGGGCATGCCATGGGTGATGATGGTCGATTCGAGGGCAACCACCGGCTTTCCAGCCTTCAGGGCGGCGGCGACGGCGGGGGAGTGGGTAAGGGAGGTCATGGGATGATCGTTTCGGTTGGTTGGGAGAGAGCGTATCGGGCAAGCAGCGCCGACATGGTCAGGTCGGCCCGCACGGTATGGGGCGATTCCACCGTCAGCGCGGCGGCAGCCATGGCCCGCCTTGCGGCAGGGATGAAATCGTCGCCCACAGCGAGGCGGGCGAGGGTGGCGCCGGCGAGGGCATCGCCCGCACCATTGACGTTGACCGGGCTGGACGCAAGAGCGGGGATCGCCGTCACCTTTCCATCCGCCCAGGCGAGCGCGCCGCGGGGACCGAGCGTAAGGAGGCCGCGCCTCACGGGCCCCCTGGCGAGACGATGCGCCAGGCTTTCGGCATCGTCCTCGCTGCCGAGCAGGGCGCGCGCCTCATGAAGGTTGAGAAAGAGGATGTCGAGATCGCCAAGGATCGATGTCAGGCGCGCAAGCTTCTGGATCGAAACGGGGACCGAGGCCAGCATGCGCCCGCCCTTTGCCTTGGCGATCGCCCGCAGGGTCGCGGGCTGGAGATTGGCGTCGGTAAACAGGACTGCGTCGGCGGCAGCCGTAGCAAGGGCCTCGATGGCGGTTTCGGGCGTGATCGCCTCAAAGACACCCATGTCGGCAAGCCCGATGACGAGTTCGCCCTCGCCGTTGAAGATGGCGGTGTAGGAGGCGGTCGCCGCCTGGCTGTCGCGCACCACCCCCGCCATGTCGATGCCGGCGCGGCTGCTGGCGGCGATGACACGCTCGCCCTCCGGATCATCGCCCACCCGCGAGAGCAGGCTCACGGGAATGCCGAGCCGTGCAAGGTTCTCGGCGACATTGCGGGCGACGCCGCCAAGGCTGGAGCGCATATGCCCGATATTGGAAGTATGCAGGCGCTCCTTCGCATCGACGGTCTCGCCGACGCGGTCGATCACGCAGCCTCCAATGCACAGAACAGAACGGTTCTTCATGCCTCCCCGTGCCACAGATTCGCGTTTCCAACAACGCAGGGAAGATGGTGCATCGATTCTTCTTGTTTTGCTGGCCGTTTACCGTCAATAGAGGCGCGGTTTCCGGGGCTAACCTGACTTTCACCCGCTGTCGCCACATTATGTGCATTCTTGTCTGCCTTGTGTGGCCGCCCTTCCCTCCGAGATGATTTCATGCGCACCGCCACCCTTTACGCCGCCCTGATGATGTTTGCCGCTACGCCGGCTCTGGCCCAGAACCAGGACTGCAGCAACAACGCCGCCGGATTTCCGCAGTGGCTCGAAGGCGTGAAGAAGGATGCGGCGGCCCAGGGTATAGGCGCACGCGGGCTCGCCTCGCTTGACGGCGTCACCTACGACCAGAACGTCATCTCGCATGACCGCGGCCAAAAGGGCACGTTCAAGCAGAGCTTCGAGGAATTCTCAGGACGCATGGTCAATGACTTCCGCATCAAGCGCGGCAAGCAGGTGATCAAGAAATATCAGGCGGTGTTCGACAAGGCGGAAGCCGATTATGGCGTACAGGCTCCCGTGATCGTGGCGCTCTGGGCCCTGGAAACCGATTTCGGCGCCAATATCGGCAAGTTCGATACCGTGCGCTCCCTTGCCACGCTCGCCTATGATTGCCGCCGCCCCACGCAGTTCCGGCCGGAACTCATGGATGCCCTCAAGATTATCGACGAGGGCGATGTCCCGGCTTCAGAGATGAAGGGCGCCTGGGCTGGCGAGATCGGGCAGGTGCAGTTCCTCCCCTCCAGCTACCTCCAGCATGCCGTCGACTTCGACGGTGATGGTCGCAAGGATCTGGTGAAGGACCAGGCCGACGTGATCGGCTCGGTCGCCAAATATCTCGCCGATGCCGGCTGGCAGCGCGGCGCCGGGTGGGATGAGGGGCAGCCCAATTTCGAGGCGCTCAAATCCTGGAACGCCAGCGAGGTCTACCGCAAGACCATCGCCCTCCTTGCCGACCGCATCGCCGGGCAGTAAGGCGCTCCCGGGGGAAAGCGCCAGATTCCCCTGTTCCGCGTGGAAGCCGCGTGGCAAGGTTGCAGCAGGACCTTGCTTCACCGGAGTTTCCCGATGCTTCGCCGTACCTTTCTTGGCCTTGGTGCCGCCGCCGCGCTCGCGTTCACGCTCGGATCAGCCTATGCCGATCCGCTGCCGGATCTCAAAGGCCGCACCATCGTCGCCGTGACCGAGAACGCCTATTTCCCGCTGAACTTCACCGATCCGAAGACCGGCAACGGCATTGGCTGGGAATATGATGCGATGAACGAGATCGGCAAGCGCCTCAACGCCAAGATCGAGTGGAAGACTTCGTCCTGGGACGCGATGATCCAGGCCGTGCAGGCCGGCCAGTTCGACATCGGCATGGATGGCATCTCCATCACCGACGAGCGCAAGAAGCAGGTGGCCTTCTCCGACCCCTATATGGTGTCCGAACAGTTCATGCTGGTGCGCAAGGACGAGAACCGCTTTACCGACGCCAAGAGCTTCTCGGCCGATGACAAGCTGCTGGTGGGCGCCCAATCCGGTACCACCAATTATTTCGTCTCGGTGTCCGACCTGCTCGGCGGCAATGACAAGAGCCCGCGCATGAAGCTGTTCGAAACCTTCGGTGCCTCGGTGCAGGCCCTCAAGGCGGGCGATGTCGACACCGTGCTGATGGACAAGGCCGGCGCGCAGGGCAATATCGCCGCCTCGCCCGACAGCTTCAAGATCATCGGCAACGGCCTGGGACATGACGAATTCGGCTTCATCCTCAAGCAGGGCTCGGATCTGGTGGCCCCGGTCAACGCCGCACTGGCGGCGATGAAGGCCGACGGCACGCTGGATGGGCTCAGCAAGAAGTGGTTCTACGACTACCAGGCCGCCGCGAAGTGATGTGGAGTGGCGGTCTCCGACCGCCATCTTGAAACCGCAGCGCTCGCAGGACAGCAAGATGGCGGTCGGAGACCGCCACTCCGCGCTTTCGGTGCCCTTGCCTCCGATGTCGGCGTTTTCGGACGGGACATCCACATTCTCGGGATATCCCGCGCCCCTTATGACATCCCCGCCCAACCCCACCCGGCATGCGCCCCCGCCGCCGCCATCCCGTATTTCCCGGATCCCCTGGTGGCTGGTGATCCTCTGCGTGCTCGGGCTGCTTCTCGTTGCCACCGGTCTTGCCAGCGAGCAGTATCGTATCATCTTCAATGTTGTCGGCTCGGGGCTGTCGGTCACCATTCGCGTGACCATTATCGCCTTCGCCGCCTCGCTGGTACTCGGCACCACGCTGGCGCTTGGGCTGGTGTCGGTGTCGCGCTGGCTCGCAGAGGGCCTCAAGGCCTATGTCGAGATCATGCGTGGCGTACCAATGATCGTGCTGCTCTATTATATCGCCTTCGCCATCGGCCCGGCGTTGATCGACGGCTATGGCTGGCTGTTCCACGGCGCCATCGCGATTGGCATCATGCCCGAGATCACCATCCGCGACTTCAGCTTCGAATGGCGCGCCATCTTTGCGCTGACGCTGGCCTATTCCGCCTTCATCGCCGAGATCATGCGCGGCGGCATCCAGTCCATCCATATCGGCCAGTGGGAAGCCGCCCAGGCCCTGGGGCTCAGCCGCTTCAAGACCATGCGGCTGGTCATTCTGCCTCAGGCCTTCAAGACCATGACACCGCCGCTCGGAAATGACCTCGTATCGATGCTGAAGGACTCCTCGCTGGTCTCCGTGCTCGGCATTGCCGACATCACCCAGAACGGCAAAACCTACACGGCCTCCACCTTCCTGTTCTTCCAGACCTATACGGTGGTGGCGTTCTTCTACCTCGTCATGACCATCGGCCTGACGCTGCTGGTGCGCCGGCTCGAAAGACGCATGAAACGCAACGAACAGCGGGTGGATTGACCGGGAGCAGGGGCGAGGAGGTTCGCGCTCCGAGGAAACTTGCATCCCGATGGCGGGAATGGCACCCTGCGTCAAGATCATGCCAGACATCGCTTCCCCCTCGGGCCCGCTCGTGGCCGTGCTCGTTTATGACGGCCTCTGCACCTTCGAATTCGGGGTGGCCTATGAGGTGTTTGGACTGCCGCGCCCGGAGATGGGCGAGGGGTGGTATCGCTATGCGACGGCCGCCATCGAGCCTGGCCCCTTGCGCGCCGCCGGCGGCCTGATGGTCGGCGCGGGCGCCGGACTGGAGGCCCTGGCGGAGGCCGACCTCATCGTCGTTCCTGGTTGGCGCGGCATCGATGCGCCGGTGCCATCGGATCTCGTCGCCCATCTGCAGACCGCCCATGCCCGAGGCGCCAGAGTGATGTCGCTGTGTTCGGGCATCGCCGTACTGGCCGCCTGCGGCTTCCTCGACAAGCGGGCGGCGACCACGCATTGGCGCTATGCCGAGGCGATCGGCGCGCGTCATCCCGATATCCGGCTCGATCCCGACAGGCTCTATGTCGATCTCGGCGATGTACTGACCGCTGCGGGCAGCGCGGCCGGCATCGATCTGTGCCTCCATGTCGTGCGCCGCGACTACGGCCCAGATATCGCCAATGCCGTGGCACGCCGGCTGGTGGTGCCGCCTCATCGCGATGGCGGCCAGGCCCAGTTCATCGAGCGGCCGATGCCGCGCGAGAGGGAGGCAGCCCGGCTCGGCCCGCTGATCGACTGGCTGCGTGCCAACCTTGGCGCACCGCACCGCATCGAGACCATCGCCGCGCGCTCGGGTATGAGCCAGCGCACTTTCCAACGACGCTTCGAAGAGACGACCGGCCTGCCGCCCGGCGAATGGCTGGTGGCTGAGCGCGTGCGCCTCGCCAGGGAGCAACTCGAGCGCAGCCACGGCGCCACCTTGGACGACATCGCGGCCAATTGCGGTTTCGGCTCGCTGGAAACCATGCGCCACCATTTCCGAAAGCGGGTCGGGGTGAGCCCGGCGGCCTATCGGGGGAGCTTCCTGGGAAACTCGACATCCCGAAGCTGAACAGAGTCATCCTCTATGTGCGCGATGTCGAGGAAACCGTCGCTTTCTATGAACAGCATTTCGGTTTCAGGGCCGTGCAGTTCTCCCGGGATCGCAGGCATCCTCGCCTACTCTTCCCTCGCCGTTGAGCGAACCGCTTCCAGGAGCAGGCAAGGATGCCTGCGATGCCAGGGAGGCTAAATCCTAAGCCCTGTCTCGCCATCGTAGAGATGGATCACCTCGGGCGGGATCGCCACGCTGATGGTGTCGCCCGGATTGAGGGCGCGCTTGTCGGTGACGGCAATGGCGAAGGGCGTGCCCTTGAGGTCGGCCTGCACGATGCGGCCGGAACCGAGTTCCTCCACGAAATCAACCGTAGCTGCGAGCGTGCCTGGCGTGCCATTCTCGGCGAGCGTGATCTGTTCAGGCCGCACGCCCAGCGTTACCCTGCGGCCGGTCTTCTCGGCCACGTCGAGGATCGGCACGGGAATGCGGGCATGGCTGCCTTGCGCGAAGACGCCGCCGCTCTCGATCGTACCTTCCAGCAAGTTCATGGGCGGAGAGCCGATGAAGCTGGCGACGAAGCGGGTGGACGGCTTCGAATAGACCTCGGCCGGCGTGCCGACCTGCTCGATATGGCCCTTGTTGATCACCACCAGCCGGTCGGCCAGGGTCATCGCCTCCACCTGATCGTGGGTGACGAAGATCGAGGTGGTCTTCAGGCGCTGGTGCAGACGGCGCAACTCTGCGCGCATCTGCACGCGCAGGCGCGCGTCGAGGTTGGAGAGCGGCTCGTCGAACAGGAAGACCTTGGGCTCCCGGATCATCGCGCGGCCCATGGCAACACGCTGGCGCTGGCCGCCGGAGAGGGCGGCGGGGCGGCGGTCGAGATAGTCGGTCAGGCCCAGCGGTTCGGCGATCTTGCGGATGCGTTCCATGCGCTGGGCCCGGGGCACACCCGCCACCTTGAGGCTGTAACCGATATTCTCGGCCACGTTCATGTGGGGATAGAGCGCATAGTTCTGGAACACCATGGCGCAGCCGCGCTCGCGCGGCTCGACATTGTTCACCACCTTGCCGGAAATGGAGATCTCGCCGGAGGTGATCGATTCAAGCCCCGCCACCATGCGCAGCAGGGTTGACTTGCCGCAGCCGGAGGGGCCGAGGATGACGATGAACTCGCCGTCATGGATGTCGAGGTCGACCCCGTGTACGATCTCGGTGCGGCCATAGCTCTTGCGGACATTGCGGACGGTTATTTCGGCCATTGCCATGCTTTCTCTGGATTACTTTTCCGTCGCAACCAGGCCGCGCACGAAGAAGCGCTGCATGAAGATCACGAGAATGAGGGGTGGCAGCATCACGATCAGCGTTCCGGCCATGGCGAGGTGCCATTCGGGGATGCCGTTCTGGCCGGGAATGAGCGCATGCAGGCCCACGGCCGAGACCATGTGCGAGGGCTCGGTGGTGACGAGCAGGGGCCACAGATACTGGTTCCAGCCCCAGACGAACATGATGGTGAACAGTGCCGCCATGTTGTTGCGCGAGAGGGGCAGCAGGATGTCCCAGAAGAAGCGGAGCGCGCCGGCGCCGTCCATCTTGGCCGCTTCCACCAGTTCTTCCGGCAGGGTCATGAAATGCTGGCGATACAGGAAGGTGCCGGTGGCGGTGGCGACGAAGGGCAGGATCAGGCCGGGATAGGAATTGAGCAGATTCCACTGCAGGTCCACCGTGGTGCCGGTAAGTGCGTTGATCACCGAGGTGATGCCAAGCGCGTCGAGGATAGCCTGGTAGGGTGAGAGGGCGTTGGTGGCCACCGCATAGGTCGGCACGATGCGCACTTCGAGTGGCAGCATCAGGGTGATGAAGATCGCCCAGAAGATCCATACACGGCCGCGATAGCCGAAGAAGACGAGCGAATAGGCCGAGATCGCCGAGATGACCACCTTGCCGAAGGCGAGGCCGGCACCGAAAATCACGCTGTTGAGCAGCACGGTGCCGAGATCGGCGCGCGTCCAGGCTTCCTTCACATTGGCAAGAAAATCCCGGCCGGGCCAGAGCGGCATCGGCACCTGGTTGACTTCCTGCAGCGAGTGGGTGGCGGCGATCGTCACGATGGCGAAGGGCAGCAAGGTGATGATGGCGCCGAGAACGAGGAGCACGTGCGTGACGAGGTTGAGGATCGGCGTGCGTTCGACCATAGCGCCCTCCTACCGATAGTGAACGCGCCGTTCCAGGAAGCGGAACTGCACGATGGTGAGAAGGATGACGAGCAGCATCAACACGATGGACTGGGCCGCTGCGCCGGAATAGTCGAGGCCCTTGAAGCCGTCGAAATAGATCTTGTAGACCATCAATTCGGTGGCACGGGCCGGCCCGCCCGAGGTCATGATATCGACGATACCGAAACTGTCCTGGAAACTGTCGGTGATATTGATCACCAGGAGGAAGAACAGGGTCGGCGTTATGAGCGGGATCTGGATGTCGAAGGCGCGGCGCAGCCAACCGGCGCCATCCATGGCGGCGGCCTCGATCTGCGAGCGTGGGATGGCCTGCAGGGCCGCGACCATGAAGATGAAATTGTAGCCGACATACTTCCAGGAAAAGGCGAAGATCACCGCGGCCATGGCGTCATAGCCGTTAAGCGTGGGATTCCATATGCCTGGCCAGATCTGGTTCACGAAAGCGATGAGGCCGGCGTCTGATCCCAGCATGAAGCGGAAGGCGAGGCCGATCGCAGGCGGGGAGATCGCATAAGGCCACACGAAGATGGTTCGGTAGAAGCGGTTGCCCGAGAGCTGGCGGTCGACGAGAAGCGCGAGGCAGAGGGCCGAGCCCATGGCAAGCCCGGTCGAGATGATGGCGAAGGCCAGGCTGCGGACAACGGACTGCCAATAGACTGTGTCGGAGAAGAGGGCAGCGAAGTTGTCGAAACCAACCCAATCGTTACCGCCACCCCAGGGCCTCTGCAGCGTGAAAGCCCAATAGAGGGCCTGGCTCGCGGGCCAGTAGAAGAAGGTGAAGATCAGGAAGAGCTGCGGCAGGATGAAAGCGATGCCGAGCCACTTGTTATTGAAGATTGCGCGCTTTTCCATGCATCCACACTTCTGTGCCGGAGCGGACCCTGTTCGGTGTGCCGGTCTTCAGACCGGCATCCTACAACCTTTCGAGGGGTCGCGGGCCTGCCGGTCTGAAGACCGGCACACCAATGGGACCCGCCTACTGACAAAGGCCGGAGCTCGAGCCCCGGCCTCGTACTGTCGATCGTGCTGGCGAAGCGGATCAGGGCAGTTCCTTGCCCTTGTAGGTCGCCTGGAAACGGCGCAGCACGGCGTCGCCGCGGCTGGCGGCATCGTCGAGAGCCTGCTGCACCTGGGCCTGGTTCGAGAAGATCGACTGCAGGGCGTTGGCGACTTCGGCGCGGATCTGCGGCATGCCGCCGAGGCGCAGGCCGCGGGTGATCGGCGTCGGCTCGGAGGCGGTCAGCGAGGCGATGGCGTATTCGCGGCCCTTATACGGCGCCTTGTCGTAGAAGCCGTTCTTGGTCATGAAATCGTAGCCCGTCTTGGTCACCGGGATGTAGCCGGTGTTGGAAGACCACCACAGGGCCTGCTCGGGCTGAGCGATGAAGTTCAGGAAGGCGGCGGCGGCCTTGTATTCCGTTGGGGACTTGCCTTGCAACACCCAGAGCGAAGCGCCGCCCACCAGCGAGTTCTTGCGGTCGGTGCCGGCATAGACAGGCAGTTCGGCAACCGACCAGTGCATGTCGGGCGCAGCGGTGCGGGTTATGGTGCCGTGGTCGCCAACGGAGGTCAGCGTCATCTGGCAGTGGCCCGCGGCGAAGGCGGTGATGTAGTCCTCACCCGCCTGCTTGGACTTCAGCTTGACGAGGCCCGCGTCGTACCACTTCTTCAGGTCGGTGACATACTGGACGAACTTGCCCTTATTGAAGACGAGTTCGGCGTCGAGCCCATCATAGCCGTTATTCTTCGTGGCGACGGGCTGATTGTGGATGGCGGAGAACTGCTCCATCAGCTGCCAGACTTCATCGGAGCTGATGTCGATGCCGAGCGGGCAGTCATAGCCGGCCTTCTTGAGGGCATCCATGTCTTCGGCGGCTTCTTCCCAGGTCTTGGGCGCGGCATCCTTGCCGATCTTCTTGAAGGCGTCCTGGTTCCAGTAGAGCAGGGCGGTCGAGGAGTTGAAGGGCATCGAATACATGTCGCCCTTCGAGGTGGCATAATAGGCGCGGATGCCGGGGAAGTAGTTGCTCCAGTCAACCTTGTAGCCATTTTCGGCCATCAGCTTGTTGACGGGGTAATAGGCGCCGGAGAGCATGAGGTCGAGCGTGCCGATGTCGAAGACCTGCACGATGGTGGGTTGCTTGTTTGCGCGGAAGGCGGCGATGGTGTTCTGCAAGGCGTTCGCATAGCCGTTCTGGCTGGTGCAGACCACTTCATAATCGGCCTGGGAGTCGTTGAAGTGCTGGCAGACGTCCTGCACGCGCTTGGCGATGTCGCCGGAATTGCCGAACCAGAAATCGACCTTCGTCTTGTCGGCCAGGGCGCCGCTGACGCTTGCGGCCAGCATTATCGCTCCGCCGGCAACACTCACCAGACTTTTCAGATTCGCCAGTTTGCCAAATAGTGACATCGCTCGTCCTCTCCCGGCAGCACGGTTGTGCTGCGATCAGGACGACGCTCCTAGAGATACTCTATGACACTTTATAAACAGCGCCCCGAAAAAGACTCAGTCTGATAAGCTTTCCAAAGTGCTTCAGAGAATGGTAATTAGCCGGCAAATTTAAGCGATGAATGGATGAGATCAATGAATTTTTCTCCATTTGCAGAGGCAGCGCTGCAAAGAGCCCTCCTCCCACTCGATGCACCATGCGGCCAGCCCCGCACAACCACCGGATGTGATCGTTGTGGCAAAAGCGCGACGTTGCCGGCGGGACCATCCAGGTCTTTCCGATCTTGCGCCAGCAGCATCGCGACCACGCCGGTCCGGCTGACGTTGCTCACATCGAGGTGAGGGTGTTGCACTGCACGATGGCTTTCCTATATTCGATAACTATCGAACTGTGAGGCTGCAGTGCCGCGCCCGTCCGGTTGACGTCAGAGGGCAAGGCTTGTGATTTCAGTCGATCAACACTTGATAAGGTTCATTGACGATGCCGACTTTGCTTGATCCGCTCCGCGTTGGAGCGCTTGACCTGCCCAACCGCGTCATCATGGCCCCGCTTACGCGCACCCGCGCCAGCGAAGGCCGCGTGCCTAACGCCCTGATGCGTGACTATTATGTGCAGCGCGCCTCAGCCGGCCTGATCATTACCGAGGCGACCTCGGTCACTCCGATGGGCGTCGGCTATCCCGACACGCCCGGCATCTGGTCAGCGGCGCAGGTGGCCGGCTGGAAAGAGATCACCAAGGCGGTGCACGCCGCCGGCGGCCGCATCGCCCTGCAGCTCTGGCATGTCGGCCGCATCTCCGATCCCATCTATCTCGACGGTGCCCTGCCGGTCGCGCCCAGTGCCGTCGCACCGAGGGGGCACGTCAGCCTTGTCAGGCCCGAGAAGGCCTATGTGACGCCCCGCGCCCTTGAGGCGAGCGAGATCCCCGCCGTCGTCGAGGCCTATCACCAGGGCGCCCTCAACGCCAAGGAAGCCGGCTTCGATGCCGTCGAGATCCACGGTGCCAATGGCTATCTGCTCGACCAGTTCCTGCAGGATTCCACCAACAGGCGCGAGGATGCCTATGGCGGCTCGATGGAGAACCGCGCCCGCCTGATGCTCGAAGTCACCGATGCGGTGATCTCGGTGTGGGGCGCCGACCGCGTCGGCATGCATCTCGCCCCCCGTGGCGATTCCCATTCGATGGGCGACAGCGATGCGCCGGCCTTGTTCGGCTATGTCGCGAAGGAATTGAACGCTCGTGGCGTCGCCTTCATCTGCACCCGCGAATATCTCGACGGCAGCAGCATCGCGCCGAAGATCCGCGAGAATTTCAAGGGCATCTTCATCGCCAACGAAAAGCACACGCCCGAGAGCGCCGAGGCGCTGGTGGAGCAGGGCGGTGCCGATGCGGTGGCCTTCGGCAAGCTCTTCATCGCCAACCCCGACCTGCCGGCCCGCATCGCCGCTCAGGCCAAGCTGAACGCCTGGAACGCCGCGACGTTCTACGCCAAGGGCGCCGAAGGCTATACGGATTATCCCGCGCTGAAGACAGAGCCGGCATAGCTTCCTGGGAGCGCGGACGTCGCGCCCGCTCTTGGAAGCGGTACAGACGTAGAATGGGGCGCGGCCTTTCGGTCGCGCTTTTTCGGGTGCGCGGGCATCTTGCCCGTTCTTCCCCTTTGCTGACTCCACGCTTCAAGGACAGGCAAGATGCCCGTGCACCCGGAGCGCTCCCACTCAGTTCGCCTTCTTCACGTCCTTGATATCCGCGAACACGATGGCCGGCGCGCGTTCGCCCTGGTAACGCAAGTCGAAGGCCGATTTCGCCATGAACACCGGATCGCCGTCGAGGTCGTCGGCGATCGAGAAAGTGTGCGAGGAGACGAAACTGTCGAGTTCCTGGCGCGTCGGCGCCGAGATCCAGCGGGCGAGGGCGAATTCGGAAGGCTCGAAGCGGATCTCCAGGCCATATTCGGCATCGAGGCGGTTCTGCAAGACGTCGAGCTGCAGGGCACCGACCACGCCCACCAGGGCCGGAGAGCCGTCGCGCGGGCGGAAGGATTGCACCACGCCTTCCTCGGCGAGATCCTGCAGCGCATCCCTGAGCTTCTTGGCCTTCATGGCGTCGGGCAGGCGCACGCGGCGCAGGATTTCCGGGGCAAAGCTCGGCACGCCCAGGAAGGCGATGTCCTCGCGCTCGGTCAGCGTGTCGCCGATGCGCAGCGCGCCGTGATTGGGGATGCCGACGACGTCGCCGGCATAGGCTTCCTCGGCCAGCGCACGGTCCTGCGCGAAGAAGAACTGCGGCGCGTTCAGGCTCATCGACTTGCCGGTGCGCACCTGCTTCACCTTCATGCCGCGCGTCAGCTTGCCCGAACACAGGCGCACGAAGGCGATGCGGTCGCGATGGTTGGGATCCATGTTGGCCTGGATCTTGAAGACGAACGCCGAGAGATTGTCCTCGGTGGCTTCCACCATGCGGGTTGAAGCCTCCTGGTCGCGCGGCTGGGGCGCATAGTCGCCGAGACCCTGCAGGAGGTCGCCGACGCCGAAGTTCTTGATGGCCGAGCCGAAGAACACCGGCGTCATATGGCCTTCGCGGAAGGCCTTGAGGTCGAAGGCGCCGCAGGCTTCCTGCACCAGGGCGATCTCCTCGGAGGCCGCCTCGGCATCGATGGAAGGCACCGCCTTGGCGAGCGCGGCCGTGTCGCCGGCTATTACCGGGATCGGCGCGATATCCTTGTCGAGCAGGCGGACATGGCTGGCGGCAAGATCGTAGGTGCCGGCGAAATCGCGCCCGCGGCCGAGCGGCCAGGTCATCGGCACGGTGGAGAGGGCGAGCGTCTTCTCGATCTCGTCGAGCAGTTCGAAGGGGTCGCGCCCCTCGCGGTCCATCTTGTTGATGAAGGTGACGATGGGAATATCGCGCAGGCGGCAGACCTCGAACAGCTTCCTCGTACGCGCCTCGATGCCCTTGGCGGCGTCGATCACCATCACAGCCGAATCGACCGCTGTGAGCGTGCGGTAGGTGTCTTCCGAGAAGTCCTCGTGGCCGGGCGTATCGAGCAGGTTGAAGACGAGGCCTTCATATTCGAAGGTCATCACCGAGGTGACCACGGAAATGCCGCGCTCGCGCTCGATCGACATCCAGTCCGAGCGGGTATTGCGCTTTTCCGCCTTGGCCTTGACCTGGCCCGCGAGCTGGATGGCGCCGCCGAACAGCAGCAGCTTTTCGGTGAGCGTGGTCTTGCCCGCGTCAGGATGGGAGATGATGGCAAAGGTGCGCCGCCGCTCGACTTCACGCTCGAGCGGGGTGAGGTTGGAGGTATGCGACAGATCGTTCAAGGCGAAACCGTTCAAAAAAGCACGAAGGCCAAAAAGCCCGTAGCTCTGGGAAATTCGGGATTGGGCGCGCTTTTGGCACGAAACGGCGCGCGCGTCACCCAGGGATTTGGGGTGGGGCCTGTGGATGAAAAGAGCCAAATGAAAATTTCTGACATTTCCCTGTTGCAATCCCGCCGAGCCTTTGGCATAGAGCGGCCTCGCTGATGGCACTTGCGTCGGCGGCCCACGGATGCGGGTGTAGCTCAGGGGTAGAGCACAACCTTGCCAAGGTTGGGGTCGAGGGTTCGAATCCCTTCGCCCGCTCCATTTTTCCTTCGGGAAATCAATAACTTAAGAGGCCTCCTTCGGGAGGCTTTTTGCTTCCCCGGCCCTCGTGACGAACGCGGGGAAGCAGGGGGGAAGCACGAGGAAGCAAGCACGGACGTGCTGCAACGCACAATCAGGGCCCTTTTCCCAGTGCTTCCCAAAATAATTCCCAACATCGATTCACTGATTCCTGCGCGACACGTTAAGGCGCTCACATGCATCGGCGACCCTGTGCGCCATCCTCTTCCAATAAACCATAGGAATGCAGTTTGTCAGTCGATACTGCGGCCCCCGGCTCGACGTTTCCCAGCACAACACCGAGCAGCGCTTCCTTCTTAACGTTAGGGAGACCTCAGTTGTGAGGCGACTTCCAGACCAGCTTGCCGACATAGAGCTAATTGTTGAGGATGCCGTTGCCGCGCTTGGGATTGCCATTGATGGTGCTGGCGTCCGAAGCGCCGCCGCCAGGACCGGCGATGCCATCCCTGTTCAGCTCATGAACAATGCGCTTGGCCGACTTGCCGCCGGCACAGTCGCGAAAGATACGGCGTATCACCTGCGCCTGGTGCTCGTTGATAGTGCACTCCCCGCGGGCCAACTCGCCACCGCCGTCGACCTTCCTGACCACGTCATAGCCATAGGCATTGCCACCGCCGACCTTGCGCCGCTCGATCCGTCCGCGCTGGCCGCGGCGAGTCTTGTCAGCGAGATCCTTCAAGAGCAGGGCATTCATCGTGCCTTTGACGCCAACATGCAGGCGCGAGACCTCGCCTTCGGAGAGGGTGTGAAGCTTTACCTCCAAATAGGCCATGCGCGCCATCGTCCTCATGTCGATTGAGTCGCCTGACGTTTGAACATATCAAGGAGTTCGGCGCGAATTTGGCGAAGCTGGGGCCAGGGCCGCTCATCCGCGTCCTCGCTTGGTTCATCGAGGGCAATCAAAGCTTCGATCTTGGCGACGATGCCGGGAATCGTCAGGGCCTCGGCAGCAAAGAGGTCGTCGGCCAGTTCTTGCTCGCGGGCCAGGGCAAGTTCCTCTTCCCGCAAGGCGACGGAATATCCCAAGCGACGATCGGCTTCGTCCCAACGGGCCTGTTGCGCGCAAAGTTCAGCTTCAACGAACTCGCGTAACGAACGGATCGAAGGCTCGCCAGATGCGAGGTTGTCGAATGTTTGCAATGATCCGACACGAGTCGGTTTGCCGAGTGCTGTAGTGTTTAGGATTAGCGATGGAAAGCCTATCGTGCGGACGAGTTCCGTTTCCAGACTCTGCTGCCTGCGGCACAGGGCAAGTGCCTTGCGTGAAGCCAAGTACCAAGCCTTCCCGGCAATAAGGGCAGGATCGTACTGCGCTCCCACGGTTGCGGCGTGGTGAAACGGACTGCCGGCGGCGGTCGCCACTAAGGTGGAGAGAACGTCCCTGCGCGATAATCTGGGCAGACTCGTGCTAGTCTCAGAATCAACCATGATCCGAGCTCCTCACAGCTTGGGTAGTGGCCAGGCCGGGCGAGTGTTACGAGCATTCGCTCGGTCGATTTCACATAATAGGCATATTTGCGCTTTTTACGCAATCATTGACGTGCAGTTGAATGAAGAACTTTCCCTCTCAAGTCCGGGCTGCTCGCGGGCTTCTCAATCTAACCCAACAAGATCTTGCTGACATTTCGCGGGTCAGTTTGCGTACGATCGTACAACTTGAGCGTGGAGAAAGGGAGCTGTCATCTTCCATCACGCAAGCGCTCAAGCTGTCGCTTGAAGCGGCGGGAGTAGAATTTATCCCCGAGAATGGTGGTGGTGCTGGTGTTCGATTGAGAAAGTGATTTTAGTTCAAGTGCCCGAATTGCAAGAGTTCTGCCAATCTGTTGACACGCGCCAACTACGGTCATTGGCCTCTGACGAGGTAGCGGACGTTCGGCTACGCGCCTAATCTCAGTCGCTGCGAGGGACTTTGCGGCTTCCTGAAAGCTGACATTTCTGGTCTCCACGACGGTCGTCGCGACTGCGCCAACTACGAGCAATAGCCTTGGGCTTTGCAGTGGGCCTTCCGCCTGACACCCTATTGTCCCAAGGCTACGCTTGGGCAAGTTAATACCCAGCCGAAATGGGGATTCCAGAATTCCACCTTTAGTGAAATGATTGAGCGTCGATCAAATCTTGGTCGTAATTACAATAGGTGAACACGGCCCATGCCTCGAATCAAAGATGAATACCTTGATTGCGTAATATATCTTTACCCGTCTGAGAAGGACGCTGACGAGGGGAAGGCTATCGGAGGAAGCGGATTCCTTATTAGTGTAGCGACCACACGCCTAGAGAGAAATTTTTACTGCGTGTACGCAGTAACCAATCGCCATGTTGTCGAGGATGGTGCTTGCGTTATTCGTATGAACTCAATTGATGGTAAGAAAGAGACCCTAGAAACAGACGAGAGGGATTGGCTTTATCATCCCGACGGCGATGATGTAGCCGTTTGTCTGATTTCTTTCGATCCTAAGAAATTTAAGTTTCAGCATGTCGATACAAAGCAACTTTTGACCAAGGAAATAGTCGAGAGCGCACATATAGGTCCGGGAGACGATGTTTTTGTTGTTGGCAGATTTGTCAACCACGAAGGAAAGCAAAGGAATAATCCGACTGTTAGATTCGGCAACATTGCTCAGATGCCAGATGAGCCGATAAGAGTGGGTGGATTCGACCAAGAAAGCTTTCTAGTCGAAGCAAGATCCATCGGCGGCTACAGCGGTTCGCCAGTGTTTTGGCACGTGCAGCCGTTTCTAGGAGGACCTTACAGACCAAGCGTAAGCATTGGTTATGGTCCGTACCTGATGGGAATTGAGTGGGGATACTTGCGAGCGTGGGTGCCGTTGAGCGATTCTCTGGGACGCCCCCTCGGGAACGGTCCACCGTGGGATAGGCAGGTTGAGCAAAACTCGGGAATGATGGCTGTTGTGCCATCTTGGAAACTTTTAGAACTGGTCAATGGCGGGGAGGTTTTGCGAAGAAGGCAGGAGATCGAGAACCAGGTGATGCAGACACTACGGGACAACCCGCCTAAAGAAGGCACATAACAGCCGTCTCGTTCGGCTATCTAGTGCTGGCGGCGGAAACAGTAGCGGCCTAAACCCGGTCAAATGCCCTGAGACCCGCCAGAAAGACATTTTATGTCAAAAGTATCGGAAAATGCGCTGATATTTCATCCAGAGTTTCAACAACGGCTCGGTGCCTTTGTGGCTGCATGGTCATCATTCGATCTGACAACGGATTTTGCGATCTGGAAATTCCTAAATGTCTCTTCTGTTCAGGCTCACTTAATTGTAAATGGTATGACCTTCGGTAAGAAAGCTAAACTTCTGTCCGATCTCATTAAGAGAAGTGAACATCCAAACAAAAACAATATCATTCGCGCATTCAATGAGGCGAGAAACTGTGTTGATCGTGACAGTATTATCCATGCCTACATACAAACAGATGATGATACTGTCACATTCGTCACAAAAAATCAATCTGGCTCTTACAAGACAAAGTCAAAGACTTTTACGCTTCAGGAGTTTAAGTTATACGTTGATACGTTTCAAATGAAAGGAGTATATTTTCATCTTGCAATGGGTCTATCGAGGGAGGAATACGCTACATTTGCAGAGGCCTCTATTGAACCATAACGTTTAGAGCGCGCCGCTGCATTTATCTCGCATAGCGAAATCACCCGGGAATGCATCGATGCCAGAAAGTCCAGCCATAGAATTGAGGCTAGCCATGGCCGGACTTGTCGAAGACCCGCGCGAAGTGAGAGGGAAAAAGGGCATTGCGCTGGGTCCGACAGCCAACCAAATCTCCATACGACAAGTGCTTGCGAATTTCGGCGCTGCGTTCGCCACGATAGCGAACGCAGTCGAGAACGGCGAGTTCGCGCTGTGGGTCGGTTCAGGTATGTTCCGGTTCGCTCCCAATCGCAGCAATCTGATCGGACGTGCATTCGAGAAGCCCGAGGAACCTCATGCTGGAGGGGGAGAGACAGGCAGCCGTGTAGCAAATGCTCGAACAGCGAACTAGTTGGGTGGCAGGATTGAGAGCAGTATCTCTCCCGACTCTTGGCGGTCAGTTTAAGTGTCTGTTTTCGAGACGGGAGCTGAGGCTCCCTTCCCACCCGAGAGCGGCAGATTGTTGATTTCCACTGAGAAGTGACCCAGTCGGAGGGGATTTTTCCATCGAGAATTGACCCATGTTCGAAGCTCCCCCTGTGCGGCTAGCGCAGGGGACGACGGAGTGATCAACATGGAGTTATTGAGCGTCATTCGACGCTGGCACTACCGGGACCATTTGCCGATCCGGGAGATATGCCGACGCACTGGGCTATCGAGGAACACAGTTCGCAAGTATTTGCGCGCCGAGCGGATTGAGCCTCGGTTCGCTGTTCCCGATCGGCCCAGCAAGCTTGATCCTTATGTGGACAAGCTGTCGGCGATGCTGCGGGTGGAAGCCGGCAAGAGCCGCAAGCACAAGCGCACGATCAAACAGTTGCATGCCGATCTGACAGTCCTTGGTTACGGAGGCTCCTACAATCGGGTGGCGGCCTTCGCGCGCGAATGGAAGGCAGCCCGCCAGCATGAGCAGCGCACCAGCGGTCGTGGCACCTTCGTGCCGCTGGCCTTCGTGTCGGGCGAGGCGTTCCAGTTCGACTGGTCCGAAGACTGGGCCATCATCGGCGGCGAGCGAACCAAGCTGCAGGTTGCCCACTTCAAGCTGTCGTGCAGCCGCGCCTTCACGCTGCGGGCCTATCTCCAGCAAAGCCACGAGATGCTGTTCGATGCCCACAATCACGCCTTCCGTGTCCTGGGCGGCGTGCCGCGCCGAGGGATTTACGACAACATGCGCACGGCGGTCGACAAAGTCGGCCGTGGCAAGGATCGCCAGGTCAACATCCGCTTCTCGGCAATGGTCAGCCACTTCTTGTTCGAGGCCGAGTTCTGCAATCCCGCCTCAGGTTGGGAGAAGGGACAGATCGAGAAGAACGTCCAGGATGCCCGGCATCGGCTGTGGCAGCCCATGCCGAACGTCCCGTCCCTGGAGGCGCTGAACGACTGGCTTGAGACACGCTGCCGGGACCTATGGTCCTTGACCCCGCACGGCGTCCAATCCGGAACCGTCGCCGATGTCTGGAACGAGGAGATCCGTCATCTGATGCCGGTCCAACGCCCCTTCGATGGTTTTGTCGAATACACCAAGCGCGTCTCACCGACCTGCCTGATCCATCTGGAACGTAACCGCTACAGCGTTCCAGCTTCCTTCGCCAATCGACCGGTCAGCGTCAGGCTCTATCCAGACCGCATCGTCGTCGCAGCCGAGGGCCAGGCTATCTGCGAGCATCGGCGGGTCTTTGTCCGGTCCCATTCCCAACAGGGCCAGACGATCTATGATTGGCGCCATTATCTGGCGGTCATCCAGCGCAAACCAGGAGCCCTGCGCAACGGTGCCCCCTTTGCCGATTTGCCGGATGCCTTCCGATCGTTGCAACACCGCTTGCTCAAAACGCCAGGCGGCGACCGCGAGATGGTCGAGATCCTGGGGCTCGTGCTTCAGCATGACGAACAGGTCGTGCTGACGGCCGTCGAACTGGCATTGAGTGCAGGTGTTCCGACCAAGACCCATATCCTCAACCTGCTGCATCGCCTGATCGACGGCAAGCCGATCACCCCACCAACCGTGGACGCTCCCCAGGCTCTGGTTCTGACCACTGAGCCCAAGGCCAATGTCGAACGTTATGAGGCCCTGCGCCGGGAGGCTCGCCATGCGTCATAATCCGGCAAGCGGCGCTCTCGTCATCATGCTGCGCAGCCTCAAGATGCACGGCATGGCCCAGGCCATCGGCGAATTGACCGAACAGGGCTCCCCGGCCTTCGAGGCCGCCATGCCGATCCTGGCGCAACTCCTCAAGGCCGAGACAGCCGAACGCGAAGTTCGATCAACGGCCTATCAGCTCAAAATCGCCCGCTTTCCAGCCTACCGAGACCTCAGCGGCTTTGACTTTACTTCCAGCGAGGTCAACGAGGCTCTCGTGCGCCATCTCCATCGCTGTGAGTTCCTCGAGGACGCTCATAATATCGTCCTGATCGGCGGCCCCGGTACGGGCAAGACCCACATCGCCACCGCACTCGGCGTTCAGGCGATCGAACATCATCATAAACGCGTTCGCTTCTTCTCAACCGTCGAACTCGTCAATGCTCTCGAGCAGGAAAAGCTCCAGGGAAAGGCCGGTCAGATTGCCGGTCGCCTCGTCCACTCCGACCTCGTTATCCTCGACGAATTAGGATACCTGCCCTTCAGTGCCTCGGGTGGCGCGTTGCTCTTCCACCTGCTCTCCAAACTCTATGAGCGCACCAGCGTTGTCATCACCACCAATCTCGGGTTCAGCGAATGGGCTTCCGTCTTCGGCGATGCCAAGATGACCACTGCGCTCCTCGATCGCCTCACCCATCACTGCCATATCCTGGAGACCGGAAACGACAGCTTCCGCTTCAAAAACAGCTCTGCGAAAAGTCCAAAGCCAGCAAAGGAGAAGGCACGAAACTTGACCTCAGCCTGACACACAAACATCATCGGGGCGGGTCAGTTCTCAATGGAAATCCCGGGTCACTTCTCAACGGAAATCAACAGGACACGTTCCTTCATCGACCGGCGACGGGCGCGCTCGAGGCCAATGTCCGCCATATCTTCTTCTCTGCACAAGCGGACGAGTTGAAGGATTGCCCCTCGGCAAAATCCGTTACCGATCGGCACGAACGCTGGGGCGACCTGGTTCCGATCGATGACCAAGCCCTGTGGAATTGGCTCGTCGGGCTCGACGAGGGCAGCCGGATGAATCTGCTCGCCCATTGCATCAGCTACGGCGTGAACGCGCTTTATGAGCGGCCGAACCCTTACAGTGGATCAGGCGTGAGCGAACACGGCCTGCAAGTGCGAATGTCGCAGGCCGACCGGCTTGCACGGGCGACGGGGCTCGACATGGTGAATGCCGGATGGCGGCCGACAGTCGGCAATTATTTAGGCCGTGTCACCAAGGCCCGAATCCTCGAAGCCGTGCGAGAGGGCGCCGGCGACCGAGCCGCCCAGGTCATCGACCATCTCAAGAAGGGCGACATGGCCAAGGAGGCCGAACGGCTTCTGTCTGACACGGGCTGGCTGCCGGAACCGCTTCGCCTTTCCCAGGTGGAACCCGTGGGTGAACAAATGACGGCAGACGGCGGCGAAACGGCTATGGACGAGACAGCGTCCGCCACAGAAGATGAAGAGGCCGGCGATGCTCCTCCTGTCGTCGCGGCCGAATAAATCGAGCCGAGTCACCACACTGGCCCGCCGACACTGGCGGGCCTTTTTCTTTGCAGGAGGCCCATATGGTGGAAGGAGCTCGTGATTTGGCCGCCCACCTCGCCAATCAGGCCGAGGCCACATGCCGGCACTACCTCTCGAACGGGCGGCGCGATGGTAAGTACTGGGTGGTTGGAGATGTCCGCAACACACCCGGCCGCTCAATGTTCGTCCGTCTGGGGGAAACGAGTAAGGGCGCTGCTGGAAAGTGGACCGATGCGGCAACGGGTGAGCATGGCGATCTCCTCGACGTGATCCGCGAAGCGCTTGGCCTCGTCGACTTCGCGGAGGTGGCCGAGGAGGCCCGGCACTTTCTCAGCTTGCCAACGCCCGACCCTGAAGTGGGGCCCAGGAAGCTTATTCGCAATCCAGCACCCTCAGGATCGGCTGAGGCGGCACGAAGGCTGCTTGCCATGTCGCAGCCGATCGGCGGTACGCTCGCTGAAACCTATCTGCGAGGTCGTGGCATCACGGCCTTGCACGGAGCTGGAAGCCTCCACTTCCATCCCCGCTGCTACTATCGGCCCGAGGAGCATGGTCCGACCCAGACCTGGCCTGCCATGATCGGCGCCGTCACAGATCTCATCGACAAGATCACCGGTGCGCATCGGACCTGGCTCGCCTCGGATGGGTCAAGCAAGGCTCCGATCCACCTTCAGCGCAAGGCGATGGGCGATCTCCTCGGGCATGCCGTCCGCTTCGGCCGGGCCGGCGAGGTCTTGGCAGCAGGCGAAGGCATTGAGAGCGTCTTGTCTGCACTGGAGGTCATGCCCGGAATGGCGGCCTGTGCGGCTCTCTCGGCCGCCCACCTCGCGGCCATCCTGTTTCCCGGTGGTTTGCGCCGCCTCTATATCGTCCGCGACAACGATCCGGCCGGCGACGTTGCACGAGATACCCTAATCGAACGCGCAAATTCTGCCGGGATCGAGGCTCTCGTGCTTTCGCCTGTTCTCGGGGATTTCAACGAGGATCTTCTTGCACTCGGGCGTGAGGCCCTGCGCGCGCATATCCGGGTGCAGCTTGCTCCCCAGGACGTCGCACGCTTCATGACCCTGCCGACATAAGCGGGAGGCAACAAGGTGGCCGCGCACCCCGCACCCCTTTCCGCTTGGATGGGAGGAGCCTTTGCGGGGACCGCGCCTCGGTCCTTCGAGAGGGCGATCGGCCCACATTCGGGGCGGACAAGCAATGGCGGAGGCCGACTATTTTCCAGCGGCGCTTTCGCCCCACGCGGCGGCGTGGGGCGAAAGCGCCTTTCCATCGCGAAACAAAATAGTCGGCCCCCGTCATCCTCCGCTGGCGCTTCGGCCCTGCGCTGAGCTTCGGGTGCAGGTCCGCTCCGCCCGTGGGCTCCGTCGCCATGAAGGCCGCGGCGGCCGCGGTCCAGCCAAAGGAACATCCCATGAGCGGATATGATGACGACGAACTGCATCGCGACGCATCCCCGACCACTTATGTCCTGCAAGAACTCCAGCTCTACGGCTATCGCCCTTACGAGGATGAGCCTGATCCCAGACCGCTCCCGGAGGGCAACCGCGTTGCCGGCGCTATCGCCGATATCTTCGACGCCCTGATCGCGGCACTGCAAGACACACGCCTGGAGCCCGACCTCGACGATCTCCTTTGGTCCACGGTCAATCTCTTCCACCGCGCCACGGACCGCGTCGGGCGTGAACTCGACGACAACGAGCGGGCGCAGGGCCGAAGCCAGCGCGAACAGGATGGCAGTGAAGTGAAGTCAGTCGAACTCGAGCGCCTGACCGCCGAGGGGCAGACTCTCATCGAACGCAGAAACGCTTTCGAGCTGATGCGCGACCAGGCGGCCGAGCATTTCGAACGGCATACGCACTCAAGCTGGCGTCCGCATACCGGATCCCTGGTGAACCATCGCAATCTCACCGCCGCACTGATCGACAGCCGCGACTTCCTCGCAGCCAGGCGGCGAGCGGAAACCGAGGTGATGCTGCCCACCGGGCCTAAGATTGTCTTCTCCGGCGGGGACACGACCGACCACATGCTCATCTGGGCCAAGCTCGACCAGATCCACGCCCGGCACCCGGACATGGTGCTGATGCACGGGGGATCACCGAAAGGCGCCGAAAAGATCGCTGCCCGCTGGGCCGATCACCGCAAGGTCCCGCAGATAGCCTTCAAACCCGACTGGACAAAACATGCCAAAGCCGCGCCGTTCAAACGCAACGATCAGATGCTGGCCGTCATGCCGATCGGCGTCATCATCTTCCCGGGGACCGGCATTCAGGACAACCTCGCCGACAAGGCCCGCTCGCTCGGCATCCCGGTCTACCGGTTCGGCAAGGGCGGTGCGTAAGCACTGCCTCTTCCACATTGCCACAACGTGGTCAGTGGTCGATCACAAGTGCCCAGAAGCGGTATCTCCAGCCTGCCAGCTGGACCGGAACGACCCCCTCGCTTGCCAGCGATGCCGGGGGTCGTGCTCCCCCTCTCTATGACCGCCAAGTCTACGGACTGCTCAGACAGCCTCAAGGATGAGCGGTCCCCCCAAAATTCCACGAATTTCGGTTCCCCCGCTCCCCGGCTCCGCCGGTCGCATGGCGATCCTCGACCCTATCTTCGCCAGTCCGCCGGCCCGGCCGTCATAGAGACAAAGGAGATCATCATGACCATCGTTTACGGAAGCTGCGTCGAACCCGGCGGTATGGAATTGGATGACACCACGAGCTGCGATCGGTGCCCAAGCTGCGACGGCCCTCGCTGCAAGTTCCAGTACTTCGAGTATGCCTCCTGCGGCTCGATCAATCTCCACCACAGCATCATCTGCGAGGATTGCGGCTATCGCGATCTGGATTTGCCCGACGCCTTGGTCTGTGATGACGATTTCGACCCGGATGACGCGGAGTGACACCGCGACTTCAGAGGGGAGGGCCGGCGCTCTCCCCTTGTTATTGGCACCACTTGTGTTGGCCTTCGCTCAGGTTGCTCGTTTTATTGGCGCGCGTTCGCAAGGAGCCATCGCCCAGCCACAGGTGAATTGTCAGCAGGGAAGTCCCTGCGCGAACGCATACCGGCCATAGCCATCCGCTTGCGCAGTAGCCGAGGTGCTTGCATTGCACGCCGATGGGCTCTGATGAATCTTGGCGCTCGGGTCCTTTACCGATGATCCTCGTAGCTTGCGCTAAGCATTTCCTTCCGGATCAACATCCTTCAGGGATCTATAGCGCCGTTCGGCAACCATTGCTCGCAAGGTCTCGATAGCATCAGCGGCTTCCAGCAGGGCTTCTTCGATTTCCACGGTGGGTCGATCATCGACCATCGACGCCAGAACTCTTAGCTTATCGACAATATCCATGGCGTATTCTCCGGACTTTGCTGAACATACATGAGCCGGAGGCAAAGCAAGCATGCGTCCCTTGCCGAAGATACGCGGGCGATATCGGATCATAATTCCCGAGACTGGAGCGGAATGGGTCTTTGTCGATTACGACATCGGCGGAAAATTCGAAATCACCCGCGAACGATATGAACAGAGAGGATATGAACCGCCCATCGACAGCCTGCCAACCAACGAGCAATACGAGGCTATCGTGGTGGCGAAGAAAGATGAATGAAATCTGTGGTTTGGGCGGATACGGCGTATTGCTCCATGCTGATATTGTCCCAAAGAGTAACTAGAACAAAGGAAGATCAAGGCATAAGCACCGCCTTCTCCACAACGGCGCATTCTCTGTACACTGGCCGGTCATGAGTGCCGAGAGGCTATGACTGCCAAGTCTAAGGACTGCTCGGACGCCTCAATGATGAGCCGTTCCCCCAACATTCGACGAATTTAGGCTCCCCCCGCTGCGCCTGCCGCCGAGCGCTCGTTGACGCTATCCTCGTCAGTCAGCCGACCCGGCAGTTACTACACGGTCATAGAAATTCTCAGGATCATCAATCGCCTTCGGCCCGGAAAAGGGAGCGCAACAATATCAGCTTCCCCAGACGGGTTGCGCTCGAAAATACCGTGAGCTCAGTGGCCCGCGGCCTTTGGCGACTTGTCCATTGCTATCGATGCGGCAACGAATTTTGCTCGGCTCTCCGTTGCAGGAAGTGAACAAACGAGCTTGAGAAAGCTGATCAAATCCGGTGTGGGCTTAGGAGCAAGGCCCAATCGTGAATTTGGGGCACGGATTGTGAACAAACGATCACGAATGCGGCGATTTGGATCATGATCGGACCGCGGGAGTCTAACCTTCCAAATTTGGCTGTCCTCTAAAACACTGAAAAATCTATTGTAATTTATCGGCGTGCGATCTTGCGCAGCTTTTTTGGCCTTCCCGCGCGCGTCGCAAAAAAGATCCAAATCATTAGTTGACAAATTCTATCGATTATAGATTCTAAGCGACCACGAAAGGAGCCGCCATGTCTGCGCGCAAAATTGTTGGGATCTCAGGAAGCGTAAGGCGGCCATCGCGCACGACCGGCCTGGTTCGCACCATTGTGGATGGTCTGCAGGACCTAGGCAGCGTTCATCTGCTTGAGCTTGTCGATGAGGCGCCGCACCTCTTTTCCTCGTTGACCGCCGCGACACTGTCGCCACGGGCCGCGCGTGTCGTCGATCTTGTGGAGAGCGCCGACCTGCTCGTCGTTGGCTCGCCGGTCTATCGCGCGTCATACACCGGTGCTCTCAAGCACCTCTTTGATCTCGTCGACTATCGTTCCCTGCAGGGCACGCCCGTCGTCCTCGCCGCCACGGGTGGCACGCCCCTGCATGGCTTGATGACCGAACACCAGCTTCGGCCGCTATTCGGCTTCTTTGGCTCTCGCACCATCCCGACTGCGGTCTACGCACTCGATTCCGACTTCAACGACTATGAGCTTGCCAACGAACGCGTGCAGGATCGCGTCGATCGCGCGACCGCCGAGGCCCGGCAGCAACTCGAACTTCAAACGCTGAGTGCACGGCCGGTCCCAGTTGCCTTGCCGGTCGACGCTTAAGCCTTCTCAGCTCCCCAGATCCAGGAAAACCAGAATGTCGTCCATTCCCCTGTCGTCCGAACGTGAACCGGTTAAATTTGCCTATTGGGTCCCAAACGTGTCCGGCGGCCTGGTGATCAGCAACATCGAGCAGCGCACGAGCTGGGACATTGATTACAACCGCGAGCTCGCCCAGATCGCTGAAAACAATGGCTTCGATTATGCCCTGAGCCAGATCCGCTTCACAGCAGGATATGGGGCAGACAATCAGCACGAGCCCGTCACCTTCAGCCAGGCGCTTCTGGCGGCGACGGAGCGCCTGAAGGTGATCGTTGCGCTCCTGCCCGGCCCCTGGAACCCCGCGGTTGCCGCCAAGCAGATTGCGACGATCAACAACATCTATGGTGGCCGCGTCGCCGTGAATGTGGTGAGCGGCTGGTTCCGCGGCGAGTTTACAGCCATCGGCGAACCCTGGCTTGATCATGACGAGCGTTATCGCCGCTCGGAAGAGTTCATCCGGTCCCTACGCGGGATCTGGACGCAAGACGCGTTTACCTTCCGGGGTGATTTCTACCGTTTCAGCGATTACAGCCTGAAGCCCAAGCCGATCGATCCTCAGCCGGAGATCTTCCAGGGTGGCTCATCTCGCGCGGCGCGCGACATGGCGGCCCGAGTCTCGGATTGGTACTTCACCAATGGCAATACACCCGCCGAGATCAAGAAGCAGGTTGATGACATCCGTGCCAAGGCAGCTGCCAACGGGCACGCGGTCAAGGTTGGCGTCAACGCCTTTGCGATTGCCCGGGACACGGAAGAAGAAGCCAAAGCGGTCCTGGCCGAGATTATCGCAAAGGCCAATCCGGAGGCGGTCCAAGGTTTCGCCCATGAGGTGAAGAATGCCGGCAAGGCCTCGCCCGAGGGCGAAGGCAATTGGGCCAAATCCTCCTTCGAAGACCTCGTGCAATATAATGACGGCTTCCGCTCCAACCTGATCGGAACACCGCAGCAGATTGCCGAGCGCATCGTGGCTCTCAAGGACGCCGGCGCCGACCTCATCCTCCTAGGCTTCCTGCATTTTCAGGAAGAGGTCGAATTCTTCGGCAAGCACGTCATTCCCCTGGTGCGTGAATTGGAAGCGGAGCGATCGCTGGCCGTCGCCGCGGAATAAGTCGGCCCGCTCCAGGCGAGCAGGTTCAACAATCACTTATTAGATCAACGGGAGCGGCTGATGGGCGCTACCTTCGGCGCGGCCTTGCAGAGCTCGGCAGACTACGATGTAGGACCCGCTGTCCCCGTTGAGGATCTGCGTGCTTCGGCATCTCCAACCACGGCACGACAACATGCCACCGCGCTTGCGGTCGAGGGCATAGGGTTGTCGTTTGGAGGCGTTACGGCCCTCAGCGAGGTCGATCTGGCCGTCTATGCCGGCGAGATTTTCGCGATTATCGGACCCAATGGCGCGGGCAAGAGTTCGCTGATCAACGTGATCAGTGGCATTTACCGGCCCGACCGGGGTCAGGTCCGCTTAGGAGGACAAGCGTTCGCCGTCGTGCCCACGACCCGACTGGCCTACCTGCGAGTCGCCAGGACCTTTCAGAACCTCGCCCTCTTCAAGGGGCTGAGTGTCGTCGACAATGTGGTTGCAGGCCGTGTGGCCGCCGGGCGAGCCAGTCTGTTCGAGCAAATCCTCGGTCTGAGGCGCGCCCGGCGCGAACGGCAGGACGCTTATGCTCGAGCAGACGAGATCATCGAATTTCTTGATCTTGCCGATTGTCGCGACCGTCTCGTCGGAACCTTGCCTTACGGCCTGCAAAAGCGCGTTGAACTGGCACGTGCCCTGGTGGCCCGTCCAAAACTGTTGCTTCTCGACGAACCGATGGCTGGCATGACGGCCGGTGAAAAAGCCGAGATGGCACATTTTATTCGGGCAGCGCGCGACGAATTCCACACCACCGTGGTGCTGATCGAACACGACATCGGTGTCATCATGGGCCTGTCGGACCGCATTGCGGTCCTCGACTACGGGCGCGTGATCGCGCAAGGCACGCCGCAACAGATCCAGAGCAATCAATCCGTCATCGATGCCTATCTGGGTGTCGAGGACGACGATGACGGCGGCGAGCATCCCCATGATCTCGAGAAAGTCAGCTGATGGACGGCTTCGATTACCAGTTCCTTATTGAAGTCCTTGTCGGAGGATTGCTGTCGGGCGTGATGTATTCGCTCGTCGCTATCGGCTTCGTGCTGATCTACAAGACCTCGGGCGTCCTCAACTTTGCACAGGGCGCGATGCTGCTGTTCGCAGCACTGACCTTCGTCAGCCTCGTCGAGCGCGGGTTTCCTACATCGCTGGCGATTGCCGCGACCTTGGCCATCATGGTGATCCTCGCCATTGGCATCGAGCGCACCGTGTTGAGGCCGCTCGTCAACAAGCCGCCGATGACTTTGTTCATGGCGACGCTCGGTCTTTCCTACATCATCGAAGGCGCCGCTCAGCTAATGTGGGGGACGCAGGTCCATGGCCTCGATCTCGGCATCGACGACACGCCGTTTGAAGTCTACGGCGTATTGATCTCGACGTTCGATCTGTTTGCGGCCGGGGTCGCCGGTCTCATGGTCGTTCTCCTGACCTTGTTCTTTCGCTTTACGCGGGTCGGGCTGGCATTTCGGGCAGTCGCAGATGACCAGTTTGCGGCTTACGCCACGGGCCTTCGCCTGCCGCGCATCTGGACTATCGTTTGGAGTGCCGCCGGTGTTGTCGCGCTCGTCGCGGGTTTGCTCTGGGGTGCCCGACTTGGTGTGCAATTTTCCCTGTCGCTAGTGGTTCTTAAGGCACTCCCTGTGCTGGTCTTGGGCGGGTTCGACTCGATCCTCGGTGCGATCGTGGCGGGATTGTTGATCGGTGCTCTCGAAAAGCTCGCCGAGGTCTATATCGGTCCGTTTTTTGGTGGCGGCATCGAGGGCTGGTTCGCCTATGTGCTCGCGCTTGCCTTCCTGCTCATTCGGCCGGCCGGCCTGTTTGGCCAAAAGATCGTGGAGAGGGCTTGATCCATGTCCTCGCTCACGATGCCTTCATCCCTTGACAAAGCCCGCCGGGTGCCAAGCTGGCTCGCGCCTTCGCTGCTGCTCGTCATCGCTTACTTCGTATTGCCTTTTCTAGGTACCGATTATCTGTTCGAGGCAATCCTCACGCCCTTTCTGGCTCTCTCGCTCGCAGCACTCGGCTTAAACTTGTTGACGGGATATGCCGGACAGCTGTCGCTCGGCTCGGCGGCTTTCATGGCGGTCGGGGCCTTTGCGGCCTATAACTTCAATCTTCGCATTCCCGGCATGCCGCTGCTTGGCAGCATGGGACTTGCGGGTGTGATCGCCGCCGCCATCGGCATCGTGTTCGGTCTGCCGAGCTTGCGCTTGCGCGGCTTCTACCTGGCTGTGGCGACCCTAGCCGCACAGTTCTTTGTCGAATGGGCGCTCACCAAATTCAGTTGGTTCTCGAACGACAATCCCTCCGGCGTCATTGACGCTCCGCAACTCACCATCGCGGGCCTGACCTTCGATGGCCCCGTGGGGCGCTATCTCTTCGCCCTGACCGTGGTGACCGGGCTCACCGCCCTTACATACCGGATTGTAAACACACAGACAGGGCACAATTTCATAGCCGTGCGGGATAACGAGATGGCCGCGCGGGTGATTGGCGTGCCCGTTCTGCGCACCAAGTTGCTTGCCTTCGGCCTGTCCTCGTTCATCGTCGGGGTTGCTGGCGTTCTGTGGGCTTTCGCCTATCTGCGGACAGTCGAGCCCGCCGGCTTCAATCTGGACCGTTCCTTCCAGATCCTGTTCATCATCATCATCGGCGGGCTCGCCACAATCCGGGGCGCATTCTTCGGCGCCGCCTTGATCGTGGTGTTTCCCTTGATCCTGTCGAGACTTGGCAGCCTGCTTTTTGGAGGCGCCTTCGACTCCGGCGTGCTCGACATGAGCCAGCATATCGTGCTGGGCGCGCTGATCATCCTGTTCCTCATCGCCGAACCAGACGGGCTCGTGGCCCTCTGTCGACGCTTGGTGAATCGCTTCTCCCCGCAAATCTGACCCGAAAACACGACCTCGTTGTCGATCAACACCCGGAATGTAACCATGCCAATCCAGAACTCCTCTTTCCTGCCGTACCTAAGGCGCACAGCGCTCGCTCTCGGTCTCGCGCTGGCGGTTGCCGCTCCGATCGGCCTGTCCGCGGCACAGGCGGACGAGCAATATTTTCCGCTGCAGAGCTACCGCGTTGGCCCCTATGCGGCTGGCGGCACCGGGTTTTTCGGCGGCTTCATCGACTATCTCAATCTGATCAACATCCGCGACGGCGGCGTGAACGGCGTGAAGCTCACCTGGGACGAGTGCGAGACCCAATATGAGGTCGAACGCGGCGTCGAGTGCTATGAGCGCCAGAAGAGCCATCCGGCGGCTGCGGCCTGGAATCCGCTTTCAGTCGGCATTGCTTATGCCATGATCGATCGCATTACGGCCGACAAAGTTCCGCTGATTACCATCAACCATGGTCGCACCGACTCAACGGATGGGCGCGTCTTTCCCTATGTCTTCCCATTGCTGCTCAATCCCTATAGCGAGACGTCGGGTATCATCAACTATATCGGCGGCAAGCTTGGCGGGGTGGACAACCTGAAGGGTAAGAAGATCGTGGTGCTCTACCATGGCTCGCCCTATGGCAAGGAAACCATCCCGATCTATGAGCTTCTGGCCAAGAAATACGGCTTCGACCTGCAGCAGATCGAGGTGCCGCATCCTGGCAACGAACAGCAGTCGCAATGGCTGACAATCCGGCGCTACAAGCCAGACTACGTTGTGCTGCGCGGTTGGGGCGTGATGAACCCGGTAGCGCTGAAGACCGCTCAGAAAGTCGGCTTTCCGGCAGACCATATTGTCGGCAATGTCTGGTCCAATTCCGAGGAAGACGTCATACCAGCCGGCGATGCCGCGAAGGGCTACACCGCCATCACGACGCAGGCTTCCGGCAACACCTATCCCGTGGTCCAGGAGATCGTGAAGACGGTCTATGGAGCCGGCAAAGGAAACCTTGAAGACAAGAAGCGCATCGGCAGTGTCTATCACAACCTCGGCATTGTGAACGGCATCCTCAATGTCGAGGCCATTCGCATCGCGCAGGAAAAGTTCGGCCACCGAACCTTGACCGGCGACGAGGTGCGCTGGGGCTTCGAGCACCTGCAACTTGATCCGGCCCGTGTCGAGGCGCTCGGGGCCAAGGACCTGTTCCATTCGATCAACGTCACCTGGCAAAACCACGAGGGCGACGGCTACGTGACCTTCCAGCAATGGGATGGCGCCAAATGGAATGTTGTGTCCGACTGGATTGCGCCGGACTGGGCATTGCTTCGCCCGATCATTGAAAAGTCCGCTGCGGCCTACGCGGCCGAGCACAAGATCGTTCCGCGAACCGCCGCCGACGCCGATCAGTTGGGCGCCAATTGACGTCCGTGCCCTTGCTCTCCCAACTTTGGGGGGCAAGGGCATCCCATCGGAGCAGAAGCGATGGCAGTCCAGCAACCTCTCCTTTCCATTACCGGCATCTCGGCTTCCTACAGCCATACGATCGCGGCGCTCCACAACGTCAGCCTGGAAGTGCGCGCGGGCGAAATCGTGGCCTTGCTGGGCGCCAATGGCGCCGGCAAATCGACAACGCTGAAAGCCGTCTCCAACCTGCTTCCGGCTCAGCGAGGAAAGATCACAGGCGGATCCATCCACTTCGACGGACATGATGTTTCGACCACGAGTCCTTCCAAGCTGGTTCGGCTCGGTTTGGTCCAGGTCCTCGAAGGAAGGCACTGTTTTCGCGCCTTGAGCATCGAGGAAAATCTCATCGTCGGGGGGCTTGGCCGCTCATCGAGCCGATCGGAGCTCGCCCAGGATCTCGAGCGGGTCTATGCAACCTTTCCTCGCCTGAAGCAAAAGCGCAGGACGGCCGCCGGGCTGACATCGGGGGGTGAGCAGCAGATGGCCGCCATTGGTCGAGCGCTGATGGCGCGGCCCCGGCTGCTAATCCTCGACGAGCCGTCAATGGGGCTCGCCCCGCTGGTCGTGCAGGATATTTTCCGCCGATTGAAGGGCCTCAATCAAAGCGATGGGCTCTCGATCTTGCTGGCCGAGCAGAACTCGACCATTGCGCTGCGCCACGCCGACCGTGCCGCAATCCTTGAGGTCGGGGTCACCGTCGTCGAGGGCACGGCGGCGGATCTGAGGGCCCGCGACGACATCAAGGCTTTCTATCTCGGCCAAGCCGTCACCCCGGCTGGGTCCCACACGCGCGCCGCCTAAGCCACCGAATTCAAACAGGAGCAATCCATGACCATTGCCGTCAAACAGGCCGACATCGATCCGAAGGTGCAGCCGGTTGCCATTCCAGCTGTGCCCCGCCCAAAAGAGCCAGCCCACCTGATCAAAAGCGACGCAGAAGCAATTGCCGTTGCAGAGGACCTCGCCCGGCGGTTTGCGGAGGGAGCGTCGGAACGCGATCGTCAGCGCATATGGCCCGTGGCCGAGCTCGACGCTTACTCGCAAAGTGGTCTGTGGTCCCTGAACGTGCCCAAGGCCTTTGGTGGCCCGGGCCTGTCCTATGTGACGATAGACAAGGTGATCCAGATTATTTCGGCGGCGGATCCCTCGATCGGCCAGATCACGCAGAACCATATTGGCGTCGTCGCGGCAATCTTGACCAACTCGGATGAAGCTCAGCAAAAGCTGTTCTTCGCTGAAGTTTTGAAGGGCACCAGGTTTGGCAATGCTTTCTCCGAATTCGGCTCGAAACGGGCTGCCGAATTCGAAACCAAGTTCACCGATGCCGGGGACCATGTGTTGGTCAACGGTAAGAAGTTCTATTCAAGCGGAGCCCTGCTAGCTCATTTGGTGCCGATAGTCGCGCTCGATGACCAGGGAAGAGCCTGGTACGCCATTGCAGAGCGTGACGCGGTGGGACTACAGGTGATTGATGACTGGTCGAGTTTTGGCCAAAAGACCACGCTCAGCGGCACTGTCCTGATCGACAATGTAAGAGTGCCCAAGACCCATCTCGTTCCGGGATACAAGGGCTTCGAGCGACCGACGGCGGACGGGGCCATCTTCCAGATCATTCAGGCAGCCGTCGACACAGGTATCGCCGAAGCGGCCATCAAGGATACCATCAGCTTCGTCCGCGGCAGCTCTCGCGCCTGGATTGACAGTGGCCTCGAGCACGCATGGCAGGATCCCTATACGATTCAGGCCGTCGGCGACCTGACCCTGAGGCTGCACGCGACCGAAGCTTTGCTCGAGAAGGCGGGGCTTGCTGTCGATCAGGCCGTCGAAAATGCGACCGCCGAGACTGTTGCCAAGGCACAGATTGCCGTCGCTGAGGCCAAGGTGCTCTCGACCGAAATAGCAATCGCTGCAACCAACAAGCTGTTTGAACTTGCTGGCACCCGTTCCACACTCGGGGTGCACAACCTGGATCGGCATTGGCGCAATGCCCGAACCCATACGCTTCATGACCCGGTGCGCTGGAAATACGCAATCTTGGGAAATTACGCGCTGAACGGGGTCAATCCTCCGGTTCACGCTTGGAGCTGAAACTGTGAATCTCGGGCCCGCGGGGGCGGACGTCGCGTGTTGGGTCGATACGAAAGGGCGCTTTCGCCAGCCGGAGATGTTGCGCCGATGGTCTTGCTCGGATGGTATCGACTGATGCCATCCGACGATCCAGTGGTGCATTTGGGCCGGAAGGTATCTGGCCCCCGAGAATGGCTGCATTCCCTCGACTGAATGCCGTTAGGCATAGTCATGGTATGACAGGGGGCCGCTCATTGTCGGCTCAGTTGGCGTCCACTGCCTTTGATGCTGGCGTCGGATTTGGCGCCATGAACACTTTAAGCGCTCGGAATACCTTTTTCCGGTGAGCAGGCTGCCAGACCAGTCGCCAGGCGACCTTTTTGGTTCTTGTCTCAACCTGCTGATAAACAGAAACAATTGAAGTGTTTCGTCGATAGAAGAGATAGATGCGACCATCAAACTCAACTTCGGTACCGCCCTTCTCGTCAAGGCGCCGGAATTTAACGTCCGATGAATTGCTCGACATCTTTGGCGGCGGGTCCTTTTTCGGCTGGTCCGGCGTATAGTTGAGCACAGATAAGGCAACGTCTCAGCCATCTGCTGGTTCCACTTCACAAGCATGTCGGACCGCGGACTAGCTCTCCAATGCTGGGCCTCGCCGTCCTAGAAACGCCGCACTAGGGCAGGGGGCCGATTGTGCCGCCACGGATGTCTTGCGACCGCAGGCATTGCCATAGGCCAGGATCGCTCAGGGTGCGAGCGAAGCTGGAGCTGGGCCCGTCATCCGATTTCGCAGAGAGTGAATAGTTCTTGAGTTTAACCGATGCATTCCCTCAAAGTGAGCGGGCCAGCAATCGCGCGACATTATTATAGCTTCACAGAGGTGTGGAATGCCTGTCGGTACCGTCAAGTGGTTCAATGCGACCAAGGGCTTCGGGTTCATTCAACCCGAGAGCGGTGGCGGCGACGTGTTTGTGCACATCAGCGCTGTCGAGCGAGCCGGTCTGCGCGATCTGCGAGAGGGTCAGAAGATTTCGTATGAGCTCGTGGCCGACCGGCGAACGGGCAAGTCCTCAGCGGACAATCTGAAGCCGAGCCAGGGGTGAGGCAATTGGGGGCAACGCCGGTCCCCATGGCGAACAGCACTGAGCCGTACTGACAGACCTATATCGATTTGCCTGTTCGAGCACGAAAAGCGCCTCGGGCGCAGATAGGGCCCAGGAGACGAATCGTGCCGATTGACGACGGCAACTCCATCAATGCTGATCTCATCGCCGTGCTTGTCGCGGTCACCGCCGATCGGCCCAGAGTTATGACCGTGCAAGGCGGTGATGCCTTGCCGTCGGGACCTTTCGAAGCCGGGCATCGGTCGCTGCAGTCCGGGTTGCGGGCCTGGGTGGAACGCCAGACCGGACATCCCCTGGGCTATATCGAGCAGCTCTACACCTTCGCCGACAAGGATCGCGCGGGGGAGGATGCCCATCGCGTTATTTCGATCAGCTATCTGGGGCTCACCCGGGAGGATCGAAAGGGCTCTGTCGAAACGGGTTGGCGCGACTGGTATGACTATTTTCCATGGGAGGATCACCGCGCGGGCCTGCCCTCCTTCTTTGAAGAGCGTATTGCGGTACCCCTGCGCCGCTGGGCCGAAAGCGCCGAAACTTCGACCTTGCGTGGGGAACGCCTTCAAAGGGTGAATATCGCCTTCGGCCTGCAAGGCTTCGGCTGGAACGAGGAACTCGTGCTGCAGCGCTACGAACTCCTCTACGAGGCTGGACTCGTGCCCGGGGCTGCGCAGGCTGGCGCGGGGAACAATGCGGTTCTTGTCCCGGGCAAACCGATGCTGGCTGATCATCGCCGTATCCTTGCCACCGGTATTGCCAGGCTCCGCGCCAAGATCAAATATCGACCCGTCGTCTTCGAGCTCCTGCCGCCGACCTTCACGCTCCTGCAGTTGCAGCGTAGCGTCGAGGCCCTGGCGGGGCGACTCGTCCACAAGCAGAACTTCCGGCGCCTCATCGAGCAACAGGAACTGGTCGAGGAAACCGGAGCCATGACCGCGGATACGATCGGGCGCCCGGCCAAACTCTTCCGTTTCCGCCATGCCGTCCTGGCCGAACGCGTGGTGGCCGGCACCAAGCTGCCGCTCTCGCGGGCTTGACATTCCTTATGCTCAGTATAAGCATATGTTCGATATATGCTCAATCGGAGTATAAAAGATGCCAAGCGATATCGCCCTTCTGGCCCGAACGGCTCCTCTCTACGATCGCGTGAAGCGGGTCATCCCAGCCATCGAATGGCCGGTCTTTGCCGACGATGTCGATGCCATTCTGGAGCTCAAGAGGCGGCGCAACGCCGTCATCCTGGCCCACAACTACCAGACGCCGGAAATCTTCCACTGCGTTGCCGACGTGGTTGGGGACAGTCTGGCTCTGGCACGCAAGGCGATGGAAGTCGATGCCGACATAATCGTCCTCGCCGGCGTGCATTTCATGGCCGAGACCGCCAAACTGCTCAATCCGGACAAGACTGTCCTGATCCCGGATAGGGCGGCGGGCTGCTCGCTCGCCGAGTCAATCCGTCCGGAGGATGTGCGTCTCCTGCGCCAAACCCACCCCGGTGTGCCGATCGTGACCTATGTCAACACCTCGGCTGCCGTGAAGGCCGAGTCCGACATCTGTTGTACCTCCGGCAACGCCAGGGCGATCGTGGAGGGACTGGGTGTCAGCCGCGTGATCATGCTGCCGGACGAGTATCTCGCCAGGAACATTGCGGCCGAGACGGATGTCGAGATCATCGCGTGGAAGGGACATTGCGAAGTGCATGAGCGCTTCTCGCCGCGGGAGGTGCGCCAGCTTCGCGAGGACCATCCTGGAATCATCATCCTCGCCCATCCCGAATGCCCACCCGATGTGGTGGCGGAGGCGGATTTCTCGGGATCGACAGCCGTCATGTCGGACTATGTCGCCGTCAACAAGCCACCGCGCGTCGTGCTTTTGACCGAGTGCTCGATGAGCGACAACGTGGCCGTGGAGCATCCCGATGTCGAGTTCGTGCGGCCGTGCAATCTGTGTCCGCACATGAAGCGGATCACCCTCGCCAATATCCGTCAGTCCCTGGAGACGAACAGTCATGTCGTGACCATCGACCCAGCTGTTGCCGTGCGGGCGCGCCAGGCCGTCGAGAGGATGCTGGCGCTATGAGCGATCATCCCAGGGCCTTTGCCGATCGGCCTGTTGTTGTCGGTGCGGGCATCGCCGGTCTGATGACGGCACTCTGCCTGGCGCCCGAGCCTGTCGTCCTGCTCTCTTATGGCCATCTTGGTGCGGAGACGTCGACGGCCTGGGCTCAAGGGGGCCTTGCTGCCAGCATCGGCTCGGACGATAGCCCCGAGCTGCATCTGGCGGATACCATCGCCGCCGGCCACGGTCTTGTCTATCGGGAGCAGGCGCGGCGTATCATCGAGGCGGCGCCGGCCGCCGTGCAGACGCTGAGCCGGCTCGGCGTCCGCTTCGACCGCGAAGGCGAGAGCTTGTTGCTCGGTCTCGAGGCCGCCCATGCACGCCGTCGCATCATCCATGCCGGAGGTGACAGCACCGGCCGGGAGATCATGCGGGCACTCATCCTGGCTGTCCGCCGCACGCCTTCGATCACAGTGCTGGAGGGCGTCGAGGCCCGCCAGCTCATCGTCGAGGAGGGCATGATCGCCGGACTGCTTGCCGCGCGCAGCACTGGACCTTTTGTGATCCCCACGTCGCGTGTGGTGCTGGCAACCGGTGGTATCGGTGGTCTTTTCCTCGACAGCACCAATCCGCGAGCTAGCATGGGGCAGGGCCTTGCCCTGGCAGCGCGGGCAGGGGCGCTGCTTTCCAATCTGGAATTCGTTCAGTTCCATCCAACGGCATTGGATGGCGCCGCTCGTCCCATGGCCCTGATCAGCGAAGCCGTACGGGGGGAGGGCGCCATCCTTGTCGACGAGACGGGGAAACGCTTCCTCGCGGATCTACCGGGAGCGGAGCTCGCCCCACGAGATGCCGTCGCTCGCGGCATATGGCGTCACCTTGCGGAGGGGCATTCGGTCTATATGGATGCACGCAGCAAGCCGGGCGCCGCCTTCTCCAAGCGGTTTCCTGGGATCAGCGAGATCTGCAGGCAGGCCGGCTTCGATCCACAATCACAGCCTTTTCCGGTCCGCCCGGCGGTGCACTATCACATGGGCGGCGTTGCAGTGGATGGAGAGGGGCGCAGTTCGATCGAAGGCCTCTGGGCTTGCGGTGAAGTGGCCTCTACGGGACTTCACGGCGCCAACCGTCTTGCCAGCAATTCGCTGATGGAAGCTGCGGTCTGTGCCTCATGGATTGCGGACAGCGTCAAGGGACAGGCCGCCCGACAGCGCGCCTTTCCGGCCTTGCCTGTCGTGCCAGCCCCACCCAACCCCACGCCCGTGCGGCCCATCATGTCGCGTTGGCTCGGGGTCCTGCGCAACCGGCATGGGCTTGAAAATGCCATCGCACAGCTCCTGCCACTCGCCAGCCGCCGAGCACCAGCTTCGGAGCCGGCGCTGATTGGCCTCATGATTGCCGTTTCCGCTCTTCGTCGCGAAGAAAGCCGCGGCGCTCACGCCCGCACGGACTTTCCCCATTCGGATCCGGCATCTCAGCGATCGCTCCTGTCTCTCGATGCCGCCATGACAGCCGCCGCCATGACAGCCGCCGCTGAGACAGCCGCCGCTGAGACAGCCGCCGCTGATCTGCCCCCGAGCCCGTTCCAATTTGCAGAAAGTGCCTAAGATGAATTTGTGCCCCCTTTCTCCCCTTTTGTTCGAACCGTTGGTTCGCGCGGCCCTGGTCGAGGATCTCGGGCGGGCTGGCGACCTGACGACCGACGCGATCGTTCCACCGGACTTGCGCGCGACGACCGTCCTTGCCGCTCGCCAGTCTGGTGTCGTCGCGGGGCTCGACATTGCCGCCCTCGCGTTCCGGATGCTCGAACCCGGTATCGGATTGGTCGTGGAGCGGCCGGATGGCAGCCCTGTCGAGCCAGGCTCGGTGATCGCAACCCTGAGCGGCTCTGCTCGTGCGCTGCTGACTGGGGAGCGCACGGCGCTCAACTTCCTATGCCATCTGAGTGGTATCGCCACGGCGACCGCGGCGGTGGTCTCCGCTATCAGTGAATACAAGGCCCATATCGTCTGCACCCGGAAGACCACGCCTGGCCTGAGAGCCCTTGAAAAATACGCCGTACGTGCCGGCGGCGGCAGCAACCACCGCTTCGGTCTCGATGACGCCGTGCTCATCAAGGATAACCATGTCGCGATCGCCGGCGGCATTCTCCCGGCCCTGGAACGCGCGCGCGCGGCTGCCGGGCATATGGTCAAGGTGGAGCTTGAGGTCGACACCCTCGCTCAGCTCGAGGAGGCATTGGCCTTCGGTGTTGACGCGGTATTGCTCGACAACATGACGCCGGATGAGCTGCGCCAGGCCGTCGCGATGGTCAACGGCCGTGCCTTGACCGAGGCCTCCGGCCGCGTCACCGCCGCCACCGCACCGGCCATCGCGGCCAGCGGCGTCGATCTGATCTCCATTGGCTGGCTCACCCATAGCGCCCCAGCCCTGGATATCGGGTTGGACTACCAATCCTGATCAGCCAAAGTGGGCAGAAACTAAACTTCGGTGGGGAATACGCCTTGAACGTCAAAGGGATTGAAGAAGGGCAGGGGCATTCTGCCGAGTCTTCCTATGCAGGCGCTTATCATCGTTGGGCGCGCTTTTACGACCTTATCTTCGATTGGCCGTTTCATCCTGGACGGTTGGCGGCCGCGCTTGCGGTCGCACAGGCTGCGCCGTCGGGAGGGGATGTCCTCGTTGCCGGGGTTGGTACAGGGCTCGAACTTGAACTGCTTCCGCGCAGGACCAGGGTAACCGGGATCGATCTTGCCCGACCGATGCTGGCGATCGCGTGTGAGCGAGTTGCACGAAAAAACCTGCATCACGTCGAGGGCCTGCACATCATGGACGCCGGTTCGCTCGAGTTCGCAGATGGCAGCTTCGACGTCGTTCTCGCCCCTTACATATTGAGCGTTGTGCCGTCGCCCAAACGCGTGCTCGAGGAAATGTGGCGGGCCACGCGTGTTGGGGGCGAGATGATCATCCTCAATCATTTCTCCGCAGCCGAAGGTCTGCGGGCGCGGGTAGAGGAGTCCCTGCAGGGGGCGGGCGGATGGCTTGGTTGGCGGCCTTACTTTCCCTACGCTATTGTCGCCGACTGGCTCGCTTCTCAAGTCGATGCCACAATCGTCGAGCAGCAGCAAGTTGCTCCCTTTCGCTTGTTCACTCTAATTCGCGTGAGAAAAGAGGCGCAACCGTGTTGCACCGCAGATCAATAGGGCTCCTTAGACCTTGGTAAAGCGCCCAGAAAAAGTAGCGTTTTATCTTTCGAGAGCTCGATGGGCTGACGCATGGCGCATCAGCGGGACCGAGGCGACGGGGCCTCGCCGTCTTCATCGTCGAAGAGGTTGGCGCTTTCGAGCCCTGTCGCGCGGATCGAGCCGTTTCATTGGCACATCGCGATGCGGCTGGTCGCACTCGATGCCAGGCAAGGGACCTTGCGCGAACAAGGGCGATGAACGGGTCATTGAGGCATTCGGCCCGTGACGAGAACGTCGGAGAATGGCGAGGCTAATTGCCTGGGACGCGGGGACAATGCCTGTGAAACTCATCGCGATCTTCTCTCGGGGCGAAGGGCCGCCAGCGTCTCCGGTTTCAATCCGTCTCCAGAGCGCACCAAACGGCCTCTTCAATGGGCTGATCTGACCGAAGGGCGGCTGAAGCCTCGACCGCCTATGCCGCAACGGCGCATCTCGACTTTCTTCCCCTGCCGGACTCCCACCCCACGCGGAGGCCGCGTGGGGACCTCGAGAGCGGCGACATTCCTCGCGAAGCAAGAAACTCGTGCCTGCGCCGTCCTCCGCGTTGCTCCGGTAGCGAGCGATGCGGCGTCGGTCGCCTCCGGTCAACCGATCGCCATCGAGGCCGCATGGTGCGGGCTCGGAAACAGAAAACGGAGACTTAAAATGGCGACCATCGGCACCTTCAAGAAGACCGGCACGAACGAGTTCACCGGCGAAATCGTCACCCTCAGCGTCCAGGCCAAGAACGTGCGCATCGTCCCCGACCAGCGCGCCACCGGCGAGAACGCCCCCAGCCACCGGGTCCTGGTTGGTCGCGCCGAGATCGGTGCCGCCTGGTCCAAGCGCTCCAACGAAGGCCGCGACTATCTGGGTCTCAAGGTCGATGATCCGAGCTTCAACGCTCCCATCTACGCCAACCTCTTCGATGACGAAGACGGCGAGGGCTACTCTCTGATCTGGTCCCGGCCCAACGGGCGGCGCAGCGATTGAGGTTCCAGACGAAGCCCCGCCGAAAGGCGGGGCTTCAGTCCCGCCAACGGATCGGCGGCATCCATCTCTTGGGCGCCATCACCCCATCCAAGCGTCGAAACACGTGATGGCACGGCCTTCTTTCTGCGCGTCAAACGTCTCCGAGTGGTGTAGTTTTAATGCGCATTTGATTTGCTTCACGGGAGCATCCTTGGAGAAGGGCACGAGAAGCCAGGGCATGGAACAATCCATACTGCCTTTTCTGGATGAGCCGCCGCAAAGCCAGCACCTGACGGCGTATGATCGCGCGCATATGGCGCTCTATCTCAGGCTGCTCGACGCCTCCCGCGATGGCGCTGACTGGCGTGAGGTCGTCCGGGTTCTGTTCGGTGTGAATGCCGATGACGAGCCCGCGCGCTGTCGCCGGATCCACGACACCCACCTGGCTCGGGCTCGCTGGATGACGCAATGTGGTTACCGCGAACTTGCCCGCGAGCACCGCCGCTCCTGACCAGGGGGATGCCAAAACGGCATCACCCGTTGCCAACAAAGAGACTTCTGCCGCGTGCTTAATCCGGGAATCCTCCGCCTTCCTTGATCACATGGGCAGCGGGAGGAACGCGACGATGCCGGCAGCATCCCAATGGCGCTCCTCGGCGTCGTACGACTATATCGACGACTTGACCGCGTCCGAACTTGCCTGGGAATGGTTGCGGCGCAACGAGGCCTATGGTCGCGACTACGAAGCATTCGCGGTTCCCGGAGCCGACGAGAATGCGTCGGGGACCCTGATCCGAGACCGTTGGGGGGTGCGATTTCCCAGTCGATCCATCGCTCGATTGGCCCGACGGAGAGGTGTTCTGGTCGCCGTTGGAGGACACATCGTCGGTCCTCCTGACGGCGCTGCCCGACCTTCCGATCGCTGATGACGATATTCGGGCCTGCATGAACAAGGTTGGCTTTCATGCCGACGAACTGGGTGCCCATGCTCTCTGCAATCTCGATGAGCGACAACGCCTGCAGCTGCTCTATGTCGGTGACGCGGAGCGGGGAGGGCCCATCGCCGCCATCGTGCCGCTCGGCCTGGAAGGTTTTGATCGTCTCGAAGCCATCTTCAGATTGCTGGCCGCGTTGCATCAACGGCCAGTCCCTCAGGACAGGCGACTGACGCCGCAGCAACGCTCGCGCGCCCGTCGCATGCTGCAAGCCTGGGACGGTGACCGCAACGGCGCCACCCAGCGCGAGCTTGCCGAGGTGGTTTTCCATCATGTCCCGCGCGGTCGCGACGAGTGGCAGGCGTCGTCGAGCCGCTACGCCGTCATGGCACTTTTGCGCGATGCCCGCCGGATGATCGCGGGCGGCTATCGGACATTGCTTCATCATCGCCGCCGATCCTAACCGTGCCGGCCGACAGTTGTGTGTGCGAATTCAGGTCTCCCCAACTTCGCACTGCATGTCGCAGGATTTCCTCCGCCATCGTGATCCTCGTTCCCCGTCGACCACCGGCGGCGTCCACGAACGCCACGAAAGGCTCCTTCATGCGACCCGATCACACCATCCTGCCGCCTCGCTTCCTGCGCACCAAGGAAGCGGCCGAATTCCTGAGCCTGTCCGCTCGTACGCTCGAAAAACATCGCACGTACGGGACGGGTCCCGCCTACAGCAAGCTGGGCGGGCGCGTGGTCTACGCCGTTGACGAACTGATGGCCTGGACCCGACAGGGGGCCGTGACCTCGACGTCCGATCCGCGTGGATCGGTCCTTCCTGCCAAGCGTCATCTGCCGACACCCTCGCTTCACGCCAGTCGTTTCACGCGCTGACCGCCAGTCGTTTTAGCGATGACCGCTCGACGTCAGTCCCCGCCGGCGGCAGGTCAGCTCGATCTCTTCCACTCCCTTCCCGGCGATTTCGCGCCTCGAGATGCGCAGGACCTTATGACCTATCCGTTCTTTTCCCTCTCCAAGACGCATCGGGTCAAGGCGATCGACTATAGCGCGCCCAATGTCTCGATCCGGGTCGAGGCCGTGCCCGAACATGGCATGGCGACGATCTGGGATGCCGACATCCTGATCTGGGCGGCGAGTCAGATCGTGGAAGCCCGCGATGCCGAACTTCGCACCTCACGGCTGATGGCCGCCACGCCCTATCAGATCCTCAGATTCGTCGGCCGAGGTACGTCGCTGCGCGATTATCTGCGCCTCAAGGCCGCGCTCGACCGACTGCAATCGACCACGGTCTGCACCTCGCTGCGCCAGCCGGCGGAAGGGCGGCGCCATCGATTTTCCTGGATCAATGAATGGAAGGAACGTGCGGATCCTAGCGGAAGGCCGCTCGGGATCGAGCTGATCCTGCCGGACTGGTTCTATCAGGCCGTCCTCGACGATGCGCTCATCCTGACCATCGACCGGGCTTATTTCGGGCTGACCGGCGGGCTCGAACGCTGGCTCTATCGCCTGGTGCGCAAGCATGGCGGCAGCCAGCGTGACGGCTGGCAGTTCGATTTCCGGCACCTCTATGCGAAGTCCGGCAGCCTGTCGCCCTACAAACGATTTGCCTACGAGCTGCGCGACATCATCCGGCGCCAGCCCTTGCCGGGATATTCGTTGTTCATCGAAATCGACCGGCGCAGCCGGCCGCTGCTGGCTTTCGAGCGATCGGCTCCCCTTGGACAGGCTGTGGATCAGCTCGTGCCATCGGGAACCGCCGCTCGCGTGCCATCGGGAACCCGTCTCTCGTGCCATCGGGAACCCGAACCGAGCCTAACCCACGGCGGCAACAGCGAAAATCGTGCCCTTAACTTAGAGTCTAACCTTGAATCTAACTCTTATAGACGCGCGCGCGGTGTGGAAAACGCCGCAGCGAGGGTGCCTGCCGGCGCTCTGATGGCGCCCCCTGAGCGTGATGCCTCCGCCAGGCTCAACGGCAATCGCGATGGGACGCTGCCCACGGCCAATTCCTCCTCTCTCACAGGAAGAAAATCATGACCGGTGCAGCTAGCTCTCCTCCGCGCGGCGCCCCGGCGCCGGCCGCGGATACCTCGACCATCTTCACGGATGTCGAATTGACCTGGATCGAGAAGCGGCTGGAGAACTGGATCCGTTTCGGCCAGGCGGCGCAAGAGCAGGTGCTTGATGAAAGGCGGCGCGTTCTCTCGTTTCGGCCCGGCAGCATCTTCGCGTTCCTGCGTTGGGCCGCCAATGACTACGGGACTGTGATCTCCCGGATCGACATCGTTCGCGCCGTCAAGCCTGGTGAGCCGTACCAGACAGTGCCTTTCGTGCGGCCAGGCGGCGACGTTTTGTTGAAGATCGACGGCTGGCCCAAGGTCGAACAGGTGCTCCGGCACATCGATGCCATCGAAGCGCTGCGCATCGAGCCGACCGACGTCGCCCCCGATCACTGGCGACACGTTCACAGCCGACTGAAAGCAGGGTTGCCGCCGCGCCCTTACACGGTAGCGCGCCATCAAGCGTGGCTCAGGCGACGGGGACTCGAACGATGATCCGCCCCCGCTATGCCCTACTGGCTACGGTCGCGGTGCTCGGCAGTTCCGTCACCTCCTACGTGACATTGCCCAGGAAACTGGTCTGGAACGCATCGGCCAGCACACCGATTGGCTTGTACTTTGTTGCCTCGCCACGAGATCTCGCCGTCGCGGATCTGGTCGTTGTCGACGCCCCCGCGCCGCTCGCGGCCTTCCTCGCGGAGCGCGGTTATCTGCCCAAGGGCGTGCCGCTGCTAAAGCGCATTCTGGCGATCCCCGGGCAGGTGGTTTGCCGGTCGAACCTCACCATCACAGTCGACGGCATTAAAGTCGGCACGGCGCTCCGGCGCGATCGCGCCGGCCGTGATCTGCCTGTCTGGCAGGGCTGCCGTCGCATTCCGACCGGTGAGGTCTTCCTCATGAATCGGCAGGTCCCTGACAGCCTCGACGGTCGTTACTTCGGCCTGACTTCCACAGACCGGATCATTGGCCGGGCCGTCCCTCTGTGTACGGATGAGCACGGCAATGGCCGCTTCGAATGGCGCGCGCCGAGCCGATGACCGCGCGACCGACGGGCGCCCAGCCAACCAGTTTCACATCGCAACCCCAACGAAAAGGAGATCGACATGCCACAGATTGGTGGTTTCACCAAGGGGGAGACGGGCTTTTCTGGTTCCATCCACACCCTCAGGCTCAAGCTCGACATCGCCCTGGTGGCGATGGACGCGAGCGATACGGAGAACGCACCTGACTACCGCGTCCACGCCGACAGCGATGAGGGTCCCGAGATTGGCGCCGGCTGGAAGCGCTCCAGTGAAAAGGCGGGCGAATACATCTCGATCCAGCTCGACGATCCGACCTTCCCGCAGCCGATCCGCGCCAACCTCTTTCAGAATGGCGACGACAAGACGTCCTGGTCGCTGCACTGGTCTCGCCCGCGCGATCGCGCCGAGAAGGATTGAGCGATGCCGTTTGGCTGTCCAGCGGCGAGCGGCCGGCGTGCTCTCGGAGCGCGGTGCGCAAAACCCACGGCTCTCCTTCTCCTTTCCGGCATCGTTGCCGCAACGATCATGCCGCTGCTCGCAAGGGCGAAATTCGCTGCCCCCACGCAATCGATTAGCGCCCGCTATGCCGTGCCTATCGCAGAGGCGGCGGCGCGGTTTCGGCTGCCGACCACATGGATACGTGCTGTCATTGGCGCCGAGAGCAATGGCGATCCGCGTGCGAGATCGCCAAGAGGCGCCATGGGTCTAATGCAGATCATGCCCCGAACCTGGGCTGATCTGCGCAAGCGCCAGCATCTTGGCAGCAATCCCAACGATCCGCGGGACAACATCATCGCGGGGGCTTGCTATATCCGCGAGTTGTTCGATCGCTATGGATGGCCGGGTTGGATCGCGGCCTACAACGCCGGTCCCCGGCGCTATGAGGCCTCGCTTGCCGGTCGGCCGGTGCCTCTGGAAACGCGCGCCTATGTCGCCAACGTTGTCTCCGCGATCGAAGGCCGCAAGGTCATTGGCACTGTGGTGGCGCGCCTATCAACGCTTCCGCAATGGCGGCGTGCGGCACTCTTTGCCGCCCCGTCGGATCGCCGATTCGCCGGCGATCCGACGCGTGTCGGGCATCCATCCAGTGCGATCCTGAAGGCGGCCTTCGTGCACGATGTCTCTGCCATCGAGCCGCAATCAGGCGATCTGTTTGTTGCGCGATCGGTTGGGAGGAATGCGCCATGAGCGTCCTTGACGTCGGTCGAGATATCTCGCGCTTCTGCGTGCCATGGCGTGCGGGGAGGGTGGGAGCAGGCGATACGACCGGGGGATGGCCAGATAAAAGGCCACAATGTGTGGCTCGGTCGGGGTGTTGTTTGGCTTGGGCTTTCTTAGGTTTTCGGCAATGTGCGCTCTTTCAGCGCAATGTGCGCGCCCGCTTCAAGTCTTTGTTCGTCCTGCGGTTTATGAACATTGCCGGAGATGGCGATGGCGGGTGACGACGATTTCCAGGTCCGGCCAGGACGCATCCGCTCCTCTCGCGCGCAGCGTGCGAGACTGTTCATCGCGCAGGCGCTCGCCGCCGCTGAGCGGGCCGGCGGCGGCATCTCGCGACAGGGCATGCTCAGAAGCGGGAAGCGTTCGGCGTTCGGGCGCGGTCGCGTCGCCAGCGTGCGGGCCAACCGTCTGCTGACCGGCCGCTCGCGTCTGGTCACGATCAAAACGCGCGTCGTGCGGCACACGGCACGCTCTGCGCCGCTCGCCGCCCATCTCGGTTATCTCCGTCGCGAAGGCGTCACCCGGGACGGGGAGAAGGCGCGCCTCTTCGGACCCGAGACCGAGGACACCGACCCGAAGGCCTTTGCGGAGCGATGCCAGGGCGACCGGCATCATTTCCGCTTCATCGTCTCACCCGAGGATGCCGTCGAGTTGTCGGATCTCAAGGGCTACGCCCGCGAGCTGGTCGGGCAGATGGAGAAGGACCTCGGCACCGAACTCGACTGGGTCGCCGTCGATCACTGGAACACCCAGCACCCGCACGCCCACATCATCGTCCGAGGCGTCGCCGAGGACGGCCAGGACCTCGTCATCGCGCGCGACTATATCAGAGAGGGAATGCGTGCCCGCGCCCAGGATCTGGTCACGCAAGAGTTGGGGCCACGCACCGATCTCGACATCCGTCGTGCACTCGAACGTCAGGTCGAGCAGGAGCGCTGGACCCAGCTCGATCGTCAGCTTGCCCGCGACGCCGATCGGCATGGCGTCATCGATCTGGCGCCCATGCCTGGCCAGCAGCCCGACGAATTCCATGCCCTGAAGGTCGGGCGGCTGCGCCGGTTGGAAGCGCTCGGTCTCGCGCATCAGCTTGGGCCCGGCCAATGGATGATGGCCGAGGCTGCAGAGTCCACCCTACGTGAACTCGGTGAGCGTGGCGACATCATCAAGCGCATCCACCGCGGCTTGAAGGAGCGGGGAATCGAACGCGGTACGGCGTCATACGTGCTCGCCGGCGAAAGCCTCGATGATCCTGTTGTTGGCCGGTTGGTCGATCGCGGCCTGGACGACGAGCTTAAGGGAACCGCCTATGCCGTGGTCGACGGCATCGACGGCCGCACGCATCACATCAAGCTGCCCGACCTCGATGCCGCCGGCGACAGCGCGCCGGGCTCGATCGTCGAGCTGCGCAAGTTCGACGACGCGAGGGGCCAGCGTCGCGTGGCAATCGCCGTTCGGTCCGATCTCGATATCTCGGCCCAGGTCACAGCGACCGGCGCCACTTGGCTCGATCGGCAAGCAATCGCGCGGGAACCAGCGGCACTCGGCCAAGGCGGCTTCGGCGCCGAAGTGCGCGACGCGATGGATCGAAGAGCCGAGGAACTTATCCGGCAGGGCCTTGCTGAACGCCAGGGACGCGGCATCACCTTCGCGCGCAACCTCATCGCCACGCTCCGCGGCCGCGAGGTGGTGGCACTCGGCGAGCGGCTCGCGGCCGAGACGGGGCGTTCGTTCAATCGTTCCGCGTCCGGCGAATATATCGCCGGCACCTATCAGCGACGTATGACGCTCGCGTCCGGACGCTTCGCCATGCTCGACGATGGGCTCGGCTTCCAACTGGTGCCCTGGTCGCCCTCGCTGGAAAAACAGCTCGGCCGCCATGTCTCCGGCGTCGCCCGCGATGATGGCGGCGTCGACTGGAGTTTTGGCCGCAAGCGGGGCCTCGGCCTGTGATCCGCCCCGATCCCTTACGCCTATCCTGAAAGGACCCTGTCATGTCCGCTACCAAAATCCTCTGGGGCCAGGTCATCACCATCTTTCTGATCGTGCTCATGACGATGTGGATCGCGACGGAATGGACGGCCTGGCGGCTCGGCTTCCAGCCGGAGCTTGGGCATCCCTGGTTCGAGATCTTCGGTTTCCCGATCTATCTTCCGCCAGCTTTCTTTGCATGGTGGTACGGCTACGATGCCTACGCCCCGCATATCTTCGTCGAGGGCGGCTATATCGCTGCATCCGGCGGCTTGATCTCCGTCGTTGTCGCGATCGGCATGTCGGTCTGGCGGGCGCGCGAGGCCAAGAACGTCGAGACCTATGGCTCGGCCCGCTGGGCGCAACCGAAGGAGATCGAGCTGGCCGGTCTGCTTGGTCCCGATGGCGTCGTGCTGGGCCGGCTCGACCGCGATTACCTCCGCCATGATGGACCCGAGCACGTGCTGTGCTTTGCCCCGACGCGCAGCGGCAAGGGCGTCGGCCTGGTCGTACCCTCGCTGCTGACCTGGCCGGGTTCGGCGATCGTCCATGACATCAAGGGGGAGAATTGGCAGCTCACCGCCGGCTTTCGCGCACGGCACGGCCGCGTGCTGCTGTTCGATCCAACCAATGCGAAATCATCCGCCTACAATCCGTTGCTCGAGGTTCGGCGCGGCGAATGGGAGGTCCGGGACGTCCAGAACATCGCCGACATCCTCGTCGATCCTGAAGGAAGCTTGGACAAGCGAAACCATTGGGAGAAGACAAGCCACGCACTGCTGGTCGGCGCCATCCTCCATGTCCTCTATGCCGAGGCGGACAAAACGCTGGCCGGGGTCGCCGCCTTTCTCTCCGATCCGAAGAGGCCGATCGAATCCACCCTCGCGGCGATGATGAAGACGGCCCATCTCGGCGAAGCGGGTGTTCACCCTGTCGTCGCTTCCGCGGCGCGGGAACTCCTCAACAAATCCGACAATGAGCGGTCGGGCGTGCTCTCCACCGCCATGTCGTTTCTGGGACTCTATCGCGACCCCGTCGTGGCGGAAGTCACGCGGTGCTGCGACTGGCGGATCGCCGATATTGTCGGGGGCAAGCAGCCGGCGACGCTCTACCTCGTGGTACCGCCCTCCGACATCAACCGGACCAAGCCGCTGATCCGGCTGATCCTCAACCAGATCGGCCGACGCCTGACCGAGGAGCTGCAGGCCAAGGGCCGGCGCCACCGACTGCTCCTGATGCTCGATGAGTTTCCGGCGCTGGGGCGGCTCGACTTTTTCGAGAGCGCGCTCGCTTTCATGGCAGGCTACGGCTTGAAGAGCTTCCTGATCGCCCAAAGCCTCAATCAGATCGAGAAGGCCTACGGACCCAACAATTCGATCCTCGACAATTGCCATGTGCGCATCAGCTTTGCGACCAATGACGAAAGGACTGCGAAGAGGGTTAGCGACGCACTCGGCACCGCGACCGAAATGAAGGCGATGAAAAACTATGCCGGGCACCGGCTCTCGCCCTGGCTTGGCCATTTGATGGTCTCGCGTTCCGAAACCGCCCGGCCGCTGCTCACCCCCGGCGAGATCATGCAGCTCCCGCCCGCGGACGAGATCGTCATGGTCGCGGGCACGCCGCCGATCCGAGCCAAGAAGGCGCGCTATTACGAGGACGAGCGGTTTCTCGAGCGTGTGTTGCAGCCGCCGGCGCTGACCCGGCCCGAGACCGCCCGCCCCGATGACTGGAGCGCTCGGCCGCTGCCAGCGCGACCTCAGGTCGCCGAGGCAACCCTCAGCGAACAGGCGGAAGACGACGATCCGACCGAATCGGAGCGTCGTCGACAGCCGGAACTCAGTAGGACGAAGCCGATCGAGAAGAAGGAGCCGATCGACAACGAGTTCGCGCCCGATGCCGACAATGAGATGGAGGACGACGCGGCCCGCATCGGCCGGATGAACCGCCTTATGCAGGGCGTCGTGCGGCAGGTCTCGCTCGATCCAGGCGACGGCATGGAGCTGTGAGGTGACAATTACCATGCGGAAAAAGAAAGCGGCCTTCTCCGTTTATCTCGATCCCGAAATCATGAAACGGTTGTCTGCCTATGCCGCACGGCGCGAGCAACCGATGTCGCTCATCGCGGAAGCCGCCGTTGCTTCCTTCCTGTCGCCTGATGCCGACGAGCGGCGCGAAGCGGCAATCGCCAAACGCCTCGACCAGCAGGACCGGCGCCTGGCGCGCCTTGAGCGCGATGTGGGCATCGCCGTCGAGACGCTGGCGCTGTTTATCCGCTTCTGGTTGACCACCACGCCGCCCTTGCCGGAGCCAGCCGCCCAGGCGGCGCGGGCCAAGGCGGGGGCGCGGTATGATAATTTTGTCGCCGCGCTGGGGCGCCGGCTCAACGAAGGACCGAAACTCAGGCAAGAGATCATGGAGGACATGGATCTCCCTCCGACGTCCCACCAAGATCACAACGAAACGCAGATGTAATGCGATCTTCTCTTGGCAAAAATCGTTTGGTGCGAATGCAAACAAGGCTTGGTCGAATACCACGCTCGATGAATAAATGACTACCTTCTATATACATCTCACAAGAACGCATCATTTTCTGGCAGAGGTGTGGCTGTTGATGGCTTGGGATTCGTACTTTGCCAGAAACTCTTCAGTCGACAACTTGCGGAAATCCGGCAGTGCTGCGCGCAAGCTTTCGTGATCCCAGTCCCACCAAGCTAGTCTGGCGAGTCGCGCGGCGATGTCGTCCGAGAATCGTTGCCTGACGGGGCGGGCGGGATTGCCCGCGACAATCGTGTACGCGGCCACGTCCTTGGTCACGATGGCACCAGCCGCCACCACTGCGCCCGTGCCAATATTGCGGCCGGGCAGCACGATTGCGCCATGGCCGATCCAGACATCGTGACCGATATGGACATGGTGTTGTCGGCGCCACTCGAAAAACTCCGCCTCGTCGGTCTCGCCCGGAAAGTAAATTCCGGCGCGGTAGGTAAAGTGGGCCTGGCTCGCGCGGTTCATCGGATGGTTGCCCGGATTGACCCGGGTCATGGCCGCTATCGAACAGAATTTGCCAATCGTCGTGTAGGTAATCTGGGAATCGTTCACGACATAGGAATAGTCGCCGATGGTCACTTCGTGGAGAAACGTGCGCGCACCGACCTCGCAATAGGCGCCCAGTTTTGCCTCGTGCAATTCGGCTGTGAGATGGACGGACGGTTGGACCGAAAGCGCTTTGGCGACCATGGTGGCTCCGCTGATTGTATGGTGGGTGCTCGTCCTGAGCAGTTTTGATGATCGTTTCGGGGCAGATCGAGACAGTGATACGGTGAACGGTTCCTGTTATTCGCGCCGGCAGCACCGGAGAGCAGGATCCAAGCCGCGCCGGCAAGAGCGACACTCTTTCGCCCTACGGCTGGCATTGGCCCGCTGTGCGCGGCCAACGTGCGGAGCCAGGCGCTCTTATGTGCCTTGCCGGGCACAGACCGAACTTAACCCGTGTCGAGGAGCCAAAGGAGTTGTCACACGTTCGTCGACTTTCGACGGGTGCCAGCATCAGAACAGAAACCCTGGTTGACCCGAAGCGTGTGCTCGTGAGGACGTTCGCATGTGAACTGGTGCGAAAGCCTGCGCAGCTTGCGTCCGACGATTTAACTGTCATGCTTGCGAACAACCACGTAAAGCTCGTCATTGAACCAGAGGCCGCCGTATTTCCTCAAAACCTTTTTTGTTGTTTCAATGTATCTACCGCTATGCATTGCCTCTGAGAGGCGCTCGTCCTCTATCTGAGCAACGTACGTTGCATTATTCCATGCGGCTAAGAGTGTTGACGTACCAATCGACGTCGACTCGTTTTCTACCTCGTCAGGCAGGGTGTACATCTGATACCTGAATTTAGCTCTATCTTCAGGATAAGCGTCGAAATTGTAGTGCTTGGCCTCAGAGCCGAGTGACAATCTTGTCTCTCTCAATATGTCGTGCCGGGTGTTTGCAAAGGGCGCCTCGCCGGGCCAGACCGCCTGGACGATCTCCAGCGCCGGGTCGTCGCCACACGAATGGATGCCGATAAGACGCCCACTTGGAGCGAGACTTTGGGCGAGAGGAGCAATTACCTTTTGCGCCTTGAAGGCCGCGGACGCGCTTGCACGGTATGGTTGGGACGCAATGATCAGGTCGTAGCCGGCGCTGACCGCACCGCGCTTAGGAATGACCTGATCGAGCAGAAATTTGTGGCTCTCCAAGTAGAGTACGAGAACCGTGGGCTGCTCGTAAACTGGATTGCCTGTCTTTTCGCTGACATTGGCCCGCCAATGCTGAGCCAGGAAGGGCTCCAGCGCGTTGATCTGCTGTTCGTACTCGCCAGCTGTGCTCCCCGACAGCGCGACTTCGCGCCAGACCAGACGGGCAGCCATTGAGGGTGAATTCGGCTGAAGACGCGTTGCTTCTGAATAGTAGAGATTTGTAAGGATCAGGACTGTGGCGGGGTGCTCGTGGAAGCGGTCCGACACCTTCTCAAGCGTCAGGCGCATATCCTCAAGACTGATCTCCTTGCCCACGATATAGAATGGCAATTTCTCGAAACGTTGGTGCATGGCGCGCAAAACACGCGCCAGCACCGTGCCGTCGCCGACACCGGCATCGAACACGCGAACTGCCGGTGGGCGCGGGCGAACGTATTCCAGTTCCTGAGAAATGCGTTCGGCAACCACCCGTTTCTCACTGCACGTGTTGACGAACATCAGATATTTCTGGCGATTGTCGTAGAAACGAAAATTCTGTTTCGAATTTTCGATTCCGGGTGCCGGGGCCGGAAGGTCGCCATGCACCGTTGCTTTTTGGGCGGTCTGCAAACCCATTTGCGTTCTCAACCTTGTTAAAAATTGCAGTGTCTTATGAGGCCGAGCCCTGCCGACCACCATTTGAGCCCGACGTGGCTAGTGTCTCGAGTGAGCCAACCGGTCGACGGATCCAGACCGGTGGGAGACGGGGGTGCTTGTCGCCCTTTGAGCGAGCGCTACGCGGCCTCCAGCACGTTATCGGCAAGAAGGTCTGACGGCGTCCGTTGCGCCACAATCTCGCCCTTCTGGATCAACAGTGCCCTGCCCGCCAGCGACGCAACGAAACTGAGATCCTGATCGGCGATGATCATGGCCGTCTTTTCAAATCGGTGGATCGACAGCAGGCATTCGGCGATTTCGTCCGTCACAGAGGGTTGGATGCCTTCGGTCAATTCATCCAGGAGAAGCAGGCGCGGAGAGCGAACCATGGCGCGGGCAAGCGCAAGCAGTTGCCGTTCTCCGCCACTCAAAGCCCCACTGGGGCGATCAAGAAGCTTCTCCAGCCTCGGAAAGAGTGACGTGATCTCTCCAATCGTTTTCGCCGTGCGGGCACCGGGCATCATGCTCGCGAGCATGAGGTTTTCCTTGACGGTGAGACCGGGAAATCCTGCTCCACCCTGTGGTGTGTAGCCGAAACCAAGACGGCTGCGTCGATGGGCCGGCAGGCGTTCGATTGCGACACCGTCCAGCACGATCTGGCCAGTCTCGACCGGCAGCAGGCCCATCAGCGTCTTCAGCAAGGTTGTCTTGCCCATACCGTTGAGGCCGACGATCCCGAGTATCTCCTGACTGCCCAGATCGAAACTCAAGCCGTGCAGCACCCTTGTCCGGTCGTAGCCTGAGGTTAGTCGCTCAACCTTGAGCATGGACTATCTCCTTCTTGCGGCCGAGGTAGATGTCGCGAACGGTCTCGTTTGCCTCGATCTTGTCCATCGTGTCCTCCACCAGCACTCTTCCCCGGTGAAGGACCGTAACGCGTTGCGCGAGACGTGCGATGAACTCCAGATCGTGCTCGACCACGATCACCGTCGCATGCGCATTGAGCCGCTTGATGATGTCGACGGTCTTCAACATCTCGTCGCGCGTCATGCCGGCGGTGGGCTCGTCCAGAAGGGCAAGACGCGGATTGCTAGCGAGAAGCATCCCAAGCTCACACCATTGGCGATGCGCATGCGAAAGGGTCGCTGCCGACTGCTTGGCGAGAGGGTCGTCGAAGCCGATCTCGTTGAGCGTCAGTTCGACAACCTTGCCAAGCTCGCGTTTGGCCAGTCCTCGCGGCAGCGCAGCCAGCCGAATGTTTTCCCTCACGCTAAGGTTGGCGTAAACACTCGGGATCTGGTTCTTGATGGCGATGCCCAGGCGAGCGATGCGATGTGTCGGCAGGCCCCGCAAGTCGCGACCGTTGAACAGGACATGACCGCTGGTTGGCTGGTGCTGATGCGTGAGGCATTTGAACAGCGTGCTCTTGCCGGCGCCGTTGGGGCCAATCAGACAGCGGATTTCGCCTGCCATCACAGCGAGGTCGACGCCGTCGACCGCCGCAACACCCCCGAAGCGTTTGACAAGACCGCGTGTAGCAAGAATGGGGGAGCCGTTCATACCGGTTTCTCCTTTCGCACCAAGCCGCTCAAGCGGCGTGGCAACTTCGGGTCAGCCAGGCTCAGGATCATCGGCAGCAGACCTCGCGGCACCAGCAGGACGAAGAGCAGGATCGTCGCACCGAAAATGAGTTCCGTGTTGAAGATCTGGTTTGCGCCTAGCTGGCTGCTCAGAAGCTGAAAGCCGAAGCTTGCTAGTGTCGGGCCCGCGAAGGTGCCGAGGCCGCCGGCGATCACCCACAGAACGAATTGCGAGGCCTGCGGCAGATCGAACACGTTAGGGCCGACGAAACCCATAACCGCTGTGTAGAGTGCCCCGGCAAGACCCGCAACGGCGGCGCTCACGGCAAAGCCTACGAGCTTGTAAAAGCGGATGTCGTAACCCAGAAGTTCGCTGCGCAACTCGTTTTCGCGGATCGCTGCCATGATCCGTCCGGCGTTGCTTGCGCGCAAGAACGAAAGCAGGATGTAAATGCCGGCAAGCGTGAGCAGGCAAATCGAGAATGTTGCCTCCACCGACAGTGGCGTCTGCGGGTCGGCCGGCATGTTGAGCGGCGGTATGGCCGTGATGCCGTTGAACCCGCCGAGCAGGACCGAGCCGATGTGGTAGGACGGATCGGCTGTCGATGTTGCGAAGGAATAGAAGATCAGTGTCACGCACAGCGTAATCACGCCGAGGTAGACGTCGCCGAGACGACTGAAGAACAGGAAGTAGCCGAGAACCAGCGAGAACGCGACCGGCAAGATTATCCCGATCAGCAAACCGGGCGTGCTGTCACCCAGATTGGAGGTAGCGACAGCATAGGCATAGGCCCCGAGACCAAAAAAGACCGAATGACCCAGGTTCAGGATGCCAAGCGTGCCCCATACGAAGGCAAGGCCGAGCGCCGCGATGGCCATGGCCGAAAAAGCGGACAGATTGATCAGGTCGAAGGGTTCCAGCACGAGTGGTCCCAAAGCCGCGAACAAGACCAGAGCGGCCGGTAAAACTGCATGTTTGAGTTGGCTCAGCATGGCGTTATCGAGCTCCGGTCCATAGGCTTGAGATACCCTTCGGCAGCGCGCGCAAAATGATCACTGCCACGAGCAGCAGCGAGGCCTGGCCCACGACCGGCGTCGCAAAAAAGGAAAGCAGCGCTTCCACGGGCCCGAGCACGGTTGCGGCCGACAGAAGGCCCGTTACCAAGGCGCCGCCGCCACTAATGACCGTGACGAAGGCGCGGGCGACGTAGGCGGACCCCATGTGCGGAAGAACGCCTGAGATCGGCGCGAGCAGAGCGCCCGACAAGCCGCTCAATGCGGAACCAACGACGAATGTAGCGGCGTACATGCGGCCGCAGTCGATCCCGACCGTCGCAGCCATCTCGGGGCTTTCCATCGCTGCTCGCGCCAGCAGCCCGTATTTCGTTTTGTAGAGCGTAAAGAGAGAGCACCCCACCAACACAATGGTGATCGCAATCAGGAAAAGCTGGTAGGCTCCGATGGAATAGGCGCCGACCTGGACATTGCCAAGTGGTGCGCTCACTCCCATGGTCGTGTTGCCGAATATGGCTGTCACCGCACCGATCAAAAACAGGCTGAGCCCCCAGGTGGCCAGCATCGTCGTCACCAGATGGCCGTAGAGCCGGCGGATGATGAGCCGCTCCGCCGCGACGCCGATCAGACCCACCACGACCGGGGCGACGACCAGCATCGACAGCCAAAGATTTATGCCGGCATGGGTGGCGATCACTGTCGCATATCCGCCCAGCATGATGAACTCGCCATGGGCGAAGTTGATGACCCGCATCATGCCGAAAATGACGGCCAGCCCTAGGCTGATCAAAGCAAGCATCGCGATGGAATTGACCACCGTGAAACACAATATGGCAAGCTGGTCCATGCTCTTCCCCTTGCTGAAAACCGAAAAAGTCAAGCGAAGCCGCGGCGCCGCCCGCATGCGGCGCCGCGGGCCTCCCCGCCTAAATCTGGGGCATGAGGAAATCCGTCTGGCTCGGATGGGCAAAGACGTCGCACCTGCCACCATAGTTGTCAGGCCGGATCTGTGACTTGGTTTCCACCAGGCTCCAGACGCGATTTTCGACCTTGATGATGCGAACGTCCTGGGTGGTGTGGTGCGTGGAAGCGTCAGTCGCCATCGTGCCGCCAGGCCCTTCCCACGTGATGCCACTTTCCCAGGCTTTCATCACCGCGTCGCGATCAAAGCTCTTGGCTCGCTTGACGCACTCAGCCCACAGCATGACGGTGTTGTAACCGCCGATGGCCTCTCCGTTGATGTAGGAATGGTCTTGGCCCATGGCTTCGGCGAAGCGCGCCAGGAAGGCTTTGTTTTGAGGCGTATCGAGCTCCTGGAAGTAGTTGTAGGCGGCGTAGATGCCATTGGTTTCCTGGGGTGACAGAATCTCGCTCTCCCGGCCACCGCCAAAAATAATCGAGATGATGGGAATCTTGTCCAGCATCCCCGCTGCGGCCCACTGCCGGTAGAATGACATGGACGGGCCACCAACCAGGCAGGAATGGATGAAGTCCGGCTTTGCCGCCTGGATCTTGGCGATGGCCGCGGTGAAATCGGTGACGTCCAGCGGATAATAGTCGTCGGCAAGCACCTCGCCACCCGCCCGCTTGGCCATAACGTGGTTCCAAAGCCCGAAGACGCGCGGCGCGTTGTAATCCGAGGCGATGTAATAGAGCTTCTTGCCAAGGTTTTTGAACGACCACTCAAGGAGCGGAACGACCTGCTGATTGCCTTCGGTGTTGCAGCAGAAGATGTTCTGCTCGCAGGCTCCGCCTTCATAGATCGAACCGTAAAAGTACGGGACCTTGTATCGATGCAGGATCGGACGTGTCGCCTCTCTGGCTGCTCCGGTCAATGCGCCGACCGCCATCACGGCCCGGTCACGAAGTGCTGCTTGTTGTGCGTATTGCGGACCCTTGTTGATGTCTGACTGGCAGTCATAGGCCTTCAGGACCACCTGTTTGCCAAGGAGGCCACCGGCCTTGTTCAACTCCTCGACGGCGAATTCCGTGCACATGTTCGACGGGACGCCGTAGACATCCAATGGCCCGGACAGATCGTACAGCGAGGCAATTGTGACTGAGTCCGATCCCGCCGACGCGATGCCGGGGAACGAGGCGGTCATGGAAACGGCGGAGACCGCCAGGGTAGAACCGAGAAACTGACGACGTGACAAGTTCATGAGGTCGCTCCTTGCGCTCAATTGGAAACAGATGAACAAACCCGCGGGCCATGAAGGCCACCGCGGCAAAGACCTGGCCGACTAGATCTGCGGCATCAGGAAATCCGTCTGGTTCGGATTGGAGAACACATTGCATCTGCCGCCGTAGGTATCAGGTGCAATCTGCTCTTTCGTTTCGATCAGGCTCCACACACGGTTCTTCACCGAGACGATGTGCACGTCTTGCGTGGTGTTATGGGTCGGACCGTCCGTCGTCATCACGCCGGCCGGGCCGTCCCACCGGATGCCGCTTTCCAGCGCCGCCATGACAGGCTCACGCTCGAAGCTTTGGGCACGCTTGACGGCTTCCGCCCATAGCATGACCCCGCTGTAGCCGCCGAAAACCTCGCCGTTGATGTAAGGATGGTTCTTGCCGGCCAGGGCTTCGACCTTGGCCAGGAATTCCTTGTTCTTCGGGGTGTCGAGTTCCTGGAAGTAGTTGTAGGCCACGATCACGCCGTCGGTTTCTTCCGGGGCAAGAACCTCGTGCTCGTTGCCGGCGGCGAAGACGATTGAGATGATGGGAATCTTCTTCAGCATGCCGGCCGCGGCCCACTGCCTGTAGAAGGACATGGCCGGGCCTCCTACGAGGCAGGAATGGACGATGTCCGGCTTGGCGGCCTGTATCTTTGCAATCGCAGCGGTGAAATCTGTAACGTCCAACGGGTAGTAGTCGTCGGCTACCACCTCGCCGCCATGGCGCTTTGCCATCACGTGGTTCCAGATGCCAAAATTGCGAGGCGCGTTATAGTCTGAAGCGATATAGTAGAGCTTCTTGCCGAGATTGTTGAACGACCATTCAAGCAGCGGAACAACCTGCTGGTTGCCTCCAGTGTTCACACAGAACGTGTTCTTCTCGCAAAGGCCGCCTTCATAGAACGAGCCATAGATGAACGGAATTTTGTACCGCCGCAGAACCGGTCGTGTGGCCTCGCGCGCCGCGCCGCTGAGCGCGCCCTGCACCATGACCACCTGGTCGTTCAGCGCCGCCTTTTGCGCATACTGCGGGTATTTGTTGATGTCCGACTGACCGTCATAGACCTTGAGTTCGATCTTCTTGCCAAGCAGGCCGCCGGCGGCGTTGATTTCATTGACGGCAACCTGCATGCACAGGTTCGACGGCACGCCGTAGATGTCGAGCGGGCCAGACAAATCGTGCAGCGAGGCGATGGCGACGCTATCCGATGTCGCCCAGGCGCGATCGGATATCGAGCCGGTGACAATCGCAGCGGAGACGGCTGCTGAGGATCCTAAGAACATGCGACGGGACATTTTCATGGGAATGCTCGCTGTCTTGCGTTGACATGACGGGGCTTGCGAAAGGCCGTCCGTTACCAATGTCCGCGACGCCGAGCTGGCCGCCGCGGACCAGTCCCTAGATTTCCGGCATCAGGAATTCGGTCTGGTTGGGGTTGGTGAAGACGTTGCACTTGGCTTGATAGGTGTCCGGCGCAATCTGCTCCTTCTTCTCGATAAGGCTCCAGACGCGGTTCTTGACCGTGATGATGTGAACGTCCTGTGTCGTGTTATGGGTGGGGCCATCGGTGGTCATGACGCCCGCAGGTCCGTCCCAACGGATCTTGCTTTCGAACGCCGCCATGACTGCATCGCGCTCGAAGCTTTGGGCTCGCTTGACGGCTTCGGCCCAAAGCATCACCCCGCTATAGCCGCCGAACGCATCGCCGTTGATGTAGGGGCGTTCTTTGCCGGCAAGCGCTTCGACTTTCGCCAGGAACTCCTTGTTCTTCGGTGTGTCGAGCTCCTGGAAATAGTTGTAGGCGACGGTTATTCCATCGGATTCGTCGGGCGACAGAACCTCATGCTCGTTGCCACAACCAAAGACGATCGAGATGATCGGGATCTTCTTCAGCATGCCTGCCGCCGCCCATTGGCGATAGAACGACATAGCCGGACCGCCAACGAGGCATGAGTGAACGATATCGGGCTTGGCTGCCTGGATTTTGGTGATCGCCGCGGTGAAGTCGGTCACGTCGAGCGGATAATAGTCGTCTGCGACCACCGTACCGCCTTCGCGCTTGGCCACCACGTGGTTCCAGACGCCGAAATTGCGTGGCGCGTTATAGTCCGAGGCAATGTAGTAAAGCTTCTTGCCGAGGTTTTGAAACGACCATTCGAGCAGCGGCACGACCTGCTGGTTGCCACCGGTGTTGACGCAGAACGAGTTCTTTTCGCAGAGGCCGCCTTCGTAGATCGAACCGTAGAAAAATGGTGTCTTGTAGCGCCGCAGGACCGGGCGCGTGGCTTCGCGTGCAGCACCCGTCATCGCGCCCTGTATCATCACGGCCCGATCGCTCAGGATCGCCTTCTGCGCATATTGGGGGTTCTTGTTGACGTCGGACTGGGTGTCGTAAGCTTTGAGGTCGACCTTCTTGCCGAGCAGACCACCGGCGGCGTTGATTTCGTCGACGGCAACCTGCATGCACAGGTTGGACGGAACGCCGTAGATGTTGAGTGGGCCAGACAGATCGTGCAGTGAGGCGATGGCGACCGTGTCCGATGTCGCGAAAGCGCGATCGGCGAACGAGCCGGTGACAATCGCGGCCGAACCGGCTGCCGAAGACCGTAAAAACATGCGACGGGACATTTTCATGGGAATGCTCGCTATCTTGCGTTGCAACGTTTAGGCGCGCCAAAGCCGGTCGGTCCGCTCGCGCAGCCGGAAAGGCATTTCAAGGCTGTGTGAGAAGTGGTTTTTCGTTTTACCGTGCCATCGGCACCACCTGTCGCTCGACCGGCAGGTCCGGGTCGTAGAAATATTTGGGGCTCGCGTCGAGGAAGTCGTGCGTATGGACGACCACTGCACCGTCATCGACAAATGCGATCGCGTAAGCCGGCGGTTCCATGCTGCAGGCAATTCCGCGCTTCAGATTGAAGTCGAGCCAAGTCTGGTGGTTCAGGCCGCGTAGGGTGGAAAAGGGAATGTTTCGCCAGGTACCGGCGATCGGGCGGTGAACATGGCCAAAAAACAAGTGACGAATGTTGTGGCCATCGAGGATCTCTCCCAGTGCTTCACCGTCCTCGAGCATGATTTCGTCGACGGCCCGAAGTTGGACTGGCAGAGGGTGGTGGTGCATGAAGAGATAGACGGATTTACCCTCTGCCTCGCGCAGACGCGCATCCAACCATGCTCTTCGCGCCTCGCAATACGAGCCTGCATGGCTGTCCGACCTGTTGGTATCGAGAAAGATGAACCGTCCGGCAGGGGCGTCGAGCACCGATTGGATAAAGCCATTGTCGTCGACTGGAAGCTCCGGAAACACTTCGCGGAACTGGTCGCGATCGTCGTGGTTGCCGATGAGAAGGCGCACCGGCATCGGCAAAACCTCGAGCGCTTTGCGCAGGCGAACATACGCGCTCCTTTGGCCGTGATGGGCCAGATCACCTGTCAGGACGCAAAGGTCGGCGTCGGAATGATGTGTGACGACATCGTCGAGGCATGCCTGGAGCCGCTCGCCGGGATCGCTGTCGAAAACGCGATCGCCTGGCGGCAGAAGATGAAGGTCGGTGATCTGTATAATTTTCATGTTATTTCCTGCTGCGGATCTTAACCTGACGCACGTCGTGCTTCAGATGCCGGGTGTCCTGTTCCAGAGGCGGCGCGACGCGATGTCGGCGCCATGGACCAGTGACTCCAGCTTTCGCCAGGCGATGTCTGGATCGACAGTGTGGAACGTCGCAAAGCTCGCAAAGCCGCAGTCAGTGCTGGCGATTACTCGCTCCCGACCGACCAGGTTAGCGTATTGCTCGATACGCTGGGCGACGACTTCCGGATGTTCGATATAGTTCGTGCAGGTATCGATGACGCCAGGCACGATCAGTTTGTCGTCTGGAAGCCTGGTTTCCTTGAACAGACTCCATTCATGGGCATGACGCGGGTTCGCGGCCTCGAGAAGGATTGCCATCGGCCTGGCCCTGACAATGATGTCGAAGATTTCGTAAAGATCGATGTCATGATGATGGGGCGACTCGTAATTTCCCCAGCACAAATGCATTCGCATGCGATCAGGGGGAATGTCGCGCAGAGCGTGGTTCAGAACTTCGACGAGAAGTGTGATTTCCTTGCGAAAATCGGCAACGTCCAGCGGTTTTTCGCGGAAATGGCGACCGAGCGCCAGATCCGGACAGTCGATCTGCAGAAGAATACCGGACTCCACAATAGCGTCGTACTCTCGCTTCATGGCATCGCCGAGAGCGTAAAGATATGCCTCGTGCGAGGGATAGAATTTGTTCGGCATGTAGTGCGCCATGATTCCTGGAGACGAGGCGTTCATGAACGCTTCCTCTATGGCACTCTCCGCAAGCGCCGCCTTCAGGTTCGCGATGTCAGTCGCGAGGATCGCATCGCCGTGGTAGGTGATCGGCCCGACGCAAGCCGGCGTTTTGATGTCAAGGACGATACGCTTGGCAAAATCCGGGAACTCCGCGAGCTCGGAAAGAGCCAATGGTTGATCGGCGCCCGTCAATCCGGTTAGGCGCTCACGGGCATAGGTGGCGTATGCGTACTTGCTCATTTCGCCGTCGTCGACGATGGAGATGCCGAGAGCTGTCTGCCTGCCGACGACGTTCTTGACCGCTAGAGCGATCTCGCTCGGCAACGACGCTCGGCTATCAGCATCCAGTTCGCCCTTTTCTTTGGCTGCGATTTTCATTTCGAGAGCCGTCGGACGGGGAAGGCTCCCGACGTGAGTTGTGAGAATTTGGTCCGTGCTTGTCTTCACCGATGTCTCTCCATTTGCTCACGGGGCGCTTACCCCAAAGCCGTGTTCTTCCCGTGCCAGTCGCATGGCACTTGCCGCTGTTCGCTTTCGGAGATAGCAAGCGCAGTTGACAGGCGTGTGTCTTCATATTAGCTCAGCTAATGCAACGATGAGCACCAAATGGGGCCGTCATGAAAGTTAGCTCTCCGCAAATCACAGCGTTCACCGAAGTTTTTCGGCAGCGAAGCGTCTCTGAAGCAGCCGCTGCCCTAGGGGTTACACAGTCTGCGGTTACACAGCAGCTGGCCAAGCTCGAGCAGCGAATTGGCTCCGCTCTCTTCGTTCGTTATCGTTCTGGTCTCCAACCGACAAAGGTAGCCCAGGAACTGTTCGCATTGACTGACAGGATTGACGTTATTGAGAAGTTGGTGGCGGAGAAGATCAGCGCGTACAGCAGCCTTTCTGATGGCCATTTAAGTATCATCGCTAACGCGCCACGCCCGGCGATGCCGATTATCGCTAGATTCAAAGTGCGCTATCCAGGGGTGAAAGTAACGTTCACTCTTTTGAACTGGACAATTACTATGCAAAGACTGGAGGCTCGCGATGTCGACATTGCAATCGTCACCGAGCCGAACGACATAGCGGGAACGTTCAAAAGCGAACTGACAAGGACTCGGCTGGTGGCAATGCTTCGAAGCGAGCACTCCCTGGCCTCTCGGAAAAATCTGACGCTGGCTGAACTGGCCAACGAGGTGATGATCCTTCCGGAAGAAGGCTCCCTGACACAAAGAGAGCTTCTTCGAGCAAGTTCACTGGTGGGTGTTCGATTTTCCAACGTCATCCAGGCCACCACATATCCCGTGATGAAGGAGGCTGTCTTGCACGGTCTTGGAATCGGTATTTTCCTGGAGGACAGCGTCTTTCCTTCTTCGGAAATCGTCAGCAAGCCGGTTGTTGAGCTCGATACGAGGTTTGCGACATATGTAGTCACCACGAAGGACAAAACGGATCTGCGACTCGTGCGCGCTTTCATCGATGAGAGCCTCGACTAAGGCAGGATCAACGGCCGTATCACCAGAAAGGGTGCTGACACCGGTTCGTCCCCAATCACAGCCGTCTTGCAGTCGCCAGCGTTTTGGAACGCCACATCACGCACGAGCGTCTCGGACATTAATGCCTGAGCTAACCACCGTTGGAACCAGAAGACCGGTGCCAAAACCTTCGGCAACAGCCTTGCACGCCAGATCAAAGGAGACGGTCGTCGGGCCTCCTCGCCCGTCGATAGCAATGCGTGGCCGCGCCGGTGCGCAGATCCCGAGGCGGTCCGCGCGACGCCGGGTTGCAGCGCCAACCCGCAATCGCGGTCGGAGATTTTTGAGCAGCTATTGGACGTCGATGAAGGCGGACCGGTCCGCATGGCGGCTGGCAACCTCGCTGCCATAATCCGCACGGTCGCCGAGCACGAGCCCTTCGATCAAACGGTCCGGCGGCGGCAGCAATCCGTTGGCCACACCAGGCCCAGTACAAACTAAGACCGCTTGAATGTGCAGATTTGTTGCGCGATGGTCGAAAGGCCCCAGAGCCCTGTGCAACGAATGACCACGACAAAAAGCGCACCGTTGTTCGTACCCACAGAGTTTCACGTAACTCCCGTCGCCGATGACGAGGGTGCGCTTGGCATCCTCTCCATTCAGACGACAAATGGACAACTGGACCTCGCTCTAGAAAGCGATGCAGCAGAAGCGCTCGTCAAAGCAACCTACGCTCTTCAAGCGCAACTTGACGGATTCCGGAATGAGGCCTCTGACGTAGGCTAACCACCCTACCAGGCGGGGACACAGAAAGCAGGCCATTCCTTTTGCGTGAGCATTCACTTATTTGCTGACAGTGACTTTGATCTATCGAACGCTGCCCTTGTCGTGCGGCGAATGAGACACAAGAGCTCGTCCCCTCCCGTTAGTATCGAGAGCGCCGCTTCTGTCGTGCCTTTGGCGCTTGTCACTTGTCGCCGGAGCTGCCCCGGCTCGCTTTCAGTTTGCATAGCCAAGGCGCCGGCGCCGAAAACAGTCTCCTTAGCGAGAGTCATGGCAAGTTGCCCCGGAAGACCGAGCTCGCGAGCGGCTATGGCAAGGCACTCCATGAAATAGAAGAGGTAGGCGGGACCGGAACCGCTGATCGCTGTCGCTGCATCCAACAAAGGTTCGCTATCCACCTTATGCACAGGGCCGCCCACGGCAAACAGTGACACCACTCTGTTCAGGCTTATCTCCTGAACGCCATCGCCTGGGAAGACTATCGTCGATCCCTTGCCAATTGCAGCAGCAGTGTTGGGCATAGCCCGTATCACGCGCGCTTTTCCGAGCAGCGCCCCCAAATCTCTGATGGTTATACCCGCAGCAATGCTAACGAAGACAGCTTGTTCGGCAAAACGACGATAGGCCGGGACCTCTGCCACCATTGCCTGAGGCTTTAGAGCGAAAACGACTAGATTGGCCTGGTCCGGCAGGCTTGCTGGCCCCTCATGTGCCTTGGTTCCTAGTCGCGCCGCTCGCTCGCGAAGATCGTCAAGGGGCTCAACGACATGCACGTTCCCCGGCTCGAGCGCCTTTGAGTCCAGCCAGCCGCTTAAAAGCGCGTAACCCATATTGCCGCAACCGACGAGTATCAATCGGCCGGCCGCTGCCGATGGTACAGTGCCAACCATCTGGCCCTTCCTTTCGCAGTTCCTCGCATTCCGAAGCACAAGGGTCGAGACGTCGTTTGCCTGAGTCCGCGAGGCCGCGCAGAGCCGATCGCGTCTAGGCCGGCGTTGATTGTTGCGTCGCCATCCGATCCCAACAATTGTTTAAGTCTGTCGGAAGCAAATGTTTCATGATCCTTTGACTTGGCGTGCGCTCGAACTCACCGACGACTTCGATGTAGCGAGGGTTCTGATAGGATGCCAATCGTTCGGCCAGCCAGCCGGATAGGTGTTCCGGTTCAATTGTCTTGCCTTTCTTGGCTTTGACGAACAGCTTGATGTCCTGTTCGCCGATGTCGGCAGTGACACCTATCATTGCGCAGTCTTCGACAGCGGGATGACCGGCCGCTACGTGCTCAACCTCCCAGGCCGACACGTTCTCGCCCTTGCATCTGACGCTGTCAGTGATGCGCCCGTGTAACCAGAGGTTTCCTTCAATATCCAAGGTGCCGGAGTCACCGGTGTGCAGAACTCCTCCCACCAGGGCTTTGTCGGTTGCTTCCTGATTGTCCAGATAGCCTTTGAAAAGCGAACCCTCTAACAAAGACCGGACAACAATCTCGCCTCTGCTGCCCGGAGCTATACGATTGCCACGCTCGTCTACTACGTCAACCGTGTACCAAGGCATCGGCTTGCCGACCGAACCGACCACGCCCTCGATATTGCAGGTGGTAATGCTCGAGGCTTCCGTCATGCCGTAGCATTCCCGCATTTCCACACCGAAGCGGTCCCGGAACTTTGGCCAGACATCCATGGGACAGCCGCCACCCCATGCAATGCGCACCAAATGTTGACGGTCGAGATCGCTTTCTGGCTTCTTGAGTAGAATTTGCAAGATGCCGCCGAGATAGTGAATGTGGGTCGCGCCAGCGTCTCGTACCTGACTCCAGAATGAGCTTGCGCTGAAACGATCAACCATGGCCAATGTGACATCTTCGATGATCGGCAAAGTGATCAATTGAGCGCCGCCGATGTGGAAGAGCGGCTCCCAAACGAAGAATACGTCTCCCGGTTTCATCGCCGTCAGGATGCGAGCGGCCTCCCCGGCAAGCCGCAGCATGCCATGCGTGACAAGAACGCCCTTCGGTCGTCCGGTTGTCCCGGACGTGTACATTATCGCAAATAGATCATCGGCTTCGATCCGAACGTCGGCGAAAGCTAATTCCTTCTGCAGAACCGTCTCGAGTGAACGTCGATCATAGGGCTGACCGACCGTCACCACCGCTTCGGATCGAATGCCGGCGTGGCAATCAACAACGCTCGGGAGAAGTTCCTGATCGCAGACCAGCAGTCGAGGCTTGCTGTGATCGAGGATGTAGCGCAGCCCCTCGCCTTTCTGATGAGTGTTTACCGGAACCCAGATGGCACCTGAGCGGGCAATCCCGAAAAGCAAGGCGAGCGATAGTCGAGAATTTCGCATCATCACAGCGACACGATCGCCACGCTGCACGCCTTTGCGACGTAGTTCAGCCGCAAACGTCGCAGACTGTTTGTTCAGCGTGGCGAACGTCAGCGCTTCACCGTTAAACTTGGCAAAGATCCGGTCCGGGTTCCGATCGGCTTTTTTGTTGAAGTCCGCAAAAAAGCCTTGGAGGGACTTGAGCATAGATGTCACGCCTTCCTGGCTGCACGTTCAGCCAGGAATTTTTCCATCATCCGAGATGTCTCGCCTGAGGCGTAGGCCTCACGATGGATCCGCACCGCCGCATCGAGACACTCGCGGAACCTGGCCTCGGTCATCTCACGAAGCCACTGCTTGTCCAGACGCATGGCAAGACGTGGTTTCGCTGCCAATTCGCGTGCCAGCGAGAGAGAAGCGTCCAAGACGTTTTCTGCGGGAACAATCTTGTTGATGATCCCGATGGAATGACACTCCGTTGCATCCATCAATCGGCCGCTGAGCGTCAAATCTGTGGTTCGAGCAAGTCCGAGGATTTCCCGCATGATCCACGGGCCAGTGACGCTCGCAATGCCCGAATTGATTTCAGGCTGTCCCATCCGTACTCCAGAATGGCCGATGCGGAAATCGCAGAGCAACGCAACCTGGAACGCTGAACCGGCAGCAACCCCATTCAGCGCTGCGATCAGCGGCTTATGAAGCGATCGAATGACATCGTACAATCGTTCCCATTCTGCGATCCACTTGGAACTGCTGTCACCGTCGAACGTCTTTGCCTCGTTAAAATCTTGACCTGCACAGAATGCCCGGTCACCCGCCCCTGTCACAACAATCGCACCGACGGTTTTGTCGCTCTGGAGTTCCAGGAGTGCATCAACAAGCTGGCTCCGCATTGGAGCGTGCCAGGCATTGAGGACTTCCGGCCTGTTCAGCGTAATGACAGCAACGGCGTCGCGTCTGTCGACGAGAATGTAGCGATCCACGGGCTAACTCACATTGGAATGCAATATTAGATATTATATAGTGTGAATAGATCGCGCAAGTAAGTCAAGCGTCTTTTCGCCCGTTCGGATTTGGAACGCCTTTCGCCAGAATCGTGTGTGGCGAGAGAAACCGCGACGGAAGTGGATTGCCCCGCGACCAAACCGGCAGACGCTTTTTAACGTCTGTACAAGGGCTTGCAGGCATTGCGAACAGATGCTCGACCACCGCATGCAGCTTCGTTTGGGCTTTGATATGACTATCGGTGTCCTGTGCCGTCAAAGTTTGCGCACGACGCTCGCTGAGGTGGATGTGGCTCGCTTTGCAGTAAAAATTATGCTCGTGTCAGAATGGGTTGTCAGCCTCACGCGTCACGAAGCACACGATGCTGCGGCGCTGCGGCTCACGAGAGTCGTAAGCCAAAATCGCGCTGCTGATCGCTTTGTCCAAACGCCTTTTCGATGGGTCAATGCAGGAGGTTCGACCGCCAATCTGGTGGACTAACAAGCCTCGGAGGGTTCTCACCCGGCCAAACGCTCGCCTATTGGTAGTAAACAGCGCACTTGGGCATCGCCATGATCATTGCCGGCACCACTTTCGCTCAGTCGCGCAAACCCGACGCGTCCGATACGTTTGGGTTCAAGCAGGTGCTGACTTGCAAACCGCGCAAGCTCGCGGTCGTCACGTTCAAGATGGAGCAGTTCCCTTGGCGATGACACTCTTCAAGAGCCTGCAATTTAGCTCATGTGCGCCTGTACTGGGACACCACCTTGGACATTTGGCGCGCGATTTCAACGGTAATCGGGCTCAGCTCAGCTTCCACTCTCTCAGCCGTCCAATTGGCGGTCGAAGCAGCAATATTAACAGCAGCCACAACCTTGTTGTCGTACCCGAAGACAGGCGCAGCGGTCGAAATGTCTCCCAGCATCGCCTCCTGACTGGCGATGGCAAAGCCTTTTTGGCGAACCTTGTCCAATTCCTTGAGAAGTTTTTGCCGACTTGTCGTTGTGTGTGGGGTGATCGCCGAAAGGCTCGAGCCATCCAAGATGGCGTCAGTAGCGTCGGCGTCGAGGTTCGCCAGAATCGCGCGACCCGGCGCAGTGGCGAAAGCGGGGAGACGCGTGCCGATCGTCACGTAGGAGCTCATCACGTTCCTGCTCGGAACGCGTGAGATGAATATGATGTCGGACCCTTCGAGCTCTGTCAGGTTGACCGTCTCCTGCGATTGTTTGTTGGCCTCGAGCAAGTAGGGAAATGTTGCCTCCACGATGGGATTGCTGCGAAGGTACGCATTTCCAATATCCATAGCCCTGGCGGCCAACGAATACTGGCGAGTTGTTTCGCTATGCGTTAGGTATCTCAGCGCCCGCAACGTGTAGAGCACGCGTTGGGTTGCACTCTTGTTCAACCCGGATGCTTCCGAGACCTCAGCCAGTGTCAACGGCCGGGGGTTGGCACAGAACGTATCGAGGATAAGCAGCCCCTTCTCGATCGTTCCCAGATAGAGCCGCTCGTCGATATCGGGCTTCGCGAATGCAACAGGCGGATTGAGCCCGCTCCTGCTCTTGTTCCTCTTGTCGAGCATCATCATACCCAATCCCTAGCGAAATGCGGTTCCGCATATTGCTATCCAATGTGGACTCAAAGCTCAACCCCCGTTTCAAGCCAAGAACGGAGCCAGCGCCCGTTACAAGCGCGGCTAAGCGATTTTGCTATTGACTCGCAGAAAACAATATGCGATATTGCATAACAATACAGAAAGCTCAATCGTTCGGGAGGAACCAGAGGGGCTTACGGCCACGTTGAATGAGGTATCCCGCTCGTGAAAACCGAGTGCGCCTGAGCTCAGCGCTTCGGTGAAGTTCGATATCCATTCAAGCGCGGCGTGCAGAAGCCTGCTCGGCAGATCAGGAGTTTTGGTCAAGCACGAGAAGGTGGAGTGACGTCGATCAGCTCGGCCGTATCCGCTGCAAGCCACTCTCGAATCCGTACGGCAAGACCTTAAGGGCGTTTGTTGATCCGATGAACCGTTCAGGAGATTAGCGTCGATCGTGAAACCAGATGGGCGAGTCGGTGCCCAGCGCGACATGTTCGCTGATATTGAACTCCAATCGAATGTCCTCCCGGACTGGTGTGCGATGCGTGCGGCGCGAATGCCGCGCGTATCGCGCTTCTTTACAAGCTTCGGCCTAGGCTCAAATGAACCGCTCAACCAATCTCAAAGTGCAGTCGCTGTTCATGTCACCTGCCGCATTGGTTGCAGTGGGCATAGTACTGCCGCCCCTTTGCTATGTCCTGATTACAAGCTTCAGAGCCGACGCCGGGCCCGCCTCAGCGTACACAGAAATACTCGAAGGCAGCCTATTTAGACAAACGTTAGCAACGACACTAATTGTCGCGTCAATTTCATCCGTTCTGAGCCTCGTGCTGGGATACATCGTCGCCCTTCATCTGGCGAGACAGAGTCCAAATCGACGAACTCTACTGATGTTTCTCATTCTCCTGCCGTTCTGGACAAGCATTTTAGTCAAGTGTTTTGCCTTCACCATCATCTTGGGTCGCTACGGTATTCTAAACAACCTCCTGAGATGGGCGTCTGGGATCGACGTGCAGCTGCCGCTCGTTCTCAATCGCGTCGGACTGCTCGTCGGCATGACCAATTTTCTCGTTCCTCTCGTTGTCCTGCCTGTGCTGGCCAGCCTGCTTGCAATCGATGGTTCACTTTATAGAGCCGCGTCCGTCATGGGTGCGAAACCGCCGAGGATATTTTGGACCGTGACACTGCCCCTAAGCCTCCCAGGAGTCGTGGCAGGTTTCCTAAGCGTGTTTGTTATGTCCTTGGGCGCGTTTGTGATCCCAGCGCTTCTCGGCGGCCCAAAGGATCAAATGCTCTCCAATCTGGTCGACTTCTATAACCGCGAAGTACTCGACTGGCCGAAGGCGTCGGCAATAAGCGTTATCTTGCTGACATTGGCGTCAATCTTCATCGTTCCGATGGCGCTTTGGCGTCGGCGCAGGATCTGAGAGGCTGATCATGGCGAACTCAGTGCTCGATCCCTTGTCGCAGCGGTACAGCTTTGTTGGTTCAAGCCTCGCAACAGTGATCTACATCTTCTTGCTGGCGCCGGTGGCTGTAGCGATTCCAATGGCATTCGGACCGACGAACGCGCTCGAATTCCCACCGTCAACATATTCGCTCGATTTGTTTAGGATTCTTTTTTCGTCGGATAGCTGGCTGTTACCGCTGTTTACCAGCCTCAAAGTCGCGGTCCTCTCCACGACTGCTGCGCTTTTCGTTGGTGCTCCTTCGGCATACTGGATTGCGCGTCATGAATTTCTGGGAAAGCTTGCAATCCTCGGCACGCTGCTTAGCCCTTTGGTCATTCCCTCGATCGTCTCCGGATTGGGAATTTACCTGTACTTTTCGTACATCGGCATTGGCGGAACAACGCTCTCGCTTGTGCTTGGCCATCTGCTGGTGACGTTGCCATTCGTTATCGTAATGATCATCGCAGGTGTACAGAAGCTCGATCGAAACCTGGAGTTCGGTGCAGAGTTGATGGGTGCGTCTCCGCCCCGCATGTTCCTTACGGTTGTACTTCCCCAGCTTGTCCCATCCTTGATAAGCGCCGCGTTCTTTGCATTTTTGCTTTCGTTCGACGAGGTTATAATCTCTTGGTTCCTCGCAGGCAGCGATACGGTGACACTGCCGGTCAAGATGTATAACGCCCTGTCGTGGGAAGTATCGCCGGTGATCGCAGCAGTATCGGCTCTACTGACGGCGCTGTCCGTGCTGGCCTGCATTGTAACTATTGGCCTGAGGAAACCGACAGGCGAGGATGTATCTTGACCAACGAAAACATAATTGCAGTTCGGCCTGCGACGGGCTTTCGCTCAGGCAGCGACCTGGCCAGATCGGAGCCTGGAAGTAGAAGCATGCGCGCCGATAATTCGATCAGTGCTGAGGCAATAACCCTGAAGGGGATCTCCAAAGCCTTTGGCTCGGTGACAGTCCTCAAGCCTACTGAGCTGACTGTCAAAAAATCTGAGTTTCTAACCTTGCTTGGCCCCTCCGGCTCCGGAAAGACAACCCTCCTGAACCTGATCGCCGGGGCTATTTCGCCTACCTCGGGCGAAATACTCCTGTCGGGCAGGAACATCACTCGTCTGCCGCCACGCGAAAGAGGCATCGGCATGGTGTTTCAGAACTATGCCCTTATGCCCCATATGACTGTCTTCGAGAACGTTGCCTATCCACTGCGCGCCAGGCGCGAGCCCTCTGGATCTATTCGGAGGAAAGTCCTGGATGCGCTGGATCGAGTTGGACTCAAGGGTTTTGACGATCGAAAGCCCCGGCAGCTTTCAGGTGGCCAGCAGCAGCGCGTCGGTATTGCCCGCTGCATCGTCTATTCGCCTGAGATCATCATGATGGACGAGCCGCTTGGCGCCCTCGACAAAAACCTTCGTGAGCAGATGCAGACTGAAATCAAACGTCTGCATCAGGAGTTGGGCACCACGATCATCTACGTGACGCATGATCAGGAAGAGGCGCTCAACATGTCTGACCGGATCTGCCTCATGAAGTCCGGCGAGATCGCTCAGCTGGGCACTCCGGATGAATTATACTTCAGTCCCAATAGCCGCTTTGTCGCAGAGTTCATCGGCGAATCTAATTTGCTCCGGGGCACGTGCATCGCGGCCGATAGGGTGTTGATCGAAGGGACCGGAGCTGTGCAGGTGCCGAGCTCAGAGCGGGCCCTCGCCTCGGACGTCCTGGTGATGGTTCGGCCGGAAAAGATGGAGGTCTCTGCTGCGCAGGCAGAAACCCCTACCGGTCACAACGTCCTTCACGGAACGATCGACGCGATTTCCTTCATCGGGGGCATGACTCGAATTGCGTTGAAAACGGAGCAAGGAGTTTCGGTCACAGCGAAGATCGTCTCCGGTCCCGCCCACACCCGCCCTGAGCTCGGATCCGCAGCCAAGCTTTTCTGGTCACCTGCCGAGTCTGTCTTGTTGGACGCTTAAGCGTCCAGCTCGGACCTGAAGTCGGCTTTGTCAAATGCGGCACGGTCATCGTCAACATAACAACGGGAAGGAGTGAACTATGTCGATATCGCACAATTTGTCGCGGCGGACGTTTCTTATCGGATCCTCGGCCGCTCTGCTCGCGCCAGCTGTGATCAACCGCGCCGGCGCGCAGTCCAAGGCGATCACCATTACTAGCTATGGCGGAACTTTTCAGGACGCGCTGGTAAGAACTGTCACCACACCTTTTACTGACGAGACGGGCATCAAAGTCAATCTGGTCCCGCTTCCAGATATTGCGAAGCTGAAAGCCCAAGCTCTCACCGGACGGGTTGATATCGATGTCGTCATGACCGTCGACGAAGATGCTGCGCTCGGATCCAAGCTCGGACTGTGGGACAAGGTCGACGTGGGCATGTTGAATGTCGCCGATATGGCCGTTCCCCCGCAGAAGGAATATGTGACGTCAAGCTCCTTCGTAGGGGGCATCGCCTGGGATCCTGCAAAGTATGGCGCTGATGCACATCCCAAGAACTTCGCGGAGTATTTTGACCTCAAGAAATTCCCGGGCCGTCGGACGCTTCCCAATCGACCAAATGAAACCTTGGAAGTAGCTCTGCTTGCCGACGGTGTTTCACCCAAAGGCATGTACCCGCTCGATCTGGATCGCGCGTTCAAGGTCCTGGATCGCGTGAAGTCCAGCATCGCATCCTGGGTGACCGCGACTCCCCAGACGATTTCGCTGCTGCAGACCCAGGAGGTCGACTTCAGCTACAGCTACGCCAATCGGGTCAAGGCCACCAACGCGCCGGGAGGCGGCAAACCACTTGCGTTCTCGTTCGAACAGAACCTACTCGGCACCGAGAAATTGATCATACCAAAGGGGGCGCCGAACAAGGAAGGCGGCATGAAGTACATCGAATATTTCTTGCGGCCTGAGGTCATGGCGCGCTTGTCCAACGCGGCCTTCATCGCTCCGAACTCCAAGAAGGCAATTTCGCTTCTCGATCCCGAACTCAAGAAGTGGACTCCGGATATCACCAACCCCAACAGCCTGTTCGTTGATGGCGCTTATTGGACCGACAATCTGGAGCCTATTTCGCGCCGATTCAAGGAATGGGTCATCGGCTGATTTGGATGCACGCTTGGGCGTCGCGATCGACGCCCAAGCTCACGCACGTAGTTGCGACGTTCATGTCGGGCAGACGTAGCTGAATTTATCGCGGGATTCATTATGGGTACGACAGCCGACATTGCGCAGTTCGTTCGAAAGACTACTTTTGATGAGTTTGATCCGAAGCTTGTTAAGCATGTGAAGAACGTTCTCCTTAGCGGCGTGGGAATGACGCTGGCTGGCGTGAACAGCGAAACCAGCAAGGCCGTTCTGAGCTATGTGAAAGAATGCGGCGCTCCGCAGGAAGTTGGTGTTATCGGCGCAAACTTCCGCACCTCCGTGGAATACGCGGCGGTGGCGAACGGGACGACCTCCCATACAACGGAGCTCGAAGATGATACCCGCGCTGAAAACATGTACAGCGTCGGCGTCTTTCCCGCGATGCTCGCATTGGGTGAGAAGCTGAAAATCTCGGGCAAGGAGCTGATTGAGGCGTTCGTCGTGGCCTGGGACGTTGCGTCAAAACTGGCCATCGCTTCGCAGGATATGATGGCCCGTGGATTGGCGCCTTGGTCTGCGGGATCCACGATCGGCGTGGCCGCTGGTGCAGCCAAGTTGCTCAAGCTCAGTGATCAGCAGATCGGTATGGCCGTTAGCATAGCGGCCTCACACGCGGCGGGCCTGTTCAAACAGGTCGGATCGGGGGCGCACCTTTACGAATCAGGCATGGCCGGGCGCAACGGCCTGGCTTCGGCTTTCCTGGCGAAGCATGGCCTGACCGGACAACTCGCCGCACTGGAATGCCCCCTGGGGTATCTTCATGGAGTGGCGGGAATTGCAAACCCTGATCTGAAGCTCGGGGCACCATTCAGGGCGCAGGATATCGAAATTAAGAAATATCCATGCTGCCTGTCCCAAATGCATCCTATCGATGCATTTGTCAGGCTAATCGAAGAGCACAGCCTTTCCGCTCACCAAGTCGCAGCCGTTCGGCTGGAGGCGCCACCTTCTTTTCAACTCGCCGCCGCGCTCTATCACCACCCAAGGAATGCGGATGAGGCGAAGTTCAGCTTGGCTCACAGTATCGCCAGCAGCTTCCTGGACAAAAGACCATGGCTGGACAGGTATACGACCGAGGGCGCTAACGGATCGGATGTGGCTGCCTTCCGCGACAGAATTGAGATCGTCTACCGAGAAGACCTCGCCGGCCAAGCGCTGCCAATCACCATCACGCTCAACGACGGGGCTCAGATTCACGTGGTGACGCGGAAGATTACCGAGCACATCGACGTCAGTGATGATGAGATCCTCGACAAATATCGCAAATGCGTCTCGGGCGTTTTTTCCGAGAGCCGAGGCGATCAGGTTGCCGAAATCCTTTTGTCTTTGGAGACAAACACCGACATCTCCGAACTCATGGCGAGTATCACTTACATCAATTAGCACTGCAGTGCCCATCCAAAGGCACGAAGGATTAAGAAATGGGGCGTTTGGACGGCAAAAGGGCTGTGATCACCGGTGGCTGCCAAGGCATCGGATTGTCCGCTGTGGAACTGTTCGTCGCGGAGGGCGCGAAAGTCGTAGTTGCAGACCTCCTTGCCCCGGAGGGAGAGGCCTTATGCGAGCGTCTCGGTCCCGCCTGTATGTTTAAGAAGACCGATGTTACGGACGAGGGTCAGGTCAAAAGCTTGATCGAATCGACCGCCAGACAATTCGGTCGCATCGATTGTCTGTTCAACAATGCTGGAATGCTCGGCCAAACCGGTGGCATTGAATCGATGCAGGTGGAACGATTTGACAGGGTAATGGCCTCCCACGTGCGGAGCGTCATGCTCGGCATGAAGCATGTTGCTCCCCACATGAAAAGGCAGGGATCCGGCAGCATTATCAACACGGGGAGCATTTCAGGCATCCAGGCCGTGTCTGCCTACATGGACTACTCCGCCGCCAAAGCGGCTGTCATTCACCTCACCAAGTGCGTGGCCATGGAACTCGGCGAATTTGGTGTGCGCGTGAATTCCGTTTCTCCTGGTCAGATCGCGACCGGAATGGGAAAGACGGGTCCGCAGGCCCTCCAAAAGGCCGCTCTCCTTCGAGAGTTCAACAAAACTCGTCAGCCGATACCGCGCTCCGGCCTGCCTGAGGATATCGCTTTCGCTGCGCTCTATCTTGCAAGCGATGAGTCCAGCTTTGTGAACGGCCACAACCTTGTTGTCGATGGCGGCATGATTGGCGGAGCCGGCTGGACCGAGCGTCAAAGAGCGGGCGCTGCACTTCAAAATGCCCTCAACTCGGTCCGGCCGGACTCGTCAAATCAACCTCTAATCAAAGTTGCAGAGTGAAGCATGGACCAGCGTTTGAAAGGCAAAGTCGCGATCGTTGCAGGAGCCGGATCCACCGGGGGGTACGGCCTTGGAAATGGCAAGGCGTCAGCGGTCGTTTATGCCCGCCATGGCGCCTCAGTCATGCTTGTTGATGTTAATCTGGAGGCCGCCGAAAAGACCCGCCAGATGATCGAGCAGGAGGGTGGCACCTGCTTTGCTTTTCAGGCCAACGTTAGCCAGCGCTCGGACTGCGAGGCGATGGTCAAAAAGTGTCTGGACGAATATGGGCAAATCGACATTCTTCATAACAACGTTGGTGTCGAGCCGAAGACATTTGGCGGAGTCCTCAACACCGACGACGATGAATGGGATCGCGTCATCAACGTCAACCTGAAGAGCATGTTCATCACCTCCAGCGCGGTCCTACCGTCGATGTTGGAACGTGGCAGCGGCGTGATTTTGAATATCTCTTCAGTCTCCGCCGAGAGGCTCTCACCAGGATTGTTCCTATATTGTGTCTCCAAGGCCGGAGTGAACATGCTTACCAAAGCAATGGCACTTGACTATGCCGATAAAGGCATCCGCGTGAATGCAATCATGCCGGGGCTCATGGATACGCCGATGGTCGAGAGGCACAAAGAATTCTATGGCGGCGATCTTGAGAAAATGCGCCAGCTTCGAAATGAGCGCGCCCCAATGAAGCGCATGGGAGAAGCTTGGGATGTCGCAAACGCTGCGCTGTTCTTAGTGTCTGAAGAAGCGAAGTACATCACCGGCCAAGTCCTTGCCGTTGATGGCGGATACCTTTGCAAGCCCTGACGTCGGCTGCTGCCTGCCACCGGATTCATCCTGTCGATGGGTTGGTCTAGAGGCGGCAGCCGTGCCTGGTAACCGATGTGCGGATGGTCTCGGGACAATGGAAGAGTACTCGAACTACGACGGCCTCGGTCTTGCAGAGCTCGTTCGCGGGAAAGACGTGAAACCGGAAGAACTGCTTGATGAGGCGATACGCAGAACTGAGAAGATCGACCCAGAAATCAATGCTGTAGTCATCAAGCACTATGACTTTGCCAGAGGGCAGATCTCGGAGGGTTTGCCGGAAGGCCCCTTCACCGGCGTCCCGTTCTTGCTGAAAGACATCACCACCCTGGCGGGGACGCGAACCACGTTTGGATCGAGCGCTTATAGTGAGTACGTGGCGGACCATAGCAGCACGATTGCCCGTCGCATACTGAACGCCGGCGTCACAATTTTTGGAAAGACCGCTGTCCCCGAGTTTGGCGCGCTGGGCACGACCGAATCCCGTCTGCACGGCCCAACGCGCAATCCATGGAATCTCGACTATTCAGCTGGTGGCTCTTCGGGCGGCACTGCTGCCGCAGTTGCTGCGCGCATCGTGCCGGTGGCGCACGCCAGTGACAGCGGCGGTTCCACTCGAATACCGGCCTCAATGTGCGGCCTGTTCGGACTCAAACCAACCAGAGCACGCACGCCGATCGGTCCCGATATCGGACTAGGGTGGGCCAGTTTGGTTGAATGCCCGCACGTAATCAGTGTGAGCGTGCGAGACAGTGCTGCAATGCTTGACGCGTTGTCTGGGCCGGAGCTCACCAGCCCTTTTCGAGCGCCCCCCGCGGAACGACCGTTTTTGGATGAAGTCGGTCGTAGCCCCGGCCGTTTGCGGATCGCCTTCACAACCAAGTCTCCTTATGGAGAGCACATCGACCCTGAAATTGCGAATGCGGTCCGCGAAGTGGCCTCGCTTTTGGAGCAGCTCGGTCATGATGTCGAGGAACGAGTGCCTTCTCTGCCTTTCGATCCGATGGAGGTCGGAGAGGTTATCAACGGGGCGAACTTGGTAGCATTGGCAGTGCGCTTTGCCGAAATGCGACTGGGTCGCCCAATGACCGACAGTGATCTCGAGCCGCTAACGCTCCTGCGCGCACGGAATGCCCAGATCGGAACTGCAATCGACTACGTGACCGCTGAACAATCAGTTTCTGAAATCTCTCGTTCCCTTGTCGAGTTCTTTACTACGTGCGAGGTGTTCTTATGTCCGACGCTTTGTGAGCCACCGATACGCATTGGAGAGCTTGATCCAATGATTCCTGATCTCGCGCGTATCCAGGCAGCACGCCGGCGCGTTTGGCCAATGCCAATTGTTTTCAATATGTCCGGTCAACCGTCAATGTCTGTTCCGCTCGCTTGGCACAAGTCAGGACTGCCGATGGGCATGATGTTCTCAGGCCGTTTTGGTGATGAGGCTACCCTGCTGCGGCTCGCCAGCCAGCTTGAGCAAGCGCGGCCGTGGAACTCCAAGATGCCGCCAAACTTTGCGGCGTAGCGGCTTGAGTTCAGAGTCCTGTATTTTCAATGTACAAATAGCGCCAACCGTAATGGCGAAGACAGGCGGAATCCTCCCCGCGCTCGACCCAGACGCCGCCAATCGGGGCGGTTTCGACATCAGTCTTCAGGCGGTTGCTCCTTATGACTTCCTGAACAGCGAGCTAGGAGACCTGTGCGCGGATAGGTTTCGACCTTGATTTTGTTTGATTTTTTATCGGTCTTGATCCGCCCCCAAAGAAACTGGACCGTTCTTGAGGTAGAGTTTTCCGCGGTCGATTCCCAAGGCTGGGAGGAGCGTAGGACGATGAAGGCAAGTTGGTTTTCGAAGGCCCAGAAGGCATTCATTCTCAAGCAGGGTGCTGATCGCGAGCCTGTGGGGAACATCTGCCGGCGGGTTGGGATCAGCCATGCGACCTATTCAACTGGAAGAAGAAATACGAGGGCCTGACACCGCCTGAGATGCGGTGCATGACTCTGCTCGAGGACGAAAACGCTAAGCGGCGCAAGCTGATTCCAGACCTGGCGTCGGACAAGCAGATGCCGCAGGACCTCATCTGCCGATTATTCTGAGGCTTGGTCTTACACGAAAACCTGTTGGCGTGATCTGCGCGGACTGAAACGTCTCGATCCGTAGGCCATGGGGTGCCCTGTGAGATGGCGCAAATTTCACGACCGGTACCTCTACAGAAAAGGGCAACGGGGACAAGTTGATTCTCGCCTCAGCAAGTCTTTTTTCTCCTCGCTACGCTGGGTTTCGACGGCAGTAAAAACCTTGTTGATCCGCCCCATTAATTGCCTTTTCTAATCATCCCCGTCGCCAATCGCATGCTGCGATCGGCCTTTGAAGGGGACGATCGTGGCGGTCACACCTCTCTATTCCGAAGCCTTCTCACGCGGCACCCGTATGCTTCGCACTGCGCTGGGTCCTGCGATTGCGACCTTCCTCGATGACCCTTCCATCGTCGAAGTCATGCTCAACCCCGACGGCCGACTTTGGATTGATCGGCTTTCGGGTGGCTTGGAGGATAGCCGGCTCATCATGTCGGCCGCCGATGGTGAGCGGATCGTGCGCCTGGTCGCCCACCATGTCGGCGCCGAGGTCCATGCCAGGGCTCCACGCATCTCGGCCGAGCTGCCCGAAACCGGAGAGCGGTTCGAAGGGCTTCTGCCGCCGGTGGTCGCGGCTCCGACTTTCGCGATCCGCAAGCCTGCCGTCGCGGTGTTCACGCTCGACGACTATGCCGCCGCCGGCGTCATGACCGTCGGGCAAGCCGCTGTGCTGCGCAATGCCGTCGCCGCGCGCAAAAACATCCTGGTCGCCGGCGGCACCTCGACCGGCAAGACGACGCTCACCAACGCGTTGCTTGCCGAGATCGCCGGCACCACCGACCGCGTGGTGCTGATCGAAGATACCCGCGAGCTGCAGTGCCGGGCGCCGAACCTCGTAGCGTTGCGCACCAAGGACGGCGTCGCATCGCTCTCCGATCTTGTCCGCTCGTCGCTCCGCCTGCGGCCTGACCGCATCCCAATTGGAGAGGTTCGTGGCGCAGAGGCGCTCGATCTGCTGAAGGCCTGGGGCACCGGTCATCCCGGTGGTATCGGCACGATCCATGCAGGCACAGCCCTCGGCGCCATCCGTCGGCTTGAGCAACTCATCCAGGAAGCCGTCATCACGGTTCCGCGCGCGCTGATCGCCGAGACCATCGATTGCGTCGCCGTGCTCTCCGGCCGTGGCGCCGAGCGCCGCCTTACCGAACTTGCCCTTGTCGCCGGGCTCGATCCCGCCACCGGCGACTATCGCGTCCTGTCCGCCGAGATGGGCGGCAAACCCAACCCAGCTGGAGAGCCGTTATGACTCGTATCCTTCCATCCCTTCGCCGCCAATTCGGCGATCTCGGTGCGATCGTCTTCGTCTCGCTGGCGTTCACGCCGGCGGCATATGCCTCCGGTTCGTCGATGCCCTGGGAGACCCCTCTCAACCAGATCCTGGAGTCCGTGCAGGGGCCGGTCGCCAAGATCATTTCGGTCATCATCATCACCGTGACCGGCCTGACACTGGCCTTCGGTGACACGTCAGGCGGCTTCCGTCGGCTGATCCAGATCGTCTTCGGCCTTTCGATCGCCTTCGCTGCATCGAGCTTTTTCCTGTCGTTCTTCTCATTCTCGGGCGGAGCATTGATCTGATGGCCGCGCTTAGCGATCCGGACGTTCCGGGCTTTTTCGCACCGGTTCATCGGGCACTCACCGACCCGATCCTGATGGGCGGTGCGCCGCGGGCGGTAGCAATCGCGAATGGAACGCTCGCCGCCGCCATTGCGCTCGGCCTGCGCCTTTGGATTCCAGGCGCGCTGATCTGGGCCGTCGGCCACACCGCCGCCGTCTGGGCGGCAAAGCGTGATCCGCTTTTCGTCGACGTGGTGCGCCGGCATCTGCGCTACCCGACCTATCTCGGCGTGTGAGGGTCTGATGCTGAACCTCACCGAATATCGCAATCGTCCCGCCGGCCTCGCCGATTTCCTACCCTGGGCGGCGCTGGTCGAGCAGGGCGTTATCCTCAACAAGGACGGCTCCTTCCAACGCACGGCCCGTTTCCGCGGCCCTGACCTCGATAGTGCTACGCCGGCCGAGTTGGTCGGCGTCACCGCACGCCTCAACAACGCGCTGCGCCGCCTCGGCTCGGGATGGGCGATCTTCGTCGAGGCGCAGCGCGTCGCGGCACAGACCTATCCGTACAGCAGCTTTCCTGATGCGGCGTCGGCGCTGGTCGACCTTGAACGACAGGATGCGTTCGAAGAAGCGGCACACATTTCGAGAGCCGCTATTTCCTTACGTTTGTCTGGCTGCCGCCAGCCGAGGACACCTCGCGCATCGAGGGCTGGCTCTATGAAGGTCGGGCGCACACCGGCGTCGATCCCTGGGAGCTGCTGCGCGGCTTCGTCGATCGCACCAACCGGGTGTTGCAACTGGTCGAAGGCTTCATGCCCGAGGTCGGCTGGCTCGATGACAGCGAGACGTTGACCTACCTGCATTCCACCGTCTCGACCCGCCAGCAGCGTGTTCGTGTTCCCGAGACGCCGATGCATCTCGACGCACTGCTCGCCGACGAGCCGCTGTCCGGCGGGCTGGAGCCGCGGCTTGGGTCCCATCACCTTCGCACGCTGACCGTCGTCGGTTTCCCGACCGCAACGCATCCCGGCATCCTCGACGAGCTGAACCGGCTCGCCTTTCCATACCGCTGGTCGACCCGCGCCATCCTCCTCGACAAGACCGAGGCAGTTCGTCTGCTCACCAAGATCAGGCGCCAGTGGTTCGCCAAGCGCAAGTCCGTCGCCGCGATCGTGAAGGAGGTGATGACAAACGAAGCCTCGACGCTGGTGGATTCCGACGCCGCCAACAGGGCGGTCGATGCCGACCTGGCGTTACAGGAGCTCGGCTCCGATGATGTCGGCCAGGCCTATATCACCGCCACCGTCACGGTGTGGGACGAGGATGCCGGTATCGCGGCCGAGAAGTCGCGCCTTGTGGAGAAGGTCATCCAGGGCCGCGACTTCACCTGCATGCTCGAGGGGGTGAACGCCCTCGAAGCGTGGCTCGGTTCATTGCCGGGGCATGCTTACGCCAACGTCCGCCAGCCGCCGGTCTCGACGCTCAATCTCGCCCACATGATCCCGCTCTCGGCGGTCTGGGCAGGCCCAGCGCGCGACGAGCATTTCCTGAGCTCCCCGCTCTTCCTGGGCAAGACCGAGGGATCGACGCCATTCCGTTTCTCGCTGCATGTCGGCGATGTCGGTCACACCCTGATCGTGGGGCCGACCGGCGCCGGCAAGTCCGTGCTGCTTTCGCTGATGGCGATGCAGTTCCGGCGCTATCGGCACAACCAGATCTTCGCCTTCGACTTCGGCGGCTCGATCAGGACCGCAGCGCTCGCCATGGGTGGCGATTGGCATGATCTCGGCGGCAGCCTGTCGGCCGGATCGCAGGACAGCGTTTCGCTCCAGCCGCTCGCGCGTATTGATGACGCGACCGAGCGGGCCTGGGCGGCCGAATGGGTGGCGGCAATCCTCTCCAAGGAAGGCGTCACGATCGACCCGACCGTCAAGGAGCATATCTGGTCGGCGCTGACCTCGCTGGCGTCTTCGCCCGTCAATGAACGCACGATCACCGGCCTGGCGGTGCTGCTGCAATCGACCGCGCTGAAGCAAGCGTTGCAACCCTATTGCGTTGGTGGTCCCTACGGCCGGCTGCTTGATGCCGAGGCCGAGCCTCTGGGGTCGGCATCGGTGCAGGCCTTCGAGACCGAGGGCTTGATAGGCGCGGGCGCCGCGCCCGCCGTGCTGACCTATCTCTTTCACCGCATCGAGGGCCGGCTCGACGGCCGCCCGACCTTGCTGATCATCGATGAGGGCTGGCTTGTCCTCGACGATCCGGCCTTCGCCCAGCAGTTGCGCGAATGGCTGAAGACGCTGCGCAAGAAGAACGCCTCCGTCGTCTTCGCCACGCAGTCGCTTTCCGACATAGACGGCAGCTCGATCGCGCCGGCTATTGTCGAGAGTTGTCCGACCCGTGTCTTCCTGCCGAACGAGCGTGCGATCGAGCCGCAGATCACATCCATCTATCGCCGCTTCGGCCTGAACGATCGGCAGATCGAGATCCTAGCGCGAGCGACCCCGAAGCGGGACTACTACTGCCAGTCCCGGCGTGGCAACCGCCTGTTTGAGTTGGGGCTCGGCCCGGTCGCGCTCGCCTTCTGCGCCGCGTCCTCCAAGGCCGACCATGCTGCGATCGAGCGTGTAGTCGCCGAGCATGGTCGCGAAGCCTTTACGTCGGCCTGGCTCGCCGACCGCGAATTGCTCTGGGCCGCTGACCTCATCCCCGACCTCGCCAATCTGGAGACATCCCTATGATCAAACTCCGCCATCTCGCGGCAGTGAGCACCGTTGCCCTCTCGCTCGCGCTCGCCGTTCCGCCGGCTCACGCCATCATTGTGTTCGACCCCACGAACTACGTGCAGAACGTGCTCACGGCGGCGCGCGAGCTACAGCAGATCAACAATCAGATTCAGATGCTGACGAACCAGGCGCAAAGCCTGGTCAATCAGGCACGCAACCTTGCCAATTTGCCGATGTCGACGCTGACCCAGCTTCAGTCGTCGATCGCCCAGACGCAATCCTTGCTCAGCCAGGCGCAGAATATCGCCTTTAACGTCCAGCAAATCCAGACGGCCTATTCCAGCAGCTATGGTGCCGCGCCGACAAACGGATCGAATGCCTCGTTGTTCGCCGCGGCGCAGACGCGCTGGCAAAACTCGGTGGGAGCGTTCGAGGACAGCCTGAAGGTGCAAGCGGGTGCCGTCGGCAACATCGGCAGCAACAGTTCCGCCATGTCGTCGCTGGTGACCGCCAGCCAGTCGGCGACCGGCGCTCTACAAGCCGCCCAGGCCGGCAATCAGCTCATGGCGCTGCAATCGCAGCAGCTTTCTGACCTGGTGGCGCTGCTCGCTGCCAAAGGTCGGGCCGATGCGCTGGAACAAGCGCGGGAGGCGGCGACGGAATCGCAGGGCCAGCAGCAGTACAAGATCTTCTCGACGCGCTCCGGCTACGTGCCCGGCAACGTCACCATGTTCCACGGCAACTGAGGTTTTGGACGATGGGGCGGTCGGACATTTTCCGCGCGTTGGCGATCGTTGTCCTTATCGGCGTCTTCATCGCAACGCTGACCGTGATCAACCGACATCCAGCCACGTCGATCGACCGAGACCCTCACACGACGTCTTCGCCCGACGATCTCTCGGCCGAGCTACGTCGGTGCAGTGGGCTCGGCCAACAGGATGCCGAAGACCCGCATTGCCAGGGGGTGTGGCAGGAGAACCGCCGCCGCTTCTTCGGCAGGCCGGCGCGGCCGTTGCCGCCAGCCTCTGCGCCGGCCAACGCCAAATCGGGAGAGGCACGATGAACAATGTCGGCGTTATCGACACGTTCCTCAACACCTTCACCACCTACATCGATTCCGGCTTTGGGTTGATCAAGGGCGATGTCACCTATCTGTCCTCGACCCTGATCGTCATCGACATCACGCTGGCGGGCCTGTTATGGGCCAGGGGCGCCGACGAGGATGTGCTGCAGCGCCTGGTGAAGAAGACCCTCTATATCGGTTTCTTCGCCTTCATCATCACCAACTTCAACAACCTCTCCGCCATCGTCTTCAACAGCTTCGCCGGGCTCGGCTTGAAAGCCGGTGGCTCCTCGATCTCGACCGCTGACTTCCTGCGGCCCGGCCGCCTCGCCCAGGTCGGGCTCGATGCCGGCCAGCCGTTGCTCGATGCCGCGAACCAGATGGTGGGGCCGGTCGCGATCTTCACCAACGCCATCCAGATCGCCGTGCTCATGGTATCGTGGATCTTGATCCTGATCGCCTTCTTCATCCTGGCGGTCCAGCTCTTCGTCACCTTGATCGAGTTCAAGCTGACGACGCTCGCCGGCTTCATCCTCATCCCCTTCGCGCTCTTCAACAAGACGGCGTTCCTGGCCGAGAAGGTGCTCGGTAATATCGTGGCGTCCGGCGTCAAGGTCATGGTGCTTGCCGTCGTCGTCGGCATCGGTACCGGGCTCTTCTCGCAGTTCACCCAAACCTATGCCGGCGGACAGCCGACGATCGAGCAGGCGCTGTCCGTGGTGCTGGCTGCTCTCGCCTTGCTTGGTCTCGGCATTTTCGGTCCCGGCATTGCCACCGGTCTTGTCTCCGGCGCGCCGCAACTTGGCGCGGGTGCCGCCGCCGGCACCGGCCTCGCGGTTGCAGGTGCGGCCATGGCTGCTGCCGCCGGAACGGGCCTTGCTGCTAGAGGCGGTGCCGCGGTCTTGTCTGGCGGAGCCGCTGCCGCGCGTGGGGCGTCCTTTGGTGCTGGCGCGGCCTCGTCCGCCTATAGCCTCGGCTCGGCTGGACAGCCGGGCGCGGCAGGCGTCGCCTCCGGTCTTGGTGGCGTCGGCCGTGCCGCTGGCGGTGCTGCGACAGCGCCGTTCAGGCGTGCTGTCACGCGCGCAGCCGGCAGCCTGAAGGAAAGCTATCAGTCCGGCGCGCAGGCCGTTGCCGGTTCGGCGGGCGGCTCCGCAACTCCAGACTCGGGTGTTGCCGGCCCTTCCAATCCTTCGTCACCGCCAGCCTGGGCGCAGCGCATGAAGCGCGGCGCCTCGACCGCCGCCGACGCCATCAAATCGGGGGATTCCCGTGGCGGCGGCCATTCCGTCGATCTGTCCGAAAGGCAATAGCCCCATGTTCCGTCGATCCACGGTGCGCTATGGACGCACCCCCGAACCCGAAACCCCCTACCAGAAAGCCGCCCAGGCCTGGGACGAGCGCATCGGCTCGGCGCGGGTGCAGGCGAAGAACTGGCGGCTGATGGCCTTCGGGTCGCTCGCGCTGTCGATGGGGCTCGCCGGTGGCCTGGTGTGGCAATCGACGCATGGCACAGCGATCCCATGGGTGGTGCAGGTCGACAAGCTCGGCGAAGCGCAGGCGGTCGCCCCCGCAGCGGCCGACTACACGCCATCCGATCCGCAGATTGCCTGGTATCTCGCCCGTTTCGTCGAGATGGTCCGCTCGCTGCCGGCCGATGCCATCATCGTGCGCCAGAACTGGCTGCAGGCCTATGACTTCACGACGACGGCGGGAGCAACTGCACTGAACGACTACGCCCGTGCCAACGATCCGTTCGGCAAGCTCGGCAAGCAGCAGATCGCCCTCGACGTCTCCAGCGTCATCCGCGCCTCGCCCGATTCCTTCCGCGTTGCCTGGGTCGAGCGCCGCTATCAGGACGGCGCGCTTGCCGACACCACCCGCTGGACCGCCATCCTCACCGTCGCGATCCAGCCGCCCACCGATGCCGACCGGCTGCGCAAGAACCCGCTCGGCATCTACGTCAACGCCATCAATTGGTCGAAGGAGCTGGGACAATGACCCCGCCGATTTCCTTAGATGCCGGCGGTCCGGCTTTCCGCATCTCCGCAAATCGGAAGAGCCGCAAAGGAGGTCTTGCGGGTTTCCGTAGAGCAGGATTAGCGGCACTGCTGATGTCCGTCACCGCGCTCGGCGGTTGCGCGCACAATTTCATTCCGCCCGACATCAACTATGATGAAGCGGCGCCGGCTAAGCTCTCGGCCGAGCCCCCGGCGCCGATCAGGATCGTCGAGCTGCCGCGCCCGCTGCCCTTGCCCGGTCAGTTGAAGCCGCTGCCGAGTGGTAAACCGTTGCCGGAGGCTCGTGATCCGCATGTCCGCGTCAACCAGGCCAACGCCGCCGCGCGCGTCCAGCCTGTACGTGCCGGCTTCATCAACGCCGTGCAGGTCTATCCCTTTTCCAGCGGCGCCCTTTTTCAGGTCTACACCGCGCCCGGTCAGATCACGGACATCGCGCTGCAGGACAGCGAGCAACTCGTTGGCTCCGGACCGGTCGCCGCCGGCGACACAGTGCGCTGGATCGTCGGCGACACCGAAAGCGGCGCAGGTCCGACGAAGAAGGTCCACATCCTGGTCAAGCCGACACGGCCGGAACTCGTGACGAACCTGATCATCAACACCGATCGGCGGACCTATCTCCTCGAGCTGCGCTCGACGGAGAAGACCTACATGGCCTCGGTCTCCTGGCAATATCCGGAAGACCAGCTGATCGCGCTCCGGCGCCAGAACCAGCAGGCTGAGACCGCGGCACCGATCGCCGCCGGCGTTGATCTCGCCGCCGTCAACTTCCGCTATGCGATCCAGGGCGACAATCCAGCCTGGCGGCCGCTGCGCGCCTTCGATGACGGACAGAAGGTCTATATCGAATTCCCGTCAGGCATTCGTCAGGGCGAGATGCCGCCGCTCTTCATCATCGGTCCCGCCGGCGGCTCCGAACTGGTGAACTACCGGGTCAACCGCAACTACTACATCGTCGATCGGCTGTTTGCCGCCGCGGAGTTGCGCCTTGGTGACAAGGACAGTGAGCGGCGCGTGCGCATCGTCCGCACTGACGGCAGGCCGCGGTCATGACGGACGAGCCGAACGAGGAGAGGGACGAGACGCCGACACCGGTTGTGCCTCCGGACCTGCGGCTCCGCGGCAGGCAGCCGCGCGTCACGCGCCTGTCGCGCCGGGTTCTAGTCGTCCTGGCCGGTGTCGCGGCGCTCGCCATCGCGGGGGCGCTCGGCTATGGGCTCCAGACCCGAAACAGGTCGGGGACAGGTCAGGAGTTGCTCTCGACCGAGAACCGTCCTTCGGCCGACGGCCTGGCTGGCCTGCCGAAGGACTATACCGGCCTGCCGCGCCAGGCACCGCCGTTGGGACCGCCGCTGCCCGGCGATCTCGGCCGGCCGATCCTCAACGCCGGGGCGGCCCCCAACACGGTCGTGACGGCGACCACGCCCGATCCCGAGGTCCAGCGTCTGGCCCAAGAAAAGGAAGCCGCGCGTGTCAGCCGACTCTTCGCTCAAACCACCCAGCAACCTCAGGGCGTTGCTCCCGTGGCGCAACCCTTCATCGCTGGAACGGACACGGCCGCGAATTCCACGCCGCCAGTCGATGCCGGCTCCGCCCAGAATATGCAGGATCGTAAAACGGCGTTCCTGAATGCGGCGATTGACAAGCGCACGGTCAGCCCCGACCAGCTCCAGGCCAAGGCCTCGCCCTATGTCGTGCAGGCCGGCACCGTCATTCCGGCCGCCCTTATCACCGGCATCCGGTCCGACCTGCCGGGCCAGATCACAGCGCAGGTGACGGAGGCCGTCTATGATTCACCGACCGGCAAGTACCTGCTCATTCCGCAGGGCGCAAAACTGATCGGACAGTATGACAGCTCCGTCGCCTTCGGGCAGTCGCGCGTGCTGTTGGTCTGGACCCGCCTCATTATGCCGAACGGCACCTCGATCGTGCTGGAACGCGAACCGGGTGCCGACACCGGCGGCTATGCTGGGCTCGAGGACGAGGTCGACAATCATTGGGGTATGCTGTTCAAGGCGGCCGTGCTCTCGACGCTGCTCAGCGTCGGCGCCGAAGCCGGCACCAGCCAGGATGAGAACAATCTGGTGCAAGCCATCCGCTCGGGGGCCTCCAACTCGATCAGCCAGACCGGCCAGCAGATCGTGCAACGCCAGCTCAATATCCAGCCGACCCTCACGATCCGGCCGGGCTTCCCAGTCCGGGTTGTCGTCTCGCGCGACCTGGCATTGGCGCCTTACGGTCAAGAAGGAAATTCGCCATGACGAAACTGAAGCTTGGACCGCTCGCCGACGACAAGCCGATTAAGCTGACAGTCGCGATTCCGGCGGCGGTGTTTCGGGACCTGCAGAGCTATGCCGAGGTGCTCGGCCGAACGAGCGGGCAGGGGGCTTCAGATCCCGCGAAGCTGATCGTGCCTATGATCCAGCGCTTCATGGCCACCGATAGAGGCTTCGTGAAGGCCCGCCGCGCAGGGTCGGCTCAAGCCGCGCCGGGATCCACCGAAAGATCAGGATAGCGCTCGCGAAGAAGGTCGAGAAAGAACGGGAGGGACGGGTTGCGGTTGGCCTCCCGCCAATACGCGCGAAAGGTGAGCCGCGTCGGCCCGTTGGCGTCATGCACCTCTCGAAAAATCACACCCGGATAGGATGCCCCGGTTGCACCCTCCAGCGCCAGCAGGATGCCACGACTGAGTCCGACAAGCGTCAAGAACCGATCGAGCCCCATGTCATGGCGGATAACACGACTGGGCTCCGAACAGTCCAGCTTGCTGAGCACAAGCTTTAGAAATTCGGGGCCGGGACCACGCTGCGGCATAAGCAGCGTTTCATTCGTCAGTTCGGCCTAATGAACCAGGTCGCGGCCAATCAGCGGATGGCTCTCCGGGATGGCGGCGACAACACGCTCGGTCCAGACCGGGAGCGACTTGTCAGTCCACCTCGGATTTTCTTCCGTTACGAAGGCGATATCGATTGCCGAACCGGTGAGCGCGGAAATCAGATGATCGCTCGACCCGTCGACCATGTGCAGCTCGATGTCGGGAAAACGGCGCCAGTGCTCCATCAGGATCGCCCGAAAGTTGCCTGCTGAAAGAGACGTGTGAATGCCAACAGCCAGTTGAGCACTTTGCCCCCGTGAATGCGCGGTTATGGTCGCCGCCGTTCTCCAGGTTAGCCGCGGGAGGGCAACAGTCGTCGCAGGAGCGTCCGCACCTAGCCACCTTGAACGATGCAGGAACGCGGAACGTCTCGCAAAACTTGGCAGCGATTTGATCCTAGTGAGCCAGCCGTACGAGAACGTTCGTCAGTATGTGAAGGAACTGCAAGAGGTGGCCGCCGCTGCGGCTCTGCCGTTGATGGTGCAGGACTGGGATGCAAACGGAACTGGCGTACCGCTCGCTTCTCTCCTGGAGGCTTAGGGGCTATCCCGCAATTCCGATCACTTAAAGTAGAGACTGCCGACGCCGGGCCAAAGTACACCGCTCTTAAGAAAGCCTCCGAAGGCAAGATGCATGTGTCCGGCGGGTGGACCGTCATGCAACTGATCGAGGCCTTGGACCGGGGCGTCGACGCTTTCATGCCGACCTCGCTTCATCGCATTTACGTAGGCATCTACAAACTGTATCAGGCTGGCGATCGGGACGGGGCTACAAAGCTGTTCAGGCGAGCTTTGCCGATCCTCGCATTTTCCAACCAACACCTTGAGCACTCGATTCACTTCTTCAAGCGGCTTCTGTGGAAGCAAGGCGTTTATCCGACGCCCAGGCTGCGCGCGCCCGTCTTCGTTTTTGATAGTCATCACGAACGCATGGCCGATGAGTTTATCGCGTTGGCCCTCGGGCTCGATGACGAATTGAAGGAACAGCACTCCTAGGGGCAGCGGTACGGGAAAAAAGCCTCCCAAGACCTGCGGGTCACGACTGGACCCAGTGCAATTGCACTGGGTCTTTTTTCGTGTGCGCCCAGCATGGGCGCACTCTTGCGGGTGCAAGTCCCGCCGTAAGCTGGTCACAGCGAGCGAAGAGAAGCGCAACTGCGAGAGGGTGACCGAGCGTGGGGAGGAAGCGTGGATCGAAGCTGCGGGCCGATGAACAAGAACCGGATAGAAGGCGGTGCCGACAGGGCGAGCGGGCACGTTTCCGCGAAGCTCTTGTGACCAAAGGTCGGTGACGTAAATCCGGCGGTCGTGCAGTGAAGGAGTGCGTTCTTACCTGGGGAGATCTCGCCTCATGCCTGAAAGGGCGACGGTGCAAGCCGGAGCGAGAAGTCAGCAGAGGCCATAGTAGGGAGCGGACAACCGTGAACGAAGGGCCAAACGAGGAGGAGAGTGCGTGACCTCTACCTCTCGGGCAGGCACGGCATCAGAAGTCGGATGGACATCCGAGCGCGTTAACCAGGGACGAGGTGAAGCCGAATCTCTGTTATCGAGTGATGAAGCCTGAACGGCGGGGTGAAGGACGAACGGCTCGGGGATAACCTCAACTCCTCGAACCGCCCGGTGCGGACCCGCATGCCGGGTGGTGTGGGAGGGGACGGCTCAGGGGAACCTGGCCGCCCCTATCCCGATAGTTGGTCGGCTAGGGAGCGCATAACGATGATCGACCAAAACCATGATCTGCAGCTGGAAGGTCTTCAAGAACGCCTCGGACATGCCGTTGGACTGGGAGACTTTTCACTGGACTGGGAGACTTTTCACCGGCGTGAATCAGGGGCCGAGGGCCAGCGCAGTGGCGAAGCCTCGGGCTCCTTGGCCGTGTGGAGCTGTCGTTGTGGGAGAGATGCTCGTCTGGATGAAGCGGCTTGCACGAGGGCGAAGCGCCGCACCCTTTGTCTCGCCCTGCTCGAGAGACACCGCTCGCTGAAGGAGAAAGGCCCGCAGCGAAAGGCCTGCCCCTACGCGGTGGAGCGGGCGAAGGGACTAGCACCCTCGGCCCCAACCTTGGCACCAAGGAAATGGCGCGCCGTCGCGGGTGATGATGAGAACTATGTCTACTCTATAACCCTCTAAGACCCACCCCTTTCAAGGTGTTTTCTTTTGTCGGCTGGGGGGGAGTCTAGCGGTTGCGACGTGAGCGCGGGCTTTTTCGGCCTCGACATATTCCTTGGGCTTTTGGAGTTTTGGCCCGCGTTTGCTGGCGGCGATCTGCGCCGGTCTTATATTGCGCGCCAACTCCAGGAGCTTTTCGGCCAGACGCTGAGGGTGGTCCGGGACGAACTGGCCCCATTGTTCGGGCGGAACGGCGATGAGCATGCCTTCATACCCGCTCTTGATGCTTTGGGTCAGATGATATGCGGAGACCTCGAACTGCGGCTGCACAGGCCGTATGGCGCATTCTATCGCTCGTTCCAGCAAGGCCACGACATTGTAGGCCAGCAGCGCCACGGCAAAGCCAAGCAAGGCCGCGCGTGGATGCCCCAGACTTCTGATCTCGCTGTGCAGAGCCGATTCGAGGCGATGGAACATATGCTCGATACGCCAGCGCCGGCGATACAAGGACGCGATTGTCGCCGCCTCAACCTCGGCGGGCAGGTTGCTCCAGATCGCCAATTGCGTCTCACCGACCTCGGTCGGCGTATCCAACGTAATCTCGATGCGACGCCACCTCGCTGGCTCGGGCTGCGTATCGTGCAGGTTCAGCACCTTGATGGTCTGTTCGCGCACAGTGCCTGTCTCGATATGCGAGGGGTCACTCCAAGCCCCTTGCTCGATCAGGCGGGGATGCGTGCTGTGCTCACGGATGATGAAGCAGGCCCACGCCTGATGCAGGCCGAGCATCACGGGCAGAGAGCAGAAATTGCGATCCGCGATCCAGACTTGGCCGGCCTGGGCGCTGGCCACCAGAGGCAGCACGCCAATGCGCTCACTCTCATAGGCGTCCTCGCAGGCCACCATGTCGCAGACAAGACCCGTGTCCGGATCATAGACAACCAGACTGTGGCCCGGCAGCGCCGCACCAGCATGGTCCCGCAGGACCGTAAGGCGTTTGTCGCTGCCAGGAAGATGATTGCCATCCACAATCCGAAGCGCCCAGCCAGGCAACACCGCAGAACAGTCCATGGATCGCACCACTGGCATCAGCCGCTGGCCGCTCCCTGTGACCAAGCCACGCAAGATCGCCGGTTCCGTCCGACGAAGTTTGTCATACAAGGCCGCCAGCGAGACCGGTAGATTGTCCATCTGCTTCACTGCCGCATGAAGGGAAGGACGAAGCCCAAGGGCCACAAGGCTCATCAACTCCACGATGGTCGAGAACAACAGTTCGCGCATATATTGGCGCTCACGGTGTGCCTCGAACACTTCATCAACCCAGCTCGACGGCAAGACCTGCTCCAGCGTCAGACGTGCCATAACGCTCGCTGGCGCATGCCGCTCAAATCGCTCCAACACTGCTTGCCACATCACCTTCGCCCGCGCTCCATTGATCCGAGCAAAGGTTCCGACATCAGTATTTAAAACACCTTGAAAGGGGTGCCTCTAAGACCCTTCTTTTGTAAGATAGCGAAGGCTCGCGCGCCTGGCGCAGCCTTGGCGTCTATGTTCCTCGTTGTTCTCGTCAGCGAGCATTGGGATATTCATTGCAGCTTGAAGGAAGCTGATATTCTGATCCGGCGGTAGGTTAGAATCCCTCCCGTCCCGTCGATTGCTGCCGTTCCTACGCTATGGCCAACCTCGGGTCCGGTCAGATTCAAGCCGAAATGCTGACTTTTGCATCAGGACGCACCACCCTTGAATTTTCGGGGAAAATCCTGTCGCAAAAGTCAGGTGCAAAAGTCAAACTTATGCGACGGACTTTCGCGACACTTCGCGGCCCGGATTCGAACCGAGGATATGGGAACTTGCAGTCCCCTGCGTAGCCAGTCCGTCATGAGGCCGTGATGTTGAGCCTATCATACGACAGTTAACCGACTTCACATCGGCCTCACGCCGATCGTTTCAGCGTCAAACTGGCGATCGCGATATTGACAGCGACCAGGCCGATCATTGCCAGCAACGCGGCGTCGATGCCGCGCGCCGCAATGAGACTCCCGCCGATATAGGGAAACCCGAACTGGCCGACGAAATAGCCGAGCGTGAACACCTGCGAGGCCACCGGCACCGACAGGTTCCGTTCCCCGGCCAGATTGACCACCATCGCATTCAGTGTCGAATAGGTGAGGCCATACCCGGTCGCGAACAGGATGGTGGCTGCGATGTAGAGCGTGACGTTTCCTCCGTTCACAGTAAGGAGCCCGATTCCTGCCAGGGTCACCAGAAAGAGCGTGAAGGCGAGAGGACCGAGCGGCAGTTTGCCGACCAGCGACGCACCCGAGAAGCGTAAGGCGACCGTGGTGACGGTGAAGGTCAGGAAGAAAATATCCGGCGCGAGGTCGCGTGATTGGGCATAGAGGCTCTGGAATACAGAGAGGCCGGCGAAGATACAGGCGGCAATGCCCATCATCATGACCGGCAGGACAGTCCTGGCCCGCAGGATCGGGAAGACTGCTTTGAGCGAAAGGGCAACGGCGTGCATCGGGAGCTGGGGTTGGTTTTTGATCTTCGGCCGGATGAACAGCACGAGCGCCGCTGCCAGGACGCAAAGAGCGCCATAGCAGACATAAGCGGCGCCTGGCCCGCCAAAGCGGCCAGCGACGAAGCGGCCGAGCGGGGCGGCAATGCCGAGGCCGAGCATCTGCGATCCGGACAGCAGCATCAGTGCCTCCAGCCGCGACGCTGGCTTCAGGCAATGGATGATCTGGATCGGGGCGAGCATGTAGAACAACGCCCAGCCCAAACCAAGCAGCAGCCCTCCGGCATAGGCGAAGGGCAGACCGCCGGTGCCTGTCAGGGCAAAGCAGGTCATGGCCCCGGCCATGACCGCTACCGAAGCGGACACTAGGACTATGATACCAGCGCGTTCCGCCACATGCCCCGCGAACAAAGCTCCGACTAGCGTGGCGAGAATGCCGGCGCTGATTACCGAACCGGCCACCGTACCCTCATATCCTACCGATCGCAGCAAGTCGGAAAGCAGGAAACTGGATCCGTAGGCCATTGTGTGCACGAAGGCGACGAGGAGATAAGGGACAAAAACGCTCGCCGGCAACCTGTCGGCAAGCATGTCGGCGGTGATGACCTGAAGGGCCGGGTTTGAGACCGGCGAAAGCGTTTCCGCTGCTAACCGGGAAGTGTTATCTGTATTTCTCATGAAAAGAGATAACAGTCTTTCCGCCGTTATTCAATCGCTCCGCGAAGTCATCGCCGACGCCCGCCCTGGCGACCGACTTCCATCGGTTAGAGAACTGCTTCAGGAGCATCGTGTCAGCCCCAAGACCGTCGAGCGCGCTTTTGCCCAATTGGCGAGTGAAGGACTGATCGAGCCGCGCCCTGGTCAGGGAACCTTTGTTCGTCCGCCGGCGGCCGACAGAGCGAAGGAAGCCGATTTCTCCTGGCAATCGGCCGCCCTTGGCTCTGCGCGCGGCGACGACGGCGTGATGCAAGCGCTGACCACGTTGCCCCCGGCCGGGAGCCTCGTGCTGAGCATGGGCTATCTGCCGCCTGAGCTTCAGCCCACTGACCTTCTCGCAAGCGCCTTGAGGCAAGTCGCAACGCGCTCCGAACTATGGGATCGCCTGCCGGTCGAGGGTCTGGAATCGCTGCGCGGCTGGTTTGCGCGCGAGGTCGGCCGTGGCGCTGTTTTCACGCCGAATGACGTAATCATTTATCCTGGAGGACAGGCAGCCATCGCCTCGACCTTCCGGGCGCTTGTACCGCCCGGCCGCCCCGTTCTGGTTGAAACGCCGACCTATACCGGCGCGATCTCGGCGGCACGCGCGGCGGGCCTCGAACTCGTCCCGGTCCCGATGGACGAACATGGCGCGCGGCCGGGTCTGCTGGCCGATGCGTTTCGGCGGACGGGTGCGCGGGTCTTCTACAGCCAGCCAACATTTTCCAATCCCAGCGGCGCAGTGATGCCGCCAACACGCCGCGCCGCCATCTTGGCCGCCGTTGCGGAAGCCCGCGCATTCGTGATCGAGGACGATTGGGCGCGTGACTTCAACCTTGCCAACGCGGCCCCCGAACCGCTCGCCGTGACCGACCGGGACGGGCATGTCATCTATATCCGATCGCTGGCGAAGTCGGCCGCGCCAGCCTTGCGGGTTGCGGCCGTGATGGCGCGCGGGGCGGCGCTGGCGAGGCTGAAGGCGATGCGTGGGTGTGACGATTTCTTCGTCTCCGGCCCCTTGCAAGCGGCGGCCCTGTCGGCGGTCACGGCACCGGCTTGGAAGCGTCACCTCCAAAAGGCACGCGCCGCCCTGGTCGAGCGACGCGACACGCTGGTTTCAGCCCTGAAATCCGAACTGGGGGACAGGATTGCGTTCCGGGTTCCTCAAGGCGGCATGCACCTATGGATACGCTTGCCGGATCATATCTCCGATACAGGGCTCGCCGCCGAAATGGCCCGGCAGGGTGTCGTTGTAGGTCCTGGCCGTGCGTGGTTCCCGGCCGATCCAGACGGGTCTTTCCTGCGGCTGACTTTCGCCGGGACGACCGCTACTCTTGTCGAGGGGGCAAAGCGTCTCGGGGGAGCGATCCGGAAAGAAAGCTAAACCTCTCGCAAAAAATCTCGACCAGATCAGGCATCAAGCTCCGCCCGATCTCTTGGCACCCTGTCAGTCAACGGTTGATGGTGGTGGAACAACTTGTGACTTGGCCAGAGAGTGCAAAGTCTACCCCTGTAGCGACGCTCTTTCGGGTGACAGGCGATCAGGTATCCGCTTCATTGCGCCTGCCTGAGCTGAAATCGACCTTGGAACTAGCATATATATGCCGTGAATTGGCGGCGACCGAATAGTGCGGCCGATGTCGGACGCTCGCAACCTGGAAACGGCACAAAGTCGCCTACTCTTTGAGTTCGTGCGCCACTGGTCGCGCCGATGGCACCCCGATGATGATACGCGCGGACGTCGAGGCCGCCATGGGCATTGTCACGTAAACGTCTGGGCGGTGCTAAGGTCGAGGGATGACGTCCATATCCTACGCCCGCCATCGCTTTCCGCCCACGGTGATTCAGCATGCAGTCTGGCTGTATCTTCGCTTTTGCCTGAGCTACCGCGACATCGAGGATCTCCTGGCGGAGCGCGGGCTCGACATTTCCTATGAGACCGTTCGTCGCTGGGTCGCCAAGTTCGGGCCGCGGTTTGCTCGGGAACTGCGTCGACGACGACCGCGTCCAAGCGGTCGCTGGCACTTGGACGAGATGGTCCTGACCATCGCGGGCAAGCGGGTCTGGCTCTGGCGGGCCATTGACAGCGAGGGCGAGGTCCTCGATTTGCTGGTACAAACGCGGCGGAACACGGTCGCGGCCATCCGGCTCATGCGCAAACTGCTCAGAAAACAAAGATTCACGCCGGAGGTGATCATCACCGACAGGTTGCGGTCCTATGGTGCCGCGATCCGTGAGCTTGGCCTTTCGGCGCGGCACGAGCAGGGCCAGCGCCAAAACAACCGAGCCGAGAATTCGCATCAGCCGACACGAAGACGAGAACATCGAATGCAGAGGTTCAAGTCGCCGGGATCGGCGCAACGCTTTCTGTCGACTTATGCTGCCGTCTATAACAATTTCAACCTCGAACGTCACCTCATCTCGCGCAAATCCCTGAAGTCATTGCGCGCCGCAGCCATGAACGAGTGGCGCGGTTCGACTGCTGCGCACGTCTAAACTGCGTGTTTCACGACCCTTTTGCAGACGTGAATGGACAACGTGACAACGCCGCTGGGATAGCTTTGCCCGCTTCGCCGATGATGGTCGGATCTGCATGTCGAACAATGCGGCGGAACGCAGCCTGCGCGGATGGACTCTTGGTAGAAATGCCTGGTTGTTCGCCGGTTCCGAACGTGGTGCCGACAGGGCCGCCGTGATCGCCACCCTCATCATCACCGCTAAGCTCAACGACGTCGATCCACAGGCATGGCTTGCCGACGTCTTCGCTCGCATCGCCGAAATCCCCCAAAGCCGGCTACACGACCTGTTGCCATGGAATTGGAAACAGTCGCTTCAAGCACCGGCAACCGCTCAGGCAGCCTGACACAGCCCCATCAAAGCCAGAGCCGACCACACGCTCCCATTACGCGGCCCTCCTCGGATGCGTACTGCGCAACTGCACTACATCCGATTGATTTCGAGCCCCATGAAGTATCACAAACGCTTGGACTGGGCCGAGCTTGGAGAAATGCCTTGTGGCCGAAGAAAAGCTCTATCTTGAAACCTATCGGCTTCAGCGAATCGTCGACGGCAGCACTAGGACCTTGCTACCTTCTATTCGCAGAAAGAAGCGCTAACGATAATCCCGAGCCTGGATGATCGCTACCGTCTGATGTTGGGTGACAGCCAGATGTGGCCTAACACAGCTTCGCCCAAATGTCGCGACAAGGTCGCATCTTAGCGACGCCGAATACGATGATCCGACATAGACATTCGTTTCTTGTCGACCGGATCAATTCAGGTCTCTGTGGTTTCCAGCTTGATCCTGATAGAGCCAATGGCTCTTACAATGGCGTCGGCAGCCTGCCGGTCAAGCGTGATTTCAAGTAGGCCCTCGGTGGTCATGATCGAGAGGATGCCGATAGCGCCCTTCTCATCCGTGACGATGCCGACGTGAATTTCGGTCGGCACGAAAGGGCGCGCCTTGTCCCTACGGTTCATCGTTCACCCCATCGGGGCGACAATCGCGTAACGAACCGACACATTCAAGCTGTCCTAGGTTGTTGAGCCGATTATCAATGGGCGTGAGAATGCCTTGATACGCGCCTACGCAGCCGCGGCCGTGGTGTCGACCATGGATGCCAAAAGCTCGCGGGTGTAGTCCTCTCTGGGGGAGTTGAGGACCTCGGTCACCGAACCGCTCTCGACAAGCTTGCCATGCCGCAGCACATATACGCGCTGGCAGAAGCTCGCCACGACGGCGAGGTCGTGTGAGATGTAGAGTATCGACAGAGACCGCTCCTTCTGCAGCGCCTTGAGAAGCTTGAGCAGTTGCGCCTGTGTCGTGACATCCAACGCAGATGTGATTTCATCGGCGATGATCATTTCGGGGTTCAACGCCAGGGCACGCGCAATTCCTACGCGCTGGCACTGTCCGCCCGACAGTTCCCGTGGTTTGCGATTCCAAAGGTTGCGCGGAAGCTCGACCATGCCAAGGAGCTTCTGGGCTTCGTTCATCGCATCGCGTCGGCTAGCCAGTCCGTGTCGCCAAACTGGTTCGGCGACGGCGTCCGAGATCGTCATACGGGGATTGAGGGCGTCGTATGGACTTTGGAAGATCATCTGCACACGCTTACGGAACCGCTGTAGGTCGGCTCCCCTTAGCGAATGAACACTGACACCGTCCAGTTCGACCGAACCTCTCTTAGGCTGGTTTTGGAGGACGATGGTACGCGCGAGTGTCGACTTACCGGAGCCGCTCTCACCAACGATACCGACCGACTCCCCTTTGGCCAGGTGGAGCTCAAGACCGTCGAGGGCCATAAATTCCTTGGAGCCGCCGACGATCTGCCGCGAGGCGACCTGGAACGATACCGCCAAGTCGCGCACCTGAAGCAGCGGTGTTGTCTCAAGTTCCGGCGCAATTTGTTCCTTTCCCTTCGGGCGCCGCGGCTGCGACTCGATCAAAAGCTTGGTGTACGAATGGCTCGGTCGACGGATGATGTCTTCGGTCGCTCCCTGCTCCACCACCTCGCCATTGCGCATCACGATCACGCGCGTGCAGATATCAGCAATTACCCCGAGGTCGTGCGAGATCAACATTATCGCGAGGCCGCGCTGTTGGTTGAGCTGCTTGAGAAGGTGAAGGATCTTCGCCTGGACGGTAACGTCCAATGCAGTCGTCGGCTCGTCCGCGATGAGGAGTTTGGGCTCGCCGCCGAGAGCGGCCGCGATCATCGCGCGTTGTTTCATGCCACCGGAAAATTGATGCGGGTACGATCGCGCGCGTCGCCGGGGATCTTGGATGCCGACTGCGTCGAGCAATTCAACAGCTTTGGACTTCGCGTCGTTCTTGCTCAGGCCCTTATGGCGGACGACCGGTGCGGCTATCTGGCTGCCGACAGTCTGCAATGGATCGAGATGAGAAGATGCGTTCTGGAAAATCATTGCGATCTCGGAGCCACGAACGTCCTGCCAACCGCGGTCGTCAAGTGAAAGGAGTTCCTTCGATCCCAGCCGAGCGGATCCAACCGCGCGCGCGGCGGAGGGCAAAATCCCCAAGAGCGCGCGCGAAGTCATTGACTTTCCGGAACCGCTCTCGCCAACGATGCCAAGGATCTCCCCTGGCATGAGGGAGAAAGACATCGCCTTCACGACTGCTAGGGATCCAATTTCGATAGAGAGATTGTCAACCGTCAGGAGAGCGTCGGTTGTCATCCTGGGTTTCTCCTGATTTGCAGCTGATCGCCGAGCAGCACAAAGCCGATACCCAACGAGACTGTCGCGAGGCCGGGGAACAAACAGATCCACCAGGCCTGGGAGACGAATGGCTGTCCTTCCGCGATCATCACGCCCCATTCCGCGAGTGGCGGCTGAGCGCCCAGGCCCAGGAAGCCGAAACTGGCACCTGCCAGCATGGCTAAGACCGCGTCACTTACTGCGTAGCCGAGGATCGGTCCGGCAACATTGGGCAAAATGTGCCGGAAGATGATTGTCCGGTGTTTGAAGCCCATGCACTGGGCCGCGGCAACATATTCGGCCTCTCTGGTCGTCAAAACTTCGGCCCTGACTAGGCGCGCGTAGGTTACCCAACCGACGATCGCGATCGCCACTATGAAATTGGTGAGTCCCGGTCCGAGGATGCCGACAATGGCCAGGACCAACACGAAAAAGGGAAAGGCGATCGTCAGGTCGTAGATGCGCATCAAAATGACGTCGATCATACCCCCAAAATAGCCACTGACGAGACCGATCAACGTCCCAAGGATGAGCGATGGGAGTACGCCAGCGATGCACAAGAGAAGATCGATGCGGGAGGCGAATATCACGCGCGAAAGGACGTCCCTTCCTACCTGATCGGTGCCGAACCAATGAGCGGCACTAGGTGGCGAGAGCATGCTCATGATGTCGATGGCGGTTGGGTCATACGGAGCGACGAATTCCGCAGTCAGCGCGATTAAGACCCAACATCCAAGAATGAGCGCGGCAAAGCATGCTCCGAGATTGATGGCGGCGGGCTTTCGCACTTCGGTTCGTGCAACTTGCGACATTGGAGCTCCTCACCCCCGAATACGGGGATCGATCATCATCGTCGTTATGTCGATGATGAACGTGACCAGTACGGTGGAGACCGCGAATAGTAGCGTTAGGCCTTGCACGACGTAGTAGTCGCGCCCAAGCAAGGATGAGATCATCAGTGTCCCGAGCCCAGGAATTGCGTACACCGTCTCCACAATGATCGTTCCGGCGATCACGTACGCGATCATCACACCCAACAGGTTGAGTGTCGGGACGACAGAGTTGGGAAGGACTGTCCGCCAAAGGATTTCACGCTCGCTCGCGCCCGCTGCACGGGCCGCCGTCACGAAGTCAGCCTGCGCCTTCTCGATGAGGGCGGCGCGTAGGCTCTGCAAAAGCACGGGGATCAACCAAAGAGACATGGAGAACGCCGGCAGAAAGAGATGGTGCAGCCGATCGACAAATGTGTCGCCATAGCCGGAAACAGGAAACCAGCCCAGCGCAATGCCGAATAGCCGCGACAACATGATCGCAAGCCAGAAGACGGGGATGGTCATGCTGGCCACGCCGACGATGCGGATCGCATTGTCGGCAAAGCCGCGTGGCTTACTGGCACTGGCAATCGCGCCGACAACAACAACCGGCACCGATATACATATGACATACGCGGTCAGGAAGAGCGTGGGCGAGATGAATTGCTCGATGAGCTGAATCACCGGACGCTGATATTTGAGCGACCAGCCCATATTCCCCTGAAGTAGGCGCAGACAATAGTAGGCAAATTGGTCCCACAAAGATTGATCGAAGCCATACTGGTGTCGTATGGCCTCAACCGTCGCCGCGGAAGCCCGCTCTCCGGCCAGAATTCGGGCCGGATCGCCAGGAGCAAGACGTACAAGCAGAAACGTCACGGCGCTGATACCAAACAGGACACCTATGAGTTGCAAAATCCGTCGCAAAAGAGCTTTCAAAGAGCCACCTATTCCAAAAGACCTGGTAGGGTGAGGCGCGCTAGGCGCATTGCCTCACTTGGAAGTGGTCATATCCTCGAAAGTCCAGCCGAGCGCCGGAGTGAATAGGAGCCCCTGTATTTTCTTGGAATAGGCCACCGGGTTCGGAGCGTTGAAGAGCGGAATATTGGCGACCTCATTGGTCGTAATTTCCTGGATCTTTTTGTATATCTCCGACCGCTTGGCCGGGTCCAACTCGCGAGTTCCCTCATCGGTCAGCTTGTCGACCGTTGGGTTCTCGTAGAAGGTCCCGTTGGAATCGGATCCGCAGGTGCCGCACAAGGCCCAGCGAACCAGGCCATCTGGATCGGGCGTTTCGTTGAAATACAAGCTCACGGTCGCGTCATAGTCACCCTTGCTAACGGCTTCATCTCTCGCGCCTTCGTCCATATTGACGATTACAGGTTTAAGCCCAAGGGCCATCAACTGAGCTTGGATAAGCACGGACAGCTGCTGCTCTGCCGTTCCAGGAGCCGCCAGGATCTTGATGTCATGTCCTCGCATACCCGAGGACGCGATAAGCTCCGCGGATTTCTTGAGGTCGTAGCCGATGCCGGGATACTCAGTATTGTGGAATAACAAGGTCGACGGTAGCGTCGTGTTGGCATAGATGCCGTAGCCGTGAGTGACTGCAGCTGCCACGGCCTTTACGTCGATCGCCATTGCGGCCGCTTGTCGAGCATCGACTCTTGAAAACGGCTCGCGTTTGTTGTTCAGGCGGACCTGATAGAGCGTCGTCGAGGGCTCAAGACGCATGTCGACCTTGTCGAACGATTTCAACCCATCGATTTGAGACCATTCCACCGCCCCCATGATGTCGATGTCGCCAGCCCTGAGCATAGCTTCCCGCGTCTGCGCCGATGAGACGGTTACGATTTCGACGTCGTTCTGGGACTTGGGGTGTCCTTTTCGCCAGTATTCCTGGTTGGGCTTCAGCACGATCTTGTCGTTGGGCTTCCACTCGGAGACCGTGTATGGCCCGGAGGAAACGGGAACGTCGGAAAATGCTTTATCTGCCCCTCTTTTTTCGACATCGTTCTTGGAAACGATCCCCATGTTCCAAATCTCGAGATTGGCCAGAAGGGGCGCGAAGGGGTATTTCAGTTTGACAACGACGGTCTTGTCGTCCTGAGCCGTAATGGCTGTGACGGCTTGGAGAGGCGCGGCGAATACCGAAAGCGGGTCGGTGCGGACGCGCTCCAGGCTAAAGGCCACGTCCGCGCCAGTGATCGGGGAATGATCTGAAAACTTGGCATCTCGCAAGTGAAAGGTATAGGTCAAGCCATCCGCCGATATTTCCCACCGCTCGGCGAGGCCGGGCTCAATTTCCCCCGTCTGCCAATTTCGCCTCACCAGATGCGTGTAGAGCTGCCCATAGACCGCAATATCCCCGCCGTTGGGCGACTTTATCGGGTCTAGGATCGTCGTAGCGTCTGGCATCGCAACATGAACCGTGTCTGCCGCTTCCGCCGAGGTTACGGGCACGATGGGTGACATCAAGACCGAGCAGCCCAGCGCGGTCATCAACAAGCGTTTGCGAACAGACATTGGATCCTCTCTGAGAGTTTTTGGTCGATTTAGGCGCGCTTGGGAGAGATCCCGGCGGTGGATACCGTACACAAATCGATTTAGATAGTAAGTCGAAAAAATTCCAAAATGCCAATTTTCCGACATTTTTGTTATCAATAGCGACATTCACGCATGAAATTTGACGAGAAGCGTCTCTTTCTTCACAAAATCTGCTGTTTTTTGTATACGCTAGTTGCCCTCCCCCGAGGGAGCGTGGAACGTTTCAGAAGAAGGGGCTGTTAGATGCACGGTCAATCGATGCACGGTCAATCGATGCACGGTCATCTGTCAGTCAGTGACTTCGAGAAGGCATCGCCTACGTTCGAGCTTTTCGACAACGGCGCGTTTCAACCGCCGCACGACGCCCGACCAGCGTTTTGCACCTTCGAGGGGGTGCTCACCGTTGACGAAACAATGATGAGCACTGACCCCGAAACTCTCACGGTGCCGTCTGCATTCGGTAAGGATCTCCGCCTCTTCCCAGCGTTCGAGATCGGATTTTTGTCGACAGATGGCGAATTGATTCCCGCCAATCAAGACCTCACCGCGCGACCCGGGGCAAGCTACTGGGAAGTGATCGTCCAGCCAGGCAAAGTATGGTCAGAAAATGGCGACGGCGATTGGTCGCGCGGGTCATTCCCTTTCGCACTCGTGAGCCGCATAGACGGCAACACGCACAACGGCGTCGCAACGTTTGTCTATCGTGAAAACGCCATCAGCTCACTTCGATATCAAATCGTACAGCAGACAGCCCCGTTGTCGCTGCCGGATAAGTTTTTGGCCTCCGGAGCTCTGAAAGCCAGATACCGCGCGGCCCCTCTTGGAAATCGGGATGAGTTGATCACCGAGTTTCGCAAGTTTGAAAAGATGCGCCTCAGAACGAGACCTTGGTCTGATCTGGCGGAACTAACGGGCTCAGCAAAGATCCACGATTTCGATAGCGACATCCTGCCTGAGAAGTTGGTGGCTGACGCGCTCCTTGTCGGCGAGACGCTCTATGTGAAATCCGCCGCCACTCCCGCTGGTGAACTTCCCTACGCCGGGCGCCAGCGTTTCGGCGTCTGGTCGATAACCAAAACAGCCGCGTTGGGCGTTGCTATTCTCAGGATCGCCCAGCAGTTCGATCGCGAAATCTTCACCAAAAGAGTCTCTGACTTTGTTGCCGAAGCGCGTGCGTTCCCTGGTTGGGTCGATGTCACATTTGGTGATGCCTACACCATGGCAGCCGGCCTGGGCTATGGATCCGACGATCCACAAAATGGGGCCATGGAGCCCTATGACGGGGTCTATCTCGACTGGTACTCAGCTCAGTCCTGGTCGGCGAAAATGAACCACATGTTCCGCAATACGAACCTCTATTCCTGGGGTCCTGGAAAAGTTGTTCGTTACCGCGACGAGGAGATGTTTTTCCTGGCGCTCGGTCTCGACGCCTACGTCAAGCAACAGCTTGGACCTGATGAGGATATCTGGAGCTATCTTACGCGAGAGGTTTACAACCCGCTCGAAATTCAGGTGCTTCCGACCAGCCGAACGGTTGAGCAAGACCTGAAGACCGGGGTGCCCTACATGGGATACGGGATGTATCCCACGCTCGAGGACCTGGCAAAGATTGCGAAGTTGTATCTGAACGAAGGCGAATGGAACGGAAACCAGCTGCTGCCGCGAGACATTGTTCGGGAACTGCTCGCCGGCAAGGAGCCGAGGGGATACCGCACTTATTGGAGCAAGTTTCCGTACTACTACCGCACATTCTGGTACGCGGCGCATCAGTGGAGGGGGGAACTCACCTACGTCCCTTGCATGTCGGGATATGGTGGCTCTGTCGTGGCGCTGCTTCCGAACGGCGTCGTCGCGCTGAGAATTGCCAACAGCATCGATGCAACCGACGACGTGGTAAAGATGCAGTCATTCTTGGACGTGGAGTTATAGGGGATTTGGCCTTTCAATCGATCCGTCATCGCCGATGTCGGATCGAGGCAGGCCTAAACCAACGCCCTTCCCAAGAGTTGTCCGTTGGTAAGTAGGCCACCGATGCGTGCCTCAATATCGAGGGACGCGGGATCGAGAAGTGACTTGCGATAGCCGAGGTTTGCAGGACCTGTTCCGTGCTCGGCGCTGAAGCTGCCGCCATATCCATCTGCAAGCAGCCGGTAGATGCGCTCTCGGACGGTCGCTGCAACATTGGCGTCATAGGCGGGAACGTCGCGATGCGGCCATACAAGGTTGAAGTGGTCCCCTCCATCTCCGCAGTGGCCGAAGTCACAAATGAGCAGCCACGGGTACTCGCGTAGCAGCAGCGCCCGGGCCTCGGCATGGAAGGGCTCGAGGTCGGGCCGCTTGGTAGAGATGTCCAAGCCGATGACGTGGCCCTCATCTCGCAGGGCTTCGGAAATTGAATGGCGGATTTTCCAGAGCGAGGCCGGATGGTCCATCACGGCATTGGTGATTGTGCCGGCCTCGAGCTGCTGCTCAAGAAAGGTGCTCAGATGCTCGGACAGACGCGGCTGCGAGTCGGCTTCGTCGGAGGCACGCGTCAGCTCGATCAGGGCCGCATACTCTGGGACCGCCTCCGGGAAGAAGGGATTCCTTGTGCCAGGTATGTGTCGGAGCACGCACGAAATAGCCTCGCCGGACATTCCCTCAAAAGATGTCAGGTCCCCACCGAAGGCCGCTTCGGACGCGAGGAGAAGGGGGACGACCGCTTTGCGGTTTTGGGGGGCTATGAGGGCCGTGGCCGACTGTCGTGGCAGCGGCTGGACTTCTAGGTCGACTCGGGTGATGACGCCGTAGGCGCCGCCCGTTCCGATAAACAGCTGCTTGAGGTCGAGCCCAACATTGTTCTTTCGAAGGCCGCTCCCCAAGTCGAGCCGCGTGCCGGCGTCGTCTGCCAGGACGACTTCCAGGCCGAGCACACTTTTGCGGACATCGCCGTAGCGGATAAAGCGGGACCCACCGGTATTGGTGGCCACCATGCCCCCGATCGAAGGGTCCGCGCCCAAATCTATAGGGTAGAATAGTCCGTGTTTTGCCAATTCGTCATTGAGAACCGACAGCCGTACGCCGGCTGAAACGCGCACGGAGCGATTGGCGACGTCCACGGCCAACTCACCTGCGAACTTTTCGAGGGACAAAATGCCCTGCCGGCCGGAGGAATCCGGGACGGCGGCTCCTACCAATCCGGTATTAGCTCCCTGCGGTATCAACGCGACCGCGTGCTTACGACAAATCGAAATGACCTCGGCGACGGCCTCTGTTGTGCGCGGGAGGACGACGAAGGCGGCTTTTCCATTTCCGTAGCGGGCCGCCGCCTCGTAGCGGCGCATCTCGGCATCGTCCAAGATGATGTCCGGCGCAGCCAGGCTAGCTCCCAACGCTGCGATACATTGCTGCAGGGACTGCGCACTGGTCATTGGGCGGCGGCCTGTTGAGCCGGTTTCCAGGTGGCGGTTGCATGGACCGCGAGGCGCCCCTCGGCATCCCACATGCGCGACTCAAGGAAGGAGATGTTGCGGCCCTTGCGTAGAAAGCGTCCCTCGCACACCGCTGAAGGCGGCAGAATGGGTCTCATATATTGCAGCTTCATCTCGAGCGTTGCTCCGCCTGCGCCGAACGAATGCTTGAGCAGATGTCCCATGGAGATATCCATTACGGTTGCGATGACACCGCCGTGCAAGGATCCTTGTGGATTAAACAGGAAGTCGCGAACGGGGAACGAAATTCGGCAGGTGTCCTCGGGATAGGTGATTTCGAGGTCCATCAGACGAGCCAGGAAAAACGTGCCAAAATCCGGCCTATGGGTTTTGATGGCGGTCTCGAACGCGTCCCGCGCTGCCTGTTCGTCCATCTATTTCCTCCTCGCACTTGCTGACAGCTAGCCGGCCGCTTGATGGGCTGCGACCCGGCTGATCCCGAAAACTCTCGAGCAATCATCGAGAGACACGTTCGCCGGCACGACTGCGCCGGCGAACCCATGAGCGATCATCAAGCCATCATCTTCTTGCTGGCCGGATCGTAAGGCGGGTTCTCCAGCGGCCGCGCGCCAAAGCGCTTGCCACCGATCTCGACCTCATAAGTGCTCGTCGGCGAGTCATCCGGAGAAGTCAGGAGGGCGAAGGCCAGCAACGAGCCGACCGTATGGCCGTACGCGGCTGATGAAACCATTCCGCAATAGACACCGTCACGATAGAAGGGCTCGTCGCCGTAGAGGAATTCATCGCCCGTGTTGTCGATGGCAAATTGCACGAGCTTGCGCGTCAGCTTCTCGTTCTTCTGCTTTGCGACCGCCTTCGAGCCGATGAATTCTTTCTTGGAACTGACCGCGAAGAGGAGGCCGGCCTCGGAAGGGGTGACGTCCGGCAGGATGTCGCGACCCCAGGAGCGGTAGGCCTTCTCCATGCGGAGCGAGCCGAGCGCATTGTAGCCCGCCCACTTGATGCCGAGGTCACTTCCGGCGGACCAGATTTGCTCCACGACGCCAGAGGCGACTTCCGGCGGGACGTAGAGTTCCCAGCCAAGTTCGCCGGCATAGGAGATCCGCGAGGCCAACACGCGAGCGCCGCCGATCGAGATCAGTTTGGCGGTTCTGAACGGGAAAGCCGCGTTGGACATGTCCGTGTCGGTGACGCGCGCAAGGAGCTCACGCGAATTCGGGCCCATGACGCCGAGCACGCCATAGCTGGACGTGATGTCTGTCAAAGTAGCGCGCAAACCTGAGCTGATGTTCTTGCGGATCCAGTTGAAATCCCGCGTCGTTTGTCCGGCGCCGGTGACAATGAGGAATTCCTGCTCCGCGCGCCTGATCACGGTCAGATCGGACTGGATGCCCCCGTTCTCGTTGAGCAGCGTGGTGTAAATCACGCGGCCCACGGGCACGTCCATGTTGCTCGAGAAGAGAGACTGTGCAGCGACGAGCGCATCTTCTCCGCTGAGGACGAATTTCGCGAAGGACGAGAGATCGAACAACGCCACCGTCTCGCGTGCGGCCTTGTGCTCAGCGGCGGAAATATCCAGCCACCAGGGCCGGGCGAACGGATTGTCCAGCTTCGGTTCGGCATCGCCATACCAAAGCGGACGCTCCCAGCCCATGAGCGAGCCATACTGTGCACCGTGCTTGCTGGTTAAGGTGTGGAATGGCGACAGACGCTGCGGCCGGCCGGTCGCATAGTCCTTGCCCGGCGCCGGAACCGCCATATGCCGTCCGACGATCTCGGTCGAGCGCACTCCGAGCCAGGTCGTGTTGTTGTGGATTTCGCCGAAGCGGCGAATGTCGTAGCGGGTCATGTCGACGGTTGGGCCACCATCGACGATCCACTCGGTGATGGTCCTGCCCATGCCGGCCGACATCGCGACGCCGCCTGAGTTGAAGCCGGTAAGTACGTAGAACGAGCGCAGCTCGGGAGCTTCGCCGATCAGAAGGTTGCCGTCGGGAGTGAAGCTCTCTGGACCGTTCATCAGGTAGCGGATTTCAGCAGTCTCGATGGCGGGTACACGCTGCATGGCATTTTGCATGTACGGTCCGACGTGATCCCAGTCTTCCTCGAGCCGGCCGAATGAGAAGTCGGCGGGAAGTTTGTCCAGGGACAGGGGCTTGGCGTCAGGCTCGAAGCAACCAACCAGGAGGCCACCGAGATCCTCGCGCATGTACACGTTGGCGTCTGGATCGTTGAGGATGGGCAGATTGCGATCGATGCCTTCGATAGGGTTCGTCAGCATGTAGAAATGCTCGGTTGCATGCAGAGGTACGTTCACCCCCGCCATCTCACCGATCTGACGCGACCAGATGCCAGCGCAATTGACTACGATCTCGCAGCTGATCGGGCCGTAATTCGTGACGACGCCGCTCACGGCGCCATTGCGCTGCTCTATGCTGAGAATCGAGCAGTTTTCGATGATCTTTACGCCGCGCGACTTAGCGCCCTTTGCGAAGGCAAACACCAAGCCTGTCGGATCCAAGCGACCGCTGCCAGGCTCCCACACCGCGCCGTGCAAGTCGTCGACGGAGGCCAATGGCCACCGCTCCTTGACTTGGGCAGGCGTAATCACCTCAGCGGCTCCGCCGAGGGCATTGAAAGTGGAGACCGAACGCTTGTAGTCCTCGAAGCGCGCGAGCGTCCTGGCGACCTTGATGTAACCGCAGTTGCGCCAGCCGACGGATTGCCCAGTCTCTTCCTCGAGGCCGGCATAGAGGTCCGCTCCGTAGCGGACCAATCCGATCAGACCCGTCGGCTTCATCAGCGGAATGTCGCCCGCGGAATGCCAAGTGGTGCCTGAGCTCAGGAGACCCTTCTCGAGCAACACGATATCGGTCCATCCGCGTTTGCTGAGGTGATAGGCGACGCTCGTACCAGCCGCACCACCGCCGATGATAACGACCCTGGCCGAGCGAGGGACCGTCGTCGGTTGTGAGGAAGTTTCGCTTACGCTTGGGTCAGAGGGTTGAGCCGCCATGATCAGGGTTCCAGTGGGTTGAATAAGGTAAAAGTGTTGTATCGTACATTGTATACAAAGCACAGTTGACCGATTTAAGCGCCAGCCCGATCATCTGTCAAGCCTCTAACTCTGGCCCGTTGCAGTGATGCCAGCTCTATCCGGGCACCAGGCAGGTTTCTAGGTTCCGGAGCCGAGGATCATCGCCGCTGACGTGCCAGTCTTTTTTCGAGCCTCGCCAAAAGCCACGCGGTGCCGAGGCTCAGAACGAGGAAAATTATGCCAACCAAAGTGAAGGGTTCGGTGTATCGGAAGGTGTCCGAACCGATGAGCTTGGCGGTCTGCAAAAGCTCCACTATGGCGACGGCGGAGAGCAGGGGAGTCTCCTTGAACAGGAATATGAGATAGTTTCCGAGCATGGGGATGATGGGGCGGATTGCCTGCGGCAGAACGACCAAAAAAAAGGTCTGACCTCGGCGCAGGCCCAGTGAGGATGCCGCTTCGCGTTGTCCCTTCGCGACGGTGGCAAGTCCAGCCCGATACGTATCCGACATGTAGCAGGCGTAGTGCACCGATAACGTCAGGATGCCCACCACAATTGCCGGCAAGGTAAGGCCGATCGCCGGCAGCGCAAAATAGAGCAGGTAGAGCTGAATGAGGATCGGCGTACCTCTTATGAAGTCGACGATCGCACGGCTGGGCCAGCTGACAATTTTGCGCCGCCCATCGCAAAGCAGCGCAACGCCGATCCCCAGGATCATAGCCACCACGAATGATGCCACCGTTGCCGTCAGCGTCCAGATCGCGCCATAGAGCAACGACGGCAGGATCTGCAAGGCAAAGGCCATGTTCCAGTCGATACCAGTCATGACCGCGCCCCGGATGCGAGTCGCCACGTCCCCACATAGTGATCAAGAATGCCTGCAGTCGCGGCGACGCATTTGGTCATAGCGTAGTAGATCAACATCACGGTCCCAAAGATGGGGACGATGTGCATCGAGAGCTGATTGAGCTGATATGCGCGATAGGTCAAATCCGCGATGGTTATAAGCGATACCAAGGACGTCGCCTTGACGAGCTGCACGTAAAGCACGCCGAGCGGTTTGATCAAAAGGACGGAGGCTTGGGGCAGGACGACGAGCCGCAGAATGGGGAGCCGACGAAGACCCAGCGAGGCGGCCGCTTCCCATTGGCTCTTATCGATCGCATTGATTGCGCCGGCGACAACAACCGCCCCGTAGGCGCCGTAATTCAAGGAGATAGCGCTGATTGCAACGACCTTTTCGGAGAGCAAGATTCCGAATTGGGGCAGGACGAAATACATCCAAAAGAGCTGGACGATGAGGGCGGTGCCCCTGAACAGCTCGACGTAGATTTTTAGTGTGTAGCGTAGCACCCGCCCGCCCATCGCCATCGCTGTGCCCACAACGATGGCGATGAGGAGGCTGAAAAAGATCGACTGTATCGCAATTTCGATCGTTGTTCCTGCGCCGGACAGGATGAGCAGAAAGCCGTTGGATGTCATCTCTCATCCCAACCCGTGATTCAGAGATTACCGGCAGAGCTCGGCAGTCTTCTTGTCAGGCAGATCCTTCTTGGTCAGGCCGTACGGCTTGATCACGCTCTCGAAGTCCGGCTCGGCCATGACTTCGGCGAGCGCCTTGTTGAACGCGGCCAGCAGCTCGGTGTCGCCTTTGCGGACCGCGAATGCGTCGTAGCCGCGCGCCGGCTTGCCGTTGACGACCGGATCCGAAAATCCCTCGACAAGGCTGACCGAGGTCCCGCCGTCCGTGGCGATGAGGCGGCGAGCGGCGAGAGCACTGATTGCGAAGACGTCGGCGCGTCCCGAAGTCACGGCAGCCACGCTGCCGGTCATATCCGGGTAGCTTTGGATCCGGCCCTCCGCGACGCCCAGCGTCTTGAGGTAGTTAGCTTGGACAGCACCGGACATCACGGCGATCTTCGCGTCACCCTTCACGAGGTCGTCGTAGCCAGCGATCTTCTTGGGATTGTCCTTGGCCACCAGGAGGGCCTGGCCAACCGAGTAGGCCGGCTCCGAGAAGGCGACTTCCGCGCAGCGAGTCGGGTTGACGAACATGGCCAGGACCATGTCGAACCGCCCAGCCTTCAGACCCGGGATGAGCGAGGAGAACTCGGTCAGCACGCCGTCCATTTCGGCAATGCCCATGTGCTTGACGACGCGTCTTGCGATGTCCGCGTCAACGCCCGTGAGCTGGCCCTTGTCGTCGGCATAGGCGTAGGGAACCTGATTGGGGAAACCAACGCGGATATAGCCAGCGCTCTTGGCATTATCGAGGGTCGAAGCTGCACTGCCCAGGCCAGCCGACGCGACCAGGGCAGCAACGGTTACGGCAAGGCATTTCAGCGCATCGATTGGTCGCATGTCTTCCTCCCAGATTGGACTGCGAGGCAGTTTTCTGTATACAAACAACAATGTCAAGTGGTTTGGAAATGGGAAGAGCGCACCGGCGAGCGTCAGCCACGGCACAAGGGATTGCGTCGGCGACCCTGGGTACCAGGCACCGAGGCTCTAAGTGCAAGCGCTGATGAAAATGGACGCTGTAGAGACGACTTGTCAGCTGTGCTCGTGCTTCAGAAATGTCTGGATGGAAGCCCACGATTTTTGAATCATGTCTTCCATGAGTGTACGAGCGTAATTCTTGTTCCGCTTTTCTATCGCGGAAAGCACCTCCTTGTGGCCTTCCACAGAGGCGCGCATCATTTCTGGAAAGTGCGAATAGGCAAGAATGCGGTACCGATACGACTGCTTGCCGATCGTGCTGAGAAGTTTACCCAGCGTCTTGTTGTGGGTCGCTGCATGAATCCTGGCAGAAAGAGCAAGATTATATCTGAAGAATTCCCGAAGGTCCGAGGATTCGATAGATGCTTCCAGTGCCTCCAAAGCTGCCCTAATATCCACTAAGTCTTGGTCGGTCCTCCTCTCGGCCGCCATTTCTGTAGCCAAAGCTTCGAGATTGAGTCTGCAAGCATAGACGTCGTTTAGATCGTCAATGCTCATCTCACTGACCCAGACGCCTCGCCGAGACTCTCTGATTGCGAGGCCTTCCTGTTCCAAAGAGCGCAATGCTTCCCGGACTGGAGAGCGACTAACCTTGTGCCGCTTTACGATATCTTCCTCAACCAAACGAGAGCCTGGCGGCAGCTCGCCGAATATAATCTGGTCTTCGAGGAAGCGGCTCAGTTCCTTCGCTATGATGTCGGGAACGTTGAACGCTGGGCCACTGTCTGAAATAAGCTCGTCCATGTCGGCTATTCTCCCATCGCTCCGCGATCCTGAACATAGGATACGAATCGGATAACAGCGATCCCCAGTCTGCTCAAGCAGCTTGATGACGGCAAGGGGCAACAAACTCGGAAAATTCGGCTAGTCCAAGCCGTCGTTTTCCGGATCTGATCCCAACTAGCGCGAAAAAAGGCGAGAGGCAAGCATTGACGCGGGTCGTTTTTTTGCGCTTAGTATACAAAGTGGTGAGCGCGTCCTCTCGCATTCCGTTTGATCGGCGTCAGAGCGGGAGCATTTTGAACCAGTCCTTTTAACTCGGAGAGACACTGATGGCTGCTAGCGAAACCCCCTGGGCGAACTACATAGGAGGCCAGTGGATTAAAGGTAGCGGTCAATCCATTGTCGTGAATGCGCCGGCGACCGGCCAGGCATTCGATGAAATTGCCGGTGCGAGCGAGTCCGATGTCGGCGCCGCGGTTGAGGCTGCCCGTCGCGCGTTCAACACCCGCGCGCTTTACGATATGCGTCCGCATGACCGCATGCTCCTCCTGTTCCGGATCGCGGCTGAGATCAGGAAGCTGTCTGACGAGATCGTCCCGGTTCTTGTGAAAGAGAATGGCAAGAGCGTCGGTTTCGCCAAGGACGAGGTGGAATGCACAGCGCAGTATTTCGAATATTACGGCGGCATCGCTGACAAGGTCCACGGAAAGTCCATTCCGCTTGGCTCCGGCTATCTCGACTACACGCAGCTGGTGCCATTTGGCGTCAGCGCTCAGATCGTGCCGTGGAATTTCCCTCTCGAGATCGCGGCGCGCGCAATAGCACCGGCGCTGGCATGCGGAAACGCCGTGGTGGTGAAGTCGCCCGAGCTTTCGCCATTGGCGATGTGCTTCCTGGCTACGGCTTGCGCCCGGGCGGGGCTCCCGGCGGGCTACTTCAATTTGATCACTGGCTACGGCAAGGACGCCGGCGAGGCATTGGTCTCGCATCCTGGCGTCGACCAGGTGGTATTCACCGGATCCGTGGAGACCGGCCGGAAAATTCTTCGAAACGCTGCCGAAAAGATCATTCCGGCCGTTGTCGAGCTGGGCGGCAAGTCCGCCGGCATCGTCTATGCCGATGCGGACACCACCTCGGTTGCAAGCAGCGCGGCAATCGGTATTTTCGCGCATGCCGGACAGGTTTGCTCGGCCGGTTCACGCCTGATCGTTCACGAATCCATCCATGATGAGGTCGTCGAGAAAATCGTGACCTGGGTCAAGGGGCAGACGATGGGGCCGGGCGAAGAAGACCACTTCTTCACCCCGCTGATCTCGGCGGCTCAGCGCGACAAGGCGGAGCGCTTCGCCATGATCGCGTTGCAGGCAGGTGCCACGGCTGCGACCGGTGGGCGTCGGCCGGATGGGCTGCCCGGGTTCTACATGACGCCGACTGTTCTGACCGGCGTGACTCCGGCCATGGAAATCAACAAGCACGAAGTGTTCGGACCTGTCCTTTCCGTGTTGAAGTTCTCCGACAGGGAAGAGGCGCTCTCGATCGCCAATGGAACGGAATACGGCCTGGCTTCGGGCGTCTACACAAAGGATCTGTCGCTTGCGCATTGGACGGCCGATCGCCTGGAGGCGGGCACGGTCTTCGTCAACCAATGGTTCGCGGGCGGCAACGAAGTGCCGTTCGGCGGGTTCAAGCGTTCCGGCTTTGGACGCGAGAAGGGCGTCGAGGCCATGGCAAACTATTGCCAGGTACGAAACGTCGCGGTTCGGATCTAGGCTCGAGATTTGAGCGCGGCAGTTCGTGGTGGCAGGCGACGGTGATTAATCACCAACGCTTCTCACGCGAACTGGCGTTGTTCCGACACCGATATCAACTATGCGCCCTTGCGTGCGGAGTTCGCCGCACGCGCGACATAGGCGTCGCCCTTGGCCGGAAATCGAAGGAGCAGGAACGTGCTGGCCCTTTACGACCATTTCATCGGCGGTAAGTCTGTTCCTCCGGCAAGCAACGAATATTTCGAAAGCGAAAATCCAACGTTTGGTCAGCCCTGGGCGCGGATTGCCCGTGGCACCGAGGAGGACGTCAACGCAGCCGTGGTGGCGGCTAAGGCGGCTTTTCCCAGTTGGTCGGGTTTGAAGCCCAGCCAGCGCGGCAGGCTACTCTATCGCTTGGCTGATGTCATCGAGAAGAAGGCCGAATACCTTGCCGAGATCGAGGTTCGAGACAACGGCAAGCTCTACGCCGAAATGCATGCGCAGATGCGCTACATTTGCGAATGGTATCGCTATTACGGCGGTTTGGCCGACAAGATCGAAGGCCACGTCATCCCCACCGACAAGAGCGGCATCTTCAACTTCACGCGCTATGAGCCATTAGGTGTCATCGGAATGGTGACGCCTTGGAATTCGCCGCTTCTGCTGCTGACGTGGAAGTTGGCTCCCGCCCTGGCCGCAGGAAACGTAGCAGTCATCAAGCCATCCGAGTTCACCTCGGCATCGACGCTAGAGTTCATGCGACTGTTCGAGGAGGCCGGCTTCCCGCCGGGCGTGGTCAACACGGTAACAGGCTTCGGTCTCGAGGCGGGAAAGCCGCTTGTCGATCACCCGGACGTTGCCAAGATCGCATTCACCGGCTCCGATATCTCGGGCCAGAAGATCTACGAGGCCGCGGCGCGTCAGATCAAGCATGTCACGCTCGAGCTCGGTGGAAAGTCACCGAACATCGTGTTTGCCGATGCCAATCTCGACGCGGCCATCAACGGCGTTATTTCGGGCATCTTCGCGGCTAGCGGACAGACCTGCATCGCGGGATCGCGGCTGCTGTTGCAGCGTTCAATCCATGACGAATTCCTCGAAAGGCTGCTTCGCGTCGCCGGCAGCGCCAAGATTGGGGATCCGATGCGTAAGGAAACCAATGTGGGGCCTGTCGCGACCCGCCCGCAATGCGCAAAGGTGCTCGAGTACATCGAAATCGCAAAAGCCGAAGGCGCGGAATGCGTGCTTGGAGGTGGGCGCTATCAGGGAGAGGGGGCAACAAGCGAGCTTTTTGTATCGCCGACGATTTTTGCCGGCGTGAAAAATAGCATGCGAATTGCGCGCGAGGAGGTGTTTGGGCCGGTCTTGGCCGTAGTGCCTTTCGAGGATGAAGACGAAGCCTATTCCATCGCCAATGACACGGCCTATGGCCTGGGATCCGGCCTTTGGACGAGCGACATCCGTAAGGCGATCGAAGGTTCGGCTAAGATCGAGGCCGGCACCGTCTGGGTGAATACCTATCGCGCCCTGAGCTACACGTCTCCGTTTGGCGGCTACAAGCGCAGCGGCATTGGCCGCGAAGGTGGTGTGGAGGCAATCAAAGAGTATCTTCAGACCAAGTCCGTTTGGATATGCACCGATCCCGTCGTCGAGAACCCATTCATCATGCGATGAACGACCCGAAGTCGAGCGGCCTGCATCCCGACGTTTGGCAGGCCTAGACACCGGCTGCTTGCCTGGTCATTGATTTGTAAGTCGCGGATTTTCGACTGCGTCTAGGTCGCCTGCATGGTTTCGTTCGAACACGGGGGCAGGGGCGCTGGAACACAGGCTGTGCGAAAACTCGCGGCTTGCTTGGGGTAAGACATTGTCGCGCGCGCCTCGGCGAGCGCGACCGGATCAGCGTCCCCAGACTAGCTTGTCGGTCCCGAAGGCGTTTGCGGCGTGGATCATGTTGTAGACCAGGACCGAGAGTGCCGCTTCGGCTTTCATGCGCCTCAAACCTCGGGTGAGGAACCTTCCTCCACCAGACATTCGCTTTATCGTGCCGAAGGGTGTTCGACAGTCCATCGGCGCGTCACCATAAGACTAGGATCGGCGTAGATCCCGGCTTCCATCGGATCGAGCGCCCCCTGATCGAAGAGTCGGTGGATGGTCCGTTGGGCGCCAGGGGTACCTCGCGTGATCCGCTTTGACGCCATACAGATTCTAGCGACGTTTGCGTTTATTAGGCATAAAAATCAGGTTCCGTGCATGAAGGTTGGCCCTATAGCATTACCCGACCGCCCGCGACGTCGAGGGTGACGCCGGTGATCCAGTCCGATCGATCGCCGAGCAGGAACATGGCCGCTTCGGCGACATCGCTGACCGTGCCGAGCCGGCGCAGGGGGAAACCCATTGCGATCTGGTCGCGGACCGACTCCGGCGCGGCCGCAAGGCGATCGGTGATGATTGCCGAGGGCGCGATCGCATTCACTCTTACGCCATACGGCGCCGCCTCGGCCGCGACTTGGCGGGTGAGCGATTGCAACCCCGCCTTCGCGGCTGTGTAGGGCGCCGAGGCGCCGGAGAGCTGTCGTCCGGCCGACGAAGACATCGTGACGATCGCGCCACGCCTCGCCTGCAACATGGCGGGCAGAAAGGTCCGCAGCGTCAGAAACGCCGACGTCAGATTGGCGTCCAGCGTGGTGCGCCAATGCTCCAATGTCTCCTCAGCGAGGGGCTTGAGCTCGCCGCCGCCGCCGGCGCAGGCGGCCAGAAGCGACACTGGGCCATAGACGCGCTCGGCCTCGTCACGCAGCGCACGAACATCGTCCTCGCGCGTAACATCCCCGGTGGCGGCGTGGGCCACGCCGCCAGCCTGTGTAATCATCCCCACAACCTTCGCCAAAGCTGCCTGGTCGCGGCCACAGACAACGACACGAGCGCCGGCGCGCGCGAGCGTGACAGCGATGCCGGCGCCTATACCGCGCGAGCCGCCTGTGACTACCGCGACGCGATTGGTGAAGTCTTCCGACGCCTCAGACATAGCGCGCCGACGCCATGCAGATGATAGTCACCGCAAGCAAGCCGGAAGCGAAGCGCTGGGCCATGGCGAGACGTGAACTAGCGACAGCTTGGTCGGACTGGCCGTGGCACAGCGCCCTGACGGCTTGACCGCCGACGGCGCCCTGGACGCCGGCCGCGTTGACCGCGCAAATGGCCCCTAGCGCCAGGGCCTTTTCGGCGGCTCCGAAAGCGCTCGCGTGCACCTGGCCCCGCAAGGCCCCGGTTCCGGCCCAGAAGACGACGGCAAGAACATGGAGCGACATGGCGACAATGAGGGCAAGCTGCATGACAGGATTCCTCTGAGAAGGGGAAGATTGACTATACGACCCGTACAGTCAATATGGAAAGTACGATGACTCCTCGTGCCTATGTCAGTCCCGCTCGGGCCGCCGCCGCCGGCGAAAAGCGCCAGCGCGTCATCGCCGCCGCGGGCGCTTTGCTGATCGAACGGACGAATGTCGCCACCTTTTCGATGGAAGTGGTGGCGAAGGCCGCCGGCGTGACACGCCTCACCGTCTACAACCAATTCGGATCGCGCCGCGGCCTGCTCGAGGCCGTGTTCGACGAGCGTGCGCGGCAAGGCGGGCTGCATCGAATCCCGACAGCCATGGCGATACCGGACCCGCGCACAGGCCTAAATCGTCTGATCCAGATATTCTGCGAATTCTGGAGCGGCGACGAAGCCGTCGGCCGCCTTCACGACGCAGGCGCGCTGGACGCGGAGTTCGCGCTGGCCCTTGCGGAGCGCAACGAGCGCCGCCGCCACGCGATCAAGGTCCTTGTCGGCAGGATCGGCGCAGATCTCGATCGTCCGGCCCCCCGGCGAGACGATCTGACCGACCTTATCTTCGGTCTGACGAGCTATCCGATGTTTCGGATTCTCAGCAGCGGTCGAACCCCAGAGGCGACCTGTGCGCTTATCACATCGGCCTGCATAGCCGCCCTCGAAACCCCATCCAATTAAGGAACGGCAATCTCCGTTGATGGCGTTGCGGTCGCATTGGCAGTTTTAGCACAGCCTGAACAGAGAGCCGCAGAACTTCAGCTGTTTGTCGACAGCGCGCTCGCTGCCCTCGAGGAATTCGCGCGGACGCCGGAATCAGGACGTCCTATTGAACAGGTCAAGCTCGCGCTGAGGCAAGTTGGCGAGCACCCGGCTTGGCCCGGCGCCAGGTTGCGGGTGTGCAAGCAGTTGCCTTCGGCCCTCGCCGTCGAGACGCGAAGCCCATCGCTTCACCGCCTTGTGGATCATCTAGCCGAGGCCTGCGTGGCGCCAACGCTCCGACATCGGCCGCACGGCGAGCGCCGAGGTGCCGTTGCTGCCATTCTGGATGCTTCCCGCCGCCAGACATTGATTGCGGAACCTTTACAGGGAGAGCATTCCGCGTACTTTGCCGGCCCTATTAACTGAGCAAGGATGCGAAAGGCGATGGAAGCGGCTCTCTGAGCGGGAGAGCCGCTGGGTCCTCGATTGTCGCGCTCGCCCCGGTCGGAGGTCGTGCTTCACATGCCGGGGTAGACCGGGCCTTCGCCGCCTTGTGGCGGCACCCAGTTGATGTTCTGGTTCGGATCCTTGATGTCGCAGGTCTTGCAGTGGACGCAGTTCTGCGCGTTGATGACGAAGCGCACGTCCTTGGCGGAAGGATCGGCGGCGGCGTTGCCGTCCTTGTCCACCCACTCATAGACGCCAGCGGGGCAATAGCGGGTCGAAGGACCGGCGAAGATGTCGTGCTCGGAACGCTGCTGCAGCGCCATGTCGCCGACGATCAGGTGCACCGGCTCGTTTTCCTCATGGTTGGTGTTGGACAGGAACACCGAGGAGAGCCGATCGAAGGTCAGCACGCCGTCAGGCTTCGGATAGGCGATCTTCTGATGCTGGGAAGCCGGCTCCAGCGCCGCGTAATCGGTCTTGCCGTGCTTCAACGTGCCAAAGGGCGAGAAGCCGAACAGCGTGTTGAGCCACATGTCCAGCCCGCCGACACCGACGCCGACGATGGTGCCGAAGCGCGACCAGAGCGGCTTGACGTTGCGCACCTTCTTCAGGTCCTTGCCGATGTCGGTCGTGCGCCAGGCTGCCTCGTAGGAGGCGAGTTCGTCATTGGCCCGTCCGGCGGCGATCGCGTCCGCGACATGCTCGGCGGCCAGCATGCCGGAGAGCACCGCATTGTGCGAGCCCTTGATGCGCGGCACGTTGACGAAGCCGGCCGAGCAGCCCATCAGCACGCCGCCAGGGAAGCAGAGCTTCGGCACCGACTGCCAGCCGCCCTCGGTTATGGCGCGGGCGCCATAGCCGATGCGCTTGGCACCCTCGAACGTGCTGGCGATGGCCGGATGCGTCTTGAAGCGCTGGAATTCCTCGAAGGGCGAGAGATAGGGGTTCTTGTAGTTCAGGTGCAGGACGAAACCGACCGCCACCTGGTTGTCTTCCAGATGGTAGAGGAACGAGCCGCCGCCGGTCTTCATGTCGAGCGGCCAGCCGAAGGAGTGCTGCACGAGGCCGGGCTTGTGGTTCTCCGGCTTGACCTGCCAGAGCTCCTTGAGGCCGACGCCGAACTTGGCCGGTTCGCGGCCGTCGGCGAGCCGGTATTTGGCGATCAGCTGCTTAGCCAAAGAACCGCGCGCGCCTTCGCCGATCAGCACATATTTGCCCATCAGCGCCATGCCCGGCGCGTAGGCCGGCCCGTGCGTGCCGTCCTTCTCCACGCCCATGTCGCCAGTGATGACGCCGGTGACGGCGCCGGCGTCGTTGTAGACGAGGCCTACGGCGGCGAAGCCCGGATAGATCTCGACGCCCAGCGCCTCGGCCTTGCTCGCCAGCCAGCGGCAGACATTGCCCAGCGAGACGATGTAGTTGCCGTGATTGTTCATCAGCGGCGGCATCAGGATGTTGGGCAGGCGGAACGAACCGGCGGGACCCAGCACCAGGAAATGATCGTCAGTGACGGGCGTCTTGAACGGATGGCCCTCTTCCTCGCGCCAGCCCGGCAAAAGGCGGTCGATGCCGATCGGGTCGACGACGGCGCCCGACAGGATGTGGGCGCCGACCTCGCCGCCCTTTTCCAGAACGACGACGGAAAGATCGGGATTGAGCTGCTTCAGGCGGATCGCGGCGGCAAGACCGGCCGGACCGGCGCCGACGATCACCACATCGAATTCCATGCTCTCGCGTTCGATTTCGCTCATCGGTGGATCAAAGCGCCTTTTGGAGCTCCGGCAGAATGACGAAGAGATCGCCGACGAGGCCGTAGTCGGCAACCTGGAAGATCGGGGCTTCCTCGTCCTTGTTGATGGCAACGATCACCTTGGAGTCCTTCATGCCGGCAAGGTGCTGGATGGCGCCGGAGATGCCGACCGCGATGTAGAGGTCGGGGGCAACCACCTTGCCGGTCTGGCCGACCTGCCAGTCGTTCGGCGCGTAGCCGGCGTCGACAGCAGCGCGAGAGGCGCCGACCGCGGCGCCGAGCTTGTCGGCCACAGGCAGGATGACCTCCTGGAACTTCTCCGACGAGCCAAGCGCGCGGCCGCCCGAGATGATGATCTTGGCCGAGGTCAGCTCCGGACGGTCATTCTCGGAAAGCTTGTTCTCGATGAACGATGAAATCCCCGGGTCGGCTGCCGCCGAGATGCTCTCGACGACAGCCGCATTGCCTTGGGAGGCGCTTGAAAACGATGCGGTGCGCACGGTGACGACCTTCTTGGCGTCGGTCGACTGCACGGTCTGGATGGCGTTGCCGGCATAGATCGGCCGCTTGAAGGTGTCGGGCGAAACCACCTCGATGATCTCCGACACCTGGGCGACATCGAGCAGGGCTGCGACGCGCGGCGCGACGTTCTTGCCGGACGAGGTGGCCGGGGCGACGATCGCTTCATAGGAGCCGGCGAGCGCGACGACCAGGGCGGCGAGCGGCTCGGCGAGGCGCTCGGAAAGCTCGTCGGCTTCGGCGAGCAGCACCTTGCGCACGCCCTTCAGCTTGGCGGCGGCATCGGCCGCGCCCTTGGCGCCCTTGCCGGCGACCAGCACGTCGACATCCGAGCCGATCTGGAGGGCCGCGGACAGTGCCTTGGCCGTCTGATCGGAAAGGGTTGCGTTGTCGTGTTCGGCGATGAGGAGAATTGCCATTGTTTTATCCCTGACTTTCGTCTTCGAGGCTCCCTGAAATCCGGTCAGGCTGAGCCGAAAACGGTTGGTTTCGAGAACCGGAGCGGAGCGTACACCCGTACGTGAGCACCGGAAGCGCAGAAGCCAGCCGTTTGCAGGCTGGCCTCATCGGATTTCCTTAGAGCACGCCGGCTTCGTTCTTGAGCTTCTCGACCAGCTCGGCCACCGACTTGACCTTGACGCCAGCCTTGCGGCCGCTCGGCTCCTCGGTCTTGACCACCTTCAGCCGCGGCTTGACGTCGGCGCCGTAGTCGGCCGGACTCTTCTCGTCGAGCGGCTTCTTCTTGGCCTTCATGATGTTGGGCAGCGAGGCATAGCGCGGCTGGTTGAGGCGCAGATCCGCGGTGACGATCGCCGGCATCTTCAATTCAACCGTCTGCAGGCCGCCATCGACTTCGCGCGTCACCTTGGCATGATCGCCGGCAAATTCCACCTTGGAGGCGAACGTCCCTTGAGCCCAGCCGACCAGCGCCGCCAGCATCTGGCCGGTCTGGTTCGAATCGTCGTCGATCGCCTGCTTGCCGAGGATGACGAGGCCGGGCTTCTCGGCGTCGACCACGCCCTTCAGCACCTTGGCGACGCCGAGCGGCTCGGTCTGTTCGTCGGTCTTGACCAGGATGGCACGGTCGGCGCCCATGGCGAGCGCGGTGCGCAAGGTTTCCTGCGCTTGGCTCGGGCCGACAGAGACGACGATGATCTCTTCCGCCTTGCCGGCTTCCTTGATGCGGATCGCTTCCTCGACCGCGATCTCGTCGAACGGGTTCATCGCCATCTTGACGTTGGCGAGCTCGACGCCTAGTCCGTCAGCCTTCACCCGGACCTTGACGTTGGCATCCACAACCCGCTTCACAGGCACAAGGATCTTCATGGTAGCCTTCTCTCTCTAGGCAAAATGCTCAAGGTCGGGACAGCTGCCGCCGCGTGTGCCGGACTTAGTCCAGGCAATTTCGCCGCGTCCCACCCTGGACGACGTCAAAGCCGTCCGCGGTGGGGCCAGCAGCTTCAGTCCAAATGCTAGTCTGCTTAAACTTCGACTTTGTAGGTCAGGCCGATTTCGTCGCCCGGTTCGCCCATCAGGCCCCACGCATAGCGCGGCTGTTGGGTGATGATGATGTCCAGGTCGCGCGGGTTGATGCCCGTCGCCGCGGGTACGCGCTGATACATCTGGCGCACCAGTTCCTTCAGAGTGTCCTTGGACCGGCCCTCGAAGGTACTGATCTCGACAATTGTATAGCGCTCGGAGCGTTCGCTCGGCGGATAGATGAAATCAGCGCGCTCCATCGGAAAGAAACGCTGGAGACGGCGCTCGGCAGGGAACTGAAATGCGATAGAGATCGATTCATTGACGGCGTCTGACATAGCCTGGCGAATAGGCTCCAGATGCTCCTTGATTCCGTAGATTTTAGCTTGCGGCATGTCGGGCTCCCAATTTTCGTACCAATCTCGTATACAAAAAACAAGAGAGATAAGCAAGCCGCTTCTCTAGGCTTTCTGGCTTCGGCTAGAGAGAAACCCAGATATCCGCAGGGTACGAGGACTTAGCCGCGAAACCGGCGAATTTTGTGGCGCAGGAGCCGAACACGCGATTGACGCCGTAGATTGGATACAGTACACATAAAGGCCTGCAAATGGATATCGCAAAGCGAGGAAAGGGTAATCCGATGCGTGCATCAGCGACGGCTAAAGAAGGCTCGAACGCCTTGGGCCGTGGTGGAAACATCAGCCCGACGGAGCAGGCATTATTCGATGATGCGGCTCGTTTCTTTCCGGGGGGCGCTCTGGGCGGCAATGCGCTCGCGGCAGATGCTCGCTTTGTTTTTGACAGGGGCGATGGTTCCCGGTTTTGGGACGCTTCTGGCAATGAATATATTGACTACGTGTTGTGTTCGGGCGCGATGTTCCTCGGCCACGCGCATCCAGCGATCCAGAAGGCGGTCGCTGACCAGGTCTCGCGCGGCACCCACGCATTTGCCTATCTGAACGAAACGGCGATCCGGCTTGCCCGTCGCGTCATGCCTCACATTCGCTGCGCCGAACGGATCAGGTTCACGACGGCGGGGTCCGATTCCACATTCCACGCCATCCGGCTTGCTCGCGCTTTCACGGGTCGCGAAAAGATCCTGAAGTTCGAGGGCGCCTATCATGGTGTTCATGACTACGCCCAGCTTAGTACGGCTCCCAAGGTCTCGGGAAACTTCCCTCATGGCGTGCCCGATACTGCAGGTATCCCTGCGGGCGTTCAGGACCTCATGCTGGTGGCGCCCTTCAACGATCCCGAAACGCTTGCGTCCATCTTGGCGGAGCATCATCAGGATATCGCGGCCATTATCATCGAGCCGATTCAGCGCATCCTGCATCCGAAGCCCGGGTTCCTCCAGGCGGTTCGTGAGCTGACAGCCAAATATGGGATCGTGATGATCCTTGACGAGGTCGTCACGGGCTTCCGGTATGGCATCGGCGGCGCGCAGGGATATTTCGATGTTGTCCCTGACCTTGCCACCTATGGCAAGATCATTGGCGGCGGATTGCCGGTTGGTGCCGTTGCTGGCCGTAAGGACATCATGGATCAGGCGGACCCGACGAATAAGGGCAAGCCAGGCTATGTCTATCAGAACGGCACGCTGCAAGGACACATGCTGGGTTGCGCGGCCTCTTTGGCGACCATGGACGTCCTGGAGCAGCCTGGGGTTTACGACAATGTGTTTGCAATGGCGGACAAGTTGCGCGAAGGACTTCAAAAGGTCTTCGATCGGCACAACTTGGGCATCCTTGTGTTCGGTGAGGGGCCGATGTGGCACATGCTTTTCACTGATAAGGTACCGCAGGACTGGCGTGAGGTTATTGCCACCGACACCAAGCGGATGGCGACCTTCGAGGCCGAGCTTTTGAGGCAGGGCTTGTTCATTCTGCCCAACAACCGGCGCTTCATCTCGATCCGCCACACCCAGGATGACCTCGAGCAAACGTTCGAAGCGGCCGATCGTGCGGCGCGGATCTTCAAACGATAGCAGGTCGTGACGAAAGCCTAAGACTCGCGAGCGGTCAGTTCCGGCCGTTCGCCCGCGCCTGGTCTGTGCGGCGGGCGTTTTCGGCGTTAACACAATTGCAGCGCTATAGGTGTTTCTGAAGTGCGCGATCCTAGGTACGACATCCTGTTCGAGCCGGTTAAGATTGGACCGGTCACCGTCAAGAACCGGTTCTATCAGGTGCCCCATTGCAATGGGCTGAGTGCCACGCTCCCGCGCGGGCATGCGGCCATGCGCGGCGTGAAAGCCGAAGGAGGGTGGGGCGCTGTTTGCACCGACATCCTTTCCATTCATCCCAGCTCCGACACGACCCCGTTTCCACAGAACAAGCTTTGGGAGAGTGGTGATGAAAAGCCGCTGCGGCTTTTGACCGACGCGATTCACGAGCACGGCGCGCTTGCGGGCGCGCAACTCGCTCATGGCGGTTGGGCCGTTGCTAACCGCTTGACGCGCGAGCCCTTGCTATCGCCGACCGACTTTCCGTCCCGCCGAGATCCGATTCAGGCCAAGGCGATGGATAAGGCCGACATCAAGGCTTATCGGGGCTGGCATCGCCGCGCCGCCTTGAAGGCAAAGGAAGTTGGCTTCGATCTCATCTACGTCTATGCCGCGGACGATCTGGAGTTGCTCCAATTCTTCCTGTCCAGGCGGCGCAATCATCGCATCGATGAGTATGGCGGATCGCTTGAGAACCGCACGCGTCTGCTGCGCGAAGTCATCGAGGATACGAAGGATGCGGTAGGGGATAAGTGTGGCGTCGTCGTGCGCTACACGGTGGATGAACTGTCCGGGCCGGATGGTCTCGTCGCCGAGGAAGAGGGACGCGATATTGTCGCGATGCTGGCCGAACTCCCGGACGCCTGGGACATCAAGGTGAGCGGCTGGCCCGAGGACAGTCAAACAAGTCGCTTCGCCAAGGAGGGCTACCAGGAGCCCTATGCCAAATACGTAAAACAGGTGACCACCAAGCCGGTTATCGGCGTCGGTCGTTTCACATCGCCTGACACGATGGTCTCTCAGGTGAAGCGCGGCATCCTGGATCTAATCGGATCCGCCAGGCCGTCGATCGCCGACCCATTCCTGCCGCGCAAGATCGACGAAGGAAGGCTCGATGACATTCGCGAATGCATCGGCTGCAATATGTGCGTGGCGACCTATAACGTCGGGGCGCCCATAAACTGCACGCAAAATCCGACCATCGGCGAGGAATACAAGCGTGGCTGGCACCCGGAACGTTACCGTCGTGCAAAGTCGGACGCCTCCGTCCTGGTGATTGGAGCAGGGCCGGCTGGCCTCGAATGCGCGCAGGCCCTGGGCAATCGAGGTTACGAGGTTCATCTGGCGGAGGCTACCCGCGAGCTCGGTGGGCGGGTCACGCGTGAATCTTCTCTGAACGGCCTATCGGAATGGGCGCGCGTGAGAGACTGGCGTGTCGGCCAGCTTGCCAAGATGACGAATGTTTCAATCTACCGCGAAAGCCGGATGACTGGCGCCGACATCTTGGAAATGGGCATTCCGACCGTGGTCATTGCCACCGGTGCGAGCTGGCGTTCCGATGGGTTTGGCAGAACCAACCATAAGGCCGTCCCGGTGGGGCAGGGCGTTCGCATATTCACCCCTGACGACGTCATGTCTGGAGCGCAAATCGACGGTCCGGTCCTGGTGTTCGATGACGACGACTTCTACATGGGTGGCGTTGTCGCCGAGACCTTGAAGGCCCGTGGGGCTGGTTCCGTCTCGTTGGCCACCCCGAATGCGATGGTTTCGGCGTGGACGGCCAATACCTTGGAGCAGTTCAAGATCCAACGCAGGTTGCTTGAGGCAGGTGTGGAGCTTCATGTCACGCGCAATCTGGTGTCGGCCTCCTCTGGCGAGGTCGAACTGGAGTGCGTATTCACCAAGCGTCGCCAGAAGGTGCAGGCCGCGTCCATTGTGATGGTCACCGCTCGCTTGCCGGAAATCACTCTCTACGACGAAATCTTGGTCCAGCTTGGATCGGAACCAGGTGCCGCGGTCAAGGCAATCACGCGCATCGGCGATTGCATTACGCCGGGCACCATCGCGGCGGCGGTCTTTTCTGGAAGACGTTTTGCGGAAGAGTTCGAAGAACCGCAGGCCGACATGCTCCGTATCGCGAACGAGCCTGTCGAGATCGACAATGTCGAGCGTTTCCACTCGCGACATGAAGACCGCACTGTCGCGGCCTTTCCGTTCTAGTCCAGCGGCATCTCTAATCGTCGCACGAGCGATATTTGTGCGGAATTGCCACTTCGAACTTCGTATACAGAATGCTCCGGAGATTGCGGAAGCCGCCCCGCAATCATATTGGCGGAGACCTCGTCCAGGAGGCTTGTGTGAAGCCTTAAAAAACAACAAAATCAGCGATGTAAAGCTTGCCTCAATGAGCCAAAGCATAAATCGGCGTATCGCACGAATTCCCTTGGTTTGCTGCAGGTACCCTGTAGACAGTGCCTGAAAATTGCACTAAGTATACAAAAAAGAGAATAAACACCGCTTGAATGGGGAAAAGTGGATGCAAGCTCTGTTGAGCGCGCCTCATTTGACAATCATGCGCTACCCGACTGAGGCGCTCGCGCAAGGCGGGTCGGTATGTTGACCGGCGTCGAACCGTTTGTGGAATTCTCCAACATACAAAAGACGTATGATGGAGAGTCGTTGGTTGTTAAGAACCTCAACCTCCAGGTTTCGAAGGGCGAATTCCTGACGATGCTTGGCCCGTCGGGGTCCGGCAAGACTACGTCTCTTATGATGCTCGCCGGGTTTGAGGCGCCCACCCATGGCCGGATAACGCTTGATCGTCAGCCCATAGACAAGCTGCCACCGCATAAGCGCAACATCGGGATGGTTTTTCAGAACTACGCCCTGTTCCCGCACATGACGATCGAGGAGAACCTGGCCTTCCCGTTGAAGGTCCGGAAGATGGGGCGGGCCGACATCGAGGGCAGGGTCAGGCGCGGACTTGAGCGGGTGCGTCTCGAGGGGCTCGGCAAGCGAAAGCCGGGGCAATTGTCAGGCGGCCAGCAACAGCGTGTGGCGTTGGCTCGCGCGCTAGTCTTTGACCCCAAATTGGTCCTCATGGACGAGCCGCTCGGCGCGCTCGACAAGCAGCTGCGCGAGCAAATGCAATTCGAGATCAAGCATCTCCATGCGCAACTCGGGGTCACGGTGATCTACGTCACTCATGATCAGGAGGAAGCGCTCACGATGTCCGATCGCATCGCGGTGTTCAACCAGGGTGTGATCCAGCAGCTTGCCTCACCGACGGAGCTTTATGAAAAGCCGCAGAATTCGTTCGTGGCTCAGTTTATCGGTGAAAACAATCAGTTGAAGGGCAACGTGGTGGAGCTGGCCGGAGCGGCCTGCAAGGTCTCCACCCCTTGCGGTAAGCTCATCCATGCCCGGGCCGTGAACGTAGAAGGCGTCGGTAAGCCGACGACGCTGTCTGTGAGGCCGGAAAGAATTGCACTCAATCCCAAGCCGGGTTCGCTTCACAACATCATCGAGGCTCGTGTCGAGGAGCTCGTCTACCTCGGTGACCACCGACGCATCCGCGTCAGGGTCTATGACAATAACGAATTCGTCCTGAAGCTGTTGAACGTTGACCAATCCGTTCCGCTGAGCTCGGGCATGACGGTCAATATCGGTTGGAACGAGGAGGATTGCCTGGCGCTTGACGTTGCTTGAGCGCTCGCCAGCAAGCGAAACAAATCATCAGAATAGGCAGAGTTTCGGCAATACTTGGTTCAAAAAAGGAAGGGAACTAATATGAAGAAGCCTTGTGGAATGAAGACTGTGTGGGGAATCGCCGGCATTTGCTTGGCAGCAGTCATGCCTATGTCGATCGCTAAGGCGGCCGACCTCACTGTTGTTGGATGGGGTGGGTCATATCAGGATAGTCAGAAGAAGGCCTATTTCGAGCCTTTCGCCAAGGAAACGGGGGTCAACATCAAGGAAGATTCCTGGAGTGGCGAGATTGCCAAAATTCGCGCAATGGTCGAGACCAAGAGCATAACTTGGAACGTCATCGACGCGGATTCGCGGACTGCTGTGCAGGGTTGTAATGAAGGCGTGTTCGAGACGATCGACTGGACCAAGCTCGGTGTCGACCGCTCCAAACTGATCACTGCCGACAAGTACGACTGCGCGGTGCCGACGATCTTCTACTCTCAGATCGTGGCCTATGACAGCGACAAGACCAAGTCGGGGCCGCAGACGATCGCCGACCTGTTCGATCTCAAGAAGTTTCCGGGAAAGCGCGGTCTTCAGAAGAACCCCTTCTTGAACCTCGAGTGGGCTCTGATCGCGGATGGCGTGGCTGCCAAGGACGTCTACAAGGTCCTTCGGACCCAGGAGGGTGTCGATCGAGCCTTTAAGAAGCTCGACACCATCAAGAGCGATGTCGTCTGGTGGGAATCAAGTGCTCAACCCGCCCAGTTGCTGGCAGACGGCCAGGTCGTGATGACCTCGGCCTACAACGGACGTATCGCCGATGCGAACAAGAAAGAAGGCAAGCATTTCGGCATCCTTTGGGACGCGCAGGGCCTCGACTCCGATCTGTGGATCATCCCCAAGGGAAGTCCCAATCTCGACGAAGCTTACAAGTTCCTCGCTTTCGCCAGTTCGCCCAAGGCTCAGGCTGAACAGACCCGCTACATTTCCTACGGTCCGGCGAACCAGGATGCCGTCCAGTTTGTCGACCCGGCCATCACGGCAACCTTGCCGACCGCGCCCGATCACATGGGTGACGCCATCCTGGTCGACGCCGACTTCTGGGGTGAAATGGGTGATCAGCTGCGCACCCGCTTCACGGCCTGGCTGGCACAGTAAGGGGCAATAGAGAATGGGGGCGAGGACAATTCCTCGCCCTCGTTCGAAGTGGGAGGATACTTCGATGGTCGATGCAACTATGGGAGCCGCACCCAATTCTGCCGGCCGCTCGGATCTGTCGAAGGAATTGCGCCGCGCCGAACGGAGGCAGGGACGCAAAGCGTTCTACCTGGTGCTTCCTTGTCTGCTTTTCATACTCCTGTCGTTTATCTTTCCCATTGCCCGGATGCTGTTTTACGCCGGGCACGACAGCGTCCTGGCTACCAACCTCCCGCAGACCGAACTAGCCCTCCAAAATTGGAATGGGGAGGGACTACCCGACGAAGGGGCCTATGCGGCCCTGGCGGTAGACCTCAAGCAGGCCGGGAAAGAGAAGACCGCGGCGGCGATCGGTAAGCGTGTCAACTACGAGCTGCCAGGCACACAAAGCCGCGTTGCGGCTACTGCGCGAAGACTCGGCCAAGTGACCACGGGTCCATACAAAAACGCCCTCGTCGCAATGGATCCGATGTGGGGAGAGCGCGACATATGGGCCGTGCTCAAACGTGGCGGATCGACTTTCACTTCGTACTATCTCTTGCGAACCGCGGATCTGCGCCTCAACGCGGATAGCTCGGTAGAGCAAGTGCCGCCCGACATCGCGATTTTCAGAGACGTCTTTGCGCGTACCTTTGCTATCAGCATTTCCGTGACGGCGCTGGCCCTGCTTCTGGGCTTCCCGCTCGCATATTTCCTGGCCATGCTCCCGCCACGCAAAAGCAACCTGTTGATGATCATGGTGTTGCTGCCTTTCTGGACATCCCTGTTGGTGCGCACCACCGCCTGGGTCGTCCTGCTTCAGCCGAGCGGCCCGATCAACAGCCTACTCATGGCGTTGCACATTGTGTCCGCGCCGGTCGACCTGATCTTCAATCGCTTCAGCACAGTCGTGGCGATGACATACATCCAGTTGCCGTTCACGCTGCTGCCCATCTACAGCGTCATGCGGGGGATACCCCCCACCTATGTGCGGGCAGCTAGGTCTCTCGGCGCCGGGCCCTTCTATGCGTTCTGGAAGGTCTATTTCCCGCAGACGCTGCCGGGGATTGGAGCCGGCTGCCTGCTGAGCTTCATTTTATGCCTGGGCTTCTACATCACGCCGGCGCTGGTTGGCGGTCCCCGCGACCAAATGATCAGCTACTTCATCGCGTTCTATACAAACCAAGAGCTGAACTGGGGAATGGCATCCGCACTCGGTTCGGTGCTGCTGATCATCACGCTCTTCTTCTACTACATCTACGTGAAGATCGTCGGCGTTGATCGCGTAAGGTTGGGATGACGAACATGCACGCAAACTCCTACGCATCTCCCGTCGAGAGAGTCTGGGCCGTCGCGAAGACCATCATCTGCGGAGCAATTTTGCTCTTTCTGATTGCTCCGATCCTGGTCATCATTCCTCTATCGTTCAATTCGGTGCCGTTTTTTACGTACCCGATGCCGGGGTTCTCGCTGCGCTGGTATGAGGACTTCCTCCTCAATCCCTCGTGGCGGCTAGCTCTGTCGAACTCTGTGTTCGTTGCCGTCTTCACGACCATCTTGGCGACCGTGCTCGGGACGGTCGCCGCTCTGGGCCTTAGCAGAAAGGACATGCCCTTTCGCAGCTTGATCATGAGCATCATCATCTCGCCATTGATCGTGCCGGTCGTGATTACGGCCGTCGGGCTCTATTTCTTCTACGCCGACCTCGGACTCCTAAACAGCTACACCGGCCTGATTTTGGCTCACACGACCCTGGCAACGCCCTTCGTCGTCATCACGGTCACGGCGACGCTCGCGGGATTCGATCAGAGCCTGTCGCGCGCCGCGGCTGGTTTGGGCGCGCCACCGCTGACCGTTTTTTTCAAGGTTATCTTGCCGCTAATTCTCCCCGGCATGATTTCTGGCGCACTCTTTGCTTTTGGCACCTCATTCGACGAAACGGTTGTCGTCCTCTTCCTCGCCGGCGGCGAGCAGCGCACGTTGCCGAAGCAGATGTTTACCGGGCTTCGCGAGCAGATCAGTCCGACTATAACGGCCGCCGCAACGGTATTGATCATTATGTCTTTGCTGATGCTCCTTACGTTGGAGTTTCTGCGTCGGAGATCTCAGCGCATGCGAGGTGCCGAGTGAGCACCGAACTGGCCGGCTGACTCGGAGTACTGGCTGCTGCCGACTTCATCCGAATCCTCAGGACGGACGGCGCAAATCGCGTCTTCCTTCTGCGGGGAGACGCTCATGTGCACGACCTCACACTGGTTACGCGACGCACGCACCAATTGGGCTTTGCGCGAGGACTCCGATCGGCTCTGATTCTTTTGCTGATGCAAGACCTGTAGGGTTCCTGCGCTAAACCCCCGCGGTTTGTAGAAGGCCTTGTGTCAGCTAGCTCCTCCTACTCTCGTTTTTGTATGCTCTTACCTCTGACTTAAGCCAGGCAATGAAGGCCTCTACGTTAGGGTTTTGGTTTGACTTCTGCTTTCTTACGATATGATAGGCATCGCGACTTGTGAGGACCAAGTCCGGGAAGGGCGCCGCCAGCTCTCCGCTAGCCAAAGCGTGCTCAGCAAGTTCCAGGGCACAGAGACCAATGCCTTCGCCACTCGCAACCATGCGCATCAGCACGTTGGTATCGTTCACCACATGGCCATTTTCCAGGCTGAAGTTCTCGAGCCGAGCAATCGTCAGCCAATCCGCCCAATCTCGCCTGTCTCGGTCGTGAAGGAGCTCGAACCGGCGGAGCTCGCCCAAGTCCTTTAGTTGTGAGTTTTCCTGTAACAAGGCAGGCGCGCACATAGGCGTGTATCGAAGCCCCATTAGCGGCTCGCTGAGATACCCCGCCCAGCGGCCGTTTCCCCATTTGATCGCGAGGTCCACGTGCTCGGGCAACGTGATCTTGATTGAATAGAAATGCTCCAACTGCACGTCTGGGTATTGGCGCTGAAATTTGCCGATCCGGGGAGCCAACCATGCAGCCGCGAAGCCGGAGTCGAGCTCCAGGCACAGGCGCTTGGAGACGCCGCCGGCCCGACAGCGCTCTACGGCTGAGCTCAGAGCATGGAGCGGCTCCGCGACATCGTTCAAAAGCGACTCGCCGGCTCTTGTCAGAGCGATGCCGTGCGCTGATCTCACCAGCAATTTGCGGCCCACAGAGGCTTCCAGCTTACGGATCTGATGACTGACGGCAGACTGCGTCAGGTTTAGAGCCGATGCCGCTCGACTGAAATTGCCATGCTGGGTCACGGTCACGAAGGCCCACAGCTGCTGCGCGGCTGGAAAGCGGTTTGGCATTGCCGGCTCCATCATGACGGATCGTAATAGTAAACAGCACGACAAATCATTTCGCAACGGGAAGGCGGGGGAATAGAATTTAGAAAAGAGAAGGCAAATTTACATGCAAGTATTGATCAAATGAATCAGCATAGATCGATCAGTAAAAAGTATTTTGAAGTGGAGGTCGTTAAAATCTCGCGAGAGGCGGCTGATGTTAAATCGATAAACCTAAAAGTACGAAGGAGAGACGAAGCAGTAGAAACCGAGCCTGGCAGCCATATCGGAATTCATCTGCCGGATATCGGAATACGCCAGTATTCAATAATCGGCGGTGGGGGCGGCGAATACAAGATCGCGGTCTATCGCGAAGCAGAGGGCCGTGGGGGTTCTCGGTATCTGCATGAAAGCGTTCATGTCGGCGATATTCTGCTTTGCGAGCCACCGCGCAACACGTTCCCGCTCAGCTTCGACGCTCAAAGCTACAAACTGATCGCGGGCGGTATTGGCATTACGGCGATTTTGCCGATGGCACGTGAGCTCTGGACGCGGGGAAAATCCTTCGCGCTGACCTACCTCGCCCGAGATCCTGACAAGGCAGCGTTTGTCGATGAATTGCTCCAGGCGCCTTTTCGAGGCTCTGTGAACATACATTACAGCGCCCTTAGCGGCCGGGCCGACATGCGCTCCATAGTGGGCCATGCTTTCGACGGTTCGCGAATATATTGCTGTGGTCCGCAAAAGCTCCTCGACGCGGTTCTCCGCGCCACGGAAGGATGGCCGACTTGCGCGGTAAATTTCGAGCGTTTCGCCGCCCCATCCCTCGATACGAAAGGGCGTGCCTTTCACGTCCGGCTGGCCAGCGGCGTCGAGTATTTGGTGCCTTTCGACAAGACGATACTGCAGGTGCTTCGCGAGAATGGGCTTGAGGTGCCCAGCATGTGCGAACGGGGCGTGTGCGGTTCTTGCCTCGCACCGGTGACTGAAGGGATTCCGGACCACAAGGACACCACCTTGTCGCCGCAAGAGAAGCTCGCGAATGACGTCATCGCGATCTGCTGCTCAAGGGCCAAGAGCGAAACAATCTGCCTGGATATTTGACAGGTCTGAGAAGGGATTGAGCTATGTACGACACATCGAGGATTCACGAATTGCTGTCGCAGAGGCGCGAAGGTTTTATGCTTCCGCAGCCGTTCTACAACGAGGCGCAGATATTCGAATTCGACATGGACGCGATATTCAAGACGTCCTGGATATTCGTTGCCTTCGACATAGAGTTGCCCAAGGTTGGCAGCTACCTGGCGATGAGCATCGGGCGGACCCCGATCGTTCTGGTGCGAGGGCGCGACGGGCTCGTGCGCGGGTTCTTCAACACCTGCCGGCACCGCGGCGCGCAACTGTGTTCCGACGGCAAAGGGAGGGCGCAGCGAATCGTATGTCCCTATCATCAGTGGTCGTTCGACCTTGACGGTCGTTTGGCTGTCGCTAGGGGAATGAACAGCGACTTTGAAATCGAAAACTACGGTCTGATCCCGATCCGTGTCGAATCCGTTGAGGGAACGATCTACGTTTGCTTGTCGGACAGCCCTCCGGACTTCGCTCCGTTTCGCGATGCATTCGCGCCCTTGGTTGCGCCCTACCGGCTGAAGGATGCAAAAATAGCCGCCGAACAGATCATCCTGGAAAAGGCGAACTGGAAACTCGCCATGGAGAACGCGCGTGAGTGCGCTCACTGTGCGGTTGGGCACCCGGACCTCTGCTTGACGTTAGTCGATTTCTTCACCCTGGACTACGAGAACGAACAGGACCCTCACCTGGTAGAATATGCGCGTCGGTTGAAAGAGAGCGGACGGCCAGTCGGCGCGGTGGAGGGCGATTGGTTTTCTACCGGACACATGCCCTTAAAGCCCGGCAAGAAGTCGATTACGATGGATGGAGACTACGTCGTTCAGAAGCACTTGATGAGCGAGCCAGGCCTCGGTGCCCTTCGATGGACGCTGCAACCACATTGTTACAATGTCGGTCTGCAAGACTACATATTCACGTTTTCAGCGATCCCAGTGAGCGCCGAGGAGACGTTGATCCATTCGAAATGGCTTGTTCATGGCGAGGCCATCGAGGGTGTCGACTACTCGGTCGATGAGCTGCAGAAGCTTTGGAAGGTGACCAATGAGCAGGACGTCGTTTTGACCGAGCGCAATCAGCGTGGCGTCAATTCTATCGGCTATCGACCTGGCCCCTACATTGAGGGCGCCGAGAGCGGATGCCAGAAATTTGCGGACTGGTACTGCGCCGAGGCGCACGAGTATCTGCGCAAAGCAGAGCCCGATCGCGCAGCCAAGACCGCAGCTTGAAATCGCCCAGTGTAGAACGGCATTGAACTAACTCGTCGAGATAGCGCTGGCGACTTCTTTGCTCGCCGGCGCCCAATGAATTTCCTTGCTGGATGCTGCAGCGACTGGGGGGGCGGACATAGCTGTCCGCGGTTCAGTAGGATGTGAGGCATCATCGCTGGCCCGTCCGGTTCAAAACCGGAGTGCTAAGCGGTCGTTCGGCATGGTCCTGAAGTGTGATCATTCGGCTAATCAGCCACTACCCGAACGAATGGGTTTTCTACCCACCCGGGGGTTTTCAAACAGTGCAAAAAGGGGTTTTCTCCTTAGCCTGACCGCCCTTCGGAAAAGTCCAGGCGCGCCAAGTTCGCAGGCGACCATCTGCCGTTTTTGGAACAAGACAAACAATCGGGTGACGCGTTGGAGGAGGGTCGACCACTTAGTTTCCAGGAGGACGCGCGCAGCCTTTTGTTGAGGTTGCTGGTCTCGGTCGTCAGCAAGCGCGAACCTGCTGTGGCGCAGGTTCTGTCTGGCGCGACGCCGCTGGACGCTTTGCCGAAAGAAGATCGCATCCACGCGTTGCAGGCGACCGGCATTTGGTTCCAGCTTTTTACCATAGCCAAGGAGCTGGTGGCGATGCGTTCAAGGCGCTCGCTCGAGCAACAGGGTGGCGCCGACGAAGTCGTCGGGTCCTTTTCGAACGTCATGAAGGAGATAGCGGCCGCCGGCCATCCACCCGCCACCATTCGGACAGCATTGGACAATCTGTCGGTCGGTCCGACGATGACGGCTCACCCGACTGAGGCCAAGCGGGTGACCATACTTGAAATTCACCGCCGCATTTATCGGAAGCTAACGGACCTCGAACAGCAGCGGTGGGCGCCGCGGGAGCGCGAGCAGCTCATCAACGACCTCGAGGGAGAGATCGAGCTGCTTTGGATGTCGGGTGAGCTGCATCTTGAGCAGCCGACGGTCGAGAGCGAGATCGCCTGGGGTTTGCAGTTCTTCAGAGAAGTCATCTTCGAGGCGACGCCTAAACTCTATGACTCCCTGCAGGAGGCGTTGGCGCGCCATTCTCCGGGGTTCGACTTCAATATACCGTCCTTCATGCGATACGCATCCTGGATCGGAGGCGATCGAGATGGAAATCCGAATGTCACGGCGAAGGTGACCGAATACGCCCTGAACGAATATCGCAACGCCGTCATTGGTTGGTACATCGCGCAGGTGCGCAAGCTGGTCACGATGCTCAGCATAAGCGCCAATGTCGTCGAGATTCCCGATGACTTCAAAAAAACGCTGGCGCGCGCGCTGCATCGTACCGGGGTTGCCGCCAAGATCGTCGAGCGCAACCCTGAGGAGCCGCTGCGCCAGTACGCGTCGACCATGTTGGCGCGTCTCCAGGGCACACTTGGCGGGGTATCGGCTAAGCCATATGCGAGTGTCGACGCGTTCAAAGCCGATCTACGCGACTTGGAAAGTGTTATGCACAAGCTTGGCGCCGACCTCGCGGCGAAGCGCCTTGTGCGGCCACTGCGTCAGCAGGCAGAGAGCTTCGGCTTCCACACCGTCTCTCTCGACATTCGGCAGAATTCGACCGTCGTCAACCGCGTATTGGGTGAGTTGTTTAAACAGCTCGACGGAGCCGCCGCCCCCGTTCAGAGCACCCCGCAGTGGTCCAACCGTATCCGCGTTGCGCTCCATTCGGGCGAACAGATCGCGGTTGACCGAGGGCAACTCTCCGACGAAGCGCGCGAACTCCTCGACCTGTTCGGCGTTGTCCGTAAAGCTTCTTTGGATCCGAACGGAGGCGGCATCGGCAGCTTCATCTTATCGATGACGCGCTCGAGTGAAGACCTATTGGCCGTCTACTTGCTCGCCCAATATGCCGGCATCGCGACCGCGCAGGGGGGAGGGGCTCCAATCAATCTACGCGTCGTCCCGCTGTTTGAAACCATCGCCGACTTGCGCGCCGCCCCCGACATTCTTGAACTATTGCTTGGCGACTCTGTCGTGCGGCGCTCGATCCGCGAGTTCGGCAATCGCCAGGAAGTCATGCTTGGCTATTCAGATTCGAACAAGGACGGCGGGTTCCTCGCATCGAACTGGGAGCTCAACAAAGCTCAGCGGCGGATAACGTCGCTTGGTCGCAAGAACAGAGTCAAGATCAGCTTCTTCCACGGCCGCGGCGGATCAGTTAGTCGCGGAGGCGCTCCCACCGGCCGGGCGATTGCGGCCCAACCCGCTGGCACCGTCGGCGGGGTTATGCGGGTCACGGAACAGGGCGAGGTGGTCTCCTCGAAATTCGCAAACCGCGGCACCGGGCTCTACCAGTTGGAGATCCTTGCGGCGAGCGTGTTTGCTCACTCCGTCAAGTCGCCCAACGAAGCCGAGCTCAAAGACATGCCCGAATTCAACGAGGCGCTCGAGGCGCTGGCCGGCATGTCGCAGGCACACTATTCGGGCCTGATCAACGATCCTGGTTTCGTCCAGTACTTCAATCAGGCAAGCCCCGTGGAAGAGTTGTCGCTGCTCAAGATTGGCTCACGTCCGGCACGACGCTTCGGCGCCCGCGGCATCTCCGATTTGCGCGCCATTCCGTGGGTATTCGCCTGGAGCCAAAATCGTCATTTGATCACCAATTGGTACGGCATTGGAAGCGCACTGAATTCTTTCGTCGACGTGCGCGGAATTGCCGGAAGGGATCTGCTTCGCCAGATGTTCGATAAGTCGCGCTTCTTCCGCCTTATCATCGACGAAGTTGACAAGGGACTCTATCAGACCGACCTCGAAATTGGGCGCCTATATGCGAGTCTGGTGCAGGATCCCAAGGCTCGGGAGCGCGTCTACGGCAAGATTGTTGCCGAGCATGCACTGACCCGCAAGATGATGTCGGAGATCCACGGCGGGCTGAAGCTCTCGGAGCGGTTCCCAACATTTAAACTTCACTTCGACCGCCTTCGCCCGCAGATGGATTCCATCCATCGTCTCCAGGTGCAGCTGTTGAGGGAGGTGCGAGCCAACGATCGCAGCCTGCCGAGCTCAAAGCCCTCCGTGGACGCGCTGCTGCTTTCGATCAACTGCATATCGGCCGGTCTCGGTTGGACGGGCTGAGTGGATTCATGGCGCAACGACACGCCGTTAAGGAGGAATAGGTATGAACATCCCAGCCAGGCCAGGTACTGGACGCAGAAACCGCTTTTTCGGTGCCGGCTTGGCCGAAGCGGATCCCGCGGTAAATGGCGCGATTGACCGTGAGCTCACTCGTCAGCGTGACGAGATCGAGTTGATTGCTTCCGAAAACATCGTCTCCAGGGCGGTGTTGGAGGCGCAAGGTTCCGTGCTTACCAACAAATATGCGGAAGGCTATCCCGGTCGTCGCTACTATGGCGGCTGTCAGTTCGTGGACGAAGCCGAGGAGTTGGCACGCGAGCGCGCCAAGCAACTGTTTGGCTGCTCATTCGTCAACGTCCAGCCAAATTCGGGCAGCCAGGCCAACCAATCGGTCTTCATGGCGCTGATGGAGCCCGGTGATACCTTTCTTGGCCTGAACCTTGCTGCCGGCGGACATCTCACCCACGGCTCGCCGGTCAACCAATCCGGTAAGTGGTTCAACGTTGTTTCTTATGGGGTTCGCTCCGACACACACCGCATCGACCTTGACGAGGTCCGGGACTTGGCCCGCAAGCAGCGGCCGAAAGTCATCCTTGCTGGTGGTTCGGCCTACCCGCGCATAATCGATTTCAAGGCGTTTCGTGAGATCGCTGACGAAGTCGGCGCCAAGTTGTTCGTCGATATGGCGCATTTCGCTGGCCTAGTGGCTGGTGGCTTTCACCCAAATCCTCTCGAACATGCGCATGTGGTTACCACGACCACCCATAAGACATTGCGTGGGCCGCGCGGGGGCATGGTGCTCTCGAACGACGAAGACATTGGCAAGAAGATCAATTCGGCGGTCTTCCCCGGTCTGCAGGGCGGTCCGCTCATGCACGTGATTGCCGCGAAAGCTGTCGCCCTAGGCGAGGCCTTGACTACGGAGTTTAAAAGCTACGCGGCCAATGTCGTCGCCAATGCTGGGGTGTTGGCGGAAACGCTGGCCGAGGGCGGTGTCGATATTGTCTCGGGCGGCACCGACACCCATCTCATGCTTGTCGATTTGCGCCGGAAGAATCTGACCGGTAAGGCCGTGGAGGCCGCGCTGGGCCGAGCTCATATCACGTGCAACAAGAACGGCATTCCGTTCGATCCACAGGGGCCGATGGTTACGTCGGGGGTTCGGCTGGGGACGCCGGCCTGCACCACGCGGGGATTCCTTGCGGAGGAGTTTCGGCAAGTAGGCCGCCTGACAATGAGTGTGATCGACGGCTTGGTTGCGAACGGCGAGGGCGGCAACGCGGCAATTGAAGGGGCCGTGCGGGAAGAGGTGCACGATTTGGTGCGCCAGTTCCCGATCTACGACTAATTTTTGTCGCTGGGTAGCTGGCAGGCCCGCGCACCGCGGTGTGGAATGTGTGCTTGATCGTTGGCTGGGCGCAAGTCGGCCGGCCAGCGATCGCAAGCACGGAGCAGCGCACGATGTCGTCGCAAGCGCTTCATCTAATTCGACCCAGGTGGAATGCCGAAGGCAACAGCGAGTTGATGCCAGAACAGCGGACGTTGCGTGTCATGATTGCCGAGCGCAACCCGCTGGTTATCTCGGCGTTGCGGGACTTGATTGATCGTGACGAGCGGTTTGTTCTCATTGACGGGACGCAAACTGGCGAGGGTCTGATTAAGGCACTGTCGGGCAAGCAAACCTTCGACGTGGCCATCGTGGGTTGGAAGCTGCTCGACATGGATGCAGGCCAATTGCTTGCGGAGGTTCAACAACGGCAAATCAACACCCGCGTGGTCGTCTTTTGCAACGACCACGACGTCGGCATCGTGAAGCACTGCCTGAGAATGGGCGCCCAGGGGTTCTGCTACCAGTTCGACGACCCCGGTATCCTGTTCGACACGCTTCTTGCGGTGGCAAACGGACGGATCTGTTTTCCGTATGTGGACATTTCGCGCATAGACGAGACGCCAGTGTCGAGACTGACCAACCGCGAACTAGAGTTTCTCGGCATGCTGGCCGATGGGTGGACCAATCTGCAAATCGCGACACGTACAGGGATTTCGGAGAACACCGTCAAGTATCATCTGAAGAATCTCTACGACAAGATCGGCGTTCGCAATCGCGCCATGGCGGTCGCTCTCTACGTCGGTGAGAAGAAGCGTCTTCCTCAGATCGCCATGCAATAGCGGTTGAGATCCTAAGGGATTTGCAGCGGCCGAGATGCCGACAGGCGCGGGCGAGGCTGTGCGTCTGTTGCAACCGCAGGTGGTCAGGCCTGAACAGTGCCGTTGTTTCTTCGCGTTTCTTCGATGAAAGGAAGGGCGGCCGAGGCCGCCCTAAGAAGTCTCAAGCAACCTGCTTCAATTGCTGAAGCACGCCAGTGATGGTCTCGCCGAACGCCGCCGGCGTCGGAACGATCGTGACGCCGGCCTTTTGCAGGCTCTCGACCTTCTCCTGCGCCGATTCGCCGAAGGCCGAGATGATCGCGCCGGCATGGCCCATGCGGCGGCCTCTCGGGGCGGAAAGCCCGGCGATGTAGGCGATCAGCGGCTTTCGCATATTGTCGCGCGCCCAGATCGCGGCTTCGGCTTCCTGCGGGCCGGCGATCTCGCCGATCATCACCACGGCGTCGGTGTCGTCGTCCTGCTCGAACAGCTCCAATATGTCCTTGAAGGACGAACCGTTGATTGATCGCCAAGACCCCTTCCTGAGCGAGGCACAAGAGGTGCTGCGCGCGGGCCTGGCGAGCGCCCGCTGGGTCAGCGTCGACGACACCGGTGCTCGGCAAAAGGCCAAGAATGGCTTCTGCACGCAAATCGGCAACGACCGCTTCACCTGGCTCGGCACCACCGGTTCCAAGAGCCGGCTCAACTTCCTCGAGCTGCTGCGCGCCGGCCATTTCGACTATGTGATCAACGCCGAAGCGCTTGCTTATAGGCCCAGTCGGCCCGAAGCTGCGATTTTGGCCAACTGGAAGAACGTTGTGGGAACATGGTCTGCGGGATTGACCTGGGAAGCTGCTATTCATGACATTGCGCTCCATTTTGAGGAGCGTGGTGATGAGTACGGGTATTTCGAGCTCGGATTTAGTCGGCCAATGGAGCCTGAGCTTCGCCGACATTGATTTCATCAATTCCAAACCGGCGGCAACCAGGCTCGGTCTGGCGGCGCAGTTGAAGTTTTTCAGCGCACGCGGATTTTTCATTGTTGATAGTGCGGCGATCCCGGACGATGCAGCCGACTATCTGGCGGAACAGCTCGGTGCTCAGACTGAGGAGCTATCCAGCTATGATTTCGGCGGGCGAACGGCGCGGCGGCATTGCGCCGAGATTTTGCAGCATCTCGGCTTTCGCCGCATGAAGCGGACGGACCGGGAGGCATTGTCGTTATGGATTATCGATGAACTGTGCCCGTCCGGACAATCCGTCAGTGCAATGCTTGAGGCGGTGTTCCTCTGGTGCCGGGATCGCAATATCTATGGTCCTTCGGGCAAGGAACTGGAACGGCTGGTCCGCTCCCAACGCCAGCAGTACTTGGACGGTTGGCTTCATGAGGTGAGCGCCGCGCTGCCTGCCGAGACCCTTGCCTTGATGGAAGGCTCCTTGGCTGACGCAGATGGACCGACCGGCTTTAATGCGATGAAAGCGGATGCAGGCCGGGCAACGCTGGATAATATCCTGGAAGTCACCGAACGTCTGTCATTCATCCGGACGCTGAACCTTCCCCGGAAGATGCTTTCGAACGTCAATCCGGTATGGGTCGATCAGGTCGTTCGCCGCGTTTCCGGCGAAAAAGCATGGGAGATGCGCCGTCACACAGAAGCTCGCCAGCTTGCGCTTTATGCGGTGTACCTGATGGCTCGGGAAACGGCGATGACCGATGCGATGGTCGAACTGCTGGTGGAAACGGTCCACAAGATCGGAACCCGGTCGAAACGGAATGTGGTAGGCGACATCGCCAAGGATGTCGAACGGGTCTATGGCAAGGAACGGCTGCTTGCCGATATTGCTACCGCATCGATTGACGATCCGGATGGTCGCATCTGCGATGTCATCTTTCCTGTCGTCGGCAAGGAAAAGCTGGCAGCGATCGTCAAGGAAAGCAATGCCAAGGGCGCGCTCGACCGCCGCATTTATGCAGTTATGCGCAACTCATGGGCCAATCATTATCGCCGGATGCTGCCAAGCCTGCTGTCGGTGCTGGAATTTCGATCGAATAACGCGGTCTGGCGGCCGGTCTTGTCCGCTCTCGATTGGATCAGGGCAAGGCTGGCCGATGGATGCCGGTTCGTACCGCAACAGGATGTGCCGACAGAGGGAGTAATCCCGGCAAAGTGGCGCAGTTCGGTCATCGACGGAAACGGCCGCGTGAACCGCATCAGCTATGAACTATGTGTTCTTACCCAATTGCGGGAGTGCATCCGGTCCAAGGAAATATGGGTTGTCGGTGCTGACCGTTACCGCAATCCCGACGACGATCTGCCGAAGGATTTTGCAGTTCGGCGCTCCTCTTATTATTCCCTGCTGAACCTGACGCAAAAGCCCCACGAATTTGTGGCGGTGGTTCGCAAGGAGTTGGAATACGAACTGCTGCTCCTGAACGAAACAATCCCACGAAACGAGAAGGTGCGAATCCTTTGGCGCGGGGAAAACCGGATTTCGATCACGCCGCTCAAGCCATCGCCCGAGCCGAAGGGGCTTGCCGGTATCAAATCGGAGATTGGCCAGCGCTGGCCGATGACGGGCCTGCTCGATGTTTTAAAGGAAGCAGCGCTCGACACCGGGTTCCTCGATGCGTTCGAAACCTCGGCCTCCCGTGTCGCTACCGAAGGCGGTGCTGGATCAACGATTGCTTCTTTGTCTCTATGGTCTTGGCACCAATGCCGGTCTGAAGCGGGTCGCCGGTGCCACCACCGATGCCAGCTATGAGGAGCTTCTGCATGTGCACCGGCGCTTCATCCACGCGGGCGCTTTGCGGGAAGCCTGCGCTCGTGTCGCCAATGCCACGCTCGCCATCCGTAATGCTGCGGTTTGGGGTGATGCCGGAACGGCTTGTGCATCGGATTCCACGAAGTTCGGAGCCTGGGATCGCAACCTTATGACCGAATGGCATGCCCGTTATGGCGGACGCGGCGTCATGGTCTACTGGCATGTCGAAAAGCGCGCCACCTGTGTCTATTCCCAGCTCAAACGGTGCTCGTCATCGGAAGTCGCATCGATGATCGAAGGTGTTCTTCGTCATTGCACCGATCTGGAAATCCAACGGCAATATGTCGATAGCCACGGCCAGAGCGCCGTTGGTTTTGCCTTCTGCCGCTTGCTCGGCTTTGAACTCGCCCCACGCCTGAAGGCGATTGCCCGGCAGAAGCTGGCACTACCGGATGCGAGCTTTCGGGCAAGATTGCCGAACCTGCTTGCGATCCTTTCCAACCCGATCAACTGGGAGGAGATCGAGCAGCAATATGACGAAATGGTCAAATATGCCGCTGCCATGCAGACGCGCACGGCCGATCCGGAGGCGATCCTGCGCCGCTTCGCGCGGGCAGAAGTGATACACCCTACCTACAGGGCGTTGAACGAACTCGGCCGCGCGGTCAAGACGATCTTCTTATGCCGCTATCTGCGACAGGAAGCCTTCCGCCGGGAAATCCATGAAGGGCTCAACGTCGTCGAAAACTGGAACAGTGCCAACGGCTTTGTCTTCTTCGGTAAGGGCGGTGAGATGGCAACCAACCGCATCGACGAGCAGGAGGTTTCGGCGCTGGCGCTGCATTTGCTCCAAGCCTCGCTTGTCTATGTGAACACGCACATGTTGCAAACGGTACTTGCCGAGCCGTCGTGGGAGGGCCGCATGACACCGGAAGATTATCGCGGCCTCACGCCACTGATCTATGCCCACGTCAATCCCTATGGCCGGTTCGATCTCGATCTGGACAGCCGGATAGATTTCGGCAAAATCGCCGCATGAGCAGCGGTGCAAAAAGTCGCGTTGCAAAACTCAGGCGCAAAATTCCAACTTTTGTTGGGAATTTCGCGACATGGGGGGAATATGGAAGGTGAAACGAGACAGACGCGAGCAACAATAATGCTCTCCGTGGGAATGGCTCTGTCGGGAACGGCAGGGCTTTTTTCTGTGTCGTCTGGTCAGCCTACCTTCAACGTGGTGTTTTTCCGCTGCCTCTTTGGAGCATTGGCGCTCATCGGCTGGGTATCGCTGCGTGGTGGCTGGAAAAGCTTGTTCTGTATCGAGCGACGACTATGGCCGCTCGTCCTGGTGAGCGGCGTCTGTTTGGTGCTCAACTGGCTGACCTTATTTGAGGCGTTTCACCGCACCTCGATCGGTTTTGCGACGATCATCTATCATCTGCAACCCTTTTGGATCGTGCTCACCGGTGGCCTGCTCCTGAAAGAGGTGCTGTCTCGCCACAAGATCCGCTGGATAGGCCTCGCCTTTGGGGGCCTCGTTCTCACCATCCTGCCGAAGATCGGGGACATGCAGACCGACAGGAATTGGCTGATCGGCGTCGGCTTGGCGCTCGTCGCCTCGCTGTTCTATGCTGCGACGACACTGACCACGCGCGCGGTCAAAGGCGTGAAGCCTGACGTTCTCAGTGCAGTTCACTGCCTGATCGGATGCGTCGTCTTCCTGCCCTTTCTCAATATGGAAACACTACAGACGGGTAGCCTGAGCATGTGGGGATGGCTCATCGGACTTGGGATCATTCATACTGGAATAGTTTATGTCTTACTGTACACCGCCTATCCCAAGGTCCAGACCACCGTCATTGCTGCTGCCGCGTTCCTGAACCCTGCTGCCGCTCTGTTATCCGATTTTCTTGTTTTTGGCCGCTCGATCACTGTCATGCAGGCCGTTGGCTTAGTCCTGATCCTGCTTGCAGGCCTCGGCGTGAATCTTGGTTGGCCGTTTTTCTTTGGTAGGTTCCGCAAATTGTCGCAAAAATCCTGATTTTTAAGCTTGTCAGGCGCGCACTGAAATCAGTGGGCAGTTCTTGTCGCAAAAATCGCTTGCAAAAGTGAGCCAATTGTAGGGATTTTTGCGACAAGCTTCCAACCTGTGGCACATTTGGGTATACCTATAAGAGACAATCATATGTGACGCGTAGCACGTCTAACAAAAGGGTGGATTTTCGATAAAAGTGACGTTACACAATCGATGCCACCCTAATGTTACAGATTTACCATGGCCCGCATCGGATACGCCCGCGTCAGCACCACAGAACAGGACCTCGACATTCAAAACGAGCGCCTGAAGGCCGCCGGTTGCGAAATCATCCGGTCGGAAACAGGATCGGGCGCATCAAGGAAAGGCCGCTCCGAGCTGGAAACCATCATGCCGTTTCTGCATGCGGGCGACGAGCTGGTGGTGTTGCGGCTTGATCGGTTGGGCCGTTCTACCCGCGACGTTCTCAATCTCGTTCATGAGCTTGACGAAAAAGGCACATCCCTCCGCGTCCTCGAACCGGAAGTCACGACAGCCGGAAGCATGGGCCGAATGGTCATCACCATCCTCGGTATGGTCGCCGACATGGAACTAAAGTTTATCAAGGACAGACAAAGGGCTGGTATCGATGCGGCAAAAGCCGAAGGCGTCTACAAGGGGCGCAAGAAGAACATCGACGATGAAGAAATCCGCAGTCGGATCGCTGCTGGCGCAACCAAGGCAGCCATCGCCCGCGAATTGAACGTCTCCAGGATGACCGTTTACCGCGCTTTGGAAGGTCATACAGCGCCGTCAGAAGCTATCTGATTATGCGTTCACTGTCCGTTCTTTGAGTTGGCCAAAATCGCAGCTTCGGGCCGACTGGGCCTTATATGCGCGACCGCTCGCTCGCCGCCCCGTTGATCCGCCTGCTCGCCGGACACGACGACAAGCACTTCGCCGGTGGCGCGGCATCGCAGGCCCATCTCGAACAGCTCGGCCTCAACGCGCTCGAGGTCACGCCCAATCCGGTGCAAATCGCCACTGAAGGCGCACTCTGGGGCAGCATCCAAGCCCGCGGCCTGCTGACCGACACGGTCATCGTCAGCGACGATGCCGGTCAGTTCCAGCTCGGCCAACACGGCCTGTGCTGGATTCATGCCGAACGCCTCGTCCACAAGCTCGACACCTTCACCGAGGCCCATCGCGCCGCGCAACAATGGATACGCGGCCTCATCTGGTGGTATTATTCAGACCTCAAGGCCTATCGGCGCGATCCGACGCCCGAACCCAAGACCGCCTTACGCGCCCGCTTCGATCGCATCTTCAAGCGCCGAACTGGCTTTGTCACACTCGACAAGCTGCTCGCTCGACTGCACGCCAACAAGGCCGAGTTGCTGATGGTGCTCGACCGCCCGGAGATTCCCCTTCACACCAATGGATCGGAGAACGATATCCGCTGCCAGGTCACCAGGCGCAGGATTAGTGCGGGCACTCGCTCCGATTCCGGTCGTGACTGCCGCGACGCCTTCCTCGGCCTCGCCAAGACCTGCTCCAAGCTCGGCATTTCCTTCTGGGACTACCTCGGCGCAAGGCTCGCCGTCCCTGGCAATCAGCCTGTCCCGCTCCTTGGCGATCTCGTCCGCCAGGCACATATGCCAGCCTGACCGGCCCGGGCTTTCGCTCCTATTACTCGCAACTGGCGCAAGTGATTGATAGTGTGACTCATTTGCAGCTTCCTCTGTGCGCCGGTCAAGCGACGCGGCCGGTTTCATTCTTGAACACCTTCTTCGTGTCCTCGAACAAAGGCAGCGTGAGATTGAGGAACGAGGTGGGCGCATGGTGGATGCTAGGTTCATCTGCCCACAGCACCTAGGCGGATAAAATCGTGAGCCGACGGCATGAAACGGGGCTAAACGCTTGGCTAGCCAGGAGGATAGTCGCGGACCACCTCATTGGCGGGCTATGAAACATAGCTACCCGACTTGGGTCGGGGCGCTTTGCGGAGAGCGCGATGCGTAACCGGCCACGAATGGCGCGTGCCACCTTCATCCCATGGCCGCTTAATCGGAGCGGCTTGTCGTGGGTAATTCATGAGGTGAATGTCGACAGATCATTTATTGATTTGGCAGATGAAGTCTGATCTGCGAAATCCTAGGGCAGACAATCGCCAATGAGGATTCAAGATGGCCGACATCGCCGAAATCAGAAATACCGTTAAGGTCTGCATGTTCGATCAGTATGGAACTGTGGTCGACATGCAGGGTGGCCTGATCAAGGTCGCCGAACCCTTCCTGAAGTCGAAGGGCTCGACCCTTTCGCCCCACAAGTTCGTCACATGGTGGCGCCGGCAGCACTTCGAAAACTCCATGATCGATGCGTTGCTTCACCGCGCGCACACTCCGTATCGCGAAATCGGCCATATGTCGGTTGCCCACGTCCTTGAGCGCTCGGGCATCGAGTACACGATGGACGAGGTCAGGTCGCTGGTCGCGGAAATCCCGAAGCTGACCTGCTTCCCTGAAGTTCCCGAAGCGCTTGCCCGTCTCCAGACGAAGTACAAGCTGGTGGTTCTGTCCAATGGCGACCCAGACATGCTGGAAGAGGCTCTGAAGTGGCACAAGGTGCCTTTCGACCAGGTGATTTCGGTCGCCGAGGCGAATGCATTCAAGCCGCATCGCGCAACTTACGAGAAGGGTGCGGAACTTGCTGGCGTGAAGCTCGAAGAGGTTCTCTTCGTGGCCAACCACACCTTCGACACCATCGGCGCGAAGGCTGCTGGAATGCGCGCCGCCTTCATCAACAGGCGCAACCGGCCTTTCGAACGGACCCCTTACCTCCCGGACATCAATGTCCCCACGATGACGGATCTGGCAGATGTCATGGTCTGACGCAAAGCCCCTGGCAGGTATTCGCATACTCGATCTCTGCCGGGTGGTCTCTGGCCCTTTTGCGACTATGCAACTCGGTGACCTTGGCGCAGACATCGCCAAGGTCGAGGAGCCGGGCCAGGGCGACGAGTCCCGCCGCTACGGCCCGCCATTCGTGGCGGGCGAAAGCGCCTACTACATGTCGGTCAATCGCAACAAGCGAAGCATTGCCATCGACTTGAAATCGCCCGAAGGCAAGAAGCTGGCGCTAGATCTCGCTGCGAAAGCCGATGTCGTTATTGAAAACTTCCGGCCCGGCGCCATGGAGCGGCTCGGACTGGGTTACGAGGACCTGCGCAAGGTCAATCCGCGGCTCATCTACTGTGGGATATCTGGCTTTGGTCGCTCCGGCCCCGAGGCCGGCCGTCCCGGTTACGATCTGATCCTGCAGGGAGAGGGCGGGCTGATGTCCATCACCGGCGAGGCAGGCGGTCCGCCTCTGAAGTTGGGCACTTCGATCGCTGACCTTGTGACGGGTCTCTACGCCACGCAGGCGGTGCTGGCAGGCTTGGCCCAGCGCGAGCGCACGGGAACGGGCGGCCGCGTCGATGTTTCGATGCTCGATTGCATGGCGTCGCTGCTGACCTTCAACGCGGGCATGTACTTCGCTTCGGGGAAGAGTCCTGCTCGCCGCGGCAACGCGCACCCGACGATCAGTCCGTACGAAGCTTTCGAGGCGAAAGATGGATGGTTCAACCTTGGTGTGGCGAACGACAAGTTCTGGTCGATCTTCTGCCGAACGGTGGGACGTGAGGAATTGCTCTCCGAGCCGGATTTTGCGTCCGCGCCCAAGCGTGTTGAAAACCGGCCCAGGCTGCGTGACCTTCTGGCTCCCATGTTCCTCACCGAGTCGCGGGAACATTGGTTGCGCCTGCTGACCGAGGCCGCCGTTCCATGTGGTGCCATACGGTCGGTCGGGGAGGTCTGCGAGGCGGAGAACCTGAAGTCTCGCGGCGTGTCGCGCGTCATGAGGCATCCAAAGGCTGGCGATCTGCGCTACATCGCAAGCGCGGTCAGGTTCGATGACCTGCCGCCGCCCGATCCGACGCCTCCGCCCTTGCTTGGGCAACATGGCGAAGAACTGCTCGCCGACTGGCTATCGCACGGGCGCGAAGACATCGAAGGGCTCGCCGAACGACGCGCATTCTATCGCCCGGTCTAAGGACCGGGCGCTAGGAAACCGCGGCGCGCAGGCTCTCGCGAAGCCAGCGAATTGCGGGATTACGGTCCTGGCGACGGTGCCAGTAAACGTTCCACGCGAATGTCGAACTGGAAAAAGGAAGGTCACAAGCCACGAGTTTGGGATCGGCAAGTGCCAGGTAAAGCCGTTCCGGCATAACCGAGACCAGGTCTGTTTCGCGAAGGATTTGCGGCACGACAAGCCAGTGCGGCACATTTAGAACAACCGCACGTTTTTTGGCGCTCGCAACAAGAATATCGTCAACAAAACGAAGATCGGTTGGTGATATGGAAACTCTAACGTGCTTTGCGGACAGAAAAGAATCGATGAATGGCTTGTTTAGCGAGAAAGGATGACCTTTGCGCACAATGCAAACCATTCGATCGTTCATAATCGTCTCTGACAGAATTGTTGCTCCATGCGACAGGCCGAAACTGATTGCAATATCGATTTCATCACGCTCCAGGGCATCTACGGTGCGATCGGGAGAAAGGTGAACGACGTCGAGCGAGACGCGGCTTTTCGGCAAGTCGAAGTGCTTGAAGAAAGACGGCAAGACCAACATGGCCAAGACATCTGATAGACGAACGCGAAAGTTCCGCTCCGTCGTGGAGGGGTCGAAGTGCTGATCGGGCTCAAAGACGCGCTCAATCTGTCGAAGAACACCGCGCACAGGTTCGATGAGTTCGAGCGCGCGGCTGGTTGGCTGCATGCCGCTAGGGGTGCGCACCAACAATTCGTCGGCGAACACGACCCGCAGCCGACGCAAGGCGTTGCTGGTCGCCGGCTGGCTGAGGCCGACTCTGTCCGCGGCTCGCGTGACATGCTGCGTCGACATCAGGGCATCGAAGACCACCAGCAGATTGAGATCGATGCTGCGAAGGTTCATGGCGCCGTACCAGTTAGTTGTTTGGTGAATGAAGGGCTATGTGTCATGCGCAAGAAGAATGTGCAAGACGCTGAGCCGTCCATTGTGAAAATGGGAGTGGGTCGTTGATCGACGCCCTGTTCTATCCCCGAGCATCTCGAGCTGCGCCGACGCGGGCCGACACGTCCGTTCGCAGTTTTCGCGAGGACCCCGCCCCGGACGTCACGTTGGCGTCTGGTAGTCCGGTGACCGAGCTCATTGTCGTGCTGCTGCCCGGCTTTTCACAGCTTTGTCTGGCATCCCTGATCGATCCACTTCGGCTAGCCAATTCCCTGTCACGCACGACGATATTTGGCTGGATGATCATCAGCCTTGACGGGAACCCAGTCGAATGCTCGAGCGGTATTCCGATCGGAGTGCACGGCAACATCCTCGATGCCGAAAAGTCGCTCGGCGCTCGCCAAAAACTTGTGCTGTGCGCGGGCGAAGGCGTTGAGCAACTCGACAGCGCTCAGCTCAGAGGCCCGCTGCGCCGTGCCGAGCGCGCCGGCGTGCCTATCTATGCGCTTGGCACCGCGACTTGGCTGCTTGCCGACGCCGCCGTGCTGCGCGCGACTAGGTGTACCATCCATTGGCGCTGGATGGCGGCACTCTCCGAGACATTCGAGAACCTCGCGATCGATGATGCTCTCTTTGTGCGTGACGGCCAGATCGTGACTTGTGCTGGGGAGTTCGCGACCTTCGATCTGGCGATCAGCCTCATTCAACAATTTGGGGATGCCTCGCTCGTTCGCAGTGTGTGCCAGCATGTTACCGCTGACCGGTGGCGCGATGGATCGAGTTGCCAATCGGTCCCGCCCGGCCTGCGCTACGCCGGTGTCGCCAGGCAGCTGCTGCCAATCATCAAGCTGATGGAAACGCACCTCGAGGATCCGCTCTCTCTCGACGATATCGCGCGCAGAGTTTCGCTCTCGCGCCGGCAGGTCGAACGGCTATTCGCGCGACATCTTTCGCGCACGCCCGGTCAACACTATATGGCCCTGCGTTTGGGCAAGGCCCGTCGGCTGATCGAGCTCACCAGCATGCCGATCACCGATATCGCGTTCGCCTGCGGCTTCGTCTCGACGTCGCATTTCCCCAAGACGTTTCGAGATCATTTTGGTCTGCTGCCCAGCGCCATTCGCACTTCGACACGTGAAGCCGGCAGCGTCGAACTGCGGGCCGTGGGAAGCGCCCTTGATGCTCCAGTCGTGGTGAAAAGCCTCGGGCGTTCCTCTCGTCTACAGCGAGTCGCAAGATGATCCCCGACATCAATTTGGTCAGTCGCGCCGGTCCTCATCGCATTGCGCGCGCGATACACAGCCTCGCTGTCGGAGCTGATTTTTCACCATTGATCGGACTGGTGATCTCACCTCAGTTTTGCGGGCCAAGTCGGTGCCACAATTTACGAAAGGGAAGACAATGGCGCACGTCCTAATGATTGGCGCAAGCGATATCGGGCTTTCTTTGCTCGGCCGGTGCTTTGCAGTCTCAGAATACCGAGATGGCCTGATCGAGCCAGGCATCATTGATCGGATCCTGCCGAGCAAGGGCTACACCTTCTCGGTGGTTGAGCCAGTGAATTGCGCACGCCTGAAGGCGGCTAGAATTGGTGCAATAGCTTATGCTTCGCTTGTCACGCTTTTGAGGCCTAATCTTGGGTTGGCCGAGTTCTCTGAGCTGGGAATGTTTTGCGCAAGGGACAATATGTCACTCGCAGTCGATCAGCGTTGTGAAGAAGAAGCGCTGGTGGACTGGTGAACGTTTCACATCGTGCTTTAGCCGCTCGCATGTCGAGCCCCGCCGGCGCGATACTGGTCGAGGCGACGACCGGCTCATTGCAACCGGACTAGTTGCCTTCGTCACACTGCGCCGTTCCAACGTTCAGGAGCTTGTTTGATGCCCTTTGCGATCGTTCGCACGGTTTCGAAGCTACGCGACACCGTCAGCGGTTGGCGCCGAGCCAATCTTCGCGTCGCGCTGGTGCCGACAATGGGCGCGCTGCACGAAGGCCACTTGAGCTTGGTTCGCGCGGCATTCGAAAGCGCCGACCGCGTGATCGTCACACTGTTCGTCAACCCCACGCAATTCGACAGCCAGACCGACCTGGCAGCTTACCCGCGGACCGAGGATGACGATGTCGCGAAACTGCTCCCGACAGGAGCGCACGTTCTTTACGCATCGTCAGCGGCCGAAATCTATCCGGCGGGCTTCGCGACATCCGTTTCCGTTTCGAGCGTCAGCGCAGGATTGTGCGGAGCGTTCAGGCCCGGTCATTTCGATGGTGTCGCGACTGTCGTCACAAAACTGCTTCTTCAAACCGGCGCCGACATCGCTTGTTTCGGAGAGAAGGATTTCCAGCAGCTCAAGGTCGTCACGCAACTCGTGCGCGACCTGGATATTCGGGTCACGATAGTGGGATGCCCGACCATTCGAGAGTCCGACGGTCTGGCGCTTTCGTCGCGTAACACCCGTCTTGACCTTCGAGCGCGGCGCATCGCGCCGGTATTCCATCAGGTTTTGAAAGACGCCGCAAAGCGCCTGCTTGCTGGTGAGCCGGTGCCATACACGCTGACCTGGGCGCGATCAGCCATCGTCGGGTGTGGTTATGATTCAATCGAATACCTGGAACTAAGAGCGGAGGACGATCTCGCACCGGCCTCGGGCCTCGAGAGGCCGGCGCGCTTGATCGCGGCGGCTTGGCTGGCTGGCGTGCGCTTGGTCGACAACGTCAAGGTTGAGAGCGACGGACCGTTGGCGCTCATCCACTGAAGTGGCAGAAGGGGGATTTCATGAAGATCGGCGCGCTTAAGGAAAGATATGCGGGCGAGACCAGGGTAGCAGTAACGCCATCTTCGGCGGCCCACATGGCAAAGCTCGGACACAAGATCTTCATCGAGGCTGGAGCGGGCGTCGCTTCGGGCTTCAGCGACGCCGATTACGAGAAAGCTGGCGCGACGGTGGCGACGTCGGCGGGCGCCCTGGTAGACGTAGCGGACGTGCTGGCCAAAGTGCGCCAGCCGACCGAAATCGAGCTCGGACAGATGAAGGAGGGCCAAACCTTGATTTCCTTCTTCTACCCGAGCCAAAGCGAGGCGCTTCTGAAGCAGGCGCAGAAGCGCGGCGTGACCGTCATCGCCATGGACATGGTGCCGCGTATCAGCCGTGCCCAGAAGATGGATGCGCTCTCCTCCATGGCCAATATTGCTGGCTACAGGGCCGTCATCGAGGCGGCGAACAATTTTGGCCGGTTCTTTACCGGCCAGGTGACGGCCGCGGGTAAGGTGCAGCCGGCCAAGGTCCTGGTCATCGGCGCTGGCGTTGCTGGACTTGCCGCGATCGGCGCGGCCCGTGGTCTCGGCGCCATCGTGCGCGCCTTCGACGTACGCCCTGAGGTCGCCGAGCAGATCGAATCGATGGGCGGGGAATTTCTGTTCCTCGACTTTTCGGACCAACAGGACGGTGCCTCCACGGGTGGCTACGCGGCGCCCTCGTCGCCGGAGTTTCGCGCCAAACAGCTTGAATTGTTCCGGGCTCAAGCCCCGGAGGTGGACGTGGTGGTCACCACGGCGCTGATCCCTGGGCGCGACGCACCGAAACTTTGGACCGCCGACATGGTGGCGGCAATGAAGGCTGGCTCGGTCGTCGTCGATCTCGCCGCGGAGCGCGGCGGCAATTGCGACCTGACGGTCCCGGATCAGAAGATCGTCACCAACAACGGCGTCACCGTCGTCGGCTACACGGATTTCCCAAGCCGCATGGGAGCCCAGGCCTCTGAGCTCTATGCCAACAACGTCCGGCACTTCGTCGCCGATCTCACGCCAGCCAAGGACGGCGCTATCAAGCACAACATGGAAGACGACGTGATCCGCGGCGCGACCGTCACGCATGAAGGCGAGATCACCTTCCCGCCGCCGCCACCGAAGGTCGCCGCGATCGCGGCGCAGAAGCCGAGGGAAAGGCCGAAAGAAGTGACTGCGCAGGAGAGGCGCGTGAGGGAGCGCGCCGAATTCCGGGCGCAATCGCGCTCGCAATTTACGCTGCTCGTCCTCGGCGCCGGACTGATGGTGCTCGTCGGGGTCTACGCGCCGCCGAGCTTCCTCGCCCACTTTATCGTGTTTGTGCTGGCTTGCTTCGTCGGCTTTCAGGTGATCTGGAACGTTAGCCACTCCCTGCATACGCCGCTGATGGCGGTGACCAATGCGGTCTCAGGCATCATCATTCTGGGCGCGCTGCTGCAGATCGGGCTGGGTTCCAGCTGGGTAATCGTGCTTTCCGCGATCTCGGTGCTGATTGCTTCCATCAACATCGTTGGCGGCTTCCTCGTCACGCGGCGAATGCTTGCAATGTTCCAGAAGTCGTAAGGGGATCGGCATGGAAATCGGACTCACTTCTGCGGTCTACGTCGTCGCGGCCATTCTGTTCATTCTGTCTCTAGGCGGCCTGTCCGGGCAGGAAAGCGCCAAACGCGCCGTGTGGTACGGCATCATTGGCATGGCCCTGGCTGTCGCGGCGACGTTGTTCGGCGCGGGCTCTGGAAATTGGCTGGTGACGATCGTGATGATCGCCTTCGGAGCGCTGGCGGGCTGGTATGTAGCCAACCGGGTTCAGATGACTGAGATGCCGCAGCTCGTCGCTGCACTGCATTCCTTTGTCGGTCTGGCCGCGGTTTTCATCGGCCTCAACGCCGAGATTGCTCTCATGGACATTTTGGCCGTCCGTAGCGCGGGCGGGAACGAAGCTTTCACGGGCTTCGCCGCCGTGCTTGCGCACAAGACGCCGGCGGAGATCGCGATGCTGAAGGTCGAGGTCTTCCTCGGCGTCTTTATCGGCGCGGTCACCTTCACGGGTTCGATCGTCGCCTTCGGCAAGCTCGCTGGCAAGATCGATGGCAAGGCGAGGAAGTTTCCCGGTGGCCATGTGTTGAACGCGGGCGCGGCGTTGATCTGCCTTGCGCTTGGGATCGCCTACTGCATGGGCGCGGGAATTTGGTCTCTGATCGCGATAGCGCTGTTCGCCGGTTTCATCGGCTGGCATCTCATCATGGGGATCGGCGGCGCCGACATGCCGGTGGTGGTGTCGATGTTGAATTCCTATTCGGGCTGGGCCGCGGCGGCCATCGGCTTCACGCTTGGCAACGATCTCTTGATCGTCACCGGCGCGCTGGTCGGTTCATCGGGTGCGATCCTGTCCTACATCATGTGCAAGGCTATGAACCGCTCCTTCGTCTCGGTCATCCTGGGAGGGTTCGGCGCTGCTCAGCAGTCAATTGCGCAGATAGAGGGCGAGCAGGTGGCGATCGATGCCGACGGTGTTGCCGCCGCGCTCAACGACGCCGAGAGCGTCATCATCGTGCCGGGCTACGGCATGGCAGTCAGCCAGGCACAGCAATCTGTCAGTGAACTGACACGCAAACTCCGCGGCGCCGGCAAGGAGGTGCGTTTCGCGATCCACCCGGTTGCCGGCCGCCTACCTGGACATATGAACGTGTTGCTCGCGGAGGCAAAGGTGCCCTACGACATCGTGTTGGAGATGGATGAGATCAACGAGGATTTCCCGAACACCGACGTAGTCATCGTCATTGGCTCCAACGACATCGTCAATCCAGCCGCGCAGGAGGATCCAGCGAGCCCAATCGCTGGCATGCCGGTCCTGGAGGTCTGGAAGGCCAAGAACGTGTTCGTCTCAAAACGCGGCCAGGGCACGGGTTACTCGGGCATCGAGAACCCGCTATTCTTCAAGGAGAACACGCGGATGTTTTATGGCGACGCCAAGAAGTCGGTCGACCAGCTCATTCCAATGGTGGTTTGATCTGTTTGGAGCTGCCTTCAGGAGCCGAGATTTGAAGGACGGAAGACCACTTCAGGAGGAGCGTGTTTTAGAGTCCTTAGAGCACTACTATGCCGGTCTGCTGACGAACGCGGAAGCGACCGCGCGTCAGTATCGAATGCCGTCGGTCCCCGGCGACATCGTCTACTGGGAATGGGGCGCATCCAGAGAAACTACTGCAATCCTGGTCCACGGCGGATCCGGTAGTTGGCTTCACTGGTTCCCAATCGTCGAGCAGTTAGCACCGAGACATAGGGTGATCGCTGTGGACCTCCCCGGGTTTGGCGAGTCGACGACATCGCGGATCGCCAGAATTGATCAGGTATCAGATGGCCTTGGATTATTGCTCGGCGCGGCAGGATCGAAACATACAGAAATTGTTGGCTTTTCCTTCGGCGCGGTTGTCGCCGCTATGGCGCTGGACGCGCTCAACTGGCCATTCAGGCTGCACGTCGTGTCCCCGGCGGGTTTCGGATCATCGGCAATCGATCAAAACCGCTTTGTGCCCTGGAAGAGTGCCAAGACGCCAGAGGGTCGATTGTCCGCACATAGGAGAAACTTGGTGGCGGGCATGGTTGCTTGCGGGGACTATGCGACACCAACCGTTGTGATGGCCTACGCCCGGGCGGTGGAAGCTGCCCAGTTCGACAGCCGGCAAGTCTCCTATTCGCGACGCTTCGAAGCTCTATTACCAATGGCGCGGATCGCATCTGCGACATGGGGCGGTTCGGACGCATTTGCCGGGGCAGATCTTCCGCGACGGGTCAAACTTTTTCGGGAAGCGCATCAGAGTGTGCCCTGGTTCGTGGTCGAGAAGGCTGGACACTGGTTGCAGCTGGAGGAGTCCGCTTTCGTGGCCGATTGGCTGCTGGAGCACGCCTTTGCGGAATGACGACGACCAGCGTTCGTTATCGGCCTGTGAAAAAGGTTCTCCCTGCGACAAAATGAAAAATGAAGTGTCCAGGGGCTGGGCGGACAGGGTCGGAACATTGTATACATCGCCAACGCTAGACTGACGGCACCAACGTGGTGCACCGTTGAACTCAGAGGGAAGAGACGATGACTGCCTTGCTGCCGAACGTGGACCCCGACGGCCTCCTTGAATATTCTGTCGTCTTCACCGACCGCGCGCTCAACCACATGTCCCAGGTCTTCCAGGGCGTCATGCGAGACATCTCCAAGACGTTGCGGCGCGTTTATAATGCGGAGGGAGCCGGCGAGGGCGTGGCGTTGGTTCCCGGAGGTGGCACTTATGCCATGGAGGCGGTGGCGCGCCAGCTTGCCCACGGCAAGAAGGTGCTGGTTATCCGCAACGGCTGGTTCTCCTATCGCTGGACACAGATATTCGAAGCGGGCTCCATCCCCGCGGGGAGCATCGTCTTGAAGGCAAGTCAGACTGGCTCGGAACCGGGCGCGCGCCAGCAGCCGTTCAGACCTGTTCCGGTCCAAGAGGCCGTGGCCGCCATCGAAGCTGAACGGCCAGATCTCGTGTTCGCGCCGCATGTTGAGACCGCCTCCGGCATAATGTTGCCTGACGAGTACATGAAGACAATCGCCGACGCGGTGCACAAGGTTGGGGGTCTTTTTGTGCTCGACTGCATCGCCTCCGGTGCCGTCTGGGTCGACATGAAGGCGATCGGCGTCGACGTGCTAATCTCGGCGCCGCAAAAGGGTTGGAGCGCATCGCCCTGCAGCGGCATCGTCATGTTGAGCGAAGCCGCCAAGGGGCAGGTGAAGGACAGCGCCAGCTCCTCCTTCGGCTGCGATCTGAAGAAGTGGCTCGAGATCATGGAAGCCTACGAGAAGGGTGGCCATGCTTATCATGCGACCATGCCGACGGATGCGCTGCGCGGCTTCCGCGACGCCATGATTGAGACCGAGGCGAGGGGCTTCGACAAGGTGAGGACAGCGCAGATCGAGCTCGGCGCTCAGGTGCGCAAGCTTCTTGCACAACGCGGTTTCGCCAGCGTTGCGGCTTACGGCTTCGCGGCACCCAGCGTCGTCGTCTGTTACACTGATGATCCCGGCATCAAGTCCGGCGCCAAATTTGTCGCTGTCGGTCTGCAAACAGCGGCAGGTGTGCCACTCATGTGCGACGAGCCCAGTGACTTCCAGACCTTCCGTCTCGGACTCTTCGGTCTCGACAAGCTGGCCGACATCGACCGCACGGTAGGCAACCTTGAACGCGGCCTAGACCAGGTGTTGGGCACGGCAAACGTTCGGTAGCCGGACGAGCTGGATCAAAAGCCACCCTGTAAAAAGGGCGGCTTCACTAGCGTTCAGACGACCGTGCTTCCACTGATCTAGCGGTGATCTCAAAGCCTACTAAGCCGGCGGCGGTTGGAACGCGGACTCGTGGGTTTCCGCTCCAAAGTATCTTGCGATCGCCAGATCGGTTGCGTCGATTTCCGGCTTCTTTCCGCCGACAAGATCGCTGATAACACGTGCCGACCCGCAACTCATCGTCCAGCCTAGCGTGCCGTGACCTGTGTTGAGGAAAAGTCCAGCAATCTTCGTCGGGCCGATGGCCGGCGTGCCGTCCGGAGTCATCGGCCGCAGTCCTGACCAGAACGAAGCCTTGGTGACGTCGCCGCCCGGGAAGAGGTCCGTGACGGAATGCTCCAGCGTCCGCCTGCGCGCCTGGCCGAGATCGTTTGTGTAGCACGAGTGTTGATTTCCACTGAGAAGTGGCTCTGACTCAGATTTGCTGCTGTTGCTGGCGACGCTTGTGCTGATTCACCGGAGGATCAGCTTATGCGCCATCGATTTCAGCGCGCGGGCCTCGCGCCGGACGGCTTTGTAATGGATTCAGTGAAGTTCGTCGGGGAGAGCGTTCAAATCCAGTTGCGACCACGCTTGCCCACCGGGATTTGCCCTGCCTGTGGCCGACAAAGCCGGCGCGTTCAAAGCCGATACGTGCGTCGACCTGCGGATCTGCCCCTCGGCGGTCGGCGAGTTGAGTTGACGATCGTGGCGCGTCGGTTCTGGTGTGACGCCGTTCTGTGCGGGCGGCGCATCTTCTGCGAACAATTCGAGGACGGCGTGTTGGCCCGTTATGGTCGGCGCACCCAGCGGCTGGAGACGATCGTCCACCACCTTGGTTTGGCGCTCGGTGGTAGACCCGCGGCGGCCTTTGCCAATCGCCTCATGATGCCGGTGAGCAATGACACGCTGTTGCGGGTGGTTCGTCGGCGTATTGCTGATCAGAACGATGAGCTCACTGACATAGGCATTGACGATTTTGCCTTCAGGCGCGGACAGACCTACGGAACAATCGTTTGCGACCTGGAGCGGCACAGACCTGTCACCCTGCTGCCGGATCGAGCATTGGATACGTCTCGGGCATGGCTCGCCCAGCATCAGTCCATATCCATCGTCGCTCGCGATCGCGGCGGCGGCTATGGTGAGGCCATCGCCAAGGCCTTGCCGGATGCTGAGCAGGTCGCCGACCGTTGGCACCTGATGGAGAATTCCAGCCGGGCATTTCTCGATGCCGTCGGCAAGTCCATGCGCCAGAAGGTCCAATTGCGACGTCCGAAGGACATGCACCTAGGCCAGTCGGAAGGTCAGATGTGAGAAATCCGCATGTCCTATTTGATGAACGGGACGTGAAACGAAGGCGGTGCCACATGGCCCTACCACCGTGCCCGTCTTCAACTCTATCGCAATTTTGGGGCATTGAAGGTCAGTTGCCCGCGCAAACCCCCTGGAGAGCTTGGGCGAGCGGATCGTGCAAGAAATCCCGACCGCCAGACTGCCGAATCGACGTCCGCTTCGCAATTGTGAAGCGCTTCTCGGCCTCCAGACGGGCCGAAGTCGAAGCTATTGCCTGAAGCACGGGAGCGGAAAGAGAGAGATCATCCTCGAAGCGCATTGGCGCAACATTGCCCTTCGGGACGGACGCGATAGGCGCAAGCGAGGAAATCTCGAGTATCGACGCTTGTTGCGATCTGGCCGAACACCTTCGCGATGGCCGCGTAGATCATTCCTGCTTGAGAGTCCGCACCGAGATAATCGGATATCTCGGCCATTTCCGATGTCCAGCGCTGCGCCTTCGGCAGCATGTTCGGCACGGATTTGGAGAAGGAGTCGAGCAGCCCAGACTGGGACCGGGCCAATTCCGCGGTCAGGCTTTCGTCGCATTGCTTCCGTTGCGCGGCAATAGCCGCCATAGTGGCAATCGCGATCAGCCCTTTTGTGATCGCGGCGTAGCTTAGCTTCAGTGCCGATGCAGCCCCGAGACCCGCATCCATCACGGTTATCTGCAGTCCGAGGTCTCCCACCTCGGCGAGAAGGCCGGCAGCCGGGCCGGAGGCATAAAGCGTCGGGCCTGGAGTATCGACGGACCAGTTAGCAAGGCCGATGATACCGCCGTCGATCAGGGTCATGCCGGCGGCGGCGAGGCGATCTGCGATGCACTGGAGTTTTCCGGGCGAGATCGCATTCCATTCGCAGTAGACTGGCTTGCGGGCGTGGGATCGGCAGATTGAAGCGACGCGCTCAGCGAGTGGGGCCGCGGCTTCGGACGGGACGACCGAGAAAAAGAAATCAGCGCCGCCAATCTCGTCTTCCGCAACGATCTCGATCCCGGCCTGCCGGGCGCGCTCCACCGAGGCGGCGCTCCGCGGGGGGAAGGTCACAACATGCTGGCCTTGGGCGATCATCCGGCGCGCCAATGCCACACCCATCTCGCCGACGCCGGCGATGGCTATCGTTCTCATCATCTCATCAGCCTTTCCGCCGTTAGAAAATACGGTCCGCCACGTCACGCCGCTAGACCGGCAGTCGATTCTGTTAGCGCTTCCAGCGCCGCGTATTCGGCAGGGGTAATATCGGCCAGCGGTGGGCGGGTCGGGCCGGCCCCACGTCCGACGATCCTAGCCCCGGCGCGCAAGATGGTGACCGCATAGCCAGGCGTGTTGCCGCGGATCGCGGTATAGGGCAGGAAGAAGTCCCGCAGGATCCGATCCGAAACAGCACGGTCTCCCTCGGAAAGCGCGCGGCGGAAGGCCGTCGCGATACCCGGCACGAAATTGAACACGCCCGAAGAATAGGTCGGGATGCCAAGGCCGGCATAGGCATAGGCGAACATTTCGGCCGTCGGCATCCCATTAACGAACAGCAGGCGGTCTCCCAGGGTGGACCGGAGCGCGACCAACACTTCAATGTTGCCATGGCCGTCCTTGATCCCAACTAGGTTGCGACAGGCCTCGGCCAGTCGCTTGACGGTATCCGGCGCCAGGTCGCAGGTGCCGCGGTTGTAGACCAGCACTGGAAGCCCGACGCTGTCGCAGACGGCGCGCACGAAGTGGAACAGGCCCTCCTGCGTGGCGCGGGTGAGATAGGGGGGCATCACCAGAAGGCCGTCGGCGCCGCCCGCCTCCGCCCGTCGGGCCATTTCGATTGCCAGTGTGAGATTGTAGCCGACCGAAGCGACGACGGGGATCCCTGTCGGGCGGCTCTCGATCGCTGTCCGCAGCAGGGCGTCGAGTTCCTGCCCGTCCAGCGAGAAGAACTCGCCCGCGCCCGCGCACGGGAAGATGGCGGCAGGATCGAACCCGCTCAGCCAGGCGAGGCGCTGGGCATAGCCGTCGAGGTCGACATGACCGTTGGCGGTATAGTCGGTGATTGGAAAGGATAGGACGCCCCCTTGCAGACGTGCAGCGAGGCCTTCGCTGATCTGATTGCAGCCCACGCTTCCTCCTCCCCTTCAAATGGCCAGGCCCTGCCGTCCAGCAGATCAAACTGGCTTGACATTTGTGCATAATGCATTATGCACAAAATCACAAGTGGGTAGGGCCGGGATGTAGTCAGGGAGGAAAAGCAATGAAATTTGCCGTCACGCCGACGATCGTCGCGTTCAGTGTGTTATCCGCGGTTTGGGCATCGCCGGCCGGTGCCGATACCGCAACAAAACGAATTGCATTCTCAGTCAACTACGCCGGCAACACGTTCAGGCAGCAGATGATCAAAGCGTTCGAGGATGTGGCGCAGAAGGCTTCGACCGACCATATCATCGGCGGCGCCAAGGTCTTCGTGACATCCCAGAATTCGGTCACTGAACAGGCGGCCCAAGTCCGCAGTCTGATCCTCCAGGGCTACAACGCGATCGTCATCACCGCCGCCTCGGGGGATGCGCTAAACGGGTCGGTTAAAGAGGCCTGCGACGCTGGCATCTTCGTGGTGACCTTCGACGGACTCGTCTCGGCGCCCTGCGCCTATAAAATCGAGGTCGACTACCACAGGCTCGGGCTGATGGAGGGCGAATATATGAAGGCCCATCTCCCGGCTGGCAGCAACCTGCTCCAAGTACGCGGTATCGCCGGCATCCCTGCCGAGCAGCAGATCAGCGACGGCCATTTCGATGGGCTGCAGGGCTCCGACCTGAAGGTCGTCGGCACGATCTACGGCCAATGGACGCAAACGGTGGCGCGCAAGGAAATCGCCGCGATTCTGCCGACCCTGCCGAGGATCGCCGGCGTGTTGACAGAGGGCGGTGACGGATTCGGCACTGCCCAAGCCTTTGCGGATGCCGGTCGGCCGGTGCCGCTCATCTATTTGGGCAACCGGTATGAGGAGCTGAAGTGGTGGAAGGAACAGCGCGACGCCAACGGCTACGAGACGCAGTCCACCGCCAGCAACCCGGCGTCCTCGACCTTGGCCTTTTGGGTCGCGCAACAGCTTTTGGACGGCGTGAAGGTGCCGATGCGTCTGCCCGACGAGTTGGTCACCGTCCAACCCTCGGATCTCGACACTTCGCTGGCCAGCCTGAAACCCGGCGAGGTGGTCAGCAAAAGGTACACGCAGAAAGACGTGATCGATCTGATCAATCGGTGAAATAACTGCGCTGACGGACAAAGATGACCCTTAATGCGGTGCGATCGGTAGCGAGTGGCCTGGCTGGTAAAGCAATTCCGGCGTCAGCGGGATGGTAGGAAAGGCTTCAGTCCGTGTATATTGTTGCGCTGAACGATGTGTCCAAGTCCTTCGGGCCGATCGCGGCCGTCACCGATGTCTCGCTCAGCGTCGGGAAGGGTGAGCGGATCGGCCTGCTGGGCCACAACGGCGCCGGAAAGTCGACCCTGCTGCACCTGATCGCGGGCAATTTGCGGCCGACTGCCGGCTCGATCACTGCTGCCGGGCTGCCGCCCGCCGCCGGCCGCAGAACCGCGATCCGTTGCGTCCATCAGGAGCTGAGCCTCTGCCCCAACCTCTCGGTGGCAGAGAACATGCGGATCATGTTCCCCTGCCTGCGCGGGGCAGCTTGGCGGCGCCCGGCGCGGGCCGCAATCGCGCAATCGCTCGACCGGGTGTTCCAGGAGCATGGGATCGACCCCGACGCTTCGGTGGGCAGCCTGCCCATCGGCAAGCGCCAGCAGGTCGAGATCGCTCGCGCCTTTGCCGTGGTCGAGGAGGAGCCGACGCTCGTCATCCTCGACGAGCCGACCTCGGCGCTCGACCGCAATGCGAGCCAACGGCTCTTCGCCCATCTGGAGCGCTTCGCAGCCGGCGGCGGCTCCGTGATCCTCGTCACCCATAAGATGGACGAGGTGTTCAGGGCGACAGACCGGATCGTGGTGATGCGCGACGGGCGCAAGGTTGCCGACGGCTGCACCTCGGACTACTCCTTCGACCGCCTCGTCAGCACGATGGGCCACGTGGCCGCCGCGCAGGTCGACCGCCGATACCAGCCTCAGAAGCTGCAGGCCGCCGCAGTCCGGGCCGAAACCCACGACGCCGCCGGCGCCCCGTTCCGAGTCCATGCTGGCGAGATCGTCGGCCTCGCCGGCCTCGCCGGGCACGGGCAGAGCGAGTTGATTAAGTCGGTTCTAACGCAATACGGCTCGGGCCGCGCCCGCTATGGGCAGAAGCCGCGGGCCGCGCTGGTGGCGGGCGACCGCCGCAACGACGGGCTGTTCACCCGCTGGTCGATCCTGCAGAACATCTCGCTTTGCAGCCTTGGCCGGCTGCAGACGACGCTCGGGCTCGACCTTTGCGCGGAGCGCGATCTGGCGCGACATTGGTGCGACCTGCTCCAGGTCAAATGCGGCAGCGTCAACGATCCGGTGATGTCGCTGTCGGGCGGGGGCCAGCAGAAAACACTCTTCGCCCGCGCGCTCGCCTCGGGGGCCGACTTAATCCTGATGGATGACCCGATGCGTGGCGTGGATATCTCGACCAAGCGAGACGTCTACCGGCTGATCCAGGAAGAGGCGACGAAGGGTAGGGCCTTCGTCTGGTACACGACCGAATTCGACGAACTCCTTGAATGCGATCGGGTCTATGTCATGCGCAACCACCTCATTTCCGGCGAAGTCCTCGCCGCGACGATCACTGAAGAGCGCGTCGTGGCGCTTTCCTTTGCACAATAGGCCCGTGCGATGGACAGTAGTGTAAGAGGCCAAGAGGGTCAGCGGCAAGTCGGACAGCGGCAGAGCCTTTCGCAGATTGTCGGTCCGCTGCACGCCCTGCTGCCGGTGATCGCTCTGGCCCTGCTGATGGCCTATGTCGGCTGGAGCCAGCCGCGCACACTGTCGTATTTTGGGATCAACCTCCTGCTCGGGCTCTGCCTGCCGATCGTGCTAGCGACTTTGGCGCAGGTCTTCATCCTGGCGATCGGAGATCTTGATCTCTCCATCGGCCAGTTCGTCTCCCTGGTCGCCTGCATCGGGGCCACTCTCTTGCCCAAGAGTCCGTTCCTGGGGCTGGCCGCGTTGGTCGGTCTGGTCGTCGCGTACGCCTTCGTGGGGGCGCTGATCCAGGTCCATCGGGTGCCCTCGATTATCATCACGCTCGGGCTCTCCTTCGTCTGGACCGGTCTTGCGCTGCTGATCCTGCCGGTGCCGGGGGGGCAGGCTCCGGACTGGCTGACCACGCTTGCCGGCTGGCAGACGCCGCTGGTGCCGAATGTGATCTGGGCGGCGACCATCGTAGCCGCCCTCGGCTATCTGATCATCACCCGCTCGGCCTGGGGGACGATGGTCCGCGCGGCAGGGGCGAATCCGCTGGCGCTTGAACGGTCGGGCTGGTCGCTGGCGCGGATGAAAGCGGGAGTCTATGCCGCCGCCGGCTGTTGCGGCATCCTGGCCGGGCTCGCACTGATCGGCGATACGGTTGCGGCCAATGCGACCATTGCGGATCAGTACACGCTGCTGTCGGTCGCCGCGGCGGTGCTGGGCGGCGCAGATTTCTCGGGCGGCCGGGTGGTGCCGGCGGGGGCGGTGCTCGGGGCCATTATCATGTCGATCGTCGGATCGCTCCTGATCTTCATAAACATCTCGACCGACTGGCAGGTCGCCGCCCAAGGCTGCATCCTGATCCTGGTGCTCGGCCTGCAGCATCTGATACAGAAACTCTCCGGATCCGTGGTGACCTCGTGAAACGCTTCAGGCCGGCCCTTTCGAAACCTTGGCAATGGTCCTTTGTCGCGGCCGTGGCGGCCTGGCTCCTGTGTATCGCCTCGGTCGAGGGGCGGGGTGCGCTGGACCTAATCCGCGCCGCCTTTGCCTTCGCCACCTTCACCTCGCTGGTCTCCTTCGGGCAGATGCTGGTGATTACCTCGGGCCCCGGGCAGATCGACCTGTCGATCCCCTCGGTCATCGTCATGTCGGGAACCATTGCCATGGTGGAGATGGGCGGGCAGGACGGCCGGATTGCACTCGGGCTCGGGCTGGCGCTCGGCGCGAGCATCGCGACGGGGCTGGTCAACCATGCACTGATCTGCCTGCTACGCATTCCGCCGATCATTGCGACGCTGGCCTCGGGGCTGATCGGCATGTCCGTCGCTACCGCCGTCGGGCGCGCGTCAAAGGTACCCCCGCCCGACCTGCTCGCCGCCACGGTGAACGCCAAGCTGCCGGGTGGCTTTCCGCTGCTCGGGCTCTTCGCGGTCGGCACCGGCATCCTGATCGCCGTCCTGCTCGCCCGGACGACCTATGGCCGCGGCCTAAGCGCGGTTGGCCAGAACGAGCGCGCCGCGCGGCTGTCGGGGGTCAATGTGCAGGGGATCCGGATGGCCACCTATGGCATCTCGGCCTTCCTCGCCGGGCTTACAGGGGTGCTCATCGCCACCTTCGCGGGCGGCAATGCGCTAGACCAGGGAGGGGAGTATCTATTGCAGACGGTCGCCGTCGCCGTCATCGGCGGCACCCTGGTGACCGGCGGTCGGGCCAGCGTCGCCGGAGTCATCGGCGCTTCGCTCTTCATGTTCTTCCTGCTCGCTATGCTAAGCACCACCGGCACCAATGCCGGGCTACGGGCGCTGCTGACCGGGGCGATCATCATCTTCGTGACCGTCCTCACCAGGCGCAGCGATTGACCGGCCTGCCTGCCTCAGCGCACCGCCCAGCCGCGGTGCAGCCAGGGCGCGAGCCGCTCGGGCCCGAGGTCGAAGCCGATCCCGCCACCCTCCGGCGCGGCGACTCGGCCCTTGGCATCGGGGCGGACCGGGCCGCAGATTGCCATCAGGGGATTCTCGCCGCAATCCACCTCAATCCAGGGGTAGTCTGGCGCCCGCCGGTTCGGGGTCGGGGGCAGGGTGGCGATCATCTGTAAGGCCGCGCGGAAACCGACCACGCTGCCCCATACATGGGGCACGACGGCAACGCCCCAGGCGGAGGCCAGCGCCGCGACTTGACGGAGGCCGGTATAGCCGCCGCAGACCGTTAGATCGGGCTGGACGATCGAAACCTCGGCGCGTTCGAGAAGACTTCGGAAGCCCTGCAGGGTCGCGAGGCTTTCGCCGGTCGCGATCGGTGTGACCACGCCCCTCGCTACGCGGGCATTGCCGTCGAGATCCTCGAGGGAAACCGGTTCTTCGGCCCAGATCAGCCCGGTTTCGGCCAGCGCAGCCAGCAAGTGCTCGGCATCAGCCACCGAATAGCCGCCATTCAGGTCGATCATCAGCGACACCTCCGCGCCAAGATCGCGCCGCAGATCGTGCAGGAACCGGATCGTCGCCGCGTTCGTCCCGCCAACCCGCGGCTTGACGGCCCGGAAACCGGCCTCGATGAAACCCCTAATTTCCTCCCCGAAACCAGCATAGGTATCCAAGCCTTGTGCCAGATAGGGGCCACTGGCGTAGGCGAAATGATGGCTCCGCATCGAGCCGCCAAGCATCTCGGCGACCGAGAGGCCGCGCGCTTTAGCGACCAAGTCGTGCAGCGCGATGTCGACGGCCGAGATCGCCATCATCGCCACTCCCCCGCGGTCATAGCCGCGCTGTCGCATCAGATCGTGCCAGATCGGCCCGATCTCGGCCGGATCTCGCCCGATCAGCGTCGAGGCCGCCACCTGCTCCAGCCAGGCACTGGCACCGGCGGGCGCAGGCCCGGCCTCACCCCAGCCAACTTGTCCGTCTTCGGTCACGAGGCGCAGCAGGAGGGCCTCGCGCCGGGTCATGAAACCATTGGCATTCCCCGCCGCCCCTCGCAGCGGCGCCACTAGATGGTAACCCTCAACCGCGGTGATCTTCATCTCGACCCTTTCCATCCAGCAATACGCGACACGCCCCTAAGAGCAGCTTCCAATTGCAAGATTATGCATAATGCATTATATTGCAATTGGAAGGCAGCGAGCAACGTAGCGACCCATGCTGAATCATGCTGAATTCGACTATGTTATTGTGGGCGGGGGCGCTGCCGGCTGCCTGCTGGCTGCGCGCCTGTCCGAAGATGCCGGTCGCCGCGTCGCGCTGCTCGAGGCGGGCGGTCGCGACAACACGATGCTCGTGACCATCCCGGCGGGGTTTTGGTTGTCGTTGAAGACCGGGTTCTACAACTGGAACTATTCGACCGAGCCGCAGAAGCATCTGAACAACCGGGTCATCTACTGGCCGCGCGGCAAAATCATCGGCGGGTCAGGCGCCATCAACGGTATGGTCTACATCCGTGGCGTCGAAAGTGATTATGACACTTGGGCACAGTATGGCAACCGTGGCTGGTCCTACCGCGATTGCCTGCCGTTCTTCAAGAAGACTGAGGGTTGGTTCCGCGGCAGCAATGACTACCACAACGCCGATGGGCCGTTCAAAGTCACCCGCTTCGGCGTCAAGCATCCGCTGCAGAAGGCCTTCGTCGAAGCCTGCCAACAGGCGGGCTTTCCTTACAACGACGATTTCAACGCCGGCGACCAGGAAGGTGTCGGGCCGCTCGACTGCAACATCTCCGACGCGCGGCGGGTCAACACCGCCCGGGCGCTGCTGCATCCAGCGATGGCCCGCGGCAATCTGTCGGTCGTCACCCGCACGTTGGCGACGAAAGTGCTCATCGAGGGTGGCCGCGCTACTGGCGTCGAGGTTCTGCAGAACGGCGAGCGGCGGCGGTTCCATGCCGCGCACGAGGTGATCCTGTCTGCCGGCGCGGTGAATTCGCCCCAGCTTCTGCAGCTCTCGGGCATTGGACCGCCAGATCACCTTCGCGCCCTGGGCGTGAAGCTGGTGGCCGACCTGCCGGGCGTGGGCGAGAATCTGCAGGACCATCTGGTCGCCGGGCTGAAGCAGAAGATCACTCAGCCGATCTCCTTCATGCGCGGCACCGAATGGCACAACGTGGCCCGCTATTTCGTCCAGTATCTGCTCACTAGGAGTGGCCCTGCCGCCTATCACGGCGTCGAGGCGATCGCCTTCCTGCGCAGCCGCAAGGATCTCGCCGATCCTGACCTCCAGATCCACATGACCAACATGATGTACGAAGACAACGGCCGCCGGACGATCAAGGAGCATGGCTTCATGCCATATTTCAACCTCTCGCGCCCCGAGAGCCGGGGCTATATCCGCATCAAATCGGTCGATCCGCGGCAGTATCCGGAAATACAGCCGAACTATTTCGAGCGCCAGATCGATATCGACGTGATGCGCGCCGGCTTTCGGATGTGCAGGGAGATCATCGATCAGCGGGCCTTCGATAGGCTGCGCGCCGAGGAGCTTTCGCCTGGCCGCAGCATCTCGACCGATGCCGAGATTGATGCCTGGCTGCGAGCTAATGCCGAGACGATCTATCACCCGGTCGGCACCTGCAAGATGGGCCGGGACGAGATGGCCGTGGTCGACGATCGGTTCCGGGTCAGGGGCGTTGAACGGCTGCGGGTGATCGACGCCTCGATCATGCCGACGCTGGTCAGCGGCAATACCCAGGCACCCACGGTGATGATCGCCGAGCGGGGAGCGGAGTTCATCCGCAATCCGGAGCTCTGAGCGCTGGCGCTGGGCGAGACCAGCCGGGGCGAAACTGTTACGGAAGGATGAGGCAAGTGAAGAGCCAGAAACATTTCATTGCCGGCGCGTGGCACGCGCCAAAGGATGGGCGGCCATTCGACGTGATCAACCCGGCGACCGAGGAGCCCTGTGCGAGGATCCTGCTTGGCACCGCTGAGGATGTCGACAGCGCTGTCCGCGTGGCCCGGCAGGCACTGAAAGGCTTCGCGCGCTCAAGCGTTGCCGACCGCATCGGCCTACTTCGGGCTGTCGAGGCCATCTACATCAAACGCAAGCCCGATCTTGCTGAGGCCATGACGCGAGAGATGGGCGCGCCGAAAAACTTCGCCCTCGGACCGCAGGTCGGCACTGGACTTGCCCATATCTCCCGCATGATCAGGGTGCTGGAGAACTATCCGTTCAGCATGATGCAGGGCGGAACCGAGATCGTGCGCGAGCCGGTGGGCGTTGCCGGCCTGATAACGCCCTGGAATTGGCCGAGCAACCAGATCGCCTGCAAGGTGATTCCAGCGCTGGCCGCCGGTTGCACAATGGTCCACAAGCCCTCCGAACTAGCGCCGCTTTCGGCCATCGTCTGGGCCGAGATCCTGGAGGCGGCGGGCGTCCCTCCAGGCGTCTATAACCTAGTTCAAGGCGACGGAGCGACCGTTGGTCGGGCCATCTCCGCCCATCCTGGCATCGACCTCGTGCATTTCACCGGGTCCACCCGCGCTGGCATCGCGGTGGCCCAATCGGCGGCAACCACGGTGAAGCGGGTCGCGCTGGAACTCGGGGGCAAATCGGCCAATATCGTCTTACCCGACGCAGATCTGGCCGCCGCGGTCACCGCCAATGTGACGAAAGTGATGGGCAATTCCGGCCAGTCGTGTGCCGCCCCCACCCGGCTTCTGGTGCCACACGATCAATGCGCCGAGGCTGCGCGGATTGCCGCCGAGGTAGCCGATGCGCTCGTCCTCGGCGATCCAGCCGACGCAGCGACTGATCTCGGTCCGGTAGCAAATGCCGCGCAGTTCGAAAAGGTGACCCGTCTGATCCGTAACGGGATTGCCGAGGGCGCAATCCTCGCCTGTGGCGGTGCCGATCGGCCGGCACATCTTCCGCGTGGCTATTTCGTCCGGCCCACCGTCTTCACCGAGGTGTCGCCCGGTATGCAGATCGCGCAGGAAGAAATCTTTGGCCCGGTGTTGGTGATCATTCCTTATGCTAACGAGGAAGAGGCCATAGCGATCGCCAACGCAAGCGAATACGGTCTGGCCGGCTTTGTACAATCCGGCAACACGGACCATGCGCGCCGTGTCGCTTTGCAGCTTGAAGCCGGGCGGATTGAGATCAATATGCCGGCCTGGGACGATGCGGCGCCCTTCGGAGGATACAAGCGGTCGGGCATTGGCCGTGAATATGGAAAGTGGGGATTGGAGGAGTTCCTTGAGGTCAAGGCTGTGATCGGCGGCCGATCGGAAGAAAGCGTTTAGGAAAATGCAGCCGCTGCATCAGGCACTTGCGATCGGAACCGCAAATGGAACGAAGTGATATCCAGAGCTTGCCAGTGCAGCGCAAGACATTGACTGAGCATACCTTCGATCTCATCAAAGGGATGATCCTCGACAATGCGCTACAGCCCGGCGAGCAGTTAAACATCTCCACTCTGGGTAAGAAGCTCGGGGTTAGCAGTTCACCGCTACGCGAGGCGCTCGTACGGCTCGAGGCCGAGCGACTGCTGGTTCAAAAGCTTTACTGCGGCTATGTCGTCGCCGAACAGCCAACGCCGGCCTATTACGAAAGTCTGCTGGAGTATCGTATCGTCACCGAGGGGTATTGTGCCGAGAGGGGGGCACAGAGGCGCGCCCCAGAGATCCTTCAGGCGCTTCGGCAAAGCTTCGAAAGGATGCAGGCAGTCAATCTGCTCGGCCAGAAATACGAAGAATACAAGGACTTCATCAGCGCCGATGCAGAGTTTCACCAGCTGATCGTCATGAGCTCGGGGAACCCTGTGATGGTGGAGACGCATAGGAGCCTGAACGTGATCCTCACCCAGTCACGTCTTTATCGGACAATCGGGTCCACACCGGAACGCTTCGCCGAAGTCATGGCCGAGCACGGTCTCATCCTCGATGCGTTTGAAAGGGGCGACGGCACGGGGGCCAGAATGGCGCTGAAGGCGCATCTTGAAGGCGGCAAACGCCGACTTGTAGACGCCGGATCGAAGGATCCGTAGGGAGAGATGTGGGACGATGGTCGCAGCACTAAATTAGCGATGTAAGGAAAGGCCTCGAAGGCCGCTTCACTCGCACCTGTCGGGCTGTCCATCACCCGACGTCTGAAGAGCCTGTATACTCGACAATGCGCGCCGGTTAATCTCCTCCAAGGCGCGAATTTCTCACTCAGTTCAGTACGAATAGACCTGGTGAAGCCAGCGATCTCATCGAGCATGACGGTGAGCGGATGCCACTGTGTCATTCCGCGCGGACGGTCAAACAAAAGCGGCGAATCGAATATGTTCCGCAATCGGTGCGGCAGTATCTCAACCCGGCTCTGAACGCCGAGTATTTCATTTCCAGACGGCTGCGCCAGGCAGGGCGCGATCACTCCTCTGCAGCCATTGTTGCCGCGCTGGCGCAGGTCTTTTAGCCCGCCGACTATCGCCGCAAATGTCGCGGCGAATTGTCCGGCGGAGAATGCCAGCGGCTCGGTATCGCGCTTGCGCTCGCCAGCCGCCCGGCGCTCCTGCTGCTCGATGAGGTTACGGCGTCACTCGATCCCGCGAATGGGCGCGCCATCGCCGACATCCTTGAAGCGCAGCTGGGTAGCGGAGACATGGCGATGATCCTTGTGTCGCATCAGCCTCAGATTGTCGCCCGCCTCGCGAGGGAGGTTCTGGAATTGCGCGACGGTCAGGTCATGCGCGCAGGTACGGAGGAAATTCAGTTTTCTGGTCAGAGCGAGATAGCGACCGAGCACAATTTCGTTGGAAGTGAGACGTCTCTATGCGCGTACTGATCTTTATCGGGTTTGTTCTGTTCTTTGTCGCGGCTCGGGACTGTCAGGAATTTCGTGCGCGGGGCGAGCATATTGGGAAGGATGGAGATCCCTTATGGCCCGACGCAGAGAGCCTGTTATCCCTGACGCGATCCTCGACCAATTGCTCGGCGGGGCGGACGCCAAGACGGCCTTCGATCAGAACGACCTGATCGACCAGCTGAAGAAGGCCCTGGCCGAGCGGGCGCTGAAAGCGGAGCTGGACCATTACCTGGGTGGCGATGCTAGCTGTTTGAACCCGCCTCTCTTCACCGTCTCGAACAGTTGACGGCGGCCCGTTTGCGGGACCGCGAAGCATAAGGAAGAGAGAGTGACATGATAGCAGCAACGACGGTAATGGGGATAGATGTGGCCCGTGACTGGCTTGACGGGTTCTGCTGTCCCGCTGGGCACCGTTTCCGCCTACCCAACACCTCAGAAGGTCACGCACAGGTGCTCGCACTGATCCAGCGCGTGCCGGGCGTCGCCCAGGTCGGTTTTGAAGCTACCGGCGGACAGGAATGGGCACTCTGGGTCACCCTCGTCGCGGCGGGGGTCAGAGCAGTGCAGTTGCCTCCGGCCCAGATCAAGGCCTTCGCCCTTTCCCGTGGCACACGCGCGAAGACAGATCGGATCGACGCGGAACTCATCGCCGGGTTTATGCTGTTCCGACCGGAAGCCGGACGGGCATTGCCGAGTGGAAACTTGCGCGTTCTCAGGGCTTTGACGACCCGGCGAGCTCAGATCGTCGATATGCGCAAGCGACTTATGGCGCAGATCTGCGCACGCGAGAAACAGGGTGTGGTGGCAGATGTCGGGGACATGGACAACGCTCTCGAGACCATGCTGGATGACCAGATCGGGGCTCTCGAGCGCCGGATCGAAAATGCCATTGCTCAAGAAGAATGCCTGGCTGCGAAGGCGCGACTGCTGCGATCCATTCCGGGAATTGGCTCAGTCTCGGCAGCCATGTTGATCGCCGAAATGCCGGAACTCGGTCGGATGACCGTAGGCGCGGCCGCAGCCATGATCGGCCTCGCGCCGGTGCCGCACGACAGTGGAACAATGCGGGGCCGGAGGATGATTGTCGGAGGACGGCGGGCGCTGCGACATGTTCTATTCCAGGCTGCGCTCGCTGCCGCGTGCCACAATGCGGTGCTGAGGCTACTCGCCAAACGTCTCAAGGAACGTGGAAAGCCCCATAAGCTCGTCATCATCGCAATTGCACGCAAGCTGGTCACAATCGCAAACGCAATCCTCAAAACGGCGACTCCATGGCGCTTAAACCCAGCTACCTAGACACAGTTGCTAGCGGCGAGCCGGTTCAAGTGTCCGTGCGATTTCAAGGAAGCGGCGCAAGGCGAGCCTGTTGTTGTCTGGTTGTGAGAGCGCACTGAAGACAACAGGGTAGGGAAGATTTGCAATTGGGCGAAAGATAACTCCTGGAAATGAAATTGCCGTCGTTGCCTCACCACACAGACCAAGGCAGCGCCCGAGCGCCACCTGGCTCAATAAGGCAACGCGCCCCAAGGTGCTGCGCTCGAGGGACGGATGACAAACGGCATTTTTGGCACCAAGCGAAATCGCGTTGATGATTTCTTCTGTCGGTTCGTTCTGGCCAATCAGAACATGCCACCGCGAGAGAGTAGGGAAGTCCACCGCCTGGCATGCTTCCAACGGATGCCCCGTAGGCAGAATCATGGACAGGCTTTCGCTCCAAACCCGTGTCAGGCGGATGGACGGCGAGGCGTTCTGGCCGGGGACAATGGCGACATCGAGCCGGCGGCTTCGTATCGAGGCCAGATGATCTGCGCTTTCGCCATCGAACAGCTTCTCCCGGATCATCGGGTATCGGGTCTTGAGGAGATCCAGCAAGGCATAAAGGAAGCGCGGGCTTATGGCGCAGGAGACCCCAATGCGCAACGCTCGCGATTCTCCTTTCACGATCGTATCGGTCGCCGCCTGCAGGGCCTCCAGTGCGGGCTGGGCACGATTGAGAAACTCTCGGCCTTCCGGAGTAACCTCCACGCCGCTTGGGCCGCGAACGAAAAGTATCGCACCCAGACGGGTTTCGAGGTCATGAATGCGCTTGCTGATTGCTGACGGGTGAATATTCAAGTAAGCCCCCGCCCGACGGAAGCTTCGATGCTCGGCTGCCGCAATGACATATCGAAGTTGGCGCAGATCGATTGGACTCGCCTGTGGACGATACTGCTCGAAAGCTGACGCTGGCCGTTGACCATGCATGTGCGAACCAGCCCGCTAACATCGCTTCAGACAAGAGCCCAAGCTATTGATACGACACCCCTCGATAAGTTTTGAGGCACCTGTAACCCATCAACTCGTGAGGGCCTCCAACAAGCAAGCTATATTGGCGAATGTATTCTTTCTTCGCGGGGGGCCATCCATTCCCTCGACGTCAATGGACTTGTCTGTGCGGACATTCCCTCGCCTCAGACACGCTTCAAGCGAAATGGCCATGAGCCACGTTCGAACGGATATTAGCTCCACTTGGATCCGTCGCACATCGTTGAACCTTCGGATTGCCGGAGTTCCGCCGTTGTGGTGGAGCGCAGGCGGCGAAGAGTAGCACTACGACTGCGATCACGTCCGTTCGGGGGCGAACAAGACAACCCCCGTTGGCAATCAATCTCGGTGATCGGTGATGTTCAAAGCGGCATGTCGCGGCCCCGGTGTGCTTAGCCTAGCGCTTTTTGCGCAGTTCCATGTCGGGCGGAAGCAGGAGCTCCAGATAGTCAATTTCGAGACCCGCGCCGATCGCGAGAAGCGACTTCAGCGTGGCATTCTGCTGACCCCGCTCAAGGGTGCTGAGATATTGTTGACTGAGTCCCGTCAGATCCGACACCTGCTCCTGCGTCAATCCCAGGCGCTTTCTGATACGCCCGAAATTCTCGCCAAGATGCTTGTACGTGTCCATGTCGACAAGCATCGGCAAGTGGGGTGCCGAAGTTTATCAACTGTAATATGTAAGTGCGGTTAGATTGACGAAAACCAGTCTTCACGCGCTTGCCTGACACGCTGTAACCCGAAGGCGATGTGGTTGCGCTGAATATAGCCGACCGCCTTCACATCGCCGACCGCAAGGGCGTGAGCGGTCTCGGCCAGTTCGTTGGAGAAATCCTCGATCTGTTCGCCGAGGAAGCGCCGGATGACGCTGTACCAAATCCGCGAGGCCTGAAAATAGTAGCGCTCGTGGGTTTCGCGAAGAGCCTTGTTGGCGATCAGACGGTTGGTGGCGAAATGAAGCTCGTGATTCAAACCCCAGAAGCCCTCCAGTTCCCTGCTTATCTTCAGGGGCTCGAGCTTCTCCTGCAAGGCCATGACAGCGTTGCGCGCCGATAACACCTCGTCAAGGGCGGGGAAGTCGCCGAGCAATTCGCTGAGCCGTAGCCGAAATTCGTATATCTCCTCGAAGGCGAGACCGTCGACGCCGGTCACGATCGTGCCCACGCCATTGCGGGTCGTGGCAAGCCCATCATACTCCAGCCTCTGCAACGCCTGGCGCACGGGGGTGCGACTCACGGCAAATTCGCCAGCCAGTTCATGCTCACTCAGGCGCATGCCCGGCGGGTAACGCAGCAGGCAAATACGCTCGCGAAGGGCGTCGTAGATGTCTGGAGCCTGACCCCTGGGGGAAGGGGAAGTGACCTGGGCTGCCCCTCTATTTTCAGGCTCCATCGCGCGCTCTAATAATCTTGAAACAATCTTCCGCAATCCGTCCGACGATCAGTGATGTCGGCGAGCCGCAGGCAGTCCCACATCATCGCCTGGTTGCTGGTGACGACCGGCTTGCCAAGTCTTACCTCCAGATCGGTGATGATGTCGATGGAGCGCAAGGCGCCACAGCTGATGAACATGGCATCGGCTTCCGGTCGATCGACGAACTGAGCAAAGTCGAGGATCGTCTGAGGAGACACTCGGACCATGTCGGCATCGTTCTCGATATCGAGCCCCTGGATGTTGACGATCTCAAATCCCCTGGCGGCCATGTAACGCTGCTCGATGACATTGACCTCCGCCAAATAGGGCGTGGCGACTGCGATGCGGCGCGTTCCAAGCGTATTCAAAGCCTTCATGACCGATGAGATCAAGCAAGTCGGCCTGGCTTTGGGTTTGCCGCGCTTTAGTTCCGAAAACACCCGTTCTTCGCCGATCACCACGCTGCCTGATGTGCAGGCATAGCAGGCGACATCAAGATCCTCATCGGGGAGCAGGAGACCAGCGGCGTCTCCGATGCCGGCCGCCATGGCGGAGAGCGTCGCCACACTGATCCGATTGGCCATGGGCGCACGAGTGAAGTGGACGCCCACGCCGGGTGGACACAGGCGAAACATGTCCTCTTCGATCGTCTGCTCCATGGCCAGAAGCACAAAGCCGATCTTTGCCCGGTGGTGACGCCCCTTATCGAAGTCGATCCTTCGCGGCCATGGAGGTATAGCTGTATGCAGCAATGCGACGTTGTCACCCGGTATACCGTCATATTCGACACTTGACATCACCTTTTCCTAATCATTAATGGACATAGCACTCAAGCTGCATACAGGTTCAATCATGACAAGTCCATATGCTCAACGCACCTCAGATCTTCGGCACGCTCTGGCCGCAGTCGACGTCGATGTCGCAATCCTGACCCATCCAGACGCGATCGCGTATTTCGCGGGCTACTGGAACTATCTGGGCATGGAGTTCGGGCGGCCGACGATCTTGATCGTGGCCATCGGGTTCCCACCCACGTTGATCACCCCTCTCATGGAAGTAGAGATGTGTGCCTCGATGACCTGGATCGGCGACATCAGGCCCTGGAGCGATGGCGGCGAAGAATGGCGTCGGCCTCTCAGGGACCTGATCGAGGGCTGGCGATCCTCTCGCGTCGGTGTCGACGCGAAGTTTATTCCCAATGTTGTTTCTCACGAGTTGGGGAGCCTGGTTTGCGAAGGCCAGATCCAGGATATCGGCCCGGTTGTTGCAGCATTGCGTCGGATCAAGTCACCCGAAGAAATCACCATCATGCGCCAGGCTGGTCAGGTCGCGATCGCGATGATGGACGGTGCCCGCGGTGCAATCGGCGAAGGCGTTCCTGAATATGAGATCGCCTTGACGGCAATGGCCGCAGGAACGCGCAAGGCCGCCGAATTCCTGGCTGCGTCGTCCGATCGCTTCGTCTCCCCACTCATTCACGACCTGCAGATCCTGCAGTCCGGCCGCGACACCTGTATGGTGCACAGGCGTGCTTCGACACGCCGGCTGGAGCGCGGCGATCCTGTCTATCTGTGTTTTTGCGGCATGGTCCGGTTTCGCAATTATAAGCTCGGCTTCGATCGTCAATTCTTTGTCGGGGAGGCCACCGACGAACAGTTGCGTGTTCAGCGGGCCGCTGTGGCGGCTCAGGAGGCCGCCCTTGCTGCAATCCGTCCCGGCGTCACCTGTGAGGCGGTCAATGAAGCTGCCGAGCACGCCTATGCGCGGGAGGGCTTTCAACCCGGCTACCGCACCGGCCGTGCCGTCGGCCTCTCCCTGCTGGAGGCCCCCGAGCTCAAACGCGGCGAGGGCACCCGGATCGAGCCCGGCATGACCTTCGCCGTCGACGGGGGCATAACTTTGCCTCGAACAGGGGGCGGACGGGTCGGCGATTCCATTGTCGTTACCGACGATGGTTTCGAATGGTTGACACCCTATCCACGCGATGACGCCATCGTTTGAGACATCGTTTTGAGTGAAAAGGAGGACTGCCGTGCCCCGTGCGCTATCGTCAAACGGGGGCGTCGGGGGCAAGCGGCGTGGTCGGGTCTATGGGACGCTGAGAACACAAGCGTTGCACTATCGGTTCAAGCCAGGTCAACACCTGCCGATCGGCGTGATCGCCGGGCTTCTCAAGGTGTCCAATACGCCGGTGCGAGAGGCGTTGACGCAGCTCTACGCCGAGGGATTGGTCAATGCGGTGCCGGCGAGGGGGTTCTTTGCCCGGGAACTGCGCCTTCAGGACATCGTGGAAAACAACATGATGCTCGAGATGATGGTGCGCCATTGTCTCGAGGGAGCCGATCTGGCGCGCTGCCAGCGCCTTGGGGAGGTTGCTGATGCCGGTATGGTTGATGCTGGGCAGAAAAGACGTTCTGCCCCTCGCAATCTCGCATGTGAAGCGGAATGCCTGTTCCAGACGCTTGGCGCCACGATGGGAGAGAGCACGATACCGGTCTGCATTCGTCGACTATGCGAGCAAACCCATCACATTCGCCTGCGTGCCTTCGAAAGTCGACGCATCGGGGGCAAGCTTCGTCAAGCCTATGCGGGCCTGACCGAGGCCGTGCAGCAACAGGATCGGTCGATGGCGCTGGAGACCTTCGGTGGGTTCTCCCGGCTTTTTGCTAAGGCGCTTCCTCATATCGTGAGCCACGTGCTTGGAAGCGCCTATCAGTCTGATCTGAAAGACTTGGCGAATTTGGTCATGAGCGACGATCAGGCGACCTGTTGAGCACCTGAGGAAGAAGCTTCATCGTCGACGGAGAAGTTGTCAGGCGCATGCCATCGCACCAACCCGGCCTGTTCCAGCGCCTGCCCGATCGTCAGCAATCTACGATCCGCGAAACACGGGCCGATGAGTTGCAGGCCGATCGGCAATCCAGCGGAATTGCGGGCGACCGGTACGGATAGGCATGGATTGCCGGTGAGGTTGAAAAGGCAAGTGAAACGGGTCAGCGCCTGGCCAACCGGCTCTTCAATTATGCCGGCCGTTACAATCCGGGCTCCAAGTCGAGGCGCTACGATGGGGGTCGTCGGTGCCACGATGACGTCGATATTCTGGAACAAATGCTCGATCTCGAGCCGTTTGACCTCCATGAAACGCAAGGCCTGCACATAGTGCTCGGCGAGTATGAACTGCCCCTGGAGGAGACCGTCGCGAACGTCTTCGCCGTAGAGCGCAGCGTGTATTTTCAACCGGGGCTTATGCCACGCAAAGGCTTCGACGAGTTGGATGACAAGCGAGGCGGTGCGAACATGAGCCATGTCGATCGCTGGCAGGGCAACCAACTCGGAACCCAGATCCCGGCATCGCAGCAGGAGGTCATCGACGGCGTTGCCAATTTCGGGATCGACATCATCGAAGAAATAGGGGCGAGGGACGCCGATGCGCAGCCCCTGGAGCGCTGCGGTTTCCGTGCCATGTCCGAGCGCAGTCAACCGCTCAGCGGATGCTTCACGACCGGCCAGAACTTGAAGCACGTCGCTTGCATCGGCACAGCATCTGGTAATCAGGCCGACATGGTCGAGCGACCAGCAAAAGGGAATGACGCCTTTGGCCTCGATTAGACCCATCGTCGGCTTCAGTCCCACCAGACCACACAAGGCGGCGGGCACGCGGATGGATCCTCCGGTGTCGGTCCCAAGCGCAAAGACGGCGCTCCCCTGCGCCACCGCCACGGCCGATCCGCTGCTGGATCCACCCGCAATCCGGGTGTCGTCGTAGGGATTGGGCGGCGTGCCGAAGGCGGCGTTCTCGCCGGTGATGCCATAGCTGAATTCGTGCAGATTGGTCTTTCCGATCAGGATCGCACCCGATGCCCGCAGGCGCTGAATGGCGAGTGCGTCCTGAGTGGCGCGATAATCGGCCATGGCCAGCGACCCTGCCGTCGTTGGCATGTCCGTGGTGTCGAACACATCCTTGCAGGCATAGGGAATGCCAAATAAGGGGCCAGCGGTTTCGCGACCTGCAAGAGCTCTCACTTCTTCGATCGCGGCATGGTTCGAGAGCGAGATATAGGCGTGGCTTTGATGGTTCCGACGCCGGGCTCGATTGAGGGAGGCCCCAACCAGTTCCTCGGCATGCAAGACACCAGCACGCAGGTCCTTGCGGATGTCGCGAAGCGAAACAGGGAGAGGTTTATTCATCACCGGGCCTCGCGCCAAGCAGGCGATGTGGAATGGCCACGACGCCAAAATCGAGATTGGCCAGGATCTGCGCAGCGAGCAGAAGATCTTGAGCCGGAGAGACCAGGCCGCTGCCGGACGAAGCCGTCAGACGGGTAAGGTCGCTTCGATCCCAGGCATAAGCCGCGAAGGCGATCGACACGGCCTCCAGAAGGTCCACCTGCAAGGGTGAGGGGACAGCGATCAAGGCGCCCTCCCAGGAGAAAGGGTGCCTCGGACCAGGGCGATTGCCACCATCACAAGCGCAACCACCGCGATGAGCAACGTCGCCGCGGCCAAAACGGCGGGGCTCAGCTGATCACGCACGCCTGACCACATTTGGAGGGGCACTGTCCTCTGGTCGTAGCCGGCCAGAAACAAGGCAACCACGGCCTCATCGAACGAAGTGATGAAGGCAAACAATGCGCCGGCCAGGATGCCAGGGGCCATCAGCGGCAGGGTAACTTTCCAGAAGGCTCCAATGGGATTGGAACCCAGGATCGAGGCAGCCAGCAGCAGGCGTTCGTCGAAGTTGGCGAATGCGCCGCCGACCGTCACCACGACATAGGGCGAGGCCAGCGCTGTATGCGCCAGAATGATGCCGGCAAACGATTGGGTCAGTCCGAGAGGCGCCAAGAACAGATAGCTGCCGGTCGCGAAGATGATGATCGGAACAATGAGCGGTGACGACAAAATCATAACGACGGCGCCCTTCTGGCGCGAAGGCAGACGGCGCAGGCCGAAGGCCGCCAGCGTGCCCAGGGCTGTTGCCGCCGGTGTCACCACCGCCGCGATCAGGAGGCTGTTGCGGAACGCCAGGCGCCATTGCGGATTGAGGGCAATGTCGCGATACCACCGCAAGGACCAGCCATCCGGATCGAGCGTGAGCATCCGGCGCGTGAACGAGAAGTAGGGCTCGGGATTGAAGGAAAGCGGGATCACCACTAGCACCGGCACGATCAAAAAGGCACAGACGGCACTCGAGAAGATCCACAGCATGATCGAGGTGAAGCGGTTCATACGCTGAGTCCCCCCCGCCGGGTCAGATGCGGCAGCGCCAGTGCGATCATGATGACGATGGCGAGCAGCACGCTGCCCAGTGCCGCGGCCAGGCCCCAGTTCAGGCTCTGCTGCATATGAAATGCGATCTGGTTGGAAATCAGCTGCCCAGTCCGGCCGCCCACCAGCGCCGGCGTCACATAGTAGCCAAGCGACAGCACGAAGACGAGAATGCTTCCAGAGGCGATGCCTGGAAAGGTCAAGGGCAAATAGACCCGCCAGAATGTATAAAGAGGCCGCGCACCCAGGCTGGCTGACGCCCTGACATAGGCGTCTGGCAGGCCGACCATCACCGAATACAAAGGCAGTACGAAGAAGGGCAACAGGACATGCACCATGACGATGATGGTGCCGGTCAGATTGTAGATGAGCTCCAGCCTCTGATTGTCGCGCAGAACACCAGCGGCGACGAGCATTTCATTGAGAACGCCCTTGCGCTGAAGAAGAACGATCCAGGCCGTGGCCCGCACCAGCAGCGACGTCCAGAAGGGAAGCATGACGGTAAAAAGCAGGACCAGCCTCAGGCGGGGCCCTGACCGGGTGATCGCGTGCGCGAGCGGATAGCCCAGCAGGGCGCACAAGACCGTCACCGTCGCCGCGACGCCAAGCGTGCGTAGAAACAGGGCAACATAGATCCGGCGGCTCGAGTCCTGGGGCTCGACGCTGCCATCCGCATCTACCTTGAAATCAAAGGCATTGAGGAAATGCGTGGCGGTGAAGACTTGCGTCTGGCTCGCCAGCACCTGCCACACCGCTCGCGATTGCCATTGTGGATCTAGATTGGCTAATTGCGCGGTCGGCCGGGTCTGCAGGGCCGCGCAAGTCGCTTCGATGAGTGGTCCAAGGCCTAACCCTTCCCGGTTGAGACGCAGAACTAGCCGGCCCGTCGTCCCTTGCTGGGCGCTCGTCGCCAGATCGTCTCTGGCGGCGTCAAATGCCGTGGCTGGCGGCATCCCTGCGCCGTCCCAAACTGCCAGTGCCACCCGTGTTCGGGGCATGAGCTCCGCCAGTTCCGGGTCGTAGGCGCTACGCAAGAGCATGAGCGCGATCGGCGCTATGAAGGTCACGAGGATGAAAGCCAACAGAGGCAGGACCAGAAGCCAGCCCGTTCGGGTCGTGCGTGTGAGCTTCATTGCGCCAGCCACGCCGCGTAGCGTTCATTGACGACGTCACCATGGTCCGTCCACCATTTGGCATCGAAGGGTAGGGCGCTTTGAAAATTCCCGGGCGCGGTGGGCAACTCGGGTGCGAGTGAAGGATCGACGAGTGCCTGGGCAGACCGTCGCACGGGCCCGTAGGTCAGATAGCGTGTCTGCGTCGCGAGCGGTTCGGTTCCAGTTGCGAAGGCGACGAACGCCTGGGCGCTCCGGCGGTTCTTGGTGCCTGCCACCACCGCATAGTAGTCGGCATTCCAGATCTGGCGATCCCAGATGATGGCCAGGGGTTTCTTGTCGTCGCTGATGGCGCCCTGGACGCGGCCATTATAGGCGGTCGACATGGCGACCTCGCCATCGGCCAGGAGCTGAATCATTTGCGCTCCGGTCTCCCAGAACACCGCCTGGTCCTTGATGGTGTCGAGCTTGGCAAAGGCCCGATCGAGGCCTTGTGCCGTGGACAACGTCGCATAGACGTCCTTGGCTGGCACGCCATCGGCCATCAGCGCCCATTCGAGCAAGGCATTGGGGCGCTTGGGCAGGCCTCGCTTGCCTGGAAAGGCCTTCAGGTCGAAGAAATCCTCCAACGTCCTTGGTTTGGCCTGAGGGAAGGCCGTCTGGTTGAAGGCGATGACATTCGACCAGACGACAGAACCGACGCCGCATGGCTGGAGGGCCCCCGGCAGGAAGTCAGCGGGGGCCGGCACGCCGTTGGCTCCGGCTGGCAGGGCGGCCTGGTCGATTTTCTCGAACAATCCGTCGGCACACCCTTTTGCGAGGTCTTGTTGTTCGACGTCGACGACATCCCAACTGACCGTTCCTGATCGTACCTGCGCGATCAGTTCCGCCAACCCTCCATTGTAGTCGACCGACTGGATGGCAGTTCCGGTTTTTGCCGTGAACGGCTGGTACTGCGCCTTGCTTTGGCTCTCTGTGTACTGACCACCATAGGAGGCGACGGTGAGCGCATCGCCGGCATGGGCCGGCGCCGTTGAGACCATGACCAATAGGCAATAGGATACCCATGCTGTCGGACGACAGTTCATTTGAACCTCCAGATGTATGGTTTCTTGTTCAGATGCGAGGCGCTGGAAAGGCGCGCGCATCTTCCGTGCGCCAGCCCAATCTTATTGTCTCTCCCGGCGTGGGCAGGGCCTGGCCCCCGCAATTGGGTAGTTTCCAGATGATTTCTGTGCCGTCGCTCGCACGCGATCGGACCCGGTGGCTGTCGCCCAGATAGGTGGCGTCGATGACCTCGACATGGAGAACATTTGGGCTGCCCTCCGGGACGGCCTTCACCCGTTCTGGCCGTATGGCGAGCGAAACGGGCTCGCCATAACTCCCGTTGCCGATGTTGATCGCGCAGACGATCTCGCCGCCCTTGAGCCGCACATGACACCGATCCCCATCGGAGGACAAAAAGATCCCGCCGATCGCATTGTTCTCGCCCAGGAAACCGGCCACGAAGGCATTTGTCGGCGCCTCGTAAAGATCGGTTGGCGCGCCAATCTGGGCAATGCGGCCGCCCTCGAAGACGCAGACCCGGTCCGACAGGGACAGGGCTTCGCCCTGATCGTGTGTTACGTAGATGATGGTAGGACCCAGCTTGCGATGGATCCGGATGATTTCGTCCTGCATCTGGTCCCGCAACTGCTTGTCGAGAGCACCCAGCGGCTCATCCATGAGCACGAGCTGCGGATTGTAGATAAGGGCGCGGGCGAGGGCGATGCGCTGTTGCTGGCCGCCTGACAGCTGACTTGGGTGCCGACTTCCCATCGCCGTCAGACGCACCAAAGAAAGGGCCCATTCGACACGCTCGGCGACATCCTGGCGCGCCCAGCGCCGGGCCTGGAGCGGATAAGCGAGATTCTGCGCAATCGTCAGATGCGGAAAAAGCGCGTAGTGCTGGAACACCATACCGATATTGCGCCTGTGGGGCGGCAATATCGAAACGTCGCGCTCTCCAATTCGGATCGAACCGGCGCTAGGGCGCTCGAAGCCGGCCAGCATCATCAGGATGCTCGTCTTGCCCGACCCGGACGGACCGAGGATGGTGAGGAACTCGCCGGCCCCCACATCGAGATTGAGCGCATCGACGACATTTGCGCTGCCGTCATAGCTCTTGCTGATACCGCGCAAGAGGACGGGCTCCGCCCTAAGAGGGCCTGCATCGCCTTGTGGGAAGTCGACACCCTGTGTCATCTGCTTTCTCCCTCAATCACGTTCGCCCAGCACGAAGCTGGTGATGCGATTGAGCGTTCGGGCGATGTGATTGCGCCGGATAAACCCCACGGCTTTGACGTCGCCGGCTTCGAGCGATGCGACAATCTCCCCGATCTCCTCGGCCTGGGCCAGGACCTCGGGCGCCCAGCTGAGGTCGGGCAGGATCTGCAGATAGGCCCTGATGGTCTTGTAATAGAGGACCTCGGAAATCAGCCGGTACTCGGCATTGCCGGACAATTGTAGGATTTCGTCCTGCAGTCGATGACTGATCTGAGCCAGCGCCTGGACGTCATGGTTGACCATCAACGGGGTGCATTCTGCGGCCAGCTCGCGCAGCGATGCGATGGTGCCAGTGAAATTGGTTGCCGGACTGAGATCGCCGAGCAGTTCCGCCAGCTTGATGCGCAACGCGTAGGCATCGCGCAGAGCCCGCAGGTCGACGGCCGTGACCATCGAGCCGACACTGGGAGTGGTTTCGATCAGGCCCTCGTTCTCGAGAGCCTGCATCACGCGCCGCATCGGTGTGCGGCTGACCCCGAACTCACGGGCGAGTTCCGCCTCGCTGAGGGCTGCCCCGGGGGGATAGATCAGCAAGCATATCCGATTGCGCAGCGTCTGATGGATGGCGGCAAAGCGCTGGCGCGGCGATGGCGCCTGACGTTCGATGCTCAATGACATGAAGCGACCTCCCGATGAGGTTCTATTACATATTATAATATGTATTGTCAACGACGGAATACCGACAGCGCGAGCCGGTATACCGGTTGTCGGAAAGGTTCTAAGTCATTGGAGGAGCGAATATATTCTACAATGTAGTTTGCATGTTCGTTCGCTGGCGCTCAAGCTTGGGCCATAAGCATGTCCCACAACGAGGCTATCGATGGTGACACCCAATTTGCCCCCCGCAGGGAAGGTCCATGTCGCGAAACACGACTTTTCAGGTAGCTACAATCGCGATTGGCCACATCGCTATATCAAAGCGCATCTGGCGCTCGACTACATCATTCCGGATCGGGCGAAGCCCGTGTTTCTGGCGATTCTGGAGCGCTATCGGGCCATCCGTCAAAGAGATCATCTTAAGATTGTCGATGTGGGCTGCTCCTATGGCATCAACGCAGCGCTGCTACGCACCGATATGAACCTGGATGACCTCTATGCCGCCTACACTGCGATCGAGGGGCCCTTGAGCGGTAGGCTAAGCGCCGATCATCGCGCTTTTTTCGAGAGCAGAGATCTTGGGGCAGACATCCGGATTATCGGTGTCGATCCAAGCCAGCGCGCAGCCCGGTATGCGCGTTCAGTCGGCTTGGTCGATGCCATCGTGACCACAGACATGGAGGGGTCGGATCCCACGGCCGCCGAGATGCGGGCCCTCGAAGGTGCCGACATCATTATCTCAACGGGTTGCGTGGGCTACGCCACCGAGCGCACCTTCGGGCGCATCTATCAAGCCACCGCCGCGTCGCATCCCTGGGTCGCAGCGTTTGTCATGCACTCGTACCCCTATGACGGCATCAACAACGTGCTTGCGAGCCATGGCCTGCGGACACGGAAAATGTTGGTCGCGCGTCAACGTCGGTTCTCAACCAGCACCGAGCAACGCGGCCTTCTGGCAGCCATGTTGGACCAAGGTTGCGACGGTCGCCTCGAGCGCACGACTGGCTACATCTATGCCTCACTTTATCTGTCCACCTTGCCGAATGAGCCTGTTGGCGATCGCATCGGTATGTGAACACGCACCATCGCTGAGCTGAACTCGGGTGAAATACATGCGTGCCAAGGCGCAAAGAGCGATTCATTAGCCTGTCGGCAGGACCCGAGGACGATGACGCGAGGAGCGCTTAATCGGATTGACAAGGTCGTTTGCCTCTGTGGGCTTCCTTAGAGACCTTATGCAAGTTTGTTCAGGTCGGGCACAATTAACATATTATAGTTGATAAACTTACGGAGCCGCGCGCGCCAACCTCCGACGCATGGATATGCGCAAGCTCGTGGGGCAAAACTTCGCTCGTCTGCGACAGGAAAGAAGCCTGACGCAGGAGGACATGGAAGCACGGTCGGGCTTCAGTCAGCAATATCTCAGTAAGTTGGAGCAAGGTCAGCGCAATCCAACCATCATCACGCTATACGAGTTAGCCCAGGCTCTCGGCGTGAGTCATGTTGAGTTGGTTCTTCCCCCGAAGAAGGAAACGTAAGGCGTGATAGCTGCTGATATTGATCTGAGCAATGTTAAACGACTGATGAGAGCATTTGCGCACGTGCAGATGACGGATGTTACCTTAAGTATCTGATAGTGCAATATTATCGGATATCGTAATGCACCTTACCTGCGGCGGTTTTACGCCTTCCTGTTGGCTCTAAGCGCCAAGCTGGTCTAGCCGCCCTGGCCATGCCCTTTCCCGGGGCCACGCTACCGCCAACCCCGCGCCCTGCGACCCGTGCCGGACTCGGTCAGGATCAAGACTGCGTTCGCAGGCGCCTCGGAACTCGCCGAGACGCCGCAGGCAGGCGGGCTGTTCGCGGTAGATGTCGACGCGCCCGGCCCGAGGCAGATTCTAGCCGCGATTTAGCCGGGACGAGCGGCATCCGTGGTTAGCCTCGCATAGCTGAATTGAGGCTTCCTGTTCATAGCATCCGGTCGTCAGTCGTGACTCAAGTGTGCGATTAACGCGCATAAGTGCGTAATGTTGACAGATGGGCAGTGGCGAGTTTATCTACCTTTCGTGATCAGCGCTCAGAGTAGCGGGCCGTGAGGATCTCGCCACCTGATGATTTCGAATAGGGCGCCGAGGAGACCTGAGGCCGCCGACTGCAAGTCCTGACTCGCCGGCAATGAAGGGATGTCTCGGATGTTAAATTCTCTGCGGGAGCTTATGCACGCCACGGGCACGATCGACGTGCACGAGCATCACTTGCCCCAAATATTCGGGAGCAAGGAGGTTTCGCTTAGCCGGCTTTTCCGCGAAAGTTACGCAAGCTGGACGAAGATGCGCGCTTATCGCCTGCCGTCCGAGCCACCTGCTAACGAAGACCCAAGCGTGCCAGTGCCCACGTCGTGGGAAGCGCTGGCTCCCTACTTGGAACATAGCGGTTCTAACGCTTTCGTTCGTAATCTTGTGTACGGAATCCTTGAACTCCACGATCCCGACCAGACTGCCATTACCCGCGACAATTTTGAAGCTATCGATGCGGCTGTACGTTCGCACCATCGCGACCCACAGTGGCTCAGAAGAGTAATAAGACGAGCAGGAATTGAACGGATCATAACGGATCCCTATCTGGACCCTATGTTGAACGCGCGGGAGACTTTAGGTGCGGAGTACGACTCGGTGCTGCGCATCAATGCGTTTGCAGTCGGGTGGAACCCGGAATCTCGCTGTCACAATGGAAATTGTGCGCATTCGCTTCTCCGGCTCGCCGGCATGGAAGTAAAGTCGTTTGACGACTATTGCACTGCATTGCGGGAATTGGTCGCCGGATGTGCCAGCCGCAATCAGGTCGCCCTCAAGAATGCGCTTGCATACGACCGTGATCTTAATTTCGACGAACCCGACGAACTGCTCGCGCGTCAGGCCTGGGGCAAGGTTTCCCCATCACCAGAAGAGAAAAAAGCTTTCAGCGATTTTATCGTTGATTTGTTGTGCCGCTGTGCAGCTGAGCACGATCTGCCTGTGCAGACCCACCTTGGCACCGCCATCATCCGCGGATCCCACCCGCTGAACGTTGCTGGCCTTATAGAGAGACATCCTCGTACACGCTTTCTATTGATGCATTTCGCCTATCCGTGGAGCCGCGATTTGCTCGGGCTCGCGTTTGTCTACAGGAATGTCTGGCTTGACGTTTGCTGGGCGCCCCTACTGAGCCCGTCGCACTTCAAGCTTGCATTACATGAAGCGATTGAAGTTCTACCGGATGAGACTCGGATAATGCTTGGTGGCGATTGTCTTCATATTGAGGAATCCTATGGCGCTATGCAGAAAATAAGACATCTAACCTGTGACGTTCTTGAGGAAAAAGTCGCCAATGGATATTTTGCCGCCAGCGACGCCGAGCGCTTAGCTGGAAAGATTGCTCGAAACAACGCCGCGAGCTTCTTCAATTTTCCTAACCTTGCGTTCTGAACACGGATATAGAACTCGCCCCTCTGCTTCTCAACGAGACGCTTCATCTTCGGTCTGGGTGGTGCCTGCCGAAGCGTCTGGGCTGCCGACTTTTCCGGCGCCCTCATTTCTCGTAGGATACGTCGCACTTGCTGTTCACAGCCGATCTCACAGCAACAGGGATCGGCTACGCCACCCCGACCCGCGACACTGCTACCCTGTTGCTGTCCGCCCTCGGTCGCAGATCAAGAGCGCACGGCGTGCAAGGTCCTGGGAACCAGGTATGGTCGGAGTGTTCGAATGCTTTGTTCTCCCACGACATCGAGCGCCTCCATAATCCCCAGAAGAATACACTCCACCCTGGGCTCCGTGCCAGCCTTGTCCAGTTCGAGGAGGCCAGCTGATAGCCCCAGAGTTACCATCGCATGTGTGGAATTTGCGAGCTTGGGATTCACCAAGGCGAGTTACCCCTCCATCGTTCTCAAGGACTTGCATTGACCAGGCGGGTTGGTCACATCGCTTCGATCAGTTCCTTCTCGAGATCGCTGATTTCGGCGCCTCCGGCCATCAGGCGGCGAATTTGCGGACCTTTAAGATCTGTCTTAGTTCCCTCGCCGATCACCTCGCCCAGCGAGAGGAAAGTATATCTATCAGCGACAAGCTGAGCGTGGAGTTCATTGTGAGTGATGAAGATGACGGCGATATCGCCTCGGGCGCGTACCCGTGATATCGTCTTTAACACCTGCAATTGCTGTTTTTGCCCGAGTGCCGAAGTTGGCTCATCAAGCACGAGAACCTTTGCGCCGAAGTAAATGGCGCGTGCTATTGCAAGCGTTTGCCGCTGGCCTCCCGACATCGTGCCGACTGCCTGCTGCGGATCTGAAATATCTATGCCGATCTTGATCATCTCGTCATGGGTGACATGGTCCATCTCATTCATTCGCAAGAAACCGAATGGCCGAGGTCCCTGATAGATTTCACGACCCATGAAGAAGTTGCGTGTGACGCTCATTAAGGGGTTGAGCGCGAGATCTTGGTAGACGGTGCCAATGCCTGCGAGGCTGGCGTCGCGAGGCGAACGGAAGCCCACCACCTTGCCTTCGACGAATATCTGTCCACTGGTTGGCTGGTGGACCCCACTCAAGATCCTGATCAGCGTCGATTTTCCCGCGCCGTTGTCTCCTAGCAGCGCATGCACTTCTCCAGCGTAAGCCTCCAAGTTTACCCCGTTCAGCGCGGTGAACGGTCCGAACTGCTTTACCAAGTCCCGGACACGAATAAGCGGCTCAGCCATTTCAGAGCCCTCCTGTGATACGCTTGCGAACACTCTCGTTAAGGAAAACCGCGAGGAGCAACACTACGCCGACAAAAACGCGATAGTAGCTGCCGTCGATAGCGGGGATGAAGAAGACCGCGTTCGCAACGAGCCCAAAGGTAATGGCCCCAAACACCACTCCAATGACGGAACCGAAACCGCCTGTCATCAGCGTGCCACCGACTACGGCGATCGCCACGGCCTCGAGTTCCTTCATGTTTCCCTTCGCCGCATCGGCCGTGTTGGTGTCGAAGACTTGGCAGGCTGCGAAAATCGTTGCGCAGAAGGCCGTGAACATGAAGAGCGAAATGCGGACCTTATCTACCGGTACGCCGTTGGCGCGCGCGCTTTCGCGGTTGTCGCCGGTCGCAAAGATCCAGTTGCCTGCCTGCGTGCGCGAAAGGACGACATAGGCCACCGCAGCGATCGCGAGCCACCAGATGACTTTCGCATCGAGGCCCGTTACCCACTGTGCGCCAGTGCGGCTGATATTGCCGCCAAGGGCAAACCACAGATTATAAAGCCATTGAAAACTCTGCCCGCCGAATGCCGCAGCAATCCAGCTGTGCTGCTTGAAGTCAGGCAAACCGGAAATCTGGGTGGACTGGTTGATCACTCGAAAGCTCACTTCAGTCACACCGCGCAAAAAGAAAAGGAAGGCCAGTGTCACGATGAAGCTCGAAAGCTTCGAATGCACAACGATGGTGCCGACCAGCCATCCGATAAACAGGGTCATGACGAGCGTGACTAAGAAGGCCGTCATCGGCGTCGCTGCGCCAAGCCCGAATGGCAGGCCCCACTTGAGCATCATTGCCATCGACATTCCAGCAAAGCCGATCACAGAGCCGATGGAAAGATCAAATTCTCCGGCGATCATCAGGAGGCTCGCCCCTGTCGCTATGATCCCAAACTGTGCGATGATCGAAAGATTGTTTTTGAGTCCGAGCGGATTGAAGGCGGTGCCCCTGGTCGCGATACCGATAGCGAGGATCACCAATGCCATGACTAAGAAAACGCCGACTTCGGGACGCCTCTTCAGCGCGGACAGGCGCCCTCCCTTATTAAGCCGGTCCCTCTCGGTGCGGCCGGTCGCGATGCCGGATATCTGAACCATGTGTCTCCTCCCGCTCGAATTGGGGAGGCCGATGGCCGACCTCCCTAGGGTTGCTCTCTGATGAATCAGCGCGTAACGCCCGCCAATTTGGCCACACTTTCGGCGTTTGACTTGTCAACAAAACCAGGTCCGGAAGGAATGTTGCCAAACGGGAGCATGTGAGCGTTGGTGTTGTAGAGATGTAAGATCACAACGGGTAGATATCCCTGCAGATACTGCTGCTGGTCCACAGTGAAGTCGACTTTTCCTTCTTTAATCAGGTTGGTCACCCCCGGCGAAAGGTCGAAGCAGTCGAGATGTACTTTTGCGCCAACATCTTGTACCGCCGCGGCAGCTGCTTCGCAGACGTGTGATCCAACTGCAAGCAGCCCATCGAGCTTGGGGTCAGCCTGGAGCGCCGCGGCAGTCCGGGTCTTAATCTGGGCGGGATCGGAGGAGACGTCGATCATGTTGAGCTTCTCGCCGAGCGCGTCGAAATAGCCGCTGCAGCGATCGGCCAACGCCGTGTTGAATGCCTCCTGATTCAGGCAGAGCGCATGGGTAACGCCGTCCTTCTTCGCACGTTCTCCGGCTGAATGGCCCGCCACGCTTTCCGGTTGACCGATATGCATGATGGCCCCGACCTCCTTCGAGTGTTCCAGGCCGGAATTGATGGTGACCACCGGAATGCCGCTCTCGACGGCTTTCTTGATCGACGGACCCAGTGCGTCGTAGTCCGGTAACGAGACAATCAGCCCGTCTGGATTACTGGCGGCGGCGGCTTCGATAAGCTTCGCCATGTCAGCCATGTCCCCCGACGGCGCGTACTTGTATTCGAAGTCAACACCCAACGCCGCTGCCGCATCCTTGCCTGCCTTCTCAACGACTGGCCAGAACGGATCGGTTCCTTGAGTATGTGTGATCATAAGATAATGCTCGGCATGAGCAGCACTGCTCAGCATAAGAAATGCCGCACCAACGGCCACGAACCTCATCACGATAGCTCCTCCCTCTTACTGGAACGCCTCGAACGGCGATCGATTGCGCATCCCTTCCGGTGCTGCGCCAAGCAGGAGCGCGGCCTGTCTTGGCCCGGTTACGGGCGAACAAATCGCACGAAGCCAAGGCGGTGTCAATAAACGCGCAGTTGCGCGATAATCGCGCGTCCTTGGCCGAGATACGGGCGCGTATGCCCATGCCTGGCAGCCGGGAACCCCCCGCAAACGGTCAGGTTTCGATTTCTGGCATGTGCGTTAATCGCGCGTATGCGCGGATCTTGACGTACGCGAGTCACCGTCGCAATGTGCGCTCCTAGGGTCGGGTGTGGATCTAGTCGATCTCCTTCGGTAGGCGGCGCGCTGCCACGCTGCAGTTTTTATCGCGCACCCAGGCAAACCACCCTTTTGACTCAAAACAGCAGTTCCGGTCGGTCGAGTGACAGAAGAGCGCGAATATGAAGGACGTTGAAATCATTGCGAGCGGTCTAAAGTTCCCGGAGGGTCCGGTATGCCTCAGCGACGGATCAGTACTTGTTGTAGAAATCGAGCGCGGTACGGTTACAAAGGTGCACGGAGACGGATTGATTTCTGTCGTGGCGGACGTTCCCGGAGGGCCAAACGGTCTCGCTGTTGGACCCGATGATAAGATATACATTTGCAACAATGGAGGCTTTAGCTGGAGGAGTGTTAAAAACTATCGGTTGGTTTCAGGAACGGCGACCGACTACAATGGTGGCCGCATAGAGACATTAGATTTGCGAACAGGGCGAGTTGACGTTCTATATAATTCGTGTGATGGACGAGGACTTCGTGGGCCAAACGATCTTGTCTTTGACAAATCAGGTTGTTTTTACTTCACAGACCTTGGAAAGCAGCGAGAACGAGATCGCGATGTAGGCGGTGTATACTACGCGAAGCCAGATGGATCGGCCATATCTGAAGTAATATACGGGATGCTCACGCCCAACGGAATAGGCCTGTCGCCGGACCAGAGTACCCTTTATGTCGCAGAAACCGACACCGGCAGGCTATGGGCGTTTACCCTGGCTGGTCCAGGTCAAATTCGAAAGGAACCATTCCCCTCGCCCCATGGAGGACGACTTATCACCACAATGAGTGGCTTCCAGGGATTCGACAGTCTTGCAATCGACTGTGAGGGGAATATCTGCGTGGCCACGTTGTACTCAGGAGGAATTACCGTCATTTCACCAGACGGAGAGGTTCGCTATCAAAAGCTGATGCCGGATCCTATCACAACAAATATTTGTTTCGGTGGGGTGGATATGAAGAAAGCTTATGTGACGCTGTCGGCAACCGGGAAGCTTGCCGTCTTGGATTGGCCGTGCGCGGGACTGAGGCTGCCCTTCAACCTATAGCGGTAGAGAGTGACCGGTTGAGCGATGACGGCGTTGCGAGGGATCTCGCCCGAGCATTCTTGTTCCGGTAGGAGTAGTGTCTACAAAGCTGGATGGTGATGCAAGCGGCGAGACCGCTCGAAGAATGAGCGTTGCAAACGTGCCCAGTCCGCGGGCTGGAACTTTGGCGGACAGAGCAAGGAATGGTCCGGGCCGAGTTCTTCGTCGCTTGCGATCATGGAACGACCGGGTTCCATCGCTTTGATGCGTTATTCGCGCGACCGTGCGGCTATCGCGCATAGAGTTCCTATGCTACACTCGCCTAATTGTTCCGGGGGGTGCTGTGGAAATCAAGAAACAAGACTTTGCACAAACACTTGCTCGGGGCCTTGCTTGTCTCGATGTCCTCGCGGCAGCGCCCGCGCCGTCGACAGCGTCGGAAGTCGCGGCCGCGACGGGCGTCCATCGTGCCTCCGCCCGGCGAATTTTGCTCACACTCGAAAACCTTGGATATGTCAATGAGCGCCAAGGTCGTTTCACGTCGAGCCCGAAGGTTCTTGCGCTGGGCCGCGGCCTGTTGAGCAAGATGAGCCTGTGGTCCGCAGTTACACCTGAGGTTGTGAGCCTCGCCAATCTGGTCAATGAGCCCTGCTCTATATCTGTCCTTGATAATCTCAGCATCCTGTTTGTGGTGCGAGATTCCACGCGGCGAATCTATACTTCAAGGCTCGGGGTCGGGGATCGTCTGCCGGCGCACTGCTCGGCTAGCGGAAAGGTCCTCCTTGCGGCACTGACGCATAGCGAACTTGAGCGCCGGCTCGACGGCGTTCAGCTAGAGAAGCGCGGCCCTAAGAGTATAACGGACAAGAAGAAGCTTGAGGTGGCGCTTGCTGCAGTACAAGAGGCTGGCTACGCGACCGCCGTCGACGAAATGGAAGAAGGTACCCTTTCGATATCAGTCCCCTTACACGAGCGGACAGGCCGCGTTGTCGCCGCGATCAGCGTAGCTTCGCACATCAGTCGTATCTCCGCATCGGAACTGGAAAGCAAGGTGTTGCCCAAACTCAAATCGACGGCCAGGATGATCGAGCTGACCATTGGCGACTTCCAAGATCGCGGGTTTGGAATTTTGTGAGCGCGATATGTTCCTTCCTTGCGATGTCCAACTCAAATGCAGTGGAGGGGCTTGAAGGGTGCATGTCAGCGGCACTTGCTGGAACGTTTTTGGTGAGATGCGTTGCTGGCTAAGGACTGGCTGAAGGAAAATCGATGCAGGTCCTCAGCCTCGACAAGTTCGCCCCGACTTCGAAGACGATCGCTCGGATCACCATCTCGTGGCCTTGCCCGCGGCGGGGATTATCGCCTCGCGTTTAGCGCCAAGCAGGTCTGAGGCGGTCCGAAAAGGCGAACCGGACCAGTTGCGGTGCGGCAATGTAGCCTGCTGTCCGAGGAAATGGAGGCTGGTGGTAGCTTCGCAGTGGAGTTCCTCGGGTGGTCGTCGGGTAGATCGATGATCATGAGCACAGACCGTCGCATGGGTGAGTCGGCGAAGCAGTGCCCGGCGATTGAATATCTATGCACCGAGGAGTGCTTCTGCCTGGAAACACCCTACTAGCGGCTTGGCTGGGGCGGTATGGTGGTCGAGGAGTTGAGGTCATCAATGCGCAAGGGCCTTACCTGAGCGCCGATCAAGGTGCACGCGCCAGCCTGTTAGGCGAAGTCGTGTCGATAACGAAATGCCTCCTGCGCCTGTTCGACTGGGGGAATGTCAGTAATTCCATCCGCTGTGCAAAAAGGCCACGGGATATCAAAAGAGTCGCCGGGTCGAGATCCGTCGGTCATCCACGTCTTCAGCAAGCCCGCCCGCCAATGCCATAGTCGTTCGGATGCGCCCAAGGCCGGCCAACAAGTCTCCTCTCGATTTTCAAAGCGCGCAAAGGCGTTGCTGTAGTCCCGGAACGTCGATATGGGCCTGGAATATCCCGCCTGCATTCGGTGAGCTTGCCAATTCCTCCGGCGTATGGCGTACGCGAAGCGTCGTGATGAAAAGGGTCTTCAATTCGGGGCCACCCAAGGCGACACATGTCGGCCCCTTTGTGGGAAGTTCGACCTGGGCGGTAATGCGCCCTTGTGGGTCGAACCGAACAGCGCAACCGCCCCAGACCCTGGCGTTCCAGTAATTGCCTTCGGCATCAACGGAGCCACCATCAGGACGACCCGGAGCTGCGTCCGCATCCACGAGTGGCGAAATTTCCTTGAAGGATGAGAAGTCGGCCCCGATCCGGAACCGTCTAATGACGCCCACGTGCGTATCCGCGAAATACATGATCTCGCCGTCGGGGGAGAACGCCAAGCCGTTGCTGACGGTGACCCCGCCCAAGAGCTTACTCAAATTTCCGTCGGGGCCAAGTCTGTAGAGGGATGCGATGGGCCTGCGCGCAGCCATGTCGTGGGTCTCGTCGAAGGTGCCGAAAACCACCCCCCCGAACGGGTCCACCGTCGCATCGTTGGCGCGGGTCTGGGGCAAATCCGTTTCCACATCGTGCAACTTCTCGAAAGACGTCAAGTCGCCATTCGCGCGAACGATCTGTTTGGGAAAGCCGATCAGAAATCCTTCATCGGCCCTAGGGAGGATAAAGCCCGCTCGTCCGGGAAGTTGATACCGGTTCGTGACTCCATTCTGTGCCCTACGGTAAACGCAACTTCGCTCGATATCGGTCCACCAAAGCGCCTCGTCCCTCGGGTCCCAGTAGCAACCTTCGCCGAGCTCGTTCTTGCCGTCGACAAGCAATTCGCTACGCATCCGGGTCAGCCTCCGACAAATGCTGCCAGCTCGCCCGCCAGCGCGGACTTCAGCAAGTTCACGTCGCTATTCGGCACGACAAAATCGAAGCCCTGATCCGCTCGTCCTTTTGCGACCGAGCCAGACGGGCAGAACAGTCCCGCTCTTTTTCCAGCAGCCTTTGCCGTTGAAAGGCAGTGGTCGATGGCCGAGCGAACCTCGGCATCGGTTGGGTCCGCTGCCGTTCCTTTTCCCAGATTGAGGCCAAGGTCGCTTGGACCGATGAATATTCCGTCCAGTCCCGGGACTGCGCAGATCGCTTCGACCTCGGCAAGGCCCTCGCGCGTCTCGATCATGGCGAACCTTACGATCGTGTGGTTCGCATGCAGCGGGTAGTCCGGGCCACCGTAGAGAAGACCTCGGGCCGGGCCGAAACTTCGGCCCCCGAGGGGTGGATAGGACGACGCATTTACGAGGCATACTGCATCGTGGACCGTGTTCACCAGCGGGCAGATAATCCCATAACTGCCTGCGTCGAGTGCCTTCATGATGACGCCCGGTTCCAAGTTCGGTACCCGGACGAACGGCGTGGCCGGAGTCGCCGAGATGGCCTGCAACATGATGATCATGTCGGAGATGTCGGTCATCGCATGTTGGAGGTCTACGGTGACGCAGTCCACTCCGCTCAGCCCAACGATTTCGGCCGTGTAGCTGTCGCCAATTGACAGCCATCCCGACACCGCCGCCTTGCCTTGGCTCCAGCATTGTCGAACCCTGTTCGGTCTCATCTCACTTCCCTTCGATCGCTGCAGCATTGACCACGAACTGTGCGTCAAGGCGGCCGTCCAGCCCGCCAAGGACGTTTTCGACCGTCTTCATTCCCATGGCGATGAGCGAGCCTTCGGTAAGCGCCGCCGAATGGGGGCTCAAGACAATGCGATTCTGCCCCACCAAAGGAGACGTGACCGGAAGAGGTTCCTGGTCGAAGGTATCCAGACCCGCGCCGTGGATCGCGCCCCTTGCTACAGCTTCCGCCAGCGCAGTCTCATCGATCAGCCCGCCGCGGCTGGCATTGACGACGATCGCATTAAGTGGGAGGAGCGCAAGCTCCTCCGCACCGAGAATGTTGCGTGTCTCCGGCGTCAACGGAACATGGAGAGAAACGACATCGGCAGTCGGTAGGGCCTCTTCAAGGGAAGCAAACCGTGTCACACCTTCTTCGGTTGCGTTCAAATAGGGATCGTAAACAGCGACTTCCATGTTGAACGCCCTTGCTCGCTTCGCGACCTCCCGTCCGATGCGGCCATAGCCAATCAGGAGGATCGTCTTGCCGCTAAGCTCCAGGCTGAGGGAATTGCTTCGTTCCGAAAAGCGACCGTCGCGGACCGACTGATCGAGGTGCACGCCCACTCTTGCAGCCGCCAGCATGAGAAAGATCGTGTGCTCGGCAACGGAAATCGCGTTCACCGGCCCGACCACGGTGACGGGTATTCCGCGTGACGAGCAATAGTTGACAGGAATGTTGTCGAAGCCGACGCCGTGCCGTGACACAACACGTAGCTTAGGTGCCGCGGCAAGCACCGCCTCACTGAGCTTGGCGTCACGCACAGTGATGCCGTCAGCGTCCGCAACACGTTGGAGCAGATTTTCCTCGGCGAAGTCCGTAACGACCTCGAACTCGATGTCCGACCTGGCTTCAAGCATCGCGAGAGCCTTCGGATGCAGCGGCTGCACCACCAATATTTTTTGCATTACCATCTCCTCCCAAATCTCGGAACGTCGGAGAACTGCGGCAATACGGCCTCGCGGAGGCGCGCTGCGAAGTCTCGGACCTTGTCCATCGGTCCAAGAGTTGGGATGTGCCGGGATGTTGGCACATACCCGATAGCGGCTCGAGCACCTTCCAGGTCCCAGCGCGTCCCGCGGTTTTCCGACATAATGTTGATCACCGCCGCCCCTTCGAATGGAGCCGTGGATGATTTCACTACGGCTTGAGCCCAATCTTCATTGGATAGCCACATTTCCTGCCCCCACCGGCCAAATGCCATGTGCGGACCCGGAGCATTTTCGGCGGGCGCGCAATACCCGATACGGAGCGAAAGGAATGCCATGCCTGTGCGCATGGATTGAGAGATGCCGACCCGTTCGACGAACAATTTTGAGGCACCGTAGGGATTTATCGGACGCGGGGGTGTGTCTGCGGCGAGCGTCTGATTGGTGAACCTGTATCCACCAAGGATCCAGTTGGAGCTTGCGAAGACGAAACGCCGCACGCCGGCTTCCTCGGAAGCCCTGAGGACATTGAGAGCCAGATCGACGTTGAGCGTCTGGACTGATTCCCAAGTTGCGACAGGTTTCGGGTCAGCCGCCAGATGGAGCACCGTGTCTACGCCGACGAACGCCTGAGCCCATTTTGGGTCAAAGACCTCAAGGTCAGCGGGTATCACGTCCCCGACGCCTTTGGAGTTGCGGCCGATCCTCACGACTGCAACATCGCTCAACGCCCGGAGGGCCGTGACGGCCTTCTCGCCGAGATTACCCGTCGATCCAGTGACAAGTACGCGCATCCCGCCCATTAGGGTTCTCCGTCAGAAACCGACGGACGAGAGGTATTCGCGGTTTGCACGGGCCATGTCGACCTTGCTCACCATGGCGTCAGGCGCACAGTCCTGCTCCACCGTGCACCATCCTTGATACTCGATCTTTTCAAGGAACTGGCGCAACGCGGCGAAGTCGACTTCGCCTTTCCCCATCTGGCAGAACATGTCCTCTGAGCATGCCTTATAGAACTCGATATGATCGCGGACGACCACGGCCTTTTTCTCGGGATCGATGTCCTTGAGGTGCACATGCGAGATGCGATGTGCGTAGCGTTCGGCAAGCTCGAGCGGGTTCATTCCAGCAAGCGTCGAGTGAGCCGTGTCCAGGCAAACCTTGAGAAGACGTTCGTCGACCGCTGATAGGAGCCTGTCGTGTTCGTCTTCGAAGTCGCAGTAACCCCCAGCGTGCGCGTGGATCGATGCGGTGAGTCCAAACTCACCGACAGCGATGGCGCAGGCTTCCCGGATGCGGGCCACGAAGCCGGTCCAGTCTGCCGGCGACAATTGCGGGGCATCTCCAGGCCTTCCGAGGGTCCGAGTTCTTTCGGGGGCGATCGAGTCGATGAGAACCAACTGCTTCGCGCCTTGGGCGACAAGGCTGCGACAGGTCCGGATGTGCGCGTCCTTGACCTTCTCCCAAGCGGAGGAGTCGTGAAATGGTTGGAAGACGACGGCGCTGGAGAGGGTCAATCCTCTGGACGCCAAAGCATCCCGCAACTTGCCAGCATCTTCTGGGAAAAAACCGACGGGGCCAAGGTCGATGCCTTGATAGCCGGCGGCGGAGCATTCGTCGAGCACGGCCCCCCACCTAGGATTTCTGGGGTCGTTGGCGAATTCGACGCCCCACGAGCATGGCGCGTTTCCTATTTTCATTAAGGCCTTCCTTGTTGCGATGGCAGCAGTAAGGCGATGCCGAAAGGGTGTCAACAAAAAACGCACAATTTGGGCGATAATTGTAAACCCGTAGAGACTCTAAAGGGAATGAGTTGGCGCCAAAAAGTCATTGAGTAGTGGCAATAATCCGTCAGATCGGCCATTTTTAGTTGTTGACAGTGCGAAAGAGACTCGATACCCATCGTACAAATTAATGGAATATTTGTGCTATTATCGCACAATGGGAGGAATGATGAAAACGATGAACTGGGGCATTGTCGGCGGCGGCGAAGGTAGCCAAATCGGATTCGCCCATCGTGCGGGTTCAGCGCTCGACAGAAAGTTCAAGTTCGCCGCGGGTGCGCTCGATGTGGACCCGGCCCGTGGAAGAGAATTCGCAATCTCGCTCGGCGTCGACCGGGCGCGTGCCTATGGCGACTGGTGGGAGATGCTGCAAGGCGAGAGGTCGCGCGACGACAGAGTGGAGCTTGTTACGGTCGCCACGCCCAACGTGACACACTTTGAAATCTCAAAGGCTTTTCTCGAAAATGGCTTCCACGTGCTCTGCGAGAAGCCGATGACGATGACGGTCGAAGAGGCTCGCGAGCTCGTGGCGGTGGCCAAGCGCGCGAACCGGGTGTGCGGAGTCAACTACGGATATTCGGGCTATCCTTTGGTCCGCCAGATGAAGGCGATGGTAGCGGACGGCGTGCTGGGCAAGATTCGCGTGGTCGTCGCCGAATTCGCCGGGGGCTTCATGGCGGATGCCGCCGATGCTGACAACCCGAGAGTACGGTGGAGATTCGATCCTAAGCAGGCCGGTGTTTCGGCGGTTTCGGTAGACTGCGGGATTCACGCTATGCACATGGCCTGCTTCGTGACCGGCCAGAAGGTCACGAAGGTGTCGAGCGACTTTGCACACGGTATCACCAGTCGCGAGCTGGAAGATGATTCTTCGACCGCGTTTCGCATGGATGGCGGTGCAATCGGACGGCTGTGGGCAAGCGGGCTTGCAATCGGGCGCACGCACGGCTTGACGCTTCAGGTCTTTGGAGAAGTGGGTGGTCTGAGTTGGAAGCAGGAGCAGCCTAATCAACTTCTATACACACCACTCAATGAGCCCACGCGGATTATCGAGAGAGGTTCGGCCGGGCTCTCGCCGGCATCCCTGAGGGCGGGTCATGTCACCGTCGGCCATGCGGAGGGCATGGTGGAGGCCTTTGCTAACATTTACCGCGACCTTGGCGATGTAATCGAGGCGGCAAAGGTTGGTGCTCAGCCTAATCCGTTGGCTCTCGATTATCCGACCGCAGAAGACGGCCTTCATTCCATCGAGTTGATCCACGCAATGGCCCGTTCGGCGAAGAACGGCAGCCAATGGACAGACCTGATCTGACAAGAATTCCGGCCTAGCCGGATGTCCTGCCCATTCGGGCCAGAGGATCGGCTTGGGCCGATCCTGACTTTAAAGCCGGGCACTATGCCCAAATCTCGGGAGGAGAATATGAACGTAGGCAAATTCATCACCGCGGCGGGTTTTATGGCTCTGCTCGCTGGTAGCGCCACTGCAGCGACAATCGGCTACTCGAGTCCGAACTTCGACGATAATTTCCAGACGATCCTTCGCGAGGCAGCCAAGAGCTACGCCGAGGGCAAAGGCGACAAACTTCTCGTCGAGGATGCCCGCGAGGACGTCGGTACCCAACTGAGTCAGGTCCAAAACTTCATTGCGTCGGGCGTAGACGCGATCGTCGTGGCACCCGTCAGCACCGAGTCCACTCCCGCAATCACGAAGCTCGCGAAGCAGGCAGGAATCCCGCTCGTCTATGTCAATCGCCGTCCGGCCGATCTGAACACTTTCGACGGCAAGGTGACTTATGTCGGATCGGACAACTATCAGGCCGGCAAGCTCGAAGGCGAAGCCGCCTGCAAAGCCGCTGGCGGTAAGGGTGATGCAGTCATCCTGATCGGCTTCCTGCGCAATGAAGATGCCCAAAACCGCACGAAAGCGGTCAAGGACGTGTTGGCCACCGACGGCTGCAAGAACATTAAAGTCCTCGCCGAGCAGGAGGGCGAATGGCAGCGAACAAAGGCCCAGGACATCGTAGCAAATTGGCTCTCCGCCGGAATGAAGCCGTCCATCGTGTTAGCCAATAATGACGAGATGGCGCTCGGAGCGGTCCAAGCCATGAAGTCTGCTGGCATTTCGATGAAAGATGTTGTGATCGCCGGGATCGACGCAACGCCGGACGCAATCAAATCGATCGAGGCTGGCGACATGGACATCACCGTGTTTCAGAACGCCAAGAGCCAGGCAACCAACAGCATCGACGCCGCACTCAAAATCATCGGCGGTGAAAAGGTGGACAAGTATATTGATGTTCCCTTCGTTCCCGTGACCAAGGAAAACCTAAACAAGTTTAAGTAAGGTTCGCCTTCGGCAGATCGAGCGGGGCAACAACTGTCGTCCCGCTCCAATTCACAGGGAGGAAATAAGGTGCCCGATATCGTACTTAGCACTCGCGGTCTTACGAAGCACTATGGCGGAGTGCATGCACTCGTGGACGCTGACTTCGAGATTCGCAAGGGCGAGCATATCGCGATCGTGGGTGACAACGGGGCAGGCAAGTCTACCTTTGTGCGGCAGATCACGGGCGTCGAACAGCCCACCTCAGGCTCGATAATTTTTGAGGACCAAGAGGTCTCCTTCCAAAGTCCGCTCGACGCGCGACGAGCTGGTATCGAGACTGTATTCCAGAACCTAGCGCTCGCGGACGACCTCGATGTGCCCGCAAACATCTTCCTTGGTCGGGAAGAAGTGTATTTCAATCTCGGCCCGTTTAGCTTTCTCAATGAAAAGAAGATGCTGAGGATGGCCGAAGAGGGTCTAACGCGGACTGCAGTGAAGATCCCCAACCTGCACAACACAATTGGAAATATGTCAGGTGGACAGCGGCAGTGCGTCGCGATCTCTCGTTCCGCTACTTTCGCCTCCAAGCTTATTATCATGGACGAACCGACCGCCGCTCTTGGCGTTCAGGAAACAACGCAAGTCGAGAATATTATCCGGACTCTCAAGGACCAAGGCGTACCCTTGATCCTCATCAGTCACAACCTCAGGCAGGTGCTGAACCTGGTAGATCGGATCGTGGTGTTTCGGCGCGGCCGCATCGCGGGCACCCTCGACGCAAAGTCCACGAATGGCAACGAAATCGTCTCCATGATCACGGGCCTCGAAACTGGCGTTCATGAAAACGCCAGCTACATCTGAGGAGCCGTCAATGTCGATTAAGAGGTTCCTCCCAGCGGACGCGAGCATCTTCCTGATTTTCATTGGGGTGGTACTCGCGTTCGAGCTCTTGGGATGGCTTGTGATGGGCCAGAGCTTTGTTTTCAACACCCGGCGCCTTCCTATTATAGTCCTTCAAGTGGCCGTGATTGGCATCATCGCGATTGGCGTCACCCAGGTCATTATAACGGGTGGCATCGACCTCTCCAGTGGCTCGGTCGCAGCGCTAAGCGCAATGGTCGCAGCCAGCTTCGGCCAAGCTGCCAACGGTTACGCAATGTATTTTTCAGCCTTGGCTGACTTGCCCACAATTGTCCCGCTATTCGTCGGGATCGCGGTTGGTTGCGTGGCGGGATGGGTAAACGGAGCGATCACAGCTTATACCGGTGTTCCGCCTTTCATTCCAACGCTCGGAATGATGGTGAGCGCACGTGGACTTGCCGTTCTGTATAACAACGGCAACCCAGTGGTTGGCCTCACAGATGGGTTCAATGCACTGGGCTCCGGGGCAGCACCTATCGTGATTTTTGCCATCGTGGCACTCCTTTTTTATGTTGTGCTCGCTAAGACCCTCTATGGACGGCGCACATATGCCATTGGCTCGAACGTCGAGGCCGCTCGCGTCTCGGGAATAAATGTCAAATCCCACAAGGTTCTAGTCTACACGATCGCTGGTGGCTTGGCGGGTCTGGCGGGGGTTGTGATGTGTGCCCGCGCGACGATGGCGCAGCCAGGCATGGGCCTTATGTACGAGCTGGACGCAATCTCCGCTGCGGTCATTGGCGGAACATCACTATTCGGTGGACGCGGTCGAATATCTGGAACCGTTATCGGAGTACTAATTCTAGGCGTTATTACATCTGGCTTCACCTTCCTTCGCATCGACTTTTACTACCAGGAAGTTGCCAAGGGGCTTATCATTCTGGCTGCCGTCATCGCAGATCGGTATCGCCAAGGTGCGAAATTCGGGATGCGCTAAGATGAGCAACATTGCACAAAAGAAGCCGATAATGCTTCCACGTGAAGCCGGGATTCTCCTCGTCCTTATCGGAGTGGCCTTGGTATTCGAGGTCGCCGGATGGGTCATCCATGGTCAAAGCTTCATATTCAATATCGAGCGGATCTACATCATCGTCTTACAGATGGCGATCATTGGGATCATGGCGGTCGGAGTGACGCAGATCATCGTCATGGCAGGAATAGATCTTTCAGGAGGCTCGATCGTCGCGTTTGCGGGACTCGTTGCGGCTTCACTCGCTCAAGCCTCCTCTGCAGGAGAGGCAGTGTATCCTTCCCTGACCGATCTGCCGATAATTCTCCCTCTCTTAGTGGGACTCGCGATCGGCGCTGTGCTCGGGCTGATCAACGGTTCCATCATAGCGATAACCGGGATTCCCCCATTTATTGCCACCCTTGCAATGCTTGTGATCGCGCGGGGGTTGGCTCGTTGGTATACGTCGGGCAAGCAAGTGAGCTTTTTCACTCCGGAGTTCGCTAGCTTCGGGGCGGGCGCAACGCCGATCTGGATCTTTCTTGGTGTCGTCGCGGTCTTCCACATTTTGATGACTCGGACATTGTATGGTCGACGAACCTACGCCATCGGGTCGAACGAACTGGCCGCGCGCATGGCCGGTGTCAATGTTGGGCGCCATAAAGTGCTCGTCTACAGTATCGCGGGTCTATTGTATGGGCTAGCCGCGGTCATTCAGACGTCTCGCGCAGAAACTGCGCAATCTGGCACCGGCCTTATGTGGGAATTGGACGCCATCTCGGCCGTCGTCATCGGTGGAACCTCGCTGATGGGCGGTGTCGGCCGCGTTCCAGGAACAGTTGTCGGCGTATTGATCCTGGGGGTTTTAACGTCAGGCTTCACCTTTCTCGGGATCAACGTCTTCTACATCGCGATAGCCAAAGGGGTCATCGTAGTCGCCGCCGTGGTCGCGGACCGATACCGGCATCGGAACAAGCGGGCAAACTGACCCGCAGATTTGAAGGTTAGAAAGATCATGGACTTCTATTCATCTGAAAAGAAAGAGCGCCTTACACTTTCGCAAGCGCTCGTGAAGTTTCTTCAAGCTCAGTACAGCGAGTACGACGGGCAAGAGCAGCGTTTCATTCAGGGGATTTGGGGAATTTTCGGGCATGGCAATGTGTCCGGAATGAGTCAAGCACTGGTCGAGTGCGGAGCCGATCTGCCGTATCATCAGCCCAAGAACGAGCAGTCGATGGTCCACGCGGCGACCGGGTTTGCGCGCGCAATGCGGCGGAAGGCCACTATGGCCTGCACGACATCCATAGGTCCCGGCGCAACCAACATGATCACCGGAGCAGCTACGGCAACAATTTGCAGAATTCCGGTGCTGCTGCTGCCGTCCGACTACTACGCCTCTCGGTATCAGGGGAAGGTGCTGCAGGACATCGATCATCTCACTTCGGACGATATGTCTGTCACGGACACGTTCCGAGTCGTTAGCCGATTTTACGACCGCATCACGCGGCCCGAGCAGATTCTCGCATCGCTGCCGGAAGCAATGCGCATATTGACCAGCCCGTCTGATACAGGCGCGGTTACCATCGCACTTTCCCAGGACATCCAAGGGTATGCCTACGACTACCCGGTAAGCTTCTTCAGAAAGAAGGTCTGGCGAATCGAGCGGCAACATCCCAATCCCGACCGCATTCGCGAGACTATAGAACTGCTCAAGTCGGCCAAGAAGCCATATATTATTGCAGGTGGAGGTATCCATTACTCCGAAGCATGGGACGAACTGGCGGAATTTGCGGAACGATTTGGTATTCCTGTCGGCGAAACGCATGCGGGCCGCGGAGCAATCAAGAACGGTTCCCACATGCTCCTAGGAGGAACTGGTCATTTGGGTACGCCATCTGCAGGACGGATCGCTGTGGAGGCCGATCTCGTCATTTGCATTGGTACCCGCCTGCACGACTTCGTGACGGGTTCGAATTCGGCTTTCGAGAATCCCGATGTGAAATTCGTCTGCATCAACGTGAACGGCCGCGACGCCTACAAACTTGGGGCGCTCCCCGTGACCGCAGATGCAAGGATCGCGCTACGCCAGCTTTCGCAGGCGGCTTCCGAAGCCGGACTGAAGCCGAATACCGAGTGGGTCTCCAAAGCCAAGCAACTCCGTGAAGGTTGGGAACACACCAAGCGGAGCGAGGTCTTCGTCACTCCAGTGGGAGAAAAGATTAGCCAGGGTCATCTGATTGGGGTCATCAACAAAGAGATGCGCTCTGGCGATACGCTGCTCGCAGCAGCCGGGACAGTTCCTTCCGATTTGACCAAGTTGTTCGACGTCAACGGGGGGAAGACGGTTCACATCGAATTCGGCAACTCCTGCATGGGTTATGACATCCCGGCTGCGATCGGCGTCAAGCTAACGGGAACGACAGGCGAGGTCCTGGTTCTGATGGGAGACGGGAATTATCAGATGCATCCGCTCGAGCTGATCACCGCAGTTCAGGAGCGGACCAAGATCACTGTCATTCTGAACGTAAACAATGGCTATCAGTCCATTCACGGACATCAGAAAGCCCTTGTGGGGCATTCACTGGGCAACGAGTTCAAAGTGCGCGACCAAGATAGCGGCCTTCTGGACAAAGGCTCGTTTGTTGAGGTCGATTACGTCAAGAACGCCGAAAGCCTTGGGGTTAAAGCTTGGCTCGCGACGGATGAGGAAGAGGTTCGATCAGCCCTTCGCGCTGCCCGTGAAGAGCAGGGTCCGTGCATGATCGTCGTGCCCACCGAGCGCTATCGGTTCCCGCCGGGATCGGGTGTCTGGTGGGACGTCGTCGGTGCAGAGGTGACCTCTGACACCAAGACCCGCGCGCTGGTTGAGCAGCGAGAGGCAGGACGCGTCAAGCAGCGATATTATTACTGATTCCTCGCGCATCCGCCATTTCTATGGCGGATGCGCATTCGGTAATGTAAATCGCAAGAAGACGGGGAGCACACGATGGCGGTCACAGAAGAGGTCGAGGATCAGAGCAACGACTACTCGCTCTCGCTGGCGCGCGGCATGCGAATACTCGAAATCTTCAGTCCTGAAGTGCGGTCTGTAACCACCAGCGAGACGGCAGATTTCGTCGGGATAAGCCGTGCGGCAGCGCGGCGTTTCCTGTTGACACTTGTGAACCTTGGATATCTCGAGCAAAGCAAGTCTTCGTTTGTTCTGACCGATAAGATTGCAACCATTGGCCAAGGTGCTTTGGCCCGCGACACTCGTTGGCTCCGCGCGGCTGCGCGGGTGATCGAGCTCTCAAATAGAATGAATGAGCCGTTCTCTGTTTCCGTGCTCGACGGCCTGAAGATACGGTTCGTCGCACGGGATCAGAAAAGGCGGATTTACTCCGCCAGGCTTGGGGTAGGGGACACGTTGCCCGCATATTGTGCGGCGGCTGGAAAGGTCCTTCTGTCGACGCTGGAACCCGATGAGATCGATGACCTCATACATAAGCACGGGCCACTGGTGAAGCGGACGTACCGGACGATTACCGATCGGGAGGAGCTTCTCGGAGAGTTGCGAAAGGTGAGATTGCGGAGTTGGGCGACCGCCGAAGACGAAATGGACATCGGCACTCTCGGCATCGCCGTCCCTATTTTTGACAATAACGGTAAGGTTATCGCCGCACTCGCCGTCGGATCCCATAAGATGCGGCGTTCCATCGAGGAGTTACAGCGTGACTTTCTACCGGTTTTACTCGATGCCGCCGATCGGATAAGTGAAGACGTGGCTTAACAGCAACTATGTCAGCATTCCGTGCTTCGCTTTCACAGTTTCCTATGCTTTGAACTCAGTGAGAATATAGTCCCGCGGATGCGGCGACCTCCCAAATCGCCGAATAGGCTTGGGGACGCGACTGCCAGGGCGGGCGCGGTGTTCAGTTTGTTTCAGTTTGCGCTTGACGCTCGGCTTTTCTGTATCCAGCACCAACGGCTCGACACATCTAGATGGTGCTGGCGGCAAAGGTGGCTGCTCGACGGGCTTTGCGCTGATGAGATATCCTGGAGGGGAAATCGGGCAATCTCGACCTTGCGTTCGGGCCAGGCGAAAATGTTCTATGAATCTCCGGATCACAGCAATCGCCAGTCAATGGCCGGCCGTGAAAAAGGGGCCCGTTTCGTTGCTAAATCGCGCCGTATTTGCATAACGACGAACTCGTACAATGGAGTGGGTCGTGGCTCCAGCCGTGTTCGCGGGGGGATCGTCCTTGCTGCCTCAAGTGAGCGTCAAGCGCTGCCGCGAATAATCAATTTGCCAGGCAATACGTGTACTGCGCCGCCGTCCGACGGCCCCAGGGTCTCGTCGTCTATCATGTCTAGGGCTTCTTGTATCATCCGATCAACCGGCTGTCGTATCGTTGTCAAGCGATACGACGTCCATGCTGCCATGGGTATGTCGTCAAAACCGACGATCGAAATGTCGTCACCGATCCGCAGACCACGCTCGCGAGCAGCGTCGATGGCTGCGAGTGCCATTATGTCGTTGCAACAAAATAGTGCATCTGGGGCGTCTGGCTGCGCGTAAAGGCTCATCGCCGCAGCATAAGCGGAATGATAATTGAAGTCGCCCGCGGCCTCGGCATGCAGGCTTCGACCAGCCTCGCGAAGAAGGTCTTTGAATCCCCGGGCGCGCTCGACGTGGGTAGAGGTATCCGCTGTCCCGGCAATAAATCCTATTCTCTTTCGGCCATTTTGGACAAGAAACTGAGCAATATCGCGCCCGCCACCGTAGTTGTCGCAGGAAATTGAGTTCAGTTTAAAATCACGCTGTATCCTATTCAACAATACCACCTTTATTTGATGTTGCCGACAGGCTTGGGCTAGGCGCGAGGACAGTAGTGCCGATGTAACGATGACGGCAGCAGGGCGCGCCGCGAGAATTTGGTCTGTAATGATATCGATGTCGCCGTGATCAGGTAACGCGTAGACCAACAATTGCCTATCTGAAAGCTGCAGTTGTCTCGCTAGAGTGTTAAGCACCATCGGATAGAAGGGATTGAGGAGATCTCCGGCAATCAAGGTGACGGTGGTCGCGGCAATGGCCTGAGCGGTGCGTCGAGCCGGGCTCACATATCCGATTGCCTCGGCTGCCGCGAGTATGCGCTTTCGCTTGTCCGTATCCAGGGATGCCCCCGGCGTGAAAGCCCGCGAAACGGCTGAAAGGGATACGCCCGCAGCATGCGCGACCTCTTTTGCGGTTGGTTTCATACACATTCCTTGAAAATTTTGCAAAGCTGCCTTGAAAACTTGCATCACGGTCGTAGCAAATTACTCTCTCTTGAGAAAGGGAGAACACAGATGGCAATCACCTACCTGAAGCGAGGTAAGCCCGAGGCGGCGCGATCAGAGGACGACGCCAAAGTTCGGTCGACTGTCGAGAACATCCTTAAGGACATTGAAACTCGCGGCGACGGGGTAATCCGGGAGTTGTCCGAGAAATTCGACAGGTATTCGCCGGCTTCATTTCGGCTGAGCGAGGGGGAGATCGACGCGCTGATGAACCAGGTCGCGCCCCGAGACATGGAGGATATCAAATTTGCTCAGGAACAGGTTCGCAATTTCGCGCGGGCCCAACGTGCTTCCATGTTGGATATCGAGGTCGAGACTCTTCCCGGCGTGATCCTCGGTCATCGTAACATTCCGGTTCAATCAGTCGGTTGCTATGTCCCTGGTGGCAAGTTTCCGATGGTCGCGTCCGCACATATGTCGGTCGCGACCGCCTCCGTTGCCGGTGTACCTCGGATCATCGCTGCGACACCGCCGTTCAAGGGAGCGCCAAACCCAGCCGTCATCGCTGCAATGAAGCTCGGCGGCGCTCACGAAATCTATGTCATGGGCGGCATCCAGGCTATCGGCGCGATGGCTTTGGGAACCGAAACCATCAAACCTGTCGACATGCTCGTTGGACCGGGCAACGCGTTTGTCGCGGAAGCGAAGCGTCAACTTTATGGCCACGTCGGCATTGATCTCTTTGCCGGTCCCACCGAAACCATGGTGATCGCTGACGAGACAGTCGACGCCGAGATCTGTGCCACTGACCTGCTCGGTCAAGCCGAGCACGGTTACAATTCACCAGCGGTGCTGCTGACAAACAGCCCCGCACTTGCCGGGGCAACCCTGGTTGAGATCGAACGCATTCTCACCATTCTTCCAACCGCCGACACAGCGCGGCGAAGCTGGGAGGACTACGGCGAAGTCATCGTTTGCGACAGCCATGAGGAAATGCTGGACGTGGCCAACGACATCGCCAGCGAGCACGTCCAAGTGATGACCGATCGCGACGATTGGTATCTTCAGAACATGCACAGTTACGGCGCTCTGTTCCTCGGCGCGCGCACCAACGTTGCCAACGGAGATAAGGTGATTGGCACCAATCACACTCTCCCTACAAAGAAGGCGGGGCGCTACACCGGCGGCCTCTGGGTCGGCAAGTTTCTGAAAACGCACAGTTATCAGAAAGTGACGACTGATGAGGCGGCTGCAAACATCGGCGCCTACGGATCCCGTTTGTGTATGCTCGAGGGATTCGTCGGGCACGCCGAGCAATGCAACGTTCGGGTTCGACGTTATGGCGGTCGAAACGTCGCTTATGGGCAGGCAGCCGAATGAGCCCCCTGCAACTGCCGCGGACCCCGACATTTAGGTTGGATGGAAAGGAAGCGCTCGTTGTCGGCGCTTCCTCGGGTATCGGCCAGGCGGCAGCGGTCGCATTGGCTGAGGCGGGAGCGCACGTGACGCTCGCGGCTCGTTCGCTCGAGAGGCTTGAGCAGACGGCGTCTGCTCTTCGGGACATGGGCCATTCCGCACAAGCCGTTAAGCTTGACGTGAATCGCGTGGAGGAGACCGAAGCAACTGTCGCCGTCTTGCGACCCTTCGATATTCTGGTCAACAGTGCCGGTGTCGCGCGGCACGGACCGGCGCTCGACACAACCGTTTCGGATTTTGACGCCGTGGTTGGCATCAACCTACGCGGGGCCTATTTCCTCACTCGTGTCGTTGCCAGAAAGCTGATTGAAGTCGGCCGGCCGGGCTCTCTCATCAATATTTCATCGCAAATGGCACATGTCGGTGGGATCGATCGAGCTGTCTACAGTGCGACAAAGCATGCCGTAGAAGGGTTCACAAAGTCGATGGCGATCGAATGGGGGCGCTATCGCATCCGCGTCAACACGATCTGCCCGACTTTTATTCGAACGCCGCTGGCCGAGCAGACTTTTGCCAATCCTGACCGCGTCAAGTGGATAGAAGAGAAGATCAAGCTCGGCCGCGTAGGCGAGCTCGAAGATATCATGGGCCCCGTCACTTTCCTCGCCTCCGACGCAGCAAACATGATCACTGGCTCTTCACTGTTGGTTGATGGCGGCTGGACCGCGGATTGATCAAGAAACGGTATGTAATGCCCCCACGCTCGAACTGGTGGCGTCGCTATTATCGAGGAAGAGTGATGACGAAGTGGGTGTACGGGTTCGGCGACGGCAAGGCCGAAGGCGAACAGGGCATGAAGAACCTGTTGGGTGGCAAGGGCGCCAACCTGGCCGAGATGTCGAATATCGGCCTGCCGGTGCCGCCGGGCTTTACTGTGACCACCGAGGTCTGCACCTACTATTACGCCAATGGCCGCTCCTATCCATCGGAGCTGAAGGGCGAGGTGGAAGCGGCGCTCGCCGAGATCGGCCGGATCACCGGCAAGACCTTCGGCGATGCCGCCAATCCCCTGCTCGTCTCGGTGCGCTCGGGCGCCCGCGCCTCGATGCCGGGCATGATGGATACCGTGCTCAATCTCGGCCTCAATGACACCACGGTGGCCGCCGTGGCCGCGGCCTCAAAGAATGAACGCTTTGCCTGGGACAGCTACCGGCGCTTCATCACCATGTATTCGGACGTGGTGCTGGGCGTCGACCACAGCCATTTCGAGGAGATCCTCGACACCTACAAGGAACGTCGCCGCCTTGACGACGACGTCGATCTTCGCGAACAGGACTGGCGCGCCGTTGTCGACGAGTACAAAGCGTTAGTTCTGCGGGAATTTGGCGATCCATTTCCACAGGATCCGCACGAGCAGCTCTGGGGCGCCATCGCTGCAGTGTTCTCCTCCTGGATGAATGCCCGCGCCATCACCTACCGCACCCTGCACGCCATCCCGGAGGAATGGGGCACGGCGGTGAATGTGCAGGCCATGGTCTTCGGCAATCGCGGCGACAGCTCTGCCACCGGTGTTGCCTTTACCCGCAATCCCTCCACCGGCGAGCATGCGCTCTACGGCGAGTTCCTGATCAACGCCCAGGGCGAGGACGTCGTCGCCGGCATCCGCACGCCCCAGCCTATCTCCAGGGCCGCCGCTGCCGCTTCGAGCTCCAGCAAGCCCTCGATGGAGGAAGCGATGCCTGCTGCCTTCCAGGAATTCGTCGGCATCACCAGGACGCTCGAAAAGCATTACCGTGACATGCAGGACATCGAGTTCACGGTCGAGGACAACAAGCTGTGGATGCTGCAGACCCGCTCGGGCAAGCGCACGGGCAAGGCCTCGCTGCGCATCGCGGTGGAGATGGTCAAGGAAGGCCTGATCAGCAAGGAAGAGGCGATCGCCCGCATCGATCCCGCCGCCCTCGACCAGCTCCTGCATCCCACCATCGACCCGAAGGCTGAGCGCATCGAGATCGCGCGCGGCCTGCCAGCCTCCCCCGGTGCCGCCTCGGGTGAGATCGTCTTCTCCTCGGAGGAGGCGGAAGCCGGCAAGGCCGCCGGCAGGAGCGTGATCCTGGTGCGCCAGGAGACCAGCCCCGAGGACATCAAGGGCATGCTGGCGGCGTCCGGCATCCTGACCCGCCTCGGCGGCATGACCTCGCACGCTGCCGTGGTGGCGCGCGGCTGGGGCAAGCCCTGCGTTTCCGGCGCGGGCAATATCCGCGTCGACAATGCCACGGGCACGCTGATCGCCGGCGGCAAGACCTTCCGGAAGGGCGACATCATCACCATCGACGGTTCTACCGGGCAGGTGCTGGCCGGCAAGATCGCCATGGTGCAGCCCGAGCTTTCCGGCGAATTCGCCGACCTGATGGTCTGGGCCGACGGCGTACGGCGCATGAAGGTGCGCACCAATGCCGAAACGCCGGCCGATGCCCGCCAGGCCCGCACCTTCGGTGCTGAAGGCATCGGCCTGTGCCGCACCGAGCATATGTTCTTCGACGAGGGCCGCATCGTCGCCATGCGCGAGATGATCCTCGCCGATGACGAGAAGGGCCGCCGCACCGCTCTCGCCAAGCTGCTGCCGATGCAGCGCGAGGATTTTCGCCAGCTCTTCGAGATCATGTCGGGCCTGCCGGTGACCATCCGCCTGCTCGACCCGCCGCTGCACGAGTTCCTGCCGCATACGGAGGACGAGATCGCCGAAGTCGCTGCGTCGATCGGGGTGTCGCCGGCCAAGCTCAAGGCCCGCGCCCAGGAACTGCACGAATTCAATCCGATGCTCGGCTTCCGCGGCTGCCGCCTGGCAGTCGCCTTCCCCGAGATCGCCGAGATGCAGGCGCGCGCCATCTTCGAGGCTGCGGTGGAAGCCGCCGCCTCCACCGGCCAGCCGGTTACGCCGGAAGTGATGGTGCCGTTGGTGGCGACGCGGGCCGAGCTCGATATCGTCAAGGCGCATATCGATGCGATGGCGCAGGCGGTAGAGAAGGAGCGTAGCGTCAAGCTGGTCTACCAGGTCGGCACCATGATCGAGCTGCCGCGCGCCGCCATCCGCGCCGGCGACATCGCGCAAAGCGCCGAGTTCTTTTCCTTCGGCACCAACGACCTCACCCAGACCACCATCGGCATCTCGCGCGACGACGCCGCCTCCTTCCTCGGCACCTATGTGCAAAAGGGCATCTTCGCCGCCGACCCCTTCGTCTCGATAGACCAGGAAGGTGTCGGCGGGCTGGTGGAGATCGGCGCCGAACGCGGCCGCAAGCAGCGCCCGGGCCTCAAGCTCGGCATCTGCGGCGAGCATGGCGGCGACCCCGCCTCGATCGCCTTCTGCGAGAAGACCGGGCTCGACTACGTCTCCTGCTCGCCCTTCCGCGTGCCGATCGCAAGGCTCGCAGCGGCGCAGGCGGCGCTGTTAGTGGGCCAGTGACTATGCGGCAGACACTAAGACCTCTGACTACAACCGTGAGCGATCCTCCCAGCTCCGGTCTTGGCCGAGTCCCTAGCTTTGGGACTCGGCCCTTTTGGCAATTCTTTATTCAGCATCCTTGGATCTGGCGAACAGAGCCGCGAAGATCCCATGAGTAATAAAGCGCGACCGACCCACTACAAAGCTTTCGAAGGGAACGTTGTAATGTCAGGTGTATATGATGTCCTAGTCGACCTATGGGCTCGCCAAAATACCTCTGAAGATACAGGACCGCTGATTTACGTTGGTCGAATGCCGCTTTGGAGGGCCATTCGAATCGTAATGGTCGATTGGGATGGAGAATTTCTCCAGCGCGGCGCCGAGATCTTGTATTTCGATACCGGGGAGAAACTCTACTTCGACCACATACATGCGAAATACGATCAAGACGATTTTCCTGCAAAGCGGGACCGCGGCCCAAAGCGAGCGTTGGGCCTCGCTAGGATGTACTAAGGCCCAGGTTGTAGCCACCATCTTTGCCCTTCTTCGAGTGCAAGAGCCCGGCATTCTTCAACTCGCCAAGGATCGTATCCAGAACCTTCTTGGGGATGCTGTTCTGTCCACCAATTTCCGCGACCAGGACAGGTTGGCTCGGCTCGGCACCGGCCAGATAACCCATGCCCCTCAGACCGTATCTTCCTTTGTTGGTGAGTATCAAACCCTCGGGCCCATAGGGGGCGCTATAGTCAACTTTGTTCATAATATAGGAGGATTGATGGAAATTACATGGCTCTCCCAAGGTGGATCTCCCGCCTTGCCGTAAAGCCTGAATGTCCACAGGTCCCAGAATATTTGCTCAAACCATTTCGCGACGGTATGGCTGGAACAGGCCCGACAGCGGCGACCGCAGGTCCCTTTTCTTTCGACCGCCAGGGCCGCGCCACCCCTCATCGCACGCCTGTTCGATTGCCGGACCTGCTTCATGTGCGAGCCTAGCTGTCCCGAGGACGCTCCGTTCGTTCATTCCAACGCTGATGAAGCCATCGGCGTCGAACTTGCTTCGGTCAGGCGAGCGGGACTGCGGGCAGCTATCGTCTTTCCATCGGCTGGACCAAGGAGAGCGTGAACAGGCGGACAAACGACATGTCGCACGAATTTATTGGTGAGGGATAGCTCGGCCAGAGCGTTTCAAAGGGGCAAAAGCCTTTTGGGCAAGCCCCGAAACGGGTGGCATCTCGATCCGCCACCGTGGTTGACAATCAATATATAAAATATATATACTCTATTGATTTAATATAAAATAGCTGCCATCGTGCTGGCAGACGCACTCCGCCGGATCGCGAGTGCTGGCTTTCTTTCTTTTGAGTCGGGGAATCCTGCGATGGCAGACACACGCGATGGTCACGCCTCGAGACGTGACGTTATTCTTGGTACGTTTGCCCTTAGCAGCGTAGCGGTTCTTGGAACTGGGCGCCCGAGTACGGCGGCCGGTTTGACGACACTCCGCGTTGCGACAGGTGAGGCCGATGGTGTCAAGGGAACACTCGATCCTGCCTATGGCAATAACGACAACGATGCCGCGCGAGCCAGCCTCGTCTATGAGCGGTTGGTGGTGCCGGACGAAGCCTTTTCCGCCCAGCCTCAACTTGCCCTGAGCTGGAAGCCGGACGACACCGGGCAGGTATGGACCTTCGCCCTGCGCAAGGACGTCAAATTCCAGGACGGCGCGCCCTTCACGGCAAAGGATGTCATCTACACCTTCAGACGCCTGGTCGATCCGAAGACGGCTTCCGCTGCCGCTGCCATCTTGAGCCAGATTGATCCGGACGGCATCCACGCGCTCGACGACCACACGGTGGAGTTTCGACTGCGTGCCCCTGTTGTCGAGTTCCCGCTCCAAATTGCCAACCGCTTCACCTATATCGTGCGGGAGGGCCAGAGTTCGGATGAGTTGCGCACGACTGGTATCGGCACTGGGCCCTTCAAAGTCGAGAAGTTCGTACCCGGCGAGGAGCCGACGATCTTTCTCAAGAATGAGCACTATTGGCAGCGCGGGCGTCCGCATGTGGACAGGGTCGAATTGCGCGCGATCGCTGAGCCTTCCTCGCGGGTAGCCGCGCTGCTGGCCAACCAGGTCGATATTGTCACCGAGCTTCCCGCTCTGGGGCTGCAGCGGCTCGAGGCGAGCGCGGATGTCAAGATCCAGTCGGCGCGCACCTCGTTCTGGCACGGCTTGGCAGCCTTCACCGACGTGCCGCCCTTCAATGACGTACGGATCCGCAAGGCGCTCAAGCTCGTGGTGAACCGGGAGCAATATCTCAAGGCCATCGTCGGTTCCCACGGCACGGTCGCCTATGATACGCCCGTGCCACCCTGGCAAACCTATGGCTTGCCTGAACAGCCTTTCAAGCCCGACATCGAGGCAGCGAAGAAGCTTCTCGCCGATGCGGGCCATCCCGACGGCATCGATCTCGACCTCTACACCTCGGCCGCCGATGTCGGGCTGATCCAGCTTGCCACGCTGTTCAAGGCCCAGGCCGCGCCTGCCGGTATTCGTGTCAATATCATCCAGGCGCCGGCGGCCGACTACTGGAGCAATATCTGGCTCAAGAAGCCCTTCGTGGCGACCGGATGGAACGCCCGTTCCGCCGATGAGGCTCTGTCGTTGGAATTCCTGTCGACCGCTTCGTGGAATGAAACCCACTGGCACAACAAGGACTTCGACGAACTCGTCTCTGAGGCGCGCAAGACATTGGACGAGGGCGCCCGTACGGAACTTTACCACAAGGCCCAGCGGCTGATTCAGGATGACGGCGGAGCGCTCATTCTGATCTATGCCGACACGGTCGGCGCTACGCGGGCCAATATCCAAGGCTACAAGGTCCATCCCCAGAAGATCACCCACGACTTCTCAGACGTCTCGATCGTGACCTGAGAGCGATGACGTTGCTGGCTCCCTTCGCCGGACCCGTCGGCCGGCTGATCGCACGAAGGCTGGTGTTTGCCGTCCTTTCGCTGCTGGCAGTGGCGACCATCGTTTTCTGGGCCATCGAGTTGCTGCCGGGGGATGCGGCACAGCGCATCCTCGGGCGGGAGGCGACACCCCAGGCGCTCGACGTACTGAGGCAGAGGCTGCATCTCTACGATCCCGCCTCATTACGCTATCTGCGCTGGCTGGTGGGATTGTTGCATGGAGATTTCGGCATCTCCCTTGCGGCGAACCGCCCGGTTCTTCCCTATGTGGTCGATCGACTCGACAACACGCTGCTTCTCGCCACGGCGGCGTTGATCATTCACATTCCCCTCAGCATCGGACTTGGCCTGGTGGCAGCCGGTTCCCGTCGGAACGGGCTGCTCGATACACTGTTGTCCGTGGCTGTCCTGCTTGGCATGTCGGTTCCCGAATTTGTCATCGGTATCTGGCTGGTGGCGTGGCTCGCCACCGCCTGGAACTGGTTTCCTCCTCTGGCATTAATCGATCAGGCCCGTTCCGCCTGGCAACTCATCGTCTTCCTGACACTGCCGGTAATTACCCTGAACCTGGTCATGACCGCCTATGTCGTGCGCCAGACTCGCTCATCGATGATCGACATCCTCCAGTCAGATTTCGTGCGTGCCGCCAGCTTGCGTGGTCTGTCGCGCGGCCAGGTTCTACTCCGTCATGCGCTGCCGAGCGCGATCGGGCCAGCCATCAACGCCATAGCGCTGAACGCCGGCTGGCTCATCGGCGGCATTGTCGTCGTCGAAGCCGTCTTCAATTATCCGGGACTTGGACGCCTGCTCGTGGAGGCCATCGGCAACCACGACGTGCCGCTGGTGCAGGGCGCGGCGATGGCATTGTCGGCAGCCTATATCGTCGTCAACCTCATCGCCGATATCGCTGTGACGCTGCTCAATCCAAAGCTTCGGACCGCCTTGGCATGAGTACCGTCTCGACAGGCCTGGCGCCAGGAACCGCGTCCTTGTCGCAAGCGGCGGCCAAACGCGCGCGAGGCATCTTCATCGCGCCATTGCCGTGGACGGGCTATGTCGGCTTGGCCGTTCTCCTTCTCTACGCCGTCGCGGCGGTCGCCGCCCCCATGATCGCCGCCAATTCTCCCACGGACGTCTTCGTCGGCGGTCCCTTCGAGCCACCCTCGGCCATGCTTTGGCTGGGAACGGACGGGCTGGGGCGCGACGTGGCCAGCCGTTTCCTCTATGGCGGAAGAACCGTGCTTTCCACTGCTTGTGGCGCCGCCGCCCTGGCGACAATCCTGGGCGGTGCCGTCGGCATGGTGTTGGGGCTGCGAAGTGGTCTGGTCGATGAGATCGGCATGCGACTGCTTGAAATCGTCATGAGCATTCCCTCGATCATCTTCGCCCTGCTCGTCATCGGTCTCGCGGGCTCCGACCATCTCACCGTGGTCCTCACGGTGGGCCTGCTCACCGTTCCGAATGTGGCGCGCGTCATCCGGGCTGCCACGCTGACCTTTGTCGCGGAGGATTTCATCGCAGCGGCGCGGGCTCGAGGGGAGGGCCTGTTGTCGATCGCGTTGCGCGAACTGTTGCCCAATGTCGCCGGTACGCTGATGGTCGAGTTCTCGATCCGCACCGGCTATGCCGTTCTGTTCATCGGCGGCCTCGGCTTCCTGGGCTTTGGGACGGCGCCTCCGGCACCGGACTGGGGGCTGATGATCAATGAGGGGCGCTCTTCCCTTGATTCCGCGACCTGGCCGGTGCTGGCACCGGCTCTCGGTATTGCGGTGCTGGTAACGAGCGTGAATCTTCTCACCGATGCGCTCTTGCGCAGCATCACGCCGGCTGGTCGGGGAGGCGGCAAGGCATGACGCGCCAGGCGAAGCCCTTGCTGCAGTTGCGGGCTGTCAGTGCGGATTATTGTCTGCACGGTGGATGGCAGAGCGTGCTGCGCAACATTTCGCTTGATATCGAGGCAGGCGAATCCGTGGGGCTCGTCGGGGAGTCCGGCAGCGGCAAATCCACCCTGGCGTCCCTTGCTTTGGGAGAGCGTCGCAGCGACCGTCGCATCGTTGCGGGCAGCGTGCTGTTCGATGGGATCGATCTGTTCGGCGCCGATCGCGGCACGGTGCAGCGCCTGCGTGGTGCGAGGCTGGCTTTCGTGCCGCAGAACAGCGGCGCCTCGTTGACGCCCACCATGCGCGTGGCGAAGCTCTTCGAGGAAACGTTGCGCCGCCATCGGCCGGGACTGAACCGTCCGGCCACGCTCGGGGCAATCGTCACACTGCTGTCGGATGTTGGGCTCACCGATCCGGTGGCGGCGATGGCGCGCTATCCTCATCAGTTCAGTGGCGGCCAGCAGCAGCGCATCGCCCTGGCGCTGGCCCTTAGCTGTGGGCCCAATCTCCTCGTTCTCGACGAGCCGACGACCGGGCTAGACCCGGTCATTCGCCGCGCGATCATCGGCCTGCTGAAGGCGCTCTGCCGCCAGCGAGGCGTTGCCATGCTCTTCGTCTCGCACGACCTGGAGACGGTGGCCGAACTGTGCTCGCGCGTGGCGGTGATGTATGCAGGCGAGATCGTTGAGGCGGGAACGACCGCCTCGATCTTCTCGGCCCCCCGCCACGCCTACACGCAGGCACTCATCGATGCGCTGCCGCGTCTCGATCGCCCGGGTCGGCCGGCCAGCCTGGCCGGCGAGGGTGCCATCCTGCGGAAGGTTGTCTGATGTCGAGAATCATCGAAACGACCTCCCGCTTTCGCTCTCCGCCGCTGCTCGCGATACAGGACGTTTCCTATGGCTACCGGGGCAGCGCGGAAGCAGCCAAAGCCTTGCAAGCCGTGTCCTTTGTCATTCGCCCCGGCGAGATCCTCGCCCTCATCGGGGAGAGCGGCAGCGGAAAGTCAACGCTCGCGCGTATCATTTCCGGCCTGCTGCCGGCGAGTGAGGGCCGCATCCTTTTCCAGGGCAAGGAGATCGACACGCTTGTCCAGCGGCGAACCAGGGATGTCCTGAGGCAGATCCAGATCGTCTTCCAGAATCCGGATGCTTCGCTAAATCCCCGTCACCGGGTCGGCACCATCATCGGGCGGCCCTTGCGGCATTTTCTGGGACTGAAGGGCCGCCTGCTGAGTGACCGCGTCCATCAACTCCTGGCCGATGTTCGTTTGCCAGCTCACTTTGCAGACCGCTATCCGGCCGAACTCAGCGGTGGTGAGCGGCAGAGGGTGGCGGTAGCGCGAGCCTTGGCGGCCGAACCGCAAGTGCTGGTCTGCGATGAGATCACCTCGGCTCTCGACGTCTCGGTCAAGGCCTCCTTGCTCGACCTTCTGAAGGATGTACAGGGGCGCACAGGTATAGCGATCCTGTTCATCACGCATGACCTGCCAGTTGTGCGCTGGTTCGCCGACCGCGTAGTCGTGCTCTATCGCGGCGTTCTGTGCGAGGACACCACCATTCCGGATATTTTCCAGCAGCCGCGGCATGCCTACACGGCGAGCCTGATCGATGCGGTTAGCGCCGGCTCTCGCGATCTTTCCAACCTGTCAGCGAGCCTTCAATGACACATGTCCGCCGTCTCAAGCTTGGCCTGTCATTTTATCCCTCCGGCTATCATGTTGCCGGCTGGCGCTTTCCCGGCGCCATTCCTGACGGCGGCATCAATCTCCAGCATCACGTGGACATGGCGAGAGCGGCGGAAACCGCCTGCTTCGACTTCTTCTTTCTCGCCGATACCAATGCGATCTGGGACGAAAATATCGAAGCCGTCTCGCAAACGACTTGGGGTGCCAAGTTCGAACCGTTGACGGTTCTCTCTGCGCTGGCCATGGTCACGAGCCGTATCGGGCTCGTCGGCACGGCCAGCACTACTTACAACGATCCTTACAGCCTGGCGCGGCGTTTCGCATCGCTCGATCACATCAGCAGCGGAAGGGCAGGCTGGAACCTCGTTACATCGGCATCTGCCTCGGAAGCCGGAAACTTTTCGCTGGAGCAACACCCCCAGCATGGCGACCGCTATGCGCGTGCGCGGGAGTTTGTCGAGGTGGTGACCGGGCTGTGGGATGGTTTCGATGACGACGCCTATCGCTTCGACAAGGATAGCGGCGTGTGCTTCGAGGCCGGCAAGGCTCGGCGCCTTGACCACCGCGGCCGGGATTTCCAGGTCCACGGTCCGCTAAGCCTGCCCCGGCCAGTTCAGGGCCATCCGGTCATGGTGCAGGCCGGGCTGTCCGAAGCGGGGCGCGAACTGGCCGCCGAGTCTGGCGAAATCCTGTTCACGGCCCAATCCGAACTCCCAGTTGCAAAAGCTTTCTATGACGACGTCAAGGCCCGGCTCGTCCGACATGGCCGGTCGCCGAACTCCTTGAGCATCATGCCTGGTGCTGTCACCATCGTGGGCGGCAGCCGGGCGGAGGCGGAAGACCAGATCGATGCGCTCAATCGCCTGTTGCCACCCGTTGCAGGACTTGCCTTCCTTTCTGGCCTGATCGGCGACACCGACCTATCCGGCTTTCCCCTCGACGAACCGGTGCCGGCGCTGCCTGCCACCGAGGGTCCCAAGGGGCGCCAGCAATTCGTCCTCGATGCGGCGCGCCGGAAGGGGCTCACCCTTCGGGAACTTTACAGCTCGATCGCCCTGACCAGTGGCCACCGGCTGGTCTACGGCACACCTGCGGACGTGGCCGATCAGTTGGAGGAATGGTACGTGGCCGGCGCCTGCGACGGCTACAACATCGCTCCGGCGCATCTGCCTGGCGGATTTGAGGCCCTCGCGGCTCTCGTCGTACCTGAACTGCAGCGGCGCGGCTTGGTGCAACGCTCCTACTCCGGCAGGACGCTGCGGGAGAATCTCGGGCTTTCCCGCCCACTCAGTCGCTACCACCGCCCCGCCACCCTCAACGCGCTCGCGAGCTAACCATGGATCCGCCCCGGCAGACACTGCCGCGCTTCTGTTCAGCCCTCCGGGAAAGGCTTGGGCAATTGCCTGAGTCGGCGCCCGAGGTAAGCGGCGAAGCAGCCTCCGTCCTTGCTCTATTGCCGGCGGAGGAGACGCGTTTCCGCCGGCCTCCGGGAGAGAACTGGCCTGCCCCCCCGCCGGTCGTGGCCTGGCTCGAGACCGCCCTGTCACAGGCGCAGGTCGGCCCCGAAGCCGCGCTCGCGGCGGCGGTTTCGGCGTTCGCCTCTGAGCTAGTCTGGACTTTCGGCTATCCACCTGATCCGCGCTGGCCTGGTCTCGGCTCGTCAGTCGGCTTCGCAGATATCATCGGAAAATCGGGCCTGCTGGCAGCGGCGGATCTGGTCGTTGGACTGACACTCCTCGCACCTCACACCTACTATCCGCTGCACGCTCATCCTGCTGTCGAGCTCTATCTCGTGCTTTCAGGCACGGCAGAGTGGACGGCCGGTCCATCCGTGGCGATCCGGCCGGCAGGCTCGCTCATCCTACATCCGGCGCAATTGCCGCATGCCATGAAAACGCACGACGAACCACTCCTGGCTCTCTTCACCTGGAGCGGAGACATCAGATCGTCTTCAGTATTCGTGGAATAGGCATAACCAGCTTTCGCTTAGCTTCAAGAATGGCTTTTCGCCTTGCCAGAGATTAATTATGACACGTGAAATTCGTCTCAATGCTTTCTTCATGAATTGTGTCGTGCATCAGTCGCCGGGACTATGGCGTCATCCCAGAGATCGCACACGGGATTATACGAACATCGACTATTGGGTTGACCTCGCAAGGACTTTGGAGCGCGGGAAGTTCGACGCGCTGTTCCTCGCCGATGTGCTCGGTGTCTACGATGTCTATGGCGGCAGCGTGGACGCGGCCCTGAGCGGTGCCGTGCAGGTTCCCGCCAACGATCCGGTGCTGCTGGTTCCGGCCTTGTCCTATGCCACCAGCCATATCGGCTTCGGCGTTACCAGCATCCTCTCCTACGATCAGCCCTATGCCTTCGCACGGCGCATGTCGACGCTCGACCATCTCTCCAAGGGTCGGGTGGGCTGGAATGTCGTCACAGGCTATCTCGACAGCGCGGCGCGTGCGGCGGGTCGCTCGCGGCAGAATGGCCATGACCTGCGGTATGAGATCGCGGACGAATATATGGAGGTGGTCTACAAGCTCTGGGAAGGGAGCTGGGAGGACGGCGCCGTTCTCAGGGACCGCGAGGCCGGCCTCTTCACGGATCCGAAACGGGTGCATCGCATCCGCCATGAGGGCCGGCATTTTACGCTCGATGGCTATCACCTCAGCGAGCCTTCGCCTCAGCGCACGCCCGTCCTGTTCCAGGTGGGATCCTCACCGCGGGGGCGAGCCTTCGCCGCGCGTCATGCCGAATGCGTCTTCATAGCCGGCAATTCGAAGACGGAGATCCGCAAGCTCGTGGATGAGATCCGCAGTCTCGCTAAAGCGGCCGGGCGGCCACCCGAGGCGATCACGGTTTTTCTGAGTGCCGTGAGCGTGCCGGGATGGACCCGCAGCGAGGCCGAGAACAAGCTCGACGACTATCGGCGCTATGCCAGCGTGGAGGGAGGTCTCGTCCTGCAATCAGGTTGGCAGGGCCTCGATTTCGCGAGCGCGCCGCTGGAGGCCGCCATTGGTGAGGTTCGCAGGGGATCGGTTGAAGCCCATGACCGCAGCGACCGCGCAGCAGACCGCCGGACGATTCAGGAATTGGGTATGGCGACCACGCTGGGGGGAGGTGCGCCACTTTTCCTCGGCTCGGCTGCTGAGATCGCGGACGAGATGCAGGACTGGGTGGAGCAGGCCGATATTGACGGCTTCAACCTGACCAGTGTCGTCGCCCCCGAGAGCTATGTCGATTTCGTCGACATCGTGGCGCCGGAACTGCAAAGGCGCGGCGCCTACAAGCGCGACTATGCCAAGGGAACACTACGCGAGAAACTTGGTGGCGCCGCGCGGCTTGCCACGTCCCATCCCGCGGCGCGTCATCGCGTTGCAGAGGCCTTGGTGTGAGCGGGCGGACACCGCGCCCGGGGGCCAGGACAGGAGGATAAGCCTAGCACGAAGAAATTTAATACATTTAGTCTATAAATTATATAGACATATGACTCGAAACCAATAGGATGTGCTTCGCAAAACGTCGATGCGCTCCGCCGCGGCAAACATTCATCCCGGCGGCCTTGTGGAGTTTCCATGTCTTTCTCAATCAATTTCAACCGTCTGGGTCGCGATCTCGCAGCCATGGAGGCTGCTGGCACGGCTGGCCGAACGATGAAGGGGCGCCGTCTGCGCCTTCGCTCGGGCCTTGTGCTCGCGACGCTCTCCGGCGCAATGCTGGCGGCCGGAATCGGCGCCCAACCCGGCTGGGCCGCAGATGCCGCGACACCTGTTTCGGGGGGAACCCTGATATACGCCACCGATCGCGAGCCGACCTGCCTGGACCCGCATGTCGACGGCGACATGCCCCAGGTCTTCGTAGCCCAGCAATTTCTCGATTCTCTCGTGTCGATGGACAAGGACGGTCACATCGGTCCTTGGCTGGCCAAGAGTTGGACCATCTCGCCAGACGGCAAGACCTATACGTTCAGCCTTCGCGATGATGTGACCTTTACCAATGGTGAGAAATTCACCTCCGCGGCCGTAAAGGCCAATCTCGATCACATGATCAATCCGGCCACGCAATCTTCGACGGCCGGTGGCTATGTCCAGCAATATGTCGGCACGGATACGCCGGACGACCATACGGCGGTGGTCCATCTCTCCAAGCCTTACGCCGCATTCCTCGAGGTGCTGGCGCAAGGTTTTCTGGGAATCGAGGCTCCTTCTGCGCTCAAGCGTTCCCGAGACGAGAATTGCCAGAGCCCAGTGGGTTCAGGCCCGTTCAAGGTCACACGCTGGGACCACCAGAGCCAGGTCGTGTTGGAGCGAAATCCCGACTACCGTTGGGCTCCGCCGACGACACTCCACCAGGGGCCTGCTTATCTCGAGAAGGTCATCTGGAAATTCATCCCGGAGCCGGCGGTTCGCTTTGCCGCCTTGCAGAGCGGCAGCGTCGACGTGATCGAGGTTCTCCCTCCTGAATCGGAAGCCGCCGCGGAAAAGAACCCGGACCTTACGCTGCTCATCAAGGACCGTCCCGGCAATCCGACCAACGGGGAACTGAATACCAAGCGAGCCCCTTTCGACGACATTCGTTTTCGAGAGGCATTCGTTCGGTCGGCCGATATCGACGGGGCGCTCGCCAGTGTCTACTTCGGCCGCTATCACCATGCTTCGGGGCCGTTGAGTTCGGCAACGCCCTTCTATTCGGGTGATTTCCAGCACGCTGACGACTACGATCCTGACCGTGCCAACAAGCTGCTCGATGAGGCAGGGTGGAAGGATAGGGATTCCTCGGGTTTCCGTGTCAAGAACGGGCAGTCCCTCGTCGTGCATGTTCCGATCGGAGCTTCGATCAGTCCGGCCGAGCGTTCGCTCTGGGAGCAGGTCCAGGCCACCGCCGGGCAGGTTGGCTTCGATGTCCGGCTTGAGCCGGTCGGCGACACCGAGTCGAGCGAGCGCCAGGGCAAATGGGACTATGACGTCACCCTGGACTATTGGAACACCAATACGGCCGACGTGCTGCGGATCGTGTTCGGTTCCGAGTTTCTCGGCGCCGCCGGATCCGGCGGCTATCACCAGAACGGTTCGGGCTTTAAAAATGCCGAATTCGACGATGTCGTCGAAAAGGCGCTGGAAACCCAGGATCCCGATAAGCGCAAGGACTACTACCATCAGGCACAAAAAATCATTTCGTCCCAGTATCTGCAGTTGCGGACTTACCCCCAAAGCACACGCCTGGGGGTCTACAAAACGGCGCATGACGTCAGGCTCGAACCCTCCCTAACCGTCACGACGCTTTATGACGCCTGGGTCTCGAAATGAGTATGGCGGAGAGGCTCGCGGGACATGTACCGGTTCCGGCGGACGGCCGGTTCCGGCGTCTTCTCCAACGAATAGCGCTTCGCGGGGCCGGCGGCGCACTGGTGCTGCTGGCATCGGCGACCGTGACGTTCTTCGCTCTTCATCTGACACCGGGCGATCCGGTGCGTGCGCTCCTGGGAGGGCCGACATCCAATCCGACGCCGGAAACCATCGCCGCGGCCATCAAGGAGTTCGGGCTGGATAAGCCCTTGCTCACCCAATACGGCATCTATGTGCTCCGGCTGTTGCAGGGCGATTTCGGCATGTCCTTCTCGCAGCACATGCCGGTGAGGTCCGTCATCGCGGAGCAAGCTTGGTCGACACTGCAGTTGACGATGCTGTCCTTGCTTCTGTCGTGGATATTGGCGCTGATTTCCGTGCTGGGGACCACGCGGCGCGGCCGATGGCTGAGCGGTATCGGCTCCGCGATCGAAACCATCAGCGCCTCCTTGCCGCAATTCTGGCTCGGGATCGTGCTCCTTGCGGTCTTTGCCTTCGGTTTGCAGCTATTCCCTCCTGGAGGAAGCGACGGTTTTTCGAGCCTCGTGCTTCCGGCCCTCGCACTGGGACTGCCGCTGGCCGGCTTCCTGGCGCAGGTGATGCGTGAAACGCTCGAGCTCGCGCTTGATCAGCCATTCATCCTGTCGGCTCGTACGCGCGGGCTCAGCGACTGGCACGTCCGCATAAGACACGCGCTGCGCCACGCGGTCTTGCCGGCCATCAGCCTGTCCGCCTGGGCTGTCGGCTCGCTGATCGGCAATGCGGTCCTGGTCGAGTACATCTTCTCCCGCCAGGGCCTGGGACGACAGCTTTACCAGGCCGTCTCCCTTCAGGACATGCCACTCACCATCGGCATCACGCTGTTCGTGACCCTGGTCTACATCGTCACGAGCATTGTGGTCGATGCCCTCTACGTCGTCGTGGACCCCCGTCTCAAGGCAGGTCGCAGATGAACACTTCAAATTTTGCAATGGCCGCCCAACTCGCGCCCGGGAGCCGTTTCAGAGCCTTCCTTGCGCCGGGGCCGGCATTGGCCGGATTGTTGCTCATCGCGATCGTGGTTGCAGCGATCGCGCCTCAACTGTTCTCGCATCTCAATCCTTTGGCGATTGCGCCACGTGAAGCGTTTCGGGCGCCCGGGTGGGCACATTTCTTTGGCACGGACCAGTCGGGGCGCGACATCTTCACGCGTGTGATCTATGGCACCCGCCAATCATTGCTGCTCGGTGTGGGCGCGGTGGTGCTATCGATGGTCGTGGCCGTCATCCTCGGGCTGCTGGGCGGTCTCACCGGCCGACTTGGCGAACGTGCCGTCGGCTGGATCCTGGATGTCTTGTTTTCTTTTCCGACGATGATCTTGGCGCTGCTGTTCGGCGCTCATCTGGGTAACGGCATCATCCCGCTCATCATCGCTACCGGGATCGGCAATGCTCCCGGTTATGCCCGCATGGTGTTCGGCCAGGTCCTGACGGCGCGCAATGCCGGTTATATCGAGGCGGCGCGTGCGCTTGGGCATTCTCCTCTGCGAACGATCCGCCGGCAGATTCTGCCCAATGCCATGCGCCCCCTGATCGTGACGATCACGATGGGCGTGGGACAGGCGATCGTATGGGCTTCGGCCCTATCCTTTCTCGGCCTCGGTGCCAAGCCGCCGGCGGCGGAGTGGGGCACGATGTTGTCGATGGGTCGCGATTTCGTCCAACAGGCCTGGTGGCTGACCTTCTTTCCCGGCCTGTTCATCGTTCTGACCACGCTGTCGACCACCATACTTGGCCGATACCTTCAGCGCCGATTGGAAGGGCGTGTGTCATGAGCGCAGCAAGCCTGATTGTCGAGGATCTCTCGATTACGCTTGGGCAGGGATCCGCTCGCCGCAATGTCGTGCGCAGCATCTCCTTCAGCGTCGAGCCAGGGAAAGCTGTCGCCCTGGTCGGTGAATCTGGCTCAGGCAAGAGCGTCACCGCTCGTACGCTTGTGGGGCTGACCGGGGGAAACAGCCAGATAAGCGCGAGCACGTTCAGCTATGGTGGCCAAGACTTGCGTCAACTCTCGGAAACGCAATGGCGGGCCCTGCGCGGCAAAGAAATCGGGTTCGTCCTGCAGGACGCGCTGGTCTCGCTGGATCCGTTGCGGGCCGTTGGGCAGGAAATCATCGAGGCGCTCGCTGCCCATAACTGGGGGACGCCGCAGCGCCGCAGAGAGCGCATGCTCGAACTGTTGGGCCTGGTCGGCATTCCCGAGCCCACGCTACGATCCCATCAGAGACCGGATGAACTGTCAGGCGGCTTGCGTCAGCGTGCCCTTATCGCCACAGCTCTCGCACTTGATCCGGCGCTCGTGATCGCCGACGAGCCCACAACCGCCCTGGACACAACGGTGCAGGCCCAAATTCTGGGTGTACTGGGAGACATCAAGCGGCGAGGCAATGGCCTGCTTGTCATTAGCCACGACTTGGCGGTCGTTTCGGAATTGGCTGACGAAGTGCTCGTCCTCAACCATGGCGAGGTCGTCGAGCAGGGATCTGTGGAACAGGTCCTCAATCGGCCCAACCACCCTTATACGCGGGCCTTGCTCGATGCAGTGCCTGGTACTCATCCACGCGGCACCAGGTTATCTCCAGCCAATGGCAGATCCGCGGTGACACGGGCGACCCAACTGCCACGTCCCGTGCTTCAGGCGAAGGACCTTACGAAGGCCTATGATGGCCCCGACCATCTCAGCAGACTGGCAATCGACGGCGTCGGCTTCACACTCGACGCAGGCCGCACCCTCGGGATCATCGGCGAGTCAGGATCTGGCAAGACGACCACTGCCCGCATTGCTCTTGGCCTGATCGAACCAGACGCCGGCACCGTGAATTTCGATGGGCGGCCATGGGTCACGGCTGGAAAGACAGGAAGGGTCACCGAAAGAGACCGTCGGTCGAGGCGCCGGGAATTTGGCATCATCTATCAAGACCCGCTGAGTTCTTTCGATCCGCGCTGGAGCGTTGCGCAAATCCTTGGCGATGCCCTCGATGCCTGTGGTGTGCCGCGCCGGCACCATCCCGATCGTATTGCGATCTTGCTCGAAAAGGTCAGGCTGTCGCCCGACTATGCGAAGCGCTGGCCCCTGCAGCTCTCGGGCGGGCAGAGACAGCGCGTCGCAATTGCGCGCGCGATCGCATCCGAGCCCAAGATCATCGTCTGCGACGAACCCGTCTCTGCCCTTGATGTTTCCGTCCAAGCCCAAGTCCTCGACCTGCTAACAGACCTTCAGGATGAACTCGGCGTGTCCTATCTCTTCATTTCGCATGATCTCGGCGTCATCCGGCACATGAGCGACGATGTCTTGGTGATGCTCGGCGGGCGGATTGTCGAACATGGGTCCGTCGAAAAGGTCTTTCACGACCCGCGCCACGAATTCACCAAGCGGCTCCTGGCCGCCTCGATTCACAAGATTTCTCCTTCGCGTCAGCCCAATCGGGCCTTTGGCTGAGATCGCGGTCAAAGACCAGCAATTGCTTTCAATTCCAATGGATCAGCATGACCAAGCAAATTCACTTCAACGCATTTGAGATGAACTGCGCCGCGCACCAGTCGCCTGGCCTCTGGGCGCATCCGCGCGATCGCTCCTGGCAATATAAGGACATCGAATATTGGACCGATCTGGCGCAGATTCTGGAGCGCGGCATCTTCGATGGTGTCTTCATTGCCGACGTCATCGGCTACTATGACGTCTACAAAGGCAATAATTATCACGCCATCGAGCAAGGCGCGCAGATCCCCGTCAACGACCCCCTGCAACTCGCCGTGCCGATCTCTATGGCTTCCAAGCATCTCGGCATCGGCATCACGGCTTCGACGACCTTTGAACATCCCTATACCTTTGCCCGGCGCCTATCGACCGCCGATCACCTGACCAAGGGGAGGGTGGGCTGGAATATCGTCACCTCCTATCTGAACAGCGGTGCTCGCAATGTCGGCGAGAATGGACTGCGCCGTCATGACGATCGCTATGAGGTGGCGGAGGAATATCTCGAAGTCCTCTACAAGCTCTTCGAGGGGAGCTGGGAAGAGGATGCAGTGGTTCGCGACCGCGAGCGCCGGATCTTCGCGCTTCCGGAGAAGGTTCATGAAATCGGTCACCACGGCAAATTCTTCGACGTGCCCGGTTACCATCTGAGCGAGCCGTCACCACAGCGCACGCCTGTGCTCTACCAGGCCGGTTCCTCGGGGGCCGGAAAGCGCTTCGCCGCCCGGAATGCCGAATGTGTCTTCGTGAGCTCTCTCTCCAAGAAGCTGCTGAAGGCCTATGTGGCCGATATACGCCGGCAGGCAGCGGAAGCGGGGAGGGATCCGCGCAAATTACTCGTCTATACGCTGGTGACGGTGATCGTCGACGAAACCGACGAAAAGGCGCTTGCCAAGTTCAGCGAGTATCAGCGCTATGCTTCTTATGACGGCGCGCTTGTGTTCATGTCGGGCTGGAGTGGCGTCGATTTCGGCCAGTTCGCGCCTTCGGATGTCGTGAAGGACATTCCACCGAATGCCATCACCTCGATGATGGAGGAGATTGCCTCGGATTCGAAAGCGTGGTCCGTGGAGGAACTGGCAAGCCGTGGCAGCATCGGCGGGCTTGGCCAGGTGTTTGTCGGATCTGCGGCAACAGTGGCGACCACCCTGCAGGAATGGGTTGAGGAAACGGATGTTGATGGTTTCAACCTCGCCTATGCCGTGGCGCATGAGACTTTCGAGGATATCGTGACCTATCTCGTGCCCGAGCTTCAGCGACGAGGCGTCTATCCTACGGCCTACCGACCCGGGACTTTGCGGGAGAAGCTGTTCGGGGACGGGCCGTTTCTACCGGAAGATCATCCCGGCAGTCAGTTTCGCGACATTCAAGCAGTGAAGCAGCAGAGGATCGGTCGCCAGCCGCTCCCTCGACCTCAGCACCCATGATGACCCGGACCGTTGCTTTCACAGCACACGGACGGCCCTCGGGGGGGGGGCGGTCCACCGGTCGTGGAATTTACAACTCAGGGGCAGGCTCCCTTGGCATCGCCAGAGCTATCGCCGAACACTCCGGCCCACGTCCCAACTGGATCGGCCATGAGATTTCGGATGATCACGCGGACTATCTGCGACAGGGGTTGATGGACGTCGCCATTGACCAGGACCCGGCTGGGCAAGCCATCGCGGCGCTTCAAACCCTGCTGCACGCGATCGGAGTGACGGATCGTCGCCCGTGGACGTCGCGCGGCGAATTGCGGGTATATACCCGCTACGTCCCCGGCTCGATGCTTCCGGGCGGGACGTTGCCTCTGTCACTTCCATTGGTGTAATGTGCAAGTTTGTCGATCGTTGGCCGGCGCGCAGCGATCTGGGGCGCCTCGAAGCGTGGTTATAGAATAGGGCCATTTCGGAGGTGATACCCGGCAATTCCGGTCCGGTTTGGTGCATCCGTGGTACCAGCCTTAAGGGGCAATCCTGAACGAAAGCTACGCTGCGGTCCGAAATAGCCCACTGACACACGCGATAGCGACCTTTTCCAGAACGCCTTCATAGCGAAAGCAAAAACGCAATTTGAGATGGTTGCAGGCCCCCGCAACCACTTTTATCATAACTCAATCGCCATCTGGGTCTGACAACCTGGATGGCGTTTTGCGTTCGTACACGTACTGCGCACCACGCGAACAGCCTACTCTCACGATGGCAGGCTGAGCGTAGATTTGGATGCCAGCGGCAGCCGACGCCACCGCGCGCCGCCGGGCCTTGGGATCTCGTGTGTATAGTGTTATGCTATACGCGTATCGAAGACTCGTATAGGATAACGCTATGCCGCCCGAAAAGTCCGCGCAGGTCAATTTGCGCCTCACACCGTCATTGAAGGCTCGCGCCGAAAAGGCTGCGGAGCGCGATCACCGTTCGCTAACCAGCCTCATCGAAAAGCTTCTGGCCGACTATCTGTGCGGGCGCGTGAGCCTCGAAGTGTGGCACAATGCGGCGAAGGAGAAATTCGAACGTCTCGCCCTCGACCGTGGGGAGGCTAAAATCCTTTCGCCGCGCAAGTATCGCACGCTTTCGTTCTCGATCCATACTGCCGATGCGTTCGAGTTCGAGCCCGCCGCGCTTCTTCCGATGGTCAATGCGCTGCCGTCGCTTATGGCCGGCTATCGCACCCAGCTTTTCGACGTCTACACCCGTGAGGGACTTGCGCCTTATCTCATTGCTGACGCCAAGGCCACGCCGACCGGCAAGACCTCAGAAATTCTCGAAAGCGCCATATTCCCTGACAGGGCGGTTACCGGCTTGACCGACTTTTGGCGGGTCGCCCCCGGCGGCTTTGCCACGCACATCGGCGTCTACTATGAAGACCGGAAAAAGAGCTACGACGGCTTTGAGCCCGGCACGTGGTTTTGGCCGTTTCAAGCCATGCGCGAGGTTAACGCGCTCGTTCTGATCGCGATGGTAATGGCTCAACGGCTGGAAGGTGCAGAGAGCGTCGAATTTCGATGTGAATGGCAGGGGCTCGGGGGCCGCGCGCTTTCTGATGCAGAATTCGGCTTTCCTTGGCTGCCGGGTCTCACCTCTTATGAGGAAGAGCGGGTCACGCTTGGCGAATGGAGTGTCGACGATCTGAAGCACCAGCCCGTCATCGTATCCGAATTGGTTGGGCCGCTCGTTCGGTCGTTCTATCCGTCCTTCCCATGTGATCCCGATTGGGTCGGCCGCCAGATCGCCTTGCGGCGATAATTTCCGCAAGGGCTAGGGAGGTATTTGGATGGGACGGGGCAAAGGCTCACCGACCCAAGGCGTGTTCGACCTCGCGAAACCCGAAGACTTCTACGCGCTGATGATCGCGGACTGCATTCGAAGCAGCATGGATGCAGACCGTTCACCCGCAATACGTCCGCGCGCTCCAACTTGCGGACAGTCGGCCTAAAATACAGCCAGTGGTGGCGTTTCCGGGGTTGTTGGTGAGATAGATCTGAAGCAGACGGCTTCGTCGTACTGGATTTGTACAAGATACTTCCGTATGACTACCTACAATTGCCTATCCGCGAGCAAGATGGCTGTGTGAACTAATGGATATCGATGGTATTGCTAAGCTTGCGCAAACCTGCTTTGCAAGCAATCCGGTGCTTGTACTTGGAAGCGGGGCTTCGGCCCCACATCAATTACCGGGAATGGACGCCCTGAAATATCACCTGATGGCGGTAGTTGCAGCAGATGGCCCGGAAGAGGAGACTGCATGGGATCAAGTCCGACAAGCGTTTGAGGCTGGAGAGCATCTTGAGAAGGCACTTACCGGAAAGGTGCTGCCGACGCGCCTGACGAAAAAGATTGTTGATGAAACTTGGCGCTGCATTAATGCTGCAGACAAGGCCGTATTCTTCCGTGCTTTGTGTGGGACCGAGGTGTTTCCCTTGGCTACGCTACTGGCTTCTCTTTTCCGAAGCAGCAACAAAACAGTCGACATTGTCACTACAAACTATGATCGCATCGCAGAATACGCCTGCAACTCGACAGACCTTCTGTTTTCGGCGGGGTTCATCCCCGGGTACATTCAACTGCGTGAGGGGGGAGACCCTGTCCATTTTCATCGAGGCGGTAAGCAGATGCGAACTGTTCGTATCTGGAAGGTCCATGGGTCACTGGACTGGTTCGAACGTGCGGATGGCAGCGCCATCTCAGCTCCACTTTTCGATCTTCCGGATGGGCCTATCACCCCGCTGATCGTTACGCCCGGTTTCAACAAGTTCGAACGTACGCACGATGAACCATTTCGTTCAGCAATCCAGGGTGCTGATAGGTCGCTTGAAAATGCTGATGCCTTTCTATGCGTCGGGTTCGGGTTCAGAGACACTCATATCGAACCTAAGATGCTGGGTCGTTGCAGACAAAAAAATCTGCCCGTGACTGTTATTGCCCGTTCACTCACCGATGAAGCACTTGGATTCCTGCGTGACAAGGCGGGAGCGCGGTACCTTGGGATTGAAAAAAGCGGGACCGGTTCAAGGGTATACGTAGCAGAACACCCAGGGGGCTTATTTATTGCTGATAAAGACTTCTGGTCAATGGACGGCTTTATCAAATTAGTGACTTAAGGAAGAACATGCCAATCTTCAATTTCGCCGACAACGAGGCGCTTGGTTGTGTTATCTCCGTCGATACGGCGACCGTTACTATTAGGGTTGATGCGATCGAGAGATTGCGTCGGATTCAGGTGAATCGTCTCACGGCTCTCCAAAGCAGTCGCGCAGGGCAACATCTCATTGGCGTCGTTACCCGCATAACTCGACGCGCGGAAGATCGCGTGGATGCGCCGGCGGGCGAAGTCGATCCGATCGATCAGGTGCTCCCTGAGAACAACCTCGTGAGGATCACGTTGATCGGCACGCTGCTGGACCGTGTCGGCATCCTGGAGAACGTCTTCCGCCGAACACTTGAGACGGTTCCGGAAATCGACTCAAACTGCTTTGCGTTAGAGGGCGAGCGCCTGACCCAGTTTATGCAGGTCATCTCGGATGTGGGAGCTGACGGCCCACGTCTGTCTCTAGGTACGTTCACTCTCGACGATGATGCAGTGGCCTACCTAAATGGGAATAAGCTATTCCAACGCCATGCTGTCATTGTCGGTGGAACCGGTTCGGGCAAGTCGTGGACCACCGCACGTCTTCTCGATCAGGTCGCTCAATTGCCCCAGGCCAACGTCATTCTTTTCGATATTCACGGCGAGTACAAGCCGCTGATTGGGGATGAATTTCGCCACTTTCGGATTGCAGGGCCGGTTGATATCGAAAGAAAAGCCGGCCTTGCTGACGGGGTATTGCATCTCCCCTACTGGTTGCTGGGCTATGAAGCACTGATTTCGCTGTTCGTTGATCGCTCTGACCAGAACGCACCCAATCAGTCTATGATGATGATGCGCTCCATTACAGATGCGAAGCGGGCGGCATTGAGTGTTCCGGCTCACGCTGACATTCTTGCAAATTTCACTATTGACAGCCCAGTGCCGTTCGACATTGGCGCCGTGCTGTCAGAACTTGGGCGCCGTAATGTCGAGATGGTTCCGGGAAAAACAACGGAAAAGCAGGGACCTTATTTCGATAAGCTCAGCCGCCTGATTGCCCGACTAGAGGCCAAACAGCAGGACCGCCGCCTCGGGTTTCTCTTTCAACCGCCGGCGGAATGTATGGATATGAGCTGGCTTGCGCAGGTCGTCCATCTGCTGGTCGGCGGTCGCGGGGCGCAAGCCGACGCCAAAGGAGGCATAAAGATCATCGACTTTTCGGAAGTGCCCTCGGATGTCTTGCCGTTGATGGTGAGCCTTCTTGCTCGACTGGTTTTTACAACGAGCCAATGGACGGAGCAGGCAGATCGGCACCCGATTGCGCTCTTGTGTGATGAAGCTCATCTGTACATCCCGGAGCGCACAACGTCGGATAGTAGCGATGCTGTCTCCGTGGAAATTTTTGAACGCATTGCGAAAGAGGGCCGAAAGTATGGAATAGGCCTGGTTGTCATTAGCCAGCGTCCCGCCGAGGTGAATCGGACGGTACTCAGCCAATGTAACAACGTAATCGCTATGAGACTGACCAACGGCGACGACCAGATTGTCATTCGCCGGCTGCTGCCCGACAGTCTTGGAAGCTTCGGTGACCTTTTACCCGTGCTGGATATAGGCGAGGCCCTCGTTGTTGGCGATGCAAGTCTGCTACCAACCAGGGTGCGGGTAGCGGAACCACGTCATAAGCCGAATAGCCAGACGGTAGCATTCTGGGATTGTTGGAATGAAGCCGAGGGCAAGGGGGATTCGCCGAAGGCTGTCAGAGCCTGGCGCCGTCAGAGCTTTCAACTCTAAGCTTTTCTACAACACGAACTCAGGGCCTTCCTAAGTGTGAATCGGCATTGCGGAATAACCCCGGTCGCTGCAACAATATCAATGACATAAGATGCCGATCGGCGCCCAAACTCCATGCCGATTCACAGCCGGGGAAGTCCTGACTGCCCCGCCGATCGGTCGAACAACGGAAGGTGAGATGCCGCCCTGGCAGGGATGATCGCCCTTAACGTCGGTTCAATCTCACCAGGATCGGCAAATCGCCCAGCTCAAATCTGAGCAGTCGAAATAGATCAACAGGTTACACTGGGGGTCATGTTTTGGGTGCAGCTGGCACCGTGATCGGCGACGAGGTAATGGAAATCGCGCCCTTGATGTTATCGATCGCCTTTTGGTAGGCCATGGCTTCTGGCCGGTTGTTGGTGGGGTTTTTCAGATCGGCGTCGGCAGGACACGGAAGCTCGGAAACATAGCCTGTCCATTTATTCAGCGACGCGACAGTGCCGGCCAAGTTCGCATTGACCTTTTCCCTATCAGAAGCGAGAGCCACGACTTGATCTTGCAGCTTGGTGTTCCCGGCACTGAGCGCCACGACTTGCTCTTGGAGATTGGCGTTAGTTGACTGAATAGTGTTCGTTTCCTTTTGAGATAATATACCAAGTATCATTATAATAATAGAAAATAGCATAAAGATATAAACGGGCGCTCTCTGCTGCGTATAATGCATAAGAAGCCGGAAAGATAAAACCGCGCAGACGCCGCCTAAGCCGGTGACGCCATAGTTCAACGCAGATAGCAGCCCCATTTTATGTCCCCCTGGCTCGTCACTAGTATCGCGCCCCCGCGCCCAATCGGAGATTATCTCAAAAGCACCGTGACCTTGCCGTGACCCTCCAATACAACGGCGGGAGGGGCTGCCGCTTGTGGATCAAGCGCTCCTCCAAGCAGAATGCGCCCCATCAACCGGGCGGTCCCCAATGGCTGAGGACAGCAAAGAAGCGCCGGAGAGCGGCGCCAAGCACCCGGGCGGCCGCCCTACCAAATACGATCCGGCCTTCGCCAAGCAGGCTGCCAAGCTCTGTAAGCTGGGCGCGACGGATCCCGAGCTGGCCGATTTCTTCGAGGTAAGCATCCGGACTGTGGAGCGCTGGCGTAGCGAGCATCCTGAGTTTTGTCGTGCCGTAAAGGTCGCTAAGGCCGCTGCCGATCAACGCGTTGAGCGCAGCCTTTACCAACGCGCCATCGGCTACAGCCACCACGCTGTGAAGATCTTGCAGAACGGCGGCGACGTCATCACGAAGGAATATCGGGAGATCTACCCGCCCGACACCGCGGCTTGCATTTTCTGGCGCATGAACCGCGACAAGGAGCGCTGGCACGACAAGCAAGAGGTCGAGCATGGCGTCACGGGTGAAGTGTCCGAGCTGCTGAAAGCGATCGATGGCAGAACCCGCGGTCTTCCAAACGGCGGTTGACCGGTTCCTGGATGTCAGGTGGCGCCTCAGCAACCTCCATTACATCACGGATATGACCAATCCAATCCTGCAGCTGCCTGACGGTGCCACGCGGTGCGCCGAACACCCCATTACTTGCGCCCTAGCGTGACCAAATAGCGCCCAGCGGGGTGATGAAAGCTCGCTCGGATAAAATCGATCTTCTAACCTCACGGCCGATCTTCTGATCGAGAGCCGCCATCCACGGGGGCCACCGGACCAATATTAGCATTTGCGCCAGGATTGCCGGTCTTTGTTAGCGCTTTGCTGAAAACCCAGCCCGTTGCCCCGTTCTCCAGGCGAACGTGACTCCAGCCTTGCTCTTCATTCAACACCAAGACTACAGAATTCTTCTGCAGAGTTCCGATTACCAGATACTTCGACCCCGGTCCTTCTCGAAGATTGAGGCCCGTGTTCGTGTAACGGACTACGGGTGGTGGAGCAGGGAGGCCAGAAACGCTCGACGGCGAGTTCGGTGTGCTGAGTGAATGGGCTTCGTTCGTTGCCGAAGTTAAAGACTTCGGTGTCGTGACAGAAACGGATGAAGAATGAGGCACTGCGCTCGGAGATTCCCCAACGTTCGAAGAGGACGTTTGCGAATTCACATTGGCGCCTTGCGCAGGCGCTGCAGGGGCACCTGTGAACTGAGTTGAGATACTCCGCTCGAGTTCCTTGCTGAGACGTGTGGTGGTGGCCTCATCCTTGCCTTTGAGCAATACCGCTGTAAGCGGCAGCAGAAGAAAGGCAGCGCCCGCAATCATCAGACTGCGTACCCCGCTAAGCTTCTTTTTGTGTCCGGTCTGCGGTTCGAAGGTGTGGACTGCCGGCGTCGCTGCATCAGGGGCTGAAAGTGCCGGGCTCGTTTCTTTTGGAAGCCGTGCGAGTTTCAAACACCCGTCCGCAAAGTCGGCAGCCTTACCTGTCTGTGAGAACTCAACGAGCTCATTCACGCCGCTGTCGCTTTGGAGGTGCACCGTTTCGTATAGACAGATGGGTAACTGGCGATTGCTTTTGAAACGCCGATCCGGTCCGCCATTCTTGTTGGGGTGTTCCCAAGTATGGTCGACAACTTGCGCGTCGATCGGTAGCCGTTCGGTTTCGATGAACCGGGATTCCTGCCAGCGGAGGCGAAGGTCAGCGTAGCTCACTGCACCAACTTTCTTGCCGTCCTGAATGAAGACCACGTCCGGCATGAAGAACATAGTCTGCTTCCCAACGCCCATTGCCGGTGCAGAAACGTTGCTCTTGATCACCGACGGAAGCGAGTTAGTTAGGGTCGTCGCTTTCCTACGAACCAGATACGACGCCCCGGCATTTCGCTTCCACGCAGCAAGGCTTTGGATAGCGCCACCCGCTTCGATGTGCCATTTGCCCGCACACCTCGCGAGCCCGTCAAATCCTTCTGCAAGACGGTTGTATGCAGCCTCGGCATCGCCTTCGAGGTCGTAGTAGAGAACGACGCTGCGGCGATAGGAATCAAACCATCGTCCGATGGCCCATGCTGGCAGAGCAAGGACGGCAAGGACAAGGCCGGGGCCTCCCGAGGCGAAGCCTGCTACGACGCCGACTACGATCATCGTCCAGCACAAAGCAACAGACATTCTGATCTGGGCAGCCTTGGTGTTGATTTCGTCCAGCATCTCCCCGAAGGACTCATCGCGCATGTGCACCACGTCGGCAGACTCGACTTCGGTCATCGCGACGTCGTCATTCGCTGTAATGACGGGTTGAAGGGGTTGGGCGACGGATTGTGCCGCTCTTTGCCGTCCAGCGTTACCGAGCGAAGCTCGATAGTAGAGTCCGCCGCGGCCGGCATGAATGTAGTGGCCACGCGGTCCGGTGCCGAACCTCAGACCTTTCACGCCGATCGAGACGCCCACTCCGCCTTTTGAGAAGTTAAAGCGAAACGGGCCAGCGGATACAGATTTTCGAATATAGAACGGCACGATCGGCCCCAGTTGAGAGTGACGATTTTTCCAATGCACAGCCAGCGCTGATAACCATAAGCGTTCCGGCTCCGAGTACCGCGCACCTCACGAATTGCTCTCCTAATTTGAAGGGGCGTCGTCCGACCCTTGGGATTTGGCAACTGAGGATGATGACGGTTCGTCCACGCCGCCATAGGCTTTGGAGGCCTTTAGACGCGCGTCCCAATTCGCCTCAAACTCCCGGGCAACCGGCGGGCTGAATATCACGAGCAAGTTTTCAGCGTTTCGCGTCTTGGCAGCCTTGGTGAAATTGTAGCTGCCGGTGATCACCCTGGCATGGTCAATCACCATAACCTTGTTGTGGGCAATCCCCGGTGTGGTGTCGATCCAGACCGGGATGTTGTTGTTCGTCAAGTACGTCGCGGCGCTGTATTTGCCACGATCGTTGCTCTTATCGAGAATGACCAGCACCTCGACGCCGCGGTTCGCAGCGGCCTTCACCGCCTGAAGGATCGGGATCGAGGTGAAACCATAGGCCTGGATCAAGACCTGCTTAGTGGCCGCTTTGAGCGCTTCGACCACCTCAGCCTCGCAATCCTCGCCGGGCGTAAAGCAAACTGACACACTAGGCGGAAGTACCCGACGGATTGGCTCGGCCACAGCAAATTGCGGGATGAACAAAGCGCAGATAATAGCGGCAACGATTTTTTTCATAGACGGAAAACGGCGCTCATTCAGTTGTTTACCCGACTATTGAATTGATCAACGGCTTCATTGTACGCTTGGAGAGCAGCATCGGATTCTCTCTTCATACATTGCAAATAGTCGTCGACATCAGACTTATAGCTCCTCATTTGACTAAGGCATTCCTCGTAATCGCTCTGGTCATCGAAGGCTCCCGACTGTTCGCTGCAGGCAGGCCTTTCAGGTTCGGAGCATAACGCTTGCGCCGGCGCTATATTGCCGACCACCAGAAGGATGGAGCAGGTGCAACCAATAATTTTGGCAGTTGCCATGGCTTACTCCCAGCGCGCAACACCGCCATGGTGACTGCAGGTGCCTTGATGATGATGGGAGTAGCTGTGGGTGCCGTCCCCACAGACTGCGATTTCCTTGCCGTGTTCTCCGTTGCTTTCCGGCACATGCACCCAAGTGCCGTCGCTTGATTGGTAGTAGCTGCCTTCCCGGTTATAGTCCCTCGCTTGAAGGGGCTGAAAAGGAAGGATCGCTGTGGCCAATGCGAGCAGCGCAATATCTGCGAATCTCATGCGTTTCCCCAGCCGGCCCCACCTGCTTCGTGGTCTCGTCCGGTCGGGCTGAACCCACGCAGCTACCGTATTCGTGACGCGAGCGTGACGCGATAAGGGCAGGCCTACTTCGCGCGCTTGATCCAGCCTTTTCGCCGCGCAATCTAACGGCGAAAACGTTGGGGGGATCACCGAAAGCGTGTAAATGAGTGCCAGCGGCGTCTCGGCGGCGGCAAATGCGTTTATGTGCCGCGCTGATGCTCAACAAGAGACAAGGGCGCATAGCCAAGTATGGGGTTCGCTCGCTACAAACTGACGAAATCAACGCAGCAATGCCCGCCGCCGATTTTGACTGGAACTCTCGGAAACTAAACTGTGAAAAGTAATGCTCTATCCCGCCTCCTCGATGGCATCGCAAAGCCTTCGCATGACAGGCGTCCGTCGATTGAGACCTTCCCAGACATTGATACCGACCGGCTCGCCAAGCAGATGGACCTCGCTGGTCGCGGAAGGGAGCGAGGCGCAAACAATGAACCGCCTACTTCCGTAACAGCGCCAGATCAAATCGAAGCCGAGATTGTCGAGCGGATCGAGGCCGTAAAAAAATCGTCTCATGCATTAATCGAGGATGAACTGCGAACTTACGCCGAGCGCCTGGCGGCGTTAGATTTCGAAGATCGCTTTACTCAAATCCAGCATGCAGCACCAGCTGCAGTTGGCGACTTCAAGTTGGAAGCGAGGGCTGGCAAGGACGATCTTTACGCCTTACGCAGGAATTTGCGGGACCTCGACGCCGAGCAGCAGGCATTCCGCAGGAGAAATAAGATCGAGCACACCGCGCGTGTTCAGGGAGGTGCAACAACATTTCTTAAGATTGCGATTTTAGTGGTATTGTTTCTTGTTGAAGCTATCGCCAACGGCAATTTTCTGTCAAAAGGAAATGAATTAGGTCTTCTAGGCGGATTGACTGAAGCATTCGCATTTGCGGCGCTTAATATCGTTGGTACTGTCATCATAGGACTTTACGGTATTAAACAGATAACGCATATAAGTATATCTCGTAGGGCGATTGGTTTCATATCTGTTCTCTTCTATCTAGTTTTCTCCTTCTGCCTTAATCTCGCTTTGGCACATTATCGTGAGGTCTCGGGAACGATTTTGGAGGGTGCTGGTGCAGAGGTTGTTCGCCGTCTGGCAAGTAGACCCTTCGAACTTCAAGAACTCAATTCCTGGATCCTTTTCGCGCTCGGCCTACTCTTCTCCCTCATTGCCCTTATCGACAGCTTGACGTTCTCGGATAGCTACCCGGGGTATTCCGACGTGCAACGGCGTCTTGAGGCCGCCCGCGAGGACTATCGTAGGACGAAAGCAGATCTTGGCGACACGCTGCGGGAGGTCAGAGACGAGTACCAGGAGCGGATGGAAGAGATCAGTCGTGATTTGTCCGTACGGAGGAGTGAATATGAGGCGATCGTCGCCAACCGTTCCAGAATGATCAAACTGTTTGTCCAACATCAGGAGCACCTGGAACGCGCAGCAAACGTTCTTTTGGGAATCTACAGGGAGGCCAACAAGGCATCCCGACCGTCAAAGACTCCTAAAAGGTTTGACAGCACCTTCAGTCTTCCTCGGATCCAAATTGATGCCCATGCGGACGGTGAATGGAGTGCCCGTGAATTACGCTCCCGCATTGGGGAAATACACTCGCTACTCATTTCAGAGGTGAAGGAAATCCACGCTTACTATCAAGCAACAATGGACGAGTACCGTCAGCTTGACGACATCGTGCCAGAACCAGGGGAACGCGATGGCGCGCAGCCGGCGTAGACGGACGCGAGGCCGAAACGGCTTGCCTCAGATATTGATAGCCTGTGTGCTTTGCGTTCTCGCAGCTGGTGTGCTTGGGGCTTACGGGTATTTCGAATTCACCACCCCCCGCCCGGCGAAGCGCGGACCTGACGGATGCCCGGTAGACGGACCTGCAGGCGTGACCGTGGTGCTTGTGGATACGTCCGATGCAATGCCACCGATAGGGCGAGAGGAGCTAACGACGCAACTCGTGGACCTGGCAGAAGGCCTGCCAAAGCTCAGCCTCCTCGAGCTTCGCGTTATGGATCCTGGGATCGCGAGTGGGGCTGTGAAATTTCATGCCTGCAACCCCGGCGACGGGGCTGATATTGACCCCCTTACAGGAAATCCCGAGCTGGCAAAAAAGAGGTGGAGAGAGTTTCAGGACAAACTAAAGGCTGTACTGACACAAGGTCTCAGTGACATTCCTTCTGAGCAATCTCCGATTATGAAGACTATTCAAGCGATAGCTGTTGAGGATTTCACGACCTCTCGTGTTGAAAATATCGCAAAAACATTAGTTGTTGTGTCTGATATGCTTGAGAACGGACCCGATTACAGCCAATACCGAGGCGATCTCTCTTTTGCACGTTTCAAAAAATCTGCGGCATATAGAGACTTCCGGACCGATTTGCACGGGACGAGCGTATTCATCAAATATGTACAGCGCCAGCGTCCGCCCATCGACAGTGTTGCCCACATCGCTTTTTGGAAGCAGTGGATCGAGGACAATAATGGGCAATTCGTTAGCGCAGAAAAACTGCAGGGAGTTAACTAGGCATGCCACAGCTCAAGATAACTCCAGCAACTGATAGCGCCATAAACGCAACCCTGTTTAGTGTTTTCGTTGTTGCCGGTGCAATTTATATCATTTTTGCCAAGCTTTATGACTATCCAGCGGCTGTGGTAACAGCTGTGCCAGTGGTTTTCATGTTGGCCTACGCTCTGATCGTCATGGTCCTGCGACGTCTTCGGCTTCGCTTGGACCAAGTGGGCGACAATAGCTATTACATGGGCTTCCTGTTCACCCTCACTAGCTTGGGCGTTTCACTTTACCTATTCCAGGTCGAAGGTGCTGCGGAAGAAATTGTCCGAAATTTTGGTGTTGCAATTGCTTCTACGATCGCGGGGGTGGCGCTCCGCGTTTTGTTTGGCCAGATGCGTCAGGATCCTTACGAGGTGGAACAGGCTTCGCGTCTGGAGCTTGCTGAAGCTACTCGCAGGGTCCGGCGCGAACTCGACACGACCGTGATGGAACTCGCGCATTTCCGGCGCTCGTCTCAGCAAATGATACTTGAGGGGCTTACCGAAGTGCGCGAGGGCGCGACTGAAGCCACCAGGAAAGCCATAGATAATTTCGAGGATCTCACTAAGAGGGCCGCAGGCCCGATCGAGGCTAGCGCGGATGCAACCGCTACCGTGCTCAAAGCTTTCACGCAATCCGCCTTTGAAACCATCGAAGCAGCAAACACTAATTTCGCGACACAGGCTTCCAAACTCACCGATGGCACGAGGGATCTAGCCGTGACTCTCGCGGTGATGTCCGACCAACTAAAAGAGCTGAAGGCTCCGTCCAAAGTGATCGAGGAGAAACTGGAGCCATCCGTAACTCAGCTCACCGACGCTGTCGGCGAACTGAACAAGAGTCTGTCGGTGTTTATCGAACAAAATGCACACATGACACAGGCTCAAGTGCTGGAAGTCGAACAGAGAAGAAACGCTCGTTTCGATAGCCTTGCGGACGCCATACTCAACATGACGCGTCAGCTGGAGGCCGCGAATGCTGCTGCTTCTGAGCGCAGAACGCCATTCAAATATTTTGAGCGCCTGTTCGCAAAGGAGGCGCCCGATGCCTAGGATTACCTCGATCACAGCTGATGGGACGGCTTATCGACGGGGAATAGTTCTCGGCCTTACCATGGCCGAGATAATGCTGCTGCTGGTCTTCTGCCTTCTGATTGCACTGTCGGCGATGTTCACGCGGGAGAAGCAACAAAACGACTCATTGGCGGCCCAGCTTGCCGCGGCGCGCATCCAAATTGATGAGGAGCGCGCCAAGGAAAAGACCCTCACGGCTAAAGCCGACGACTTAAAGTCTCAAATTAAGCGACTGAGTGATCTGCTAAACGCAATGCAGGTTGCTGGACCCAAGTCGGATAACGACTGGATGAAGCTCGTCGACGCGAGCAAGATTGTTGACGCCATCCGTGCAAGTGGAGTTGATCCTCAGCAGGTAGTCAAATACGCGAACCAGCTGAACGATCTGGTCGACGTGCTGAGCTCAAATGCTAAGGGTACTGAGGTCGCCGAGGCATGGCGAAAGCTGCAGACGGCCAAAGGACAGCTACAAACTCGTGGTCTCCAGGATGTCGCGATCCAGGATTTGGACAAGGTCATCGTTGAGGGCGTTCAGGCGGAGCGAGATAAAAAGCAGGGCCTTGGTGAGCACGACTGGCCGCCTATCATTAACCTCAGCGAGGCCAGCGGCTACAGCTTCGCCGTGGGCAAGGCAGACCTGACGCCAAGTTTTCAAAGCAAGCTGAAAACGAGCGTCATTGACCAGGTCGCGGACATCGTCAGCCGCTACAATGTCGATATTGTTGAGGTGATCGGCCACACGGATGAGCAAACGGTGAATAACCGGATCTCCAATCTTGATGGAAAGCTTATCTCTGCGTCTGATGGAAGCTTTCCGATTGACGGCTTGACGCCCGCTGACAATGCCGGCCTTGGCATGGCCAGGGCTGTGTCCGTTGCGAGCATTCTCAGAAGCGATCCAAAGTTGAAGGGCGTGACCGTGTTGCCGCTCTCTGCTGCCCAGATGATAATGCCTGGCGACAAAAGCGCCGACGGCACCGCCAAGGGAAATGTCAAGGAACGGCGCCGGATTGAGATCCGCGTGCGTCGATCAGTAAGCAAACTCGCTGATGCGCCCCTTCCACAATCCAGTTCTCAATAGGGCTACTCTATTGTTGACAGATGTCATCGCTGACCATCTGTCAACCGAAGTGAGGATCCGTCTCCTTTGGCGAGATGAGCATGTCATGGTCGACGTTCGTCATGATCAAGCCCTCCGACCACCGCCTCGAATTCCGCAAGCAGCCGTAGCAAAGCGGCTGGAGGGATCTCGATGGGATCTGCACACACCGATTCCTCGAAGCCGGCGATGCCGACAAAATGCGACCGGTCCACGATCCGTTGTCGTCGCCCCCGCACAGGGCTGACCACCCGCCATCGGACCTACATGACGGATGACCACACGGCCGGCCAGCACCACGACCTGGACACTTTCGCCGATCAGGCGCCAGGGCACAGAGTAGCTGTTCGTGTCGAGATCGATCGAGAAGTCGACCTGGACCTTGCGGACCAAATCGCGCCACTGACCAAACGGGGCACTGCCGGTTGACTCGGCGTCGGATAGGTGAAGCTACGCTGTTTTGCTCGACCAGATCGCTTTGCCCGGTGCCTATGCCGACTAGCAGGAGCAATGGGGGATCGTTAGATCTGTGAGGGCGATGGGGGTGGCGGCCTAAGCCGCCACTCTACCCTGCCACCCGCGGTCGCGCTTCGCGGGGAAATCATCTTGGTCGTATACGGCTTGGATGGCTCCCAGATCCATCAATGAAGCGCCTTGATCTCTGAGGATCTGGGCATCCATCTGCCGCTTGGAGCCAAGCACCCAATCGACAAGCACGATCCGCACAGCTCGCCACAGTGGCATCGGTCCAAGCTTAATTGCCTGCGTGATATTCCTATTTCCAAGCGCCTTGTCGTTGTCCGCGCTTGTGGTGACAATATCCACCAACTCTTCGTAATCTATCACACTCATCATGTCCTCAGAGTCTCACAGAAAATGCCGTCCGGTGAGGTAGTATTTGCATGCCTGGCACGGGCTTCAAGGGACGCCTCGATCGATAAATCAATTTAACTTTTGGCATCGGAAAAATTTTTTTCATTTGCTCGAACTTTATCTTTTCGACCCTATCGGTGTCGATCCCGAAACTGGCCAAGGGCTGCCCGCCAAGGCCTCCGACACTGGTCTGAAAGCTCTCGACTGTCGTTTGACGATGCTCATGCTTCATTCATTCTCGAACGCCTGCTTTCCCTTCGTTGCCCAGAGCGCCCGCGCCTGTTCTCTCTGTTCGCTCTGGAGCTTATCGGCCATCCAAAGTAGCGCGCCATAGATCATGGCGCGATCATCACCGGTCAGTTCGACGATGCCGGCTTTGATGACCAAGCCACCCAGTTCGATCAGCTGTCGCGTGCGCTGGCGGCGCTCGATTTGCCACGAGCGCATGTCATGCCGAGCCCGTACCGCCTGATGGCGGTTGCGGGCTGATCTGTTGTGTTTGAGCGCCACCTGTGTCGCGGTCAGTCGCTGGAGCAGGTCGCCGTGCTCGCCCCTGGAAAAACGTCGCTCCGCGCCTGGCCCATGCCTCCCTCCTGCCGGCATCCTTGGTCTCCGCCAGTACGATCAGTGCACCCGCTAGTTCCTCGGCGCTGAGGGCATCGGCACCGGTGGCGATCACCAACTCGCCGAGCTGCTGCACCTTGCGGTTCTTGAGCTCCCGTGCCTTGTCTTCGAGGGCTTTCAGCTCGGCATCGAAGTCTTTCGGCTTGCGCATTGTCATCTCCATCATCTTCGTCGATTGTCGATGCAGCGATGATAGGTGAGCCCCTGCCGAAAGGCTCCAGGGTCGCCAGGACAGGCTGGGACGGGAAGGTCCCACCCGAGATTTTTTCGAGGGAGGGCGCGCTTATACGTCGTTCCGACGTGTGCTTGGCCGTGCCACAGATCGCATCGCGATGGCGATCTATCATCTTCACGTCAAGGTTATTGGCCGCAAAGCCGGCTCCAGCGCAGTGGCCTCGGCTGCCTACCGCTCGGCCTCGCGCTTGCACGACGAGCGCGTTGACCGCAGCCACGACTTTTCGAGTAAGCGCGGCGTCGTGCATTCCGAAGTCATGCTGCCTGAGAACGCACCCGAGGTCTGGAGCGATCGCGAGCGGCTGTGGAACGATGTCGAAGCCTTCGAACTCCGCAAGGACGCCCAGCTTGCCCGAGAGGTCGAATTCTCGCTTCCGCGCGAACTGAGTGAGGCGCAGGGCATCGAACTGGCGCGAGACTTCGTGCAGGCCGAGTTCGTCGATCGCGGCATGATCGCTGATCTCAATGTGCATTGGGACTTTTCCGAAGACGGCCTGCCCAAGCCTCATGCTCATGTCATGATCACCATGCGCACGGTGGAGGTGAATGGAGACGAGGTTGGCTTCGGTCAGAAGGTACGGGACTGGAACCGCACGGAAATGGTTGAGCACTGGCGTGAACGCTGGGCCGAGCTTGCCAATGAGCGCCTGGCCGAACTCGACATCGACGCCCGCATTGATCATCGCAGCCTGGAGGCCCAGGCCATCGCCCTGGAGCCGCAAAGCCAGATCGGTGCACCCGCCAAACGTATCGAGGACGAGAGTCTAGAGGACGGAGGCACCGAGGCAGACAGAGCGGAGATGCACCGGGAGATCGCACGCGGCAATGGTGAACGCATCATCGCCAATCCCAGTCTGGCGCTCGACGCCATCACACATCAGCAATCGACCTTCACGCGGCGCGACATGGCGAGGTTCGCCCATCGGCACAGCGATGGCCTCGACCAGTACAACGGCGTGATAGATGCGATCCGTAGCGCGCCTGATCTCATTGAACTAGGGAAGGACGGACGGGGCGAGGACCGCTTTACCACACGCACCATGATCGAGGCAGAACAGCGCCTGCACCGCGCTGCCAACTTGATGGCGGAGAGGGAACGCCATGGGGTCGACGACCACGACAGGGAAAAGGCTCTGGCCGCTGCTGAAAAGCGCGGTCTCGTCCTCTCTGGCGAGCAAGCCGAGGCATTGGCGCATGTCACCGATGGGCGCGATCTGGCGATCGTGGTTGGCAATGCCGGCACCGGCAAGAGCGCCATGCTGGGCGTGGCACGGCAGGCCTGGGTCGCGGCGGGGTTTGAGGTCCGGGGTGTGGCGCTGTCCGGCATCGCCGCCGAAAATCTCGAAAGCGGATCGGGCATAGCTTCCCGCACCATCGCCAGTATGGAACATGGCTGGGGGCAGGGGAGGGACATGCTCACTTCGCGCGATGTCCTGGTCATCGACGAGGCTGGCATGGTCGGTACGCGCCAGTTGGAGCGCGTGCTCTCCCATGCCGCCGAAGCGGGCGCCAAAGTCGTGCTGGTCGGCGATGCCCAGCAGCTACAGGCCATCGAGGCGGGCGCAGCCTTCCGCTCGATCCATGATCGGCACGGCGGGGCCGAGATCGGCGAGGTTCGCCGCCAACGGGAAGACTGGCAGCGGGACGCCACGCGCGATCTGGCGACCGGCAGGACCGGCGCCGCCATTGATGCCTATGACAGCCATGGCATGGTGCATGAGGCCCCAACCCGCGAGCAGGCACGCGAGGATCTGATCGAGCACTGGGATCGCGACCGGCAGGCCTCGCCCGACCGCAGCCGCATCATCCTCACCCACACCAATGACGAGGTCCGTGCCCTCAACGAGGCCGCGCGCGAACGCATGCGCGACGCCGGCGATCTCGGCGATGATGTCCCAGTCACGGTCGAGCGCGGCGAGTGTCGTTTCGCCAGCGGAGACCGCGTCATGTTCCTGCAGAACGAGCGCAGCCTCGGCGTCAAGAACGGCACGCTCGGAACCATCGAGCATGTCAGCGCCCAATCCATGAACGCGCGCACAGACGATGGCCGAAGTGTCGACTTCGATCTCAAGGATTATAACCGTATCGACCATGGCTATGCCGCGACCATCCACAAGGCACAGGGCATGACGGTGGACCGCACCCATGTGCTGGCATCACCGGGCTTGGATGCCCACAGCAGCTATGTCGCCCTGTCCCGCCACCGCGATGGCATGGAGCTTCATTATGGCCGCGACGACTTCTCCGATCGCGGCCGACTGGTCCGCACCCTGTCACGCGACCGGGCCAAGGACATGGCCTCGGATTATGACCGGGCCGATCCTGCGCAGAGTTATGCCGAGCGGCGCGGCATCAGCTTCCGCGAGCGCGTCGCCGAGATCGTCAAGAGGATCGTGCCCGAGAAGGTGCGCACCATGCTCGAGGGCATGCGTCCGTCCGTCCAGGCGCCCGGCCAAAACGGCGTGCAAAGGCCGGAACCGGAAGGCGCTGGACGGGACACCGCCAGAGAGGCCAGACACGAACCCGCAACGCCCGCCAAAGAGAGCGCAGAAGATCGCGAGGCGGCGATGCGCAGGGCCCGCAGCGAGGCGCTCGTGCGGCATGCCAGCGCCGTGGATGCGATCTTCGAGACGCAGGAGAGGGGCGGCAAAGCCAGCTCGGCGCAGACACGCGATCTGAATGACGCCCGCAACGCCTTCGAGAAGGTCCGGCCCCATGGCTGGCGCGATGCCGAAGCCGCCTATGTCAAGAACCCGGAGCTTGCCCTCGAGGCGGCGGGCGGCCGGGTCGGCCGCGCTGTGCGTGCCCTTCAACTCGAGACCGAGCTGCGCACCGATCCAGTCCGCCGTGCCGACCGTTTCGTGGAACGCTGGCAGAAGCTCGACCAGGCCAGCCAGCGTCAATATCAGACGGGTGACATCACCGCCTATAAGGCCACGCGATCTGCCATGGGCAATATGGCCAAGAGCCTCGAACGCGATCCGCAGCTGGAGTCCATCCTCGCCAGCCGCAAGCAGGAACTCGGCATCGGGTTCGAATCAGGCCGACGTCTCGGCCTGGAACTCGCGTTCAGCCATGGCATCGACCTTGGAAGGGGACGGGGGCTCGGCTTGTGATCCATCCCAATTGCCGCCGTCTCTTCGCTGCAGCAGGACGACGAACAGAACCTGCTTGTACGCGCACACGGGACTCCTGTCTCTCATCAGAAGTAACCACAAACAGTCAGCAGGAGATAGGGCGGCCATGCGCGAACCAGATCGTATCATCCGTTTGAAGACCGTCCTGTCCCGGACTGGGCTGTCCCGGTCCACCATCTACCGCAAGATCGCCGAGGGCACATTCCCGCCTCAGATCAGGATCAGCGTGAACGGCGCTGGTTGGCATGAGTCCGAGATCAGTCGCTGGATCCGCGATCCTATATCGTGGCACCCAGAAGGTGAGGGATGAGTTCTGGTGAGGGAGGTCCACATTCGGTGGTAAGCTATCCTTCATGCAAGTGAAGCGCCCCTCATTCCCGATCGTACAAATTGCTTGGGTAACACTGCTTGTCTCGGCTACTCCCAAGCTCGGCGATAACAGTCGAGGGTACAAACAGCGTTGCTGTCACCCTCGCAGTTGGTGTCAACACCGACGGCCGGCGCGAAGTGTTTGGTATCGATATCGGTCTGTCGGAAGCGGAGACTTTCTGGACCAGCTTCCTGCGCAAGCCTACACGCCAACCCGCGCGCGGCAGTCACGCGGCCTTCGTCGTATGCGTACGTTTCTTCCTGCCGGTTCGTGTTCCTTCTGGAGTTTTTCCGATGCTGGCCCGCACTCCCGTCACAACCTCTCCGATCGGGCGGCATCGAAAATCTTGATAATTCAGGCGTCAATAAGGTCCCTGTGCGCTGCCGATTCACAAGCGGCTAGTACCAGCGCATTGGTGGCGGATCGCCGAGGGGATCAGCCAACTCGTCCGAGGCCGGATTCGGAAATAGGGTCGCATCGCCGAGATGCCTTTCAACGCCATCGGTGTTCAATTGCCCTTCGATTTTGCGAAGCTTCTCCCGCGTCCACTCGATCATGCGAGCAGTTTGGCTGTCGGCATCCACTCCAACCTCAAGCTGCGTTCGGCCGAGCCAAGAGCGCAGAATCTCTGCCTCGTTGGTCAAGCGGATCACCCTCTCAAGGAATTTGTGTCGGGCCTCCTCGCGCTCCCGCCGCTTTTTGAAAAGGTCATGTCGATAGGCGAGTTCGTTGCGCTGGCGCTCTCTTTCTTCGTTGGCCTCCCGCCTTGCCTTGCGTGCGGCCAACAGCACCTCGATGCCGTCGACAATTGATGGAATGACATTCTCTAGCCGCTGCAGGCGCCCATCGCTCCAGCGACGGCGAACGCCATCGCCATATCCGTCAATCTGGATAGTGAGTTCTCCTGTCCAGACCGTATCATGTGACGGGTACACCGACCCGTATGGTGGTCGCGGCCATCTCGACGGATTCCGGTAGTGCCGTTCCAGTTGCTCTTTGCGGCGCGCTTCTTCAGCAAGTTCTGCCGGCGTCGGAACATGTGGAACCAATTGAGTCCGCTCGCTCAATGTGAAGGTAACAGAGTCCCTGCCAACAGCCACCTGCATCGCCTTGCCGGTGCAGATCATGGGCATTTGCTTGGCATCCAAGGCCTGGGCCAATCGGTCAAGCACGAAGATCACGCGTTCGACGCTCGCACATCCGACCGTTGCCCCGCACATGCCCTCTGCCGTGGCTTCGACGAAGGTATCTTCCACTTTGAAGCGGCGCAGGGCGCGGGCTGATATCTGCAAGGTCAAATGAACGTTGACCACCACTTCGATTTCTGCTGGAGGTCGAGGAGATTTTGGCGCCTTTGGTCTTTCGAGCTTCCTACGCTCGCGCTGATCGGCCAGGACTTGTTGAACAGGTTCGGGCAAATCGGTCCCTCCACCGATCTCGATTTGATCCAGACGCTTGTCGGCCGCCTCGGCGAACGCGGCCTTCTTCGGTTTTTGCCCAGCCTGAATCTGCGCCCAATAGCCCCGGCTCGGCGTCGGCACCCGATGTCTTTCGCAGGTCTTCTTCAGGCCGACGTCAGAGATGCCGAACTGTTCGGCAAGGCGGATCATCGGCGTCGACCAGACCAGGTCGTAGAGTTGCCGCCTCGTCAGCCTTTTATTGCTCGTCATGCTCAGCGCTCCCAACTCGTTTCAGCCGTGGCAGTCAACTTCTCCGCCGCCGCAAGGCACCGGCAGCGAAGCTGACATTTCTGCGGCCGACCCTAAACGACCGCTTCCCACCCAGAGCCGCAGATGGATCGCGAGATCAATAGGCTAGGTTGCGCCACTTTTGACACTCAGCTGAATCACAGGAGCGGACCTTCGGAAGGCCCGCTCCTTGCGGCTGCAACTGGCAGCCTTTTTTCAACTGAAAAGCATTTGTTGGCGTCGTCCCTGGGAGCAGTGAGTGCTCAGTGTCATATTTGCGGGGATACCATACAGCGGTCGGCTCGGCTTCCTTGACCTGCTCCTGAGGCCTGCACTTATTGACAGGCATGGTGCACAACTTTGCGAATCTATCCGCGACAGATTTTGAAGAGTTAAGCCGCGACTTGATCGGCCGGGCCCTTGGCGTGCGTTTCGAGGGCTTCACTCCCGGCCCGGATGGCGGGATCGATGGCCGGCACGCCATCGGCCCCACGGCAACAATTCTCCAGGCCAAGCATTTTGGAGCGTCGAGTTTCGCCAGCCTTAAGCGAACGATGATCAAGGAACGCACTTCGATCGACCGCCTCGCGCCTCAGCGCTACATCCTGGCAACCTCGCAAGGCCTAACGCCACCGAATAAGGCAGCTCTGAAAGGCATTATCGGACCGTCTCTCCGTGACGAAGCCGATATCTTCGGCATTGACGATCTCTCTGGATTGCTGCGCGAGTACCCTGACCTTCTGAAGGCTCATCCGAAGCTCTGGATGGTGAGTGGCGGCCCGCTCCAGGAAATCGTGACGTCGGCCGTCGCCGCGGGGATCGAGCGCACCCGAGAGGTGCCGAGACCGCTTGTCGAGTTACTCCAGCCAACCCATGCCATCAAGTCGGATTTGGGCGCCGAGAATCCCGCAGCAAACCGGGACGTCCTATTTGTCGCCAAAACGAGACAGGATGACGAGTTTGCTTTGTGGCTCGCGCCGAAGCTCGAGGCAGAGGGCTACAACATTTTTGCCGACATCCTGACGCTTGAACCTGGTGATCGGTGGCGCAAGGAACGCTCCCAGGCTCTGCGTAACCGTGCGATCAAGATCTTGCTACTGTGTCGCGACACATCGCTGACGACGAGCGAGATCCAAGACGACATCTCGATGGGCGGGGAGCTCGCCGAGGAACTGGGCGACAAACGCTTCATCATCCCCTTGCGGCTTGAGCCCTATAAAAAAGTGCATGGCATCGGAGATGCAATTCACATCGACTTCGTTCGTGGATGGGCAGAGGGTTTCCAGGGGCTTCTGGACACCTTAAAACGGCAGGGCGTGCCCAAGCGCGCTGGAGATCCTCAGATCCATCCGAATTGGGAGACCTTTCGCCGACGCAGCGCTATTCCGCTGCAAGATGAGCCCGAGCGGCTGACATCCAATTGGCTACGCGTCAGCGAAGTACCTGATCAGATCTTCTATTACGAGCCGGTCGGCCATATTGATCGCGATCTGCTGGCCCGGGCGCTTAGCAAGTTTCCGCGACCGGTGAGCGTTCAAGGAGCGGGTTTCTTTTCCTTCGCAGATGGGCATGAGGTCGATGCTGCCTTGGCGAATCACGGACGCTTCAAGGTCAAACATGCTGTCCGCCTCGACGATTTTCTCGATAATGGATTAGCCGCCTTAGGCGTCGAACCGCAGACGGCTTCCAACATTCTCTACGTGCTATTCCGGGTGGCTTGGACAGCGCATTGCACTCAGCGCGGCTTCATCAAGAGGCAATACTCGAATGCTGCCGGATTTCACGTCTCTCAAGACCAGGCTGCAATCGCCCAACGTATTCCGTACGGTAAGCAGGGAGAGCGACGCTGGTCGATGCTGCGAAACGTCGCAAAAGCCGTAATCTGGTCTTTCGGCGTCACCGCGATCCCTGTCTTCCAACCCTTCTTCCATTTCCGGCTGAAATCGCGGGTTCTTTTCGCCACACCGGAGGCAACGAAGGGAGAAGAGGTCATCGACGATGCCCGGAAACAGCATCGTCTGAGGCGCACGATATGCAAAGGCTGGCGAAACAAGCAGTGGCGCGGCCGGCTCTTGGCTTTCCTCGAGATCCTTTCTGAGGACTCGGCATTTGTCACATTGCCGGTATCAGACTCGGGGTCGATCATCCTCGACGCTTGGCCGATGCTTTTCACCTCGCCGGTTAGCACTTCGCTGCCCGATGAGCTGAGGGACGACGAAGAAGAGGTCGACGCGTCGACGCTGGGACGGCCCGAACCGGACGAGGTCGAACCATGAAATTTCCGGAGCGCTCTCTCGTCGTCGAGCATTTTCAGGAGCCGCCGCTCGAATTCGCTGCGAAGCAGCGGACGGCGCATCCAAAGGACGGCCTATTCCTTTATGGTCCTCTCGACAAGGCCCGGAGGTCGCAGGACGTCCGAGTCGGCGTCGTCGGGACGCCACAGGGGATCTCACATTTCAAGAGCTGGGGAAAGAAGATCCACTGTATGATTGCCGTTCCTCCTCCCGCGAGGGGCGAGAAGGCGGATCGCCTCCATCTGGCGAATTTCCCAGGCCTCGAAGCCACCTTCAGCATCTCCTTCGATCCCGATGCCTGTAGTTGCCTGAGCATTCCGCTGCCCGACATCGACCGTGCATCGCGGATCCTCAATCTTACCGAGGCTGTCGCCAAGGTGGCCGGACTCTATGTCGATCGGGTCAAGAAACACCTGGCGAATGACGAACGGGCCATCGACCTTTGGATCATTCTGATTCCCGAGATCGTCTACGAGCGCTGCCGGCCAGAATCGAAGCGCACCGGCCTTCCGATGGTTGTTGGCGATTTCATCAAGAAGCAGCGGGGTAAGGAGGATCTGCCACTTCTGGCACCGGTCCTCGACCAGTCTGCCGAGGCGATCTTTGAGGACATGCCTGACTTCCACCGACGGATCAAAGCCGAGTTCCTCGGCATCGCGCCGACACAGCTCATCCGCGAGACAACGATCGCGCCTCAGGAATTCTTGAACAGGGCGGGATACCCTCTCCGGAAGACACAAGACGAGGCGACGATCGCCTGGAATCTCGCCACTGGGCTCTATTACAAGACGCAGCCGAGACCGCCATGGAAGTTGGCTGAAGTGCGGCCAGGGGTTTGTTACATTGGGATGGTGTACAAGGCGCTGCCGGCCGATCCTGACGGCCACTCCTGCTGCGCGGCGCAGATGTTCCTAAATGAGGGCGACGGCGTGGTTTTTCGGGGCGCCAACGGCCCTTGGAAGACGGGTGACAACGAGTTCCACCTGAGGCCACAGGCCGCCAAAGACCTCCTCGCAATGGTCGTGGAAACCTATAAAGAGGAGTATGGCGGCCCACCAAGAGAGCTGTTCATCCACGGCCAGACATATTTTAACGACGATGAATGGAAAGCTTTTGTTCAAGCTGCCCCGAAGGAAACGAATGTTGTCGGTGTCCGCATTCGGACCACCGGAGGCGAAACCAAGCTTTTCCGGGATGGCGACTATCCAGTACTGCGGGGTACGGCGCTCCTGCTCGATGAGCGAAATGCTTACCTATGGACAACCGGATACGTTCCACAGATCGACACATACATCGGTCCCGAGACGCCCAACCCCCTCCTCATCAAAGCTTTGCGCAGCAAGAAGGAGATGCCCGATATCCGGACGATCCTCGGCGATATCATGGGTCTGACCAAGATCAACTATAATTCTTGCAACTATAATGACGGTCTTCCGGTGACGCTCCGTTTCGCCAAGATGGTCGGCGATGTTCTAACGATGGGGTCGGCGAGAGGCGCGGAGCGTCAGCCCTTCAAATTCTACGTTTGAGGCTCCGAGACGGCACAGTTGTAGGCGTGCCGCGGATGTTCATTAGAAGTCGCGATCCATCGCCGCTTCAGGAATCGGCGGCCCGGGACATCGCAAACTCAAAGAGACCCTTCAATCTCGAAGGCAAAGTACTGCCTACATCTGCGACCTTGAGTTTATCGACGTCAGACGAGTGTAGGGTCAGCCTCCGAGTGGCGAGAGCCATGAGAAATTCCGCGCAAGCCTCACCCTGCGCGTCACTGTGGCGTTCGAGACAGCGCTCCACCAAACGGCGCATTTCCGAACTGAGATCAGGCCTCGCGCTGAAATTGAGTTCGTGAGGGTAAGCCAATCTGAGGAATGCGGACTGAATTATCCCGTCGTTGTATCGGCCGAAAATTCCTGGCGACAGCACAGTGCAATGAAATTCGGTATGAGAAATCGTCGGCTCGGGACGATCACGATGACGCGTCGTCCGCATGTGATGGAGCAGACTACCGATCGTGGCCAGGACATCGCCTTGATCCGCGTTCGCCGTCGGCGCCATCGGAGGCCAAAAAGCAAAACCGTCCCGAAGCTTCAGTTCTACTCCATGCGTTGTTGGTAAAAAGAATTGATGGCCCTCGATCACATCCTTTGACAAGATGGTCAGGCGGTCTTCGAAATACTCTCGTTGGTCAGGCGGCAGGTCATTATAGGATTCGTTACTACCAAACTCCTCGAGTACTTGCCTTTCGCGCATCCATGCAGTCAAACTAGAGCTTCGTGGAAGGGACAACGTGTAGATGAAATCAAACTCATGATTGTAACCGTGTGAATTGTAAATCAGGTCGCTTCGAAACGACTTGTGCCTTTCAACTTCCGCATGTTTTGCAACCACACCGAGATAAACCCGCGGTTGGTCCTTGAATATATCCCGAAGGTCTCTGCTGACTGATTGGAGAGCGCTTCCTGATCCTATGCACCCTGACGCAACAACGATTGAGCCGATGTCATTCGGATCGATATTGCCAGCGTCGCGCGCAAATATCACCCGCAAAGACGGGCGGCCGTACTCGGAGATCTTTTGATTGAGCAGATCGGCGAACGCTTTCGAGTCAGGGTCGTTCAGATGCACAATGTGGCTAACGGACGCCGGAATATATCGCCGTGCTGCCTTGGCGACCTTCTCGTCGGTGTCTTTCGCCTGAATAAGCTTGCTCGCGTCGATCCAAAATCTGTGAACGTTTGAATTCGTCGAATCGGTCTTGAGCTTAAAAAGGCCACGTCCCGCCAGTGCCTTCATCGTACTTGAAAGATCCGGGGGTGCGTCTTTGACGACAACAAGATGCGGTCGATATGTAATGGCATTCGCAAGGAACTGGTCGCCGACAAAGCGGATAAGTGGGGAGCCATCCCGGCAAAATGGACAACTTATTTCGGGATAGAGCGTCATCACCGAATGATCGCTCTCCCATACAAGCGCCTCGTCAGATACGTCACATAAAACCGTCAGATTCGTCGCACCTCTCACGGAAGAGAACAGGTTGACGACCATTGCCGGACGTAATCTGTTCATATCAGTGAGTTTTCGCGCGAGTCTCCCGCTCGCCGTTGCCGATATAAGTACAAGAGATGAATCCGGATATTCGAATTTTGTTTCGGCGATACCTTCATACGAGTGAAAGCTTTCGATGATCGGGACTTCGTAGCTTCCAAAGCTTTGCCTCATCGATACCATCGCATAGGCGATACTCGCGATTGTGGAGGTGTCGATCCAGATCCTTTTTGGGTTCTTTGCCAGGAAGGGCAGGAGCGCCATTGCGATGAAGCTGACTTCCGTGCCTTGAACCAACGCATTTGCCGCTCGCAAGAACCCTCGAGAGTGGTCTCCGTTTGGGTGGACAAAATGAAGTGCTGGGCCAGGACGCACTAGTACGTCGCGAGTTCGAAACACCTCCAGCAGACCTGCCTTCTTGAGATCATCGAATGAATCTGCGTCAAACGACCCTGAGTGGTTGTTGACATCCTCGACAGAAGCGATTTCTCCGTCACTTCTGAATGAACCGACCGCGATCGGCACTCGCGCCGGCTCGAATCGCAGGGCGCTGCCTCCATTCACAAGGTTTCTCACGCCTTTCGCATATTGAGACGCCCGGGTTTCCGGCACGATCACAACTATGCCATCCGGGCGGAGATTTTCGCGATAGTCCTCATCCAGTGAAAGAACGAAACTACTTCCCTCGAAATCTGCGGTCGAAAACACGACCAGCACTGACTTTCGCGAAGTTCGAGGCTGCCAGCGGAACGTGAAGTACATCGTCATTCGAAAGCAATCCCCACCGGAAGAAGAAGAGTGATGACTGCACCTGAAACCTGCCTTTGTGCCTCTCCCCCGACATCTTGCAATCGTTCCAGCTCAAAATCAGATTTTTCGAGAACTATCTCTTGCGGCGAGTATCCTCCTGGCGGAAACGCTCGAAACAACGTAAGCCGACCTGTACGGAGGAACAAGAAACCGCTCCGCTCCTTCAGCATGTGGAGCACACGTGTCAGGCCGAGGCCATAGCCCGGCCTGCCAACACTCGTCGCGTTTTTCAAGAAGCACTTCTCAACCAGCCTATGTTCTATCTCGATGCTCATCCCTTCAGGGAGAGAAGCCTCATTTATCCTGGCAGCCAGCCCTGGACCACTATCGAAGACGGTCAACTCAATCATCTTTAGCGTATCTCGCCGTTCGACGTGCGTCAGTGCCGCAAGATAGGAAACGAGAGGAGGCAGACCCATACTGAACTGCGCAATTATTTGACGTTTGACGTTACGTTGAGCGACAATCACCCCACGGACACCGCGTCTATATCGGACGCCCTCTGCATCTCGTCTCGCATGGATATGCGTATTCACGAAGAGTTCGCGAAGCGCTTCGGCGAGGTCTTTCACGACCGTCGCCATGGACGAGGCGTAACTGTGTGAGCTCTCGCGGATCAGATCCCAAACAAGGCTTTCAAACTCCGCAGGGCTTCGAAACGAATCTTCTCCCGTGGGGTAGTAGAATGGCCGCAGCCTCGCCAGCGACGAGGGGTCAACGCACACAAGATCTATTGCCTGGCCTCGCTGCAGTCCTCTTATATCCAAAGAATTCATTGCGTCGACGCGTGACTTGGCGCTCGCGTTGACCTCACGGGTAATCTCAGTTCGACCGTCGTTTGCGAGAATCCGGGACGCAAGCATAGCACCGCTCAGCCCGTGGAGCTGTTTGACAAATCGGTCGATCGCTACGACGTCGTCAGCTCCTGTTGCATAGATCGCCAGATCGGGCTTCGAAACGTTTCGAGCCCATGTCGCTACGAGTTGTGCGGCTCGAGCCGCTCCGCCAGGTCCTTTTGCAAGATCCCATTCAGTCGGCAGTCGCAGCAGGGGTCTTTCGCCCTTTGAAAGCGCTCGATCCAAGGCAGATTCGAATTCCGTCGCCGTCATTGAGGAGTTGACGACGAGTTGGCTGCTCCAGGACTCTGATGTCTGACTACCCAGCATAGGCACTACTTTCGATCGGTCTCTTGGCGGTTGCGACCGCGGTCAAATGGGCGAATCATATCGCCTAGTTAGTCGCCCGGCAGACCGAAGGTGAAGCAAACTTCTGTCCATTCCCGCGTTGTCAGCCCGCTCGTCGTTCCCGTCACCTTTTCTCCCAAAATCATTCGTTTCACGGCCTCGATTGCGGAGCGGGACAGGTTCGTAGCTCCCATGCGGTGTTCCATAAACGCCTCATGGCTAAGTGGGACCCAACGCTTCATGATATCGAGCATCACTTCGGCGTAAACACGGATCTCGTATTGCGCGTGCGAGTCTGCGCGGAGGCGCAGAAAACCCATGAGATTGTGTAAATTCGTCTTCCAATACCATTGTGTGTAGGTATTGAGGGTTAGATTCATTCGTGCGAGTTCGCGCGCAAGACCAGACCGGTCCGGATCGACTTGATTTGCTTCGGCACCCTCGTTCAACATCCAGGCGTAGTCAGCATAGTTTCGCTCGGCATCATCGCGCAAGATTTGCAAGACACGTTGTGCTTCGCTTCCTTCGAGCACGGTTCCACGACCTTGTCTATTTACGCTGGATTGCGCCGCGAGCTGTTCGGGCTCCGGGATGTAAAATTCCTTGTCCAAGATCGAGTACCTCGCTGAATACTCGTTCACACTGGCCGTCCGATGACGGATCCACTGCCGCGCAACGAATATCGGGAGCTTGACGTGAAACTTAATATCAGCCATTTCGAACGGCGTCGTATGCCAGTGCCTCATCAGATACATGATAAGACCGCGATCCTCACTGACTTTCCTAGTGCCGCGTCCATAGGAAACCCGAGCTGCTTGGACGACAGAAGTATCGTCACCAAGATAGTCGATGACACGGACAAACCCATGATCGAGAACTGAGAAGGGTTGATACAAGACCTGCTCGAGCTCTTGCACCGTGGGACGTAACGTTTGGAAGGTAGTGGATCTACTCTGTCGTATTTCTTCGTGCTGCTGGCTGGAGATGCTCATTCGTATACCTTCGCGTCCTAGATCGAATTCCCTTACGCTGGGCGTAATTGATAGCTCAAAACCTGGACGGCGATAACGCCTGATCGAATTAATGTCCCTTTCCGATCGATTGCGAGGGCCGCGCGATTGCTCAATTTTGAAGAGGTCCGCCAGCAAACGACGGATCAGATCGAGGCTTCAATTCGCGGTGGTGATCAGCAGCCGGTGGGGGGTACGGTCACGTCGTGCTGCGGCGCTATACGTAAGAAGTGGCGGCATGAGCCTTCGCCGGCATGACTTTGGAGCGACATTTGTCACCGAGGATATCGCAATTCCTCACAGGCGACCACCAACCTTTGCCAGGCGCCGCCGGAAGCGTGTACCGGCAAACGAGCGCTACGTACTTAAATTTTCCGGACCTCTGGGATGTCCAGCGTTCCCGGACGACTCAACAAGGAGTGCACGGCGCGTTCTTCGTAAATGTCCGCTTATCGCGAGGAAGCCAACGTCTCAAATGGGTCAATATCGACCCTCTGTAGCGTTCAACCATGGTTCAACGGCTTGGATTGCAGCCTTGCGCTGCAAACCCTGTCCGTCGGCGAGACCCGGGCAGCACGGGACAGGAGAAGTCTTTGGCACCGTGGAATAAATGGAGGAGGCCCGCTTGCGGGAAAGAGGCCGTTTATGCCGCGGAAGGCCAAAGAGTTCTCTTGACCCGCGCGGGCGCGGAGCCCCTCCTATACAAAGCCCGATTGTGTGCGAATGGATGCGGCCTCATGTGGCGAATATGAAGTCATATGCACCCCGCTACGAACTCCGCATTCGCACGCCGGGACTACCACCATTGGTAAATTCGACGCCAGCTTCTTCTAAGGCTGCTCGGATTTTTCCCTGTGTGGCTTGTGACACTGGAGCCGCGGTGCCCGTGTCGCTCTCACAGCGCTTAATAGTGGGAATGGACACGCCAGCTCGCTGAGCGAGTTCCGCTTGCTCCATACCCAATAGGGCACGGGCAGCGCGCATTTGACCGGGTGTCACCAAATTGCTTGATCCCTATAGATCATTACCCTATGATCCAAACGTATCATTGGTGTTCCCGAACTTATCTAACTTTGGACTCGCAAAGCGGCTGAGCAGGATGTTTGCACCATCCGGCCCAGCCTTACCACCACCCAAGCTGTCAGGAGCTCGGATCATGGCTGCTTCTGAGACTAGCACGAGTCTGCCCAGATTATCGCGCAGGGAAGTTCTCTCCACATTAATGGCAGCGGCTGGGGGAACGGCCCTGGCCTCCACTTGTGCGACGACTGTGGCGGCCGAAGCATCGCAAGACGCGGCGATGACCGCTTGGCGGGCGTGGCATTCCGCCTCCGGGCGTGCACTCGCCTTGTGCCGGAAGCAACAGCGTCTCGAGACCCAGCTTGTCGCCATGATCGGCTTTCCGTCAGTGGTGATAGAGGACCCGGCTCTCGGCAATCCCACTCGGATCCGATCACTGCGGGCTTTCGACGATTTGGCATCGTCGGTGCCTTCGATCCGTCATCTGCGCGACTCCGTCGATGCTGAGCTGTCAGCTCATAAGGCGCGGTGGGCCGAGGCCGATGAACGGATCGGCTACTCGAGAGCACGCCACGAAGAAGAACTGGCGATGAATCGAGAACAAGAATTGGCCGATCTCCTGTGGTCGATGCCGGCATCCTCGCTTGCCGGCATTGCAGCCAAACTCGCAGCCCTGATCCACTCTGGGGAACCGTCGGAGGATTGCGACGAGTTCCCCTGGCCACAGATCCGATCCGCGCTTGCCGATCTGCTGCGCCTTTCACAAGCCGGCAGCTTCATAGAGGTGCGGAATGAAGGGCAGGGGCGATGAAGACGTGTTTGAGCTCGGACAACGTCCAAACCCATTCCGACGTGAATCTCCGGCGGGATCAGCTAATTCTGCTTTTCGTCATGGAGCCGGACCAGCGTCAGTCCCTCAAGGCCAGGCCGCTTCGCGGTGGCGCGTGCCGCGCCAGCCTTGACCGGCTGCCACTGGCCCGGCAGGGGCTCTCCAAGCAGTTAAGGCCGATTGGGAGCAAGGCGCTCCAAGCCAGACACAGAGGAGGGCAGGGGCATGCAGCCGCGAAGGGACGAATGGAATGATGGAATGTAGGGGGCACGCCCTGCCGCTTCATGGCAGCCATTGGCGGGAGGCTCGCGAGCATCGTTCGATTTGCCGATCATCGGCTCGGGATCGCAAATGGCGCGCCTCGGTCGGAGAAAGGCCATTTCTGGAATCTACGCATATGCCGCCGACAGCAAGTTCTTAAACGCCAGGGTACGCCGATGGCGTTTTCGGGCTTTTCAATCCGATCTTGCTCTCGCTTCCTGTCTGTTTGTCCCGAAAAACGGAGCAAGCGACAGCATGGGAGAGGATCGAAAATCGCCGCCGGAAGGATACACGCCGGCCAATGACAATCGTCCTTCCTCGAATGAGGCAGGAGATGAAGACATCGTGCCTTGCCAGCCGAGTGGTCGAGTGGACCGGGTGGTGCTCGACATCGCCAGGCTGATTGGGCGACGCTTGGCGCGGGAGCAGTTCGAGGCTCGGCTCGCCGCCAATGACAATCTGCCCCGGACCGCTCACCCTGCACAGGCCGAGGTCGACGAGGATTGAACCGAACGGAGAGGCTGATGACCCGCGCTGCACTCTATGCCCGCTATTCCTCCGACAGCCAGCGGGAGGCCTCCATCGAGGATCAGTTCCGGCTGTGCCGTGAACAGGCGGCGCGCGAGGGCTGGAATGTCACGGGAACATACCAGGATGCGGCGGTCTCGGGCGCCAGCACCGTGCTGCGTGCGGGCATCCAGCAATTGGTGCGCGATGCCCAGCGCGGCTTGTTCGAGATCGTGCTGGCCGAGGCTCTCGATCGCATCAGCCGCGATCAGGCCGATGTCGCCACGCTCTTCAAGCACCTCAAATTCGCCGGCATCACCATAGTCACTTTGGCCGAAGGTGAGATCAGCGAGCTGCATGTGGGCCTCAAGGGCACCATGAACGCGCTGTTCCTGAAAGACCTTGCCTTGAAGACCCATCGCGGGCTGCGGGGCAGGGTGGAGAAGGGCAAAGCTGGAGGAGGGCTCTGCTACGGCTACCGGGTGGTGAAGAAGTTCGATGCTGAAGGCGAACTGCTCCGCGGTGATCGCGAGATCGTGCCGGAGGAAGCGGCCATCGTGCGCCGCATCTTCCGTGAGTTCGCGGCCGGCAAGAGCCCGAAAGCCATTGCCGTCGACCTCAACAAGCAAAGCATTCCCGGTCCCCTCGGCCGCCATTGGGGCGACACCAGTGTGCGCGGGCATGTGATCCGGGGTAACGGCGTCATCAACAATGAGCTCTATACCGGCGTATTGGTATGGAACCGCCAGCGCTTCATCAAGGATCCTGCCACGGGCCGACGCGTCTCGCGCGCCAATCCATCCAGCAAATGGATCCGCACCGAGGTGCCTCATCTCAAGATCGTGGAAGACGAGCTGTGGCAAGCCGTGAAGCAGAGGCAGAAGGTCATCGCCAGCCGGTCCGAGGCAGTGACCACCGGCACCCGCAAGGCCAGGGCGGCGAAGCTGCACGCGATGAAGCGGCCGGTTTCCCTGCTTTCCGGGCTCCTCACCTGCGGCTGCTGCGGTGGACGCTATGGCCTGTTCCAACGCGACCGCTACGCCTGTCTCAACCACCAGCGCCGGGGCATCTGCGATAATGGTCGCACCATCACCCGTGAGAAGATCGAGCAACGTGTTCTCTCAGGCTTGAGGGAAAGGCTGGTCTCTGCCGATGCCGTCGCCGAGGCGGTGCGGGCCTTTGCGCAGGAGACCAACCGCCTGAACCAGGAACGTCGTCTACAAGGCGAGCAGGACCGGAAGGCCCTCGAAAAGATCGAGCGCGCCATCGCCGGCATCATGGCCGCGATCGAGGACGGCATGTATCAGCCTTCGATGAAGGCCAGGATGGAAGACCTGGAGAGGCAGAAGGCGGAGATCACGGTTCGTCTTGCCGAAGCTCCAGCCAACGCTCCCGACCTGCATCCCAGCATCGCCCATCTCTATGGCAAGCGCGTGGAGCAGTTCACGCACATGCTTGCTGACCACGAGGACGGCCGCCAGGCCGCCGAGGCATTGCGCTCATTGATTGGGCAGATCGTGCTCACGGCTGGCGAGAAGCGCGGCGAGATCCATGTCGAGCTACGCGGCGAGCTGTTCGGCATCCTCGAAATCGCCAATCCCGAACGAAACCAATGGGTTGGCGATGTTATGACAAAAGGGGCTGCGGGCCCTGGATTTGAACCTAGGTTTGACCAACGGCGTTCAAACAATATCATCCGAGCAAAAAGCCAACTGAAGAGGCGGTTTTCGGATAATCGGGACCTCTGGCCCTCGCCCCGTTGTCCAAACGAGAAACTTTCCCGGGAGGGTTTCGATTGCCCTGAATGGGAATGTCTTGAGGTGAGCAACGCCCTCATCTAGGCCGATTGGCTGGCGCTAGGAAGTCGCGAGCAGCTTGGCAGTCTGGGAAAACCGCATTAGCTTTGCTTCCTTCATCGAGAGCACCTCTCCACCGTCCAGCAACCTGCCTATTTCGGCAGCCACCTGGTCGGCGGCGATCACCAAGGCTGCGTCCAGGTGGATGTAGCGCTGCGTGACGCCGCGCGGCCCGTGCCCCAGCAACCCAGCGACGGTGAGTTCGCTATATCCCAACGATGCGGCGATGCTCGCGAATGTATGGCGCAGCGTATGAGGGGTCACGCCCTTGAGACCGGCCCTCGCACACACCCGATCAAGCACACGCACGACGCCGATGAAATGGCCATCTCCCCAATCCGCCGGGAAGACAAATGGCGCGGTGGTCCGCTGTCCAAAGCTCGTCAGGTGCCCGATTGCAGCATCGCCCGCAGCGCGCTTCTGCGCACCCGACTTCGTGTCAGGGAAGGCAACGCAGTTGTCCTCCGGCTCGATCCACTCCTTGCGCATGGCGAGGATTTCCGTCCTCCGAAATCCCGTCAGCAACATTGCCCGAATGGCAGCAATGCCGGTGGGGTGTTCACCCTCGCGCTCCATGTGGGTCATGATCTTGCCCATATGTCGCACTTCGCCCGGCGTCAGGCGGCGCTTCAGCCTGTCCGATGCAATGACGCGAACGCCGTTCGCGGGGCTCCGCTCGATGATGCCTAGCCGGCGGGCGTGGTTAAGCAGGCTTCGCAAGGTACCGATTGCGCGTCCAGCAACGCCGGCGCCGCCAGAGGTCCGGCCACCTCGTCCTGATTGCCGTCCGCGCGCGCTCTTGCCCGCTGCGATATCGGCCTGCAGGCGTTCGATATCGGCAAGTTTCAGGTGACTGACAATGCGCGTCCCCAGGAGCGGCTTGATATGTTGGTCGATGCGGCTCTTGTCACCGTTAACCGACGATAGCTTGATCGGTCGCCTGTTGCGTCCCAGCAGACGTCCTGCGCCGGCCTGTTCGATGTACCAGTCGCACACCTCAGCGACGGTCATACCTTCGCGCGCAGCTCGTTTCTCGGCGGACGGGTCGGCACCATCGATGACCGAAGCCAATTTCTTCTTGGCAATGTCCCGGGCACCGTCAACTGTCAGCACGCCATATTGGCCGATGACAAATCGGCGCGTGCGGCGCTCCCCGTTGCGGTACTGGATCACAAAGGTCTTGGTACCCGAGGGTTTCAGGCGAACCCCAAATCCCCTGACGATCGTATCCCAGACGAACAGGTCACGGCCATCTTCATGTTGCAGTGCATCAACGACACTCTTGGTCAATTTCGGCATTATTCCGCTCCTCATGCTGCTATTTCTGCTTCAAGATCAATGGCTTGCAGCGATGGCGGGCCGCGTGGACACACCGATTTGCTTCCCCACGCAGGTGCAGCACGAGCGGGGAAGCAGGGGGGAAGCATCACAGAGGAAATCAGGGGTTTTTCTAGCGTACGTCCGGCGGACCGCGTGTCAATATAAGCTATTGATCCGTCGTGATTTTTCGTAGTATGTCGCGCAATGACCTGCTGTGGCGAAAACGACCCGAACCAGTTGCCAAGGTTGGGGTCGAGGGTTCGAATCCCTTCGCCCGCTCCATTTTTCCTTCGGGAAATCAGGACGATACGAGAAGGCCGCCGCAAGGCGGCCTTCGTCGTTTCTGTTGTGGTGTCCACATGGTGTCCACCATGGCGGAAGGTGGACATCACGCGTGTTCCCACCGCGAGCCGCGCCTCATTGAAGTTCAAGCGTTTCCAATATATATTCCGGTGCAGCGGAAGATTTATATGGAGACTGCCATGAGCTCTGCTGCCGACATGTTGAAGCCGTCCGAGGCTGCGGTGGTCGCACGCGTGGCGCTTCGGGACGTCAATCGAGTCATCGATGAGCACATTCTGCCTGAGGGTTTCTTCTCGCTTGACGACGGCCGACGCGTTGCAGCGACCGCCTGCACGCTCATCGCGTTCTACTTCGATAGCGCCAAGCGTCTCACATCGGAAGAACGTCTATTCGCGATCCGCGAGGTAGGGTCGCGCCTCTACAGATTCCGCGCCCGCGCGCTCGCCTCGCTGATGGAAGAAGATTGGACTGTACGCGATGAATTCCTGACCATCGACCTGGCGCCCTTCGTTCGTCGAACCAAGGAACGGATGGAGCGTTTGGCGGCCGCCCGCAAGATCATCATATCTAATCCGGACGTGCTCGGGGGCACCCCGGTCGTCCGCGGCACGCGCGTTCCCGTTCATGACGTCGCCGCCTCAGTGGCGGCCGGCCTTTCGACAGACCGCATTCTCGCGGCCTATCCCTCACTCGACGTGGATAAGATCGAACTCGCAGCGATCTACGCTGAAGCAAATCCTATGCGGGGCCGCCCCAAAGCGAGTGAGGACCTTCCCGGAGGCGCGGTCATCGTCACCGACCGCCGGGTCCCTCGCCGCAGGAAGGCGGGATGAAGTTTTTGATCGACGAGTGCCTCAGCCCCGAACTGACCAAAGTTGCGCACGCCAAAGGACATGGCGAGTCGTCCCATGTCGTCTGGCTCGGCCGGGCCGGTCTAAAGGACTGGGAGTTGAAGCCACTCATTCTCGATGGGGACTGAACCTTCGTCACCAAGAATTCCATCGACTTCCGCGGTCCGGAGCAACGACCGGGGACAAAGGGCGAGTACGCCGACGTAACCCTCCACGCTGGACTTGTCTGCCTCAACGGGCCGCCAGGTATGGATCTGGATATGCAGATCGAGCTTTTCGAGCAGGCCCTCGGGGAGCTTGACGTCGACCCTGATCTCGTAAACCAAGTGTTGGAAATCACCTTCGAGGAGTATGCTCTCGACATCAGGCGCAATAAGCTTCCGGCGATCGAATTATAAAAGCTATTCTGTCAGATGAAACGCACAGGGCTTCAAATGAAATTAGCTCGAATAGTTCGGCCAGTTCACTTCGAGGATTTTAGCGGAGCCGAGTTCGAGCGCCTAGTCTTCGCCTATCACCTTTGTGAAGGCTGGACCGATCTCGCGTGGTTCGGCCAGACAGGAAGCGACCAAGGTCGCGACATCATCGGACTGCGCCCCTTTGATGATCGACCAGCCCAACGCACCGTCATCCAATGCGTCAATCGAAGCACTCTTACCCAAGACAAGGCGGAGAAGGACATGGCGGCTGCCGCCGGTGCTGCGACCGGACGACCAGACGCATTCAAGTTCGTATGCCGGAGCAGCGTTTCGGCCCAGCGCCGCGACGCAGTGTGTGCGGCCGCGGCCCGGCTTGGAGTCCGGGAAGTGACGATCTGGTCCGGCTCCGAATTCGAGGAACACCTGCGTCTACGCGCCGAATTCCTCCTACGGCGTCTGATAGACGGCGTCGCCTTTCCTGACGCCGAGGTGGAACTGCGAGACTTCGTTGAGCAATTTCAGGATATCGATGACGGCCAAGCGTTGGCCAGGGTCTGTCAGAGCAAATTGCCGAAGGTGGAGGGGTAAGGTAGGGAGCGAGGATGTCGCGCCCCAAACCCAAACCGTTTCGCTATTTCAATTCGTCGCCGGAGATGATCCGCCTCGCTGTGATGATGTACGTGCGTTACCCCCTGTCATTGAGGAATGTGGAGGATCTGCTGCATGAGCGTGGCATTGACATCTGCCATGAGACGGTGAGGTTTTGGTGGAACCGCTTTGGCCCATTGTTCGCTGGCGATATCCGCAAGCGGCGGATGAGGGCTAGAAACTTCAGCCGCTGGCACGTCGATGAGGTTTTTGTGAAGGTCAACGGCGAGCTCCATTATCTTTGGCGGGCCGTCGATCACGAGGGCGAGGTGTTGGAGTTCTTCGTCGGCAAGACGCGGGACAAGGCCGCCGCTTTGAAATTCCTCAAGAAAGCCATGAAGCGCTACGGCCGTCCCGAGATCATCGTCACCGACGGGTTGCGCTGCTATGGTGCGGCAATGCGGGAACTCGGCAACCTCAAACGCCGGGAAGTGGGCCAGTGGAAGAACAATCGGGCAGAGAATTCCCATCAGCCGTTTCGACGACGAGAAGCGGCGATGCTCAAATTCCGCAGGACCAAAACACTACAGAAATTCGCCGCTGTCCACGGCCAGATCCATAATCATTTTTATTCGGAGCGCCACCTCGTCAGCCGGCAAATCTACAAGCAGAGACGCTCGGCTGCCCTGGCCGAGTGGTGGGCCGTCGCGGCCTAAACCGAGCCTCGGTCTGACCTCTGTGCATCTGGCAGAGACAACTTAGGGTTAGTCTGACAACACCGTGGAAAGGGCTGTGCTCTTCGACGAAACGGACGCTTCAATCATTCTCAAACGCTTGCTTCCCCTTTGCCGTCCACAGCTCGCGTGCCCGTTCGCCCTGATCGCTTCTGAGCTTGTCGGCCATCCACAACAGTGCTCCATAAATCGTCGCGCGGTCATCGCCGGTCAATTCCACCAATCCAGCTTTGAAGACAAGTCCGCCGAGCTCGATGAGATGCCGCGTGCGCTGGCGGCGCTCGACCTGCCAGGTGCGCATGTCATGCCTCGCCCGTGCCGCCTGATGGCGGTTGCGGGCTGATCTGTTGTGCCAGAGCGCTGTTCGTGTCGCGGTCAGGCGCCGATGCAACTCGCCGTGCTCGCCCCTGAAAAAACGTCGCCCCGCGCCTGGCCCATGCCTCCCTTTTTCCGGCATCCTTCGTCTCGGCCAGCACGATCAGCGCACCCGCCAGTTCCTCGGCACTGAGCGCATCGGCTCCAGTGGCGATGACCAGTTCGCCAAGCTGCTGCACCTTGCGGCTCTTGAGCTCCTGTGCCTTGTCTTCGAGTGCCTTCAGTTCGGCATCGAAATCCCGTGGCTTGCGCATCATCGCCTCCCTAAACTGTTGATGCAGCGATGATAGGGGAGCGCCCAGCGAAAGGCTCCAGGGTCGCCAGGACAGGTTGGGACGGGAAGGTCCCACCCGAGATTTTTTCGAGGGAGGGCGCGCTTATACGTCGTTCCGACGTTCGCTTGGCCGTGGCACTGATCCGATCGCAATGGCGATCTATCATCTTCACGTCAAGGTCATTGGCCGCAAGTCCGGCTCCAGCGCGGTGGCCTCAGCCGCCTACCGCTCGGCCTCGCGCTTGCGGGACGAGCGCCTCGATCGCAGCCATGACTTCTCGGCCAAGGGTGGCGTCGTGCACTCCGAGGTCATGCTGCCTGAGCACGCACCCGAGGCATGGTGCGACCGCGAGCGGCTCTGGAACGACGTCGAGGCCTTCGAAATCCGCAAGGACGCCCAGCTTGCCCGCGAGGTCGAATTCTCCCTTCCACGTGAATTGAGCGAGGCACAGGGCATCGCGCTCGCTCGCGACTTTGTGCAGGCGGAATTCGTCGACCAGGGCATGATCGCCGATCTCAATGTGCATTGGGATTTTTCCGAAGACGGCATGCCCAAGCCCCATGCCCATGTCATGCTGACCATGCGCCAGTTGGTGGTCGATGGGGACCAACATAGCTTCGGTCCGAAGGTGCGAGACTGGAACCGCACCGAGATGGTCGAGCACTGGCGTGAACGCTGGGCCGAGCTTGCCAATCAGCGCCTGGCCGAACTCGACATCGATGCCCGCATCGACCACCGCAGCCTGGAAACCCAGGGCATCGGGCTAGAGCCGCAAAGCCAGATCGGCGCGCCCGCCAAACGTATCGAGGGGGAGGGCTTCGAGGATCGGGGCATTGCGGGGGAAGGGCTCGAGGCGGACCGCGCGGAACTGCACCGCGAGATCGCGCGCGGCAATGGCGAGCGCATCATCGCCAATCCTTCTCTGGCGCTCGACGCCATCACGCATCAGCAATCGACGTTTACACGCCGCGACATGGCAATGTTCGTCCACCGCCATAGTGATGGTCTCGAGCAGTTCAATGCTGTGATGGGAGCGATGAGCAGCGCCCCTGATCTCATTGAACTCGGCCAGGACCGAAAGGGCGAGGATCGCTTCACCACCCGCGCCATGATCGAGACTGAACAGCGCCTCCATCAGGCGGCCGCGCGCATGGCCGAGAGGGAACGCCATGCAGTCGACGATCGGGAAAGGGAAGAGGCTCTTGCCGCCGCTGAAGAGCGCGGCCTCATCCTGTCGGGCGAGCAGGCCGACGCGCTGGCGCATGTCACGGATAGCCGCGATCTTGCCATCGTGGTCGGCAATGCCGGCACCGGAAAGAGCGCCATGCTGGGCGTGGCGCGGCAGGCATGGGCAGCGGCAGGCTATGAGGTTCGGGGCGTGGCCCTGTCCGGCATTGCGGCCGAAAATCTCGAAAGCGGATCGGGCATATCCTCCCGCACCATCGCCAGCCTGGAACATGGCTGGGGACAGGATCGCGATCTGCTCACTGTGCGAGATGTCCTGGTCATCGACGAGGCGGGCATGGTCGGCACGCGCCAGTTGGAGCGCGTGCTCTCCCATGCCGCCGAAGCCGGAGCCAAAGTGGTGCTGGTCGGCGATCCCCAGCAGTTGCAAGCCATCGAGGCGGGCGCGGCCTTCCGCTCGATTCACGACCGTCATGGCGGGGCGGAAATCGGTGAGGTCCGCCGCCAGCAGGAAGGCTGGCAGCGTGAGGCCACGCGTGATCTGGCGACCGGCAGGACCGGGGATGCCATCGGCGCCTATGACGCCCATGGCAGGGTGCATCAAGCTCAGACACGCGAGCAGGCGCGCGAGGAACTGATCGAGCATTGGGACCGCGACCGGCAGGCCTCATCCGATAAAAGCCGGCTCATCCTCACCCACACCAATGACGAGGTCCGCGCCCTCAACGAGGCAGCGCGCGAATGCATGCGGGACGCCGGCGATCTGGGGGACGATGTGCACCTCACGGTCGAACGTGGCGCGCGCCGTTTCGCCAGCGGCGACCGCGTCATGTTCCTGCAGAACGAACGCGGGCTCGGCGTCAAGAACGGCACGCTCGGAACCATTCTGGAGGTCAGAGCGCAATCCATGAGCGTGCGCAGCGACGATGGCCGAACCATTGACTTCGACCTCAAGGATTACAACCGCATCGACCACGGCTATGCCGCGACCATCCACAAGGCACAGGGCATGACAGTGGACCGCACCCATGTGCTGGCGACACCGGGCCTGGATGCCCATGCCAGCTATGTCGCCTTATCCCGCCACCGCGATGGCATGGACCTCCATTATGGCCGTGACGACTTCTCCGATCAGGACAGGCTGGTCCGCACCCTGTCGCGCGACCGGGCCAAGGACATGGCCTCGGATTACGAGCGCGCCGATCCGGCACAAGCCTATGCCGAGCAGCGCGGCATCAGCTTCCGCGAACGGGTTGTCGAGATCGTCAGGAAGATCGTACCCGAGAAGGTGCGGACTATGTTTGACGGCCTACGTCCGTCCGCGGATGTGCCTGGCCCAGATGACGTGCAGAGGCCGGAACGGGAAGGTGCAGGACAGGAGGCTGGAAGGGAGGCGCACCGTGAACCCGCAGCGCCAGCGAGAGAGACTGCCGAAGATCGCGAGGCGGCGTTGCGCAAAGCCCGCGCTGAGGCGCTCAAGCGGCATGCTCGTGCGCTAGACGCGATCCTCACTGCCAGGGAAGCGGGCGGCAAGGAGAATCCCGAACACATGCGAGAACTAACCGAAGCCCGCAAAGCTTTTGAGGGGGTGCGGCCGCATGGCTGGCGCGATGCCGAAGCCGCCTATGTCAAGAACCCCGAGCTTGCCCGCGAGGCGGCTGGTGGCCGGATCAACCGCACCATCCAAGCCCTTCAGCTCGAAACCGAACTGCGCACCGATCCGAGCCGCCGCGCCGACCGCTTTGTCGAACGCTGGCAGAAGCTCGACCAAACCAGCCAGCGTCAGTATCAGGTGGGCGACATCTCCGGCTACAAGGCCACGCGGTCTGCCATGGGCGATATGGCCAAGAGCCTGGAACGCGATCCGCAGCTCGAATCCATCCTCGCCAATCGCAAGGCCGAGCTCGGGATTGCATTCGAATCAGGCCGCCGGCTTGGCCTGGAACTCGCCTTCAACCACGGCATCGACCTCGGCAGGGGGCGGGGGATCGGCTTGTGATCCATCCCAATCACCGCCGTCTCTTCGCTGCAATAGGACGACACTCAAAATCCTCTTGCGCGCCCGCGACAGCCTGTCCTGTCTCACATCAGCAGCAGCCAGAAACAGCCGACAGGAGGCAGGGCGCCCATGCGCGAACCGGACCGTATCATCCGCTTGAAGACCGTCCTGTCGCGAACCGGGCTGTCCCGGTCAACCATCTACCGCAAGATCGCCGAAGGTACGTTCCCACAGCAGATCAGGATCAGCGTCCACGGCGCGGGTTGGCACGAAGCCGAGATCAGTCGCTGGATTACCGATCCTGTGTCATGGCGTCCGAAAGGCGGGGGCAGTGAGGTCGGGTATTGATCTAACCCAGTTTGTTTCAAAAACTTAATTACGACCTCGCGTGTCACACCACCATCCCAGCCCACCTCGATGAACGTCCGATCATGGCTCTCAAAGAGGAGATAGACATAGATCTCGCCATCGAAATCTATCTCACCTGGTAGAAACCAAGTTTCCCCCATCCATCTTCGATCGTCATGTCAAAGCGACGACCGGGACTTCGCTCGATCTGATCCTTCGTCGCCGTTATCCCTACGCAGAAATTTAAGTCACTCCGTATGCATCTGTTGGCTGGCATTATTGAGAGCTTGGATACCGAGGGTGCCGGGGCACGAAATGAATGCAGCCAGTGGCCCAAAAATCGACGCATTTGGTAACCGATCTCAACGGCAATTATCTGGAAGGACTTCGCAATATCTCGAGTTTTGTTCCGATTACTGAAGTAACAAGCAGGAGAGCAAAAATCAGAACGAGAAGAACTTTGATAACTAACAATTCGTGATTCATATTCCGACCGATTTTTCGCAAATTTCCCAATTAAAACGGGACTTTTGCATCTGACTTCTGCAACCGCTCTACAACCACCAGCGCGTCATCCGGCAACGGCCAGCGCTTCTACTATCTACCTCCGCTAGACGAGTGCCATCGGGCATTTGAGGGGTGGATCGATGCCTCTATCGACTGGGGTGACGACGAGATCTAGCGTCGTCTCGCTCGATCTCTAGCGTCGTCCCGCTCAATCTCCGCGTTAATGGTCTCACGAAGAGCCATCGTTTCTATGAGGCTCTCATCTGACCCAAACAATGAAAAGCTATTGAGATTGTAATCGTCCAGTCGCTTCAAGACGTTCATTCTCTCGTGTATCGGTATAGTAAATTTATGAATTGAATCCGGCCCGGCAGCGCCACTCGCGTATCCGGCTTCATGTCGCATAAAGCGCCAGTCGCCGACTAAGTATCTAAAGCAAATGGTATACTCACCCTTCTGCAAATAGTGCCGTCGGTGCGTCGCTACATTTGGACCAAAGATATGGATTTGAGCTCCCCCGCTTGAATAGACGTGCCCCTTCGGAGCTCGACAGTACGCATATATCGCTACACGCTCACTCGCTAAGCGCCTTCCTGAGGGAGGGTTAAAGGCAAAGTACGCGGCGACGTATGGCGATCCGGTCCAGTCCAACAACGGGGATGGGAATCCGTGATGGCGCAGATAAGCCAAATATCCGTAGGCGGGTAGATCACCCCGGGTTAAGCTTAAACTGAAGCTATCGTAATCATCCAAGACCTTCGATATTTCCGCGGGGTTCGGAATGTCCCATTTGGTGTCAGTAAAGGCCTCAATCTGTGTGAGGCAATTTCTAGCCCTGCGATAATATTCCTTGGCGTCTATTTCTGGCCACGTTCTTTCTAGTGTGGTTTGTATCGGCCAATTTTGGTCTGCTTGACCTCTGTACAACACACGCATTCCTGCAACGGCGTTCCCATCCTGGAATGTCGTGAGTTTCTGCTCGAAGTCCTCCCAGGTGTCGCAGCTCGTGACCGGTATATCGTAGGTGGTCAAGTCAATCACAAAGCTGGCGCTTTCGTTGGGCTTGTCACTCATTTTTGGGTTGTCCAAGCGCGAAGTGCGATCGTCGGCAGGTGTTGAGGCTCTGGGGCAGGGATCGTCGGGTGAGGCGTTACGACCCCAGCAGAAGGTTAGTTAGAGCAGGCAGGAAGGGCGCGACAACCGTCATATGGTTGGCTACGCCGGCCACAAAATGTTGGTACGAACTAAACTGTGCATCTTTGGTGTCAGCGGCCTTCATGGCTTCGATCAATGCCGTGAGCCTAGCCTGCTCTTCCTGTTTCTCGATACTTGTGCGCACGACGTCAATTAATTGCGTAAAGAGTTTGTCGTGCCGATCGCCGTATTGATTAACCGAATTGTCAGTCGAATTGATATTAACACGGGCATTGTCGCCCGAAATATTATTTATGATTGTTTGCATCGGTGCCAATGGAGCGCCGCTCCTTCGATACTTTATTTCCCAATGAGCCAGCGGTGGCGACGGGTAGCAATGGGCGCTGGTGACAATATAGTCTTCACTCAGTTTGCTCGGAAGCTGACGCAGAATATGGTCGCCTAGCTCGATCGGCAGCGTCACGTCGGAGACGAAAATCATCCTGGCTTGCACAGATGCCCTAACGTTCTCTTGGAGCAAGGTGCCGTCTTTCTTGATGATCGTAATCCGATCAGTCACCAGGCCATGCAGGGACATTTCCTACTCCTCCGTTCGATGCCGCCTTCGACTACCGCACTTTCGATGTGAATCGCGAACTTTCTAAGCACCTCTGGGCGCCCAATATATCGGTATAAAAACCCGCGCGAACTGCTGGCGCTCAACCACAATGACGGTAAGCATCCGGCGGAGGCCGCAAGCTGATCACTCTGACGGGTCCCAACGCTTGAGTAGCGTGGGGTCATCCTTATGCATCTTGATGAGCTCGGTCAGGTTCTCGATTCCGAAGTCGGTGAATGCCATGACGCCGTCTTCTCCGACGCCGTAGACCCAGATGACGCCGTCCTCGATTTCCATTTCATTGGCGACATCGCGGAGCCAGTCCTCGTCTTCGCCGAGATCTTCGGCGACGCGAGAGATGGTCGTGACGTGATGGACCTTGTTGATGTGCATAATCAGGCCGCTCGAGCGCGGATCGCCGATGCTGGAGACGTCCAGTTCCATGGCAGCAACTCGTCCAGCCGGTGAACGGGATGGGCGGCGATGCGAGAGAGGACGTCAGCCAGCCAGGCCTGCGCATCGACGCCGTTCATCTTGGCCGTGACAATGAGGCTGTACATGGCCGCGGCACGCTGGCCGCCGCGGTCAGATCCGCAGAACAGCCACGACTTTCTGCCAAGAGCAATACCACGCAGACTTCGTTCGGCGGCATTGTTGGACAGGCAGACCCTCCCATCTTCGAGGAACAGGGTGAAGCTCGCCCACCGCTTGAGGATATAGTTGAAGGCCTTGGCCAGGTCATGCCCGCGAGCCAGCCTAGCGGTCTGCTCACGCATATAGACACGAAGCTCCTCAACCACGGGCCGGCTTAGGGTCTGGCGAACCGCCAGGCGCTCTTCTGGGCTCTGGCCATTGATGGATCGCTCGATCTCGAACAAGGTATCGATGCGACGCACGACCTCGATCGCAATCGGCGACAATACGATCTCCTTCTTGCCCGCGGCCTTGCGACGCGCATTCTCCTCGATATCGGCCATGGCAAAGAACGGGCGCCGCGCATGCACCCAACATGCCGCTTCCCGAATAGGACCGGGATTGCGGCCGGCCAGATAGAGCTGGCCATAGCCCTCAAAGGCATCGGCCTGCAGGATGCCGGCATAGTTGGCCAGATGCGCCTGAGGATGTTCGCCCTTGCGATCGCGTGAGTAATAGAACATCGCCGCCGGCGGCCCCGTGCCCCCAAAAGGCCGGTCATCCCGCACATAGACCCAGCATCGACCCGTATCCGTCTTGCCCGCCGCGAGGACGGGCACCGTCGTATCATCTCCATGAAGACGTTCGGCCGCCATGACATGGGCCTCAACAAGCCGACGCAAGGGATCCAGCACCGCGCAGACCGATCCCACGGCGTCGGCCATGGTCGACAGGGCGACGGGTACCCCCTCCAGGGCGTAGCGCTCGGCTTGACGGTTCAGGGGCTGATGCTGACCGAACTTCTCGAACATGATCATGGCCAGGAGGCTGGGGCCCGCCCATGCCCTGGCGATGACATGGAACGGCGCCGGCGCTTGCGTGATCTTCTCGCAGTCCCGACAGCTGAACTTCTCCCGCACGGTCTCGATCACCTTCCATTGCCGAGGGATCGATTCCAGTGTTCGGGTCACGTCCTCAACAAGTTTGCGCAGGCGGCTGCCGCCACAGCACGCACACGCTGTCGGCGCCTCGATCACCACGCGCTCGCGGGGAAGATGATCGGGGAATGTATTGCGCTCGGGGCGCTTGCGCGTAAATCCGTTCACAGCTGTTGTGTTGGCAACCGCTTTCTCGGCCGCGAGCTCATCTTCGGTAGCGCTGGCTTCCAACTCTTCGAATGAGAGTGCCAACTGATCAATCAGGCGAGAAGAGCGTTCCGATCGCTGCCCGTAGACCTGGCGCTCCAGCTTGGCGATCCGCAGCTTCTGCTGGGCGATCAATGCCAGATCCTCGGACGCTTTGGCCCGCGCGACCGCGAGTTCCGCTGCCATCTGCAAAGCCTGCGCGCGCTCGATCCTCAACGCCTCTTTCAGGGCGGCGATGTCGTCGGGAACGGCGTCGCTTGCAGCATTCATACCAGGAAGTGAATCACAAATTCGGCGCGTTGTGGCGCCCTAAAATGCGTTCCGCTCTACTTTTCTGCCTCAACCCGCGCGCTCGGGCCGCCATGTCAGTTGGGGATTTCGCCAGTCGATCCCTTCCAACATATAAGCCATCTGGGCCGCCGAGATCGACACCGCCCCAGCCGACGCCGAGGGCCAGATGAACTTGCCGCGATCCAGCCGCTTGGCGTAAAGGGACAGCCCGATGCCGTCATGCCACAAAATTTTGGCTAGATCGCCACGACGGCCCCGGAAGATGTAGAGATCGCCCGCATGCGGATCGCGCTTCAGGCTCTCCTGCACCGTCAGAGCCAAGCCTTGCATGCCGCGGCGCTTATGTAGTGCACTACATAAGCGGCGTTATGCGGCGCGTACGATTATGCGGAGTCCGGGGCAGAGATGCGGGCTTTCTCTATTAATTTCAGCATGATGAATGACCTCCATCAGGTTGCGGGCTCCACATAATCTAAGCTTTCTCCAGCGCCAACCTGACGCGAGGAGAGAAGCCATGAGCAGCGTTGAGAGACCGGCCAGAGTGCCACGGACCATGGAAGGAGGAGACCTTGCACCATGGGTCGCTGCATTCGCCAGCGAGCTTGGAGCGTTGAGCCACACGCCCCTGACTATCGGTGGTTACACGGATTGCGCCCGCCATTTCGCGGCTTGGCTTGCATTCAACAACATCGGACTCGATGAAGTTAGCGACGAGTCCCTTAATCTCTTTGGGAAGCACCGCTGCCGCTGCGGGGGTTATCGGCGCGCCATGCCGCCCTCGGGTAACTATCTAAGCCGCGTTCATCGCTTCATCGTGTTTCTCGCCGGACGCGGCGTCATCGCACCGCTAGGCGAACCGGTTGCCAACCCCATTGATCCACTTGTCGAAGACTACCAAGCGTGGCTCACGCGCCATCGCGGCATTTGCGCATTGACGGCCAAGCGGCACGGAAGAATGGTCATGCGCCTGCTTCCCGCATTGGGGGGTGAGCCGCAAGCTTACGACGCGGGAACAATCCGGACGGCCATCCTGCGAGAAGCTCAACGCTGCTTGCCCGCCTACACCAAGACGATGACAACCGCCCTGCGTGGATATCTACGCTTTCTTGCCGCCATCGGTCTTTGTCGTCCTGGGCTTGAGCATGCCGTACCGCTCATTCCGCATTGGCGCCTTTCGGCATTGCCACGTTATCTGTCGCCTGATCAGGTCGAGCGGCTGATTGCTTCCTGTGATGTTCGCACAGGGCGAGGCGTCCGCGACCGCGCTATTCTGCTCCTCCTAGCCCGCCTTGGGCTAAGGGCCGGCGACATATTAGAGATGCGTTTCGGGGACATCGATTGGTCTTCGGGAACGTTGCGGGTGAAGGGCAAGGGACGCCGCGAGACTCGTCTGCCAATGCCCCAGGATGCCGGCGACGCCGTGCTTGGTTATCTTGATGGCGTGCGCCCCTCGACCCACTGTAGTCGCCTGTTCGTAAGGTCGATCGCGCCTTTTGACCCCTTCGCCTCGTCTTCGACAGTCTCTAACATCGTGGCTCTGGCTTTAAAGCGGGCCGGTATTGATAACCCACCATCGCGCGGCGCCAACCTGCTGCGCCACTCGGCGGCGACGCACATGCTCCGTGGCGGCGCGACGCTCCATTCGGTCGGCGCTGTTCTGCGTCACAGGTCGCTGGAGACCACGACCCTCTACGCCAAAGTCGATCTGAATATGCTGGCGCGGGTCGCACAACCCTGGCCCGGAGATGCGACATGCTGAGCGATAATCTCGCGCGCTATGTCGCGCTTCACGAGGCACTGGGCTTCAGCTTTCGAACGCAGCGCATACTGTTACGCATGTTTGTGGCCAACGCGGAGCGTCACGGTGACAACTTGATCAAGAGCGATCGGGTGGTCGCATGGGCGGTCGAGGCACCTTCACCCGAGCAACGACGCAACCGGCTCCTTACCGCTCGCCGGTTCGCAATTGCCATGCACGCCGAAGACTGTCGTCATGAGGTGCCCGCCGTCGATGCGCTCGGCCGGGGGCTCTTCCGCCGAACCCAGCCATACATTTATTCCGGCGAGGAGATTGGGAAGCTGATGGAGGCCGCGGCTTCCCTCGGTCCCGCCGGCGCGCTTCGGCCACTCACCTACTTCATATTGTTTGGCTTGCTCGCCGCAACCGGAATGCGGATATCAGAAGCGCTGGCATTGCGGCTCAGCGACATCACCGATGACGGGCTGATCATCCTCAGGACTAAGTTCAAGAAGAGCAGGCTTGTTCCACTCCATCCCACGACCCGTGCCGCCCTCGATCGCTATCTCTCGTCGCGGCTGACGATCTGCGCCAACGTCGAGTCCCTATTCTTATCCAACGCTGGAACTCCGCCCCGTTATGACACCGTTAGCGCGCTATTCCGGCAGATCTCGCGCAAGATCGGGTTGCGGGGCGAGCCGGGCCAATCGGGACCGCGCATCCACGACTTGAGACATACCTTCGCCGTCAAGTCGCTGGAACAATGTCCATGCAACGCTGATGCCGTATCGCGCCACATCCTCGCCCTGAGCACCTATCTTGGTCACGCCCACGTCGCCGATACCTACTGGTATCTTCAGGCCGCGCCCAGCTTGATGGCGCAGGTCGCCGATATCGCAGAAGCCTTCGGCCAGACAGGTGCGGCATGACTGCACTCGCACCGCCTCTATCCCGCTTCCTCAGCGAGCACCTTCCGCGCGACCAGCGCGCCAGCCCACACACATGCGACGCCTATGCCTACAGTTTCCAGTTGCTTGTGACATTCGCCGCTCGACGGCTTCGCAAGACGCCATCGCGGCTGGAAGTCGAGGATATCGGCGTGCCGATGATTCTGGCCTTCCTCGATCATATCGAGCAGGACCGTGGCAACACGGCGCGGTCGCGCAATGCTCGATTGGCAGCGATCAGATCATTCTTCCGGTTCCTCGAGTATCGTGTCCCCACCTGTCTGGATCAGTCGCTTCGTGTTCGCGCGATCCCGATGAAGAAGACTGACGAGGCGTTGGTCGCTTCACTTACCAGGGTTGAGATTCAGGCGCTGGTCGACGCGCCCGATCCCAAGACCATCTTTGGTGCCCGAGACCGCGCAATGCTCCACCTTGCTTTTTCGGCGGCCCTGCGCGTCTCGGAGTTGGTCGGATTACGTCTTGATCAACTCGATTTGCGAAGTCCTAGTGCAATCCACGTCATCGGCAAAGGTCGGCGCGAGCGTGTGCTCCCACTGTGGAAAGAGAGCGTCGTGGCGCTCAGGGCCTGGCTTGCCGTGCGTGAACAAAGGCAAGATGGCGCGATATTCCTTAACGCCGCCGGCCTCACCATGACCAGAGCTGGGTTCGAATATATCCTTGACAAGCACGTGGCCACCGCTGCCCAGCGCCTTCCATCCATCGCGGCTAAGCGCGTGACGCCCCATGTCCTGCGCCACAGTTGCGCAATGCACATGCTGCAGGCCACGCGTGATGTTCGGAAGGTGGCATTGTGGCTGGGACATGCCAGCCTGCAGAGCACGGAGGCTTATCTACGCGCCGATCCGACGGAGAAGCTCGAAGCCCTCGCCGCTGCTGCCGCACCCACGTTGCGACCGGGCAAGTTCAGGCCGCCTGACAAGCTCATCGCCATGCTAAAGGAGCAGCACCACCCGTAATATTATGCGGAGTGACATCGACGCTCACGCCAGGGCCTTGCTCACGTCGAGGCCCCGGACTCCGCATAATCGTACGCGCCGCATAACGGCGCATATCGGTGTGGCCCGTCGCGATCCAAACCCTGACATTGCTTGGGATCGGGATCATCGCCGGCTCAGGACATCAAGTACGCGTCTCAACGCCTCGGCGTCGACATTCTCATCGACCCGGATACTTTTGCCGTCACCGAGTTTGATCTCGATCAGGCCGCGGCGTTTCCTGACGGGCGCCCCCGATGGCGGTTCCATGGAGGGTGCCTTCTCGGCCACGGGCTCGGCTGGGACGATCCGGACTGGAACAAGATGTGCCACTGTAGAAGGGCTCCTCGCAACCCGAGCCTGCCGCCGCCACGTGAACACCAAACTGGTCGCAATGCCGTGTCTGCGCGCGATCTCCGCCACCACCGCGCCAGGCGCCAACGTCTCTTCAATGATCCGCATCTTCTCGTCGCGAGACCAGCGACGGCGGCGCTCAATTCCGCCCAGAACTTCAACCCGCATCAACCGACCTTAAGGCTAGCCTTAAAGCCGCATGCTTCGCCTCAGGCCGTCACCATGCAAGGCGGCCCTCGCCGGAGGCATACCAATGACGATCCTGTCGCCGTGGACAATCAGCGCCACGTGCGGAAGGTGCTCGAGAGCGCTGGGCCGGTCGTCTGCGCCTGGGGCGCCCATGGTGGGCATCTCGGCCAGGACGAAACGATGCTCGGATGGCTCGGACCCAGCCATCTCTATGCCGTCAAGATCACCGCGGCTGGCCACCCAGCACATCCGCTCTACCTGCCGAGGCACATCAAGCTCAAGACGTTGGCACGATGAAGCGCAATGTAAAAGGTGACCCCCGATGATCTCGAAGACTGAGCAACTCTCTGCCGAGGTCCAGGAAGCTGCTACTGCTCGACCACGGCGGCATACCTCGCCGCATAAGGCCTTAATTCTCGCTGCGGCGTTGCTCTCGGCAGCAATGGTGGGCGGCACTATCGTGGCTGCCGCCTATGAATATGGCGTCATCTCCGCGGTCGTTTTGTTCGTGCTCGCGCTTGTCCTGATTATCGCATTCGTCGACGTGTTTTTTGCCAATGAATAGCAACGTTTCCGAGTTGCACCGCATCTATCAGCGGGGAGATATTGCCTTGCCATTCCGAGGGGGATGCTACCGACCTTGCGTTGCAGGACCATGGAAGCCAGCAAATCACCTGCCTGATTGTGATCCTGTGCCAGATGAGTCGCGAGCTTGGTATATTGCATCACACTTTCGCGGACTTGCCGCGTAACTGTAGGCTCTCTTGCAAGGAGCCGCTGTAGCGATGATGTCCATGATGGGCGACACGAGCATCAACGTCGCACCATATCTCGCCGCCACAACCCCTGGTCCATCGATCACAAAATGCATAATCCTCGCCAAGGATATTATTATGTTCATCTTTTGCTAGATCAAATAATCCATGATATTTGAGGTTTGGGGTGGTCAAATTATCTTTGAGGGCATCCCAACGGTATTCCGTTTCTGCATACTTCCGGACCATCGACTCAAGGCAATCCCGCCGCAAAAGCATCAGCCCAGCTCCGATACGCGAAGCTTTTGCAAAGCCGCGGCGAACAGCGAGCTTCTCCTGGCCCGTGATTATCGCCGGATTGTCGAACACCACGTTCCAATTTACGGTGGCGGCATGAAAAGTATCAAGGTTCTTCGGCAGGTTGCCTTCAGGTAGTGGGTAATCGTAGTTCTTTGACACATAGGGTGCGGCTGCGAATGGTACATCTGCTCGCAGCAGGCGAAGTATGGTGTGAGGCGACCATTCCATATCGGCGTCTACGAATAGTAAATGTGATTTATCCTTCCTCGCGAGAAATTCTGCTACAATAGCGTTCCTTGCGTGGCTAATTACCGCGCACCCGCTGAAAGAGAATATTGCCGCCTGGGCCTTTTCCTGCAGCAGAGTAACTATGGTATTTGTTATTGAGGTGGCCGTCTCCACGTATAATTTTCTGTCGTAGGAAGGTATGGCGATCAGAATGTTCCAGGTTTTCATTCAAGGTACCTAAATATTCTAAGGGGACTTTCGACGGGGAAGTGCCCCGTCGTATTAGTTCCATCGGTAGAGAGTTCGCCTCAGCGCTAATGTTGCGGTTCGCTGAGCGGGACGACAGTCGCATATCAAGCTGGTCGCTATCCAACAAGGTAGAGGTTGACTCGTGGAGTGAGAAAAGAATGATCTCACACCTTGTGATCTTGCATTGGCAGTTCGACACGCCTGAGCGTGTATGACTCCACCAAAATTCTCTGTTTTTTAGATCCTATGCACAATATTTAAAGACGCCTTGCTTCCCTTGTCTCTTCTGGATCGGCCCATCACGATCTCGCGCTTGGCGGGCGGAACGACAATTAAGGTCTCTCTCTCTGCAGGACGCGCGCCGTGACATTGGTGAACCGGTGGATCCACAGAGGCGAAAATGGCAACGACACCGGCGCCGACAGCGGTGACCAAGGTGCCTCGATCTAACGCGGCGGCATCGGTTCCGGCTCCTGGGAAATGGGCGGTTCGCAAGGCAACGGGGCGATGGCATGCAGGGCGGCTCGTCGGCCAGGAAGAATGGCAAAGAGCACGGAAACGGTGATTGGCCAGGAAACGGCGGCGGGCTCGTTGGCAATGGCGACTAATTACTGACCAGCAAGGCCGCCCCGTTCGCCCGGGCAGCAAGTCAGTACACCTTGATTGAAAAAGAAAACCCGGCTGGGAGGTCAAGCTCAGCCGGGTTTTCATATTTGCTTTGAGCCTCGCGAGCTCACTTCAAAACGTAGCAGCAATCGCATTAAGGTCAAGAGCACAACCTTGAAGAACGCAATTTTTGAGACTCATAATGGCTAAGAGCGTTTCCGCAGATTGTGTGTCTTTTTTGATACGACCATTTAGCGAATCGAGCTTGGAATGAGGCCAAAGTCTGGTCTGAACGTAGAAGGAAATAGGAAATGGAAGGTGAAAAGAAAAAAAGAGGCAAAGGATGGGAGCCGAGCTTACGTATAGATTGGAACAGAGTAAGAAAAGACTTGCGCGTTGCTCGTAAAAAAAGAGGATTGTCTTTTCGAAAAATGGAAGAACTTGTAGGAATGTCTTTTGCAAGTCTTTCAAAAATGGAGCTTGGAAAATCAAAATGCTCAGCAGACGGCTTGATAACGATTATAGACTTTATAGATGGTAATATTCACGAATATATAGTTAAATCTGAGATTTAACTGCATATTGCTGTAGTGTCGTGTCTATCTATACACGCTATAAGAAATATAAATTGAAATTATAAAAATTATTACCATTAGAATTAAAAATTAAGCTTCAACATATTTTAATTTGTAGCTTTGTGAATTTTAGATTTTATAAAAGTAGCTTTAGAAACGTTATTGTACACTTTGATATCGCTCAAAAATTGATTGGCCGGCCAATACTGCAGGAGTTAGTTGTGTGTCTTCCACGCCACACCGTTGCTGCAAAGTGGCATTTTGGTGACGTCATCGCGACGCCGGGCATTGCAATTTGCAACCCCTTGTAAGCATTCTCACTCAACGGTCCCCGATCAAGGGATCGGCATCCGGATTGCAAGCAGTGAGTGTGATCGGGGTCTCGCAAACGGTCAGCTGTATCTGGCCATAACAAACCTGTCTTGGAGGTCATCCTTATGATGATTAAGTCTCTTCTCCTCGGCGCCGCCGCCGGTATCGTCGCTCTCGGCGCTGCTCAGGCCGCCGATCTGCCCATGACCAAGGGCGAAGCCGTCGAGTATGTTAAGGTCTGCTCGACCTTCGGCCCCGGCTTCTTCTACATCCCCGGCAGCGACACCTGCCTCAAGATCGGCGGTGAAATCCGCGCTGACTATCGCGTGTTCGGCGGCGATACGCCGGTTGCCGGCCTTCGCTCTGGCAGCTTCAACCGCAACGACAACCGCAGCGCCTTCGGCACCCAGGGTCGTATCTGGTTCGATGCCCGCACCCAGACCGATTGGGGTCTGCTGCGTTCCTACTTCCAGATCAACGCCTCCGGCCGTACCGCCACCCGCATCGGCACTGGCTCCACCAACACTTTCTCGGTCGATAAGGCCTTCATCCAGTTCGGCGGCCTGACGGCTGGTTATGCCCATTCGTTCTTCGGCTTCTACGATAACGAATACGGCGACACCATCTGGGCGCCCTACTACGCCGAATCGAACACCGTGAACCTGCTGGCGTACACCGCCCAGTTCGGTGGCGGCTTCAGCGCCACGCTGTCGATCGAAGACGGTCGTGATCATCGCGCCGATGGGCTCGACGGTGTGTTTGTCGGACTTGGTGGCGGCACGGGCACCGCTTATCTTGCGGGTGGCCAGCAGGTTCCGGATATTGTCGGCCAGCTGCGCTATGACGCCGACTGGGGCTCTTTGGCAGCGCAGGCTGCCGGTCACCAGACTCGCTCTGGCGACATTATTGGTGCTAACGGTGTTCCGCTTCCGCCCGGCGGCGGCGGTATCCCGCATGAGAACAAGTATGGGTTCGCGGTGGGCGGTACGGTGCTCATCAAGATCCCGGTCATCGACGGCGGCCACTTCATCGTTGAAGGTCAGTATGCCGATGGTGCGACCGACTACCTCGGCGCTGGAAACACCGTCTTGGGCAGTTCCGATGTCTTCTTCTCCAGCACGGCGGTCGCCCGCGCTGAGCGCGGCAAGGGCTGGTCGATCGTCGGTGAACTCGGTGGCAACATCACGCCCGTGTTGAACGCCAACCTGGTCGCCAGCTATATCGACACCCAATACAACAATGCCGTCCTCACTCCGACTGGCGGCTTCCAGGATTACAAGATCCAGGAGTTCACGGTCGCCGGTAACCTGACCTACACCATCGTGAAGGGCCTGACGATCGCGGGTGAAGTTTCCTACACCCGCGTCGAGCAGAATAACATTCCCAACGCGGTGGTGGCGCCGACCGCGCTCATCGACGACAAGGCCAATATCTGGCAGGCTGGTATCCGCCTGAAGCGGACCTTCTAAGCTATAGCCTAAGTTTGCGGAAAGGCCCGGCGAAAGCCGGGCCTTTTTGCGTTGTATCGTGTCGCACAAAGCAGGTCGGTGGCCTCGCACAACAAATGCGGAAGCGCAGCTAATTTACGAACTGACTTCCGGCTTAAGCATGGCAATCTTGATAGGACCCCTTCTCTTATCTCTTGTGATGTCGGAAATAATAAGATTGTTCGAGCAATCGCGATTTAGTTGAGTCCGGGCGTTTCTATGATCTCGACGTTGGGTCACCCCGCGGCGTTATCCATTACTCCCTGCAGGGCTAAGGTTTTTTTTAAGTTCGAATCGATGCATCGCAGGTTGCGTACCACATTGGCGATCGGCGTCATGCTCATAGAACAGATCGAACTGGTGTGTCATGGGTTGACGCGGCATGGACTTCTCCCCGAGTCGTGTCGTGAGAGCCCAATGCTGCGCCGATGCCTTGCGATTGCGAGAAAGCCCCTATGTCATGAAGAAGTCGCGCCAGAGCGCCGAGCACTGCAAGGTCGACGCACGGGACTGTCGTAATACGCCAGTTCGCGCTGGCTACCCGGTCGAACATCCATGCCGGAACCTCCAGCCACCGATGTGACGACCGGCCAGAAAGACTGCAGCGCAAAACCGCAACGTCATGCTTCTCGATCACTTCATGGATATGGACTTGTCGCCCGGCCCAGGGGTGCCACGGATAAAGAAGCTCCCGCTGGACGGTCCCGTGGGCGTTCCTTCGCTGAGTTGTATAACGAGGTTCGTCCTCACAGCGCCATCGGCAACAAGGTGCCGATATCGCTCATGAACGGCCCCGGCGCATCCCAGCCGCCGTGAGCCTTAGCCCGGAAAATCCGCCGGCCGGGCGGTCCAAATTCAGGGAGCACCTCAATCGGTACAAGAGGATGCATGAATTCAATACTTTCATTAGCGAAGCTATTAGGTAGTGCGCCCGCGCTCGGATATACGATCTGTGGCAAGCTTCGACTCAATGCGGAAACAAAACAATGAAGAAATTCGAGTGGCTTGCGATGGTTGCAGGACTAATCATCTGTGGAGTTACGATTTCGGTCGGCATAAGGCTGCTCGAATTTGCATGCCGAACTCACCTCAGTGGGCACACTCAATAGGTGTTGGATTTGGCGTTTTCCTTGGTAGCGTTACAATAAACGTAGTGAGCCGGGCGCAAAGCACCAAAAGCGGGGACTTGCCGTGAGGCTCAGGAAAAGCATTTGCGTCGTCGCGGCCCTCGCCGCTGGACTTTCAACGCTCGTGCAGGCAAACGCCGACGAACTTCATATTCCTCATGCGACTGAGCAGATGCAACGCGTGGTCATGGACCGGATCAAGGCGTGCATGTCTCCAGCGGCTGACGGAGACTCGATCGTTCGCATAGCTGTCAATAAGGACGGCACACTCTCTGGCAAGCCGATTGTCATTAAGTCTTCGACGCAGAATGCGGGTAACATGGTGTTACGTGCCACTATACGATGTATAACCGTTGCCGATCCGCTGAAGATACCGGTTGGTGACTATGACAAATGGAAGGTGGCGGATTACGATTTTCACCTCCAAATGACTGGAAGTGAAAATATTTTGGGGCAAGGCGATCGTTATGGTGATCATTCCCCGCGATTTCGAAAAGAGACTGCGAGAGATCCTTAGCGAATTTCGGGCACTTGCGGCTCAAGCTGAGAAAGAGCTGACGAAGTTAAATGAAATAAAACTTGATGAAAACGGAATCGATCAATCAGATAACCTCACTTTATACTCTGAGTTGGCACCTACCTTCGCGAAATTACCGCGTCGCGGCGTGCTACCCGACGTTCAACGGAAGGAATTTTCCCAGAGGGAAATCGAGCGAACCATTCGTGATTCTAAAAGTAAGGCAGACAAATTTGAAAAATACATTCCAAGACTGTCTTCATTGATCGAATACGCTTCGGAAAAACAAGCCAAAGGATATCGGAGATTCCTTTCTGAAACCAGAAGGAGTTCAGACAAAAAAGATTTTATCTCTAATGCTTCGAAGAACCTCATTCACAATATAGTGAAAGATGTATGTCCTGACGTCCATCCCAGTGACATTTGGATGCTGACATTTATGTTCTATCAGTACCACTATACAGAATACTGAATCTGCATACGATCAATTTTGCCGGAAAAATCTCAGACCTCAGCGCCACGCCGCCGACCCGCCAATTCCCCCTTGCCCGCTATTTTGTCCGGGTAAAAATGATTCTACAATCCAAGAATGTAGATCAAAAAAGGCATGCTCCGACTTGGCAGAATCCAATAGAGCTTGCCCTACTGGGTAAGACCGTATGTCCGCCTCTGCCGGTGAGGTGGCTCGCCCTACACTGCGCGTCCGAGGGTTGCTCGGGCGGTCCGAGCCGATCCTCATCACAGGAGGACGAGCCGTGGCGGATTATAGGGAAGCTTTTGTCGGAATCGATGTCGCGAAGCTGAGGAATGCCATCGCGGTTGCCGAAGCCGGCCGGGAGGGCGAGGTTCGCTACTTCGGCGAGGTCGATGCATCAGATGCAAGCATGCGCCGGGTTATCCAGCGGATCGCCGCCAAGTTCGATCGGGTCCACTTCTGCTACGAGGCCGGCCCCACCGGCTATGGTCTCTACCGGCTGATCCGTTTGCTCGGCCATGAATGCACCGTGGTGGCGCCGTCGCTGATTCCAAGGAAGCCTGGCGATCGGGTGAAGACGAACCGCCGGGATGCTCTTTCACTGGCACGATTGCTGCGCGCCGGCGAGCTCACGGCGGTATGGGTTCCTGATGAAGACCACGAAGCCGTGCGAGATCTGGTTCGCGCCCGCACGGCAGCGGTCGAGACGCTGCGGGTCCATCGTCAGCAGGTGAGTGCCTTCATGCTCAAGCATGGTCGTACCTATCCGCGTACGAAGGGATGGACCATGCGCTACCTGCGTTGGCTACAGGAGCAGCGGTTCGATTATCCTGCCCATCAGATCACACTCCAGGAAATGTGTCGCGTTGCCTCGTGTAATTTTGTTACCGGATGCCTCACCGAGAATGTTACCAATCCGCCTAGCATGCGGCCTTCGAAGCGGCTGTTCGCGCCATCCTGCTCCCGGCAGCGATCTGCCGCCGAACGACTGCAGTGAACGCGAACAGCGGGACCATAGGGTTGAGTTTCTTGGTTGCTGGCCGTCCCGGAGCCTTAATCTAGTCACGTGGCATGGGCTGCTTTGTTGATGCTACGGCTGTGGGCCTGTGGGCAACGCGTGAGCGTTGTCCAAGCTTCGCCTCCGGCGAAGCGTCATGTCCACACCCTTATTTGCGTGGAGTGCCGGTGGGGCGATCTTGCCGGTAACATTTTCGGTGAGGCAACGACACCCGTTCGGTAACATTTTGTTTGAGGCAATGCGACAACAATGAACTCTACACCGGGGTGCTGGTGTGGAACCGCCAGCGCTTCATCAAGGATCCTGCCACCGGCAGGCGCGTCTCACGAGCCAATCCGCCGAGCAAATGGATCCGCACCGAAGTGCCGCATCTCAGGATCGTCGAGGACGAGCTGTGGCAGGCCGTGAAGGAGAGGCAGAAGGCCATCGCTAGCCGGTTCGAGGCGGCGACCATCGGCACGCGCAAGGCAAGAGCCAGGAAGCTGCACACCATGAAGCGGCCGGTCTCCCTGCTTTCCGGCTTGCTCACCTGCGGCTGCTGCGGTGGGCGCTATGGCTTGTCCCAGCGTGATCGCTATGCCTGCCTGAACCATCAACGCCGGGGCACCTGCGAGAACGGCCGCACTATCACACGCGAGACGATCGAGCAGCGTGTCCTGGCGGGCCTGAAGGAAAGGCTGGTCTCGGCCGATGCCGTGGCCGAGGCGGTGCGGGCCTATGCCCAGGAAACCAACCGGCTCAACCAAGAGCGCCGCGCGCAAGGCGAGCAGGATCGCAAGGCGCTCGACAAGATCGAGCGGGCTATCGCCGGCATCATGGCTGCGATCGAGGATGGCCTCTATCAGCAGACCATGAAGGCCAGGATGGAAGATCTGGAGCGACAGAAGGCGGAGGTCACCGAACGCTTGGCACAGGCTCCCACCGATGTTCCCGACTTGCATCCCAACATTGCAACTCTCTACCGCAAGCGCGTGGAGCACTTCACCCAAACGCTCGCTGACCACGAGGACAGCCGCCAGGCCACCGAGGCGTTGCGCTCGCTGATCGGGGAGATCGTGCTTACCCCCCGCGACAATCGCGGCGAGGTGCACGCCGAGCTACGCGGCGAGCTGTTCGGCATCCTCGAATTCGTCGATCCCGAACGAAATCAAAGGGTTGGAGAAGTTATGACAAAAGGGGTTGCAGGCCCCGCAACCAACGATCCTTGCGACAGCAAGCGACCCAAAATCCCGACCTCCGAAAGGACGTCGGGGTTTTTCTTGTTGGCGGCAAAGCGCAGCATGGCGGCCAAATCCCCGCGCAGCACGATGGCGAGCGTGCCGGCATCCGGGACCAGGGTGATGCTCTCGACCAGGCTGCGCAGGATCGCCGCCGCTTCGCCGATCGTCGATGGGTCCTGGAGGTTGGTGTGCAGGTCAGTGATACGCTGACGGTAGAACTGCGTCATATTCGGGTGGAGCAGGGGCGGCGGCTTCTCGACATTCGCGAGCATGCCGGTCAGTTCCGACTTGCGGACCTCCAGTGCACCGATCTTGTCCTTGAGCGTTGCGCCGGGCACGCCGTCAAGGATCGCCTGAACGGCCTTGTCGAGTTCCCGGTTCGTGCGTTCGAGTTCTCGCCGCTTGGCCTCGATATCAGCACCTCGCTGGATGCGTAGCCGATTGACCTCGCGGGTGAACGCCTCGCAGAACTCCTCGAACAGGGCCGGCTCCATCAGCTGGGTGCGCAGGCCATTCATCACCGAGGCTTCGAGGGCGGCACGCCGGATGTTGAGGCGATTGCCGCAGATTCCCTTGTTACGCGCCGTGGTGCAGCCGAGCAGATCCTTCGAGATCATCCCGTAGCCGCCGCCACAGCAGCCGCACTTCACCAGGCCCGCGAACAGATGCCGGGGACGGCGATGCTCGTTGAGCTTGTTCTCACCCGGGGCGGAGGGCTCATAGGCGAGTGTCTGCTGGCGGTTCTTGGCGGCATCCCAGGTCTCTTGCTCAACGATACGCAGCGCGGGGACATCCTGGATTACCCATTCGGATTCCGGGTTGGGCCGGGAGACGCGCTTGCCGCTGTCCGGATCCTTGATGTAGCGCAGCCGATTCCAGACGAGGCGGCCGACATAGAGTTCATTGTTGAGGATGCCGACGCCACGCCTCGGGTTGCCGTGAATGGTCGAGGGTCCCCATTCGGCGCCCTGTGGTCCGGACACGCCCTCGTGGTTCAGCTCGAAGGCGATGGTGCGCGAGGATTTGCCGGCGAGGTAATCGGCGAAGATGCGGCGGACGATTGCCGCCTCCGCGAGATTGATGGTTCGCTCGCCTCGGGCAAGTTGCCCACCGACGGCGGCTTGGCCGACGACGTCGTAGCCGAAGCACAGGCCCCCGCCTGATTTGCCATCCTCGATACGCCCCCGTAGGCCTCGCCGGGTCTTGTCGGCGAGGTCCTTGAGGAAGAGCGCGTTCATCGTGCCCTTCAGGCCGACATGCAGATGGGTGACATCACCTTCCGACAGGGTGACGATGCGCACGCCCGCAAAAGCCATGCGCTTGAACAGGCCGGCTATATCCTCCTGGTCGCGGCTGAGGCGGTCCATGGCCTCGGCGAGCACCACGGTGAACTTGCCGCGCATCGCATCGGCGATCAGCTCCTGGATGCCGGGCCGGAGCAGGGAGGCCCCGGAGATCGCCCGATCCGTGTAGCTGTCGACAATGGCCCAGCCCTGCTGCTCGGCATGGCGACGGCACAGGCGCAGTTGGTCCTCGATCGAGGCGTCGCGTTGGTTGTCGGAGGAATAGCGGGCGTGGAGCGCAACCTTCATCGGCGGGTCTCCTCAGTCGGGGAGGTCATCCTGCTCCCGCGATCGAGCTTCGGCCAGCACGAAAGCCTGCGCGGCTTGTCGCGCCAGCAGGCGGACGAGGGCGACGAGGCGAGGATCCGGCCGGGCAGGGGGCGAGGACGGCGAGCCACGGTCGACCGTGTTCGGTCTCGCGCCAGGCTTTGCGACCGATATCCTCTGTCGTCTGGCCACGATGGTCCCGCTTTCTCTCTCCGGAGAGCTTCGCATCGGCAAAGCATGCCAGGGCAGGGGGTGATCGCAAGACAAAAGTCGAGCTTAAACAAAGGCTTGCCTCGTAAGGAAGCGGGTTAAGGCGCAAGTTGGATAAACGCGGCGATAAACGGCGGGAAAGGGCGGCGCGGTCAAAACATCGTGAGCATCGGCCAAATGCCCCCTACGAATGAGCCCAGCTAGGCTGGTTCGATTGCCCTTTCTGAAAATTGTTCATGATCGTCCTGTGTGAAACGGCGGAGGTCGGCGAGGATCAGCCTCAGTTGCGGCCATGGGAACTCGTCGGAATCCTCCGAGGGTTCGCCCGAACGCAGAACGGCGTCGAGCTTGGCGGCGACGCCGGATAAGGATGAGGCGGCAATGCTCCATAGTGCCTCGGCCAGCTGTTGTTCGTAGTCGAAGGCGGCGGCTTCTTCGGCGAGCGCGGCGGAATAGCCGATCCGGCGGTCGGCGTCCTCCCAACGCCGGCGGTGTTGCTCGAGTTGCAATAGCGCTTGGGCTCGGAGGGCGGCCATGGTGGGATCGCTTGCGTCTAGCCGCTCGACGTCGCGCGCGCAGGTGATGCGTATCGGCTTGGTCCCGATGGCCGGGACAAAGACGATTTGAGGCAGGCCTACCGTTTGCTGCAGCTTGGTCTCCAGACGCTGCTGCTTGCGGCAGAGCGCCAGGCTGGCGCGTGAGGCCGCGTCCCAGGCACGCCAGGCGTCGACGGCGGGGTCGGTCTGTTCGCTACCGTTGGCAATTTGAGGCAGAAATGGCGCTGTCGAGGCGGCCAATGCCGTTGAAATCAAACGTCTGCGCGAAACGACGGGCAGACTCGTGCTAGTCTCAGAATCAGCCATGATCCGAGCTCCCGATAGCTTGGGTGGTGGTTAGGCTGGGTTGGGTGTTCCCGCACTCGGCCCAGCCGGGTCACGTGCAATGCACGTGCAATGCATGTGCGTATCTTTGCTCTCGTTCCTTGGTAAATGCAAGCATCAAAAGACTATGTCGAAACAGCCGTTCACGACCCGCATTGATGCCGAGATTCTTAAGCTCGCTAGGCGCATTGCTGCGTCTGAAAGACGTTCGATCACAAGTCTGATTGAGGTGGCGCTGCTGGAATACGCGGAAAAGGCCGGCTTCGCTGATGAACGTCGGAATAACGAATTAAAGTCGAAAGAGCGGTCAGATTGACGAAAACATCACATGGATCGCTGGGGGCAGACGTTCCGCGCTTTCGGCTGCAGCGGAATTCCGCGCGGGGCGTCAATTGTAGCGGGCCCTGCTAAGGGCTCCGCCCCCGCGCGGGTCAAGAGAACTCTTTGGCCTTTCGCGGCATAAACAGCCGCCTCCCCACAAGCGAGTCCCCTCCATTTATTCCACGGTGCCAAAGACTTCTCCTGCCCCTTGCTACCCCGGTCTCGCCGACAGGCAGGGTTGCAGCAAAGAGCTGCAACACACGCCCAAAAACCTAACGACCCATGAATGAGCTGAAGCAGGAAGCCTAAACTGGTTGACCCTGCTTTGGCGTCAACCCCTACAGTCCGCGAGCGGACCGGTTGGGCTTCGCCGGAATGGCCAGCCCGGGTTCTCCAATCTCAAGAATCAGGTATCAAACATTCTGAACCGATGATGGAGATCAAGGAACTGGCCGGACCCCTGCCGACCTCTCGAAAGCACCCACGCAAAGGAAAAGGCCGATGCCGGCCTGACACAGCAGTGGCGGTTGAGACTTCAAGCCAAGAACGAGAAAAATTGGGCGGACAGCAGACTGCAGCTTTTGGAGAGCGCGACCAGAAATCTGACTTATCGCTAGTGTTCAAACCACACTCTCGTAGTTCGAATCTCTTCCGGTGCTCTCGGTGGGCCTCGAACACCTCATCAACCCAGCTCGACGGCAAGGCCTGCTCCAACGTCAGCCGCGCCATAACGCTCACTGGCGCATGCCGCTCAAATCGCTCCACCACTGCTTGCCACATCACCTTCGCCCACGATCGATTGCTTCAAGCAAAGGGTCAGGCCACAGTATTTAAAACACCTTGAAAGGGATGGGTTTAAGGAGCGGCCCAAGCAAAGCGCGAGTACGCGTCTCTAAATTCGGATGGCAGCCGAATTCTTCTGGCCTCCGATGGTGTCAAAGGAGAGCGAAGCTCCCGCCACAAGCGGCGCGGAGCAGCGCGACCACTGCAAGCGTCCGTTAGGACGATCTATGGGGCCTTGCGAAGTGGCAGGGGGTAGAGGCAGCATCTCTATCGCCACTTCCGCGCTCAGCCTCGTCACCGATCACCGAGATTGCGTTTGAGCCAACACGGCATACCGGACATCAATTCAGAATTACGCAAAACACGCCCGGGAACAATAGCGAAGCGAATCCCTCTTACCTAACTGAGGCTTATCGCGTCAAAACCGCCGAATTACATTCCACTTTGGTGAAGTAAGTCTTTGTCCAATCCACTCGCCAGACATGCTATTGTAAAAAGTGCGTCATTTTTCCGATTGATTTCAGAAATACCTTCACTGTATGGTTAAGCGCCGTGGGGTCGGCAAAGAGAGGCATCTTTCATTCGCCAATGCTGCGGAAGCCAGCATCGAGGTGCTGCGTACAAATATAAGCATTATGCTTCTTACTACGCTTTGCAGATGTGACCGACTCTGACGTGATACTGATTATGTATCTCTAAGTAAAAATTAGCACTATTAAGAGCTTATGTCGCAATGCCTAACGGAGGCCGTGCTCCCAATGTCCAGCTTTTATCCTCGTGGCAATCCTGTCGGTACTCCAACCGTTTTAGGGCACCATTACGAACTTACGACTGTCCTTGGACCGGTCGGTACCCCCGGACTAACGGTTGACTCTGCCTTTGACGCAATGCTGAGCTTTTCGGCTCCAGGCGTTGTTGGCATAAAGGTGGAAGATAACAAAGAATATACCCTAACGGGCAATAATAAAATTATTACTATTGTGGATTATGAAAATCATGTTGAAGAAAACGTTACGGTTCCAGGAGAGCATATATTTGATGACGGGAGCGTTAAAAGAACCATAGAGATTGAGAATGGATTTATTGTAGTAAAGACCGTTGGCTGGGGGCAGTCAGTCAGCATGCCAGCCGTAGATATATTAAACTACGTCCTGGGGGAAGCTATATTCAAAGATATAGATAACCAATTAGTGAATTATTTGGCTCAGAAATATCACTATGCGAATCCTTATGAGCCACAACAGCCTTTCGGGCCGATGTGTTTTGCTCCGGGAACGCTTATATTGATGGCGGACGCGAAATTAAGGCCTATTGAGCAAATTCGGATCGGCGACCAGGTAATGGCGTTTGACGAAAATGTCTCCAGTGGGCGGGGCGCTCTGACTCGTAAAAGGGTGACAAAGCTTTACCAAAATATAACTACGGAGTGGCTTAAAATATCCGACAGAAATATTTTTGTAACGCCAGGTCATTACTTTTTGGATGAAATGGGGCGCTTTGATAGAATAATCAATATCGTCGCGAGGAAAGGAAACATTGTTCGGGAAGACGGTGTGGTCGAGCCACTGTCCGTTGAGAGAATTATTTATTCTGAAGATACTCGCCACCTATTCGAGGAGGCGGAGGACATCTTATACGATACAATTGGCGGTACGGCAATTGCCCCTTGCGCAATACATGGCTGGCGAACGTATAATTTTGAGGTGGAGGGCTTTCATACATACGTTGCCGGTGGATATCGTGTACACAACGAGTCGACGATAGTTGGAGATCTTGTCGACGGAGTAGTTTTGGGAGCGACTCCGCTGGCTCTCGGTGCCGTTGCACTCGCTGAAGATGGTGTGATTACTACTGTTGGAGTGGTGAAGGACCTCGCTAGGTTTAACATCATCGGCGCGGTCAGTGACGTTTTTGCCGGTGCCCGATTGGCGGGTGCTGTCGTTCTGGCGAGTCTAGGCTCGGCAATCCGTGGGATCGCTGGCGGCATCGGTGGTGCTCTTGGTGTCGCCGCCAACGATATTTCAGGAGTCACTTCGACGCTCGCTAACGGGATTGGCGGGCCAATTGGGGGTGTGATTGGCGCACTCGGTGGCGTGGCTGCAGGCGTCGTAGGTGGTATTGGCGCTGTGTTGTCGGGTATCTATTCGGGGCGGCCTCTCGCGAATACGATTGCAGATGAGGCACCTCGGGTTGGAACTCCTGACGCTAATCCGGATAGTTCAGGCACGGATGCTGGCTTTGCAGACAAATCTGGCGTCTATCACAATACCTACGACGAGGCCGTGGCCGCTAATCAGGCGGCTGCCGCTAAGCAGGAGCTAGCCTCTCAGGATCCGAGTTTTGCGCGTTTCGACCCCGCCGGTAACAGCCCCGCAGCTGGCGACGGTGGTGCCTTAGCGAGAAGCTTGGGACTGCCTGGACCGAGCGGACAAAGTGGTACCAGTAATGGCAGCAACAGTAGTTCCTCGGGCGGAAGCGCCGGTACTGGCCCCGGTCAAAACAGCAACGGCGCAGGTGGGCGCGCTAGCGAATCGAGCGGGGAAAATGGTGGGAGCAAGCCCGTAATTTTGAACCTTGACGGTAAAGGCCTAAAGGTCACATCGCTTTCCTCATCCACCCAGTTCATCGACACGGATGGCAGCGCCTATCAGCATCTCACGGCCTGGGCCGGCGCTGGCAATGGTGTGCTGGTGCTGGACCTCAACAATGATGGTCAGATCAATCAAAAGAACGAATACACCTTTACAGACTGGGATCCGACCGCAACGTCCGATCTCCAGGCCCTGAAGGACGTGTTCGACACCAATCATGACGGCAAGCTCGATGCGGGGGACGCCAACTGGTCGGAGTTCAAGGTCATGGTCAACGGCCAGATGGTGTCGCTGGCGTCGCTCGGCATCACGTCGATCGATTTGACACCGGTGGGCAGCGGCGAAACCTTCAACGACGGCTCGGCCATTACCGGTGTCACGACCTATACCAAGTCCGATGGCACGACCGGCCAGGTGGGCGATGCCACCCTGGCGACGGACAGCAATGGCTACTTGATTCACCAGACCCAGATCACCAACGCTGACGGCTCGGTGACCACCGACATCAAGGGTTACAATGCGGACGGCTCCGAGGCCTTCGAGAATGTCGTCACGATCAGCGGCGATGGCCTCTCCAAGACCATCAAATATGACGACAATGGTGATGGTGTCTTCGATCGCTCGCAGACCGACAACATCGTCGCCAATGGCGATGGCTCGTCCACCGAGACCATCAGCGATTTCAATACGGACGGCTCCTTGAAGGATCGCACGGCAACGACGACCAGTGCTGATACGAAGACGGTGACGACGCAGGTCGACCAGAACGGCGATGGCATCTGGGACCAGTCGGAAGTCTTCGGCACCAATGCCGACGGTTCGACCTCCACAACCACCAAGAGCTTGGCGGCCAATGGTACGGTGATCAACCAGACGCAGGTCACGACCAGCACCGATGGGCTGGCCAAGGCCACCAAAGTCGACAATACGGGTTCTGGCACCTTCGATCAGATCAAGATTGATGCGACCGTGGTCAATGGCGACGGCAGCCGCGTAGAGACTGTCTCTGATACCGGCAACAATGGCACGCTGCTCGATAAGACAGTGACGACGACCAGTGCTGATGGTCGCAGCAAGACCGAAGACGTCGATGATACCGGTTCCGGCGTCTACGACTTCGTCACGAGTTCGGCGATCGTTGTAAACGCTGACAATTCTATCACCACCACCGTGCAGGACAGGAACGCCGATGGCTCGCTGCGCGACGAATCTGTCACCACGCTCAGCGCGGACGGGCTATCAAAGACGGTCTCGGCCGATATCGATGGAGATGGCAGCGTCGATCAGGTCTCATCCGATATAGCGGTCGTCGCTGGTGATGGTACCCGTACCGAGACGATCGCTCTTGAGAGCGGCAACGGCACATTGCTAAGCCAAAGTGTGACGGTGACCAGCGGTGATCAGAGGACGATCACCACCACCACGGATGGCAATGGCGATGCGGCGCCCGACGAGGTCAAGACCATCATCGTCAATGCCGATGGCTCGACCACCACGACGGTGTCGGATTTCGCGCCGAATGGCGCGTTGGTTGACCGGACCCTGACCACGACATCTGCCAATGGCCTGTCGAAGACCGTGAAGGTCGATCTCAGTGGCGACGGGACCTACGACGCCGTCACCACGGATACCACGGTCATCAATGCGGACGGCTCCAGCACGGAGACGGTTGCAGATACCAGTGCCAGCGGGGCGTTGATCGACAAGACGATCACCACCACGAGCGCCAATGGTCTGACGCAGACCATACAGAGCGATCTCGATGGCAACGGTACAATCGATCAAACCACGACCGATGCCATCGTGCTGAGCGCCGATGGCCGCCGCACCGAGACGGCGTCGACGACCAGCTATAACGGCACGCTGCTGTCGAAGACGATGACAGTGGACAGCCCAGACCGCAAGTCAACGGCGCTGAGCTTCGATAGTAATGGCGACGGGCGGGTCGACGAGGTGCTGGTCAGCGTGATTAATGCCGATGGTTCAACCACTGAGACGGTGATGGACGGGGCAATCAAAGGGGCCTTGCTCGACGAGTCAGTCACCACCACTAGCGCCAATGGCTTGAGCGCGACGACCCAGACCGACATCGATGGCGATGGGATCTTTGACGGCTCGACCAGCGATATAGTGGTGCTGAATGCCAATGGCTCAAAGATCGAGACCAAGAGCAGCTTCAGCGGCAATGGTGTCCTGCTAGGCAGAAGCGTCACCACGACCAGCGGCAACGGACTGTCGGTCACCACGCAGGTGGATAGCAATGGCGACGGCATCTTCGATGGCGAGACGACCGATGTCACGATTATCAGTGCCAATGGTTCGAGGACGAGCACCGCATCAAATTACAACGGCGCTGGCACCGTATTGCTGAACCGGACGGCGACCACCACCGCCGCTGATGGATTGTCGACGGTGACCACCGACGACGTCGATGGCGACGGCACGGTCGATCAAACGGCGAGCGATGTCATCACGCTCGATGGCGACGGCTCCCACGTCGAGACCATAATCACCACCAGTGCAAACGGCACCCTTAACGCCAAGAGCGCGATCACGACGAGCGCGGATCACAAGACAATCACGACGGTGATCGATCTCGACGGCAATGGCGTCAACGACATCACCGCGACAGCGATCGTGAATGCCGATGGTTCGACGAGCACGACGATTTCGACCTACAACGCGTCGGGCACGTTGACCTCAACCTCGACCAAAGTTGTGAGCGCCAACGGTCTTTCGATCACCAGCCAGACCGATCTCGACGGTAACGGCACGATCGACCTGTCGACCAGCGACATCACGGTAATCAATGCGGATGGCTCCAGGACCGAGACGCAGGCGGAATATACCAGCACCTCCACTTTGAAGAACAAGGCCATCACCACCACGAGCGGCAATGGGCTGTCTGTGACGACGACCTGGGACAACAACGGCGATGGAACCGCGGATCGAACCCAGACCTATGTGAAGACAATGAATGTCGATGGCTCGACGACTGAGGTAGTGACCAATAGCGGCAGTCTGGCCAACACGACGACTACCACGATCAGCGTCGACAAGCTGACGACGACCGTCGCCAAAGACATTGATGGCAATGGCACCATCGACCAGACCATCGTGGCACAGGTGAATGCGGATGGTTCGACAACCATCTCGTCAATGGACGGCTCTCTGAAGTCTGGCGCGGAATATAGTTTCAACGGCGTAGCCAACTATGGTGCAACAGACGGGCGCTATGAGCATGATAGTGCCGACGGCCTATCGAAAACCATTCAGTACGATCCGCACGGTTGGGGCAAAGCCGTTACACAAACAACCGACGACACAACGATCAATGCCGATGGCTCAAGGGTAGAGACGATCACCGATTCTGACTTATCGCTCATCAATGTAACGGCCGGCGTTGGAAACTACAATGTCACCCCCGTTGATAGGGAAGTCATCACTACGAGTACCGACGGACTGACCCACACGGCGCAATACGATCTGACCGGGAGCGGTATTTTTAGCGAGATCAACACGGATCAAATAGTTCTCAACACTGATGGGTCCACGACTGAGACGCAGACTGAAACCAAGGCTGGCGTGCAGACTGATCGCTATGTGATGACCACCAGTGGCAACGGGGTGAGCATCGGTAGGCAGTGGTATTTCGGGGCTTCAACTACGGCGAACGAGACGCAGACGGATGTCACGGCCATTCATGCGGATGGCTCGAGCACAGATACGATCACCAATCGCAAGGCCGATGGCTCACTGCTGTCCAACACCGTCAAGACCACGAGTGCCGACGGTCGCACTGTGTCCCTCCGGCAGGATACAACGGGCTCCGGCTCGATGACGCAGGGGAGCAACACCACAGCCGCGACACTGGCTGACGGCACTGAGATCACTACAGTCCATGATCTCAATGGCGATGGCAGCCTGAAAGATATTGTGACCACCGAGGTGAGCGGCGATGGCCTCACCACCACTATCAACCGCGATGCGAATGGCGATGGCATAAACGACCAAGTGGAGACCATTACCAAGCTGGTCGACGGCAGCTCCGGCGATATCATCACGGACTACAGCGTGTCCGGCGCGAAGACCGGCCAGATGACCTCGTCCGTCAGCTCCAACGGTCTCACGACGAATGTTAGCTGGGATTTCAATGGGGATGGAGTGAACGATCGCACCCGTAGCGACACCAAGGTCTACAATGCTGACGGCTCTTATACTGAGACCATTAAGGATTACCAGACCAGCACGGCAGTCGCCGGGGGATGGGGGGCGGCACAGACTCCAGTCTTACTGAAGACAACTGGCGTTAGTGTTAGCTCCGACGGCAGATTGACGTTCACGGAGGTCAAATTCAACAGCGATACCACTGCCGATATCTCAACCCATCCCACCAGGGGGATCGATGGATCCCTTGTGATGCAGACGACCACTGATGCAACGTCGCAGGCCGTGGCTCCGCTCCCGGGCCATGTTCTGTGGAACTCGGTCATTGCCACCAGCCATAAGACTGTAGCCTTCTACACTATCACCACGACCAGCGCGGACGGCCTGTCCAAGACTGTTCAGGCTGACTATGACAGTAATGGAACTTTCGAGCATACTGAGACCTGGCAGACGCAGATCGACGGTTCACAGGTGGGCACAATTCAAGATGTTAATGCAAGCAACGCCGTCGTGGCCAAGGGCACTGAAACGATCAGCGCCGACGGATTGATCACCACACTGCAGGAGGACTCCGACAACAACGGCACCATCGATCATGTCGATACGGCCGTGACCCATGCCGATGGCTCGATCACCGAGACCGTGACGGACAACAATCCCAACGGGTCGCTCAAACAGACGACTGTGACCTATGTCAGTGCCGATGGTCAGTCGACGGCGGTGGTAAAAACCGTTGCGCCGACCACTGTCGGTGCCCCAATAACCTCGACGGCAACCATCACCGGAACAGGTGCTGAAGGAGCGGCGAGCGGTTCGAACGACACGGCTACGATTACTGGCAATAAGAATGTCCTCTCGCTCGACGCGGGTACCGACACGGTCACCGTCAGCGGAACAGGGAACGTCGTCGATGTTGGGTCGAATGTGTCACTGACCGTCACCGGCGGCACGGGCGATGTCATTACTGTCACCGGCACCGGTAACACGCTGAATGCGAACTCCGATACGATCAATGTCGGTCCTGGGGCCAGCGCTACGGTGACGGGTACGACCAACACCGTGAACGTCACAGGCAATGGCATCGTGTCGACGACCGGCAACACCAACGCGGTGACGGCGACGGGCAGCGGCGCAACGGTGACGATGAAGGGTGCAACTGGCGGCAAAGCGACCATGACCAATGGCACCCTGAATCTGGGAAACAGCACCGCGGTGCTGCTGACGGGATCGGGCAATGCCATCAAGGAGACGGGCAGCGACACGCTGACCGGCACCGGTACGGGAGGTACGCTCGATGTGACCGGCATCACCAATGCGGCGACCCTGTCGTCCGCGGCGGTGACGGTCGAGGGGGGCGGCATACTAACGCTCACCGGCACATCGGATAGCGTGACCCTGATGGGCAATGCCGCGCAGGTGACGGTCTCGAGCGCCACCGACACCGTCGACGTCATCGGCACCTCGGCCAAGGTCACGATCACCGGCGGCGGTGGCCAGGTCACGCTGCAGAACGGCGCCTCGGCGACAGTTGCAACCAACGCCGCGGCGGTGACGCTGACCAGCAACACCAGCCTGACGGCGAGCAGCACCGCCGACGCCATCACGGTGACCGGCACCGGCAACACCATCACCGGCTCGTCAGAGACGGTCAATGTCGGCGCTGGCGCCAGCGCGACCGTGACGGGTGCGACCAACACGGTGAATGTCACCGGCAACGGCGTTGTCTCTACCACAGGCAACACCAATGCGGTGACGGCGACGAGCAGCGGCGCGACGGTGACGATGACGGGTGCGACCGGCGGCAAGGCGACCATGAGCAATGGCAGCCTGAACCTGGGCACCAGCACCGCTGTCCTGCTGACGGGATCGGGCAACGCCATCAAGGAGACGGGTAGCGACACGCTGACCGGCACCGGCACGGGTGGTACACTGGATGTGACCGGCATCACCAATGCTGCGACGCTGTCGTCCGCGGCGGTGACGGTGGAAGGCGGTGGCATCCTGACTCTTACCGGCACCTCGGATACCGTAACCCTGATGGGCAATGCCGCGCAGGTGACCGTGTCGAGTGCCACCGACACCGTCGATGTCGTCGGCACCTCGGCCAAGGTCACGATCACCGGCGGCGGCGGTCAGGTTACGCTGGAGAACGCCGCCTCGGCGACGGTGACTACCAACACGGCGGCGGTGACGCTGACCAGCAACGCCAGCCTGACGGCCAGCGGCACCGGGAACACGATCACCGTGAATGGAACCGGTAATACCATCACCGGCTCGTCGGAGACGATCAACATCAGTGCCGGGGCCAGTGCCACGGTGACGGGTGCCACCGACACGGTGGGGATCACGGGCAATGGTGCCCTCACGATCTCAGGGAACACGGCCCATGTCACGGCGACTGGAACGGGCGGTTCTGTCACCTTCGCGAGCGGGACTGGTGGCACCGCGACGATCTCCGGCGGCACGGTCACTCTCGCAAACGCCATCTCTGCGTCGGTAACGGGCTCGAACGACACGATCAACTTCGGCAAGGGCAGCTCGGTCACCGCAACTGGCTCTAATGACACCTTCGTGTTCACACCGAGCTTCGGCCTCGATACGGTCACGGGCTATCAGGCGTCGGGGACCGGCGCCGATCAGATCAACATCGCCCACACGGTGTTCGCCGACTGGGCGACCTTGCTCTCCCATACAGCGCAGTCAGGCACCGATACGATCATCACGGCCGATGCCAGCGACAAGATCACCTTGAAGAACACCACCGTGGCCAGCCTGCAGCAGAGCAACTTCCACTTCACCTGAACGGGTCTCGGCTCAAACATTGGCCGGGCAGTTCACCTGCCCGGCACCTCCGCAACTGCTGTCGGACAGCAGGTGCAATCTCCACTTTTGTCTTTCCTGGTGTGTTCATGACCGAGCAGGTAGGATTTCTGCCCGCTTCCCATACTTCCGCGGCTTCCAGCTCGGACGACGAATGGATCGGAAGCTCTGGCCTGAGCTTTCGGGGAGGCCTGGACGCCACAGCCCAGACGCATGGACTGGGCCCCGCGGCGCCCTTCGTCTACGCACCAGTGGTCAGCGATCACGACTCGTTTTGGTCACCGGCATCAGCCAATCCGGCGGAGGTCTCATCGTCCGCCCAATCTCCGGCGAGCGAGGCGACCCTTCACCTCTTCGACAGCTGGATCAACACGCTGGCGCCCTGGACGCAGGCCGGCACGGCGACTGTGCTGCTGCAGAGTGGTGGCTTTGACGAATACGCCCTGGCCGCCAGCGGTATCAACACCATGACCCATGGCGGTTGGAACAGATGATGATGTCCCACCGCAGTACCTTTGCCACACTCCGATCTTGATTTCGAGCCTGCATGGACACCTCCGACACCGCCACTGCCCCGACCGAGCCGCTCGATTCCGGCCTCAGGGCGCTGTGCGGCATCGCCGCCTTCTACCGCATCGCCGCTGATCCGAAGCACCTGGCTAAGGAGCTCGCCCTCACCGGCCGCTTCGCCACAGAGCGCGACCTGATCCGCGCCGCTTCGATGATCGGCCTCAAGGCCCGCCTGCTCATTCGCGTCAATGCCAAGCGCATCGAGACCATCCCGGTACCAGCGATCGTGCGGGTGGCCGACGGCTCCTTCCATGTCTTCGGCGGCAAGAACCCGAACGGCAAGTTCCGCCTGGTCGATCCCATCACCCGCATCGACCGCGAGCTCAGCCTGGAAGCCCTGCTCGTTGAGATCGGCGGCCAGGTCGTGCTGATCGGCCGGCGCCTGCGCGGAGCGGGCTCGGATCCGCGCAGCTTTGGCCTCGGCTGGTTCCTGCCCTCGATCTGGCGCTATCGCAAGCCGCTCGCCCATGTGCTGCTGGCTTCGCTGTTCGTGCAGATCTTCGCTTTGGTCACGCCTTTGTTCTTCCAGGTCGTGGTTGACAAGGTGCTCACCCACAAGGGCTACTCCACCCTGTTCGTGCTGGTGGCCGGCATCGCCGGGATCGGCATCTTCGACGTGGTGCTGCAATATCTGCGCAGCTATGCGCTCTCCCACACCACGAACCGCATCGATGTCGAACTGGGCCAGAAGCTGTTCCACCACCTGCTGCGCCTGCCCCTGGGGTATTTCGAGACAAGGTCGGCCGGTCAGACCGTGGCGCGGGTGCGGGAACTGGAGACCATCCGCTCGTTCCTCACCGGGCAGGGGCTGTTCTCGGCCATCGACCTCGTCTTCACCCTCGTGTTCATCGCCGTGCTCTGGGCTTATTCCTGGAAGCTCACCCTCATCGTCGTCGGCTCGATCCCTCTCTATATCCTGATCGCCGTACTGGTGCGGCCGTCCCTGCGCGAGATGATCAAGGAGAAGTTCAACCGCGGCGCCGTCTCCCAGCAATTCCTGGTCGAAGCCATCGTCGGCATTCACACGGTGAAGGCCGGGGCGGTCGAGCCGGTGATGCAGGCCCAATGGGCCGAGAGGCTCGCCTCCTATGTGCGCACCGCCTTCGATGCCACCATGCTCAGTGCCGGTGGCCAGAACGCCATCCAATATGTCTCCAAGCTCTCCACTGCCTTGCTGCTGCTGTTCGGCGCCAAGGCGGTGATCGACAATGAGCTCTCGGTTGGCGCCCTGGTCGCCTTCAACATGATCGCCGGCCAGGTGACGGCGCCGGTATTGCGCCTGTCCCAGCTCTGGCAGGATTTCCAGCAGGTGCAGATCTCGATGGACCGGCTCGGCGACATCCTCAACACGCCGATGGAGCGTTCCCCGCAGACCAGCTTGGTGCTGCCGCCCCCGCGCGGCCTGATCGAGCTGAGGCAGGTCAGCTTCCGCTACCGGCCCGGCGCGCCCGAAGTGCTCAAGCAGGTCTCGCTCGCCATTCAGCCTGGCGAGGTCATCGGCATCGTCGGGGCCTCCGGCTCGGGCAAGTCGACCCTCACCAAGCTGATCCAGCGCCTCTACCTGCCGGAAGAGGGACAGGTGCTGCTCGATGGCGCCGATCTCTCTCAGGTTGATCCGGCCTGGCTGCGCAGCCAGATCGGCGTGGTCCTGCAGGAGAACCTTTTGTTCAACCGCACCATCCACGACAACATCGCCTTTGCCAATCCGGCCCTGCCCAGGGCCAATGTCATCGCCATCGCCAAGCTTGCAGGGGCCGACGAGTTCATCTCCAAGCTCCCGGCCGGCTATGACACCATCATCGAGGAGCGTGGCGCCAATCTCTCCGGCGGCCAGCGCCAGCGCATCGCAATCGCGAGAGCCCTCGCCACCAATCCGCCGATCCTGATCTTCGACGAGGCGACCTCGGCGCTGGACTATGAGAGCGAGCGAGTGATCCAGACCAATATGCGTGAGATTGTGCAGGGCCGTACCGTGATCATCATCGCCCATCGCCTGGCGGCGGTGAGGCCCTGCCACCGCATCATCGGCATGGCAGAGGGCCGCATCGTCGAGGCCGGCAGCCATGCCGAGCTGCTGGCCCGTCCCGACGGCGTCTATGCCCGGCTCTGGGCTCTGCAGAACGACCAGGCGAGCGCCGCATGAACGCCCAGTCCCCCCCTCCCTCCGGCATGCCCATCCCGCCGCCGCGCCGGCTGAAGCCGCGGCGCTCGGACCAGGAGTTCCTGGCCCCGGCGCTGGAGATCCTGGAGACGCCGCCCTCGCCGGTGCGCATGGCGCTGATCGTCATCATCTGCCTGTTCGTCGCCGCGGCGCTGATCTGGGCCTATGTCGGGCGCATCGACATCATCGCCTCGGCGCAAGGCAAGTTCGAGCCGACCGGCAAGGTCAAGATCGTGCAGCCCTTGGAGACCGGCAAGGTCAGGACATTGCCGCCGGCTGACGGCGCCCATGTCAAAGAAGGCGATGTGCTACTGGCGCTCGACGACAATGAGGAGATCGCCGACGAGGCTGGCTTCAACCGGGATCTCGCCTCCTTCAAGGCCGAAGCAATCCGCAGGCGTACCGCCATCGCCGCTGCCAGGGACCAAAAGCTCGATCCTGTGCCGGTGATCGCCTGGAGCGACGACATCCCCGATGTCCTGCGTCGGCGCGAGCAGAACATTCTCAATGGCGATATCGGCCAGCTTGCCTCGGCACTCGCCTCGCTCAGGGCGCAGCGTGAGCAAAAACTATTGGCTCGCGACAAGTTCGCGTCGACCATCGAGACGCAAAAATCGCTGATCTCGACCCTGCAGGACCGCGTGACCATGCGCTCTGCGGCGGCGGCGAAGCAGGCTGACACCAAATCGAGCGTCATCGACGCGACCGAGACTCTCAAATACCAGATCACCCAAGAGGCGATCCAGCAGGGCGAACTGGCCGATGCGGAGGCGGGCGCGGCCGTGCTGGAACGCGAGATCGACAAAGCGGTGCTGGGCTTTATCAGCGACAATGCCGAAAAGCTTGGCGAGGCCGAGCGCCAGATAGACGATCTCACCCAGAAGCTTGCCAAGGCCACCGCCGAGCGCGAGCATAAGACCATCCTGGCGCCAATCTCCGGCACGGTGCAGGAATCGGTGATCACCAATGTCGGCCAGGTCGTCACCGTCGGGCAGGAGGTCATGCGCATTGTGCCGGATGATTCCAAGCTTGAGCTGCGGGTCTATGTGCTCAACACCGATATCGGCTTCGTCAAGACCGGGCAGGAAGCGGTGGTGAAGATCCAGTCCTTCCCCTTCACCCGCTACGGCACCATCACCGCGAAGGTGACCAACGTCGCCACCGATGCCATCCCCGAGCCAGACGCCAAAGAACTCGAGGGCAACCCGGCGGCACAGATCGCCAATGCCACCTTCGCCGGCGCCGAGCGCACGCAGAACCTGGTGTTCCCGGTTACGCTGGTGCCAGACAAGACCATCATGAGCGCCGATGGCCACAACGTGCCGCTTACCCCCGGCATGGCGGCGACAGTAGAGATCAAGACCGACAGCCGAAGGATCCTCGAATATGTGTTCTCGCCCATCGTCGAGGTGACGAGCGAAGCGTTCAAAGAGAGGTGAAGTAGAGTAGGTGTTAAGTGAAATGTGTACCCTGACTCCCTAATCAACGAAAAGGGCCCTCAAGATGCTAACACTTGTAAATGACAATAAGTTTCCGGTGGTAAACACAAATAGATTTGTCTTATTATCTTGGAGTCTAGTTTTTCTTGCCCTTGTATTTATTGCAATATCGACCTCATGTCATTCCGCGGAAAACGATAATGATAACGCTTTATCGCCTGATTTGTCTTTCCATTTTAAATGTCTGGGCAATGCGGACCCTCCTGATTCAGCCAGAATAGGATCATTTCTTCAGGCGAAGGGGTTTCGCGTTCTTGATAAAGTGCAGCTGGCGCGAGAGCACCGTATACCATTTCGATTTACTCTTTACATCAGCGCCCTGGATAAGGATCGTCGCCTGATCAACCTATTAGGATTGCCCCTGGACGACAATATGTATACTCTTCGACTAAACTCTCCTCCTCCGACTCATCACGATGCCGCTCTTGAGGCTGAACTACTATCATTTGTAGGCGGTGACCTCAGGTGTGAAGTTCGACAAGTGTCTCGAAATGAAAATTCTTCTAGATCCACTCCGCTTTACAATCAGATTTTTGATATGACAGAGGGGTGGTTTAAACAAGCGCAAGAACTAGGAACGGTTACACCGTAGTAAACGTGTGAACCAGAATGGAGTTTGGGTGCCGATCAGGGGTTCTGTCGCAACCTTGGAGTTGAGCCACGCAAGGGCCTAGGGACCGATGTTCACGCCACGATGACATTAAACTGCTCGGCCAAAGACGGTGCTGGGTTATAGACGTACTTCGCCTGTCGTTTGCGCATCATTTGGATCATCTCGATGCCGGACAGGATCGCCTCTGCGCAGGCGAATGATTTGAACCCGAGCATGGGTCCAACTCGGCCTTTGATGCGCCGATGATGCTGCTCGATCCGGTTGTTGAGGTATTGGTTTCGGCGGATACAGATTGGTTTCTGAGAACGGCGCGATCGAACCAGCAACCGGCTCTCGCGGTCACAGGCGTTGAGTGCCTCCCTGTTTGTCTGGCTGCCATCAATGACGATGCGATCAGGCCGGCCGTGACGCTGCAGTGCCTTGCGGATGAACCGCTTGGCCGCCAACAGGTCACCATTTTCGCTGAAAAAGAACTCGACCGTGTCGCTGACGCTGTCGATGGCGCGGTACAGATACGTCCAGCGGCCACGGACCTTGATGTATGTCTCGTCGACATGCCATTTGCCGGTCACAGCTCGTTTACGCTGATTGAACCGTTCAAGCCGCAACGGCGAGAACCGGACGACCCAGCGATGGATCGTGGAATGATCGACGCAGATGCCGCGTTCGATCATCATCTCCTCCAGATCGCGAAGGCTGAGCTTGTAAGCCAGATACCAGCGGACGCACAGCAGGATCACCGACCGACGAATTGGCAGCCCTTGAACATCGAAACGCTCCACTGAACCACAGGAGATTTATGTCACGGCTGACTTTGACGGAACCTTTGCGACAGAGCCTGGCGGTCCACTTCCTCAAAATCCGAGATTTATGTCGAGGATGAAGGGCCCGGCATTCCCGCGGAGGAGCTCGATCAGGTCACGCTTCGCTTCTTCAGGGGACGCCACGAGAGTCTGAGAGGCAACCGACAGGATTCGAACCTGTGGTCTTCGCCTTCGGAGGGCGACGCTCGGCTTCGAGGAGATGAGCTGGCTGTTTGCGGTGGCGAGTAGGAGGGAACTCACGTGTTGAGCGCGACCACCTGGGCTATGATCGCTCGCAGCCGGGTCGCGTCCGAACCTTCTTTCGAGAGCCGCTCGGCCAGCACGCGGATCAAGTCCGCATCGAGTTCCGGGACATCATCAGCAGAGTTGCCATCTTTCGATTGTACGGACTTCCCCTCCAGGGCTGTCGCTAGCAGCTTTTCGACGCGCTTCGCCGCCTCTAGAGATGGGTTGTGCTGCACATGCGCGTAGATTGCGGTTGACCGAAGGTTTGCGTGACCCAAGATCGCCCCGGTGAGAGCCAACGCCTCACCGCTCGACGTGGCCGTCGATCCGAGCGTATGGCGCAGCGTATGCGGGGTGACGCTGGGCAAGTTGGCGATCTTGATCACCTCAGCCCAGACTTTGCGCGTGCTCTGGTAGTAGCCTTCGCCCGTCTCGGCCGGGAACACGTAACCCGGCTTCCGATCCTTCAGAAGTTGCGCAAGCAGTGTGGCGGCCGCTGGCCCGAAGGGACGAATGGATTTTCCGGTCTTCGTATCGTCGAACTCAAACCGGTTCTGGTCCAGCCTGACCTCGTGGACCTTGAGTTCCGCGATTTCGTTACGCCGACAGCCGGTCAGCGCCCACAGCCGCGCGATCGCGATGGCCTTCGGATTGGCCCCGTCGGCCTCGACCTCGTTGAACGCCTCTCCCAGCCGCGAGATCTCCTCCAGAGTGAGAAAGCGTTCGCGGCGGTTATCCGTTTTCCTCACCGACGCGTTCTCGACGGGGTTTGTCGTGACGAAGCCGTGCCGCGCACCGAAGTTGAACATAGCCGACACATCCCGCACCACCTTTCGTGCAGCGCCCTCGCCGCCACGGACAATGATGCGTTTGCGTGGACCGACCTTCTCGTCTTTCGCTGTTTTCCCTGCCGTAATGTCCGCGACCATCGTTTCGATGTCGCCTGAGCTGATCTCGCTAACCCGACGGTGGCCGAGCAGCACCTCGAAGTGATTGCGGAGCCGGCCTATCGTGTTCTTCTTCGTCTGGGGCTTCATCGGCTTCCCTTTGTGGATGCCGCGCTGAATGAAGCAGCCATGCTCCTCGTAGAAGTCGAGCATCTCGCGCCCCGTCTTCTCGCGACGTTTCTCCTGCACGTCGCCGGCCGGATCTTCACCGCTGGCGGCTGCGCCCAGCAAGGTCTTGGCCTTCTTCCTCGCTTGCTCGACCGTCAGCGTCCCAAAGCGTCCGACGGTCAGGAATCGCCGCGGTGCGGACCGGCCGCCCCCGTCGGTGCGGTAGCGGATGATGAACGTCTTCGTACCGCTCTTTTCGACCCGCAGGCCAAAGCCGGCAAGCTCCAGGTCCCAGAGGTCGTAGCGGATGTCGCGAACCTCTGCCTTCTCGGCTACCGTTTTGGTCAATCGAACGCTGGACGACCGATTCATGACGCGCCTCCACGCCCGTCTTCCAATGGTCACCAGCTTACAATGGTGTCCACATGGTGTCCACCATGATAGAAAAGCGTGGCGCGTGCGATCGTAAGCCGGACGGCTCGCCGCATACTAAGCAACTGATATCGTGGTAAATTGGCGTAGTGCAGAGAGAGCCTGGCGGATCCAAAGGATGTAGAGCACAACCTTGCCAAGGTTGGGGTCGAGGGTTCGAATCCCTTCGCCCGCTCCATTTTTCCTTCGGGAAATCAATAACTTAAGAGGCCTCCTTCGGGAGGCTTTTTGCTTCCCCGGCCCTCGTAACGAACGCGGGGAAGAAGGGGGGAAGCAGGAGGAAGCAGGCAGGGACGTGCTGCAACGCACAATCGGGCCCTTTTCCCAGTGCTTTCCACGATAATTCCCGTCATCGAATCACTGATTCCTGCTCGACGCCTTCCAGCACTCGCCTGCGTCACCGCGACCTTGTGCGCTATTCTCTTCCAATAAACCATAGGAATGCAGTTTGTCAGTCGATACTGCGGCCCCCGGCTCGACGTTTCCCAGCACAACGCCGGGTAGCGTTTCCTTCTTAACGTTCGGGAGACCTCAGTTGTGAGGCGACCGCCGCGCTCTTTCAGACCCATAGAGCCTTCGGGCAGGTCCGTTATCGCTGACTGTGAATCGGCATCGTCGAGTAACCCCAGTCGCTACAACAATATCAATGACATAAGATGTCGATCGGCGCCCAAACCCCACGCCGATTCACGACGGCGCGCCACAGGCACAGGGTGGGTCGCTGACCGCTTCCATCTCCTTCAAAGCCCATGTGATGCGATCGATCTCCAACCGAGAAGCGCGGATCGGGCAGCAGGCCGAGCTTTGCTGCCAGCCAGCAAAGATGAGGAAGGCCGGGCGATGGTCGCCTGAACGCGACTACTTCACGGACGACTAGTTAACATGCGTTCCACGGGTGACCTTTGCGGGTCATATCGGAAACGCCGGGGAACGGCCGCCGCGCGCATTCCCGGTAAAGGTCGACGCGCCAATACACGAGGTCGCCGCGGTTGATGCCGATGTCCGCAAGCAGATGGTCGTCGAATTCCGCCAGTTTGGCGAGATCCCTGTGGACTTGGCGACGATGCTTGATGTGCGCTACGGCTCGCCGAACCAGGGTCGGGAGAGCTTTGGACCACCGGCCAGCACCGGTGCCGGGCAAAGGCACCTGGGATGCAATTGAGGAACTATTGGTTTTCATCTTTCACTCCTTGTGTCGTAGGTCAACGTTGGACGTGCCGAGTCGAAGCTGAGTTGGGAGTGCAAGATGAGGCGATGCAGTTGCGCGCCGATTTCAGAAAAGCAGATTTTAGTTACGTCTGAAATATGCATCATTATTTTCGCGTTCTTTTCGGAATTTGAGCAAAGGTTCCAGGAGATCCATGTTCTGGCTCCTGTTTCTTGTTTCCCGGCTATTCTTCGAGGGCGCGATGCTGTCGAGGCTACAAGCTTATAGCGAAGCCGTAGGCTTCTGACCGCCGATCGCCTAGCCAAGCGGCAACCCTAGAACGCGGGCAATACGGAGCAGGTACTCCGGTTCAGCCCTCTCACCAGCCTCGATCTTGGCGATCTCGGCGGCGGTTAGGCCCGTGGCGATCGCCATTTCCTCAATACCGTAAGCCTTTCCCAATCGAGCTTCGCGAATAATATCGGCCGTTACGCTGGCGGGCAGCTGTACCTCGTCGCCGGTAGCTCGCTGGAATCTTGAGTACGTCATTGCAAGCTTCCTTCTTGTCGACGCTGCGAACTCATAAAAGGTAAGAGAAGTTCACGGGTTGGCGTAAAGCGACGCCATCCCGTGAGCTGATCGGCAGACAGGCCCAGATTAGGAAGCAGTGCTCCGCGGCGCGCGCAACGATGCCAGCGTTCGGCGCCAAACTCCTCAACCAGCGCGCGGGTCAGTGACCCTCATGGTTTGGTCTCTGACCAGACGCGCGGCAGCGCCCCCTCGACGTGACCCAGGGCTATGAGCCCTTGATGGATCGAGCCGCTGAGGCAGCGCAAGGATTGATCCAGACAAAATTCAATGCGCTGAGGCGAGCCCGACACTTTGGGCTGGGCGCTACAGCGATTAATACTCAGGGACAACGTTCTGATTCAGGCTAAAAAAGTTGGTCGGGTCGTATTTGGTTTTGACCGCGACCAGGCGGGCGTGATTAACCCCGAAAGCGGCCTTGATCGCGACCGGTGCCTCCTCACCAAGGAAGTTCAAGAGATAGCCACCGCCGGAGTAGTGGTGCAATGCGTTCCACGTCTCACGTGCCCACCTCATGTGTCGGTCGCCGTCGTCACCGGCAATCCATTGCGCAGTGATCCCGAGATTGAATTGCGACTGGCGCTGAGCAAAGGCGGTAGCATCCGGACCGACCCGCCCAGCGGCGCCGCCATAAAATTCGAGCAACGTGGCGGACAGGGGCGACTGCGCCCTGTTGCCATGCTCGACGATGAGATCGATCGCATCGTCGCTCAAATCCGACAGGAATAATGATTTCCAGTAATTGTGTGTCCCATCCGGGAACGAGGCGTCGGCCAACTGTTGCATTACCGGAAAGGGCATTTCCTGGATTAAGTCTTGCAGTGGCGTGCCGAAGCTACGCAACGGTCGTAAGATTCGTTCTCCCTCAGTGAGGTTTCCGCAGTAACATGCGAGCACGGCGGTGATCGGCTCGCCGTTCGGAGCTGAGACCAATCCAGCATATGCGGTAAGCTCGTCCGGTGCTGAGGCCATGAAATCCCGATAATGGCGGAGCACCGCTCCGGCTTGATCGCGTGGATACACAATGAGGCCACCAAGTACCGTCTTGACTGGATGCGCCTGGAAAAGGAACGAGCAGACGATGCCGAAATTCCCGCCGCCGCCTCTCAGGCCCCAGAACAGATCCGGGTGGCTCTCAGCGCTGGCAGTAACAATGTCGCCGGAAGCTGTCACGACCTCGCACGACAAAAGGTTATCGCAAGTCAGCCCGTGCTTACGCACCAGCCAGCCGACGCCGCCGCCAAGTGCGAGGCCGGCGATACCTGTGCGGGAAACAACGCCGGTAGGGACTGCGAGGCCATGCAGATGCGTCTCGCGGTCCATGGCACCCAACGTCGTGCCGGCCCGCACGCGGACAGTCTGTCGCCCGGGATCCACGAACACACCGGTCATCGCCGAAAGGTCGATGACCATACCGTCGTCGCACGTGGCACGGCCGCCGACATTGTGTCCACCGCCGCGGACGGCGACCAAAAGGTCGTTGAGCCGCGCGAAGCGCACGGCGTGAACAACGTCCGCCACACCTGTGCATTGTGCGATCAAACCGGGATACCTGTCGATGCTGGCATTCCAAACGCGTCGCGCCTTTTCGTAGGCAGCGTGGCCGGGCTGGATCACCGACCCAGCGAACCCTTCCTTGAATTTTTCAATCAACTGCCCGTCAACACCGGTGCCATCGCGCCGTCTCAAGCTCTTATTCTGCATGTTCGTCCCCCAAAACCAGTCGTCGGAGGTCAACCTGCAGCTGCAGCACTACAATCTGACTACGAACCTCCGCTAACGCGTTACGCTTGTAGCAAATTTGGGACTATGCGTTCTTGCCGTTGTCCTATAGCGCAAAATGCGGCAGCCCCTCCTCGGGTGCTCCGCTGCAAGGCCGAACCGCCATTGCCCTGGATGATTAATCGGTGGCAACAGGCCCGCGAAAGCCCGGCATGACCAATCCGTGACCAAGACCAGTTGTATTTTCCGATTGGGAGGGCGCCCGAGAGGATTCAGTGGTTATGCCCGCGCCCTTAGTTCACTTTACCATCAACCGCCGCCCTGCGTCCCGTGCCGGCCTGGGCCTGCGCTAAAACGGCACCGCCGAGCGCGGCAGACACCGCCTCGCCCGCCGGTGCGGCCGTTGCCGTACTGAAGGCGATGGTTCTGGCCGAGCCCGCCTTCGCCGGCGTTTGCCGCCATCGGCCGGCTGGTCGGTGCGGGCGGAGTTCCATATGCTCTCCGGCAGGCGAGGGCGGTGCGCTATGCGTCCGCTGGTTCAAGGACGTCCGCAATGCTGGCCACCGGCTGCGCGCCGCTCCGCGCCGTTTCCGGCGAGAATTTCGCTCTTCTTTGACACCACCAGACCCTGGGCGGGCCGACAGCTGCAAGTTGCCAGTTTCCCGTGCCCGGCCCGTCTCGCTACAACCGTAGCCAGCATCTTCAAGCCTGAAATGTTTCTGTAGCCTGGGGCCAGCAACCTCTACTCCGTCAATACCTGGCAAATAGTGGAGAAAGCAATGCAGCTTGAAAGAAAGGTGCCACGTCGCGTAACTGCCACCGACGGGAACCACCGCGCCCGCGGATGGGACGGAGAACCGTTGGATCTCGTCGAGGCCATTCCGCCCTTCACACTCAAATCTGAGCCGCCCACAATCGAGCACCTCGTCAGATCGCCGAAGCGAGGGCCCGCGCCTTATATGTCACCGTTTGCACACCTCAGGCCAAAGACACTCCCCCTGCGGCAAGAGCGCCGCGGCGCGTTCTTTGGCACGCATCCTGCTCATGCCCACTCAACCCTCGGAGGTCCGGCAAAACCGGCCCCGTTGCGTGGCTTCAACTGAGAGAACCCCACAATGACGAAGTACAAGCTCGAGTATATCTGGCTCGACGGCTACACTCCGGTGCCGAACCTGCGCGGCAAGACGCAGATCAAGGAATTCGATCACTTCCCGTCGCTGGAACAGCTCCCGCTGTGGGGTTTCGATGGCTCCTCGACCAATCAGGCCGAAGGCCGCAGCTCCGATTGCGTGCTGAAGCCCGTAGCCGTCTATCCCGATCCCGCCCGCAAGAACGGCGCCCTGGTGATGTGCGAAGTGATGATGCCCGACGGCGTCACCCCGCACGCATCGAATGCCCGCGCCACCATCCTCGACGATGACGGCGCCTGGTTCGGCTTCGAGCAGGAATACTTCTTCTACAAGGACGGCCGTCCGCTCGGCTTCCCCGAGCATGGCTATCCCGCCCCGCAGGGCCCGTATTACACCGGCGTCGGCTACAAGAATGTCGGCGACGTCGCCCGCCAGATCGTGGAGGAGCACCTGGAGCTCTGCCTCGAGGCCGGCATCAACCACGAAGGCATCAACGCGGAAGTCGCCAAGGGCCAGTGGGAATTCCAGATTTTCGGCAAGGGCTCCAAGAAGGCCGCCGACGAGGTCTGGATGGCCCGCTACCTCCTGCAGCGCCTGACCGAGAAGTACGGCATCGACATCGAATGGCACTGCAAGCCGCTCGGCGACACCGACTGGAACGGCTCGGGCATGCATTGCAACTTCTCGACGAAGTTCATGCGCGAAGTCGGCGGCAAGGCCTATTTCGAAGCGCTGATGGGCGCCTTCGAGACGAATATCGAAGACCACATCGCCGTCTACGGCCCCGACAACCACATGCGCCTGACCGGCAAGCATGAGACCGCACCGTGGAACAAGTTCTCCTACGGCGTGGCCGATCGCGGCGCCTCCATCCGCGTGCCGCACTCCTTCGTGCGCAACGACTACAAGGGCTACCTGGAAGACCGCCGCCCGAACTCCCAGGGCGACCCATACCAGATCGCCTCCCAGGTGCTGAAGACCATCGCCTCGGTCTCCACGGAAGCAAAGTCAGAGGCTGCGTAAGCGTAACGTGCGTATCTTGAGTCTTACGGCGCGGGTGGCAACACCCGCGCCGTTTTTGCTTTCCGGGTGCACGGGCACCCTGCCCGTTCTTCCCTTGACCTCTGGCGTATCGTCTCCAGGAACGGGCCTGTGCACCAGGAGATCCATTATTCTATAGCCCCGGCCAACATCAGGATTTCCACATGTCGGCACTTTCGATCGAGCCGGCGGCGTGTCTCGCGCTCGCTGCCGTCACTCGGGCAGGGTCACACTCGCGCCTGCTGTCGATTTGTAGTGCATGATGAGCCCGCGATATCTAATTTGATCAATGACTTGAGTGAGACTTGGTATTAGTCTCAACGTGCCGGGTCGTCTAAGACAAGCGTTCTTTTAAATGACTGAAAAATTTACAGTATTTCATTACCGTACGATTTCGCACCGCTCTTGTTCTGAGCCCATATTCGAGCGCCCGCGTCCGCATTTTCTGCGCTGGCATCGCGAGAACTGTTTCAAGCACTAGGGATGGATCGGAATTGCCGGAGCTGCCGCAAAGTACCGACCATAGAAAGCTCTTGACAGCGTCATCAAGGGCTGCCGGTCGATGACCGCTTATGGCGCAGTCGCGACGAAGTCGGGAGACGCGGTAGGTCACCATCATGAAACATTCGACACCGATATTGCTTAAAAATTCTCTACGCCCTTCAGCTGTCTCAGCACATCACAAAAAATGGACCAGCTGAAGCATACATGCGAGCCCATTTGTTGGCCCTATCACGGTTTATATCCATCGAGAATCCTTGCAATCGTTCGGTTCATCACATTCCTGTCGTCCGTCGAATTCGAAATGATCATTGCTCCTTCCAAACTTGCAACGATTTCAGACGGAAGCATCGCAACAACTTCACGCCCGTACTGTTGATTTAACTCCGTTAGCCACGCGATATTCATTTGAAAGAAATCCCGGACCTTGGCGTTGATTTCAGGCGGCAGTCCATTGGCTTCAGCCCCGAGCACTGCGCACAGGCACATCGACTCCCCAACAACCAAGGCATCGGCGTACAGAGTGGCGAATGCCGAAATTGCGCCCAGCAGGTCGGATTGATCGATCGTATCCAAGGAAGCTCTGAACCTCGCTGCATAGCGCTCCACCAATTGCACGCCGAGATCGGTCTTCTGCGGGAAGTGGTAGTGAACGCTCGCACTTTTGACGCCGACGTCCTCGGCCAGCTCGCGAAAACTAACCGCTTTGTAGCCGACCGCGCGGACGCGCGTTTCGGCGGCATCGAGTATTAACTCGCGCATCGATGACTGGGTCGACATGAATAACTCCGCTACCTATCGATTGATAGATAGGTGTTGACAGGGCGCAAGTCAACGCGTAAATGACCGATACCTATCGATCGATAGATAGACAAAAAATCGATAGCTACGGAGAGAGCACATGGCAAAGCGCGTTCTAATGGTTCTGACTTCCCACGACATCATGGGCTTGAGCGGCAAGAAGACCGGCAATTGGTTCGATGAGATCGCAACCCCCTACTATACGTTCAAGGAGCGCGGCTTCGACGTCGTGATCGCATCGCCCAAGGGCGGAGCGGCTCCCATCGATCCGTTCAGCTTCGATCCTGCGTTCACGACCGCCAATACCGATCGGTTCGAGAAGGATGCGAGTGCACAGCGCGCGGTCGCAAATACGTTGAAGCTGAGCGATGTAAACTACCACGATTTCGACGGTGCATTCTTTCCCGGCGGCTATGGCCAGCTCTGGGATCTGGCAAGCGACTCGCTGGCGATCAAGATGATCGAGGATCTGATCGCCGCCAACACGCCGGTGGCGATGGTGTGTCATGCCCCGGCAATCCTGCGCGACACCAAGAAGCCGAACGGCGAGCCTCTCGTGAAGGGCCTGAACGTGACGGGTTTCACGGACGCCGAGGATATCGAGCTCGACCTTTCCCGCCATCTGCTTTTCTCGCTGGAGAAGGCGTTGATCGCCAACGGTGGCAATTTCATCCGGTCTGAAGCCAATTGGAACGCCAACGTCGTCGAAGACGGCGCGCTCATCACAGGTCAGAACCCGGCATCTGCAGCACCTATCGCTGAAGTGCTGGCAAATCGCTTGGGCTAACGGGGATTAGAGGGAAGCTTCACCCGGCTTCCCTCTCTCTGCGGCGGAGGTTGAAACATGAGAATTAACGCTGACTTTAGGATGCGTGCGGTTGTGCACGGCGCTTTGGCTGAATGGACACCATCGCCCGTACCCGGCGCCGAACGTCTGATGCTCGATCGCATCGGACACGAAGTCGCCCGAGCAACGTCCATTGTCCGTTACGCACCTGGAAGTGCCTTTTCGCGCCATGAGCAAATATCGCCCATATCAGGCGGATGACACGCTTCATCGCAAGATATTGCTATGTCTCATAAATTTTCGAGGCGGACTCTAGCAACGATTCATGCCGCCGCAACCGCGAAGCGCGTCACACGGTAGCGCAAATAATCAGCGATCTGAGCCAGGGCAAGCTCGCTCGTAATTGGCCAACCCCGTTTGCCGGCCGTCGGATCTCTATGTGATTGGCTAGACGATGAATACTCAAACAAGCAAGCTCGACGACGTCGAACGCCGAGCACTCGATCAAACTGGCTCCCATGCGAGCAGCGAGCGCCGCCAACCAATCGGCGTCCTGGTCGTCGACAATGATCCCGCGATGCAGCATATGATCGTGGACTACCTCAAGGATCACAATATCCGCGCTCTCTCCGCCTACCGGCGGCAAGAGATGATGAGGCACCTTTCGGCCGAAGACCTTAGCCTGATCCTTCTCGACCTGCACCTCGGCGAACAGGACGGGCTCGATCTGTTGCGCGAAATCCGATCGCAATCGGATGTCCCCGTCATCATCACCAGCGGCCATCGCCGCGACGAGATCGATCGGGTCATTGGCCTGGAGCTCGGAGCGGATGATTATATTACCAAGCCGTTCGGCCTCCGCGAGCTTCTGGCGCGTATTCGTGCCGTGCTCCGGCGTGAGACCACGCGCGCTGCCACGCCGAGGGATTCGGAGCGTGGAGGCTATCGGTTCGGCGGCTGGAAGCTGGACCGGCGCCTCCGGCGCCTGACCGCCCCCTCCTCGGAATTAGTGGCCCTGACGAAAAGCGAGTATGCCCTGCTGGTTGCGTTTCTTGACGCACCGCAACGGCCACTCACGCGGGAGCATCTGCTGCAGGCAACCCGCATACATGAAGACATCTTCGATCGCAGCATCGACGTGCAGGTGCTCCGGTTGCGGCGAAAGCTTGAGACCGATCCGATGGCGCCGAGCATCATCGTGACCGAGCGAGGCGTTGGCTATACGTTCGCGCTGCCAGTCGAGCTGTATTAACGCATGGAAGAGTTCCGGTACGCTATCGAGGAGTTGCCAGTTCTTCAGGGCTTATCGTCGCAAAAGTAGAAGCCGTCATTTAGCTGATTCATGGTCATCTGCATGCCCTGGGCTTCGTACGCGCTGATCCAGGCGGTAATGAAGCCCGAAAAACTGTTAAGCTTGTAAATGCCGACATTTGGATCGAAGAAATGCACTTGGCCAGCTTTGCTCTTGTATGCTCCGACCGCGTGGCGGGCTATGATGGCGCCGCCCGGTATCTTCAGGAAGGTCATCGACATGACAAGACCAGCGCCGCCCTGAAAATCAGTTCCTTCGCACAGGTCTCTAAAGCTGCGCTGAATATCGGTTACGGGTTGATAAGTTGGTGCACTACCCTTGTTCTTTTGCGCGGGCGCGTCATGGAGATACAGCTCCTTGCCCTTGTATAGATTGTGGATGTTGCCGTTCGCCGCGTACTCGATCTGCCCGGGCGCGGCAGATCTCATGAGGCTGGCCACCTTGGCAGAATTCTTGTCGTCACCGCCCCCCGCCGTGAACGTTTTTTGGCTCGTGCTGAATAGGGAATTGGAGCCCAGCACCTTTTCCTTCAGCCAGTCCGCCACGAGGCTGGCGCAGATGCCACCTCTGATCGAGTCATAGGTGGCGTAGTTCCAAGATACATGATTTACCACATTGCCGGCCAGCAATGCGGCCGGCTCGAGATTAAACATGTTCCGCCCCTGCTGGAACTTCATTTCCTTCGTCGCCCATTTCTTGAGAGCTTGAAAGCGATTCTGACCGGCCATCGATTGTCCCCAAATAGCGAGAAGTGATCGGACGCCCAAAAGAGGGCGAAGCACGGCGTGCTGCCGCGAGATCACCAATTCGGAGCCATGTCGCCAGAAGCGGGCTACGTGCGGATTTCAAAAGCCGATTAAACTGACTACACCTGTAGCGGTGCCCCTTCGGGGCCGGGCCAGATCAGGGTGTCGCATTGTACTTGACTGCGGTCTTTCTCCCCTGTCGTGCTGGATAGGCAGGTGGGCCGCAACATCCGGGCGCATCTCGACGCAAAGTCGGCCGAAAGAGCTGGCCCGCGATTGTGGCGCGATCCGCGGCGCGCGCTTGGCGCTTTCCAATTCACCGCTCTTGGATGAACTCGATGAACGCGCGCAACTTGCTCGGCGTGTGGGCGCGATTCGCATAATAGAGATGAAACGGCTGGTCCGGCGGCAGAAACGGGTCGAGTATGGCAATGACGGCCCCCGAGGCGATCTCGGCGGCCGCGAATTGGCGGAAGACGAGGCCGAGCCCACTGCCCTCACACGCGGCGCCGAGCACTGCGCGCATGTCGTCGAGCACAAGTCGGCCGCGCACGTCGATGGTTACGTCCTTGCCGTCGACACGAAATTCCCACTCAAAAAACCGCGCGCGGTTGAGGCGGTGACGGATGCAATCGTGCTCAAGTAGTTCGTGCGGCGTTCTCGGCCTTCCGCGACGTCTAAAGTAGTCTGGCGAACCGACGACCGTCAGTTGTTGCATCGGCCCCAGCGGTACGGCGATCATGTCGAGTTGCAACGCGTGGCCCAGGCGGATGCCAGCATCGAAGCCGCCGGCGACGATATCGCTGAGATTGTTGTCGATCGTGATATCGAGCGTGATCTCTGGGTATCGCTCGCCGAACGAGGCGAGGCGCGGCTGAATCAAAGCAGCGTACGCGACGTACGAAGTGTTGATACGAAGCAGACCATGTGGGCGCTCAGAGAAATCTCCCGCTTGCTGCACCGAATCACGGATCTGAGCCAATGCGGGTGCGAGCGTGCCGAGCAGCTTCGTCCCGGCCTCGGTGAGCGCGACACTGCGGGTCGTGCGGTTGAACAGGCGCACGCCCAACTGCGCTTCGAGCTGCTTGATCGTCTTCGAGATCGCTGTGTTGGTCACGTTGAGCTCTTCTGACGCGCGGACAAAGCTGAGATGCCGCGCCACGCATTCGAACGAGACCAATGCGGGCAGGTGAACCGGTCGTGGAGCGCGCTGCGTAGGGGTTGCGGGCAGAGAGTTTCGCATGACTCGGACTATGAACCCAGGGTTCATACCAGATCAACGTCTGCGAGGATTTAATTCATAGCTGCCGGAGGTAGGCTGTCTCCCATCAAGCGCCCACCGCAAGGGATCATCAATGTTCACAAACGACTCTCTCCGATCGGCCAACGGCCCCGCCGAAGGCTCCAGGATTGTCACATCGTGCAGTTCGCGATCCCAGAGACGGAGAAACGGTGCAGCGGCCACATCGTGCGGATCACGACCAGCTTGATCAAACACGCCAAGTCCCAACGGCCATCCGCGCTCGCCTCCTGCCACAGCCCAATCGGCTTGCCGGACCCCCTTATAGTTCTCGATACCGGAAGAACCCGATGTCCAACACAAGTCCTGCTTTCGTTTTCGTTCATGGCGCCTGGCACGATGCCGCGACCTGGCACCTGGTCACGCCGCTGATCGAGGCACGTGGCTATGCTGTGCGAGCCTTGGATCTTCCCGGCGCAGGTAGAAATGCCAAGGCTCCACGCGCGAACGGTCGTCGCCCCCTGGATCTGGCAATCGAGCCTTCACCTAACGCTCATGTGAGTCAGGAGGATCGCACCCGCGCGGTGGTTGCCTTGATTGACGAGGTGACGCGTAACCAAGCCAGACCAGTCGTTCTCGTCGGTCATTCGCTTGGCGGCCTCACAGTGAGTGCGGTCGCCGAAGCTATTCCTGAACGAGTGTCCGCCGCCGTGTATCTCACTGCCCTGCTCCTGCCGCCCGGCATGACTGCGCTTACCATGGTCCAACATCCGACCATGGCCGACTCGTTGGTGCCGTCACTGTTCCTTGCCGATCCTGGGCTCGTGCAGGCGATGCGAATTGACCCGCGGTCAGACCGACCGGACTATGCGCTGCAGACGAAATCCGCCCTATATGGCGACTTGAGCGACGCAGACCTTCAAGTCGCGCTGTCTCATCTCCATTCTGATGAGCCGTGGGGTGTGATGCTGAACCCGGCACATGTAACGCCGGCCCGCTTCGGTCGTGTCCGCCGCCACTTCATTCGATGCTTGAACGACAGGGCCATTCCGATTGCCGCTCAAGATTTCATGATCGGCGCAATCGATGAGCACGTCTATGGGCCGACGCACGCCCACACGTTGGCGACAAGTCACTCGCCCTTCTATGCGCAGCCCTCCGCGTTAGCAGACATCCTGATGGAGATTGCCGGCAACGCCAATTGAAGAGTGTTGCTCGCGAGCAAGCGCGCGCCTGACGCGTGGACTTGGTGCATTGGCTTTCGCGATGGGACCGTCCCGGCTGCGGCGCTGGCGCTCGCCACAGTCACTTCGTCCAAGCGTCGCGATGACAAAGGAAACCTACGATGAGCAAAGGTACTTTTCTCCTGGTGGCGTCTAGCGCCAACATGTTCGAACTGCAAGATGGCAAATCCACCCCCGCCGGCTTCTATCTCAACGAGCTGAGCGTCCCGGTGATGGCGGCGGTCGCCGCCGGCTATGACTTCGTCCTAGCCACGCCGAAGGGCGACAAGCCCGTGGTCGACAAGAACTCGATTTCCGCGTCACATTACGGCAACAGCGAGGAAGCGCTGCAGGCCGCGGTCGATTTTGTCGAGAAGGACCCGCGGATGCAGGCGCCCGTCTCGCTGCGCTCGGCGATCGAGGGCGGCCTTGACCACTTCATCGGCGTGTTCATCCCGGGCGGCCACCCGCCAATGGTCGATCTGATGCAGGACGAGGAACTTGGCGTCATCCTGCGCCACTTCCACGAGAAGGCGCAGCCGACCGCGATGTTGTGCCATGGCCCGATCTCGGTGACCGCTGCGATGAAGGACCCCCGCGGCTTCCACGGCGCGATGGCCGCCGGCAACATCGAAACGGCCCGCAAGGCGGCCGAGGGCTGGCAGTATGCCGGCTACAAGATCACCGTCTTCTCGAACAAGGAAGAGAAGGTGGCTGAGGAGCACTTCATCAACGGCAAGCTGAAGTTCTATGCCGGCGATGCGCTGACCGTCGCTGGCGCGGACCTCACCAACAATGACGGCCTGTTTGAGGCCAACGTGGTCGAGGATCGCGAACTGATCACCGGCCAGAACCCCCCCTCGGACCATGGCGTCGCTAATCTGTTCGTCAAGGCGCTCGATCGCCAATCGGCCAAGATCGCCGAAGCTGTCTGACGTCCCCACCACCCCCGATCCCCTCACCAAGGGTCGGGGTGGATTGGCGGTCCTGCGCGACGCCAATTTTCCATTTCCATTCGAAGGTGAACCATGACGACCAAGGCCTATGCAGCGCAATCGCCCGACCAGCCGCTCGCCCCGTTCGATATCGAGCGGCGAAACCTCGGCCCGAAGGACGTGGTCGTCGACATCCTCTCGCGCCGCCAAATGCTGGTCTCGGGTGCGGGATTCTTGCCCATCACGTTTTTCGCGGAGGCCGCCATGGCTCAAGACACATCATCCGTTTCGGAAACCAACCGCGCGATCGTAGCGCGTGCCTTCGCCAACTGGTCGCGCGGCGCGGGCAACGTCTTCATGGACCTGCTGGCGCCCGACGCGACCTGGACGATCGTCGGCCGGTCGCAGGTGGCGCGGACCTTCCCGACACGGGAGGCATTCCTCAGCCAGGTCATCAGCCCATTTGGCCAGCGTATGGCACGCCCGCTCGTGCCGACGGTGCGCAGCCTCGTCGCCGACGGAGATCAGGTCGTGATCCATTTCGACGGCGAGGGTGTCGCCCATGACGGGCAGCCTTATCGCAACAGCTATGCCTGGTTCTTTCGCATGCGGGACGGGCGTGTGACGGAGGCGACGGCGTTCTTCGACAGCATCGCCTTCGATGACCTCTGGTCGCGCGTGTCGCCCGAGCCGGCAAAGTAAGCGGCAGGCGCGGGCTGGGGAAGTAGCTCTCGGACGCAAGATTGCGACATATCACTCAATAGCGAAGCGGCGGAGTGAAATCTCTCCCGGCAATGTCATTGCGGGTCGGCGCCGGTGCCGACCCGGATGAAGGGCGGCCGGCGGCTCGCTCGCAAGAAGATATCGCCATGAAGTGAGACCGTATGTCCGCCTCTGCCGATGAGGCGGCTCGCCCTGCACTGCGCGTCCGAGGGTTACTCGGACGATCCGAGCCGATCCGCATCACAGGAGGACGAGCCGTGGCGGATTATAGGGAAGCATTTGTCAGAATCGATGTGGCCAAGCTGAGGAATGCCATCGCGGTCGCCGAGGCCGGCCGGGAGGGCGAGGTTCGCTACTTCGGTGAGGTCGATGCATCAGACGCAAGCATGCACCGCGTTATTCACCGGATCGCCGCCAGGTTCGATCGGATCCACTGCTGCTACGAGGCCGGCCCAACCGGCTATGGTCTCTGTCGGTTGATCCATTTGCTCGGCCATGAATGCACCGTCGTGGCGCCGTCGCCAATTCCAAGGGAGTCTGGCGATCGGGTGAAGACGAACCACCGGGATGCTCTGTCACTGGCAAGACTGCTGCGCGCCGGGGAACTGATGGCGGTATGTGTTCCTGACGAAGACCACGAGGCCATGCGAGATCCGGTTCGCGCCCGGGCGGCCGCGGTCGAGGCGCTGCAAGTCCATCGTCAGCAGGTGAGCACCTTCATGCTCAAGCATGGTCGTACCTATCCGCGTACAAAGGGGTGGACCATGCGCTACCTGGCCAAAATTGAGGCCGAACACGGCATGGGATCCGAAGATCTTGTCTCACATTGGCAGCTAACCTGAGACTGGGGTCTGCTTCAATCTCGGGCCAAAATGCCAAATAGCGCGAACAATCTTGCAGTCTCACGCGAAGATACCAAGCGACACGCCGCTACAGGTGTAGTCAGTTTGATCGGCTTTTGAAATCCATACGTAGCCCGCTTCTGGCGAGATAACTCCGAATTGGTGATCTCCCGGCCGCGCGCCGTGTGCCGTCCTCCCTTGGCCGTCCGATCACTTCTCGCTGCATAGGAACAATCGATGGCCGATCAGGATCGCTTTAACGCCCAGCAGAAATGGGCAACGAAGGAAATGAAACTTCAGCAAACGCAGACCATGTTTAATCTCAAGCCGGATCAAACCGACGACATAACAGATCGGGATGACGCAGACGCTGGGGTGCGGCTGGCCGCGATCGCCATCCTGTCCCTCCTTGCCGGCCTGGCCTTTCTCGCCGCCGTTATTGGTATCGGCTTGGCCGTCCACGGGGCTCACCCATGATCTCATTAGAGCGTTTTACTTTCAGATCGAATCCCCAAGAATCGCAAAATGCTTTTGGTACCAATAAGTTAATTTCGTAGTCCGCTCCTGCCTGAACGCATTTTGCTCTAGCCACGATCTTTGCCCGTCGCAAATCCCAGAAATCACGCGCCGGTCGTCCACCCGTTGAGCACGTAATCTATGGCTTCAAGACGGAGGAGGCGGCACACGCCTTCAAGGAGCGCTTCGGTGGCTTCAGGATCGGGCCGACGGATGGAAAATGCTGGGACGGCTTGTAGTCGTCGTCTTTAGCTCGCAATACAGGAACGGCCCCATGATTTGATCCGGGCATCCGCAACGCTTTCGACGACATAGCATGCGGATCGGCGTCTGAGCCCTTTACTGACCACATTCCAAAGCCACGATCGTGCTCGCGGCCACGAACCAGGCTGGCGGATTCGCATAACGGCTGTTATGGCCGGCAAACGCTCGCCCGTTCCTAATGGGCACGGGCATATGCGCCCGTACATGCTATCAGACTGCCGCCGCGTACCGATGCGGAGCCTGAGGGGTATCAGTGACCTCCTACTATTGGCTGTCTTCGTCCGCCTGCCGGATGGCTGCTACCATGTGGTCCGAGGGTCACGAAAATGCTGATTTGGATGAGGAAGGTGCTACGCCGGGCCTTGGGCCTGTCCCCGGAGATTAGTCCAGGGGAACGCCACGACCGATTCATGCGGCGCTGCGTTGGATTACCGGACGGCAGCCGGTGTCTCCGCGACAGCCAAGGACGCTTCTCGGTCGCAATGCGGCCCCGTGGAGTCAAGGAAAGAGAAGGCCACGGCGCACCGGCACGTCCCAGACGACACCCGCTCCCGATACTGCGTTCGTGGCCATGGTGAACGTCGCGCTGAGTGTCTTCGGGCCGCCTTCGTGATCTGAAATCGACGCCGCCACCGGTTTTCATACGGCCAATTGATGCAACTCTTGACGAAGGCGAAGGCCTGACCGCCCCTTTAGGGGTCGGAACAAGAGCTGCTCAAAATCGCACGGTAACGAAATACTCTAAATTTTTCAGTCATCTGGGAGGGCGCCTGACTTAGACAACTCGGCATGGCGAATGATGTGCCTCGTGACGCGCTCTGCCACTATCTGGCGTGGGCTCGAATTGTGGAGACGACATCCCCATATGCCGGTCAGTGCGCGTATGCGCGCGGGAGATGCTGTCGATGCGCTTGAGTGCCTTCAATTGTCGGCGATTTGTTTCAGTCCTGGCAATCTTGCTGCTGGCGTTGTTTGCAGGGGCCGAGCATGCCGATGCCCGGCGTGCCTCCGGGGGTGGCTTCGGTAGCCGCGGAACACGGACCTTTCAAGCCCCGCCGACGACAACGGTGGCCCCCACGCCCGCTGCTCCCATCCAGCGGTCGATGACGCCGCAGCCTCAAATCAACCAGACGACCCCGAACCAAGCGCAGGGCACCGCGCCACGCCCCGGCTTTTTTAGCAATTTCGGCGGTTCACTCGTAGGAGGGCTGTTGGTGGGCGGCTTGGTAGGGGCGCTTCTCGGGTATGGTTTCGGTGGTGGAGCGGGCATCCTGGGAATGCTGCTGCAAATCGGAATCATCGTCGGAGCGATAATGCTGGTGATGCGCCTTATCCGGGGGCGCCAAGGACAGGCTTCCTCTGCTTCCGCACCCATTGGACAAGGCGGGTTCAATGGGCTGGCGGGCTTGGGCCCGTCCTCGGCTCCGGCAAGGCAGGCTGCCTCTGCTCCACCGCGCAAAACCGATGAGATCGGCCTGGTTCGGGATGATTTCGATACCTTCGAAAGACTCCTGAATGAAATCCAGTTTGCCTATGGTCGCGAGGATTATGCGGCACTGCGAAGCCGAACAACGCCCGAGGCTATGTCGTATCTGGCAGAGGAGTTGGCTGAAAACGCGACCCGCGGAGTGCGCAACAGCGTTTCCGATGTCCGCCTTCAACAAGGCAACCTGGCCGAAGCTTGGCGAGAAGATAACATTGAGTACGCGACTCTCGCGATGCGGTATTCGAGCGTCGATGCAACACTCGATCGTGCGACCGGGAAGGTAATCGATGGCGACGCGAAAAATGCCACGGAAGCCACTGAAGTATGGACATTCGCTCGAAAAACCGGGGCCGATTGGAAGCTCTCAGCAATCCAGTCAACATAAAAGTAGTGTTGGTGCCCCGAGTTAGTTCATCACCGGCCTTTGGTCGGCCCGTCTGCATGAATATGGACGGCGCCATGGGACAACCTGCCGACGGTTGCGGGTGAAAGGGAAGGGGGGAGGAGGAGGGCGACGCCGAGGATGAGGCGGTCGAAGAACTTCCGAGGGCCTATTCCTATATTCCATCGGCGCCGCGCAACAACATTCCCGCTTGGGGAAGAACGGATAGCGATTTCGCGCCACCCGTCTGCAAGTGGGGCCCCCACAATACCAGCACGGCGCACAAACTGCTTGTTAGCCATTCAAAGCCACCAGGATCTACCTGTTGCTGCCCTCCACCCTTCGAGGCAAACCCTATCCGGCAGTGCTTTGCCTTAGCCGGCCGCGCCTCCCAATGGAACTGGCCGCGACAGCTGATGCGATCAACAGGCAGAGGGTGCTGAGAACCATCGAGAATCTCATGCCCGCGACGGATGGTCCAATGGCACCAAAGACTGCGACGCCGATGGCGCCGCCAGTTTGGCGCAGAGCGTCGAACGCGCCGGCGGCGATACCGGCCCTGCCACGCTCAACTGTCTCCATCATTGCGGCCGTCAGGGGCTGATAGGACGCGGCCGGCCGATCTGGACAGCGCCGGCCGGCCCCCTGCATCGCTGAGCACGTGTCGCTCACGGACGAACGCGGATGATTGTCTTCCCCTTGCGCCGCTCGATCGGGTTGAGGGCGGCGACGGCGTCGTCGAGGGTCGCGATATTGCCGATGTTCGTCCGTAGTCGTCCGTCCCGCACTCGCTGGATGATTTCACTCAGCTGAGCACGATCGGACTCGACAACGAAGTCGACCGCGAGGCCGTCGGCCGGCCGCGCCTCGGCCGGCCCGACGATTGACACCAGTGTTCCTCCGGCTCGAATCAGGCCAGCGGACCGCTTCTGGATGTCGCCGCCGATACCATCGAACACCAGATCGACGCCGCCGACGTCTTCGAGCCTGTCGTTATCAAGGTCAACGAACTCCTGCGCGCCGAAGTCGAGCACCTTCTGACGGTCGGCCGCTCGTCCAGTGCCGATGACATATGCGCCAGCCTCGCGCCCAAGTTGCGTCACCATCGTCCCGACTGCGCCTGCCGCGCCATGCGCGAGCACGCTCTGCCCCGCCTGAAGGCGGCCGTGCTGGAACAGTCCCTGCCACGCGGTAAGGCCCGAGATTGGCAGGCTCGCACCCACCGTGAAGTCGACATCGCCCGGCAGTGGCGCGAGGTTGCGTGCCTCGATGGCTATATATTCCGCCAGGGTGCCGTCCCGATACCAGTCGGCGAGGCCGAACACTCGCTGTCCCACCGACAGTCCCGTCGTGCCGTAGCCGAGAGCCGTGACCACTCCGGCCAGCTCGTGGCCCGGGATGGACGGTGTTCGGTCACGGTCGCAGCGATCAGTCCAGGTCGAGGGCCACGCCATCTCAGTCGGGACGAACCCCGACGCGTGAACCTGAACGACGACGTCGTTTATCGCCGGTTGCGGCTCGGGCCGCTCCGCCAGCTTCATTCCGGCTGTTCCCGCAGCCTGGTCCGTCACAATGATTGCCTTCATCATCCACCTGCCTGTGTGAAGCTCGTCATCTTCCGGATTCCTTTGCGGACGAGCGAAAATAAGAAGGCGAAACTCGATGGGTCCGATGACCTCTGGTTATTGGATCGGCGCTAGCGACGCAGCGCGCAAAAAACACCGGTCGCAGCGACGAAGGTTCAGACCTTCATCGGCTTCTCCTTCTATCAGCCTGAAGATGCCCCTCATTGGGTCGGATAAAAGTGCCAAGAACCCGAAGAAATTGTGTACTACGGCGGGATGCGCGAGCCGCTGAACCTGAGTTTAGACCGCACGGCAAAGATTCCCTTGGCGGAGCAGATCCGAAAAGGGGTGAGTGGCGCTATCGCGGATGGAGTGCTGCAGCCCGGTGCGCGCTTGCCTTCATGGCAGGATCTCGCTGCCCAGCTGGGTGTCGCGCGCGGCACCGTACGGACTGCGTACGAGAAGCTGGCTGCCGCCCAGTTGATCGAGGCCTCGCGGGCGACCGGGACGCGTGTCGCCCCGCGTCCTCGCGCCGTCATAAGGACCGAGCCACCGCCGGACGCGGGCTCGTTCATGAGCATTTATCAGGAAATGACGCAGGGGCCTGCGTCCTTCCAGATGGGGGTGCCCGCAATCGAGACCTTTCCGGCGACCTTGTTCGCGCGGATTCAGGCGCACGCGGTCCGTGCCGAGGCGAGTGCCTTCCCCCTTTATCCCGATCCTCGCGGCGAGCTCGTGCTGAGGCGCGAAGTCGCCGGCTATCTCGCGGTCGCCCGCGGCATCACCTGCTTGCCATCGCAGGTCATCATCACTGGCGGCTTCAGCGCTGGGCTCGGCCTGGCGCTCAGCGTGTTGGGCCTGGGCGGGAAAACGGCCTGGATCGAGAACCCGGGCTTCCCGTGGTCCAGAAAGGGTCTTGAGCTCGCAGGATTGTCCCTCGCTCCGATCCCGGTTAATTCCGAGGGTATCGATATCGATTACGGCCTGCACCAGCATCCTGGCGCCAAGCTCGTCCTCGTCACCCCTGGTCAGCAGGCGCCGCTTGGGCCCCCTTGTCGCTTGAGCGCCGCATTCGTCTGCTCGAGTGGGCAGCCGCGAACAAGGTTTGGGTGATCGAGGACGACTATCTGAGCGAGTTGCAACTGGCGGGGAGGGCCGCGCCGGCGCTCGCATCGCTCGACCGCGACGGACGTGTCATTCACATCGGCTCATTCAGCAAGACGATCAGTCCGGCTGTTCGGCTCGGCTTTCTGATCGCGCCCCTCGATCTGATGACTCGGTTCGCGGAGGTGGCAGCGTGTCTCGCGCCGCCGCCTTGCCCTTCGGTACAACTCGCTATCGCCGAGTTCATGCGCGAGGGCCATTATATGCGCCATCTCCGGCGCACGAAGCGTGCTTATGCCGCCAAGCGACAGGCGTTGCTGGCCTGTCTTGAATCATCCGTCAGCACTGATCGTCTTGCCGCGCCCGGTTTGGCCGTGCTGCTGAAATTGCCGAAGGGAATATCGGATGTGGCCGTGGCACGCGAAGCGTTGACGTTCGGTATGTCTCCGTCGCCGCTTTCAGCCTGGTATGTCTCGTCCGACGGCGCCGATGCCGGGCTTCTCCTGGGTGTTGCCACCGCGCCGATGAAAAACCTCGCTCGAACCTGTGATCAGCTCCTCGATTTAATCCGTCGGTTTGGCTGATCGGCGGCAAGGCAGAGCCATGGACTATCAAAGTTTTCATGTTGGCCACGCGCAACGGCTTGAACCATCTGAACCGCATTGTCACGGAAACGTCGAAGCCGAGGTTCAGGTTGGGGATGGCGTCAATTTCAGACACCCGCCGTTGTTTTCCGCCTGCGTGTGAATCGGCAGCATGAGTTGACCCTGGTCTCCACAACAATATCAGCGTCATAGGGCGCCGATCGGCATCCAAACCCTATGCCGATTCACATCCGGCATCGGGAGGCGTCTTTTGTCTACCGGGCCGTGCAGGCCGCCTTCTCGATCGCAGCGTATTCCAATGGACGGGGCCGTAAGCGTATCCTCCCCTTGTCGCCTTCATCGCGGCGGCCGAGGATTAAATACTTGCCCTCACTAATAGCAATTCGCATGGCTCTGCAATATAGTTGTCAGAGTTCGCTGACATCGGGACCCTCTCACCAGCAACCGATCAGCGCTCGAACTGAGTCGGTGGCATGCAGGCTGGGACCGATCCGAACAATCCTTCATTGGCGCGTGGCGAGGAACCGGAAGGGTTCCGGCTCGCCCGTATCCGCGACCTGCAGGATCTGGAAGGCGGCGTGTATTGGCCGCAGTTACAGCCGCACTTCCTCAAGCCTCATTTCAAGCTGTTGCGCTATAAGATACAGGAGGGGGCCAGAGCCGACCGGACCCCGAAATTCTTTTCGGTCCGGGGCGCAAGCGGGGTCGGCGAGCTGGATGTCGCCTACATCGCGGATCGTCTCGCCGCGACGCTGACGGTCACCGGATCCGGCATACCCGACTACTGCCTCACCGCCGTGAGCAGGGGCGCCCTGGAGTTCGGCGGCGCGCCGGGCGCTCGGACAGCGCTTGGAATCGGCCGCAGCGTGGGCCTGGTGTACCGCGGAGCGCCCGGAACGACACTGTCCGCGACCGGGAACCACGAGCGAATTTCAGTGTGGATACCCGCGACGAGCCTGAACCAGCGATTGGCTGCGTTGCTAGGCCGGCCCCTGACGAAAGACCTCGCCTTTGAGCCGGTCGTCGATTGGGGTGCGGCGCCGGCGCAGAGCTTGAGGCGCCTTATGGAGTTGATGGTGGAGGAGCTTCGCGCGCCGACACCCTTTGCGGGCAGCGAACTCGCCATCCGTTCCTTCACCGACCTCATGCTCTTCACGCTCCTGCGCGCGGTTCCTCACAACTATTCAGATCATCTAGCACGGGCGGGCGGCCCCGCTGTCCCAGGAATCATACGGCGAGCGGAAGCCTATATCCACGCCCATGTCGAAGAGCCCATCGCGCTGCACGAGGTCGCGGAGGCGGCGGGGTGCAGCGTACGCAGCCTGCAACTTGGCTTCCAGCGGTTCCGCGAGACGACACCGCTGGCAGCGATCCGCCTCGCCCGGCTCGTGGCGGTGCGCGATGCCCTCCGGTGCGGTGACATCGCGGGCACGGTCACCGACCTCGCTCTTCGGTTCGGCTTCACCAATCCCAGCCGCTTCGCGCACGACTACAAGGCGGTATTCGGTGAGGCCCCGCGCGACGCCTTGCGTCACGATTCAGGACATCGACGACACGGCCGGTGATCACGGCGCCATGCAGGCCTGGGGCGCTTCGCCGCTCTCGCGATGTTTGCGCCATCTGTCCTATTCTTTCGCTTTCCGCATAGAACGCCGCCTTAGCGTCGTGGTAGCTTGGGCCTGTCGCGCTCTACAGCAACCTCACCGCAAGGCTGAATGGAGCCAACTAGATACTGAAACCCGGCTTCCCCTGGGAAAGGGTGCTTCATGAACGACCTAGCCTCGACGTTTCGACCTGCCGCACAAGTGATGGACTTTCGCCAATTGGCCCGCGGCCTGGGAACCGTCATCAACTATGCCCCCGGTGATACGATCTTTCGAGAGGGAGACGAACCCTCCTATGCCTACATAGTTCTGAGCGGAAAGGTCGAGGTGAGCAGCCACGGCAAGCTCATCGAACAGGTCGGCGAGGGCCGGCCATTTGGCGTTGTTTCGCTCATCGACAAAAAGCAACGAACGGCCACGGCAATGGCTGTCGAGGCGTGCGAAATTGCCTTGGTGGCCCCGAGGCAGTTCCGCTTCATGATTGAGACGACCCCGAACTTTGTATGGTACGTCCTCTCCGAAGTCGTTGACCGACTGCGCGCAACGAACTCAGCATTGTGAGAAATTGGACTTGCCGATTGCGCGGGCTCCGGAACTTCGTAGCCCGGCATCGCACCTTCACCCGCTCGGCGTGACGCTGTCGCTCCCGCGCCGACTCGCTCGTCTCGAATGGGCACGGGCGAACGACGCCTGGATCAACACCAACCCCTTGAACGGCTCTGTCGGAGCAGATTGCAGAAGATGACCTGGAAGGGTAGGGAGCGAGGATGGTGAGCCCCAAGCCTGATCCGTTTCGCTATTTCAATTCGTCGCCGGACGTGATCCGCCTCGCTGTTATGATGTGTGTGCGTTACCCCCTGTCATTGAGGGGTCGGAACAAGAGCTCTTCTCGCGCACTGAAAGAAGGCCTTGCTCGACCTCGTCGGGAGGGATGGGTTCTTCGGGGGCAACGACCTGCTGGCGCTGTCCTTGTTCTACCCCGGCCTCGAGCTGGCCACCACCGTCTCCTGAAAACCACCTTCGAGCCATCACAGGCCCGGCCAAAACGATCCGGTGGAGGGTCTAATCAGGCACGCCGGGGAGTCGCGGATTGCGAAACCCCATCGTCGCCCATGTCATCATCAGTTTGACGAAGAACCTCCCAGGCCGACCGCGAAAGCGCGGCACCCCATCGTCCGGGAACGCCGTGCCATCCACCACATCGCTTGTCATCACGCGCATTGACGGCGCGGGTGCATCCGTGACCCGACCGCGATAAATCGAAACCCAGAAACCCTTCGTGAAGTCCCCGAACATCGGAGTGCCGCAACACGAAGCGACCATGCGGCGCGACGGCGATTCCGGCTTAAGGCGATGAGCCACCAGACGCTCGCTTCCTCGCACGCAACGCACCCGGTCCTTTCGCCATAGCACCACCGGCGTCCCACCGGCAATATCGACAATTGGAGCAACAGGGGATTGGACGTCAAACGCTCGCCCAGCCGTACGGCAGCTTGTGCAATGGCAAATCACAGTCATCATCGAAGGGGCGATGGCCTCGAGGCATACCGCGCCGCATGCACACACAATCGCTACCATTTTTTCTCCCCCGCTTAAGCGGACCGTCGCTTAAGTACCATCGATTTCTGACAATCCGGCGGGTTCGAATCACGCAACCTACATATTCTCTCAGCTGGCGGGCGGACTGAGGCCATAACGGATGAGTCCGATTGCAGTGCCCATATGGAATCCAGCTTGGGTACAACCGGCGGGTCGCCAAGAGGTTCGCGCAAGCTCCCTACCAATAGGAGCTCGCAACTAACAGCCCAATCCCAGGCTTCCCCTCTTTACCGAGCCAAAGTGTGGCAGCAAGCAAGGCAAGACCACTCAGGAACTAATTGAAGGTACTGTAGTGCAATCAACTGCCGAACAATGCTGTTTGCATGGCGCTGAATCTGGAGCGTCCGAGCTGCCGAATTGAACGAACTATTAGGCGTTGAATAAGGACGCCAGGAATGATCGCGACGGCACAACCGATAATGCCAGCGGCAATGAGCGCAGCGTTGCGTGCATCTGTGATCATGCATTCGTTTCTAATTACGGCCTAGATCGAGGTGCTCGACCGGCTCCTCGGATGGAAGAACCAGCCGAAGTAGAGAAAGACAAGAAAGATCACGAAATGGACCGCTCCGCGCACGCCGCTGAACTCCGGCGACTGAACGGCGCTCGTCCACACGAGAGGAACTGGGAGCTTCGCTAGGTAGAAGTAGCTCTGCATGCCGCTGCTGGCAAAGAACGCGCCGGCCAGGAATTTGCGGAACTCGCGGTATCGCACCGCGGCGTAGATCGTCGGCAATCCAATGAAAATAAACGTGCCGACAAAGTACGGAAGCATGGACCATCTCCGGGCTCGCCCCTTGCCACCGGCCTTTCCGACGAGTTACATATTCGGAATATGCCGAATATGTCAAACGAAGTTCTAAACGAAAAGCAGCTTCGCTTCGTCGAGGGCGTGGCGGCTATATTGACGCCTTGGGGGGTGCCGTCAGTGGCGGCGCAGCTCTACGGCTATCTGCTCCTGTGCGAAGCCCCCGCGAGCCTGGATCAGATCACCGCCGGCCTGGGAATCAGCAAGAGCACGGCGAGCGTGGCCGCTCGGCTGCTTGAAAGCTACTCGCTGGTTCGCCGACAGCGCGAAGCTGGGACCAAGCGAGCGCTGTACGCGGCAGCGGACAATTATGAGGCCATGATCGCCCAACAGAACCGGCTGCTCGATGCGCTGGCCCAGCAGTTCGATTCCGGCGCGGGCATCGTCACAGCGAAGGGAGTGGGCGCGCGCCTCAAGGAGATGGCGCACTTTTATCGGCTGATGCGTGACGCGATGGACGATGCCTTAAGCCGCTGGAGACAGACGAAGCGGTCGTGACCAAGAGACTCGTCGAAGCCCTCACGGGGTTGGAGTTCGGGAATGAAGGGGACTTCGTTGATCCCCTCCAGTCTGAGGACCAGAGGGGATCAATGCGCTTCGACGAGTCGAACAACACAAATAGTCTAGCATATTTGTTGTGTACAGCCGAAACCTACCCTTACCATCAATAATGATAATAGTAGTGCCGAGGATGATAGTATGGCCTATGGTAATAGTGTGGATGATAATAGTAATGTCGCCGATAGTATCTGTGATAGGGATGATAATAGTAGTGGTGCCCATAATAGTGGCGATAGTAGTATATCCTCTGTGCTTGCGGCCCGTTGTCTGCTGCGGCCAAGGGTACGACATATTCTGCTGGGGCGATCGGTAGCGCAGAAGACGGCGTCGGCGCCATCGCCCAACCGATCGCCAGCGGAGCCATTGCAAGCAATGATCTAATCGTGAACCGCATCATCATCTCCCATTGTCGTATGGTGGCCGGGAAGGACCATTGCCTCTTTGCTTGGCGCTGCCGTCGCCCAACAGGCACGGGACCGCCGACAGAGAAAACGCATGGCAGCCATAAAAGTTCGGCCTGTAGGGCAGGGCGCCAGCGAAATCGGCGGGTTTGGCCGCGGTTGGGGCCTCGCCTTAGGATGTAGATCGTAGAGGCTGGGATTCACTGCGCCCAGGTTTTCCACAATCTGCTCGGGATCATTGCGGTGCTCTGTGGGCAGGCGCTCAGGCTGCCACGCATAACATCTCCAAGGGTACCAAACGGAAAGTTCTATCGAGATCAGACGCTAGACGCTCTGGTTTACCCCGGGCCGGCGACTCGGCATTTGTCCGCAGAGACCTCACGGTCTTCTGTCGAACGGAGCCCATTCGGCGCTTTTGTCGTTCCAGCCCTCGGAGTTCGATATTGATTGTTTAGTCGACAACGGAACCGGGAACCGCGTCGAGCGCTGGAGGCTGCCATGTTTCACTCGATGCAGAAGGTACCGTTCGAAAGGCCGGTATATTTCACACGGCAGGGCAGCCTTGTTGAGCGGGTGAGCAGCTTCGACGAGGCTGCATATTATCTTCTGCATCGCTGGCTAAATCCCTCCGGCGCTGCACATGAGGCGGCCCGCCGGAAATATCGGGAAGTCATGGCGAAAACTTGCGGAGAAGGAGCTGCGCGAGAGGCCTTTGTTCTGGCCGTAGCCGAAGCCGGCATGACCATCGTGGAGCGATGATGGATCTAGTTTTTTGGCAGATCTAGTTTTCTTAGAGACAGATTTCGTCGTCTGATTGCGACCGTCAGTCACGCCATTGGCGCGTCGAAATCTTGCCAACGTGACAGTGCCGTCTATACCAATATTGCGGAAGATGATCTTGCTATCTTTCTCACGGCCTACGATGTGGGTGTAGTGACATTTAACTCAATCCATGTCTCCAAAGTGGCTATCGCATCTTCCATCCAAATAGCCCTGTACACGACCTCGTAATGTATTGAGATAGTACATTGAACGCCCACTTTGGCCTTTTATAGCGCTCGCAACGCAACCTCCAAATGAGCGCATCATATAATATGTACTATAGAGCAGGCCGAGGTGATGCCGGCGCAATACATAGCCCATGCCGCGGCCATATCCCCGCACCTTCAGCTGCATGGGTGCATCCATGACATCCAGGATCATTTCCGGATGATGGGCATAGATGTTGTCGTCGTAATAGGCACGATAGCCCTTGGCCATCATGCGAAGCACGATCTCCGGTCCCTCGCAAGATTGCCAGGGTGAGGGAGCACCAGCGCCGACATATTCATCGAAGCCGTTCACGGTCACAAAAGCGCTACGCTTGCAGAACGATACCCACTCGATAACGGTGCTGAAGACATCTTTCCTGTCGATCCAGCGGGCCCCCTCGGCGAAGCGGCCATTGATTGATCGCCCCGCCTCGTCCGCGGCCCGCCCGTTGACGATATCTGCGCCCGTATGCTCGAACGTGCGCACGACCTTGTCGAGGAGCGTCGGCGGATACGTGCAGTCGTCGTCCGGAAAGCCAAGAAGATCGCCGGTCGCGGCCCGCGCTCCGATATTGCGCGCCCAGCTGGCCCCCACATGCCTTTGCCCGTTGCCTACGGGACCGACCATAGCCCGCAAATGCCGGATCGGGAAAGGGCGCGGCTTCTGTGCTAGGATATCGGTGACCCGTTCATCCATATTCTGGTCGACGATGATGACCTCGAAATCCTTGAACGTCTGGCTTTCCAGACTATTAAGCATCGATGTGATTTCCCCGGAACGGCCGAGGGTCGCCATTATGAGCGAGATTCGCACAGTTGAGATCCCTAAAGAGAAATCCAAAAAACGACATGTTCGGAGTGCTGGCAGACGAGAGCCACCCCTGATTAGGTGCTGGGCCAGGAGAGTGCCGACGATCCTTCTGCGTCAATGAGCCCAGGTTTTGGGGGGACGTTCGGGCAGAAGTTCGCAGCGCGTCGGCGGCGCCGTCCTCCTGCGCCCCATTCAGGGTTACATTGCCCTTTCTCGTGATGTAGACCCACTTGGCCATCTGCGAATGACCCAGGCTCCAGCCCGGGCCGCGGCTGGCCTTCCTGGTATGGAGATGCACGCTGCGAAGGCGATCCATCTACAGGCAAACTGACATACTTCGGCCAGGCATAGAGTCGCGGGTTCTCGTCTAATCGGGGGCCATATTCGCGCGCACGGACCACAGCCCGACCGCCATGTCGCCGCCGTGGCCAGTTCAGATCCTTCAGGACAGCCGTGGTCAGAACCTCGAGGACGGCGCCTAAGTAGAGTCCGGCACCGTCGGCGATGACGCCGCTGTTGTCCACAACAATACCCACGTTGACCTCGAACGATCTTTTAGTCTCCTTAAAGAAATCCGGCACGGGCGGGAAATCGTCGTCGGAAAAAATCATGGTATCTGCAGGGGAAGCCTTCATCATGGCTTTGCTCCGCGATGCGAGGACGCTCTCATGCCCGAAACGATGTGGATATGCGGAACGATCTGACTTAGTCCCGCCACATCTGCGCCTTCGGGCTCCACCGGGTTGATCGGAGGCTTGCCGGGGATGCGGCGCCGATGCGCCATGAAGCGTTTGGTTTCCGTCAACACTTCCGTGCCGCCAGCCTTAGCAATGCCAGTTGCTATTTTTGTTTTATTCATCGTGCTCACCGCCGAGTGTCCTCAAGTGATCTTCAAAACGGTGCAATCCACCCTGTATCTCCGCAAGAACTGTTCTAATAATACCAGACTCGATCGCATAGGGTTGGCTTAGCAACAAAGTAAAACTTATTATAATTGTGGCGTCTATTTCGATCCGCACGTTCAATACCTTGCTACACAGCGATGCTGCGTTAGCTGCTAGACTTTACTTGTCAAGGCAGAGCATTTCCGAATATCCAGTCTGTGGGTATTTTTCCCACAGATTGGATATTCGGAAAGCCTTCTGCTGTCAAGGCGTTTGCACCGGAATTGCAGCTTCCGACGACGCCCTCAGTCGCAGGCCCGCGCCCGTACAATAGTGATTGGGGAGGGAGGCCAACACTCTCTGGCACCGCAGGGCATGGCACAGGGGGGGGCTCTGTCAGAGCAAATGCCGAAGGTGGCGGTGTAGGGTAGGCAGCGAGGATGGCGCGGCCCAAACTCAATCCATCTCGCTATTTCAATTCGTCGCCAGAGGTCATCCGCCTCGCGGTGATGATGTACGTTCGCTACCCCTGGTCATTGAGGAATGCGGAGGACCTGCTGCATGAACGGGGCGTCGACATCTGCCATGAGACCGTGAGACTTTGGTGGAACCGCTTTGGCCCGTTGTTCGCTATCGAAATCCCCAAGAGGTGGGTGAGCGCCGGAAATTTAAGCCGATGGCGGCGTGAGGCGGCGCTTCAGCCTGTCCGATGCGATGACGCGAACGCCGTTCGCGGGGCTCTGCTCGATGATGCCTAGCCGCCGGGCGTGGTTAAGCAGGCTTCGCAAGGTCGGGGTCCAGGGTTCGAATCCCTTCGTCCGCTCCATTTTTCCTTCGGGAAATCAATAGCTTAAGATGCCTCCTTCGGGAGGTTTTTTGCTTCCCCGAGTCACGTAATCGATGTCGGGCGAGCGCAAAGTAAGCATGCGAAGCCCCATTTTTCGTTGTCGGATTCGTGGCCCGTCCTCCGACACCGCGAGATTTGCTCCATGATCGGCCCTTGGATGGATCGGCGCGGCCAAGCTTATTGCGCATAACGACGCGCTTGGAAGAGAGCTATTCGGCAAGCTCCGTGATTTCGAAATGACGTAGGCCCGTCGCGGCCGCCAGGAGCGACAGGCGCTCGCTTACCGCCTCGCTATCCGGGACTCTGACCAAACGCCCGACCTCGAGGCGCAACCGCTTGGGACCGATCACCAGCCGGGAGCCTGTCAACACCGCCGGCATTCCTCCCGAAAGGCGATAGGCCAAAAGGATGGCGCGCCCGAGTATTTCGGCGCGGCGACGAGCCTTGCCGGACAGAAGGTTGATCGCAGGAGAGAGCCAGGGGGCGTCAAAGCGCCCCGCATAACGCGAGTTCATGGCGACGGCCAGGAAGGCCCTCTCGGCATGCTCGATGCCGATAAAGGGAAACTGCAGGACACGGCGAAAGCTCTCCTCGGCGCGGATGTCGGGATGATCGCGCCAGCCCAGGTCAGAGAGGGCGCATAGCGCCACACGCAAGCGCGTATCGGCGGGACCTTCATTCGGAGACAGCCCGGCCGTCCAGGGCACGAGCGCATGGGCGAAATCCGGCACGCGCGCCCCCGGCAGCCCTACGAGCTGCGCACCCTCGATCAACGGGTCGAGATAACGCTCTTCATGCGGCAATTGGGAATAAAGCCAGCCCTCCCGCAGGCCGAGGGCGGAAAATATGACCTGCTCCGGGGCCAGATGCCTCAGCACGCGATCAAGCACCAGGGCAGCAGCAGGCAAGGTTCGGGCACGGCGTCCCGGCACGCCTGTCAGGTCCGCCAGCTTGCCGGGCGGCATCCGCAGGATAGTCTTGGCAAAGGCGCGAGCCTCCTTTGTGGGGATGCGATAGCCATGCACCACCTGGACCGGCGCCTCCGCGGCGTGCATTTGGGCCCTGGCGAAGGCGCGCCAGCCACCGCCAACGGCGTAGAAAGTGGGCTGGGACAATGTGGAAGGCAGATTCTCCGCCAGCAGGGCGTCGATGCGGTGTTTGGCATCGCCGTCACCCTGCATCAAAGCCTCAACCGGCAGGGCACCGAGCGGGAGGCTGACCCAATGCTCCCCGACACGGTCGTCGAGCGCTTCGGCGACCTCCAGGCTACCGCCACCCATGTCGCCGACCAGACCAATCGGACGGTAGAAGCCCGAGATCACGCCGAGGGTTGCGAACTGAGCCTCTTCGGCACCGGAAAGGATACGCACCTTCACGCCAGCCTCGGCATGTATCGCTTCGACAAGGTTCTTGCCGTTATCGGCACGGCGGATGGCTTCGGTCGCGGTGGCGTCGAGACGAGCGACCCCCATGGCGTCGGCGATGGCCCGGAAGCGCCGCACGGCCTCGATCGTGCGGCGAAAGCCGTCCGCGGAAATCATGCCCGTTTGGGCAAGCCCTTCTCCAAGGCGGCAGAGCGACTTTTCGTTGAAGCGCGGCAGGGGGGCCCGGCCCAGCTGGTCATAAACGACCAGGCGGACCGAATTGGAACCGATGTCGACAATCCCGTAGGGAGCTCGATCAACGCGTCCAGCTCTCTCCGGGTCAAGCTCGAGCGGACGATGTGCCGGCGCCGAAGGATTCCCAGTCGTCATTGAACGCCCCCTGGATACTCCGGGTTGAGTTGGTCGTCTTAACAAAGTGGAGACTACCAGCTTGCCGGCCATCATGGGTAGACTCTGGCTGGTTTTGTGGTCAACGCCGACCATGCCATCGCGGCCCCAGTCGTCATCACAGCAGCGTGCAAAAAAATTCGTTTGCTCGATCATTGACTGGGAACTTCTCACGCCTATCCGCGTTTGCCTGTCAGGTGACGAGCGACCCCTCGCCACTCCAACTTCGCCCGGCCCTGCTTTTCCAAAATGCATCGCCGGGCTCTCTATGAGATAGGCCTCGTAGACATGAACGAAATTTACCCTGTGCAGACTTTGCGCGTGAAACTGGAGGCTGAACGCCTTGCGGCCATCGAAGAGCTGGCGGCTTCAAGTGACACGTCTGCGCTCGAGGGAATGCAGAAGCTTGCCGTCATCCAGTCCGCGCTAACCGCCGTGGTCGAGGAAATCGACCGGCACCGAGTGAAACTCGGCGGCGGAAGCGAAGAGGGCCTGAAGTAGGCCTGCTGGTTGTTGGTTGTGACCGCTGGAGCTTAATGCACGCTGCACGAAATGAGCTCACGTCGCCACACCTCGCTCTTGTGTCGATCGCCCACCATTCCACGCTGTATATCGGCAGGGGCTCTGATGCCGATCGGCGCACTATTTCTCTGAAATTGCTGCCGAGGTCGGGGTTATCTTATGACGCCGATCCGTACCATGCCAAAGACTTGCCGGCCGCCGGGAAAGTCTGAAGAACTGCTATCAGCTGTTGTTCACTAAACGCGAGATCAACTTGGCGTCGCGCAGCACCGCTTTTCGATATATGTTCATCGTGATGACGTGAGCACGGAGCTAAACCAAAAGCGATCGTAAGAGGATGCTTTGCTCGTGACGCCTGCTATGGTTTTCAGGATGCGGTCACGCTGGGGTCACACGAGAGTCCTGAATATTATCCGCGAGGCCTCTTGAGCCGGATACTCACCTCCCACTCGATAATTATTGCCGTGATGTGAACCTCGCTGAGGTTCCGGTTAATGTAAACGAGAAGATATCGAGTCCAAATGCTCTCATCGCGAGGCTAGCCTCGACCTATAGTATCTTTGACTATGAATGGTATAGTGTATGTCGCCTGGGCACTACGAGGGCGGGAGTCGATCCTAACTCTTGGCGGAATGGAAAAAGTGCCGGGCGGGGACGGACTCTCGTTTTAGGAGGCTTGGGATCCATTTCCTGATAGAGCGTGCTTGAGCTGGCAAAGCCCTCTCAAGCCCAAGGTCCTTGGGGGAGCCTGATGAAAGCGCATATCGTAGGTGGCGGGTTCGGAGGACTCGCGGCGGCAGCATATCTCATCCGCAACGCAGGAGTGTCCGGAAAGGACATCATCATCTACGAAGCGGAACGGCAGATGGGCGGCGGGTTCTTCCTCGGCGGCACGGCAGAGACCGGCTACAACCTGCCCGGCTCTGTCTTCGATGATAAATTCGTCTGCGCGTTCGACCTGCTTCAGGGGATCCCTTCTACTCTCAATCCCGATATTTCAGTGAAGGATGAATTCTTCACATTCAACAACCGCGAAATGTTCCAGGACCGGGTGCACATTATCGATCGCAACGGCGCTGTCCTGCGCCGCCCGCATTTCGGCCTCAACATGCGCGATGCCTTCGACCTGGTGAAACTCGCCCTGACGCCCGAGTCACATCTCGACGGGCGGCTCATCAAGGAGTTCTTTCGAGAACAGTTTTTCGATTCCGAATTCTGGTGGCTCTGGTCGACGATCATGGGCTCGTTGCCCGAGCATAGCGCGGCAGAATTCCGGCGCTACATGAACCGCGCCCTGGCTTTGTTTCCGGATCTTTCGGATATGAAGCACATTCTGCGAACGCCCGTGTGCCAGTACCAGACATTCATCGAACCATTGGTCGCCTGGTTGCGTCCGCGCGGCGTGAATTTTCTGGCTGGCGCCTTCGTACGGGACTTCGGCCTCGATCCAGCGCCCGACCGCATAACAGTCAATCGGATCGATTTCGAACAGGACGGCGCGGCACAGTCGGCTGTCGTCGGACCCGAAGACATCGTGCTCGCCACGCTCGGATCACAGGTCGAGAACATGGCAGTGGGTTCGATGAAGGAGGCGCCTATCCCACAAACCGCCGGACGATCATCGGCGCTCTGGCGGCGGCTGGCGGAGAAACGTCCGGTTTTCGGCAATCCTGAGCTCTATTTCGGGCCTCAGAAGCCCACTTCCCGCTGGGTGTCATTCACGGTCACCACGACTGAGACTTCATTCGTGGATCAACTTTCGAAATTGACCCTCAGCAAGCCGGGGCTTGGTGGGCTCCTGACCTTGAAGGATTCGGGATGGGTGCTGTCGGTGACGATCTTTCATCAGCCGGAAGTGATCGGCCAGCCCCCTGGCACGCATGTCTGGTGGGGTTACGGCTTGTATCCGGAACGCGACGGCGATTTCGTGAAGAAGCGGATGGATGCCTGCTCCGGTGAGGAAATCCTGTCGGAGGTGCTGCAGCAGTTGCGGTTCGACCACAAGGACGAGATCATGGCCTCGTCCATCTGCATCCCCTGCGACATGCCCTTTGTGAACAACATCTGGCTGCCGCGTGGCCGGGCTGACAGGCCCGCTGTGGTTCCCGAGGGGGCAACCAACCTTGGGCTTATCGGCCAATACATCGAGGTTCCGAAAGATATCGCATTTACCATCGAGTATTCTGCCCGCACGGCGTGGGAAGCGGTCCATCAGTTGCTGAAGCGCGGTCCTCCACCACCGAAGGTATTTCAAGGTCAGTTCGATCCGAAGGCTCTTTGGGGGGCCATTAGGGTGTTTCTTTTCCAGTGACGGCCTTGGCTAATTCGCGAAGGCGCATGCTACTCCAAGCATCGTAGAAGGAAAATCACTATGAGGATCGCTCGCTTTTTCGCCTATGTGCTGGCGATCGTTGCCGGCCTCTACCTCATAGCCGCAGTCCTATACGCGATCCCGGTGACTCTCGGAGCGTTTGACGACACGTTGCAGGTCAAATTCGACCGTCCTGATCCTACAATTGTCGCCGATTACGACAACGGACTGACGCAAGCTCAGAAAGAGAGTTTCTATCACCTGTCGCAAGGCTCCGAGATTTTGCCTTGGACCTTTCTGACCGCCCTTGACGTTGCCGATCCAGGTTCTACCAAGCCTTTCGTCGAGGATCTCGGGCGTTTCGGCCTGTTACCCGATCCTGCGCACAAAGACGGCCTGCCGGTAGGCCTCACCCTGTCCTCCAACACTTTCACCTTCGGTATGGAATTTGCCGGGATCACCTGCGCGGCCTGCCATGTGGGTGAGTTGCGCCACAACGGCAAGACGGTCCGCGTCGATGGCGCGCCAAATATGTTCAACATGCAGTTGTTCTATTCTCAGGCAGTCGACGCGTTGACGGCCACGCTGAACGATCGAGGCAAGCTGTGGCGGGCGCTCAAGCGCCTTGGACGGCAGGATTACGAACGGTATGGCATTGCTGCACCTTTGGTGCGACCGGCAACTCTGGTTTATTACGGTGTTAATGTATTGATGCGCCGTGACGTTCTGGATGCACGGAGGGAGCTGATCGACGTCATCGGCATCGCCAAGGCGCAGCGGGACCCGGAACATCCGACATCCGGCTTCGGCCGGCTGGATGCGTTTGATGGCACGCGCAATTTCATCCTGACGCGGCTGCGCAAAGAAAATCCGCAGGATGGCTTCAAGGTCAACACCGCGAACCTGGTCAAGCTCGACGCTGCCGTAAAATTCCCGCCGCTGTGGTCCAAAAAGGCGCAACCACCTCAATCGGTGGAGTACTATCGCGACCAACCTGAGAAATTCCCGCAGGTTTGGGGCTTCAAGGACTATGATTGGGTCGAATGGACGATCGACACCAATACGGTGATGGAACGCAATGTCACGGAGACGCTCGGCGCGGGGGCCACCGTGATTCTCGATCCCGCGCAATCAAGCTCACTGTTCGGGAGTTCCATCCCCGTAAGCAATATGCACGAGCTGGAGTGGCTCGCCTATTACATCGATCCTCCGCGCTGGCCTGAGGCAGCCTTCGGCGCAGTCAAGCCCGACCTTTCGGCTTCTGGCGAACAGATATTCAAGACCCGTTGCGCCAACTGCCATGAGTATGGGAGTGATCAACGCACCTCAGCCGGCCTGATCAAGCTGCGTGGCATGCGGCCGGAGGCCGTTGGGACGGATGCGACCGCGGCGCTGCGAATCTCCTGTCCAGTTCCCGATATCGGCGCTCTCAAGGTCGAGCCAAAATCCTATACCGCCGCAGACGCCGAGCTTCTCAAAGACTGTGCCGGTGTGAAAGCCGGCGTGGCGTTCACTGGTAATTCCTTTGCCAGAACCGTGCAAACCGCAGTGGATGGCATCAAGCAAAAGGCCTATGCAGCCGGCGGAATTGATGCCGCGCGGCAGCGGATGATGGAGGACCTCGCCCGGCGCGGCAGCGTTGCCTGGCGGGACACCCTGCTCGATACGCAATCACCCTATGGCCCCTATGCCGCGAGGCCCCTCTATGGAGCTTGGGCAGCGGCGCCGTATCTTCACAACGGATCGGTCCCTACATTATACGACCTGTTGCTTCCGCCCGATCAGCGGCCCAAAGCCTTTGCGCTCGGCGCACGCGACTATGACCCGGTCAAGCTCGGCTTCGTCGTGACCAAATCCTGCGACAGGCAGGATTGTCTCGTCGACACCAAGCGCACCGGCGATGGTAACGGCGGGCATATCTGGGGCACGGACTTGAGCGAGTCAGACCGCATGGCCCTGTTGGAATTCCTCAAGACCTATTGAGCGCTTCAGGGATCAGCCACGAGCTTGAATGAGTCCGGGAACGCCCCATCATAGGCCGGCGGCCCCGCTGGGCGCAGATTCGCGCGCTTTAGCAGCGGCTTTATGATCTGCGGGATCTGAATCTGACTGATGTATCGACCGAAGCAGGCGTGCATGCCGGTAGCGAAGTGCAGATAATTGTTAGCCGGCCGATCGAGCCGGAACTCTTGCGGCGCCGCCACGACATGCGGGTCGAACATGGCAGACCAGGTCAGCGCGAAAACCATCGTACCTTTGGGAATAAGCGTCTGGTGGGGCTCGCCCGCCGCAAGAAGATAGTCTTCCTGGGTGACCCGAACGATCATGGGATTGATCGGGGCGAAACGGAGCGCCTCGAAAACCAGGCGCGCGAGCCCCTCATCGTCATTGGCTTTGGCAGCGGAAACGGCGCTGGCGAGTGCGTCGGGCTTGGAGAAAAGCATCGCTAGAGATTGGACGACGGCCTGGGAGGTCGTCTCAACCATGCCGATGAACAGGCCCATCAAGGTGCGGTAAATGCCTTCATCGTCGAGACCCGCAACCTCGCCCGCTGATTGCAGCTGCAACAGGCGGCCAAATACATCGTCCTTAGCCACAGCGCCCGGTGCACGACGCTCTGCCAGAAGGGTATCGAAACGCTGGCGCATCTCAGCACCGGCCGACACGGCAGGCGCGCGGACGGCAGGATCGTCCAGAAGATTGATGAAGAACTCCCGAAAGCAGGCCCGGGCCCAAACCATCAGTTGTGAGTCAATAGCCGCGGAAAACCCATAATATTCGTCCGCCAGCCGAACCGGGACCTTCCGGGTGAGGGTCTGAACGATGTCTGCGGGCTCGCTCGTTCGAAAAAGGTTGCTGACAATCTCGTCAGCGACCGCCGCAACGATATTCTTCACGCGCAGCAGGTCTTCGCGCCGCACGACAAGATGCATGACGGAGACATCATGATCGTAACGGGGCGTAATATCCTGGGATAGAACGAATGGGCCGATCACGCCCGTCATTCGCGGCAGATAACGGCTGACGGTAAAGATCGTCTCACGATGGAGAATCTCCTCGACATCGCGGAAGCGCGAGACCAGCGTCGCCATTGGGGTTCGAAATATTGGCCGAAAGTCGCGCAGCTCCTCAAAGAAGGGGAGGCCATCGCCCCGAATATGGCTCATGATGAACTGGAATTGCTTGGTGGCGACTTCCTTGGGGTCGCCGCCCTTTGCCGCGATCGCGTCGAACGCCTGCAGGATGGGACCGCCCGAATTTTGTGCGCTGACGTCATTTGTGGCGGTTATATTCAGGGAATTCTCGATTGTAGCCATAGCAAGACCCCGATTGACTGCACACACAACGATACACTGTCAGGGCATACTTTGGCAGAAAATTTCGGAGAAGCTCCAAACGCGTGGGAGTGGATTCCGGCGCCGACACGTTGCGGACGTGACCCGCTCGAGGTGGTCAGATGCTGCAAAGGTTTGACCGGCTTCGCCAATGACTGCAGAAATTGCTCTCCATTCGTGATATTCATAGTTCAAAGAGAGCAAAATATTGAGGGGGAGGGGAGACCTTTTCGGGCCATCGACCGTCCGTTCACCGCGCCAAGATCTAGCCGCCATCGACAATTCGAGATACAGGCTTGGAAGTCTTTTGTGGGATAACTGGGTGAGACTTCAGCGGAACTTGGCAGTAAGAGGCCATCAGTGTGTTAGAATCACGGTCTCGTCACGCGATCGTCGTATCCTTTTAAAGGATCGTAATTAAAAGTCCGGTTGCCGCTTCTCCAAGGTGGTTTTGCCATTTGGTCTCGTGATAAAATTTTAAGTAACATTCTTGACGCTAATATTGAGTAGTAGTGAATTATTACTTGGAGTGTGCTAAGGTTTATTGGTATATGGTGATACTTCAGGTATCTTGATCGTGTTCGATTTTCAGGAGAAACAGATTTCTGTCTTCGGGATCGTCGAGAGAGAGGCCTTGAAAGATGAGCACAATCGTTCTGACGACCTACACCATACGGCGATTTGTCATCCTTGCTATCGGCATTACAGCACGGCTTCCTAGCGGCCGAGCTGCCTATGCTCGAGTGGAAGGTCAATGAAATGTGATGAGAGGGGACGGTTCGATGCTGAAAGCGATTGTTTCGACTGCGTTATTCTTATGCGTGGCGTCGGTGGCCCATGCTCAGACAGTAACGGATCCAAACGAAATTGCCTCGCGTCTTCGCTTTTGGGCGACGGACGCTGGCGATCCAGTTTACTATGGGGAAGTCAAAAACGTCAACCGCCGGGGCATGCGGCCGGCGGGGCACTACCAGTGCTTGGCCCTGGCATTCATCAAATATGAGAACGGCGCATTTTCTTACGCTCACAAGATGTGGTCAAAGTCTCGGGATGGATCCTGTCACTATGACGATGTGACCTCGCGTAAGGTCGGCAATCATGGCACTTGTGTGCGAGATACAAATGCAGGCTTCGGTAACGCTGTCGGTACAGCACTCATGACCAAGGCTAATATCGATTACCAGCACAGTACCTTCAGAACAATCGATACGAAAACTCGCCGAGTTGGTGAGACGGCGGCATGCGTCCCCCCCAGGGGAGCGTCGGCAGGACTTTACTCCCTCAAGATTGAGGATGGCCGCTTGAAGGTGATGACGACCAGGCCCTTGGACTACGAGGTGAATATCAATCCTCAGGATCCACTACATCCTCCGACTCAGCCAGTTTTCTAATCATGCCTGATAAGGGAGCATGAGCTGTCTTGTATCTTTCGACAGCGTAACAAGTCCTGGCATCCGAATGGAGTTCTTATTGAAAGTGTTGCGCACGGACAGCGCTCTCTCCTTGCTGAGCCGTGCGTACACTGGCTGTTTGAATTCCAAAGGGGATCACGACGGTGCGGAGACAATCACAATGGCTGTTGACCGCGTCCGGGCATAATATTTCTTGTGACGTCGACAGAGTCGGACAAGATCACGTAGTTCATCTTGAAGACCACAATTTCAGCTGCGTCCTCGCAAATAGCGCCGATCTCCTGGAAGGCTTTTCAAGTTTTGAAGGCACTATGACGTGGATGTAGTACATTACACTGCATAGGGACATCGATGCCAAAGCGGAAGCGTGAGATGATAGTGATGCCAGTTTACGATGGCGTCGATCTCCTGGACGTGACAGGTCCCTACGAAATGTTCCACTGGGCGCAACTGGACGTGCTCTTGGTCGCCGAACGGGTAGGGCTCGTCACCAGTAATAGTGGCCTAGCCCTTCATGTGGACAAGGCGTTCAGCGATGCTCCAACTGGCGATGTCCTTTGGACACCGGGTGGTGAGCCTGCCGTCCTAAGTCGTTTGATGCGAGATCCCAGTCGCGCTTACCTCAACTTCCTGATTGCTCAAAGTAAGACCGCACGTTACGTCGCTTCGGTATGTGAAGGGGCTCTGCTCCTTGCGGCGGCAGGGCTACTCGACGGGTACAAGGTGACAACGCATTGGGCGGTTATCCCATGTCTGCTTCAGCGATTTCCACACGTAAAGGTTGCGGACGGTTACCCTCGCTTTCATCTCGATCGTAATCGTCTCACCGGTGGGGGTATCTCATCGGGCCTTGATGAAGCACTTGAGCTTATTCGACTGCTCAAGGGCGAAGAAGTGGCTCAATCAGTACAGCAAACGACACAGTATTATCCTAAACCTCCAGTGCATAGCGAAATTCCGGCCACCGTAACATGCCCTCTCGATGAGATAGAAGCCTGAAGAGGACTAGAAGAGGTCTACATGTTTGTACGCAATACGAAGGACGTCTAAATTTATAATAGCAGCGCAATTCCTCTAGAATGCGCAGTGGTATCGTCAATACGGGCCACCTGCAAGTTATTCAGACCTTAGGACGGGGCAGATGACTTTGCCCAGGTGGATTGAATACGGCAAATTCTCGAAGGGAGCTGGTTCAAATGACAGCGACATTCACACGAAATAACGCTTGGGATAATGGCGGCACCCTTGAAGGCAATGCCGACCTACTTTGGTACGCGATTGGTGTCGGCAAGATGATGCAGCGCAGCATCACCGACCCGAAGAGCTGGTGGTACTTCGGCGCGATTCATGGCGATGGCCCCGAATGGGCTGGCATTACCGCCCCGCCCCAGGTGCCACCGCTGCCTTCCCGCGACTTGAAGGGTTGGAGCCAATGCCAGCACGCCACTTGGTACTTCCCACCCTGGCACCGCGGCTACCTCATCGCCCTGGAAAATCAAGTTCGCGAGGACGTTATTTCCCTGGGAGGGCCATCAAGCTGGTCGTTGCCGTATTGGGACTATTTCGGACAGCAGAATCCGCCGGATCAGTTCAATATCCCGCCGGCGTTTCTAGAGCAGAACTTCCCCCAGGCGGCCCAGCTTCCACCTAATGTGCCGTCAAACATACCAGGATCTCCGAATCCGCTGTTTGTGAGTGCTCGTTACGGCCCGAACGGCGACGGGGTCATCTTTGTGCCGACACAGGCCGGCGTTAACGCTCACCCCCAAGATCCCAACTCGGATTTCGATTTCGGCCTCGTTACTGCAGATTGCCTGTCGGATACCACTTATACCAACTCCTTCGGCGGTGGTCAGACTGGATTTGAACATTTCGATTCCGCCACCGGAGACCTGGAGAATAATCCGCATAACCTGGTGCACTCCTATATTGGCGGTTTCCAGGGGAACAATCAGAATAACGAGCAGGGGCTGATGGGCGATCCGCTCATGGCCGGTCTCGACCCGGTTTTCTACTTGCATCACGCCAATATCGATCGTCTCTGGGCGATCTGGAACGTTACCTTGAAGAAGGACAACCCAAACAACGTCAACTGGCTTTTCGGCCCGACTACCAACGGGCAGCCGGATTTTCAAATGCCCAAAGATGGCTCATGGTGGCTTTTCACGCCAAGCGATGTTACCGACATCAGTAAGCTCAACTATACTTACAAGGAGCTGAGCGCTCCGGCGGGGGTGGTTACCGCGGCGCAAGCCTTCTCCGCGCGGCTGACGGCCCTGGGCAAGGCTCCCGCCGCCGGCACAATCGGGGGAGTCACGAACGTGGAACCCGGGAACAAAGTTGAACTGATGGGCGCCACGCAAGGCTCAGTCGTGGTGAATGGGGCAGGCGCCCGCGCGCCTGTCAGGCTCGATACCGGGGTTCGCAACGAGGTGGTCGCGAGCCTGCAAGGCGCCTCGCAGGCCGCGCCTCCCGACAGGGTGCTCCTGCGGCTGGACAATGTGGTCGGTAAGATCGGCGGCGTTATCAGCGTTTACATCAACATGCCGGAAGGCGGGAAGCCCTCTCAATTCCGGCATCTCAGCGCCGGCTCGATCGGACTGTTTGGCCTGCGCGAGGCGAGCGAGCCAGCCGGGAAGCACGGTGGCAAGGGCATGAGCTTCACGCTCGACATCACCAAAGTGATCGATCAGTTGCACCTCGACCGGGCGTTCGATCTCAACACGCTGTATGTGAGTCTAGTGCCCTCCAGAGCCATCCCCGAAAGCACTCCGATTACGGTGGGACGCATCAGCATTTACCGCCAGGCCCACTAGCGCAAAATGCGTTCGGGTCGGAGTGGATTTCCAAATTAACTTACTGGTATCAAAAGCATTTTGCGGTTCCCAGTAAGTCGGTCTGAAAGCAAAATGCTCCAGGCGGATCGGGAGGAAGGATGATTGACATCGCCCGTGAAGTGGCCCGTGTCCGTTATCCGGTAATGGCGCTCAGCACACTCGCATGGGGCGCGCTGGCATTCGGGCCGGGCATGCACGTCGAAGGTCTGGACGTTTATTGTTCGGCAACCGGCAGCGGTACCGCGACAATAGCCGCATCGCCTTCTTTGCTGCTGGCGCTGAACCCCCCGTCGGCGCTCGCCGCAGGGTGGGCGCTGATGCTGGTAGCCATGATGTCTCCGCTGATAGTCCCGGAGATCCACCACATTCGTTTCACGTGTCTCAGATCCCGCCGGGCGCGCTCGATCGCCCTTTTCGTGGCTGGCTACGCTTGTGTATGGATGATGTTTGGGGCCGTCCTGGCAAGTGCTGAGCTTGCGTATCTGGCATTGGCGCCTGAATCCTATATTCCGGCGATTGTGACTGGCCTGGCGACAGTCGTCTGGCAGGCCTCTCCATTCAAGCAACGGTGCCTGAACGGGTGCCACGACAACCCCCCTCTTCGGGTGTTCGGACTGAAAGCCGATCTCGACGCGCTTCGCTTTGGCTGGTCGCGGGGTGTATGGTGTGTCGGATCCTGCGGCTGGCTGATGCTGTTCTCCCTGTCGCTGCCGGCAGGTCATTTGATGGCAATGGCCGCTGTGGCCATTCTGGTCTTTTGCGAGCGGCTGGAAGATCCCGAGCCGCCGAGATGGAAGATGCGTGGCTTGGGAAGGGCAGGGCGAATGACAGCCGCGCGGCTTCGTATCCGCTGGCGGACGGTGCGGCGCAAACTCGATCTCGTTTTGGAACAGTAATGCGAATTATCGGGAGATGCCCTTCGAGCTGTACGCCGGCTTCGAGCACGTCGCCCGGTCCATTCTCCCTCCCAGGAGACAACAAATAAGCGGTCCTTCGGGGCCGCTTCTTGCGTTCTTGACCGGTCCCCACCCCGACGAATACCTGCCGCTGCTCCACCCGGCGCAAGACCATGGCCGAATTGTCCGTGAGGCTGGTGGATTGACACCGTCCGCCGGTGGTGTAACAGATTTTGTGAAATCTGTAACAGGTTTGGACGGCAGCTTTTGACCGCACGAAGGACAGAGCGGGTTTTTGCCTTGATCGCCGCCCTCGATCGGCGCCGGATTATCCATCTGAGCGAGGCGGCCCAGCTCCTGGGCGTGTCGGAGATGACCGTTCGGCGCGATGTCGCCCAGAACCCCGAGCAATTCGCCTTCCTCGGCGGCCATATCCTGGCGGCGTCGCACGCGGAACGCGACGTGCCCTACGAATTATCGACGGCGGCAGACAGCCACGCAGCCGCCAAGCGTGAAGCCTGCGCCCATGCCGCCAGCAAGATCCGGCCGGACGAAACGATCTTCGTGGACTGCGGCACGACGCTTGTTCACCTCGTCGACCTCATACCGGACAATTATCAAATAACTGCAATATGCTACGCCATGAATGTGGCACAGCTCCTGACGAAGAAGCCAGGCATTACCACCATCATGCTGGGGGGCGTTTATCATCCGGCATCCGCTTCCTTCTCGGGAACACGCGATTTCGATATTCTCGATTCCGTCGGCATCAATGTGGCGTTCCTGTCGGCCGCCGGTGCGGATGCCAAGCGCGGCGCCACCTGCGAGCATTTTCACGAGGCCGAGGTGAAGCAGAAGGCGATAAGCCTTTCGCGTGAGAACTACCTGGTCGTCGACAGCAGCAAGATCGGCAAGATCAAGAGAGCTTTTTTTGCGGACCTCAAGGTGTTCGATGCGATCATCACGGAACACGGGGAGACCAAGCTCGATAGCGATTGAGCTTGGCTCCGAATGATTGACTTTTGACTGTCGTGATGGAAAAGTCACAAAAAAAGTAAGGCAAATCTCATTTTTCGAGATCGGCGTCGAGGTACGCCCATCTCCGGGAGGCGGCCGGACGCACCATGACTGAACAGGATCGGATGGTGCGCGAGCCTCTCGAAGGGCCGCCCTTGCTGAAGGCGACCGGCATCGCCAAGAGCTTTGGCGGCGTTCGTGCCCTGCTCGGCGTCGACCTGGAGATCCTGCATGGAGAGGTCCATGCGCTGCTCGGCGAGAATGGCGCCGGCAAATCGACCCTCATCAAGATCCTCAGCGGAGTGCAGAGACAGGATGCCGGGACCATCGAAATCGAAGGAGAAGCGGTCTCGTTCGACTCGACGGCACAGTCCCGTGACGCCGGGGTCGCGGTCGTCTACCAGGATCTAAGCCTGGTGGAGTCGCTGACGGTCGCCGATAATCTGCTGCTCGGACGCGAGCCGAGAACGCGCTTCGGCTTTCTGAAGAAACGGGAATTGCTGGCAGAAGCCGAGGCGTTCCTCAAAGCCCACAAGATCCCCCTCAACGCTCGTGCCACGCTCGGGTCGCTGCCCTTCGCCTATCGGCAGATGACCGAGATCGCCAAGGCGCTCATGGGGAAGGTGCGGCTGCTCATCCTCGACGAGCCGACGTCCGCCCTGACCGATGACGAGGAGAAGATCCTCTTCGATGCCATCCGTACCGTAACGGCCCGCGGGGTGGGCGTCATCTATGTGACGCATCGCCTGAACGAGGTCTTCCGCATCTCGCATCGCGTTACCGTGTTCCGGGACGGAGCCAATGCCGGAACGTTCGAGACGGCGAAGACCGACATGGCCCAGTTGGTGAGCGCGATCGTCGGGTCCAAGCAGATGAAGTCAGGCCATGCTTTGCGCGAGGGCGAAAGCCGGAGGACGGCAACTGCGGCGAACCTACCGTCTCCTGAGGCTGCCGCGGTGGAATTGCGCGGCGTTCGAAACGATCGTTTGAAAGGGGTGGACCTCACGATCAATCGTGGGGAGATCCATGGCCTCGCCGGATTGATCGGCAGCGGCCGGACCGAGATTCTCGAGACCATCTTCGGACTGAGGCCGGTGGTGGGCGGCGAGCTCCTCGTTGCCGGCTCGCGCATGGAACATCTCGATGCGGCGACCGCAATTCGTCTCGGCATGGCGCTGGTGCCGGAGGACCGGCATGTGCAAGGCCTGGTGCTCGAACACACCATCGAGCGCAACTTGACGCTGCCTCGCCTGCCCGCCCTTTCGAAATGGGGCTGGTTCCAGGCTTCGGCTGCCCTGGTCCGGGCGCGGAAGGCCGTTTCGCAATTGTCGGTAAAGGCGCCCGGGCCTGGGACCTATGTGAAGAACCTGTCCGGAGGCAATCAGCAGAAGGTCGTTTTCGGCAAATGGAACGAGCCTCGGCCCCGGATCCTGCTGCTCGACGAGCCGACCGTCGGTGTCGATGTGGGCGCCCGCGAGGAAATATACGGCGTTATCCAGGATGCGGCGGCTTCCGGAACGGGTGTGCTTCTGGTGTCGTCTGACCTGAGCGAACTTCTCGCCTTGTGCGATCGCATCTCGATCGTCGTCAACGGGCGCACCCTGCGCGCGGTGCCGCGTGCTGATCTGGGGAGCGCCGAGGCTCTCCATCACCTTCTTCAGACCCAGCAAGCGACTGAGCAGGCAGCATGACACAGACCCAGCCGGCCACCGATGGAACTCCCGGCAACGCCCAGGCTCGCAGGCGCATCTTCCTGAGGCATCTGCTTCGCGGCGAGCGGCCCTATATGCTGTATATCGCCTTCGCCGTCATGCTGGTGGTCTTCAGTTTCGCCTCGCCCTGGTTCCTGTCCGTCGACAATTTCCTCAACATCGGGCGGCAGACGACGCTGGTGTCGATCATCGCCGTGGGGATGACGTTCGTGATCATCGCCCGGCAGATCGATCTGTCGGTTGCTTCGACGCTGGCGCTTTCCGGCATGGCCGCCGCACTGGCGATGTCGTTCCTCTACAACAGCTGGATCGTCGGCGCCGTCGCCGGGCTCGGCACCGGCGCCGTGATAGGACTGATCAACGGCCTCCTGACAACCCAGCTCAGCATTCCCTCTTTCCTGGTGACGCTCGGCACCCTCAGCGCCGCCCGCGGCCTCGCCTTGATGGTGACGAACACGAAGCCGGTGATCATCACGAACGAGTACTACTTCGCCATTTTCGGGGAAGGGTCGGTGCTGGGCGTTCCGGCGCCGATCATCTGGACGGCCGCGGTGGTGGTGGGCGGTATTCTCCTGCTTCATTTCACGGTCTACGGCCGGCGCATCTATGCCGCCGGCGGCAATCCGACGGCAGCTCTCTATTCCGGCGTCTACATCAAGCATGTGACGACGCTGGCGTTCGTGATGACCGGAATGCTGGCGGGCCTGGCGTCTCTTGTGCTCTCCGCCCGGTCTCACGCCGCCCGGCCCGATGTCGTCCAGGGCATGGAACTCGACGTCATCGCATCGGTGATCCTCGGTGGCTGCAGCCTGTTCGGGGGGCGGGGCTTCGTTCTCGGCACGCTGCTTGGGAGCCTGATCATCGGCACCCTCAACAACGGCCTCGTGCTCCTCGGCGTGAGTTCATCGCTTCAACTCGTCATCAAGGGCGCGATCATCGTCGCGGCCGTCGCCTTCACGCGAAGATAGTGGCGTAACCCTGTGAGTGGCAGGGCAATTAGTCGGAAGAAATAGAAAAACTTATTCAAGGGAGGAAGATCATGAAGTCCTGTGAACGCGTCGGCGTAATCCTGGGTTATGCCATTGCAGCCGCCAGCGCCGTTGCTTTTTCAACCTCGGTGAGCTTCGCGCAGGTCCCCGATACCTGCGTCAAGGGCGTCGATCTGGCGACCCTCGGCCCCAAAGGCATCGTTGGCCAGGGACCGCATGGCGAGACGGCGGCCTCGCCGGAGGTGCTGGCGCTCAGCAATGACGAAGCGGCGAAAGTCAAGGCGGGGAATTTCAAGGTCGGCATCTCCATGCAGACGGTGAATCTCGACTGGTCCCAACTGCAGGTTCAAGGCATCACCGATACGCTGAACAAATATGGCGTGACCGTCACGGGTGTTGCATCGGCCGAATATCAGGTCGACAAGCAGATTGCCGATATCGAGAACACGATCCAGCAGCACCCAAACGGGATCATCTCGATTCCGGTGGACTTTACCGCGACCGCGCCAACCTACAAGAAGGTCGGCCAGGCCGGCATCAAGCTCGTCTTCATGGATAGCATTCCGACCGGATTGAAACATCCCGACGATTTTGCAGCGATGATCTCGGCCGATAGCCAGGGCAATGGCCAGATCGCCGCGCAGATCCTGTCGTCCTGCGTGCCGAAGGGCGGAACCATCGGGCTGGTGAATTTCGGCGTCGACTACTTCAGCACCAATGAGCGGACCAAGGGCGTCAGCGCCTGGATGAAGGCGAACCGGCCTGACATCGTGATGAAGCAGGTGGATTTTACCGATCCCTCCAAGGTATCGCAGATCGCAGGCGACTTCCTGACGGGCAATCCTGATATCAAGGGGCTGTTTGCGGTGTGGGATCAGCCGGCGCTGGATACCCTCTCCTCCATGCGGGCCCAGGGTATCGACATTCCCATCACCACCGTCGATCTCGGACTGCAGTCGGCGATCGAGATTGCCAAGGGAGGCCCGTTGAAAGCGACCGGCTCCCAGCGCCCCTACGACCAGGGCGTAGCGGAAGCACTGGCGATGATGAAGGCACTCATCGGACAGACGCCGCCGGCGTGGGTTGGTGTCCAGTCGCTGCCGGTCGTCCAGTCGAATGTTCTCGAATCCTACAAGACGGTGTTCCACAAGGACCCGCCCCAGGAGCTTCTGGACGCCTGCAATGGCGCCAAGCCTGCCTGCAACTGAAGCGGCGAAGCGCCGGCGCGGCAGTCGTTTCTGCCGTGCTCGGGCTCGCGTCGCCACATGGACTCACAAAAAGCCGCCGCAAGGCGGCTTTTCTATTGCCGGCCGACGAAATCGCCAGATGCAGGTGTTTAGTCCCGTCTCATTATCGTCTACCTCGTTCCATCCATTATTCCTCAGGTGGTTTTTCATGAAGAAGATCGGTTTTCTCTCGTTCGGGCACTGGACTCCCTCACAGCAGTCGCAGACACGCTCGGCGGCGGATGCGCTCCTGCAATCCATCGATCTCGCCGTCGCGGCGGAGGGCCTGGGTGCGGATGGTGCCTATTTCCGCGTGCACCATTTCGCCCGCCAGCTTGCCTCGCCTTTCCCGCTTCTGGCGGCCGTGGGGGCCAGGACCAGCCGCATCGAGATCGGGACTGCGATCATCGACATGCGCTACGAGAACCCGCTCTACATGGCCGAGGATGCCGGCGCAGCCGATCTCATCGCCGGAGGCCGCCTGCAATTGGGCATCAGCCGGGGATCGCCCGAGCAGGTGATCGATGGCTGGCGCTATTTCGGCTACGCTCCGGCCGAGGGCCAGAGTGACGCCGACATGGGGCGGAGCCATGCGGAGGTGTTTCTCAACGTGTTGCGTGGCGAGGGTTTCGCCCAGCCCAATCCACGGCCGATGTTCGCAAATCCCCCTGGCCTGCTGCGTCCTGAGCCCTATTCGGAAGGGTTGCGCGACCGGATCTGGTGGGGCGCCGGCTCCAATGCAACGGCGGTCTGGGCCGCGAAGCTCGGGGTGAACCTACAAAGCTCGACCTTGAAGGACGACGAGACCGGAGAGGCTTTTCACATCCAGCAGGCCGCCCAGATCCGGGCCTTCCGCGCCGCCTGGAAGGAGGCCGGCCATACGCGCGAGCCGCGGGTCTCGGTCAGCCGCAGCATCTTCGCGCTGGTGGATGACCGCGATCGTGCCTACTTCGGACGCGACGACGGCCAGCAGGATCAGATCGGGTTCATCGATGAGAAGACCCGGGCGATCTTCGGCCGTAGCTACGCGGCCGAGCCGGATGTTCTCATTGAGCAATTGAAAAAGGACGAGGCTATTGCCGAGGCCGACACCTTGCTGCTGACCGTCCCCAACCAGTTGGGCGTCGCCTATAATGCCCATGTCATCGAGGCGATCCTCACCCATGTCGCGCCGGCCCTCGGCTGGCGCTGATCCGGCTGCTCAGGCTGTTGGAAACTTATCTGCCGCCACGCTGGCGAACGATCAGGGAGCCGAGTTGGCCTAGCCCGCGCGAGGCGCCAAAAACAATGAGCGTGCCGACGAGAACCGCTCCGGTGACGATATCCTGCTGTTCCGGCGTCATGCCGACCAGGCCCAGTGCGTTCTTGACGAAGGCGAGGACGAGGAGGGCGAGCAGCACGCCGACGAGGCTGCCCGACCCGCCAAAGATGTTGACGCCACCGAGCACCACGGCCGTGATCACCTGGAGTTCAAGCCCAACTGCCGTGTCCGATCGAGCGCTGGCGAGGTAGGCCGTCAATACGATCGCTGCGATCGCCGATACCGTGCCCGACGCGACGAAGACACTGACCATCGCCCGTTCCACGAAGATTCCGGAATAGCGCGAAGCCTCCTTGTTGTTGCCGATCGCATAGATCGACCTCCCGCCGCGCGTGAAGTGCAGAAAGAAGCCAAAGCCGGCGAAAAGGGCCAGGAAGATGAGGATGCTCCAGGGAATGGGCGTGTCGCCGATCGTGCCGAAGCCGATGTTTTGATACCAGTCCGGAAAGCTGTTGACGCCGCGCTCCTTGAGGATGATCTGGGCGATGCCTCGATAGAGGGCCAACGTGCCGATGGTCACGACCAGCGATGGCAGGCCGAAGCCCACGATGACGGCGCCATTGAACAGGCCAGCCAGGGTGCCCACCACGAGGCCGGCTAACATTGCGAGCTCGACCGGCCATTGGTGCTCGAGGCATACGGCCATGACCGAGGCACATAATCCAACGATGGATCCAACCGAGATATCGATCTCCCCCGTAATGATGACCAATGTCATGGGCAGCGCGATGAGCGCCACGGGCACCGTCCCGGCAAGGGCGATGGAGAAGTTCGACGCCGTGAAGAAATACTTGGAGGCGCCGCCGCCAAGGATCAGGACCACGATCAACGTGACAAGGAGGAACGTCTCCCATCTCAGCAGCCAGGGTGGCGCCTTCATGGTGTTCCCTTTCTGCTCCGCGACGTCTCGGACCTTCGCGTCAACTGGCTGTAGAAGATCACCGTGGCCAGAATGGCGGCTCCGAGCAGGGCCGGAATCCAGAACTGGTCGAGACCCAGCAATTGGACACCATTCTGCAGCACAACAAAGATTGCCGCGCCGATTGCCGCGCCGTAGACGGAACCACTGCCACCGAAAATGCTGACGCCGCCCACGACGGCTGCAGAGATGGTCTGCAACTGCAGATCGGGCGCAATGATGGCATCGACCGTGCCGAAGCGTGCACCCCAAAGCACACCCGTCAATCCGCAGAGACCGCCGGAAAGAACGAAGAGATAGGCGATGTGGCGGCGCACGCCGATACCCGCAAACTCCGCTCCCTCGGTATTGCTGCCGATGGCGTAGACATTCCGTCCCGTCCTCGTGAAGCGGGCAAGCCAGCCGAGGATCACAACAAGGGCCAGCGTTGTCCATACCAGGGGCGACTGGCCGCCAATATGCATCTGGGCGATATTGCCGTAGCTGTCCGGCAGGACAGTCGCCGAAATCTGGCGCCCGCCTGCATAGACGATGATGCCACCGCGATAGATGGCAAGCGTTCCGAGCGTCGCCACGATGGCGGGAATGCGAAGACCGGCGACCAGCACGGCATTTCCGGCGCCCAGCAACAGGCCGATCGAGATGCCGATCAGGAAAACGAAGATCAGCGATCCATCGGGATGGGCAGCCAGCCAGTCGGCCGACACGAAAGCGCTCGCGGCAACCATGGCTCCGACGGACAAGTCGATCTGGCGACCGACGATCAGGAGGGCCTGGCCGAGTGCGACCATGCAGACGAGCGTCCCCGAAAGCGCAACCTGTTCGAGGTTGTCCAGATCCAGGAAACGCGGCTCGCGCACCGAAATCGCGCTGCATATAAGCAGCAGCGCCAGCAGGAGCTTGGCTTCCCGCGAGGCAAGCCATAGACGGCTCAGGGAACGACGGCTCTGCCCGGCCGAGGCTTGTCGTGCCTGCTCGGTCATCCGGTGCTCGCTTTCTTGCCGGACGCCCCGATGAGAACCTCATGCGCCGCCGCCAACAGTATTTTCTCGCGATCAAAGGTGCCGCGGTCGAAGGAGGCCGTGATCCGCCCGCCGCGAAAGACGAGAATGCGGTCTGCCATGCCGATCAGTTCCTCGGCGTCGTCGCTGATCATGATGATCGACATGCCGGTCGTCGCCAATTGCGAAATGGCGCGGTGGATCTCGGACTTTGCACCGACATCGATACCGCGGGTGGGTTCATCCAGGATCAACAGGCGGGGGGTGGGCATGAGCCACTTGGCGAGCAGGACCTTCTGCTGGTTTCCGCCCGAGAGCGTGCCGGCGGCCTGCTCGACACTGGAAGCGACGACCCGCATGCGCTGGGCGTAGTCCCGCGCAACCGTCTCCTCGCGCGCGCCATCGATGCGGCCAAGCAGGCCGGAAAGGGCGCCGAGCATAGGCAGGGTCTCGTTTGCACGGATGGAGAAGGGCAATACGAGCCCTTGCTTGTGACGGTCCTCAGGTACGAGCGAGATGCCCTCGCGGATGGCCTGGCGCGGAGAACGAAGCTCGATCTGTTCGCCTCCCAAGGTGATCGTACCTGCGTCCGGCCTGATGATGCCGAACAGCATGCTGGCGATTTCAGAACGGCCGGCCCCCACCAGGCCAAAGAAGCCGAGGATTTCGCCGGTACGGACCTCGAAGTCGACATCTGTCACGAATCCCGCACCAGACAGGCCCCGCACGCTCAGGACCGGCTTGCCGATCTCGGCCTCCTGCTTGGGAAAGAAAGACTCGAGTTTCGTCCCGATCATCGCCCTGACGATCGTTTCGGGCGTGAAGGTTTCGGTCGGGCTGGTCACCACATGCCGGCCCGAACGCAGCACGGTCACGTCGTCGCTGAACTTCATGATTTCATCAAGGAAATGGGTCACGAACAAGACCGCTACGCCTCTTTGCTTCAGCCTGCCGACAAGGTCGAAGAGTCTGATGACCTCTGTCCCCGAGAGCGCGGAGGTCGGCTCGTCCAGGACAAGAACGCGGGCGTCGATGGCAAGCGCGCGTGCGACTTCGATCGCCTGCCGCTCGGAAACGCCAAGATGCTTGACGGGGGTGTCGACATCGAAGGCCACGTCGAGTTGCGCCAGGAGTTCCCGGGCGCGGGCATTCATATAGCGCCAGTCGATCCTGCCATTGCGCCGGGGCTGATGGCCGATGAAGACATTTTCGGCGACGGTCAAATCGGGGAAAAGGGCAGGGTGCTGGTGCACCACGGCAATCCCCTGACGCCGGCTTTCCAGGGGAGACAGCAGCTTGAGGGGCTGGCCCTCTTTCAGGATCTGTCCCGCGTTGGGCTGGTGGACGCCGCCTATGATCTTCACCAGCGTGCTCTTGCCAGCACCGTTTTCGCCGGCGAGGGCATGCACGCGGCCTGGCCACAAGGCCAAGCTGACATCGACGAGTACATCGATGGCACCGAAACGCTTACTGACGTGCTGCAGATCGAGCACCGGTACGGTCAAGGTAGATGCACTCTTTAAGCGTCTTGCGATTTGCTGGGGGCGGATCAGCAAGATCCGCCCCTTCTGGCACTCTAGAAATTGAAGTCCTTGTAATTATCCTTGGTAAACTCGACAGGCTTGCCCGTAATGATCTGCCCGTCCTGGCCGATCGTGTAGGTTCCAGGCCATTTGCCTTTGTCGATCACGAATGAATCGCCGGGTTTTCCAGTGATCTTTCCGTCGACGAGCGCCTTCGCCGCATAATAGGTAACATAGCCAAGTTTGCTGGGATCCCAAAGATAAAACCCTCCGATGGTGCCATCGAGCATGTATTTGGAGGTAATGCTTGGTACGCAGTTTCCCGAAAGCTTGATCTTGCCATGCCCCTTGTCGACGCTTTCCAGCGCCCTTGCCACGGCGGGAAGACCCGGGCAGGTGGGTGCAAAGATGCCGGCAAGATTGGGATGCTTGGTCGTCAGGGCGACCGTGGCATCGAAAGCCTTCTGTTCGTTGTCGTAACCATAGACGGTGTCGACCACCTTGAGCCCGGGATATTTCGAAACCTCGTCCTTGAAGGCCTCGATCCACAGGTTCTGGTTAGCCGCGGTCGGCTGGGCAGACACGACCGCCACCTCGCCCTTGGGATCCGGCCCGAGTTCACGGATCAGCAATTGCGCGCCGAAACGGCCAATGGAATCGCTGGTGGCCTGGTTGACGAAGAAGGATCGGCCGCCTGACGCGTCCGCGTCGAACGTAACGACCTTTGCACCGAGCTTCGCCGCCCGTTGCATGGCGGGCACGACGGCATCTGGATCGCTGGGTGCGACCGCGATAGCCGTTACGCGCCGATCCGCGAGGCTATTGATGATGTCGACCTGGGCCTTGGCGCTGGACTCGGTCGGTCCGTAATTGTCGACCTCTCCGCCCGTCTCCTGCGCGGCAATCTTCGCGCCGGCAAGTGTCGCGTTGTAATAGGGGTTGGTGGTGGACTTGATCACCATTCCCAACTTGAAATCATCGGCCAGGACGACCGAGGGCAGCGCGAAGGCAATGAGCGCTCCCGCCAATAAGACGTGCCTGAGATTCCTGGACATCAAGCTCCCTCCCATCTGTTTGGTCGACATTCAGCTCGCTGGCGCATCTTCAGTCGCCCGTCGACCTATCCCGTCACAGGCTTACCCGAATACCGGGCGCCGGATTGCTTTTGTTGACGTTTCCAATCGGTTGCACGTTATCGTTATCGTGTCAATATCGTGCGAACCGAGATCGAGATCCCCAAGGTTGGGCCTGATATTGATGACGCAACGCGATGCTCAGCGCGAAAACGTGAAATTTGGAAGGCAGCGGTCCATTGTGAAATCGCCAAGCTATGTTATCGATATCCCAATCACGAAGGGCTGGGACATGGTTCGATGAAGCAGAGACTATTTGGACGCACGGGGCGCCTCGTCAGCGAGATCGGCTTCGGTTCATGGGGCATCGGAGGCGCGCAATGGACGGCGGTCGATGACACGGAGGCGATGAGCGCCATAACGAGTTCGCTGGATCTCGGCGTCACCTTCATCGATACCGCCGACGTTTATGGCGACGGCCGGTCCGAGAAGCTGATAGCACAGGCGCTGCGTGGTCGCAGCGAACGCCCCTACATCGCAACGAAGGCGGGCAAGCGGCTGCCCTCGCAGGTCACGGCCGGCTACACCCTGGCCAATCTGCGCGATTGGATAAGGCGCAGCCGCGACTATCTGGAGACCGATATTCTCGACCTCGTACAGCTTCATTGTCCTCCGACAGATCTCTACTATCACCAGGAGGTGTTCGAAGCATTGGACCGTCTGGTCGAGGAGAAACTCATCCGCAACTACGGCGTCAGTGTCGAGAAGATCGAGGAGGCCATCAAGGCGATCGAGTATCCCAACGTTGCGAGCGTGCAGATCATTTTCAACATTCTTCGCCAGCGGCCGATCGAGTTGTTCTTCGAGCTTGCCAAAAAGAAGAATGTCGCCGTGATCGCCCGAGTTCCTCTCGCCAGCGGTCTCCTCTCGGGGAAGTTCAGCCGTTCGTCTGTCTTTGAGAAGGAGGATCACCGCAATTTCAACCGCAATGGCGAGTTCTTCGATGTCGGCGAGACATTCTCGGGCATGCCTTATGAGCAGGGCCTGGATGTCGTGGAAAAGATCCGCCCCCTGGTGAACGGCAGCGAGACCATGGCGCAGTTCGCGCTGCGGTGGATCCTGATGTTCGATGCCGTGAGTGTCGTCATTCCAGGGGCGCGTACCGTCGCGCAGGCCCGGTCCAATGCGGCCGCATCCGCCCTGCCGCCCATCTCCGATGAGGCGATGGCACAGATCCGCGCGATCTATGATGCGGATGTCCGGCCGTTCGTTCATCAGCGCTGGTGATCTGCGGGCACCTTTACGGGGCCTGGCGTCCTCTTGTCAGGCCCCTTCGGTCGAGGCACGCAGCACGAGTTCCGGCTCGATGACGATCCCTTGCTGGATGTGTCGCTGGTCGATGCGATCGATGAGCATCCGCATCGCGGCGGCGCCGAGATCCTCCTTGGCAACCCGCAGAGTCGAGAGCGGGGGGTTGACGAGCGAGGCGGCAAGGATGTCGTCGCACCCGATCATCGCAATGTCATGGGGAACGGCAATCGAACGCTCCTTCAGGACTCCGAGCAGGCCGATCGCGATCAGGTCATTGTAGCAGATGATCGCATCGATCTGCTTGCCGCTGTCGAGGAGCGCCGTCGCTCCCGCAACCCCGCCCTGAATATCGGGAGAGCAGGGGACATCCAGCACGAGTTCCAGGCCATGGCTGTCGAGCGCCTGCAGGATGCCTTGGCGACGCTGCTGATCTCCTCTTGAGGTTGCGTGGCCACCCGCATAGGCAATGTGCCGGCGACCATTCCTGACCAAATGGTCGATAGCCGCAATCATGCCGCGCCGGTAGTCGACCTCGATCGTGCCGGCGATGCTCTTGGGAGCCGACCGATTGATCAGCACGGCGGCCTTGCAGCGCTTGACCGAGTCGAAGAGCCGTTTGTCGCTCATCCGCGCGCTGCAGATGATGACGCCGTCGACACGCCGGTTCAGCAGCGTTTCGAGAACCTCCTCCTCACGAGCGGGATCCTCCACGACATTGCAGCACAACAGCGTGTAGCCGGCGGGGCGCGCCGCAAGTTCGGCACCTCTTATGATTTCCGGAAAGAAAGGATTTACAATATCGGGGACGATCAGGCCGACAATGCCGGAGCGATCGATCTTCAATCCTTTTGCGAGGGTGTTCGGCCGGTAGTCGAGTTCACGAACAGCCGCCAGGACGCGCTCTTTCGTTGCCGCGCTGGCGCCGTTCCGCCCGTTGATGATGCGCGAGACGGTCATGGGAGACACGCCCGCCTTGGCTGCAACATCCGCCAAAGTCGCATGTCTTTGCATCGCGGGCTCCCATCGGAACGATAACGCTATCTAGAAATTGAAGGAAATTGGATGACTTCAATTTGTCGACGGGCTCAGCATCCACAAATAATAGCGTAATATCAATAGTTCAGATAGAAACTGGCCTTACTGCCGAATGATAACGCTAACACATGGCGGGGAATCCGCTTCGCGGGGGATGTCAGATCGGGAAACTGCCGAAGTCTCCCGATCGTCTTGTATGCGAGATCGCGGTCCCTGCATCGAGCAGGTTACGATGTCTTCGCTTAGCCGGCTACTGGGGCGGCGTCGGCCTGGCCGCTCAATGCTGCTGCGCCTTCAGGCGCTGACGGTGGGCGGCCTGCTTGGCGCGGTTGCCGCAGATCGCCATGCTGCACCAGCGCCGGGCGTGGCCGCGAGTGTGGTCGGCGAAGAGCAAGGTGCAGGCCGGGCCTTCGCAGGCTTTTACATGGGTGAAATCCTCCGTGCAGACGAAACGCGCGAGGGCCTCGCCGATCGGCTGTAGCAGGGATTCGGGCGTGCGCCACTTGCGCAGGGATTGCAGCTCCAAGCCGGCGGTGCCGGTTGAGTTGCGAAGAGCGATCCGGCCGAAGGCCTCGTCCCGCTCCATGAGGCGGTTCAGCGGCTCGAGCTCGGCGAGACTTTCGGCCGGCAGCGGCCGGCCCTTGTGGCCGCGCACGAAGCCCCTGAACCATTCACGCAGATTCCGCACCTGTTCGGCCACCCTGTCAAGCTCGCCCGGCAGAGCCTGCGCCCGGATCGCATCGAGCGCGGCCGATGGTGCAAGCCTCGCCTGCTCCAGCCAGTTCAACAAGCCCTCGCCATCATCGAGCCACTCGATGGTGGTATCGACCGGCGTGGCGATTGAATTCAGGAAATCCAGTCCGAGTGCGTCAGCAACGAAAATCGCTGGGTAACGATGCGCCATCACAACTCCTCTTCCGGCCCTTCCGTCCCGCGGATCCGGCCGCCCTCCAAACCTGCCGCAACAAATAACCTCTTCGGGGCATCTTGACAAGTTACGACTTTTCTTAGTAACCATATTAAAGCGATCAGAGAGGTTATCAAATTCACGCGAGAGGAGAGCGGAGATGCCTGCAACCAATGTGACCATCGTGCTGGTACATGGCGCCTGGGCTGATGGATCGAGCTGGGCGAAAGTCATTGCGCCATTGGCGGCCGATGGCCTGAAGGTGACGGCAGCTCCCCTGCCGCTGACCTCCTTCGCCGACGATGTGGCGGCGCTCGACCGTACGCTGGAGCGAGTCACGGGGCCGGTGGTGCTCGTGGGCCATGCCTATGCCGGGGCGGTCATTGCGGCAACGCGCAGCGAGAAGGTGAGGGCGCTCGTCTATGTCGCGGCGCTGGCTCCCGACGAGGGCGAGACGGTCGCCGATGTCTTCTATCGCGCCGAGCCGCATCCGCAGGCACCGAAGCTCGCCCCCGACAGCCACGGGCTGATCTATCTGCCGGATGACGCCTTCTCCGCGGCCTTCGCCCAGAATGCATCAAAGGAGGAGCAAAGATTGCTGGCAGCGGTGCAACGGCCGATCTCGCCGGCCTGCATCACGGTTGCCGTCGACAGGCCGCTCTGGAAGGACCGGCCGGCCTGGTTCCTGATTGCCGAACAGGACCACATGATCGTCGAGGAGACCCAGCGCTTCATGGCCAGGCGGATGAACGCCCATATCCACGCCCGTCCGGTCGATCATACCCCGCTGGTAACGGCTCCTGCCGTGGTCGTCGACATCATTCGCGAGGCAGTAGGGGCGGTGGCGGCGGCCTGATCCCAGCTCTTTGAGGACGCGGAAGGGGAGTGAGGCCAATGCAAGAGCGGCGAATGACGACGGAGCGGGTCAGCGCCTTTTCGGACGGCATGATCGCGGTGATCATCACGATCCTGGCGCTGGAACTCAAGGCCCCGGAGGAAGCCAGCCTTGCGGCGATCCTGCCGCTCTGGCCGACGGCGGCGAGCTATCTGCTAAGCTATCTGTTCATCGCGATCATCTGGGTGAACCACCATCATCTGCTGCATCTGGTGCGTTTCGCCTCGCCGCGCCTGATCTGGATCAATTTTGCCCATCTGTTCCTGGTGTCGCTCCTGCCCTTCACCACCGCCTGGATGGCGAGGACCGATCTCGCGCCGGTGCCGGTCGCCGTCTACGCCGGCGTCTTCGTCCTGGTGAACGTGGCCTACCTCCTTTTCGAGCGCGAGGTCTTCGTCCAGGCCGATGCCAGCGCCGTCTCGCACCATGCGCGGCACATAGCGCGGCGGCGAACGCTGGGCGGCGTCGCTCTCTTCGCCCTGGCAGCCGTGACGGCATCAGCCTTGCCGCTTCTGGGCTTCCTCCTGATCTGCTGCGCCCTTGCTCTTTATCTGCGGCCAGAGGCCCTCGTCACGCACGGAAAATAGCCGTTCGTCCATGCGGCTTGGGATCGGGCGGAACGGTTGTAGGCCGCATCGATAACCCTTTAAAGATATCTGAAACAGTTACTTTAATCCCAAAGGAGACAATGCCATGACGACCATCAGCTACCGCACAGCCGACGTTGACGGCTTCAACATCTTCTACCGGGAAGCGGGAACGAAGGGTGCTCCCAAGCTTCTCCTCCTGCATGGCTTCCCAACCTCCAGCCACATGTTCCGCGATCTCATCCCGCTGCTGGCGGACCGCTTCCATATCGTTGCGCCCGATCTCCCGGGCTTCGGCCGGTCCGACCTGCCGGGCCGCGGCCACAGTTTCGAGCGGATCGCCGAAGCGATCGATCGTTTCACCGAGGTGGTGGGTTTCGATCGCTATGCCGTCTATGTTTTCGACTATGGCGCGCCGACCGGCTTCCGCCTGGCCGTGAAACATCCGGAGCGCATCACCGCGATCATCTCGCAGAACGGCAACGCCTATGAAGAGGGGCTCAGCGAGGGCTGGAACCCCATCAGGGCCTATTGGCAGGACGCTTCGCCGGCAAATCGCGAGGCGCTGCGGGCCTTCCTCAAGCCCGACACGACCGTCTGGCAATACACCCACGGCGTAGCCGATCCGAATGCGGTTTCCCCAGATGGCTATTCGCTCGACAACTTCTACATGGCGCGCCCGGGAGTGGAGGAGGTGCAGCTCGACCTCTTCGGCGACTACCGCAGCAATGTCGCGCTCTATCCCACCTTCCAGCGCTATTTCCGCGACCACAAGCCGCCCTTCCTGGCGGTGTGGGGCCGGAATGATCCATTCTTCCTGCCGCCGGGTGCCGAGGCTTTCAAGCGCGATATTCCGGATGCCGTCATAAGCTTCTTCGATACCGGGCATTTCGCGCTGGAGACCCACGCGGCCGAGATCGCCGCCGCCATCCGCGATTTCCTCGCTCCCTGAGCTCGCAACGCCCTCAAATCAGGGAGACTTCGGATGTCCAACTCAGTCGCGATCGTCACAGGCGCCAGCCAGGGCATTGGCCAGGCCACGGCCATACGCCTCGCCCGGGACTTCTCGGCACTTGTGCTGGTGGCGCGCAGCCGCGCCAATCTCGAGGAAACGGCGAAGGCGGTGGAAGCGGCCGGCGCCAGGACACTCGTCATCGATGGTGATCTCGCCAAGCCTTCGGTGGCGCAAGCCGTGGTCGATCAGACGCTGCAGGCTTTTGGCCGCATCGATGCGCTGCTCAACGTCGCCGGAGCTGTGCCGCAGATCGATCTCTTCGAGATGACCGACGAGCAGTGGGACAACGGCCTCGCCCTGAAGCTGCACGGTGCCCGGCGGCTCACCATCGCCGCATGGCCGGCCCTCAGGGCGGCGAGGGGATCGGTGGTGCTGATGTCGGGCAACTCTGCCTTGTTCCCGAAGGCGCCCTATGCGGCCGTCGGCACGATCAACGCCGCGATCGTGGCGTTGGCAAAGGCCTTTTCCGATCGCGGCATCGCCGATGGCGTGCAGGTCAACAGTGTCCTGCCCGGCCCGGTGATGACGGGCCGCCGCCGCTCCTATCTCCAGCACTGGGCGCCGCTGCACGACATGACGGTGGAGGAGGCGACCGCCAACTTCCCGAAGGAAGCCGGCATTGCCCGCTATGGCGAGCCGGAGGAAATCGCCGAGCTGATGGCCTTCCTGGTCTCGCCTGGGGCACGCTGGATGACGGGTTCGGCGCTCCGCATGGACGGCGGCGAGGTGAAGTCGATCTGAGGGGGCCTGAACGAAAAATCGCGGGAACCTCGACTTTTTGTCATCACCGGGCTCGTCCCCCACCGGACAAGTGTCCGGTGTAGATCGAGGGTGACGCGAACATGGTTAGGGACCGGATGCCCGGGACGGGCCGGGCATGACAAATCTGCGCCTTTTTTGCTCTGTTAGGGGCCGTTAAAAAGTAAGTGAACCGGCAAGCCGGTGTCGGGAGTGCGGGCTCGGCGCTTGAGGCGCTCATTCTCGAACGATCCCTTGGTCAGCCGGTCAAACCGCTCGTCAGCGACCAGATCGATCGATAACACTCCGCGTGGCCTCCTCCTGCGCCGGTGATGCACGCCGTTGGTCACAGGCCAGACAGAAATAGAACGGATCTTGACTTTCGTTCGTTCCCATGCTATATTCCGTAACGGAATGAGGCGTCAGCGGCCGGCGAAGGTACACCCCGGCCCCGAACGCCTCCATCCACCCCGACAGCCTGTCCAGGCGGCAGGCGCATGCGGCGGTCCTGCTTCTCTCGAAGCCGGCCGCCAGGGGTGACGAGCGGGACAGACGGGATCGGCACCCCATGGAAGTGCCCTGGATCCCCGGACGGAGCGTGAAGGGCTTGAGCCCGGCAACGCCTTCGTCTCCACGTCCCGCCGATGCGGTGAAGACGGCTGATGCCACCGTCCGGCCAGGACGGACGTCGCTCAGCCCCTGTGCCGAGCCGGCTGGGTCGGGTTCGGATGGTCCGTGCCATCCGCTCCAGGCTCGCCTCCGCCTTCAGAAGGCGGAAAAACAGGTGGCCTTGCGCGCCTTGTCAGCGTGCCCGGCCGCCGGAACGGGGCGATGGCGTCTGGCACCGACAAGGCGGCCTGCCATCTTCCATGAATCCTGCTTACACGGCTGCCCCGCAGCCGCCATCGCCCGGTCTCCTCATCAACCCAGCCGGAAAGGGCGTGGGAACGAGAGCGCTTGGCTATGGCGGTAAGAAGGCGGCTAACGCTTGGGGATCGCTAAATAATCTCCCGGCGCATGCGCGACTCTCGCTTGTGGATCGCACAGTGCCAGAATCAGCGGCGTGGTATCGATCAGAACCGCGTGAGTGGGATGTTGTCTGTCCGCCTTGTCCGCCGGGGGTTGCCCGGGTGCTGGAGTGCCGGGATATGGCCACCAAGCCGCTACCGTCGAGGCAGCGCAGCATGCGGGCGATCACTTTCGGCCCATCGGCTCAAAAATGCTCAACACCTTTTGGATCAGGCAGCCTTATTGACCTAGAAAACACCAAAATCAATCTCTATTCATAGATGGTGGTATACCCCGAACGTCCGAGGCTGGGATCGCGTCGAGCTGGGTGTGCTGGAGCAAAGCGCGTTTAAGCATGAACGCCGGTTTGCTCTCGCTCTTTGTTTAGACGCGTCTTTGCGATTCCTGCCGATCCCGGCAGATTGCAAAACGCTTTAGAGATAGTCGCCGTAGGCACGATGGGTCCCCGAACGATGAAAAAGCTTTCCATTCTTCTTTGCGGCGTCGCCCTGGGCGCGATGGCCACCGTTGCGGTGACGCATCCGCAGCTGCTTCTGGTCGGGCATGCGCGCGCAGCCGATTCGGACGTCTACAAGCAGCTCAACCTGTTCGGCGATGTCTTCGAACATGTGCGCGACGACTATGTCGAAAAGCCCGACGACAGCAAGCTGGTGGCGGCGGCACTCGACGGCATGCTCACCTCGCTCGATCCCCATTCAAACTACATGGATGCCAAGAGCTTCCAGGATATGCAGGAGCAGACCTCCGGCCAGTTCGGCGGCATCGGCGCCGAGGTCTCCGCGGAGAACGGCGTGATCAAGATCGTCTCTCCGATCGACGATTCGCCCGCCGCCAAGGCCGGCGTCCTGGCCGGTGACAGCATCATCGCCGTCGATGGCGTCTCGATCCAGGGCATGACGTTGGAGCAGGCGGTCGCCAAACTGCGCGGGCCGATCCACACGCCGGTCATCTTGAAGATCCAGCGCCCCGGCAAGACCGATCCCTTCGACGTCAAGCTGATACGCGACATCGTCAAGGTCGCCTCGGTGAATTCGCGCAAGCTCGGCGACGATATCGGCTACATCCGCATCAGCCAGTTCACCGAGCAGACCTTCGACGGCCTGAAGAAGAGCCTGGACAAGCTGAACAAGGACATCGGCAAGGACAAGCTCAAGGGCTATGTCGTTGACCTGCGCGACGATCCCGGCGGCCTCCTCGACCAGGCGATCGCGGTGTCCGGCGCCTTCCTTGGCCGCGGCGAGGTCGTCACCACCCGCGGGCGCAACCCCGACGACGTGCAGCGCTTCACCGCCAGCGGAACGGACCTCACCGGCGGCAAGCCGCTGATCGTGCTCGTCAATGGCGGCTCGGCCTCGGCCTCGGAGATCGTGGCGGGCGCCCTGCAGGATCATCGCCGCGCTACCATCCTCGGCACGCGCTCCTTCGGCAAGGGCTCGGTGCAGACCATCATCCCGCTGCAGGGTGATGGCGCCCTGCGCCTGACCACGGCGCGCTACTACACGCCTTCCGGCCGCTCGATCCAGGCCAAGGGCATCGAGCCGGAGATTGTGGTGACCGAGAACGTCCCCGCCGACCTCAAGGGGCAGGACGAGACCCATGGCGAGGCTGGCCTCAAGGGCCATCTTGCCAATCCCGGCGACGACAAGTCGGAGGAGGGCGGCTCCTCGGCCTATGTGCCGGCCGACGAGAAGGACGACACTCAGCTCCAAGCGGCGATCAAGCTGCTCGAGGGCACGCAGAAGAGCGCCTATTTCCCGCCGGATGCGAAGGCGGCCATTCCGAACTGAGGTCACGCGGCGCGATAGGGCTTGGGCCCGGTTCACGGATCGGGTCCGTGGCTGTTGCGCCGCCGCTATCGGATTTGTCCATCGTCGAGCCCATGGCGCGTTTGGTGCGTCACGTCGAATGGAGCTGCCCGGCTTCGTGCGATGTCGCATTAACCTTTCTTTAAGGATTGCATTGATCCAGCCCCTTGCCTCGTCCCTAATTGCTCAAGCTGGGCGGCAATACGGTGGCGACGATAATGTGGCGCTGGTTCAGGCTCTCCTTTTGGGTTCTGTCTTTCTGCACGGCGATTGCCGGAAGCGCCGAGGCATCGCCCCATGCCCAGGCGAGCGGCGTGAGCATCCCTCAGGCGACTTACGCGATCATCGGCGGCCCGACGCACATGCCCCATGGCTGGGTGGATTTTTGCGGACGCCGGCCCGAGGAATGCAAGGTTCCCCCACTGCCGGCGGTCGACGTCAAGCTGAGCCTCCACACCTGGCAGATCCTCGACCGCATCAACCGTGAGGTGAATGCCGCCATCGTGCCGATCAGCAATTTCGACCATTGGGGCACCTTGGTCGATCACTGGGACTATCCCGTGGATGGCATGGGCGACTGCAAGATCTATGCGCTCCAGAAGCGCAGGTTATTGATGGAACAGGGGTTTCCGCGCCAGGCCCTGCTCATGACGATCGTCCGCGACCTGAACGGTGAGGGGCATGCCATCCTCACCGTGAAGACGGATCGCGGCGATTTCATCCTCGACAACATGGTTGGCAACATCCGCTCCTGGGACGCGACAGGCTACCAGTTCTATTCGCGCCAATCGCAGGAGAACCCCAATGTCTGGGTGTCGATCGAGCCGGGCGCCGCCGGCGCACCCGAGACGTCCAGCCGTCTCGCCGCCAGAGCCAATTGATCGAAAACCTGCGCCGTCAGGGCAATAGGTTCACTTGAGGCGGGAAACGCTCAATTTTGTCATACCCGGGCTTGTCCCGGGACCCAGCCATGCCCTCAACGACAGTGTTCCATGCCGGATTGTCGGGATAAGCCCGGCAATGACAAAAGTAGCGCGAACTCGCTCTTGCTTAAGTGAACCGCATTGGCACCAGCAGGGTGCCTTCTACTCCAGGGTCGCCACCCAGGCGCTATCCGGGCCGCGGGCGAAGTGGATGGTCACGACCTCGGCCGAGGCGGCCGGCGTCTTCTTCACGCTCGTTAGGCAGACTACACCAGGCTCGCCGGTGGCGGCCTTGCAGGATTTGATCGTGGCGGTCCCGTGCTGAGATTGGGAATTGCCTTGTGCGACCGCCGGGATGGCGCGATAGGCGGCGGTCGCCTCCGCGTCGCTGGGCTGGTCGAGGAAGACCGCGGCTGAGGCATTGCCGATCGGAGCAGCCGCTAGCAAGAGAGCAAGGATGGTGAAACGAACACGCATGCCCTAGGCCTCAACAACAATAATTCGCACCAGTCTGCAATTTCACAAAGTCCGCCAGCCGAAGCTGGCGGCAGTTTATGTTGGAAGTCACGACGTGTCTCGGCATCCCTCAAACAGAGTGACGTTAAGGCACGTTTTCAGTATGGCATTTTGGTGTGGTGATAGTTGGGCGCTCATATGAGAAACTGAAGAGATCTTGAGGTCGCGACCCGACTTGGCGTGCTTTTCTAAAGCCATCGGCCCAGCGATGGCTTTCTGCTCTTGGGCCGGCCAGACGCCGTCGAACCGACCCTGGAATGGGCGAGTCTGCCCGGCCTTGCCGCTGTTCAGAGCGACTCCCGGATGACCTTTCCAAGCCGCTCGATGCCCTGGTCGATCGCCTCGTCGCCGGCGAGCGAGAAACTGAGGCGGATAGTATTCGCGCCGGTGCCGTCGGCATGGAAGGCGCGGCCGGGCACGAAGGCGATGCGCGCCGTCTCGATCGCTCGGGCCAGCAATTCGGCCCCGTCGAGTTGCTCGGGCAGGGTGACCCAGATGAACATGCCGCCTTCCGGCCGCGTCCAGCTCACACCGCCGGGCATATGGCGATCGAGCGCGGCGAGCATACGGTCGCGGCGATGGCGATAGGCGCCGCGGATCTTCTCGACCTGGGCCGGGAAAGCGTGCTCGGCGACGTGGTGCATCGCCATCTGGTTGATGGTGGGACTGTGCAGGTCGGAGGCCTGCTTCATCAATACGAGTTTGCGGATCACGGGGGCGGCGGCGCAGATCCAGCCCATGCGCAGGCCCGGCGACAGCGTCTTGGAGAAGCTGCCGCAGGAAATGGTGCGCGTTGCGTTGATGCCACCATGCCTCATGACGTCCAGCGCCAGCATCGAGGGGACGGCGGTCCCGTCATAGCGCAGCGATTGATAGGCCGTATCCTCGATCACCACGATGTCGAGCTCTTCGGCGAGATCGAGCACGCGCTCGCGAGCCGCCTTGTCGAGCGTCTCGCCGGTGGGATTGTCGAAATCAGGCGTGAGATAGGCGAACTTCACCTGGCCGCCCGCCTTTTCGGCGGCGTCCCGATAGGCGGCCGGCGTGCGGTTGCCGTGCATCGGTGTCAGCCTGTCATAGCGCGGCTCATAGGCGTTGAAGGCCTGCAGCGCGCCGAGATAGGTCGGCCAGGTCACGAGGGCGGTATCGCCGGGCGAGAGCAAGAGCTTGCCGAGATAGTCGAGCGCCTGCTGCGATCCCGAGGTGATCAGGATATTGTCGGGCCCGCAATCGACGCCGAGCGCGGTCATCTGGCCCATCACCCAGTCGCGCAGGGCCGGGAAGCCCTCGCTGGTGGAATATTGCAGGGCTGCAGCGGCGCTGCCATCCGCCAGCACGCTGGCATAGGCCTCACGGAAGGCCTCCTTCGGAAAGAGCGAGGGATCGGGAATGCCACCGGCGAAGGAGATGATGTCGGGCTGCTCCAGGAGCTTGAGCAATTCGCGGATTTCCGACGCCCGCATCCGCCCCGAGCGCGTGGCGAAGATCGCTTCCCAGTCCAAGACCGTATCCTCCTGAAGGCTTGTTGCGGACACCATGCGCCTTCGAGGAAAATATGTCAATAATACTGACATATCATTCGGAATGTTGCGCGGGAGACGATATTCGGTTCCGCTTCAAAACTCTTGCCAGCCTCGCACCTTTTCGATCCCGCCAGCCATGCATAAGTTCGACTGGTCCGGCTGAGCCTGCTTGACCATGCACAGCGACTTGGCCCCGCACAACAAGGAGCAATGCCATGTCAGATCTGGATGCCGGAAAGTCCGGCAGCTTCAACATCGGCGGTGACCTTCCCGTCCATCGCCTCGGCTTCGGCGCCATGCGCATTACGGGTTCGGGTATCTGGGGCCCGCCGGCGGATCACGCGGAGGCCATCCGAACGCTGAAGCGCCTGCCGGAACTCGGCGTCAATTTCATCGACACGGCCAATTCCTACGGCCCGGATGTGTCGGAGGAGCTGATTCACGAGGCGCTGCACCCCTACAAGGGCCTGGTCATCGCCACCAAGGCCGGCCTGACGCGTTCCGGTCCCGATATCTGGACACCGAACGGCCGGCCCGACTATCTCAAGGCTGAAGCCAAGAGGAGCCTGAAGAAGCTCGGCGTCGAGCGGATCGATCTGTGGCAGTTGCACCGCATCGATCCAAAGGTGCCGCGCGATGAACAGTTCGGTGCGGTGAAGGAATTGCTCGACGAGGGACTCATCCGCCACGCCGGCCTCAGCGAGGTTTCGGTGGCCGAGATCCAGGCCGCCGCCAAGGTCTTCACGGTGGTGAGCGTGCAGAACCGCTACAACCTCGTCGACCGCGGCAGCGAGGATGTGCTGGATTATTGCGAGAAGCACGGCATCGGCTTCATTCCCTGGTATCCGCTGGCGGCCGGCGATCTCGCCAAGCCCGGCTCACTGCTCGACCGTCTCGCCAAGGCGCAGGGAGTAGCGCCGAGCCAGGTGGCGCTCGCCTGGGTGCTGAAGCGCAGCCCGGTGATGCTGCCCATCCCCGGCACCTCCAGGGTCTCGCATCTGGAAGAGAATGTCGCAGCGGTGAACGTCACCCTCTCCGAGGCCGATTTCACTGCCCTCGACAGCGAGGGCAAGAGGGCTTCGGCGGCCTGAGATATCACGCTTGACCGGGAACGCTTGAACGGACCCCTTGCGGGTCCGTTTTTGCGGCGGGGCAGAGGTCGGCGGTGTCAGTGCTGACGTTGGAGATTGATGGCGAGATCCCAGCCCGTCATTGCGCTCGCGATGACGGTGTTTGTGCCATGTCAATTGAAATGAGCGCCTATCGGCTTCGGCATGGCGGCAAATAAATTTCAAGATCGCCTGGAATAAAGCCGCCCTTAGCTTGTCTGTCTCCCTGACGATGCCTTTCGCTCGGGAGATTCAATGAGCAACTCCTCATCTTTTCGGCCGCAGCTTCACCGCCTTGCTACGGCCGGCCTCGCCGGTGCTCTCCTTCTGTCCCTGGTTTCTACCCTCCAGGCTGGCACGGACGAGAAGCCCTTTCTCGATGCCAATGATGCCGCCATGGCCAGGATGATGGCCGGCATGGCCGCCAAGCCCACCGGCGATGTCGATCGCGATTTCGTGGCGATGATGGAACCGCATCACCAGGGCGCCATCGAGATGGCTCAGGCCGAGCTGCGCTACGGCTCGAACGAGCAACTGCGCCGCATCGCTCAGGAGATCATCGTCGAGCAGCAGCAGGAGATCGCGGCGATGCAACTGGCGATCAATGCACCGCTTCCACCCTCCCAGCCTTCCCCCGACCAAGCCACGCCCAATCAGCCGTAACAGGAGCCTCGCGTGAAAAAGTCATTGCTCATCCTGGCCGTCCTGGCCACCACGGCCCTTGGCGGCCTGCGGCCCGCCTTTGCCGGCCAGGCGCCGGGCGCGGCCTCTTTGCCCGACATTCCGGTAAGCCATCGCGATCGCGTCTATGCGGCCGAACAGTTCTCCAACACGGTGTCGGTGACCGATCCGGTCGACAACCGGCTGCTCGGCGTCATCCGTCTTGGCGATCCGCAGCCCGGCAATCTCAGCCCGCTCTATCGTGGCCAGGTGCTCGTGCACGGCATGGGTTTCTCGCCCGACCACCGCACGCTCGCCGTCGTCTCGATCGGCACCAATTCGGTGACCTTCATCGACACCGCCACCAACGCGGTCAAGCATACGACCTATGTCGGCCGTGCTCCGCATGAGGCTTTCTTCACGCCGGATGGCAAGGAAGTCTGGGTCACCGTGCGCGGCGAGGACTATGTCTCGGTGATCGACGGCCAGACCTATGAAGAGAAAGCTCGCATCAAGCTGCCGGCCGGGCCGGGCATGACGATCTTCTCGCCGGACGGCAAATATGGCTATGTCTGCTCCTCCTTCAATCCTGAGACCGATGTCGTGTCGGTGGCCGACCACCAGATCGTCGGCAAGGTGAAGCAGGACAGCCCCTTCTGTCCGAACATCGCCGCCTCCGCCGATGGCGACCAGGTCTGGTTCACGCTCAAGGATGTGGGCAAGACCATGGTGTTCAACTCCAAGCCGCCCTTCAACGTGCTGCGATCGATCGACACCGGCCCCATCACCAATCATGTCAATCTCGTGCGCACGCCCAAGGGGAGCTTCGCCTATGTCTCGATCGGCGGCCTCAACGAGGTGAAAGTGTTCAATACCGCCGATTTCAGTCTGGTGGCGACCATTCCCGTCGGCAAGTTGCCGCATGGCGTCTGGCCCTCCGGAGACGGCTCGCGCGTCTATGTCGGACTGGAGAATGCCGATGCGCTCACCGCCATCGACACGGCCACCAACAAGGTGATCGCCACCATCCCGATCGGCCAGGCGCCGCAGGCGGTGAACTACGTGCCCGATGCCGTGCCCGAGGGCGAGGGAACGCAGAACCTGCAGCCGCTCGGCCTTGCCGGGCAGACCGCCCATCTCCAGCTCAAGGCTGTGAAGGGCGGTGCGGCGTCGCCAACCAGCGTCTCGCTATTCGACCAGGGTCTTGCCCAGGTGCTGCAGGCCTCCGTCACCGGGCTCGAGCCGAAGCAGCCCTATGTGCTGGCTCTTGCCGACAAGGCCGATGGCAGCGGCAACGTCGAACCGCTGGCAAGCTTCATGACCAATCCGGCCGGGGCTGCTATTGTCAATGCCGTGGGGCCGATCCGCCAGATCGTGCAGGGGGACGGCAAGTCCGCCAGGCGCTATCTGGTGATCCTGGCGGGGGATGATGCCAAGACCGGCAAGCCGGTCCAGATCCAGGCGGATTGAGATGATGCGGCTCGATCGGGATGCGCCCCTTAACGACATGAAGCGTCTGATCGAGCCGCAGATCCCGGCCTTGCGCCGCTACGCGCGCGCACTCGTGCGCGATCCCGTGGCCACTGACGACCTGGTGCAGGACTGCCTCGAGCGGGCGATCAGCCACTGGTCGCAGCGGCGGCAGGATGGCGAAGTGCGCCCCTGGCTGTTCTCCATCCTCCACAATCTCGCCGTCAACCAGATGCGGCAGGCGGCGCGGCGGGGCCGTCACGACAGTCTGGAAGTAGCTGATGAAGTCGCATTGGCACACCAGCCCGCACAGGAATCCCCTCTCTTGCAACGCGATATAATCAAGGCGCTCGCCACTTTGCCGGAGGAACAACGCAGCGTGCTCCTGCTGGTCTCGGTGGAAGAACTCAGCTACGCGGAAGCGGCGCGCGTTCTCGATATTCCATTGGGGACGGTGATGTCGCGGCTGGCGCGTGCCCGCGAGAAACTGCGCGAAGCGATGAATGGCGGCAATGTCGTGCGGCTCGACCCTTCTGCCTTCCGGAGGCCGAAATGAACAACGAACGTCCGACGGAAGACGAACTCCAGGCCTTTGTCGACGGCGTGCTCGACGAGGCTGCCCATGCCCATGTCGAGGATTATCTCGTCGGCCATCCCGAAGAGGCGGAGCGTATCGCCGACTATATCGCCCAGCGTGGCGAATTGCGGCATGTGCTCCAGCCCATCGCCGAGGAGAAGGTGCCGCCGAGGCTTGACCTCGATCGCATCATCGCGGCCACGCAGGCAAATAACCGACGGCGACCCTGGTTCGCCGACTGGCGGGCAATGGCTGCAGGCCTCGTGCTATTGCTGGCCGGCGGCGCCTCCGGCTGGTTCCTGCATGGTGTGCCGACTCCCGAGAGCGGGGGCATCGCCACCCTGGCGCGCGAGGCTGCCGACAATTACGCCGTCTATGGCGCCGACCATGTGCGGCCGGTGGAGCTCAAGGCCGATGCCCGCACCGAACTGGTCAAGTGGGTCTCCAATCGCCTGCAGCGGCCCATCTCCGTGCCCGATCTTAGCGAGTCCGGCTACCGCTTCATGGGTGGGCGCCTGGTGGCGACAGCGCATGGCCCGGCCGGGCTGTTCTTCTATGACGACGACCGCGGCACGCGTCTCGCCATGCTGATGCGGCCGATGGAGGTCGACAAGAACGCGCCGATGACCGAGCTCGACCTCGACGGTACCGGCGGCGTCACCTGGTCGAAGGATGGGCTCGGTTACAGCTTGGTCGGCCCGTCGCCACCAGCCCTCCTGCATCCGCTGGCGGACGAAGCCCGTCGGCAGATCGACGCGGCGATCTGATCGCTTCATAGTTCCATGAGGAGAGTGGCGATGGGATTTCTGAAGAGCCTCGCTCGAGAACGATGCCGGTAAAGGCTCGGAGTTCCTCATGCCCGGTAATGACAAAACGTCGAGGTTCCCCGGATCTTTCGATCTGCTCGTGAAGACGACAGCCCTACTGCTGGGTGCGAGCGTGCTGGCCCTGGTGGCAGTCTTCGGCCTGCTGGAGCCGATGTAGAGCGGGGATCCTGGGTCGAAGCGGGAACACATGGGGGGCGGGTCTTCAGACCCGGCTCGTTACGGGAACGGCACGGCCGAGAGCCGGGTCTGAAGACCCGCCCCCCAAGTGCCTTTCCCCTTAAGCACGTCGCCTTTACCCCCGCACCGTCACCGCGAAATCCGCATCTGGCCAGGGCTCGCCGATCTGGGTCACGCGGAAGCGGATTTCTGAGCCGGCGGGCAGGTTCGCCGTCGGCAGGTCGACATAATGCAAGGCCAGGCCCGGATCGGTGGTGTGGTCTTCGCTGTGACCAGCCCACTTGTCGAAGCTCCAGCGGACCGAGGAGAAGTCCAGCAATTCCACGCGCAGCACCTCGCCCGGCGCGATCGTCTTGCGCTGGTGATTGAGGCGCCAGAAGCGCTTGTTGCTCGTGACCTTTTGCCTGCAATAACGCTCCACTGTCTGGGGCGGGGTGTCGAACACCTTGCCGTCGCGCAACGAGCGCAAGAGCTTGATGTGCTCGCCATGCGCCCAGACCAAAGGCATGGCGCTGCCCGAGGGCTTGCCGAAGAAGAGTTCGTCCTCCGGCTGGTCCGGGCTGTCCCAGATCTGTTCGGGCAGCATGCCGCCGGGGCCGGCCGAGAGCTCCAGGGCCCTGAGCAGGCGCCTGGCTTCCTCCGGGTGGCCGGCGGCGAGCTCGTAATGGGCGCGCTCGCCCGTCAGCAACGGCCAGAGACGGCCGACGCCGGTGCCATCGAAGGCCGAGCCGTCCTCATGCTCGCCATAGCCATCATTGTTATAGCGGTACCAATAGGGTCCGTTGGGCAGGTCCCGCTTGAGGAGGCTGTCGATCGCCTTCGCGGTGGCGATCATGCGCGGATCATTGGCTTCGCGCAGGCCGAAGCGTACCAGCGCCAGCGCATCGGGGCTCAGCAGCATCTTGGCGCTGAGCACGGCGTCCTGCGCCGAGCGGTTCTTGATCGGCACATTCTCGCTTAGGCCGGCGCTGTCCTCGATGTCGCCGGGGCCGATGCGGACATAATACCCCTCGATTCCGAGCTTGCCGGCAAGGTCCGTGCCGGTGGCGAAGGTCCAGTCGTCGATTTCGCTATGCCAGCCGTCGGCGGTCTCCCGCAGGAAGGTCGCGGCCGCCGGCTTGCGGGCTGCGTCCATGGCGTCGGCGGCAGCGAGAAGGGCGGCGATCTCCACCGCGAGCGTGAAGGGCGAATAGCCGGTGTCCTCTTCCCAGCGGTCCTCGTCGGTGACCGGGCCGTTGCGCAGCACGAAGCTCGCCGCCTTCTCCAGCGTGGGCTGGAAACGAGCGCGATCGGCCTCGGTGATGCTGCCGGCCCGCTTGAGCATGTCGTAGAGCAGGATCGGGAAGGCGGTCTCGTCCATCTGGATGCCGTCCCAATAGGGATGACCGTCGATCCAGTTGTTCTGCGACCAGTGCCCGTCCTCTTCCTGGATGGCGGCGAGATAGTCGAGGATGCCGCGGGCATCGGCCGGGCTGCCGGCTGCCAGGAAGCCGCCAGCCGTCTCAACGAGATCGCGCGGCCAGACGAGGTGATAGCCTCCGAGATTGTTGTCGCCCATGTTGAAGCCCCAGGGCGTCGACAGGCTGGCGATGGCCCCGCCTGTGAAGGCGCCAGTGCGATGAGCGGCGAGCATGGCGGTGGAGGTACGGTAGCCGGTGGTCTCGCTGAGGCTCTGGCTATCGAGCGCCTCGAGGCCGCCCTGCCAGCCCTGCCAGATTTCGTGGCTGCGGCTGCGAGCAGGCTCGATGCCCTGCTGCAGGCTGGCGATGGCGTTGAGCGCCGCCTCCTCAGGCCCGAGGCCGAGGCCGAGCGTCACCAGAGCGTGGCCATCGCTGTCGGAGAGGTCAAGCGTGCCGGTGAGCGCGACGTTGCCGTCACTCGCTCGCTGCCAGTCGGTAACCACCCCCTGGCCGCGATGCAGCGTCTGCCAGCCATCCGACGTGCCGACGAAGCCGGTCGAGCGAGCGCTCCACCGCACAGAGGCGGCGAGGGCGAGGGAGACATTGTTGGTGCCGCTGGCGAACAGCAGGCCATAGCCCTTGTAGTCGTCAACCCAGGCGTTGTTGTGGGTACCCTGGTTGAAGATATGGGGCGCCAGCAGGACATGGAGCTTGTAGTCGGCGAGTTCGCCGTGCAGGGCCTCGAAGTGGATATCCTGCAGCACGCTCTCGTGGAAGGGATCGGCAAGGATGGTCTTGGAGATGCGATAGCGTCCGTCGCTGGCGGTGTTGACCAGCTTGAAGACCGGTACACCGTCCTGGTCCATGCGGATGTCGGAGACGGTGTCGCGCTTTTCCTCGGAGAAATAATCCGGTGCGGTGACGAGGAGGCCACAATCGCGCGTGCAGGCACGATCGATGCGCGGATAATAGACCTCGTTGAGAATGCCGTGGCTGAGGGCGAACCACACCCGGCTGGCTGGGGAGGCGGCAGTGCCAATGCCGCTCTTGGCCGCGGAGGTCCAGCGCGGCAGCAGGCCCGGGGCGCCGGGCGGCACCTCGCCATGGCTCATGTCTTGGCTCCCTTGGCGGGAGCCGGCGGGGCTTCCTCGGACGACCAATAATTCTTCAGCCGCCACAGCGCGGCGCCGCCATCAAGGCCGGCGTCATTGGAGCCGATTGTGATGTTCTTGGGAAATTCCACCTTGAGATGCTTGGTGTTGCCGCCGCCGAGATAGAGATGATCGAAGTGGAACAGGGTGAAGAGCACCTCGGTGACATATTTGACCCGCTTGTTCCACCGCTTGCTGCCGATCTTCTCGCGCGCGGCCTCGCCGATATAGTCGTCGTAGGTCTTGTTCTTGGTAATCGGGTGGTGCGCCAGCTCCATGTGGGGCATCAGCTCGCCGTCGCGGAATACCGCCGTGCCGGCGCCTGTGCCGAGGGTGAGGGCGAGTTCGATGCCCTTGCCCTTGATCAGGCCCAGGCCCTGCACCTCTGCGTCGTTGATCACGCGCGACGGTTTGCCGAGCTTGGCCGAGAGCTTGGCGCCGAGCGGGAAATTGTCCCAGCCTTCAGGGCTGAGATGGGGAGCGGTGAGGATCTTGCCGTGGCGAACCATGCCGGGGAAGCCGACAGAGATACGGCCATAGGCGGGCAGGGGCGCGACGAGCTGCGCCAGCGTGTCGACCAGCAGGGCAGGCGGGCAGGGATGCGGGGTGGGCACCCGCACGCGGTCGCCCTTCATCTTGCCGTTGGCGTCGATGATCGCCGCCTTGAGGCCTGTGCCGCCGATATCGATGGCCAGGATATCCGTGTTTGCGCTCGCCAACTCCGCGTTCCCTCTTTTTAGGCTTCCATTACGTAACAGTTCCGTGACGATGGGACTGTCCAATTGTGGCTGACTTGTGTTGAAGCGCAAGGGGGTGTCCGAATTCCCTCGCACGCCACGCGCATGCCGCTCCTAACTAAACCCAGGGTTGTTAACCATACGGCCTGCACTCAATTGAGGCGGATTGTTGCCGTTTTATTAAGCGGCGTGCACGAAATCCATGCAGGCGCCGCATAGCCGGCATACGCACTTATGCGTGCGATTTTTTACCGTTCGGTGCGGATTCGGGATATAACCCAGCCCAACAAATCAATCGAACTTGGAAAGTAAAAGTTATGGTTCTCTTTGGCTTCATCTCTGCGATCACTTCGCGTCTCACTGCTTATCGTAACTATCGCCGCACCCTGCAGGCCCTGTCGGCTCTCGATGATCGTGAGCTGTCGGACCTTGGTATTTTCCGCGGCCGCATTGAAGAGATCGCTCGCGGCGCTGCCCGCTAAGAATTTGCTCTCCGGAGCACCGAAAAGTCAGGCCGCTGGGGGAAACCTCAGCGGCCTTTTCTTTGCTGACCTTCGGGAATTACTGCCGGCAGCATACGCCAGCCGATATAGGCGCTGAGAAAGCTCAGCAGGGCGGTTGAAAGAGCCACCGAAAGGAAGGCCGTGATCAGCGCGTATGCGCGCATGGCTTGCGCCGCAGGATCCATCGGGACCATCGGTTCGCCATAGCCACCCGGTACCAAAGCCGGATCGATGCTGAGGCGATAGGCGAGGGACGCCACGACACCCAGGCCTGCCACCGCGAACAGCCCGGCAATGCGCGCAACGCCGTTGTTGACGCCGGATGCTGTGCCGGCGAGGGAGTCGTCGGTCGCCGTCATCACCGTGGTGGTGAGCGGGGAGACCACCAGTCCCATGCCGATGCCCATCACTGCCATGGCCGGCATTATGCCGAACCAGAAGGCCTGCAGGGCGACGGCGAGGCCCAGGCCGAGGAAGGAGAGGCCGGTGACGCCGGCGCCGAGCGTCAGGGGCAGGCGCGGGCCGATCCTGTCGGTGAGCTTGCCGGCATAGGCGCCCATGATTGACATGGTGACGGTAAAGGGCAGGAACACTGACCCCGCATAGGCTTCCGGCAGCCGGAGGGCCTCGATCAGCGTGGTCGGCAGGAAGAACAGCGCACCGGCGAGCGAGAAATAGAGGAAGAAGGTGAGAAGGTTCGCGCCGTTGAACACCGGCAGCGCGAACAGGAAGCGCGGCAACATCGGCGCCTTCGACCGCCCTTCCCAGAACCAGAACAGTGCCAGCGCCGTGACGCCGGCAAGAAAGGCGAGGGCGATCCGCAGGACGTCCGGCTGTGCATCGCTGGCATAGGTCAGCCCCAGCGCCAGAGCGCCGAGGCCGATCGTCACCAGCAGCGCACCGACGAGATCGAGGCCGCCGTCCTGCTGGGCGGCGAAGCGCGGCGTATGCGCAAGCAGCAGGGCGAGCGCGATGAGGCCGATCGGCAGGTTGAGCCAGAAGATCCAGCGCCACGCCTCCGGCCCACCGGTCTCGATCAGAAAGCCTGCAATGATCGGCCCGAAGGCCGAAGCGATTCCCGAGGCCATCGACCAGATGCCGATAGCCCGCCCGCGCTCCCGCGACTCATAGGCTCGGGCGATGAGGGCCAAGCTGCCCGGTATCATGAAGGCCGCTCCTGCGCCCTGGATCGCCCGCAGGGCGATCAGCTGGCTGGGCGAGGCGGCAAGCGCGCAGCCGATCGAAGCCAGGCAGAAAACCGAGATTCCGCCCGCAAAAGTCTCGCGCAGCCCGAACCGGTCTCCTGCTGTCCCGCCCACCAGGATCAGCGAGGACAGCAGCAGCATATAGGCATTGACGATCCACTGCGCCTGGCCGAATCCCGCCTCGAGGCTGGAGCGGATGGCCGGGATCGCTACCGGCAGCACCGAACCATCGATGAAGCCGAGCGAGGAGGCGAGCACGGTTGCGATGAGCACGGCGGCGCGGATCGACCGGGGCGAAGAAGCATCGGACATGTCTCCGCCCTACCAGTTACGGACAAGAAACGACAACTCATTTCATGGGGGAGGCAGGGAAGCGCGCGCCCGTCATCCTCGATCCTCCCCCGTTTTGCTTCCCGCGTTCTTGCCAAACCAAGCCAGGGCCTCGTCCAGCTGCGTAAACTTCGCCTCTTCGTCGAGCTTGGTCCGCTCGCCGTCCTTCTTCTCGAAGCGCCGGCCGCGGTAGAAAGTCGTCACGCCCCTTCCATCGGTGTTCGGCTTGTCGAGCTTCCACAGTTCCGCTGCCTCGTCCTCGCGAATCCTGACCCAGCGCAGCGTCACAGGCCGTTGATCCGCATCAGGGCGTCGAAATGGAGCCTGGCCTGGTGATCGAGCACGGCAGTCCACTCGCGCGCGGTGCTTTCCACCACCTGCTGGGGAATCAGCTTCAGCGGCTTGCCGGTCGACATCGCCAGCACCTGTTGGCGGCAGGCCCGGTCGAGATAATAGAGGTCGTCGAAGGCGGTGGCGACCGAGGGGCCGCCGACGATCACACCGTGATGGGCGAGGAAGACGATATCGGCCTTCTGGTCTGACTTGGCGGTGGAGGCGATGCGCTCGCCCTCCTCGGAGCCGGAGGCGAAGCCGCCGAATTCGTCGTTATAGGCGGTCCGGCCGTAGAAACGCGCGGCGGTCTGATGGGCCATTTCGAGACGCCCGCCTTCCACCATGGTCAGGCTGGTGGCCCAGGGCATATGGGTATGCAGCAAGCACAGATGCCGTGGATTGGCGCGGTGGCCCGCGATATGGATATTGCGCGCCGTCGCCTCGAGTTCGCCTTCGCCTTCGATGATCTCGCCCTTGCCGTCGACGAGCAGCAGGTCGTCCGGGCGCATCTCCGACCAGTGGATACCATAGGGGTTAAAGAGATAGCACTCCTCGCCCGGCACCTGCACCGAGAAGTGGTTACAGATGCCCTCGTTGTAATCGAACTTGGCGGCAAGGCGGAAAGCGGCCGCAAGCTCGCGGCGGTAGACATCGATATCGGGCATCTCGGGCGGTCCGGTTCGGGAGAGAGGCCGAACCTATCGACGTGGTGGGCAAAGGACAAGGCCGTCATCTCGCACGCGCTGCGATGCGAAGCCTTGCCGCGCAGATGCGGGACCGCCCGTCGCAAAAATCAGCGGAAGGTCCCGCATCTGCGCCGCGGCATTGCATGCCGCAACGCGTGCGGGATGACAGCCTTTTACTGGCTGCCGATCAGGATGCCGGTGAACAACACGAGCAGGCCGCCCAGCACCACCTGGACGATGGCTGAGGTGAAGGGCGTCGCCATGAAGCGCGTGCGGATCCAGGAAATGGCGATCAATTCCACCACCACGACGCAGCCCGCGACGCCGGTGGCCACCCAGAAATCCGGGATGAGATAGGGCAGCGTATGGCCAAGCCCACCCACGGCCGTCATGATGCCGCACGCTGCGCCCCGCACCCACGGCAGGCCGCGGCCGGTGATCTCGCCGTCGTCGGAGAGGGCTTCCGTCAGGCCCATGCTGATGCCGGCGCCGATCGAGGCGGCGAGGCCCACCAGGAAGGCGTCCCAGGAATGCTGGGTGGCAAAGGCGGCGGCGAAAATCGGGGCGAGGGTGGAGATAGAGCCGTCGATCAGCCCGGCCAGGGCCGGCTGCACGATCTGCAGCACGAAGAGCTTCCGAGCCGTCTCCTCCTCGCTCTGCCTCTCCTCCTTCGGCACACCTGCTTCCAGCGTGGCCGCCAGATTCTCGTGACGCTTCTCCTCCTCCGCGAGGTCGGCCAGGAGGGCGCGGATATCGATATCGCGGGCTTGCCCGGCCGCCCGCTCATAATATCTCGCCGCCTCCAGTTCCATCGTCTCGGCCTGCTCGCGCATGGCGTCGATGCGCAGATTGTCGAGCAGCCAGATCGGGTTGCGCTTGAGGAAACCCGTCACGTCCTGGCGGGTGATGTAGGGCAGGGTGTCGCCGAACTTCGAGGTGTAGAGCTCGGCGAGGCGGTGGCGATGGCCGTGCTCTTCGTCCGCCATCGCCTCGAAGATCCTGGCGGAAGAGGGATAGTCCGCCCGCAGGCGGTTGGCGAACTGGAGGTAGATGCGCGCATCCTCCTCCTCATTGGAGATGGCGAGCGCGAGAATCTCGGCCTCGTTCAGGTCAGCGAAGCGTTTCATGGCATATTCAGATTTTAATTGGAATAATTCTAAATTAGGTAATCGTTACCCTGCTTCAGCCGGAGAGTCGAGTGCAATCTCCGGAGCGGAGCGTTTCGATCCCGAAAAAAGGCTGTGAAGAAAGGCCGAAATAGTCTCAGCTCCCAGGGCTGCTCGCCAACCAGATAGTGTGCCGCGCGCCACTGCGGCCTTTGTTGGCGCGCACACGCACTTCGTCGACGGTGAAGCCTGCCTTCAGCAGGCGTTGGGTGAATTTCGGATCGTCGCGCTGCGACCACACAGCGAGCACGCCTTCGGGTGTCAAGGCCCTCGCCGTTGCCACCAGACCCTCGATCTCGTAGAGGCGGTCGTTCGACTGGCGTGTCAGACCTTCCGGCCCATTATCGACATCGAGCAGGATGCCATCGAACCGGCGCCCGGACCGGATCACCTTGCCGACATCCGCTATCTCGATGCTCACGCGTGGATCATCCAGACTGGTGCCGAAAATCGACGCCATCGGGCCCCTTGCCCAGGCCACCACAGCCGGCACAAGTTCCGCCACCGCGATCTCGGCATCATCGGGAAAACAGGCGAGCGCCGCGCGCAGCGTAAAACCCATGCCGAGCCCGCCGATCAGGATGCGAGACCGCTTGCGTGCGCCGATCCGCTCCCGAGTCATGGTTGCCAGTGCCCCTTCGGAGCCGCTGAGACGGCTGTTCATCAGCTCGATCGGACCCAGCATGATCGAAAACTCGGCCCCACGCTGCATCAGGCGCAGTTCCCCATCGCCACCCGGGATCGTCGATGTAGCAAGGCGATTCCAGGGAATCATGGGCACTCCAGTGCAAGACGGCGACGGTATGGGTTCGTCTAGAGCAAGGCGCGCTTACAGGCAAACGAACATTGCTTAACCCTTTGATTTAACGTGTCTTTGCGATTCCTGTCATTCCGTAAAATTGCAAAACGCTATCGCAGAATGCCACGATAAAGGTAGCGCGCCTTGGGCGGATCGTCGCAAGTGCTGAGTTCAAGGCATTGCTGGCTGTAGCGGTCAATGGGAGGCGGTCCGTGTGTCATGTTCAAATTCATCGATGAGTGTTCGATTGCGCTGTCTCAAGGTGAAGCGATCGTTTTCGGCATTTGTCATTCCACCCCAAACTGGCAGGATGGCGAAAATGATGCGAGGAGAGAGCGATGGCGACGCGATTGAACTGGGGGATACTGGGAACCGGCTGGATTGCGGATCTCTTCGTCAAGGACCTCCAACTGACGGGTCGCAAAGTCGTCGCCGTCGGCTCGCGCAGCTAGGCCGGAGCCGATCGCTTCGCCAAGACCTTTGGTATTCCCAACGCTCATGGCAGCTACAAGGACCTCTGTGACGACCCGGAGGTCGATCTGATCTATGTCGCCACCCCACATCCGATGCATGCCGAAAACGCGCTCATGGCGCTGGAGGCCGGCAAGCACGTGCTGATTGAAAAGCCCTTCACCATCAATGCCGAAGAGGCGCGACGCATCGTCCACCTTGCGAGCGCCCGCAAACTTGTCGTGCTGGAAGCGATGTGGAGCCGATTCCTGCCGCACATGGTTCGCGTGCGCGAGATTCTCGCCTCCGGCGCGCTCGGCAAGGTGTACTCGGTGATCGCCGACCACACCCGCGACCTGCCCAGCGATCCTGGTCATCGCCTCAACGCCCTGGAACTCGGCGGCGGCGCTCTGCTCGATCTCGGCATCTATCCGATTTCCTTCGCCTGGGATGTGCTTGGCAAGCCCGAGGAAATTGTCTCCATGGCGCGTTTCAAGCACACGGGCGCCGACGCCGAGGTCGCCACCATCTTCCGCCATGCCGGCGGCGCGATGTCGACGACGATTTCGACCAGCGACAATGGCGGACCCAATGTCGCCGTGGTTCTCGGCACCGAGGCGCGCATCGAGTTTGCCGCAACCTGGTATATGCCGACCTCGTTCCGTGTCATCGATCGGCATGAAAAGGTGCTGGAGACCTATTCTTTTGACGTCCCCGGGCGCGGCATGCAGTATCAGGCTGATGAGATCGAGCGACTGGTGAGGGAAGGCCGGCTCGCCGGCGACATCCTGCCGCCGGACGAAACCGTCGGCATAATGGAGACGCTCGACACCATTCGACGGCAGATTGGCCTGCGCTACCCCACGGAGCAGTGAACACCGGCGCGTTTCCCTACGAGTTGTCGCAGTCGGAAGGACCCGTTCGTGCGCCTGGCGGTGATAGCTCAGTCCTAGTTTGACAGTTCCTGTGTGGATTGTCGTCAGGCCGCCGGCAGATACGGCACGCTGAACAGGCGCGACAGGATGGCGCTGATCACGAAGTTGATGATGATGCCGATCAGGATGACGGCGATGGTGTAGATCAGCGACCTGTCCTGCGGCGTGCGCATCATGACGGGCACGCCGGTAAAGAGCAGGTAGATGCTGTAGAGGCCGAGGAGGCCGAGAAAGCCCAGAAGAGGGATGACGGCGAAGATTCCCGCGAGCCACGCCGCTGTCATGGAATAAGCCACGAGCTTGAACGCGTTGAGGAAATCCGACGTGCTGTCGAAACTGGGCGCCAGCTTGTCCACAAGCAGCGCCACGACATAGACGACCACCAGCGAGGCCGCGTAGCTGAGAATTGCGAAGATCAGGCCGCTGAAGAAGCCAATCCGCATGCCGCCGAAGCCGATCAGCCATGTGCCGAGGAAAGTCGCGACGGGACCAATCGCCGCGAGATAAACCACGTAATGGCGGTAGATTGCCTCGACGCTGGTAGCCTCCCCGGCGATGACCCGCCATTCCTCGCTGGGAGACAGCAGGAGGTTTCGTGCTCGTGCAACCACGTCCATGCCAGCCTCCCGTGGAGTTCAACCCGCCCAAAATACCACACGGCACCTTCGGTTGTATGGCAATCCCTGGCGTATCTCGTCAGTTATCCAATGCCGTTGAGCTGGCAGAGGAGGCGCATGCGATGAGCGGCGCGTTCGGGATCGACAAGCAGCTGCGCCTTGTCGGCGAGACGGAAGACATCGGCATAGTGGGCGATCCCACGGGCCGATTCAGCCCCGCCCACCATGCGGAAATGATCCTGGAAACCGTTCAGCCAGGCCATGAAGACCACACCGCTCTTGTAGAACTGGGTGGGCGCTTCGAACAGGCGGCGCGAGAGGGCGACCGTGGGATCAAGGATGGCGCGGAAGCCTTCGGCGTTGCCGGCGCTCAGGCGGTCCATCGCGGCGGCGGCGGCAGGTGCGATCGGATCGAAGATGCCGAGCAGGCCATGCGAGAAGCCCTGGAGGTCGCCCTGCATCAGCTCGGCGTAGTTGAAGTCGTCGCCGGTGTACATCGCCACGCCCTCCGGCAGCAGCCGGCGCATGGTGATCTCCTTGCCCGTGTCGAGCAGCGAGATCTTGATGCCGTCGATCTTGGAGGCGTGGCTGCGGATGAGCTCCAGCACCGTCTGCATGGCCGGTTCGAAGCTCTTCGAACCCCAGTAGCCCTCCAGCGCCGGATCGAACGCGTCGCCCAGCCAGTGCAGGATCACCTTGTCCTTCGTCTGCTCGATGAGCCGGCCATAGACGGAGAGATAGTCCTCCGCCCCACCCGCCACCTGGCAGAGCGCACGGCTTGCCATCAGAATGATTCGTCCGCCATGTTTCTCGACATGAGCGATCTGCTCCTCATAGGCCTTGACGACGTCATCGAGGGAACGGGCCGCTTCCGGCTCGAGCTGGTCGGTGCCGGCGCCACAGGCAAGATCCGCCCCTTCGACGCTGCGGGCCTCGCTGAGGGATCGCTCGATCAGCTCGGCCGCGCCGGGCCAGTCGAGACCGAGGCCGCGCTGGGAGGTGTCCATCGCCTCGGCGATCTTGAAGCCGAGGTTCCAGAGATGGTGGCGGAATTTCATTGTGGCGTCCCAATCGACGGCCGGCTTGCGCCAGGGATCGGAGAGCGCGCGTGCATCCGCCACGACATGGGCGGCGGCATAGAGAATGCGGGGGAAATCGCCGGAATGCAGCGTGGAATAGGGGGAGGCAGGGCCATGCTCATAGGGCTCCAGGCCACCGTCCAGCGTAGGCAGAACCAGCGCGCTCATCGCACTCTCCTCGATCGTCTCCCATCCTCGCTTCTTGCTAATCGAAGCTGCGCGCGAGGTGCCCGAAGAAGACAATTAGAACGTTCCAAAGTCAAGGCGTATTCGATTTTTTTTGATTTTAGCAAGATAAAACAAGGGCATGAAGATACTGCTTTGAGATAGTTGACATTGAAATCAGAACGTTCCAAAAATAGCGCCGTCGGCTCAGGGGAAGAAGGCCGAACAGGAGAGAGCGCGGATGGACGGGGCGAAGCGCGGCGCGGGCCGGGCGACGACAATCGTTGACATCGCTAGGGCGGCGGGCGTGTCGAAATCGACCGTGTCGCTCGTTCTCAAGGAGTCTCCTCTCGTCAAGCCGGCCACGCGTGAACGCATCATGCGGGCCATCGACCAGCTTGGCTATGTCTATAACCGCTCGGCGGCGAGCCTGCGTACCGCGCGCTCCAGCTTCGTCGGCATGGTCATCTCCGATCTGATGAATCCCTTCTTCACGGAGCTTGCCGTCGGCATCGAGGACGGACTGCACAATATGGGTTTCGTGCCCATCCTCGCCAACACCAATGAGGACGTGGGCCGGCAGACCAAGGTGCTGCAGTCGCTGCGCGAGCACGGCGTGGCCGGCATCATCATGAGCCCGGCGCGGGGCACGGATGTCTGGTCCCTAGCCGAGACGTTGCCGCGTTCCCTGCCAATGGTGCTGACCATGCGCCGGGTCGACGGCTCGACGCTGCCCTATATCGGTCCGGACAACCGAACCGGGTCGCGCGAGGCGGTGACCCACCTCATCAATCTCGGCCATCGCTCGATCGCCTTCTTCGGCGGCTACAGCACCATGACGACGCAACGCGAGCGCATTTCCGGCTATCGCGACGCCCTGATCGCCGCCGGCCTGCCGCTGCATGACGAACTGATCTTCGAGAGCATGCCGACCCGTGCCGGCGGTGCGGAATCGCTTGCCGCCGCGCTCGCCAGCCCTCTGAAGCCGACGGCCGCCTTCTGCTACAACGATATCGTCGCGATGGGCGCTACCCGCGCACTCGGCCTCCGGGGCATTCGTGTCGGCATCGATTTCGCCGTGATCGGTTTCGACGACATCGTCGAGGCCGAGCACAATGCGCCGCCGCTGACCACGGTGAACGCCGACACCCGCATCATGGGCACGCGCGCCGCGCGCAGCCTGCTCGGCCTGATCGACGGGGCCGATCCCGAGGCGATGTCGTACACGGGCACCACGCGCCTGGTGGTGCGGGAATCCTGCGGCGGCCATCGGCGCGAAACTTTCAAGGAGACGGCATGATGGCCAAGGGCTTGCGCTGGGGGATCGTCGGAGCGACGACGATCGCCAGGGAGTGGATGATCGGCGCAATACGCGAATCCGGCGGCGAGGTGGTGTCGGTGATGTCCTCCGACGTCGAGCGCGGCAAGGCCTATGCCAGGGAGAATGGCATCCCGCATTCGACCAAGAGCCTGTCGACACTGCTCGGCAAGGACATCGATGCCGTCTACGTCGCCACCACCAACGAGAAGCACAAGGCGCAGACGCTCGCCGCCGCCAAGGCCGGCATTCATGTGCTGTGCGAAAAGCCACTGGCGCTGAGGCTTTCCGACGCCCACCAGATGGTGGCGGCCTGCAAGGCGGCGGGCGTGGTGATGGGCACCAACCATCATCTGCGCAACGCCGCGACCATCCGCGCCATGCGGGATGCCGTGGCGGGCGGGAAGATCGGCAAGCCTTTGTTCGCGCGTGTCTTCCATGCCGTCTATCTGCCGCCCCATCTGCAGGGCTGGCGCATCAAGGACGCCAAGGCGGGTTCCGGCGCCGTCATGGACATCACCGTGCATGATGCCGACACGCTGCGTTTCGTGCTCGGCGAGGAGCCGGTCTCGGTCACCGCCTATACCCAGCAGGGCGGCATGGGCGGCAGCGGCATCGAGGACGGTGTGATGGGCGTGGTACGCTTCAAGAGCGGCGTGCTTGCACAGTTCAACGACGCCTTCACCACCAGATATGCCACCACCGGTTTCGAAGTGCATGGCAGCGAGGGCTCGCTCATCGGCACCAATTGCATGACGCAGAAGCCCGTGGGCGACGTGGTGCTGCGTGACGCCTCCGGCGAGCACAAGCTCGAGATCAAGCCTGAGAATCTCTACGTGCGCAGCGTGACCGCCTTCCAGAATGCCGTGCGGGGCCAAAATCTTTCCAGCCCACCCCAACCCGCCGCCACAGGCGAGGACGGCATCCGCTCGATGGCGCTGGCGCTCGCCGCGCTCAAATCTGCCCGAACCGGTCGCGAGGCCAAAGTCGAGGCAGGCTTGGTCGAGACGGGGCTCTGAGCGATGGCATTTCCGAAGGTTCTCACGACCGACCAGGCTGCGGCGCTGATCCCGGATGGGGCTGTCGTCACGGTTTCCTCATCCTCGGGCCTGGGCTGCCCCGATGCGACCCTCGCCGCCATCGGCAAGCGTTTCGAGGAGACCGGGCATCCCCGTAACCTCACCACGCTGCATCCGATCGCGGCTGGCGACATGTGGGGCATCAAGGGCGTCGACCATATCGCCAAGCCGGGCCTGCTCGCCCGCATCCTCGGCGGCTCCTATCCCTCCGGCCCCTCGTCGGCCGAGCCGCCGGCGATCTGGAAGATGATCACCTCCAACGAGATCCCCGCCTACAACATCCCCTCGGGCATCCTGTTCGATATGCATCGTGAGGCGGCCGCCAAGCGTCCCGGCGTGCTGACCAAGATCGGCATGGACACCTTCGCCGACCCCGCGCGCCAGGGCTGCGCCATGAACGCCAAGGCCGCCGAGGAGCCGGTGGTGCGCAAGATTGAATTCGATGGCGACGACTGGCTCTACTTCAAGGCGATCGTGCCCCAGGTCGCCATCATCCGCGCCACCACGGCCGATGAGCGCGGCAATCTTTCCTATGAGCATGAGGGCGGCTATCTCGGTCCACTCGATCAGGCCCTGTCGGTGCGCAACAATGGTGGCATTGTCATCGCGCAGGTGAAGCGCCTCGCCAAGAGCGGTACCATCAAGCCTCAGCAGGTGCTGGTACCGGGCATTCTCGTCGATGCCATCGTGGTAGTGCCCGATCAGATGCAGACCACCCATACCGTCTACGAGCCGGCGATCTCGGGCGAGATCTTCCGGCCGCTGTCGAGCTTCGAGGTACCGGAATTCGGCGTCTCCAAGGTGATCGCCCGACGGGTGGCGCAGGAACTGCGCTATGGCGATGCGGTCAATATCGGCTTCGGCATTTCCGCCAACGTGCCGCGTATCCTCATCGAGGAGGGGCGGCATGGCGATGTGACCTGGGTGATCGAACAGGGCGCCGTCGGCGGCGTGCCGCTGCTCGACTTCCAGTTCGGCTGCGCCTCCAATGCGGAGGCGATCATGCAGTCACCCTATCAGTTCACCTACTTTCAGGGCGCGGGTTTCGACGCGTCGCTGCTGTCCTTCCTGCAGATCGACCGGCAGGGCAATGTCAACGTCTCCAAGCTCGGCGTGCGCCCGCACGTCACCGCGGGGGCAGGGGGCTTCATCGACATCACCGCGCGGGCCAAGCGCATCATCTTCTCGGGCTTCTTCACCGCCGCGGCGGGTCTTGCCATCGAGAATGGCGCGCTGGCGATCACCAGGGAGGGCAAGGTGCGCAAGCTCGTCAACGATGTCGAGCATGTCTCGTTCTCCGGCAGCCGGGCCGTCACCCAGGGCCAGGACATCACCTACATCTCCGAGCGCTGCGTGATGAAGCTGACGGCCGAGGGCATCCTCGTCACCGAAATCGCCCCAGGCGTAAACCTGGAGCGCGACGTGCTGGCGCAGGCCGAGTTTCCGCTCAAGGTGGCAGGCGATCTCAAGGTCATGGATGCGGTGCTTTTCCAGCCGGGGGTGATCGGCCTGGATATTGGGGGAGGGCGCGCCGATGTCTGAGCCCGTCCGCCTCGAAATCGAAGGCCTCATCGCCGTCATCACTCTGGCCCGGCCCGAGAAGCTTAATGCTCTCGATGAGGCGATGATTGGCGGACTTGCCGCCGCGGTGGACGCCATTGATGCCAATGTCACCGTGCGCGCCGCCATCCTGACTGGCGAGGGCAAGGGCTTCTGTGCCGGCGGCGACATCGCGGCCTGGGGCAAGCTGTCGCCGCTCGAGATGGGCCAGCATTGGGTACGCAACGGCCATCGTGTCTTCGACCGGCTGACGCGCCTGCGCGTGCCGCTGGTGGCCGCGCTCAACGGCCATACGCTCGGCGGGGGGCTGGAACTCGCCGCTACCGCCGACATCCGCATCGCCGAGGAGCAGGCCAAGTTTGGCCTGCCGGAAACAGGCATCGGCATGGTGCCGGGCTGGTCGGGCACGCAGCGCCTTGTCGCCCGTTTCGGCGCCGCCGCCGTGCGCCGCCTTGCCCTGACCGGCGAGATCGTCACCGCCGAGCGCGCCCTCCAGCTCGGCCTCATCGACGAGATCGCGCCGAAGGGCGAGGGGCTGCAGCACACTCGCGCGCTCTGCGAGAAGATCGCCGCGCGTGGGCCTGTCGCCAATATCGTCGCCAAGCAGATGATCAATGCCGCCGAGGGCGAGGATGCCGCGGCGGCCATGGAAATACTCGCCGGATCGCTGGTGTCCTACACCAGCGATCTCAAGGAGGGCGTCGCCAGCTTCGTCGAGAAGCGTCCGCCTGTCTTTAAGGGATTTTGACCGTGACCATTGCCGTACGCCTCGACCAGACCCGCCTTTCCGCCGCGCTCGCCAGCGTCCCTCAGACGCATGAACTCTTCATCGGCGGTCGTTTTGGTCCCGCCGCCAGCGGCAAGACCATCGAGCGCCTCAGCCCCGGCCACGGCGTCAGGGTCGCCACCTATGCCGAGGCCGGCGCAGCCGATCTCGACCGTGCCCTTGCCGCTGCGCGCAAGGCCTTCGACCACGGGCCCTGGCCCGATATGACGGGGGCAGAGCGCTCGCGCCTCCTGCACAAGGTCGCCGATCTCGTCGAGGCGAAGCTCGAGATCTTCGCCACGCTCGACAGCCTTGAATCCGGCAAGCCGATCAGCCAGGCGCGCGGCGAGATGGCCGGCGCCATCGACATCTGGCGCTATGCCGCGGGCCTCGCGCGCGACCTGCATGGCGAGAGCTACACCACGATCGGCGCCAACAAGCTCGGCCTGGTGGTGCGTGAAGCCATCGGCGTTGTCTCGATCATCACGCCCTGGAACTTCCCCTTCCTGATCGTCAGCCAGAAGCTGCCCTTCGCGCTCGCCGCCGGCTGCACCGCCGTGGTCAAGCCGAGCGAGATGACCTCGGGCTCCACGCTCCTGCTCGGCAAGGTTCTCGCAGAGGTCGGCCTGCCGGAAGGCGTCGTCAACATCCTCTCCGGCTATGGCCCGGAGATCGGCGCGCCGATGACCACGGATGCCCGCGTCGACATGGTCTCCTTCACAGGCTCGACTCGCGTGGGCAAGGCAGCGATGGCGGCGGCTTCGAGCACCCTCAAGAAGATGTCGATGGAGCTCGGCGGCAAGAACCCGCAGCTGATCTTCCCCGACGCCGACATGGATGCGGCGCTCGATGCGGCTGTGTTCGGCTCCTATTTCAACGCCGGTGAATGCTGCAACGCTGGCAGCCGCCTGCTCGTGCATCAGGATATCGCGGCCGAGTTCGAGGCTGAGTTCGTCGAACGTTCGAGCCGTGTGGTGGTTGGCGATCCGCTCGATCCCACGACGCTCGTCGGTGCTCTGATCTCGCCGCAGCATTTGGCGCTGGTGGAAGGCCATGTCGCCCACGCCAGGTCGGAGGGAGCCAATGTCGCCCTTGGCGGCAGCCGGCTCGACAGCGATGGGGGGCAGTTCATGGCGACGACCGTAGTCGCCGGTGCCAAGCCTTCCATGGCGATTGCGCGCGACGAAGTCTTCGGACCGGTGGCGACCCTGATACGCTTTTCAAGCGCCGATGAAGCGGTGGCTATCGCCAACGGCGTCGATTACGGGTTGTCAGCCAGCGTGTGGAGCCGGGACTTCGACACGGCCGTTGGCGTTTCCAAACGTTTGCGCGCCGGCACGGTATGGACCAATACTTTCATGGATGGCGCGGCTGAGCTGCCTTTCGGCGGCTTCCGCCAATCCGGCATCGGGCGGGAACTCGGCCGCAATGCGGTGGCCGACTATACGGAAGAAAAAACTTTGCACCTTCATTGCGGACCGCGAACGGCCTGGTGGCTGCCGCGGTAGGCAAATGAATTCAGGAGCCATTGTCGATGGCTCCTGATGCCCTTCTGTGAATCTTCGCCAAATCTCCGGTTTGGCATCGAAAATTCACAGGTGTTCAGGGACCGGGCGTTCCAGCGCCGCTGGCCCCTGACAAAAGACGTCGCCGGAACGTATCCGGCATTATGGTCATGGGAGGATTATATGACCGTTCGTATGAAACTGATCGCCGGCGTGGCCCTTGCCGCTGCCAGCTTCGGCCTGGCGGGTCTGAGCGTAACGGCCGCTCAGGCGCAGACCAAGGAAGTGCAGATGCTGCACTGGTGGACCTCCGGCGGCGAAGCAGCCGCCCTGAGCGTTCTCAAGAAGGACCTGGCCGACGAGGGCTATGCCTGGAAGGACGTGCCGGTGGCCGGCGGCGGCGGTGACGCTGCCATGACCGCGCTGAAGGCAATGGTCGCCAACGGCAACAACCCGACCGCGTCGCAGATGCTTGGCTACACCGTGCTTGACTATGCACAGGCCGGCAAGATGGGCGATCTGACCGATCTCGCCAAGTCGGAAGGCTGGGACAAGGTGGTGCCGGCGCCGCTGCAGAAATTCGCTGTCTATGACGGCAAGTGGGTCGCCGTTCCCGTCAACGTCCACTCGGTCAATTGGCTGTGGATCAACAAGGCGGTGTTCGACAAGATCGGCGGCACCCAGCCGAAGACCTTCGACGATTTCATCGCTCTCCTCGACAAGGCCAAGGCTGCCGGCGTGACGCCGCTCGCCCTCGGCGGCCAGGATTGGCAGGAAGCCACCATGTTCGACTCGGTCGTGCTCTCCACGGGCGGTCCCGAGTTCTACAAGAAGGCCTTCAACGATCTCGACGAAGCCTCGCTGAAGTCGGACACCATGAAGAAGTCGTTCGACAATCTGGCCAAGCTCAAGGCCTATGTCGATCCGAATTTCTCGGGCCGCGACTGGAACCTGACCACCGCCATGGTCATCAAGGGCGACGCCCTCGTGCAGGTGATGGGTGACTGGGCCAAGGGCGAGTTCAAGGCCGCCAAGAAGACCCCGGGCACCGACTATATCTGCATGCGCTTCCCGGGCACCGACGGCAGCGTCGTCTACAACTCCGACATGTTCGGCATGTTCGCGGTTCCCGACGATCGCAAGGAAGCCCAGGTCGCCCTGGCCAAGGCAACGCTGTCCAAGTCCTTCCAGTCGTCCTTCAACGTGGTCAAGGGCTCGGTCCCCGCGCGCACCGACGTCCCGGACACGGACTTCGACGCTTGCGGCAAGAAGGGCATCGCCGACCTTAAGGCAGCCAATGAAGGCGGCACGCTGTTCGGCTCGCTCGCCCAGGGCTATGGCGCTCCTCCAGCCATCGCCACCGCCTACAAGGACGTCGTGGACAAATTCTTCAACGGCCAGATCAAGACCTCGGATGAAGCTGTGACCCAGCTCGTCAAGGCCATCGACGAAGCCAAGTAAGAGCCGAAGGCGGCCGGGCGCGGCTTGCCGCGCCCGGTTTGCCCAAACCTTTGTGCCGTGTCGGTCGTCATTGCAAGCGGAGCCAAGCAATCGGGCTGTAGGCCTTCGCGAGGAGTGGTTCGAACTGCTCCGCTCGCAATGACGATCTCGACCGACGGGAACCGAGGACCACAAGAACAACCCAGCGGGGGACCTCCATGGCTCTAGCTTCAACAACCGCCGCAAGTACTGCGCCTGCGCGGCCGGGCTTGCGTGAAAAAATGCAGGATGCCCTGCCGAAGATCGTGCTGGCGCCGAGCTTCGCCCTCATCCTGGTGTTCGTCTACGGCTTCATCCTTTGGACGATCTATCTGTCCTTCACCAATTCCAAGACCTTCCCCAGCTACGAGCTGACGGGCGGCCTGGCCTATCAACGCCTCTGGGGCTGGACCTTCGAGAGCGATCCGCCATCGAGCTGGTATTATTCGATCACCAACATGGCGGTGTTCGGTGTGCTCTATGTCGGCATCTGCATGGTGCTCGGCCTGTTCATCGCCATCCTGCTCGACCAGAGGATCCGTGGCGAAGGCATTCTGCGTCCGATCTATCTCTATCCGATGGCGCTTTCCTTCATCGTCACCGGCGTGGCCTGGAAATGGTTCCTGGACCCGGGCCTCGGCCTGGAGGCAACCCTTCATAATCTCGGCTGGACCAGTTTCCATTTCGACTGGATCAAGAATTCCAGCCGCGTGATCTACACTGTGGTCATCGCCGGCGTCTGGCAGGCCTCGGGCTTCGTCATGGCAATGTTCCTCGCGGGTCTGCGCGGGGTCGATGGCGAAATGCTGAAGGCGGCGCAGATCGACGGCGCCTCGACCTTCCAGGTCTATTGGCGCATCGTCATTCCGATCCTGCGTCCTGTCTTCCTGTCCGCCTTCATCGTGCTCGCCCATATGGCGATCAAGTCCTACGACCTTGTCGTGGCCTTGACCTCGGGAGGCCCCGGCGGCTCCGCCTGGCTGCCCTCCAACTTCATGTACGAGTACACCTTCAAGCGCAATCAGATGGCCATCGGCTCGGCGAGCGCGGTGATCATGCTGATGACCATCAGCGCGATCATCGTGCCCTATCTCTATTCCGAATTGCGGGAGAAGAAGTGATGGCCGCCGCAAGTCGCGAAACTTCGGGGCCTGTCGGCTCCAACATGGTCAGCCGCATCGTCATCTACGGGTTGCTGCTGTTCTTCGCCTTCGTCTATCTCGTGCCGCTCTTCGTCATGCTGACGACTTCGTTCAAGACGATGGACGAGATCCAGGGCGGCAACATGCTGGCCTTGCCGAGCTCGCCCACGGTCCAGCCCTGGATCAAGGCCTGGAACGAGACCTGCGTCGGCCTCACCTGCGCCGGCATCAAGGGCTATTTCTGGAACTCGATCAAGATGGTGGTGCCGGCGGTGGCGATCTCCACCATGCTCGGTGCGCTGAATGGCTATGTGCTGACCAAATGGCGCTTCCCCGGCCACAAGATCGTGTTCGCCATGATGCTGTTCGCCTGCTTCATCCCGTTCCAGTCGGTGCTGCTGCCGATGGCGACGGTGCTGGGCAAGCTCGGCATGGTCGGCAGCTTCCTGCAGTCGACCATCGGCACTTCGCTCGGCATCGGCTCTTCCACCGCAAACCTCGTCTTCGTGCATGTGGTCTACGGCCTCGGCTTCACCACGCTGTTCTTCCGCAACTACTACGAGGCGTTTCCCAACGAACTCGTGCGGGCGGCGATGGTGGATGGAGCCAGCTTCTTCCAGATCTTCCGCCGCATCCTCTTGCCGAATTCGATCCCGATCTTCGTGGTGACGGTGATCTACCAGTTCACCAATATCTGGAACGACTTCCTCTTCGCCTCCTCCTTTGCCGGCACCGGCGACGTCATGCCGATGACGGCGGCGCTGAACAATGTCGTGAACACCACGACGGGCGCGGTCGAATACAACGTCAACATGGCGGCTGCGATGATCGCGGCGCTTCCCACCCTGTTCGTCTATATCGTCGCTGGCCGCTACTTCGTGCGTGGCCTGATGGCGGGCGCTGTGAAAGGCTGACCCCATGGCATTTCTCGAAATCGACAACCTCAAGAAGCGCTATGGCGCCGTCGAGATCCTCAAGGGCATCAATCTCGATCTCGACCAGGGAGGCTTCCTCGTCCTGGTCGGCCCCTCGGGTTGCGGCAAGTCCACCTTGCTCAACACCATTGCCGGGCTCGAGAACATCTCGGAGGGCCATATCCGCGTCGCCGGCAATGCGATCAACGATCTGCACCCTTCCAAACGCGACATCGCCATGGTGTTCCAAAGCTACGCGCTCTATCCGAACATGACGGTGGGCGGGAATATCGCCTTCGGCATGGAAATGCGGGGCGTGCCCAAACCCGAGCGCGAGAAGGCGATCGAGCAGGTGGCGAAGACCCTGCAGATCGGCCACCTGCTCAGCCGCAAGCCCTCGCAGCTCTCCGGCGGCCAGCGCCAGCGCGTCGCCATGGGCCGCGCCCTGGTGCGCGACCCCAAGCTCTTCCTGTTCGACGAACCCCTGTCGAACCTCGACGCCAAACTGCGTGTCGACATGCGCGTCGAGATCAAGCGCCTGCATGCCACCACGGGCAAGACCATCGTCTATGTCACGCATGACCAGATCGAGGCGATGACGCTTGCCACCAAGATCGCGGTGCTCAAGGACGGCGAACTGCAGCAGGTCGGCACGCCAGCCGAAATCTACAACAAGCCGAACAACCTCTTCGTCGCCGACTTCATGGGCTCGCCCGCCATGAACCTGATCCAGGCCAAGACCGCCCAGGAGAATGGCCGTACGGTCCTGAAGATCCTCAACAAGAGCGGTGGAGGCGTCACCTTGCCCATGCCGGCCGGCATCGCCGCCGAACCGCTCGCCGATGGTCGCGAAGTGATCTTCGGCATCCGCCCGGAGGCGATCACCGACCAGGACGGGGCGGATCGCAATTCGCGCGCAATCGAAATGGTGAACGCCGTGGTGGATGTGGTTGAGCCGGCCGGCGCCGACACCTTCGTCGTCACCCACCTCGGCGGCAAGGAGGTTACCGCCCGCATGCGCTCGGACGCCATGGTGCAGCCGGGCCAGGAGCTGCCCTTCGCCTTCAACCTCGACAAGGCTGTGGTGTTCGACCCGGGTACGGGCAAGAGGCTGTAAGGGGCCGGACAGCCTTCCCGCTCCGCCGGGAAGGCTTTCGCGCCGCGAACGTAGCAGGAGTTCCCATGTCCTCTCCCGATATCGTCATCATCGGCGCCGGCATGGGCGGAGCAACCGTTGCGAAAGCGCTCGCGCCAAGCGGCGCTGACATCCTCATCCTCGACAAGGGTGCGCAACTGCCCGATCGGCCTGAGAACCGCGACGCGCGCGCCATCTTCCAACAGGGGTTCTTCCGCCCGAAGGAGTTCTGGTACGACAGCAAGGGCAACCCGTTCAACCCGGGCAATTACTACTGCAATGGCGGCAATTCGAAGTTCTACGGCGCGGTGCTGCTGCGCTATCGAGCCGAGGATTTCGACGGTGTCAGCCACACGGACGGCCACGCCCCGGCCTGGCCGTTTCACTACGGCGAACTTGCGCCCTTCTATGACGAAGCCGAGATGCTCTACCAAGTGCGCGGCAAGGCGGGCGAGGATCCGACCGAGCCGCCTCGCAGCGGCGACTTCGCCTTCCCGCCGGTGCCGGACGAGCGCGCCATCGCCGAGGTGCGCGAGCGGCTGCGCAAGGTCGGGCTCAAGCCCTTCTCCCTTCCGCTCGGTATCGACATCGACGCATGGCTCTCGCACGGCAAGACGCCCTGGGACGCCTTTCCCGATGCGCGCAGCGGCAAGATGGACGCCGAGACCTGTGCGCTGCTGCCCGCGCTTACCCATGCCAATGTGCGCCTTCAGAACAACGCCGACGTGAAGCGCCTGATCCTCGGCGCGGACGGCAGGCATATCGAGGCGGTGGAATATGAGCGGGACGGCGAGACCCGCCGCGCCACGCCGAAGCTCGTGGTGCTCTCGGCCGGCGCCGTGCGCTCGGCGGTGATCCTGCTGGCCTCCTCGCCCGAAGGCCTCGCCAACCGCTCAGGCATGGTCGGCCGGCACTTCATGAACCACAACCTTTCGGCGATGATCGGCATCGATCCGCGCTTCAACAACGACGCGATCTACCAGAAAACCTTCGCCGTCAACGATTTCTACCTGAGCGACGGGAAGGGCGGGCCGCCGCTCGGCAATGTCCAACTGCTCGGCCGCGTCTCCGGCCCGATCCTGAAATCGGACCTCAAGCAGGTGCCCGAGTTCATCCTCAGCGCCGTGGCTCGGAAATCCATCGACTTCCTGATCATGACGGAAGACTTGCCCGATCCGGCCAGCCGCGTCCGGCTCGACGGTGAGAAGATCGTGCTGGAATGGCGCCGCTCCAACATGACGGCGCACGAGGGGTTGAAGACGGTCATGCGCGCAAAGCTCAAACAGGCGGGCTTTCCCATCGTGCTGACGCATCTGTTCGACCGCAGGACGCCGTCCCATCAATGCGGTACCATCCGCATCGGCGCCAATCCGGCGACGGCGCCGCTCGATCCGTTCGGCCGCGCCTATGACCATCCCAATCTCTTCGTGGCCGATGCTTCCACGCTGGTCACCTCTGCCGCTGTCAATCCTTCGCTGACAGTGGCCGCCCTCTCCCTGAGGACCGCCCGGCATATTCACGAAACGGAGCTCAATGCATGACCCGTCCCGTCCTTCTCGTCACCGGCGCCCGCCGCGGCATTGGCCTTGCCATTGCGGTGGCCTTCGCCGAAGGGGGCTATGACATCGCCTTCACCGATATCGTCGACGACGATGCGGTCGACGATGCCGAGCTTGCCATCGGCGAGGCCGGCGGCGCGGCGATGTTCTTCCAGAACGATGTCGCCGATCTCTCCAGCCACCAAGCCCTGGTCGACGATGTCCTGAAGAGCTACGGCCGGCTCGACTGCTTCGTCTCCAACGCCGGCATCGCCTCGCCGGTGCGCGGCGACCTGCTCGAGCTTGCGCCCGGCAATTACGACCGGGTGATGAACGTCAATGTCCGCGGGGCGATGTTCCTGAGCCAGGTGGTGGGGCGCACCATGCTGACGCTGCCACCGCCGCAGAAGCCCACGCGCAACCGTTCCATCCTGTTCATCACCTCGGTGAGCGCCGAGATGGCTTCACCCGAGCGGGCTGATTACTGCGTCTCCAAGGCCGCGCTGTCGATGTGGGTGAAGAACCTCGCCGTGCGGCTGGCGCCTGACAGCATCCCGGTCTTCGAGATCCGCCCTGGCGTGATCCGCACCGAGATGACGGCGGCGGTCGCCTCGACATATCAGGCCCGCATCGATGACGGTCTTGTGCCGGCGCGCCGCTGGGGGGAGGGGGCCGACGTCGCCCAGATGGCCCTGGCGCTTGCAGGCAGTTCCTTCGGTTTCGCCACCGGCAGCGCCATCGCCTGCGACGGTGCCCTTTCGATTTCGAGGCTGTGATGTTTCCCGGGTGCGCGGGCATTCTGCCCGCATCTTCCTATCCATTGAACGTCGCGGTTCCAAGAGGCGGACAGGATGTCCGCGCTCCCAGGAGGCTGCCATGACCGACTACATCATCACCGGCGCCGGCCCTGCCGGCTGCGCCCTTGCGGCCCGCCTCAGCGAAGACCCGTCCGTGAAGGTCCTGCTCATCGAAGCGGGCGGGCGCGACAGCCATCCCTATTTCCACATGCCAGCCGGGTTCGCAAAGATGACCAAGGGCATCGCCAGCTGGGGCTGGTCGACGGTGCCGCAGAAGCATCTCGACAATCGCGTGCTCTGGTATACCCAGGCCAAGGTGCTCGGCGGCGGCTCCTCGATCAATGCGCAGATCTACACCCGTGGCAATTCGCGCGACTACGATATCTGGGCCTATGTGCATCGCTGCACAGGCTGGAGTTATGCGCAGGTGTTGCCCTATTTCAAGCGCGCCGAGGATAACCAGCGCTTCGCCGATACCTATCATGCCTCCGGCGGCCCGCTCGGCGTTTCCATCCCGATCAATCCGCTGCCGATCAATGAGGCCTTCATTCGCGCCGGCCAGGAATACGGCCTGCCCTACAACCCCGATTTCAATGGTGCCAGGCAGGAGGGCGTCGGCCATTACCAGGTCACCGTGCGCGATGCCAGGCGCTCCTCGGCCGCCTCGGCCTATCTGAAACCCTTGCGCGGCAAGCGGCCGAATCTCACCATTCGCACCGGCACGCTGGTGACGCGCATCCTCGTCGAGAATGGCCGCGCGGTGGGCGTCGAGGTCATCGAAAATGGCGAGAAGAGCGAGATCCGCTGCGAACGCGAGGTGATCGTCTCCTCCGGCGCCATCGGCTCGCCGCGCCTCCTGCTGCTTTCGGGCATCGGCCCGGCTGCCCATCTGAGCGAGGTCGGCGTCAAGGTGGTGCATGATCTGCCGGGTGTCGGCGAGAACCTGCAGGACCATCTCGACGTATATGTCATCGCCGAATGCACCGGCGACTACACCTATGACAACATCGTCAAGCCGCACCGCACCGCCTGGGCGGGCCTGCAATATCTCCTGTTCAAGAAGGGGCCGGTGGCCTCCACCCTGTTCGAGACGGGCGGTTTTGCCTATGCCGACAGGTCGGCGCGCTCGCCCGATATCCAGTTCCATCTCGGCTCGGGTTCCGGCATCGAAGCCGGCGTCGCCAGGCTCAAGAATGCCGGTGTGACTTTGAACTCCGCCTTCCTGCATCCGCGCTCGCGCGGCACGGTGCGCCTGAAATCGGCCGATGCGAATGACCACCCGCTGATCGACCCCAATTACTGGTCGGATCCCTATGATCGGGCGATGTCGCTGGAAGGCCTGCGCATGGCGCGGGAAATTTTCCGGCAGAAAGCATTGCAGCCCTACATCCTGGCGGAGCGCATGCCGGGGCCTGGGATCGAAAGCGAGGGCGAACTCGCCGATTATGTTTACAAGACCTGCAAGACCGATCACCATCCCGCCGGCACCTGCAAGATGGGCGTCGACGATATGGCCGTCGTGACGCCGGAGCTCAAGGTACGGGGGCTCGACGGCCTGCGCGTCTGCGATGCCTCGATCATGCCGATCGTCAATTCCTCCAACACCAATGCGCCAACGATCATGATCGGCGAAAAGGGTGCTGATATCATAGCCGGCAAAGAACCTCTCCCGGCCGTCAATCTGCAGCCGGTTCCCGAGCTGGCGCAATGAGACGCTCGCAGATCGAGGCGATCATTGAGAAGTCCCTTGCGACGATGGGCGAGCAGGGCTTTCAACTGCCCCCTTTTGCCGACTGGACACCGGCACAATGGCGCGAGAAGGCAGAGGGGACGCAGGCTCTGCGCGCGGCCGGGCTCGGCTGGAACATCGTCGAGTTCGAGAAGGACGCCTTTTTCAAGAGCGGCATTGCTGTCTTCACCCTGCGCATGGGCGACTATCGCGACCTGTCCAAAGGCCGCGGCCGACTCTATGCGGAGAAGGTCTTCGTGCTGTTCGAAGGCCAGCGCGTGCCGCATCACTATCATCGTGTGAAGACCGAAGACCTGATCAATCGCGGTGGGGGCATTCTCGGCGTCAACCTCGTGAAGGTCGATGCGGACGGCGAGCCTCTCGCTGAGGCGATCACGCTGGAGCGCAACGGCATCGAGGTCGGCGTGCCGGCCAACACCACACTGCATCTGGAGCCGGGCGAGAGCATCGTGCTGGAGCCTGGCGTTGCGCATGCCTTCATCGGCGTGGGCGAAGTGCTGTGCGGCGAGATTTCGCTCGCGAACGACGATGCCACCGACAATTATTTCCTTCAGCCGCTGCCCGCACCCTCGGCGATCGTCGAAGATGTCCCGGCCCGCCATCTCGTGCTGGCCGACTACAGGAGCCTTGCCTCATGATCCGTCACATCGTGCTCGCCAATCTGCGCAGCGATCTTTCGCCGGCAGAGAAGGAGAGCCTGTTCGCCGCGCTTGCCGGCATGAAGGAGCACATTCCCGGCATCGTGGCCTTCACCGCGGGCGCAAACAACAGCCCCGAGGGCCTCGACCGCGGCCACAGCCACGGCTTCACGGTCGACTTCGTCGATGCGGCGGCGAGGGACGCCTATCTGCCGCATCCCCATCACGTCAAGGTAGCCACGCAATTGGTGGGCGCGACGGAGGGCGGTGTCGGCGGCCTTCTCGTGCTGGATTACGAGATCTGATGCTTGGGAAATCATGTGGGGGAAGAGCGATTGGAGTGGCGATTCCCAATCGCCATTCTTTGAAACGGCTCGCATGCGGGAGAGGAAGATCGCGGTCAGAGACCGCCACTCCAAGTGCGGAGAAGGCTCCGCAATGAAAGACAGCGCCGCGTCCAAAGCCTATGTTGTCGGCACAATCGGGCTGTTGCTTGCAGGCTTCGTCCTCAACAGCCTCTACCAGGTCGGTCTCTACTCAGATGGAGCCTATTATTTCCTCGGCCTCCTGTCAGAGCGCTTCTATTTCATCTCCTCCTGGTACCGGCTGGGAGCGATTGTTCTTACGCAGACCTTCTTTCTGGCGGCGCTGCATCTCGGCGTGACCTCCATCGATATTCTCGCCGTGCTGCACTCGGCCAATCTGGTGGTGGTGCCGACACTGTGCTTTGTGGCCTCCACCTGGATCGTACGGTGGAATCCGCTTGCCCTCGTCGCCAATACGGTGGCGATCGCCTGCTGCTATGTTCCTGTGAGCTTCTATGCGGTGGGCGAGTTCAACGGGCTCTACGGCCTGTTCTGGCTGACGCTTGCGCTGCTGCTGTTCGTCGAGAGGCGGGACAGGACCCATTTCCGCCTGATCACCGGCCTCGGCCTCTTCATGGTGGCGAGCTACGAACTGACCGCCATCACCGGCCTCATCCTCGCCGCCATCTGTGCCATTCGCCGGGCGGCGGAGGCGGAGGAGGGGACACGGCGCGCTTGGAAAATCGCCATTATCGTTTTCCTCGTCGGCAGTCTCTACGGGCTGGCCGGCATCGTCTTTCCCAGGGACCCGGCCAATGCTTCGAGCTTTGGCCGGGCTCTTTTCGAGCTTTCCGAAAACCGGATACTCTTCGGCCTGTGCGGCATCACCGTCCTGAGCGCGATCGCGGCCTATTCCAGGCCGGCGCGAATCCTGGCGCTTGCTGCCGCTGCGGCGGGTATCTGGCTCTTTGTCGAGCGCCTGCACGCGCCCATCAGCACCACTGCGCTCAATCTGGGAGACCAAAGCGAGCAGCGCGCGCAGGTCTTTCCGATCCTCCTCGTGGCGACGGTGGGACTCATCGTCGCCGGTCTCCGGCCGAGCTGGCTTGCCTTCAAAGCAGGAGGGCAGGCCTGGCCGCTGTTGATTCCCCTCGCCACCGTCTTCCTCATCTATGGCAGCGACCTCTTGGCCTGGCGAGGCTTCACCCGCGACATCTGCCGGGAATTGAAATCACCAAGCGCGGACGCGTCTCAAACCGCTGCCTTCTTCGGCCAGAATCGCGTCATCCGCTATGGGTGGTACTGGAACTGGCCGGTGATCAGTGTGCTCTACCGGCCGGTGGACTCGCAGCGCATCCTGTTCGATCCGCACTATCAGGGCTGGCTCCCCTTCGACCGTCCCGAGGACGCTCCTGATATCAGCCGCTACAAGGCTGTCTCCAGCCTGTGCAATCCGTGAAGCCGGGCGGCCGTCGGTTGGGGTTCCGAGTTCGGGCAATAATGACGGCGTCCTGCCTTTCTTGACCGGAGTTCGAAACCCTTGCCCTTCTCCCCCAGGCTTGAGAGAGGCGGGGAAATGGCGTAGCAACCCTGGGGTTATCCAACCGGCGAATGGGATCTCGTGCAGGACAACCTCGTATTCTCAGTCGTTGTACCTTGCTTCAACGAAGCGGAAGTCCTGGGTGAGTTCCACCAGCGTCTTTCGGCCATCATGGCAAGGCTCGATCGCTGGGAGGTCATCTATGTCAATGATGGCAGTACCGACGATACGTTGGCTCGGCAGATCGCCCTGCATCATGAAGACGCCCATGTCGTCGTGGTCAACCTCTCTCGCAACTTCGGCAAGGAAGTCGCCACCACGGCCGGACTCGACCAGGTGCGCGGCGAGGCGGTGATCGTGATCGATGCCGACCTGCAGGACCCTCCGGAACTGATCCCCGAACTGGTCGAGGGCTGGCGCCAGGGTTTCGATACCGTCTATGCGCAGCGCCGCACGCGCACCGGCGAGAGCTGGCTCAAGATCTTCACGGCGCGGATGTTCTACCGCGTGATGCAGACCTTCACCGGGGTAACGCTGCCGCCCAACACCGGCGATTTCCGGCTGATGAGCCGCAGAGTGGTCACAGCACTGCAGGAACTGCCCGAGCATCACCGCTTCATGAAGGGGCTGTTCGCCTGGGTCGGCTATCCCAGCAAGGCCGTGCTCTATGATCGCGCGCCACGCTTTGCTGGCAAGACCAGCTGGAGCTACTGGAAGCTCTGGAGCCTAGCGCTGGAAGGCATCACCAGCTTCACCACGACGCCGCTCAAGCTCGCCACCTATATCGGCCTGATCATTTCCACTGTGGCCGGCCTCTATGGCCTCTGGATCATGGGCAAGACCATTGTCTTCGGCAGCGACCTCCCCGGCTATCCCAGCCTGATGGTGGTGGTGCTCTTCATGGGCGGCGCCCAATTGGTGTTCCTCGGCATCATCGGGGAATATCTCGGCCGAATCTTCAACGAGACCAAGAGGCGCCCCCTTTATTTCGTCGAGCGCATCCTGCGGAAGGGCGAAGAAGAGCCCTGATCGGGCAGCCGGTCGCCAAGTGGGCGAGATGAGACTTATGCTTCACCGCCTCATCTCGCCCGGCCACAGCCTCGTTCGTTACACCTCGTCCATTTTCTTGCCGCATCGATAGCGTAGCAAGGGCGGCCTCGTGCAACGGACGTCTTATGTCCGCGCTCCCAACTCCCTCTTGGCGAAGCTCGCGACTTCTGGTAATGAGAATGAACGTTCATTCTCATGCTGAGGTTTGCGGTGGGTATTGTTGGCACGTCGGCGAGCGGGGAAGCCGCCCATTCTCAGGCAGAGCCGAAGGGGCTGGACGTACGCCGCACGCGCATTCTCGATGCCTTCGAGAATTGCATCCAGCGCGCCGGCTTCCATCGCACCACCATGCAGGACGTTGCCCGCGAGGCCGGCATGAGCGCGGGCAATCTCTATCGCTACTTTCCCTCCAAGGAGGCCCTGGTCTCCGGCATGATCGGCCGTGACAGGGAGCGGTTCGGCGCCGATTTCCGCGAGGTCGCGCAATCCGAGGACGTGATGGGCTCCTTCATCGCCCTCGGCCGCAAGCATTTCACCGAAACGCCGCGAGCCCGCTGTGTCCAGTTCATGGAGATTTGGGCCGAGGCGAGCCGCAATCCGATCGTGGCCGACATGTGCAACGCCGTCGACCGCGAGATCAACGACTACATGATCGCCATTCTTGAAGCTGCCAAGACCTCGGGGCAAATCCCCGCCTCCGTCGACAGCGCCGCCACCATCACAGTGCTCTCGGCCATGGGCGACGGCTTTTTCACCCGCCGCGCGCTGGAGGCGGACTTCGACGCCTGGGAAGGTTTTCGCCTTCTGGTGAACGTCATGGACGCTCTCTTGTCGGGAAAGGTCGAACTCGATCGTCCTTTATCCAGCACCTCGAATTCTCTGGGCCCCTCGCCCGCTTCTGAAGGAAAACCCCATGTCCGCTCTTGAAAAGCAGAACCGGTCGGACCGCGACGTCGTTGAGCGTCGCCAGGGCCCCGGCTTCGAGGGAGATTCCGGCATGCCGACAATCCATCAGGCCGGGCATGGCGCAGGCAATCATGCCCACGGTGCGACGGTCGAGCATCGGCGCGCACCCTGGTACACCACCCTGGCGGTCTGGCTGGTGATCATCGTCATCGCCGCAGGCGTGCTCTATGCCCAACGCGAATCGATCGTGGCGTTGGTGAACCCGCCTGCGCAGGCGGTGGTGGTGACGAAGCCGCCCTCCATCACCGTGACCAGGGCCACGACGGGCTCCATCACCGAAAGCGTCGTCGTCACCGGCAATCTCATTGCTCGTGAGGAGATCCTGGTGTCGCCGCAGATCGATGGCTATGCCGTCGACAAAATCAATGTGGAAGAGGGCGACCGGGTCACGGAAGGCCAGGTGCTGGCGCAATTGTCGCGCACCACCATCGACACCTCGCTTGCCCAGAACGAGGCGCAATCAGCCCGCGCCGATGCCGCGATCGCGCAGGCCCGGTCGTCCATCGCCGAGGCCAGCGCCAACAAGGATCAGGCGGTCAGCGCCTTCGCACGCTCGCAGGCCCTGGTGAAGAGCGGCAACACCACAGCCGAGACACTCGACCAGCGCGAGGCCAATGCCAAGATGGCGGATGCCCGTCTGGAAGCCGCCCAACATGCCCTGACCGTGGCGCAGGCCGACAAGAAGCTCGCCGACGCCCAGCGCATGGAGTTGATGGTTCGCCTCGATCATACCCAGATCCGTGCTCCGGCGTCCGGCATCATCAGCCGCCGCACGGCCCGCATCGGTGCCGTCGCTTCGGCGGCTGGTGACCCGCTGTTCCGCATCATCCGCGACGGCGACGTCGAACTCGAGGCCGACGTGCCAGAGACGACACTGGCCCGCATGCTGCCGGACATGAAGGCTCAGGTGATCACCGCCTCGCGCAAGGAGCCTTTCCCGGCCCATGTGCGCCTGGTCTCGCCCGAGGTCAGCCCAACGACTCGCCTTGGCCGGGTGCGCATCGCCATCGACCAGGCCCCAGGCCTGACCATTGGCGCCTTTGGCCGGGCGAGCGTGCAGATCGCAAGCCATGATGGCGTCCTCGTGCCGCAATCGGCCGTGCTCTATTCCGAAGAAGGCGCGACCGTGCAGGTCGTCAAGGGCGATACGGTGTCCACCAGAGCCGTTACGCTCGGCTTGCGTACGGAAAGCCAGGCAGAGATCGTCAAGGGCGTGGAGGCGGACGACGCCATCGTCGCCACCGCCGGCACCTTCGTGCGCGACGGCGACAAGGTGACGCCCATCGACGCGGCCACCACCCCCGCTCAGGCGAAGTGAGGCGGCGATGTCCTTCAATATCTCCGCTCTTTCCATCCGCCATCCCGTTCCCTCGATCGTGCTGTTCGTAGTGTTGCTGCTGCTCGGCTGGGTCTCCTTCGAGAGCCTGCCGGTCACCAAATTCCCCAACATCGACGTGCCCGTCATCTCGGTGACGATTACCCAGCAAGGCGCCGCGCCGTCGGAACTGGAAACGCAGGTCACCCGCAAGGTCGAGGATGCCGTCTCGGCCGTCGCCGGCGTCAAGCACATCCAGTCGACGGTCACCGATTCGAGCTCGGTCGCGGCGATCGAGTTCTGGCTGGGTACCGATACCGACCGCGCCCTCAACGACGTGAAGGACGCGATCACCAAGATCCGCACCGTCCTGCCGCGCGATATCGACGAACCGGTGATCAGCCGCGTCGATGTCGAGGGGCAGTCGATCCTGACCTATTCGGCCTCCGCGCCGGGCATGACGCTGGAACAATTGTCCTGGCATGTCGACGATGTCGTCACGCGTGAGCTGCAGGGCCTGCGCGGCGTCGGCCGTATCGACCGTCTCGGTGGCGTCACCCGCGAAGTGCGCGTTGCCCTCGATCCCGACCGCCTGCTCTCGCTCGGCGTGACGGCAGCCGACGTCAATCGCCAGCTGAAGGCGACGACCGTCGACCTTTCGGGCGGCAAAGGCGACGTCGGCAACCAGGAGCAGTCGATCCGCACGCTCGCCGGCGCCCATACCATTGACGAGCTCAAGGAAACCAAGGTCACGCTACCCGGCGGCCGGCAGGTGCGCCTGAACGAGATCGCCGACGTCACCGATGCCTATGCGGACCAGAAATCGTTCGCGCGCGTCGACGGGCATGTCCCGATCGTGGCCTTCTCGGTGTTCCGCGCCAAGGGCGCCAGCGACACGGTGGTCGCCGATGCCGTGGCCAAGAAGCTCGTCGAACTGCATGCGGCCCATCCCGACGTCGCCTACGCGCTGGTCGACGATGGCGTCAAGAACACCTATGGCAATTTCAAATCGGCGATGCAGACCCTGATCGAGGGCGCCATCCTTGCCGTCATCGTGGTGCTGATCTTCCTGCGCGACTGGCGCGCCACCATCATCGCCGCCGTGGCGCTGCCGCTCTCCGCCATCCCGACCTTCTGGGCGATGAGCGCCATGGGCTTCTCGCTCAACCTGGTCAGCCTGCTGGCCATCACGCTGGTGACTGGCATCCTGGTCGACGACGCCATCGTCGAGATCGAGAACATCGTTCGGCACATGAAGATGGGCAAATCGCCCTACCGCGCCTCGATCGAGGCGGCTGACGAAATCGGCCTCGCCGTGATGGCGATTACCCTCACGATCATCGCGATCTTCACGCCGGTGAGCTTCATGGGCGGTGTCGCCGGCCAGTATTTCAAGCAGTTCGGCCTGGTGGTTGCCGCAGCGGTGTTCTTCTCGCTCCTGGTGGCGCGGTTGATAACGCCGATGATGACGGCCTATTTCCTCAGGCCCCATCTCCATGTCGAGCCGCGCGACGGCTTCATCATGCGCTTCTACACGCGCTTCCTGGGGTTCACGCTCGCGCGCTGGTGGTCGCCTTATCTGACGATCGCCGCAGGCTTTGGCCTGTTCTTCGTCTCGCTGCACCTGATGGGCTACCTGCCGCAGGGCTTCATCCCGCCGGACGATTCGGGCCGCATCGTTTACGCCGCCGAGGTTCCGCCGGGCGCAAAGCTCGAGGATACGCAGGCCAAGACCGACGAACTCGCCACGGCGATCCGCAAGATCCCTGAGGTGCAGCGTGTCTTCGTCATCGGCGGTTCCTCGCCGACGGGCCAGCTCGAGCTGCGCAAGGCAGCGATCTATGTCGAGCTCTCCAACAAGGCTGACCGCGTGCGCCACCAGTCGGAGGTCCAGAACGACATCACCGCGTTGATCGCCGGCATCCCTGACGTCCGCGCCTGGCGCGTGAACGATCGCGGCGACCGGGACGTCAACCTTGCACTGCAAGGCACCAATCCTGTCGAGCTTGAAGGGGCCGTTGCCAGGCTCGAGGGTGCCATGCGCCATGTCGAGGGCTTCAACAATGTGGCGGCCTCCACCGGTCTCGATCGACCGGAGGTGCGCATCATCCCGCGAACCGACGATGCGGCCCGTTACGGCATCACGACCGAGCAGATCTCTGAAGCCGTGCGCGTGGCGACGATCGGCGATATCGACGCCAACCTCGCCAAGTTCAACGCGGGCGATCGCCTGATCCCGATCCGTGTGCAGTTGACGGAAGCCTCGCGCGCCAGCCTCAGCCTGATCGAGGCCCTGAATCTCACGACCAGCGCCGGCGGTACCGTGCCGCTCTCGGCGGTGGCCGATGTCAAATTCGGCCAGGGCCCGTCCTCGATCGACCGCTACGACCGTGCGCGCCAGGTGAAGATCGGCGCCGATCTCCGGCCCGGCCTCGAAATCGGCGAGGCGCTGGAAAAGGCCAAGGCGCTGCCGGAAGCCAGGAACCTGCCGGCCTCGGTGAAATTCGCCTCGACAGGCGATGCCGAGATCATGGAAGAGGTCTTCTCCGGCTTCGCCATGGCGATGGGCGCGGGCCTCCTGATGGTGGCGGGCGTGCTGGTGCTGCTGCTTGGCAGCGTCTTCCACCCGATCACCATCCTGATGTCACTGCCGCTTTCGCTGCTCGGTGTCGTGCTGGCGCTCCTGGCGACGCATCATTCGATCTCGATGCCGGTGGTCATCGGCATCCTGATGCTGATGGGCATCGTGACGAAGAATGCCATCATGCTGGTGGACTTCGCAGTCGAGAGCGTCAAGCACGGCATGCATCGGCATGATGCGATCATCGATGCTGGGCGAAAGCGCGCCCGGCCCATCGTGATGACGACCATTGCCATGGTGGCCGGCATGCTCCCGACCGCTCTCGGCCATGGCGACGGTGGCGAGTTCCGCGCCCCGATGGCCATAGCGGTGATCGGCGGCCTGATCGTCTCGACACTGTTGTCGCTGGTCTTCGTGCCGTCATTCTATTCGGTGATGGACGACATCACCCGCGGCGTGTCCTTCATCTTCGGCCCGCTGGTCGGGCCAAAAGACGAACCGACGGTTGGGAAGCCGGTGCGCGAGGTTTATGAAAGACACGTCGGTAGGGGCACCGCCGCCGCGGCTGAGTGAGGACAGACAATGAACTTCATGCCCCGGCCGGAGCGCGATCCCACGCCTCGCGAAAAGGCCTATCTGAGCGCGCTGGAGGCGGGCGAGCTGCGTCCGTCGATCAGCGGCCAGGCCGGACATATGTGCCGCAGGTTCGGCTGGTGCGAGGCCGTGTACCGCCTGCCTGATGGCAGCGAGCTCCGGCGCTCGGAACTGCCGGCCCAGATGGATTCCATCGCCATCGTCAAGGCCGGCTACCGCGCCATCGGCTACTGCCTGACGGCAAGGGGCCGGGCGGCGCTGGCGAAGGGGTAGGGTGGTCCGGAGCGCGCCCAGGATCGCAGGCATCCTTGCCTGCGATTCCTTTCCTGAATGCGTCTCGTCCTGAATGCGTCTCGTTTCCAAGTGCAGGCAAGATGCCTGCGATCCCAGGAAGGCGGCCGCACCCGGCAGGCACCGAGCGCAGCCTTTCTCATTCTCAAGGCTTATTTCGTCGTTTCCCCATACAGAACCACGTCCGACGCCGGTCCGAGCAGGAAGCCCTTCACATTGCTGCGCTCGGCGGTCTGCTTGATCTCCTGGAACATGATGATGAACGGACCCTCGTCCATCACCTTCTTCTGCAGGTCCTTGTAGTCCTGCTCGCGCTTGGCGAGATCGCGTTCTTCCACCGCCGCTTCCGTCATCTTGCTGATATCGGGAATAAGCCAGGAATTGCGCCAGGCTAGCGGCTTGGTGGCGGGATTGTCGGAATTGTCGGTGTTGCGGGCAAAGCTGTCGGCGTTGGTGTGCGGATCCATATAGTCCGGGCCCCAATAGACCAGCAGCATCTGGTGCTGGCGGGCGCGATATTTCGTGAGCAGGGTCTTTTGCTCGGCCGGGATGATCGTCACCTTGACGCCGCCCTGCGCCATGCTCGCCTGGATCGACTGGGCGATGTTGATATAGGGCGAGGAATTGGCGGCATCGAGCGAGAGTTCGAGGCCGTTGGGATAGCCGGCGGCCGTCAGCAATTCCTTGGCCTTGGCGGGGTCGAACTTGTATTCCTTCTCGTCGAGCGAGGCCCAGAAGCCCGAGGGCCAGAAGGTCTGGTGTACCTGGTCCTGGCCCTTCAGGAACGAGTTGACCATGCCGTCATAGTCGACGAGGTAGTGCAGCGCCTGGCGCACGCGCACGTCGTCCAGCGGCTTGTGGGCGACGTTCAGGCCGACATAATGCAGCGTTGCCTGCGGCGATACTGAAATGGCGACATCCTTGTTGCCGCTTAGACCGGCGATCTGGTCGGGCGAGAGGTCGCGCGCAATGTCGGCGTCGCCCTTCTCGATCATCAGGCGCTGGGACGCCGGCTCCGGCACATGGCGGATGACGACGCGTTTCAGCTTTGGCTCGCCCTCGCGATAATTCGGATTGGCATCGAGCACCACGCTCTCATTGGCCTGCCAGGAGCGCAGGGAGAAGGAGCCCGAGCCGGCCGAATGCGCCTTCAACCAGGCATTGCCGAGGTCCCCGCTCTGGTCGTGCTGCATCACGGTCTGCTTCTCGACCACCGATCCGACGATGGAGGAAAGCAGGGACAGGACCAGCGAGGGCGAGAAGGGCGGTGCGATAGTGATCTGCAGCGTGGATGGATCGACCACCTTCACCATCTGGTCGACATTGTCCTTGGTCCAGCCGAGCTGCGAGATCAGGAAGGCCGGCGTCTTGTCCAGCTTGATGACCCGCTGGAGCGAGAAGGCGGCGTCCTCGGCCGTGATCGGGTCGCCCGAGGCGAATTTCATGCCCGCGCGGATCTTGAAGGTGAAGGTCTTGCCGTCCTCGCTCACCGTCCAGCTTTCGGCGACGCCGGGCTCGATCTTGGTCGGGTCCTTCGCGTCGATGCGCACGATGCGGTCATAAATATTGGCGTCGACCTCGATGCCCGACAATTCATAGGCCTCGGCTGGATCGAGGCTGATCATGTCGTCGATATTCTTGGCCATCACCAGCGTGTTGGCCGGCGTGGCCGCGAAGGCCGACGTGGATGCCAGCAGCATCGTGGTCATGACGGCGATGGCAAGTCTCGGTCTGAAGTGCAGCATGCTCGGTTCTCCTGCGGAGGGTATTCTTGTCGGACAAACTCCAGCATCACAGTGCGTTTCGAGGCGGAATGCAAGGAGTAGGGTAGGGAGTGTCGATCACTGATCGACATTCCTGGAAACGATACGCCTGGCGATGAGGAAGAGGGGCGATCGGTGATCGCCCCTCCGCATTCGGCGCGCCTTCATGTCAAGCCGCGCTGGTTCTCCGATATCCCTGGCTCATGGCGATCAGGTCGAGTGTGTAGGCTTCCCTGGCTTCACCCTTGCGCAGGTTCTCGACATCGAGGACTTCGAGGAGCCGACCCCCGCGCATGACGCCGACCCGGGCGCAGAGATGCGCGACGACGGCGAGGTCATGGCTCACCAGGATGGAGGTGAGGCCCCGCTCTGCGCGCAGCCGGACGAGCAGGTTGAGAATCTCCGCCTGTACGGAGACATCGAGAGCGGAGGTCGGCTCGTCGAGCAGCAGGATGGCCGGCGCCAGAATGAGGGCGCGGGCGATGGCCACGCGCTGGCGCTGGCCGCCGGAGAGCTGGTGCGGAAAGCGATAGCGGTATTGCGGCGAGAGATCGACGGCCGCGAGTACTTCCGCGACGCGCAGTTCCGGCCGATCCAAGCCCTGGATCTCCAGGGGTTCGCGCAACTGCCTGTCCACGGTCTGGCGCGGATGCAGCGAGGCATAGGGATCCTGGAAGACCAGCTGCTGCATGCGCCGGTCAGCCGGGCTGCGCCTGGAGGTGAGCGTCCTACCTTCAATGGCGATGCTGCCTGCCGAGGCTTCGACCAGACCGGCGATAGCGCGCAGCACGGTAGATTTGCCAGAGCCGGATTCACCAACGATGCCGAAGCTCTCGCCGGCCGCCACCGAGAATGAGACGTCGCGGACCGCCGTCGTCAGGCCGCCAGCGACGCGAAAGGTCACCGACAGGCCCCTTATGTCGATCATGGGTGCGCTTGCGGTCATGCCAGCCACGCCGGGTCGCGGCGGACCACGCTCAATTGGGGCCTGGGATGGGCAAGATCCGGCACCGAGGCGAGCAGGGCTTTCGTATAGGGGTGTTTGGCGGCGCCAAGGTTCCGGGCGTCGAGCGACTCCATCACCTTGCCGCCATACATTACCAGCACCCGGTCGCAGAAACTGGAGACGACGGCGAGGTTGTGGCTGATGAAGATGAGACCCATGCCGCGCTCTGCCACCAGGCGGTCGAGGATGGCGAGGACGCTGTTTTGCACGCTGACGTCGAGGGCAGAGGTCGCTTCGTCCGCAATGAGGATTTCGGGTTCGGCCACCAGCATCATGGCGATCATCACGCGCTGGCCCATGCCGCCCGAAAGCTGGTGAGGATAGAAGTCGAGCACCCGTTCGGGATCGCGGATCTGCACGGCCTCGAGCATGGCGAGCGCGCGACGTCGCGCTTCGCCAGCCGAGGCGCGGCGATGCAGGCGATAGGCCTCGGCGATCTGGCTGCCGACCCGCATGATCGGATTGAGCGAATATTTCGGGTCCTGCATGATCATCGCCATGCGGCTGCCACGGATGTCGCGCCACTCGCTGCCAGACAGGGTGCGCAGGTCCTTGCCCTGCAGGGCGATGCGGTCGGCGGTGACGCTGGCGGGTGGTCCGAGCAGGCCGAGAAGGGCGCGGCCGGTCGTCGATTTGCCCGAACCGGATTCGCCGACGATGCCCAGCCGTTCCCGCCCGAGTGTGAAGCTGACGCCCCGCACGGCCTGGATCACGCGGCCACGCGCGGGAAAGCTCACCGACAGGTTCCGGATATCGAGAAGGGGCTCTTCCGCCTTGCCGCTCATCCCGCGCTCCTGGGATCGAACACGTCGCGCAGCCCGTCGCCCAGAAGGTTGAAGCCGAGACTGACGATGAAGATGGCCAGGCCCGGATTGGTCGCCACCCACCATTGATCGAGCACGAGGCTGCGGCCCGAAGCGACCATGGCGCCCCATTCGGCGATGGGCGGCTGCGCGCCGAGGCCGAGGAAGCCGAGCCCGGCGGCGATGATGATGATACCGGCCATGTCGAGCGTGAGGCGGACGATCACCGAGGAGAGGCAGAGCGGCACGACATGGCGCAGGAGGATCCGGGCGGTCGAGCCGCCCTGCAGCTTGATGGCGGCGATGAAGTCGGAGCGGGCGATCGAGGCGGTTTCTGCCCGCGCGAGGCGCGCATAGGGCGGCCAGGCCGTCAGCGAGATGGCGATCACAGCGTTGACGATGCCGGGCCCCAGCGCTGCCGCGAAGGCGAGCGCCAGCACAAGGCTTGGGAAGGCGAGGAAGATGTCCGTGATGCGCATCAGGACCGTATCGGTGATGCCGCGGAGAAAGCCTGAGACGGTGCCGACCAGCAGACCGAGCGGCACGACGATGACTGCTACCAGCGCCACGATGGTCAGCGTCACCCGCGCGCCATAGACAGTGCGTGCGAAGATGTCGCGACCCAATTCATCCGTGCCGAACCAGTGGACGGCGCCGGGCGGGGCGAGGCGGCCGGCCAGGTCCTGTTCGATCGGCGAGATGCCCCAGGCGATCAGCGGGGCGAACAGCGCCATCAGGATCAGCAGTACGACGACGACAAGCCCGGTAAAGGCCAGCGGATTGCGCAGAAGTGCTGCGAGCACGCGCCAGGTACCGCCCAGCCGCGCCTGCAGCGGCGAAGACGGCGATTCGGCGGTGAGCCAGGCATGCCAGCCCGGCCGTGTCTCGTTCACACTGAGGTTGCTCATGTCCCCCTCAACCGCGGATCGACCAGCTTGTAGAGGAAGTCGCAGGTCAGGTTGATGGCGATGAACATGGTGCCGACCACGAGCGTGCCGCCGAGCACCGCATTCATGTCGGCATTGAACAGCGATTGCGTGATGTAGAGGCCGAGGCCCGGCCAGGCGAACACCGTTTCGGTGAGCACCGCGCCCTCCAGCAGCGTGGCATAGCTGAGGCCGATAACGGTGATCAGCGGTACCAGGATGTTGGGAAAGGCGTGCCGCCAGACCGCGCCCCAATAGGAACGGCCCTTCACCTGCGCGACGGTTACGTATTCCTGGCTGATCTGGGAGATCATGAAACTGCGGGTCATGCGTGCGATATAGGCGAGCGAGAGATAGCCGAGGATGGCCCCGGGCAGGACGAGATGCTGGGCGGCGCTCCAGAAGGTATCCCATTCGCCGGCCAGCGCGCTGTCGATGAGCACGAAGCCGGTTACTGGTTCGACGATTCCCTCGAAGGCGACATCGATGCGCCCGGGACCGGCGACCCAGCCGAGCTTGCCGTAGAACAGCGCGAGCCCTACGAGGCCGAGCCAGAACACCGGCATCGAATAGCCGAACAGGCCGACGATACGCACGAAGTGATCGGGCCATCGCCCGCGCGTGGCGCCGGCGACTACGCCGGCCGGCACACCGAGCGCCACGCCGATCACGGTGGCGACGGTCGAAAGCTCGATGGTGGCCGGGAAGAAATGCAGGAGGTCCGACAGTACCGGGTTCGAAGTGATCACCGAGGTGCCGAGATCGCCATGCAGGACCTTGTTGAGATAGATGAGAAACTGCTCCGGGATGGGCTTGTCCAGACCCATGGCAAGGCGCGTCCGGTCATAGATATCGCGCGGCGCATGGTCGCCGACCACGGCGAGCACGGGATCGGTGGGGATGAAGCGGCCGATGCAGAAGGTGACGAGGCTGAGGCCGAGCAGGCTCAGCACCACAGAGGAGACGAAGGTCACGCAGGTGCGAAACAGGCGGTAGCCCAGGCTGTGCGCAACGAAAGGCTGGTCGTCGGGCGGCCCATCGGTGGCGCTCGCAGAGGCTTGGCTCATGCCGATCGAATGCCTCCCAAGCTGGACGTTTCCGTCATGCGCAAATGCTTCCGATTATACCGCCGACCACGCCGCGCATCTTCGAACGGTATGCCGGCAAACTCAAGGGGAGAAGCAAGGAGCGCGCCACCCCCGACTTCCCCCTTATAGCCAGTTCCTCCAGCGGAAAATGAAATAGGGCGCGACGGCGACGATTACCATCAGGGCGAGCGCCATCGGGTAGCCATAGTCCCATTTGAGTTCGGGCATATGCTCGAAATTCATGCCGTAGACAGAGGCAACCAGGGTCGGCGGCATGAAGATCACCGCCATCACCGAGAACAGCTTGATTATGTTGTTCTGCTCCAGATTGACCAGGCCAAGCGTGGCGTCGAGCAGGAACTGGATCTTGCTGGACTGGAAGCTGGCATGTTCTTCGAGCGACTGGAGGTCGCGCAGGGTCGCCTTCACTTCCTCGCGCAATCCGCTCGGGATATGGGCGGCCTTCAGCCCAGCCGAGAAGGAGAGCAGCACGCGCTCGATCGACACCAGGCTCTCACGCAGTTTGGAGATGATGTCGCCGTGGCGGCCGAGGCCGCGCAGCGTGCGTTGCAGCGTGGTGTTGCGGTCGCCCTGCTTCACGTTTTCCTTGAAGACATCCCGCGAGAGCGCGTCGAGGCGGTCGCCGGTATTCTGCAGGAGCTCGGCGCAGCGCTCGATGATGGCATCGATCAGGCCGGCCATGATGGCCTCGGCCGTGCCGCTGCAGCCGCCGGGCTTGGTGGCATGGCCGACGAATTTCGAAAAGGCCCTGGGATCACAGTAGCGCACCGTCACCAGGACCTGGCCGGCGAGGATGAAGGTCACCGCCGATATCTCGGGGTCGCTGGTGTCGTTCTTGATCAGCAGCCGCATGGTCATGTAGCGGGTGCCGTTCTCCGTCCAAAGGAGTTCGGACGGCTCGATATCGTCCATGTCCTCATGGGTGGGAATGGAGATGCCTAGCAGCGCCTCGACCTGCTGGTCCTCCTCCTTGGTTGGCTCGTAGAGGTCGATCCACAGGACATCGCCCGCGAGCGTCTCGTCCGGCTGCAAGAGATGGGGCAGGAGCCTGTCCTTGTTGTCGGGGCAGAGGCGATGGGTAATGATCATGGGTGTCGGTTTCCGGTCATGGCCCGCAGGCTATGAGCTGTAGATGTCGGCCATAAGTATATTGGTACCGGGTCATCCTTCCAGTTCTTCCCGCAGCATCTCCAAGGCCAGCCATTCCTCCTCTGCCTTCGCCTTGTCGGCCTCGACCTTCGCCAGATCGTGACTGAACTGGCCGAACTTCTTGGAATCCTTGGCGAACAGGGCGGGATCGGCCAGGCGCTCATGCAGGGAGGCGGCCTTGGCGGCAAGCTCGTCGATCTTCTTCGGCAGGGTTTCCAGTGCGTGCTTTTCCTTGAAGGAGAGCTTGCGCTTGGCTGCGCGCTCCGGCGGGGCGGCGGGGAGGGCCGTGCTCTCCTTCGACGCCTCGGCTTTTTCCGCGACCTTGCGGGCGACTCCGGCACCGCGCTGGGCCACCATGTCGGAATAGCCGCCTGCATATTCGGTCCAGCGCCCGTCGCCCTCACTCATCAGGATGGAGGTGGCGACGCGGTCGAGGAAGTCGCGGTCGTGGCTGATGACGATGGCGGTGCCCTGGTAGTCGCCGATCATCTCCTGCAGGAGGTCGAGGGTTTCGAGGTCGAGATCGTTGGTGGGTTCGTCCAGCACCAAAAGGTTGGAGGGTTTGGCGAGCGCGCGCGCCAGCATCAGGCGGCCACGTTCGCCGCCAGAGAGCACCGAGACGGGCGTGCGGGCCTGCTCGGGCGAGAACAGGAAGTCGCGCATGTAGCCGACCACATGCTTGCGCTCGCCGCCGACCTCGACATAGTCGGAACCGCCGCCCGTCAGGGTGTCGGAGAGTGTGGTCTCGGGATCGAGGCTTTCGCGGCGCTGGTCGAGCGTCACCATCTCGAGGCTGGCACCGAGCTTCACCTTGCCGCTGTCGGGCGGGATCACCCCGGTGAGCAGGTTGAGCAGCGTGGTCTTGCCGGCGCCGTTCGGGCCGACGATGCCGATCCGGTCGCCGCGGGCGACACGAATCGAGAAATCCTTGACGATCGGCGGGCCGCCCCAGTCCTTGTTGACGCCGACGGCCTCGATGACGAGCTTGCCGCTCTCCTCGCCCTCGGTAAGCGTCATCCTCACCGTGCCGGCGACGCGGCGGGCGTCGCGTCGCTCCTGGCGCAGGGCGGCGAGATTGGCCATGCGGCGGACATTGCGCTTGCGCCGCGCCGTCACGCCGTAGCGCACCCAGTGCTCCTCGGCGACGATCTTGCGGTCGAGCTTCTGGCGGTCGCGCTCTTCCTCTTCCAGCACCTGGTCGCGCCATTCCTCGAAAAAGGCAAAGCCGCGATCCATGCGGCGCGTTACGCCGCGATCGAGCCAGATGGTGGCGCGCGAGAGATTTTCGAGGAAGCGCCGATCATGGCTGATCAGCACCAGGGCGGAACGCAGCGAGCCGATCTCCTTTTCCAGCCATTCGATGGCGGGCAGGTCGAGATGGTTCGTCGGCTCGTCCAGCAGCAGGATGTCGGGCTCCGGCGCCAGCACGCGCGCGAGGGCGGCGCGGCGGGCCTCGCCGCCAGAAAGATTGGCTGGATTCTCAACGCCCGTCAGGCCGAGCTCATTGAGGAGGTAGGCGGCGCGATAGGGCTCGTCGCCGGGGCCGAGGCCTGCCTCAACATAGGCGAGCGTGGTGGCATAGCCGGTGAGATCGGGCTCCTGCGGCAGATAGCGCACCGTGGCGCCGGGATGGACGAAGCGTTCGCCCTTGTCGGCCTCGATCAGGCCGGCGGCGATCTTGAGGAGCGTCGATTTGCCCGAGCCGTTGCGGCCCACCAGGCAGAGCCGCTCGCCGGGCGCAATCGAGATATCGGCGCCCTCAAGCGTCGGCGTGCCGCCGAAGGTGAGGTGGATGTCCCGCAGGAAGAGTAGAGGAGGAGCCATGCGCGCCTTGTGACGGCGGGCGCGGAGGCGGTCAAGCCTTTTGCAGCGCAGCTCCTTGCGTCCGATGGGCAGAAGCTGATTGCTGCTGCCGAGGCAGGAGAGCCATACGTCAGTTTTGCACCTTCATCTTTCGGACGGCGTCGGTTCGGGCTTCATTCCTTTATCGCTCGTGTCACGCCGAGCGGCTTATGAAAGTAAGGTTAACGACTATGCTTTCACGAAACCGCGATGCAAAGAAATGTGAAACGTTGCAGCAAAACAACAGCCGAACAGGCTAGTCTTGCTTATTGTATGCGTCGGTTCTCCCGATCCCTGTAGGATGTATAATGTCGTCTCTTTCCCGCCGCGCCTTTCTGATGGGCGCATCCATGACCGGCCTTGGTTTGAGCCTCGCGAGCTGCATAACCGATTCCGCCTCGATCAAGCCCGTCGTGGTCGCTTCCAGCGACCCCGCAACACTGCCGATGCCTGCGGACGGTAGACCCACGGACGCGATCAGCCAGCCCGTGCAGCCGCTCAATCCCGACGGCACGTATGATTATAAGACAATCTACGGGCAGATGACCGACGGTAAATTCATTGTGCCGGCCGTGGATACCAAGCGTATCGGTGCGGAGTTCCTGCGCGCCGAGGTCGATTACCCGACGGAACAGCCGGCCGGCACCGTCATTGTCGATGCGAAGGCACACTACCTCTACTATATCCTGGGCGACGGCCGTGCCATGCGCTACGGCGTGGGTGTGGGCAAACAGGGTTTCGGCTGGTCCGGAACCGCTCAGGTCCATTTCAAGCGCGAATGGCCGGATTGGTATCCGCCCAAGGAAATGATTGCCCGCCGGCCTGATCTGCGGCCCACCCTCAGCAAGCTGCAGAGCGGCATCGGCATGCAGGGCGGTCCGCGCAATCCGATTACCGGGCGCGCCATGTATCTGTGGCAGGACAACAAGGATACGCTCTTTCGCATCCACGGCACCAACGAGCCCTACAGCATCGGGCACAATGCTTCCTCAGGCTGCATCCGCATGATCGTCCAGGACGCGATCGACCTTTACCAGCGGGTGCCGCTCGGTGGCCGCGTGGTCGTTCTCGGCCCGGGGCAGGCCAGCGCCTGATAACTGAATTTCAAAGCGTATTGCGTCCATTTCAAAGCGTAGTGCGTATTTAATGTTGGGGAAGAGGCCGGGCGCAAATGCCCGGCCTTTTTTCGTTGCGCTCCAGCGTCTCAAGAAGAATTTTGCTTGGTGTACGTACGTCAGGCGCGTTGCGAAGCCTCACGCGATTTGCCATGGTGGGAAAATCCAAGCAACGGGCCGGTGAACGGGTCCGCATATCTTCATGGCAGGAGACGCAGCAATGGCGGCCACGATCAAGGGACCGGCGATTTTTCTCGCCCAGTTTGCGGGCGACTCGGCGCCCTTTAATTCGCTCGATTCCATCTGCGCCTGGGCCGCCTCGCTTGGCTACAAGGGCGTGCAGATCCCGACCTGGGACGGGCGCCTGTTCGACCTGAAGAAGGCCGCCGAATCCAAGACCTACTGCGACGAGATCGCAGGCGTCGCGAGGAAACACGGCCTCGCCATCACCGAATTGTCGACTCATCTGCAAGGCCAGCTCGTCGCCGTGCATCCGGCTTATGACAGTGCCTTCGACGCTTTCGCGCCCGTGGAAGTTCATGGCAAGCCGAAGGAAAGGCAGGCCTGGGCCGTGCAGCAGCTTAAATACGCCGCCGCCGCCTCGCGCCATCTTGGCCTCGATGCCCATGTCACCTTCTCCGGTGCGCTGGCCTGGCCCTTCGCCTATCCCTGGCCGCAGCGCCCGGCCGGCCTGATCGAGGAGGCCTTCGGCGAGCTTGCCAAGCGCTGGAAGCCGATCCTCGACGCCTATGACGCGGTTGATGTCGATGTCTGCTACGAGATCCATCCGGGCGAGGACCTGTTCGACGGCGCCACCTTCGAGCTCTTCGTCGATCGCCTTAAGGGGCACAAGCGGGCCAACATCAATTACGATCCCTCGCATTTCGTGCTGCAGCAGCTCGATTATCTCGCTTTCATCGACATCTATCACGAGCGCATCAAGGCCTTCCATGTGAAGGATGCCGAGTTCAACCCAACCGGCCGGCAGGGCGTCTATTCAGGCTACGCCTCCTGGACGGAGAGGGCGGGACGCTTCCGCTCGCTCGGCGACGGGCAGGTCGACTTCTCCGGCATCTTTTCCAAGCTCGCCCAGTACGACTATGATTCCTGGGCAGTGCTCGAATGGGAATGCTGCCTCAAGCATCCCGAGGATGGCGCCGCCGAGGGCGCGCCCTTCATCCAGAGCCACATCATCCGCGTGACGGAAAAGGCCTTCGACGATTTCGCCGGCGGCAGCACGGACCGCAAGGCGGTGCGCAAGCTGCTGGGGCTGAGGTAAGTGGAAGGGCGTTGGGTGCAGTGGTGATCGAGTTTGCAAAGGTCGCGCAGCCCCTTACCTCTATCCTCTCCCCGTAAGAACGGGGCGAGGGGGCGCAACCGTTGCGATCGATCCTGCGGCGGCTCATCTCGCCCGACCGTTGAGCGAGATGAATCGTTCTGAAAACGAAGCTCGTCGACGAAGTCCCCTCGCCCCGTTTACGGGGAGAGGATAGAGGTGAGGGGCTGCGCGGCGCTTTAAGAGATGGGTGGGAGCTGGCTAAGGCCCGCGCCCCAAATTCGATGGAAAGGAAACGTTCAGATGGCAATCGAAGGCCGTTCGGATAGCAAGGCAGGCGGGCGCGTGCGCTACGGCATGGTCGGCGGCGGGGAGGGTGCGTTCATCGGCGCCGTGCACCGGCTCGCGGCCCGCATGGACGACGATTACGTCTTCGTGGCCGGCGCCTTGTCCTCGACCCCGGAGAAGGCACAGCGCTCGGGCGAGGCGCTGGGGCTCGACCCCGCGCGCATCTATCCAGATTTCGCCACCATGGCGCAGAAGGAAAAACGCCGGAAGGACGGCATCGAGGCGGTTGCCATCGTCACGCCCAACCACATGCATGCGCCCGCCGCCGAGGCCTTCATCAAGGCGGGCATCCATGTCATCTGCGACAAGCCGGTGACGACGACGTTGAAGGACGCGCTGAAGCTCAAGAAGCTCGCCGAGGAGAAGGGCGTGATCTTCGCGGTGACCCACAACTACACCGGCTATCCCCTCATCCGCGCGGCGCGCGAGATGGTGATGGCTGGCGACCTCGGCGAGATCAGGCTGATCCAGGTGGAGTATCCGCAGGACTGGCTCACCACGAATATCGAGCAGACGGGCCAGAAGCAGGCCGATTGGCGTACCGATCCCAAGCGCTCCGGCGCCGGCGGCTCGATCGGCGATATCGGCACACATGCCTTCAACCTGGCACAGTTCGTCGGCGGCCTGGAAGTCTCCCAGCTCCTGGCCGAACTCACCACCTTCGTGCCCGGCCGCGCCCTCGACGACAATGTCCAGGTGTTGCTGCGCTATGCCAACGGCGCTCGCGGCGCGTTGTGGGCGAGCCAGGTGGCGCCGGGCAACGAGAACGGCCTGATGCTGCGCATCTATGGCTCCAAGGCCGGCTTCCACTGGCGCCAGGACAACCCGAACTACCTCTATTTCACCCCGCACGGCGAGCCGACCCGCATCCTCACCCGCGGCTCCGGCGCTGTGGGGGAGGCCGCTGCCCGCGTGACGCGCGTGCCACCGGGCCATCCCGAAGGCTATCTGGAGGGCTTCGCGAACATCTACACGGAGATCGCCCGGGCGATTAAGGCAGCCCGCACTGGCGCGAAGCTCGACCCAGCCGTGACTTTCCCCGGTATCGATGACGGCATCGCCGGCATGGCCTTCATCGAGGCCGCAGTGAAGTCGTCGAAGAAGGGCGGGGTGTGGGTGAATTGGTAGCTGGGGTGTGCCAGTCTTGGAGCTGGCATTTCCTTTTTCTGACGAGGCATCGATGGAGAGTGCCCAACCACATTGGACAAAGAGTGTTCGCATTTTCGACTGGATCGATGTAGGCAGCACTTCTCCAGCCAAATATCCCAATACATGGCTTCTACAAGGATTACTCGATGACGAGGCTGCCGCCGAACGAGTTCGCGATTACGAGCGCGGCACGTCAATCGACATTCACTATGCCTGCACGTTCACGGTGGTGCTGGTCGATGACTCGGAGCAGGCCGTCACCGGGTTGGTGAAACTCCCGAGAGTGCGAAGGAACGTGACCAACAGAGTCATCGCCAACCTGATCTTCTTCATGTTCAAGACGTCTGGCAGCATCAACTTTAAGGATCATCCCCAGATCAAGGATCTGGTGCTTCTGAAAGAGGTAGCGAGCGGTTGGTCACTCCCCTAAGTGTCGCTTTCTCAGGCGTGGCGCCTGCGGTCCCAGGGATCTTCCCCCACTCCCACCATCATCTCCGCATCAGCCCCTTCACCTTCCCCGCGATTCCCTCCCTGAACGCCAGCACGCAGACCACGAACACCACGCCCTGCGCAACCGTGACCCAGGAGCCGAGCCCGGAGAGATAGGTCTCCATCGCCACCACTAGAAGGGCGCCGAGCATCGGGCCGAACAGGGTGCCGGTGCCGCCGACCAGTGCCATCAGCACGACTTCGCCCGACATCGTCCAATGCACATCGGTAAGCGAGGCGAGCTGGAAGACGATCGCCTTGGTGGCGCCGGCGAGGCCCGCGAGCGTCGCCGAGAGGGTGAACATCAGGAGCTTGAAGCGCTCGGCATCGTAGCCGAGGGAGAGCGCGCGGGGCTCATTGTCGCGGATCGCCTTCATCACCTGGCCGAAGGGCGAGTGCACGATGCGGTGGATAACGAAGAGGCCGGCGAGCACGATCACCGCCACCACGACATAGAGCGTCATATCGTTGGAAAGATCGATCAGGCCGAAGAGCTTGCCACGAGGCACGGACTGGATGCCGTCCTCGCCGCCGGTGAAGGGCGCCTGCAGGGAGAAGAAATAGACCATCTGCGCCATCGCCAGGGTGATCATGGCGAAATAAATGCCCTGGCGGCGGATGGCGAGCGCGCCGATGACGAGGCCGAGGAGGCCGGAGACCACCGTGCCGCCGAGGATGGCGAGTTCCGGCGTCAGACCCCATTCCTTGGCGGCGTAGGCGCAGACATAGCTCGCCATGCCGAAGAAGGCAGCATGGCCGAAAGAGAGCAGGCCGCCATAGCCGAGCAACAGGTTGAATGCGCAGGCGAAGAGGCCGAAGCACAGCACCTTCATCACGAAGATCGGATAGGCCACGAAGGGCGCCAGCACGATGACGGCGACCAGCAGCAGAACGAGGGCGCGGTCGCCCATGAGGCCGCCGGCGCGTTGCTGGAAAGCGGTTTCGCCCGGCCCCGCCATTACGGGGCCCTCCCGAACAGCCCGGCGGGGCGGACCAGCAGCACGATCGCCATGATCACGAAAACTGCGATCGAAGAGCCTTGCTGGTAGAAGATCTTGACGATGCCCTCGATCAGCCCCAGGCCGAAGCCGGTGACGACCGAGCCAAGGATCGAGCCCATGCCGCCGATCACCACCACCGCAAAGACGACGATGACGATATCGGCGCCCATGTTGGGATTGACCGAATAGATGGGTGCCGCCAGCACGCCTGCCAGGGCCGCGAGCGCGACACCGAAGCCATAGGTCAGCATCATCAGGCGGGGCACGTTGATGCCGAAGGCCTCGACCAGCTTCGGATTCTCGGTGGCAGCCCTGAGATAGGCGCCCAGGCTGGTCTTTTCGATGATCAGCCAGGTGGCGAGGCAGATGAGGGCCGAGAAGACGATAACGAAGCCGCGATACATCGGCAGGATCATGAAGCCGAGATTGACGGGCCCGGCGAGCTGCTGCGGTATGGCATAGGGCAGTCCGGAAACGCCGTAGTAATTGCGGAACACGCCCTGGATGATCAGCGCCAGGCCGAAAGTGAGCAGCAGGCCATAGAGGTGGTCGAGCTGATAGAGCCGGGAGATAAACAGGCGCTCCAGGACGACACCGAACAGACCGACAGCCAGTGGCGCCAGGATCAGGGCCGGCCAGAAGCCGATGCCGCAATAGTTCAACAGCATCCAGGCCGCGAAGGCGCCCATCATGTAGAGCGCCCCATGGGCGAAGTTGATGATGTTGAGCAGCCCGAAGATGATGGCTAGCCCCAGGCTCAGCATCGCATAGAAGGAGCCATTGATCAGCCCGAGCACGAGCTGGCCCAGCAAGGCCGGCAGTGGAACGCCGAAGATCATCGTCACGGTTGGGCCTTCCTGCTGAGAAAAGGGATGGGCATGGCGCGAGCCTCCCCCGGCTTCGTGGGGGGCTCGCGCCATGCCTCTTATCGTCTCACTTTATCGCGCAGCCTGAATCGGCCACCGACTGGAAGGCCTCCGCTGCCGGGATGGTGGCGAGCAGGTTGTAATAATCCCACGGGCCCTTCGACTCCTCCGGTTTCTTGACCTGGAACAGATACATGTCGTGGGTCACGCGGCCGTTGGAGAGCACCTGGCCCTTGCCGAAGAGCGGATCGTCGGTGGGCGACGCCTTCATCCCGGCCATCACCTTGGTGGCGTCCTTGCTCTTCGCCGCCTCGATGGCTTTCAGATAATGCAGCACGCCGGCATACACGCCCGCATGCACCATGGTGGGCATCTTGCCACCGCTCTTCTCGGCGAAGCGCTTGGCGAAAGCACGGGTGTTGTCGTTGAGATCCCAGTAGAAGGCCTCCGTCAGCACCAGGCCCTGTGCCGCCTGCAGGCCGAGGGCGTGCACGTCGCTGATGAAGATGAGCAGGCCCGCAAGGTTCTGGCCACCCTGGGTGATGCCGAATTCAGCCGCCTGCTTGATGGCGTTGACGGTGTCGCCGCCGGCATTGGCGAGGCCGATGACCTTGGCGCCGGAGGACTGGGCCTGCAGCAGGAAGGAGGAGAAGTCACTGGTGGGGAAGGGCGCCTTGACGTCGCCGACGACCTTGCCACCGGCCGCCGTGACGATCTTGGACGCGTTGTCCTCGAGCGACTTGCCGAAGGCGTAGTCGGCGGTGATGAAGAACCACGAGTCGCCGCCCCGCTTCACCATCGCACCGGCGGTGCCCTTGGCGAGGGCATAGGTATCATAGGTCCACAGCAGCGTGTTGGGGCTGCATTGCTTGCCGACGAGATCGGTGGAGCCGGCGCCCGAATCGATGAAGATCTTGTTCTTTTCCTTGGTGACCTGGCTCACCGCCAGCGCCACCGAGGATGTCGGCACGTCGAAGATGGCATCGACGCCATCCTGGTCGTACCACTGGCGCGCGATGCCGGCGCCGACGTCGGGCTTGTTCTGATGGTCCGCCGAGACGATGTCGACCTTGATGCCCTTGTCGGCCGCCTTGAAGTCCTCGACCGCCATCTGCGCTGCGATCACCGAGCCCTGGCCCGACAGGTCGGCATAGACGCCGGAGCGGTCGTTGAGCACGCCGATCTTGACCGAGATGTCGTCGGCAGACGCGGCGCCGAAGCTGAAGCCGGCCATGACGGCGGCCAGCAGCAAAGGTTTGAATTTCATGAATTATCCTCCCATTCCCAAGCTTTAATTGGAGCTACACGCCGAGATAGGCGTGCAGCTTGTCGATATTGGCCTCCAGGTCGCCATTGGGGATCATGTCGATCACCTTGCCCTGCTCGACGACGTAGTGGCGGTCGGCCACCGTCGAAGCAAAGCGGAAATTCTGTTCGACCAGGATGATGGTAAAACCCCGTTCCTTCAGCCGGGCGATCGTGTGGCCGATCTGCTCCACGATCACGGGCGCGAGCCCTTCCGTCGGCTCGTCCAGCAGCAGGAGTTTGGCGCCGGTGCGCAGGATCCGGCCGATCGCCAGCATCTGCTGCTCGCCGCCCGAGAGCTTGGTGCCCTGGCTGGCGAGGCGCATCTTGAGGTTGGGAAACAGCGTGTAGATCTCCGCCACCGGCAGCCCGCCCGGCTTCACCACCGGCGGCAGCATCAGGTTTTCTTCCACCGAGAGGCTGGCGAAAATGCCGCGCTCCTCCGGGCAATAGCCGATGCCGAGCCGGGCGATCTGGCGCGAGGGCAGGCGGATGGTCTCGTGGCCGTCGAAGCGAATCGAACCCTGGCGCTTCGCCATCACGCCGATGATCGATTTCATCGTGGTGGTCTTGCCGGCACCGTTGCGCCCGAGCAGCGTGATGACCTCTCCAGGATTCACGTCGAAGTCGATGCCGTGCAGCACATGGGATTCGCCATACCAGGCCTGGAGACCGCGCACGCTGAGCAAGGGGGCGGGTTTTTCGGGATCAGGCATGGCCGCTCCCGATATAGGCCTCGACCACGCGCGGATCGCTCGAGACCGTGTTGTAGTCGCCCTCCGCCAGCACCTTGCCGCGTGCCAGGACGGTGATGGTGTTGGAGAGCGTTTCCACCACGGAGAGATTGTGCTCGACCATCAGGATCGTGCGGCTGCGCGCAATGCGGCGGATGAGTTCGGTGGTGCGCTCGACATCTTCATGGCCCATGCCGGCCATCGGCTCGTCGAGCAACAGCATTTCGGGATCGAGCGCCAGGGTCGTGGCAAGTTCCAGCGCCCGCTTGCGGCCATAGGAGAGCGCCGAGGCCGGCGTGGCGAGCAGGTCCGAGAGGCCCACGCTGTCGGCGAGGGCGGCCGCCTCCTCGTTTAGCGAATCAAGTGTGCGCTGCGAACGCCAGAAATCATAGGAATGGCCGCGCCGGCGCTGCAGGGCGATGCGGATATTGTCCTGCACACTCATCTGGCCGAATACTGCCGAGATCTGGAAGGAGCGCACGAGGCCGAGCCTTGCCACGGCAGCCGGCTTCATGCCCGTAATGTCCCGGCCCTTATAGGTGATGCGTCCGCTGGACGGGGAGAGGAAGCTGGTCAGCAGGTTGAAACAGGTGGTCTTGCCGGCACCGTTGGGGCCGATCAACGCATGCACCGTACCGCGCTGAATGGTGAGGGCGACATCATCGACCGCGCGAAAGCCCCTGAAATCCTTCGTCAAGCCTTCGGTCTGCAGGATTGTGTCTGCCGCCATGAACCGAACCGTCTTTCCTGCCCACTTAATCCATTGTTTTGCCTTAGCTTGTCGTTCCCGACCGGGTTCGTCAATGGCGATATGGCGTTAAATCTGACGCAAAGTTAGGCATGGCATTAGGAGACGAAGAATAAAGGAATATGACGGGGCATCCTGGGCTAGCAGGCACCCCTGCCTGCTTCTTCCATTGCCAGGAGGCGTATCGTTTCCAAGAGCAGGCAAGGACGCCTGCGATCCCAAGCGCCGCGGGAACGGCATGCGGTGCCCTTGGTTGCGGGATGTCGGTCTGAAGACCCGCCCACAAAATGGGCCTTGTTTTGACAGTACGGCGGTTCCAGAGCTGCACCGCTTCCCAGCCTGATCTCCCCATCACACCGCTTTTTCTTGCATTGTTTAGCGATAGGTGAAACACTAAACAAATTGCCAGCGGAGCGACGGCGTTGTTTGCACCGCGCGGAGATACTGCATGGGGTCAGGCGATGGATCAACAGGCGAAGGAGCAGCTCATTCGCGCCGTTGCCGCCACCATCTTCGATCATGCCGATGAACTGACCGCTCTCGACCAGGCCATCGGTGATGGCGATCACGGCCTGAACCTCAAGCGTGGCTTCGAGGCGGTGGTGGCCGAATTGCCCGGCCTTGCGGCAAAACCCTGGCCGGACCTCTTCAAGGCCGTCGGCATGGCAATGGTGATGAAGGTTGGCGGCGCCTCCGGGCCGCTCTTCGGCACATTCTTCATGGAATTCGGCAAGACCATCGGCGCAGAGCCCGACCGGGCCGCGGTGGCGGCGGCTTTCGCAAGGGCGATCGAGGCGGTCAAGGCGCGCGGGCGTTCGGAAGGTGGGCAGAAGACGCTGCTCGACGTCTTGATCCCCGTCAATGCCGTTCTCGCGGATGGTGGCGATGCTGCGGCGATCAACGCCGAAGCCGCTGCCGCAGCCGACAGAACCGTGCCGCTCAAGGCGATCCGCGGCCGTGCGTCCTTCCTGGGCGAGCGCTCGATCGGCCATATGGATCCGGGCGCTCGGTCCTTCTCGCTGGTCATCATGGCAGCGGTCGACGCGCTCAAGAATCAGGGTTTCGTGCAATGACGGTGAATATCGTGATCGTCTCCCATTCGCCCAAGGTCGCCGAAGGGGCAGCCGATATGGTGCGGCAAATGGTCGGCGAGGCCGTGCGTCTGGCCTGGACGGGCGGCGATCCCGGCGGGGGGCTCGGTACGGATGTCGCCAAGATCATCGCGGCGATCGACAGCGTCTGGTCGGAGCAGGGCGTTGCCGTCCTCGTCGATCTCGGCGGAGCGGAGACCAATGCGGAGATGGCGATCGAGCAACTCGACGAGCACAAGCGCGATCTCGTGGTCATCTGCAACGCGCCGGTGGTGGAGGGAGCCGTGATCGCGGCAACCGAAGCCTCGGGCGGCTCCTCCCTCGCCGCCGTCCGCGACGCGGCCGAAGATCTCTATGGATAGGCCCTAATATGCTGGATATGGACAGGACATTGACTGGCAAGGCCCTGCTGACCAACACGATTGGCCTTCATGCCCGGCCGAGCGTGAAACTCACCCAGCTTGCCAAGCGTTTCCAGTCCACCATCCGACTGGCGCTGGAGGAGAGCGGGCCGTGGATCGATGCCAAGAGCCCGGTGAAAGTGATGCGAGCCCGAGCGCCGAAGGGCAGCATGCTCTATTTCAACGTCTCCGGGCCGGATGACGAAGCGGCCCTGGCGGCCATCCTGGCCCTGATCGAAGACAAGTTCGGAGAAGAGTAAGATGCGGCTCGGGGGGCTTTGCAGCGAGGAATTTGGCAGATGACGGAGAGGCGGCTCACGGGACGTTCCGCCTCGCCCGGGCTGGCCGCCGGCCCCGTTTTCGTTATCGGCGGCCCGGTGCCGCATCGTGCGCCCATTCTGCTGGACGAGGATGGCGAGGCTGCCTTGCGCCAGGCCATCGACGCTGCTCTCACCGATCTCGTTGCTCTCGTCGAGAAAGTCGACGAGGAGGGAGCCGATATCATCGGCTTCCAAATCGCCATGCTGGAGGACGAGGCCCTGTCGGAAGGTGCCTTCGATGCCATCGCCGCCGGCGTCCCTCCCACTCACGCCTGGCGTTCGGCGCTCGATGCCGAGATCCTCGACTACGAACACAGCGAGGATCCCTATTTCCAGGCACGCGGCATCGACCTTGCCGATATTCGCGACCGCGTGCTTGCCCATCTCACCGGCACGGCCGGCCCCACGCATGCGCCGGCAGGTTCGATCCTGATCGGCGAGGAGGTCGCGCCCTCCCTCTTCCTGTCCACCGACTGGAGCAAGGGAGGCGGCATCGCGCTTGCCAGCGGCTCGCCTTCCTCGCATGTCGCCATGCTCGCCCGCAGTCGCGGCATTCCCATGGTGACGGGGCTGGGCCAGCTCGGCACGGCAGAATATGCCATCCTGGACGGAGAAACCGGCGTGGTGACCTTGGATCCCGGTCCGCAGGCGCTGGCAGGACTGGCGCCTGCTCTCGCAGCCAGCAACCAGGCCAATGCCCATGCCGAGGAGCTCAGGGCCAAGCCCGCCTTCCTCGCCGATGGCACGCGCATAGAGGTGATGATCAATGTTGCCTCGCCGGCCGATATCAAGGGCTACAGCCCGGAGATCTGTGACGGCATCGGGCTGGTGCGCACCGAATTCCTGTTCGAGCCCGGCCGCCCCCTGCCGGACGAGGAAAGCCAGTATGCCGCCTATATGGCGATCGCGGCCTGGGCCAGCGGGCGGCCCGTGACCTTCCGCACCCTCGACGCTGGCGGGGACAAGCCGGTGCAGGGGCTGACGGAGGCGAACGAATCCAACCCCTTCCTGGGCTTGCGCGGGTTGCGCCTCTCCCTCGCCCGGCCGGAAGCCTTCCGGGACCAGCTCAGAGCCCTCGCCCGCGTGGCGCTCCATCATGACATCCGCATCATGCTGCCGATGGTGACCATTCCTTCTGAATATGCCCAGGCATCGGCCATGCTCGATGCGGTGGTGGCCGCTCTGGTCGGGGAGGGGACGGCCTGCCGCCGTCCGCCCCTGGGGATGATGGTGGAGGTGCCCGCCGCGGCGCTCGGTGCGCTGCGCTTCGCCGCCGACTTCTACTCCATCGGCTCCAACGACCTCACCCAATATGCGATGGCCGCCGCGCGCGATATTTCGACGGTGGCGGCCCTCAATGATGCAGGTGATCCCGCAGTGCTGGAATTGATGGCGCGCGCGGTCAGTGCCGGCAAGGTGCGCAAGGTTCCGGTCTCCATCTGCGGCGATGCGGCGGCGGATGTGCGCCTCATACCCCAGCTTCTCGGCCTCGGATTGACCACATTGTCCGTCCCACCTGCCTTTGTCGGCCGGGTGAAGGCGGCAATTGAGAGTTTCGCGCATGTCTGACGCCAAGGAAATCAGTGCCCGCTCGATCGCCGCCTACAAGTTGATACTGCGGCGGGCGCTGGACAACCGTCCCTCGGGCACGCGCCTCAAGCTGGCGGCGGCGCTCGGCACCAACCGATCCTTCATCTCGCAGATCACCAATCCCGGCTATCCGATACCGATCCCCGCTCAGCATCTCGACGTCATCTGCGAAGTCTGCCGCCTGGCGCCTGCCGAGAAGGCGGAATTCCTCGAGGCCTACCACGCCGCCCATCCGGGGCGGGCCACAGGCCAGAACCGCCAGGCGCAGAGCCGCAACCTGACGCTGACCTTGCCGGATCTTGGCGACGAGCGGCGCAACCAGGCCATGGAGCGGGCCATTCTCGATTTCGCCGCAAGCCTCGTCCACTATACCCGTGAACTCGACCGCCGCCCCAAGGGGGAAGGCGGCGCTGTGGCGAGCGAGTTCGAACCACCTCAAGTCAATCAATAAGCCGAAGATCCGCCCCTAGTGACAGCCGGGCGATATCTCGACAGGGAAGGAACGTTCGATGAAGAAGCTCATCAACGCCGTGGATGATGTGCTGGCTCAGAGCCTCGACGGTTTTGCAGCGGCTCATGCCGATATCGTCGTGCTCGGTGAAGAGCGCAAATTCGTGCGCCGCAGGCAGATCCGCCACGGTAAGGTCAGCCTGATCTCGGGTGGGGGCTCCGGCCACGAGCCGCTTCATGCCGGCTTCGTCGGCGTCGGCATGCTCGACGCCGCCTGCCCTGGGCAGGTCTTCACCTCTCCGACCCCCGACCAGATGCTCGCGGCGGCTGAATCGGCAGATGGAGGAGCCGGCATCCTCTACATCGTCAAGAATTACGAGGGCGACGTGATGAACTTCGCCATGGCGGCGGAAATGGGCTCCGGCCTGGTGGAGAGCCTCGTCCTCGATGACGACGTCGCCGTCGAGAATTCGACTTGGACGACGGGCCGGCGCGGCGTGGCCGGCACACTCATCGTGGAAAAGATGCTGGGCGCCGCCGCGGACCGCGGCGATTCGCTCGTCGACCTCAAGGCGCTCGGCGGGCGCATCAATGGCCGCACCCGCTCGATGGGCGTGGCGCTGACCTCCTGCACCGTGCCCGCCGCCGGCAAGCCAACCTTCGCGCTCGGCGAGGATGAGATGGAAATGGGCGTGGGTATCCATGGGGAGCCGGGCCGGCGCCGCGTCAAGCTCGCCTCGGCGGACGCCATCGTCGACGAGATGCTGGGCTCCATCGTCAACGACCTCTCGCTGAACAGCGCGACCGAGGTGCTGCTCTTCGTCAACGGTTTCGGCGGCACGCCCTTGATGGAACTCTATCTGATGCAGGATCGCGCCCGCAAATGGCTCGACGCCAAGGGGATCAAGGCCGCACGCTCGCTGACCGGCTCTTATGTAACCTCGCTGGACATGGCCGGCTGCTCGCTGACGCTCTCTGTACTCGACGAGCAGGCGAAGACCCTGTGGGACGCACCGGTGCACACGGCCGCGCTGCGGTGGGGGATGTAATCCAGGGGGCGGGTCTTCAGACCCGCCTGGATATGTACACGTTCAAAAAGCCGGGCCTGAAGACCCGCCCCCCGCGAGGCTCGCCTCGATCAGCATGTCGGCCACATCCGCGACAGAGCCGGCCGGGCCGCCCTCGTGGAAGATCTGGCCGCTGACGAAGGCGCCTTCGATCAGGAGCAGCAGGCCGTCCGCCAGCAAGCCCGTATTTCTGGCGCCCATCTGGCGGGCCATGCCCTCCAGGCGGTCGCGCAAGAGTTGCTTGCCGCCTTCGGCCACCAGCCGGGCCGGATTGTCCTTCTCCGGATATTCCACCGCCGCATTGCTGAGGCCGCAGCCACGATAGCCAGCGCCGGTCGCCCGCTCGCCGAGGCCGCTGAGGTAATTGTGAAGATGCCGGCGCGGATCGTTCTCGCACCCCACGCCGGCGCTTTCAAAGCGCTCCCAGAACTCGGCGTCGTAGTCCCTGACATAAGCAGCGGCGAGCTCGTCCTTGGAGGAGAAGCAGCGATAGAGTGTCGGCTTGGTTACGCCGGCCTTCGAGACAATGGTGTCCACACCGACCGCGCGGATGCCCTCCTTGTAGAAGAGCTCGCGCGCCGTCTGGCGGATGCGTTCCCGAGCCCGCAGCGGCGGAGCGGACTCCAAGTTCGGAGAATCGACCATAAGCCTCTTTCCTTTTCGATCCTTCGATGTTACAGACCGGTACGTACCTAGTCAAACACTTCCTCTCGCCCGAGTCTATCCGATGCAGAAAGCAAGCCGTAGGCCCTTCGGCCAGAACTATGCCTTTGTGGTTGTCGGAGTGATCTTCCTCTCCCTGCTTGTCGCCGCCGGAGTGCGGGCCGCGCCCGGCCTGCTGATCCAGCCGCTCCACAAGGATTTCGGCTGGAGCGTCGACATCATCTCGCTCTCGGGCGCCCTCGGTATCCTGTTGTACGGCCTGGTCGGCCCCTTCGCCGCCGCCTTGATGAACAGGTTCGGCGTGCGCCAAGTGCTGGTGGTGGCCCTCCTCCTGATGGCGCTCTCCATCGGCGCCAGCCTTTTCATGACACAGCCCTGGCACCTGATCGCCACATGGGGCGTGCTCTCCGGCCTCGGCTCCGGCTGCGTCGCCATGGTGCTGGGCGCCACCGTGGTCAATCGCTGGTTCACCACCAATCGCGGCCTGATCATGGGCCTGCTCTCGGCGAGCGCCGCCACCGGCACGCTGATCTTCCAGCCGGGCCTCGCCAAGCTCGGCGAGATCGGTGGCTGGCCCTGGATGGTCACTGCCGTGGCGCTCGGCTGCGCCATTCTGATCCCGCTCGCGCTGTTCCTGGTGCCCAACCAGCCCAGCGACATCGGCCAACGGCCCTTCGGCACCGACCCCTCGACGCCGATCGCCCCCGTGCCGCCGCGCGAGGGCCTGATCGACGCCTCGTTCGGCGCCCTGGCCCGCGCCGCGAAGACCCGCACCTTCTGGTACCTCTTCGCCACCTTCTTCATCTGCGGCTTTACCACCAACGGCCTGGTGGGGATGCATCTCGTCTCCTTCTGCGGCGACATGGGCATTCCCGAGGTGCAGGCCGCGAGCCTGATGGCGATGATGGGCATCTTCGACCTGTTCGGGACCACCTTCTCGGGCTGGCTGACGGACCGTTTCGATCCGCGCAAGCTGCTCTTCCTCTATTACGGCCTGCGTGGCCTTGCCTTGATCTATCTGCCCTTCAGCGGTTTCAACCTCTACACACTGACCATTTTCGGCATCTTCTACGGCCTCGACTGGATCGCCACCGTGCCGCCAACCCTGCGCCTCACCAACGAGGCGTTCGGCGACCGCGACGCCCCCGTGGTGTTCGGGTGGATCGCGGCCGGCCACCAGATCGGCGCGGCCAGCGCCGCCGCTCTCGCCGGCTATCTCAGGGTGATGCAGGGCAGCTATGTCGAAGCCTTCGTCATCTCCGGCCTTACCGGCATCGTCGCCGCCCTGATTGCGCTGCTGATTGCGCGCCGACGGGCGGGAACCGAACCTGCACTTGCCTAAGTAAAAGGTTGCGCCGGTCATTTGTTAGACTAATGTCCGGCCAACTCCGCTCAGCTCCAGGAAGATTGTTATGACATTGCACGCCCGTAACTTTATCGCAGGCGAATGGGTTGCCGCCACCGACCTCGCGCCGGACGTCAATCCTTCCAACACCGGCGAGATCGTCGGCCATTTCCCGCGCGCCAGCAAGGCGGATGCCGAACGTGCCATCGCTGCCGCCAAGGCCGCCTTCCCGGGCTGGAGCCGCTCGACGCTGCAGGAACGCCATGACGTGCTCAAGCGCATCAGCGGCGAGATTCTCGCCCGCAAGGACGAGCTCGGCGCCATCCTGTCGCGCGAGGAAGGCAAGACCCTGCCCGAGGGCATCGGCGAAGTCGCGCGCGCCGGCCAGATCTTTGGCTTCTTCGCAGGCGAGGCGCTGCGGCTTGCCGGAGAGATCATCGGCTCGGTGCGCCCGGGCGTCGGGGTTGAGATCACCCGCGAGGGCATCGGCGTAATCGGCCTGATCACGCCCTGGAACTTTCCTGCCGCGATCCCGGCCTGGAAGATCGCTCCGGCGCTCTGCTACGGCAATTGCGTGGTGCTGAAGCCCGCCGATCTCGTGCCTGCCACCGCCCACGCGCTCGGTGAGATCATCGCCAAATCCGGCGCGCCGGCCGGCGTGTTCAACCTTGTGATGGGCCGCGGCTCCGTCGTGGGCGAGGCGCTGCTCAACTCGCCGGATGTCGATGCCATCTCCTTCACCGGCTCGGTGGGCACCGGTCGCAAGATCGCCGCCACCTGCATCGCTTCCTCGCCGATGAAGAAGGTGCAGCTCGAAATGGGCGGCAAGAACCCCTTCGTGGTGCTCGACGATGCCGAAATCAAGGTCGCGGTTGACGCCAGCGTCAATGGCGCCTTCTTTTCCACCGGCCAGCGCTGCACGGCCTCCTCGCGCCTGATCGTCACCGACGGCATTCATGACGCTTTCGTCGCGGCCCTGGTCGAGCGCCTCAAGGGCCTGAACGTCGACGATGCCATGAAGAGCGGCACTCACATCGGGCCGGTGGTCGACCAGAGCCAGCTCGACCAGGATCTCAACTACATCAAGATCGGCAAGGACGAGGGCGCCAAGCTTGCTTTCGGCGGCGACCTGGTGAAGCGCGAGGCGCCCGGTTTCTACCTGACGCCGGCGTTGTTCACAGGCGTCAGCAACGATATGCGCATCGCGCGCGAAGAGATCTTCGGCCCCGTCGCCGCCGTGGTACGTGTGAAGAATTACGAGGAGGCGCTCGCCGCCGCCAACGACACCGAGTTCGGCCTCTCCGCTGGCATTGCCACCACCAGCCTGAAGCACGCCACCCACTTCAAGCGCAATGCCCAGGCCGGCATGGTGATGGTCAACCTGCCGACCGCCGGCGTCGACTATCACGTGCCGTTCGGCGGCCGGAAGGGCTCGAGCTACGGCCCGCGCGAGCAGGGCCGCTATGCGGCGGAGTTCTATACGACGGTGAAGACGGCCTATACGCTGGCGTGATGTCGCGCGCCGATCCCTTGGTCGGCGGGTTGTCGAAGTTGACGAAGTTGCATGGAGTCCCTATCTTTAGTGAGGAGGGTTCCATGACAGCGAAGATGCAGACCAAGACCGGATCCGACGCCGACAGGCAAGCGGGTGGCGTGACCACTATTGTTCCGCTTAAGGGCGACCTTGTCGCGATCCTCAAGGACGTGCAGCTTCCCAAGGGCGTCAACCTTGGGTTCTACGCGACGGAACCAGAGGCGATCGCGAGCCTTAAGAAGCAATTGGGCGCAAGGGCGGGCAGAGTGCGTAGGTTCGGCGGCAAGTCGGCGCAGCGGCCGGGCCAGCCCACTGCCATCAGCCGGGATGCTTTCCGGCCGAGTGCCCGAGCCCAAGCCGTGCTTCAGGGTATCCGCATCGCCGAAGAGGATCTTCGCGCGGCGGGTGGCGCTTATGATCTTGATGAAGTCATGGCCTTGCTGCACGGGATTTCGCGCCAGGCGGTGGACAAGCGTGTGCAGGAGGGAAGTCTGCTCGCCGTGCCCGGGCCAAGCAATCGGCGGATGTATCCGACGATCCAGTTCCAACGCGATGGTTCCCTTGTCGAGGGTCTTAAGGCGGTACTGCGGGCGCTCCCGACTGATAATCCCTGGACCGTCCTGAATTTCCTCGTCCATCCCGACGGCCGGTTGGGTTCGCGCAAGCCGATCGACGTGCTGAAGGCAGGCGAGGTGGACCTGGTGGTGGAGGCAGCGCGCCGCCTCGGTGAGCAGGGGGCTTGAATGCGCCCCTGCCGCCTCCGGACCTCTCAGACCGGTCGCCGGAAATCGTATCCCTACCTGGGGGCGCGCAGATACACCGCTTCTACACCGCACTCTACGAGCCGATCTTTTTCGATATTTCACGCAGCGGCCGGCTGAATGCACCGGATGCGAGCTACGGCGTGCTTTATGCTGCGAAAGAAGAGAGTGGCGCCTTTGCGGAAACCTTTCTGCGCGTTCCCGGCCGCACGTTGATCGATACCGGCCTGCTCCGGCGCAAGGCCTATGTCCGCCTGGGTCTCCTGACAGATCTCACGTTCATCAAGCTTGCCGGCCCGGGACTGGCCCTTCTTGGCGCAACCGCTGAAATCGTCCATGCCGGCCTGCCTTATGATACTCCGCAGATATGGTCGAAGGCTCTGTGGGATCATCCCGTCAGGGCCGACGGCATCGCCTACTACGCGCGCCACGACGATGAGGCGCTTTGCTATGCGCTCTTCGACAGGGCCAAAGCAGCGGTGCATGAGATCGAGAGGCAGGCAGATCTCGATCAGGACTGGTTCTGGCAACTTGCGAACCGCTACGGTCTCGGCATGGCAACGCCGTAGACAAGCCGCCACCCGAACGTCGTCTTCACCGCCCGTCGAACACTTCAACAGCGCGCAGGCGTTCCACGTAGATGGCGGGCAGGAGGTCGCTCCCGGCCAGCAGGTGGGCGAGATAGGCCGCACGCGGCTTGAGGTTCGTGTCGAGAAAGTTGCGGGCGACATAGGTGACGGCGTCGACCTCGTCACCTATCCCCGGGCGGTGAACCGTCACCGCCATGCGCTCGTAATGGCCAGCGGCGACGTTTTCGTAATGATCGAGGACGTCGAGCCCCGCCTCAGGCATCCGATTGAGCGTGCCCAGCACATGCGCGCCCGTGGTCGCAGCGATATTGGCGGCCGACGCGCCCGGGAAATAGGCCGACCGCTTGTCGAAGACCAGTGACCAGCCCTCCAGCCGGCCGAGAACGCGCTCGGAGCAGATCACGCCAGCCGGCTGCAGACGAGCCGTGATCAGGCGGGCCGGATCCATGTTGGAGCCATAGGCGAAATACCAGACGGAGGGCATGAGTGGCGCTGCCGTGACATCGCGAGAAACGAGGTGGCCATCATGCCTCGCAAGGCTCGGGCCGTCGAGCGGGATGGCAGCGAGAGGCCAAACTCCCTCACACAGCACCAGAAAGTTCGAAATGGCCGGCGTTCAGGAGCCCGATGATGATGCCGAGCGCCTGGCGCAAGTCACCGAGCGAGGGCGCGGCGCCCACATTGATGCGTACGGCATGAGCGAGGGTCTCGCGGCCGATGGCGAAGGCGTCGGCAGGCAGCACGCCGACGCCGCGCTGGCGGCAAGCGCGCGCGAAGCTGGCGCCGCGCCAGGGTTCCGGCAGATGCAGCCAGGCATGCGGCGAAACGGCATGGCTTTGCACATCGAAGGGCTTGAGCACTTCGCTCAGGATCGCCTGGCGTCGCTGCAGTTCTTCGCGCTGGCGCTCGATGATCCGCGCCACCGAGCCGTCTTCGAGCAGGCTGGTGGCAATGAGCGGGATGAGCGGGCTGACGCTCCAGCAATCGATGCGCAACGCCGCTGCGACATTGCCGAGTACCGCGCGGGGGACCACCACAAAGCCGAAGCGAAGTCCCGGGGCGACACATTTCGACAGGCCGCCGACATAGACCGTGAGTTCCGGCTCCAGCGTCGCGAAGGAGGGCAGGGCGGTATCGAGCAAGGGGCGATAGACGTCGTCCTCAATGATCAGCACATTGTGCCGCCGGGCGATGGCGGCCAGCGCCCGGCGGCGTTCCTCGCCGAGGGTTACGGTCGTCGGGTTGTGGAGGGTCGGCACCAGGAACACGGCGCGTGGGCGCAAGGTCTGGCAGGCATCCTCGAAGGCGTCGGGACGCATGCCCTCCCGATCGGCCGGCAGTCCGCGCAGGTCGAGCCCCTGCGAGCGGCAAAGCGCGCTGATGCCCTGATAGGTAATCTGGTCGACCAGGACGATGTCACGTGGCTGCGTCAGGGCGCGCAGCACGCAGGCGAGGCCATGCTGTGCCCCGTCGGTCAGGACGATGCGGCTGGCGTCGCCATCGCCGGCAATGCCCTGCAACCAGCCGGCCACGGCACTGCGCGCCCAAAGCGGCCCCTCTGGCGGATGATAGTCCTGTACGGCGCCGAACCGACGGTCCCTGGGCAGGCGCGGCAGCAGTGCCGACAGCGCCTCGAGATAGGCTGAGGTCGCCGGCCGGTTCACCGACAGGTCGATCAGATCCGCCTCGTCGCTCGGCGCGGATTTGAAGCCGGCATCCTCGCTCTCGCGCGAGACGACCAGGGTGCCGCGGCCCGGGCGGGCCTCGACCAGGCCACGCTGCTGAAGGGCCGAGAAGGCGCGGGTGACGGTAGTGACGTTGACACCGAGGACGCGAGCGATCTCGCGCTGAGGCGGTAATTTCTCGCCTTCCGCCAGATCGCCACGAGCGATGCGCTCGCCGATCGCATCCGCGAGGCGTTGATAGATGGGCCGGTCGTTCTCCGGCAGTTCCAGATGATCCAGCATACCCGTCCTGGCGCCCCGAGCGGCTACTCCCTCGCCTCTCTTAGCATGGTGATCACAGTCAGACAATTGGGGTTGTATGCAGAAATTTATTGGGCTGATAAAACTTGTATCCCATACAAGGCGACAAAATATCTCCGTATAAGGCTATTGACGTCGCCGATTATCGCACATATGGTCACTCAAACAAAAGTTGTATGACCAGACAATATGCGAAGTGTGGCAACGTGCTTCCCTGGAAGCAGGCTGTCGCGACACAAGCGCTTCCGCGAGGGATGCGGTCACGAGGATGGGATGGCGATGGCAGCCAGGTCGGTCGATGACGAGATGGACGGGGCCCGATTTGTCGAGTTCATCGACGTCGAGAAAATGTACGGCACCTTTCATGCTGTAAGACGCCTCAACCTCGAAATCCGCCGCGGCGAGTTCCTCACCTTCCTGGGACCGTCAGGTTCGGGCAAGACCACGACGCTGAACATGCTGGCAGGGTTCGAGCGGCCAAGCCTGGGCGAGATTCGCCTCAATGGCCAGCCGGTCGAACGCATGCCGCCCTATGAGCGCAATATCGGCATGGTCTTCCAGAACTATGCGCTCTTCCCGCATATGAGCGTGGTCGACAACGTGGCCTTCCCGCTCACGGTGCGGAAGGTGCCAAAGGCGGACATTGGACCGCGGGTCATCCGAGCCCTCGAAATGGTGCGTCTCGAGCAGTTCAAGGACCGCAAGCCGGCCCAGCTCTCCGGTGGCCAGCAGCAGCGTGTGGCGCTTGCCCGCGCCCTCGTCTACGAGCCCACTCTGGTATTGATGGACGAGCCGCTGGGCGCGCTCGACAAGAAGCTGCGCGAGCATATGCAGATCGAGCTCAAGCAGCTCCACGAGATGCTCGGCGTCACGGTCGTCTACGTCACGCATGATCAGAGCGAGGCGCTGACGATGTCCGATCGGGTGGCGATCTTCGAGAGCGGCCTGATCGCCCAGATCGGCACCCCGGACCGGCTCTATAACGAGCCCTCCAACGCCTTCGTCGCCGGGTTCATCGGCGAGAACAATGCCCTCGACGGTACGGTCGAGCGGGTTATCGGCAATGAGTGCGCTGTCGTTCTGCCCCAGGGATTGCGCGTGACCGCCAGGGCGGTCGGCGAGGTTTCGCCGGGCGTGCCGGTCCAGCTCGCCATTCGTCCCGAGCAGATCAAGCTGGCGGCAGAGGTCGCGCAGAACGACAACCGCATCGGTGCCACCGTCGACGGCCGAATCTATCATGGGGATCATCAGCGCCTTCTGGCGCGGCTCGCCAATGGGCAGATCCTTACCGTCAAGATTCGTCCCGAGGCTGTGATGGCGACGGGCGAGGCCGTCGATCTCGCCTGGGCCATAGAGGATTGCCGCGCCTTTCCGATGAGCGCGGCTGGCGGCAAGCATTAACAACGGGAGAGAACCATGAAAGGCTTGCGAGGATCCGTCGTGCTCGCTCTGGCGGGAATGGCGTTGTGTAGCCAGTTGCAGCATGCTGCGGCTGGGGAGCTTACGATCATGGCCACAGGCGGCGCCTGGCAGGCGGCGCTGCGGCAGGCGTGGTTCGAGCCCTTCGCCAAGAAGGCCGGCATCACCTTCAACGAGCAGGAATATACGGGCGAGCTCGGCAAGATCAAAGCCATGGTAGAGACGGGCGACGTGCCAATCGACCTGGTGACGGTCGAGACATCCACGGTGCTTCAAGGTTGCGACACCGGCGTCCTGGTCCAGCTCGACTACGGCAAGATCGCCGACCGCTCGCGCTTCCTGCCCGGAACGGCACTGGATTGTGGTGTCGGCATCGACGTCTATGGCGATGTCGTGGCCTATGACACCACCGTTCTGAAGCAGGCGCCGACCTCCGTGCTCGACATCTTCGACACACAGAAATACCCCGGCAAGCGGGCGTTGCGAAAGGCGCCGGCGCAGAATCTCGAATGGGCTCTCATGGCCGATGGCGTGCCGATCGACAAGGTCTACGACGTACTGGCAACGCCCGAGGGGGTCGATCGCGCCTTCAAGAAGCTCGATACCATCAAGAAGGACGTGGTCTGGTGGGATGCCGGTGCCCAGCCGGCGCAGCTCCTTGCTTCCAAGGAAGTGGTGATGACGACCGCCTGGAACGGGCGTATCCAGAGCGCCATCGACCATGACAACAAGCCTTTTGCCCTGGTCTGGGACAACCAGATCGTCGAATACGACATGGTCGCCATCCCGAAGGGCGCCAAGAATGTCGACCTCGCCTATCAATATCTCGCTTATGTCGCGCAACCCGAGATCAGCGCGCAACTCGGCCGCTACATTCCTTACGGGCCGGTGACGACGGATGCCACACCCTTCGTTCCCAAGGACGTCCTCGCCAAGCTGCCGACGTCGCCTGACCATATGCAGAAATACCTGGTGGCCAATGTCGAGTTTTGGGGCGATCACGGCGAGGACCTGGTGAAGCGCTTCAACGCCTGGCTGGCGCAGTAGGCCTGCACTGCCGCGACGTGTTGGATCGGGCGGCCTGACGCCCGATCTCCAGCCTTTGGGCCAGAGTGCGTCCTTTGAAACCCACTTTCCTCTGACTCTTTGTTCTGGCGCATTTTCTCAATCGAAAGTCGAGCAGACTTTATCGGAAATGCTTTTTGGGGAACGACAATGGCATCGATCGCCATGCCCAGGATCCGGATGAACGAAAGGCGCGAGGGCCTGCGTCCGCTCGCACTGGCAGCGCCGCTGCTTGTGCTTCTGCTGTTCAGCTTCGCGGCGCCGATCCTCGCTTTGTTGTCGAGGGCCGTTTATGAGCCGACGATTGCCAACACGCTGCCACGCACCGCCACGGCACTCCGCCAGGACCTTTCCTCGGGTGTGCCCGGCGATGCCGCTTTCATCGCCCTCGCCGCCGACCTGAAGGACGCGGCTGCCGCCGGCGCCATTCCCGAATTCGCCAAGAGCCTGAATGTTCGACTGGCGGGTGCCCGCAGCCAGATCCTGCGCCTCGGACGTGGTGTGACTTCCGGCCAGGTGGCGGATAGGGCCAGCATGATCAAAGCCGCGCCCCTGCTCGGCGAGGACCGCAGCTGGACAGCGATCCGGGGCGGCCTCAATCGCTTCACCTCCTTCTATCTGCTCTCTGCCTTCGACCTGCGCTGGACCGAGGATGGCGGCATCGGCGCCGTCCCGCCCGACCAGGCCGTGTTCACTCGGGTGCTCGGCCGCACCTTCCTGATCGCGACCCTGGTCACGCTCGGAACTTTGATCCTCGGCTTTCCGCTTGCCTATTGGATGACCAATCTCAAGCCTGCACTCGCCGGTATCGTCCTCGTGCTCGTGCTACTGCCGTTCTGGACCTCGATCCTGGTGCGCACCGCCGCCTGGACGGTGATCCTGCAGAAATTCGGCCTGCTCAACGACATGCTGCTCTGGCTCGGCCTGACATCCGAGCGGCTGGAATTGATGTACAGCCGCACCGGGCTGGTGCTGGCCATGACCCATATCCAGCTGCCGTTTACCCTGCTGCCGATCTACAGCGTCATGCGATCGGTTCAGACTTCGCAGCTCAGGGCCGCCCAGTCGCTCGGCGCCCGGCCCTTCACGGTGTTCCGGCGGGTCTATCTGCCGCAGGTGATGCCGGGCGTGCTGGCGGGCTGCCTGCTCACCTTCATTCTCTGCCTCGGCTACTACATCACGCCTGTCCTGGTCGGCGGCGCAAGTGACCAGCTCATCAGCAATTTCATCGCCAACTACGTCAATGTCGAACTCAATTGGGAGATGGCGGCGGCTCTGAGCTTCGTGCTGCTGGCCTCCACCCTGGGGCTCTATATCGCGATGACGCGCTATCTCGGCCTCGACCTCTTCAAGATGGGATGAAGCCATGCTGTCGCCCTACCCAACCCTCGGTGAGCGCATCCGCGTGACCCTTCTGTGGTGCTGGTGCGTGCTGGTGCTGATCTTTCTGGTGGTGCCGATCTTCGTGCCAGTGCCGCTCTCCTTCAACTCAGGTTCCTTCTTCACCTTCCCGCTCGCGGGGTTCTCCACACGCTGGTACGAGGTGGTGCTGGGCACGCCGCGCTGGTTGGCGGCGATCGGCAACAGCCTCATCATCGGTGCTGGCGCAACTGCCCTCGCGACGGTGCTGGGCACGCTGACGGCAATCGGCCTCTCCGATCCGCGCTTCCCCGCGCGGCGCTTCATCGTGCCGCTGCTGATTTCGCCGTTGATCGTGCCGGTCGTGGTGACGGCGGTCGGGACCTATCTCTTCTATGCCAGGATCGGCCTCGCCAGCAGCTATGCCGGCATCATCCTCGCGCACACCGTCCTGGCCAGCCCCTTCGTGGTGGTGACGGTCGGCGCGAGCCTCTCCGGCTTCGATCGCAACCTGATGCGGGCGACCTCCATTCTCGGCGCCAAGCCTTTGACCGGCTTCTTCCGAGTGATGCTGCCGCTGATCCTGCCAGGCGTGCTGTCCGGAGCGGCCTTCGCCTTCGTGACATCCTTTGACGAGGTCGTGGTGGTTCAGTTCCTCGCCAATGCCCAACAGCGCACTTTGCCGCTCGAAATGTTCACGGGTCTGCGCGAGCAGCTCAGCCCGGCTATCACGGCGGCGGCAACGCTGATGATGGGGCTGTCGATCGTCCTGCTCGTCGTCGCCAACCTCCTGGCCCGGCGCTCGCGCCGGATTTCCGGGTCGGCGGCGTGACGGGTCGTCCCAGGACCTGTTGGAGGGATCGAAGCGGCTGATATAAGGGCGGGCTTGAGTCTATTTGCCGGAGCCCGCCGTGACTGTTTCCCCCGCCGCCCCCCCGTCCTGGGATTTCTGGATCGATCGCGGCGGCACCTTCACCGATATTGTCGGGCGCGATCCCCAAGGACGCCTGCATCCCCATAAACTCCTCTCCGAGAATCCCGGTGCCTATCGCGATGCGGCCTGCCAGGGCATTCGCGAACTGCTCGGCCTCAAGGCGGGCGAGGTGATCCCGGCAGGGCTGATCGGTTCGGTGAAGATGGGCACGACGGTTGCCACCAATGCGCTGCTGGAGCGCAAGGGCGAAAGGCTGGCGCTCGTCACCACGCGCGGCTTCCGCGATGCGCTCGCCATTGGCTATCAGGCGCGGCCGAAGATCTTTGCCAAGAATATCATCAAGCCAGAGCAGCTCTATGCGCGGGTGGTGGAGCTCGATGAGCGCGTGCTCGCGGACGGCACGGTGGAGAAGGCCGTCGATCTCGACCAGGCCGAGGAGGCGTTGCGGGCGATCAAGGCGGATGGCTTCGAGGCCGTCGCCATCGTCTTCATGCACGCCTATCGCTATCCCGAGCACGAGAAAGCGGTGGCCGGCATCGCCCGCCGCCTCGGCATCGCCCAGGTCTCCGTGAGCCACGAGGTCTCGCCGCTGATCAAGCTGGTCGGGCGGGGCGATACCACCGTGGTGGACGCCTATCTCACCCCGATCCTGCGGCGCTATGTCGACCAGGTCGCCGAGGAGCTCGACACGGCCCGCACCGGCGCGCGGCTGATGTTCATGATGTCATCGGGGGGGCTCACCGCAGCGGATCTCTTCCGCGGCAAGGACGCCATCCTGTCCGGCCCGGCCGGCGGCGTTGTGGGCTTCGCCCAGACCGGCGCGCAGGCGGGTTTCCGCCACCTCATCGGCTTCGACATGGGGGGCACCTCCACCGATGTCTCCCATTATGACGGCGCCTATGAGCACGCCTTCGAGACCGAGGTCGCGGGCGTGCGCATGCGTGCCCCGATGATGCAGATCCACACGGTGGCGGCGGGCGGCGGCTCGATCCTGCATTTCGATGGCTCGCGGTTCCGCGTCGGCCCGGATTCGGCCGGCGCCAATCCAGGACCCGCCTCCTATGGCCGCAACGGGCCTCTTACCGTCACCGACGCCAATGTAATGGTCGGCAAGCTCCATCCAGAGTTCTTCCCGAAGATTTTTGGACCGGGCCGCGATGCCCCGCTCGATGCCGGCGTGGTGCGCGCCAAATTCGAGAAGATGGGGGCGGAAGTGGGCGATGGCCGCAGCCCCGAGGCGATCGCCGATGGCTTCCTCGCCATTGCCGTGGCCAATATGGCCAACGCCATCAAGAAGGTCTCGGTGGCGCGCGGCTATGACGTCACGCGCTATGTGCTGCAATGTTTCGGTGGCGCCGGTGGCCAGCACGCCTGCCTGGTGGCGGATGCGCTGGGCATGACGAAGATCCTGATCCATCCGCTCTCCGGCCTTCTCTCCGCCTATGGCATGGGCCTCGCCGATATCCGTGCCACGCGCCAGCGCGCGATCGAGGCGACGCTCGGCGAGGCACTGCTCGGACGCCTTGCCACCGAGGCGGACGAAATCGCCGCTGAAGCCCGGGGCGAAGTCGAGGGGCAGGGTATCGCCGGCGGCGACATCACCGTCTTCTCCCGCGTGCATCTGCGCTATGCCGGCACCGATGCGCCGTTGGTGGTGGAAGCCGGCAGCATTGCATCGATGCGGGATGCTTTCGAAAACGCCCATCGCAGCCGCTTCGGCTTCATCGATCCGGCAAAAGCACTGATCGCCGAAGCGATTTCAGTCGAGGCCGTTGGCGGCGGTTCTCCCTTCAGCGAGCCGGAGTTACTGCTCGACGGCGATACGCCTGAAGCAGCCGAGGCGTTGCGCTTCTTCAGCGAGGGCACCTGGCGCGACGGGCACATCTATCGTCGCGAGACGCTCACACCCGGCCGCCATGTCGACGGCCCCGCTTTGGTGATCGAGCCGCACCAGACCATCGTGGTCGAGCCTGGCTGGCGCGCCAGCGTCACCGCCAGGAACCACCTGCTGCTCGAACGTGTGGAAGCGTCGCCGGCCCGCGTCGCCATCGGAACCTCGGCAGATCCCGTCATGCTGGAGATCTTCAACAATCTCTTCATGTCTATTGCCGAGCAGATGGGCGTGACGCTGCAGAACACGGCCTCCTCGGTGAACATCAAGGAAAGGCTCGACTTTTCCTGTGCCGTGTTCGCCGCCGACGGTTCGCTCGTCGCCAACGCCCCGCATATGCCCGTGCATCTGGGCTCGATGGATTCCTCTGTCGAGACGGTGCTGCGTCTCAACCGTTCGGCGATGCGGCCTGGTGATGTCTACTGTCTGAATGCCCCCTATAATGGCGGCACGCATCTGCCTGACATCACTGTCGTGACGCCCGTCTTCGACGAGAAAGGCGAGGATATCCTCTTCTTTGCCGCCTCTCGCGGCCATCACGCCGATGTCGGCGGCGTCTCCCCCGGCTCGATGTCGCCGCGCGCCACTTCGATCGACGAGGAGGGCGTCTATATCGACAATTTCAAGCTGGTCGACCAGGGCCGTTTTCGCGAGGCGGAACTGGAGGCGTTGCTGACCGGCGCGAGCTATCCGGTGCGCAACCTCCTGCAGAATGTCAACGACCTCAAGGCGCAGATCGCCGCCAATGAGAAGGGCGTGCGCGAGCTGCGTCGCATGGTCGGGATGTTCGGGCTGGAGACGGTCGCCGCCTATATGGGCCATGTTCAGGACAATGCCGCCGAGAGCGTGGCGCGAGTGATCGACCGCTTGGAGGATTCCCGGTTCACCTATGCAATGGACCAGGGGACTGAAATCAAGGTCGCCATTACGGTGGACAAGGAGAAGCGGCGGGCGAAGGTCGACTTCACTGGCACCTCGCCCCAGCAGCCGAGCAATTTCAATGCGCCGGCCCCGGTCGCCCGGGCGGCGGTGCTCTATGTCTTCCGCGTCATGGTGGAGGACGAGATCCCGATGAATGCCGGGTGCCTGCGCAACATCGACATCGTCATTCCGGAAAAGTCGATGCTCTCGCCCGAATATCCCGCCGCTGTGGTGGCCGGCAATGTCGAGACCAGCCAGGCAGTGACAAATTGCCTCTTCGCCGCGCTCGGGTCGCTCGGCATGGCGCAGGGCACCATGAACAACCTCACCTTCGGCAATGCCCGCCATCAATATTACGAGACGCTCTGCTCGGGCGCGCCCGCCGGCGCCGGTTTCGACGGCGCGCCGGCGGTGCACACCCACATGACCAATTCGCGCCTCACCGACCCGGAGATCCTGGAACTGCGCTTCCCGGTTGTGCTGGAGGATTTCCACATCCGCCAGGGCTCGGGCGGAAGGGGCCGCTGGCACGCCGGCGATGGCACGGCGCGCACGCTGCGTTTTCTGGAGAAGATGGACTGCGCCATTCTTTCCGGCCACCGCCGCGTCCCCCCACCTGGCATGGCCGGCGGCGAGGCGGGCGAACTCGGCTGCAACAGCGTAAGGCGGCTGGATGGTTCGGTCGAGACGCTGGAGGGCTGTGACCAGACGGTGCTCGAGGCCGGGGAGGCGATCACAGTGGTGACGCCCACCGGCGGCGGTTACGGCTCGGCGGCATAGGCGCGGGAAATTCGGGTATGCGGGCACCTTGCCCGTCCTTCCGATAGCCACATCGGTTCAGGAATGGGCAAGATGCCTGTGCAGCCGCGGCTACTCGTCCTGATCGCCCGTCGGATCCTGGATCGAGCCGGTGAACTCCGGCTCGGGCTGCGCCATGCCCCGGCGCTGGGCGGTGGCGAGCCAGCCGGCGGGGACGCGCGGGCGGCAGATATGCACGTCGCGCGTCGCGCTGTGGCGGGCGAGGTCGAGATGGAGATGGTTTTCGTGCATGCCGTCGGAGGTGCCGGGGCCGAGCACGGTGTTGAATTTGCGGCAGCCGCCATAGGCGACATCACGCCAGAAGGCCTGCTCCTGGGCAGAGCCGCGCCATCCGGTGAGGACGCGCGTTTCGCGGCCATCGGCGAGCTTGAAGCCCTTGACGTCAACTGCGTTCGCGAAGGCATGTTCGGAGAGTTTGCCCACCATGCGGTTGTCGCGGCGGCGGCAGGAATAACTGCCGAATGTGGTCATCTCCACGATCGGCGAGCCGAAATTGGCAAGCGCCGCCGGCTGGACATCCTGCGTCAGCCAGCGCGTCAAGGTCGGGACCATCGAGCACGACATCACGAGGCTGCGGTCGAGCGAGACCGAGAACGGCCCGCCGTCGCGCAGTTGGACCGGGCCGGCGGACTGCATCGGCTCGGGCTGGTAGGGAAGGGGAGCCGCGGCCCCGCCATCGCCGATCGAGCCGGTGGTGTCGCCCACGGGCGCTGGCGGCAGCAGGCCGTCGGGCTGGGCGACCGGCGCCGGTGCATAGTCAGGCTGGGCCTGGTACTGGGGCTGCGGCTGGTATTGGGGCTGCGCCACCCGTGGCGCACGGGGCTGCAGATTGGCATAGACGGGGGCGGAGCCGCCGCCGCTGCCGGTATCGAGCGCGGAGACCCGGAAGGGATGGTCGACGCCGCAGGGGCCGGGCCCCTCGATGGCCTTGGCGATGCGGATACCAGCGGTTTCATGCACCTCGCCGGAAGCCAGGCACTGGGCCTCGACCTGCGCACGCCAGGGCTCGCGCTCTTCCAGATCGAAGAGCGACCCGCAACCGGCCAGGCCATACAGCATAGAACCCAGCGCAAGGGAAAACGCAACGCGACGCAACATGGCTTCACTTTAGAAGCCATTTTCAAAAAGAAGAGTTAAGAGGGGTGTATGGTGCCGTCTCCTCATCAGTTTTCCGATGTGGCCAAACCGTTGGATTGCGTGTAGTCGGCTGGCGGCAGGGCCTGGCCGCGTCGAGGCAAAGCCGCAGAGAATTCCATGTTTGACGAAGATGATTTGCCTTTGACGGATTACATCGCGGTTGTCCTCGCCGGTGGCGAGGGCCACCGCATGGGGCGCAACAAGCTGCTGATGGAGATCTCGGCCCGGCCGATGATCCGCCACGTCGTGGAAACCGTCCGCGGCGTCTTCTCCGACATCATCGTCGTCACCGGCCATCAGCGTGAGCGCGTCGAGGAGACACTCGCGCGCTCTCCTGTGGATTTTGTGGATTCGCCTGCCGCCGACGGCGTGTCGGCGGCTGTCAGGGTAGGCATGGCGCAGGCGCGCCGGCGGGCTTCCCATGGCGCCTGCAAGGGGATTGTCCTATGTATTGGCGACCAGCCGCGACTGACAGAACGTGAAATTGTCGGCCTGATAGAGGTCTACGACGCCGGCGACAAAAGCAAGCCTCTCATACCGGTTCGGGAGGAACATCGTGGCTACCCGGTGATCATTCCGCCCGACTTTGATCTCGGAGATATTGATCTTTCAAGCGAAAGTGTCGTGCCGGATTTCATCGACCGCGTCGCAGTCTTTCCGACGAAGAATCCCGTGTATGTCTCGAGCGTCGACACCCCGGAAGATTATCGTAGCTTTTTCGACATCTGAAACTTCCTTTTTACATGCCGCAGCGCGTGGACAATGTGCCCCAACGGCGCAATCGCCCGACTAGCGCGTGCGCAAAGGTCCCCAAATTTGAACCTCGTGCGGATTTTGTCTGTATTCAGCTTCCGTTGAGAATGGCTTTACGTAAATATTCATTCGATATTTCGAGGTATGGATTCGTAGGCGTTTGAATTATTGTGGCGGCTGGAGGGTATTCAGAAATAACCAACTTAACTTTTTTAATTATCGGGGTTGTGCTGTTAAATTAGACTTAATCCAAAAGGGTGCGATTTCCTCCTACCGCTTTTGCAAGACTTGCCCTGATGGTATGTGAGCGGTAAGGGGCAAGGCAACATGTACCCGTGATTGCCAAGAGGTTCGCAGATGTCCCTTTCCCTCAGGCCAGAGACGACACTTCCGATGGATGGAGTGGCTGGAACGCTGATTGGACGCGTCTGGCTGCCCGAAGTGGATGGTCCGGCCGTGGTGGTTGCGAAGGGCGAGGGCCTGCACGACATCACGAGCAGCTTTCCGACAGTGCGGGATCTGTGCGAGGCGCGCAACCCGGCCCAGGCCGCCGGTGCCGCTCCTTCTGCGGAGGTGGGCTCGATCGCCGAAATCCTGGCCAACACCCCACCCGCCAACCGGGATTCGCGCAAGCCCTGGCTGCTGGCGCCAATCGACCTGCAGGCCATCAAGGCGGCGGGCGTGACCTTCGTCGTCTCCATGCTGGAACGCGTGATCGAGGAGCGCGCTCGCGGCAATTCGGCCGCCGCCGCTTCGCTCCGCACCGAGATCGTCAAGCTGGTCGGCGACGACCTTGCCAAGCTGCGGCCAGGCTCGGCCGAGGCGGCCAGGCTCAAGGAGGTGCTGATCGCGCAGGGCGTGTGGTCGCAATATCTGGAGGTCGGCATCGGCCCGGACGCCGAGATTTTCTCCAAGGCCCAGCCCATGGCCGCGGTCGGCACCGGCGCGGATGCCGGGCTGCATCCCAATTCCACCTGGAACAACCCCGAGCCGGAGGTCGTGCTGGTGGTATCCTCAAGCGGTAAGATCGTCGGCGCCACCCTCGGCAATGACGTGAATCTGCGCGACTTCGAGGGCCGCTCGGCACTGCTGCTTTCCAAGGCCAAGGACAACAATGCCTCGGCAGCGATCGGCCCCTTCGTCCGCCTGTTCGATTCCACCTTCTCGCTGGATCACGTCCGCCGCGCCGAGGTCAAGCTCGAAGTCCGTGGGCCGGACGGCTATGTGCTGACGGGGACGAGCTCGATCTCCAAGATCAGCCGCGATCCTGGTGACCTCGTATCGCAGATGATCGGCGTCAACCACCAATATCCGGATGGCGCCGTGCTCTTCCTCGGCACCATGTTCGCGCCGATCGAGGATCGCGATGAAAAGGGCAAGGGCTTCACCCACAAGATTGGCGACATCGTCACCATATCGACGCCGGGCCTGGGTTCTCTCACCAACCGCATGGTGCGCACCTCCGAGGCTCCGCCCTGGACCTATGGCGCCAGCCACCTGATGCGCAACCTTGCCAAGCGCGGGCTGCTGTAACGCTCCTGGGATCCCAGGAGCCTCAGCACAATTCCTGTGTGCGCAGTTCCTCCGGTGGGTAGCCGGCGGAAACGAAGCCGCGCACGGTGAGGCCGATCTGCCATTCCCTCGGCTTGCCGGTGATCGAGAAGAGATTGTATGAGGCTGGCCAGCGCGCGCGCTCCGGCGCTGCAGAGGCCGAGGGAGTGCACACGACCGGAATGGTCCCTTTCGGCCCCTTGATGCGATGCACGAGGCCGGTATGAATATGGCCATGCAGCACCAGCTCTGCACCTGTTGCGCGCAGCACGGCCCTGAGCCGGTCGGAGTCGATCAGCATCGCTGTGGGCCCCGCATCCTGCCGGCGCACCGGATGATGCAGCATCACCACGCGGCAATAGCCCTCATGTCCCAAATGTTCGAGGATCGGGCCAAGGCGGGCGATCTGACGCGGGCCGAGCTTGCCGGTCGCCATGAAGGGCGCCGTCGGGATCGCGCTGGAGAGACCGACCAGGGCGATCTTGCCGCGGATGCGAACATAGGGGAAGCGCTCGTCCTCGTCGAGCGGGCGGGCGCCGGCATTGTCGCCCCGCATCCAGGGATCGAAGGCGGAGAGAAGATGCAGGGCGCCGCCCTTGGTATAGGCATCGTGGTTGCCGGGCACGAGGGAGACATAGTCGGGAGCGCCGACCGTCTCAAGAAAGGCACGGGCGGCCGGATATTCTCCGGGCAGAGCGAGGTTCACGACATCGCCCGTGAGGGCGATATGGTCGGGTGCCTGCGTCCTCAAATCCTCGAGCAATTGCTGCAGCACGTCCATGCGATGGGTGTCGCGCCGGCCGCGATTCCAGTTGATCCAGCCCAGCACCCGCTTGCCTGCCAGCTCCTTGGCTCTGGCTCGCGGCAGTGGCCCGATATGGGGGTCTGAGAAATGCGCGAGCTTGAACATCGAAACCAATCGGTACTCCGCAGGGGATATGGCGCTACCGTGACCTTGCGGAGGGTCGCCTGTCAACGCAAAACGCCCGCGCATTCTCGTGAATGGGCGGGCGTTGGGATTAAGGCGCCTTGCGATCAAGCGGCATTACAATGTCTCGCAAGGACGCGTCGAAACGGAGAGGTGAGCAAAATGGTGCTCTCTCTCAAGCGCGTTTTGCTCTGGCAGTTGACGATCTTCGACAGCCGCTTTGCGGCAGGACGATCGTCAGTTTTTGGTGAAGGTCAGGAGTGCGACGGCGTCGCTGGCAGGACGGGTCTTGGCACGGATTAGCGCGGCGCTGGCAAGCAGCCGGAAGTAGGTAAACATCAAACAACACCGGGGCGACGGCCCCTTGGTCTCCTCTATTACGGTGAGCGTGATATACGCCAGGAAAGGATTTTTTCCTACCCCCGGCAGCCTGCTTGGCCCGCTTGACAGCTATGCGCGAAAGGGATGACGAGTTATAAAGATTAGTTTCGAAAGCTATTTTTCAGATCCTGATGCCATAGTTTCTCCTTCACTGGTTGGCCGTTCATGTCTACTTCAGCAATAACCATGCGCCAAAGGATTGGACGTCTGATGACGCCGGTCCTTTTTGGTTATTTCCATCTCGTGCGTGGCATGACTTTAGGCGTGCGCGCAGCCGTGCTCGATGGCGATAACAGGGTTTTCCTGGTCCGGCATACCTACGTGCCCGGATGGTATCTGCCGGGCGGGGGCGTCGAGGCAGGCGAAACCTCGCAGGAAGCGCTGGTACGCGAACTGGAGGAGGAGGGGAACATCCGCCTCGACGGCCCGGCCGAGCTGCGGGGGCTCTACTGGAACCGGGAGGCAAGCCGACGCGACCATGTCGCCTTCTTCGTGGTGCGGCAGTTCACGCAAGTGAAGCCCCGCCTGCCCGATCGCGAGATCGCCGAGGCCGGTTTCTTCCCGCTCGACGCTTTGCCCGAGGACACCACCCGGTCGACGCACCGTCGGCTCGATGAGGTGGCGGGAATCCGTGGCCCGGATGGATTCTGGTGAGGTGTCATATCGCGCACGGGATGACAGTTGTTACGTGAAATCCGGTTGTATCGTTTGAAGTTTTGCTGTACCCGCCCCGTCATGATGACGATGAGCCTCCAGCTGCGACGACGAATCGTGGATTTCGCCCACGTGTTTTCGCGCGCCTGAACGGCTGAGCCCGGCAGGCCGAACCTGCCTGCCGGAATTGAACCATGCCTGAAATCGCCATCGACCTCACCCCCGAGACGCCGGAAGACTGGCCCGTCATCGACAAGCTGCATGAGCGGGCCTTCGGCCCCGGTCGTTTCGCCCGAACGGCCTTCCGGCTGCGTGAAGGCGTTCCGCCCGATCCCAGGCTGTCCTTCGTCGCCCGCATCGGCTCGATGATCGTAGGCTCGATCCGCTTGACGCCGATCCATATCGCCGAGCATTCCGCCTTGCTGCTCGGCCCCCTTACGGTAGAGCCGGCCTTCCGCTCTCGAGGCATCGGTCTGGCGCTCATGCAGGCGAGCCTCTCCGCCTCCATCAAGGCCGGCCACAGGCTGGTGGTGCTGGTGGGCGACGAGCCCTATTATGGCCGCATCGGTTTCAAGCGCATCACGCCCGGCCGGGTGGTGCTGCCGGGCCCGGTCGACCCGCTGCGCCTGCTGGTAAAGGAACTGACAGAAGGCGCCTTCGAAGGCATTTCCGGCGCCGCCCGGGGCGGCTGATTTGGGGGGCCTTCAGACATGACCCACAAATCGCGGAAACCTCGACTTTTTGTCATTGCCTGGCTTGTCCCGGCAATCCAGGATGGCGCAAAAGTTGGCAAGGTCGCGTCTGGATGCCCGGGACAAGCCCGGGCATGACAAAACCTGTGCCTGCTCGGCGATCTCGCGATTTTTTGGTCAGGCTCTGACCCGCCCCCGGTCACGGCGTCACCCTTACCGCATCCGCCAGGATGGCCTGGCGCAGTTCGCGGTTCTCCGGAAAGCCTTCGTCGATCCAGGCCTGTTCCGCGCGGGCGAGGATTCTCCCGACGCGCGGGCCGGGCTCGACCCCGAGGCGGGCGATGTCCTTGCCGCCAAAGGGCGGCCGCGGCGCCTTCCAGGCGGCGGGAAGGGCGAAGACTTCGCTGAATTCCTCATCCGGCCTCTGAGCGGCAAGGGCGAGCATGCCGTCCTCGAAGGCCGCCTGACCGAGTCGGTAGAGCAATTCCCTGGCACGGCTCGGGGAGGGCATGCTCCGCTCGGCCTCGAGCAACAGGGCGATGGAGAGGAAGCGCTTGGCCTCGGCATTCGACAGGCGCAGCTTCTTCGCCAGGCGCTCGGCATCGAGCCTTGTGAAAAGGCAGAGCACGGCAAGCCGGCGGACCGGATCAGGCGCAATGCCAGAGCGTTCCTCCAATGAAATCAGCCGGCTAAAGTTGCCGACCCGTGCGACACCGCCGAGGATTATGGCCAGGAAACCTGCGCCGTCGATCTCGGCCAGCACCTCGCCGGCCCTTGCCGCCATCACGAGCTTCAGGAGCTCGGCGCGGATGCGCTCGGCCGAAAGCTGGCGCAGGCCTTCCCGCCCCCGGATCGCCGCGGAAAAGCTCTCGGGATCGATCGGGCCGACGCCGTAGCGGGCGTGGAAGCGGAACAGCCTGAGGATGCGCAGATAATCCTCGGCGATGCGTTGCTCCGCCTTGCCGATGAAACGCACGCGCCGGGCTGCGATATCGTCGAGGCCGCCCGCATAGTCATGCAGCGTGCCATCCAGCGAGAGCGAGATGGCATTGATGGTGAAATCGCGGCGGAAGGCGTCTGCACGGAAGTCGCGCCCGAAGCGCACCACCGCATGGCGCCCGTCGGTCTCGATATCCTCGCGCAGGGTCGTCACCTCGAAAGGGTGGCCGTCGACGACCACGGTGACGGTGCCGTGCTCGATACCGGTCGGCACCGTCTTCCAGCCCATGACCCGGGCGCGGGTGCTCACTTCCTCGGGCAGGGCGCTTGTGGCTATGTCCCACTCGACCACCTGTTCCCCAAGCAGGGCGTTGCGCACCGAGCCGCCCACCACGCGCGCCTCCTCGCCGCCGCCGTTGAGGGCAGCGAGAAGAGAGGCGAGGGGCGGTTTGTTCAGCCAGGGAAAACGCGTCCCCATCAATCCTGTACTCATCGCGTCTCGGGCTGGACCAGCTTGCCGTCTTCCATATGGGCAGGAATATACGCGCTGCCGGCCGGCGCGCCACCATAATGCGCGAAGAGGGCAAGCCCCGCCGCGACGCAGATCACAGAGGCGACCAGCAAGGAGAGGAGAGGCGCCTCTTCCCACGCCCCGAGGCTGAAGCCGCGCCTGCCACGAAACAGGAGATAGAGGCTGTAGGCCAGAAATGGCAGGAGGAAGAGCACTGTCTCAAACAGGAAAGGCCTCAGCATCAGCCATAGACCCTTTCATAGAGGGTATGGATGATTCCAGCCGTCACACCCCAGATATAATGGCCCTGCCAGGGCATTGAATAGTAATGCCGCATGATGCCGCGCCATTCCCGGCGCTCGGCGACATGGTTGGACGGGTCCATCAGGAAGGCGAGGGGGCATTCGAACACGCCCGACACCTCGTCCGGATTGAGATGCAGCACCATGCCGGGATCGGCCAGCGCCACGACCGGCGCGATGCGGTAGCCTGAGCCGGTGAGATAGAGGTCGAGATAGCCGATCGGCTGCACCAGGGAGGGGGAGAGGCCGACTTCCTCCTCCGCTTCGCGCAGGGCTGCCTCCAGGGGGCCGCGATCTCCCGGATCGATGCGCCCACCGGGAAAGGCGATCTGCCCCGAATGGCTGCGCAGGGCGCTGGAGCGCTGGGTGAGCAGCAGGGTCGGGCCATCAGGTCGATCGACGACGGGAATCAGCACCGCCGCCGGCTTGGCCGGCACGCCGGGTAATTCATTCAGCAACTCGGGCGAGAAGCGGTGGTCGCCATGGGCAGGAATGTTCTCCCGATAGAGCGCGTCCGGCGGCTGGAGGGCAAGCCGCTGGGCCGCGCGCTCCAGGAAGGCGGCGAGCTCGGGATGGACGCTTGGGGCGGTGACGGGGGAGAGCATCGTCAGGACAATGCGCCAATTTCGTCCGCCGGCGCCATGGCGAAGAAGCGTCCACCTGATGAAAGGCCGAACATGGCCTTGCCGTCGATGTCGCGGATTTCGCCGAGATCGGCAAGGTCGTAGAATAGCGCGCGGTTCACCCGGGCCCACAGGTCCGCCCGCACATGCACATAGGGCTTGAGGCCTTCGGAGGCGCCGATCTCGAAACGCATGGGATGGTCGGGGCCGGCTGTCGTCCAATCGTCGACATTGGTGCGGAAGGAAAGGGTGCGCGCATCGCCTTCACCCTCGACGCGCAGTTCGACGGCGATGAAAGGCACGTCCTCGACCTCGATGCCGACGCGTTCTACCGGCGTCACCAGCACATAGCGCTCGGGATCGCGCCTGAGGATCGAGGCGAACAGCTTGACGAGTTCGATACGGCCGATCGGGCTCTTCATGTAATGCCAGGAGCCGTCGCCGGCGATCCGCATGTCGATGTCGCCGCAGAAGGGCGGATTCCACAAATGCACCGGGCGTTCGCCTGCCTGCCTGGCCGCCTTGGTCAATCCGGTGAGATCGGTTTCGGCCATCGCAATACTACTCGTGATAAAACGGACGTGAAAACGACATGGAAGCTCTCGCTCCTGCCTTAGTTGGTCTCTAATATCGGGGGATACAAGGGAATCGCGCAAGCGTTCCCGATCCCTCAGCGCCCTTGGGCGTATTTACAGCGAGGCATGATGACCGCCGACACTGCCACCAATCTTGACGAAGCCATCATCCGATCGGCGGAAAACACGGCAGAACTCATCAAAAAGGCGCGAGAAGCGGTTCATACCGTGATTTTCGGCCAGGATGCCGTCGTCGATGGCGCCCTGATCACCCTGCTTTCGGGCGGCCACGGCCTCCTTGTGGGCGTGCCTGGCCTCGCCAAGACCAAGCTTGTGGAAACCCTTGGCATCGTGCTCGGCCTTGACGCCAAGCGCGTGCAGTTCACTCCGGACCTGATGCCCTCCGACATTCTGGGCACCGAGGTGCTGGACGAGAATTATGGCGGCACCCGTACCTTCCGCTTCATTCGCGGGCCGGTCTTCGCCCAGCTCCTGATGGCGGACGAGATCAACCGCGCCTCGCCGCGCACGCAGTCTGCCTTGCTGCAATCCATGCAGGAATACCACATCACGGTGGCGGGCGACCGGCACGACCTGCCCAAGCCCTTCCATGTGCTGGCGACCCAGAACCCGCTCGAGCAGGAAGGCACCTATCCGCTGCCCGAGGCTCAGCTCGACCGTTTCCTGATGCAGATCGACGTGCCCTATCCTCAGCGCGAGGAGGAGAAGCGCATCCTTTTGTTCACGACCGGCGCCGAGGAGATACCGGCGCGCCAGGCCATGAATGCTGAGGATCTCCTTTCCGCCCAGCGCCTGGTGCGTCATCTGCCTGTCGGCGAATCGGTGGTCGAGGCCATCCTCACTCTGGTGCGCTCGGCTCGCCCTGGCGAGACGGCGGAGCTGGCCGGCAAGATCGCATGGGGTCCCGGTCCGCGCGCCAGCCAGGCGCTGATGCTGGCCGTGCGCGCCCGTGCTCTGCTGCAGGGGCGTTTCTCGCCTTCCATCGACGATGTGGCGGCGCTCGCCGAGCCGGTGCTCAAGCATCGCATGGCGCTGAGCTTTGGAGCCCGCGCCGACGGCGAGACCGTCGAGAACCTGATCGGGCGCCTCGCGCGTAAACTGGGCTGAGCCCCATGGCGGTATCCACCCGGCTCGTCAGCGAACAGGCGGCCCTCAAGTCGGTCGGTGTGCAGCAGGCTGCCCTCGATCTCGCGCAGGCCATGCCCAGGCTCGCGCTCGAGGCAAGGCAGGTTGCGGCCACCGCGATGCATGGCCTGCATGGCCGCCGCCGCGCCGGGCAGGGGGAGAATTTCTGGCAGTTCCGTCACTTCGCTTCCGGAGAGGCGGCATCCAGTGTCGACTGGCGCCGCTCGGCACGGGGCGATGCGCTCTATGTGCGTGAGCATGAATGGGACGCCGCGCAGACGCTGTGGCTGTGGGTCGATCGCTCGGCCTCGATGAATCTCGCATCCAGCCTCGCCCAGACCTCGAAGATCGAGCGCGCGCTGATGCTCTGCCTCGCCCTTGCCGATCTGCTGGTGCGCGGAGGCGAGCGCGTCGGCCTGATCGGCGTGGTGAGGCCTTCCTCGCAACGCGCCATCATCCAGAAGCTGGCTCTTGCGATGATGACTGCCAAGGAGGAGCCCTCCGGCCTGCCTGATCGTATCGCCCTGGCGCCACGTAGCGAAGCCATCCTGATCGGCGATTTCCTCGGCGAGCCCGAGACGCTCGCTGCCACAATCGGGGCGCTCGCCAGCCGCGGCGCCCGCGGTCATCTGCTCGTGATCGCCGACCCGGTGGAAGAGACCTTCCCCTTCGCCGGCCGTACCGAGCTGATCGACCCCGAAAGCGGCGGCAAGTTCCTGGCCGCCCGCGCCCAGGATATCCGACAGGCCTATGAGACGCGCCTGGCGGCCCATCGCGACGCCGTGCGCGCGGTCGCGCGCCGTTTTGGCTGGAGCATGACGCTCCACCGCACCGACAGGCCGGCCTCGCAGGCCGTGCTTGCCGTGCATCCCCTCCTGCAGCAGGGCGCCCGCTGATGTTCGGTACGCTCGCCCTCGCCTCTCCCTGGATGCTGGCAGCCCTGGTGCTGCTGCCGGCGATCTGGCTGCTGCTGCGCCTCATTCCGCCGCGCCCGCAGCGGATCGACTTTCCGCCGCTGCGCCTGCTCTACGATCTCATGCCACGCCAGCGCGTCGCCGCACGCTCACCCTGGTGGCTGACGGCGCTGCGCCTGCTGCTGGCGGCGTGCGTGATCGCCATGTTGGCGGTGCCCATCCTCCGGCCGTCGGCCCATACCGGCCTGCCGCGCTCCGGTCCGCTGCTCCTACTGGTCGACAATGGCTGGGCTGCGGCGTCCAATTGGGATCTGCGCAAGAGCGTTATCCAGGCGACGCTGCAGACCGCGGAGCAGGATCACAGGCCCGTAGCGCTGGTGGCCCTGGCCGAGCCGGTGAGTGATCTTTCGCTCAGTCCGGCTGCCGCGGTGGCAGAGAAGCTCGCAGCGCTCAATCCCGAACCCTGGCAGGCCAATCGGGGCGTTTTCGCCAAGGCGATCGGGGATTTCCTGCGCGCCGAGCCCGATGCCGAGATCGCCTGGTTTTCCGACGGATTGGCCGGTGCCGATGACAATGCCTTCCTCAAGGCCCTCGCCCCCTCGGGCGAGGAGGGCAAGGTCACCGTCTATCGCGACAGCACCCACGACGTGCTGGCCCTCGCCGGCGCCAACAACGCGCCTTCCGGCGTCTCGGTGCGCGTCCTGCGCACAGGCACGCTCGAGGTGCCCCTGAAGGGAAGCGTGCGGGCGCTCGATCTCAAGAGCCTCCCGGTCGGCCAGGCCGACTTCATCTTTGCGCCCGGCGCGAGCGAGACCACCGCCACGCTTGATCTGCCCGTCGATATCCGCAACGACATCGCCCGCATCGAGCTGGTCGGCGCCAATTCGGCGGGCTCGGTGCAATTGCTCGACCGCAATTGGCGCCGCCGCGTGGTGGGCATCGTCTCTGGTCAGGATCAGGACGTCAGCCAGCCGTTGCTGTCGGCCAATTATTATCTGGGCCGCGCCCTCCAGCCCTTTGCCGATGTGCGTGCGGCCCAGGGCACGTCGCCGAGCGAGGCGATCGACCGCTACATCGACGACAAGCTGCCCGTGCTCATGCTGGCCGATGTCGGCAATCTCGGCCCCGCCGAGGACAAGTTATCGTCCTGGATCGACAATGGCGGCGTGCTGGTACGCTTCGCCGGCTCGCGCCTTGCCGCCGCTGAAAATACGCTGCTCCCAGTCAAGCTGCGCGAGGGCGGACGCACGCTCGGCGGCGCCCTCTCCTGGGAGAAGCCGCAGAAGCTCGGCAGTTTCGACGCCAACGGCCCCTTCGCGGGCCTCGCCGTACCCGAGGACATCACGATCAACCGCCAGCTTCTGGCCGAGCCGGATATCGACCTGCCCGGCAAGACCTGGGCGACGCTCGCCGACGGCACGCCGCTAGTGACCGCGGAAAAGCGGGGCAAAGGGCTTCTCGTGCTCTTTCACGTGACGGCCGATACCACCTGGTCCAACCTCGTGCTTTCCGGCACCTTCCCGGAAATGCTCCGCAAGGTGGTCGGATTGGCGACATCGGGCCCGGCTGCCGATGCGAGCGCGGCCGGGGCGCCCGCATCCAGCACCGCCCCGGTCTTTGCTTCGCCCAGCCGGACGCTGGACGGGCTGGGTGCCTTCGAGGTGCCGCCGGCCACTGCTCAGCCGGCACGGGTGGACCAGCCGGGAGTCGGACGTGCCGACCATCCGCCGGGGTTCTATGGCCCGCCGGACGGTCTGGTGGCAGTCAACGCGCTGGCGCCAAATGCCTACCTGAAGCCGCTGGAATTTGCGCCTCTGAATGCCACGTTCGAGGCTTATGCCGTGGCCAAACCGGTGGCGCTCGGCCCAGCAATCCTGGTCTTCGCGCTGGTTCTGCTGATGGCGGATGCCCTGATCGTATTTTTCATGTCCGGTGGGCTGTCACGCCTCACCCGGGCGGGAACGGGCGCGGCCGCGCTTGTCTTGTTCGCTATGGTGCTGGCGCTGCCGCATGAGGCCCATGCCCAGTCGCGCCCCTTCGATGCCGCGCTGAGAACGCGCCTCGCCTACGTCGTCACCGGCGACAAGGAGACCGACGACACCAGTCTCGCCGGTCTCAAGGGACTGACGGCCTATATCACCGAGCGCACCGCTTTGGAGCCGGGCCCGCCCGATGGCATCGATCTGGCCAAGGACGAGCTTGCCTTCTACCCGCTGATCTATTGGCCCATCGTTCCCGGCCAGGATCCGCCACCGCCGGCCGTTATGGCGCGTGTGGATGCCTTCATGAAGTCGGGCGGCATGGTCATCTTCGACACGCGCGATGCCGTGCAACGCGACGCCGGGCAGGCTGATACGCCAGCCGGCGACACGCTGAAGCGACTGCTCGCCGGGCTCGACATTCCCGAGCTCGAGCCCGTGCCACCCAAGCATGTGCTGACCAAGACCTTCTACCTGCTCGACAAGTTCATGGGCCGCTACGATACAGGCGAGACTTGGGTGCAGGCAACGCCCCAGACGGCCGACGACGCCGACAAGCCGGTACTGGATGGCGATGGCGTCTCGCCCATCATCATCACCTCCAACGACCTCGCAGGAGCCTGGGCTATCGACGACAACATGAACCCGTTGTTCCCGGTCTCGACCGGTCTGGAACGCCAGCGGGAACTTGCCTACCGCGCCGGCGTCAACATGGTGATGTATGCGCTGACGGGCAACTATAAGGCCGACCAGGTCCATGTACAGGACCTCCTGGAAAGGCTCGGACGCTGATGGGCGATTTCTCCCTGCAATTTGCCCCGCTGCTGCCTTGGGCCGCGATCATCGCTCTGGCCTGCGTAGCGGCGGTCGTCGCCCTCCTTGGCATCGTGGCCCGCCTGCGCGCGGCCTGGCTGCGCACAGCGATGCTCGGCCTGTTCCTGCTGGCGCTGTGCGGCCCCATCCTGTCGCGCCAGGACCGCGAGCCCTTGCCGAACGTCGTTGCCCTGGTGGTCGATCGCTCGGCCTCCCAGGGTATCGGTGATCGCACCAGTCAGACCAACGAGGCGCGCGATGCCATCACCCGGCAGGTGAAAGCGCTCGGCAATGTCGATCTGCGCGTGGTCGAGGCCAGCGGCGACCCCGCCAGCGCCGACGGCACGCGACTCTTCGGCGCGCTCTCGAACGCACTTTCGGACGTGCCGCCCGACCGGGTCGGCGGCGCCGTCCTCCTTACCGATGGCGTGGTGGACGACGTTCCCGCCCGTGCAGCCGAACTTGGCTTCAAGGCACCCGTGCATGGCCTGATCACCGGCGTGCCCGACGAACGCGATCGCCAGATCTCGCTGGTCGAGGCGCCTCGTTTCGGCCTGGTCAAGCAATCGACCACCATCCGCTTCCGCATCACCGACCACGGGCCGAACATGCCCTCGACCGCAACGGTTGTCTTGCGCCGCGACGGCGAGGAGATCGCGCGTACCAGCGTGCCGGTGGGCGAAGTCTCCTCGCTGCAGGTGCCGATTGACCATGCCGGCCTCAACGTGGTCGAACTGGAGGCCGAGACGGTACCGGGCGAGCTCTCGCCGGTGAACAACCGTGCCGTGCTGGAGATCGAAGGCATTCGCGAGAAGATGCGCGTGCTGCTCGTTTCCGGCGAGCCCAATGCAGGCGAGCGCACCTGGCGCAACCTCCTCAAGGCCGATGCCAATGTCGACCTCGTGCATTTCACGATCCTGCGCCCGCCCCAGAAAGGGGACGGCACGCCGATCAACGAGCTCTCGCTGATCCAGTTCCCGACTCATCGCCTGTTCGATGAGGAGATCCACCGCTTCGATCTCATCATCTTCGACCGCTATGCCCAGGAGGGCCTGCTGCCTTCGGCTTATTTCGACAATATGACCGAGTTCGTACGCAATGGCGGGGCGATCCTGCTGGCTTCCGGCGCCGATTACGCTTCCGAGAACAGCCTGTGGGGCACGGCGCTTGCCGATATCCTGCCTGCGGCGCCTACGGGCAACGTGCTCTACCAGCCCTACCGGCCAGCGATTAGCGATCTCGGCAAACGCCATCCCGTGACGCGCGATCTGCCGGGTTCCGGCGCCAACCCCCCGGCGTGGGGGCAGTGGTACACCACGGTCGAGACCAATCTGCGCGAGGGCACCGCCGTGATGTCGGGGGCGCAGGGCGCGCCGCTGCTGGTGCTCGCCCATCAGGACAAGGGGCGGGTGGCGCTGCTGCTCTCCGACCATGCCTGGCTGTGGGCGCGCGGCTATGAGGGCGGCGGACCCTATGTCGACCTCCTGCGGCGCCTGTCGCACTGGCTGATGAAGGAGCCCGATCTCGACGAGGAGGCCCTGCGCGCCAAGGCCAATGGCCGCGACATCACCATCGAGCGTCAGACCATGGCCGACAGCGTCGCGCCGGTGGATCTCACGGGGCCGAATGGCGAGAAGGCGCGGCTGACCCTGAAGCCGGAGAAGCCCGGCCTGTGGACGGCGGACTACACCACCGACACGATGGGCATCTGGCATGCACAGGATGGCGCGCTGCAGGCCATCACCAATGTCGGTCCGGCCAATCCGCGCGAATTCCAGGATCTCATCTCGACGCCCGATCGCCTGAAGGAGGTCGCCAAAGAAACCGGCGGCACCGTGCAGCGCCTCGCCTCCGCTGCGGGTTTTGCGGTTCCGGCCGTGCGCGCCGTCGGCGACGGCTCGCCCTATGGCGGCGATGGTTGGATCGGCCTGAAGCGCAGCGAGGCCACGGTGGTGCGCGGCATCGCCTCCTTCCCACTCTTCGCCGGCTTGATCGGCCTGGCGCTGCTACTGGGCGGCCTATCGATGATGTGGGCGAGGGAAGGGCGGTAATCCCAAAGCAAGGCGCGCTCAAGCGTAAGAACGCTTCTTTGCCTAACTCCTTGTTCAGACGCATCTTTGCGGTTCTTGACGATTCCGTCTAATCGCAAAATACTTTGGGAGCGCGGACGTCCCTCCAACGCGCTCTTGAGCGTCGTAGGAACGTCCGCGGCTGCCGACAGGCGGTAAAAAAAGACGGCGCTCGCCGCGATGCCAGATGCCCTTACGATTCGACTCTTGCGCCCTCACGCACTACGTTAGGAATATGAGTTCTGGTGCTGCCCTTCCTTAAGGGAAGAGGCCGAGGATGCAATGATGCGCAGTGACGAGATCCGGCCGAAAACGCTTGCCAAGCGCCATGCGGAACGGCGGGCGCAATTGTCCTCGGGTTTCCGGCGCGAGAGCTTCACCTTGCCGCGCGAGGAAGCACGCGCCAAGGCCCGCGATTTCTTTTCGCGTTATCCCAAGGCCGCCTATATGACCGAGATCGAATATTGGGAAGAACTGCCGGATGGCCAAATCTTCGTGACGATGCGCCATCTGCCGACGGCTGACTGACGAACGTTAGCCGGAGCGCGGATGGCTAAGCGTGTCCTGATCACGGCGGGCGGCAGCGGCATCGGCCGGGCGGTGGCCGAGGCCTTCGAGGCGACGGGTGCGCGCATCTGGGTTGTCGATGCCGACGGTACGGCACTCATCGCCTGTCCCGCCGCCTGGCGCAGGAGTCGGCTCGACGTCACCGACGAGGCCGCCGTCAGCCATATGTTCGAGCAGCTCCAGGCCGAATGGGGCGGTCTTGACACGCTTTGCGCCAATGCCGGCGTCGCCGGGCCGACTGCCCTGATCGAGGATATCGAACTGGAAGCCTGGCGGCGCTGCCTATCGGTCAATCTGGAGGGCATGTTCCTCTTCGCCAAATATGCCGTGCCGCTGATGAAGGCGCAGCGCTCGGGCTCGATCATCCTCACCTCCTCGACGGCAGGCATCTATGGCTATCCCAATCGGGCGCCCTATGCCGCCAGCAAATGGGCGGTGAACGGCCTGATGAAGACGCTTGCAATGGAACTCGGCCCTTTCGGCATCCGCGCCAACTCCATCTGCCCCGGCGCCGTGGAAGGGCCGCGCATGGAGCGCGTGCTCGCGCACGAGGCCGCCATCAAGGGCACCACGCGCGATGCCATCTATGAAGGCTACGCCAGCGGTACCTCCATGCGCTCCTTCATCTCCGCGAAGGATATCGGGTCGATGGCGGTTTTCCTGGCGTCCGAAGCGGCACGCTTCGTCTCAGGCCAGATCATTGCCGTGGATGGGCATACGGAGAACCCGGATCCGAAGGTGTGATCCACCGCCGGCCGGCTCAACCTGCTGCCGCCAACCGCCGCTGCCTTTCGATCCATCCGGCAACGGCCTTCCCGATCTCCTGCGGATGATCCTCCTGCAGATAATGCGCGCCGGAGGGGAGTTGCACGAACTCGCAATCGTGCAGGCCCGCAGCGAAGCGCTCCGCGAAGTCCGGTGCGATCAATGCGCCCGGATTGCCCGCGAAGAGGAGCTTGGGATAGCGCGAGGAGGTCAGGGCGTGGTGCGCCTCCTCCATTAGCGCATAGACGTCCGCGGGCTGGCCCTCGATCGGCAACTCATTGGGGAAGCGCCAGGTCGGCCGGCGGGATTGTGGCGTCGGGAATGGCGCTCGATAGACGGCCATTTCCTCTTCGCTGAGTGTGCGCAGTATGGCGCCCGGCAGAACGCCCTCGACGAAGGCGTTGTCATCGAGGATCAGCCGTTCGCCTTCTCCCGGCGTCCGGAATTTCCGGAAGATCTCCCTTTCCGCCGTTCTCCGCACGAAGTCCTCCCAGCTCGGCATGGGGCGGATGAATTCCATGAAGGCGAGGCCGCGCACGAATTCCGGCCGGCGCGCGGCGAGGTGAAAGGCGAGGGCGCTGCCCCAATCCTGCACCACCAGATAGGCCGAGGTGATGCCCATCCTCTCGAGGAAGGCGTCGAGATAGCGGACGTGATCCTCGAAGCGATAGTCGATGTCGGGCTTGCTGGATTGGCCGAAGCCGATGAGGTCGGGCGCGATACAATGGGCAAAAGGCGCAACCAGGGGCATGATGTTGCGCCAGATATAGGACGAGGTGGGATTGCCATGCAGGAAAAGCGCCACTGGCGCGCCAGGCCGGCGGTATTCGCGATAAGCCATGGTCGAGCCGAGAACGGGGATCTGCGGCAGGCTGATATCCGGTATCATGGGCGTTGCTCCTCGAAGACGGTGGCAAAGGCGATGCGTTTGAAGCGCTCCAGAGGCTCGGCCGTGCGGTCGACCTTCATGCGCAGGATCGCTCCCTCCCAGGAAGCGAGCAGGAATTCGGCGAGGTCGTCGGGCGTGAAGGTCTTGGCGATCTCCCCCGCGGCCTGGGCCTCGCCGATGCAGGCGGCGAAGGGCGCGCGCCACTCTGCGAAGATCTCGACGAGCTGGTCGCGCAGCATTTCGCTCTGCGGCGCGGCCTCGAGGCTGAAATCGCCGATCAGGCAGCCGCGGGTGAAATGGTCCTGCGCCAGGCGAGCCGTGATGATGTCGAGATAGCGCCGCAGGCGCTGGCGTGGTGTCAGGCTGGTATCGTCGAGCGCTTCGCTGACCACGCTCTTCAGATTCTCGAAATAGCGTGCCAGCACGAGACTGGCGAAGCCCTCCTTCGAGCGGAAATGATTGGTGTAGGAGCCGAGCGGCGCGGAGGCCTCGGCTGCAATGTCGCGCACGCCGGCGCCGACATAGCCCTTCCTGAACATCACCCGGATGCCGGCGTCGATGATGCTGTCGCGGTGGGATGCTTTGGCCATGACTCATAATGCGTACGAACGTATTGAGAGTCAATCACGATTTTTCAAGTTGAATTCGCCGGCCGGGAAGGCAAGTCTCACGCCCAATCGCAGGAGGAAATCGCCATGGATGTCGGTCTGAAGGGGCGCCGTGCCCTGGTTTGCGCGGCCAGCAAGGGCCTTGGACTGGCTTGCGCCACCGCTCTCGCCCGGGAGGGCGTCGCGGTCACCATCACTGGACGCACGCTCGCTACCCTGGAGAACGCGGCGGCCGGCATCCTGGAGCAAACAGGCGCGCAGGTGTCGATCGCCCCGGGCGATATCGCGACGCCAGAGGGGAGGGCGATGGCGCTCGCGGCGTGTCCCGAGCCCGATATCCTGGTCAACAATGCCGGCGGACCGCCGCCCGGCGACTTCCGGGATTGGCAGCGCGAGGACTGGCTCAAGGCGCTCGATGCCAACATGCTGACGCCGATCGAGCTGATCAAGGCAGTGGTCGACGGCATGATCGGCCGGCGCTTCGGGCGCATCGTCAACATCACCTCCTCCGCCGTGAAATCGCCGATCCCGACGCTCGGCCTCAGCAATGGCGCGCGCTCGGGGCTCACGGGGTTTCTTGGCGGGCTGGCTCGGCAGGTGGCGCCCTACAATGTGACGATCAACAATCTGCTGCCTGGCTCATTCCTTACCGACCGCCTGCGCAACATGAGTGTGGCGGCGGCACAGGAGAACGGCCTCACGCCGGAGGAGGAGATGGCGGAGAGCACCAGGGCCATCCCCGCCGGGCGTTTCGGCGATCCCGCCGAGTTCGGGGACGCCTGCGTCTTCCTCTGTGCGTCGTCGTCAGGCTATATCGTCGGCCAGAACCTGCTGCTCGACGGCGGGGCGTTCAGGGCGTCGTTTGGGTAACCCTGGGAGCGCGGACGTCAGGGCCATTTCACCGCGGGCGGCATCGAGGACAGGATCGATTCGACATTGCCGCCGGTTTTGAGCCCGAATAGCGTGCCGCGGTCATAGAGCAGGTTGAACTCCACATAGCGCCCGCGCCGCACCAATTGTTCCTCGCGGTCGGCATCGCTCCAGCGTGTGGCGAAGTTGCGGGCAACCAACTCCGGGTAGACGGCGGCAAAGTTCTTCCCCACGGCCTGCGTGAAGGCAAAATCCGCAGTCCAGTCGCCGGAGGCCAGGCCGTCATAGAAGATGCCGCCGATGCCGCGCGGCTCGTTGCGGTGCTTGAGGAAGAAATAGTCGTCGCACCATTTCTTGTAGCGTGGATAGTCCGCGACCTCGTGCGCCTCGCAGGCTTCGCGCATGGCGGCATGGAAAGCTCTGGTGTCGGGGTCACCCTGCGTGCGCCGGCGGTCGAGCACGGGGGTCAGGTCCGCGCCGCCGCCGAACCAGGCCTTGGTGGTGACCACGAAGCGCGTGTTCATGTGCACGGCGGGCACATTCGGGTTCCAGGGATGGGCGATCAGCGAGATGCCCGAGGCCCAGAAACGGGGATCCTCGCCGGCGCCCGGGATCTCCTGGCGGAATTCAGGCGAGAACTCGCCATGCACGGTGGAGCAATGCACGCCCACCTTCTCGAATACGCGGCCCTTCATCATCGCCATGACGCCTCCGCCGCCGGCGCTGCCGGTGTGGTCGGTGCGCTGCCAGGGCTTGCGGACGAAACGCCCGGGCTTGGTGCCGGTCGGCGCCAGCGTATCGGGAAGCTCGTCCTCCAGCCGCTCCAGCGATTGGCAGATACGGTTGCGCAGTTCCTCGAACCAGGCGCGGGCTTCATTTTTGCGGGAATCGAGGTCGGCGGGATAGTCAAGCAATTCTGTTGTCATGCCACCTCTATACGTCATCTCGTCGGGCAGGCAATTGCGCCAGATCAACCCAGGGCCAATGATTATACGCCAATCAGGCAGGCGTTCCGCCAGGCAGCCCCTGGAATCCGCTTGTTTGCCGCAGGGCCTCTCCCATCACCATGGCCGCTGTTACGGCGACATTCAGCGAACGGAAGCCAGGGCGCATGGGCACGATGATGCGGGCGTCAGCCGCGTCATGCACGCTTTCGGGCACGCCCGCTGATTCCCGGCCGACCAGAAGGATGTCGTCGGCAGTAAAGGCGAATTCCGTGTAGGGTGTGGCACCCCTGGTGGTCAGCAGCACGAGGCGGCGGCCGCTGGACGCGCGTCGGGCCTCGAAGGCCGCGAAAGAGGCGTGGCGCACGATCTCGATCCGGTCGAGATAGTCCATGCCGGCCCGGCGGAATGCGCGGTCGGAAACCGGAAAGGCGGCGGGCTCGATGATATCGGCGCTCACGCCCAGGCACGCGCACAGCCGCAGCATCATGCCGGTGTTCTGCGGGATGTCGGGCTGGTAGAGCGCGAGGCTTAGTGGCATTTCCATATTCGCTTGCGGTGGCCGAACGCCCCGGGTTGCCGGTCCGTCAGCACACGTAGACGGGATTCGGTACGAATGGCGTTGATGTCATGCGACATAGCGCCATTAGCAGGCTGCACGATCTAGACAACTTCGCAACAGAGTGGCATGAGCCCGTGATGAGGTTTGCCCTAGTTTCGCCGCGATCCCTTCGTGCGCGCCTGGGGTGGCCGAAGTTTAGCAGAGTTTGGCAGGCGCTGGGCGTCCCCCGTCCCGTTCCTCCATCACCCCGGCGGCAGCCGGGGTGCGACGTATGAGAAGGATCGATCCGTGGCAGCCACGAACGAAAACGCCGCAGAGCCCACTCGTCGCGATTTCATTTACATTGCTACCGGCGCGGTCGGTGCTGTGGGTGTCGCTAGCGCCATTTGGCCTTTTATCGACCAGATGCAGCCTGACAAGGCGACCATCGCTGCCGGTGTCCCCGTCGAGGTCGATCTGACGCCGATTCCCGAAGGCGGGAATGTCAAGGTGTTCTGGCGCGGTAAGCCGATCTACGTGCGCCATCGCACCAAGGAAGAGATCGCGGCAGCCGACAATGTCGACGTTTCCTCCCTCCGTGACCCGCAAACGGACGCCGAGCGCGTGAAGAAGGGTGACGAGCAGTGGCTGGTCGTGATCGGCATCTGCACCCATCTTGGCTGCATCCCGCTCATCAATGAAGGGCCCTATCACGGCTGGTTCTGCCCCTGCCACGGCTCGGTCTACGACACCTCCGGCCGCATCCGCCAGGGGCCTGCACCGCTCAATCTTGCCATTCCGCCCTACAGTTTCGAGAGCGCCAGCAAGATCATCATCGGCGCCGACTCCGATTCGACCCCCAAAGCTTAAGGTCACATTCCATGAGCGGATCCTCGACCTGGACCCCGAAAAGCGCCCTCGGACAGTGGTTCGAAAGCCGCCTGCCGCTTGGCGCACTGGTTCATTCCTCCTTCATCGCCTATCCGACGCCGCGCAACCTCAACTATATGTGGACCTTCGGCGCCATCCTGTCCTTCATGCTCGGCGCGCAGATCCTGACCGGCGTCGTGCTGGCCATGCACTACGTGCCTGACGCCAAGCTCGCCTTCACCTCGGTCGACCTTATCCGCCGTGATGTGAACTGGGGCTGGATGATCCAGAAGCTGCATGCCAACGGCGCCTCGATGTTCTTCATCGCGGTGTATCTCCATATCGCCCGCGGCATGTATTACGGCTCCTACAAGGGCCCGCGCGAGGTGCTCTGGCTGCTCGGCGTGGTCATCTTCCTCCTGATGATGGCCACCGGATTCATGGGCTATGTGCTGCCCTGGGGCCAGATGTCCGGCTGGGGCGCCACGGTGATCACCAACCTGTTCTCGGCGATTCCGGTGGTCGGCGATACCATCGTGACCTGGTTGTGGGGCGGCTATGCCGTCGGCAACCCGACGCTGAACCGCTTCTTCTCGCTGCATTACCTCCTGCCCTTCATGATCGCGGGCGTCGTGGTCCTGCATGTGTGGGCGCTGCATGTGGTCGGCCAGAACAACCCGGCCGGGGTCGACATCAAGACCGAGAAGGATTCGGTCGCCTTCACACCCTATGCGACGCTGAAGGATGCCACCGGCACTGCCTTCTTCCTCATCCTCTACATGTATTTCGTGTTCTACATCCCCGATTATCTCGGCGATCCCGTGAACTATGTGCCGTTCAACCCGGCGCAGACCCCGGCCGAGATCGTGCCTGAATGGTACTTCCTGCCCTTCTACGCCATCCTGCGCTCGATCCCGGACAAGCTGCTCGGCGTCATCATGATGTTCGGCTCCATCGCCATGCTGGCGTTGCTGCCCTGGCTCGACACCTCCAAGGTGCGTTCGGCGGTCTATCGCCCGGTCTTCCGCGTGGTGTTCTTCATCTTCGTGGCCGTTTGCCTCGGCCTTGGCTGGGTAGGCTCGCAGCCGCCGCAGGGCGTTCTGCTGACCGTCGGCCGCGTATTGACCGCCCTCTATTTCGCTTACTTCATCATCGTTCTGCCTCTGCTGGGGCTGTTCGAGCAGACAAAGCCTGTGCCCGCTTCCATTGCGGATGCGATCCTGGCGAAATCAAGCGGAGATCCCGCTCCGCAACTCAACGGCTGAGGGTGGAACTGCAATGATTCGGATGTTCAAACCCTCACCGCGCCTGGTCCGTTTCGGCCTCGCGCTGGCAGCCCTCACGATGGTCGCTGGCTATGCGGTTCCGGCGCCTGCGCAGGACGACAGCAATATCCCCGAAACGCCGCCGGTCATGTATCCACCGAAGCAGAGCTGGAGCTTTGCGGGTCCTCTCGGCAAGTTCGACCCGGAGCAGCTGCAGCGTGGCTTCAAGGTCTATAAGGAAGTCTGCTCGGCCTGCCACAGCCTGCATCGCGTTGCCTTCCGCAACCTTGCCGATCCGGGCGGCCCCGAGTTCACCGAAGGCCAGGTCAAGGCTCTCGCCGCGACCTATTCGATTGCCGATTTCGACGATAAGGGCCAGCCTGTCGACCGTCCCGGCCGCCCGGCTGATTATTTCCCGCTGGTCTTCCCGAACGACGACGCCGCGCGAGCTGCCAACAACGGCGCCGTGCCACCGGACATGTCGCTGCTCGCCAAGGCGCGCGGCGCGAAGTCGGGTTTCCCCTGGTTCATTTTCGACGTGTTCACGCAATATCAGGAACAGGGTCCCGACTATATCCATGCGCTGATCACCGATGGCTATCTCAATGAAGCCAAGGGCGAGAAGCCGCCGCTGGTCGCCACCGAAGACCCGAGCAATCCAGGCAAGAGGACCGTCGCCCCCTTCAAGGTGCCGGAGGGCTTGCATTACAACAGCGTCTTCGAGGCCCATTCGATCGCCATGGCCAAGCCGATCCAGGACGGCCAGGTGGAATACACCGACGGCGCGCCGCAGACGGTCGACCAATATACCAAGGACGTCGCGGCGTTCCTGGCCTGGGCCGGCGATCCGACGCTGGTCGAGCGCAAGCAGAACGGCCTCAAGGTCCTGATCTTCCTGATCGTGCTCTCCGGCCTGCTCTGGTACACCAAGAAGAAGGTCTGGATCGACGCCCACTGATGGCGAATCGATATCGCAACGAAGCAGGCGGCCGGAGTGAATGCTCCGGCCGTTTTGTTTTGGGTTCCTGCGGTTCGTGGCAACCCGATCATTCCTGAGGTTGCAACAGCGCGGGAATCGTGCATCGAAGGGAAGTTATCGTAGGAAGGCGCCATGACCAGCCAGATTGCCCGCATCCTCAAGGATGCCGTCCGCACCATTCCCGACTACCCCAAGCCCGGCATCGAGTTCCGCGACATCACCACTTTGCTTGGCGATGCCTGGGCCTTCCGGCGCGCGATCGACGAACTGGTGCAGCCCTGGGCAGGCTCCAAGATCGACAAGGTGGCGGGCATCGAGGCGCGCGGCTTCATCCTTGGCGGCGCGCTGGCCCACCAGCTCTCGGCCGGCTTCGTGCCCGTGCGCAAGAAAGGCAAGCTGCCGCACGATACGGTGCGCATCGCCTATTCGCTCGAATATGGCCTCGACGAGATGGAAGTGCACAAGGACGCGGTAAAGCCGGGCGAGAAGGTCATCCTGGTCGACGATCTCATCGCCACTGGCGGTACGGCGGAAGCGGCGGTGAAGCTGCTGCGCGAGATCCGAGCGGATGTAATCGCGGCCGTCTTCGTGATCGACCTGCCGGCCCTCAAGGGCGCGGACAAAATCCGGGCGCTCGGTGTGCCCGTGCATACGCTGATGTCGTTCGACGGGCATTGACTTCCTGGGATCGCAGGCATCCTTGCCCGCATCTTGAACCGCCGCGTCTCCAAGAGCAGGCAAGGATGCCTGCGATCCCGGGAAGTTGCGTTCACCCTCGTTGCAATTCCTGCACGATCCGTCTATAGGAAGCCCGTCCTGCGACCAGACACCCCTGGAGGCAATGCGGGACAGCCGAACCGGCCGCATGAGCGGCCTTTTTATTTGATCCTACCAAGGAATATCCAGATGTCCGTGAAGCAGATTTCCGCCACGGCGCGTACGCAAGTGGGCAAGGGGGCCGCGCGTGCCGTTCGTCGTGAAGGAAAAGTGCCGGCCGTGATCTACGGCGCCGGCAAGCCCCCCGTTTCCATCGCGCTCGACTCCAAGGCGACCAACCTTCTCGTCTATGCCGGCCATTTCCTCACCACCGTCTTCGAGATCGAGGTCGATGGTAAGAAGACCCGCGCCATTCCGCGTGACTATGCGCTCGACCCGGTGAGGGATACCGTCGAGCATGTCGACTTCCTGCGCGTCGATGCCGGTTCGCGCCTGCGCGTTGAAATCCCGGTCCATGCCATCAATGCTGCCGCCTCTCCCGGCGTCAAGCTCGGTGGTTCGGTCAACGTCGTGACTCATGCGCTGACGGTTCTGGCGCCGGCCGACAAGATCCCCGATTCCATCGACGTCGATGTCTCCGCGCTCGCGATCAACGATTCCGTGCACATCTCGCAGATCACGCTGCCGGAAGGCGTTTCCTATGTTGGCCAGGACGACGCGACCCTCGTCTCGATCCTGCCGCCGGCTGGCGAAGAAGCTGCTCCTGCTGCTGCGGAGCCGACTGCCGCACCCGCCGCTGCCCCTGCGCCGGCTGCCAAGAAGTAATCCGGCCTGTCTGCCGTTTCTGGAGTGGCCGGGCATGTCCCGGCCATTTCCCTTTTTGGACATGGCAACATGCCCTATTTCTGCCGTGACGCATTTTCTTCGCAGAAGAGTCTGCATAGATTTTTCGAAAGTGCCCTGAATCAGGTTCCGTCATGCGTCTGTTCGTCGGGCTCGGCAATCCGGGCGCCAAATATGCCGGCAACCGGCACAACATAGGTTTCCTCGCTATCGATGAGATCGCACGGCGCCATCGTTTTGCGCCCTGGCGTTCGCGCTTCCAGGGCCAGGTGAGCGAGGGCACCATCGGCAATGAGCGGGTGATGCTGCTCAAGCCCCAGACCTATATGAACGAGAGCGGTCAGTCGGTAGGGGAGGCCATGCGCTTCTACAAGATCGGCCTTCCCGATATCTCCGTCTTCCATGATGAGCTCGATCTGGCTCCTGCCAAGATGCGGGTGAAGGTCGGTGGCGGTAATGCCGGCCATAACGGCCTGCGCTCGATCACCGCTCACTGCGGCAATGACTATCGCCGTATCAGGCTCGGTATCGGCCATCCCGGCGACAAGGCGCTCGTACTGCATTTCGTGCTGGCCGATTTCGCCAAGGCAGAGTGGCCTTGGGTCGAGGATCTCTGCGCGTCCTGCGCCGACGCCGCCCAGCTTCTGGCCGATGGCGAGGATGCGAGCTTCCAGAACAAGGTGCACCTGTTCATGGAGGGGCGGGGACACGGCGCCGCGAAGCTGGCGGGGGCTTGAGGGAGCGCGGACTTCCAGTCCGCATTCCGAGACGTCGCGCTAGCGTGAAAGATGCGGACTGGAAGTCCGCGCTCCATTGACGCCGCGCCCCTTCCTATCTACCCAGCGCATAACAATTTTACCGGAGGCTGGGACGCCCCGGTCCTGATGAACGAGCGAGAGCCATGGGTTTCAAATGCGGTATTGTCGGCCTGCCCAATGTCGGCAAGTCGACCCTGTTCAACGCGCTGACGCAGACGGCGGCGGCGCAGGCGGCAAACTATCCTTTCTGCACCATCGAGCCGAATGTCGGCGACGTTGCCGTGCCGGATGAGCGGCTGGAGAGGCTGGCGGCCATTGCCAAGTCGGCCAACATCATTCCGACGCGCCTCACCTTCGTCGATATCGCGGGCCTGGTGCGCGGCGCCTCGAAGGGAGAAGGCCTCGGCAACCAGTTCCTCGGCAATATCCGCGAATGCGACGCCATAGCCCATGTCGTGCGCTGCTTCGAGGACGGCGATGTCACCCATGTCGAAGGCAAGATCGATCCGATAGCCGATATCGAGACCATCGAAACCGAATTGATGATCGCCGATCTCGATAGCCTGGAGCGCCGTGTGACGGCGCTGGAGAAGAAGGCCAAGACCGGCGGCGACAAGGAAGCCAAGGAGACGCTCGAGCTGGTCAATCGCGCCCTGGTGCTTTTGCGCGAGGGCAAGCCCGCGCGTCTCGTCGAGGTTCGGCCCGAAGAGCGCCGCGCCTTCGACATGCTGCAACTCCTCACCGCCAAGCCGGTGCTCTATGTCTGCAATGTCGAGGAAGCCTCTGCCGACAAGGGCAATGCCTTCTCCGACAAGGTCAAGGCCCGCGCCGCGGAAGAAGGCGCCAAGGCCGTGGTCGTCTCCGCCAAGATCGAGAGCGAGATCGCCGTGCTGCCGCCCGAGGAGCAGAAGGATTATCTCGAGGCGATCGGGCTCGAAGAACCCGGCCTCAACCGCGTCATTCGCACGGGCTACGAACTCCTGAGCCTGGTGACTTACTTCACCGTCGGTCCCAAGGAGGCGCGTGCATGGACCATCACCCAGGGCATGCGGGCGCCGCAGGCAGCTGGCGTCATCCATTCGGATTTCGAGAAAGGCTTCATCCGCTCCGAGACGATCGCCTATGGTGACTATGTCGCCCTGAACGGCGAGAGCGGCGCCAAGGAGGCCGGCAAGTTCCGGCTCGAAGGCAAGGATTATGTCGTCGCCGATGGCGACGTCCTTCATTTTCGCTTTGCGACGTGAGGCGTCGCGCGATTACAATCGAAAGTTGCAAGAACCGATTGTACATTCCCTAACGGCAGAAAATGACCGGCTTTGCCTTCTTGCGCGCTTTTTGTTGTGCGCGGACGAAAAAACCGATTTATCTGTGTTATACTGTTTGGATGGCCTTGTTTGTGACAGAGGCAGGAAACAATGGCCCAAGACGAGCCGCAGCGAAGATCAACTGGTGAACGGGCAACTATTCACGATGTCGCCAGGCTTGCGAATGTATCACCCGCCACCGTTTCCAAGGTGCTTCGCGGCCTTGGTGCCGTGAAGGCCGAGAGCGTTGCTCGCATTCATGCCGCGGTGCGCGAACTCGGCTTCCGTGTCGATCCGCTGGCTGCCAATCTGCGCCGCTCGCGCCGCTCTATCATTGGGTTGGTGGTGCCGGACTTCCGCAACCCCTTCTTCGGTTCCATGGTTGCTTCCTTCGAGCGACTGGCCGAAGGCAGCGGCTACCGCCTGGTGGCGGTGAGCAGCGCGGAGAAGGTTGAGCGCGAAGCCGCCCAGATTGAAGCCTTGCTCGATTGGCGCGTGGCTGGCCTGATCGTGGTGCCTACCGAAGCCCGCCTGGCGGCGGAGACCTCCATCCTTGACCAGAAGGTCGCCACCGTACTGCTCGACCGCGTGCCGGACGAGAGCAGCTTCGACAAGGTCAATGTCGACAATATCGAGGCGAGCGCCGCTGTCATCCGTGAACTCGTGGCCAGAGGTCACAAGCGCATCATGATCGCCACCGCCACGCTCGAACGTACCAATATGCGTGACCGCCTGGCGGGCGTGATGATGGCCGCGCAGGAAGCCGGCATTGCCGACAGCATCGAGGTGGTGCAATGCGGGCCTGATGTCGGCACGGCCACCGAGGCGATGGTGGCTCGGTTCGACAAGGGCAGGCTCCCGAGCGCTGCTTTCGCCTTGCTCGGTCCCGCGACCATGGCGATCCTGCGTGAGGTAGAGCGCCGTGGCTTGGTGGTGCCTGCAGACCTCTCCGTGGTGGGCTTCGACGACGTCGAATGGATGCAGGTGACGCATCCCCCCATCGCCGCCGTGATCCAGCCCATCGACCAGATCGCGGAGGCGGCCTGGAACCAGATGATCGCGCGTCTCGCCAACCCCGCCGATCCGCCGCGATCCCTGGAAGTGCAGTGCCAGCTCGATTTTCGCGGTTCGGTAGCAACCTTGTTGAAGTAGGCGGGATCTTCTCTTGGCGGTTCGGGGGCGAGTGCCATGGGACAGCGCCCCCGAGGTGCAAGTCCGATTACTCCGCCGCCTGGCGCGCGCTGCTCGACAGCTCAGCTCGCAGATGCGCCAGCAAGCGGTCGACGGCGGCTTCCACCGGCCCATCATTGGTGATGATGAGGTCGGGATGCAGCGCGTCCTCGCGGTCGACCTTGCGGGCGAGGCGGGCGCGGATCACCTCCGCGCTCTCGCGACCGCGCGCCGCGAGCCTCTGGGCGATGACCTCGGCGGGCGCGGTAACCAGCACGACATTCACCCGGGCGAAGCGCTCGCGGGCTTCCGACAGGCTCGAACGAGAGAGGTTACACACGGCATGGATGCCGCGTTCGGTGGCGCTGCGCACCTCCCGGGGCAGGGCGTAGCTTAGCCCATGCGCACGCCAGGAGAGCGAGAAGCCTCCCTCGGCCTCGATTCTGGCGAATTCGGCTTCGGACATCGTGTCGTGATCCTCGGCAGAGGAACTTTCGCGGGTGATGATCCGGCGGGGGAAGGCAAGGCCGGGATGTCCGGCGAATTCGGCGCGCGCCGCATCGATCAGCGTATCCTTGCCGGCGCCGCTCGGCCCGACGATGGCAATGAGCTTGCCATGGCTCGGCACCGGCGCGAAGGGAACCCTCTCTTCGGTGCTCATGCTGCTATCCGGCCCTGGCGCCAGACGCGGCGGATGATTGGCGTGGTGCCTGCCTGGATTACGCGGACGATGTCGGCACGACGGCCCTTCTCCAGCCGGCCGCGATCGTCGAGCCCCGTGGCCTTGGCGGGCGTGTCGCTGACCATGCGCATGGCGGTCGTAAGATCGATGCCATCAACGCGTTCCGGCAACTGGAAGGCGGCGAGCAGGAGCGAGGCCGGCACATAGTCGGAAGAGAGAATGTCGAGCACGCCCTTCTTGGCGAGATCGGCCGCGGCGATGTTGCCGGAATGCGAGCCGCCGCGCACGACGTTGGGCGCGCCCATCATCACGCTGATGCCGGCCTTGTGAGAGGCAAGGGCGGCTTCCAGCGTCGTAGGGAACTCGGCGATGGCAACGCCGTCGCCCACCGCTTCCTCGACATGGCCAGCGGTGGCATCGTCATGACTGGCGATGACTATGCCATGCTCGCGTGCTGACTTGACCAGGTTGGTGCGGCTGAAGGCGGCATATTGCTGGTGCTTCGCCAGCTTGGTCTGGATAAACTCCTCGACATCGGCGTCGCCCCGCACGCGGCGCGGCATGTAGAACTTCAGCCACTGGTCGAGGTTCTGGAACTGGCGCTGGCCCGGTGTGTGATCCATCAGCGAGATCATGTGGATTGGATAGGTCTCGCGGAAATAGTCGAAGTCCGTGACGACGTCGTGGGTTGCGAGTTCGCAACGCAGATGCGTGCGATGCTCGACCCGCAGATGCCCGCCTTGGCGCGCTTCTTCAAGGGCGTCGGCAAGCTGCCGGCCCTCGCTTGCGATCGTGCTTTCCAGAGCGGCGGAGCCGAGGCGGATCGAGTCGAACACCGTGGTGATGCCCGCGCTGGCGATCTGGGCGTCATAGGCCATCACCGCGCTCAGCGTATGCCAGCGCACCGAAGGGCGGGGCGTGTAATGAGCTTCCAGATGGTCGGTATGCAGCTCGATCAGGCCCGGCAGCAAATAGTCGCCACCCATGTCCAGACCCTTCTCCGGGGCAGCGCCTTCGCCGAGATCGGCGATCTCGCCCTTGTCGACGGCGAGCCATCCCTGCTCGATCACCCTGTCGGCGAGGACAAGGCGGGCGTTGGTGAGGAGGAATTGATCAAGGTCCGGCATAGGTCAGGTCCAATTGGGTCAGGTCCGGTCAGGCAGCAGCTTGGTCAGGCGAAAAACGAGTGACGTCGACGATTCGGTCCGCAACCTTCTCGCGAACATCTTCATCATGAAAAATGCCCACAATTGCGACACCGGCCGTTTTTTTCTCGGAAATGAGATCGACCACCACGGCCCGGTTGGCCGCGTCGAGCGAGGCGGTGGGCTCATCGAGGAGCAGGAGCGGACGATCGGGCGCGAGGCCCCGGGCAATATTGACGCGCTGCTGCTCGCCGCCGGAAAAGGTCGCTGGTGGAAGGCCCCAGAGCCGCTCGGGCACGTTGAGCAGGCTGAGGAGGCGTCTGGCGCGAGCGGTCGCCTGCGTCTCGTCGAGCCCGGTCTCGCGGGCGGCATCGACAACGATGGCAATCGCCGGCACGCGGGGGATGACGCGCAGGAACTGGCTGACATAGCCCATGGTATGCTTGCGCAGGGCAAGGATACGCCGGGGCTCGGCGGTGGCGACATCCACGGGTTCGTCGCCGTCATGCAGCCGGATGGAGCCGACATCGCAGCGATAATTGCCGTAGATCATCTTGAGGATCGAGGACTTGCCGGCGCCCGAGGGCCCGCCCAGCACCACGCATTCGCCGGGGGCGACGGAAAAGCCGACATCCTGCATCACACCGATGCTCAGGCCGCCCTGCAGATGCAGGGTGAAGCTCTTGCAGACACCTTCGAGGGTAAGAATGGGAGTGGTCATGCCGCAAGCACCGAAGAAACCAGAAGCTGCGTATAGGCCTCGTGCGGATCGTCGAGGACCTGATCGGTCAGGCCGGTCTCGATCACGCGGCCCTGCTTCATCACCATGATCCGGTGCGATAACAGCCGTGCGACAGACAGGTCGTGCGTGACGATGATGACGGCAATGCCGAGATCGGCCACCAGGCCACGCAGGAGGTCGAGAAGGCGGGCCTGCACGGAGACATCCAGGCCGGAAGTCGGCTCGTCCATGAAGACAAGGCGTGGCTTGGTCACCAGGTTGCGGGCGATCTGCAGGCGCTGACGCATGCCGCCGGAAAAGCTGGTCGGCCGGTCGTCGATGCGGTTGGCTTCGATCTCGACACGGCCGAGCCAGTCGAGCGCCGCGGCGCGGATATCGCCATAATGCCTGGCGCCGACAGCCATCAGCCGTTCGCCGACATTGGCGCCGGCCGAGACGCCCATGCGCAGGCCCTCGCGCGCATCCTGGCGCACGAATCCCCAGTCGGTGCGCAGCAGGAAGCGCCGTTCGGCCTCGCTGAGCGAGAAGAGATCGCGCGTCCGACCGTCGCGCATGCGGTAACGGACATGGCCCGAGGTCGGCTCGAGCTCGCTGGAGAGCAGACTGAGCAGCGTGGACTTGCCCGAGCCGGATTCACCGACGACGGCGAGAACCTCGCCCTCGTAGAGGTCGAAGGAAACGTCGGCGCAGCCGAGACGCAGGCCGTAATGCTTGGTAAGGCCGCTGGCTTGGAGGAGGGGGGTATTTCCCGGGTCCGCGGACATCTTGTCCGCTCCTTGCTCTCCTGCAAGTACACCGTTTCCAAGATGCGGACGGGACGTCCGCGCACCCGGGATGTCCTCGTTCATGGCGCTGCCTCCCTGGGAACGCGGACATCCTCGTCCGCTCTTGGAAACGTTTCGCTCGACGACGAAGGAAGAGCGGACGAGGACGTGTGCGCTCCCAGCTGGGACGCCTCGCCCAGCATGGCGCCCTTGTGGCCATCCGCCCGCCGCTTCTCGCAGTAATCCGTATCCGAGCATACGAACATGCGACCGCCGCGGTCGTCGAGCACGACCTCGTCGAGATAGACCCCTTCGGCTGCGCAAAGGGCGCAAGGTTGTTTGAAGGTCTGCACCGTGAAGGGGTGGTCCTCGAAGTCGAGGCTCCTCACCCTGGTATGTGGCGGCACGGCATAGATGCGCTTCTCGCGGCCGGCGCCGAAGAGCTGCAGCGCCTCGCAATTGTCGATCTTCGGATTGTCGAATTTCGGCGTCGGCGAAGGGTCCATGACGTAGCGCCCGGCAACCTCCACCGGATAGGCATAGGTGGTGGCGATATGGCCGTGGCGGGCGATGTCCTCATAAAGCTTCACATGCATCAGGCCGTAATCGGCGAGGGCATGCAGCTTGCGAGTCTCCGTCTCGCGCGGCTCGAGATAGCGCAGGGGTTCGGGAATCGGCACTTGGTAGACAAGGATCTGATCGGGCTTCAGCCTAGCCTCCGGTACGCGGTGGCGCGTCTGGATGATGGTTGCTTCTTCCGTGGAAGTCGTTGTGGCGACGCCTGCCGTCTTGGCGAAGAAGCGGCGGATCGAGACAGCATTGGTGGTGTCGTCGGCGCCCTGGTCGATGACCTTGAGCACATCGTCTGGACCGATCACCGCCGCTGTCACCTGCACGCCACCCGTGCCCCAGCCATAGGGCATCGGCATCTCGCGCGAGGCGAAGGGCACCTGGTAGCCGGGGATGGCGATCGCCTTCAGGATCGCCCGGCGGATCATGCGCTTCGTCTGCTCGTCGAGATAAGCGAAGTTGTAGCCGGTCGCGGCGTCATCCCGGCCGGAGCGCAGCGCAGTGCCCGGATGATGACGCGACTGGCCGCTCTGCACTTCGCTTCGGCCGGGATGACCCTCTGTCCCACTCATGCCGCGTCCTCCTCGACCTTCGCGCGTCGCTCGGCGTGCTCCGCCCTTAAGCGCCGCACCAGGTCGAGCTCCGCCTGGAAGTCGACGTAATGCGGCAGCTTCAGATGCTCGACGAAGCCGGTGGCCTGCACATTGTCGCAATGGGACATCACGAATTCCTCGTCCTGTGCCGGCGACCTCGCCTCCTCGCCGAATTCGCGCGCGCGCAGCGAGCGGTCGACCAGCGCCATGGACATCGCCTTTCGCTCGGCCTGACCGAAGACGAGGCCGTAGCCACGGGTGAATTGCGGCGGTGCCTCCGCCGAGCCCGCGAACTGGTTGACCATCTGGCATTCAGTGAGGGTGATCGCACCCATAGGCACGGCAAAACCAAGCTCCTCGGGCACGAACTCCACCTCGACCTCGCCAAGGCGGATCTCGCCGACGAAAGGATGGGTGCGGCCATAGCCACGCTGGGTGGAATAGGCGAGGGAGAGCAGGAAGCCTTCGTCGCCCCGCGCCAGGGACTGCAGGCGCAAGTCGCGGTCGGCGGGAAACTCCAGCGGCTCGCGCGTCATGTCGCCGACGGCCTTGCCATCATCGGGGACGGCATTGCGCTCGATCAGGTCTTCGCCGCTGAGGAGGTCGCTGACGCGAGGTGTTTTTTCTCCGGTGGCGGGCCTTTCCTCCGGTGCCCCGACCTCGCCACCCGCTTCCAGCAGGAAATCTATCAGACGGTGGGTGTAGTCGAAAGTCGGCCCGAGGATCTGCCCGCCGGGCAGGTCCTTGAAGGTGGCGGAGATGCGCCGGCGGATCACCATCGCATCGGTGTCGAGCGGCACGCCGTGGCCGAAGCGCGGTAGCGTGGTGCGGTAGGCGCGCACCAGGAAGATCGCCTCGACGAGATCGCCGCGCGCCTGCTTGATGGCGAGCGCCGCGAGGTCTCGGTCATAGAGCGAGCCTTCCGCCATCACACGGTCGACGCCGAGCGCAAGCTGCTCGCGGATCTGCTCGGGGGAGAGTTCGGGGATGCCGGCATCGCCGCGCCTGACATGGCCGAGCAGGCGATGGGCGTTGTCGATGGCCTCTTCGCCACCCTTCACCGCGACATACATTCAAGCCTCCCCAATCAGCCGGGACGAGCGTGGCAAAGCAGCGATGCGCCTTGTCGTCGTGAAGATGAGATCGACCCCACGCGGGAAGAGTGCGGCATTGGCGTGGAGCTGCTGCCGGAAACCTGATGGCAGTGGGGCGATGCCGAGGCCGATAGGCTCCTTGATACCAGGGCCGGTGAAGACGAATTCCTCTGCCGCCTCAAGTCGGTTGACCGCAATCAGCAGCGTGGTCGAGCGATCGGGGTATTCATCGCTGCCCAGCGCAAAACGTTCGAAGGGTGGGCAGGCGGCGGCATCGCCGATGAGCGCAAACGTCGCCTCGGCTGGATCTTCGACAAAGCGGGCGCCGGTGTGAAAGGCGAGATAGCGTCGCACCCCGGGCTCCCCCCGCAACGCCGCATCCAGCCACAGCGGCGCTTCATGGTCGGCCATGGCCAGGGCGAGGGCCGCCAATTCCGGCGTCAACGGGGCGGGCGGCGCCAGTTCCGTCGCGAGCGGCTGCGGCAGGGCCGGACGGGCGAGGGCGTTCATGCAGGCACGGAACACAGCCTGCGAGTCGAGTGCTACGTCGGCAAAGCCGGGAGCGAGATCGGCCATTAATCCTCTCCCCGGACCATGGTGAAGAAATTGACCTTTGTCGCCGCCGTCTGCCGCGCCGTTGTCGCAGCTTCAGCCTGAAGGCGGGCGGCGACCGGCTGCAAGGCCTTGCTCACCGCCTCGCGCCGGCCCTCGTCCTGCCAGAGCGCATCGAGAAGGGCGGCAGCGTTGGCCTTGGCGAGGTCGCGGCCGAGATGATACGCGAAGCCGATCTCGCCGCTCGCGAGGCGTATGGTGGCGCGCGAAGTGCTGGCCTCGCCAAGATTGAAGGGCGCGCCGTCCCCACCGATCCGCCCCTGCAGCATCACTAGGCCTGTCTGCGCGGGTCGCAACGGGGTATGGGCAGGCAGCGGTGCGAGGACGGCGAGGGCACGGTCGAGCTCCACCCGGGATGCATGGGCGCATAGCCGCATCGCAGCTTGACGGGCCTTCAGGCTGGTTTGGACCTGGCGGTGGATATCGGGAGAGGTTTCATTCATGACGAAGCCGGATTCGAGCTTTGAGATGATGTTGTCTAGTGTTATAGACAACTATATGACCAACTCTGCAACGACGCCATGACAAAACCGGCTCAGGCCCAGGAATTTTTCACCAGCCGCGGCGACGGCATCGCCGCCTGGCGCAAGATCGCCGACCTCCTGGAGGCTGAGATCGCCGGTGGCTTGCTCGTACCCGGCAGCCAATTGCCGACTGAGGCGGTGTTGGCCGCGCGCTTCACGGTCAACCGCCATACGGTGCGCCGGGCGCTGGCCGAGCTGGCCGACAAGGGGCTGGTGCGTACGGCGCAGGGGCGTGGCACCTTCGTTGAGGCGGCGCGCCTCGCCTATCCTATCGGTACGCGCACCCGTTTCAGCCAGAATATTGCGCAGGAGGGCCGCGAACCCGGCGGTGTCATTCTCGATGCGGCCGAGATCGAAGCCGATGCACGTATTGCCGGCCTCCTGGCGATCCCGCCCGGCAGCCTGGTCCTCAGGCTGCACACTGCGCGGCTTGCCGACGGCGTGCCGATCGCGATCGGCCACTCCTGCATTCCCCTGCCACGTTTCGCAGGCTTCGAGGCCGCCTATCGCCGCTTTGGCGCCGTTACGCCGTCCTTTGCCGCCTGCGGAGTCGATGACTACAAGCGCCGGGAAACGAGGGTCAGCGCCCGCTTCGCCTCGCCCGAGGAAGCCGCTGGCCTGGACATTGCCCCCGGGCGGCCGGTGATGGTGGTCGACAGCGTCAATGTCGATCTCGGCGGTGTGCCCATCCAGGCCACCAAGGGCGTCTTCGCGGCAGATCGCGCGGAGATCTTGCTGCAGAGCTGAGGGCGATTGGGTGGTGCTGAGATTGCACAAAGGGGCACGCCAAACACGGAGTGGCGGTCTCTGACCGCCATCTTCCTTTTCGACATAAGCAGCGCTTCCGAGAATGGCGGTCAGAGACCGCCACTCCAATCCCGCGCTTCCTCCATCAAAAGCAGCGCCTACTAGCCATTCACCCCATAAGCATGCGTACCGCCCCGCGGGTCGGTCACCTCATACCCCTCCCCCGTCTTCTCCACATAACCCGGCCCGATCGGCACCTTGCCGTGGCCGCCGGGGATGTCGAGCACATAGGTAGGCTGGCCCAGCCCGGTGAGATTTCCGCGCAGTTCGCGCATCAGGGCCTGCCCTTTGGCGATGGTGGTGCGGAAATGGCCCGTGCCTTTCGCCATATCCCCATGGTGAAGATAATATGGCTTGATGCGCAGGGTGAGGAGTGCGCGGAAGAGTTCGGTTAGCGCCTCCGGCGTGTCGTTGACGCCGCGCAGCAGCACGCTCTGGCTCACCATGGCGATACCCGCCTTTACAAGCCTGGTGCAGGCCTCGCGGGCAGCTGGTGTCAGCTCGCGCACATGGTTGGTGTGCAGGGCGACGAACACCGCCTTGTCGCTGGCAAGGCTTTCCACCAGTTCGGTGGTGACGCGTTCCGGGGCCACCACGGGGACGCGGGTATGAAAGCGGATCACGCCGACATGCTCGATGGCCGAGAGCGCCTCGACGATCCGCCTGATCCGTCGCGGCGAGAGGGCAAAGGGGTCTCCGCCCGTGATGATCACCTCGAAGATGGCTGAATTGCCGGAAATGTAGGCAAGTGCTGCCTCAAGCTCGGCATTGGTCAGGTTCTCGCCCTCGGGCCCCACCATCTCGCGCCGGAAGCAGAAGCGGCAGTAGACCGGGCAGATATGCAGTGGCTTCAGCAGCACGCGATCGGGATAGCGGTGCACGATGCCGGGTACCGGCGAAAAAGCCTCGTCGCCGATGGGATCGGCAAGCTCGTCGGTGCTGAATACCAGCTCCCGCTCGTCTGGCACGAATTGGGCGGCGATGGGATCTTCCGGCGGTGGCCCGCTGATGAGATCTGCCATGGCCGGCGTAATCGCCACCGAGAAGCGGCGCGCAACTTCCTCGATGCCGATGCGCTCGGCCGGTGCGATGAGGCCCCTGGCTTCCAGATCGGAAGCGCTCCGAAGGCTGGAATGCTTGTTCATGGCTAGTACCCGACGTGAGGGCCTGCTCTTAGACCATCACCTGTTGGGACGAAAGTCCCAATGGAGAATCGGCCTCGACCGTTCGGTGCAAACGGGGCATCATTCCCTTGGGGCTCCAGGGAGAATCATCATGACCCGTCTGCTTTCGATCGCACTCGTCTCGTCTTGCCTCGCTATCGGCCTGACTTCCGCCGCGCTTGCCGACGCCACCTGCAAGGCCCAGGCAACCGACAAGAAGCTGGCCGGCGCGGCCTTGACAAGCTTCTCCAAGAAATGCGCCAAGGATGCAGCCAGCGCCTGCGACGCCCAGGCTGCCACCAAGAAGCTCGCCGGGGCCGCCAAGACCAGCTTTGTGAAGAAGTGCACATCGGACGCCGTGGGCGGCTGAGGATGTTGGGGGGCGGGTCTTCGGACCCGCCTGCTCGTCGACATTGCAGGAAAAGCGCGTCCGAAGACCCGCCCTCGACTACGCTTTCACCAGCGGCGCATGCGGTGCGGAGGCCTGGCACAGGAAGATGCGCTCCTCCTGGCGGATGAAGCCTTCGCGCTTGGAGAAGGCGTAGTTGGCCTGCCCTTCCGGCGTGTTGCGCAGGCGGGCACGGTAGGCCTCGTAGGCCGCGAGATTCTCGATGTTGTAGACGCCGTAAGCCGTGGTGGCCGAGCCCTCATGCGGCGCGTAGTAGCCGATGAGATCGGCGCCGCAGCGCGGGATGATCCGGCCCCAGTTACGGGCGTATTCCTCGAAGGCGTCCACCTTGAAGGGATCGATCTCATAGCGGATGAAGCAGGTGATCATGCCGGGTTCCTTTCGATTGGCATTTCGACAGGGAAACTGTAGCGGATTGCCACACGCGGATGGTTCGGCTAGGATCGTAGTATGAAGGATGGACCGGTTATCGCATCAGTCGCCGCTCTGATGGGCGACCCGGCGCGCGCCAACATGCTGACGGCGCTGATGGACGGGCGCGCGCTCACGGTGAGCGAATTGTCGGAGGCTGCGGGCGTGACGCTGCAGACCGCCAGCGGCCATCTGGCCAAGCTCGACACCGCCGGCTTGCTCACGGCAGAAAAGCAGGGGCGGCACCGCTATTTCCGCCTTTCCGGCCCTGATGTCGCCCAGGTCCTGGAGGGCCTGATGGGCCTTGCCCAGCGCACCGGCGCCGTACGCGTGCGCACGGGCCCGCGCGACACGGCCATGCGCACAGCCAGGATCTGCTACGACCATCTCGCCGGCGAACGCGGCGTGGCGCTGCTGGACGGCTTCTTCTGCCAGGGGTTGGTGACGGACGAGGAAGCACCGGCGGTGACGCCGGAGGGAAAGCGCTTCTTCTCCGGTCTCGGCCTGGAGATCGACGTCATGGCCAGGGCACGCCGCCCGCTCTGCCGCCGCTGCCTCGACTGGAGCGAGCGCCGCAGCCATCTCGGCGGCGCGCTGGGCGCAAGGCTGCTCGACTGGGTGATCGACCAGAAATGGGCGCGACGCGAGAAGGGCCGCGTGATCACCTTCAGCCGGGAGGGCGGGCGCGCCTTCGATGAGCGCTTCGGGCTGGCGGCCTGAGATCGGGGGAGGTGGTCTTCAGACCAGCCTTTCTCGTCAGTGCGGGTGGATCAGGCGGGTCTGAAGACCCGTCCCCCTCACCGCTTCTGAGGCTGGCCGATGATGGCGAGACGCAGGCGCGAGGAGATGCGGTCGATCACAGCCACTGTAACCAGGATCATGATGATCAGCACGCAAAGCGGCGGCAGGTCGAGCACACGCAGCAATTCCTGGAGATATTGGCCAACGCCGCCCGCGCCGACAATGCCGAGCACGGTGGCCGAGCGGACATTGGATTCGAAGAAATAGAGCGTCTGGCTCGCCATTACGGGCAGCACCTGTGGGAGCAGCGCGAAGCGGATGCGATGGAGCTGGCTGCCGCCGGCGGAGATCACGCCTTCGCTCGCCTTGGTATCGCTGGCCTCGATGGCTTCGGAGAACAGTTTGCCCAAGCCGCCGAAATCGACACAGATGATGGCGAGCACGCCGGCGAAGGGGCCAAGGCCGACGACGCTTACCCAGGCCAGCGCCCAGATCAGCACATCGATCGCCCGGATCACGTCGAGGCTCCGGCGCGCCGTGAAATGGGCGAAGACGTTGGGGACGACATTGATCGCCGCGAGAAAGGCTATGGGCGCCGCCAGCAGTGCCGCGATCAGCGTGCCGGCGAAGGCGATGGCGAGCGTTTCCCCCAGCGCCTGGACGAAGAACCAGAATTTGCCCTCGGAATTAGGCGGGAACATCAGCACCGTGAAGTTGCCGAGGCGACTGATGCCGCTGAAGAAGCGTTCGGGCGTGAATTCCAGCCGCACCATGGCCACGACAAGCAAGGCAAGCATGGCGACGACCATGCCGGTCGTGAGCACGCGCGCGCGCCAGGAAGGCTGGAAATAGGCGGGATAGCGCGCCGCGACGGCGGAAGGATCGCTCTGGCGCAGGGGGCTGTCGCTCATGGCTTCTTCTCCATGCCGGCCAGCCGGTGGCGCAATTGTTCGCTGATCATGTCGATAAGGAAGACGGTACCGATCATCAGGAGCAGGATGGCGCTGGGATCGCCTGCCCGATAGGTGCGGATCGCCGTAAGCAGCTCCTGGCTGATGCCACCGGCGCCGACGAAGGCCATCACGGTGGCGCTGCGCACATTGATCTCGAAGCGCAGCAGCGTATAGGACGCAAAGTTCTGCAGCACTTGCGGCAGCACAGCAAAGCGCACCGTGGCGATCCAGGAGGCTCCGGTGGCGGTGGTGCCTTCCACCGGTTTCATGTCGATGTTTTCGACCACTTCGGAGAACAATTTGCCGAGAGCGCCGATGGTGTGCACCGCCAAGGCGAGGCCGCCGGCCATCGGCCCCGACTTGAAGGCGACGAGAAAGATCATCGCGAAGACGAGGTCTGGAACCGAGCGGCAGAATTCGAACAGGCGCCGCACCGGCTCGCGGATCAGCCAGTTCGGCATCAGGTTCGAGGAAGCGGTGAAGCAGAGGAGAAAGGCGCCGATCGCACCGGCGACCGTGCCGAAATAGGCGATCAGCAGTGTGTCGCCCAGCAGGGCCATCCAGCGCTTGAAGCCCCAGAACCAATCGGCGATGTCGGAAAACAGATGATCGAACCGCAGGCTGGGAAGCATGCGGCCGACATAGCCGCCGAAATTGCCGATATGCGTCCACAGCACGTAGGGCCTGACATCGGCGATGTGGAGCGAGACCGCAAAGCAGGCGATGCCGACGATGAAGCCCAGCCAGATCCTGCGCCTCTTGAGCGCGGAAGCGGCCTGATAGGCGGCAAGAAGGGCTCGCGACTGAGAGTCAGGGAGGTTGTTGATAGCCGGCAAAACGTTACTCCCAGGAAGAGGAGCGCGAACCACTCGGTTCGCGCCCTCCGAAACTCGCCCCTTACTGGGTCTTCTTCAGGCTGTCGTTGAATTTCACCATGTCGACGATCGGCTGGTATTCCTTGGCGGAGATCGGCGCGAGCTCGATATCCTTGCCGTCGGAAAGCTTGTCGAAATCGGCCTTGTCGTTCTTCGAGTAGTCGGTCAGCGCGCTGGCGATCTTCTTCTTCAGATCGTCGGGGAGCGAAGAGAGCACGGCATAGGGGCCTTCCGGCAGGAAGGGCGTCTTGTAGATCACGCGGAAGTCGGCCTTGGTCATCGGAGTCCCGTCATCCTTCTTCAGGATGCCGCGGCTCAGCATGCGGGTGAGGTTGGAATCGTCATCCGAGTTCCAGCTGTTGGCGGCGGCGTCGGCCGTGCCCTGGGCGAGGGCGAGGACGGCATTGTCATGGCTGCCGGCAAAGAAGTTGGAACCGAAGAAGCTGTCGATGTCGATGCCATCGCGATGCAGGGCGAAGCGCGGTGCATTGTTGCCGGAAGTCGAGTTGGGGTCGACCAGAGCGAGCTTCTTGCCCTTGAGGTCGGCGATCGTCTTATAGGGGCTGTCGGCCTTCACATAGATCACGGAGTAGTAGCCGGTCAGGCCATTGTTGTGGCGCGATACGGCAACCGGTTCGGTGCCTACGCCGGTGATTACGGCGCGGGCATAGGAGGCCGGGCCATAGAAGGCGATCTGGGCAAAACCGGCGCGCTGCGCTTCGATCACCGCGGCATAGTCGTTGGCGATGTTGAGCTTGACGGGCACGCCCACCTGCTTGGCGATATAGTCGGCCAGCGGCTGGTAGCGGTCGGCAGTGGTGGAGGCGTTTTCGGCCGGGATGACGGCGAGCGTCAATTCCGGGTACTGGGCCTTCCAGTCCTGGGCGTAGGAAGCGGTAGCTGTGAAGCTGAAAGCCGCGGCGGCAAGGCCGAGCAGCGTACGACGCGAAAGCATGGTTCTCTCCTGTCGAGATTTGACGTCTTGTCGGTAACGCTTGTGGTTACTTCGGGTGGAGCGCGCTGCCCGTCTCAGGCGGCGGCGCCGGCTGGGCTGGTTTGACCGGCCCAATTCGCTTCGGTTTCGGTATCCATCACCTCGCCGGCCTCCAGGCCGTAGAGTTCGCGGGCGGCGTCGGCGGTGAGGGCGGCGGGCACGTCGTCGAACACGACCTGCCCTGCCGCCATGCCGACCAGGCGGTCGCAATAGGAGCGGGCAAGATCGAGCGAATGCAGGTTGCAGATCACGGTGATGCCGAAATGCTTGTTGATGCGCAGCAGCGCATCCATCACCACCTTGGTGTTGCGGGGGTCGAGCGAGGCGATCGGCTCGTCGGCCAGGATGATCGAGGGCTCCTGCACCAGTGCGCGGGCGATGGCCACGCGCTGTTGCTGGCCGCCGGACAGGCTGTCGGCGCGCTGGGCGGCGAGATTGGCAATGTCGAATTGCTCGAGCGCGGACAGGGCCAGCGCCTTGTCCTCCTTGCTCCACAGCTGCAGCACGGCGCTGGCTGTCGAAACCTTGTTCAGGCGGCCCATCAGCACATTGGTGAGCACGTCGAGGCGGCCGATGAGGTTGAACTGCTGGAAGATCATGGCGCAGCGAGCGCGCCAGTCACGCAGGGCCTGGCCGCGCAGGGCGGTGACATCGACCCCGTCGAAGACGATCTTGCCTTCGCTCGGATCGACAAGGCGGTTCAGCATGCGCAGCAGCGTTGATTTGCCGGCTCCGGAACGGCCGATCACACCGATGAAGGCCCCGGGCGCTATTTCCAGATTGACGTTGGAAACTGCGGCTTTGCCGCCAAAACGCCGGGAAACGCCTTCGATTGCCAGCATGGAAACGCCCCTTCGCAATTGCAGCATGCCAGTCGGTACCCCTGGCCGATTACAGCGGGATGGCGTTTGAATGACGCTTCGATGACCGTGCCCATGCGAGACGTGTCACAATCATGAATTGTAATCGATTTTTGAGTGCAGCTTGCGGGACATGCGGAACTCGCCCCCGGCCTGCGTCATCGAAATGTCGTCGGGCGGTGGGAAGGGACCGGTCTTCCCAACAAGTGGAGTTTGCGCCGGTGACCAAGCTCAGCCCTGTGCCGCTCATCGAGCCCAGCGCCACCGTCAAGGCGAGTCGTCTGGGCCGCTATACGGAGGTCGGCGCGCGCACCAGCCTCCTGGAGGTCGAACTCGGTGACTATTCCTATGTCGTCAACGACGCCAACATCGCCTATGCACAGATTGGCCGCTTCACGTCCATCGCTGCCCACACCCGCATCAACCCCGGCAACCATCCGATGCAACGTGCCAGCCAGGCCCATTTCACCTATCGCGCCTCGGCCTATTTCGAAGGAGAGAGCGACGAGGAGGAGTTCTTCGCCTGGCGCCGCAGCCATGGCGTGACCATCGGCCACGATGTCTGGATCGGGCATGGCGCCGTCGTCCTCCCTGGACGTCGCATCGCCACCGGCGCCGTAGTCGGGGCGGGGGCCGTCATCACCAAGGATGTGGAAGCCTATATGATCGTTGGAGGCAATCCGGCGAAGCCGATCCGGCAGCGCTTCGGGAGGGATGTCCCGGCGCGCCTGGAAGCTCTGGCCTGGTGGAACTGGCCGCATGAAAGCCTGCACGCCGCCCTGCCGGATTTCCGCGCCCTGCCGGTCGAAGGCTTCCTCGACAAATATGAAGCCCTTGCCGTAAGCGGGGCAATCGGTTCAATCTGAGCACATGACCGATGACCTGCTCCATTTTGAAGATTTTCCAGTCGGTGAAGTCGTCACCTATGGTTCCTACAAGCTGACGCGCGAGGCCATGCTGGCCTTTGCCCGCGAATACGACCCCCAGCCCTTTCATCTCGATGAGGAAGCGGCGAGGGACACCCTGCTGAACGGGCTCGCCGCCTCCGGTTGGCATGCCTGCGCCATCATGATGCGTCTCAACTGCGATGGCTTCCTGTTGAACTCCACCTCGATGGGCGCGCCGGGGATCGACGAGGTGAAATGGCTTGTCCCGCTGCGCCCGGATGTCACGCTGAGCGTCCGGCGCACCGCGCTGGAGGCACGGACCTCGAAGAGCCGGCCGGAACTCGGCTTCGTCAAGTTCCTGTTCGAGCTGATCGCGGACGAGAAGGCTGTGGTGACCACGCAGGTCTGCTCCATCATGTTCGCTCGGAGACAGGCGCCATGAAATATTTCGAGGATCTTGCCATCGGCGACATCGATGAGATCGGCGCTTTCACGTTCTCGGCCGAGAGCATCAAGCGGTTTGCCCGTGACTACGACCCCCAGCGCTTTCATGTCGACGAAGCTGCCGCCGAGGCCAGCCTCTATGGCGGCCTGATCGCCTCGGGCTGGCAGGTCGCCGCGATCTGGATGAAGCTCATGGTGGCGCATCAGGAGACCGAGGTGGCGCGGGCGAAACTACTCGGCAAGCCAGTGGTCAAGCTCGGCCCCTCGCCGGGCTTTCGCAACATGGTTTGGGCCAAGCCCGTGCGTCCGGGCGACACGCTGCGCTACAGCGTCGAGATCACGGCGAAGAAGGAAAGCGCCTCGCGGCCCGAATGGGGCATCGTCTCCATGCTGAGTTCGGCGCTGAACCAGCATGGCGAACAGGCCTTCAAATTTGACGGCGTGGTGTTCTGGGAAAGACGCGCATGATCGGCGCGACCGCTTGCGGTCCGTGAGGGAGGCAGAATGCTTTTGGGAGCGGTAGCCGACGACTTTACCGGCGCCAGCGACCTCGCGAACACGCTTGCGAGGGGTGGCATGCAGACGATCCAGTTCGTCGGCGCATCCTCCGGTGCGGCGCCAGCGGATTGCGAAGCGGGCGTGGTCGCCCTGAAGACTCGATCGATCGCGGTCGCCGATGCGGTGCGGCAATCTCTGGAGGCCGCACGCTGGCTGCTCGGGCAGGGTTGCCGCCAGCTTGTCTTCAAATATTGCTCCACCTTCGATTCCACCCCCGAGGGTAACATCGGCCCGGTGGCGGAGGCGCTGCTCGATCTTACCGGCGCGGAGGTGGCGGTGGTCTGTCCGGTATTCCCCAAGACGGGCCGGCGGCTGTTCATGGGTCATCTCTTCGTAGGCGACCGGCTCCTGAGCGAATCCGGCATGGAGAAGCATCCGCTTACGCCGATGACCGATCCCGACATCCGGCGCTGGCTGGGTTACCAGGTAAAGGGCAAGGTCGGTCATGTTCCACTCGGGGTGGTGCATGAGGGCGATGCTGCGCTCGCTCGGGCCTTCGCTGCGGAAGCGGCTGCGGGGCGGCGCCTGGTCGTGGCCGATGCCGTCGAGGACGACGACCTCCTGATCCTCGGCAAGGCCCTCGCCGGCCACCGGCTCGTCACCGGCGGTTCCGGCATCGCCTTGGGCCTGCCGGCCAATTTCCGGGCACAGGGACTGCTGGCGGACCGCGCCGTGGAACTGCCGATCGCCCACGGGCCGGGCGTGGTGCTGTGCGGTTCCTGTTCCACGGCGTCGCAGCAGCAGGTCGCCGCCTATCTCGATGGCGGGGAAGGTTTGCGGATCGATCCAGCCGACCTGCTTTCCGGCCGCATGTCCGCGCAGGCGGCGGCGGGCTGGGTGCGCGAGCGCCAACAATCAGGTGCGGCGCCGATCGTCTATTCGACCGCCGATCCCGCCATCGTTGCCGGCGCCCAGCAGGCACATGGCAAGGCCGAGACTGCCGGGGCTATCGAGCATTTCTTCGGTGATGTCGCACGTCTGCTGGCCGACGCCGGCACGCATCGCATCGTGGTGGGCGGCGGCGAGACCTCGGGCGCGGTGGTGGAGGCCCTCGGGGTGAACGATCTGCGCATCGGCGCCGAGATCGATCCCGGCGTGCCGGCGCTGGTCACGGACAGGGGAGCGCCCCTCGGCCTTGCCCTCAAGAGCGGCAATTTCGGCGGTCGCGACTTTTTCGCCAAGGCACTCCGACAGGTGGGGACGGCATGAGCGAGCAGGCACTTCGCGACGCCATCGTGCGATGGGGCAGGTCGCTGTTCGAACGTGGCCTGACGGCCGGCTCCTCCGGCAATCTTTCGGCGCGGACCGAGCAGGGCTTCATCGCTACGCCCACCAATTCGTGCCTCGGCTTTCTCGATGCGGACCGTTTGTCGATCCTCGACCAGGAAGGCAGACATGTCGGTGGCGATCCGCCCACCAAGGAACTGCCTCTGCATTTCGCCTTCTATCGCAACCGGCCCAACGCAAGGGCCGTGGTGCATTTGCATTCGACCTATGCCACGGCACTGTCCTGCCTTGCCGATGTCGATCCCGCCGATGCCGTGCCGCCAATCACGCCCTATGTGGTGATGCGCGTCGGCAAGGTGCCGGTAGTGGCCTATGCGCGCCCCGGCTCTCCCGAGGTCGCGCCGCTGATCGATGCCGTGGCGCCCGACCACGCCGCCGTGCTCCTGCAGAACCACGGGCCAGTCGTCTCGGCCCCATCGCTGGAAAGCGCCGTCTTCGCCATGGAGGAACTGGAGGAGACGGCGAAGCTTGTCCTGCTCACGCGCGGCATGAAGGTGCGCCTGCTCGACGCCGGCCAGATCGCCGATCTCGAACGCAATTTCAAATTGAGATGATCATGCAGAAATTTTCAGCCAATCTCGGTTTCCTATGGCCCGACCGGCCTCTGCTCGCCCGTATCGATGCCGCGGCGGCGGCCGGCTTCAAGGCCATCGAGCTTCACTGGCCGTATGAGGTTCCGCCTGCCGACCTCCGCGCTGCCAATGAGCGGCACGGCCTCGAAATGCTCGGCATCAACACGCCCATCGACGCCGCCAAGGGCGAGTTCGGCCTCGCCGCCGTGCCCGGTCGCCAGCAGGATTTTCGCGAGGGCTTCAGCCGCGCCGCCGATTACGCCCACGCCATCGGCGCCCGCTCGATCCATGTCATGGCGGGCGATGTTCCGCCGGAACGGAGGGCGGAGGGAACGCAGCAATTCCTCGACAACCTGGCTTGGGCGGCCGAACAGGCGAGGGACCTCACCCTGCTGCTCGAACCGCTCAATAAGCACGACCGGCCAGGCTATTTCTACTCGACCAGCGGCGAGGGCGCGGCCGTCATCGCCGCGGCCGGCGTGCCCAAGCTGAAGCTGATGTTCGACGCCTATCATGTCGGCCGGACCGAGGGACATGTGGTCGAGCGCCTGGAACGGCATTCGGGCGTGATCGGCCATGTGCAGATTGCCGCCGTTCCCAGCCGCGCCGAACCCGACGATGGCGAGGTCGACTACCGCGCCTTTTTCACTGCGCTGGACCGACTTGGGTACAGCGGCTGGGTCGGCTGCGAATACAAGCCGCGTGGCGATACGGATGAGGGGCTGAGGTGGACGGAGACGCTTGGGGTGAAACTGTGATTGGAGTGGCGATCACCACCACCACATCGGCTCTTGCCGATGTGGTGAGGCCATCTTCCTATCCGAGATAGGTGGCGGTTCAAGAATGGCGGTCGGAGACCGCCACTCCATACCGCTCAACCCGGCTGCTCCAGCTCCGCGTAGAAAGCATAGCCCCGGCAGATCTTCTCCGCCCTGAACCTCAGCCCCTTGCGTTCGGCGATCTCGGCCAGCGTCGGACCCATCTCCGCGATCGGGTGCACCTGGTAGTGCGCGAGCCAGGCGAAGAGGAAGCGCTTGAACCAGGCCGGCAGTTCGTCCTGCTGGCCGAAATCGACGATCAGCAAGCGCCCGCCGGGCTTGAGGCTTGAAGTGGCGCGTTCGAGCACGGCGCGCCAGTCGGGAATCATCGACAGCGTATAGGAGATGTAGATGCGCTCGAAGCCCTGGCGTCCGAACATCGTCGGCTCGAAACGCGTCGCGTCCGCCTGCGCCACCGTGACGCGGCCGAGATTGTGCCGGGCGAGCGAGCGCTTGGTCGTCTCCAGCATGGCGGTGGAGATATCGAAGCCGTAGATTGGCGTGGCCGGATAGCGCCTGGCGACGGCCACGAGGTTGCGCCCCGTGCCGCAGCCGATTTCCAGGATCGCATCGCCGGCGCCGGGCTTGATCGAGGCGATCAGCCGGTCGCGGCCCAGCAGGTAATATTTGCGCGTGAGATCATAGATATAGCGTTGGTAGCGATAGATCCGGTTCATGGCCTCGGCGGCTTGGGCCGAAGACTTGATCTCTGACTGCGCGCTCAATGGACTGTCCTGAGCTCATAGAGGTGGAAGCCGCCATAGATGGCCGAACGGTCACGGGCGGTCAATTCGCGGCAGCGCTCACGGTCATAAGACCAGCGGGCGAGGAGGTCGCTGGGGATGCGGCCGGGCAGCAGGCTGTCCTCGGCGGCGGTGCGGAAGATGACGCGGGCGCCGGGACGGGCCGTGCGCGTGATCTCGCTCCAGAGCATGGTGAGGATCGGGTCCGTCATCCAGTCCTGCGCATCGAGCAGGACGTAGGCATCGAGGCTCGCGGCAGGCTGGGCCTTGAGATGATCGATCAGGTTGACATGGCGCACATCGATCCGGCCGGCGCGGCTTTTCACCGCCTCATAGGCGCCTGATTCGAGATAGGGCGGCACCGGGCCGTCGCCCTCGGGCTTATAGCCGCGGCCAAAGGCCTGCCAGGCGAAATAATTGTTCTTGAGATCGAAGTCGCAGGCGAGGCGCTCCAGCCTCTCGCGCAGCACATCGGCGATCTCGCCGCCATCGCTGGCCGCTTCGGCGAGGGCGTCATATTGCGCCGGCGGGATGCCGAGGCCGTAGAGCGAGGCGCGGCGACGGGTGAGCCATTTGATGTGAGGGCGGTCGAACAGAGGGGCGATGCGCTCGTCGAAGACCTGGCGCTGTTCGGCGAGATCGCGCGCCGCGAGGAGATCGCCCGGATTGATGCGGTGCAGCTTGCCGAGGAGGTGGCCGAGGCCGATAAAGCGGCCGAGCAAGCCGTGGCGATAGAGATTCTTGGCAAAATAGCCGATGCGCTTGCGGCCGAGGGTGTCGCGGCCATTCCAATAGGCGCGGGTATCCTCGTCGAGATGAGCGCGCAGATGGCCTTCGTAGGCCGCGATGTTGCCGTGCTGGCCGGCCCTGGCGAAGAAATCGAAGAAGGCATCATGGTCGGGCAGATGCTGGGCGGCGGCGATCTTGAGCTTGTTCAGCGCGATGTGGTGGCGGTTGAGATCGACGGCGGTGATGGCGGCCGGATTGGCGGTGAGATAGCTCATCACATTGCAGCCGCCGGAAGCGATGGCGACAAGCCGGTCGTCGGGCTTGAGGGCGAGCGCTTCCATGTCGATCTCGGGATCTTCCCAGATCTGGGCATAGACCAAGCCGCTGAAGGCGAGAGTGAAGAGCCTGTCCTGGATGCCGCGCAACGACAGCAATTTGTGGTGTTCGACTGCCTGCTTCACATGCCCCTTCGCCGGGCCACGCGCTTCAACCGTGCTCACATCCGCTATCCCTATCTTCGTCGCTCTCAGGGAATCCGAGTTACGACACAGGTTGTCGCGGATACGACTTAGGGATGACGATGGGATGACGGATGTCTTGTAGCGAGGATACAATATGTGGGGAACTGCTGCGCTGCAGGCTGCTTTTGGGGTGATAGTGCCTGGCGCACGGACGGTATATGGTTTCGGTGGCTGGACGCCGGAACCTCAGCCGTGACAGGAGCATTGCCGATGTCCGACACCGACCAGCTCTTCACCGGGTCCATCCCCGAGATTTACGACACCTATCTGGTTCCCCTGATCTTTGAACCGTATGCCGCGGACCTGGCGCGACGGGTAGCGGACGCGTCTCCGACCCGAATTCTTGAGACTGCGGCGGGAACCGGTGTTGTAACGCGCGCGCTGGCCCCGCTTCTCGGAAAGGACGTTCGCTACATCGTCAGCGATCTGAACCAAGCCATGCTCGACAGGGCTGCCGGCCGGCAGGGCACGGACGAGCGCATAGCCTGGCGACAGGCGGATGCCCTGCATTTGCCCTTTGAGCCAGGCAGCTTCGATGCGGTCTGCTGTCAGTTTGGCGTGATGTTCTTCCCGGATAAGGTAGCCGGCTACCAGGAAACGCTTCGCGTCCTCAGACCTGGCGGCCGCTTTCTCTTCAACGTGTGGGATCGCATCGAAGACAATGATTTCTCTCGTCTGGTGACTGAGGCCGCAAGCGGCTATTTTCCAGGCAATCCGCCCCGGTTCCTGGCCCGAACGCCACATGGCTACCACGATGTCGCGCAGATCGAAGCCGACTTGGGCAAGGCCGGCTTTTCAGCCATTGAGATCGTGACGCTTCGACATGAAAGCAGGGCTCCGAATGCCCGTGCCTCGGCAATTGCGTATTGTCAGGGCACGCCGTTGCGCAACGAGATCGAAGCCCGCGACCCGCAAGCCTTGGAGGCCGTCACCAGTGGGGCTGCCCAGGCGATCGCAAGGGAGTTCGGCGAAGGATCGGTCTGTGGAAAGATCCAGGCGCATGTGATCGTTGCACGCGCTTAGGGCGTTTTACTTTCAGATCAAATCGTCAGGAATCGCAAAGACAAGTTAAAACAGGTGGTTAGAGCAATGGGCGTCTGCGTGTAAACGCGCTTTGCTCAAGGGAATGTTAAAAGTAAGTGCTTGAAACACGACGCCTCCACCGCCTTCTCACCGCCATAGGCAAGCGCTCTCGTTCCCACGCCCTTTCCGGCTGGGTTGATGAGGAGACCGGGCGATGGCGGCTGCGGGGCAGCCGTGAAAGCAGGATTCATGGAAGATGGCAGGCCGCATTTGTCGGCCAGACGCCATCGCCCTGTTCCGGCGGCCCGGCACGCTGACAAAACGCGCAAGGCCACCTGTTTTTCCGCCTTCTGAAAGCGGAGGCGAGCCGGGAGCGGATGGCACGGACCATCCGAACCTGACCAGCCGGCTCGGCAAAGGGGCTGAGCGACGTCCGTCCTGGCCGGACGGTGGCATCAGCCGTCTTCACCGCATCGGCGGGAGGAGGGACGAAGGCGTTGCCGGGTTCAAGCCCTTCGCGCTCCCTCCAGGGATCACAGGGCACTTCCATGGGGTGCCGATCCCGTCTGTCCCGCTCGTCACCCCTGGAGGCCGGCTTCGAAGGAAGCAGGACCGCCGCGCACCTATCGCCTGGACAGGCCGCTGGGGTGGATGGAGGCGTTCGGGGCCGGGCTGTACATGCGCCGGCCATTGACGCCTCATTCCGCTACGGAATAAAACATGGCAACGAACGGAAGTCAATATTCGTTCTGTTTCTATTCACGCACCGCATGAGGAGAATGCCAGGCAGGGTGTTGTCGATTGACCCGGTCGCCGACGAGCGGTTTGACCGGGTAACCAAGGGATCGTCTAGGAATAAGCGCTTCCGGAACGCCATCGGACGCTCCGTCGACCTCTGCTCGCCTGCCGAATGCCAAAGCTACTTCAACGCAGCTGGCCACGATGCAACATGATCGGATTCCGCTCTCGTCGTTGTCTGCCTCAGCTTTCGTCCGATTGCGGTCAGGATAGCAGGTGGAATCATGGCCCGCACCGCCGCGTAGTCTTGATGGTCAGCCGGGCCTGTTCTTCTCTGGCGGACAGAGCGTCTTGAGCGCGCTTATGCTCGGTGATGTCGGCCGAGATTCCGAACGCCATTTGGGTTGCCAGCCTCGTTGCTGAGCACCCGACACGCCTTTGGTATCAGGCGATCTCGATAACGAGCTTTCCGAATGCGCCTCGGTTGAGGTGGTCGAGAGCAGCCGGCAGATCTTCAAGCCTATAGCGTTTGTCGATCACTGGCTTGATCCGGGTGCGGTCGACGGCTGCGACAAGATCTTCCAGTGCTCTTCGATGCCCGACACTGATCCCTGAAATTCTGGGAACCTTGAGGAGAAGCGGAAGAATAGGAGCAGAAACTTCGGAGCCTTCCAGCGCGCTGATAACGGCGATATGTCCCCCAGCAGCCACAGCGTGAAGGGATTTGCCCAGATTCGAACCGCCGGCAACTTCCAGTATGTGATCTGCGCCGCGGTTGCCCGTCCGGCTCCACACCGCCTCGACCCAGTCTTCCGCCTGCCGGTTGATGCCATGGTCGGCGCCAAGCGTCTTTGCCCGTTCGAGCTTTTCGGGGCTGCTGGAGGTCAGGAATACTTCGGCGCCGTGGGCTTTCGCGATCTGCAGCCCAAACAGTGCGACGCCGCCTGTTCCCTGCACCACAACGGTCTGCCCCGCGCGAAGTTGGCCGCGTTCGACAAGCGCGAACCATGCCGTGAGCCCGGCACAAGGCAATGTGCTTGCCTCGCCATCATCCAGCGACGTCGGCGCTGCGACGAACCATGCTTCCGGGAAGGAAACAAATTCTGACAGTACGCCCGGATGAAAACCTCCCAGGGAGCGATACGCTGGATCGCGAGCGTCGCCAAGCGGCCTTCCTTCCAACCAGCCTGGTGTGAAGGTCGAAATCACACGGTCGCCGGGTTTGAAACGGCATGAGTTCTCCCCAATCTTCACCACCGTCCCAGCCATATCTGAAGCCGGCGTGAAGGGGAAAGTCACGTCAAGGCCGCCGCCGGCTTCGATAACGTTGTTGTCGCGATTGTTGAGCGCAACCGCTGATACCTTGACCAAGACCTCGCCGGACCGAACGGCTGGCACCGGCACTTGGGAGAGGAAGAGATTGTTACGCCCGAAAGCGGTCATCTCCCAACGCCTCATCACTTTTGTCATTCGATTCTCCTCTGCCTCCCATTTATTCAAGCGTCCACAACCGTCTCCGGTGACGTCTCTTTCTCGCTTCCCACGCATCAAACCATGTAAGACATCGGTTTTGTCTGAATAAACAGACGCAACGCGCGCCTGATATTCTTCAAATCTTGGCCTATACTACTGAACTTGAAGGAAAGAAACCTTCCGAGATGACAACCGATCCTTCGGTCGACGCCGTGCGGAACTCACGGGCAGCCGCGTATTCGGGTGAGTTGTAGAACCGCTGCGCCGCGGCAAGGCTTGGAAACTCGGCGATGCCTATGACTGATCGGGGCGGGCCTTCCACCACCGTCGCGTTGAGGTTGAAGACAATGATCTTGCCGCCAAATCGCGGAACGAGTGGCCTGGCCGCCTCTATATATTTCTCAAAGGTCGGCTGATCCTTGATCGTGTAGTTCGCGATCACATAGCCGGCCGGCTGCGTATCTGGGGCGAGCGCATGAGCTGCCGTCGCCGATATTCCAAGAGCGATCTTCTTCATGTCGAGCGGCACTTTCGTTGAGAGCCGGAGCATCACATTCCGCTGGAGCGCGCTCCGTCGAAATCTGATTGCACGTCGTCACCTTTAATGATCTACGAAGCATGTCGTAATGCCTCCAATTTGGGGAAGCCCGCACCCTTCGCATTGCTCATTGCAAGATAGTCTTGTTGTCCGCTTTCGATAATGCACCATGATTCAATTAGCCTTATGGGTACGGCGCATAAATGAAACGAGACGATCTGTATGACCTCGCCGCCTTCTCTGTCGTAGCGGAACACGGCAGTTTTACACGTGCCGCCGCGGAGCTCGGAATGTCTCAGTCCGCACTGAGCCATGCAATGAAGGCCTTGGAGGAGCGGCTCGGCGTACGGCTCTTGTCACGGACCACGCGCTCGGTATCAACGACCGAAGCTGGTGAGACGCTGCTGCGCTCGCTGCGCCCCGCACTGGGGGACATTGCTTCCGGAATCGACGCGATCGTCGCCCTTCGCGGGAAGCCGTCCGGCACCGTTCGCATTACCGCGACCAAACATGCGGTCTCGTCTGTCGTGATGCCCGTTCTGCCGAGCTTTCTGGCATCACATCCAGACATTCGCGTGGATATGATCGTCGATGACAAATTGAACGATATCGTCGCCGACCGCATCGACGCAGGCATCCGCTTCGGCGACATCGTCGAGAAGGACATGGTCGCAGTCCGCGTCGGGCCGGATATCCGGATGGCCGTCGTCGGTGCTCCGTCCTATTTCGCAGACCATCCAGTTCCGCTAACGCCGCGCGAGCTATCAAGCCATCGTTGCATCAACTACAGGTACGTCAAGTCAGGCGGGCTCTACGCCTGGGACTTCCTGGAGGACGGGCGGCCCTTGCAAGTTCGCGTCGAGGGACCTCTGATATTCAACAACTCCGACCTAATTCGCGAGGCGGCCTTGGCAGGTCACGGCCTCGCTTATGTCCGCGAGGATGAAGTTGCGGCCGACATCGTCGCCGGCAGGCTCACGAAAATTCTCGAAGTCTGGAGTCCAGCCTTTCCAGGTTACCACCTCTATCATCCGAGTCGGCGCCTATCGCCTCCCGCATTGGTGGCCCTCATCGCGGCGCTGCGCCACAAGTCCTAAACGAGCCTTGCCCCAGGGCATGTTGCCTTCATATCAAATCGCCAAGAATCGTAAATTCCCGCCGAACGCCTCTATTCTGCCGCCTCCAGAGTCTTGCCGAGCGCCGCCGCCATCAAGGCCTTAGTATAGGCCTGGCGTGGCGCGTCGAAGATCTGGCGCGTCGGTCCTTCCTCGACGATCCGTCCCTCGCGCATGACGATCACATAGTCGGAGAGGGCCCTCACCACGGCGAGATCATGGCTGATGAAGAGGTAGGAGAGGTCATGTGCGGCCTGCAGTTCGCGCAGCAATTCCACGATCTGCTTCTGCACGGAGCGGTCGAGGGCCGAGGTCGGCTCGTCCAGCACCACGACCTTCGGCTTGAGGATCATCGCGCGCGCAATGGCGATGCGTTGGCGCTGGCCGCCTGAGAATTCATGCGGATAGCGGTTGCGGGCGAGAGGATCGAGGCCGACTTCCGTCAAGGCCTGGATGGCGCGCTTGTCGCGCTCGGCGGCGGAAAGGTTGGGCTCATGCACCTTGAGCCCCTCGGTGACGATGGCGCCCACCGTCATGCGTGGCGACAGCGAGCCGTAGGGGTCCTGGAAGACGAGCTGCAGCGCCCGCCGGAGGGGCCGCATGCGAGTCCTGTCGGCTTGGGAAATGTCCTTGCCGTCGAACAGGACATGGCCCTGGCTGGCAAGCAGCCGCAGCAAGGCTCGGCCGAGGGTGGACTTGCCCGAGCCGGATTCGCCGACGATGCCGATGGTCTGTCCCTGCTGCAGGCGCAGCGAAACGCCGTCCACTGCCTTGAGCTCGATGGCGGCATGGCGGCTGAAGAGGCCCCCTCCGGGAAGATGGAAGCTCACCTTGACGTCCCGCCCCTCCAGCAGCACGGGCGCTCCCGCCCGCGGCGGCGCCTTGCTGCCCGTCGGCTCGGCTGCGAGCAACATCTGTGTGTAGGGGTTGCGCGGGCGGCTGAAGACCTCCTCGATCGGTCCTTCCTCCACCACCTCGCCATAACGCATGACATAGACCCGGTCGGCAAAGCGCCTGACGACATTGAGGTCATGGCTGATGAAGACGATCGCCATGCCGAGCCGCTCTCGCAAATCCGCCAGCAGTGCGAGGATCTGCGCCTGCACGGTGACATCAAGGGCTGTGGTCGGCTCGTCGGCGATAAGCACGTCCGGCTGGTTGGCGAGCGCCATGGCGATCATCACGCGCTGGCGCTGGCCGCCGGACATTTCATGCGGATAGGCATCGACCCGCCGCTCGGGATGGGGAATGCCGACCAGCCGAAGCAGCTCGATCACTTGCTTGCGGGCCTCGGCGTAGCCGATGCCCTGGTGATGCACGATCGGCTCTGCCACCTGGCGGCCGATGCGATAGAGCGGGTCCAGCGAGGTCATCGGCTCCTGGAAGATCATGGTGATCTTGGCGCCGCGCACCTTGTTGAGCTCTTTCGGCCTGAGCCCGAGCAATTCGCGCCCGCGATATCGGACCGAACCGGTCGCGCGGCCATTGCCGGCCAGAAGCCCCATGGCCGCCATCATGGTCTGGCTCTTGCCGGAACCGGATTCGCCGACGATGGCGACGGTCTCGCCACGCCCGACCTTGATGTCGACGCCCTTGACGGCGCGAAGCTCGCCATCGGGTGTCGCGAAACGGACGTCGAGGCCCGAAATGTCGAGAACGGTCTCGTTGTCTTTAGACTGGGTCACGTCAGCGCTCGCCATATCAACGGTCCTTTGGATCGAGGGCGTCGCGCAGGCCGTCGCCGATGAAGTTGAGGCAGAACAGCGTGGTGACGAAGAAGGCGGCGGGGCAGATCAGCAGCCAGGGCGCGGCCTGCATGGAGCCGGCGCCGATGGCGATGAGGGCGCCCCAGCTCGTCAGCGGTTCCTGCACGCCGAGGCCGAGGAAGGAAAGGAAGCTCTCCAGCAGGATGACGCGCGGGATGCGTACGGTGAGGAAGATCACCACTTGCCCGATGGTGTTGGGGATGATGTGCTGGCGGATTACAGCCCAGTCCGAAAGGCCCATGGCATGGGCGGCGGCGACGAACTCGCGCCGCTTCAGCGACAGCGTCTGCCCGCGCACGATCCGCGCCATATCCAGCCACTCGATGGCACCGATGGCCACGAAGATCAGGACGAAGTTGCGGCCGAAATAGACCACCAGCAGGATGACGAAGAAGGTGAAGGGCAGGGAATAGAGGATCTCGACGAAGCGCATCATCACATTGTCGGTGCGCCCGCCTGCAAAGCCGGAGATCGCTCCATAGGTGACGCCGAGCAAGAGGCTGACCAGGCTCGCCAGGATGCCGACGAGCAGCGAGATCTGGCCACCGAGCATGATGCGCGAGAGCAGGTCACGCCCATTCGCATCCGTGCCCAGCAAGAAATATTGTCCGTTGATGTCGCCCTTGACCACCAGGGTGCGGCCGTCGTCGCGCGTCTCGGCCACCGTGGCGTTCTCGAATTCGTTGACGCGGTCGACATAGCGGGTGACGCGCGGATCGATCTTCCTGTCCGAGGAGAAGGTTGCGGTGAAGCTGGAGCCGGCGGTTTCGAAACTGTCGAGCTTCACCCGCGCCTGCTCGGCAACATGCGCAATGACTTCGGTCAGGGTATCCTTTTGCGGATAAGGCGACAGGCTCGGCGGCACGTTTACATAGGATTCGAAGACCTGATCGTAGTGATGCGGCGCCACCAGCGGACCGAAGACGCAGAAGAGGGCGATCGCGGCGAAGACCACCAGGCTGGTCATGGCGGCGGTGTTGCGGCGCAGGCGCAGCATGGCGAGCTGGAACAGGCTGCGGCTTCGGCCGCTCGTGCCCTGGGGCGTGATGGCGGCGTCAGTCATAGCGAACCCTCGGATCGAGCAGGGCATAGATGAGATCGACGGCGAGGTTGAAGGCGATGATGAACACCGAAACCAGCACGACGGTTGCCATCACCAGCGTATAGTCGCGGTTGAGGGCACCTGTGACGAAATAGCGCCCGACGCCGGGAATGCCGAAAATGGTCTCGACCACCGCGGAGCCGGTGAGGAGCTGCGCTGCCGCCGGCGCGAGATAGGTGATGCAGGGCAGCAGCCCGGCGCGCATGGCGTGGGCGAAGACCAGCACCCGGCTGGGCAGGCCATAGGCGCGGGCGGTGCGGATATGGTCGGTCCTCAGCGATTCGAGCATGGAGCCGCGCATCAGCCGGGCGAACACCGCCATTTCCGGCAGGGCGAGCGCGATCATTGGCAGGACGAGGAAGCGCGGCGAGCCGTCGCCCCAGCCCCCGCCCGGAAGCCAGCCCAGCATGACCGCGAAGATCAGCGCAAGCACGGGCCCGACCACGAAATTGGGAACGGTGATGCCGATATTGGCAACGCTCATCACCAGGACGTCGATGATCGAGTTCTGCCGAAGCGCCGCGATCGTGCCCATGGTGAGGCCGCCGCCAACGGCGATCAGCAAGGCGAACGAGCCCAATGTCAGCGAGTAGGGCAGGCTCTGCTTCATCAGTTCCAGGATGGTGAAGTCACGATAGATATAGCTCGGGCCGAAATCCCCCTGCACGACATTGGCCATATAGCGCAGATATTGCTGCCAGAGCGGCTCGTCGAGGTGATAGGCCCGGTTCATGTTCTCCAGGATCTGGGGCGGCAGCGGCCGCTCCATATTGAAGGGACCGCCGGGGGCGAACCGCATCAGGAAGAAGGAGATCGTGATCACCAGGAACAGGGTCGGTACCGCGCTGGCGAACCGACGCAGGATGAAGCGGAGCATGAGGCCTCCTCAGGGGGCGAGGGTGCGGGCGGAGAACTGCAGCGGATGAAAAGCGCCAGCCTGACCTGGAGAGACGCCGCCTTTGTCATGCCCGGGCTCGACCCGGGCATCCCATCCCGGGCAGGGCGCTGGCTGGATTGCCGGGACAAGCCCGGCAATGACAAATTGGAGAGGCCCTCGTCAGGCTGTCGTCGCTTGTGCGGCCTCGAGTTATTCCTTGCTGAGGAAGCGCGTCAGATGCTGGTTGGCGGCGTTGTCGTGCCAGCCCTTGATCTTGCTGGAGACCAGCCAGAAATCGGCATAGGTCATCAGGGGCGCCATGGCGCCGTCCTTGAGGCCGAGGGATTCGGCATCATGCAGGATCTGCATGCGCTTGGCCGGATCGCGCTCGGCATAGGACTTGGCCATCAGCGCGTCGAAGTCCGGATTGGAGTAGTGCGTCCAGTTCAGGCTCTTGGTGTTGCTGGCGAGCAGGAAGAGGAAATTCTCGGGGTCGGCATAATCGGCCACCCAGCCGGTGCGGGCGACGTCATAGGAACCGCCGTCCTGGATATAGGCGTAGTGGGTCTTGACGTCCGAGTTGAGGATGGTGACCTCCGCGCCCAGCCCCTTCCACATGTCGGCGATGGCGGTCGCCACCTTCTTGTGGTTTTCCTGCGTATTGTAGCGGATCTCGATCTTCAGCGGCTTGCCGCCGGGGCCGTAGCCGGCTGCCTTCAGGAGTTCGGCCGCCTTGTCCTCGCGGTCGAGCTGCGACATGTCGGCGTAATCGAGCTCGGCGGGCGTATAGCCGTCGATGCCCTCGGGCACCAGGCTGTAGAAGGGCAATTGCGCGCCGTTGTAGATCTTCTGGGAGAGGAAGTCGCGGTCGACGGCCATGGAGAGGGCCTGGCGGACCCGGGCATCGTTGAAGGGCGGCTTGCGCACGTCGAAGACGTAGTAATAGGTCGACAGCGACTGGGAGACATGCACCTGGTCGCCCAGCTTGTCGCGCAGGAACTTGAGCTGGTCGGCCTGGAAATTGTAGTTCACGTCGAACTCGCCGGCGAGGAAGCGGCGCACCTGGGCGGCATTGTCCTCGGTGGGATAGGAGACGACCTTGTCGATCTTCACATTGGCCGCATCCCAGTAATTAGGATTCTTGACCATGGTGATGTGATCGTTGGCGACGTTCTCGCTCAGCATATAGGCCCCGTTCGAGACCATGTTGCCCGGCTTGACGAAGTCGGCCTTGTATTTCTCGTAATTCTTCTTGTTGACGGCGAGCGCGGTCTGATGCGCGAGCAGCTGGAGGAAATAGGGCGTCGGCCGCTCCAGCGTGATCTCGAGCGTCTTGGCGTCGACGGCCTTCACGCCGAGTTGGTCGAGCCCCATCTTGCCGGTGTTGATCGCCTCGGCATTCTTGATGGGATAGAGGATGTTGGCGTAACCCGAGGCCTCCTTCGGATCCACGACGCGGCCCAGCGTGAAGACGAAATCATCGGCCGTGACCGGTTCGCCATTCGACCATTTGGCGTTCTCGCGGATCTTGAAGGTGTAGACGGTGCCGTCCGGCGAGAGCGTCCAGCTCTCGGCGGAGCCGGGAATGATCTTGCCAAAGGGATCGTAGACCGTGAGGCCCTCATTGAGATCCTTGAGCACGAATTCCTCGACATTGATCGAGGTATGAGCCGAGTCGAGCGTCTGGGGCTCGCCGCCATTACCTTTGTAGAGCACGGTTTCCGCGAAGGCCGGCAGAGCGAGGCCGCCGAGAAGACTCGTCGCCAGGGCAAGTGCGAAGATGCGGGTCTTGAAGGCTTTGGTCATGTGGAAACACCCCTCTGAAACCGGTTCCATCCGGCTGTTGATTGATAACGCCTAGTAAAGGCCCTCTGCGCTGCAACGGCAACCCGCGAATTTTGACACCCGCGCTACTGGCAAGGCGACGGCCACCCTTTTCGGCCTGAGGCAGCGAACGGGAGTTCGGATATTTCCGCGCGATCGATTTACGACGCAATCTTTGCCAAGCTCCTCACCGCCTGGTGAGTGAAGCGTTGCGGGAGAAAAAAATGCCTGGATCGCCTGGTGCTTGTGGATAAGAACGGGATGACCACGGGTTCGATGCCGCCCACTGCAGTGGCTTCGGCCGTTGGGGGAGCTTGGGGCATCGAAATGAGGCGCGCCAAACGCGGGGTGTCGATCCGGAGATCGACACTCCATTCCTGCGCCTATTGCGGCAAGGTCCACGCGCAAGGGCCGTGGCAGCAGCCCCTCAGTTGAACAGGCTGGAAACGCTCTCTTCGGAGGCGGTGCGGCCGATGGCCTCGCCGATCAGGGGCGCAATCGAGATGACGCGGATGTTCTGCGCCACGCGCACGGCTTCGGTCGGCATGATCGAATCCGTGATCACCAGCTCGCGCAGCTTGGAGGAGGCGATGCGGGCAACAGCCCCGCCTGAGAGCACGCCATGGCTGATATAGGCGAGCACGTCCTTGGCGCCGCGCTCGAGCAGCGCTTCGGCGGCATTCACCAGCGTGCCGCCGGAATCGATGATGTCGTCGATCAGGATGCAGGTGCGGCCGGAGACATCGCCGATCACATTCATCACCTCGCTCTCGCCGGCGCGCTCGCGGCGCTTGTCGACGATGGCGAGCGGAGCATCGATGCGCTTGGCGAGCGCCCGGGCGCGCACCACGCCGCCGACGTCTGGCGACACCACCATGAGCTTGGAAAGCTCCATGCGGGCCTTGATGTCGCGTTCCATCACCGGCGCGGCGAAGAGATTGTCGGTGGGGATGTCAAAGAAGCCCTGGATCTGGCCGGCATGGAGATCGAGGGTGAGCACGCGATCGGCGCCGGCGTTGGTGATGATGTTGGCGACGAGCTTGGCGGAGATCGGCGTACGGCCGGAGGCGCGCCGATCCTGGCGGGCATAACCGAAATAGGGGATCACCGCGGTGATGCGCCTCGCCGAGGAGCGACGCAGGGCATCCATGATGATCAGCAGTTCCATCAGGTGGTCGTTGGTGGGAAAGGAGGTCGACTGGATGACGAAGACATCCGTGCCGCGCACGTTTTCCTGGATCTCGACGAAGATTTCCATATCCGCGAAACGGCGCACCGAGCACTTCGTCAGCGGCGTCTTCAGATAGGTGGCAATCGATTCGGCCAGCGCGCGATTGGAATTGCCGCAGACGAGCTTGATCTCGCCCGAGCCGTGGCCCCTGTCACCTGCCGCCATGAAGCCGGCTCCCGCTTGCGTGAAACTTAGAGCGGCTCATAGCAAGCGCTGGCGCCTGGGACAATGGGGCGTCACAAGGAGTTCACACTTGCATGGGTGGGTTGCTGGCAGCGCGGACGTCCCTACGACATTCTCTTGAATGTCGTAGGGACGTCCGCGCTGCCAGGGATTACTTCATCACCAGCCCGGCATCGCGACCATTCAGCACCTCGCTGCCGGCGTGCGTGGTCAGGCTGGTGCGGCCGAGGCACATCGCCGTGCCGCTTTGCGAATCCATCAGGATCATGTGGGCGAACATCACCATGCCAGGCTCCAGCACCCAGTCATTGCCCTCGTAGAACATCGGCCAATCCATCCAGGATGGAGTGAACTTGGCGCCGAGGGAATAGCCGCAGGCGGCGAGGCGGTGGTTTTCGAGGCCATGAGCGTCCATCACGCGGGCATGGGCGGCGAAGACATCGCCGGCGGTGCGGCCGGGGCGGATCTCGGCTTCGCAGGCAAGCAGGGCTTCATGCGCCGCGGTGTAGAGCTCGCTGTGGCGGGGCGAGACGTCGCCCACCGTGATCGTGCGCATCAGCGCTGCATGGTAATGGCGGAAGACGCCGGCGAATTCCAGGGTGATCTGGTCGCGCGCGTCGAGCTTGCGGCGGCCCGCCTTGTACCGGCATAGCAGGGCATCGCGGCCCGAGCCGATGATGAACTCGTTGGCCGGATAGTCGCCGCCCGCCGAAAAGATGGCATTGTGCTGGGCGGCCAGGATGTCGCCCTCGTCCGCGCCCGCATGCACGGCGGCGATGCCGGCTGCATCGGCGGCATCCGAGAGGCGGGCGGCCTCGCGCACATAGACGATCTCGGCGGCCGACTTCACGGCGCGAAGGCGCGTGATGATCTCGGAGGCGTCGGTAAGTTCGTAATCCTCCGCAAAGGCGGCCTCGAGCTTTCGGCCACTGGCATGGGTGAGGCCGTAGGAGTCGAATTCGACGCCGATGCGCCCGCCGCCGACACCGAGATCCCGCGCCATCTCGAGCAATTGCTCGGCCGGCGTGGCGTCCTTGCGGTCAGTCCAGATGCGGATATCGTCGAGGATGGAGGTGTGCTGCGCCTGCCTGAGATCCGCCGAGCGGGTAAGCAGCGCCATGCGGCCATCGGCCCGCACCAGCAGGGACTGGAAGAAGCAGAAGCCGAAGGTGTCGTAGCCGGTGAGCCAATACATGCTCTCCTGCGCGAACAGCAGCATGGCGTCGAGCTTTCGAAGCTCCATTTCGGCCTGGAGGCGCTGCAGGCGTGCGGAAAACTCGTCTGTCGAAAAGTGAAGCATGTAGAAAACCTCTGGAGCAAAATGCGTTCAGGCTGAAGCCGCTTTCGAAATTAACTCATTGGCATCACAGCAGTTTGCGATACTCGGCGGTTCAATCCGAAGGCGATCACTCTGGTCGGGAAGCGTGGACTGCTGCCTTGAGGGCAGGAATATCGGCCGTCTTCAGATAACGCGGGATGTTGCCCCAGACGGCATGGTAGCCGAATTCGCCGCCCCGCATTTCAGCCAGCGCATCGTCCCTGCTCCACCCTTCGACAATGATGCGATAAAGCGCGGAGATCAGGCCGGTACGGTCGGAACCATGCTGGCAGTGCAGGAGGACGGGCCCGTGCTCCTGCGCGTGCAGTACGGTGCGCAGGGCCCTGACCACATCCTGGTCCTCGATGTTCCAGGTGTGGATGGGAATGCGGGTCAGCATGAGATGGTTGCCGCCGGCGAGCACATCGTCGGCGTGGAAGGCTCGCAGGCTGACAATGCTTTTCACGCCAAGGTCCTGGCTGAGATTGGCAAAGCCTTCCTCGGTCGGCTGGGCCGAACGATAGAACCTCGGCGTCACCCGATGCAGGTTCGGCACGCCCTCCAGCTCGACGGCTTCGGCCCAGGTCGCCGGCCTTGGTGCAGGAGGCACCGCGATCTCAGATGTCGATGTCATCATCATTCCGATCGTAAGCGAGGCGAAGCCGATCTGCTGCGCCGCTGGCCGCGTGGGGGGCACCAGACTCCTCCGGCTTCATGCATCCACCAGGGCAATGCCATGCAGCAGGCGGCCATAGTCGGGCTCCTTGCGATGGGTCACGCGCCGATAGGAATAGAAACGCTCTTCATCCTCGTAGGTGCACAGGCCGAGGTCGTCGAAGCGGCCGATGCCTGCCCTGCCCATGCGCGCACCGATATAGGCGGGCAGATCGAACATGGCATGGCCGTCCCTGGGGCCAGGGGTGAAGAAAGCCCGGTTGTCCGGCTCTGATGCCACGAAACGCTCGACGAATTCGGGGCCGACCTCATAGGCGCTCCTCGAGATCATCGGCCCGAGCACGGCGGTGATGTTTTCCCGGCGCGCGCCGAGCCCGACCATGGCGGCAATGGTCGCCTCCAGCACGCCGGTGAATGCGCCCTTCCAGCCTACATGCGCAGCGCCGACCACGCCGGCCTCACTGTCGGCGAACAGCACGGGGCCACAATCGGCGGTGGCCACGGCGATGGCGAGGTTCTTTTGCCGGGTGACCATGGCATCGACCTTGGGAGCGTTCTCGCGGGTCCAGGGCTCGGTGACGACGACCACATTCGGCGAATGCACCTGGTAGCAGGTAATGAAGCGCTCACGCGGCACGCCGAGGGTTTCCGCCATGCGGCCGCGATTTTCGCGGACATGTTCGGGATTGTCGCCAGAGCCGTTGCCGCCATTCAGCGAGGCGTAGATGCCATCCGAGACCCCGCCCTGTCGGGTGAAGAAGCCATGGCTGACTCCAGGCAGGTCGAGGGAGGAGTGGCGAAGAGCGATGGCGGGCGAATCGGACATGGGGGCAAGATCGCGACGATGGAAGTGGATGTCAAACCAGAGGGGCGGCAATCAGGAACGTAAAGAGGGCAAAAGCACGGCAGCAAGCGATGAGGGTAGACGCTGGAGAATCCGGCTGCCGCATACGAGCTGTTAGCCATGTCAGGGAAAAGGCGTATATCAATGTCAGCGAACCCGCGACGGCCATGGACGAACGGCAGTGAGCCGTGTCTTGAGGCGGTTGGTTCGCGGCGTCAGCATGCCGCTCTCAGCCCAGGCCGGCGCCGGATCAAGATCATACAGGTGATGCCATGAAGATGACCAAACTATTGCCGGCCCTTGCTCTTACTGCTTTGCTCGTCCCCGCCGCGGCCGGGTCAGCCCAGGCCGCGGTCCGGACCGGGACGCTGACCTGTGACATTGGCGGCGGTATCGGCGTGATCATAGGTTCCAGCAAGCCCGTGGCTTGCCGCTATACATCTTTCGACGGCGAGACCGAGCTCTATAACGGCACCGTGCGCAAGCTCGGCGTCGATGTCGGCTTCACCTGGGCGGGGCGTATCGTCTGGGCCGTGTTCGAGCCTGGCCCTCATGGTTCGCTGGGTGGCAGTTATGGCGGTGTCTCGGCCGAGGCGACCGTGGGTGCGGGCGTGGGCGCCAATGTGCTGCTCGGCGGCGGCAATGGCGGCGTGACGCTGCAGCCGCTCTCCGTGCAGGGCCAGACCGGCCTGAACGCAGCGGCAGGCATCGGCACACTCACCATCGAGCCGGTGGCCGCCGCGGTGGTGGTGAAGCCGCATCGGGTCTATCGCCATCGTCATCACGTGCATCACTGCGCCTGCTCGACCAAGCACAAGCACCACTATTATCACCATCATTATTATCATCATCACACGGTGAAGCACGTCCATCACAAGGCGTGAGGGGTAGCCAACACGCAGGCAGCATGGAGGGGCGATCACCGATCGCCCTTTTCCTCTCCTGGCAATCGCGGGTGTTCCCAGATGTTGATCTCAGCCTGTTCGGCATGGCCGACGTGGCTGAATGAACGCGCCGTGCTACGGCCCCGGCGCCGAGATCGCCAGCACCTTGAAGAGCGAGCCCATCGCCCTTGGCGCGTCGTCCGTGAGGCGCGCCAGCGCCTTGTCGATGTCCTCGGCCTGTTCGGGGGTGGCGTGGCGTTTCAGGTTTGCCGCCATCGGCCGGATGCCGAGTTCGCCAAGGAACTGTGCCTGCGTCGTCAGGATGTCGATGCCAAGCTTCTTGTCCATGGCGATGCGCGCCAGCGTCTCGAAGCAGACATGGGAGGTGAGATCGGCCTCGCCGGGGCGGGCGAGGGGGTCGACATAGGCATGCCCAACCATGGCCTGGAGCGTATCGCCGACACCGAGCTCGATGTGACCATAGTCGATGATCAATGCGGCTCCGCCAAAGCGGGCCAGACGGTCCGACAGCTCCGCCATTACCAGCGATCCCGCCTCGTGATATTCGAGTATGGTGCCGTCGAGTGCCTCCCCCCGGGGCGCCTGCGGCTCGGGCGCCGGTTCCGGCGCGAGCCCGAAGGCGAGCTCTCCGTCGCGAAGCCCGACGAGGCGTTCATGCCAGCGGCCGCCCTGATAGACCAGCTGGTGTATGGGCAGGGCGTCGAAGAACTCATTGGCGATGACGATGAGAGGCTGATCCGGCAGCGTCGACAGATCGTCGTGCCAGACAGGCTTGGTGCCGCGCAGAGCCTTGGCTTGGGCCTGGCGAAGCACGGGGCTGGTTTCGACGAGATGCACCTCGATTGCCCGCGCAAAGTCGGGCATCACCTTGCCGATGGCACGCAGCGCATCGGCCATCAGCGTACCCCGGCCGGGGCCGAGCTCAACCAGGCTGACGCGGGCGGGCGAGCCCAGGATCATCCAGCGATGCGTTGCCCATAGCCCGATGATCTCGCCGAACATCTGACTGATCTCCGGCGAGGTGGTGAAATCACCCGCCGCGCCGAGCGGGTCGCGCGTCATGTAGTAGCCATGGCCGGGATGGCCGAGGGCAAGCGCCATGTAGCGGGCCACGCTGATCGGGCCTTCCTGGCGGATCAGGTCCTTGATCTCGAGGGCGAGCGGTGTGCCGCTCATGCCGGCTGCGGCTTGCGCAGGAAGGCGTTGAGAATCAGGCCGATGCCGATGATGGCCATGGGCAGCGAATAGGCCTGTCCGATGGTCAGAAGTTCCTTGATCGCCCAGCCATCCGGCTCGCGGTACTGCTCGCAGAAGGAGCGGGCGGCGGCATAGCCGAGGCCGAACACGCCGGCGATCAGGCCCGGGCGCTTGAGGCCGCCGAGACGCGTCAAGGCGAGCAGCACTACAAAGAGCAGGATGCCCTCGGTCGCTGCTTCATAGAGCTGGCTGGGATGGCGGGGCACGCCGCCGGCCTCAGGGTCGGAGAAGATCATCGCCCATGGCACATCGGTGGTTTCCCGGCCCCACAATTCGCCATTGATGAAATTGGCGATGCGCACCAGGAATATGCCGAAGGGCGCTACGGCGGAAATGACGTCGAGATAGGAGAGGACCGGGATCCTGTTGGCCCAGGCGTAGACGACGATGGCGAGCGTCGCCCCGATCAGGCCCCCATGGAAGGCCATGCCGCCATGCCAGATCTGCGGGATCTCCCAGGGGTTGGCGAAATAATAGCCGGGCGCATAGAGCAGCACCTGCCCAAGCCTTCCGCCCAGCACCACGCCTAGCGTCACCCAGATCAGGAGGTCGTCGAGCTGGGCCGGGGTTCCCGGTTGCACCGTCCACAGGCTGGTATTGGCGACAAGCCGGCGCGCATACCACCAGCCGCCGAGCAGGCCAAAAATATAGCCCAGCGCATACCAGCGGATGAGGACAGGCCCGATTTCGAGCGCATAGATGCGCAGCGCCACAGGACCAGCCTGGAACAGCACCGTGGTCGGATCGGGAAGGGTGATGAATTGATCGTACATGCCCGCCTTGTGTCGGCAAGATGTGACAGCGTCAAGGCGGATGCTTATAAGGGGGCCAATGACATGCTACCTCGCATGCAAAGGAGTCCTTCAATGCCCCAGCAGACCGGCCGTATGTATGACGAGTTCGCCAAGCTGATGACCGATGCTGCCGGTGTCGCCCAAGGCGTGCGCCGCGAGGTCGACAATGTCGTGCGTGGCCAGGCCGAACGCATCATGCGCGATCTCGACTATGTTCGACGTGATGAATTCGACGCCGTGCGAGAAATGGCGATCAAGGCTCGCGATGAAAACGAGCGTCTGGCCGCCCGCATAGCAGAGCTGGAAGCAAAACTTTCCACCAAATAATCGTGCGACAATAAAGCCGTGGCGACCTTGTGGACGGCGGGAACGAATCCTTGCCGATTCGGCCTGAATAGCCGAACTCTCCCTCATAGGCTGCGCTTCACTTGGTATTCGCAGCAGGAATGCGCCTTTGCGAAGGCGCCGGGAGTTGCAATGTCCGTTATAGAGCTCCAAAGCGAGCGGGCCGGCCATCCGGTTGATCTCGTCGAACACTTGGCGAGTCTCCATGACTGGGCCTTCGACAGGCTTGGCGAAGACGAGATCTCCATCGTCGTGAAGGGGCATGGCTGCGACTATGCCGTCTCCTTCACCTGGATGGACGATATCGAATCGCTGCACCTGGCCTGTTCGTTCGACGCCAAGATTCCCAAGCGCCGCCATTCCGACCTGCTGCAGACCATCGCGCTCGTCAACGAGCAGCTCTGGATCGGTCATTTCGATGTATGGAATGCCGATCAGGTCATCATGTACCGCCACGCCTTGTTCCTGGCGGGTGGGGCGGAAGTGAATACGCGACAGTGCGAGGCGCTGATCGAGATCGCCGTCGAGACCTGCGAGCGCTATTTCCAGGCTTTCCAATTCGTGATCTGGGCCGGCAAGACGCCGAAGGAGGCCCTCGAAGCCGTGTTGTTCGAGACGGTGGGCGAGGCCTGAGGCGATGGCGGGCAAACTCGACATCGGTGGGAAGCTGCTGCTTCTCGGCGCCGGCAAGATGGGCAGCGCCATGCTGGAGGGCTGGCTGAAGCTCGGCCTCGATCCGGCCGAGGTTGGCGCGCTCGACCCGCATCTACCGCCCGAGGCGAGTGCGGCGCTCACCCGCGCTGGCATCGCCGTCAATCCCGATCTCGCCGGCTTCGGCACGCCGGCCGTGGTCCTGCTGGCCATCAAGCCTCAGATGATGCTGGCGGCCATGAAAACCGTGGCGCCGCTCTTCGGAAGTCATACGCTCGCCATCTCCATCATGGCCGGCAAGACCATCGCCGGCATTGCCGCCGAACTGCCTGCGAATACCGCCATCGTCCGGGCCATGCCCAATACGCCGGCAGCCGTCGGCCGCGGCATCACCGGCGCCGTGCCCAACGCCTTCGTCACACCAGCCCAGAAGGCTGCCGCCGATGCGCTATTGCGCTCAACGGGAGCTGTCGAATGGGTCGAGGACGAGGCGCTGATCGACGCGGTGACGGCGGTGTCGGGCTCCGGGCCGGCCTATGTCTTCAACCTCGTGGAGGCTCTCGCGGCTGCGGGCGTCAAGGCGGGCCTGCCTGCCGATATGGCGATGCGCTTTGCCCGCGCCACCATTGTCGGCTCGGGCGAACTGCTCCATCAGTCCGACCTGCCGGCCGCGACGTTGCGTCAGAACGTCACCAGCCCCGGCGGCACGACGGCCGCGGCCCTCGCCGTGCTGATGGCAGAGGACGGCCTGACGCCATTGGTGGAGAGGGCGGTGCTCGCTGCGCAGAAGCGGGCAGGGGAACTGGCGTCCTGACGTCGGGACTGCCGGCTGGAAAGCCGACGCTCCCAGGCTACCCCGCCCGCAGCAGCCTCGCCACGCGTTCCGCAAAATCCGCCAGGCTGAACGGCTTGGTCATCAGGTTCACGCCATCGTCGACCACGCCGTTATGTACTACGGCGTTGCGGGTGAAGCCGGTCATGTAGAGCACCTTCACCCCGGCGCGCTGGCGCTGGATTTCCTCCGCCAGTTGCCGGCCGTTCATCTCGGGCATGATGATGTCGGTGACCAGCAGGTCGATGCGCGGGTGGTTGGCGAGGAGGGCGAGCGCGTCCTTGCCGTTGTCGGCATGGATGACGGAATAGCGGAGTTCGCGCAGGGCATCCACGGCAAAACGGCGCATGCTGCTCTCATCCTCGACAACCAGGATGATCTGCTCGTGCGTCCCGAGCGGGATCTCGTCCGTCCTTGGCATCAGGGGGCTGGGCGCGGTTTCCGGCTCCACCGTGCGCGGCAGGTAGATCTTGATCGCCGTGCCATGGTTGAGCTCCGAATAGATGCGGATATGACCGCCGGATTGCTTCACGAAGCCATAGACCTGGCTGAGGCCGAGCCCGGTGCCCTTGTCCACCGCCTTGGTTGTAAAAAAGGGATCGAAGGCGCGAGCCAGCACCTCCGCTGGCATGCCCGTGCCGTTGTCGGTGACCGATATCAGCACATATTGGCCGGGCGGGACGTCGTCGAGCGGGCGGGTATAGGTTTCGTCGAGGAAGGCGTTGGCTGTCTCGATGGTCAGTTTGCCTCCCTCAAGCATGGCGTCGCGCGCATTGACGGCGAGGTTGAGGATGGCACTTTCGAGCTGGGCCGGATCGGCCCTGGTGCGCCAGTTGCCAGCGCCCAGGACTGTCTCCACCTGGATATTCTCGCCGATCGTGCGGCGGAGAAGGTCATTCATGCCGCCGACCAGCTTGTTGCAGTCGATCACCTGGGGAACCAGGGGCTGTTGGCGGGAGAAGGCGAGCAGGCGGTGCGTCAGGGTCTCTGCGCGGCGGGCGCCAGAGAGCGCGTTCTCAATATATTGCACCGCCTTGTCTTCTTGCGGCCGCCAGCGGCGCAGCAGAAGCCCGAGATTGCCGATGATCACGGCAAGCATGTTGTTGAAGTCGTGCGCGACGCCTCCGGTCAACTGGCCAATCGCCTCCATCTTCTGGGACTGGCGCAGCTGCGCCTCGACCTTGGTGCGTTCCTCGATCTCGTCCTGAAGGGAGGCATAGGCGGAGGCAAGCTGGCGGTTGCCGGCTACGAGTTGGTCATTGGCCGATTTGACGCTGAAATAAGTGCCGATACCCAGCCCCATCGCGGCGAGAGCCGCCAGTGCGGTGGAGATATCCAGCCAGAATGTGGTGGTCTTCACGGTCCTGGTGCGCTGCTGGAGCAGGATCTGCTCGGCTTTCACCATCTCGTCCGCTAGGGAGCGGGCTTGGCTCATATAGGCCTGTTTCTGGCTCTCGACGAGCAGCGCGACCGCCTTGCTACGGTCGCCGGCATTATAGGCCGCGACAATCCCGTCGAAGGCATCGCGTGACATAAGCGCGAACTCCCGATAGCGCCGTGCGCGGTCGGCCTGTGCGGGATTGTCGGCAACAAGGCTGGCGACACGATCGATCGTTTCGGGAATCTTCGGATCGGCTTTGGTGTAGGGAGCGAGCGTCGACAGATCGTCCTCGATCAAGAGGCCCCGCACGCCGATCTGGGCATCCTGAAGTGTCGAGAAGGAGGTCACGACTGCCGACTGTACCTGCAATGTGTGCGAGACCCAGTGCTCGTTTTCGGCCTGCGCGTTGGTAAGCCAGGCTGCACATCCCACGATGACAGCCAGAAGAGCGAAGCCGGCCGCCAGCGTCACTGGACTGATAGGCGCCTTCTTCACAGATTGCTGCAACATTCCCTGGCCGTGTTTGGTACCGTCAAGCGTTTGTTGGCAAACAGTAGAGGCCGCCCCTGGCAACATCAAGTCATCCCAGGAAAGGTGGCCTTCTCTCGGCCATGCCAACGCGCCGCATTGATCCGGCCCGTAGACGGCCTATCTTCACTGTAGACAGGCAATGAAACAGCGAGGACTGGTCATGGCTGAGAAAACGCGGGAAGAAGGCGCCCTCGATCCGCGCCAGGCTGCGATCGATGCCTTATTGGCACTCAGTGCCGAGACGGCCTGGAAGGATATCGGCCTCAACGACATTGCCGGAAAGGCCGGGCTCAAACTGTCGCTCCTGCGCGGTCTCTTCCCGTCCAAGGGCGCGATGCTTGCCGCGTATTCGCGGCAGGTCGATCAGGCCGTGCTCGACGGCATCGACGAGGGCATGGCAGACGAACCGGCTCGCGAAAGGCTCTTCGATGTCCTGATGCGGCGCCTTGACGTGCTGGCGCCACACAAGGTGGCGATCGAGAATATCAGCAAGGCCTTTGCGGTCGATCCGCTCTCGCTGGCAGCTTGGAATCGCGTGGTCACGAATTCAATGCAATGGATGCTGGTGGCTGCCGACATCGACGCCGAAGGGCCGCTCGGCGCCGTGCGGGCGCAGGGCCTGGCGCTTGCCTGGTCGCGCATCATCAAGGTCTGGCTTAGGGATGACGACGAAGGCCTCGCCGTGACGATGAAGGAAGTCGACCGGCAATTGCGGTCCGGCGAGCGCTGGATGGAGCGGGCGGACGATTTGTTCCAGATCTTCAAGCCCTTCTGCCGCATGGCGGAGCGTTCGCACGAGCGGCGCTCGCGCATGCGCGAGCGCCTGCGCACGAGGTTCCATGATTTCGCCGATGCGCGCCGCCGCCGGTCCGGCGGCCAGGACGATGCGGAGGCCGTGTGAGCAGTACCGAAGCCGCCGCCGTCATCAGTTTCGACGACTTCCTGAAAGTTGATATCCGCATTGGCACGATCCTCGAAGCGGCGGTCCTGGACGGGGCTCGCAAGCCGGCCTATCGCATGCGCATCGATTTCGGCGAGGAGATCGGCATCAAGGTCTCCTCGGCGCAGATCACCGTGCACTATGGCGCCGAGGAACTGGTCGGGCGCCAGGTAATGGCGGTGGTGAATTTTCCGCCGCGACAGATCGGCAAGTTCATGTCGCAGGTGCTCACACTGGGTTTTGCAGACAAGGACGGGGCGATCGTGCTGGCGGTGCCAGAGCGTGCCGTTCCGAACGGGGTGCGGCTGGTATAGAGCCCTTGCCGCCTCAACGGTAGCCTCAGCTTGGCAGAGGCCGAGCCCTTAATTCCCACGACTACGCCTCCGGCCTGGTCGGGCAGCGGAGAGCCTGGTTGGCGATTCCGTATCTCGCCAACGCGAATTTGGGTGCTTGGATGCACCCAGGGCATTGACTGGAGACGGCCTTTTTGTGGATGGTGACTCTCCCCGTCACACTCCTGCCCATATCATGATTTTGTTAACCATCATGATGCTCAGGCCGAAATCGGCGAGGCAGCCCCGACTGGCCTCGTGCTTCGACAGGATTTGCCTGTCGTGAGCCTGCATCACCTCCGCCTGCAGCCCTATCGCGCGGCAAGGCTGGCTGACCCGCCACCCTTGAACGTGTCGTCGCCCAATGATCCGCGCCTCAACCGGCGCGCTATCAACCGGCGCTGGCTCGCGGCGACCGTGCTGATGGCGGGGGCGGCCTGCTTTCTGATGCTCGGCGCGCTGGACGTCGCCTTCCACGGCAAATGGCATTTCAGGGCCGCGGTCGCCGTCTTCGCCCGATCCACTGTGGCCGAGATCGATGAATCGCTCGACGGGCGGGGTGACCGCCTCGACCCGCTGAAGACCACGGTCCAGATCGCGCCCTCCCAGGTGCATCTGGGCGAACTCAGCGTGCCAGGCCTCGGCGCCAAGCCACAGCATCGTCTGCAGGCCCATCTCGGCCCCGGCGAGACGGTTGCCGTGGTCTCGGCGGTAGCCAAGCGGGTGGAGCCTTCGGATGATGCGGACCCGGTGCAACTCGCCGGCGATCCCATGCCGCCGGAGATCCGCTATGGCACTTCGGTGCGTCGCCGTCGCGCCGTGCATCCGGCAACGCTCGCGGCGCTCGGCTATGCTGATGGCGATGACACGCTTGCCCGGGCCGAGGCCATCAACATGACGGTGGTTCCCGAGGCGCTCAACCGCCAGGACATGGTCGAAAAGATCATCATGGCCAAGTCGAAGGATACGCTGCCCCTGATCCTCACGTCCTTCGGCGCCAGCGGCGGCGATGCGGAGGCCATCACGGCCCGGATGCCTGGATGGTCCGACGGCAAGCCTGGCCTCCTCGCGGGCGGCGAGATGGTCACCGTCGTCCAGCCCGATGCCGCCGGCGACAAGGCACCGGTACGCCCGAGCCGGGTGATCGTCCAGCGCCCGGGGAGCGATCCGGTCGCCGTCGCCCTCACCGATGACGGCAGTTACGATGAAATGACAGCGCCGCCCCCGGGTGGCGCCGACATGCCCAAGCCGCCGGCAGGCGCGGGCGCGGCGCCAACCATCGGGCCAAGCATCAGCGTGCGCGACAATCTCTATGCCCTGGCGCAAGCCAACAATATCGACCGCTCGGTGATCGACCAGGCCGTGCGGCTGGCTGGCCGCGATATCGATCTCGACGGGCCGGCTTCGCCCGACGACAGCGTCGACATCCTCTATGCGCTCGACGACGACGGCCAGCAGGAACTGACCTTCGCCGGCCTCACAATCGCTGGCGAGCCGCATCGCTATTACCGCTTCACCTCGCCGGACGATCGCAGCACGGACTATTATGACGAGGATGGGCATTCGCAGACGGTGATGCTCTTGCGCAAGCCCGTGGCCAATGGTCGCCTCGGTGACGGGTTCGGCTGGCGCATCCATCCAGTCCTGCATGACCGGCGTTTCCACGAGGGGGTGGACTACGCCGCTCCCTACGGCTCACCCGTGGCAGCGGCCGGGTCGGGCGTGATCGAGAAGATCGACCAGGAGTCGGGTTACGGCAAATATATCCGCGTGCTGCATGACCAGGGTTATGAGACGACCTATGCCCACGTCTCCGGCTTTCCCAGGAATATGAGGGTCGGCACTCGCGTGCATCAGGGCGAGACCATCGCCTATATCGGCTCGACGGGCCTGTCCACCGGGCCGCATCTCTATTACGAGGTGCGCATCAACGGCCGTAATGTCGATCCGCTGCGGATCAAGCTGGAGGCGGGGCGCGTGCTCGGCGGCGGGGCGCTGGTGGCGTTCAAGCAGCAGCGCGAGAAGCTGGAAGCGGCTCTCACGCAGTAGTTCCCTAAGACCGCGGGCTTTTATGCCTGCGATCGCAGGCATCCCTGCCTGCTCTTGGAAACGATGCGCCAAAAAAGAGGGCAGAGGCCGGAGGGAAACCAGCAGTCCCGGGAGGGCGCGGTTTCCGAAAGGCTCGTCTCCATGGGCGAGCGCTGTGTTTCAAGAGGCAGGCAGGGATGCCTGCGGTCCCAGGAACTTCACGGCCACCACGTCCTCCCGCGCCTGCCCCAGGATCCAGTCCGACACGTCGTCGAGAGGCAACTCCGCCCGGATCGTCGAGATCTCCCCGATCGCCGCTTCCGCCAGCGCCTTGCCGGAAGGCGCGACGATCAGGCTGGGGCAGAGTTGATCCGCTGCCGCATTGTTGGCGCCGAGAACGAAGCGCTGCGTCTCCGCCGCCCGGCTGATCGCATGAGCCCGCCACACCTCGTGGCCCGTGACGCTGCCGATGGCATTGTTGACATAGGCGATCACCTGCGCCCCTTTCGCAGCCAGGACACGCCATTGCTCGGGATAGCGGATTTCCCGGCACATCTGGATGCCCAGCCGCAGCGACGTGCCGCCGACCTCCATCTCGAACACTGGCAGGTCATGCCCGGCGGTGAAGCGCGCCCGCTCGCTCCAGGCCAGGTTGATCTTGTCGTAGCGCTCGAGCCGGCCTTCGGGCCCCAGATAGAAGCTTGCGTTTCGCCAGCCGCCATCGATGGGTACGCAGGCGCCAACAATGAGGTGAAGACGCTTCCCGGTCACAAGCGAACGTGTCGTTTCCAGGGCTCGCCGACTCTGGGCCTGGTCGATCGCGTCGACGAAATCCGAGGTGGGCAGATAGCCCGACAGCGCACCTTCCGGCACCACCGCCAGTGTCTCGGGCGGGAGCTCCGCCAGGGCCGTGGATAAATGAGCCAGATTGGCGCCGATATCCATCGTGACCGGAAACTGGAGGACTGCCGCCTGGATCGTCGCCACTGCTTCACCGGCTCCTGGCACAAACGCAGATGCCATAAGGCGAGCTGCGGTTGTTTCCAAGGGGAGTCGGAACTTCCTTGTTCGAACTCGCCGCCGTGCCGATCCCGCGCCTACACCGGTATGCGCACCGTTGCCCGCAGGCCGCCAAGCGGGCTCTTGCCCAAGGTGATGTCGCCGCCATGGAAGCGGGCAATGTCGCGGGCGATGGCAAGGCCGAGACCCGTGCCGCCATAGTCCTGGTTGCGGGCCTCATCGAGACGGAAGAAGGGCTTGAAGACGTCCTCGCGGCTGTCCTCGGGGATGCCGGGCCCGTCATCGTCGACGGTGACGATGAGGTAGCGGCTTTCGCGCTGGCCGGCGATCATGATTGCCCTGCCGAAGCGCTGGGCGTTGGAGACCAGATTGGTCAGGCAGCGCTTGAAGGCATCCGGACGCACCACCACGATGGGATTGCCCTGGAAGCTGGCCTTTGTGTCGTGGCCCTGGCGGACGGAATCCGAGCGCAGTTGTTCCAGCAGCATCTCGATGTCGGTGGGCGCGGCCTGCTCTGCGGCGTCGCCGCGCGCGAAGGCCAGATAGGCCTCCAGCATGCGGCTCATCTCGTCGACATCCTTCTGCAGGTCCTCGAACTCGGGATTGCTTTCGTCGAGCAGGGCGAGCGAGAGCTTGAAGCGCGTCAGGATGGTGCGCATGTCGTGCGATACGCCGTTGAGCATGGCGGTGCGCTGCTCGAACGAGCGCTCGACGCGCCGGCGCATCTCGATGAAGGCGTTCGCGGCCTGCCTGACTTCACGCGCCCCGCGAGGCCGAAAATTCTGGACGTCGCGGCCCTTGCCGAAATCCTGCGCGGCGACGGCGAGCTGCTGTATCGGCCGGATCTGGTTGCGCAGGAACAGGATCGCTACCGTCATCAGGATCAGTGAGGAGCCCAGCATCCAGAGCAGGTAGATATAGGAGTTGGAGGCAAAGGTCTGGCTGCGAAGGGCGAATACGCGCAGCACGGTATCGTCCAGCTTGATGCGGATCTCCACCAGGTTGGAGCGCCCAACCGTATCGATCCAGAACGGCAAGCCGATGCGGGCGCGGATTTCGTCGGACAGGGCCTGGTCGAGAATGTCGAAGAAGGGCCGGGCGCCGCGCGGAGGAAGATCTTCGGGCGGACGGAACTCGATGCCGAGGGCGAGCTGCTTCTGGGCTATGTTCTGCAACATTTCCCTGGTGGCCTTGTCGTGCGGCAATTGCTCATAGAGCTCGACGAGTCCCGCAATGTCCTTGGTCGTGGCCGCCGACAGGCGCTCGGTCACGCCCTGCCAGTATTTCTCCATGAACATGTAGGTGACGATGGCCTGCAGGATCACCATTGGCGTGATGATGATCAACAGCGACCGGGCATAGAGGCCCTTCGGCATGCGGTCGCCAAGGACGGAAAGCAGATGTCCTGGACCGGCTGCAAGCTCGCGCGTCCTCGTCCATGCGCTGCGCCCGGCCTCGGCGATCCGGGCCAGATGCTTGCGGGCGAGCGCGCCCGGAACGAGGTGGGCCGGCTGACGATGCTCCATCACATATCGACCATAAGGCGATAGCCGGTTCCACGCACCGTCTGGAGATAGACGGGATTGCCGGGGTCCTTCTCGATCTTGCGGCGCAAGCGATTGATCTGCACATCGACGGTGCGCTCATTGGCACTGTCTGCAGCGGGGCCGGCCAGCGCCAGCCGGTCGACGGTCTCGCGCGGCTTTTCCACCAGGAGGCGCAGCATGTCGCGCTCGCGCTCGGTGATGCGGACGGTCTCGCCAGCCTGCTGCAGCTCGCCGCGAGCGACATGGAAGGTAAAATCGCCGAAGGTGAGGATATCGCGCACCGGCTCGGCCGGGGCAGGGGCGGCGGCTCGCTTCAGGATATTGTTGATGCGCAGCAGCAATTCGCGCGGCTCGAAGGGCTTGGCGAGATAATCGTCGGCACCGATCTCCAGGCCCTGGATGCGGTCATTCGGATCGCCTCGCGCCGTCAGCATCAGGATCGGCACGCTCGAATCGTTGCGGATCCAGCGCGTGAGGTCGAGGCCATTCTCGCCCGGCATCATCACGTCGACGATCAGCAGATCGAAGGCGATTGCGCCGATGCGCTGGCGGGCGCTCGCCGCATGCTCGGCCATGGTCACCCGATACCCGTGCTCGTTGAGATAGCGAGACAGCAGGGCGCGGATGCGATTGTCATCATCAACCAGGAGGATATGGGGTGCATCGTCGGGCAGGACGGCAACCTTGTTCATCGGTCCTCGCCCATAGTTGCATTGCCGCGAATGAGACGTGCCACCGCCGCTCGTTCTTCCGTATTGACCATGGCGAAAAGGAAACGCTCGACGAAATCATGGCTGCCGACGCCGGCTTCCGCAAGGGCATTCGCGATGCGCTCCGACTGTGTCCTTGCCAATTCCGCTGCCAGTTTTTTACCCTTGGATGTGGTGGCCAGCAGGCGCTGGCGGCGATCTTCCCGGCCCTCGCGCTGCAGGACGAAGCCCTGGTCGATCAGTTCCTTCAGCACCCGCGCCAGCGATTGCTTGGTGATCTTCAGGATATCCAGCAATTCGGCGACAGTAAGGTCAGGGTTGCGATCGACGAAATGCAGCACGCGGTGATGGGCCCTGCCGAAACCGTAGATCTCGAGGGCATGATCCGGGTCAGCGACGAAATCGCGATAGGCGAAAAACAAGAGTTCGATGAGGTCGTAGAGCGGAGGCCCTGCGGAGTGGGGCTCCGCACGGGGTTTTGAAGCCGGGAGGCGAGAGAAATTTACGTCAGTCATATTGACATATTTTCGTCAGATCGTTACGCAAACGGGGCTTGCGGCGAAAGGATGTTCCGCCGAACGGGATTGGAAGTTTCCTGCCGTCTGAATCATAAGGGGATTTGCCCCCCGACGCAAAAGCGACGGACGAATATTGTCATGTCCGGCCCGCAAGGGCCGGTGGTTTTCAAGCCGGCGAAGTCCTATTCTGTGGCCAGTCGGAACAGTTTCCGCGCCGGGAAGGCACGGACATAACAAAGCGCGGAGCGCTGGAGGATCTACCATGTCGATCTTGCCCTTCGATCAACGGGAAGGCTTTATCTGGCTGGATGGCCAGATGCTGGCCTGGGGCGATGCCAAGCTGCATGTCCTGTCTCATGGCCTGCATTATGGCGGCGCAGTCTTCGAGGGCGAGCGCGCCTATGGCGGCAAGATCTTCAAGTCATGCGAGCACTCCGCCCGCTTCCAGCGCTCCGCCGAATATCTCGATTTCAAGATCCCCTATTCGGTGGCCGAACTCGACGCTGCCAAGCATCTCGTGCTTGAGAAGAACGGGTTGAAGGACGCTTATGTCCGCCCGGTCGCCTGGCGCGGTTCGGAGATGATGGCGGTTGCAGCCCAGAACGCCACCACTCACACCGCCATCGCCGTGTGGGAATGGCCGAGCATGTTCGACATGGCCACCAAGATGAAGGGCATCCGCCTCGACATCGCCGAATATCGCCGCCCCGATCCGAAGACGGCGCCCTCGCTGTCCAAGGCCGCCGGTCTCTACATGATCTGCACCATCTCCAAGCATCGCGCCGAGCGTGACGGCTATGCCGATGCGCTGATGTTCGACTGGCAGGGACGCATCGCCGAATGCACGGGCGCCAATGTCTTCTTCATCAAGGACGGCAAGATCCACACGCCGATTGCCGACTGCTTCCTCGATGGCATCACGCGCCAGACGGTGATCGGCCTTGCCAAGGCGCGCGGCCTGGAAGTGGTCGAGCGGCGCATCATGCCCGACGAACTCGACGATTTCAGCGAGTGCTTCATCACGGGAACAGCGGCGGAAGTAACGCCCGTCTCCGAGGTTAGAGGCCATCGCTACACGCCGGCTGCCATCACGCGTTCGCTGATCGAGGACTTCACCCAGGCCGTGCGCCCCGACAGCCAGTCGGCCGCCGCCTGACCGGTGTGCCAAGGCGCGATAGTGCGAGGCGGCTCGATCAGGCAGCCGCCTCGGTATGCGGTCGTGAGGGGAAAGGTTGGCGCCAGGCCTCCAGCTCGTTGAGACGATCATGCCAGCGGCGGATATTGGGGTAGTCGTCGAGTGGAATGCGGGCAGCTCCGGCGTCCGGCAGAGCCGAGGCGAGGGCAAAATCGGCAACGGTCAGAGCATCGCCCACCACATGGGTGCGACCGTCAAAATGATCGTCGAGGAGGCGGGCCGAGCGGTGGGTTTCGGCCAGGGCGGCGGCGACTATCGCCCTATCCGGTTCGCCCATGCCGATATGGGGCTTCACCACATGCTCGAACCACAGTGTGCCGGTGTGGCGGGTGAAATGCTGGCTGTCCCAGCTCAGCCAGCGCATCACCTCGATCTGGCGCCGGTCATGCGGCCAGAGATCCGCGCCGGCCAAGTCCGAAAGATGGCACATGATTGCGTTGGCCTCCCACAGCGACCAGTCACCGTCCCGCAGCACCGGCACGCGGCCATTCGGGTTGATGGCGAGGAAGGGCGCCTGACGATGCTCGCCATGCGGCAAATCCACCCGCACGAATTCGACGGGCGAGCCGAGAAGGCGGGCGACGGCGCAGGCTTTGCGCGGATTGAGGGTCTCGCAATAATAGAGTTTCATGACTGTGCTTCCTCGAGCCAGGCTGCGAGCCGGTCGAAGCTCTCGTTCCAGCCACCCTGATGGCCGTCGCGCGAGGCGCGGCTCTCGAACAGGGCCTGATGGAAATGCATGCGGGTCTGGCCGGCCTCATCCTGTAGCGTGACCGTCACGATGGTTTGCGGACCGGGACGGCCGCCGCCATCCTCCCAGGCATGGGTGAAGACCAGGCGGTCGGGCGGCGAGACTTCCAGATAAGTCCCCTGGACCCAGTGATCGCCGCCGTCGGGGGCATGCAGGCAGGTACGGAAGAAGCCTCCGGTCCGGCAGTCGAACTTGTCGGGCGTGGCGGTGAAGCCTTTCGGGCCGGGCCAATGCGCAAGATGCTCTGCATCCGTCCATGCGCTGAAGACGAGGTCTCGCGGGGCCTTGAACAGGCGGGTGATGGTGAGCTCGCGCTCGCTCGCAGCCAGCGTGGCGTTACTTGTCGCGGCCATTGTCGCTCTCCTTGCTTTGGATCGTGGCGAGGTAGTCGTCGAGGCGGTCGAAGCTTTCATCCCAGAAGCGGCGGTAATGCTCGACCCAGTCGAAGGCGCCCTTCAGCGGCGCCGCCTCGAGCCGGCAAGGCCGCCACTGGGCCGTGCGACCGCGCGTAATCAGGCCGACGCGCTCCAGCACCTTGAGATGTTTGGAGATCGCAGGCTGGGTGAGCGAGAAGGGCTCCGACAATTCGGTGACGGTGGCCTCTCCCAGCGCCAGCCGGGCCAGGATCGCCCGGCGGGTGGGATCGGCGAGGGCCGAGAAGGTTTCGCTGAGGAGGTCGGGCATAGTATATAGCCAAATGGTTATTTAACTTGTTGGCTATATACGAGCGAAGGTTGGGGATGTCAAGAAGGGCGGAACGCCGGAGTCGTTCCTGGGATCGCACGCATCCTTGCCTGCCTCTTCCCATCTCGCAAGCGCGACGTTTCGAAGAGCAGGCAGGGATGCCTGCGATCCCAGAGAATTACACCTTCGCCTTCAGCAGCCTCAATGCATTCATCGTTACCAGCACCGTTGCCCCGGTATCCGCCAGGATGGCGGGCCACAGGCCGGTGATGCCGGCAATGGTGGTGACCAGGAAGACCGCCTTCAGGCCGAGTGCGATGGCGATGTTCTGGTGGATGTTGGCCATGGTTCGCTTGGAGAGATCGACCATGCCTGCGACATCGGCGACACGGCCATGCAGAACGGCGGCGTCGGCCGTCTCCAGCGCCACATCGGTGCCGCCGCCCATGGCGATGCCGACATCCGCCGCCGCGAGGGCCGGGGCGTCGTTGATGCCGTCGCCGATTTTTGCCACCGTCTGTCCCTGCCGGCGCAGCTCATTGACGATGCGCTGCTTGTCCTCGGGCAGCAATTCCGCATGGACCTCGAGCCCCAAGGTCTTGCCGATGGCCGCGGCGGTGCGCGCATTGTCGCCGGTGAGCATCAGCGTGCGCACGCCGGCCTGGCGCAGGGCCTCAAGGCCGGCCAGCGCATCGGTCCGCGGTTCGTCGCGCATGGCGATGAGGCCGGCGGGAGCGCCCTCGACGAGCAGCACCGACACCGTCTTGCCGTCGTCGTTCAATGTCTCGATGCATGCCAGCGCATCGGCGGACAAGGAGGCCTGTGCGACCGCCGCCTTGGCGGAGCCGAGGAACACGGACTTGCCCTCCACCGTTCCGCTCACCCCCTTGCCACCGAGCGCTCTGGCATCGGCGACCACGGGCGCAGCGATGCCCTGTTCGCCCGCCTTCGCCAGGATGGCGATGGCGAGCGGATGGCTGGAGCCGGTTTCGAGCGCGGCGGCAAGGCGCAATACCTCTGCTTCTGTCCCGCCAAGGGCGACGATGTCGGTCACTTTGGGCTTGCCCTCAGTGAGCGTGCCCGTCTTGTCGAAAGCGGCGGCAGTGATCTTGCCAACGGTCTCCAGCACGGCGCCGCCCTTGAGCAGCAAGCCCCGGCGTGCCCCGGTGGACAGGGAGGCGGCGATGGCGGCCGGCGTCGAGATCACCAGGGCGCATGGGCAGCCGATCAGCAGGATCGCCAGGCCTTTGTAGATCCATTCGCTCCAGCTGGCGCCGGCGAGCAGGGGCGGCAGGCAGGCGACGAGCGCCGCGACCACCACCACGCCCGGCGTGTAATAGCGCGAGAAACGGTCGATGAAGCGTTCGGTGGGCGCCTTCTTTTCCTGTGCCTCCTCGACCAGCTTGACCACGCGGGCAATGGTGTTGTCCGCCGCAGCGGCCGACACACGGATGCGCAGCGCGCCGTCGCCATTCATGGTGCCCGCAAAGACGGTGGCTTCTGGCCCCTTGCGCACCAGCGTGCTCTCGCCGGTGACCGGCGCCTCGTCGATGGCGCTCTCGCCCGTGAGGATGACACCGTCCGCCGGGATACGATCACCCGGGCGCACCAGGATGGTGGCGCCGATGGCCAGCGTTTCAGCGTCGATCTCGCGGGTCTTGCCGACTTCTTCAAGAAGCGCCGTCTTGGGCACCAAGGTGGTGAGCGACTGGATGCTCGCCCGCGCCCTGCCGGCAGCGACGCCTTCGAGCAATTCGCCGATCAGGAAGAGCAGCACTACGGTGGCCGCTTCCTCGCTCGCGCCGATGATGACGGCGCCGACCGCGGCGATCGTCATCAGCATCTCGATGGAGAAGGGCGTGCCATAGCGTGCCGCCATGAAGGCACGGCGCGCGATCGGGATGAGGCCGACCAGCATGGCGGCGTCGAAGACCCAGCGCTCGATGGCAGGGAAGAGATGGCCGATGCCGTAGGCCGCCACGAGGGCCAGCGCAGCGGCAATGGTCAGCCGCCCCTTGGCGGATTGCCACCACGGCCCCGTGCTCGGGCCATGGTCGTGGCCGTGCAGACCGGCGAGTGCCTCCTCCTTGTCGTCATGCTTATGGCCGTGGTCATGGTCGTGGCCCGCGTGGTCGTGATCCGCGTGATCATGCCCATCATGGTCGTGATCGTGGTGATGACGGCCGTGATCATGAGACGGCCTGGGAGCCGTGGCGGCGCCTGCGCTTATCGTCGCAAGCCCGTAACCCAGGCTGCGGACACGGTCCTCGATCACCGCCAGATCCTGGCTTTCGCCATGCTGCACCGTCATGGTGCCAGCCGATACCGAAACCGAAACATCTTCAACACCCGCCACGCGGCGCACGGCGGTGTCGATCTTGGTTGCGCAGGAGGCGCAATCCATGCCCTCGATGCGGTAGCGCGTTTCCTTCGCCGCAGCGGTCATTTGCGAAATCCCAGAGAAATCAAAGCCCTTGCATGTTTCGCGCGAATATTTACATCCTCTAGTGGCTAGAGGAGCAAGCGAAATGAGCACGGCAGGTGTGGCGATTGGCGAGGCAGCGCGGCGGAGCGGCGTGAAAGTGCCCACGATCCGCTATTATGAGCAGGTCGGCCTCCTGCCGGAACCGCCGCGCACCGACGGTAACCGACGTCTCTATCAGAAGGGCGACGTGCGGCGGCTCGCCTTCATCCGCCACGCACGGGAACTCGGCTTCGACGTCGATTCCATCCGCGCACTTCTGGAGTTGCAGGATAACCCGGCGCAGTCCTGCGCCACCGCCGACTCAATCGCTCGCGCGCGCCTCGTCGAAGTGGAGCAGCGCATCACCAGCCTGCTCGCGCTCAAGACAGAGCTGGAACGCATGGTGACAGGCTGCGAACACGGCCGCGTCGACGAATGCCGCGTGATCGAGATCCTCGCCGACCACGGCAAGTGTTTGCACGAGCGTCATTGAGCGGTTATAGGCTAGGCGGCGCCTGCTCAACCGCCGGCCATCCGCAGACGTTCGCGGGCTTTGGCGGGCGTGGGGCCTCCGCCCAATTGGATGGAAATACGATCTTCGGTTATAGTAACGCGCCCGACGCAATCGACCTTGCCGGCAACGGGAAAGGACTTGTTGCAGGTGACGGTCGCAGCCATGGAAGTTGGCGTTTTATGTGCGCTGGTAACCTGGCCATTGATTGCTGCTACCACGGGCGAAGTAGCAAACGAAACTTGTAGCGCCGCAAGTAACTTCGCATCCGTTATCTGGCGATTGGTCATCAAAAGTCGATAGCTCGTCGCCAAATTGCCAGGAAGAGGCTTATAACCCGCCATGACAAAGCCTGGGCCGCCGCAAGATGCTGTCTTGCAGATGAGAAATTTGTCGAAATGAGTTCCATAAGCGACGCCAGGAAGAGATAAATGCGCGTCTTGCCATCCTTGGGAGGCAAGCGCCGGGTTTGAAGCTGGCGTAAGCGTCGCTCCTCCAGGCGCACAAGCGGCTGTTGCGAGGCAAATAGCCGAAACTGCAAGCATGCGACGCACAAAGGCCCCCTAATAGTAAACCTACAAGTAAATTAACTTCATGTAATCTTAGGGAAGGACTTTGCTTCGGGCAATCGTTTCGGGGACCAGATCCGGCTTTATTTATTGTGCGAGCCTTAGTATCTGCCGAGCCATGGCTCAGCGCATGCGCCTCGGGCGCGGCGGTCGAGACTCATTCCGCCGCGATCGGGACGCTCACGCCTGGCTCTTCGTCGAAGGGCGTTTCAAGCTCCACGAACTTGTCGGGGTAGAAGCCGTTGAATCGGGTGCGCAGGCCGAGGGAATAGGCGCCGATATGGCCGATTTCGATCCAGTCGCCGGTGTCGATAGTCTCGGGCAGGTAGAAGGGCCGCGTCAGGATATCGACGGAATCGCAGGTGGCGCCGCAGACGCGGAAGGGCAGCAGCTTGTCGGGCGAGCCGTTGCGGCGCTTGCGGGCGGGATCGGGGATGAAGCGTGTCGGCAGCAGCAGCTTGCCGGTCCAGGAGTCGGAGAGCGAGGCCCAGACGCCGTCGTTGATGTAGAGGCGCTGGCCCTTCTTCAGCATCACGCGCACCAGAACGGAAAGGCAGCGCGCCACGATCACGCGGCCGGGTTCGGCCACCAGCGGCAGGTCGTCAAGCTTCCAGTCGGCGATGTCGGCGGTGATCTGCCGCATCAGCGCCTGCGTGGTCGGCGTGGTGGAATTGGAACCCTTCTTCTTCGGATCCATGCCGTATTGGGCCGGAAAGCCGCCGCCTATATCAAGCTCGACGATGTCCTCCTTGATGCGCGAGCGCACCCAGGCGACGGAGGCGAGCCCACGCTCGTAAGTCTCGGGATCCTCGACCTGCGAGCCGACATGGAAGGCGATGCCCGTCTTGAAGCCGATGCCGGCCATGCGATCGAGCAGTTCGACAGCATGGGTGGGTGTCGCGCCGAACTTCTTGGACAACTCGTAGGCCGCCGCGCCCTTGGTGGCGAGACGCAGGAACAGCGTGATCTCCTCGGGCGGGATATCGAGCGCCCGCACGATGCGCAGGATCTTGGCGACCTCGTCCTCATGGTCGAGCGAAAGATCGCGGATGCCATAGGTCTCCAGCGCCAGGCGGATATGCGACTGAGCCTTCACCGGGTGCATGTAGAGGAGCTCGCAACCCGGCGCCGCCTCGCGTGCCGCCTCGAACTCCGCCGGGCTCGCCACATCGAAACTCTTGATGCCGGCCTCGGCCAGCACCTTCAGGATCATAGGCTCGCCATTGGTCTTGACCGCATAGGCCGTCTTCCCGGGAAAGAGCGCCATGAATTCGCGCGCATCGGCGGCCAGCACCTGTGGGCGGAAGCCATAGACGGGCTCATCCGGACGCAGCGCCAGAGCGGCCTCGCGGGCGGTCGGGAATTTCTGCATGGTCGAATCGGCGCTGTTCTTCATGAAGCCCGTTTTAAGCCTGTTCGGTGCAGTCGCAAAACAACTTGGTTTCCTGACAAAATTGTGACGGGGTAAGTCTATGGCACCAACATCGTGCAGGGAGGCACCAAATGCGGAGTGGCAGTCTCCGACTGCCATTTCCCTCTCATGCAGACGCGACGTTTCCAGGATGGCGATTGGAAATCGCCACTCCAATCTTGCGCCTCGCCCTGCAAAGTTGGTGCGTGCAGGCTTTCATGCCTGCACCATTATTGCCTCGTGTGATCCCACCACTCCCACATGGCCGAAGTAGCTAGAGTTGGGACACCCTTTGCGCCCTACATCGGCGCTCGGGCGCCATGCTTGGTGTATTCGGCAATCAAGGCCGGATATTCGGTGAAGTCCGGTTCCTTGGGGTAGCTGTGCACGGCCGAGGTCATCGCCCACGTAATCTTCTCCGCGGTGTTGACTTCGATATAGGGCCAGAACCAGCTGTGGTCGTCGAGCAGGGTAGGGCGCACATTGACGAAATCCTCGAAGCCGTCCGGGCGGGTGAACATCCAGCTCATGCAATAGGGGCAGAAATAATGGCCGGTGGCACCGTGCATGCCGCCGATAACCGGCTCGCCGGCGGTGACGGCGAAGCCCTTGCTCGGCACAGTCAGGGTCAGCGAATAGGCGCTCGCCGTCATGCGCTGGCAACCGCGGCAATGGCAGGCCGAGGCCATCAGCGGCCGGGCGCTCACCTCGAAACGGCACTGGCCGCAGCGGCATTGGCCCTTCATGGACAGCTTGGACATGGACGTCGGTTCCTTCCTAATCCTGGATCGAGTTAGGGAAACGTCGAAGAATAAGTGAATCGGTGTGAGACTGTCATCCCCGGCGCGCGCAGCGCGGGAAGGGGATCCAGGGACCAAAGGCGGAGCTTTTGCTCCTGGATCCCCTTTTCCTCACCCTCTCTCGCTTCGCTCGAGAGCGGCTCGGCCGGGGATGACAGCAAGACTTATTTGCCAACGATTCCTAAGCATGTTCGCCTGGTGGCTTCACGCGAAATCGAACGGGCCAGGAAATCGTCCGATCGGCACCAGGTGAGTGATGAGACCAGCCTCTTCCTTCCAATGATGCAGCAGAAAGGCCGGCGGCTCGAGATAGGAAGCCGGCTCAGCATCGGCTTGGAGGCGCAGCGCGATGGCCGTCGTGGTGCTCGGCGCCGTGCAGAGCAGGGTGCCGCCGAAGCGCAACTGCATGAAGCGGTGCACATGGCCGCAAGCGATGCGCTCGACATTGGGGAATCGCGCGATCAGCGCCGCCAGCCGTTCACCATTGCGGCACCAATACTCGTCGATATACGGAATGCCGCAGGCAAAGGGCGGTTGGTGCATCAATACGATGGTTGGCCGGCCCGGAGCCGCGCCAAGCTGCCGCTCCAGCCATGCGGCGGCGTCATCGTCGAGATCGCCGTGATGGAGGCCGGGCACGGTGATGTCGAGGCCGAGGATTCGCACCGGGCCAAAATCGCCGACCGCAAAGTGCAGCGGACCCGATCGGCTTGTGGTGTCGAGGTCGGCAAAGCTGTGGCGGAAGGCTTCGCGCTCGTCGTGATTGCCGGGAATGACCAGCAGCGGCTGTCGGATCGCTGAAAGCAGCTCGCGCGCGAGTTCGTATTCCTCCGGCGCACCTTCATCCACGATATCGCCACTGACGAGAACGAGATCCGGCTGTGGCGACAGGCGGTTGAGGTGCTCGATGGCCGCTGAGAACATGGCGTTGGAGTCGACGGCGCCGTGATAGAGCACGCCTTTGGGCCTTAGATGCGGGTCGGAAAGTTGGGCGATGAGCATGACGTCGGAATGCCTTGCGGGGGGAATGACGGCACAAGGCTTCCATGCCGCGGGTGATCTTGCCAAGAGATGAGGAGGAGCTTGCCTGCCGATCGGCACAAAAACACCAAGCCCGTAAAAAGAACATCTCGCGCCGGATGCCATCACGCCGCTATGGCGAAAGACGGCAATTCCGTGGCAAGATATGGCGGCATGCCGCTTGACGACCGGCCTTGCCACGCACAGAGTCAATCAGTTGATCAATCAAGGATTCTCACCATGCGTATTGCCGGTTTTGTTGCCGCCGCTTTGCTGGCTGCTTCCTGCGTGCCGGCGCTTGCCGCCTCGGCCCTGGAGAAGAACTTCTGGCTGTCTGGTCCGAATTACGACGGCGTGCTGCCGCAATGCAGCGATCCGGCCGTGACCGGCAGGATTAGCTCGCGCTTCGCCGCGAAGGAGGCCAATTACTGGAACTCCACGCTGACGATCCAGCAGATCGACGAGTCGCGCCAGATCGCCTTCGAGCCCTGGGGCACCGACTATATCCCGCGCCGCTTCTGCGTGGCCCGCGCCTTGACCTCCGACGGCCATTACCGCCGCGTTTCCTATTCGATCGCCGAGGACACCGGTTGGATCGGCTTCAGCTGGGGCGTGGAATGGTGCCTTGACGGCACTGACCATAACCTCGCTTATGCGCCGGCCTGCAAGATGGCGCGTCCGTAATCCGCTTCCTGCTCGCCGCCCCTTGATAGTGGCGGCGAGCGGCGGCCTGTCCGCGCGCGAGATCCTGGGTACCGCCCCGGGTGACTTCGACCTCTATCTCCTGTCGCTGACCTGGTCGCAATTTCCGTCCTTGTCCCCAGACGGTGCAGCGGCAACCCTGCTGCGCCCGTTCCATTCTCATAGCGGACGACAGGCCCCAGCATGGCTCTCTGGATAAAATTCGCGGGTACGGGCGAAGGCAAGGCCGAGGCTGGCGCCCCCAAACCCGAGAGGCTGGAGGCGGGCAACCCCACCTTCCGCACCTGGAACAGCTATGAGAGCGCCGATGGCAAGACGTTCGGCGGCATCTGGGAGGCGACGCCGGGGCGCTGGCGCATCGTCTATGAGGAGTGGGAGAGCTGCACCGTACTGGAGGGCCGCTCCATCGTCACGCCAGACCGCGGTCCGGCGGTCGAGCTCGGGCCGGGCGACACCATGGTCCTGGAGCCTGGCTTTGCGGGAACCTGGGAAGTGTTGGAGACCACCCGCAAGAGCTACGTCATCCGGATCTGAGTCGTCATCCCGGACGAGCGCAGCGAGATCCGGGACCGTCAACCGAAAAGAGCTCTATTTTGCTCACGGTCCCGGATCTCGCTGCGCTCGTCCGGGATGACGATGCTTTGCTCTTGCCACCTTGCTCCGTTCCCGGCGATATGAATCCGGGGCAAGAGGAATAGGACACGATGACGGCAATACATGGAAACGGCGGCATTCTGCGCGAACGCGATGGTCATGAGGCGCGGGTTTCCTATGCGGAACTCTTCTTCGACCTCGTCTATGTTTTCGCGGTGACGCAGCTTTCGCACTCGTTGCTGCATCATCTCAGCTGGGGCGGTGCCCTCGAAACCCTGATCCTGTGGTTCGCCGTCTGGCTGGTCTGGCAATATACCTGCTGGTTTACCAACTGGTTCGATCCCGAGAAGACGCCGATCCGCATCTGCCTCTTCGTGCTGATGGCTGTCGGTCTGGTCATGGCCGCCGCCATTCCCGAGGCGTTCAACGAGAGGGGGCTGATCTTCGCCTGCTGCATCGCGGCGATGCAGGTAGGCCGATCCGCCTTCGCTCTCGTCCAGCTCGGGCGCGCCAGTCCGCTTACCGCCAACTTCCAGCGCCTGATGATCTGGAGCGCCATCGCCGCCTGTTTCTGGATCGCCGGCGGCCTGACGGAGGGATCCGTCCGTATCGTGCTGTGGGTGATCGCGGTGGGATGCGAATATTTCGCGCCGATGTTCGGCCTGTGGCTTCCCATCCTCGGACGCTCGGATGCGGGCAGCGAATGGACCATCGAAGGCGGTCATCTCGTCGAGCGCTGCGCCCTCTTCGTCATCGTGGCGCTAGGCGAATCCATCCTGGTGACGGGCGCCACCTTGTCCGAGTCGGAGTCCTGGGAACTGCCTGCCCTGATCGCCTTCCTCGTCGCTTTCGTCGGTAGCATTGCGATGTGGTGGGTCTATTTCGACACCTCGACGCGCGACGCCACCGAGGTGATCGTGGAATCGGATAATCCCGGCCAGCTCGGCGCCTATATCCACTATCTCCATGTGCTGCTGGTGGCGGGCGTGATCGTCGCGGCCGTGGGCAACGATCTCTCGCTCAAGCATCCCGACCAGCCGGTCGACATCGCCGGCCTCGCCGTGATCTATGGCGGCCCGGCGATCTATCTCATCGGCAACGCCATCTACAAGCGCCTGATCTATGGGCGCATCCCCATCTCCCACATCGCCGGGCTCCTGGCGCTGGCCATTGCTGTGCCCTTCAGCTTCAGCACCGATCTCCTGATGATCGGCGGCATCACCACGGTGATCGTGCTGGCGGTTGCGGTGTGGGAAGGCTGCATCAGCCGCCAGAGCCGGGCGCCAGCTGCGCGTCACGCCTCATGAATTACCGCCACGCCTTCCATGCCGGCAATTTCGCCGATGTGCTCAAGCATATCGTGCTGGCGCGTATCCTCGTCCACCTCAAGGCCAAGGATGCGCCTTTCCGCGTCATCGACACCCATGCCGGCGCCGGGCTCTACAATCTCGAGGGGAATGAGGCCCAGCGCACCGGCGAGTGGGAGGAGGGCGTGGCGCTCGTCAAGGAGCAGCCGCCCACGCCCGAAGTGGCCGAACTCATCGAGCCCTGGATGGCGCTCTCGAATATTCTGATGGCGCAGAAGCCGCCGCTCTACCCGGGTTCCCCATGGATAGCCGCGGACCTCACACGGGCGCAGGATCATCTCGTCTTCTGCGAGAAGCATCCGGAGGACGCAGGCCGTCTCAGCCGCAATTTCGAGCGCAGCAAGCGCGTCAAGGTGATGGAAGGCGATGCCTGGAAGCTGCTGCCGGGCCTGTTGCCCCCGCCGGAGCGTCGCGGCCTCGTGCTCATCGATCCGCCCTATGAGCAGGACAATGAGTTCAAGGTCATCGCTGACTGCCTTGCCGGCGCGCTGAGGCGCTGGGGCACGGGCATCTACGCCGTCTGGTATCCGATCAAGGGCATGCGCGAGGTCGAGAGCTTCGCCCGCAAGCTCGCCGCGCTGCCGGCGGGCCGCATCCTGCGCTTCGAACTCAGCCGCTACAAGGTTCAGCGCATCGACCGCCTGAACGGCTGCGGCATGATCATCCTCAATCCGCCCTGGAAACTCGACGAGGAACTGCGTGCGGTGGGCGCCTATCTCGCCCCGCTCTTCGCCAAGGAGGGCGAGGGCTTCCTGCGTCTCGACTGGCTGAAGGAAGAGGACAAGAGATAATGGCGGATCTGGTCTCGGCGGCGTGGCTCGATGAGAATCGCCGACGCGATGACGTTATCATCCTCGATGCCAGTCTACGCTCGCCGATCTCAAAAGGCGGGGGAGAGGATGCCGGCGTCATCCCAGGTGCATTGCGTGTCGATCTCGATACCCAGTTCTGCGATCCTGATTCGGACCTGCCCCATATGTTGGCCTCGCCCGAGCGCTTTGCAAACGACGCCTGCGTCCTTGGGATCGGCAGGAGTGATGCGCTCGTGATCTATGATCGCCAGGGCATCTATGCGAGCGCACGCCTGTGGGCGATGCTCCGGGCCATGGGCCATGAGCGGGTGGTCCTCCTCGATGGCGGCCTGCCGGGCTGGATCCGGTCGGGCCTACCTCTCGCTCTTTCCCATGCCGAAGCGGCGGGCAGGGGCAACTTCACACCACGGCCCGACAAAACAGGGTTTTGCGATGCCGGGCGTGTCCGCGAGGCGCTTTTGGATGAGAGTTGCGCGGTGATCGATGCCCGTTCGGCGGCCCGCTTCCGCGGTGAAGCTCCCGAGCCACGCGCGGGATTGCGCGGTGGCCATATGCCCGGAGCCTTCAACCTGCCTTTCGAGGCGGTGCTGGCGGACGGCTTTGTCAAGCCGGCTGAAACTCTCGCGCAGATATTCTCCGATCTGATCGGCGCCCGCCGCCGCTTGATCTTCAGTTGTGGCTCGGGCGTCACGGCCTGCATCCCGGCCTTTGCGGCCCGCCTTGCCGGCTACACCGACATTGCGATCTACGACGGCTCCTGGGCCGAATGGGGCAGGCGATCCGATTTGCCGGTGAGCGTGGCCTAGAGGCTCTTGCTCTTTGCTGCGTTTACCGCTTCTGTTGGCGGGATGTCGCCACCACTTTGCCCGGTCCCGGACCGGCACCAAAAAGGGAGGCGAGCCACTTGTTCTGGAGATTGAGATGAGCGCTGCGCAACCCACGACTTCAACCCTGGCAGGCGCCTTGTGGCCGGCAAAGGCCAATCCGCTGGTCCGTAATGTCCTGCTAGTGCTGGCGGGCGTGGCCCTCCTGGCGATTTCGGCCAAGGTACAGGTGCCGTTCTGGCCGGTGCCCGTGACGTTGCAGACCCTGGCCGTGCCGCTGATCGGCGCTGCCTTCGGTGCGCGTCTGGGCACGGCGACGGTGCTTGCCTATCTCGCCACGGGCCTCGTGCTGCCCGTCTTCGCCGGCGTGGGATATGGGCCGCTCTATTTCCTCGGCACCACCGGCGGCTATCTGCTGGCATATCCGGTTGCGGCCTGGATCGTCGGCTCCGTCGCCGAGCGGGTCGGGAATCGCGTCCTGCCGCTCTTCGCTGCCATGCTGGCCGGCGACATCCTCGTGCTGGCGATCGGCTTTGCCTGGCTTGCCTTCGTTGCCCAGCTTGCAAGCGGCGCCTGGGGCGGCATCGGCTATGAGCGCGCCTGGCTTGGCGGCGTCGCTCCCTTCCTTCTCGCTGACCTGATCAAGGTCGCGCTCGCCGCCGCCCTGATCGGTCTGAGCTGGACCGGCCTGAAGAAGCTGCGCGGCTGAGCCCTCTCCGGGAACGGTCGTAAGGCCTGTTTGCCAATCCACGGCCGGCCCCAACAGGCCGGCCGTTTCCTTGAAGGCTATCGCTCAGGCCCGTGTTTCTCCCAGCGACGCGATCGGCCTTGCGCTTGCCGAGACGGTCGCCCGGGGTGCGAAGTCGATGAACAGCGGCAGGGTGGCCGCCCCGAGGGCGTGGGCGGTGGAGCCGAAGGTGCCGAGCCGCAAGGTCGGAGCGCTGCGGGCTTCCGGAATGGCTGCCACCAGAGCAGTCTCGAGCCGCGCCACGATCTCCTTCATGATCGGGGGGCCGAGATCCCCGTCCAGCACAACATTGGGCACGTCGAGCAGCGCCTGCGCCGATAGCACCGGCCCGACCAGCGCCTCCACGCAATCGGCGATCCATTCCTCAAGCGCTTGCGGGCAGGCAGCAATGGCGGCCGGAAGATCGTTCGGGCCGGAGACCTTGTGGCCGTGCCAGTCGAGATGGCGCATCAAGGCTGCGATCGAGGCCCGCGCCAGCAGGATGTCGAACGGCCCCTTGGGCGGCGGCGTGGAGGGCAGGCGGGAGGGTGGCACTGGCAGCACGGCGACATCGCCGGCATTGCCGGTGGCGCCACGGCGATAGTCGCCAGCCAGCACCACGCCCCCGCCAATGGCCGGGCCGATGAAGAAATAGACGAAATCGTCCGATTCGCGGCCGAACCCGTAGAAAAGTTCGGCGATCGCCGCCGCCGTACCGTCATTCTCGGCATGCACGTCGAGGCCTACAGCTTCCTGCAAAGCGGCGGCGAAGTCGAAACTGTCCCATTGTGCCAGCGCCGGGATGTCGAGATTGAGACGGTCGAGCCAGGCGCCGAGATTGTAGGGCTGCGCCAGCCCGATACCCAGGACACGTCCCGGTGAGGCGTCTTCCGCCGTGGCATGGAGAGCCGCGACGTCGGCCGCGATCAGCGCCAGCGCCTCCTGGGGCGGCGGCAGGGGATGGTCATGCGAGCGCTTGTCGACGAGGTTGCCGCCAAGATCCACCAGCGCCGTCTCGATGCGGTTGCGATCGATGCGTACGCCGATGCCATAGGCGCCGGTCGGCTCCAGGCGCAGCAGGGTCGCCGGCTGGCCGCGCTGCCCGTGATAGCGCTTGCCGACCACCGAGATCAGCCCGTAGGACTGCAAGTCCGAGACGATCTCGCCGATAGCCGTATTGGTGAGGTTGGCGGCGCGGGCAAGGTCCGCTTTCGAGGCCTCGCCCAGACGGCGCAAGCGCTGCAGCACGATACGGTGGTGGTAGTGACGGATCCGCGCGGATGTCAGTCCACGCTCCGCCATTGACGCGGACGTCATGGCTCCCTCCCCGTTTCCTTCAGGCGCTTGGAAGCGTGCCAAAACGCCTTTTATTCATTACCGCTTAGTAAATGCAAGTTGGAGCTGTAAGTCAAGCATCAAGCGCGGCGAAAGATCGCTCAGGGGTCTTGAGTATTCACAGTATTTTGTTGGCGCTGGCTGGAGTTTCTGCTTGTGCCCGGCGTGCGGCGCATGCTTGGCAATGCCTCCATTGACGCCTGCGCCCCCGTATTGTCTGATCTTTGAGGGCGTGCTCGTCGCCCTGAGAATCGGGTGGAACGTCGCATGCAGTTCGATTTCAGCCGTCATTCCGTCCTCGTCAGCGGCGGCACAAGCGGCATCGGGGCGGCGATCGCCGGGGCCTTTGCCGAGGCTGGCGCCGAGGTGGTGGCCGCCGGCCTGCCGGGTGAGGCCCCCGCGGGAATCAGGACTGTCGATCTCGATGTCCGGGATGAGGCGGCGGTGACGGCGCTGGCCGCGAGCCTCACGCGGCTCGACATCCTCGTGAATGCCGCGGGTGTGATTCGCCGCGGCGCCGAGCACGATCCGGCAGTGTTCGAGGATGTCGTCGACATCAACCTCAACGGCACCATGCGGCTGTGTGCGGCCTGCCGTCCGCTGCTTGCCGCTTCAGGCGCCGGATCCGTCGTCAATCTTGCCTCGATGCTGTCCTTCTTCGGGGGCGGCCTGGTGCCCGCCTACAGCGCCAGCAAGGGCGGCATCGCGCAGTTGACCAAGTCGCTCGCCATCGCCTGGGCCGGCGAGGGCATCCGCGTCAATGCTATCGCGCCGGGCTGGATCGAGACGCCGCTGACCCGGGCGCTGGTGGAGGATCCTGCCCGCAGCGGCCCTATCCTGGCGCGCACGCCACTCGGCCGCTGGGGCAAGCCCGCCGACCTGACCGGTCCTGTGATGTTCCTGTGTTCCCCCGCCGCCGCCTTCATGACGGGGGTGATCCTGCCCGTCGACGGCGGCTATCTGATCGGATGAGGCTCATGAACCAACTTGAACGCAACGAGACCGACCGCAAGCTCGACCAGAGCAAGATGCCCTACCAGCTGCCGATGCCGGCGGAGGCCGCGCCGGAAATCGCGGTGCGGCAGGTGCTGCCGGAGGATGAGCGCGTCTGGGTGCCGCAGATGGAGAATGTCTGGTTTCGCCCGCTCTGCCTTCATGCGGGGCAGGGCTACTGGGTCAACCTCCTGCGCGTCCGCAAGTCTGGCGTGCTCTCACGCCATCGCCATCCGGCGCCCGTGCATGGCCATGTGCTGCGCGGGCGCTGGCACTATCTCGAGCATGACTGGGTGGCCGAAACCGGCTCCTATGTCTTCGAACCGCCGGGCGAGACGCATACGCTGGTGGTGCCCGACGATTGCCAGGAGATGATCACTTTGTTCCACATCACCGGCGCCATGATCTATGTCGACCCCTGGGGCAAGGTGACGGGCTTCGAGGATGTGTTCACGAAGATCGACATGTGCCGCGCCCATTACACCACCAACGGGCTGGGCGCGGATTACGTCGACCAATTCATCCGCCGCTGACTTACTGCGGCTTGGCAGGGGTGGGTTTCTGTGGCGCCGGTGCTGCCGGACGCGCAGCCGGCGCCTCGGTGGGGTGGGATGCATGCGGCATCATCGCGAGAAGGGCCGCTTCGATCGACTTCTCCTTGTGCTTCAGGCAGTAGCCGCGGATATGCGTGCGCAGCACGGAAGGATCCGTGAGCTCGGTCAGGCGGGCATTGTTGACATGCTCCGGGTTGGCCCTGGCATAGCCCTCCAGGAAGCCGCCCGCCCATGCGATGATCTGGCTGTCCAGCACGTCGCGATGCCGTACGGCGAAACCGCAGCGCATGTCGCCGTAGTCGACAGGCTTGTTCGCCGGGACATGGACGGGCTTTGCCGCAGGCTTCGGCGCCTCGGGCTTGGCCGCTTCAGGCTTGGTTTCCGCCGCCGGAGGGATTACCGGCGCTGGTTTCTCGGTGGCGAGAGCCGGCATGCACAGCATGCTGCCCACCAGGAATGCTGCCACCATCAAGCGCATGATTACCTCCACTGCGGCGTTCGGATCACTGCTAGCGATATAGCAGGAGAGCGGAACAGCGACAGGGCCAATCCGCAAAATATCCAGGCATGGTAGGCGAACAAAAAAGGCGCCTGCAAGGCGGGCGCGCAACCACGCCATTGCGAGACAAAGAGTTGCACGCGGCAACCTCCGAGCAACCTAGAACTCGCCCGGCTTCACAGCCAGGAAGGCGACGATGCCGCAGCCGATGCTGAGTCCTGCGACAAGGGCGGGCATATCAGGGACACCTGCCATCACCAAGGCCAAGCCCGCGAAAACCGTCAGCGGCGCCACATAATAGAAGTCCCGAGAGAGAACTTCCCCCATTGCAACGAGAAAATCGGCGACCTGTCGATATTTTAGATGCGACCTTACCATTGAAAGGGAACACCGGCAGGCCCGGCGAGTTCCCTGAGCAGGCAGCCTCTCCATCATCCTCACTCAGGAGACGAATCCATGGCGGCTGATTTCGACTATGATCCTGAAGAACTGGTCAGTTTCGAGGGGCATGACATTTCCCTCCGAACGGCAGTGCACCGCTATCTAGAAGCCAGGGTTCACCCCGACCCGCTTGTCGACCTGGTGGCCTTGCGGGATCCCGGCAAGGAGCCCCAGATATTGGAAGAAGAGCACTTCGAAGCGCTGCTCAAGGAGCCCGCGTTCAGCGAAAGCGCGACCTCTGGAAACTGAGGTCGCGAGACCATCGGGATCTTCTGCCAGCCGGCCTGCTGGGACTGGACCTGTCCCTCTGTGCAGAGCGGTCTCACCCCGAGGAAACTGGCTGGGGCGGGAGGGTTCGAACCTCCGAATGGCGGAATCAAAATCCGCTGCCTTACCACTTGGCTACGCCCCAATCGGAGCGGGTCAATAGCCGGTTCGCCCGGAGGCTGCAAGGCGGCTGTATAAGAATCCGCCTTTTAAATCATCCGCGAAAAAGCGCACATCCTGCTTGCGGCTCGCTGACGATCCCGCTATAGAGCCGCCCACGACTGGAATACGGAGTGTGGCTCAGCCTGGTAGAGCACTACGTTCGGGACGTAGGGGTCGCAGGTTCAAATCCTGCCACTCCGACCAGTTGGATCCCGAAAAGCTCAATTATAACAATATATTATGTGTGTCTATTGGTGGCGATGCACTAGGTATTCAAGCTTGAGTGTGGGCCATCCGATGGAAAATCGGTTCGTCGGCCTTCTAGAGACGCTCGTAGGGCTCGTACTTCCCAAGAGTGTAATGGTGGTGCTTGCCATCAACGTTCATCAGGCCTTATTGCTGCCCAACGCAAGGGGTGGGTTAGTTAGGTCGATAGTCTGAAGCCTTTAGAATAAGTCGAGCCCCCCTTATGAAGAAACGCAGTGTGGAAAAAGCGTTTAAAAGATCCGTTCGTCGCGCGATTTTCGCACTAACTTACGGGCTTCTAGCGTTTATATTGAGCCTTGCAAGATATCGTTTTGTCGTTATTACTATTCCTGGGAGAATTGGTCATCTTGCTATCGAACTGGATTGGTTTCTCAAGCAGCAGGTGCTCGGCCAATACACGGCGATTAGGCCTATTGTTCTGCTGCCTTATTCTGAGGCTGCCAATCCCGCATTGCTGCGCGTTTGGGGAAACTATCTCACCCTGATTTCGAATCCGATCGCGATAACCGTCCTGAAGCCCCTGGTTCGCCTCGAATCGTTGCGCATCGACCTTCATTCTGTGGCCTGCACTCTCGACGAAGCGGCGCAATATCAGGATGTCGTTAAGTCCTGGGGAGATAGACCTCCTCTCTTCAAGTTGCCAGAAAGTTTGAACGAAAAGGGCCGAAAGGCCCTTGAAGAGCTCGGTATGCCGCCTGGTGGGTGGTTCGTGTGTATTCATGCTCGCGATGGTGTGTATTCGCCTGGGGACGAGCATCTGCATATTTATCGCAATAGTGATATAGCCAATTGCCTTGCCGCCGTTGATGCGATTATTGCTCGCGGTGGATGGTGTATTCGAATGGGAGAGCGTGGTACGGCCTCATTGCCTGACAGGCCCGGATTGATCAACTATCCCGATACGCATCTGAAAAGTGACTGGATGGATTTGTATCTGGCGTCACACGCGCGTTTCTTCCTGGGTAACACCTCTGGTCTGTGCCTCATTGCGACGATATCGGGTGTTCCCTGCGCGCTCGCCAACATGGCGCCCTACGGCGCCTGTTACGGTATGGGATCGAAGGATATTTCAATACCCAAGCGATTGAAGCGCCTGGATGGTTCAGACGCGAGGCTCGCCGAAATCTTCGCCTCCGATGTATCATCCTTCCGTTTTGCCGAGCAATACAGGCAGGCCGGCTGGGTGGTCGAAGAGAATACCGAGGAGCAGATACGCGAACTTGTGCTTGAAATGCTGGACAGGCTGGATGGCGTTTTCCGGGAAACATCGGCTGCCGAGCATTTGCAGCAGGCCTTTCGCAGACTCTTAACGCCACGGCATTATACATACGGAACCACCTCCCGTATCGGCGAGGCGTTTTTAAGCCAGTACGCCGCCGAACTTGGCATGCCTGAAGCACCACAAACGGTCACTTCAATTGGCACACCCAACTGTGAGATTGAGACTTCAAACGAGATGATAATCACGGCTTCCACCAAGGGGATAGGTTCGCAATGAATGACGAGACAGTGCGCTCACACGCCGTTTCCTTCTTTGAGGACGCGGTCGCGATCAGTCGGTCATTGAGCCACGCATTGATTGAGAAACTGGCGGGCGAACTCGACCTTTTGCGTTCGCGTAAGGGGCGGCTCTTTTTCATCGGTGTGGGCGGTAGCGCCGGCAATTGCAGCCATGCCGTGAACGATTTTCGTAAATTGTGCGGTATCGAGGCCTACGCTGCGGCTGACAACGTCTCCGAATTGACTGCCCGCGCCAACGACGAGGGCTGGAACACGATTTTTTCGGGCTGGCTGGAGGTCAGCCATTTATCGGAAAACGACGCAGTTTTCATTTTGTCGGTGGGCGGTGGAGATGTTGCCCGAAACGTCAGTGTGAATATCGTTGAGGCGGTTGATCTGGCTAAACGACGTGGGGCCAAGGTTTTCGGTATAGTTGGAAACGATCGGGGGCATACGGCCATAAACGGTGACCTGGTTGTTGTTGTACCGGCTGTAAATCCGCAACTCGTTACGCCGCTTTCTGAGGCATTCCAAGCGATGGTATGGCACTGCCTCGTCTCTCATCCGATATTGCAGATACGGAAGACCAAGTGGTGAAGGAGAGTGTGGCCTCTGGGCGAAAGCCCGCGATCTTCCTTGATCGGGACGGCGTACTGGTGATCCCGACTTTTCGCGACGGTCGTAGTTTTGCTCCGACGTCATTGCAAAACTTCGTGATCTATCCAGAGGCCCGTGCTTGCCTTGATCGCCTCAAGCGCGCTGGATTCCTATTGGTCGTCGTCACAAATCAGCCCGATGTCGGCAAGGGTGTCGTGGAGCGAACTGTTGTCGATGAAATGCACCGACGCTTGTGTGCCGCGCTTCCACTGGACAGCGTAAAGGTTTGCTTTCATCGGCAGGACGAGAAATGCCTCTGCCGCAAGCCAAAGCCCTATCTTCTGTTGGAAGCGGCGCGTGAGATGAATATCGACCTATCGGCTAGCGTGATGATCGGCGATCGCGCGTCAGACGTCGAGGCGGGTCGATCCGCGGGCTGCCGTACAATTCACATCGATTGGGGCTACACGGCGGAGCCAGCTCCGAAAGACGTTGACATTATCACAACAAGTCTTACCGAGGCCACCAATCGCCTCCTGGCGCCCTGAGCGGAAACGGTAACGAGATGAACGCGAAGCCTGGCCTCAAACTTAAGCTCTTTGCCGATGGCGCCAATCTTGCCGAGATGAGGGCCATGTACAAGAACCCCGCGATTGCGGGTTTCACCACCAATCCGACGTTGATGCGCAAAGCAGGAATTACGGACTATACGGCGTTCGCTCGCCAGGTTGTAGCCGCTATTCCGGATCGTCCAGTATCCTTTGAAGTTTTTGCCGATGACCTCGATGGCATGGAAGCACAGGCTCGTGTCATCGCGGCCTGGGGCGCGCATGTAAACGTCAAGATTCCTGTGACAAACACGCAAGGTGTTTTCACCGGGCCCGTTATCCATCGACTTTCCAGTGACGGGGTTGTCCTCAACATAACTGCGATCATGACAGTAGAGCAGGTCGCTCAGGTTGCCGAGGCATTGGCGCCCCAAACTTCAAGTATTGTCTCCGTGTTTGCGGGGCGGGTTGCCGACACCGGGATCGATCCCATTCCCCACATGAAAGCCTGCCGCGCCGCTCTCCATAGTAGGCCCAAGGCTGAATTGCTCTGGGCAAGCCCGCGGGAGCTTCTCAACATTTTCCACGCTGAAGAAGCCGGCTGCGACATCATTACAGCGACATCGGACATTCTTGCTAAACTGGTGTTAGTCGGCAAGAATCTGGACGATTATTCACTCGAAACCGTTCAGATGTTCCATCGTGACGCTGCTGCTTCCGGTTTCGAGATTTCGACAGCGGCAATTGCCGAACAACCTGCCCGGCAAACCGACCCTGTGTAGAGATGAGGAAGAATATCCATGGCAAGACAATTCGATCGCATCTTCCTGACTGGAGGCGCCGGTTATTGCGGCAGCCGCCTTGTGCCGCAACTTCTGGCCTCCGGATACAAGGTTACCGTTTATGATATCATGTATTTCGGGTATGAGTTCCTGCCGAAGGACGATCCCAACCTGACCATTCTCCAGGGCGACATTCGCGACACCGCGAAGCTGGCGGCTGCGGTTGCCGGACATGATGCCTTTGTGAGCCTTGCTTGTATCTCTAACGATGCGAGCTTTGAACTCGACGAGCGGCTCTCGACCTCGGTCAACCTGGATGCATTCGAACCGATGGTCCTCGCGGCGAAGAACGCGGGTGTCCGCCGTTTTATCTACGCATCCTCATCCTCGGTCTATGGCGTCTCCGATCAGCCCGACGTGACCGAGGACCATCCGCTGGTTCCGTTGACCCTGTACAACAAATACAAGGGCATGTGCGAACCGTTGCTGAACAAGCATATCGACGACGACTTCGTCGGCGTCACGTTTCGCCCCGCCACCGTCTGCGGTTACGCACCGCGCCAGCGGCTTGATTTGTCGGTCAACATCCTCACCAACCACGCGGTGAACAAGAACAGGATCACGGTATTCGGTGGCTCCCAGTTGCGACCCAATCTGCATATCCAGGATTATGTGGACGCTGTCGAAATGTTCCTCGAAGCGCCCGCAGAAAAGATCCAGGGCGATATCTTCAATGTCGGCTACCAGAACCTGTCCCTGATGCAGATCGCCAACCTGGTGAAGAAAGTGGTGCTGGAGGAATATCCCGAGCGCGGCGATCTTGAGATCGTCACCACGCCAAGCGACGATATCCGCTCCTACCACATCAATTCCGGCAAGGTCAGCCGGGTGCTTGACTTTACGCCGCACTATACGGTGGAAGATGCGGTTCGCGAATTGTGCCAGGCCTTCCGCCGAGGTGCGCTGCCCGACAGTTTCGGTGACGATGCCTATTTCAACGTGAAGCGGCTTCAGCGGTTGAAAGCGGCATGAGCGACAAGCCTATTGCCGTCGTGACAGGCGGCGCCGGCTTCATCGGCAGCCATATGGTCGACCTCCTGCTGGAGCGGGGCTATCGCGTGCGGGTGATCGATGACCTGTCCGGCGGTCACGCGGCCAATCTCGCGCATCACGCGGGTAACCCGGATCTTTCGAGCCATCGGATCGACATCCGTTCGCTTGTGCCTGGGAACGCCTTGTTCGAGGGGGCTCGCCACGTCTTTCATTTCGCCGGCATTGGCGACATCGTGCCGTCGATCGAGCGGCCGCTCGATTATATGGACATCAACGTCCAGGGTACGGTGCGTGTGCTGGAGTGCGCGCGGGCGGCCAAGATTGGCAAGCTGGTCTACGCAGCCTCGTCCTCGTGCTACGGGCTGGCGGCAACGCCAACGCGGGAAGATCATCCCATCGATCCGCAGTACCCCTACGCCCTCTCAAAGTATCAGGGCGAGCAGGCCGTGTTTCATTGGCACAGGGTCTATGGCCTGCCGGTCAACAGCGTCTGCATCTTCAACGCCTATGGCACACGCGTGCGCACCACGGGTGCATATGGCGCCGTTTTTGGGGTGTTCTTCCGTCAGAAGCTCGCAGGCAAGCCCTATACGGTGGTCGGCGACGGTACACAGTCACGAGATTTCATCTATGTAACCGATGTTGCTACTGCCTTTCTTGCGGCGGCCGAGACAGACATCGTAGGCGAACGCTTCAATATCGGCGCTGGCAATCCCAAATCGATCAACCATCTCGTCAGTCTGCTCGGCGGTGATGTGGTCTATGTTCCCAGGCGTCCCGGCGAGCCCGATTGCACCTATGCCGACATCACCAAGATCACCACGATGCTCGGATGGCGTCCCGAGGTTGCCTTTGAGCAGGGCGTGCCTCGCATGATGCAGCAGATCCACTTGTGGAAAGATGCGCCTCTTTGGGATCCGGAATCAATCGCCGGCGCAACCAAGACCTGGTTTGAGTATCTCGGCCCGAGGGCCACGAGGGAGGCCTGATGTTAGAGTCCCTGAGCGACCGTTATGCTCACAAGATCAAGACGCCCGAACAACTGCGGGATATCCTGGGACCGATGCCGCGCGCCAAGCGCGCCATCATGTGTCACGGCGTATTCGATGTGGTGCACCCCGGACATCTGCGCCATCTGATCTATGCGAAGGGCAAGGCCGACATCCTGATCGCGAGCGTTACGGCGGACCGCCATATCACCAAGGGGCTGCATCGGCCCCACGTGCCGCAGGATCTGCGGGCCCTCAATCTGGCCGCCTTCGAATTGATCGATTACGTCGTCATTGATCCCAATGCCACGCCGATCGAAAATATCCGCATCATCCAACCGGATTTCCTGGCCAAGGGCTACGAATATACGGCCAATGGGCTGCCCCCCAAGACCGCGGAAGAAGCCGAAGTGCTGCGCTCCTATGGCGGCGACATCATCTTCACGCCGGGCGATATCGTCTATTCGTCCTCCAAGCTGATCAATCTCAAGGCGCCCGATCTGAAGCTTGAGAAACTCCAGATCTTCATGGAGCGCCAGGGAACCACGTTCGACGATCTGAGGCGCACGCTCGATGCGCTTGCAGGTCACCGGCTGCATGTGGTGGGCGACACCATCGTGGATAGCTACACCAATTGCACCATGATCGGCGGCCAGACCAAGACGCCAACCATGTCCGTGCTGTTCGAAAGCAGGACGGACTATGTCGGCGGTGCGGGCATCGTGGCCAAGCACTGCCGGGCGGCCGGGGCGCATGTCACCTTTTCCACCGTGCTGGGCAATGATTCCTATCGTGATTTCGTCATAGACGATCTGCGGGGAGCCGGCATCGATGTGAAGGCGACGATCGACAAGGGGCGGCCGACGGTGAACAAGAACGCCGTGGTCGTTGGCGGCTACCGACTGTTGAAGATCGATACGCTCGACAACAGCTCCATTTCCGATGGGATTCTCGCCGCCATGACGAGCACGGTGCGAAACACCGCGGCCGATGGCGTGATCTATGCCGATTTTCGTCACGGCATCTTCAATCGCCGTACCATTCCCTCCTTTATCGACGCTATTCCGGAAGGCGCATACCGGGTCGCCGACAGTCAGGTTGCCAGCCGCTGGGGCAACATCACCGAGTTCAAGGGCTTCGACCTGATCACCCCCAACGAGCGCGAGGCCAGGTTTGCGCTGGCGGACCAGGACTCGGGCATTCGTCCACTTGCTTCGCAGCTTTATGATCAGGCCCGGTGCAAGCTCCTAATTCTGAAGCTCGGCGAGCGTGGCGTTTTGACCTGCAACAGCACCGATCATGAGTCCCTGGACAGCTTCTTCGTGATCGACAGTTTCGTCGAGAATCTCGTCGATCCCGTCGGAGCCGGCGACGCGCTTCTGGCTTATTCGACACTGGCCATGCTGGCCGGCAAGGATGAGACGCAGGCGGCGATCCTAGGCAGCATGGCGGCCGGTTGCGAATGCGAATTCGACGGCAATGTTCCGATCACACCCGATCACGTCCACGCACGCCTGGATGCCGTCGAAAAACAGATGAACTATGCGTCATGAGGTCGATCGTCGTCGGCTTGGGCGTTCAGGGACATAAACGACGGCGGTTTGCCGGCGACGACTATGTCGCCAGCGTCGACCCCCTCAACTCCTCGGCTGATTTTCGCACGATAGGTGAAGTCCCGCTCGATAGCTTCGATGCGGCTTTGTGCTGCGTTCCCGACGAACCGAAATTCGAGTTGCTGACGTATCTGTTTGCCAACGGCAAGCATGTCCTGGTCGAAAAGCCGCTCTGGACCGGCAGCAGTGATCAGATAGCTCAATTGCAAGCCTTGGCCCGACACACGGGCGCCGTTTGCTACACGGCCTATAATCATCGTTTCGAGCCGCATTTCTTGCGGATGCACGACCTTATCGCCTCAGGGGTGCTTGGACGGATCTATTCTTGCCGGATGTTCTATGGAAACGGGACGGCCCAACTGGTTCGGGAATCGCAATGGCGCGACGAGGGCGCAGGCGTATTGCCGGACCTTGGTTCGCATCTGCTCGATACCTGCCGTTTCTGGTTCGGTGGGATCGACGATCATTTCGAGATCGTTTCGGTCAATCGCTTCGAAAATCGAGCGCCGGACCACGTTGTCATCGGCAATGAGAAAGGCTCATGCCGGATCGAACTCGAGATGACCCTGCTATCCTGGCGAAATCACTTCACATGCGACGTTTTCGCAGAGAACGGCAGCGCCCATATCGAATCCCTTTGCAAATGGGGGCCGTCGACCTTCACCCATCGCAAGCGCGTTCGTCCCAGCGGCCGGCCGCCTGAGGAAGCCACGACCCTGGTACAGGAGGATCCCACATGGGCCACCGAATATGCCTATTTCAAACAGCTCTGCGGGGCGGGGCTACCCACTGATCTTTCCAACGATATCTGGCTGCAGGAATGTCTGGGCAGGCTAAGCCGTGCCGCCATCGGAATTACGAGCAGGGTGGACGGGCTCCGATGAAGACCTCCGTTTCGGCGCAAGACCGGCCCGTCGTGGGTTTTGCCGGCATGACGCATCTGGGGATCGTCTCGGCGGCTTCAGTGGCCGCTAGAGGGTTCCGGACAGTCTGTTATTCGCCCGATACGGAGCTGATAGGAGGGCTTACAAAAGGGCAACTTCCGGTGATAGAGCCGGGGCTCGATGATCTTTTAGCGGAAAATACCGAGCGGCTGGTCTTCTCTAGCGATCTCGGCAGCCTTGCTGTCTGCGACCTGGTCTATATCGCGACTGATGTACCGACCGATGATGCCGGGCGGAGCGACCTTGGTCCGATCAGGGCCCTGATAGAGGGAGTGGTCGGCGCCCTGAAGCCGGATGCGCTGCTGGTGATCCTGTGTCAGGTCCCGCCGGGGTTCACCCGGGCTATCGGCAGTGTGGCGCCTGGCCGACTTTACTATCAGGTCGAAACCCTGGTCTTTGGCCGCGCCGTCGCCCGTGCGATGCATCCTGAGCGCACAATCATCGGCTGCGCCGATCCTTCGGCACCCATTGACGCACGTTTCAATGCGCTTCTGGCGGCATTTGGATGTCCATTGCTTCCAATGCGCTACGAGAGCGCGGAATTGGCCAAGATTGCCATCAATTGTTGCCTGGTTTCCTCGATCAGCGTCGCCAATACCCTCTCGGAACTGTGCGAGGCGATCGGCGCGGACTGGTCGGAGATCGTGCCGGCACTCAAACTGGATGCGCGCATTGGTTCGCAGGCCTATCTGGCGCCAGGGCTCGGGATCGCAGGTGGCAATCTGGAGCGCGACCTTGCCACCGTTATGCAGCTCTCGGAGAGGCACGGTACCAACAGCGACGTCGTGCGGGCCTGGCTCACCAACAGTGGGCATCGGCGAGATTGGGCAGCCGCCGAAATTCGCAGGGTGCTGTTGTCGAGGAAGCTTGGCGCGACAGTCGCGGTTTGGGGACTTGCATACAAGGAAAACACCCACTCGACCAAGAATTCCCCCTCCTTGGCGACCCTCTCCCGTCTACCCGATACACGCTTCGTCGTTCACGATCCCGTCGTTCCGGCCAGTGCAGCGGCCCATCCCCATGCGACCGGCGTCGATGACCCGCTTCAGGCTTTGCCAGGCGCCGATGCCCTGATGATCATGACGCCCTGGCCTCAATATGGCGCGATATCGCCGGCGGATATTGCCAAGGCCCTGAGCGGCCGCATCGTGCTGGATCCCTATGGTGTGCTTGATCGGCGCAAAGCAAGGACCGCCGGCCTGGATTACTATTCGCTCGGGCTGCCACATGAGCCGATTGCCGGGAGCAACTGATGCTGCACCATCTTCTTTCCGCGCCGGTTCGGCCAGAACGCGTCGTTGTCATTGGAGCGGGGGGCTTTGTTGGCGGCGCCGTTAAGCAGGCGGCAGAAGCAGCCGGCATCGGCGTGCTTGGACTTGCAAGGTCCGATATCGACCTTTCTGCTCCCGGCGCGGGGCAGATACTCGCGCGATCACTGCGGGCAAGCGACGCTGTGGTCGCAGCCACAGCCAAGGCGCCGTGCCGCAATCTCGATATGCTCATCGAGAATCTGGCGATCACACGTGCAATTATCACTGCGCTCGATGCCATACCCGTAGCGCACGTCATCAATATCAGTTCGGATGCCGTGTATGGAGACGAGCCGGTCCCACTGACCGAGAATGCGCCGACGGCTCCAGCCAGCTATCACGGCGCTATGCATCTGGCACGCGAGATCGCCTTTCGCAGCGAGATCAAGTCGCCGCTGGCAATCCTGCGCCCTACCCTGATCTACGGCGCGAGCGATCCACATAACGGCTACGGTCCCAACCGATTCCGCAGGCTCGCCAATGCCGGCGAGGATATCGTGCTCTTCGGAGCGGGCGAAGAACGACGCGACCACGTCCTGATCGAGGATGTCGCCGAGATCGTGCTGCGTGTGCTCATGCATCGCTCCACTGGCGCGCTCAATGTGGCGACGGGAGAGGTCCATTCATTCCGGACTATCGCCGATCTTGCCATCGCCGCGGCTTCGTCCGCGAGCGCCATCAAGGAAACGCCTCGCAGCGGGCCGATGCCGCATAATGGCTACCGACCATTCGACATTGCCGGCACTCGCGCAGCCTTTCCCGGTTTCGAATATGTGAAGCTGCCGGCGGGCATCCGCCGCGTTCAGGAGCAGGCGGAAGGGCATGGCTGAAATCAATCTGTTGGGATCACTGCCGCGAACCAAGCGCAACATCACCCTGCGTGGCGAAGCCAAGACGCCGGATGTCATCGCGGCTGCGCGCGAATATGGGGAGCTTTATTTCGACGGGCCGCGCAGCTTCGGCTATGGCGGTTATCGTTATGATGGGCGCTGGGTGCCGGTAGCTCGCGACATCATCGACCATTTTGGCCTGAAACCCGGCATGCGCGTGCTCGACGTCGGTTGCGCCAAGGGCTTTCTGGTCAAGGACCTGATGATCGCCTGTCCTGGCCTGGAGGCTTTCGGGCTCGATATTTCCCACTATGCGCTCACCCATTGCGAGAAGGAGGTGGTCGGCCGCCTTCATCTGGGTTCCGGCGATTCGCTTCCTTTCCCCGATGATAGTTTCGATTGCGTCATCAGCATCAATACGATCCACAATTTCGATCGCACCGATGCCGAAAGGGCACTGCGCGAGATCCAGCGTCTCTCCGGCGGCCGGGCTTTCGTGCAGGTTGACAGTTATCACACCCCGGAGCAGAAGGACCTCTTCGAGAGCTGGGTCCTGACCGCCCGCTTCCACGACTATCCGGCGGGCTGGATCGAGCTCTTCGCCGAAGCTGGCTATACCGGGGACTATTTTTGGACCGTCGTCGAGTGATTTCCCCAACGCACCGTCTTGTGCGTCCAATGTGAGTGAACTTATGCCCGGTAAGAAATATGCCATCCTCGGCGGCGGCGGCAGCTTCGGCATCCACACCGCTCTTTATCTCCTTGACCATGCCAGGCCCGAAAAGGTCATCGGCATCGGCCGCAATCCGTTGCGACAGTCGGCCTTTTCGCTCGATATCGACAAGCGCGAGGGTTACGAATATCACGCGCGCCACATCACTTACGAACTGGACCTGCTGCTGGAGCTTCTCGATCGCGAAAAGCCCGACGTCATCGTGAATTTCGCGGCCCAAGGCGAAGGGGCCGTGTCCTGGAAGCACTCCTGGCGATTCTTCGAGACAAACTCGATGGCGTTGGTCCGCCTCTCCGAAGAACTGATGAAACGTGACTGGCTGGAGCGCTTCATTCAGATCGGTACGTCGGAAATGTATGGCTCGGTCGACCGGGCCGTGACCGAGGAAGAGCCGATCAAGCCTTCGAGCCCCTATGCTGCTTCAAAGGTCGCCTTCGACATGTATCTTCTGTCGGTGTCGCGCTTCCTTAAATTCCCGATGAACATTCTGCGCCCCTCGAATGCCTATTGTTCGGGCCAGTTGCTGCATCGCGTCATTCCCAAGGCCATTCTGTCGGGACTGATCGGCGAAAAACTGCCTTTGCACGGTGGCGGCAAGGCAGAAAAGTCCTATATCCACGCCCGAGATCTCGGCCGCGCCATTCACTTGACGGCAGAAGGCGCTCCGCTCGGCAAGGTCTACAATGTCGGGCCGAGGGAGCCAACATCGATCCGCCGCGTCGTCGAACTCTGCGCCGAAGCCATCGCTGTGCCGTTTGAGGATCTGTGCGAGGTCACGGGCGACAGGCTTGGTCAAGACTCCCGCTATTGGCTGGACTCGTCCGCCATCAAGCGCGATCTCGGCTGGGAACCCGAGATCGGCTGGCAGCAGGGCCTAGCCGAGGTGGTCGATTGGGTGCGGACCTACCTCGATGAGCTCAAGCTTGCGCCTCGCGACTATACATTGCGAGGGTGAGCGATAGGCGATGATTTCCAACATTCAGAATTGGCAAGCCGTCCGCGACAGATGCCGTGAATATCGCCGCCGCATTCTGGCGATCTCTCAGACGGTCCCTGCATTGCACCTTGCACCAGCGTTTTCCTGCCTCGAGATTGTGGACGCCGTCTATAATCTTCTCATGCGGCGACAGCCCGATGGCAGCTTGGCTGACGGTTTTGTCATGTCGAAGGGGCACGGTGTCATGGCCCAGTACGCCGTGCTCGAGGATCTTGGAATCTTGCCAACCTCGCTCCTCAACAGCTATTGCCAGCCCCATGGGCATCTGGGCGCTCATCCCGATTACGGCCAGCCGGGTATCGAGGCATCTACCGGCTCGCTTGGTCATGGTCTGGCGCTCGCGGCCGGCATGGCCTATGCCGACCGGCTTCAGGGTGCGGACCGGACCACCCACGTGGTGCTGGGCGATGGCGAGATGCAAGAAGGTTCAATCTGGGAGGCCATAATGATGGCGCCCAACCTGAAGCTCGGCAACCTGGTGGCATTCCTTGATTTCAACGACTACCAGGGGCTCGGTCGCACAACGGAAACACATCCGCACTTCCTACCGGTGTCTGAAAAGCTCACGAGTTTCGGTTGGGAAGCAGTCGATGTCGACGGGCATGACAGTGCCGCGATTGTAGAAGCCGTACAAAACCGAAGGGGCGACAAACCATTCTTCCTTACATGCAGGACGGTAAAGGGGCGGGGCGTCTCTTACATGATCGATGCTCCCATATGGCACTATCGTTCGCCCAATAAGGACGAATATGCGCTGGCCCTTGCTGAACTTGCGGCCGACGGCGAGGCATCATGAGGAATAGGTTCGCGTCCACATTTTATGAACTGGGCCAGCGTGATCCTCGTCTGGTCGTCGTAGTTGCCGATATCTCGCCGGCGGGCTCAATTGCCAAGTTCCGTGAGGATTTTCCCGATCGCTTCATCAACACCGGCGTCGCTGAGCAGGTAATGATCGGCCTCTGTGCCGGCATGGCGCAGAGGGGGCTTCGGCCTTTCGCCTACACAATTGCGACCTTCTCCGTCTTTCGACCTTATGAGATGATCCGCGACGATCTGTGCTACCAAGACCTGCCGGTAACGGTAGTTGGCATCGGCGGCGGAGTTTCCTATTCCACTCTCGGGGGCACCCATCACGCAATGGAGGACGTTGCGCTGATGACTTCTCTGCCGAATATGTCGGTGGTGGCTCCCTGCGACCCGGCCGAAACCGAAGCAGCCACACGCTGGCTTGCGCTCAACAATCAGCACCCTGCTTATTTGCGCCTTGGTAAGGCCGGCGAACCGGATCTGACTAGCGCAGCCGCCGAAGCCTTTATCTTCGGGCGCATACGCCATCTGCGCAAAGGCTGGGGCACAGCCTTCCTCACCTATGGTCCGATCACCAAGACGGCGCTTGCCTTAGCTGACGCCGTGGAGCGCAGGAGCGGGCAGCCGACTACCGTCGTGAGCGTCCACACCCTCAAGCCCCTGGACGCCGATGGTCTGGCCGCGGTGCTGGCGAGTCACGACCAAGTGGTGGTGATTGAGGAGCACGTACCCCATGGCGGTTTGGGCTCACGTGTCAAGGAATTGGCCTGGGATACACGGGCGGGATGCGATCTGCGGCTCTTCTCCCTGAAGGACGAATTCATCCACCTTTATGGCAACCACGATGATGTGTTGGCGGCGCATGGCCTGTCATTTGCTGCGATTGCCGGTGAACTTGGCTTGCTCTAGGCCTCTATCTCTATGCGACCTCTATCAGTAAAGCCTGTCATCTCCTCATAAATGTACTCCAAGTGGCCCTCGATGCCGCTTTTGCCTAGCTCGTCAGAAGGTCGGTCTACAATGTCATCTTCCTGTGTTGTCTGCGCCGCGACTTCATTGCGCCGCCTTGATCGTTTCGCGCGATTGCCACGCGTTACGAGTGACTGCAAGCCATGGCCGGCAGGTGGTTCGTTGGCGGTGTGCGAACGATGCGGAACGATTCAGAAAGAAGCTGACGCCGTCTGGCTCGATGAGATCAAGCGTATCTACGACGCCTACCAGATCTATCATCTCTCTGAGGGGGCTGAGCAGGTAATTTTCTCGCCTGCCGGACAGCCGGTCCCTCGTTCCCGCATGCTTGTGGACTTCGTGGTGGGGAAGCTGCCCAAGCGCGCGCATGGACGTCTGATCGATATAGGCTGCGGCAATGGTTCGGCTCTGGCGAATTTCAGCGCGCTGCTGCCAGGCTGGCGCTTCGACGGTAGCGAATTGTCAGACGGCGCACTGCCACGCCTTCAAGCCATTCCGGGTTTTGAGACATTGCATACTGGCCCAATCGACGGACAATATGATGTCGTCAGTCTTATCCACTCGCTCGAACACATGCCAGCGCCACTGGATGCACTTACCGAAGCCTCCAGTCTTCTTGGAGTGGATGCAACACTGTTTGTTGAAATACCGGATATCGAAACCTCTCCGTTCGATCTTCTGGTTGCTGACCATCGCACGCACTTCACGCGGGCGACATTGCGGGCTCTGGCGGGACGTGCCTCCGTTGCGGTGGATTTTCTCGACAACAATATCATTGCGAAGGAAAACACCTTGCTTGGCCGACGGGGAAATCCGGCCCTTTTCGATCCGGATCCCCAAGCCGGAGAAAGTATCGCCGAGAGAACGCTGGATTGGCTTGAGAACGTACTCGACAGTGCCCGCCAGTCGTCCGAGCATTCTGAAGGTTTTGGCATTTTCGGTACATCGATTTCCGGAATGTGGCTCTATGGAGCCTTGCGAGATCGTGTCACCTTCTTCGTGGATGAGGATGCGACCCGCGTTGGGAAGACCTATGAAGGACGACCGATCCTTGCCCCCCAGGAGATCCCGGCAGGCAGCAACGTGTATGTGCCGCTTGCGAAATCAACGGCGCATCGCGTGGCGGAGCGCCTGCGAAAGACCGATGTGGTCTATGATATCCCACCCGAGATGGCACCTTAGTTCGCCGCTCTCAACACCCAAGATTGCCCAAAGACAATGCGCGCCATCGTAATCGGATCTGATGGGCTCGTTGGTGGCGCGCTCTTCTCCGCGCTCGCGGCCGGCGGGCTCGACGTCATTGGAACAACGCGGCGGTTCGATCGTGTTGTCGCTGGCAGGACAGTTCATTTCGATTTGACGGAACCGGATATAGCAGGCATCCCAAGCGCCGATATCGTCTTCATCTGTGCCGCCATGACGAGCTTTGCCGCCTGCAGGGCGTTGCCACAACTGGCGAAGCAGATCAACTGTGTCGCCCCCGAAGCGTTGGCGTCATATCTCGTTTCCACAGGTACCAAAGTTGTTTTCCTGTCGACATCTGCGGTCTTTGATTGCCAGGCGCCGTTGATGCAGCCCGACCGCGACTATGGCGGCGAGAGCATGTACGGCCAATCCAAGGCCGAAGCTGAGCGACGGATACTCGGGTTGGGCCGATTGGCGACGGTTGTTCGGTTGACCAAGATAGTTTCGCCGGGGCAACAACTCTTTCGGGGATGGGTAGCAGCCCTTGGACGGCGGCAGTCTATCGAGGCGTTCGATGATCACCGCATCTCTCCAATAACCATCCAGCACGGCGTTGATGCGCTCACCGCTATCGCGACGCGCGGGGAGGGCGGTATCTACCAGATATCCGGCGCCTCGGATGCGAGCTATTATGAAATTGCTTCTTATCTGGCCTCCAGGATCGGTGCCGAATCCTCCTTGGTGCACCCTTGTTCCGCTGCATCCCGGGGACTTCCTGCCGAGGAAATCACCCCCTTCACCTCCCTTGATTGTGCCCGTCTCTCCGATCTGACCGGATTTCGCCCACCTCAACCCTTGAACGCGATCGAGCGAGTTCTGCTTTCGGAAAGTGAGCCTTGATGCCGTCCGCTTTTGCGGCGCCCGAGTCCGTGAAAGCTCGATGACATTCAGGTGTGTTCCGTATAATCAACCAAGATGCTCGAATTTGGAGACCGTGACATGAGCGAAGCGCCTGCCCGCGAGGGCGAATTTCAGTATGGCGAGCCTATCGCTGAAATCCGGCGTCGTGGCCTCGAACGCATGGGGTTCATGACGAGCTGGGCATGGCTCGACGATCCCAGGCGGCTCACCTTCATGCTTGCGCGCTACAAATTCGTGGCGAAGATGCTGTCGGGGACCGAAAAAGCACTTGAGATCGGCTGCGGCGATGGCTTCGGTTCTCGTGTTGTCGCGCAGTCCGTGAAGAACTTGACGGCGATCGATTTCGATCCCGAACTTCTCGAATCCGCGCGACTGGTGGCCAGCGAAAAGTTCCCGGTCGAGTTTCGCAGGCACGACATGATGTCCGGGCCGGTCGAGGGCGACTACAGCGCTTGTTACAGCCTCGATGTTCTGGAGCATATCCAGCCATCAGACGAAAACATCTTCCTGCAGAATCTCACTCGATCACTCATATCGACTGGCGTGTGCATTATCGGAACACCGTCTCTGGAATCTCAGCCATACGCCTCCAAGTTCTCCAAGCTAGGGCATGTCAACTGCAAGACTCAATCGGCTTTGAAAGAAACTATGCTGCGCTTCTTCAACAATGTCTTCATGTTCTCCATGAATGACGAGGTTGTGCATACTGGCTACGAAAAGATGTCACACTACAATCTGGCACTTTGTTGTGGTCCAAAACTATAAAAACTGAAAAAAGATTCTGATTATCTAAAAAGTATATATCTCTTTCCGGCTTCAAGTCGCAGTCGCGACCGGCTCCCCCCGCAACCGGTGCACTGGTATCTCCTCGATACCAGCATTATATCCGCGCCTATCCGCGAGGAGATTGAGCCTTGCCCCATTGAGATTTGTGGTCAAAGCCATTAGGCAGATGTAGCCGAAGAGAGGCAAGATCGTTGTAGAGTTTCATCCCGGATCCGGGCGTTGCGCCGCTGAACAAAGCCGGTTCGACAAAGGTCAGTCGGCTTGAGGGGACGATCTTTGAAATAGTTGAGGCAGCCCCGGATTCCCGATCGCTGCGCTCCAAGTTGAATGGTGGTGTTTGTATGTTCAACCGACTTATCCCGAATTGGGATATCGTTCGGGACCCCAACGGGACGCTGTCTCTTTGCGGACAATTGCTCAAAGAGCAGGGTAGGCTGCATGCGCGCGGCTATATCGTCGCGTTCAGCTTCATGGCGGTTGCGGCAGCGGCAACCGCCATGACGGCCTGGTTGATGCGCGACGTCATCAACAAGGTCTTCATCGACAAGAGCATCGCCATGATGTGGCTGATCTCCGGTGCGGTCGTGGTTGCCTATGCGACCAAGGGGCTGGCAGGGTATGGCCAGGATGTTACGTTGGCAAAGGTCGGCAACCGCATCGTTGCGTCGATCCAGGAGCGCATGTTCCAGCACCTGCTGTCGCAGGACGTCGCCTATTTCTCGGGGCGGCACTCCACCGAGTTCATTGCCCAGCAATCGTTCATGGCCAGTTCTGCGCGCAATGCCCTTAACATGCTGGTGACGGTGGTCGGACGCGACCTGCTGACGCTGATCGGTCTGGTCACGGTAATGGTCATTCAAGACCCGCTGATGTCGATCGGAGCCTTCGCCTTCATGCCTTTTGCTGTCCTTGGCGTGCGTAAGCTAATCAAGCGCTCCAAGAAGATCATGTTGACCGAGTTTTCTAGCAATGCCGTGATCATGGAGACGGTGCAGGAAACCGCGCAAGGCATACGGGTCGTCAAATCGTTCAATCTCAACGCTTTCATGCTCGATCGCATGCGGCAGGCCATTCGCTCATTCGAGAAGGCATCCACCCGCCTGACGGTGGTCAGCGCCCGCTCCAGCCCAATGATGGAGACCTTGGGTGGACTTACCGTCGCGCTGGTTATTCTCTATGGAGGCTGGAGGGTCATTCATCAGGGACAGACGCCCGGCGCCTTTTTTTCCTTCATCACCGCTTTCCTGCTGGCCTATGAGCCGGCCAAGCGCCTGGCGAAGTTCAACGTAGATCTGAGCGGGCAGCTTGTCGGCGTGCGCATGATGTTCGATTTCTTGCACACGATGAGCGTCGAACCCGAAATCGACCCTCGGCCAGATCTGGTTGTGTCCAACGGCAAGGTAGCGCTCAAACACGTCACCTTCAATTATCGGGACAATGTCAAGGTCTTGCAGGATTTCAACTTTGTCGCGGAAGCCGGTATGAGCACTGCGCTCATCGGGCCTTCCGGGAGCGGTAAGTCGACCATTTTCAATCTGCTGCAAGGGTTTTATCGCGTGCGCAGCGGTACTATCGAGATCGATGACCAGGACGTCTCGCGCTTCAACCTGGCTTCGCTGCGGCAAGCCATCGCGGTGGTGTCGCAGGATGCCTTTCTATTCAAGGGCTCAATCATGCAGAACATCCGCTATGGGCGTTTGGACGCCAGCGACGAGGAAATCGTCGCTGCCGCTAAGGCCGCCTATGCGCACGAATTCATTGAAAAGCTCGACGGACGTTACGATGCTCACGTCGGTGAGCACGGCAATGCGATTTCCGGCGGGCAGCGCCAGCGTATCGCAATCGCACGCGCGATCCTCAAGAATGCGCCCATCATCCTATTGGATGAAGCGACCTCCGCGCTCGATCTTGAATCGGAGCAATATGTGCAAGCGGGGCTTCAGAACCTGGCGCGCGGCCGCACGCTCATTCTTATCGCGCACCGCCAGGAGAGCTATGCCCATGCTGACAAGGTTGTGCATATCGAAAGAGGGCATATCATAGACTTTCGGTCCGTGCGGCAATGAGCGAAGGCACCGATCCGGCTTTTCAAAGAACTGCGCGATCGAGGCTATGAGGGCGCGCATGACAGCGTCCACTGCTTTGTAAAGGCTTGGCGTAGCGAGCAAGCCATCTAACCCTTTGCGCATACCGCATGGCTGCGTTGCCAGGTAAACCTGATCGCCGCGCCGGGACTTGTAGGTGTAGAGGGAGCGATCGATCCGCAAAGCCTGGCAGGCCTTCCGGACTGACACTTTCCAGCCCTCCCGCACCTGATCCACAAGCTGGCGCCGGGGCGCAGACCCGCAGGCTGTTCAATCCACTCTTGCCTGAAAATTTGCAACACAACCCATAGATGCTATCACGGAGACTGGGAGGGGAAGGGGAGGGCATGTACCGGGTATCCCGGGCGTTTGATATGAATTACCATGAGACTGGATCTTATTTTGCTACTCGACTCGACGTAGTAACGAGTGTAGTCGCCTATGCGCCGCCTCTACACGAGGAATTCCACTTGCAGAAATCCTACCCCCCACGTTGCTTGATGCGAGCCGCATGCCATCGCTTTGCGGTTTCTTGTTGGCTGAGCCTTGCGGTTCCATCGACGAGGTCTTCTCCAGTGACCCCAGGCCACGATCATGGAAAGGAGACCCTTCGCGCCGTCGTGGGAACTGTTGAGATCCTAACTGCATGAAATTTCATGTTGTTATGGTCGTTTGGGGAGCGTCCTATATCGAGACGATGGTAGATGTTACCATCCCCACGCTATTGTCCCCCGGCAATATTCCGGCATTGGCGCAAATGCCGGCATCGGACGTTACATTCTACACGCGCGTAGAAGACGAAAAGTTGATCCGGAAGGCGCCGTCGGTCCAAAGCCTCGCCCGTCTGATCGATGTGAGGTATGCTCATATAGATCCAACTGTTGAAGCGACTATTTATGTTGCTATGAGCAAGGCTCATAGCGCGGCAGCCCATCGAGCCCAGGCGGAAGGGGCTCACGCCATCATATTGGCGCCGGACATTTTGGTGGCGGACGGTTCACTAGCTAGCGTGGTGCGACTCGCCGTGGTCGGCAAGCGGGCGGTGATGACGATCGGCCCACGGCTTACCCAAGAGAGTGCGCTACCCGCTTTGCGTACTTGTCTTGCGGGCGATGATGGAGGGATTCTGAGGCTAGCCCCTAGACAAATGGTACGGTTCGCGCTTGACCATCTCCATCGCGAGACTAAAAGAACTTTCTTTGACTCCCCGGAATTCTCCCTATACCCGACGACGTGTTTGTGGGCGATGCCGGGTAGGGGATTTCTTGCCCGCAACTTCCACTTGCATCCGTTGATGATCGACTTTTCGAAAACGGGATGTCTGAGTGCTTTGCGGCGCGATACGATCGACGGGGATTTTATAGGTCACGCGGTTGGAAGATGGCAGGACATTCACGTCGAGACAGACTCGGACAATATCTTGCTGTGTTCTCTTTCGCCGGCCGGTGCCACCTATTCTCCCACCTCTCCCAACCTAGCAAGTGCCGACCAATTGCGGGCCATGGCCTATAGCGCCGTTGTCAACCCTTTGCATCGTATGTTTTTCATGCAAGCAGTTCGTGTTCACGCTGAGGACATCGACGAGGACTGGCATCTACTTGAAGAGGAAACAGGGCTCTGGGCCTTCGAGATGCTGAAGTGGGAGCCAGTAAAAGGGGGACCGTCTCCCTCCTCGCCAGCACTTCGCCGGCGCGGCATAGCATACCGACTTACGCGCAAATGGCAGAAGATCAGGCGGAAAATCCAATCCATGTCAGGCTAACGGAAGATAGACTTCTTCGTTGGGGTGTTGCGAGTCGTTCGTGACGCATGGCGTCCCTAAAGCAAAATGCGTTCAGGTCGGAGCGGATTTTCAAGTTATCGAATTGGCATCAAAAGCATTGCGATTCTTGGTGATTCAATCTGAGCGCCAATGCAATCACCAGCCAGACAACCTCCTCGGCCGGCAGCTTGCGTCTGCGAACGCTGGCTTTGCCCGTCAGCGCAAGCGCCTGCGCTATCCACTCCACATAAAGCGATCGCGATAAGCCCGAACGCTCAGCAGAACGTCCAATCGTACGGGCCCTTGCAAAAAACAAATCAGGGTTGGACACAAACCGTACGCATCCGAGGAAGGCCGTCTTGTGCGTTGATTTGAGCTATCGGAGGGTCTGACCTTAAATCTAGCCTTAAGGTCATCAGTTCAATGCAGATGGAAGTCCTCGGCAGGGAGCGTCGTCGCCAGTGGCGCTACGAGGAGAAGATCCGGATCCTGGAAGAGACGATGCAGACGGGTGCAGTGGTCTGCGATGTGGCGCGACGGCATGGCGTCTCTCAAAGCCTTGTTTTCACCTGGCGCCGACTGGCTCGTGAAGGGCGCTTGGCTGGCGAGGTGGCCACGGGCATTGTTCCGGTGAAGATAACGTCGACCGCTTCACCCCCGCCCGATGAAGCGGGTATAACGCCACGACCTCGGCGCCGGAGTAGCATTATCGAGATCGATCTGGGCGATGGAAAGTGCGTGCGGGTTGACCGCGATGTCAACGCGGAGGCCCTGAGACGCTTGCTGGATGTATTGGGTGCACGATGATCCCGGTTCCGACGGGCGTACGCCTCGGAGTTCTCCAAGCTAGGCCATGTCAACTGCAAGACTCAGTCGGTTTTGAAAGAAACTATGCTGCGCTTCTTCGTAGGCCTCCGGCGAGGGCCGCCTTGCATGGTGACGGCCTGAGGCGAAGCATGCGGCTTTAAGGCTAGCCTTAAGGTCGGTTGATGCGAGTTGAAGTTCTGGGCGGAATTGAGCGCCGCCGTCGCTGGTCTCGCGACGAGAAGATGCGGATCATTGAAGAGACGTTGGCGCCTGGCGCGGTGGTGGCAGAGATCGCGCGCAGACACGGCATTGCGACGAGTTTGGTGTTCACGTGGCGGCGACAGGCCCGTGTTGCGAGCAGCCCTTCGACAGCGGCACACCTTGTTCCAGTCCGGATCGTCCCAGCCGAGCTCGTGGCCGAGAAGGCACCCTCCATGGAACCGCCATTGGGGGCGCCCGTCAGGAAACGCCGCGGCCTGATCGAAATCAAACTCGGTGACGGCAAAAGTATCCGGGTTGATGAGAATGTCGACGCTGAGGCGTTGGGGCGGGTTCTTGATGTTCTGAGCCGACGATGATCCCGATCCCAAGCAATGTCAGGGTTTGGATCGCGACGGGCCACACGGACATGCGCCGCGGCATGCAAGGCCTGGCTCTGACGGTGCAGGAAAGCCTCAAACGTGATCCGCATGCGGGCGATCTCTACATCTTCCGGGGCCGTCGTGGCGATCTAGCCAAAATTTTGTGGCATGACGGCATCGGGCTGTCTCTTTACGCCAAGCGGCTGGATCGCGGAAAGTTCATCTGGCCCTCGGCATCGGCTGGGGCGGTGTCGATCTCGGCGGCGCAGATGGCCTATATGTTGGAAGGGATCGACTGGCGAAATCCCCAACTGACATGGCGGCCCGAGCGCGCGGGTTGAGGCAGAAAAATGCGAAGCGAGGACCATTTTGGGGCATCACAACGCGCCGAATTTGTGATTCACTTCCTGGCATGAATGCTGCCAGCGACGCCGTTCCCGACGACATCGCCGCCCTGAAAGAGGCGTTGAGGATCGAGCGCGCGCAGGCTTTGCAGATGGCGGCAGAGCTCGCGGTCGCGCGCGCGAAAGCGTCCGAGGATCTGGCGTTGATCGCCCAGCAGAAGCTGCGGATCGCCAAACTGGAGCGCCAGGTCTGCGGGCAGCGATCGGAACGCTCTTCTCGCCTGATTGATCAGCTGGTGCTTTCGTTCGAGGAGCTGGAAGCCAGCGCCACGGAAGATGAGCTTGCGGCCGAGAAAGCGGTTGCCAACACAACAGCTGTGAACGGATTTACGCGTAAGCGCCCTGAGCGCAATACGTTCCCCGATCACCTTCCCCGCGAGCGCGTGGTGATCGAGGCGCCGACAGCGTGCGAGTGCTGTGGCGGCCATCGCCTGCGCAAACTTGGCGAGGACGTGACCCGAACACTGGAATCGATCCCTCGGCAATGGAAGGTGATCGAGACCGTGCGGGAGAAGTTCAGCTGTCGCGACTGCGAGAAGATCACGCAAGCGCCGGCGCCGTTCCATGTCATTGCAAGGGGATGGGCGGGGCCCAGCCTCCTGGCCATGATGGTGTTCGAGAAGTTTGGTCAGCACCAGCCCCTGAACCGTCAAGCCGAGCGCTACGACCTGGAGGGCGTGCCGATCGCTCTGTCGACCATGGCCGACGCTGTCGGATCGGTCTGTACGGTGCTTGACCCCCCTCCGCCGACGGATCGAGGCGCATGTCATGGCCGCCGAGCGTCTCCATGGGGATGACACGACAGTGCCTGTACTGGCAGCAGGCAAGACCGACACAGGTCGATGCTGGGTCTATGTTCGGGATGACCGACCTTTTGGGGGCACGGGGCCGCCGGCGGCGCTGTTTTATTACTCGCGTGATCGCAAGGGCGAACATCCTCAGGCGCATCTGGCCGGATATACCGGCATCCTGCAAGCGGATGCCTTTGAGGGCTATAACAAGCTCTATCTGGCCGGTCGCAATCCCGGTCCTATCCGGGAGGCGGCATGTTGGGTGCATGCGCGGCGCCCGTTCTTTGCCATGGCCGATATCGAGGAGAATGCGCGTCGCAAGGCCGCGGGCAAGAAGGAGATCGTGTTGTCGCCGATTGCGATCGAGGTCGTGCGTCGCATCGATACCTTGTTCGAGATCGAGCGATCCATCAATGGCCAGAGCCCAGAAGAGCGCCTGGCGGTTCGACAGACCCTAAGCCGGCCCTTGGTCGAGGATCTCCATGTCTATATGCGCGAGCAGGCAGCCAGGCTGGCTCGCGGGCATGACCTGGCCAAGGCCTTCAACTATATCCTCAAGCGGTGGGCGAGCTTCACCCTGTTCCTCGAAGATGGGAGGGTTTGCCTGTCCAACAATGCCGCCGAACGAAGTCTGCGTGGTATTGCTCTTGGCAGAAAGTCGTGGCTGTTCTGCGGATCTGACCGCGGCGGGCAGCGTGCAGCGGCCATGTACAGCCTCATTGTCACGGCCAAGATGAACGGCGTCGATCCGCAGGCCTGGCTGGCTGACGTCCTCTCTCGCATCGCCGCCCATCCCGTTCACCGGCTGGACGAGTTGCTGCCATGGAACTGGACGTCTCCAGCATCAGCGATCCGCGCTCGAGCGGCCTGACCATGCACATCAATAAGGTCCATCACGTCACGACCATCGCTCGCGTCGCCCAGGACCTGGGTGAAGACGAGGACTGGCTGCACGACGTTGCCAATGAAATGGAAATCGAGGATGGCGTTATCTGGGTCTACGGTGTTGGCGAAGATGGCGTCATGGCGTTCACCGACTTTGGAATCGAGAATCTGATCGAGCTCATCAAGATGCACAAAGACGACCCGACACTACTCACACGATGGGACCGGACCGAGTAGCCAGCATGCGGCCTACGCCGGATGCCTACGCTTCTTCAACAATTTCTTCATGTTCTCCATGAATGACGAGGTTGTGCATACTGGCTACGAAAAGATGTCGCACTACAATCGGGCACTCTTTTGTGGTCCAAGGCAGTAGTAAGCGTCGCTCATAACGAATGAGCGGCCCCTCGGCAGTCGTTCTGGTGATGCCTCTTGGAGAACCGCACGGGCTACGATGACGCAAAAGCAGGCCGCCAATGCTCTTGAAGTCCTTGCCGCGGCTGCGGAGCCCATCAGCATCGGCATCCTGCTTCTGCGCAACTTTCCCTTCATGACCTTCGGGGCGGCGCTCGACCCGCTGCGCCAGGGCAATCGGCTGGCCGGGCGGCCGGTGTTCAAATGGACGTTGATCTCCATGGATGGCGCCGGCGTCATGGCGAGCGCTGGCGTGGTCATGCCGGTCGATTGCTCGATCGACACCATGCCCCATTGCGACATGGTGATCGTCTGCGCCGGTCTCGACCATGCCAGCCATTACAGCCCCAGGCTGTTTGCTTGGCTGCGCCGGCTGCATCGGCAGGCCTGCGTGCTCGGGGCCATCAGCACGGCGCCTTTTCTGCTGGCCCAGGCGGGGTTGCTGGAGGGGCGCCGCTGCGCCGTCCATTGGGAGCTGCTGCCGCTGTTCCAGGAGGAGTTTCCCAACTGCATCGTCACCAACGAGATCTTCGCCATCGACGGTCTCTTCATCACCTCCTCCGGCGGCACGGTGACGCTCGACATGATGCTCTACATCGTCGCCGCCTGCCGCGGCCGTCCGCTGGCCGCCGCGATCTCCGACCAGTTCAACCATCCGGAAATCCGCCAGCAGCACGATTTCCAGCGCATGAAGCCGCAATCGCGCTTCTCCATCCGGCACGCCAAGCTGGCGGAGGTGATCACCGCGATGGAGGACAGCATCCAGGATCCGGTGGACCTGCAGGTGCTGGCGCGCCGCGTGCACCTGTCGACGCGGCAGATGGAGCGCCTTTTTCTCCTGCATCTCGGCAAGACGCCGTCGGCCTTCTATACCGGCCTGCGCATGGCGCGGGCGCGCGATCTCATCCTGCAAACCGATCTTTCGATCGCAACGGTGGCCCAGATCTGCGGATACATGTCGACGACGCATTTCGCGCGTACCTATCGCGCCCAGTTCGGCGTCACGCCGCGCGTGATGCGCAGCGAAGGTATCTTGCCGCGAAATTGAGCACGCCGGGCATTTGTGCAGGATCAGTCCGGCGATGTCGCTTATTGTAGGTCAAATGTCGCGTTAGTGCATTTCCATGGGCCTGGAAGCGACCTACTCCTTATCCATATGACAGTCGGGCTCCGGTGATCGCGAGCGGATTGTTCTGTGCCGAAGAAGAACTGAATTCAATAATTCACTCAAGAAATGCCCTCTCACCAAGAGAGGATCAGAAACTTGAAGTACATATCCAGAATAAAACATCCAAAATGGGGATCATCCAGTGACGAAGAACCCACATTCATACGTTCCAACCTTGATGAAGGAGTTCAAGGTCGGTGATGTAAGCCGCAGGCAGTTCCTGCGCACGGCAACATTGCTCGGCCTTTCCGCAGCACTTGCCTATGAGGCGGTCGGCGAGATCGACCCCGTCGGGACGGTGCATGCGGAGGAAATGCCCAAGGGCGGCAATTTGCGCATCGGCATGCGCTGCATGGAGATCAAGAGCCCGCATCTGGCCGATTTCGCCGAGCGTTCCAATGTCATCCGCCAGGTCTGCGAGTACCTGACCTTCACCGGACGTGACAACATCACCCGGCCCTACCTGCTCGAGAAATGGGAGGTCAGCGACGATCTCAAGACCTGGACGCTGCATATCCGCAAGGACGTCAAATGGCACAGCGGCCGGCCTCTCACTGCCGATGACGTCGTGTGGAACCTCAAGCGCGTCAGCGACCCGGCGGTGGGCTCGTCGGTGCTCGGCCTCTTCACTGGCTATCTGGTCGAGGAATACGACACCGGCGAGAAGGACAAGGACGGCAAGCCGAAGAAGTCCAGCCGCCTGTGGTCCGACAAGGCGATCGAAAAGGTCGACGATTACACCGTGCGCCTGAATGCCTTCGCCCCGCAGATCGCGGTGCCCGAGCATCTGTTCCATTATCCCATGTTCATCATCGATCCGGCCGAGAACGGCGTGTTCGGCCCGGGCTCCAACGGCACCGGCCCGTTCGAGCTCGTCGAATTCACGGTGGGCAAGAGCGCCAAGTACAAGGCCCGCAAGGATTATTGGGGGTCCGGTCCCTACCTCGACACCTTCGAGTTCGTCGATCTCGGCGACAATCCCGGCGCCCAGATCGCCGCCATGGCCTCGCGCCAGGTCGACGGCCTGTCGGAAGCCGATGCCGTGCAGATCAACGCGATGAAGAACTTCCCGCATGTGGCGGTGCACAAGGTCGACACCACACAGACGGCTGTCGCCCGCATGCATCCCGACCAGAAGCCCTTCAACGACAAGCGCGTGCGCGAGGCGATGCGCCTGGCCGTCGACCACGACAAGGTCATCCAGACCGTGCTGCTCGGCGCGGGAACCTCGGCGGAAGACCATCACGTCGCCCCGACGCATCCCGAATATGCAGCCCTGCCGAAATACGGCAAGGACGTCGAGAAGGCCAAGAAGCTGCTCGCCGACGCCGGCTATCCCGACGGCTTCGAGGTCGACATGGTGACGCGCCCCGATCCGATCTGGGAACTCAACACCGTTCAGGTCCTGGCCGAGCAGTTCAAGGATATCGGCGTCAGGATCAACATCAAGTCGCTGCCCAGCGCCCAGTATTGGGATGTCTGGACCTCGGTGCCCTTCAGCCTCACCGCCTGGGGCCACCGGCCGCTCGGCATCATGACGCTGTCGCTGGCATATCGCTCGAATGCGGCCTGGAACGAGTCCAACTATTCCAATCCCGAATTCGACAAGCTGCTGACCGAGGCCGAGGGCATCCTCGATCCCAAGCAGCGCAGTCTCGTGATGGCCAAGATCGAGGCGCTGATGCAGGATGACGGGCCGATCGTCCAGCCGTTCTGGCGGGTCTTCTCGACGGTGATGGACAAGAAGGTGACGGGCTTCAAGCTCCATCCCTCACAGTACATCTTCGCCAACGAATACGCAGTGGCGGCCGCCTGACTCCCGCAGGTCCGTCCATGTGTGAGCCTGTCCCCGGTTTCCCCGGCCGGGGACGGGCTCCAGCCCTTCCGTTCTGTCTACCCCGGGTCGGCAGCGCAACTCGAACCGGATATCGGCTAGTTTCGATGGCTTCCTTTCTTATCAGACGCCTGATCATGATGGTGCTCACCGCGCTGGTGGCCTCGTTCGTGGTCTTCGCCGTGTCCGAGTTCACGCCGGGAAGCGTCGCCAGGAAATCGCTGGGGCCGTTCGCGACCCAGCAGCAGGTCGATATCCTGACCGAGCGCCTGAAGGCAAACGATCCGCTGCTCATCCGGTATGGCCGCTGGCTCGGCATCCTGACGGGCGTCATCGCCGATCCGCTCCAGGATCCCGGCAATGGCCTGAACTTCACCGATCCACGCGGCCCGCGCTATTTCGGCAATTTCGGCTATTCGACCCTTTACAAGCTGCCTGTCAACGACGTGATCTGGGACCGACTCGGCAATACGGCCATCCTCGCCGGGCTCGCCTTTGCCCTCATCGTGCCGTTGTCGATCATCTTCGGCGTCCTCTCCGGCCTGAAGGAGGGCGGGGCGCTCGACCGCATCCTGTCGGTCGTCTCCATCACCTTCACCTCGATCCCTGAATTCGCCTCCGGCGTGTTCCTGGTCACGCTCTTCGTCATCCTCTGGCCGATCCTGCCGGGAACGAGCCCGATGGACCCGAGCGGCGGCTGGTCTGTGCCTTCGCAGCTCGTGCTGCCGGTCGCCGTGCTCGTCATCTATGATTTCGGCTATGTCGCCCGCATGATCCGCGTCTCGATGATCGAGGTCATGGAGAAGCCCTATATCCGCACCGCCATCCTCAAGGGGCTGAGCCAGCGGCAGGTCATCCTCGGCCACGCCTTGCGCAACGCGATGATCGCGCCCTTCACGGTACTGCTGCTCCAGCTCAACTTCCTGATCAGCGGCGTGGTGGTCACCGAACTCGTCTTCGCCTATCCGGGCTTCGGCCGCATGCTGCTCGAAGCGAGCCTTTTTGGCGACATCTCGACCGTGGAGGCCGCCACCCTCGTCACGGTCGCCGTCGCCATCGTCACACAGTTCCTCGGCGACCTCGGCTACATGGCCCTCAATCCGCGTATCAGGGTGAAGTGAGCCATGGCCTCCGACCGCATCGATACGCTCGCCGCCGCCCAGCCCAAACCAATCCGTCGGACGAGCGGCTGGCTGCGGATCTTCCGCTCCCGCACGGCGGTGATCGGTCTCGTCCTGATCCTGTTCTGGGTCGTGCTCGCCATCCTCGCGCCGGTCCTGCCGATCCCCTCGCCGACGGACCAGGACGTCATGGCCATTGCCGATCCCACGCCTTCCGCCAGCCACTGGCTGGGCACCGACATCCTCGGCCGCGACACCCTCTCACGCCTGATCTTCGGGGCGCGGACGGTGCTGGTGGTGGCGCCGCTCTCCGTGGCGGTGGCCCTGACGGTCGGCATCATCATCGGCATGCTGTCGGGCTATTTCGGCGGCCTCGTCGACACGCTGGTCAGCCGCCTGTCGGACGTGATTCTCGCCTTCCCGGTGCTGGTGCTCTACGTCATCCTGATTGCCAATATCGGCCCGTCCGTCCTCAACATCGTCATCGCCACGACTATCGCCTCGGCGCCCGGCATCGGGCGTATCGTGCGCGGGCTCGTGCTCGACCTCAAGGAGCGCGAATATGTTGCCGCGGCGCGCCTCAGGGCGGAGAGCACGCTCTACATCATGATCGTCGAGCTCCTGCCCAATTGCCGGGGACCGCTCATCGTCGATGCCTGCCTGCGACTCGGCTACACCATCATCACCATCGGTATCCTCGGCTTCCTTGGCCTCGGCCTGCCGCCGCCAAACCCCGATTGGGGCGGCATGGTGCGCGAGACGACCACCGTCATCAATGTCTGGCCGCTGATGTCGGTGGCTCCGTCGGTCGCCATCGTCAGCCTGGTCCTCGGCTTCAATCTCCTGGCCGACGGCATGCGGGAGGCCTTCAAGCCATGACCTTGCAGGAACAGGCCCGTGCCATCACCCCGGCTCCGGCAGGCGATGCCCTGCTGGAGGTCCGCAATCTGCGCATCGAGTTCAAGGGCCGGGACGATACGGTGCTGGCCGTGCCCGATGTATCCTTCCACATCGCCCCTGGAGAGGCCTACGGGCTGGTGGGGGAGTCCGGATGCGGCAAGACCACCACCGCCATGGCCGTGATGAGCTATCTCGGCGTGAACGGCCGGGTGGCCGGCGGCAGCATCCGCTTCGAGGGACAGGAACTCGTCGGCGCCCGGCCGGATCTGCTGCGTTCGATCCGCGGGCGGCGCATCGCCATGGTCTATCAGGAGCCGATGAGCGCGCTCAATCCGGTGAAGACGATCGGCGCCCAGCTCGCCGAAGTGCCGCTCCGCCATCTCGGGGCCAGCAAGGTCGAGGCGATGGACATGGCCGCCGCCATGATCGAGGACGTCCGCCTGCCGGATCCGCGCGAAATCCTCAAGCGCTATCCCCATCAGCTTTCGGGCGGCCAGCAGCAGCGCATCGTCATTGCCATGGCTCTTCTGGCCCGGCCGGCGCTGCTGCTGCTCGACGAACCCACCACCGGCCTCGACGTCACCGTCGAGGCGGCGGTTCTCGACCTTATCGGCGATCTGCGCCGGCGCTACGGTACAAGCCTGCTCTATATCTCCCACAATCTCGGCCTGATCGCCGCCACCTGCAACCGCGTCGGCATCATGTATTCGGGCGAGATCGTCGAGGAGGCGCCGACGGCGCAGCTTTTCCGTGATCCACGCCATCCCTATGCTCAGGGCCTGCTCGGCTGCATTCCCGATATCGGCACCGACAAGCGCTCGCGTGCCCTGATGCCGATCCAGGGGCAGATTCCCCTGCCACAGGAGCGCCCGCAGGGCTGCTTCTTCGGCCCACGCTGCGCGCATTTCCAGGCTTCGCGCTGCGGCGGCGCTTCCATAGCCATGCAGCAGGCCGACGCCGGGCAGCACGCAGTCCGCTGCGTACGCTGGGACGAGATCGAACCACCGAGGGCGGTCAATCACGACGACAACGGCGCCATGGCCCGGGCGCCGGATGCGCTCGTCGTCGATGAGGTCACCAAGCTCTATGTCCTCGGTCGTGGCAAGGCGCGCACCGTGGTGGCCAACGAGGCAATCTCGCTGGGGGCGGGCAGGGGCGAGATCCTGGCCCTGGTCGGTGAGTCCGGCTGCGGCAAGTCGAGCCTCGCCCGCATCGTCGTCGGCCTCGAAAAGGCGACCTCCGGACAGATCCGGTTCGCGGGCGACGACATCGCCCAGGTCGATGCCAGGCATCGCTCGAAGGCGATGCTGCAATCGATCCAGATGGTGTTCCAGAACCCGGACAGCACGCTCAATCCGTCTCATCCGGCCGCCTTCTCGATCCGGCGCACCATCAGCAAGTTCGGCATCCGCAAAGGCAGGGCGGCGATCGACCAGCGCGTGCGCGAGCTTCTGGAGATGGTCCGCCTGCCGCCGGCCCTTGCCGAGCGAAGGCCGAGCCAGTTGTCCGGCGGCCAGAAGCAGCGCATCGCCATCGCCCGGGCCTTTGCTTCCGATCCCAGCCTCATCGTGGCCGACGAACCCGTATCGGCGCTGGACGTCTCGGTGCAGGCCGCCGTCGTCACGCTGCTCCTCGACATCCAGCGCGAGAAGCAGAGCACGCTCGTCTTCATCAGCCATGACCTCGCCTTGGTCCGTCATGTCGCCGACAGCGTCGTGGTGATGTATCTCGGCAAGGTGATGGAGCGCGGGCGCGTGGAGGAAATCTTCAGCCCGCCCTATCATCCCTATACCGAGGCGCTTCTCTCCGCCGTCCACAGTCCCGACCCCGACGCCGTACCCAAGGAACGCATTCGCCTCGCAGGCGAGACGCCGAGCCCGATCAACGTGCCGCCCGGCTGCCGCTTCGCCTCGCGCTGCCATCGCAAGCTCGGCGCGATCTGCGACACGGTACCACCGCCTGTGCGCACCCTCTCGGCGACCCATGAAGTCGCCTGCCATATCGAGCCGGATCTCCTGGCCTGCCTGCCCCCCGTTTTTGCCAAGCCCGACCCGGACGAACAGCCCTCATGAGTACCCTACCGACCTCCACGCCGGGATTGCGGCAGACGCTCGCCCTGGCTCGCGAGATTCTGCCCCTGATGGCCGCCATCTGCATCGCCGGCGCCGGCAACGGGCTGCTCACCACCGTGGTTTCGCTACACCTCGGCAGCGGCCGCTTCGGCGCCACGGCAGTGCAGATGATATTGTCGGGTTTCCCGGCCGGTTTCCTCGTCGGATGCCTGGTCGCCCGCAGCATCGTGGTGCGGCTTGGCCATGAGAGGACGTTCCGCTCTCTTGCCCTGCTGACGGCGCTGGCCGGTTTCGGTTTTGCGCTGGGCGAACAGCCAATGCTCTGGTTTGGCCTGCGCCTCCTCAACGGCCTGTCGATGGCGATCCTCTTCATCGTGGCGGAGAGCTGGATCAACCTCTATGCGGGGACGCGCAATCGCGGCACACTGTTTTCGCTCTACATGCTGATGACTGCGCTCAGCGTGTTGCTCGGCCAGCTGATGGTGAGGCTCGCCGAGCCGCAGGGCCTGGCGCTGTTTGTCCTCGCCGCCTCAGTGGGCGTTTGCGGTGTCCTGCTCTCGAAATTTGGACTGCATGCTTGGCCGACCTTGCCACAGCCCAGACCGGCCTTGCCCTCCCCACCGGAAGGAGCGCGCGAAAATTTCGGCCTGTGGCGCCTTGCCTGTCTCGTGCCTGTTACCGTCATCGCCGCCTTCCAGGCTGGCATGACCAATCTCAACGTGTTCGCCATGACGCCGCTTTATGGCGAGCAGATCGGCCTGCCGACCAGCACCGTCATTGGCCTCACCACGGCCTTCAGCATCGGTGGGCTGCTGGCCCAGCCGCCGATCGGCTGGCTGTCCGACAAATTTGACCGCCGTCTGCTGCTGGTGCTCAACAGCGGGTTCGCGGCACTGCTATGCGGGCTCATCACGCTGTTGGGCAAGGGCCCCGCCCCGCTGCTTTTCGTCCTGTTCTTTGCGTATGGTGCGATGACGCTGACGATCTATCCGCTCGCCATCGCTTATGGTAACGCCCGGGTCGAGAGCCGCTTCATGGTTCTGGTCTCAGGCCGCCTTCTGTTGCTCTACGCCATCGGTGGCGTCGTAGCGCCTCTTCTGTCGACCGACCTGATGATGCGTCTCGGACCGCGGATCCTTTTCATCTTCCTGGGCGGCGCCGCTTTCTGTGTGATGGTCGCGGCCTGCTTCAACCTGTTGCGTTCGCCGGGCCCGGCCCCTGGCGGCGAGAGCACGCCGGCTCTCGACATGGGGGAGTAGTACAATGGCGCATGCGTCGAGCGAAGGCGAATTCGACCTGGTGATCCGGGGTGGCACGGTGGTGCTGCCAGAGGGGCCGGCAGAGATCGATGTCGGCGTCAGAGGCGAGCATATCGCAGCACTCGCACCCGGTCTTCCGCCCGGCCGGAAGGATGTCCCGGCCAGGGGCCGCATCGTTCTTCCCGGAGGCGTCGACAGCCATTGCCACATGGATCAGCCGCCCTGGGAGGGACGTTCCACCGCCGATGATTTCAACAGCGGAACCCTTTCGGCACTGTGCGGCGGAACGACCACCGTCATTCCCTTCGCGATGCAGATGCGCGGTCAGTCGCTGCGCGCCGCCGTCGACGACTACCACGAACGGGCTCGGTCCAAGGCCCACATCGATTACGGTTTCCATCTCATCATCGGCGATCCCACTGAGAAGGTGCTGAAGGACGAGATACCCCGTCTTGTGGCCGAGGGCTGCACCTCCTTCAAGATCTACCTGACCTACGAGGGGCTGAAGCTCGACGATTATGAGGTGCTCAACGTCCTCGACGTGGCGCGCAGCGAGGGCGCCATGGTCATGGTCCATGCCGAGAACGATGCCTGCATCCGCTGGCTCACCGAGCGCTTCCTCGCAGCGCGCAAGACGCAGCTGCGCTATCACGGCCTCGCCCATCCCGAGATCGGCGACCGCGAGGCGACCTTCCGGGCGATCAGCCTGGCCGAACTCGTCGAGACGCCACTGTTGATCAGCCATGTCAGCGCTGCCGGCGCGGTGGAAGAGATACGCCGCGCCAAGGCCCGCGGCCTGCCCGTCTATGCCGAGACCTGCCCGCAATATCTCTTCCTCACCTCCGAGGACATGGACACGCCGGACCTGAGCGGGGCGATGTGCGTGTGCACGCCGCCACCGCGCCATCGCTCCAACCAGCCCGAGATCTGGCGCGGCATCTTCGATGGCACGCTGGAGGTGTTCTCCTCCGACCACTCGCCGTGGAACTATGCCGATAAGATCGCGGGTGGGCCGGACGTTCCCTTCACGCGCATTCCCAATGGCATTCCCGGCATCGAGACGCGCCTGCCGCTGCTCTATTCGGCCGGCGTCAACATGGACCGGCTGTCGCTGCTCAAATTTGCTGAACTCACGGCGGCCAATCCTGCCCGCCTGTTCGGCCTTTATCCCCGCAAGGGCGCCATTGCGCTCGGTTCGGACGCCGACCTCGCCATCTGGGATCCGGCGCGGGAGGTCACGATCACCAATGCCATGCTGCACCACGCTACCGACCACACGCCCTATGAAGGCCGAGTGGTGCGGGGCTGGCCGGTCGCCACCATTTCGCGCGGCGACGTCGTCTGGAACGATGGGCAGATCACCTCGATGCCGGGCCGGGGACGGTTCCTTGCCTGCAACAGGCCCTTCACGCCGAAACAGGATCTGCCGCCGGTGCTGGCATCATGACCCCGATCTCGCCTTTCTCGCAGGGGCGCCTTGCCGGCCGGTCCATCCTGATCAGCGGCGGCGCCAGCGATATCGGCGCGGCGACCGCGCGGCGCTGCGTGGCCGAGGGCGCGCGGGTCGCCTGTGCGGATCTCGATCAAACTGCGGCGGAGCGCATTGTGCAGGAACTGGGCGGACATGCGATCGCCCTGCACTGCGATGTGACGGAACCGCTTTCCGCTGGAAAGGCGGTGGACGCCACAATCGCCGCCTTCGGTCATCTGGATGGATATGTCCATAATGCCGCCGCTTCTTCTCGCGACGGCGATGTCGTGGAGCTCGACCTGGCGGACTGGCGCCGCGAGATCGACGTCACGCTGACAGGCGCCTTCCTGATGGGGAAATATGTGGTGCCGGCCCTGGCGAAGGCCGGCGGTGGCTCGATTGTGCTGGTTGCATCGCAGCTCGGCCATGTCGCGACGGCACGTTCGGTTGCCTACTGCTCGGCCAAGGCCGGCCTGATCCACCTTGCCCGGCTCATGGCCGTGGATCACGCCGCCGCCGGCATTCGCGTCAACAGCCTGTCGCCCGGCGCCGTGCGCACGGCGCGGCTCCTTCAGCGCTGGCCCGATCTCGACGAGGCCGATGCAAGCCTCGCCGGGCACTACCTCACCAAGCGCATCGGCCGGCCCGACGAAATCGCCGCGAGCGCTGCCTTCCTTCTTTCTGGCGACTCCTCCTTCGTGACGGGCACCGACCTGCTCGCCGACGGTGGCTATGCCGCCCGCTGATACTGAAACAATGACGGGCGAGATCCCGCAAGCAATGAAAAGGGAGCGATCATGACCCTCTTGGTGACCGGCGGCGGTGGCTTCGTGATGAGTGTCGTCGTGGGCGAATGGCTGGCGCGCGATCCCGCCAACAAGGCGGCGATCCTTGATCGAGGCCCGCTCGATGCCACCGCCGAGCGTTATTTCGCGCCGGTGCGCGATCGCCTGACTGTCATCGAAGGCGATGTCTGCCGGGAGGAGACCTGGCGGGGCATAGCGGACGGCCTCGGCATCAAGGCCATCGTCCATGGCGCCACTCTCACCCCGATTTCGCGTGGCAGCGCCGCGGAGTCCAAGCGTCAGCCGGAGGCGGAGGATCCCGCCCGCATCGTCGACGTCAATCTGATGGGCACCGTCCGGGCGCTGGAATGGGCGCGCCGCAACGCGTCGATCAAGCGCTTCGTCTATGTCAGCTCGGGCTCGGTCTATCGCCATCATGGGCCGGACTGGCAGGGCGAGCCGCTGCCCGAAGACGGCTACGTCGCGCCGCTCACCCTCTATGGTATCTCCAAATATGCCTCCGAAATGGTGGTGAACCGCTATGCCGATCTCTTTGGCCTCCCGGCGGCCTCTGTGCGGTTGTCGTCGATCTATGGGCCGATGGACCGCGTCACGGCGAGCCGCAACTTCCGCCATATACCCAACCGCGTCGCCCATATGGCGCTGGCGGGCGAGGTGATCCGGCCGAACAGCCTGGATAGTGCCGGCGATTATCTGAACTCGGTCGATGTCGCCGCGGCCATCATCGCCCTCATCGGGGCGCCCGTGCTGCGTTACCGCCACTACAATGTCGCGAGCGGTGAGATTTCCACCACTGGTGACTTTGTCCGCTGGGCCGGCGAGAAGGTGCCCGGCGTACAGTGCGAGGTGACCTTCGACGCGACCGCCAACGTCGTGCAGGATCCGACGCTGCGAGACGGCATGTGGGGCGCCTATGACACCGCCCGGCTGGAACGCGATACCGGCTGGCGCCCGCGCCCGCTGCGCGAAGCCTTCCATGCCTACATGGACTGGATTGCCGCGAACGAATTGGCCGGCCAATGAGCAAGCCTGAATTTAATGCGTTTTTCCGTTTGAGAGATTGCCATGAGTAATGATTTGAATTCCGCTTCCCAGGGGCCGGCCCGTGATTTCATCGGCTATGGCCGGCACGCACCCCAGGTCGTTTGGCCCGGCGGCGCCAAGGTCGCGATCAACCTCGTGCTCGTCTATGAGGAGGGCTCCGAATATTCCTGGCTCGAAGATGACCGCAACGACAATTGGGGCGAATACAATATCCCCAACAGTCCGTCGGCCCGCGACTTGGGCACCGAGACCCATTTCGAATATGGCAGTCGCGCCGGCGTCTGGCGCCTTGCGCGACTGTTCGATCGCCACCAGGTGCCGGTGACGGTCTCGGCCTGTGCCGTGGCGCTGCAGCGCAATCCCGATGTCGTCGCCTGGATGAAGGCGAGAGGGCACGACCTTCTCGGCCATGGCCTGCGCTGGTCGGAATACTGGACGTTAAGCCGCGAGGAGGAGCGCGAACAACTGCGCCGGGCGAACGAGCTCTACCGCTCGCTCCTTGGCGTGCACCCCCCGGGCTGGAACTGCCGTTCCTTCCCGAGTGTCAATACCCAGGACCTCATCATCGAGGATGGCGAGTTCCTCTATTATTCCGACCCCTGCAACGACGACATCCCCTATTTCGTCGAGCACGCGGCCGGGCGCCTGCTCGTAGTGCCTTATTCGAAGACGCTCAACGACAGCCGCTATCTGATCGCGCCGGGCTACAGCAATCCGCGGGATTTCGCCGAGGATTGCCGTTCGGCCATCAGCTACCTCCTCGAGGACGCCGAGGAGGCGGGCGGCAAGATGCTCACCGTCGCCGTCCATGCCCGCTGGACCGGTCAGCCCAATCGCGCTTCGGGCCTGCGCGACGTCATCGAGTTCGTCAACCGCACCGAAGGCGCAATCTTCATGCGCCGCGAGGACATCGCGCGCTACTGGCTCGACAACCACGAATCCTTCTTCCTGCCGAGGGGCTGACAATGTCGTTCGGTGCTGCTGAATATGAACCGCCTCTGCGGGCCGCCGTGCCGAAGACGCGGCTGAAGGGGGCGCAGATCGTTGCTGCCATCCTCAAGCAGGAAGGGCTGAAGCAGATCATCGGCTTTCCCAACAGCGAGCTTTTCGATGCCCTGGCCGAGCTCGATATTCCGCCGATCATCACGCGCACGCCGCGCGTGGCGGTGAATATCGCCGAGGGCTATGCCAGGGTGACAAGCGGGCGGGAGCTTGCCGCCGTCACCGTGCAGTATGGCCCCGGTGCCGAAAGCGCCTTCGGCGGCATCGCACAGGCCTTCAACGATCGCTCGCCGATCCTGTTCCTGCCGACAGGCTATCCGCGCGGGCATGAGGCGGTGACGCCCAATTTCGAGGCCCGGCGCAATTTCCGCAATGTCACCAAATGGTGCGAGGCGGCGACCCGCATCCAGGACCTGCCCCAGCTCATGCATTCGGCGCTGTCGCGCGTTCGCAACGGCGCGCCTTCGCCCGTGCTGCTGGAACTGCCGGTCGATCTCCTTGCCGAAATGGAGGATGTCGACCTCACCGACTATCTGCGCCCGCGCCGCTCCCTGCCGCAGGCCGGAGCGGAGGAGATCCGTGAACTCGTCGATATCCTGCTGACGGCGCGCAATCCCTTGATCCTCGCGGGGCAGGGCGTGCTGTCCTCACAGGCTTCGGCTGAACTCGTCGCCTTCGCGGAACTGCTTGGCGCGCCCGTGGCGACGACCCCGAATGGCAAAAGCGCCTTTCCGGAAAACCATCCGCTGTCTCTGGGCACCGCAGGCCGGGCGCGACCTGCGACGGTCGATCATTTCCTTGCAAGGGCGGATGTCGTCCTGGCGATCGGATCCAGTCTGACCCGCTCGCACTACATCCTGCCGATTCCGGCGGACAAGACGCTGCTGCAGGTCACGCTCGGCGAGGCCGACCTCGGCAAGGACTATCCCATCGCCCAGGGCGTGATCAGTGATGCCCGCGCAGCACTCTCCCAGATGCATGAGCGCGCGCTGGAGGCACTGGTCGGAGACGAACGGCTCCTCGCGCGCCGGGCCACGGTCGAGAGGGACATCCGCAGGATCCGCTCCGCCTTCCTGCAGCGTTGGATGCCATTGCTGACGGCCGACAGCGTGCCGATCTCGCCCTACCGTGTCGTGTGGGAACTGATGCAGGCGATCGATCCCGGACGCACCATCGTCACCCATGACGCCGGCAATCCCCGCGACCAGTTCACGCCTTTCTACCAGGCCACAACGCCCGGCTTCTATCTCGGCTGGGGCAAGACCACGCAGCTCGGCAACGGGCTTGGCTTCGCCATGGGCGCCAAGCTGGCCAAACCTGACATGACCGTCGTCAATATCATGGGCGAGGCAGCCTTCGGCATGGTTGGCATCGATTTCGAGACGGCGATCCGCTGCAACCTGCCGATCCTGACCGTGGTCCTGCGAAACCATGTGCTGGGTGGCTATGCCGCCAGCATGCCCGTCGCCACCCGCAAATATGGCGCCAACCGCATGTCGGGCGAATATGCTCCGATCGCGCGGGCGCTGGGAGGACATGGCGAATGCGTCAGCGATCCCACCGAGCTTCGTCCGGCCCTGCTGCGTTGCCTCGGCGAAGTCCGTGGCGGACGCGCCACGCTGCTGGAGGTTGTCACGCATGAGGAAAGTCGCTTGGCCGGTCTGAGCCCGGAGATGCGCTGAAGCGACGGGATGGCGCCATGTTCGATCTGCTTCTGCGCGGCGGCACGGTGATCAATGCCGATGGCCCGCTTCGTGCCGATGTCGGCATCACCGCCGGCAAGGTGGCGGCGCTCGTGGCGCCGGGCGAGAGCGTCGAGGCGCGCAGTGAAATCCCGGTGGAGGGCATGCACTTGCTGCCGGGTCTCGTCGATGCCCATGTTCATCTGCGCGAGCCGGGCCTGACCCACAAGGAGGATTTCGCCTCCGGCACGCTCGCCGCGGCGGCAGGTGGGGTCACCACCCTCCTCGACATGCCGACGGACGAGCCCTGGACGGTGCGCCCCGCCGATCTCAAGGCAAAGATGCAATTGGCAGAAGGGCGCATCCACACCGACGTCGGCTTCCAGGTCGCCTTGCGGCGGGACCTTGTCGGCGTGGCGGGGTTGCGCCGGCTCGATCCCGTCTCCTTCGAACTCTTCACCGCGGATGTGCCCGAGGCCTTCCTGCACGCGACGATGGACGATGTCGTGCAGGCCCTGCGAGTGCTGGCGCCGCTGGATATACTGATCGGCATATCACCGGGCGATGAGTCCATCCTTTCCGGCGAGACGGTGCGCGGCCTCGACAAGCCGAAGGATGTTGCGGCCTTCCGCGCAAGCCGCCCGCCGCTGACGGAGGCGGCGGGCATCAGCCGGGCGCTGCTGGCAGCGGCGCAGACGGGCGCCCGCATACACGTCCGCCAGACAAGTTCGGCCCTCGGCATCCGGACGTGGCAGCGCCTGCGCGACATGGCGGATGCCAGCATCGAAACGACGCCCCAGTGCCTCCTGTTCGCCGGAGAGGCGTATGACCGGCTCGGCGCGGGGGTAAAGGCCTCGCCGCCGTTGCGCGAGAAAGAGGACGTCGCCCTGATGCGCGAAGCCCTGCGCTCGGGTTCCGTCGACATCGTGGCGACAGATCATGCGCCGCACAGCCCGGCTGAGAAGGCGGCCGCCTATCCTGCTTTCGCCGATATTCCGGGTGGCATGCCGGGCGTGCAGACATTGCTGATGACCATGCTGCATCTCGTCGATTCAGGTGGCCTGCGGCTGCAGGACCTGGTGCGGGTGTGCAGCGCCAATCCCGCCGCGCGCTTCGGTCTCGGTGGACGCAAGGGTGCGATCCGCCCAAGCCATGATGCGGATATTCTCGTTCTCGATGCGGGCCGGACAACCAGGATATGCCATGCCGATCAGTTATCGAAGGCAGGCTACACGCCCTTCGATGGGCTCGAAGTCCCCTGGGCTTTGAGGACTGTCCTTTTGCGAGGCAAAGTCATCTTTGCCGAGGGCACGCCGGCCATGGCCGCGAGCGGATGCATCGTGACGGCCTCTTCCCCCTTCCAGTCCATGTCCGCGAGGTGATGACGATGGCACTGCTCAAAAGCAAGGTCGCGGTGGTGACGGGCGCGAGTTCGGGCCTGGGACGGGCGATCGCGCTTCGCTATGCCCGCGAAGGCGCGCGGGTCGTCCTTGCCGACCGCCGTGAGGAGCCGATCGAGGGCGGCCCATCCACCCTGGAACTCATCCGCCGCTCCGGCGGCACCGCGATCAGCCGGGCCACGGATGTGTCGAAGTGGGCCGATATCGATGCGCTCATCACTGCCGCGGTCGCGACCTATGGACGCCTCGACGTGATGGTCAACAATGCCGCCACCTATACCAGCACTAGCCTGGTCGAGACGCAGGAGGAGCAGTGGGAGCGCGTAATTGCGGTCAATCTCACCGGCGTCTTCTTCGGCTGCAAGCGTGCGGTCCAGCAGATGCTGACGCAGGAGGCGGTCAATGAGGTGCGCGGGCGCATCGTCAACATCTCCTCGCAGCACGGCATGGTCGCCTCGCCCGGAGACCTGCCTTATGGCGTCAGCAAGGGCGGCGTGGTGCAGATGACCCGACAGGTCGCGGTCGACCACGCCAGGGATTTCATCGTCTGCAACGCGGTGGCGCCCGGCAAGATCATCACCGGCAAGCCGGGCGTCGCCAACGATCCCCAGGCGCTCGATTATTCGATCCGCCGCACTCCCTGGCCCCGGCTCGGCCGTCCCGACGATGTTGCCGGCGCGGCGCTGTTCCTCGCCAGCGACATGGCGACCTACATCACCGGCATCAATCTCCTCGTGGATGGCGGCTGGATGGCCGGCTGAGCGGCAAGGCGGTGCACGATAGGCGAGGGGAGCCTCATATTTACATCACCAAGGAATAGGGATATCTAATATCCGTAATATGCGCCGCCGCCCGGCACCGACTGCGGAATGAATGCATGATTTTGAAAAGCCAGGTCGAATGGGCGCTGCACTGCTGCGCCATTCTCGCGGGTCTGCCCGAGGGGCGCTATTTGTCGACCAAGGCGCTGGCACAGTTCCATGGGCTGCCGAAGGAGTATCTTTCCAAGGCGCTGCAAAGCCTGTCTCAGGCTGGGCTGGTCCATACCACGCTTGGTCCCTCCGGCGGCTATCGGCTCGCCAGGCCGCCGGCGGAATTGACCTTTCTCGAGATCATCGAGGCCGTGGAGGGCAGGACGCCCACTTTCGTCTGCACCAACATCCGCGCCAACAATCCCTGCCGCCCGCACGGTTATTGCGAAAGCGGTCCCTGCGCCGTGGCGCGCATCATGGGGGAGGCCGATGAAGCCTGGCGCGCGAAACTTCGGAGCGTCAGGCTGTCCGATCTCGTGGTGAGCCTATCACAGGAGATTCCGGCCGAGCTGTGGAAGAGCAGCTTCGAATGGGTGCTGGACCGCGCCGGCTGAGGGCGAGCCCGAAGCTGTTGATCAGGGCGAGGGCGATGGAGCGATGATCGCGGAACAAGGCGAAGCCTCACTGGCAGCGAATGTCGGATTCAGAAGAAGGGCCGGCCGCTGGGGATGGCGACCGGCCTCTCCGGCTTACTTCTTGATAGGATAGGTCAGCTGCTTCTCGGTGGTGTCGACCACGAACACGGCCAGCAGCTTCGCGGACTTTGTCTCGCTGCCGTTCTCGCTGACACCGTGACGGTCGCCCGGCATTTCCGAAAAACTCTCACCGGCCTTGTAGACCTTGACCGGGCCATCATTGACCTGACTGCGGATGGAGCCTTCGAGAACAGTGGCATAGATGAAGGCGGAGCTGGGATGGGTGTGGCCCTCGGAGTAGCCGCCGGGACCATATTCCACCAGCACGCCCTTGATGCTCTTGCCCGGGACATTCGGCAGTTCATGCTCATAGACGAGCGTGACCTTGGAGGCCTTCTCACCGGCATCATGCGCCGCGGCGGGGCCCGCGAGGGCTGCTGTCATGGCGAGGGCAGTAACGATCGACTTGATCATGTCGATATTCCTTTCATGGGTTGAAGAGGCGCCGCGCTCGAAGCCGCGGCGCAGGCACGCGGTCATTTCCGCGCAGAGGTGGCGAACCACTGCTCGAAGGTGACGTGGCCGAGGCGGGGATTGTTGTCGGAGACGAGCGAGCCGTCGTTCAGCTTGGCGCCGAAATAGCGCGCCTCCGGATCGGCAACGACCTTGCGGGGGTCGCCGCTGGCCTGCAGGTAGCGGGCGACCAGTTCGTTCATCCGCACGCGCTCCGGCCCGGAAATCTCGAACATGCCGTTGAGCGGCTTGGCGAGGGCGACGTCGGCCATGACATCGGCGACATCGTCGGAGGCGATCGGCTGCACATAGGCCGCCGGCAGATGCACTGTGTCCCCGACCGTGCCGGATTGGGCGATGCCGCCGAGGAATTCCATGAACTGCGTGGAATGAACAATGGTGTAGGGAATGCCGGAAGCCTTGATTAACTGCTCCTGGACGAGCTTGGCGCGGAAATAGCCGACTTCCTGCAGGCGTTCGGTTCCGACGACCGAGAGGGCGACATGGTGCTTGACGCCGGCAGCCTTGTCTGCCGCGAGCAGGTTGCGGCCCGAGGTCTGGAAGAAATCCATCGAGGCCTTGTCCTCGAAGGAGGGCGAGTTGGCGAGATCGATGACGACCCCCGCGCCGGTGAGCGCTCCGCTGAGGCCTTCGCCCGTGATGGTGTTGACGCCTGTGCTCGGCGCGGCGGCAAGCACCTCATGCCCCTGCTTGCGCAGGCGGTCGCCGGTCTTGGTGCCGATGAGGCCGGTGCCGCCGATGATGACGATCTTCATGGCATTTCTCCTTTCGCGGTCGCGCTGGCGCCGCGTTGCTCGGGGGGTGCGGAGTGAAGCAGAACTTGGAGGTTCCGGATCTCCACTCACAAGCCAAGCTTGTGAGCGTACGCTCACTCAACCACCCTTTGGTTTGGTTGTGGGAATGACGCGCCTCACGACTCGGCGCGAACTCGGGCGGCTTGATTCAGTCCCGCCTTGTCGAGGCCGTAGAGCCTGTCGGCCGAGCCGGGCACTGATTTGAAGGCGATGCCGGCGCGGTTCCAGGCATTGATGGTCATGATCGCGAAGGTCAGGTCGGAGATCTCCTTCTCTGAAAACTGGCCGCGCACCCGCTCGTAGAGCTCGTCGGGAATGCCGCCTTCCGGCAGCTTCGTGACGGCCTCCGTCCAGGCCAGCGCAGCGCGCTCACGTGGGATGAAGAGATTCGATTCCCGCCAGACGGCGACGTGGTAGAGGCGCAGTTCGCTCTCGCCGTGGAGCTTGGCTTCCTTCACATGCATGTCGAGGCAGAAGGCGCAGCCATTGATCTGCGAGGCCCGGATTTCGACGAGACCCTGGATCTTCTGCTCGATGGTGCTGCCTTTCACGGCCATGCTCAGGTCCGAAAGCTTCTTGAAGAGCTCCGGGGATTGCTGGGCGTAGTTCATGCGCTGGGTCATCGCTTTCTCCGTTATTAAGGATGTATAATATCCTTATGGATATAAAATATCCTTAATTCCTGGACAGTAAAGCGCTTCCCGTCTAAGTTGCAGACATAAGCCTTATGTCGAAAAGTATGAGGGCAGGAGAGATGGACATCGTATCGGCATTGCGAACGTTCCTGCGGGTGGCGGAGACGGGTTCCTTTTCCGCCGCTGCTGTTGATCTCGATCTGACGCAGCCAGCGGTTTCCCGGCAGGTGTCTGCCCTGGAAGCGCATCTGAACACGCGGCTTCTGCATCGCACGACCAGTGCGCTGGCGTTGACGGCCGAGGGCGAGCAGACGATCCCGATGGCCCGGCGGGTCATCGAGGCGGTGGAAGCGCTCGGCGAGGCCACATGCGGGGAGGGCGCAAAGGCATCGGGAAAAGTGAGGCTGAGCCTGCCCGCGCCGCTTGGACTCTACATGAGCGACCGCGTCACGCGGCTGCTCCATAATCATCCCGGGCTATGCGTCGAACTGATCTTCCGGGAGGAGCCGTCCGATCTGGTCGGAGAAGGGATCGATCTCGAGGTGCGCCTCGGCTCGGTCGCCGACAACAGCTTGATGTGCCGCCGGATCGGCTGGACAACGGCCTTTCTCGTCGCTGCGCCCTGCTATCTGGAAGGACGGCCCGTTCTTGAGACCCCGGACGATATCGGCGTCCACGACTGCATCTGTTATAGCCGTGCCGGTGATGGCCGGTCATGGTCGTTTTCCAACGGCGCGGACGAAGTGGCCGTGCGGATCGTGCCCCGTATGATTGCCAACAATTCGGTGGCCGTCCATCGGGCGGCTCTTGCCGGGGGTGGTGTCGCGGTTCTCTCCCACATCCTCGCCTGTCCCGATATCCAAGCGGGCAGGCTGGTGAATCTCATGGCGGATTTTCCCCCGAGCCGGCTGCCGATCAATGTCGTCTATCCCTCGCGCCGAAATCTGCCGCTTCGCGTCAGGACCGTCCTGGACTTTCTGATCGATGCTGTCCGCGAGGATCCCCTGATGGCCTCTGGTTCTGCGTGTTGACAGGGCGACACCGGCGTCGCTCCAGGGCACGTCTCGAGCCGCTGCACCGCCTTTCCTGCATTGAACTTACTAGGGCCAGTATTCGGCCACGCGGGTGAAATTGGTATTCTGCGCCACGGTCGCAAAGGCAATGTCGGCGATGGAGAGACGCTCCAGCTCATCTTGCAATCCTCGGCCACATCGGCTCGCTGCCCGCAGCCTTATCATCGCTGCGGAGATAGTCCGCTGTGACATGCTTCCGGGAAGTAGACTTGCGGCGGCTGGCAAGGAGGAATAATATGACAAAAAAAAGTAATCGGAACTGGAACCAATTGTTGATGGTCGAGTTTGAGTGTTCGGGATCATCCGGTTTCGCGGGAAACAGCTGTTAGATTCGTCAAGTGACATAGGTTTGCCAAGACGATCTGATAATTGTTTCCATATTGTCTCAGGTAAGGATTTCACAAATGAAGCTCGCTATTGCTCTTGCCTCCGCCGCCCTCCTCAGCACCACCAGCGCATTCGCGGCCGATCTTGCGCCCGCGCCGGTCGAGCCGGTGGCGGTTATCACCCCCTATAACTGGACCGGCTTCTATATCGGCGTTCACGCCGGAGTGGATATTGGCCAGGGCAAGGTGGACGGTGCCGATTTCAATACCACCGGCTTCATCGGCGGTGCTCATGCCGGCTACAATTATCAGTTTGAGGGCCCCTGGGTCGTCGGCCTCGAAACCGACATCGATTATTCGAGCTTCAGCAAGTCTGAAACCGTGACGGATGGGGCAGGAGGCGTCTTCCGCGCCAAGTTCAAGAATGAGTGGCAGGGCTCGACGCGCGCGCGTGTCGGCTACGCCTTCGACAGGTTCCTGCCCTACATCACGGGTGGCGTAGCCTATGGCGATGAAAAGATCAGCGGTCTCGGCGGTGGCTCCAATTCGGACACGAGAGTTGGCTGGACGGCCGGCGCCGGCCTTGAGTATGCGATCTATGATAACTGGCTCGTGCGCGGCGAGGTCCGCTATGTCGATCTCGGCAGCCACAACTTCAACATCGCTGGCACGCGGCACAAGACTCGCTTCGACTCCACCAATATTACGCTTGGCGTGAGCTACAAGTTCTGAACCTGGCGACTGGATCGGTTCCAACCCATGAGCCCGGCGCGAGCCGGGCTTTTTGTTTTTCAGATCTGGTACATGAAGGCGAGGGCGTCGGCGTCGGTCAAAGCGCGCATTTCAGCCAGGCTTCGGTTGTCAAGGACGGTGGAGATGGCCTGGCGCACTTCCAGCATCATCATGCGGACGGAGCATTGCTTCTCGTCCGTGCAGTCGTCACAGCGCTGATAGGCCGTCTTGCTGGCACAGGCAATCGGCGCTAGCGGCCCGTCGAGGATCCGGATGATATGGCCCACGCGGATCTCGCTGGCCGGGCGGCCCAGGCTGTAGCCTCCACCCTTGCCCTTCTTGGAATGCAGCAGCCCGGCATTGCGCAACTCACCCAGGATCGTGTCGAGGAACTTCTTGGGGATGCCGTTCTGCTCGGCGATCTCGTTGATGAGCATGGGCCGGCCAGGCTCAGCACCGGCCAGATGAACCATGGCCTTGAGGCCGTATTTTCCTTTTTTGGTCAGCATTGGAGTCCTCGACGACGTCCGGGGGCATAAATTCACTTTCTCTATAAGATAGGAGGAATATTGAATTTTGCATCGGGCATGCCGAGGTGGCTTATCTCGATGCATGAGGATGCCGGATTCGATCAGTTGCCCGCGCGATGGATCTCAACGGACGCTCCACCATGCAGCGTGTTGCTGATGGTGCAGATCCTCTCCGCCGCCGCGACGATCGCATCCTTCGCAGCCTCGTCGAGATCAGCGTCGACAAGCATCTCGATATCGAAGCGTTCGACGCGCGAAGCGCCTTCCGCCGCCTTGCTGCCGTGCACGCGCGCTTCGACATTGCGCAGCCTGCCGAGAACGCCCTGTTCGCTCGCGGCGATACGGGCGCTCAGCACCAGGCAGGCGGCAAGCGAGGCGTAGATCAGATCCAGCGGGCTGAAGCCCGACTCGCTCGGCCGGGTGACCACCGTGATCTTGCCGCCAGCGGCGGAGGTCACGACCGGATGGCCGAGACGCGCAAGCGTTGCGGTTGCACCGGTCTTGCGGGGCGTGACGGTGCCGATGGTCATGGTTCGGAGCCCTCAATCCATGATTTCGAGAAGGTCTCTCGGTAAAGGAGACATCAGTTCGAGGCCCTGCGGCGTTACCAGGAACTGGTCCTCGATGATGAAGCCGCCGACGCCGCGAACATAATAGGGCGCCTCGACCGCGATCACCATGTCCGGCTCGAGCAGCACGTCGCAGCCTGAAGAAATGAAGGGCCATTCCTCGCTGAACACGCTGGCACCGACGCTGTGGCCGAAATGGCCGCGGCTGAAGCTGGCAAAGCCGGCGTCATGCATGGCCCTGGTCGCGGCCTCGTGGGCCTCGCCTAGCGGCCGGCCGGGCCGGAGCGCCACTAGTGCCGCGTCGAGAGCGCCGCGCAGGGCGTCATGGATCTGACGCTGGGCGGGCGAGGTCCTGCCGATCACCGCCGTGCGGGCGACATCGGCGCTATAGCCGCCGACCACCGCGCCGACGTCGATCTTCACGACATCGCCGCGCCGCGCCGGGCCGCCCGGCGCGAAACCGTCGGGGCCGACGGCGATATAGGCCCAACTCGACAAAGACTGCCCGAGTTGGAGACGCCTTGCCTCTTCCTCCACCTTGCCGCGCCAGAGTGCGCCAATGGTCTGAGCGTCGATCCCCTCATGGAGCGAGGCAAGCGCATGCCGGAGCCCGCTCGTGGTGAGCTGTGCGGCAATCCGGAGGGCCTCGATCTCCGCCGGTTGCTTGACCATGCGCAGGCGCGCCACCAGCGGCGAGGCATCGGCCCAGCGCACTTGGGGCAGGGCCGTCTCGAAGGCCTGCATGTCGGCCACCGGGACAAAGCCGAGTTCGAGGCCGAGCCGGGCCGTGTCGAGGCCGCGCTCGCTGAGGATGTCGCGAAGGGACGAGAGCATCAAGGTGGGATCAAAGGTGGCCGGCCTCTCGAAGCCGGATTGCCGAGCCTTGTCGAATGCCAGGATATCCTCGACTAGCGAGCCGTCGGGCGGATCGGCGGCCGTCGTCTCCACCCAGATCGGATGACTGCGTACATCCTCGATACCCGAAGTCTCGCGGAACCCAGCCGCCTGGAGATCACCGACAGTCGCAGCGAGCGGAGAGGCGGGATCCGCCGGCACCAGCACGGCCGCGGCGCCCGCTCTGCGCCAGAGCGTGGCGACCCCTGCGAAGGCACCGGTGGCGTAGAGGATGCTCTCGGGCTGCACCAGCACGATGGCCTCGACGCCGAGTGCAGCCATCAGCCTTGCCGCACGCTGCCTGTCGAGATAGCCGCCCGGCGTTCTGGCCTGCGCCTTCGCGGTCATGCGCCAACCCTCTTCAATCAATGAAACACACAAAGCTTATAGGCTTTGAAAACGCAATGGCGCCGATGACTCGGAAAGAGTAATAGCGGAAACCAGCCGATCGCAGCGTTGGCCAGACGTCAGGGGGGAGCGCAGAAATCGGCCCTGACGTGGCGAGGCCAGCGGGCCATTCTGGACAGCCGGATGACCGGAGACTGGCCGGTCCGTGGATTGCTCCAGCATATCCAGATTGGATCATCGGCGAAGCAGGTCTGTTTGCCCTCCGCGGTGCCTGCCGGATGCGCTCAGAACGGCACCTCGACATAATCCGGACTGACGATCACGCCCTGACCGGGCTTGTTTGGCGTTTGGTCGGTGCGCAGGAAATAGCCCTCGGGCACCTTCTTGGTGAGCGCGTCGACGATGGCACCGAGCGGCATGTGGCCCCAGCGCTTCTTGATGGCCATGACCTCATCCACGGGGATCACCGCGGCCCGCAGCGTGGTCATCATCTCGAGCCCATGCTCCTTCATGGTGGCGTTATGGCTGCCGTGATGGCCAACTTTGTAGAAGATCGTGCGGCCGAGGAGATCGGGACCGGTAACCTCGGAATGGGCGCCAGGCCATTTGAGCGTTTGCCAGGACTCCCAGTTGCCGACCTGTGCGTCGGCCGCGAAGAGCAGGACATCGCCCTTGCCGGGATCGCCGAGCTCGACTGCAAGCACCAGGCTCGTGTTGTTGGTATAGCTTTGCAAGGCAAGCGCCAGTTCGGCAGCGGGGCCCAACCAATCACCATCGACCCGGCGCCAGTCGCCCTCCTTGTAATAGTGCTCGAGGAGGAATTCGTGGTCCTTGCCCAGATCCAGGGGGATGGAAACGCGCTGATGGAAGGGCACGTCCTCGTCGGGTGCATCATCGAGGCGAAGCGCTGAGGCCACGCCGAGAGGCATGACACCACCGCCGCCCAAGGCCAGGGCATAGGTTTCGGGTGCGCTTCCTGTAGGATTGATCTTGCGAATCAGCTTTTCGTCATGCGGCGGCCCGAGCACATAGATGCGTGCATTGAGGCCTGGGATCTCGATGGGTGCATCGGTGGGCCGGCATAGGCGCGGCGGCTTCGGATCGGCCATCTTCTTGGCAATGTCGAAGGCAGCCCTGGTGCTGGTCGCCCCAGCCGCGCCCATGCCGAAACTGGTGGCGGCGAGATCCTCCAGCATGGCGGCGGTATCGCTCTCGCCTATCCCGTGGAGGGCAGTCGCGCTGGCGGCCAGCGCTTTCTCGGCCTTGCCAAGTTCGCTTTTCAATTCCTGCGCGAGCGGATCCTTGTCGTCCTCGGTCCAGGCGACCCAGACCTCTCCCACCTTCAGCGGCTTGAACGCGGGGCCGGCCTGGATGAAGCCGGACAGGTGGTCCCAATGTTCATGCGTGATGGCGAGGACATCGATAAATTTTTCGGTCGTAGACACGATGTCGTTGACAACACGAGTCATCGGCTCGGCCGGGTTCGAGGTACCGAGCACGACGCCGCAATCGATCAGCAGCTTGAAATCCTTCTGCCCCTTGCCCCGCTTGAGGCGCAACAGGATGCAATCGCCAAGTCCCTGGCGATAGACACGCACGGAACCGCGTGCCCCGACGGCCGCGGCGGCGCCCCCTAAGGCGGCAGCCACGCCTGCAGACGGCGCCGCCGCCTTGGCGGGCGCGACCTTCACGGTTTGTACGATGTCGTCGGCACCAACGCTCGGCTTGGGCTTGCCGCCCTTGCCCTTGCTGGTCTTGCTCTTGGCCGAAGGTGTCCTTTTCGACCGAGCGGTTGTGGTCTCAGATTTGCGCGCCATTGTCAGTGTCCTCCGCCGCAGCGATGGATCATGGCGAAGGCATTCGCCCTCCGGGCTGCATCCGACGGTGCGTAATAGACTTGGCCATACTCCGCGGCACGAACGATCGCGGTAAAGTTCGCCCGCATCTGGGCGCCGATCGATCCTTGGGCCAGCAGCCGTTTGCGCACGACATATTTGAGTGTGTTGTCCGCCAGGTCGAAGACCAGGCTGCAGCCGCCACGATAGCGTTCCTGGTTCGGTTCGGCGCGGAAGGTCTGGCTGAGTTCGATGGTCAGGATGGCTTTGCTGGTCCCATCCGGCGCGTTGCGACGCGAGGGCCGGACGGAATGGACCTCGATGGGCCGGATCTCACCCTGAAGCACAGTGCCGCTGCCATTCTCCAACTGGATCGAATAGGATTTCTGCGGCTCGACAAAGCCGAGGATGTCGCGGATTTCCTGGCGCCGCGGGTCGGTCAGCCATTGATGCATGCGGTAGCGATTGGCCTCCGAAGTATCGAAGGCCGATTTTCGCTCGAAATTGAGATTCCAGCTCAGATCGAATACCGGCACGAGGTCATGGAATGCCTGCAATTGCCCAGGCGTCAGAGTCGGCGGCTCCCAGACCAGGCTGTCCTCGGCCAGATGGCGCACATTGGCGGGGATGATTGCCCGCTCCCGGAACGCGTCGATGAAGGCGACGCGATAGCCGCGATTATCGTCCGCAACCATATCGCGGTCCGCGGTGATGAGGGCACGCAGATAATCGCCAAAGTCGAGATTGACTGGCGGGCAGTAATCGAGGGCCCTGATGCACACGTTGAGTAGCTGGTCGGCCGTCTTGCTGGCCTCGGCCGCCAGTCGCCCGGCGAGGTCGTATGATATGTCGCCCTTGGGCAGGATGCCCGAGCCGCCCGTGGCGAGGCGAATGAGGTCGGCGGACCTGGCGCGATAGATCGTCATGAAGGCGCCGAAGATGGCGGACACCAGGACCGCGCCGCGGGCATGGGGTTCGGTAATATTCTCGTCGAGCGGCTTGATCTCGCCGATATAGCGCCGTAGCGCTCCATGCATGCCCGTCGCCTCGCCGAATTGCTGTGCGAGTTCGCCGAGGCTCTCAGCCGCGCCCATGTCGCCGGCCGACTTGCGGATCTGCCGCATCAGCGATTCCGGCATGGAAAAATGCTGGAACAGCGCGACGATGTCGGCAAAGGCCTCATGGAAGGCCGGCATGTCGATATTCGTTGCCTCCGAGTAGCGCGGATGGATGCCGTCGAGGAGCGCATGGGTTGTCTCATGCGCGATGATGTCATGCGAGGTCACGGCGAAGATGCCGGAGCCCGAGGTTACCGTGCCATCCGATGCGCTGGCGCGGAAATAGCCGAAGAGCAACGCGACTTTGGCGGGATTGTAATAGGCATTCGCTTCGCGTAGCGCATGCGGATAGATGCGCAGACGCTGTACGTATTCGCTTCGCTGCACCACGCCCTGTGCGTCGCGGGGTTGGCGCTTGGCCCAGAGCGCCCGTCGTCCGAGCGCGCGTTCGAAGCAGCCGATGGTGCGCATCGCCACCGCATAGGCCATCTGCTGGTGGAAGCGCGGGTCGGATTCGGAAGGTGCCAGGCCGTTCTGCGCCAGCAGGGCGGGGTTGTTGAGGTCGACAGGCGCGTAACAGAGATTGGAGGCAGGATCGATGTCCACCACCTCCAGATATTCGCCCACCGGACCGGGCTTGAGATCTCTCTCCCAGGGGACGGCTACCGTGGCCACGCTCACGTCGAAGATGTCGGGCCGCGTCTGCTGGCCTGGATCATAGGCGTAGATGCGCAGGCGACGGTAGGGTGGCGGGGGCGTCGGCGGATCCTGCGCGAGTTGCAGGAAGAGCCGGTTCACCATCTGAACAGCCGTTGGCGGAGGGCCGGGAGGCTGTGCTGCGGCGACGTCGACAGCGGCGGGCGGCGGAGCGACGGACGGCTTGTTACCATCGCTGCCTCTCGTCTCAAGCGCCTGGCGCAGGCGAGACGAGATCTCCTTGTGAGCCAGGATCTGGCCGACCAGATGCTCCCTGTCGGTATCGCTCGAGAAGTCTATCCCGGCCGAGGTCGCAACCTGCAGCGCTTCGAGCGCCAGCATGGCATCGGTTCCCTGCTCGGGACTTGCCGCGAAGCCCACGCCCGGGAAGAGCAGTTTGAGGAGGGCGAGATCGACATTGTCCTGCGGCGTAGCGACCAGGGCCGCTGCCTCGGCCGGCATCTCGTCCAGGGCATCGGCGGCGCGCAGCATGCCGTGCCCGAGCTCATCCGCATCACCCGGGGCGCCGGCCTTGGCGGAGTCGAACAACGCCTTGCGCACTGCCTCCACCCGCATCCAGGCCGTGGGATAGGCGTCGTAAGCCTGGCGATGTTTCTGGATCCAGAGCGTAGCCGCCGCAGCGACTTGAGGCGTCGCCGCTGAGGTGCCGTTGCTGTCGAAATCGGCGACGGCAGGTGCACCGAACCGGGCCCAGGGTGTGTTCGGCGTATAGCCGGCGATCGAGGTGGGCAGCTTGTCGCTGGGACCATAATTGCCGGCCATGCGCCGCAGCGGCAGGTTGGCATAGGGGCGTCCATTCGCCATCACGCCGCAGGCGGCGATCACCCGGTTGAAACGGGCGGGGTAGACAATGAGATGCGTCGGGACATTGAAGAAATTGTTGCCGGCGGCCGTGACCAGCACCACGCCGATCTCATAGAGCGCGTTGACGGCATCGGCCCAGGCCTGGGACGGGATGCCGCCCATGCTCATGCTGAGCACATGAACAGGCGTCTTGCCCTCCACGCAAAGCTGGTGGACATAGTCGAGCCCCCGCGCGATCGAGCTGTTGGAGAACAGCACCACCCGGTTGGCGACGCGGACAGGCACGATCTCAGCATCCGGTGCGCAGCCAAAGCCTTGGAAGCCCGATGTCGTCTTGCCGGCCAGGATGCTCAGCGTGCCGCAGCCATGGCTGAAATTGTTGAACAGGCCGCTAGAAGTGTCGGTGGCATCGTTGGGCTTGGCGGCGTCGACGAAATTGCGCTGAAGGTCGGCGCGGAGGAACCGCGGCACGCTGAGGTGATTGGGATCGAAGCCGGTGTCGAGATGGGCGACCCGCACGCGCTTGCCCTCCCCGGGATCGGCGGCTTTATTGAGCGCATCGTCGAACTGGCCGTGGGCAGTCTTGCGGAACCAGAAATTGTCGTTGGGGTCGCCGGCATAGCCGTTGCCGATATCCTGGGGCTCCGGCGCGCCCGTGCGCAGCGCCATGGCTCCGCTCGCTTGACGGGTGTCACCGGTTTGCCATTGCTGCTCGAGGTCGGGCTCGGCGAAAGTCACCTCGGGATTCTGGGCCACGAGGGCATGGCAGGCTTCCCAGGGATTGGCGGTATCAAGCCCGCCGGTCGCCGTAACGAGATGCCAGACACCGTCCGTCGCCGCAGGAGCGAGCCCCGAGCCGGCCGGACTGGTGCCGGGCTCGATGCTCTTGAACAGCGGCTCGGAGGCAAGAGTAACATTCTCGGCAGCAAAGCCGGGGCCGCTACCCGTGATCGTCAAGGTGCCCGGCGCGGCAGCACCGCGGATCTTGACCAGGAAACGTTGCGTTCCATCGTTCACCGACATGTCCCCCCGCCTGTTTCGAAAGCACGTTTCGACGATAGACCATAGATGTCGGCGAGCATCCGCGTGGCAATGCTGACTAAACGGCGGATCGACGACTGATCGAGGAAGAAGAAAAAGGTTGGAGAGGGAAAACGCCTCTTGTTCTTTGTCTGGTCGGGCGCTCCACAGCTTTACACAAAGCTTTCATGGATGGCGTGAATCTGTCGTGATATCGTTGTCTCCCTAATAAGCCGGCTTATTTATGCTCTTGAGACAGTTCGCGCCCAAATAGAAAGCTTTTGGAAATCAAGGTTTTGGCACGGCATGTCCCGCTGCGTTGGAGATTCTCAAGCCTCCCTGGCCAACTCAGCGATCAAGGAAGAGACCGACCTGCCTTCCGTCCGCCGTTTCATGTTGTCATCCGTCATGAGCGAGCGGGGCAGCAGCTTGTCAGTATAAAGGATGCCGTCAAGGTGGTCCATTTCGTGCTGGATGATGCGGGCGGGCCAGCCATGCACGAGCGTCCAGTCATTGAAGACGCCGTGCCGGTCGAGCCATGCGATCTCGATGTCGAGGGCGCGTTCCACCAACCCGGCATAACCGGGAATGCTGAGGCAGCCTTCGGGAAAGATCGTCTTCGCGCTTCCCTCGGCCGGCCGGATGCGCGGGTTGACGAACACCTGCAGCGGAAAGGCGCTGGTGCGCTGGCGTTCGTCGCGCTGTGTGTCGTTGAGCCGTTCAATCGCCAGCGGTGGATCCTCGACGATGATGATGCGCTTGGGTTCGCCGACCTGCGGCGCTGCGAGACCGACACCCGGGGCTGCCCGCATCGTCTCGATCATCTGGTCGATCAGCGTCTGGATTTCAGGCGAGGCGATCGTCTCCGGCGGCACCTCCGACGCACGCTGACGCAGAACGGGATCGCCGATCTGGACGATAGGCAAGGTCGACATCATGCCACCTCGCTGCGGACGGCGCCGGTGCCCTGTTCCAGGCTTTCAAAGGCGTAAGTGGGGTGCACGTAGACGGGACGTGTCAAAGCACCGTTCGCGCTGGCAGGATCATCGCCGAGGTGAATGGCGCGGGTCGAAAGTGCCTGCCGTCGGTTGGATTTGCGTCGCATGGTCGTCCTGGCCGGATGGGGGAACGGAAGCTACCCAACCTATTGTCGTCCGAAGATCGTCCGGCAAGGCGAGAGTCGTCAACAGCGCGGAGCGTGCCGTACTTGGAGTGGCGGTCTCTGACCGCCATTCATGAACCACCGCATTTGCCGGCAAGAAAGATGGCGGTCGCAGACCGCCACTCCTCGATCAAGCTGCCTTCGAAACCAGGATCTTGTCGATGCGCCTGCCGTCGAGATCTACCACCTCGAATTTCCAGCCGTCGCGCACGAAGCTTTCGCCGGTCTGCGGCAGATGGTTGAGTTCCGCCAGGATGAAGCCGGCAGCCGTCTCGTAGTTGCCGCGCTCGATCGGCATCGCCAAAGCCTCGGAGAGCTCATCGGCCTGCATCCAGCCAGCCACCAGATAGGAGCCGTCCGAACGCATGGTGATGGCCGGCTCGTCACCCTCATCGTCCTGAAAGGCGCCGGTGATGGCTTCCAGCACGTCATTGGCGGTGATGATGCCTTCGAAATGGCCGTATTCGTCGAAAACCAGCGACATATGGGCTTTCGAGGAACGCAGCGCTTGCAGCACGCTGAGCGCCTCGGTGGTGTCCATCACGATGGGCGCGGCCTGGACATGCTCGCGCACGTTCAGTGCCCGGCCCTCGAGCTGGGTCTGGAACAGTTCCTTTACGGTGACGACGCCAATGATGTTGTCGTCCTCGCCGTCCTGCACGGGAAGGCGAGTGTTCCTGGTGGCGCGCAGCCGCGCCATGATTGCCTTTGAGGAATCAGCAAGGTCGATCACCTCGACCTCGCGCCGTGGCGTCATCAAGGAGCGGGCACTGCGGTCACCGAGGCGCATCACGCCGGAGATCATGTCCTTCTCGGCTCGCTCGAGCACGCCTGCGCTCTCGGCCTCGGCCAGAATGGTGCGTACTTCCTCTTCCGTCACCGTCTCGTCGGTCTTGCCGCGCTGGCCCAGCAAAGTGAGGACGAGACGGCCGGAGGCATCGAGCAGCCAGACCAGCGGGGCCGAGCATTTAGAGAGGAGCTTCATCGAGGGGGCGACCCGTGCGGCCATGGCCTCGGAGTCGCGCAACGCGATCTGCTTGGGCACCAATTCGCCGATGATCAGCGACAGATAAGTGATCAGCACCACCACGATGCCGACGCCGAGCGTGTCGGCGATGTTGGTCGCAACACCCTGTTCACGCAGCCAGTCGGCCAGGCGCGTGCCCATGGTGGCGCCGGAGAATGCGCCCGAGAGCACGCCCACCAGCGTGATGCCAATCTGCACCGTGGAGAGGAAGCGGCCGGAATTCTCAAGCAATTCAAGGGCGATTGCCGCGCCGCTCCTGCCGCGGTCCGCCATGATGCGAAGCCTGGCCGGGCGGGAGGAGACGATGGCGAGTTCCGACATGGCGAGGACGCCGTTGAGGAGCGTCAGGAGGACGATGATGGCGATGTCGAGGAACAAGGTGCCTTGCAGGGGTCGCAAGCCCGCGACGAATGTCGGGCTGCTTCAGGGCCATTGAGCATAAGGGGAGTGGCCGCCGGATGATAGAGGTCTTTGAAATTTGGTTGTGTGCTCCGGGTGCACGGGCAGGATGCCCGTGCACCCGGAGAGAGCCGTCATTGCCGTTGCGGGACTGCGTTCTATAGTGCCGCGGTCTGTCTTTCTGGTTGCGAGTCGCATGTCTCCCCCCGTCGATCCCGTTTCTTCATCTTCATCCCTGCCTCCCCGTGCCGATGTCGTCGTCATCGGGGGCGGCATCGTCGGCGTCAGCACGGCGCTGGCGCTCCTGCGCAAGGGGCATTCGGTCGTGCTGTGCGAGAAGGGCCGCATCGGCGGCGAGCAATCCAGCCGCAATTGGGGCTGGTGCCGCGCCATGGGCCGCGACAGCCGCGAGATCCCGCTGATCCAGGAGAGCCTGCGTATCTGGAGCGGCCTCGACCAGGTGGCGGGGCAAGACCTCGGCTTTCGCAAATGCGGCATCCTCTATCTGTGCGAGACCGAGGCTGAGATGCAGGCCTACGAGCCCTGGCTCGATCACGCCCGGCAGCACCAGATCGGCTCGCGCCTCATCACCGCCAAGGAGGTGCAGGACGTGCTGCCGGGCCTCGCGCGCAAGGTTGCCGGGGCGCTCTACACCAGGAGCGATGCGCGGGCCGAGCCGGCTGTCGCGGCGCCTGCCATCGCTCGCACGCTGCAGTCGCTTGGCGGGACCGTGATGACGGAGTGCGCCGTGCGCTCGGTGGAGACCGCGGGCGGCAAGGTGAGCGCGGTGGTCACCGAGAAGGGGCCGATTGCCTGCGACACCGTGGTGTTGGCCGGCGGTTCATGGTCGCGGCTCTTCGCGGGCAATCTTGGCTTCAACCTGCCCCAGCTCAAGGTGCTCGGCTCGGTGCTGCGCACGAAGCCGCTGGAGGGCGGCCCGGAGAGCTCGGCTGCGGGCTCCGACTTCGCCTTCCGCAAGCGCGCCGATGGCGGCTATACAGTGGCCCATGGTGGCCTCTCGACGGCCGAGATCACGCCGGACAGTTTTCGCCTGTTCGGGGCCTTCCTGCCAGCACTGCGCAAGGAGTGGAAAAGCATCCGTCTGCATCTCGGTCAGCAGTTCCTCACCGAGATGCGCTGGAAGCGCCGCTGGAAGGCGGACGAGGCAACGCCTTTCGAGCAGATCCGCGTGCTCGATCCGGTACCCGACAACCGCCTGCTCGATCAGGCGGTGGCCAATCTGCGCAAGGCCCATCCCGCCTTTGCCGGCGTGGTGGAGGCGCAGCGCTGGGGCGGGCTCATCGACGTGACGCCGGATGCGGTTCCTGTGATCTCCGATGTCGCGGCGCTGCCGGGTTTCTTCATCGCCACCGGCTTTTCCGGCCATGGCTTCGGCCTTGGCCCGGGCGCCGGCCGGCTGATGGCGGATCTGGTGGCGGGCGATACCCCCGTCGTCGACCCCGCGCCATTCCGCTTCTCGCGTTTCGGCGATGGTTCAAAGGTCACGGTGGAAGCAGGATTCTGATCCGCTGCTGTCGCGGATCAAACAGTTCATCCCTTAACGGCGCCGGCCGTGAGCGAGCGGCCGATATAGCGATAGGCGAACAGGCTGAGCAGCAGCGGCGGCAGGATGCTCAAGATCATCACGGCTGCCGCCGTGCCCCATTGCACGCCCCCGCCGCTTGCCGCGAAGAAGAAAGAAGCGCCGACGGTGATCGGCACCGCGCTCTGCGTCGTCAGCATCAGGCCGAACAGGAACTCGTTCCAGGAATAGATGAAGGCGAGAATGAGCGAGGAGGCGATCACCGGCGTCGAAAGCGGCAGCACGATGTGGCGCAGCAACGGAATCGTCCCAGCGCCGTCGACACGTGCCGCTTCCTCGATCTCCAGGGGCAGGTCGCGCACGGCATTGGCAAGCAGCACCAGCACCAGCGGCAGGTTGACCAGGCACAGGATCAGCGACAGCCCGAAGCGGGTGTCGAGCAGGGAGAGGCGCTGGTAGATCAGGTAGATCGGGATCGCGAAGATGATCAGGGGAATGGCGCGCAGATTGGTGACGGCGGGCAGCAACCAGCGCCGGCCGACGCCGAAACGGATGATGGCATAGGCTGCCGGGAAGGCGAGAGCGATGGCAAGCACCGAGCCGAGCGTTGCCGCGATCACGCTGTTGATCAGGTAATGCGTGATGTCGAAGCGGTCGGCGATGACGAAGACCTTTCGGAAATTCTCCAGGGTGGGCGCTTCGATGATCAGCGAGGGGTTCTCGGCGATCTCGCTATCGCTCTTGAACGAGGTGATCAGCGTCGATATCAGCGGGAAATTGAGGGCGAAGGCGGCGATGACAAACACCGCCCAGCGCAGGGCCGCGAGGATGACCTTCATGCCCGCCGCTCCGCCAGCTTGAGCAAAGCTATAAGGACGAGGAAGGAAATCAGCAGCAGGAGAAGCGAGGCGGCGACGGCCACGCCGATATTGTTGCCGCGGAAGAAGGCCTCGTAGATGTAGATGCTGATCGTGGTGGTGCTGCCGCCCGAGCCGCTGCCGGTCAGCACATAGATGTTGTCGAAGACGCGAAAGCTGTCGATGAAGCGGAAGAAGAAGGTGATGGCGATGGTCGGCGCCATGAAGGGCAAGTCGATCTGCTGGAGCCGCCTCAAAGGGCCTGCGCCGTCGATCGCCGCCGCCTCGCGGATGTCGAGCGGGACGGCCTGATAGGCCGAGTAGAGGATCAGAAGGGCGAAGGGCGTCCATTGCAGGACTTCGATGGTCACCAGGGTGATGAAGGCGTGATCGGGGTCGAGGAAGGCGGGGCTGTCGCCGGTGAAGAGCTCGAAATAATAAGGCAGAACGCCAATGAATTCCTGCAGCACCAGCCGGTACATCAGGCCGACCAGAGCCGGTGCCAGCATCATGGGCAGCATAAGAAGCGCCATCAGCCAGGGTCGCTTGGCCAGCAGCGGCGCCAGGAAGATCGCGAGGAACAGGCCGAGCAGGATCTGGGCGAGCGAAGCGAAGACGGCGAATTTCAGCGAGAAGCCGAGAGCGCGCCAGAAGGAATCGTCCCGGAGCACGGTGAGGAAATTGCCGAGGCCTTGCAGCGTCGGCGCGCGCAGGTTTTCAAAGGTGACATGCGAGACCGAATAGACGAGGTCTATGACGAGCGGGATGCCCACCAGCAGCACAAGGAACGCCGTCATCGGCGTGATCAGGAGATAGGGCGTGCTGGTGCGGCCTAGGGCCATGTGGGCTGGTCCGGTGTCGTTGAAGCTTGGTCAAAAAGTCCAGGAAGTGCGGCTTTCGTCATCGCCGGGCTTGTCCCGGCGATCCAGAATGGCGCCAATCTCCCGAAGGCTGAACTTGGATGCCCGGGACGAAGCCCGGGCATGACAAACGTTGCTTCCAAGGGTTAGGCTGGAGTTTTGAGGCGGCCCGTCAGGGGCTGGCATGGCCCCCAAAGAAGACAAGCCGCGGCATTTGCGCGGTAGGATCGCCGGCCTACTTCAGCAACTCCTGCATCTTCGCCGTCGTGTCCTTCAGGGCGGAGTCGAGGTCGGTGGTGCCGGCCCAATAGCCCGTGAAGAACTTGGCCTGCGCCTCATAGACCTGCAGGGCATTGGCCGAGGTGCCGCCCGTCATCACGAAGCCGTATTGGCCGGCAAAGTCGCCGAGCTTCACGAGATCGGGGCGCTTGGGCAGTTGCGCCGTCAGGCTCTTGTCGATGGCGGGCGAGCCGCCAGCATCGGCGTAGGCCTTTATGGCGTCGGCGCTGGCGAGCCAGGTCAGGAATTTGATGGCGCCATCCTTGTGGGTCGAAGTCTTGTTGAGGCCGAAACCGAGGCCGTGGATGTGGGTGGTGCGGCCCTGCGGCCCCTTGGGCGGCGCGATCGTGTCGAACTTGCCGGCCACCGCGGGTGTCTTGTCAGGATTGTCGAGATCGGCGGCGGCGGCATTCCATTGCAGCATGGTGGCCGCCTGGCCGGAGCCGAAGGCGGCATTGGCCTCGGCGAACTCGTAGGTGAGCGAATCCTTGGGCGTGGCGCCGGCGTCGTAGAGCTTCTTGTAGAGTTCGAGGCTGGTGCGGTAGGCGGGCGAATCCACGGTGATCTTGCCGGAAGAATCTTCCCAGTCCGCGCCATAGGAATGGGCCACGCTGCCGAACACCATCATGTTGAAGAGCAGGTTCTTCATCTGCAGCACGGTGCCGTAGCGCGTGGGGCTCTCCTTGTTGATGCTCTTGGTGAAGAACAGGGCGGTGGCGGCATAGTCGTCCCAGGTCCAGTCGTCGTCGGCGACCGGCTGCATCGCCTTCCCAAGAAATTTCTGGGAGATCTCGCCATAGGTCTTCTTCCAGTCGTCGTCGCTGAGAAGCTTGGCCATCAGGTCCTTGCGGACATACATGAAATGCAGCGAGAGGTCGGTCGGCACGCCATATTGCTTGCCGTCATACTGCATGGTCTTGAGCACCTTGTCGCCAAAGGTCTTGCCGGCATCAGCCGGCAGGTCGATCGGCTCCAGGAAGGGGGCATACTTGCCCAGCGAATAGGTGGCGACGAGATTGAGGTCGAACTCGCTCGAGCCGGCGGCGAGATCCGCCTGCAGCTTGTCCCAGAAACCCTCACGGTTGAAGAAGATCAGCTTGACCTTGTCGTCGTCCTTGATGCCGGCCTGATCATTATAGATCTTGGTGACGGCGCGCAGGGCAGTTTCCTCCGGTCCGCCGGGCCAGCCGAGCACGGTGACCTCGGAAAGGGCCTGTGTGGTTCCCAGAGCGAGAAGCGCCGCGGCGCCGGCGAATGCAGCCTTGAGTCTGTTCATCGATCCACCTCTGTTGCGCTTGTTCTTTGGGTTCTTGCGAGATCGGCGATGCCGATCAGCCCCGCTTCGGCGCCGAGCGCAGCGGCACGGATGTTGGGGCGATAGTCGGGTTCGATGTCACGGGCGAGCCTGTGGAGGCGCGCGATGAAGCCTTCTGCGAGGCCGAGGCCGCCGCCGACCACGAAATAGTCGGGATCGAGCAGCAATTGCAGTGAGCGCATGGCGCGCAGGAGCGGCACCGCGACGGCCTGAATCCGTTCCTCGGCACCGGCATCGCCGCGCGCGGCCGCTGCGATGAGGTTCCTGGGATCGCCGATCCGGGCGAGGGCCGAGCCGGAGGCGAGATCCTCCAGCCGCCGGCCGCCCTCGCATGGATCGGCGAGGATCTGGCCGATATGGCCGGCCAATCCGCTGCGTCCGGTGAGGAGGCGCCCGCCAAGGACGAGGCCACCGCCGAGACCCGTGGAAACGGTCATGAAGACGAGATCGAGGCCTTGTCCCGCGCCGAAGCGGTACTCTCCCCAGGCCGCCGCCTGTGCGTCGTTGGTCGCAATGACGGGCACGGCAAGGCGCTCCTGCAAGGCTTCGACCAGCGGGAAGCGGTCGGGAACCGGCAGGATGGCCGGATTGATCGCCGACCAACGTCCCTCCGTGATCCGGCCCGTGACAGCGGCGCCAGCCAGGGTGAAGCGGCCCTCCCATTCGGCCGCAACGCCGGCGAGGGCATCGAGCCAGGCTTCGGCACCGGACTCCCTGTTGGTCTCGATACGCCGCCGTCCCAGCACTTTTGCACCCTCGACCAAGGCGACCAGGGTCTTCGTTCCGCCGATATCGATTGCGAGGACGGGCAAGTCGGGCATGGCTGTTCCCTTAACCTTGCAGGGGATCGGCGGAGGCGGGCAAACGGACCGCCTCGGCAAACCAGCTCGTGATATGTTCGGGGCGCGTGATCGCCGAGCCCACGACAACGGCATCGGCACCCGCGAGGCGGGCCGCCCTGACATCCTCGACAGTGTAATAACGGCCTTCCGCAAAGACAGGCCGTCCGAGTTTCGCGCTGTGGCGAACGAAATCGAGATCGGGCCCCGCAGGGACGGGGCCGCCGGTATAGCCGGAGAGGGTGGTGCCGATCACGTCGACGCCGAGAGCGGCGGCGGCCTGCGCATCGGCTAGCCCGGCGCAGTCGGCCATCGAGTGCCCGCCGACCCGACGTACGGCCGTGGCGAGGTCCGCCACGGGGACGGGACGGGGCCTGTCGGTGGCGTCGAAGGCGATGATGTCGGCTCCGGCATCGGCCAGCGCCAGTACATCTTCCAGCCGTGAGGTGATGATCACGGGCGTGCCCGGCTCGACCCGCTTCACGATGCCGATGATAGGCAGCTTCGTCACCGCGCGCACGCCGCGCACATTGGCGACACCTTCGATCCGCAGCCCCGCTGCGCCCCCGGCTTCCGCCGCCAGGGCAAAGCCGATGATCATGTCGAGGCGATCCATGGGACCACCCACCACCGGCTGGCAGGAGACGATCAGCCCGCCAAGGGTTCTTTCAACCGCTGAGGCCACGCCAGTCTCCCGCATATCGACAGGCCAAGCCTGCCATGATGGGAACACCGATGCAACCAGTTTAATACCACTTTTCTCGGGCCTGACTCAAACATCGCGAGAGGCCGAATAGGGCACAGATCTTGTCATGCCCGGGCTTGTCCCGGGCATCCAGTCGCCGCCTCTGTCAGCGTCTGCGTCCGTAGATTGCCGGAACAAGCCCGGCAATAACAAAAAGTCGCGGTCCAGACGATATTTCGGTCACGCTCTTCAAGAAGAGGGCCGGACCAGTTCGATCATGAATTGATAGGCATCGCCCCGGTAGCGGCTGCAGGTAAACTCGACCACCCGGCCATTGTCGAGGCTGCAGCGCCGTTCCATCTCCAGGATCGCTGCCCCCGGGGCGACCTGCAGCAGCGCGGCTTCCTCTGGCGAGGCGATGTCGGAGCGCAGCCGCTGCAGAGCCCGTGTCGGCATGCAGCCTCTTTCGCGCAGCGCCTCGTAGAGCGAATTGCCGACGACGTCGGTGCTGGGCAGGAATTCGGTGGGGATGATCGTATATTCGATGGCCATCGGGACATCGTCGGCCGTGCGCAGCCGGTGCAGGCGGCAGACCGCGGTGCCGGTGGGAAGGTCGAGCGCCGCCGCCTCGATGGCATCGGCGTCGCCGGTCTCGGCGAGAAGCCATTTCGCACCCGGCTTGCGCCCGCGCGCTGCCATGTCCTCGGAGAAGCTGGTGAAGATCGAGATCGGCTTTTCCAGGCGCTCGGCCACGCTGGTGCGCGCGCCGTGGCGCTGGATCATCAGCCGCTCGTCGACCAGACCCTTCAGCGCGTTGCGCACGGTCACGCGCGAGAGATTCAGCCTCTGGGCCAGCTCCCGCTCGCCTGGGATCATGGCCCCGGCCGACACGACGCCCTCGTGGATGGCGCTGCGCAGTGCCTCCTGCAGGCGGCGGTACAGGGACGTCGGGCTTTCGACATCCAGCCGGCCCTTGAGCAGCAGATAATCGATCAGCCGGTCGACCTCGGCGGGCCGGGACGTATGGGCTTCTCGCGGAAACCGCGGATCGGGACTGGGCAGGGTCATTCAACGCACCGGACAGGCTCGTCACCCGCCGCCCGGCTGAGGCGGCGATCATGCTCGATCAGGGTATACGGCTCAGCCGGGCGATCAATATCTTATGCGTCCCGGCCAGAGTGACGGCCTTATCGATGAAGACGACGTCGCCGAGGGCCAGATCCATCTCGGCGCCATCGATATGGAGCGTTCCGCTGCTGAGCGACAGCAGAACGGCGAGGGGGCCGTCCTTTGCCTCGACGGTTCCCGCTTTAAGATCGTGCTTCGTCACCTCGTGGCTGAACCGCGTACGGCGCGTCATCACATTGAAGTCGCGGATGGGGCCATCGATCAGCGTCGCGGTCACGGGGACATCGCCGGGAAAGGAGAGCGGCCCGGAGACAGGGGTGAGTGTCGTTGGCTCGCGCCCGTCAATCGCCATGACAAGGCCCTTGCCCTCGATCAGCGTCAGCGTGCGGTCGATATCCGGGAAGAGCGAGAACGGGCCGTCACTGGCGACGTCAGCCACGGAGAGGCGCCAGTCGAAATCGTCGAAGCCGGCGCCCTCGGGCGATACGGCGATCTCGGTGGTGGTGCCGCCGCCATTCTTCCAGGGCTTGGGCGTGAGGTCGGCGAAGCGGATGAGCTTCATGGAGGGCTCCGAAATGGTGTGCCGACCTCCAGGTCGGCATAGAACCGCGACGCTCGAAGACTAGAGTGCCGACCTGCAGGTCGGCACACCCGACTATCGCGTTGCCCTCGCGAAAATGAGACACGCGTTCAGGATGCTGCCGAGTGTCTCGCGGATTGGCCTGGCATAGGCGGCATCGAAGGGCACGGGCCAGTTGGCTTCCGAGACCTCACCCAGCGGCTCGTCGATATAGCTGCGGCAGGCGAGTTCCATCTGCACGGCATGCACGCCCTCGTCCGGCTGTCCCAGGCTGCGGGTGATGTAGCCGCCCTTGAAGCGCCCGTTCATCACCGTGTCCCGGCCGCTGGCAGTGCATAGCGCCTCGATGGTGCCTGCCAGCGCCGGATGGCAGCTCTTGCCGCTGTTTGTGCCGATGTTGAATTGCGGCAGTGTGCCTTCGAAAAGGCGCGGGATGACCGAGCGGATCGAGTGGCAGTCATAGACGGCAATGGTAGGATGACGGCCCTTCAGCCGCGCGACCTCATCGGCGAGAGCCAGATGGTAGGGATCGAACCAGGTGGCACGCCGCTGCGCGATCTCGTCGCTGCCCGGCGCATAGCCATCCTTGTAGAGCGGCTCGCCATCGAAGCTGGTGCTGGGGCAAAGCTCGGTCGTCGCCTGGCCGGGATAGAGCGAGACGCCGGAAGGATCGCGGTTGACGTCGATGACCGTGCGCGAGATCGCCGTGCGCACGATGGTGGCGTCGAGTTCGGCGGCGAAATCGTAGAGCGTCTCGATCCGCCAGTCGGTGTCCTTGCGCGCGAGCCAGGGCGAGACGAGCTTCGCTTCGATTTCGGCCGGGATCTCGGTGCCCGTATGCGGGATGCTGACGATCAACGGGGCCTGGCCCTGCCGGATCTCGAGCCAGTCAGGCTTGCTCATGCCGCATCCTCCACCACATGGGCCAGCATCGCCGCGCCGGCGGCAGCCTGGGCGGCGCCACTCCAGATCAGGGCGGTGGCTGCCTCGATATCGGGCGCAAAGTGCCGGTCATCAGTCAGATGCGGCACCTTGGCGCGCAGTGTGGCGCGCACGCGCTCCAGCGCGTCGCTGGAGGCGAGCGGTTGATGGAAGTCGCATCCCTGGGCGGCGGCGAGATATTCTATGCCGATGACATTGGCCGTGTTGCGGCTCATGTCCAGGAGGCGGCGGGCGCCATGTGCGGCCATGGAGACGTGGTCTTCCTGGTTGGCCGAGGTCGGGATCGAATCGACGCTGGCAGGAAAGGCGCGCTGCTTGTTCTCGGAGACGAGGGCGGCGGCTGTGACCTGAGGGATCATGAAGCCGGAGTTGAGGCCGGGCTTCGGCGTCAGGAAGGCCGGCATGCCCGACAGAGCGGGATCGACCAGCATGGCGATGCGCCTCTCGCTGATCGAGCCGATCTCGCACAGCGCCATGGCGATCATGTCGGCGGCGAAGGCCACCGGCTCGGCGTGGAAATTGCCACCGGAGATCACCTCGCCCGTGTCGGTGAAGACGAGCGGATTGTCGGTGACGCCGTTGGCCTCGATCGCCAGCGTGTCGGCCGCCTGGCGCAGCAGGGTAAGGCAGGCGCCCATTACCTGGGGTTGGCAGCGCAGGCAATAGGGGTCCTGCACGCGCTCGTCGCCGACGAGATGCGAGGCGCGGATGGCGCTGCCGGCCATCAGCTCGCGCAGCGTGTCGGCGACCTCTGCTTGGCCGCGATGGCCGCGCACGGCATGGATGCGGCGGTCGAAGGGGCCGTCCGAGCCCCTGGCGGCGTCCGTGGAGAGCGCGCCCGTGACGAGTGCGCCCTGAAAGATGCGCTCGGCCAGAAACAGGCCGGCGAGGGCAAGGCCGGTCGAGACCTGCGTGCCGTTGAGAAGCGCGAGACCTTCCTTCGGGCCGAGCACCAGCGGCTGCAGGCCGGCCTGAGCGAGCGCTTCGGCGGCGGGGATGCGCTTGCCGGCGACAAAGAATTCGCCGACGCCCATCAGCGCCGCCGTCATATGGGACAAGGGCGCGAGATCGCCCGAGGCGCCGACCGAACCCTGGCCGGGAATGACCGGCACCAGATCCCTTGCGAGGCAGTCCCGCAGGGCCTCGACGGTCGACCACTGCACACCGGAAGCGCCTTGGGTGAGGCTGCCGAGCTTCAGCGCCACGATCAGGCGTACGACATCCGCGGGCAAAGGCTCGCCGACGCCGGCGGCATGCGAGAGCACGATATTGCGCTGGAGGATGGTGAGGTCCGTATTCTCGATGCGCACGCTCGCAAGCTTGCCGAAGCCGGTGTTGATGCCATAGACTGGCTCGCCCTTGGCGATGATGGCGGCAACTGCCTGAGCGCTCGCCTCGACCTGCGGGCGGCAGCCCTCGTCCAGAGTGACGGGCGCGCCCTGATAGATGGCGCGCCAGGTCGCAAGCGAAACCTCGCCCGGACGCAGCAAAACGGGGTTCATTACTGGCCTCTCCAGATACGTTGATGCAGGGGGTTGAAACCGAGGCGGTAGACGAGCTCGGCCGGGCGCTCGATGTCCCAGATGGCGAGATCGCAGGACTTGCCGGCCTCGAGCGTGCCGATCTCGCCGAGCTTGCCGAGCGCCTTGGCGGCGTTGCGGGTGAAGCCGGCAATGCATTCGTCCACAGTCATGCGGAAGAGCGTCGCCGCCATGTTCATGGTGAGGAGGGGCGAGGTCAGCGGCGAGGAGCCCGGATTGCAGTCGGTGGCGATCGCCATCGGCACCTTGTGGGCGCGGAAAGCCGATACCGGGGGCTGCTTGGTCTCGCGGATGAAGTAATAGGCGCCCGGCAGGATCACGGCCACGGTGCCGGCGGCGCTCATGGCGGCGACGCCGTCCTCATCGGTATATTCGAGATGGTCGACCGAGAGCGCACCATATTCGGCGGCAAGCCTGGCGCCGTGCAGGTTGGAGAGCTGGTCGGCATGCAGCTTCACGGGCAGGCCCGCCTGCCTGGCCACTTCGAAGACGCGCCGGATCTGGTCGGGAGAGAAGGCGATGCCCTCGCAAAAACCGTCGACTGCATCCGCGAGCTTCTCGGCCATCACGGCGGGCAGCATCTCCCGGCAGACGAGATCGATATAGGCGTCCTTGTCACCCGCGGCTTCGACCGGCAGGGCGTGGGCGCCGAGGAAAGTCGTGCTGACGCCGACCCTGCGCTTTTCGCCGAGCCTGCGGGCCGCGCGCAGCATGGCGCATTCGGTCTTCGTATCCAGGCCGTAGCCCGACTTGACCTCGACCGTGGTAACGCCTTCGCCGATCATGCGATCGAGGCGGGGCAGGGCGCTGGCGACCAGTTCATCCTCGCTGGCGGCGCGCGTGGCGCTGACGGTGGATACGATGCCGCCGCCCGCCCGCGCGATCTCCTCGTAGCTGGCGCCCTCGAGACGAAGCTCGAATTCGCGGGCGCGGTCGCCGCCGAAGACGAGATGGGTGTGGCAGTCGATCAGGCCGGGTGTGATCCAGCGGCCCTCGCAATCGGTGGATTCGGCCTTGCTGATCTCGGCGGGGAGCTCGCCTTCGGGGCCGGCGAAGAGGATGCGGCCATCGCGGGCCGCGATCGCGCCCTTCTCGACGATGCCGAGGCCGGGCGAGCCCTCGGCCAGGGTGGCAAGGCGCGCATTGCGCCACAGATGAAGCCCTTCGCTGCCTTCCGACATCGTCCTCTCCGCCCTGATGAAGTTGGGAGATCATGTATAGACATATTTGTTGACGCGCAAGCCCGAAGATGGGAGTTTAACACCTAGCTAAAGCGTTTTGCGAGTTGACGGGATCGGCAAGAATCGCAAAGACGCGTCGAATTTGAGAGTTAGAGCGAAGAAGCGTTTACGCCTAAACGCGCTTTGCTCTAGGAGGCTACACCATGAGCGTGGCGCAAGACGAGGGCGGACAGGCAAGGCCCCAGACCTTGCATCAGCGCATTCTGGGCGAGCTCGAAAACCGCATCGTCTCCGGCGAGTGGCCTCCCGGCCATCGCATTCCCTTCGAGACCGAGCTGACCGAGATCTATGGCTGCTCGCGCATGACGGTGAACAAGGTGCTGACCCAGCTTGCCGCCGCCGGCCTGATCGAACGACGCCGCAAGGCCGGCAGCTTCGTGGTGCAGCCGCGCAGCGAGGCGGCGGTGCTCGCCATCCACGGCATCGAGGCGGAGGTAGAGGCGCTCGGCCTGCCTTATCGCTATGAGCTCCTCGCACGGCGCCGCCGCAAGGCGAAGCCGGCCGAAATCCTGCACCTCAATCTCGATGCCGATACGTCCTTCCTGTCGCTGACAAGCAGGCATTTCGCCGGCGATGCGCCCTTCTGCCTTGAGGAGCGCCTGATCAATCTGGAGGCGGTGCCGCAGGCCGAGCGGGCCAATTTCGCTGCCGAGCCACCGGGTGTCTGGCTGCTCAGCCATGTGCCCTGGACGGTGGCCGAACATCACATCAAGGCGGTGGGCGCCCGCGGGGAGGCGGCCTCATTGCTGGCCCTCGACGCCGGCGCCGCCTGCCTGGTGGTGGAACGCCAGACCTGGCGGGGTGAGCCGATGGTGACGGCCGTGCGCTTCACCTATCCGGGCGAGCGGCATCAGCTGGTGGCGCGCTTCTCGCCATCATAGGGAGAGCACTTAAAAGAGACGAGGCGTTACGCCAAAGCCTTCCCCACGAAGCTGGGGAAGGTGGCATTGCGAAGCAATGACGGATGGGGTGTGGCCCGGCAGGCTAAATACTCCCAGGATAAGGCTATGATTAAGAAGTCCTGAGTCCCATCCTTTGAGGTCGAGCCCATCGGACCACACCCCATCCGACCCGACTTCGTCGGCCCACCTTCCCCAGCTTCGTGGGGAAGGCGATCTGCGCCCCTTCCACAAAGTCAGCGCGTTTTCCCGCCATGCGTCGATCACGCCTCGACATTCACCAGCCCCATCATGCCGAGATCCTCATGTTCGAGGATGTGGCAGTGATACATGCGCGGGCCGGGCAGGTCCTGGCGCAGCAGGATGCGCACCGTCTCGCCGCGTCGGACATTGACCGTATCCTTGAGCGCCCGAAAGGCGGGCTTGGTCACCCTGCCCTCGCTTTCCCGCTCGACGATCTGAAATTGGGTGCCATGCAGGTGGAAGGGATGGTCCATGTCGGCCTGGTTGGCGATCTCCCAGAGCTCGACCTGCCCGGCCTTCGAGGCGACGTCGACACGGTTCATGTCGAAGGCGGCGCCGTTAATCAGGAAGCCCATTTCCATGCCCCCAGCGCTCATCGACATCGTTTCGGTGAATACGAAGCGCCGGGTGACGGCCGGCTGGCCGAGGTCGCGGATGGGCCGGAGCCTGCCCGGCAGCGAAGGTTGCGAGGAGGCCAGGCCCTCGGTAACCCGGACGGTCAGAAGATCCATGCCGGCCTCGTCGGGCCGGTTCGGACCCATCCAGCCGCGGTCATAAGCGAGGGTGCGCAGGCTCACGGTACCCGGCCGGTCGAAACGAGCGACGATCTCCAGCCGTTCCGCTGGTGCGAGGAACAGTTCGTCGACATCGGCGACGGGCGTTTCCAGCAGCCCTCCGTCGGAGCCGATCAGCGTGATATTGGCGCCGGCAAGAGACAGGCGCAGGAAGCGGGCATTGGTGGCGTTCAGCAGCCGGAGGCGCCGCAGCTCGCCTTGGGCAACGGTGAGCACGGGATTCTTCTGCCCGTTGACCAGCACATGGTCGCCGACACGCCCGTTCATGAGATCCGCCATGGTGCTCTCAGGCATGGTGCCGACCGGGGCGAGGCGCAGATCCGTGAAGACGAGGAGCGTGTCCCCATAGGTGGCGGGAATGGGATCGTCCGTTGCCTTGACCACAAACGCGCCGGCAAGGCCGCGATAGACCTGGCTTGCGGTCTTGCCGTGCGGGTGGGGATGATACCAGTAGGTGCCCGCGCTCCCGATGGGCAACTCGAAGCTATAGGTCCGTTCGTCACCGGCCCGGACGGGGCTTTTCGGATTGCCGTCCTGGTCGGCGGGCACGGGCAGCCCATGCCAGTGGATGGTGCTCTCCTGGTCGGGCAGACGGTTGCGGAAAGTGATGCTGACGCGATCCCCCTCGAAGACCTCGATCACCGGCCCGGGGGCGATGCCGTTATAGGCGAGGATCGGTGTCGCAAGGCCGGGTACGAAGCTGGCGCTGGCCGGTGCGGCCGTGAGCTCGGCCTCGAACACACCCGCTTGCTGCGAGCGGTTCGCGAGACGCGGGAGATCGGGCAGAAACGCACCTTCCGGAAGCGCGGGGATTGCGGCAGGCACATGGCCGCCGCCCATGTCCATGCCTGACATGCCGTGCATGGAGTGGCCGGGCTGCTGTGCGGCGGCGGGCCGCAGCGGCGATAGCATCGCGGCTCCCGCCAGAAGAAAACTGCGCCTGTTCATGCCTTGCCTGCTCCGGCCTTGCCTTTCGCCGATGCGGTCTTCCGCTTCGTCCAGATTGACGTTGCACCTTTCCATCATGGCAAGGTCAAGTGAACATCGCGGGATGGGCTTGGGAATGCAGGGCATGCCGGTCAGGCGGGCAAGCCCTTGCTGCCAATGTGATATCGCCTCTGGACACAGCCCCTGACGAAGGGAATAACAACCTTCTTCCACGCTTCACGACAAGCGGGATTCGGCCATGGCCGTATCAAGGGTTCCGGGGGAAACGCGATGAAATATATTCTCTTGCTGGTGCCATGCGTGCTGGCACTTCTGACGCCGCTGTACAACAGCATCGATCCTGTGCTGTTCGGCCTGCCGTTCTTCTATTTGTATCTGCTCGCACTGGTGCCGATCTCATCGCTGTTCGTCTACCTCGCCTGGAAGGTGGAACGCTGATGTTGGACAACCTGAACTGGACGGCAGCGGCAGTCTTCGTTTTCTTCTTCGCGGTGGTGACCATCATCGGTTTCGTGGCGGCGCGCTGGAAATCGGGGGATCTCAGCCAATTGCATGAATGGGGCCTGGGCGGGCGGCGTTTCGGCGCCTGGATCACCTGGTTCCTGCTGGGCGGCGACCTCTACACTGCCTACACCGTCATCGCCGTGCCAGGCGTGATGTACGCCCTCGGCGCCTATGGCTTCTTCGCCGTGCCCTACACGATCCTGATCTATCCGCTGGTCTTCCTGATCATGCCGAAGCTGTGGAACGTCACGCATAAGAACCACTATCTCACCGGCGCGGACTTCATCGCCGGGCGCTACGGCAATCGCTGGCTGGAACTGGCCGTGGCCTTCACCGGCATCCTGGCCACCATGCCCTATATCGCGCTGCAGCTCGTGGGCATGGAGAAGGTGATCGGCGCCCTGGGCTTCAAGGCTGACGGCATGGCGTCGCATGCCCCGCTCACCATCGCCTTCATCATCCTGGCGCTCTACACCTACAAGAGCGGCCTGCGCGCGCCCGCCATGATCGCCTTCGTCAAGGATATCATGATCTATGTCTTCGTGATTGCGGCGGTGATCGTCATCCCGGCCAAGCTGGGGGGCTATGCGGCGATCTTCGATGCGGCCAAGACTGCCTACGACGCCAAGATCGCGGCGGCAGTTGCCGGCGGCAAGCCGGCACCGGCGATCGGCCTGACGCTCGCACCCTCGCAGATCTGGATGTTCATCTCGCTCTCGGTCGGCTCGGCCATGGCGCTGTTCATGTATCCGCATGCGATGACCGGCACGCTCTCGGCCTCCAGCCCGGACGTGATCCGCCGCAACGCGGTGACGCTGCCGGCCTATTCGCTGGTGCTGGGCCTCATCGCACTTCTGGGCGTGATGGCGCTCGCCGCGGGGATAAAGACGACCGATCCCCAGCAGGCGGTGCCGCTTCTGGTCCTGAAGATGTTCCCGGATTGGTTTGCCGGCTTCTGCTTCGCGGCCATCGCCATCGGCGCCCTGGTGCCGGCGGCGGTGATGTCGATCGGTGCGGCCAATACCTTCACCCGCAATGTCTGGAAGCCCTTCATCGAGCCGGATATCTCGCCCGAGAAGGAATCCTATCTCGCCAAGCTGATGTCGTTGATCGTCAAGGTCGGCGCCCTCGTCGTCATCATCTGGCTGCCGACGCAGTTTGCGCTCGACCTGCAATTGCTCGGTGGCGTCTGGATGATCCAGATCTTCCCCGCCGTCGTCGCCGGTCTCTATACGCGCTGGTTCAACGGCTGGGCATTGCTGATCGGCTGGGCCGCGGGCATGATCGTGGGCAGCTATCTGTCCTGGGGGCCGACCGCGCTGACGCCGGCCGTGTCGATCTATGGCACCACCTTCTATATCGGCCTGGTCGCGGTGGCGCTCAACTTCGTCGTGTCGGTCGTGCTGACCATGGTGCTCGGCTCCACGGCATCGGACGAAACCAAGGCTTCCGACTACGAGGACGCTGCCGCTGTCCGCTGAGGTGTCTTATGACGAAGGGGCCGGGTGTTTGCACCGGGCCTCTTTCTTTGTGGAAGCTCATACAATCCACGGATGCGATTGTGCCGCTTTTGTCGGCAATGTGAACAAGCAATGGGTTGAAGGACACCCTCTGGCGGGTCTAGTTTGTCGGACCATTCCCTCCCAGTTTGTCACTTTCTACCCTTCGGAGCTGTTATGACTTACGTCGCTGATGAAGCACGCTACACTACCATGCAATATCGCCGCACCGGCCGCTCTGGGCTCGACCTGCCCGCGCTCTCGCTCGGCCTGTGGCATAATTTCGGTGGCGACGTACCCTTCGAAAATGCGCGTGCCCTCTGCCGCAAGGCCTTCGATCTCGGCATCACCCATTTCGACCTCGCCAACAACTACGGGCCGCCGCCTGGTTCGGCCGAGGAAACCTTCGGGCGTATCCTGAAGACCGACTTCGCCCATCACCGTGACGAGCTGGTCATCTCCACCAAGGCCGGCTACTACATGTGGCCCGGCCCCTATGGCGAGTGGGGCAGCCGCAAATACCTGCTCTCCAGCCTCGACCGCAGCCTCAAGCGGATGGGACTGGAGACGGTCGACATCTTCTATTCCCACCGCTTCGACCCGAAGACGCCGCTCGAAGAAACCATGACCGCCCTGCATGATGCGGTGAAGCAGGGCAAGGCGCATTATGCCGGCATCTCCTCCTACAGCGCGGCGCGCACCAAGGAGGCGGCCGCCATCCTCAGGAGCATGGGCACGCCATTGCTCATCCACCAGCCGAGCTACTCGATGATCAATCGCTGGGTCGAGGACGACAAGCTGCTCGACCAGCTCGGAGCCGATGGCGCCGGCTGCATCGCCTTCACGCCGCTGGCGCAGGGCCTGCTCAGCAACAAATATCTCAACGGCATTCCCGCCGACAGCCGCGCTGCCGCCGGCAAGTCCCTCTCGCCGACGCAGCTCAACGAAGGCAACATCGCCCGGCTGCGCGGCCTCAACGAGATCGCCGGCAGGCGCGGCCAGTCGCTGGCGCAGATGGCAATCGCCTGGGTGCTGCGCGATCCGCGCATGACCTCGGCCCTGATCGGCGCCAGCCGGCCCGAGCAGATCGAAGACTGTGTTGCCGCTCTCAAGAACCCGTCCTTCGACGCGACCGAACTCGCCGAGATCGACCGTTTTGCCCAGGAGGGTGGTGTCAATCTCTGGTCTGCGTCCAGCAAGAGCTGACGGCGGGGCGGGGCACTCCCGCCCTTTCGTTTTCCTCGGCGATCGCTAAGCTCCTTATCGGAAGCGATTGCCGGGGCTCAGCTTTTTATGAAATCCATCCTGTTCTACTGTCTGGCGGCGCTTGGCGAGATTGCCGGCTGTTATGCCTTCTGGGGTTGGCTGCGCCTCGGCAAGCCAGCTTGGTGGCTTCTTCCCGGCATTGCCTCCCTGATCGTCTTCGCCGTGCTGCTGACGCGCATCGACAGCGATGCCGCGGGCCGGGCCTATGCGGCCTATGGCGGCATCTACATCGCCGCTTCGCTGCTCTGGCTCTGGCGCGTGGAGGGCGTGCGGCCCGATGCGTGGGACCTTGCTGGCGCGGCCCTGTGCCTTGCGGGCATGGCGGTGATCCTGTTCGCTCCGCATCGGGCATAGCCGGAAGGCAGGTGGTCCTGGCTACGTCCTCATCCTTGCGGAGCGGCCATACAGCAGCAGCATGGCGATGATCGTCGCGCCGTAGATCACTTGCCGGCCGGCCTCCGGCATCTGGACAATGGCGAGAATGGATTGCAGCAGCGTGATCAGGATCACGCCGGCGACCGTGCCGAGATAGGTTCCACGTCCGCCCAGGATCGAGGTGCCGCCGAGCACCACGGCGGCGATGGCGGGCAAGAGATAGGGATCGCCCATGCCCTGGTAGGCCTTGGTGGAATAGCCCGCCAGTAGGACGCCGCCGAAGGCCGACAGTGCGCCGGAGATCACGAAGGCCAGCACCACGATGCGGCGGGTGTGCACGCCCGAGAGATAGGCGGCTCGCTCGCGGTTGCCGATGGCATAGAGAGCACGGCCGAAGGTGGTGCGCTTGAGGACGAAGACGGTGGCCCCGCCGATCAGCACCCAGATCCACACCGGATTGGGAATGCCGGCGATCAGCCGGCCGGTGGCGAGGTCATGCATCGAATCCGTCGACATGTCCTGTGGCGCCGCCCCGCCGGTGCGCACCACCATCAGGCCCTGCATCACCGCATTGGTGCCGAGTGTGAAGATCATCGAGGGCACGCGCAGATAGGCGACACCGAGGCCGTTGACCAGCCCGAAGGCCATGCCGCTGAGAATGCCTACGGGAATGGCGAGCACAGGCCCCCATTGGCCCCAGCCGGCCGCCGCCGTCGACATCATGGCGCCGATGGTGATCAGCCAGGGAATGGAGAGGTCGATCTGGCCGATCAGGATCACCAGCATCATGCCGGTGGCGGCCATGGCCAGGAAGGAGCCGACCTGGAGCTGCTGCAAGAGATATTCCGGCGACAGGAAACTCGAGGAGTAGAGGCTGCCGACCAGAAGCAGCACGACGATGCAGGCAAAAGCCGTCACGACGGCAAGGTCAACGCCTTGCAGGAAGACAGGAAGGCGAGAGGGAGATTTGGACGTGTCTTGCTGGCTCACCGCATCACCCGAAGAGATCGAGACGGTTCTTGATCTGCAGGAGGCGGAAGGAGCCCATGCAGACGGCGATGAGCAGCACCACTCCGAGGAACAGCGGCTGCCAGAGAGGATCGAGATCGAAGACGAAGAGCAGGTCGTTGATTGTGCGGAAGATCAGCGCCCCAAAGATGGCGCCCACGGCGCTGCCGGTGCCGCCGAACAGCGAGACGCCGCCCAGCACCACGGCGGCGATCGAGTTGAGCGTATAGGTCGAGGCATTGGCGGAGGAGGCTTCGCCCGAATAGGTGAAGAAGGTCAGCATCAGCCCGCCCATTGCGGCGAACAGGCCCGACAAGACATAGGCGATGAACTTGGCCGTATTGGTTGGAACGCCCGACATATAGGCGGCGACCTCCGAAGAGCCGACGGCATAGACAGAGCGTCCCAGCATCGAGCGGCGGAAGGGCACCCAGACCACCAGCATGATGATGATCAGCACCAGGAGGCTTGCCGGGAAACCGCCCCAGAGCTGGCCCGTGAGGGCGTCTGCGAGGTCGCCATTCACATCGCCGCCCGGGTCGGGCCGCAGCCAGAGCGCCAGGCCGAAATAGATGGCGCCGGTGGCGATGGTGGTGACGATCGGCTGCAGGCGGCCGAAGATCACGATGGCGCCATTGACGGCCCCGCAGACGATGCCGGTGGCGAGCACGCCGAGGACACCGAGCCCGGTCATGGCGGGCGAGCCCACCACGATCCAGGAGGCCAGGCAATTGGTGAGGATGAAGATGGTGCCGACGGAGAGGTCTATGCCGGCCGTCAGCACGACGAAGGTCTGCGCTACGGCGAGCAGGGCCAGCAGCACGCCCTTGTTGGCGGCCGTCTGCACGACATTGGCCGAGAAGCCCGCCTCATGGTTGGCCGTATAGATGGCGAACATCACCACGAAGACCAGGGCGGCCAGCAGCGTGCTCTTGTGTTCGGCAAATTTGTAGCGCCAGTCGCTCACGCGTTCACTGCCGGCTTTTGGCCGGCCTCCCCGTTCTCGGCGGTGATGTTGAGGGCGCTCGAGATCAGCGCGTTCTCGGTGATTTCGATGCCGGTGAGCTCGCGCCGAACGGCCCCTTCATAGAGCACCAGCACGCGGTCGCAGCAGCCGATCAGTTCGTCGTAGTCGGTGGAATAGAGCAGGATTGCCGCACCCTTGTCGGCGAGGTGGCGCAGAAGCTGATAGATCTCCTGCTTGGTGCCGACATCGATGCCGCGCGTGGGGTCGTTGAGCAGGATGATGCGTGGCGACACCATCAGCCACTTGGCGATCACGACCTTCTGCTGATTACCCCCTGAGAGCGCGCCGACGGGAATGTCGATGCCGGCCGTCTTGATCGCAAGCAGCTTCACCATCTCGGCAATCGCCTGCTTCTCCGCCTCCCGGTCGATCAGCCCGGCCCTGGAGATGCGGCCGAGCGAGGCGAAGGAGAGGTTGTCGCGCACCGACATCGGCAGCATCAGGCCCTCGGTCTTGCGATCCTCGGGAATGAGCGCCATGCCGATCTCCGGTTTCTTGGCCGTACCGGGGCTGGCGATCGAAACCCGTTTGCCCTCGACGCGGATCTCTCCGGTGGTGCCGCGCAGCACGCCAAACAGCGCCAGCAGCAACTCGCGCTGGCCCTGGCCGTCGAGCCCGCCGAGGCCGACGACCTCGCCGGGACGGACTGCAAGCGAGATGTTCTTGAGCCGGTCCGCCCAGGTGAGGTCCTTCACCTCGAGCAGCGGCTTGACGGCCGGCGAGGGTGGCGGAGGCTTCGTGGGAAAGACATGGCTGTATTCGCGCCCGATCATCATCTCGATGACCTCGTTGTCGGTCTTGGTGCCGGCCTTGAAGGTGGCGATGTTGCGCCCGTTGCGGAATACGGTGCACTCATCGGCGAGCTCTTCGATCTCAGCCATGCGGTGCGAGATGTAGAGCAAGGCCAGCCCTTCCGAGCGCAGGCGCTTCAGCACGCCAAAGATCTTGGTGACGTCGGCGGCCGTCAGGGCCGAGGTCGCCTCGTCGAGGATGAGAATGCGTGGTTTGCGGGCCAGCGCCTTGGCGATCTCGACCATCTGCCGGCGCGAGAGCGGCAGGTCCTTGACCGGGGCGAGCGGGTGGATGTCATCGGCGCCGGCGCGCGCCAGCCATTCTTCCGCCATGCGACGTTGGGCGCCGCGGTCGATCAGGCCGAAACGGCGGGGCGGGGCGTCGATGAAGATGTTGTCGGCCACCGAGAGGTCGGGGACCAGCGAGAGCTCCTGGAAGATGCAGACGATGCCGTTCTGCTTGGCCGCGGCCGGGCCGGAGAAGCGGATGTCCCGCCCTTCAAGGCTGAGCAGTCCCTCATCCGGCTGCACCACGCCAGAAAGGATCTTGATGAGGGTCGACTTTCCCGCGCCGTTCTCGCCGAGGATGGCATGGATGCGCCCTGCCTCGATGGTCAGCGAGGCCTTTTCGAGCGCGGCGACACCGCCATAGCGTTTGGAAATGCCTTCCATCCGAAAGAGCGGTACCGTTTCGACCATCAGGCGAACTCCGTACAAAGGAATGGCATTCCTGGGATCGCAGGCATCCCTGCCTGCATCTTGAACCTGATCGTTTCCAAGAGCAGGCAGGGATGCCTGCGATCCCAGGAGGGTGTGCCAACCTCCAGGTCGGCACTCTTCTCGTCGAGCGCTGTAAATCCGTGCCATTCCCGCCACATCGACCAGAGGTCGATGTGGCCGAGGAGATCGGCACGCCCTTACTGCTCCGACTGCCCCATGATCTCCTGGGCCGTGAAGTTGATGCCGCAGGTAGGGAAGGCATTGCCGACGAAGAAGTTGTCGGTTTCCTTCGAATAGTAGTTCTCGCCATCCTTGAAGTTTGGATCCTCGACATGGGCAAGCGGCAGCTTGATGGACTGCGGCACCACATTGCCCTGCAAGGCTTCGATCGCCGTCTTGATGGCGACCGCCACCTGGGCCGGGCCGGTGCCGCCGGAAGCGCATTTCAGGCCCTTGCCCGCATTGGCGGCGCAGAGCTTGCGATAGCCGTTCTCGGCTTCGGCCCCTGAGGGAATGAAGGGATGCCCAGCGTCGATGAAGGCGCGCACCATGCCGGTGGAACCGCCTTGGGCTGTCATGCCGTCGAAATGCTTATGGACGGCGATGGCGTCGGCCGTGACCTTCTGGGCCGTGCCGTCATCCCATTTGCCGACGACCTCGACCGTGTTGAAGGGCTTGCCGGAGTCCTTCAACGCCTTCTGGATTGCCTCATGGCGGTCGGTATCGACCGAAGTGCCGGCCACGCCGCGCACTTCGAGGATGGTGCCGCCATTGGGAACGTTCTTGACCAGCCATTCGCCCCAATATTTGCCCAGGCCACTCTGGTCGACGTTGATGTTGATGATGTCCTCGCTGTCGACGGTGTTGTCGAAGGCCACCAGGACGACGCCGGCGTTCTGGGCCCGCTTGATCACCGACTTGAAGGCGGTGGGGTTCTGGGCGTCGATGACCACGGCGTCATAGCCGGAATCGATGAAATTGTTTACCGCGGCGATCTGGGCGGCGATGTCCTCGCCGGTCGAGACCACCTTGAATTCCTTGAGATTGGCCTTCACGTCCGCCTGGTCGGCATAGGCCTTGGCCGTCTTGATCATCTGGATGCGCCAGGTGTTGCCGATGAAGCCATTGGCGAGCGCGATGCGATAGGGGCCCTTCTTGGCCGGGAACTTGAAGAACTTGGTCTTGTCGGTCCAGGGCACGAAGCAGGTTGCATCCTTGCTCGGCCCGGCGACGACTTCGGGGCCGGCGGCGGAGGCGGCGGCCGTGCCGAGCAACAGCCCGGCCAGCGCGGTGCAGGCAAGTGCAAGTGTGACGATAGAACGTTTCATAGACAGCTCCCTCGGTTTTGCACGGACAGATGTCCTGCGGTTCAGGCGTTTCCTGTTTCACCTTCCGGAACTCTTTGTGCGGCCCCGCGGCGATGCCGCGTCGGGCCGGGATCGTCCGGTTCGGGTGAAGATCGACAAGCTGGAGGTCCGACGCCTTAAGTTACGCCGCTTGTTCCAGTCCCTTGTCAATTGTCCGACTAATAAATGAAGAGCGCTTACATTTCAATGATCATGAGGGAGGTATCAAGGTAGGGCTTGAGGGCCACGCTCGTTTCCCCCCGACCACGGGGGGCAAGCAAGGCTTGTCGTGGCACTCATTGAGCTTGCAGGCGTCACCCCACCAGTTTCTTGCCGGCGATCCACAAACCCCTGGTCGCCAGTGTCTCGTCGAGATGGACGAGATCGGCCCGGAAGCCCGGCGCCAGCCGGCCACGGCGATCGAGCTTGAGGAACTGCGCCGGGTAGAGGCTTGCCATGCGCAGCACCTCGCCGAGATCGATGCCGAGATGGGCGACGCTATAGCGCACGGCATGGTCCATGGTGAGGTCGGAGCCCGCCAGCGTGCCGTTGTCGAGCGTCAGCGCGCCGTTTCGGCGCGTAACCTTGCGGCCGTTGAGGTAGAAGACATCGTTGGGGTCTCCGGCCGTCGGCATCGCGTCGCTGACCAGGAAGAGCCGGCCGGGCGCGCGCTTGGCCCTGAGCGCCAGGCTCAGCGCCCCTCGGTGCACATGGTGGCCGTCGGCGATGATGCCAGCCCACAGGCCACCATGGTCGAGCGCCGCGCCGGTGACGCCGGGCTCCCGGTTCTGCAGAGGCGACATGGCGTTGAAGAGATGGGTGATGCCGGTAGCCCCCGCATCCGCCGCCGCCATCGCCGTATCGTAGTCGGCATCGGTATGGCCGAGGCTGACGATGACGCCGCCCTCCGTAAGCCGGCGGATCAGGCGGTTCGGCGCATTTTCCGGCGCAACAGTGAGCAGAACAGTCTCGATGCCGCAGCCGAGGATGAGATCGACATCCTCCTCCGTGAGCGGGCGGATCAGCGCCGGATCATGAGCGCCCTTGCGCGCCACCGAGAGATAGGGACCTTCGAGGTGGATGCCGGCGATGCCCGGCACGCCCTGGGCGATCGCGGCTTTCGCCGCCTCGATCGCCAGCCTCATCCCTTCGGGTTTGTCGGTGATATAGGTCGGCAGGAGGGCCGTGGAGCCATGCTTGCGATGGGCAGCCGCGATGGCGCCGAGCGTGTCGACATCCGGCGTCTCATTGAAGAGCCGCCCACCGCCACCATTGACCTGCGCGTCGATGAAGCCCGGGGCGACCACGCCCGATGGCAGCGTGGTAACGGCCGCGTGCGAGGGCACGTCGGAACGCGGCACTGCGGCCGCTATCATCTCGCCCTCGATCAGCAGAGCGTGATGATCGAGGAAGGTTTCGCCATTGAACAGGCGCGGTGCGACGAGGGCTTCGAGGCTCATCAGATCGTCTCCGTCACCTTGCGCAGCCGGGTCGGGCGATCGGGGTCGTGGCCGCGCCCGCGCGCCACCTTCTCGGCCAGCCCGTAGAAGGAAACGAGCATGGGGAGCGGGTCGAGCAGGGCATGGCCGGAGCTTTTGAAGGGCAGCCCGCTGCCGCCCGCGACGAAGACGTTGGCGCCTGCCCCACGCATGCGTTCGATCGCTTCGCCCATGGCAGAGTACGCCGAATCCTGCGGGCGGAAGGCAAGCACGGGGAAGCCGGCGTCAACGAGTTGCAGCGGCCCGTGCATCACTTCAGCGCCGCTATAGGCCTCCGCATGCAGCACCGCGGTTTCCTTCAGCTTGAGGGCGGCTTCCTGCGCGATCGGGAAGGCCGGGCCGCGGCCGATGACATAGGCCGACTGCGCCTTCTCGAATACCGGCAGCGCTGCATCCCAATCGGCTGTCAGCGCTGCCTCGAAGGCGCCGGGCAGGTCGCGCACGCCCCGTTGCAAGGCATTGTCCTGATGCCACTCCGCCACGAGCGCTGCCAGCACGGCGGCGGAGCTCAGGCAGGTCTTGGTGGCTGCCACGCTTTTCTCCGGCCCGGCATGCAGCGGCAGCACCGCATCCGCCTCGGCTGCAAGCGGGGAGGACGCGTCGTTGACGATGGCGACCGCGAAGGCGCCCGCCTCCCTGGCGCGAGCCTGCAGGGCGACGATGTCGGGGCTCTTGCCCGATTGCGAGACCGAGACGACCACGGCGCCCTTGAAGCGTAGCGGCGCCTTGTAGATAGAGGCCACGGAAGGGCCGACGGAAGCGACCGGCACGCCGGCCAGGATCTCGCTGAGATATTTGAAGTAGCCGGCAGTGTTGTCGGAGGAGCCGCGGGCGCAGGTCACCGCGTAGGCCGGCGAGAGCTCGCGCAGGCGCGCGCCGATCTTCGCCAGATTGTTGTTCTCGGCGTCGAAGAAACGGGCGAGGGCGGCGGGCGCCTCGGCGATCTCCGCCGCCATCAGGGTTGTGGGTGCGTCGGCAGGCGAAGTCATGGTGCCACCTTGGGGGTGTGATTGGCAGGAGCAGCGGCAGGCTTAGCGGGCATTCCGCAAGACTTCAAACATTTGGAGAACCCGACCGAAAAATCGCGAGAACCTTGACCTTTTGTCATTGCCGGGCTTGCCCCGGCAATCCAGGGGCGCGAACGCGGCAGGGGTCGCATCTGAATGCCCGGGACAAGCCCGGGCATGACAAAATCTGTGCCCTTTCCGGCCATCTCGTGACTTTTGAGTCTGGCTCCGCTGACTTTGCCTCGTTCACCCCTTCGTGGGCGATACCAGGAAGTCCTGCTTGGCCAGCCTGAACGCCCCATCGAGCGCGTCGCCCTTGGGCTCGATCAGGACGTCGTCATAACGCGTCGGCAGGAAGGGGCGATAGGGCGCGGCAAGGCCTCCCATCAGGGCGATACGCGGCGCTCCCAAGTGGATCAAACGGTCCAGCATGCTCACGATCGAGCCGATGGCATGGCCTATCAGATGGTCCGCGACGCCGTCGCCGCCCGCCGCCCGGAACACCAGCGGCGCGAAGCCGCCATAATCGCGCGGGGTGGCGGTCTGGCTCCACAGCACGGCCTCGCTGGGATCGTCCTGGAAGCGCGCCATGATCAGGCGGGTGAGATCGGAGGAAGGCGCGAGGGCGTCGAAGCTGAGTATGGCGGCGCGGATCGCCGCCCGCCCGAGAATGGCGCCGGAGGCATCGTCCGACAGGGCAAAGCCCCACCCCCCGACGGTGGTCTCCTTTCCGGCCACCAGCGCAAGGCCCTGGGAGCCGGTACCGAGGATCAGGATGCCGCCATCCTCGCCGGCATGGGCGCCGAGGCAGGCGGTGACGGCGTCGGAAGCCAGCGCAAGCGACTGATACCCAAAAGGAAAGCTGCGAATACCATCGGCGAGCGCCGGAACATTGGCGCCCGACAGGCCCATACCGGCATGCACCTCGGCCTTGGTGTCGGGCGAAAGGCCTGCCGCTTCAAGCGCCTTTTCTCCAGCCTCGGCGATGGCTGGGCCAGTAATCGCAGTGCCGAGCGTGAGATTGGACGAACCTGACAAGCCTTCGCCAAGAATGCGCCCGCTTTGGTCGCTAAGACGAGCGCGGGTATTGGTTCCGCCGCCATCAACAGCCAGAAAATAAGGGCCCGACATCCATTTCTCCGTGCAGCGGAACAATTCTTGCAATCGATGATAAGCGCTGGAATCGCTCCCACAAAGTGACTGCTTCGAGGGCGATCCGCTACAGTGTTGCCTCATAATAAGGCAAATTCCATTCGATGCATTTTAACTAGTAAATTATGTGCCCTGAGCACTCGCATGTGAGGGGGAGTTGGGTTAAGGAGCACGGTCTGAATATCAATCATCGAGACTTGGCCCATGAAGTCACCGTTGCAGAATAAGCTCTATTCGGCTGAAGCAGCCCTTGCGGTAGCGGACGATACGGCGAAGCTCCCGGAGGCAACGGGAGACGCTCGCGCCTTCCGGGACCTTATTCTGGCAAAACTCACCTACGCCGTCGGCAAGGATCCGATCGTCGCGCGCGACCATGACTGGCTGCGCGCCGTGAGCCTGGCGCTACGCGACCAGATCGTCGACCGCTGGATGGCGACCACTCGCGGCGTCTACCGCATGGGCGGCAAGCGTGTGTACTACCTCTCGCTGGAATTCCTCATCGGCCGCCTGCTCAAGGACGGCCTCAACAATCTCAGCCTCCTGAACACGGCCCGCGAGGCGCTCGCCTCCGTCGGCGTCGATCTCGACATGATCGCCGAGATGGAGCCCGATGCGGCGCTGGGCAATGGCGGCCTTGGCCGTCTTGCCGCCTGCTTCATGGAGAGCATGGCCACCGTCGGCGTGGCCGCCTATGGCTACGGCATCCGCTACGAGAACGGTCTGTTCCGCCAGAACATCGTCGACGGGTGGCAGACGGAATCGCCTGAGAACTGGCTGCAGAACGGCAATCCCTGGGAGTTCCCGCGCCGCGAAGTCGCCTATGAGGTCGGCTTCGGCGGTGCCGTCGAGGCGAGCGACGGCTGGGACGGTTCGGCGGTGCACACCTGGAAGCCGGCGGAAACCATCCTCGCCGTTGCCCACGACACCCCGGCGGTGGGCTGGCGCGGCAACCGCGTCAACACGCTGCGCCTGTGGTCGGCCCGTTCGCTCGACCCGATTTCGCTCGATGCCTTCAATGCCGGCGACCATATCGGCGCCCTTGCCGACCGCACCAAGGTGGAGTCGATTTCGCGCGTGCTCTACCCGGCGGACTCGACTCCGGCCGGCCAGGAACTGCGCCTGCGGCAGGAGTATTTCTTCACCTCCTCCTCGCTGCAGGACATCGTCCGCCGTCACCTCCAGCAGCATCGCGACATCAAGACGCTGCCGAAAAAGGCGGCGATCCAGCTCAACGACACGCATCCGGCCATTGCCGTGGCCGAAATGATGCGGATCCTCATCGACATCCATTCGCTGAGCTGGGCGGATGCTTTCGCCATCACGCGCGAGACGATCTCCTACACCAACCATACGCTGCTCCCCGAAGCGCTCGAAACCTGGCCGGTGCCGCTGATCGAGCGTCTGCTGCCGCGCCACATGCAGATCATCTATGCCATCAATGCCCGCGTGCTGACCGAGGCCCGTGCCAGCGGTGCTTCGGATGCGATGATCTCCGCCGTCTCGATCATCGACGAGACGCATGGCCGCCGCGTGCGCATGGGCAACCTCGCCTTTGTCGGCTCGCACAAGGTGAACGGCGTCTCGGCCCTGCATTCGGACCTGATGAAGGAAACCGTGTTCCGCGATCTCAATGCGCTGTTCCCGGGCCGCATCACCAACAAGACCAACGGCATCACGCCTCGTCGCTGGCTGATGACGGCAAATCCCGGGCTCACCACGCTGCTGCGGGAGACGATCGGCGATGCCTACCTCGACGATGCCGAGAAGCTGAAGGCGCTGAATCCCTTCGCAAAGGACTCCTCGTTCCAGGAGCATTTCGCTGCCGTCAAGCACGCCAACAAGGCGCGCCTCGCCAAGGTGATCCAGCAGACCGTCGGCCTCAGGGTCGACCCGTCGGCAATGTTCGATGTGCACATCAAGCGCATCCACGAATATAAGCGCCAGCTTCTCAACATCCTCGAGACGGTCGCGCTCTACAACGCCATCCGCGCCCATCCCGAGCGCGACTGGGCGCCGCGCGTGAAGATCTTTGCCGGCAAAGCAGCGGCGAGCTACACCAGTGCCAAATACATCATCAAGCTGATCAACGATGTGGCGAAGGTGGTGAACTCGGATCCGGCCGTGCGCAACCTGCTCAAGGTCGTGTTCATGCCGAATTACAATGTCAGCCTCGCAGAGGTGATCATCCCGGCCGCCGACCTCTCCGAGCAGATCTCGACGGCGGGCCTGGAGGCCTCCGGTACCGGCAACATGAAGTTCGGTCTCAACGGCGCGCTCACCATCGGTACGCTCGACGGCGCCAATGTCGAGATGAAGGAACATGTCGGCGACGACAACATCTTCATCTTCGGCCTCAGGGCCAATGAAGTTGAGGATCGCAAGCGCGCCGGTCGCAATCCTTCCGACAACATCGGTGCCTCGCCGGTCTTGCATGAAGTGCTGGACGCAGTTGAATCGGGCGTCTTCTCGCCGACCGACCGCGAGCGCCATCGCGGTACCGTGCAGTCGCTGCGCTCCAGCGACTGGTTCTTCGTCACCGACGATTTTGACGCCTACGGCGCCATGCAGCGTAATGTCGACGCCCTCTGGGCCGACAAGGCGGCCTGGCGTGAGAAGGCCATCTTCAACGTGGCGCGCATGGGCTGGTTCTCCTCCGACCGCACCATCCGCGAATATGCGGACGAGATCTGGGGCGTGCCGACCGTTCCGGTCGAGTAAACAGGGCACGACCTGCGAACAATCCAGGGCCTCTTCCCACCCGGGAAGAGGCCTTTCTTTTGATACTTCGCCCTTTACCAACTAGCGTCCCAAGCAGCCGCACAGCCTCTGATCCATACACCTGCCTTCCGTAAGGAAGGCGGCTATGCGGGCGACAATGGCGGCGGCCCTCCGGACCTTTCGCCGCCGCGCCATGAGGGCTGCGGCGGTGCCGGAGACGAGGATGGTGGGGCCAATCGGTGACACCGCCATCCCGCGATGACGCTGGTGACGGTGGTTCCAACTGGACGGACGCTAGGAATATCTATCCCAGAGCTTGGGTTATCTTCCGCAACGTTGCATGTTTAGCTGCCGAGCAGCCCTTCCGCCGGATAACCATACTTCCAACTTAACTGTATTTTCCTTGCCTGCGTTTAATCGTTGACCGATCCGGCAAAACCCCTAGCTTGTCCCCCAAGGGGCTCGGCACAGAATGTCTGGCCTTCGGTAAGAACGGCGTCAGCCGTCAAGGCGAGAGGTGGTAGCGGCGTGGCAAAGAATACCAAGACGAGCGCTTCACCGTCCAAGGTGGAAAAGCCGGCCCCCCTGGCGAAGAAGGCTGTTGCCGGGAAGGCAGAAGCCTGGCGTTTGCCAGAGGTGGAGATCGCGGCGCTTGCGGCCGGGCGTCATCACGATCCCTTCGCTGTCCTTGGCCCGCATGACACGCCGGACGGCCTGGTAATCCGCGCCTTCGTCCCCAATGCCGAAAGCGTCCTCGTGGTTTCACCCGAACTCAAGGAGCCGGTGGCCTTGCGGCGGCGTCATGATGACGGCGTCTTCGAAGGCCTCGCTGCGGGTGCAGGCCGCGCCTATCATCTCCACGCGGCGAATGCGGGCGGGGAATGGGATGTCGAGGATCCCTATCGCTTCGGGCCCCTTCTCGGCCAGATGGACGATTACCTCTATGTCGAGGGCACGCATCTCAGGCTGTGGGATAAGCTCGGTGCGCGGCCTGTTCATCACGAGGGCGTGGACGGCGTACATTTCGCCGTTTGGGCGCCCCATGCCCGGCGGGTTTCCATCGTCGGCGACTTCAACAATTGGGACGGTCGCCGCCACCCGATGCGAAAGCGCATCGACACCGGCGTCTGGGAGATCTTCCTGCCCGGCGTGCATCCCGGCGCCTATTACAAATATGAGATCATCGGCCCCAATGGCGCCCTGTTGCCCCTGAAGAGCGATCCATTCGCCTTCGCGACGGAACTGCGGCCCGGTACCGCCTCGCGCGTCCTCTCGGCCGAGCCCTTTGCGTGGACGGACCAGCAATGGATCGAGGATCGTGCCCGGCGCGATGCCCGCATGGCGCCGATGTCGACCTATGAGGTGCATCTGGGCTCCTGGAAGCGCGGGGATCACCAGCGCTTTCTCAGCTATGACGAGTTCGCCGACCAGCTCGTCACCTACGTGGCCCATATGGGCTACACCCATATCGAACTGCTGCCGGTGAGCGAGCATCCGCTCGACGCCTCCTGGGGCTACCAGCCGACGGGCTTGTTCGCGCCCACCAGCCGCTTCGGCTCGCCCGAGGGTTTTGCGCGCTTCGTCAACAAGGCGCATGAGGCCGGCATCGGCGTCATCCTCGACTGGGTGCCGGCGCATTTCCCCACCGACTCGCATGGCCTCGCCTGGTTCGACGGTGGGGCGCTCTACGAACACCCCGATCCGCGCCGGGGCTTCCATCCCGACTGGAACACGGCGATCTATGATTTCGGCCGCCGCGAGGTCGCGAATTTCCTGATCGCCAACGCTCTGTTCTGGCTGGAGCGCTTTCATATCGACGGGCTGCGCGTCGATGCCGTCGCCTCGATGCTCTACCTCGACTATTCGCGCAAGGCGGGTGAATGGATCCCCAACATTCACGGCGGGCGCGAGAACCTCGACGCCATCGCCTTCCTGCAGCGCATGAACAAGGAAGTTTATGCCGCCCATCCTGGCGTGATGACGATCGCCGAGGAATCCACGGCCTGGCCGGGTGTGTCCAAGCCAGTCTATGATGGCGGCCTGGGCTTCGGCTTCAAGTGGAACATGGGCTTCATGCATGACACGCTCGATTACATGGAGCGTGAGCCGATCTATCGCCAATATCACCACGACGATCTGACCTTCGGCCTGATCTACGCCTTTGCCGAGAATTTCGTGCTGCCGCTCTCCCATGACGAGGTGGTGCACGGCAAGAATTCGATCGTGAACAAGATGTCGGGGCTGGAGGGCGACAAATTCGCGACGCTGCGCGCCTACTACACCATGATGTGGGCCTATCCCGGCAAGAAGCTCCTGTTCATGGGCCAGGATTTCGGCCAGCGCCGCGAGTGGAACGAGAATGTCGGGCTCGACTGGGATCTCATGCAGTATGGACCGCACAAGGGCCTGAGCGATCTCGTGCGCGATCTCAACCATATCTACCGTGGGCGCCCGGCTCTGCATGAACGGGACTGCGAGGGCGACGGCTTCGAGTGGATGGTGGTGGACGACAACACCAATTCCGTCTTCGCCTGGGCGCGCTATGCGTCCGATGTCGCCCCCATCGTCATGGTTGCCAACCTGACCCCGGTGGCCAGGAACGACTACGTTCTGCCGTTGCCTCTGAAGGGACAGTGGCGCGAACTGCTCAACAGCGATTCCGAACTCTATTTCGGTCTCAATCGTGGCAATCTCGGCGGCATCCATGCCCAGGAGGGGAACTGGAAGGGTAAGCCGGCGATGGCCAGGATCAACTTGCCGCCTCTCACCGCCATTCTCCTGGAATGGGCGGGGAACTAGCAAGAACGTGGCGCGTTGGGGGCGACCTCCCTGCGCACCAACTCATAGAAGTCGCGAATAAGGGTGGACTCGGGAAGGTACGCCCGCCAGCAGCGCAGCCAGTATGGGAGGAGTTTAGATGACGGAACCGAGACATTCGACGGGTGGTCCGCTTGCACGTTCGGCCATGGCCTATGTGTTGGCCGGCGGGCGCGGCAGCCGATTGATGGAGTTGACCGACCGGCGGGCCAAGCCCGCGGTCTATTTCGGCGGCAAGAGCCGGATCATCGATTTCGCGCTCTCGAATGCGATCAATTCCGGCATCCGCCGCATCGGCGTTGCCACTCAGTACAAGGCGCATTCGCTGATCCGCCATCTCAATCGCGGCTGGAACTTCCTTCGCCCGGAGCGCAACGAGAGCTTCGACATCCTGCCAGCCAGCCAGCGTATCTCGGAAGACATGTGGTATCGCGGCACATCGGACGCGGTGTATCAGAACCTCGACATCATCGACGGCACCGGTGTCGAATACATGGTCATCCTTGCCGGCGACCATATCTACAAGATGGACTATGAACTGATGCTCCAGCAGCATGTGGAGCACAAAGCCGATGTCACCATCGGTTGTCTCGAAGTGCCGCGCATGGAGGCCACGGGCTTCGGCGTCATGCATGTCGACGAGAAGGACCGTATCGTCGCCTTCGTCGAGAAGCCCAAGGATCCGCCCGGCATCCCCACCCAACCCGACATGGCGCTCGCCTCGATGGGCATCTATGTGTTCACGCTGAAGTTCCTCAAGGAGGAACTGCTCCGGGACGCCAACGATCCCAATTCCAGCCGCGACTTCGGCAAGGACATCATCCCGAACATCGTCAAGAACGGCAAGGCTGTCGCGCATCGCTTCCCGACCAGCTGCGTAAGGTCGGAGCACGAGAAGGAAGCCTATTGGCGCGATGTCGGCACGGTGGACGCCTATTGGGAAGCCAATATCGATCTCACCGACGTGGTGCCTGCGCTCGACCTCTATGACCAGGAATGGCCGATCTGGACCTTCGCCGAAATTACGCCGCCGGCTAAGTTCGTGCATGACACGGAAGGTCGGCGCGGCATGGCGATCTCGTCTCTGGTCTCGGGCGGCTGCGTGGTCTCCGGCGCCACCGCCAAGCGCTCGCTGCTTTATACGGGCGTGCGTGTGAACTCCTATTCCTCGGTCGAGAACGCCGTCATCCTGCCCTATGTCGAGATCGGCCGATCGGCGCGCCTGAAGAACGTGGTGATCGACCGTGGCGTCGAGATCCCCGAAGGGCTGGTGGTGGGCGAGGATCCGGTGCTCGATGCCCAGCGCTTCCGGCGCACCGACAAGGGCATCTGCCTGATTACCCAGCCGATGATCGACAAGCTGAAGCTCTGAGCGGAGGTAGCCGGATCGCGGGTGTGCCGTTTGTCCACGGAGCCAAACTGAGCCCGGGGCATGGCAAAATCGGTGCCTCGTGGAGCACGGCCTCTCCCGATCCTTCTGTCGAAATGCGGAAATACCGATGATCAAAGTCCTCGCCGTTGCCTCCGAAATTCATCCACTGATCAAGACCGGGGGGCTTGCCGACGTCGTCGGCGCGCTGCCCGGCGCCTTGCAGCGCTACGATGTTGCGGTGACGACGGTCATCCCGGGCTATCCGGCGGTGCTGGCCGCCAATGAAAAGTGGGAGACGGTCGCCAAGCTTCCGAGCTTTTTTGGCGGGCGCACCACCATCAAGCGCGGCGTGGCGAAAGGCCTGAACCTTTTTGTCGTCGACGCGCCGCATCTCTTCAACCGGCCCGGCAATCCCTATACGGACAAAGATGGACGCGACTGGCTCGACAATCCCCAGCGCTATGGCGCGCTTTCCAGCGCGGCGGCCGAGATCTGCCATGGATTGGTGGCCGACTACCACCCCGACATCGTGCATGTCCATGACTGGCAGGCAGCGCTTACCCTTGCCTATCTCAATTACACCGACGGCCCCCGCCCAAAATCGGTGATCACCGTGCACAACCTGGCCTTCCAGGGCCAGTTCCCACGTTCGATCCTCGGCAGCCTCGCCTTGCCGCAGCGCTCCTTCTCGGTCGATGGCGTGGAATATTACGGCATGATCGGCTTCCTGAAGGCCGGGCTGCATTTCGCCGACCGCATCACCACCGTCTCGCCCCGCTACGCCATCGAAATCCAGACGGCCGAGGCCGGGATGGGCCTGGAGGGGCTGCTCGCCGGGCGTTCCGATGTGCTGTCCGGCATTGTAAACGGCATCGACGATAATGAATGGAATCCGGCGACCGATACCAGGCTCGCGGCTAACTACGATGCCAAGTCGCTCGCCAAGCGCGCTGGCAATCGCGAGGCTTTGGAAAAGCGCTTAGGCCTCGATCACGACAACTCGCCCCTGTTCTGCCTCGTCAGCCGCCTGACCTGGCAGAAGGGAATCGACATCCTGGCCGAGACCGTGCCCTATCTGGTGGCGCATGGCGCGCGGTTGGCGCTGCTCGGTTCGGGCGACAAGGAACTGGAAGGCGTCTTCCGCCAGGCGACTTATCAATATTCGGGCCGCGTGGGCGCCGTTTTCGGCTTCGATGAGGCCCTGTCGCACCTGATGTTTGGTGGTGGCGACATGACCCTGGTGCCCTCGCGTTTCGAGCCCTGCGGCCTCACCCAGCTTTACGCTCTGCGCTATGGCTGCATACCGGTGGTGGCGCGCGTGGGAGGCCTGTCCGATACCATCGTGGACGCCAACGATGCAGCGCTCACGCTGAAAGCGGCCACGGGCGTGCAGTTCCAGCCCATCACCGGCGCCATGCTGCAGGAGGGCATCTCCCGCGCCATCGCTCTCTATCGCGACAAGACAGCCTGGCAGGCCATGCAGAAGCGCGGCATGGGGCTGGATCTGTCCTGGACTTCCCGTGCCAGTGCCTATGCCAAGCTCTACAAGGACTTGTTGAAGTAACATTGGACTTGTTGAAGTAACACTGTTCGCACCGTTCACCCACTATCGACCAATCGGAACCTTGACATGATCCGTACTGTTCCCACCACGCCCATCGATGGCCAGAAGCCCGGCACATCCGGCCTGCGCAAGAAAGTGCCGGTTTACCAGCAGCCCCATTATGTCGAGAACTTCGTGCAGTCGATCTTCGACACGCTCGAAGGCTTTGCCGGCAAAACATTGATCGTGGGCGGCGATGGCCGCTTCTATAATCGTGAAGTCGTGCAGAAGATCCTGAAGATGGCAGCCGCCGCCGGCTTTGGCCGCATCAAGGTGGGGCAGGGGGGCCTGATGTCCACCCCGGCCGTCTCCGCTGTTATCCGCAAATATGGCGCCTTCGGCGGCATCGTGCTCTCGGCTTCGCACAATCCCGGCGGTCCCGATGGCGATTTCGGCATCAAGTACAATATCGGGAATGGCGGTCCCGCGCCGGAGAAGATCACCGATGCGATCTTCGCCCGCACCAAGACGATCAGCGAATACAAGATCACCGATGTGCCGGATGTCGACATCGACCAGCTCGGCGAGGCGAAGATCGGCGACACCGTGGTCGAGGTGGTCGACCCCGTCTCCGACTATGCCGAGCTGATGCAGAAGCTGTTCGACTTCGACGCCCTGAGCGCCCTGTTCAAGAGCGGCTTCACGATGCGCTTCGACGCAATGTCCGCAATCACCGGCCCCTATGCCAAGCGCATCATCGAGGGCCTGCTCGGCGCCGCGCCCGGCACTGTGGTGAACGATACGCCACTTCCGGATTTCGGCGGCCACCATCCCGACCCCAATCCCGTCAACGCCAAGGAACTCTACGATCTGATGATGGGGCCCGACGCTCCGGATTTCGGCGCTGCCTCCGACGGCGACGGCGATCGCAATCTGATCATCGGCCGCGGCATCTTCGTGACCCCCTCCGATAGCCTCGCCATCCTGGCGGCGCATGCCGATCTTGCCCCCGGTTATGCCAAGGGCATTGCCGGCATTGCGCGCTCGATGCCGACGAGCCTGGCCGCCGACCAGGTTGCCAAGGCCATGGGCATCAAGATCTACGAGACGCCGACCGGCTGGAAGTTCTTCGGAAATCTGCTTGATGCCGGCCTTGCCACCGTCTGCGGCGAGGAAAGCGCCGGCACCGGCTCCAACCATATCCGCGAGAAGGACGGCGTATGGGCCGTGCTGCTCTGGCTGACCCTGCTCGCCAAGCGCCGCCAGCCGGTGATCGATATCGTGCGCGAGCACTGGGCCAAATATGGCCGCAACTATTATTCGCGCCACGATTATGAGGCCGTGCCGACCGAGGCCGCCAATGGGGTGATGGAAGGGATCCGTTCACAGATCCCCAGCCTGCCCGGACAAAGCTTCGGCAAGCTCAAGGTCCATTCGGCCGACGATTTTGCCTATCATGATCCGGTGGATGGCTCGGATTCCAGGAACCAGGGGCTGCGTATTCTGTTCGAGGGAGGCTCTCGTGCGGTGTTCCGCCTCTCCGGTACGGGTACGGAGGGCGCGACGTTGCGCGTCTATCTGGAACGCTATGAGCCCGATACCGCCCATCAGGATATCGAGACGCAGGCGGCACTGTCCGATGTCATCGCCGTCGCGCGCAAGATCAGCGGTATCGTCGAGAAGACCGGCATGGCCGAGCCTACGGTCGTGACCTGAGGCAAACGGGGGGCGGGTCTTCAGACCTGCCTCTTTCTACCGCATCTCTGGCGGGTCTGAAGACCCGCCCCCCGATACCCGGTTGCCAGATCCGGCGCCTTGCTTCTATCGTGGGCCCTGTACCCATTTCCAAGGGCATGTCATGCCTGCGCAGGCTTCCTTTCGCCGATTTCTGCAGTCGGTTTCCGCCCCGGCATTTGCCGCCGCCTGCGTTCTCGGGGCTGCCCACATCACCCCGGCAGCGGGGCAGGCGCAAGTCGCCTGCGCCATTCGAGACTGGCGCTGCCTGCTGAAAGAGGCCGCGACCGATGTGCAGAAGGACAAGCAGGACAATGGCGACAGCCATGGCCGCTATCTTGTCGACATCGTCAGGGGCTATCCCGAGGCTGATCGGGTGGGGGTTGCACGACAGTTCCTCGCCTCTGCCGGCAAGAACGATGATCTTCAGACCCGCCTCGAAAACTTCCTGGTGCCGGCCCAGCTACGCCAGCAGCCGGATGTCGAGGCACTGAGGAAGGCCCTGGCCGGCGGCGTCTCTCCGGAGCCTGACTTTGCCCTCACGGAGTACGCCAGATTGGCGTTCCAGGGCCTGATCGCCCGAAACGACAAGGACACCATCCTCAAGCTCTGGCGGGAAGAGGGCAAGCAGCTCTGGCGCAACGCCCCGCAAGCCGAACTGGCCATCGACAGTTGGCTCGCCGAGACCGCGCCCGATATTCTCAAGGAGAGCATCAGGACGCGCGGGCTGGTGGATGGTGGCTGGGCGGCGATTTCCGCGGTGGCGGAACGTCTGTGCCGGCAGGGGGCCAAGGACAAGGGCGACGGACTTTTGGCGCTGCTGGAACAAGAGCGCACGGCCTGGAACACCAATCGCAGCCACGAAGCCACCAATCTCGCCAGTTCGGTCATGGCCGTGGCTGCCTGTGATGGTTTCGAGGCGGCAGAGAAGCGGCTCGATGCCGCCGAAAGCCAAATGAAGAGCGACATTGCCGCCATCCGTACGCACATCGCAGATAAGGATGATGCCCAGGCCACCATCGATCTCCTGGAACAGACCGTGGCCGAGACTGGCGTGCGTCCGCTGATGCGTGCCTATCTCGATGGCGGTCGCACGGATGACGCCATGCGCATCTTCGGCCGTTTGCCGGCGCAGGAAGCCGCCGATGGTGTCGTTCTTGGCTCGGACGGATCGCCGGGCGACCCCAATGCCGAGAACGGGGAGGGCGGCTGGCAGGCCGAGTACAGGAGCTGGGCAGAGGCGCGCTCCTTCAGCGCCAATCCGCAACTGGTCCTCGCCGATGTCGATCGCTGGGGGAAGGAAGACGACGACAATGTCGGTGTGGATGCCATGGCCGAGATGCTGCGCACGACCGAGGCCCTGCCGAATTTCAAGGGGACCAAGCGTCCCTTTGTCGTCAAGCTGAAGGCGCTCGGCGAACGTATTGCCGCGCTCCCCAATGCGGAGGGGCTGGCGCGCGAGCAGACCGAGGTCATGCTGGCGGATGCCGAACTGCAAATCGCCGGCTGCCGGCCGAGCGATGGGCAGTTCCAGGCTTGGGAAAAGGCATTCGCCGCGGCACCGGAGCTGCAGACACGCGTAGAAGGGATCGTGGCCGTTGCGAGACTTCTGCGACATATCGAAAACGGCGCTGCCAACAACGCCCATGACCCGGACTATGGCGCCTGCGTGATCGCGCGGGAGTAGAGCGTCTTATCTTCACACGGAATTACCAAGAATCGCAAAATGCGTTGGACAGCAAAGAGTTCATTTGGAGGTCCGCTCCGGTGTGAACGCATTTTGCTCAAGGACATGGGGGTTTTGGGCCCGATCCCAGCGAGGCAGGAGAGTCTGTCATCCCCGGCTCCTGGATCCCCTTCCCGCCGCCTTCGGCAGTGCCGGGAATGACAGGAGCACTTTTTTGCCGACGCTTCCCTTACCCTCGCGGCGCACTCAACCTTTGCTGGCCAATCACCACCGGCTCGATCTTGCCGGCCGAGATGCGCCTGGCGGTCTTGTCACCGGGCAGTTTGCGGGCGAGGGCGTAGGTCCTCTCCATCAAGTCGAGAGCCGCCGCCTTGCGGTCGGTGACATGTGCGAATTCCTTGCCGTCGATGGGGTCGCCGATTGCGATCGGCAGCACCGTGCCGATGCGGTCGCGCACTTCCTTGAAGATCAGCGACAGGCGCAGCGTCTGGTTCATGTGACTGGCGATCTGGAACAGGCGGCTGTTCTGGCCGCCGAAGAAGATTGGTACCACCACGGCGCCGGAGCGCTGGATGAGCTGTACTGTGAAGGGTTGCCAGGGCGCGTCCATCGCCGGGCGGCGGCCGAGCTTGTCGGGCGAGGTCGAGACGGCGCCTGCCGGGAAGACGATGACGCAGCCGCCTGCATCGAGCCGCCGGCGGGCCTCGGCGCGCGTGCGCAGATTGGTCTGCATCGCCTCTTCAGTTTCGGAAAAATCCACCGGCAGGAGATGCTTGTGCGTCTCGGGCGCGCGCAGCAGCAAGGCATGGGTGAGGATGACATAGTCCTGGCGCACCAGCCCGATCAGCCAGCCGATGGTGACGCCGTCGAGCACGCCATAGGGATGGTTGGCGATGATGACGCACGGACCTGTCTTCGGGATCTTGGCGAGCTGGGAATGGTCGAACTGCGCCTCGAGCTTGAGCTTGCGCACAGCGGCAGCAAAAAAGGTCTCGCCATCGACCGGATTGCGCTGGTTCTCCAGGTAGAGTTTCTTGAGCTTCGGCTGGCCGGTCACCTTCTCGATGGCTTTGATGAGCGCCTGCTTCGGTTTCGAGAAGGTGGGGTCCGCATAGGTGAACTGAACCTCGTTGCCCCCTGCGCCGCGCCCTGTTTTGCCAGCCATGTGTTACCTTCAGATGCCCATTTGTTGCATCGGATTATGACTATAGCGCCATGTGGGTAGCGAAGCACCTGCCATAACCTGTAAATCGGCAATTCCTTGTGGGGCGCATGATTTTTTTTTTGTCAAACGCGAAGCATCTAGTCTTTGCCTTTTGACCGTTCAGAATGTCAGGAAAGTACGACGTTATTTCGACAGTCGAGGCATGGATGGCATGGCAAGCGTTTTAACGGCAAATCCGGGCATGGCCGCGCCCCTGGGAGCGAGCTGGACGGGGGAGGGCGTCAATTTTGCCGTCTATTCAGCCGATGCCGAGCGCATCGAGGTCTTCCTCTTCGATGCCAGCGGCGAAGAGACGGCTCGAATCGCCCTGGGCGGACGCGAGGGACCCGTGCATCACGGCCTCATTCCCGGCCTTGCCGAAGGGCAGCTCTACGGCTTGCGCGCCTATGGCCCATGGGCGCCGGAGAAGGGTCTGCGCTTCAATCCTGCGCGCCTGCTGATCGACCCGCGCGCCACTCGTCTCGTCCTGCCTGCCGGCATGACCTCGGCCCTGCCGGTCAAAGGTGCTGCCGGTGTCGACGATCTCGTCCTTGATGGCACCGATACGGCCGCCCTGATGCCGAAGGCGGTGCTGGAACGCCCTGTCGGGCCGTCCCGCCGGCCGGCAGCACCGAGTCCCTCCACGCACATCGTCTATGAGCTGCATGTGAGGGGCTTCAGCCAGAAGCATCCCGAAATTCCGGCCGAGCTGCGTGGCACTTTCGCAGCGCTCGCCCACCCCGCCGCCATCAAGCATTTCCTGGCGCTCGGCGTCACGACGCTGGAGATCATGCCGTTGGCGGCCTGGATCGACGAGCGCCATCTCGAGCCGCTCGGCCTCAGCAATTACTGGGCCTACAACCCCGCCTGCTTCCTGGCGCCCGATCCGCGCCTTGTGCCCGGCGGCATGGCGGAAATCGCCAGGACCATCGACGCGCTGCACCAGGCCGGCCTCGAAGTGATCCTCGACGTCGTCTACAACCACACCTCGGAGAGCGACGAGCGCGGCGGCACCCATTCACTGCGCGGGCTCGACAACCGCTCCTATTACCGCCTTGCCGATAATCCGCGCTTTTATTCCAACGTTACCGGCTGCGGCAACACGCTGGCGCTCGACCGAGAGCCGGGCATGGGGCTGGTGCTCGATGCCCTGCGCCATTGGGGTGGCGCCGGTGGCTTCGACGGCTTCCGCTTCGACCTGGCTCCGGTGCTCGGCCGCACGCCGGCCGGTTTCGATGCCAAGGCGCCCTTGTTCGCCGCCATCGCTGCCGACCCGCTGTTGAGCGGCAAACGGATGATCGCAGAGCCCTGGGACGTCGGCCCCGGCGGCTACCAGCTCGGCCACTTCCCGCAAGGCTGGAGCGAGTGGAATGACCGCTACCGGGACGACATCAGGCGCTTCTGGCGCGGCGATGGCGGCATTGGCGCCCTTGCCACACGCCTCGCCGGCTCCTCCGACCTGTTCGATGCGGCGACACGCCACCCCACCGACAGCGTCAACTTTGTCTCTGCCCATGACGGCTTCACGCTCGACGACACGGTGAGCTTCGCAACCAAGCACAACGATGCCAATGGCGAGAACAATCGCGACGGGCATGCCGGCGAGATCAGCTGGAACAACGGCGCGGAGGGGCCGAGCACCGCGCCCGAGATCGTGGCGCTGCGCCGCTCCTATGTACGGGCCATGCTGGCCACGCTCCTGCTCTCGCGCGGCACGCCGATGATCGGCATGGGCGACGAGCTTGGCCGCAGCCAGAGTGGCAACAACAATGCCTATGCACAGAACAACGACACCACCTGGATCGACTGGGAGGATGCCGACCAGTCGCTGATTGCCTTCGTCGGCGGCCTTGCCAGTCTGCGCAAGTCGCTGCCTGTTGTCACGGCCAGCAGCTTCCTTACCGGTCAGACCGGCCCAAGCGGTCGCCCCGACGTGATCTGGGTCGGTGCCAATGGCCGCCCTCTGCAGGGCTCGGAATGGAGCAATCCTGCCAAGCGCACGCTCGGCATGCTCTTGAGCGATGCGGATGGCGGCGAAGTGCTGATCTGGTTCCACGCCGGCAATGAGCCCTTCTACGCGCGGCTGCCGGATCTGCCCTCTCGCAAGGTCTGGCGTCTCGCCCATGCGAGCGATGAATATCAGGCGCTGGCCCTGGCACTCCCCACTCTCTATGGTGCGTTCGACATTATCGAGGTCGCTCCGCGCTCGGTAGGCGTCTTCATCGCCGAGACTGGCCGTGCTCCGCGCCGCGACGGCGATGCGCCGCCCGAAGTGCTGGATCTCCTGGCCGTGGCCGCTGGCATCGCACCCGAATGGTGGGAAGTCTCGGGCAAGCACACGCTGGTTTCGGCCGATACCAAGCGGGCGCTGCTCACCGCGATGGGTCTCCCGCATCACACGCTCGCGCAGGCGCGCGAGAGCCTCGACCATCTGCGCGAGCTGGCGCCCGCCGCGGCCTCGACAGGCCGGGCCTATCACCCGGCTGCGCTGGCCGATGGCGGCCGGCGCTTTGGCCTCTCCGCCCAGCTCTACACGCTGCGGCGCGCGGGCGATCAGGGCATTGGCGATTTCCGCACGCTCGAACAGCTCGGCAAGGCCGCGGCGGGCAAGGGCGCAAGCCTGCTCGCCCTCAATCCCTTCCACGCCATGTTCCCCTCCAACCGGGAGCGGGCGAGCCCCTACCAGCCCTCGGATCGCCGCTTCCTCGATCCTGCCATGATCGCGCTCGATGCGGTGCCCGAGCTCGCCGATCCGGGTCGCTTCTCGCTGCCCGAGGGGCGTCTGATCGACTGGCCTGCGGTGTGGAAGCTCAAGCGCGCCGCGCTGGCCGAGGCCTTTGCGGCGCTGCAGGGCTATCCGGCACGTCGGGCAGCCTTCGAGGCCTTCAAGGCGCAGGGCGGGGAGGCGCTTTCCCGGTTCGCCCTGTTCCAGGCGCTTGAAGAGCGAGCCGGCTCGACCGCGATCGTTGGTTGGGACCAAGCCGCCGACCTCCGCCAGGAGTTGCACGGCGCGGCCGAGTTTGCGAGCTATCTGCAGTTTCTTGCTGAGGAGCAGCTCGCCTCCGCCAGCCATAACGGCCTCGCCATCGGCTTCTGCCGCGATCTGGCCGTCGGCGCCGCGCCCGACGGCGCCGAGGTCTGGACCTCGCCCGAAGCCTTCCTGAAGGGGGTCTCGGTCGGCGCGCCGCCCGATCCCTTCTCCGCCGACGGCCAGGTGTGGCACATCCCGCCGCTCGACCCAGTCGCTCTGCGGAACAGCGATTTCAGCCATTACCGTGAGCTGCTCGCCGCCAATATGCGTCATGCCGGTGCCTTGCGCATCGACCATGTCATGGGGCTGACGCGTCTCTTCGTCATTCCCGATGGCGCGAAGGCAAGCGAGGGCGCGTATCTGCGCTACCCGATCGAGGCGATGCTGCGGGTGTTGGCCGAGGAGAGCGATCGCGCGAAATGCCTCGTTGTTGGCGAGGATCTGGGCACGGTGCCCGAAGGCTTCCGCCAGCGCCTCGCCGAGGCTGATCTCTATTCCTACCGTGTGCTGTTCTTCGAACGCGACGGCGCCGTGTTCCGCCAGCCTGACGTCTATCCGGCTCAATCGCTCGCCTGCGTCGCCACGCATGATCTGGCGACATTGCGCGGTTGGTGGAACGGCGCCGACATCGCGCTCAACAAGTCGCTCGGGCGGACGGTGGATGCCGATGCCGATGCGGAGCGCGCCAAGGACAAGGAGGCTTTGCTGGAGGCGATCGGCCGAGAAGAAGCGGGTCAACAAAAGGAAGCGGGTCAAAAGGAGGCAGGCCAAAAACCGGCGGTCGAAGGGAAGGCTCAGGAGCTGACGCCGGAACTCGTCGGCGCGATCCACGGCTTTCTCGCTTCCGCGCCCTCAGGCCTGGTGGTCGCCCAGATCGAGGACCTGGCCGGTGAGATCGATCCGGTCAACCTGCCTGGAACTGACCGTGAATATCCGAATTGGCGCCGACGGCTGGAGCTCGACGTCGAGGCGGCACTGGAAACGGATACGGCGAGGGCGGTGTTCGCGGCCATGAAGGAAAAGGGACGGTAGCATGAGCACCGGGCCGGCCCCCACCAGCTTGCGCAAACGGCAGGCGCTCTATCTGGGGCTGCTCGCCGTTCAGACGGTCTGCGCGACGATCCTCGTCTTCGAACTCATGCCGTTCTTCTGGCGCCTCGTGGATGACTTCGGCAAGGTGCAGGAAGTTTCGGGCAAGGGAGAAGCCCTGGCCTGCTTCTGCGTGGTTATTTTCCAGGCCTGCTACTGGTGGCGGATCAACAATCTGGCTGTGCCCTTCGCCACGAAAAGCCAACCGATCTCCCACTTGATCGTGTTCGTTGGCCGGCTGAGCTTCCTGTTTGCCGGCACCCTGGCTTCGCTGATCTTCTTCCGGCACATGCCGGCACTCGCCCCCTCGAATCTGACGCTCTCCAGCGCGTTGAAGCTCCTGCTCTTGTTCGCGGTGCTATTCTCGTGGTTCTGTTTTTCGCTGGAGCTGGAGCGGCTGGGGAAACATCAGGCTCAGGCATAGGCGGCAGCCTCGACCGCATAGATGCAGGCCGGGGTTTGGGGACTCTGCCATAGAGTTCGCGAAGCAGCCGAAAAGGGCGCGGGTTTTGTCATGCCCGGGCTTGTTCCGGGCATCCGGGCGCGACCTCTGGAAGCGTTCGCATCCCTGGATTGCCGGGACAAGTCCGGCAATGACACTGCCTTCTGCTCAGAGAAATCGTGCACCGTCGGCCTATTCTTTCCGAGTGGTGTCGATTGTCTCTTGATAAACGGAGGGCGCCTCCGTATATGTGGGCGTGTGGCGGGAAAAACGCGTTCGCGAATGCCACTCCGACAGGATCCGACCGATCCCATCGGCTCGGCCTGCCCCGCCAGGGCCCTTGCTGCCGCGCCGCGGCACCAATTCATACATCATAAATACTGAATGGAGTATCCCTCATGTCTCTCTCCATCAGCCTCACCATCAATGGTCGTCTGCGCAGGGTCGATCTCGACGATCCACGCGTGATGCTGCTCGACCTGTTGCGCGAGCGTCTGGATCTTCCCGGCAGCAAGAAGGGGTGCGATCGAGGCCAATGCGGCGCCTGCACGGTGCTGGTCGACGGGCGGCGCATCAATTCCTGCCTCGCGCTCGCCGTGAGCCTGGACGGTGCTGAGATCACCACCATCGAGGGGCTGGCCGAGGGCGGTGAACTCCATCCGGTCCAGGCTGCCTTTATCGCCCATGACGCCTTTCAGTGCGGCTATTGCACTCCCGGCCAGATCATGAGCGCCGTGGGCCTCATCTCGGAAGCTCAGGCGGGCGACGATCCCGAGCGCATTCGCGAATTGATGAGCGGCAATATCTGCCGCTGCGGGGCCTATCAGGGCATCACCGAGGCCGTGCAGGACGCGCAGAAGATCCTCGCAGAACGCAACCGGAGGAACGCGGCATGAACCGCTTCGACTATTTCAGGCCCTCCAGCATTGCGGAAGCCGTGGCGGCTGGCGCCGAGCCCGGCTCGGCCTATCTGGCCGGCGGCACCAATCTGCTCGACTTGATGAAGGTGGGCATTGCACGGCCCGAACGGGTCGTCGATATCTCGCGCCTCCCCGATCTCGACCGCATCGAATGGCTTGCCGATGGCGGCGTGCGCGTCGGCTCGCTCGTCCGCAATGCCGATCTTGCCTATGATCCACGCTTCGCGCGGACCTTCCCGGCCGTCGCCGAAGCGCTGCTGTCGGGCGCGTCCGCCCAGCTTCGCAATGCGGCGACCGTGGGCGGCAATCTCCTGCAGCGCACGCGCTGCGCCTATTTCCACGACCGCGCCAGCGCTTGCAACCGGCGCGCTCCGGGGTCGGGGTGCGATGCGCGCGACGGCGAGAACCGGCTCCACGCCGTGCTCGGCTGGAGCGAGAACTGCATCGCCACCCACCCCTCCGATTTCTGCGTGCCGCTGGTGGCATTGGATGCGGTAGTTGAAGTCGCGGGGCCGCACGGCGCCCGCGAGATCGCCCTCGACGATCTGCATCTCGTGCCTGGTGCCACGCCACACCAAGAGATCGCGCTGCAGCCTGGCGAGTTGATCGTGGCAGTGCGACTTCCCACCCAAGCCGCCACCTTCGCACGCCATGCGCGCTACCTGAAGCTGCGCGAACGCACCTCCTATGCCTTCGCCGTGGTTTCGGCGGCTGCTGCGCTCGACATGGAGGGCGGCGTGATCCGCGAGGCGCGTCTTGCGCTCGGCGGCGTCGCGCCCAAGCCCTGGCGCGCAAAAGAGGCGGAGGCCTCGCTGGAAGGCGCCCTGCCTTCGGCTACGGCCTTCGCGAAGGCGTCCGAGCTGGCTCTCGCCGAGGCGCGGCCGTCCGGCGACAATGCCTTCAAGATCGAACTGGCACGCCGCATCCTCGCGCGTGCACTCACCCTTGCCCTCGAGGGGACACCGGCGGCCATGCCTGCGCTGCCGGCTTCGCCCTTCACCACCACTCCGGGAGTGACCCATGCTGCATGAGAGCGCCAGTTCACAGGCCCCGTATCGCCGTCACGGCTCCAATGCGGGCCAGCCCCTGACACGTCGCGACGGCCCGCTCAAGGTCACCGGCCGTGCCACCTTTGCGGCCGACAACCATCCCGAAGGCATGCTCTATGCCGTGACGGCCGTCAGTGCCATAGCCCGCGGGCGGGTCACTGCGCTGGACGTCGATGCCGCGAAGGCCCATCCCGGCGTTGTCGAGGTCATAACCCCGGCCAATCGGCCGCCGCTGGCGCATGATCCGGACGTGAAGATGGCGCCCTTCGGCTTTCGGGTGGAGGTGTTGCAGGACGACACGGTGCGTTATGCCAATCAGCCTATCGCGCTGGTGATCGCCGAGACGCTGGAGGCGGCGACCGAGGGCGCGCTGCTGCTCAATCCCCGTTACGAGGTCGAAAGCGCCCGCACCACGCTGGAGAGCGGGATGCGCTACGATCTCACGGCTGTCGGCGTCGGCTCGCCGGCGCGAACCGCCCATGGCGACCTCGAAACAGGCTTTGCAGCTGCCAGCATCGTGACGGAAGCCGAATATTTCACGCCGCCGCAATACCACAACGCCATGGAGCCCCACGCCGTGGTGGCGCAGTGGGATGGCGACCACCTGACGCTCGACATGCCCAACCAGGCCATGACCCTGAGCTGCATCTCCTATGGGGCCTATTTCGGCATACCAGCGCAGAACATCCTGATCCGCTCGCCCTTCCTCGGCGGCGGCTTCGGCTCAAAGGCGATCCTCAACGGGCCGCAGATCCTCGGCATCCTCGCGGCGCGCATGCTGAAGCGGCCAGTCAAGCTCGTGCTGACGCGGGCACAGATGTACGGACCTGTCGGGCATCGTGGCAGCACCTGGCAGACCCTGCGCCTCGGCATGGACGATGAGGGACATCTTACGGCGCTGCATCATCACGCCCTCTGCGCCACCTCCAGCTTCGACGATTTCATCGAGCCGGCGGCGAACGCCTCGCTGCCGCTTTACGCCAGCCCCGTCATCCTTGCCGAGCATTCGGGCCTCAGGCTCGACATCGGCACGCCGGGACCGATGCGCGCACCGGGGGAGGCTTCCGGATCAGCGGCGCTGGAGGTCGCGATGGACGAGGCCGCCCAGGCCTGCGGCATGGATCCGCTCGACTTCAGGCTCGCCAACTATGCCGAGACCGAGCCGGGCAGCGGCAAGCCCTTCTCCTCCAAGGCGCTGCGCGAATGCTATGCCGAGGGGGCCAAGCGCTTCGGCTGGTCGGGTCGCCCCCTGCAGCCGCGTCAGATGCGGGACGAGAACGGCTTCCTGGTCGGGTGGGGCATGGGCACGGCCGTGTTCCATTGCCCGCACTTTCCGGCGGAGGCTCGCGCGACCCTGCGGGATGACGGCACGGCGCTGGTCGAGACATCGGGGGCCGACATGGGGCAGGGGGCCTGGACCGCTCTCGCCCAGATCGCCGCCGAGGCGCTCGGCCTCGATCCCGATCAGGTGGAGTTCCATTCGGGCGTTTCCAGCCTGCCCGATGGGGGTATCGCCGGCGGTTCCGGCCACACGGCCAGTGCGGGGCTCGCCCTCAACAATGCCGGCATGGACGCCATTGCAAGGCTTGCCGAACTCGCCACCGCCGATTCCCGCTCGCCGCTGTTCGGTGCCGGCAATATCGGCGTGGTCGCTCGCAATGGCCGGCTGCATCGCCGCGACGACGAGGGGCACAGCGAAAGCTACGCCGAGATCCTCAAGCGTGCCGGGCAGGTCATGGTGGTCGGCCACGCGAGGGCGATGCGCGACCCGGCGGCCGGCGCGGCGCATGCGCTCTTCTCTCACGGAGCCGTCTTCGCCGAGGTGAAGGTCGATCCCGACCTCGGCCAGGTGCGCGCCACCCGCCTCGTCGGCGCCTTCGCGGCCGGCCGCATCATCAATCCGCGCCTGGTGCGCAGCCAGTATTTCGGCGGCATGATCTGGGGCATCTCCTTCGCCCTGCACGAGCAGGCGATCACGGACCCCCGCACCGGGCGGATCATGAACGCCGACCTCGCCGAGTACCACGTGCCCGTCAATGCCGACGTGCCGTCGCTCGACGCGATCCTGATCCCGGAGGAGGATCCCTACATCAATCCGCTGGGCGTGAAGGGAGTCGGCGAGATCGGCATCACCGGCACGGTGGGCGCCATCGCCAACGCGGTCTGGCACGCTACCGGCAAGAGGGTGCGGCGGTTCCCGATCAGGATCGAGGATTTGGTGATTGGTTGACGAACAAGGCGGCTTACGCCTGAGACGAGCGGGCGTCCCATTCATCGGTGCCGGCTTGGCGATGTGAGAGGGGAGTGGCGATCTCTGATCGCCATTCTTCAAAACGCTGCTTTTAATGCCAACGGAAGATGGCAGTCGGAGACTGCCACTCCGTATTTGGCGCGTCCCTGCCGGTAGAGAAAGAGCGCGGGGTTGGAGTGGCGGTCTCCGACCGCCATTCCGCGTTTGGGACGCCAAGGCCGGCGTCCGTTAGACTGTGCCCATTGCCGCTGAACCCGTTTCGGATGAAGCCCATAAGACGCATCGACCACCCGGTTGCAATTGCCGTGCATTGGCCGAGTATGACAACTTTGCGTCGCGGAGCCATCCATGAGCCTTTACGCCCTCAAGCCGCGCTTCCAGGCCCTGCTGCGTCCGCGGGTGACACGGATGGCCGATGCCGGCTACACCGCCAATCAGGTCACGCTGGCGGCGGCGGGCGGCTCGCTCGTCGTCGGGCTCGGCGTCGCATTCTTGTCGGATCTGCGCATCCTCTTCCTGCTGCTGCCGGTCTGGCTGTTCATCCGCATGGCGCTCAACGCCATCGACGGCATGCTCGCCCGCGAGTTCGGCCAGAAGAGCCTGCTGGGCGCCTATCTCAACGAGATCGCCGATGTCGTCTCCGATGCCGCACTGATCCTGCCCTTTGCCACCCTGCCTCTGTTCGGCCCGTTCTGGACTGGTGCGGTGATCGTGCTCGCCGTGATCAGCGAGTTCGCCGGCGTGATGGGGCCGATGGTCGGCGCCTCCCGCCGTTATGACGGGCCTCTTGGCAAGAGCGACCGGGCCTTCGTGTTCGGGGCGCTCGGGTTGTGGATCGGCCTCGGCCTGCCGCGGCCGGAATGGCTGTTCTGGCTGATGCCCCTGGCCGTGCTTTTCCTCACACTGACCATCGTCAATCGCGTGCATAAGGGTCTGCGCGAGGCACGGAGCCACCAAAGCGTCTCGTGATCTGACGGTATCGTCAAGAATCGCAAAGACGCGTCGAAACGCGTTTTGCTTAGGGAGAATTAATGCGTTCCGTCGAGACAAGCCACTTCCCCACCCATGACGGCGTGTCCCTGTTCTACCGGCATTGGCCGGCGATGAACGGCCGGCCCAGGGGCGCCATCGTATTTTTCCATCGCGGCCACGAACATTCCGGCCGCATGGCGCATCTGCCCGACGAGCTCGGCATGCCCGACTATGATCTCTTCGCCTGGGATGCCCGCGGCCATGGCGAATCCCCCGGCGAACGCGGCGATGCGCCGAGCTTTGCCGCTCTGGTACGCGACGTGCAGGGCTTCATCGATCATATCGGCCGCGCCCATGGCATTGCCCCCGCAGATATCGCCGTGGTGGCGCAGAGCGTCGGAGCGGTTGTCGCTGCCACCTGGGTGCATGACTACGCGCCGAAGATCCGAGCGCTGGTGCTTGCCTCGCCCGCCTTCAAGGTGAAGCTCTACGTGCCCTTTGCCCGGCCTGGCCTGAAGCTGATGCAGAGGGTGCAAGGCAATTTCTTCGTGCAGTCCTATGTGAAGTCGACCTTCCTGACGCATGACAAGGCACGCCAGCAATCCTTCGACGAGGACCGGCTGATTACCCGCTCAATCTCGGTGCGCATCCTGCTCGGCCTATACGAGGCGGCCAGGCGCGTGGTGGCGGACGCCCGGGCCATCGTGGTGCCGACGCAGCTCCTGGTCTCCGGCTCGGACTGGGTGGTGCATCACGGGCCGCAGCACCGCTTTTATGAAAATCTCGGCGCGGCCACCAAGGAGCGCCACGTCCTGCCGGGCTTCTATCACGACACGCTGGGCGAGAAGGACCGGGCCGTCGCCATCGGCCATATCAGGCGCTTCCTGACGGAGCGCTTCGCTGCTCCTCTGGAGCGCCAGAACCTCCTCGATGCCGACCGCCAGAGCGCTTCGCGCGACGAAGCGGACAGGCTGGCCTCGCCCCTCTCGCCGGCCTCGCTGAAGGGGCTGTACTGGGCTGGCACCAGGCTCGGCCTCAGGGCCACGGGCCTCGTCTCCGACGGTATAAGGCTCGGCCACCGGACGGGTTTCGATTCCGGTTCGACGCTCGATTATGTCTACCGCAACACGCCGTCAGGCCGCTCGGCACTCGGGCGCCTGGCCGACAGGAACTACCTCGAAGCCATCGGCTGGCGTGGCATCCGGCAGCGCAAGCTCCATGTCGAGGAGTTGTTGCGGTTGGCGATCGCCCGTCTGAAGCAGGAGGGCAAGCCCGTCAACGTCCTCGATATCGCCGCCGGCCATGGCCGTTATGTGCTGGAAGCGCTGGAAGCGGAGGGTGTGGCACGCCCGGATACGATCCTTCTGCGCGACTACAGCGACATCAATGTCGAGGCCGGTGGCAGGCTGATCGCCGAGAAAGGCTTCGCCGATATCGCCCGTTTCGTGAAGGGTGACGCCTTCGATGCCGCAAGTCTTGCAGGCATCGAGCCGAAGCCGACGCTCGGGCTGGTTTCCGGTCTCTACGAACTTTTCGCCAGCAACGACCTGGTGAAATGGTCGCTGGGCGGCTTGGCCGCGGCGATCCCGCCGGGCGGCTACCTGATCTATACCGGCCAACCCTGGCATCCCCAGCTCGAATTCATTGCCCGCGCCTTGACGAGCCACCGTGAGGCCCGGGCCTGGGTGATGCGCCGGCGCATCCAGGCCGAGATGGATCAACTGGTCGAGAACGCCGGCTTCGAGAAACTGGAGCAGCGCATCGACGAATGGGGCATCTTCACGGTGTCGCTGGCCCACCGCAAAGGCGCGTCATGAGGATACTGGGCCCGGATACCGGCTCTTCGCTGCGCTACGGCCGGAATGACGAACCGCTCTCGGCTCATCGCCAGCAAACCCCAATTCGGAGTTCGGCATGACCCTGGCCGTTCCGCAGGATGTACCGTCCCGCCGGCCCTGGCTGCGCGCGTTTCTCTGGCTCGCGGGCCTCGGCATCCTGTTCTACACAAGCTATCCGCTCGCCAATTATCTCGCCGACCAGCGTGCTTTCATCCCCTCGATCGTGTTCGATTGGGAGAAGGGCATGCCCTTCCTGCCCTGGACGATCATTCCCTATTGGTCGATCAACTTCTTCTATGCCGCCTCGCCGTTCTTCTGCACCACGAAAGCGCAGGTCGATACACTCGGCCGGCGCCTGCTGACGGCGCAGCTGATCGCCGTCACCTGCTTCATCCTCTTTCCGTTGCGCTTCAGCTTCGCCAAACCCGAGATCGGCGGCGGCCTGCCGGGCCTCCTGTTCCAGGCGCTGATGAGTTTCGACAAGCCTTACAACCAGGCACCGTCACTGCACATCGCCCTGCTGGTCATCCTCTGGAGCCATTATGCCCGTTTCATCCCGGCCTGGGTGCGCTGGGCCTGGCATCTGTGGTGCGTGCTGATAGGCGTCTCCGTGCTCACCACCTATCAGCACCATTTCTTCGACATACCCACAGGCGTGCTGCTCGGCCTTTTCTGCCTCTGGCTCTGGCCGGATGTGCCGGATAGCGCCCGGGTGACGCCGGTCCAGCGCGTCAAACGCCTGAAGCTCGCCGGCTTCTACGTGCTCGGCGCCTCGCTTCTCGCAACTCTCGGTATTGCCCTTGGCGGTTGGGGCCTGTGGCTGTGCTACCCCGCGGCGTCCCTGGCGCTGGTTGCCGCCAACTATCTCTGGCGCGGCGCCGGCGGCTTCCAGAAGCGGCCCGACGGCAGCATGCCGTTCGCTGACCGTCTGCTGTTCGCGCCCTATCAGCTCGGCGCCTTCCTCAATTCGCGCTGGTGGACGCGCACTGCGCCAGCGCCGGCCGAAATCCTGCCCGGACTGTTCCTCGGCCGCATCCCCTCCCGGTTCGATCGGCAGGTGGCCTCCTTCGGGACAATCGTCGATCTCTGCGCCGAATTGCCCGCTCGGCAGGGCAGGGGAGCCGTGGAGGCCTTTCCGCTGCTGGATCTGGTTGCGCCTTCCCCTGCCACCCTCGCCGAGGCCGCCAAATCGATTGAAGCTGCGCGTGCGAACGGTACAGTGCTGGCGTGCTGTGCGCTCGGGTATTCGCGCAGCGCGGCCGCCGTCGCGACCTGGCTGCTGCAATGCGGGCGGGCGGAGACGGTGGAGGAAGCAATTGGAATCATACGCGTTGTCCGGCCTGCCATTGTTCTCGGGCTCGATGCGCGCGTCGCCATTGCGGCGGCAAGGAAGACAGGGAAGGCCGATGGCTGAGGCACAGGAAAATCCGGCAGTCATCGCCGCAATCGCCGCCTCCTATCTCAGGCAAGGCCGGCTGCTCGACCAGATCTCACGCGGGCTGACGCTGATTGGCTCTGTCGCAGTGATCGTCGGCACCTATGCTTCGGCACCTCTCGCCGTCATTGGTCTTGCCGCACTCTCGGTGCTGTTCGGCTTGGCCGAAACCTATTTCGCTTTGCGCGCCGGGTTTGACGCCGAGATCTTCAGCCATCTCGCCACAGGCTCCTTCAGTGCCACGACCTTCGACGGCTCGATGAAGCGGCTCAAGCTGATCCATTCCAACCGCACGCCGCGGCCGATGTCGGATCGTGCCAGGGGCGCCATGGTGCTGGTGCGCTACCAGGCGATGGCCATGGGCCTGCAGATTGTCAGCATCCTGACGCTGCCGCTGCTCGGCATTCTTCTGTGACCACATCGCCGCCTGCCGAAAGCCGTTCGATCGCGGGGCGGCTCGCAGCTTCCGCAGCCATAGGCCTTGCCCGCCTCGTCACGGGCGTGCGCGGCAATTGGCTGGGCTGCCTGCCGGCTCGGGAAGCGCGCATCTATTTCGCCAACCACAACAGCCATGGTGACTTCATCCTGGTGTTGACGGTCTTCCCCGCAGCCTTGCGCGCCACCGCCCGCCCCGTCGCCGCGCGCGACTACTGGGAGGCCAGCGCGGCCCGCCGCTTCTTCGCCCGCAGCGTCTTCGACGCCGTGCTGATCGATCGCGAGGCCGTCACCCGTAGCGTCGATCCGATCGGCCAGATGAGCGGTGCCCTGGAATCGGGCTCTTCCCTGATCCTGTTCCCGGAGGGCACCCGCAATACCACTGACCAGCCGCTGCTGCCATTCAAGTCAGGCCTTTACTGGCTCGCGAGGCGCCAGCCAGGGATCGACCTCGTGCCGGTATGGATCGAAAACCTCAACCGCGTCATGCCCAAAGGCGAGTTCCTGCCGGTGCCCTTCCTGTGCACGGTAACCTTCGGCGCACCCCTGCGCCTGGCGGCCGGCGAGGAGCGGCAGGCCTTTCTCGACCGTAGCCGCGATGCGCTGCTTGCCTTGCGCCCACGGGAAGGGGACGAGGCATGACCGTCGACAGCCACGCCCTCGCGCTCGTCGGCGGCATCGCTGCCTTCCTGTGCATCGCCTCGGCCATCGGCTGGCTGCTCGACCGCCGCGCCGGGCCGCAGGGCGATCCAGGCATCGACAACCTCAACGCCCGTATCCGAGCCTGGTGGGTGATGGTGGCGCTGATGGGCGCGGCCTTCCTGCTCGGCAAACCCGGTGTGATCCTGCTCTTTGCCTTCGCCTCCTTCGCGGCGCTGCGCGAATTCCTGACGCTCACGCCGACGCACCGGGCCGACCACCGCACCTTGTTCGCCATGTTCTTCGTGGTGCTGCCGATCCAATATTATCTGATCTGGATCGAGTGGTACGGGCTCTATTCGATCTTCATCCCCGTCTATGTCTTCCTGCTCATGCCGATCCTGATCGCGTTGCGGGGCGACACCGCCAGGTTCATGACACGCGTCGCCGAGATGCAGTGGGGCGTGATGATCGCCATCTTCTGCATCTCCCATGTGCCGGCGCTGCTGACGCTCGACATTCCGGGCTTCGAGACGCGCAAGCTTTTGCTGATCGCCTTCCTCGTCATCGTCGTGCAGATGAGCGACGTCCTGCAATACATCTGGGGCAAGCTGTTCGGCCGCCACAGGGTGGCGCCGAAGCTGTCCCCTTCCAAGACCTGGGAGGGGCTGGTCGGCGGCGTCGCCAGCGCCACGCTGCTGGGGGCCTGCCTGTGGTGGATCACGCCCTTTACCTTCCTGCAGGCCGGCCTGGTGGCTCTCGTCATCACGCTGATGGGCTTCTTCGGCGGGCTGGTGATGTCGGCCATCAAGCGCGACCGCGGCGTCAAGGATTGGGGCCACCTGATCGAAGGGCATGGCGGCATGCTCGACCGGCTCGATTCCGTGGTCTTCGCCGCGCCGATCTTCTTTCACTTGGTTCGCTATTGGTGGACGGTATAACTATGAGTCGTCATCGCATGGTGATGCGTTACAGCCAGAATGACGGCGGCGCGTTTCATCCGCAGTAGGCCCCTCCGACCGCAATTCCACAGCTTGAGGAAATCCCATGTCCAATCCCGTTCTGTTCGGCACCTTCGGCGGTGCCGATGTGCTCGAGGTCACGCTTCGCTCGGATGCGGGAGCGGAGGCGAAGGTCATTTCCTATGGCGCCGTGGTGCGCGATCTCCTCGTGCCGTCCAAGGCGGGGCCGCAGCGGGTGGTGCTCGGTTTCGAGAAATTCGAGGATTATCCGGAGCATTCGCCGCATTTCGGCGCCGTTCCGGGCCGTGTCGCCAATCGCATCGGCTTCGGCACGTTCACGCTGGACGGGCAGACCTATGACCTGTCCAAGAGCCATGGCGGCCCACACACCCTGCATGGCGGCGCCACCGGCTTCGGCAAGCGTGCCTGGTCGCTGGTGCAGTCGGACGAGCGCTCGGCCACTCTCGTGCTGGTCTCCGAGGATGGCGACATGGGCTTTCCCGGCCGCGTGGTCACGACCTGCAGCTACCGCATGCTGGAGCCTGCGACGCTGCAGGTGATCTTCACCGCCACCACCGACAAGGCGACGCCCGTCAACCTCGCCCAGCATTCCTATTTCAACCTCGACGGCTCGGCCGACGTGCTCGACCACCACATGGAGATCGACGCCGATTTCTACACGCCCACCGATGCCGACCTCATCCCCACTGGCGAGATCCTCTCGGTGGCCGGTACGCCCTGGGATTTCCGCCAGGACCGCACCCTGCGCTTCGACACGCCCGACGGCTCCTTCAAATATGACGGCAATCTCGTGCTGCGCTCCTCCGGCGTGCTGGCGCGGGCGGCGCGTGCCTGGTCGCCCAGGAGCGGCGTGAGCCTGGAGACGTGGACGACGCAGCCCGGCGTGCAGCTTTACGATGCCGCCAAGCTGGACATCCCGGTGCCGGGCCTGGGCGGGGCGACATATGGCGCCTACGGCGCCTTCTGCCTGGAAACGCAGAACTTCCCGGATGCCGTCAACAAGGCGCATTTCCCTTCGTCTATCCTGCGGCCGGGGCAGGTGTACCACCACGAGACGCAGTATCGCTTCGGGCAGGTGTAGTTTCCCGGGTGCGCGGACGTCTCGTCCGCCTCTTGGAAACGATGGCGCTGAAACAAAGGAGAGGCGGACGAGACGTCCGCGCACCCGGGAAGAACTCACGCCGCCGGGAACTGATAGCCCGGCGTGGAGCGCGACAGCGCCACTTCCTCGGCATCCATCTCCGCTTCAATGCCCTCGAACATCGGCGTCGTCATGTAGCGCTCGCCCGTGTCGGGAAGCATGCACAGGATGACCGACCCGGCGGGCGCCTTTTCGGCGATGTCGCGGGCCACGGCGAAGGTCGCGCCGGCGGAGATGCCGACGAAAATGCCTTCCTTCTGGGCGAGGGCTCGAGCCCATTTGACGCCCTCGCTGCCCGGGATGGGCACGAGTTCGTCATAATATTTCCTGTCGATGGCTTCCTGCAGCACCTTGGGGATGAAGTCCGGCGTCCAGCCCTGGATCGGATGGGGCTCGAAGGCGGCATGGCCCACGGCCGGTGCGCCATCCGCCTCGCGCTCCTGGGGCTTGCCGCTGCCGAGGAGCTGGGCATTTGCGGGCTCGCACAGCACGATCTTCGTCTCGGGCCGCTCCCGCCGCAGCACGCGCCCGACGCCAGTGACGGTGCCGCCCGTGCCGTAGCCGGTGACGAACCAGTCGAGCCGCTTGCCGGCGAAATCATTGATGATCTCGCGCCCCGTCGTCGTCTCATGGATGTCGGCATTGGCCTCGGTCTCGAACTGATGGGCCAGGAACCAGCCATTGGCCTCGGCGAGCTCGACCGCCTTGCGGTACATGCCGAAGCCTTTCTGCACGCGCGGCGTCAGCACCACCTTGGCGCCGAGCATGCGCATCAGCTTGCGCCGTTCGATCGAAAAGCTGTCCGCCATGGTCACGACCAGCGGATAGCCCTTCTGCGCGCACACCATGGCAAGCCCGATGCCGGTATTGCCGCTGGTGGCCTCGACGACGGTCATGCCCGGCTTGAGGGCGCCTGTGCGCTCGCCATGCTCGATGATGGCGAGGGCAAGCCTGTCCTTCACCGAGGCTGCGGGATTGAAGAACTCGCCTTTCACATAGATCGTAGCGTGAGCGGGTGCGAGATTGTTGACGCGGATGACGGGCGTATCACCGACCGTTTCCAGAATGCTTTCGAAAAGGCGGCCGCGGCCGGATGTCGTCCTTGGTTGATTTTGCTCGGTCATTTCAACCTTTCCTTGTTCTGTGATTCACCGACACGGAAACGTGGTAGCAACCTTGTCGTGACTTGAACGTTGGATGCGCTTGTCCGACGAAGCACAGGCAAGCCTAGGCCAAGGCTCCCGCCAGCCTCAATCGTCCAACCTCCATCCCGTTCCAGTTCTTCTGCACAGGAGCGAGGAAGGGCTTGAGCGCTTCACCCTCGTGCTCCGACAATGGCAGCAGTTTGGCGATCACGCCCGCCATCATCAGCTCCGAGGCGCGAGTGCCGCCATCGTCGCATTTGAGGGCGACGCCATAGCCGAGCTCCGGGAAGCTGGCGCAGAACACGCCCTCGGCGCCAGTCTTTACGAAGACGCGCTCGCCGAAGAGCGCCATGATATTGGTGTCGAAGCGCTTGCTGCCGGCCACCAGGAAAGGATCTGCCGCGGCAGCCTTGCGGATGCGCGCCGCTGCCCTGGCGCGCTCGGGGCCGAGATGAGCGCCGCTGCCGAAGCGGGCGAAGCCGCGCGCCACGCCTGCCAGCGGCGCGGCCTGCGTCGGGATGGAACAGCCGTCGATGCCGACTCCGTCACCGGAAAGCGTGGCGCCGCTCATCTCGTTCACCGCGCCCATGATCTCGCGCATCACCGGATGGCTGGCCTGGATATAGCCCTGCGGGTCGCGCGCCTCCGCGCAGGCGAGGCAGATGAAGCCGGCGTGCTTGCCCGAGCAGTTGTTGTGCAGGGCCGAGGGCTTCTGGCCGGCACGGACGAGCGCTTCGGCGGCCTTGCGGTAGCTTGGCGGGTGGATGCCGCATTCGAGCGAGCCGACATCGCGCCCCACCCTGGCGAGCATCGAGACGGCGGTCTCGACATGCCGGGGTTCACCACCATGCGAGGAGACGGCGAGGGCGATCTCGGCATCGGTGAAGCCGAGCTTGTCGGCAGCCCCGGATTCAAGCAGCGGCAGTGCCTGGAAGGCCTTCACGGCCGAGCGCGGATAGACGGGCCGCTCCACATCGCCGAGGGCCAGCACCAGCCGGCCTTCCGGGTCCGACACGGCCACCGCCCCGCCATGCCGGCTTTCGACCAGGCCGCCACGCACCAATTCGGCCACAACGGGGTTCGACATCGATACCTCGGTAATTCAACGACCGCGGAGACATTTCGGGGGAGGGTCCTCAGACCCGGTTCCTTGGTGTCCCGCAAAGATAAGAAAGAGGCCGGGTCTGAAGAGCCGCCCCCCGACACGCATTGATCGGCGCCCTCGGAAAGCCTATCTAAGCGCCATCACGCTTCGGAGGAAGGCTCATGTTGGACAAGACCGCTCAGAAACTCGAATTCAAACGTGAGGCTGCCTATGTCAACGGGCAATGGATTGCCGCCGACAGCGGCAAGACCCTGCCTGTCCACAATCCGGCCACGGGCGAGCTGATCGGCACGATGCCCGATTGTGGCAAGGCCGAAACCGCCCGCGCCATCGAGGCCGCCAATGCGGCCTTCCCCGCCTGGCGCGCCAAGACAGCCAAGGAACGCGCCAAGATCCTGCACAAGCTCGCCGATGTCGTCGAGGCCAATGCCGATGCGCTTGGCGTGCTGCTCACCGTGGAGCAGGGCAAATCGCTCGCCGAGGCCAAGGGCGAAGTGAACTTCTCGGCGGCCTATGTGCGCTGGTTCGCCGAAGAGGCGCAGCGCGTCTATGGCGACGTCATCCCCTCGCCCTGGCCGGGCCGCCGCATCCTGGTCACCAAGGAGCCGGTGGGCGTGGTCGGAGCCATCACGCCCTGGAACTTCCCGTCCTCGATGATCGCCCGCAAGCTCGGCCCCGCTCTGGCCGCCGGCTGCACCATCGTGATCAAGCCGGCCGCCCAGACGCCCTATTCGGGCCTGGCCTGGGGCGCACTGGCCGAGATGGCCGGCATTCCGGCCGGTGTCGTCAACGTGCTGACCGGTTCGGCCAGTGCCATCGGCGGCGAACTCACCTCCAATCCGCTGGTGCGCAAGATCACGTTCACCGGCTCGACGCCGATCGGCAAGCTGCTGGTCGAGCAATCGGCCAAGACCTTGAAAAAGGTCTCGATGGAGCTCGGCGGCAATGCACCCTTCATCGTGTTCGACGATGCCGATGTCGACCGTGCCATCGAAGGCGCCATGATCGCCAAATACCGCAATTCCGGCCAGACCTGCGTGTGCACCAACCGCTTCCTGGTGCAATCGGGCATCCATGACAAGTTCGTCGAGAAGCTGATCGCGGCGTCCAACGCGCTGAAGGTCGGCAACGGCCTCGAGCCGGGCGTGCAGCAGGGCCCGCTGATCGACGAGAAGGCGGTGGCGAAGGTCGAGGAGCACCTCGCCGATGCGGTCTCCAAGGGTGCCAAGGTGGTGGCTGGCGGCAAGCGCCATGCGCTCGGCGGCAGCTTCTTCGAGCCGACCGTGGTGACCGGCGTCACGCCGAAGATGCTGGTGGCGCGCGACGAGACCTTCGGCCCGCTCGCCCCGGTGTTCAAGTTCGAGACCGAGGAAGAGGCCATCCAGATGGCAAACGACACCGAATTCGGTCTCGCCTCCTATTTCTACACCAAGGACCTCGGCCGCGCGTTCCGCGTCTCAGAAGCGCTGAGATACGGCATGGTCGGCGTCAATGAAGGCCTGATCACCACCGAAGTCGCTCCCTTCGGCGGCGTCAAGGAATCGGGCATGGGCAAGGAAGGCTCGAAATACGGCATCGACGACTATGTCGACGCCAAATATGTCTGCCTCGGCGGTCTCGACTGAGAGGCAGCGCCTGACCAATCCGTCGAACGCCCCGGCTTACCCCGGGGCGTCTGCTTTTGTGGGGAGGTCTATTCGAATACGTCCACTAGATTCTGCTCACGCATGCCCTCCCTACTCGCGCGCAACTCGAAATAGATCACGCAAGCGAGGGCGAAGATAAAGGAGTCGTAGAGGATATTGGCTGGCAGGATGTAAAGAAGATAGGAGACGGAGTCATTGCCAAGACCGGGCGAATAGAGCTGTCTCAGTCGATATGCAAGCTGGATGTAACCATAAAGTATGGCGTAGGGGATGACGTTGAGGACGAATATCCGCCCCAGATTGCGTTTGGCGAGCGATGCGCCTCGCTTAATTGAGGCGACGATACCGAGCTTCTCGAAGGAAGCTGCAGGCGCAATTGCAACGAAGAGGCAGGCTGCAACGAGGCCCGGGATGACTAGGAGGACCATGCCGACGCAGGTGGCAAAGGTCGTGATGATCGCACCGACCAACACGACCAGTATGTTGAAGATGCCGCCGCGCAGGCCCCGGGCGACTCGCGGGCGGTTGCCGGTAAGGATATCATCGGTCCAGAACACGGCGAAGGCGACCGCGGCCTTGCCGGCAATACCGAGGAAGAACGAATAGACGAGCGAACCTAGGAAGAATCCCCAGTAGCCGTTGAGGCCCCAGCCGAGCAATGGCCGCATGACGGCCGAGTAAATCGGGCCGATCAGCCAGCGCATGGAAGCACAGGCACCGCCCAGCAACAGGAACAGCGCAAAACCGCTCCTGTAGGCCGAAAAGGTGCGGCGGAAGACCGTGGCGACACGAAATTCGTAGTTGGATGCGACTTCGGTGATAGCAGCGTGGGATTGCATCACGGTTCTCGATGGGGTGCTGTGTGGTGCAGACACTCTCCCATCGTCCGGTAGTGGACAAGTCCCTTCGGAACAACCCCGCATGGAGAAGGATCCATAGGTTGCTGTTCAAATAAGTCCGACAGGTCCTGCCTCAACGCTACAATCGGTGACGTGGTTTCTTCGGGCGATAGCGTGACATTTTTGCCAGCATGGGCTGTAAAAGGCGCTTTGGACGAGGATTCTCGCCCCGCGTGGCGATATCGCCTCATTTTCGCCCCTTCACCGACTATTCACCGCTTTGGCTGCATTGAAGGCGGCACGGCACAAGGATGGGATTCGATGCGGGCGGCCACGCTCTTCGCTTTGTTGGTTTCGGCTTTGACCCTGGCGGGCTGCGTCGGGATCGATGACGATTCCGGCGATGCGACCGCCTCCCTCAAGCCGGTCCTCACCACCACCGCCAGCAACGACCAGTCCGCCAGCAGGGCGCCGCTCGGCATCTGGCGCGGCGGCATGACCATGCTGGTGATGACCACCCGCAACCGCACCGGCAACGAGGAGCCCTGGTTCGGCACCGACCGCGCCTCCGATCCCACTGCGGCGCGCATGGTGATGTACCCTCCGTCCAAGAGCATGCTGGCGAGCGTCAACCCGATCTCCTCGCCCGGCTGGACCGTTGCCGGTGTCAGCCCGCTCTCAGGCGACCAGCCCGCCACGGCGCTGGCCACCCAGGCCGAGGGGCGGGACGTGCTGCTCTATGTCCACGGCTACAACGAAAGCTTCGACAGTGCGGCGACGAGCTATGCCCAGCTGGTGTCCGGCATCAAGTTCCCCGGCGTGCCGGTGCTGTTCTCCTGGCCCTCCCGCGCCGCCCTGCTCGATTATGTCACCGACAAGGACAGCGCGATGTGGTCGCGCGACGCCTTGGAGGATACGCTCACCGCACTCGTCAATGATCCGAAGGTCGGTCGCATCAACCTGATCGCCCACTCCATGGGCGGCATGGTCGCGATGGAGGCGCTCCGCTCGATGGCCGATCGCATGGGCAGCAACATGGGCGATCACTTCGGCGCGGTCGTGCTCGCCAATCCCGACGTCGACACCGATCTCTTCAAGCGCCAGATGAAGCGCCTGTCGCCGCTCACCTCGAAGATGACGGTGATCGTCTCCTCCAACGACCGTGCGCTGGAAATCTCCACCAAGCTCGCCGGCGGCGTACCCCGCGTCGGGTCGGGCGACAGTGAGGCCCTGCGGCAGACCGGCGTGAAGGTGGTGGACGCGTCCGATTTCGGCTCGGGCATCATCAACCACGACATCTTCATGAGCCGCGAGGAAGTGCGCGCCGTGGTCGCCCGCGCCATCGAGAACGCGGACGACAACTGACGACCGCAACTGGGCACCGGCTTTATTCGCCGGCGCTCCGCTCAATAATCTGGGAAGTGCCGTTCAGCGCCTCGAGTATGCGAAGCCGCGAGACCTCCAGCAAATGGCTCATCTGCCTCGAGGCTTCTTCGCCGCGCCGCTCGACGATGGCCGAGACCACGGCCTTGTAGGGCTCCAGGTCCAGCGCCTGCCCGTTGGCGCTGCGCTGGGTAAGCGTGAAGGAAACCTTCAGCGCCGTCTTGACCGCCCGTCCGATGGTGACGAACAGGCCGTTATGCGTGGCCGTCATGATGGCGAGGTGAAACTCCGTCTCCGCCCCGGCCGCCAGGGCAGGCTGCTTCAGCATGGAGACGAGATCGGCAAGACGCATCTGGATGCGTTCCAGATCCTCGACCGAACCGTCACGAGCCGCCAGGAAACAGGCGCGGGGCTCGAAGCAATTGCGCATCTCGTAGAGGTCGTCGATGATGCGCTCGTCGAACTGGGCGTTGAGGCGCCAGGACAGCACGTCCTGGTCGAGCAGGTTCCAGTCGGCGAAGGGCAGCACGCGTGTGCCGATCTTGGGCGAGACTTCGACGAGGCCCTTGGCCGCCAGGTTCTTCACGGCCTCGCGAATGGTCGATCGGCTGACGCCATAGGCCTGGCACAGGTCGTTCTCGATCGGCAGCGTGTCACCGGGCCGGAATTCCCCTGAGGTGATGCGGGTGCCGATGATGCGCGCCACCTGCGCGCTCATCGTGCTGATTGCGGTATCCCGCTCGAACATACTCATCTCCAAACCAACCCATGGCTCTGCCTGGGTATGAGCGCAGCCTTCCGGAAACGCCGTCCGCTGCTGCGCAGGGAGGACTGCCGACTCATACAATTGCTACCGAGATTGGGCAAAGAGCGCAAAAGTCCCCCAAAGCCTGTGGCCGATTTGTCGGAGCACCGATTGACAGGCCGCTCGCGTTGCATCTATCTTATCATCAGATGATAATAAGAAAAGATGGTTTGGAGGATATGCCCTTGAGTGCCATCGATATCGATCAGGTGTCCAAGAGGTACGGCGCGGTCAACGTCATTTCCGACCTCTCGCTGAAGGTTCAGTCGGGTGAATTCGTCGCGTTTCTGGGGCCGTCCGGCTGCGGCAAGTCCACGCTGCTGCGCATGATCGCCGGCCTGGAACGCGTGGACGGCGGCAGGATCTCGATCGGAGGGGAGCGCGTGGACCAGCTGCCGCCAGGGGCGCGCGGCGTTGCCATGGTGTTCCAGCACTATGCCCTCTACCCGCATATGAACATCTACGACAACATGGCTTTTGGCCTGCGCAACATCGCGCTGCCGGCCGCCGAGGTCGATCGCCGCGTCAGGGAAGCGGCGCGTATCCTGGAAATCGAGGGCCTGCTCGAGCGCAAGCCGGGACAACTGTCCGGCGGCCAGCGCCAGCGCGTTGCCATCGGCCGGGCCTTGGTGAAGAGCCCCAAGGCCTATCTTTTCGACGAGCCGCTCTCCAATCTCGATGCGGCGCTGCGCGTGCGCACCCGCATCGAACTCGCTCGCCTGCACCAGCAGTTCAGGGCCACCACCATCTTCGTCACCCATGACCAGGTCGAGGCCATGACCCTGGCCGAGCGCATCGTGGTGATGAACGCCCGCAAGGTGGAGCAGGTCGGCTCGCCCATGGAAGTCTATTCGCGCCCGGCCTCCGAATTCGTGGCGCGCTTCGTCGGTTCGCCGGCGATGAACTTCCTGCCGGTGACGATCTCCGATCGCGGCGGCTTCGCCGCGGCGAGGCTGGGGGAGGGCAGCGACATCGTCACCCGCGTGCCCGTCAACGCCCCGCCGCAGGGCGCGAAGCTGCGTCTGGGCCTGCGGGCCGAAGCCATCAGGGCCGATCCCGAAGGCAGTCTTACCGGTCAGATCGAGGTGGTGGAGCGACTCGGCGACCGCACCCATCTCTATGTCCGCCTCAAGGACGGCTCAAGCATCGTCGCCGAGGACAAGGGGCTGTCCGACGCCGCTACCGGCGCCGAGGCCCGCTTCAGGGTGGATCCGGAAGCCGCTCATCTCTTCGATGAGACTGGCCGCGCCTTCCACGCGGCGTGAGGAGAGGGCGATGTCGACCGAAACCGCCGCCCCGCCCCTCGTCGCCACACCCGCCGCCAGCCGCCATGCCGGTGCCTCCATCGGCTCGAACTGGCGCAATGGCCTGTTCATCCTGCCTTTCCTGGTCATCTATGCAGTGCTGCTGGTCTATCCGCTGTTCCGCGGCATCTGGATCAGCTTCCAGACCTACGACATGTTCGATCAGACCGCGTCTTTCGATGGACTGGCGAACTACAAGCGTCTGCTCGTCGACAAGGTCTTCCTGCGAACCGTGTTCAACACCTTCGCCTTCGTGGTGATGACGGTGCCGGCCTTCGTCGCCATCGGCCTTGCCCTTGCCCTGGCGCTGAACCGGGAGGGCCGCACCGGCGCGGTCTTGCGGGCGATCTTTTTCGGCACGTCGGTGCTCTCGGTGACCATCGTCACCATCATCTGGAAGATGATGTACCTGCCGGATCGCGGCCTGATCGCCGGGGTGCTCTCCATTTTCGGCGTCGCGCCCGTCGAGTTCACCACCAGCGCCGACCTCGCCCTGATCTCCGTGGCGATCTGCACGGTGTGGTGGATCATCGGCCTGCCGATGATGTTCTTCCTTGCCGCCCTCCAGCAGATACCGGGCGAGCTCTACGAAGCAGCCGCCCTCGACAATGCCAGCCGCTGGCGCTCCTTCTGGGCTATCACGCTACCCTCGATCCGGCGCACCATGCTGGTGGTGACGATCTACGAGATCGTCGCGCAGTTCCAGCTCTTCGGCCAGGCCCAGTTGCTCACCAAGGGCGGTCCCAACAATGTGTCCCGTCCCATCGTGCTGTTCATCTACGAGGAGGGCTTCCAGCGCTGGAATGTCGGCTACGCCGCGGCCGCCTCGGAAATCCTGTTCCTGCTCATGGCCGTGGCCGCGATCGTGCAATACATCGCCGGCCGCCGCCGGTCGGAGGGCTGAACATGGCGGCGTCGCAACAGATCGTCGGCCGTGGCGCCGGCAACAAGCTCATCCTGGCCGCCGTAATCCTTTTGGCGGTCATTTGGCTGGTGCCGGTCGCCTGGGTCCTCATCCTCTCCTTCAAGCCCAATGCGGAGCTGATGCTCTCGACCAACACGGCCCTCCACCCGCCCTACACATTGAAGAACTATACCGACATCCTGGCTTCCTCCGGCGTATTCCGCTGGCTGTTCAACAGCATGGTTGTGGCCCTCGGCATGACGGCGGGCACGCTGGTGCTCTCCTCGCTTGCCGGCTACGGCTTCGCCCGCACCGAATTTCCCGGTCGCGATATCCTGTTCATCGTCGTGTTGCTGGGCATGGCCGTGCCGGAGCAGGCGCTGATCATCGCCCGCCATCAGATGTTCACAGACTGGAAGATGCACAATGGCTATCCGGCGCTGATCCTGCCGGGCCTGTCCAACGCCTTCGGCGTCTTCCTGATGACGCAATATTTCAAGGCGATCCCACGCGATATCGACGAGGCGGCGATGCTGGACAATGCCTCGCGCTTCAAGATTTTCTGGAAAGTGGTGCTGCCGCTGACTATTCCCGCGCAGGCGACGCTCGGCATCTTCACTTTCCTCACCGCCTGGAACGACTATCTCTGGCCGCTGATCTCGGCGACCAAGCCGGAGATGTTCACGCTCACGGTCGGCATTGCCTCGACGCAGACCAATTTCGCCCAGTCGGAAGGGCTCGGCTACCTGATGGCCCAGGCCGTGTTCGCCGGGCTGCCCGTCTTCATCGTCTACCTGTTCTTCCAGAAATACATCGTCCGCGCCGTGGCCGGAGCAGCCATTCGCTGATCTGCGGCGCGTCCTTGAAGTCCCGCGTCCTGGCCGGGCGCCCGAATGTGAACAAGATCGGCCGAAACGGAGGAAATGCATGACCACAATGAGGAGACTGTTCTACGCCGGGGCTGCGTTGCTGATGTCGACCCAGTTCTCCCTGGCCCAGGACAAGACGGAGATTTCGGTTTCCCGTTTCTTCGGTGCCTGCGAGGCCGACTACGGCACGCTGACCGATGTCAGCAAAGCCAATGGCGAATGCGGCATCGTCACCGCCCTGATCAACAAATTCAACGCCGAGAGCAAGGACACGCATGTCAAGGTCGATATTGTGGAGTGGCCCGGCTACGACCAGCTGACGGCACGCATCCGCTCCGGGGAGCCGCCGACCATCTCGGTGATGCATGAGGCGGTGATCAGCGATTATTCCTCGCGCGGCCTGCTCGAACCCCTCGATGACGGACTGAAGGCGGCTGGTGTCGATGCCGCCGACTTTACCGATGCGGCCAAGGCTGGCGTGACCAAGGACGGCAAGATCTACGCGCTGCCTTTCGATACCCACACCTGGCTCTGGCACATCAACCTCAACCTGTTCAAGCAGGCGGGACTGGTGGATGCCTCCGGCAATCCGATCCTGCCCAAGAGCGCGGACGAATTGCTGTCGCAGGCTCAGCAATTCAAGGAGAAGACGGGCAAGCCTTATTTCGTCTCCACCCTCGCCAATGAGCAGGCGGCCTATACCCGCACCTTCGATACGCTGCTCTACCAGCAGAACTTCGACTTCTTCGCCGACCCGACCAAGGTCAATTTTGCCACGCCCGAGGCCAAGAACGCCGCGACGTTGCTCAAGGCCATCTTCGACAAGGACTACACCACCAAGGGCCAGGACTACGCCGCTTCGGTGGCGGGGTTCAGCAATGGCGATGGCGGTGTCTTCATCTGTGGCACCTGGCTCGTCGATACCTATGACCAGGAATCGAAGAAGAGCGGCGTGCCGCTCTCCAACGGCTACACGGTGGTGCCGTTCCCGCAGCTTTATCCCGGCAGCCCGCGCGTGTGGGCCGATGGCCATAGCTGGGTGATCCTCAAGGCCGATCTCACTGACCCCCAGCGCAAATCGGCCTATGAATTCCTGAAATTCCTCTGGGACAACGACTTCCAGTGGGCCCGCACCGGCCACCTGCCGATCCGCAAATCGGTGGCAGACAGCGCCGACTTCAAGGCCCTGCCGCATCGCACCGCGCTCATGCCGCTGACGCAGACGGGCACCGCGCTACCGGCCGCCGTGAAGCGCCAGTTTGCCATCCAGGACATCGAGGGCGAAGAGATCGCCTCGGCCATGCGCGGTGACAAGGACGTCGACAGCGCCCTGGCCGACGCCCAATCCCGCATCAACGACCTGCTGGCGAACGCCAAATAATCGGGCCTCGCCAGCCAGGGACACGGGCAGACTCCCAATGCCCGTGTCCCGCCCCATCCGCAACCGTCCTTGCCCTGCCAGCTTCAGAGAGCCACCTTCGCCATGCCTTCCGCACGCCTTACCGTCGACCACGATTTCGTCATCTCCGACCTCGACCGCCGCATCTTCGGCACCTTCGTCGAGCATATGGGGCGCTGCGTCTACACCGGCATTTTCGAGCCCGGCCATCCCACCGCCGACGCGCAGGGCTTCCGCGAGGATGTCGCCGACCTGACGAGGGAGCTGGGCGTCACAATCGTACGCTATCCGGGTGGAAACTTCCTCTCGGGCTATAATTGGGAGGATGGCGTGGGGCCGGCCGAAAAGCGTCCGCGCCGGCTCGATCTCGCCTGGTTTTCCACCGAGACCAATGCCTTCGGCACCAACGAGTTCGTCGACTGGTCACGCAAGGTCGGCGTCGAGCCGATGTTCGGCGTCAATCTGGGCACGCGCGATCATGATGCGGCGCGCCGCTTCATCGAATATTGCAACCATCCCGGCGGCACGGAACTGTCGGAGCTGCGCCGCAGCCACGGCTATGACAAGCCGCACGACATCAAGTTCTGGTGCCTCGGCAACGAGATGGATGGCCCCTGGCAGATTGGTGCCAAGACGGCCTCCGAATATGGCCGCGCCGCCCACGAGACGGCCAAGGTGATGCGCTGGGTCGATCCCTCGATCGAGCTCGCCGCCTGCGGCTCGTCCAACCGCGACATGGCCACCTATGCGCGCTGGGAATACGAAGTCCTCGATCACTGCTTCGACCATGTCGACTTCATCTCCCTGCACACCTATTTCATGAATCCGCATGACAGCACGGAGGAGTTCCTCGGCAATATCGAATTGCTGGAATTCTTCATCCGCGAAGTCGTCGCCATTGCCGATGCCGTGGCTGCCACGCGCCGCTCGCCCAAGCGCATCATGCTGTCGCTCGACGAATGGAATGTCTGGTACAAGGCCCGCACGCACGAGCACCTGCGCAAGCCCGGCTGGCCCGAGCATCCGCCGCTGATCGAGGAGGTCTACAACACCGAGGACGCGCTGCTGATCGGCGGTGCGCTGATCACGCTCCTCAACAATTCGGACCGGGTGAAATGCGCCTGCGTCGCCCAGCTGGTGAATATCATCGGCCCGATCATGACCGAACCGGGCGGCCCGGCCTGGCGCCAGACCATCTTCCACCCCTTCGCCCTCACGGCCCGCTACGCCCATGGCCGGGTGTTGCGCTCGCTGATCTCCTCGCCTTCCTATGCCGGCAAGACGGCGCCTGAAATGCCCTATCTCCACGCCTGCGTCACCGAGGACGAGAGCACCGGGCAGGTCGCTATCTTCGCGCTCAACCGCCATCTCGGCGAGCCGATGGAGCTGGAAGTGGTGCTGCGCGGCTTCGGCGGCGGGCGTCGCATCATCGAGGCCCAGCAGATCCATCATCCCAACATGAAGGCCGTGAACACCAAGGACGCACAGGATACGGTCGCCCCCGCGCCGATCCAGAACGTGACGCTGGATGGCGATCGCCTGACGGCCCGCCTGATGCCGGGCTCCTGGAATGTGATCGTCACAACGCCGGTGTGAGCGGCGCGCGGGGGGACTAGCTTGTCTTGGCCTGCCGAAGCGCCCGCGCCATGCGGGTGGAGTCGCCCCAGGTCGAAAGCCAGATCATCAGGTCGGTCAGCACCGTGATCGTGCCATGCAGGGCGGCTTGCGTGGCGTTCATGGTCTGGAGATGGGATTGCGCGGTGTGGAGGTGCGCGAGTTCCTCCTCGTTGATGTCGAGGATGATGGCTTTCACGCTCTCGTCCCGTCCCGCCAGGAAATGCAACTGGTCGCCGAGATGGCGATGTACGGCCGCTTCCACCGCCGCCGTGCAGACCCAGATCGATTGGCGCCCGGCGAGGGCCGTGAAGAAGCCGAGCAGGAAACCGCCGAGACTCCAGAACTGCATCACACGGCAGGGACGCGATCGGCGGCTCGGCATGGCGGCCCGGAACAGGTGGCAGTGACGGATCTCGTCCCCGAGCATCTCGGTGAGTGGAGGCACGAGATTCGGCCATAGGCGCCTGGCCACCACGATCTGAGCGCCATAGATCCGGATAGCGCCATATTCGCCGGCGTGGTTGACGCGCAGGATGCGGGCAATGGTCAACCGGTCGCGGGCCTCGACATGGGCGGCGGGGATCCACATCGTTATTCCTCGCCCCTTCTCGTGGTTTGCCTTATGTAGGTGACATGAAGGCAAAAATAGTAGTGGCCAATGGTAGGCCATGGAAAGTTCCGTGAAGTTGCGATACCCAATTATCAAATAAGCAAGAATGCGGTGGGGTGCCGGTGCTGTCCAGAGTCAGTGCAGTAGAATTTGTGAGGCCGATTATCAACGGCAAGACAGCTCCTTTCTCATCGGCTGCGAGGAACCAGGAGGTCGAGGCAATATCGAGGTAGTCACAAAATACTCTTCTGGTTGTGAGCGCCGAGAAGTAAGTCTTTCCTGTGAGGTTATTAGTGCCTGCCTTGCGGCGGACCTCGGTCTTCCAATAAATGAGCCCTTTTTGGTCGAACTTGCCCATGACTTCATAGAGGCTGTGCCGGATGCCATCCATCGCCAACGAATGGCAAACAGCAATTTCGTCGCGTTTGGGTCGAAGCTCGTCACGGGCTTCTCGTCCTGGTCAAGCGGACGCCTTATTTCCAGTGCACTTTTGCCAATCGCTGCTGCTGTGTTCACATTCGATGCTATCGTGCAGAACCCCGACCGCAGGGACGGAAATCCCAATTGTTTGGTCAGTGGCGACAGCATTCGGATTATCGATCATGAACTGACGTTTGGCCACAGACTGATTCTTCTTTGGCGTCCGCCGTGGCAACTCGGCTCGCTTCGACATTTGAAATGCCTGGCATGCATATTTTTCGATCAGGCCTTTTGGGCCAGGACATTGATTATCAACCTATCAGGGACGCGTGGGCGAACTTGTCAGATGCCCGCATCGAGCAATATGGAAATGCCATACCTCCTGAATGGGCGAATGCTGCAGCCGAGGTCCAAAGTGCGTTACAACTGATTAAAGATGCGCGTGATAATATAGATGCGTGCATCTCTGAGATAAGGCGGGTGCTCCAATGACGTTGAGGCAACCATACACCTACACGATCCTCCGATATGTTCATGACGTGGTGACAGGGGAATTCATCAATGTCGGCGTGCTGATGTTTGTTCCCAGGTCAAACTTAGTGAAGTTCGGGGGCCGCTCTTCGATAGGGCGCATAAAGCAGGTTTTTCCCGACCTTAACCGAACTGCGTTTCTAAGCGGCGTGCGAGCCGTCGAGCGTTCGGCTACACGCATCGCAAAGCAGTTGAAGCAGGGCGACCTACTTTCGGAGCACAAGGATGCGTCTTCCATCGCTCGCACGATATTGATGACGGACGATAGTTCCTTGCAATGGTCGCCGATCGCGGGTGGTGTAACGGACAATCCAGAGAAGACGTTTGATCGCCTATACTGCCGCTTTGTAAGTCGATACGACACCAAGACGACTCATCGGCGTACTGATGATGATATCTGGAAGCCGGTGCGCGCACTCCTCGAAAGCCGAGCCGTGCCAGTCCAATTCGATGAAAAACAGGTGACTGGACGGACCGACGAAATTGTTTTCAAGCGCGCTTGGAAAAACGGGATGTGGCACGCGTATGAGCCGCTCTCATTTGACCTCGCCGATGCGGATGGGATCAAGGATAAGGCACGACGCTGGCGCGGACACTTGGAAGCTGTTCGAGATGGGGCAACGGTAGACGTCAAGCTCCATTTCTTGGTTGGAGCGCCGCAGGACTCGACACTTGAGCCGGCATATAGGAATGCCATCAAGATTTTGAGTGAAGCTGCATTTGAGCCAGAAATTTTTGAGGAGACCCAAATCTCAACGCTGGTCAATCAGATAGAGGATGAAGTTCGGGAACACGCGATCACGCCGCAGCGGCCAACCTGACCGCTCTGTTTTACGATAGACTCCTCGCCTTGCACTGCCTCGCGAAGATCTCCGACATTACGGTGACAGTTTACTAAATTTGGAATCTGGCCTGCGTGCCCCTGGGCGAGATGCCGGCCTGTTGTCATCGGTGAGAGCCCAGTTCGGATGGGTATGACGGCGCCTGCAGCGACGGCGCCCGTTGCCGTCTGATCTTCCACGGTGTCGGAAACGCCGGCAAGCCGCCAGCCTCCCGATCTATCTGCAGCCTGGTGCTGGCGCGTCGGGCAGGGCGCATTGTTGACTGTCCGGCTGGCCCCTCCTGGTCCGCCTGATTTCGGCTCTGGCCGGCCGCGCCCGGCGTGCCGTTGGAGTACGTTGGACAAATAGGACCATACCTCGACATTCCATTCCTGCTTTGCTCTACTCGCCCCCGGAGCGAAGGAGGGCGGGGCTCGTAAATCCGGATCATGACCGGTGGCCCCGCCCCTTCCACCCACCCCGATGTCCTGCGGCCTTGCCAGCCGCGCTGCCAGTGGTCCGGACTGCCTGCGAGAATGGAGCCTCGCGGGATTGGATCGCGTGTAGGGGATATCGTCCGGCGGCTTCAGCCGGCCTTCAGGCGAAAGCCTGTGGGTCGTCGCCGAGCCGGATGCGGGGCTTGAGGAGAGGCGGATGGACCGCTCACGGCGCAATGGAACATCATCCTTGCGCCGCAGATGCGTCCCCGGGACCAGGAGAGAGGCCGGCCGCTCCGGGCCGGATCACTTGCGTTGCCTACGTCATCTGGCGCAGGTCATCGTGGGCCCTGGTTTCGACGCTTCGTGGGTGAGGCGCAGGACGATCCCACCCGGTCCCGCATGGCTGCGGGAGGGCCTGGGGGCCTGCGCCATCCAGCATGTCCCGGATGCCAGGAGAGCGACGTGATCTCCAGGGCGACAGGGCGTGCCTTCCCGAATCGGCAAGGGCCGGGAAGAGGCCGGTCCGGCATGCGCGTTGTTGGCATGTGCGGGATCGGTGCGGGGCAACCTGCCGGAATAAGGTGACGGCGGCTTTCCCCAACAAGCCCGCCAGAGCCATGAACCAGCAAGGCACGGCTTTCCTGCGGAAAGCCGCCGTCACCTTGACTGCGCCCGCCGTCATGACTCAGCCCGAAAGGGCGTGAGAATGTGGTCGCTTGGCTATTTGTCACCCCTCGTGCCCCTTCGCCGGAATGACGAAACCTCAAACCGTGGAACTTCAGGGGCCGCTGGTAGGGGTCTTCGCGGTGGAAAGGACCATCATCCCTGCGCGGGCCTGTTGTGATGGCGGTGACGCAATTGCGCGAGCAGTTCGGCGAGGAGGTTTTCCGCCGCCTCGGCGATCACCGTGCCGGGCGGGAAGATCGCCTGGGCGCCGGCGGCGTAGAGCGCCTCGAAATCCTGTTCCGGTACCACGCCGCCCACCACGATCATGATATCGGGCCGGCCCTCGGCCACCAACGCCTGGCGCAGGGCCGGAACCAGCGTGAGATGGCCGGCGGTGAGGGAGGAGATGCCGACGATATGAACGTCGCTGTCGGCAGCCTGCTTTGCCACTTCCTCGGGTGTGGCGAAGAGGGGCCCGATCTCGACCTCGAAGCCGAGATCGCCGAAGGCCGAGGCGATCACCTTCTGGCCGCGGTCGTGCCCGTCCTGCCCCATCTTCGCGACCAGTATTTTCGGCGGGCGGCCTTCCTCCTCTCGGAAGGTCGCCGTCTGGCGCTGCACGCTGGCAACGCGCTCCTCGCCCATGCCGGCCCTGTAGACGCCGGCCATCGAGCGGATTTCGGCCTTGTGGCGGCTGAACACCTTCTCCAGCGCGGCGGAGATCTCCCCGACCGTCGCCTTGGCCCGGGCCGCGTCGACGGCGAGCGCGAGGAGGTTGCCATCGCCGGCTGCGCCCTCGCTAAGCGCGTCCAACGTCCGGGCGAGGGCTTGCGGATCGCGTTCGGCCCGGAGCCGATCGAGCTTGGCGATCTGGGCTGCGCGCACGGCGGAATTATCCACCTTGAGCAGTTCGAGCGGCGGCTCGGATTGCGGCTTGTAGATGTTGACGCCGATCACCGATTGCTCGCCGGAATCGATGCGCGCCTGCGTCCGGCTGGCGGCTTCCTCGATGCGCAGCTTGGGCAGGCCGGCTTCGATAGCTTTCGCCATGCCGCCCATGGCCTCGACTTCCCCGATGTGCTTCCAGGCTTTCGCCGCCAGATCCTCCGTCAGGCGCTCGATGGCGTGGGAGCCGCCCCAGGGATCGATCAGCCGCGTGGTGCCGCTCTCCTGCTGCAGCACGAGCTGGGTGTTGCGGGCGATGCGGGCGGAAAAGTCGGTCGGCAGCGCCAGCGCCTCGTCGAGCGCGTTGGTGTGGAGGGACTGCGTGCCGCCTTGCGTGGCCGCCATCGCCTCGATCATGGTGCGGGTGACGTTGTTGAAGACGTCCTGCGCCGTGAGCGACCAGCCCGAGGTCTGGCAATGCGTGCGCAGGGCCAGGGACTTGGCCGATTTGGGGTGGAACTGCTTGACGAGACGGGTCCAGAGCAGCCGGGCCGCACGAAGCTTCGCCACCTCCATGAAGAAATTCATGCCGATGGCGAAGAAGAAGGAGAGGCGCGGCGCGAAATGGTCGATGTCGAGCCCCGCCTTGAGGCCGGCACGGATATATTCGACGCCATCGGCCAGCGTATAGGCGAGCTCCAGGTCCTGCGTCGCTCCGGCTTCCTGCATGTGATAGCCGGAGATCGAGACGGCGTTGAACTTCGGCATGTTTTTCGCCGTGTAGTTCAGGATATCGCCGACGATGCGCATCGAGGGGCCCGGCGGGTAGATATAGGTGTTGCGGACCATGAACTCCTTCAGAATGTCGTTCTGAATGGTTCCGGCCAGCTTCTGCGGCGGCACGCCCTGTTCCTCGGCGGCCACGATGTAGAGCGCCAGGATCGGCAGCACGGCGCCGTTCATGGTCATCGAGACCGACATCTCCTCGAGCGGGATGCCCTCGAAGAGCGTGCGCATGTCGATGATGGAATCGATGGCGACACCGGCCATGCCGACATCGCCAGTCACGCGCGGGTGGTCGGAATCATAGCCGCGATGGGTGGCGAGATCGAAGGCGATGGACAGGCCCTTCTGCCCGGCGGCGAGATTGCGCCGATAGAAGGCGTTCGAATCCTCGGCCGTGGAGAAGCCGGCATATTGGCGGATGGTCCAGGGCTGCTGGACATACATGGTCGGGTATGGGCCGCGCAGGAAGGGCGGCTGGCCCGGCCAGCCGTCGAGATCCGCGGAGCCGAGAATATCGGCCTCCGTGTTGACGGCCCTGACCTCGATGCCCTCGGGCGTGAGCCAGGTCTCGTCCGAGAAGAGCGATAGCGCTGCCGGGCGTTGGAGGCCGAGACGGGAGAAATCGGGGATGCGGCTCATGGTGCGGCCTCGAAGTCGAGCGCGTCTCGGCGGCGGCGGAGAGCGGGGACAGGCAGCTCAGCCGTGCTCTCGACGAGAGGGCGCAGCACGGAGACCGGCGCCTCCTCGGCGAGCGCATATATACTGGCACCGACGATGGGGCCCGGCGGGGCGCGCAGGCGGTCGATCTGTGCCTGCACCCAGCCCGATTGCAGCGCCTTCACAATGCCATGCTCCCGCTCGATGGCCTGCAGAAGCGTCCAGGCCGCTTCGCACAGGCTTTCCGTCATCGCCTCCAGTCCGCCGGAGCCGGCGGCGGGATCGGTGATGCGATGGAGATTGGCCTCGCTGATCAGCACATGCTGGCAGTTGCGCGAGATGCGGCGGGCATGGGCGTCGGGCAGGCCGTTGGCGCTGGTGAAGGGCAGGGTGGTGACGCTGTCGGCACCGCCGAGGCCCGCCGCCGCCGTGGCGAGGCCGCCGCGCAGGATATTGGTGGCGGGATCGCGCCGGCTCAGCATGCGCCAGGCCGTCTCGGCATGCAGGTGGATCGGCGCCGGGGCGAGATCGCAGGCTTTTTCGATTTGCTGCCAGGCAAGGCGTAGCGCCCGGAACTTGGCGATGGTGGCGAAGACATTCTGGTCGGCTGCGAGGGTGAAGCCGATGCAGTGGCGCGCTTCCTCCAGACGGATGCCCGTTGCCTCCAAGATGCGCAGATAGGCCAGGCCTGCCGAAAGCACGCAGGCGAGCTCCAGGCCCGGTGTCGCGCCTGCCTCGTGGAAGACGCGCCCATCGGCGGTCACCACCGTACCGTTCTGCCGATGGCTCGCCAGCACCGAGACCGTGGAAGGCCACGCCGGAGGCAAGGCGCCCGTGGCTGCAAGCAGTCCAACGGGATCATAGCCATAGTGGACGGTGCCGCCGGGGATCTCGCCGAGCAGGCGGGCGACGTCGAGCGTATGCGCTCCGGCATCGAGGTGCAGGACGACGGCATCCCGCTGCACCTTGTCCAGCAGCCGGGCTAGATCGCCGGCGAATGGAATGGCGACGCCGAAGCCGCGCGCATAAGGGCTGTGGTTGGTGACCAGGGAGAGGCCACCGGCGCCGCCTTCAAGGTCCTCCAGCGCCAGCGCATTGGCCTCCACCGCCTGCGGATGGTCGACACGCTGGACGATGGTCCAGGGTGTGGCTGGGCGACGGCCGGGAATGGGGGCGGTGCCGGAGCGCCTGGGATAGACGGGTTCGAGGCGGATGCCGTCGGGCGTGAGGGTGGTCAGCGTATCCTGGTAGGACGCCCCTTTCAGCACACCCGCGACGGCTTCGCGCCATCGCGCCTCATCCTCTCCCATCCCGCTCATGGCTCAGACGAATTGCCGCAGTTCGGGGATCTCGGCCACGATCTTGCCGACGACCTCCGGCCCCGCCTCCTTCTCGGCGAAGGCGAAGAGCTCCTTGCCGATGCCCTGGATCTGGTTGAGGTCGAGGCCGAGCGCCATCAGCTGGCCGCCGAGGCCGGCAATGCCGCCACCGACGTGGCCGACCATGCCGGCGAGCATGCCCATGAAGCCGCCGCTCTGAGCATTCATCGCCTCATTGGTAACTTCCCGGGCACCCTTTATGGAGTCGACCAGCTTCGCCACCGCGTCGGCGGGGCCTTCACGTTCGAGGAAGGCAAGCACCGCACCGACGGCCTGCGTTGCAACATCGGGGCTCACACCAACTTTCGCTGATAATTGGGCGACCAGCTCTTCCATATTCTTTTCTCCCTGACGTTACGCCGATGCTACCAGAGTTTCATGGTGCGCATACCGCCTTTCTCTGTTTCGTATTTTAACATGGAGATCAAGGCCGCAGGCGAGCCTATTCAGGCAGCCGGTTGGGCGTAACCCGGCACCATCACGAGGCGACCATGGCGAGAGGCTGCCCGTGCCTATATGGTGCGCCGCCAAACCGACTGGGCTGGGACAGACAAGATGATCGATCAGAGCCGGATTTTCGTCGCCAAGGGCAGTGAGCCCAACTATCTCACCGTGGCCTTCGGCAATCGCCATGGGCTGATCACCGGGGCGACCGGTACCGGCAAGACGGTGACGCTGCAGGTGCTCGCCGAGGGATTTTCGGCGCGCGGCGTGCCGGTATTCGCCGCCGACATCAAGGGTGATCTTTCCGGCGTGTCGCAGCGGGGCGAAGCCAAGGACTTCATCCTCAAGCGCGCGGCCGATGTGGGCATCACCTATGAGCCCGAGCAGTTTCCGGTGCAGTTCTGGGATATCTTCGGCGAGCAGGGCGCCCCGATCAGAGCCACCATCTCCGACATGGGGCCGTTGCTGCTCTCCCGCATGCTGCTGCTGAACGATGTCCAGGAGGGCGTCCTCAACGTTGCCTTCAAGCTTGCCGACGACCAGGGCCTGCTACTGCTCGACCTCAAGGATCTGCGTGCCCTGCTGGCCGACATGACCGAGAACGCGGCAGAGCTGGTAACGACCTATGGCAATGTCTCCAAGAGCAGCGTGGGCGCCATCCAGCGCCAGCTCCTGGTGCTGGAGCAGCAGGGCGGCGACAAGTTCTTCGGCGAACCGGCCTTGTCGCTCGTCGATATCGGCCTCGTCGATGCAAGGGGGCGCGGCACCATCAACATCCTGGCCGCCGACAAGCTGATGGTAGCGCCGCAGCTCTATGCCACCTTTCTGCTCTGGCTGATGTCCGAGTTGTTCGAGCAACTCCCCGAAGTGGGGGATCTCGACAAACCCAAGCTCGTCTTCTTCTTCGACGAGGCTCATCTTCTCTTCGACGATGCGCCACCCGCTCTCCTTCGGAAGATCGAGCAGGTCGTGCGCCTTATCCGCTCCAAGGGCATCGGCATCTATTTCATCACCCAGAATCCACTCGACGTGCCCGATACGGTGCTTGGGCAGCTCGGCAATCGCGTCCAGCATGCGCTGCGCGCCTTCACACCGCGCGACCAGAAGGCAGTCAAGGCAGCGGCCGAGACCTTCCGACCCAATCCGGACATCGATACCGCACGCGTGATTTCGGAACTGGGCAAGGGCGAGGCCCTGGTGTCATTCCTGGAAGGTAACGGCGTGCCAGTCATGGTGCAGCGTGCGCTTATCCTGCCGCCTGCTGCCCGGGTCGGCGCGATCACGCCGGCTGAACGTCAGGCGATTCAACAGTCCTCGCCCCTTCGCGGCAAGTATGAGACGCCTGTCGACCGCGATTCGGCCTTCGAAATGCTCCAGCGCCGGATCACCCAAGGGGGTACGGATCCTGAAAACAGCCAGAACGGCGGTGGATTCCTCGGTGGCGTGCTCGGCAGTGTATTCGGAGGCACCGCTTCCGGAAAGAGCACATCGGGCCGGATGTCGACCTCGGAGGCCGTTATTCGCTCGGTCACACGCACAATTGCGACCACCGCGGGCCGCGAAATTACCCAGGCGATCCTACGCGGTGTGCTCGGCGGGCGTTCCCGCAGATAGAGGCCGAAAAGCCGTAGTCACGCAACTGATATATCAATATACTTCTGAGGTAGTTGCACCTAGTTTACGTAGCGTAATGCCGAATTTATCATATTGCTTTTGCCCACGGACTGGGGAAGTATTGTTGGTGCATTATACGTTTGGGTATCTGGGACGTATGAGCTTTTGCGGCGCGACAGCTAGGAGGCTCGAGGAAGATGGACGGTACGGCTATACTGCACGAGCGTGCGAACCGGAAAATTATTCAGTTCGCCGATATATTGCTGGTCAATTCCAACCAGGAAGTTGTTGAGTTTTGGCGCGAGAGTCTGCTCGACTTTGGCATGACAAAGGTAAGGATTGCTTCCGGCATTGTGGACGCCCTGGAGGTAGTACGCCAATCTCCTCCGTCGGGTATTGTCGTTGCCTTGCCAATCCTTGCCGACGCTTTCGCACTCATGGGCGCCTTGAGCCAGGACGAAACCAGCGATCTGCGCGAAGTTCCGATTCTGCTCGTCGCCAAACAACCGAGCCGCGCGGCATTGCTGACGGCAACGCATGCCGGCTTTGACGCCGTGCTGACAGAACCGGTCTCCCCAAGGCAGATCTACCGCCGCGTTGGTTCGATGATTCAACGGGCAAGGCTATCGGCGCGCATGCGCAGTGTAGCGAGCTGAGCGCTCCTTGATGATGCTTCGAGACGCCGCACATATCCCGCGAGGTAGCGCCGGAACTGAGCTGGTCCGTGCTCGTCTGTGCAGGGCTTCGGCTTTGTGAACAAATCGGCCCTACCAACGAGGACAAATGCGCGATAGCTTGGGCTTTCCCCTATCGCGCAGTTCAGGTTCATGTCTCAAATCCTCAAAGCGCTCGACGCCGCCGACCAGGCGCTCGATGCGAGCCTCGACAGGCTGTACGAATTCCTTCGCATCCCCTCGATTTCCGCTGACAGCGCCTATGACGGTGATTGCCGAAAGGCGGCTGAATGGGCGGCAGCAGCGCTGCGTGACATCGGCTTCGACGCCTCTCCGCGCAAGACCATCGGCCATCCCATGGTGGTCGGCCACAAACGCACCGGCCGTCCCGGGGTGCCGCATGTGTTGTTCTACGGTCACTACGACGTTCAGCCGCCCGATCCGCTGGAATTGTGGAACACCAAGCCCTTTGAGCCGGTGCGGGTGAAGGGCCCCCACGGCGACATGATCGTGGCGCGCGGCGCCTCCGACGACAAGGGCCAGGTGATGACCTTCATCGAGGCCTGCCGCGCCATTCTGAAAACGGATGGCGAGCTGCCGGTCGACGTCACTATTTTCCTGGAAGGCGAGGAGGAATCCTCTTCCCGCAGCCTGGTGCCCTTCCTTAAGGAGAACAAGGACGAACTGACTGCTGATTTCTGCCTCATCTGCGATACCGGTCTTTGGGATCGCGATACGCCTGCCATCACCACAATGCTGCGCGGCATCGTCTATGAAGAAGTGATCATCAAGGCCGCCAGCCGAGACCTGCATTCGGGCATGTATGGCGGGGCGGCGCAGAACCCGATTCGGGTCCTCTCCAGGATCCTCGCCGCCCTGCATGACGAGGATGGCCACGTCACGCTGCCGGGCTTCTACGATGGCGTGAAGGACCTTCCTGCTGAGGTGAAGGCAGAGTGGGAGGCGCTTGGCTTCGATGGCGAGGCTTTTCTCGGCGAAGTCGGCCTGAAAGTGCCCGCTGGCGAGAAGGGGCGCACGGTGCTCGAGCAGATCACGGTGCGGCCGACCTGCGACGTCAACGGCATCAGCGGCGGCTATCAGGGCGAGGGCGCCAAGACGGTTATCGCGGCGCAGGCTTCCGCCAAGGTTTCCTTCCGCCTCGTGGCCGGCCAGGAGCCTGCCAAGGTGCAGGCCGCCTTCCGGGATTTCGTCACCAGGCGCCTGCCCGCCGACTGCAAGGCCGAGTTCCTCTCCCATGGCGCGAGCGCCGCTATCGCAGTGTCCACGGACAGCCCGCCGCTCGCCAAGGCCCGTGCGGCGCTGGCCGACGAATGGGGCCGTACGGCGCCGGTAATCGGTTCGGGCGGTTCCATCCCGGTGGTCGGCGACATGCAGCGCATCCTCGGGATCGATTCGCTGCTGATCGGCTTCGCGCTGGAGGACGACCAGATCCATTCGCCCAACGAGAAATATGAGCTGCGCAGCTTCCACAAGGGCATCCGCTCCTGGGTGCGTATCCTGCACGCGCTGGCGCAGTGAGGTCGGTCATCCCGTGCGCGCTGCAATGCGCAGCATTGAAGTGCAGACACGGGATCGCCCACGCGAAGAGCTGGACATTGCTTACGGTCCCGGATCTGCGGCGCAACACTTCGTGCTGCACCGCGCCCGGGATGACATCCATCCGGAGCCTTCATGAAAGCCGTCGTCTTCGAGCAATTCGGCCAGGCGCCGAGAATCCAGACCGTACCCGATCCCACGCCTTCGGAAGAGGGCGTTGTCGTCAAAGTGGAGGCGACCGGCGTCTGCCGCAGCGACTGGCATGGGTGGATGGGGCATGACCGCGACATCGTGCTGCCGCATGTGCCGGGTCATGAGCTCGCGGGCACCATCGCCGCCGTCGGGCGGCAGGTGAAGCGCTGGCGCGTCGGCGACCGCGTCACCGTGCCTTTCGTCGCCGGCTGCGGCCATTGCCCGCAATGCAGTTCGGGCAATCACCAGGTCTGCGAGCAGCAGTTCCAGCCGGGCTTCACGGCCTGGGGTTCCTTTGCCGAATATGTCGCCCTCGATTTCGCCGACACCAATCTGGTGGAAGTGCCGGAGAACCTCGACTTCGCCACCGCGGCGAGCCTTGGCTGCCGCTTTGCCACCTCCTTCCGCGCCATCGTCGATCAGGGCAGGGTGCAGGCGGGCGATTGGGTGGCCGTGCATGGCTGCGGCGGCGTGGGCCTTTCGGCCATCATGATCGCCAACGCAATCGGCGCCAATGTAGTGGCCATCGACCTGACCGAGGAAAAGCTTGCCTTCGCCCGCGAACTGGGAGCTGTGGCGACTGTCAACGCCTCCGAGACCAAGAGCGTGGTGAGCGCGGTGCGCGAACTGACGGGGGAGGGCGTGCATGTCTCGATCGACGCCCTCGGCCACCCCACGACCAGCGTGAACTCAATCCGCAATCTGCGCCGGCGCGGGCGCCATGTGCAGGTGGGCCTGATGCTCGGCGATCATGCCCGGCCGCCCATTCCGATGGATCGCGTCATTGCCTATGAGCTCGAAATCCTCGGCAGCCATGGCATGCAGGCCTATCGCTACAAGGCGATGCTCGACATGATCGAGACGGGCAAGCTCTCCCCCGAGAAGCTGATCGGCAAGCGCATCGGCCTCGATGATGCGCCGGAGGCACTGATGCAGATGGACCGTTTCGATGGGGTCGGCATCAGCGTCGTAACGCGCTTTTGAAATTGATGCCGGCAAAGCGGAAGGCGAGCAGTACCACCACGCCATAGGCAAGAGCGCCGACAGCGCCCGTAACGGCGAGGCGCGCGATCTCCTGGAAGCGCGGCAGCAGAGCCGTGTAGGGCTCCAATTCCTCCGAAACGATGTACATGGCTTCGGCCATGACGATAGTGGCTGCAGCGATGCAGGCGAGCATCCGCCACAGCCGGCCATCGAGAGCCATGTAGCCGCGGCGGCTGGCCAGCACGATGAGCAGGATCAGGTTGATCCAGGCGCCGACCGAGGTGGCGAGGGCGAGACCCGCCTGCTGCATCGAGCCTGTCAAGGCGATCTTGAGCAGCACATTGATGGTGAGCGCCGTGAGCGAAGCCCAGAGCGGCGTCGCCGTATTGCCGCGCGAATAGAAGCTGGCGGTGGCCGAACGGATCAGCACCACGGCAGGCAGGCCGACACCATAGGCGAGCAGGGCCGTGGCCGCGGCGCTGGCCGCCTCCGACGTGAAGGCGCCACGCATGAACAGCGCGCGCATGATGAGATCGGGCACGGCGGCAAAGCCGGCCAGGAATGGCGCCGCCATCAGCCAGGTCAGGAAGATGGCGCGCCTTTGGGCGGCATGGGCGGCTTCGGGCTTGCCGGCGGCCAGCAGGCGGCTCATCTCCGGCAGGAGCACGGTGCCCGCGGCGATGCCGATGATGCCGAGCGGCAGCTGGTTGATGCGGTCGGCATAATAAAGGGCGGCCACGGCGCCCGCGAGGAGCTGCGAAGCGATGATGGTATCGGCGAAGACGGCGATCTGGGTGCCCATGGAGCCGATCGTGGCCGGCCCGAGCGCCCGGAAAAAGGCCCTCACCGGCTTGTCGAAGCTGATGGCCTGCGGCGTCGCCAGCACATGGGCGCGCCAGGCCGCCCACAGGATGAACCCGAGTTGCAGGACGCCGGAGATCACGAAACCCCAGGTCGCCGCATAGGCCGGCGTCGGGAACAGCCGGTAGCAGGCGAGCGCCAGGATCATCGGGATATTGAGCAGGATCGGCGCAGCCGCCGCGGCGGTGAAGCGACCGATCGAGTTCAGCACGCCGCTGTAGAGCGCCGCGAGCGTGATCAGCAGCAAATACGGAAAGGTGATGCGGGTGAAGACGACGGCGAGATCATAGCGCTCGCCCTCGAAGCCGGGCGCCGTCAGGCCGATGAACTGCGGGGTAAAGAGCAGCACCAGGCCGAGCAGGATGACCTGCGAGATCAGCAGGAGGGAAACGATCCGGCCCTGGAATATTCTCGCCGCTTCGTCGCCTTCCTGCTGATGGACCCGGACATAGGCCGGCACGAAGGCGGTATTGAATGCGCCCTCGCCGAATATGGCGCGGAAACTGTTGGGCAAGCGCGAGGCAACAAAAAAGGCTTCGGCGGCCGGGCCACTGCCCAGGAGGGCGGCCGTCATCGCATCGCGGGCAAAGCCGGTGATACGCGAGAGAATCGTCCAGGCGCCGATATTCAGGATGTTCTTAAGCAAAGGCGGGCCTACGAGGAGAATGTGCGCCCTGATACGCGGCTTTCACGAGTCTGAACAGAGACAAGCGCGATTCTCGCCCAGAGCGGTTACCTCACGATGGAAGGATTGCGCAGGTTTGATGCGGAAGCTTTGTTCTTGGGTGAGACTCCCGCTGATCCGGCGCACGGAACGCGGAGTGGTGGTCTCTGACCGCTATTTTTGAGACCGCTGCATTGGGGGTAAAGATGGCGGTCGGAGACCGCCACTCCAAAAGAAAGAGGCCGCAGCTTGCGCTGCGGCCCAAGTCTAGGGAGGAAACGCCCAAGGAGGGCTGCCAAACGGGGAACAAATCCGCGCCGTCTGACATGGAGGAGTTTAGTGTGCGGCGCACAATAAACAAATGCTGGTTTTGCATGGCTGTCGAGCAAGCCATGCAGGTGTCGTGCGGGTAACTCGCTACCGGAACCTCGAATCTCGATAGATTCCAAAGGCTTAAAAGAAAAGACGGAGCACGATGGCTCCGCCTCTCCTTGAACTTCAAGCGACGCGAAAAATCCAAAGCGATTTGAGCGCGGATTTCGCTGGCGAAAGGAGCTTACTTCACGGCCACTTCATAGAGTTCAGCGACATATTCCCAGTTTACCAGGTTCTCGACGAAGGCCTTGAGGTAGTCGGGGCGGCGGTTGCGGTAGTCGATATAGTAGGAGTGCTCCCAGACATCGACGCCGAGAATCGGAGTGGCGCCATGCACCAGCGGGCTTTCGCCATTGGCGGTCTTGGCGATGGTCACCTTCCCGTCCTTGACCGCGAGCCAGGCCCAACCCGAGCCGAACTGCGTCACGCCAGCCTGGATGAAGTCCTCCTTTGCCTTCTCGACCGAGCCAAGGCCATCGACGATGGCCTTTTCGAGATTGCCGGGGATCGCGCCACCGCCATTGGGCTTCAGCCACTTCCAGAAATGCAGATGGTTGTAGTGCTGGCCGGCATTGTTGAACAGGCCGGCATTCTTGCCGAAGGAGCCTTTGACAATTTCTTCAAGGCTCTTGCCTTCCCACTCCGTGCCCTTGAGCAGGTTGTTGCCATTGTTGACGTAGGCAAGGTGGTGCTTGTCGTGGTGAAACTCCAGCGTTTCACGCGACATATAGGGCGCGAGCGCATCGTAGGAATAGGTCAATTCGGGAAGCGTGAAGGACATGGCGTTCCTCTTCATGTGGCATGTGATCAACGGTGATAACGGCAAAACGCCGCCTGCCGTTGTGGGTTCCTGGATTTCCGGGCCGAAACCGTGGATCTCGCGGAAATCCGGGGCAGAACCGAGCGCCGAGGATGTCGGCAGGCGACCTTAAGCAGGATGGCGGAGGAAGGAAACTGATTTGGTAGAATGACTGGCATGAAATTATGCAGGTCATGCCGCTTTCCAAATCACGCCGCTTTCCAAATCACGCTACTTTCATGGCCTTCAGCGCGAAAGCCTGCACCAGCGCCACTTCCTTCAGCCGGTCGAACCGTCCCGAGGCGCCGCCATGACCTGAATCCATGTTGACCCGGAGGATCGCCGGTGTCTCGCCTGTGCTCTTTTCGCGCAGTCGCGCCACCCATTTCGCCGGCTCCCAATAGGTCACGCGCGGGTCCGTGAGGCCGGCAAGCGCCAGGATCGGCGGATAGGTCTGGGCGCTGACGTTGTCGACCGGACTATAGGACAGGATCGTACTGAAGGCCTCCTCGTCCACAATCGGATTGCCCCATTCGGGCCATTCCGGCGGGGTCAGGGGCAGGGTGTCGTCGAGCATGGTGGTGAGCACGTCCACGAAGGCGACCTCGGCCACGATGGCGCCGAAGAGATCCGGTGCCAGATTGGCGACTGCTCCCATCAGCATGCCGCCAGCCGAGCCGCCGTGCGCCACGATCCGTCCCTTCGAGGTGAATTTGTGGCTGGCGAGATAGGCCCCTGCAGCGATGAAATCATGGAAACTGTTGGTCTTGCGCGCGAGCTTTCCTTCCCGATACCAGCGCCAGCCCTTTTCGGAGCCGCCGCGAATATGGGCGATCGCATAGACGAAGCCACGATCGACCAGGGACAGGATGTTGGTCGAGAACTGCGCCGGCATGGAAATACCATAGGCGCCATAGCCATAGAGCAGGAGCGGGGCAGAGCCATCGATCGGAGTCGCCTTGCGGTAGAGCAGGCTGACAGGCACGCTTTCGCCATCGGCCGTGGGTGCGAAGATGCGCCGGGTCACATAGAGCGACGGGTCGTGTCCGGAAGGCACCTCCTGGCGCTTGCGCATAACGCGCTCGCGTGTACGCATATTGTAGTCGAAGGTCTCGGCCGGCGTGGTCATCGAAGAATAGACGAACCGAATCATGTCGGTTTCGAACTCTTCCCAACCCCGCAAATCGAGGGCATAGGCCTCCTCCTCGAAGGCGATGCTGTGCTCGGCGCCGCTGGCAAGCTCTCGCACTACGATTCGCGGCAGGCCATCCTCCCGCTCCAGTCGCACCAGCCAATCCGCCAGCACCACCATGGCAAGGATATAGCGGCCTGATTTGTGTGGGATAAGATCGCGCCAGGACCGGCGGTCGGGCATGGCGAGCGGCGCGCTCATGATTCGGAAGTCCTCGGCGCCGTCGGCATTGGTGAGGATCAGCAACTGATCCTTGCCGTCGGCCACCGGCAGGTGCTCGATCTCATACTGCACGCCCGTTTCTCGCGCCGCGATCAGGTGAACATTGCCCTCGGGATCGTCGAGATGGATCACCCGGGCTTCCGATGTCTCGTGATCGTGGATCGAGATCACCGCCATGCGGCGCGACTGGGTCCGGTCGAGGCCGACGAACATACCGCTGTCCGCTTCCTCATAGACCAGACGATCCTTGCCGGCGGGCGTGCCAAGGCGGTGTTCCCACACGCTGGAGGCGCGGTGGTTCTTGTCCACCTGTACATAATAGAAGGCCAAACCATCCTGGCGCCAGACCACGCCGCCGGCGGTATCAGGCACTTCATCGTCAAGCATTACCCCTTTTGTGGTATCGAGGATATGCGCGACATAGAACTCGGAACCATTCTCGTCGCTGCTCCAGGCAAGAAGCCGGTGGTCGGGCGAGGGATCGGAGCCGCCGAAAGCAAAGAAGCTCTTGCCTTCTGCGAGGGCATCGCCGTCGAGCAGCATGCTCTCCTCGCCACCCCCACGGGGGCGGCGGCAGTAGAGGCGGTGCTGCCCCCCTTCGCGGAAGCGGGAGTAATATTCGAAGGGGCCATCCGGCGCCGGTACGGACGAATCATCCGCCTTGATGCGCCCCTTGAGTTCCTCGAACAACACGGCTCGCAGAGCCTCCCCCTCGGCCAGCCGCGCCTCCGCGTAGTGATTTTCCGCCTCGAGATGGGTTCGGATGTCGGCCGGCAGGGCCGATCCGTCGCGCAGGACGTCCTGCCAGTTGTCGGCTCGCAGCCACGCATAGTCGTCTTGCAAGGTAACGCCGTGGACAATACGCTGGGTCGGCCGCTTTTCGGCGGCCGGGGGAAGAATCGGGGCTGGCATCGGGGGCTTATTCTTTCGAATCAGGCGTGAAGTTCATCGAGTGACCGTTGATGCAATAACGCAAACCGGTCGGCTTGGGGCCGTCGGGGAAGACATGGCCCAGATGCGCGTCGCAGGTGGCACAGCGGATTTCAATTCGACGCATGCCGAAAGAGCGGTCCTCAAGTTCGACGACGGCGTCCGGCCGCACGGGTTCGAAGTAGCTGGGCCAGCCGCAGCCGGAGTCGAACTTGGTGTCGGACCTGAAAAGTTTTTCACCGCAGCAGACACAGGAATAGGTGCCCTTTTCTTTGGAATTCCAGAACGGCCCGGTAAAAGCACGTTCCGTCCCGTGCTCCCGGGTAATGCGGTACTGTTCTGGAGAGAGAAGCGCCCGCCATTCCGCATCGGTTTTGCTGACTTTCTTGTTTGGCACAATTGTCTCCCAATATTTTGCCGCAAATGGATGCTAAATACGCTGAAGACATACTTTGCGACTGATTCGACGAAGCCACTCTTTGGTAGTGCGTCACTGACACATAGATAGGAAGGGGGCAGAACGTTCGCAATTCTTGCGCCGATCACGAAGGAGTTAGATTTTGCAATTTTGCAGAGAATGTTTGTGAGTGGTGCAGATTGTCGCAGAGGAAATCGGTTTACGACTGGCCCTTTACCATGGATGGTAAAGGGGTACGCTGGACGCTGAATTTATATAATGTGCTGATTATCCACGACTTTTTTCAAGAGCGCTTTCTCCCCGATGGGGGAGGCCGATTTTGTCCACAATGAAGCTCAGATAGTCCAATAGGGCGTTGCAGTAGCCAATTGTGGTAGGTTCCCGGCTTACGTAAGCGGTTGTATGATTTGGCGGCAGTAAACCGGGCCGCCTCAATACAAATTTCATGCTTGTCTTACAAAAGAACTTGATTGATAAGATTTGAGAGTTTAAATCAAACTCCAATTCGAAATTCGCGATTCCAATGTTGCGAAGCGGATGTATGGCTGGCTCTGCTGTAATTGAATGGCGCGGCAGCGTAGCCTGTGGTGAACATTTAGTTAAATCAGACCAAAAGAAGAAAGTCGATTTTCCATGAGCGACGGATCACACAACGCCAACTTCATCGAGCTCGCAGCTGACATCGTCTCTGCCTATGTAAGCAACAATTCGGTTGCCGCATCGGATCTGCCAGGCTTGATCAACGAGGTCCACGGTGCTCTTCAGCGTATCACCAGCGGCGTCCAGGAAGTGCCGGCTGAGGCTCCCAAGCCCGCCGTTCCTGTGAAGAAGTCGGTGACGGCTGATTACATCATCTGCCTTGAGGATGGTAAGAAGTTCAAGTCGTTGAAGCGTCACCTGCGCACCCAATACAATATCTCGCCGGAAGAATACCGCGAGAAGTGGGCGCTGCCGGCCGACTATCCGATGGTTGCGCCGAACTATGCCCAGGCTCGTTCCAACCTCGCCAAGCAGATGGGCCTCGGCCAGCAGCGTCGCCGCAAGGGCCGGTAAGCTCCCGCTCCGGCGTCCAGTGCATATCCCTTGGAAAGTGTCGGGCTTTCTGGATGGGGTGACGTACCGACCCGGAGTTGGGGCATGCGCGGTTCAGTAGAAGCGCGACCCGCTGCGAACCTTCAAGCAATCAAAAGGCCGGGTGTTCTGCGCCCGGCTTTTCTATTCTGCGCGGGATGACGGGAAACCCGATGCTCAAGTGGCCGCGAGGACCTGCCGAGCGTCGTGGCGGATGCGTTCCACGAATGATTTGAGCCCATTGGAGCGCTGCGGCGTCAGGTGTTCCTGCAACTGCAGGTCGCGGAAGATCTGTAAGGCATCGATCGCCAGGATCTCCGGCGCCGTGTGGCCGCTATAGACGGACACCAGAATGGCAAGCAGCCCGCGCACGATGAAGGCGTCGCTATCGCACACGAAGGAGGCGCGTCCATTCTGCCAATGTGTCACCAGCCAGACCTGGCTGACGCAGCCCTGCACCTTGTTGGTCGGGGTGCGGGCTTCTTCAGGCAGCGGTTCGAGCGTCCTTCCCAGTTCGATCAGGTAGCGGTAGCGGTCCTCCCAATCGTCGAGGAGCTCGAAATTCTCGATGATTTCCGAAATCTGCAGCGTGCTCATATCCACCATATAGGTGAGATGAAGCCAAAGACAAAGCTTTCTCAGGGAATGGCGGGGCGCGGCGGCGGCAAGGTTACCAGGTGCTGTGCCGCGGGCGCCTCGGTAGCGGCCCGTCCCGTCCTTCCGCTCAGGAGGTCGCCAAGCCTGCGGGCGCCCTCCAGTCCTGCCGCGCATTTTTCGGGGCTCGTTGCGCAGTAGGAGACCGCGGCCGACACCGCCTGTTCGGTCAGCGATGTCGTGCTCGTGGAGGCGCTTTGCCGATGCTGGCCCGGTGAGGCGGGCAGGAGCAGTGCGACAACAGCAATCCAGAACACCATGCGGAGAATGAAGAACATTCTCAGGAACTCCCGATGAGAGACTTCCACTTTATCATGAGGTTGTTGGACACTTGCGTCACGTCTGCCACTGGTGCCGCCAAAGTGAAGAAGTGGTTAACCTGCGGACGCACTGTCTTGAGGTCTTGTTCACCATGTTTATCAGTTCGGCGCGTGGAAGGGCTTTCCGGGCCCTCTGAAGCCCTCGCGGGCCCGTTCCTTTAGGGTTCGCTTAAAGGACGCCCTGCCATGGTCTGATGGTCATGGTAGGGAGCGCGGCTGAAGGCCGTGCCTGGGCGTTGCGTCAATTTGATTGGTTCATATCGGCCAAAGCATCCGTGGACCGTCTGGTCCATGGATCGGCTCGTCACGACCCTTTGACATCAGCCCGACATGGCGCGTTCGTTGCCATGCTGCTCGGCACCGCGCTGTTCGGGTTGACCCTGGTGCCGCCCATCCTGGCTTTCTCGATCGGCCCGAGCCTGATCGTCGGCGCGGTGGTGCTGCTGGGCGCCGCCCTGCTTGGGATCGTCTGGCGCCTGTCGATCACCGGCCGGCTCGATATCGCCGCACTGATGACCGTGCTGGTAATCTGCGGCTTTTCAGGCCTGGTTGCCCATTTGAGCGCCGGCCACAGCGCGGCGTCATATGCGCTGCTCGGCATCGCGCCGGCGATCGCCATGCTCACCGGCGCCCGCAACATCGTCATCCGCGCCATGGTTCTGGCCGGCCTGACCGGCTTGACTGTCGCCCTTGCCGGTTCCAGTGCTGCCGCGCCTTTGCCGCTTGGTGCCCGTTTTCTCGACGGCCTCGGCGTCGTCTCCGCGGTGGGTGCCGTCAGCGGCATCATGCTGGCGGAATTGCGCCTGCGCCGATACGACCGTCAGCTCGTGAAGTCCGGCGAGGCGCGCTACACGCTGCTTGCCGAGAACATCTCCGATCTCGTGACCCGCCATGGCAAGCGCGGGCAGGTGGTCTATGCCTCGCCCGCCTCGCAAGCCCTCTTTGGCGTCGAACCGTCCGACCTGCTCGGCCAGGGCCTGTTCGACTACGTCCATATCGCGGATCGCCCGGCCTATCTCTCCGCCCTGTCGTCCGCCGAGATGGATGGGCTTGCCTCGACGGTGGAATTCCGCCTGCGCCGCAAGGGCGAAGGCGCGCCGGTGTTCCTTTGGGTCGAGATGCGCTGCCGCCCGCTCGGCGAGGATGACGATCGCCAGACGGTCGCGGTGATGCAGGACATCACCGATCGCAAGACCTATGAGCACCAGCTTATCGACGCCAAGATCGAGGCCGAGAAGGCCAACGCCGCCAAGAGCCGCTTCCTCGCCACCATGAGCCATGAACTGCGCACGCCGCTCAACGCCATCATCGGCTTCTCCGAGCTGATGCTGAACGAGGAGATGATGAAGCTGTCGGCAGAGCGCCGCCATGAATATGCCGGACTGATCCATGACAGCGGCCATCACCTCCTGTCCATGGTCAACGGCATCCTCGACATGTCGAAGATCGAGAGCGGCAGTTTCGAGCTGGTTCCAGAATCGTTCCAGGTGCGTGATCTCGCCGAGAATTGCCGCAACATCCTGCTCTTGAAGGCGCAGGAACTCGGTATCTCGCTGGAGACGGCGATCAGCCCCGATATGCCGCCAATCATCGCCGACAAGCGCGCCTGCCGGCAGATCTACCTGAACCTGATGTCGAACGCCTTGAAGTTCACCAAGCGCGGCGGTCATGTCACCATCGGCGCGCGCCAGGAGAAATATGGCGTCGCCCTGTTCGTGGCCGATGACGGTGTGGGCGTGGCGCGGGAAGATGTGCCACGGCTGGGCGAGGCCTTCTTCCAGTCCACCGCCGGCAAGCCCTCGAAGGATTACGAGCGAACCTATGAGGGCACCGGCCTCGGCCTTTCCGTTGTGAAGGGCCTGGCCCAGCTCCATGGCGGGCGGATGGAGGTCGACAGCCTCGTCGGCCATGGCACCACCGTGACCGTGCTGCTTCCCAGCGATTGCGAGAACGAAGCCTCCCGCCGCGCCTTTGCGGGCAGCGCGGTGATCGAGACGCTGCCGGCCCGTCCGGCTCAGGCGGCGATAGAGCATTTTATTGACGAAGAATTGGGGAAGAAACGTGCGTGAAGCGTTAGCCCGCTCCGACGGCGATTTCACGCTGTCGGATAAGATGGAAGAGGCGCCATCGCGCTATATCGGCGTGATGCGTGTGCTTTTGCAGCGTCCGATGGAGGTGGCCGGTATTGCCATGATGGCAGGGGTTGGCATGGTCATTCTCGTCAATGCGCTGGCTCTGCAGACCGGTATGCGTGCCTCCCCCTATATCCGCGCACAGGAAAGGGCAGGCTCCGTTCCCGTGCCTCCGTCCGCTCCCAACGCTGCCGAGCGCGGCTCGGCCGACCAGGCCACGGAAGATGCGGTGTCGGTGCTGCGCGACGTCCAGCTTGCCTTGGCCGAGCGCGGCCTTTATGACGGCCTCGCCGATGGCGTGAACGGCCCCAAGACCACTGCCGCGATCCGCTCCTTCCAGCAGCATAACGGACTTGCGGTCGATGGGCTTTCGAGCTCGGCGCTGCTTGCCAAGATCACGGCGAGTTCCGGCCCGGTGCTGACGCCCGACAACACCATGGCGGATACGCCCCCGGCCCCGCCCGTTGACCAGATTGCCGCGCTCATCAATGGCAGCACGCCCGCACCTGCTGCCGGTCCACAGTTGGACAAGCGCCTTTTGAGTGTCGAGAAGGCGCTTGCCAACCAGGGCTACGGGCCGCTCAAGGTGGACGGGTTCATGTCCAAGGAAACGCGCAGCGCCATCGGCCGTTTCGAGAAAGACCACAATCTGCCTGTCACCGGTCAGGTTTCCGAGCGCCTGATTCAGGCGCTGACACGCTCGGGAGCCAAGATCGAGTGAGCGGCATCGAGAGCGTGTTACTTTCAGATCGAATCACCAAGAATCGCAAAATGCTTTTGATGTCAGTAGTTTAATTTCGAAATCCACTCCTGCTGAACGCATTTTGCTCTAAGAGGTGGCAGCATGAGCTCACGGCTCAAGTCCAGTATCTTCGTTGCGGCCTATATCCGCCGCGCCGAGATCGAGGGTGGCTTTGCCGTGCTTAGGCATCGCGGCGCCGAGGAGGCCGGCGCGATCTTCGTGAAGGTCGACAGGCTCGATGGCACCGCAGCCCTTTATGGCCCGGCCCCGCAGTCCCTGATCACCGAGGACGATGGTATCAGGCGCTTCATCCTCCTCACGCCGGAGGGCACCACGCCTCTGGATGCCGAAACCCGCCTGCAGCGCGAATTCCGCTTCGATCCGGACCTGTGGGTCATCGAGGCGGAAGACCGGCAGGGCCGTCATTTCCTGGATCTTGCTGTCGAATAGAGCAGGAAGTGCATAGGACCGGTGTGGGGAGACCGGCTGGAGTCCTGAGCTAATCGGTCGGGAGAATCCCGGAACAAGGCCCGCTCCATCTCGTTTAGGGCACGCGACCCATTTCGAAACATGGTTACGTAACGGTATAATTCAAGTGGGTAGTTCGGTTGGGGGACCTCGCGCCATCCGGAGCCGTGACATGTACGAAAGGTTTACTTCTTTTTTATAAGCTCCATTTCGTGCCCAAAAGGGCGATTTGGTCTTGGAATTACGGACCGATGTGCGAAAACGCACACACGAGTCACGCTCAGACTACGGGTAGCGGCGTTTAGTGCGCTCGTACACATACTGTTAACTTTCCTTACCTGTATATGACCGCAAATCGAAAGCATTCGGAGTTCGACTTTCTGGTGCAATCCGCTGATAGGTCCTGCCATGAGCATCGTGCTGCAATTTCCGAAACAACCCCAGCCCCGATCCCCATCGGGTAGCGAAAACCGCGACCACACCGCGGAGATCCTCTTCTTCACCGGCGTGCGCATCGAACGGCACACCGAGGACGACCATCGGGACGACCGGTCCGAGCGCCGCGGCTCCACTGGTAGCAAGCGCCATCGCAAAGCGTGACCTCTGCCTTCTTTCTCGACCGGGCCCAGGGTGATCTCCTCGGTCTCGCCAGCGGCGATGCACTAGAACAAAATGCGTTCACGCCGGACCGGATCTCCAAATGAACTCTTTGATATCCAAAGCATTTTGAGATTCTTGGTGTATCCGTGTGAAGATAAGACGCACTTGGCACCACACTTGAATTCTTGGTGCACGACAGCCGCCGTCCCGTTACCGATCTCGTCGGTGGCGGCCCCTTCGCCCTACCGGCCGGCGCTTGGACCGACGACACGTCCAGGGCCCTTTGTCTCGCCGAGAGCCTCAATAACAGCAAGCGCTTCGAAGTGATCGACGGCATGAACCGCTTCGTCAATCGGAGGCGTTGTGCGCCTTAACGCCGAGCCACGTCACAACGCGCCGCCGACAGAGCACTCTCGGTCTCGGCCTTCTCCCCCGGCTCCGCTATCAACGCGCGCAGCACCACCAGCCCCCTGTCCTGCGGCGCCTGCAGGCGCGGAGCGCCTGGCTGGTCGGGGCCTTCATTGGCGCGCACCTGTGCGAGTTGTGCAGGCGTGTAGAGGGTGAGATCGATCGCGCCATTGGCCGCCGCCCTGTCGGTGAGGGCGTAAAAGTTGAGACCAGCGGTGGTGTAGAAGGAGATCGACAGGAACCCTGATGAGACGGGCACATGCAGCCGGACGGCACCGCTCGCGAGGTCGTAGCGGCAGAAGGCCGTGATAATGGCTGGATCCGGCATTGGCAGAGGCGTCTTGTCCGCCGGTAGAATGGCGAATCCACCCGCCCTCGCCAGGACGGCGATGCGCTGAAAGCCGGTCTGGGCGCTGAGGCGCGGAAGGCCGATCACGGAGACGAGATGCGCCAGGATGCCGATCAGCACGCCAACCAGGCTCCACAGGAACCAGCGCATCATGACTGCGATCCGTTCTGGCAGGCGCCCCGCTTGATATCGGGCATCTCGATGGCTCGACGGGCGCCCAACTCGGTCCCAAGGCCCGTGGAGACCGGGCTGTCGTAGAGGCGCAGCACCAGCGAGATCGGCCCCGCCGCGCTGGGAAGCCAGTTGCCGGGCTGCAGGACTGGGCCGGTCTCGATTGCGGCTGCACCGTTCTCGCCGCGCAGCACGGCCGAACTGGCAAAGCCGAAGCGCTCGCTTGGATTGGCGATCGGCTTGCCGGCCTCGTCGTAGAGGCTGAGCGTCCACCAGCGAGCCGGCGGCAGGATAGGGCTGATGGTGTAATGGCAGCTGCCGTCAAGGGCTCGGCCCTCGGAGTCCACCCTGGCGGTGAAGGCCAGGCCCTCGCCCGGGCCAAGCGGCAGGTCTCCCGAACGGGCGATGCGGGCGCGGCTGTAGCGGTCGGCGTTGAGCGGATCGGTGAGAGGCCAGGCCTGCCACGGACCGATACGCAGCGCCCCGATCTGGAAGGCGTCGCCCGTGGTCCACCAGGTCAGGCCGAGCGCCACCACGGCGCCCAGGACCAGGGCATAGGCCAGTCCGATATTCGATGGCGGACCCCTCATTCGATGGTCGACCGGCGGGGCAGGGCGGCTGATTTGGCGGGGACCGGGGGAAGGGCGGCCCTGGCGCTGTCGATCATCACGCCAATGTCGCGTAGCACCTGCGTGGTATTGCGCGTGAGGGCCTGCGGCACCATTGGAGGCGGTGACGCATTCCCATCGGCGGTCTGCGGCGGCGGCTCGCCCTTTTTCGGCTGTACCTCGGGCGGGAAAGGCGCCACGCCCGGTATCGGCCGAATGTCCGCCCCCTGATGCGCCACCGCCATCACCTGCTGCCAGGTCATGGCCGGCAGGGTGCCGCCGGTCATCCTGTTGCTGGGCTGGAAATTGTCGTTGCCGTACCAGACCCCGCCGACAAAATTGCCGGTGAAGCCCATGAACCAGGCATCACGATAGGAATTGGTGGTCCCTGTCTTGCCGGCGACCTTGATGCCGGGCAATTGCGCCTTCTTGCCCGTGCCGTTCTCGACCACGCTGTTCAGCATGCCGTTCATGTCGCTGATGATCTTGGGATCGATGACAACAGGTGTCTCGGTCGCCGCATCGAACCGATAGAGCAGATCGCCCCTCGCGCTGCGGATCTCGGTCGCCGCGTGGGGCGGCGCCTTGTGTCCGCCGGAGGCGAAGACGCCATAGGCGCCCGTCATCTCCAGGAGATCGACCGCCTCCACGCCGATCGGCAAGGCCCAGGATTCCTTCAGGTCCGTCTCGATACCCATCGTGTGGGCAGTGTCGATGATCATGCGCCGGCCATCGACGGCATTCTTGCTCAGCGCCAGCGAGATCTTGACCGGGATGACATTGATCGAGCGCGTAATCGCCTGCAGCAGCGTCACCGGCCCTGAAAAGCTGTGGCCGAAATTCTGCGGGCACCAGTTCTTGATGCAGACGGGCGAGTCGACCACGATCGATTTCGGCGTGAAGCCGTTCATCAGGGCGGTGGTGTAGACGAAGGGCTTGAAGGAGGAGCCGGGCTGGCGCAGGGCGTCGGTGGCGCGGTTGAACTGGCTCTGGCTGTAGTCGCGCCCGCCCACCATGGCCCGCACCGCGCCGTCGGTATCCATGATCACGATGGCGCCCTGACGGGCGTTGTAGTCGCTGCCATATTGGCGCAGTGTCGATTCCAGCGCATTCTCGGCGGCAGATTGGATGACGGGGTCGAGCGCCGTGCGCACCACGAAGACCGACTCGTCCCCGAGCGCCCCGTCATCGGCCATGTCGGCGATCTCGCCATAGGCCCAGTCGAGATAGTAGTCCGGCGCCTTCTCCCGGGCCCGGTCGACGGGTGTCGCGGGATTGCGGCGGGCGCCGGAGACCTGTCCCTCCGTCATGAAGCCGGCATCGACGAGATTGCTCAGCACCTGATTGGCGCGCCCGCGCGCGGCGGCGAGGTTGTTGGTGGGCGCATATTTGGTCGGCGCCTTGAACAGCCCCGCCAGCATGGCTGCCTCCGCCAGCGAGACGTCGCGCACCGATTTGCCGAAATAATATTGCGCCGCTGCTTCGATGCCGAAGGCGCCGCCGCCCATATAGGCGCGGTCGAGATACAGCTTGAGGATCTCGTCCTTGCTCAGATGTCCCTCGAGCCAGAGCGCCAGATAGGCTTCGCGAATCTTGCGTTCCAGCGTGCGCTGATTGGAGAGGAAGAGGTTCTTGGCCAGTTGCTGGGTGATCGAGGAGCCGCCCTGCACCACGCCGCTCGCCTGGCTGTTGACGGTGAGGGCGCGGATCGTGCCGATGATGTCGATACCGAAATGATCGTAGAAGCGGCGATCCTCGGTGGCGAGCACGGCCTTGATGACGTAATCGGGCATGTCGGCCAGGGCGACGCTGTCGTTGCTGCGGATGCCGCGCTGGCCGACGACGTTGCCGTAGCGGTCCTCGAAGGTGACCGCGATATCGGCCCTGTGCAGCCAGTCGTCGCCGATCTGCTTCATGATGGGCTGGGCCAGCATCAGGCCGACGATCAGGGCGGCCGTGCTAACCGTCAGGGCTTCGCAGCCGAGCTCGACGAGCAGGCGGCGCCAGCCCGCGACCTGGAAGCGATGCGAGAAATCCGAGCCCCATTCGATCGCCGCGCGCAGCTTCTGTCCCGACACATAGACGGCGTTGTCGAGCCACGAATCGAGCCGCAGGGCCCGGCGGCTCAAGCGCTTGAAAAAGGACGGTTCTGGCTTGCGGTCGGGCACTCGGGAAACCAGCCATGACGCGAAGGGTTTGCGAAGCGGCATCTTACCCGCGGGGAGGGGTTACCGGAAGGGGTGCTGACAGGCCGAAAACACCTTCTCACTATGGAGTTCATCAGGACCGTCCCCCACTGATCCCTGCTGCGCAGATTCCGTTGCCTCATCTGTCGGCTGCGCCTTAGATGGATCGTCCTCGGGATGTCGAACCCGGCGGTCGCGATGACAGGCCGGCCTGGATATCCATGAAATAGGGAGTTTCCGAATGTCCCAGCCAATCCCCAATGGCATGAGCACGATATCGCCGCATCTGGTCTGCGATGGCGCCGCCCAAGCCATCGACTTTTACAAGAAGGCTTTCGGCGCCGAGGAAATGGCGCGCTTGGCCGGGCCGGATGGCAAGCTGATGCATGGCTGCGTCCGGATCCAGGGCAGCACCGTGATGCTGGTGGACGAGTATCCCAACTACGGCATGCAGTCGCCGAAGACACTCAATGGCACGCCGGTGACGATCCATATTTATGTGCCCGACGTCGATGCCTTCGTGGCCAGGGCCGTGGAAGCAGGCGCTACCGTTTCCATGCCGGTGCAGGACATGTTCTGGGGCGATCGCTACGGGGTTCTCAAGGATCCGTTCGGCCATAGCTGGTCGATCGCCACCCACCAGCGCGACGTCACGGCCGAAGAGATCGCGCAGTCGATGAAGAGCATGGACGGTGCCTGCTGACGCCTGTCCCGCTCCGGCCCGCGGGCGATACAGGTCCGCGGCGCCATTTTCCATAGCGAAACATTTGGCTCTCTCCGGCATTTCCGCTATCCCAGCGGGTATGAGCCAAGCCATCGAACCTTTCTGGAAGACCAAGACGCTGGAGGAACTCTCGCCGGAGGAGTGGGAGAGCCTGTGCGACGGCTGTGGGCGCTGCTGCCTGGTCAAGCTCGAGGAAGAGGAAACGGCCAATACATATTTCACCGATGTCGCCTGCTTCATGCTCGAATGCCATAGCTGCCAATGCTCCGACTATGAGCACCGCAAGACCCATGTGCCCGATTGCGTGACGCTGACGCCGGAACTGGTCCGCACCATCGACTGGCTGCCGCCGACCTGCGCCTATCGCCTCGTGGCCGACGGCGAGGACCTCTACTGGTGGCACCCGCTGGTCTCGGGCGATCCCTCGACCGTGCACACCGCGCAGGTCTCCGTGCGTGGCAAGGTCAAGGCCGATGACACCCAGATCGCCGACGGCGAGTGGGAAGAGCACGTGGTGCGCTGGCCCATGCGCGTACCCAAGAAGGCGCGAAGGAAATAGGGTGCCGAAGAGGTAGCCTATTGGAATTTCACCGGAGAGCCGGCGGCATCCGCCATGTTCTCGATGAACGTGCGATAGTCCGAGACGGCTGTTACGGCGGTAATCGCGCCGCAGTCCTTGCCCTTCCCGCCCATCACGGCCGAGATCACGCCCACCAGCACATAGCCGCTGGCGGTGCGCTGGAACACCGGCCCGCCGGAATCCCCGCGGCAGATGCCGTTGTTGTTGATGGTCCTACGTGTCGCCTTATGGTCGATCAGGAAGAGTTGGTGAGACTTGGTATCGATCTGGTCGAGCATGTCGAAATGCCGCTCGCGCAGCTTGCCGGCGCTGCTCAGAACGCGGTCGCGGCTCATGCCGAAGCCGGCGACCTGAACGTCGACGAAGCTGCCGTCATCCGCGACGCGGGAGGCGAGGGGCACGGGCACCAGCCAGTCCGGAAACGCCTGGTCGACGCGGATCAGGGCGATATCGTTGATCGCCGCGGTCGTGCCGAGCGCCTGGACGTCGAACTGGGGGTGGATCGCCACCTGGGTTGCTTCGGCAAAACGGAAGCGGAACTGCGTGTCGAGTGCGCGGATACGATATTCGCCATGGCCGGAAAGGAAGCAATGGGCAGCGGTCAAAACGAGCTTCTTCGAGATCACGGTGCCGCTGCATTTGGTGCCGCCCGGGCCGGTGATCTGGACGACGTGGCTGCGAACGCCACTGGGATCGGTCACATCGCGTCCGCCCTTGATCGCCAAAGCGGGGGAGGACAGGGCAAGGACCAGCAAGGCAGCTACGGCAAATCGGATTCTCATCATGGATTAGGTCTAGAGCATTTCCCTCCAAAGCCAAATGACTACGGCAAGGACACGCCCATTTTCGCGGCACTGGTGCGGATCCAGGGGAGGGCCGTGCCCAAAAGCGCGACGCCCGTCATGCCCCCGCACCCCTTGTGGCTGTTCTCGCCGACGGCTGAGGCAAGCACGCCGACCAGGAGGCCGTCGCGCAGCACCGGTCCACCCGAATCACCCTGGCAGGCGCCCCCGACGCCAGTCTCCTCGCGCAGGCGCAACTGCACCTTGGAGACAGGCGGAGCCCCCTCGAGCGTAAGCTCGCGCAGAACACCGCCGCTCTTGCCGGCGTTCTGCGCAGTGAGGCCGAAGCCGGCGATCCGATAGCTTTGTCCCGCAACGCCCGCCTCCGGCGCCAGGGGCAGGGGAGCATAGCCCGAGAGCGGCGTATCGAGCTTCACCAGGGCAAGATCGATGGTAAAACGCCTGTTGTCGTAGGCACCGGCATCGAATTGGGGGTGGATGGCTATCTGCCCGAGTGGCGAGAGCACCGGCTTGCCGCCCGCATAGGTCAGCAGGCGGTAATTGGCGCCCTTGCGCACGCAGTGTCCGGCCGTCAGCAGGAGGTCGGGCGCGATGACGCTGGCGGAGCAGAAGCTGCCGCGGTCGCTCACGATCATGACCACATGGCTGGTCATGTCGGCGCCCGCCGGCGAGCCGCCGACGATGGCCTGAGCCGGCCCGGCAATCGGGAGGAGGGTGGCGAGGGCGAAGAGGAGGGCGCGCAAACGGGTCATGCTTTGGCTTTGGCGGCTCCAAGCGGGCCTGTCAACGGGGGCATGACCCCTGCGAGAGCGGACGGCGACGTCCATAGGCGCCAACTTTGCGGAAATAAGCGCAGGGCACGCGGAGTGGCGATCTCCCAGGCAAAGTTAGCGCCCATGGACGGGGACGTCCGCGCTCCCAGGGAGGCCCCGGCGCTATTCTGGCGAGGGACGGCATTCCGCATTACGTTCATGCGATGTTCAGTGCTTTTACCGGATGATGGCGGTTCGAATCGGGGGATCGTCGCGAACCGCAGCGGAAGGGCGATGATGGGTTGGAGATCATCCATGGCCGCGGCGCTGTTGCTGGGGCTTGTTTCAGGGACGGCGGTGTATCCGGCAAATTCAGCGTGCATCAGCCTGAGTGAGGCGCGGCCGTTGGTGCAGGCTGGAACCATCGTGTCCCTGCTGTCCGTTCTCGGTCCCGTGCGCCGGGCCGTCAAGGGCGAGATGATCGATGGCGATTTGTGTGGAGGTCCCGACAATTACCGCTATGTCGTCACATTTCTGGGGCCGGATGGCAAAGTGATACGGGCGACGATCAACGCCAAGACCGGCGAAGTCGTAGGTGTGAAGTAGGGAACGAATATGCGGCTTCTCGTCGTGGAAGATGACCAGGATCTCAATCGCCAGCTGGTCAAGGCGCTCGAGGAAGCCGGCTATGCCGTCGACCGTGCCTTTGACGGGGAGGAAGGCCATTTCCTCGGCGATACGGAGCCCTATGACGCCGTGGTTCTCGATGTCGGCCTGCCCAAGCTCGACGGCATCACCGTGCTCGACCGCTGGCGCCGCGATGGCAAGATGATGCCGGTGCTTATCCTCACCGCTCGCGACCGCTGGTCCGACAAGGTGACGGGCTTCGATTCCGGGGCGGACGACTATGTCGCCAAGCCTTTCCACATGGAGGAGGTGCTGGCGCGGCTGCGCGCTCTCATCCGACGCACCACCGGGCATGCCACCAACGAGCTCGTCTGTGGCCCGGTGCGGCTCGATGCCCGCGCCGGGCGCGTGGTGGTGGACGGCAATCCGGTCAAGCTCACCTCGCACGAATACCGGCTGCTCGCCTACCTCATGCATTACACAGGCCGCGTCGTCTCTCGCACCGAGCTGGTCGAGCATCTCTACGACCAGGATTTCGATCGCGATTCCAACACCATCGAGGTCTTTGTCGGGCGCCTGCGCAAGAAGCTCGGCGTTGACGTGATCCAGACAGTGCGCGGCATGGGCTACATCGTCACGCCGCCGGACGCCATGCGCGTATGACCACGCGGTCCCTGGCATTCCGCCTCTTCGTCTCGGCCGCTGCCTGGATCGTGGTGATCTTGCTGATCACCGGCGTCGTGCTGGTCTCCATCTATCGGCAGGCAGCGGAAAAGTCGTTCGACGGACAGCTGCAATTCTATCTGCGCACGCTCGTCGCCGATATCGCCGATCTCGATGTCGGAGACCGCACCGCACCCAGCAATTTCAACGATCCGCGCTTCGAGCAGCCCCTGTCGGGCTGGTACTGGCAGATCACGCGCCTGGACAAGCCGGAATCGAATGGCTCGAAATCCCTGTTCGAAGCGGTGTTGCCCAGCCTGGAGGACCTCAAGGTCCCCGCCCATCCGGAGGGCTTCTACCAGGGATACATGAACGGTCCCGACGACAAGGGCACCGGCACGGGGCAAAGCCTGCGCGCCCTGGAGCGCGTGATCTACCTGGGCGATGACGGTACCTATCGCGTGACCGTAGCGGGCCCGGCCGATGAGATCGACAACGACATCGCCTATTTCGAATATGCTCTCTTTCTCACCTTTGTCGCCCTGGCGGTCGGCCTTCTCGCCGCCACCTTCGTCCAGGTGCGCTTCGGCCTACGGCCCCTCAACCGCATCAGCCGCGTGCTGGCGGAGATGCGCGCCGGCCGAGCCATGAAGCTTCCCCCAAACCTGCCGGACGAGATCGTGCCGCTGGCCCGTGAGATCGACGCGCTGGTCGATGCCAATCGCCAGGTGGTGGAGCGCGCACGTACCCATGTAGGCAACCTCGCCCATGCCCTGAAGACGCCGCTTTCCGTCATCGCAAATGAGGCGGATTCTGCGCCGAGCAATCCGCTGGCCGAGCAGGTGGAGCGCCAGGTGTTGGTGATGCGCATGCAGATCGACCATCACCTCAAGCGCGCCCGCATCGCCGCCGCGGTGAGCGTGGTCGGCACCGTCACCGAGATTGCTCCGGTGGTCGATGGCCTGGTGCGAGCGATGGAGAAGATCCATGCCGTCAAGCGCCTGAAGATCACGACGCAGATCGATCCTTCGCTGCGCTTCCGCGGCGAGAAGCAGGACATCGAGGAGATGACGGGCAACCTCATCGACAATGCGTGCAAATGGGCGATCTCGGAGGTGGCAATCCGCGCCGAGCCGACCCAGATCGACGGCGCCGTCTTCGCCTGCATCACCATCGACGACGACGGCCCCGGCCTTTCTCCCGAAAAGCGAGCCGAGGCAGTCCAGCGCGGCAAGCGCCTCGACGAGACCAAGCCAGGCACCGGCCTCGGCTTGGCCATCGTGGAGGATCTCGTCTCGCTTTATGGCGGCCGTTTCGCATTGGAGGAGGCCCCGATCGGTGGCCTCAGGGCGGTGCTCGACGTGCCCGGGTTGCTGGGGGCGGGGGTGGAGGTAACGTGAGCAGGCGTACCCTATAAGCGTGCTGCTTGGCGATGGAAGCGACCCGCCCCCCAAGAACCTCGCGCATCCGTTCGCATTCACTGCACATAGACCGGCACGACCGACGAGGCCTCGTCGCGATAGGGCAGGCGGATTTGGAAGCGGTGTGCGCCGGGTTGAATCGGCCAGAAGACCGGTTGATCCGGTGCGGAGACAGCGAAGGGCTGGCCATCGACATACCAGACGATCTGCGCCACATGCGGTTCCACCGAGGCCTTGAGGGCAAGACGGTTGTAGGCGGTCGGCTGTTCGGGGTTACGCCAGATCTGGGTATTGCGGGCCGGCGTCGAGATGCTGAGGCGGATCGGCTGGCCCCCACCGTCGGCATCGGGGCGGGGCAGGGTCGGGCCACCGGCAGCGATGGCTTTCACCGGCGCCGAAACGGTGTCGGCGCCGGAGCGCAGGTTGGCTGGAATGGCCATTGGCATCTCGTCGGGCCTGACCCATTCGACCAGCGTCTGGCTGCAGGCTCCGGCGTCGACCTGGCCGTTCAGCAGGCACACGTCCACCTGCTTGCGGCCAGGCGGAGGCGGGAACCGTGCCTCGGCGATGTCCCCGGGCTTGATGCCGTGGATTCTCACCATGATGGCATGCACCAGCTGGGCCGCGCTGCTGGCGCCGGTGAGGCGGTTCATCGTGCCGTCGTCGCCTCGGCCGAGCCAGACACCGACGATAACCTTATCCGAATAGGCCACGGCCCAGGCATCGCGGTAGCCCTGCGAGGTGCCGGTCTTGATCGCGACGGGAAAGGGGTATTCCAGCGCGCCGTAGCGATGGAAGCTCGGCAGCCGCGCCTGGGCGTCGGAGAGGAAGGAGGTGACCAGGCGGGCGCTGTCGACGGAAAGGACCCGCACGGGTGGACGCCGCCTCTGCTCGCGCGCCCAGGCAAGATCCTGCAACTGGCCGTCATTGGCGAGAGCGCCATAGGCCCGCACGAGCCAGTCCAGCCGCGTCGGCAGGGAGCCGATCGCCATCGACACGCCGAAACTGTCTGCGGGCGTCTCCAGGTCGTGCAGGCCAAGGTCGCGCAGGAAATGGAAGGTGGTCTCCAGGCCCACGCTGCGCAGCAGGTTGGTGGCAGGCACATTGCGGGAATTTGCGAGGGCCTGCCGCGGCAGCATGGGACCGAGAAATTCGCGGTCGGCATTGCCGATGCCAGATGCACCCTCGGGCAGGTCCAGCAGCATGTCGGTCGGCTTCAGCATGCCGCGGTCCAGCGCCAGCGCATAGATGAAAGGCTTGAGGGTCGAGCCAGGCGAGCGCTGGGTGCGGGTATAGTCGAAGGCACCGGCATGGCCGGCGTAGTAGCCGCTGGATCCCAACTGTGCCAACACCTCGCCGGTCTGGCGGGAGACCACCATGACGGCCACCTGCTGCGCGCCGGCGTCGCGCCAGCCTTGCAGATATTGCCGCGCGAGTTTCGTAACATCGGTCTGCAAGGAAAGGTCGATGGTAGTGTGGATCAGCGGCGCGTTCGCAGCCTCAGGCGTGATGACGCCATCCCGCACGAGATCGCGATAGCGCAGCACCAGATGCAGCGCGTCCGGCCGATGAGGCAGGCTCGGCATGCGCAGCCTCTTGAGCTGGTTGTGGGCGATCGCCGCCTCGTCGGTGCTGATCACCTCTTGCTCCCTGAGGATATCGAGCACGCGATGGCCGCGCTGGATCGCCCGGCGCAAGCCGTCGGGACGCAGCGGATTCATGCGCGTCGGCGATTGCGGGATGGCCGACAGCAGGGCGATTTCAGCCCAGGAAAGATCGGCCACCGGCTTGTCGAAATAAAGCCGCGCCGCATGGGCGATGCCGTGGCTGCCATTGCCGTAGGGAGCGAGCCGCAGATATTGCGCCAGCACAGCCTCATGGCCATAGCGCAGGGTCAGCACCACGCCGGTGCCCGCCTCCAGGACCTTGTTGGGCCAGGTACGGGCTTCGGGCCGTTGCATGCGCGCCACCTGCATGGCGATGGTCGAGGCGCCCGAGCGCCGGCGGGCGCCATCGAAATTCTGCCAGGCCGCGCGGGCGATGGCATAGGGATCGACTCCGGCGTGATCGAAGAAGCGGCGGTCTTCCAAAGCGAGGGTCGCCCTCACGACCCGGTCGGGCAGTTCCTCCAGCGGCCAGTAACCGTAGTCCACGCGCCCGCTCTCATCATCAAGGCCGACCTGGGTGAGGAAGGCGCCTGCCCGATCGTAGAGGATCGGCGTGGGGGGCGGGGCGATGAGTTGGGCGCGCTGGTTTATGAGATGGGCGTAGAGGAGGATGCAGGCGGCGAAGGCGTGCCAGGCGGCGAAGGCCAACTTTAAGCGGCGGGTCCGAAGCGGGGTGATGGGGGCCCCTGAACAGGGCGCGACGCAATCCTTCCCCGATTGCTGGGAAGGACTAGGTTGCGCCTCTATGGGCCGGGCTGGTGGCATGTGCATCACCCCACCGATCCTATTTCGACACCACGATCCGCGCCGCCGCGCTCGCACCTTTGACGCCCTTTGCATACATGGTCTCAGCCAAAGCCTGGGGCTCGGTATAGGTGCCCGGGATCAAGGCGCGCATGCGGTAGGCGACGGTGTAGTTGCCCTTCGGCAGGGTCTCATAGGCGTAGAACATCCTGTCGTCGCCATAGGAGACCCAGTCCGCCGGCAAGCTGGGCGCCATGGATGGTGTAGCCTCGGCTGGAGCCGTGGCAATGTTGGGATTGAGCGGCTCCAGTCCTGCCGCAAGCGGCACCGTCATGGCGACATGGGTGCGGTCCTGGGAGACCACGAGCTCGACCCGCTCCTCCAGAATGTCTCCCACCTTGAGCTGGATGGTGCCGCCGCTATCGGGAACGAGCTTCTCCAGCGGAGCATCGCCACTGGGAACCCGGTAGAGGGTGCGGGTGAGGGCGAAGCCCTGGCTCTCGGCCTGCGCCTGATAGCCGGGCTCGGCGGAGACGTAGCTCGTCTCCACCAGCGCCAGGGCAGGCGTGTTGCCGGTGTTGCTGAGGGTCACCGTAGACGAATCGAGCGTGACCTCTCGCAGCACTGGCGTATTGGCGTCCAGCGTCAGGTTCTGGACGTTGCTGCCCTGGGCGAGCTTCAGAGGCAGGGGCATTGTCGGCCTCTGCCGCACGGAGGCGAGCGCGCGTATCGCAGCCGAGGTGGCATTGGTCGAGCCCCAGCCGTCGCCCTGGCCGAGGTTCAGCAAGGCGACCTTCAGAGCGGGAAAGCGCGGGTCGGTCTGCGAGGTCAGGGCCGCCGCTCGGACCATCTCGGCAAGGCTCCGGGTTTCCGAAGGCAGGATGACCGGATTGCCGTCGTCCTCCGTCTGGCCGTCATAGACGAGCTGGCCCTCGCGCGAGAGGACGCGTACACGCGACCACATGGTGTCGGCGAGGCCGCCCACCAGGCGCTGGTCGGCATTGTCGGCGGCAGCCGCAGCCGAGGTCATGCGGGCGACGCTGACATTGGGCATCAGCGCTGCCGAGCGTGCGAGCTCCGCCAGATAGGCCGGGTCGAGCTTGCCGCCTTCGGCCAAAGCGGTGAGCGCCTCGACCCGTTCGCGCAGCTCGTTGCCGGTGAGGAGGTGGGGATAATCCGAGCGCAGGGACAGTTTCAGCACGGCGGCGAGACGATCGCTCAGCGCCTTGTCGATCGGCTCGCCCGCCTTCTCCGCGGCAACCAGGAAGGAATAGGCCCAGGCCGTCAGCGTGACATTGCCCTTGCTGTGCGGCCAGAAGCCGACAAGGCCGTCGGAGTCGACGGACTGGTCGATCGCCAGCACGGTGTTGTGCACGTCGCTGCCGACGCGGCTGTCGAGATTGGCGGCCGCCAGGATCGGTGAGAAGCTCTTGAAAGCAAGGCTGGAGGAAGCCAGAGATATGCGCTGCTCGGTCGAACCATAGGGATGTTCGACCAGGGTGTTGAGCCCGGCGACCAGCTTCACCAGGGCCTGGTCTGATGTCAGGGTGATGGCGCGCTGGAAGGAACCAGGGCGCATGGAATCCTGCGGCGCGGGCAACGTCTTCGAACCGCCCGGCGGGATCTCGACGATCTCGAAATGCTTCGTCGGGATGCGGTCGGACATCACCGGCAGGGTGACCTCCACGGTGTCGCGGGCATGGTCGGCCAGGCGCTCCACGCCGAAGCGCAGGCGAACGTCCTGCTTGCCCGGCTTGGGTCCGGGCACCGAGGCGGGTACACCGATGCGGGCGGGCTTGTTGTCTTCCCAGACGAAGGAGATATCCTTGCCGCCCTGGAAGGTCAGGCCGTCCGAGGCGATGGTGCCGTGGCCTTCACCGCTGGCTCCTTCGACGACGCGCGCGATGACGCCGGCCTCGAACTGGTCGCCCGAACGCAGGAAGCGTGGCAGGGCAGGCTGCGCCACGATCTCCTGCCGGATGAGCATTTCGCCGGTGCCGTAGCCGAACCGGTCGGGTCCGCTCACGGCCTTGGCGCGCAGCTTGAATACGGTCAGTGAATCGGGGAGTTTCACCTTGATCCTGGCAGTACCGTCGGGCCCTACCTTCACATCCGGCAGGTAAATCGGCACGGGCGTGAAGTTCTTGCGCACCGAGATGTTGTTGTCGGTGCCCATTTCCTCGCGCTCGTCACCGCCGGGCACTTCCTCCAGCGGGATGATGCCGAAGGCCATGTTCCGCGTATCGCGCAACGCCATGGTGGACTGGCGCTTGACAACGAAGTTCGGCAGGGGATCGAGCGGCTGCTCTGTTGCCAGCGACAGCACGGCCTGGTCGATCATCCAGAAGGTGGCGTCGCCTGCGATCGGCTTGCCGGTATCGTCGGCCAGATGCAGCGTCACCTCGACCTCGTCACCGGGCCTGGCCTTCTTCGGATAATCCATGGTGATGGTGACGATGTTCTTCACTGGTGTCACCGTCACGTTCCTCGTGGCGGCGATCGTGACCGGCTTGCCCTGGTCGAAGGGTGCGCTTGGCGAGGGTGTGCTGGCATCGAGCCGACCGCGCATGATCAGGAAATGCACCGGAATCTGAGGCATATATTCCTTGCGTACAGGCAGGGCGTAATGGCCATAGCCGTCAGCGATATCCACCCAGTCATAGCGGAACTTGCCCTCGGGCTCCTCGACGATCGCGAGGGCGCGGGCTGTCTGGAATGGAGACTGGATCAGCAGATTGGCGGTTTCGCCGGGACTGTAACCGTCCTTGTCGGTGCTCACCGTGGCGGTGCGGGCCGGGGCCTGCGCCCAGGTGACGGGGGTGTTTCCGCCGACGAAGAAGTCGACGCTCACCTGCTGGCGCCGACCGATACGGTCAGTGGCTTCGAGCTGGACGATATAGACGCCGGCTTGCTTGGCTTCCAGCGCCAGGGTCTGGATATCCCGGGTGCTTGTGATCTTGCGCTCCAGCACGACGTCGTCCATCACCTGCGTCACATATTTCGCCGAGCCTTGACTGAAATCGCTGGCCTGAAGCGTCGAGGTCCAATTGCGGTGGATGAGGCGCGCCGTCATCTCCAGCCCGTCTACCGGATCGCCCTTGCCGTCCACGGCCAGGATCTGCGGTTCGATGGTGCCGGGCTGCGGCACGTAGCGCGGCACTTTCAGGCCAAGCACGAAGGGCGGGATCGCGTGGACATTGGTGATGCTGCGCACTTGCAGATCATCGTCTCCTGTCACCGTCGCCTCGATCATGTAGCGCCGCGGCTGTGCCGTCGGCTCGATCGTCGTGTCGAAGCTGATCCGCGCCGCGCCGCCCGCATCGGTGCGGCCGTCGCGCTCCAGCATGGGCGAGGACTTGAACTCGTCGCCGCCCGAATAACGTGCATCCGTGGAGAACAGGAAGCCTTCATGGCCTGGCGGCGTCCAGTTGTAAGGATACTGCATGGCGCGCCAGTGGATGGGACGATCGGCCAGCAGGCCACCCGCAAAGTAGCGTGCGATCAGGTCGACGTTGAAGGAGGCATCGAGCGGCGCGGTCTGCGGGTTGTTGAGCACGACCTCGAAGGTCGGGAGCCGATAGGCTTCCTTCTTGAAAGTGATGCTGCCGCACTGGCTGGTGTTGTCTGCCTGCTCGGTATTCTGGTCGCCGCCGCCCTGGTCATCCGCGTTCTGGTTGTCGCCAGCCTGATTGTCATCCGGCCGTGCGGCGCCGGACTGGTTGTCGTCAGCCTGGTCGTCGGACTGATCATCGCCGGGCTGGTCCGCCGAGCCGGACTTCTGCCCTTGCTGGTCGCCATCATCGGCGCCCTTCGGCTTGGAGCTGCCCAGCTCGAAATGCACTTCATAATCGCCGGTGGCCGGCGTGTTGGCATCGAACTTGTCGTAGAAGCTGCCATACTCATCGAGCTTCACCGGCACGCGCCATTCCTGCTTGTCGGGGCCGGTGATGACGAGCTGGCCGCTCTTGCGCGCGAGGGACAAGTGCCCGCCGAGATAGTTGCGGACGTAGCCCTTGATATGTACCGGCTCCTCCGGCCGGTAGATCGGCCGTTCGGTAAAGATATGGCAAAGCGTGCGGGTGTCCTCGGCACGCTTTTCGTCCGGATTGGTAGTCCAGTCCAGCCAAGGCCTCGAGGGCTTGGTCCAGTTGTCGCGGGCGTATTGCGTTGGCGCGTGATCGGGATCGACAACCAGCGTATCCAGGCCCTTGGTCACGATGACGCGGCGGATCGCCGCCTGGCTGCGCTGGCCGAGATCCCAGGTGAAGAAACCCTGCGCGTCGGTCATACCGGTGGCGAGCGTCACGAACTTGTCGTCCTGTACGCCGTCGAGGCGGATCTGCGCCTGATCGATCGGCTTGCCAGTGGCGAGCGATGTCACGGCAAAGCGCACGCGGCTGGGTTCCTCCACCGCACTCAGGGTGAGATCCGTCACCTGAACGCGCAACCAGTGCCTGACATCGCCATCCACCGCGCGCAGGCCGACGAGGTATGTGCCGGGCTGCTCCGGCCCGAGTATGCCGGCGAAGAGCGGCTTCATGTCCAGGCCGAACTTGGTGTCGACGCCACCCTTGTGGATGGGCAGGTCCACCAGCTTCGAGACGGCGGGCGAGCCCAGCGTCTTGATGCGGGCTTCGATCGCATCGGCCGAGGCGTCGCCGTCCTCGGCCCATTGCCGTGGCTCCTTGCCGGGCAGCGGTGGGGCGTCGTCGTCCTTGGTGTCGAGACCTGCCTGCGGGAAGGGCCAGAAGTCGCGCGACAGGGGATCGATGGCATGGATGCGAATATCGGCCCGGTCATAGCCGCGTCCACGCAAGGGAACGAGCTGGGGACCGAAGCGCTCGACCACACCTTGGGAGGCATCCCAGGCGATCGCCGCCTGTTCCGGGGCGAAGGCAAACTTCTGCTCGAAACCGGCCGCCAGCGGGCGGTTGCGGTCATCCTTCAAGGCGCCGGCGGCCACGGTCAGTGTGTAGAGCTGGTCGGTCAGGAAGCGGCCGCGCACGAAAAGGCGCGAGCCCTCGGCCGTCACCGCGAGATCGTCGACAGGCGGCGAAATGCGCAAGGCATCGCGCGTTGGGAACTGCTCGCCGGCAATCGGATTGCTTGAGAAACGGAAGGTCAGGCTGCGCCCGCGCGCGGAAGCATAGCCTGGTGCCTTGGCGTCGGCACTATCGACGGCTTCGCCATTGTCGTCGGCCGCATCGGAGCTGCTATCCGTTCCATAGGAGGTGCAGCGCAGCACCCCATCGGTGGTGGTAGCGTCGAAGCCGCGCCCACAATCCTTCGCGGTCATGGTGAAGGGCACGGCTGTGCGCACGCGCAGCTCAAAGGTTTGGTCGCTGAAATCGGGCGTGTCGGCGAGCTTCAGCCTGAGAATGGCCACACGGCCGTCGGGCACGCTTTGGTGGAACCGCACCGCATAGGATTGCTGGTCCCCCCGGCTGTTGCGCTCGAGCGGCTGGACATCGAAATCCTGCGCGCCCAGCATCAGGCCACCCTCGGCGCCGATGCCGGGCGAGGGCCGCAGCTCGACTGACAGGAGCCGCTTGAGAGCAGCAACGTCGACGGGTTCGGGGAAGGCCAGCGTGATCTGGTCGAGTTCGGTGACGGGTTCGTCGCCGGTCGCCGGCACCGTGGAACCGGGCACTGGCAACAGCGGGACCAGCGAGGCCTCGCCGCCCTCGGTCTTCACCTTGATGCGGGCGAGCGGCTGCCACTTGTCCGCCGGCCGGAATTGCAGGGCGCGAGGCCCGAGCCACTGCCAGGCGCCGGCAACCGCCGGTTCCATCGTCACGAAGCGCTGCGGCGCATCCTCGGGGCCGCCGGCCGCTGGGCCTGTATCGACAGGGAAGAACACCGTTACGGGATCATAGGCGCGTAGGAATTTCTCAGGCACGATCCTGGTGCCGTCAGCCCGTTTCAGCACGTCCTGGGCAGGCGGGGCGTTGTCCTGCTGCGCGTAGGCAGCGGGCGTCAGGGCTGCGGAGACCAGAAGGGCGGAAAGGAGAAGTGCGAATTTCGTCATGGCTTTCACTTCGGTTCCGCGGGCTTGAGGCCGGCACGCTGCAGGTAATCGGAGGCGATTTCGGGGGGCGGTCCAGCCGGCGGTGGCGACAGGCCGATCACGGCCGGCCGAACGATGAGCGTCGGCGCATCCGCCGGCGCCCTTGCTTCGAGAAGGTAGCGGCCAGGTTCGAGCCTGTTGAGCTGATTGAGCCCTTCGCCGAGAACCTTTCCCTGGGCATCGAGGAGGCGGGCCTTGGCGAGATCAGGATCGGAGCGCAGGCCGACACCGATGTTGCCGGCTGTCTTGACCTCAAAGCCGAACAGGGCCGAGGTACCCGGCGCCAGGACCACGGGCGCGCCGATCCCCTCACCGACCGGAACGACGGGCGTCGAGGTCACGTCCATCGAACCGGACAGCGGTCCCTCATGGGTGGAATAGACGGTCAGCACGGCGTCTCCGGCTCCGAGATAGCGGTGCAGTTCCGCCCCTGTGGGGAAGAGCTGCAGGTCGCGGCGCCCGTTCTGCTCCAGCGCAATGATGACGGGTGCGTCGGTGCTGACATCGAGCACCGTTGGTTGGGCCGGGCTCAGCCGGAACGCCATGGCCGAACTTGCGAGCTCGACGCTCCGCGGTAGGATGAGGGCTTGCGCCTCGGGCGCAGGCCAGGGCGACTTGCCCTCATGCTCCAGCCAGAGCACCACCAGTCCGGCACCATGATCAACGATGAGTTCGCCGGGGCCGGAAACCGGGAGCGTATCGCCATGCCCGACCTTGCCGTCCAACCCGATGAAGGTTGCCTCGCCACCAGAGATCCTGAGCACGTCGCCTCTCTCGGCATCCACCGAGACCTGCTCCGATCCGGCCGTGCCGAAAAAGCGACGCCGGATCTGGCCGGCCGCGAGGGGCTGGGCCTGCCCAAGGGAAAGAGCGACGTGGGCCGAAGCGGCATGATCGCCGAGATTGACCAGCCAGATCTCGCCGGCGCTGGTGGCAAGGCTCCGCGACAGGGAAGCTGCGCCCGACCAGATGTTGAGGAGCTGGGCATCGCTTGGCGCCGCAATGATCGCGATACCGGGCGCCAGATCGAGCGTGAGCCGCTTGACGCCGGCGGGCAGCTTCACCGGCTGCGCGCTGAAACCGGGAATGGCGGCGCCATAGCTGCCATCCGCCGTCACGGGAGCGAGTGTGGTTACATCAACGGGCGTGAGGCGCATCTGCAGCGCCTCGTCTTCGCCGGCGTTCCATATGCGCAGCCCTTCGGGGCCGGCCACAGCGACCGCACTCTTGTCGGCGACGCCCATGCCTCGTCCGGCATCGAGGCCCGGCTGGCCGAAAGCCGATTCAGCCCGCCAGAAGCGGGTCTTGCCGGATGGCGAGGCCGTGACGGGTAGGATCGCCTGATCGCCCGCCGGCAGCGTGAGGGCGATTGCGCTGTTCGTCTCGGACGGAGTCACGTGCAAATCGCCGTCGTGGGTCGCCACCAGCCAGAGGCGGTCCGACTGCGGTGCAAACAATCCGGATGATACTGCGGTCAGAGGGCGGTCGGGACTTGCGCCCGCCAGAAAATCCGAGGCGCCCTCCAGTTGCATCAGCCCGGCTGAGGGCGCGTGCACGAGCGCCGCGTTCAGCGTGAGGCCCGGGATGTCGAGGGAAACTGGTTCCAGGGCGACATCGCCGGGCTCCCGCATGTCACGCGCAACGCTCTGGGTACCTATCCGGATGGCAGCCGCACCGCCGTCCAACGTCCATGTCGAGGCGCGCCACTGGGCGGTATCACCATCCGAAGCCGGCCATGCCAGGGCGGGAACGTGGCCGCGAGCGAGGGCCTGCGGATGCCAGATGCCATCCGCGCCACGCTTCTCGACCGAGAGGACCAGGTCGGCGGTGGATTGCGCCGCCACTACGGTAAGCTGGCCCTTGGGCCCCTGAGGCAGGGGGAAGGCGAAGACGGAGGCGCCGTCAACGGTGGTCGATGTGCCGAAGGTGAGAGCGGGTTGCTGTGCCTCCCTCGGCAGAGCCAACTGCACCTCGATCTTCGACGAGCCGCCATTGCCCGAGGCCTCGCCGCCGGAATCCGTGCCCTGGTCCTCGGAGGCATCGTCCGGCTGGCTTCCAGCCTTGCCCGCGGAGGCGGCGTCGTCGAGCGACAGCGTGTAGGAGCCGGCCGCGAGGCGTCGGGACAGGGCGATGTTCCAGTCGTCGGCTCGGCCTGCCAGGCGTTCAATCACCTTACCGCTTGCGTCCTTCAGCTCGCCCTTGATCTCTTGGCGGCCGAAACTGCCCAGGCTGACGACGCGATCCTCGGCGATGTTGAAGGGAAGCTCCGCCGGCAGGTCGACGAAGCGCGCCTCGCCGGGCTGCAGCGCGGCGGTGTTCAGGGTAATGCTGTAGTCCAGCCGATCGTCATGGGCGAGGCTGGTGAGGTCGATGCGGTAATGGCCCGCCTTCAGGCGGCCGCTGAACTGCGGATCAGCTACGAATTTCGCCACCAGTTCCTTGTCGTTGCGGGTGAGCGTGCCGACCATGCCTTCAGTAAGACCGATGCTGACATCGGCTTCGCCGGCGAGGTCGAAGGTCCAGCTGTCGGGGACGCGCGGGGCATCCTTGGCCTGGGGTTCACGCCACTGGAAATTCTGCGTCTGGTTGAAGGCCAGCGGATGCGGGCCGTGGCCCTGCAGCTGGGGCGCATCTTCGACCGGGCTCAGCCGGGTGACGAAGCGCGTGTCGACCTCGCGCGGCAGGATCACCAGGCGGTAGTTGCCGGGTGCGAAATCCTGATCAAGGGAGGAGAGCTGGCCGGGCACGGTGAGCGGCCAGCCATCGGCGTCCTCCAGCCTTGCGGTGAGGTCATCGCCGAGCGCATAGAGGTCGAGATGATATCTGCCCGCCTTGGCGATCTCGATCGGCACGATCGCTCCTCGACCGCCAGCCAAGGCGCCCCTGCTGCTGCCCTCGGGCACGAGGGTGGTGGTGGTGGCCAGAGCCGCCGGCGCGGCGCTGAGGCCGAGATGGCCTGAGGAATTCTGCGCGGAGACATCGATTTGGTAGGTCCCGGCGCGCAGATAGGTCTGCAGCAGGGCGTTGTGGCCATCGCCATTGTCGGAGGCCTGCCCCAGCTTGGGCAGGAAGGACGTGCCGATACCGAGCGAGGTCTGCAAACGCCCTGATGTCTCGACGCGGTAGAGGCCGCCATTGGGCACGTCGAGCCGATAGAAGGCATTCGCGCCCTCGTCCAGGTCGAAAAAGCGCGGCTGGCCGGCCGTCAAAGGCTCGCGGGCCGGGCGTTCGAGCGGGGCGGCGGCCGCTGGATCCGGCCGCCAGTACACACCCAGCGCGCGGGAAGCCGGCGGAGCCTTGAAATGCAGGGTGAGGACGCGTCCCTTGTCGTCCGCCTGCTCGTTGTCGACGGTGAAGAGGGCGGGATTGCCGGCAATATCGACGGTGCTGATCGTGCCGCCTTGGGGCACATGCACGTCGATGTTCAACGGCTGCGTGCTATCGTCGGCCGATTGCCACAGCGTCAGCGCGCGGCTCCGGAGATCGGCGGGCAGGGACACGGCTCGCGGTCCGGTCAGAAGGCCAGGCGCCACATTGGTGATGACATCGTAGCTCGTCGCCTTGTCTGCTTGCTGGAGGCCGAAGGAGATCGTGGTACGCTGCGGGGAGGGCGGCTGAACGGGGATCGTCGTGCCGGGCGGCCCGATCATCAGGTCGAGGATGCCGCCGGCATTGTTGTCGGGCTCGACGGTCAGCAAATAGTAGCCGGCATCGAGATCGAAGACGGAGGGATTGCGGCCGTCGGCACGCGGAGCATTGCCGATGAGAACCGGGCTAATGCCCGCACGTATGGCGGGTCCCGAAGAACGCATGGCGATCGGCCCCGGCTGCGTCATCTCGAACAACAGCGAGGTCTGCCCGCGCAGGTTGAACTTGTGCCGCCAGGCCTGGCCGGGGCCCAACTGAGGCATGTCTGCAGCCACGACGCTCGATTTGCCCTGGGGGTCGTTGCGCTGGAGTAGCGCAGTCGCCGGAATCTCGTCCCCACCTTCGCCTGCGACATCGACGCTGATCAGATTGGGCACAGAGCCGTCGAAACGGGCGTGGTTGGAAAAATACAAGCCCCGCAGCTGGAAGCGCTGACCTTCGTAACCCGTCACCTCGACGAGAGCGGATTGGTCGCTCCTCGCCAGCGAAAGCGTGGTCACCGGCTCGCGACTGGTCTTGTCGATGGTCGCACCCTGGAAAGCAGGCGAGGCCCCGGACAGGCGGGCAGCCCTCAGCCCGGCCGGCGCCGACTGCGCCAATTGCAGGCGGAAGGTATCGAAATCGGCGGGGGCCTCGAAACGCTCCGATCCGAAGGGCCCAATGACGCCCTCGGCGATACCGGCGGCCAGCGACCGTTGCGTGCCGGAGCGGATATGGAAGGGCTCGGTCGTATCCGAATTGGTCCAAACCAGCTTCTCGCCACCATAGGCGGTGACGAGATAGCGGCCGGGCTCCACCTTGCCGCTGAGCGCAGCCCGTGTCATCGGCAGGCCGGGCTTCGTTTCGAAGACCGACAGCGCCGGCGCAATATCGACGAGATCGGTACCGTCCCGCCATAGGCGCAGGTCAAGGAGCGAACGGCCGACGGCCTCGAGATAGACGAGCCCGTCGCCGGGAACATCCATCCAGTAGGAGCGCTGCTGGAAATCGCTGAGCTCGGCATCGACAGGCTTTTGAGCCGTCAGGGTGGTCGCCGGCTGTTCCAGTTCGAGATACGCCTGCGCGGTGAGCTTGACGTCGCCGCCGGCGCCCTTGGCGCCGAAGGTCCGGATCTTGTAGGTCCCCTTGTCGAGCAGCGCATCCACCCGGCCGTCGCTCGCCCCGGGCGCGCCCATCTGGTTGCCCGGTCCGCTGATCATGTCGACGAGCTGGAGAGCCACGCCGGTGCTGCTCTGTGTGCGGATGACGATGTGACCCGGTACATCGACGGTCATTAGCGTGCTGGCATCCTGGCCGGCAGGCAGACGATCCGTGGCCAGGCGCGGCTGTGGCCCGGCAGGCGGCAGAGGCCTTGGTGGCGTCGGGACGGAAGCGGGTGCGGCCTGCGGTACGGAGGCGGCGGGAGGTTGAGCCGCTTCCTGCGCCTGGGGAGCGGGCTCAGCGGCGGGAGTCGGCGAAGCGGGTGGCACGGCCTGATTCGCTGGAGCAGCGGCCGGACCTGCTTCGGCAACCAGGGCCTGGAGTGCCGCAAGGCGGGCCTGGTAGCTCGCAGTCAGGCATTTCGACAGACGGGCTCGGTCTGAGGACACGCAGGATTTGTTGCGGTCCGCCAGCCAGCGGCGCTGCTTGAGGCGCAGATCGGCGAGCTTGGCTGGATCATTGCCGAGAGCGGCCAGCGCCTGCCGGTAACTGTCCGCCAGAGCCGTATCCTGGGCAATCAGAGCGGGAGAGGTGCAGATCGCCTTTTCGATCGGGGTCTGAGCCTTGCCACAATCGAAGGATTGCGCTTCGCAGATCAGGGGAAACAGACTGAAACCGAGGACAAGGACCGTAGGCAAGCGGAGGGCAAAGGCCATGGATGACTCGTTTCTAATGTCGTCGGCAGGCTGGTCAGTACGGGCTACAAGGGGGCAGGACGAGGGACTACACCACGCGAAGGAGAGCCGGCAGTTCCTCCAGGGACACCCGTTCGGGATTCGGGTGGCCATTCGTGTCGAGTGTTCTTGAAAAGCAGCGTCTCACGCCGGGCGCCGGCATTCAACGCTCGGCTGGTGGAGAAACGTGAGGAAGGTCGATTTCTTTTGTTCGCGGGACAGGACAGGATCGCGCTGCTGATGCATCACTTGGGGGTAACGAGCGCCATGAATTGAAGGCGGGATTGACCGCATGAAAAGCCCGTCACCTCGGGAACAGTTGCCTCGCCCAGGGCCAGACGTGGTTGGCGCGGCACGCATTTGCGTGTAAGGCTCGCCACAACGTCCGTATGCGGCAGGGGTCCCATGGCAAAATCAACCGTCACCTTGTTTGGTCTTGTTCTGTTGGCCGTGCCGCTGGCTGGCTGCGGCATGACGAGTGGTTCGGAACCTCAGCCCCAGGTGGCCGCCGTAGCGCCGCCGCCGACCAGCAACAGCCCCATTCTCGACGCGCTCACTCCGGCCGACCGGGCCCAGGCCGAGCAGGCGCGGGCCACCGCGCTCAATGGCAAGGCGAAGGTCAGCGTCGACTGGAAGAGCCCGACCAATCCGCTGACCCATGGTACCGTCGTCGCCGGGCCATTGACCGACCAGAACGGCACGCAATGCCGCCAATATTCGCAGACTGTCTATCTCAACGGTGTGCCCAGCATCTCGCGCCTGACCGCCTGCCACCAGCCGGACGGCAGCTGGGCCAATGCAGCTCCGGCCGCCAACAGCTGACGGGTGCGAATAAACACCACATTGTTGGTGTTTACCCATCATAAGGCGCCTTAGTTAGGCCGAAAGGCCGGCGCAAGAGACATTCTATGTTGCTTTGGATAGCCCTGGCCGCCATGACCGGCCTCGCAGCTCTGGTTCTGCTTTGGCCGCTCGCGCGGCGCGGCACCGGTTTGACGCCGCAGGCTTCCGATGTCGCCATCTACAAGGACCAGCTTGCCGAGATCGACCGAGATCTCGAACGCGGCCTGATCGCCAAGGGCGAGGCCCAGGCGGCACGCACCGAAGTGTCGCGGCGGCTGATCGAGGCGGATGCGGCGGTGCAGGCCGCAAGTCAGCGGACGGCGGCTGCAACAGGCGCGGCAGGACGCCGGCGCGGGGCGTCAATCGTCATTCTCGTCGCGGTGCCGGTCATCAGTCTCGGCCTTTACGCGCTGCTCGGCTCGCCTGCCAATCCCGACCAGCCTTTGCTGGCGCGGCTCGACGGCCCCATGCAGAACGCTTCGACGGACGAACTGATCGCCCGCGCCGAAGCGAAGCTTGCTGCCAATCCCAATGACGGAGCGGGCTGGGAGCTGATGGCACGCGTCTATGTCGGGCTTCAGCGCTTCGACGATGCCAGGCAGGCCTATGCAAACGCAATCCGCCTGCTCGGCCCCACGCCCGAGCGCCTCGCCAATTACGGCGTCTCCATGGTGGCCGTGGCCAATGGCATGGTGACGGCGGATGCCAAGACGGCCTTCGAGAGCGTATTGAAGCTCGATCCGAAGGAGTTCCGCTCCAATTACTTCCTCGGCCTGGCCAAGATGCAGGATGGCGACAAGGATGGCGCCATCGCGATCTGGCGGGCGCTGATACCGAACAATCCGGATGCGGCGGATTTCCTCAACCAGGAGATCGCCCGCGTGAGTGGCAAGCCCGAGGCCCCCGTTGCGCAGACGCCCGGTCCCTCTGCGGACGATGTCGCCAACGCCCAGGTTCTGACACCGGAAGAGCGCGGCAAAATGATCCAGGGCATGGTCTCGCGCTTGTCCGAGCGGCTAAGATCGCAGGGCGGCTCGGCGGAGGAATGGATGCAGCTGGTAAAGGCCTATACGGTGCTCAAGCAGGCGGACGAAGCGCGTCTGGCGCTCGCCGATGCCCGCAAGGCAATGGCCTCGTCGCCTGATGCATTGAAACAGCTCGACGACCTCTCGAAGGCATTGGGACTATGACGCGCAAAGGCAGACGGCTGGCCATGATCGGGGCTGCGGGCGTGGTGCTGGCGAGCGCCGTCGCCCTGGTGCTCTACAGCCTCGGCGGCACCATGTCCTATTTCGCGGCGCCCAGCGATATCGTCGGCAAGGCGTTCCAGCCCGGCCAGCGCTGGCGCCTGGGCGGCCTCGTCGAGCAGGGCTCGCTGACACGTGAGGGCGCCGCCGAGATCACCTTCAAGGTCACCGACACCAACAAGTCGATCAAGGTCGTTTATTCGGGTATCGTGCCGGATCTGTTCCGCGAAGGGCAGGGCGTGGTGGCAGAGGGCGTGGTCGATACGGCGGGGGTGTTCCAGGCCGATACGCTGCTCGCCAAGCATGACGAGAAATACATGCCCAAGGAAGTGGCCGATGCCTTGAAGGCACAAGGCCACTGGCAAGAGGGCAGCGACTACGGGAAGAAGCCATGATCGTCGAGGCCGGCCACTATGCACTCATCCTGGCGCTGACTTTGGCGGCCATCCAGTCGGTGCTACCGATCTGGGGTGCTCGCACCGGCGACCTCGGTCTGATGAGGACAGGTACCTCGGCGGCCCTGTTCCAGCTGTTCTTCATCACCGTCTCCTTCGTGGCGCTGGTGCATGCCCATGTCACCTCGGACTTCTCGCTGCAGAACGTGTTCGAGAACTCTCATTCCGACAAACCAATGCTCTACAAGGTCACTGGCGTATGGGGGAACCATGAGGGCTCGATGCTGCTCTGGGTCTTCATCCTCGCCTTTTTCGGAGCGCTGGTCGCGGCTTTCGGGCGGAACCTGCCGCCGAGCATGAAGGCGACCGTGCTCTCCGTGCAGGCCTGGATCAGCGTTGCCTTCCTTCTCTTCATCCTGTTCACCTCCAACCCCTTTGCCCGGCTCCTCCCGGCGCCGATGCAGGGGCAGGACCTCAATCCGGTGCTGCAGGATATCGGACTCGCCATCCATCCCCCGCTCCTCTATCTCGGCTATGTCGGCTTCTCGATCGCTTTCGCTTTCGCTGCCGCCGCGCTGATCGAGGGCCGCATCGACGCGGCCTGGGCGCGTTGGGCCCGGCCGTGGATCCTGATCGCCTGGATCTTCCTGACGCTGGGCATCGCCATGGGCTCCTATTGGGCCTATTACGAGCTCGGCTGGGGCGGCTGGTGGTTCTGGGATCCGGTGGAGAATGCCTCGCTGATGCCCTGGCTCGCCGGTACCGCGCTGCTGCATTCGGCCCTGGTGATGGAAAAGCGCAACGCGCTGAAGGTGTGGACGATCCTGCTCGCCATCCTCACCTTCTCGCTGTCGCTGCTCGGCACCTTCCTGGTGCGCTCGGGCGTGCTCACTTCCGTGCATGCCTTCGCCACCGATCCCAGGCGCGGCGTCTTCATCCTCGCCATCCTCGTGCTCTTCATCGGCGGCGGCCTGTCACTGTTCGCGTGGCGCGCCTCGGCCTTGAGGCAAGGCGGCATATTCGCGCCGATCTCGCGCGAGGGCGCCCTGATCCTCAACAATCTCCTGCTCACGGTGAGCTGCTCGGCCGTGTTCTTCGGCACGCTCTACCCGCTCGCCCTGGAGGCTGTTACAGGCGGTAAGATCTCGGTCGGCCCGCCATTCTTCGATCTCACCTTCGGCCCGTTGATGCTCGCCCTGCTGGTGGTGATGCCCTTCGGCCCCTTCCTCGCCTGGAAGCGTGGCGATGTGCAGGGCGCGATGCAACGCCTCGCCGTGGCGTTCGGCCTCGCCATCCTGGCGGCGTTGGTGACGCTGTGGGTCAAACAGGGCGGCCCGCTGATGGCTCCCATCGGTGCCGGCCTTGCCGCCTTCATCATGATCGGTTCGCTGGTCGAGATGGCCGAGCGTATCAAGCTTTTCCGCGAGCCTGCGGGTTCGAGCCTGCGCCGCGCCATCGGCCTGCCTCGCTCGGCCTTCGGCACCGCGTTCGCCCATTTCGGTGTCGGCGTCACCCTGCTCGGCATCGTCGCAGCCTCGGCCTGGCAGTCCGAAAAGATCGTGGCGATGAAGCCCGGCGACACCACGTCATTCGGCCGATACGAGGCCAAATATGTCGGCTCGGTGCCGCGACAGGGCTCCAACTTCACGGCGACGGTCTCGAAATTCGATATCTATCGTGGCGGGGTTCAGGTGGCCGAGATGGAAGCGTCCAAGCGCTTCTACCCGGCGCGACAGACCCCGGCGACCGAGACCGGCATCAAGACATTCCTGTTCGACCAGGTCTATATCGGCCTCGGTGACACCGAGCCGGACGGCACCATCGCCGCCCGTCTCTATGACAAGCCGCTGGTGACGCTGATCTGGCTCGGCTGCGTGGTGATGGCCCTCGGCGGCCTGCTCTCGCTCTCGGACCGGCGCCTGCGCGTCGGTGCCCCCAAGCCGGCACGGCGCGCGGCAACCGGGCTGCAGCCGGCGGAATGACGATGCTGCGCCGCCTCCTCATCGCCTTACTCTTCAGCCTGGCCGTGCTGCCGGCTCTGGCGGTGCAGCCCGACGAAATGCTGCCAGACCCGGCGCTGGAGGCGCGGGCACGGGCCCTGTCGGGGGAATTGCGCTGCATGGTCTGCCAGAACGAGTCGATCGATGATTCCGATGCGCCGCTCGCCAAGGACCTGCGTATCCTGGTGCGCGAGCGTCTCAAGGCCGGCGACAGCGACAAGGCGGTCAAGGACTTCCTGGTGGAGCGCTATGGCGACTTCATCCTGCTGAAGCCGCCGCTGGAATTGCGCACCATCGTCCTATGGTCGGCGCCCTTCGCGCTGTTGGTGCTGGGCGCGGCGGGGATCTACGCCTTCTCCCGTCGGCAACGCCCGGCTGCGGCGGAGGCCCTCAGTTCCGCCGAACGGGCCAAGATAGACGAGATCCTGAAGCGGGAAGGATAGCCCGCCCGCCGTTCTCGGCTTCGATTTCCTGGCGGTGCCGCACTTGCGTTCGACACCTTCTGGCTCTGGCGCCCGCTCAGCCTCTCTTGCGGCCGGTTTCGAACAGGAACCAGCTACGGCGTTCGGCCTCGTCGATCCAGTTCTCGATCAGGCTGGCAGTGGCCACGTCACGGTGTTCGTCGGCCAGCTCGTGAGTTTCGCGCAGGAAGCCGGTCAGGCGCTTGTTGTCGTCATGAAGCTCAGCCAGCATGTCGTCGGGCGTGACGAAATCGGCATCGTTGTCCGAGAGCCGATGGAGCCGCGCTGCATGACCGACAGAGCGCAAGGTGGTGCCGCCGATCTTGCGCACACGCTCGGCGATGTCATCGGTCATGCCGAAGATCTGTTCCGCCTGCTCGTCGAGCAGAAGGTGGTAATCGCGGAAATGCGGTCCGGACATATGCCAGTGGAAATTCTTCGTTTTCAGATAGAGCGTGAAGACATCTGCCAGCAGCGTGGTCAGCGCGGCAGACAAATCCATGGTGGCGTTCGAAGACAGATCGCTCGGAACGCGCAGATTCGACGTCTTCAGCTCTTTCTTGTCTTTTGACATGGCATCACCCTTTTCATGCAGCCGCGGCGCAAGCCCGCGAGGCGGCGGAGTTTCGAGCGGTTTTGCTGCCTCTGTCAATCTCAGAGCAAGGTTCTCATATGCAACTGTAGATTGTATTGAAAGTATTATTCAATTATTCAGGATTTCTTGCGCTTCATAGTTTTCCGCAAATACCGCGCCGTCTTACCAAAGAGTAATCTCATGGAAAAAACGCCGTAATGTTGGAGAAGGCATTGTCACCTCCAACAGCGCGGCATCGTGCGCTGAGTCACAGTCCGACGGTCCTCGAACGTGAGGCGCCGCGCTACTATGGAGCCCATCACCATGAATTTCCACGAAAACGATACTGCGCATAAGACCGGCATCCTCGCTCGCCGCCGCACGCGTCTTCTGGCCGCAGTCTTCGGACTCGGCGTCGCCGGCGCGGTAGCCGGCAACTTCGTCGTCATTCCTTCCCTGACCCCTGCTTACGCCCAGTCGCAAAGCCAGTCCGCTGCGCCGGCCCAGCCCTTCGGCTTCGCCGACGTCGTGCAGAAGGTGCGCCCGGCCGTGGTCTCGATCAAAGTCAAGACCGAGGCGACCACCGACGCCTCCGATGATGGTGACGACAACAACGGCGCCCCCAGCAACCCGTTCGAGTTCTTCTTCAACGGTCCTGGTGGTGGCGGCATGCAGCACGGCCGGCCTCAGAAGCAGTTCGGCATGGCGCTCGGCTCAGGTTTCTTCATCTCTGATGACGGCTATGTCGTGACCAATAACCATGTCGTCGACCATGCCCAGGAAGTCGATGTCGTCACCGATGGCGGCAAGACCTATACGGCCAAGGTGATCGGTGTCGATCCCAAGACCGACCTCGCCTTGCTGAAGATCGCGGACAAGGACGCCAAGTTCCCCTTCGTCCAGCTCGAACTGCAGAATGAACCGCGCGTCGGCGACTGGGTGCTGGCCGTCGGCAATCCCTATGGCCTTGGTGGCACGGTGACGGCAGGCATCGTCTCGGCCCGCGGCCGCGACCTCAACAATTCGACCTATAATGACTTCCTGCAGATCGACGCGCCGGTGAACCGCGGCAATTCAGGCGGCCCGACCTTCGACCTCTCCGGCAAGGTAATCGGCGTGAATACCGCGATCTATTCGCCCTCGGGCGGCTCGATCGGCATTGGCTTCGCCATTCCCGCCGATACGGTGCAGCGCGTGGTGCAGCAGCTCAAGACCGACGGCCAGGTGACGCGCGGCTATATTGGCGTGCAGATCCAGCCGGTGACGCAGGATATTGCCGACTCCATCGGTCTGAAGAAGGCTTCGGGCGCCCTGGTGGCCGATGTCACCAAGAACAGCCCTGCCGCTAAGGCCGGCCTGCAGTCGGGTGACGCGATCACCGCTGTCAACGGCAAGGGCGTCGCCGACAGCCGCGAGCTTGCCCGTGCCATCGCCGACATCAAGCCGGGCGATACCGCCGACCTCACGGTCTGGCGCGATGGCAAGGAGCAGAACGTCAAGGTCGAGACCTCCAAGCTGCCGGGCGACAAGCAGCTGGCCGAGGCCAATACGTCCCAGGACGATGACAGCGGCAAGAGTGCGCTCGCTGGTCTCGGCGTTGAGCTCGCCCCTGCCGCGAGCGTGGCTGGCGCCGGCAAATCCGGCGTGGTTGTCACGGATGTCGATCCGAACAGCGCCGCTGCCGACGCCCTGCATCCGGGTGACGTTATCCTCGACGTGGCCGGCAAGCCGGTGAGCAATGTGCGCGATGTGCGCGAGGCTCTCTCCAGTGCCCGCGCCGACTCCAAGCGCACCGTCCTGCTGCGGGTGAAGAATGGCGATGGCACGCACTTCGTCGCCCTGCCGGTTGGCAAGGCCTGATCCGGACTGAACGGTTGGGGTCCCCTTTCCCGCGAGGGGGAGGGGACTCATTCCTGTTGGACGCCATTTGGCGGTCCTACCCTATGAGGTGACCTTGAAATGTGGCAAAGCTCGGTTGATACCTCTGCATCGCAAAACGTGACTGAGTCTGAATCCAAAATGCGCATTCTGATCGTCGAGGATGACCGCGACGCTGCCGCTTATCTCGTCAAGGCTTTTGCGGAAGCCGGGCATGTCGCCGATCACGCTGCCGACGGGTTGAGCGGGTATGCCTTGGCCAAGGACGGTCCCTATGATGTCCTGATCGTCGATCGCATGCTGCCCAAGCTGGACGGCCTGTCGATGATCTCGCGCCTGCGCCTGGAAGGCACGCAGACGCCCTCCCTTATCCTGTCCGCGCTCGGCGAGGTCGACGACAGGGTGAAGGGTCTTCGCGCCGGAGGCGACGATTATCTGCCCAAGCCCTATGCCTTTTCCGAGCTGCTCGCCCGGGTTGAGGTGCTCTCGCGCCGTCATCCCGGCAAGGGCGAGGAGACGGTCTACCGCGTTGGCGACCTCGAGCTCGACCGCCTCTCCCATGTCGTCAAGCGTGCGGGCGAAGAGATCGACCTGCAGCCGCGCGAGTTCCGCCTGCTCGAATATCTGATGAAGAATGCCGGCCAGGTCGTTACCCGCACCATGCTGCTCGAGCACGTCTGGGACTATCATTTCGATCCCGGCACCAATGTCATCGACGTGCATGTGTCGCGCTTGCGCTCCAAGCTCGACAAGACCTTCGAAAAGCCCCTGCTGCACACCATCCGCGGCGCCGGCTACATGATCAGGGATAGCGCAAAGTAAGACTTAGGCCACGTGCCTGAGCAGAGCGCCAGCCGGCCCCAGGAGAAGCGTTCGGATGGTTTTCTTGGGCATCGCGAAGATGATATCCGCAGGGCACGGTCGGTCTTTGCTCGTGTGCTTGGAGAACATTTCTGGTGGGCGCCGCCTGATATAAGGTGATTGTCAGAGTGTGTAGTGCATATGGCCAATGAAGAAACCGGCGTGGCGGGGGCGCGGTCGTGATCGGATTGGGCAAACTCATCCGCACCACGGCCTTCAAGTTGATGGCTGCCTATCTGCTGGTGTTCACCCTGTTCGCCGCTTCGCTGCTCGGCTATTTCTTCTGGAACGCCCAGCGCCTGCTCGGCTCGCAGATCAACACCTCGATCAACAGCGAGATCAACAGCCTGAGCGATGAGTATGAGCAGGGCGGCATCGTTCGCCTCGCCTCGACCATCGAGGCGCGCACCCGCCGTCCCGGCTCGCTGCTCTATCTCGTCACCACGCCGGACAGCGAGGCGCTCGCCGGCAATGTCACCGAATTGCCGGATGGCGTGCTCGACAAGCCTGGCTGGAGCAACATTCCCTATACGCGCGATGACGGCAACGCCACGACCCGCCGCACTGCGCTGGTGCGCGTCTTCGGTCTGCAAGGTGGCTACAAGCTGCTGGTGGGCATCGACCTCGAGGATCAGAGCCGGGTGCGCGCCATTATGTTCAACGCGGCCTTGTGGTCGGCAGGACTGATCGTGCTGCTCGGCGTTGCCGGCGGCTGGTTCGTGGCACGGCGCGTGCTGCACCGGCTCGACGACATCAACGCCACCAGCCGCTCGATCATGGCCGGCGATCTCACCCACCGCCTGAAGGTATCGGGTACGGATGACGAGATCGACCGTCTCGCCTCCACCACCAACGCTATGCTCGACCGTATCCAGGAGCTGATGGTGGGGCTGAAGGAAGTGTCCGACAACATCGCCCATGATCTCAAGACACCACTCACCCGCCTGCGCAATCACGCCGAGGAAGCCTTGCGCACGGCCGGGGACGAGGACGCCTATCGCGCCGCGCTCGACCGCACGATCGAGGAATCCGACAAGCTGATCGGCACCTTCAACGCCCTCCTGATGATCGCCCGGGCCGAGGGCGGCCGCATTGAAGGGACAATGAGCGAATTCGACGTGGCGGAGGCCGCCCAGGCAGTGGCCGAGCTCTATGAGCCGCTGGCTGAGGAGCATGGAGGGAAGATCATCGTCGATTCCGCCTCGCCCTTGCCGTTGCGAGGCAATCGTGAGCTGATCAGCCAGGCTCTCGCCAATCTGATCGACAATGCGCTCAAGCATGGCCCCAGGGAGGAGGGTGCCGGTTCGGGCGACGTCACCATCGCCGCCCGCAAGGGCGAGGGGAGGATGATCATCAGCGTCGCCGACCGCGGCGAGGGCATCGCTCCGGCCGACAGGCAGCGTGTGCTGGAGCGCTTCGTACGCCTCGAATCGAGCAGGACCCGGCCGGGATCGGGCCTCGGCCTTGCGCTCGTTTCGGCCATGGTGAAGCTCCACGGCGGCACGATCCGTCTCGAAGACAATCAGCCGGGGCTGCGCGTCGTGCTCGAATTGCCCGATGGGCTGGAGAAAGTGGCGGGGGCGCAGCCCAAGCTCGCCCTGCGGCGTCCAGCGCTGCGGATGAACGGGTGACGGTACCCGGTGCACGGGCAAGATGCCCCTGCACCCGGAAAATGCTATCCGGGAACACAGCGCCGCAAGAAGACGTTCAGGCCAGGCCGAGGAAACCCATGATTCCCATCGAAGACGAGCGCCGAGCCAAATCCCGTTTTGCCGATCTTGCCGTCCGTCTCGATGCCGCCGTTCAACCTGCCCTCGCCGAGGCGTTGGAGGGCGGGCCGGGGCACGACGTGCTGGCAGGCATCGCCACAGGTTCGCCCTTCCTGTGGGGGCTCGGCCTTTCCGATCCCCAGCGGCTGGAGCGCATTCTCGCTGGCACGCCGGAAGCGGTTCTGGCGGAGGCGATGGCACGTGCCGAGGCGCGGTGCCGGGAGGCCGCCGACGCGGCCGAGGTAATGCGCGCCCTGCGTTTTCTCAAGCAGGAGGCAGCTCTCCTGATAGGCCTCGCCGATCTCAACTGCTCCTGGCAGCTGGCCGATGTCACCGGAGCGCTCACCCGCGTGGCCGACGAGAGCGTGCGGCTTGCGCTCTGTTACCTCCTGCGCGAGGCGGCCGATGCCGGGCGCTTCATTCCGCCCGTTTCAGCACATCCGGATCGCGGCTGTGGCTTCGTGGCGCTCGCCATGGGCAAGCAGGGCGCCTTTGAGCTCAACTACTCCTCCGACATCGACCTCATCGTGCTCTACGATCCCGATACAGCACCACTGCGCGAGGGGCTGGAGCCGGCGCCCTTCTTCGTGCGTCTCACGCAGGGCCTGGTGAAGCTCCTGTCCGAGCGGACGGCGGATGGCTATGTCTTCCGGGTCGACCTGCGCCTGCGTCCCGATCCCGGCGCCACTGCCGTGGCCATTTCGCTGCCGGCCGCCTATTCCTATTACGAGAGCGTCGGCCAGAACTGGGAGCGCGCGGCGATGATCAAGGCGCGGCCCTGCGCCGGCGACATCGAGCTCGGCACGCGTTTCCTGGCCGGCCTCACGCCCTTTATCTGGCGCCGGCATCTCGATTACGCCGCGATTGCCGATGTCCACGCCATGAAGCGCCAGATCCATGCCCATAAGGGCCATGAGGTCATCGCCGTGGCCGGGCACAATCTCAAGCTCGGTCGCGGCGGCATCCGCGAGATCGAGTTCTTCGTGCAGACCCAGCAACTGATCGCCGGCGGCCGCAACCCCGACCTGCGGGGCCGCGGCACGGTGGAAATGCTGGCGGCCCTTCAGGCGGCGAACTGGATCACCGAGGAGGCCCGCGACGAACTGATCCAGGCCTATGACTTCCTGCGCGGTCTGGAGCACCGCCTGCAGATGATGACGGACGAGCAGACCCACAGCCTGCCCGAAAGCAAGACGGCGCTGAAGGAATTCGCCCGTTTTGCGGGCTATGCCGATGTCGCCGCCCTGTCTAAGGCCCTGATCGGGCGACTCGAAACCGTGCAGCGTCATTACGCCAGGCTCTTCGAGGCCTCGGCACCGCTGGCCAGCGACATCGGCAGTTTGGTTTTCACCGGCAAGCAGGACGATCCGGAGACCTTGAAGACGCTGGAGCGCCTCGGCTTTGCCTCGCCCGCGCAGGTGACCGAGATGATCCGAAGCTGGCATTTCGGCCGCTATCCCGCCATGCGCTCGGCCAAGGCGCGAGAGGATCTCACCGAATTGACGCCGGCGCTCCTGCAGGCCTTGGCGCGTGAGGGCCGGCCCGACAAAGCGCTGATCGTCTTCGACGGCCTGTTGTCGCGCATGCCGTCCGGCTACCAGCTCTTCTCGATCCTGCGCAACAACACCAGGCTCCTCGATGTGATTGCACGCATCCTGGGCGTGGCGCCTCGCCTCTCGGAGGTGCTGGTGCGCCGCCCGCATGCCCTCGACGGCCTGCTTGACCATGGGGCCGAGGCTGGCCATTCCAAGGACTGGCTGCGCAGGCGCCTCGCATCGACTCTCGCCTCCGGCGAGAATTACGAAGATAAGCTGGACCTGGCCCGCATCTTCGCCCGTGAGCGCATCTTCGTGCTTGGCGCGCGGTTGTTGTCAGGCGAGCTCGACCCCCTTGCCGCCGGAGCGCAAATCTCAAGCCTGGCGGAGGCGATCGTGCAGGACCTGCTGGCGCTCGTCTGTGCCGAGTTGAAGCAGGCGCATGGCATGCCGCCTGGCGCCCGCATCGGCATTCTGGGCATGGGCAAGCTGGGCGGGCGTGAGATGACCGCGTCCTCGGACCTCGACCTCATCGTGCTCTATGACCATGATTCCGATGCCTGTGAGACGGATGGGCCTCGTCCGATCGCGCCCTCCGTCTGGTTCGCGCGCCTGACGCAGCGCCTCATCGCCGCGCTCTCGGCGCCCACGGCGCAGGGTACGCTGTTCTCGGTCGACATGCGCCTGCGCCCCTCCGGACAGAAAGGCCCCGTGGCCATCCAGGTCGATGGCTTCCGCGACTACCAGCATAAGGAAGCCTGGACCTGGGAGCACATGGCTATGACGCGGGCGCGCCCGATCGCTGGCGACGTCGCGCTCGGCGAGGTGATCAGGGGAACCATCGCCGAGATCCTGACCGTCCGGCGCGATCCGGCCAAGATCCACAAGGACGTTATCGAGATGCGTACGCTCCTCGAAAAGGAGAAGGGTGGGCGCGGGACCTGGGATCTCAAGAATACGGCAGGCGGCCTTGTCGACATCGAGTTCATCGCCCAGACCCTGCAGTTGCTGCATGCCGCCGATCATCCTCAAATGCTGGACACCAATACCGGCCGGGCGCTCGACAAGGCCCTGGAGGCGGGTGTGCTGGCGAATACAGCGCATGAGCGGCTGTCGGAGGCGTGGCGCCTCTATACCGCACTCTCCCAGGCCATCCGTTTCTGTGTCGGCGGCAATCTCGACCCCGACAAGACCTCCGAGGCCGGCAAGGCGCTGCTCTGCCGTGTGGCCGAATGTAGTGATTTCGACGAACTGAACTCGCTGATCGCAGTCACGCAGACAAGGATCCGCGAGATCTTCCGGCAAGTGATCGGCGGAAAGTAGACGCGGCCGGATAGTCGTGGGAAAATAGGGGAAACCAGATCCAGGCAATGAGCCGCCATTGGGAGATCTCTTGCCAATGAGTGACACCGCTCTTCGTCCACGCGTCAAAACCCGAACCAAGACCCAGCGCCCGCGCCTTCACAAGGTGATCCTGGTGAATGACGACTACACGCCACGCGAATTCGTGGTGACCGTGCTGAAGGCAGAGTTCCGCATGAACGAGTCGCAGGCCTATCGCGTGATGATCACGGCACACCAGAAGGGCGTGTGCGTGGTCGCCGTCTTCGCCAAGGATATCGCCGAGACCAAAGCCACCCGGGCCACCGAAATGGCGCGCAACCAGGGTTACCCCTTGCTGTTCACCACGGAACCTGAAGAATGAGCAACCGGTGGCCGCAGGAGCCGGGCAGTCGCTTCCGCTGAGGAGGCGTCCAGCATGACAGGAGAGTACCGATGGTCGAGCCGCGCAGCACGCAGTCCTATGACCGGGAAATTGCGATCATCCGCGAGAATATCCGGCAGTTGATGGAACAGGCGGCCGCGTCTTCGGGGGCCGCGAACGAGGATCTGATCGCCGACCGCATCGCCGACCAGGAGGCGCGGCTGGCGTTGCTGCTGAAACAGCAGGCGGCGGAGTAGCGGAGTTGGCGCCCGCGGCAAGATGCCGTGCACGCGAATCGTCGCCCTCAATGCAGCACGGCGGCCCTTGCCAGGCGCTTGAGGCTCGCCTGCATCACGGCGGGAGCCGGCAGCTTGCGCGGCTCCTCCAGGCCCAGCAACCCCGGCAGCACCACCATCACCACGGTGCCGATATCAACCGCCGAGCGGATGCGGATCGAGCCGCCATGCAACTCGGCCAGGGACTTTGCGATGGAAAGGCCGAGGCCAGAACCCTTGTGAGCCTTGGTGAACTGCGTCTGCACCTGCTCGAACGGCCGTCCAAGCTTGCTGATCGCTTCCGGCGGGATGCCGATGCCGGTGTCCTCGACATAGATCACCACCTTGCCGTCGCGCTGGCGGATGCGCAGGCCGACCCTGCCGCCTTCCGGCGTGAACTTGATGGCGTTCGAGATGAGGTTGCGCATGATCAGCCTGAGCGCCCGGCGATCTGCATTGAGGGTGACGCCATTCTGCCAGGAGGGATGCAGGCTGAGCTTCTTGGCATCGGCCTCGGGCTTGATCGAGCGTAGCAGATCGCTCATCAACCGGTCGACGGCGAAATGCTCGCGATGGAGATCGACCTCGCCGGCCTCGATCTTCGACATTTCCAGGATGTCATCGACGAAGTCGAGCAGATAGCGCCCGCTCTCATGGATGTCGCGGCAATAGCCGACATAGCGCGGATGGCTGAGCGCTCCGAAGGTGCCGCTTTCCATCAGTTCCGAGAAGCCGATGATGGCGTTGAGCGGTGTGCGCAGCTCATGGCTCATATTGGCGAGGAATTCGGACTTGGCGCGATTTGCGGACTCGGCCTTGATCTTCTCGGCGGCATATTTCTCGGCAAGCTCGGCCAGTTCCTGCGTCTGGCGCTCCAGCACCTGGCGCGAGCGCTTGAGGTCGGCGATCATGCCGATCAGGCTGCGCTCACTGTCCATCAGCTTGGTCTGCTGGTCCTTGAGCGAGGTAATGTCGGTGCCGACGGAGACATAGCCGCCATCCTTGGTGCGGCGCTCGTTGATGGTGAGCCAGCGCCCATCCTGCAATTGGGCCTCGAAGGTGCGGGCGCCACGCTCGATCAGCGTGTTGGTGGGCATATTGGTACGCACCACGGGCTGGGACCCCGCTTCCACGATGGCGCTGTAATGCGTGCCGGAGCGCACCAGCGCGTCGGGCAGATTATGCAGGGCCTGGAATTTCGAATTGCACATCACCAGGCGGTTGTTCGGATCCCACAGGACGAAGGCCTCGGAGATCGTCTCGATGGCATCGCGCAGACGCAGATCCGCTCTTTTGGTCTGCTCGGCGAACTTGCGCTCCTCGGTTTCGTCGACCACGATGCCGATCAGGCGCTTGCCGGAGGAACCGTCGCCTTTGGGGCCGAAGACGAGCTCGCCGCGTACCCGCACGAAGATCCATTCGCCATTGGCGCAGCGCATGCGGAAACGTCGGTCGATCAGCAGCGGCGGGTTCTTGGAACGAAGCTCACTTGCGAGCGATTGCAGCCCGGTATCCTCGGAGTGGATCAGGCGCTCGATGTCGCTGTGCACGAGGAGGTCGTCCTGCGGTTCATAGCCCAGCAGGTGGAACATCGAATCCGACCAGAACACGCGTCCCGCCTCGAGGTCCCAGTCCCACAGGCCCGAGCGGCCGCGGCTGAGGGCGGTTTCGAGGCGCGTGCGCACGGCGTTGTAGATGTCGTCGGCGCGCCGGGCCCGCGAAGCCTGCCAGTAATAGGCAAAGCCGAGGATCAGCAGCACGCAGCCCGTCGTGGTGGTGAGCAGCAGCAGGAGGCCACTTAGAATGTACCAGCGATCGAGGACATCGCTGATGGGCCTGGCGGCGATGATGCGGAAGCCCTCGCTGGTACCGATCGAGGCCAGCATGGCGGTGCCGCCGACATCGACCGTGAGACGGCCGGTGCCGCGGTTGCCGATCACCTGGATCAGGCTGGCGACGTCATTGCTCTCGTTGAGCGGTTTGCCCTGCGACGTGACGATAGCGAGTTGGACATGGTCGGGCGCCGAGATGGCAGCACTGGCCGGCGCCTGGCCGGTTTGCGCCACGATGGCGGTGAGCTTGGCGCTGGCGGCCGAGATGACCAGGTCGAGATCGCGGCTGGCCTCGTGCAGGGTATGCTTGCGGGCGTCGCGCGCCTGGAGGAAGGCAGCGAAGGCCATGGCGCTCAGGAAAGCGACGATGAGAACGGGAACCGCCTTGCGCAGGAGGGGCTCGACGCCCATCAAGCGCTTGTAGGTCGGGCAGATCAATGTCCTCGCCAGGCCCCGGATACCCGGCGCACGCAAAAACGCATGTGTCGCGTTTGCACGCGCCATTGCACAGCCCTTCCAGCTTTTCCTGAATTTCCGAAGGGGTAGGTGGTCAACACCGCCCCGAATCGATATTCGCTATAAGAATCAATCTGCAGGTGATTTGTCTAGAGTCGGCATGAACTCTTTTTTAATTATTTGTGTGCGCTTACGGCGAAAAAATGGATGATTCCAGCCAATTTTTGGGCGCAAACATGTCCGTTTATCTACATCTATGGTGTTTGCGGGTGTATATCACAATATATAGTGTCGGGAGGCATTTAACGGTCGCTGCCACTCAGAGATGTTTCCCTAAAGGCAGCATAACTTTCGATTGCAACGGGCGTGCTCGTTACAGTGCGACCGAAGTTACCCTTTGAAACTCAGGCGAGCGATCTCTGCACGATGTCAGCAACATCGCGCGACAGGCCGGGCCGCGCCGCGATGTCGCGCAAGGCGGCTGCCGCAAGAGCCCGCCTGCCGGCCTCCAGCGAACGCCAAGTCTTGAAGGCAACCAACAGGCGCGCCGCCAATTGCGGGTTCTTCGGATCGATGCTGAGAATGATATCGGCGATGAAGCTGTAGCCTTCGCCATCGGGACGGTTGAACTGCGTCTGGTTGTTGGCGGAGAAGGCGCCGATCAGGGCGCGGACGCGGTTGGGATTGTGAAGTGAGAAGGCGGAGTCCCGCATCAACTCCTTCACGCGAGCCAGGGTGGTTTCGTGCGGCAGCATCGCCTGAACGCTCATCCATTTGTCGATCACCAGCGGATCGCTGCCATAGCGCTCGCGGAAGCCCAGCAGCGCCTGTTCGCCCGCATCAGTGCCCGAGAGCGCAAGCGTGTTGAGCGCCGCCATTTCATCAGTCATGTTGTTGGCATTCTCGAATTGTGCCTGCGCGACGGCGAGGGCTGCCTTGCTGCCATTGGCACAGGCGAGTTCAAGCGCGACATTGCGCAGCGATCGCCGGCCCGCATCCCGAGCCTGCGGCGAATAGGGGCCATCGACGCTCATCGTCTCGATGGTGCGCAGCAACTCCGAGCCCAGATAGCTGCCGAGCGTGTGCCGCAGCTTTGCGCGCGCTCCTAAGATCGCCTGCGGGTCGACGTCGCTGCCGATCTCGCGGGCGATATCGGCCTCGCTCGGCAACGCCAGCGACAGGGCTGCGAAGGCAGGGTCGTCGCCGCCCCTCTCGAGAATGCCGCTGATCGCCTCGACGAAACGCGGGTCGATCGGCGTCGTCGGGTCTTTCACAAGGCGCAGCAGCAGCTTGAGCGCGTAGCTTTGCGCGGCCTGCCAGCGATTGAAGGGATCACTATCGGCGCGCAGCAAGGTGAGGAGGGCCTCCTCGTCGAGATCGACGGCAAGCTTCACCGGTGCGGAAAAGCTGCGGAGCAGTGAAGGTACGGGCTTCTCGCCGACCTCGCTGAAGAGGAAGCTCTGCGTGGGTTCGGTCAGCGCCACCAGACCCTCGAACGGCTCGCCGTCCAGCCTGACCCGCAGGTCGCCTTTGGTGCCTACGAGGCCGAGGCGGATGGGGAAGAGCATCGGCTGCTTGTGAGGCTGGCCCGGCGTCGGCGGCAGGATCTGGCTGAGAGTGAGCGCATAGGTTCGGCCGGACTCGTCCCACACGCCCTCGGCCCTGATTTCCGGGGTGCCTGACTGACGGTACCAGAGCATGAACTGGGAAAGGTCACGTCCGCTGACATCGGCGAAGCAGGCGATGAAATCCTCGATGGTGACCGCTTCACCGTCATGGCGTTCGAAATAGAGGTCCATGCCCCTGCCGAAGGCCTCGTCGCCGATCAGCGCTTTCAGCATGCGCACGACCTCGGCGCCCTTCTCATAGACGGTGGCCGTGTAGAAATTGTTGATCTCGTTGTAGATTTCCGGCCGCACGGGGTGGGCGAGCGGACCGCCGTCCTCGGAGAATTGCTGGCTGCGTAGCGTCTTCACATCGCTGATGCGCTTCACCGGGCGCGAACGCTGGTCGGCGGAGAATTCCTGGTCGCGGAAGACGGTGAGGCCTTCCTTCAGGCAGAGCTGGAACCAATCGCGGCAGGTGATGCGGTTGCCCGTCCAGTTGTGGAAATATTCGTGGGCGATGATCGCCTCGATATTGGCATAGTCCTGGTCGGTGGCTGTTTCGGGCAGGGCCAGCACATATTTGTCGTTGAAGACGTTGAGGCCCTTGTTCTCCATGGCGCCCATGTTGAAATCGGACACCGCCACGATCATGAAGATATCGAGATCATATTCGCGGCCAAAGACTTGCTCGTCCCAGCTCATCGAACGCTTGAGCGCGTCCATGGCATAGGTGCAGCGGCTTTCCTTGCCATGCTCGACATAGATTTCGAGCCTGACATGCCGGCCCGACGCGGTGACGAAACTATCGCGCACGACGGCAAGATCGCCCGCGACCATGGCAAAGAGATAGGAAGGTTTCGGGAAGGGATCGTGCCAAACGGCAAAATGCCGGCCATGATTGAGAACGCCTTCCTCGATCTTGTTGCCATTGGCAAGCAGCGCCGGCGCTTCCTGAAAGGAGGCTTCGATGCGCGTGGTGTAGACCGAAAGCACGTCGGGCCGATCGAGGAAATAGGTGATGCGGCGAAAGCCCTCCGCCTCGCACTGGGTGCAATAGGCCGAGTTGGAGCGGTAGAGCCCCATCAACTGCGTGTTGGCGGAAGGATCGAGCCGGGTCTCGATGGTCAGCGTGAAGCTGCCTTCCGGTGTGTGATGGAGCGTGAAGGCCTGGGGCAGGGCGACGTAATCCCTCGTCTGCAGCGGCACGCCGTCGAGCCAGGCCTCCACAAAGAGGAGGCTGTCGCCATCGAGCTTGAGCGGGCCGCGTTCCCCGCTCGCGGGATTGCGCCGGATCGCCAGCGTGGCGACGATGCGCGTCTGCGTCCGGTCGAGGCCGATGTCGAGATGCACGGTATCGATGAGAAAGGCGGGAACGCGGTAATCGACGAGGCGAACGGGTTCCAGCGCAGTATCCGACATGGGGGTGTCATTCCGGTGGAGCGGGCGCGGATTCGCGCCGAGCGAGATGCGCCATCATGCCGGAGGGGAGGCGGAGCCCGCAACCCTTCGAGGGGCACCGGCTGTCATCCATACGTCAAAGATCCGCCATCCCGTCGTTAGAGAGCCGCGTCATGAAGGGAGTAGGGCCTCGGGGGCTTCGTGGAACGGTCTGGCTTCAGACGGTGGAGACACAGGATGACGATCGGAAGAGACGGAACACTTCGTGGATTGCTGGGCGCCACGGCGCTGGTGCTGGGCCTGAGCGGGCTCGCCTTCGCGCAGGACGCCAAGCCTTTCCTGACGCTCGACGGCAAGCCGCCGCTGGTGATCGGCCATCGCGGCCTGCCCGGCCTGATGCCCGAGGAGACGCAGGCGTCCTACGAAATGGCCGCCGCCGTCGGCACCGATGCCTTTGAGGAAGACCTCCATCTTACCAAGGACTGCGTGCTCGTCGCCCGCCACAACCCCTGGCTCAGCGACAACACGAATGTGGCGGAGGTTGCTAGCACCAATCCCGAGGTTGCCGCCCGCAAGCGCACCGTGCCGGGCGTGATGGTGAAGGTGAAATGGGCGCAGACGCCGACCAGCGGCCCTGCCGAATATCTCACCGACCTGACCGATCCGAACGATCCTAAATCGGTGCTGAAATCGCTGATCGTCGATGGCGAGGACCATACCAATGACTGGTCGATCAACGATTTCACCATGGCTGAGTTGAAGACGCTGATCGCCGGCACCACCTATGACGACGCCGCCGAACGCCCGAAGATATTCAATGGCAAGTTCCCGATCCTCAGCTTCCAGGAGATCATCGATCTCGCCAAGGTGAAGTCGAAGGAGACGGGCCGCGTCATTGCCGTCTATCCCGAATCCAAGAACCCGACCTGGAACGACGAGCAGGCCATCGCCAATGGCTGCGGGGCGCCCGGCAGCCATCCGCTCGAAGATGCGATGATTAAGATCATCGAGAAGAACGGCCTCAACTCGAAGGATGCGCCGATCTTCGTGCAGAGCTTCGAGCCTGGCAGCCTGAAATACATGCACGACCATGGCCTAAAGACCAAGATCGTCCAGTTGATCGATGGTTATGGCGTCGACTTCAAGACCGGCATGCCCCTCTACAACGAGATCACCGACAGCCGCCCCTTAGACTGGACGCTGGCTGGCGATCCGCGGTGGTTCGACGCCATGCTGACTCCTGAAGGTCTTACGGAGATCAAGACCTATGCCGACGGCATCGGCCCTTGGAAGCCGCAAATCGTGCCGCTGAAGATTTCGCCCTGGCCGGAAAAGAACGCCGATGGCACGCCCTTCGCCGGCTCGACTGCGAACGCAAGTGTCCAGCCGCCGACCAGCCTGGTAGCTGACGCTCACAAGGCAGGCCTGTTCGTGCACGTCTTCACCTTCCGCAACGAGTCGAAATACCTCGCCGGCAGCTACAACAAGGATCCGATTCAGGAGTTCCTGACCTTCTATCGCCTGGGGGTTGACGGCGTGTTCACGGACTTCAGCAACACCGGTTACATCGCCCGCCTGGCGTATCTGCGCGAACTGGGACGGTAAGAATGATTAGCGAAGGGGAGCGGGAAGTTCGCTCCCCTTTTGTGGCAAGAATCCGCGATCCTGCATTGCGGAGCGGTACGATTCAGCTTCGGATCACACGAATCCAGGCATTTGCATTTGCAGTTCCCGTTCCCGCGCTGCCGGAACGAAGGGCCCCATCATCTGAAGTATCGCCCTGAAGCGCAGCGTCTCCTCCGCAGGCATGAAGCCACCCGTTGGAAGGATTGTGGCGCTGGAGATAATAGCGCTATTATAACACCGCATAAGAGCGAAGCGTTTCCTCGTGCAACCCATGGTGGAGGGCGCGACCCAGCGATCGCGTGTTATGGCCTTCTCGGCCCAGGTTCTAATAGCGGCGCAGGTTGCCGCTCCCAGCGGACGACACCTTGGTGCCTTCCTGCATCGGCAGGGTCCACGAGAGGATATCAAGAAACGAATTTTTTCCAGAGGAACACCTAAACCGCGCAGCTGCTGTAAAGCCCCAGATCGATAGCAATCTCAGCGCTTGGATAGAAATCATCTGATTTATAAATCACGCGAGAGTCACGAATGATCAGGTAAACGGTATCGATTATTTGTTGGGAGTTATATGATGATAAATCTCTTAAGTAAAAATGGCTAATATATAGATAGATTTATTATATATGGATGCAAAGTTCAGTCGTATTCTGTGCAATTTGGCGTGATCTACCTGGATGTCAAATAAAACCGGAGGGGAGAGATACAATGTGCCATATGTGTCAAATCGTGCCTCAGGATGTATTGAAGCGATTGGCCAAGGATAAATCGCTATCTGCTGCAAACCGTAAGTCTTTCGCCGATACTGCACGTCTGGATACGCAATTGCGACGTCTTCGCTCCCAGGCGATGAGACTTACGCGGCTTGCGACCGCGATTTCTCCCGGGCTTACCGCCATTGCAGCGGCTCCGACGGTGGCGGTCTACGACTGCAAGAACGGCCAGACTCTACCGGGCTCTCCGATCTCAAATCCTGCGAAGGCGCAGGATGGCACCGCAAAGCAAGTCTTCAACGAGACCACATCGGTCGCAACATTCTATTCCAAGGTGTTCGGGCGAAACTCGATCGATGGCTCCGGCATGACACTGCTTTCCTCCATTCACTACGGCGTCAGTTACAACAACGCATTCTGGAATGGAGCGCAGATGACTTATGGCGATGGTGATGGCGAGATCTTCGTCGACTTTTCCAAGGGAAATGATGTCATCGGCCACGAACTCACCCATGGCGTCACCCAACACAGCCTGCAACTCGATTATGTCGACGAAGCCGGCGGGCTTAACGAGAGCCTGTCGGACTGTTTCGGCTCGATGTTCCGCCAGTGGGAAGCGAAGCAGGATGTCAACCAGGCAGACTGGCTGATCGGCAGCGATATAATGGGGCCGACGGCAGCAGACAGGGGATATACATGCCTTCGGGATATGGCCAATCCTGACGCCCAGCACTGTCTGGCGCCACAGCCAACCCAATATTCTCAATTTGAGCCAGGCATGGATCCCCACTCCAGCAGTGGGATCCCCAACCTTGCATTCTATACGATATGCAAGGCTGTCGGCGGCAATAGCTGGGACAAGGTTGGTCAGATTTGGTATAACGTTCTGACAGGGTCTGGCGCGAAACCCCAGATGACAATGAAGGAATTCGCGGATCGCACTCGAGCGGCGGCTGGGCAACTCTATCCCGGTGACTCGGCTCTCGGAGGAAAAGTCGATGCCGGATGGAAGCACGTCGGGCTCTAGATGTCCGGCGCGCGCCCGGCCCCATTGAAGGACCGGTGCCATGGGCATTCTCAAGATCGAACGTGTCGGTGGCCTGGCCGGATTCGGCCTGGCCGGTTCAAAGCTGCGGAGCCAAGGACAACAGGATCTGTCGGCGCTTTCGGCTGCGGACCAGGCATCCGTCGAGAACCTGTTCAAGGGTGCGACGGATGTCCACGGTTACCGACCGGTGGCCGATGGTTTCCGCTACCGCATTACGCGCACGGTGGATGGCAAGGACCAGTCGGTCGAGGTCCCGGAGGCGGCGGTTCCCGAAGCGCTCAGGGCTTGTGTTACCGACAGGTTGGATTGACCGCGTGGCGCGGCCTTCGAGCGATCATCTTTTCCGCGCGGTGTTCTACCGCACCGCCGCCCAGATCGCTCTCGTCAGGTCGGGCGCGCGCGCGGCCAGCGGGCCCAACAGGCGACCATAGATTGTGAAGATGGCGGGCTGGGCGACGATACCGAGCGCGAGGGCGGCCAGCAGATCCGGGTCTTCCTCCCGGATATCGCCATGCGTGATCGCCTCGACGAAGATATTCTTGACGGCCTCCACGACATTGCTTTCTCGACCTTCCGGTACATCGGCCAGATGAGCGTGCTGAGCCAGGAGCAGGAACGAGAAGAGCGACCTGTCGTCGTCAAAGAGCCTGCAAAAAAGATCGACGATCTGACCGATCTTTGCTTCGATCGGATGATGCGTCTCCCCCACGGCCACCACATCCGCCGCAAGCCGTGCATAACCCTGCAGAAAGAGGCTGCGCGAGAGCGCATCCTTGGATGGGAAGTGCCGGTAGAGGGCGGCTTCGGCTACCCCCACGGCCGCGGCGATATCCCGCACCGAAGTCCCGACGACGCCCTTTTCGGCGAAGAGACGCAGAGCCTCGCTCTCGATCTTCGCCCGGGTCTTGGAACCGTCACGCATCGGGCTGGCCCTGCGGCACGGCGTGGCCGGTCTGGATCTCGGCCTGCGGCGGGGCAGCCTGGGTCTGCTGGGCCTGCTCCTGCGAGGCGGGCGCGCTGTTCACCGGGCCAAGCTCGTGCGGGCGGGCCCGGGGCAGGTCAGGAAGCGGGGTCGGTGTCGACGTCGACGCTGGCGTCGACATCTTGGCTTCGCCAAGGCGCTCTTTCAGCATCGTACCGAGGCTGACATAGTCGGTCTTGCCGGTGCCCATCACGGGCATGGTGTCGATGACCATGATCTCCGAGGGCGTCATCAGATCGGCGGCATGCTTGTATTTGAGATGGGCGATGACGTCGGAGCGGCTGGCGTCCCTGTTGGTGGTGACCAGCACCAGCCGCTCGCCCTTGCGGGGATCGGGAGCGGCGAGCACCGCCACCGGCGTGTCCGGCCACAGATCGGCGAGCAGGCTTTCAACCGCGGCCAGCGAGACCATCTCGCCGCCGATCTTGGCGAAGCGCTTGGCCCGGCCCTTGATGGTGATGAAGCCCTGGGGATCGATGGTCACGATGTCGCCGGTGTCGTGCCAGCCCTCTTCCGGGGGCAGGAGCTGGCCGGGATGCTCGGCCTTGAGATAGCCTTGCATCACATTGGGGCCGCGCACATGCAGGCGGCCACCTTCCTCCACGCCCGGCACCGGTTCGAGACGGGCCTCCATGCCGGGCAGGATACGGCCCACCGTGCCGTTCTTGTTGAACATCGGCGTATTCAGGGCCAGCACGGGCGAGGTCTCGGTCACGCCATAGCCTTCCAGGATGCGCAAGCCGAACTTCTCATTGTACATGCGGCGTGTCTCGAGCTTCACCGGCTCGGCACCAGCCACGACATAGCGCAGCGACCGGAAGTCATAGGGATTGGCCATCTTGGCGTAACCGGAGAGGAAGGTGTCGGTGCCGAACACCGCCGTCGCATTGGTGGAGTAGATCAGCTCGGGAATGATGCGGTAATGCAGGGGCGAGGGGTAGAGATAGAGCTTCACGCCATTGATCAGCGGCAGGATCATGCCGCCCGTCATTCCGAAGGAGTGGAACACCGGCAGCACGTTGAAGACGATGTCGCCGGGGCCGAAATCGATGCGGGCGCCGATCTGGGCGATGTTGGAGAGGATGTTGCGGTGCGAGAGCACCACGCCCTTGGGCGTGCCTTCCGAGCCCGAGGTGAACAGCACGGCCGCGGGGGCGTCAGGCGAGATCCTGCCGTGCTGGCGCCCAGCGGTAAGGAAGGCCTTGAGCTTGTCTGGGGTGGTCACGGTCTTGCGCAGATCCTCGAGCCAGACGAATTTCACATGTCCTTCCAGCGCGGCGACGAGCTCCTCCAGGCGCCCCTTCTCGATGAAGGTGCGCGAGGAGAGCACCGTCCTCACCTCGGCCGTCTGGCAGGCGGAAATCAGACTGGCCTTGCCGGCCGAATAATTCAGCATCGCCGGGATGCGGCCGATCGCCTGCAGGGCGAAGAAGGTGACTGCCACGCCATTGGCGTTGGGCAGGAGCACGCCGACATGTTCGCCGCGGCTGGTGAAGGCCTTGAACTTGCTGCCGAGCACCTCGATGGCAATCAGCAGGCGCTTGTAGGTGAGGGTGCCGGTGACCGGATCCTCGATGATGACGCGGCTCGGCCTGTATTTCTTCGCGGCGCCGGCCAGCGCCTGGAACACGGTCTCCTCCGGTGCGCTCGTCTTGTAGATGAGGTCCGACATCACGTCATAGAGGGCAGCGCCGGCGGCGAGGCGCCGCTTCTTGCCGCGCAGGTCTTCATCGATGGTGAGGCGGGTGGACTCGGTGAAGGTCACCGTCACCTTCGGGAAGAGCTTGCGCGAGACTTTGCTCGGGTCGAGCCGGGTGAACGGCGTGCGTTCCAGGCCGTCGATGCGCACCGGCACGATGTCGGCCTTGGACTTGTCGGCGATCAGGCCGGCGCCGTCATAGACCTTCATCAGGGCGCCGGTGACGGTGAGGCGGCCTTCAGGGAAAATCACCAGCGTCTCACCGTCCTTCACCGCATTGATCAGGCCGCGCGTCGCCATAGGCTTGGTGGGGTCGAGCGGGTAGGCGCGGCAGATCTTGAGGAAGGGCTTCACCCACCAGGCCTTGGCGATGGTGTGGTCGATGGCGAAGACGGGGTCCTTGTCGAGCAGGGCCAGGATCAGGCCGGCGTCGAGGTAACTGGTATGGTTGATGGCGATGATACGATGGGGCGTCGGAGTCTGCAGGTTCTCGATGCCGTGCACTTCTAGGCGGAAGAGCACACGATAGATCAAGAGAACGAAATCGCGCACGAAGCTCATCGGCAGCACGAAGAGGAAGACGATACCAGCGATGACGTTGAGCACGGCCATGCCGAGCAGGGCTACGGGGGTGGAGAGGCCGAATTGGTGCTGCAGGAGTGAGAGGCCGCCCGAACCTACCACCATGAACAGGGCGGACAGAATATTACCGCCAGCGATGACGCGGGCACGTTCATCCTTCGGTGCCCAGTGCTGGACGGCGGCGTAGATAGGGACGATGAACAGGCCCGCAGCCACGGCCACCAAGGTCAGGGCGACCGTCATGTGGATGCCGCTGCCGGTCTGCAGATAGCTCAGAAAGTAGAGCGGAGTAGCCGAAGGCGTGGTGCCGAAGGCGAGCCAGGCGACATCGAGACTGATCAGGCCCATCAGGATGCAACCGATCGGGCTGAGCAGGACGATGGCTCGCCCGGCGGCAAGCTGTGCGGCCAGAACCGAACCGACGGCAATGCCGATGGAGAAGGCGATAAAGAAGAGCGTGTTCATGCTCTCGTCGCCACCCACCACGTTCCGGGCAAGGGACGGCGTAAGGTTCAGCATGACGGCGCCACTCAGCCAAAACCAGGCTACGGCGATCGAGCCGATCAGCAGGCGGCGATCTTCTGAAAGAAGCTTCAGCAGATCCCAGCTTGACCGCAGGACATTCCAGTCGATCTTCAGGTCCGGTGCAGCCTGACCGGTTGGGGGGATCATGCGGGCCGAGAGCCAGCAGATCACGGCAATCACAGCCATGAAGCCGGCGACGACAACGCTGGGCAGGTGGGGCGCCACAAGGCCGGCGCTGATGACGCCGATCAGGATGGAGAGGAAGGTGCCCGCTTCGATCAGGCCGTTGCCTGCGGGCAGTTCCTCGGGCGCTAGATGATCTGGCAATATTCCATACTTCACTGGCCCAAACAGTGCGCCCATCACGCCCAAAGAGAGCATGCTGGCGAGCAATATCGCGACGGAGTGGATGGCAAAGCCTATGGCGGCGACTGCCACGATGGCGATCTCGAAAAGCTTGACCGTCTGCGCCACACGCGCCTTGTCAAAACGGTCGGCGATCTGGCCGGCCAGACCGGAAAGAAACAGGCCGGGTAGCACCAGCAGAGCGGTGGCAAGTGATACGAGACTCTCCCCTCCTGCAATCGCTGGTGTCCCGGCGATACCGTAGACGGCGAGGATAATCAGCGCCTGCTTGATGAAATTGTCGTTGAAGGCACTGAAGAACTGGCTCCAGAACAGGGGCCAGAAGCGACGGGCAGACATCAGCGATGCGAACATCGGCGTGGTTCCTGGTGCGGGGAATCGCGATAAAGTTAGTGAACGAACGCTAACTTAAATTGCTGAGGAGGTCAAGCGCGCGCAAATGCGCTTCGTGCGGGGAATCACAATGGGGAGCAAGATTGCCTGAAAAGGCCCACGATGTCGTGACAGTTCAGCCGTGGCTGGCCAGAACCGCCAGGAACGCTGCGCCGTAATGGTCGAGCTTGGCCTGCCCGACGCCCGAGAGCGCCAGGAATTCCGCCCTGTTGCCGGGCCGTTGCGTCGCCATCGCCCGCAACGTGGTATCGGCGAAGACCATGTAGGGTGGGATGCCCTGTTCTCGGGCAAGGCGGCTGCGCTCGGCGCGCAGGGCCTGGAACAGCGCCTCGTCCGCGGGGGCGAGGTCGCCGGTGGCCTTCTGGGCTCGCAGCTGCTTCGTCGTCTTGCGCGGACGGTCGCGGCGCAGCGTCACCGTTCGCTCCTTGCGGAAAACGGCGCGGGCGTCTTCGCTCAGCGTCAGGGCGCCGTGGGCGTTGTGATCGATGGCGATCAGGCCGGCGGCGGTGAGTTGGCGCAGTACGGACTGCCAGGTCTTGGCGTCCATGTCCTTGCCGGCGCCGAACACCGGCTGGCTGTCGTGGCCGAAGCGCTGCGCCTTCTCCGTCACCTTGCCGGTGAGCACGTCGACGATATGGCCGGCGCCGAACATCTGGCCGGTGCGGTAGACGGCGGCCATCGCCTTGATGGCGGCCTCAGTGCCGTCGAAGCTTTCCACCGGCGAGAGGCAGGTGTCGCAATTGCCGCACTGGCCGGGGTGAGCCTCGCCGAAATGGGCGAGGATCGCCTTGCGCCGGCAATCCACCGTCTCGCAGATGCCGAGGAGGGCATTGAGCTTGCCGAGTTCAACGCGCTTCACCGCATCGGGCGCGTTGCCCTCCTGGATCATGCGGCGGCGCTGCACCACATCGGCCATGCCGTAGCTCATCCAGGCTTCCGAGGGCAGGCCGTCGCGCCCGGCGCGGCCGGTCTCCTGGTAATAGGCCTCGACCGAGGAAGGGATGTCGAGATGGGCGATGTAGCGCACATCCGGCTTGTCGATGCCCATGCCGAAGGCGACGGTTGCGACGAGACAGAGGCCTTCCTCCTTGAGGAAGGCGTCCTGGTTGGCGCTGCGCACGGCGGCATCGAGCCCGGCATGGTAGGGCAGGGCCCGGATGCCCTGGCTATTGAGCCATCCGGCGGTGTCCTCCACCTTGGCACGCGACAGGCAATAGACGATGCCGCTCTCGCCCTTGTGACGGGCGAGGCAGGCCAGCAGTTGCTGGCGGGCATTGTCGCGCTCGACGATGGTGTAGGAGATGTTCGGCCGGTCGAAGCTGGTGGCGAAGACGCGCGCGTCGCCGAGGCCCAGTCGCTCGATGATATCGGCACGGGTGACGGGATCGGCGGTTGCCGTGAGCGCCACGCGCGGGATGCCAGGGAAAAGTTCTGCCAGCTGGTTGAGATCGCGGTACTCAGGCCGGAAATCATGACCCCATTGGCTGACGCAATGGGCTTCGTCGATGGCGAAGAGGGCGATGTCGGCATCAGCGATCAGGTTCTGGAAGCCGGCCGTCGCCACGCGCTCGGGCGCGACATAGAGAAGGTCGAGCTTGCCATCCATCAGGTCGCGACGGACCTGGTAGGACTCCTCGCGCGACAGCGAGGAGTTGAGAGCGGCGGCGCAGACGCCGGCCTGGCGCAATGCTTCGACCTGGTCACGCATCAGCGCGATCAGCGGTGAGACGACGATCCCGACACCGCGTCGGCACAGCGCCGGGATCTGGTAGCACAGCGACTTGCCGGCGCCTGTCGGAAACAGCACCACGGCGTCGCCGCCATCAGTGACATGACGCACGACGTCTTCCTGCTCGCCTCGGAAGGCGGCATAGCCGAAGACGTCGTTGAGCACGGCCAGAGGGTCTTTGAAGGTGGCGGGGATGGCGGGAGCTCCTCGTGGCGGTGGTCTCCGACCGCCATGCGTGGAAACGAAAACGCTTGGGACAAGGAAGATGGCAGTCGGAGACTGCCACTCCACATCGCGCGTTTCCAGATATACCGTAACGTAAGATGGTGACGGTGGACGTTGTTCTAATAGGATGTCTGCATGGATGAGAGCAAGGAGCATCGTGGCTGGTATCAACACCGCGCGTTGCCACATTTCGATTCGCCCGAGCGGGTTCAGTTCGTGACATTTCGATTGGCCGACAGCCTGCCAAGTTATGTGGCTCGAAGCGATGAGACGTCAGCCGAGGTTCGCAGGCGGCTGAAGGGTGAACTCGACGAGGGAAGGGGGGCGTGCTGGTTGGCCAAGCCAGAAATCGCAGACATTGTGCAGGGTACTTTGCTGTCCTTCCATCTTCAGCGCTACAGGATGTGGGCATGGTGCATCATGCCCAATCATGTGCACTGCCTCTTTGAACCCGATCAGGGCCAGCTTCTTTCTGACATTGTGAGGTCCTGGAAGGTGCATAGCGCAATTCGAGCCAACCGACTGCTCCAACGTAGCGGGCCGTTCTGGCAGCGAGATTTCTTCGATCGCTACATGCGCTATGAAGAGCAATTCACGAACACCCTCAATTATATCGAGCGTAATCCCGTTTCTGCTGGACTTTGTGGCAATGTATGGGAGTGGCGCTGGTCCAGCGCATGGGGAAGGCGATGATTGGAGTGGCAGTCTCCGACTGCCATCTTCCTCGGCCGTAAATGCGCTGCTTCCAAGATGGTAGTCAGGGACTGCCACTCTTTAATTTGAGATGACGGAGGCGGGGCGCATCGCTATTGTTCTGTCCCGGAACGCTAGCAAGGTCTTAGAAGAGGGATACATTGAGATGGCTTCGAAACTCGAGCAATTGCGCGCGATGACGGTCGTGGTCGCCGATACCGGCGACATCGAATCGATCAAGGCGGTGAAACCGGTGGACTGCACCACCAATCCCAGCCTGCTGCTCAAGGCCGCCGAGATGCCGGCCTATGACCACATCATCGAAGAGGCCGTGAGCTGGGGGCGCAAGCACAGCGGCTCCCAGGAAGCGGTGGTTGCCGCCATCGCCGACCGCCTCGCCACCTCCTTCGGCTCCGAGCTGACCAAGCTCGTGCCGGGCCGCGTGTCGACCGAAGTCGATGCCGACCTTTCCTTCGACACGAAGGCGACCATCGCCAAGGCCCATGCCATCATCGCCGACTACAAGTCGCGCGGCATTTCGCACGATCGCATCCTGATCAAGATCGCCTCGACCTGGGAGGGCATCCGCGCTGCCGAGGAGCTGCAGAAGGAGGGTATCGACTGCAACCTCACCCTGCTGTTCTCGCAGGCCCAGGCGATCGCCTGCGGCGACGCCGGCGTGTTCCTGATCTCGCCCTTCGTCGGCCGTATCCTCGACTGGCACGTCAAGAATGATGGCCATACCTTTACGCCGGAAGAAGATCCGGGCGTCATTTCGGTGCGCAGCATCTATGCCGACTACAAGGCTCGCGGCGTCAAGACCGTGGTGATGGGCGCCTCCTTCCGCTCCACCGGCGAAATCGAAGCGCTGGCGGGCTGCGACCGCCTCACCATCGCGCCGAACCTGTTGCAGGCGCTCGACGCTGATCAGGGCACGCTGGTGCGCAAGCTCTCGCCGGACGCGCATCCCTCCAGGCCGACCACCAGCAAGATCGACGAACGTGCGTTCCGCTGGGCCATGAACGAAGACGCCATGGCGACCGAGAAGCTTGCCGAGGGCATCCGTGGTTTCGCCAAGGATCTGGGCAAGCTGCGCACGCTCATCGCCAAGCGCGTCGAAGGGGCAGCCCAAGCCGCCTGATCGCATAAGGCAAGGCATTGAGTCGCGCCTTCACGCGCGACGGACAGGAAGGGGAGGACGCACATGTCCTTCCCGAAAGGCCCGTCAGCACCGAACGCAATTTTGTGACAGCGCGCGGCCTGGCCCTGATCGAAGCCGATCTCCGCCAGGCCCGCAACGCATTTGCGGCCGCCGAGGCCGCTGGCGACCGCATCGCCATGGGTAACGCCTCCCGCGACATTCGCTACTGGGCTGCGCGCCGTGCCTCGGCCGAACTGGTCGAACCCGCCGCGACCGCTGCCGGTATCCGCTTCGGCATGGCGGTCACGCTCGCGTATGCCGATGGGCAGGAGAAGACCTGGCGGATTGTCGGCGAAGACGAGGCGGAAGCCGCCGTTGGCCGCATCAGCCACCTAGCGCCGCTGGCGAGAGCCTTGTTCGGCAAGGAGATCGGTGAGGAAGTGAAGGTCGGTCCCCAAAGTGCGGAGATCGTTGGGATCGACGCGAAGCCGGAGAGCTAGTCCTGGGAACGCGGACGTCCGACGACACTCAAGAGAGTGTCGGACGATCCACTCTTGAAACGATAGCGTTTCGGAAGAATCCGAGAAGCTCATGCGGGGACAGGATCCAAAAGGGCACCACCAACGACTGAGGCGGCACCCTTCTCGTATAAAGGCGTGGTTCAAGAGCGGACGAGACGTCCGCGCTCCCAGGTTACCGTGGCCCCTGGGCGAGTGCCAGCCTGGCGGCGAAGCCGAGCAGCAGGCTGGTGAAGACCCAGCGTTGGGCGGCGGCAGCCGTGCGGTGGCGGGCGAGGAAGCGGCCGAGGGTCGAGCCGGCCAGGGCGTAGAAGCAGTCGAAGCCGATTCCGACCACGACCAGGATGGCGCCGAGCAGCACGAACTGGCCGCCGACATTGCCGAGCTCGGGATGGATGAATTGCGGCAGCAGTACCGAGCAGAACAGCAGCGCCTTGGGATTGGAGATATTGGTGATGAGGCCGCGCAGGATTGCGTGGGCATAGCCGTGCGGCCTGGTGTCCTGCGCCACGCCCCTGAGGTCCGGCGTCAGCGATGAAGCACGGAAGATGCTGATGCCGATCCAGATGAGATAGGCGACACCAAAGATCCGCACGATCTCGAAGGCCCAGGCGGCGGTTTTCAAGAGAGCGGCCAGGCCGAGGACGGCCAGCGTCACATGTGCCGCGCGTGCCAAGGCGAGGCCGATGACGGCAGCCAGGGCATGGTTCCGGCCCTGCCGCGCTCCCGTATCGAGCAGCAGGATCATGTCCGGTCCGGGAACGAGATATGCCACCGTCAAGGCACCGATGAAGATCCACAGGTCAGCCATTGCTTCCTCCAGCGATAGATATGTCAGGAATAGAATCTACCCCCTGGAGGCAGGCATGTCCTTGCGTATTATATCAAGGAAGCATGCCATATTAGCAGAAACATCCAACACGGATGATCATGGAGCGTGATCGTGCCAAGATTGAAACTGGACGCCATCGACAGGCGGATTCTCGCCGCCCTGCAGCGCGACGCGCGGTTGACCAATGTGCAACTGGCAGAGGAAGTAGGCCTATCACCGTCGCCATGCCTGCGCCGTGTCCGGCTCCTGGAAGAGGCGGGGGTGATCGACAGCTACCGCACCCTGCTCAGCCGCGAGAAGATAGGGCTGGGGCTGACGGTGTTCGTCAGCGTCAAGGTGGAGCGTCATCGCGATGATACGGCCGATAGATTCCGCCAAGCGGTACTCGCCCTACCGGAACTGATCTCCTGTCATCTCGTCTCGGGCGAGGCGGATTTCCTGCTGCAGGTGGCGGTGCCGGACCTTGCGGGGTATGAACGATTGCTGATCGGAAAGCTGCTCAAGCTGCCGGGTGTGACGGATATCCGCAGCAATTTCGCCATCCAGACCATCAAGGCCCACGGTCCGCTGCCGCTCGATCACTTCGTGGAACCGGAAGGCTGAAGGCCGCGCCTGATCAGGCAAACACCTTCAGATAGGCTTCCGCCTTGTTCCATTCGCCACGACGGGCCGACAGGCCGATATAGCCGTCGGGCCGGACGACCAGCAGCCGGGCCGCATCGGGTGGCCTGCGCGGGCCGGGCTCAAGAAGATCCGGGAAACGGGTGGCCAGGGCTGCGCCCTTTTCGGTGTCGGCGGTCATGAGCACCAGGCGTGGCCTGTTTCCGCTCCCGGGCGGCGGCCCGTCATAGTCTTCCGGGGCGAGACGGTTGCCGGCTCCCGGGCCCTCGGACAGCGGACTGTGGGCGTAGGCGATGTCTGTCTCGCTCATCGTGCTGCTCAGCTTGTCCTGCACCGCGTGGAGACCGAGCAGGAAGCGAAGCGCCATGTTGCGAATGGCTTGCGCGGCGGGAGGCGACAGGGTCGCCATATCGGTCATCCGGCTCGCGTTTTGCAGCACGAGTTTGCCGACGGCGCTGCGTTCCGGACTGTAGCTGTCCAGCAGCGAGGGGCTGGCCTGGCCATGAGCAACCATTGCGAGCTTCCAGGCGAGATTGAAGGCGTCCTGCATGCCGGTGTTCATGCCCTGGCCGCCGGCGGGACTGTGGATATGGGCCGCATCGCCTGCCAGGAAGACCCGTCCCTGGCTGTAACTGGATGCCTTGCGCTCGTTGATGCGGAACGTCGAGAGCCAGACGGGATCGGTCACCTGGATGCCTGCGCCGCAGCGCCCATCCACCATGGCCTGCACGTCGGCGAGCGTCGGATCCGGCCGCGGATTTTGCGGATCCGTTTTCCCGATGACTGCCACGATACGGGCCCGACCGCCGGGTATCGGAAACACGACCAGGGGGCCTTCGCGATGCAGGAAGGTGGCGACCTCGTCCGTCGCCGGCGCTCCCTCGCCGCCGAGGCGGACATCGGCGAGCATCCAGTCGTCGCCTTGGGCCGAGCCATGGAATTCGACACGCAGCCCGTGCCGGACGACGCTGTGAGCACCATCGCATCCGATCAACCAAGGCGTTGACAGGACCTCTTCTCGCCCATCGACATGGCGAAGGTGCGCTTCGACGTGATCCGCCCGCTGCGAAAAGGAGACGAGTTCGAGCTGCCGCTCGACGTTCACGCCAAGGCTGGCGAGATGGGCAGTCAAGAGCCGCTCGGTCTCGCTCTGCGGGATCATCAGCGCGAAATTATAGGGGCTGGCAATGTGATCGAAGCGGGCGCGGCCGAGAAGCGTGCCACCGCTTCGGATTGCTCCACCATGGGCGCGCAACCCAGCGTCGAGAAAAGGTGGAGCAGCCCCGGCGCGATCCAGGAGTTCGAGCGTGCGGCTCCAGATCACCAGTGCCTTGGATGTTTGGGTCGGATGCTCGGCGCGATCGATGATGCGGACAGCCAGGCCGTATCGCGTCAGTTCGGCGGCCATGGTCAACCCCACGGGGCCTGCGCCGACAACAAGAATATCCACCATGTGCCTTGCTCCAGCCCGTGGCACGATAGTGACCGGTTTCCGGTGCTTTCGCTAGACCGGACGGAAGAAAGGCAAACCCCGCCACATGGCAAAGAGCAGTCCTGGGAGAGGGCGACCTTTCGGCCGCCCCTCGACTCACTCTTCGGGGAAACCACCGAGATGGCTCTGCGAGTAGTTCTGGATGCCGATGCGCTCGATGAGGTCGAGCTGGGTCTCCAGGAAGTCGATATGGCCTTCCTCGTCCGTCATCAGTTCCTTGAACAGGTTCTCGGAGACGAAGTCCTTCACCGTACGGCTATATTCGGCGGCTTCCTGATAGAGGGCGCGGGCGTCACGCTCGGCGGCCAGGTCGCATTCCAGCGCCTCTTTCACCGTCTGGCCGATCCGGAGCGGATCGAGCGTCTGCATGTTGGGAAAACCCTCGAGGAAGAGGATGCGCGTGGTGATCCTGTCCGCGTGCTGCATTTCCTCGATCGATTCGGCGCGCCACTTCTTGGCCAGGCCCAGCAGGCCCCAATTGTCGAAGATGCGGTAATGCAGCCAGAATTGATTGATCGCGGTCAACTCGCTGCGCAGCGCCTTATTGAGATAGTCGATGACCTTCTTGTCGCCCTTCATGGGAGCGTTTCTCCTACTTGAATTGAACGAGTCTAAATTAGAATAATTCTAAAAGATGGCAAGAGATAAAAATCCGGTGCCCACAAAGGCGGATTCATGGTGGCGCGATGGCGAAATCCGGGCAGGGGCGGCATAGTTTAGTGTGGTTCTAAACTACTGATTTATAACAATTCTATTGTTTCGCCGGGCCATTGACAACGAGCGCGCATGCGTACAAATCAAATCCAGTCATTGCCTTTGGCCGAACCCCAAGATCGTTTTCAGATGATCGTTTGCTCCTGCCGTGTTTTGACCGATGAGGATTTCGCCAGCACGCTCGCCAGCGAGGATCCTGGCTGTCCGCGTTCGGCCGCCGACGCCTATCGCTGCCTCGGCTGCGGGCCGGAATGCGGGCGCTGCCTCATCACGGTTCGGCAGATTCTTGCCGACGCTCGCGCTGCCGCGCGCTGCCATGACTGTGCCGAGGCTGATTGCGCCCTGCACAAGATCGCCGTTGAAGTCGCCAATAGCGATGTTCCCTATCTCGACGCTGCTGAATAGTAACGCAAACAGTAACCGGTTCGAACGATTGCGTTTGCCGGAACAATCGCCACAATTATGCCGCGCGTTGTCTGCATAGGCGATTCATGCCCCGAAGCGGTGACCAGGAAGTTCGCAACGGCCTCGCCGCGCATTTGACGGGGCTGTGGCGCTTTGGCCTCGTGCTCTCGGGCAGCGGCCAGGTCGCCGAGGAACTGGTGCAGGCTACCTGTCTGCGTGCGCTCGAGAAGGCTCGCCAGTTCGAACCGGGCACGCGGTTAGACCGCTGGCTGTTTTCCATCGAGCGTTCGATCTGGCTCAATGAGATCCGCGCCAACAGGGTGCGCAACCCTGTCGAACTCGAGGAAGCCGAGGCCGTGCTGGTTTTCGATGGGGAAGAAAAATTCCAGACGAATATTTTGGCCGCACAGGTGTTGAAGGAGGTGCAGGCGCTGCCGTCAGCCCTGCGTGAGACTGTTTTCTTGGTCTACGGGGAGGGGCTCAGCTATGCCGAGGCCGCGCAGATGCTCGCAGTGCCGATTGGCACTGTCATGAGCCGCCTGTCATCGGCCCGGCTGAAGCTGGCCCATTTGAACAAGGAAGCGTCATGAGCACGGAAGATATGGGACTCGAAGACGCCACCTTGATCGCTTTTCTTGACGGCGCACTGCCGGCGAAGGAGCGGACCTTGCTTGAACGCCGCCTTGCCGCGGACGCCGGCCTGAAGGCGCGGCTCGAGGCGCTGGCCGCCGGTTCGCGGCCCTTCCGCGAGAGCTTCGAGGTCCTGAACGGCCACGCTCCCACGGCGCGGCTCGAAGCCACGCTGGCCAAGAGCCTGGAGGCTGTGCCGGCGCCGGTGGCGAACGATAACGACGGACGCCGGTCCTGGCACCTGCCGCCGGCGGCGATCGCGGCCGGCCTCGCGCTCCTGCTGGTGGGCGCCGGCATCGGCCATTACACGCCAGTGCAATGGTGGCCGCTCGGCCCGACGACCCAGGAGGCGGACCAGGAGACGCCTGATGCCTGGCGCACCAAGGTCGCGCAATATTGGGGGCTGACGACGTCGCAGACCCTGCTGGAAATGCCTGGTGACACGGCCGCTACCGAGCGTGACCTGTCGGTGGCGACCAAGCGCCTTGGCTTTCCCCTGACCCCCCAGCAGGTCGCCCTGCCGGCGCAGGAGGTCAAGCGTGTCGAACTCTTTCACTACGATAATGCCCCCTTGGTGGAGATCGCCTATTTCGACGAGCTGAACGGCCCAATCGCCTTCTGCATCTTCGCCAACAATCCCGGCACGGTGACACAGCCGGAGCTCGAGCAGCGCAAGGGCTTCAACGTGGTCTACTGGTCGGACGCCAAGCGCTCCTACATGGTGATCGGCCACGGGCCGGACGAGATCATGCTGAAGATCGGCGATATCCTGGCCAAGCAGGTGGCGGCCTGACCCGACTGCTTCCTGTCGAATAGCGAGACGCCTGCGGTCCCAGGGGATCCCGCGCCACGACCGGCAAAAGTGATGCCCCGAAAGCAGAAGCGATTACGCTCCCTGGGATAGAGAACCTTCTGGCACAAAATCTGCTTGCCAAGCCCTTCAGGCCGGCAGATTCTCACTCTGGAATTTTTCCAAACAGGATTGACAGCCGCGACCTCATTTGATCAACTGGTAAAAAATATACACACCAGAGGTTCCGATGACTGCACAGCCTGACATTGCGCGGGGTCGTCTCGATTCCGACGCGCTGGCGCAAAATTTTTCCGACCTCCATCCGGCCTTCGACCGGCATGAGGCGAGGGTCGCAGCCGAGCGCTGCCTGTTCTGTTACGATGCGCCCTGCATCAAGGCCTGTCCCACCTCCATCGACATTCCGCTCTTCATCCGCGAGATCATGACGGGCAATACCGTCGGCGCTGGCAGGACCATCCTGAGCTCTAACATCATGGGCGGCATGTGCTCCCGCGTCTGTCCGACGGAAACGCTCTGCGAGGAGGCCTGCGTCAAGGAGGTGTCGGAGGGCAGGGCGGTCGAGATCGGCAACCTGCAACGCTACGCGACCGATGACCTGTTCGCCAAGGGCAAGCAGCTCTTCAAGCGTGGCGCCCCTACCGGCAAGCGCGTGGCGGTGGTCGGCGCCGGGCCGGCTGGCCTTGCCTGCGCCCATAAGCTCGCCACGCTGGGCCATGACGTCATGGTATTCGAAGCTCGCGAGAAAGCCGGCGGCCTCAACGAATATGGCATCGCGGCCTATAAGAGCACCCACGATTTCGCCCAGGCCGAGATCGACTACATCGTCGCCATCGGTGGCATCGACATCCAGCATGGCAAGCGCCTCGGCCGCGATGTCCAGCTTGCCGATCTCGCGAAGCAGTATGATGCTGTCTTTCTCGGCGTGGGCCTCGGCGATACCAATGTCCTCGGTCTGGAGGACGGGATCGAGGGCGTGATCGAAGCCGTCGACTACATTGCCGAACTGCGACAGGCCAAGGATCTCGCCTCCCTCCCGGTCGGCCGGCGCATCGTGGTCGTTGGCGGCGGCATGACCGCGATCGACATCGCCTCGCAGACCAAGCGCCTCGGGGCGGAGAGCGTGACCATCGCCTATCGCCGCGGCCAGCCGCAGATGAACGCTTCGGACTATGAGCAGGAACTGGCGCAGACCGATGGCGTCTTGATCCGCCACTGGCTGAAGCCCTCTCGCCTCCATGCAGAGGGCGGCAAGCTGGTCGCCGTCGAGCTCGAATATACACGCGATGAGGACGGCAAGCTCGTCGGTACCGGCGAAAAGCTTCGTCTCGAATGCGACCAGCTCTTCACTGCCATCGGTCAGACCTTCCTTCCGAAGGAAGTCGACGGCGCGCCGCTTACCTTCGAGAAGGGCCGCCTGGCTGTCGATGCGGAACGCCGCACGTCGGTGCCCGGCATCTGGGCTGGCGGGGACTGCGTGGCCGGCGGGCAGGACCTGACGGTGGCCGCGGTCGAGGACGGCAAGCAGGCTGCCCTGTCTATCGATCGTGCCTTGAAATCCTAGACGGATATTCTCGAGCCGGAAGTACATCCAGCGCGAGAATATCTGTCAAATCTTTGATTAGAAGCATAATTTTCAGCAGGATCCGGAGGATCGGCCTGGAAATTATGCTTCCCGCAGGCCGCGTGAGGAGGAACCGAAATGGCTGATCTCAGCACCAATTTCCTTGGCATCAAGTCACCGAACCCGTTCTGGCTCGCCTCCGCTCCGCCGACGGACAAGGAATACAATGTCGTGCGCGCCTTCCGGGCCGGCTGGGGCGGCGTCGTCTGGAAGACGCTGGGCGAGGCCGGCCCGCCTGTCGTCAACGTCAACGGTCCGCGCTACGGCGCCTGGCACAGCCAGGACCGGCGCGTGATGGGCTTCAACAACATCGAGCTGATTACCGACCGCCCGCTCGAGGTGAACCTGCGCGAGATGAAGCAGGTCAAGCGGGACTGGAAGGACAGGGCCCTGATCGCCTCGATCATGGTGCCCTGCGAGGAGCAGGCCTGGAAGGCGATCCTGCCACTGGTCGAGGACACGGAAGCCGATGGCATCGAGCTCAATTTCGGCTGCCCGCACGGCATGTCCGAGCGCGGCATGGGTTCGGCCGTGGGCCAGGTGCCCGAATATGTCGAGATGGTCGCGCGCTGGTGCAAGCAATATACGCGCATGCCCGTGATCGTGAAGCTGACGCCCAATATCACCGATATCCGCAAGCCGGCCGAGGGCGCCAAGCGCGGCGGCGCCGATGCCGTGTCGCTCATTAACACCATCAACTCGATTGTCTCCGTCGATATCGACACTATGCGCCCCTGGCCGAACACCGACGGCTTCGGCACGCATGGCGGCTATTGCGGGCCGGCGGTGAAGCCGATCGCCCTAAGCATGGTCTCCGAAATCGCCCGCAACGAGGCGACGCGCGGCATGCCGATGTCGGGCATCGGCGGCATCGAGACCTGGCGCGACGCGGTCGAATATATGGCGCTTGGCTGCGGCACGGTCCAGGTCTGCACCGCCGCCATGGTCTACGGCTTCAAGGTCGTGCAGGAGATGATCTCGGGCCTGTCGGACTGGATGGACGAGAAGGGCTACACCTCCGTCGACCAGTTCGTGGGTCTCGCTGTCCCGAGGGTCACGGACTGGCAGCACCTCAATCTCGACTATGTCGTCAAGGCCCACATCGACCAGGATCTCTGCATCAAATGCGGGCGCTGCCACATCGCCTGCGAGGATACCTCGCATCAGGCCATCACCAACATGGTCGACGGCATGCGCAAGTTCGAGGTGATCGAGGAGGAATGCGTCGGCTGCAACCTGTGCGCGGTGGTCTGCCCGATCGAGGATTGCATCACGCTCTCGCCGGTGACCTCGGGCGTCGACAAGCGCACGGGCAAGCCCGTCGGCGGGCATCGCACCTGGATGGAACATCCCAACAATCCAGCCGTGCGGGCCAAGGTCGCCGAACCGGCCGAGTGAGCGTGGCCGCGCAGACGACCCTCGCTCAAGTGCAGCAAGCCGCCGTCGCGCTGGGCCTGGCCTTGCGCGGCGCCTTTCACTGCGAGCCGGGCGATGGCGTACCGGCCGGGCGGGACGGGGACGGAATCAAGACGCTGGTTCTGCTCGGATGGATCGGCGGCCGGCAATGGCCATCGTTCGCACGTTCGCGCGAGGCCGGTGATGGCGCGCCGCACCCGCTCGACCGCTGGTCGAAGCGGATCGTCGACGCGCTCGCCACGGATTTCGACGCCAGCCCCTTCTATCCTTTCGGCGGGCCGCCCTATCTTCCGTTCCAGCGCTGGGCGGAACGGGGTGACGACGTCTTTGCCTCACCGCTCGGCATTTATGTCCATCCGGACCATGGGTTGTGGCACAGCTATCGCGGCGCGCTGGGTTTTCGCGAAAGGCTCGAACTGCCCGAGCGGGTCGCGCGAGCGCACCCGTGCGAGACCTGCGAGGCAAAACCCTGTCTAAGCGCCTGCCCTGTCTCCGCTTTCAACCCCGGCCACTATGATGTCGATCGCTGTGCCGCGCATGTGAAGTCGGTCAAGGGCGTGACGTGCTTCACCGGCGGCTGTCTCGCCCGCCGGGCTTGCTGGGTAGCGCCGGACCTGGCCTACGGGGTCGACGAGGCAGGGTTCTACATGAGGGCATTCACGGCCGCGCACTGATGCGCCGAGGAAGCCGAAGCAGCGCTGTGAGGTCTTCCCGTGCGTCGCCCTTGAAGATTCACGTCAGTTTCACGCGAATGCGCTAGTATTATGGTCGCCGTGAAAGTCTTACCAATCCTATTCACTGGAGCTATTTCGAGAATTCAGGCAGGCATCCATCCTTTCTGTCTTTCCATCTTGTCTTTGTGCCGGCTCACGCCCGGCAGAAACTAGCTGACATATCCCCCGTTGAATTTGCGCTTTCCGGCTGAAGAAAAGTGGCTTGAACAGGGAGATTTGAACGTGGCGAGGACGAGGCGGGAAATCTACGGTCTTGGGCCGACCTGGAACGATACGGTTCTCTGGTATGCCAAGGCTATCAAGGAACTGCGCCCGCGGCCGATCACGCGCAAGGCAAGCTGGCGCTATCTTGCCGCCATGCATGACTTCGACCGCGACCAATGGGTGAGCCTCGGCTATCTGAAGGCCCGCGAGGCGCTGCCGCCCCAGGCCGAGCAGGATCTCTACTGGAAGCAATGCCAGCACGGCTCCTGGTATTTCCTACCGTGGCACCGGGCCTATCTGCTGTCTTTCGAGGATATCGTCGGCGCTGCCGTCAAGGCCTTGGGTGGCCCTGACGATTGGGCATTGCCCTACTGGAACTACAGCTCGCAGAGCAATCCGAGCGCGCTGAATATTCCGCCGGCCTTTCTCACCCGCACCATGCCTGATGGTTCCGCAAATCCCCTCTTTGTGGCGGCCCGTTCAGCGCGCGCCCTGAATCGGGACACCGTGCGGCTGGAGGCCCAACTTTCAGACGGCGATTTCGTCGGTGTCGACGACGGCCCCAATGCGGGCGTTGGCGGGCCCCGAACGATCTTCATGGATCACGGCGATACCGAGGGCCTGATCGAGGCTCAGCCCCACGATATCGTGCATAGCCAGCTCGGCGGGCGCGGCGGTCTGATGGCCTACACCACCTTGGCCGCCCTCGATCCGATCTTCTGGCTGCATCACGCCAATATCGACAGGCTCTGGGAAGTCTGGCTGCAGCGTGACCCGGCCAACAGGAACCCGACCGAGGCAAACTGGCTGAACGGGCCTTCCAGGAAGCGGCGCTTTGCCATTTTCGGCCCGGATGAGAAGGACCGTTCCTCGAATCCGCAGGACGTTCTGTCAACGGCAAAGATCGGCTATAGTTATGACGATACATCCGATCCGCTGAAGGGTGTTACCAGGCGCCATCGCCGCTTGCAGGATATTCTGCCGCATCGCCAGACCTTCAGCGTCGCCGGGGAGGGAGGGCCCAAAGCCATGCCCGCGGGTGGCAAATTCGAATTGATGGGCTCGAACGACAAGAAGCTCGCGCTCGGCCCCGAAACGGCGACGGCCCGCGTCAAGCTGGCGCCGCGGCCGCTGACATCCTTCACCCACAGTTTTTCAGCCAGCGCGCTGCAGCCTGAGACGCCCGGCGAACCGGATCGGGTCTTCCTGAGACTGGAGAACATTACCGGCAAGGACGGATCCGGTATCTTCGACGTCTTCGTCCATGGGCCGGGGAGCGGGGCCGGCGACGAGCACACTCTGGTGGGCTCTATATCGCTGTTCGGGCTGGAGCGGGCCTCGGCCGGCACCGGAGGCCTCAACAAGACGCTCGAGATCACCAATGCGATCGATGCCCTGCATCTCAGCAAGGCCAATCTCGATGAGCTCGAGGTTTCGATCGTACCCCGCTCGGACGTGCGCGAGGAAGATCAGATCAAGGTCGGGCAGATCACGCTCTACAGACAGTCCAGCGAATGACACGGGCGCTGGCAGTCTATCGGGACTATGTGGCCGGGCGCTTCTGGCCGCTTTTCCTCGCCAGCATGCTCGGATGGCTGGGGCTCCTGCTTTTCGATGCCACCGTCGAAATACCGGTGCTCTGCACGTCCGGCCGGGATGCGATGTCGGACGTCTCCTCGATCATGGCGGCGGTTTGGTTGATCAATGGATCGGCTGCCCTGCTGCTGCCTTGGCTCATGCTATCTTGGCTCCTGATGCTGGCAGCGATGATGGCGCCGCTTCTAGCCCCGTCGCTGATGCATGTGTGGGACCGTAGCCTAGCGCAGCGGCGCATGCGCGCGGCACTGCTCTTCCTCTTGGCCTATGCCCTCGCTTGGATGCTGGCTCTCGGCCTCCTGCAGGCAGCGGCCCTGCTGCTGCGGATCCTCGCCGGCGGGGAGGTCGCCGCCCTTGTCCTGGCATTGGTGTTGGCCCTTGCCTGGCAGCCCACCGGCTTGCGGGCGCAGTTGCTGCGCCAGTGCCACGCGCGCCGTGCGCTGCCGGCCTTCGGCCTGCGTGCCGATCTCGGCAGCCTGCGCTTCGGCGTGGCGGTGGCCCTCCCCTGTATCGGGGCATGCGCGGGGCTCATGCTGGTTCCGCTTTCCAGCCCCACCGCGCATCTGCCCCTGATGGTGGCGGTCTCCATCCTCATGGTGGTGGAGCGCTATGGCTGAGTGACGCCGCGCGTCGTGCTCAGGCCAGCACGCCCCGCAGGATCGTATCCGTCACGCTCCGCAGAGTTTCCTGGTAGAAGGCCTCGTCGGAAAGGTCCTTGCCGGTGAGCACGCTGATCTGGGCGGCGAAATCGGCATAATGCTGGGTGGTCGCCCAGATCATGAAGAGCAGGTGATGTGGTTCTACAGGGCGTAGCTTTCCCTCTGCCACCCAGCCATTGACGATCGCTGACTTGCGCTTCACGGTCTCGGTCAGGTCCGTCGCCAGCACATTCTTCAGATGCCGGGCGCCCTGCATGATTTCGATGGCGAACAGGCGTGAGGCCTCCGGATAGCGCCGGGAGCATTCGAGCTTTCGTTTGATATAGGCGGAGAGCGCCACCGACGGATCGCGCGTGGCGTCGAGTTCGGACAGGGGCGTGATCCATACTTCCAAGGTGCGAGTCAGCACCGCCTCGTAGAGGGCGTCCTTGCTGCGGAAGTAATAGAGCAGATTGGTCTTCGACATGCCTGCAGCTTCGGCAATCTGGTCGATGCGTGTGCCGCGCAGCCCATGTGTCGCAAAGGCGGAGAGCGCGCTGTCCAGGATCTTGTCGATGTTGGCCAGACCCAGTTTGGTCTTGTTGCGCTGCCTCTCGGCGCCTCCATTGTCGGACATCACGCTCTTCCAGTTCCCCCTTGAGCAAAACGCGTTCAGGCGGAAGCGCTTCTTTGCTCCGGCTCTTTCCTTCGGCGCGTCTTGCGACTCCTGGCGGCCCCGTCGATCGCAAAACCGTTACGCCTCCTTCATCGCTCAGAAACTGGGTGGTGTGCAAGCCGTTACAAGCTCACATGGTGTCTCACCGATATTGCGGAAGCGATGCGGCTCGCGGCTGTCGAAGTAGTAGGCATCCCCCGGCTTTAGCACGGTCTTGTCGTCTCCAACGGTCACCTCCAACTCACCGCGGATGACGATGCCGCATTCCTCGCCCTGGTGATGCAGCAGAACCTTGCCGGAATCGGCGCCCGGCTGGTAGCGCTCCGACAGCATCTGCAGCGCGCGCCCGCGCAGGTCCGAGCCGACCTGGCGGTAGGAAATGCGCCCTCGGCCGATCTCCATCAGTTCATCTTGCCGGTAGAACACCTTGCGGCCGGTATTGGCTTCGAGGGCAAAGAACTCGGCCAGCCCGATCGGCAGAGCATCGAGGACGCGCTTCAGGGCGCCGACCGACGGGTTCACCGCATTTGATTCCATCAGCGATATCGTGGCGTTTGAGATGCCGGCTCGCTTGGCGAGCTGGCGCTGCGACAATCCGCGCGCTTCGCGCACGCGCCTCAGCAGCGAACCCAGGTCGACGTTCTGCATCGATGCCTCCTGCTTTTGGGCCTGTTTAGGGTGTTTAATATCCTGAACAACGCAGCCGATTTCACTTTGCCATCAACGTATTCCATTTCTAGAAAAAAACGTCTGTTTTTTATTCAGCCATTATGGATAAAATGTGGGCCGACGGTTGAGGCGTTATCGCGAATGATCGTGCCACAACAAAGAGTTGGCATAAGTTTCAGATTCAAGGCAAAGCTAGCACAGCTTAACGAGCCGGGGTGCTTCGAATGCCTTTCTGCCCCAGCTTCTTCCGGAGAGAAATCCCATGAATGCCCCGACCCGCGTGACCAACAATCTCGAAGCGTTCTGGATGCCGTTTACGGCCAACAGACAGTTCAAGGCCAATCCACGCATGTTCGTATCCGCCAAGGACATGCATTATACCACGGCTGACGGACGTTCGGTGCTGGATGGAACGGCAGGATTGTGGTGCTGCAACGCCGGCCATGGCCGGCCCAGGATCGTGGAGGCCATTCAGCAGCAGGCCGCCGAGCTCGATTACGCGCCGGCCTTCCAGATGGGTCATCCCAAGGCCTTCGACCTGGCCTCCCGCCTGGTGCAGCTGACGCCCTCGGGCATGGATCACGTCTTCTTCACCAATTCAGGGTCCGAGGCTGTCGATACCGCGCTCAAGACGGCGCTCGCCTATCATCGCGCCCGTGGCGAGGGCTCGCGCTTCCGCCTGATCGGCCGCGAGCGCGGTTACCATGGCGTAGGCTTCGGCGGCATCTCGGTGGGCGGCATCGTCTCCAATCGCAAGATGTTCGGCACGATGCTCACCGGCGTCGACCATATTCGTCACACGCATGATCTCTCCCGCAACGCCTTCTCGCGTGGGCTGCCCGAATTCGGCGCCGAATATGCCGAAGACCTGGAGCGCGTGATCGCCTTGCACGACGCTTCCACCATCGCTGCCGTGATCATCGAACCGGTCGCCGGCTCAACGGGCGTGCTGATTCCGCCCAAAGGCTATCTGGAGCGTATCCGCGCCATCTGCGACAAGCATGGCATCCTCCTGATCTTCGACGAGGTCATCACCGGTTTCGGCCGCCTTGGCACGCCGTTCGCCGCTGAATATTTCGGCATCACGCCCGACCTGATGACGGTGGCCAAGGGCATCACCTCGGGCGTGATCCCGATGGGCGCGATGTTCGCCAAGAAGCATATCTACGAGGCCTTCATGAACGGCCCCGAGCACATGATCGAGTTCTTCCACGGCTATACCTATTCGGCCAATCCGGTGGCCTGCGCCGCGGCGCTCGGTACCCTGGACGTCTACCAGGAAGAGGGACTGCTCACCCGTGCTGCCGAACTCGCGCCTTATTGGGCCGATGCCGTACATTCGCTCAAGGGGCTGCCGCATGTCATCGACACCCGCAATCTCGGCCTGATCGGCGCCGTTGAACTCGAACCGATTCAGGGACAGCCGACCAAGCGCGCCTTCTCGGCTTTCCTGAACGCCTATGACAAGGGTCTGCTCATCCGCACCACCGGTGATATCATCGCGCTCTCGCCGCCGCTGATCATCTCGAAGGCGCAGATCGACGAACTGGTCACCATCCTGGGCGACGTGCTGAAGACGCTGGATTGAGCCCTGTGTCATCCCGGACAAGCCGCAGCACGAAGTGATGCGGTGCAGATCCGGGACTGCTAGCGGATGCGGCGCCTTCACCGGCCAACGGTCCCGGATCCGCGCTGCAGCATTGCATGCGGCAGCTTGTCCGGGATGACTCCAACAATGAGGAAACCCCATGTCCCGTATCGCCAACCTGATCAGCGGCAAGTCCGTCGAGGCCACCAGCGGGCGTTTTGCGCCAGTGTTCAATCCGGCCACCGGCGAGCAGAGCGGCGAGCTCGGCCTCTCCTCGGCCGCCGATGTCGACACCGCCGTGCAGGCAGCCAAGAAAGCCTTCCCGGCCTGGTCGACGACCGCGCCGCTGAAGCGCGCCCGTTACATGTTCAAGTTCAAGGAATTGCTGGAGGCCAATGCCGACAAGGTCGCGCGGGCGATCTCCGCGGAGCACGGCAAGACCCATTCCGATGCGCTCGGCGAAGTCCAGCGTGGCCTGGAAGTGGTGGAGTTCGCCTGCGGCATTCCTCATCTCCTCGCCGGTGAGTTCAGCCGCAATGTCGGCCCCGCCATCGACACCTACAACGATCGCCAGCCGCTCGGCGTGGTCGCCGGTATCACGCCTTTCAACTTCCCGGCGATGGTGCCGCTGTGGATGTACCCAGTGGCCATCGCGGCCGGCAACACCTTCGTGCTCAAGCCCTCCGAGCGCGATCCCTCCGCGGCGCTGCTTGTCGCCAGCCTCCTGATCGAGGCGGGCATTCCAGAAGGCGTGCTCAATGTCGTCAACGGCGACAAGGAGGCGGTGGACGCGCTGCTGCATCACCCTGACGTCAAGGCCATCAGCTTCGTGGGCTCGACACCGATCGCGCAGTACATCTATTCGACCGCCGCCGCCAACGGCAAGCGCTGCCAGGCCCTGGGCGGGGCCAAGAACCACATGGTGGTGATGCCCGACGCCGACATGGAACAGGCCGCCGACGCGTTGGTCTCCGCCGCTTACGGCTCTGCCGGCGAGCGCTGCATGGCGATCTCCGTGGCCGTGCCGATCGGCGACAAGACCGCCGATGCACTTATCGACAGCCTGCTGCCCCGCATCCAGAAGCTCAAGATCGGGCCGGCTGCCGATCCGCAGGCCGAGATGGGGCCGCTGGTGACGAAAGTGCACCAGCAGAAGGTGCTCGGCTATATCGACGCCGGCGTCAAGGAAGGCGCCGATCTCGTGGTCGATGGCCGGGGTCTCAAGCTGCAGGGCTATGAGAACGGCTATTTCATCGGCCCGACCTTGTTCGACAAGGTTACCGAGGGCATGTCGATCTACAAGGAAGAGATCTTCGGACCGGTGCTCTCGATGGTGCGCGCCCGCGATTATGGCCACGCCACCAAGATGATCAACGACCACGAATATGGCAACGGCACCGCCATTTTCACCCGCGACGGCGATGCCGCCCGCGCCTTCGCCGATTCGATCGAGGTCGGCATGGTGGGCATCAACGTGCCGTTGCCGGTGCCCGTGGCCTTCCATTCCTTCGGCGGCTGGAAGCGCTCGATTTTCGGCGATCACTCGATCTATGGCATGGAGGGCGTGCGCTTCTATACCCGCCTCAAGACGGTGACCTCGCGCTGGCCGACGGGCATTCGCGCGGGTGTCAACCTGAACTTTCCCAGTGTGAATTGAGGTAAACCTGGGATCGCCCAGCCGTTCCTTTCTCCCAGGCGTTGCGTTTCCACGAGCAGGCAGGATGCCTGCGATCCCAGGAATGTATTTATTCCAAAAAGGGTTGCCTATTTTTTGTCCATGCGGTCAATATTCGTGCTGACTGTGGGCAGCATCCGGTTTCGAGAGGGCCGCTCCGCTTGGTAGCGGCCTTTCTTTTTTCGTATGCAAGTCGCCTTGTCGCCGGTTTCAAATATTCCAACCGGGGCAGGGAGGCGGTAACGTGATAAAATACGGACTCTCCCGCACATGGCACGATCATTGCTGTGAACGGGCGGTCGGAAGCAAGGACGGAGCGGCCTCGAGCGAGCCGTAACCGTTCGATAGAACCAGGGGTAAAGCCGGCATGCAGGTTGAGGGCGTGGATCGGGATCTTGACGGCACGGCTGCTACAACGCCGGCCGGCAAACCGGTGATCTCGGTTGAGGATTTGTCGCTGACCTTCGATACCGGCGACGGCCCGGTTTATGCGCTCTCCAGCGTCAACCTCACCGTCAATGAAGGCGATTTCGTCTCCTTCATCGGCCCTTCGGGCTGCGGCAAGACCACCCTCCTGCGCGTCATCGCCGACCTTGAGCGCCAGACCTCGGGTTCGATCAAGGTCAACGGCCTGACCCCGGAGGAGGCGCGGCTTCAGCGCCATTACGGTTATGTCTTCCAGGCGCCGGCGCTCTATCCCTGGCGGACCATCGAGCGCAACGTCATGCTGCCGCTCGAAGTGATGGGTTTTCCGGCGGCCGAGCAGAAGGAAAGGGCGGCCAGGAACCTCGAACTCGTCAATCTCAAGGGTTTCGAGAAGAAATTCCCCTGGCAATTGTCCGGCGGCATGCAGCAGCGAGCTTCGATTGCCCGTGCGCTCTGCTTCGATCCACACCTGATGCTGATGGACGAGCCCTTCGGCGCGCTGGACGAGATCGTGCGCGACAAGCTCAACGACCAGCTCCTGCATCTGTGGCGCACCACCAGGAAGACGGTGGTGTTCGTCACCCATTCGATCCCCGAGGCGGTATATCTCTCCACCAAGATAGTGGTGATGTCGCCTCGACCCGGGCGTATCATCGATATCATCGACTGCAATTTCCCACGCGACCGCACGCTCCACATCCGGGAAACGGCGGAGTTCCAGGAGGTGGCGCATCGTGTACGTGACGGGTTGCATGCGGGGCATTCCTATGACGACTGACGTTATGCCCGCCCGATCAGCCCCCTCGCTCTGGAGCCACCTGATGGCCGGCAAGGCCGGGCCGGTGACGGTGGTGGTGCTCGCCATCTTCGCGGTGTGGTATCTCGCCTGCCTGCCGATGAACGGGAGCGCGCTTCAGCGCGCCATGCCGGACATGGCAAGCCGCTCCGTGATCGAGCGATTCATCGCTGCGATCAATCTGCCGGACGGCAATCTCGCGGCGCCCCACCAGATCATCACGGCGATGGTGCAGGGCATCTTCTTTGAGCCGCCGCTGGGACGCCGCAGCCTCGTCTACCACGGGCTGATCACGCTCTCCGCGGCGCTGTCGGGCTTCGTGCTCGGCACGGTGCTCGGCATCGTGCTGGCGGTGCTGATCGTGCATTTTCGCTCGATGAACAAAAGCCTGATGCCCTGGGTGATCATCTCGCAGACCATCCCGATCCTGGCCCTGGTGCCGCTGCTCAATGCCATCCTCGGCAAGCTCGGCCTGCCGATCCTCGTGCCCAAGGCGCTGATCGCCACTTATCTCTGCTTCTTTCCGGTTACCGTCGGCATGGTGAAGGGGCTGACTTCGCCCGATGTCATGCAACTCGATCTGATGCGCACCTATGACGCCTCCAAATGGCAGACCTTCTGGAAGCTGCGCTGGCCGGCGGCGACGCCCTTCCTGTTCGCTAGCCTGAAAATCGCCATCGCCGGCTGCATCGTCGGTGCCATCGTGGCCGAAATGCCGACAGGCGCCCAGGGCGGCCTCGGCTCGCGTCTCCTGGCGGGCTACCAGTACAACAATCTACGCCTCGTGCTGTGGGCGGCGCTCTTCACGGCGGCCCTGCTCTCGGCGGTGCTGATCAGCATTATCGCGCTGGTGGAACGGCGGGTGCTGGTCTCGATGGGCGTGCGGGGAGGGGCGGAATGACGACCTTCCAATCGCGCGGCTGGCTTGTCGCTGGTATCCTGCTCGCGCTCGGCGCCTTCCTGCCACTCGCTGATGACGGCATCTTAATACCATTTCCTCTCTCGATAATTATTTTGACCGCGGCGATCATCTTTGGGGTGGCAGGTGTTCTCAAGCCATCGAGAACCTCTTGGCCCATCGTACTTCTTATTCTCGTGATCGCCGTCGCGGCTGCCCTGACAGTTGCGGTTCATCTGCCTTTTGTGAGCGGTGCCGCGGGCTGGGGTTTCTGGTCCATGGCCGTCGGCCTTTGGCTGGCGGCCTGGATGATGGTCGACACGATTGCCAACAGCGGCGACCGGAACAAGACCTCGCGCTGGAAGGATCTGGCTCCTCCAATTCTGTTCGGCCTGACACTGCTCCTCCTGTGGGAGTGGATTGTCCTCGGCTTTGGCATTCCCGCCATCAACCTGCTGGCGCCGTCGGCCATCGGCGTGGCGATGGGCCGCTATTCCGATACACTTACCCACGATTTCGTCTGGACCTTCCTGCATGAGGCGCTGCTCGGCTGGCTGCTCGGTTCCGGCGCCGGTTTCCTGGTGGCGCTGGTGGCCGACCGCATCCCCTTCCTGCGCCGCGGCCTGTTGCCGCTCGGCAATGTCGTCTCCGCTTTGCCGATCGTCGGCATCGCGCCCATCATGATCTGGTGGTTCACCTATGACTGGCCGTCCAAGACGGCCGTGGTAATCGCCATGACCTTCTTCCCGATGCTGGTCAATACCGTAGCGGGGCTGGCCTCGAGCGGCGCGCTGGAACGTGATCTGATGCGCTCTTACGGCGCGAGCTACTGGTCGACCCTGACGCGCCTTCGTCTTCCGGCTGCCATGCCATTCATCTTCAATGGCCTGAAGATCAACTCGACGCTCGCCATGATCGGTGCAATCGTGGCCGAATATCTCGACGGGCCGACCATCGGCATGGGCTTTCGCATCAACACCCAGGCGGCGCTGTCGCAGACCGACATTGTCTGGGCCGAGATCGCCGTCGCCATGGTGGCGGGCTCGATCTTCTACGGCATTATCGCGGTCATCGAACGGGTGGTGACATTTTGGCATCCCTCTTACCGGCGCGCATGACGCAGGGAAGGGCTTTAGTGAAGAAGAAACTCGACAACAGAGGAGTGGACGGAATGAAGAAGGCACTTTTGGCGGGCGTTGCCTTTGCGCTCGGCCTCGGCGCGGTGACGGCTGCGCAGGCCGCCGACAAGGTCACGCTGCAGCTCAAATGGGTGGTGCAGGGCCAGTTCGCCGGCTATCTCGTCGCCAAGGACAAGGGCTTCTACAAGGATGCCGGCCTCGATGTCACCGTCGCCCCCGGAGGCCCGGATATCGCGCCGGAGACCGTGATCGCCAACAAGCAGGCCGACGTCATCGTCGACTGGATGCCCGCCGCGCTCGCCGCCCGCGAGAAGGGCGTGCCGCTCGTCAACATCGCCCAGCCTTTCAAACGCTCGGGCCTTGAGCTGACCTGCCGGAAGGAGACCGGCATCAAGACCCCCGCAGATTTCAAGGGCAAGACGCTCGGCGTCTGGTTCTACGGCAACGAATATCCCTTCAATGCCTTCATGGGTAAGCTCGGCCTGAAGACCGACGGCTCGGCCAATGGCGTCAAGGTGATCAAGCAGGGCTTCAATGTCGATCCGCTCCTGCAGAAGCAGGCCGACTGCATCTCGACCATGACGTACAATGAATATTGGCAGGTTATCGAAGCGGGCGTGAAGCCGGAGGACCTGGTGGTGTTCAACTACACCGATCAGGGCGTCGCCGTGCTCGAAGACGGCCTTTATGTCATGGAGGATCGCCTCAAGGACCCGAAATTCGTCGAGACTATGGCTAAGTTCGTCAAGGCTTCGATGAAGGGCTGGGACTATGCCCGTGAGCATCCCGACGAGGCGGTGAAGATCGTGCTCGACAACGACGCTTCCGGCGCTCAGACCGAAGTGCACCAGACCAACCAGATCAAGGAAGTCAACAAGCTGACCGAAGGATCGGACGGAACGCTGGATCCGGCCGCGGCCGACATCACCGTGAAGACTCTGCTTTCGGGCGGCGGCGACAGCCCTGCCATCACCAAGCCGCCGGTCGGCGGCTGGACCAACGTGGTGACGGACGCTGCGAAGAAGCTTTGAGGCAAACTGGGAGCGCGGACATCCTGTCCGCTCTTCCTCTTTCTGCGGGCGCCTCGTTTCCAGGAGCGGACGAGACGTCCGCGTTCCCAGCATTTCTGGAGGACTCCATGCCGATCCTGATCCGTGGCGGTGTCGTGGTGAACCACGATTTCTCCAAGCCCGCCGATGTTCTCATCGATGGCGAAACCATCGTGGCGATCGGACCCAAGCTCTCAGCGCCCGCCGGGGCCGAGATCATCGATGCCGATGGTTGCTACGTCCTGCCTGGCGGCATCGATCCGCATACCCATCTCGAAATGCCCTTCATGGGCACGGTTTCGGCCGACGACTTCGAATCCGGTACGAGAGCGGCGCTCTCCGGCGGCACCACCATGGTGGTGGATTTCTGCCTGCCGGCGCCCGGCCAGTCGCTGCTCGCCGCCTATCAGGACTGGCGCCACAAGAGCGAGAAGGCCGTCTCCGACTACAGCTTCCACATGGCCGTGACCTGGTGGGACAAGCAGGTGTTCGACGAGATGGACACCGTGGTGAAGACCTACGGCATCAACACCTTCAAGCATTTCCTCGCCTACAAGGGCGCGCTGATGGTGAATGACGACGAACTCTTCCACTCCTTCAGCCGCTGCGCCGGCCTCGGCGCCCTGCCGCTGGTGCATGCGGAAAATGGCGACATCGTCTTCCGCCTGCAGCAGCATTACATGGATCTGGGCGTCACCGGTCCTGAGGGCCACGCCTATTCCCGACCGCCGGAAGTGGAGGGCGAGGCGACCAACCGAGCCATCATGATCGCCGACATGGCCGGCAGCCAGCTCTATGTCGTGCACACCTCCTGCCGCGACAGCCACGAGGCCATCGCCCGGGCGCGGGCTGCCGGCAAGCGCGTCTACGGTGAGCCGTTGATCCAGCACCTCGTGCTCGACGAGTCGGAATATCAGAACAAGAACTGGGACCATGCCGCCCAGCGCGTGATGTCGCCGCCCTTCCGCAACAAGTCGCACCAGGATTCGTTGTGGGCAGGCCTGGCTTCCGGCTCGCTCCAGGTGGTCGCCACCGACCATTGCGCCTTCACCACCGAACAAAAGCGCATGGGCCTCGGCGATTTCCGCAAGATCCCCAACGGCACGGGCGGCCTTGAAGACCGCATGCCGGTGCTGTGGACGGCAGGCGTGAAGACCGGGCGCCTCACCAAGGAGGAGTTCGCCGCGGTAACCTCCGCCAACATCGCCCGTATCCTCAACATCTATCCGAAGAAGGGGGCCGTCGCCGTGGGATCGGATGCCGATCTCGTGGTCTGGGACCCCGCCGCCACCAAGACGATCCGCGCCAAGAAACAGTTCAGCCGCGTCGAATACAATGTCTTCGAAGGCTATGAATGCACGGGCCTGCCCATCGTCACGCTCTCGCGCGGGCGCATCGCCTGGAAGGACAAGGAGATCCGCGCCCAGAAGGGTGACGGCGCCTTCGTGCGGCGCGATCCCTTCCCGGCGGTGGCCGTGGCGAATGCGACCTGGAAGGAGTTGAACAGGCCCAAGCCCGTGTCGCGCATCGAGGTGACGCCGTAGAAGAGCTACAGTTCCGAGCGAGGCGGGTCGCGGTTCCGGAGTTTCAAGTTCATGCCGGCCTATGTCGAGCTCTCACCCCTTCGCCTTGGACGCTGGTTGAATGAACCGGCGCGCTGGGCATTGGACGGTGAGACACTCGACGCCGTCACCGACAAGGCCACCGATTTCTGGCGCGAGACGCATTATGGCTTCACGCGCCACAACGGCCATTTCTTCTTTCTCAACAGCGCCGGCGATTTCACAGCGGAGGTCCGCGTGCAGGCCCGCTTCGAGACGCTCTACGATCAGGCCGGCCTGATGGTGCGGCTCAACGAGGAGACCTGGCTCAAGGCCGGCATCGAACATAGTGACGGGGCGCCCATGCTCGGCAGCGTGCTGACGGTGGGCCAGTCCGACTGGGCGACCGGCCCTTTCCACGGCGATCCTTCCGATTTCCGCCTGCGCGTCACGGTTTCAAATGGCGTGCTTCGCTTGCAATATTCATCAGATGGCAAGCATTGGCCTCTAGTGCGGCTCGCGCCCTTCCCCAAGGCTGCGTCCTATCAGGTCGGTCCGATGTGCTGCACGCCCGAACGGGCCGGACTCCACGTTTCCTTCAGCGATTTCCACCTCGCGCCGCCGAGCGGCAAGGCACTGCACGATCTCACCTGATCGTCCTGCGCCCCATTCCAGAAAGGCATGATCATGCTCACCAATCTCAACATCAATCCCCAGCGCCTCTGGGACAGCCTGATGGAAACAGCGAAGTTCGGCGGCACGGTGAAGGGCGGCATCAAGCGCCTTACGCTGTCCGACGAGGATAAGAAAGTGCGCGACTGGTTCAAGGCGCAATGCGAGGCGCTCGGCTGCACTGTGACGGTCGACGAAGTCGGCAACATGTTCGCCGTCCGCCCCGGCAGGAACAACGAACTGGCGCCCATCGCCATGGGCTCACATCTCGACACCCAGCCGACCGGCGGCAAGTTCGATGGCGTGCTCGGCGTGCTCGGCGCGCTGGAGGCCATGCGTACCATGTATGAGCAGGGCTACGAGACCAATGCGCCGGTCGAGATCGTCAACTGGACCAATGAGGAAGGCTCGCGCTATGCGCCCGCCATGCTCGCCTCCGGCGTGTTCGCCGGCGTGTTCACGCCGCAATATGCCTATGAGCGCACCGACCGCGACGGCGTCACCTTCCTCGACGAATTGGAGCGCATCGGCTATCGCGGTGCCGAGAAGGCCGGCGCCCACAAGTTCCAGGCCATGTTCGAGCTTCATATCGAGCAGGGGCCGATCCTAGAGGACGAGAAGAAGATGATCGGCGTCGTTACCGGCGTGCAGGGCATGCGCTGGTACGAAGTCACGGTCACCGGCCAGGATGCGCATACCGGCGCCACGCCCATGTATCTGCGCAAGAATGCCCTGCTTGGCGTCGCCCGCATCATCGAGGCGGTCGACGCCATCGGCCAGAAGCACCAGCCGGGGGTCGCCACCGTCGGCCTGATCGAGAACAAGCCCAACAGCCGCAACGTCGTGCCGGGCGAAGTCTTCTTCACGATCGACCTGCGTCATCCCGACGAAGAGGCGCTGGAAGTGATGGAAAAGGAGTTTCGCGCCGCGCTAAAGGATACTTTGCCGGCTATGAAATTGACCTATGACGAGAAACGTATCTGGAACTCGCCGGCTGTGAAGTTCGCGCCAGAGCTGATCGAATGTGTCGAGCACGGCGCAGAGAAGGCGGGCTTCGCCATGCGCAAGATGGTCTCCGGCGCCGGCCACGACGCGGCCTATATCGCGCGCGTGGCGCCCACCACCATGATCTTCGTGCCCTGCGAGGGTGGGCTCAGCCACAACGAAGCGGAGTCGACCAGCTTCGACGAATGCGCGGCGGGGGCGCAGGTGCTGCTCAATGCCGTAATCGAGCATGACCGGCGGCTGGCGTAATCTGGGAGCGCGGACATCCTGTCCGCTCTTGAAACACTGGTAATTCAGAACGAAGCTCGACCGTCGCGCCTCGCCACCGAGGACAAGGTTCAAGAGCGGACAGGATGTCCGCGCTCCCAGTGACCCAGGACCCCCTCTTGCTGCCCGCCGAACTCGAAGCCGATCTCCACGCCAACATCCCGCTGACGCGAGCCATGCAGGTCCGGGTTCTCGACATCGCCGATGATTCCGTGTGCCTCGGCGCACCACTTGCGCCCAACATCAATCATCATGGGACGGTTTTCGGCGGCAGCCTTGCCACGCTGGCCACTCTCGCGGCGTGGTCGCTTGCGCACCTCAAGCTCCGGCGGGCGGGGATCGACTGCAGCCTGGTCGTCGGTGCCATCCACATGGACTATCTGGCGCCGGCTGAAGGCGATGTCTTGGCTCGCTCCCGCCTCGCCGAGCCGGACAACTGGCCGCATGTGCTGGAGATCTTCGCGCGCAAGGGCAAGGCACGCATCCCCGTTCTGGCCGAGGTCGACCATGACGGCCGCTGCGTGGCGCGTTTCAAGGGCGACTTCGCGGCCCTGGCGCGGTGAAATCCTGGGATCGCAGGCATCCTTGCCTGCTCTTGGAAGCGCGGCGCTCGGGAGAAGGAAAGAACATGCTGGAAGCCTGCGATCCAGGCTACCCCATCAGCGCACAGAACCGGTCGAGATCGACGTTGCCGCCGCTCACCAGCACGCCCACGCGCTTGCCCTTGAGCTGTTCCTTCATGCGTCGCGCTGCCGCAAAGGCCAGGCATCCCGTCGGCTCGATCACCAGCTTCATGCGTGAGAAGGCAAAACGCATGCAGTCCACCAGTTCGGCATCGCTGGCAGTGAAGATATCGTCGACGTCGCGTTTGATGATGCTGAAGGTGTAGTTACCGAGATATTGCGTCTGGGCGCCATCGGCGATGGTCTTGGGCGTGTCGATCCGCACGATTTCGCCCTTGTGGAAGGACTGCTGCCCGTCATTGCCGGCTTCAGGTTCGACGCCGTAGAGCTTGCAGTTGGGCGAGAGCGCCCTGGTGACCAGCGCCGAGCCGGAGAGGAGGCCGCCGCCGCCGAGGCAGACGAAGAAGGCATCGAGCTCCCCCACCTCGTCGAAAAGTTCCTTGGCCGCCGTGCCCTGGCCGGAGAGGACGTCCGGATGGTCATAGGGCGGGATCAGCGTCATGCCGTGCTTTTGCGAAAGCTCGCGCCCGATCGCCTCACGATCCTCGCTGTAGCGGTCATAGTAGACGATGTTGCCGCCATAGCCCTTGGTGGCTTCCGCCTTCGCCTTCGGCGCATCATGCGGCATGATGATCGTGGCGGGAATGCCGAGAATGCGGGCCGAAAGCGCGATCGCCTGCGCGTGGTTGCCGGAAGAAAAGGTGATGACTCCGTTGTGGCGCTGCTCCGCCGTGAAGCGTGACAAGGCATTGAAGGCCCCGCGGAACTTGAAGGCCCCCATGCGCTGCAGGTTCTCGCATTTGAACAGCACCTCCGCGCCCACTTCCTCGTTGAGAATGCGCGAGCTCATCACCGGTGTGCGGTGCGCATGGCCCTCGATGCGTTGGGCAGCGGCGAGAACGTCGTCATATGTGGGGAGGGGGAGGACGGTCATGTCGGGGGCATTCGTCAGTACAGAGGAGGGAAGCGACAGGTGTTAGCATAAGGAGAGGAGCGGCGCTTTCGCGCCATATCGACAATGGAGAACTCAACCGCGCACCTCCCAGCCGATGGCCTTGCGCAGGAAAGAATAGCCGAGCGCGACGAAGGATGCGCGCTCGCTATTGTCCTTGCCATAACCATGTCCGCCAGCCGAGGGTTCGTAGAAATGCACGCGATGGCCGAGGCTTTCGAGCTTGGCCGCCATCTTGCGGGCGTGACCCGGATGGACGCGGTCGTCCCGGCGCGTAGTTGCCAGCAGGATCGGCGGATAACTGCCGGGGCCTGCCGTGTGATAGGCGGATATCTTCTGCAGGAAGGCCCAGTCCTCCGGCTTGTCGGGATCGCCATATTCGTCGATCCAGCTCGCGCCGGCGAGCAGCCTGGTGTAGCGGCGCATGTCGATCAGCGGGATGGTGCAGAACAGCGCGCCGAATTTCTCGGGATGGCGCGTCAGCATGTTGGCGATCAGCAGGCCGCCATTGGAACCGCCCTCGGCTGCAATGCGGCCGGGTCGGGTTACGCCCCGGCGCGCGAGATCAGTGGCGACGGCGGCGAAATCCTCATGCGAGAGGAATTTGTTCTGCCGGCGCCCGGCCTCGTGCCAGCGCGAGCCGAACTCGCCACCGCCACGCAGATTGGCCATCACATGCGTGCCGCCGCGCTCCAGCCAGAGCTTGCCGACCGAAGCCACGTAGGTCGGCTGCAGCGTCACCTCAAAGCCGCCATAGCCCGTCAGGTGCACCGGCGCCTCTCCGGTTTCGCCGGCGGGCCCCACCTGGGTATAGGGGATCTTCTCGCCGTCCACGGACACGGCCTCGTGCCGGGTCACCCTGAGGCCGCTGGCATCGAAGACTTCCGGACCGCGCTTGAGCACAATGGGGCTGGTAGGCGCCTCGGGATTGCTCACATCCATCAGCGAGATCTGCGGCGGCGTGATCGGATCCTGCAGCGCCACCATGATCTCGCCATTGGTGTCGGCATCGTCGGAATCGAGCGACCGCACATGTACGACGCCGGTGGAGGGCAGCGCCTCGATAGGGTAACGCCGCCAGAGGGATGGCGAGGGTGTCACAATCTCAAAATGCGGCTTGAGGTTGTCGAGTATGGAGAGGACGAGCTGCCCCTTGTTCCAGACGAAACCATCCAGCACGCGCCGCTCGCCGGGCTCGAAAAGCACGGAGAAATCGCGGCTTCCGGCCTGGAAGGCGGAGAGGCCGATGCCAAGCAGCGTATCCGGCGGGTAAGTCTCCGTCGCCGGGGTCCAAGGCGTTCGGGGCTTCACCACCAGCCAATCGTCGAAAGCGTCCCAATGGGCATTGGCCGGTAGCTCAATGCGCGCCTGGGGGCCGCTTGCGTTGCCAAGCCAGCCATTCGTCTCGAAGAAAGCGGGCTTCTCGACGAACCAGACCCGGGGCGCCGCGGCGGTGCGGTCGACGCCAGCCCAGACCGACATGAAATCGGGCTTGGTCTCGAAGATCACGGGCGCCTTGAGCGCATCCTCGCCACGGCGCCACAGGCGCACCGTCCGGGCATAGCCCGAGGTCGTCGCCATGCCCTCGCCGAGCGCGCTGGAGAGCAGCAGCGTGCCCCGGTCGAGCCAGGCGATTTCGCCCTTTGCCTGAGGCAGGACGAAGCCGTCAGCCGGGAAGCTCTTCGACCCGAGGTCGAATTCGCGATGCACCACGGCATCGCTGCCGCCGCGCGAGAGCCGCAGCATGGTCCGCTGCTTCTCCACCGGCTCGACGGCTGAACCCGCCCAGACCCAGTCCTCGTTCTCTTCCCTAGCGAGGGTGTCCAGATCGAGCACCAGCTCCCATTCGGGCTCCGGCGTGGCGAAGGAGGCGAAGCTGGTGCGGCGCCAGACACCACGCGGGTTCGCTGCGTCCTGCCAGAAATTATAGAGATAGTGCCCGCGCCGGGTGACGTTCGGGATACGGTCTGGCCTGTCGAGGATGGCAGTCAGCGTGTCGCGATCTGCAGCGAAGCCGGCATCGCCGAACTTCACCATGGTCGCCCGCGAGCGTTCCGCAGCCCAGGCCAGGGCAGCGGGGCCTTCGATTTCCTCGAGCCAGCGATGCGGATCGTCATCGGGGGCAGCCAGGGTCGGGCGAAGATCGGAGGTGGTCATGCGTATTCCTTCGTGGGAGGCGCAGTGGCTGGGACCGCGGACGTCCTCGTCCGCTCTTCCCTTGTCATAGAACGAGGCGCTTCCAAGAGCGGGCGAGGACGTCCGCGGTCCCAGCCACTGCGCCTATCCGGCAAGCCGCGTCTGGGCAAGCTGCGTCCAATAACTGATGCCGGCCGGGATGATGGCGTCGTTGAAGTCATAGGCCGCGTTGTGCAGCCCGGCGCTATCGCCATTGCCGATGAAGATAAAGGCGCCGGGCCGGGCCTCCAGCATATAGGAGAAGTCCTCCGCGCCCATCATCGGCGGCGCCTCGACATCGACATTGTCGTGGCCGGCGACGCGCCTGGCAATCTCGCCGCAGAACTTGGTCTGCGAAGCGTGATTTCGGGTCACGGGGTAATGGCGGGTGTAGACCGCCTTGGCGCTGGCCCCGAACGCCCGAGCCGTTAATTCGGCCACCTCGACCACGCGTCGTTCAAGAAGGTCGCGGATGTCGGGCCGCAGCGCACGGCAAGTGCCGTGCATATGCACGCTGCCGGGAATAATGTTGTAGGCTTCACCTGCATGCACGGCCGTCACCGAGACGACTGAACTCTTCAGCGGATCGGTATTGCGCGAGACGATGGACTGCAGGGCGGTGATGATATGGGCTGAGACCAGCACCGGATCGATGCCCTCGTGGGGCTTGGCGGCATGAGCGCCTCTTCCGGTTACGTCGATGTCGAATATGTCGCTGGAGGCCATGATCGGTCCGGGGCAGATGGAGAAATGTCCCGGCGCCAGGCCCGGCAGATTGTGCATGCCGTAGACTTCCTCGATGGCGAAGCGCTCCATCATGCCGTCCTCGACCATTGCCCTGCCGCCGCTGCCGCCCTCCTCGGCAGGCTGGAAGATCACCACGGCATTGCCGGTGAAATTGCGTTGCTTAGCCAGGGCCTTTGCGGCACCTAGCAGCATCGCGGTGTGGCCGTCGTGACCACAGGCATGCATCTTGCCGGGCGCGGAGGAGGAATAGGCGAGGTTGGTGGTCTCCTCGATCGGCAGGGCATCCATGTCGGCGCGCAGGCCGATGGCGCGCGATCCCGGCCGGCCCTTGATCACGCCGACCACGCCCGTCCTGCCGATGCCCTCCACCACCTCGTCGCAACCGAACTGGCGCAGCAGATCGGCCACCTTTCCGGCCGTGCGGTGAACGTCATATTGCAGTTCAGGATGGCGATGTATATCCCGGCGCCATTCGGTGACTTCAGGAACGAGAGCCTTGATGCTGTCCGAAATCGTCATGCGCTATCAGTTCCAATATTGATTTCTGCCCCCAAGCCGGGCCACAAGTTAGTCCCAGTTTTGCACGCCTTCAGAAAATGAGGAAGGGAACGATCATGGATCATTCACAGGCCGCAGCGGTTTGGCAGGATCTTGAGGCCCACAAGCAGAAGCTGGGGGCGACGACCACGCGAGACCTTTTCGCAGCCGATCCCGATCGTTTCTCGAAATTCTCCTTTTCGCTCGACGATGTTCTGGTGGATTTCTCGAAAAACCGCGTAAGCGAGGAGACCCTCGCCTTGCTGCTCAAGCTGGCACGGGCGCATTGCATCGAGACCCGCCGCGACGAAATGTTCCGGGGCGATGCCATCAACACCACCGAGGGGCGCTCGGTGCTGCACACGGCGCTACGCGCACCCGCTGACGCCCAGATCCTGGTCGACGGCAAGAATGTCGTGCCCGATGTCCATGCCGAACTCGACCTCTGCTTTGCCTTCGCCAACAAGATCCGCTCGGGCGAATTGCGCGGCGCCACCGGCGACAAGATCACCGATGTGGTGAATATCGGCATCGGCGGTTCCGACCTTGGTCCGGCCATGGGCGCCCGCGCGCTCTCGCCTTATGCCGTCGATGGGCCGCGCCCTCATTTCGTCTCCAATGTCGATGGCGCCGACATGTCGGACGTGCTCTCGCGCCTCGACCCTTCGCGCACCCTCTTCCTGGTGTCGTCCAAGACCTTCACCACCATCGAGACGATGACCAACGCCCACTCGGCGCGCCAGTGGATCGCCAAGTCCCTGGGCGAGACGGCGGTGGGCGATCATTTCGCCGCAATTTCCACCAATATCGTCGCGGTGGAAGCCTTCGGTATCAACAAGGACCGCATGTTCCGCTTCTGGGACTGGGTCGGCGGGCGCTACTCCATGTGGTCGGCCATCGGCCTTGGCCTGATGATCGCTATCGGCCCGGAGAACTTCTCCGAGTTCCTGGCGGGCGGCCACGAGGTCGACCGTCACTTCGTCTCGACGCCCCTGGAGCAGAATATTCCGGTGCTGATGGGCCTGATCGGCATCTGGCACCGCAATTTCATGGGCTATGCCGCCCATGCCGTGCTGCCCTATGACCAACGCCTCGGCCGTTTCCCGGCCTATCTGCAGCAGCTCGACATGGAGTCGAACGGCAAGCGCGTCCACCTCGACGGTACGCCGGTGACCTCGGACACCGGTCCGCTGGTGTGGGGCGAGCCCGGCACCAACGGCCAGCATGCGTTCTACCAGCTCATCCACCAGGGCACGAGCGTGATCCCGGGCGACTTCCTCATCGCGGCCGAGCCGCATGAGACCGGCATGGGCGACCACCACGCCATCCTGATGGCGAACTGCCTGGCCCAGACCGAAGCCCTGATGCATGGCCGTTCGCTGGAGGAGGCCAAGGGGGTGCTGAAGGCGCAGGGCCTCGACGACAAGAAGATCGATCTCCTGGGACCGCACAAGGTATTCCCCGGCAACCGGCCGACTACCACCATCGCCTACCGCAAGCTCACCCCGCGCATGCTCGGCCGCCTCGTCGCGCTCTACGAGCACAAGGTGTTCACGCAGGGCGTGATCTGGGGCATCAACTCCTTCGACCAGTGGGGCGTCGAGCTCGGCAAGGAGCTCGCCTCGCGCCTGCTGCCGGTGGTCAAGGGCGCTAATGTCGAGGGCCTGGACGCCTCGACCAAGGGCCTGGTGGCGCATCTGAAGTCACTGCGGAGCTAAGCGGGCGGGCGGGTCTTCGGACCCGCCTTCTGATATGCCGCGCCATCAAGGCGGGTCTGACGACCCGCCCCCAATATTTTGGACGAGGGTATGCCGTAGGGCGCTGGATGGTGTGCCGGTCTTCAGACCGGCATGGCACCTCTTCGAAAAGTCACCGGAACCGCCCCCCAAAAGGACTGCCCATGACAACGTCCGCCGCGGCGCCAGCCACCATTCCTGTCTTCGACGGCCATAACGACACGCTGCTGCGCCTTTATTTGCAGAAGGCCAAACCGCCGGAAGAGGTCTTCGGCAAGGGTGAGGGATCCGGCCATATCGACCTGCTTAAGGCGCGGACCGGTGGCCTTGCTGGCGGCTTCTTCGCCATGTTCCCGCCGCCGATCAAATCAACCGACCTGTCGCAGGTCACCCAGGCACCTCGCTATGACGTGCCGCTGCCGCCGATTCTCCCCATCGAAGCCGCCCAAGCCTCGACGATCGGCATGCTCTCGATCATGCTGCGGCTGGAGCGGGCCTTTCCCGACGATGTCGCGATCTGCCGCAGCGCCGCCGAGATCCGCGCGGCGATGGAAGCGAACAAGATCGCCGCCCTCATGCATATCGAGGGCGCGGAGGCCATCGATCCCGACTTCGCCATGCTGGATGTCCTTTTTGCCGCAGGCCTGCGCTCGATCGGGCTGGTATGGAGCCGCTCCAACATCTATGGCCATGGCGTGCCTTTCCGCTTCCCCGGCTCGCCCGATGTCGGGCCCGGCCTCACCGACGCCGGCAAGGCGCTGGTGGCCGAGTGCAACCGCCGCGGTATCGTGATCGACCTCTCGCATCTCAACGAGCAGGGCTTCTGGGATGTCGCCGCTTCCAGCACGGCCCCGCTGGTCGCCACCCATTCCAATGTGCATGCGCTCTGCGAATCCGCCCGCAACCTTACGGACAAGCAGTTCGGCGCCATCAAGGAGAGCGGCGGCGTGGTGGGGCTCAACTTCGCGGCCGGCTTCCTCAGGCCCGACGGCTCCATGCGCGCCGATACCGACCTCGACATCATGGTGCGTCATCTCGACTACCTCGTGGAGCATTTGGGCGAGGATGGTGTCGCATTCGGCTCGGATTTCGACGGCGCCGTCGTCCCCTCTGCCATCGGCAACGCCGCCGGCCTGCCGCGCCTGATCGAGCGCCTGCGGGCGTCTGGATATTCCGAGCCGCTGCTGCGCAAGATCGGTCACGAGAACTGGCTGTCGCTGCTTGAGCGCACGCAGAGGGTATGAGGCGCATGAGTGGAGTGGCGGTCTCCGACCGCCATCTTCGGAACCGCGGCGTTTGCTGGATAGGAAGATGGCGGTCGGAGACTGCCACTCCATGTTTGGCGTCTCCCCATCTGCGAAGCTGACGGCACAGTGCTGAGGCTCAATCGCGACGCTGCGGCTTTTTACTATTCCTATCAGGCGGTTGCCTGGCACGGCCAAACTTGCACAGATCCGCCAACCCGCAGCGGTCACACAACGGCCTCTGATTGGTGCACACCTCCTGGCCGAACCGCTTCATCAGCCAGTGCAGTTCATAGAGGTCGTCGGCGTCCCAGGCCGATGGCATGAGATGCATCATCTGCTGGTGCGCCTTCTCGAAACCGGCATCCCCGGACAGGAGCCCGAAGCGGATGCCGAAGCGCTTGATATGCCGGTCCACTACGAAGATGCGCCGCCGCAGAGCACTGAAATTGAGGATGGCGGCGGCACATTTGGGACCGATGCCGTCATACTCCTTCAGCTTCGCCATCGCGGTATCGATGGGCCACGTGGCGAGAAAGGACAGCTCGAACCGGCCGCGCTCGGCGATGATGCGCCCAATCGATCTCACCAGTTGCTCGGCCTTCCTTTCGGGATGGGTGACGGTGGCAAGATGTGGAAGTACCTCTTGCGCAGTGCTCTGCCCCAGCCTGTCGAGAGGGCGAAAATGTCCGCGCAAGGCCCGGAAGCCCTTCTCGGCCTCGGAGTCGAAGGTTTCGGCACTGATCAGCGCCTTCACGAACTGTTCGGGCGGCGTGTGCCGGTGGCTATGCCGTAGCGGGCCATAGGCCGCCAGCAGGCGCTGCCGCACCACGGCAAGAGGCGGCTGCTCGCCGAAATCGAAGCCGAATTGGATCTGCTCGATGACAGGCCTCATGATCCCGCCTCAATGGAAATCCCGGCTCTTGAACAGGGTCAGTTCGAGCTGGGCCGGCGGTGCGGGGACGCCCTCGCGCAGGCGTGCGAGCTCGGCGGAGAGGTCGAGCACGTTTTCGGCGATCACATGCACGACGAGGCCGGCGCGCTGCACCCGGCCGCGTATGGCGACGAAACGGGAATTCATCACGGCGCGGCGGTATTTCTCGAAGGTTTTCGGCCAGACGATGATGTTGCTGATGTCGGTCTCGTCCTCGATGGTCATGAACACCACGCCGCTGGCCGTGCCCGGGCGCTGGCGCGTCAGCACCAGGCCGGCCACGGTGACGAGGCTGTTCTCCGTGATTTCCTTGCCGCGATGGGCCTGGTTGGTGATGGCGCCGAGGCGGTCGAGTTCCGGCCGCAGGAAGCTGCAGGGATGGGCTTTGAGCGAGAGGCCGGTGGTCTGGTAATCCTCCAGCACATGCTCGCTCTCTTCCATTACCGGCAAGGCGATCGCCGGTTCGGGGAAGAGATGATCGTCGAAATCGGAGGTCAGCAGCGGAAGCTCTCGGCTGACCTTGCCGAGCCCGACGCCGATGGTCTCGAAGCGGCGCACGGCCCAGAGCGCCTCGCGCCTGTCCATGTTGAGCGAACGGAAGGCATCGGCCTCGGCCAGCTTTTCGATGGCCGAGAAGGTGAGGCCGCTCGCCGATCCGAAGCGCTCCAGGCTGCCATAGCCATTGCCGCGGCCGCCTACCATCATCCGGATGTCGTCCTCGTTCAGCCCCGTCACCAGCCGCATGCCCAGACGCACGGCGAAGCGATGCCGGCTCGGATCGGTGGCTGGTTCCAGCGTGCAATCCCAGTCACTGTAATTGATGTCGACGGGCCGGATTTCGACGCCGTGCCTGACCGCATCGCGCACCAGTTGCGCCGGCTGGTAGAAGCCCATCGGCTGGCTGTTGAGGATCGCCGCGCAGAAGACGTCCGGGTAATGGCATTTGATATAGGCCGAGACATAGACCAGCACGGCGAAGCTGGCGGCATGGCTCTCGGGGAAACCATATTCGCCGAAACCTTCGATCTGGCTGAAGCAGCGCTCGGCAAAAGTTTTTTCGTAGCCGCGCAGCACCATGCCGTCGATGAACTTGTCCTTGTAATTGCCGATGGTCCCGGTGTGTCTGAACGTCGCCATGGCGCGGCGCAGGCCATCCGCCTCGTCCGGCGTGAAGCCGGCCGCCTTGATGGCGATCTCCATGGCTTGTTCCTGGAAAAGGGGGACGCCTTTGGTTCGTGACAAGACTTCTTTCAGTTCATCCGCCGGGCCGAATTCAGGTGAGGGCGAGGGATAATGCTCCTTTTCGATGCCATCGCGCCGGCGCAGATAAGGGTGAACCATGCCGCCCTGGATCGGACCGGGGCGGACGATGGCCACTTCGATGACGAGATCGTAGAATTCCTGGGGCTTGAGACGCGGCAGCATCGACATCTGCGCCCGGCTCTCGACCTGGAATACGCCGACGGAATCGGCTTCGCACAACATGTCATATGTCTTCTTGTCGCCGCGCGGCAGCTTGGCGATCTCCCCCAGATGTCGTCCGTAATGCTGCTTCAGAAGATCGAGCGCCCGCCGGATGCAACTCAGCATGCCGAGCGCCAGTACATCGACCTTCATCATGCCGATCTCGTCGATATCGTCCTTGTCCCATTCGATGAAGGTGCGGTCATCCATCGTCGCATGGCAGATCGGAACGGTGTCGTTGAGCAACCTGCGCGTGAGCACGAAGCCTCCGACATGCTGGGACAGGTGCCGGGGAAAGCCCGTAAGCGCGGCGGTGAAATAAAGCGCCTGCCGGATTACGGGATTGTCGGGATCGAGCCCGGCCTGGTGCACACGGCTGGGCGTCCAGGTCTGCATGCCCATGCCCCAGACCGTCTTGGACAGGGCTGCGGTGACATCGGGCGTCAGGCCCAGGACCTTGCCAACTTCGCCTATTGCGCGGCGGGAGCGGTAATGGATGACGGTGGAGCAGATGGCGGCGCGGTCGCGGCCATAGCGGCGATAGACATATTGGATGACTTCCTCACGGCGTTCATGCTCGAAGTCGACGTCGATATCGGGCGGTTCCCCTCTGTTCTCCGAAATGAAGCGGGAGAAGAGGAGCTTGGTTTCATCCGGATTGACTTCGGTTATGCCGAGGCAATAGCAGACGGCACTGTTTGCCGCTGAACCCCGCCCCTGGCAAAGAACCTCAAGGTTATTTCGGGCGTAGTCGACGACGTCATGCACCGTGAGAAAATAGGGAGCAAAACCAAGCCTGTCGATCAGTCGCAGCTCTTCCTTGATGCGAGCGACGACATCGTCAGGCACGCCATAGAGATAGCGCCCCTCGGCGCCGGCCCAGGTCAAGTCCTCCAAATGCTGCTGGGGCGTCTTGCCTGGAGGAATTGGTTCTTCGGGATACTCGTATCTTAACTGCCGCAAATCGAAGTGGCATGCCCGGACAATCTCCAGCGTCCGCGCCAGTGCTTCGGGATGATCCGCGAAGAGCCGCGCCATCACCTCCGGCGGCTTGATGGTGCGCTCCTCGTTGATCTCCAGCCGGAGCCCGGCCTCGGCCAAAGTGCATTTCTCGCGGATGCAGGTGAGTATGTCGGCCAGCGCCCGGTGTTCGGGCATGTGGTAGAGTACGTCGTTGACGGCGACCATGGGGGCGCCGACCTCGTTGCCGAGTTCCGCCAGGCGGCCAAGGCGGCGGGGTTCGTCGCCGCAGAGGCGGTGGTGGCCAGCGAGGTAGGTGCGGCCCGGCGCCGATTTGGCGAGGGCGCAAACGCGGGCGATGAAGGTCTCGTCCGGTTCGTCCGGCGGCAGCGCGATCAGGATCTGGCCTTCGCTGGCAGCAAGGATCGCCTCGAAACCGAACAGGCATTCACCTTTCTTTCTCTTGATGCGCGTGTTGCTGGCGCTGAGCAGGCGGCAGAGCCGGCCATAGGCCTCGCGGTCGGTGGGGTAGGCGATGGCCTCGAAACCGTCTGTGGTGACGAGACGCACGCCGGGCAGATAGCGCAGATCGGGGTGCTTCTTCGCCTCCCGCAGGGCCCGCACCACGCCCGCGAAGGAGTTACGGTCGGCGATGCCGATGCCGGCGAGGCCGAGCTCATGCGCCCGCTTCACCATGTCCTGCGGGAAGGAAGCGCCGCGCAGGAAGGAGAAGTTGGTGGTGACGGCGAGCTCGGCATAGCCAATCGGGGGGCTGGTCTTCAGACCTGGCCGTGGCGCCGAGAAAAGAGCCGGGTCTGAAGACCCGCCCCCCATTCCTGGGACCGCAGGCGTCTCGCCTGCATCTTGAACCGCTTCGTTTCCAAGAGCAGGCGAGACGCCTGCGGTCCCAGCGAAGGCTCGCCTCTCGTCCTGCCTGCTCCTCATGCGAACAGCCCCCGCATGAACCAGTTCACCTGCCGGGGAGTCGCCTCGCGGCAGAGCCAGAAGCGCTGGCCGCCCTGTGTCTCGGCGACATAATGATCGTGCCGCGCCGGCGCCGGCAGCAACACGGAGCGTTCGCGCCCGGCTTCGTCGTCCTCGAAGCGGTTGCGCTTCTGGCTGGTCGTGGTCTCGCCGGCAGGAATGCTGCCCGGAGTATCGCCCTTCTTGCTCCAGCCGAACTCCTCCCGGGCGATGGTGGATAGGGCCGGAGCCACTTGTTCCCACCAGGGGGCGGCAATGCGTTCCGGTCCCTGCAATTGTGTGATGTGGTGAGGGGCGCCGCGCCAGCGGAAATGGCCGGGCAGCCCGTCCGGCCTGGTGGCGAGGATCTGCAAGGGTTCGGGCTGGTCGAGGAAGAGGGGCGGGCGCAGGGGCAGGCGGTCAGGCTTTGGCCAGACGGGCTCGCCCTCTTCGGCGTCGCGAGCCGTCTCGGAGCGGGCGGGATCGTGCCGTTCCACCGGATGAAGCTGGCGCACTGTCCCGGGGCCGAGGCGCTGGCGCAGGGCGTCGATCAGTTCTGTGCGGCGCTCGCCGGGATCGGCTTCGGGCTGGCGCCGACCATCGCGCAGCGACAGGCGGGACTGGCGGCTGCCGATCTTCTCGGTACGGGTGGCGGCGAGACTGATGGTCTCGAAGCCGAAGCCGGCGTCGATGGTTTCCCCCAGGCGTTCCAGGTCGAGCGTAACGAGTCTCGCGACATGACTGGGATCGCGCGTGGCGGAAGCGAGGCCGATATGGATGGTGCGCACCTCGCCATCGACACGGAAGAGCCGCAGCTGCAGCACACGAGCGGCGACGCCGTCGCGGGTGAGGGCCGGTACGAGATCCTGCATCAGGCGGGTGGCGACATGCACCACGGCCGCCTGGCTCACTACCGGCTCCAGCAACTGGCGGCTGCGGTGATAGATCGGCGGCGGCTCGACCAGGGCGAGGGCCTCGTCGCGCATGTTCATGGCCTGGTCGAAACGCCGCAACAGCAGGGGATCGAAGCGCGAGGCGAAGGGTGCGCGCGGCTTGCCGATGAGGTCGCCGACTTGTTTGAAGCCGAGACGCCGCAGCGTCTGGCAAAGATCGTCGGGCAGGCGCAGGGCCTGTAACGGCAGGCCTGTCAGCGCCGGACCGGGATCGGCGCCTTCGGCCAGGATGAAATTCGCCTGGGAGTGGAAGCGCGACAGGGCCCAGGCGGCGCCGGGCGTATCGGCAAGGGCCACCCGCGCGCCGAGCGAGAACTGGCGCAGGCGCTTGACGATGTCGGCGAGCAGGGCCTCCTCGCCGCCGGCAAGATGGCTGGCGCCGGTGATGTCGAGGAAGAGCCCGTCTGCGCCATCCGACTCGCGATAGAGGGCGATAGCAGGGGTGTAGCGCAGGGCCCACAGGCCGAGGCGGTGCAGTGCCTGGGCGTCGGCCTCAGGCGCAAGCGGACGCGTCTGCAGGCCCGGCACCTTGGCGCGGGCATCGGCCACCAGCCCGCCTGCCGCCAGGCCTTCCTGTTCCGCCAGCCGGCTGGCCGAGGCGATGCGTGGCCCGCCCGCAGCTTCGATCGTGAGGATGAAGGGGCTGCGCGGATCGATCGTCTCAGGCGACCTTGGCGCTTTGGACTGGGCAATCAGAAAACGCTGGATCGGCCAGCGTGGCAGCCAGATCGAGACGATGCGTGACATGGTCGTACTCCATGAGCCAGAGACCGCTTTGCCCGTTGCGGCTGCGTTCCAACTGAACGCGCCATCGCCAGGCGGTAAGAAGGCCGAACCGGTCGCGCGGGCCCGCTGCCGCGCCGATGCGCCAGCGGGTGACGGCGACGGTGGCGGATGGGGCGAGGGGAGGGCGCAGCAGAAAAAGCGGGCAGGGCGCCGAGGCAGCAGCGAGCTGCAGGCGCCGGCTGCTGGCAGCATCGAGGCCGCCTCCTGTCAGCGCCGCGACCGCGGAAGCCGCGCCGGAATGAAGGATTTCCTCCAGCGCCCAGGCCGCCTCGACCTCGCTGCCGGCGTGGACCAGCACGAGCCGGGCCGGATCGAGCCCGAGACTCCGCACCCCATGCCCATGGAGCCGGCCGAGCCCGTCCAGTCCGCGCGGCGAGGTGACCAGCCAGACCGCGCCCTTGTCCTGCCTGTGCACCAGGCGGGAGACGAGGAAAGCCAGCGCCGAGGCCGTGTCGAAGATCGTCCGCGGCGCGATCTCATGCAGCCCGTCGAGCGCCAGCCCGCCGCCCGGCAGCTTCCGATCCACGTCCCCGATGCCGAAAGGCAGGACGCCGGCATCGGCATGCACATGTTCGAGCCGGGGCAAGAGCAGGCGCAGGCTCGCCAGCTTCTCGGCACGCTCGTCAGAAAACTCGGCAGGAGGGGGTACGCGTATCGTCATGGGCGAAATCCGTTTCACCCAGACTAGAACAAAACAAGAACATTTCAAGTGGAGTCTCAGGATAAGACGCTCGAAACCCGCCTGGAGTCAAACATGGTAAAAACACCCTTTCCACCACCGAGGTAAGAAGTGCATTTCTTTTCAAAGGGATAAGGGGGTCTTCACCACCGACGCTTGCAAGCGGGCATAGTTTTCATTCGCCGTTCGAGCGGTTCCATGTCGAGCACCATCTTCGCCCTTCCTGCCATGGCCGTTCACGCCATGAGAGATGATTTTCGCTCTCCCAATCCGACCTCACTCCGCGCTATCCATAATGGACGACAGGCCCAAGGAGAGACCATGCCGAAGACCATCACACCCGAAGAAGCAGCCGACCGGCTCGCCATCCGGGACCTGATCGATGCCTATGCCCATTGCGCCGACCGGCGCGACGCCGCGGGACAGATGGCGCTGTTCACCGAGGACACGGCCTTCCATGTCTTCATGGACAGCAAGGCGCCAGAGCCGACCTATGTCCTCCATGGCCGGGAGGCGCTCGCCCCTGTCTTCGCCGACCTGAACCAATATCGGGCCACGACGCATTTCAACGGGCAGAGCACCATCCGCCTCGAGGCTAACAGCGCCACCGGCGAGAGCTACTGCATCGCCCATCATCTGACGGTGGACGGCGAGAAGCGGTCGCTGATGATCGCTTCGATCCGCTATCTCGATCAGTTCGTGAAACAGAAAGGCACCTGGCTGTTCGCCGAACGCAAGCTGATGGTCGATTGGACGGATACGCGCGCGTCGGCTCCGTAATGGGGGGCGGATCTTCAGACCCGGGCCCCTATGGGGCGAGCGGGCGGCAGAGCCGGGTCTGAAGACCCGCCCCCAGTGCGCCCTGTCTCTGTCGTAAAGCAGCCCTCCCTAACGCTTCTTGAGAGCTTCCGCCAACGCCGCGCTGAAAGCGCCCTGGCCGCCGGACTTGTCCGGCCGGCCGGGGCCGGGCCGCGGCGTGTTCTGCTTGTCCCTGCTGTCGTCCCGCCGCACTGGTTTCGCAGCGCCGGCGCCGGCGCTGGCGTCGCGGCGCATCGACAGGGCAATGCGCTTTCGCGGGATGTCGACCTCGACGACGCGCACCTTCACGACGTCGCCGGCCTTCACCACCTCATGCGCGTCCTTCACGAAACGGTCCGCCAGCTGGGAGACGTGCACGAGGCCGTCCTGATGCACGCCGATATCGACGAAGGCGCCGAAGGCCGCGACATTGGTCACCGTGCCCTCCAGCAGCATGCCGGGCTTCAGGTCCTTGATGTTGTCGACGCCCTCGGCGAAGGTCGCGGTCCTGAATTCGGGGCGCGGATCGCGGCCGGGCTTCTCGAGTTCCGCGATGATGTCGCGCACGGTCGGCAGGCCGAAGCGTTCGTCCACGAAGAGGCGCGGATCGATCGCCCTGAGGGCGGCGCTGTCGCCCATCAGCGTGCGCACATCGCGCCCGCAGGCCGCGACGATCTTCTTGGCCACGCCATAGGCTTCCGGGTGCACGGCCGAGGCGTCCAGCGGCTCACTGCCCCTAGGGATGCGCAGGAAGCCGGCGCATTGCTCGAAGGCGCGCGGGCCGAGACGGCTGACCTTGAGCAAGTCCTTCCGGTTCGAGAACGGCCCGCTGGCATTGCGATGCGCGACGATGCCTTCCGCCAGCGAGGCGCCGAGGCCGGACACGCGCGCCAGCAGCGAGGCGGAGGCCGTGTTGAGGTCGACGCCGACGGCGTTCACCGCGTCCTCCACCACGCCATCCAGGGACCGCGCCAGGCGATACTGATCGACATCGTGCTGATATTGTCCCACGCCGATTGATTTCGGCTCGATCTTCACCAGCTCGGCCAGGGGATCCTGCAGCCTTCGCGCGATCGACACGGCGCCGCGCAGCGAGACGTCGAGATCCGGGAACTCTGCCGCGGCCGTTTCGGAGGCCGAATAGACCGACGCTCCCGCTTCGCTCACGATCACCTTGAGCGGTTTCGGCGCAGGAAGACCGGACAGCATCTCTGCCACCAGCTTCTCGGTCTCGCGGCTGCCGGTACCGTTGCCGATGGCGATCAGCTCCACGCCGTGCTTGCGGACGAGGCCGGCGAGTTCGGCCTGCGTGCCCCGAACGTCGTTCTTCGGCGGGAAGGGGTAGACGGTGGTTGTTGCAACCAGTTTGCCCGTGCCGTCGACCACGGCGACCTTCACGCCCGTCCGGATGCCGGGATCGAGTCCCATCGTGGCGCGGGAGCCGGCCGGCGCAGCGAGCAGCAGGTCCTTGAGGTTGCGCGCGAAGACCTGGATCGCCTCCTCCTCGGCCCGGGCGCGCAGGTCTCCCATCAGGTCGAGATAGAGGTGCAGCGAGAGCTTGACGCGCCAGGTCCAGCTAGCGATCTCCATCAACCAGCGGTCTCCCGGGAGGATACTGCCGATCGCATAGGCCTGCACGATCATGCGCTCCACCGGCTTCACGGGCGAGGCGTGGTCGGCATCGACCTCGATGTCCAGCGACAGCACGTCCTCGTTGCGCCCACGCAGCATCGCCAGCGCCCTGTGACTTGGTACGCCGGACCATTTCTCGACATGGTCGAAATAGTCGGAGAACTTCGCACCGGCATCCTGCTTGCCGTCGATGACGCGGGAGTGCAGGAAGGCCCTTTCCTTCATATAGGCGCGCAGGCGGCCGACGAGATCGGCGTTTTCGGCGAATTGTTCGGCCAGGATATCGCGCGCGCCTTCAAGCGCCGCCTTGGTGTCAGGCACTTCATCCGTGAGATAGGTCTTGGCCAGTGCCGCCGGCACGGCCGACCTGTCCGCCAGGATAGCCTCGGCCAGCAGGCCCAGCCCCCGCTCGCGCGCGACCTCGGCCTTGGTCCTGCGCTTGGGCTTGTAGGGGAGGTAGATGTCCTCCAGCTCCGTCTTGGTGACGGCGGCGGCGATCTTGGCTTCGAGCTCGTCCGTGAGCTTGCCCTGCTCGCGAATGGAGGAAAGGATGGTATCGCGCCGCGCCTCGAGTTCGCGCAGATAGGCGAGCCGCTCGGCCAGCAGGCGCAACTGCGTGTCGTCGAGGCCATCAGTCGCCTCCTTGCGGTAGCGGGCCACGAACGGGACCGTCGCTCCCTCGTCGAGCAGCGTGATGGCGGCGATCACCTGCTGGGGCCTGGCGTTGATATCCGATGCGATGATCGAGGCGATGCGTCCGCTGTCTCTTGTTCCGGTCATGCGCTCCTCGCTCCACGTGATGGGCCGGGCACCTTAATGAAGAGCGGCCGGGACCGCCATGGTCCAGGCTGCGCGGGCCTGCTTCTCCACAGCCTGTCGCCACGCCTGGCGCGAATGGAAATTTCCTTGCTTACGACTCTGAAAGAAATCTACTTTCATGGATAACAACCCCTGCTGCGGCTTCAATCCCACGGCCGCGCGCATGATCGTGACGGAATGACGCCATGACCTCAGTCCAGCTCGCCGTGGTCGGGGCCCATCTCGCGGGCATGCCGCTGCATCATCAGCTCACCTCCCGGCAGGCGCGCTTCGTACGCACCAGCCGCACGGCGCCGAGCTACCGGCTCTACGCCATGATCGGCACGATCCCGCCCAAGCCTGCCCTGGTGCATGCCGCAGGCGGCGGCTCGATCGAGCTCGAGATCTATGAGCTCGATGTCGCCGCATTCGGCAGCTTCGTCGCGGAGGTTCCCGCTCCACTCGCGATCGGCACGGTGGCGCTCGAGGACGGCACCAGCGTCAAGGGTTTCGTCGCCGAACCGCGGGCGATGGACGGGGCCGAGGATATCACCGCGCTGGGCGGCTGGCGGGCCTTCATGGCGCTGCAGGCGGGGTAGGCGACCTTCTCGTCAGCCGGTCGATGCCGCGGCGAAAACCGCCAGTTGAGCATCGAAGGCACGCCTGAAGGCCGGCCGCGCTTCGCCGCGTACGACATAGGCGGAGAGGTTGGGATATTCGTCCAGCAGCCCCGATCGATTCAACCTGCGGAGCACCGACACCATCATCAGGTCGCCGGCGCTGAAGCCCCCATCGAGCCAGTCGTCACTGCCAAGGCGAGCGGAAAGTTGCTTCAACTGGTCTCGAACGCGATCCTCGACCAGAGGCAGGCGTTCCTTGCTCCAGGGCTTGTCACTCTCCAGAAGCCTGGCGTTTGCCAGTTCAAGGATCGGCGGCTCCACCGTGCTGAGCGCTGCAAACATCCATGTAACAGCGCGCGCCCGGGCATTCGCATCGTCTGGCAGCAGGCGGCCATGGCGCTCGGCGATATGGAACACGATCGCCCCCGACTCGAACAGAGCGAGATCGCCTTCCTCATACGTCGGAATCTGCCCGAATGGATGGAGCGCGCGATGAGCGGGTTCCTTCATCTCGCTGAACGAAACAAGACGAACGTCATAGGGTTGGCCCACTTCTTCGAGCGCCCAACGAACACGCATGTCACGCGCCTGTCCCCTGCCGCGGTCGGGCGACCGTTCAAAGGCTGTGATGGTTGGGGTCATTGGAAGGCTCCGCGTGATTGCCTGACACTGTCGGGCGTGAAGAGAGGGTTCTCGCGTTTTGCACCCAGAGGACGAAAGGCCGGCGTGGCTCCCGACAACGCTCCTCGTTTTCTTTGGCAATGCGGGTCTTGGGCTGGGAGGTCTCGGAACCGCCTCGCGGAGAAGGTCCCTGCTTCTGGTTCACCCCGCCTGTCTGTCGATCCCCATGCCCCAGCTCTTGGCCTGCATCAGCCGCTCGGCGAGGGCGAGGATGGCGTCGTCGGCGAAGGCCGGCGCGATCAGGGTGACGCCGGCCGGCAGGCCGTCCTGGCGGAAGCCGGCGGGCACGGCGATGGCGCAGCAATCGAGCAGATTCACGAAATTAGTGTAGCGGCCGAGATTGGAGTTGAGGGTGATCGGATCGGCGTGCATGGCCGCTACCGTATAGATGGTCGGCGCCGTCGGCAGCAGCAGCACGTCCATCTCCGCCCATTCGGCTTCGGCCCGGCGGCGCAGCGCCTCCAGCGCATAGGCGCCGCGAAACGCCTCCACGGCGCTGATGCCGCGCGCGCCTTCGATGATCCCGCGCACGGTCGGATCCATCGCGTCGGCCTTCTCGTCGACGAAGGCCTCGATGGCGGCGAGGCGTTCGGCAACCCAGGGGCCGCCATAGAGCAGGCGGGCGCATTCGCGGAAAGGGGCATAGTCGATTGCCACCCTGGTGCCGCCGAGGGCCGCGAGCCGGGCATCAGCCGCGTCATAGAGGGCCGCGACCTCCGCGTCTCCGTAGAATTCTCGTTCCGCCTTCCCGAGTACCCCGTACCGGAACCCTTTGGCCGGCCAGGGCGGCGCCTCACGCGGGCGGCGCGAATAGGGATCCGCTGCGTCGAAGCCCTCGCCGATCCGCCGCACCAGCCCGGCCTCGGCGACGGTGGCGGCGAGCACGCTGATGCAGTCGAGGCTCCGGCATGCCGGCACCAGGCCGGTGGTGGAGAACAGGCCGCGCGTCGGCTTGATGCCGACGAGATTGTTGAAAGCCGCCGGGATGCGGCCCGAGCCGGCCGTGTCGGTGCCGAGCGCGAAGGAAACCTGGCCGGCGGCCACCGCCACCGCGGAGCCGGAGGACGAGCCGCCGGAGATATAGCGCTGATCGAACACCGAACGCGGCGCGCCATAAGGCGAGCGCGTGCCGTTGAGGCCGGTGGCGAACTGGTCGAGATTGGTCTTGCCGATCAGGAGCGCGCCGGCCGCCTTCAAGCGTGCAACCACGAAGGCATCGGCCTGCGGACGATAGGCGAAGGCGGGGCAGGCGGCGGTGGTATCGAGATCGGCGCAGTCGATATTGTCCTTCACGGCGAAGGGAATGCCCCACAGAGGCTGATCCGGTCTGGGGACGGTTGCCTCGAGCCCCCTGGCGGAGGCCCGGATCGCCGCGTCGGGCAGGCGGCTGATCCATACCGCCTTGTCGGGATGGCTTTCGATGCGCGACAGCACGGTTTCCACGACCTGAGAAGGAGAGAGGGTGCCCTTGCGATAGGCTTGTGACACAGTCGCGATATCGAGCATTGCGGGCAGCATCACGCGGTCTCCAGCAACACAAAGATGTCGCCGGTCCTGGCGGCGCGGCCCGCCTGGCAACGCATCCTGGTGACCCGGCATGGCGTTGGGCTGCGGATTTCCATTTCCATCTTCATCGACTCCATGATCGCGACCACGTTACCCTTGGCGATCATATCGCCCTTTTCGATCAGTATTTTTCCAGACATTTCCCATAATCGACGCCATGGCCGCGCGGTCGCTTCGGTATCGGAGACCACGGCGCTTGCCCCGTTGCTGACGACGCTGTCCAGGCTCTGTTCCTTCCAGGCGAGGCGCACGGCTTTGAAGGCCGCCGGCTACGCAACCTTGAAGGCAGTGGTGGCTCTCGGACCGCCGACGCGGAACCCCGGCCACCGACTCGACGTCTCGAACAGAGCAAGCAGCGTGCCAAGGGCAATATGGACGAACCCCGCTGGGTAGCACGGATATGTCCGCTCAGGCAGCGACGGGCGATAGGAAAATCGATGCCTGCCTGCCCAAGATTTGGCCTGTGTATGCTCTGAAAATGGCGGGCAGGGACCAGCCGCTTCAACCCAGATGGGCGGCGATGGAGATGACGGCGCTACGCGATCTCGCCTTGCGGGAGTCGTCGTCGGCAGGGTTGACAAACCTTCGATCTATCTGTTTTTCATCGCGCAGGCCTTCCCAGCCTTCCCCAGCGTCATTTTTCACTTGTAAATTTGCAATATATCCTTGCACTTGATTTACTTTTCCAAAAATAAAGATTTATTCCCACAAGGAAAGGACGTCCCTCCAGGCCGTTTTCGCCATTCCAACGCTCAAAAATGGCATAAAAAGCTTACTTTGAGGAAGGTTCTGGCTCAAATCTAAGCATTTCGAAGGGGGTTGGCGAGAGGCCGTCGGATGTGGATTCCGGCCGTTTTGGCCTGTAGAAGCCCCTCAAAGCGCTGTGAACCTCAAAAAATCCCGATCGTTGCAAAAGCGCAACAGCGCTCCGGAATGGAGGTAGCCAGGAACCATCAACCAAGTATTGAGACCGATTTCATGACTTTTCATTGCCGTGCTGCCCCGCCTATTCGTTTCATCTTTTCTAAACATTTCGGTGTTGTCAAAATCTGAGCAGACACGATTTTTTCAGTTAATAGTTTTCCGTCCGTGCAACCGAGTGACGTAACGAAATATCCACAAAACATACTTTTTAGCAAAAACTGCTCATAGTGGCCCATAAATCGTTTCATATATATCGATGACTATCCGCAATCACGAAAGATTCAATAGAGTTTCTCAAGCTTGGGTTGATAATGACTGTAAAATTGATCTCGCTCCGACAACTCTGAAAGTTACCGGTATCTTGCAATAGGGCATGTTGCCTGTCGTTTGCCTAGGTATGACAGATGATCGTTTTCCGATCAGCGATACCGAAATGTGGACAGTTACGGATTGTTGTCGATTTGCGTGTTAATTACGAAACGGGTTATGAGCGTTACAAATCGGAGAGATAAGGACGTTCCGTAACAACCCAGCCACAATATCTGGTGATGGGTGGAGACGGGTGTCCAGCATTCCAGATCCGAAACCATGGCCGCAAGGCCGGTGGGCGGAGGATAGTTCAAGTGCGGCCAGTCCATGCAACTATTGGTTGCGGATCGGCCATGAGATGACGACCAACAGGCCGAGCCTAGCATGCTGCAGAACGACAGCATCACCGGGACCGCTCCGCCGCTCGAACGTGTAAGGCGGGGGCGCCTTTGGAAAACGTCTCCGCGCCAATGTAACGACTATTCTGCGACGGGAATCGACGGTGAATAACTGGGGCAAAAACGACAATCGCGGCAAACGCAATGGCCACGGTCTCGTGCATGTCGGTCACGCCGTCGGCATTCACGGGGATATCAGCAGGGCGTTGCGGCGCCGCATCATGGCCGTGCTGCGCATGGCCCACAAGGTGCTGGGCCTGAAGCGCGACCGTCTCGGCATCGGCTCCCTGACCAGCAGCAGCGCCTCCGCCATTGCCTTCGTCATTGCTGGCTTATCTGTCAGTTCGCCGGCATTGGCCGGTGCTGGCGTCTACATCAACGACGGCACAGATTCCGGGTGCGTATACACTTTCGATAACGGCACCGGCAGCGCCTCGATAGGACAACTCGCAACGAGCGGGCCCACGTCCGGCAATGCCGTGAACGGCTTCTTAGGCCCGAGCAACAGCACCCTGCCGGACAGCACGGTCAGCATTACCGGCGTGGGCAACTCCGGCACCCAGTGTGTTACGACCGACAAGGCCACGCAGACCAATCGTGCGCTGTTCTACGGCAATTCCAGCCAGATATCGTCGACGTCGCTGAGTCTGGGTGGCGAACTCTATGACAACAGCGGCAATTTCGGCCTGGGCGGCGGGCAGACCGGAGCGACGATCAACTCGATGCGTGTCGGCGCCAGTTCCACCCTCGGTATTACCAATTCTGGCGCCTATTCGCTCGCCATTGGCGGCGCCCCCAACGCCACGGCCGCCTACGGCCCGAACGCCATCGCCATCGGCACCGCCAGCACGGCAGGTGTCTCCGGCAACACCACCATAGCCAACTCCGTCGCCATCGGCACCAGCGCCGTCGCCTTGAACAGCAACGCCCTGGCGCTGGGCCTCTCGGCGAGCGCCGGGAACACGGACGCCATCGCCATCGGCACCAGCTCCAATGCTTTTGTGGCGAATGCTGTCGCCATCGGCAACACCAGCAAGGTGCTGGGCGCCAACGGCATCGCCGTGGGGGCGGGCACCACTTCTGGTGCGAGCGGCCAGAACGTCGCCATGGGCGCGGGCTCGACCGCCAACAACAGCGCCGTCGCCATCGGCCTCGGCCAGACCGCCAATGGCAATGGCGCGGTCGCCATCGGTGATCCCAACACCGTTAACGGCACTGGCGCAGTGGGTCTGGGTGCCAATAATACCGCCAACGGCACGGCCGCGGTCGCCATCGGCAACAACAGCAACGCGACGGGAAGCAGCACCTTTGCCATTGGCGACAGCGCCGTTGCCTCTGCGACGAACGCAACCGCCATCGGTGCCTCCGCGAAAGCCTCGATCGCCAACAGCGTCGCCATCGGCAGCGGCTCGAACGCCGGCACGGCCGCGGTGGGCACCTCGTCCTTCTCGCTCGGTAGCACCACCTTTAGCGGCTTCGCCGGCACTTCGCCGATCGGCACGGTCGACATCGGCAACCGCGAGTTGACGAGCGTTGCCGCCGGCCGGGTCTCCGCAACCTCCACCGACGCGATCAATGGCAGCCAACTTTTCAGCGTAGCCTCGACCCTTTCGACGGGCATCTCCTCTCTTTCAACCTCGACCTCGACGGGCATCTCGTCGTTGTCGACGGGCGTGTCGTCGCTATCGACGGGTCTGTCGAGCACGAACAGCACGGTTACGTCGCTGTCGACCTCGACCTCGACGGGTATCGCCTCGCTGTCGACGAGTGCGTCTTCGCTGTCGACAGGTCTGTCGAGCACGAACAGCAGTGTGACGTCGCTGTCGACCTCGACCTCGACGGGTATCGCCTCGCTGTCGACTGGTGTGTCTTCTCTGTCGACGGGTCTGTCGAGCGCGAGCAGCACGGTGACGTCGCTGTCGACCTCGACCTCGACTGGTATCGCCTCGCTTTCGACTGGTGTGTCTTCGCTGTCGACGGGTCTGTCGAGCACGAACAGCACGGTGACGTCGCTATCGACATCGACCTCGACCGGTATCGCCTCGCTCTCGACGAGTGCGTCTTCGCTGTCGACGGGCTTGTCGAGCACGAACAGCACGGTGACGTCGCTGTCGACCTCGACCTCGACCGGTATTGCCTCGCTCTCGACGGGCGTGTCTTCGCTGTCGACCTCGACCTCGACGGGCATCGCCTCGCTCTCGACGAGTGTGTCTTCGCTGTCGACGGGCTTGTCGAGCACGAACAGCACGGTTACGTCGCTGTCGACCTCGACCTCGACGGGCATCGCCTCGCTGTCGACGAGTGCGTCTTCGCTGTCGACGGGTCTGTCGAGCACGAACAGCACGGTGACGTCGCTGTCGACCTCGACCTCGACCGGCATCGCCTCGCTGTCGACGAGTGCGTCTTCGCTGTCGACGGGCTTGTCGAGCACGAACAGCACGGTGACGTCGCTGTCGACCTCGACCTCGACGGGCATCGCCTCGCTGTCGACGAGTGCATCTTCGCTGTCGACGGGTCTGTCGAGCACGAACAGCACGGTGACGTCGCTGTCGACCTCGACCTCGACGGGCATCGCCTCGCTGTCGACGAGTGCGTCTTCGCTTTCGACAGGTCTGTCGAGCACGAACAGCACGATGGCGTCGTTGTCGACCTCGACGTCCAGCGGTGTCGCCTCGCTGTCCACCGGCCTGTCGAGCACGGACAGTAGCGTGGCGTCGCTGTCCACCGGCCTGTCGAGCACGGACAGTACCGTAACGTCGCTCTCGACGGGCGCATCTTCGCTGTCCACCTCGACGTCGACCGGCATCGCCTCGCTTTCGACCGGCCTGTCGAGCACGGACAGCACGGTGACTTCGCTATCGACCTCAACCTCGAGCGGTGTTGCCTCGTTGTCTACGGGCCTGTCGAGCACGGACAGCACGGTGACCTCGCTGTCGACCTCAACCTCGAGCGGTGTTGCCTCGTTGTCTACGGGCCTGTCGAGCACGGACAGCACGGTGACCTCGCTGTCGACTTCGACGTCGAGCGGCGTCGCCTCGCTTTCGACCGGCTTGTCGAGCACAGACAGCAGCGTAGCGTCGCTCTCAACCTCTACCTCGAGCGGCGTTGCCTCGCTGTCGACGGGTCTGTCGAGCACGAACAGCACGGTGACGTCGCTGTCGACCTCGACCTCGACCGGTATCGCCTCGCTGTCGACGGGCTTGTCGAGCACCGATAGCACCGTGACGTCGCTGTCGACTTCGACGTCGAGTGGCGTCGCCTCGTTGTCGACGGGCCTGTCGAGCACCGATAGCACCGTGACGTCGCTCTCCACTTCGACCTCGAGCGGCGTCGCCTCATTGTCCACCGGCTTGTCGAGCACAGACAGCACGGTGGCCTCGCTGTCGACCTCGACGTCGAGCGGTGTTGCCTCGTTGTCCACCGGCCTGTCGAGCACGGACAGCACGGTGGCGTCGCTGTCGACCTCGACCTCGACCGGCATCGCCTCGCTGTCGACGAGTACGTCTTCGCTTTCGACAGGTCTGTCGAGCACGAACAGCACGGTGACGTCGCTGTCGACCTCGACCTCGACCGGCATCGCCTCATTGTCGACGGGCGTGTCTTCGCTTTCGACCGGCCTGTCGAGCACCGACAGCACCGTGACGTCGCTTTCGACCTCGACATCGAGCGGCGTCGCCTCGCTGTCGACCGGCCTGTCGAGCACCGACAGCACGGTGGCGTCGTTGTCGACCTCGACCTCAAGCGGCGTCGCCTCGCTTTCGACCGGCCTGTCGAGCACGGAGAGCACGGTGGCGTCGCTCTCCACCTCGACGTCGAGCGGTGTTGCCTCGCTGTCCACCGGCCTGTCGAGCACCGATAGCACCGTGACGTCGCTCTCCACCTCGACCTCGAGCGGCGTCGCCTCATTGTCCACCGGCCTGTCGAGCACGGACAGCACGGTGGCCTCGCTGTCGACCTCGACGTCGAGCGGTGTTGCCTCGTTGTCCACCAGCCTGTCGAGCACGGATAGCACCGTGACGTCGCTCTCAGCCTCTACCTCGAGCGGTGTTGCCTCGCTTTCGACAGGTCTGTCGAGCACGAACAGCACGATGGCGTCGTTGTCGACCTCGACGTCCAGCGGTGTTGCCTCATTGTCTACTGGCCTGTCGAGCACCGACAGCACCGTGGCGTCGCTCTCGACGGGCGCATCTTCGCTGTCCACCTCGACGTCGACCGGTATCGCCTCGCTTTCGACCGGCTTGTCGAGCACAGACAGCACGGTGGCGTCGCTCTCCACCTCGACGTCGAGCGGCGTCGCCTCGCTTTCGACCGGCCTGTCGAGCACGGACAGCACGGTGGCCTCGCTGTCGACCTCGACGTCGAGTGGTGTCGCCTCGTTGTCCACCGGCCTGTCGAGCACAGACAGCACGGTGACGTCGCTCTCCACTTCGACCTCGAGCAGCATCACCTCGCTGTCGACCGGCTTGTCGAGTACCGACAGCACGGTGGCCTCGCTGTCGACCTCGACGTCGAGTGGTGTCGCCTCGCTATCGACATCGACGTCGAGCGGCGTCGCCTCGTTGTCGACGGGCGTATCTTCACTGTCGACCTCGACCTCGACCGGCATCGCCTCGCTGTCGACGAGTGCGTCTTCGCTGTCGACGGGCTTGTCGAGCACGAACAGCACGGTGACGTCGCTGTCGACCTCGACGTCGAGTGGTATCACCTCGTTGTCCACCAGCCTGTCGAGCACAGACAGCACGGTGGCGTCGTTGTCGACCTCGACGTCCAGCGGTGTTGCCTCATTGTCTACTGGCCTGTCGAGCACCGACAGCACCGTGGCGTCGCTCTCGACGGGCGCATCTTCGCTGTCCACCTCGACGTCGACCGGCATCGCCTCGCTTTCGACCGGCTTGTCGAGCACAGACAGCACGGTGGCGTCGCTCTCCACCTCGACGTCGAGCGGCGTCGCCTCGCTTTCGACCGGCCTGTCGAGTACGGATAGTAGCGTGGCGTCGCTCTCCACCTCGACGTCGAGCGGTGTTGCCTCGTTGTCCACCGGCCTGTCGAGCACGGACAGCACGCTGACCTCGCTGTCGACCTCGACGTCGAGCGGCGTCGCCTCATTGTCCACCGGCCTGTCGAGCACCGACAGCAGTGTGGCGTCGCTGTCAACCGGCTTGGCGAGCACGGACAGCACGGTGACGTCGCTGTCGACTTCGACGTCGAGTGGCGTCGCCTCGCTCTCGACGGGTGCATCTTCGCTATCCACCTCGACGTCGACCGGCATCGCCTCGCTTTCGACCGGCCTGTCGAGCACCGACAGCACGGTGACCTCGCTGTCGACTTCGACGTCGAGTGGCGTCGCCTCGTTGTCGACGGGCTTGTCGAGCACCGATAGCAGCGTGGCATCGCTGTCGACGGGCCTGTCGATCACGGACAGCACGGTGGCGTCGCTGTCGACCTCGACCTCAAGCGGCGTCGCCTCGCTTTCGACCAGCCTGTCGAGCACAGACAGCACGGTGACGTCGCTCTCCACTTCGACCTCGAGCGGCGTCGCCTCATTGTCCACCGGCTTGTCGAGCACAGACAGCAGCGTAGCGTCGCTCTCCTCCTCAACGTCGAGCGGTGTTGCCTCGTTGTCCACCGGCCTGTCGAGCACGGACAGCACGGTGGCGTCGTTGTCGACCTCGACGTCGAGTGGTGTCGCCTCGCTTTCGACCGGCCTGTCGAGCACCGATAGCCACGTGACGTCGCTGTCGACCTCGACATCGAGCGGCGTCGCCTCATTGTCCACCGGCCTGTCGAGCACGGACAGCACCGTGACGTCGCTCTCAACCTCTACCTCGAGCGGTGTCGCCTCGCTGTCCACCGGCCTGTCGAGCACCGATAGCACTGTGACGTCGCTCTCCACCTCGACCTCGAGTGGCGTCGCCTCGCTTTCGACCGGCTTGTCGAGTACCGACAGCACGGTGGCCTCGCTGTCGACCTCGACCTCGACCGGTATTTCCTCGCTCTCGACGGGTGTGTCTTCGCTGTCGACCTCGACGTCGAGTGGTGTCGCCTCGCTGTCGACCGGCCTCTCGAGCACAGACAGCAGCGTAGCGTCGCTCTCAACCTCTACCTCGAGCGGTGTTGCCTCTCTGTCCACCGGCCTGTCGAGCACGGACAGCACGGTGGCCTCGCTATCGACCTCGACGTCGAGCGGCGTCGCCTCGTTGTCGACGGGCGTATCTTCACTGTCGACCTCGACCTCGACCGGCATCGCCTCGCTTTCGACGGGCGTGTCTTCGCTGTCGACTTCGACGTCGACCGGCATCGCCTCGCTGTCGACGAGTGCGTCTTCGCTGTCGACGGGCTTGTCGAGCACGAACAGCACCGTGACCTCGCTCTCCACCTCGACGTCGAGCGGCGTCGCCTCACTGTCGACGGGCGTATCTTCGCTTTCAACCGGCCTGTCGAGTGTTGATTTCCGTTGAGAAGTGACCCGGGATTTCCATTGAGAACTGACCCGCCCCGATGATGTTTGTGTGTCAGGCTGAGGTCAAGTTTCGTGCCTTCTCCTTTGCTGGCTTTGGACTTTTCGCAGAGCTGTTTTTGAAGCGGAAGCTGTCGTTTCCGGTCTCCAGGATATGGCAGTGATGGGTGAGGCGATCGAGGAGCGCAGTGGTCATCTTGGCATCGCCGAAGACGGAAGCCCATTCGCTGAACCCGAGATTGGTGGTGATGACAACGCTGGTGCGCTCATAGAGTTTGGAGAGCAGGTGGAAGAGCAACGCGCCACCCGAGGCACTGAAGGGCAGGTATCCTAATTCGTCGAGGATAACGAGGTCGGAGTGGACGAGGCGACCGGCAATCTGACCGGCCTTTCCCTGGAGCTTTTCCTGCTCGAGAGCATTGACGAGTTCGACGGTTGAGAAGAAGCGAACGCGTTTATGATGATGTTCGATCGCCTGAACGCCGAGTGCGGTGGCGATGTGGGTCTTGCCCGTACCGGGGCCGCCGATCAGGACGATATTATGAGCGTCCTCGAGGAACTCACAGCGATGGAGATGGCGCACGAGAGCCTCGTTGACCTCGCTGGAAGTAAAGTCAAAGCCGCTGAGGTCTCGGTAGGCTGGAAAGCGGGCGATTTTGAGCTGATAGGCCGTTGATCGAACTTCGCGTTCGGCTGTCTCGGCCTTGAGGAGTTGCGCCAGGATCGGCATGGCGGCCTCGAAGGCCGGGGAGCCCTGTTCGGTCAATTCGCCGATGGCCTGGGCCATGCCGTGCATCTTGAGGCTGCGCAGCATGATGACGAGAGCGCCGCTTGCCGGATTATGACGCATGGCGAGCCTCCCGGCGCAGGGCCTCATAACGTTCGACATTGGCCTTGGGCTCAGTGGTCAGAACCAGAGCCTGGGGAGCGTCCACGGTTGGTGGGGTGATCGGCTTGCCGTCGATCAGGCGATGCAGCAGGTTGAGGATATGGGTCTTGGTCGGAACACCTGCACTCAATGCCAGTTCGACGGCCGTCAGCACGACCTGTTCGTCATGCTGAAGCACGAGCCCCAGGATCTCGACCATCTCGCGGTCGCCGCCTGGCGTTTTGAGCAAGCGGTGTTGCAACGATCGGAAGGCATCCGGCAAATCGGCAAAGGGGGCACCGTTGCGCAGGGCTCCTGGTTTGCGCTGGATGACCGCCAGATAATGGCGCCAATCATAGATCGTCTGGCCCTGTTGGGAATGGGACCGGACAAAGACCCGCCGATGCTCGCAGATAGCCTGGCCCTCGGCTGCGACGACGATGCGGTCTGGATAGAGCCTGACGCTGACCGGTCGATTGGCGAAGGAAGCTGGAACGCTGTAGCGGTTACGTTCCAGATGGATCAGGCAGGTCGGTGAGACGCGCTTGGTGTATTCGACAAAACCATCGAAGGGGCGTTGGACCGGCATCAGATGACGGATCTCCTCGTTCCAGACATCGGCGACGGTTCCGGATTGGACGCCGTGCGGGGTCAAGGACCATAGGTCCCGGCAGCGTGTCTCAAGCCAGTCGTTCAGCGCCTCCAGGGACGGGACGTTCGGCATGGGCTGCCACAGCCGATGCCGGGCATCCTGGACGTTCTTCTCGATCTGTCCCTTCTCCCAACCTGAGGCGGGATTGCAGAACTCGGCCTCGAACAAGAAGTGGCTGACCATTGCCGAGAAGCGGATGTTGACCTGGCGATCCTTGCCACGGCCGACTTTGTCGACCGCCGTGCGCATGTTGTCGTAAATCCCTCGGCGCGGCACGCCGCCCAGGACACGGAAGGCGTGATTGTGGGCATCGAACAGCATCTCGTGGCTTTGCTGGAGATAGGCCCGCAGCGTGAAGGCGCGGCTGCACGACAGCTTGAAGTGGGCAACCTGCAGCTTGGTTCGCTCGCCGCCGATGATGGCCCAGTCTTCGGACCAGTCGAACTGGAACGCCTCGCCCGACACGAAGGCCAGCGGCACGAAGGTGCCACGACCGCTGGTGCGCTGCTCATGCTGGCGGGCTGCCTTCCATTCGCGCGCGAAGGCCGCCACCCGATTGTAGGAGCCTCCGTAACCAAGGACTGTCAGATCGGCATGCAACTGTTTGATCGTGCGCTTGTGCTTGCGGCTCTTGCCGGCTTCCACCCGCAGCATCGCCGACAGCTTGTCCACATAAGGATCAAGCTTGCTGGGCCGATCGGGAACAGCGAACCGAGGCTCAATCCGCTCGGCGCGCAAATACTTGCGAACTGTGTTCCTCGATAGCCCAGTGCGTCGGCATATCTCCCGGATCGGCAAATGGTCCCGGTAGTGCCAGCGTCGAATGACGCTCAATAACTCCATGTTGATCACTCCGTCGTCCCCTGCGCTAGCCGCACAGGGGGAGCTTCGAACATGGGTCAATTCTCGATGGAAAAATCCCCTCCGACTGGGTCACTTCTCAGTGGAAATCAACACCGTCGCTCAATGCTTATGACGCCAGCCATGGTTCGGGTACGGCCCAGAGGATCACCAACCTCGCCAATGGCACGGTGGCGGCGGGCTCGACCGATGCGGTAAATGGCGGCCAGCTCTTCGCCACCAACACCACCATCAGCAATCTTGGCAACTCCATGGCCAACGGCCTCGGCGGCGGCTCAAGCTACGATCCCACGACTGGCACCGTCACCACTGCGCTGAATTATGGCGGCAACCAATATAGTTCGGTGCAGGGGGTGATCGACCAGATCGGCGGCTCGCTCAATGGTGGCGGCATCAAGTATTTCCACGCCAATTCGACCAAGGGTGACAGCCAGGCCAATGGCCCCGACAGCATCGCTGTCGGCCCCAACGCCGTCGCGACGGCGGCGGGCACAGGTGCCATTGCCCTGGGCCTCGACAGCAATGCCAGCGCGACGGGCGCCATGGCGATCGGCCAGTTTGCTTCGGCCCGCGGGGCCAACGGCATCGCCATGGGCGTGAGCGCCGTCTCGGGCGCCACCGGCCAGAACGTCGCCATCGGTGCGGGCGCCAGCGCCAATGCCGCCACGGCGGGCGGCGGCGCGGTGTCGATCGGTCTGGGCAACACGGCCCAGGGCGACGGCGCGGTGGCGATCGGCGATCCCAACACCGCCATTGGCACGGGCGCCGTGGCGATGGGCGCCAACAACACGGCCAACGGGCAGGGCGCGGTGGCGCTGGGCAACACCAGCACAGCCACCGGGCAGGGCTCGTTCGCGGCCGGCAACAATTCGAATGCCGGAGCAGCCGGCGCGGTTGCCCTCGGGGATACGGCGCTGGGCGCTGCCGCCAACACGGTCGCCGTCGGTTCGGGTGCCAAGGCAAACAATGCCAATGATGTGGCGCTCGGCTCCGGCTCGACCACGGCCGCGGTCGTCAACACTACCGGCACCACCATCGCCGGCACGGCCTATACCTTCGCGGGCACCAACGCGACCTCGACGGTCAGCGTCGGCACAGCAGGTGCCGAGCGCACGGTCACCAACGTGGCCGCAGGCCAGATCACGGCGACATCGACCGACGCCGTCAACGGCTCGCAGCTTTACGCCACCAACCAGGCCGTCCAGGCCGTGGGCCAGCAGGTAACGCAGCTTGCCGACGACGCTGTCCAGTACGATGCTCGCTCGAACAAGAGCTCCATCACGCTCGGTGGCGCCAACGGCACAACCATCAGCAATGTCGCCAACGGCACGGTGACTGCGACCTCGACCGATGCGGTGAACGGCTCGCAGCTTTATGCGGTGCAGCAGCTGGTTGGCGCGGGCTGGAATCTCAGCACCAATGGTGGCACAGCCACCAATGTCGCGCCCAACGGCAATGTCGATCTAAGCAGCGCCGACGGCAACATGGTGATCAGCCAGACCGGCACGCAAGTGAAGTTCGCCCTGTCCGACAAGGTGAACGTCGCCAACAGCATCTCGGTCGGAAAAACGACCATGACCGCCAGTGGTATATCGGTCGGCGGAACGGGCGGAACGTCGATCACCAAGGACGGCATGACGGTGGGCGACACAACCATTAGCGGGACCGGCTTGACCATTGCCAATGGTGGCCCGAGCATCACCACCAGCGGAATCTACGCGGGCAAGCAGAAGATCACAGGCGTCGGCGCCGGGACGATCTACGCGGCCTCGACGGATGCGGTAAACGGCTCGCAGCTATACGGTACGGCTCAATCCGTGGCGACTGCGCTCGGCGGCAACTCAGTCGTGAAGAGCGACGGGACGATCAGCCGTCCCAACTATACGGTTGGCGGCAAGACCTACAACAGCGTCGGTACCGCTATCACCGCCCTCGACTCGCAGTTCAACGGTATCGGCAACAGCATTTCCAACCTGCAAAGCCAGATTTCACACAACCAGAACGAGGCTCGCAGCGGTATCGCCCAGGCGATGGCTGCCTCGGCCCTGCGCTACGACGACCGTCCGGGCAAGATCTCCGCTGCGGCCGGCATGTCGGTCTATCACAGCCAGGTCGGCATCGCCGCCGGTATTGGCTGGACCTCCGAGGATGCCAAGTGGCGCGCCAACCTCGCCGGCACCTATTCGCCAGGTGCCCGCAAGCCTGATTTCGGTGTGATGGGTGGCCTGTCCTATACTTTCAACTGACGCGGCAGATGTCAGAGCTCCTCAAACTGAAAAGTCCCGGGAAACCGGGGCTTTTCTTTTGGACGATAGGCTATCCTGCAGCCTCGATCATCAGCACCAACCGCTCGATCCCAGAGGGCGCGAAGATCTCGGCGCCGGCGTGCCCAGCAGAGTCGCCGTCACCTTGCCGCCGTTATGGACAGTTCCATCTAAATCATCGTTGCGGATGAAGCTACAGCTGCACGAAGGCCGGCCGTCGATGAGGAGGGTGAAGCAGCAAATCTCAGCGCAAGCCAGCACGACGGCGCGGGCTGGGGCAAAGCTTTTGGCCCTCTCAATTCCGATCACAAGGCAGAATTCGTAGCCCGTAGCCGGTCAACGATTTCCGCCAGCACATACCAGACAAAATTCGGCGTGGTTTCAACCATGTATCGAAATTGTCTTGCATCGAGAAGTGCAATTTCGGACGCCTCTATGGCCTTTGCCGTAGCCGATCTTGGCTTATTATCAATCAAAGATACAATACCGAACGCTCGTCCTTCGGTGACTTGTTCAATAATTTTATCATGACTACTGACTTCAACTACACCTCTGAGAATTATGTACGCATATTTTGGCGTGTCGCCCTGCCGAAAGACAACATCCCCGGCGGCATAATTAATCACAGTCCCCAGACCGCGAGCTAGTTGGCGAAAATCGATAGGCGGGGCTGCAGACCTAGTCGTCGAAGAAAGATCGTTCATCGTTACCTCGCCCAATCAAAGAATTGTTATCGAAATTTCATTCGGGTGTCATCATATCGTAATAATCGGCTTCGTTCCAATTCAAAGTTGGCGGCTATCTCGCGACAGACGCGAACGCGCCGCGCAGGCCATGCATCCAGAATACGCAGGATTCAATCCGTCGGCGGTATTGGCCAGGTAAGTTTGGTTCACCCCCAAAGGGAGCCATTTTTCCGAGTGCTCACGCCGCTTTTCGCAGCCTTTTTATACCCCTCCAGACCAGGAGCAGCATGATGGGCGCGGCGCAGAGCATGACGATCCCTTTGTCGACATGCCAGATATGGCTGAAGCCTTCGATGATGTAGCCGAGGATCGCGAGCGCGTAGTAGGAGATCGCGATGATCGAGAGACCCTCGACCGTTTCCTGCAGACGATATTGGCTCTCCGAGGTTCGCGAAATCGTATCGAGGATCGTCTGGTTCTGCATTTCCAGATTGAGGCTGATATGGGCGTTGAGGAGCTCGGCGGATCGCTGCAGCTTCATCGCCAGTGCCTTGAGCCTTTTCTCCGTCGCCAGGCAGGTTGCCACCGCCGGATCGGTGCGGTTGGTCAGGTAGCGTTCGATCGTGGTGAATTCGCCGATCGGCGTTTCCACCAATTGCACCAAACGTGTCTTGAGCACGTCGGCATAGGCCTGGCTTGCTGCAAAACGAAAGCTGGTCTCTTCGATACCGCGACCGACCTCGGCGGAAAGGGCATGGATACCGTCGAGGGCTACGCGGTTTTCGGCAAGCGAATGAGCGTGGCCAATGCGGCCCATCACGCCGCTCAGCGCGGCCTCCAGTCCCTGGATCGTCGGCGCGTAGGAGCGTGCGACGGGCAGGCCGAGCAACACGAAATTGCTGTAGGTCTCGATCTCCAGCAATCGGCGCACGAGGACGCCGCGGCGAAGTACGTTGCATTGGCCCGCGGCCAGCTCATAGCGCGTGAAACCATCGCGATCGCGCTTGAAGTCCGTGGCTACCTGCGCATGGCCCGCATACATGTCGGAATAGCACAAAGTGATGGGGTTGAACCCTACCAGGGCTTCCTCGGTAATGGTGAAGGTGTCCGTGAGATCGATGCGCGTGGCGCTTACGAGTTGAAGCCCCTCGAAACACGATAGCCCGATGTCCTCCGGCCACGCCTCCCAGTCCGTGAGCACCGATTGCCAGGTCAGCGTCGCAAATTCGTTATGAAGCTCCCAGGTGATCTTGCGACCGCTTCGTTCGGCCTTGATGTGACGGATGCGGCCGTCATCGGGCGACAAAGTAGGCATCCCGGCAAACGCAGCGAAACGAGCGGCGACTTCCTGCAGCGCAGGCCCGTTGGGCCCGGGCATGAACGATACTCTTCGGATACGCGCGGAAGTGGCGATTGGCTCGATGGCCCGAGCATGCAACTCGGCATAGATGGCTTCCCTGCTCGGATGCTCAACGAACACGGATCCACCCGCGTCCGGTGCGGCACGTGCCGTCATGGTCTCAATTCCCCCCACTCCCGCGTCGGCATGGACAGTGCACGGGTTCAAACTCTCCAAAGGCTCAAAGACAAGGCCGGTGTCGCCGCCATACCTCATATTCCTGCGAATTGACACGAGAAGGCCGCGCGCATCGAGGCCCGCATCCATTTGCCGCGGTCGAACGACACGTTAGCCAGTATGGGCGGCCATCCGGGGACGACGCCGTTTACGCTCGCGCTCCGGGATCTGTCAGGCGTCATATCCATTAGCGGCAAGGAGGGGTCTCCGCTGATGTTGCCCTTCCTGTTGAATGATTGTTGCGCAGAGCCGCTTTGCAAACCCTTGACACCGCCTAACCGCCTTTGACTCCAAGATGTGGGAAAAATCCACACAATTCGATTGCGGGAGTTGACGATGGCCAGCGATCGACATTATAAGTAAGTGGGAAATTATCCCACATAGTGTCGATGTTTTTGGGACACTTTTGTTGTGCTTGAGCAACATGCGAAGGGGCTCGGCACCCAATTGGACCACCGGCCCTGGAAAGGTTTGATGCTCTCAAAGCCTCGTCTGGTTGCCCGCTGACCAAGCACAGGAGAAGAAGTTAACGTGCTCAGAGAAGAGGCCTCGGCGATTCATGTTCTCATTGCGTGCATGCCAAAATCCGGATCGACATTTCTGTCCGACGTCATCAGTCAATTGCCAGGTTGGACGCGGGCGATTCCGGTCCCGTCAGGTTGCAGACGCGAGCAGGAACTCGACGAAAGCTGCCTGCAGCAAGTGAATGATATCAACTATGTTGCGCAGCTTCATGTTCGTTACAGTGACTGGACCGACCAGATGTGCCATGACTACCGTATCAAACCGGTGGTCCTCATTCGCAGCCTATATGATGCCGTCGTGAGTATTCGCGACCACTTGAGAAATGAGAGCCATATCTGGCCGATGATTTTTCTGGAGCCGTATCATGCAGATCTCGACGATGCCACCCTTGACCGGATGATCATCCGCCTGGCTCTGCCTTGGTATCTGAACTTCTACATGAGCTGGCGCAAAGCGCGGCATGCCCTAATCCTCAGTTATGAAGAGGTCGTGGCGGACCCTGCAAAGGCCGTCCGCGACATTCTTTCCTTCGCAGGAGCAACCGTGGGCGCATCGGATATCGAGGCTGCAGTCCAATTCGTACGAAATGCGAAGGCAAGCCGCCTTAATGTGGGAGTGAGCGGGCGCGGCAACGCTCTAAGTCCGGAAGCAGTTCGGGACGTATTGGCGTTGCTGGCGCTCTACCCGGAGGCTGCTGCAGATCCATATTTTCAGATGCTCAACGCCCACGGCGCGGCTATACTTGCCGGCGAAGCCCTTCCGCCGTCCATCGTCCCAGCGGCTCCACGAGTGGTGCGGACGACATTGCCGCAAAGATCCCCGTCACCGATCGACTCCAATCAGTGGAACGAGCTGCTGATAAGGCGCTTCGTTCCAGCATTGCTGGTATCCTTGGCGGTGATCTATTGGCTGCTGCCAATCGATCTGATCCCTGATGCAGCCCCCTATGGCATGGTGGACCATGTGGTCGCCTTGATTGTCCTTGTTTTCCTGGCAGGGCGTCTGACGCGACACAGGTCGCGGGTCAAAAAAAGAAAACAGAAGACGCGTGCGAGCGGAATTCCATCCCGCGCCTTATAACCAGTGATGCGCTGGTCCTGGGCATGCTCCTCGGCGCTTTCGATCCCATAGGCTCATCGCTGGTTGTGGTGCGATTGCGCCACTTGCTGACGGTCTTGGGGTTCAGACCATAGCGGACGGCAAGGGTCCGGCTGCTGTCTTGCGAGGCTTGGAGTTCGGCGCAAATACGCGGCGTCGTGCGGGCGCCGCGGTAAAGAACTCCTGCCATAGATCATCCTCTTCCTGACGACTTAGGATCGATGATGCACCATCAGAATCTGGGACTGTACGGCTAGGAAGTTGAGTTCTCACCAGATTGCATTGCGGCAATCCATCACGATGGTCGTAACGGTCATAGCGCTGGAGGCTTCCGAGGTGAGGAACAGGATAGCAGAGGCGATCGTCCGGCCGAGCAACGGGCTTAGTAGGCGTCATGTCCATCCAGGTAGCAAAGCGCGCAGGGTCGGCGAGCCGATCAAGCCGCCCACCACGCTGCTGCGCCGGGGCTTCGACATGGATGCGCCGAAAGCCTATGTCATCCACACGAAAGAGATCTCGCGCGTCGGCTCGGTGGTGACCCCGTGCCGCCAGTGCACTTGCTGGGCTGACGGCCGCATCTGGCTCTGGCTCGGCTGCTGCTGCAAGACCGACCGCGGCGAGGGCTCGAGCGGCCTTGCCTTCGACCATATCATCGACCTGCCGAAGAATCCCGAGCGGGCAACGAACCGGATTACCCTCACTAGATCATCGCCGCGCAAAAAATATCAGCACTTTCACGCTGCATCGCACAATATTTGGACTTGCTCAAAAATGTGCCTCGCCTCATCGTTGTGCAACGTGAAGGAGAGTCATCCTTCCGGATGCCGTGTGGGCCAATGAGGGCCCTCAGCGCGGTTAATTCCTAATTTCAGGGCCTTTGAGGCTCGGCGCTCATTGTCGGGCGCAGAACGGCAACGCCGCCGATCGATCCCGTTTGCCGTTCTGGCACTGCCGAGGGCAGGGGGGCGATCGGCGGCTTTTTTGTTTTCGCCACAATCATGCGGAGCGGAACCATGAAGACGCGGGACTTTCTCAAGGCAGGGCATTGGCCAACTCTGGTGGCCGCCTTCTTCTATTTCGACATGAGCTTCATGGTCTGGATCCTGCTCGGGCCCCTGGCTGTACAGATCGCCACCGACCTCAAGCTCGATCCTGCCCAGAAGGGCCTGATGGTCGCTTTGCCGGTGCTCGCTGGTGCGTTTCTGCGCGTGGTCAACGGTTTCCTCGTCGACCGGTTGCGCCCGCGCCTCACCGGTATCGTCGCCCAGGTTGTCGTGATCGCTGGCTTGCTCGGCTTCTGGCATTTCGGCGTGCACTCATATGGCCAGGTCCTTGCCCTCGGCGTGGTCCTCGGCGTCGCTGGCGCCTCCTTTGCCGTGGCGCTGCCGCTCGCCTCGCGTTGGTATCCGCCTCAATATCAGGGTGTTGCCCTCGGCATCGCTGGGGCGGGCAACTCCGGCACCGTGTTCGCTGCCCTGTTCGCGCCGGCGCTCGCGGCTGTTTTCGGCTGGAACAATGTCATAGGCCTTGCCGCTCTGCCGCTCACGCTGGCACTGGCATTCTATCTGGCCTGCGCTAAAGACAGCCCCAGCCAGCCGCGCGCCAAGTCCCTGACCGAATATGCCCAGGTCCTGCGCCAGCCCGATGCCTGGTGGTTCATGTTCTACTACGCCGTGACCTTCGGCGGCTTTTCGGGCCTGGCTTCTTCGCTCGGCTTCTATTTCAACTCACAATACGGCCTTGATCCGGTCACTGCCGGCTATTGCACGGCAGCCTGCGTACTCGCCGGCTCGCTGATGCGGCCGGTAGGCGGTGCCCTGTCCGATCGTTTCGGCGGCATCCGCATGCTGACCGCGCTCTACAGCGTGGCGGTCGCGGCGCTCATTCTCGCGAGCTTCGGATTCGCCCAGCTCTGGCTTGGCCTCGCCATCCTCGTGGTCGCGATGCTGGCGCTCGGCATGGGCAACGGCGCAGTGTTCCAACTCGTCCCGCAACGCTTCGGTGCCGAGATCGGCGTGATGACCGGTCTGGTGGGCATGACCGGCGGCGTCGGCGGCTTCTATCTCGCCTCCAGCCTCGGCTTCTCCAAACAGATCACCGGCAGCTACCAGGCCGGCTTCCTGATCTTCGCCACGCTGGCGGCTCTGGCCCTTCTCGCCCTCACGAGCGTCAAGCGCCGTTGGCGGACCACCTGGACCGCCGAGAACGGCTTCGCCGCGGCACGGATCTGAGGAGGGCGCCATGAAGGAGAAGTTGCTGATCATCGGCAATGGCATGGCCAGCGTCCGGCTGTGTGAGGAACTTCTTGCCGCGACCGGCGGGCGCTTCGACATCACGGTGGTCGGCGCCGAACCGCATGCCGGCTACAATCGCGTGCTGCTTTCCGCGCTGCTCGCCGGCGATATCGGCGAGGCCGACGTGAAGCTACGCGACAGAGCCTGGTATGCCGCCCGAGGCATCACCCTGATCACGGGCAGGCGGGTGACCGGCCTTGATCCCGCCGGGCGTCTCGCCAGGCTTGATGATGGCTCAAGCTTGGCGTTCGACCGTGTGGTGCTCGCAACCGGGTCGACGCCCTTCCGCCTGCCGATTCCCGGCATCGGCATGCCGGGGGTGACCACCTTCCGTGACCTTGCGGACCTGCCGATCCTGCAGGAGGCCTCGCGCCGCCGCCAACGCGTCGCCGTGATCGGCGGAGGCCTGCTTGGCATCGAGGCCGCTTATGGCCTCGCCAAGGGTGGCGCCGAGGTCACGCTCGTGCATGTGATGGATCGCCTGATGGAGCGCCAGCTCGACCGGCGCAGCGCCGCCTTCCTCAAGCGCGCCATCGAGAAGAAGGGCATCGGGGTCATGCTCAATGCCCAGACGGCGGAGATTGCCGGCAGTGGGCAGGCGGAGGCGCTCATATTCGCCGACGGCTCGCGTCTACCGGTCGATCTCGTGGTGGTCGCGGTGGGCGTGCGTCCTGCCGTCGATCTTGCCAAGGCGGCGGACTTGCCCGTCAACCGCGGCATCCTGGTCGATGATCGCCTCGCCACGATCGTGCCCTTCATCCACGCCATTGGCGAGTGCGCCGAGCATCGCGAGACGGTCTATGGCCTCGTCCAGCCCGCCTACGAGCAGGCGGCCGTGCTGGCGCGTCATCTCGGTGGCGACGCGAGCGCGACTTATGTGGGTACGGCGCTTTCCACCAACCTGAAGGTCTCCGGCATCCCAGTCTTCTCCGCCGGCGATTTCCTGGGCGAGCCGGGCACAGACGAGATCATTGTGGAAGATCGCGGCGCTGGCCTGTGCAAGCGCCTGGTGGTGCGGGGTTCGACACTGGTCGGTGCCGCTCTGGTCGGCGAGGCCGACGACGCGCTCTGGTATCGCGACCTCATCCGCACGGGCGCAGACATTGCGCCGATGCGTCAAAGCCTGATCTTCGGGCGCGCCTTCTGCGAGACGCTTGCCCCTGTCGCCAGGAAGGAGGCAGCCTGATGGGCAGCGACTTCAGCGCCGACCAGAAACGCTATCTCGAAGGCTTCGTTTCCGGCATGCAGGCCGTGCGCGGTGCCCGTAACGTTCCGCCAGCCGCAGCGCCCCCGGTCCCGACAGGACCCGATGCCGCCCACCTCCTCGCGCAGGATGCCACGACAGGCGTCGGCAAGAAGCTCGTGGACCAGGAGAAATGGAAACGGGCCGAACATCCCTTCGACGCCTGGCCGCGCCTGAAGGGGCAGGCGAGGGACGGCACCTTCCCCAAGCCCGAGGACAATTTCCGCTGGCGCTACTTCGGCCTCTTTTACGTCGCACCCGCCCAGTCGAGCTACATGGTGCGCCTGCGTATCCCGAACGGTATCCTCAATCATTGGCAGTTCGCGGGCATGGCGGATGTCGCCGAGCGCATGGGCGGTGGCTACGCCCATGTCACCACCCGAGCCAATCTGCAGATCCGCGAGGTGATGCCCGAGAATGCTCCAGCGGTCGTCGAGGCGATCCAGGACCTCGGCCTATGCTCGCGCGGCTCGGGCGCCGACAATATACGGAATGTTACCGGCTCAGCCACCGCCGGCATCGATCCGCAGGAGATCGCCGACACCAGGCCGCTCGCTCGCGAATGGCACCACCATATTCTCAACGACCGCTCGCTCTACGGGCTGCCGCGCAAGTTCAATGTCGCCTTCGACGGCGGCGGTCGCATCGCGACCCTCGAGGAGACCAACGATATCGGCTTCCAGGCTGCCTTGATCGGCGGCGAGCTCTGGTTTCGCCTCGTGCTCGGCGGTATCACGGGCCATCGTGACCTCGCCCGGCCAACCGGTGTGTTCTGCAAGGCGGACGAATGCTGCGCCATCGCGGACGCCATCGTGCGCGTTTTCATAGACAAGGGCGACCGCACCAACCGCACCAAGGCACGCATGAAGTATGTGCTCGACGCCATCGGCTTCGAGGCCTATCTCGCCGCCGTCGAAGACAAGTTTGGCCGCAAGTTGACCCGATTGCCGGAGACGGACGCCGCGCCGCGCGCGCCCTTCGACCGCGTTGCCCATATCGGGGTGCACGCCCAGCGCCAGCAAGGCCTCAACTGGATCGGCGTGACCCTTCCGGTCGGCAGGATGGACTGCGCGCAGATGCGCGGACTTGCCGCCATCGCCCGGGACTTCGGTGATGGCGATATACGCCTCACCGTCTGGCAGAACCTACTGGTCTCGGGCGTGCCCGACGCGCAGGTCGAGACTGCTAAAGCAGCAATCGAGGCGCTCGGCCTGGATTGGAAGGCGAGTTCCCTGCGCGCGGGCCTGGTCGCCTGCACCGGTGCAACCGGATGCAAGTTTGCCGCCGCCCATACTAAGGAGCACGCGCTGGAGATTGCCGAGCATGTCGACGCTCGCATGACACTCGATGTGCCCGTCAATGTTCATCTCACAGGCTGTCACCATTCCTGCGCCCAACACTACATCGGCGACATCGGGCTGATCGGCACCAAGGTCACCATCAACGAGGAGGGCGATCAGGTCGAAGGCTACACCATCGTCGTGGGCGGCGGCTTCGGCGACCAGGCCCGAATCGGACGTGAGCTTTGGAGCGAGGTGAGGGCGACGGATTGCCATGTCAGGGTCGAGCGCCTGCTGCGGGGCTACATGGCGCATCGCCATGGCCCGGATGAGAGCTTCCAGGCCTTCACCAGCCGCCATGAACCTCAGGAACTCAGGACTCTTGCCGAGAACATGGAGCTTGCAAGCGCATGAATATGCTCGCCATACCGCCCCAGCGTTCGCTTATTCCCGAGAATGCTCCCTTCACGCCGGAGCAGCGCGCCTGGCTCGACGGGTTTTTTGGCGCCGTCCTGGCTGCCGAGGGTGGCATGGCGCCGCTGGAACCAGCGCCGGCCGCGCTCGCGCCGGCTGGAGAACCAGCACCTGTCCTGGCTGACAATGACGAGGCGCCCTGGCACGATCCGAGCATGCCGTTGGACGACCGCATGGCAATGGCCGGCGATCGACCGCTCGCCCCGCGCCTGATGGCGGCCATGGCCCAGCAGGATTGCGGCCAGTGCGGCTACAACTGCGCCGACTATGCCAACGCGCTCTTCCTGAAGAAGGAGGAGCGCCTGACACTGTGCGCGCCGGGCGGCAAGGAAACCGCCCGCATGCTCAAGCAACTCGCCGCCGAGCTCAGCAAGGGGGCAGCCGGGCCTGCGCCGGTTGCTGAAATTGTCGGCACGGCGCCGCCAGCGTCCCCGGTCGAGGCCGGCCGTTCGCGTGACAATCCGGTTCCAGCGCGCTTCCTGTCGCGGTGGCGGCTGAACGGCGCCGGATCCGCCAAGACCAGCTGGCACGTCGAGTTCGATCTCACCGAGAGTGGCCTTGACTATGTCGCGGGCGACAGCTTCGGGGTGTTCCCCAAGAACATGCCGGGACTGGCCGACCAGATCATCGCCGTCCTGGGAGCCCGGCCCGAGACCGCCATCGGCGGGAAGACCCTGCGTGATATCTTGATCGAGGACGTCTCGCTCGGCACGCCGCCCGACAGCCTGTTCCAGCTTTTCTCCTATCTCACCATCGGCGAACAGCGACGCAAGGCGCGGGCTCTGGCCAACGGCGAGGATCCGGACGGCGATGCCGCCACGCTCGACGTGCTGGCGACCCTCTACAAATTCCCGAGCGTGCGGCCTGGAGCGGAGGCATTCGTTGAGGCGCTCGAACCCCTGCAGCCGCGCCTCTATTCGATCTCCTCCTCCCACAAGGCCAACCCCGGCCGCATCTCGCTGACCGTGGATGGGGTGCGCTATCGCATCGGCTCGCGCGAGCGTATCGGCGTCGCCTCGACCTTCCTGGGTGAGCGCATCGGCGCAGGGGAAACCCTCAACGTCTATGTACAGAGGGCGCACGGCTTCCGTCTGCCGCAGAATTTGGACACGCCTGTGATCATGGTCGGCCCGGGCACCGGGGTCGCTCCCTTCCGGGCTTTCCTGCAGGAGCGAGCCGCGCTCGGCGCCAAGGGGCGGAACTGGTTGTTCTTTGGCCATCAGCACCGCGATCATGACTTCTTCTACGAAAGCGAGCTCGCAGCCCAGCGGGATAGTGGTCTGCTCACGCGCCTGTCTCTCGCCTGGTCGCGCGATGCCGAAGGCAAGTTCTACGTGCAGGACCGGATGCGCGAGGTCGGCCCAGATCTGTGGCAGTGGCTGGCTGAGGGCGCCTATTTCTATGTCTGCGGCGATGCCAAGCGCATGGCCCGCGATGTCGAGCGAGCGCTCGTCGACATCGTGGCGCAATGGGGGGCCCGTTCGACGGAGGAGGCGGCAAGCTTCGTCAACGGCCTCAAGAAGGCCGGGCGGTACCAGGCGGACGTGTATTGAGGAGGCGGGAATGAACATGAAGGTGCTCGCGCCCGATGCGCTTGTTATGACGCCGGTCTCCACCAGCATACCCACGACCTGCGCTTACTGCGGTGTCGGTTGCGGCGTGGTCGCCGCTCCCGATGGGGTCGGTGGTGCCGCGATTGCCGGCGACCCGGTCCATCCCGCCAACCTCGGCCGGCTTTGCGTGAAGGGCGCGGCACTCGGTGAGACCCTCGGCACGCACCATCGCCTGCTGCATCCACTGATCCACGGCGTGCGGACCACTTGGAACCGGGCGCTCGACGCCGTCGCCAAGGGGATACGCGACACCCTCGACATGTACGGGCCCGATGCCGTGGCCTTCTATCTCTCCGGCCAGTTGCTGACCGAGGACTACTACGTCGCCAACAAGCTGATGAAGGGCTTCATCGGCTCGGCCAATGTCGATACCAATTCGCGCCTGTGCATGGCCTCGACAGTCGCCGGCCATTATCGGGCCTTCGGCGAGGATATCGTGCCGAACTGCTATGAGGACCTGGATGAGGCCGACCTCATCATCCTTGTCGGATCCAATGCGGCCTGGTGCCACCCGGTACTCTGGCAGCGCATGGAGCAGGCAAGAGCGAAGCGCGGCACGCGTATCGTCACCATCGATCCTCGCCGGACGGTGACCGCAGACAGCGCCGACCTGCATCTGCCCATCGCCCCCGGGATGGACAGTCTGCTCTTCGCCCGCCTGCTCGTTGAAACGGCCGAGCGAGGCTTGGTCGACGAGGCATATGTCGAGCAACACACGGCGGGATTTGGGTTGTCGCTCGCAAATGCGCGCTCCATCGCTCCCGACCGCGCCGAGACGGCCAGGCGCTGCGGCATCATCGAGACGGATCTGGCCGCATTCATCGAATGGTGGCTCGCAACACAACGCACGGTGACCTGCTTCAGCCAGGGCGTCAACCAGTCGGCGCAGGGTACCGACAAGGTCAACGCCATCCTGAATGTTCATCTGGCCACCGGCAGGGTCGGCAAGCCGGGCTGCGGCCCGCTGTCGCTCACGGGCCAGCCCAACGCCATGGGAGGGCGCGAGGTCGGCGGGCTCGCCAACCAGCTCGCCGCTCATATGGGGTTTTCCCCGGAGGAGGTCGACCGCGTCGGCCGCTTCTGGCGGGCTCCCCGCATGGCACGAGGCGAAGGCCTCAAGGCGGTGGCGATGTTCGAAGCCATCGAGCGCGGCGAAATCAAGGCGCTCTGGGTGCTCTGCACCAATCCGGCGGCGAGCCTGCCGCGAGCCGATGCCATGCGAGCGGCGCTACGCAAGCTCGACTTCCTCGCCGTTTCCGACGTTCATGCCCATGCCGACAGCCTGGTCGAGGCGGCCACCGTCGTCCTGCCGGCGACAGCCTGGGGCGAGAAGAACGGTACGGTCACCAATTCCGAGCGCCGCATCTCGCGTCAGCGCCCGTTCCTACCAGCGCCCGGGGAGGCGAGACCGGACTGGTGGCAGATCTGCGAGGTCGCCAAGCGCCTCGGCCACGCCTCCGCCTTCGACTATGCCTCGGCGGCAGAGATCTTCCGCGAGCATGCAGCATTGTCCGCCTTCGAGAATGCCGGCACACGCCTGTTCGACATCGGCGCCCTCGCCGATCTTTCGGACGAAGCCTATGACGCCCTCGAACCGGTGCAGTGGCCTTTGCCGAGGGGAGCTGTGGCCGGCACTCCCCGGCTGTTTGCCGGAGGCGGCTTCCGTCATACCGATGGCAAGGCGCGTTTCGTGGCTCTCGCCATGCCCGAACTCAAGGCTGTGCGTAGCGCCGATTATCCGCTGCTGCTCAACACCGGCCGGGTACGAGACCAGTGGCACACGATGACACGCACGGGCCTCAGCCCGCGCCTGGCTCAGCACCGGAATGCGCCCTTCGTCGAGGTTCACCCTGCCGACGCGGCGGAGCATGGCCTCGTCGATGGGGGATTTGCCGCCGTGAGCAGCATCCATGGACAGGTGGAGTTGCGTGTCGTCGTCACGAACACCCAGCAGCGGGGCAACCTGTTCGCGCCGATCCACTGGACGGATGCCACGGCCTCGCGCGCGCGGGTCGGATCGCTGGTGCATGCCCTCACGGATCCGGTGTCGGGCCAGCCCGACTCCAAGGCGGTCCCGGTGTCGATCCGGCCTTGGGCGATAAGGGCGCAAGGCTTCATCGTCTCGCGCCGACGCTTGCCAATGCCCGCCTGGCTTAGCCATGCTCGCACGGTCGTCGAGGGCGGCGAGGTCGTCAATTTCGCCAGTCCGCGTGCACCGGATGCCCTGCACGACCTGTTGTCGAACTGGCTCAATCTATGGACGAGCCCCCTCAACCAACGAGACCTGGCCTCCAGCCTCTTCCGCTCGGCCTCGCTGGTGCGAAACCGGCTGGAGATCCTGCTCTCCACCGGCCCCGAGCCGGACGAGACGGGCCTGGCCTGGGCGACGGAGCTGCTGGCGCGGGATGCGATCGATGCGGTCACGCGCCGTTTCATCCTGGCTGGCCGGCCTGCTTCGGTCGGAACGAGCGGCGGCCGGCAGATCTGCGCCTGCTTCGGCGTGCGCCAGGCCGCAATTGAGGAAGCTGTGAGAGAAGGAATCGACAGCGTGGAGGCAATCGGCACAAAGCTGAAGGCCGGCACCAATTGCGGTTCCTGCCGGCCGGAGATCCGCAAGCTGCTGGAAGAGGCGAGAGAGGGAGCAGCCTGAGTGCGGGAGTTAGCTCCGCGCAAAGGACTCTCGCCGCGCGCCTTGCTTCACGATCGCGCCTGGCGGACATTGCTGACATGAGCGAACCACCCCTCCACGTGCTGCTGATCGACGACAATGCGGTACGCGCCTCCGTGATCGAAGGGGGCCTGCGCGAGGCTGGGCACCAAAGGGTTACGGTCGTCAGCCAGATGCGGCACTTGTTGCGCCAGATCGTCGAGGCCGACCCCGATGTCATCTTCATCGACCTCGAAAACCCCAATCGCGACGTGCTCGAGCAGATGTTCCAGGTGTCGCGCAGTGTGCATCGCCCGGTGGTGATGTTCGTGGACCAGTCCGACAAGGCCGCGACCGAGGCTGCGATCGATGCCGGGGTTTCGGCCTATGTTGTGAACGGCCTGCGCAAGGAGCGAGTGAAGCCGATCCTCGACATGGCGATCAGCCGCTTCAATGCCTTCCATCGCCTGCGAGAAGAACTCGACCGTACCAAGCAGGCGCTGGAGGATCGCAAGTGTATCGACAAGGCCAAGGGCATCCTGATGAGGAGCAAGGGGATTTCCGAGGAAGAGGCCTATGCCCTCTTGCGCAGGACCGCGATGAACGAAAGCCGGCGGGTCGCTGACGTGGCCCGTAGCCTCGTCACCGCCGCCAAACTGCTGGGTTGAGGATGGCTGCTGATGGGCGTTGAGGCACGGGGCGAGGATCGGGGCAGCGAAAGAAGCGAGCTCACACTGGGCTTCATTCCACTGGTGGATGCCGCCCCGCTGCTGGTGGCGCGGGATAAGGGATTTGCGATCGAAGAGGGCCTCAACCTGACCCTGATGCGCGAGACCTCCTGGGCCAATATCCGCGATCGCGTCATGCTCGGCCATTTCGACGCCGCGCATATGCTCGGGCCGATGCCGATCGCCTCGGCACTGGGCATCGGCCACGTCGAAGTGCCTATGATCGTGCCGTTCTCATTGAGCCTGGGTGGCAACGCCATCACGCTTTCGCCCGCTGTCTTCGCCGGCATGCAGCACCACGGTGCCTCGTTGGATTCGAACCCGGCTACGATAGGCGCGGCGCTTGCGCGGCTGGTCATCCAGCTGCGCCAGGAAGGCCGGCCCGCGCTGACGCTGGCCGTGGTCCATCCCTTCTCGGGCCATAACTACGAGCTTCGCTATTGGCTGGCCTCCGCCGGCATCGATCCGGATCGCGACGTTCGCCTCATCGTGCTGCCTCCCCCTTTCATGGTGGACGCCATGCTGGAGCGGCAGATCGATGGCTTCTGCGTCGGTGAACCCTGGAACTCCATGGCGGTGGACGCCGGGGCAGGGGTGATCTGCGTCAGCAAATCGGCGCTGTGGAGGCAGGGACCCGAGAAGGTCCTTGGTTTCCGTTCCGATTTCGCTGATCGATCGCCGACTGTGCTCAAGGCCCTGCTGCGGGCCCTCTATAAGGCCGCGCAATGGGCGGGAGATCCGGCGAACCAGGCCGAGCTCGCCGGCCTTTTGTCACTGCCCGCCAATCTCGGGATCCCTGCCGGCATCATCGCCCGAGCCTTAGGCGGCGCCATGGTGCGGCGGCAGGGCGATGACGCCCGTGCGGTCCCCGATTTCCTCGTGTTCCATGACCATGCCGCGAATTTCCCCTGGCAGAGCCACGCTTTGTGGTTTTATTCGCAGATGGTACGCTGGGGACAAACGCACTTTTCGCCCGAATTCGCGGCGCGTGTGCGAGGTGTCTATCGCCCGGATCTCTATCGCGCCGCTCTTGCCGACAGCGGCATCGACCTTCCCCGGGCCAGCGCAAAGGTCGAAGGCGCCTTGGTGCGGGCAACGCCCGTCGCTTCAAGGAATGGCACCATGACCCTGGGCCCCGATGGCTTCTTCGATGGCCGCCTGTTCGACCCCGACCAGCTGGAGGCCTATATCCGATCATTTCGAGACTGAATCTCAGCGAACGAGGTCTGCGCAGAGAGCGGCTTCCGCCGCTCCGACGAGTTTCCAATGCTCGTTATCGGGTCAAGCTCTAAATTCTACGCTGACGACTAGTAGGAGAGCAAAGTATTAATTTATGAATTTCTAATTATTACATTAGCCATACTATTCAACAAACTCAGCGAGATTCGGCGCATCCCGGCAAGCAATTCCTCGACAAAAGCAACAAAGGCACCTGCCTTCGCACTTTCCATTCGCCATATTGGGTAAACGGCCCAGATCTCTGCGCTTGGCAAGAACAGGTCGCAAGGTGCGGCGTCGGAACTCGACGACAATGGCTTCCTCTGCAGGGCTCAGGATCGTGCTCCTCGGCGCTTTCAGTCCCATAGGCTCATCGCTGGTCGTGGTGCGATTGCGCCACTTGCTGATGGTCTTGGGGTTCAGACCACCGCGGACGACAAGGGTCCGGCTGCTGTCTTGCGACGCTTGGAGTTCGGCTCGAATGCGCGGCGTCGTGCGGGCGCGTGCATTTCATAGCGATTCCATCAAGTCGCTATGTGCTTGGCCTCACGCAAAAGTAGGAATGGCGGAGCAAGTAGCGAGAACGGCAAATTGGCAGGTCGCCCCAGTGCGATGAAAAGTGCTGCTCCCGGCAAGGCTGAACCTTACCGAACCAGCAGCGCCGTCACAGACAAGGCCAAGCGGGTCCTTTCATTTAATGGAAAAAAATCACACGTGTTCCCCACATAATGTTGACGGCTGCCATTGCATCACATAGTTAATACGTGGGATATTTTCCCACAAACTGAGCTGCTGAGCCCTTGAATATTCGAACATGTGCGGCGACCTCGGATAGGGGCGGCGCGCTCCGGCATGCCCCTGGGATCGGCCAAAGCAATATCTGGATCTCGCCCGCCCGATGTCATGCGACATCCGCGGCGTTTTAATCAGAGGAATGTCGGTGCGGATTTTGGTAACGGGTGGTACGGGCTTTGTCGGCAGCTGGATTGTGAAAAGCCTGGAAGAGCGCGGCGTCGAGGTTGTTGTCTGCACGCGAAAGACTCAGCGTGCCGGCGGGAGCAAATTTCTGACCGCGGATCTCCTTCGGCCGGCAGCCGTGGAGGAAATGCTTGCCCAAACCAAGCCCGACATCGTCCTGCATGCTGCTTGGTGCGTCGACCATGGCAAGTTCTGGAACACTCCCGCCAACCTCGACTGGGTGACAGCGACCCTGCGCCTCCTTCAGGCAGCCAAGCGCCACGGCGTCCGGCGATTTGTCGGCGTTGGGACCTGCTTTGAATATGCCTGGCCGACGGAAAGCGATTGCAAGGAAGCGACTACGCCGATCCAGCCAACCAGCCTGTATGCGGTCACCAAGGACGCGACCCGGCGAATGATCGAGGAATATTCGGCTGGCAATCAGCTCGAATGCGCCTGGGGGCGGCTTTTCTATCTATTTGGCCCCAACGAACATCCGGACCGGCTGGCCTCATCCGTGGCAATCAAGCTGGCCCGCAATGAGCCGGCACCGCTTTCATCCGGCAGGGCAATCCGGGATTTCATGGATGTGCGCGATGCCGGAGCCGCTCTCGCAGCTCTCGCCGTTTCATCGGTGGTCGGGGCGGTCAATATCGGGAGTGGCGAGGCACTCAGGATCGTGGATCTCGCCAGGGCGCTCCAGCGCGCTGCCGGCGGAGCTGGCCAATTGAATGTAGGGGTCCTTCCGGATCGCGCCAATGAGCCACCACGCATTGTCGCCGATGTAGGCAGGCTGCACAGCGAGGTCGGCTATCACCCCTCGGTCTCCGTACGGGAGCGGCTGGTTGAAACCTATTTTTGGTGGCAGCAGCACTTCGTGAACGACATGGCAAGATCGCAAGATCTATCGGCTCGACTTTGACAGGCAGACGTCCACGGGCGCGGATAGATCGAGAGCAGTAGTGGATCGGCTCTCTCAAAGGCAAAATAAGAAAAATACCGAAATCCGAGCTGCTTCGCCGTTCGGGCGCCAATGGAAATGAGATCATGTCCGACGATGCCGTCGATAGCTCGTTAAGCGAAGGTATAGCCAGACGGCGCGCTGATTGACCGCGGGAGGGAAACGATGGCGGGCGTAGCAAATTGACGTCTTCCGCAACGATACCTCAGCTTGGACGTTTTCGTGACAATGCCCTCTCCAGTACGACAGGCACTTTCGCGTCAGATCCGCTTCACTGCCAGCCGCACGCCAGTGTCGGGGCGGACAGTCATGGCCATGGTCGGCGTCGGCAAGGAATGTGGCCCCAACTCGAAACGGAAGCGCGCGAGAAGCGTAGCCAGGATGATGTGTGCCTGCATCATCGCAAAGTTCGCGCCGACGCAAATGCGCGGACCCGCGCCGAACGGAAGATAAAGATAGCGGTCGCGAGCGCGGACGGCTTCCGATGAAAACCTGTCCGGGTCAAATTCATTCGGGCGCTCCCACCACATCTGATGGCGATGGAGCGCGTAGATCGGGAGGAAAAGCACGTCGTTCGGTTGGACCTGCCGGCCAACGAGGGTGTCAGTTATTCGGACATTTCGCGCCAGCATGCCGACCGGCGGATAAAGACGCATGGCCTCTTCGATCACCTGTTTCACGTAGGGCGTCGCTTCGATGTGACTGGCGCCTGCCGGCGAATCCCCTAGGGCTGCCCGAGCTTCTGCCTGCGCCCGCTGCTGCGCCTCCGGATGCAGTGCCAGGAGAAGCAGCGACCAAGACAGTGCCAGCGCTGTCGTTTCGTGGCCGGCCACGATGAAAAACTGCATGTTGTGCAGAAGATCCGTCGGTGACATGCGTCTGCCTGTCTCGGGGTCTTGAGCCTTCAGCATATGGTCGAGCAGGTCGTCGGCGCCGCCGTTTGCCTCCCGTCGCCGGGCTTCTATGGCCCGGGCTACCATGCTGTGCATGGTCCGAACCGCGCCGAGACCGAGCAGCACCCCAGGCCGAGGGATCCAGTCCGGCACCCGAAGAAAGTCTAGCAGGGACGCTTTCCCTGCGGTCTGGAAATATCTGAGGATGGCATGGCTATAGGCGTCGGCGTCGAAGTGCTCGCGGCCAGACAAAGCCACCTCGCAGATCACGTCAAAAGTGGCAGACAGCATCTCTCCGACCAATTCAGGATATTCGCTGTCAAGCATCAGCCGCTCAGCCGCTCGCTCGGCTGTTGCCGTCATCACTGGCGCCAGTGCCGTTACGTTGCGTTGTGCGAACACCGGCGCGACCGCTCTACGTTGCCAGCGCCACGAGTCACCTTCCGAGGTGAACAGGCTGTCGCCGACGGCCGGGCGCAACATGCGCAGCATCACCTCTGATTTTGGATAGTTTTCGACGTTGTCCAGAAGGACGCGGCGAAGGGCGCCCGGATCCTGCACCATATGCCAGCGCGCACCCATGCGCCCCGACACCATCGGCTGTCGGTAAGCCAGCTCCGGGATAATCTCGAGCACGTTGCGCCGGGCGGCCCGGAGGGATTGTAGGATAGAGAGAGGGCGCGATGGAGGCGCAACGGTCGGCGGCAACACCATGGATGTGTAGTGCATGTTCGAGCGCCTCAATTGAGAATTCCGTATCCGTAAGAGCACTCGAGTCCGAGCATACGTCCGACGAGTACATGTGGACCAACGTTTAGTGCATCCCAAGGAAACACGATTGAGCCTAATTCGGGGCACTGTCGTGCAAATAGATCAAAGCGCGCAGCATCCTCAGGTTTCATAGAATGGAGTGGGGCTCGTAGCGCCGGCCCATTCACGCGCTGCAATGATAAGAAGCGCACCAGCCAGGGCAAAATCCTTCTCAAAGTGCAGAAGCTGATTCGGATCAGTCCAGTTCATGTGGAAGATCAACGCCGTGCTTGCGCAGAAGAGCGCGAGAATGAACTCCGCGTAGCGCAGTCCGACGCCGGATATCAGCGAAAGCCCGCCGAACAGCTCTACGAACAGGGCGCCCGGCAGTAGGATCGCTGGCAGGCCATATTGCGCCATGTAGGCGATGGTCAGGTCCAGATGTGTGATCTTGAACCAGGATTCATGCAAGAACAGCACGGCGATCAGGATACGGCCCGCAACGATACCGTAACGGTTGAGACTTTCCATTATCGTGTCTTTCCGGAAGGAGTGATTGGGCATCGCACCAGCAGGGAGAGGGCCCACGGGATACTGGGGCTTGGGGTATCTACCGCCCAGGCGGCAGTGCCGATCAAAAGGCCAGCGAAGGCAAGGCTGATGGTGCGAAACCTAGTCATTTGAAGCTCCTGTGCGGGGGCCTGATGCTGGGGTGACAGAAGCAAAGACCGTAGCCGAGGAGGCTTTATTCCCTATTTGCAGGTAAAATATTTTACCTGCGATGCGAATAAATTGACGTCCAACAACTGGTAGGAGTGCCAAAACGTTACCTGAGCATGGAATGCCGCTCCTTCGCCGGCCGGGCTGGATTCTCAAGTATGCAGAATATCCGAGAACAGACATGCGACCGAATTCTCGCATAAACTGGACTTCTTGGACCAAGCTCAAGAAATTCTCATCTCAATCGGCCTCTGAACACCAGCCCGGCGTTCGAGTGGACGCAAGGGGAAACGACTCGTTGTCGCTTTGGTGCCTAGCGGGTTTAATCCTGGCGGGCGTATTGCGAACGGAACTCCAGTGGCGCGTCCTCAATGCCACTCTGGGAATGTCGCTCGCTGCATCGATCTTGCCAATCTGGCTTTGATACAAGGAGCCCAGCGAAAATGGAGATAATCGGACTGATCGGCGGCATGAGCTGGGAGAGTTCGGCACAATACTATCGCATTATCAATGAAGGCGTGCGCGATCGCCTCGGGGGCGTCCGCTCTGCGCGCAGTCTCATGTTCTCCGTCGATTTCGGGGAGATCGAACGATTGCAGCACGAAGGTGAGTGGCAGGCCCTCACCGGCCAAATGATCGACGCGGCGCAGCGTTTGGAGCGCGGTGGCGCGGACTTTGTGCTGGTCTGCACGAACACGATGCACCGCATGGCCGACGATATCGCAGCGAGCATTTCGATCCCGCTGCTTCATATTGCAGACCCTACAGCTGACGCTATCAAAGCGGCCGGCTTTCAGCGTGTCGGGTTGCTCGGCACGGCCTTCACAATGGAGCAAGATTTCTACAAGGGTCGGCTGACCGATCGCTTCGGGTTGGAGGTCCTGGTGCCTGACGACGCCGACCGCAGCATCGTCCACGAGGTGATCTATAGCGAGCTCGTCGTTGGAGAGGTTCGCGCCACGTCACGTGCTGCCTACCGTGAAATCATCGCGCGTATGATCGAGCGTGGCGCCCAGGCCATCATTCTGGGCTGCACCGAGATCATGTTGCTGGTGCGTCCCGAGGACAGCGCCGTGCCCCTGTTCGATACCACGACCTTACATGCACAAGCTGCTGTCAAACGGGCTTTGCGCGGCTTGAGCCGCTAAAATCATAGGGCGCCCCGATTGCCATCATTCCAACTTCGTCGTCGAAGGCATCGACAACCGTTTGCTCGTAGCCGAACTGATCAAGAACGGCTGGATTGTCACGAGCTCAGAAGCACCGGCTACGGTTCAGCTCATGATCAACGCGGCGCATCACGGCGTCGCGGTTCCCTTCACCACGGCCGCGACCGAGATTGCCGCGGATATTCGGCAAGGCAAACGGGGCGACGGTGGCGAAGGCTGGGTCTATTCGAAGGTCGCGGTGCATGTCGCGCGACGGGAAGGCAGCTTCAGCCGGTCACAATCAAGTAGCGCCCAACCCCCAACCATTTGAGCGCGATCCATGGACGGTTCGCCCCTTGAGCGCGAACTCGATGGCAGCGCGAATCTTGGACGAGAGTTGGCGCGAAGCTGCATAGACCGCCAAGAGATCACGGGGGGAAGGACGCCAGCCGTCGAGATCGATCTCAACCAACTCGCGACCAAGTGCCCCTCCGACGAGGGCATCAGGCAGATAGCCTAGCCCCATCCCACGCTTGACCGCGCCGTGAATGGCCGCTGCATGCGACAGCACGAGCTTGATCAAGCCGATGTCGATGCCCAAGGTGACAGGACCCGCGCCCTGATCGGCGCGATCGCGGCCGAATTTGATCGATCGCTCGCGATCAAGGGCAGAAATCTTGCATTTTCCGAGTTCTCGCTTCAGAAGATCAAGCGCTGCAGCCTTAGATCGAAGCGGTGTCTTGCCGACAGCGGTCATGTCCTGGATGTGGAAATCGACAAGTTCGCCGAAGGTCTTGATCTTGGTGATGCGAGAACTGGTCGGAGTCTCGCCGGGATGAGCCTGGACGTCGGCACCCAGAGCCCACCGCCGGGCATCGTCGCAGCGCTGGAAGGTCTCGCTGACATAACGACCCCTGCGCCGAATTTGGACGCGCCAGGAGCCGGAAGGAACCTTCGTGGACGTAGCCATTTTTCGTGTGCAATCCGTGTGCATTCGGAACTGAAATCGGGTCGAACAGGGTCAAATCGAGGCCTAGAATCGGGTACCTCAAATTGATCCAAGAATTTGATGTTACGGAAAAAAATGAAGAAGTATCAAGGATATAGATTTGCTGTAGCGCCCATGATGGACTGGACGGACCGGCATTGCCGCTTCTTCCACCGCATCCTGTCGAAGCGCGCGCTGCTCTATACCGAGATGGTGACCACCGGAGCCGTGATCCATGGCGACCGGCAGCGTCTGCTCGGCTTTGCAAGCGAGGAGCATCCGGTGGCGGTGCAGCTTGGTGGCTCCAACCCGAGAGATCTCGCCGTGGCGGCCCGCATCTGCGCCGATCTTGGCTATGACGAGATCAATCTCAATGTCGGCTGCCCGTCCGATCGCGTGCAGGAGGGGCGCTTCGGCGCCTGCCTGATGGCGGAGCCTGAGCTGGTTGGCGAATGCGTTGCTGCGATGAAGGCGACTGTGAGCGTGCCCGTCACTGTGAAGTGCCGCATCGGCATCGACGAGCAGGATCCCGAGGCGGCGCTCGACCGTATCACCGCGACCGTACGTGCGGCCGGCGTCGATGCGCTCATCGTGCATGCCCGCAAGGCCTGGCTGAAGGGCCTCAGCCCCAAGGAGAACCGCGATGTACCGCCGCTCGACTATGGCCGCGTCTATCGCCTGAAACAGGCCTATCCGGATCTGCCCATCGCCATCAATGGCGGCATCAAGGATGCCGACGCCTGGCGCGAGCATTGCGCGCACCTCGACGGCGTGATGATCGGCCGTGAGGCTTACCAGAACCCCGAGATCCTGCTCACGGTCGATCCCATGCTGTTCGACGATGCGGCGCCGGTCGCCGACAGCTTCGAGGCGATCGAGGCGATGGCTCCCTATATCGAGGCGCGGCTGGCCGAGGGCGTCAGGCTGAGTTCGATCACCCGCCATATGATCGGCCTTTTTCCGGGCCGCCCGGGTGCGCGGCTCTATCGCCGGCATCTGGCGACCGAGGCGGTGAAGCCGGGCGCGGGGCTCGATGTGCTGGTCGACGCGGCTGGCCATGTGCGGCGCGCCATGGAGGCGAAGGCGGCGGCGTGAGAGCCACCGCCGATCACTTTCTCTCGACCCGTATGGGGCACCTTCGCCAGCCTCTGCGCCAAAGGCCGGTGTTGCGCCGCAAGGCTTTGTGGCGGCTGTATTTTTGCCCGAAGCCTGTATTTGTCAGTCCGGATCTTTCCGTCACGATGTAGCACTCAGCTACTACCCAACACCGGCCAAGTCGCGCTACAACATCCTGATGGGGAGGCGGCAGCAGGCAGAGTCGGTCCGCGACAAGGACGTCTGCCGCACCTCGGGCCACTAAAGCGTCTTGCGATTTGACGGGCTCGGCGAGAGTCGCAAAGACGCGTCGGAACAAAGAGCTAGAGTAAAGCAGTGTTTGCGCTTAAGCGCGCTTTGCTCTGGGATCTGGGAGGGTTCGATGGTCGAAATCATATCAAGGCGCGATGGCCCGCGCCGCGAGGACGATGCGTTGCGCCGTATCATCGGCGATAACCGCGCGACGATCACCCGCCTTGCCGATCATCTCACGGGTGGCGGCTATTCGGCCTCCAAGGCTCCGAAGCAGGCGCCCAAGCCGCAGGGGCTCATCATCCATGATCTCGGGTCCGGCAGGCCGGCGGAGGAACCGCATCCCGTGGTGCGGATCAGCCTCAATGGCCGCGTCATTCTGGTGGACGAGAACTCAAGCCGGCAGATGCATCATCTCGGTGAGATCCGCGTCCGCCAGGGACGCGAAGTCTTCGCGCTCGCCACTGTTGAGAACGGCTTCTTTGCTCCGGTCGATGCCGAGATTGCCGGGATGCTCGCGGAACTCGATGGTTGCGTGCTGGAAGGCGAGGAGGGCGAGCAGGAGCTGGCGGCGGAAGTCGGCAAGCGTCTCGGTCTCGCATGAGGCGCGGGTCTGGTCAGTGCAGGCAATGGAAATCACATTGGCAAGGATGACATTCGAACGAGCGATGTGAAGCACTCATGGCGATTAATGTCGGTTCAGATGGAAAGCAGCCCTTGATCCCGCACCCCGCCGATCAGGCGCGCCCCCTGGCGCTTGCGGAACTCGACTATGACGAACGCCGCACGATGGCTGCCTGGGAGAATCTGCTCTCCGGGGAGGCGGGCCTCTCCCGCGGCCGCGCCCCGGTGCGTACGCTGATCCAGGATTCCTGGCTGCGCTGTACCAGCGGCGGCATCAATGCGCTGCAGAACGAGGCGCCGCTCACCAGCGATCAGGAGGAGATCGAGAGGCTCAGCCGGTCCAGCAAGGAACTCGTCCTGGCGGCGCGGCGCTCCTTCTTCGCGCTCGGCCAATTGCTGCAGGGCACCGGTGCCATGCTTGTCCTCGCCAACGAGGACGGCACCCTGATCGATGCGGTCGGCGACAAGCGCACGCTGCACGACGGCATGGATATCCACCTCGCGGTGGGCGGCACGTGGACCGAAGGCGTTGTCGGCACCAACGGCATCGGCACGGCGCTGTGGACGGGCGAGCCGGTTTTCGTGCATGCGGCCGAGCATTTCTGCGCCGGCATCAAGACCTGGACCTGCGCCGGCGCGCCGATCCGCGATCCCTTTGATGGCAAGATCATCGGAGTGGTCGATCTCTCCGGCCACCCGGATATCTTCCGGCCGCACAACACCGCCCTGGTGGCCGCCGCCGCGCGCGAGATCGAGAAGGCGCTCGCCGACCAGCAGAGCGAGGAGCGCACACGGCTTCTTGAAACCTTCATTACTTCGGCCCCGCGCTACCAGCGCTCGGACGGCCTGATGATCGTCGATCACCATGGCCGCGTCGTCTACACGGCCAACCTGCCTCAGCGCATCGAGCATGGACTGCTCGGCCAGCCTCGGCAGGGCACGCCGCGGCGTCTGACGGATCTCAGCGATCCGCGCGGCCTCGACGAACTGGTGAGTTCGCTGCCGCGGGAATTCCGTTCCTGCCATGTCAATCCGCTGGAGCTCGACGGCGATCTGCGTGGCGCGGCGCTGGTATTCCCTCCGACGCCGGCCGCCCCGCATGTGTCGATGCGCGATGGCGGCCCCTCGGAACGAATGCGCGAGGCCACCGCCCTGATCGTCGGTGAGAGCGAAGAGATCCGCAAGGCGGTGGACGTCGCCTGCCGGGTATCGCAATTCGCGGACCTCACCTCGCTCCTGATCGAGGGGGAGACTGGCGTGGGCAAAGAGCTCTTCGCCAAGCTCGTGCATGCCGGCAGCCGGCCAAACCAACATGCTCCTTTCATCGCCGTCAATTGCGGGGCGATCACGCGCGAATTGTTCGGCAGCGAATTGTTCGGCCATGTCGCCGGCGCCTTCACCGGCGCAGCGCGCGAGGGCAAGCCGGGCGTGTTCGAGCTTGCCAATGGCGGTGTGCTCAGTCTTGACGAGATCGGCGAAATGCCGCTCGACATCCAGCCTTTCCTGCTCCGCGTGCTGGAAGACAGAGTCGTCAACCGCATCGGGGAAAGCCGCGGCCGGCCTGTCGATGTCCGCCTCATCGCTTCCACCAACCGCGATTTGCGGGGCGAGGTGGAGGCTGGCCGCTTCCGGCGAGACCTCTATTACCGCATCAGCGCCGTTTCCATTCAGGTGCCGCCCTTGCGCGAGCGCGGGCAGGACATCCTGCTGCTGCTCGAGCATTTCAACGCCAGGCTCGCGAGCCGGATCAATGGCGAAAGGCTCACCTTTAGCAATGACGTGCTAGACGCCCTGCTGGCCTATCAGTGGCCGGGCAATGTTCGCGAACTCAGGAACCTCGTCGAGAAGCTGCATCTTCTCAGCAATGGCGGCGACGTCACCCTTCGCGACCTCCCCGGGGAGATCACGCAGGCCGACGGGTTGGCGCCGCCCGCGCTCCTGCCGCCCGGCCGGAAACCCGAGGGTGGCTCCCACATCCTGGAGGAGGCCGAGGGTGAGGCCATCCGCAATGTCCTGGCGGCCGAGGGTGGCAATCTCAGCCGTGTGGCACGCCGGCTCGGCATTTCCCGGCCGACGCTCTATCGCAAGCTCGAACAGCACGGCATCCGCCGCGGGTTTGTATAGGGGAAGTACTGAGGCGACGAAGCGCGACCGGAGCCTTCTCCACGAAGCTGGGGAAGGTGGCATTGCGAAGCAATGACGGATGGGGTGTGGCCCGACGGACTAAGACTTAAAGGGACTAGGTACGGGTTCTTCTCAAAGAGGAATCGAGCCTCATTCTGTCATCCTGTCATAAGCGGCCCACACCCCCTCCGACCTCACTTCGTTCGGCCACCTCCCCCAGCTTCGTGGGGGAGGCTTTCGCGTTGCGGCCCTTACCCTACGGCCGGCCCAACAACTCCGCCCCGCCGCCCAGCGCCGGCCCAACGGTCGGATCCTCATTCTCGGCGAGATCGCCCACCAGCGTTTCCGTGGTCAGGATCAGTTTGGCGACCGAGGCGGCGTTCTGCAGCGCGGTGCAAGTGACGCGCACGGGGTCGACGATGCCCGCTTCATACATGTTCTGGTAGTCGCCGCGTGCGGCATCGTAGCCGAAGCCGCCATTCACCGCGGTCACCTTCGCCACCACCGCCTCGGGGTCGCCGCCGGCATTGGCGACGATGCGCCAGAGCGGCCTTGTCAGCACCGACTTCACGAGCCGGATCCCTTCGGCGACATCGCCATTGGCGGCGGCAAGCACCGGGTCCAGCACAGGCCCAATCTGAGCGAGAGCCGTGCCGCCGCCGGCCACCACGCCTTCCTCGATGGCGGCGCGCACGGCGGCGAGTGAATCCTCGATCAACTGGATCGTGCGCTTCTGCTCTACCGGCGTTACGCCACCGGCATAGAGTATGGCCGTGCCGCCCGAGAGTTTCGCCAGACGCTCGCGCAGCTTGTCCTGCTCGATATTGGGCGGCGCATTGTCATATTGGCGCTGTACCTGCACGCGTCGCGAGGCGATCGCCGCCTTCTCGCCGCCGCCATGGATCACGCTGGTATGGGTGGCGTTCGTGCGCACTCGCTCCGCGCTGCCGAGATCCTCCTGGGTGACGTTTTCGAGCTTGCCGCCTAGATCGCGGGCAACGACGCGCCCGCCGGTGAGGATCGCAAGATCCTCCAGCAAGGCCTTGCGCCAATGGCCATATTCCGGCGGATGCACGATGAGATATTTGCCCGCGCCGCTCTTGCCGAGCAGGGTGACGACAACCTCCGGCGAGACCTCCTCGGCCACGATCAGCAAGGGCCGCCCGGTCTTGTCGGCAATGGCGCGCGCAGCATCGAGCGAAGCGGGATCCTTGATCTTGAGATCGGTCATCAGGATCAGCGGCTTCTCCAATACCGCTTCCATCTTCTCCTGGTCGGTGACCATATGATGCGAGAGATACCCCCGGTCGAAGGACATGCCCTCGACGACGTCGAGCGTGGTCTGCGTCGTCACGCTGAAATCGGTGGTGATCACGCCGTTCTCGCCGACCCGCTCGAAGGCATCGGCCACGAGCTTGCCAAGCTTGGGATCGGTCGCGGCGATGTTCGCCACGGCCGCCAGGGAGCCATTGCCCTTCACGGGCTTGGCGGACTTGCGCAGGGAGGCGATCACGGCCTCGACCGCGAGATCGATGCCCTTGACGAGATCCACGGACTTGGCGCCGCGCTCATTGGCTTCGATCCCTCTCTGCACCAGGGCGTTGGCAAGCACGATGGCGGTGGTGGTGCCGTCCCCGGCCACCTCGTTGGTCTGCATCGAGACTTCGCGCACCACCTGCGCGCCCATGTTTTCGAAGCGGTCGTGCAATTCAATCTCGGAGGCGATGCTGACGCCATCGCGTGTCACGATCGGCGTGCCGATCGGCCGATCGATCATGGCGTTCATGCCCCTGGGGCCGAGGGTGGGTTCGACGGCCGCGGCGAGCTGGGCCACACCGCGGGCAAGCGCGCGGCGTGCATGGGAATTGTGGATGATCAATTTGGGCATCAGTCCTCCTTCCGCCTTTTGCCGGCGGTCAATTGCTAAAGCGTTTTGCGATTTGACAGAATCGTCAAGAATCGCAAAGACGCGTCGAAACAAAGAGTTAGAGCAAAGCAGCGTTTGCGCCTAAACGCGCTTTGCTCTAGTCCCTCTCAGCCGGCCGGCGTTGACGGTGCCGCGCTGGGCACGCGGTTCATGATGAAGTCGACGAGGGTCGGTTCCCCGTCGACAAAATCCGCTTGCTTGTAGCGAGTGGTCTTCAGTCCACGGCACAGCGCGCCGTTGAACTCCATGTTGATGCGGACGCTCCGGAGCTCACCGAGATAGGCGCCAAGAGCCTTGATCGGTTCGCCCTCCCAGGTGAGGAACGCGCGGTCCTTCAAGGCGATGGCCGGCCGCCGCTGCAGTAGCGCCTGCCGATAGCGCCGCTGACGGAACCCGGCCTCCGGATCGGCGAAGGTCTTGGCCTCATAGCTGGCGAGCGACAGGCGGACGATATCTTCATCCGCCATGCCGGCCCGCCGGAGGTCGAGGATCGCCCCTTCCTGCCGCCGCTTGTAGGCCTTCATCTGGAAGGTCTCGCGCAGCGCCTGCACGTCGCAGTCGCCGGAGAGGTCGCCGAAGATCTGGCCGAAGCTCTTGCCGGCCGCGACGCCGGCATTCACCTCATCTGCAAACATGTGATCCTGCAGCCGGACCTCATAGGCGGGGCGCCAGGACAGGCCGTCCAGGGCCTCGCGCACACCGTCCAGCATCAGGAAGGCGAAGTTCGGCGAGCACCAATAGGTCGGCAGGCGGAAGTCGACGACGACATGGCCATCATCGGCGACCTCGGCCCGTTCGACAAAGCCCATGTCGGTGATGGGCTCGTCGAGTTCGGGATCGTCGACCTTTGCGAGCCGCCGCCAGAGCTCGTCCTGACGGCTGGTTTCAGGCTGGACGAGCACCATTCTCCCTACTCCGCCGCGATATTGAAGGGCGTGCTGGCGAGTGCCCTTTTCTTGGCCGCGATATCGATGTCGTAGAGGCGCGCGGCATTGAGACCGAGGATCTTCTCCTTGACCTCGTGCGTGAGGTCGACGCCGCGTTCCTGCTTGATGTCCTCGGGCAGCTCGAAGGCCCAGAACTTCTCGATCAGCCAGCGTGGTGTCCAGATTGCATAGTCGGAGCCGAACAGGATCTTGTCCGGACCGATCCAGAACAACAGCTCGGCGATGACCTCGGCGAAGTAGCGCGGGCGGGAATGGATGAAGGGCAGGGCGACGGCAAGGCCGCCGAAGACATTGGTCTCCTGCACGGCGATCCAGCAGAAATCATCGAGGCGCGGCAGGCCGCAATGCTCGACGATCCAGTTGAGATTCTGGAAGTCGGTTGCTGCATAGTCGACATCCTCGACATTGAAGGCGTCCTTGCTCAGGGGGATGATGGTCGGCCCCTTGTGGACATGGATGTTGCGGATGCCGAGCTTCTCGCACAGTTCGAAGCATTTGTAGGCATCGGGATCGTTCAGCTTCCAGCCCTTGGACGCCCCGTTCCACTCGGCCGTGTACATCTTCACGCCCTTGATGTCGTAGGTCTCCTTCATGAAGTGGATATATTCGAGCGCCTTCTCGCCATCTCGCGGATCGAAAGAGCCATTCACGATGAAGCGCTCGGGATAGCGCTTGGCCACCTCGGCATTGCGCTCGATGGTGTTGAAGCCGTTCTTGTAGAAATCCTTCAGATAGGTCGACTGCACGATGGCGACATCGTCAGGCCCATCGATGAAGAGGTCGCGATAGAGGTCGTCGGCGCTGTATTTCTCAAACTTGTCCTTGGGCCAGAGCTGCTCCTTAGGGCTCAGCGCGGTGTGATAGGCATAGAAGCACTCGACGAATTGCTTGCCATGGATGTTGCGCTGGTTCGCGGGGCTGCCATCCCAGAAATGGGTGTGCCCGTCGACGACGAAGATCTCTTTGCCTTCCGGTGTGGTGAACATGACTATCTCCTTCAACCTCTTCTGATCATTTGGTTCTGGGGCTGCGGGTGGGAGCCCGCCGGCCGGGACTAGGGCGCGGCCTCCACGGTGCGTTGGGCGCGAGGAGGCAGACGGCCCAGGGGCGATGAGCACAGACCGCTCAGGAAGCAGCCTGGACAGGGCTGCCTGTGCGGGAGCGCGAGGCCGCGCGCGGGCGGGGTGGCTGCGCCGGCCGGATCCGCGCTTGCCGACGGGGACGGGGCGCCCGCCAGCGGTGCGGCGGCATGATCATCGCGGCAGGTCTGAAAGGGTTCGCCGATCATCGTCCCGCTCCTTCGCCGAATTCCGGAAGGCACGGGGAGGCAGCGCCGCCGGGACGCTCCTCCCCGGCCGCTGCGTCAGATGTATTCGAAGACCTCGTCCATATTGCCGAACAGGATCACCGTATTGTCGTCGACCCGCACCATGCGCCCGTAATGGGTAGAGGTGTTGACCTCGAAGATTTCGGCGGTCATGTCGCGGCCGAGATATTCGCTGATCTCGTCCATCTTGAAGATCAGCTTGCCGTCACCGTCGATCCGGATGAGGGCAGGCTGGTAAGTGATAGTCACACCGGGCTTCTTGCCCATGAACTCGGCGATGGCGCGAGCCTCGACCGAGTCGTTCATGGTCACGCCGCACTGGTGCGAAATGGTCTGCTCGAAGGTGATGTCCTTCATCGCCTTGAAGATATTGCTGTGCGAGGCGTCGCGGGCTGCAAGTGACATTGTGCTTACTCCGTTGGTTATGATTGCCGTTCAGCCCTGGAGACCGAGCTCGCCCAGGATCTGGCCGATGCGCTCCTGCGAGCGGGCCTGCGCGTCCTCGAACGAAACGGGTTTGGAATGCGGCTGCGACCAGATCGGCTGCAGGCCCTTGGCCGCCTTTTCGGCGAGCGGGCGGTGCTTCTTCAGCCAGGAGGCGAAGAGTTTCTGGTTATCGGTCGCATATTTTTCGTCATGGGCGAGCAGGTACATGAGGTCGATGGTGTTCGCGAGATTGCGCTCGTAATCGGCCTCGGCAGCCGAGATCACCGGCGGCGTGATGAAATCATGGTTGGCAGCGGCGGCCTGCATCAGGAAGCCGGAGCGGAAGAGTTCGCCCACCAGCGGCTCGAACACGATGTTGATGGCGAAATACTGTTCCAGATAGTCGGCCGTCCCCATGATGGTCTCGATCGCTTCGCGCGTGCCCTGCCAGACGCTGTCCTCCAGCCAGGCCTTCTTGCCGAGCTCATCGTTCCAGCCGGGAATGTCCAAGCCGATCTCGGCCAGATACAGCGTGATGTCCTGGGCCAGGCGCAGCTTGTAGGAGGAGTTGGTCAGCGTGGCGTTGTTGATCATCTGGGTGTAGCCGTAGCGCTGCGCCTGCATCAGCGACGTGCCCAGCCCGAATTCGGCATGTTTCCAGGCGCCGAGATGGGTCTGCAGGATGCGGACCCATGCCTTGTCGAAGCTCTTGGGCGCGCCCGACTTGCGGCCATTGGCGATTACGCTCTGCACCATGGTCTCGATCTTCGACTGGCGCTGGTAATGGGTGCGTTCCCACTCCTGGTCGGGTGCCCGGAAGGCATGCCAGTTCGAGCTCTTGGCATGGGTATAGTCCTTCATGTAGGCGCCGCGCCCGTCGGCGAAATTGATGATCCAGTTCTGGATCAGATATCGCTCGGGATCGGGCTGGACGTCGACCGTCACGTCTTCGTAATGGGTGGCGCGCTGGCCGCGCGGATCGAAGTAGCGATATTTCCGGCTATCGGAATCGGCGAAGATGGCGGCGCCCGCGGCGCCCGATCCGACCGAACTCGAAACTGCAGGCATGATGGTCACTCCCTTGCTGTGGTGGTTTGGTCCGTTGGCTAAGTCTTTGTCATCGAACCGTTTCTCGGCCCGAACTGTTGGAAGACGCCGGAGGTAGGTGCTCTGTCATCCCCGGCGGCACCGAAGGTGCCGGGAAGGGGATCCAGGAGCCAATGTCCTCGCGGTGGCCCCTGGATTCCCTTCCTGCCGCCTGCGGCGGCGCCGGGAATGACAGCCTCCAAACGATTCATTCTGCGAAGTCTCCCTAGTGGCCGGGCGTTGCGCCCGCCGAGGTGGTGAAGCGGTCGAAGAAGACGTGTTCCTGCTCGTAGCCGTTCATGAAGAGAACCGGCTGGAGCGCGTCGATCATCGGCGGCGGGCCGCAGGCGTAGACGTCGCCGTGTCCGTCAAAGCCGAGTTCCTTGAGCCTGGCGTCGACTCGCTCATGCACGAAGCCACGCTCGCCCTCCCAGCTTCCGTCCTCGCCGGCATGCGAGAGCACGGGGATGAAGCTCACCTCCGGATGGCGCTCGAGCAGGGCGGCGATACGATCGAGATGGAAGAGGTCGTCCTGCGTGCGCGCGCCGTAGAAGAAATAGACCGGCCGCTGCTCGCCGCTCGCCAGATGATCGTTGAGGATCGACCAGACCGGCGACATGCCGGAGCCCGCGCCGACCAGGATCAAGGGTCCTTCGCGCTCCTCCCGTCGGAAGCAGGTGCCATAGGGTCCGGTGACACTGACGTCGGCGCCGACCCGGATTCCGCCGGCGTCGAGTTCTCCGGAGAATTTTCCCTGGGGGTATTTCTTGATGATGAAGGAGAGTTTCTGGGTTTGGTCCGGCGTATTTGCCATGGAAAACGAGCGCGTAAGCGTCTCCCCTTTTTCCGTGGTGACTGTGATGTCGACATATTGGCCGGCCCAGAATTTCATCGGGGAACTGAGCGAGATCTCGATACCGCGAATATCGTGGGTGAGGCGCTCGATCTTCTCGATCCGGCCCCGGTAGCTCTTCACGGCAATGGCCTTGGCGAGCACCTCCTCGTCATAGTTGAGGAGCTCGACTTCCATGTCCGAATAGGCGATCGAACGGCATAGAAGAATATGGCCGCTGTCCTTCTCCGTGTCGTTCAGCGCGAAGGTCGAATATTTCAGCATGTCGACTTCGCCATCGAGCAGGACGCATTTGCAGGCCGAGCATTGCCCTTCCTTGCAGCCATGCGGCAGTGCGATGCCCTGGCGAAAGGCCGCGTTCAGCACGGTCTCGCCATGCTCCACCTCGAATTCAACGCCGACCGGTTCAAGGCGCACAGTGTGGGCCGCGCTCATCGGGCCTTCCTCCAATACTGTCCCGTTCCCCCTCCCGGCGTCGGGAGGGGGCCGTGATCGCTGGGACCGCGGAGGCCGTGAGGCCCCCGCGGGTCATCGGCTCAATGGCAGGGGTTGATCGTGAAGCCCGCCCGGTACTCGGCCAGGTGCTTATCGCGATCGGCTGGCGACATCTCGCGCAGCAGCGTCAGCGGCGAAAGAATGGTGTGGCCCTTGACGTCGTCGAGGGTCCACATCTCCTTCGGGTCGAAGCGCAGATGGGGCTGCGGGATCAGGGTCTTGCCGTCGGAGCGGACGAAGTTCAAGTCCTTCATCGCATCGGCGAGATCCCAGCCGTGATACAGCGTCTCCCATTCGCGCTTGCCGCTGAAGCGGCCCATCGCCGGGGTCGGACGTCCCTGATACTCGTCGGCGAAGGCTTCCACCGCCGTCCAGCGGTCGAGCTCATGGGCGAAGGTGTGCAACTTGCCGTCGATCTCGTCGACGACGATGTCCTCGCGGATCAGGCAGGGGACGAGGCAGCTCCAGCAGCGATGCGGATAGACATAGCCCACCTGCTCGTTGAAGGTGAGGATCTTCTCGCCACGATGGCTGAGCTTGTCGTGCCACTTCCAGAACTCGCCGAACTGCGCATACCAGCCTGGATACTTATACTCGAACCACTCGAAGTCCTTGTCGGTCTGCGCCTCGATGCGCCAGAAGTTGAGCGGCCAGCCGACCGTGAAAAACTGCGCCACCTTGTGGACGTAGAACTTCTCGGTGATGCGCTTCCAGGCTTCCTGGACATCGTCATGATGGATCTTGATGCCGTATTTCTCGAGCGGCAGCATGTAGGTGCGATAGTAATCCTCGAAGATCCAGCGATGCCACATCTCCGCATAGGACTCCTTGGTCTTGTCGCGGTTCGTGGTGCCATATTCGATGAAGGTGCCGATGGCGGCGTCGACGATTGCGTGGTTCTGCCAGAAGGCGTAGCGCAGGTCGCGCTCGAGCAGGAGATGGTTCTCGGGCTCCTTCAGGGCAGCCATGAGGAGCGAGTGGCCATTGCCGATATGGCGGCTTTCGTCGGACTGCACCGAGAGGAACACCGTCGGCAACGCATAATCGCCGTTGCGGGCGGCTTCCGAGGGCATGGCGACGAAGAGCGTGTTGGTGAATGCGGTCTCGGCCACGACCGTGAGGTACATGCAGGCCGCAGTCATGGTATCGCCGGTGATGAATCCTTCGCCGAACTGCCTGCCGATGGTGGTGGCGTAGCATTTGCCGAAGGCTTCCTCGGTAATGTCGAAGCCGGCCGGGTCGATATAGTTCTCCATGTACCATTTCTTCAAATTCATCTGAATCGTGGAATGGCGGAACTCATCGACCATCTGCATGGTGAAGCCGGTACGCAGATCCTCGCCGGGCGCCAGGCGCGCCACCATCGCCATCGAGCGGGCGGCCGAGATTTCCGGGAAGGGGATGATGGCCAGGAACAGCTTCATCCATTCCACCCAGCGCGGCTCGACATTGCGGAACATGTCGCCGCGCAGCGCCGCATCGAGCGCGCCATAGACGCGGTTGTCCTTCTCTTCCTGCATGGGGAAGTAAGAGCGCAGCACCTGCTTCATCGGATCGCGCGGTGCCTTGTTGATCTTGTAGTCCGTCGGGAAGGTCATCGCCTCCTGGACGTAGGTCGGATTCCAACCAAGATCCGCGATCTTCTTGGTCGCCTCGCCCACGGAGATGCCGCGCTGCGAGGTAATCTTGTTGAGCGTCAAAGACGTCATAGCCATAAGCCTCCACCAGATTGCGCCGGGCGCCCCTATGGCTCCGGCGGGAAGCGGCCGAAACAGCCGCTGCAAGGAGTGCGGACGAGGCGCGACGCAGCGTGCTGTGCACGCCGGGCCAGGCGTTCGCCCAAGTGGATCGCGGCAAAGGTGCAGGGGGACCGGCTGGAACTCTCAGGGCGCCCCGACGGTGCGAGGGGCGCAACAAGGTTCCCAACCGAATTTCCTCCATTCCTTCGTTCTTCTGGCATCGCGCAAAAAAGGCGATGGGCTTCTTATGTCGATTGATGGAGCAAGGAGCGTGCCAAGTTATGAATGCTTCTAAAGCGGGCGTTTCATCGCCCGCACTTCAAAGTAAATCGTTTTCCGTAGAATTGCCTGTGTAACGATATTTTACAGGTGTAAAATTCAACTGTAATATTTACATGTCTATTCGCAATTGCAGCAATATTTTGTGCAAATGCGATATAAATTCTTATCGACATTTGTCATCTCGTCTATATTTTGAAGACAACGGTGTTTATTCGATTTTGTTCTACGGGATCGTTGCGATGTCACGCACCAACGCCCCATCACCGGACTTCGAACCGCCACGTGGTGATGTCTCGACCGAGCTCCTGGGCCTGATGTCCCGCGACCTGATCTTCTCCATGAAGTTCCTGGGTGAAAGCCAGTTCCGCCTGCAGCGCCATTTCCAGGATTTCATGATCGCGGAGCTGGCGGCCAAGGGCGTGACGAAGGAGACCCACCCGCTCATCCATGTCTTCGTCGAGCGGCACGCCATCCTGCTGCGCGATTTCGTGTTCTCGGGCGTCGCCTTGTCGCGCCAGTTCCACATCGAGGACATCGAGCGGCTGATCGGCGACACCTCTTCGCTGCTGCGTGTCGATATCTGGGATCAGCTTCGCAGCCATGTGCAGATGGCCGAACGACAGTTCCTGGCCCAATTGCCGAATTTGCCGGCGCAGCTGGCCGGCCTGGAAGATCCCGCGCGGGCTGGAGGGACGCCATGAGCGATCCGAACTTCCAGCGCGCGAATCTGCTCGCCCGCCGGTTCTCGGCCGTCGCGGAGGCGGCGGGCCTGAATGCCGAGTCCTTGCGGCTGACGCAGAAGCTCGCCGGCATCGAGATGGAAATCCTGCGCATCGAGCTTGAGCTGGATCGCCATCCCGGGGACTGCGAACTGGCGGAAGCCATGGAGGCGACGCGCGACCAGCTTGCAACGATCGAGGCGAAGCAGAACGAGTGCGCCGACCTCTACAGCCTGCGTGAGCAGGAGATCGCCGAGATCGATCGCCAGCTCGCAGCAGCGATATCGGGCCCAGCGGGAGATGGAAGATGAACGAGCACAGCAGGCCAGGCCTTGGCCTTTTCGAACTTCTCGGCCGGCACTGGCAGCGCCCCGCAGGCATCACCACCGTCCGTTTCAGTCCCGATCTTTCAGCTGTGGCTTTTGCCGCGTCCGACGGTTCGATTGCGCTTGCCCCCATAGCCGAGGCGGAGCCACCCGAGAATCGCATCCGCATCAGCAGTGACCTCGGGCAGATGCGTATCCTGCCTCGCAGCAAGCCGCCCGCGCCTTTGTCGAGCGTTGGCGCTCGGTCGGGGTCGCCGGCACCGCTGGTGGCCCATGTTGCCGCCTCTTTCCTCGTCGGCACGGATCGTGGCGAGGTGATACGCCTGAGCGGGCAGGGGGAATTGGGCGATATCCTGTTCACTGCACATGGAGCGGTAACGGCCCTCGATCACTGGAGCACCCTGGCCGGCCTGACTGTGGCTTCTGACCGACGGCACCTCTATGTCGCACGCGGCCGCGAGGCCGTGGCGCAGATCCGCTTCGAGGAAGAGGATCCGATCAGCGCCATCGCGATCTCGCCGGACGCCCGGCGGATTGCCGCCTTGTTCGGCCGGGGCCTGGCGGTGTGGACGCTGGAAGGCGCCTCGCTTTCCCTGAGGGTGACGGCCCTGCCCGCGGCGCCGATTTCCCTGTGCTGGAACGAGGGGGGCAGCCATGTCGCCTGCGGGCTTGCGACTGGCGGCTTCAGCCTGGTCGGCGCCGCGCGCGGCAGCACCCATACGGTGATGAATTTCCCCGCGCCCGTCCGCAGCCTGTCCTGGAGCAGGCCGGCCAGCGCCCTGATCGCCTCGGGTGCCTATCGCATCGCGGCCTGGCTTCTGCAGGACGGCATGGCCGGCGAGGCGATTTCCGCCGGCCGTCCCGGCCTGGTGTCTGTGGATACCGTCGCGGCCCATCCGCGCCGGGAGCTGGTTGCAGCGGGGTACGCCGATGGCCGGATCGTGGTGGCCCAATTGCGCGCCTCGGACGAGCTCGTCGTACGGGTCGACGGGCCCTCGGTGACGGCGCTCGTCTGGTCCGATGATGGCCGGCACCTGGCGATCGGCGACAGCGAAGGCGGCGCTTCGATCGTCACCTTCCCACCCCAGATTTTCAAATAGGCCGCGTGCCTTCAACAAGCCAGGAGATCCGACATGGCAGACCAGACATTGTCCGAGCAGGAGAGCAAGGATCTCTTCTTCAAGGAGCTCGAAGCCATCGCCCAACGGATGATCGAGAGGCACGGCAAGGATTTCGCCATGGGCGCGCTCGTCCTCGCGGCCCGCTGGATCGCCGAGGATCGCATGAAGAAGCCCGAGCATGTGAACTAAGAGGGTGTTGAAGCCTGGCCGTAGATCGTGGGAACCTCCACTTCTTGTCATCACCGGGCTAATCCCGGTGACCCAAGGGGCACGACATCGGCTGGATCTGTGGCTGGATGCCCGGGACAAGCCCGCGCATGACGAAATCAGCGCCTTCTTCGGTCAATTCGCGAATCTTGGATCGGGCTCCTCAAGCTCGCCCGGCCGCAAGGCGTCCTTCCTGGTAAAGCAGGCACACCGTCCGCAACACGGAGGCGAAATTCAGCATCTCGTCATGGAATTCCAGCGCCTCCTCATGCAGGGTCGAGACGAGCCGCGCCGTGGTCGTACCCTCGTCTTCGGCGATTTCGTCGAGCACGGCCCAGAACGCATGTTCGAGGCGCACGGTCGTCGACTGGCCGGCGATCCGCAGCGAGCGGCTCACCTGCTGGAAACGGAGCGGGCTGTGACTTGTGATCACGCCACACATGGCGGTCCTCCCCATTATTTCCATCCCTTTTTTGACGTTTCGACCGAAACAGCCGCCGCTCCCGGCCGAAGGAGGAACCGCGGACACAGCACTCGCAATGAGATCGGCAATCTGGAAATCCACACCGGCTTCGCCGCCGGGAGACCCCGACGGCGGCGCGGCGTTCCGGCGCGTCGCCGGTACTCAGGCACACAATCAAGGAATAAGAACGGCGCGCCCGTGGATGCGGCCGCTGTGCAGGTCATGCAGGGCCTTGTTGGCGTCGGCGAGCGAGTATTCGACCGTCGTGAGTTCCACCAGGCCCCGATCGGCCAGCGCCATGAGCTCCACCAGTTCGGCCCAGGTGCCGACCAGGTTGCCGATGATGTTCTTCTCGGTGATCACCATGTCCACCGTCGGCACCCTTATGTCCTCGCCGTAGCCGACGACATAGTAGCTGCCTGCGGAACGCGTCATTGCCAGGCCCTTGGCGGTGGTGCCCTTCTCGCCGACGAAGTCGATCACCGCTTCGGCTCCGGCGCCGCCGGTGAGCGCGAGCACGGCCTCGACCTCGTTGCCATCGGCCTTGACGAGCTTGTCTGCGCCGATCTTGCCCGCGAGCTGCAGCGAGGCGTCCGACTTGTCGACGACGATGACATCGGCCGCGCACATCGCCTTGAGGCACTGGATGCCGATGTGGCCGAGGCCACCGGCGCCGATAATCACGCAGCTCTCGCCGGGGAGGAGATGGCGCGTCGCCTTCTTGGCCGCGCGATAGGCGGTGAGGCCGGCGTCCGCATAGGCGGCAACGTCCTTGGGCGCCAGCGAACGCGGCAGCGGCACGATATTGCGCTCGGAAGTGCAGAGATATTGGGCATAGCCGCCATTGCTGTCGAGGCCCGGAAAAGTCCCGGGCGCATGCATGTCCATGCCGCGACGGCAGGCCAGGCAGGTTCCGCCCGAGATCTTGGGATGCACGATAACGGGATCGCCTACCTTGATGCCCTCGACTTCCTTGCCGACCTCTTCCACCCAGCCGGCATTCTCATGGCCCATGATCAGCGGCAGCAACTTGTTGGCGTTGGGGTCCATATGCGGGCGCCAGACACCCTCGATGATGTGCAGGTCCGTGCGGCAGACGCCGGCGCCGCCGATGCGGACGATGATATCGTTCGACTTGGCGATCTTGGGATCGGGCACGTCCTTCAGCGTCACCCATGCGTCCGACTTGAGATCGTCGTCATATCTTTCCAGGACCTGGGCTTTCATGTCGTTTCCTCCACAAGCTGCGCCTTGACTGGGCAGTCCAGGAAGAACAGCAACCGCCATGCCAGGCAGTCTGGCTGTTATAAATCAACGGGTTATGTGCCTTTCCGCATCGATCCTGCGTTCATGGATTGGACAGGCTGGACAGGAGAACTGTCCAGTTTCTGGTCATTGCGGTTTGCACCATTCGGCCGATACTTCGCGAAACCATAGGATGCTGGGAGGAGCCATGCAGCATCTATCGGGCATGGATCGGGCACGATCCGCACTGGAACGCGGCGAGCGTTTTCCCGCTGGCTTGCTGCCGGCGCTGGTCGCCGAAAGCTGGCAGCGTTGCCGGGACATCGGGCTCGACCCCAATGCGGCGCCCCGCGAAGAGGTTCTGCCCTTTGCGCAAGTCCGGCGCAAGCGGGACGAGACGGAGGGGCTGCGCCGGCTCGCCCTGGCGGAAATGCAGCTGCTCTATTCGCAGATCGCCGGCTCGAACTTCATGATCGCGCTTGGCGACGCCTCGGGCATGGTGCTCGATACGATCAGCGACCCCGTTTTCGCCGAGAGCGCCGCGGGGAGGGCCATCATTCCCGGCAGCCGGTGGGACGAACGCAACAGGGGCACCAATGCGCTCGGCCTCGCCGCCATGGCTGGCCAGCCGGTGGCGATCTATGGCCGCGAGCATTTTTTCGCCAGCCATGGGCACTTGAGCTGCATGGCCGCGCCAATCGTCGATTCACACGGCCGGGTGCTCGGGCTCCTCGATGCCTCCTGTGCCAACGAGGCGCGCCAGCAGCATACCCACGTGCTGGTGCGCATGGCGGCGGCCCAGATCGAGAACGGACTGATCTTCCAGGAGTGCCCGGAGAGCTTCATCCTCGCCTTCCATCCGCGCGGCGAATATCTAGACACCCTCTCGGCGGGTCTCCTGGCTATTTCACGCGACGGCATGGTCGCCGCCTTGAACAGGCCGGGTATCGCATTGCTCGCGGGCCTGCCGGCCGCGGCGGGCAGCCACTTCAGGGATCTCTTCGATGGCGATTTCGGCAGGACCATCGACACGCTGCTCAATGGCGGGGTCGCCGCCATCCGCGACCGGGCCGGCAGCGCCGTGCTGATGGTCTGCCGCCAGATCGGCCAGCGCCGCCCGCGCCCGCTGCCGGCAACCACGGTGCCAGTCCGTGGCGTTTCGCAGGCCGGCCCGCGTGCACCGGATTTCATCTGCGAGGACGAGGGCCTGCGCCAGGCGATCTCCGATCTCCCCGAGGCCGTAGCGATGCAAATGCCCATCCACCTCACTGGCGAGACGGGGACCGGCAAGGAGCTGATGGCGCGCCACATCCACGATGTCAGCGGGCGCGAGGGTGCCTTCGTCGCCGTCAATTGCGGCGCCATCGCCGAACCGCTCTTCGTCGCCGAACTCTTCGGCCATGAGCGCGGTGCCTTCACCAATGCGCGCCACGAAGGTTCGGCCGGCCTTGCGCGTGCCGCCCACAAGGGAACGCTTTTCCTCGACGAGGTCGCGGACATCCCGCTGGCCGCACAGACGGCGTTGCTGAGGTTCCTCGACTCGATGGAGGTCCGCGCGGTCGGTGGCCAGCGCAGTCACAAGATCGACGTGCAGATCGTCTCCGCCACCAACCGCGACCTGCGCGAGATGGTGGCGGCGCGTACCTTCCGCTCCGATCTCTTCTACCGCCTCGCCGCGCTCACCATCGCCCTGCCACCGCTGGCAGCACGAACCGACTTCGCTCTGGTGGCCCAGCACCTCGTCCAGAAGCTCGCGCCTGGAACCGCTATCACCGACGCCGCCATCGCCCTGCTGCGCCGGCGCGCCTGGCCCGGCAATATCCGGGAACTGCGCAGCTCCCTCCAGAAGGCGCTGATCCGCGGCAAGGGAGGCTTCATCGACGAGGCCGCGCTCGATGACGTGCCGCGGGAGAGGGCGAGTGCCACGGCGTGTCCGGCTTGCCGCCAGAACCCCCTGGCGAGCCGCCGCTGCAGCGAGATCCGAGCGATCTTCGCGTCGACCGAGGGCAATATCTCCGCCACAGCCCGCCAGCTCGGCCTGTCGAGGACAACCGTCTACAAGCATGTGGCGGAGGAGCGGGCAGCTCGGGAAGGTGATCTGAGCGTTCCCGCCCGGCAGGGTTCCCGGGCCTGAGACGTCAGCCGGGCAGCGTTTCGCCCACGGCGCCGCTTGCGACCAGGGCGTCGATCTCGTCGGCGGCATAGCCGAATTCCGCCAGGATCTCGCGCGAGTGCTGGCCCACCAATGGAGCGGGCTTGGAGATTTCCGCCGGTGTTGCGCTCATCTTCACCGCCGGCGCAACGACCTTGACGTGGCCGGCCACCGGATGTTCGTAGCTGGCGATGGCATGCATGTGGCGCACTTGCGGGTCCTGCTCGGCCTGGAGGTGCGTCTTCACTTCGCCGCACCAGATATCGACCGCCAGCAACGCCTTCATCAACTCGGCCGTGCTCCAGGCCTTGGTGCGCTTGGCAAGCTCTTCCCAGACCTCGTCGCGCCTCTCGAAAAGGGTCTTGGGGTCGTCATAGACCAGCAGGCTGTTGTCGCCGAGCACGCCGACGAGCCGCTTGAATGGGCTCATGGCGATGGTCACCCAGCCGTCGCTGGTGGGATAGACGCCGAAGGGCGCATCCATGCCGGGATGGCCGATGCCGGAGCGCGGGCGCTGGAAATCCTCGTGGAAATTCATTGCCATCAGCATTTCCTGGCCCTGATGGGCGAGCATGGCCGACAGCAGGTCCACCTTGATTTCCTGGCCCTCGCCGGAGCGCTCCCGCCAGTAGAGCGCGGTCAGGATGCCGTAGACCATGTTCATGGCCCCGATCTGGTCGGAAAAGCCCGAGCCGACCGGCACCGGCGGCCCGTCGCCCCGTCCGGTGGCGGCGGCGATGCCGGTCAGGCCCTGCAGCAGCATGTCCTGGCCAGGACGGCTGAGATAGGGGCCGCTTTCGCCATAGCCCGAGCCGGAGCAATAGATGATGCGAGGGTTGATCCTGCGGAAATCCTCGTAGCCGAAACCGAGCTTAGCCAGCACGCCGGGCCGGAAGTTCTGCACGACGATATCGGCCTTCTCGGCGATCTTGTAGAGGATAGCCTTGGCGTCTGGTGCCTTGAGGTCGAGGGCGAGCGAGCGCTTGTTCCGGTTCCAGGCCAGGAAATTCGGGCTCTCGCTGCCGCCGACCCAGCGATTGTTGAAGGTCAGCGTGCGGAAGAGATCGCCCTGGCCCGGCCTTTCCACCTTGATGACATTGGCGCCCATGTCGGCCAGAAGCTGGGTGGCGAAGGGCCCCTGCAGGAGGTGGCTCAGGTCGAGGATTGTGACGTCTGCAAGAGCTTTCGGCCTATCATTCGTCTTCGGTTTGTCGGTCATATCGGGAGTCCTTGGTCACATAAGCGGGCCGCGGCTAGCCAGGCGCGCCTGGCGCCAGCGCTCGCGCAGCTGGGAAAGGGTGGTGGATTCGGGTTGCCGGGCCTCCAGGGCGGCGCGGATCAGCGCGGCGGCATCGGTCTGGAAGGCGATGTAGCCGTCAAAGCGCGGGCGCACCCAAGCGCTTTCGGTGGTGGCGGCGGTGGCACGATAGAACCCGCCCCATTGCGCGTTCACCGGGGCAGCCTGCCAGGCTTCGCGCAAGGACGGCTGGCCGTCATGATCGGGTATGAAGCCGCACTGGGCGCCGATGCCCATCAGCCAGCGCAGATGCGCCAGCAGTTCGTCATCGGGACGCGACCGCCTGGTGAGGGCGACGCCGGTGCCGCCGAGCACGCTGCCGCGTCTTTTCGATTTGCCTGCCGGCGCCTCGGTAAAACGCAATGCCTGGCGACCCGGCGCGCCAATCGCATAATTCACATAGCCGTAGACCAAGGGCACGCAGGCGATGCCCTCGCCGCGGGCCATGGCCTCGAGCAGGCCGATCGGATTGAGGCGCCGGCTGAATTCCGGCGTGCGGTGATGGAGTTCGGCCAGAAGCGCCAGCGCCGCGCGGCCGGTTTCCTCGTCCACGAGATCCTCGCCTCCCGTTTCGCGGCCAAGCGAGACGATCATCGAGAAGAGGTTGAGCACGGCGTGGGGGCCGGCAACCGACAGCGCTACGGGCATGCGCCGGCTCAGCGCCACCATGCCCTGCCAATCGTTCGGCGGTACGCCGATATCCGCAACGCGATAGGCGCAGACCTGCGTGGCGATGTCGAGCGGGATCGCCCATTGCCGGCCCTGCCAGTGATAGCTCGCCATGGTCGAGCCCATGGTGGCCCTTTCCCAATGCGCCAGCTCCTCCGGACCGAAGAGTTCGTCGAGAGGAAGGAGGCAATCCTGTGCCACCGCCTCGCCGATATGGGGATGATCGAGCACAAGGAGATCGTAGCGGCCGGCAAGATCGGCGATGGGGTGGGATTCGAAGCCTTCGAGCGGCTGCTTTTCCCAATGCAGCAGGTCGGGTGGGGCGATCTCGCGTGCGGCGGCGGCGAGCGCATTGTAGCCGCGCGGATGGTCCCACGTCAGGCCGAGATATCTGGCTTTGCTCATCGGGAGGCGGCCTCTACGCGCTGGCCCGAAGCCGTGTCGAAGAAATGCAGCTTGGCGCGATCGAAGACGACGCCGATCGGCGCGCCGATGACTTGTCCCTCGGTTGGGCCCGTCTTGACATTGACGATCTCCCTGCCGAGCTGCACGGCAACCAGGGTGGAATCGCCCAGAAGCTCCGACGAGAACACGCTGCCGGCAAAGTCAGCCTGGCCGGGCGGTGCCAGGCGCAGATCCTCCGGGCGTTGGCCGAGCGTGATATCGCCCCGCAGACGGCCCGGCAGGTCATTCAAGCGCCCGGTCGAGTGGTTGAAACTTCCGCCCTGCATGCTGCCCGGAATCAGGTTCATCGGCGGCGAGCCGATGAAGCCGGCGACAAAGGTGCTGGTCGGCCCGGCATAGACCTCGGCCGGGCTGCCCTGCTGCTCGATCCGGCCCTTGTTCATGATGACGATGCGGTCGGCCAGCGTCATCGCCTCGACCTGGTCATGGGTGACATAGATCGTGGTGGTGGCGAGCTCTCGCTGCAGGTGCTTGAGCTGGGCGCGCATCAACGTGCGCAATTTGGCATCCAGGTTGGAGAGCGGTTCGTCCATCAGGAAGAGGCGTGGCGTGCGCACGATGGCGCGGGCGAGAGCAACGCGCTGGCGTTGGCCGCCGGAGAGCGCCGCCGGCTTGCGCTGCAGGAGAGCTCCAAGTTCGACCTTTTCGGCTGCGGCGGCGATGCGCGGCCGGCGCTCGGCCCAGGACAGTCCCTTCACCTTCAGGGGATAGCCGATATTGTTCTCCACCGTCATGTGCGGATAGAGGCCGTAATTCTGGAACACCATGGCCAGATCACGGTCGCGGGCCGGCTTCTCGTTGACGCGCGCACCGTCGATCAGGATGTCGCCGGAGGTCGGATCCTCCAGGCCGGCTATCATGCGCATGGTGGTGGTCTTGCCGCAGCCGGAAGGGCCGAGCAGGACCAGGAATTCCCGGTCGGCGATGTCGAGCGAGAGATCGTCGATGATCCTCAGCGAGCCGAAGCTCTTCCTGATATTGGCGAGCGTGACGGTTGCCATCTCACTCTCCCTTGATCAGCAGGCCGCCATCGACGCGCAGGATCGTGCCGGTGATGAAGGAGGCGCGGTCGCTGGCGAGAAACAGCACGGCCTCGGCCACCTCCTCCGGCTGGCCGAAGCGGCCGAGCGGGTGGGCTTCGTTCCAGGTGCGGATCAGGGCCGCGGGGTCGGGATGGTCGGCAAACACCTTCTCGTTGAGCGGCGTCATGATGGTGCCGGGCGCCACTGCATTCACCCGGATGCCATGGGGTGCGAGATCGACCGCCGCCTGCTGGGTCAGCGAATTGATGCCGCCCTTGGCCGCGGCATAGGCGGCCCAGCCCGAGAAACCGGTGAGAGCCTGCACCGAGGACATCGAGATGATGGAGCCGCCACCTCGTTTCTTCATGGCCGGCACGGCAGCCTTCATGCCGCGCCAGACGCTGGTGAGGTTGGTGGAGATCACGATGTTCCAGCTCTCCTCGTCGATCTCGTCGACCTTGCCGCCGATGGCGCGGGCGGCATTGTTGACAAGGATGTCGAGCCCGCCGAAGCGGCTGGTCGCTGCCTCCACGGCGGCCTCGATATCGCCTAGCGAGGTAACGTCGGCGCGGATGAAATGGACTTGCCCGCCTGCTTTCGCAATCGCTTGGCAGGTCGCATCGCCGGCTTGCGTGTCGATATCGGCCAGCACCACATCGGCCCCAGCGCGAGACAGCGCCTCCGCGCAGGACTTGCCGATGCCCATGGCGGCGCCGGTGACGAGGGCGACCCGGCCCTTCAGATCGGATTGCGCCATCTCACTCACCCTTGAATTCCGGTTTGCGCTTGTCGAGGAAAGCGGCGATGCCTTCCTGCCCATCCTGCGTTCCATAGAGCCGCGCCAGAACCTCCTGCTCGAAGGCGAGTGCGGTCGGCAGCGCGGCGTCGGCCCCCTGACGGATCAGGCGCTTCATCTCCCTGGCCGCCAGCGGCGAGATCTTGAGCACGCCGCGGGCCCGCGTGAGCGCGGCCTCCAGGAGTTCCTGCTCGGCGACCACCTCTGCCGCCAGCCCGAGCTGAAAGGCGCGCTCGCCTGAAATGCGTCGGGCGGCGAGCATGATGTCGGAGGCCATGTACTTGCCGACGGCCCGGGTCAGGCGCTGCGTGCCGCCACCACCGGGGGAGAGGCCGAGCAGCCCTTCCGGCAGGCCGAGCTGGGCGGAGGCCGTGCAGACGAGGATGTCGCAACACAGGGCGATCTCGAAGCCGCCGCCGAGCGCATAGCCGGCAATCGCGGCGATCACGGGTTGGGGCAGGGCCTCGAGCTTATCGAAGACGCGGCGGCTTTCGAACTGGTAGGCATTGAAAGCGGCTGTCCGGTTGCCGCGATATTCGGCGATGTCGGCGCCAGCGACGAAGGCCTTGCCGCCGGCGCCCTGCAGGATGACGGCACGCACCGAGGCATCGGTGGCGATGGCGTCGATCTCGCTCTCGAATTGCCGGACCATCGGCGTCGACAGGGCGTTGAGCTTGTCCGGCCGGTTGAAGGTGAGGCTGACGACGCCCGGTATCGGCGCCTCGCGCAGGATGAGATTTTCGCTCAAGGAATCAGCCTTTCCAAGGCACTAACCTTTGACCGCGCCGGCGGTGAGGCCAGCGACGAATTGGCGTTGCAGGATCATGAAGACGAGCACGACGGGCAGGGAGATCAACACTGAGCTGGCCATCAGCTCGCCGTAGCGAATGCCGTATTGGCCGATGAAATCATTCATCCCGACGGGCAACGTGCGCATCTCCTTGGTGGAGGTGAAGGAGAGGGCAAAGAGGAATTCCTGCCAGGTGACGATCAGGACGAAGACGGCGGTCGCGGCGATGCCGGGCCGGCACAGCGGCAGGATGATGTCGACAAAGGCGCGGAACGGTCCGGCGCCGTCGATCGCCGCCGCCTCCTCCAGCGTGACAGGCAGGCGGGAGAGGAAGCCTCTGAGCATCCAGATCGCAACCGGCAGTGTCACCGCCACATAGGCGAGGATCAGGGAGACATAGGTGTTGAGCAGGTTCGCCGCTCGCATCATGCGGTAGATCGGAATGATGATGGCGCTGCCCGGAAACATCTGGGCGACAATGACGAGGCCGAGCAGCACCGACAGGATGCGGAAGCCGGAACGGGTGAAACTGTAGGCGGCCAGCAATGCCAGGGTGACCGTAATCACTACCGTGGAAAGCGACACCACCACCGAATTGAAGAAATAAGTGCGGAATTCCGGCCTGAAGGCGCTGACGTAATTGTCGAATGTGGGATTTTCGGGCCAAAGCCGTGCCGGGATCGAGAATGGCTCGGTTGCCGGCTTCAGCGATACGGAGAGCATCCAGAAGAAGGGCAGCAGAATGATCGCCGCCAGCACGATCTGAAGCGCCAGCAGCATTGCCTTGCGGGAGGCGGGGATGCGCCGGCTCATGCCTCGACCCTCCGTCCGCGCGCCTGGATCAGGAAGTAGAGCGGAATGAGCACGCCGAGCAGCAGGATCGAGACGACGCCATAGGTGGCGGCCTCGCCGAAGCGGAACTGGCCGAAGCCGAGCTCGTAGATCTTGGTCGGGAAGATGTGGGTGGCGTTCTGCGGGCCGCCGCGCGTCAGCACCCAGATCATGTCGAAATAGTTGAATGTGAGGATCGCCGTCAGCACGAGGTTGATGGCGATGATCTCCTTCACTGCCGGAATGACGATATCGAAGAGCCGCCGCACGGCTCCGGCTCCGTCGATGATGGCCGCCTCGATCTGCTCCTCGTCGACATTCTGCAGGGCGGCCAGATAGACGACCGTGGAGAACGGAAAGCCTTTCCAGACCGCGGCGATGATGGTTGCAGCCAGGGCGGTGGAGGCATCGGCGAGCCAGGGAATGCCATGGCCGCCGAGGCTGATCAGGAAGGAATTGATCAGGCCGAGCTGTGGATCGTACATGAAGCGCCAGAGGATGGCCGCCACGACCCCCGGCAGTACCCAGGGCAGCAGCACGAGCGAACGCATGAGGGCCTGGCCGGGCAGGCGCTGGTTGAGCAGCAGCGCGGCAAGGAAGCCGAGCAGGTTCTGCAGGAGGACAACGCCGACCGTCCATAGGATCGAATTGAGCACGATCCGTCCGAAGGCGCCGTCGCCGAACACGGCGCGATAGACCTCCAGACCCACGAAGCGCGGATTGGGATTGATGAAGGAGGTCGAGTAGAAGCTCTCGATCACCGTTCCAACCATTGGGTAGTACATCAGCACCGCGATGATCAGCAGTGCGGGGGCAATGAACAGCCAGGTCAGCCAGGGCGTACGGGTGAGCATTAGAGCCTCGGGCGAAAAAGCGAGGTTGAAGAGGCGCGCATTTGCTGTTCGTGGAACGCCGGTGACTTCCCTTCCCCACAAGAGGGAAGGGAGCGAATGGTGTCGCGCCTCAAGGAGCCAGACCCCCCTTACTTCAACGCATCGATCTTGGCGCAGGCATCCTTTGCCGCCTCGGCCGCATCCTTGCCGCCATAGACGTCCTGGGTCAGCGTGACCTCGACATCGGACAGCTCCAGATAGCGCGGCGAAAGCGGGCGTGGCGCCGCGTTTTCGAGCAGCGTCATGATCTGGTCGGGACCCTTGCGGTTCTTCGCCAGGAAGGCCTTCGCCGCCTTTACATTGGCCGGGATCAGGTCGACGACATCACCGTTGACGTCCTCGCGCGTCAGGAACTGAATGAATTTCCAGGCCGCGTCCTGATGGGCCGAAGACTGGAAGACCGCAAGGTTCCAGCCGCCATAAGTACCCACCGGCTTCTTGCCGTCGGGCGCGTGGCCGGGCACGAAATTCCAGTCGAGCTTGGATTTCTGCAGCGTCGGCTGTTCCAGTGCCGGCCAGAATTCAATGGCAAGCGATTGGTTGAGGAAGAGTTCGCGCATATTGCCGGAATTGGCGTTGTTCATGCCCGAAGGCGCATAGGGCACCAGGGTCTGAAGATATTTCAGCGCACCTACGGCTTCCGGGCTGGTGAGAGCGCAGGTGCCATCCTCGTTCAGCACCTTGCCGCCGTTCGAGAAGATGAAGGAATCGAGCACAACCACCGTGTCCTCGCCCTTGCCGGCGAACAGGCCGACGCCGAAGCGTCCTTTGGACGAATCGGTCAATTTCTGGGCGGCCGCCTTCAACCCGTCCCAACTGCCGAGGCTGGCCGCATCGACGCCGGCTTCCTTCAAGAGGGCATTGTTGTAGAAGGAGAAGGACCAGACATCGACATTGAAGGGCATGCCCCACAACTTGCCGTCGTAGTTGGCCGAGTCCCAGGCGCCCTTGAAGAAGGTGTCGGCCTTGATGCCAGCCTTGGCGGCATAGTCGTCGAGTGGCGCCAGCGCGCCGGCCTTGGAGAAGGCGGCGATCCAGATCTGGTCGAGCGTGGCGACGTCAGGCGCATTCCCGCCCTGCACGGCCGTCAGCAAGCGCTGCTGGTATTCCGGATAGGGCACAGTTGTGACCTCGATCTTGATGCCCGGATTTTCCTTCTCGAATCGCTGGACGGCGGCCTGCTGATACTGGCTGAGGCCGGATTCTGTCTGCTGATTGTCCCAGAACTTCAAGGTGACGGTGTCGTCGGCCAAGGCGCCGGCCGATATTAAGGCGCTGGTCGACATCAGGGCCGCGGCGACGGCGGCAAGCAGAAGGCGTTTCATCCCAGTTTCCTCTTGTCTGTTGTTTATTTGCGGCCTGTGGCGGGGAGCCTGTCCGGGGAAACCGACAGCTTCCCCGCCACGGGTTCGGCTTCAAGGTCCGCCAGCGTCACACGCAGGCCCGCGGAGCTGCAGGCCAGGCGATCGGCTGGCAGGGACCCGGAATCGGTGATCAGTTCGGTCAATTGCCGAAGCGGCACGATGCGATGGCTGGCTTCCGCTCCGATAAGCGAATGGTCGGCAAGCACGAAGACCTCACGCGAGGCGTCGGCGAAGCGCCTGGCCGCAAGAGCCAGGCGCTCGTCGCGAGCGGACGCCCCGAAGCGCACGGACAGGCCATCCACCGAGAGAAAGGCCTTGTCGACGCGAATGGTCTCGAACAGCGCGCCGAGGCTTGGACCGACCAGGCAGCGCTCGCGCGCATGATATTCCCCGGAGGTCAGGATGACCTTGAGCCCGCTGCGGCCCGACAGATGCTCCAGCACGCCGAAGGAATTGGTGATCACGGTGACATCCTTGAGATCAGCGATCGTCTCGGCCAGGACCTTGGCCATGACGCCGGCATTGATCAGGATGGTGTCGCCTGGATTGACCCGGCGGATCGCGGCGGCTGCAATCCGGCAACGCAGGGAGTGGATCTCTCGTGCGATGCCCGCGGTCGGCGCCGAGACGCGCAGTTCCAGCCCGAGCTCGCTGGCGCGCCGCTGCAAGGCGCGCGCCATGTTGCGATACCAGTCATGCGCCGGATAATGCGGCACGAAGCCGATGGAGCCGCCTTTGGATTGGCGCCTCGCGCCGCCGAGCGCGGTCGGCAGGCCGAGCAGGGCGGGCGCATCGGGCGTGAGGACAAAGCCGTCTCCATCCCGTCCGTAATAGGCGGACAGCGTCTGCATGGTCAGGACGACGTGCGGCGTGCGGATCTCCGCGGGCAGGGGAGCGCCGGCGAGGGCATCCGCCAGCGTATCGACCGCCCGCATCGCCACGATTTCCGGAAAGAGGGCGGCGCAGGCATGCAGCCGGGTGCCGCGTGCGAGAATCTCGAAGAGACCCGCTCCCTCGCCGCCAACCGAGAACGCGAAGGGCTCGATGCCGGCTCGGCCTGCGGAATCAAGAGCTGCGAGGACCGAATGGTCGTTGACGCCGAAGACGATGTTGATGCCCGGAACGGCGTTGAAGACATCGAGGCTTGCCTGCTGCGAAATCCGGAAGCTGCCCTCGCCATTGACGCGCCAGTGCCTTATCGGCCCACCGAATGCGCTGGCAAAGCCATCGAGAAAACCGTCGCACCGCGCCTTGGTGTTTGCGAGATGGTCGATCGCCACCGCCAGGATCCGAGCCTCGGCCAGCCGTCCCGCCAGCATTTGGCCCGCCGTGACTCCAAGATCATGGCCCGCGGCGAAATTGTCAGGTCCCAGATAGATTCCCCCATTCTGGGGCGCCGACTCCGCGAGGAAGGGAATGTGGCGCCGCTGGGCCATCAGGCGGAGCGTGTCGGCCGTGCGCCCCTCGATGGGCGGGAGAATGATTGCATCGACGCCGTCGATCGTATCGTCAGGTTCGGCAAAATCCTCGGCAGCCGGCACAGGCGCTGCCTTGGCGCCGCCATGCGTGCGGATCAGCGCGCCCCGCTCCGCCAGCCGGGCAATATCCCGCCGGATGGAAATGGACGAGACCTCCGGAAAGGCCGCCCCAATCTCATACAGGCTCAAAGGGGACCTGCTCGCGAGGAGTTTCAGAATGCCGGTTTGACGCTGTGTGATCATTTTGATCATTTATGAAGTAAATATTGCTAGATACGCATAACGCTTGTGATCTTATTGTTCAAGGCAGAAATCAAAATTGGAGAAATGCGAGGGGAGTGAATGAACTAAATGATCATATTGATCATTTAGTTGTTTTCGCCAGTTGTTCGTCTTTGAACGCCGTGTGACCCGGAAACAAGCTCGTGAGGCCTCGGAGCTGCTCGCGCCAAAGTGAATCGCGCTGCCGTCAGGGATGATTATGCTGCGCCACGCTTGGGGGGACAGGAGTTCTGACGATGACTTGTTCTTATTGGCTGGGCGGCGCCATTGCGCTGGCCTTGATGATGCCTGCCGCTGCTCAGGACGCGCCGCGCAAGATCTTCCGGGGCGAGGTTGCCTCGCTCGACGGCCAGATGCTCGGCGTCAAGACCAAGGACGGCCAGACGGTCTCAGTGACGCTGACGCCGGATTGGCGGGTACGCGTGGTGGTGCCGATCGGCGTGGAAGCGATCCACACCGGCAGCTTCATTGGCACGGCGCAGGTGCCGGACGCCGATGGTGTCGGGCGTTCGCTGGAAGTCCACGTCTTCCCGCCGGGCGTGAAGAGCGGCGAAGGAGACCGTCCCTGGGATTCTCAGCCGGGTGCGCGCATGACGAACGGCACCGTGACCGGTGAAGTCATCGCCGATGCCAAGGGGCGTTCGCTGACGCTGACCTATCCTGGCGGGAGCCGCAAGATCGTGATTCCGCCCGACGTGCCCGTGGTCCAGTTCAACCCGGCCCAGCACGCCGACATCAAGCCGGGGGTCCAGGTCTTCATCGTCGCCATGGGCGACGGCAGCAGCGGCTGGAAGACCAACAACATCGCCATCGGACAGAACGGCGCCGCACCTCCCATGTGAGGTCGGGGGGCGGGTCTTCAGACCCGCCTTTTAGCTGAACGTTCCAGGAAGGGCAGCCCGGTCTGAAGACCCGCACCCCAAAGTCGCCTCAGACGTCGATCACCATGCCGTCTTCGGCTAGATCGAACAGCGACCTGTCGACATGGTCGCGATAATCGAGCATGGCCGGGCCCATATGGGTCAGCACCACGCGCTTGGCATCGAAATCGCCGCGCCGGGCGACCAAGCGCGTATAGTCGAGATGCGGCGGCGTCTCCTCGATGGCGAAACATTCGAGGAAGAGCAGGTCGGCTCCCTTGGCGATGACGGGGAGGGCCTCCGTCCATTCCGTGTCGCCCGAATGTACGAAGACCTTGCCGCCGGCCTCGAGCCGCACGGCAGTGGCGGGTGCGCCGCAGGGATGGATCACTTCGGTTGTATGGATGGAAAAGCCCTGCGCCTCGCGGTGGGTGCCGGGCGCCATATCCTCGACGCTCCAGGCGAAGCTCCAGGGCGTCTCCATGGTGGCGCCGGCGAACAGCGCCTCGACGGTGACGGAGATACGCTCGATCGTGCCGGGCGGGCCGATGATGCGCAGCGGGCGGGTGCGGGCACGCACCCATTGTGCGTCCAGAAGCAGGAAGGGAATGCCGCCGAAGTGGTCGCCATGCAGATGGGTCAGCATGATCAGGTCGATGCAGTCGGGGTCGATGCCCATGGCGCTCAGCGCCGTCATCGTGGTGGCGCCGCAATCCAGGAGGCAAACGCGCCTGCCCTGATGTGCATCCTTGATCTCAACCAGACTGGCGGTGTTGAACCTTCCGCCCGAGCCGAAGGCGTCGCCGCATCCTACGACGGTCACGCGCATGGAGGTTCCTCCTGCCGTGCTGATATGCCTATCGGGGCGAAGGAATGCTGTGTCTGACTCATGCTGAAGTCTGTTCTGTTTTGGTCAACCGCGTCGTCTGTTTTTCTGATTGCACTGACGCAGGCCTACCACCTTTGACGTATCTACCCGCATGACGGGTATGACCCGAATTATCCGCAGACTTCAACTTAAAGAAAGTAGGTTGACGCACGGAAGCCCTGCAACTTCGGGAGACGCCACAAATCGATCAAACTGTCTGTGCGAAAACGCACACAGCGAGCAGGGCAGCCAATCAATTTTTTGCTAAGGCGGTTTCAGCGGGGATGGACAGGATTTCCTGTCTTGAAAGCCGTTCAATGCGAAAACGCGGGAGGGGCGCCGCGAATCGGAGGTGGTCGGTCCGTCTCAGTACTTGCGAGCAGTAGGTTCGATCACCGCGCGGAAGGCACCGAATTCGCTGTCGCCGCGCGCATCGACCTGGCCCTTGACGCCGGAGCCGAAGCCAGTCTGCTTGCCGAAGCCAGTCTGGCTGCGGATGCCGTAATCGGCGCGCAATTCGCCGCTGACCTTGATGCACATGCCGGTATCGGGCGAATACGTGAAGCCTTCGCCATATTGGCTGCAGCGCGGATCAGTCTTGTCACCGGCAAGGGCGGGCACAGCAAGGGCAAACAGGGCGGCGGCGGCAGTAATCGTCCTCAACATCAACAGACTCCCTTGATCCCGATCCGCGTTTAACGTGCGATCGTGATCACTTTGCGGCAAAGACTGCCTTATTCACACACGGAATATAACGGTTTATTACGCCTTATCGGTCACGCCGGCCTGCGCGAACGTCGCCATGCCGGTGTGGCAGGCCAAAGCCGCCTTGATCAGCGAAACGGCGAGCGCCGCGCCCGATCCTTCGCCGAGTCGCATGCCGAGATCAAGCAAAGGCTTCTTCCCCAGGCGCGCCAGCACGTCGGCGTGGGCTCCTTCGGCGGAAACATGGCCGGCGACGCAATGGTCGAGCAAAGCGGGATCCATGGCGTGCAGGACTGCCGCGGCGGCACAGACGACATAGCCGTCGAGCACCACCGGAATGCGCTGGCTGCGTGCGGCCAGGATGGCACCGGCCATCGCGGCGATTTCGCGCCCGCCCAGGCGCCGCAGCAATTCCAGCGGATCCTTCACATGGCTCTGGTGGAAGGCGACGGCATCGCGCACAGCCGCGGTCTTGCGGGCGAGACCGGCGTCGTCGATGCCCGTGCCGCGGCCGACCCAATGGCCCGCCTCGCCGCCGTAAAGGGCGTGATAGATCGCAGCCGCGATGGTGGTGTTGCCGATGCCCATCTCGCCGAGCACGAGCAGGTCGATGCCACCCGACACCGCTTCCATGCCGAAGGCCATGGTGGCGGCGCAGGCCTTCTCATCGAGCGCGTCCTCGACAGTGATGTCGCCGGTCGGGATATCGAGCGCGAGGTCGAAGACCTTGAGGCCAAGATCGAAGGTCGTGCAGATCTGGTTGATCGCCGCCCCGCCGGCGGAGAAGTTCTCCAGCATCTGTCGCGTCACTTCCTGTGGATAGGGCGAGACGCCCCGCGCCACCACGCCGTGATTGCCCGCGAAGATCGCCACCAGCGGGCGGGAAACGGTGGGTGCCGCCTTGCCCTGCACGGCCGCGAGCCATTCGACGAGGGCCTCCAGCCGTCCCAGGCTGCCCGGCGGCTTGGTGAGCTGGGAGTCGCGCTGACGGACCTTGGCCACGGCCTCGCTGTCGAGGGCCGGCATGGCGCGGGCGAGATCGCGGATATCGTCGAAGGGCAGGGCGGTGCCGGCAAGGGCCATGGAGACGAGCTTTCGGTTGAGCGGGAAAGAGGCGCTTATAGACCGCCGCGGCTTTTGCGCAAAGGCCGCGAGGCGACGATGGCTGCGCCGAGGGCGACGGTTCGCTGGCTCTTCTCAGGAGATCGTTGCCTGCGGTCGTTTTCGCTGTCTTTCCCGGCCTCGCCGCTCTGCAGCGAAGCGAAGAGAGGGCGAGGCGAGAGGAATCCAGGGGCCATGAGTGCAAGGCCTTTTGCCCCTGGATTCCCTTCCCGCGCTTCGCGCGCCGGGAATGACAGGCTCTCTTCCCGAATGTGTTGCAGACGAGAAGACTCTCCGATTGACAGGGGGCGCCAATACAAGGCACGGCTGTGCTCGCCCGATGATTGTCCGGAACAGCTTCTCCCGTGAACGATATTCCCGCCAGCTTTGTCCAGGCCCTGCGCTTCTGGTCGCGCCTGCCCGTGCCGGCGTTCGATTTCGAGGCGGATCCGCATGGGCGGCTGAATATGGAGCATCTGGCCCCGGTGACGCCGCTGGCGGCGGCCGTACTGGGCGTCGTAGCGGCTATGGTGCTCATGCTCGCCAGCCTCCTGGGGCTGCCGGCCACCCCTGCAGCCATCTTCGCCATCGCCGCGCTGGTGGTGATGACTGGCGCGCTTCATGAGGATGGCCTTGCCGATCTCGCCGATGGATTCGGCGGCGGGCGAACGGTGGAACGCAAGCTCGATATCATGCGCGATTCGCGCATCGGCTCTTATGGCGCGACGGCGTTGGTGCTCGCACTGGCCGCAAGGATCTCGCTGCTCGCCGCCGTCGTTGCAGCTGCGGGCGCGTTCGGGGCCGGCCTCGTGCTTCTTGCCGCCGTCGCGGTTTCGCGCATTGCAGGGCTGCTGCCTCTCGTGCTGCTGTCACCGGCTCGCAGCGACGGCGCGGGAGTCGCGGCGGGGCGGCTGTCGCTCGACGCCTGGCGGCTCGGTGCGATCCCCGCCCTGTTCGCTGGGGCCGTCCTGGCCTGGTTCGGGACCGGCTATTTCGCCGCGATCCTGGCGCCGGCGCTCGGCTTCCTGGCCGCCTATGGTGTTGCCCGGCTTGCCGAACGGCAGATCGGCGGCCAGACCGGCGATGTCTGCGGGGCGGCTGTCATGCTGGCCGAGATCGCCTTTCTTGCGGGAGCACTGGCGCCGCTCGGCTGGCGCGCCTAAATAGGATCGAACGAAGAGAATCCCGGTTTCATGCAGATCACCTCTACCCCTTGCATCACGATTTGCCGGATCGACCAGGCCACCGGCTTCTGCATCGGCTGCGGCCGCACCAGTCTCGAGATCGGCCAGTGGGTGGAGATGGGCGAGCCCGAGCGCCTGGCCCTGATGGACAAGTTGCCGTCCCGCTTCAGCCAGATACCGGCGCTGCAGGCCGCCCGCGAGGCCCACGACGCCCTGATGGCCACGCGTGTGCGCACGAGGCGGCGCAGCCGCCTATGAACGCCACCTTTGCCATACCGACTGCCTGATATGACAGAGCAGGGTAGGATATGCGCCTGATCCTTTTCCTCGCCACGGGCCTCGCGGGCCTGATGCTGCTGGCCGGTCTCGCCATGGCCAAGGACTGGAAGACGATCAGGATCGCAACCGAGGCCGACTACGCCCCCTTCAACTATCTCGATGCGCAGGACCAGCCCGGCGGTTTCGACGTGGATATCGCCAAAGCCCTTTGTGCCAGGATGCAGGCACAATGCACCATCGAGGCGGAGGATTGGGACAGCCTGATTCCAGCCCTCAATGCCGGCAGATATGACGCGGTAGTCTCTTCCATGGCGATCACCGAGGAACGCAAGCGGCAGGTCGCCTTCACCGACAAATATTATGACCGCCCGTCGAGCTTCGCCGCCCGAAAGGACAGCAAGATCTCCGCCTGGGACGCCGCGGGCCTGAAGGACAAGGTGATCGGTGTACAGGCCGATACGTCGCAGGCGGCCTTCCTCAAGGGTGAGATCGAGCCGGGCGGGGCGCAGGTCAAGCTCTATCAGACGCAGGACGAGGCGGACGCCGATCTCGTCATCGGCAAGCTCGATGCCATCTTCGCCGACAAGATCCTGCTCTCCAATTGGCTGAGCCGGCCCGACAGCCTGTGCTGCGAGGTGAAGGCCGATGTCGATCTCATGCGCTATGCCAGGTATTTCGGCGAGGGCGAGGCCATCGCCCTTCGCAAGAATGACACCGACCTGAAGGAAAAATTGAACAAGGCAATTGCCGATATCGTCGCTGATGGTACCTACAAGACCATCAATGGCAAATATTTCCCCTTCTCGATTTATTGACTCAAACCGGCGGGCGCGGCCTGCCGCTCAGATCCTGGAGTTTTGCGATGAAAGTGGCGTTTCTCGGCCTTGGCGTGATGGGCTTTCCGATGGCGGGACATCTCGCCGTGCGCGGCGGACACGAGGTGACCGTCTACAACCGCAGCGCTGCCAAGGCGCAGGCCTGGGTCGGGAAATACGGCAATGCCAGCGCACCGACGCCGGCGCAAGCCGCTCGGGATGCCGACATCGTCTTCGCCTGCGTCGGCAATGACGACGATCTGCGCTCGGTGACGATGGGCCCCGACGGCGCCTTTTCCGGCATGAAGAAGGGAGCCATCTTCGTTGACCACACCACCGCTTCGGCCGATGTCGCCCGCGAGCTTTACGAGGCCGCCGGCAAGCTTGGCCTTGGCTTCGTCGATGCGCCGGTATCCGGCGGCCAGGCTGGAGCCGAGAACGGTGCGCTGGGCGTGATGTGCGGCGGCGATCCCGATGTCTACACCAAGGCCGAGCCGGTGATCGCCCACTACGCCAAGGCCTGCCAGCTGATGGGGCCTGTCGGCGCTGGCCAGCTTACCAAGATGGTCAACCAGATCTGCATCGCCGGCCTGGTGCAGGGCCTGGCGGAGGGCATCCACTTTGCCAAGAAGGCCGGTCTCGACCTCGAAAAGGTGGTGGGTGTGATCTCCAAGGGCGCGGCGCAGTCCTGGCAGATGGAGAACCGCTGGAAGACCATGAACGAGGGCAAGTTCGAATTCGGCTTCGCGGTCGACTGGATGCGCAAGGACCTCGGCATCTGCCTCGCAACCGCCCGCCACAACGGCGCCCAACTGCCGGTGACGGCGCTGGTCGACCAGTTCTACGCCGACGTCCAGGTGATGGGCGGCAAGCGCTGGGACACGTCGAGCCTGGTGGCGCGGCTGGAGCGGAAGGGGTGAAAAGCGAGGGCATCCTCGTTTTTCGGTCAATGGCCAGTGGGCAGGCCTTACGAAGATCCCGATTCGGCACCTTTCGCCCGCGCGTGGATGGCTGTAAGGCAAGCACGGCGCATTTCTGCAAAGTTCGGGCCCTTAACAATTCGCCAAAAAGATTTAGATAGCCGCTGAGCGCTCATCCGGTACCCTGCTTCATTGCAGAGGGCCGAATAACGGGCGCCTCACTGCGATCTGATGGTTTTGCGGGCAACCGCAAGGAAGTTACGAGTATGCCTATCAAAGTTCCCGATCGGTCTCCCGCGGAAGCTGCGCTTCAGCAGGAAGGCGTCGAGGTCATCCCGGATGCCACCGCGCTGCGGCAGGATATCCGGCCACTGCGCATCCTCCTGCTCAACCTGATGCCGACAAAGATCGCGACCGAGGTACAAATTGCGCGGCTGCTCAGCCATACGCCGCTGCAGATCGAACTGAGCCTGCTCACCACAGCGACGTACCAGCCGCGTAACACGCCCTTCGAGCATCTGAAGGCCTTCTACCGCACGCTCGACGAGGTGAAGGACGAGCGCTTCGACGGCTTGATCGTTACCGGCGCGCCAGTCGAGACCCTGCCTTTCGAGAAGGTCGACTACTGGTCGGAACTCCAGGAGATCCTGGCCTGGTCGCGCACCAATGTATTCAGGCGTTTCGGCATTTGCTGGGGCGGGCAGGCGCTGCTGTATGCCGCTCATGGCGTCGAGAAGATCCAGTATCCCGAAAAACTGTTCGGCGTGTTCGAGCAGCGCGTGCAGGCGCCTCGCTCCGAACTGATGCGCGGCTTCCCCGACAGCTTCCCGACGCCGGTTTCGCGGTGGACCGGGGTCGACCCCAGGGGCATTGCGGCGAAGCCCGAGCTGCGCGTGCTTGCCGATTCACCGCAGACGGGCATCGGTCTGGTCGAGCATGTGCCGACAGGCGATGTGTTCTGCTTCAACCACCTCGAATACGATACCGAGACCCTTCGCAATGAGTTCACCCGCGACGTCTCGCTCAATCCGGCCACGGCGCTGCCCCACAATTACTTCCCCGGCAACAGCACGTCCGCCGATCCCGCCAACACCTGGCGCGCCTATGGCTATCTGATGTTCGTGAACTGGATCACCACGCTCTACCGCGACACGCTCTATGATCTTTCGGCGCTATCGCCGCGTCCGGAGAATGACTGGGGCGCGGGGATATAATCGTTGGGCGTTTAATTTCGTAAGCAAGGCGGGAGATTGTGTCGATCGCTGATCGACATCTTGGAAGCGTCGCGTTTGTAGGAAAGGATGATGGCGATCTCTAGCCACTTCGGCGATGCCAAAGTGGCGGGATCGCCGCTCCGCGCTGGGCGCGTCTCATCTTGCAAGCACAGGGACCGTTTAAAAAATTAAATTGCTTCGAGCGCGACGCTTGCGCGCCTCTCCCGCTCTTTGAACATCGGCTTGCCGATTCATTGATTTTTTAACGCTTCCCAATCATCAGACTCTCTCGCCTCCACCGCCTTCTTACCGCCATAGCCAAGCGCCCTCGTTCCCACGCCCTTTCGGGCTGGGTTGATGAAGAGAGACCGGGCGATGGCGGCTGCGGGGCAGCCGTGAAAGCATAATCATGGAAGATGCAGGCCGCACTGTCGATGCGAGCCGCCATCGCCCCGTTCCGGCAGCCCGGCACGCTGACAAAGCGCGCAAGGCCACCCGTTTTTCCGCCTTCAGAAAGCGGAGGCGAGCCGGGAGCGGATGGCACGGACCATCCGAACCCGGCCCAGCCGGCTCGGCACAGGGGCTGAGCGACGTCCATCCTGGCCGGACGGTGGCATCAGCCGTCTTCACCGCATCGGCGGGAGGAGGGGACGAAGGCATTGCTGGGCTCAAGCCCTTCACGCTCCGTCCGGGGATCACAGGGCACTTCCATGGGGTGCCGATCCCGTCTGTCCCGCTCGTCACCCCTGGAGGCCGGCTTCGAAGGAAGCAGGACCGCCGCATGTGCCTGCCACCTGGACAGGCTGTCGGGGTGGATGGAGGCGTTCGGGGCCGGGTTGCGCGCACGCCGGCCGCTGACGCCTCATTCCGTTACGGAATAAAGCATGGGCGGGAACGAAAGTCAATATCCGTTCGTTCTATGTTCGACGCAATCCAACACCTGTGTCATCTGGGGGGCAGGATGCCACGCAGAGCACCATCTATTGACACCAGCACTGATGAGCGGTTTGACCGGGTCAGCAAGGGATCGTTCAAGAATGAGCGCTTCCAGAGGCGCGCCTCTCCTGCAATCTCAATACCGGCTTGCCGATTCTCTGATTTTCTTACGGCCCCCTTAGTGCTCCGTGCATCCCGGCTTCATGGTCAGGCGGTCGGAGCGCTGTGTGCCGCTATCCGTGTGCAAACCTCCTCATAGGCTGCCTGTAGTTCGGCAAAGACCGAACGGCCGGGGTCGGGTGCGCCCAGATGCATCATGCGCAATTCGTCCATGAAGGCGTCCCAGAGCGGCTGCCCGCCTTCCTCCAGCAGCTGGGCGCGGATGGAAAGAGGCTCGGATACAGGCGTATGCCGACGGCCCCAGGCGCCCATATGAGCGAGGAGCGGCACCAGCTGGATCGCCGGCTCGGTGAGGCTGTAGATCGCTTTCTGCTTGTGGCTCGGATCGTCGCGGCGGCTGAGCAGGCCCAGATCCACCAGGCGCTTCAGCCTGTCCGCCAGGATGTTGGAGGCGATGCCTTCCTCGGACTGGTTCAGAAGCTCGCGATAATGGCGCCGGTTGCCGAACATCACGTCGCGAATGATGATCAGGCTCCAGCGGTCCCCCAGCATTTCGATGGTCAGATTGATCGGGCAGCCCGACCTGTGCGACGCATCCATGGAAATCCCCTCGGTACTGCTTGCAAAATAGGATCAGTCGACGTAAAAGACAACCGATTGCAAATCACAATCGGATTCAACGCAGGAGAGCCATGATGGCGTTGACGCTTTATGCCCACCCCTTCTCGTCCAACTGCCAGAAGGTGCTGATCGCCCTGTATGAGAACGCCACGCCCTTCACCTTCCGCATGCTGGAGGATGCCGGGAGTATGGCCGAGCTCGAGGCGTTGTGGCCGCTCAAGCGTTTCCCGATCCTCACCGATGGCGATCGCACGGTGATCGAGACGAGCTGCATCGTCGAATATCTGCAACTCTACCATCCCGGCCCGGTGCCGATGCTGCCAGATGACCCCAAGGCGGCGCTGGAGGTGCGCATCCTCGACCGCGTCTTCGATCACTACATCTCCCACCCGCAGCAGAGGGTGGTGTATGACAGCCTCCGGCCTGAGGCCGAGCGCGATCCGCGCGGCGTCAACGAGGCCAGGAACCTACTGGAAACGACCTATGGCTGGCTGGAGACCACGCTTGCCGGGCGCAGCTGGGCCACGGGGGAGGCCTTCTCGCTCGCCGATTGCGGCGCAGCGCCGTTCCTGTTCTACGCCGACTGGACCCATGAGATCGGGCCGCAATACCCGGTTCTGCGCGCCTATCGCTCACGGCTGCTGGTTCGCCCCTCGGTGAAGCGGGCGGTCGATGAAGCACGTCCTTATCGTCACTACTTCCCCCTTGGCGCCCCCGATCGGGACTGAAGGCAGAGGAGACCGCCATGACGGAGCAACGCAATCTGGCAGCGGCTCGTGCCTGCTATGAGGCCTATGTGAGCAAGGATCGAGCGGCGATCGAGGCCCTGATCGCCCAGGATTTTCATTTCACCAGCCCGCGCGACAACCGCATCGATCGCCAGACCTATTTCGAGCGCTGCTGGCCGGGCGGTCAGGAAATCGAGGCCTTCGATTTCATCAATCTGGCGCCGGTCGGCGACCGTGTCTTCGTGACCTATGAGGCGCGTATGCGAGGAGGGAGGCGTTTTCGCAACACCGAAATCATGAGGTTTCGTGACGGCCATATCATCGAGGTCGAAGTCTATTTCGGCTGGTCGCTTCCGCATCCGGCGCCGGATGGGGGCTTTGTCGACGGGCAGGCTTGATGTGGCGGCGATATCGTCTGCGGCCACCTGTCCCGCAGGGCCCCGAACTGAGGTCAATAAGGGCGGCGGAACCGTCATTCCGGCCGGAGCGCCGGAATCCAAGAACACTGTCTATTGGGGCTTGAAAACCATCCGTTAAGGTTCGTGATCATGGATCCCGGCGCTCCGGCCGGAATGACGAATCGACGTGTCGGCGTCCTTGTTAACCTGAAGTTCGCAGCCTCGACATATCCCGCCTTGTAATCGACACACTGCCTTCCTATATAGCTTTCAAGGGTGATCCGGCGGACGCGTCAGGTACCCGATCGAGAAGCAGCTCTACCACGGATGTACTGGGGGGCAGGCGTATCGAAATGAAATGGCCGGCGTTTCGCCCTTGGGTTTGATCCCGGTCTTTGTCGCAAGGCAACCCCGTCAGCAATGGCGGGGTTTCGTTTGTCTGGGGTACCCATCGGCCTCGCCTGGCTCATTTATGATTTCTCAGGCTGAACCCGAAGACCGGAAGTAGCCGGCCTTAATGTCGCCGAATGAAGAAGAACCAGCCAAAATAGGCCGCGATGGCAAGTCCGATCAGCAGGGTGATGGTCTCCTTGCTGTCGGCGCTCAAGGCAGCATCGCGCTGTGCCGCGGCATAACGGCTCGCCATCTCCGGATTTGTTCCGACATAGATGGCGACGACGGCGACGACGGCGAACAGCGTGAGAAGGATCCAGCGCGAACGGAACAAGATGAGGCCTCTTCTTCGATGAGCGGGCATATTCGGACAGATAGTCCCCAAAGGCACGTTAGGAAAGCGTAACCTCGCCGACCGCTTGCGCTACTGCTAGAGCAAAACGCGTTTAGGCGTAAACGCCGCTTTGCTCTAACTCTTTGTTTCGACGCGTCTTTGCGATTCTTGCCAATTCCGTCAAATCGCAAAACGCTTTAGGGATTTGTGCTACCGCCCCTCGAAATGGGGCGGTCTCTTTTCCAGGAAGGCCGCGACACCCTCCTGGAAATCGCGCGAAGCGCCTGCCTTTTGTTGCAGCGCCGCCTCGAGCGCGAGCTGGGCGTCTAGATCGTTGCCGTCGCTGGCGAATACGGCCTCGCGTATCAGGCGGTAAGCGAGGCCGGGGCCTCTCGCGAGCTTTTCGGCAAAGGCGGCAACCTCTGCCGCGAAATTGGCGTCCTCATAGACCTTGTAGACCAGCCCCAGCCGCAAGGCTTCCTCGGCCGGCACCGGCTCGGCCGTAAGCATCAGGGCAAGCGCGCGCCTGGGGCCGACCAGGCGCGGCAGCAGCCAGGTGCCGCCGGCATCGGGGATCAGGGCGATCCGGGCAAAGGCTTCCTGCAGGCTGGCGGAGCGTGCGGCCAGCACGATATCGCAGGCGAGCGCGATGTTCATGGCGGCGCCGACGGCCGGGCCGTTGAGCGCGGCGATGACGGGTTTGGGGGCCGTGACGATCTGCTTGATCAACGGATTATAGTCGCGCTCGAGCGCGGGGCTGAGATCGATGCGGCCGACGGCATCGCGCGGCAGTTCCTCGGTGAGATCCTGGCCCGAGGAGAATGCGCGCCCGGAGCCGGTGAGCACCACGGCCTTGACGCCGTCGTCCAGCATCGCCGAGGCCAGGGCCTCACGCAACTCGGCATGGAGGGAGGCGGTGAAGGCGTTGAGCTTGGCGGGGCGGTTCAGGGTCAGCGTTCGCACCTGACCTGCATTCTCGACCACAAGTTCACGCATGCGCCATTCCCTCGTTCAGCCGCCGCCATCCCGCGCCAGGGCAGCCTCGATGGCACGGCGCTGGCGTATCTCGCGCTGCGCGGCATAGAGACCGCTGATCGTGATCAGGACCATGCCGAGCGCCGTCCACACATCGGGCAAATCGCCGAACACCACAAGACCGACGATCACCGCAAGGGCGATTGCCGAATAGCGGAACGGGCTGACCACAGAGACCTGGACGCCACGATAGGCGGCAATGACCAGCGCATGCCCGCCGACCAGGCATAGGCCGCCCAGCATGACGATCATCAGATTGTGCGCCGTGAGGGGCTGCCATTCCGCGAAGGCCGAACCGCCGAAGCCGGCGAGCGAGACCACGACCGTGGTGCCGAGCGTAGCCAGCAGCGTCGGCACCTTCGCGCCCATGCGATGGGTCAGGAGGTCGCGTAGCGCCGTGAGAACAGCGCAGGCGAGGGAGGAAAGGATGAAAAGATTGAGCCCGTTCGCCGTGGGATGGGCCACGAGGATTACACCGGCGAAGCAGAACAGCACCGCGAGCCAGCGCCGGCCATCCACTCGCTCTTCCAGCAGGAAGGCGGAAGAGGCGAGCAGCAGGATCGGCGTGATCTGTCCGACGGTGGTGGCCGTGCCGAGTGGCACATGGGCCAGGCCGACGAGCGAAGTGACCGCCACCATCACCTCCATGCAGCCGCGTATCAGCACCGGCCATTGGAAGATCCGGCGAAACTGCGGGCCGAAGCCGCTCGCAAAGATAAGGCCGAGTACAAAAAGCGAGGCGAAGACACCGCGAATGGCGATTACCTGGCTCACCGGCATCGAGCCTGTCGCGAGCTTGGCGAGGGCATCATTGCCCACGAAGCTCGTCATCGCCCCGATCATCAGGAGAATGCCGCGCTGGTTGGCGCGCTGCTGGCCGAGATCGCCCTGCGTATAGGATACGCTGCTCATCAGGCCACCGCTTCCTGCACCTGTCGCGAGCGAACGAAGAGCAGGGCGAGGCCACTTCCGACAATCAGCGCCATGCCGATGACAGCAAGACTGTTGGGCACCTCCCGCCAGATCACGAAGCCGGCCGTCACCGCCCAGACTGTGAAGCTGTAGTAGTAGGGCGCGACGATGCTGGCCGGCGCCCGGCGATAGGCCAGGAAGATCGCCATCTGACCGAGTGTCACGATGAGGCCGGAGGCAATCATGGTGAGCCATTGCACCGGGCTCGGCGGCAGCCAGGGCTGGAGAGCCAGCGTGGCCGCGCCTGTCGTCAGCGAGAGGATGAAGCCGCTGGCGGATAGCACGACGAAGGTAGGGATCGAGGAGGGGACACCGCGGGTGAGAAGGTCTCGCATCGCCACCGTCATCGCCGTCAGGAAGGCGTAAATCGCTGCGGGCGAGAGTCCCGCCCCCGTAGGCTGCGCCACCAGCACCGCACCGAGGAAGCCGGCGCAGACCAGGACGAGGCGGATGGCGCCGATACGCTCGCGGAAGATCACGGCGACGGCGATGATCACCAGAAGCGGTGCCGTCTGTCCGATGGCAATGGCATCGGCGATCGGCATGTTGGCCAGAGCCGTCATGTAGAAGAAAGTGGAGGCTGCTTCGGACGACGCGCGAAGAAGCACGCGCCAGTCGAAGGCGCCTCCAATTTCGCGCCACTGCCCCATGACCAGCACGAGCACGGCGCTGCAGATGAAGCCGAAGAAGCAGCGCATGAACAGCACCTGTAAGGGCTGCTGCAGCGCCTGCGCGGTGAGCTTCATCAGGGAATCGGAGACGATGAACAAGCCCGTCGCGAGGACGATCGCGGCGATGCCAAACCAGTGGGAACGAACGGATGTCATGGAGGATGCAATCGGAACGCTGCCCCGCGGAAAAAAGCCATGCTGCGAGGGCGAAGAAAGAATATTGTTCTGTTTATACTTGTGCCAGCGATTTGGCAAAGACAAGCAGCCTGAATATCAAGCAAAACGTCGCAGGCTGAACATGTCGAGATCGAAGCGGCTGCGTCCCGATGTCGCCAGTTCCGCCAGGGCCTCGCCGATGGCGCTGGCGAATTTGTAGCCATGGCCGGAACAGGGCGAGGCAACGATCACCTGTTCAAAGCCGGGCAGGGTGTCTATGATGAAGTGCTCATCGGGCGTCATCGTGTACATGCAGGCCTTGAGGCCGAGCAGGTCGCCGTTGGCGGCGGGAATATGCTTGGCGAGGCAGGCCCGCAGGAGGTCGCGCTGGGTGGGCGAGGGCTGGCGATCCGGCAGATGCGGGTCGTAAGGCTCGCCGCTGAAATGGGGCGAGCCGAGCTTGAAGCCCGGATGCTGCCAGAGGGGGAAGCCGTAGAAATGCCCCTCCCGCGCCTCGAGCGTGAAGACCGGAAAGCGCGTCATGTCGAAGAGGGACGGCTTGACAGGGCTGAACCATCCGAGCGTCTGCCGCACCACCTGCGTCGAAGTCCTGAGGGCCGGTACCAGATCGCCGATCCAGGCGCCCGGCGAGAGGATCAGCCGGCCTGCCTCGTAGACGCCGTGTTCGGTGGTCACGCGCACGCCCCCGCCGGCGGTGGGCTCCCAGCCCAGCATGGCCTCACAGCCATGGATCTCGGCGCCGTGATAGAGGGCAAGCGTGACATGGGCAAGGATGGCCCGCTCGGAGGCGACGAACCCCGATTGCGGCTGGTAGAGGCCGATATGGTCGGTATCGAGCGTAAAGGCCGGGAAGCGCTCCTCTATCGCCTTGCGATCGAGCACCTCATGTGCCAGGCCATATTTTTCGCTGGCGGCACGAGCGTCCTCGATGACACCCGAGCCCTCCTGGCCGATATCGAGCGCGCCGACTTCGTAGAAAAGCGGCTCGCCGGTGATCCTGCCGGTCTCGAGCCAGAGCTCGCGCGCCCGCCGCACGAGCGGCACATAGGCCTCGCCCTGGAAATATGCGAGGCGAAGGATGCGGCTCAACCCATGCGAGGAGCCCATGGCGTGGCCGATCTCGAACCTCTCGAGGCCCAGCACCCGCGCGCCGCGCCTGGCGAGCTGGTAACAGGTTGCCGACCCCATGCCCCCGACGCCGACGACGATGACATCATAGGGTCTGGGCACGGGCAATACTTTCGCGGTTCAGGGGCGCGGGGTCGACGCAGTAGGAAGTAGTTGCTCCGCTCTCGCCGCCTGGCGCGATCAGGCGGAATGCCTCATCCGCCGGTCACGCTCATGTGGCGGCTGACAGAGGGCTGTCGGGTACGCCGATCGATGATGAAGTCGTGGCCCTTGGGCTTGCGGGCGATGGCGCGGTCGATGGCGGCGTTGAGCAGGTCGTTGCTCTCCGAGGCGCGCAGCGGAGCGCGCAGGTCCGCGGCATCCTCTTGTCCCAGGCACATATAGAGCGTGCCGGTGCAGGTAACGCGCACGCGGTTGCAGCTTTCGCAGAAATTATGGGTCATCGGCGTGATGAAGCCGAGGCGCCCATCGGTCTCCTTGACGCACACATAGCGGGCCGGGCCGCCGGTCGCATAGGGGATGTCCTCGAGCGTATACCTGTCCATCAGCTGCGCCCGCAGCATGGAGAGCGGCAGATATTGGTCGACGCGGTGGCCGGAGACGTCGCCCATCGGCATCACCTCGATGAAGGTGAGATCCATGCCGCGGCCATGTGCCCAGTCGATCAGGCCGCCGGCCTCGTTCTCGGTCATGCCTTTGATGGCGACGGCGTTGATCTTCACCGCCAGGCCCGCTTCCTGGGCCTTGTCGATGCCATCGAGCACCTTGCCCAGATCGCCCCAGCGGGTGATTGCCTTGAAGGCTTCGGGATCGAGGGTGTCGAGTGAGACATTGACGCGCTTCACACCGCAGGCTCTGAGTTCGGCGGCATATCTGGCGAGCTGCGAGCCGTTGGTGGTCAGCGTCAGCTCATCGAGCCGGCCGGTCTCGAGATGGCGGGAGATCGAATGGAACAGTGTCATGATGCCGCGACGCACCAGCGGCTCGCCACCGGTGAAGCGCAGCTTGCGCACGCCCTTGGCGATGAAGGCGGTGCAGAGGCGATCGAGCTCCTCGAGGGTCAGCAGATCCTTCTTCGGCAGGAAATTCATGTCTTCCGACATGCAATAGACGCAGCGAAAGTCGCAGCGGTCCGTCACCGAAACGCGCAGATAGTTGATCGCGCGCCCGAAGGGGTCGATCATCGGCAGCTTACCTGCCATGATATGATCATCCAGCACTTAAAAGACTCCGAGGGGCATTTCCCCTTTGTTCCTGTTCTAGGGCGAGGGATAGCAGCCGTAAAGGGCGTTGCACTGCGTCAAATCCGGCTTGCACCGCTCCATTCACGTCCTTATGTGGCGTGTGATCTCTCAAAAGGAAGATGCCGTGAGCGCGTGGCCCACCGAATTGCGCCTGTCCCAGGACAAGAAGACGCTGACCGTGACTTTCGACGACGGGAAGACCTATGCCCTCAGCGCCGAATTGCTTAGGGTGATGTCGCCCAGCGCCGAGGTGCAGGGCCATAGCGCCGCCGAGCGCAAGACGGTGGGCGGCAAGATCAATGTCGCGATCCTGGCGGTCGATCCCGTCGGCAATTACGCCGTGCGCCTCTCCTTCGACGACATGCACAACACCGGGCTGTTCACCTGGGCCTATCTCGCCGAACTGGGGCGCGACAAGGACGACCGTTGGGCCGCCTATCTGTCGGAATTGCGGGAGAAGGGCCTGTCGCGGGAGAGGCCGGGGCAGAGGTGAGGGGCTGCGCCGACCTTTTCCAGAATTGATCAGACCGCCACGCCTTACGTCGGGTCCTCGCGATGCAGGTCGTGGATCGCCACACCGCCAGCCGCTTCCGCCGGTGGCAGCAGCCATTGCTTGTGGCGCAGGGTGCGCTGCGTATCTTCGAGGCCCATGCTCCAGTGCTCGCGCATCGAAGTGCCTGAGAATTCGTAGTCCTTGGCGTGGCCTTCGTAGTTTTTGTGCTGGTAGATGAGGTGCACGATGTTGACGGCGCCCGGCTTGACATGGGTTTCGATCAGCTTCTGCTCTTCCCTGGTCAGCATCTCTTTCGGCACGCGCTTGAGGGCGTCGATCAGATGCGTCCTGATGCCATGGATGCGCTTGAAATTATCGGTGTTCTGGCGCGTGCGGCTCGAATACATGATGTCCTTGTGGCGCGACAGCACATCCGGCATCGAGCGCGGCAGCACGCCGCGGGCGCTGAAGAGGTCGACCTGGAACACCAGCGAGGAGCGCTCTTCCTCCTGGTCCAGCAGATATTGCAGCGGCGTGTTCGAGACGATGCCGCCGTCCCAATAATATTCGCCCTCGATGCGGATGGCGGGGAAGGCGGGGGGCAGGGCGCCGCTAGCCATGATGTGCTCGGGCCCGATATGCACCTGGTCTGTGTCGAAATAGACAAAATTGCCGGTGCGCACATTGACCGCTCCGACGCTCAGGCGCTTCTTCCCGTCGTTGAGGATGTCGAAGTCGATCACTTCCTCCAGCGTGTGGCGCAGTTCCTCGGTGTCATAGAAGCTGGTCGCACCTTCGGCGCCGGCCTGCTCGAGCCAGGGATTGGGGAACCGGGGCTTGAAGAAGCCAGGCTGGCCCTGCGACATGGTCATCCACGACGAGGTGCGGTTGCGGATATCGCGGTAGATGTCGCCCTCGGGCGTATAGGCCCAGATCTTGCGGCCCGAGATCTTCTGCCAGAACTGCTCCAGGCGCTGCAGCCGGTGGCGCGGTTCGTTGCCAGCGATGATCGAGGCATTGATCGCGCCGATGGAGACCCCCGACAACCAGTTCGGCTCGCAGCCGGCATTGGCGAGAGCCTCGTAGACGCCGGCCTGATAGGCACCCAAGGCGCCGCCGCCCTGGAAGACGAGGGCAATGCGGTCATACTGGGCAGAGATTTCTTCGATGGTGGCGCGGGCGGCCTTGTCTCTGTTGCGTTCAAGCACGGAAGCGGTCCTTGGAAAAATACGCAGAAATCGACGGAATACACCGCGCTGGGCGGGGCTGGCATTGATGTGCCGGTCCGAAGACCGGCACATCGAGAATATTTCAGCCCTGGGAGACGATCGGATCGAGCATCGTCTTGGCGATGGGCTCGCGCGCCGGCTGGTCGGCCAGGTAATCGTGGATGACTTCGCCGAGGCCAAGGGTGAGGTCTGCCGTGAAGTGGACGGCGGAGACGACTTCCAGCACCGGCAGCTTGGCGACATCGGCCATGACGTGCGGGTGCAGGTCGAGGGCGGCCGGCGCCGTCCAGGCTTCCTTGAGGTTCACGTCGATGAGGTGGTATCGCACCAGCTCGCAAATACGCAGCGTGCCGTCGACATGCGGGATGATCTTGATCAGGTAGTTGGGCGCTTCGAGCGCGGCCTTGATGGCCTCCTGGTCCGCCGCCTTGTGCTTGTAGCCCATAGTGCCGGTGGCGCAGAGCACGCTGCCATAATGGAGCGTGCCGACCACGACTTCGCCCTCATGAACGATCCTGGGCTTGGCGAGCTTCTTGGGAAAACCCCAGAGTTCACGGCCGCCGGCGATGGGCGCGTCGTCGTCGAGATACATCGAGTGGACATATGCACCGTGCTCGCCCTTGAAGCGAACGGGGATGACCTGTCCTGTTTCGGTATAGTCACCGAAACCGGTGGAGTCGGGCATGCGGATGAATTCGTACTTCACCAGCGGCTCGTCGATCTCGAGGGGCGCCGGGACCACCTTCTCCAGCGCCTCGCGCGTGGTGCGGTAGGTGATGATGATGTATTCGCGATTGAAAAAGCGATAGGGGCCGGGGGGATACGAGGGATTGGTGAGCGGCATTGCATAGGCGCGCTTCAAAACGTCGGCTTGTTCCACGGGATATCCTTTGGGATCGGAAAAAGGGGATGGACAGGCAAGCGTTCATTTTGTTGCACGGCAGCATGACAGTCCCATGTCCATTCCGCAGTGCACAGGTGCTGTAATAAGGGCGACATCTGCGCGTGCCAGCCTTCGGTGCTTTGGCGCATCTGCGCCACCCCTCCGTTTTCCCTCCCAAGAGATTTAAGATGGCTGTTCTCACGTCCAAGAATGCCCTGGTGACCGGTTCGACCAGCGGCATCGGCCTCGCTATCGCCCGTGCTTTTGCGGCCGAGGGCGCCAACGTCACGATCAACGGCTTCGGCGATGCGGATGCCATCGAAAAGGAGCGCGCCAGCATCGAGGCTGATTTCGGCGTGAAGTGCCGCTATTCCGGCGCCAACATGATGAATGGCGAGGAAGTCACCGCCATGGTCAAGGATGCGGAGGCGGCCTTTGGCAGCCTCGACGTGCTCGTCAACAATGCCGGCATCCAGTTCGTCTCGCCAATCGACGAATTTCCCAACGACAAATGGGAAGCGATCATCCGCATCAATCTGATCGCTTCCTTCTATGCCATCAAGGCTGTGCTGCCGGGCATGAAGCAGCGCAAATGGGGCCGCATCATCTCAACCTCCTCGGCGCATGCCCTGGTCGCCTCGCCCTTCAAGTCGGCCTATGTCTCCGCCAAGCATGGCGTGACGGGCCTGACGAAGACGGTGGCGTTGGAAGTCGCCCGCGACGGCATCACCGCCAACGCCATCGCGCCCGGCTATGTCTGGACGCCGCTGGTCGAAAAACAGATCCCGGACACCATGAAGGCTCGCAACATGACTGAGGAGCAGGTCAAGAACGACGTGCTGCTCGCCGCTCAGCCGACCAAGGAATTCGTCACCGTCGACGAGGTCGCCGCCATAGCGCTGTTCCTGTGCACCGACTCAGCCAAGCAGATCACCGGCACGACGCTCTCCGTCGACGGCGGCTGGACGGCGGAATAAGCCTTCGGCGTATCCTGAGGAGACGGGTTCCGGCGCGCGCAAGTGCCCGCCGAAACCCGTTTTGTTGTTGTCGAATATCACACTGCCAAGTCTCAGGCAGCCAAGCCTCAGGCAGCCTTGTCGAGGACGACGAGGATGTCGGTGACTTGCCGGTCATGCAGCATCAGCGTCGTGTGCCGGTCGTCCGACCAGCCCGCGAGCTTGATGACGCGCCCGGTCATCTTGCCATCGTCGCCGGCTTCGGCCGGTTCGAGGATGATGAGCCCGCTCTCATCGATGAAGAAGGTGTGATTGCCGAACTGGCTGTTGAAGCGAGGCATCATCGGATGATCGTCGGGAATGGCTCTCGCCGGATACTGGCTCAGGGTGCGCTCGACATGAGTGGACGTCAGTTTCATGGCACGTTCCTTTCTCCTTCCGCGGGCAACGAACGGCCCGCCAGGCACCGGGACGCTAGAGACGAAATCTGTTCATCGTCCGATGCAGGCGCGGCCATTCGATGAAAGCTGTATGGCCGCAATGTGCGGGCGCGTCGGCGATCTCAGTCATGACCGGGCCGCTCAGTTGCGCATGAGCACCAGCGGGATAGCGATTGGCATGATCTTGACGATCGTTGGCAATCCTGCCAGGAGCGGGTAGGGGCCGGCCGCTGTAGAACATCGCCATCCGCAATGAGGAGGTGAAGATGAGTTCCGTCAGTGAGATTCCCGCCGCGTCGGCCAGCGCCGCCATCGAGCATTTCGAGAAGCGCCTGGCACTCGAGACCGATTGTTCAGACGTGGCGAAGGCACTCGGCGCCGGTGACCAGGACTTCGTGCTGCTGCATGTGGTCGGTACGCCCGAAGCCTATCGGCGCCGTCACGTGCCCGGCGCTCTGCACCTGCCGCATCGCGAGATCACGGCCGAGCGTCTGGCTGAATGGCCCGAAGACACGCTGTTCGTCGCCTACTGCGCCGGCCCGCATTGCAACGGCGCCGACCGTGCTGCCCTCAGGCTCGCCCGGCTGGGCCGTCGCGTGAAGATCATGATCGGCGGCATTACCGGCTGGGAGGACGAGGCTCTGCCCTTCGCCACCGGCGCCGAACCCGGGAACTTCCGGCGCGCGGCCTGACTGCAACCTTTGATTACAAAGTCAGCCTCCGGCGGTGGCAGGGAACGCGACCTCGCGATGCCTCGCCCTGACGGGGGTTTTGTGGCGGCTTATTTCCGTCACCCAAGGCCTGTCGATCTCGATTCCGCGTCTCTCGCGAAACGAAAAGGCTTCAGCGACAGTCGGTCTCCAGCTTACTGACTGTCATACATCCTATCCCCTCAATACTCCTGATAGTCATTTCCCTGGTCGTCATCATAATACTGCCGATAGCGCGGCGGCTGGTAATCATATCTCGGCTGCTGATAGTCATACCTTGGCTGGGGATCGTAATAATATTGCTGCTGATAAGGGTGCTTGCGCAGATAGTGGCTGAGCTTGCAGCCGCCATGGCTGGTCACCTTGTAACCCGGCGGACAGGGAGCGTATTGGGCGGGAATGACCTGCAGGGCCGTGGCGGTGCTGTCCGGAGCCGGGACAGGCATGGCCGAGGCTGCTGAGGTGGCCAGGACGGTGGCGGCGGCCACGGTTGCGATGAAGCGGGGGTGGGGCATGGTTGCCTCCTTGTTGTACACGCCATGGTCGCAGCGTGGCACGGCGAGGATGAACAGAGGTTGAATGGAGGTGGCGAAGGTTGCCGCCGAGCGAATCTTTCGGACGGGTCGACGCGACGGGATGACGAACGCCCCTTTGCGTTGGCGCGTTGGCGCACTGGTTCCGCACAAAGGGCACCGTGGCTTCGCCCTCTTGACAGGGTGCCGGTTGTGTGAGGAATATCGTTAGTACACAAACGATATTCCTGGCCTCCTGTCGAAAGGGCGTCGATGGCCATATCCGCTCAAAGCCGTGCGCGCGGCGCGCTTCTTGGCCTGGCGATCGGGGATGCCCTGGGCATGCCGACGCAATACATGCCGCGCGCCATCGTGGCGAAGCGCTATGGCATCCTCAACCGTTTCGAGCCCGCACCCGATGATAATCCCATCAGCCGCGGCATGAAGGCGGGATGCGTGACAGATGACACCGACCAGGCCGTAATCCTGGGTGAGTTGCTGGTGGAAGGCGGCGGCTATGTCGATCCCCGCCGCTTCGCGGATGAACTCCTGGCCTGGGAGACCCGCATGATCGCGGCTGGTTCGGCCGACCTGCTCGGCCCCTCCACGCGCAAGGCACTGACACTGATCGCCGAGGGCATGCCGACCGACGAGACCGGCAAGACCGGCGCGACCAATGGTGCGGCAATGCGCGTGGCTCCAGTCGGCATCGCCTTTCCAGCCAAGCCCGTCGAAGGGCTTGTCGATGCTGTGTTCCAGTCCGGCCATGTCACCCACAACACCACCATCGGCCTCGCGGGCGCCTCGGCCGTGGCTGCAGCGGTGAGCGTTGCCATTGACGGCGCGAGCGTGAGCGAGGCCCTGCAGGCAGCGGTCGAGGGAGCCCGGCATGGCGCCCGGCGTGGCTATTACTTCGCCGGTGGCGACATCGCGGCCCGTATCGGCTGGGCCGTCGGTCTGGTGCGCGGCAAGACACAGGATGAGGCGCTGGACCTTATCTACGATATCGTCGGCACCGGCGTCGCAACGCAGGAGGCGGTGCCGGCCGCCTTGGCGATTCTCTCCCTCGTGCCTGAGGATCCCTGGCTCGTCTGTCGCCTGGCTGCCAGCCTCGGTGGCGACTGCGATACCGTTGCCGCGATTGCAGGCGCCGTCGCCGGTGCCTGCCACGGTATCGAGGGCTTCCCGCCGGCGGTGATCTCGGACCTCAGGGCCGCCAACCCCTCGCTTGATCTCGAAGGGCTGGCGGATCGGCTGTTGTCGTTGCGCGGCAAGGCCTCGATCCTGCCGCCATCGGCCCACATGGGAGTGCGCAGCGCATGACGGCGAAGGCCGCCCCGACCAGACTCTTGTCGGTGGGAAGCATCATCGCCGATGTGCGGATCGACGTGCCCATCCTGCCCCCGCGCGGTGGGGATGTGCTGGGCTCGGAGGCTTCCATCAGCGCCGGCGGCGGTTTCAATATTCTTGCCGCCGCGGCGCGAAACGGCCTCAAGGCCGCCTTCGCCGGACAGCATGGCAACGGTCCCTACGGCGAGCGCATCCGGGCTGCGCTCCAATCCGAGGGGATCGAAGCGCTGATGCCGGCCAGCAGGGTGGCGGACAGTGGCTTTTGCATCGTACTCGTCGAGCCGGACGGAGAGCGCACCTTCGTCACCAGCCCCGGCGTCGAGGCTCGCGCAAGCGCGATGGCGCTCAGCGAGATCAAACTTGGCCCCTCGGATGCCCTGTTCGTCTCGGGTTACGATCTCAGCTATCCGGATCTTGGACCGGCTATTGCAGACTGGATCTCTGTCCTTCCGGCCGGCGCATGGGTGACGGTCGATCCTGGACCACTGGTTGCCGACATTCCCGTGGCGATCAAGGCGGCAGTTCTCCCCCGGGTCGACGTGTTCACGCTCAATCGCCGGGAGGCAGATCTTCTTTCCCAAAGCCAGGATATTTCCGCAGGCGCCGCTGTCATCTTGCGCCGACTGCGGCCCGATGCTCTTCTCATCATTCGCGATGGGCCGGCTGGTTGCTGGCTTTTTGGCGGGTGGTTTGGCGCGCAGGGGCGGCATGTGCCTGCACCCCTTGTCCGCATGGTGGATTCCACCGGCGCGGGGGACGCCCACACGGGTGTATTCCTGGCCTCGCTCGCGGCGGGACATGATTTTCTCGAGGCTGCCAGGCGTGCCAACGCCGCTGCCGCTTTTGCCGTAACCCGGAAGGGTCCCGCCACCGCCCCCCGCAAGGAGGAGCTGGACGCCTTCCTGGCGGCATAAGACAATAAAAACAACAAGATAGGGCGGATTTCTCGTAAGAGAAACGAACGCCCAGATGGGTCAAAACAATAAAAGCGCTGTCACCATCGATCAAGGGAACCGGAATCATGAGCTATCAGATCAACCGTCGTCGTTTCACCGCCGCCTTGGGCGGCGCCGTTCTCGCCGGGGCCTGGGCCCGCCCGGGCTTTGCCGACGCAAAGGAAATCACGGTCCTCAACTGGAAGGGTTATGGCACGGATGAGTCCTTCGCGCTGAAGGCCTTCGCCGATGCCACCGGCATCACCGTCAAGCATGACTATTTCAACTCCGAGCCGGAGATGCTGACGAAGCTGCGCACCAATCCGGGCGCCTACGACGTCGTCCTCATCAACAGCGCCCGCATCCAGCAGGCGCAGGGCGAGGGGCTGATCGATCCGATCGATTTCGCCACCATTGCAAACGCTGCGGCGCTGTCACCCGCGCTGAAGGAGCACGCCAATCTGAAGGCGGATGGCAAGATCTATGGCTGCGCCTGGGTTTGGGGCATGAATTCGCTCGCGGTGCGCAAGGGTATCACCACCGACACCTGGACGATCTTCTCGGATCCCAAATACGCCGGGAAGCTCGCTCTGTTTGATGATGCGGTCACGTCGGTCGGCATCGGCGCCTTGTTGACGGCTCAGGATGCCAACGATCCCAAGGACTTGAAAGCTGTCACAGAAGCGCTGAAGGCGATGAAGCCCAATGTCAAGCTCATGTGGTCGAGCGAGGACGAGTGGAACAAGGCCTTCGCGGCCAATGCCTTCGACATCTCCGTCTATTGGTCCGGCGCCGTGGTGCGCTCGATCCGCCAGGCCAAACTGCCGGTGGAGTTCGTGGTGCCGAAGGAGGGTGCGATCGGTTGGCTCGACAGCCTGGCGGTGCCGACCTCCAGTTCGAAGAAGGACGACGCGCTCAAATTCATCAACTACATGATCGATCCCAATTTCTATAAGACCTGGACCAGCGTGGCGGGCGCCCCGGCCTCCGCCAACCAGGCGGCGATGGATCAACTCCCGGCCGACGATCTCAACCGCCAGATCCACAAGCCTGAGTATCTCACCAAGCTCACCTTCATGTCGGCCCTGCCGGATGACCGGCGCCAGTCCTTCGCCGACCTGTGGGAAGAGGTGAAAGCCTTCTACGCGAAGTAAGAAAAGACAAGTCAGGGTAGGAGCTTGTTGCTCCGCCCTGACTCTGTTTGCAAGGGTGTTTCGCCACCTCGCGTTCTGGATGAGGATGATGTCGACAGCCAACGAAGCCGCGGCGCCGCCTGTGCGTGCCAGATGGCGCCTCAGGTCCGGCTGGGCCAGCGCGGTCCTGCTGACGCCGGCCTATGGCTGGCTGACGCTTGCCGTGTTCCTGCCCCTCTGCGCCATGCTCTTCTTCAGCTTCCTGAAGAGTTCGCCGATCCCGGGCCGCCCGCTGGTCTATACGATCGACAACTACCTCGCCTTCATCAAGCGTCCCTACCTGTTCGATGTCGCCTGGACGTCGATCGAGATCGGCCTGTGGACCACCGGCCTGTGTGCGCTGATCGGCCTGCCGGCAGCGCTGGCGTTGGCAAGGGCCACGAGCGGGCGGTCCAAGCACATCCTGTTTCTCCTCATCATCCTGCCTTTCTGGACCAACGGGCTGGTGCGAGTCTTTTCCTGGACGATGGTCCTGCGCGAAGGCGGCATTCTCGACTATGCGCTCCATTGGATCTTTCCGGCGGCGCCGACCTTCTCGCTGCTCTACAGCTTCCCGGCAATCATCATCGGGCTCGTCCACGCCTACCTGCCCTATATGATCCTGACCTGCTATCTCTCGGCCTCTGCGATCGAGGATGCGACCATTGAGGCTGCTCGCAGCCTCGGTGCCCGAATGCCCGTGGTGTTCTGGAAGATCCTGCTGCCGCTGTGCCTGCCGGGGCTGATCTCGGGCTCGATCCTGATCTTCGTACCCGTGATCGGCAGCTTCATGGAGCCGCGCATCCTGGGCGGACGCATCGGCGTCACTATGGGCACGGTGATCGAGGATCAGTTCACGGCGGCCTTCAACTGGCCGCTTGGCGCCGCCTTGTCCTTCACCATGCTGGCTGTCGTCCTCCTGATCTTCGCCGCTTCCTCCCGCGTCCTCGCCGGGCGCGTGGGAACACAGTAGGAGGCCATGATGATCGCACTCGGCCGTTCCTTCCTCGGCGCCACCCTGGTCTTCCTCTATCTGCCCATCCTGGTAATGGTGGCAATGGCCTTCAACGCCTCGCCGCTCTACACCCTGCCGATCGAGCCGACATTCCATTGGTTCGGCGTGCTGGCCGAGAATGGCCCCCTGCTAGCGGCGACGTACAACAGCTTGCTGATTGCGCTCGCGACCTCGATCATCGCGACGGCGGTGGGAACGCTCGCATCCCTGGCCCTCAACAGGCGCACTTTCCGCGGTCAATCTCTGCTCAAGGTGCTGCTGCTGCCGCCGATTGCCATTCCCTGGCTGATCACCGGCACGGCCATGCTGGTGTTCTTCTTCTGGACCGGTATTGGGCGCGGGCTGCACGCCATGCTGATCGGCCATGTCGCGCTCGCCATTCCCTATGTCGTGCTGATCGTCGGCACCGGCATGCAGTCGCTGCGGGCAGAACTCGAGGAAGCGGCCATGAGCCTCGGCTCGACCCCGATCCATGCCTTCCGGGCGGTCACCCTGCCGCTGCTGGCACCCAGCATCATCGCCGCGCTGCTTTTCGCCTTCGCGGTGTCGCTCGACCAGTTCGTCGTCTCCTACTTCCTGGCGACACCGGGCGTCAGCACCTTGCCGGTCGAGATCTATACCTCGATCCGGAAGGGCTTCACGCCGGAGATCAATGCGATCTCGGCCATCTTCCTCGGCGTTTCGGCGGTACTCGTGCTGATCTTCGCCCAATTGTCCAACCTCGGAGGCAATCGTGATCGGCGTTGATGTAGCTTCCATCAGCAAGGGATATGGTTCCCTACGCGTGCTGGACCAGGTGAGCACCTCCTTCAAGGCCGGGCAGTTCACCAGCCTGCTCGGGCCCTCCGGCTCGGGCAAGACCACGCTGTTGCGCATCATCGGGGGCTTCGTCTCTCCCGACGACGGCAAGATCCGCTTTGGCAGCGAGGATGTGACCGACGTGCCGCTCTGGCAGCGCAAGGTCGGGATGGTCTTTCAGTCCTACGCGCTGTTTCCGCACATGAACGTGCACGACAACGTCATTTTCGGCCTCAACCGCCAGGGCATCAGGGGAGACGCGGCGCGCAAGGAAGTGGCACGGGTTCTGGAGATGGTGCACCTCACCGGCTTCGAGCAGCGCAAGCCCAAGCAACTGTCGGGCGGGCAGCAGCAGCGAGTCGCCCTTGCCCGCGCCATCGTCACCAAGCCCAAGGTGCTTTTGCTCGACGAACCCCTGTCGGCGCTCGACCGGCGCCTGCGCCAGGACATGCAGATCGAACTGCGCCGCATCCAGCGTGAGAGCGGCCTGACCACCATCTTCGTGACACATGATCAGGAAGAGGCGCTGACGCTCTCCGATACGGTGGCGATCCTCGACGGTGGACGCATCATCCAGGAAGGCGTGCCCCTCGACATTTATGAGCGCCCGCGCAACCGCTTTGCCGCCTCCTTCCTGGGGGATGCCAACTTCTTCAAGGGCATCGCCACGACCGGGGGCGTCGAGCTTGCTGGCGCGCTTCTGCGCACTGCCGACAGGCTGCCGACGCCGGGAACGCAGGTGACGCTCGCTGTGCGCCCCGAAAAAATGCGCCTGGTGGGGGAGGGCACGCCGACCGATGGCGAAAACCTCTATACCGTCACGATCCGCGAGATCATCTATGCCGGCGCCGTCTCGACCTTTCTCGCCCAGGGCGCCGATGGCACGGAGATCAAGATCCTGTCGCAGAACCGGGAAGTCAGGCAACTTGTCGCCGGCCAGACCGTAACGCTGGCCTGGTCGCCTGCAAATACCATCGTACTGGCGGACTGATATGCTGACGGATGCTCGCGCGATTCATCTGTGCATCGACATGCAGCGTATTTTTGCCGAAGAGACGCAATGGCATACGCCGACCCTGTTCGACATCGTTCCCAACATCGCCCGCATCGTGGCGGAGAAGCCCGGGCATACGATCTTCGCGCGCTTTACGGTTCCGCACACGCCTGATCTCGCGACGGGAAGCTGGCAGACCTATTATCGCCGCTGGTCCAGCCTGACGGGTGCGAATCTGGATCCAGGCATGATCGAGCTGGTCGAGCCGCTCGCGGCCCTGGCCGAAGGCGAGGAGATCTTCGATAAACCGACCTACTCGCTGTTTGGCCACAGCCACCTCGATCAACGGCTCAAGGCACGCAAGGCCGATACGCTGGTCATCACAGGCGTGGAGACCGACATCTGCGTCCTCGCGACGGTCTTCGATGCGGTGGACCTCGGCTACAGGGTGATCCTGGTGCGGGACGCGGTCACCAGTTCATCACTCGAATCCCACAAGGCAACCCTGGAACTCGTCTTGCCCCGCATGCCGCAGCAGATCACCATCGCCGGGACCGCAGATGTGATCGCGAGCTGGAGCTGCGCATGATCATGGCTTTGCCCTCTGGTTGCCTGACATGCCCGAGAGCATGAACATTCCGTTCGACCGGGCCTGGAATACGTGGTCGAGCCGGCCGGCCGAAATGGTCTTCCTGCCCCTCGGCGTGCGCCTGACGCCGCTGGCATTCGCGGCCAGCAACGCCAAGGCCACGTTGTTCGACAATCCAGACAGCGTGCGCCTCGGGCGCCACCATCTCGACGCCTCGCTGGTGGAGCTCGATCTCAGTCACGCCGGGACCCGGCTCGCCTGGCGTTATGGCAAGACCGATCCCTTCTGCCTTTCCGGTTCCTGGCGAACGATCCGCTCGGGCGAGTGGGGGCTGCGTTTCTGGATCAATCTCTGCTTCTCCGCGGATGCAGGGGAGACGGTTCGGTTCGTTTCGTCGCGCAACGCCGCCGTCATTCAGATCGGCCATCGCTTCGTCGCGCTGGCGACCGCCAAGCCGCCGGTCCAGGTAACAGGGCACGACAGTGTTGCCGACGCCATGTCCGACTACGAGACCCATGGCTACTTCTACAAGGGCTCGCGTTCCGAGGCGGCGCCCGTCCTGATGCTTCGCTTCAATCTGGAGATGATGCGAGATAACAGCTTCGGCGTTGCTATCGCGGATCGCGAAGATATCGCCATTGAGCGGGCAAGCTCTCTGGCTGCTTCGCCCGATGACCCCCCAACTGTGGCGGCCGACAACAGTTCGCCAGCCTTCGCGCTCGATGCGCTGCGCGACGTCGTTGCCTGGAATACGGTGTGGGACGGCGTCAACCAGCGCGCTTACACGTCCATCAGCCGGAACTGGGACCTCGGCAAATTCGGAGGCTTCGGTGTCTGGCTCAACGACCAATTCTACGCGGCCCTTATGGCGGGCGAACTCGATGCCGGGCTTGCCCGCGAGAACTTCGCCGTCGCGCTGTCGAACGCCACGCCGGAAGGTAATCTCGCCTGTCTCCTCACCGCGAATGACGCCTGGGTCGATCGCAGCCAGAGCCCGATCGGCAGTTTCGTCGCCTGGCTGCTCTATCTGAGGTGCAGCTCGCGCGATTTCCTGGAGGCCTCCTATGCCGCACTTGCCCGCAACCACGCCTGGTGGTGGCGCGAGCGCGACCCCGACCGGTCCGGCCTCGCCTCCTTCGGGACCTCGGATGTCGGCGACGGGCTCTACAAGGGCACGTCCTTCGGCGCCCGCAACGAGTCGGCCATGGACAATTCGCCGGTTCACGACGAAGCCTGCTGGGATCCCCAAACCCGCACGCTGGATTGCTGGGACATCGGGCTCAACAGCCTGCTGGCTCTCGACGCCGAAATGCTCGGCCTGATCGCAGAAGAACTCGGATATGGTCGTGAGGCGGCCGACCATGCGTCGCGCGCGCAAGCGACGCGTGCGTGCATCCGCGAGCGCCTGTGGGACGCCGATCGCGGCATCTTCGCCAATCGCCTGCATTCCGGTACTTTCGTGCGCAGCCTGGCTCCGACGAGCTTCTACCCCTTGTTGGCGGGTGCCGCCACGCAGGAGCAGGCCGAACGGCTGTTCGCCCATCTCGACGATCCCGCGGCCTTCGGCGGCGACCCGATCATTCCGGGGGTCAGCCGTGACGATCCGGCCTTTCCGGACAACAGCTATTGGCGCGGCAGGATCTGGCCGCCGTTCAACTATCTCGTCTATCTGGGTCTGAAGCGCTCGGGCGCGGAGGCGAAGGCTTCTGAGCTGGCGCGGCGCAGCTTCGCGCTATTCCGCCGCGTCTGGGAAAAGGATCGCATCTGCCCGGAGAACTACAATGCCGAGACGGGCGAGCCGCTCGACCAGCCCGATACCGAGCGTTTCTACAGCTGGGGAGCCCTGATGGCCAAGCTCGGCGTCGCCGCTATCACCGACATCACCCCGTGGGGCGGCTGGGAGGTCGTGAATGACGGCGTAGCCGCCACTCTTGGCCCCTTCACCAGCCCGATAGGGCGGACGCGCCTGACGATCGATGAGGCTGGACGCCTAAGCATTATCCAAGGCGATACGGTCCTGCTGCGTACCGATATTCAGGGACGCATCCGTCATCTCTCGTTTCAAGCCGGCACATTCTCCATGCACCTGCCGCCGGTTTCCAAGGAGGCCTTCCTGCTTTTCCCGACCATGCGGCCGGCGTCGGTCCTTGAGGCGAGTTTGGACGGCGAGGCTCGAGCGATGACCGACGAGGACGAAGGGAGCCTGGTCAGGCTGCCACCGTGCGACGAGCCGCGCTTATTCGTGATGAGAAGGCGAGGCTGATCGAGGCCGCGTTCGGGCTCTGCCAATCGAAATCAGGGCACCATGGCAGTACCGCACCGCAGCATCCCGATGTGGCCCACGGCTTGCATGGGAACATCCGTCACTGAAACGGATTTCACATGCCCGCCTTCGAAGATCTTGCCGCCTTCATCCAATCGACCGACATCCATCGCATTCCGCCTTCCATCCGCCACCAGACCGGTCTTGTGCTAGCCGATACGCTCGGCGCTATCCTGGCCGGCTGGCAGGAGGCGGACGTGCGTGCGATCGGGCGGAAGTATGCCGATGCGGGCGAGGCCGATGTCTTCGGCCGGAAGCGCAAGGCAGATGCGGCGTCGGCCGCTTTCCTGACGGGCTTTGCCGGCACGGCGGTGGAGCTCGACGAGGGCAATTATGCCGCCGGCGGGCATCCGGCCATCCATGCCGTCGCCGCGGCTCTCGCCGAATGGAGCGTGCGGCCGGATCTTTCGGGCGAGGCCTTCTTCAATGCCGTGCTGGTCGGCTACGAGGCGGGCGCCCGCGCCGGCATGGCCACCACGCTGCGCCCGGCGGCGCATCCGCACGGTACCTGGGGCGTGATCGGCGCCGCGGCCGCAGTGGCGCGGCTGCGCCATTTTTCGTCCGAGATGACCTTGACGGCGCTCGAACTCGCGGCGAGCCTCAGCCTTGCCACCAGCGTCACCGCCAGCCTGCGCGGCAGCGCCATCCGCAACATCTATGCCGGCGTTGCGGCGCAGAACGGCCTGCTCGCCTGCGATCTCGCCCAGGCCGGCATGACTGGCGAACCCAATGGCATTGCTGTGGTTTTCGGTTCGGTCAGCGGGTCGCGCTTCTCGCATGAGAAGCTGGTGGATGGGCTCGGCGAGCGCTGGCTGATTGCCCAGCCCTTCCTCAAGCTCGCCTCCTCCTGCCGCGAGACCCAGGGCGCGCTGGAGGTGATCGAGACGATGCTGGAGGAGCGCGACATCGATCCCTTCGAGATAGAGGCCATGCGCGTCACAACCTTTGCCCCGGCCTCCGCCCTGAAGGAGACCAGGCCGGTGACGCCGATCGGCGCTCGCTTCTCGATTCCCTTCGTGCTGGCGCTGCGCCTCATGCACGGCTCCGTATGGATCGATGCCTTCGCGCCGGAGAAACTGCGTGACCCCGCCATCCGGGCTCTGGCCGAGCGCATCCGGGTGATCGAGGATCCGGCCATGACCCGCCGCCTGCCGACCGAACGGCCCTGTCGCATCGAGATACGCTTTGCGAACGGAAAGGGCCGTTCCGCCGAGAAGACAGATGCCCTCGGCGATCCCTCCCGTCCCTTGCCGGAGGCGGCCTTGAAGTCGAAGTTCCTGCGTATGGCCGAGGGGCTCGAGGATGGGGAGGCGGCATGGATTGCCGCCCGAATGCCAGACAAATCTACCGGATTCGAAGCGTTTTCGCGGCTATTCCTGAACGGATAGCACGATATGATCGAGGTGGTGCATCATCAGGTGCACCGCCTTGGCCCCATCCCCCGCGCGCATGGCATCGACGATGGCAATATGTTCGGAGGGCGAACAGTCGGTGTCGTGGCGGGTGGCATGGGTGGCGAGCGCCAGGGCCGTGCGCCAGACCAGGTTCTCGATGATCGAGGTCAAGACGGGGTTGCCCGCAAGTTCCGCCACCAGGCGATGGAACTCGCCCGAAAGGCGGATGATGGCGCCGGGCTGCTCAGCCCGACGGGCCTGCGCTTCCTCCTCGAGATGGGCGTCGAGTCGCGCCAGCGCCAGCGTGCGCGCTGGCTCGGGCAGGGCTGCCACAAGCGTCGCCGTCTCGCTTTCGATGACGCGGCGCGCATGGAAGAGGGCGATGCTTTCCGCCCGGCTCGGCTGGGCCACGAAGGCGCCGCGATTGGGCTCGAGCGCGATCAGCCCGCGCTGGGACAGCAATAGCAGGACCTTGCGGACTCGTGCACGGGTGACACCGAAGATATCGACCAGGCTTTCCTCGGTGAGCTTGGTGCCGGGTGGCAGTCGACGTTCGGCAATGGCACCGAGAATGCGCTCGAATATCTCCCGCTCGGTCTGAAGACCGGAGGCTTTATTTGACGGCAGCCCAGAATACTCGATGTCGAGCATGACCTCAGCAGACCATAACCTGCAGAATGATATGGTTTTCAAGTCGAACGCCGGTTGCCCCAAGTTTGGAGTTGCGTTCAACGATCGCAGTATTGCATCTCACGCCCGTCGGCGCCGATTTGTCAAGACGGTCAAATATTCATTGTCGACAATCCCAGCCACGTTGTGGCAGTGCAGCATCAGGCTATTCCCGTCCAATCTGCTCAAATATGTTGCACGTCGACGTGCAATATTTTGGCAGCGGCCTGGGGGTAAATCTTAATGCCTTGATGAATCACGCAATTTCATTTGGCACGGCCCATGCATAGGGATTGTCGACAATCCTGAATGAGGCTCGGCGTGGCAAATAGCGCAACTGAAACAGGCAAGGCCAAGGGGCTGATCGAGTTTGCTTCCGTGACCAAGGCCTATGGTTCCTACAAGGCCGTCGACGCCATCAATCTCAAGATCCCGGCCTCCACCTATTGTTGCCTCCTCGGCCCCTCGGGCTGCGGCAAGACCACCTCCCTGCGCATGCTGGCGGGCCATGAGATCGCAACCTCCGGCGATATCCTTCTCGACAACATCGATGTCACTGACCTCGCTCCTGCCAAGCGGGGCACGGCGATGATGTTCCAGAGCTACGCGCTCTTCCCCCATCTCACCGTGGCCGAGAACGTCGCCTTCTCGCTGAAGATGAAGGGCGTCTCCAAGCCCGAGCGGCTCGAAAAGGCCAGGACCATGCTCAAGGTGGTGGAACTGGAAAAGTTCGCCGACCGCCTGCCATCCCAGCTCTCGGGCGGCCAGCAGCAGCGCGTGGCGCTGGCCCGTGCCTTGATCACCCAGCCCTCGGCACTGCTTCTCGACGAGCCGCTCTCGGCACTCGACCCGTTCCTGCGCATCAGGGTGCGTGGCGAGCTGAAGCGCCTGCAGAAGAGTCTCGGCATCTCGTTCGTGCATGTCACCCACAGCCAGGACGAGGCTCTCGCCCTCGCCGATCTCGTGGTGCTGATGAACAACGGCCGCATCGAGCAGCAGGGCACCGCGGGGGATGTCTTCAACCGCCCGCGGACTGCTTTCGTGACCCGCTTCGTCGGTGGCCACAATGTCATCGATCTCGGCGACCGTGCCATCGCCGTGCGCCAGGATCGCGTCCAGCTTGCCCATGGCGAGGCGGAGGCTACGGCCTCGAGCCGCTTCGTCAATGTCGCCGGCATCGAGTTTGCCGGCACCGGCTATTCCGTTCAGGTCAAGGACGAGCGCGGCGGCGAGATGACCGCCATGGTGGCCGAGCAATCATACCTGTCGCAACCCTTCCAGGAAGGGGAGCGCGCCACGCTTTCGTGGGCGCCATCGGACGCCCACCAACTCGAAGGCGGTGCCCATTAAGGGCCCGTGATCAAACGATAATCCGATCCAGAAGGGGACCGTATATGAAGAAAGAGCATAAGGGCGGCCTGTCGCGCCGCGACCTCCTGAAAGGGGGCATCGCGCTGGCGGGCGCCGCTGCCGGCGCGAGCGTGCTGGCAGCCCCGGCCGTGCACGCGGACGAACCCGTCACGCTGCGCTACCTTTCCACCGCCACCAACCAGGCTCCCGCCATCGCCGACCAGGCCTTCAAGGATACCGGCGTCAAGATCCAGTACGTCTCGGTGGACACCGATGACGTCACCAAGCGCATCATCACCCAGCCGAACTCCTTCGACCTGGTCGACACCGAATATTTCAGCCTCAAGAAACTGGTGCCGTCGGGCAATTTGATGGGCATGGACGCCAAGAAGATCAAGCTGGTCGACAAGCTCGCCACCGTGATCACCAAGGGCGAGATCAACGGCAAGAAGATCGGCGACCAAGGCACGGCGCCCAAGAAGGTGTTCTATCTCGAAGGCCAGCATTCCAAGAAATTCGCGACTGAGCCGACCGAGTGGATCACGTTGATCCCGACCACCTATAACGCCGACACGCTCGGCATCCGCCCGGACCTGATCGGCCGGCCCATCGAAAGCTGGGCCGAACTGCTCAATCCGCAATTCAAGGGCAAGGCCGCCATCCTCAACATCCCATCCATCGGCATCATGGATGCCGCCATGGTCACCGAAGCCAGCGGCAAGCACAAATATGCCGACAAGGGCAACATGACCAAGGACGAGATCGACCTGACGATCGCCACCATGATCGAGGCCAAGAAAGCGGGCCAGTTCCGCGCTTTCTGGTCGGACTTCAACGAAAGCGTCAATCTGATGGCTTCGGGCGAGACCGTGATCCAGTCGATGTGGTCGCCCGCCGTGACCGCCGTGCGGCTCAAGGGCATTCCCTGCAAGTTCCAGCCGCTCAAGGAAGGCTATCGCGCCTGGGCTTCCGGCTTCGCCCTGCCCAAGACGCTGAAGGGCAAGCAACTCGACGCCGCCTATGAGTTCATCAACTGGTTCCTCTCAGGCTGGGCCGGCGCCTATCTCAACCGGCAGGGCTACTATTCGGCCGTGCTCGACACCGCCAAGGAGCACATGGAGCCCTATGAGTGGGCGTACTGGATGGAAGGCAAGCCTGCCGAGAAGGACATCCACGGGCCGGACGGCGGCCTGCTCGAAAAGGCCGGCGCCACCCGGGACGGCGGTTCCTATGAGCAGCGCATGGGCGCCGTGGCCTGCTGGAACGCGGTCATGGATGAGAACGAGTACATGGTCAAGAAGTGGAACGAGTTCATCGCGGCTTGACCGGCTTCGACCGAACGGTCGGGGAATCTCGACTTTTTATCATGCCCGGGCTTGTCCCGGGCATCCTGAGGCAACGCCATGGATCTACACCGGACACTTGTCCGGTAGGGGGACAAGCCCGGTCATGACAAAATCTGCGCCTTTCCAGCCGGGCCGCACCATAGCCCGGCTCGGCAATTGGCATATCCTGAAAGGTCCTCCATGGCGGTAACCACGGCCACAGCTCCGACCACTTCCGCTTCCGCCCCGCCACGTGAGCGGACCAGCAAGCGCGCCTCGTCCCGCTGGGCCTCCTATTGGCAGGCCGCGCCGCTGACCATCGTCTTCGCGATATTCTTCATCCTGCCACTGCTGGCTACCTTCATCGTCAGCTTCTGGGACTATACCGAATATTCGATGGAGCCGGATTTCCAGCTGAAGAACTATGTCGAGGTCTTCGACAAGTGCGTCTCGGGGCTGCCGGACCTGTGCACGACCTTCAAGACCTATCTGTCGACACTGAAATTCTGCCTGATCGTGTGGCTCTCCACACTGCTGATCGGCTTCACGGTGTCCTATTACATCGCCTTCGAGGTGAAGAAGACGACGACGCGGCTTGTGCTGGCGCTGCTTTGCACCATTCCTTTCTGGACCTCGAATGTCATTCGAATGATCTCCTGGATACCGCTGCTCGGCCGGAACGGCCTGATCAACCAGACATTGATGACTGTCGGCATCACCAGCCAGCCACAGGATTGGCTGCTCTATTCCAACTTCTCGGTGATCCTGGCCTTCGTGCACCTCAACACGGTGTTCATGATCGTGCCGATCGTCAATTCCATGTCGCGTATCGATCGCTCGCTGGTCGAGGCGGCCTATGACAATGGCGCCTCGGGCTGGCAGACCCTGTGGAATGTCATCATCCCGCTTTCCAAGACCGGCATCGCCATCGGCTCGATCTTCGTGATCACCGTGGTGATGGGCGATTTCATCACCATCGGCCTGATGGGCGGCCAGCAGATCGCCTCGATCGGCAAGGTCATCAATGTCGAGATCGGCTATCTGCAATTCCCGATCGCCGCCGCCAACGCCATCATCCTGCTCGCCGTCGTGATGATGATCATCGCGGCGATGGTGCGCTTCATCGATATCCGGAAGGAACTCTGAGATGAGAGAGGGCAGGGGTCTCACCTTCTATATCCTGACGGCGATCTTCGCGCTCTATGTGCTGTTCCTCTACGGGCCGACCATCACCATTCTGATCCTGTCGTTCCAGGGGCCGGATGGCGGCCTCACCTTCCCGATGAACGGGGTGTCGCTGCACTGGTTCCACGAACTTTTCTACGGCGATACGGTGAGCGGCATCGGCGATGCCTTCTTCCGCTCGCTCGGGCTCGGCCTGCTGGTGGCCTTCCTCACCGTGGTGATCTCGGTGATGGCGGGCCTCGCCTTCCGCCGGCGCTTCTTGGGGTCCAACTTCCTGTTCTACACCGCCATCGCCAGCCTGATCCTGCCCTCGATCATCGTGTCGCTCGGCATCGCGCTGGAATTCAAGATCGTCGACGACACCATCAAGGCCATCGGCGATGCCTACGAGATCGAGTGGATCCAGGACAATTACCAGACGATAGTCGGCATCTTCACCTCCGGCCTCGGCGCTCACCTGACCTGGACGCTGCCTTTCGGCCTGCTGATCATGTTCGCCGTGTTCAACCGCTTCAACCCCTCCTATGAGGAAGCGGCGCGCGATCTCGGCGCAACGCCGTGGCAGACCTTCTGGAACGTCGTGCTGCCCATCATCGCGCCTTCCCTGGTCGGCGTCGCCCTGTTCGGCTTCACGCTGTCCTGGGACGAGATCGCCCGCACCAGCCAGGCAATCGGCGCCGAGAACACGCTGCCCCTCCAGCTCGAAGGCATGACGACCACGGTGACCACACCTGTGATCTACGCGCTGGGAACACTAACCACCGCGATCTCGATGGCCGTGATCCTCGGCGCCATCACCATCCTGCTGCTGGTCCAGCGCCATCGCGCCAGGCAAGGCTCGGATGCAGGCAAGGGAATGGTGTAGTTGGGAGCACGGACGTCCTCGTCTGCGCCTCCCAGGTTTATTCCGCCGCCGCCGCTCCATCCTCCAACGCCAGGAATCCGCCGGATTGGCGGCTCCATAGCCTCGCATAGAGCCCACCTTGGGCGATGAGTTCCTCATGCCGGCCCTCTTCCACGATGCGGCCTTCGTCCAGCACGATCAGCCGGTCTAGTTCCGCGATGGTGGAGAGCCGATGGGCGATGGCGAGCACGGTCTTGTGCTGCATCAGCCGCTTGAGCTGGCCCTGGATCACCGCCTCCACTTCGGAGTCGAGCGCTGATGTTGCCTCGTCCAGCACCAGGATGGGAGCATCCTTCAACAGCACGCGCGCAATGGTGATGCGCTGGCGCTGGCCGCCCGAGAGCTTGACGCCGCGCTCGCCCACCCGGGATTCGTAACCGGCGCGCCCGTCCTGGTCGCCGAGGCCGAGAATGAACTCGTGGGCGGCGGCCTGGCGGGCGGCCTCTTCGATGGCCACGCGGTCGACCTCCGTACGGCCATAGGCGATGTTGTCGTGGATGGAGCGGTGCAGCAGGGAATTGTCCTGCGTTACCACGCCGATCAACCGGCGCAGGCTGTCCTGTGTGACATGGGCGATGTCCTGCCCGTCGATCAGGATGCGCCCACCCTGAATCGCATAGAGACGCAGCAGCAGATTGACCAGCGTCGACTTGCCGGCGCCCGAGGGGCCGACGATGCCGATCTTTTCGCCAGGCCGGATGGTGAGCGACAGATCCTCGAACACGGGCCTGCCGCCGCCATAGCCGAAGCGGACATGGTCGAAGACGATCCCGCCCCGCGGCACGGCGAGCGCCGCGGCATCCGGATCGTCGACGAGGTCGTGCGGCTTGGCGATGGTGAGCATGCTCTCCTGCACCGTGCCGATATTGTCGAAGACGTCGCGCACCAGATACATCAGCCAGCCCGAAAGCTGGACGAGGCGCAGCACCAGGGCGATACCCGCGGCACCGATGCCACCCGTCATCGTGCCGCGAGTCCACAGCAGCAGCGTGATGCCGGCCGTGCTGACGATCAGCAGGCTGTTGAGGATCTGCAGGAGGAAGGTGGTGCCGAGGATCAGGCGCTGGAGTGCCAGGAAGGCATCGTTCCAGCGCTTGAGCGATTCCCGCACGGCCGAGCGCTCGAGGTCGCCGCGGGCGAACAGTTTTACGGTGAGGATGTTGGTGTAGGAATCGACGATGCGGCCCGTCGCCGACGAACGGCCGAGCGAATTGGCTTCCGATCGCTCCAGCGCCCGCGGCACGAAGAAACGCAGCAGGGTTGCATAGGCGATGAACCAGACTATGACAGGCAGCGTCAGCCAGATGCTGACCGAGCTGAAGAAGCCGATTGTGACCGAGGCGAATATGATGCCGTACCAGAGGTCGCCGATCATCGCGACGGCGGCGGAGCGGATCGACTGGCCTGCCTGGATGACGCGCGCGGACAGGCGCCCGGCGAAATCGTTCTGGAAATAGGTCAGCGAGTGGCCGAGCGTGTAGACATGGTTGCGCCAGCGGATCTGGTTGGTGAGGGAGGGCACCACGATCTGGTTGGTCACCAGTTGCACGAGGAAGAAGAGTACCGGTCTTAGGATCACGATGAGCAGGGCGGCACCGACGAGATGCCAGCCGTAGTCGCGGAAGATGGTCGCGGCGGACTGCTTGTTGAGCAAGTCGACGAACCAGCCGACCATCAGATAGATCGACGCCTCGATGGCGCTGAAGGCAAGCTCGATCACCATGATCGCGACAAGCCAGCCCTTCACCACCTTGAGGTGATGCCACATGAAGCGCCACACGCCCGTCGGCGGCGTCTCGTGCTCGTCGAACGGCGCAAAGACGTCGATGCGGCTTTCGAGATACCGGAACAGGCGAGACAGCATTACGGACGTGACCCTGGTTCAAATCCCACATGGCAATGGCATGGCCAGAGGGCAATAAGCTTGGGTCAAAATGATGGTACGCGCCGATTCCCGAAACAGCGTTGACTGTTCAGGCCGCATCCTTTCTCTCGGCGGCCACATTCGCCGACACCTCGTCGAGCCCCTCTACAAGCGCGCCGGCCAACCGCTACCCAACCAAGATCACCCTCAGATCATTCACATTGGTGAAGGTCGGGCCAGGGGCCACGAGGTCGCCGATGGCTTCGAAGAAGCCCGTCGAGTCGTTGTTGGCGAGATAGGCCTCTGGATCGATGCCCCTGGCTCGCGCTCGAGCGAGGGTGGTGGGGTCGATGATCGCGCCGGCCGGGTCGGTGGCGAGGCCGCCGCCGCCATCGGTGCCGTCGGTATCGGCGGCGAGCGCGCTGATGCCGGACTCGCCGCCAAGCGCCAGCGCGAGCGCGAGACTGAATTCCTGGTTGGGTCCGCCACGGCCCTTGCCGGTGATGGTCACCGTCAACTCGCCACCCGAGATGAGAGCGGCCTTGCGCCCGGCCGCCTTCAAGGCTCTTGCCTGTTTCGCCTGCTCGGCGGCGACGCTACGCGCCTCGCCCTCGACGTTGGCGCCGAGCACCACCGGTTCATAGCCATGCTGCTCAGCTATCTCTATCGCGGCCGCAATCATCTGGGCAGGCGTCGCGACGATGCGGAATTCGCTCTTGGCAAACACGGCGTCGCCGGGCTTCGGCGTTTCATTCCCGGCATCTTCGAAATGGCCGCGCGCGGCACCGAGGGGCGTGTTGAAACGTTCTGCGATGGCGAGCGCCTGAGCGTTGCTGGCCGGATCCGGAACGGTTGGTCCAGAACCAATGATGGCAGGATCATCGCCCGGCACGTCGGAGACGGCGAGTGTCAGCAGCCGTGCCGGGTAGGCCGCCTGCGCCAGCCTTCCGCCCTTGATGCGCGACAGGCGCTTGCGCACCACGTTGATCTCGCCGATCGCCGCACCCGAGCGCAGGAGATGGCGCGTGATGGTGCGCTTGTCGTCGAGGGTGAGGTCACCAGCCGGCGCCACCAGATTGGCGGAGGCGCCGCCCGACAACAGCACGAGAACGAGATCGTCGGGCCCAGCGGAGCGGGCGGCTTCAAGCGCACGCGTGGCGCCCTCCACACTGCCGGCATCCGGCACGGGATGGCCAGCCTCGATCATCGGGATGGACCTGAGCGGGCGGCCATATCCATGCCGCGCCACCGCAACGCCGCTGATACGCTCGGCCGGCACGCCGAGCCCTGCATAATGGGCCTCGGCGATTTCGGCCATGCTGCCGCCGGCCTTGCCAGCCGCGATGATCACCAGGCGCCCGCTTGCCGGCAATGGCGGCAGGTGGGAAGGCAGGAAGCTGGCCGGATGGGAGGCTGCCACGGCGCCCGTGAAGATGGCATCGAGGACGGCGCGTTGCGTGTCTGCGTGATCCGGCATGAGATGGTCGGGCTCCCCTGGAACGAAGCGCGTTTCCTGCGAAACGCCCTTGGCTCGCTCTATTTGTTTTCGGCGCAACTGTGTGACGCCTGGCATTACCCCATGGAAGCGGGATCAAGCTAGCGCGTCCATCGCATTTTCTTGCAATGATTTTCGCCCGGCGGGAGAGGACGGCTCAAGCCTTGGGCCTGTCCTTCTGGCGGAAGCGGCGCACGCGCATGGCTGTGCCGCATGTTTCCTCCGAGCACCACAGCCGGCGGCCGCTGCGCGAGGTATCGAGGAAGAGCCAGCCGCAATTCACCCCATGGCATTCGCGTATGTCGCGGCGGCTTGCGCGGGCGGCGAGCAGATCGGCAGCTTCGAAGGCGACACGGTAGAGCACGGTGTCGAGATCCGCTTCGTCACGCCAGGCCCAGTGAAAGGAGCCTGCCTCCTGCCGCAATTCGCGATGCCCTCCGGCCAGGCGCAGGATGGCATTGAGTTGCTCCGCGTCATCCGAGTTCAGGGGCGCGGCCTCGGCCTCGGTAAGGAAGAGGGCATGGAGGTTCTGCCTCAGCGCCCGTGCCCGCCCCAGGGCGGCTTCGGCCTCGATGGGCGCATTGGCTGCCTTGGTGCGCAAAATCGTCGCGAGCCTGGTGTCGACAAGATCGAGGCGCCGTGCCCAGGCCACCAGATCCTCATAGCGCAGGAGAAAATCCGGGCCCCAGCGGTCCCGCCAGGCGTCGACCGTGTTGATGAAGTCCAGCGCCGGATGCCCGCCGAGCAGGCGGACAGTGGCAATGTCCGTATGGGGTGTCATGGTTCCAGCATCCAGCATGGGAACTCAAAACTCAAGCGTGCGTTGTAACGTATATAGTGATATATAGCCGTTACATTCGTTTGTCATGAGGCTCGTGATGCCCAATCGCAACCTGTTGCTTTTCCTGGCTCTCTGCGCGATCTGGGGGACCACCTGGATCGGTATCAAAGCGGGTGTGGAAGCCGTTCCGCCGCTGCTCTTCGCGGGCACCCGTTTTATAGCCGCTGGCGCCATCCTCCTGGCAATCTCGGGACGGGGGGAGGGGCTGCCTCGCATCGGTGTTGCCGATCTGCCGCGCCTGGCAGCGACCAGCCTCCTCATGATCGTCCTGTGTTATGCCGCGCTGTTCTGGGGCATGGTCCATGTCGATTCCGGCACGGGCGCAGTGCTGGAAATGTCGCTGACGCCGGTCGCGCTCATGGGATTTGCCCTGGCTCTGGGCGAGGAAACCTTTGACAGGAGGCGGCTCGGCGCTCTTCTGCTTGGTATCGTCGGCCTCATGATCCTGTTCGGGCCGACAGCCTGGCAAAGCTGGTCCTCGAGCCGGGGCGAGGCTGCCGGCCTCCGCCTTCTAGGTGCAGCCGCGGTCGCCTCCGCGGCCGTGACCTATGGCTGGGGCTCGGTCATCGCGCGGCCTCTGCTGCGCCTCTATCCCCCGGCTCTGATTGCGGGCAGCACGGCCTTCTTAGGCGGCGCGATCCTGTTCGGGCTGTCGCTCGCCTTCGAGCCCGGTGCCGTCGCCGCCCTGGCGGGGCAATGGGGTGCCGCGGCCTGGGCGGGCTGGCTGTTCCTGGTGCTGTTTGGATCGTTGCTCGGCTACACCATCTATATGCGCCTGCTCCGCGACATTGGCGCCACACGCGCGGGAAGCTACGCGTTCGTTTCGCCAGTTATCGCCGTGTTGCTGGGCATCGTCTCTTTCGGCGAACAGGTGCGGACGCACGATGTCATCGGCATGGGCATCATGCTCATGGCCGCCGGCCTCGCCATGTTCGAAGGAAGGCAGAAGGTCATCGCCAGCACAGTGGGCGGCAGTTGAAGGGAAAGCGGCCAATATTCCCGGGAATATCAGCCGCTCATCGCTGTCGTTTCAGCCCCGCTCCTTACTGTTGCGGTTGGGTCGGAGTTGTTGTGGCTGGGGGCGTCGTGGTCTGAGGCGTCGGCGTTGTGGGGGCAGGTGTTGCTGAGCTTGGCGCTGGAGCCATCGACTTATGCACGATGGGTTTCTTCACGTGCTGGCGATGGTGATAGTGATGCCCCGGTTGCGACTGACGGAGCCATTTTGGTCCCGTATGAACGCCAGGCACGCCATACCATTTGCAGCGCGCATTGCGCTGTGGGGCGTTGCAGGTAGGATCCCGCACGGTCTGTACCAAAGATGGATTGTCCTGTGGTGCCAGCGGCATGGCAGAACTGGAGCTGGCGAGAGCAAATGTCGCCCCTGCGACTATGGCGGCGGCAAAAAGTACTTTCATGGGAGTTCCTCCGCATTGGAATGCTCAGTCCAACGCCATGTCGATATGAAAGTTCCTTAACGGTTGTAAAAACTTTCACCGATTTTTTTCTTTTTCGACACGATATGATTTGGTTGCACAGGCGTGTCCCAAGCAACCGCGCCAGCAAGGAACCGTCTAAGCAGACTTTCATTGGCAGGCTCACGCTTCGCCCGCTTAATTCTTTGTTTTGCCGAAGATTTTTTCGGGAAGTCCGGGGACATTTTTTCCGGGATTTGCATAGCGCCCGGTAGAACTTGGTCCGAAAAGTCCAAGGACGAAATCGATTTTCCCCGGGCGTTGGAACCCCCCACTCCTTTTGCGGGTTTCAGCCTGACCCGGAGAATTACTCATTGATGGTGCCTCAGTCAGAGCCTCAGCACAAAAGACCCAGCATACTCGTGGTAGAGGATGAAGCGCTGATCCGCGCCATCCTCTCCGACGAGCTCAGGATCGCAGGTCTTACTGTTGTGGAGGCGACCAGCGCGGACGAAGCCTTGTCCTATCTGAGGACGGCCGGGATGGTGGACCTCATCTTCACCGACATCCAGATGCCGGGCTCGATGAACGGTCTCGAGCTGGCGCGCCGCCTGCGTGCCCAGAACCCCTTGCTTCCCATCATCATCACCTCCGGAAATGTCGGGCCGAAAGGGGCGGAGGGCATCGGCCAGTTCATGCCCAAACCCTATGATATGGAGCAAGCCGTGAAGATGATCTGCTCGACCCTCGGTGTCTCGCCATCCGGAGATAGCAGATGAGCGACGCGTGCATCCTGCTCGTCGAGACAGATATTCTCATCCGCACGCCTCTTGCCGAATATCTGCGCGATTGCGGCTATCGTGTCATGGAGGCCACTGCGGCAGGCGAGGCGCGGGAACTCCTCGTTCATGGCACCATCCCCGTCGACATCGTGATGATCGCTGTGAGCGCCGAGGAGCGCTCGGGCTTCGAACTCGCCGCCTGGGTGCGCAGCAATAAGCCGGACTGCGAGGTGGTGCTGGCCGGCACGCCGGCCAAGGCCGCGGAAAAGGCCGGCGATCTTTGCGAAGAGGGGCCGGCTCTCGGCAGGCCCTATGACCACAAATTCGTCCTGGAGCACATCAAGCGCCTGATGGCGGCCAGGCAGCGGGACAAGGGCAAAGGTTGAGCGTCGGATATGTTGACTATGCAGCTGCATCCTTGCGCGGCCTGCCAGCCTTTCGAGGTCGAAAGTGTGCCTGCATGATCAGGGGATCGCGTAGCGCGGCTCTCAAGGCAATGTCGACCAGCTTCGGCGTCTTTCCCGTCTTGGCAGCCTTGTAGGCGTTCCAGGTGCTTAGAGAAACGCCTAACAGTTCCGCCGCCTCCTGGTTTGATAGCCGAGCTTGCGCCTGCCATTCCGAGATATCGATGGGCGCTTGTTCCTCCGCGAGCAGGCGAAGGTGCTCGGCATCGATCATCAACTCGTCGTCCTCTCCCCAGGCGATAGAGGTGCCATATTCGGCAGCATGCGCACTTCCGAACAGCGAACCGGTGTTAAGGGCTGCCAGAAGGTCGCCGCCTGTTGCGATCCAGCCCGCGAGATTGATCTGTGCTGTGCCCCCGCTTTTCCAGGTGACCGACACCGTGAGCGGTCCAGTCACTGATACGGAATCGATCCTCGGCAATTCATCGGTCATCGTTCTCTCCTGTCATGTGATCGGGAATCGAGGATTGATGCGGTTCCATTCCGCCCTGATAGTCTCGATATTGGCGGACACCCACGCCTCGATCTCCTTGCGGCTGGATTTGATCGACCCCTTCAGCATGCGCTTGGTTTCGATCTCGACCAGAGCCTGGAAATCGGGTGCAACAATGTGGAAGTGCGGCGGCAAGTGATCGTTGGCATACACTCGGATGATGATGTTGCCGATTTGGTAGAGCTTGCCCATGCCCGTCCTTGTCGTCTATGCGACGAAACATAGTCCGGAATTCAGATGTTTTCAATAAATATTAATCCGAAATACGGATGGTATTTTTCGGAGGCTTTCAGACCATGGAGGCCTTTGGGTGTTTCCGTGCGAACGGCGCCGAAATGCTTTTTATGGATTTGCATGCCACATTTGGCTGCCAATGGGACAGGCTCAGACCCAAGCCGAAAAAACGTAATGATTTTCAATGATCGGATGGTGGGCGCGACAGGGATTGAACCTGTGACCCCTCCCGTGTGAAGGGAGTGCTCTCCCGCTGAGCTACGCGCCCCCGAAGGGAAGCGCCTATTTGTATAAAGCCGGGCGCGCTGTCAAGCGATTGTCGCGTCAAATATCGGGGCTGCATCGAAAAGCGAGGATGGCGGCCTCATCCCGCGACGGCTATGCGTTTCCCCAATCGGGAACTCTCCTGGGATGATCAGGAAACCGCAACCCGTCCGGCGTGCTGGGCATTGATCGCATCGATCGCCGGAATCAACTCGTCGAAATGCGAGATCACCCGCGTGGCGCCGAGCTTGATTGCGGGAATGTCGGTGTAGCCGAAATCGACGCACACCGAGGGCAGGCCGGCATTGATGGCGGTGTCGATATCCGTTTTTGAATCGCCAACCATGATCGCATTGGCCGGGTCCCCGCCCGCGGCCTCGATCGATAGAATAAGGTGGCGGGCGTCCGGCTTGAACCACGCGAAGGCGTCTCGCCCGCAGATGGCGCTGAAATAGGAAGAGAGCTTCAGTGCCTCGAGAAGGCGGACGGAATGGGACGTCATCTTGTTGGTGCACACGCCGAGGATGAGGCCGCGTGTCTTCAGAGCTGCCAGGGCCGGCTCGACCCCCTCGAAAGCCACCGTTTCGTCGGCGAGGTGCTCGTTATAGTGGTCGAGGAAATCGCGGTAGAGCCGATCCATGCGGGCGGTCTCGACCACCTGACCGTTGGCCGCAAAACCGCGTTCGAGCAGAGCGCGAGCGCCTGCGCCGAGCAGGCTGTGGGCTTTTTCCACCGGCAAAGCAGGAGTACCTTCGCGGGCAAGAATGAAGTTCAACGTGCCCATGAGGTCGCGCGCGCTGTCGACCAAAGTGCCGTCGAGATCGAAAATTACCGTTTGCGGCCGCATGCGCTATTCTCTCTAAGATTTGCTGATTTCCGAGCCCGTCTGGAAAATGCCACGAGCGGGTGGCAAGCGGTCGCCCGAAGGTCCTGCGATTCGGGATAGCCCTGCTGCCCCGATTCGTTCAATTCTCTGCGTTACCGAGCAGCCCGTTCCCTTAAAAGAAGAGCCGCCCCATGATGATCCGTTCTCTCTGTCTAGCTGTCCTTCTTCTGGTAGGCGGGCCGGCCTTGGCGGGCGACTATGCGTTCGTGGCCGCGCCGCAAAAGGACCTCAACCGTATCTACCGCGTTGACCGCCTCACGGGCGAGGTTGGGGCCTGTCAATATGGCGTGAAGGAAGACAATAGCGGCGTGACGCTGTGTTTTCCGCCCGGCGAGGGGGCCGGCAAGCAAGAGCCAGGGGATTATATGCTGATCGCTTCCAACCATGAGAAGGAGAGCGCGGTATTTCGCGTCGAGCAGCGCACCGGCGCGATGAGTGTCTGCTACGTGTGGAAGGATCAGGTGATCTGCACGCCGCCGGCGCGGTGAGGATTCTTCCCGGGTGCGCGGACGTCCCGTCCGCACTCTCCAAACGCGGTGCTTGCACGAGAAGAAGAGGCGGGCGGGACGTTCGCGCACCCGGGGAAAAACCCCGCGCTACCCGCCATATTCCCAAACTTAACTGATGCAAACCGCGGCAAAGCCGCTATAACGCCGCCTGACCCAGAGGAGGAATGCTGTGCCGATGACCCCGGACGACATGAAGCGCGAAGCAGCCCGGGCCGCGCTCACCCATGTCGAGAGCGGCATGCGGCTTGGCCTCGGCCACGGCAGCACCGCCAAGCACTTCGTCGACCTGCTTGGCGAAAAGGTGAAGGATGGTCTGAGCGTTCTCTGCGTCCCCGCCTCCGAATTCACCCATGACCAGGCTCAGGGCCTCGGCATTCCGTTGGCGACGCTGGACGAGACGCCGGAGCTCGACCTCTGCGTCGACGGGGCCGACGAGATCGGGCCGAACCTGTCGCTGATCAAGGGCGGGGGTGGTGCGCTGCTGCGCGAGAAGATCGTTGCGGCGGCGGCCCAAGCCATGATCGTCATCGCCGATGATTCCAAGGTCGTGCCCGTTCTCGGGCGGTTTCCATTGCCCGTCGAGGTGATCCCGTTCGGTTTCGGCGCGACCAGGGTTGCCATCGAGAAGGCAGCGGCAAAACTGGGCCTTTCCGGTGCATTGACCCTGCGCACGAGGCCGGATGGCCTTGTTTTCGTCACGGATGGCGGGCACCACATCCTCGATTGCCACTTTGAGAAGATACCCGATCCGGCTGCTCTGGCCGCCGGCCTTTCCACCATTCCCGGTGTCGTCGAACACGGATTGTTTCTCGGATATGCCAAGGGCGCCTATGTCGCCGGCAATGCGGGCATCCGCTTCATCGGGCCAGCCTGACTGATGGGAGTTCCATAATGCTTCGTCAACGCCGTATTTTTGCCTTGGCCGCCGTGGTCGCGGGCTTGCTTGCAGGCTCTGCTGTGCTGCCGGCCTATGCGCAGGATGCGACCCAGGCGCCCGCAGCCGATGTGCCGACCGCCGGCGCCCCCGCCGCGCCGGCTGCCGCCAACCAGCCCGAACCCAGCCCCGAGCGCCTGACCCTCGCCATCCAGTTCCTCAAGGCCTCGGGCCTGACCACCGGTTTCGACGACATCATCCCCCAGTTCATGACCCAGGCGAGCCAGATCTATTCGAGCCGTCGGCCGGAGCTGCGCGGCATGATCAACGATGCCGCCATCTCGCTGATCCCCGAATTCGTCAAGAAGCGCGATGATCTCGACAAGGCGCTCGCCCGTTTCTACACGACGAAGTTCACCGACGACGAACTCAAGCAGTTGGTGACGTTCTACCAGACGCCGGTGGGTGCCAAGTTCTCGAAGGAACAGCAGAACATCCTGCGTGATTCCGTTCCCGTCGTCGGGAACTGGACGCGCGACCTGCAGGACAGCATCATGCTGCGGCTGCGCCAGGAGGTGCAGAAGCGCGGTGGCCAGCTTGGCGGGCCGGATGCCGATGCGACCGCTCAGGGGAATGCCCCGGCCGCCCAGGGCGGCGCCGCGCCAGCCGGCAATGCGCAGGCTCCCGCGCAGAACCCCTGACCAGGAATGGCAGTATTGCCGTGAAGCGGGATTGATCGGCTCAGTCCCGCTTCTTATTTTCAGCTCTCCCGCAACGCGTCTTCACGCATGCCTTCCTTCAGAAGGCATCCGACCCTAGGCCCCCGTCATGTCGCAATTCGACTATGATCTCTTCGTGATTGGCGCGGGATCGGGCGGGGTGCGCGCGGCGCGTATCGCCGCCTCGCACGGCGCGCGTGTGGCGATCGCCGAGGAGTTCCGGGTCGGGGGCACGTGCGTCATCCGGGGCTGCGTGCCCAAGAAACTCTATGTGCTGGCAAGCCGTTTCGCCGACGAGTTCCGCGATGCTGCCGGCTTCGGCTGGAACGTTGCCGAACCGGAATTCTCCTGGGCCAGGCTGGTCGCAGCCAAGGATGCCGAGATCAGCCGGCTGGAGCGGGCCTATTCCTCCAATCTTGAGAAATCCTCGGTCGCGACCTTCCCCACCCGGGCAGTGATCACCGGCCCCCACACTATCCGCCTCGATGGCGGGCGTCTCGTTACAGCCTCCAAGATCCTGGTCGCCACCGGCGGGCGACCCGTCAAGCCGGCCATTCCCGGGGCGGATCTTGCCATCACGTCCAACGAAGTGTTCGACCTGCCTTCGCTGCCGGAAACCATGCTTATCCTGGGCGGTGGCTATATCGCGGTGGAATTCGCCTGCCTCTTGCAGCGCTTGGGTGTGAAGGTGACGCTGGTCTATCGCGGCGAGGCCATCCTCCGCGGCTTCGACGAGGATATACGGCGCGTCGTGTCGGAGGCAATGGTCGTTGCCGGCGTCGAGATAATCGTGGGAGCCAATCTCGCCAGCATCGCGGCCGATGCTTGTGGAGGCAAGAAGGCCGTTCTCACCAATGGCCAGAGCCGCATTGTCGGTGAGGTGATGATCGCCACCGGTCGCCGCCCGAACACGGAGGGTCTCGGCCTGCAGACGGTAGGCGTGGAGGTGAATGCTGCGGGCGCCATTGCTGTCGACGACCAGTCGCGCACAACCGCGCCGCAGATCTGGGCCGTGGGCGATGTCACCAACCGCCTCAATCTCACGCCGGTCGCCATCCGCGAGGGTCACGCCTTTGCCGATACGGTATTCGGCAACAAGCCCTGGCTTGCCGATCATCGCCTGGTGCCGAGCGCCGTGTTCTCGACGCCGGAGGTTGGCACTGTCGGTCTGACCGAAGGCGAGGCGCGGGCGGAGTGCGGTGGAGGCATCTCGATCTTCCAGACCTCCTTCCGCGCCATCAAGGCGACCCTGTCCGGCAGCGCCGACCGCGTCTTCATGAAGCTCGTGGTCGACAAGGTCAGCGACAAGGTTCGGGGTGTGCATATCGTTGGCGAGGGCGCTGCCGAGATGGCGCAGCTTCTCGGTATCAGCATCAAGATGGGCGCCACCAAGGCTGATTTCGACGCCACCATGCCGCTGCATCCCACCGCTGCCGAGGAGTTGGTGACGCTCCGCACGCCAGTACGCTGAGGAGTTTCGGGCGGATGGCTCTGGAGCGGGCGTGATGCGGGCTGCTGCTGCGATCTTCGGTATCATCACGATCGGCCTCGTCCTGCAGCCGCCGGCAGCGGCGGCTCTCAACCTCACCCCGCCGCATGGCAAACACGTTCCGCCGATGCGGGCCGAGCCGAAGAACATCGAGCCGGCGACCGATTGCGACCGCACTGCCGCGAGCCCCGAGGACACTCAGAAGGTGGCCGATGGCGTGCCGTTCGACAGCCTCGACGGGGCGCTGGCCGTCGCGCAATGCCAGCAGGCCGCCGACCGCTATCCCAATGTCGGGCGCTTGCTCTACCAGCTTGGCCGCGGGCAGGAAAAGCTTGGCAACGACGCGGCCGCCCTGCAGTCCTATCGCAAGGCCGCCGATCTCGGCAGCCTGATTGGGGCCTTTTCCGCCGGGGTGCGTGAACGTGACGGCATCGGCACGACGCGCGACGACCAGGAGGCCAACCGGCTCTTCAAGCTCTGCGCCGACCAGGGCGATGCGGATTGCCTCAACTCGCTCGCCTTCCAATACCAGGCGGGCAGGGGTGTTCCTGCCGACGCCACGCAGGCGATCCAGCTCTATCGCCAGGCCGCGGCCGCCGGACTGGTGGCCGCCAACGTCAATCTTGGTTTCCTCTATCGCGACGGCGACGGCGTGCCGCAGGACTATGCAGAGGCTGCCCGCCAGTTCCAGGTGGCGGCCGACAAGGGCGATCCCGCTGGCGCTGGCAACCTCGCGCAGCTCTACCAGAACGGTCAGGGCGTCCCAAAGGACGAGGCCAAGGCCATCACCCTGTTCCAGCGAGCCGCAGACCATGGCGACGATGACGCGCTGATCAAGCTTGCCTTTGCCTATCTTGACGGCACGGGCGTGCCGAAGGACGAAGCCAAGTCTGTGGCCTACTACCAGCAGGCGGCTGATCGCGGAAATACCGACGGCATGGCCGGCCTCGCCTTCGCCTATGCCAATGGCCGCGGCGTGCCCGTCAACAACAGGCTGGCGGCCCAATGGATGGTGCGGGCGCTCGCGGCCGGCAACGAATACACCTACGACCAGCTCACGAACCACTGGGTCGGCTGGAACGCCGACACCCGTATGGCCATCCAGTCGATCCTGGCCGACCGCGGGCTTTATAGCGGAAGGATCAATGGGGATCTCAACCGCGAGACGTTGAAGGCGATCAGGGTGCTGGCGGGGCGGGAGGGCGGTTAAGTCTTCAGAAAATCCAGTTCGGACGAGCGTCTCTGCCTATTCGTGATCTCAGTGTGAAGCGCCCCCGGCGGAAATTGGCCGTTTGATTGCGCGGAAGTGAAATCCACAGTACTTTCCGTACAGATTAAGTGTCCGTCAGCAGTGAGGCGGATTATGCCAGAAAAGCCTGTCCAGATCTTCATGTCATATGCGCGCGACGACGACGCGCTGCCGCCTGAGTTGCAGAGCAGCGAGGCGCGGGGCTTCGTGACGTCTTTGCTCGGGCAGATCGCGTATGAATGGCAGGACAAGGGCGGCCCCAGCCCCACCATCTGGTGCGATATCCGCCGCGTTGCCAGTGGTGAACCTTTCGATACCCCGATTACCAGTGCCATCGACCAGTCTTCGCTGCTGCTCGTCGTCCTGTCGCGCAACTGGATGGAAAGCGAGTATTGCCGCGGCGAACTCGCGGCCTTCACCGAGCGCTGGAAGAGCGATCCGAACATACGCGAGAGGATCATCATCGTCGGCAAGAACCATGTCGATCCCGACAGGCGCCCTGCGCTGCTGCAGAACCAGGTGGGCTATCTCTTCTACGCTCTGCAGGAGATGGACGAGATCGAGCCGGAGAAGGACTTCTTCGCGCGGGGCAAGGTGCGGGATGCTCGTTATTTCGAACAGGTCACCAGCCTCGCGGGTTTCCTGTTGCGGCGCGCTACGCGCCTTGCCGATCGCGAACGGCGTCCGGATCCGGAGGTGCCGCGCCAACCTCCCGTTGTGGCCCAGGAGCCTCCGCAGAACCGGCGCATCGTCTATCTTGCCAAGCCGGCCGGCGACATGGTCGAGGCCTATGGCCGGCTTGTTCGTGAGCTGACCGGGGCGGGATATGGCATCGTGCCCGATCCCAAGCTGGACCTTCCCGTCGATGCCAGCGCGACCGATGTCGTCGACAAGGCGTTGGCGCAGGCCCATGTCGCCATCCATCTGCTCGGCCAACGGCCCGGCTTTGCCCCCGAGGGACAGGAGCCGATTGCAAAGCTGCAGCTCCAACGGGCAGCGCGAACGCTCACCGTGCCGGCTTCCGAAAGGCCAGATGGCACCGCCTTCAAACGCGTCGTCTGGGCGCCGAAGGTTGCAAGTGCCGGCGAATGGGATAACGAGCGGGACCCGCTCGCCGTTCTCTCCCAGTTCGATCGCTATGTCGAAGGTGATGTGGTGGAGGGAGCGACGCTCAGCCGTTTCGTCGAAACCCTCGGCCAGCTCATAGGAGCGCCGGTGATCCGGGCAAAGGGGCTGGACAGGCTGGAGCCGAAATCGCGCATTTATGTCTATTACGACGCCAGGGACGCCGAATTCGGCTACAACGTCGCCAAGGCGCTGAAGCAACGCAACCTCACCCCCATGTGGCCGACCATCGACGGTACGGATGCCGAGAACAGCCAGGTCCACCACAACAATCTGCGCGAATGCGATTCCGTGCTGCTGTGCTGGGCTACCGCGCCCGATACCTGGGTTCGGGCAAGCTCCAGCGAACTTGCGGACTGGAAGATGCTCGGCCGCAGCAGGATGTTCGATTGGCGGGGCCTGATCGCCGGGCCTCCGCCAGGCCTGCCCAAGCGCATGTTCGTCGATTTCCGCTCGGGCGACGAGATCGACGTCGTTGTCGACCTGTCGACTCACCAGGAGCCGCCGAAGCCAGATGACCTGAACCAGTTGCTCTCTGCCCAGTGACCGGAGCAGATATGGCCAGATTGGAAGGATCCGGACTTTCGAAGGAACGTCCCTTCCCGGGACTACGACCGTTCGATGCTGCCGACCATGAGTATTTCTTCGGCCGCGAGAGCCAAGTCTACGCTCTTTATCGCCTCGTGACCCGCAGCCATTTCTCAACGGTCGTGGGCAGTTCGGGAAGTGGAAAATCCTCGCTGGTGCGCGCCGGCCTGGTGCCTCTCCTTGCCAAGGAAGCCGGCGAAAGCGGCGGACGCAACTGGATCTGCAAGGAGATGCGCCCTGGGGACGCGCCGCTTGAACGCCTCATCAAGATGTTCTGCGAGATCGCCGTCGACCTCTCCACACAGGACGAACAGGCCGTCGCGGCAGCCCGCATGGACCGCATCGCGTATCGGTTGCGCGCCTCAAGCTTTGGAATTGCCGATGCCCTGGCCGAGATTCCCGGCGCCGGTGACCGTTCGATCCTCTTGTTGATCGACCAGTTCGAGGAGCTGTTCCGCTTCTCGACCTCATTGCCCGGGCGGGATCGCGCCGAGGAGGCACGCCAGCGAGACGAGGCCGCCCATTTCGTCCAGTCGCTGCTGGAGGCGAGCCGCTGTCCAGACTACGATATCCGGGTTCTTCTCACGATGCGCTCGGATTTCATAGGCGATTGTTCACGCTTCCACGGGCTTCCCGAGGCGGTAAGTGCGGCGCAATTCCTCACGCCCGCCCCTGATCGTTCGCAGCGCGAGGCGACCATACGCAATCCCATCACCAAGGCCGAGGGCACCATTGACGCCGTGCTCGTTGAGCGGCTGCTGAACGACAGCGATGACGAACTGGATCAACTCCCCGTGCTCCAGCACTGCCTGCTGTGCCTGTGGGAATGCGCTGGCCGGGCAAACGGACAGGATGGATCTTCCGGTCGACAGATCACGCTGGCCATGTATGAGCAGATAGGTGGACTGGCAGGGGCGCTGTCGGGACACGCCAACGAGATCCTGGAGAAGGATCTGCCCAATCTCACCGCCACCGTCGAGCATGTCTTTCGCGCGCTGTGCGAGTTCGATCAGCAGGGACGCATAACACGGCGCGCGCTGCCGTTTGAGCGCCTCGTTGCAGAAACGGGAGACGAGGAGGCGGATGTGCGCAAGGTGGTCGACCGTTTGCGCGCCGACGATTGCTCGTTCCTGACGCCGCCATTGTCCATGGTGCAGGAACTGGTGGCGCACACACGCATCGATGTCGGCCATGAAGCCCTGCTGCGCGGCTGGGAAAAGGTGAGCGGCGAGCCTGGGGCCACAGGCGAGCGGGACGACCTCCGGGCCGCCGGCTGGCTGCGGGAGGAGCGCCGCGACGGGCAGCGCTATCAGGTGCTGCTGTCCATGGTGGACAATGATCAGCCGGATCAAGCCAGGATTCCGTCCGATCAGGTCGACCGTTTCGCGAAATGGTGGAACGAGCGGCCACGCACGCAGGCCTGGGCCGAGCGGTGGGGAGGGGATCGCGATGCCGTCGACCGCCTCATCAAGCAGAGCCTGCGCCTCCGCGACGAGGAAGAGCAGCGGCGGCTATCTGACAAGGAGGAACAGAAACGTGCGCGCAAGCTCCGTGCCGTCCTGGGCGGCGTTTGTGCGGCCTTGATCTTGGTTGGCGGAGCCAGCGTCTTCATCTGGACTCAATATCGGCGCGCCGACGAGGCTGCGACGGTGGCGAAGAAACAGGCCCAGGCAGCCGGACTGGCGATGTCCGTTGCCATCAACGCCATCACCGATTCATACCAGCGTGGCGCCGTAACCACCGAGAGCGCCGCCGCAATGCTCAAGAGCATCCAGGATGCGGCCGAAGACCTCCCCGAACTGACGACCCTTGGCGCGACGCAGAAACTCGGGCTCCTGCTCAGCATATCCGATGCGCTGAAGTCGCTGGGCAACAATCAGAAGGCCTATGATATCGCCCTGCGGGTGAGCCAGGCTGCGAGCGGCTATGTCAAGTCCGAGCCGCGCGAGCAGAAATATCAGATTCTGTTCTATTCGAGCCTGTTTCGCCTTGCGGATGCCACCACCAGCCTGAACTATTCTCCCGATAGCCTGAAGAAAGTGCTGCCGCTTTACCAGCAGGCCGAGGACATCGCCCGTCAACTCGTCACTGAGAACCCAGGCGATGGGAAATTTGCCGACAATGTCACTTTTGTTACCAACAAGGTCGGCGAGACGCAGATGCTGTTGGGCGACCTGGATGGCGCCCGGACACAATATGGCGATGCCCTCGACAACGCCGGCAGGCTCGTTGCCGCGCAACCGGCCAACGACGATTGGAAAGCCTCTCTTGCTTCCACGCAATCCAAAATGGCGACCCTTCTCCTCAAGCCCGGGACGCTCGACCTGAAGGGTGCGCTTCGGAATACCGATGCTGCGATCGCCATTCAGAAGGATCTGGTCACCCGGCACGCCGACGACAAGGTGATATCGTCCAATCTCGCAGGCTCCTATCGAACCCGCGGGGATGTATTGAAGGCGATGGCCCTCCCCAACGATGCCCTGCAGAGCTATGGGAGCGCCCTCGACATCGTCGCCAAGATTTACCAGAAGGATCCCAAAAACACGTTCTGGGGCCTCCAGCTCGCCAACAGCCACAGCCGTATCGCGGCCGTGCTCGCCGATCAGCGCAACTTCGACGATGCAGCTAACCACTACCGCGAGGCTGTGGCCATCTGGCGCGATCTGACGAGCAAGTCTCCCGGCAGCCCGGTCTGGCTCCAGCAGCTCAAGACGGCCGAGAGCAAGCTTGCCGCGGTCGAGGCGGCCCGCCAGAACCCGGGCCCGCCTGGCGCGGCAGCAGCTGCACCGGATAATTGAGGGGCAGGATCCTCGCAAATAGGTGCAAGGGAGGGGCGCCGCGACGCTGGTCTTCTTGCCCGCGCACGCGTATAGAACCCGCCTTCGCCGGCCCGGCCGGCCCCAAGACAGGATATCGAGTTATGTCCGAGCGTTGGACCCCGCAGAGCTGGCGTTCCAAGCCGATCCAGCAGGCGCCCGCCTATCCCGACGAGAAGGCGCTCGGCGATGTCGAGGCGACGCTTGCCACCTTCCCGCCGCTGGTCTTCGCCGGCGAGGCCCGCAAGCTCAAGCGCGAGCTCGCCAAGGTTGCCAAGGGCGAGGCTTTCCTGCTTCAGGGCGGCGATTGCGCCGAGAGCTTCGCCGAGCATGGCGCCGACAACATACGCGACTTCTTCCGCGTCTTCCTGCAGATGGCGGTGGTGCTCACCTTCGCCGGCTCCTCGCCGGTCGTGAAGGTTGGCCGTATCGCCGGCCAGTTCGCCAAGCCGCGCTCCGCACCAATGGAGAGAATCGGCGATGTCGAGCTGCCGGTGTATCGCGGCGACATCGTCAACGGCACCGAGTTCACCGCCGAGGCCCGCATTCCCGATCCGCGTCGTCAGCTGGAGGCCTATCGCCAGTCGGCCGCCACGCTCAACCTGCTGCGCGCCTTCGCGGGTGGTGGCTATGCCAATCTCGCCCATGTGCACCAGTGGATGCTCGGCTTCGTCAAGGATTCGCCGCAGAGCTCCAAATACCAGGCTCTCGCTGGCCGCATCTCCGAGACGCTGGACTTCATGCGCGCCTGCGGCATCGATCCCGAGCTGCATCCGGAAATGCGCGTGACGGATTTCTATACCAGCCACGAGGCCCTGCTGCTCGGCTTCGAGCAGGCGATGACACGCATCGATTCCACCTCGGGCGATCCCTACGCCACCTCCGGCCATTTCATCTGGATCGGCGACCGCACGCGCCAGCTCGACCATGCCCATGTCGAGTTCTTCCGCGGCGTGAAGAACCCGATCGGCCTGAAATGCGGTCCCTCGCTGAAGCCGGACGAGTTGATCAAGCTCATCGATGTGCTGAACCCGGACAATGAGGCCGGGCGCCTCACGCTGATCGCCCGCTTCGGCCATGACAAGGTCGAGCAGCATCTGCCTGAGTTGATCCGCGCCGTGAAGCGCGAGGGGCGCACCGTGGTGTGGTCCTGCGACCCCATGCACGGCAATACCGTCAAGGCCGCCAATGGCTACAAGACCCGGCCGTTCGACCAGATTACTGGCGAGATCAAGAGCTTCTTCGCGGTGCATGAGGCGGAGGGCAGTTATGCCGGGGGCCTGCATCTGGAGATGACCGGCAAGAACGTCACCGAATGCACGGGCGGCGCCCGGGCCGTCAGCGAGGCGGACCTCGCCGATCGCTACCACACGCATTGCGATCCACGCCTCAACGCGGATCAGGCGCTGGAGGTGGCGTTCATGGTGGCCGAACTGGTCAAGAAGGAACGCTCCGGTCAGGCGAGGCCGAGCATCATCGCGGCGGAATAAGGTTTGGTGCGCCGGTCTCCGGACCCGTGCGGTAAATCGAGACATCGCCAAGAAAGGCACCGATTTTGTCATGCCCGGCCTTGTCCCGGGCATCCAGTGGTGCCTCCGAGCCGAGCCGGTGCCTGACTGGATCACCGGGACGAAGCCCGGTGATGACAAAAGTTGCGTTCCTGTCGGTCTTTCCATGGGATTCTTCCAGCGAGATGGAAGGTAGATCGCCAATATCTCATCTGACACGGACTTTCCTTCGATCCTGCACAATTTCATCGTCGCCTCGTCATACGACTGAAGCGGTCGGGGCCTCGACGATCTCCCCGCTACGCTCGACCGGGTATCCGACGAGGCGCCGGCCATCCTCCTCGCGCACGAGCCCGACATCTTCGCCGATCTCCCGCGCCTCGACCGCCAGCGGCGCATCGCGCTGACGATCAGCGGCCACACTCATGGCGGGCAGGTCAGCATTCCCCTCTATGGTCCGCGCTCGATCCCCTCACGCTATGGCAGACGCTATGCCTATGGCCATGTCGTTGAAGATGATAGGCATCTGGTGGTCTCCGCCGGGCTCGGCATGACGGGCATTCCCGTTCGGTTCGGCGTGCCTCCCGAGATCGTGCTGATCACCCTCGGGCCTGACGGCTCGGTTGCAGCCTAGCTGCGCTACCATGCGCGACGCGTGCGACGCTGAGGCTTCTTGCCATTGCTGCTTTAATGCGGTGCATTATAATTGCTGCGCTGCATCATATTTCCACGGCCTCTGCATGGCTCTGCCTCGCAATTGCCGTGAGGAAAAGGTTCAATCGCGGCGCCCTGGAAGCCGGGCAATCCACTGGAAGTCTGAATGATCACCCGACGCCATCTCCTCAAGGCCGGTCTTGCCACGCCTTTCCTGTTCGGCGGCTACGCCTTGGCGGAGCCCCAGCGCCTTGTCGTGACCAGCTATCAGGTCTCGCCCCGGCAGTGGCCCGCCGATTTGCGGCTTAGGATCGCGGTGATCGCCGATATCCACGCTATCAATCCCTGGATGACCACGGCCCATATCGCGGAGATCGTGCGGGCGACCAATATGCTGCAGCCGGATATTGTGCTGCTGGCCGGCGACTACGAGGCAGGTATGTCCCGCTTCAAGGTCGGCTCCTGGGTTTCGATGTTCGATTGCGGCAAGGTTCTCTCTCAATTGCAGGCGCCACTCGGCACCTACGCCGTGCTCGGCAATCATGACATCGGGAACAATGACGGCAACAATGTCCGCCAGGGCTTCGCCGCCAACGGCATTCCCGTGATGGAGAATGTTGCCCGCCGCCTCGTCAAGGATGGCCGGGCGTTCTGGCTGCTCGGCCTCGGCGATCAGTTCGGCGATGGCGGCCGCTGGGATCCAGGGCGCGGGCATGACGACCTGCCCGGTACGCTGAAACAGATCGGCGACGATGCACCTGCCATCCTCCTTGCCCACGAGCCTGATATATTCGTCGATGTGCCGGACCGTATCGCCTTGACGATCAGCGGCCACACCCATGGGGGCCAGATTCTCCTCCCCGGCTATGGGCCGCTCGTGGTGCCCTCGCGCTATGGCACGCGCTTTCGCTACGGCCATATCATCGAGAACAACAGGCACCTCGTGGTCTCCGGCGGCCTGGGCACCACGGGCATCCCCATGCGGTTCGGCGTGCCGCCCGAGATCGTGCTGATCACCCTGGGGGCAACTCCTGCGGCATCGGCTTAGCAATCAGGGAGAAGATTGCGCGAGAGATGCTGCCGGGGCCGGACAAGGTTGGCGACGCTGACCGGCACGCCCATTGCAAGCTCATGGTGAAGACCAACTACCACCCTCTCGGCGCTGCCCGCATGGGGCGCGATGACGATCCGATGGCAGTGCTGGACTCGAAGCTCCGCGTGCGGGGGGTGGAAGGGCTGGGCGTGTTCAATTGCTCGGCAATGCCTGAGACCGTCGGCGGCAACACCAACGCTCCGGCCATGGCGATCGCCCATCGCGCGGTAGAATGGCTCAAGGCGGGGTGGCCAGACGCAAGGGCAGGCAAGGAAAGGATGGAATCGTCTGTCACATATCTGAAATAATCCTGCAATAGGGCCATCATCGCAGTATGGGCGAATAGCGCCTGAAGCCCATCACGATTTGCGCAGGAGCACTCCCATGACAACGCCAGACGAGACGAAGCTGTCCCTCGACCGCATCCATCAGGAAATCACCGATGGCTATGACGAGGAGTTGGAACTGGAACTGGAGGAGGCGCGTCTCGATCACATCATCTCGGAAATCCCCGGCTACGAGGAAACGGATACGCTCGACCGCAAGGTCTATTTTCGCGAACTCTTCCGTTTGCAGCATGAGCTCGTCCGCCTGCAGGACTGGATCCAGCACAACAAATTGCGCGTGGTCGTGCTGTTCGAGGGCCGTGACTCGGCGGGCAAGGGCGGCGTCATCAAGCGTATCACCCAGCGTCTCAACCCGCGCGTCTGCCGCGTCGCCGCGCTGCCTGCGCCGAATGAGCGCGAGCGTACGCAGTGGTATTTCCAGCGTTATGTCGCCCATCTGCCGGCAGGCGGGGAAATGGTGCTGTTCGACCGCAGCTGGTACAACCGCGCCGGCGTCGAGCATGTCATGGGTTTCTGCACCGATGCGGAATATGAGGAATTTTTCCGATCGGTGCCGGAGTTCGAGCGCATGCTGGCGCGTTCGGGCATCATCCTGTTGAAATACTGGTTCTCGATCACCGACGACGAGCAGGCCTTTCGCTTCAACATGCGCATCCATGATCCGCTGAAGCAGTGGAAGCTCAGCCCGATGGACGTCGAATCCCGCCGCCGCTGGGAAGATTATACCCGCGCCAAGGAAGTGATGCTGGAGCGCACCCATATTCCCGAGGCGCCCTGGTGGGTGGTCGAAGCCGTGGACAAGAAGCGCGCGCGGCTCAACTGCATCACGCATCTTCTGTCGCAAGTGCCCTATGGCGATATCGAGCATCCGCCCGTGGTGCTGCCGCCGCGCGAGCGCCACGAGGATTATGTGCGCCACCCGGTGCCGTCGGAGATGTATGTGCCGAAGGTGTATTGAGCGGACCCGTCATCCCGTGCGCAACGCAGCTCGTAGTACTGTTTCGGAGACACGGGACCGGCCTCAAGATCGCGCTCTATTCGTCATGCGGTCCCGGATCGGCGCCGCGCTGCCTCGCAGCGCAGCCTGTCTGGGATGACGCGCTCCCCATGCTCTTTTGGCATGGTCTCATCATTTGAAGCGCGGCCGGTTTTGGCTTAGGCCTGTTGCCCTCAGATTCCAGAGGGACGATTCCGATGTCGCTGCTCGATCACGTCAAATCCACCCTCGCTGAAATCGAGGCGGAGGGGCTCACCAAGCGCGAGCGTGAGATCGCCGGGCCGCAGCGGGCGCGCATCGAGGTGGCCGCCAACGGCAAGCAGCGGCCCATGCTCAATCTATGCGCCAACAACTATCTTGGCCTTGCCGACAATGCGGAAATCATCGCAGCGGCAAGGGACGCGATGGATGGCCACGGCTTCGGCATGGCCTCGGTGCGCTTCATCTGCGGCACGCAGACCCTGCACCGCGAGCTCGAACGCACCATCGCCCGCTACCTCAACAAGGACGACGCCATTCTCTTCGCCGCCTGCTTCGATGCCAATGGCGGCGTGTTCGAGCCGCTGCTCGGTGCCGAAGACGCCATCGTCTCCGACAGCCTCAACCATGCCTCGATCATCGACGGCGTGCGCCTGTGCAAGGCCAAGCGCTACCGTTTCGCCAATGGTGACATGAACGACCTCGAGGTCCAGCTCAAGCAGGCGAAGGCCGACAACGGCCGCCACATCGTGATCGCCACCGATGGCGTGTTCTCGATGGACGGCTATCTCGCCGACCTCAGATCGCTCACCGATCTCGCCGGCCGCTATGGCGCCAACGTGATGGTGGACGATTGCCACGCGACCGGCTTCATCGGCCCCGAGGGCAGGGGCACGCCGGCCCGTGCCGGCGTGGAGGACAAGGTCGACATCCTCACCGGCACGCTCGGCAAGGCGCTCGGCGGGGCGATGGGCGGATATGTCGCTGCCAGCCAGCCAATCATCGATCTCCTTCGCCAGCGTGCCAGGCCCTATCTCTTCTCCAATTCGCTGGCCCCGCCGGTCGCGGCCGGTTCAATGAAGGCGATCGAACTGGCAAAAAAAGGCGACGACCTGCGTGAGCGGCTGTTCGCGAATGCCAGGCGCTTCCGGGCCGGGCTCGAAAAGGCCGGGTTCGAACTGCTGCAGGGGGAGACGCCGATCATCCCGGTGATGCTGCACGATGCCCGCCGCGCACAGGACATGGCCAAAGCGCTCGATGAGCGCGGTGTCTATGTCGCAGGCTTCTTCTTCCCAGTCGTACCGAAGGGCAGGGCGCGCATCCGCACGCAGATGTCGGCCGGGCTCACGGATGCCGATATCGACTTTGCCATCGACGCCTTTGCCGATGCCGGAAAGGCTTTGGGCGTGATCTGACTTGCGATATGTAGTATTGTAACTACATTCCCTGTGGAGCCGTCGCATGAAACATATGACAAGCCGCGAATTCAACCATGATATCGGCAAGGCCAAGCGGGCCGCCGATGAAGGACCGGTTATCGTCACCGATCGGGGGCGGCCCGCCTACGTTCTCTTGAAATACGAGGATTATCGCAAATCAGAGACGAATGGGGTGACAATGTTCGATCTACTCCACGATCCCCAGGCAAGCGACTTCGATTTCGACCCGCCCCGTGTGCAGGACAACGGACCTCGGCCCGTCGAGTTTGATTGATGTTCCTCATTGACACGAACGTGCTGTCAGCGTTGCGTCGGCCTGACAAAGCGGATCCCACTTTCAAGGGTTGGGTGCAGGCAACGCCGCCAGGAGAGATGTATCTGTCCGTGTTGAGTGTCTACGAAGTAAAGTTTGGCGCCCTGCGTGTGGCGCGCCGCGATCCGCGACAAGGAAGCGATCTGAATCGGTGGATCGAGAAGTTCGTTCTCAAAGTTTTTGCGGACCGGATATTCGATGTGAGCATGAACATTGCTTTGCGATGCGCCGCACTGCATGTGCCAGATCCCCGGCCGGTGACGGATTCGCTGATTGCCGCAACAGCGCTTGAGCATCGCCTCGTAATTGCGACCCGCAACGTCTCTGATTTTCTGCCCATGGGCGTACGCGTCCTCAACCCCTGGCAAGCCTGAAGGCCCTTCATGAAAGCCCTCGTCAAGTCCAAGCCGGAACCCGGCATCTGGTTTTCGGACAATGAACCGACGCCCACGCTCGGCCCCAATGACGTGCTGGTGAAGGTGCACAAGACCGGCATCTGCGGCACCGACATCCATATCTACAAATGGGATGCCTGGGCACAGAAGACGGTGCCGGTACCCATGGTGGTCGGCCACGAATATGCCGGCGAGATCGTGGAGATCGGTTCGGCCGTACACAGCCTCAGGATCGGCGAGCGCGTCTCAGGCGAGGGGCATGTCATCGGCATGAAGAGCCGCGCCACGAGGGCAGGGCGCTTCCATCTCGATCCCGACACGCGCGGCATCGGCGTCAACATGCCCGGCGCCTTCGCGGAATATGTGAAAGTGCCCGCCTTCAACATCGTGCCGCTGCCCGAGGAGGTCGACGACGAACTCGGCGCCATCCTCGATCCGCTGGGCAATGCCGTGCATACGGCACTCTCCTTCGATCTCGTTGGCGAGGACGTGCTGATCACCGGCGCCGGGCCGATCGGCATCATGGCAGGGGCGGTTGCACGCCATACCGGCGCGCGGCATGTGGTGATCACCGATATCAATCCGGTGCGGCTCGAGCTTGCCGCCAGGGTTGCCGACATCGTGCCGGTGAACGTCGCCAAGGAGGATCTGCGCGACGTGATGGCCCGCCTGAAGATGAAGGAAGGCTTCGATGTCGGCCTGGAGATGAGCGGTGCGCCGGCAGCCTTCCAGCAGATGCTCGATGTCATGCTGATGGGCTCGAAGATCGCCATGCTTGGCATTCCCGCCACGCCCTTTGCCGTCGACTGGAACAAGATCGTCTTCAAGATGCTCACCATCAAGGGCATCTACGGCCGCGAGATGTTCGAAACCTGGCACAAGATGCTGGCTATGCTGCAGAGTGGACTCGACATCCGACCGGTCATCACGCACCGTCTGAAGGCCGCCGATTATCTTGAGGGATTCGAGATCATGTCGCGCGGGGAGTGCGGCAAGATCGTGCTCGACTGGAGCTGAAAAGGTGCGCATCTGCCCGTCAGGGTTGTGGATGAGTCCGGGTCCGCTGTGGGTAAACCGATTTTCTGTTGGCGGAACGGCAATCAACACCTTTTGGATTTGTAATACCAATTGACAAGCCTCGGAAAGCTCTTATCAATCCGGCGCGTAGCTCGGTCTTTCTCGCCTCGGGGCGCATGGTAAAACCAGCTGGACGTAATCGTTTTCATATGCAAGGCGATTGCGGTCGATAAACGTCAACTTGGGAGAGAGACGTGAAAATTCTGAAATCCCTGCTCTTGGCCGCCGCCCTCGGTGCGGTCGCCATCGCTTCGCCTGCCTACGCGCAGGACAAGGGCCCCGTCGGCATCGCCATGCCGACCAAGACTTCCGAGCGCTGGATCGCCGACGGCGACAACATCGTCAAGCAGTTGCAGGCCAAGGGCTACGCCACCGACCTTCAATATGCCGACGACGACATTCCCAACCAGCTTGCTCAGATCGAGAACATGATCACCAAGGGTGACAAGGTTCTCGTCATCGCCGCCATCGACGGCACGACGCTGGCCGACGCCCTGAAGGAAGCGGCTTCTAAGGGCATCAAGATCATCGCCTACGATCGCCTGATCCGTAATTCCGAGAATGTCGACTATTACGCTACCTTCGACAACTTCAAGGTCGGCGTGCTGCAGGCCGGCTCGCTCGAGACCGCGCTCGGCCTCAAGGACGGCAAGGGACCGTTCAATATCGAGCTATTCGGCGGCTCGCCCGACGACAACAATGCCTTCTTCTTCTACAACGGTGCCATGTCGGTGCTGCAGCCCTATATCGACAGCGGCAAGCTGGTCGTACAGTCCAAGCAAATGGGCATGGACAAGGTCGGCACGCTGCGTTGGGACGGCTCGGTCGCACAGGCCCGCATGGATAACCTCCTGAGCGCCTTCTACACCGACAAGAAGGTCGACGCTGTTCTGTCGCCTTATGACGGCCTGTCGCGCGGCATCATCGCTTCGCTCCAGGCGGCGGGCTACGGCTCCGGCGATAAGCCGATGCCGTTCGTCTCCGGCCAGGACGCGGAAGTGGCTTCTGTGAAGCTGATTCGTGACGGCGTACAGTATTCGACCATCTACAAGGATACGCGCGACCTCGCCAAGGTCACCGTGACTATGGTCGACTCCGTTCTCTCCGGCTCCAAGCCCGAGATCAACGACACCAAGACCTACGACAACGGCAAGAAGGTCGTTCCTTCCTATCTGCTCAATCCAGTTCTGGTGACGAAGGACAACTGGAAGCCGGTCCTGGTGGACGGTGGCTACTACACCGAGGATAAACTGAAGTAAGTGGCTGCTATTGCCTAGGCATTTTCAAGCGAAGTTGATACCAATTCGCGTGAAGGAAATGCGTCAAACCAGAAAGATAGAGTATCTTCCGATCCAGGCTCGATCGGAAGATACCCTTGTTTATCGGGCGGCTGGCACGACCGTGTCGGCCGCTTTTTTGATAGGTTATGCGATATGGCGGCCATTCTCGAAATGCGCGGCATCACCAAGACCTTTCCGGGGGTCAAGGCGCTCAACAACGTCAACCTGACAGTAAACGCAGGGGAGATCCACGGCATCGTCGGCGAGAACGGTGCCGGCAAGTCGACCCTGATGAAGGTGCTCAGCGGTGTCTATCCGCATGGCAGCTATGAGGGAGAGATCGAGTTCCAGGGGCAGGAATGCCGGTTCAAGGACATCCGCCATTCCGAAGAACTGGGGATCATCATCATCCATCAGGAGCTGGCACTCGTGCCCTTGCTCTCGATCGCTGAAAACCTGTTCCTCGGCAATGAGCAGGCCTCCGGTGGGGTGATCGACTGGCCGCAGACTTACGCCCGCAGCCGTCAGGTGTTGGACAAGGTCGGCCTCAAGGAGCATCCGGATACGCTGATCACCAATATCGGCGTAGGCAAGCAGCAGCTCGTCGAGATCGCCAAGGCGCTGTCGAAGAACGTCAAGCTGCTGATCCTCGACGAGCCGACGGCCAGTCTCAACGAAAGCGACAGCGACGCCCTGCTCGATCTTCTCCTGGAGTTCAAGGCCCAGGGCATCTCGTCGATCCTGATCTCGCACAAGCTCAACGAGATCTCCAAGGTCTGCGACGAGATCACCATAATCCGCGATGGCGCCTCCATCGAGACGCTCGACTGCAAGAGCGAGGCGATCAGCGAGGACCGCATCATCAAGGGCATGGTCGGCCGCGAGATGGCGGATCGCTATCCCCAGCGCGAGCCTCGCATCGGCGGCCCGGTGCTGGAGGTGCGCAACTGGACTGTCTACCACCATGAGCATTCCGACCGCCAGGTGGTAAAGGGCGTGAACCTTACCGTGAACAAGGGCGAGGTCGTCGGCATTTCCGGCCTGATGGGCGCGGGGCGGACGGAGCTTGCCATGAGCATCTTCGGGCAGTCGTACGGCCAACGCATCAGCGGGCAGGTGCAGATACACGGCAAGCCGGTGGACGTTTCCACCATTCCCAGGGCACTGGAACACGGCCTTGCCTATGTCACCGAGGACCGCAAGCAGCTCGGCCTGGTCCTCGAAGAAGACATCATGAAGAACATCACCCTCAGCAATCTGAAGGGTGTCTCCAACCGCTCCGTCATCGACGACATCAAGGAATTGCGGGTGGCGAATGAGTATCGCCGCAAGTTGAACATCCGCTCGCCCAACGTTTTCCAGAAGACCGTCAACCTGTCGGGCGGAAACCAGCAAAAGGTCGTGCTGAGCAAATGGCTGTTCTCCGACCCCCAGCTGCTGATCCTGGACGAGCCGACGCGCGGTATCGACGTCGGCGCCAAATACGAAATCTACAGCATCATCAACCAGATGGTTGACGAAGGCAAAGCCGTGCTGATGATTTCATCCGAGATGCCGGAACTGCTCGGCATGTGTGACCGGATCTACGTCATGAACGGGGGACGGTTCGTCGGTGAATTCCCTGGCGCCGAGGCAACACAAGAAAAGATCATGCGCGCTATCATGCGTGCGGAGGGACGACAATAATGACAATGAATAGCACGGTCTCGCAGGCCGCTTCCCCGAGAAAGTCCATCGTCGATTACATTTCCAGCAATATCCGAGATTACGGCCTCCTGATCTCGCTGCTGATCATCGTCGGCTTCTTCCAATACATGACCGAGGGCCGCATGCTGGCGCCCTCGAACATCAATAACATTCCCAACCAGAACGGCTACGTCATCGTCATGGCGCTCGGCATGATGCTGGTGATCGTGTCGGGGCATATCGATCTGTCGGTGGGCTCGGTCTGTGCCTTCACCGGCGCGGTCTCGGCCGTGCTGATGGTGAACTTTCATGTGCCTTGGCCGCTTGCCGCCATCCTCACCTTGTTGGTCGGCGCCGTGATCGGCGGTGTGCAAGGCTATTTCATCGCCTATCTGCGCATACCCTCGTTCATCGTGACACTGGCGGGCATGCTGGTGTTTCGAGGCCTGACCTATCGCCTGCTCGGCAACACAAATGTCGGCCCGCTGCCGGCGACCTTCAACCAGCTCAGCGCCGGCTGGATCACCGATCCCTTCGCGGTGCCTGGCTTTTACGTGACCACCTTCGTGCTGGCGGTCATTGCCGCAGCGGCTTTCATCATCCTCAACATCAAGGGCCGGATGACCCGTATCAAGCACGGTGTCGAAGAAGAGCCCTCGACGATCTTCGTCGGCCGCAGCATCCTGATGGCTGCGGTCACGCTTTACGTCGGCTATCTCCTGGCCGAGTATCGCGGCCTGCCCACGGTGCTGATCATTCTGCTGGCGTTGACGTTGCTCTATGTGTTCGTGACCACACGCACGGTGATCGGCCGTCGCATCTATGCGCTGGGTGGCAACGAGAAAGCGGCCAAGCTCTCGGGCATCAACACCAACCGGCTCATCCTGCTTACCTTCCTCAACATGGGCGTCCTGGCGGCGCTTGCAGGCATGGTCGTGACCTCGCGCTTCGGCGGCATGGCGACGCCCAAGGCCGGTGATGGCTACGAGCTCGACGTCATCGCGGCCTGCTTCATCGGCGGCGCGTCGGCCTCCGGCGGCGTAGGCAAGATCACCGGCGCAGTCATCGGCGCCTTGCTGATGGGTGTGATGAATGTCGGCATGTCCATTCTCGGCCTCGGCATCGACGACCAGAAATGGATCAAGGGTCTCGTGCTGCTCTTCGCCGTCTGCCTCGACGTCTACTACAAGAGGAAGCGCTGAGACCTCTCTCACGGCACGCAATCGTAACTTGGCGATGGCGTGCTCTCCCGCTACACGCGTTCCCCGGCGGGGAGCGCGGCAATGGATCGAATCGTCAAGGCCTTCTTCAACTCGGCCGCGGGCCTGAGCCATGCCATGCGTTGCGAACTGGCGATCCGCCAGGAGGTCGTGGTTCTCCTCATCGCCCTACCGGTAAGCTTCTTCCTGGCCGAGAACTGGTGGAAGCGCCTCGCCCTGATCGGCGTGCTCCTGATTGTGCTGATGGTCGAACTGCTCAACACTGCGATCGAAGCGTTGTCGGACCATGTAACGCCCGACGCCCATCCCCATATTCGCATCGTCAAGGATCTGGGCTCGGCGGCCGTCTTCATGGCGCTGGCGCTGGCCGGCTTGACCTGGCTTGTCGCGCTGGCCGAAAGGCTATAGCGTTTTGCGATTTGATGGCATCGGCAAGAATCGCAAAGAAGCGTTAGAACAAGGAGTTAGAGCAATGGGCGTTTACGTGTAAACGCCCATTGCTCTAGTGTAAGGAAAGCCGATAGCATTTTCTTCGTTCGTAGAATCGATCATGAGCACCGATATTCTTCGCATCGCCATTGCCCAGCTCAAGCCGACGCTGGGTGATCTCGCCGGCAATGTCGCCAAGGCCCGCGCCGCCCGTGCCGAGGCCCGCAAGCAGGGCGCCGACCTCGTCCTCTTCACCGAGCTCTTCATCTCCGGCTATCTGCCCGAGGATCTGGTGCTGAAGCCGGCCTACCAGGACGCCTGCCGCGCCGCGCTGGAGGATTTTGCCCGCGATACCGCCGATGGCGGCCCAGCCGCCCTTATTGGCCTGCCCTGGAATGAGAAGGGCAAGCTGCACAATGCCGTGGCGCTGGTCGAAAATGGCATCATCGCCGCCGTGCGCTTCAAAAACGATCTGCCCAATTATGGCGTATTCGACGAGAAGCGGGTGTTCCAGCCGGGGCCCATGCCCGGCCCGATTTCCTTCCGCGGCGTGCGCCTGGGCGTACCGATCTGCGAGGACATCTGGGGCTACGACGTCGTCGAATGCCTGGCTGAGACCGGCGCCGAGATCCTTCTGGTACCCAACGGCTCCCCCTATCATCGCGACAAGTCGGATGTGCGCCTCAACATCGCCGTGGCGCGCGTGGCCGAGAGCGGCTTGCCGATCGCCTACGCCAACGAGATCGGTGGCCAGGACGAGGTGATCTTCGACGGTGCCTCCTTCGTCATCAACGCCGACCATACCCTCGCCGTGCAACTCCCGGCCTTCCGCGAGGCGGTGGTCACCACCACCTGGCGGCGCGGCGGCAAGGGCTGGACCTGCGATAAGGGGATGATCGAGGCGGTCGAGGAGGGCGATGAGGCCGACTATCAGGCCTGCATGCTGGGCCTGCGCGACTATGTGAACAAGAACGGTTTTCCCGGCGTGGTGCTCGGCCTTTCCGGTGGCATCGATTCGGCCATCGTCGCCGCCATGGCAGTGGATGCGATCGGGCCGGAGCGCGTGCATTGCGTGATGCTGCCCTTCCACTACACCTCGCCGGAATCGCTGAAGGACGCCCATGAGTGCGCCACTGCGCTCGGTGTCCGCTACGACGTGGTGCCCATCGAGGCGCCGGTTACGGGCCTTGAAAGCGTGCTGGAGCCGATCTTCAAGGGCGCCCCCCGCGGCATCGCAGAGGAGAACATGCAGAGCCGCACCCGCGGCACCATCCTGATGTCGATCTCCAACAAGTTCGGCGCCATGGTGGTGACCACCGGCAACAAGTCGGAGATGTCGGTGGGCTACTGCACGCTCTATGGCGACATGAATGGCGGCTACAATCCGATCAAGGACCTCTACAAGACCGAGGTCTACCGCATCTCGGCCCTGCGCAACCGCTGGAAGCCGGTAGACGCCATGGGCCCTTCGGGCGTGGTCATTCCCGAGAACATCCTCACCAAGGCCCCGACCGCCGAATTGCGCGAGAACCAGAAGGACCAGGATTCGCTGCCACCCTACGACGTGCTCGACGACATCCTGCGCTGCCTGGTCGAGCACGAGATGCGGGTAGGCGAGATCGTCGGCCGCGGGCACGACGAGGAGACGGTGCGCAAGGTCGAGCGCCTGCTTTATCTCGCCGAATACAAGCGCCGCCAGGCCGCGCCGGGCGTGAAGGTCACGGAAAAGAACTTTGGCCGCGACCGGCGCTACCCGATCACCAACCGTTTTCGAGACAAGGGCGCGGGGCTGACGCCGGACGCTGCGCTTTACCGGATCGCGAGCGGCAGCAGTGTCGAAACCATCGACGTGTGAGTTGGCGGGCCAACTCTCGGGGCGGGTCTCCTCCGCAAGCGGTGCGGAACCACGCAGAGGAGGCGCGGAGCCGAAGTTGGGCACATAATTGAGCGATGCATCCGTAACCTGGCCTCTTCGCTATGCTCAAAATGCATATCAGACCTGCGTCGATTGTGCCTCTATCCACGCGCTCCGCTGGTAAAATGTCGGCATTGACGTTCTCAATGGGAACGTAGATGGCCCGGGTTCCCAGATACCCGGGAAAAGGAGCAGAGGCCTTCCTCCACGGCGCACCGCGAATGGTGCCGCATCGCGGTCTTGAGGACCGCCCTTTCAAAACGCCTTCCACAGAGGTTGCGCTCGCAACCGATCTACGCCCGCCCGGACAATTCCTGCCCGCGATCATATCGATCGCGGGTTCGTGCTGTCACGAGCGAAACGGGCTTCGTGCCTTCCCCACGGTAAGGCCTGTCGCCGGCGCCCTGCCTCGGAGCCAAAGCCGAGGCGCTGTCACCGTGTATTCCATCGATGGACAAGCTCATGCTTGACTTGCTTCAAAGCGAACACGCCGATCTTATCCTCCTCGTGGCCAAGATCGTCGGCGTTCTCGTCGCGGTTTCCCTTTTTGTGCGGGTGAGCGGCATCGTCCGCTACATCCCCAATGACCGGCTCGGTGTGCTGGAGAAATTGTGGAGCATCCGCGGCTCCGTCCGGAGCGGCTTCATCGCCCTGCGGGGAGAAGCCGGCTATCAGCCCAATGTGCTGCGCGGCGGCTTCCACTTCTTCATGCCCTTCCAGTTCCGCATCCATCCGGTTTCGCTCGTGACCATCCCGCAAAGCGAGATCGGCTATATCTTCGCCCGCGACGGCGAGCCCCTGCCGCCCACACAGACGCTCGCCAACAACGAAGTCGCCAACGACTTCCAGGATGCGCGCGGCTTCCTCTCGAATGGCGGCCAGAAGGGCCCGCAGCGCAAGATCCTGCGCGAGGGCACCTATGCCATCAACCTCGCCCAGTTCGTGGTGCTGACCCGCGACAGCATCTATGCCGTACGCCTCAATGCCTCGGAAAAGACCTTGTTCGAGAACATGTCGACTCTGATCTCCGAGCGGTCCGGGTTCCAGCCGGTCGTGATCAAGGACGCGCAGGATGTCATCGGCGTGGTCACCGTGCACGACGGCCCATCCTTGCCCGATGGCGAGATCATCGCACCCACCGTCGGCAGTGCGGCCAATGACCCCAACTTTCACAACAATTTCCAGGATACCGAGAAATTCCTGCGCGCGGGCGGCTATCGTGGCCGGCAATATCAGGTGCTGGCGGATGGCAGCTATTATCTCAACCGGCTCTTCGCCACGGTCGAACTCGTCAACAAGACGGTGATCGAGGTCGGCACGGTGGGCGTGGTGGTGTCCTACACGGGACGGCGTGGCGTTGACCAATCGGGCGATGGCTATCGCCACGGTGAACTTGTGGACCCCGGCTATCGCGGCGTATGGACGACACCGCTGCTGCCGGGCAAATACGCCTTCAACACCTACGCCGGCAAGATCGTCACCGTCCCCACCACCAATTTCGTGCTGAAATGGACCAAGGAGCAGTCCGGCCCGCATCGGCTGGATGAGAATCTCTCGGAGATCGGCCTGATCACCCGTGACGCCTTCGAGCCCCTGTTACCGCTCTCGGTGGTCGTCCATATCGACTACCGCAAGGCGCCTCTGGTGGTGCAGCGTTTCGGCGATATCAAGAAACTGGTCGAGCAGACCCTCGATCCGATGGTGTCGGCCTATTTCAAGAACATCGCCCAGACCAAAACCCTGATCCAGCTTCTGCAGGAGCGTAGCGACATCCAGCAGAAGTCCGGCGACGAGATGCGCACCAAATTCGAGGGCTATAGCCTCGAACTGCAGGAAGTGCTGATCGGCACGCCCCATGCCGGCACTGGCCAGGGCATCGAGCAGATCCTGATCCAGCTGCGCGAGCGGCAGATCGCGGTGGAGAAGGTCGAGACCTACAAGCTTCAGGAAGTGGCTGCCGTTCAGGAGCGGACACTTCGCGAAAAGCAGGCCATGGCCGAGCAGCAGACGCAGATCACGGCCTCGGCTCTCTCCATCCAGGTGCGCGAAAACGAGGGCAAGGCCAAGCTCGCCCAGACCCGCCAGGAGGCCGAGACCATCCAGGTCACCGCCAAGGCCAATGCCGAGCGAGCGCGGCTCGAAGGTGGCGGCGAGGCCGACCGCATCCGTTTCATCGGTTCTGCCGACGCCGACAAGATCCGCGCCATCGGTCTCGCCCAGGCCGAGGCGACGGACAAGCAGGTCCAGGCCTATGGCGGACCGCAATACCAGCTCAACAGTCAGGTGCTGATGCGCTTCGCCGAAGCCATCGAGAATGGCAAGTTGCCGCTCGTGCCGAGTATCATGGTGGGCGGCGGCAAGGGCGAAGGGGGCAGCGGCAACCTCGTCGAGATGCTGCTGGCCATGCTGGTGGCCGAGCGCACAGGGACGCCGCAACGGCCGGGGACGCCTGCGGGTGAGAGGACGAACTGACGACGAAATGGCGCGCCGCGAACCTCCCCCAGCTTCGTGGGGAGGCCTTGCGTTGCGCCTTGCTCTACTGACTCATATCGCCCAACCCGCCTTCAAGCCCTCCAGTACCGCCTCTTCCGCCGTCCTCGGCGTCAGGCAGTCGCCGATGACATGCAGTTCGCCCTCGAAATCGGTCAGCTCGGCTTCCAGCGTGTTCACCGCATCATGCCCGAGCGAGGTCACCAGCGTGTCCACACCCTCGACGATGATCGGCTCGCGGCCAGTGACATGGGCGAGGTAGACGGTCTGGCCGTCGACGCCGTAGAGATCGGCATAGGGGATGACCTCGACGCCGAGATCATGCAGCACACCGGCGGTCTGGTCGCGTACATAGGCCTGGATGCGCTGGCCGGGCATGTAGCCGTTGACGGCGAGGCGCACCTTGCAGCCGGCCCGGGCGAGCTTCTCGGCGACACCCATGCCGATCCAGTCGCAACGCCAGTCCGCTACCAGCACGGAGGCGCCGACATTGACTTGGTCGCGCAGCACCTGCCAGGCATCGACGACATGGGCACTCTCAGCGCCCGGTAATTCGGGATGACGCGGCGTCGCGCCGGTCGCCAGCACCACGGTGTCGGGCTTCTCGCGCAAGACCAGCGCGGGATCGACCCTGGTTCGCCTGACGATTTCGACGCCGGCTCGTTCGGCTTCACGCGTAAGGTTGGGCACGATGGTCCCGAATTCGAGGCGGCGCGGCAGCAATTGCGCCAGCAAAGCCTGTCCACCCAAGCGCTCCGAGGCCTCGAAGAGCGTGACCTTGTGGCCCCGCTCGGCCGCGATGGCAGCCGCCTTCAGCCCGGCCGGGCCGCCGCCGGCCACCAGCACGCGCTTGGACTTCTTGGCGCGCTTCATCGTGCCGTAGCTGAGCTCGCGGCCAGTCTCGGGATGCTGGATGCAGGAAATGGGCACGCCGAGCTGGAAATGGCCGATGCAGGCCTGGTTGCAGGCGATGCAGGCGCGGATATCGTCGAAGCGGCCTGCCTCGGCCTTGTCAGGCATGTCGGGATCGCAGATCAGGGCACGCGTCATGCCCACCATATCGGCCTCGCCCTGGGCGATGAGGCGCTCGGCATCCTGGGGCTGGTTGACGCGGCCGGCGTAGAAGACGGGCGTCTTCACCTTGCGCTTGATCGCTGCCGCAACCGGCGCACCATAGGCGCTGGCGAAGGCCATGGCGGGTGCAATATGGACGGCACCTCCAAAACTCGCCGAAGAGCCGACAGTCAGGTTGAAATAATCGAAGGCGCCATCGAGGGTGACCAGGACCTCGCTCACCTCCTCGGCGGTGAGGCCGTTGAGGTCGCGGTCCTCGGCGCTGAAGCGCAGGCCGATGACGAAATCTGGACCCGTCTGCCTGCGCACGGCCTCTACGATCTCACGCAGGAAGCGCAGGCGGTTCTCCAGCGAACCGCCATACTGGTCCTCGCGCAGATTGGCACGCGGATTGACGAACTGGGCCGGTAGATAGCCGTGGCTGCCGACGATCTCGACACCGTCGAGGCCGGCGGTCTCGAGCCGTCTTGCCGCCGCGCCATAACCTTCGACGATCTCGGCGATCATGCGCGTGGTCATGGGGCGCGGCATGACATGGAAGCGCTGGTTGGGCACGGCCGAGGGGGCATAGGCGACCGGCGCCGTGCCCTCCGCCGTCTCCATGATCTCGCGACCGGGATGGAAGAGCTGGCCGAACACGGTGGCGCCCTCGGCATGACAGACTTCGGCGAGACGCCGGTAGCCGGGGATGCAGTCGTCGCTGGTCGCCATCAAGAGATGGGAGGTGTAGCGCGCCGTCTCGTGCACGCCGGCGACCTGCAGCACGATCAGGCCGACGCCCCCTTTGGCGCGGGCCTGCTGATAGGCGATCAGGGCATCATTGGGCACGAAGGCGGTGGGCAGCGTGGTGTCGTGCCCCGTCGACATGATGCGATTCTTGATCCGGGTGTTGCGGATCGTGAAGGGCGAATAGAGATGGGGGAGGGGATGGCTCACGCGGCCTCGGCTTGATGCTCAGGCCGATTGCTTCAGCCGGAATCATTATCAAACGGGAGGCGCGTCGTTTTCAAGCCGCGCAAGCCCCCTACGTGCCGGGGACCGTGAAATCGAAGCGGTAGGTTGCCGATACGCCCAGCAACAGCTGGTTGACGTTGCCGCGCTCCCTGACCAGGCTCGAATCGGCCGCCGGGCCGGTGAGGCGGCTATATTCGGCGAAGGCGCTGGTGGTGATCTTGTCGGTGGCCTTCCATGTCAGGGCGCCCCCGACGCCGACCGATTTGATGCCACCCCCGTCGGGGTGATAGATATTCAGGCCGGAAGCCAGCGATTCCGCCAGCGATACACCGTAGTACGCCTCGTAGTAGCTCTCGCTCGCCGCTGAGATGCGCGGGCCGCCCGAGATGCGCCAGGTCGGCGTGATGTCATAGAACGCATCGGCCGCGAGATCGGCGACCACGCCATGATGCGCGCGGATGCCCTGGCGGACTTCGGCGCGCAGGCGCAGCCAGTTCGAGGGGTAATAGTTCATGAAGAGGCCGAGTTCGCCACCCCACGGCACATCCTTGAGGCCCCTGAGGTCGTTGGATGCGGAGTCGGTGCGCTCGAACAGGATCTTGGCGACGGGGCCGATCTGGAAATTGCCCGAGTCGAACACCGCAAGGCCTGGATTGTCGTTGCGCGAGGTGAACACCGGGCCGGCACCCGAGCGGCCCAGCGACACCATCGGCGCCGCCAGGAAGCCCATATTGCTGGCGCCCTCATAGCTCGGCCCCACCGTGGCCTGGGCGCCCAGGGTGAGCGACCAGCCTCCGGCGAAATAGGTGTCCCAGAAGCCTGTGGGCGTGTAAGGCGAGGGGGTGGGCGTGGACTGGGCGAGTGCCGGTGAGGCCAGCGTGCAGCCGAGAGCTGCGGCAGCGACGGTCGTCTTCAACAGGGTACGCAACATCACTTCTTTCCCGGCTCTGCCTGTATCACAGTCATAGGCAGGCTTTGCCTGACATTGCCCGCAAGGTGACAACAAAGAATGAATGAAGGCTTGAAGTTTCAACAGAATTCCCTAACGTCATGTTCTTGATGCGAGGAGCATCAACAGTGCCGCGTCATCGCATCGCGACGACAGGTCCATGGCGGTTACGGTCAGCCTGCCGAATATCCAGAAGGCAGGCGCGGAAGGATTGGTGCCGCCCCTTATAGACGTGATGTCATTTTTGTGGCCAGCAAAAACGACTCTCGTCGTGTCCATAATCTTTCCTTCAAAATCGGGGCCGCGGGGTATAGGAGACAGCGTTTCGTCAAATCGAAGGCCCGTTATGCCGCCCGTCGTCCGCTTTGCGCCGTCTCCTACCGGCTATATCCATATCGGCAATATCCGCACCGCCCTGCTGAACTGGTGCGTGGCCAAGCGCGACGGCGGCCAGTTCATCCTGCGCTACGACGATACCGACACTGCCCGCTCCCGGCAGGAATATGCCGACGCCATCAGGCAAGATCTTATCTGGCTCGGCATGGTGCCGGATCTCGAACTGCGCCAGTCCGATCGCCTGCCCCTCTATGACGCCGCCACCGCCGCGCTGCGGGCGGCCGGGCGCCTTTATCCCTGCTACGAGACCGAGGAGGAACTCGACCGCCGCCGCGCCCTGCAGAAGGCGCGGGGCCTGCCGCCGGTCTATGACCGTGCTGCCCTCAGGCTGACCGATGTGCAGAAGGCGGCCCTGGAGGCCGAGGGGCGCCGGCCGCATTGGCGCTTCCTGCTCAACCATCGCCGGGTGGAGTGGGAGGACGGCGTGCGCGGCCCGGCTCATATCGACACCTCGTCGCTCTCCGATCCCGTGCTGGTGCGCGCCGATGGCAGCTATCTCTACACGCTCACATCGGTGATCGACGACATCGATCTTGGCGTGACCCATATTGTCCGAGGCGAGGACCACGTCACCAACACCGCCGTGCAGATCGAGATTTTCGAGTCGCTGGGCGGCAAGGTACCCGTTTTCGCGCATCACAATCTTCTCACCACGCTGAGCGGGGAGGGGCTCTCCAAACGAACGGGTGCCCTCTCGATCCGCTCCCTGCGCGAGGATGGCTTCGAGCCGATGGCGGTGTCGAGCCTGGCGCTTCTTACCGGGACATCGGAAGCCGTGCGGCCGGTCGCCTCACTCGAGGAATTGGCCAAGCTGGTCGATCTCTCGCGTATTTCTCGCGCGCCGGCCCGTTTCGATCCGGCGGAGATCCAGGTGCTTAACGCGCGTTTGCTGCACGAGACGCCCTACGCCGCAGTGGCGGAGCGGCTGGCGGCTCTCGGCGTCGGCGGCGGCGAGACATTCTGGCAGGTGGTGCGGAGCAACATCGTCAAGCTGGCGGAGACGAAGGGCTGGTGGGATGTGGTGACCGGCCCAGTCGCGTCCGATGTCGAGGATGCCACCTTCCTGTCTCGCGCCGCCGCGGTCCTGCCGCCCGGGCCCTGGGATGAGACGACCTGGAGCACCTGGACCGATGCGGTAAAGGTCGAAACCGGCGCCAAAGGCAAGGCGCTGTTCATGCCGTTGCGCCAGGCACTGACGGGGCTCGATCACGGGCCGGAACTGAAGGGTTTGTTGCCACTGATCGGCCGGGAGCAGGTGTTGGCAAGGTTGAAGGGGTAGGGTCGTGAGATAATCCCGGCGTCACCCCTCCGACACCTCCCTCTGGCACGACTCGCCTCCCCATCCCATATGCAGGCGGATGAGGAGGCACTGGATGCTGAACAAGATTGTCATCGGCCTGGCTGCGATCGCCGCCCTGGCTTCAACGCCCGCCCTGGCCCAGAGTCAGGATCCCGACCTAATCTTCAAGAAATCGACAGTCTGGAAATTCCTGACGCCGGACGACAAGCTGGCCGTCTATGGCATCGACGATCCCGATGTCGAAGGTGTTGCCTGCCATTTCACCGTCCCCGAAAAGGGAGGCCTCAAGGGCATGTTCGGTGTTGCCGAGCAGGTTTCCGACATTTCGCTCGCCTGCCGACAGATCGGACCGATCAAGTTCAAGTCGAAATTCGAGCAGGGAGCCCTGGTCTATCGCCAGTCGCGCTCGTTCTTCTTCAAGAAGATGCAGGTCGTGCGCGGCTGCGACGTAAAGCGCAACGTGCTGGTCTATCTCGTCTATAGCGACAAGCTGATCGACGGGTCGCCGAAGAATTCGACGTCCTCGGTCCCGGTCATGCCCTGGAACGGAGAGCCGGCGCCGAAATGTGGGGACTTCGTCGAATGAGGAACCTGGGAGTATCCGTGTTCGGTCAAGCAGCTTTAGGCGTCCAAATCCGATTATCTCGCAAGAGGGCGTTAGCGAGGATGATGAGCTTGCGCATGATGGCGACGATGGCGATTTTTTTGGGTTTTCCGGCGGCGACCATGGCCTGGTATTTAGCGGCGAGGTCGGGGTTCCATCGGATAGCGGCGACCATGGGCATATAGAGGGCTCGTCGCAGAAGGGCTCTTCCCCCGCGAATGAAGCGCTTGCCATTTTTGCTGCCGCTGTCGCGTGGGACAGGGGCGAGGCCGGCCAGGCTTGCGGCTTGAGGGGGAGACAGGGTGCCCAGTTCAGGCATGTGGATGAGCATGGCGTGAGCTGTGATGGGTGCCACGGCGGGGATGGAATCGAGGATTTCGGCTCTGCGCTTGAAGGCGGGATCCTTGTCGGCCCGCCTGGCGATCTCCTCGTCGATGGCGTTTATCTGCGCTTGGGTCAGAGCCAGTGTCTTGGCGAGTTGGCGCTTGATCAGGGGGAGTTCGGCGGTTTGCTGGCGGGTCTGGGTTGCCACTTTGATCTTCATCAGGGCGTCCCGCGCCGCGGCCAATTGCTTCATCTCCTCAAGGGCCTGGCTGACGATGAGGGTCGGCTCGGGCTGGACGGCCTGGCCATAGCGGGCCAGGGTCATGGCATCGATGCGATCGGTCTTGGCCAGCCTGCCAATACCTTCGGCAAAGCGTCGGGCCTGGCGCGGGTTGAGCTTGACGGCCGGCAGGCCGGCCTGGTTGAGCGCGCGTTCGAAGGCGCGATGATAGGCCCCCGTTGCTTCGAACACCACACGCTCGACAGTCCAGGAAGAAAGCCAGGCAAGCAGGGCGCGATGGCCCGCCTGGGTGTTGGCAAAGCGCTTGATGAGGCCTGCCGGGTGGACAGCCACATCCAAATGATCCTTGCCGATGTCGGTGCCGACATTGTGTGCTAGGCTGCTCGTCATCTTTTCCAAGTCCTCTGCTTGTCTCCGGAGCAATGCCGGTATCCGTTCAGGCCTCATGGAAAAGAGAGGGGTGGTCAGACTCCTAAGTCAGTCCTTCGATTATCGCAGGCACGACCCGTCCCCTCCCGCCTCCAGCTCGGCGGCCACCGAGCTGGAGGCATCCAAAAGCTAGGCTTGCACGATGGGATTGAAATAGACAATCGCAGGCATCCCTGCCTGCTCTTCCTTTCCTTCAAGCTGCGATGTTTCCAAGAAAGAGCAGGCAGGGATGCCTGCGATCCCAGGATGTCACTTTTCGCAGGTAATCACCACCGCATGCGGTTGCACGACCGCGACTTGTGTCGGGCCGTTGATCGAACCGGTGATATCGGCCTCGCTCTGGCGACGATAGTCGATCGCCTTGGAATAGCCATTGGCGACACACCATTCGGTGGCGATGGGCGCGCCGCAGGCCGCGCCACTCTCCAGGCAGGCATCGACGCCATACCCGTCGTCGTTGGCGACGACAAAGGAGGCAACGTTCTGGGCAGAAGCCGGCATGGCGAAGGCCAACGCAGCCGCAAACAGGGAAATAGTAGGGAGTTTCATCGAAATACGCGCTCGTGAACGGGTGCTGCCCCGTTCAATATCGGAGCCTGACTACCATCGCAGTGCGCTTTTAAACATCCGTAAATCGACGTGGAGAAACTTTGGCGGAACCATGTTGCCGCTGTGCATCACTAATGGAAGGTTACTCCGAGTCATCCATCTTGACTTCCGCGCCCGCTTGGCACATTGGTCCGGCCATGACAAAGACGGCCATCCTTTCGCGGATTATTTGCAGCTAGCAGCAAAGCTGGCTGGCGCCGTCATTCGCCCAAAAACCTTGAGCGCAAGACGCCCCGGCCAGCCGAGGTGGGGAACCCATGGTATTGAGGCTTTACGATACGCGCACGCGCACCAAGGTCGACTTCCATCCGGTCGATCCCGACCATGTGCGCATGTATGTCTGCGGCCCAACGGTCTATGACTTCGCCCATATCGGCAATGCTCGCCCGATCATCGTGTTCGACGTGCTGTTCCGCCTGTTGCGCCATGTCTATGGCGTCGAGCATGTCACCTATGCCCGCAACGTCACCGACGTCGACGACAAGATCAACGACAGGGCAGCCGAGCGCGGCATTTCCATCCGCGAATTGACGGACGGCACGCTGGCCCAGTTCCACCAGGATATTCGAGCGCTCGGCGTGCTGATGCCGGACCAGGTCAATCAGCCCGGCCAGCTTCCGCAGATGGTCGAACCGCGCGCCACCGATCATATCGAGGAGATGAAGGCGCTCATCGAACGGCTGATCGCGCGAGGCGTCGCCTATGTCGCCGAGGAGCATGTGCTGTTCTCGGTGCAGGCGATGGGTAAGCTCGGCGGCGTTCCGCGCTATGGCGCGCTCGCCCGGCGCTCGCTCGACGAGATGCTGGCGGGCGCCCGCGTGGATGTCGCCCCTTACAAGCGCGATGCCATGGATTTCGTGCTGTGGAAGCCCTCGCACGGCCATCAGCCGGGCTGGCCGAGCCCGGCGGGCATCGTGACCCCCGGACGCCCAGGCTGGCATATCGAGTGCTCCGCCATGGCGACCGCCGAGCTCCTTGAGCCCTTCGGCGGTGGCCTTACCTGCGACGATCCGGCCCGCAACATCTTCGACATCCATGGCGGCGGCATCGATCTCGTCTTCCCGCATCATGAGAACGAGATCGCCCAGAGCTGCTGCGCCTTCGATACGCCGGTGATGGCCAATGTGTGGATGCACAATGGCTTCCTGCAGGTCGAAAGTGAGAAGATGTCGAAGAGCCTCGGCAACTTCATCACCATCCGGGAATTGCTGGCGAGCGACAAGTTCGGCGGCAGGGCCTGGCATGGCGATGTGCTGCGCCTTGCCATGCTGCGTACCCACTACCGCCAGCCGATCGACTGGACCGTGCAGGCGCTTACGGAAACGCAGCAGACCCTATTGCGCTGGTATGAGGATGCGCCTGCAGGCGGCAGCATTGACGCGGGCGTGATCGAGGCGCTCTCGGATGACCTCAACACACCGGCGGTGCTGGCGCGCCTGCACCAGATCCAGAGCCCGGCCGACCGTGCGGCTACCCTGACCTTTCTCGGCTTCAGCAACGATGCGGCAGCACTGAAGGGCGACGCCGCGATCAGCGAGGCCCTGCGAGAGGAAGTCGAAGGCCTTCTTGTCGCACGAAAGGCGGCTCGGGCCGCCAAGAACTGGCCTGAATCGGACCGCATTCGCGATGAGCTGGCAAGGCTCAACATCGCCGTCAAGGACAACAAGGACGGCACGACGAGCTGGGAGGTCAAGGTCTGATGGCACAGGCAATGCCGAAACCGGGGCTTCGCCCCTTCCTCCCGGCGGATGGGCCGATCCTGGCCGAAATCTTCCGTGCCAGCATCCATGAACTGACCGGGGAGGATTATTCCGAGGGCCAGCAGGAAGCCTGGGCCAGCGCGGCCGACGACGAGGAAGCCTGGGGCCGACGGCTCGCGGACTCCCTCACGCTTGTCGCCACGGTCAGTGGCTCGCCCATCGGCTTCATCTCGCTCAAGGGCAAGGAGCTGGTGGACCTGCTCTATGTCCATCCGGCCGTGGCGGGGCAGGGCGTCGCCGCCATGCTCTACAACGCCATCGAACAACTCGCCAGGGCGCGCGGCGCCACGGCGCTCACCGTCGATGCCAGCGATACCGCCCGCGACTTCTTCCAGAAGCAAGGCTTTGCGGCCCAGCGGCGCAACACGGTGATACTCGGCGACGAGTGGCTCGGCAACACCACCATGAAGAAGACGCTTGTCGCGCCGGGAGCGGCTTCGTGACGACCCGCGACCGGCTCTATCTCTTCGATACCACCCTGCGCGATGGCGCCCAGACGACAGGCGTAGACTTCTCCCTGCCGGACAAGCAGGCGATCGCCCGTCTGCTCGACGATCTCGGCGTCGACTATATCGAGGGCGGCTATCCGGGCGCCAATCCGCTGGATACGCAATTCTTCAGCCAGGACAACGGCCTCCGGGCGACGTTCACAGCGTTCGGCATGACCAAGCGGGCGGGGCGTTCGGCCGCCAATGATCCCGGCATCGCCGGTCTTCTCGACGCGAAGGCCGAGGCGATCTGCTTCGTCGCCAAGAGCTGGGATCAACAGGTTCGGGTCGCGCTCGGCATCAGCCTGGAGGAAAATCTCGATTCGATCCGCGATAGCGTCGCCACCGCTCAAGCACGAGGTCGCGAGGTGCTGCTCGATTGCGAGCATTTCTTTGACGGCTACAAGGCCAATCCCGATTATGCGCTGGCCTGCGCCAAGACCGCCTTCGAGGCGGGCGCGCGCTGGGTGGTGCTGTGTGACACCAATGGCGGCACGCTTCCCCACGAGGTCGAGCGTATCGTCGGCGAGGTCGAGAAGGTCATCCCGGGCGACCATCTCGGCATCCACGCCCATAACGATACCGAGCAGGCGGTGGCGAATTCGCTCGCGGCGGTGCGCGCGGGCGTGCGCCAGATCCAGGGCACGCTGAACGGCCTCGGCGAGCGCTGCGGCAATGCCAACCTCACCTCGCTGATCCCCACGCTCCTGCTCAAGCCCGATTACGCAGGCCGCTTCGAAATCGGCGTCGACGGGCACAAGCTCGAAACGCTGACGCGCGTATCGCGCAAGCTCGACGAGTTGCTGAACCGCACGCCCGATCATCACGCGCCCTATGTCGGTTCCTCGGCCTTCGCCACCAAGGCCGGCATCCATGCCTCCGCGGTAGTCAAGGATCCCTCGACCTATGAGCATGTAGCGCCGGAAAGCGTCGGCAACCGGCGCAAGCTCCTTGTCTCCGACCAGGCCGGCAAGTCAAATATCCTGGCCGAACTCGAACGCCTCGGCCTGACCATCGACAGGGACGATCCACGCCTGACGCATCTGCTCGGCGCGCTGAAGGATAAGGAAGCGCAGGGCTATGCCTATGAGGGCGCCGACGCCTCCTTCTTCCTGCTGGCCAAGCGCATCCTCGGCACGGTGCCGGAATTCTTCTTCATCGAGCGCTTCAGCGTGAATGTGGAACGGCGCTGGAATGCCAGGGGCGAGCTCGGCAGCTATTCGGAAGCCATCGTCAAGGTGAAGGTGGGCGAAGAAGAGCTGATCTCCGCCGCCGAGGGGCAGGGGCCGGTCAATGCGCTCGACATCGCCTTGCGCAAGGATCTCGGCAAGTACCAGTCCTATATCGAGGATTTGAAGCTGGTGGACTACAAGGTCCGTGTCTTCCAGGGTGGTTCGGACGCGGTGACGCGCGTGCTGATCGAATTCCAGGATAGGACGGGCGAACGCTGGAGTACGGTGGGGGTGTCGGACAACATCATCGATGCTTCCTTCCAGGCCCTGACGGATTCGATGACGTACAAGCTCCTGAAGTCCGGCGCGGAGGTGTGAACCCAGCGTGGCAGGCGAGTCGCGCCTTCCTCCGTTAGTATCTTCACCTTACCCTTGCCCTCTGGCGCATTCGCCGTCACGTTCTCCACAAACGGCCGTGAGTCTTCCTTAACCGTGGGACGATCCGAGCCATGGGAGGAACAACGGTGCCCACCAAAAAGCTCATCAACGATCCCAAGAACATCATCGAGGAGATGCTCGAAGGCGTGGTGCGAGCCCATCCCGGCCACATCAGGCAGGTGCCCGGCAGCCCGCGCTCCGTCGTCGCCGTCAGCGGCCCGCGCCAGGGCAAGGTAGGCCTGGTGATCGGCGGCGGCTCCGGACATGAGCCGACCTTCCTCGGCTTCGTCGGCGAGGGCCTGGCGGACGCCTGCGCGGTCGGGAATGTCTTTGCTTCGCCGCCTCCCGATCCGATTGTGGAATGCGCCAAGGCTGCCAGCGGCGGGGCGGGCGTGCTGTTCATGTATGGCAATTATGCCGGCGACGTCATGAATTTCGACATGGCGGCCGAGATGGCTGCGATGGATGACATCGAGGTGCGCACTGTGCTTACCACGGACGATGTTGCCTCGGCACCCTTGGATCAGAAGTCTAAGCGGCGCGGTGTCGCCGGCAATTTCTTCATCTTCAAGATCGTTGGCGCGGCCTGCGACAAGATGTTGTCCTTCGACGAATGCGAGCGCGTGGCGCGCAAGGCCAATGACCACACCTTCACGATGGGCGTGGCGCTATCCCCCTGTTCGCTGCCGCATACGCTCAAGCATAATTTCGAGATCGGTGAGAACGAGATGGAAATCGGCATGGGCATCCATGGCGAACCTGGCGTGGCCCGCGAGCCGCTGCGCAGCGCCGATGCGGTGACCGACGAGATCATGGACCGCATCTTCGCCGAATTGCCGACACGCTCGGGCGGCAAGGTCGCCGTCCTGGTCAATTCGCTGGGCTCCACGCCGCTGATGGAACTCTATGTCATGAACCGGCGCGTGCATCAGCGCCTCGCCGAAAAGGCCATCGGCGTGCATGCCACCTGGGTCGGCAATTACTGCACCTCGCTGGAGATGGCCGGCGCCTCGATCACCCTCCTCGCCCTCGACGAGGAACTGACGGAGCTTCTCGACCACCCGTGCGACTGCGCGATGTTCCGCGCGGGCTGAAGCCCGTCCTCTCGTCAGAATGCCACTCCCGCGGATCGAAGCGATGACCGAGTTTACCACTGCCGGACTGATCCAGATGTTCAATGCCATCGCCCGGGCGATCGAGGCCGACAAGGACCGCCTGTCGGCTCTCGATGGCGTGATTGGCGATGCGGATCACGGCGTCACCATGGATATGGGCTTCGCCGCGGTGACGCAGGCGCTGGCCGGTCTCGATCCCGCCGCGACCGAACCGACACAAGTGTTCAACACAGCGGCGAAATCCTTCCTCAACGCGGTCGGGGCGTCCTCAGGGCCGCTCTACGCCACGGCCTTCATGCGAGCGGGCGCTGCCGTCAAGGGCAAAGCGAGCCTCGACCGGGATGCGATGGTGGCCGCCGTGGCGGCGATGGCGCAAGGCATTCAAGATCGTGGCAAAGCCGAGCCTGGCGAGAAGACGATGGTCGACGCCTGGCACCCCGCCGCCGCGGCGCTTCGAGCCGCTGCCGTCGGGGGGCAGTCGCTACAGGCCTGTCTGCGTGCCGCGGCCAAAGCGGCTGAGCAGGGCGCGGAGGCGACCAAGGCCATGCTCGCGTCCAAGGGCCGCGCTTCGCGTCTGGGCGAGCGCGTACTCGGCCATATGGATCCCGGCGCGGCGTCGGCGGTCGTGATCCTCGATGCGATGGCGGAGAGCGCTACTGCTTGACTCCCTCGGCATTGATGGCGATGTCGACCTGATCGCCGATCAGGGGCAGGAAGGCTTTCATGCCGAAATCCGAGCGCTTGATCCTCGCCGAGGCGGTAAAGCCGGCCACCATGCTGTTCCCGCGAAGGAAGTCAGGCGCCATGCGGTTGAAGGTCACCTTGAGCACGACCGGCTTGGTGACGCCGAGCAGGGTGAGGTCACCCGTGACATCGGCAGTGCGGGCACCGCGCCTCCTTACGACCGTGCTTCTGAATGTCATGGCTGGAAACGTAGCCGCATTGAAGTAATCGGCAGAGCGCAGATCCTCATCGCGTGCGGCCGAGCCGGTATCGACGCTGCCCGTGCCGATCGTCACCTCCACGCTGCTGGTCTCAGGCTTCTTTTCATCGAACGTCAGCGTGCCCTTGATGTCGTGGAACGTGCCGCTGATGCGGGAATAGCCGAGGTGATCGATGGTGAAGATGGTTTGGGTATGGTCGGGGTCGAGTTTGTAGAGATCGGCGGCACTGGCCGAAGCAACAAGGATGGAACCGGCCAGGAAAGCTGCCGCTGCAAGTATGGGGATGCCATGCTTCATGGGTGTTCCGTATTCGCCTGAAAGCGGTGGGCCGAGATGAACACGCGCATGACAGGTTTTATTCAGCCTGCCGGAACATTGGCAAGGCGCTTGATATCGTGGCAGTCGACTTGACCCCCCGATGAGACAACTTCGGCTTTGTTCTGGCCGGGGCTTACAGCGTCTCCGGTGCGACATGCAATTGCATCTCGGCCTGCGTCAACTTCTCGATCGCAGTCCTGAGCATCGGCACCACGTCTTCGGACTTGCTGGCCACCAGGACCTCGACGGTGGTCTCCGGACGGATGAAGCCTTCCTCGCGCATATGGTCGAGGATTTCGAGGAAGCGCGTCCAGAAGCCGTCGATATTCACCAGTACGATCGGCTTCTTGTGCTGGCCGAGCTGGGCCCAGGTCAGCTGCTCCACCAATTCCTCGAGCGTGCCGACGCCGCCGGGCAGGGCAACGAAGGCATCGGCGCGCTCGAACATCAGGCGCTTGCGCTCGTGCATGTCCTTGGTGACGATCAGTTCTTCCACATCGGTCAGCATGCGCTCGCGGCGCTGCAGAAAGGTGGGAATGATGCCGGTGACGGTGCCGCCATTGTCGATGACAGCGCGGGCGACGGTGCCCATCAGGCCGACATCACCGCCGCCATAGACCAGGCGAATGCCGCCGGCGGCCATGTCGGCACCGAGGCGCTGGGCGCCCGCGACATAGGAAGGGCGGATGCCGCTGCTGGAACCGCAATAGACGCAGATCGATCTTAGTTTTGTCATGCCCCGGTTTTGCAACGCAGCATCCTCGGGGTCAAGCCCGATGGGTGGGCAGGAACTGCCGCTCATTTGGTCGCTTGCGCCTGCCCACAGATATCCGCCAGGATGGCATGAGCGGTCATGAAGCGGCTTTCGGTCTGCAGCGCGATCTTGCCTTCCTCGAACTCACCGCCGGGCTCGGCCCTGAGATCGAGCCAGAGGACGTCGGTCTGCCGGAGCGTGCAGAATTCATCCACGGGAACGGGGATCGTCAACGACTGGAACGATCCGGCAGTGATATTGGGCGGGCTTTCGCGCCGGTGCTGGTCGCCGATCTGCACGCCGGCGATCAGGTTCATGGTCGGGATGGGGCCGGCTGAGTCGCGGGGCGTGAAGTCGACGATGACGGCTGGCGTGCCCAGATGCTGGTGGATGGTGACATCCACCGTGACGTCGTTGCCGCGATAGCGACCGAGCGGTATGTCGCTGTCGGCAGAAACGTAGGTCTTCGTACGGGTGGCGGCAGCAGGCGGAGGGCTGGCCGGCGCCGGAGGCACGAGCACCGGCTCGGTCGGGACCGATATGGTCACGCTCGGGGCCGACGGGGCGGGCGCGGAGGCCAGGATCGTCTTGCCTCCGAGCTCCCCGTTGATGGCGAGGACCTGCGAAATGCCATCCTGCCGATCTGTCATCATGTGGGTGGAACTCAGTTCGCTCCCATTCAGCCAGTGAATGCTGTCGGGGGAGGCGGTCTGAAGAATGGCATTGATATTGTCGCCGATGCCCATCTCCGAAAAATAGCGCGCGGCACGGTCATAGGTGGATTTGGGCGTCGCCACTTTCTCCGTGGTCTGGGAGATGACCTTCTGCTTCACCAGTTTCTGGTTGACGACGACCACGTGCCCGTTCACCAGTGCGCGCCGGCGCAGATACGTGTTCATATAGCGTGTCGTAGTGAGGTAGTTGGTGAACTGATGTACCCCGACAAAGGCGGTATAGGGCACGTGTCGGGCCTCGCCGGCGGCAAGCAGGAAGGCGCAGCTTGAGGCGCATTCGGACGCATAGCTCTGCGGCGAGCCTTTGCGGCCGGTCAGGGCATTGTCGATGCACTTCCTGTCCTTGGGATCGCAGGGGTCGAGGATGGTCTTGCTGACCGTCACGTCGAGGTGATTGGCCCGGATCAGCTGTCCCAGCGTGATGCCGGCCTCGACCTTGCCGCCGCGTGAATTGACGAAAACGGGGAGCTTGCGCTTGCCGGCCAGTTTCAGTACGCGCTTGAGCAACGGAGGCGTACCGGCCACTATATCCCCTTGCATCATGATCCATTCGGCGCAGTTCGGTTCGCAATTGCCCGAATGATCGCGTACAATGGCGATGTGCATCGGATCCATAGTTTGGGCCGGATTGTTCGGTTTTGATTTGATCGGTTTGGCAGGCGCTGCCGTAGCGATGGACAGCACCGAAAAGATCACAGTGAGCAAGACCAGCAGCGCCCTGGACATGAAGACTTTCCGGCTTAGCGAAGTTGAGAAAAACATAGCGCGATCTCCGTCCAAACTCATGAGAATAATGAGATTCGAGCTATGAAAATCGCGACGGGATAGTACGGCATGGTGATGCAAGCGCCGGTTGTGGGAACGGAGCCAGGCCCGTGGTTGAACCGGGTGGCAGCACAGGGAGGGCGGCGGTCAAACAAAAAACTGTCACCTTCAAAACAACACATTGATTACCAAGGATAAAGTAGGTCATAGGTAGGCTTCGCCGCTTTCGATCCTTTCATTCGGAGCTGCGATTTGCAATTTTACAGAAAACCGGGGCTGGCGTTCGGCAAGTGTTTCTTCTTGTCGGACTTGCGATACGGCACCGGGCATGACACCAATCGTTTCGATGCGCGTGCTTGCATCGGGAGTGCGTGATGGCTGTGGGCTGGAAGAGTTTTGGAATAGTGGGAGCGGCGAGCGTCGTGAGCGTCGGCACGCTATACAGCGTGCTGGTTCGGGAACCAGCCACCACCGCCCCACCCGAGCCCGTGACCAGCGCTGCTCCCGGCAGCCAGCCTGCGGCGCCCACGCCCGGCAAGCCGCCTGCCGCATCCCAGCCGCAGCAGAACGTTCAGGCGCCGACCGCACCCCAAAGCCAGGCATCCGCGCAACCTCAGGCGCCCAAACCCAATGCGCCCAGCCCCGTCGCTGCCAAGCCGGCGGCGCAGCCCGAAGCCGCCAAGCCTGCTGCGGGCACCACGGCTGCGCCCGCGGCCGGAGCCAAGCCCGCCGATACCACTCCGGCGGCGAAGGAACAGGTTCTGCCGACCTTCGATATCGCGCGCATCGAGCCGGGTGGTGACGCCGTGATCGCTGGCCGCGCCGCACCGGGCGCAACGGTGGAACTGCTGCGCAATGGCAACACCTATGCGCGCGCCGTCGCCGATGTCGGCGGTCAGTGGGCCATCGTGCCGCCGGCCCTGCCCAAGGGGCCGTGCGAATTGACCCTGCGTACCACTTCGCCGGATGGCCGGGTGACGCAGTCGGAGCAGACGGTCTCGGTGCGCGTGCCGGAGCAGCCCGGCGAGGAGGTCGTGATCGTCCTCAACACGCCGAATGAGCCTTCGAAGGTGCTGACCGATGCCGTGCCGCCAACCGGCAAGGCGATCGCCAATTCGCAGGTCGCCGCGGCGCCACCCACGCAGGGACTGCCGGCGGGCAATGGGCCCACCGTGACCAATCCCTCTTCGCCGACCCCGAGCACACCCAAGGACGGCGCGGGCAACACGCCCTCGCGCGCGAACGCCTCGATCCGCACGGTGGAAGCCGACGAGAACGGCCGTTTCTTCGTTACCGGCATGGCTGAGCCGGGTGCTTCGCTGCGCATCTATCTCAACGATACGCTGGTCACCACCGTGACCGCGGCCAGGGACGGCACGTTCGGCATGACCATCGAGAAGGGCATGTCACAGGGCGACTACAAGGTGCGGGTGGACGATGTCGCCGCCGGCACCGGGCAGGTGCTGACCCGGGCCGAGGTGCCGTTTGCCATGGCCGAGAAGACGGCCGCCGGTTCCGCTCCGGCCGTCGTGGCCGCTGCCTCCACGCCGGGCAAGTCGGCCGCCCCGGGCGCGGCGGTGCCCGTGTCGGCGTCCTCGAGCCTAGCAACGCGCGGGGTGTCCGGATCAGCAACCCCGCAGCAGGCCCAGCCTGCGAGCGTCCAGGCGCCCGGCACCGCCCCATCCCCCGGCGTGCCTGCCGCATCCGGTCAACCGGGGCAGGGGGCTTCGCCTGCCGCCGGCGTGTCCGAAGGCGGCAACCCGGTCTTGCCCACGGCCACCATGCCGGCTGCCGCGACACAGGCCGCGCCAGGCAACCAGCCCGTGCGTGTGGGCGACGCAGGACCGACCGGGACAACGCCGCCGCCTTCCATGGCCGTCATCCCGGAGATCCGCACCACGACGATCGTGCAGGGCGATAATCTCTGGCGGATCTCTCGCAAGATCTACGGGCAGGGCATTCGGTACACCTGGATCTACGACGCCAACACCAATCAGATCCGCAACCCCAACCGGATCTATCCAGGCCAGATCTTCGTGATGCCGGAAAAGAAGGTGCCGTAGATTTTGACGCCGGAATAAGCGGCCAGTTTTTGCGCGTCCATCGGCACATGTCATCCACATGAGCGCGAATTTGGTCCGCGCAAGCTTGCAGTCGCTTCGATGCAGACCTAACTACGCAGCGACATTCCAAGAAAAACCCTGCCGCCAGGAGTGCCCAGTGCTCCTTCGCCGAAAGCCTATCCATGCCGCCCGATATTTCAGCCGCTCGCAAGCGCATCAGCGCTGACCGGGGCGCTTTCCTTCACACCATGAAGCAGCTTTGGCCCTATATGTGGCCGGCCGAACGAACTGATCTGCGCATGCGGGTGGTCTGGGCCTTCGTGCTCCTGCTCCTGTCCATGGTCGTCACCCTGGTCATGCCCTACACCCTGAAATGGGCGACCGACGGGCTAGCGGCGCTCAATGGCGGCAAGGTCCTGACGGGCTCCATGCTCGCGATCTGGCTGGCCGGCCTGCCTCTTTCCATGCTGGTTGCCTATGGTGTGACCCGTGTCCTGAGCACGTCTATCTCCCAGTGGAAGGACGGCATGTTCGCGCCCGTCTTCCTCTATGCCGTGCGGCGCCTGGCCATCGAGACTTTCCAGCACATCCACAATCTCAGCCTGCGCTATCATCTGGAACGCAAGACGGGTGGCCTGTCCCGGGTGATCGACCGCGGCCGGACCGGCATCGAGAACATCGTTCGCTTCGCCACCATCAATATCCTGCCGACGATCGTGCAGTTGGTGCTTTATCTCGGCATGCTGCTGCTTCAGTTCGACTGGCGCTACGCCACGATCGTAATGGTCACGACGGCGATCTATGTCTGGTTCACCATCAAGGCGACCGACTGGCGCATCGACATCCGCCGGGAGATGAACGAATCCGATACCGACGCCAATCAGAAGGCGATCGACAGCCTGCTGAACTATGAAACGGTCAAGTATTTCTCGAATGAGGATCGCGAGCTAGCCCGCTATGACCGCGCCTTGGCCGGGTACGAGAAATCCGCCAACCGCACCTATATGACGCTGACCTGGCTCAATATCGGCCAGGGCATCATCTTCACTTTGGGCATGACCGCTTCTCTCCTGCTGGCGGGTTTTGGCGTTTCCAGAGGCGTCAATACGGTGGGCGATATCATCCTGCTGAACGGCATGTGGCTGCAGCTGGCGACGCCGCTGAACTTCCTTGGTTTTGCCTATCGCGAGATCAAGCAGGGCATCACCGATATCGAGACCATGTTCGAGCTTCTCGACAAGGAGACCGAGGTCAAGGACAGCCCTGATGCCAAGCCGCTGCAGGTCAGCGAAGGGCGCGTCACCTTCGACAATGTGGTGTTCAGCTACGATCCCGACCGTCCCATCCTGCAGGGGCTCTCGTTTGATGTGGCGCCCGGCGCCACGGTGGCAATCGTCGGCCCGTCGGGCGCCGGCAAGTCGACCATCTCTCGCCTGCTGTTCCGCTTCTACGACGTCAATGACGGGCGGGTGCTGATCGATGGTCAGGATGTGCGGGACGTGACGCAGAAATCCCTGCGCGCCGCCATCGGCATGGTGCCCCAGGACACTGTGCTCTTCAACGATACCATCCGCTACAATGTACGCTATGGCCGCTGGGATGCCACCGATGCCGAGGTGGAGGAGGCGGCCCGCCTCGCCCAGATCGATACCTTCATCCGCCGCATGCCCAAGGGCTACGAGACGGAAGTGGGCGAGCGCGGCCTTAAGCTTTCCGGCGGCGAGAAACAACGTGTCGCAATCGCGCGCACCATCCTCAAGGGGCCGCCGGTACTGGTGCTCGACGAGGCGACCTCGGCGCTCGATTCCTATACCGAGATGGAGATCCAGGACGCGCTGGAGCGCATTTCACAGAACCGCACTACCCTGGTGATCGCGCATCGCCTCTCCACCGTGGTGAATGCCGATGAGATTATCGTGCTCGACAAGGGTGTGATCGTGGAGCGTGGCAATCACGAGGAACTTCTGTCTCGTGGCGGCATCTATGCCGGCATGTGGAACCGCCAGCGCGAGGCGGACGAAGCGCGCGAGAAGCTGCAGCGCTCGCAGGACGAAGGCTCGCCGGTTTATCGGGACGCGTTGGCGGGGTAGCGCTGGGAGCGCGGACGTCCCTAGGACACTCGAGAGAGTGTCGGACGATTCACTCTTGAAACGAAGCGGTTGCCAATTTGGGCGGCGGCTTGCCGTTCGTGACCGCACCATTTATTGAAAAGTCCAGGTTCAAGAGCGGACGAGGACGTCCATGGGCGCTAACTTTGCTGGAAGGGCGCGCAGTTGGAGTGTCGATCACTGATCGACAATCTCGGAAACGATACGTTTTGCGGGGAGGGAAGAGGGCGATCGGTGATCGCCCCTCCAGTTTCCATCGCCTCACACCACAAAGTTAGCGCATATGGACGAGGACGTTCGCGCGCCCAGTAGTACGCTCCTCAGGGAGCCTTCATCCCCAGTTCATCTTGGCTGCAGTTTATTCACCGCGCTGGGAGCCCAATTCCGCCCCGTGAAGGACAGATCATGTCGACCCGCCGCCGTTTTCTTGCCGGAGCTGCCGCTGTTACCGCCAGTGCCCTGGCTGCCCCCGCCCTGGCCCAGAATCTCGTAGAATGGCGGATGGTGACAGCCTGGCCCAAGGGGCTGGCCGGCGCGGGCACCGGAGCGCAGCGCCTGGCCGATCGCATCGGCGTGCTCACGCAGGGGCAGCTCACCATCAAGCTCTATGCCGCCGGCGAGCTTGTGCCCGTCGACCAGAACATGACGGCGGTCATGTCCGGCGATGCCGAGATGTCGCACGACATGTCGGCCTATTACCTTTCCAAGTCGCCGGCTTTTGCCTTCTTCTCGGCCATTCCCTTCGGCCTTATGGCGCAGGAATTCAATGCCTGGATCTATGCCGGTGGCGGGCGCGGGCTGTGGGACGAGCTCGGTGAGCGCTTCGGCATCCGGGCCTACGCCGCCGGCAATACAGGCGCGCGGCTGGGTGGCTGGTTCCGAAAGGAAATCAACACGGTCGACGATCTGAAGGGGCTGCGCTTCCGCATTGGCGGGCTGGCGGGGCAGGCCCTCGCCAAGCTCGGCGTCAACCAGATGCTGATGCCAGGCTCCCAGATCCTGCCCAAGCTGCAGTCCGGTGATCTCGACGCGGCCGAGTTCATGGGGCCGATCAACGATCTTTCCTTCGGCTTCCAGAATGCAGCGAAGTTCTGCTACTGGCCAGGTTTCCAGGAGCCTTGCGCCGCCCTGCAATTGCAGGTGAACAGCGCCAAATTGGATGCCTTGCCGACCACCCACAAGGTCGCCATCGAGGTCGCCTGCACTGAGGAAAACTCGCGCTCGCTCGCCGAATACAATGCGCGCTCTCCGATCGCCATCGCGCAGGCGGTGACCGAGCAGGGCGTGATGCTCAAGCAGTTCCCGGATGAAGTGTTCAAGGCCTTCGGCACGGCGAGTGGCGAGGTGCTGAGCGAAATGGTCGACAACGGCGACGACCTCACCAAGCGCATCGCCGCCTCCTATTTCGCCTTCCGCCAGGCGACGCTGCTGTGGACCCGTATCGGCGACCAGGGCTACACCAATATGAGGCTGCTCGATTACAACTATCCCAAGGGCGGCTGAGGTTCGAGGCGCGCAACTACCGGGCCGAGACCGGCATGGCGGCAGTTGGATGGCGCGGGCAGGCCTTGGAATCGTCCCCCGATCCACTGGACGGCCGCGGCCGCTCTGTCACGCCCGACGAAGGCATGGCCGACGCTCGGCATAGGCGCGCGCGATAAGGAGTACGACAAAAACGGGCGCCGTAGGGAAGGGGGCAGCGAAAACTCGCCCCGTTTCGGACAGCCGCACCGCCGCTGTTGCGTCAACCGATGGTGCGCCCGATGCCATGACCCATCCGGTGTAAAGCTGGCGTCCTCAAGTGTATCTTATGCATGCCTAGATTCGGATCTCATTTTTGTCTCTAACGCTTCCGCCGAAAATAAACAGCAGCGCTGGATGGTGGCAGATTTTTATGCTTTAGAGTGCCGCAAGCTCAAAGGTTTGAACCATTGCGGTTGTCCGAAGAATTTAAATTCTTTGAGAGCGAAATAAGTACTGTCCCTTGTCTTTGACGTTGCGGAATGTGGATTGATGAGCACCGTCTGGATTAGCCTGGCTTCCTTCCTTGCAATCTTTTGCAGCGCATTGGCCGGTGTTGCCCTTGCCCAGCACCTGCCCGAACCGCATCTGAGTGCCGAAACGCGAACGGCCGTCTCCGTGTCGATGGCTGTCGTCGGAACGCTGGCGGCGCTGGTGCTTGGCCTGATGATCACCAGTGCCAGCAATTCGTTCAAGCAGCGCGCCGATGCGATCGACAGTCTGGCCATCAACATCGTCAAGCTCGACCGGGTCCTGCTGCGCTATGGCCCTCAGGTGCATGACATCCGCGTCACCCTCAAGGCCTATGCCGAGAACAAGGTCTCCCAACTCTCCAATCCGCTGTCCGCAGAGGGCGGCGATCTCCAGACCCTGAAGGAACTCGAGGCGATCGAGGATCAGATATCCAATCTGACGCCGACGACTGAGCGCGAGCGCCAGATCGTCGCGCGCGCCCTGGCGATCACGCAGGCGATTTCGGAAGCGCGCTGGCTACTGGTCGAGAAGACAGGCATCGCGGTGCCCCCGGCCTTCCTGATCCTGCTGATCTTCTGGCTGGCGCTGCTTTTCGCCAGCTTCGGCCTGTTCGCGCCCAAGAACGCGACCGTGATCATCGTTCTCCTGCTTTGTGCCCTCGCGATCTCCGGCGGTGTGCTGATTATCCTGGAGCTGGGGACGCCGACCAGCGGGCTGATCCGCGTCTCGGTCGAGCCGATGCGCTCTGCCATTGCCGAGATCGGCTCGGGGTTGTGACATTCCGACCCCTGGAGACCGTGCCTCTAGAGCAAAACGCGTTTAGGCGTAAACGCTTCTTTTCTCTAACTCTTTGTTTCGACGCGTCTTTGCGATTCTTGCCGATTCCGTCAAATCGCAAAACGCTTTAGCGCGTCTTGCAGGTCACGGTATTGCCACCCCGCGTCAGCGTCGCGCCACGGCCCTTGATCCAGAATTCGGTGGACTGGTCCGTATAACGCCCGCCATCGGCTGACATCGCCTGCGGCAAGGTGAGGGGTGGGACGCCGCGGCCGAAGGTAAGAGTCGCGCTGCCGGTGCCCCGATTGTCGAAGGCCGCGACAATCCGGCTTCCATCGGAACAGCGATAGCGAACGCTCGGACCAGCCTGCGCGGGGAGCGGACAGGCCAGGCCCACGATCGCTGCGACGACACAAAGGCGCTTCATATCTGCCTCCGATTTTTCAGAACGGGCCATGCGAGGCGATGCCGTCCATCACCGTTGAGAGGGTCAGGATGCGTGCCTTGTAGGCCTCCGCAATGCAGGCAATGTCCGTCCCGCACTGGTTGCGGGCCTTCAGCCACTGCCGCTGAGTATCGCCGATATCGCCGCGCTGGCCCATGGCGACGAGCGAAGTCACGATGCCGAAAAGTGTCGCCATGCGGGCTTCGCTCTGCCCGAGGCCGTAGTTCCGGCAGATGGTCTGTTCGGTCGGCAGGCTGGCCTTCGCGCAATCGATCGGCGCGTAGTCGGCCGCTGCGGCCGGTTGCGCCACGCCAGCGAGGCCGGCCACGATGAGGGCGGCGGTGGCGTGCTTCCGGCCGAGCGCAACCTGCTCCGCTGCGCCAAATGTCTTGTGGACTGCCATGAGGCTCCTCGATCGGTGGATCATTGGAGTTCTATCAGTATCTTCTATCCATCTCAATCCAATTGCGATGGATCATATAAGCGATTAGCAACAAGAGAATGTTGGAATTTGCCAATAAGCGTAATAACGTCATGTCATATATATTATAGGTAATTTCTGACAATAAGAATTGAAGATGTCTCATTGGCCCGGCTCCATCGCCGGCCGGCATCGAGAGAGGAAGTGTTCACATGATCCTGGTCCGCCTGTCCAAGTTTGCCCTGATCGGCGCCGCCGCTCTGTTCTTTACGCTCGTGGCCTTCGGAAATATCACCGACTATGACAGCAACTGGCAGTTCGTGCAGCACGTCCTGTCGATGGACACCACCTTCCCGAATTCCGCGATCCATTGGCGTGCGGTTACAAGCCCGGCATTGCAGCAAGCCGGCTATATAGCAATCATTGCCTGCGAGGTGTTGGTCTCGCTGCTGCTTTGGGTTGGCGCGGCTCTGTTGCTCGCCAGAATCGCCGCACCGGACTTCGACGGAGCAAAGTCCGTGGCGATTGCGGGGCTGACCCTGGGGCTCTTGCTCTACCTGGTCGGATTTGTTGCGATCGGCGGGGAATGGTTCGCCATGTGGCAGTCCCAGATCTGGAACGGCCAGCAGAAGGCTTTCGATTTCATCGGCATGCTCGGCGTCGTTCTTCTTGCTACACTTATACCTGACGGCAGGCCGAAGAGCGGCTGAAAACTTGGTTGGGGATGGCCAGGGATTGCCGGCTCGGTGAAAAATCCCTCGGAACTGCCTTGGCCGGTTAAAATCCGGCGCAATTAACGCGTTGTAAACTTTTGGCATTCCGCAAAGATAGATCTGGCAGCCTTGAGCAGGAAGCTCGTTAATCGGATTTCCGCAGGCTTTTGGATTTTACTGCATCAACCTCGCCATCTACAAACTGAGCGCAGTCTATCGATCAGTCTCCAGTAATTAAGTATATTCAATCCCAAGAAATAAATAATACGTTAGGGAAAATACCCTGAAGAGAAGAGCAAGTTTGATCGATTAACCAGTTCTTCATCATGATATACGGCCCTGGGTTGATCTGAACAGCCGCTTTGGCGTAAGGTCCCAATCTGGGGCGGCGCTCCCGCGGCGTGGCGTGATGAGGGCGCTGTTCTATGGCGAGGGGTGAAGCAGAGGGGATAAGGGGGCGTCTGCGGCTCGACCGCCTCTCCCTGTCGCGCCCTCAACTCGCCAAGGGGTTGTCGCTTTCGGTCGCCGTTGTGGCGCTTGTTGCCGGGCTCAAGCCGCAGCCCGCCGCCGCTTTCAAGCTCTTCGGCTACAGTTTCTTTGAGTCCGAGCAGAAGTCGACCTCGCCTGATGCCCAGCCGTACACCATCAGCGTCAATGTGAATGGCGGCGACAAGGACATCAAGGCGGCCGTCGAGACAGCGTCCGCCCTCTACAGCGGCAAGGACGAAGTGCCCCCGCCCTCCACGCCGGCCTTCCTCTCCAAGGCGCACGCCGAATATGACCGTATTCTCGGCGCCCTCTACGCCAATGCGCATTATGGCGGCTCGATCTCAATCCTGGTGAATGGCAAGCCGTTGGAGCAGATCCAGTCCGACGCCACCTTGCCCCATCCCGTGCCCGTGGTAATCAATGTCGATCCAGGCCCGGCCTTCACCTTCGGCCAGATCAGCTTCGAGGGCAGGGCGCCGCCGAGCCCGGCGGACGAGAACCCCAAGATCAAGACGCCAGAGCGCCTCGGCCTGTTGCCCGGCAATCCCGCCAATTCCGATATCGTACTTTCGGCCGAGCAGGCGATGATCGATGCCTGGCGCCGCCAGGGTTATCCCAAGGCCAAGGCCCTGCCGCGCAAGATCGTAGCCGACCACGTCAATAACCGGCTGAACGTGACGCTGGCCGTCGAGCCCGGACGCCTTGCCCACTACGGCCAGGTCACCGTTGACGGCACCAAGGACATGGATCCGGCCTTCACGGCCAGGCAGATGGGGCTGGAGCCAGGCGGCCAATATGATCCTGCCGATATCGAGCTTGCCAAGCGCCGCCTGCAGCATCTGCAGGTATTCTCGACCACCAGCATCACCGAGGGCCCGATCAACAGCAATGGCCTGATGCCGCTGATGGTTACGGTGACGGAGCGCCCGCTGCATGTGTTCGGTGCCGGCGCCGAATATTCCACCACCGATGGCGCTGGCCTCAATGGCTATTGGGAGCACCGCAATCTCTTCGGCCAGGCCGAGCGCCTGCGCCTGGAGGCCAGCGTTGCCGGCATCGATTCTGTGGATACCTCGAACTTTACATATCTGGGCGGCATCACCTTCGTGAAGCCGGGCATCTGGGATCCCTTCACCGACCTCACCGCCCAGCTCCTTGCCAAGCGGGAGGTCTATGATCCCTATTCGCAGAATACTTTCCGCGCCAGAATCGGCCTCGCCCATGAGTTCTCGGAGCAACTGACCGGCAAGATCGCCGTCAATGGTGAGTACGACCAGGTCGACGACCGCTTCAACAAGCGCGACCTTCTGCTCTTCAGCCTGCCGGCCGAGCTTGCCTACGACACCACCGACGACAAGCTGGAGCCGACCAAGGGCTATCGCCTCAAGGGCCAAGTCGAGCCGTTCTATGAAGCCAAATTCGGCAATTTCGGCCTCATCAGCCGTGTCGACGGCTCGGCCTATTTCTCCTTCGATTCGATGGGCCGCTATGTCCTTGCCGGTCGCGTGGCGATCGGCTCCATTACGGGAGCCCCCGCCGACGAAATGCCGGCCGATCGCCTGTTCTTCGCCGGGGGCGGCGGTTCGGTGCGTGGCTACGACTATCGCAGCCTGGGCCCGCGGCTGGCCAACGGCTTCATCGTCGGCGGCCAATCGCTCGCGGAAGGTTCGCTGGAAATGCGCGTGAAAGTGACCGACTCCATCGGTATCGTGCCCTTCGTCGATGCAGGCAGCGCCTTCTCCTCCTCCTTCCCGACCTTCGACGAAACCATCAAGGTCGGCGCGGGCGTCGGCCTGCGCTATTATACCGGCCTCGGTGCCATCCGGCTCGACATTGCCCGCGGCCTGACGCAGATCAACGGGCGCGTGATCGATAACGGCAGGATCAAGCGCCAGCATACGCCGCCGGCGGCGATTTATATCGGATTGGGAGAGAGCTTCTGATGCGGCGCAGGATCGCCCTTGCCATCGCCGTCACCGCCGTGGCCCTGCCGCTTGGCCTGCGCGAGCTCGCACCTGCGCGCGCTGACGATGCAAGCGAAAAGTCGTGGTTCGTTTCCTATGTCGAGAACACGATCTCGACCCCCGACCAGAAGATCTCGCTCGGCCAGATCGACGGCGCGCTATCCTCGGACGTGAAGATCTCCTCGATCACCATCGCCGACCGTCAGGGCGTGTGGCTCACGATCAAGGATGCCCATCTGGTCTGGAGCCGTACGGCATTGCTGACCGGTAGGCTCGACATCGATTCGCTTGAGGCGAGTTCGATCGAGGTCACGCGCAAACCGAACCCGGCGCAGGGCGTGCAGGCCGCCGCGAGTTCGCAGGGCTTTTCGCTGCCGGAGCTGCCGGTATCGGTCAAGCTCGGCAAGCTCGCCGTGCCAGCTGTCAAGCTTTCTGCGGCACTCGCGGGCGAGGACACCGTCTTCGACGTCAATGGCAATGCCCTGCTGGAAGGCGGCAAGCTTCATGCCGAACTCCTGGTCAAGCGCATCCAGCCGCCGGGTGGCGATCTCACTTTCACCACCGATTTCGACAATGCCACGCGCCAGCTCAGCCTCAACCTGTCGCTGCAGGAGCCGCATGGCGGCTTTCTGAGCAGCATGCTCAAGGTGCCCGGCAATCCGTCGCTCGGCTTCACCATCGTCGGCTCCGGCCCGCTCGATAATTTCGCGGCCGATCTCGCCCTCTCCGCCGATGGCACCAAGCTGTTCGGCGGCAGGACGACGATCGCGCAGGGACCCACCGGGTTGACCTTCAAGTCGGATCTCAACGGTTCGTTGGAGCGGCTGGTCGATCCTGCCTATGCCGATTTCGTGAGGGGCGAGTCGGCCATCTCGGTGGCGGGCGGGCAGGCGGCGGGCGGCGGCTATACGCTCGACCATGCTACCGTCAAGTCCGGGGTGATCAACCTCGCCTTGTCGGCCGCCCTTTCGCCCGACGCCTTCCCGACCGACCTCAAGCTCGATGGCACCTTCGGCGCGACCGATGGCCATGACATCCTGCTGCCGGGCGGAGGGGCGCATATCAAGGGCATGACCCTGAAGGCGCAGTTCGGCAATGGCGGATGGAATGCCAATTTCGACCTGCAGAAAATGGTGGCCGGCACGGTTCAGGCAGAGAGCGCAACCATCCAGGCCGGCGGCGATGCGCAGAATCTCGAAAATCCTCAAAGCCGCAGCGTGACCTTCAAGGTCACCGGGCATGGCGACGGGTTGAGCTCGACCGATCCCGCGCTCGCCAAGGCGCTGGGCAAGGTGCTCGATCTCACGGCTGCCGGCAAATGGCAGGCCGGCCAGCCAGTGATCATCGATGGCGTGCATCTCGCGGCCAATGCCGCTCAGGTGGGCTTCACCGGCAAGGTGGAAGGGGCGACCCTGAGCGGTGTCTACACGCTGGCAACGCCTGATATCTCCGTTTTCTCGGGCCTTGCCGGTCGCGATATGCGCGGCAAGACAGATCTTTCCGCAAAGGGCGACATCGGCCTCGCCGGCGGTGCCTTGAACCTCACCTTCGAAGGCAACGCCACCGACGTGGTGATCGGGGACCCCCGGGCCGACGCCCTCCTCAGGGGCGTAACCGGCCTCAAGGGCGGCGTGCGGCGCGACGAGCAGGGTCTGCATTTCGACGCCGTCAATCTCGGCAACAAGCAGTTCAACGCTTCCGCCAACGGCCTCTACGGCGCCAAGGTTATGGACTTCAAGGCGACTGCCGGCCTTACGGACATCAAGCTGGTGACGGATCGTGCTTCCGGCGCGATCGATCTGGTCGCCACGTTGAAGGGAACGGCCGAGAAGCCGGATGTCGTCGCCGATATCGACGCGCCGAATCTGACCTTGCAAGGCAAGCCCTTCACCGGTGGCAGGGTCAATTTCACCGGCAGCGTCGCGGGCCCTTTGGTCAACGGCACCTTCAATCTCTCGGGCATGCTGGATCGCATGCCGGTCCGGGCCGCTGCGACCATCGTCACGACCGACGATGCAACGCATGAGCTCAAGGGTCTCACCATGAGCGCCGGCGCCGCGCAGATCGCTGGCGATCTGGCGCTTCGGCCCGACAATCTCGCCAGCGGCCAATTGACGGCGGCGATACCGGACATGGCCGCGATTGCACCCCTGCTTCTGACCAAGGCCTCTGGCTCGGTTACGGCCAATATCGCCCTGTCGATCGACGGCACGAAGCAGAATGCCGCAGTGAAAGCCCAGGCCAAGGCGCTGAGGATCGAGACCAACACCATTGGCGCCGCCGATATCGATCTCACCGCGACGGACCTGCGGGGCGTGCCCGCGATTGCCGGCACCGCGACGGCCAGTAATGTCCAGGCCGGTTCTTTCATCCTCAATCAGCTTCAGGCCACGGCGAAATCGGAGGGCGCGAACAGCACGGCCTTCCAGGTCCAGGGCACGATGCCAAAGGGCAAGCTCGCCATATCCGGGGCTGTTAAGCCGGCTGCAGACGGGCTCGATGCGAGGCTCGACACGCTGTCCGTGCAGCAGCAGGGCATTTCCGCCTCGCTCGCCTCACCAGTGACGATCGCCAGTCGCTCAAGCGGGGTGACGATCCCCAAGGCTGTGCTGCGCATCGGGCAAGGCGGTCAGGTTGCGGTTGACGGCACCGTGGGCGATGCCATCGCCATGAATGTGGTCGTCAGCCAGTTGCCGGTATCGCTCGCCAACCTCTTCTCGCCGGGTCTCGGCGCCAGCGGCACGCTGTCGGCCAACGCCAAGGTTTCCGGCAAGACCGCTGATCCCAGCGCCGAGTTCCAGGTTACGGGTACCAACCTCAATGCCGCAGCGCTCAAGGGCATGGGGCTCTCCGCGCTGCAGCTTTCCGCCAACGGCCGTTATGCCGGCAAGACGGTCACGCTCGAAAGGGCCAGCGTCACCGGCGGCGGCGGCCTCACGGTTTCCGCACATGGGCAGGTGCCGCTGTCGGGGCCAGGCCTCTCCGTGGCTGTGCAGGGCTCGGCCCCGCTTGCCCTGGCCAACGGGCTGCTTAGGGATCGCGGCGCGCGCGCCACCGGCACTCTCACGCTGAACGCCAATGCCAGCGGCTCGATCTCAGCGCCTGTTGTTTCAGGCCAGGCCGTGATTGCGGGCGGCACGCTCAGCGATCCCGACACGGGAATGAAGCTGACGGGCATCACCGCCACCGTGCGCTTCGACGGGGACCGTGCCACCATCGCCCAGTTCAGCGCCGCCACCCAAGGAGGCGGCACCCTCGGCGCCAGCGGTTCGGTCTCGCTCAAGCCGGACCTGACAGCGGACCTCACCATCACCACGCGCAACGCCAAGCTGACCGACGGCGATCTCGCCACCGCGATAATCAGCAGCGACATGACTGTGCGCGGCCCGCTGATGTCGCAGCCGGTGGTTGGCGGGCGCATCACCATCCAGCGCGCCGAGATCACCATCCCCGAGCGCTTCGCTACCAACGCGGCGATGCTGGGCGTCAAGCATCTCAAGCCACCGCCGGAAGTCGCCCGCACGCTCGCCAAGGCCAATCCGCCGACGAAGGGCGGCAGGAAGGGCGGCAAGGGCGGCTCCGGCCCGAACGTCGTGCTCGACATTACCATCGATGCGCCGGCCCGTATCTTCGTGCGCGGACGTGGCATCGATGCAGAACTCGGCGGCCAGATGTCCCTGAAGGGGCCGGCCTCCAATCTCGCGCCGGTGGGTGCCTTCGAGCTGAGGCGCGGTTCGCTCGACGTTATCGGCCAGCACATCGTCTTCGACAGCGGCAAGGTGACGCTGGTGGGCGATCTCGACCCGCAGATCGACTTCGTGGCGACCACCAAATCCAGCTCGATCTCGGTGACGGCGCGGGTCACCGGCCGGGCTTCCGATCCGCAGATCGTGCTCTCCTCCGTGCCCGAGCTGCCGCAGGACGAGGTGATGGCGCATTTCCTGTTCGGCCGCAGCATCCAGGACCTTTCGCCGCTGCAGATCGTCCAGCTTGCCACTGCCGTGGCCCAGCTGGCAGGCGGCTCCTCGGGGCCGGACCTTCTCGGCAGCATCCGCAAGTCCACCGGCCTCGACAACCTCGGCGTCGTCACCGATTCCTCGGGTAATGCCGCCGTGCAGGCCGGCCGCTATATCGGCGACAATATCTACCTCGGCGTCACCACAGGCGTGGGCGGGCAGACGGACGCCACCGTCAATCTCGACGTTACGAAGAACCTCAAGTTGAGGGGTCAGGCCGGCACAGACGGTTCGAAGGCCGGGATCTACTACGAGCGGGAATATTGAGGTGAAATTTCTTCCTTTATAATCAGGTGGTTAAGTGACGTGTCTGTCCCACCGTTTTTTGAAGTTTATCGAGGGAGGCACCACGAATATAGCCGTTGTAACTTCACCGCAGCCAGCGTGAGAGCGCGCGCTCGTGTCGACGTCCCTCCCAGTCATGCTGTGCAGACCTCTGGTGGGGCCGCTCTTCAGGCTCGCCAACGGTTTTATTTCACACGCATGTGCTTCGATTGCCGAGATGAGGTGTTCTATCAAAAGAAGCTAATCAGGAGGCACGGCGTGACTTTAGAGATTATTGGACGGAGGGCCTTTCTCACGCTTGGCGGGAGCTTGGTGCTCGCAGGCTGTGCTACCTCCCATGCCGGCGTGGCCAGCCTTCCGGTGATCAGGGCGGTGCATGTCAGCGGTGGCGGCAATCTGTGGCTGCAGACCATGCCCCCCTTCGTGCAGCGCAACCTCATCCAGCAACTCGGCTCGCGCTATGAGCCCGGCGCTAGGGGCGGCGCGACGTTGACCGTGCAGCTAACCGACATAAGCTTTCCTACTGCATCCAACGCGGGCTTCGGCAGCGTCGATACGCTGGATGGCAGGATCACGCTTGCATCTTCCTCGGGCGCCGTGCTGGAGAGCTTCCCGTTGTTTTCTTCCACTGCTTCCATCGATGCTGCACCGGAAGTCACGGGGCCGACATCGCGGCGCTATGACTGGCTCGCGTCAAGTTATGCGCATTGGGTGTTGAGCAAGTTGGCGTGAGATCCAATGGCGAAGAGATTCAGCCGCAGGACTCAGCCGATGTTTGTGGCGGTTTGACGTCTGGCTGGCTTCCGAGCGCCAGCACTCACTTTCGGTGCGCCATCTCGCGCCGTATGCTCCTATGCCGCGGTTGCAGCAGCCAGTGTTGTTGCCGGTGGGCGCGACTGGATGTGAGGTAGGGAAGGGGGCCGTCGGCTTCCCAAAACGTGGGACAGCCAGCGCGAAAAGCATAAATAACTGCGCGGGACAGAGTACTGTCCCACGTTCTTCCAGCTCTTTGATTTTACCTTATTATCATACTACGAGCGGGAATTTTGACGTGAAATTTCCTCCCTTTGAACCATAGGGTTAAGGGAATTTCTTGTCTCGCCGTGGTAACGAGGCGCTGAACTATGAGGCGCGGGTGCGTTTCAATGGCGACCGTCGCTTCGGGGCTGCCTTCGCAGCCGAGTGCTTCGTTGGGCTATTCGCTTCCTGCGCCAATCGTGCTTGGCGCAAGCGCTCGGTCTTGGCCGCCCGGATCGAAAGTTCATCATCCAGGATCGCGCGGGCGACCTTGTTGGTCTCTTCGTGCCTGGCCTCCATGCGGGGAAGCTTGGGTACGAAACGAACGTCAGCCGTGCGTGACATAGCGGTCCCACTCCAAAACAAAAAAGGCCGGGCAAGCCCGACCTTCTCGATATGCGTCTCAATGGCCCGTGCCAGTACATCCGTGGTCAAGGGCCATCAGCGCCCCATAATTACTCAGCGCGGAGATTTTCAGCCGCATTCTTGCCGCTGCGGTTATCCCGCACGACGTCGAAGCTGACCTTCTGCCCCTCGACGAGGCCGCGGAGACCAGAACGCTCAACCGCGCTGACATGCACGAAAATATCCGCTCCACCCTGATCAGGCTGAATGAATCCAAAGCCCTTGGTGGAATTGAAGAATTTTACAACACCGGTGTTCATGACGATTTCCTTTCAATCGAACATAAGAGAATCCTCGCCGCGCAGAGTGCCCGGCAAGATTTTGAGATCGAAGTTGAAAGAGGAAGATCGTCAGCGCGATTCCGGCGCAGAAAAAGTTCGACAGCAAAATCGACGAAAATAAGCATAGAGGTTAATTGAGTGGAGATCAAGGCGCAGCTATATCGTCTCGATCATTTCCTACTTTCACTGTTATTTCGCCGGCGCCGCTCCATCTGTCTCCGTCAATTAGGAGAGCGCGCATGGCGCTCCCGGCTAACGTCCCCCCGACACTCGCAGGATCGAGCCCGTCACATAGCTCGCCGCATCCGAGAGCAGATACATCACGGCGTCGGCAATCTCCTCCGGCCTGCCGATGCGCTGCATCGGGATCGAGGGCCTGATGCGCTCGACACGTCCGGGATCGCCGGTGCTGCGGTCATGGATCTCGGTCTCGGTCATGCCAGGCGCCACCGCGTTCACCCGCACTCCCTCCAAGGCGAGTTCCCTGGCCATGCCGATCGTCAGACCATCGACAGCGGCCTTTGAGGCGGCATACCAGACATATTCGCCGGGCGAGCCGATATCGGCGGCCACCGAGGAAATGTTGACGATGGACCCGCCGGGGCCGCCGAGCCGTGTCGATAGGCGTCTGGCCGCCTCGCGCGCGACGAGGATGGCACCGGTCACGTTAAGGTCGATCGTCTCACGAATAACCTGGGTATCGACATCAGTGAGCCGGCCCGAACGCCCGGTGATGCCGGCATTGTTGACCATGTGGGTGAGCTGCCCGAATTCGTCCGTCGCGGCGAAGAGGGCGGCGATGTCGGCTTCATCGGCCATGTCGCCTGCCAGTACCAGAGCACGAGCGCCGGCCTTGTGCACGGCGTCGGAAACCTGCCCGGCGGCTGCATGGTCGCTGCGGTAGTTGATGACGAGGTCATAGCCGACTTCGGCCGCTTTCAGACAGATGGCCGCACCGATACCCCGGCTTCCGCCGGTGACGAGAAGAAGGGGGCGTTTCGACATGGTCTGCAAATTCCTTGTATCAAATGGCGTGAATGACGTCGCGCCGTCATCGCCTTCATAACGATCGTAGCAGTATCAGGGGCGTCTCCCAGCGGCCGCGATCTCCTGGTCGATCGGTACTGCCGCTTGGATCACCCAGTCGGCGATGGCGGCGATGTCGTCGAGATCGAAACGCGGCAGCGGGAAGGGGCCTGGCGCGTCGGTGGCAATGGCGCGGACATAGGGATCGTCGGGATGGATGAAGGCCTTGTCGACGGCCACCCGATGGATCTCGATCTTGGGATGAGGATCGCGCTTGAAGCCCTCGACGATCACGAGATCGACCTGGGAGAGACGCTTGAGCAGCTCTGCCAGCAGCGGCTCGGGCGCGCCGCGCAGCTCGTGCATCAGTGCGAAGCGATGGGCCGAGGAGACCAGCACTTCATGGGCGCCAGACTCCCGATGGATGTAGGAATCCTTGCCGGGTTTATCGACGTCGAAGGCGTGATGGGCGTGCTTGATGGTGGAGACCGTCAGGCCGCGGCGGCGCAGCTCAGGAATGAGAGCCGCGATCAGGGTCGTCTTTCCGGCGCCGCTCCAGCCCGAAAGGCCCATGAGACGCATCATGGCCCCGGCGCCTTACGCAGATGATGGGAGGTGAAGCCCTCGCCCTCTATGCGGCCTTCATAGAGATCGCCGGTCTCCCGGGCGATGTTGGGAAGGTCGATGGCGGCCATCGGGTCCGTGCATTCCAGGATCAGCAATGCTCCCGGCTGCAGCTTGGCGAGTTCCTTCTGTGCACGCAGCACTGGCAGCGGGCATTTCAATCCACGCAGATCGAGGCGAAGCGCTTCATCGGACGCAAAAGGGGGGGCGGTGCCGGGCATTGCCATGGCTGTAGCCGTCTCGATGACCGCGTTCAACCTTTGTCTGCACGCCGTGACCCTGTCATGATGGCAACATGACACCGAACAACGACGCAACCATGGGCCTCATCCTCGCCGGCGGCCTGTCGAGCCGCATGGGGGGAGGCGACAAGGGCCTTTCCCGGCTCGGCGAAGCGACCATCCTCGAGCGCATCGTCGCGCGTTTGACACCGCAGGTCCAGGTGCTGTTCCTCAACGCCAATGGTGATCCCAGCCGCCTGGCGAAGCTCAGCCTGCCGATCCTGGCGGATACACTTCCTGATTTTCCCGGACCGCTCGCCGGTGTGTTGGCCGGACTCGACCACGCGGCGCAGGTGGGCTTTGCCGAGGTTGTGGTCGTGCCTTGCGATGCGCCGTTCCTCCCCGCCGATCTCGTGGCCCGGCTCCGCGCGGCGGTCGGGGGGAAGGGCGGCGCCGTCAGCGTCTCCGGCGGCAGGCGCCACCCGACAGCGGCGCTTTGGCCAGTGCATCTGCGGCAGGTCCTGAGGGTCGCGCTGGTCGAAGAGAACCAAAGGCGGGTCGAGACCTTCCTTCGGCGGCACGGTTTCGTCGAGGTGGCATGGCCCGCCGAGCCGTTCGATCCGTTCATGAATGTCAACGATCCGGACGGCATGGTGCAGGCGAGGGCACTGCTGGAGCGCTGGCCGCAGGCGTGAGCGGGGTGATCGTCTCCGACTACCATTCTTGGAACGGGCACGCGTGGTGGAGGGAAAACTGCAGTCGGAGACTGCCACTCCGAAATGCCCTTCCTGCAAGAAACTGGCCTTGCATCCCTGTGAATGCTAGAAGCGCGCGCGAGTACGGGAGTTGTTGTCATTTCCACCACCAAGACCAATATTTCGAAGCAGATCCCCATTGACGCGATCCCGCTGCTGCGGCGCCTGTTCCGGGATGAGGGCGTTCGCAATCTCAAATTCTATGCGGCCTCGATCGCGGCGGGCGCTGTGGAAGCGGCGATGGGGGGCTGCTGGCCTGGCTGATCGGACCGGTGATCCGCGCCTTGGGGGGCGATGTCAGCCTGCGCACGATTGCCGGCCTGGCGGTGGCGGCGATCGTGGTGTTTCTGGTCAGGGGCGTATCGGGCTACCTGAAGGATACGATCATGGCGAGGATCGGCAACAGCATCATCGCCAACATCCAAAGGCGCCTGTTCGACCATGTCGTGCAGCAGGACATGGCGTATTTCACGGCGCGCCATTCCAGCGAAATGGTCACCTCCAACGGCTTTGTTGCCAGTTCCGCACGCGGGGCTTCCAACCTGTTGGTGGATTTGGTCACCAATGTGCTGCAGGTCATCTCGCTCGTGGTCGTGATGTTCGTGCGCGATCCCCTGCTGGCCTTCACCGCCATGATCGTGATGCCGCCGGCGATCCTCGGGCTTCGCTATGTCACGCGCCGGGTCGGGCGCCTGGTGAGACGGCAATATCAAAGCTCCACCCAGATCACCGGCACCCTGCAGGAAACCTCCCAGGGCATCCGCGTGGTGAAGTCCTTCGGCATGGAGGACGCCATGCGCCGGCGCATGGAAGCCGGCATCCTCGAGGCGCAGACGGCGGCCAACAAGATGGCCGGCCTGGCCTACCGCGCCGATCCCATCATGGACACGATGGCCGGCGTCGCCGTGGCGGCGGTGATCGTCTATGGTGGCTGGCGCATCACGAATGGCGAACTGACGCTTGGGGGGGCTGGCCTCGTTTCTGTTCGCCTTCCTGGCCATGTACGCCCCGTCCAAGGCGCTGGCCAAGACCAATGTCGGCCTCAACGCCGCGATCGCGGGCGTCAGCATGTTCTACGAGATCATGGACACGCCCGCCGGGGAGGGGGCGGTCGAACGGGCCAAGCCGGCCTTTGTGAAGAAGGGCGGCACCGTGGTCTTCGACAGGGTGACCTTCGGCTACAAGCCGGACGAGCCGGTGCTGCGCGAGCTCTCGCTCCATGTCGAGGCTGGCAAGACGACGGCGCTGGTCGGCCAGTCCGGCGGCGGCAAGTCGACGGTGGTCAACCTGATCCTGCGCTTCTACGAGCCGCAATCGGGGGTGATCACCATCGACGGCCAGGATATCGGCAAGGTCTCGATCGGCAGCCTGCGCGAGGCGATGGCCTATGTCGGCCAGGACGTCTACCTCTTCGGAGGCACCATCCGCGAGAACATCGCCTTCGGCCATCCCGGCGCCTCGCAGGAAGCGATCGAGGCGGCGGCGAAGGCGGCCTATGCCCATGATTTCATCCAGGCCTTCGAGCGGGGCTACGATACCGAGGTGGGCGAACGCGGCCTGCAGCTCTCCGGCGGCCAGCGCGCCCGCATCGCCATCGCCCGCGCCATCCTGCGCGATGCCTCGATGATCCTGCTGGACGAAGCGACGGCGGCGCTCGATTCCGAATCCGAGCAGGCCGTGCAGAATGCGCTCGACGATCTGTGCGCCGGACGCACCGTCGTCGTCATCGCCCATCGCCTGCAGACGATCCAGGAGGCCGACAAGATCTGCGTGATCGAGGCTGGCCGCGTGGTCGAAGAGGGCACGCATGAGCAATTGCTCGCCCGCGGCGGGCGCTATGCCTATCTCCACGCCGTGCAGTTCCGCGAAGAGCTCGAACTCGCCGGTGTAGAGCAAATCTCGGTGTCACTAGCCGCAATGCGCTCTAACTTATTGCTTTGACGTATTTTCTTCATTGAACAAGCCTATTGGCTTTTTCTTGAAAACGCCTTGAAAGGTCTCCGTTTCCGTGAAGTCCGTTGCCCTGTTCGATCTTGATGGCACCCTGGTCAATGCCGACCATCTGCACTACGAGGCGTGGAAGCACATGCTCTCGCCGCATGGCATCGACCTCACGGAGGAGTCCTACCGCACCGACGTCATGGGTTCGCCCAACAGCCTGCTTCTGAAGAGCCTGCTCAAGGGCCTCGACGAGAAAGCCGGGCTCGCGCTGATCAACGATAAGGAAGCGATGTTTCGCCGCCTCTTCGTCAAGGTCGAGCCGGCCACGGGACTGACGGCTTTCCTCGACTGGCTAGGCAAGAATGGCGTGCCGGTTGGCGTTGTCACCAATGCGCCGCGGGCCAATGCCGAGCACCAGCTTCGGGGCCTCGACCTCGTGAAGCGCTTTCCGCTCGTTGTCATCGGCGCCGAGGTGGCGAGGCCCAAACCCTTCCCCGATCCCTATTTGGCGGGCCTCGAACATCTCGAAGGTCGCGCCACAACCAGCCTCGCTTTCGAGGATTCCCGCTCGGGTATCGCGGCCGGCAAGGCGGCGGGGCTCAGCGTAGTCGGTCTGACGACGGGCATGAGCGAAGCCGCCATGCTGGCCGAAGGCGTCGATCTCGCCATTCCCGACTATGAGGATCCCCGCCTTCTGCCCTTCGCGGCGCAGCGTCTCGGCCTCGCCTGATAGCGAGAGCGCGGACATCTTGTCCGCCCCTTCGATCCCCGTCCCACGAGCCGGCAAAGAATTGCCTTTCCCTCCCCCTGCGAACGCGCTAACACCAGATTGTCTCATGGGGTGCCTGCAAGGGCTGAGAGGCGGGAAGCACGGTGCTTTTAGGCCAACCCATCGAACCTGATCCGGATCGTACCGGCGGAGGGATGAGCCTTGAAGCAGCATGCTTCCACTGCCCTTTCTTCATTCTCGCTGTCCGTCTCGATCACCTATCGATTTGGAGGACGCTCATGCTGAAGAAACTCCTGGCTGCCATCGCTCTGGCAGCGCTCGCCACCGCGGCACACGCACAGGATAAGCCGGCTCTCACCGTCTACACCTATGAAAGCTTCTCGGGCGAATACGGCCCCGGCAAGCAGTTGCAGACCGCCTTCGAGGCCAAATGTGGCTGCACGATCAATTACGTGACCGCCGATGACGGCGGCGCGCTCTTCGCCAAGCTCAAGCTGGAGGGCACTTCCACCAAGGCGGATGTCGTCGTCGGCCTCGACGACAATCTGATGGGGGAGGCGGAAAAGTCGGGCCTGTTCGTGCCGCATGGTTTGGCCACCGATGGCCTTTCCTTGCCGGAGCCCTGGGCCGACAAGACCTTCGTGCCCTTCGATTGGGGCTATTTCGCCTTCGTCTATGATGGCGACAAACTGAAGAATCCGCCGGCCAGCCTGAAGGAGCTCGTCGAGAACAAGGACGGCCCGAAAGTGGTGATCGAGGATCCGCGCACCTCGACGCCGGGCCTCGGGCTGCTCGCCTGGATGAAGGCTGTCTATGGCGACAAGGCGGCCGACGCCTGGAAGCAGCTCAAGCCCCGCATCGTCACCGTCACGCCGGGCTGGTCGGAAGCCTATGGCCTCTTCCTCAAGGGTGAGGCGGACATGGTGCTTTCCTACTCCACCTCGCCCTCCTATCACATCGAGGTCGAGAAGAAGACGAACTACCATGCCGCCATGTTCCCGGAAGGGCATCAGGTGCAGGTGGAGGTCGCGGGCCTGGTAGCGAGCTCCAGGCAGCAGGATCTCGGCCGCCAGTTCCTGAGCTTCCTGCTGTCGAACGAAGGCCAGGCCGTGCTGCCCGAGACCAACTGGATGTTTCCCGCCAAGACCCCAGCCGCGGGCCTACCTGATAGCTTCAAGGCCGTGCCGGTTCCCGCCAAGGCACTGATGTCGGACCCCGCCAAGCTCGCCGAGAACCGCAAGGCGTGGATCGACGAATGGCTGGCTGCCATGGCGAAGTGAGGGGTTGATGTACGGCAGGTCAACTTATGTGCGCTGGTGTTGCCCCCCGTTCTGCAGCGTCACACCACAAACCTGAATGTCCGGTCTCTCCCTTCTCGCTGCCCTGGCTGCTCTTGTCCTTGCCTCCCTCGCCAGCCTCTTTCTCGCGGCAGGCGGCGAACCGTGGCAGGGCAATGCTGCCTATCTCGTCTCGATCGCCAGCTTCACGCTCTACCAGGCGCTGCTCTCGACGCTGTTCTCCCTGATCTTCGGCGCGCTGGTGGCTCTGGCTCTGGCGCGGCGGCATTTCCCAGGGCGGCGCCTGCTGCTGGCACTCTTCGGCGTAGCCACCGCCTTGCCTTCGATTGTCGCCGTCTTTGCCTTTGCGGGCATCTTCGGCCGTGTCGGCATCGTCAACGCCGTCCTCGGCGCCATCGGCCTGCCCGGCCTCGCCATCTATGGTCTCACCGGCATCCTGCTAGTCCACGTTTTCTTCAACGGCGCCTTCGCAGCCCGTGTCTTCCTGGCCGCGCTGGAGGCAGTACCGGGCGAGCATTGGCGCCTGGCGTCTTCCCTCGGCCTGCCCTCGGGCGCCGTATTCCGCCTGATCGACTGGCCAGTGCTGCGGCGCGACATGGCGGCACTCGGCCTCCTGATCTTCATCGCCTGCGCCACCAGCTTCGCCATCCCGCTCACCCTCGGCGGCGGCCCAGGCAGTGCGACCTTCGAGGTGGCGATCTACCAGGCCATCCATTCCGACGCCGATTTCGCCCGTGCGGCCGTGCTCGCCCTGCTCCAGATTGGCGCGATGGTGGTGCTTGTGGTGCTCGCAGCCCCCCTGCTGGTCTCGACGCCGGAGGTCGCCGCGCTGGGCCGCCGCATCGAGCGGCCGGACCGGCGGGGGATGGCGCTCCACCTCATGGACGCTGCCGTGCTCGTCATCGCGCTTCTTCTCATCGTGCCACCCTTGCTGGCCGTGATCTGGGCCGGAAGGTCATTGCTGGCCGGATTGGACCCGCAGGTGCCGCGAGCCCTCGGCACCAGCCTCGCCGTCGCGATCGCAGCCGCCACGCTCGCTCTCGGTGCAGCGCTGCTGCTCTCGCGCTCTCGCGCCACCCTCGGTGCTTCCGGTTGGGCCCGGACCGCGCGGCTGATGGCCTCGGCTCCACTGCTGGCCCTGGCAATTCCGCCTCTCGCCTTTGCTGCCGGCCTCTATGTCATCGCCCGGGCTTTCGGTGCGGCCGATCTGATCGCAACGCCGGCCCTGATCCTGGTCAATGCCATGATGGCGCTGCCCTTCGTGCACCGCCTTGTCGATCCGCCCATGGCGCTCGCCCAGGACCGCTATGGACGCCTCGCCGAAAGCTTCGGCATGACCGGCTGGACCAGGCTGCGCCTGATCGAGTGGCCGCTGCTGGCGCCCTCGGCCACCGCGGCCTTCGCCTTCGCCATGGCGCTGTCGCTTGGTGACCTCGGTGTGGTCGCCTTGTTCGGTTCGGAGGGGCTGGTGACCTTGCCTTCGCTGCTCTACGCCAAGCTCGGCTCCTACCGCATCGAGGAGGCCGATGGCATTGCTGCCCTGCTGGCCGGGCTGGTGCTGGTGCTCTTTCTGGTGGCCGACAGGCTGGGAGGCCGGCATGCTCGTCGCTGACAAGCTTACCATCGTCATCGATGATTGGACGGGTGTCTACGACCTCTCTGTCCCAGGCGGCAGCATGGCGGCGATGGTCGGTCCTTCTGGTGGTGGCAAATCGACCCTGCTCCACGCCATTGCCGGCTTCGAGAGGCCGTCGAGCGGCAGCCTCAGCTTCGAGGGGCTAGACCTCCTGCCGGTGAAACCTTCGCAGCGGCCGGTCGCTATCGTCTTCCAGGATCACAATCTCCTGCCCAATCTCACGGCGCTGCAGAATGCCGGCCTCGCCCTGTCGCCGTCGCTAAGGCTGTCTGCGGCCGACAGGGGCGCCATTTCCGCCATGCTCGATCATGTCGGCCTCGCTGGGCTGGAGAAGCGCCTGCCTTCCGAGCTCTCGGGTGGGCAGCGCCAGCGCGTCGCACTGGCCCGCGCCATGCTGACCACGCGCCCGCTGCTGCTGCTGGACGAGCCGCTCACCGGCCTTGACCCGGCCATGCGCGCCGGCATGATCGACCTCATAGATACACTGCGGCGCGAGAAGGGGCTGACGGTGCTGATGACCACCCATACGCCCGAAGATATCGAGGGACGGGCGGATCAGATCCTGACCGTGGCGGACGGGCGGATCGTGTAGGTCATTCCGAGCGTATCGCTTGTGAGGATACGCGCGGGATCACGGTCGCTGTTGCGCTGCACACGCCAAGGTCTAAGCTTCCTTCTTTGCGTAGAGAGGGAATCGCCCGCATGGACGCCAGCGCGCTTGCCAGACTGATCGCCCAGGGGCGAGGTGCCGAGCCGGCGGATCTCGTGATCAAGAATGTGCGGCTTCTCGATCTCGTGAGCGGCGATCTCACGCAGACCGACATCGCTATCGGCGGCGACCGTATCATCGGTACCTATGCAAGCTATACCGGCCGGCACGAGATCGACGCGCGCGGACTGATCGCGGTGCCCGGCTTCATCGACACCCATCTCCATGTCGAGTCTTCGCTGGTAACGCCGGCCGAATATGATCGCTGCGTGCTGCGCCATGGCGTAACCACGGCGATCTGTGACCCGCATGAGATCGCCAACGTCGTCGGCGCGGATGGCATACGCTTCTTCCTGGAATCGGCGGGCCACACCGCCCTCGACCTGCGTGTGCAACTGTCGAGCTGCGTGCCCGCCACCCATCTGGAGACGTCCGGCGCGCGGCTCGGCGCCGAGGACCTCCTGCCCTTTGCCGGTCATGACAAGGTGATCGGCCTCGCCGAGTTCATGAATTTTCCGGGTGTGATCAATGCCGATCCCGACTGCCTGGCCAAGCTGATCGCCTTTCAGGACCGCCACATCGACGGCCATGCCCCGCTTCTGCGCGGCACTGATCTCAACGCCTATCTCACTGCCGGCATCCGCACGGACCATGAGACCACCACGGCGGAAGAAGGGCGCGAGAAGCTCGCCAAGGGCATGACGCTGCTGATCCGCGAGGGCTCGGTCTCCAAGGATCTGCATGCCCTGGCCGAATTGATCACGCTCAAGAATTCGCCCTATCTCGCTTTCTGCACCGATGACCGCAACCCCCTCGATATCGCCGAGGAGGGACATCTTGACTTCATGATCCGCACCGCCATCGGCCTCGGCGCCGAGCCGCTGGCGGCCTATCGCACCGCGACGATCTCCGCCGCCATGGCGTTCGGGCTGCGAGACCGTGGTGTGATCGGGCCGGGCAGGCGGGCCGACATCGTGCTGCTCGAGGATCTCGAACTTTGCGCCGTGCGCCATGTGATCAGCGCCGGCCGCCTCGTAGAGGACGGGCTCTTCGAGGGACGCCCTCGCGTGCAGCCGGTCGGTCTCGATTCGATGAAGGCGCGGCATGTCACGGCATCGGATTTCGAGGCAGCCGCCCCGGGGCCGACGGGCCCCGTGATGGGCGTGATGCCGGGCAAGATCATCACGCAGCATCTGCGCCTCAGCCTGCCTTATGCCGATGGCCGGCGCGGGATCGATCTCGGCCAGGACGTGGTCAAGGTCGCGGTGGTCGAGCGCCATGGCGTGAATGGCAATATCGGCCGCGGCTTCGTCAAGGGCTTCGGCCTGAGGCAAGGCGCAATTGCCTCCTCCGTCGGGCATGACTCGCATAATATCTGCGTGGTCGGCGCCGATGACGCCGACATGGCACTCGCCGTCAACCGCCTCGGCGAGATTGGCGGCGGCTTCGTGGTGGTGCGCGACGGCGCCGTGCTGGCGGAGCTGGCGCTACCGGTGGCCGGGTTGATGAGCACGCTGCCCTTCGAAGCGGTGCGGGACCGCCTGATGCCTCTTAGAGCCGCGGCGAAATCGCTCGGCGTCACCCTGGCTGAGCCCTTCCTGCAGGTCGCCTTCCTGCCGCTGCCGGTGATTCCACACCTGAAGATCACCGATCGCGGCATGGTCGATGTCGACCGCTTCGAGCTGATTACCGCCTGAATCAAAATCTGAGGAAGAGATGGAAAACCATCTCTTTCCAAGCTTTTATGGCACTAATCGGAATCGGTACTCCAGCATGACTCCTTGCCATCTAAGCATTTTGCGATTCTTGGCGATCCAATCTGAAGGTAAAACGCGCCAGCGATGAAGCTCCTCGTCGTCTTCTGCCATCCCTGCGCGGAAAGCTACGTCGCCGCCGTGCGCGATGCAGCCTTGCGCGGGCTCGCCCAGGCCGGGCATGACGTGCGCGTTCTCGATCTCTATGCCATGGCGTTCGATCCGGTGATGAGCGGCGACGAGCGGCGCGGCTATCACGACAAGGGCAGCAACGAGGCGCCCGTGGTGGAGCATCTGGCCCATCTGCGCTGGTGCGAGGGGCTAATCTTCATCTATCCCACTTGGTGGTACGGGCCACCTGCCATGCTGAAGGGCTGGCTGGAGCGCGTCTGGGTGCCGCACGCGACCTTCACCATGCCTGACAACGGCAAGCCGATCGGTCCCGTGCTCACGCATATCCGCCTGCTCGCCGTCATCTCGACGCTGGGCTCGCCGTGGTGGTGGTGGAAACTGTTCATGAAGGAGCCTGGTCGGCGCATCCTCCTGCGGGGGCTCAAGATGCTCTGCGCTCCGCGTTGCCGCACGATGTGGATCGCACTGCATCGGCTCGACGAGATATCTGATGCCAAGCGTCGGCGCTTCCTCACCAAGGTCGAGAAGAAGATGGCCCGGTTGAAGGGCTGACGATGCAGATTCCCAGCAAGATCAGCCGCGCAAAAGGGGGGTCTTTCGCCGTAAAATGACAGGCTGCCCTTGTTTGGCCTCAATTCGACTGGCGAAAACCGTCGTTTCCTAGCGACTTCGTGGAATTCCGTGGGCATTCCATCCCTTCGGACTTGACTCAGCCCGCAGCCTATTGTCTCAACGCGCCGTCTCAAACAGGGTGCTTGCATGAGTATCGCCTTCACGTTTCCCGGGCAGGGAAGCCAGACTGTCGGCATGGGCAAGGGACTGGCCGCTGCCTTCCCGGTGGCCCGGGCCGTCTTCGATGAGATCGATGCTGCGCTGAGCCAGAGGCTGACTTCCGTGATCTGGGATGGTCCGGAGAGCGACCTCACTTTGACCGAAAATGCCCAGCCTGCCCTGATGGCTGTTTCTCTCGCTGCCTTCCGGGTGCTGCAGGACGAGGCGGGCCTCGATCTCAGGAAACATGCAAGCTTCGTCGCCGGCCATTCGCTCGGCGAATATTCGGCGCTTGCCGCTTCCGGCGCGCTGACGATTGCCGATACCGCGCGCCTGCTGCGGATCCGCGGGCGGGCCATGCAGGCGGCGACGCCAGTCGGCACCGGCGCCATGGCCGCGCTGCTCGGCCTCGATTTCGAACAGGCGACCGCCGTTGCCGCGGAGGCTGCGCAGGGCGACGTATGCCAGGCCGCCAACGACAATGCGCCGGGTCAGGTCGTCGTCTCGGGCGCCAAGGTCGCCGTGGAGCGCGCGCTTGAGATCGCCAAGGCCAAGGGCGCCAAGCGCGCCATCCTCCTGCCCGTGTCCGCTCCTTTCCATTGCGCACTGATGCAACCTGCCGCCGATGCGATGGCCGAGGCGCTGGCCAAGGTGGTCATCGAGGCGCCGGCCGTGCCGCTGGTCGCCAATGTGCTGGCACGCCCGATCTCCGACCCCTCAGTGATCCGCAAGCGGCTGGTCGAGCAGGTCACTGGCACCGTGCGCTGGCGCGAAAGCGTGGAATTTCTCGCTGGCTCCGGCGTCACCAAGCTGGTCGAGGTCGGCTCCGGCAAGGTGCTGAGCGGCCTCGTCAAGCGTATTGCCTCGGGCGTCGAGGCGGTCAGCGTCGGCACGCCCGAGGACGTCGCGGCCTTTGCCCCGACCCTCGGCTGAACAGAACACAGCAAGCAGGCGCCCTGCGGCGCCAGGATATCAGAACGGGCAAGCCTCGCTTCGATCGGCATGCGGCCGGACCCGGCCAAGACGGCGCCCAAAAGGGGGAGAGAATGTTCGACCTTACTGGCAAGATTGCACTCGTAACCGGCGCCACCGGCGGCATCGGCGCCGGAATTGCCATTGCCCTGCACAAGCAGGGTGCGATCGTGGCGCTGTCGGGCACCCGCCAGGCTGTGCTTGAGGAACTCGCCGCCAAACTCGGCGAACGCGCCCATGTCTTTGCCTGCAACCTGGCCGACAAGCAGCAGGTCGAGGCGCTCGTTCCCAGCGTCGAGGCCAAGCTCGGCCAGGTCGACATCCTGGTCAACAATGCCGGCTTCACGCGCGACGGATTGATCATGCGCATGAAGGACGAGGATTGGGACGACGTCATCGCCGTCAACCTGACGGCAAGTTTCCGCCTCGCCCGTTCGGCCGTGAAGGGTATGTTGAAGCGCCGCAACGGCCGCATCATCAACATCGCTTCGCTTTCGGGCGTGATCGGAAATGCGGGCCAGACCAATTACGCCGCTTCCAAGGCCGGTCTCGTCGGCATGTCGAAGTCGCTAGCTCAGGAAGTCGCCACGCGAGGCATCACCGTCAATTGCATCGCCCCAGGCTTCATCGAGACGGCCATGACGGATGTGCTTAACGAGAAGCTGATGGAAACGATCCTTGCCACGGTCCCGGTCCGCCGGCTCGGCCATGTCGATGAGATTGCCGCCGCCGTCGTTTACCTTGCTTCGGTGGAGGCGAGTTACACCACCGGCCAAACGCTGAATATTAACGGCGGAATGGCAATGATTTGAATGGGTTACAGCAAGATCCCATGCTGGTTTCCAGTGTAGGGCTGCCCGCTGGCAATGGCATTTGAAGTGTGTTAATCACCGCCAAGGGGCATTCCGATGGCTCCTGCGAATGTGATTGTCCGGGAAGCTGGACGGCCGGTCGAAGGACCGGCCCCGGTACTCAGAACCAATCAAACACCGACCGTCTTATCGACGGCAGGAAAAAATAGCCGTCAGGCAGTCTTGGTTTATCAAAGGAACAAAAAATGAGCGATATCGCAGACCGCGTGAAGAAGATCGTGGTTGAGCACCTCGGCGTCGATCCGGACAAGGTCACCGAGAATGCGAGCTTCATCGACGATCTTGGCGCCGACTCGCTCGATACGGTTGAGCTGGTTATGGCTTTCGAAGAAGAATTCAACTGCGAGATCCCCGACGACGCCGCCGAGACGATTCTCACGGTCGGCGATGCCGTGAAGTTCCTGACCAAGGCAACCGCCTGAGCCTGTAGCCGGGGACCATGTCTCCCCGGCACACCATCAGGGGGCAAGCGGGGCAAGAATGTTTCGCAGCCCGGGGCCACGAAGTTCCGGGCAGTTTGCGGTCAGTGGGGGGTGAGTAGCCGGGGAGCGCCATTTCCCCGGCCTTTGGAGGTTAAATGAGGCGCGTTGTCGTAACTGGTCTCGGCATGGTCGGCCCCACGGGTGGCAATGTCGAAACATCCTGGGCCAACCTTATCGCCGGCAAGAGCGGCGTGGTGAAGATCGATCGGTTCGAGACGGCCGATCTCAAGGCCCGGATCGCCGGCCTGCTTCCGCATGGCGACGGCACCAACGGTACCTATAATCCGGACCAGTGGATGGAACCGAAGGAGCAGCGCAAGGTCGATGACTTCATCGTCTTCGCCATGGCGGCAGCCACCCAGGCTCTTGACGACGCCAATTGGCATCCGGCATCCAAGGAGGACCAGGAGCAGACTGGCGTACTCATCGGCTCGGGTATCGGCGGCCTGCAGGGCATCGAAGATGCTTCGCTCACCCTGCACGACCGCGGCCCCAGCCGCATCTCTCCTTTCTTCATTCCTGGGCGCCTGATCAACCTCGCCGGCGGCCAGGTCTCGATCCGCCATGGCCTCAAGGGTCCGAACCATGCGGTGGTCACTGCCTGCTCGACCGGCGCGCACGCCATCGGTGATGCCTCGCGCCTGATTGGGCTCGGCGATGCCGATGTCATGGTGGCCGGCGGCACGGAGTCGCCGGTCTGTCGTCTGGCGCTGGCCGGCTTTGCCGCTTGCCGCGCTTTGTCGACCTCCTTCAACGAGGAGCCGATCCGCGCTTCGCGTCCCTATGACCGTGACCGCGATGGTTTCGTCATGGGCGAGGGCGCCGGCTGCGTCGTGCTCGAGGAGTATGAGCACGCCAAGGCTCGCGGCGCCAAGATCTACGCCGAAGTCATCGGTTATGGCCTGTCGGGTGATGCCTATCACATCACCGCCCCTTCCGAGGACGGCGATGGCGCCTATCGCTCCATGCAGATGGCGGTGAAACGAGCCGGCATCTCGGTGGGCGATATCGACTATATCAACGCCCATGGTACCTCGACCATGGCCGACACCATCGAGCTTGGCGCCGTGGAGCGCCTGCTCGGCAATGCTGCTGGGAAGGCCTCGATGTCCTCCACCAAATCGGCTACGGGGCATTTGCTCGGCGCGGCCGGCGCCATCGAGGCGATCTTCTCGATCCTGGCCCTCCGCGACCAGATCGTCCCGCCGACGCTCAACCTCGAAAATCCCGAGGTCGAGACGCCGATCGATCTGGTGCCCCTGACTGCGCGCAAGCGCGATGTGAACGTGGTCCTGTCCAATTCCTTCGGATTTGGCGGTACCAATGCCTCGATCATCCTGCGCAAAGTCAACTGACCCCCGGAGCAAAACGCGTTTGAACGGGAACGCTGTTTTGCTTCAACTCTCTGTTTCGGCGCGTTTTTTGGTGCTGGGCGATTCCGTTGGACCACAAGACGTCAAAGCGCCTTTAGTCACCTCCGGTGTGCCGGGAGTGCTACTGTCTTGAGGCTGGCCGGCATTTTCGCCATATTCGCGAGGCATGCCGTTCATCATAATGTTTGAATCGCTTATCGATCCGTTTGATTCGGAAGGCGATTTTGTGTTCCTGTTTTGAAGCATCCTTGCCGAGGCAGGCTGGTGTTCCGGCGTACCGCAAATCCGATCGACGATCCGGGCGGCCGCCACCAGCTGTGTGGCCGGCTCGAGGATGCCCAAGCATCTTGCGATTTGACGGAAATCGCAAGATGCGTCGGAACAAAGAGTTAGAGCAAATGGCGTTTTCGCTAGAACGCGTTTTGCTCTAGGGCGGACGAGGTTTTCATGGTTGACAATCGCGACGATTCGGGGCTGCCGAACGAACGCTCACGCTCCTTCGGGAGGGGCAGCCCGGGCGGGCGCGGATCACGCAACATGATCCAGCCCGATGCCGTCGCCAAGCCGCCGAGCCGCTCGAGGTCAGTGCGCAATCCGTTCATCGTTGCCGGCAACGCGATCTTCGTCATCCTCATGCTGCTGGCTATCGGCGGCTATTTCGGCCTGCGCCAGTTCACAAGTCCCGGACCGTTGACGGCGGCCAAGACGGTTTACGTGCCCAAGGGCAGTGGCCGCGACGAGATCGCCGACACTCTTGAGCGCGAAGGGGTCATCAGCGGGGCGACGACCTTTACCAGCGGCATCCTCCTGCTTGGCCGAGGCAAGGACCTCAGGGCGGGCGAATATGCCTTCCAGCCGAACGTCTCCATGTATGACGTCATGAAGACCATGCTGGAAGGCAAGGTCATCCAGCACTCCCTCACCATTCCCGAAGGACTGACCAGCCAGGCTATCATCGACAAGCTCAACCAGGACGACCTACTCACCGGCGATGCACCGCCGGTACCGCCGGAGGGCTCGCTGCTGCCTGACACCTATAATTATGAGCGGGGCACCACTCGCTCGGCCATGGTGCGCCGGATGCAGGACGAGCAGAAGCAGATGGTCGAGGAGATCTGGAAGCAGCGCGCGCCCAATCTCCCGCTGAAGAGCCCCGCCGAGATGGTGACGCTCGCCTCCATTGTGGAGAAGGAGACCGGCCAGGCCGATGAGCGTCCGCATGTCGCCAGCGTCTTCATCAACCGCCTGCTGAAGAATATGCGCCTGCAGTCCGACCCGACCGTGATCTACGGCATGGTCGGCGGCAAGGGCAAGCTGGACTCGACGCAGAAGATCGATACGAGCTGGAAGAGCCCCTTCAACACTTATATGAATGCCGGCCTGCCGCCGTCGCCGATTGCCAATCCCGGCCGCGCGGCGATGGAGGCCGCGGCTTCTCCGCTTGCGACCAAGGATCTCTATTTCGTGGCTGACGGCAGCGGCGGGCATGCCTTTGCCGCCACGCTGGACGAGCACAATAAGAATGTGGCGCGCTGGCGCCAGCTTCAGCAGCAGGGCGGCGATGCGACGCCGGCGCCCGTTGCCGATCCGCCGGCAACGCCGGCACCGGCCGCAGCTCCGGCGCCTGCCGCCGTTCCCGCGCCGGTTGGCCCGGCTGCCGCCACCGCTCCTGCCGCGCCCCCGCCAGCCGTGCCCGCCCAGAATGCCGCCGCACCGGCGGCTGCGCCCGCCAAGCCTTGCAAGAAGGGCAACAAGAAGTGCAAGCAACAGGCAACCCAGCAGCCGCCCGCGGCTGTACCTGAGGCTGCTCCTGCGCCGGCCCCGGAGGCTGCTGTGCCCGCCGCACCGCCGGTCGCGCCCGTCCCCGCGCCCACGGCCAATGCTCCCGCTCCGGCTGCCCCTGATGCAGCCTCGGGCACGCCGACCGCGACACCCGACCAGCAAGCCCAGCACAAGAAGGGTGCCTTTGACGATCCGGTGGCTAATACCCCGCATGATCCGCTGCTCGACAAGACCTTCGACCTGAACTCTCCACAGAGCGTGCAGTGAGGCCGCAAGCCCCGGCTTGAGTGCTGCCCGTCGGGGCTCTATCGTTTCGGAAGGCCCTGCCTCTCGCTCGAGTGGGGTCCACAGATCTCAGTGCCGGTGACCGCAGCCGGGCAGGATGCAGCATATGTCCGTGACCAGCATGACCGGCTTTGCCCGGGTGGAAGGGCACACCGGCGCAAATCGCTGGGCGTGGGAAATCAAGACCGTCAATTCCAAGAGCCTGGATGTACGCTTCCGCCTGCCGCCCGGTATGGACGCGGTGGAGGCGGCAGCGCGTGCCGCGCTGGGAAGTGTCTTTGCCCGTGGCTCCTGCCAGATCGGCCTCTTGGTTAAGCGCGAGGCGGTAGCGCCGGTGGTACGCATCAACCATAGCGTGCTCGACGCCATCGTGATGGCCATGTCCGAAGCCTCGCAGCGAGTGGATGCGGCCGCGCCGCGCCTCGACGGCCTCTTCGCCATCAAGGGTGTGCTGGAGGTCGAGGAGCAGGAGGAGGATGATCAAGGCCGCGCGGCGTTGCAGGCCGCCCTGCTGGAAGGCTTCACCAAGGCGGTGAACGAGTGCGCCGAGATGCGCCAGCGTGAGGGCGCGGCGCTTGCGCGCGTGCTGTTCGGCCGGATCGACGAGATCGAGGCGCTCACCAACGAGGCCGAGATCAATCCGGCCCGTCAGCCTGCAGCGGTGCGCGAGAAGCTGGCGACGCAGGTTGCCTCGCTGCTGGACGTTTCCAAGAGCCTCGACCCCGATCGGCTTCACCAGGAAGCCATCCTGCTCGCCGCGAAGGCCGATATACGCGAAGAACTTGATCGCCTCCACGCGCACATCGGCGCTGCGCGTGATCTTCTCGGCAAGGGCGGGGCGGTCGGCCGCCGGCTCGACTTCCTGGCGCAGGAGTTCAACCGCGAAGTCAACACGCTTTGTTCGAAGGCCAATGACGTCAGCTTGACCGCGACAGGGCTTTCTCTCAAAGCAGTGGTCGAGCAATTCCGCGAACAGGTTCAGAATATCGAATGAGCATGACTGCGTCCGCTCCCCAGCGCCGGGGCCTTCTCCTGATCGTCTCTTCGCCCTCCGGGGCCGGCAAGACCACCCTGACGCGACTGCTGCTGGCGGAAGACAAGGGGATGCATCTGTCGATTTCCGTGACCACCCGCCAACGTCGACCCAGTGAGATCGACGGCGTGCATTATCGTTTCGTCGACGGTGGTACCTTCGAGAATATGCGGGAGCGCGGAGAGCTTCTCGAATCAGCCAAGGTGCACGGGAATTACTACGGCACTCCCGCCGGCCCCGTGGAGGAGGCGCTTGCCGCCGGCCGCGATGTCCTGTTCGACATCGACTGGCAGGGGACCATGCAGATCTACAACAAGATGAGGCCCGATATCGTCTCGGTCTTCGTGCTGCCGCCCTCGCTTGCGGAACTGAAGGCCCGCCTGGAGCGCCGGGCCGAGGATTCGGCCGAGATCATCATGCAGAGGCTGCAGAATGCGCGCGTAGAGATCAGCCACTGGACGAAATATGACTATGTGCTTGTTAATGCCGACCTGCAGACCACCTATGCCAAATTGAAGGAAATCCTCGATGTCGAGCGCATGAAGCGCGCGGACAAGTCGCAGGTCTCGCATCTGGTGGACACGCTGAAGGCAGATCTCGACGCCCTGACGCGGAAGTAGTCAGGGGGAGAGGCGGCATCGCGCCGAGCCGAGGTGCGTGGGGACGGCCGCCCGGGTGCTGCGGCAGTCGCCTGGATCTATTTTGCCAGCATATTGGCAAGCACTACGAAGCTTTCGACCGGCACTTCCTCCGCCCGCATGTCGGGGCGAAGACCCGCGGCTTCCAGGGCCGTCGATAGGTCACCGCCAAGGCTCTTGAGGCTCTGGCGCAGCATCTTTCGGCGCTGGCCGAAGGCAGCCTGCGTCACTCGTTCGAGCGCTGATGGCGTGCAGGGCGTGGGCTCGGGGCGGGGGCGCAGATGCACCACGGAGGATGTCACTTTCGGCGGCGGCACGAAGGCGCTCGGCGGCACGTCGAAGACAATCTGGGCCTGCGTCCGCCAACCGGCCAGCACGCCGAGCCGGCCGTAGGCGTCGTCAGCCTCAGTGGCGACGATGCGCTCGGCCACCTCCTTCTGAAACATCAGGATCATCGCATCGAACCAAGGCGGCCAGGGCTCGGTCTTGAGCCAGCCGATCAGGAGGGGCGTGGCGATATTGTAGGGCAGGTTGGCGGCGATGCGGATAGGGCCCTCAAGCACCCTGATGAGATCGGGCCAGTCGGCCTCCAGCGCATCGCCGGCATGGACAGTCAGGCGTCCGGGATAATGGGCAGCAATCTCGGCAAGCGCCGCCAGACACCGCTCGTCGCGCTCAACCGCCACTACATGCTTCGCCCCGCTCGCCAGCAGCGCGCGTGTCAAGCCGCCGGGTCCGGGGCCGATCTCGATCACGTTGACGCCTTCCAGCGAGCCGCCGGCGCGGGCGATTTTGGCGGTGAGATTGAGGTCGAGCAGGAAGTTTTGGCCAAGCGATTTCTTGGCCATCAGCTCATGCTGGCGGATAACTTCGCGCAGCGGCGGAAGCGTGTCGATCTGAGCCATGGCTTTCAGCGTGAGAGGCGGTCGGCCAGCTTGAGACTGGCAAGGAAACTGGAGGGATTGGCCTTGCCGGTGCCTGCAATGTCGAATGCGGTGCCGTGGTCGGGCGAAGTGCGCACGAAGGGCAGCCCCAGCGTAACATTGACAGCCTCGTCGAAGGCCAGCGCCTTGGCCGGAGCCAGCGCCTGGTCATGATACATGCAGAGCGCCACGTCGTAATTCTGGCGTGCGCGGGCATGGAACATGGTATCGGCGGGCAGGGGCCCCCAGGCATCGATCCCTTCTGCCCTCAGCCTCATGATGGCCGGTGCGACAACGTCGCGATCCTCGCTGCCGAGCGCGCCGTTCTCCCCGGCATGGGGATTGAGCCCCGCCACGGCCAGCCTCGGGGCGGCGATGCCGAAACGGGCCTTGAGGTCGTTGGCGACGACGAGGCCGGTGGCAAAGATCAAGTCTTCCGTCAACGCCGCGGGCACGTCCGCCAGCGGGATATGGATGGTCACCGGCACCACGGCGACCGTCTCCGACCAGATCATCATCACCGGTTCGGTCGGCCGGTTCCAGAAGCGCCGGCCGAGTTCGCCGAGGAACTCGGTGTGGCCAGGGTGCCGGAAACCGGCGCGATAGAGCACATCCTTCATGATCGGCGCCGTGACCATGGCGCGGGCCCGGCCCAGCCGGATCGCCTCAGCGGCGCGTTCGATGGCCTCGATCACCGCGGCGGCGCCGGCGACATCCGGCTGGCCCGCCCTGTCCGGCGCTCTGCTACCAAGAGGCACGACCGGCAGGCCCTTTTCAAAGGCATGACCTGCGCCTGCTTCGTCAGTTTCCATGATGGTCACATCGAGGCCGATTTGGCGCGCCCGGGCAGCGAGCAAGGCAGGATCGGCATAGGCGAAGAAGGGAGCAGCAAGTGTACGGCCGGCAGCTGCCAGAAGGATCAGTTCAGGGCCAATGCCGGCCGGCTCCCCCATGGTGAGGGCGATCGGGAGCAGGGTTTGATTGTCATGCGGCACGGCAAAGACCCATTGGTGGAGGCATTCAAAGAGATGCTGTAGCCTGTCTCACCCAGCCTGTCTTGGCGATATCGCTCCGTCGGTGCGCATAAAAGCAGATGCCCGAGGCATACCCCGGGCATTGTCTGCAATTGCGAGAGCCGACAGCGTCCTCAATAGGTGCTGCCTCCGGTCAGGTTTCCGTCCGTATCGGTGAAGGCACTCGACTTGGTGACATTGGCACTGGTGAAGCCATCGTTCCACACCTTGTCGGCGAATTCCTTCGGATTGCCGCTCACACCGAGGCCGCGCAGTTGGAGCTGGACCTGTACCGTGGTGTCGTATTTGAACGCGGTGGTGTCATAGTCACGCTGCAGGCTCATGCCGAAAGCGATGCAGGCGTCGACATAGGTCAATCCCACAAAGCTGGTCGAGAAGCGCTTCGTCTTCATGTCGTATTGCGCGCCGGCACTGGCGATCCAATTCTCCGTGACTTTCCAGGCGGCCGTGCCGTTGAGACCCTCCCGCTTTTCGAGGCCGAGCAGGGGCTGGGCATCGTAGCTAGCATAGGTGATGTCGGTCTTCAAATTGCCGATCGTACCGATCGCGCCGACCTCGAAAGCCTTCATGTCCCAGGTCTTTTCGTTGAAGCGCGCATCGGTCAGGACAGCGAAATTATTGACCGGCTGCAGATAAATGCGACCAACATAGTCAGACTTATTGGTGTCCAGGCCTGATTGAAGGCCGGTGTTGGCCATGTCCGGATCCTTGTACGGATTGGTTCCGCCGAAGGAGTAGGACTGGCCAAACAGGGCGTTGTAATAGCCGCCGCCATTGGTGGTCAGCGAATATTGGAAGCCGGCATTGATGCGCGAACCATCCTCGACACGGTCATAGCCGGAGTACTTGTCCCAGGCAAAGAGATTGGAGTCGTCGAAGATCAGGCTCTGGGCATCCTCGTTGGGGAAGGAGCCGGTCTGCGCCGCCTTGGGCCGCAGGATTATCTGGGCGATTGGCTCGAAAATCTGCGTTCCCCAGTCCGACTGCGAGATGAAGGGGTAGCGGTAGTCGAGGCCGATGGCTGGGAGGACCCGGGTGGCCGTGTCGCTGCCGTTGCCGACGAATTGCTGGTTGGTCGGATCATCGAGGCGCGTGAAGCCCAGGTCACCGCGGACATAGGTGAAGGGCGTCCATTGCTCGCCCCAACTGTCCGTGATGGTCTTCTTCCAATAGAGGTTCATCGATGCCCGCGCATAATTGCCGTCGATGCCGCGCAACAGGCAGTTGCTTCGGGTGATCGGGGTGCTCGCGTCGCAAATCTGGCCGACAATATTGTCATAGGCCGACTGCTGTCGCGTCAGGTTGGTGAAATTGAAGTTCCAGCCGACCTCGCCGCCAAGAACCGGATGATTGACCACATAGTCGTAGTCCAGCACCGGCAGCACTGTGGGCAACTGCTTCTGGACGTCGACGGATGTCAGCCCCTGGAAGTAGTAGCCGCGCAGGTCGAACCAGGACTTGTCGCCGGAACCCGTCAGATAGAGCGTCGATGTTGCGGTGACCTGCCCGCGCAAATTGTCGAACCTGTAATCACGCCAATAAAATTTGTCGGTGAGCGCATTCACGTCCCAACCGAAGCGCCATTTGTCGCTCAGCCAGAACTCGCCCTGGGTCGAGACCGAGCCGCGGAAATCGGGAGTGCCGATGTTCTCATTGGCGAACTTGTCTGGATTGGCCAGGAACGCGCCGGAGGCCAGGATCGAGTAGCTGCCATTGAGCAGGCGATGACGCCATTCGATCTGTCCCGTCGGGCCCTGGGAAGTTGTGAAGCCTGGCGTCAGAGTCAGGTCGTAGTTGGGAGCGAGGTCGAAGAAATAGGGCGCTTCGAAGCCATAGCCGAGATCGGAGGTGTGGAAATAGCGTGGCGACACGAAGCCAGACTTTCGCGTCACCGAGGGATCGGGGCTCGACATATAGGGCAGATAGGCGATCGGCAGGCCGAAGACTTCGAAGTAGGCGTCTTCGAAGTACAGCATCTTCTCCTGCTCGTTGTGGATCACCTTCATGGCCTTGACCTGCCACAAGGGCGGCTTCGCGGGATTGTCCTTGCAGGGTTCGCAGGCGGTATAGACGCCATTCTGGAACACTGTGACATTGCCGTCGGTACGTTCGGCGCGGTTGGCGGCGATGCGTGTTTCATCCGGGGTCAGCATCCGCAGCGAATTGATGAAGCCGTCCTTGAAATCATCCGTCAGGTCGAAATCATCGGCATGAGTGACGGTACCGTCGGCCTCGGTGATGACGACATTGCCATAGGCGTGCACGCGATTGGACTTGCGGTCATAGACCACGCGGTCGGCCTGCAGGGCACGGCCACTGTAATAGATCTGCACCGAACCTACGGCCGTGACAACGTCCTTGTCCTGGTCGTACTGCATCTCCCTGGCCTTGAGGACCATGTTGGGCTTCTTGCCATTGTCATTTTCGGTGGTCGGGCTGAGACCCCCGAGCAGGCTCTGGGCCGGAGCGGGCGAGGGCGCAAGCGCCAAGGAGAGCGCTACCACGGCAACAGTGGTACACAATACATTCCTGAGGAAGTGGCGAGCTGATACGCGCATCAGCCATCCTCCTGGTTAAGCAACACAGTAAATCCGATCAGAACGCCAACAACAGCCGGAGTCCAGGCAGCAGCGGCTGGGTCGACCAGCCCCGCTACTCCTAGATCCCTGGCCATTTTAGTTACCACATACAACACGAACCCAGCCCCGATACCACTCAACACCATAACGCCGATACCGCCCAGGCGGGCAAATCGCAGCGAAACGGTGGCTGCGATCAGCACCATCGCCACGAGCAGCATGGGGCGAGCCAGAAGTACCTGATATTGCAACCGGTAGTCATTTGCTTCAAGCCCTGCGGCGCCCTGCTGTGCGATTGCTGACGGGAGTCTCCAGAAAGACACGCTGTCCGCTTCCACCGCAAAATTCTGGTCCACTTGGGCCTTGGTCAAAAGTGTAGGAAAATCAAGAGTTTCCATGGATTGGGGCTCTTGATTGGGTACGAATTCCCTTACTTTCGACAGATGCCAGACGCGCTTGTCAAGTTTCGCCGTATCGGCTTCCAAACGTTTGGTAAATCGATTGTCAAGGTCGAAAGCATAGATCGTCACTCCCGACAGGGTGCCATCGTCGGCATTTTCGGCCAGGGCATGGATCACGGCCTGGCCATCCTTCGAACGTTGGCGGATCCAGAAGACCTTGTCGGAGTCACCCTCTTGGCGCGCTCCGAACACCTTGGCGTCAAGAACGTCGCTGCGGGCCTTGAGGGTCGCCGAGATCGGATTGAAACCGACGGCGGCAAGGGCACCGAGCACGATTGCGCAGACCAGCGGAGGAAGCAGGAACTGCCAGACCGACAGACCGGCGGCGCGCATCACCACCAGTTCGAGGCGCAGGCTCAGATTGACGAAACAGATGATGGCGCCGAACAGGAAGACGAAAGGCAGTGTCTGCTCGATGACAGAGGGGGTGCGCAGGAGCGAGATCGCGGCGATGGAGGTGATCGAGACGTGCGGCATATCGCCGGCCCGCCGCGTGGTGTCGGCGAAGTCCAGCAGGAAGATCATCACGAACAGGAAGGCGAGCACGCCGAAGATCGCGGCGAGGAAGCGCCTCGACAGATAGCGCCCGAGAGTCGAGACCAGGATCATGCGCGCGCCGCCCGGCTGGTGAGGCGGCTTGTGACGTCACTGAACCAGTCCATCAGGCCGCGCGGCACCGAGAGGCGGATCCAGCCCAGGACGACGCAGAGGCAGAAGACAGAAGTCAGGATCGGCACACCGAAGGCGATATAGACACCGCTCGTCGAATGGACGCTGAGGCTTTGGGTCGCGATGAAGCCGATGATGCGCACCACCAGCACACCGAGAATGGCAAAGACGCTGGCGCTGGCGCGGCTCTGGCGCGTGGTGCGGGCCTGTCCCAGGGCGGCGAGGGCAATGAATATGAAAGCGATCGGATAGAGTGGCGCCGTGAAGCGGTCGACGAGTTCACCGCGAATGCGGCCCATCTCGACCACGCTCTTCACATCGGCGAGTTTGGTGTTCCAGAGCTCATCCGTGTAGCGATCACGCGGCTTGAAATTGACGGTGTCGTTATCGTCATTGGCAAGCTGCGACAGATCGAACTGATATTGATCGAAGGTGACGATCGAGGCGTTGGAGGCGTTGCCGCCTTCGTGTTGCTGGAGCGAGCCGTTGTTGAGGACGAGGATCAGGCCGGTGGGGGAATCGACCACCTTGCCGGTCTCGGCGATATAGGTGATCGTCTTGTTCTTGTCGCGCGCATCCTGCACGAAGATGCCGAGCAGCGTGCCGTCCGACTGGCGCTCGCGGATGTGGAAGGTATAGCCGCGCAGGGTGGTGAACTGGCCTTCCTTGAGAAAGTGCTGCACCACGTCGGCGGCGGCGGCCACGCGCCAATTCGTCAGCTCATGCTGGCTCGCCGGCTGCCCATAGAGCGTGATCGCCGCGATGCCGGCGGCGGCCAGTGCTGCGATGCCGGCAAAGGGCGTGATCAGGCGGGCGGGCGAATAGCCGGCGGCATTGAGCACCACCAGCTCCGAGCCGGCATTCAGGCGCTGGAGCAGCCAGATCGCCGCAACGAAGACGGCAAGGGGGGCGACGACCACCATCAGCGCGGGCAGGGCGAGCGAGCTTATCGCGAGGAAGACCAGCACGGACTGGCCTTGCGCCGTCATGACGTTGAACTCGCGCAGGGCGCCGACCATCCAGGCCAGGAGCGTCAGCACGACGAGACAGACCAGAAACGCAAAGCCGAACTGCCTGGCGATATATCGGCTGACGAGATTCATAGACCCCTCGGGACTCCGGACCGGGTTTTGTAGCCTCGTGCTAGGATGCGCGCGAGACGTTTGTGTGGCGAGGCCGGTGTTGCGAACTGATTGTTGTAGACATGGTTACGGATTGACATGCAAAAGTTCCAACAACCCGTCAATCCGACGGCACCTTTTTGACATAGGCATGGAATATGGTTTCCGAATTGAAACTGTCGTTTTCGAAATTTGAAAAGATTGCCGACGGTATCGCCGTCATCTTCACCAATGCTGATCTGGCTGTCTCCGCCGAGACTGAGGCTGCTCTACCGGGTGTTGAGAGCGTGGTCAAACGTGCGGCTGCCGCGGACAATTTCAAGGGGTCCGCACTCGCTTCGCTCGACATTCTCGCTCCGGCCGATCTGCCGGTGGCTCGTCTCATCGTCGTTTCCCTCGGCAAGGTGGAGGAGATCGCCACGACGGACTGGGTGAAAACGGGTGGCAGCGTGCTCGGTAAACTGCCCGCTTCGGCCAAATCCGCCACGGTGGTGCTGGACCTGCCGGGCACCTCCATCTCTGCCGACCAGGCCGCGGATTTTTCGCTAGGGGCGCGGCTGCGGGCCTATGGTTTCGAGCGCTACAAGACCAAGAAGAAGGACGACAAGGCAGCCAAGAGCCTTGCGGTTACCATCTTCTGCGGACATGACAGCCATGCAAAAAAAGCGGGCAAGGCGCGTGATGCGATCGCCGAGGGTGTCAACCTCGCCCGCGATCTCGTCAACGAGCCACCGAACGTGCTCTTTCCGGAGGAGTTTGCCAAGCGCGCCTCCACCTTGTCGGAACTCGGGATCGAAATCGAGGTCCTTGACGAGAAAACCATGAAGAAGCTCGGCATGGGAGCTCTGCTCGGCGTCGGCCAGGGGTCGAGGCATGAGAGCCGCCTCGTCGTCATGCGCTGGAACGGGGCCAAGGATGCCGATGCCAAGCCTATCGCCTTCGTCGGCAAGGGCGTCACCTTCGACACTGGAGGCATCTCGATCAAGCCGGCGGCGAACATGGAAGACATGAAGGGCGATATGGGCGGGGCTGCCTGTGTCGTCGGCCTCATGCACGCCCTGGCTACCCGCAAGGCCAAAGTCAACGTCATCGGCGCCATCGGCATCGTCGAGAATATGCCCGATGGCAATGCCCAGCGCCCCGGCGATATCGTGACCTCGATGTCCGGCCAGACTATCGAGATCATCAACACGGACGCCGAAGGCCGCCTCGTGCTGGCCGACGTGCTCTGGTATGTGCAGGACAAGTACAAGCCGCAATTCATGGTGAATCTGGCCACGCTTACCGGCGCTATCATGGTGGCGCTCGGCCAGGAACATGCCGGCCTTTTCTCGAACAACGACGAATTGGCGACACGTCTCCACGCGGCCGGCCAGGCGACGGGCGAACGCGTCTGGCGCATGCCGCTCGGAGCCGAATATGACAAGCTGATCGATTCGCGGTTCGCCGACATGAAGAACACCGGCGGGCGCAACGGTGGCTCGATCACGGCGGCGCAGTTCCTGCAGCGCTTCGTCAACGATACGCCCTGGGCGCATCTCGACATCGCGGGCACGGCCGTAAGCGCACCGTCCACCGAGACCAATCGCAGTTGGGGCTCGGGCTGGGGCGTTCGCCTGCTCGATCGCCTCGTTGGGGAGCATTACGAGGGGTGAGCATCACGCTGTTCGGCACGCCGGAGAGCGTCTATGTCCGGATCGTGAGGCTGATTCTCGAGTTCAAGAAGCTCGACCATGTCTTTGTGATGGCCGATGTTTTCGAAGATCGCGGGCTGCCGGCGGATTATGAGGCAAGGCATCCTTTCCGGCGCATCCCGAGCATCGAGATCGATGGTGTCAGCCTCTACGAGACGGATGCCATTGCCCACTATCTCGACGCGGTCTTCCCCCATCCCGCCATGATCCCGCCGGATCCGCTGGAGGCCGCGCGCATGCGTCAGATCATGCGGGTGGTCGATGCCTATGCCTATCGGGCCCTGGTTTGGGATATCTATGTGCCGCAATGGTGGCGCGAAGGCGCAGAACCGGGTCCGGAGGCGCTGGCCGCCGGCCGGCACGTGCTGCTCGCCCTGGAGGCGCTGATGACGCCGGCGTTCCGCGCTTCGCCGCCCACGCTCGGCTCGTGTTATCTTGCCGCCGTGCTTGCCATGACGGACAGTGTCGTTCCCGGCGCCGGACTGATCGACCAGGTCCCCGCGCTGAGGTTGTGGTGGAACGACATTCGGGAAGGGTCGCTCATGATCGCCACGCGTTCGGACGAGAGCCTCTATTGAGGAAGGGTGGGATGACCGAATTGCTCTTCTACCACCTGCAGCGCGCGCCGCTCGACAAGGTGCTGCCCGGGCTGCTCGAAAAGTCGCTCCAGCGCGGCTGGCGCTGCGCCGTGCAGGGCTCGCCCGAGCGCCTGCGCGCGCTTGACGACACGCTCTGGACCTATGGAGAGGAGACCTTCCTGCCGCATGGGCTGGAGAGTGACGATGGTCCGAACCAGCCGATCGTGCTTGTGAGCCACGAAGGCAATCCCAATGCCTCGGCCATCCGCTTCCTGATCGACGGTGCACCGCTGCCTCCGGATGCGGCCGGTTATGAGCGCATCGTGCTCCTGTTCGATGGCAATGACGCCGACGCCGTGCAGGACGCCCGCGAGCATTGGAAGCAAGCCAAGTCATTGGGCTTCAGCGCCACCTATTGGCAGCAGAGCGACGAAGGCCGCTGGGAGAAAAAGGCCTAGCGCTGCCTGCGGGCTACCCCTTCAACTGCGCCAGCACGCCGGCGATATCGCCCATGCCCCAATGTTCGACGATCTTGCCGCTTTCCACCCGGAAGATGTCGCAGGAGGTGAAGCGCAGCGTCTTGCCTGTCGGTGCAACGCCGAAATAGGGACCCTGATGGGTGCCGGTATAGACGAAGCTTGCCGCGGTCTTGTCGTCACCGGTCACCTGCGCCTCGATGGTGACCTTGAGATCCGGCATGCCGATAAGGCGGGCTTTGAAGAAAGCGACCGTGCCCTGCTTTGGTGTGAGATTGCCGGGCGGAGGCGCGGCCGCACTGCGCTGATGGTTGACGTAACCATCGGCAAAGAGGGCTGCGAAGCTCTCGATGTCATGTGCGCTCAGCCGGGCCGCGAAGTCATCAGCGACGGAGCCGGAGCCGGCGTGCACCTTTGTCGCTGCTATGCCGCTCGCCAACAGTGCCCCGCCAATGATGATCTGCCTTCGTGCGCGATCCATACCCTTCCTCCCATGTGCCGGACGGCCATTGCACCAGCATGCGGTCACACCGGAATGGCGAGATACCGATGACATATGGCGTTTCAAACCCCAAGCCCGTCCGCACACACGCGCGGAGCTGGAAGGGTTTTCAAACGCCATGCACGTTGGACAGCGCGGCAATGTCGCTAGGCCGGGAGGGGCCTTAACTCGCCGTCTGCGGCCGTTCCACCGCCGGATCATGTCCGAGCACCAGCACGATCACCGCGCCGACGATGGCGCAACAAGCCAGGAACAACAGGCCGGCCGAGTCGCTGTGAGTTGTGTCCCGGAGCCACCCGAAGGCCTGGGGGCCAAAGTAACCGCCGAGATTGCCGATGGAATTCACGGCAGCGATACCAGCGGCCGCGCCCGTCCCCGAGAGGAAGGTCGTGGGCAGGGTCCAGAACACCGGCAGCACGGCGAAGAAGCCGAAGCCGGCAATGCACAGGCTGGCCATCTTCAATGCCGGCGTCGGCGCTGCCGCGGCGAGCGCCAGCCCGGCGACGATGGCGCCCAACGCGATGACGGTGTGCCATTTGCGCTCCGCCACCCGGTCGGAATGGCGGCTCCACAGGATCATGCCGATCGCGCCAACGGCATAGGGAAGTGCGTTGATGAAGCCGATTTCGACATTGCTGAGCTGCCCGAAGCCACCGACGATCTGTGGCAGGAAGAAACTGAGACCGTATTGCGGGATGTTGCAGCCCATATAGACCACGCCGAGCGCGAGGACGCGGGGATCGAGCATCGAACTCAGCCAGGACATGTGGCCGTGGCGCTCGCGGTTGGCCCGCTCGGCGTCGAGGCGCTCCTGCAGCCATTGCGCCTCTTGCGGCTCAAGCCACTGTGCGTCGCGAGGGCGGTCCGTGAGGTAATAAAGTACGGCAAGTGTCATCAGGATGGCGGGCACCGCCTCGATCAGGAACATCCACTGCCAGCCATGCAGCCCCCAGGCGCCGTCGAGGTTGAGGATGAAGCCTGAGATGGGGGAGCCGATTACCGTCGAGATCGGGATGGCGAACATGAACCAGCCGATGATCCGGGCACGGTAGGCCGCTGGGAACCAGAGGGTGAGGAAGAAGATCACGCCGGGGAAGAAACCCGCTTCGGCCACGCCCAGCAAAAGGCGGATGACATAGAGGCTGGTCTGTCCCACCACGAAGGCCTGCGCGCCAGCAACCAGTCCCCAGGTCAGCATGATGCGGGCGATCCACAATCGCGCCCCGTAGCGGTCGAGCGCCAGGTTGCTCGGCACCTCGAAGAAGAAATAGGCGATGAAGAAGATGCCGGCGGCTCCGCCGAATGCAGCCGCCGAGAGGTCGAGGTCGGTCCGCATCGAGGCGCCGGCGAAACCGATATTCACTCGGTCAAGATAGGCGATGAAATAACAAAGTATCAAAAAGGGAACGAGGCGCCAGGTGACTTTGTCCATGGTGCGTTTTTCGATCTCGGGCATAGCGTTCCTCCGTGTTTGTTATGATATTTGGTTGCTATGGATGCCAGGTTGCAAAGGTCTGGGTTCGAAATCCTTCCTCAAAGGGCAATGCCCGGGGGGCCTGCGCGGCGGAAACCTATGTAGGTCTATTAAAAACCAGGCTCACGGGCTAGCCAAAATTAGGCCTTGCCCGTACGGATACCCGCTTCTTGCGAATGTCAGGAGGCGCCCGGTCTCCGGCAGCCAGTCTCCGACCATAGGTCGCCGATATGCTCGTCGAGGCGAGGGCGGCGCATGGAATGCCAGCTACGTCCGGACGTAAGGGCGCGCAATCAGGCGCCGGCTCCTTCCAGCGCAGCGCTGGCTTCCAGCCAGGCTTCCTCCGCCAGCACGAGCCGCTCGGCCGCTGTGGCGCGGGCCTTGGCCATTTCCGCGGCCCTGTCGGGCGATTTCTCGAACAGGCCGGGGCGCGAGAGCTTCTCGTCGAGATCGGCGATGATGGCATGGAGCTTGTCCATCGCCGCCTCGATCTGCTTCACCTTCTCGCGGCTGGACGCAGTCTGGGCCCGACGCGCGGCATTGCTCTGGCGCTGGCTGGGCTCGCTCGCGCGCTCGTTCTTCTCCGTCGCGGGCTTGGCGAGCACCAGCCGGCGGTAGTCCTCCATGTCGCCCTCGAAGGGCTTCACCGTGCCGTTGCCCACCAGCCAGAGCCGGTCGACACAGGCTTCCAGCAGATAGCGATCATGGCTGATGAGGATGACCGCCCCGGGATAGTCGTTGAGCGCCTGCACCAGCGCCTGGCGGCTATCGATGTCGAGATGGTTCGTCGGCTCGTCGAGGATGAGGAGATGCGGGCCGCCGAAGGTGGCAAGGCCCATCAGCAGACGCGCCTTCTCGCCACCGGAGAGGTTTTCCACCGGCGTGTCGGCCTTGTCGGCACCGAAGCCGATCTGGGCGGTGCGGGAGCGGATCTGCGCTTCGGTCGCCTCCCTCAAAAGCTCTGCGACATGGTCGCGGGCAGTGGCCCGCGGATTGAGTTCGTCCAGCTGATGCTGGGCGAAATAGGCGACCTTGAGGCTCGAGGCGCGCCTCGCGCGGCCGCTCATGGTCTCCAGCCGTCCGCCCAGAAGCTTGGCGAAGGTCGACTTGCCATTGCCGTTGGAGCCGAGCAGACCGATGCGGTCCTCATTGTCGATGGAAAGATCGAGCCGCGAGAGCACTGTACGCTCACCGTAGCCGGCGCTCGCGCCTTCCATGGCGATAATGGGCGGGGAGAGCGGCTTGGCAGGAGGAGGAAAGTCGAAGGGCTTGACTTCGTCGTCGACCAGGGCAGCCACCGGCTCCATCCGGGCCAGCATCTTCATGCGCGATTGGGCCTGCACGGCCTTCGATGCCTTGGCCTTGAATCGATCGATGAAGGACTGAATGTGACGGCGTTGATCTTCCTGCTTTTTCCTCAGCTTCAGGCTGAGGGCCTGCTTCTCCCGCCGCTGCTTCTCGAAGCCGTCATAGCCGCCGCGATAGAGTTCGAGCCTGCCCTCGCTCAGATGCAGGATGTAGTCGACGGAGGCGTTCAGGAGGTCGCGATCATGGCTGATCACCACCACCGTGTGGGGATAGGCGGCAAGATAGTCCTGCAGCCAGAGCGTGCCTTCGAGATCGAGATAGTTGGTGGGCTCGTCGAGCAACAGCAGGTCCGGCTCGGTGAAGAGCAGGGCGGCAAGCGCCACACGCATGCGCCAGCCGCCGGAAAATTCCGAGCAGGCCCGGCTCTGCGCCGCGTGGTCGAAGCCGAGACCCGCCAGGATCGTCGCGGCGCGGGCCGGGGCGGCGTGCGCGCCCTTGTCGGCAAGGCGCGTCTGGATCTCGGCGATGCGATGGGGATCGATGGCAGTCTCAGCCTCGGCTAGGAGGGCAGTACGCTCCTCGTCCGCCGCCAGCACCACCTCGATAAGGCTCTCCGGGCCACCCGGCGCTTCCTGGGCAACGCGGCCGATCCGCGTGCCGCGGGGCACTGAGACGGTGCCGAGATCGGGAGCGACCTCGCCCATGATCATGCGGAACAAAGTGGTCTTGCCGGTGCCGTTGCGACCGAGAAAGCCCACGCGCGCATCCGGCGGCAGCGCCACGGTGGCGTTGTCGAACAGGACGCGCGGTCCCAGGCGGTAGGTAAGGCCGTTCACATGCAGCATGGCGGGCTTTTGGCATGGGCGCGGCTGCGGGGCAATGCCCTGGCTCCAAAACGGCCTGCCGGGGCCTTCGTCGGCCAGCCCGGAAGTCTATTCATATCATTACGTTGCGGCATATATGCATCTTGATTGACCTGACGTCAGCGGTTCCCTGAAAGGTGCCTTCCTCATGTATTTAGAATTTTTGTCATAAGGCATTCATTTGTTCATGGCTTTGTTCAGGAATCGTGATATTCCGCTGCTTGTTGCGGACAAAGAGGTATAAATTACACCCCAACTGCGACCCTAATGCTACGAATCCAGGCGAAGTTAAACTTAGTTCCATCGAGATGGATTAGTTACGGTCTGAATCTAGCAATAACTCGATAAACAAGCCCCCATGGATTAGACATGATTAAAAAATTGACGGCAGAGTTCTTCGGAACATTTTGGTTGGTATTTGGTGGCTGCGGCAGCGCTGTGCTTGCGGCGGCCTTCCCACAACTGGGCATCGGATTTGTTGGCGTCGCTTTCGCCTTCGGTCTCACGGTGCTGACCATGGCCTTCGCGGTCGGCGGCATTTCCGGCGGCCATTTCAATCCGGCCGTCTCGCTGGGCCTTGCCGTGGGTGGCCGCTTCGGCTGGGCCGAACTCATTCCCTACTGGATCGCGCAGGTCATCGGCGGTCTCGTCGGGGCGGCCGTGCTTTACGCGATCGCCACCGGCAAGCCCGGCTTTGAGGTCGGTGGTTTCGCTTCCAACGGCTATGGCGACCTCTCGCCTGGCAAGTACAGCCTGCTGGCCTGCCTGATCGCCGAGATCGTGCTCACGGCGGCGTTCCTGATCATCATTCTCGGGTCGACTTCGAAAGTCGCTCCGGCTGGCTTTGCGCCCATCGCTATCGGCCTTGGCCTCACCCTGATCCACCTGATCTCGATTCCCGTCACCAACACCTCGGTCAATCCGGCCCGCTCGACGGCGGTGGCCTTCTTCGCGCAGACCGGCGCCGTCGGCCAGCTCTGGCTGTTCTGGGTCGCCCCGCTGGTGGGCGCCGTGGTCGGTGGCCTGATCTGGAAGGTGCTGCTGGAGCCGGAGGAGGCCTGAGCCAGCAGGAACCGCGATGGGCGGGCCTCCTGTTTCAAATGAGCGGCGATCGGCAATCCGGTCGCTGCTTCTCGTCGGGGGCGGGGCACACGGCCATCTTTTGCCGTCTTGCCAGCTTTGCCGGGGTTGAAGCCGGGCAGGGGGCTGGCTATAAGCCGCTCACCTCAACCCGAAAGCAACCAGGACGACCATGGCAATCGAGCGTACCTTTTCGATCATCAAGCCCGACGCGACCAACCGCAACCTTACCGGCGCCATCAATGCCGTGTTCGAGAAGGCCGGCCTGCGCATTGTCGCCCAGAAGCGCGTCCGCATGACCCGCGAGCAGGCCGAGACTTTCTACGGCGTGCACAGGGAGCGCCCCTTCTTCGGTGAACTCGTCGAGTTCATGATCTCCGCCCCGGTCGTGGTGCAGGTGCTGGAAGGCGAGAACGCCGTCGCCAAGCATCGGGAAGTGATGGGCGCCACCAACCCGGCCAATGCCGCAGAAGGCACGGTGCGCAAGCTTTACGCCCTTTCGGTCGGCGAAAACTCCGTGCACGGTTCGGACTCGCTCGACAATGCCAAGATCGAGATCGGCCAGTTCTTCTCCGGCAACGAGATCGTCGGGTAAGGCGTTTCCTGGGATTGCAGGCTGTCGCCCCAACCATCTTGATGGTTGGGGCGACAGCCTGCTCTTGGAAACGCTCCGCCCTCTTGAGAGGGAGAGCAGGCAGGGATGCCTGCGATCCCAGGAGGCTGGACCCTTGAGCGAACGACCATCAAGGCGATCCATGTGGCCGCCTTTCCCGTTTCGTTTATTTTCTACTAAATCTATAGAAATTAATTGACACTCACTTTCTGCCGACGCAAGCTGTCGTCCGTTGGGTGGCAATTGGTCTGTTCGGAGGCCTGCACCCGTCCTGAGGAGAGGGGAACAGCCATGACGACCTGTTGCCGTTGAGCCTGGCTTTCCGGCCGCGTGCCAGCGGCCGTTCCCTCCCGATATTCCCTCTCCGTCGGCTTTTTGACCGCGCCTGGAGCGCTGCGGCGGGGCTGACTGTTGCCTCCAAGGATCTGTCATGTCTGCCATCAATCGCCGTCTCTTCATCGCCGCCAGCCTCGCGCTTGGTACGGCCCTCGCTTCGCCTGCCTTCTCTGCCGACAACAAGGTCACCATCGGCTTTCAGACCGGTGTCGACCCCGCCAAGGTCGCCCAGGCTGCCGGGGACTATGAAAAGGCCACCGGCTGGACGATCGAGTGGCGAAAATTCGATTCCGGTGCCGATGTGATCACCGCCATCGCCTCGGGCGACGTGCAGATTGGCTATGTCGGCTCGAGCCCGCTGGCCGCCGCCGCCAGCCGCAAGCTGCCGATCGAGACCATCTTCGTCGCCGCTCTCCTTGGGGATTCCGAGGAGTTGGTGGTGCGCGATGGCATCAAGGATCCCAAGGATCTCGTCGGCAAGAAGATCGGCACGCCCTTCGTCTCCACCTCGCACTACAGCTTGCTGGCGGCGCTCAAGCATTGGGACATCGATCCGAAATCCGTCCAGGTCCTGAACCTGCGTCCGCCGGAACTGGCGGCGGCCTTCGAGCGCGGCGATATCGATGGCGGTTACGTCTGGGATCCCGCTCTCGGCAAGCTGAAGGAGAAGGGCAAGGTGCTGGTCTCTTCGGCCGATGTCGCCAAATGGGGCGCGCCGACCTTCGACGCCTGGATCGCCAGCACCGATTTTGCCAAGGGCCATCCCGATGTGGTGACAGCCTTCGTCAAGGTCACCGGCCAGTCCTACAAGGCCTATCGCGACAATCCTGATGCCTGGACCGCGACCTCGGATCAGGCCAAGGCCATCGCCCGCCTCACCGGTTCAAAGCCCGAGGATGTGCCCGGCCTGTTGAAGTCGAACATCTGGCCTTCGCTGGCCGAGCAGTCCTCCCCCGACCTGCTGGGCGGCGCCTCGATCAAGGCCATCGCCGATACGGCCGCCTTCCTCGCCGAGCAGAAGAAGATTCCGGCCGTGCTGCCGGACTACTCGGCCTATGTAAACAAGACCTATGCCGCACAAGCCCTGACGAAGCTCTCCTCCCAATAGGATTTCGCAGGGCCGCCTCGCCCCGGGAAAGCCCTCTTCCCGGGGCGAGGCCTTTTTGGGTACGCCGGTCTTCTCAGCCACATCGACTCTGGGTCGATGTGGCGGCAGCGGCACGGTTTGACGAGAGATGACGGTGCCTCCACATCGACCGAAAGCCGATGTCGCTGAGAAGACCGGCACACCAGGAATTATCCCCTTGTCCACACTCTCCGCACGCGATGTCGATGTGCTCTACGCCGCGCGGGGCGGTCGTTCGGTCCACGCCCTCAGCAATGTCTCCCTCACCATCGAATCCGGTGAATTCGTCGTCGCGGTGGGGGCGTCGGGCTGCGGCAAGACCACCCTGTTGAAGCTGTTCGCCGGCTTCCAGGCACCGAGTTCCGGCGCAATCACCCTGGGCGGCAAGCCGGTGGAAGGCCCGGGCGGGGATCGCGGCGTGGTCTTCCAGGACGACGCCCTGTTCCCCTGGCTGTCGGTGCGCGGCAATATCGAGTTCGGGCCGAAGATGGCGGGCGTCGGCGCTGCGGAGCGCAGGGATCGCTGCGGGCGTATCATCGACCTCGTCGGCCTTGCCGATTTTGCCGATCATCGCATCTGGGAACTCTCGGGGGGCATGCGCCAGCGCGTCGGCATGGCCCGGGCGCTTGCCAACGAGCCTTCCATCCTGCTGATGGACGAGCCGCTGGGCGCCCTCGACGCGCTCACCCGCGAGAAGATGCAGGAATTGCTGATCCGCCTGTGGGACAAGACCAGGCGCAGTGTATTCCTGATCACCCACAGCGTCGAAGAGGCGATCTTTCTCGCCACGCGCATCGTGGTGCTGTCGCCTCGGCCGGGCCGTATCACACGCGAATTCCGCGCCGATTTCTCGCGTCGCGTTCTCGCCGGCGAGGACAGCCGCGTCATCAAGTCGGACCCAGCCTTCATCGCCCTTCGAGAGCAGGTGCTGGCCGCCGTCCTCAAGGAGGCCGATGCATGAGCGAGTTCGTCAATTCCACCAACCTCGACGATCTTGCTGCCAAGAACTCGCAGGCAGGGAGGGCGAGGGCCGCCGCGCTCGGAGCGGGACCTGTGCGCGTGGTAACCGTGCTGGCGCTGCTGGTGCTGTGGTCGGCAGCCTCTTATTTCGAGTGGCTGCCGGCGTTCTACCTGCCATCGCCCCGCGCCGTGCTGGACCAGCTCTACATCGTCACCACGGACGGCTATGCCGATGCCACCCTGCTGCAGCATTTCGATGCCAGCCTCTGGCGCATCCTTGGCGCCCTGCTGATCGCTTTCGTCACCGCCGTGCCCGCGGGCATTGCCATAGGCCTCAGCCCGATCGCCCGGGGCCTCCTCGATCCCATCATCGAGTTCCTGCGCCCGGTGCCGCCGCTCGCCTATCTACCGCTGGTGGTGATCTGGTGCGGCATCGGCGAGACCACCAAGATACTGATCATCCTGATCGCCATCTTCGCACCGGTGGCGATCACCACCGCCGCCGGCGTCGCCACCGTGCCGCCGGACCGGCTCGACGCAGCACGGGCGCTCGGCGCCAGCCGATGGCAGGTGCTCCGCCATGTCATCCTGCCGAACGCATTGCCCTCGATCCTCACAGGGGTGCGCATCGGCCTCGGTGTCGGCTGGTCGACGTTGATCGCGGCAGAGCTGGTGGCAGCCTCGCGCGGCCTCGGCATCATGATCAAGACGGCCTCGGACTTCCTGCAGACCGATATCGTCGTGCTCGGCATCTTCGTGATCGCGCTGGTGGCGATCGTCTTCGAGTGGATCGTCAGGCTGGCGGAGAGGATACTCGTACCCTGGCACGGGAAGGCGTAGCGCTCCAGGGTTACCTCGTGCCGAACCGCGTTTCTCTGAAGAGCGTCTTCTGCTCATGCGGAGGCGCACGCCAGTATTGCGGCGGAGCGTCGACGCTGGCGCCGAGCTTGGCAGCGGCATGCCAGGGCCAGCGCGGGTCGTAGAGCATGCCTCGGGCCATGGCGACGAGATCCGCTTTGCCGCTGGCCACGATCTCTTCCGCCTGCTGCACTTCGGTGATCAGGCCCACGGAAATCGTGTTGACGCCGGTGGCCTGCTTGACCGCTTCGGCGAAGGGCACCTGGTAGCCGGGGCCAAGGGCGATCTTCTGCAGGGGCGAGACGCCGCCTGAGGAGACGTCAATCCAGTCGACGCCGCGCTTCCCGAGCTCGCCCGCGAAGACAAGGGCCTGTTCGATGCCCCAGCCGCTGCCCTCGACCCAATCGGAAGCCGAGATCCGTACGCCCACGGGCTTGTCGGCCGGGAAGGCGGCGCGCACCGCGTCGAATACTTCGAGTGGGAAGCGCATGCGGTTCTCCAGCGAGCCGCCATAGGCATCGTTGCGCTGATTTGCGATCGGCGAGAGGAACTCATGCATGAGATAGCCATGGGCGGCATGAAGCTCGAGCCCGTCGATGCCGAGGCGGTCCGCTCGCCGGGCCGCTTCGACGAAGGCGGTGCGGATGCGGGCAAGGCCGGCTTCGTCGAGCGCGATCGGTGCCGCCTCGCCTTCCTTGTGGGGCAGCGCGGACGGGGCATGGGTCAGCCAGCCGCCCTGCGCGATCGGGATCTGTTGTCCGCCCTCCCACGGCAGGTAGCTCGATGCCTTGCGTCCGGCATGGGCGAGCTGCATCGTGACGGCGATCCTGGAATGCGTGCGGATGGCCGCCAGCACCGGCACCAGCGCCGCCTCGGTCTCGTCGTTCCACAGGCCGAGGCAGCCGGGCGTGATGCGGCCATCGGCTTCCACCGCCGTTGCTTCGATGCAAAGCATGCTCGCGCCCGAGAGCGCGAGATGGCCGAGATGGATCATGTGCCAACTGCTGGCCTTGCCGTTCTCGGCCGAATATTGGCACATCGGCGAGATTACGATCCGGTTGGGCAGGGTAAGGCTTCGCAGCTCGAAGGGCGTGAACAGAGCGCTCATGGGAACCTTTGGGACGGCAGAGTTCAGGGAAGGCAGCTTAGCCGATCTCGATGGAATCGACCCGCTCCGGATAGAAGGCGACATGTTCCTTGATCTCGACAACCGGCGTGTACGGTTTCTCATAGGTCCAGATCGCGTTGACCGAGCGTTCGCCGCCAACGGGGATGCTGTAATAGGAGGCATCACCCTTGTAGGGGCAGTAGCTTGCATGGTCGGTGCGTGACAGCAGCGACATGTCGACATCGCTGCGAGGGATGTAGAACACGGCCGGATAGCTCGCCTCCTTGAGGCTGAGCGCATGGGTGGAATCGGCCACCACCTTGCCGGCCACGCTGACGACGATGCGCGAGGGGCTCGGCGTAATGGTGATCGGGTGGTCCGGGCCTGGGATTTTCACGGGCTTGTTCATGATTGCTTTTCCTATTCTGCAACTATAGCGACGTCTTTTGAGCAGGTCTTGCTGGCCTGGCGCTGGCCGAGGCCGGCGGCAAGGCAGGCGCCGGCGATATGGCAGGCGGCGATGGCAAGCAGGGTCAAGGCGAAGGCATAGCCGATACCGGCAGCATCCGTGCGGCTACCAAGGATCGTATAGAAAAGTCCGCCCAGCACGGCGACGCTGATGGCGGCACTGACCTGCAGGGTGGAATTCACCATGCCGCCGACCAGGCCCGCATGGCGCGGCCCGACGCGCTCGACGATGGCGCGCATCATGGTTGGCATGGTCATGCCCATGCCGAGGCCGATAAGGGCCAGCGCCGGCGCCATCAGCGCGAGAGGCGGCATCGCTCCCGCAGGGAAGGCCAGGATGACGGCCGAGGTGGCGATAGTGCCGAAGGCTGAGAGACCGTAGCCGAGGGACGGCGCGCTGCCGCCCGCCCAACGCCCGATGGCCGGGCTGAAGGTCGAGCCGGTCAGGAAGCCCGCCGAGAAGGGCAGGATGGCAAGGCCTGCCTGCAGGGCGCTGTAGCCGAGCGCCGACTGCAGATAGATCGAATAGACCAGAAAGAAGGTCGCCATGGCATAGAGCGTCAGGATGGCGACGATGCCGCGCAGGAGACCCGGCAGGCGGAAGACCTCCATGTCGATCAGGGGGTCGCCGCCCGCCCTGGCGAGACGGATCTCGTAACGGCGGAAAAGCTCGGCAAAGACGGGAGTCATCGCCAGCATGACGATCGACCAGACCGGCCAGCCGCGCTCGCGGCCCTCGACCAGCGGCAGCACCAGGCTGGAGAGGGTGAGGCTCGAAAGCACCACGCCGCCGAGGTCGAGGCGGGGGCGGTGATGGCTGCGAGTCTCGCGCAGCAGGGGGATGGCTGCGACGAAGGCGACGAGGGAGATGGGCAGGTTGATCAGGAAGATCAGGCGCCAGCCGAAACCCTCGACATCGGCGCCCACCAGGGCACCGCCGAGCAACTGCCCGACGATGGAGGAGAGGCCGAGCACCACGCCATAGATGCTGAGCGCGCGACCCCGCTCCTGGGAGGGAAAGAGGGCGTGGACGGAAGCGAGGGCCTGCGGCGCCATGGCGGCGGCGGCAAGCGCCTGCAGCATGCGTGCGCCGATCAGCACCTGCGGCGACCAGGCAAGGCCGCACAGCGCCGAGGCAAAGGCAAAGCCGGCGAGGCCGATCATGAAGATCGACTTGCGGCCGAAGATATCGCCGAGGCGTCCGCCCGTGATCAGGAAGACCGCGTAGACGACGGCATAGCCGGAGATCACCAGTTGGACATCGGCGGCGGTGCTGCCGAGCCCCTTGGTGATGGAAGGCATGGCGACATTGACGATGAAGAAATCGAGGGGAGCGAGAAAGGCCCCAGTGAGCAGGATCGCCAGGGCCGACCATCGGTTCGGGTCGAGGCCGACGGCCTCCCGCTGTGGAGCAGGAGCAAGGGTAGCAGCCGTATCGGGCATGGGGAAAACCTCATTCGTTCTGAAAATCACGAAGACAATACGGTCGTCCATATTGCCTTATGGCAAAGGTCTGTGTCGTCCTGTTGAAAGAGGACAGTTCAACGCAGGATGGTGGTGAACAGGAATCTCTTGAAACGCTCGACCGGCGCGGGGTCACGCTGCGCCTTGGCCATCAGATTGGCACCCTGCATCGAAGCAATGATGAAGGCGGCGGTATCCTCGCAATCGAAATCTTCTCTGAGCTCGCCGGCTTTCACGGCGGCGCGCAGACAATAGGCATAGGAGCGCTGCGTCTCGGCGAAGATATCCAGCAGCTTGGCTCGAATTGCCTCATTGTCACCGGAGGCCTCGGCCGTGAAATTGCCGAACAGGCAGCCCGTGCGCATGTTGTTGCGCAGCAGGCGGTTCTTGCTGGCGTCGATATAGTCGCCCAGCCGCTGCAGTGGCGGCAGATCGTCATTGAGCAGCGTCTGGCGCATGCTCTCGCAGCTATTGGCGAAATAGAGATCTATGACCTCCAGGCCGAAAGCCTCCTTCGAGGCGAAATGGTTGGTGAAGGAGCCCTGCGGCACACCGGCCGCCTGAACGATGTCGCGCACACTGGCGCCGGCGAAGCCATGTGCGTGCACGACACGCAAGCCTTCGGAGAGAATCTTTTCGCGATTGGATGCTCGAGCCATGCCACCAATATGGACGGACGTATTGGTTTGTCAAGAGAGGTAGCCTGGGAGCGCGGACGTCTCGTCCGCTCTTGAAACGGTTCGATCGCCGGAAGAGTGGGACCTCCCGATGGGCCGCAACCGCCCGCGCCTTCTCGCGCAGACCTATCGTTTCAAGAGCGGACGAGGAGGTCCATATGCGCTAGGATAAGACGGAATTGTCGCAACGCTTCACCCTCCCCTTGATGGGGAGGGTCGGCCTGAAAGGCCGGGGTGGGGTGAGAACCACTACACTCACAAGCATAGCGGTCTTTTTTGATCATCTTTTGCAAGAAGTCACCCCACCCCGACGCTTCGCGTCGACCCTCCCCATCAAGGGGAGGGTGGGCGTCGCGCCTATCTTAGCGCCTATGGACGAGGAGGTCCGCGCTCCCAGGAATGCTCTCCCGGTCTACTTCTTCTTTTCCGTCTGCTGCCTCTCCGAGGCCTTCAGCCGCCGTTCGAGCCAGAGGCTGTAGCGCGAGGCGGCGAAGCAGATGGCGAAATAGACGATGGCCGCGAAGACATAGGCTTCGGTGTAGCGGCCCGGCCAGACCTGTTCGTTGCTGGCGGCGATCTTCACGGCGCTGAGGAAGTCGATCATGCCGATGAAGGCGATCAGCGGCGTCGACAGGAACACGCCGATGCCGAGATTGACCAGTGGCGGGATGATGGCGCGCAGCGCCTGCGGCAGCACCACGAGGCCCGTCGTCTGCCAGTAGGAGAGGCCGAGCGCCCGCGCTGCCTCGGTCTGGCCCGCCGACAGGGACTGGATGCCGGCGCGGATCACCTCGGCGAGATAGCAGGCGATGAAGATGGTGAGCGCCACCTCGACGCTGAAGAACAGGTTCACGTCGAAGGCTGGCAACATCATCGGCACGATCTGGCTGGAGACCAGCAGGATCACCACCATCGGCAGGCCGCGGATGATCTCGATGAAGCCGGTGCTGACGAGGCGGATGCCGCCCATGTTGGAGCGACGCGCCAGCGCCAGCGGAATGGCGATGGCAAAGGCGGCCGCATAGGCGATGGTCCAGATCAGCAAAGTGAGCGGAAGGCCGCCCCAATCATTGGTGGAGACAGGCCTGTCCGTGAAGAAGCCGCCCAGCAGCAGGATGACGGCGAGAGGCGTGGCGATCCAGGCGAGAACCAGCCATTTGCTCCACAGGCGTGGCACCATGGAGGCGATCATCAGGCCGAACATCAGGATGAGGCTGAGGATCGGGCGCCACAGCAGTTGGCTCGGATAGGTGCCGAACACCATCAGCTTCGAGTTCGCGCGCACGAAAGCCCAGCAGGCGCCGCTGCCTTTGGCGCAATCATCCGCCGTGCCGGTCCAGGTCGCGTCAACCAAGGCCCAGCGCACCAAGCCATGCAGCACCCAGACCCCGATCGCCACCACGATGAGGGTGACGATGGTGTTGAGAGGCGAGGAGAACAATCCCGCACGCCAGACCCGCCAGCGGTCGTTCCAGCCCGACGGACGGGCGCGTGGGATCGCAAGGTCGCTCATTTCGCGATGATCCCGCGCTTGGCGAGACGCCGATTATAGAGATTGATCAAATAGGACACCGGCAGGCTGACAGCGAGGAAGACGATAACGAGCACGATGATCGTCGCCACGGCATTGCCGTCCTTGTTGGCGCTGACCTTGATGACTTGCGTCACCTCGAAGAAGCCGATCAGCGGGCCGAGACTGGTATCCTTGGTGAGGTCGAGAAAACTCGAGGTCATCAGCGGCGTGATCACCCGCATCGACTGCGGGAAGACGACCAGGCGCATGATGCGTCCGCGTGACAGGCCGATGGCCCGACCGGCCTCCCACTGGCCGATGCCGACCGACTCGATGCCGCTGCGCACGCTCTCAGAGATGGAGGCGGCGTAATAAAGCGTCAGGCCGAGCAGCATGGCAGCGAATTCACGCGACATGCTCAGGCCACCGCGGATGTTGAAGCCCTGCAGAGCCGGCAGATCGGGTGTGAAGGAGATGCCGGCAAGGAGAATCCAGACGATGGCAACGATGGGGAAGGCTGCGAGCAGCGCGATAAAGGCGCCGGGAGACAGCGGGCGCTGGCGCCGGGCCAGCACGAAGCGCGCGGCGAAGGCGAGCAGCACCAGCGCAATGAGGAGCGGCCAGAGGCTTCCGGTCTCGACGTTGAACCAGGGCAGGAAGATGCCGCGGATGGACAGGAAAGTCGCTGGCAAGGGCTGCAACGCCTGGCGCGGCTGGGGCAGGGCCTGCGTCAATGCAATCCAGAAGAAGAGCTGCAGGGTCAGAGGCGTGTTGCGGATCAACTCGACATAGGACTGAACGAGCCGCGACAGCAGGAGATTGCCGGAGAGCCGGATGACGCCGAGCGTCACTCCGAGGATGGTTGCGAAGATGCAGCCGAAGAAGGCAAGCTTCACGGTGTTGAGGAGGCCGACCAGGATCGCCCGCCCGAATGTGTCGTCGGAGGTGAAGGGAATCAGCGTTTCGTCGATATCGAAGCCGGTGCGCTGCCACAGATAGTCGAAGTTCGGCTCCATGCCACGCGCGGCCATGCTGTGCAGGATGTTGCTGCCGAAATAGGCCGCGATGAGGAACAGCACCGCGATCAGGACGGCCTGGCTATAGGGCCTGTCTCCCCACCAGATGCGCATCTTGCCGGCAAAGCCCGGCCGGGCGGGGGCGCCGATACCTGCGATGTCAGCCATATTGCCTGTCTGCAAACAAGAAAGGAGAGGCAGCGCGAGGCCGCCTCCCAAAAAAGCCTCAACGGAACGGGGGCGAGTAGATCAGGCCGCCCTTGGTCCAGAGATTGTTCAGGCCGCGATCGAAGCCGATCTTGGTGCTCTTGCCGAGATTACGCTCGAAGATCTCGCCGTAATTGCCTACCTTCTTGATGATGTTGTAGGCGAACTTGGGATCGAGGCCGATCGCTTCGCCCAACGAGGTGTCGACACCAAGGAAGCGCTTGATGGCTGGATCGTCGCTTGTGAGGAAGGTGTCGACGTTCTGGCTGGTGATGCCCCATTCCTCGGCCTGGATGGTGGCGAAAACAGTCCAGTTGACGATCTCGAGCCAACGGTCATCGCCACCTAGCACGGCCGGGGCGAGGGGCTCCTTCGAGAGGCGCTCGGGCAGGAGCACATAGTCGTCGGGGTTCGGCAGGGCAGCGCGGCGCAGGCCGAGATCGGACGAATCCTGCGTGAGCGCGTCGACGCGGCCTGAAAGCAGCGCCTGCGTGAAGGTGTTGGTGTCCTCGATAACCACGGACTTGTAGGTCTTGCCGGCCTTCTTGAAGAAGTCGGCGATGTTCTGCTCGCCGGTGGTGCCGCTCTGCACGCCGATGGTGGCGCCGTCGAGATCGGCCGCCTTGCTCACGCCGAGCGACTTCTTCACCAGAATGCCCTGGCCGTCATAGAAGACCACCGGGCCGAAATGGAAGTTGAGCTTGAAGGCCCGGGTGATAGTCTCCGTGACGCCCGAGAGCAGTATGTCGAACTGGCCGGACTGGAGGGCCGGGAGACGCTGCTGGGGCGAGGAATTGGTGAATTCGACCTTGTCGGGATCGTTGAACACGGTCACGGCGAGGGCGCGGCCGAAATCAACAAAGAAGCCCTGCCACTTTCCGTTGCTGTCGGGCGCGAAGAACCCGGCCTGGCTGCCGACACCGACCTTGATGACACCCCGCTCCTTGATCTTGTCGAGCGTGGGGCCGGCCTGGGCCGGCGCGGCGGCGATGAAACCGGCGGCCAGCGCAGCAATCGCGATGCCGGCGGTTTGTTTCCACGACCTGAGCATGAAATTCCTTTCTCTTCCTCTTTGGGGCGGCTCCAGCGCCAACGTCCCAGCGCGTCTCTTATACGGAAGGATATTCAGCCCCGTTTGACATGATCAAGCGACAAAGCCTGGAAAGCAAGAACCTTCCGTTCCGCTATGCCACGTAAAATCTGGGAATTATATCCAATCAGCACAGTTCGGTTGTAGAATATTCCAAATTACATTGTCTACAATTTTTGTGAACTAACCTGAAAGATTTGTGGTCCCCTTCAAAGTCCGACATCGAAGAAGATCTGGTTCATGGTCCGGCCCGGCTCGGCGCTGCCGGCGAAGCCGACGATGCGGGCGGGAACGCCGGCAACGGTGCGATGCGACGGCACGGAATTGATCACCACCGAACCTGCGCCAACCCAGGCACCTTCGCCGATCTCGATATTGCCGATCAGCTTGGCGCCCGAACTGATCAGCACGCCCTTGCGCACCTTGGGATGACGCTCGATGGCGTCCGTGCCGCTGCCACCCAGAGTGACCGATTGCAGGATCGAGACATTGTCCTCGATCACCGCCGTCTCGCCCACCACGATGCCGGTGGCGTGATCGAAAAACAGGCCGCGCCCGATGCGGACGGCCGGATGCATGTCGACCTGCAATATTTCGGATACGCGTCCCTGGAGATACAGCGCAAAATCACGCCGTCCTTCGCTCCACAGCCAATGCGACAAGCGATGCAGCCCGAGGGCGTGGAAGCCCTTGAAGTAAAGCAGCGGCTCCAGATAGCGCGTGCAGGCTGGGTCGCGTTCCAGCACTGCCTGGATATCGGCGCGAATGGCGGGACCGATGCCGGCATCGGTAGCCAGCGCCTCGCGGAAGGCGTGCTGCAGCGCGGAGGCTGGCATGTCCGGATGCCCGACGCGATGGGCCAAGCGATGGATCAGCGCTTCCTCCAAGGAAGCGTGGTCGAGCACGGCGGCATAGAAGAGCGTGGCAAATTGCGGTTCGGCCTCGATGGCCTCATGGGCCTCGTCGACCAGCCGGTCCCAGATCAGGTCGGCAACTTGCCCAGGGGCCCGCTGGCAGCGCGCGATCTTACGTCCAATCGAGGTATTCATGGTCGAAACCTCCATTTCGAAACTAACGCGCGGCCATTCCGGTCCGCCTCGCCAGAGCGCGCTCAAGACTGCCGAGACCATCGTAGATCAGCACGGCGAGCAGGGCGACGATGATGCCGCCCTGCAATATATAGGCGGTGTTGGTGGTGGTGATACCGGCCATGATCACCTCGCCCAGGCTCTTGGCGCCCACCGTCGAACCGATGGTCGCGGTGCCGAGATTTATGACGAAGGAGAGCCGGATGCCGGTCAGGATCACCGGCAGAGCCAGCGGCAGTTCCACCTGGAACAGGCGCTGCGAACCTGTCATGCCCATGCCGCGCGCAGCGTCGAGGGCAGTCGGCGGCACGCTTTTCAGCCCCGCCATGGTATTCTCGAAGATCGGCAGCAAGCCATAGAGCGTAAGGGCCAGCAGTGTCGGCTCGGCGCCGAAACCGAGCGAGGGAACAGCGATGGCGAGCACAGCGATCGGAGGGAAGGTCTGGCCGATATTCACGATGGCGCGCGACAGCGGCAGGAACTCCGCGCCAGCCGGACGGGTGACGAAGATGCCGGCGATCAGCGCCAGGCCCCCGCCGACAAGGGTCGAAAGGGCGACGAGACCGAGATGGTTGAGCGCCAGGAACAGCAGGCTGCCCTGATGGTAGATCGCCGGCGCGCCATTGTCGTTGAGGGGGGCCAGGATCGGAGCGAAGAGGTCCGTCTCCACGAGAAGAAGGACGAGGAGAAGGATGGCCGCCGCCCTGGCCGTATATCCGAGCCATTTCATGCCGGTGCCTCCGCCTGGGTATCCTTGCCGGCGAGGCCGAGAATGGCAGGCAGGGTGATCTGGCCGCGGGACTGGCCGTCCGCACCGGTCACGGGCAAGGCCTGCCTGCCGGACCAGAGCAATTCGGAGAGGGCATCCCGAAGGCTGGCATCTTCAGCGACGGGCTTGCCCTCGGCTTCGCCGGGCTGCATGGCCCTCGCCACCTTGATCAGCGACAGCAGGCGCAGCGAGCGGTCGGGACCACCGATCAGCCGTTCCACGAAGCCGGGCGCGGGATGAGTGAGGATCTCGGCGGGCGTCGCATACTGCAACAACTTGCCGCCATCCATCACCGCGATGCGGTTGCCGAGCAGCAGCGCCTCTTCCATGTCGTGGGTGACGAGAATCACCGTGATGCCGAGGCGGCGCTGCAAGGCAAGCAGGTCCTCCTGCGCCTTGGCGCGGATGATCGGATCGAGCGCCCCGAAGGGCTCGTCCATCAGCAGTACGGCGGGCTCGGCCGCCAGAGCTCGGGCAACGCCGACGCGCTGCTGCTGGCCGCCGGAGAGCTGGTGCGGCAGTTTCTCGGCATACAGGCCGGGATCGAGGTCGAAGAGCTTGAGGAGTTCGTCGACCCGCTTGGCGATGCGCGCCTTATGCCAGCCGAGCAGTTGCGGCACGGTGGCGATGTTGCGCGCCACCGTCCAATGCGGAAACAGGCCGTGGCCCTGAATGGCATAGCCGATGCCGCGGCGCAGTTCCTCGCCCGAGATGGCGGCGGTATCGCGCCCGTCGATCAGCACCGTGCCGGATGTCGGATCGATCAGCCGGTTGATGATACGCAGCAGCGTGGACTTGCCGCTCCCCGATGTGCCGACCAGCACGGTGATGGTGCCATGCTCGATGGTGAGGGAGACATTGTCGACCGCAAGCTGCGAACCGAAGCGACGGCTGACCTCCTTGACTTCGATCATGCATGCCGTCCTTTGAGGGTGTCGACGATGGCGTCGAGAATTATGGCTGCCGAGAAGGCGAGCGCGATGGTGGGAATGGCGCCGAGCAGCACCAGGTCGATCGCGGTGGCCCCCATGCCGTTCTGGACATAGACGCCGAAGCCGCCGCCGCCGATCCAGGCCGCGATGGTGGCAAGGCCGATATTCTGCACCAGCACGATGCGCACACCGGTGAGAATGACCGGGAAAGCGAGCGGCAGCTCGACCTGAAACAGGCGCTGCCGGGCCGTCATGCCCATGCCACGCGCCGCATCCACGACAGTGGCTGGAACCGAATTGAGGCCGATCGCCGTATTCGAGACGACTGGCAGCATGGCGTAGAGGAACAGCGCGATCAGTGCCGGCGAGGGACCAGTGCCGTGAATGCCGAGCTCTCCGAGAAAGGGATAGGCCCTCGACAGGAAGGTGAGCGGCGCGATCATCAGGCCGAACAGAGCCAGTGACGGGATGGTCTGGATCATGTTCAGGGCCGGCAGGATGACGCCGCGCAGCCCAGGCGAACGCTGGCAGAGGATGCCGAGTGGCAGGCCGACGATCAGGGCGCCGGCAAGGGACGCCAGCGCTAGCACGACATGACGAATGGCATTGGCCGGGAAGTCGGAGCCATTGGTGGCATATTCCTTCATGATCGACAGCCCGCTCCAATGCCCCGAGAGCAGGAAGGCCGCAAAGACCGCCAAGGCGATGAGGAGGGCGATGACTCTCTGTGCCGGTTTCAGCGAGAGCTTCACCAGCGCGTCGGTGAGAATGATGGCGAAGGAGAAGGTGAGCAGCCAGAAGCCGGCGGCCGGGCCTACACGCGGGCGGGCATTGCCGGCAGGTATCAGCGTATCCGGTGTGAGGCCCACGAGCAGGCCGAGCAGGACAAGGGCGACGACCGCGGTTGCCAGACGCAGGCGCGGTGCCGTCCGCCCCACGATCAAGGCCAGGGCGACAACAAAGAGGGCGAGCGCGGCCCAGCCGACGCCGGCCGGCAGAGCGTCGAGGAAGGGAACGCCGCGCGGCTGGCCGATGCGGCTTGGCCGGAAATTGGCGAAGGGCAGCCACAGACCGGCCAGGGTGATGACCGCCATCGCCACGCCGAGCCTGTCGATACCCCAGACGAAGAAAGCCTTCATTGTCGCAGAGGACGCCGGGAAGGCACCTGTGTCCAGCCTTGCCTTCCCGGCGTTCAGCATCACTTCACAAAGCCCTTCTTCTTCAGATAGTCGGCGGCGACATCCTTGGCAGCCTCGCCATCGACCTGGATGCGGCCATTGAGGGCCTGCAATGTCGTGAGGTCCAGGCTGCCGAAGACCGGCTTCAGCCAGTCGGCAATCTCCGGATGGGCCTTGAGAACGGCTTCACGGATCACCGGCGCCGGCGCATAGACGGGCTGTACCGATTTGTCGTCGTCGAGCACCACGAGACCACCGGCCTCGATGCCGCCGTCGGTGCCATAGACCATGGCCGTATTGACGCCGTCGGTCTGTTCGGCGGCGGCCTTGATGGTGGCAGCGGTGTCGCCGCCCGAGAGCACCACGAGCTGGTCGGGGGAGAGCTTGAAGTTGTAGGTGGTCTGGAAGGCGGGCAGGGCGCCGGCGCTGTTCACGAACTCCGCCGAAGCGATCAGCTTCACCTTGCCGCCTCCGGTGACGAACTTGCCGAAATCATCGAGCGACTTCAGCTTGTTCGGCTCGGCCACATCCTTCCGGATGCCGATGGCCCAGGTGTTGTTGGCGGGCGCCGGCTCGAGCCAGACCAGCTTGTTGGCGTCATAGTCGAGCTTCTTGGCTTCGGCATACCCCTTGGCGGCATCCTTCCAGAGGCTGTCGTCGGCCTTGTTGAAGAAGAAGGCGGCGTTGCCGGTATATTCGGGATAGAGGTCGATATCACCGGCCACCAGAGCCTTGCGCACGATCGGCGTGGTGCCGAGGCCGACCCGATTGTTCACGCTGAGACCGTGCGATTCCAACACCTGCACGATGATGTTGCCGAGCAGGTTGCCTTCGGTGTCGATCTTGGAGGCGACGGTGACGTCGGCGGCCTGCGCGGCGCCTGCCGTCGCCAGCATGGCCAGGGCTGCTCCGAGGGAAGCGACCTTGGACGCCAGGGTTCGGGGTTTGCGGGAAAGTGCCATATGGGTACTCCTGTCATTATTGAGGCAACGCCGCGACCTAGAGCCGAAACGTCAACCAGGCAGCAGTTGAATCAGATTCTGAAGATCAGGAAGCGCATTTATCTCATTGATTTAGCTGCAACTTGCATATCGTCTGTTCCAAATCACGCGTTCCGAGTCGTGCCCGTCACCAGGCTTCCGCACAAAGCCGCGACGCCAATCCAGATACTCGCCGACCAATAGGTAACGATCGCCAAGGGATGGGCGCTGCGGCACAGCGAGCGTGCAAGCTGGCAAATGTCGGAGTTGCTGACAAGACAAACTCCCGCGTCTGGCAGGGACATGTAATTATAGCCGACGACATCACGGTAGGTGAGCCACCACCAGCCCACCGAGAAAAGGACTATGATCGCGCCCGATGCGATGAGGAAACGGGTGGCGATTGGGAGCGTTTGCATATCAAGAAATCGTCAGGCCGAGCGCGGTGAGGATCTCGCGGCGCAGATGAATGAGATCCCTGTCATCGCGATGGCGGGGATAGGATTTGTCGACCGTGAATTCCGCCTTGATGCGGGCAGGGCGGTCCGAAAAGACGACGATGCGCGAGGCCAGCAAGAGGGCCTCCTCGACATCGTGGGTGACCAGCAGGGCCGTGAAGCCCGTGCGCCGCCAGAGTGAAACCAACTCGTCCTGCAGGGTCAGCCTCGTCAGCGAATCGAGCTTGCCGAGCGGCTCGTCGAGCAGGAGCAGGGCGGGATCGTTCACCAGCGCCCGCGCCAGCGAGGCGCGTTGCGCCATGCCGCCCGAGAGCTGGTGCGGATAGGCGTCGGCGAAGGCATCGAGATCGACCAGCGAGAGGGCCTGGCCGACACGGTGCCGCTGGCGCGCTAGGACACCACGCGCCTCCAGGCTCGAGGCGACATTTTTCCAGACGGTCAGCCAGGGAAACAGCGTCGGGTCCTGGAAGACCAGGATGCGCGACGGGTCGGGCCTGGTGATCGCCTCGCCATTGGCCAGGATCCTACCGACGGCAGGCGCCTCGAGGCCGGCGATCAGGCGCAGCAGGGTGGACTTGCCGCAGCCCGAGGGACCGAGCAGGGCGACGAACTCGCCAGGCTCGACCTTGAGGTCGATGCCGTCGAGCACCGGGAGCTGGCTGCCTGAGAGATCGAAGTGATGGCTGACATCCTTGATGTCGACACCGATATTGCGGGCGGTGGCGACCATCAGATGAAGCCCTTCTGCCAGGTGAGGAGACGGTCCCGCGCCACGAAGAGCAGCTTGACGATGCCGGCGCAGATCAGCGCCATGATCAGCAGCGTCGCATAGACATTGGCATATCCGGAATAGGCGGTCTGGAACTGGATGTACCAGCCGAGGCCATATTTGGCGCCAAGCATCTCCGCGACCACCAGCACCGCGAAGGAATAATACAACCCCATGAACAGGCCCACGAAGACATGGGGGAGCGAAGCTGGGATCGCGACCTTGCGGATGAGGTACCAGTTGCCTGCGCCGAAGATGCGGCTGACGTCGTAATAGGCGCGGTTGACCGAGGCGACGCCCGAGGCAGTGAGGATCGCCACGGGAATACCGGAAGCGAGCGCTACAATGAATACGCTGGCATCGAAGGTGGTGGGAAAGAAGTAGAAGGTGCAGGGGATCCACGCTGTCGCGGGCACCGGCCCGATCAGCTTGAGCAGCGGCATGCCCCAATAGCTCACGCGCTTTGACCAGCCGAGGGCGATGCCGCCGGCATAACCCACCACGATGCCGGACAGAAAGCCGAGCGACCACAAGCGCAGCGTGTAGGCGATGCAGATCAGCAGGCGCTGGCTTTCGACGACATAGACGTTCAGCAAGCCGTGCGGCGGCGAGAAGAAGGGTTTGGGCAGCCAGCCGGTCTTCGCCGTGCTCAGCTCCCACAGCGCCAGCCAAATACCGATCGCAAGGAACCAGGGTCCGTAATGCAGCAGCGTCGGTCTGAAACGGCCAAGCCGATGCACGCTGAAGGACAGGATCAGGAACAGCACGGCCCCGGCGCCGGTGATCGCGGCGAAGAGGTCGGCGCTGCCCCAGGGCACGACATCGGGTAGGCCGACAGCGATGATGGCGGTCGCTGCCCAGGCGAGGGCCGCGAGCAGGCCGTGCTTCCACACATGACTCCAGAGCCCCTGCAGGGCCGAGGAGGGCGAACCGACCTCCAGGGCACGAATGGTATCGCTCATCGTTCCGATCTCAGGCGAGCAGGTTGACCGTGATCCGTTCGGCGAATTCCTTGGGATCGGTGGTGGGATCGAGCACCTTGACGAGCTTGAGGTCCTCGGAGGCCTGGCGAATCTGGTCGACCAGCGCCTGGCCGATCGGGTGGTTGTGATAGACGAGCGTGCCGAGGATCTCGGTGAGGTCTTCCTTGCTGAGGCCGGCCGGCTTCAGCGTCTCGAAATACCACTGCGCCACCTCGTCGGGATGGTTGGCGGTGTATTCGTGGATCTCGATATTCGCCTCGGCGACACGGCGCAGCGCATCCTTGTTGGCCTCGAGGAACGGCCCGTTGGCCCCGAGTACGCAGCAGGTATGGTTCTCGTAAGCGCCTGTCTGCGTATCGGCGATCGTGGTGAAGCTGAATTGCTTTTCGATCGACCAGGCCCAGGGGTCGAGATGGGCGGCAAGATCAGCATCGCCGCGGTTGACGGTTTCGCCAACCAGCTCGAAGGGCACGGCTTTCCAGGTCACGTCAGCGTTCGGATCGATGCCGGCCTTGGCCAGCGTCACCTGGAACGCTACCTGCGGCGGGGCCCCGATGCCATAGGTCGCTATGGTCTTGCCCTTGACGCCGGCAAGGTCGGTGACGCCCGAGGCCTTGGAGGCGAGCAGGCGCTGGCAGCCGCCATGCGAGCCAACGAAGAGCTTGACGTCGAAACCTTGTTCCAGGGGCTTCAGCCAATCGCCGATCAGGCCCGCGCCGGCATCGGCCTTGTTGGTCGCGAGGGCCTGGATCAGGGTCTGGCCGCTGGCACCCTGGTAGAACAGCTCCACGTCGAGATTGTGCTTGGCATAGATGCCCTTGGCGACGCCGAAGCCAAGCGGGGAGTGGCACGCGGCAACTTCCGTCCAGGCCAGCCGGACCTTGGGCGCCGGCGCGGCGATGGCCGGGGAAAATATGCGGTCGCTTACGGCACCAAGCGAGGCAAGGGCGCCGGTGGCTCCCGCCAGTTTGAGGATCTTGCGGCGGGAGAGAGAGGGAGGTTTGGGCATGATCTGGGTTCCTGGCGGGGGCATTGGCGATAAACACGTACAGGGCAGAGCGAGACGCGTGCCCTCCCCACGAAGCTGGGGAGGGGCAGGGGTGGGGTGTGGGCGGAGTGAGGCGCTACGCTTGCTAGAAAGGTCGCATCCGCCACATTTTGAAAGCGTTTGGCGGGCGGGCCACACCCCCTCCGACCTCGCTTCGCGAGGCCACCTCCCCCAGCTTCGTGGGGGAGGCTGGTCGCGTCCTACGCGGCTTCCTTCAGCTCATCGCCCTCTGCTGCGGCCAGCGCCTGGGTGATGTCGGCGATGATGTCGTCGGGATGCTCGATGCCGATGGAGAGGCGGATGTAGCCGGGGGTGACTCCTGTCGCGAGCTGCTCCTCGGGGCTGAGCTGCTGATGCGTCGTGGACGCCGGATGGATGGCCAGCGAACGCGCATCGCCGATATTGGCGACGTGGTAGAGCAGCTTGAGCGCATCGATGAAACGCTTGCCGGCCTCGATGCCGCCCTTGAGCTCGAACCCGACCAGCGCGCCATAGCCACCCTTCAGATAGGCCTCGGCCCGGCGGCGGTTCTCGTCCGACTGCAGGCCGGGGAAAATGACATGGCTGACGGCGGGGTGTCTCGAGAGGACATCCGCCACCTTGATGGCATTCTCGTTGTGCTGGCGCAGGCGCAGCGGCAGGGTTTCGAGACCCTGCAGGAGCTGGAAGGCATTGAAGGGCGAGAGCGCGGCGCCGACATCGCGCAACAGCTTCACGCGGACGCGCAGGATATAGGCGATTGGGCCTAGCGGCTTGGCGGCTTCGGTCCAGATGGCGCCGTGATAGGCCTCGTCCGGCTGCGTCAGCAGCGGGAAGCGCTCGGCATGTTCCTCCCAAGGGAAGTTGCCGCCATCGACGATGAGGCCGCCGATCGAGGTGCCGTGACCACCGATATATTTGGTGGCGGAATAGACGACCACGGCCGCGCCATGTTCCAGCGGGCGGGCGATCAGCGGCGCCGCCGTATTGTCGACGATAAGGGGAATGCCGAGCGAGCGGCCGATATCGGCGATCTCACGGATCGGCAGCACATGCAGTTTCGGGTTGGGCAGGGTCTCGGCGTAATAGGCGCGGGTCTTGTCGTCGCTGGCGCGGCGGAAGTTCTCCGGATCGGCCGGATCGACGAAGCGGACCTCGACACCGAACTGCTTGAGCGTGTTGGCGAAGAGGGTCCATGTGCCGCCATAGAGGTCGGTGGAGGAGACGATATTATCGCCGGGCTGGGTGAGGTTGAGAATCGAATAGGCCGAAGCCGTCTGGCCAGACGCGACCGCCAGGGCCGCGACGCCGCCTTCGATCGCCGCGATGCGTTGTTCGAGCGCGTCCGTGGTCGGGTTCTGCACGCGGGTATAAATGTTGCCCAGTTCCTCGAGCGCGAAGAGGCGCGCGGCGTGGCCGGTATCCTGGAACTGGTAGGAGGTCGTCTGGTAGATCGGTACCGCCACGGCACCGGTGGTGGGATCGGCGCGATAGGTGCCGCCGTGAAGGGCGAGGGTCTCGAAATGCCGAGAATCGGTGGTCATGGGAGGGCTCCAGGCGGGAAGGGATCAATATGAGGAAGCGGGCGCGGCCGGCTTGGACACGTCGACCAGATCGGGATGGTGACGGCGCGCCACATCGGGATGGGAACGTAGGCGGCTCTTGAGGTAGTTGCGGCCGACCTCGCGGAAGAGCGGGTTGAGCGGATCCTGTGTCAGCCCGCGAGCGCCGGCGGCAAGGTCAGGCGAGAGCTTCAGCAACGGCACCTCGGCGGCGAGATGGGCGCCGAGGAAGAAAGGCACAGAAAGCCGGTCAGTGCCCACCGGCGGCGAAACGACGCGGTGGACATTGGCGCGCAGATAGCCGTTGGAAGCCAGCTCCAGGATTTCGCCGATATTGACCACGAAGGTGCCGGAAATGGGCGGGGCATCGATCCAGCCGCGTTCGCCTTCGACCTGCAGGCCGCCCTGCACATCCTGCAGCAGCAGCGTGAGGAAGCCCGAATCCTTGTGCGCGCCGACTCCCTGGTCACCCTCACTCTTCTCGCGGCCGGGGTAGCGCACGATCTTGAGGAGCTGGTTTGGCTCGGGCGTGTAGATCGGCTCGAAGACGTCAGCCTTTTGCCCTAGCGCCAAGGCAAAGGCCTGCAACACGCGGATGCCGAGCTGGGTGATCTCCTGCTGATAGCGCAGGATGGTAAGCTGCAGCTCCGGCAGCGCCGCCGGCCATTGGTTCGGGCCCTGCAGACGGGTCCAGGCCGGCGCCGTGGGATCGACGGGGCGGGCGCGCTTCTCGGCGCCGATGTCCACCTGCTCTCGCCAGTCCGGCTTGCCGCGGGTGTGCTCGAACCCGGCGCGGTTATAGCCGCGGAAATGGGGTGACTTCACCATCTCGATGGCGAGCTTGTCTTCCTCCGGCAGGTCGAAGAAGCGACGCGACAGGCGCAGGACCTCCTCGATCAGCGTCTGTGGAATGCCATGGCCGGTGAGATAAAAGAAGCCCGGCCCACGCGCCGCCTCGCGCAGATCCTTCAGGAAGACGAGGCGCGCAGCATCGCCCTGGTCGAAGCGACGGAAGTCGAGAATCGGCAGGGTCTCAGGAGGGAGCGTTGCGGCTTTGAGCGTTGCGGTTTGGCGGGTTGCGGCTTGGCTCGTCATGGCATTCCATCGTCCGGCTGAAGCGAGGCCTCAAAATCGAGCATGACGACTCTTATAAGTCAACTGATTTTATAGGCTATATGGATTTAAGGCCTATGCTTGTGAAAAATCCGCGCCTTGACAAGGAGATAGGGTGAGTTTCGGATTCAGCTACTCAGGCGCTGCAAGCCAAATCTCAGAGGCATGTCCCGTCTGTGCCCGCCCGGTTCGAGCTCGCGCGGCACCGTCGTTCCGGGCGACCCAAGGAAGACCCGGAATCCATGAACACAGTCCTATCAAGGTTGTGTTCGTGGATTCCGGCGTGTCGCTGCGCTCCAGCCGGAATGCGGCTTCCTTGGCTTTCACCGATGCCAAGCCGATTGGCGGTCGGCCCTTCGTGTATTTATTATTGACTAAATCTATCGATTTATAGGACAATGAGGTAAATCGCTCTCAAGGATCAGCCTATGACCTCGCTCTGGACTCGACGCTCCTTCCTCGCCGCCGCCTCGGCCATGCCCTTGGCCATCACGCTCGGCCCGGCTCGCGCCGATACCAAGGTGGTGCGGGTGGGCTATCAAAAATATGGCACTTTCCTTCTGCTCAAGGCGCGCGGCAATCTGGAGAGGAAGCTGGAGCCGCTCGGCTTCAGCGTGAGCTGGACGGAGTTTCCCGGAGGCCCTCAGCTCCTCGAGGCCCTCAATGTCGGCGCGCTCGATTTCGGCATCACCGGCGAAGCGCCGCCGATCTTCGCCCAGGCGGCCGGTGCACCCCTCGTCTATGTCGGCAATGAGCCGGCTGCGCCGCTGAGCGAGGCGATCCTGGTTCCCAAGGATAGCCCGCTCAAATCCGTCGCTGAGCTGAAGGGCAAGAAGGTCGGCCTCAACAAGGGCTCCAACGTCCATTACCTGCTGGTGAAGGCGCTGGAGAAGGCGGGCCTCGCCTATACCGATATCGAGCCAGTCTTCCTGCCACCTTCCGATGCCCGCGCCGCCTTCGAACATGGCGATATCGACGCCTGGGCGATCTGGGATCCCTTCCAGGCGGCTGCAGAGGTAGCGATCGAGGCGCGCCAGCTCACCAATGGCGAGGGCATCGTCTCCAATCGTCAGTTCTATCTCGGCGAGAAGAGTTTCACCGAGGCCAATCCGGCAGCCGTAGATGCCATCCTTGCTTCCATCAACGAGATCGACGCGTGGGCCAAGGACAATGTCGAGCAGGCCGCCAAAGAGCTTGCTCCCGTCGTTGGTATTCCCGCGCCGGTGCTGAAGCTGGCGCTCGGACGCCAGGCGTGGAACGTGCAGCCGATCACGGCCGAGACCGTCGCCGCCCAGCAGCAGATCGCCGACACCTTCCACAAGCTCGGCCTGATCCCCAAGCCCATCAAGATTGCCGATGCGCTGCGCCCAGGCGTGGCGCTGTAGGGGGAGGGGCGATGGTGCAGCACGGTCTCGGCCGCTTCTCACAACGCCTGATTCCCTGGGTGCTGCCGGTGCTGATCCTGGCGGGCTGGGAGATCGCAGCGGATGTCGGCTGGCTGCAGGCGCGCGTGCTCTCGGCGCCAAGTGCGGTGGCGCTCGCCTTCTGGCAGACGCTGCAGGATGGAACGCTCCTCCACAATGTTGCCGTAAGCAGCGGACGAGCCCTACAGGGTCTCGCCATCGGCGGTCTTCTGGGCTTCGCCCTCGGCGTGATCAACGGCGTCTGGCGCCCGGCGGAGCTGGGGCTCGACTCCACCCTGCAGATGCTGCGCAATGTGCCGCATCTGGCCATCATCCCGCTGGTGATCCTGTGGTTCGGCATTGGCGAGGGCGCCAAGATTTTCCTGGTGGCGCTGGGCGTGCTCTTTCCCGTCTACATCAACACCTATCACGGCATCCGCACCATCGATCCCCAGCTGCTGGAGATGGCACGGGTCTATGGCCTCGGCCCGCTGGCTCGTTTCTGGCGCGTGATCCTGCCTGGGGCGCTGCCTTCCATCTTCGTGGGACTGCGCTACGGCCTCGGCATCATGTGGCTGACGCTGATCGTGGCCGAGACCATCTCGGCTTCCTCCGGCATCGGCTACATGACGATGAATGCCCGCGAATTCCTGCAGACGGATGTGATCCTGCTCGGCGTGATCATCTATGCCGTGCTCGGCAAGCTTTCAGATATCGTCGTGAAATCCTTCGAACAGGCCGCTCTGCAATGGCATCCCTCCTATGTGCAGCCGCCCCGGGAGGTTCCGGCATGAGCAACGCCCTGCACGTCGTCGAGGACGCCTATTTCGAACCGGAGCTCTCCCGCCATGCCCTCCCATTACGTGAAGAAAGGGAGCCGGCGCGACCCCACGGCCTTGCCATCGATCTGCGCGGTGCTTCGAAGGCGTTCGACCATCGCCTGGTGCTGGACCGTCTCAGCCTTTCCATTGCGCCGGGCGAATTCATCGCCGTGGTCGGGCGTTCGGGCGGCGGCAAGTCGACCCTGTTGCGCCTGGTGGCCGGGCTCGAACAGCCAACGGCCGGCGAGATCATCATCGATGGCAGGGTAGGTCGCGACGCCCGCGCCCGGGCGCGGCTGATGTTCCAGGATGCTCGCCTGCTGCCCTGGCAGCGCGTGATCGGGAATGTTGGCATCGCCCGCGGGCCCAACTGGCGCGCTTTGGCACAGGCGGCACTCGACGAGGTCGGCCTCGGCGATCGGGCCGGGGATTGGCCAAGCGTGCTCTCGGGCGGCCAGAAGCAGCGGGTCGCCCTGGCGCGCGCTTTGGTGAGCCGGCCGGAGATCCTGCTGCTTGACGAGCCCTTCGGCGCCCTCGACGCCATGACTCGCCTTGAGATGCACGGCCTCCTCTCGCGCATCTGGCGCGAGCACGGCTTCACCGCGATCCTGATCACCCATGATGTGGCGGAAGCAGTTGCGCTCGCCGACCGCGTGATCGTGCTGCGCGACGGCGCCGTGGCGCTGGACCAGCCCATCGACCTGCCCCGCCCGCGGCGGGAGGGCGATGAGAGAGCGGCCTCGAAGATTGCGAGTCGGATTCTGGCGTATGTATAGGACATGACCCGCCTCCCCCGGTTTCGTGGGGGAGGTTCGCAGTAAGCGAAACTCAAAATCCTCGAACACAACAGTTGACTAATTTTATAGACTATATATTCTCAATTTATCGGCTCGCTAGCGAGTCGGTCGCGGGCATTTGAGCGAGCAGCTTGCGCCGCGTCATCAAACGCTAAAGCGCCACGGCTGATGTCGTGGGCTCCCAGACAGGATATGACCCATGATCGCGATCGGCATGACCAAGGTAAAGAGATCTCCAAAGAGAATGCAGGGCGAGATGTGTAGTGGCTGTTGCCGCTGATCCCTCTCGAACCTCCGTTAACTCTTGGTCTTGTGGAGCGCCACGTTCGTGGCGGCTGAACCCATGTCTCTTTCGTCCGAATCCCAATTCCGTTCCGAATCCTACATCATCGAAATCTCCGGCGCGGCCGTAGGCATTGTCGTGCGCCAGGCCGAGGCGCGGCGCTTCGCCTTCCACGCCGCGAGCCGCCGCTTCAACCGCTACAACGGCATGACGTTCTCCGGCCCCCGCGACGCGGAGCGTTTCATCTCCGGCCAAGTGGCGCGGCGGTTGCACTCCCTCCTCGAGGAGTTGGTCGCGTGAACGCGCCTGTGAGACTGGAGAGCCTGGGGCAGCCGGGAGGACTTGTGACGGCCGAGCCGATCGTGCGCTTCGAGCGCGTCTCGCGTTCCTTCGCCGCGCGCAAGGGCAGCGCTGCCGTCCATGCTCTCGACGACCTCAGCCTGGAGATCCCGCGCGGCGAGATCTTCGGCGTGATCGGGCGCAGCGGCGCAGGCAAGTCGACGCTCATCCGCCTGATCAACGGACTGGAGCGGCCGAGCAATGGCCGTGTCATCGTCGACGGTGTCGAGATCGATGCCCTCGGCGAACGAGAGCTGCGCCCGGTGCGCCGCTCCATCGGCATGATCTTCCAGCACTTCAACCTGCTCTCATCCCGCTCCGTGTTCGACAATGTTGCGCTGCCGCTGGAGATTGCAGGCGTGCGGGCCGCAGAGATCAAGGCGCGCGTGGAGCCGCTGCTCGACCTCGTCGGTCTCGCAGACAAGCGCAATCGCTATCCCTCCGAGCTCTCCGGCGGCCAGAAGCAGCGCGTGGGCATCGCCCGTGCTCTCTCGACCAATCCGAAGATGCTGCTCGGCGACGAGGTCACCTCGGCTCTCGATCCCGAGACCACCGGCCAGATCCTGGCCTTGCTCGCCGATATCAACCGGCGGCTTGATGTCACCATCATCCTGATCACCCACGAGATCCCGGTGATCAAGGAGATCTGCCACCGGGTGGCTGTGCTGGAAGCCGGAAGGCTGGTCGAAACCGGCCGGACCTTCGACGTGCTGACGAAACCCCGCCATCCCACCACAGCGAATTTTGTGCGCAACGTTACCGGCGTGGAGCTGCCGGCGGACCTTGCTCGGCGACTGCTGCCTGCTCCCGCTCCCGGGCATCAGGCGGTGCTGCGCATCACCTTCACGGGCTCGCATGCGACCGCGCCAGTGATCAGTCGCCTGACCAGCATTCTCGGCATCGACGTCAACATCCTGGCGGGCCGTATCGATTCCATCGGTGGTGAGCCGTTCGGGGCGCTGCTGGTCGCGGTGCCCGGTGAGGAAGTGACGCGCCTTGCCGCCATCTCAGCGCTGGCAGCACTGCAGCTCAAGGGGGAGGTGATTGGCTATGTCGCCTGACATCCTCTGGGTCATCGCCGAGGCCACCCGCGATACCGTGGTGATGGTCGCCATCGCCACACTCTTCGGCGCGCTGATCGGGTTGCCTGTCGGCATCTTCCTCGCCATGAGCAAGCGCGGCGAGCTGCTGGCACTGCCTGCCGCCAATGGCGTGCTCGGCGCCATCGTCAATGCGGCGCGCTCAACGCCATTCATCATCCTGGTGGTGGCGATCATTCCGCTCACGCGGCTCTTGGTCGGCACCTCTATCGGCACCGCGGCGGCGGTCGTGCCCTTGACGCTCGCGGTGGCGCCCTTTATCGCGCGCATCGTCGAGAGTGCCATCCGCGAGGTCGATCCGGGCCTGACCGAGGCGGCGCGGGCCTTCGGCGCCACGCCCTTCCAGATCATCAGCAAGGTACTGCTCGCAGAGGCCCTGCCAGCCATCGTGCTCGGCCTTACCCTCTCGACCGTAAGCCTGATCGGCTACTCGGCCATGGTCGGGGTGGTCGGCGGTGGTGGGCTTGGCGATGTCGGCGTGCGCTATGGCTACCAGCGCTTCATGCCCGACGTGATGGCCACGGTGGTGGTCATCCTCATCCTTCTCGTCCAGGGGGTCCAGTCTGCGGGAGACCGCATCGCCAGAAGGCTCAACAAACGCCTGCGACACGACTGACCTTCAATCTAGACCGTTCTACTTTCGGATTGAATCATCAAGAATCGAAAAATGCTTCTATTTCCAATGACTTAAACCAAACAAGTTGTGACCTGAACGCATTTTGCTTTAGCAACAGGAACTCTACGCATGTCGACCTACAAGCTGACGCGCCGCCGCTTCGCCGGCGCTGCCCTGGCGCTTGCCTTCGTTCTCGGCCCGGTGGGCGGAGCGCTCGCCGCTGAAACCATCAAGCTCGGCGTCATCGGTGGCGACGAGGAGCGCATCTGGGAGGTGGCCAAGAAGGTCGCCGCCAAGGACGGCCTCGATATCGAGCTCATCTCCTTCTCCGACTATGCCATCCCCAACGAGGCGCTGGAGAAGGGCGATCTCGACGCCAATGCCTTCCAGCACAAGCCCTATCTCGACAGCCAGATCGCGGCGCGCGGCTACCGGATCGTGCCGATCGGCTACACGCTCGTGGCGCCCATCGCCTTCTATTCAAAGAAGGTCAAGGCTTTCGCCGACCTGCCGCAAGGGGCCACCATCGGCATTCCCAACGATCCCTCCAATGGCGGCCGCGCCCTGAAGCTTCTGGAGGCCAATGGCCTGATCAAGGTGAAGGCGGACAAGGGGCTGCTGCCGACGGTGCTCGACGTCACCGAAAATCCCAAGAACGTGCAGTTCAAGGAGATCGACGCGGCACAGATTCCCAATCTGCTGCCTGATCTCGATGGCGCCGTGATCAACACCAATTACGCCCTCGGCGCCGGGCTCTCGCCTCGCACGGATGCGCTGGTGCAGGAGAGCCGCACCGGCAATCCCTATGGCAATTTCATTGCGGTGCGCGAGGCGGACAAGGACAAGCCAGTGTTCAAGAAGCTGGTGGCCGCCTACCAGAACCAGGAAGTGGCTGACTTTATAAACGCCAATTTCAAGGGCGCGATCCAGCCCGCCTGGTGAGGATAGGGGCGCCGGTCCGGTGTGCCGGTCCTCAGACCGGCATGGGACCATGACGCCCTGCTAGGGCCGGCGCCTAAAACCGCCGCGCCACACCCTTGAAACGTAAGGGCCGCACAACTAGCTCCTCAGCAGCGGCTTTTCCGCCTTTCCAAGGACGTGATCTCGGCGCAACACGACGTATTGAAACAACCGTCCAACGCATGGTGGGACCAGTGTTTCACCAAAGCGGTCGGATCGTAGCCCTACATGTGGTGTGCGAAGAAAGAAAAGAATATAAAATCTATAGACATTAACTTCTTATTGTTGCACCATTCTTTGCGGTTGCGCCGCTGGTGCCGTGAAGGGGAGCGGGGCTTCCGCGCCTGATCTGAATGACGGATACGACCATGAATATCTCTGTGAAGGTTCCTTCGATCGGATCACCCTCCCTGCGCGATGCCATGCGGTTGGTCGCTGGCGGTGTGAGCGTTATCACGGCGGGCGAGGGGGACGAGCGCACGGGCCTGACCGTAACGTCAGCCGTGTCGCTGGCAGTCGATCCACCCACGATGATCATTTGCGTCAATCGCGAAGCTTCGGCCTGGCCGATCATCCGGCGCTACGGCCATTATTGCGTGAACATCCTCGCCCACGACCAGCAGCATGTCGCCGACCGCTTCGCCGGCAAGGGTGGCATCAAGGGCGTCGGACGTTACGAAAATGCCTCCTGGCGCAGTCTCTTCACCGGCGCCCTGGCTCTCGAAGGTGCGCTGGCCTCGATCGACTGCGAGGTCGAGGAGTTCATCGACCGGCACAGCCATTCCATCGTCATCGGCGCCGTGCGTGGCATCCGCACCAATGCCGGCAAGCCCCTGGTTTATGCCCAGGGTAGTTACGGCGGATTCCATCCGGCCTAAAGCGGCGGTGGGGGAAACGACGCGCTCCATTCTAGACCGCCTCATTTCGTCGAACCAGAGAGAGCTCACTCTATCTGATTCCCATTTAGTCGATAAAATATATAGACATTAGAGACTCGATAGTGCAGCATTTCGCGGAATCCATTCAGGTTGCTGCCATGACAATCTCCATCGCCCCGCCGATTACTGCCGAGCCGCCGGCCTTCGATCTAGAACCACAAGCCCATGTCATCCGCTCCGATGCCGAGGCCGTCGAGGTGGCGAAGGCCCTGGCCGCCGAATTCGCCGTCGAAGCCGCGCAGCGTGACAGTGAGCGCCGCTTGCCCGCCGCCGAGCTCGACCGTTTTTCCAAGAGTGGGCTGTGGGGCATCACCATCCCCAGGGCCCATGGCGGGGCAGGGGTGTCCTGGGTCACGCTGACGGAGGTCATCAAGCTGATCTCGGCCGTCGATCCCTCCATCGGCCAGATCCCGCAGAACCACCTGGCCGCGCTCGACGCCATCCGAGTTACCGCCTCGGAGGAGCAGAGGAAGCTGTGGTTCGGCCGCGTCCTGCAGGGGTATCGGCTCGGCAACGCCTTCTCGGAAGCACGATCGAAGCATGTCGGCGCATTCGAGACGACGCTGACGCCAGACGGCGATGGCTATCGCATCAACGGCGAGAAGTTCTATGCCACCGGCGCGCTGTTTGCCCACTACATCCACATCGGCGCCGTCAATCCCGAGGGCAAGGTGCACCTGGCCATCGTGCCGCGCGGGGCAGCGGGGCTTGCCATCATCGACAATTGGTCGAGCTTCGGCCAGCGCACCACAGCTAGCGGCAATGTCAGGATCGACAATGTCCGTGTCGAGGCCGAGGGTGTGATCCCGGCCTATCTCGGCGGCGAGAAACCGACCACCAACGGCTCGGTCTCGCAGATCATCCAGGCCGCCGTGGATGCCGGCATCGCCCGCGGCGCCATCGACGAGACCATCCAATTCGTGCGCAACCATGTCCGCCCCTGGATCGATAGCGGCCAGGAGCATGGCTATGACGACGTCTTCACCATCGCCCAGATCGGCGATCTCAAGATTAAGCTGCATGCGGCCGAGGCGCTGCTGGAGCGTGCCGGCCGGGCGATCGATGCCGCCTTCGAGGACACCACGGAGGAGGGCGCCACGGCAGCCGCCGTCGCTGTCGCCGAGGCCAAGGTGCTGACGACCGAGGTCGCCATTCTTGCCACCAACAAGCTGCACGAGCTCGGCGGCACGCGTTCCACTCTCGGCCAGTACAATCTCGACCGGCACTGGCGCAATGCGCGCACCCATACGCTGCATGATCCGGTGCGCTGGAAGTTCTTCCATGTCGGCAACCACACGCTGAACGGGGTCAATCCGCCGCGCCACGCGTGGAGCTGAACCTGGGAGCGCGGACGTCCCGTCCGCTCTTCCTCTCACCAAATGCCGCGTTTCCAAGAGCGGACGAGACGTCCGCGCTCCCAGGATTTTTCCATGCCCGCAGCCCTTGCCACCCCAGCCGAACGCATCGTTGCCTTCAGGGCCCCACCGCCCCGCGTGAGACACGCCCATGTCATCAAGGACGATGCCGAAGCGATTGCCGTCGCCCGTCGACTCGCCGACAGGATCGCCGAGACAGCCATCGAGCGCGACCGTGAGCGGCGCCTGCCCTTCGAGGAACTCGACTGGCTCTCTGATGCCGGTTTGCTCGCCATTACGGTGCCGAAAGCCTATGGCGGCGCCGAGGTTTCTTCCGGCACCTTGGCCGAGGTGATCGCCATCCTCTCGGAAGCGGACGGCTCGATCGGCCAGATTCCCCAGAACCATTTCTTCATCCTGCACGCCCTGCGCCTCGAAGGCAGCGAGGAACAGAGGCGTTTCTTCTACGGGCGCATCCTCTCGGGCGAGCGCATCGGCAATGCCCTCTCGGAGATCGGCACCAAGACGGCGCAGGACCACAACACGCGCCTCACCAAGGACGGCCCGGTGCTGCGGCTCAACGGTCGCAAATTCTACTGCACCGGCGCGCTGTTCGCCCATTGGGTGGCCGTGGTCGCCAATGACGACGAGGGCCGCTCGACCATCTCCTTCGTGCCGCGCGAGACTCCCGGTCTCACGGTGATCGACGACTGGTCTGGTTTCGGCCAGCGCGTCACGGCGTCCGGCACCACCACGCTGGACAATGTCGAGGTCCATCCCTTCGCCGTGATCTCGCTGCGTGCGGTGTTCGACCGGCCCACCTCGATGGGCCCGGTCGCCCAGATCATGCATGCTGCCGTCGAGGCCGGCATCGCCCGCGCCGCGTTGAAGGAAACGGTGCATTACGTCCGCAACCATGCGCGGCCCTGGAAGGACAGCGGCCTCGATCACGGCTATGAGGATCCCTATACCATCGCCCAGATTGGCGAAGTGAAGATCCGCGTCTCCGCCTCCGACGCGCTGCTGGAACGGGCCGGCCGCATCGCCGACATCGCGGTGGCCGATCCCACCATCGAGACGGTGGCTGCCGCCTCCATCGCCGTGGCCGAGGCCAAGGTCGCCTCGACCGAGGCCTCGCTTCATGCCGGCAGCAAGCTGATCGAACTCGCCGGTTCGCGCGCTACCCAGGCGCAGTACGGGCTCGATCGCTTCTGGCGCAATGCGCGCACCCACACCGTGCACGATCCCGTGCGCTGGAAATACCGCGCCATTGGCGACTACTGGCTCAACGGCATCAATCCCCCGCGCCACGGCGCGATCTAGAGCGGATGACTCGCCATTGAGACAACACGCGATCGTCATTGCGACCGAAGTGAAGCAATCAGAGGCCGATGGGCGGAGTCCTTTGCTCTCCGATTGCTTCACTTCGGTCGCGATGACGGCGGTGGTTGCAATCCTTACTGCTACCGACTGAGAGACCCGCATCATGCCCTATGATCTTGACCTGCCGCAGCCCGCCAAGGAGACCGACGTCCTCTGGTTCCTGCCGACCCATGGCGACGGCCGCTATCTCGGCAGCGAGGAGGGTGCCCGGCATGTCTCGCTCGGCTATCTCTCGCAAATCGCCCGGGCGGCCGACGAGCTCGGCTATTTCGGCGTGCTGTTGCCCACCGGCCGCTCTTGCGAGGACAGCTGGGTGATCGCCTCGGCCATGGTGCCGATCACCAAGCGCCTGCGCTTCCTGGTGGCAGTGAGGCCCGGCCTCACGACGCCCGCCTTCGCAGCCCGTCAGACGGCTACGCTCGATCGGCTCTCCGATGGCCGTCTGCTCATCAATGTGGTCACCGGCGGCGATCCCGTCGAGCTCAAGGGGGACGGCGTCTTCCTCGACCATGCCGAGCGCTACGAGGTGACCGACGAGTATCTCACCATCTGGCGTGAGCTGCTGCAGGGCGGCAAGGTCAATTTCCAGGGCAAGCATCTGCGCATCGAGGACGGCACGCTTTTGTATCCGCCCGTAAACCAGCCCTATCCGCCGCTCTATTTCGGGGGCTCCTCGGCCATTGGCAATGAGGTTGCCGGCAAGCATGTCGATGTGTACCTGACCTGGGGCGAGCCACCGCAGCAGGTGGCGGAGAAGATCGCCCACGCCAGGGCCGTGGCGGCCAAATATGGCCGCACGCTTTCCTTTGGCATACGCCTGCATGTCATCGTGCGCGAGAGCTCGGCCGAGGCCTGGGCTGCGGCGGAGAACCTGATCTCCAGGCTCGACGACGAAACCATCGCCACTGCCCAGCAGGCCTTCGCGCGCATGGATTCCATCGGCCAGAGCCGCATGCGGGCGCTGCATGGCGGCTCGCGCGACAAACTCGAGGTCAGCCCGAACCTGTGGGCGGGCGTTGGGTTGGTGCGCGGCGGCGCCGGCACGGCGCTGGTCGGCAATCCCGACGAGGTAGCCGAGCGCATGAAGGAATATATGGCGCTCGGCATCGATCGCTTCATTCTCTCCGGCTATCCACATCTGGAGGAGTGTTACCGCTTCGCCGAGCTGGTCTTCCCGAAGCTGCCTTTGAAGAAGACCACGGGCAATGATCTCGGTCCGGCTCGCAACGCCGGCCCGTTTGGCGAGATCATCGCCAATGTCGTGGCGCCCTCTCACCGCAAGGCTGCGGCGGGGTAAGGGAACGAGTGTCATAGGGCGCGACTCGCCTTCCCCACGAAGCTGGGGAAGGTGGCCTTGCGCAGCAAGGTCGGATGGGGTGTGGGCCGCTGGCTCGACAGCCGAGGTTCAGGCGCTATGTTCTGCCCACACCCCATCCGGCCCGACTTCGTCGGTCCACCTTCCCCAGCTTCGTGGGGAAGGCGAGTCGCGCCTCACCCTGCCGGTTTATCGTCCTATGCCCAAGCCCATCCGCTTCAATGCCTTCGAGATGAATTGCGTGGCGCACCAGTCCCCCGGATTGTGGCGCCATCCGCGGGACCGCTCACGTGATTACAGGAGGCTCGATTACTGGATCGATCTATCAAAAACTCTGGAGCGAGGCCGGTTCGATGGACTGTTCCTGGCCGACGTGCTGGGCGTCTACGACGTCTTTGGCGGCAATGCCGAGGCAGCCTTGCGCCATGGTACGCAGACCCCGGTGAACGATCCGCTGCTGCTGGTGCCCGCCATGGCCGCGGCCACAAGTCATCTGGGCTTCGGCGTCACCGTCAATCTTTCCTATGAGCCGCCCTATGCCTTCGCCCGGCGAATGTCGACGCTGGACCATCTGACCGGGGGACGCATCGGCTGGAACATCGTCACCGGCTATCTCGACAGCGCGGCCCAGGGCGCGGGCAAGCCCAAGCAGACGGCGCATGATGATCGGTATGCCATCGCTGAGGACTATATGACGGTCGTATACAGGCTCTGGGAAGAGAGCTGGGCTGACGATGCGGTGGTTGCGGATGCCAGCGCTGGCGTATTCACGGATCCCTCTCGCGTGCGCAGAATTCGACATGACGGACCACATTTTCGCATCGATGCCCTCCATCTGAGCGAACCCTCGCCGCAGCGCACGCCGGTGCTGTACCAGGCCGGCACCTCGCCGGCGGGGCGGGAGTTCGCCGCCCGCCATGCCGAGTGCATCTTCATGTCCGGCCCGAGCCGCAAGGTGATCGCCCCGCGCGTCGCCGCAATCCGCGAGGCGGCGGCCAGGCTCGGGCGAGACCCTTCCGCCATCCTGATGTTCACCCTACTTACGGTGATCGTTGCGCCGACGGATGCGGAGGCGCAGGCCAAGTTCGCCGACTATCGCCGCTATGCCGATCCTGAAGGCGCGCTGACGTTGATGTCCGGCTGGACCGGCATCGACTTCTCGAAGCTGGACCCCGATGCGATCGTGCAGCATGTCGAAAACGAGGCCGGCCGGACCGCGCTCGAGAACATCACCCGCGCCGATCCTGACCGGACCTGGACGGTGCGCGAGGTCGCAGAGCATGTGTCGATCGGCGGCATCGGCCCCGTCATCGTCGGCTCACCCGCCACGGTTGCCGACGAACTCGAGGCCTGGGTCGACGAAACTGGCATCGACGGCTTCAACCTGGCCTTCGCGGTACGCCCTGAAACCTTCCGCGATGTCGTCGATTTCCTGGTGCCGGAACTGCAACGGCGCGGGCGCTACAAGACCGCCTATCAGGAAGGGACGTTGCGCGAAAAGCTTTTCGGCGGCTCGGCGCGACTGCCGCCGGACCATACCGGTGCGAGTTACAGGCAGGTTTGGCAGGCTATCGAAGCCGTCTGATTGGCAAATCACCTGTTTTGCTATTACCAGATATCGAAAGGAATTCTCGCTGACACGTCCCCGGGGGCCGCATGCTGACGAAGAAGGGCAAATACGGCCTCAAGGCGATGGTGCATCTGGCAGGGCAGGAGCCCGGGAGGCCCTGCCTGGTCTCCGACATCGCCGAGCAGAACGGCATCCCCAAGAAGTTCCTCGATACGATCCTGGGGGAGCTCAAGAATGCCGGTTTCCTGCATTCGAAGAAGGGCAAGGGCGGCGGCTATGTGCTGGGGCGGCCCGCCAGCGAGATCAGGGTCGGCCATATCGTGCGCGTGCTCGACGGGCCGCTGGCGCCAATCCCTTGCGCCAGTCGCACGGCCTATCAGCGCTGCGACGATTGCACCGACGAGAGCCAATGCGCTGTTCGCCTGATGATGCTGGAAGTTCGCCAGGCGATCTCGACCGTGCTCGACAACCGGAGTCTCGCCGAGATGCGCGCCTTGGCCGACCTCGACGACCTCACTTACATGTATCACATCTGAAGCTGCGAGGGGTTCGCACCTACGGGAAAGCGGCTCGGCGGCCTCCAAAGTCTCCATCAAAAAGTCGCGGGAACTTCGGCTTTTGTCATCACCGGGCTCGTCCCAGTGATCCATGGTGGCGCAAACGCTGGCAAATGTTGGGACTGGCTGCCCGGGACAAGCCCGGGCATGACCAACTTGAGCCTTTCTCGCTGGGGTTCCAAAGACCGGAGCAGCGGGCTTGCTGCCAGCGCGCCATTGATCTATCAAAATACTAGATTATTAGACCGGCTTGGACATGCTCTCACCTGATCCCCTTCCATCCACCCGGCACATCGTGATTATCGGCGGCGGGGCGAGCGGCGTTCTGATGACGGCGCATTTACTGCGCCATCACGATCCGTCGCTGCGAGTGACACTGGTGGAGAAAAGCAGCGAGCTTGGTGCAGGCATCGCTTACGGTACGAGCCATCCCAACCACCTGCTCAATGTCCGCGCCGCCAATATGAGCGCCTATCCGGACGATCCCGATCATTTCTGGCGCTGGGTTGGCGAGCACAGCAGCGTCGACTGCCCGGATGCTCAGTCCTTCGCACCGCGCAGGCTCTATCGCGACTATCTCGCCGACCTCCTGTCGCCCCATCTCGTGCAGCGCGCGGGGAGCCGGCGCCTCACCATCGTCAATGACGAGGTGACGGGCCTCGAGGAACAGCCGCAAGGGCTCCTCGTCAGCTTTGCGGGGCGGGAGCCGTTGCAGGCGGATATCGGCATTCTCGCAACCGGCAATGAGGGGCCGAAGCTTCAGCCCGCGTCCTGGCGCTTCGACGGCTGGTTCGACGCCGGCCCAACCTCCTTTTCAGCGGACGCCGAGGTCGTCATTGTCGGCACCGGGCTGACCATGGCCGACAGGGTGCTCTCGCTGCTGCATGCCGGGCATCGCGGGCGGATCACCGCGATCTCCCGCCGGGGCCTGCGGCCGCATGCGCATCGGCCGGTGCCTGCTTTTCGCCTCGATACGGCCGACATCCCCTATGGCACCGGCATCACCTATCTCACCCGCTGGCTGCGGCAGCTCGTACGCCAGCACCACGCCGCCGGTGGGGACTGGCGCAGCATCGTCGATGGTTTGCGGCCGTATACACAGCCCCTGTGGCGCAATCTTTCGCATGAAGCCCGCCGCCGTTTCCTGCGCCATGCCCGGGCCTGGTGGGACATCCACCGCCACCGCATGGCGCCCGCGGCGGCGGCACGGCTTGAAGCGGCGCGCGAGGCTGGCCAGCTCTCCATCGTCGCCGGCCGCGTTGCCGGCTTCGAATCGCAGGACAGCGGTGTGCTGGTTCGCTATGTCGCCCGCACGGGCACGGCGGAACAACAGATCCGCGCCGATGCGGTGTTCGAATGCCGGGGCCGGGCGGCCGATGTAACGGCTACCGACAATCCCGTACTGCGGCAACTCCTGGCCGAGGGCGCCGTGCGGCCCGATCGCCTGGGCCTTGGTCTCGACGTCGGCGAGGATTGCGGCATCATCCACCGCGATGGCGCCGCCTGGCAACGCATCTACGCGGTCGGGCCGATCACATCCGGGGTGTTCTGGGAAATCGTCGCCGTGCCCGATATCCGCCAGCAGGTGGCGAAGTTGGCCGGCCACCTCATGCAAGGGCGCGTCACTACCGCGTGAGCTCAGCCAGCGTCACCCTCCTATACGGACAATATCGCCTTGATGACCCCCGCCTCAGGCTTCGACCACGGCGGGATCAGAACCGGCGCTTCGTCGAGGCTGCCGCTGTGGCTTGCGAGCGCCTGCATCGGCACCTTGCCGCCTCGCATGGCTGACAGCACCGTCTCGAAATCCGCCCGCACGGCATTGCGGCTGGCAAAGAGGGTGGTCTCCCGCTTATGGAATTCAGGATCGTTGAAGGTGATGTCAGCCCGCACCAGCGAGAGCAGCACATAGCGCCCGCCATGACCGACAAGGTTGAAGCCCTTCTGCATGGCGGCGGGGCTGCCTGTGGCATCGATCACGCAATCGAAATAGTCGCCATCGGTGGCCTGGCCGAGCCTCTCAAGGATGTCTGGAGAAGCCTCGAATACGGCATCGGCGCCAAGCTCGTCCTGACAGAAGGCGAGGCGGCGGGCGTTGAGGTCGACCACGCTGACATGCGCGCCGGCCGCCTTGGCGAAGATAGCGCCCGCAATGCCGATCGGGCCGGCGCCGACCACCACGACGCGATCGCTTCCGCCGATGCCGCCGCGCGAAACGCCATGGGCGCCGATGGCGAGGAATTCCACCATGGCGGCCTGGCTCGCGGTCAACCCTTCAGCCGGAATGACGTTGGCTTCGGGTACGGCGATATAGTCGCAGGCGCCACCGTCGCGATGCACGCCGAGCACTTCGAGGCGCTGGCAGCAATTCGTCTTGCCGGCGAGGCAGGCCCGGCACCGGCCGCAATAGAGCGTCGGCATGATCGAGACGATCTGGCCCTGCCGCAGGGATGAGCCTGCCGGCGCCGTCACCACCTCGCCGCCGAGTTCGTGGCCGATCACGCGAGGATAGGAGAGATAGGGCTGGTTGCCATGGAAGATGTGGTAGTCCGTGCCGCACACGCCGACATGGCGGATGCGCACCAGGACATCGCCCTCACCGGCGCTGGGTTCATCCCGTTCGATGATGCGCAGCCGCCCGGGCTCCTCGCAACTTAGGGCTCTCATGCCAGGCTCCCTGATCGAATGGCATTCAGCACGCCCTCGGAGGCGATGGCGCGATAGGCTTGCTTCAGCTTGGCCGTGAAGCCGCGATTGCGCGGCAGCTCCTCGCCGAACACGGCGGAAAGGCCGAGGAAGGCGTCGACCACGGCGTCCGGCGGCGTGGCGCGTTGGTCGGGCTGGCTCGTCCAGGCCTGGAAGGTCGGATCGTTGAGGGGCAGGGGGCCACCCTTGTCGTCGATACCACCGGAGGAGCGGATCCAGGCCGCCACGGCGAAGATCTGCGGGTCGCAGGAAAGTCCCTTCGCCAGGCAGTCGCGGATCGGGGAGAGGATGCGTTGCGGCAGCTTCTGCGAGGCGTCGCTGGCGATCTGCGCCGTGCGATGATGCAGCGAGGTGTTCTCGTAGCGGGCGAGCAGCTTGCGCGTATAGTCGAAGGCCTTGTCGGCCGGAATGGCGAGCGTGGGGATCACGCATTGCCAGTAGCGCTCGATCAGGCCGCGGATGAGGGGATCGCCTATCGCCTGCGACACCAGCTCATAGCCCGACAGCCGCCCCACCGCCGCGATGGTGGAATGCGTGCCGTTCAGCAGGCGCAGCTTCATGTGCTCGAAGGGCTCGACGTCCCCGGCGAACTCGACACCGCTCTCCTCGAGACGCGGCCTGCCGGAGACGAAGCGGTCCTCGATCACCCATTGCGTGAAGGGCTCGCCCAGCACCGGCCAGGCATCGGCAAGGCCGAGGGCCGCATCGGTGGAGGCGCGGTCGGCGTCGGTGGTCGAGGGCACGATGCGATCGACCATCGAGGAGGGGAAGGCGATCTCGCCGGTGATGTAGGCGGCAAGGTCCTTGTCGCGCAAGGCCGCATATTCGGTGAGCACGCGCTGCAGCGTGCGGCCATTCTGCGGGAGGTTGTCGCAGGAGAGCAGCGTGAAAGGACGGATGCCAGCCCTGCGGCGCCGCTCGATCGCCTCGGCCAGGAAACCCAGCGCCGAGCGTGGCGAGGCGGGATTGGCGAGGTCATGCGCGATATCAGCATTCTCCTGCCTGAGGCCGCCGGTACCGAGGTCGACGGCGTAGCCCTTCTCGGTGATGGTGAGCGTGACGATGCGGATGGCGGGATCGCTGAGCCGGGCTAGCAGTACCTCTGGATCTTCGGGCGCGACGGTCACGCCGGAGATGGCGCCGATGACACGCAGTTCCTCGCGGTCGCTGTCTCGGATGGCGAGAGTGTAGAGGCCGTCTTGCGGTTCGAGGGCGTCGCGCGTATCCGGGCTGCGCAGGGAGGAGCCGATGATGCCCCAGTTCGTTTCGCCGCGCGCCAGACAGTCGTCGATATAGACGGCCTGATGCGCCCGGTGGAAGGCGCCGGTGCCCAGATGAACGATGCCTGGCGTCACCTTCGAGCGGTCATAGGCTGGCCTGACGATAATTGATTTGAGCTGGGGCAGGGTGGCATTGCAAAGGCGCATACATCTCACTCGACGACATAAGGTCCGAATTCTTCCGGCAATTGTTTGAGGATATGGAAGATCATGTCGAGATGTTCTTCCATGAATTGGGCTGCTTCCCCGATCCTGCCGGCATCGAGCGCGTCGAGTACGACAAGGTGCTCGTCGAGAACGACGTGCAGGCGGGAAGGCGTGCCGAAGAGGCGCACGAAGCGGGCAAGGCGGCTCTTGGCCTGTAATACCGTGGACCAAACACCCTCGCGCGCAGCGAAGGCTGCGAACGCCTGGTGGAAATTCTCATCCTCCTCGAAGAAACGGTCGATGTCCCCGACGGCCAGTGCCTGGCGCTGCACCTCCACAATGGCGCGGGCCTGCGCGCTCAGGGCCAGACTCCATTTGGCGGCTGCCTCTCGCAGCAACGCGAGCTCCAGGTTCTTGCGCACGAAATGACTGTCGCGGACCTCACCGAGCCGGATGGGCGAGACGAAGCTGCCCTGCTGGGGATAGACATCGATCAGACCCTCTTCGCTGAGCCGCGTGACGGCCGAGCGCACCGGCGTACGAGAGACACCGAAATGGCGGCAGATGCGGTTCTCGCTGATCGAGGTGCCGGGCAGCAGCCGCGTGGTGATGATCGCACGCTTGAGGGCGTCATAGATCTGGTCGGCGACCGGACGCTTGCGGTCGATCTCGACAGCAAAGCCCAAACCGTCTTCCTCGCTCTCCTTGAGTGTCTCGGAAGACATTGCGCCATCTCCTCCAAAAAAACCAATGCCGGCAGGTGGATAGCGCTTTGTCTTGAATCGCACCAGCAGGTACGATTTCCATCCTTGCCCCACAAACACTATTGCATGTTTCGAGCTTGGATCCTAGTATCCAAATCGTCAGGCGGGCCGAGAAAAACAACAAGGGCTCGCGCCAAGATGCCAATGGGAGTGGAAACGCATGTTTGCCCGACATAAGCTTTTTGCCTGCGCGGCCGCCATGGCCCTGTTCGCAGGAATGGTGCCGGCTCTGGCCGCCAACGACACCAAGGTCGCCCTGGTGCCCGGCGGCCCGCACCCCTATTTCGCGGCCTGGGATCAGGCGAGCAAGGATGCCGCCAAGGATTTCGGCCTCGGTGCCGCCGACTATAAGGTGCCGCAGAAATGGGAGCTCAGCACTCAGAATGAGCTGCTCGAAAGCCTTGTGACGCAAGGCTACAACGCCTTCCTGATCTTCCCCGGCGATCCCGTCGGTTCGGTCTCCACGGCCAATGAGCTGGCCGATACAGGTGCACCGGTCATCGCGACGGCCGGCTGCCTGAAGGACCCGTCGAAGGCTGCCTTCTGCCTCGGTACGGATGTCAGCAAGTCGGCCTATCTCGGCACCAAGGAACTGTTCAAGGCCATGGGCGGCAAGAAGCGTATCGCCCATTTCACCGGCTTCCTGGTTGATCCGAACACGCAGCTTCGCATTGACGCCGTAGAAAAGGCGGCCAAGGAAGAGGGCGGAACGGTTGTCCAGGTCATCGCCGATATCGATGCGCCGGAACCGGCCGAAGAGAAGATCAATGCCTATCTGGCGGCCCATGCCGGGGAGATCGACGGGATCGTCACCACCGCGTGGGTTCCCTCCGTGGTTGCCGCCAACGCCCTGCGCAAGATCGGCGACAAGCGCATCAAGATGGTCGGCATCGACCATGACGAAGTGGTGCTGAAGGCGATCAAGGACGGCTTCCTGGCCGGAACCATGCTCCAGAATCCCTATGGGCAGGCGTATATCGGCTCCTTTGTCGCCGACAAGCTGCGCCATGGATGCGCCGTGAAGGCCGATGCGCCGTTCACCACCAATGCGCTGACCAGCCACTTCATCGACTCCGGCACCGTCTTCGTCGATGCCTCGGGTGTCGACAATTATGTCAGCGCGATGCAGGGTATCACCAAGACCCTGCTGGCGGACTTCCAGAAGACCTATCTGGACTGCAAGTAAGTCCGGCTCATGAGGTAATGGCCTTCCCCGCTTGCCAGGGAAGGCCAACCGCCGTGGCCCCAGAGTTGCCCGGAACCATCGTTCCGCCAATGGCTTGGTTGAACATCCTGAATCGCCTTCTGCGGCGGTTCATCCTTTTCCAGAAGTGCAGTATCGCCCATGACAGGTGACGAAACGCCCATGGCAGCTCTGGCCTCGCGCCCGGTCGACCAGCCGATGCGAAGCGGTTCGTTACGCTTCTACCTGACCAACGAATTCGGCCTCGTTGTCCTGATTGCCCTTTTCGCCTGTCTCTTTGGCCTGCTGACCGAGGGGCGGTTCTTCTCCAGCTTCAACCAGTTCGCTCTTGGCCGTGTCGCCGCCATCAACATCATGGTGGGCTTTGCCATGATGGTGGTGATTGTCACGGGCGGGCTCAATCTCGCAGTCGGCGCGATCGGCGTCTGTGCAGCGATGGTGTTCGGCTTCGTCGTCGAACGGGGAGGCATGCCCTGGCCTATTGCTGCCGTCGCAGCCATCGGGACCGGCCTGGTCCTCGGGTGGATCAACGGCTTCGTGATCGTGCGCTCCGGCCTGCACAGCTTCATCATCACGCTCGCCAGCATGAGCATCTTCTTCGGCACGATGACCTATCTGACGCAGGGCCAGTCCTTCCGCTCCATTCCTCCGAGCTTTTCCAGCCTGTCCACCACGCGCCTGTTCGGCCTGGTCTCGCCGGTGCTTCTCATCGCCATCACCGTCGGCCTGCTTCTCATCGTTCTCTACCGCTACACGGTTGTCGGCCGCGAGATGCTTGCCGCGGGCGCCCGGCCGGAGGCTGCGGAGCTTTCCGGCGTCCGGGTCGGCCGCATCTTCATCCTCTGCCACATGCTGTCCGGCGCGCTGGCGGGTGTGGCTGCGCTGATCGTGGTAGCCCGCAACGCGGCGGCCTTGCCCACCATGGCCGGACAGCTCGGCCAGGACTGGCTGTTGCTCGCCTTCCTGGGACCGGTGCTCGGTGGCACGCTACTCGGCGGTGGACGCGTATCGGTGATCGGTACGCTGCTCGGCGCCATCCTGGTGACGATGCTGTCCAACGGGCTGCTGCTCCTGCAGATCGGCGAATTCTGGGTACAGGCCTGCCTCGGCGTGCTCCTGCTCATCGCCGTGCTGATCGATCTCGCCCGGCGCTCCTATCTCGCCCACCGGAGGATGGTGTGATGCGGCAGATCCTGCAGACCGACTGGTTCGGTCCTCTCGCCATCATTGTCCTGGCGGTCGCCATTATCACCCCGTTCAACCCGGGCTTTCTGTCGACACTGAATATCCAGGTCCTGCTCCTTGCCATCACGGCGAACATGCTGATCGCCTTCTCGCAGATGATCATCATCGCCATCGGCCAGATGAACCTTGCGGTCGGCGCGATCGGCGGTCTGGCGGCCATCAGCTTTGCCGGCATGATGCAGGTCTGGGGTCTGCCGGCGCCGCTGGCTGCGCTGCTTGCGGCGGTGGTTGGCCTTGCCGCCGGCCTCGTCAACGGCGCCTTCATTGCGGCCACCGGCATCTCGGCCTTCGTCATTACCCTGGCGACGCTCTCCGTCTTCAAGGGCGTCAACCTCGCCATCACGCGGGCCCAGCCCTTCTATGGCGTGCCGCAGAGCGTCAAGGATTTCGGCAACACCAATTTCCTGGGGCCGCTCCCCTGGCTGGTGATCCCGGCGGCCATTGTCTTCGTGCTTATCTGGTATCTGCTCAACCGCCTGCCGCTCGGCCGCTTCATCCTGGCGATCGGCGGCAATGCCCATTCCGCGCAGCTCTCCGGCATCTCTGTCTCGCGCACCATAGTGATGGCACATGCCCTGTCAGGCCTGCTTGCGGCGCTCGCGGGCGTCGCCTGGGTGGCGCGGCTCGGCATCGGCCAACCCACTATTGGCGACGACTGGCTGATACTCTCCTTCGCTGCTCCGGTGATCGGCGGCGCGGTGCTTGCCGGCGGCCATGTCTCCGCCTTCGCCACGCTGCTCGGCGTTGCCATCGTGGCCATCATCACGCAGGCGCTGGTGCTCTTCCACATCGATCCATTCCTGGTGCAGGTGGTGCTTGGAGCCCTCATCCTCTGGGCCGTGGGCATGAACCGCTGGCGCGAGGTCCGCCTCCAGCGCGGCCTGAAGAGGATCTGAGCCATGGCGGACCTGACCTCGGATCCGGTGTTCCAGGCGCGCGGCGTCAGCAAGTTCTTCCCCGGCGTCAAGGCGCTGGAAGGCGTCTCGATCACGCTGGCCAGAGGCTCGATTCATGCCCTCCTGGGCGAGAACGGCGCCGGCAAGTCCACCTTGATCAAGCTGATCACCGGCGTGCTTCGCCCAGATGAGGGCGAGCTTTTCGTCGACGGCAAGCCGGTGCATTTCACCTCCACACGCGATGCCATCGCCACCGGTATCGGCGTGGTGCACCAGGAGCGCAATCTTATCCCGCGCTTTTCGGTGGGCGAGAACATCATGCTTGAGCGCCTCAGCGGCCGGCTGCTCAAGCCCATCGACTATGCGGAGATCAACAAGGAGGCCGGGCGCTGGCTCGACGTGCTCGGCCTCGATCTCGATCCGTCCACGCCAGTCTCCCGGCTGAGCGTCGCCAAGATGCAGCTTGTCGAGATCGCCAAGGCCTTGTCGCTGCGCTCGCGGGTGCTGCTGCTCGACGAGCCGACGGCCTCCCTTACGCCGCATGAGACGGTGGCCCTGTTCGCCCTTCTCAAGAAACTGAAGGAGGAGGGCGTCAGCATGATCTTCGTCAGCCACAAGCTCGAGGAGGTACAGGAGATCTGCGATCAGGTCACCGTGCTGCGCGACGGCCGGAATGCCTGCGACAGCCAGTCCATGAAAGGCCTCGGCCGCCAGGATCTGGTGCGGCTGATGATTGGCCGCAGCGAACAGATTCCCGACTGGCAGCCTCGCGACTATTCCGCAGCTTCGCCGGTGCTGCAGCTCGAGGGCCTTGCTACCCCGCTCGGCCATCGCGACATCAACCTCACGGTGCGGCGCGGTGAGATCGTTGGCCTCTATGGGCTGGTCGGGGCAGGGCGGACCGAGCTCGCCAAGTCGATCATGGGCCAATATCCGGCCATAGCGGGCACGATTAGGCTCGAGGGCAAGCCCGTCACCATCGGCAGCGTGGGTGACGCCATCCACACCCACAAGCTCGGCTATGTCAGCGAGGACCGCAAGCAGGAGGGGCTGATCCTCCTCCATTCGGTCCTCGACAATGCGGGCATCACCCTCTGGCGCAAGCTGGCCCGATATGGCGGTTTCCTCACTGATCGCACTGTGCGCAATAAGGCAGAGCCCTATATCCGCAAGCTCGAAGTGCGTACGCCTTCGCTCGGTCAGATCGTCGGCAACCTCTCTGGTGGCAATCAGCAGAAGATCAGCGTGGCCAAATGGCTGGCTGCCGGCGTCCGCCTTCTGATCGTCGACGAGCCCTCGGTGGGAATCGACATCAAGACCAAGGCCTATCTGCATGAATTGCTGCGCGAATTGTCGGATGCAGGCACGGCCGTGCTGCTGATCACCAGCGACATGCCCGAGATGATTACCCTGGCCGACCGCATCGTCGTGATGAACGGCTACCGACTGGCCGGCGATGTGCCGAACACGCGCGATTATGCCGCGGTGAGCGAAGGCATCATGAATCTGATCCACAAGGTGGATGATGCAACCGCCCTATCTGCCATCTAAATTCCTAGCGCGCTCGGTGATGGTCGAAGTTTTGATGCAACGGCACGTGGAGGACACAGAGGCCGAGAGTGCATCAGGAGCGCTGCTCGCGATTTGACTCGGTTCCTCGCTTAAATTACCGTTAGCAAGACTTCTGGTTCTTGGTCCTCCTCAAGCAGGCTTCACTTTCTTTCAAAGTGGGAGGTCTCTCCAGTAATCTTTCAGTTGTTCGCTCTCGGTGTTACCACGCTATTCTTCGTTAGTTCTCTGATATTCTTGTATTGCGGGCGGCTTCTCGGCCTACGATACATGAAAAAGGAGGGAGTCGACAGCATGTCGAGCCTCCTCACCATCGAGGGTGCGGTATTCGCCTTGATCGGATTGCTTCTTGCTTTCACCATATCTGGCGCGTTGTTGCGGTTCGACGAGCGCCGGCAGTTGGTCCTCCAGGAGGCCAACGCCGTAAGCACCGCCAATGATCGTCTCAGCCTTTTTGAGGGGCAAGCTCGCGATCTACAGGCCAAGCTGAGGGACTATACGGCGGCCCGGATTGAGCTTTACGAGATGCCGCGCGATCTGTCGCTCTGGGAAGGCACGGAACTCTGGTCCCCGGAACAACTGATCAAGATACGGGAATCCAAGAAAAAACTCTGGGAGGCGGCAGTCGCCGCTTGCCCGCAGTCCAATTATCGGTCCGCGTGCACATTGGCGCTGCCGGCCCTTGGCAATGTGTTTGAATTTGCGAGGCTGCGCGAGGGGGCCGCCGAAAGGCATCCGCCCCAAATTGTCTACGCCATGCTTTTCGGCTTCGGGCTGGGCGGATCGCTGCTCGCCGGATTCGGCATGGCAGCAGCACCCAGCCGGCTCCACATGCTGATCTTCGCCGCGATGCTGGGGATCACGCTATACGTCGTGACGGACACGGAGTTTCCACGGCTCGGCGTCATTCGCGTTGATAGCTTCGATCATTTTCTCATTGATGTTTATCAGCAAATGCAGTGAGGCGCGCTCCTGGATCATCGTACGGCAGCCTTGTCGTCCCCCTTTGTCGATGGCAATCAGGGAGCAGCACCGACTGCAATCGCCATGCCGATCCGGAGATCGGTACACCGATTCCGGCCGTTTCATGGGACCGCTGACCTCCCAGCCGGCTCGTCCTTTCCGGCGGCCGGGAGGCCACTTGTTCCGGGGAGTTGAACACCGCGGGCAACCCGCCCTAAAGTCAAGCGAAACGTGCCGACTCCCTGTCGGCGCCCCTGTCAGGAGGTCCCCATGCTCGCCCTCGTTCTCGAACGCCAACACGAATTGTCCATGCGCGAGATCGACCTGCCGATACAGGTCGGGCCCGATGACGTGAAGATCACGCTGCACACAGTGGGGGTCTGCGGCAGCGACGTGCATTATTACACCCATGGCCGCATCGGCAGCTTTGTCGTGAAGGAGCCGATGGTGCTCGGCCATGAGGCTGCCGGCACGGTGGTCGAGGTTGGCTCGAATGTGAAGACGCTGAAGGCGGGCGATCGTGTCTGCATGGAGCCTGGCATTCCCAACCTTTCTTCGCGCGCCTCCAAGCTCGGCATCTACAATGTCGACCCGTCCGTGGTGTTCTGGGCGACGCCGCCGGTGCACGGCGTGCTCACGCCCCAGGTCGTGCATCCCGCCGCCTTCACCTATAAGCTGCCCGATAATGTCTCCTTCGCCGAAGGCGCCATGGTGGAGCCCTTCGCCGTCGGCATGCAGGCGGCGGCACGCGCCCGTATCGCCCCTGGTGACGTCGGTGCGGTCATCGGCGCGGGCCCCATCGGCATCATGGTCGCGCTGGCGGCTCTGGCTGGCGGCTGCAGCAAGGTGCTGATCTCGGATTTCAGCAAGGAGAAGCTCGAGATCGCCGGGCGCTATGACGGCGTCATCCCGGTCGACCTCGGCAAGGAAAGCTATGCCAGCGCCATCGCGCGCGAGACGGCGGACTGGGGCGCTGACGTGGTGTTCGAGGCGAGTGGCAGTTCGAAGGCCTATAACGGCATCTTCGACCTCGTGCGCCCGGGCGGCGCGCTCGTGCTCGTCGGCCTCCCGGTAGAGCCTGTGACCTTCGACGTGCCCGGAGCCATCTCGAAGGAAGTGCGTATCGAGACCGTGTTCCGCTATGCCAACATCTATGATCGCGCCATCGCCCTGATCGCCTCCGGCAAGGTGGATCTCAAGCCGCTGATCACCGGCACCTATGCCTTCAGGGACAGCATCGCCGCCTTCGAACGGGCCGCCAAGGCGTTGCCGACGGATGTGAAGCTGCAGATACTGATGGATTGAGCGTATCAATCCGTCGATGCCTGCGTGAACGCGACACCTGTCGCCACATCGTTCTGCAATCGGTAGGTCAGCGTCTGCAGCTTCGAGCCCTCGTCTGCGCTGGCGGTCGTGCTATTGTATTTCAGCCGGTTGGCGCTGTCGGGCTTTTCGCGGCCGAGCGCCCTGGTGATTGCACCGAGCTTGCTGCCGAGGCCGGGGACGCCGAAATCGAGACCTGTGAGGCCGGCCGGCGCCGCGCTGCATCCCTCGATGTTGCTGGCCGCGCTGTTCTCGATGCTGACCACGGTGACGGCGTGCTCATCACCTCCGATCTCGCCCGAGGCAAAGGTCAGCGCCACCGGGTCCTTGCCCGGCGTTAGGTAGCATAGCCAATACGTGGCATCACCGGCGTCGCCATGGTGCTGGATCGTGCCGCCGAACTTCGTCGCGATGACGGTGAGGGTGGTAATCTCCGGCTTCACTTCGAGATCGCCGGCCCTGATGCTCTTGACGGGCGCCTTCTTCAACGCCTTGCCGCTGACCACGCGGTTGCCGAGCACTTCATTGGCAAAGCCCGGCAAGCTCGGCTCCGCATGGGCGGGGATCGTCAAGCTGGCGATAAGCGAGGCGCAAGCAGCGAGCAGTCTCTTGCCCATATGAGAATCCACAGGGATGTGATCGTAGAGCCGGTCCGCTATCAATAGATCATCGAGCGGAAACAAAGCATTAAATAGTGACGGCTCTTATTCATCGTCTCTCGCTTGTCATAGGGTGAAATCAGCAACCATCACACCGTCCAGGCCACTGTCGAGGCAGGGAAGCAGGCGCTCTGCCAGGGCAGCCCGTGCCGGGTGGCTGAGATAGGCTTCCCGCGCCGCTTCATTGTCGAAATCCATGATGAAACCATGCCGGAAGCCTCGGTCGAGACCTTCCCGGCTGTCGTTCCTTCCGGCTACGACCGCCGACAAACCAGGAACGATATTCTTCATCAGGGCAAAATCTGCGAGCAGTTCATCAATCGTCTCTTCAGCTATGTCGTTCCTGAACTGCAAGAACACGCAATGACGGATCATCGGTGCCTCCTTTTCATCTGCAATATCTTAGACATGAGAGAGGCCGCCCGAGGCCCGTCGCGATCTTTTCCCGTAGCTTCGGCGAGAATGCGGCACCCGGCGAAATAAGCCGGTCAACCCTTGCTGCTCGGGGGCAACGGGCCGCCTTGTATCATCATTCCTGAAAATATTCCGGGTCGAATTCACGCCTTTGTGGCGTTTGAGTTGCAGCCATGCCCGTCTCCATCGTCTGGTATCGGCTTCCCGGCAGGGGTGAGCGGTATGCAGAGACTTGTTTTCGCCACCGCGTTTATTGTGGCCGCAACGATCGCCCATGGCGCCGATCTTGCGCCGCAACCGGCGGAACCTGCCGCGCCGGTCGCTTTGCCTTTCAACTGGAGTGGCCCTTATCTCGGCCTTCATGCCGGCTATGCCTGGGGACGGGAAGACGATTACCAGAGCAGGCTCTTTCCGACGCCCGTCACCAGCGGCGACAGGTTCAATCTCCAGGGCTTCGTCGGCGGTGCGCATGCCGGCTACAACTACCAGATCGGTCAATTCGTCCTGGGTGCCGAGGCTGATCTCGATGCGACAGGCATCAGCGGCAGTTCCCGGTTCAGCGACGAAGGCGGCGCCGTCGCGGGCGTACTCAAGCTGAAGAGTGACGTGCAGGGCTCCGCACGCCTGCGGGCCGGCTATGCCATTGACTATGTGGTGCTTTATGCCACTGGCGGCCTCGCTGTTGCCGATGGCAAGCTGAGCGTGAACGGGGTCAGCGACCAGAACACTCATCTTGGCTCGACGATCGGTGCCGGCGCCGAATATGCCTTCATGCCAAGTTGGATCGGCCGGGCCGAGCTGCGCTTCAGCGACTTCGAGAAGAAGAGCTATCAGACGCCGGATGGACCGGTGAAGGCCGATTGGAACCAGACGTCAGCCACTGCCGGCGTCGGCTACAAATTCTGACGATGATGACCGTACTCTAAAGCGTTTTGCGATCTGACGGAATCGGCAAGAATCGCAAAGACGCGTCGAAACAAAGAGTTAGAGCAAAGCGGCGTTTACGCCTAAACGCGTTTTTGCTCTAGCGCATACTTGGCTGGTGGGCGGCGGGATCCTGCATCGCGCCCGCCCCTACGCTCATCATCAGCGCGCCGTCGGCTACCGCGTCAGCGAAATCCAGATTGGCAAGCAGCGTCGCCTGCGAGCGCGCGACCGGCCTGATGATGTGACTGGCATCCTGGTCGCGGAGCCAGCGGCTCAGCTCGGCACTCGCCCGGCGATGGGCCTCGTCGATGGTGCGGCCATGGGCGACGCACCCCGGGCAGTCCGGGAAGACGACATCATACGCGCCATTCTGTCCGGCAATCAGAGCAACATAATGTGTCATGGACGCCTCCTCCATGATGGCCGCTGCACTATACACCGTCGCGCGGGGAGGTGCCGGCATAGCTGGCTACATGACGTAGATTTAATCCGGCTCCCTGATGGGGGAGATCGCTGGGAGCCGAGCTGGATGGTCTTATCGACGCTGTCGCTCGGGGGCGAACGATGCAAGGGCCCATCCCCTGCGTCTCAATCAGGCCCGGTGCGGAAGAGCAATGGCGACAGACGCAGGCCTGCGATGAAGCCGGGAATGGCGATTGCGATCGCGATGGCGAAGACCACCAGCATGGCCTCCCGCAGGCCCTCCGGAGAGGTTGCGGTGGCCGCGCCCGCCATGTTCGCGACCAGCCCCAGCAAGGCCGCTCCGATGGCATAGGCAGCCGACTGCAGGGTGGGCAGCAGTGTGGAGGTGCGGCTGCGGTCCTCTTGCGGCGCAGCCTCCATCAGGCCCTGGCAGAGATAGCCCCAGCTCGTGCCGAAGCCGACTCCGATGAGGATCTGGCCGATCGCCAGAAGGGCGATCACATCGAATTCCAGTGCCGCAAGGATGGCGGCGAGGCCGACGACCAGCAGCAGCGGCCCAACCCAGACCAGCCGTCGCCGCAGCGCATAGGATGCCTTGCCGGCCACCACGATGGCGGTGATGCTCCACGCGATCGCCATGAGGGCATTGAGGGCGCCGGCCAGGGTCGGCCCGTAGCCCCACAGATGCTGGATGAGATAGACCAGATAGACGGAAGGGGCAGATTGGGCCATCGGCATCAGCAGGATGACCCAGAGGCCGAGGCCCGTCGGCCCTCTCAGCCGGAAGGCGCCGGACGGGAAAAGCCTTGCGGTTGCCCTTCGGTCGCCCCACACGGCTCCGGCATAGAGGAGCGCCGCGAGGACCAGCAGCCCCGCCGTGGCGAGGACGCCGCCGGCGAGATCGGCGACCATGACCAGCAGCATGCCGGCGGTGATCGCTCCGAGCTGGGCGAACGGCACGGCCTCGCCGGCGAGCCTTTCCCGGCCTCGGGGAACGACTTTGAATACCAGCCCCATGAAAAGGAGCGAGAGCGGCACGTTGATCAGGAAGGCCACCCGCCAGGAGATGGTCTCGCTGATCACGCCGGCAATCACCGGTCCGCCGAACGCCGCGCACGCCCAGACCATCGCCTCGGCGCCAAAGACTTTCGGCACCAGCCGCGAGGGGAAGATCTCCGGGATCAGTGCATAGCAGGTCGCCGCGATCAGGCCCTCGCCGAAGCCCTGGAAAACGCGCCCCGCCAGCAACACCGGCATGGTCGGCGCCAAGCCCGCCTGCAAGGTGCCGAGGGTGAACAGCAGTGCCGCGGCCTGCAGGCCAATTCGCGCCCCGAAACGGGCCTTGACCAGCGCGGCAATGGCGCCGCCGACAATGGCAAAGAGCAGATACAGGCTGAACGACCAGGAAATCAGTGCAGCTCCGCCAAGTTCGTCGATGGTGGAGGGCAGCGCGGTCGAGACGAGGAAGCCATTGAAGGCGAACAGCGCTACGCCCAGGCACAATGTCGCCGTCGCCGCGGCATAACCCGGCGCCAGCATTTCCTGCCAGCGCGCATCGATCGTTGCCTGCACTTCCATGAAACTCTCCAGCCCTTGCGCTTAAGCATCCCGAGATAGGCGATGAAGGCAAGCGCGATCGCCTTCCGGATATCGGGGCTACAACTTCAAGTGCAGTTGAGGTCAAGGCGCCTTTTCCAACTTTGTCGTCGCCGGGTCTTGCGGGATGGGCGCGGCGTCTTCTGCGTCGACATCGAGCTTCCCCTCCCGGCAGGCAGCTTCTTCCACTGGTGCGGTTGCTGTTTTCGCGCAACACTGGCTTGCCGCTCGCGGGGCGGCAAAGTCATCGAGGAGAAAAGGGATGGCAGTCGAGATTGTCGAGGGCAGGGAGGTGACGATACGGTTCGACGGTGGCCGGTGCATCCATGCCAGGCGCTGCGTGATGACGCAGCCGGGTGTCTTCCGCGCCAACGTCGAGGGCGCTTGGATCGACCCCGATGCAGCAAGTGCCGAGGAGGCGATGGATGTCGCCCTCGGCTGTCCGTCCGGTGCCATCGAGGTCACACGCAAGGCCGGCCCGCAGGAGGCCGCACCGCGCGCCAACCGGATACTGATCCGGGAGAATGGGCCGCTCGCCGTGCATGCCGATCTCCATATCAAGGGCGAACCGGCCCAGTTCCGGGCAACGCTTTGCCGCTGCGGGCTATCGAAGAACAAGCCTTATTGCGACGGGAGCCATGCCGGCAATTTCACTGCCAGCGGCGAACCGGCTGCGCAGGCGAGCACACTTCAGATCATCGACCTCGTGGGCCCGGTCGAGATCACGCCCTTTCCGAACGGGCCGCTCGGCGTGAAGGGTGCGCTGGAGATCTCCTCGGGCACCGGACGCAACACCAATCGCGTGACCCAGACAGCTCTCTGCCGCTGCGGCCATTCCGGCAACAAGCCCTATTGCGACGGTACGCACAAGAAGGTGGGTTTCGAGGCACCCTAGAGCAGAGCGCGTTTGAGCGGGAGCGCATCTCCGGGTTCACCTGTTGGCACCAAATGCATATTGCGGTTCCAGGTACCTGGCGCGGTCTTCGACCGTTCGGAACTGCCGCGGGACGACAGCGCTGACATGTTGCAGCCGGGCCCAGCGCCTGCCATCGTTGGCGCGTGCCATGAGGCTGCCTGTCGACAGGCAGGTGTCCAACCGATCGGAGGCCCTATGCCGGATGATGTGCCAAGCACGCTCGACGAAGCCCGGGAGCTTTTCGAAGCTTCACCCTCGGCGGAATCCGCCACTCAGTACGCCCGGATGACTTCCTTCTACCTGTCAGACGGCATGATCAGCCCCGAGACATAGGATGCGATCAGGCATCAGGTCCGGCCCTATCTGAGCGTCGTGGCCGAATAGGGCGCGGTGGGAGCAGGAACGAATACACGCCAAGCGTGTTAAACTGCGTGTGTCCGGTTGGAGGAATGCGTGATGAAATCCCTCGTTACTGCTGTTTTTGTTGCATCCATGGGCCTGGTAGGCGGCCCGACTCTGGCAATGCCCATTGCCCCGAGTGGTTCCACCGATAACGGCCTTGTCCAGACGATCGAGGATGGCTGCGCCCGTGGCTATTACATGAGCTATGGTCACTGCGTCCCGAACAGCGCACCTTATGGCGCGCCCGGATATCGCTACACCCCTGAATATTATGCGCCACCGCCGCCGGTCTATTACGCGCCGCGCCCGTATTATTACAGACCGCGCTACTACTATCGGCCGCGCTATTACGGCCCGGTGTATCGGTATTAGTGCAGATACATTCGCGCTGTCCCGTGCCCCGGCTTGTTGCCTACAATACTGACGGGTCGCTTGATCTGTATTTCCAGAACGAAGGCCCTGGTAAAGATCGGGAATCCAACTGGCTTCCGACGCCAAGGGGCCCGTTCAACCTGACGATGCGCCTCTACGGTCCGAAGGCGGAGGCGCTCACCGGCAAGTGGAAGCCGCCGCCTGTCACACGCATCCCGCAGTTCCCGACTTTGCCGGGTCAATAGATTGAAGCGCGGGCAACCCGACGGTTGGGGCTAAAGGCGATCATTATAGGGATTGGGCAAGACCTGACACTTGTGGTCTGCGTGCTTTCTTGCTTCATCCCTGTTTCGCGTTTTCAGAACCAAACAAATCGTTTGCATCGCCTCACTGGCCGCTCGTGCAATGTTGATATTCGGCCACGCTGTCCAAGGTCATGCCGATCGAGGCTTGACCGTTGTTGTGCAACTGTATGATCAGGTTCATGAAGCTTTTGTCGTCGGGATTGCTTCGATTTGAGCACGATCCGCGGCCGGAATAGTCGGTGCCGTTGGGCACGGCCCTCTCCACGACGTAATCAACGGCGCAGGTGATCTTTGGCCCCTGAACGGTTTTCTCGTTTATCGTGAAACGGGTGTTGTCCGACTGACAAGCCTCGGCGTTGGGGGCCCACACGCCCTGAAGTTCAGTAGGAAAGCTCTCGTGGCGCACATCCGCGTGGGCGGCTTGCAGCATAATGACGGGAAGCAGTGACAACAGGATCTGCTTGCGCATCGCTTTCTCCTCTGCGTTCGATAATATATACCATCAATTGGGGCCTGCTGCAGCGATTACAGGTGCTGATCAAAGTAATACGTCGCGCCGCCCGGTCCGTGTAGTGGAGAATCCGACAGCCGGTGGCCCTTGAATGTGGCTGTGATTGCGAGGCCGTTGAAGCAGCACGCGAGCGGGATTGGTTGTAGATGCACGCACCAAAACTGCTTGCGAACCTCCGCCAGGAAATATCAATTCGCGTGGCGCGGCCAGAGAACGTCGATCACTTGCTGAATTCATTGCGGAAGGCCGGCGTCGCGCCGTGGGGCGACCATCCTCTTGCTTCCGACTAGGCCAAAACAATTGTTCGATGGCTGCCAAGCGGCATGGTGACCCCAGCGGTGGTACCGTGTACCACCGCATCTTGGCAGCATCCCTTTCCGATACCACCGCGTGGCGCGGCCGCAGACATACGACGACGAAACGTGCCGAGCGCACGTCCTAGCTAAATCTTTGATTCTAGATGAATTCTGAGCGCCAGAGAATGTTGCCGATCTTGGCGGTGGTGCCTAGGGGTGGCAACCAATTTTTCAACTAATAAATTGAAACTAAAGAAGAATAAATTTTGCCCGTTGATAAGTTACCAACGGCTGTACCAACAAATGCAAAGGTGGTCGCTAGGTGCACGGCGGTCGTTGCTTTCTACCGCTGTGAATAATCACCTGAGGACCCCTCGTTGACGCGACTCACAAGCACTGCGCCCCTCTGACCTTCGGGCTAGAGGGGCGCTTTCGACGTGTTTGGAATATATCTATTGGGCTGCGGCCGGCGCCCCGATGCCAGGTGGTGGCGATAGATGGTCCGGCGTGGGCTTCTGAAAGTACGCACAGCCAGCCAAGAAGATGGCGATGCCGAGCACTGTGATGAGCTTCATCATGATCTCCGTCGACTACTAATTAATCTCGACCTACTAGGCTTTGAGCCGCACGAAAACCCGCCACCACTTCCTCGCGCCGAGATCGGCGCATTCTGCGGTAGGGTTGTCAAGGTCCTTACCTGAATGATCCAAACCAGCCCCATCACATCATAGCGCGCCAACGGGTCCATCGGGTGCAGGCCAAACAGCCCATTCTCGCGCCAACCGAGTGGGTGTCTGCGAGGTGGGCAGCGAATGCCTGCTCTCACAAGTGGGGCGCAATTATATACGGGTATTGATCTAACCCAGTTTGTTTCAAAAACTTGATTACGACCTCGCGTGTCACACCACCATCCCAGCCCACCTCGATGAACGTCCGATCATGGCTCTCAAAGAGGAGATAGACATAGATCTCGCCATCGAAATCTATCTCACCTGGTAGAAACCAAGTTTCCCCCCATCCATCTTCGATCGTCATGTCAAAGCGACGACCGGTACTTCGCTCGATCTGATCCTTCGTCGCCGTTATCCCTGCGCAGAAATTTAAGTCACTCCGCATGCGTCTGTTGGCTGGAGTTATCGAGAGCTTGGAAACCGAGGGCGCGGGGGCACGAAATGAATGCAGCCAGCGGCCCAAAAATCGACGCATTTGATAACCGATCTCCGCGACAATTACCTGGAGGGACTTCGCAAAATACCGAGTTTTGTTCCGATTACTGAAGTAGCAAGCTGGAGAGCGAATATCAGAATGAGAAGAACTTTGATCACTAACAATTCGTGATTCATATTCCGACCGATTTTTTGCAAATCTTCCAATTAAAGCGGGACTTTTGCATCTGACTTCTGCAACCGCTCCACAACCACCAGCGCGTCATCCGGCAACGGCCGCTGCAGCGCCTTCGCCTCGCTCCACGGCGCTCGCAGACTGAATGCTGCCCGATGTACCATAGATCCTAGCTCTTCGATCTCACACGCAGCCCGAGCCGATATCCGGCGACTGCACAAAAAAGCCCGGCACATGGCCGGGCTCCGTCAAACGACCCCTTGGGAGGATCAGAACTTGTAGCTGACGCCGACGCGGACATCGTTCGTTTTGAAATCACGATCGATGAATCCGGTGGTCCCAACATTGGTCACGACGCCCGCCCGCTTGCTTCCGTAGTCGCTATAGCGATATTCAACGCGGGCAAGGATATGGTCCGTTATGGCGTATTCGAGGCCTGCACCAACGGTCCAGCCCGACAGCGTATCGCTGGTGGATGCCGCGGTTATACCGGTGAAGCCAGCCTTTTGATCGCCAAATGCATAACCGCCTGTCACGAAGGGTAGAAAGCGATCGAATGCATAGCCTAGCCGCAGACGTGCGGACCCGAACCAGTCCATCTTCGAGAAAGCTGAGTTTGCGGGAGCTACGCCAAAGCCGGGAACAATAATTGCTTCCCGGCCAGACTTGATTTCACCGCCGTTTATATCGGCTTCTGCACCGATTACGAAGCCACCGTCGAACTGGTAGTTATAGCCGGCAAAGCCACCGCCGAAGGCGCCGTCGCCGTTCGCCGACGACTTGCCGGCCAGGCTGCCATCGGGATTGATGAAGGTCAGGTCACTGTTCGACCAGCCGTATCCAGCCTGGGCACCGAGATAAAAGCCAGTCCAGCTATAGGGAATGTAGGCGGGAGCCGCCGGTTCAACGGGCGCCGGAGCGAGATCGGCAGCAAAGGCGGAAGTGACAGTCAATGCAACTACGGAAACGGCAAGAAGCAGCTTTTTCACGACGGCACCCCAGAAGAACATACCACAACCTCTGGCTAGGCGATTTACTGGAAAAATGCTGTAGCGCCACCGCAACAGTGACACTCAATGTGCACGATCGGCGACCCGATCGAGGATAATTCCGCCGAGGAGCGGGGTTAAGTTGGTCCAGAGGTCGCCGCGAGAATGTCAATCCGCTGCAGGAGATCGAACGCGCCGGCGAGTGGAAGGTTGCACCGAGGACGCCGCGCTTGACAAGCTAATCAGTCGGCCCAGTCTCGATCTGTAACGCGATCATGGAACGCAACAGATCGCTGATACAATGGGGAGGGGGCGGCAATGGAGTTCTGTGATTTCACTATTGGCCTGGAATTCTACACTGAAGCGGGCAAGTGGCGTTGCACCGACGTCGGCACTAGGACGATTTCTGCCATCCGCCTCGACAAGGTTTCTACCTCAGACGGCCACACCCTTGCTCAGGCGGACGCCGAAGCAGAGGGATGGTTTGACGGGCCGCCCTATGCGGCGGCCGAAGAATGCTTTGATGAGCATGACTTCGAGGGATGCTCGCTCGTCGCAAAGCGTCTGACAAAGTAGCGCTATATAGCTAGCCGGCAGTGGTCAGGCTTCCGCCACCAATCGCTTGGCCTCATGCAACGGCACGAATTGGTGAACCGTCAGCAGGTCGTAGCGGGCCAGCATACGCTTGAGCTGGAAACTCGCAGGGAGGCCAGGAACCCATTAGTCGGATCGCAATGGGCAATCGTTCCGCCAAAACCAGAAGGCGCTCCATCAACAGGGCGAGCCTTCCATGCCCCCTGGCTGTGGCCCCGGTGCCCTTGATCCATCTGTGAGATGGTGGGAGCGCACCGAGGGGTCAAGCTCGATGCGCTCCCGGACTAGGCTGAGGTCGTCTCCCTACCGGCGGTCCTTGGGTGACAAATCCAGAGGGGACTTCTGGGAGATGGCGCATTTCCCATGACTGACAGCCCGTCGCGCGAGTGATTGCATGAGCCGGCCACGGGTTCCCTGTTCCGGGGTTTGCTGAGCAAGGAATACAGCACTCGATCTGCGCTGCCGTGTTACTGTGACCAGGCTGAGGCTGTTCCAGCTTGTGGCCAACATAAGTATCGGGAGGACACGATGACGGCTGTAGTAGTGACCCACGCCGTGGGCGATATCGAACAGTGGCTCAAGGCCAACAACCGCGAGCGGCTGTTTCCTAATTTCTGTTCAAGCTATCGTATCTTCAAGCATGCCGGCGGAAAGGGCGTTTCTATCGTCGCTGAAGACGTGGACCTTGCCAAAATGCAGGCGCTGCTCAGTACGCCAGAGGCCGCTGCAGCAAAGGCAGAGGACACTGTCATCGATCCAATTGAAGTTTACATTGAGGTCGAAGGCGGAAAGTGAACGGAGTTCGCGATCGGCGGCGATAAGGAGTTCAGCCTCGCAGGCCTGTAGTCCCACTCGCGAGGCCACTCCTTGGTCGTCCCCGCACGAAAAAGCCGCCACCCTAGGGCAGCAGCTCAGCTTGCCATCTAAGCGGTAGGCAAGCCGCCAGAGCTTGCCTCCCTTAGGCTGAATGAATAGCTGAAGGCCGCCGCCGTCGGAAAGCTTCCTCAGCTTCTCACCTGGCTTGGCGTTACGCGCTGCCACGTCTGTCAAGGACATTTCTCTAGCCGCTGTTGGCACGCGAAATTGTTGGTATTGGCGCATCCCAGCAATCGCACCAACATTTTGCGTGAATACCAGCGGACAACGGCGAACACGAATGCACGCTTTAGAGCCCATTTTGGCGCTTAAGCGTTGATCTTTATAGCGATTTTGGATGAATACAAACACCTGTGAACAGGCGCATGGTGCCTAGGGGCGGAATCGAACCACCGACACTGCGATTTTCAGTCGCATGCTCTACCAACTGAGCTACCTAGGCATCCGGTCGAGTCAGCCGGGGCCGACGCGAGACGGCGGCTTATAGCTATGGGTTCTGGGGTTGTCCAGCCCTGTCGCCAAAAAAGTGACAGGGCTGTCAAAGTGGCTGCTGCGCCAAGGTGTTACGGGCGGAACAGGCGGCAAGAACTTGATAAATCCTCATTGCGGCCGGCCCGGCCCGCTCTTAGTGTGACGGCAGGGAGGGCCTTGCGAGCCTGGATGTGCCGCTTGCGTGTCACGCGGGGGTGCTAGCGTGGGCAAGGCTTTGGCGTGAATGAGGATTGGCAGCATGCTTGGCGAGACAGCACGCATCAACGGCGCCGTTCGGTATTTTGTACAACTCATGATTGTGCTCGCTTTGCTGGGTTGGCAGACTGCCATTCCGGCTCATGCGGCGCCGCCGTTCCAGGCCGAGAGCTATTCCTATGCGGCCGACAACTACAAGGACACGCTCGCCAAGCTCGCCAAGACCATGAAGAAGGGCCTGCCGCAGGTGCAGCAGGAACTGCAGGCAGCGGAGCAGGCCGACAATGCCCGCAACACGGCAGTGGCGGTGGAGCAGGTGCTGGCGCTCAGGCCCAATGATTTCGCGTCCTGGAAGCAGCTTGCCGATCTCCTTCTCGTCGCCGAGCCCTTCAACAGCCAGGACGGCTATGAGCTGCCCTACAAGGCGCTCGGCGCCTCGATCCGCGCCTATCAGCTCGCTTCGACCACGCAGGACAAGGCTGCCGCCCTGAACGACGTGGCGCAGGCCCTCGTCAAGCGCGAGGACTGGCGCCCGGCCCTGACCGCCTACCGGGCCAGCCTCGACCTCGTCGAGGACGCCACGATCCGCGATACCTATGAGCAGGTGCGCAAGGAGCATGGCTTCCGCATCACGGACTACACGGTGGAAAGCGATGCGCCGCAGCCACGGGTATGCTTCCAGTTCTCCGATCCGCTCTCCAACTCGGTCAGCGATTTCGCGCAATATTTCACCGAAGATCCCGGTCCGGTCTCGGCTGTGACTGTCGATGGCACCAAGCTTTGCGTAGAGGGTCTCAAGCACGGCGGAAGCTACAAGGTCACCGTGCGCCAGGGCCTGCCCTCGGCGGTGGACGAGAGTCTTCTCAAGGATGCCGATTACGAATTCTATGTGCGCGACCGCGCGCCTTCGGTGCAGTTCGTCGGCAAGTCCTATGTGCTGCCGCGCACCGGCCAGAACGGCATCCCGCTGGCTTCTGTCAACTCCAAGCAGGCCAAGCTGAAGCTCTATCGCGTGGGCGACCGCAGCCTGCTCTCGGCCGTGGCCGATTCGAGCTTCCTCGACCAGATCTATGGCTCGCAGGCCAGCGAGCTTGCCCGCAGCAAGGGCCAGAAGGTCTGGGAAGGCACGATGGACCTGGCGACCCCGCCGAACGAGGACGTAACCACTGCCTTCCCGGTGGATGAGGCGCTCGGCAAGATCGAGCCGGGTCTCTATGTGATGACGGCCCAGGCAGGCGAGGTGAGCAGCGACAAGGATGATGAGGATTCCGGCCAGCTCGCAACCCAATGGTTCGTGGTTTCCGACCTCGGCCTCTCCACGCTGAAAGGCAAGGACGGACTGCACGTCTTCCTGCGCTCGATCGCGACCGCCGAGGCGCTCGCCAATGTCACCGTGCGCCTGATCGCCCGTGACAACGAGATCCTCGGAACCGTGAAGACGGGCGCCGATGGCTCGGCCTGGTTCGACGCCGGCCTGACCAAGGGCACGGATGGCCAGGAGCCGGCGCTTGTCGTCGCCTCCGACGACAAGCAGGACTACGCCTTCATCGATCTCTCGCAGCAGGCCTTCGACCTCACGGATCGCGGCGTCACCGGGCGTGATCCGCCCGGCGCGGCCGATGCCTTCGTCTATGTCGAGCGCGGCGTGTACCGTCGCGGCGAGACCGTGCATGCCGCTGTGCTGCTGCGCGACGGCAACGCCAATTCGCTCGGCAATGTCCCGGTCACCCTGGTGGTGCAGCGCCCGGATGGCGTCGAATATTCGCGCACCGTGCTGAACGACCAGGGCGCCGGCGGGCGAACTTCGGATGTCCCGGTCATCTCCTCGGCCGCCAGCGGCACCTGGCGCGTTCAGGCCTATACCGATCCCAAGGGCGCGCCGGTGGGCGAGACCACCTTCCTGGTGGAAGACTATGTGCCTGACCGTATCGAGTTCGATCTCACCGCCAATGGCACGCGTATCGACCGCACCAGCGGCGCCAGCCTGAAAGTGGATGGGCGCTATCTCTTCGGTGCGCCCGCCGCGGGCCTGGACATCGAAGGCGATGTCTCCGTATCGGTCGACGACCAGCCTTTCCCGCAATGGAAGGACTATGCCTTCGGTCTGACGGATGAAAGCGTCGATGCGGTACAGAACACCATCGACGATCTCGCCCAGACCGACGACAAGGGCCATGCCGACTTCACCGTGCCGCTGCCCCAGTTGCCGACCACTACCCGGCCCTTGAAGGCCAACTTCACCATCCGCATGAAGGAAGGCGGCGGTCGTGGCGTGGTGCGCACCACCTCGCTGCCGATCGCCTCCGCTGGCGCGATGCTCGGCCTGAAGCCACGCTTCGACGACGGCACGGTGCCGGAGGGCCAGCAGGCTCTGTTCGAAGCCATTGCGGTCGACCCCCAGGGCGACCAAGTGGCCGCCAAGGGCGCGACCTGGACGCTCAAGCGCCTGAGCACGACCTATCAATGGTACAAGTCCGACAATCGCTGGAACTATGAAGCCGTGACCACGGCCCGCAAGGTGGGCGGCGGCACGGTCGATCTCCTCGCCGACAAGCCGGTGCAGATCGCCGCGCCGGTGCAGTGGGGCCAGTACCGCCTCGAGATCGCAGCCGATGGGCTCGCGTCCGCCTCCTCGAGCTTCTACGCCGGCTATTACACCAGCGAGAAGGCCGATACGCCCGACATGCTGCCGGTGGCGCTCGACCGCTCCAGCGTGAAATCCGGCGATACGCTGCAGGTGAAAATCGATGCGCGCTTCGCCGGCAAGGCCTCGGTGCAGGTGGTGGGCGAGAAGCTCCTTTCCTCGCAGCTGATCGATGTGCCAGCGAACGGTACGACGGTTCCCGTCACCGTCGGCAAGGATTGGGGCACCGGCGCCTATGTCGTCGTCACTCATTTCCGCCCCATGGACGTTGAGGCCAAGCGCATGCCCACGCGAGCCATAGGCCTCGCCTGGTTCGGCATCGACCGCAACGAGCGCACCCTGAAGGTCTCGCTCTCGCCAGTGGACACGATGAAGCCGCGCCAGCCTCTCAAGGTGCCGGTGAAGATCGAAGGCCTGAGCGGCGAGAAGGCCTATGTCACCTTGGCGGCCGTGGATGTCGGCATCCTGAACCTTACCGGTTACAAGCCGCCTGAACCGGAGAGCTACTACTACAACCAGAAGCGCCTCTCGGCCGAGCTGCATGACATCTATGGCCAGCTCATCGACGGCATGGAGGGCGTGCGCGGGCACATACGCACCGGTGGCGACGAGGGCGCCAATTTCAACAGCCCGCCTCCCACCCAGGCGCCACTTGCCCTGTTCTCCGGCATTGTCGAGGTCGCCTCCGACGGCACGGCGGAAGTCAATTTCGACATCCCGGCCTTCAACGGCACTGTACGCGTGATGGCGGTCGCCTGGACGCCAACCAAGGTCGGCCATGCCTCAGCTGACGTCATCGCGCGCGATCCGGTGGTGATTTCGGGCACGCTGCCGCGCTTTCTGGGCTCGGGCGACCAGTCACGCTTCCGGCTCGACCTCGTCAATGCCGAGGCGGCGCCGGGCGACTACACACTTGCCGTGAACGTCGACGGCCCCATCGGCGCCGCTCCGGCTGCACTCTACCAGACGGTGAAGATCGGGCCGGTCGGCTCGCGCACGCCGGTGAATATTCCCATCACCGCAACCGGTGTCGGCACGGCCAGGCTGGTGGCTTCGCTCGCCGGGCCAGGCAATGTCGCCATCGACCAGAGCTTCACGCTGGGTGTGCTGCCGGCCAATCCGCCGGTGACGCGCCGAGTTGTGCAGAACGTCGCGGCCAATGGCGGCGCCATCACGGTGAACTCGGATCTGGTGGCGGAGATGGTGCCGGGCACCGGGGCAGTCTCACTGTCCGTCGGGCCCTATTCGGCACTCGACGTGCCCAGCCTGATGCGCGATCTCGACCGCTATCCCTATGGCTGCTCGGAACAGCTCGTCAGCCGTGCGCTGCCCTTGCTCTATCTCGCCGAGCTCGGCGGCAACAATCTCGACCTCGACGGCACCGTGAAGGACCGCCTGGCCGATACGGTGCAGCGCCTGCTTGCCCGCCAGGACTCCAATGGCGCCTTCGGCCTGTGGAGCGCCGACAGCGGCGAACTCTGGCTCTCCGCCTATGTCACCGACTTCCTGCTGCGGGCCCGCGAGAAGGGCTTCGCAGTGCCCGAGCAGGCGCTCAACCAGGCGGTCGACTATCTGCGGAACCGCGTCGGCAACGCGCCAGAGGTGGAAGAGGGCAAGGGCGAGGATATCGCCTATGCGCTCTATACCCTGGCTCGGGCCGGCCGGGCGCCGGCCGGTGATCTGAAATATTTCGCCGACACGAAAATCGGCCAATTCGGCACAGCGATGGCGCGGGCGCAGATCGCGGCTGCGCTCGGCATGCTCGGCGACAAGCCGCGTGCCAACGAGGCCTTTGCCTCGGCCGCCGAGGCCCTTCAGGCTGAAGCTGCCGGGACCGTCTCGGGCTATCGGAATTATGGCTCACCGCTGCGCGACGCGGCCGCCATGGTAGCGCTGGCTGGCGATAGCGGGGCAGGAGCGCCGGTGATCAGGTCGGCGCTGCAGGTCATCACCGACGCCCGTGCCAAGACGCGCTACAGCTCGACCCAGGAGATGACCTGGATGGTGCTGGCGGCCCGTTCCGTGGTCGACCAGGCCCGCTCGATCGAGCTCAATGTCGATGGCTCGGCGCAGCAGGGCGCGTTCTACAAGGTCTATCGCGGTGGCGCGCTGGCGGCGCCCCATACGGTCAAGAATCCAAGCGCGACCCAGTTGCAGGCGGTGGTGGCGGTCTCCGGTTCGCCCACCGTGCCAGAGCCTCAATCCTCCAATGGCATGAACCTCACACGTGACTACTTCACGCTGGACGGCAAGCCCGCGGATCCCACCCGGGTACAGCAGAACACCCGTCTCGTGGTGGTGCTGAGTGCCGGCCGCCCCGGTGACGACCAGACCGGCAATTTCCTTCTCGTCGACCGGCTGCCCGCCGGCTTCGAGATCGAGAACCCGAACCTGGTCGCAACGGGCGAGACCGGCAGCCTGTCCTGGCTGAAGGACCTCACCGACGTGACCCATTCCGAGTTCCGCGACGACCGTTTCGTCGCCGCGTTCACGGATCAGGCGATGAAGGTTGCCTATATCGTCCGGGCCATCGCCCCCGGCCATTACACGCTGCCTGGGAGCACCGTGGAAGACATGTACCAGCCCGATCGGAATGCCACGCTGGCAACAACGACGATGAGCGTCACGGAAAGGTGAGGGGATAGAGGGACCATGGGCAACGGTCTTGTCGCTTCCCGGATGAGGCGTCATTCCGGGCGACCGTATCCTCACAAGCTTTTGCTTGTGAGTGGAGACCCGGAATCCGTGAACGCTGTCCTTCGAGGATTGAGTTCATGGGATCCGGCGTTCCCACTTGCAGGCATGCTTGTGGGGATCGCTCCGGCCGGAATGACGCCGTTTCGCCTCGCTGGTTTTCGAAGCTCTGCTCCATGACCACTCGCCGCACCCACATCCTCTGTGCTCTCTTTTTCACGGCGATCATTGTCGTGAATGCTGGCGGCTTCGCGCTCTCCGAGGCCCTTCGCCGTCTCGGCCCGGTACCTCTGGGCGAGGCCATCACCTATTCCCCCCTGGTGGTGGATCGCGATGGCAGGTTGCTGCGCCCTTTCACCACGGCGGATGGGTACTGGCGCCTGCCTGCCAAGCCCGAGGAGGTAGACCGGCGCTACATCTCGATGCTGGTTGCCTATGAGGACAAGCGCTTCTACTCCCATCACGGCGTCGATCCGGTGGCCTTGCTGCGCGCGAGCTGGCAGATGCTGCGCCATGGCCACATCGTTTCAGGCGGTTCGACCCTGACCATGCAGGTTGCGCGCCTCCTGGAGCCGCGCCCGAGCCGTACATTTGCCGACAAGGCCGCCGAGATGATCCGGGCGGTCCAGATCGAGAGCCGGCTCAGCAAGGAGCAGATCCTGCAACTTTATCTCGCGCTGGCGCCTTATGGCGGCAATCTCGAGGGTGCACGGGCCGCCTCGCTCGCCTATTTCGGCAAGGAGCCCAAGCGCTTGTCGACGGCCGAGGCGGCCATGCTGGTCGCCTTGCCGCAGGCGCCCGAGACGCGCCGGCCCGACCGGTCGCCGGCGGTGGCCAAGGCGGCGCGTAATCGGGTGCTGACCCTGCTCGCAGGCAAGGGCGTCATCAATGCGGACCAGGCCAAGGCCGCTTCCCTTGAAGCCGCACCCCAGGGTCGCAGGCTCTTCCCGATCCTCGCCGCCCATGTGGCGGAACGCTTCGCCCGCCAGGATCAGGCTAGGGCACAGAAGGCCAGCCTCATCGAGACGACCACGATCTCCCGCTTCCTGCAGGAGCAGCTCGAGAACCTGGCGCGCGAGCGCGCCACAGCGCTCGGCGGCGGCGTCTCGGTCGCGATCATCGCCGTCGACAACGCCACCGGCGAGGTGCGCGCGCACGTCGGGGGCGTCGGCTATTTCGACAAGGCGCGAGCCGGCCAGATCGATCTGGCCGAAAGCCTGCGTTCGCCCGGTTCCACGCTGAAGCCCTTCATCTATGGCCTCGCCTTCGAAGACGGCCTGGCCCATCCCGAGACGCTGGTCGACGACAGGCCGGCCCGCTTCGGCATCTACAAGCCCGAGAATTTCGACGATGCATTCCAGGGCACGGTGACCATGCGCCGCGCTCTGCAGCAGTCGCTCAACGTGCCGGCGGTGATGCTGTTGAATTCCGTGGGGCCGACCCGGTTGATCGCACGCCTGAAGAACGCCGGCGCCGAGCCGGAACTGCCCGTCGATGCCGCGCCTGGCCTTGCCGTGGGCCTGGGCGGGGCAGGGGTGAAGCTCACCGATCTCGCCACGCTCTATCTCGCACTCGCGCGCGACGGCGAGGCGCTGCCCTTGATCTGGCGGCCGCAGGACCGGGCTCTTGCCGTGCAGCCTCACCGCCTCTTCGAGCAGGCGGCGGCCTGGCAGGTCGGCAATGTGCTGATCGGCGCACCGCCGCCGGAGAACGCCATCGCGGGGAAGATCGCCTACAAGACCGGCACGTCCTATGGCTATCGTGATGCCTGGGCGGTGGGCTATGACGGCGCCAACACGGTTGCGGTCTGGGTCGGCCGGCCGGATGGCGCGCCGGTGTCGGATCTCATCGGCCGCAAGGCAGCGGCGCCGATCCTGTTCGACGCCTTCCAGCGCATCAGCGAGAAGCGCACACCGCTGCTGCCGCCGCCGCCCGGTGTGGTCTTCGCCCGTACCGCGGACCTGCCGCCCGCCCTGCAGCGCTTCCGCCCTGGCAGCTTGCCGGAAGTTGCGACCTCCGGCCCGGGGGATGCGCCGCTGGCGATTTCCTTCCCGCCTGATGGCGCGCGCGTGGACATCTCGTCGGGCGAGCCCGATGCCACGCTCGCCCTCAAGGCCATGGGCGGCGCACCGCCCTTCACCTGGCTCGCCGACGGCCTGCCGATCGCCATCGGCGAAGAGCGGCGCGAGGCGGTGTGGGACAATCCCGGCAAGGGCTTTGCGCGGCTTTCGGTGATCGACGCGAAGGGGCACACTGCCAGCGTGCAGATCAGGCTGGAATGACGCTGGGAGCGCGGACGTCCTCGTCCACCTCTTGGAAACGATGCGCCCGCGGAAAAGGAAGGGGCGGGCAGGATGTCCGCGCTCCCCGCATTACCGCGGGCCGCCTTTGCGCAGCATCTCCAGCGCTTCCATTCGCGCCCTCGACAGCTCCCACAGCGACTTCGTCGCGCCGGCGATGAGGGCTTCCACCACTGCCAGGATGGCAGTATTCGAATCCCAGTTCGAAGGCGCCGCGGTCCGTGCCGAGATCACGTGGCGGGCAAGCCGGGCGATGGGCGAGAGCCACTGGTCGGTGAAGAGCACGATGGTGGCTCCGCGCTCGGCCGCTTCCTGCGCGAGCAGGATGATGTCGTCCTGGTAGCGGCGGATATCGAAGACGATGAGCACGTCGCGCTTGCCGAAATCGATCACCTGGTCGCGCCATGTTGCGGCCTGGCCCTCGACCAGCGTCACATCCGGGCGGATCACCCGCAGGTGCCGCACCGCATAGAGCGCGATCGCCTCGGTGAGGCGGCCGCCCACGATGTGAAGCCGCCGCTTGGTATCCGTCATGATGGCAAGAATTGCTTCGAATTCAGCGGGCGCGACCGATTCGAAAGTCTGCTTGACATTGGCCAGCACGGCCGCGGCGAAGCTCGAAAGCGGGGTGGCGCTGGCGGCCTCCTGCGATCGCTTCATCAGTGGAGACTGCAGCTGTGCCTCCAGTTCCTCCTTCAGATGGCGCTGGAAGTCGGCATAGGCGCCGAAGCCGAGACGGGCGATAAACCGCAGGATCGAGGGCGCCGAAACGCCGGCCCGAGCGGCAAATTGTGCAACAGTTTCAAGGCCTGCAAAGGGATAGTTCGACAAGAGCACGTGAGCGGCCCGCCGCTCGGTTGGCGTTAGGTCACCAAGCCGGCTGCGGATCAGCGTCGCGAGGGTCTCGTCGCCTGTGGCGGTCACCTGATCCGGCTCTGTCATCATCGCGCGGCTCCGTCTCAAAAGGTACGAAACCGAGGTTGGCGGTTATTTTCGTAATTGACAAGTCGGGCGATGCTGTACTCACTATAACACAGTCTTCAAGTTCTTGGCCGGACGTAACGAATGTTAGACTCTCTTACTGAGATGGCTGCCATCGCTGTCGTCGACAATGCCGACGGGGCCGGCCCCTATGTCATCGTCTGCGAGCATGCCTCCAACTTCATACCGGCACGCTTCGGCAATCTCGGTTTGCCGGAGACCGAACTGCAGCGCCATATCGCCTGGGATCCCGGCGCGCTCGGTGTAGCGCGCGTGCTGGCGCGGGAGCTCGATTCGCCGCTGGTCTCCTGTGCGGTCAGCCGCCTGTTGATCGACTGCAACCGTGATCCTTCCGTATTTGACGCCATCACGGCCAAGAGCGAAGATACGGTCATTCCCGGCAATGCCGGGCTTTCGCCTGAGGAGCGCCAGGCGCGCGTGAGAGACATCTACGAGCCTTTCCATGCCGGTGTTGCAGCCGTGGTGGCCGCCAAGCGAGCGAAGGGGCCTGTCGCTGTTATCGGTATCCACAGTTTCACACCGGTATATAATGGCGCGGAGCGCCCCTGGCATATCGGCATCCTGTTCGATCGCGACGAGAGCCTGTCTGCCCCGATGCTGGCCGCGCTGCGCCGCGATGCCGCCATCGTCGTCGGCGCCAACGAGCCCTACAGTCCCGGCGACCGGGTCTACCACACGCTCGATCGCCACGGCCAGAGCCAGGGGCTGGCGAGCGTCATGGTGGAGATCCGCAACGATCTCCTTAGGACACCGAAGCAGGAAGCAGCGTGGGGCACAAAACTTGCCTCCATTCTCAAAGGCATCGCATTTCAGGAGGGAATCCCTCAAAAATGAGAGCTGGCTAACCGGCCAGGGACGTAACGATCTGAAAGATACTACCCATCCTCACAAAACGATAAGTCGGGGGACTTACAATGAGTGGATCGACTGACGAGGACGTAAAGGTCCTCCATTCCATGGGCTACGCACAGGAGTTGGCACGCCGCATGGGCGGATTTTCCAACTTCGCCATCTCCTTCTCCATCATCTGCATCCTGGCCGGCGGCATCACGTCGTTCCCGCTCGCCATGGGTACGGGCCTTGGCTTCGAGGCCACCATCGGCTGGGTCGTCGGTGGCGTCTTCGCGCTTGTTGTCGCGGCTTGTCTTGGCCAGATCGGGTCGGCCTATCCAACGGCCGGCGGCCTCTATCACTGGTCGTCGATCCTTGGTGGACGCGGTTGGGGCTGGGCCACGGCCTGGATCAACCTGCTCGGCCTGATCTTCGTCGTCGCGTCGGTCAACGTCGGCGTGTGGCAGTTGTTCCGGGATCTCGTCCTTGCCGGCGTCTTCCATGTCGACGTTACCAACTGGACGGCCGTGAGCGATCCTCTACCCAGCGGAATGACCGCTGATCAGGCTGCTGCCATCAACAGCTCGGCCTACTATACGCAGGTTGTTGCCGTGTCCCTGATCACCATTGTCCAGGCCCTGATCAACCATTTCGGCATCAAGCTCACCACGCTGCTGACCGACTTCTCCGGCTATCTCATCCTGGTCGTCGCCGTGGTTCTGACGGCGACATTCCTGATCTGGGGCGGCCACTGGGATTTCTCCCGCATCACCACTTTCGTCAATACCACGGGTGATCCTGGCGGTGGCTATGTTCCCTCGCCGCGCCCTGTGATCATCGCCTTCCTCATCGGCCTGCTCTACCCGCTTTATACGATCACGGGTTTCGACGCTTCGGCTCATACTTCCGAGGAAACGCAGAATGCTCGCGTGGCGGTGCCGCGCGGCATGATCCATTCGGTATTCTGGTCGCTGGTCTTCGGTCTCGCGATGGCCGTGTCCTTCGTGATGGCCAGCCCGGATCTTGCCCAGACGGCCAAGGATGGCGCCGCCGCCTGGTTCAACCTGTTCAGCAATCTTCCGGCGCCCGGCATCCTCAAGGATATCCTGGCCATCGGCATCGTGATTGCCAACTTCATCTGCGCCCTGGCCGGACTGACCTCGACCTCGCGCATGATCTACGCCTTTGCGCGTGATGGCGGCTTGCCCGGTTCCTCGGTCTGGAAGGGTGTGAGCCCGACCTGGCGTACGCCCGTTGCCGCCATCTGGCTCGGCGCAGTTCTCTCGGTCGCGGCGACGCTTTACTCACCCGCTTTCGCGGCGCTGGCGGCCGGGTGCGCTTTGTTCCTCTATGTCTCCTACGCCATGCCGATTGCGGCAGGCCTGCTCGCCGAAGGCAAGACCTGGACGGAATTCGGCCCGTTCCGCCTTGGCGTCTGGTCGAAACCACTCGGTATCATCGCGGTTCTTGGTGTTCTGGTCCTGATGTATGCCGGCATCCAGCCGCCCTTCGACATCCTGATCAACTACGCCATCGGCCTCGTGGTGCTTCTCCTGGTGCTGTGGTTCGGCGTCGAGGCGCGGCGCTTCAAGGGGCCGCCGATCGGGGCCGACATCGCCAGGCGTGCCAGCGAAATCGCGCAGGCCGAAAAGGCCGTCGGCGAGACGGCTTGACGGTAGCAACTGGCCGGCTCCGCTTTGTGCCGGGGCCGGCCTTTTCATTGCAGCTTCACGAACACTCCAGACAGTCGGGAACAGGCGGACTATGGCAGCCCCAGCGAGACCCAAGAATGCAGCCGAAGCGATTGCGTATGTGCGTGAGAAGGGCTTTGCGGACGTAAAGGTCGGCGTCTTCGATATCGACGGCGTCTTTCGCGGCAAATATATGGCTCGCGACAAGTTCGAAAGCTCGCTCGAAAAGGGCTTCGGCTTCTGCAATGTGGTGCTCGGCTGGGACTCCAACGACCAGCTCTACGACAACACCTCCTTCGCCGGCTGGCACAACGGCTACCGCGATGCGGAGGCTCGGTTCGCGCCGGAGACGATGCGCACCATCCCCTTCGAGAACGGCATTCCGCTCTTCATCGGCGAGTTCGCCGGCGAGGCCGAAGCCTATTGCCCGCGCGGCACGCTGCGCCGCGTGCTCTCCCGCGCCGCCGACATGGGCTACAAGGTTTCGGCTGCGGCTGAGTTCGAATTCTTCGTCTTCGACGAGACGCCGGACAGCGTGCGCGAGAAGCGGTACCGCAATCTCAAGAACATCACGCCCGGTTTCTTCGGCTATTCCATGCTGCGCGCCGGCGTACACGCCGAATTCTATCAGGATCTCCTGGAGATGTGCCGCGAGATGGACATGGAGATCGAGGGTCTCCATACCGAAACAGGCCCGGGCGTGCTCGAGGCGGCCCTGAGGGTGGATGAGGCCCTGGCCATGGCCGACAAGGCGGCCCTGTTCAAGACTTTCACCAAGATCCTCGCCCAGAAGCGTGGCTGGATGACGACCTTCATGGCCAAGTGGTCGCATGACTGGCCCGGACAATCCGGCCATCTGCATTCCTCGCTCACCAGCCTTAAATCGGGCAAGGGCGCGTTTTACGACAAGGCGAAGCCTCATCAGATGTCGGACGAGATGCGCTGGTATGTCGGCGGCCAGCAGGCGCTGATGCCGGAATTGCTGGCGATGATCGCCTGCACGGTGAATTCCTACACCCGCCTCATCCCCGGCTTCTGGGCGCCGACCGACGCGAGCTGGGGCGTGGAGAACCGCACTTGCGCGCTGCGCGTCATTCCGGGCTCGGAAAAGTCGCAGCGGGTCGAGTATCGCGTGGCGGCGGCCGACATCAATCCCTATATCGCCCTGGCGGCGGCCATCGGTTCGGGCCTGTGGGGCATCGAAAACAGGATCGAGCCGGACGCGCCGGTGCAGGGATCCGCCTATGACAAGAAGTTCCCCAAGGTTCGCCACTTGCCGCGCAGCCTGTGGGAAGCCGCCCAGCGCCTCAAGGCGTCCAAGGCAGCGCGCTCCTTGTTTGGCGATGCCTTTGTCGAGCACTATGCCGCCACGCGGGAATGGGAGGAGCGCGAGTTCCGCCGTACCATCTCAGACTGGCAGCTGGAGCGCTATTTCGAGATCATATAGATATTCCGGGTGCACGGGCATCCTGCCCGTTCTTGCTCCGGTGCCATCGGCGAAAAGGAAGAACGGGCAGGATGCCCGTGCACCCGGTCCTACCAAGGTTCCCAAACATGTCCGATATCGTCTGTATTTCTCCCATCGACGGCAAGGAGCTGGTGCGTCGTCCGGCCGCGAGCGCCGCCGAGATCGACAGCGCGCTTAAGGCCGCCCGCGCGGCCCAGAGGGAATGGCGCAAGCTCTCCATCGAAGAGCGCAGCGCGTACGTGCTGAAGTTCCTCGACATCATGCTGGGCATGAACCAGGAGGTCGTGCCCGAGCTTGCGCAGCAAATGGGCCGGCCGGTGCGCTATGGCGGCGAGTTCCGTGGCTTCGAGGAGCGGGTGCGCTACATGGTACGCATCGCCGGCGATAGTCTGGCGCCCACCATCCCCGATGACGACCGGCCCGGTTTCAAGCGCATGATCAAGCGCGAGCCGCTTGGCGTGGTCTTCGTGGTGGCGCCCTGGAACTATCCTTTCATGACGGCGGTGAACACCGTCGCGCCCGCCCTGATCGCCGGCAATGCCGTGATCCTCAAACATGCCGCGCAGACCATCCTGGTGGGCGAGCGCTTCCAGAAAGCGATGGACGCGGCGGGCCTGCCCAAGGGCGTGTTCCAGAACCTGGTGCTCACCCATGAACAGACCAGCGACATGCTCTCCAAGGGGCTGGTCGACCACACCAATTTCACGGGCTCCGTCGCCGGTGGTCAGGCGATCGAGCGGGCGGCAGCCGGCACTTTCATGTCACTTGGCCTCGAACTTGGCGGCAAGGATCCGGCCTACGTAAGGGCTGATGCCAATGTCGAGCATGCCATCGAGAATCTCGTCGACGGCGCCTTCTACAATTCCGGCCAGTGCTGCTGTGGCATCGAGCGCATCTATGTGCATGAGAGCCATTATGACCGCTTCGTCGATGGCTTCACCGCGCTCACCAGCCAGTACGTGCTGGGCAATCCGCTGGATGAGAAGACCACGCTGGGCCCGATGGCCAATGTTCGCTTTGCCGGTTGGGTGAGGAAGCAGACCGTCGAAGCGATCGCCAAGGGCGCCAAGGCCCATATCGACACCACCAGATATGGAGCCGATGTCGGCAACACCGCCTATCTCGCTCCGCAGGTCCTCACCCGGGTCGATCACTCGATGTCGGTGATGATGGAGGAGAGCTTCGGCCCGGTCGTCGGCATCATGAAGGTGAGTTCCGACGAGGAGGCGATCAAGCTGATGAACGACTCGCCCTACGGCCTCACCGCGGCGATCTGGTCGCAGGATCTCGACGCAGCGGAGCGTATCGGTGGCGAGATCGAGACCGGCACCGTGTTCATGAACCGCTGCGACTATCTCGATCCCGGCCTGACCTGGACGGGCGTGAAGGACACCGGCCGTGGCACGGGCCTCTCCCGCCTGGGCTATGAGTCACTGACGCAGCCCAAGAGCTATCATCTGAGGACGATCTGATCCTTCCTGGGATCGCAGGCATCCCTGCCTGCCTTTGGAACCGCGGCGTTTCAAGGAAGGGCAGGCTACCGTTACAATCATCATGATGATTGTAACTGAGATACCTGCGATCCCAGGAACCACCCCCAACGGAACCCGCCCATGACCACCACGTCCCCCCGCGCCAATTGGAGCTACCCCACCGCCATCCGCTTCGGCGCCGGTCGCATCTCGGAGCTCGCCGACGCCTGCAAGACTGCCGGTATCACGGCGCCGCTCCTGGTGACGGATCCTTTCCTCGCAACCCAGAAGATGACCAAGGACGCGCTCGACAGCCTTAGGGCCGCAGGGTTGCATGCCGCCATCTTCTCGGATGTGAAGCCCAACCCGGTCGAGTCCAATGTCTACGCCGGCCTCGAAGTGCTGCGGAAAGGCGGACATGACGGCGTGGTGGCCTTCGGCGGCGGCTCCGGCCTCGATGCCGGCAAGGTGATCGCCTTCATGGCCGGCCAGAAGCGGCCCATGTGGGACTTCGAGGATGTCGGCGATTGGTGGACCCGCGCCGATCCCAAGGGCATCGTGCCGATCGTCGCCGTGCCGACCACGGCGGGCACCGGCTCGGAAGTCGGCCGCGCCGGCGTGATCACCCAGGAGAAGACTCACACCAAGAAGGTGATCTTCCATCCACTGATGATGCCGAAAGTGGTGATCTGCGACCCCGAACTCACGGTCGGCATGCCCAGGCACATCACCGCGGGTACCGGGCTCGATGCGCTCGCCCATTGCCTGGAGGCCTATTGCTCGCCCTTCTACCATCCCATGGCCGAAGGAATGGCTGTGGAAGGTATGCGGCTCGTCAAGGAATATCTGCCGCGGGCCTACAAGGACGGCACTGACATCGAAGCCCGCGCCCACATGATGTCGGCCGCTGCGATCGGCGCCACTGCTTTCCAGAAGGGGCTGGGCGCCATCCACGCGCTTTCCCATCCCGTCGGGGCGCTTTACGACACCCATCACGGCCTGACCAACGCGGTGTTCATGCCTTATGTGATCGCCTTCAACAAGAAGGCGGTGAAGGAGAAGGTCGAGCGCCTGGCCGCCTTTATCGGCCTCAAGCCGCGCTATTCGGCCTTTCTCGACTGGACGCTGGCCCTGCGCGAGGAGCTCGGCGTGCCGCATACGCTGGCCGGCCTCAAGGTGGATGACCAGAAGTTCGACCTGATGTCCAAGATGGCGCCGAAGGATCCGACTGCGGGCGGCAATCCGGTCGCCTTGACCAAAGCTGGTGCTCTCAAGCTCTACCGCAAGACGCTCGAAGGCACGGTGTAAGCTTCGGGACTGATGGGCGCGGAACGGGATCCCTCCGAGCCCTCTCCCGCAGGAGCGGCGATGCACGATCTTGAGGCCCGGCTCGCCGCTCTTCCGATCTGGTCCGGACCGCTCGCTATCGAGCCGCTGCCCGGCGGCATGACCAACCGGAATCTATTGGTCAGCGCGCCACAGGGCCGCTTCGTTGTGCGGATCGCCGGCGACAACGCAGCGCATGGCATCGATCGCTCTGCCGAGCAGGCGGCAACGCGCGCCGCCGCGAGGGCCGGCCTCGGCCCGGAGCTCTTCTGGGCAGAGCCGGACCTGATGGTCATGCGCCATGTCTCCGGACATACATTGGCAAGGAGGAATTTCGAAGACAAGTATACACTGGCCGGTGCGGTAGAGTTGCTTCGAAATACCTATCTTAAGCTTCCGCTCTATTATGAAGGGCCGAAGCAGGATCGGCGCCCCCTTACGGTCCTGGCCCGTTATGCCGATGCGCTTACCCGCGCGCCTGGCCGCTGGCGCGAGGCTGTCGAGAGCCATCGCTCGTTGCTTTCTCTCCTGGCGCCCCGCCTTGCCGACATTCCCCAGGGCTTTGCCCATAACGACGTGCATGGCGACAATCTGATCGACGATGGCAGCAGGCTCTGGCTGGTCGATTGGGAATATGCAGGGCAGGGGCAGCCGCTGGCCGACATCGCCAGCCTCGCCAACAACGCAATGATGGCAGAGGGCGCCGCCAACACCGCCCTGGAGCTCTGGCTCGGGCGTACGGCAACCGAGCGGGATCTCTCCTCCTTTGCCGCGATGCGCCTGGCAACAGCCCTGCGCGATCTCTTCTGGGGGTACGCCCAGGACAGCGCCCAGCAAGGATCTGCCGATCGGTCTCAGATCGATCTCGCTGGCTATATCGGGATCAACGAAGATCGCGTGAAGATCGCCGTCGGCCGCCTGTAACGGACCAACGCCCCTTATCCGCAGAGCTGAAAAGCCGCCGACCACGGCGCCGCGACGCCTGTTGTCATGCGCGCCTGCACAGGCCGGGGAATCAGAAGTTGTATGAATGAAATCAGACAATCTAAAGTATTGATATAATCTTGGTTGCACACTAAAACCAATGCGTGTAATACCCATGCGTGCATCAGAGTCAAATGTGGCGATAAGTGATTTTAAACTCCAAGTTGTTAGATTGTTTTATTTCAATTTAGAATTGCTATAGTAAAAAATGACTCTCTAGGCGGTGATCAAGTTGTGTCTTTTGGGTGACATGTCTTTGGCAAAACGATGCGAATACATTCGCGGCTGTTGAATCCGCATTGTGTTAAAAAAGCGACTGAAGCAGTGTCATGCCAACGATTCACCCAATGGGTCGTATCCGGACCGCCGACCTGAGGTTGGGGCCGGGGTCTCGCGAACCGGTCGAAGACGCAAATGTCGCGGCCGCAGTAAAATGTCTTGGAGGTCATCTCATGACGATGAAGTCACTTCTTCTCGGCGCAGCCGCCGGTATCGCCGCCATCGGCGCCGCCCAGGCCGCCGACCTGCCCATGACTAAGGGCGAAGCCGTTGAATATGTGAAGGTCTGCTCGGCCTTCGGCCCTGGCTTCTTCTATATTCCCGGCACCGATACCTGCCTCAAGATCGGCGGTGAAATCCGCGCTGACTACCGCGCATTCGGCGGCGACCGTCCTGGTTTCGTCGCAGGTACCGGTGCGCTAGCGGGTGATACGGTCTTCTCTAAGAACAAGTTCAACCGCAACGACAACCGTTCGGCCTTCAACACGGAAGCCCGTATCTGGTTCGATGCCCGTACCCAGACCGATTACGGCCTGTTGCGCTCGTACTTCCAGATCGACGCTGACTCCCATCCGATCAGCGCTGGCGGCCGCAGCAATGTCTATAACGGCAACACCTTCACCATCGACAAGGCCTTCATCCAGTTCGGTGGCCTGACGGCGGGTTACGCCCACTCGTTCTTCGGCTTCTACGACAACGAGTACGGCGACACCATCTGGGCTCCTTACTACGCTGAATCGAACACCACCAACCTGATCGCCTACACCGCTCAGTTCGGTGGCGGCTTCAGCGCCACGCTGTCGATCGAAGACGGCCGCGACCATCGCTCGAGCCTTGCGCTGAACGACTATATCTATGGCGGCCAGCAGGTTCCTGACGTCGTCGGCCAGCTCCGTTACGACGGTGATTGGGGTTCGGTCGCGGCTCAGGCTGCCGGACATCAGTCGCGTAGCGGCGTGGTCGTCGATCCTCTCACAGGCATCGTTACTCCGGGGCCGCATGAGAACAAGTACGGCTTCGCGGTTGGCGGCACGGTGCTGATCAAGATCCCGGTGATCGACGGTGGCCACTTCATCGTTGAAGGTCAGTACGCCGATGGTGCGACTGACTATCTCGGTGCCGGCAATTCTGTTCTCGGCAGCCAGGACGTCTTCCAGCGTGCAACCGGCGTCGGTACCTTTGGCTCCTCCGAAAGCGGTAAGGGCTGGTCGATCGTGGCTGAACTTGGCGGCAACATCACGCCTGTCCTGAATGCCAACCTGGTCGGCAGCTACATCGACACATCCTTGGACAACGCTGTGTTCAATCCTGTGACCGCCGGTTCCGAAGACCTGAAGATCAAGGAGTACACAATCGCGGGTAACCTGACCTACACCATCGTCAAGGGCCTTACGGTTGCTGGAGAAGTCGCGTATACTCACGTCCAGGCTGACAATGTTCTTGTGAACGCTGGTACGGTGGCAGCTCCGGTTGCTGGCATCCGTGATGACAAGTCCAACATCTGGCAGGCTGGTATTCGCCTGAAGCGCGTATTCTAATTTCACTTCTTCGAAACAAAGAGAGGCCCGGCGAAAGCCGGGCCTTTTTTTATCGCCCATGCTTCTGGCGATGAGTTCTCCCTGGAACCGCGGGGATAACCGACAGGGTAGAGGCAGAGTTCGCGGCTGAAGGGCCAGGGGCGAACCAATAACGCCAGGTGGGCGAGGGGGAAACATCACGGCGGGTAGAGCGCTTGCCCGACGATCGGTCTTGTTGCCTGGATCTCGCGCAACTCCACTGCGAGCCGATGGTTCTGAAGGTCATTCCCATCCGAGACGGTGGCGGCCGAGAATTTGTCCGGGTCTCTCCAAGCCGGATCAAAGCTCACCGATTCTTCGGTCTTGGTATCGCGCCCGCGAATGCCGTTTCTCGTCTTGCGCTGCCCATAGCCCCGCGTCGTCGGCGCAGGATGGAACAAGCCGCAAGTCCCTTCGAATAGTCGAGCCATTGCAGAGCAGGCCTGGGCCTGGCCTCCTAGAGCGTCTTGTCTTCACACGGAATCACCAAGAATCGCAAAATGCTTTTGATACCAGTCAGTTTATTCCGAAATCCGCTCCTACCTGAACGCATCTTGCTCTAAGGATGGAGCGGCGTGCATGTCCTCCTGCCTCAAGTGCCATCGGTAGTGCCCTGGCGAAGCAAGTCGGTGCGGGCTTCTCCCCTGTCCAGGGTCTTTCTCGCCACATTTCCGAAATTTGGGCGATGCTGGTCTCGAGCGCAGAAGAGATTCGGCCTTCGAATCTCCCGACTAATGGCTAAATCGGGACGGCGCATCCACACAACGTCGCTCCCCACAGATAGTGACGGGCTGCTTCGAAAGGGAGCTCATAAGAGGCCCGGGCCGCCGGGAATTGTGGCGGAAGTTGTCAAAAAGCCCCCAAATATGGCGCCTTCTACCCGAAAAACGGCGAATAAGGCGTCTGTGTCTTTTTTGCTACACAACTTTTTCAAAATGCTTCCACTCGGGGTTGCCGAGTACAATCTCTATTGTGCAACCGAGAAGAGTCCGACAATGTTTCTCCAACGACACAGAAGATGGGTCGTGTCCGGATTACAAGTTCTGAGTGTGATCGGGGTCTCGCGAGTCGGTCGAAGCACCAAGCGGCGCTCTCGATCAAATAATAACTGTCTTGGAGGTCATCTAATGACGATGAAGTCTCTTCTCCTCGGCGCCGCTGCTGGTATCGCTGCTATCGGCGCTGCCCAGGCTGCCGATCTGCCCATGACCAAGGGCGAAGCCGTCGAGTATGTTAAGGTCTGCTCGACCTTCGGCCCCGGCTTCTTCTACATCCCCGGCAGCGACACCTGCCTCAAGATCGGCGGCGAAATCCGCGCTGATTACCGCGTGTTCGGTGGCGATACGCCGGTTGCCGGCCTTCGCTCTACCAGCTTCAACCGCAACGACAACCGCAGCGCCTTCGGCACCCAGGGTCGTATCTGGTTCGACGCACGCACCCAGACCGATTGGGGTCTGCTGCGTTCCTACTTCCAGATCAACGCCTCCGGCCGTACCGCCAGCCGCACCGGTCTGGGCTCGACCAATTCCTTCCAGGTTGACAAGGCCTTCATCCAGTTCGGCGGCCTGACGGCTGGTTATGCCCATTCGTTCTTCGGCTTCTACGATAACGAATACGGCGACACCATCTGGGCGCCCTACTACGCCGAATCGAACACCGTGAACCTGCTGGCGTACACCGCCCAGTTCGGTGGCGGCTTCAGCGCCACGCTGTCGATCGAAGACGGCCGTGATCATCGCGAGGATGGGCTCGACGGTGTGTTTGTCGGACTTGGTGGCGCCCCGCTCGCTTATGTTCCGGGTGGCCAGCAGGTTCCGGATATTGTCGGTCAGCTGCGCTATGACGCCGACTGGGGTTCGTTGGCCGTGCAGGCTGCCGGTCACCAGACTCGCTCTGGCGACATTATTGGTGCTAACGGTGTACCGCTTCCTCCCGGCGGCGGCGGTATCCCGCACGAGAACAAGTATGGCTTTGCGGCGGGCGGCACTGTCCTGATCAAGCTCCCGTTCATCGATAGTGGCCATTTCATCGTTGAAGGTCAGTATGCCGACGGTGCGCTTGACTACCTCGGTGCTAACAACACCGTCTTGGGCACCTCGGATGTCTTCTTCACCGGACCGACGGCCGTGGCCGCTCGCGCTGAGCGCGGTAAGGGTTGGTCGATCGTCGGTGAACTCGGTGGCAACATCACGCCCGTGTTGAACGCCAACCTGGTCGCCAGCTATATCGACACGCAATATAACAGGGCCGTCCTCGCTCCGGCTGGCGGCTTCCAGGATTACAAGATCCAGGAGTTCACGGTCGCCGGTAACCTGACCTACACCATCGTGAAGGGTCTGACGATCGGGGGTGAAGTCTCCTACACCCGCGTTGAGCAGAAGAACGTTCCCAACGCTGTGGTGGCGCCGACCGCGCTCCGCGACGACCAGGCGAACATCTGGCAGGCTGGTATCCGTCTGAAGCGGACCTTCTGATCTGGCCTTTAGCTAGAATTCAAGATTGGAGCCCGGCGTGAGCCGGGCTCTTTCTTTTGGTACCATAATGAAGAGATTGGGGCCGACGAGCGTCGGATAGTAATGACTATCGATTGCTGAGGATTCCAGACAGCCAGGCACTTGCGTGCTACTCCCTGCTCCAAGCGGGCGGCGGCCTGCCATTGGGCGTGTCGAGTTGCGGAGTTTTGGCTGGTGCCCTGAACTGGCTGTCTCATCAGAAGCAGCCCCGCAAGGTCGCCATGCTTGGGGGGACAGCTGTGGCATATATTCGGCTCATGCGGCCGCTTGCCGGCAGAATCCGACTTTCGTAGCCGATATCGAAGCCTATATCCAAGCCGACGAGGCACGCCTCGCGGCAATCTCCAGTTTGTGGGAGTTAGGGGCCGTTAAAAATTATAGATTCGGACTGCCGGTATTGAGATTGCAAGAGAAGCGCGACGCTCGAAGCGCTCATTCTTAAGCGATCCCCTGGCTGCCCGGTCAAACCGCAGGTCGGCGACTAGGTCAATCGACACCACCCTGCCTGGCATCCTCCTCCGACCGCGTAGGTACGCAAAGAGAACGGATCTTGACTTTCGTTCGTTCCCATGCTTTATTCCGTAACGGAATGAGGCGTCAGCGGCCGGGGTCTGTACAACCCTGCCCCGAACGCCTCCATCCACCCCGACAGCCTGTCGAGGCGATAGGCGCATGCGGCGGTCCTGCTTCCTTCGAAGCCGGCCTCCAGGGGTGACGAGCGGGACAGACGGGATCGGCACCCCATGGAAGTGCCCTGGATCCCCGGACGGAGCGTGAAGGGCTTGAGCCCGGCAACGCCTTTGTCCCTCCTCCCGCCGATGCGGTGAAGACGGCTGATGCCACCGTCCGGCCAGGACGGACGTCGCTCAGCCCCTTTGCCGAGCCGGCTGGGCCGGGTTCGGATGGTCCGTGCCATCCGCTCCCGGCTCGCCTCCGCCTTCAGAAGGCGGAAAAAAACGGGTGGCCTTGCGCGCCTTGTCAGCGTGCCCGGCCGCCGGAACGGGGCGATGGCGGCCTGCACCGACAGTGCGGCCTGCATCTTCCATGATCCTGCTTTCACGGCTGCCCCGCAGCCGCCATCGCCCGGTCTCCTCAATCAACCCAGCCGGAAAGGGCGTGGGAACGAGAGCGCTTGCGCATTGCGGTGAGAAAGCGGTGGAGGCGAGAGAGTATGATGCTTGGGGAACATTTACAGAATCAGTATCTCGCCAAGCCAGTGTTCAGAGAGCAGGAGAGGCAGTACCATACCTATTTTGACCTATAACAAATCTGGCGTTACCGCCCTTGTTTGCGTGCCTTTTATGCAACTCTGACTGTGAATATGCCCCATTTCCGATCGGTTTTCGCCGCCATCCATTGAGTCACGCCGAATTTTGCCTCATCCTCCCAAGCCTAGAGTTGGCGTCCACGCCCGGCACTCCTGAGTCTCAGCCGAGGGGAAGTAATGAAGGCAGGCATCTTCAGCCTTGCTGTCTTGCTGATGGGTTCCTGTGCCGCCGCGGCGCAGAGTTTGCCTCTGGGCAAGGCCGGGCCGGATGAGAATGTGCAGGCCTGCGTCATGATGGGCGTCGGCTTCTGGGCTCTGCCGGGGACGGACACCTGCCTCAAGGTCAGCGGCGAGGTGAGGGCGGACTATGTGCTCCAGCACCAGCCCACCCGCAATGACGATGCCACCGACTTTTTCACGCGCGCGCAAATCGGCTTCGACGCTCGCACCAACACCGATTACGGCTTGCTGCGCTCCTATTTTCTGCTCGACGCCTATGTCGGGCCCGGGCAGACGACGAGCTTCGTGGTCGACAAGGCCTATCTGCAGATCGGCGGCCTGACAGCGGGCTACGCGCACAGCTTCTTCGGTATTTACGATCTCGACTATGCCAATGATCTGTTGCAACCCTATTTCGGCTATGCGGCGACTACGAATCTTCTTGCCTATACGCTGGAATTCGGCAACGGCCTCTCGGCGACCTTGTCCATCGAGGATGCCCGCGGCACGCACAGCAGCCTGTTCGACACCCCCTCTCCCTTTCAGACCAAAGTGGTCTCATCCGGGGGATCCGTGGTGCCTGATATCGTCGGCAATTTGCGCTACGACGCCGATTGGGGCGAGGCCTCCGTGTTCGGGGCTGCACATCAGATCCGGTATCCTGCACCCTCCAAGCCCTTGGGCGGCTCCGACTATGGCTACGCCTTTGGTGGCGCGCTCGGCCTCAACATACCCGTGCTGGCAGGCGGACATATCGTGGCTGAGGGCACCTATGCGAACGGTGCGTCCTCCTATCTTGGTTGGCAGCAGCTTGATGCCGCCTTCGATCTCACCAACGAAAGGACGGATCTTGGCAACGGCTGGACGGCGACCGGCGAGTTCGGCCTCAACTTGACGCCCGCCCTTACCGTGAACCTGCTAGGCAGCTATCTCGACTACAGCGCCGCGAGCGCCGACACTCGCATCTTCGTTCCCCAGGCGCCCGACATCCAGGGCTGGGTGGCCGGCGGCAACGCCGTCTACACGGTCACACGCGGCCTCTCTTTCGGGGCGGAGGCCTACTACTCGTCCTACCGCGGCAAGGGCGGCCAGGGCTTCTTCGCCTTCGAGGACGAACAGAAGGGTTGGACGGGCGTGCTGCGGGTGCGGCGCACCTTCTGACGGCATGACGGAGAGGTCGGTCAGGTGCCGACGGTTCCGGGCGGCTACCGCCCTACGCCGCGTCGGAGGTCGGCGTCGATCAGCAGCGCGCTCTTATCGCCGAGCCGCGAGCGGTAGACCTGCACATTCTCAAGCACGCGCTGCACGTAGTTGCGCGTCTCCATATAAGGAATGCGCTCCACCCAATCGATAGGATCGACTTTCGGATCGCGCGGATCGCCATAGGTTTTCACCCAATCGGCAACCTTGGAAGGACCGGCATTATAGGCTGCGAAGGTCATGATGTAGGAACCGCGGAAGCGGTCGATCAGTTCGCCCAGATGCGCCTCGCCGATCATGGCGTTGTAGGCCGGATCGGTGGCGAGGCGCTTGGGGTCGAAGGCCATGCCGGCCGCCTTCGCGGTCGCCTTGGCGGTCGACGGCATCATTTGCATCAGGCCACGCGCTCCCGCGCCACTCACCACATCATGCCCGAATTCGCTTTCCTGCCGGGCGATGCCGTAGACCACGGCGCGTTCGACATTGCCGGAGCCCTGGTAGCCGGGAATGGCGCCGGTCGGAAAGGCGATCGCGTCGAGTGGCAGGCCGCGCTGCGTCGCCGATTTGCCGACACCCAGCGCCGCCTTGGCGTCACGATTGGCGAGGGCGAGCTGGCCAAGCAGGCTGAGCTGCTGGGTGTCCTGCAAGCGCTTGCCCATGTCGCCGATGAGCGAACGGGCGTAGTTGCGTTCGTCCATGGCGTAGAGCTGGGTGATGGCGCGTATGGCAGTCAGGTTGCTGAACGCCGCCCTTGCGGCGGCTGAGGCCTCCGGCACGGCGTGAAGATCCAGCGTGCGGATGCCCAGACGCGCCCGGGCGATCTGGCCATAATAGGTGATGGGGTAGCGCGCGGCGAGCTGGTAGAAGCGCGTGGCGGCGCCCTTGTCCCCCAGTGCTTCGGCCGCGCGGCCCTGCCAATAGGCGCCGCGCGAGATACTGATCGGCCGCTGCGATTGTGCGCTGAGATTGGAGAAATGGCGCGCTGCGGTGCGGGCATCGCCAAGGAAACGCAAGGCGATCCAGCCGCAGTGGAATTCGGCTTCCATACGCGTGTTGTCGCTCTCGGCCGTATAGCCCGCCGCCACCGTATAGGCGGCGCGGAAATCGCCCTGGTCGAGCAAGGCGCGCGCGACCAGGCGCCGTTCCGTCCACCATTCGTCCGGTCGCACCAGGGACGCGGCATCGCGCGGAGCGCGCGCCAGCAGCGCCGCAGCCTCCTTGTCCCTGTCGAGGCCGCGGAGATAACGCACCTTGGCGAAGATATAGGCGGGATCGGCGGATACATTGGAGGCGAGCAAGGCGCCGGCATTGCCTGCCCCCTTTGCTACGGCGATGCGCACCCTGGCGAGCGCCACGACATCGCTGCCGGCGCGGGCGGCTGCGCGCAACCCGTCACCATAATCGCCGTCATAGATCAGGCGATCGGCCCGGAATTTGTGGTCGGTGTGCGAGAGCAGGTTGCCGTAGGTCCTGATGATATCTGATTCGACTTGGCTGGAGAGTGCGTCGTTACGGTAGGCGTCGCGGATCAGGGCAGCGGCCCCACCTTGGTTGCCCGAGCGTAGCGCCACGGAAGCCAGCACCACCTTGCCCTCGTCGGTCTCGGGCGGCGAGGAAGTGAAGAAGGTGCTGACGGTGCCAGCATCGGCGCCATCATTATAGAGCGCTTCCTCAGCGCGCCTGCGCAGCAGTCCATTCCCGGGCCAGCTTGGATAGGCCGTCAGGAAAGCATTGATACGCTGGAAGCCGACCTGTCGCGATGCGTTGCGGATGGCGATCCACTCCGCCGTGGCGCGGCTGGCAGGATCGTTCAGGGAGCGCGCGAGGCTGTCGCCGCCGGCAATATCGCCGCGTTCATAGGCATCGATGGCCTGACGAAGCGTCTCGAGCTGTGGTGCGACGGGCGAAGCGGCGCCGATCGAGCCGGTGATGTCGCTGTCGGTGCTGATGAGCAAGGCAGGCGAGCGGCTCAGCGTCGCGTCGCCGGGCTGAGTGAGGGGAGCGGCAACAGCGCCCGTCAGCACGGCAACAAAAAGGGATGTTCCACTCAAAAACCGCACGAACATTACCGCCATGCCAACCCAGGAATTCCAGACTGGCTATTGTCGCGTCTCCTCATTGAGGAAGCGTGAATTACACCATCGTAATGCCACACTCTCGCCATCACACAGGCGTGAGAAAATGGCGGTTTTGATGACCTGACGGCGGCGGATTCACGATTCACAGCCAATTTATGCGGCCCTCGGAGCTGGCGCACTTCATTAACTGGATGAATGCGAAAATCCTGGGCTCGAAACCGGGTACTTTCAGCCGAGAATTCGCCCTCCCGCTCTTTTCGCGGCTGATATGCTCGTATATGTCTGGCCAGCGACGGTGTTGCGACGAAGTCGCCCTTCACCTCAAAGCGCCTTGCGACTCGACGGCATCGTCAAGAATCGCAAAAGCGCGTCGAAACAGAGAGTTAGAGTAAACGGCGTTTCGCGAAAACGCGTTTCGCTCTGGCGGTTGCGGAGTTGAGATCATGTCGAAGACCAAGTTCAGAGGTTCGCTCACCGCCTTGGTGACGCCGTTTCGGGACGGTGCTCTGGACGAGAAAGGATTCCGCGACCTGATCGACTGGCAGATCGCCGAGGGCACCAGCGGTCTCGTGCCGGTGGGCACCACGGGCGAGAGCCCGACGCTGAGCCATGCGGAGCATCGCCAGGCCGTCGAGATCTGCATCTCACAGGTCAAGGGCCGCGTTCCCGTCATCCCCGGCGCGGGCTCCAACAACACGGTTGAAGCAATCGACCTTGCCAGGCATGCCGAGAAGGCCGGCGCCGATGCGGTGCTGGTGGTCACGCCCTATTACAACAAGCCGACGCAGGAGGGGCTCTACCAGCACTTCAAGGCTGTGAACGACGCCATCAACATCCCGATCTTCATCTACAACATCCCGCCACGCTCGGTGGTGGACATGTCTGTGGAGACAATGAAGCGCCTTTACGAGCTGAAGAATATCGTGGGCGTCAAGGATGCAACCGGCAACCTCGCCCGCGTCTCCCAGCAGCGCCAGCAACTCGGCCCGGACTTCATCCAGCTTTCCGGCGAGGACATGACGGCGCTCGCCTTCAACGCTGCCGGCGGGCAAGGCTGCATCTCCGTGGTCTCCAACATCGCGCCGCGCCTTTGCGCCCAGTTGCAGGACGCTACTTTGCGCGGCGATTATGCGGCTGCCCTTGAAATCCAGGACCGGTTGATCCCACTTCATGCTGCGACCTTCCTCGAACCTGGCCTCGCCGGTGCCAAATGCGGCCTGGCCATTCTCGGCCGGGTGAAGGAGGAGGTCCGCCTGCCGTTGCTGCCGGTCACCGAGGGTGCCCGCGGCCAGATCAAGCAGGCCATGGTCCATGCAGGTCTTCTCAATTGACCAGCCTGCTGAACTGAAAGCGAGAAACACGTGTCCGAGAAGAAGGGCGCCCAGAAGCTGGTCGCCGACAACCGCAAGGCGCGGTTCCACTACGAACTGCTCGATACCTTCGAGGCCGGCATTGTCCTGGCCGGGACGGAGGTCAAATCCTTGCGCCTCGGCAAGGCGACGATCGGCGAATCCTACGCCGGGCCCTCGGGCGATGAGCTGCTGCTGTTCAATGCCGATATCCCGGAATATCTGCAGGCCAACCGCTTCAACCATGAGCGCAAGCGCCCGCGCAAATTGCTGCTGCATCGGCGCCAGATCGCCAAGCTGATCGGTGCCGTGCAGCGCGAGGGCCTTACCATCGTGCCGACCAAGCTCTATTTCAACGAGCAGGGCAGGGCGAAGATCGAGCTCGCCCTGGCCCGCGGCAAGACCATGGGCGACAAGCGCGAGACCGAGAAGAAACGCGACTGGCAGCGCGAGAAGGGCCGCCTGCTGCGTGACAAGGGCTGATCTCTCACGGCCTGCCATCGTACGGAGTTGCCGATGTACCAGCCTCCCCATTTCCGCGAAGAACGTCCAGAGGTGCTGCATGCCCTCATGCGTGCCCACCCGCTAGCGACCTTGGTGACGCTGGCCGATGGCCGGCTGGATGCCAATCATATCCCGATGTTGCTGGACGCAGAGCGGGGCCCACAAGGCACGCTGCTTGCCCATATCGCGCGCGCAAACGATCTGGCGCGCCGGCACGACCCCGATACGGAAGTGCTTGTGATCTTCCAGGGCGTCGAGGGCTATATCACGCCGAGCTGGTACGAGACCAAGCGCGAAACCGGCAAGGTGGTGCCGACCTGGAATTATATCACCGTGCATGTGCATGGGCGTCTGAGGATCCTCGACGATCCGGCCTGGCTTCGGGCGCAGATCACCGCGCTCACCAACACCCACGAGGCGAGCCGCTCCCTGCCCTGGCATGTCGATGATGCGCCCGAGGCCTTCCTGCAGGCGCAGATCAAGGGCATCGTCGGTCTGGAGATCGAGATCACCAGCCTTGAGGGCAAGTGGAAGGTCAGCCAGAACCGGCCGGAGGCCGATCGGGAAGGCGTCCATGCCGGCCTGTCGGAACGGGGCGACCTGGCAATGGCGGAACTTGTGAAACGCGCCTCGGAGGGCTGACGGCCGTTCAGGCAGGCAGAAGGCTCCTGATGGTCTGGAAGACGTCCCTGAACATCTGGGTCGTCAGACGGCCGGTATTCGTGTTGTAGCGCGAGCAGTGATAGCTATCCACGAGGATGAGCTTCCCGATCCGGTGCTGGGCGTGATGGGCGAAACGATAGCGCGCCGGCTTCTCACCAAGGGCCGTGACCACGCTGTCATGGCCGATCTTGCCGAGCGCCAGGATGACCCTGAGCTCTTCCATCTCCTCGATGGTGCGGATGAGGAACGGCCGGCAGGCGGCGATCTCGCTGCCAACAGGCTTGTTTTCCGGCGGCACGCAGCGCACCGCATTGGTGATGCGACAATCGACGAGTTCCAGGCCGTCATCCGGCCGCTCGTCATAGCTGCCGGTGGCAAAGCCGAAATCACCCAGCGTTTCATAGAGGAGGTCGCCGGCCCAGTCGCCGGTGAAAGGACGGCCGGTGCGATTGGCTCCCTGCAGGCCGGGCGCCAGCCCGGCGATCAGCAGGCGTGCGGCCGCAGAACCGAAGCTCGGCACGGGGGCATTGTGCCAGTTCGGTTCCTTGGCCCGCCAATGCAGGCGGAAGGCGACGAGACGGTCGCAACGCGGGCAGTCTCGGCCGGGCTCGGTGGTCGATGGGACGGGCATCGGAAACGTATCTTGCGTTATGAAGGCGGGAAGAACCGCAACTGACGTGTTGCAGGCTCTACGGTCCCGAGTGCACTTCGCGCATCATCGCGGCTGGATAAGGAAGGGCACTTCGGACCATCGATGGTCGCTTCTTCCATCAAGGTCGGTTGCCATGCTCGGTCCGGCGAGGTGCACCCGAAGGTGTTTCACTCCTCCTCGCCCTGATTGCCGGCGCCCGCGGCCATGAAGCCGGGCGTTTGTCCGGCAAAGCCCTGCTGTACCGGCTGGCGCGGGGCACCGGGACCGGCGGGATAGTTCGGACCGGACTGATTGCGCACGGCCCGCTCGGAGGGATCCCGGCCGATCTTGCTCTGCAGGGTGACGAGGTCGACGAATTCGTCAGCCTGGCGGCGCAGTTCGTCGGCCACCATGGGCGGCTGAGTGGAGACGGTTGAAACCACCGAAACGCGGACGCCCTTGCGCTGCATGGCTTCCACCAGCGAGCGGAAATCGCCGTCGCCCGAGAACAGGATCATGTGCGAGATGTGATCGGCCAGTTCCATCGCATCGATGGCCAGCTCGATATCCATGTTGCCCTTGACCTTGCGGCGGCCAGTCGAATCCACGAATTCCTTGGTTGGCTTGGTGACGACCGCATAACCGTTGTAGTCCAGCCAGTCGATCAGCGGACGGATGGAGGAGTACTCCTGATCCTCAACCAAAGCGGTGTAATAGAAGGCTCGGACGAGATAACCCCGACTATGGTATTCCTTGAGCATCTTCCGATAGTCGATATCAAACCCCAAGCTTTTCGCTGTGGCGTAAAGGTTGGCGCCATCGATAAAGAGGGCGATGCGTTCCTGGATGTTGTTCATTCTTCTGCCAGTCAGGGTTCGTTGTGCTAAAGCCGGCTTCTGAAGCATAGCGAAATTTTGTGTCTAAATTTAAGTTTAGTATTGAGTGCCGAGTTAACATAAAGCGCGTGCTTCGTGTCTAATCCCAACGAAAAGCCAGCAACGACAAGCTTAAGCTTGTCGCAATCTGCTTGTGCCTAGGACGGTATAGAAAGTCAAGTCTGCGATCTGTGCCGCTACATTGGCGTTCTTCAGCCAGGAACATATATGGTTTATTGCAATATCGAGACGTGAAGGCTCGTTATTGTGCGATCTCCTGCGAAAGTCTTGCCCGGCGGGGTGAACCTTATGGTGACAATTATATCACGGTTCCGCGATAGGGGTTGCAGAAAGTTCCTGCTCGGTGTAGTTGGCGCGCTTGATCCCAAAACACGGTACAGAAAGGCTTCGCCATGGCCCGCGTCACGGTGGAAGATTGCATCGACAAGGTCGAGAACCGCTTCGAGCTGGTTCTGCTCGCCAGTCATCGTGCGCGCATGATTGCGGGCGGTGCGGCGCTGACCGTCGAGCGCGATCGCGATAAAAACCCGGTGGTGGCTCTGCGCGAGATTGCGGATGAGACGCTCACCCCGGATGATCTGAAGGAAGACCTCATCCACTCGATGCAGAAATACGTCGAGGTGGACGAGCCCGAATCGGATCCTGCCGCGCTCGCAGCCAGCGATTCCGACGACAACATCGCCTTCGACCGCATGTCGGAAGAGGATTTGTTGCGCGGCCTGGAGGGTCTGGTGCCCCCGGCCAACAACGGTTCGGACGACGAAGAGTAATCTCTTCGCCCTTGCAGGCAAGATTAGGCGGGTCGGCGATGCCGGCCCGCTTTTCTTTTGTGCACTGCCCGTATTGAATAGGGCCGTGGCTGGCCGCGGAGCGTGGCCGCGAAACGTTGGGTTTGCCGGGCCTGAAAATCGTTACGGCGGGAGAATGTGAGTGACGGCGCCTTTCCGCCTGATGCGGCAATATGAACTCGTCGACAAGGTCCGGGCCTATAATCCGGCCGTGAACGAGGATCTCCTGAATGCTGCCTATGTCTATGCCATGCAGAAACATGGCGCGCAGTTCCGTGCCTCGGGCGATCCCTATTTCTCCCATCCTCTCCAGGTCGCCTCGCTTCTCACCGACCTCAAGCTTGACGACGCCACGATCGCGGCCGCGCTTCTGCACGATACCATCGAGGATACGGATGCCACCCGTGGCGAGATCGAGCGGCGCTTTGGCAAGGAGATCGCCGCCCTTGTCGACGGCCTGACCAAGATCAAGAAGCTGGATCTCGTTTCCAAGGAGGCCAAGCAGGCCGAGAACCTGCGCAAGCTCCTGCTGGCCATCGTGGAGGATGTGCGCGTCCTCCTCGTCAAGCTAGCCGATCGTCTGCACAATATGCGTACGCTCAATTTCATGAAGGCGGAGAAGCGTGCCCGCATCGCCCAGGAGACGCTCGACATCTATGCGCCGCTTGCCGGTCGCATGGGCATGCAGGACATGCGCGAGGAGTTGGAGGACCTGTCCTTCCATGAACTCCAGCCCGCGCACTACGAGACCATCGTCCGCCGCCTCGAAGGGCTGAAGCGCCGCAACGGCGCACTGATCGCGGAGATCGAGAACGATCTGCGCGAACAGTTGCGCGAGCGGGGGATCGAGGCCACCGTCAAGGGCCGCGAGAAGCGACCCTATTCGATCTTCAAGAAGACCGAGCAGAAGCAGGTCGCCTTCGAGCAGCTTTCCGACATCTTCGCCTTCCGCGTGCTGGTCGGCACGGTGGAGGATTGCTATCGCGCGCTCGGCATCGTCCACACCAAATGGCCGCTCGTGCCGGGGCGTTTCAAGGACTATATTTCGACACCTAAGCAGAACGACTATCGCTCGCTGCACACCACGGTGATCGGGCCCGGTCAGCAGCGTGTGGAACTGCAGATCCGCACCGACGACATGCACCGCATCGCCGAATTCGGCATCGCCGCCCATGCGCTCTACAAGGAGAACAAGGCGGGCGACACGCTGCGCCTTGAAGGCGAGAGCCGGGCCTTCGCCTGGCTGCGCCGTACCATGGCCATGCTGGCGGAAGGCGACAACCCCGAGGAATTCCTCGAGCATACGAAGCTCGAGCTCTTCCAGGACCAGGTCTTCTGCTTCACGCCCAAGGGCAAGCTGATCACCCTGCCGCGCGGGGCCAATGCCATCGATTTTGCCTATGCCGTGCATACCGATGTCGGCAATACGGCTGTGGGTTGCCGCGTCAACGGCCGCACGGCGCCGCTGGTCTCCGAACTCTATAACGGCGACGAAGTGGCCATCATCACCGCCAAGGAGCAGACCCCGCCCGCTGCCTGGGAGACACTGGTTGTCACCGGCCGCGCCCGCGCCGCCATCCGCAAGGCGACGCGCAGCGCCGTGCGCGCCCAATATGCCGGGCTGGGGCAGCGTATTATCGAGCGCGCCTTCGAGCGGCTCGACAAGACCTATTCGCCGGACGCCCTGCAGGGCGCACTGAAGCGGCTGGCCCGCAAAAGCGTCGAGGACGTGCTCACGGCGGTCGGCCGCGGCGAAATGCGTTCGCAGGATGTGGTGCGGGCCGTCTTTCCGGATTTCAAGGTCGAGCAATCGAGCCACGCGGCGGCCGGCCTCGACGAAACCTGGTTCGGTCTGCAGGGTGGCCAGAATCTGCGCTTCAAGCTGCCGAGCGGGGGCGATCCTGCCACGGCTGCCATTCCCGTGCGTGGCCTCATGGGTGATCTGCCAGTGCGCTTCTCGGAAGGCGGCGCCGTGCCTGGGGACCGCATCGTCGCGATTCTCACCCCGGGCGAAGCGATCACCATCTACCCGATCCAGTCGCCGGCTCTGGCCAATTTCGAGGACCATCCCGAGCTCTGGCTTGACGTGCGCTGGGATCTCGAAGCGACGCGGGCCGAGCGCTATCCTGCGAGGATCCAGGTCGTCTCGATCAATGAGCCAGGCACCTTGGCCCAGATCGCCCAGGTCATCGCCGAGACGGACGGCAATATCGACAACCTCGCCATGCAGCGCCGCTCCTTCGACATGACGGAGATGATCATCGATCTGGAGGTCTACGACCTCAAGCATCTGCTCGCCATCATTGATGGCCTGCGCGCCCGCAAGGTGGTGAGCGAGGTCACGCGCATCGTGTGAGGGAACCCTTCGGGTTTGAACCTCCGAGCCCTCTCCGATGCGAAGGCAATGCCGCCACGGGAGGGCCTGCCTTCACGCATGAAATTTTCACCCCGGCGCCTGCCTCTGCCATTGATCTCGACGCTGTGGAAGCGTAGCCCCTACAGCCGGAAAATCGCAGGGAGCCGATGATGACGCAGGATGAAGTGCTGGCCGAGTTCAAGGATGCGGGCGCGTTGCTCGAAGGGCATTTCATCCTTTCTTCAGGGCTGCATTCGCCGGTGTTTCTCCAGAAAATGTTCATCTTCATGGATCCGGTGCGCACCGAACGCCTGTGCAAGTCCCTGGCTGCGAAGATCACCGAGCGCTTCGGCAAGGTCGACATGGTCGTCTCGCCCGCCGTCGGCGGCATCGTGCCAGGCTATGAGACGGCGCGTGCCCTCGGCGCCAAGGCGGTGTTCGTCGAACGCGAGAACGGCCAGTTCCAGCTGCGGCGGGGCTTTCAGATTCCGGCCGGCGCCCGTGTCGTCATGGTCGAGGATATCGTCACCACGGGCCTGTCTTCGCGCGAATGCCTGGCGGCGATCGCCGAGCATCCGGGCGAGGTGGTGGGCGCGGCCTGCCTGATCGATCGCTCCGGCGGCAAGGCTGATCTCAGCAAGCCGCTGGTGGCGCTTGCAACCCTCGACATTCCCGCCTTCCCGGCAGACCAGTTGCCACCCGAGCTTGCCAAGCTCCCGGTGGTCAAGCCCGGCAGCCGCGCGCTTTCCAGTTGAGAGACAACCATGTCCGGTAACACGCGTTCCAACCAGATCCGCCTCGGTCTCAATGTCGACCACGTCGCCACCGTACGCAATGCGCGCGGCGGCAGATGGCCGGACCCCGTGCGGGCGGCCCAACTTGCCATCGAGGCTGGCGCCGACGGCATCACCGCGCATCTGCGGGAGGACAGGCGCCATATCCGCGACGCTGATATCCATCGTATACGGGCGGAGGTGCCAGCGCCTCTCAATTTCGAAATGGCGGTTACGCCTGATATGCTGGAGATCGCCCTGAAGGTGAAGCCGCATGCTGTCTGCCTGGTGCCCGAGAAGCGCGAGGAGCGCACCACGGAGGGCGGCCTCGATGTGCGCGGGGGCGAGGCGAACCTGCGCAATGCCATCCCCCGCTTCAAGGATGCCGGCATTCGGGTGTCGCTCTTCGTCGAGCCGGACAGTGCCGTGCTGGAAGCCTGCGCGGCGCTGGGCGCCGATATCGTGGAACTGCACACCGGCACCTGGTGCGAGGCGGTGACGGGGGGGCAGGGCGGTCGCGCCGAGGCCGAGTTCGAGCGCCTCAAGCTTGGCGCGGGTATCGCCGCCAGCCTCGGCCTGGAAGTGCACGCCGGCCACGGGCTTGATTTCGAGACCTCGGAGGTCCTGGCCACCGTGCCGCAATTCGCCGAATTCAACACCGGCCACTTCCTCATCGGAGAAGCGATCTTCGTGGGGCTCGCGGAGAGCATCCGCGAGGTGAAGGCCGCCATGGCTGCGGGGCGGAGCCGGGCTGCATGATCATCGGCATCGGCAACGATCTGTGCGACATCAAGCGTATCGAAACGGCGCTCGAGCGTTTCGGCCGCCGTTTCGAGGAGCGTTGCTTTACCGAGGTCGAGCGGGCCAAGGCGGCCGGCCGGGCCGACAAGGCCGGTACACTGGCCAAGCGCTTCGCTGCCAAGGAGGCCTGCTCCAAGGCGCTGGGCAGCGGCGTCAATGGCAGGCACGGCATCCACTGGCACGACATGGAGGTTGGCAATGACGGCGCCGGGCGGCCGACATTGACCGTTACCGGCGCGGCGCGGACGCTGCTCGATACCCTCATTCCGGCGGGGCACGAGGCCGTCATTCACCTGACTTTGAGCGACGAACACCCGCTCGCGCAGGCCTTTGTGCTCATCGAAGCCCGTCCGCGAGGCTGAACGCCCCATTGCTGCCATAGAAACCGGGTCTGTCGTTGCGCCCGGAGTCGCCAAAGGTTATAGCAGCCGCGACCGGGCTGTTCCGAAAGACAGCCTCCAAAGATGGAAGATCGATGAGCGTGGCCAGCGAACCCAATAAGACGCCCAACTCCAGTGGCGCCGTGACGAAGACTAAGGACGGTGGCATCGTCGAACTCATCAAGATCATTGTTCATGCTCTGATCATCGCACTTGTGGTGCGCACGGCCCTGTTCCAGCCCTTCAATATTCCTTCGGGCTCGCTGATCCCCACGCTGCTTGTGGGTGACTATGTGATGGTGTCGAAATACAGCTATGGCTGGTCGCGTTACTCGGTGCCCTTGATCTCGGACATTCTGCCGGCGGGCCGCATCTGGTCCGGCGACGGGCCGCAGCGCGGGGACGTCGCCGTCTTCAAGCTGCCCAGCGACAATTCGACCGACTACATCAAGCGCGTGATCGGCCTGCCGGGCGACCATATCCAGATGAAGGAAGGCAGGCTCTACATCAACCAGACGATCGTGCCGCGTGAAGCAGCCAAACCCTTCCAGATGAAGGATTCCTTCGGGCGCGATGTCGACGTGCCGACCTATGTCGAAACGCTGCCCAACGGCGTGAAGCATCGCATCATCGAGGTCAGCGGCGATACGGGCTACTACGACAACACCGAAGAATTCGTGGTGCCGGCAGGCCATTACTTCATGATGGGCGACAACCGCGACAATTCCGACGATTCCCGCGACATGACCAACAGTGGCGTCGGCTATGTGCCGCTCGACAATTTCGTCGGCAAGGCCCAGATCATCTTCTTCTCGGTCGGCGACGGCCCGGAAGACAAGAGCGCCTCCGTGCTCGCCTTCTGGCAATGGCCCTGGACCGTCCGCGGCAGCCGCTTGTTCTCGCTCATCCATTAGGGCGGAGCGCTTTTCGGCAAGCCTCCGCGACCTATGTCGGCCAGTCCGGCAAGATTCTCCGATGGAGAAGCGCATCATCGCGGTGATTCCGGCGGGCTGGACTCGCCTGGGGTGACATTCCTGAGGTTTGGCGTGATATGACAACCCAGGGTGTCGGTTCCTTCCGACAGGCAATTCGATTTTCAAGGTCTGGGTCGTGCTTTACTCGACGAAGGGCGTCCCAGGGCGCAGGTTCAAACTTATCCAATGAGCGTGAAGAAGCCGCCGCTTGAGAGCCTGGAAGCCGCCATCGGTCATGTCTTTGCCGATCGCAGCCTGTTGGAGCGGGCGCTGACCCATATCAGCTTCCTCGAAGGACCCGGGCGCCTGCTAAGCTATCAGAGACTGGAGTTTCTGGGGGACCGGGTGCTTGGACTTGCAGTGGCGGACATGCTCTTCCGCGCCTTTCCGGACGACGAGGAGGGGGCGATGTCGCGCCGCCTTTCCGATCTCGTACGCAAGGAGACCTGTGCGGCCGTGGCTGCCGACTGGGGTGTCGGCCCGCATGTGAAGCTCGGCGTGGGTGAGGCGCAGTCCGGCGGGCGCAAGCGTCTGACGACGCTTGGCGATGTCTGCGAGGCGCTGATCGGCGCCGTCTTCCTCGATGCCGGCTATGAGGCGGCGCGCGCCATGGTGGAGCGTGCCTGGCAGGAGCGCCTGCATGCCCCGATCCGCCCGCCAAGCGATGCCAAGACCGCATTGCAGGAATGGGCGCAGGCAAGGGCGCTGAGGGCGCCGACTTACCGGCTGGTTTCGCGTTCGGGCCCGGATCACAATCCGCGCTTCGTTATCGCCGTCGATGTCGAGACGCAGGTTCCGGCCGAAGGCGAGGGCAAGTCGAAGCGCCTGGCCGAGCAGGCCGCCGCCGCCGCCTTCATGGCGCGCGAGGGCATCGGTCTAGAGGGGAAGGGCTCCTGAATTCCCCGCGCGAGCGTGAAAATCGCTGCTATAGTGAGAAAAATGCCATTCCCGCATTCGATCGGGATGGCCCATGGAAAGTTCAATGAACGATACTCCTGAGACCCGATGTGGCTTCGTCGCACTGATCGGCGCCCCCAATGCCGGCAAGTCGACGCTGATGAACGCCATCGTCGGTGCCAAGCTATCCATCGTCACGCATAAGGTGCAGACCACGCGCGCCATCGTGCGCGGGATCGCCATGAGCGGGACGACGCAACTGATCTTCGTCGACACGCCCGGCATCTTCCAGCCCAGGCGTCGGCTCGACCGCGCCATGGTCACCACCGCCTGGGGTGGGGCCGCGGACGCCGATGCGATCTGCCTCCTGGTCGATGCTCAGCGCGGCCTCGACGAGGGAAACGAGGCCATACTCGCAAAACTCGCCGACACCAGGCAGACCAAGATTCTTATCCTCAACAAGATCGACGCGGTGAAACGCGAGACGCTGCTCGACCTTGCCGCCAGAATCGATGCGAAGCAGAAATTCGCCGCCACCTTCATGATCTCGGCCCTGACCGGCAACGGCGTCGAGGATCTCCTCAACCACCTCGCCGGCATCATGCCGGCGGGTCCCTGGCTCTATCCCGAGGACCAGATCTCCGACGCTCCGCTGCGCTCGCTCGCTGCCGAGATCACCCGTGAGAAGCTCTTCCTGCGTCTGCATGACGAACTGCCCTATGAATCGACGGTCGAGACCACTGACTGGAAGTCGATGAGCGACGGCTCGGCCCGCATCGAGCAGACCATCTATGTCACGCGCGAGGGCCAGAAGAAGATCGTCATCGGCAAGGGCGGCGAGACGATCAAGGCGATCTCGATGGCCGCTCGCAAGGAGATCTCCGCCATGGCGGAAGCGCCGGTGCATCTCTTCCTGTTCGTCAAGGTGCGTGAAAACTGGTCGGATGATCCCGAGCGCTATCGCGAGATGGGCCTGGAATTCCCGGTCGAGAAGCGGTGAAAGCCGCATTGATCTCAGATGGAATGGACGGATAGCGGCTATGTTCTCGGCGTCAGGCGCCACGGGGAATCCAGTGTGATCCTCGAGGCGATGACGCGCGATCACGGCCGTCATCTGGGGCTGGTGAGGGGAGGACGCTCGCGTACGCAGCAACCCGTGCTGCAGCCCGGCAACGCGGTGCAGCTGGTCTGGCGGGCGCGAATCGACGGGCATCTCGGCAATTACGCTGTCGAGGGTCTCACGCTTCATGCGGCTGACTTTCTATCTTCTCGCCTCGCGCTGTTCGCCATGAGCCATGTCGCAGCCTTGGTGCGGCTGCTGCCTGAACGCGATCCCCATCCCGGCTTGCACGAGGCACTGGGACAGGTCATCGAGGTCTTGGCCGATGCCAGCCTGGCGCCTGCCTTGATCGCGCGCTTCGAACTCGAAATCCTCTCCGAGCTTGGTTTCGGGCTCGATTTGAGTGCCTGCGCCGCAACGGGCCGGCAGGACGATCTCATCTATGTCTCGCCGAAATCCGGGCGTGCCGTCAGCCGGGAGGCCGGTGCGCCCTGGCATGACAAGCTGTTGCCCTTGCCCGCCTTCCTGCGCGGAGAGGGTGGCCTGCCCGATGCCGCCGACATTGCCGATGCTCTCAGGCTCACCCAATATTTCCTCGACCGCGACGTCTTCATGCCGCGGGGCCTTGCCATGCCGGAAGGGCGGCGCGTGCTGGTGGAAGCCTTGTCCATGCCGCTGGAAAAGGGTTAATCAATCCTTATTCTGCCCAGATCGTGGGTTACCAGCAGCCAGACGATCATCCAGAGGATGGACCCCGTGACTGTTCCTGTCGTGCGCCTTGTGGCGATTTCCTTTGCTCTGGCTATCGCGCTCCCGGCTGCGCCGGCCCTCGCCGGCTGGCGCGATGGCCCCTATTACACCGACGATGGCTGGGGCGGCGACTACTATCCGCCGGCTCGGGCCTATCGTCCCTATCCCCTCTACCGCGACGAGTATCAGCCCAACTACGGCTATTACCAGCGCCCCTGGGCTGGCCGCCGTCAGGCTTATGCCCCCTATTACGACGAGCCTGACTATTACGGTCCCGACAACCGGGCGCCTGCCGCGCGGCCGCGGGTGATCCGCCCGCCGCGCAATGTCTCCGGGATGCCGGATCAGCCGCGCCGCCTGGCGCCGGTAAAGCCGAAGGTGGCGGGTGTTGGGCCCGAGGTGAAGCCCGCCCCGGCGGTGAAGGCCGATCCTGTCCAGGAGGCAAGGGCGCTTCCTGTGCCGCGGCCGAATCTGGAGATCATGGATTTCGACGCTGCGACGCCGGCAACACCAGCGCCGGCAACACCAGCGCCGGCGGCGCCAACACCTGCTGCGCCGTAGCCACGGGGATACACGCACGCGCGGGAGCTGGTGTGCAGGTCTTCTCAGCCACATCGACTTGAAATCTATGTGGCGGGAAGGGTATGTCCCCGACGACGACGCAGGCAAGATGCCTGTCTGAGGACCGGCACACCAAATGTGCCTTCCTTTCCACGCACTGCTTCCAAGAGTGGCACGGATTCTCGCGCCCCCGCCGACCTCACACCGGTACTTTCATTCTCGCCACATACAGCGCCAGCACGGCGGCATTGGAGACGTTCAGGCTCTTGATCGCGCCCGGCATGTCGAGCCGCGCGAGGGCATCGCACAGCGAGCGCGTGCGCTGCCGCAAGCCCTTGCCTTCGGCCCCGAGCACCAGGGCCAGGGGGCCGTGGAAATCAGTGCCCTCCAGCGTGGCCGGACCTTCGGAATCGAGGCCGATTCGTATCACCCCGCTCGTGCCCATCTCGTCCAGCGTATCGCCGAGATTGCGCACTGAGACCACCGGCACATGTTCGAGCCCGCCGGAGGCCGATTTCGCCAGCACGCCCGTGGCTGCGGGCGAATGGCGCTCGGTTGTGATGATCGCGGCCACCTTGAAGGCCGATGCCGAGCGGATGATGGCGCCGACATTGTGCGGGTCGGTGATCTGGTCGAGCACCAGCACGATATCGTTGGGGCCGAGATCGCCGAAGGCGGGGGCGGGCAGGGGAGCGGTTTCAAGATAGAGCCCCTGGTGGATCGAATCGGGCGTCAGCAGACGGTCGATCTCGGCAGGACGCACGATCTCGGGCTTGATTCGGGTCGACACGTTTTCTTCGGCAAGGCGCTTCAGCGCATTTTCGGTCGCGAGCAGACGCTTGAGCTTGCGGACCGGATTCTGCAGGGCCTCGCGCACGGGATGCCAGCCATAGATAACCACCGTGTCCAGCGTTGCCTGCTCCGCATAGCCCCGATGGTGGCCGCGATGGCCCCTGCGATCCCTGTCGTTCATCTCTTTCTCCGTACCGAGGAGAGCCCATTGCACGGCTGGCGCCGCAAAAAAAGCCCTGTCACGCACGAAGTGCAGAAAGTCACGGGCAAACGTCGCCTTTTGGGTTGACAGGTCTCTTTCCCCTCACCATAACGGCGCCCTCAAACGAAGCGGTCGCGCCACTCGATCGCTTCGGTTTCGCAACGGCCTTACAGCGTTGCGGAAGGACGTGCTGGAAGGGTGCCCGAGTGGTTAAAGGGGACGGACTGTAAATCCGTTGGCTCAGCCTACGTTGGTTCGAATCCAACCCCTTCCACCAACGTCCACTGTCTGTTTGGAGTGCGGGTGTAGCTCAATGGTAGAGCAGCAGCCTTCCAAGCTGAATACGAGGGTTCGATTCCCTCCACCCGCTCCAACCCTTTCCGGTCTGAATTCGAGCAGGGACACGATTTAGCGCCATTCTTTTCTTGCGCGCCGCTCCAAAAACCCCTATCGACCCGCCCGATATTTCGCACCGGCGAAATACCCAATCCTCCAATGCTGGAAACGGGGCTATGGCCAAAGAGAAATTTGAACGCAACAAGCCGCACTGCAACATCGGCACGATTGGTCACGTTGACCATGGCAAGACGTCGCTGACGGCAGCGATCACGAAGGTTCTTGCCGAGACGGGCGGTGCGACGTTCACGGCGTATGACCAGATCGACAAGGCTCCGGAAGAGAAGGCGCGCGGCATCACGATCTCGACGGCGCATGTGGAGTATGAGACGAAGAACCGTCATTATGCGCATGTGGACTGCCCCGGGCATGCGGATTATGTGAAGAACATGATCACGGGCGCGGCGCAGATGGACGGTGCGATCCTGGTTGTGTCTGCGGCGGACGGTCCGATGCCGCAGACGCGCGAGCACATTCTTCTGGCGCGCCAGGTTGGCGTTCCGGCGCTGGTGGTGTTCCTGAACAAGGTGGACATGGTCGACGATCCGGAGCTTCTGGAGCTGGTCGAGCTTGAGGTTCGCGAGCTATTGTCGAAGTACGAGTTCCCGGGCGACGACATTCCGATCACCAAGGGCTCGGCGCTGATGGCGCTGGAGAACAAGTCTCCGGAGATCGGGCATGACGCGATCCTGGCGCTGATGAAGACGGTTGACGACTACATCCCGCAGCCCGAGCGTCCGATCGACCAGCCCTTCCTGATGCCGGTCGAGGACGTGTTCTCGATCTCGGGGCGCGGCACGGTGGTGACGGGGCGCGTGGAGCGCGGCATCGTGAAGGTCGGCGAGGAAGTCGAGATCGTCGGCATCCGTGCGACGCAGAAGACGACGGTGACGGGCGTTGAGATGTTCCGCAAGCTTCTGGACCAGGGCCAGGCGGGCGACAACATCGGTGCGCTGCTGCGCGGCACCAAGCGCGAGGACGTGGAGCGCGGCCAGGTTCTGTGCAAGCCGGGTTCGGTGAAGCCGCACACCAAGTTCAAGGCCGAGGCCTACATCCTGACCAAGGAAGAGGGCGGTCGCCACACGCCGTTCTTCGGCAACTACCGTCCGCAGTTCTACTTCCGGACCACGGACGTGACGGGCATCGTGACGTTGCCGGAAGGCACGGAGATGGTGATGCCGGGGGACAACATCGCCATGACGGTGAGCCTGATCGTGCCGATCGCCATGGAAGAGAAGCTGCGCTTCGCCATCCGTGAAGGCGGCCGCACCGTCGGCGCCGGCGTCGTCGCCGCCATCATCGAGTAAGATTCGGCAACTCTTGTCGATTGCAGACCGGCGCGGGCGAAGACCGCGCCGGTTTTGTTTGGGGGGTCTTCAGACCCGCCTGGAAAGCGCACATATCTGGGCCAGAATCCGGGTCTGAAGGCCCGCCCGCCGATTTTCGAGGAGGCTCTCATGATCGTCGTCACCACCAATGACCTTGCCGGCTATCGTATCACCAGGCATTTCGGCGTCGTGCGCGGCATCACCGTGCGCTCGCGCAGCGTGATCGGCAATCTCGGCGGGGCCATCCAGTCGGTCTTCGGCGGCAAGCTTTCGGTCTATACCAACCTGGCCGAGACGGCGCGCCAGGAGGCCTACGAGCTGCTGGTGCGGCACGCGCAGGACCTGGGCGCCAATGCCGTGATCGCCATGCGCTACGACGCCAACGAGATCATGGACGGCATAACCGAAGTGCTTGCCTATGGCTCGGCGGTGCAGGTGGAGCCTATCCAGACCTAAGCTGGGAGCGCGGACGTCTCGTCCGCTCTTGAAACGAAGCGTGGCTAACAAGGGCGTGGCGTTTGTTCCAAAGGCGGCGCTTCACTCTCGAGCCAGACCGCCTAAAGAGCGGACGAGACGTCCGCGCTCCCGGCGATTTTTTTACGCAGGCACCCCCATCTACGGGATTGCGTCAAATCGTTTGCGCGGCTATGTAAGCGCCGCGCTGTTAATGCGTAGGAGTATAGCTCAGCTGGTAGAGCGACGGTCTCCAAAACCGTAGGTCGTAGGTTCGATCCCTACTGCTCCTGCCAATTCACGCGGATGAGGCGATCAGCTTTTTTCGCTCTGTCATGCAAGCCGAGGGATGGGGCTTCGCCGCACCCTCGGTTTTGTGTTGGCAAATTAGAATTCAGGCCCGGCCTTGCTTTTGCGGGGCGGGATTTCGAAATGAGTACCGAGGGCCGTTGGTCCCGGTCGAGGCGGTAGAGAACGATGGCAAAGACGACTCCATTGGAGTTCCTGCGGCAGGTTCGCAATGAAACGAACAAGGTCACCTGGCCCACCCGCCGGGAAACCTTGATCACGGCCCTTATGGTCTTCGTCTTCGTGATCATCATGGCGATCTTCTTTTCGGTCGCCGATACGCTGATGCACGCCGCCGTCGGCTTTATTCTCACCCTGGGCCGTTAGGAAAGATCCATGGCCAAGCGTTGGTATATCGTTCACGCCTATTCGAACTTTGAGAACAAGGTCGCCCAGTCGATCCGCGAGCAGGTTGCCCAGCGCGGGCTGCAGGACCTGTTCGAGGAGATCCTGGTGCCGACCGAGAAGGTCGTCGAGGTTCGCCGTGGCCGCAAGGTCGACACCGAGCGCAAGTTCTTCCCAGGTTATGTGCTGGTGAAATGCGACCTGACGGATGAGGTGCATCACCTCATCAAGAATACGCCGAAGGTTACCGGCTTCCTTGGCGCCGACAAGGCCAAGCCCGCGCCGATTCCGGACCGCGAGGCCGAGCGCATCAAGGGACAGGTCGCCGACGGCGTCGAGCGGCCCAAGCCCTCCGTCAGCTTCGAGGTTGGCGAGCAGGTCAAGGTCGCGGACGGTCCGTTCGCATCCTTCAACGGCATCGTCGAGGAAGTCGACGAGGGCCGCGCCCGCCTCAAGGTGGCGGTTTCCATTTTCGGCCGGGCCACCCCGGTCGAACTCGAATACGGGCAGGTCGAAAAGGTCTGATCCGTACGCGGGAGGGGACTTCAGGCTGGTCGCCGCCTGAACGAACCGAACCGCGAAACTCCGGCCGCTTCGGCGGTCTCTGGCCATCATCGTGATGGCTGTTAACCGCGGGGCAACCCGCACAGGAGCAACAAATGGCGAAGAAAATTACGGGCTACGTCAAGCTTCAGGTTCCGGCCGGCGCCGCGAACCCGTCGCCGCCCATCGGCCCCGCGCTCGGTCAGCGCGGTCTGAACATCATGGAATTCTGCAAGGCCTTCAATGCGAGGACCGCGCAGATGACCAAGGGCATGCCGATCCCGGTCATCATCACGGCCTATCAGGACCGTTCCTTCACCTTCGAACTCAAGCTGCCGCCCGTCTCCTATTGGGTCAAGGAAGCTGCCGGCATCAAGTCCGGTTCCCAGACCCCCGGCAAGGGCGCCAAGGCCGGCAAGATCACGATGGCTCAGATTCGTGAGATCGCCGAGAAGAAGCTGCCCGACCTCAATACGGATTCGGTTGAGTCGGCCATGGCCATGGTGAAGGGTTCCGCCCAGTCTATGGGCCTCGAGATCGTCGGGTGATATGATGTCTACTAACGGAAAGCGTATTCGCGCGGCCAAGGAAGGCATTGACCGCATCAAGTTGTACGGCCTCGACGAGGCGGTCGCTCTCGTCAAGGAGCGCGCCAAGGCCAAGTTCGACGAGACCGTCGAGATCGCCATGAACCTCGGTGTCGACCCGCGCCATGCCGACCAGATGGTCCGCGGCGTGTGCAACCTGCCGAACGGTTCGGGCCGTACCCTGCGCGTGGCCGTGTTCGCCCGTGGCGCCAAGGCTGATGAAGCCCGCGCCGCCGGTGCCGACGTGGTGGGCGCCGAGGATCTCGTCGAGATCGTCAATGGCGGCAAGATCGACTTCGATCGCTGCATCGCCACTCCGGACATGATGCCGCTGGTCGGCCGCCTTGGTAAGGTGCTCGGCCCGCGCGGCATGATGCCGAACCCGAAGGTCGGCACCGTGACCATGGACGTCACCTCGGCGGTGAAGGCTTCGAAGGGCGGCTCGGTCGAGTTCCGCGTCGAGAAGGCCGGCATCGTGCACGGCGCCGTGGGCAAGGCCTCCTTCTCGGCCGACAAGCTCGCCGAGAACATCAAGGCTTTCGCCGACGCCGTGCTCAAAGCCAAGCCGACCGGCGCCAAGGGCACCTATGTCCAGCGCGTTGCCCTGTCTTCGACCATGGGCCCGGGCGTGAAGATCGATCCGGCCTCGGTTCTGAGCGCCTGATCCATCTGATCAGTTGAAATACAGAGCCCCGCCGAAGCTGTTTCGGCGGGGCTTTTTGCTGGGAGCGCAGACACCATGTCCTCGCTGCTGATGTACCTCACTCCGTTTTGCCTGCCTCGCCCAATGGAAGAGGCCGTGCAGGAGGGGGCATCATCGATGCAGCGCCGTTGATGCATCGAGGCCGCGCGCCCGACCTCAGATCCGGGGGCGGACGACGGTGGACCTTGATAAGATAGCGCGGAGTTCTTATTTGGAATGGGTGAGCCAAAGCGCTTCGAAGACGTCGCGAAAAAGTGACACTGGTACCAAAATTCCCTCTTGGCATTCCGGCTCCGAGGGACTATATCGCGCTTCTCACTGGACTGATCAAAGGTTCATGAACCTGGGATGTGTAAACAGCCCGGGATTTTTGCTGTCCGGAGAAATCCGGATGGCTGACTGGTCGAAAGGGTTTTCGAACCCGGACGGCCATGTCCTGTCCGAGACTGCAGGCGCGGGGAAACCCGCTTAATTGCCAGCGAGATGCCCTCAAAAGCTCTCCTTTTGGCCTGCATAGACGGGGAAGACCGGTTTTCGGTATCCGCCTCGCGGTTGCCTCGTGAATTGGTTCGATCCGACGCACCTGTCATCGGGGCATGTGTCATATTGACGCATGCTCGCTTGCCGGGGGACAGGCACTCAAACGTCGTCTTCAACGGCCCGGTTCGCCGGACGCTCGCGAAGGCGGCAAGTGCAACGGTCAGCATTCTCGTGTCACGAAATGCTGCAACCGGAGAGAGCAACGTGGAAAGAGCGGAAAAGCAGGAGTTCATCGGCTTTCTCCAGGAGGTCTTCTCGACCACTGGGGTTGTCGTCGTGGCTCACTACTCCGGCCTGACCGTCGCCCAGATGCAGAACCTGCGCAAGCAGATGAAGCAGGCTGGCGCGACTGTGAAGGTCGCCAAGAACCGCCTCGCCAAGATCGCTCTCGATGGCACGGATGTGGCTTCCATCGCGCCTCTTCTGAAGGGGCCGACCCTGATCGCTTATTCCAGCGATCCGGTGGCTGCACCGAAGGTCGCCGTCGACTTCGCCAAGGGCAACGAGAAATTCGTGATCCTCGGCGGCGCGATGGGCAAGACCTCTCTGAACCAGGATGGTGTCAAGGCGCTCGCGACCTTGCCGTCTCTGGACGAACTGCGCGCCAAGCTCGTCGGCCTCATCCAGGCCCCGGGCACCAAGATCGCTCAGGTCGTCAACGCACCGGCTGCCAAGCTGGCCCGCGTGTTCGGAGCCTATGCCAAACGAGACGAAGCGGCGTAAGGCCGTTCGCAATCCGATAAACCGGTACGAACCAAACAAGGATTATGGACAATGTCCAAGATTGAAAAGATCGTTGATGACCTCTCGAGCCTGACCGTGCTCGAGGCCGCCGAGCTCGCCAAGGCTCTGGAAGAGAAGTGGGGCGTTTCGGCTGCTGCTGCCGTCGCCGTGGCCGCTCCGGCTGGTGGTGGCGCTGCTGCCGCCGCTCCGGCTGAAGTCCAGACCGAGTTCACGGTCGTTCTCGCCGCCATCGGCGACAAGAAGATCGAAGTCATCAAGGAAGTCCGCGCCATCACGGGCCTCGGCCTCAAGGAAGCCAAGGACCTCGTCGAAGCTGCTCCGAAGCCGGTCAAGGAAGCCGTGTCCAAGGAAGAAGCCGACAAGATCAAGGCGACCCTCGAGAAGGTCGGCGCCAAGGTCGAGCTCAAGTAATCGAGCTTGTGTCAGGCGTTACCGGCTCCGGGGGTTTTCCCCGGGGCCTTTTCGGCGTTTTGGGCCAGACCTCGTTTGGATTTGGACCGGAATGCCGGGGCGGCGGACCCGAGGACCTCGAGGCTCCAAGGTGGAGTTCGGGGTTTTCCGGTCCGCCGCAAAAACGGCGAAGGGCCGGCTTGCCGGCTGACGATTTAGCGATGCAGCGCACCCGCGATGCGTCGCCGGGCCGGGAAGGGCTCTTTCCCCTCTCTGCCAATGCAAATGCCTGCGATGCCGGACCCTCCCACCGGGATTGCATTAGAGGACGAGGACCACATGGCTCAGACGACCACTGCCCGCAAGCGCGTCCGCCGGTTTTTCGGAAAAATCCGCGAAGTCGCGACGATGCCGAACCTGATCGAGGTTCAGAAGGCTTCCTACGATCAATTTCTCCAGGTCGAGGAGCCCGAAGGCGGGCGGACGGACGAGGGATTGCAGACCGTCTTCAAGTCGGTCTTCCCGATCTCGGACTTCTCCAACAAGGCAATGCTCGAATTCGTCAAGTACGAGTTCGAGGCGCCCAAATATGACGTCGACGAGTGCCGCCAGCGCGGCATGACCTTTGCCGCGCCGCTCAAGGTGACGCTGCGCCTCATCGTGTTCGATGTCGACGAGGAAACTGGCGCCCGCTCCGTGAAGGATATCAAGGAGCAGGACGTGTACATGGGCGACATGCCGCTCATGACCATGAACGGCACCTTCATCGTCAACGGCACCGAGCGCGTCATCGTCTCGCAGATGCACCGTTCGCCGGGCGTGTTCTTCGACCACGACAAGGGCAAGACCCATTCTTCGGGCAAGCTCCTGTTCGCCGCGCGCATCATCCCCTATCGCGGTTCCTGGCTCGACATCGAGTTCGACGCCAAGGACATCGTGCATGCGCGCATCGACCGCCGCCGCAAGATCCCGGTCTCCTCGCTGCTCTTTGCCCTCGGCATGGACGGCGAAGAGATCCTGTCGACCTTCTACAACTCGATCACCTATGTCCGAGACAAGGCTGGCTGGCGCGTTCCCTATGACTGGAACCGCCTGAAGGGCGTCAAGCCCTCGATCGACCTCGTCGACGCCGATACCGGCGAAGTCGTGGTGGAAGCCGGCAAGAAGCTCACTGCCCGTTCCGCGCGTGCCCTGGCCGACAAGGGCCTCAAGGCGCTGCGCGTGACCGACGAGGATCTGGTGGGGCGCTACGTCTCCGAGGACATCGTCAACGTCTCGACGGGCGAGATCTATCTGGAGGCTGGCGACGAGCTCACCGAGAAGAACCTCAAATTGCTTGGCGACGAGGGCTTCCACGAGATTCCGGTGCTCGACATCGACCACGTCACCGTGGGTGCCTATATCCGCAACACCCTGGCGGTCGACAAGAACAACTCGCGCGAAGAGGCTCTCTTCGACATCTACCGCGTGATGCGTCCGGGCGAGCCGCCGACTATCGATTCAGCCGAAGCGATGTTCCAGTCGCTGTTCTTCGATTCGGAGCGTTACGATCTCTCCTCGGTCGGCCGCGTCAAGATGAACATGCGCCTCGACCTCGACGCCGAGGATACCGTCCGCGTACTGCGCAAGGACGACATCCTGGCGGTGGTGAAAACGCTGGTCGACCTGCGCGACGGCAAGGGCGAGATCGACGACATCGACCATCTCGGCAATCGCCGTGTACGTTCGGTCGGCGAGCTGATGGAGAATCAGTATCGCGTCGGACTGCTTCGCATGGAGCGTGCCATCAAGGAGCGCATGTCCTCGGTCGACGTCGACACGGTCATGCCGCAGGATCTGATCAACGCCAAGCCAGCGGCTGCGGCCGTGCGCGAGTTCTTCGGTTCCTCGCAGCTCTCGCAGTTCATGGACCAGACCAACCCGCTCTCGGAGATCACCCACAAGCGCCGTCTTTCGGCCCTTGGCCCGGGTGGTCTGACCCGCGAGCGTGCGGGCTTCGAGGTGCGCGACGTCCACCCGACGCATTACGGCCGCATCTGCCCGATCGAGACGCCGGAAGGCCCGAATATCGGTCTGATCAACTCGCTGGCCACCTTCGCCCGTGTCAACAAGTACGGCTTCATCGAGGCGCCCTATCGTCGCGTCCGCGACGGCAAGGTCACGCCCGAGGTCGTCTATCTGTCGGCGATGGAAGAGGGCAAGTACTACGTCGCACAGGCGAACATCCCGCTCGACAAGGATGGCCGCCTGACCGAGGACTTCGTGGTCTGCCGCCATGCCGGCGACGTGCTGATGGTCGCGCCCGAGCGCGTCGACTATATGGACGTCTCGCCCAAGCAGCTCGTTTCGGTTGCCGCCGCCCTCATTCCCTTCATCGAGAATGACGACGCCAACCGTGCGCTGATGGGTGCGAACATGCAGCGCCAGGCCGTGCCTTTGGTGCGCGCCGATGCGCCGTTCGTCGGCACCGGCATGGAAAGCGTGGTGGCCCGAGACTCCGGCGCCGCGATTGCTGCCCGCCGCACCGGCGTGGTCGACCAGATCGACGCGACCCGTATCGTCATCCGCGCCACGGCCGATCTCGATCCGACCCAGTCGGGCGTCGACATCTACCGCTTGATGAAGTTCCAGCGCTCCAACCAGTCGACCTGCATCACGCAGAAGCCGCTGGTGCGCGTGGGCGACATCGTCAAGAAGGGTGACATCATCGCTGACGGTCCTTCGACCGAACTCGGCGAGCTGGCGCTCGGCCGCAACGTCCTCGTCGCCTTCATGCCCTGGAACGGCTACAACTTCGAAGATTCCATCCTCCTTTCCGAGAACATCGCAAAGGAAGACGTCTTCACGTCGATTCACATCGACGAGTTCGAAGTGATGGCCCGCGACACCAAGCTGGGTCCGGAGGAGATCACGCGCGACATTCCGAACGTCTCGGAAGAGGCGCTGAAGAACCTGGACGAAGCTGGCATCGTCTATATCGGTGCCGAGGTGCAGGCTGGCGACATCCTGGTCGGCAAGATCACGCCCAAGGGCGAAAGCCCGATGACGCCGGAAGAAAAGCTCCTGCGCGCCATCTTCGGCGAGAAGGCCTCCGACGTGCGGGATACCTCGCTGCGCGTTCCCCCGGGCGTTACCGGCACCATCGTCGAAGTGCGCGTGTTCAACCGCCATGGCGTCGACAAGGACGAGCGCGCCCAGGCGATCGAGCGCGAGGAAATCGAACGCCTCGCCAAGGACCGTGACGACGAGCAGGCGATCCTGGACCGCAACGTCTATCAGCGCCTGCTCGAGATCCTCGACGGCAAGGCGGCGATCGGTGGGCCGAAAGGCTTCAAGAAGGAGACGGTGCTTTCTGCCGACATCATGCAGGAATATCCGCGCTCCCAGTGGTGGAACTTCGCGGTGGCCGACGACGCTCTGATGAGCGAGATCGAAGCCATGCGCAAGCAGTACGACGAGTCCAAGAAGCGCCTTGAACAGCGCTTCCTCGACAAGGTCGAGAAGCTGCAGCGCGGCGACGAACTGCCTCCGGGCGTGATGAAGATGGTCAAGGTCTTCGTCGCGGTGAAGCGCAAGATCCAGCCGGGTGACAAGATGGCCGGCCGTCATGGCAACAAGGGTGTCGTGTCGCGCATCATGCCGATCGAGGACATGCCGTTCCTCGAGGACGGCACGCCGGTCGATATCGTGCTCAACCCGCTCGGCGTGCCGAGTCGCATGAATGTCGGTCAGATCCTCGAAACCCATCTGGGATGGGCGGCGGCCGGTCTGGGCAAGCTCGTGGGCGATGCCATCGATGCGTATAGGAAGGGCAAGGGTGTCAAGCAGCTGAAGGGCACGCTCGACAGGATCTACGGCGCCAACGAGGAAATCGAAGGCATGGACGAGCGCGAGCTCGTCGACATGTCCTCGACGCTCCGCCGCGGCGTGCCGATCGCAACCCCGGTCTTCGATGGCGCGAAGGAAAGCGACATCGTCGACTTCCTGAAGATGTCCGGCCACGACGCCTCGGGCCAGGTGCAGCTCTATGACGGCCGCACGGGCGATCCCTTCGATCGCAAGGTGACTGTCGGCTACATCTACATGCTGAAGCTGCACCATCTGGTCGACGACAAGATCCATGCCCGTTCGATCGGTCCGTACTCGCTGGTCACGCAGCAGCCGCTGGGTGGCAAGGCGCAGTTCGGCGGCCAGCGCTTCGGCGAAATGGAGGTGTGGGCGCTCGAAGCCTATGGCGCGGCGTACACGCTGCAGGAAATGCTCACCGTCAAGTCGGACGACGTTGCCGGCCGCACCAAGGTCTACGAGGCCATCGTGCGCGGCGACGACACCTTCGAGGCGGGCATTCCAGAATCGTTCAACGTGCTGGTCAAGGAGATGCGCTCGCTCGGCCTCAACGTCGAGCTCACCGGCCTGCGCAACGCCGACCAGATGCTGCCGCCGGCGGAAGCTGCCGAGTAAGACTTGGGGGGCTGGTCTTCAGACCGGCCCGTCCCTCATTTGACGCGACGAGGCGGGTCCGAGGACCCGCCCCCCAACAGATTTCATCAGCGCGGGCAGGGGTGTTTGGCCCCGCCTTGTGCAAAACTGGAGACGGCCATGAACCAAGAGGTCATGAATCTCTTCAACCCGGTGGCGCAGCCGCAGACCTTCGATCAGATCAAGATCTCGATCGCTTCGCCGGAGAAAATTCTGTCCTGGTCCTACGGCGAGATCAAGAAGCCGGAGACCATCAACTACCGTACGTTCAAGCCTGAGCGCGACGGCCTGTTCTGCGCGCGTATCTTCGGACCGATCAAGGACTACGAATGCTTGTGCGGCAAGTACAAGCGTATGAAGTACAAGGGCGTGATCTGCGAGAAGTGCGGCGTCGAAGTCACGCTCTCGCGCGTCCGCCGCGAGCGCATGGGCCATATCGAGCTTGCCGCGCCCGTCGCCCATATCTGGTTCCTGAAGTCGCTGCCCAGCCGCATCGGCCTCCTGATGGATATGACGCTCAAGGATCTCGAGCGCATCCTGTACTTCGAGTACTACGTCGTGATCGAGCCCGGCCTCACCCCGCTGAAGGAGCGTCAGCTCCTCTCCGAGGAGGAGTACGCGCGCGCTCAGGACGAGTATGGCGAGGACAGCTTCACCGCGATGATCGGCGCCGAGGCGATCCGTGAGATGCTGCGCGCCATGGATCTGGAGAAGATCGCGGCGGACCTGCGCGTGGAGATCGCCGAGTCGACGTCGGAGCTCAAGCCGAAGAAGCTCGCCAAGCGCCTGAAGATCATCGAGGCCTTCATCCAATCGGGCAACAAGCCGGAATGGATGATCCTGACTGCCGTTCCGGTCATCCCACCGGATCTGCGTCCGCTGGTGCCGCTGGATGGCGGCCGCTTTGCGACCTCGGACCTCAACGATCTCTATCGCCGCGTCATCAACCGAAACAATCGCCTGAAGCGGCTGATCGAGTTGCGCGCGCCCGACATCATCATCCGCAATGAAAAGCGCATGCTGCAGGAAGCTGTGGACGCGCTGTTCGACAACGGCCGTCGCGGCCGCGTCATCACCGGCGCCAACAAGCGTCCGCTGAAGTCGCTGTCAGACATGCTCAAGGGTAAGCAGGGCCGGTTCCGCCAGAACCTTCTCGGCAAGCGCGTCGACTATTCCGGCCGTTCGGTGATCGTGGTCGGTCCCGAGCTCAAGCTGCATCAGTGCGGCCTGCCGAAGAAGATGGCGCTCGAGCTGTTCAAGCCCTTCATCTATTCGCGTCTCGACGCCAAGGGGCTTTCTGCAACCGTCAAGCAGGCCAAGAAGCTGGTGGAGAAGGAGAAGCCGGAAGTCTGGGATATCCTCGATGAGGTCATCCGCGAACATCCGGTGCTGCTGAACCGCGCTCCGACGCTGCATCGCCTCGGCATCCAGGCCTTCGAGCCGGTGCTGATCGAAGGCAAGGCGATCCAGCTTCACCCGCTGGTCTGCACCGCTTTCAATGCGGACTTCGATGGTGACCAGATGGCCGTGCACGTCCCGCTGTCGCTCGAAGCGCAGCTGGAAGCGCGCGTCCTGATGATGTCGACCAACAACATCCTGCATCCGGCCAATGGTCAGCCGATCATCGTGCCCTCGCAGGACGTCGTGCTCGGGCTCTATTACGTGACGCTGATGTCGGACGGCATGCCCGGTCAGGGCATGACCTTCGGCAATATCGGCGAGCTCGATCATGCGCTCGACAGCAAGGTTGTCACGCTGCACACGAAGATCAAGTGGCGCTGGAAGGGCGTCGACGCCGACGGCAACGAGATCAGCAAGATGTATGACACGACCCCCGGTCGTGTGAAGCTTGCCGAGCTGCTGCCCAAGAGCCCGAAGGTCACTTTCGACGCCGCCAACAATTTGATGACGAAGAAGGCGATCTCCGCCCTCATCGACGTCGTCTATCGTAATGTCGGCCAGAAGGAAGCGGTCATCTTCTGCGACCGCATCATGACGCTTGGCTTCTCGAACGCCTTCAAGGCCGGTATTTCCTTCGGCAAGGACGACATTGTCATTCCCGAGAACAAGTGGAAGATCGTTGCCGAGACGGACGCTCTCGCGAAGGACTACGAGCAGCAGTACAATGACGGGCTGATCACGCAGGGCGAAAAGTACAACAAGGTGGTGGACGCCTGGGCCAAGTGCGCCGATTTCCTCGCCAAGGAAATGATGGAACGCATCTCGGCCGTGAAGAAGGACGAGAACGGCCGCGACCGGCCGATCAACTCCATCTACATGATGGCTCACTCCTCGGCCCGTGGTTCGCCGGCCCAGATGCGCCAGCTCGGCGCCATGCGCGGCCTGATGGCCAAGCCGTCGGGCGAGATCATCGAGAGCCCGATCATCTCGAACTTCAAGGAAGGCCTCACCGTGCTCGAGTACTTCAACTCGACCCACGGCGCCCGCAAGGGTCTGGCCGACACCGCCTTGAAGACCGCGAACTCGGGCTATCTGACGCGCCGTCTCGTCGACGTCGCCCAGGATTCGATCATCACCGAGATCGATTGCGGCTCGCAGGGTGGCATCGGCGTGCGTGCGATCATCGATGCCGGCCAGATCGTGGCCTCGCTCGGGGTGCGTGTGCTCGGCCGTACGGCTGCCCAGAACATCACCGATCCTTCCAACGGCGCCATCATCGTGCCGATGGGCGGCATGATCGACGAAAAGGCGGTCGACCTGATCGCGGCTTCCGGTCTGCAGGAAGTCAAGATCCGCTCGGTGCTGACCTGTGAAACCAAGAACGGCGTCTGTGCCACCTGCTACGGGCGCGACCTGTCGCGTGGTTCGCGCGTCAACATGGGTGAAGCGGTCGGCGTCATCGCGGCGCAGTCCATCGGCGAGCCGGGCACGCAGTTGACGATGCGTACCTTCCACATCGGCGGCGCGGCGCAGATCAACGAGACGTCGAATATCGAGTCGACCTTCGAAGGCACGGTCAAGATCCGTAACCGCACCGTCGTGCGCAATTCGGAGGGCGAGCTGATCGCCATGGCCCGCAACCTGGCAGTGGTGGTTCTCGACCATGACGGCACGGAGCGCTCGGTCAACCGCGTGCCCTACGGTGCGCGCGTCAAGGTCGATGACGGCGACAAGATCAAGCGTGGCCAGCGCATCGCCGAGTGGGACCCCTATACCCGCCCGGTGATCACCGAAATCGAAGGCGTCGTGGGCTTCGAGGATCTGGTCGACGGTGTTTCGGTCAACGAAAGCGCCGACGAATCGACCGGTATCACCAAGCGCGTCGTCTCCGACTGGCGGACCTCGAACCGCTCGGCGGATCTGCGTCCGGCCCTCGTCATCAAGAGTGCCGACGGGAAGATCTCCAAGCTGTCCCGTGGTGGCGATGCCCGCTACTTCCTGGCGGCTGAATCGATCATCTCGGTCGAACCTGGTGCGAAGGTGCACGCCGGCGACGTCATCGCCCGCGTGCCCTTGGAGAGTGCCAAGACCCGCGACATCACCGGCGGTCTGCCGCGTGTTGCCGAGTTGTTCGAAGCACGTCGTCCGAAGGATGCGGCGATCATCGCCGAGATCACCGGCACGATCCAGTTCGGCCGCGACTACAAGAACAAGCGCCGACTCACGATCCAGCCGCACGAGGCTGATCAGGAGCCGGTGGAGTATCTGATCCCGAAGGGCAAGCACATCCATCTCCAGGACGGCGACGTCGTGGAAAAGGGTGACTTCATCGTCGATGGCAATCCTGCTCCGCATGACATCCTTGCGGTCAAGGGCGTCGAGGAACTGGCCGCCTACCTGGTCAACGAAATCCAGGAAGTCTACCGCCTGCAGGGCGTGCAGATTAACGACAAGCATATCGAGGTGATCGTTCGCCAGATGCTGCAGAAGATCGAGATCACCGACGCCGGTGAGACCGAGTTCCTGCCCAGCGAGCAGGTTGACCGCATCGAGTTCGATGAGGCCAATGCCAAGGCGATCGAAGAGAACAGGAAGCCTGCGACGGGCCATCCGGTGCTGCTCGGCATCACCAAGGCCTCGCTGCAGACACGCTCCTTCATCTCGGCAGCCTCGTTCCAGGAAACGACCCGTGTGCTCACCGAAGCTGCCGTCAACGGCAAGTCGGATGCGCTCGAGGGCCTGAAGGAAAACGTCATCGTTGGCCGTCTCATCCCGGCCGGCACCGGTGCCCAGATCGCGCGTGTCCGCGAGATCGCCAAGCGCCGCGACGACCTCATCCTGCAGCAGAAGCAGTCGGAGGCCGGCACGCCGGTCCCCGCTGCTGAGAGCGAAGTCGTGGCTCTGCCGGCGGCAGAGTGAAATGTCTTTGTCTTGAGAGACTGAATGCTAACGAGAAAGGGGCCAGAAATGGCCCCTTTTTGTATTTGCAGTGAAGTCAAATAGTCGCCAGTGAAGAATCTGGACCTAACGTCTAGGGTGAAGAATTCCTCAGCTTGCTCCTGGCCCGACTTGCTCGCTAGCAGTTGGATCGCCCCCGGCGAGAAGAAGAGCCCTGCAGGACCTGGTGCAACCGCCAACCCCGGCGCTGCGATCGGCATAGGCTTGGCAGGCTCCTGGTCTTGACACTGTCCGTCCTGGGCGTTGCTTATCGGACGCGCGTGCAGTCGCCGGCAAAGGAGGACTGCATGGTTCCAGTCGTATATACCGCGTAGGCCGTCAGATACACGGTGGTCGCCTGGGTAGCCGTCGAAAGATCGAAGGTTCTTCCAGAGACCGGCAAGTTCACCGGCTGCAGGAAGGTTTTGTTAAAGTCCTGATACATGGTGTCCGACGGTGTGCGATAAGCTGGCGGAGCGGTAGTCGACATATAGGCATCGAGTTGCGAGAAGGTGGTGTTGGTCGATGGCGAATAATTGATCATGCCTTTGCAGGTCCACACGCCGGGCGTTAGGGTCGCCGTGCCGACGCTCGTCTCGGTGGCGTTGAGGACAGTCGTCGCGCTCGAGACCACCGGAATGCTCTCGCCGGCTGGCTTGAAGAAGAGAGCCGCGTTGGGGTCGGTCGTCCCCCACGAATAGGCAGTTACCGTGTTGCCGGTCGGGCTGTTGCTGCTGTTTACCGTCTGCGTGTTGAGCGGCGGGTCGGACGTCACGTTAAAATATTTGCTGAACGTGTTGCCGCGGGCCTGCGTTCCTACGGCATTGTGTCCGACATAGATCAGGTGAGGAACGGTGCCGAGATTGAAATAGCTGAACTTGTTGTCGAGGAGCCGGACGTCGATCGCGGCACCGGAAGCATTACACTTCCCGTCGGTCTCGTTGTCTCCCTTGACGTAGACATAGGAATTGAAGGTGAGCGGCGAACCGTCGGCCGAGACCCAGGCATCCCTCAGGATGGCATTCTCGACGCGGCAGAACTTGAAGAAGTCGGCGCCCGTCGCCACCCAGTCATTGCCCTGCGCAACGGTTCTCCCGGTGGGTGACCACACCAGCCATGTCCCGCCATGGATGTTCAGATGGCTCGCATTCTGGGCCTCGACGAAGCTCGATGTGGCGCTGCAGGCCATATTGTCGATGGTGTATTGCAGGGGGGAGTAATTGTTATTCGGCGTGCCGTCGCTGTTCAATGCGCCGATTTTCACGCAGCCCTTGACCTGCCCGATATTGGTATCCTTGACGAGGACATCCTCGAACGCACCACCTTGAGCCTCAATATCCATGCCGGTCTGGAATTGGCCGAGGCTTGAATTGAAGACATGGACGATGAAATCTGCGCTTCCAACGAATTTCATGCCGGTGCCGGTTGCTGGCTCCGCATTGGACGCGGTGTTGACGCCCGCTCTGCAATACAGACGGGATACAGTCGTATTTGCGAGGTATTCCGCGTTCAAGCAGTTTCCGAACTGAAACACATCGACATTCGAAATATAGGCGGCGGTCGTATAGAAATCACCCGTTGTAATTGGTGATTTGCCGATGATATTGATCGCCTGGGATGTCGCGGTTGGCGGCGTTCCCCAGGAGAGCTCCTGCAGGAGGTAAAGGTCCTCCACGGTGATCAGGCTGGTGGCTGAGGTCGCAGGAGACTTGTCCGCACAGAAATTCAGCGCGTTGATGCTGATCGTCTTGTTGCCGCTGGTATCCCGCTGGCCGAAGGCCAGGATCGTCGATCGCGTTCCCGTACCCTTGATAGTGAGATTGATCCCGCAAGCCGTGATGGGCTGAGAGAACTCCGCCGTTCCGGTTCCGAATTGAAACGAGATGCTCGGGCTCCCCTGCTGCGTCGCGCCCTTTATGAGGGAGTTGACCACGGCGCCGTCGATCTCGTCGCTCATGCTAGTGGCCGCGGGGAGCACGGCCTGCCAGTTCGAGAGCTGCCACTGGGACGTGCTCACCCCGTTATAGGTTGCGATGCTCGACAGGGGATGGGAACCGCCGTCACCGATGTAGCCATAGGAGCGTAGCACTGCGTCATCGATTCGCGTCGGCCATGCCGCAAATGCGCCTGTCGCTGCACCGATGAATGAAACGCAAAAGAGCAAGACAGTCGCTATTTCTTTACGGAATAGTGACATTTATTAGCCTCCAATTTACATTAAACGCTGCGAATTTACGCGCGACACAACTCCAGTCAAGGTGATTTGCGATTTCATGAAGTATATCTTCCCTTACGGATTGGTGAAGTAATTGTGTTTGGATACTTGAGCGTTTTCTGACCGGGCTGCATCGCTTCAAGCGGCATAGGAGCAGTTTCGACACTCATCGGGCCGGGGGATATCGATGATGGTGCCGGCGGTCTTCCAAGGGACATCGAGGGCCCGCTGTGCGGCTTTGCGCAGGTCGACCTCAAGCTTGAAGAAGGCCATCTCAATTGGATTGAAGTGGGGGCGAGAGGGCGGGAGATATCGTAGTTGTTCTCACAGGGCCCTGATCATCTCGCCCACTCTGGGGCCGTTGTGACCGGATAATATCAAAGAGGTCGATTTCTGATTCAGGAGGACTAAACCAAGCCGCTGTCGCGACATTTTCTGTGCGGTTTGAGAACCTCTTCCCGTCTGAGAGGGTACATCATGGCGCTGCGCGAGGCCCGTTTGCAAAATTATGTAAGAATATCATAGTAAATTGACCTGTTGAGATCAATGAAGGGCCAGTTTTCTACTAAAATCCAAGTACAAAGTGAGAAGTCAGGCATAATTAATGGAGAGATATAGAAAATTACTTGGACACTCTTGGTTCGGATATTGTGTATACTGAACAAAATTCTCTCGGAGATCAGATGCTTGTATTCAGGGGAAGACAGATTGTCATCGGCGCCCTCGGCTCCGCATTCCATGCCGCTGTGTTTGCCCTGCCGGAAGCTCGACAGCTCATCTTGGCTCACGATGCTCATGTTAATTCGAATTATCGGATTTTTGGCATCGCAGGGGGGACGAAGCCGAATACTACTACACTTCCGAGGTCGCTGAACTCGGGAGGACGCCGGCAATCAGCTACACGCTTCAGTGTAATAATCCCCGGGCTGTGGCCGACGCTCTTATGGCTCTCGCCCGGCAGTAAATCGGAGCCTTTGCTTTAGAGCTGGGATCGCGAGACATTTGTCATGGCCCTCGTTGGTCTCCGGACGGTGGGATTGCCGTGCGCAAACCAACATCCTGCCAATGAAGGTTTTATTGGTCGTTTTTGACACTCTTTCTGCTTGACGCGAGCCGAGTCGGCGGCTAAAGACGGCCTCACTTTCAGGGCAGGCGGTAAGCCGTGTTGTTCCTGCTGTCTTCAGAGACGCGGAACTTGATCGCTTAGACGCTGCCTCCGGACTACCAAGACACAGTTCCGGCCATGATCGTTACGCACTGCGTCGCGATCCTCTGTAGGTGTCGCGCTTGCATCCCCTAAACGGGAAGCTGGCGCGGTTTCGTTTTGCGTGGTTGTCCACGCAGGGCAAAGCAGTGCGTTCGCAAGGACGTGCTAATCGATTTTGAAGGGCGAACGATGCCAACCATTAGCCAGCTGATCCGCAAGCCGCGCGAACCGAAAGTGTATCGCGAGAAGGCGCGCCACCTGGAAGCATGCCCGCAGAAGCGCGGTGTGTGCACTCGCGTGTATACGACGACCCCGAAGAAGCCGAACTCGGCTTTGCGTAAGGTTGCCAAGGTGCGTCTCACCAACGGCTTCGAGGTCATCGGCTACATCCCCGGCGAAGGCCATAACCTTCAGGAGCATTCCGTGGTCATGATCCGCGGCGGCCGCGTGAAGGATTTGCCCGGCGTCCGTTATCACATTCTCCGCGGCGTTCTCGACACCCAGGGCGTCAAGAACCGCAAGCAGCGCCGTTCGAAGTACGGCGCGAAGCGTCCGAAGTAAGGGAAGAGTTCGCCATGTCCCGTCGCCATCGTGCAGAGAAGCGTGAGATCATCCCGGACCCGAAGTTCGGTGATCTCGTCGTGACCAAGTTCATGAATGCCATCATGTATGATGGCAAGAAGTCGGTTGCCGAAAAGATCGTCTATGACGCTTTCGACAGCATCGAAGCCAAGGCCAAGCAGAGCCCGATCACGGTGTTCCAGTCGGCCTTGTCGAACGTCGCTCCGGCGATCGAGGTCCGTTCGCGCCGCGTCGGCGGCGCGACCTACCAGGTCCCGGTCGAAGTTCGTCCCGAGCGTCGCCAGGCTCTCGCCATCCGTTGGATTCTCAGCGCGGCCCGTAACCGCAACGAGAAGACCATGGAAGAGAAGCTCTCGGGCGAGCTGCTCGACGCCTCCAACAATCGCGGCAATGCCGTGAAGAAACGCGAAGACACGCACCGGATGGCGGAAGCCAACCGCGCCTTCTCGCATTACCGCTGGTAAGCCGGAAGACAGGACCGAGGATCACACGATGGCCCGTACCCACGCGATCGAGGACTACCGTAACTTTGGTATTATGGCGCATATTGACGCCGGTAAAACCACGACCACGGAGCGGATCCTCTATTACACCGGCAAGTCCCACAAGATCGGCGAAGTCCATGACGGCGCCGCCACGATGGACTTCATGACTCAGGAGCAGGAGCGCGGCATCACCATCACGTCCGCCGCGACGACCGCTTTCTGGGCCGGCAAGCGGCTGAACATCATCGACACCCCCGGCCACGTCGACTTCACCATCGAAGTCGAGCGTTCGCTGCGCGTGCTCGACGGTGCGGTTTGCGTTCTCGACTCCAACCAGGGCGTCGAGCCGCAGACGGAAACCGTCTGGCGCCAGGGCGACAAGTACAAGGTTCCGCGCATCGTCTTCGCCAACAAGATGGATAAGACGGGCGCCGACTTCTACAAGTGCCTCGACGATATCGTGAAGCGCCTCGGCGCCAAGCCGATCGCGATCCAGCTTCCCATCGGTTCGGAGAACAACTTCAAGGGCGTGATCGATCTCGTCCGCATGAAGGCTGTTGTCTGGTCGGGTGAATCGCTTGGCGCCGAATTCGACGCCAATCTGCCGATCCCCGAGGACATGGTCGAGAAGGCCAACGAGTATCGCAACATCCTCATCGAGGCCGCTGTCGAGTTGGATGACGATGTGCTCGCGGCTTTCTTCGATGGCCAGGAGCCGGATGAAGCGACGCTGAAGAGACTCATCCGCAAGGCCGTCCTGACGGGCGCCTTCTACCCGGTCCTCGCTGGTTCTGCCTTCAAGAACAAGGGCGTGCAGACGCTTCTTGATGCTGTGGTCGACTATCTGCCGTCGCCGGTCGATGTTCCCGCCATCAAGGGCATCGACCCGAAGACGGAAGCGGAAGTCGAGCGCAAGTCGTCGGACAGCGAGCCTCTCTCGCTCCTCGGCTTCAAGATCATGGACGACCAGTATGGCGTTCTGACCTTCTGCCGCATCTATTCCGGCAAGCTCGAGAAGGGCGTTTCGCTCCTCAACTCGAGCCGCGAGAAGACCGAGCGCGTCGGCCGCATGGTTCTCATGCATGCCAACAACCGCGAGGAAATCGCCGAGGCCTATGCTGGCGACATCGTTGCCCTCGTTGGCCTCAAGGATACCCGCACGGGCGATACGCTTTGCGATCCCAACCATCCTGTGATCCTGGAGCGCATGGAATTCCCCGAGCCCGTCATCGAAATGGCGGTCGAGCCGAAGACCAAGGCGGATCAGGAAAAGATGGCCTTGGCGTTGATCAAGCTGGCTTCGGAGGATCCGTCCTTCCGCGTGTCGACCGACCAGGAATCCGGCCAGACCATCATCAAGGGCATGGGCGAACTCCATCTCGACATCAAGGTCGACATTCTGCGTCGTACCCACAAGGTCGAGGTGAATGTCGGCGCTCCGCAGGTGGCCTTCCGCGAGAAGATCACCAAGCGCGCCGAGATCGACTACACCCACAAGAAGCAGACCGGCGGTACCGGCCAGTTCGCCCGCGTGAAGTTCATCGTCGAGCCGAACGAACCCGGCAAGGGCTTCGAGTTCGAGTCGAAGATCATCGGCGGTTCGGTGCCCAAGGAATATATTCCCGGCGTCGAAAAGGGCCTCAACTCGGTTCTGGGTGCGGGCATCGTCGCCGGCTTCCCGGTTGTCGACGTCAAGGTCACGCTGATCGACGGTGCCTTCCATGAAGTCGACTCGTCGGCCCTGGCCTTCGAAATCGCTTCGCGCGCCGCTCTTCGTGAGGGCCTGCAGAAGGGCCATTCGGTCCTGCTCGAGCCGATCATGAAGGTCGAGGTCGTGACCCCGGAGGAATATACCGGCTCGGTCATCGGCGATCTCAACTCCCGGCGTGGACAGATCCAGGGCCAGGACATGCGCGGCAACGCGAATGTCGTGAACGCCATGGTTCCGCTCATGAACATGTTCGGCTACGTCAACCAGCTGCGTTCCTTCACCCAGGGCCGCGCCAGCTACACGATGCAGTTCGATCATTATGAACAGGCGCCGTCCAACGTCGCTGCTGAAATCCAGGCGAAGTACGCCTGATCCGTTTGACACTTAGGTTCATCCGCCGTTTCGGCGACAGGTGAAGGAGGCCCCGATGGCCAAAGAGAAATTTGAACGCAACAAGCCGCACTGCAACATCGGCACGATTGGTCACGTTGACCATGGCAAGACGTCGCTGACGGCAGCGATCACGAAGGTTCTTGCCGAGACGGGCGGTGCGACGTTCACGGCGTATGACCAGATCGACAAGGCTCCGGAAGAGAAGGCGCGCGGCATCACGATCTCGACGGCGCATGTGGAGTATGAGACGAAGAACCGTCATTATGCGCATGTGGACTGCCCCGGGCATGCGGATTATGTGAAGAACATGATCACGGGCGCGGCGCAGATGGACGGTGCGATCCTGGTTGTGTCTGCGGCGGACGGTCCGATGCCGCAGACGCGCGAGCACATTCTTCTGGCGCGCCAGGTTGGCGTTCCGGCGCTGGTGGTGTTCCTGAACAAGGTGGACATGGTCGACGATCCGGAGCTTCTGGAGCTGGTCGAGCTTGAGGTTCGCGAGCTATTGTCGAAGTACGAGTTCCCGGGCGACGACATTCCGATCACCAAGGGCTCGGCGCTGATGGCGCTGGAGAACAAGTCTCCGGAGATCGGGCATGACGCGATCCTGGCGCTGATGAAGACGGTTGACGACTACATCCCGCAGCCCGAGCGTCCGATCGACCAGCCCTTCCTGATGCCGGTCGAGGACGTGTTCTCGATCTCGGGGCGCGGCACGGTGGTGACGGGGCGCGTGGAGCGCGGCATCGTGAAGGTCGGCGAGGAAGTCGAGATCGTCGGCATCCGTGCGACGCAGAAGACGACGGTGACGGGCGTCGAGATGTTCCGCAAGCTTCTGGACCAGGGCCAGGCGGGCGACAACATCGGTGCGCTGCTGCGCGGCACCAAGCGCGAGGACGTGGAGCGCGGCCAGGTTCTGTGCAAGCCGGGTTCGGTGAAGCCGCACACCAAGTTCAAGGCCGAGGCCTACATCCTGACCAAGGAAGAGGGCGGTCGCCACACGCCGTTCTTCGGCAACTACCGTCCGCAGTTCTACTTCCGGACCACGGACGTGACGGGCATCGTGACGTTGCCGGAAGGCACGGAGATGGTGATGCCGGGGGACAACATCGCCATGACGGTGAGCCTGATCGTGCCGATCGCCATGGAAGAGAAGCTGCGCTTCGCCATCCGTGAAGGCGGCCGCACCGTCGGCGCCGGCGTCGTCGCCGCCATCATCGAGTAAGAGCTCAACGCATCTTTCCGGCGCGCCGTGTTTGGCGGCGCGCCAATTATTTTCGGAGTCAGGGCATGAACGGCCAGAACATCCGCATCCGTCTCAAGGCGTTCGATCATCGTATCCTCGATGCGTCGACCCGCGAGATCGTTTCGACGGCCAAGCGCACTGGCGCCGCCGTTCGCGGACCGATTCCGCTTCCTACGCGGATCGAAAAATACACGGTGAACCGCTCGCCGCACGTCGACAAGAAATCGCGTGAGCAGTTCGAGATGCGCACCCATAAGCGCCTGCTCGACATCGTAGACCCCACCCCGCAGACCGTGGACGCGCTCATGAAGCTCGACCTCGCTGCCGGCGTGGACGTCGAGATCAAGCTCTGATCAGGCTCCTCTAGTGTTAGGAACGAACGCCATGCGTTCTGGTGTCATTGCACAGAAGATCGGCATGAGCCGCGTTTACAACGACGCTGGCGAGCATGTCCCGGTCACGGTTCTCAGGCTCGACGACTGTCAGGTCGTCGCCCACAGGACCAACGATAAGAATGGTTATACCGCGCTTCAGCTCGGTGCCGGCCTCGCCAAGGTCAAGAACACGACCAACGCGCAGCGCGGTCACTTTGCCGTCGCCAACGTAGAACCCAAGCGCAAGATCGTCGAATTCCGCGTGCCGGAAGCCGAGATGATCCCGGTTGGCGCCACGATCACCGCGGACCACTTCGTCCCCGGCCAGTTCGTGGATGTCACGGGCACGTCCGTCGGCAAGGGCTTTGCCGGTTCGATGAAGCGCTGGAACTTCGCCGGCCACCGCGCCAGCCACGGCAACTCGATCACCCATCGTGCCCATGGTTCGACCGGTCAGCGCCAGGACCCGGGCAAGACGTTCGCCGGCAAGAAGATGGCCGGTCACATGGGCGACGAGCGCGTCACCACCTTGAACCTCAAGGTCGTGCGCACCGACGTCGAACGCGGCCTGATCCTCGTCGAGGGTGCCGTTCCCGGCGCCAAGGGCGGCTGGATCCTGGTGCGTGACGCCGTGAAGAAGCAGTTGCCGGAAGCGGCGCCGAAGCCCGGCGCGTTCCGCTTGCCTGAAGCTGCTCAAGCAGCCGCTGGCGAGTGAGGAGGAGCCGATGAAACTCTCAATTACCACACTCGAAGGCTCTGACGCCGGCTCGGTTACGCTGTCGGACGAGATCTTCGGTCTCGAGCCCCGTACGGATATCCTGCAGCGCGTCGTGCGCTGGCAGCTGGCCAAGCGCCAGGCCGGCACCCACAAGACGCTGGGCCGTTCGGAGATCAACCGCACGAAGAAGAAGCTGTACAAGCAGAAGGGCACCGGCGGTGCTCGTCACGGTGCAGCGTCGGCTCCGCAGTTTCGTGGCGGCGGCCGCGCTTTTGGTCCGGTGGTGCGCTCCCATGCGCATGACCTGCCGAAGAAGGTGCGTGCGCTCGGCCTGAAGCATGCGCTTTCGTCCAAGGCGAAGACGCAGCAGCTCATCATCGTCGACAAGGCCGCTGTCGAGCAGGTCAAGACCAAGGCGCTGAAGGAAGCCTTCAGCAAGCGGGGCCTGGCCAACGTGCTCATCATCGATGGCGCCGAGGTCGATCAGAACTTCGCACTGGCCGCCCGCAACATCCCGAATGTGGATGTGCTGCCGGTTCAGGGCATCAACGTTTACGACATCCTTCGCCGTGACAGCCTCGTGCTGACCAGGGCGGCTGTCGATGCGCTGGAGGCGCGCTTCAAATGAGCACCGATGTCAGGCATTACGACGTGATCGTGTCGCCGGTGATCACCGAGAAGGCGACCGCTCACTCCGAGCACAACCAGGTGGTTTTCAAGGTCGCTCCCGATGCGACCAAGCCGCAGATCAAGGCGGCCGTTGAAAAGCTGTTCAATGTCAAGGTGACGGGTGTCAACACGCTCGTTCGCAAGGGCAAGACCAAGCGTTTCAAGGGCATTTTGGGCACCCAGAGCGACGTCAAGCGCGCGATCGTGACTTTGGCCGAAGGCCACACGATCGACGTGACGACGGGCCTCTGAGGCGCGGACCGGAAAGGGAGAGAGACCAATGGCTCTCAGGAAATTCAAGCCGGTTACGCCGGGCCTTCGCCAGCTTGTGCTGGTTGACCGCTCTGCCTTGTACAAGGGCGCTCCGGTCAAGACCTTGACCGAAGGCCTCAACAAGTCGGGCGGCCGCAACAACACCGGCCGCATCACCTCGTTCCGCAAGTCGGGCGGCCACAAGCGCGCCTACCGCATCGTCGACTTCAAGCGCCGCAAGCTCGATGTCGAGGGTACGGTCGAGCGGATCGAGTATGATCCGAACCGCACCGCCTTCATCGCACTCATCTCCTACACGGACGGTGAGCAGGCCTACATCCTCGCCCCGCAGCGCCTGGCTGTTGGCGACAAGGTGATCGCCTCGGCTTCGGCCGACGTGAAGCCGGGCAATGCGATGCCGATGTCGGCGATGCCGGTTGGCACCATCGTCCACAATGTCGAGCTCAAGCTCGGCCGTGGCGGTGCCATCGCCCGCTCCGCCGGCAGCTACGCCCAGATCGCAGGCCGCGATGGCGCTTACGTCATCCTGCGCCTGAACTCGGGCGAGCAGCGCCTGATCCTGTCGAGCTGCTTCGCCACCGTCGGCGCGGTCTCGAACCAGGACCACATGAACATCTCGCTCGGCAAGGCGGGTCGTTCGCGTTGGCTTGGCGTCAAGCCGTCGGTCCGCGGTGTTGCCATGAACCCGATCGACCATCCCCATGGTGGCGGCGAAGGCCGTACCTCGGGTGGCCGTCACCCTGTCACGCCCTGGGGCAAGCCGACCAAGGGCAAGAAGACGCGTTCGAACAAGGCGACGAACAAGTTCATCGTCTCGTCCCGTCACGCTAAGAAGAAGTAAGGAGACCACACGTGTCCCGCTCAGTCTGGAAAGGCCCGTTTGTCGACGGGTACCTCCTGAAAAAGGCGGATGCCGCGCGCGGCTCCGGCCGCAGCGAGGTCATCAAGACCTGGAGCCGCCGCTCCACCATCCTGCCGCACTTCATCGGCGTGACCTTTGGCGTCTACAACGGCCAGAAGCACGTTCCGGTGCAGGTGAACGAAGACATGGTCGGTATGAAGCTCGGTGAATTTGCCCCGACGCGTACCTTCTATGGTCACGCGGCGGACAAGAAGGCGAAGAGGAAGTAAGCGATGGGCAAGCCGAAGTCCGAACGGGCCCTGCCTGACAACGAGGCGAAGGCGGTTGCGCGCATGCTGCGCGTCTCGCCGCAGAAGCTCAACCTCGTCGCGTCCATGATCCGCGGCAAGAAGGTCGACTCGGCTCTGGCCGACCTGACCTTCTCGCGCAAGCGCATCGCGACCGATGTAAAGAAGACGCTGCAGAGCGCCATCGCCAATGCCGAGAACAATCACGGCCTGGATGTGGACGATCTGATCGTCTCCGAAGCATTTGTCGGCAAGGCCTTCGTCATCAAGCGTTTCCATGCCCGTGCCCGCGGCCGGGCAGGGCGTATCGAAAAGCCCTTCTCGAACCTGACGGTCGTGGTCCGCCAGGTCGAAGCCAAGGCGTAAGGAGCAAACGATGGGACAGAAAGTCAATCCGATCGGCCTGCGTCTGGGCATCAACCGGACCTGGGATTCCCGCTGGTTCGCCGCCAAGGGCGAATATGGCAAGCTGCTGCACGAGGATATCGCGATCCGTCAGGCGCTGATGAAGCTCCTGAAGCAGGCCGCCGTCTCGCGCATCGTCATCGAGCGTCCGCACAAGAAGTGCCGCGTCACCATCTATTCGGCTCGTCCGGGTATCGTGATCGGCAAGAAGGGCGCCGATATCGACAAGCTGAAGAAGGCCGTGTCGAAGCTCACCACCTCGGAAGTGCACATCAACATCGTTGAAGTGCGCAAGCCGGAAGTGGACGCGACCCTGGTCGCCGATTCGATCGCTCAGCAGCTCGAGCGTCGCGTGGCCTTCCGCCGCGCCATGAAGCGCGCCGTTCAGTCGGCCATGCGTCTGGGCGCCGAGGGCATTCGTATCAATTGCTCGGGCCGTCTGGGTGGCGCCGAAATCGCACGTCTGGAATGGTATCGCGAAGGTCGCGTGCCGCTTCACACGCTGCGCGCCGATGTCGACTACGGCACGGCGACGGCCTTCACCACCTTCGGCACGTGCGGCATCAAGGTCTGGATCTTCAAGGGTGAAATCCTCGAGCACGATCCGATGGCCCAGGACAAGCGCATGGCGGAGCCGGAGACCGGCCGCTCGTCGTCGCGCCCTCGTAACGAAGCTGCGTGAGCGGCTTACGGGGATCTGAGAGAAGAAAACCATGTTGCAACCCAAGCGCACCAAATTCCGTAAGCAGTTCAAGGGCCGCATCCACGGTGTGGCCTCCTCGGGCGCGCTCCTGAACTTCGGCCAGTTTGGCCTCAAGGCTCTGGAGCCCGAGCGCGTCACTGCCCGTCAGATCGAAGCCGCGCGTCGTGCGATCACCCGCGAAATGAAGCGTCAGGGTCGCGTGTGGATCCGCATCTTCCCGGACGTGCCGGTCTCGGCAAAGCCCGCGGAAGTGCGCATGGGCTCCGGCAAGGGCGCGCCCGACCATTGGGTCGCGCGCGTCAAGCCGGGCCGTATCATGTTCGAACTGGACGGCGTGAGCGAGGAAATCGCCCGCTCTGCCCTGACGCTCGGCGCGGCCAAGCTGCCGATCAAGACCCGTTTCATCCAGCGCATCGCTGAGTGAGGAAGACACCATGAAGATCGAAGACATCAAGGTGCTGTCCGACGACCAGCTTGCCGACGAACTCGCCAAGCAGAAGAAGTCGCAATTCAATATGCGCTTCCAGAAGGCCACGGGTCAGCTCGCCAACACGGCGGAAGTGCGCACGGTTCGTCGCACCATCGCCAAGATCAAGACGGTTCAGAGCCAGAAGGCCGCGACCAAAGCCAAGGCTTGAGGAGATAGTCCATGCCCAAGCGCGTCCTGCAAGGCGTCGTCGTCTCTGACAAGAACGACAAGACGATTGTGGTGAAGGTGGAGCGCCGCTTCACCCATCCGCTGCTGAAGAAGACGGTGCGCCGCACCAAGAACTACCATGCCCATGACGAGGCCAACGGCCACAAGGTCGGTGACGTCGTGTGGATCGAGGAAGGCCGTCCGATGTCCAAGCTGAAGCGCTGGGTCGTCGTCGACCAGGCTGCGGAAGCTGCCAAGGCCTGACCCGATCGGGTCCGCAAGAGGGAAGGCTGGAGTGCCTTCGCCAGTCGCGCTGAAAATAAAGCCGGCGGAAGCCGGCTTTCTGCTTGTGATTGAGCGAAGGAATCGCTAGAAGGCACGCTTTCCCGGAGCGTCGGCGAAAGGGGCGGAAGTTTCCGTCGCCTTGGCCGCGCTTTGGTTCATGTAGACTGATTTGCCTGCCGCAAGGCCGGCAAAGTGGGCTCAAGGCCGAGCAGGCGGAGAGCTTCACGGTGGCTGGGTGAATATCCTGTCGCCAAACCCGAGGTTGGGCCGGGTCCGCTGCGTGCGGATACCAGCCTGCGAAGAATAAGAGGGTACGTCATGATTCAGATGCAATCGAATCTCGACGTCGCGGACAATTCTGGTGCCCGACGCGTGATGTGCATCAAGGTTTTGGGCGGCTCGAAGCGGAAATATGCTTCCGTCGGCGACGTCATTGTCGTCTCGATCAAGGAAGCCATTCCGCGCGGGCGCGTCAAGAAGGGCGATGTGATGAAGGCCGTGGTCGTTCGCACGGCCAAGGACATCCGTCGTCCCGACGGTTCGGTGATCCGCTTCGACCGCAATGCGGCCGTGCTGATTAACAACCAGAAGGAGCCGATCGGCTCCCGTATCTTCGGACCGGTTCCGCGCGAGCTGCGCGCCAAGAACCACATGAAGATCATCTCTCTGGCGCCGGAGGTTTTGTAACATGGCTGCCAAGATCAAGAAGGGCGACAAGGTCGTCGTCATGACCGGCCGTTCCAAGGGCCGCGTCGGTGAAGTGATCCAGGTTTTCCCGGATGAGAACCGCGCAATTATCCGCGGCGTCAACGTCGTGCGCCGTCATCAGCGCCAGACGGCGAGCCAGGAAGGCGGCGTGATCTCGAAGGAAGCGCCGATTCACCTGTCGAACGTCGCCATTGCCGATCCCAAGGACGGCAAGCCGACCCGCGTCGGGTTCAAGGTTCTCGAAGGCGGCAAGAAGGTTCGCGTCGCCAAGCGTTCGGGAGAGCAGATCGATGGCTAAGTCCCCAGCCAAGCCCCAGGGCGCCGACAGCGGCGCGAACGGCGATGCCTACTCGCCGCGCCTGAAGGCCTATTACAATGATGTGGTTCGCCCACAGCTGATCGAGCAGTTCGGCTACAAGAACCCGATGGAAGTGCCCACCATCAGCAAGATCGTGCTGAACATGGGCGTCGGTGAAGCCACTGCCGACACCAAGAAGGTGACCGTGGCGGCTGCTGATCTCGCTTTGATCGCTGGCCAGAAGCCGGTCATCACCCGCGCCCGCAAGGCCATCTCGCAGTTCAAGGTGCGCGAGAACATGCCGATCGGCGCCAAGGTTACCCTGCGCAAGACTCGCATGTACGAGTTCTTCGATCGCTTGGTGACGATCGCGCTGCCGCGCGTTCGCGACTTCCGGGGCCTGAACCCGAACAGCTTCGACGGCCGTGGCAACTATGCCATGGGCTTCAAGGAGCACATCGTGTTCCCGGAAATCAACTACGACAAGATCGATCAGGTCTGGGGTATGGACATCGTCGTCTGCACCACGGCCAAGAGCGATGCCGAGGCGCGTGCGCTTCTGAAACTGATGAACTTCCCCTTCCGGCAGTGAGGCGGTTAATCCGCCCTCAAACGCGGAACGTTGGAGACCTAAATGGCCAAGAAAAGTTCGATTGAAAAGAACAAGCGCCGCGAGAAGCTCGCCAAGCAGTATGCTGGCCGGCGCGCCCGCTTGAAAGCCATCGCCAACAACGAGACGTTGTCGATGGAAGAGCGTTTCACCGCTCGTCTGAAGCTCTCGGAACTGCCGCGCAATTCCGCCAAGGAGCGCGTGCGCAACCGCTGCGAAGTGACCGGCCGTCCGCGCGCCGTTTACCGCAAGCTGAAGATGTCGCGTATCGCATTGCGCGAACTCGGTTCCAAGGGGCTGGTTCCCGGCCTCGTGAAATCGAGCTGGTGAGGAGATATCGTCATGGCGATCAATGATCCTGTCGGCGATATGCTGACCCGTATCCGCAACGCGCAGCTGCGCCGCAAGACCAGCGTCTCGACGCCTGGCTCTGGTCAGCGCGCCCGCGTGCTCGATGTGTTGCAGTCGGAAGGTTACATCCGCGGCTACACCGTGACCGACTTCGGCAATGGCCGAAGCGAGTTCGAGATCGAGTTGAAGTATTATGATGGCGCCCCGGTGATCCGTGAGATCGCCCGCGTCTCCAAGCCTGGCCGTCGCGTTTACGCGTCCGTCAAGAATATCCCGCGTGTCGCCAATGGACTTGGCGTGTCGATCGTTTCGACCCCGCGTGGCGTCATGGCCGATCATCAGGCCCGTGAAGCCAATGTTGGCGGCGAAGTGATCTGCACCGTGTTCTGAGCCGAAGGAGAAACACAATGTCTCGTATCGGCAAGAAAGCTGTTGCTGTTCCGACCGGCGTCACGGCCAGCCTCGACGGCCAGACCGTCAAGGCCAAGGGGCCGAAGGGCGAACTGCGTTTCACCATTCCCGACCTCATCAAGGTCGAGTTCAAGGACAACGCGTTCAAGGTCGACCCCAAGGACGATTCCAAGATGGCACGCTCCCAGTGGGGCATGTCGCGCACTATGGTGTCGAACATCCTGGTGGGTGTTACCCAGGGCTTCGAGAAGCGTCTCGAGATCAACGGCGTCGGCTACAAGGCCGCTGTCGCTGGCAAGGTCGTGAAGCTCTCGCTCGGCTATTCGCATGATGTCGACTATCCGATTCCGGAAGGCATCACCGTCACCACCCCGAAGCCGACGGAAATCGTCATCGCGGGTATCGACAAGCAGAAGGTCGGCCAGGTTGCCGCGGAAATCCGCGATTATCGCGGCCCCGAGCCCTACAAGGGCAAGGGTGTCAAGTACGCTGGTGAATTCATCTTCCGCAAGGAAGGCAAGAAGAAGTAAACGGAGCCTATCATGGCCAATGCAAGGCAAGCTCTTGAGCGCCGCAAGGCGCGTGTCCGCCGGCAGCTTCGCTCGGTGGCAAACGGACGGCCGCGCCTCTCGGTGTTCCGCTCTTCCAAGCACATCTACGCCCAGGTCATCGATGACGCGAACGGCACGACTGTCGTCGCCGCGTCCTCGATGGAAAAGGATCTGCGTGGCAGCTTGAAGACGGGCGCCGACATCGAGGCCGCGAAGGTGATCGGCAAGCTCCTCGCGGAGCGTGCCGTCGCCAAGGGCGTCAAGGACGTCTTTTTCGATCGTGGTGGCTACATCTTCCACGGGCGCGTCAAAGCGCTCGCCGATGCGGCCCGCGAAAGCGGCCTCAATTTCTAAGGAACGGATCCAATGGCTCGTGAACGTGAACGTGACCGTCAGCGCGAAGAGCGCGACAGCGAGTTCGTGGACCGCCTCGTCCACATCAACCGTGTCGCCAAGGTGGTGAAGGGCGGCAAGCGCTTCGGCTTTGCGGCACTCGTCGTCGTCGGTGACCAGAAGGGTCGTGTCGGCTTCGGCCATGGCAAGGCCCGCGAAGTGCCGGAAGCCATCCGCAAGGCGACCGACCAGGCCAAGCGTGGCCTGGTGCGTGTCTCGCTGCGCGAAGGCCGCACCCTGCATCATGACGTCAATGGCCGTCATGGCGCCGGCAAGGTCGTGCTTCGCGCCGCTCCGGCCGGTACCGGCATCATCGCCGGCGGCCCGATGCGTGCCGTGTTCGAATCGCTCGGCATGCATGACGTGGTTGCCAAGTCGCTCGGCTCCTCGAACCCCTACAACCTGGTCCGCGCGACGTTCGACGCGCTGAAGCAGGAAGACAGCCCGCGCTCCGTCGCGGCCCGTCGTAGCCTCAAGGTGTCCCAGATCCAGAGCCGGCGTCAGGGTATCGACGCCGAGTCGACCGATTGATCGGGGAGGGAAGAGCGATGGCTAAAACCAAGACCGTGACGGTCGAGCAGGTCGGTAGTCCGATCCGCCGCACCCAGGACCAGCGCGCGACTCTCGTCGGCCTGGGCCTGAACAAGATCCGCCGCCAGAGCACGCTGGAAGATACGCCCGCCGTGCGTGGCATGATAGCCAAGCTCGGGCACCTCGTCCGCGTGGTCGAGGCCGAGTAAGGAGACGCGACGATGAAACTCAATGATCTTCGCGACAATGAAGGCGCGACCAAGAGCCGTATCCGCGTTGGACGCGGCATCGGCTCGGGCAAGGGCAAGACCGGCGGCCGCGGCGTCAAGGGCCAGAAGGCCCGCACCGGCGTCGCCGTGAAGGGCTTCGAAGGCGGTCAGATGCCTTTGCATCGCCGTTTGCCCAAGCGTGGCTTCCACAACATCTTCGCGCTGCACTATGCCGAAGTGAACGTGGACCGCATCCAGACTGCGATCGATGCCGGCAAGCTCGATGCCAAGGCCGTGGTGAACGCCGAGGCCCTCGTCAAGGCCGGCGTGATCCGCCGTGTTCTCGACGGCGTCAAGCTGCTCGGCTCGGGTGAGCTCAAGGCCAAGGTTGCCTTCGAGGTCGCCGGCGCCACCAAGGGCGCCTTGGCTGCTGTCGAAAAGGCCGGCGGTTCGGTAAAAGTCCTTACCGTTGCTGCAAAGGCTGAGGCCTGACACTATATAGTAGCGGCCCGCCTGTTCTGGCGGGCCGCACCTTTCTTGGCGCGCTTTCGACACGGCGGAGCACGATATGGCATCGGCGGCGGAGCAGCTTGCTGCGAGCATCAATTGGAGTTCGTTCTCCAAGGCTGACGAACTTAAGAAGCGCATTTGGTTTACGCTGGGCGCGCTGCTCATCTACCGGTTGGGCACCTATATTCCCTTGCCCGGCATCAATCCCGAGGCCTATGCGAGCGCCTTCAACGGCCAGGCCGGCGGTATTCTTGGTCTTTTCAACATGTTTTCGGGCGGTGCGGTTTCGCGTATGGCGATCTTCGCGCTCGCAATCATGCCCTATATCTCCGCCTCGATCATCATTCAGCTTTTGACGACGGTGGTGCCCCAGCTCGAAGCTCTCAAGAAGGAGGGCGAGCAGGGTCGCAAGGTCATGAACCAATATACCCGCTATCTCACGGTGGTGCTGGCAACGGCGCAGGCCTGGGGTATCGCGGTGGGCCTCGAAGGCGGCCAGGGCATAGTCACCGATCCCGGACTGTTCTTCAAGCTCTCGACCACCGTCTCGCTGGTCGGCGGCACGATGTTCCTGCTGTGGCTGGGCGAGCAGATCACCTCGCGCGGTATCGGCAATGGTACCTCCCTGATCATCCAGGCCGGCATCGTCGCCGAGTTCCCGACCCATCTGGCCCAGATGTTCGATCTGGCCCGCACGGGCGGCATGTCGCCGATCACGCTGTTCATGGCGCTGATCGTCGCGGTGGCCGTGGTGTTGGCGATCGTGTTCTTCGAGCGCGCTCAGCGGCGCCTGCTGATCCAGTATCCCAAGCGTCAGGTTGGCAACCGGCTCTATGAGGGCCAGTCGTCGCATCTGCCGCTGAAGCTGAACACCTCGGGCGTCATTCCGCCGATCTTCGCTTCCTCGCTGCTGCTGCTGCCGACCACGGCCGCCACTTTTGTGGCTGCGGGTAATCCGAATTCCTGGCTCGCCAACGTCGCCATCTACCTGAACCACGGCAAGCCGCTGTTCATGGTGCTCTATGCGATCCTGATCGTGTTCTTCTGCTTCTTCTACACGGCTATCGTGTTCAATCCGACCGAAACGGCCGATAACCTGAAGAAGCATGGCGGCTTCATCCCGGGCATCCGACCGGGCGAGAACACCGCCAAGTTCATCGACTATGTGCTGACCCGCATCACGGTGGTCGGTGCGATCTATATCGCCCTGGTGTGCATGGTGCCGGAGATCCAGAATTACCTGGTTCCCTCTGTTCCCTTCGTCCTGGGCGGGACTTCGCTGCTCATCACGGTGAGCGTGGCAATGGACACGCTGGCCCAGATCCATGGACATCTGCTCGCTCATCAATATGAGGGGCTGGTGCGCAAGACCAAGCTGAAAGGGCGTCGCGGATGAAGCTCATTCTCCTGGGTCCGCCGGGGGCGGGCAAGGGTACCCAGGCCGTGCGATTGGTTGAGAAGCATGGCATTCCTCAACTGTCGACGGGCGACATGCTGCGGGCGGCCGTTAATGCCGGAACGCCGGTGGGAGTGAAGGCCAAGGCGGTGATGGCTGCTGGCAACCTGGTGTCCGACGACATCGTGGTCGGCATCGTCGCTGACCGTATCGAGGAACCGGATGCGCATAACGGCTTCATCCTGGACGGTTTCCCGCGTACGGTCGCGCAGGCGGAAGCTCTCGACAAGATGCTGGCCCAGAAGGGCATGCATCTCGACGCCGTGATCGAGTTTCTGGTCGACGAATCCGTCCTGCTGTCGCGTATCGAAAAGCGAGTGGCCGACACCATCGCCACCGGGGGCACGCCGCGTAAGGACGACAATGCCGAAGCTCTCAAGGCTCGCCTCGAGAGCTATCGCAAGGAGACGGCGCCCCTTTCCGACTATTATCGCAAATGCGGAGATCTCTACACCGTGGATGCGATGAGATCGATCGAGGATGTTTCCGCCGAGATCGATGATATCTTGGAGCCTCCCGAGTTAGGGGCGGCTTCCAGTGCATAACGGCCATTCGGCCGATTATGCATGAACTTTGTCTTTACGAGTTGACGTCTTCGCAGAGAATCTCTACAAGGCGCAACTCACGTCAAAGACGCGCGGGCCGATCGCTCATTCGAGCGAACGGCTCGTTTTTGCGCTGCCGGTTCGCCGGAGATGATTGGACTGATCTTCGGCCCTTCGCCGGATCAAAGATTTGGAGACCGGAAATTGGCCCGCATCGCTGGTGTCAACATTCCCACCGCCAAGCGCGTCGAAATCGCGCTGCAATATATCCATGGCATTGGCCCGGCCAAAGCCAAGGAAATCGTTGCCAAGGTCGGCATCGCGCCTGAGCGCCGTGTCCACCAGTTGTCGGATCAGGAAGTTTTGCAGATTCGCGAAACGATCGATCGCGACTACATCGTCGAGGGTGATCTTCGCCGTGACGTTGCCATGAACATCAAGCGTTTGATGGATCTTGGCTGCTATCGTGGCCTGCGTCATCGTCGCAGCCTGCCTGTCCGTGGACAGCGCACGCATACCAATGCCCGCACCCGCAAGGGCAAGGCAAAGCCGATCGCCGGCAAGAAGAAGTAATTCGTTTTCTCTTTTTGTCCCGAGCGCCTGGTACAACGGGCGCGCTTGAAGGATTTATACATGGCCAAGGAAGCCGCAGGTCGCGTTCGCCGTCGCGAGCGCAAGAATATCGTTTCTGGCGTTGCACACGTCAATTCGAGCTTCAACAACACGATGATTACCATCACCGACGCCCAGGGCAACACGATTGCCTGGTCTTCGTCGGGCACGATGGGTTTCAAGGGTTCGCGCAAGTCGACCCCCTACGCCGCGCAGATGGCTGCCGAGGATGCTGGCCGCAAGGCGAGCGAGCACGGCATGCGTACGTTGGAAGTTGAAGTCTCCGGTCCGGGTTCCGGTCGTGAATCGGCCCTGCGCGCCTTGCAGGCGTCGGGCTTCACGATCACTTCTATCCGCGACGTGACGCCAATTCCACATAATGGTTGCCGCCCGCGCAAGCGTCGTCGCGTCTAGTTTCGCGATTTGAAATGGCCCGGCCGCTGTTCGAGCGTGTCGGGCTTGTTGGCAGCACCGAGACCGATTGAAGGGTGTCGTCGTGATTCAGAAGAACTGGCAGGAACTTATCAAGCCGCAAAAGCTCGAAGTGACTCCGGGAGACGATCCGAAGAGCCAGGCAACTGCTGTTGCCGAGCCGCTGGAGCGTGGCTTCGGCGTGACCTTGGGCAATGCGTTGCGCCGCGTTCTGCTGTCGTCCCTGCAGGGCGCAGCGGTGACGTCCGTGCATATCGACGGCGTGTTGCACGAGTTCTCGTCCATCCCCGGCGTGCGTGAGGACGTGACCGATATCGTCCTCAACATCAAGGAAGTCGCCGTCAAGATGTCGGCGGAAGGCCCCAAGCGCATCGTGCTGAAGAAGCAGGGTCCTGGCCAGGTCTTCGCCGGCGACATCCAGACGGTCGGTGACATCCAGATCCTCAACCCCGAGCACGTGCTCTGCACGCTGGACGAGGGTGCCGAGATCCGCATGGAATTCACCGTCAACACCGGCAAGGGCTATGTTGCGGCTGACCGTAACCGTCCGGAAGATGCGCCGATCGGCCTGATCCCGGTCGACAGCCTCTATTCGCCGGTCAAGAAGGTCGCCTTCAAGGTCGAGAACACCCGTGAGGGCCAGATCCTCGACTACGACAAGCTGACGCTGACGATCGAGACCAATGGCTCGATTACCCCGGACGACGCGCTGGCTTTTGCCGCTCGCATCATCCAGGACCAGTTGGAAGTCTTCGTCAACTTCGAGGAGCCGAAGAAGGAATCCGAAGCCCCGGCCATTCCGGAGCTTGCCTTCAACCCGGCGCTCCTCAAGAAGGTGGACGAGCTGGAACTGTCGGTCCGTTCGGCAAATTGCCTGAAGAACGACAACATCGTCTATATCGGCGATCTCATCCAGAAGACGGAAGCGGAGATGCTCCGCACGCCGAACTTCGGCCGCAAGTCCTTGAACGAGATCAAGGAAGTGCTGGCACAGATGGGGCTCCACCTCGGCATGGAAGTGCCGGGCTGGCCGCCGGAGAACATCGAAGAGCTGGCCAAGCGCTTCGAGGAACATTATTGATCCGGCGCATCGCGCTGCCAAACGATAGGGAACAGGGCAATGCGTCACGGCAAGGCTCATCGCAAATTCAACCGTACCGCCGAACACCGCAAGGCGATGTTCGAGAACATGGCGGCTTCGCTCATCAAGCATGAGCAGATCGTCACCACGCTCCCCAAGGCGAAGGATCTTCGCCCGATCGTCGAAAAGCTTGTCACCCTCGGCAAGCGCGGCGACCTGCACGCTCGCCGTCAGGCCGTCGCCCAGCTTCAGGACGAGACCATCGTCAAGAAGCTCTTCGACGTGCTGGCGAGCCGCTACAAGACGCGGCAGGGTGGCTACACCCGGGTGCTGAAGGCTGGCTTCCGCCACGGTGACTCGGCGCCCGTCGCCGTGATCGAGTTCGTCGATCGCGACGTCTCGGCGAAGGGCCTGGATTCCGGTCCGGTGCAGGATCAGGCCGAAGCCGCCTGATCTTCTGGAAACGGATGAAAATTTCGAAGGGCGGTGCGCAAGCGCCGCCCTTTTTGCTGGGAGCGCGGACGTCCTACGACACTCAAGGGAGTGTCGGACGATCCGCTCTTGAACCGCCGGCGTTTCGAGATAGAGCGCAACGGTTTGTCCAAGCTCCTCGCAATGATAATGATCGCGCCTTATTTATACGAGTCTGTGGTTCGAGAGCGGATCGTCCGACACTCCCTTGAGTGTCGTAGGACGTCCGCGCTCCCAGCTATCATCCGGAGTCGCCTATGCGCCGTCTCGCCCCTGCCGCCCTCATCCTGCTTGCCGGCCTGATCCCGGCCCACGCGCAGGATGCCGCCGTGCCGCAGAGCACCGGGCAGGTAAAGCTTTCCTTCGCGCCGGTGGTGAAGGCGGTCACGCCTGCGGTGGTGAACGTCTACGCCACCCATGTCGAGAAGGAACAGGCCAATCCGATGTTCGACGACCCCTTCTTCCGTCAGTTCTTCGGCGGCGGGGGTGGGGCGCCGCGCGACAGGGTGGAGCGTTCGCTGGGCTCGGGCGTGATCGTGGCGAAGGACGGCATGATCGTGACCAATTACCATGTCATCGCCAATGCCACGCAGGTGCGCGTCGCGCTTTCGGACAAGCGCGAGTTCGATGCCGACATCATCCTCAAGGACCAGCGCGCCGACCTTGCCGTTCTCAGGCTCAAGGGCGCGAAGGGGGATCTGGCCACGCTCGACATCGCCGATTCCGACAAGGTTCAGGTGGGCGACCTCGTGCTTGCCATCGGCGACCCCTTCGGTGTGGGCCAGACCGTGACCTCCGGCATCGTTTCGGCATTGGCGCGCAGCCAGGTCGGCCAGTCCGACTTCCAGTCCTTCATCCAGACCGATGCCGCCATCAATCCTGGCAATTCAGGTGGGGCCCTCGTCGACATGTCCGGCAAGCTCGTCGGCATCAATACCGCGATCGTCTCGCGCTCGGGCGGCAATATCGGCATCGGCTTTGCCATTCCCGCTGCCATGGTGAAGGTGGTGGTCGCCTCGGCCCAGGCCGGTTCCGACCGTGTGCTCCGGCCCTGGCTCGGCGCCAGCCTGCAGAACGTCACCTCGGAGATCGCCGAATCCCTGTCGATGGACCGGCCGACCGGCGCACTCGTCACTGATGTGGCCAAGAGCGGCCCGGCGGCCGAGGGCGGCCTCACGACCGGTGATGTCGTGCTGAGTGTCGATGGCATGGCCGTCTCCGATCCCGATGAGTTCGGCTACCGCTTCGCGACCAAGGCGCTGGGCGGTACGGCTGAACTCGACGTGCTGCGCAAGGGCGAGCATGTCACCGTTCCCGTGAAGCTGACCGTGGCACCGGAAACCACGCCGCGCGATGAGACCGTGCTGGAGGGCGACTCGCCGTTGGCTGGCGCGACGGTTGCCAATCTTTCGCCAGCCGTGGCCGAGTCGCTCGGCATGTCGATGGATTCCGCTGGCGTGGTTGTGACGGACGTCGAGGATGGTAGCGCCGCCGCCAATTTCGGCTTCCAGAAGAAGGACATCATCCTGGTCATCAACGGCCAGAAGGTGACCGATCCCAAAACGCTGAACCAGCTGGCGCAGGAGCAGCGCCACCTCTGGCGCATCACGATCAACCGTGACGGCCAGCAGATCTCGACGATCCTGGGGGGCTGATGGCGGATCTCTTCTCCTCCGCGGGACTGGACAAGGACGCGCCGCGTCCGCTGGCGGACCGCATGCGGCCGAAGACGCTTGCCGAGGTGGCAGGACAGGACCATCTCGTCGGGCCCGAGGGGGCGCTGACGCGCCTGCTGGCGTCCGGTTCGATGGGCAGCCTGATCTTCTGGGGCCCACCGGGCACCGGCAAGACCACGGTGGCACGCCTGCTGGCCGGAGAGACTAACCTTGCCTTCGAGCAGATCTCGGCGATCTTCACCGGCGTCGCCGACCTGAAAAAGGTGTTCGAGGCAGCTCGTTCGCGCCGCATGATGGGCCGTGGCACCTTGCTCTTCGTCGACGAGATCCATCGTTTCAATCGCGCCCAGCAGGACAGTTTCCTGCCCGTGATGGAGGACGGCACGGTGACGCTGGTCGGCGCCACCACGGAGAACCCGTCCTTCGAGCTCAATGCCGCGCTGCTTTCGCGCGCCCGCGTCATGGTGTTCAACGCCCTGGACGAGGCGGCGATCCTGCGCCTGCTGGTCCATGCCGAAGAGGTCGAGGGCAGGAAGCTGCCGCTCGACCAGGAGGCGAGGGCGGTACTGGTGCGCATGGCGGATGGTGACGGCCGCGCGAGCCTTACTCTGGCAGAAGAAGCCTGGCGCGCCGCCAAGCCCGGCGAGGTCTTCGATGCCGCCACGCTCCAGCAGGTGCTGCAGCGTCGCGCGCCGATCTACGACAAGTCCGCCGACGGTCACTACAATCTGATCTCGGCCCTGCACAAATCCGTGCGCGGTTCGGACCCCGACGCCTCGCTCTATTATCTCGCCCGCATGTTCGATGCCGGCGAGGATCCGCTCTTCATCGCCCGGCGCGTGGTGCGCATGGCGGTGGAGGATATCGGCATGGCCGATCCGCAGGCTCTCGTCGTCGCCAATGCCGCCAAGGATGCCTATGACTTCCTCGGCAGCCCCGAGGGTGAACTCGCCATCGCTCAGGCGGTGATTTACGTCGCGACGGCACCGAAGTCGAACGCTACCTACACCGCTTACAAGGCCGCCACGCGTCTCGCCAAGGAGGCGGGCTCGCTGACGCCGCCCAAGATCATCCTGAACGCGCCGACCAAGCTGATGCAGGCGGAGAATTACGGCCAGGGCTATCGCTACGACCATGACGAGCCGGAGGGGTTTTCCGGCCAGAACTATTTCCCCGATGCCTTAGGCCGCCGCCGGTTCTACGAGCCGGTGGAGCGGGGCTTCGAGAGGGAGATCCGCAAGCGGCTGGAGTATTGGGAGAAGCTGAGGCGCGAGCGGGGCGAGGGATAACCCCGGGATCGCGGGCTTACAGCCTGCTCTTGGAATTGATCAACTCGCGGGAAAGGAAGATGCAGGCTGGAAGCCTGCGATCCCAGGAATCAGGCCACCAGCTCATCCGCCTCGGTGTCGCCCTCATAGAGAAGCTGCGCTTCGGCCAGGGCCTCATCCAGCCGGCGGCCGGTGCGGTAGCTTGCGACGCCCGCCGTCTGCTGCATGCCCGGCAGAAGGCGCGGGCAGGGCTCGGCAGCGCCGATCACCATGCTCACCGGGATGACGCCGGCCCAGACCGGATGGCGGTAATCCTCCTCGTCGTCTCCGACACCGGCGGCGCGTACCTTGGCCGAAGCCTCTTCGATGCGCATGCCGATCACCATGGTTGCCTTGGTTTCCTGCGCATGGGTCTCGCGCAATTCGGCGGCGCGGCCGGGATAGAAGCGGTCGACCACGCCGCGCAGCGCCTTCCCCTTTTCGTCCGGGTCGTCGATGATGCGGGCGGTGCCGAAGCAGATCGCCGAGCGGTAATTGGCGGAATGATTGAAGCCGCTGCGCGCCAGCACCAGCCCATCGAGATGGGAGACGGTCAGGCAGACCGGCGTGCCACCCTTGAGGTTGCGCAGCATGCGGCTGGCCGAGGAGCCATGCCAATAGAGCCAGTCGCCCTCGCGCCAATGAATGGTCGGCGTACAATAGGGCTGCCCGTCGATGACATAGGCGACATGGCAGAGGAAACCGGCGTCGAGCACGGCGTAGACTGCCTCGTGATCGTAGCGGCCACGATCGTGCCGGCGCTTCAGCCGGTTGCGCCCCGTTACGGCGAAGCTGGCGGAGGTTGCTTCCTGTACCTTCATGGCCCTTGCTTTTCATGTTGAATTGGCTGAACAGTGCGCCATGCCATTGGTTCGAAAAAGATCCAATACTGAAATAAAAAAAGAGAACCAATCCGGCGGATTGGTCGATCCTGATGCCTGTGCTGCCGGGCAGTGGTCCGCGCAGCCGCGAGCTCTATGTCGCCATTCGTAAACTTATCGAGACCGGACAGGCGTCGCCCGGCACCAAGCTGCCAACCACCCGTGATCTCGCCCAGCGGCTCGGCCTTTCCCGCGCCGCGGCCGTGGCTGCTTTCGAGATGCTGGTGGCGGACGGTTTTACCGAGGCGCGTGTCGGCTCGGGCACTTTCGTCTCAACCGTGGTGCCGACCATTGCGACCGCCCCGCCGGTTTCAGTACTCCCCCGGTCACAACGGGCGTTGCCTTGCGAACTGGGCGTTGCGACGATCGACCAGAAGACCATGGCGATCTTCCGCCGGCTGCTGTCGCGCAGCCTCCTACGACCGGGGCCGGAGCATTTCCACTATGGCGACAGCCGTGGCGGGCCGGCCGTGCGCGAGGCTATCGCCGCTTATCTGAGGACGGCCCGCGGCGTGCGCTGTGATGCCGAGCAGATTATCGTAACGACCGGCACCATGCATGGCATGAACCTTGTCGTCCGCGCCATGTTGGTCCCGGGTGACGAGGCCTGGATCGAAGATCCCTGCTACATGACGGCAAGGGCCGTGCTGGAGAGCATCGGCGCCCGCGTCATCGGCATTCCCGTGGACAGGGAGGGGCTCGATGCCGAGCGCGGCGAGGAGCTTGCTCCACGTGCGCGGCTTGCCTATGTCACGCCGTCACATCAGTTTCCCCTTGGCGTTCCGATGACGATGCGCCGCCGCCTGGCGTTGCTTGACTGGGCAAAGCGCCGTAATGCCTGGATCATCGAGGACGATTACGACAGCGAATACCGCTTCGCCGGCGCACCCCTGACGGCCTTGCAGGGTATGGACGGCGCCGAACGCGTTGTGTATCTCGGCACCTTCTCGAAGGTGCTATTTCCAGGCATCCGTATCGGTTACGCCGTCGTGCCCAAGGCACTTCTGCCGCGCATCGTCGCATTGCGCGGTTTCTTCGACCGGCAACCGCCGACGCTGGCCGAGGCCGCCGTCGCCGAGTTCCTGGATGGCGGCCATTTCGCCGCGCATCTGCGCCGCACCCGCCGGCGCGTCGAGGCGGGGCGTGATGCTCTCCTGGAGGCGCTCGCCTGCCACGCCGCGGGCGCGCTCAGCGTGATGGCGCCCGACCAGGGGCTCCACCTGGTGGCGGGACTGGGCGACAATCGCGACGACAGCGCAGTCGCCAGCCGCCTGGTCGCGGCAGGTGTGGGCGCCAAGGCGTTGTCGCCGATGTATCTCGACCTGCCACCCCGGCAAGGCCTCGTGCTGGGGTTCTCTGGTTTCGACGGAGCGACGCTGGCCGCGGCCGCTGCGACGATAGGCGGCGTCCTGAGCAAATCGTGAGCGCATGGGGGACTATTCCGAAGCGCCGCCCTCCTGGGGCAGGTCATCGCGGATCTCGTAATAATCTCCCTTCTGCCCGACGCAGATGTGCTTCACCAGCCTCAATCCTGTCGGCTCGTTCAGGGTGCCTGCAGCGATCGATATGTGGTTTGCACCTTTGCCGTCCCAGAAGATCTGAGCACCGCATTTCGCACAGAAGCCTCGCCGGGCCGTCGGCGAGGAGCGGTACCAGCGCAGCTTGCCGTTGTCGACGACTTCGAGGTCAGCGGGATCGCAGGCCGCATAGGCAGCGTGATGGCTGTGCAGCCGCCGGCACAGATAGCAATGGCAGGCCCAGACGTCGCGCAATGGCCCGCGAATAGTGTAGCGCACTGAACCACACAGGCAGCTGCCGGTGGCCCGTACGGGCCGCGTTTCGTTTCCACTCATGGGATGTCCCTCTGGTCAAATCTCACAATCCATCGATCCGGCCGGCAGCCACGGCGATGCCGAGCCCTCGCCTATCTTCCCGCCGGTCTGAGGCAGGCCGTCGGCGATGTCGTAATAGTCGCCCCGCTGGCGCACGCAGAGATGGCTCGTCAGCCGCAGGCCCGTGGGCTCATCGATTGTGCCGGCAGCGATGGCGATGTGCTGCCTGTCGTCGCGTGCCGAGAACATCTGGGCTCCGCATCTTGCACAAAACCCTCGCCGCGCCAGGGGCGAGGAGCGATACCAGCGCAGCTTGCCACCGGCGGTGATTTCCAGGTCCGACGGATCGCAGGCCGTATATGCCGCGAAATGGCTGTGCAGCCGCCGGCAAAGGTAACAATGGCATGCGGAGACGTCGACGAGCTGTCCGCGGACAGCGAAGCGCACCGAACCACACAGGCAGCGGCCCGTGGCCCGGAGCGGCTTTTTCCCACTTTCATTCATCGCAGCACCTCCTTGCAATCGCAGTTAATAGGACTATATTTCTAGAACTATGGTGATATTCAGGAGGCGACCATGTTTGAGCGTATCCGGCATATTTTCGACGAGTTGCTTGCGCAACGCGAACGCCAAGCCAATATTCGATATTTCGATGGCCTGAGCGATCGGGTGCTGAGCGATATCGGTGTCGACCGCAGCGAAATCCCCAGCCTGTTCGGCAGCGCGGAGGCTGGCGCGACCGGACAGCGGGGGCAGCCGTCGCTCAGAGTCGTGAGGGGAACGCATTACGCTCCCTGAACAGGGAACGGTGGCACGCCAATGGCGATGATGGACATGGCCTTCGAGGATGCAGCGCGTTGCATGGCAGAACTTGGCCATCCACACCGCCTGCAGATCTTTCAACTCCTCATCAAGGCCGGCGGCGAGGGGCTGGCGGTCGGCGAGATCCAGCGTCAGCTCGGTATTCCCAAATCGACCCTTGCCCATCACATTGCCCAGCTTCTGGCGGCGGGATTGATGACGCAGGAGCGCCAGGGCCGGGTGCAGCGCTGCCGCATCGCCGCGGGCCGAGCCACGGCCTTCGTCACCTTCTTCGTTACGGATTGCTGCGAAGGCCTGCCTGGGGTCGAACTGGCGATTTGAAGCAGACAGGCCGGTCTCTCTGCTTTATAGGGACGCGATCCCTTTCATTGCGCTTCGGAATCTTAATGTCCTTCCTGGTCGAAACCCGTATCGTCACTGCTGATGAGGACGGCATGCGTCTCGACCGCTGGTTCAAGACGCATTTCCCGGACCTCGCCTTCGGCCATCTGCAGAAGCTGCTGCGCTCGGGCCAGGTCCGTGTCGACGGCGGGCGAGCCAAGACCAATGATCGCTTGGCCAAGAACCAGAGCATCCGCGTGCCGCCCCTGCCGAAATCCGAGCAGGGCGCATCCAATCCCCATATTGCTACAAAGCGTTCGGCGCAGGCCGAGAAGGATGCCGAGTTCATCCGCTCGCTGATCCTGCATGAGGACAAGGACGTGCTGGTGATCAACAAGCCGCATGGCCTTGCCGTGCAGGGCGGTTCGGGCACCGAGCGCCATGTCGACGGCATGCTGGCGGCCCTGGCTGGCCCCGATGGCGAGAAGCCGCGTCTCGTCCATCGTCTCGACCGCGATACCTCCGGTGTGCTGGTGCTCGCCAAGACCCGCAAGGCCGCTTCCGAACTCGGCGCCATTTTCCGTACCCGCTCGGCCCGCAAGATCTACTGGGCGCTGGTGAAGGGCGTGCCCTCGCCCAAGCAAGGGCGCATCTCACTCTTTCTTTCCAAGCAACTTGGCATGGATGGCGAGAAGGTGCGCGTGATGAAGCATGGCGACGAGGAAGCCGTGCATTCGATCACCTATTATTCGCTTGTAGACCGGGCCGCCAATTCCGTGTCCTGGTTGTCGCTCAAGCCCGTCACCGGCCGCACCCATCAGTTGCGCGCCCACACCGCCCACATCGGTCACCCGATCATCGGCGATCCCAAATATGGCGAGGCGATGGAGAACATCCCCGAAGAGCTGCCGAAGAAGCTGCATCTGCATGCACGCCGGATCACCTTGCCGCACCCGCGCGGCGGCACCCTCGATGTCACCGCGCCGCTACCGCCCCACATGCGCCAGAGCTTCGATATTCTCGGCTTCGATGCCTCTGCCTATGACCCCATCGTCGATGCGCCGGAGGATTAAGCCCAAGTGAAACTCGTCCTGTTCGATGTCGATGGCACTCTGCTCGACAGCCAGCATCTGATCCATGCCTGCCTGGTTCATACTTTCGAGCGCCTCGGCCGCCCCTTGCTGCCGCGGGCCCGGATGCTCAGCATTGTCGGGCTGTCGCTCGAACCGGCCGTGCGTCAATTGCTGGGCGAGGAGACCACCGCGGCCGAGATCGAGCAGGCTGCCGCTTATTATCGCGAGGCTTTCCTTTCACGGGTGGATGACCCCAGCCATGCGCCGCCGCTGTTTCCTGGCGCAGCGGAGGTGGTGGCGACGCTGCGCCAGCGCCACGATGTCGTCCTCGGCATCGCCACGGGCAAATCCATGCGCGGCGTCGAACGCATTCTCGACGGTTTCGGCTGGAACAAGGGCGTCTTCGCCACCATCCAGACCGCCGACAAGGCACCCTCAAAGCCCCATCCCGGCATGGTGCTGCAGGCGGCGCGCGAGGTGGGCCTGCCGCCCGAACAGGCGATCATGATCGGCGATACCAGCTTCGACATCCTGATGGGCCGCGCCGCCGGCGCGGCGACGGTGGGCGTGTCCTGGGGCAACCATCCGGTGGCGGAACTGCGTGAAGCCGGAGCGGACCACATAATCGATACCTTCGACGAACTCCTGCCGCTGGTCGAGGCCCTCAAGGTGCCGGAACCCTCATGAACCACGAGCGCGATTTCTACAGCCATTGGTTCCGCGACGGTTCGGTTCCCGATCCAATGCATTCGGCCCAGAAGGGCATGAAGCCGGAACTGCCGAAACGCTTCTACAAGCAGGCGCATGTCGTCGAGAAGGATGGACTTCTTGCCGTCGCGCTCGATGGGCGCGTGGCCCGCACACCTGCCAAGGCGCTGCTGGCCTTTTCCTCATCCGACATCATGCAGGCGCTGGCTGAGGAGTGGAACGCGCAGGCCGATCATATCGACCCCTTCGCCATGCCGATGACACGCATCGCCAATTCGGCGATCGATGGCGTGCGCCAGACGCGCCAGGCGGTGATCGACGAGATCGCCAAATATGGCGGTTCGGACCTGCTGTGCTATCGCGCCGACACGCCTGCGGAACTGGTGCGCCGGCAGAACGAGGCATGGAACCCCGTTCTGGAATGGAGTGTCCGGAATGTCGGGGCCGAGCTGACTCTCACCGAGGGCATCATCCACAAGGCTCAGCCTCCCGAGGCGCTGGCCGCCATCGCCCGGGCCGTGTCGACCTTCGACGAGCTTGGCCTGGCAAGTCTCCATGTGATTACAACGCTCACCGGGTCCGTCGTGCTGGCGCTTGCGGTGGCCCGTGGCCATCTCGAGCCGGAAGCGGCCTGGGCGGCCGCGCATGTCGACGAAGACTACCAGATCGAGCTTTGGGGCAGTGACGAGGAGGCCCAGCAGCGCCGTGCCTGGCGCTGGCGCGAGATGGAAGCAGCGTCGCGGTTGCTGGCGATGCTTCGGTAATCCCCGGCAGCGCGGATATCCGCGCCGCCGGCACTCACCCTTCGCTGGCGAGGCGCTTCTCGCAGGCTGCCAGCAAGACGCAAAGTGCAACGGCGTCCGCAGCCTGCCTCACCTCTGCAAGGCTCGGATAGGTCGGCGCGATGCGCAGTGTCCTGTCCAGCGGGTCCTTGCCATAGGGATGGGTGGAGCCAGCCGGCGTGAGTGCGAGCCCAGCTGCCTTGGCGAGAGCTACGACACGGCTCGCGGTGCCCTCCATCACATCGAGAATGATGAAGTAGCCACCGGCCGGCTTCGTCCAGCTTGCAAATCCGTAGGGCGCCAGACGGTTCTCGAAAGCCGCTTCCACCGCCGCGAATTTCGGCGCGATCAGGCTGCGATGCTTCTCCATATGATCATGGATGCCCTTGAGGTCCTTGAGGAAGCGGACATGGCGCAGCTGGTTGAGCTTGTCGGGGCCGATCGTGCGCTTGCCGGCGCTGTCGAGATACCAGCGCACATTGGCGGGGGAGCCCGCCAGGAAAGCGAGGCCTGCGCCGGCCAGCGTGACCTTCGAGGTCGAGGCGAAGATGATCGGGCGGTCGGCATTGCCGGCCTCACTGCAGGCATCGAGGATATTGCGCAGATGCGGGCGCTCGTCGCCGAGGTGATGCAACGCATAGGCGTTGTCCCACAGGATGCGGAAATCGCTCACGCCGGTCTTCATGCGCGCCAGACGCTCCACCGTCTCGCTGCCATAGGTTTCGCCGCTCGGGTTGGAATATTGCGGCACGCACCAGATCGCCTTGACCCTTGCATCGGCTACCAGACGCTCGACTTCATCCATGTCGGGACCGTTGCCTGTGAGCGGCACAGGAATGAGCTTGATACCGAAGGATTCGGCGAGGGCGAAATGCCGGTCATAGCCTGGCACCGGGCAGAGGATGGCGATCTCCTCTTCCTTCGACCAGGGCTTGCCGCCGCCGGGCACGCCGCGCAGGAGCGCGTAGACCAGGAAGTCATGCATCATGGCCAGGCTCGAATTGTTGCCGACCACGATCTGCGCCGCTGGCGCGCCAAGCACCGGCGCGAACAAAGCGCGCACTTCGGCAAGGCCCTGCAGGCCGCCATAATTGCGGGCATCCTCGCCGGACTCCGTGATGTGGTCGCGGTTGCCGGGCAGCGCCAGCATGCCGCTGGCAAGATCGAGCTGCTCGGGCGCTGGCTTGCCACGAGTCATGTCGAGCGAGAGTTTGCGGCCCTTGAGCGCCTCATAGTCGCGCGTGAGATCGCGGTACAGGGCAGAGAGGGCCTGCGCGTCCATCCGGGCCAAAGTCGACATGGGAGCTTCCGTTCCTGATTGCTGCCGTGCGGGACTACAGCGCCGACCCGGGCGGTTCAAGCGGAAAGCGGGTTACCCCTCCACAGCTTCACCGGATTGCCTCGCGCAAAATCGATGAAATTTTCAGAATCACGGCTTATGGATGACAAGCGGCATTTGTCACAATGAGCCGCAGGAAACGCCGTTCATGAAGCATATCCTGGCTGAACTCGAAACTCGCCGCGCCCAGGCCCAGCTGGGGGGTGGCGAGAAGCGCATCGCCGCCCAACATGACAAGGGCAAGCTCACCGCCCGCGAGCGCCTGGAGCTGTTGCTCGATGCTGGTTCCTTCGAGGAGTTCGACGCCTTCGTGGAGCACCGCGCCGTCGATTTTGGCATGAGCAGCACCCATATCGCCGGCGACGGTGTGGTGACCGGCTGGGGCACGGTGAACGGGCGCAAGATCTTCGTCTTCGCCAAGGACTTTACCGTGTTTGGCGGCTCGCTGTCGGAGACGCATGCGGCCAAGATCAATAAGATCCAGGACATGGCGCTCAAGAACCGCGCCCCTATCATCGGCCTGTTCGACGCCGGCGGCGCCCGCATCCAGGAAGGCGTGGCGGCGCTCGGCGGTTATGGCGAGGTCTTCCGCCGCAATGTGCTGGCCTCGGGCGTCATCCCGCAGATCTCGCTGATCATGGGCCCCTGCGCCGGGGGCGATGTCTATTCGCCGGCGATGACCGACTTCATCTTCATGGTGAAGGATACCAGCTACATGTTCGTCACCGGCCCCGACGTGACCAAGACGGTGACGAATGAGAGCGTCACCGCCGAGGAACTCGGCGGCGCTTCCGTGCATGCCGTGCGCTCCTCGGTCGCCGACGGCGCCTATGAGAACGATGTCGAGGCGCTGCTGCAGATGCGCCGGCTGATCGATTTCCTGCCGGCCAACAATTGCGAGGGGCCGCCGGAGCTGCCGTCCTTCGACGATGCCGAGCGCCTGGAGCCTTCGCTCGATACGCTGGTACCCGACAATCCGAACAAGCCTTACGACATGAAGGAGCTTGTCACCAAATTGGCGGACGAAGGTGATTTCTTCGAAATCCAGGAGAAGTTCGCGCGCAACATCATCACGGGCTTTGCGCGCATCGCCGGACGCACGGTCGGCATCGTCGCCAACCAGCCGATGGTGCTGGCGGGCGTGCTCGATTCCGACGCCAGCCGCAAGGGCGCACGCTTCGTGCGCTTCTGCAACGCCTTCGAGATCCCGATCGTGACCCTGGTCGACGTGCCCGGCTTCCTGCCCGGCACGGCGCAGGAATATGGCGGGCTGATCAAGCACGGCGCCAAGCTGCTGTTCGCCTACTCGCAGGCCAGCGTGCCGCTGGTAACCATCATCACGCGCAAGGCCTATGGCGGCGCCTATGACGTGATGGCCTCCAAGCATGTCGGGGCCGACGTGAACTATGCCTGGCCGACGGCTCAGATCGCGGTGATGGGTGCAAAGGGCGCCGTCGAAATCATCTTCCGCCAGGACATGGCCGACCCGGAAAAGATCGCCGACCACGTCAAGCGCTACGAGGACCGCTTCCTCTCGCCCTTCGTGGCGGCCGAGCGTGGCTATGTCGATGAGGTGATCCAGCCCTCGCAGACCCGCAAGCGCGTGGCGCGGGCGCTTTCCATGCTGCGCAACAAGCATGTCGAGGCACCGAGGAAGAAGCACGACAACATACCATTGTGATGCAGGGAGCGCGGACGTCCCGTCTGGTCTTGAAGCGGTGCCGTTTGAGGGTATGCGGGAGCCTCAATTCCGGCCATCGCAAGTCCCGAGGGCGTTACGCTTCAAGAGCGGACGAGGGCGTCCGCGCTCCCGGATTCCGTCCACCAGTCCCGCGCCAGTATCAAGTCCTGCTGGATCAGCCCATGCCCGGCGGGCAGCACCTCATGCCTGACGTTGCCGCCCGCCTGGCGCAACACCGCCGCCAGTTCCTTGGAGGCCGGCGCCATCGGATCCGACTGGCCGGAGAGGATCAGCACCGGCTTGCCGGCAAGGTCCGGCAGGCTGACGGGCTCGAAGGGCAGGGTGGCGCGCATCAGGATGGCGCCGGACAGCACCTCCGAGCGAAGCAGCAGCAGCGAGGCAGCGATATTCGCACCATTCGAAAAGCCGAGGGCGACCGGCGGCTCGATGCCATAGGTCTTGCCTGCCTCCGCCACGAAGTCGCCGAGCGCCTGCGTGCGGGCCTTGAGATCGGGAATGTCGAACACGCCCTCCGCCATTCGGCGGAAGAAGCGGTTGGCCGGGCCTTCCCGAACTTGGCCGCGTGGCGAAAGCAGCGGAGCGCCCGGTGCGATGGTGCGGCCGAGGTCGATGAGGTCGTGCTCGTCGCCGCCCGTGCCGTGCAGGAGCAATAGGGACCTGGAGTTGGGGCCCGGTTCGAAACGATGGATGTGGGAGAGAGTCATGGCTGCTGGGAGCGCGGACGTCTTGTCCGCTCCTGAAACATTGAAGGTCGGGAAGGAGGCGCGGACGTCTCAGTCAGCATCTCAACCGCATGCACTACGGTTCAAGAGCGGACAGGATGTCCGCGCTCCCAGGTTAGTCAGTCGATATCCGGCAGAGCCGCTTCGATCTGGCTGCGATAGGCTTCGTACTGTGCCGGCAGCTTGAGCACGGTGCCCAGGGTGTCGACGCTTTCGTCCACCGCAAAGCCAGGATCGTCGGTGGCGATCTCGAAGATGGTGCCGCCGGGCTCGCGGAAATAGACGGAGCGGAAATAGTTCCTATCCTTCTGTTCCGTGGTGGCGACATGCATTGCATAAAGGGCCTCGACCAAGGCTTGCTGCTCGGCATCACCGGCCGCCCGAAAGGCGACATGATGGATCGAGCCGGCGCCCATGGACGGCCTGATACGCGAGGCATCGACGATGACGTCGACATGGCTGCCGATGACATCATCCGCCTTGCTGTAGCGGCTGACCTTATCTTCCTTGCCGGCAGGCGTGAAGCCGAACACGTCGGTAAGAACCTTGGCGGTACCTTCCTCGGCCGAAACATGCAGCGTCACGCCGTGGAAACCAGCGACTGCATACTCGACCGGGATTGGATTGCCCGTCCAGTTCTCGCCCTCCGGCTTGCCGGCGGCGACGAGTTCAAGGCGAATGCCATCCGGGTCGGAGAGGGCAATCAGTTCCTCGCCGAAGCGCTTGGCCTCCTCATAGGCCATGCCCATGCTGGCAAGGTGCCCACGCCACCAGCCCAGCGATCCCTCGGGAACGCGGAAGGCCACGGCCTGCGCCTCGCCGGTGCCAGGCTTGCCACGGTTGGCGCCAGCCCAGGCGAAGAAGGTCAGGATGGTGCCCGGCCTGCCGGTGGCATCGCCGAAGTAGAGGTGATGGGCTGTGGGATCGTCGAAATTGACGGTCCGCTTGACCAGGCGCAGGCCAAGCACGTCGCGATAGAAGCGGATGTTGGCACGGCCATCGGCCGTAATTGCAGTAATATGGTGAATCCCGGCGCTATGGATGCCGGTGGAGATGGTGTCGCTCATGGAAGCTGCCTTTCAGCTTGCCGCCCTGCAAACCCGGAGAATTCCGGATTCTTGCAAAAATCTATCTATATCAAACAGATGAAGCGTGGAGCTGACGGCTGATCTCCGCTCACTTCGTTGGCGCTAAAATAGAGATTCTTGCAGACATGCAAAGATGTGCAAGACTGGTTTGCATCGCGGCAATGCCACAGCTTTGTGGCAAAATGCACATTCTTTGGCCACCTCCTCTCGATAGAGTCCTCCATTAACGCAGCTTTGAGTGATGCAGGCTCAAAGTGGCCTCATGAGGCGCCGGGGGATTTGGCGCAAACATTTGCAAGGCTAGACCAATGGTGACGTCACCAATCGCAACCCTGGTGCAGCCCGCTTTGGAGCGCGGTGCGATCGAGGAATTCGAAATCGGGCAAATGCGCCGGCGTTGGCAAGGCGGCGAGCCGCTTCAGGCCGCCGACGCCGACGCCCTCTTCGCCCTTCAGGGCAGGCTGGCAGGCCGCAACCCCAGCTTCAATGCTCTCTTCGAAGACATGCTGACGGCCTATGTCCTTGAGAATGGCGAGCCCAAGGGCGGCATTTCGAGGGAGCAGGGCGCGTGGCTGCTCTCGATGCTGGATGGCGGCGAGGGGCTGGTGGCCAATGTCGCCGAGCTTGAACTGCTGATCAAGCTGATCGAGACGGCCGGCAGCGTGCCCGCCGATCTTGCAAGTTTTGCGCTGCACCAGATCCAGCACTCGGCCATGACGGGTGAGGGGCCAGCGGCGCTCGGCCGCATTCACTTCTCGCGCGTGGTCGATGCCCGGGATCTCACGAACCTCGCACGGCTGCTGCAGGTCGCCAGGGGCGACAAGCGGCGCATCATCTCGCGCCCGGAAGCCGATATCCTGTTCGAGATGGCCGAAGGCTGCACCGGCACCAACGATCCGGCTTGGGACGGCCTGTTCGCCGAGGCGATCCAGGCCCATCTGCTTGCCACCAACGATACGCATGGCCTGTCGATCTCGACGCCTGTAAAGCTCGACGACCACGACAGCGCCTGGCTCAGCCGCCGCATCCAGCATGACGGAATCGTCAGCCGCGCCGAGCGCGCGCTGCTTGCCTTGGTCGATCCTCGCCAGATGGCGGCGACCAACAATTGGGACAAGTCGATCTGCCAGATGATCTGAGGACGATATATCTGAACCGAGCGATTTGCCGGCCCCTGGGGCCGGCATTTTTGTTCACGTCGACCTCCCGCGGGGTACGACTCATTGCGCGCGGGTGAAAACTGTGAGACGCCGTGAACGGACGTTTCCGTGGCATTTCAGGTGGTCGCCGGCATGTTCTCGAAAGTTCTGATCGCCAATCGCGGCGAGATCGCCTGCCGGATCATCAAGACAGCCCGCCGCATGGGCATCGCCACCGTTGCCGTCTATTCGGATGCCGACCGCGACGCCCTCCACGTCGAAATGGCTGACGAGGCCGTGTCTATCGGACCGCCGGCAGCCGCCGAATCCTATTTGCGCATCGACAAGATCATCGCCGCCTGCCGTCAGACCGGGGCCGATGCCGTGCATCCAGGCTATGGTTTCCTGTCCGAGCGCGAGGCCTTCGCCACGGCCCTGCAGGAGGCCGGCATCATCTTCGTGGGCCCCAATCCGCATGCCATCGCGGCAATGGGCGACAAGATCGAATCCAAGAAGGCCGCGGCCGCCGCTGGCGTTTCCACCGTGCCCGGCCATCTCGGAATCATCGAGGACGGCAAGGCGGCCATCCGCATTGCCGACGAGATCGGTTACCCCGTGATGATCAAGGCCTCCGCCGGCGGCGGCGGCAAGGGCATGCGCATCGCCTATTCGGCCGGCGAGGTGGAGGAGGGCTTCCGCCTGGCACGGTCCGAGGCGAAGGCCTCCTTCGGCGATGATCGCGTCTTCGTCGAGAAGTTCATCGTCGAGCCACGCCATATCGAGATCCAGGTCCTCGGCGACAAGCACGGCAATGTCATTCACCTCGGTGAACGCGAATGCTCGATCCAGCGCCGTAACCAGAAGGTCATCGAGGAAGCGCCGTCGCCCTTGCTGGACGCGGAGACGCGGGCGCGCATGGGCGCGCAGGCGGTGGCTCTCGCCAGGGCCGTGAACTATGATTCCGCTGGCACCGTGGAGTTCGTCGCCGGCCAGGACAGGAGTTTCTACTTCCTCGAGATGAACACCCGCCTGCAGGTGGAGCATCCTGTCACCGAGCTGGTCACCGGGATCGACCTCGTCGAACAGATGTTCCGCGTGGCGGCCGGAGAGAAGCTGGCGCTCAAGCAGTCCGACATCACGCTCGACGGCTGGGCGGTGGAATCGCGCGTTTACGCCGAGGACCCCGTGCGCAGCTTCCTGCCGTCGATCGGGCGCCTTACCCAATACCGTCCGCCGGCCGAGCGGCGCGACAAGGGCGTCACCGTCCGCAACGACACCGGCGTTTTCGAGGGAGGCGAGATCTCGATCCATTATGACCCGATGATCGCCAAGCTCTGCACCCACGCGCCGACAAGGGCGGGCGCGATCGCCGCGATGTCGGATGCGCTCGATAGTTTTGCCATCGAGGGCATCCGACACAATATCCCCTTCCTCTCGGCGCTGATGGAGCATCCGCGCTGGATGGAGGGGCGGCTTTCCACAGCCTTCATCGCCGAGGAGTTTCCGAGCGGTTTTGCGCCGCCGGCCCCGAAGGGGGTGGTGGCCGATCGCCTCGCTGCAGTGGCCACGATGATCGACCACTTGCAGAACCAGCGCAAACGGCAGATCAGCGGGCAGATGGTCGGGCGGGCCGTGATCTTCGACCGCACGCGGGTTGCGGTGCTCGGGCAGGAATCGTTCACCGTCGAGGTGGACGAGGCACGTGGTGAGATGCAGGTGACTTTCCTCACTGTGGAAGGTTCGCCAGGGCGGCTCGTCATTCTGAGTTCGGACTGGAAGCCTGGCCAGCCGGTTTGGACCGGGCAGATCGATGGCGAACCCGTATCCATGCTGGTGCGCCCCATCCCCAATGGAGTCGTCCTCGCCCACCGCGGTGCAGTAGCCGATGTCCGCGTCTATACCGGGCGCGAGGCCGAGCTGGCGCGGCTGATGCCGGTCAAGACCAATGCCGCGCTCTCCACCGCTTTGCTCTGCCCCATGCCAGGCCTGGTGCGTGCCATTGAGGTGAGGGAGGGCCAGGAGGTCAAGGCGGGCGAGGCGCTCTGCGTGGTCGAGGCCATGAAGATGGAGAATGTCCTGCGCGCCGAGCGCGATGCCACCGTAAAGAAGATCCGGGTGAAATCAGGCGATACGCTGGCGGTGGATGCCGTGATCATGGAATTCGTATAAGGGAGTGGCGGTCTCCGACCGCCATCCACATGTCCGGCAAGCACGGTGCTTCAAGGTTGGTAGGCGGAGACCGCCACTCCAAGGTGGCGCTTTCCCACCATCCGGCAATCCCCACCAATGGAGCCGTGCCTTGAGCATATGGGATCAGTTTTTCAGCTGGGCGGCTGTCCCGGGGCATATCGCTTACACCATCATCGCCATTTCCTATCTGCTCACCAATATCTTCTGGCTGCGTCTGGCGGCCGTGGTCGGCATCGGCTTCGAGATCTTCTATTTCCTGTTCAGCGGCTCGGCGGTCTGGCCCAGCATCGCCTGGGATAGCGCCTTCATTCTGATCAATCTCGTACAGCTCGGCGTTCTCCTGCGCGATCGCTTCAGCCTGAAACTTTCGGATGACCAGAAGGCCTTCATCAAGCCGATCGTCGGCGATCTCGACAAGGCCCAGGTCGCCCAACTGCTGCGCACCGCCCAATGGCGCACGCTGCCGGCCGGGACCGTGATGACCATCGAGACCGAGCCGGTGCGCGAGCTGACCTTCATCTGCGAGGGCCAGACGGAGGTGCGCGTCAAGGACCAACTCGTCGCCCATGTCGGGGCCGGGGCCTTTGTGGGCGATGTCTCGTTCGCCACCGGCGTCGCTGCGACGGCGACCGTGACGACGGAGGAAGCGGTGCGCGTGCTTGCCTTCGACCAGGAAAAGCTGAAGACGCTGTGCAAACGCGACGAGCAGATCGCGCACGCACTCTACCGGCGCATTGGCGGGGGGCTGGCCGACAAGATGCGCGTGGCGACGGGGCGGCTGTAGGCCTTCCTGGGATCGCGGGTTTATCCCGGGTGCGCGGACGTCCCGTCCGCTCTTGGAAGCGCTACGTTTCCCAAGATGGGCAAGGCGTCTGCGGTTCCACGAAAGATTCGTTCGTCCGCGCACAGTGGAACAATGCCCTTTGGCCAGTCTGTACCGGCCAAAGAAGCGTTCCCGGGATCGCAGACGTCTCGCCTGTATCCTTGACCATCGCGCTTCCAAGAGCCGACGGGACGTCCGCGCACCCGGGAAAGAAAGTTGACTCTCCGCATTGAAACGCCGCGTTAACCCCTCGATGTTAAAGATAAAATCAGCTTGGTTTAACCGGGTTGTCAGGACAATGCTGTCAGTCGTCATCCTGCGTTTGCTGTTCTCGCCGAACGGATCGGTCGATCGGGGCGCCTTTTCGATCGGCGTGCTGCTGCTCGCCCTGGCCGCGCTTGGCATTCATCACGGGATGCATGGCTGGGGCGGCCCTTTCGGTCTCGGCTCCTTTGTCTTCATGGCCGCCATCGCCTGGTCGGCGCTTTGCCTGTCGCGCAAGCGGTTGCATGATTTCGGCTGGTCGGGCTTCGTGATCCCGATCTTCCTCGGCCTTTATCTCCTGGCCGTGGCTGGTGCGATCTTCTTCCTGAATCCAGAGGCACTCGCCTCCTGGCAGCAGACTTTGGCGACCTTCGGCCTGTTCAGCGGCCCGATGATCGGCTGGCTGATCGCCCTTGCCATCATCCCAGGCAACGGCCTCGCCTCGACTGTCAGGGCGACCTGGTAAGCACCGGCCCGAAGATCGGCTCGAAGGCCGAGCGCAGGGCGATATCGACATCTTCCATCGTCACGGGCAGGCCGAGATCGACCAGGCTGGTCACGCCATGGTCGCGCACGCCGCAGGGCACGATGCCGGAGAAATGCTCCAGATTCGGCTCGACATTGATGGCGATGCCGTGAAAGGACACCCAGCGCCGCAGGCGGATGCCGATGGCGGCGATCTTGTCCTCGGCGCCATCTCCACGCTCGGGCCGACGCACCCAGACGCCGACACGATCGTCGCGCCGTTCGCCGCGCACATGGAAAGCCCAGAGCGTTCCGATCAGCCATGCTTCCAGCGCCGCCACCAACAGGCGTACATCCTGCCTGCGGCGCTTGAGATCGAGCATGACATAGGCCACGCGCTGGCCCGGGCCATGATAGGTATATTGGCCGCCGCGCCCGCTCTCATGCACCGGGAAACGGTGCGGCGCCACCAGGTCCTCGCGCCGTGCCGAGGTGCCGGCCGTGTAGAGGGCGGGGTGCTCCAGCAGCCAGACGGATTCGCCCGCCTCGCCGTCGGCGATGGCAGCCGCCCGCTCCTCCATCGCCGCCACGGTTTCCGCATAAGGAAGCAGGCCGGGCAGGATCTGCCATTCGACGGGAGGAGAATCGCCAAGGGGCAGGAAGATGCTGTCGAGCGCGTTGCGGCTGGTCACGAAAGTCTGGTCCACGGGGGCAGGAAGCCCTCATATCGGTGTATTCTGGACCTTCGACAAGGGTTGTCACGGTAATGCAAGAAAATCCGCGATTGCCCTTGCTGCCCCGGGACCGATCTGTTAGACGATGCGCCGCTTCACAAGGGCACCGCGCTTCGGGCCGGCCTCGTGTAGCACCCGCGGTCATGGCGGAATTGGTAGACGCGCTAGCTTGAGGTGCTAGTTGGGCAACCAGTGGAGGTTCGAGTCCTCTTGACCGCACCATCTTCGAGCGATGCTCCAAAAGGCGATCCGATGACGGGTCGCCTTTTGTTTTTGGCGCGCGGATGTCTGCTCGTGAGCATGGGTGGCGAGGGGTTAGCCCAATCGCCATCCCTAAGAAATGCTCGCTTCAAGATATAATATATGATTGGAACAATCTATAGTTGAGCTCCAGTTTCGCACTCGATCGCGTATCGTGCGATGTGCCCTTGCAAGCCGACAATAAGAGAGAACGTCGCGTCCAGTTCTACCGCATAGCCTCAGAGAGCATCTTCGCCTTTCTCCGAGCATCACAGGTTCCTCAGTTCATGAAAATGCACGGGAAGGCTGGGATCTAACGAAGGAAAGAAGAGATGAAAACCGCAGCTTTGGCAATCTTGGTATCATTGGCAGCAACGGTTCCTGCAGCAGTAGCAGGTAAAGTCTTACCGAACGGCGTGGAGCCATTCTCGAGCCACCAGGTTATCGACAGATACTCCGGATATACAGTTGGATTGGATCTTGGGGGGATGTTCTTCTCTCCTGATGGAACAGTCACGGGTTACGTCTTGATATCGCATGCGGAGGAGATCGGCGTTGGCAAATGGACAGTGAGCGGGAACTAAGTTTGCTCCGACATGAATTGGAAATCCAAGCTTCAGAGTATGAATGAAGTCAAGTGCAAGAAGATCTATAAGTTGAGCTCTGGTACGATCTTACAAGAGACCAAGGATACCGACAGCAATTACTTGTCAGTATATCCAGACACGCAATTTTTATTCAAGGACGATAAAGTCCACGATAAGTACATCACCGTAGAGAGGCTGCTAAGCCAATAACCGGTAGGCCCCAGGTCCCCGCCTGACTGGACCGATGCCCGGCAGTGAATCAGCCTGATGTTTTGCGGGGCGGATTCGCCTTGTTTGTCGTCCGCCGCCGCCCTTCAGTGCTGCCTGGCGCGCCGCCTGTCGATGATCCGGTTGGTTTCCGACGTCCATCCCGGGGGCGCCGGCCGGGTCTCCACCGGGCCAGGGCCGGGCACGATCTGCACGATACGGAACCCCCGCTTCTTCAGTTCTTGCAGGAATTGCGGCAGCATTGCCACGGTCCGCGGCTGGATGTCATGCAGCAGCACGATGCCGCCCTTCGACTTCTCCAGACGTGCGAGGATCAACTCCAATTCGGCGTCCGGGCTTTCAGGTTCCCAGTCGCTCGCCCATTGGTCGGCGCCGAAGATCACGACATCGAGCGAAGCCAGCCAGTTGTCGAGTTGCTGTGTGTCGGCAAAGCCGGGAAAGCGAAAGAAGGGCTGGTGGGGCCGCTCGCCGGCCTTGCCGAAGACGGCCTTGTCGACGGCCCGGAAGCCATTCTCGATATCGGCCCTGGCTCTCTCGAAGGCCATGCCGCGCATGGTGGGATGGGTCATCGAGTGGTAGCCGATGGTGTGGCCTTCCCTGGCCACGCGCGCGGCGAGGGCAGGGGCGCCGGCGGCATTGCGGCCGATCATGAAGAAGGTCGCCTTCACGCATTGGGCGGCCAGCGCATCCAGCACTTTTTCGGTATGGCCAGGGCTCGGGCCATCATCGAAAGTGAGCACGACCTCGCCGGGCTGGAGCGCGAGCGTCTGCGGATAAGTCTTCAGGCCGACCTCACCCCCGCCGAGCGTTCCGACCGGCAGGACACGCGAAACGCCCACCGAATCGGGGCCGCAGGCAGCCAGGGCAACAGTGGAGGGGGCACACAGCAGGGCCGCGGCAAGGAGTACGCGCTTCATCATCTGGACCGTAGGAGGGGAGGATTCGCCTGATAACGGCGATTCTTTGGTGAGTCTCCAAAGATTTTTGTCGACAGTGAGGAGCGGTTAAGCTTCTGTGTCTACCGTGCATTTCCAGTAGTGGAACGCCGCCTGTAGCGGCTCTTATATTGGGTTGTAACCATGAGATCGCTCTCGCGGCTCGTCCGCTTTGGTCTGATCGCGGCGGGTGTCCTGTTGGTCAGTGCCTGCTCGACCGTCGAACAGGCCTATCCGGGACCGAAAGAGTTCCCTGTTCACGGCATCGACGTGTCCAAGTATCAGGGCGTGATCGACTGGCAGGCGGCTGCCCAGGGCGGCGTTCGCTTCGCCTATCTGAAGGCCACAGAGGGTGGCGATCGCGTCGACGACCAGTTCCAGGCCAATTGGAACGGCGCTCGCGCGGCTGGCATTCCCACCGGCGCTTATCACTTCTATTATTTCTGCCGCCCGGTGGAAGACCAGATCGCCTGGTTCAAGACCCATGTGCCGCCGGCGGCGGATGCATTGCCGCCGGTCCTCGATATGGAATGGAACCAGCTTTCTCCGACCTGCAAGCTGCGTCCGCCCGCCGCCAAGATCCATGTCGACATGGGGAAGTTCCTGGTCGAGATGGAACGCTTCTATGGCAAGAAGCCAATCATTTACACAACCGTCGACTTCCATCGCCAGATTCTGACGGGCGAGCTTGAGAACTATCCCTTCTGGGTGCGTTCGGTCTCGGGCCATCCGGAGCAGCGCTATGGCAATCGCTCCTGGGCCTTCTGGCAGTATACGGCCACGGGCTCCGTGCCCGGCGTGAAGGGCAAGGTCGACCGCAACGCCTTTGCCGGCTCCGAGAAGCAGTGGCAGGACTTCCTGGCGCAGAACATAGCGACGGGCAGCGTTGCCTCGAACTGACGGCGTGGCGGCTTATCGCCGCCTCAATCCATCCTCACCGGGCCGAGCCGATAGACGCCCTTGAAATCGTCGGGATCGGCCGGCTGGCCCTTGCGGTAGATCACCAGGCGACCCTCCTTGGCGAGGCGCACGGCCACGCGACGCAAGGGCTGCATAAGCGGGCCCCACTGATCCGACGCCTTGCCGGCGATCTCCTGCGCGATATCGGCTGGGGCCAATGTCTTGCCCACCGGCAAGGCCGTGATCAGCCGCAAGGCCGTCTGTTCGAGTATGTCCTTGTCGACCATCAATTCCGCCCGAGCGCCCGATATGGCAGCGCATTCCATCCGGCCGACCGTTACAGTCCCCTGGGCGATTCGCCCACAGGCGGAGTGTGCCGCATTGGGATCAGGATCAGCAGGCGCCGGCCGCCTTGCCCTACGGGCAGGAAAGAAAGGCGGGCGGAAGCGTCCCCGTAGCGGTGGTGCCGATTTGCTTCAGCCTCCGGTCAGGCGAGGGCGGCTGAAGGGTCGCTAAAAATAACGGAATCGGAATGTCGGTATTGAGACTACAGGAGGGGCGCGGCGCTGGTAGTGCCCATTTTTAAGCGATCCCCTGGTTACCCGGTCAAACCCCTCGTCAGCGACCAGATCCATCGATAACACGCCGCGCGACCTCCTCCGCCCGTGATGCATGCCGTTGGTCACAAGCACATAAAAAGAACATCTCTTGACTTTCATCCGTTGCTATGATTTATTCCGTAACGGAATGAGGCGTCAGCGGCCGGCGTGCGCGCAACCCGGCCCCGAACGCCTCCATCCACCCCAGCGGCCTGTCCAAGTGGCAGGCGCAAGCGGCGGTCCTGCTTCCTTCGAAGCCGGCCTCCAGGGGTGACGAGCGGGACAGACGGGATCGGCACCCCATGGAAGTGCCCTGGATCCCTGGACGGAGCGTGAAGGGCTTGAGCCCGGCAATGCCTTCGTCCCTCCTCCCGCCGATGCGGTGAAGACGGCTGATGCCACCGTCCGGCCAGGACGGACGTCGCTCAGCCCCTGTGCCGAGCCGGCTGGGTTCGGGTTCGGATGGTCCGTGCCATCCGCTCCCGGCTCGCCTCCGCCTGAGCAAGGCGGAAAAACGGGTGGTCCTACGCGCTTTGTCAGCGTGCCGGGCCGCCGGAACGGGGCGATGGCGGCTCGCATCGACAGTGCGGCCTGCATCTTCCATGAATCCTGCTTTCACGGCTGCCCTGCAGCCGCCATCGCCCGGTCTCCTCATCAACCCAGCCGGACAGGGCGTGGGAACGAGAACGTTTGCGCATCGCGGTGAGAAGGCGGCGGAGGCGAGAGAGTCTGATGCTTGGGGAACATTTACAAAATCAGTGAATCGGCAAGCCGGTGTTCGGACATGAGGAGGGGGCACGAGAGCGTCGGGCTTGAGGCACCTAATATTTAACGATCCTTCAGCAGCTGCTCTTTGAGTGACACCTGAAGAGCCATGGATGGTATGGACGAGCGGGGCCGCATACCATCCGGCGATCAAGTCAGCTCAGCACGCATTGGTGCCCGGCGGACAGCTGGGACTTGTGCCTGGCGTATAGCGCGGGCCGTTCCTGGCGGGACCACTGTTGACGAAAGGCCTGGAATAGTCACTCCGCGGGCGAGGGGTGACACCGGCGCCTGGCGCGACGACCGGGCCGGGGCTGGTTACCGGCGGCCTCGGCCTGCCCTGCCATGGCCGTCCGGGGTAACGGTCGCGATCATAGCGGTACTGGGGATAGCCCCGCCCATAGTAGTAGCTATTGCCATAATAGATCGGCGCGGCATAACCCGGCTCAGCGTAATACGGATCATAGGGCTGGTTACGATAATAGCCATCGTCTGCGCATCCAGCTAAGGGAATCGCCAGCAAGCCGGCAATCAGAAGCATCCGTTTCACGATCGTAACTCCCTGGTAGCTTACAGTCAGTGACGTCAGCAAACGCGCCTCGGTCGTTCGCGGAGCGCTCTGGGTGAACGCGGCGGGAGCTTGCTGGTTCCAACCCGGACAGGGGTGTTGACGATCTCAATCTTCGTTTGCGCCCAAAGCGTTAACTGGGCATGGTGCCGCACTCGGTCCGGAGTGCCCGCCTTGAAGATGATCATCGCCAACAAGAATTATTCCTCTTGGTCCATGCGGCCCTGGCTCGCTGCCAAGGCCGCCGGTATCGGCTTCGAGGAGCAGATCATCTGGCTGCGCCAGCCACAGACCTCGGCGAACATCAAGACCATCTCTGCGGCCGGCAAGGTGCCTATCCTGATCGATGGCGATATCCTCGTGCATGAATCGATCGCCATCCTTGAATATCTCGCCGAGATCGCCCCTGAACTCTGGCCACGGGACAGGGAGGCCCGCGCTCATGCCCGTTCCATCGGCGCGGAAATGCATTCCGGCTTCATGCCCCTGCGCAAGAACTGCCCGATGAACATCAAGCGCCAGCCCCGTTCGATCGTCCTCGACACCGAGACGCTGGCGAGTGTCGAGCGTGTGGTCGATCTCATCGTCGATTGCCGCGCCCGCTTCGGGGCCGGCGGCGATTTCCTGTTCGGGACGCGCTTCAACAATGCCGATGCGATGTTTGCGCCGGTTGTCAATCGCCTCCACGCTTATGATATCAAGGTTCCGGCCCTGGTTCGCACCTATCTGGATGCGGTGATGGCGACACCCATGTGGCGCGAATGGGAGGCTGCCGCCCTTGATGAAGCCGAGATCATTGCGGATATCGACGACGTAAGATGACGCTCAACCTGATCAAATTATGCGTTGGCGCTGAATCGATCGCCGATCTGGAGGAGTGGATTGCGCTGCGCCTGCGTCTTGCCGGCGAGCAGATCCATACCACCCGCATGATGCCGAAGAACCGCGAGGCCATTCTTGACGGCGGTTCGCTCTACTGGGTGATCAAGGGCGTAGTGTCCTGCCGGCAGCGGATCCTCGACCTGCGCGGCCATCGCGACGAGGACGGCATTTCCCGCTGCGACATCGTCCTCGATCCGGCCGTGGTGACCGTCGATCCCCGCCCGCGCGGCCCTTTCCAGGGCTGGCGCTACCTGAGCGCCACCGACGCACCGCCCGACCTCGCTGGCGCCGGTACGCCCGACGCCGAGTTGCCGATGGAACTGCAGCGGCAATTGCGTGTGATCGGCCTGGTTTGAGGGACCGACATGTTCTCCGACAACAAGCGCTCCGCTTCCGAGATTGGCGGTCGGTGATCGCCGCCGAGCTTGGAGCGCCTACCTTCGCGGCCCCTGCATCGAACAATCACGAGACGGTCACGTCCCCTGCGTCAAAATGGCACTCATCGGCTGGCATCATGGCCGATATTGGTTGCCATGCGTTAACCATGTTGTGTGCACGATAGCACTTCAGAAATTCGCCACTCTGTCATCATGGCTGCAGGTTGAGTGGATGGAGGACACCATGTTGATCGCAACCACGGAAGGGCAGGGCTGGTGCTACGAGGTGATCGTGCAGTCTGACGGCTTTCTAGTCCAGGCTCGGGATCTCGACACGGGCGAAGTCTGCCTCAACGAAACCAAGCTCTTCCGGACTTCGCCGGTTGCCCTGGCCTACGCCGACATGGCGGCTGCGGCAGACCGCTTCGCGGCCTCTCGCCTCGAGGATGCCGAGGACTGGCAGGATTTGGCCGACGACTTTCATCACGAACTGGATCGCTACCAGGTCATTCGCGACAGGCTGTTCGATGAAGGAGTGGGCGGCGATCTCCTGTACCAGAGCCGAGCCGGCTCCCTGCGCGAAAACGCCCACCGCATGCACTAAGGCAAAGCGCGATTGAGCGTAAACACCGCTTTGCTGCACCTCTTTGTTTCGATGCGCCTTTGCGATTCTTGCCGATTTAATCTGAAGATGAGGCGCATCAATCAGGCATGCGCCTTACCGCCATCGACCAGCGTCAGATGGCCGTAGCGCCGGGCGCCGGCGGGCAGGGCGGTTGAACGGGCGGATTTTGTGGGCAGCGTCTGGCCGTACAACACCTTCTCGATCCCTGTGATCTCGAACCGGACGATCGGATGCAGGCCGATCCAATAGGGCGCCTCGTTGGGCGTGAGGCAGCCCAGAATACGGGCGTTCGCCTTGCCGCGATGATGCAGCGGCAGTAGAAGCAACTCCAGATCGAGTTCATGTCCCTGCAAGGTTCCCGCCTTGACCGAAACGACGCGTGCCGTCATGTCGGCGGATACTGCAAGCACCACATCCTCCAGCACCGCTTGCTCGGCCCAGCGATCGAGCAGGGAGGCGCCCCTCAGTTCCTGTCCCAACAGGGCGCACATGTGGGTGCCGGCGAGGCGGAAAGGGAAGGTGTGGTTCTTGTCGATCTCCACGATGAAGGTATCGCCGAGGACGCGGCGGATGGCGGCAGGATCGATGTCGACACGCTCGGGTGCGGGCCGGCCAGCCCTCAAATTGTCCCAGTAGCCATAGAGATCGCGTGTTGCCGCATTCTTCATCGTCAGCCGCCCATTGCCCCGCCGTCTTGCGGGAGACAGTCAGACGATAGCACCGGCCATGGGAATTTCGGCAGAGGGCAGGATGGTTACTGCTTGGAAACGAATTATTAATGTTAACAAATGGTTAATGGCGCCGATTCGACGTTAGTCATAAGCGCGCCGATTTGCCATGCTTGAACGGTTGCCCGAGGAGTGTCCCGCTTGTCCTTGAATTCGCGCAACAAAGTCACTCCACCCGCTGCCTTCAACGTGCCGCTGGCGCCGGTGGCGCTGACGGGTCTGCTGGTGGTGGTCCATATCGTGCGCGCTGTACTGCCGTCGTCCTGGGCGAATTGGATCGACCTTGCGCTCGCCTTCATGCCACTGCGCTACGACCCCAGCAACGGCGTGGCGTCCGCCCTGCCGGGCGGCTATGTCACCAGTGTCACAAGTTTCCTGACGACTTTCTTTCTGCAGTCCGATCCGGGCACGCTGATGATCAATGGCGCTGCGTTGCTGGTGCTGGGCGCGGCCGTGACGTGGCGCTTCGGTACCTGGCGTTTCCTCGTCTTCGGCGCGCTCTGCGTCGTTGGCGGATCGATCGCCTGCCTGCTGATCTATTGGGGCAGGCCAACCGCGCTGGTCGGCGCCGGCGGCGGCCTCGCCGGCCTATTCGCGGCCTCCATCCACTTCCTGTTCAAGGGCGGCACGCCCATGAACGCCTTCCGCGTCGCTGGCGGCGCCGCCTTCCGCAAGCCTGCCTGGACCCTGCGCGATGCGCTCGCCGACCAGAATGTGCGCATCTGGCTGGCAGTCTTCGGCTTCATCACCGCCTGGAACGCCGTCAGCCCCTACATCCTGCCAGGAACCCAGGGCGTGGCCTCCTGGCCGGCCAACATCGGCGGCTTCCTGACCGGGCTGCTGCTCTTCCGTTTCTTCGACAAGCAGCCAAGGCTGCGGCGGGTGGTGTGATCCCGGGAGCGCGGACGTCCTCGTCCGCTCTTGAAACGCGACATCCGGGGCTGGTCTGCACAGTCATCAAGGGCGATACTTACCTAGCCGCGGCCTTTATGAAAGGTTGCGCTAACCTTGAAACGCCGTCGTTTCAAGAGCGGACGAGGACGTCCGCACTCCCAGCCTGTCCCTCGACCGCGCTCCAGACCGCAAGCGCCTGACGCGTTTCGGCAACGTCATGCACCCGCACCGCATCGGCGCCACGCTGGGCAGCGGAGATGGCGGCGGCAACCGAGCCGCCGAGACGCTCGGACGCCGGTCCTTCGCGGTCGACACCGCGGATGAAGCTCTTGCGTGAGGCGCCGATCAAGACGGGGTAGCCGAGTGTGCGCAGCTGCGGCGTCGCATCCAGCAGCGCCAGATTGTGCTCCAGCGTCTTGCCGAAGCCGAGGCCGGGATCGAGCCACAGACGCGAGCCGGCAATACCGGCCTTGATCGCCCGCTCGCAATTGCGGTCCAGCTCGGAGCGCACCTCGTTCACGACATCCTCATAACAGGGGCTGACCTGCATGCTTTGGGGATCGCCCTGCATATGCATGAGGATCACAGGCACCTCGGACCCCGCCAGGACCTCGCGGCTGGCCGGATCGTCGAGGGCCGTGATGTCGTTGATCATGCTGGCGCCGGCCGCCAGCGCGCGAGCCATGGTCTTGGCATGACGGGTGTCGACCGAGACCAGCCGGAAGCGATCGCGCGCTTCCTGCGCCAGGGCCGAGACCACCGGGCCGATGCGGGCCCATTCCGTTTCCACGTCGACGGGCCTGGAGCCGGGACGCGTGGATTCACCACCGATGTCGAGGATGTCGGCGCCATCGTCGATCAGGGCGTGGGCGTGGGCGATGGCAGCCTCGGCGGCGTCATAGCGTCCACCGTCCGAGAAGGAGTCCGGGGTGACATTCACCACGCCCATCAGGAGAGGCACCGGCCTTAACGCACGCACATTGGCCCGGTCGCTTCCGGCAAGCATAATGCGCACCGTCTCACCGGTGTTGGGATGGCGCCAGTCCGGCGCGATATCAGCGAGGGGCGCCAGCACGAAGGCGCGTTCATGCATGCGCGGATGCGGCACGATGAGATCCGGCGTCTCGATAACCTCCTGGCCGTAGGCGATGAGATCGAGGTCGAGCGTGCGGGAGGCGTTGCGTTCGCTGCGTTCGCGGCCGAACAGCAATTCGACTTCCAGCAGCAGCGCAAGCACCTGATGCGGTGCAAGCTGGGTCTCCACGGCGATGACCTGGTTGGCATACCAGGGCTGGCGCGAGCGCGGCACCGGCTCGGTGAGATAGAGGCGCGAGCGGGCAACGACAACAAGGCCTCGCAGGGCGAGAGCCGAGACTGCGCGGCGCAAAGTCTCGCGCGGAGCACCCTCGCGGGAGGGCAGGTTGGCGCCAAGCGCAATGAAGATCATGGGCAACGAACTCATGGAAGCGGAGTCGCAGTGAGATCGAGCCGTATGGAGGTCTCGCGCTCGATGCGGGCAAGGAGATAGGTGAGGACGTGCGCCGTCACAGCCGAGGTGGGGAGACTGCGTTCGCCCAAAGCGGTCACCGGCCGGATCACCCGAACGGAATTGGTGAGAAAGAGCTCGTCGGCTCGGGCAAGCAGGGTCGGCGTGAGGCTGCGCTCCGCGTGGTGCAGGCCCATGGCCGTCGCCTCCTCGAGAACGAGCGCGCGCATGATGCCATCAAGGCAGCCATCCTTCCGCGGCGGCGTGACAAGCATGCCGTCCACCACCGCGAAGATATTGGCGATCGTGGAGCAGACGGCGCTGCCGTCGAGATTTCGGATCAGGGCGTCATCGACTTTCGCATCCGCTGCTTCTCGCGCGGCCAGGATGTTGTCGAGATAGGCCAGCGACTTGATGCGCGACAGTGGGGAGTGCTGGTTTCGCGGGATGCTCGCCTCGCAGAGTCGGGCAGGCTGGCCGAGCAAGACCGGGGACCAGGGCTGCGCAGTGACCAGCAAGCTCGGTTCCGCCGCGCCGCCGGGCCACAATCCACGAGGTGCCTGGCCACGCGTCAGCGTGGTGCGGATGATGGCATGTTCGCCGCCTGCCTCGGCGAGAACCTCGTCGATCATATCATCGAAGGGAACACGATCCGCACGGATGCCAATAGTCTCGGCATGCCGTCGGAGGCGTTCGATATGGCGATCGCGCAGGAAGATATGGCCGCCGAAGCTCACCATCGTATCGAACACGCCGTCACCGAGCTGGAAGCCGCGATCGAGCACGCTGATCGCAGCGCCTTCCCTTGCTGGCAGCGCATGCAGGCGATGAATGAGGAAACTCACGAAACCCGATCCAGGAACGCACGAATGATGTCGTGACCGTGCGGCGTTAAAATCGATTCCGGATGGAATTGCACGCCGAAAGTCGGGTGCTGGCGATGGCTGACGGCCATGATCTCGCCTTCATCGCTGCGAGCGGTGACCTCGAGCGGTCCCTCATCGTCGAGTTCGACGATGAGGGAGTGATAGCGCGCTGCCTCGAAGGGCCGCGGCAGACCGCCGAACAGGCCACCGCCTTCATGGTCGATGCGCGAGGCGCGGCCATGCATCGGCGTGCGGGCGTGGGTGGTGCGGCCGCCAAAGACCTCGCCGATGCATTGATGGCCGAGGCAGATGCCGAGGATCGGCAGCTTGCCGGAGAAGGCACGGATCAGATCGAGCGAGGCGCCGGCATCCCGTGGCGTCTTCGGGCCTGGGGAGAATACCAGGGCCCTCGCACCGAGACGCTCGACATCCTGGGCCGTCACCGCATCGTTGCGCAGCACATGCGGTTTCGCGCCGGCTTCCTCGAAATAACGCGAGACGTTGAAGACGAAGGAATCGTAATTGTCGACGATGAGGATCATGCCGCCGCTTCCTCGCGGGCGGGGTCGTCAAAGGCGCCCAGCAGGCGCTCGGCCTTTGCGAGGGTCTCCTCATATTCGCCGGCTGGATCCGAAAGCAGCGTGATGCCGCCACCGGCGCGGACATGGAGATCGCGGCCGTCGAAGGTCAAGGTACGGATGGCGATATTGAGATCAGCGGCTCCGTCAAAGCCGATCCAGCCGATGGCACCGCAGTAGATGCCGCGCGGCTCGCGCTCCAATTCGCCAATGATTTCCATGGCCCGGATCTTGGGCGCGCCGGTGATGGAACCGCCGGGAAAGGTCGCGGCGATCAGGTCGGCGACGTCACGGCCCGTCTTCAGGCGCCCGGTGACCACGGAGGTGAGATGATGCACGGAGGCGTAGGTTTCGATGCCGCACAGCACCGGCACCTGCACGCTGCCCGCTTCGCATACACGGGAGAGATCATTGCGCAAAAGGTCAACGATCATAATATTTTCGGCCCGGTCTTTCTCGCTTCGCACCAGGGATTGGGCGATGGCGGCATCGAGCGTTGCATGGCTGCTGCGGCGCTTGGTGCCCTTGATCGGCCGCGCTTCCACCTTGCCATTGTCGAGGCGCAGGAAGCGTTCGGGAGAAGTCGATGCGATAAAGCGCTCGCCGTCGACCAGAAGCGCGCCGAAGGGAGCGGGGTTGGCGCGGCGGAGTGTGCGATAGGTTGCGAGCGCGTCGGCACCGCTCCGGGGGGTGGCCGAGAAGCGATGGGAGAGGTTGGCCTGGAAGATATCGCCCTCGCGGATATAGGCGACGACACGGGCCACCTCTGCCTCGTAGTCGGGGCGGCTGCGGCTGTTGCGCCAGACCAGGCCTGCCGGGGGCCGACTACGCCGCGGCGCGCGTTCCAATTGACGATAGAGCGCCTGCCCGCCGGTCTCATCCGGCGCGATGGCGAAGGCGCGCTGCTCGATCATGTCGAACGCAAAGAGACGATCGTAGAAGGGCAGATCGACCTGCGTCGTGTCCTTTGCGGGCGGTGGAACGCCCGGACCGAAGGCTTCGAACAGATGGCCGGCCTCATAGGCGATCGAGCCGATGGCTCCGCCGGTGAAGGGGGGCCCGCCAGGGACGGAAGGGCGGGCGTGGCGGGCGAGGATTGTACGCAGGGCAGCCATAGGGCGCTCCGCAAGGGCTTCCTCGTTCCAATAGGCAGCACCGTCGACCACTGTGAAACGACCGAAGGGAGAGGCGGCGAGGTAGGACCAGCGTCCCAGGCTCTCATGCGCCATGGCGCTGTCGAGCAAAGCGAGGCGTGGCTGCTCAGCCAATGCAGCGGCGGCTTCAACCGGATCGATCCAGGGTATCTCGAGCACGATCATGATAGGTCAGCACTTCCAGCCTCGCCCCAATGGGACCCAGCCAGCTTGTGTTATGCGGGCAATCCGCTCCAATGTTCGGCGATTGGAGTTTCGGGCAGCTTCCCTGTCAGCCGGCCGGAACTCATCACGCTTGGGCCAAAGCGTCTCGCGAGTTGACGGAATCGGCAAGATCGCAAAACGCGTCGAAACGACGAATTAGAGCAAAAGGCGTTTAACGCGTAGACGCGCCTTGCTCTAGGCCTCAAGCGTCCCGCATCTCTCAGCCCTGTGGAGACGCGCGGAACATCAACCCCTATTTAGCGCTTTTTTTGACTTTTGTCGTGCTCATGTTTGCGGCTGTGTAGAGGAAGTGCACCATCAGGCCGGCACACAGCCCCCAGAATGCGGCGCCGATGCCATAGAGGCTGAAACCGGACGCTGTGACAAGGAAGGTGGCGAGCGCCGGCAGACGCTGCGTTTCGTCCTGCAGGGCGCCCAGCATCGAGGTGCCGAAGGCGCCGACCAGCGCAAGGCCTGCCGCGGCCTCGATGAGGATCGGCGAGGAGGCAGTGACGAGGCTGGTGGTGATCGCCGCCAGCAAGGAGAAGATCACGACATAGACGAGGCCGGCAACCACGGCGGCCGTATAGCGTCGCTCGGGCTGGGCGTGTGCGTCTGGTCCCGCGCACAGGGCGGCGGTGATGGCGGCCAGATTGATGGTGGGGCCGCCTAGCATCGCCGTGAGGGCCGAGAGACCACCCGTGGCCAGGAAGGCCGGCCGCGTCTGCACATGATAGCCATAGGTGTTAAGCACCGCGAGGCCCGGAATGTTCTGTGAGGCCATCGTTACGATGAACAGCGGCAAGGCGATTGAAATAAGCGTTTGCCAATCAAAGCTTGGCCGAACGAATTCGAGCACCGGGAGAGCCAGTTGCTGGACGGCGCCCTGGCCGGCGAACGCCATGACCGCGAGCGCAACGGCCAGGGCTGCGGGGGCCGCCCACAGACGGTAGAAACGCCCGACGACCAGCCAGGTCAGGATCACCGGCACGGCGAATTTCGGCACTTCGCCAAGGGCCGCAACCGGCGCAAGGCAGAGCTTGAACAGGATGCCCGCCAGCATGGCGCCCGCGATGGGACGGGGAATGCGGGTGATGAGTCGTCCCAATGGCGACCACAGTCCCGCGATCATGATGAGCCCGCCCGTGACGACGAAGGCGCCGACGGCGGCCGCATAGCCCCCGGCCGGCGTGGGCAGAGTGGAGAGCAGGGCCATGCCTGGCGTGGACCAGGCCATGGAGACCGGGATGCGGGTGGCAAGGCTGAGGCCGATGCCGCAAAGGCCCATCGCCGCGCACAGGACGGCAAGGCCCGAGGTGATTTGCCCCGGCGATGCGCCCACCGCATGCATGCCGTTGATCACCACCGCCACCGAACTCGTATAGCCCACCACAGCCGTGACGATGCCGATCCCGATGGACTGGCCGCTTATATCGGAAAAGAAGGAGCGCATGGACAAATCGACTGACGGGTGGAGAGGCGGCCTTATTCGGCCGCTAGAGGCAAAAGCGCAAGCCACGAGGAGAGTGCCCTAACTTCTCCATAGCAACTGCCGCTTGCGCGGGATTGGACAGGATTGCGTGGTGTCACGAAAGCAAAACGGGCGGAATATCCGCCCGTTTCGTGTGATGGCAATCCGGCTTAGGGCTTTCTGCCGTCGTCCTTCGTGCGGCCAAGCAGATTTGCCATTTCCTCTTCGAGGCTTGCGAAGGGGTCTTCCGGTTCTACCGGAGCCTGCGTGGTGGTCGGGAGCGGCGGGGAGGTCAAGGGCCGTGTCGGCGTCGTCAGTCGTTCGCCGACACGGAACGGCTCTTGACGGGCGGGGGCTTCCGTCGCCTGAACGCGAGGCTCGGGGGGCGTGACGTTGGGTTCCACCCGGCCACCACCCAGCGGGCGTGGCTCGGGCGTGAAGCGCGGCTCGACCCGGCCTTCCGCCACACGGGGCGCAGGCGCCACGGGGGCCTCGGTGGTCGCCGCCGGCTCGGGGCGGCGCCATTGCGGCAACTTGAGATCCGGCAGGCGGATTTCGGGAAGGGTGAGGCGGGTCGTGGTCGGCTGCGGCGTGGTGACGGGCTCGACCTCCTCAGGCGCCGGCTCGATATCGGTGCCCTCGAAGTTGAATTCGCTCACCGGCGTAGTGGTGGCTGCAGTCGTCTCTTCTTCCGACGCGCCCAGCAACTCCTCGAAATGTGCGGTATCGATGTTGGCGCGCGGCTCTTCCTCTTCTTCTCTTTCGGGCTTGCTTGCCGTGGGCGGGGGCACGGCGCCAGGCGCATTCTTGAAGCTCTGGAAGCGGGTCGAGGCTCGCTGGAAGAAACCGGGCTCGCGCGGCGGTATCACGCCGGATCTGGAGGTGGGCACCGGCGTAGCCACGGCAAGTGGCGGTACTGGGGTCGGCGCCGTCACGGGGACGGCCGTGGTTGTGGGGGCCGGTGTCGGCGCTGCAGTTTCGATCCGGGCCACGGATGGCACTTCGACCGCGGCCGGGCGTGCAAAATCCTCCTCGACCTGACGGGGGGCCGGCGGATAGCTCGACACGCGTTCCGGCGCCGCGGTCGGCGGCGGCACGGCAGCACCGGCGGGGCGCGCGGCCTGGCCGGCCGTGCGGGCCCTGAGGATGGTGGATTCGATCAAGAGGTCGTTGGGGCCACCGATCATGATGAGGTGTTCGACATTGTCGCGGCGCACCAGGACGAGCTGACGCACGCCGACATCGTATTTATCTACGACGCCGAGGCGGGATTGCCGGCCGCCCTGGACCAGGCCTCGCACGTGCGGTCGGCTGATGGCCCGCCATGCATACATGGAGACAACAACGAGAACGACTCCAACCACCAGCAGCAAGATAGCCAAGGGGATCCACTGCGTGGGCAGCCAAGAGTTCAACGAATTCATCGATATGCTTCCTTAGATCAGGCCAGGCACCGAAATGCTTTTGCGGCCGGATGCCACCAGTTCTCTTTCTGGGTAATTTTCTTAGAAGACGGTTAACGTCCAAGAATCAACCGCAAACTAACCAAAGGGCCGCCGATCCCTGCAATTTGGCCATTAATGCGGGCAAATACGTTAATAGACGATCAACCCTGCCTTTCCGAGCGCTGCCCCGGGCCGGAAAAAGGGATGGACCGGCTTGCGCTGCGCGGGGGCTGTCTCAACGGCAGGCGGCCAGCTATTTTTGCGAACGAGGTTAACACATTTTGAAATGTGACCTGATAAGCCAAACTGACGATTGCTCGGTTCGCTGCAGCGAATCGTTTCTTGGATGTATGCGGTGGGGTTGATCATGGCCGATAGCGAGGAGGCAGCGGCGCGGGGCGCCGCAGTCGATCGCAGTGAGCGGCCCAGCGGTTACCGCTGGGTGATCTTGCTCGCCGTCGTCATCCTGGCGGTGGCGTTCGGCGTTTACGGTCTGCCGCCCGAGTGGGGCAAGATCGCCAGCCTGGGTATTCTCGCCGCCTTTGCCATCGCCGGCATGATCGCCATGTTCTTCTGGGCGATGGGCATTATCCATCTCAGCCTCGCCTCCAATGCGCGCAACGACCTTACCAAGCTGATCAGCGACGACTCACCCGAAGGTATCCTCGTCACCAACAAGGACGGCCGCATCATCTACGCCAACCAGGCCTATCTCACGCTGACGGGGGCGGTGGGCGAAGAGGATATGCGCACGGTCGAGCGCGCATTTACCGGCGATCCCGATGTTTCCGAGGCGACCTACCGTCTTGCGCAGGCGGGGCGCGAGGGAAAGCGCCTGACGGAGGAGTTCCGCATCGCTTCCATGCCGCCGACCGGCACGGCCTCCTGGTATCGCGTGCGCGTGCGCCCGATCGAGCGCCCATCGGGCCAGCCCGAGACGGTGTGGACGGTGGCAGACATCACGCGCGAGCGCGAGCGCCAGGAAAATGTCTTCCAGGAGCTGCAGCACGCCATCGACTATCTCGACCACGCACCGGCTGGATTCTTTTCGGCTGATCCATCGGGCGAACTCGTCTACCTCAATGCCACGCTCGCCGGCTGGCTCGACTATGATCTCGCCCAATTCGGCACCGGTGGCCTGACGCTCGCCGACATCGCGCCCGGCAATGCCGGGCCTTTGATGGTGACGCAGGCGAGCGAACCCGGCAGCGTGCGCACCGAGATCTTCGATATCGACCTGCGCCGTCGCAACGGCACCATCATGCCCGTGCGCCTCTTCCACAAGATTGCCTATGCCGCCGACGGCCAGCCCGGCCCGTCGCGAACCCTGGTGATCTATCGCGGGCCCGGCGGCGATGTTTCCGAAGGCTTGCGCGCGGCCGAGGTACGCTTTGCCCGCTTCTTCAACAATTCGCCACTCGCAATTGCCACCGTTGACGAAAACGCCAGGATCGTGCGCAACAACGCTGCCTTCCTGCGCCTCTTCAAGGATTCTCTGAACGGTGAGGCGGCCGGCCACTCCTTGTTCGAGACGGTAGTCGAGCGCGACCGCGACGGCCTCAACAAGCTCACGCGCCAGGCCATGGCCGGTCGCGGCGATATCGATCCGGCCGAGGCCTCATTGGTAGGGCAGGGCAACCGCTCGGCCCGCTTCTGGTTCGCGCCCGTTGATGGCGGTGAGAACGAGAAGGAAGCGGCGATCGTCTACGTGATCGACACCACCGAGCAGCGCGCGCTGCAGGAGCAGTTCACCCAGAGCCAGAAGATGCATGCTGTTGGGCAGCTCGCGGGCGGCGTCGCACACGACTTCAACAATGTTCTCGGCGCCATCATGCTGGCGGCGGACTTCCTGATAGGCAGCCACAAGCCGGGCGATCCCGCTTTCCAGGACATCATGTCGATCAAGAGCAATGCCAACCGCGCCGCCAACCTGGTGCGCCAGCTGCTCGCCTTCTCGCGCCGCCAGACCTTGCGCCCGCAGGTGCTGAACCTGAACGATGCCGTCTCCGATCTCTCCATGCTGCTGCGGCGCCTGCTCGGCGAGAAGGTGACGCTTGACGTCGTGCACGGCCGCGACCTCTGGCCTGTGAAGGTCGATGTCAACCAGTTCGAGCAGGTGGTGATGAACCTCACCGTCAATGCGCGCGACGCCATGCCCGACGGCGGCAAGGTGATCATCCGCACGCGCAACGTGCCGATCTCGGAAGCCAGCGCGCTCGACCGCTCCGACCTGCCGCCGGCCGACTATGTGGCTGTCGAGGTCGAGGACAATGGCAGCGGCATTCCACCCGCCATTCTCGACAAGATCTTCGAGCCCTTCTTCACCACCAAGGATGTCGGCAAGGGCACGGGCCTCGGCCTCTCCACCGTCTACGGGATCGTCAAGCAGACGGGCGGCTCGATCCTGGTGCATTCGGTCGAAGGCAAGGGCACTATCTTCCAGATCTTCCTGCCCCGCCTTGTGGAGACAGCCAAGGCGGCGCATGAGGAGCCGGAGGCGGTGGCTGGACAGCCCTTTGCCGCGGCGACGGCGGCAAAGAAGGAGATCACCGATCTCACCGGCCGTGGCCGCATCCTGCTGGTCGAGGACGAGGAGGCGTTGCGCGCTCTTTCGGCCCGCACCCTGGTTGCCCGCGGCTTCGAAGTGATCGAAGCCGGTTCCGGCATCGAGGCACTGCAGGCGCTGGAAGAGGCGGAGAACAACATCGACCTCGTGGTCTCCGACGTGGTCATGCCCGAGATGGACGGCCCGACCCTGCTCAAGGAGTTGCGAAAGCGCAATTCGCAGACCCGCATCATCTTCGTCTCAGGCTATGCCGAGGAGGCCTTCGCCAAGAACATGCCCGAGGGCGAGGAGTTCGCGTTCCTGCCCAAGCCGTTCTCGATGAAGCAGCTGGTCGAGGCCGTGAAGTCGAACATGGGGCCGTAGCTTCCTGGGATCGCAGGCATCCCTGCCTGCTCTCCTGGAAACGAGACGCCTGAAGAAAAGGAAGGGCAGGCAAGGATGCCTGCGATCCCAGGGGCTACTCCGCCGCCTCCACGCTCGGCACATAGTTCAGCACCGGCGACAGCCAACGCTCCACCTCCGCTACGGACATGGACTTGCGCACGGCATAGTCTTCGACCTGATCCCGCTCGATCTTCGACACGCCGAAGTAATAGGCATCGGGATGGGCGAGATAGAGCCCTGACACCGAGGCGCCGGGCCACATCGCGTAGCTCTCGGTGAGCTTGACGCCGATGCGCTGTTCAGCGTCGAGCAGGCGGAAGAGCGTGCCCTTCTCGGTGTGATCGGGCTGGGCCGGATAGCCGGGGGCAGGGCGGATGCCGCGATAGGGCTCGCCGATGAGATCGTCAGGCGCCAGATCCTCATCCGGCGCATAGGCCCAGAACTCCTTGCGCACGCGCTCATGCATGCGCTCTGCAAAGGCCTCGGCAAAGCGGTCGGCCAACGCCTTGACCAGGATCGAGGCGTAGTCGTCATTGGCCCGGGCGAAGCGGTGCGCGATGGCCTCCTCCTCGATGCCTGCCGTGACGACGAAACCGCCAACATAGTCGGACTTGCGGGTGCTTGCCGGCGCCACGAAGTCCGACAGAGCCACATTCGGTCGTCCGTCCCGCTTTGTCAGCTGCTGGCGCAGGGTGAAGAAGGTGGCGAGCTCAGACTGCCGACCCTCATCGGTATATAGCCGCATATCGTCGCCGTCAGCATTGGCGGGCCAGAAGCCGATTACCGCCCGAGGGTGGAACCATTTCTCCGCGATCACCTTGGCGAGCATGGCCTGGGCGTCCTCGAAGAGTTGGCGCGCGGCCGCGCCTTGTTTCTCATCCTTGAGAATGGCCGGGTAACGCCCCTTCAACTCCCACGTCTGGAAGAACGGCGTCCAGTCGATATAGCGGGCGAGTTCGGCGAGATCGTAATCCTCGAAGACGCGGGTGCCGAGGAAGGTGGGGCGCGGCGGCTGATAGTTGTCCCAGTCGACCCTGTGGGCATTGGCCCTTGCCTTCTCCAGAGGCAGGCGCAGCTTGTCGGCCTCGCTGCGGGCGTGGGCCGTAGCGACCTTGGCATATTCGGCCCGCACCGTCTCGACATAGCCCCCGCGCGCCTCGGGAGAGAGCAGGCTGGAGACCACACCGACGGCGCGGCTGGCATCGGTCACATAGACGGTCTGACCACGCTCGTAGCGCGGATGCACCTTGACCGCAGTATGCACGCGGCTGGTGGTGGCGCCACCGATCAGGAGGGGCAACTCAAAGCCTTCGCGCTCCATTTCGGAGGCGACATGCACCATCTCGTCGAGCGAGGGGGTGATCAGGCCTGAGAGGCCGATGATGTCGACATTCTCGTCGCGGGCCACCTGCAGGATCCTGGAGGACGGCACCATCACGCCAAGGTCGATGATCTCGTAATTGTTGCAGGCGAGCACGACACCGACGATATTCTTACCGATATCGTGCACATCGCCCTTCACCGTCGCCATCAGCACCTTGCCGGCGGTCCGCTGCCCGCCGGTACCGCCATTGGCGAGCTTTTCGGCCTCCATATGGGGAAGCAGCACGGCAACGGCCTGCTTCATCACGCGGGCCGATTTCACCACCTGCGGCAGGAACATCTTGCCCGAGCCGAAGAGGTCACCCACCACGTTCATGCCGGCCATCAGAGGGCCTTCGATGACATGCAGCGGACGTTCTGCCGCCTGCCGGGCTTCCTCGGTGTCCGGTTCGATGTAGTCGGTGATGCCGTTGACGAGCGCGTGCTCCAGTCGCTTCTCGACCGGCCAGGAGCGCCAGGCGAGATCCTGCTGCTTTGCCTCCCTGCCGCCGGCGCCGCGGAAACGTTCTGCCAGCGCGAGCAAGCGCTCGGTGGCATCCTCGCGGCGATAGAGCACCACATCCTCGCAGACGTCGCGCAGCTCGGCATCGATGGATTCGTAGACCGCAAGCTGCCCCGCATTGACGATGCCCATGTCCATGCCGGCCTGGATGGCATGATAGAGGAAGACGGCATGCATCGCCTCGCGCACGGGCTCATTGCCGCGGAAGGAGAAGGAGAGATTGGAGACGCCGCCCGAGATATGAGCATGGGGCAGGGTAGCCCGGATCTGCCTCGCTGCCTCGATGAACGCAAGGCCGTAGCCGTTGTGTTCCTCGATGCCGGTGGCGACGGCGAAGATGTTGGGGTCGAAGACGATATCCTCCGGTGGGAAACCTGCCTGCTCGGTAAGAAGCTTGTAGGCCCGCGTCGAGATCGCGACCTTGCGCTCCAACGTATCGGCCTGGCCCTGTTCGTCGAAGGCCATGACCACCACGGCGGCGCCATAGGCGCGCACCAGCCGGGCATGGCGCAGGAAGGCTTCCTCGCCCTCCTTCATGGAGATCGAGTTGACCAGGGCCTTGCCCTGCACGCATTTGAGCCCGGCCTCGATGATCGAGAATTTGGAGGAATCGATCATCACAGGCACGCGGGCGATATCGGGCTCGGCCGCGATCAGGTTCAGGAACTCGACCATGGCCTTTTCGGAATCGATCAGGCCCTCGTCCATGTTGATATCGATGATCTGGGCGCCGTTCGCCACCTGGTCGCGCGCGACGTCGAGGGCGGCCGTATAGTCGCCCGCCGTGATCAGCTTGCGGAACTTGGCTGAGCCGGTGACATTGGTGCGTTCGCCGACATTTACGAAGGGAATGGTGGCGTCGAGCGTGAAGGGCTCGAGGCCCGAGAGCTTCATCTGCGGCTCGAAAGCGGGAATCGACCGTGGCTTGTGGCGCCCCACAGCCTCGGCGATTGCGCGAATGTGCTCGGGCGTCGACCCGCAACAGCCGCCGACAATGTTGACCAGACCATCGCGGGCGAAACCCTCGATCTGCAGGGCCATCGCCTCTGGGCTTTCGTCGTACTGGCCGAACTCGTTGGGCAGACCGGCATTGGGATAGGCGCAGACGAGGGTGTCGGCGACTGTCGAGATCTCATCGAGATGAGCGCGCATGGCGTTGGCGCCAAGCGCGCAATTGAGGCCGATGGTGAAGGGCTTGCTGTGGCGCACCGAATGCCAGAAGGCGGTAGGTGTCTGACCGCTCAGCGTGCGGCCGGAAAGGTCGGTGATGGTGCCGGAAATCATCACCGGCAGGCGGAGGCCCTTTTCCGCGAAGACCTCCTGCGTGGCAAAGATGGCAGCCTTGGCGTTGAGCGTGTCGAAGATGGTCTCGATCAGGATGATGTCGGCGCCGCCATCGACCAGACCCCGGACCTGCTCGGCGTAGGCAATGCGCAGATCATCAAAGGAAACAGCACGATAACCGGGATTGTTGACGTCCGGCGAGATCGAGGCCGTACGGTTGGTCGGTCCGAGCGCGCCGGCCACGAAGCGCCGGCGGCCGTCCTGCTGCTCCGCCTTCACGACGGCGCGTCGGGCGAGGCGGGCGCCGTCGCGGTTGAGGTCATAGACCGCGTCCTGCATGCCGTAGTCGGCCTGCGCGATCGAGGTGGAGGAGAAGGTGTTGGTCTCTATGATGTCGGCACCGGCCATCGCATAGGCGTAGTGGATCGCCTCGATGGCCTCCGGCTGGGTCAGCGTCAGCAGGTCGTTGTTGCCCTTGAGGTGGCATTCGCAGCCGGTGAAGCGTTCACCGCGGAAATGCTGCTCCTCGAAGCCGAGTCCCTGGATCTGCGTGCCCATGGCGCCGTCGAGGATGAGGATGCGCTCGCGCGCGGCGGCTGTCAGCGCGGCGAGAATGTCCGCACCTCGATCGGTGTCAGGCGGAGCAGGAAATAAGGCTTCGATGGGAGCGCCCACGATCGGCTCCTATAAGCGAATTATGATATCAAGATGTCCTTATATGATACTTTTGGCGGCGGAAGGTCAAGGCATTCCTGGGATCGCAAGGCATCCTTGCCTATATGCGCCAACTTAAGGCGATGAGGTTCAGGCTGGGAGCAACCTTAATCGACTTGGGTTTTTGGGGTCCAAATTGAGCCTCGGATAAGGACGGCTCTGGCGATGATGAGAAGCTTACGCATTGCGGCGATGACGGCGACCTTTGTCTCCTTTCCTTTTGCCTTAAGACGGTCGTAGAGGACCTTCAGGTCGGGGTTCCACTGAGTGGCGGCAGCCAGGGTTGGCAAATAAAGGGCGTTGCGAATGTTCTTTCTGCCACCTGCGATTGAGCGAGTGCCGCGCACGGTGGCGCTGTCGTTGTTGAAGGGGGCGACGCCGACGAGAGAAGCGATCTGGGTCGGCTCCAGATGCACCAGTTCGGGCAATCGGATGATCAGGACGAGGGCACTGTAATCGCCGATGCCGGGAATGGAGAGTAGGAGCTTGAAGGCCTTGTCGAGGTCGCCATGGGCTCGCAGTTCCTTCTTCAAGGCAGCGAGCTCTTGCTTGGCCCTGGCCTTGAAGCTTGTGATATCGGCTTTGATCTTGGCGATAAGACCTGTGTCGCGATAACGATCCAGACGCCCCTGCAGGCGGATGGCATCCTCGCGCGCTTGTTCGAGAAAGAGCAGTTTCTCGGCAAAACGGGCCAATCTGGCATCTGAGAACGCGGGTTTTTGCTCCCCCAAGGCCGTGAAGCGGGCAATCAAGACGGCATCGATGACGTCCGTCTTGGCCCTCTTGAGCTGCATCTTGCGGTAGAGCTTGATCTGGGCGGGCTGGTGCTGGGCGATCGCGAAGCCGGCTTCCTGCAAGGCCTGGATTAAATCGAAGCCGTAGCTGCCGGTGGCCTCCACGCCAACCAGGCTTACCTGCTGGCGCTTGAGGAAGGCGATGATCTGGGCAAAGCCCGCAGGCTCGTTGCTGGCTTCCAGCCGCTCCTCATCCTTGTCCAACCCGACATCGAGCTTGGCCTTGCCGATGTCGATTCCTGCAACGTTCATGCTACCATGAGATGTCTTCATTTGGCCCTGCCTTGTGTGCGAACCCAAGGTTCTGGCAACCTTCCGGGTCGATTGAAGAGGCCGTCCGACGATCAAGCTCCAAGACAGGCCCAAGCCTGGTGGCGATCACGATCCGAACGAACGGCCGCCATGGGCTGGGTGGCCACCCAGCCCATGGCACTCCTCACGAAGCAGCACAACTAAAGCACATCCCAATTACACAAGTGGCGATCTCTGATCGCCATTCTTGGAAACGATGTGTTTACCGGTGAAGAAGATGGCGATCGGAGATCGCCACTCCGCGTTTCGCGCGCCTTTTTCTGCAAAGTTAGCGCATATGGGCTGGAAGCTTGCGATCCCAGGGTCGCCTTCAGGCATCCGCGCGAACGCGACGCCGGCGCCCGCGCGAACGGCCCGCATGCGTGCGAACTTCGTCCAGCAATTCACATAGATGCGGCAGGAGCGGATTGTGCTCGGGGGAGGCGGTGAGGAGCTGGCACTTCAGATCGATCGCCGCGGTCGCCAGATCCACGCCCGGCTTGAGGCTGAGAACCCAGCTGAACAGCAGTGTGCGAGCCCGCTCCTCCGCCGTCTCGACAATATCGCCCGACATCGAGAGCAGGGCGTGCACGACAAGCGCATCGGGATTGAGAGGTTCGAAGGCCTGCATGGCTCAGGCCTCGATCTCGACGCGGCCGACCGGCCGTGTGCAGCAGGCAAGCACGAAACCGGCCTCGATCTCCTCCTCTCGGATGCCGCCCTGATGGTTCATCACCGTCTCGCCGGACAGGCGCTGCACCTTGCAGGTTCCACACAGGCCCATGGTGCATCCGGTCGGCAGGTTGAGGCCGGCGGCACGGGCGAGCTGCAGGATGGTCTCCTGGCTGGAGGAGGGGACCTCGATACCGGAACGCGTGAAGGCGACGCTCCCTTCGCTAACCGCCTCGGGATCGATCTGGACAGACTTCTCGTCAATCTCCGGCGGCTGGAAGCTCTCCTCATGATAGCGGCGCATGTCGTAGCCATTGGCCTCCAGCATGTCCTTCACCGCCGCCATGAAGGGCGCGGGACCGCAACAGAACACTTCACGCTCACGGAAATCAGGAGCGATCAGGCGCAGGGCCGGGGCATTGAGACGGCCGCGAAAGCCGGTCCATATTTCGCCGGCATCGGCCTCCTCGACGATCCAGGCAAGGCGCAGATGCCGCATGCCGGCAGCAAGGCGCTCCAGTTCGTGCCGGAAGATGATCTCCGAGGGCCGGCGCGCGCAATTGACGAAGGCAATGTCGGTGGCCTTGCCGTGGTCGGCGGCAAAGCGCGTCATCGACATCATCGGCGTAATGCCGGAACCGGCTGAGATGAAGAGGTATTTCTCCGCCGGATGGCGGTGGAAGGTGAACTGGCCGAGCGGGCCATGGGCCTTCATCCGCGTGCCCGGCTTGAGGTTATCGAGCATCCAGCGCGTGCCGACGCTGGTCGCCTGCGCCTTGGCGGTGACGCTGATCGACATCGGGCGCGATGGGCTGGAGGAGAGCGTATAGGTCCGCAGCACGGGACCGTTCGCCGCCGGGATCTCCAGGGTGATGAACTGGCCCGGCTCATAGCGGAACCAGCCTTCCTCGGAGGCGCGGAAGGTGAAGGTCGCCACATCGCGGCCTTCGCTGACGATCGAGACGCATTCCAGTGTCTGCGCCTTGTCGTTCCAGGGTGGGGTTTGGTCGAGATGCTTGAACATGGGATCCTGGGAGCGCGGACTTCCAGTCCGCTCTTGGAGAGGTATCGCTTGCGGAAAAGAAGAGCGGACAGGATGTCCGCGCTCCCGGCTTACGCCACGCTGCGCAGGCGCACGGCGTCGCCGCCCAGCGATGCTTCCATCGCGTTGCGGTACCATTCGACGAACTGCATCACGCCGCCTTCATGATCCGGCGCATAGGGGCCGGGCGTGTAGGCGGGCGAGGAGACGCCGCGCTGGTTCTCCTCGACGATCTGGCGGTCCTGGTCGTTGGTCATGGTCCAGACATGAGTGAGGTCATCGAGATTGTAGTCGACGCCTTCGACCGCATCCTTGTGCACCAGCCACTTGGTGGTGACCTGCGTCTCCCTTGGGCCGATCGGGATGACGCGGAAGCTGACCGCGTGGTCACCCAGCACATGGTTCCAGGTGGTGGGATAATGGAAAAGCAGCAGCGTGCCGATATTGCCGTCCTCGATCGATGAACTCAGCGGCCGGCTCACGGCCGGCTTGCCCGACATGGTGTAGCTGAGCGCGTTTCGCAGCAGCGGCATGCGGGCCGTGCGGAACTGGCCGCTCTCCGAGATCTTGAAGGTGGAGGGCAGGCCGGCCTCCTCGCAGCGGTCCCAATGGGCCGATATCAAGGGGTCGTCCTGGGCACCCTGCACACCGCTCACCGTGGGCGCTTCCGGGAAGGTGCGGCAGAGCTCGGGATGGTTGCCGGAGCAATGGTAGCATTCGCGATTGTTCTCCCATACCAGCTTCCAGTTGCCCTGCTCGACAATGGTGCTCTCGAAGGCGACCTTCGCATCCTTGAGCCGATGCGGCGCCAGATAGGGCATCACCTGCGCGCGGAAGGCCTCGAAGTCCGGCGCGTCCTTGGCGAGGCATATCCAGAGATAGCCGCCGACGCTCTCGCAGTGGACGGGCTTCAGGCCGTATTGCCTGGCATCGAAATTCGCGCCCATGTCCCGGGCGAACAGAAGGCGGCCGTCGAGCTCGTAGGTCCACTGGTGATAGGGGCAGACGAGCTTGGCGACGGTGCCGCGCTCGGCCGAACACAGACGCGAACCACGGTGGCGGCAGGAATTGTGGAAGGCGCGGATGGCGCCGTCGCCCGAGCGCAGCACGATGACGGGATAGTCGCCGATCTGCAGGGTGATGTAGCTGCCGGGCTTGGCCAGCTCGCAATCATGGCCGGCGAACAGCCATTCGCGATACCAGATATGCTCCATGTCGAGCTTGAAGTAGTCGGCGTCCGTATAGAACTTGCCGTCCAGCGTCGTGCCGGGGCGATGGCCGCGAAGGCGGCCGAGCATGTCCTGATGCGCATTCATGTCAAAATCCCACGTGACCATCTGTGCGTTTGACGGAGAGTGGTGGGACTGGAAGCGGATGGAATTGCTCGTGCCGGCGGCACCCGAATCCCTATCCTCCTTCCGGAACGCCCGCCGCGATCCATCGGTTTCATTCGCGGCTGGTTTCCGGGCTCAGGAGTGGCCTTTGGGGCCTGGTCTTGGCGCCTTCCCAGATCGTTGCCGATCCAGTGGCTGATTGCCTCGACCAACTCCTCTACCGTTGCGGGGGCAGCGCCGGGGTTTCCGCCGGCTTCCCAATTATCCGATCCTCCTCCCAAAGCAGGACCGGCACCTCGAATATTTCAAGACTACATCGAGTCGCTGCACGCACTAGAGACGAAGCGACGTCGGCTGGTGTGTTCGGGACATTGTCGCGGGGAGTGCGCTCAGGAAGCCATAGGCAGCGGCAGCGATAAGGTCTACATCAAGGCCCATGATGGGCAGTTTGGAATTGCCCTGATCTCGCAATCCAGCCGGAGCCTTTCTCCAATGCCTGCCGATTCCGTCTCCAACCCCTCCTATCCCCATGTGCCCCTGTTTCCGTTGGGAGCGGACGAGACGCCTTACCGGAAGCTGACGGACCAGGGCGTGCGTGTGGAGAAGATCGGCGACAAGGAAGTGCTGCAGGTCGAAGGCGAGGCGATGCGCCTCCTGGCCGAGCAGGCCTTCGCCGACATCAACCATCTCCTGCGGCCCGCCCACCTGCAGCAGCTGCGCAACATTCTCGAAGATCCCGAGGCGACCGACAATGACCGCTTCGTCGCCTATGACCTCCTGAAGAACGCCAATATCGCAGCCGGCGGCGTGCTGCCGATGTGCCAGGACACGGGCACGGCCATCGTGATGGCCAAGAAGGGCCGCAAGGTCTGGACCGACGGCGAGGACGAGGGCGCCATCGCGCAAGGCATCCGCGACGCCTATGAGAAGAAGAACCTGCGGTATTCGCAGCTCGCCCCGCTCTCCATGTTCGAGGAGAAGAACACCAAGACCAACCTGCCGGCCCAGATCGACATCGCGGCGGAAGGGGAGGAAGCCTACAAGTTCCTCTTCATCGCCAAGGGCGGCGGCTCGGCCAACAAGACCTTCCTCTATCAGGCGACGCCGTCGATCCTGTCGAAGGACCGGCTGATCGCTTTTCTCAAGGAGAAGATCCTCACCCTCGGCACGGCCGCGTGCCCGCCCTATCACCTGGCGGTGGTGATCGGCGGAACCTCGGCAGAGCTGACGCTGAAGGCCGTCAAGCTCGCCTCGGCGCATTATCTCGATACGCTGCCGACGCAGGGTTCCGAGCTTGGCCATGCCTTCCGCGACCTCGAACTCGAGCAGGAAGTGCATGCGCTCACCCAGTCGCTCGGTGTCGGTGCGCAGTTCGGCGGCAAGTATTTCTGCCATGACGTGCGTGTCATCCGCCTGCCGCGCCACGGCGCCAGCCTTCCCATCGGTCTCGGCGTTTCCTGCTCGGCGGACCGCCAGGCCATGGGCAAAATCACGCGCGAGGGCATCTTCCTCGAAGAACTCGAGCATAATCCTGCGCGCTTCCTGCCCGAGATCGACGAGAGCAGGCTCGGTGGCCCCGTAGTCAAGATCGACCTGAACCAGTCGATGTCGAAGATCCTGGAGACGCTGTCGCAATATCCGGTGAAGACGCGGGTGTCCCTCTCGGGGCCGATCATCGTGGCTCGGGACCTCGCCCATGCCAAGCTGCGCGAGCGCCTGGAAACCGGCGGCGGCCTGCCCGACTACATCAGGAACCACCCCGTCTATTATGCCGGCCCGGCCAAGACGCCGGCCGGCTACGCCTCCGGATCCTTCGGCCCGACCACGGCGGGGCGCATGGACTCCTATGTCGATCAGTTCCAGGCAGCCGGCGGGTCGATGGTGATGCTCGCCAAGGGCAATCGCTCGGCCCAGGTGCGCGAAGCCTGCGCCAAGCATGGCGGCTTCTACCTCGGCTCGATCGGCGGCCCGGCCGCCCGCCTTGCGCAGGACTGCATCAAGAAAGTAGAGGTGCTCGAATATCCCGAACTCGGCATGGAGGCCGTCTGGCGGATCGAGGTTGAGGATTTCCCCGCCTTCATCGTGATCGACGACAAAGGCAACGACTTCTTCAAGGAGCTCAATCTGGGCTGAAAACGCTCATTCGGACGCAAATTCGACCCCTTCCGTGACCCCGGGAGGGGTTTTCTTTTGCCTGCACGCAGTCGTGGCGCAGTGGTGCACATTCGCCACAGTCATGAACAAACGAATTTTGTGTCTAAAACGTGACACACCTTAACATTGTGTAATTTGAGGTAAAGGCGCAGGATTCTTTCGCTGCAATGCAAAAAGCAGCCTTGTTTAAGTGATGCGAGACATACTCTACAACTTAAACGCGAATATCTCAACGAGTAAAGACCTATGTTGAGATGTCAAATAAAATAATTCGGGGTTTATCGATGACCATACGTTCCATTATTCTCGGCGCCTGCGCCGGCTTGCTCACTGTTGGGGCGGCTGCTGCTGCCGACCTTCCGATGACGAAGGGGGAGGCCGTAGAATATGTGAAGGTCTGCTCGGCCTTCGGCCCGGGCTTCTTCTATATTCCGGGAAGCGACACCTGCCTTCAGATCAGCGGCCAGATCCGCGCGGACTATTGGTACCAGTCGAACCCGGATCCTGCTTCCAACAAGCGGAATATCAACCAGACCCAGTTCCGCACGAATGCCCGTATTCGCTTCGATGCGCGTACCCAGACGGACTACGGTCTCCTGCGCTCCTTCTTCGAATTGCAGGCAGAGTCGAACGCTGGCACGGCGCCCCCGTTCGGTACAGGTGTCCATGATACTTTCACCGTCCGCCAGGCCTATCTGCAGTTCGGCGGTTTGACGGCTGGTTTCGCCTGGTCGCCTTACGCATTCTACGATCCAAAATATCAGGCCGAGTTTTTCGCACCCTATTTCGGCGAGCAGGGCCGCCGGAACTTGATCAGCTACACGGCCCAGTTTGATAAGGCGTTCGCCACGCTGTCCATCGAAGACAACCGCGATCACCGCGCCGGCACCACCTTCGGCAACAGCGGTACGTTGAATGGCGTCGCCATCAATACAGAAGGCGGTGCCCAGGTTCCGGATATCGTCGGCGTGATCGGCTATGACGACAACAAGACGGGCTGGGGCCGCGTCCAGGTGATGGGCGCCCTGCATCAGAATCGCTCGGCGCTCGCGGCCTATGGCACCGATTGGGGCTATTCGGTTGGTGCTGCAGGCAACATCAACTTCCCAATCCTCTCTGGTGCCTATATCGCGGCCGAAGGCAGCTATTCGGAAGGTGCCGTCAAGTATCTTGGTGTGGGTGGTTCCCAACCAAGTGGCAGCAGCCTGCTGAGCTTCGGCGGCACGGATGCATATGCTTCCACCGTGGCACCGTTTGATCTTGACCGGGCCAAGGGTTGGGCCATCCAGGCCGAAGCTGGCCTCAAGTTCACCGACCAGCTCCAGGCTGTGCTGTTCGGCGGTTATCTCCGCTACGATGCGCCGAACATTGCTACCAGCGCGACTGCCGATTTCCATTATTATGTCGTCGGTGGCCAGCTGAATTACACCGTGGTGAAGGGCTTCATCGCTGGTGCCGAAGTCTGGTACCAGAACAAGGATCCGAATGGCGGCGGTACGACGGTAACGGCAAATCCACGCGACACGGCTGACAGCGTCGGCGCCGGTGTACGTCTGCGCCGGACCTTCTGACCGTTCCGGCTTTCTCCAAGCGAATCAACGCCGCGTCTTCCGACGCGGCGTTTTCATTTGGAGCCCCTGAAGCGGCGAGGCCTTGTACTGTTCGCCTGCTCCGAGCTTGGCGTGATTGAGGAAGGCTATTTCTTTCCCCTGTCTGGGCCGCGGCCCTGGCAATCTGCCCCATTCATCACCCAACCACCGAACGTGAAGGTTCCAAAAGCGGCAGCCTGAGGCTGCCCCACCTATCCCGCCTCAGCCAACAAGTATGCACGTGTAAACTCAGAATGGCTTTACGCAGGATTCACTTTGCGCGCTGAGAACAAAAATAGAACTTGCGTGAACCGGAACAAAATGCGTACATAACCCCATGGGCACGGAGTCGCCGGCAAGGCAGCGAAGGCCAACGCTTAGGAAACGCATCCATTGGATGACGAATCCATTCATGCTTGATAGGGAACGGGCATATGAGTCAGACACAGCTGCGCTTGGTCGAAGGAACTTCCATGGACAAGACGAAGGCGCTCGACGCCGCCCTATCACAGATCGAACGTTCCTTTGGGAAAGGTTCGATCATGCGCCTCGGCAAGGGCACCAAGTCGATGGAGGTGGAGGCGATCCCCACCGGCTCGCTGGGGCTCGATATTGCGCTCGGCGTCGGCGGCTTGCCCAAAGGTCGTGTCATCGAAATTTACGGGCCTGAATCCTCGGGCAAGACCACTCTGGCGCTGCACAGCGTTGCCGAAGCACAGAAGAAGGGCGGTGTCTGCGCCTTCATCGATGCCGAACATGCGCTCGATCCGATCTATGCCCGCAAGCTCGGCGTCAATCTCGACGATCTCCTGATCTCCCAGCCCGATACGGGCGAACAGGCGCTGGAGATCTGCGACACCCTGGTGCGCTCTGGCGCCATCGACGTCATCGTCATCGATTCCGTCGCCGCCCTGACGCCGAAGGCCGAAATCGAAGGCGAGATGGGCGACGTCCAGCCCGGCCTGCAGGCTCGCCTTATGAGCCAGGCGCTGCGCAAGCTCACCGCTTCGATCGGCCGTTCCAATTCCATGGTGATCTTTATCAACCAGATCCGCATGAAGATCGGCGTGATGTATGGCAGCCCCGAGACGACGACGGGCGGCAACGCCCTGAAGTTCTATGCTTCCGTGCGCCTCGATATCCGCCGCGTCGGCGCCATCAAGGACCGCGAGGAGGTCGTCGGCAACCAGACCCGCGTCAAGGTGGTCAAGAACAAGGTGGCGCCGCCCTTCAAGCAGATCGAATTCGACATCATGTATGGCGAAGGCGTGTCGAAGGTGGGCGAACTGGTCGATCTCGGCGTCAAGGCGGGCGTGGTCGAGAAGTCCGGCGCCTGGTTCAGCTATGAGAGCCAGCGCCTCGGGCAAGGGCGTGAGAACGCCAAGCAGTTCCTCAAGGAAAATACCGATATCGCCAACAAGATCGAGCAGGCGATCCGTCAGAATGCCGGTCTGATTGCCGAGCGCATCCTCGACAATATCGACCCGTCCGAGGCGGAAGACGAGTAGGCCCCTTGACCCTCCATGGCGTAACCCCTGTACTGCGTTGACCCCTGTACTGCGTTGACATGGGCGGGTGCTGAACCCGCCCTTCTTTTTGCATTTTTAGGCGCTCTCACAGCCCGGGCATGAAAAGGTCAGCGCTGTCTTCGGTCAGCTTCCCGATTATAAGGCTGAGCTCTCAGGGCTGGTTGGCCGGCTTGAGGTTCACGCCGTTGAGGTTGCCGATGAAGTCGGTCAGCATCGGAACATAGGAGCGCTCGCCACCGGCCGCCATCGCGACACCGAAGGAGTTCTTCACCGCATTGCCGATCGGATTGATCACGCCGGCGGCATCAGCCATCGATTCCAGGTAGCGCAGATCCTTGAAGGCGTTGGCGATGGTGAATTTGTGGGCGTCGCGGTCGCCTTCCAGCACCCAGCGCGTGAAGGTCTGGTAGAAGCCGCAATCCATTCGCCCGCCCCGGATCACCGCATCGAAGCGCTTGGGCGAAATGCCGACCTTGTCGGCCAGGGCGATGGCCTCGGCATAGAGCGCCGCATAGCCCAGGGAAACGAAATTGTTGAGGAGCTTCATGCGGTGCCCATCGCCGGTGCCGCCCATATGGATGACGCGGCCGGCCCAGGTCGAGAGCACCGGCTTCAGGCGTTCGAACAGGGCATCACCGGCGCCTACCATGGTATCGAGCGTGCCCTCCCAGGCCTCCTTCGGCGTGCGGCCGAGCGGGGCGTCCGCGAATTCGACGCCGGCCTCCGCGAGTTCGGCTGCGATAGCGAGGGAGGAGGTGGGGTCCGAGGTCGAGCAGTCCACCACCACGGAGCCCGGCTTGAGGCCGGCCTTCAGCCCATCTGGCCCGCGCACCAGCGCCTCCACCTCCCTGGAACCCGTGACACATAGGAAGACGATGGTGGAATTGGCGCCGACCTCGCGGGGCGTCGCCACCTCCTTGGCTCCGCGCGCCACCAGATCCTCGATCGGCGCCCGGTTGCGGTGGCCAATGATGGTGAGGGGATAGCCCTTCTCGACGATGTTCTTGGCCATGCCGTGGCCCATGAAGCCAAGCCCGATGAAGCCGACTGTCTCTTTCCCGTCCGTCATGGCAATGATCCCGTTTCCGTCCCTGTGGTCTGTGGTTCTGAAAGGAGCGTAATGGAGGATGTCGCGCGCTGGAATGCAAGCAAATTGGTAGGACAAATCCGCGCATTGCAAGGGCCGTGCGGGAGGCTGGAGGCCTTTCCTCTTAAATCTCGGCGCACCGTCATCCCGGCCGAAGAGACGGGATCCATGAACATGGGCGTCGCAGGACTGTGTTCATGGATTCCGGGCTCTGCCTTTGGGAGCGCCGGAATGACGGATAGGCGGCGTGTCATTCTGCTCGGACACCTCGCTACGCCCAGGATCGGTATTCTTGCGAAAAGCTGCCTTCTCCCTTCCTTCAGGCCTGTCGCAACCCTCGACAGGCCGGGAAGGCCCCGCTACAACGCCCCTCCACCATGATGATGCTGGTCCTGCCCGAAGGGGATGGCCAGCCGGAACAGGCATACCGGGCAATGAGCGGCGTCAACGAGATCCGATCCACCTTTCTCGATTATTTCGTGCGGAACGGCCACGAGGCCGTGGCATCCTCACCGCTGGTGCCGCGCAACGACCCGACGCTGATGTTCACCAATGCCGGTATGGTGCAGTTCAAGAACGTCTTCACCGGTATCGAGAAGCGCCCCTATTCGCGGGCCGCGACCTCGCAGAAATGCGTGCGCGCCGGCGGCAAGCACAACGATCTCGACAATGTCGGCTATACCGCGCGCCACCACACCTTCTTCGAGATGCTGGGGAACTTTTCCTTCGGCGACTATTTCAAGGAACGCGCGATCGAGCTTGCCTGGAACCTGATCACCAGGGATTTCGGCCTGCCGGCCTCCAAGCTGATGGTCACCGTCTTCTCCGAGGATGACGATGCCTACGCGCTGTGGAAGAAGATCGCCGGCCTTTCCGACGACAAGATCGTGCGCATCGCGACCTCCGACAATTACTGGCGCATGGGCGATACCGGCCCGAGCGGCCCGTGCTCGGAGATCTTCTATGACCATGGCGATCATATCTGGGGCGGTCCGCCCGGCTCGCCGGATGCCGACGGCGATCGCTTCATCGAGATCTGGAACCTCGTCTTCATGCAGTTCGAGGATCTGCCGGGCGGGGAACGCGTGGATCTGCCGCGCCCCTCGATCGACACCGGCATGGGTCTGGAGCGCATCGCCGCCGTTCTGCAGCACAAGCACAACAATTACGACATTGATCTCTTCCAGGCGCTGATCCGCGCCTCGGTCGAGGCGATCGGCGTGGCGGCCGAGGGCGACACGCTCGCCAGTCATCGTGTCATCGCCGACCATCTGCGCGCCTCTTCCTTCCTGGTTGCAGACGGCGTGCTGCCCTCGAACGAGGGGCGCGGCTACGTGCTGCGCCGCATCATGCGCCGCGCCATGCGCCATATCTCGCTGCTCGGCGCCAAGGATCCGACCATGTGGAGGCTGGTGCCCGCACTGGTGCGCGAGATGGGCGCGGCCTATCCCGAACTCGTTCGCGCCGAAGATCTGATCAGCGAGACGCTGCGCCTCGAGGAGACCAGCTTCCGCCGCACGCTGGAGCGCGGCCTCGCTTTGCTCGACGGCGAGGCGAAGAAGCTCGGCGACGGCCAGGTCTTCTCCGGCGACGTCGCCTTCACGCTTTATGACACCTATGGCTTTCCGCTGGACCTGACGCAGGACGCTCTGCGGGCCCGCAACACCTCGGTCGATCTCGACAGCTATGACGCCGCCATGCGGCAGCAGAAGGCCAAGGCCCGCGCGGCCTGGGCCGGCTCCGGCGACGCGGCTACCGAAGCCGTGTGGTTCGGCCTCAAGGAGCAAGTGGGTGCCTCCGAATTCCTCGGCTATGAGACCGAGACGGCGGAGGGCGTGGCACTCGCTCTCGTCAAGGACGGCAGGCAGGTTGAGGCCCTCAATAAAGGCGAGAGCGGTTTCCTCATCCTCAACCAGACGCCGTTCTATGGCGAATCCGGCGGCCAGCAGGGCGATGCCGGCCTGGTCCATGCAACGGGCCTGAAGGTACAGGTTACCGATACGCAGAAGAAGCTTGGCGATCTCTTTGTCCACGCCATCACGGTGGAGGAGGGCACGCTGAAGGTTGGCGATGCGCTGGAACTGGCTGTCGACCACAAGCGCCGCTCCGCCATCCGCGCAAACCATTCGGCCACCCATCTGCTGCACGAGGCACTGCGCCTCACGCTGGGCGATCACGTGGCGCAGAAGGGTTCGCTGGTGGCGCCAGACCGACTTCGCTTCGACTTCTCGCACCCCAAGCTCATCACGGATGAGGAACTGCGCGAGATCGAGGACCTTGCCAACGAGATCGTGCTGCAGAACAGCGAAGTGACGACTCGCCTGATGAGTGTGGACGATGCCATTGCCTCGGGCGCGCGTGCGCTGTTCGGCGAGAAATATGGCGACGAAGTTCGTGTCGTCGCGATGGGCGAGGGCCTGCCGGGCTCCAACAAGGCGTGGTCGGTGGAACTGTGCGGCGGCACGCATGTGCGGCGTACCGGCGATATCGGCCTGATCCGCATCGTCTCGAACAGTGCGGTGGCAGCCGGCGTACGCCGTATCGAGGCCATGACGGCCGAGGGCGCCCGCAAGCATCTCGTCAATGAGAGCCGCCTGCTGCAGGGCCTCTCCGACGTGCTGCGCACGCCCGTGCACGAGGCGGGCGACCGTCTCACCGCCCTGATGGAGGAGCATCGCAAGCTGGAGCGCGATCTCGCCGAGGCCCGCAAGAAGCTCGCCATGGGCGGAGGGGGCGGAGAAAGCGAGATCCGCACCGCCGGCAAGACGCGCCTGCTTGCCAAGGCCGTGTCCGGTATCGAGCTCAAGGACCTCAAAGCCCTGGCTGACGAGGGCAAGAAGCAGATCGGTTCCGGCGTCGTCGCCATCGTCGCCACCTCCGAGGACGGACGCGCCGGCCTCGTGGTCGGCGTGACCTCGGACCTGACCGGCAGCTTCAATGCCGTCGATCTGGTGCGCAGGGGCTCCGAAGCCCTCGGCGGCAAGGGCGGCGGCGGGCGTCCCGATATGGCGCAGGCCGGTGGCCCGGATGGCGCCAAGGCGCAGGCGGCGCTCGACGCCATCGCAGCCGCAGTGGCGGAGGCCTGAATGTCACCGCCACCCCCCACGCCGAAATGGATGCAGCCACTCTGGGTGCGCCTGGCGCTCTGTATCCTGCCGGGCGTCTGGGCCGTGGTAGAGCTCATCAACGGCAACCAGTTCTGGGGGATCATGTTCGCGCTCGTCGCCGCTTACGGCGCCTGGACCTATCTGATCCAGTACAAGCCGCCGGAGGCCTGAGCCGGCCAGGGGGAAATGGAGTGGCAGTCTTCGACTGCCATTCTCGGAACCGCCGCGCTTGACCAGCACGTGGGGATGCAGTTCCCGCCTGAAAAAAGACAAACCCTTCAATTGCCTCGCGCAACCGCCGGGCCAGAAGACGCTTTCGCACTGGGGGACGACCATGAGCTTTCCCGTCTACAGCTTCGACAACGCCATCGTTCGCCTGCCGCCCGTGAGCGTGACAGAGGGGCTGCGGGCCGAGGATCGCGGCGCGCCGACGCATGAGGGTGTCGGTACCGAGCATCGGCTCTATGTCGAGGCGCTGCAGGCTGCCGGTGTCGAAGTCGAGGTGCTGCCGGCGCTGGAGGAGTTTCCGGATTCGCTGTTCGTCGAGGATCCCGCGCTGGTGTTTCCTGAAGGCGCCATCCTGCTGCGTCCGGGCGCGGAAAGCCGATTCGGAGAGACAGCCGCGATCGAACAGGTGCTGCGCCGGCGCTTCGACAATGTCCTGTCCCTGCCAGCGCCGGGCTTCGCCGATGGCGGCGACGTGCTGGTGACGCCTGACAAGGTCATGATCGGCCTGTCCGATCGCACCACGCGGGAGGGAGCAGAGTCCCTGATCGCACTGCTGGCCGAACTCGGCCGCAAGGGCGTCATCGTCAGCACGCCGCCGGGCGTGCTGCACTTCAAGTCGGACTGCTCGCTGCTCGATGCGTCCACCATGCTCGCGACCGCCCGGCTGGCGGCCTCAGGCGTGTTCGACGGCCTGCGCGTGTTGCTGGTGCCGGAAGGCGAGGAGGCCGGGGCCAACGCGTTGCGCGTGAACGAGCGCGTCTTCGTGGGCGCCGATTATCCTCGCACGGCGTCAATGCTGGAGGCGGAAGGCTACAGTGTCGTGCGCCTGCCTACGGGCGAGATCGCAAAGATCGACGCAGGCCTCTCCTGCATGTCGCTGCGCTGGCACAGCTAACCTGGGAGAGCGGACGAGGACGTCCGAGTTCCCGGCATTAAGCGGGCCGCGTCGTTTTCGCAAAATTCGCCTCGAAGCGGCGGAATACGGCCTCGATCACCAGTGTGGTAAGGAGGTAGCCCACCGCCACCACCAGGAGCGGCGTGTAGGTGATGGCCTCCCTTGAGCGGATGATATTGATCTGGCCGAGCAGGTCCTGCACGCTGACGAGATAGGCAAGCGCCGTGGATTTCAGGCACAGCACGGTCTCTCCGGCGAAGGTCGGCATCATCGCCTGCATGGCACGCGGGAGCCAGATGCGGCGGATTAGCGACATGCCATGGAAGCCATAGGCACGCCCCGCCTCCAGTTCGCCACGCGGTACCGAGAGCAAGGCACCGCGCACGATCTCGCCGACATAGCCGCCGACGCTGATCACCAGGGCGAAGATGACGTAGTAGTAGCCATCCTTGAGGACCGGCCAGATGAAGCTCTGGCGGATGCCGGGAATGGCGGGAAATAGCGAGCCGAGGCCGTAATAATAGATGAAGAGCTGCACCAGCAGCGGCGTGCCGCGAATGACCGACACGAAGCCCGTCGCCAGGCCATAGAGGGCCGGGTTCTTGGAGACGCGTCCAAAGCCGACGAGGATTGCCAGCGGGTAGCCGAACAACAGCGAGAAGAACAGGAGCTTCAGCGTCGTGAAGAAGCCGCTGAGGATAGCCACCCAGAATTTACCGATCCAGGCGAAGTTGCCGACGAACCAAGTTGCAAGATCCATGACTATGCCTCACCCCAGCCTCGGCATCCAACGCCGGATGTGATGGTCGATCATCTTGATGAAGATGTTGGAGAACTGCGTGAGCGCATAGAAGATCATGCCGCAAAACAGCAGGAACGAGAAATACATGCGTGTGGAACCCGCCGCCGCCATGGCGGTGGAGATCAACTCCTTGTAGCCGACCACGAAGATCAGCGCCGAATCCTTGAGGATCGACATCCACAGATTGGTGAGGCCGGCAAAGGCAAAGGGGATCATCAACGGCAGGATAACCCGCCGGAACAGTCCGAAGCCATGCATGCCATAGGCCTTGGCCGCCTCGATCTGCCCCTTGGGCAAGGCCAGCACCGCGCCGCGCAAGATCTCCGAAGCATAGGCGCCCTGCACGATGCCAAGCACCACGAGGGCGGCATAGAAGCCGTCGATGCCCACCGCACCGAATCCTAGTCCTGCCAGCAGTTCATTGAGCGCCTGTTGGCCTGCATAATAAAGGATCAGGATCATCAGGACTTCCGGTACGGCGCGGCAGATGGTTGAGTAGCCATTGGCCAGTGCCACGGCCCAGCGCGGTCCACGCAGTTTTGCCCAGGCCACGAGGCCGCCGATCAGCAGGCCCGCGATGTAACCGCCGATCGACAGTTCGACGGTGACCATAAGCCCCTGCAGAAAGGCGACGCCCCAGCCCGCCACGATTTGTTGCCAAAATGCTTCCACGTCCGATTCCGCCATGAAGAAAGGGACCGGCCTGACGCGTCAGGCCGGTTGGCACGGAAACCGAAATCTCAGGCAGACAAGCGCCCGGTCCGGCTCACTTCGGCGGGGTGCCGACTTCGTATTTGAAGTACTTCTTCTCGAGCGTGGCGAAATCGCCGCTGGCGTAGACGGCCTTGATGCCCTCGTCGAACTTGGCCTTCAGGTCGGTATCTTCCTTGCGCAAGCCGCCGCCGACGCCGCCTTCGAAGATCGGATCCTTGGGGAAGGTCTTGACGTCGCAGCAAGTCCCGTCCTTGCCGTTCAGGAAATCGTCGAGGGCCGCGGCATCGGCCAGCACAAGGTCGAGGCGGCCAGCGGCGAGGTCGGCATTGGCGGCGTCCTGCGTGCCGTAGGTCTTGATGTCGGCGTCGGGATAGGCCTTCTGCACATATTGGGCGTGGATGGTGCTAGTCTGCACGCCGATGGTCTTGCCCTTCAGGCCTTCAGCGGTGAAGTCGAACTTGTCGTCCTTGCTGCCGATGAACTCGGCCGGCGTGTTGTAGTAGGGGATGGTGAAGGCGACCTGCTGCGAGCGCTCGGGCGTGATGGTCATCGAGGCCCAGATCACGTCGATCTTCTTGGAGGTCAGCGCCGGGATGATGCCGTCCCAAGCGGTGGCGACGATTTCACAATCGAGCTTGGCCGCCTTGCAGACCAGGTTGGCGAGATCGACCTCGAAGCCGACCCACTTGCCTGAAGCATCGAGCGAGGCGAAGGGCGGATAGGGTTCGGCAGCGACGCTCACCTTGATCGGGTTGGCCTGGGCCGAGGCGAAGGCCGCGCTGATGAAGATCGCGGTGGCCGCAAGCATTTTCATGTTGAGATTTTTCATCTTATTTCCCTGCTGGATGGAACGGTCGTCTTTTGTTTTTATGGTGGTTTGATTTTGCAAGTCTTGAGTCCGCGAGTGTTCTGACGCCCTCCTGCCCCGGAACGAATAACTTCGGCTAATGTTGCCTCGGAGAGACGAACTGACGGCAACGTTCGCTATTGGGATTGCCGAACACCTTTGAGGGCGGGCCCTCCTCCTCGACATTACCGTTGTAGAGATACATCACATGGTTCGCGACATCGCGGGCAAAGGCCATTTCATGCGTGACCACGATCATGGTGCGGCCCTCGGCGGCAAGATCGCGGATCACGCGCAGCACCTCGCCCACCAATTCGGGGTCGAGCGCCGAAGTCGGCTCGTCGAACAGCATGACTTTCGGGCGGATCGCCAGAGCGCGGGCAATGGCGGCCCGCTGCTGCTGCCCGCCTGAGAGAAAGGCGGGGTAGGTGTCCTTCTTGGCGTATAATCCAACCTTCTTCAGGAGTTGTTCGCCGTGCTCGATGGCCTCGGCCTTGTTCTCGCCGAGCACATGCACGGGCGCCTCGATGACATTCTCCAGGACGGTTCGGTGGGCCCAGAGGTTGAAGCTCTGGAACACCATGCCAAGACGACTCCTGATGCGCTGGAGCTGCTTCTGATCGGCCACGGCCATGGCGCCGGTACTGGTGAGCTTGAGCCGGATCTCCTCATTGCCGATGAGGATGCGGCCTGAGTTGGGAACTTCCAGGAGGTTCGTGCAGCGCAGCAACGTGCTCTTGCCGGAGCCGGACGCGCCAATCAGCGCGATGACGTCGCCTTGATGTGCCGTTAGGGAGACGCCCTTGAGGACTTCCAGCAGGCCGAAGCTCTTGTGAATATTATCGAGCTGGACAACCGGCGTTTGATCCTCTGCCGCTTGCGTGCTTCCCTCAGGCATCCAGCCACCTCACGTTTCGTTTTTCACGCGCTTCTGCCTAGAACTCTAGCAGCCATTTCAGATTGCACAAGCTGGGAGCAGGCCCTTTAGGGTTTACGTCATGCTCTGGTCTTTGGTGGAAGTTTGGGGTACCCAAGCAGCCAAATTGGAACCCATCGATGTCGATTGCCTCTTCCATTCGGAAAGTCCTGGTCCCCATCAACCGTGAAGGCTACCCCTTCCTGGCCGTAGCCGGCGTGCTCACCCTGATCGCGCTGATCTGGGTCCAGGTGCTGTTCTGGCCGCTGCTGATCATTACGGCCTGGGTAGCCTATTTCTTCCGCGATCCTCCGCGCGTCACGCCGGTGCGGGACGGGCTGGTGGTCTCGCCGGCCGATGGTGTGGTGAGCCAGATCGCCCACGTGCTGCCGCCTCCGGAACTCGGCCTCGCCAACCAGTCGCTGCTGCGCGTCTCGGTCTTCATGAACGTGTTCGACTGCCATGTGAACCGCAGCCCGGTGACCGGCACCATCACACGGATCGCCTACAAGCCGGGCAAGTTCCTCAATGCCGACCTCGACAAGGCGAGCGAGGACAATGAACGCAACGGCTTCATCATCGATACCGGTTCGGTGCGCTATGGCGTGGTGCAGATTGCGGGCCTGGTGGCCCGCCGCATTGTCTGCTGGACCGGCGAGAACGAGCATGTCGCGGTCGGCCAGCGCCTCGGCATGATCCGCTTCGGGTCGCGCGTCGACGTGTACCTGCCCGAGGGCGTGCGCCCGCAGGTGGGTATCGGCCAGAAAATGGTGGCCGGCGAGACGATCATTGCCGATGCTGCCGCCGCCATGCCGCATCTCACCCACCGCATCGGCTGATCGGCCAAACCCCATGGATCCGCTGTTTCCGCCATTCCAGCCACAGAGCCCGGATCCGAGAAGGGGGTGGGGGCGGCGCGCCATTCCCTTCCGTGTGCTCATCCCCAACGTCATTACGCTGCTCGCGCTCTGCGCGGGCATGAGCGCCATACGCCTTGCCATCGAGAACAAGCTCGATCTTGCGATCGGCTGTATCGTAGTCGCGGCCTTGCTCGACGGCATCGATGGGCGCGTGGCGCGTTATCTCAAGGGCACCTCGAAATTCGGGGCAGAACTCGATTCGCTGGCCGATTTCGTCAACTTCGGCGTGGTGCCCGGCATCGTGCTCTATTTCTGGGGCCTGCACGACTTGAGGTCGCTCGGCTGGATCGGCTCGCTGGTGTTTGCCATCTGCATGGTGCTGCGTCTGGCGCGTTTCAACGTCACCAGTGCAGAACCGAATCGGCCGCCCTTCCAGGCCAATTTCTTCACGGGCATGCCGGCTCCTGCGGGCGCCTGTACGGTGCTGCTGCCGATCTATCTCAGCTTCCTGGGGCTGACGCATGAGCCCAGCCACGCGATGTTCGAGCTCGCTTATGTGCTGCTCATCGCCTTCCTGATGATCTCGACCATCCCGACCTTCTCGGGCAAGAAACTCGGCACCCGCATACCGCGGGAGTGGGTGCTGCCGATTTTCGTGGTTGCAGTCGTGGTCGTGCTCCTGTTGGCCTTCAATCCCTGGGAGACGTTGACGGCGATCACGCTGATCTATCTGGCAACCATCCCTTTCGGCGTCGTTTATTACCGCCGGCAGGCCAGGGCCTGGCAGTTTGCGCAAGAGCAGGCGGCGGGGAAGCCTTCTCCGCAAGGCGGGGAAGGTGGCGCCGCTAACCAATGACGGATGGGCTCTCGCGCCCGCTGCTTTCGCACCGCAATTCGCAAGCGCTCTCGTTCCCACGCCGTTTCCGGCTGGGTTGATGAGGAGACCGGGCGATGGCGGCTGCGGGGCAGCCGTGAAAGCAGGATCATGGAAGATGCAGGCCGCACTGTCGATGTGAGCCGCCATCGCCCCGTTCCGGCGGCCCGGCACGCTGACAAAGCATGCAAGGCCACCCGTTTTTCCGCCTTCTGAAGGCGGAGGCGAGCCTGGAGCGGATGGCACGGACCATCCGAACCCGAGCCAGCCGGCTCGGCACAGGGGCTGAGCGACGTCCGTCCTGGCCGGACGGTGGCATCAGCCGTCTTCACCGCATCGGCGGGAGGAGGGACGAAGGCGTTGCCGGGCTCAAGCCCTTCACGCTCCGTCCAGGGATCGCAGGGCACTTCCATGGGGTGCCGATCCCGTCTGTCCCGCTCGTCACCCTGGAGGCCGGCTTCGAAGGAAGCAGGACCGCCGCGCACCTATCGCCTGGATAGGCATCGGGTGGATGGAAGGTTCGGAGCCGGGTTGTTCCTTCGCCGGCTGCTGACGCTTCGTTCCGGGAAAGAGGAAAGCATGGGAATGGACGAAAGTCCAATTTTGTTTCCTCTTTGTCCAACGCAATCCAACGCCTGGGTCATCGGCGGAGGAGGATGCCGGGCAGGGTGTTGTCAAATTGATCCGGCCGCTGACCGGTGTTTTGACCAGGCAACCAAGGGATCGCTCAGGAACAAGGGCTTCAAGCGCCGCACCTCTCCTGTTCTCTGAACACCGGCTTTCCGATTCACTTGCTTTTTGGCGACCCCTTAGAGCAAAGCGCGTCTAGGTGGTAACGCTGCTTTGCTCTTACTCTCTATTTTCAGACGCGTCTTTGCGTTTTGCCGATTCCGTCAAAACACAAAACGCTCTAGATCGGCCTCGCCAGGACGTGACGTTTCTTGCCGAGCGAGAGCTTGATCACGCCATCGGCCGTCACATCGCCCAAGCCGAGCACGGCCTTTGGGTCTGTGACGATGACATCGTTGACCCTCAAGCCACCACTCGCGACCTGCCGGCGCGCCTCGCTGGTGGAGGGCACCAGCCCGGCCAGCACAAAGGCATTGAGCACGCCGACGCCCGCGCTGAGTCCCGGGAGCTCGAAGCTCGGCAGGTCGGTCGCCAGCGTGCCTTCCTCGAAAGTCTTGCGCGCGGTTTCCTCCGCCGCCAGGGCCTTGTCGCGGCCATGGAGCAGGGCGGTCGTCTCGGTGGCCAGGCGCTTCTTGGCCTCGTTGATCTCGGCCCCGCCCAGCGCGGCAAGCCTGGCGATCTCATCGAGCGGCAGCGTGGTGAACAGCTTCAGGAAGCGCTCGACATCGGCGTCCTCGGTGTTGCGCCAGTACTGCCAGTAGTCATAGGCCGACAGCATGTCCTCGTTGAGCCAGACGGCGCCGGAGGCGGTCTTGCCCATCTTGGCGCCGGAGGAGGTGGTCAGCAGCGGGCAGGTAAGGGCGTAGAGCTGTGGCGTGCCCATGCGCCGCCCGAGATCGATGCCGTTGATGATGTTGCCCCACTGGTCCGAGCCGCCCATCTGCAGGACGCAGCCGTGACGCCGAGAAAGTTCAACGAAATCATAGGCCTGCAGGATCATGTAATTGAATTCGATGAAGGAAAGCTCCTGGTCGCGATCGAGCCTGAGTTTCACCGAATCGAAGGACAGCATGCGGTTGACCGAGAAATGCCGGCCGATGTCGCGCAGCATGTCGATATAGTTGAGCTTGGTCAGCCATTCGGCATTGTCGATCATCAGGGCCCTGTCCCCCTGGTAATCGATCAGCTTGGAGAACACCTTCTGGATGCTCAGCTTGTTCTCGTCGATCTGCTCGACGGTAAGGATGCGCCGCGTCTCGTCCTTGCCCGAGGGATCACCCACGCGCGTGGTGCCTCCACCCATCAGCGTGATCGGCCGATGGCCGGTCTCCTGAAACCAGTGCAGCATCATAATCGAGATGAGCGAGCCGATATGCAGGGAAGGCGCCGTACAGTCATAACCGACATAGGCCGTGAGCTGGCCCTTGGAGGCTGCATCGTCGAGGCCTTCCAGATCCGAAACCTGATGGATGTAGCCACGCTCGGTGAGGATACGCAGGAAATCGGATTTTAACGCAGTCATGACAGAAACTTTCGATCGGCGAAGTCGGGGCGTGTCGTCTATCAGGTTTGGACGCGCTTTGGTACAGTCCAGGCTTGAAATCGAGGCAGATTGCGCATGAAGACGATGTTGACGGCCCTCGGATTGATGTCCGGCACTTCAATGGACGGCATCGATGCCGCCCTGGTCGAGACCGATGGCGAGGGCGTGGTGCGGATGGGCGCCTCGGTCGAACTCGCCTATACGGACGAGGAGCGCGCTCTGCTGCGCCAGGCTCTCGCCGATGCCTTGCCGATGAAGAAGCGGACGGAACGCCCAGGCGTGCTCGACGCGGCCGAGCGGCTGATCACCCGCAAGCACGCCGACATCATTTCCGATTTCTTGAAGGAGCATGATCTCCTGCCCGAAGATATCGACGTCGTCGGCTTCCATGGGCAGACCGTGCTGCATCGCCCGCATGAGCGCCTGACGGTGCAGATCGGTGACGGTCAGGCTCTGGCCGACAGTCTTGGCATTCCCGTTGTCTATGACTTGCGCGCCGCCGATGTCGCGGAGGGTGGTCAAGGCGCCCCGCTGGTGCCCGTCTATCACCAGGCGCTGGTGCGTGCGGGCAAGCTCGCCGGCCCCGTCGCCGTCCTCAATCTCGGTGGCGTTGGCAACATCACCTACATCGCCGAGGGGCACGATCCCGTCGCGTTCGACACCGGTCCGGCCAATGCCTTGATCGATGATCTCATGCTCGAGCGCAACGGCGTCACCATGGACCAGGACGCCCGCCACGCCCTGGCAGGACAGGTGAACCAGGAGATGCTCACCGCGCTGATGGCGCATCCCTTCTTTCAGGAAAAGCCGCCGAAATCGCTCGACCGCAACGCCTTCTCACGCGAGGCGGTGGCGGCTCTTTCGACCCGCGACGCGGCAGCGACCCTTGCCGCCTTCACGGCCCGTAGTGCCGCCGCGGCGCGGCAATGGCTGCCGCGCGAAGCCCGACTCTGGATCGTCAGCGGAGGTGGCGCGCGCAACCCCGCCATCCTGAAATTCCTGCGCGAGGAAACCGGCGCAACCGTCCGCACCGCGGATGAATTCGGCTGGTCGGCGTCCATGATGGAGGCCCAGGCCTTCGCCTATCTCGCTGTGCGCTCACTGAAGGGGTTGCCGCTGACCTTCCCCTCCAGCACCGGAGTGCCGCGGGCGCTGACGGGTGGCGTGCTGGCGACGCCAGGTCAGAGCCGGCTCCGCGCATGATCGGACGCCTCAACCATGTCGCCATCGCCGTGCGCGATCTCGCTGCCGCTTCAGCGCTTTATCGCGACACGATGGGCGCCGATGTCTCTGCGCCGCAGCCATTGCCCGAACATGGCGTGACGGTTGTGTTCATCACGCTGCCCAACACCAAGATTGAATTACTCGAGCCGCTTGGCTCCAACTCGCCGATCGCGAAATTCCTGGAGAAGAACCCGGACGGCGGCATGCACCACATCTGTTACGAGGTTGACGACATCTTCGCCGCGCGCAATCGCCTGAAACAGGCCGGCGCGCGGGTGCTTGGCGATGGCGAGCCGAAGATCGGCGCGCACGGCAAGCCGGTGCTGTTCCTGCATCCCAAGGACTTTTCCGGGACGCTGGTGGAACTGGAGCAGGCTTGATGGGAGCGCGGACGTCCCGACGACACTCTCTTGAGCGTCGTCGGGACGTCCGCGCTCCCAGCCTCAGCCGCTCTTGCGGCGGATCGGGTTAAGCAGGAAGGAAGGCACGTGATCGCCGAGGCCGATCACCACCGGCCCGTCATCGTCATCATGCCGACGCCGCTGCGGCCGATGCTGCTCGGGAGGGCGCTGTGGCGCAGGCGCCTGGCGGGCGGCACGGGGCGTTTCCGCGACTTCGCGCTCGGGCCGCGGCTCGCGCTCGGGTCTGGGCTCGCGCTCGGGTCTGGGCTCGCGCGCCGGCCTGGCGTCATGCGGCTTGGCGCGTTGTGAGCGCTCGCCCTCGTCCTTCTTGCCACCGCGCTCACGGCGGCCACGACGCGGGCGCTCCGAAATCTCTTCCTCGGCATCACCTTCGATCGGCGGCGGGTCGCTCGTGAAGGGGATCTTGTTGCCGGTCAGCGCCTCGATCGCCGAGACATGCTTGCCGTCAGTGGAAGCAACCAGGCTGAAGGCCCATCCGGCTCGGCCGGCTCGTCCGGTGCGGCCGATACGGTGGACGTAATCGTCGGCATGGACGGGTACGTCGAAATTGAAGACGTGGCTGACCTCGGGAATGTCGAGACCGCGGGCGGCGACATCCGAGGCGACGAGGATGGGCATTTCGCCATTGCGGAAGCTTTCCAGCGCCGCCATGCGCGAGCGCTGGTCCATGTCGCCATGCAGGGCGACAGCGCCGAAGCCATGCTTCACCAACGATTTATGCAGGATGGCGACTTCCGACTTACGGTTGCAGAAGACGATGGCGTTCTGAAGATTCTCGGCTGAGCGGATCAGGCGGCGCAGCGTGATGCGCTTTTCAGCCGGACCCGAACGGGTGTGCACCAGAGCCTGTATGATCGTCGTGGCGGCCGTGGCGGGGCGGGAAACTTCCACCTGCACCGGATTGTGCAGGAACTGGTCGGTGATGCGCTTGATTTCGGAGGGCATCGTCGCCGTGAAGAACAAGGTCTGGCGTGTGAAGGGCACCAGCTTGCAGATGCGCTCGATGTCGGGAATGAAACCCATGTCGAGCATGCGATCGGCTTCGTCGATCACCAGAAGCTCGACCCCGGTGAGGAGGAGCTTGCCGCGCTCGACGTGGTCGAGCAGGCGGCCGGGGGTGGCGATCAGCACATCGACCCCGCGGGTGATCTTGGCGTCCTGGTCACCGAAGGAGACGCCGCCGATCAAAAGGGCCACCGAGAGACCGCTATTGGTGCCGTAGCGGTCGAAGTTTTCCTGAACCTGCGCCGCCAGTTCGCGGGTGGGTTCGAGGATCAGCGTGCGCGGCATGCGGGCCCGGGCGCGGCCCTTTTCCAGCAGCGTCAGCATGGGCAAAGTGAAGGCGGCAGTTTTGCCGGTGCCCGTTTGCGCGATGCCCAGCACGTCGCGGCGCTGCAGCACATGAGGAATGGCCTGCGCCTGGATAGGAGTCGGCGTTGTGTAACCCGCTGCTTCCACAGCGGCGAGGACCTTGGGAGAAAGACCGAGTTCAGTAAAGCTCATTGCGGGAATGTCGAACCAACAGAGGCCGCCCCCATCGGACGGCAGAGGGCGGCTCGCATCGCCGCACGGATAATCCACACGGCCTCATCAAGGAGGCTTGGATGCCGCGAACATAGGGGTGAAAGTGGAATTGTCAATGGTTTAGGGCCAAAAACAGGCCTTTTTCTAGTTATTTACCCGCTTTTTCTTTGGATGCGCAGAGTTGGACGACAGCGCTACGAGACTGCCCATAAGGAAGGCAAGGTTGAGAAGCAGGAGGAGAAGTGACCGGGGCAGGCATCTCGTTGCCTGAGTCGAAAACAAAAAAGGCGGGCAGGGCCCACCTTCTTCGGCGTTGCTTGTGTTGTGGCCTCAGTCCATGGAAGGGTCGTCTGCCGGCTTCTTGGCGGGTTTCGCTGACTTGGCCGGCTTGCTGGCGGCCGTCTTGACCGGCTTCGGCCTGGCCTTGTGGGTTGCCGGGGCTTCGGCCGCATCGCCAAAGCGCTCATTGATCTTGCGGGCGATCGGGTCGTCCTTCTGGGCCGTTGGATCCATCGGCAGGATGGTCTCGACAGGGTCGCCCTGGTCTATCGAGCCCGTCTGGTCCTGGATGATCGGGAATTGCGGCGAATTCGGATCCGAATAGGCCTGCACAGTGCTGCCAACTGGCTGCTGCGCAGTGGCAGCGGGAGCGGCCGCCGCCGGAGCCGTGCTCGCGACCACCGGCTGCGAAGCCACCCCAGGAGCCGGCATCGTGATCGTCGCCGTCTGCGCCGTGGCGGTCTGATGGCCCGAATACAGCGAGCGCGCCGTATCGATGACGCCGACAAAGGCAACGAAGCCCGCGGCAATGAGCGCGCCTTCACGCTTCAGTTTCCAATGCCGGCGGGCCCGGTAGGCGATATGCCAAAGCCAGCCGATGGAAATATCGACAGCACTCGCAAGCAACATTTTCAACTCCAGACACAACGCAACGCAAATCAGTGACAGCCACTATTGCGCGTGATGGTGAAGAAAGGCTTGCCAAGGCGAATCGGTCGGTAAGAAATTTTTCGCGGGAGCGCGGACATCTTGTCCGCCTCTTGAACCGCCAGCGACATAGGAAAGGGTAAAACGTCGAGGTGCGTGCCCCTATTGTGATGTCAGCGTTTCCAGGAGGCGGACAAAATGTCCGCGCTCCAGGGAGGCGCTCCTCCGGCGCTACTTCAGCATCTCCCGGATCTTCTTCGCATGCTCGGCCAGCACGCTATGATCCGCCATCGTCCGCGGGCGCACCGGCACGCCCGTCTTCATCGGCAGGAGGTGGAAGTGGATATGCGGCACTTCCTGGCCGCCGGAGGCTTCCGAATGCAGGCGCAGGGTGTGGCCGTCGGCACCGAAGGCCTTGCAGGCCGCGAGCGAGACCTTCTGGGCCGCCTTGACGAGAGTAGCGAGATCCTCCGGCTCGACATCGAAGATGTTGCGCGCCGGCTTCTTGGGGATCACCAGCGTGTGACCGTCGACGATGGGCATGATGTCGAGAAAGGCGAGGGTATCCTCGTCTTCGTAGACCGTATGGTTCGGAATCTCGCCGCGCAGGATCTTGGCGAAGATGTTGTCGGGATCGTAAGCGGTCATGCCGCTATCCTTTCTTGAAGGGCGCTGCCTCGTCGAGGGCTTCGTGATGGGCCGCCACCTGTGCACGCTCATGCGCGAGGTAGTCGTCGATCGCGCGGCGCAGGCCGGGATCGGCGATGTAGTGGGCGGAATAGGTTGTAACCGGCCGGTAGCCGCGCGCAAGCTTGTGTTCGCCCTGCGCGCCCGCCTCGACACGCTTGAGGCCGTGCGTGATGGCGAAATCGATGGCCTGATGATAGCAGACCTCGAAATGCAGGAAGGGGTGCTCCTCGATGCAGCCCCAGTTGCGGCCGTAGAGCGTATCGGAACCGATGAAGTTGATTGCGCCGGCGATATAACGCCCTTCGCGCTTGGCCATCACCAGCAGCACATGCTCGGCCATGGTCTCCCCGATCAGCGTATAGAATTTGCGGTTGAGATAGGGCCGGCCCCATTTGCGCGAGCCGGTATCGGTATAGAACGAATAGAAGGCATCCCAGGCTTCCTTGGTGATCGTGTCGCCGGTGAGATGCTCGATGGTGATGCCGTTGGCCAGCGCATCGCGCCGCTCGCGCTTGATGGTCTTGCGCTTGCGCGAGGCGAGGGCGGCAAGGAAATCCTCAAAGCTGGCATAGCCCTCGTTGATCCAGTGGAACTGCTGGTCGGTGCGCTGCAGGAAGCCCTGGTCGCCAAGCCATTGCCAGTCGTCATGGCCGATGAAGGTGGTGTGGATGGACGAACCACCGATCGAGCGCAGCGTCGCCTTGGCGCCGGCGACCAGCGCGGCGGACACCTCTTCCCGATCCTCGCCAGGGCGCAGGAGAAAGCGCCGTCCGGTGGCCGGCGTGAACGGCACGCTCACCTGGAGTTTTGGATAATAGCGCCCGCCGGCCCGCTCATAGGCATCGGCCCAACCCCAGTCGAACACATATTCGCCCTGGCTGTGCGTCTTGCCGTAGGCGGGCATGATGCCGGCGAGGCGGCCGTCCGGACGCTCGGCGACCAGATGCAGTGGAGTCCAGCCGCTGCGCTGGCCGACACAGCCGCTTGCCTCGAGCGCCTGCAGGAAGTCATAGGCGATGAAGGGATTGAAGTGCTCCGCGACCGGATCGGGGGCCGCCGCTTCGCCATCGAAGAAGGCTGTTCCATTGGCGCCACCACGATCCTGCTGCGGCCATGCCCGCATGGGATTGGCGCAGAGGTCCCAATTGTCACGCCCGATGGCTTCGATCGAGGAGGCAACCTTGATCGTAAAGCCGATATCGCTCAAGGCCAGTATCCCTCGACTATTGCTTGCTCACTATAAAGGGCGGCGGCGCGCGGTCGAGGCCGCGGTGCCCCCTTGCCAATCATTTAGGCGTGATCAGGCAAGAGGCAAGATTGGGATGAGAAGAACTGCCTGGCCGCAGGCGCCTCCGTTGCAAGCAGAGGCGCCCGATTGGAGTGGCGGTCTCCGACCGCCAATCTTGGAAACCAAGCGCTTGCTGGAAAGGAAGATGGCAGTCGCAGACTGCCACTCCGCGTCTGGCGCACCTCATCTGACGAAGTCAGCGACCAGGCCGCACTACGCCGGCGCCTACGTCGGTTATCACTCAACCTCGATCAGCGCTTCGACCTCGACGGTCGAGTCGAGCGGCAGCGAAGGCACGCCTACAGTCGAGCGGGCATGGCGGCCTTTGTCGCCGAAGACCTGCACCATCAGATCCGATGCGCCGTTCATTACGACCGGGTGGGTGGTGAATTCGGGCGTGGCGGCGATGAAACCGCCGAGGCGCACCACCCGCACGACCTTGTCGAGGGAACCGACGCTCGCCTTGATCTGGGCCAGAATATTGATGGCGCAGTGGCGCGCGGCAATATGGGCATCCTCAACCGTGACCGTGCCGGTGCCGAGTTTGCCGGTGGCAGCGAGTTTGCCCTCGCGATCGAAGCAGAGCTGGCCGGAGATGACGAGAAGATTGCCGGTGCGCACCGTGCCGACATAGTTGGCAACCGGGGCCGCTGGGGTAGGAAGGGTGATGCCGAGTTCGGCGAGGCGGGTGTCGATGATGGACATGGGGAGTTCCTGGGAGCGCGGACGTCCTCGTCCGCTCTATGAAACGGTGTGTTTAACGACAATGGAAGAGCGGCCGTCGCGACAATTTGCTGCGCAAATTACGCAGCCACGTCCGCGCTCCCAGCTCAGGCCATCGCCTTCTTCAAATTCTCGTCGACCTTGTCGAGGAATCCCGTTGTCGACAACCAGCTCTGGTCCGGCCCGACCAGCAGGGCGAGGTCCTTGGTCATGAAGCCGGACTCCACCGTATCGACGCAGACCTTCTCCAGTGTCGAAGCAAACTTGGCGAGTTCTGCATTGTCATCGAGCTTGGCGCGGTGGGCGAGACCCCGGGTCCAGGCGAAGATCGAAGCGATGGAGTTGGTCGAGGTTTCCTTGCCCTTCTGGTGCTCGCGGTAGTGGCGGGTCACCGTGCCGTGGGCAGCTTCGGCTTCCACCGTCTTGCCGTCGGGGCTGAGCAGAACCGAAGTCATCAGGCCGAGCGAGCCGAAACCCTGCGCCACGATGTCGGACTGAACGTCGCCGTCATAGTTCTTGCATGCCCAGACATAGCCGCCCGACCACTTGAGGGCCGAGGCCACCATGTCGTCGATCAGGCGGTGCTCATAGGTCAGCTTGCGCTTGTCGAACTCGGCCTTGAATTCGTTGGCGAAGACTTCGGCGAAGATGTCCTTGAAGCGGCCGTCATAGACCTTGAGGATGGTGTTCTTGGTCGACAGATAAACCGGGAAATTGCGCGCCAGACCGTAGTTGAAGGAGGCGCGGGCGAATTCCCGGATCGATTCATCGAGGTTGTACATCGCAAGCGCCACGCCGTCGCCGGGGGCCTTGAAGACTTCCTTCTCGATCACCGTCCCGTCCTCGCCGACGAACTTGATGGTCAGCGTGCCCTTGCCCGGAAAGCGGAAATCGGTGGCGCGATACTGGTCGCCGAAGGCATGGCGGCCCACGACGATAGGCTGGGTCCAGCCCGGTACGAGGCGCGGCACGTTCCTGCAGATGATCGGCTCGCGGAAGATCACGCCACCGAGGATGTTGCGGATGGTGCCGTTGGGCGACTTCCACATTTCCTGGAGGTTGAACTCCTTAACGCGGGCTTCATCCGGCGTGATCGTGGCGCATTTGACCGCAACGCCGTGGCGCTTGGTGGCTTCGGCGGCCTCCACGGTGACCTTGTCCCGGGTCTTGTCGCGGTTTTCGACGCTGAGGTCGTAATAATCGAGCTTGAGGTCGAGATAAGGGAAGATCAGCTTGTCCTTGATCTGTTGCCAGATGATCCGGGTCATCTCGTCGCCGTCCATATCGACGACCGGATTGGCCACCTTGATCTTCGCCATCGTGCACGCCTCATTTTTAGGGGAAATATGGCGCGCTATAGCACCGCGTTTGCAGCGGGGGAAGTTGGGCGGCCCTCGGCTGCGGCAATTTTTGCCGCAGCGGTATCAAAAGCGCCTCAATGGGCGGGCTGCGCCTTTTTCATTTCGGCAATCAGGGAATCGTCGATTTCACGCGCCCGAACCGCCGCGGGCCGGTCGGCGAGGCGCTGCCAATAGGCCTGGAACGCCGGGCGCTGCTCGATGGTCTTGAAGGCAAGGCCCGCGCCGATCTGCGAGCCGAAATAGACGTCTGCGGCAGTGAACTGGTCGCCGGCAATGAACTCGTTCTGCGTGACGGCGAATTCGAGCGTGTCCATCACGTCGCCATAGCGGCCATAGCCAGCCATGCGCTCTCGCCCGGCCGGAACTTCGAATCCGAGGGCCTTGTTGGTGACACCGGCTTCCACCGGGCCGGCGGCAAAGAACATCCAGCGGTAGTAGGATCCGCGTGCGGGGCTGCCTGGCGGCGGCGCCAATTTCGCCTCCGGAAAGGCATCGGCGAGATAGGCGCAGATCGCCCCGCATTCGGTAACGATGGTGCCCTTGTGCGCAATGGCCGGTACTTTACCCATCGGATTGAGGGCGAGATAGTGGGCCGATTTCATGCTGGCATTGAAGGCAAGGATCTCGGCGCGATAGGGCTGGCCGACTTCCTCGAGCATCCAGCGGGCGATCCGCCCGCGTGACATCGGATGGGTATAGAGAACGAGATCTTCGCTCATGGCGCCGGTCCTGTGCATGTCGGGGCCGGCAGGGTAGCAGGGAAGGTGGATTTGACCAGCCCGGCTCAGTTGCAGACTTCGCGGGTGCGGTAAACGTAGGTCTGCGAATAATCGTCCCAGACCCGGTAGCTCACCGTCCGGCAATCATAATAGGTGGTGCGGCTGTAGGTCTGGGTCACGCGATGGGAGTTGGAATAGCTGCTGTAGCCGTTCGAATAGCCGTAGTCGCAATCGTCGGCCAAGGACACGGTGGTGGCCGCGGTGAGCGCGCTGGCAGCGAAAGCGAGGGTAAGGAGCATCTTGCGCATCGTCATGGTCCTCCAATTTGCGGGCGTTGTGCCCTCGTCGATGACAGGACCCTATCCCCGCCGATCCGGGGCGACAGTGCGGTATCACACGCCGACCTGGAAAGGCCGGGCAGGGGTGTTTCGCCGGGAACAGGAATGTTCCCGGGAACAGGGATCGACCGCGCCGGTGAAGGGCGGTATGGAGCGGGAATCGCCGTTTCGAACAAGAGAGCAGCCGTGACGCCTCCCGCCGTGATCCTGGTCCGCCCCCAGCTCGCCGAGAATATCGGCATGTGCGCCCGCGCCATGATGAATTTCGGCCTAAACGAGATGCGCCTCGTCTCCCCACGCGACGGCTGGCCCAAGAAGGGAGCACGCCAGGCCTCCTCCGGCGCCTCTGCCGTGCTCGACAATGCGAAGTTGTTCGAGACGACTGAAGAGGCGATCGCCGACCTCAATTATGTCTTCGCCACCACGGCCCGCGAGCGCGGCCAGATGAAGGACATCTTCGCCGCTGACGAGGGAGCCCAGAAGATGCAGGCGCTGGCCGGTGAGGGCGCGCGCTCGGGCATCCTGTTCGGGCCCGAGCGGATGGGCCTTTCCAATGATGATGTGGCATTGGCCGATGCCATCATTTCCTTTCCGGTCAGCCCGGCCTTCACCTCCATCAATCTGGCGCAGGCCGTGCTTCTGGTCGGCTATGAGTGGTGGAAGCTGATCTCAGGCGGCAAGGCGCCCATCGCCCCGACGCGCTCGTCCCCACCCGCGACGCGTGAGCACATGCTCGCCTTCTTCGACTATGTGGAGAAGGAACTCGATGCCGTCTCCTTCTTCTATCCTCCCGAAAAACGCGAAGTGATGGTACGCAATTTCCGCAACATCTGGCATCGGCTGGAGATGACCGAGCAGGACGTCCAGACCATGCGTGGCGCCGTCGCCTCGCTGGTGGGCGGACGGCAGGGCACGCGCATTAAGCGGGACTGAGAGGCCGCAGGCCGGGCGCTTGCTTTGTTCATTGAAGTGACAGAAGCACCCGTCATTGCTTCGCTGCGCCGTAATGACGAACGGAAGCTCCGTTCTCACCCCGCGAAACACCTGTCACAAAGGCTCGCTACCCTGTAGAGCCATCGTCCATCTGCAGGTGTCCCATGGCTTTGGAGATCGAGCGCAAATTCCTCGTTCGCGATGAGTCCTGGCGCGAGCTTGTGCAGGCCTCCGCTCCCATCCGCCAGGGCTATTTCTGCCGTACGCCTTTGCTGCGCGCCCGTATCCGGGTGTTCGGCGAGCAGGGCTTCATCACCCTGAAGAGCGAGCCGGGCGTGATGACACGCCATGAGTTCGAATATGAGATCCCCAAGGCCGATGCGCTGGAAATCATCAAGTGCTTCAGCATCGAACCACTGATCGCCAAGACGCGCTACGATGTGACGTATGAGGGCACGCTGTGGGCGGTGGATGTCTTCACCGGCGCCAATACCGGATTGGTCGTCGCCGAGGTGGAACTGGCGTACGAAGCCCAGAAGGTGGCCATCCCGCCTTGGGCCGGCCTGGAGGTGACGGGTGACCGGCGCTATGGCAATTCCAACCTGGCGCGGTTTCCATATACGACCTGGGGCGATGAAACCCTCATGGCGGAGGCACTGTTGTAAAGTCCGCGGCAAGCGTGCCGCTTTGGGATCAAAAAAAGATCGCGATGGAAACGCTTCATTCACTCATCTGGGCTTTTATGGACGTGCGCCCGGTTGGGTAGTGCGTACGGGCAATTCGATATGCAGCGATTGGACCTTATTGGTTTCGATCAATCGGGAGAGCCCCGCAAAGGCACAGGTCCTTTGGGGGTCGACCTTCTGGCTGGCACGGTTTATGGAGTTGCGGTCATGTCTGGCCGCACTCCAACTGTCCTCGTCTTTGATTCAGGCCTCGGCGGCCTCACCGTCTTTTCAGAATTGAGAACGGCGCTTTCGGGCGCCAATTTTATATATGCCGCCGACGATGCGGTCTTTCCTTATGGCCGGCTGCCCGAGGACGTGGTGATTGCCCGCGTCGTTGAGATCATGGACCGCCTGATCCCGCTCCACCAGCCCGACCTGGTGGTGATCGCCTGCAACACGGCCTCGACCCTGGTGCTGCCGGCGCTGCGCAGCCGCTTCTCCATCCCTTTCGTTGGCACGGTGCCGGCGATCAAGCCTGCGGTGGCGTTGACCCGGACCGGCCGGGTGGCCATCCTTGCGACTCCAGGCACGGTGAAGCGCGACTATACGCACCAACTCATTCAGTCCTTCGCCAAGGGCATCGAGGTCGAACTCGTCGGCGCGACTGGCCTGGCGGCGCTCTGCGAAGCCCATCTCAAGGGATACTCGGTGGAGGACGCTTCGGTAATCGAGGAGATCGCGCCCTGCTTCGTCGACAGGGACGGCAAGCGCACCGATGTGGTGGTGCTCGCCTGCACGCATTACCCCTTGCTGCTGGAGACGATGCAGCGCCTGGCGCCGTGGCCGGTGACCTGGCTGGATCCGGCGCCGGCCATCGCCCGCCGTGCGGCCGATCTTGCCGGACCGGTACCGCCGAGGACGATTCCGGCGGACGCAACGGCCATCTTCACCAGTGGCGCGACGGTCACCGACGACCTGCGACGGGCTTTCCTGGAGCGCGGGCTGCCCACCATGGCCGTCGAGGCAATGCCGCCTCATTGGCACTGAGACGCGTTGTTCACTCCACCGTCACGACAATGAAACGCCTGTAGACATCGACATGGATGAGCGGTGAACCGTTGAGGATTGCTCTCTGGGCGGAGGTGCTGATGCGGCCATTGTCGAGGAATTCCTCCAGCCTTTCCCGGTTCGCCTTGTCGGCAAAGAAACTGTCGCCCTCGTCCTCGGCATCACGGTTGCCATAGACATAGTAATTCGCCCGGTCCTGGCGGATGATCGCGGCCACGCTGGTGAGGCGCTCGCCACTGGAGTTGAAGTGATCCTGCGCGCTCAGGCGGGCGTCATAGCTGGTGAGCGGCTCCTCGGCGGAAGCCATGGTCGTGAGGGCGAGCAGGCAGGCGGCGGACAGGCAGGCGAGTTTCATGGTGGTCTTCCAATTCCTGCCAATGGGATATCAGAGAGGCCGAAAGCATGTCGAGTTACCCCGGATACGCACCAACGGGGGATGGTTCTCCAATTGGAAGGGCGTCGTGTCCCTTTACCGAATTGACACATCCGCCAGTTTCGACTAAGTGACCGCCATCACGCGGGGCCTTTTGGTCCCGCGTGATGTTTTACGCTCCCGCGATATCCGCCAAGCGGATATCTGTCGCCCGGTCTGCCAGCGTTTGCCGGCAGGGGGAGAGGAGGGCGCGTTCCTCATAAACTTCGCAAACCATAGAGGACGCGAATGTCGAAGCGCCACGCCGCTAAGTACAAAATCGATCGCCGTTTGGGCGAGAATATCTGGGGCCGTCCCAAGTCCCCAGTCAACCGTCGCGAATATGGCCCGGGCCAGCATGGCCAGCGCCGCAAGGGCAAGATGTCTGACTTCGGCACGCAGCTGCGCGCCAAGCAGAAGCTCAAGGGCTATTATGGCTCGATCTCGGAGAAGCAGTTCCGCAAGACCTATCAGGAAGCGCTTCGCCTGAAGGGCGACTCGTCCGCCAATCTGATCGGCCTGCTCGAGCGCCGCCTGGATGCTGTGGTCTATCGCGCCAAGTTCGTGCCGACCGTGTTTGCCGCCCGCCAGTTCGTCAACCATGGCCATATCAAGGTCAATGGCCGCCGCGTCAACGTGCCGTCCTACAAGGTCAAGCCGGGCGACGTCGTCGAGGTCCAGGAAGCGTCCAAGCAGCTCGTGCTGGTGCTCGAGGCCGTTGCTTCTGGCGAGCGTGACGTTCCCGATTACATTGAGGCCGATCACTCCAAGATGAGCGCCAAGTATGTCCGCGTGCCCACACTGCAGGACGTGCCCTATCCGGTCCAGATGGAGCCGAACCTCGTCGTCGAATTCTACTCGCGCTGATCTGTCCATCACGAAACATCGCTGAAGGGCCGCCGCGTTGGCGGCCTTTCTTTTTGGAACCCAGCCAGCCAAGTAACGCGTGAAGAACAGGATCTCTTGTCCAGACGGTCAGCAAATCGGGATGGCCGTATTGCAAAAAGATCATGAGACAAGCCGGCTCAGGTGCGTATGGTCTTGCCAGACAAAGCCGGCGAAACAAGCAAGAAAGCGGCAGGGGCTGTCGCGCAAAAACTAAGGCGTTTTGCGATTTGACGGAATCGGTAGGAATCGCAAAGACGCGTTGAAGCAATGAGCTAAGGCAACGCAGCGTTTACGCTTAAGCGCGCTTTGCATTGGCAAACAATACAGCAGGGCGGGAACCGTCGTTGCGCATGCTTGCCGCGGACAGGCTGACGACCTCTCCGGCGGGTCAATGCTAAGAGGTCTGCATGGGTTACACGCTTTGGGGCGAACCGGATTCCGGCTCTTTCATGATCGAGGCCGCCTTGGCCGAAGCGGGGCAGGAGGTTCACCTGATCGATATCGATCTGACCAAGGATGAGCAGCACCACGCTCAATATCTGGCGATCAATCCCCTTGGAAAGATTCCGGCTCTCCGCTTCGAGGATGGCACCACCATCGTGCAGTCAGCCGCCATCCTGATGTCGCTCGCCGAAGCCCACCCCCAGGCCCACCTGCTGCCGGCGCTCGACGCGCCGGATCGACGCCACGCTTTGCGCTGGCTCATCCATGTGGCTGCCGAAATCTACCCGCTCATCGAAGTCTACGACTATCCCTTGCGCTTCGCGCCGCCCGAGACGGCCGAGACGGCCATGCGTTCGCGCGTACGCCACCGGATCCGCGAGCGCTGGCTGCTCGTCGAGCAGGCGGCAAGCTCCGAAGGCAGCTTCCTGCTGTCCGGCTTCTCAGCCATCGATCTCGCCATCGCCGCTATCAGCAACTGGGCCATCGGCGCTGAATGGCGCTCGAAGGAATGCCCCAAGCTGACGCGCATCAGCGAGAATGTCGCCAACCGTCCCCTCGTCGCACCGATCTGGCGCCGCCATTTCGGGGCGCAGGAGAACTGACTGGAAAGCCGGCGCTTCCGGCTACCCCTTCCTCCCCGGCGCGGTGAAGGCCGCGATCGCCGCCTCGTCGTGCCCGGCCTCGCGCAGGAAGCGGCGCGCGAACTCTGCCGCCGGCGCCCGCAGTGCATCATCGGAGCGGATCAGGTGGAAAGCGACGTGATAATCGATCGTTCGGTCGGAAACCGCCACCACCCGCCCGGTTTCCAGCGCCGCTGACGCCAGGGGTGGTCGCGCCAGTGCGATGCCGAGGCCCTGGCAGCAGGCGTCGATGACGATGTTGTAATCCTCGAAGCGCCGGTCCTGACCGCGGGGTGTGTAGTCGATGCCCTCAGGCGCCAGCCAGCGCCGCCAGCCTTCGATGTTCGAATCATGCAGGATCGGCAACTCCAGAAGGGCCTCAGCCGTCATGCGTCCGGCCAGGCGTTTGGCCAAGGTAGGGGTGGCGATCGGAAAGGCCCGTTCGTGCCACAGGTGCTGGCCGCGCACGCCTGCCCATGGCCCCTTCCCGCACCGGACCGCGAGATCCGTCCCTTCGCCGAGATCCGCGAGGCGATGCTCCAGGAAAAGTTCGAGATGAATGTCATGCCCTTCGAGGCGCTGCAGCCGCGGGAAGAGCCAGAGCGAGGCCACGGAGGGTGTCACCGAGAGGCGCACCACCGCCTTGCCGCGCTTGGGGGACCAGCGCTCACCACTGTTGCCGAGCAGGGCGAGAGCCTCTTCGGCCCGTGCGAAAAAGCGCGTGCCCTCGGCGGTCAGGTTGACCCCGCGTGCCGCCCGCTCGAACAGGCGCACGCCCATCCAGCGTTCCAGCCGGGAGACCTGGCGGGATACCGCACCATGTGTGATACCGCTCTCCTCTGCCGCAGCCGAAAAGGAGCCGAGCCGAGCCGCGCGCGCAAAGGTCTCGAGCGTGTCGAGCGGCGGAAGGGAAGGAGAGCTGTGAACCATGCGCACATTTGATCATCGATTGCGGTGCTTTTCAAGCACGCATCCAAGGCCTACCCCAGCGACGACAAAAGGTTGCTGGAGATGACGATGAGTGCTGTTGCGAGCGAGTCGATAGCCGAGAAAAAGAGCGGATTCGACTTCATTGCCTTCGGGGCGATCCTGGTGACGATCCTGTTCTGGGCATCGTCCTTCGCCGTGATCCGCGTCTGCCTTGGGCCGTTGACGCCGATCGAACTCGCTGCCGCTCGTTACGTCTCTGCAGGCCTCCTGGGAGCGGCCTATCTCGTGATTGTGCGTCCGCCTTTGCCGAGCGGACGGGATTTCATTCGCCTCGGCGTTGCCGGCGTGCTGTTCATCACCGTCTATGCCGCGCTGCTCAACACCGGCGAGCAAACAGTGCCGGCGGGGCCTGCCAGCTTCATCATCAACACCATGCCGGTGTTCACGGCGCTGATCGCGCTTATGGTGCTGGGCGAACGCTTCGGCCTGTGGGGCTGGATTGGCACCGCCGTATCCTTCGGCGGTGTAGCGGTGATCGCCGCGGCAGCGGATGGCGATTTCAGTTTCGACCCGAACGCCGTGCTGATTCTGGGCGCCGCCATCTGCGCCGCCGTAGCGAGCATCATGCAGAAACCCTTGCTGAAGCGTCTTCCGGCGCTGGCGGTTACGGCCTGGATCATGCTGCTCGGCTCGATCCCCCTGCTGCCGGCCGTGCCGGAGACGGTGAAGGCCCTGGCCGCCGCGCCGGCGCTAGTGAAGTGGAACGTCGCCTATCTCGTGCTGTTTCCCACGGCGATCGGCTACGTGACCTGGGCAATCGCCCTGAAGCGCCTTCCGGCCGGCCGCGCCGCCAATTTCCTCTATGGCGTGCCGCCGACTGCCACCTTGATCGGCTTCCTATGGCTCGGCGAGGCGCCGACAGTGGCGGGACTGATCGGCGGTGCGATGGCGATCTTCGGCGTGGTGATTGTCAATGTGATGCGGGGGAGGTAGCTGGGAGCGCAGACGTCCTCGTCCGCTCCTGAGCCACAGCACAAAAGTAAAAAGGCGCCAACCGGATCGGTGGCGCCGTTCTTGTTTAGAGCAACGGTTCAAGAGCGGACGACGACGTCCGCGCTCCCAGGATCACACCCGCGCGGGCGCCTTCACCGGGATGTTCTTTTCCTGCAAGTAGGTCACGAGCTCGCCCGACTGGAACATCTCGCGGGCGATATCGCAGCCGCCCAGGAATTCGCCCTTCACATAGATCTGGGGCACCGTCGGCCAGTTCGAGAAATCCTTGATGCCGCTGCGCAGTTCCGGATTCTGCAGGACGTCGTGGTCCTTATAGTCGACACCAAGATAGTCGAGGATCTGTACGACCTGGCCGGAGAAGCCGCACATCGGAAACGCCTTGTTGCCCTTCATGAAGAGCACGACGTCGTTGGACTTGATCTCATTCTCGATGAAAGAGGCGATATCACTCATGGGTCTATCTCGATTTCTTGGGTTCAATCTCGATTGAGGAAGCAATGCTGAGCATGTAAGCATGCCGAAGCGCAATGTCAGGCCTCAGCCTAACATATTTTGCGCCGCGGCATAGACATCAGGGCGCGCTGGTCGAGAGCGCGAGAGCATGCAGCACGCCGCCCATCTTGCCCTTGAGCGCGGCATAAACCATCTGGTGCTGCTGCACGCGGGACTTGCCGCGGAAGGCCTCGGTAATCACCGTGGCTGAATAGTGATCGCCATCCCCCGCAAGATCGCGAATCTCGATCTTGGCGTCGGGGAAGCTGTCCTTGATCATCGCTTCGATATCGGCGGCCGGCATCGGCATACGGAATGGTCCCTTCTCAGGCGGCTGCGCGCTTGGCGCCCATCAATTCGGGCAGGAAGGCCTCGTGGCGTTCGTTGAGCGCCGACACCAGAATGGGCCTGCCTTCGGGCAGGATCAAGGCATTGCCGCCGGTTGTGCCCAGCGCGGTTACGGGCACGCCCGCAGCATCGGCCGCCTTGACGAAGGCCTCGGCTTCGCTCGCGGTCAGGGCCACGACATAACGGGCCTGATCCTCGCCATACCAGAAGGCGTGCGGCTGGTCGCCCTGCGGCGCCTTCGAGAGGTCAGCGCCGATACCCCTTGCCATCGCCATTTCGGCGACGGCGACCAGCAGTCCGCCATCGGAGATGTCGTGGCAGGTCTTCAGAGTACCCGAACGGATCCGGCCGCGGATGAAATCACCATTGCGCTTCTCGACCGCAAGGTCGACCGGCGGAGGGGCGCCTTCCTCGCGCTTCAGGATTTCGTTGAGCCAGATCGACTGCCCGAGCCAGGTGCCCGGCTCACCCACCAGCAAAACCTTTTCACCCTCGGCCCTGAAGGCGATGGAGGCGGTCACCGCGACGTCGTCCACCAGGCCGACACCGCCAATGGTCGGGGTCGGCAGGATGCCGCGGCCATTGGTTTCGTTGTAGAGCGAAACATTGCCCGAGACGATCGGGAAGTCGAGCACCCGGCAGGCCTCGCCGATGCCTTCCAGGCAGCCGACGAACTGGCCCATGATGTCGGGCCGCTCGGGATTGCCGAAATTGAGGTTGTCGGTCACGGCGAGCGGCAGGCCGCCGACGGCCGAAATGTTGCGCCAGGCTTCCGCCACGGCTTGCTTGCCGCCCTCGACCGGATCCGCCTCGCAATAGCGCGGCGTCACGTCGGAGGTCATGGCCAGGCCCTTCGGCCCGTCGTGCACGCGCACCACCGCCGAATCGCCGCCCGGCGTCTGGATGGAATTGCCGAGGATCAGGTGATCATATTGCTCGTAGACCCAGCGCTTGGAGGCGAGCTCGGGCGAACCGACCAGCTTCAGCAACGCCTCGCCAAGGGTGACATTCGCCTTCAGTGTGCTGGCGTCGAGCACCGGCTGCCTCGGCGAGGGGACATGGGGGCGGTCATAGAGCGGAGCCTCATCGCCCAGTTCCTTGATGGGCAGGTCGGCTTTGAGGTCACCCTTGTGGAAGATGCGGAAGCGCAGATCGTCCGTGGTCTTGCCGACAATGGCGAAGTCCAGTCCCCATTTGCGGAATATCGCCTCGGCCTCTTCCTCCTTGCCGGGCTTGAGCACCATGAGCATGCGCTCCTGGCTCTCCGACAGCATCATCTCATAGGCCGTCATGCCGGTCTCTCGCACCGGCACCTTGTCGAGGTCGAGCTCGACGCCGAGGTCGCCTTTGGCGCCCATCTCGACCGCAGAGCAGGTGAGGCCGGCAGCGCCCATGTCCTGGATGGCGATGATGGCATCGGTGTTCATCAGTTCGAGGCATGCTTCAAGCAGCAGCTTCTCGGCAAAGGGATCGCCGACCTGCACGGTGGGGCGCTTCTCCTCCGACTTGTCGTCGAATTCGGCCGAAGCCATGGTGGCGCCGTGGATGCCGTCGCGGCCGGTCTTGGAGCCGAGATAGACGATCGGATTCCCCACACCCGTCGCCTTGGCGTAGAAGATCTTGTCCTGTTCGGCGAGGCCGAGAGCGAAGGCATTGACCAGGATATTGCCGTCATAGCGCGTGTGGAAGCGCACCTGGCCGCCCACCGTCGGCACGCCGAAGGAGTTGCCGTAGCCGCCGACGCCGGCCACCACGCCGGAGACGAGATGCTGCGTCTTGGGATGGTCCGGCGCGCCGAAGGAGAGGGCGTTCATGCAGGCGATGGGACGGGCGCCCATGGTGAAGACGTCGCGCAGGATGCCGCCCACGCCCGTGGTCGCGCCCTGATAGGGCTCGATATAGGAGGGGTGGTTGTGGCTCTCCATCTTGAACACGGCGGCGAGCCCGTCGCCGATATCGATCACGCCGGCATTCTCACCCGGACCCTGGATCACGCATTTTCCCGTGACGGGCAGTTTCTTCAGATGCAGGCGCGAAGACTTGTAGGAGCAATGCTCGTTCCACATCGCCGAGAAGATGCCAAGTTCGGTGAAGGTCGGCTCGCGCCCGATCAGGTCCAGGATCCGCTGATATTCATCCGGCTTCAGCCCGTGCTGGGCAATGAGTTCCGGGGTAATGGCGGGTTCTGCGTGGACGGACATGCCGCGTCGAGCTCCTGATGCTGCGCGCGTGCCTGCGCGCTCGTTTACGGGAGGCGATAGGGGGATCCGCTCCGAATGTAAACCATTGATCGCGTTGAACGCGCTCGTTCCACATTGACACTGCAACTTTGTTGGCATCCCTGTGTTTTCAAGCAGCAAAGAGCAGTCTGGGAGTAGCGGGAATGCGCACATTTTTCGTGCAGATCAAATGCCAGCTCGGCCGCACCTATGAAGTGGCCAGTGCGCTCGCCGAGGCGGAGATCGCCTCAGAGATTTATTCAACTGCCGGCGATTACGACATCCTGGCCAAGTTCTATGTCAACGATGATATCGACATCGGCCATTTCGTTGGCGAGAAGGTCCAGGTCATTCCCGGCATCGCCGATACCCGCACCACGCTGACGTTCCGGGCTTTCTGATGACCGTAGTCACCGCCCAGTGCTGCATCGTTGGCGGTGGGCCAGCCGGCGTGATGGCTGGCCTGCTCCTGGCGCGCGCCGGCGTCGAGGTGATCGTCCTTGAAAAGCATGCCGATTTCCTCAGGGACTTTCGCGGCGACACCATCCATCCCTCGACGCTGGAGCTAATGCATGAACTAGGCCTGATGGAGGCCTTCCTGAAGCTGCCGCATGACAAGGTCGAAGAACTGGCGGGCCAGGTCGGCGATCAGGTGATACCGATGGCGGATTTCCGGCACCTGCCGACCCGTTCCAAATTCCTGGTGCTGATGCCACAGTGGGAGTTTCTCAACTTCCTGACCTCGCAAGGCGAGCGCTATCCGGGGTTCCACTTGCTGTTAAGGACTCAGGCGACTGGCCTGATCGAGAGCAAGAACGGCATCGAGGGCGTGCGTGCCCATGGCCCGCAGGGCGCCTTCGAGATTCGCGCTCCCCTCACCATCGCAGCCGACGGACGTCACTCCATCCTGCGCGATCAGGCGGGCCTTTCGGTGCTCGATATCGGCGCGCCGATGGACGTGCTCTGGATGCGCCTGTCGCGGCGCGACAGCGATCCGGCTCAGACGCTCGGACGCTTCGATTCAGGCGCCATCCTGGTCATGCTCAATCGCGGCGATTACTGGCAATGCGCCTATGTCATTCCCAAGGGCGGCTATGACAGGGTGAAGCAGGCGGGTCTGGCGATGTTCCGCCGGAAGCTGGCCAGCCTCTCAGGCCTGGAGGCACGGTCCGAGGAGATTCGCGGCTGGGACGACGTCAAGCTGTTGACCGTGAGCGTCGACCGCCTCAGGCGATGGCATCGGCCAGGCCTGCTGTGCATCGGCGACGCCGCGCATACCATGTCGCCCGTCGGTGGTATCGGCATCAACCTCGCCATCCAGGATGCAGTCGCCACCGCCAATCTGCTGCATGCCAAATTGCGCGAGGGCGCTGTGACCGATGCCGATCTTGCGGCCTTGCAGCGCAGGCGTGAATGGCCGACCAAGGCAACGCAATGGGGGCAGGTCCAAGTGCAGAACCGCGTCATCAGCGCGGTGCTCTCCAGCAATCAGGCGCTGAAACCACCCTTGTTCCTGCGCCTCCTTGGGCGATTTCCCATCTTGCGCCGCATTCCCGCACGCCTCATCGGCATGGGCGTACGGCCCGAGCATATCGGCTCGCCCGAGAGGTGAGGGCGCCGATGTTTTCGCCGTATCAGGCGCCCAAGCCGGCTCAGCTGCGCGAAACGGCTTCCGGCAGCGTGGTCCACTGCGTCACGCGGGCGCTGTCGGCGCAGCGCTGGCTCGCCTTGGTGCCGGAGATGACATCGCCCGTGCCCGGACCGCTTTTGACGATCAGGAAGACTTGCGCGCCATTGCCCGTATCGGCGCTGACGCAAGCAGCGTAATCGTCGGGATGCTGCTGGGCGGCAGCGGCCGTACGCCAGCCATTCGAAATGCGCGCATCGACAATTTGGCCGGGAACGAGCTGGGTAAGGCGCCGGGCGAGAAGCTCACGGCCGGACTGCGGCACCGGGAACTGCTGGGTGCCGTCGCTGGTCACCACCGCCTGCGGCTGTTCCTGATAGACCGGCTGCGGACCGCTGGTGCGCGAGAGGCTGCAAGCCGCCAGCGCAAGAGAGAGCCCGACGGCGCCGGCCAAACCCCAGGAAAGACGTCCAGAAGAAAGACGATGGCTCATAGGTCTGCTCCAGTGCTTACAATACAGAATCGCACCACTCGGGTGGGCACGCAACCTCGCGCTTGCCGCTGCACGCAGTGAGGTAAATCGAGCGTGAATGCTGTGCGAAAACGCACATCCCGTAACACGCACATGCGCAAGTTCTGCGACAGCGCCTAGAGCCTGCTTTGAGCCGCCTGAATATCGAGCGTAACTGGCAGATCTGTATGAATGTTGCCTTCAGGCGGTCGCCATGCTGCCGATCAAGCTGGCGAACAGGCCGCGGCCGTCGGTGCCGCCAACCAACGGGTCGATCAGGTTTTCCGGGTGCGGCATCATGCCGAGCACGCGGCGATTGGCCGAATAGATGCCGGCGATGTTGTTGAGCGAACCGTTCGGGTTGGTCGCGGCTCCTACCTTGCCATTCGCATCGCAATAGCGAAAGGCCACCAGCCCGTCGCCCTCCAGCTGCGTCAGCGTCTCCGGCGAGCAGAAATAATTGCCTTCGCCATGGGCGACGCAGACATCGATGGCCTGGCCCTTCTTGTAGGCGCTGGCATAGGCCGTGTCCGTACGCTCGACGCGTAGATAGACGCGCTTGCAGATGAACTTCAGGTCGGCGTTGCGCATCAGCACGCCGGGCAGCAGGCCGCCATCGGTGATGATCTGGAAGCCGTTGCAGATGCCGAGCACGAGGCCGCCACGCTCTGCATGCTTGCGGATGGCGTCCATGATGGTGGCGCGAGCCGCGATGGCGCCGCAACGCAGATAGTCGCCATAGGAGAAACCGCCCGGTAGCACGGCGAGATCCGTTCCGGCCGGCAACTCGCTGTCGGCATGCCAGACCGCTTCCACCTTGGCGCCGGCCTGTTTCAGAGCCTTGGCGACATCCCCCTCGCGATTGGAGCCAGGAAAGGTGATGACAGCTGCTTTCATCGATCATACTCGCTGTAGCGGGGGAGGCGGACCGGGGCCTTATGGTTTCTTTGCCGAAGCCGGGTCAAGCAAAGAGTGAGCCAACCCGCTAATTTTGCAGCTCGAATCCGCTGAGCAGCGCCTCGAGGGCGGCAATGTCGGCCTTCGAGAGTTTGGGAGCACCCAGGCGCACCTCCAGCGTGCCGTGGCCCTGGCGAAGCAGCAGGATGATGGCAGCCGTTTTGGCGAGCGCCCGGTCCTCGATGTCATAGACGCCGCGATAGCCGTCTGTGCCGCCGACGGTGACAGGTTCCACCGGGCCGCGGGCGAGGAGACGGGATGCCGGCGTGAGACTTTGCAGGCGCAGATCGACGGAGGCTCCGGTGCCGGCACCAGGACCGAAGGGCGCAAAGCCAGGTGCGATCAGGGGCCGCTCGTCTCGCACGAAGGTGAGGACATTTCCAGGCGAGCAGTCCGGCGCGATACAGCGCAGAGTGAGCAGGGAAGGCGGCGCGGCCGTCTGCCGCGCCCACTGGTTGTCATCGAAGCGGAGGGAAAAGCCTTCACTCTGGGCAAGCCGTGGCGCCGCTGCCGCCATGCTGCCCCAAAGGCAGAGGAGCGCCAGCGTGAGCCACCGCCTGGCCATCAGGCGATTTCGATGGCGTAGTTTTCGATGACCGTGTTGGCGAGAAGCTTTTCGCATGCAGCCGTCAGGGTTTCCCGCGCGGCCTCGGCATCATCCTGGCCGATCTCGATGTCGAACACCTTGCCCTGGCGCACGCCATTGACACCGTTCACGCCGAGAGAAGCGAGAGCGCCCTCGATCGCCTTGCCCTGCGGGTCCAACACGCCGTTCTTGAGCGTAACGATGACACGAGCCTTCATTCAACACCTGCCTTGATGCAATCCTGAACCGATCGTGGATGCGCTTAAAGCAGTCGGGGCGGCGGTTCAATCGCTGCTTCTGCCTTCAGCCCCGGAAATCCATTCCTTCGCCAATGGTGAGAGCGCAGGAGCGACTGTTGGGGGCGCGGAGGTGTCTCAATACGCACTGCGTTCGACGAGCAGGTCTGCCTTACACAGGAATCGGCCCGAATCTTGCATGTCAGGATAGTGCTCCCCTATTGCGCCTCCCAGTAAAATATTTTTAACTGCAGGAAAGCCAGCCGGTGAACGGGTAATTGCGCCCGTCGCAACAGGCCGGTGCGGGGAAGTGACGTCCAGGATGCCTTTGGTGTGAATGCGTAAGAACGTTTCTTTCAACATCGCGGCATCCGGAGGGATGCCGCCAACGCCAGAACCGGCGGTTTGGAGACGAAGGCATGTCTGAACTGAGAAAAGATAGTTTGTCCTTTATCGAGGCGCTGGGGCAGTCGGTGGCGAATGTGTCGCCAACCCTCACCCCCACTATCGCTGTCGCCGTTGTTGCCGGCATGGCAGGCTCGGCCTCCTGGCTGGTCTATGTCCTGGCGACGATCTCCCTGGTGATCGTCGGCATCAATATCGGCAAGCTTGCCGGCAAGATTTCTGCTGCCGGCTCCTTCTTCATCTATGTCTCGCGGGGGCTGGGACCTTCCTACGGGCTGCTCGCGGGCTGGGCCATGCTGGCTGCCTATCTGTTCACCGCAATGGCCCTTACGGCGGCCACGGCGCTCTTCCTCCAGGATCTGGTGGCAAGCATGGGCTTCGCCGCCACGGTGCCCAGCGCGGTGTTCTTCCTGCTGATCTCGGTGGCCGTATGGCTCTTTGCCGTGCGCGACATCCGCATCTCCTCGCGGGTGGGCCTCGGCATCGAAGTGATATCGATGGCCATCATCCTGCTGGTCTGCTTCATTTCCTGGCGCGCCCATGGCTACGCAACCGACGTGAAGCAGGTGCAACTCGATGGCTCCTCCTTCGCCGCTGTTGCACAAGCCATCGTCTTCGGCATCTTTTCCTATGTCGGGTTCGAAAGTGCCGCCACGCTTGGCAAGGAGACGCGCAATCCCAACCGGATCATTCCGCGCGCCGTGATTCTCACCCCCATCATCGCGGGGCTCTTCTTCATCGTGACGACCTATGTCATTTCGCAAGGGTTCGACGACGATGCCTCCAAATTGGGTGCAAGCTCAGGGCCATTGAGCGATCTTGTGGCAGGCAAAAGCGTGCTGCTGACCAATCTTGTCTATGTCGGCGCGGCGATCAGCTGCTTTGCCTGCGCCCTTGCATCGATCAACGCCTTCAGCCGGATGCTGTTCTCCCTCGGACGCTACCAGTTCCTTCACCGGGCCGTCGGCACGATCCACGAGTCGCATCGTACCCCTCATATTGCTGCCACCATTGGCGTGGTCCTGAACTTCATCGTCTGCGCCAGCTTCTCAAGCCAGGCCAATCCCGATCTGCTCGGTTATTTCGGCACCATTGCGAGCTTCGGTTTCATCATCGTGTACATGCTTTGCTCCATCGCAGCCCCGGTGCTGCTGCGCAAGATGGGCGAGGCCAGGCCTATGGACTATGTCATGGGTGGTTTGGGAACAGTGCTGATGATCCTGTCGCTGATCGGCAGCATCTATCCAGTGCCGGCCTATCCCTACAACGTCCTCCCCTACGGCTTTGCCCTTTACATGCTGCTGGGGGTCGGCTGGTTCTTCCTTGTGAAGATGCGTGCACCCCACGCGCTATTGGGCGTGGAGCACGATCTGGAGGTGCAGGCAGCCTGATCTCGGACTTCTCGGCGAAGAAAGCCGCCGTCAGTTGGCAGGATATTCATGCCGATCGACGGCGCCCCCACCATATGCTCGATGCCGCGCTGGCCGGTCGCGTTCGCACACTGGGGCGGCGGTCATTGTGTCGCTTCGAGCACCAGCTTCTTGGCAATATCTTCATGCGCCGCGATCACCACGACGAAGGTGGTGCCATTCTGGTTGCGCTCGCCGACGACGAACGAGTTGAAATGATGCGCCTTCTTGCCACCGGTCATGGCAAACTGGATACCGGTCCATTTGCCGGCAGTAAACGGCTCGGCACTGACCTCGGGCTTGGGTAGGACGCTCTTGGGATAGGGCTTGCCGACCAGGGCGGCGAGTTGGCGAGGCTCGGTGAGGGCCCTTTCCCAGATCGCCGCATCCCGCCCCTTCACCGTGAAACGCTCGATCGCCGCGTCATAGCCGCATTGGCGCACGGTGCACAACTGCATCCCCTCGACTGCGATGTCGTCTCGGGACACGAAGGAGCGCATGGGCAACACGACCCACTTGCCGGAGTCCGGCAGCGAGGCTGCGGGATCGCCATCCCACAAATTCCAATAGGCACAGCCGGCCAGGGCTGTCAGCGCAACGCCAAGCAGGCTGCCGGCAAGCAGCTGACGCTTCCATGGAGCAGGCGCTTGTTTCGACACAGGCTCTTCCTTGTAAACCACGCTGTACTCTTTCAGAGCCTGCTTAACAAAAAGGGCTCGACGCCTTCCAGCGCGAGCCCCCTTTTTCAATATTTACACCCTAACGGGTCATTGGACCAGCTTGGGGCCCTTCACACTTACGTTTTCCATCTCATTCATGATGCCGAGGCGGCGCGCCACTTCGGTGTAGGCCTCCACGAGGCCGCCCATGTCGCGGCGGAAACGATCCTTGTCGAGCTTGTCGTTCGACTTGATGTCCCACAGGCGGCAGGAGTCCGGTGAGATCTCGTCGGCAAGGACGATCCTCATCATCTCGTTCTCCCACAGGCGGCCACATTCGATCTTGAAATCGACCAGGCGGATGCCGACCCCAAGGAAGAGGCCGGACAGGAAGTCGTTGACGCGAATGGCCAGCGCCATGATGTCATCGAGTTCCGGTGGGCTTGCCCAGCCGAAGGCCGTAATGTGCTCTTCCGAGACCATGGGATCGTTGAGGGCATCATTCTTGTAATAGAACTCCACGATCGAGCGCGGCAGCTGGGTGCCTTCCTCCAGGCCGAGGCGCGTGGAGATCGAGCCTGCGGCGACATTGCGCACCACGACCTCAAGCGGGATGATCTCGACCTCGCGGATGAGCTGCTCGCGCATGTTCAGCCGGCGAATGAAATGCGTGGGGACGCCGATATCATTCAGGTTCTGGAACAGATATTCCGATATGCGGTTGTTGAGGACGCCCTTGCCATCAATAATCGCATGCTTCTTGCTGTTGAAAGCGGTGGCGTCATCTTTGAAATGCTGGATCAGGGTGCCGGGCTCAGGACCTTCATAGAGGACCTTCGCCTTGCCTTCGTAGATACGGCGGCGGCGGTTCATCGGGATGTACCGTGGTTTGAGAAAATCCGTCAACGTGCCAGGGCTCCTGGAAATGCGATCCGTGGCCGGCGCAATTGGCGATTCGGCTTGCGGCGGCAAACCGGAGACTTCTCCAACCTACCCGATCACAGCCCTGCGCACAATGCACGCCACGGTGTGATCCGGCCCGGAACCACGAATCCTGCCAAAGTGCATTTGCTTGTGCACCGGGCATCGGTGTATTTTCGAAAGGCCGGATGCGACCCTGGGAGGAGGGCGTTACGGCAGCTTAATTTGATTTGGGGATTGCGCGCCTATATGCAACAGGCATGGCCGGTCCTTCAAGAAAAACCGGTAGCTGAACAGGAAATAACTCAATGACCACGTTTGACAAGCGGGAAGAGGCCTTCGAGAAGAAGTTCATGCATGACGAGGATCTCCGCTTCAAGGTAACGGCCCGGCGGAACAAGCTGCTTGGCCTGTGGGCCGCCGAGAAGCTTGGCCTTTCGGGCGACGAAGCGAACGCCTATGCCAGGTCTGTGGTCATGTCGGACTTCGAGGAGGCCGGCGACCATGACGTGGTGCGCAAGGTTCTTGCCGACTTCGCTGCCGCCAATCTCAGCATGAGCGAGCCGCAGGTTCGCCAGGTCGTGACCGAGATGCTCGGGCGCGCGGTGCAGGAAGTCCAGAGCGGCGTCTGATCCCAGGGCGCATTTTCGCGCCCTATCTTGCCAATACCGACAAGCGGCGCTCTATTCACGGGCGCCGCTTTTATTTGCGGTCCTTGCTTTTGATCGATCGGATATTGCCATGACGAGCCCTACCCTGCGCAACCGCCTCGCAAGAGGCGAGAAGATCTTCGCGGGGTGGATGGCTTCGGCCTATCCGCGCATCGCCGAGGCCCTGGGACGGGCAGGCTTCGATGCCGTCATCCTCGATCTCCAGCATGGCGAGGCCTCCTTCGCCGAGGCGCGCGATGCCATTACCGCCAGCCATCTCGCCGGCAAGCCGGCCGGTGTGCGCGTCGGCCTCGAGGGTTTCGGCGATGCGGCTCGTCTCTATGATGTCGGCGCTGAACTTGCCATCCTGCCGATGATCAACAATGTCGAGGACGCCCGCAAACTGGTCGATACCCTGAAATATCCGCCTGTGGGCGGGCGCAGCTGGGGTGGTACCAGGGGGCTCTCCCTCTATGGCCTCGATGCCGAGAGTTATCGCACCAGCGCCAACGACCAGATCATCGCCCTTGCCATGATCGAAACGCAGCAGGCGGCCGACGCGATGGAGGAGATTCTCGACGTCCCCGGCCTTGATGGCGTCTTCGTCGGCCCGAGCGATCTTTCCATCAGCCTCAGCCGCGGCGAGAAGCTTGATCACCAACTGCCGGAATCGGTGGCGGTGATGAAGAGGTTGCTTGCCGCCGCCAAGGCCCGAAACAAGCTTACCGCCATCTTCTGCAGTGGCGGCGAGGCCGCTGCCCGCAACGCCGCCCTCGGCTTCGACATCATGGCCGTCGGGTCGGACTGGGCTTTCCTGACCGCTGGCGCGCAGGCAGCGCTCAAGACCGCGCGGGGCCATTCAGGTCCAGCGCAGGCGCAGTATTAATCCTGAGATCGCAGCTATCCCGCCCGCTCGTGAACGTGCGGCGCTTGTGGAAGGGAAGCAGGCAAGGATGCCTGCAATCCCGCTCTATTGCGTCCCCAGCTTCAATTTGGACAGGAAGCTCGCCAGACGGAGCAGGCCCTCCGGCCAGGGGCCGTGGCCGGATTCCACATTGATGTGGCCGGCATCGCCGGCGTCCACGAACTCGCTGCCCCACGCCTCGGCAAAGGAGCTGGCGCGGTTGATGTCGCAATAGGCATCGTTCTGGCTGGCGACGAGCAGGGACGGGAAAGGCAGGGCCGTCATCGGAATGGGCGTGAAGTCGAGATCGTAGCCTGGAATGAGGTCCGGCTTGTCCCAGTCGGAGGGCGCCACCAGCATGGCACCGATGACATGGCCTCGCATCTGCTCGGCAGCGAAGACGGTGGCGATCACGCCAATGGAATGGGCGATGATGATGGCCGGGCGGCTCGAGACTTGCACATCCTCCACCAGCCTGTTGACCCAGGCTTCGCGCCGCGGCTGCTGCCAGTCGTCCTGCATGACTCGCCGCGCAGTGGAAAGCTTGGCCTGCCACCGTGATTGCCAATGCTCGGGAGGCGAATTGCCCAGGCCCGGAACGATCAGGATGTCGGTGTCGGAGATGCGCATGTGAAACTCCCGTCCGATTGAGTGGGCACTGTTTCCACGTGCACGCGCGAGGCTCGCCAGGCCCCGACTCAAAGGCTATGTTTCTATTTTATTGCCCTGCCGGCGGATCTGAACCAGATCTTTGTTTTCTCGGCCTGATTCCACACATTTGCGGAACGCCCCCTGCGTGGCGTCTTCCTTCAAAAATTCTTGCCGAACACGCGTTCGAAGATCGTGTCGACATGCTTGAAGTGATAGCCTTCATCGAACATTGCTTCGAGCGTGGCATCCGAAAGCTTGGCCGAAACGTCCGGATCAGCCTTGAGGAAGGCGAGGAAGTCACCTTCGCCGCGCCAGACCTTCATGGCGTTGCGCTGCACCAGGCGATAGGAATCCTCGCGGCTGGCGCCGGCCTGGGTGAGGGCGAGCAATACCCGTTGCGAATTGTGCAGGCCGCCGAGCCGATCAAGATTCTTGCGCATATTCGCGGGATAGACCAGCAGCTTGTCGATCACGCCAGCGAGGCGCGCGAGCGCGAAGTCCAGCGTGATGGTGGCGTCCGGCCCAATCATACGCTCGACCGAGGAGTGCGAGATGTCCCGCTCATGCCAGAGCGCCACATTTTCCAAGGCCGGCGTCACGGCGGAGCGGACGATACGCGCCAGGCCCGTGAGGTTTTCGGTGAGGATGGGGTTGCGCTTGTGCGGCATGGCCGAAGAGCCCTTCTGCCCCTCGGAGAAGAATTCCTCGGCTTCGAGCACCTCGGTGCGCTGAAGGTGGCGTATCTCTATGGCGAGACGCTCGATCGAGGAGGCGACCACGCCAAGGGTGGCGAAGAACATCGCATGGCGGTCGCGCGGGATGACCTGGGTCGAGACCGGCTCGACGGCAAGGCCCATCTTGGCGGCGACATGCTCCTCTACCTGCGGATCGATATTGGCGAAAGTGCCGACGGCGCCGGAAATGGCGCAGGTCGCGATCTCCCTGCGTGCCGCGACGAGGCGCTCGCGGGCGCGCGTGAACTCGGCATAGGCCTGCGCCAGCTTGAGACCGAAGGTCACCGGTTCGGCATGGATGCCGTGGCTGCGGCCGATGGTCGGCGTGTATTTATGCTCAATGGCGCGTTTCTTGAGGGCTGCCAGCACTTGGTCGACATCGGCGATCAGGATATCGGCGGCGCGCGAAAGTTGCACGGCGAGGCAGGTGTCGAGCACGTCGGAGGAAGTCATGCCCTGGTGCAGGAAGCGCGCTTCCGGGCCGACGATCTCGCCCAGATGCGTTAGAAAGGCAATGACGTCGTGCTTCACCTCGCGCTCGATCTCATCGATACGGGCGACGTCGAAGGTCGAATCCTTGGCCTTCTCCCAGATCTTCGCGGCCGCTTCCTTAGGCACTACACCGAGCTCTGCGAGCTTGTCGGTGGCATGCGCCTCGATCTCGAACCAGATACGGAAGCGGGTCTGTTCCGCCCAGATGGCGACCATTTGGGGGCGACTGTAGCGTGCGATCATGGAAGGGTCCCTTTCGGGCCCCTTTTAGGCAGGATCGCCGCGAAAGTGTACCCGAATCTGCGAGAAATATGTGGGAAGGGAACGGAGGCGGGTCTTCAGACCCGCCTTTCGCCTTCTCGGCCCGGTGATGGTTCAGGCCCCTCTGAAGACCTGCCCCCCAACTACCGCTTGGCCGCCGCCTGCGCCGCTTGGCGGATCGCCGCGATGTTGGCCGCATAGGCCGAAGGGCCGCCATGGAAGACGAAGGAGCCCGCAACGAGCGCATTGGCGCCGGCCGCGACCACGAGCGGGGCGGTCTCGGGCGTGATGCCGCCATCGACCTCGATGTCTATGTCCCGATGGCCGACCTTTGCCCTGATAGCCTCGATCTTCGCAACCGTCTCGGGAATGAAGGCCTGTCCGCCGAAGCCGGGGTTGACCGTCATCACCAGGATGAGGTCGACGAGATTGAGAACGTAATCGACGACGTCAGGGGGCGTGCCCGGGTTGATGGCGACGCCGGCCCGCTTGCCGAGCTTTCTGATGTGCTGCAGCGAGCGGTGCAGATGCGGTCCGGCCTCGGCATGAATGGTGATGGTATCGCAGCCGGCGCTCGCGAAGTCGTCGAGATAGGGATCGGCCGGCGAGATCATCAGATGGGTGTCGATCTTGGTCCTTACATGCGGGCGGATGGCTGCTGCGACGCCCGGCCCGATAGTGAGGTTCGGCACGAAATGGCCGTCCATCACGTCATAATGCACCCAGTCGGCGCCAGCGTCCTCGATTGCCCGTATTTCGGCGCCGAGCGACGCGAAGTCCGCGGAGAGAATGGAAGGAGCGATGACGATGGGACGGGTCATGGGTGATCCTGCTGAAAAGGGCCGGGTCCTACCTGCCAGACCGGTGCGAGCATTGCAATCGATCAGCGCGAAATCTCGAAACGCTCGCGCCAGCCAGGTCGGGCCTGTGCGAAGGGCAGGGCGGTCGCCTCGTAGACCGCGCGGGCACAGGCGCGTGCCAGCACATGGGCCGCCTCGGTGCCGAGAGAGATGAGATCGACCGGCGCCTCCGCCAGTGGGACCCGGCCCGTCGCCGCCGCGAAGACCGTGTCGCCGTCGAAGGGGGTGTGGACGGGGTGGATGGCGCGGGCAAAGCCGTCCTGCGCCATCACGGCCAGATGCCTCGCTTGCGCCTTGGACAGACGCGCGTCGGTGGCGACGACGGCAATGGTGGTGTTCTCGGGCCGCTGGCCCTTGTAGCGCAGCTTCAGGGCGTCAGCGGGCCAGGGATGCGGCAGGCCCAGGCCACCGAATTCCGAACCTTGTTCATACGGCGCCGCCCAGAAATGGGGACCCTCGCCAACCGTGACGTTTCCGAGCGCGTTGACAGCCACGAGCGCGCCGATCGTGTAGGGGCCAGATACTGCCGAAGCCGAGCCAAGCCCGCCCTTGAAGCTCGCCGTCGTCGCGCCGAAACCCGCGCCGGCGGTACCCAGTGCAAAATCAAGCCCGGCCTGCGAGGCGGCCTCAAAGCCGAGATCGCGATAGGGCGGAAAGCGACCCCAATGCTTGTTGCCGCCATTGGTGAGGTCGAACAGGATCGCACCGGGTACGATGGGTACAACCGCGTCACCCACCCGAAAACCGCGGCCCTGCGCGGCGAGCCAGGCGGTCACACCGCTCGCTGCCTCCAGGCCGAAGGCGGAACCGCCGGAAAGGACGAGGGCATCGACATGCTCGACCGTGCGTTCGAGGGCCAACAGGTCCGTCTCGCGTGTGCCTGGCGCACCGCCGCGCACATCGACGGCAGCGACTGCAGGCTCGTCGAAGATCACCGCCGTCGTGCCGGAAGCGAGGGTTGCGTCCTGCGCATTGCCCACCTTGATTCCAGCCACATCCGTAATGAGATTTCGCATGAGACCGGCTCCATTGGTCGGGACGCTCAACGTGGTGAAAGGACCTGTAATGTCAATGCTGCGACATCACTTCCGATCACGAGAGCATGAGGAAGGCTGAAACAACTTGGGCAGGACCAAGAGGCGCGCTAGAGCAAGGGTTTCAGGTGCCCCGCCCGATGCGTAACAGTGGATGAGTCGATGGCCGATATTACCGTCCCCGGGGTGTTCCTCGCCGGGCTGTTTTCGTTTCTCTCGCCTTGCGTGCTGCCGTTGGTGCCGCCTTATCTGACCTATCTTGCCGGCACGACGCTGGACGAGATCTCGGGCGAGACCATCGACAGGACCGTGCGCCGGCGCGCCGTGGTCTCGGCGCTCGTCTTCATGGCGGGGCTCGCCACCGTGTTCATCTCGCTCGGAGCCACCGCGTCGCTGGTGGGCTCACTGCTGATCTCGGCGCGCAGGCTCCTTGCCCAGTGGCTGGTGGGGGCGGCCAATGCCGGCCTGCTGCCGATGGGTTGGGCGACCTCCGTCGACCCCTTTGCCCTGCTGGCTGGCGTCATCATCATCACGATGGGTCTGCATTTCCTCGGCGTGTTCCGCATCGCCGTGCTGTTCCGTCAGGCCCGCTTCGAGAGCCGCGCCACGCCGGGCCCCCTCGGAGCCTATCTCATGGGGCTTGCCTTTGCATTCGGCTGGACGCCCTGCATCGGTCCGGTTCTGGCGACCGTGCTGGCCGTCGCCGGCAGGCAGGCGAGCGTCGGCCAGGGCGTTCTCCTGCTGGCGATCTATACGCTGGGCCTTGGTCTGCCCTTTGTCGTCGCCGCCTTCGCCATGAACCCGTTCATGCGTTTCCTGCGCGCCTTTCGCGCCCATCTCGGCACGGTGGAAAAGGTGATGGGCGGCCTTTTGGTCGTCGCAGGCCTCGCCTTCATCACCGGCGGCATGGCCGATTTTTCGATCTGGCTGCAGAGCACTTTTCCCATCCTGAGCAAACTGGGATGAGGTAGAGAACCCGCCTCGGTCAGCTGGAAATAGCTGAGGCTGCCGTCCGTCCCCTTGCACCACTGATGGAGCGCATAGCTCGTCTGCCGCCGGATTGGGCTGCTTCGGGGGTCCCGCCTAAGAAGGCCGGAGCGGTGATCGGCAGCAGGTGCACGGCGAGGATGGAGTGCAAGCGCATCGCAAGCTCGAATCGCAAAGGATTTCTTGCGGAATAGTGGCAAATTGCTCGGAAGCACTCCACTCATGAAAAAACCCGCCCCGGCAAGCCGGAGCGGGTCTGTCACATCAGATTGTGGCGAGGTTTACGACGGATTCTGGAAGTAGTCGATCTTGCCGTCGTCACCCTTCTTCCAGGTGTACATGACGTAGCCGACCTTGGTCAGGTCGCCCTTCTTGTCATAGGCGAGGTCGCCCATGACGGTATGGAAGGGCATGCCGGTGTGCATCTGTTCGGCCATCTTCTGGGGGTCGACCGACTTGGCGGCTTCAGCAGCCTGCTTGAAGATTTCGACCGCAGCATAGGAGAACAGCGTGTAGCCTTCCGGCGTGTAGCCAATGGCCTTGAACTGCTTCACGAGGTCGGCGTTGGCCGGATTGGCTTCCACCTTGGGCGGGAAGGTCATCTGGGTGCCGATCACCGCGTCGCCGCCGATGGTGGCGAAGTCTGCCGAGGTGATGCCGTCGCCCGAGAGCATGACGGTCTTCATGCCCTGGTCGCGAAGCTGCTTGAGGATCAGCGCGGCTTCGGTGTAGAGGCCGCCCCAGATCAGCACGTCGGTACCCTGGGCCTTCATCTTGGTGACGACGGCCGAGTAGTCCTTCTCGCCGATATTGACTTCTTCGATCAGGCCGGGGGTGACACCCGCTTTCTCGAGGTCGGCAACGGCGTTCTTGGCGAGGCCAGCGCCGTAGGTGGTCTTGTCGTCGATGACGGCGACCTTCTTATCCTTGTAGTTGGCCATGAAATAGTCGGACCAGACCTGGGCCTGCTGGTCGTCACGGCCGCAGGTGCGGAACACGTTCCACAGGCCGCGGTCAGTGACCTTCTCGTTGGTCGCCGAAGGCGTGATCATGATGACGCCGTTGTCGGCATAGACTTCCGAGGCCGGAATGGTGACGCCGGAGTTGAAGTGGCCGACCACCATGGTCACGCCGTCACCCACGAACTTGTTGGCGACCGAAACGCCCTGCTTGGGGTCCGACTGGTCGTCGCCGACTTCTACCTCGATCTTCTGGCCGAGGATGCCGCCGGCGGCGTTGATGTTCTTGGCGGCCATGTCGACGCCGTTCTTTAGCTGCGCGCCGAAGGGGGCGTTCGGGCCGGTGATCGGGCCGGCAACGCCGAGCTTGATCTGAGCCTGAGCGGCGCCGGCGAAAACGAGGCCAGCGGCCAGCGCAACGCTCGTCAACAAGAGTTTCTTCATTTGGTTCTCCCAGTGGATGTAACAGAGCCTGCCGACTCTGGCTTAGCGGGATAAAGACACCCCAATGGGACTTATGTTGCCCAGTTTTTGGTGCTTGTCACCCGATTTCGGGGTCTGGAAGGGGACATTACCCTTCCGGAGGATATTTGTAACGTTCGAGGTACGGGCAGACTTTTCCGCCCGGTGAAGCGAGGTTTTATTCAACCGGAGAACGAGCGCTCCAGCCCACGGCGCCCGACTTCTGGAACATCCAGCCATAGCGGCTGACCATCTGGTTCGCCAGCTTGAGGCGATAGGACAGGAGGCCGATGAGCTGGATATAAATGAAGTCGACGACGAAGTAATGGGGCGAGAACATGTCGCCGCCGAACGGTGCCTGATGCAGGAAGCGCACGCCCGCCGTCAGGATCGTCAGGTAGATGAACAGGGTCGGATAGCGGCTCCAGGTCGAAGCGCAGGCCTTGCCCGTCATCCAGGCGGCCCATCCACCCATGATGATCGTGACCAGCACGAATTTGAACGCGTTGTCCTCGTAGAGGAAATGATCCATTTCAGTGCCCTCCTTCCAGATAGGCCGCGCGGACCTCGGGGCGTGCCAGCAATTCCTTGCCGGTGCCCGACATGGTGATCACGCCATTGACCATGACATAGCCACGATGCGCCAGGCGGAGCGCATGGAAGGCATTCTGCTCGACGAGGAAGACCGATAGCTTCTCCGTTTCATTGAGGACGCGGATCGCATCGAAGATCTGCTTGACGATCAGCGGGGCGAGGCCGAGGGATGGCTCGTCCAGCATCAGGAGGCGAGGGCGGCTCATCAGCGCACGCGCGATGGCGAGCATCTGCTGCTCACCACCGGAGAGAGTGCCGCCGCGCTGGGCGGTACGCTCCTTGAGGCGGGGGAACAGCGTATACATGCGTTCCAGATCCTCAGCGAAATGGGTGTTGCCGTCGATTTCGGCACCCATCTGCAGATTTTCATAGACCGTCATGCGCTGGAATATGCGGCGCCCTTCCGGAGACTGCGCGATGCGAAGGCGCGCAATCTCGTGGATCGGCATATGAGTGATGTCTTGGCCGTCGAAGGTGATGGAGCCGGTCCGGCATTTGGGGGAGCCGAAGATCGTCATCATCAGGGTGGACTTGCCGGCGCCGTTGGCGCCGATGATCGTAACGATTTCGCCCCCGTTGATTTCGACATCTACGCCTTTGAGGGCATGCACCTGGCCATAATAGGTCTGGACGCCGCGGACGGCGAGCAAGGGATTCGCCATGCTCAATCCTCCACTTCTTCGTCAGAACCGAGATAGGCCGCGATCACAGCCGGGTCGTTGCGCACCTGTTCGGGTGTGCCGTCGGAAATCTTGGTGCCATAGTTCAGCACCACGACGTGGTCGGAAATTCCCATCACCACCGACATATCATGCTCGATGAGCAGCAAGGAGGTGTCGTGGTCGGCGCGGATCGAGCGCAGCAGCGTGTTGAGGTCGAGACTCTCCCTGGGGTTGAGGCCGGCGGCCGGTTCGTCGAGGCAGAGTAGGACCGGATCCGTGCACATGGCGCGGGCAATCTCCAGTCGGCGCTGGTCGCCATAGGGCAGGGAGCCGGCCGGATCGTCGGCGCGCGCCGTGAGGTTGGTCTTGTCGAGCCAATATTTGGCCTTGTCGATAGCGGCGGCTTCGGCCCGGCCATAACCTGGCAGCTTGAAGATACCGGCGATGGAGAAGACGGAGGCCGACATCAGCGCGTTGTGCTGGGCGACGAGCAGGTTTTCCAGAACCGTCATGCCCGCAAAAAGGCGGATGTTCTGGAAGGTGCGGGCCACCTTGGCTGTACGCGAGACGTGGAAGTCCGGCATGCGCTCCAGGAGGTAGAGGTGGTCCTGGCCGAGGATGAGCCGTTGGTCGGTCGAGGCTGTCAGGGCGTCGAATTCGTCCCAGACGGCGATGCCGCCATGGCGAAGGCCGATACGTCCCTCGGTCGGCTTGTAGAAGCCGGTGATGCAGTTGAAGACCGTGGTCTTGCCTGCACCGTTCGGGCCGATGAGGGCGGTGATGTCGCCACGCCCGCAGTTGAAGGTCACGGCATTGACGGCGGTGAGGCCGCCGAAACGCATGGTGAGCTTTTCAACCTTGAGAAGCGGATCGCTGTGCCAGCGATGTTCGGGATGGGAGTGGGACGCCAGGGAGGGATCGATTGAATCTGTCATTGAAATAGGGGTGCTCATCCGTGACCCTCCTGGACGAGGGCACCCGAGACAACCTTGCGCTCCTTGAGAAATGCGGTAGGCACGCGATTGGAAATGAGGCCGCGTGGTTTCCACAGCATCATGATGACCATGGCGAGGCCGAAGATCAGGCCGCGGTAGAGGCCGGGATCGAAATTGTCGCCGAAGATCTGCTTGAGGAAGTCGAGTTCGCGGAGGATTTCAAGTCCGCCAACCAGGAAGACCGCCGCGATGACGACACCCAGGAGACTGCCGGAGCCACCGAGAACCACGATGGCAAGCACCATCACCGATTCGTTGAAAGTGAAGCTTTCGGGGTTGATGAAGCCCTGCTTGGCGGCGAAGAAAGCGCCGGCGAAACCGCCGAACATAGCGCCGGTGGCGAAGGCGGCCAGCTTGGTCTTGGTGGTGTTGATGCCGAGCGAGCGGCAGGCGATCTCATTCTCTCGCAGTGCTTCCCAGGCCCGACCCACCGGCAGTTTGCGCATGCGGGTGGTGACATAGGCCGTGACCAGCGCCATCGCCAGGATGACGTAGAAAAGGAAGACCTTGGTGTAGATCGGCGAGAACGTCAGCCCGAAAGTGTGGGCGAAGCCTGTTGGTCCCGCCGTGAACGGGATGCCGAAGAAGGAGGGTGGCTTGATCGAGGTGATACCGTCAGGCCCGTGCGTGAAGGCGCGCCAGTTGATCAGCACGACGCGGATGATTTCACCGAAGGCAAGCGTCACGATGGCGAGGTAGTCGCCGCGCAGGCGCAGCACCGGGAAGCCCAGCATGATGCCCCAGAAGGCGGAGAGGATGCCGGCCAGGGGCAGCACTTCCCAGAAGGACAAGCCCCAGTAATAGGACATCAGTGCGTAGGAATAGGCACCGACCGCGTAGAAAGCGACGTAACCAAGGTCGAGAAGGCCGGCGAGGCCCACCACGATGTTCAGGCCCCAGCCCAGCATGATGTAGATCATGATGCCGATGCCGAAGGTGTCGATCCACTTGAGCGAGCCCTTGTCGCCCAGCGCGCCGAGCATCAGCAGCGGGAAGGCGATGGCAAGGCCGGCACCTAACCACATCGCCGTCTGCGACACGCTGAAGCGCGAGAGTGCGGCCGCGACCGGCGAGACCCGATCGCTCTTTTCGCGCTTCGGCCTAAGCAGGACGAAGGCACGAACGGCGACAACGATCGCCACCATCACGCCGGCTTTCACGAAGCCGCCCCAACGGTCATTGAAGGAGAACGCCGCGTTCGTGAAGTTGAACTGCAGGCTGTTGGTGTTCATGTCGGAGTAAGTGGTGAACCCGACAACCGGCACGAAGAGGGCAATTGCCGCAGCCGTCCAGAAAGCCAGATCCTTGAAGAAGCCGATGCCAGAGGTGTTTTCGTTCTTCTGAGCCATCTCACACCTTCTCCACTTCCGGACGACCCAGCAGGCCTTGCGGCATGAAGATCAGGGTAATGGCAAGGATGGAGAACACCGCCACGTCGCGATAGGAAGCGACGTCGCCGTTGAACGAGCCCTCCCACAGCTTCTCCACCAAGCCAATCAGGATACCGCCGATCACCGCACCGGGCAGGGAGCCGATGCCGCCGAGCACTGCCGCCGTGAAGGCCTTCACGCCTGGCACGAATCCGTCGTGAAAGTTGACGGAGCTGTAGGTAACCAGGAACATCAGGCCGGCCACGGAGGCGAGCGCGGCGCCCATGATGAAGGTGATCGAGATCGTGCGATCGACATTCACGCCGAGCAGCGCGGCCATTTTGCGATCCTGCTCGCAGGCGCGCTGGGCGCGGCCGAGCGAGGTCTTGGTGACGAGGTACCAGAAGACGGCCAGCAGAGCTGCCGTAATGATGAAGACCATGATCTGCTTCAGGGATATGGTGGCGTCGATGACCTGGCCCTGTGCATTCGTCTCCGTCCAGATTTCGAACTTGCCGCCGAGCGCCTGATCCACTGCCGCGGGGACTGCCTTGGAGTCGGCACCCTGGAAGATCTGCACGAAGTTCGACAGGGCGATCGAGATACCGATAGCCGAGATCAACGGCGCGAGGCGGAAGGAGCCGCGCAACGGCCGGTAGGCGATGCGCTCGATCGCCCAATTCCAAAGGCTGGTCAGCACCATGCCTACCAAAAGCACGATCAGCAGCGCGACGATCACTGAGGATACGCCGAGCAAGGTGATCAGGAACAGGAAGCAGACGAACGCGATGATCGCGGAGAGCATGAACAAGTCGCCGTGGGCGAAGTTCACCATGCCGATGATGCCGAACACCATCGTGTAACCTACGGCGATCAGACCATACAGTGATCCGACCGCCAGCCCATTGATGAGCTGCTGTATAAAGAAGGCCATCTAGTACATTCCCCTCTGCCGCTGCTGCCCTTTTTTCCCCGGCATCCCCTTCTCGGAGATTTTTGCCTAAGAGACAGGCAGTCATGCGACGATTGCCTGTCATAGCAAGCGCTTTGGCGCCTGACAATCGCGGGGAAGGCCTGTCGGCTCAACTTTATCGATTTTATGAAATTTTTGAGCAGCGGGCCGAAAATTTCAGCGCCGAATGGCAAAAATTACGCCAAATTGGCGCTCGGGACGATCAAAAATGGGTTTGCAGACACCAAAAGCCGCAACCGTCACATGTGTAACGGCTATTAGATTTCGATATAATCCACATAAAATTTTTAGAGACCTTACTCTCTTTCCTTAGCGGAAAGAAAGTTGCTGCAAAATTGCGCACGAGGCGCTGGGCCCATAGTTCCCGGTTCCTTTCGCGCAACAATCGGCTATTGCCATCCCTGTCGCAGATCCGCCAAGGCCTCGGGTGTATCGACATCGAAGCTCGCTTCGGCCGAAGAAACTGCAACCTCGGCCACGGCGTCGGCATTCGCCTTCAGAATCTGGCGGCCTCCCGAGTCGCCCTGCAGGGTCTGCAACTCACCGAAGAAGCGTCGCGACCACAGGACCGGATTGCCCCTCTGGCCACCCGTGACCGGAAGGACGATGTGGGCGCCCTTCCGCGGTTCGAAGGCCTCGATCAGCCGATCGAGCAGGGGCGCGCCGACGAGGGGCATGTCGCCGAGGCCGATCAAGGCCGCGTCGCAATCAGCCGGCAGGGCTGCGATACCAGTCCGCACCGAGGTGGCGATTCCTTCGGCAAAGTGAGGATTGTGCGCGAAGGTGACCGGCAGCCCGGCGAGGGCCGCTCGCACCGCCTCCGCCTGATGGCCGGTGACGACGGTGACCGAGCGCGCCTTTGAGGCAAGGGTCGCCTCAACTGCGTGGCGGACGAGCGGCTTGCCGCGATAATCCTGCAGCAGTTTGTTGGGGCCGCCCATGCGGGTGGAACGCCCGCCTGCCAGGATGACGGCCGCCACCTGCGGGGGATTATCGTTCTCCTCCTCACCGCCGGCGCGGGGTTGCGGGCGGCTGACGATCTCCATCAGCAGGCCGCCGACGCCGAGGCCGATGATATCGGCCTTGGTGACGGGAACACCGGCGAGCAGCCTATTGAGAATCCAGTCGAAGCCGTTCTCCTTGGGGGAACGGGCGCAGCCTGGCGCGCCAAGGACCGACATGGCGCCGAGTTCGCCGAGGAGCAGCAGGTTGCCGGGATCGACGGGCATGCCGAAATGCCTGATGGCGCCGCCGGCATTCTCGATCGCCATGGGAATGACATCCCGCCGGTCGGCGATCGCCGAGGCACCGAAGATGATGGCGAGATCGACCCCCGCCTTGGCAACCTTGTCCAGCGCCGCGGCAAGGGCATCCGCCTGATGCTGCACACGCTCGTCCGCGACGATCGAGGCCTTGGAAGGGGCCAGGCGATCCTGGAGCACCTGCAGGGTCTTGCCGACGACGCTGTCCTTCAGGCCGGGCAGGAGAGTGGAGATCGCTGCGATACGCAAGGGTCGGAAGGGCGCGACACGGATCGCAGGCTGTTCGAGGATGGCGAGCGCGCGATCGAGCACCGCCTTGTCGACCGCAAAGGGAATGATCTTGACGGTGCCGATCATCTCGCCGGCCTTGACGGCTGCGAATGCCGGAAGGGTGGCGAATGTGATGCTCTCGTCCACCTCATTGACGGCATCGATGCGCGCCCGGTCGAGCACGAGGACCCCGGTCTGCTCGGCAAACAGGTTGGCGCGGCCGGTGAAAGGATCTTCCACCCGGACAGCCGGCCCCTTGATCGCCTGGGCGATACGGGCCGCGGCCATGTCTTCGCCGACGTCATCCTTGTCGAGGCGGGCGATCACGATGGTCCCGACGCCCTCGCGGCGCAACGCTGCCACCTCGGCTGCCCTGATCAGGGTGCCCTTCTTGAGGACGAGACTACCCTTGCGGATGGAGTGAACCGCCACGCCACCCATGGCATCGTCAATTGCGATTTCGCCAAAAAACATTCAATTACAATCGGTTTGGAGTAAAGGCTGACAGATCAGGCGATCGGCCTCGGCTTTTTCTCGCCGCTTTCGAGCCTGAGCGCGGCCGTGATCTCGGCAATAATGGAAACAGCGATCTCGGATGGGCTGATTGCGCCAATGTCGAGCCCGATCGGGGCGTGGATACGCGAAAGCGTGTTGTCGCCCACGCCGGCCTCGCGCAGCCTTTCGAGGCGGCGCGCGTGGGTTTTGCGGGAGCCCAGCGCCCCGACATAGAAGCAGTCTCGCTCCAGGGCGTGCATCAACGCGGGGTCGTCGATCTTGGGATCGTGGGTCAGGGCGACGAAGGCCGTGTAGCGGTCGATGCCGAGCGGCGGCAGGGCGACATCTGGCCATTCGGCGATCAGCTGCACTTCCGGAAAGCGCTCCGGAGAGGCGAAGGCAGTGCGGGGATCGACGACGATCGGTTCGTGGTCCAGCAGGCGGGCGAGCGGTACGAGCGCCTGGCTGATATGCACGGCCCCGATCATCACCAGCCGCACCGGCGGTACATGCACGGTGATGAAGTAGCGCTTGCCGTCCTGTTCCACCGTCGCCGACTTGCCTTTACGCAGTTGCTCGGCGAGGGCGGTGGCAAGCGGATCACGGGCGACGTCGGCCTCGCTGACCAGGCGTTCCTCGCCGCTATCGAGAACGGTGACGAGCGCGGCGGCCTTGCGCTGGGTGCGGGCCAGGTTGAGCGCCTGGAGCGTGGCGAGCTTCATCGGTCAATCCAACTTTTCGACATAGACGCGGATGGTGCCGCCGCAGGAAAGGCCGACGCGCCAGGCTGTCTCGTCGGCCACGCCGAATTCGAGCATCTTCGGCTTGCCTTCCTGGATGACGTCGAGCGCCTCGGTGACCACGGCGCCCTCGACGCAGCCGCCCGAAACGGAACCGAGGAAATTGCCGTCTTCGTCGATCACGAGATTGGAGCCGGTGGGGCGCGGCGCCGAGCCCCACGTTTCCACCACGGTGGCGATGGCAACGCCCTTGCCCTGTTCGCGCCAATGCTGGGCAGAGGCGAGGATATCGGCATCGGATGCCAGGTTTGCTGCAGTATCACTCATGAAAATTCTCCTCAAATAAAAGACTTAGCCGACCTTCTTCAGCCACATGCGCGGGTCCGCGGAGGCGTCCGCCTTGCGGTCCAGTGCCTTGACCAGATCGCCCATGCTCTTGAGATTGTGAATGGTCCTGAATTCGTCAACATGCGGCAGCATCGCCTTGATGCCGGCGGCGCGGGCTTCGAAGGCGTCGAAGCGCAGCAAGGGGTTGAGCCAGATCAGGCGCCGGCAGGAGCGATGCAGGCGGTCCATCTCCCCAGCGAGGCCGTCATCGACCTGACGCTCCAGCCCATCGGTGATCAGCAGCACCAGCGCGCCCTGGCCGAGCACGCGGCGCGACCAGTCCTTGTTGAAGCGTTCGAGGCAATGGGCGATTCGCGTGCCGCCGTCCCAATCCTTCACCGCCTTGGAAGCCTGCTCCAGCGCCTCGTCGGGGTCGCGTGTGCGCAGCGCGCGGGTGATGTTGGTGAGGCGCGTGGCGAAGACGAAGCCATGCACGCGCCGGCCTTTTTCCGAGATCGCATGCAGAAAATGCAGGAATAGACGCGAATAGTCGGCCATCGAGCCGGAGATATCACAAAGCGCCACGATGGGCGGATGCTTCTCGCCCACCTGGCGATAGGCGATGTTGACGAGATTGCCGCCGCTGCGCATTGCGGCGCGCAGGGTGCGGCGCAGGTCAATCACTTCGCTGCCACCGGCGACGAGGCGGCGCGTCGGCACGTTGTCGTAGGGCAGGCGCAGTTGCGCGATCTCGCGTTTGGCCGCCGCGATTTCGGCCGCCGTCATCTGGGCGAAATCGCGCTGCTTGAGGATCTCGCGCTCCGACATCGTCAACCGGGCGTCGAACTCGACAAGCTGCCTTTCCTCGACCTCGCGCGGCGGCTCCCTGTAGAAGGCATCGTTGACGCGCTGGGCGCCCGCCTTGGGCTTGGGCGGTTCCCTGGCCGCGATGGCCTGGGGAGACATCATGGCGATGAGCTTTTCGGTGAGTGCGCGCTGGCGCCAGAACATCTCGAAGGCCTGATGAAACAGGATCGACTGTTCGTGCCGGGTGACGAGCACGCTGTGCAGCGTCCAGTAGAAATCCTGCTTGCCCCCGAGCCCCACGGCCTCCACCGCCCTGATGGCATCGAGCACCGAGGCGGGGCCGACCGGCAGGCCGGCATCGCGCAGAAGCCTCGCGAAATAGGCGATGTTGTCGGCGAGCTTGCCGGGGATAATGGCGGGCGACTCACGCGGCGGCATTGCTGCTGGCCTTCACGCCATCGAGCAGCCGCTTGGCCTGGCTGCCGGTCAGGCGGGCGATGTCGTCCTGGTATTTCAGGAGCACGCCGAGCGTGTCGGAAACCAGGGCCGGATCGAGGGCGACAGCGTCGAGCTCGGTGAGGGCCGTGGCCCAGTCCAGCATCTCGGCGACGCCGGGCGCCTTGAACAGGTCCTCTCGACGCAAAGCCTGCACGAAACCGATGACCTCGCGAGAGAGCTTGGCCGGCACATGCGGCACCTTGCGGCGCAGGATCTCGAGTTCGTTCTCGGCGCTGGGATAGTCGACCCAGTGATAGAGGCAGCGCCGCTTCAGCGCGTCATGGATCTCGCGCGTGCGGTTGGAGGTGATGATGACGATGGGCGGCGAGGCTGCCTTTACCGTGCCGAATTCAGGGATGGTGACCTGGAAATCCGAGAGCACTTCCAGGAGATAGGCCTCGAAGGCTTCATCTGTGCGGTCGAGCTCATCGATCAGCAGGACGGGCGCGCCGCCAGCCTGCGGGCGCACTGCTTCGAGGATGGGGCGCGCGATGAGGAAGCGCTCGGAAAAGAGGTCGGATCCGAGCGCCGCCCGGTCGACGCCGCCGCTGGCCTCGGCGAGGCGGATCTCCACCATCTGCGCCATGGTGTTCCATTCATAGACGGCGGAGGAAATGTCGAGGCCCTCATAGCACTGCAGGCGTATCAGCGGCCGGTTCAGCGTCGAGGAGAGCACCTTGGCGATCTCCGTCTTGCCGACACCGGCCTCGCCCTCGAGGAAAAGAGGGCGGCCCATGCGTAGAGCCAGGAACAGGACCGTGGAGAGATCCCGTCCGGCTACATAATCGGCGCTGGAGAGCAAGGTGGCGGTATCGTCGATCGAAGTGGGCAAGGAAGACGGCAATTCAATCTCCTGAAGCTCCCGCCACTATAGGACGAGTCAGGCGGGGGCGAAGCAAAACCTTCTGGCACGCTTCCATCGCGGCAGACGACAGAGGCGACCTAAATCTCCAAATTCGCTTTCTCGAAACTCTGGCGGTAATACGCCGCCGTCGCGGCATCGAAGCAGCAGAAGATGATCTGTGAAGGCGCCCTGGCCAAAGTAGGCAAGGTCTCGACCACCGTGGCGAGCGCGATGTCGGCGGCCAGATCCGGCGGGAAGCGGTAGATGCCCGTCGAGATGGCCGGGAACGCAATTGAGCCGATGGCATTGGCGGCCGCGAGCTCAAGGCTGTTGCGATAGCAGGATCGCAGCTTGTCGGGTTCGCCCGCGGCACCGCCATTCCACACGGGGCCGACCGTGTGGATCACATGCTTTGCCGGCAGCCTGTATCCCCCGGTGATCTTGGCTTCGCCCACCTTGCAGCCGTTCAGCGTACGGCACTCCGCTAGGAGGTCCGGCCCGGCGGCGCGATGGATGGCACCGTCGACACCGCCACCACCCAGCAGCGAGGTGTTGGCGGCGTTGACGATTGCGTCCACTTTGAGCGTGGTGATGTTGGCGACTACGACGTCGAGCCGGGCATTGGGCAATTGCGCGGAAAACTCGACAGGGGGATCGGCCATGATCTCATTCCATATCAAGGACGAAAGCCGCCCGGGCGGCTCCCGTTCTCAATTATCGGCATTCACTTCGCCGCTGCAACCGCCCGCTTGGCGAGCACGCCGATCAGGTGGGCGCGATATTCGGCGCTGGCATGGATGTCGCCGTTGAGGCCCTTGGGCGAGAGCGTCACGCCTTCGAGCGATTTGGCATGGAAGCGGGTCGCCAGCGCCTCTTCGGCCTTGGTGTGGCGGAACACCCCGTCCGAGCCCGCGCCAGTGACGGCTACGCGCACGGCACTGCCTTTCTTGGCGACGAAGACGCCGACCAAGGCGTAGCGCGAGGCGGGGTTGGGGAACTTCTCATAGGCCGCCTTCGCCGGAATGGGGAAGGAGACCTTGGTGATGATCTCTCCCTCCTCAAGCGCCGTGTCGAACAGGCCGGTGAAGAACTCGTCCGCCGGGATCTTACGCTTGTTGGTGATGATGGTCGCGCCGAGGGCGAGGGCCGCCGCGGGATAGTCAGCCGCCGGGTCATTGTTGGCGATCGAGCCGCCGATGGTGCCTCTGCTGCGCACGGCGGGATCACCGATCAGGCCGGCGAGGGCCGCGAGTGCAGGGATCGCCTCTCCCACCGCCGCGCTGGTGGCCACCTCGGCATGCGTGGTGGTGGCGCCGATCACGAGATTGCGGCCCTTCACCTCGATGCCACGCAGGGCTTCGATCCTGGTGAGGTCGATCAGTGTGGAGGGGCTCGCAAGGCGCAGCTTCATGGTCGGCAGCAGCGTGTGGCCGCCGGCGAGCAATTTGCCCTCTTCCGCCTTGGAGAGGGCGGCGACGGCCCCACGTACGGAGGTGGGGCGCTGATAGGTAAAGGGATACATGGATCATCTCCTGAGGGAGGAAATTGGAGTGGCGGTCTCCGACCGCCATCTTGGAAACGCGATGTCTGCGGAAAGATCGATGGCGGTCGGAGACCGCCACTTCATCATTCCGCCGCCTTCTTCATCTTCGCGGCGCGCTGCGCGGCCTGCCACACCACTTGCGGCGAGGCCGGCATCGGTATGTCCTCCAGGCCGATAGCATCGGTGATGGCGTTCATCACCGCAGGCGGGGCTGCGATCGCGCCGGCCTCGCCGCAGCCCTTGATACCAAGGGGATTGGAGGGGCAGACGGTCTTGGTGACGCCGACGTTGAAGGAGGGCAGATTGTCGGCGCGCGGCATGCAGTAATCCATGTAGGATGCCGTCAGGAGCTGGCCATCCTTGTCATAGATCGCGCCCTCGAGCAGGGCCTGCCCGACGCCCTGCGCGATGCCGCCATGCACCTGGCCCTCGACGATCATCGGGTTGATGAGTTCGCCGAAATCGTCCACCGCCGTCCAGCGGTCGATGCTCGTGACGCCGGTCTCCGGATCGATCTCCACCTCGCAGATATGGACGCCGGCCGGGAAGGTGAAGTTGGTCGGATCGTAGAAGGCGCCTTCCTTGAGCCCCGGCTCGAGGTCCTGGCCCGAGAACTTATGGGCGATATAGGCCTGCAGGGCGACTTCCCCAAAGGCGAGGCCCTTGTCGGTACCGGCCACCGAGAAGCGCCCGTCCTTGAACTCGATATCGCCTTCGGAGGCTTCGAGCACATAGGAGGCGACCTTCTTGCCCTTGGCGATGATCTTGTCGACCGCCTTGACGATGGCTGACATGCCGACCGCACCGGAGCGCGAGCCGTAGGTGCCCATGCCGAACTGCACCTTGTCGGTGTCGCCATGCACCACCGAGACGGAGTCGATGGGAATGCCGAGCCGGTCGGAGACGAGTTGGGCGAAGGTGGTCTCATGGCCCTGGCCGTGGCTGTGCGACCCGGTCAGCACTTCCACCGTGCCGACCGGGTTGACGCGCACCTCCGCCGATTCCCACAGGCCCACGCCGGCGCCGAGCGAGCCGACGGCCGCCGAGGGCGCGATGCCGCAGGCCTCGATATAGGCCGAGTAGCCCAAGCCCCTGAGCTTGCCGGCACGTTCGGAGGCACGGCGGCGGGCGCCGAAGCCCTTGACGTCGTGCATCTCCATCGCCTTGTCGAGCGCGGCATTATAGTCGCCGGCGTCATACATCATGATCACCGGCGTCTGGTGCGGGAAGGATCTGACGAAGTTCTTCTTGCGGAACTTGGCCGGATCCAGGCCGAGTTCGCGGGCGGCGACCTCAATCAGACGCTCGACCACATAGGTGGCCTCCGGCCGCCCGGCGCCGCGATAGGCATCGACGGGTGCGGTATTGGTGTAGACGCCGTCGACCTCGGCGTAGATCGCGGGGATGTCGTACTGGCCCGAAAGGAGAGGTGCGTAGAGATAGGTCGGCACACAGGAGGAAAAGGTGGAGAGATAGGCGCCGAGATTGGCGATGGTGTGGACGCGAAGCCCGGTGATCTTGTTGTTTGCATCTACGGCGAGCTCCGCCGTGGTGACGTGGTCGCGGCCATGGGCGTCGGCGAGGAAGGCTTCCGAGCGGTCGCCTGTCCACTTCACCGGCCGGCTGATGCGCTTGGCTGCCCAGACGCAGATCGTCTCCTCGGCGTAGATGAAGATCTTCGAGCCGAAACCACCGCCGACATCCGGGGCGATCACGCGCAATTTATGCTCGGGCGCAATACCGACGAAGGCGGAGAGCACCAGCCTCGCCACATGCGGGTTCTGTGAGGTGGTGTAGAGCGTATAGGTCTCGGTGCCTGAGTCATAGTCGCCGATGGCCGCACGTGGTTCGATGGCATTGGGCACCAGCCGGTTGTTGACGATTTCCAGCCTGGTGATGTGCTTGGCCGCCTTGAAGGCGGCGTCCGTTGGCTCTTTCTCGCCGAGATGCCAGCGGAAGACAGTATTGTCCTCGGCTTCGGCGTGCACCTGAGGAGCGCCCTTGGCCTGCGTCCTGGCGGTATCGGCGCTGGCGGGCAGAACTTCATAGGCGATGTTGATCGCCTCGGCGCCGTCCTTGGCCTGCGCCAGGGTCTCGGCCAGCACTACCGCGACATGGTCGCCGACATAGCGTACCTTGCCTTGGGCGAGCGCCGGATGGCCGCCGGCCCTCATCGGCGAACCGTCCTTGGAATGGATCATCCAGCCGCAGATCAGGCCGCCGATCTTGTCCTCGGCGAGATCCTCGCCCGTGAGGACCTCGATAACCCCGGGCAGCTTGCGAGCCGCTGCGATGTCGATGGACTTGATGGCAGCATGCGCGTGTGGCGAGCGCAGGAAATAGGCATAGGCCTGGCCTGCGCGGTTGATGTCGGCGGTGTAATTGCCCTTGCCGGTAATGAAACGGAAATCTTCCTTGCGGCGCACCGGTGCGCCCACGCCCGTGGCGGTCATAGCGTTCTCTCCACATCGTCGTTGTTGACAGGACGAAGCCGCTTCATCGGCGGCCTTAATGTCGTCGGCAAAGCGCGCTTCGCCGAAGAAACGAGCGGGAACCCAACAGAAGAGGGCGGCTTACTCGGCCGCCTGTTGCATCCCGCTTCCTGTCATGGCCTTGGCGCCGGCCGCGACGGATTTGACGATGTTGTGGTAGCCGGTGCAGCGGCAGATATTGCCTTCCAGCTCATGTCGGATGGTCGCCTCTTCAAGCTCCCCGCCAAGACGGTTCACCATATCAACGGCGGTCATGATCATGCCGGGGGTGCAGAACCCGCATTGCAAGCCGTGATTGTCGCGGAAGGCTTCCTGCATGGGATGAAGTTGGCCGTTGTTGGCCAGGCCTTCGATGGTGGTCACCGCGCTGCCCGAGGCCTGGACGGCGAGAGTGGTGCAGGATTTGACGGCCTTGCCGTCCATATGCACCACACAGGCGCCGCACTGGCTTGTATCGCAGCCGACATGCGTGCCGGTGAGCCTGAGATGCTCACGCAGGAACTCAACCAATAAAGTACGTGGATCGATATCAGCCGTAATCTCTCGTCCGTTGACGAGAAGCGACACGGAAGCCATAGGGTCCTCCAACCGGTTCGCGACCTGTTGTCCCTTCTGGTGTCCCGTACCCGTCATTGGGCCTGCGGAACGAGAGACTCTCATAAAGCAGATCGGAATGATTCCAGTCTGGACCCCGGTTTTTAGGCGGTCAAGTGACAAGCTCGAAAAGATGGGGTGCGATTTCGCGGCTTTTTCAGCCATTTTGGGGAACTTTGGCTGCAGCCGAAAGCCGGTGCGGCAAATGCGCAACATCTGCCTGAAATCACGGTCCTGACACGCGGGAATGGTAGCCATTCCCATAATCATCTCGAAATTGTCGTAGAGTTTGACTATAAGCGCGCCAACGAAGCCTTGAGTTTGCCCATTTTGGAACCACGTACCCCCCGAACCTCCGAACTTCTTGCGGCGATCGCGTCGGCGGAGGGGGAGGAGCGCATCTATTTCGGTGACCTTACGGTCGCTATGCGGAACCGCGCCTTCGGCATCCTCTTCCTGCTGTTCGGCATTCCCAATTGCCTGCCCATGCCGCCCGGCATTCCGGTCATCTGCGGTATCATCGTGGCGCTCATCGCGGCGCAGATGGTGATGGGGCGGGACAATCTCTGGCTGCCGCAATTCCTGGCGCGGCGCAGCTTTGCCCGCAAGGATCTGCAGCGCATCGTCACCAAGGCTGAACCCTGGATCCAATGGGTGGAGCGCTTCGCCAAGCCCCGCTTGTCCGTCTTCGCCGATGCCCGCTCGCGGCGCATCGTCGGCATCGTCGGGCTGATTCTCGGCCTGGCGCTGCTCCTGCCGATCCCGATCATCGGCAATATTCCGCTTGGCATCCCGATCTGCATTCTCGGCCTCGGCCTGGTGGAGCGGGATGGCGCGGTGATCCTGGCCGGCTATGTTGCCACGAGCCTCGGCCTGCTGATCACCGCCGGCCTCGGCTACCTGATTTTCCAGGGCGCGCTGGCGATCTTCTGAGCAGCACACCGGGCACTTCGCGAGCGGTCAGGCAAGGGGAAGCGGCCGCGATCCCGCTCCGGACCAAGGCGTATTGCTGGTCCCGGCAAGACCGTTCCGGCCCGAATCTGCTGCTCGTCAGGCGTCTTTCTCAATGGATCGACAGCCCGTGTGCGTCCCATTCGTCACGCGGCACGGCCTGGCCGACCTTGTAGTCCAGCGAGATCACCTTCATGCGGTCGGGCGTGGCCGAGCAGGTGAAGGAATATTGATACCACATGCCGCCACTGCGAAAGGCGCCGCCATCGCCCTTCAGCACGTCGCCTGAAATGGCGGGGTCGCCCAGGGCATAGGCGATGACGCTGTCCGGCTTGTTGTAGGGCTGTCCCGCCCGACGCAGGCGCTCCATCAGCTCGATGTCGCAGACCTGCTGGAAGCGGTCCGATGGCGCGAGCTTGGCTAGGCCGGCTTCGGTCTTGCTTTGCCGATTGGTCTGACGAGCGAGGACGGGGGAGACAGCAACGGCCAACAGGGCAATCGAAACCAGTATTCTTTTCATTCATCCAGTCCGGCAAACAACAACATCGCTCTTGGCGCCATGGATCCCAAGCGGCCGATAACCCCGACAGCCTCGATCTACCCTTGAATTGCGCCTTAATCCCGATGGAGGCTTATGCGCTCCCGGCAAGATCAGAGCAGAGCCGGTCCCCGGGACCGATTCTGCCGCGCAACCTAATGTCAGGCTTTGATATTGTCGATCTGATATTAGGGAGAGGCCGCCATGGGAAGGGCGTGCGTGAGCCTACGTCTTTGTGCGTGTTCAACCCTCGCGTGCTGCGTCCACGCTGTAAGGACCAGGGCCGGCGAAGACCAGATAGAGGAAGAAGAAGCAGTACAGGATCGCGGCGTCGCCTCCGTTCAGGGCGGGGAAGAACGACCTGGGAAAGTGAGCCATGAAATAGGCGAAGGCCATTTCGCCCGACAGGATGAAGGCCACGGGACGGGTAAACAGGCCTAGCGCGATCAGGAGCCCGCCAAGCGCTTCAAGCGCGCCCGCAAACCACAACAGGCTAAAGGCCGCGATCACGTGATCGCCGGCAGGAAAGCCGAAGAGTTTCTGGGTGCCATGCTCCATGAAGGCCAGGCCGACAACGACGCGCAGCACGGAGAGGATGGTGGGAGCATGCAGGTGCAGCCCTGTTTCCGAAGATGATTGCGGCATGGGTAACTCTTGGTGTTGTGGTTGCATGTCGGGATAGTGGGACAAGCCGCCTTGCGCCAGACAAGGTGGGTCCGGTTCGGGATCACATCCGATCACGAAACAGTGTGCCTTCCCTGGGATCGCAGGCATCCTTGCCTGCCTCTTCCTTTGCTTGGGGCGTTGTCATTTCCAAGAAACAGGCAAGGATGCCTGCGGTCCCAGGATCTCTCACTCCACGTCCAAGACGCCGCTCTTTCCCGTGGCATAAGGCGGGCGTGGGATGGCGATATGGGCGGCGCGCAGAGCCGCGGACCAGCGTTCGCGCAGGTCGTGGTAATAGGGTTCGCCCGGCTCGATGCGGTGGTTGATCTCGGCCTTGAACGCGTCGCGCCGCGCCACAAGGATGTCGATCGGCATGCCGACGCCGAGATTCGAGCGCATGGTCGAATCCATCGAGATCAAGCCCACCTTCAGGGCGTCACCGATATCGGTATTGTAGTTGACCGCGCGATCGAGGATCGGCTTGCCATATTTATGCTCGCCGATCTGCAGATAGGGCGTGTCGACGGTCACCTCGATGAAGTTGCCGGCGGAATAGATCATGAAAAGGCGCATCTTCCCGCCCTTGATCTGTCCGCCGAACAGGAGGGCAACGTCGAAGCGGCCATTATGCTCCTCCAGGCTCTTGCCGTCCGTGGCGTAGACGGTGCGGATGGCGCGGCCGATCAGCTGCGCGGCCTTGAACATGCTCGGCATGGTCAGCAGCGTATCGAGCGCGCCCGTGTCGGGGTTCTCGATGCCTTCCTGCAGATAGTTGAGCACCGCCTGGCTGACGGAGAGGTTGCCGGAGGTGCACACGACCATGATGCGCTCGCCCGGTTCCTCGATGACATGCAGCTTGCGGAACGTCGCGATATTGTCGATGCCGGCATTGGTGCGGGTGTCGGCGATCATCACCAGGCCCTCGCGAACCGAAATTCCCACGCAATAGGTCATCGACTTAACTCCAAGCCCGCCACTATAAACCCCGCCACCATGAATTCCGCCACCTTAAGCCCGCCGAAGGGCGACACGGCGTGAAACCGAGCCGGGATAGAGCACTCATGCGCGGCGGCCATCCCATAGAACAAGATTCGAAGGGCGCAAACCGGCAAATGGCGCAGGACGGCGGAATATCCAAGGTGCGTTGTTGGTTGCAGGACGGGAGCGGCTCAATGCCCCTGTCGAGCCCGGACGCTTGAATAGATCATGCGGATTATCAGGATGAGCGTGGTCAGCGTGATGAGCACCACCGAGATCGAGGCAATGGCCGGATCGATATTGTCCCGCACGCCGCTCCACATCAGGCGCGGCAGGGTGATGGCGTTGACGCTGGTGATGAACAGCGTGACGCCGATCTCCTCCCAGGACAGGACGAAGGAGAGCATGGCTGCCGTCAGCAGGCCGAACTTGATGTTGGGCAGGACGATTTTCGTGGCGCGTTGCCAGACGGTCGCGCCCATGCCGCGGGCGGCGAGATCGATGCGCCGGTCGACCTGGCTGAGCGCGACCAGGATCAGCACCACGCAGAAGGGCACGATCATCACCACATGGGCGAGCGCCACGCCGAGCCAGGTGTCGTAGCCGACGAGATTGCTCACCTGCGACAGAGCCGTGAGCAGGAAATAGAGCGTCATCGCCGAAACCACGGGCGGCACGATCATCGGAAGCAGCACGAATCCGACGATCGCGGCCGTGAAACGCGGGCGGAACATCCAGATGCCCAGGGCGAACAAAGTCGCCAGCGTGGTCGCGATGACGCTCGAGACCACGCCGATGCGAATGCTGAGCAAGATGGAATTGCCCCAGTCGGGATTGGTGAAGAGTTGCTGGTAGTGCACCAGCGAATAATGGCCGTTGGGCATGGAGAGATAGCGAGCCGGCGTGAACGACACCGGCACGACGGCGAGCAGAGGCATCAGCAGGAACACGGCCACGAGAACTGCGGCGGTGAGGGCGATCAGGCCGGGCCGGTGTGCCGTCATCGCGAGATCCCCGTGTCGCCGAGGCGGGCATAGCGGAAGAGCAGGCCCATCAGGCCGGCGACGATCACGACCAAGGTGACGCTGATGGCGGCGCCGAGGCCCCAGTCGGGGCTCTGGAACATGCGCAGATAAATAAGCTCAGCCGCCATGATCGAGCGCCCGCCACCAAGGATCGCCGGCGTCACGAAGAAGCCGAGGGCGAAGACGAAGACGATCAGCGTAGCGCCGATAATGCCGGAAAAAGTCATCGGCACGAAGACCGACCAGAAGATGCGGGTGGCGCCGGCGCCCATGCCGCGGGCGGCCAGGAAGACGCGTTCATCCAGGCTTCGCATGGCGGAGGCCAGCGGGAAGACCGCAAAGGGAATAAGGAAATGCGTCATGCCGACGATGACGCCGAATTCGTTGCGCACCAGCGTCAGCGGTTCGCTGATGAAGCCCAGACTCTGCAGCCAACTGTTGATCAGGCCGCGACTGGAGAGCAGTGCCAGCCAGCCGAAAGCACGTGTAAGCACCGAGATCCAGAAGGGGATGAGGATGCACAGTTCCGCGATGCGCTGCTGCAGTGGCGTGCCGCGCACCCAGACATAGGCAATCATATAGGCGGCGATAACGGTCAGCACCGTCACGGTGGCGCAGATGCGAAAGGTGCGCACGAACACGGAGAGGACGAGGGGATCGCCTGCCAGGCGGCCATACTGGTCCAGGCCCGGTGAGGGCAAGGTGACGCTCCACTCCGCCACGCCCAGGAAGGGAATAATGTAGACGAGCGTCAGGAAGGCCAGCAGCGGGCCGGTGAGGGCAAGGAAGGAGAAGACCGTGGTGGGCTTTGGCACACGTTGCCTCAATCGAGAAACTTCGAGTGCACGAGCACCTTGCCCGTTCTTCCGCTACCGCGGGCGCGGCTGCTCAAGAACGGCCAAGATGCCCGTGCACCCGCAGTGATCACGCCGAGATGATCTTGGTATAGGCATCCAGCGCGGCACCGTAATTGTCGGCGTACCAGTTCATGTCGAGCGCCACCTGCTTTGTAATATTGGCGGGATCGACTGGGTTGATCCGCTTCTTGTCGTCCGGGATGAGGGCGTCGGTCGCCGGGTTCGCCGGGCCCTGGCCGAGCATGTCGAACATCACCAGCTGCTTCTTCGGATCCTGGGAGCTGGCGATGAACTTCATCGCCGTGTCCTTGCCGCCGGGATTGTTCTTGATCACCGCCATGGCGCCGGGAGAGATCAGGCCCTGGTCCCAGATGAACTTGATCTGGCCATTGGAATCCTGCTCCATGACCGAGGCTCGGGTCGACCACACGAGCGCCATCGAAGCGTCGCCGTTCATCAGCACCTGCTGGCTCTCGGCGCCGCCGCCCCAATAGGAGACGATATTGTCCTTGAAGGCGGCGATCTTGTCGTGGGCGCGCTTGAGGTCGAGCGGGTAGAGCTTCTCGGGAGCCACGCCATCGGCGAGAAGGGCAGCTTCCCACATGCCGGCGCCCCATTTGTACAGTGAGCGCTTGCCCGGGAATTTCTGCACATCGAAGAAATCGGCCATGCCGGTGGGCGCCTTGTCACCGAATTTCGAGGAGTCATAGGCGATCACATAGGAGAAGAAATAGGTCGAGGCGGCGTAGTCCCAGCCAAAGCCTGGGCGGAATTTCGACTTGTCGACGACCTTGTAGTCGATCTGCTCGATCATGCCCTGCTTGCCGAGCGATATGGCGGAAAAGGGATCGGCGTCGACGATATCCCAGGTCGGCTTGCCGCTCTTGAACTGGGCAGTGATGCCGCCCTCGGTCGGTCCCGTGCCGTCCTGCTTGACGACAACGCCGGTTTCCTTCTGGAAGGGCACGCCATAGGCCTGGTCATAGGCCTTGACCGCATCGCCACCCCAATTGACGAAGACGAGCTGGCCGCTGTCAGCGCGGGCCGGGCCGGCGCGCAGGGCGAAGGGGGCGCCGGCGAGGACCATGGCGGCGAGTTGGGCGAAACGGCGGCGGCTGATTTCGCCGCGCTCGACCTTGGAGGCGAGAATTTCGAGACAGTCTTTCTGGAACGCTTCGTTCATGGCCTGGATCCCCTGTTCTATGGTCTGGATGTAGATGTTTAGATTGCTATTCTATCTCTTTGTTATCATTTGTTTAGGTCTGCTCTTTGGTGGAGTCAGGCCTCCTCGGGCAGCAGGAAACCCTTGTCCTTGGGCCAGGTGACCCAGAGCTGCGGTCCCTCGCGCAACGCCTCGGCGGCGCGGTCGGTGGGCAAAGTGAGGCTGAGCGGGGTGCCGCTGCTCGTCGTCAGCGAGATCTTGGTCGCCGGGCCCAGATAGGTGGAGGAGGTGACGGTGCCGGCGAGGCAGTTCAGGCTGCCCGTGGTCGGCGTGGCGCCAACATCCATGTGCTCGGGGCGGATCGCGAGAATGCCGGTCTGGCCCGCATGGCTTTGCGAGGGCACGTCAAGCACGCTGCCGTCACAGGATCCGCGGGCGCTGTAGTTCTCGCGCCGGACGTCCTGCAGGGGCAACAGGTTGATCTCGCCCAGGAACTCGGACACGAAACGGCTGGCCGGCCGCTCGTAGACGTCCTGGGGCGTGCCGACTTGAAGCAACTGGCCGTGGTTGAAAATTGCCACCCGGGATGAAAGCGACAGCGCCTCGCTCTGGTCATGCGTGACAAAGACGAAGGTTGTGCCGAATTCCTGGTGCAGGCGCTTCACCTCTTCCTGCATCAATCCGCGCAAGTGCTTGTCCAGGGCCGAAAAAGGCTCGTCGAGCAGCAGGACGGGCGGCTCGAACACCAGGGCTCGGGCAAGCGCCACGCGCTGCTGCTGGCCGCCGGAGAGCTTGGCGGGAAGCTTGCGCTCATGCCCAACGAGGCCGACCCGCGCCACCATGTCCGCGACGCGCTTACGGATCTCCTCGGCGGGCACTTTGCGGATGTTGAGCGGGAAGGCGATGTTCTGCTCCACCGTCATATGCGGAAAGAGGGCATAGCCCTGGAACACCATGCCGAAGGCACGCTGTTCGGCGGAGAGATTGGTGATGTCGGCACCGTCGCGTGTAAGGCGTCCGTGCGTCGGGCGCTCGAAGCCGGCGAGGATCATCAGGAACGTCGTCTTGCCCGAACCGGAGGGTCCGAGCAGCGTCAGGAATTCGCCGCGCCCGATGTTAAGCGACAGGTCCCGCAAGGCCCGGAAGGTGCCGAAGGTCTTGCCGATGCCCTCGGCGCGGATTTCAGCGGCAGCATGCCCGGTGGCCGCCGGTCCGGCCGCCATGTCAAGCGCTGCTCCTCCGCCCTGCGCCATGCATATACCTCCATCTTGATGCGAAAGCCTATGCGTGATTTTCGTTCACGACAATTGAATGTTGTTGCCTCCCAGGAAAAATTCCATTCACCCCAATTGCACAAGGGACGGGCAGATTACGTCAGGCATAAGCGGGTTTGAAGGCAGGGCTCGTCTGTGAAAGGCAGGCCTTCAGCCAGTCGGCAAAGGCTGTTGAGACCGCGTGTCCGGTCTTGGCATGCTCCATCACCAGAAAATACGAGCGCGGAGACTTGATGGCCCGATCGAAGGGGCGAACCAACTGTCCGACCATCATGGCGGTGCGACAGGTCAACTCGTCGCCCATCGCAATGCCCTGGCCCGCGATGGCTGCTGCAAATACCAGGTTCATGTCGGAGAATATGATACCGCATTCGGTATTGGGGTGCTCGACATTTGTGAGGGCGAGCCAGCGTGTCCAGTCGTCGAAATCGTCGAGATGGAGAAGGGGAGCGCGCAGCACGTCGGGCGGTTCGTTGAGGCCGCCGATCTTGTTGAGCAGCGCCGGGCTGCACAGCGGCGTGAACTCCACCTCGCAAAGAAGCGCCACCGCCCGGTTGGGCCAGTTGCCGTCCCCGAACGCAATGAAGATGTCGACGTCGGGATTGCTGACGTCATCGAGCTTGCGCGGCGTAACCAAGCGCAGCGAGACATCCGGATACATGTCCTGGAACTCCGCGATGTGAGTGCATAGCCACAGCGAGGCAAAGCCGGGCGTGCAACTCACGGTCAGCGAACCACCGATGCCCTTGTTGCCATATTGCACCGAGGCATCCCCAATGACCGTCAGCGCCTTGCGCACTTCATTAGCATAGTGGCGGCCGCGCGCGGTGAGGATGATGCCCTTGCCATGGCGCTCGAGCAGATCGAAGCCGAGGTCGCGTTCGAGCAGGCGTAACTGGTGGCTAACGGCGCTGCGCGTCAGGAAGAGCTCTTCGGCGGCGCGCCAGACGCTGCCGTGACGAGCAAAGCTGTCGAGGGCCCGCAGGGCCTGGGTGGAGGGAATGCGCAAGACAACTCCTGAAGCGGCGGCACCTCTGTCGGGCAAACAGCGTGCCAGATATGGTTGGAATTTGGCGTGAATGGAATTTGCCGAAACAGCCAATACATATCACTTTCTGTGAGCTGCATTCACCGCTTATCCTTCGCTCAGCGGAGGAGGCAAGGCGTGACAAGCGCGGCCCAGTCAACGGCTCTTCAACATGTCGAGGCCAGCAAGGCCGATCTATCGGCCTGGACACGCACGATCTTCGATTTCGGCGAGACGGCCTGGCGCGAGTACCGGTCGGCCGCCTGGTATGTCGAAACCCTGCGTCGGCATGGCTTCAGCGTCGAGGAAGGTTCGGGCGGCATGCCCACTGCCTTCTGCGCGCACTGGACCAGCCCCGCCGGCAGCGGTCCCACCGTCGGCATGTATGCCGAATATGATGCGGTGCCGGGCAATTGCCAGGATGCCGCGACCGTCAAGCGCCCGCGCCCAGGCCTCAGCGAGCATGCCGGCGGCCACACCGATCCCCATTCGGGACTGGGCATCTCCGCCCTTGGCGGCCTGCTCGCTACCCGGCATGCGATGGAGCGCCACGGCCTTGCCGGAACGCTGCGCTTTACCGGCGAGCCGGCCGAGAAGGTGAGGGGCTCCAAGCCCATCCACGCCGCCAAAGGCTACTATGACGGCCTGGACGGCATGCTTTCCTTCCATCCCTTCTACATGCTCCCGCTCTGCAATACGGTTCGCTGGGATACCCATTGCGGCGCCGCCTATGCGATGATCTACCGCTTTGTCTGCGACGAGCCTGAAGCCTGGACGCGGGCGGCCGGCGCGCCGATCCCGCAATCGCACTCGGCTATCCGCGCGCCTGGCGCGAACGATGCGCTGATGATGATGTACATGGCCTCCAAAGCCCTCCGGGACTCGATGCTGACCCATCAGGGCGGCTGGTCGATCAGCGAGGCTATCCTCACGGCCGGGCAGGCGACGGCGGACAACCTGCCCGCGGGGCTAGCCGAGATCCAGTATATGATCCGCGTGCCCGACCTCGACATGGCCGAGCAGGTCACCGCCATGCTCGACCGCAATGCCGACTTGGCGGCGTCCATGACAGGTTGCCGGGTGGAGCGGCACTGGGTCTGCAAGTCGCGGCCCGGCCTTGCCAATCACGCCATGGCCGGCCTCGTCTGGGATTCTCTCAGGACTGTGGGTGCCCCGCTCTGGGGCGAGGAAGCACAAGGGATTGCCCGGCAGATCCAGGCCAATCTTGGCGTCGAGCCGATGGAATACCCCTTTCTTGACGAATGCGAGCGCCTGATCGAACCTGTGGCCGCCGAGGCCATCCTGCGTCGGGACTTGCCGCCCTCGCAGCTCAATTCCACTTCTGACGATTATACCGACATGAGCTGGCATGCCCCGACAGCGCGCTTCTACGTGGCACGGCCGGCCCTGCGCGCGCCCAAGGGCTTCACCTATCCCGGCTGGGTGATGAACGCTCTCGGCGGCATCCCCGAGACGATCGATCCGATGGTCGTATGCGCGGCCAAGACGCTGGCACTGTCGGCTCTCCGCCTGATCGAGGACGGTGAGGCGCGATCCATTGCCTGGCGCGAATTCGAGGAGCGTACGGGCGGCGGCATCGGCGGCTCGAACTGGATCGCGCCGCTTGCAGACTATCCTCCACCCATCGGTTTCCGATGGCCCGAATACATCACCACCATTCGCGGGCGTGAATGGTGGATCCCCACATGATCGAGAGGAATGGACATGGCCTACACGGACCAGGACGATGGTTTCACTCTTCGCCGGCGTAATCTCGCTGGTGGTACCAAGCCTCTGAAAAACTGGGGTTTTCGCAACGAGACAGACAGGCTGACCGATGTGCTGCTGGGCTCGCCCGCCTACCTCAGGCACCTTTCCACGAGTTCCCTGTCGCGCAAGCACCTGCGCGAAGCGCCCGCAAACATCCAGGCGGCGCAGGCCCAGCACAAGGAGCTGGTCTCCGCCTATGAGCATTTCAATGTGAAGGTGCATTGGCTGGAGCCCGAGGTCGAGCTGCCGATGCAGGTCTACTCGCGCGATTCAAGCGTGATGACACCCTATGGCGCCGTCATCACCGCGATGGCGAACTGGTGGCGGCGCGGGGAGAACTACGCTGCCATCCGTGCCTATGAGAAGATGGGCATTCCGATCTACGACATGGTGACGGCTGGCACCTTCGAGGGCGGTGACTTCAACGTCATCGAAGAGGGCTGTGTCCTCATCGGCTGCGGTGGCGCCCGTACGCAGGAAGAGGGCGCACGGCAGGTCGCCGGCTGGTTCGAGAAGGAGGGTTGGGAGACCCGCATTGCCTTCATTGATGAATATTATGTCCATATCGACCTGATGGTGGTGCCGATCGCCCCCAAGCTGACCGCGGTGTGCCTGGCGTGCACCGAGCCTGGCATCGTCGACTGGCTGAAGGGCAAGGGCCATGAGATCATCGACGTGCCCTTCCAGGACACGATGGCGCTCGGTTGCAACTTCATGTCCGTGGGCAATGACCGCGTCATCGCGCCGACCGCGAGCAAGAGCCTGATCGGTCAGCTGCGGGCCCGAGGCTTCGAGGTCGCCGCCGTCGACATGAACGAGATATCGAAAACCGGCGGCGGCATCCACTGCATGGCGCAATCCCTGCGCCGCGCGGCCTGACGCCGCTCCAACCCCTGCAGGAAACCGATGGCAGAACAGGATCGCTCCCTCCCGACCGGCTTCCCCGAGGCTCTCGCCGCGATCGTCGGCGAAGCCCATCTCCGGTTGGGCGAGAGGATCCGTGAACTCGACGTCGGCGAAGATCCGGACAATCTTGGCGCCTCCGCCGTCGTGTCGCCGGCCAGCACGGCGGAGGTGGCGGCGGTAGTGGCACTGTGCGGCCGGCATGGCGTGCCGGTCGTGACGCATGGCGGGCGCACCGGCCTTGTGGGCGGTGGCATTTCCGTGCCGGGTCAGGTCGTGCTCTCGACCCGCCGGATGAACCGCATCGAGCGGCTCGATCCGGATGAGCGCGTGGCCGTGGTCGAAGCCGGCTGCGGGCTGCAGGCCTTGCAGGATGCCGCCCTCCCGCATCGCCTCGACCCCGGCATCGATCTCGCCGCCCGCGGCACGGCGACCATCGGCGGCATGGTTTCCACCAATGCCGGAGGCACCATGGCGTTCCGAAACGGCGTGATGCGCCACCGTGTGCTCGGCCTCGAGGCAGTGCTGCCGGATGGCTCCATCTATTCCGATCTCACCCGGGTGGTGAAGAATGCCGCCGGCTATGATCTCAAGCATCTGCTCATCGGGGCCGAGGGCACGCTCGGCATCGTCACCAAGGCAGCGCTGAAGCTGGAACCGCTGCCGGCGGCGCATGCCGTCGCTCTGTTCAGCTTTCCATCCGTCGCAGCAGCGCTGGCCACCCTGAGCCGGGCGCTCGCCGCCGGGGTGGGGCGGCTGCGTGCTGCCGAGGCGATGTGGGCGAGCTATTTCCACTATGTCGCCCGGCAGTTCAACTGGTCCGCGCCCGGCTTCGATATGTCCCAGGCCGCCTACGTGATTTTCTCCTTGGACGGGGCAGATGAGGAAGGCCTGCAGGGAGAGCTTGCCGAAATCCTCGAGGATCTACAGGGCGATTATCCGCAGATCACGGCGGTGCTTGCCGGTTCGCTTGCACAGGAGCAGGCAATATGGCGGCTGCGCGAAGAATCCGGCGTGATCTATCGCGACTATCCGGATTCGCCGAGCTTCGATGTCTCCGTGCCCCTCTCCGAGCTCGATGCCTATGTGAATCGCATTACGATGGAGCTTGCTGGGATCGAGGAGGGGCTGGCGCCCTTCGTGTTCGGCCATCTCGCCGACGGTAATCTTCACATCATGCTGAATCGAAGTGCCGAGGCGACGTCCGCACCGGTGCTGGCGGCAGTCGAGGGCGTGCTCTACGACAATATAAGGGCCCTCGGCGGATCCTTCTCGGCAGAGCATGGTGTCGGCTCAAAGCGCATCCATGCGCTCTATGCCACGTCCGATCCGGTCAAGCTCAAGCTGATGCAGTCGATCAAGCAGACGCTCGATCCTGCCGGCATCCTGAATCCCGGCAAGGTCGTCGATAGTGCGCGGCTGCGCGGTTGAAGGCATCCCGGCCGGCCTTGTGGCACGCCAGGAAGAGGGCGTGTTCTCGCGGCCCTGATGTTCAATCCGAGCCGGTTTCAACAGAAGTGGGCGAGTAGCGCAAACAGCCAGGTCATTCTGCCGTGTCTCTTGTGGCGAGCTGTGGTAAACGATTACGAAGGCTATAATTGCTCGGCACGGCTTCCGTTGCGTCCGTTATCTTACGCTAGGACATTATCTCCAAAGGGGAGGGGAGCGCTGTCTCGTTAGTCGAAGAGCAAGAATCCTTCGGCGATGTTTCCATTAAATCTGGCTACCTATTCCGATTAGTGCTTGCTACCTACAAAGAAAGATAGTTCACTCAATGCGGAGCTGGCGGTCGGTCTTGGCAGCCCGAGTCTCTGCGTGAGCAGAAATGCCTGCGGAGCGGGGTTACACTACGGATTTCTGGTTAAACTGCGACGATGAGAGAGAAGTATTGGCCTGCTGCTTGCGGGCTTCGTCGAAAGTAATGCGTGCGGAGCACAGAACAAACATATCTTGGAGAGGAAAATGTTCGTGATCTGGCCTGTCGTTATATCGATGACGCTAGGTGTTCTTTGTGGATCCTGGATACCACTGTTTCATTTCGTTATAGTTGCTCTCGTCGAAACGTTTGGGAGTGCGGTCGTAGTTTGGCTTTCCGGCCATGATATGCTGACTGCTATTCTCGGTCTGATCGCGGTTGGGGTGGCTCTGCAGTTTGGTTACGTGTTCGGCATACTCGGTGCATTTGCTGTCTCCCGGCTCTGGCCGAAGACCGAGATGTCCATGGTCAAGTACGCGCCGAAACATGATACGAGCCTGTCGTGACGGTGGACGTCTGTTAACGAAGGCCTAACGGTCCACAGCTTTTCACCAGATTTTTGCGGAACCGCTCCTGTGGATTATGATTAAGTTCGTCCGGCTGAAGCCGATGGCAGGCAATCTGTCCAGCCAGCCGGATCTGTCGAGCCAAGCGGTGTGGTATCGTCCACACGCACTCGATTTCCCCAAAGTCAGGCATCGCTAGACTTCCGCAGGTCGGCGGTAACATGATGCTGGTATCGTCGGACAGTTCGATCCCCGCAGCCGGCCAAACGCCTGGCTGCATTCTGGTGCTGTCCTTCAGCTCTGGGATTGCCCTCGCGCGTGACGCTTGGCGGTCTTCTCGCCAATATCGAAATGAACTTCGAGGCTCTCGCCTTCCCCGCCATAGTGGGCGCCTCGTACCGGTGCGGCGCTGAGGTAGTCGAGCCCGGCGGCGACGCGGATATGATGCACGGTGGGGCAGATTTGCAGAGAGGGATCGAAGCCGACCCAGCCCAGCCCTTCGGCATAGGTCTCCGCCCAGGTATGGCTGGCGCTGCCCGCTTCGCCGTCAGGCTGGTAGAGCAGGCCGCTGATATAGCGCGCCGGGATCTTCAATTCGCGGGCGCAGGCGATGAACAGGTGGGTGAGGTCCTGGCAGATGCCGCTGCGCCCGGCGAAGACTTCGGCGATCGGCGCCGCGGCCTGCCTGGCGTCGCGGTTCCATTCGACACGGTCGTGGATCGCCTCCATCAGCGCGTGACTGGCGACTAGCGGCCCCTCTCCTGTGGGCACGACCTGCCGGGCGAAGCCGCGGATCTGCTCGCTGGCCGTGGTCAGGTCGGTATCGCGCAAATAGAGCGAGACAGGGAAGCGCTCGATCACGCCATGCAGCACGCCGGCATGATCATGCGTCTCCACCTCGCCCTCGACGCGCACATGCAAGGTGTCGATGCTGCCGCTCGCCGTGAAGGCATGTGTGATGTTGCCGAAGGCGTCCTCTGCCACGGTGAGGCGCACATCCTGGTCGATATCGATGCGCCAGCGTGCGACATGCTGTCCATCATGGGAACGCGGCGTCAGGCGCAGCGTCTGGATGATGGACTTCGCCGGGCGTTCGTAGCGATAGGTTGTCTCGTGGGCGACGCGGATACGCATGCAAGTCTCAAAAGGTCAGGTCAGATACTGCTCGGCGATGGCCGTGCTCAGATTATTGTTATCTGTAATGAAGTCCGTGACAAAATCATGCAGGCCGGACTGGAAAACTTCGTCGATGCTCAGATTCTGCAGCCGCGACTGGGTCACGCGCACCAGGCGCTGAGCCGGTCCCTGGCGGCCATAGACCTGGGCGAGCTGGTCGAGATTGCCGCTGAGGTTCTCGTAGCAGGAGGCAAGCGAGCGCGGCATCTGTGTGTTGAGCGTCAGGAGGTCGGCCACCAGCCAGGGCTTGAGGCTCTCCTTGTAGACCCAGTGATAGGCCGTCAGGGCGGAAACTGCGCGCAGGATCGCCGTCCACTGGAAATAGTCGAGGCTGCCGCCGACGCTTTCCGACGGCGGCAAAAGCACGTGATATTTCACGTCGAGGATGCGGGCGGTATTGTCGGCGCGCTCGAGGAAAAGGCCGAGGCGCGCGAAGGCATAGGCATCGTTGCGCAGCATGGTGCGGTAGGCCGAGCCGTCGAACACCAAGGACACACCCTTCACCCATTCCAGGAAGCGCGCCACTTCCTCGCGGCTCATATGGGCGGAGTTGTAGTTCTTGAGCTGCAGCCAGGCGTCATTGATGGTCGACCACATCTCGGCTGTCAGCGCGGTGCGCACGCCGCGAGCGTTGGACCGCGCCATTTCGAAGCAATTGCGGATCGAGGACGGGTTGTCGGCCGAGAAGGCCAGAAACTCCGTCACCGTGCGCTCATTGGCTTCCTCGTGCTCGGCGAAGAAGGCGGGACCGCAGCCGGCGGTCTCCACCGCGCTCTCCCATTCGGTGGTTACGCCGCCATAAGAGGCAGGGAGGGAGGACAGGCGATAGGCCGCATCGAGGATGCGCGCCAGATATTCCGCCCGCTCCACATAGCGGGCCAGCCAGAAGAGGTTATCGGCGGTACGCGATAGCATGTCTATTCGTCCGTGGAGCGTTGAAGGCAGGAGGGCGATGCGAAGCGGACAGACATCATCGGTCGAGAATCCAAATCTTCATCTATCAAGTATCCACGTGTCCTTGGTGCCGCCGCCCTGGCTGGAATTCACCACGAGCGAACCTTCTTTCAGAGCCACGCGCGTCAGGCCGCCAGGTACGATGCGGATCTTGTCGGAGCCGGTAAGCACGAAGGGACGCAGGTCGACATGACGCGGAGCGACGCCTTCCGCCACATAGCAGGGACAGGTCGAGAGGGCCAAGGTCGGCTGGGCGATATAGCCGAAGGGATGGGCTTCGAGCTTGGTACGGAAATCGGCGAGCTGTTCCTTCGTGGCATGCGGGCCGATCAGCATGCCATAGCCCCCCGAACCCGAGACTTCCTTGACCACGAGGTCCTTCAGGTTGTCGAGCACATAGGCGAGCGACTCAGGCTCCCGGCAACGGAAAGTCGGCACATTCTGCAGAATGGGATCCTCGCCCAGAAAGAACCGCACGACGTCGGGCATATAGGAATAAACGGCCTTGTCGTCGGCAACGCCGGTGCCGACGGCGTTGGTGAGCGTGATATTGCCGGCGCGATAAGCCGTCATCAGGCCTGGCACGCCGAGCGCCGAGTCCGGGCGGAAGGCGAGGGGGTCGAGGAACTCGTCGTCGATGCGCCGGTAGATGACGTCGACGCGGCGCGGGCCCTCGGTGGTGCGCATATAGACCACTTCGTCCCGAACGAAGAGGTCGCGCCCCTCGACGATCTCGATACCGAGACGGTCGGCCAGGAAGGAATGCTCGTAATAGGCCGAGTTGTACATGCCGGGGGTCAGCAGCACCACCACCGGATCCTGCGAGGCCGACCGCGGGGCAATGGAGCGCAAGGTGGCGAGAAGCTCGTCCGTGTAATTCTCTACCGGTGCGATGCGATGGCGTGCCACCACCTCGGGGAAGAGGCGCATGGTGACTTCGCGGTTCTCCAGCATATAGGAGACGCCTGAGGGCGTGCGGGCATTATCTTCCAGCACGTAGAAGGTATCGGCATCGACCCGCACGATGTCGATACCGGCGATATGCACATAGACGTCGTGTGGCACGCTTTGGCCGGACATCTCTGGGCGGAAAGCGGGGTTATTGAAGATCAGGTCCTCAGGCACCACGCCGGCGCGCACCACTTCGCGTTTGCCGTAGACATCCTTGATGTACATGTTGAGAGCGCGCACGCGCTGTTCGAGCCCGCGTTTGAGCGTGCTCCATTCCTGAGCCGCCAGGATGCGTGGAATGATGTCGAAGGGGATCAGGCGTTCGGCGCCGTCCTTGTCGCCATAGACGGCAAAGGTAATGCCCATGCGGCGGAAGAGGAGTTCAGCCTCATTGCGCCGGTGGGTCAGAAGTTCCTTTGGGGCAGTGGAAAGCCAGTGCGCGAGATCGGCGTAGGCAGGGCGTATCGTGCCGTCGCTCAGGGTCATCTCGTCAAACGCCACCATCCACTCCTCCACAATTCCAGCCCGCAACTAGTTTTAGCGAGATCAACCGGCGCGGCAAGCGGTCAATATACGCCATACAGACTGAAAGGGAGGAGAGATCGTCTTTGCCTACCAACAGTGCAGCCTGCCTCTGCCCATAGGTTATAATGGCCTAATAAATGTTCTATGGGGACGACGGTTCCTGACGGAATCGCCCTAATTGTCGTTGCCGTCCCAGATGGGGGCACCGGTGCACCTTGCTCAGGCCGCCAGGCCGATCTCGTTGCCCATGACGCGCGAAAGGTTCGCCGCCAGGGCATCGATGGCGGCCCGCACCCTGAGGGGCAGATGGGGCGAGCGTGGCCATAGGGCGTGGACATCGAAGAGCAGCCCGGGAACGTCGGTAAGCACGCGCACGAGTTCGCCACGGCGCACCGGCCCGGCTACCAGCCAGCACGGCAGCCAGGCGATACCCATTCCGGCGACCGTTGCGTCGGCGATGACGTCGAGCGCATCGAACTGGAAGCGGCTCCTGGGCATGATTTCCAAAGGAGCACCCTCCGGGACCGGGAAGAGCCATGCACGCGGCTGGCCTGCCCTCATATACATCACGGCATCATGCTCATGCAGGGCGGCAATGGTCTGGGGTACGCCATGCTCGCGCAGATAGGCGGGCGAGGCGCATAGGGTCATGCGTTGCTGGGCAATCCGGCGGGTCGTGAGGCCGGCGTCGGATTCCAGCGCGCCGTTGCGGATGGCGAGGTCGAACCCGTCCTCGATGAGATCCACACGGCGATCGGAAAGATTGAGATTGAGTTCAAGGCGCGGATGCTGCGCGGCGAGCTTGACCAGCAGAGGCGCGACGCAATGGCGTCCGAAGAGGGCGGGCATGCTGACGCGAAGGCGCCCGGAAACCTCGCGGCGGCCGCTGTCGAGCATCGCCTCGCCGTCGCGGATCTCGGCGAGGGCGCGCAGGCAGCGCTCGTAGAAGATCTGGCCATCCTCCGTCAGGCTCTGGCTGCGCGTGGTGCGGTGGAAGAGGCGCGCGCCCAACCTTTCCTCGAGCTTGGCGACGGTCTTGCCCACGGCGGAACGAGAAAGGTTCAGCCGTTGCGCCGCCGCCGCGAAGCCACCCGCCTCGACGGCTTCGACGAACACGGCGACACCGGTCAAACGGTCAGTCATGGCTGCCTCATTGGAGAATTTTGAGAACCGATGGAGAGAAATCTTATCGCCATCGGTTCCACAAGAACAACAGTACATTTCAGCTCCTTTTGCCGACAGGCAGTCGATGGAGTTGAACATGAGTGAAACTATGAGGCGTTGGTCGATGGATGCGGTGGGACGGGACCGCCTGAAGCTGGAAACCGTCGAGAGGCCGAGGCCCGGGCCGGGCGAGGTGCTGGTGCGTGTCGCCGTGGTGTCCCTGAACTATCGCGACAAGCTGGTGATCGAGACGGGCTTCGGTCTGCCACTCACTTTTCCCTTCACGCCGGCCTCCGACTTGGCGGGCGTGGTCGAGGTCGCGGGTGATGGAGCAACACGCTTCAAGCCAGGAGATCGGGTGATTTCGGCCTTCATTCCCAATTGGATCAGTGGATTGAACAATGGCAATGCGCGCGTGCCGCCCTATCGCACGCTGGGCGGTGTCTTCCCGGGTGTGCTTTCGGAATATGTCGTCTTCCCTGAAGACTGGTTTACCGCCACGCCGGCGAGCCTTGACGATGCGCAGGCCAGCACCCTGCCGGTGGCGGGGCTGACGGCCTGGTTCGCCCTGGTGGAAAGGGGCGGGCCGCTTCCAGGCCGGACGGTGGTGATCCAGGGCACGGGCGGCGTCTCCCTGTTCGGCCTGCAACTGGCCAAGGCAGGCGGCGCGCAAGCGATCGTCACCTCCAGCAGTGCCGACAAGCTGGCGCGCGCCAGGGCGCTGGGTGCCGATCATGGCATTGACCGCAGCCGGGAGGACTGGGTCGAGGCGGTCCTCAGGCTGACCGGAGACCGCGGCGCCGATCATATCATTGAGATCGCGGGCGGCGCTGGTCTCGGCCGCTCGATCCAGGCCGCCGCCATGGGCGGGCGCATCTCTGTCGTCGGCGTGATGGAGGGCTTCGAGGTCTCCGGTCCCGTGGGGCCGATCATGCTCAAGGGCCTTACGATCCAAGGCATCGGCGTCGGCCACCGCACTGCGCAGGAAGCATTCGGCCGCGCCGTGGATGACCTGGGACTTAAGCCGGTGATCGACCGGCGCTATGCCTTCGAGGACGTGCAGGCGGCGCTCGATCACCTCGATCGCGGCGCTTTCGGCAAGATTGTCGTCGATGTGGGTGAGACGCCCGGGGGAGCGACAGCAGCTCCATAGGCACCCCTCATTCCTGAACGATCCCCGGTTGCCCGGTCGGACCACCTGCCAACGACCGGGTCAATCGACAACGCACTGTCTGGCATCCTCCTCCGCCGAAGACACGGGCGTTGGATTTCGTTGAACAAAAAAAGAACTAATCTTGATTTTTTCTCGTTCCCATGTTCTCATCCTTTCCGGAATGAAGCGTCAGCAGCTGGCGAAGGTACACCCCGGCTCCGAACCTTCCATCCACCCCGAGAGCCTATCCAGGCGATAGGCACGCGGCTGTCCTGCTTCTTTCGAAGCCGGCTTCCAGGGGGTGACCAGCGGGACAGACGGGATCGGCACCCCATGGAAGTGCCTCGCGATGGAAGAACCACGCGATCAAGATCTCTGGACGGAGCATCACGGGCAGCCGCCCGGCAATGCCTTCGTCCCTCCTCCCGCCGATGCGGTGAAGACGGCCGATGCCACCGTCCGGCCAGGACGGACGTCGCTCAGCCCCTTTGCCGGGCCGGCTGGGCCGGGTTCGGATGGTCCGTGCCATCGGCTCCCGGCTCGCCTCTGCCTTAGCAAGGCAGAAAAACAGGTGGCCTTGCGCGCCTTGTCAGCGTGTGGGGCGACCGGAACGGGGCGATGGCGTCTGGCACCGACAAGGCGGCCTGCCATCTTCCATGAATCCTGCTTTCACGGCTGCTCCGCAGCCGCCATCGCCCGGTCTCTCTTCATCAACCCAGCCGGAAAGGGCGTGGGAACGAGAGCGCTTGCGCGTGGCGTATACATATCTCGGCCCGTCGAGCCAAAGGCGCGGGAGGCCGAGATGTGGGAATTCGACAGCCCTTCGGAACAGGCGTTTCGCACCTCCCCAAACAGATGCAGCGCGGCGTATTGCAGGAGCATGATGGTCTTGCCGTCGCGGATCTCGCCGCGCGCGATCATCGCCAGCGCTTCGTCGATGGTGACCTCGAACATGTCGATATCCTCGCCCTCCGCCTCATGGCCGCCGCCCTCGCCGATGCGGTCGCCGGGCCGGTAGGTCGCAACGAAGAAGAATAGCTTCTCGGTCACCGAGCCCGGGCTCATATAAGCCTCGAACACCCGCCGCACATGCTGGATGCGAAAGCCGGTCTCCTCCTCGGTCTCGGCCTTGATGCGTTCCTCGGGACTGGCATTGTCGAGCAGGCCCGCCGGCGTCTCGATCAGGAGATCGTCGCAGCCATTGACGAAGGCAGGGTAGCGGAACTGCCGCGTGAGGATCACGGTGCGGCGGTCGGGATCGTAGAGCAGGATGGTGGCGCCGTTGCCCCTGTCATAGGTCTCGCGGCTCTGGCGCTGCCAGCTGCCGTCCCGCCGCTGATAGCTGAAGGTCGTCTTCTTCAGCAAATACCAGTCATCCGACAGCACCTTCACGGCCTCGACCCGCACGCGATCCGCCACGCTCATCCTATCCTCCTGCACGAAATGTAATGAAACTTACCGTTTGTGTTGCTAGGTGCTAAATTTCGTGTAATTTCGTGCAGAGTCAATAAATTTCGTGAAAGCGATCTGGCATGCTCACCAGTGAGCGGAAGGCGCTCATCCTCGATGTGCTGCGGCGAGACGGCCGGGTTATTGCCAAGGCGGTCAGCCGGGAACTCGATCTCTCCGAGGACACGATACGGCGGGATCTGCGCGAGCTCGCCGGCGAGGGGCTCCTGCAGCGGGTTCATGGCGGGGCACTGCCGGCTTCACCGGCAATGGCGGATCTCGCAGCGCGCCGGGAGGTCTCGCCGGAGGGCAAGATCGCCATCGGACGCGCCGCGGCCGGGCTCGTTCGGCCGGGCCAGGTCGTGCTGCTGGATGGTGGCACGACGGCGCTCCAGCTTGCGCGGCATTTGCCGCGTAGTCTGGAGGCGACGATCGTGACCCATAGCCCGACCATCGCGGTGGAACTCGCCAACCACCCAGCCATTGCAGTGGAGCTGATCGGCGGGCGGTTGTTCCGCCATTCGATGGTCGCGGTGGGTGCCGCCGCCGCGGAGGCCATCGCCCGCATCCGCGCCGATCTCTTTTTTCTGGGCGTCACCGGTATCCATCCCGAACTCGGCCTTACCACAGGCGACGCCGAGGAGGCCGCGATCAAGCGCGCGCTGAGCCGACAGGCTGCGGAAACCATTGTGCTCGCTTCGCGCGAGAAGCTTGGCGCTGCCTCGCCCTTCCAGATCGCGCCGCTGGCGGAGGTCAGCACTTTGGTGGTCGAAGCGGATGTTCCGGACGAAACAGTCGAGCCCTATCGCAGGGCCGGTGTGACGCTCATTCGGTCCTGAGCCAACGAACTGTCATACACTTGTCACATATGCCCCCGAGTTAGGTTATGCTGAAGCTTGAGGGAATCCAATGTCTGACATTTCCGCAACGTCAAGCCAGGCCGTGGTCGAGGTCGATCCGAATTCGGTGGCTCAGATCAGGAGCACGATCGATCTGGCCGACCGAGCCCAGGTCTCCAGCTTCGGTGACAAGGCGCAACGCGACGTCGTCGCCTTCGCCGACCGCGTGCTGGCGCAGACGCGCAACAAGGACATGGGCGATACCGGCAAGCTGTTGCTCGATGTGATCGAGAAGGCGCGCGGCCTCGATCCGGCCGAACTCCAGAAGACCGGTTTCTTCGAACGCCTGATCGGCTCGGCGGAAAGCCGCCTGCGGCGCTTTATCGGCAAGTTCGACGATGTCGCCGGCCAGATCGAGCGTATCACCATCGATCTCGACCGTCACAAGGATGTCCTGCGCCGCGACATCTCGCTGCTCGACGAACTCTATGACGAGACCAGGCGCTCGATCCAGTTCCTCGAAGCCCATGTCCAGGCAGGCAAGGCTTTCGTGGAGGATTTTCGGCAGGGCCACCTCACCGAACTCAAGAACAGTGCCGATCAGGCTACCGCCAGCGGCGACGGGCTGATGGCCGCGCAGAACTACAACGATGCCGTGCAGGCGCTGGACCGGCTGGAAAAGCGTGTGTTCTATCTCCAGCAGGCTCGCCAGATCGGCATTCAGCAACTGCCGCAGATTCGCATCGTGCAGGCGGGCGACGAGACGTTGATCGAGAATTTGCAGGCAACGACGCAGCTCACCATCCCCGTGTGGAAGCAGAAGATGGTGCTGCTGCTCGGCCTCACCAACCAGTCCAAGGCGCTGGAACTGCAGAAGACGGTGACCGATGCCACCAATGAGATGATGCGCCAGGCCTCCGACATGATGAAGAAGCAGGCCATCGAGATCGAGAAACAGGCCCAGCGCGGTATCATCGACATGGCGACGCTGGAAAAGACCAATCGCGACCTGATCGACACCGTCAACGGCGTTATCGACGTGCAGCGCCAGGGCCGCGCCAAGCGCTCCCAGGCCGAGGCCCGCATGGACCAGCTGACAGGCGAGCTCAAGACCGCCCTCACGCGGGCGCCCGCGTGATGGGTGTGGGCATGCGCGTGTTGGGGATCGGGGGGCGGGTCTTCAGACCCGCCAGTTCCACGCTCTTTCCTCAACGGCTGAGCAAACAAGCGGGTCTGAAGATCCGCCCGCCGGTCGCAGCGCTTCTGCTGTTGCTGTTCCTGCCTTTGCTGGCGCTCGCCGCCTGCAGCAAATCGGGCCCCGAGATCAACATCGTGGCCGGATCCGAAAACCAGCCCTTCGAACCGCTGGTGCAGGAATTCTGCAAGTCCGAGGGCGCCAAATGTACCTTCAAGTATGAAGGTTCGCTCGATATCGGCTTCGGCCTGAAATCGACGTCGGACCCCTTGCAGGCCGATGTCGTCTGGCCGGCTGCATCGATCTGGATCGACGTGTTCGACGAGAGCCGCAAGGTCAAGCACCTGCAGTCGATTTCGCAAAGCCCGGTGTTGCTCGGCGTGCGCAAGGCCAAGGCCGAGGCCCTGGGCTGGACCAAGCGCGACGTTACCACCGCCGACATCCTGCAGGCGGTAAAGGACGGCAAGCTGAAATTCCTGATGTCCTCTGCCACGCAGTCGAATTCCGGTGCGGGGGTCTATCTTGCCATGCTGAACGCCGCCGTCGGGCGGGGCGACGTGCTGACCGAGGCCGATCTCGCCGATCCCACGGTGCGCGACAAGGCCCGCACCCTGCTCAGCGGCGTCCAACGCTCCTCCGGTTCGAGCGGGTGGCTCTCCAACCTCTTCCTCGACATGGACGCGCGCGGAGAGCAGGCCGACGCCATGTGGAACTACGAGGTGACGCTGAAGGAGACCAATGAGGCGCTGGTCAAGCGCGGCAGCGATCCGCTCTGGCTGATCTATCCCAAGGACGGCGTTGCCATCTCCGACGGGCCGATGGGCTATCTGGACCGAGGCCGTGGCGCGGATGTCGAAACCTTCGTGACCGGTCTCGAAAAGTTCCTGCTCTCGGCCGATGCCCAGAAGCGCATCGCCGCCATAGGCCGCCGCGTCGGTCCGGGGAGCGGGGCTGTCGCCACGCCGGTGCCCGAATGGAACCTCGATACTTCGCGCGCCGTCACCGCTTTGCGCCCGCCGGATCCGAAGGTGATCTTCAACGCGCTCAATCTCTACCAGGAAGCCCTGCGCCGGCCCTCGCTCACCGCGCTCTGCCTCGACATATCCGGCAGCATGCAAGGTCCGGGCATCAGCCAGTTGCATGACGCAATGAGCTTCCTGTTCACGCCCGAGCAGACGCGCAATCTTCTGGTGCAGTGGACGCCTGACGATCACATCGTCGCCATTCCCTTCTCGAGCGGAGCCGGCGATCCCCAGACTGGCACGGGCGCGCCCGCAGATCAGAAGCGGCTGAAGCAGTGGGGCAACAGCCTGGAAGCCGATGGCGGCACGGATATGTATGCCTGCGTGGAGGCGGCCCTTCAGACCATGACGCCGGACCTCGACTCGGGCAAATATCTGCCGGCGATTCTCATCATGACCGATGGCAGGAGCGAGGGCGATCTGGAAGGTTTCATTGCGCAATGGAAGAGCCGGGGCCGGGGCATACCGATCTTCGGGGTGACCTTCGGCGACGCTGACACGGCGCAACTCGACAGGCTCGCAACCGCCACTGGTGGGCGCGTCTTCGACGGCCGCTCCAGTCTGGCGGAAGCTTTCCGGGCCGCGCGAGGGTATAACTGATCGATGCGCGGCGGCGGCAATCATCTGATCGCGGGTCTGGCGGCAGCCTTGGCGCTGCCAGCAGGCGTCTTCGTGCTCAACCTGCCCTTTCTCGTCGTCATCGCCATCGCGGTTGTGCTCTATGCCGGCGTTGCGCTCGTCCTGGCGCCGCGCAGTACCGCCGAACGGGTCAATCTCGGTGAAGTCGGTCGCGCGCAGGCCGAACTGGTGGGGAGCCTGGTCGAGGAGGGGGAGGCGACGGTTGCGCGCCTGACGGAAGCGGCCCGCGCGCTACGGGCGGGTTCCAGCGGCAAGACCGTTGCGCATCTCGCCGAGACCGCACAGGGCATTCTCGATCGCCTCGTCGCCGAGCCTGACAAGCTCTCCGCCGTCAGGCGTTTCCTCACCTATTATCTGCCTCGCTCAGCCGAGATCGCCGAGGGGCTCGGCGTGGTCGAAAAGCAGCGAAGCGCAGATCCTGTGCGGCAGGCGGAGATCGAGACGATCCTCGGCAAGCTCGATCAGGCCTTCAGCTTCTATGCCGACAACCTGTCCCAGGTTCAGCTCGATACGCTAGACGTCGAGCTCAAGCTGATGAGCCGAGCCCTCGCCGAAGATCTCGGCGGGGCAGCACCCCAGCCAGTCAGCATTGAGAGAAAGGGATCGTAATGGCCATCAACCGCCGTGCTTTCGGCCTTGGCCTGCTCGGTCTCAGCGTAGCCGGCACCGGGGCCATCGTCTACGGGCGCAACAGCCCGTTGCTGCGCGGCTATTTCGGCGAGGCGACCAAGCTGTTCGGCTTCATCGGCGGAGAGAAGGAGGGCTTTCTAGCCGACCCTGACGTTGTCAGCGCGCTCCGCCGCCAGGGCCTGGAGCTCGATGCCCGGCGCGCCGGTAGTGTGGAGATGTCGCGTGAGCGCGCCATTCTCGACCAGAACCCGCAATTCCTCTGGCCGTCCTCCAATGGCTTCGTGGATCTGGCCCGCCAGAACGGCGTAAGGATCCAGCGTGACCAGGTCATCCTGAACTCGCCCATCGTGGTTTATTCCTGGGACGTCATCGCCAAGGGCCTGGTATCCTCCGGCCTTGCCCAGCCGGATGGCGATGTCCGCTTCAGGCTAGACCTCGCCAAGCTCCTCACCGCCATCCTTGCCAACAAGAGCTGGGCCGATCTCGGCGTGCCCGGCCTGTTTGGCCAGGCCCGGCTGCTCTCGACCGACCCCAACCGCTCCAATTCCGGCTTCATGTTCGCTGGCCTTGCCGCGAATCTGCTGGGGGGCGAGGTCGCCACCGAACAGAGCCTCGCCAGGACCGGCGGCCAGGTTCGCGCCATTTTTGATCGCATGGGCTACAAGCCGAGCTCCTCCGGCAAGATGTTCGAGGATTATCTCGCCGGCGGACCGGGAGCCCAGCCTCTCGTGATCGGCTATGAGAACCAATTGATCGAATGGGTGCTGGCGGACGAGGAGCGCTGGAAGCGCCTGGAGGCAGCCGCGCCCGCCAAGCCGGTGATCCTCTACCCGCAGCCAACCGTCTTCTCCGCCCATCCGCTGATCGTGATCAGCGAAGCGGCCGCCCCGCTGGTGGACGCCCTGATGAGCCCGGATATCCAGCAGATCGCCTGGACCAAGCACGGCTTCCGCGGCCCGCTTGGCCTATCGGGGGAAACCGAGAACCAGTTGGTCTCGAGCCGCATCATGCCCCGGGTCGACGCCGTGCTGCCGATGCCCGACATCAGGACCATGCTGGCGCTGATCGGACAATTGGCGGTCTGACGACGACGGTTGCCGTCGACGGTCCACGAACGTTTGCTTCGCTTCGACCGTCAAAAAAGTATCAGCCGGAGGGGTGAATCGTAGTGGCGCCGACTTTCTCGGGCGCGTACCGTTCCTGCCCATGTCGAAGCCGATGCAATTCGGCGGACGGGAGCAGGGGCCGCTGAGAGGAAAAATCCGCCTCCGGCCCGGAGGGAGCGGCCATGGCACCGGACCTGGAAGTGGTTCAGATACGGCGAGGCGAATCCTTCGTGGCCTATTCGCACGGCTACCCCTTCCACACCGTGCGCTGGCATTTCCATCCCGAATATGAGCTTCATCAGGTTGTCGCCACCAATGGCCGCTACTTCGTCGGCGACTTCATCGGCGAGTTCGAGCCGGGCAACCTGGTGCTCACCGGCCCTAATCTGCCGCACAATTGGGTGAGCGACATTCCCAAAGACACCAGCGTTCCCTTGCGCTGCCGCATCATTCAGTTCGGGGAGAGCTTTGTCGACGACGCCACCAAGGTGTTTTTCGAGCTTTCCGCTCTCGGCCCCATGCTGGAATCCTCGAGGCGGGGCGTGCGGTTCAGTCGCGAGACCAGCGAGCAGGTCTGGCCGCTGATGGAGGAGATGATGGAGGCGCAGGGGCTGCGCCGCATCGAGCTCTTCATGTTGATCGCCGGCGTGCTGAGCCGGGCTCAGGGCTCGCAGATGCTCGCCAGCGCCAGCTATCTGCCCGATCCATCCGGCTACATGTCTATCGGCATCAACAAGGCGCTGGCCTATATCCGCGAGAACCTGACGCAACCTTTCAACGAGGCGGACCTGGCGGCGATCGCAGGCCAGTCGACCGGTGCGTTCTCGCGGGCCTTCCGCCGCCATACCGGCATGTCGCTGGTGCAATATGTCAAGCGCCTGCGCATCAATCTCGCCTGCCAGCTCCTGATGAGCGACGAGGAGGCTTCGGTGACCGACATCTGCTTCGAGGTCGGTTTCAACAATATCTCGAATTTCAACCGGCAGTTCCTGGCCGAGAAGGGCATGTCGCCCTCCCGCTTCCGGCGGCTGCTCGCCGACAACATCAACGCGGCGAGGGCCGCATAGAGGAGGGATAAGGACAGGCAAATCGCTGATCAGGCCAGCAACGCGGCACGCCCAAGGCGTTCCGTGACAGGAGATGTATTGCCTGAAACCAGACCAGACAGGGGGCCGGGACGCACCGGACCATCAAGCCAAGCAGCCATCGATCGTCACGCCAGGTGCGACGGTGATTGTTCAATAATCATATCGCCAAAGGGAGAAGACAAAATGACGCGTTCCTCGTTGAAATCGACCAGCCTCGCCATACTCGCTGTGTCTCTGCTCGGCAGCGCCGCTGCCCATGCGCAGAGCGCCACCGACGCCACCGTGGCCTTCCTGATGCCCGACCAGGGCTCGACCCGTTATGAGGAGCATGATCATCCCGGCTTCGTGGCCGAGATGAAGAAGCTCTGCGCGGGATGCAAGGTGGTCTACCAAAACGCCGATACCGACGCCACCAAGCAGCAGCAGCAGTTCAACTCCGTGATCTCGCAGGGCGCCAAGGTCATCGTGCTGGATCCGGTGGATTCGGCGGCGGCTGCCTCGCTTGTCAAGCAGGCTCAGGCCCAGGGCGTCAAGGTGATCGCCTATGACCGGCCTATCCCGAATGGCCAGGCCGATTTCTACGTCTCCTTCGACAACAAGGCGATCGGCAAGTCGATCGCGGAGTCGCTGGTGCAGCATTTGAAGGCGACGAATGTCTCGCCCGATGACGTTGGCGTGCTGCAGATCAACGGTTCGCCCACCGATGCGGCTGCCGGCCTGATCCGCGACGGCGTGCATGAAGGGCTGGCGAACAGCGGCTACAAGACGCTGTCCGAGTTCGACACGCCGAACTGGCTGCCCACCAATGCCCAGCAATGGGCGAGTGGCCAGATCTCGCGCTTCGGCAAGAAGATCGTCGGGGTGGTTGCCGCCAACGATGGCACGGGTGGCGGCGCCATCGCGGCCTTCAAGGCGGCTGGTGTCGATCCCGTTCCGCCGGTGACCGGCAATGACGCGACCACCGCCGCGCTGCAGCTCATCATAGCGGGCGACCAGTACAACACGATCTCCAAGCCCAGTGAGATCGTCGCTGCCGCAGCTGCGGATGTCGCCGTGCAACTGCTCTCCGGCCAGACGCCCAAGGCCGAGGTGACGCTCTATAACACGCCCTCGAAGCTGTTCGTGCCAGCCGTGGTGACCGCGGAGAACATCAAGGCGGAGATCTTCGACAAGGGCATTGCCAAGGCCTCCGATATCTGCGTCGATCGCTATGCCGACGGCTGCAAGAAGCTCGGCATTCAGTAATCGGCCGATCCCTGTCCCGGCCGTATCCTCCCGCGGCCGGGACATTTCTTTGTTCCGCATTCGTAAGGATGCCCCCATGATCGATACATCGCCCAGCCCCGACACGCGTGACGTGGTGCTCAGTCTGCGCGGCATCTCCAAGAATTTCGGCGCCGTTTCCGCCCTGACCGACATCGATCTCGACGTGCATGCGGGCGAAGTCGTGGCGCTGGTCGGCGACAATGGCGCCGGCAAGTCGACACTCGTGAAGATCCTGGCGGGCGTGCATCAGCCGAGCTCAGGTGCGATCACCTTCGCCGGCAAGCCGGTGACGATGTCCGATCCCAGTGCCGCGCTGGGCCTTGGCATCGCCACCGTATTTCAGGATCTGGCCCTGTGCGAAAATCTCGATGTCGTGGCCAATATCTTTCTTGGCCGCGAACTCAATGCGCTCCGGCTCGACGAGGTCTCGATGGAGATCAAGGCCTGGAAGCTCCTGAACGAATTGTCGGCCCGCATCCCGAGCGTGCGCGAGCCAGTCGCCTCCCTATCGGGTGGGCAGCGCCAGACCGTGGCGATCGCCCGCTCGCTGCTGCTTGAACCCAAGCTCATCCTGCTCGATGAACCCACCGCCGCTCTCGGCGTGGCGCAGACTGCCGAGGTGCTCGACCTGATCGAGCGGGTGCGCGACCGTGGCCTCGGCGTGGTGATGATCAGCCACAATATGGAGGATGTCCGCGCCGTGGCCGATCGCATCGTGGTGCTGCGGCTTGGGCGCAACAACGGTATCTTTTATCCCGACGCTTCCAACCAGGAACTGGTGAGCGCCATCACGGGTGCGGCCAACAATGCCGTCTCCCGCCGCGCCAGCCGGCGTCAGGGCGGACAAAGCCAGTCGCAGAGCCAGGAGACCCAACCATGAGCAAGGACATCGATCCCGGCGCGCCCTTGCTCGACCGGGCCGATGAGCGTCTCAAGCATGAGGCCGGTGTTGGCGGCGCCATCCGTGCCTTTCTCGACCGGGTCCGCTCCGGCGATCTCGGTTCGCTGCCGGTGGTTGTCGGCCTCATCATCATTTGTGTGGTGTTCCAGACCCTCAATCCGATTTTCCTGTCGCCCAACAACCTCGTCAATCTGCTCTTCGACTGCTCTACGGTGGGCGTGATCGCGCTTGGCATCGTCTGCATCCTGATGGTTGGCGAGATCGACTTGTCCGTCGGCTCCGTCAGTGGCCTCGCTTCGGCGCTGCTCGGCGTGTTCTGGGTGAATATGGGCTGGCCGGCGGTGCTGGCAATCCTTGCCGCGCTGGCCGTCGGGGCGCTGATCGGCTCTCTCTATGCTGCTCTGTTCAACCGTTTTGGCATGCCCAGCTTCGTCGCCACCCTGGCCGGCCTTCTCGCCGTTCTCGGTTTGCAGCTCTATCTCCTCGGCTCCACGGGCTCTATCAACCTGCCCTACGGCTCGCCTGTGGTGAGTTTTGGCCAGACGATGGTGATGCCGCACGTCGTTGCCTATGTCCTGGCCGCGCTCGCCGGGTTGGCGATGTTCGCAACCGAGTATCGAACCGCCGCGCGCCGCCGTGAGGCTGGACTGTCCTCTTCCTCGCTCGGCGGTCTGCTGCTGCGCGCCATCGTCGTCACGGTCGTGCTTGAATTCGTCGCCTTCTACCTCAATCAGGATCGCGGCGTTCCCTGGATGTTCGGCCTCTTCGTCGGCCTGGTCGTGGTGATGAATTATGCCCTGACACGCACCAAATGGGGCCGGTCCATGACGGCCGTCGGCGGCAACCGTGAAGCAGCGCGCCGGGCGGGCATCAATGTGCGACTTACCTATGCCTCGGCCTTCGTGCTGTGCTCAGTCCTCGCTTCGGCTGGCGGCATCCTGTCGGCGGCGCGGCTTGCGACCTCCAGTCAGCAGGCCGGCACCGGTGACGTCAACCTGAACGCCATCGCCTCTGCCGTGATCGGCGGTACCAGCCTGTTTGGCGGGCGGGGCAGCGCCTTTTCGGCCTTGCTCGGCATTATCGTCATCCAGTCTATCGCCAGCGGGCTGACCCTGCTCGATCTGTCTTCTTCGCTCCGCTACATGATCACCGGCGCCGTGCTGGCCATAGCCGTCATTGTCGACTCCCTGGCGCGCAGGTCCCGAGTTTCCCATGGCAGGGCGTGAACCAACCTTTCGGAAACAGGAATTTTTTAAAATGAATCAGGAGCTTACCGGCAAGGTCGCCGCCATCACCGGCGCCGCGTCCGGCATCGGCCTCGAATGCGCAAAATATCTTCTTAACGCGGATGCTCAGGTGGTGTTGATCGACCGGGCGGAAGACACGCTGAAAAACCTCTGCGCGGAACTCGGGCCGAGGGCCATTCCTCTCATGATCGATCTCACCGATCCCAAAAGCGTGGCCGCCATGATGCCGTCCATCCTGGCCAGAACCGGTCACCTCGACATCTTCCACGCCAATGCCGGCGCCTATATTGGCGGCGAGGTGCTGGGCGGAGATCCCGATGCCTGGGACCGCATGCTCGATCTCAACATCAACGCCGTGTTCCGCACGGTGCATGCGGTGTTGCCCCATATGGCGGACCGCAAGACCGGTGACATCATCATCACCAGTTCGGTTGCCGGCATGATCCCCGTCCTGTGGGAGCCGATCTATACGGCCTCCAAACATGCCATCCAGGCGTTCGTCCACACCGTACGGCGGCAGGTCGCCAAGTATGGAATCCGTGTTGGCGCGGTTCAGCCCGGCCCGGTGGTCACGGCGCTGCTCAAGGACTGGCCCCAGGCCAAGCTCGATGAAGCCTTGGCCGCCGGCAGTCTGATGGAGCCCAGGGAAGTCGCCGACGCCGTGCTCTATATGCTGACGCGCCCCCGCAACGTCACCATCCGCGATATGGTGATCCTGCCGCAAAGCCTCGACATCTGAGCGGGGGCGGCTCAAGGCTCGACCTTCGAGCAGGCCTTTGCCAACACCCCGGATCCCTCACATCAGTCCCATCGTCTTCAAGCTCACATGGCCGTTGCGGCCGATGATGAGATGGTCGTGCAACACGATGCCCAGCGGGCGGGCGATGTCGGCGATGGTGCGAGTCATGCTCACATCGGCGCTGGAGGGGGAGGGATCGCCGGAGGGGTGGTTGTGGACCATGCTTCGTGAATTTCTAAGATATTGATTTTTATAACATAAATAGACATCCATTTAGCGCTGGTGCCGTGCGTTGGGATATGTTGACAGCGCCCAATCGGGATCATCCCGCTTGATCATTATCTGTTTCGATGAGTCGTTTTGCCGCACGGCAAGTCACGATATTCTTCTGATCCCAGACATCAAGCTCGCTGGCAGGATAGAGAACAGACTTGCCGATCTTTACAAAGGCGGGGCCTATTCTCATGGATCGCCAATTTCGAAGCGTACCGAGTGAAATCGTGCCACGGTAGCGCTCGGTAACTTCCTCTGGCGTGAAATATTTCTGATCGCTCATGTTGAATAGCCTCTGATAACGGAGTGACCCGCTAACGAAAGCCCTAGTCACGATCATCAAGGAAGGCACTACGTTCCGTAGTAGGTAGAAGGGTTAGCCCCGGATATACATGGGCGGCTTTGCTGGCCAATAACATGGCTCAGTTATAGCGCATTATCGCTTTCGAGCCAGTGAAGCTTCCAGCCACGCAGCTGCTGCCAGTAGTCGTGCGTCGTCCTTTCGTCGACCAATCAGCTGCACCCCAACGGGAAGACCTCCCGGTCCCATGCCGGCTGGTATGGTTACGCAAGGCAAGTGCAGGAAGGACCAGATTTGGTTGAAGCTTGCATTTCCGGTTGCGTTCAAACCTTCGGGTGCCTCACCGGTCGCAGGAGGGGTGAGTAGCACGTCGTATTCGCCGAAAAGGTCATCGATTCGAGCACGAATTTTAAAAGCCTCGGCCTCTGCCACGTCGAAAATTGCCGCAGAAGCTCTTGCCGCAATGGCTTCAAAGTCGGCGCGGGAACGTGGAGAGATGCGATCGGGGATGGTCACACGCTCATATGCAAGCGCGGTTGTCATTTCCCATTCCTTCATCCGCCTGTACAAGTCTAGCAATCCGTCAAATCCCTTGGCTTGCCGTACTTCTCCGATGTCACCGCCGAGCGCCTCAATCGCGCGATCAAGCGCAATCTGTGCTTCAGGAAGTGCATTTGGCCACGCTTCCGATCGATACAACCCTATGCGCGACATCGACGGGGCGTTACCTGGCTCCAGTTCAGGCCGAAGTGTTACATGGGCAGTGTAGAAAGCAGCGTCCCGGACATCGCAAGCGATTACCCCAACCGTGTCGAAGCTTACGGCGAGAGGCTTCACGCCAGTTTTGTCGATCAGATCATAGGTGGGCTTATATCCGACCACGCCGCAGTACGCGGCCGGCCGTATGATTGAGCCGCCGGTTTGCGTTCCGAGCGCAATCGGTACCATTCCTGCTGCCACGGCAGCAGCAGAGCCGCTCGATGAACCGCCGGGTGTATGTGCCGGGTTGTGCGGATTCCGCGTCTTACCAGGTGTACCGTAAGCGAACTCAGTGGTCACGGTCTTGCCTACCACAAGCGCCCCTGCCTGTCGCGCGAGTGCTACGCAAGCGGCATCATATGCAGGCCGATAGCCATCGTAAGCGGCCGAACCGAACGTAGTAGGCATATCAGCAGTACACATAAGGTCCTTCACGCCTAGCAACGCGCCTTTCATCGCACCGACCGACGGGGAACGATCAAGTGCTCTGGCTGCTTCAATAACCGCAGCAGGGTCGACATACTGCCACGCACCGAGAGACGGCTCGACTTCCGCGATATGCTCGAGGTAGGCACGGGCAACCGTTTCGACGGACCATAGGTCATTTGCGACGCCTGCAACGGCGGCGCGGGCGGTGGTAGTTTCAAAATAGCTCATCACGCTTCTCGTAAGTGCTTGGTATGCGATTTCACATGTGCCGCCATCGCGGACGTGGGGCGAGCGTGACAGTCGATGCTCGCCAGCCACTACATCAGCCAAGCAATTTTCGTGTTTCGGTTGCCATGCGATCGAGCCCCGCGGCGGGCTCGACGCGGTGAGTAACAACGTCGTGCGAGACGTCCGCCATCATGTCGGCGATCTTTACGGTGTTGTCACTCGGGAACGAGAATTGATCGCCGGTTATCGCGAGACGTTCTACGATCGAACGATGATGCGGGTTGATCTTGAAATATGCGTCAACAAACGCCTGGTCTTTAAGAGCCAACAGGTTGATCGGCATATATCCGGTGTTATTGGCAAGGATCAGTTGGCCCTTTTGCGTAGTGGCGAACTTCATGAACTCCCAAACGACCTTTTGCTTGGCGGGGTCTTTGGTGAACATGAACATGCCGTGGCCTGCACCTGCAAGGCGTCCATTTGGGCTTGAAACTGGAAACTGTCCGACTGCAAGTTCAAAGCGCCCCGCTGCCGCCTTCGCGGTTGATGTCGTCCCGCTGGCGGACTGAACGTGCATCGCGGTCGCGCCGGCCTTAAACGCTTGGCGGGCTTGCTCTTTGGTCATGTCTGTCTTTGTGATCTCACCAAAACGCTCAAGCGTCCGCAGTGCTTGGAGCCCTTCCGATCCGGCAAAGGTAATTTCCGTCCCAGCATCGTTCATCATCCGGCCGCCATACGAGGTAAGCAAATTCTGGAACATCCACGCGTTTGTCCCTGAGTATTCGAGATAACCGCCGTTGACGTTGCCGCCTTTAGCCAAAACCTTAGAGCCAATCTCATGGATTTCATCCCACGTGCTTGGTGGCTGCGCTTGTGACCATCCCGCGTTCCGTAGAAGGTCCATATTGCAATAGACTACGGGAACCGTGGTCCCGTATGGAAGGCAATAGACGCTGCCTGCGACCGTTGTGGCTTCAATTATCGCCTTGGATAGCCCCATAGCCTCGAGATTCTTCGTGTCATTGCCGAAGAACTGATTTAAAGGCTGGGCGATTTTTCTATTCGCCAGGATGCCGGCGTAGGTTAAGGCTTGCCAAGAACCGTCGGGCAACGAGTTCACTATGGAGGCCCGGATCGTGTTGTTCAGGAGGGGATCCCAGTTGTCACCGTCGGCGACGAACTTGATAGCCATGGAGGGGTTGTCGTTTCCGAATTGCGTTGTCAGTTCCGAGAGCAGCGCCTGGTAGGTCGGGTTGCCATGAGAGATCGTGACTGTTGTCTTTTGCGCGGCTCTGAGTACGGCTGGCGTTACAAGCACGGCAGACGAGATCACTCCATTAACAAGAAGCTTTCTGCGCGTAATAATCATATGATTTCTCCGTCAAGGTTCGATTGATTTCGGCATCGGTCATCGTTGCTCCGCAAACCCGGGGCCATAGATTTTCAATGGTTGCCTGTTGGGCCAACCAGCTGCGGGAGCGATCTACGGGTCCACAGGTACCGCAAGTTTGAAAAGGCCATCCCCGATCTCGGTTGCCACCTCCACCCGACCGCAGAGTACAAACCCGGGTTCGGTGAAATAGACAGGGATGGGCTTGGACCAGGGCATTTCGATCGAATGCAGAAGACCGGCTAGTTGATCTTTCACGACATTGTCTCCGACCTTAACCCGTGGCTCAAACAAACCGCCCACCGGCGAGAGAACGGTGGAACTGACCGGCAGTCGGCGCATGAAGGCAACGTCTGGAGCGGCCTCCATAGAGGCGCTACGGAGAACGCCGACGTGATGCAGCAGGCGGGTGAGGCCTCTGTGTGCTTGATCGAGAGTCGATACCTCTACAGTTCCACCACCAATCTCGGCTGAAATATTCATGACCCCGGCACGGTCGCATGCCCCGAGCAGGCTCGAAGAGGTGTAGTCCTCCTCGTCAACGAAGAACGCTACTGGAAGCCCAAGGACCTTGGTGAGTTCGACAACGCGGCGACGCTTGTCGCCACGAATGGCCTCGGAAATCATTGCTGAGGAGAAATAGTTGACGTGCCGGCCACCGCCGTGGATGTCTACGACGAGTTCCGCGCGCGGCATCAGCACCGTTTCGATGAAGTGCGCGATGCGCTCCGTTGCGGTCCCGTTTTCCTTGCCAGGAAATACGGCATTGAGGTTTCCATTGTCAGCGGGGGAAAATCGCCGCCCCACCCTTACCGCTTCCGGATTCGCGGCAGGAAGTACGATCAGTTGCCCGCGGAGGTTTTCGATCTCGACAGTGTCGAGCAATCGTCTTGCGAGGAATTGTCCGTCATACTCGTCGCCATGGCAGCCACCTATAACCACTACACAGGGGCCATCCCCGTTGCGCATGGATATGATCGGTACCATAGAACATCCGAACGGCGATAACTCAGTGGTCCTCTTTACGGTGAGATAGCCCTCGTGACAGCCATCAACATCCAGATCAATGCTCAATCTAAACGATTGGTTCATAAGCTTAAAAACCTTTCGGTATGAAGATAGTTCGAATGTGTAAAGCGGCGTTCCTCACAGCGTCGAGGCGCTGCAAGCGCCGGGTTAATCGTAGGCACCCCCAAGTTTGGCCATTTGCTTGGTCAGCCATTGATAAATATAGCTGGCCACTTCGTCTGAATTTCCATCGCTCATGGGGCAATGGCTGTTGCCAACGATGCCCAGCTTGGGGAGATCGAGCCAGTCCGCGTCCACGCCTGTCTTGAGCAGGGCCTCAAATTCCTGCCCGAGGCGAGCCTGATAGATGGACCAGAATTTGTCCTGCCCCAGATAGTCCCCTGTCACCAACAGGATGGGGCATGATCGCGGAACGGCATCTTCCAAAATCGCTGGGCCAGGCAAGGAGGAAGGCTCTATCGCAACAACGCCCTTGATGAGATCGGGCCGCTTCGCCGCCGTTCTGAAAATGGGGCCGGATGCTGAACTGTGGGCGAACACGATGCAGGGGCCGATGTTCTCAATTAGGTCCTGACTTGCCCGCTGCAGGCTGTCCATGTCGTCGTCCCAGCGCGGGACGACGGCCTTTGCGAATTGGTCGAAAGCAGCGATCGGGAACGCGGTTTCCGCATGGGCCCGAGGCTCAGGCCCCTCGTAAGAGCCCCTTGGTCCGATCCGGAAATGCTCCCACATTTCTCTCTTGCTACGCAAAACGGGATCTGCTCCCTGCGCGGCCTGATGAAGAAACGATGACCGTCCAAGTCCCAGCCTGTCGGTGATACACCCGTCAAAGCCGCGTCGCAGAAAGTGACTGAGCCACCCTTCGCCGCCATCAGGCCGTCCTTCCCAGAGGGCTCCTGTCAACCCACCGCCGTGACAAAACAGGATTGGCCAACGCCATTGCGGTGCGCTCAAGCGGTACAGGCAGGCGTATGTCTGCTTGGCTTGATGCTCGCCATTTGGATCGATCTGGTGCGGGACACCCATGTCCTGCGGAATAGTCGATAAGATCGGCTGCCCTACTACATCTATCCGATCGCCACCAGTATAAAAGCCTCTTATCGATGAAAGAGCAAAGGATGGGCGCGGGGAATGGTCTGGGTCGTTTGTGTAACCGCTCGTCGGATGTGGGTCGCTCTTCATATACTGACATCCCTTCTTGCTAGTATTGGCCACGCATAGCTGATTTCAGGAAATAATTGCTTTGGTCGGCGCGTTTGACCTGAAGACGATCATTGTCAAACGCTCCAAGGCTGGTGTGGACGAGCCTTGGATCGAGTAGGTGGACGCAATCCCGCGGATCGCAGCCCATCGCCTGTATGCAAGCCCGAACTCGTTGGAAGTTACTTCTTGGGAAGGAGCCGGCTCACGTCACGGACCATTTCCGGCATCACCTCCTCAGGAGTGCGTTTCAGGGTCACGACGCTCTGAAGATAGTCTCTGATGACCGTCGTGATCTTCGGCCCGTTCTCGCCTGGATAGATGTTCATGGGCTTGATTCTCGGCAATTCGTCGACTGCCACGATGTAATTCGGCTTGGCCTTGTAGAAGTCGCCCAGAAACTGGGCCGAACTTATTGCCGTGGAGTTCACGGGCGTGAAGCCCGCCTTTGTAACCATGACGGTTTGGGCCTCAGGTCCAACGGCAAACTTCATGAACTCCCATGCGGCCCTCTGCTTGTCCGCGTCTTTGGTCGCCATCACGAACCCACCGCCACCGGATGGAAGCTTGCCGTCCGGAGCCGAATGCGGATACTGCTCCGTGCGCATGTCGAAGTTGTTGGCAGCTCCCTTCGTGAAAATGTTGAGTAGGGAGCTCGATGCGACATAGATCGCAATTTTTCCGGCGACGAATGACTGGCGGGCCTGTTCGGAGGTAATATCGGTCATGCCGGCCTTGCCAAGGCGCTGCAAGATCTCAAGAGCCTGCTTGCCTGCCGCGCTGTCGAAAGCGATCTTGCCATTCTTGTCGAAGACGTCACCGCCGAAATTGTAAATCAATCCGTTGAAAGACCAGTTGTAGCTGTCCGGATAGTATTCCATGAAGATCGGCATGGAGTCCTTGTCCCGGCTGCCGACATTGTTCGCCAGCTGCAAAATGCCGTCCCATGTCGTAGGGAGTTCTTTCAGAACGGGGTCGGCCTTCTGAACGAGTGCCATGTTGAAGTACACGATCAACGACGAAATATTCTCGGGCAGGGCGATGACCGAGCCCTTCCATTTGACGGTGTTCATCGCCGCAGGCGTTAGTCCTACCTCGCTCCACGACTTGTCGTTCGAAATGAAAGTGTCGATCGGAACGGCAACTCCGCGATCGGCGAGAACCTGCATGTCCGGATAACACACCGAGGCAATCACATCCGGAAGGTCGTTCGTTATAGCCGAACGCAAAGTCTGTTGAAGAAGTGTCGGGCAATCAGTCGCGTTGGATTCAAGCTTGATCTTGATGTCGGGATGAATACGCATGAATTCGTTGGCAACCTGTTCTCTCCAGGCTGCGTCGCGGTAAGCGAACGCGTATCCCACGCGAAGGGAAACCGGTTCCGCGCTGGCTGAGACTGCGCTGCCGAATGTGAGTATCGAGGCGATAAGAATTGAAGGGATCTTGCGCACGGTGTTCTCCGAAATCTGCGGTTTGAATTCACTTGACCGCCCCGCCAGTGAGGCCTTCGACGAACCAGCGCTGGGCGGAGAGGAAGGCGACGATGAGGGGGGCGACGACGATGGTGGATGCGGCCATGAGCGGCCCGTAATCATTGCCGGCTTCTTCATTCTTGAAGGCCATGATGCCGAGCGGCGGCGGCATGAGCGACTGGTCACGCACCGCAATCAGCGGCCAGAACAGGCTGTTCCAGTGTCCGACTACGGAGAAGATGGAAAAGGCGATGATGGCGGGCAGCGCCATCGGTACCATGATCTTCCAGACGATGGACAGTTCCGACAGACCGTCCAGACGCGCGGCATGAATGACGTCGTCGGGGATCGTCTTGAAGAACTGCCGGAGCAGGAAGATGCCGAAGGGCGAGACGATGTAAGGGAAGATCAATGCCGCATAGGTGTTGAGGATGCCGATCTGGTAGCCGAGGATGAACAGCGGCAGGGAGAGTACCTCATGCGGCAGGATCAGCGCGATCAACACCATGGCGAAGAGCAGGTTCTTGCCTGGGAAGTCGAGCTTGGCGAGCGCGTAAGCCGCCGGCGCGCAGACGGCAATCTGCAGCACGACGATCATTGTGCAGACGATGATGCCGTTCAGCATGTATTGAGGCAGCGGTGCCTCGGTCAGCGCCTTGGTGTAGTTCTCGATGCCGTAGAACTGCTGCGGCCAGAACGAGAAGGAGGCGCGGAAGATCTCGCCCGGCGGCTTGATCGACAAGGACACCATCCAGACGAAGGGGATGAGGATTAGCGCGCCGGTGGCAAGCAGCGTCGCATGGCGCAGGATGGCCGAAGGTGGCGAGAGACGATGCGTGCTCATTGGTAGTGGACCTTTTTGTCCATGACGCGAGCCTGGATCAGCGTCAGCGCGACAACGATGAAAAGAAAAACGACGGCGACGGCAGCGCCATACCCAGTGCGCAGATACTGGAAGCTTTCCCGGTAGAGCGTGTAGAGCAGCATCTCCGACGCGTGGCCCGGTCCGCCCTGGGTCAGGATCTGCACGGTGTCGAAGGTCTCGAAGGCCTTCAGTGCGACGACGATGAAGACGAACATGGTGACGGGCCCGAGCATCGGCAGGGTGACGGTGCGCAGCCGGTCGAGCCACAGGTCCGCGCCGTCGATATCGGCGGCATCGTAGAGGTCCTGCGGGATCGATTTGAGCCCGGCGAGGAACAACACCATGGCGTAGCCGAGGTTCTGCCAGATGCCGATGATGGCGAGCACGGGCAGAACGGTGTTCTCGTCGCGCAGCCAGTTGGCGGTCGGCAAGCCGAGCATGGCGAGCGTCTGGTTGACCAGACCGATGGTGGGATGCAGCAGCGCTTCCCAGGCAATCGCCATGGCGGTCAGCGTGGCCATGAATGGCAGGAAGTGGATGGCGCGATAGAACGCGCGGCAAGACTTACCGCTTTCGATCAGCAGCGCAATCGCAAGCCCGAGGATGATCGTACCGGGCACGACGATCAGGACATAGAGAATGGTGTTGGCGAAGGAGGCACGGAAGCCCACGTCGGCGAAGACTTCCCTGAAATTGCCGAAACCGACGAAGGACAGAGTGCTGGCGCCGAACTGCCAGTCGGTAAGCGCGATCAGGAAGACCGCAAAGACCGGCAGGAAGAACAGGCAGACGAGCAGCAGCAGAGCCGGTCCGGCCAGAGACCAGGCGGCAAGCGTCTCGGTGATACGCTGCTTGCGCAGCGCCTTGCGGGCACCGGCGGCGTCAAGTGAAGAACCAGTCGAATTGAGCAGAGCTGAAGGCGCGTGGCTCATAGCGCCCATTCCTTCATGCGTAGCACCTTTGCCGAGCCATGGCCGTGCGGCCGCAGACGCCCACCATCGGCGGCAAACAGCAGCACCCGCTCCGGCTTGACGCCCAGATGCAGGGTCTGGCCCGACACGATATGTGGCGCGCGTTCGGCGAGCAGCCGGGCGACAATCGGATGATCGGTTCCGGGCACGTCGAGATGCACGAACAGGTCGGAGCCCATGTGTTCGACCAACCGCACCGAACCGGTTAGCACATCCAGGCCGGCGGCATCGACGAGATGGAAGGCTTCTGGTCGGATGCCAAGCGTCAAGGTCGAACCCAGGGCCTGATCCAGCACGACTTCAGCCGCAACCGAAAAGCTGGTGCCGGCAGCATCGGCCAGTGACCCGTCCAGCAGCTTCGCTTCCAGCATGTTGATCTTGGGCGAACCGATGAACTCTGCCACACGCCTGTCGTCGGGATCGGCATAGATCTCCTGCGGCGGGGCGACCTGCAAGAGCTCGCCGTCGAGCATGACCGCCACCCGATCCGACATGGTCATGGCTTCGGATTGGTCGTGGGTGACGTAGACGAAGGTGACGCCGAGGCGGTCATGCAATTCCTTGATCTCGGCGCGCATCTGCACGCGCAGCTTGGCGTCGAGATTGGAGAGCGGCTCGTCCATCAGGAAGACGGCGGGCTGGCGCACCATGGCGCGCCCCACTGCAACCCGCTGGCGCTGGCCTCCCGATAATTGACCCGGCTTGCGGGCAAGCAGGTGGCCGATGCCAAGCGCCTTGGCGGTGCGCATCACCTCCTTGTCGATCTCTTCGACCGTCTGCCTGGTTCCCGGCAGCCACCGGCCGAGCACCGGCAATCGCTGCCAGGCCGACAGCCGCCGCATGCGCAAGGGCAGCCCCATGTTCTGGGCCACCGTCATATGCGGATAGAGCGCATAGGACTGGAACACCATCGCCACGTCGCGCTTCTTCGGCCGGACGCCATCGACAACGCGGTCACCGATGGAAATCGAGCCGCTGGTCTGCACCTCGAGACCGGCCAGAATCCGCAACAGCGTCGACTTCCCGCAGCCTGATGGCCCCAACAGCGTCAGAAACTCGCCATCCGCGATGTCCAGCGACACGTCACGTAAAACTGATGTCGTGCCAAAGGATTTCGCGACTTTATTGATAGTGATACTACTCATTCTGATGATCCCAGGGTGGTTTGGTGTCTCGTCTGAGCGAAACAAGCATTCCCGGATTGTCGCATCCACACTGGAGCGATGGCGATTTTCCGACCGCCTCGCAATGGTGGCGGTCGGAGCTTTCGCGACTTGCGGTCTGACTTAAACGAACGAGATGGACATCTGATCGCGCTCGGCGATCTTTGCCAAAACGTCACGAAGCTTCTCTTTTACTTCCGAGAACTCTTCCTCACTAAGGAAGTGCGACTCAATCATCTGACGATCTAGTGTCCAGATCGAATCCTCGGGGAGCGGATCGGTGCCGTATCGGGGAACGATGTTCCAGTGAACATGAGCGAACGCGTTGCCAAAGAAAGCCACGTTCATTTTTTTGGCACCGAAGGCTAACTGGACTGCCTCCGTGACCATTGCCATTTCCAGAAGGTGCTTGGTGCGAATATCAATCGGCAGATCGTGCAGTTCACGGGCCTTCCGCTTCGCGGAAAAGAAACAGTAGCCTTTGAAATACTGGCGATTGCGGCTGAGCGTAACAATTCCTGCCTCGAGTTCGGCTACGAAATGGCGCTCGTCTGAATCGTCGATTAATTGGAGGATTTCAGCGCGCGAGTAGGTTTCTTGAACCATGGTCTATGTCTTTCTCTATGAAGGTTGCCAGGCCGTCCTCGCGCCGGGGAGGGGGGAGGACAGCCAATCGTCGATATTCAGGATTTCGGCAGAAGGCTTGTCACGTCGCGAACCATGGCCGGCATGGCTTCTTCAGGCGTCTGTTTGAGCGTCACCACGCCTTGCAGGTAGTCACGGATGACGGTGGTAATCCGCTGGGCATTCGGTTCGGGATAGGTGTTTTGAACCTTGACACGCGGCAATTCCCTGATGGCGGAGAGCGTGTTCGGATTTTCCTTGTAGTAGTCGCCGAGATAGGCGGGATCGTTCACCGCGACCGTATTGACCGGAACGAAACCGGTGGCCTTGACGATCAATGTCTGGGCCTCCGGCCCGGAGGCGAATTTGAGGAATTTCCAGGCGGCCGCGATCTTTGCGGGGTCTCTGGTCGTGATGGCCATGCCGCCCCCGCCGGACGCCAGCTTGCCGTCCTTGGCAGACTGCGGGAACACGCCGGTGCGGATGTCCATCGATGGTCCCGCATTCGCCGTCAGCGTCTTCAATCGCGAGGTAGACGCGAAATAGATACCGATCTTGCCGGATGCGAATGCCTGGCGAGCCTGCTCTGCGGTCATGTCGAGCATGCCCGCTGCGCCGAACCGCTGCATCAGTTTCATGGCGTCTCGTCCAGCCTGTGAATCGAAGCCGATCTTTCCATCTTCGGTGAACACGTCGCCGCCATGGCTGGAGACCAGGCTGTTGAATGACCAATTGCTGGCGTCCGCATAATATTCAAAAAACAGCGGCATCACGTCGGGCTCGGCTTTCCGTAAGTCCGTCGCAATCGAGAGAATGTCATTAAACGACAGATCAAAGTTCGTCAGTTCAGGCCGAACCTTCTTGATGAGGCTCACGTTGAAATAGACAATGCTGGCCGAGATCGACTGTGGGATCGCCACAACATGCCCTTTTACCGTCGTCGGGCCGAGCGAACTCTGCTGGATGCCGACATTTTTCCAGTCGGGATCGCTGGACATGAGCTCGTCGAGCGGTGTCAGGATATTGCGCGCTGTCAGTACCGGCATGTCACCGTAGCAGACCGAGGAGACCATATCGGGCAACGCACCGGTCACGGCGTCTCGGAGCAACTGCTGTAGTAGTGCGGGGCAGTCGGTGGCATTGGCTTCCAAAACGATCTTGATGTCGGGGTTCTGCATCATGAATCGGTCAGCGATCGGTTTCAGGAAGACCGCGTCTCGGCTCGGAAAGGCATGAGTCAAGTGAAGTGTAATTGGTTCGGCGTATGAAGTAGATGCACATGCGACCAAGCCGATGGCGCCCATAATCGACAATAGTGTTCTTTTCATCCTTGAACTCCTCATTGGATAGCTTTGACTCGGAAGCGCCACCGGACATCCTGCGCTTCGAATTTGGAGGAGGCGCGAGAATGCAGCACGTTTTCGTATGACAGGGTGCTTAGGCCGCTCGCATGAAGGAGATCTGACAGGTTCGGACCAAGTGGGCCACTTGTACCTGACTCTCCAAGGAAACGTTCCGGTAAGTCGTTGGGGGGTAGCGGCGAATGATGGGAATTGGCGCAGTGTCCTGGTCTCAATAATGACCGACATCTGAAATATTACTTCGCTTATGCGCTGTCGGAAGCTTGCTTTATTCGTATTCTTTGCAGGCGAGGAGCATGCAACTACCAATGCGGTGTTCTAGCCTCGTCGCTGATATGCGGGCGATTTGCGATTGTTTCAGTGTGAGCGGGTCGCCGGGACATTTCAGGGCAACCGTCTACCAGTCACCTTTCCGTACGTGAAGAAAGTGACGTTGACGGTGCAATGATGTTCAACGTGCGCTATTTGAATTTGACGATCAATTCCATGTATTGTGGTAATATTCGCTGCCTCGACCAGACAATTGGCTGGCCGTCAACGTCAATATTGATGTTCGTCAGGATGGTGACAGGTTGCCCGCGAGATTTCCCGAAAAGCCTTGCGTCAGCGCTGGAAAGTGCAGCGGAGGTGATCGTGGTTTCGAGACGCTGATATCGCGTGACGCCATATTGTTTCCATGCAGAAGTGAAGCTGCCGCTCTCCCTGATGAACTCTTCTATTCCTTCGAAACGCGGAAGAGGAAAGTAGCTTGAGGTCGCAGATATTATAGTGCCCTCGACTACTGTAATCGTGTCTATTTTCTGGGCGAAGTGATGAAGGGTCAAGCGAAGGTTTCTGGCAAGGTCCTTATCCAGGCGAACGCGATCCGAGCCGGCATATTGTCGTTCTCCCACACGATGAATGCTCTCGAGTGTTGCGCTCATCCGTGACGTCGCCCCGATGGTATGCACGACAAGGCGTTCCTTTACGAACGCCCCTTTGCCTTGTTCGACTCTGATGATGTTGCGCTCACGAAGGACCGAGAGCGCACGACGAACTGTATTTCTGTGAACGTCGAACCGAGCGGCGAGCTCGAACTCGCTCGGCAATCGCGCACTCGGCGGCCATCTGCCCTCGTGGATTTCGGCTTCGAGAGCGCGCGCGACAATGCGCCAGAGTGTGGTGGATCCGCGTCGTTCTGACAAACTTGGGCGATCGGGTAATTTCATCGGTCGGCTTCCGCGTTTTGCTCGATGCGTACTCCCATAGCGTACGAGACCCGCTCCGAATTTAACGTTGTAGGTACAAGTTGGATAGATGTCCAAGCATTGTCATCGCTCCGTCTCCTAAGCAGCCGCCGTCACTGTTAAGACCCCGTTAGTTGAAAACAGAGCGGGGCTCCAACCCATGACAGTTATCGAGGTCTGGCCTGACCAGGATCGCCTAAGCGAAAGCGGACATGCCGAAACAATATTAACGAATGCTAGGATCGTCACCGGTTCGGAGTGCTTTAGCGGAACCGTCAGGATCAAGAACGGCATCATCGCCGACATCTCCCGCGGCACGACGGCTGCCGCCAACGCAGTGGATTTCGCCGGCGATTTCCTGATCCCCGGCATCATGGATGTCCACACCGATCATCTGGAAAAACATGTCCTGCCACGGCCTGGGATGACGTGGAACCCGGTGAGCGCGGCAATTGCCTACGATGCTCAGATCATAGCTGCCGGTACGACGACCGTGTTCGACTCCCTGACCGTAGGCGCCGGCGCAAATCCCGAACGGCAGCGTCTCTTGCCGCTTATGCTGGATGGAATTCGAGAAGCACGGGCGCACGGGGCGCTGAGGGGCGAGCATTTTCTTCACCTTCGATGCGATGCGGAGGAACCCGACCTGCTCGGCATCGTGCCGCAATACCTTGATCGCCCGGATGTTCGATTTGTGACGATCATGGATGACGGCCCCCACCGCAACCTTGAGCGCTTCCGCAGCATTCACACCCACAAGGGCCGAAGTGCTGCCGAGATTGAAACCATGATTGCGGCAAAGGGTGCCTCCTCCGATTGCAACCATGTCAACAGGACGCGGCTCCTCGAAATGTGTCGCGAGCGAAACATCGCTTGTGCAAGTCACGACGACACGACCGCAACCCATATCGAGGATGCTGTCGCGGCCGGGTCTAGCATCGCGGAGTTTCCCATTACCATGGAGGCGGCGCGAGCGGCTCGCGCGGCCGGCATGACCGCCATTGTCGGCGCACCAAATATCGTCGCGGGACGATCGCACATCGGCAATGTCTCCGTGCGCGAACTCGCAGAGCATCGCCTCTTCGACATTATTTGCTCCGACTACATCCCGGCAAGCCTGCTGCGAGCGATCTGGTATCTCCCGACGATGCCGAACGGACCGTCGCTTCCTGAAGCGGTGGCCATGGGGACCCTCAATCCGGCACAAACCTTCGGCTTCTCCGACCGAGGCGAAATCGCAATCGGCAAGCGCGCCGATCTCGTACGGGTCTCCGACATTGACGGTCCCATCGTCCGTTCGGTGTGGCGTCGCGGCCAGCGGGTGCTCTGAAGCCATGTCTGTCACGGAAAAACACGACTTTGACCCATCAATGAACCGTAGCCGCGAGGCTTGGCTGACGACGTTCGCCAAAGCGCCGCTTTCGGAAATCGAACGTCATTGGGCAACGATCTCTCCTCCCAAATTCGAATGGGTCCGCCGCCCCGAAGTGGGAATGATCATGCTGAGGGGGCGGATCGCAAAGAGAAATGCGCCGTTCAATGTTGGCGAAGCAACGATCGCCAGATGCACGGTGCAGATTGAGAGCGGGGAAATCGGCGTCGCCTATGTGCTCGGAAGGAGCAAAAGGCATGCGGCGTTGGCGGCATTGCTTGATGCGCTCATGCAGAGGGAAACGCTGAATGGGGCCGCGACGGTCACGTCGATCGTGGACGCCCTCGATGAACGCATCCGGAAAACGGAAGCCCAGGTCGAGAGCGAGACCTACTCTAGCAAGGTCGATTTCTTCATGTACGGACAGGGGGGCTGACCACGAATGACTATGCGATCTTTAGCACGACAATTCGAAGACCCCATCCATGACGCCCAACTGGCGTTCCGTCAGCTTCTGACGGCGCTTTCCCGCCCTGGGACAGCCGTGTTGCTCCGTCAGCCGGCAGGCTCGCCCGTTCCATTGAACGGCACGATGACGGCGATCGCCTTGACCCTTGTCGACGGGGACTGCCCGTCATGGCTGAGCCGATCGATCGCGACCGACGATGTGCGCGATTACCTCCATCTTCACACCAATGCTCTGCTGACAGCCGAGCCGGAGGCCGCGAACCTGGCCTTCGTCGGGGATCCGGTGGACCTTCCGCCGCTCTCGCGCTTCAACCCCGGCGAAGCCGCGTCACCAGATAAGGCAACGACTGTGGTCATCCGCCTGCCTTCGCTGACGGGCGGCCGGACAGTAACGTTGAGCGGGCCGGGGATAGAGACAAGCGCGGCTATTGCGCCAGCCGGCCTGCCCGACTGGTTTTGGCCGGACTGGGAGAAGAACGCTGCCAGGTATCCGCTTGGCGTGGACGTCTTCCTGACCGATGACACGCATGTCATCGGACTTCCCAGATCAACAAGGGCTGAATGGTGATGATGATTACCTCCATCAAGGGCGGTGAGGCGGCGATCGCCGCTTCACACAAGCTCATTTCGAAACGCCGGCGCGGCGATGCGACGGTTGCCGAACTCACTGTTGAGCAGATCAGCCAGCAGATGTCCTTGGCCGTCGATCGCGTGATGAGCGAGGGCTCGCTTTACGATACGACCCTGGCGGCGCTGGCGATCAAGCAATCCGAAGGCGACATCATCGAAGCTATCGCGCTTGTCCGATCGTTCCGCACCACACTGAACCGATTTGGGTATGCCGAACCCGTCGACACCTCAAAGATGTTGGTCCGCAGAAGGATCGCCACGACCCACAAGGACGTTCCGGGTGGTCAGTTCCTCGGGCCCACATACGATTATACGCACCGTATCCTCGACTTCTCCCTCTTGAATGGGGCAAGCGAAGCGCCGACCGGCCCCACCATGAGCACCGAAGAGGAACTCTCCAGTCTGCGCGCGTTGGACGAGGAGGGAGGCATCCTCGCACGGTCGGACATTATCGAAGGCGTCGAGAAAACCGCGTCCCACAATGTCAATGACGTAACGAGGGAACCGATCGCCTTTCCGTCGAAGAGGGACGAACGTTTGCAGACGCTGACCCGTGGTGACGAAGGGTTTCTCGTCGCACTCTGCTATTCGAGCATGCGCGGGTACGGACGAAACCATCCTTTTGTAGCAGAGCTGCGCTACGGCGATGCCGAAGTGTGTTTCGATATCCCTGAAATCGGTTTGACGGTCGGGGTCGGCACGGTGCGTCTGTCGGAATGCCAGACCATCCATTTGACACCCGGCGACGGTTCCCGTGTTCCGCAGTTCACGCGCGGCTACGGGCTCGTATTGGGTCAGGGCGAGCGGAAGGCGATCGCCATGGCTATTCTCGATCGCTCGCTCAGAAGTGACGAGTTTGGCGAGGACGCCGAATACCCTGCGCAGAACGAAGAGTTCGTTTTGTCCCATGCCGACAGTGTCGCGAGCTCAGGTCTGGTCCAGCATCTGAAGCTGCCGCACTACGTCGATTTTCAGGCGACCATGCAACTTCTCGACCAGATGCGCGACGAACACGCGAAAAGGCAGCCGCAGAGCTTTGTCAACGCTGGCCTCAACGAGGAGAACGACTTTGCAGACTGATATTATCCTCGACGAAGACGATGGCTACAACTTCGCTTATCTCGACGAGTCTACCAAACGGATGATCCGGCGGGCAATCCTCAAGGCGGTCGCCGTTCCCGGCTATCAGGTGCCCTTCGGCAGCCGTGAGATGCCGCTGCCGCCCGGTTGGGGAACTGGAGGGATGCAGGTTACCGCGAGCATCATCGGTTCGGATGATCGGCTAAAGGTGATCGATCAGGGCGCCGATGACACTGCGAATGCCGTGTCTATCCGCCAATTCTTCAGCCAGGTTTCCGACGTCGTCACGACAGAGCGGACGACGGAGGCCACCGTCATCCAGACCCGACATCGAATTCCGGAGGATTCGCTCACCGAAGATCAGATCATCGTTTTTCAGGTGCCGAACCCTGATCCTCTCCGGCGGCTGGTGGCCCAGGAAGCTGTGACGAAGAAAATGCATACCTTCGCGCGTTACGGGGCCATGTATGTGCAGCTTTACGAGGACATCGCTCGCCATGGCGGGGTGTCGATCGTCACCGACTACCCGGTGATGGTCAACGGTCGCTACCTGGCGTCCCCTTCGCCAATCCCGAAATTCGACAATCCAAAGCTCAATCGAAGCCGAGCGTTGGCGCTGTTCGGAGCGGGGCGCGAGCGAAGAATCCATGCCATACCGCCTTTTACGGATGTGAAGAGCCTGGATTTTGCCGACCACCCGTTCACCGTCCAGCGGTGGAGTGAATGTTGCTCGCTCTGTGGAGCGGCGGGCAGCTACCTCGACGAAGTCTTGCTGGATGACAACGGCACACGCGCTTTTGTCTGTTCCGACACGTCCTATTGCACGGACAGGCGCGAAAGGAATGAGCAATGAAGCAGCGATCTACACAGGTCCTGAAAGTGGACTCGGTTCGCAAGGACTACGGAGCCATGACGGCCTGCTGCGACGTTTCACTGTCGCTTCGCAGAGGCGAGGTGCTCGGGGTTGTCGGCGAGAGTGGCTCCGGAAAATCCACCCTTCTCAAGTGTTTGGCCGGCGCTGAGCGACCGAGTTCCGGTACCATCCATATTTCCAGCGAGGGCGAGATGGTCGACCTGTGGGCCATGGACGAGGCGCTGCGCGAACAGTTTCTCCCGTCTGCTATTTCGCTCATCCACCAGAACCCGAGAGACGGCATCCGGCTTAACGTCAGTGCCGGCGGCAACATTGCGGAACCATTGTTGGTAAATGGCGAACGATATTACGGCACCCTGCGCGACACCTCTCTTGAATGGCTGGAGCGGGTCAACATCGATGCCGACCGTATCGAGGACCTACCGAGGACTTTTTCCGGCGGGATGCAGCAACGTCTTCAGATCGCCCGGGGATTGGCGACGCATCCGCGGCTGGTCTTGATGGACGAGCCGACGGGCGGGCTCGACGTCTCGGTCCAGGCAAAGCTTTTAGATCTCATTCGCAAGCTGGTGCGCGAAATGGGCATCGCCGCGATCGTGGTGACACACGATATCGGCGTGGCGCGGCTTCTGGCGGATCGCCTGATGGTCATGCAAAGGGGCCGTGTGATCGAGGAGGGGCTGACCGACCAGGTCCTCGACGATCCCCATCATCCCTATACGCAGCTTCTCGTCTCATCCGTCCTGCAAGCCTGAAAGGAGAACCAAACAATGGCTACACGCATCAGCGCGCGCGGATTGTCGAAGACCTTCACACTTCATACCCAGGGCGGAACCGTGCTTCCGGTGTTCGCTGATATCTCTCTGGATGTCGGAGCGGGAGAATGCGTTTGCCTGCATGGCTCGTCCGGCGCGGGCAAGTCGACGCTTCTGCGTTCACTCTACGCCAACTACAAGCTCGATTCCGGCGAAATCATCCTTCACCACGATGGTGGATCAGTCGATTTGGCCAAGGCGGAGCCATGGGAAGTAATCGAACTAAGGCGCTCCACCGTCGGCTATGTCAGCCAGTTCCTCCGGGTTATCCCACGCGTGCCCACCCTGGATGTCGTCGCTGAGCCGGCGATCGCAATCGGCATGTGTGTCGAGGAGGCGCATGGCAAAGCTGCTGGCCTGCTGACCCGCCTGCGCATACCAGAACGCCTCTGGTCTCTTGCGCCGGCGACCTTCTCAGGCGGTGAGCAGCAGCGTGTCAACATCGCGCGCGGCTTTGTCGTCGACTATCCGATTTTGCTGCTGGACGAGCCGACAGCATCGCTTGACGCCGCAAACCGAGCAACCGTCATCGCGCTGATCGATGAGGCCAAGGCGCGCGGCTCCGCAGTGGTGGGGATTTTCCACGATGAGGAAGTCCGTGAAGCGGTTGCCGACGTGCTGTTCGAGGTCGGGAAAGCACCGGTGAGCGACGCGCTGCCTCAGTGGATGGAGCGGAAGGTCGCTGTCTGATGCCGGAAACACTCACTTCCCGCTATGCGATCTATTATACGCCGGCGCCAGAACACCCATTGACGGTGGCGGCTAGGACGTGGCTCGGGCGGGATGCTTTCGCGCCGGGAACCAGCACAGCCGCCGCCAATGAGGCCGCATTCATATCCGAACCGCGTCGATATGGGTTCCACGCGACCATCAAAGCACCGTTTCGCCTCAAGGAAGGAGCTTCCGTCGAAGCTCTCGAGAGGGCCTTGCGTGGCTTTGCTGCAAAGACGCAAGCCTGCCCGATCGGGCCGATGCGGATTGACCTCATCGGCGGCTTCTTCGCTCTCGTTCCGGCCCACCCTTTGCCCACCCTACGGGGTTTTGCTTCCCGCCTCGTCGAGGAGTTCGACCACTTCCGCGCACCGATGGACGGAGACGATCTCAAGCGGCGGATGAACAGTGAACTCGACGAGGTCGAGATGACCAACCTCGTTACATGGGGCTACCCTTACGTCTCGGACCGGTTCCGCTTCCATATGACCTTGACCAACCGCATCCCGGAAGAAGGGCGAGCAGCAATGCGGGGCCGCCTTGAATCGATCTTCCAGCCGTATCTGTCCGAAGACTATCATATCGATGCCCTGTCTTTGTTCGTGCAGGAGCATCGCAATGCCGATTTCGTCGTCCGATCGCAGTTCGCGCTGAAGACCGGCGCGATCCTCAAGGCGGCGGTGTGATCTCATGGAAGTTTGCGGCCGGCTCGTCCTCGTCGTAGGCCCCAGTGGCGTGGGGAAGGACACCCTGATCGACTATGCGCGCGACCGGCTTCGGGCTGATCCGCGCTTTCATTTCGTGCGTCGTATCATCAGCCGGCCGGCAGGTGCCGGCGAGGACCACGAACCCGTCGACCGGCTCGAGTTCGATCAACGTGCTCTCGAAGGTCGATTTGCCCTTCAATGGCAGGCGCATGGCCTCTCCTACGGCATCCGTTCCGAGATCGATGGCTGGCTGGAACGCGGCGACGTCGTGGTGGCCAACGGCTCGCGCGCCGTTCTGTCGGACGCCCGGCGGCGCTATCCGCAGCTGCTCGTGGTCAACGTCACCGCGCCAATGGAGGTGTTGGCGAAGCGCCTGGTCGAACGCGGACGCGAAAGCCTGGAAAGTGTCCGGCAGCGTTTGCTCCGAGGCGATCAACACCCGGTCGACGGTCCCGATGTCGTCCATATCGACAATTCTGGCCTGCCGGAGATTGCGGCAGAACGCTTTCTTGCCGTGCTCACCGCGCAAGTCGGCGAGAACGCATGAGGTGCGCCCGTGGCCAAGGCGCATCGCTCTTCTATCGAATTTCGTCATCTGCGCTATTTCCTGGCCGCGGCGGAGCAGGGAAGCTTTCGCAAGGCGGGGCGTGCGCTGGGCGTTCAGGTATCGACCATCAGCCGACGCATCGGTGATCTTGAGGACAATCTCGGCGCATCGCTGTTTCACAGGCACAGCGCCGGCGCCCGTCTGACCTTCGCCGGACAAAGGTTCCTCCAGCGCGCCCGCGAGATTGACCGTCAGATCGGCGAGAGTGGCGACGATATCGCAATGATCGGCCGGGCGGAAATGGGCGTGGTGAGGATCGGGATCTTCTCCTCGCTCTCGTCAGGGTTTTTGCCGGATTTGCTGCGCCAATATGACCAGTCCCATGCCGCGGTGCAGATGGAGCTCGTTGACGGCAATCCGGCCGATCATGTTTCCGCGATCCGCCAGCTCGAACTCGATATCGCCTTCGTGACCGGAACCCGGGACTGGCCCGATTGCGACAGCGAGCATTTCTGGTCGGAACGGGTCTTCGCGGTGCTCCCGGAAGCCCATCCACTATCGAGGAAAACAGCACTGACCTGGCACGACCTTGCCGGTGAGATGTTTATCGTCAGTGACGTCCCGCCCGGTCAGGAAATTCATGACTATCTGGTCCAGCGGCTTGCGACGCTTGGCCACCACCCGAATATCCAATCGCAACAAGTCGACCGTCACAATCTCCTGTCGCTCGTTGCAATAGGGCGTGGTCTGACCGTGACCAGCGAAGCGACGATTGCCACGCAGGTTCCGGATATCTGCTACCGCCCGATCAAGGGTGAAGTGCTGCCGTTCAGCGCGGTCTGGTCACCGAAGAACGACAATCCAGCACTGCGCCGACTGCTCAGTCTTGCGAAAACGCTGGCGAGAGCATCACCGCCATAAACGTTAGCCTGGTTGGCACGGCTCGATCCTGCCAGGTTTTGCCCGGCGGGCTTTGGCAAAGCCCCGATCGGTCGCGACGAATCGCTCCAGCATCGGCACGATCAGCCGCACCGGCTCAATGGGAGCCGTGCCTGGGTCGGCCAATAGCTCGCCATAAATCTTGAGGTCCGTGTGAAGGGACGCCGGAAGCTCCAGAGTCACTTTCACGGGCTTTTCGTCGGCGATCGGGCCGAGCTTCAGCTTGGTCATTGCGTCGCTCCATATTTTTCGAGGACGAGATCGCGCGTGACAATCACACGCACCGGGAAACCGGGCCGGATCGTCAGCGTCGGCGCGATGTTGAGTTGTCGCCGAACAATTTGCTGGCCGGCATCGTTGGTCGTGTCCTGCGCGCCATTGCGGATGGCGTTGATCAGGCGATCATTGTTATCGGCGGCAAGCTCGGCGCCGACGCTGAGCAGTGTCGAGAGGCCGGCGGCTTTGGCGAGATCCCACCAGTGGTAGTCGACACCGTCCTCCACACCGGCATAGCCTTCGGCATCGGCGCCAGGCTGGCGCTCGAGCACGATGGAGCGCCCGTTCGGGAAGATCAGCCTGTTCCAGACGAGCAGGATCCGGCGCTGCCCGAAGCCGACATCATTGCTGTACTGGCCGATGATGCGCGTGCCCTGGGGCACGAGCAGGAAGCGGCCGGTCGGACTGTCATAGAGGTTTTCGGTGACCTGCGCCGTGATCTGGCCCGGAAGGTCGGATCGAATGCCGGTGATGAGGGCGGCCGAGATGATCGCGCCTGCCTGCAGCACATAGGGCGAAGCGGGCGCCGCGACACGGTCGGGCGACACCGTGCGCTTGTCTGGCGCCGCATTGAGGAAGGCGTTGTGCCTCTCGACAGCTGTCGGCGTCGATGGCTGAACGCCGAGGCCGAGCGCGGCGAGATCCGGCACGGGTTGAGCTGCGGGCGCTGTCTGCGCAGCGGCGGGCGTACCGCTCGTCGCTGGCCGCGTTTCCGTTGGGGCAAAGAGCTTCGCCGTGCGCGCGGATTCGAGCTCCTGCAGGCGGCGTTGCTCCTCGGCGCTCAAGCCCGGATTGGGTGTCGCGATCCCAGGTGGTGGGAGAGCATTCTGGGCATTGAGGATGGGGCGGCCGAGATCGCCGGGCAGGGGCGGGCCGAGGACCGGGCCGGTGTAGTCCTTCGGCAAGCCGGCGAGGCCGTCCGCCGTGGCGCGGTTGTCGGTCGAGATTAGCTCCTCGGGCTTGCCGGCGTCGCGCGTCTGCAAGGCATAGATCAGAGCGCCGCCGAGACCGATGCCGGCGACCAGGCCAAGCCCAGTGAGCACCTTGCGCGACAACCGCGTGACACGGGGCGGCTCGGGGCGAAGCCGCATCGCGGGTTCGCCGGTGAGCGGCAGAGCGCCGTCTTCGGACGCGTTCTTCTCCTTTCCGGCATCACTCCCGCTCATGACGCTGGCCTTCCGTCGGTGCGGACGATGCGCACGCGCTTCTGGCGGTCACTGGAGCCGAAGCGCAGCTCGGCCGCGGCGAAGAGCCGGTCGACGATCATGTGATGGCCGCGCACACGATAGTTCACGAGTTCGGAGGTTTTACCCTCGGGGCCAACCACGAAGAGTGGCGGCATTTCGCCCTGGCCGATGCCGCGCGGGAATTCGATAAATACCTGGCGTCCGTCGTCGAAGGCGCGTAGCGGCCGCCACGGCGCGCGATCACCGTCGATTGCATAGCGGAAATTGACATTGGCGAGGTCGACGCCGGATGAGACGGGCTGAACGGCCTCAGCCTGCGCGTTCTGGCGGCGCAGCGCGATGAGCTGATCCTGCGGATACTGCCAGGAGACCGAGGCCATGTAGGTGCGCTCCGTCGAGCGCAGCTCCATGTAATAGGTGCGGACGTTCGTATTGATGACGAGATTGGTTGTGAGTTCCGGCCGTGTCGGCTTCACCAGGATGTGGATCTGCTTCGTCGCGCCGGTGCCGCTCTCGGTGTCGCCGATGATCCAGCGTACCGTGTCACCCGCCGCGACCGGGCCGGAGCCGACAAGCTGCTCGCCGGGCTGGAGCGCGATGTCGGTGATCTGCCCGACTGCGGTATAGACCTGATAGAGCGCCCCTTGCGTGAAGGGATAGACCTGCATCGAGTTGATGAAACCGTTGCGCACAGGCTGCACACGCGCGGCGGCATTGGCCTGATTGACGCGGGCGGCGGGATCGTTGGCCTCCGCTGCCTGACGGGATCGCTCGACTGGCTTCATCTGACCCGGTAGCGGCAGCGGTTTCGGCAGCTCAACGACGCGCACTGGCATCGGCGGATCGATGGTCTGCACGGCCGGTGCCGCATTGTCGTATTCGATGTCCGGCGGCGGGTTCGTCGTCGCGCAGCCTGCCAATGCCGAGGTGGCAAGCAGGAGAAGCGGAAATGAGGCTTTGCGGAAAACCGCCTTTGCGGCGATCCGTGAATGTACAATCTCGATGAAACGGTTCGCCGGGTTTCCGGCGGTCAGGCTAGACGGCCGGATCATTGACCAAGCTCCTTCGACCAGTTGATGGCGTTGACGTAGATTCCGAGCGGATTGGCGCGGAGTTTTTCGGCGTCGCGCGGGACCTGCACGACGACGGTGAGAATGGCGGTCCAGCGCGAGGTCTCGGCCAGCGAGCCGTCCTGATAGCGCCGTTCCGTCCAGGCGACGCGGAAGCTCGTCGGCGAGGCACGGATGACGCTGGAGACATCGACGGCGATCTGCTGCTTGCCGACCGTCGCGAAGGGATCGTTGGCGCGGGCATAGTCGTTGAGCGCCATGGCGCCAGCCGCCGTCGTGAACTCGTAGGCGCGCAGCCAGTTCTGCCGGACGATGATCGCGTCGGCGGGGATCGCGCGGACCTGTTCGATGAAGCGGGCGAGATGCCAGGCGACCTGCGGATCGGTCGGCTGGTAATCGGCGACGGCAGGTGCGATCGCTTGCGCTTGTCCGAGCCGATCGATCTGCACGACCCAGGGAACGACGGTGCCGCGCGCCGATTGCCAGACGAGGGCGGAAGCGAAGCCGGCAGACAGGATCAGGCTGCCGAAGGCCATATAGCGCCAGTTCTTCGCCTGCACGCGGGCCGAGCCGATCCGCTCGTCCCAGGCCTGGGCGGCGCGCTGATAAGGTGTCTCCGGTTCGGGCGTCTTGCCGTAATGGGTTGTCGGTCGTCGAAAGATGTTCATGGGTCAGTTCCCCTCTGAAAGTTTGATGGAAGAGCCGCCGCCATGGCTGTCGCCGGAGCGAACGGCATGGGCGGCTGTCTGGACGCCGTGAGAGACGCGCAGGGAGCGCTGCATCCGCTTGGCCCAATCGGGCGGGCTGCCGGCGGCGCGGCCGGAGGCGGCAGATCCTGAGAAGGAAGCGTCGTTCGCGGCTTCGGTAGAGCCGCCGACCGTGCCCATGGTCGATGAGCCGCCGGTGACCTCGAAGGCGGACTTCGCCCCGGCATCAGTGCTCGACTTCATGGAGTGGTCAGCGCGCGAAGCGGCGCGCCTCAACGGAGAGGCGACAGCGGAACCACCGGCGCGAGCGACACCGCCAAGTCCGGATGCGATGCCGGCCTTACCGGACTGACCGGCCGATCCCAGCGTGTAGGCGGTCGATGCGCCTCCCACCATGGAAGCGCCGCCGCGCGCCGCGGTAGCCGTACCGGAAAGGGCGGCTGCGCCACCACGGGCGGCGAGACTAGCAGCGCCTCCGGCAGCCATCATAGCGCCGCCGGCGGCAAGCCCCGTGCCGACCGCAGCGCCCGCACCAAGCTGCGGTCCGCCCGAGACCAGGCCATTGGCGATGCCGGGGCCGAAGATGCCGAGACCGAGGAGCGAGAGCGCCGCAAGCACGATCGCCATCGCCTGGTCGATCGTCGGATTCTGACCGCCGAAGCCCGCCGTGAACTGCGAAAACAGGGTCGAGCCGATGCCGATGATGACGGCGAGCACCAGCACCTTGATGCCGGAGGAAATGACATTGCCCAGCACGCGCTCGGCCATGAAGGCGGACTTGCCGAAGAGGCCGAAGGGGATCAGCACGAAACCGGCGAGCGTTGACAGCTTGAACTCGATCAACGTGACGAAGAGCTGCACCGCGAGGATGAAGAAGGCGAGCAGGACGAGCGCCCAGGCAAAGAGCAGGCAGGCGATCTGAATGAAGTTCTCGAAGAACGAGATCCAGCCCATCAGGCCGGAGATGGATTCGAGCAGGGGACGGCCGGCATCGAGCCCGGTCTGTGCGACCTTGCCGGGGCGGAGCAGATCCTGAACGGTGAAGCCGGTTCCGCTCGCCTTCAGGCCGAGGCCCGAAAAACTCTCGAAGACGATGCGGGCGAGGTTGTTCCAGTTGGAGATGAGATAGGCGAAGACGCCGACGAACAGCGTCTTCTTCACCAGCCGGGCGAGAATGTCGTCATCGCCGCCCCAGCTCCAGAACAGGGCGGCCAGCGTCACGTCGATGACGATGAGCGTCGTGGCGATGAACGCGACCTCGCCACTGAGAAGGCCGAAGCCTGAATCGATGTAGCGGGTGAAGGTCGCGAGAAACTGATCGATGACGCCGGTATTGCCCATGGTCACTGCGCCTCCGGTGTGAGCGGCGTCTCGGTGGCGGGCTGGGGTGCGGCAGGCGGCGCAGGCTTGAGGCCGAGGAAGCGGTCGCGCTCACCGGCCCAGAGCGCCAGGCATTCGCGGTCGCGCAGCGCTGCTTCGCCGAGCCCCTGGCAACGGCGAAGACCCTCGCGCAGCGGGTTTGGTGTAACGGGCGAAAGCGTCGGGGGCGCTGCGCTAACCGGGTTGTCGTCCTTCCGGTTCATCTCGACCATGGCGGCCGTGACGGCGACCGCGATGAAGACGACGGCTCCGATACGCGCGAGGGTCTTGCCATCCATGATCGAAGCCCTCAGCGGTTGAACATTTTCGCGTCGCCCGGCTGGTAGCCGGAGCCAGGCGTGAGAAAGCGGCGGCGCTGCTCACGGCCTTGTTCGGCGGCGGCAGTGCGCTCCGCCTCGGTCAGCGCAGTGGCGCGACCGTTGGCGGCGACGACAGCAGTGAGGTCGGCGAGCTGCTGGGCTTGAAGAGCGAGGAGCTGGTTGCCGGCCTGCGTCGCCTGCAGCGCGCCCGTAGCGCCCTGGCTCTGCCCGACGATGGCCGACATCTGCGCGCGGTTGGTCTCGATATTGCCGACAACGCCGGCCTGGACGCGCATGGCATCCTGCAAACCACCCACCGTGTTCTGCCAGCGCGAGCGGGCATCGGTGACGAGCTGCTGGTCGGAGGTCGACAGCGAAATATTCTTGTAGGACTGTTGAAACACCTGATCGATTTTCTGCACGTCGAAGGCGATGTTCTGCGCCTGTTGCAACAGTTGCTGGGTCTTTTGAACGGATTGCTGGATCTGCTGCAGGGCCGAGAAGGGGAGGTTGGCGAGGTTGCGCGCCTGGTTGATCAGCATCTGCGCTTCGTTCTGAAGCGAGGTGATCTGGTGTGTGATCTGCTCAAGCGAACGCGCGGCGGTCAGCACATTCTGCGCGTAGTTCGAGGGGTCGAACACGATGAGGGCATGCGCGGGCGTGATCATGATCGATGTCGCCGCGATCGGAGCGGCGAACATCGTGACGGCCACAAGGGCGGAGCGCAGGGAGGGGCGATGACGGTTCCTCATAGGGAAATCTCCTGTTCAATGAGGGGTGGGATGCCGGGCGGTTGGGTATCGGCCGGCGCGACATTGGTGAGGTTCGGAATAAGGTCGGCTGCCCAGTCGAGGCCGTGGGCGCGCAGCCATTCGGCGAGGAAGCCTTCGGTCCCCACGCGGGCATGGACCTGGCTGATCAGCGCCTGGTCCTGTTTGGAGGACGCTGCGCAGACGGCGAGCGCGACGTCGGACAGGCCGAGCTCGAACAGCCGATTGCCCTGCCGCGACTGGCAGTAGTAGTCGCGCTTCGGCGTGGCGCGGGCGAGGATCTCGATCTGCCGGTCGTTGAGGCCGAAGCGGCGGTAGATCGCGGTGATCTGCGGCTCGATCGCGCGTTCGTTGGGCAGCAACAGTCGCGTCTGGCAGCTTTCGATGATCGCCGGCGCGATCGCCGAACCATCGATGTCGGAGAGCGATTGGGTGGCGAAGATGACGCTCGCGTTCTTTTTGCGCAGTGTCTTCAGCCATTCGCGGATCTGGCCGGAGAAGCCGTCGTCGTCGAGTGCGAGCCAACCTTCATCGATGATGATCAGTGTGGGCGACCCGTCGAGCCGGTCCTCGATGCGATGAAAGAGATAGGCGAGCACCGCGGGAGCAGCGTCGGTGCCGACCAGACCCTCGGTTTCGAAGGCTTGCACCGAGGCCGAACCGAGACGTTCGGATTCCGCGTCGAGCAAGCGGCCATAGGCACCGCCGACGCAATAGGGCCGCAGCGCCTGCTTCAGCTCGTTGGCCTGGAGCAGGACCGTGAGGCCGGTAATGGTGCGTTCGTGAACCGGCGCTGACGCCAGCGACGTCAATGCCGACCAGAGATGTTCCTTGACCTCCGGCGTGATCGGCACGCTCTCGCGGCTGAGGATGGAGACGATCCAGTCGGCAGCCCAGGCGCGTTCCGGCACATGATGGATACGCGCGAGCGGCTGGAGCTGGACCGGCTCGCTGATGTCGCCGCTTAGGCCTCCGCCGAGATCGTGCCAGTCGCCGCCCATGACGAGGGTCGCGGCGCGGATCGAGCCACCGAAGTCGAAGGCGAAGACCTGGGCTTGGGCGTAGCGGCGGAACTGGAGCGCCATCAGCGCCAAGAGCACGGACTTGCCGGCGCCGGTCGGTCCGACGATCAGCGTATGACCGACATCGCCGACATGGATCGAAAGCCGGAACGGGGTCGAGCCTTCGGTTTTGCCGAACAGCAGAGGGGGAGCTGCGAAATGCTCGTCCCGTTCCGGCCCCGCCCACACCGCTGAAAGCGGGATCATGTGGGCGAGATTGATGGTGGAGACCGGCGGTTGCCGGACATTGGCGTAGACATGGCCCGGCAAGGAGCCGAGCCAGGCGTCGACAGCGTTGATGGTTTCGACCATCGAGGTGAAGTCGCGGCCCTGGATGACCTTTTCGGCAAGGCGCAGCTTCTCGTCGGCAATGCGCGGGTCGGTATCCCAGACGGTCAGCGTCGCGGTGACATAGGCTTGCCCGGCGAAGTCGGCGCCGAGCTCCTGCAGCGCGAGGTCGGCATCGGCCGCCTTGTTCGCCGCATCGGTGTCGACGAGCACTGAGGCCTCGTTGGTCATCACCTCTTTTAAGATCGCCGCGATCGACTTGCGTTTGGCGAACCACTGACGGCGGATCTTGGTGAGCAGCCGTGTGGCGTCGACCTTGTCGAGGAGGATCGCGCGCGTCGACCAGCGATAGGGAAAAGCGAGCCGGTTGAGCTCGTCGAGAATGCCGGGCGTGGTCGCGCTCGGAAACCCGACGATCGTGAGAATGCGCAAATGTTGGTCGCCGAGGCGTGGCTCCAACCCGCCGGTGAGCGACTGATCGGCAAGTAGGGCGTCGAGATGCATTGGCGTCTCGGGAACGCGGACGCGATGGCGCTTGGTCGAGACGCAGGCGTGGAGATAGGTCAGCGTTTCCGCATCGGTCAGCCAATCGCATTCGGGCATGAAGCCCTCGACCAGCTGGAGCACGCGATCGGTGCGGTCGACAAAACCGCTGGCGATCTCGCGCGGATCGACGCCGGCCTCAGGCTTGCCTTCGTAGAGCCAGCTTTCAGCGCGGGCGGCATCCTCGGCGGGCGGCAGATAGGTGAAGGTGAGGAAATAGCTGGACTCGTAACGTGCGCCGGCTTCCTCGAAATCGGCCTTACGCTCGGCGTCGATCAGGGCGGAGGCCGCGTCGGCAAAGGTGCTGTCCGGATAGGGGCCAGCAGCATGGCGTTGCGCTTCCACGAAGATCGCCCAGCCTGAGCCGAGGCGACGGAAGGCATTGTTGAGGCGGCTGGCGACGGCAACTAGCTCGGCTGCCACGGCGCTATCGAGATCGGGCCCACGAAAACGGGCCGTGCGCTGCAGGCTGCCATCCTTGTTGAGGACGACGCCGTCTCGCACGAGAGCGGCCCAAGGCAGGAAGTCCGAGAGCCGGGCATTGCGGTTGCGGTATTCGGCAAGGTTCATCATCGCGACCACCTCACGCCCTGAGATGGCCGGGGATGCGCAGATGCCTGCGCACCACGTCGACGAACATCGGGTCGCGCTTTGCGGCCCAGACGGCCGCAAGATGTCCGACGAGGCCGAGCGCGATCCCCACGAGCCACAGCCGCAGCCCGAGGCCGAGCGCGGCGGCGAGCGTGCCGTTGAGGATCGCGATCGCGCGCGGCGCGCCGCCGAGCAGGATGTGCTCGGTCAGTGCGCGGTGAACTGGGGCGGTGAAACCCGGGACTGGCTCATCCATCAGACGAGCGCTCCGCCGCCGAAGGAGAAGAAGGAGAGGAAGAAGCTCGACGCGGCGAAGGCAATCGAAAGGCCGAACACGATCTGGATCAGGCGCCGGAAACCGCCCGAAGTGTCACCGAACGCCAGTGTGAGGCCGGTCACGATGATGATGATCACCGCGATGATCTTGGCGACCGGACCTTCGACCGATTGCAGGATCTGCTGCAGCGGCTGCTCCCACGGCATCGAGGAGCCGGAGGCATGCGCGGCCGGGGCCAGCGCGAGCGAGATGAGGGCGACCGAGCAGACGGCCGGGATGCGGCGAGCTGCTCGGGAGAGGGACAGGGTCATGCGATGGCTCCTTCGTTGCCGGTGGTGATCGGGGTGATGCGGTAGTCGCCGTCCGAGCCGAGGCCCTCGACGCGCGCGAGTTCGGCGAGCCGTCGTTGCGATCCGCGGCCGGCGAGGACGGCGACGAGATCAATCGTCTCGGCGATCAGCGCGCGCGGGACGGTGACGACGGCTTCCTGGATGAGCTGTTCGAGGCGGCGCAGCGCGCCGATGCCGGTGCCGGCGTGGATGGTGCCGATGCCGCCGGGATGGCCGGTGCCCCAGGCTTTGAGGAGGTCGAGCGCTTCGGCGCCGCGCACTTCGCCGACGGGAATGCGGTCCGGGCGTAGGCGAAGGCTGGACCGGACGAGATCGGAAAGAGAGACAACACCGTCCTTGGTTCGCAGCGCGACCAGATTGGGCGCTGCGCATTGCAGTTCGCGGGTATCCTCGATCAGGACGACGCGATCGGAGGTCTTGGCGACCTCGGCGAGAAGCGCGTTAGTGAGGGTGGTCTTGCCGGTCGAAGTGCCGCCGGCGACCAGGATGTTGGCGCGGGCGGCGACGGCTCCACGCAGGGCCTTGGCTTGGGCTTTGACCATGATGCCGGCTGCGACATAGTCGTCGAGCGTGAACACCGCGACGGCAGGCTTGCGGATGGCGAAAGCCGGGGCGGTAACCACGGGAGGCAGCAGCCCCTCGAAGCGCTCTCCCGTTTCGGGGAGCTCGGCCGAGACGCGCGGACTGCCGGGATGGACCTCGGCGCCGACATGGTGCGCAACGAGGCGCACAATCCGCTCGCCGTCTGCCGCAGAAAGCGCGTGGCCAGTGTCTTCAAGCCCGCCGGAAAGCCGGTCGATCCAGAGCCGCCCGTCTGGGTTCAGCATCACTTCGACGATGGTCGGGTCTTCCAGGAAACCGGCAATGGCCGGGCCGAGTGCCGTGCGCAGCATGCGCGCACCACGCAAAGTCGCTTCGGAAATTCCTTGAGAAGTCGCCACGTCGTCCCCGTTCTCCTGCGGGTTGCGCGACGCGCGGCTCCCGATCGGGGATGATTAAAAGAGCCATATATTGGGCGGCTTCAATAGATTTGAGTGGCCGTCGTAGCGTAGCGTACAAATACAGGCGAACGGCGGAGCAGCATTCAAAGACGATGAAACAGCTTCGTATGTTGTCGTGGCGTCCTATTTCCGAGAGCGCGAATTGTCGAAGAAGTCCGCGTAATTCTTCAGCTTCGCGATCAATCATTTCGACGGCCTGGCCTGAATGCGCTGCTAAGAGCGACCATCGTGGATCGTCGCTGCAAAAATGCGAGGGCCAAAGTTTCTATAGGCTGTTCTAGACTAACCGATCCGGGCAATATGGACTAGCCCAGATTATGATGCTACGCGCTGTTGGATCTTTTGCGGAGTATCATGATGAGCAATGTCATAACGCGGGTCACAGCGACACCCGTACTCGTCCCCGTCATCGTGGGAGAGGCCGCTCGCTGGGTTCGACGAGAACATCTCGACCGGACCATCGTGGAGATCGAAACTGCCGACGGGATCGTGGGCCTGGGTGAGGCTCGCGGTCTGTGGCCGGCGAAAACCATCTCGAAACGCTTCGCGCCTCTGCTAATAGGTGCCAAGGCGGACGATCATGACGAGCTACGTAGACGTTGCCTAAGGCCCTTGGACTTCGGCTTTCCGGAGCGCCATTGCGACACCCTTGCATATGCGGCGATCGACCTCGCCCTGTGGGATATCGCGGGAAAGACGCAGGGCAAGCCGCTGTACGAGCTCCTTGGTGGTGCGGTTCGCGAGCGGGCGCAATTCGCAGCCTTCGGTTATCCGCCAGATCCAGAGGAAGGTTTCAGCGAGAAGGACGTGCCGAGGGTGCTTGCGGAACAGGCTGAAAAGGCGGTCGAGGATCGAGGGGCCACGTATTTCGAGTTCAAGATCGCCCGCTATCGATCGCACGTAGATATCCCTACAATTAGGGCCGTCCGGAAGGCCGTAGGAGATGACTTTCCGATCGCTGTCGATGCCAACCAGACCTATGACGAGGAGACCGCCGCCGAAGTTCTGAAGCAGGTGGCGGACCAGCGGCTCGACAATTTTGAGGAGCCAGTGAGGTCGCTGGCCGGGATAGACCGACTGGCCAAGGCCTTTGGAGTGAACGTTTCCTCGCACTGCGTCGACGTGGACGTCCTCCGGGCTTTCCCGAACATCGGAGCCTCGGTGCCCGATATCTGCATCTTCGGCAGCCTCTCCACGCTCATGCGCCACATGAACGATATGTCTCGAATGGGCCGGGGCACCTGGCTTCGTGCGATGTGGGAGCTTGGCATTAGCTGGGCCGCAATGTGCCATGTCGGCATCTCTTCCTCTGCCATCTCGCGACCTTCGCAGTCACTGATCGACTACGCGGAAAACGACCTCATCATCGGCGAACCCTGGAGTGTCCATGACGGCGGGGTAAGGGTGCCGGCTCGGCCGGGGCTCGGCATCGAACTAGATAGACCGGCGCTCGAAAAATATCGGGCCGATGTCTGAGCGAACTTGCACGCGTCACAATCCTGCAACATAACTGGGCTAGTCCAGATGGTGGATCAACTATCTAGTGAGGGCTCAGAAGTGAAGACAAATTGGATCGCATCAATAGGGATTGCGCTGGTCGCGGCGCTCTCTCCTTATCATTCCGCCACGGCGCAAACCGCGACGAGCGATGCTGTGGAAGAGATCGTGAAACGCGGCGAACTGATCGTCGCAGTACAGACGCAGGGACCTCCCGTCAGCTTCGTCAACAAGAACGGCGAACGCGTCGGTTTCGTCATCGACATGCTGAAGTTGATGGCCGCCGATATGGGCGTCAAGCTCGTGATGAAGGACTACGACTTTCGCGGCCTCATCCCGGCTGCCGTCTCTGGTAAAGTCGACTTCGTAGCCGCCGACATGGCACCGACGCCGCAGCGCGCTTTGCAGATGACGTTCACAGACACGTTCTACGAAGAGCCCGCGATCCTTTACGCAAAAACATCCAAGGGCTTCCAGAAGGCCGTGGAACTCAATAAGGCGGGTCTGCGCATCGGCGTTGCCCAAGGGTCGAGCAACAAGCAGATCCTGCAGCACCAGTTCCCGAACGCCTCCATCGTGGAGCTGGCCGGCGCGGGCCCCGCGCTCGCCCAGGCTGCCGATTCCGACCGTGTCGACGCGGTCATCAACGTTCGTTCTGCCGCACGCTCCAACCTCTTGTCCTACGGCGACACTTTCAAGATCCTCGAAGGCGATCTCTACCAGTGGCCGGAAGCCTTTGCCGTCACCCCGGAGAAAACGCATCTGATCGCCTGGATCAACAACTGGCTCTATTGGGCCAAGCGTGACGGCAAGATCGAGAAATGGGCCGACTACTGGCGTCGATCCGACGATTGGCGGAAGGATAACCTTTAATCGTCATGAACTGGCTGATCGGTTTCTATAACTATCGAGTCGTGGCGGAAAGCCTGCCTCAACTCGCGGCCGGTCTGGCTGTTACGATCGAGGTATCGGGGGCGGCATTCGTGCTCGCCCTCGTACTTGGTATCGCCCTGGCGTCGGCTCGGACGTTCGGCGGCATCTTAGTGAAGCGTGCCGTCGTGGCTTATGTCGAGGCGGTCCGTAGCACGCCGCTCCTGATACAACTCTACGTCCTCTACTTCGCGCTGGGGCCGCTTCCATTGATCGGAAGGCTGACGGCGTTCGAGGCAGGGGTAATTGCCTTAGGTTTCAATGGGGCGGCATACTTCGGCGAAATCCTCCGCGCTGGCTTGGAATCCGTATCCCGACAACAGAGCGAGGCCGCGCGCGCTCTGGGAATGAGCGCCTGGCAGACCTTTCGCCTCGTCATCCTGCCGCAGGCGATCCGACATGTCGTTCCGCCTTTGATCGGACAAACGGCGATGCTGATCAAGGACTCGTCGATCGTCAGCTTCGTTGGAATAGTCGATCTCACCGGAGCCGGCACCGCGACTATGAACGACCGTCTACTCCCGAATGAAGGATTCCTGACGATCGCAGCCTGCTATCTGGTCATTTATCTGATGTCTCTCGGCTTGGTCGCCATCGTAACCAAGCGGAAGTCGCAGAAGAGAGCGGAGCCTCGGAAATGGTAACGCTTCTACACGCCTTCCCTCAGCTCCTCTCCGGGCTCGCTGCGACCATTGCCCTCTCGCTGGTCACGCTGTTCATTGGAACCGTCCTCGGCTTCTTTTTCGGTATCGCGCGAGCTTTGCGCATCCGAATTCTCGCAGAAGCAATCGGTCTTCTCATTCACGTCGTCCGGGGTACGCCCTTCCTTGTGCAACTCTACATCGTTTATTTCGTCCTGCCCCGCACTGGGCTCAGCATTTTCGACATGAGCGCAGCAACGGCCGCCGTCATCGCCCTTTCGATTTACACCTCGACCTACGCCGCGGAAATCACGCGCAGCGCGATGGAGGCGGTTCCGCTAGGGCAGATAGAGGCTGCGAAGGCACTAGGTCTTACGCTGCGACAACGTCTGTCGCTTGTCGTGCTGCCACAGGCGCGCCGGCTGATGGTTCCGCCGCTCGGGGGGCTCTACGTCATCATCGTCAAGAGCACTTCCATCGTCAGCGTCGTAGGGATAGGTGAATTGGTGCGAGCCGGAGACGTGATCGCGATGCGGGCGCCGCGTGATCTATTCTTCGTCTACGGGGCGGTGGCGCTACTTTATTTCGCGTATTGCTTCCCGCTGCTTCGTCTGGCCCGCTGGCTCGAACTGCGGTCCGGACGCCATCTTCCGATCTCCTGAAGAGAAGACATGATTGAGAACCAGTTTGAACATATGTCCGACCCCGACCAGCTTTCTACGGTGCCCGAGCGCATCCGGCACCTCGTCGACGAGGGCACCGCCCTTGGAAGGCTGAAACCGAACGGTCAGCTTCCTTCCGAGCGCTGGCTGACGGATCATCTCGGCGTCGCTCGAATGACTGTGCGGAAGGCGCTTTGGCAATTGGAGGCCGAAGGCTTCATTTATCGCTTCCACCGATCGGGCTGGTATCTCTCACCCCCACGTTTTTTCTATGATCCGTCGCGCGACGTCAGCTTCACCAAGGCCGTGGTCGATCAGGGACGCGTGGCCGGAGCCAAGGTTCTTTCGACGGGTAGCATGGTTGCGGACGCTGCGATTGCGAGTTCGCTGGGAATAGAAGCAGGAACCAAGCTCGTCATCATTCGCAGGTTGCGTTTCATCGACAACCGACCCGTGTTCGTCGAGATTTCGCACGTGATCGAGAGGCGGTGCCCTGGACTGGTCGAACTGGCTTCGACCGACATCTCGTTGGCGACCGTCTACGAACGGGAGTATGGAATCCTTCTTCGGCGCCGCGAGCTGTATCTGCATCCGACGGCTCTAAGCGATCCTCATGCCCGTGACCTACGTCTCGCGCACGGCACTCCCGGTCTGTTTGTGCGGCGGATTACCGACGACGCCGACGGCATGCCGTTCTCCTTCGACCACGAGTACTGGCGACACGATGCCTTGGAGATAAAGATAGATGTCCAAGGTCGACGCCCTGAAGAATCCGATGTTTCCATACGAGAAAAACAGGCAAAATGATCAGGATAGATATCCATAGCGCGCGTGACGCAAGCGATCGGACCAACGACAATTCTTGTATGGGGACGATCGAAATCCGGGATCTCAGCAAGTGGTTCGGAGATATGCAGGTTCTTCGAGATATAGCTCTCTCGGTCACCAAGGGCGAGCGGATCGTGATATGCGGCCCGTCAGGCTCGGGGAAGTCCACGCTTATTCGGTGCATGAACGGCCTCGAGCGATTTCAACAGGGCCGGGTTGAGGTAGGCGGAAAGATCGTTGACGGTGGCCGTGGTATCGACGAGACGAGGCGCGATATCGGCATGGTTTTCCAGCATTTCAATCTCTTTCCTCACCTGACCATCCTGGAAAACTGCACGCTGGCACCTAGAAATGTTCGGAAGACATCTCGGAGCGATGCCGAGCAACTTGCCATGAGTTACCTCGAACGAGTCCGGATTGCCGACCAGGCGAGCAAGCATCCGAGCGAGCTGTCAGGCGGACAGCAGCAGCGTGCGGCGATCGCACGAGCTCTATGCATGCAGCCCGACATCATGCTGTTCGACGAGCCGACATCGGCCCTTGATCCCGAGATGGTGAAGGAGGTGCTGGATACTATGGTCGGCCTTGCCGACGACGGTATGACGATGATCTGCGTTACTCATGAGATGGGGTTCGCCCGGCAGGTAGCGGACAGAGTGATATTCATGGATGGGGGAAAAATCGTCGAAGAGAACAAGCCTTCTGCTTTCTTCGACCACCCCCAGCACGAGCGCACGAAGAAGTTTCTCGGACAGATACTACAATAGCCTTCGAACGCGAGGTCTTGTTCGGGCCGACAGGAATCCTGTCGAGTGCCAGAGGGAAGCGTTGGGCCAACTACAGGGAGGCCGCGAACCGCATTCGCGCAGACTAGTCGCGCTGATTCGAGCAGTCACTGTTTCCTCCGCATCAACGGCCGCTCCTATCGTCGTGGGCCTCGCGGACCGCAAGAATTCAGCATCGTCGAAAGTGATTCATTCAAGTGATGTATTTTAGAGCAGCCACGTCCCCTGCGATGTGAATAGGGCGGTGGCGGTCCAGGCAAATGACGATCGATCCTCACACTACTGCGGACCGTTCTTCGAGGGGCTTCCTGCGATTTCCGCCTACGAGTTCGCCGCTGCAGCAAAACGAAGTTTCCAGAAAGCCGCAATCGAATAGACCTATCATCGTGAAAAGTATGGAAACGATGCCGTGAGTGGAAATCGTTTCACCCCGATTGGTCGCTACCAGGGCCTGCTGCAATATCATCCGGGATCTCGCGCAGAAAGCTCTGACCTTTCTGCAGCCGCTTGCCGAGAGTCTCCACAAAGCCGTCGAACCGCTCTCGCCCTTTGGCCTGCGCTGCAGCCTGGGCGTCCGGCGGCAAGGGCGGCGTGATCGACAGCCAGAAGCGCACGAACAGCGCCAGCGTCTCGGCAGTGATGCCGAGATCGCGCTCCATCCGCTGGACCTGTCTGGACAGCCGATCGAGCCGCCGGGCAAACGCCGCCTCGCGCACATCGGCGTGGTCGGGCGAGAGGAACGATGTGACCGCCGCCTCGACGATGGCGGATCGCGGCAGTTTCTTGCGATCGGCCAGTTCATTGATGCGCCCGATGAGCTCAACGGGCAGGGTGAGGTTGAGACGATCACGCATGGTCTCAGAGCTCCATGCCGTCGCCGGGATCGAGCGAGACCTGGCGAGCGACGCCGGTCATCTGGCGGCGCAGTGCCTGGCGTTGGCGCGCAACGTCCTCCGGCTCGTCATCGAGGATGTGTGCGAATTCCTCTGCCGGGCGCTGATCGGTGGTCTCCTTGACGATGGCGACGTGATCGGGAAGCTCGGGTTCGCGGCGCAGGCCGGCATTGGCGGTGTCGGGTGCCTGCGCCGCCATCAGCGCGGGGTCGGGTTTCTGCGGTTGCAGCGTCGACCAGCCATCCGTATGACGGGTGCGCCCGGATTTCTTCGGGTCGGGCGGCGGCAGCACGCGCTCGCGGAAGCGCGCATCCTCGTAATAGCGCGCCTTTCTCGCCCGGATGGGGGCGGTGCCAGCGACCATGACGATTTCGTCGGTTGGGGGAAGCTGCATGACCTCGCCCGGCGTGAGCAGGGGCCGTGCAGTTTCCGAGCGCGACACCATCAGGTGGCCGAGCCAGGGCGAGAGTCGGTGGCCGGCATAGTTCTTCATCGCCTTCATCTCAGTCGCCGTGCCGAGCGCATCCGAGACACGCTTGGCCGTCCGTTCGTCATTGGTGGCGAAGCTGACGCGAACATGGCAGTTGTCGAGGATCGAATTGTTGGCGCCGTAGGCCTTCTCGATCTGGTTCAGCGACTGGGCGATGAGGAAGCTCTTGATCCCGTAACCGGCCATGAAGGCCAGCGCGCTCTCAAAGAAGTCGAGGCGACCGAGCGCCGGGAACTCGTCGAGCATCATCAGGACGCGGTGCTTGCGCTCCTTGGCATGGAGATCCTCGGTGAGCCGCCTGCCGATCTGGTTGAGGACGAGACGGATCAGCGGCTTGGTCCGCGAGATATCCGAGGGTGGCACGACCATGTAGAGCGTGGCGGGCTTGGCCTCGGTGGTGAGATCGGCGATGCGCCAGTCGCATCGGCTTGTCACCTCCGCGACGACCGGATCGCGATAAAGGCCGAGGAAGGACATGGCGGTCGAAAGGACGCCGGATCGCTCGTTGTCGGATTTGTTGAGGAGCTCGCGCGCCGTTGAGGCGACGACCGGGTGAGGGCCGGCCGCTCCGAGATGTTTCGTCGTCATCATCGCGGCGAGCGTCGCCTCGATCGACCTCTTCGGGTCGGAGAGGAAGGCGGCGACGCCGGCGAGCGTTTTGTTCTCCTCGGCATAGAGGACATGCAGGATCGCGCCGACGAGGAGCGAGTGGCTGGTCTTTTCCCAGTGGTTGCGCTTGTCGAGCGAGCCTTCGGGATCGACCAGAACGTCGGCGACATTCTGGACGTCGCGCACCTCCCAGTCGCCGCGACGGACCTCGAGCAGTGGATTGTAGGCGGCAGAGTTCGGATTGGTCGGATCAAAGAGCAGCACGCGGCCGTGCCGTGAGCGGAAACCGGCAGTGAGCTGCCAGTTTTCTCCCTTGATGTCGTGAACGATGGCCGAACCCGGCCAGGTCAGGAGCGAGGGCACAACCAGGCCGACGCCCTTGCCCGATCGGGTGGGCGCGAAGCACAGGACATGCTCTGGCCCGTCGTGGCGCAGATAGTCCTGTTCCAGCCTGCCCAGAACCACGCCGTCCGCCCCGAGCAGGCCGGCCGCCTCAACCTCCTTCTTCTCGGCCCAACGTGCTGAGCCGTAGGTGGCGACATTCTTAGCCTCGCGAGCGCGCCAGACGGACATGCCGATGGCGACGGCGATGGCGATGAAGCCACCGGAGGCGGCGATGAAAGCGCCCTTGTTGAAAATGTCGGGCGCATAGGCGTCGAAGAAATACCACCACCAGAAGAAGGCGGGTGGGTAATAGACGGACACGCCGGCGAGCATGAACCAGGGCGTTCCGAGCTGCGCCTGAAACCCCAGCTGCCAGGCGACATATTGCGTGGCGGCCCAGGTGGTGGCGATCACGATCAGGAAGACGACGGTGATCTGCCCCCAGAGGATTTTGGTCGCGGACATGGCGAACTCCTTTTCTTGTCCTTGTCAGATGCCGAGATCGCGCTTGCGGCCGATCGCCCATTCGATGCCACCGCCCTCCTTGGTGACGCCGGCGACGTGCTGGCCGAGCTTGCGTTCGAGGTCGCGGGACCAGGGGACGAGCTGGAAGCCCAGACCGTCATCGATCATGGCGAAGCGGCCGGAGGAGAGGGTGAGACGCTGACGCACGACGCCCGCGACATGCTCGCCGGCCTGCGCCTTCACATGGGGTAGGCCGGTCTCGGCCGAGAGCTTCTCGCCGACGGCATCAAGCTCGCGCCGGCGGAGCGTGGCGAGGAGTTCGCGCTGCATGACGATGCGCTGACCGTCACGACGCGCCAGTCCCTGATCGGCGAGATGTTCGGCGCGGGCCTGCATGGCGTCGCGCACCTCCCGCCCGAATCCTGCCTGCGACAGCGGCATCGCCTCGCGCTCGACCAGGCGATGGTCGAGCCAGGTCGCGCCGGGTGCGGTGACCTGTGCCTGAAGGTCGAGATCGGAGCGCGTGGCGAGTACGAGAGTCGGGCGCGGGTCGTCCGGGCCACCGAAGTGGCGAAGCTCGACGATGCCGCCATTGGCCGGAGCATGTTCGAAGGCATCGACGTTGCGAAAGCGGACATGGTGCGCGCGCCCGTCGACACCGTCGATGACGGCATAGGCTTCACCACTCAGCTCGTCATGCAGCCCGCGATCGACGAGACGGCCGACGATCGGCGCGCCGGCAGTGCTACCGTCAACGACGAAGTCCGAGAAGCCGCGATCCTGGCCGCGTTCGGCGAAGGCGCGGTGCATGGTCTTGATGATGTCGCCGCGAATGCCGAGATCGCGCAGCGCGCGCTCGGCTTCGAGCCCGACCACCCATTGGCCGGGCTCGCCCTGGACGGCCAGGCCCATCTTTTCGAGATGCTGGAGGCGGCCGACCATGAGGCGGCGCAGTTCGGGATCGGAGGGACCGTGCTGCTCGGGCCGCAGATCGAGAAAGCCGGTCTCGTCGGCGGCGCGCTGAATCTCGCCATCGATGCGGGTCCAGCGCTCGGCGGTGATTTCTTTTTCAAGGGCGCTGCGGATCTCGTGTTCGGGCTTCGGGCCGAGCTCGATGTCGACCAGATCCTCGGCGCGGTAGCGAAGGCCACGGCTGATATAGTCGCGCGAGATCACGAGATCAGCGCCGGTCTCGTCGACGCCGCGCACCAGAAGATGGACATGGGGATTGTCGGTGTTCCAGTGATCGACGGCCGCCCAGTCGAGACGGGTGCCGAGATCGGCCTCCATCTGCCGGGCGAGGTCCCGGGTGAACGCCTTGAGGTCGGTCATCTCGGCCGCGTCCTCCGGCGAGACGATGAACCGGAAATGATGCCGGTCGTCCTTGCACCGCTCGGCGAAAGCGACGTCGTCGGCGCGATCGGCATTGGCGTCGAACATGACGCCCTTCTCGCCGTCCCGGCTCACGCCCTCGCGCTTGAGATAGGCGGCGTGGCTGGTCAGCGGCGCGGATCGGTAGGCCTTGCCCGTATGACGGGCGATGCGCGCCTTGATGACGACGCGGCGCTGTGACGAGAAGATGCGGGAGCGGCCGAAGACATTGCGGCCGCGCCCGAAGGTCGAGTGGCCGAGGTGCCGGCCAGATTTCCCTGTTGGTGCTCCGCCGGAGGTATGGCCGGCACGCTGCGCGGCGGCGAGAACCTGATTGACGAAGCTCTTTGTCCCCGTCGCCCGCGTCGAGCGGATGCGGCCCGGCTTGATGCGGAAGTCGCTGTCGCGTTCGCTCATGCCGGTGCTCCGGGCCGAGCAAAGATCGCTCCGTGCATATCGCAGCGTTGAAAACGCTGGAAAAATTCGGGCAGTATGCCCGCGACCGACCGGCATGCCCGCCAAAACGCAAGCCATGCCAATGGCTTACAGCGTTGCGGGCAGGGCCTTTTATCTCGCCTTCCTCTGTCGTTGCTCTTCGCGCTTCTCCTGATCCGCACCGATCCTTTCCGAAGCTGCGCCAGACCACGCCGGCCTGCGATCCCGGTCATTTCGCACCTCCCGCGCCGATGCGCACGGCGAAGAGGCCGTTCGAGCGGGGTGTGATTGCGGAGACATCGCGCACGGTAGCGTTCTCGGCTGCTGCCCCTGTGTCGCCGTTTGGCTGCACTGGTTCTGCAACTGCGATGCGGACGGCAGGTTGAACAAAGAGCGCCGCGCGACGCCAGGGCAGCGTTTCCAGCGTGATCGCGGCGGCGCGGCGCGGCGTCGGATCACTCAGTGGCTCGCCGCCGATAAGAGGGGCGAGCGCTGTGACATAGGCGCGGGTTTCGGCGGGTAATGGGCGTCCGGAAAGGTAGGCTTCGTAGCGCGTCGGCCCCGCATTGTAGGCGGCAAGGAAGCCGGGCGAGCCGAAACGATCATGCAGCTCGCGCAAATACGCCGTGCCCGCGAGAATGTTGTCGCGCGGATCGAAAGGATCGTGTCCGAGAGCCCAGCGGGTGCGAAGCTCCTGCCAGGTATCGGGCATGATCTGCATGAGACCGCGTGCGCCTGCGCTGGAAACGGCCTTCACGTCGCCGGCGCTCTCCTGCCGCATCACCGCGCGTATCCAGGCGCTCGGCACGCCGAAGCGCTTCGAAGCCTCGGCAACGTGCGCGGCGTAGGGATCGGCCTGAATGGCCGCCACGGCGGTATCTGCCTGCGCAACTGCCGGTGTGATCGAACAGGCCGGCAGGAGGAGGCCGGAAAGGAGAAGGAGGGCGATGCGGCGGGCGGAACCTCGCCGTCCGTCCTCCGGGCAGCTGCGGCGGAAGCGCAGCCATGGAGCGATGGAGATGTCGCGGTGGGGCATCGACTAGGCCCTTTCGCCGCGTTCGCGCGGACGGCCCCAATGCAGCAACCACGACGTGGCGTCGTCGCCGTTCTGGAACAGGCGCGCACGGATCGGCTCGTCGAAGGTCGGATCGTCGAGCTGAAGCGAGATGTATTCGCCGGCCTTGTCGCTGCTGCGCGTCCAGCCGGCGCCGACCTCGGGGCCATCCTCCGCGCCGCGCAGGACGCGATAGTCGGGCGCGTTCTCGGCGTCGCTCGGCTCGGCGGGAACGATGGTCAGTTCGAGGTTGAGGGTGAGGGTGTGAACGCGACCGAAGAAGCCGTTCGCCTCGCGTGTGAACTGTCCGATCTGTGCCATGGTTGTGGTTCCTTTCTGCGGATGCGGTGGTGAAGGAGCGGCGCAGCGCGCGCCGTCGGTCGCGCGTTCACCGCGTTGGCGCGCGCCATTCGAAGCGGTCGTCGCCTTCTTTGTCGGTCCACAGCGGGACCGCGCGGCCGATGATCTGGTCGGTGGAGAGGAGGCCGAAGTAGCGACCGTCGAGGCTGTCGCGGACTTGCCCATTCATCAGGAAGATTTCGCCGGCTGGGATGCGCAGGCAGCCCCGCCAGACGGGCAACGGACGGCCGGTGCGATCGCGCTCAAGCGCGGTGCCGGCCTCGATGCCGTCGACCGTGATGGCGAGGTTCGAGCGGCAGACGGTTTGCCCGGAGACGGCGCGGACGCGCTTCAGGAGCGGCACGCCCTTGGGCAGATAGCCGCGCTCGGCGAGGAACGAGGCGAGCGGTTCGGGCGGGTCGACGGCGACAAGATCGGTGACTTCGAACGGGCGGCCGAAGTCGATCGTGTAGAAGCCGATCGGTGCACTGGCCGAAGCGTTCCAGATGAGCTTGATCGGCATCGGCGTGAGCGCCGGATAGCTGACGCTCATCGTCGCGAGCGCCGTCGCGAGGACGATCCCCATGCGGCTCATGGTTCGGCCCTCCGGCGCAGGAGGAAGGCGCGGTGCTGATCGAGCGTGTAGGCGCGCGGCTCGTGGCCGGCGGTCAGCCGGTTGTGAACATGCCGCCAATAGTCGGGGGACGCCGCTTCGGGATCGACGCCGAGGCGTTCGACGGCATCGATCGCCTGGAGCACGCGCTCAACGTTGGGCCAGCCTTCGATCTTGAGCAGGATGTCGCCGCCGGGGCGGACGAAGGGCAGCGTCTGGTAGGCTTCGCCGCGGGCGACAATGCGCACGATGTCGATCCGCGAGATGATCGTGCCGAAATCATTGGAAGCCCAGCGCACGAAGGCGAAGACGGCGCCGGGGCGGAAGGAGACGATGCGGCGCCGGCGATCGATAGCTTGTTCGCGCGAGGCCGTGCCAAAGCGAATCCAGTGTTCGATCTTCTTCTCAACCCAGGTCAGTTGGACATGGGTGAGTGTGTCTGTCGGGAGCGCGGCCAGCGTCGGGCCGCCGCGCATGCGGGGGGCCGCGATGCCGGTCATGGGGTGTCTCCTTCGGGTTTGGGGAATTCGCGCGCGAGCAGCTCGCGCAGCATGTCGGCGACGGTGATGCCGCGCTGGAACGCGGCGATCTTGATGCGGCCGCGCAGCTCGGGCGTGACGTCGATGGTGAGCCGTGCGGTGAAGCCGGAAGGGCCTGCTGGAGTTCGTACCGGCGCGTCGGTTGCCTTGATCCAGCTATCGGGATCGGCGGGACGCGATGCGAAGCCGCGGCGCGGGGATCGCTCGTTCATGGCGCGACCCTCGCGATCTCGCTGACGAGCGCAGCGATCTCGCGCGCAGCAGGCCCGTCGTCACCGATCTCGAAGGCGAGGCGGCCGGACTGGGCGGCGTCTGCGTAGATGACGCGCTGGCCGATCGTCGTGCGCAGCACCGGCGGATCATGGTCGGCAAGCGTCTCGGCCGTTTCACGCGCAATGACGGTGCGGGCGCCACAGCGATTGAGAACAAAGCGCGCCCTGAGTTCAGGCCGGTAGATGCGCGCCTCGGAGAGCAGCGCCAGCATCTCGGCCGATGCCCAGCCATCGAGCGGCGATGGCTGCACGGGGATCAGCACCAGGTCGGCGGCAAGTAGCGCAGAGCGCATCAGCTCGGCGACGCGCGGTGGTCCGTCGATGACGATGTGGTCGACATCACGCGCCAACTCGGGCGCTTCCCGATGCAGCGTGTCGCGAGCAAGGCCGAGAACACCGAACAGGCGCGGGAACTGCTCTCGCGCTCGTTGCTGCGACCAGTCGAGCGCCGAGCCCTGCGGGTCCGCATCGATCAGGGTGACGCGGCTTCCCTTCCTGGCCAGCTCTCCGGCGATGTGGAGGGCGAGCGTCGTCTTGCCGACACCGCCTTTTTGATTGAGCAGCGCGACGATCATGACGCGCTCCCAGCCGTGAACGTGTCGCGCCAGTTCGCGATTAAGGGGAAATGAGTCTCCGATTTAAGGTGCAAGACAACGCCGGATCGCCCGCAGCCTGCGGCCCTCAGGGAGGCTGCACGGCGGTTATCCTCAAGCGTGGAAAAGCGGGGTGGCGTTAGAAAGATTCCGAAGGAATCTAGGTTAGATAAGTTACGGCCGCTGCAAGGCTTTGAATCGCGACGATGAATCGCCGATTCCGGTCCCCGATAGCACGAGGATCGGGTCCCCGATGGCACGATAGGGGCGGTCCCCGATAGCACGAGTGAATTCACAGCTTATCCCCAAAGCGCGTTGACGGTTTCCGTCGCGGGCGCGGCGGGGTGAAAAAGGTCGGATCGGTGGCGACGAAGGTGAGGACCTCGGGACCGTCGACCTGCTGCTGGATGGCGAGGCGATAGCCGGGGAGCGGCTGGCGCTTGACGATCGCGCGCAGGTCGTAGGCGAAGTGCTTGAGCGGCGAGAGACTGCCGGACTTCTGGTGGAGATGGCCGAAGTCGAAGCTCCAGCCGTAGGACTGGCGGCCACCATGCTTGCGCACGATGCGGTAGAGCCAGCGCTCAAGGCCGCCGGTTAGCTCGAAATAGGCCCGGTCGATGGTGAGTACGAGCGCGTCATCGAGGACGGCGCGATAGAACCAGTCGGGCAGGATCAGCTCGATGCCGGTTGGCCGTCCGTCACGATCGGTCTGCTCCTGCCATTCGTTGATCCAGGAGAAACGATGGCGTCGGCCCTCGGCCGGCTGGCGGATCGAGGTCGCGACGGTGGTGGATTGGAGACGGTCGAGCGCCGCCTTCAGGCGCTGGTAGTCGCGCATCGACACGCCGCGCCCCGTGAAGGTCAGGATTTCATAGGGCGTTGTCGCCATGAGCCGCGAGGTGCGTAAGCCAGCATCGCGCGCATTGACGATCTGGCTGGCGGCCCAGATCAGGATGTCGGCATCCCAGATCGTCGCCATCCCATGGTCCGGCACGGCCTCGACGCGGATGGTGACGCCGCCGGCCTTGAAGTCGATCGGGGCGATACGCTTTGATTTTGCGAGGGAGAAGAACGGATAGGCCATGAGGTCCTGCGCGTCACGGAGCGCGAACTCACCGGGAAGCGCATGGAACAGATCGAGCTGTCCGCGTTCCGAGGGTGGGTGAGAGCGCGCCGACAAGAGGGAGCTGCGGCGCGATCAGCGCGCGTAACGACCGGCGTGGACCGGCGCGTAGGTCTGTCGTTTGGCCGGTAGGACATTGCCGCCGCGCGGGTCGGTGGTCGACGTTACGGCGCCGCGATCGGCCCAGGCCTGAAGGTCGTCGACGGCATAGACGACACGGCCGCCAAGCTTTCGGTAGGCCGGGCCGGTGCCGTAAGTGCGATGTTTTTCGAGCGTACGGGCCGAGAGGCTCAGAAACGTTGCGGCTTCCTTGGTGCGCAGGAAGCGCGGCGGGATAACGTTGATATTGGGCTGCACGATGCGGGCCTCCGTGGGTTCGTTGCGGCCGTTGGTGAGCGGCGGGTGACGAAGGCCACGATGGCGAAGGACGATCGGCGAGATGCAGTGGGAAATTGGGCAGGCCAAATTCCCACACCGGCCGCGCCGGGATCTGTGTCAGGATTTCCAGCGATGACGAAGGAGGGCGCGATAGCCGCCGGCGATCATGGCGTTACCGTCCCGGATCAGGTCCATGACGGCGAAGCGTTCCGGCGCAACCTGCCATTCGTCGCGCGTCGGCCGCGCCAGGCGGAAGATGACGACGGCGATATCCATCTGGCTTGCGCCGTTGCGAAGGCCGTCGACGGCCTGGAGCATCCGGCGCGCGCGCCTGCGCTGCTGCGCCGTCATGCGCGTGTCGGGTGGGACGGCCCGGCCGTACAGCGAGGTGAGCAGGCGCAACACGGCTTCGGCGCGCCCGAAGCCGCTCGTGTCGATCGGAACGAGAGCGACGAGCGGCCGAGACGGCCCGCCGGCATCCGTGCGCAGGATATTGAGGTGCTTGCCGGCGCCGAGGTCGCGCAGGAGGTGCGTGCCGGCATCCTCGCCGCGCTTGACCGCCCCGAGCGCCGGCGAGGACGGAGCTGCGCCCTTCAGGATATCCGGACTGGCGGCGAGGACTACCGATCCGGTGTCCTCGTCCGGCTGCCAGATGACGGAGGTTTCAGGGGCTTTGAAGGCTGGCTCGACAGGGAAATCGCAAACCCCACCGATCGCGGATGTGTTTGATCAGATCGGCACTGTCGCTGCTGGAGCGAACCAGGCGAGTATAGTCGGCCCGATAGAAATCATTACGGCGGAGCCATTCCCAGCCGATTTCGGGAGCGCTGAGATCGTCGATGTAGTCGTAGCTGGGCGTATCGCTCCAATTCTCAGGGAATTCAGGCATTCGAACTCTCCACTTTCCACCGCTAGTCGTGGTTCGAATACGATTCCGATGAGTTGCGGCCGCCGCTAGCCGGAGGTGCGGTCAACAGGTGTTGCCACAGAGGCATCACTCCCGCTTTTTCAGTGGCGGGTGCCTTCGCGGACGAGTTGGCGATAGCCGTGCTCCGTCATCCAGCGGGCGCGGGCCAGATGGCTGTCGTGGACACGGCGCGCCCGGTCTGGTTCGAGGTCGGCGTCGAGCCCGAACAGAACCTGAACCGCATCCCGCCAATCGGCGCCGTCCCGATCCGCATCGAGCAGCCGCATGTAGAGCTTCATATGCGCGCGGTCGTAGGGCGTTAGCTCGTCGTCGGATGGCGCCATATCCTCAAACGGGTCGTTCATCGCGTATTTTTTCCTCCGCCCCACCGAGATTTTGGTGGCATACTTCTACAGAAGCTTTGTGGGAAACGGATGACGTCCAAAAAGGGTAGGTCGAGCCCTGTTGCCGCATCGAGCGAATGCAGTGGATCAGCGCTGATTATTGCCTTGGTCATTGACGAGCAGAACACCTTGTCCCCGATCGGTGGACAGCAGAACGATGCCGGCCGCCTCAAGAGCCCGTCGAACTTGATCGCGCGTCGTCTCGTACACCTCCAACCCGCTTTCGGATTCGAGGCGCTTCAGCGCGGTCAAAGATACTCGGGCCCGTTCAGCGAGCGTCTCCTGTGTCCAGCCAAGCAACGCGCGCGCGGCCCGTGATTGTCGGGCGGTGATCATGCATGATCACCTCCCATCTGGACCTACGCGCACGCCAGAACTACGGCTATAATAGTCGTTCTTGACGCGCGACGCCACCTGTTATGGCGTTGTCAGAACGCTCTTCCTCCGCTTTCCCCGGCGACAGATTCGGTTTCATCGCCAACATGTGGGCAAATGGTTCGGGCCGATCTATCGCGTGTTTCCGCCCCCATGGCAGGAATAGGTCCCGCCCGGGTGACCGGGCGGGGCGGCTGTGGGAGACTTAGTCGCCGTTGCGGCGGCTCGGGCGAGACCAGATCAGGGTGTAGCCTTCGCCCTCCTCGTCATCGAAGAGGTTGGCGAAGATCGGGGCGTTGAAGCTCGGGTCGTCGAGCTTGAGGCCCAGATAGTCGCGGCCTTCGTTGGAGCGCTTGGTCCAGGCGGCTCCGATCTCCGCCCGACCCACGAAGACCCGGTGGCTGGGGGCGTTCTCGCCGGTGGCGCGGGTTTCGGGGACGATCCGCACGCCGCGGGTCTGGACGCTGAGGGTGACGATTTCGCCGGTGAACTCTTCGCCCGACTTCTTGAAGGTGCCGATGGTCGCCATGGTAATTCTCCTTGATCCGGTCTGTTTCGAGCCAGCACCATTGCGGTCTCGATGGTGATCGAGCGGACGGAGGCGATCGCCGGCGCACCCTTGGGCCGAAGCGCAGCGGAGGATGGCGCGGGAGCGACTTTGTTGTTTCGCGAGGAATGACGGCGCCTCGGGGTCCCGCGCGGCTTGCCGCGTGGGGTGGGGGCCGGCAGGGGAAGAAAGTCGTGACGCGCCATTGCGTCGAAGGCGACCGAGGCTTTAGCCGGCCTTCGGCCAGATACACCCATCGATGAGACCGCTTCGGTGCGCTCGCTGCGACGGGAGGGGATCGAGGAGAACGAACTGGCGTCCCCGCGCGACCTCAACACTGACGGCAACCCAAGTTTCACTGTCGACTGGCCAACTCTTGCGAGCAGGGTTCAAGTGCCGGCATCGCCGAGCGATCAACCATCTGCAGATCCACCCTTTCCATCGGGGCGGTGTGGGTGACCCATCGAGGAGGAACCGTCGTTTCCCTCAGCGCTGCTGTGACCGCCGACAGCCGGGCACAACCATGCCCAAGCAAAAGCCGCCACTCCCTTCCGGCCTTGCTATGACGAGGGGCATAATCCTCGGCCTGTTCTGATCCGCCTTGCCTATGCAACGAGGCGCGTATGTGGAACACGGCGTTTCGTCGGTCCCCCCGAGCGGGCCTAAATCAATGGCGCTTGAGGTGAAAGGTTGCCGCTCAGCGAGATGATAGCTTCACGGCATTCATGCGCCGCGCGTGGCGCGTCGATCCGTGGCATCGGCTGCGGTCATGCCGGCGAGACGAATGAGCGCGGTGATACTGATTGCAATCGCCCCGACGCATGAGAATGCCATTTGCCAGCCGTCCGAAGGCATCAAGTGTTTCACGATGCCATGGGTCGCGGCATAGCCGGCGATCGCCGCGGGCGCCATGAACGCGAATGCGATCAGGAGCTTTGCCCATGTCGGCCGCAGAAAGGCGAGAAGCAGATGGCCTGCGCCGAACGTTGCACAGGCTGTGAGCAGACCGACGATGATCCCGCCAACGATGCCCGCTCCGCTTGTGTGCGCCCATAGGCCGGCGTTGACGCCGATGAAGGCGGGGAGAGCAAAGATGGCGAGCGAGAACATCAGCCAGCAAAGTGCAATGATGGCCGTAATCGAGCCGATAATGGCGAGAATTATCATGGTGGTGGTCTCCGTGAGAAAAGATCAGACGGTTGCGCCTTCCACCACCACCGCGGCGCATTTCTAGCGTTAGCGCGAATATGGCCGGAAAGGGAGCGGAATTTGCCGCTCCGCCAACCGGATTTCACCATTTCATGGGGCGTGAGGGTCAATTTCATGGACGATCTCCGAGAGGTCGCCGTCGTATTCGTCGGCGGGAATGACCGAGAGGGAACCGTCGCCCGCGCGGAAGATCACGATGGCGACCATCAGGCTGGCGGCGAGGCTGAAGGCGAAGGCGTTTGCATCGGCGAGGGACATCGATCCGGCTCCTGTTTGGGAGGCGGGGGACCATCCCCCGCGTGACAGGCGCCCGATGTGTCCGGCCGTGGGCCGCAATCACCGCGCGGGCGAAGCCGAGCGGCGGCACGCTTTGCGTAGTCCGACCCTTTAGGGGTTGATGGCGCCAGGCCCGCGGTTGGACCAAGGAATTGCGCTCATGAACACGGGGATGAGTTTCCTCTGCATCAACGAGAACGGATCGTTGGTTCGATTGATTCCACGCCACATCAGCCGATTAACTGCGGTACTGATGACTCCGCGCAGGCGAGTTCGTCGATCATGGCCGCGCCACGAATACGTTGGTGCCCCTCCCGTTCCAGAGCCCCCTTCGACCGCGGAGCCTCGGCGCGGTGTGGACAGTGCTCCTGCTGAATTTCACAAAACGCGCAACGCCCAGTTGATGGCCGGAGCAAAAAGGGTAGTCTGCGCCCAATAGGGAGGGGCGACCGTGAGAATTACAGGGGCATTTTTCGTATGTCTTGTGGGTCTGTTGATCGGGGCCAGCGAGGCGTCTGCGATTACTTTCTGCAAGACCAAGGATGAGCGTAACTGCTTTACGGGGAAATTTACCCTCGTGGACATTCCTGGCGACGCCGGGCACAAGCTGCTGGAGGCGGATTTTGGCTATGTCGATCCGGACGGGGTCGGATGGCAGACCAACAAGGATGCGAAAACGGACGGTGCGTCCATCCCACCGCTGCTACAGCCGTTCGTCGGGTCTCCGTGGGAAGACGGCTACATCCGCGCCGCCGTCATACACGACTGGTACTGTGATCGCCATGTCCGTGCATGGAAGGACACGCATCGCGTTTTCTACAACGCGATGCTTGCGAGCGGCCTGAACAAGCCGAAGGCCAAGCTCCTGTTTTATGCCGTCTACTCGTTCGGTCCGCGCTGGGGCTATCTGGAGCCAGGGACCAAGTGCCCAGGTACGCAGAACTGCATCCAGATGACGGGCAAGGAAGCGGTGTTCGTGCAATTGCCCGACACTTTGAACAGCCTCGCGAATGCCGACGAGCTGAAAGCGATGGAGGCAGCGATCGAGCAATCGGAGCCGACTGGCGGCTTCACCCTCGATCAATTGGTTGCAATCGCGGATAAGGCGCACCCGAAACAGACCCTGCTCGATACTGCGCCAAGCAAGGGCGAAACGAAGTAGCTAGGCCCGCAGAGACAGCCTGCAGCTTCATCATGCCGCTGTCGTTTGTAGTGATCGGACAGGGCGGGGTGATATCATCCTGGCCTGCGACTTTCTTGACGTCGCCGTCGGTGAAGTCGCAGGCGAGGATGCTGTGCGTGGGCGTCTTGCGAGCCGAATAGACGTTCACATGGACCTTAGCGGGACCGACCAGTCACTTCGGATGATCCGTTTTCGCAATGCGTGGCGTTTCACTGGGAGGTAATTTCGACGAGGGCTTTTCGGGCCGTATCCCGGCGCCCGATCAAGGCAAGCAGTTCGGCCTGTTCTGAGTGGGACAGGTTTCCGCTTTTACCTGCCTTATAGATTCCGAGATGGAACGCGTACCAATCCTGATAGGCATCGGCAAACTCGACCAGGGCATCGGCGTGGTTCGGTGATACGCCAATCAGTTCCAACACATTGTCTGGAAGGGATGTCTCATCATCGCCGATGATCCCAAGCGATTTTGATGTCTTCAGCATTGCCCATGCGATGACCTGACGAAGTATTTCTTCTGTGAAGATCATAAAACCCCCGTTAGATGACCTGTGCTCGAAACAACGCATATATGCGGGGCTTGGGTAGTGGAAGGGGGCACGTGTTGCTGGCGGCGCTCACGCGCCGCCGAATTTCCAGACCGGGATGCCGAGCTTCTTCGCCTTGTCGGCGAGGTTGTCGTTGATGCCCGTGCCGGGGAAGTGCATTATGCCCTTCGGCACGATGTCGAGCATCTCGTCGTTGCGTTTGAACGGCGCTGCGCGGCCGTGCTTCGTCCAGTCGGGTGCGAAGCCGATCTGCGGCACGTTGCGGTTCTGGGCCCAGAGCGAGGCGATATTTTCGGCGCCCCTCGGGGATTTGCCGTGGATCAGCACCATGTCGGGATGCTTCTCGTGGACCTGATCGAGCTTGGCCCAGATCAGTCGATGGTCATTGAAGTCCAGTCCGCCGGTGACGACGATCTTCGGGCCGGGAGGGAGAAGGACTTCCTGATCGGCCAGCCTTTTGGCCATGAGGAAGTCGCGGCTGTCGATCATCGCGGAGGTCAGATGGCGATGGTTGACCTTTGAGCCGGTGCGGGGGAGCCACGGTTTGCCGATCTGGCATTCGTAGTGCTCGGCGGCCTGGTCGCGCATCAGCTCGAAGGCGTTCTGCCGTTCGATGAGCGTTTTGCCCTCGGCGATCTGGCGCTCGAGTTCGACTGACTTCACCTCGCTGCCGTCCTGTTGCCGCTGCGAGCGCTTCTGCGCCTGTTCGTTGTCATCGAGCTCGCGGGCGATCCGCTCGGTGCCGCGGTGGAAGACGTTGACGGTCGACCAGAGGAGATCGTCGAGGTCGGGTTCGAGGCGGGTGTCCTCCAGGGTCGAGATCAGGGCGTCGAAGATGTCGGCGATCGCGCCTGCGACCTGATTGCCGTCTGGCAGGAGACGCTGGTCCGGCTCGTCGGCGAAGGGGCGGTAGCCGTGGAGCTGGAGTTCGTTGAGGACGTGATCGGTGGGTGACGATTCGCGGTGGGGTTCATAGTCGTCATGCTCGCTCATGGGATGCTCCCTTGGCTGGACCGCGACCGTCGCGGCCTTCATGGCGACGGAGCCCACGGGCGGAGCGGACCTGCATCTGGCGCGTGCGCCGGGCCGGAGCGAACGCGGAGGATGCCGGAGGCCGGCTATTTTGCTTCGCGATGGAAAGGCGGTTGATCCGGGGTCCCCACGCGACCTGTCGCGTGGGGTGGTCGGCCGCCGCCGGAAAATAGTCGGCCGCAGGCATTGCCTGTCCGAACCGCATGTGGGCCGATCGCCCTCTCGAAGGCCGAGGCGCGGTCCTCTCCGAAGGATCGGGCATCCATGCGAGCATGATGGCGGCGGCGCGCCGCCACCGTTCAGCCGCCGGTCTACGCCGCCAGGGGCATGAAGCGGGCGACGTCCTGTGGTGCGAGTTGCACCCGGATATGCGCCGTCAGGGCGTCACGGCCGAATGTGCGGAGGTCCTCGTTGAAATCCCCGAGCATGGGTGACAGGGCAATCGCCTCGATCCCAACGGCGTTCGCCCGTTCGATCAGCGTGTTTCGCGCGACCTCTCCCGCGCGGTCATTGTCGCGGACGACGTAGAGCCGGCGCAGTGCATCGTGGAACTGGATGGCAGCGAGGTGCGCAGCGGAGAGTACCGCCGCCGCCGACATGCCGGGCATGACCTCACGGGCCGATAGCACGCTTTCGATGCCTTCGCCGGCCGCCAGCACGTCGCCGGATAGCCCAAAACGGACCGCGTGCCCGAGAAGGTCGCCCATCGCCTTGCGCTGGATGTCGATCGGCGCCTTGCCAGAACCATCCGGGGCGAGCCAGGTCCGATGTGCGCCGGTGATCTTGTCGGAGAGATCGGTGACGGCGGCAACCATGGCCGGCCAGGTCTCGGTCTGGCTATGCTCGTCCGGACGATAGTAGCACCGGGAATGGAAACGCAGGCTTCCGCATCCGTGCAAAGCCGTAATGCCGCGTCCGCGCAAATACGTTTCTACGAGTGTCCCGCTGATCGGCTGACACATGGCGATGAGCCGGCGTGCGGCCTCGGCGGACCCCGATGGTGCTGACCTGCGAGCGTGCTGTTTCGGCGCCGGTTCGGGATCGGGAGGCATGCTGAGGAAGATGCGGGCCTCTTCCGCGACGTCAGCGAAGTTGATGAGGCTCAGCGATTCACGGATCACGTCGAGCAGGTCGCCATGCTCGCCCGTTGCGGCATCGGTCCATTTGCCGGCGGGGCCTTTGACGGTGTCTTTCAGGCGCACGAACATAGATCGGCCCGGCGTGTTGCGAACATCGCCAACCTGCCAATAGTTGCCCTGTCGGCGGCCGGCGCCGAGATAGCGTTTGCACACCGCTTCGGCCTGCCGGCCGAGACGGGATGCGAGATCGGAAGCGTCGCGGCGGGCCATTACGCTGCCTTCCGCTCGCCGATTCGAGCCACCGGATAGGTGTCGAGCAGCTTGCCGAGTACTGTCGGTCCCGTGCTGTCGATCGGTACGAAGAACCGCAGCGACCAGGAGATGATTTCGGTGAAGAGGCCATAGGCGCGAAGGCGATCGCGCATGGCTTCGGTGAAGCCGGACAGCTCGATGCGGTTCGCGCCCATGACGCGCACGCGACGAAGCCGAAGACCTTCCGCGAGATCGAGGATGGTTCGCCCGTCGATCAGCGCTGCGTAGGCGGCGTCGGCCGTCAGATCGGTCGTGCCGGTCGACGCGGCGTTCGCGGCCCAGGCCGGAGAGACGCGGCGGCCGATGATGCGCTCGCCATCGTCAGTCTGAAGCCGATAGACGCGGGTCGACTCGTTCGGCAGACGCTTCCACACCGGCAGCAGCAATCCGGCGACGATGTGGATCGTGCTCTCGCTGAAGGCGGGCACATCGCCGAGTTCGCGAGACCAGGTCGTGGCGAAGGCATTTCGATCGGCCTCCTGCCAATGGCTTTCCGCCATCGACTTCAACGAAGCGTGGTGATGCTCCATCGGTCGGAGCAACCGAATGCGGCGCTCGATCTCACCGTCGTCCAGCATGAGCGATGGCGCGGGGATCTGCACGGCGGCGCGACCGGATCGCTCGTTGACCAGCAGCTTCGCACCACGATCACCCAGCCAGCCGAGCGCGTCGTCAAGCGACAACGGACGATTGCGGGTCCGCTGGGTGATGGTCAGCAGCCGGGTTTCCGCGCCCGATGCCGGGTGAGTGTAGATGGTCGTGCGATCGGTGACGACGAAGCTTTCCGCCGTCAGGGTTTCGAGGCCGACGTCATAGACGCCGCTGGCGATCGCGCCCGACACCTTCGCATCGAGAAGCTGTTCGAAGGCGGTGAACAGGATGCCTTGAAGCTCGATGGTGAGCGCCAGCAGCCGGTTGAGAAACGTCGTGATCGGCGGCAATTCGTCCTTGATGCCGTTGTCGTCCATCAGCTTGAGGCCGGTAGCGGTCTCGAAACGATGGAGCGAGCAGCCCTCGATCTTGCCGCGCACGATCAGGAGATAGAGCTGGCGCAGTGCATCGCGGGCGTAGCAGGATTCTAGATTGTCCTCTGGTCGGAACAGGCCCTGGCCGCCGGTCTGACGCTGCCCGCGCGTGATGGCGCCGAGCGTATCGAGGCGGCGGGCGATCGTGCTGAGGAAGCGCTTCTCCGCCTTCACGTCGGTCGCGATCGGGCGGAAGAGTGGCGGCTGCGCCTGGTTCGTGCGGTTGGTGCGACCGAGCCCCTGGATCGCCGCATCCGCCTTCCAGCCCGGTTCGAGCAGGTAATGTACGCGCAGCCGCTGGTTCTTGGCCGACAGTTCCGCGTGGTAGCTGCGGCCGGTGCCGCCGGCATCGCTGAACACGAGCACGCGCTTCACATCGTCCATGAAGGCGGCGGTCTCGGCGAGGTTCGCGGACGGGGCGCGGTTTTCGACCGCCAGCCGGTCGCCCATGGGGTCGGCACCCGACTTGCGGACAATCCGCCGCGAGCGGCCCGTCACCTCGGCCACCATATCGGTGCCGAAGCGCTGGACGATCTGATCGAGCGCGCCCGGCACCGGAGGCAGGGATGCGAGGCGCTCGATCAGCTCATCGCGGCGCGCGACGGCTTCGCGGCTCTCGACGGGCTGGCCATCACGACAGACCGGACGCGACGACAGATTGCCCTCGCCATCGGAGAAGGGCTCATAGAGCTGAACCGGGAAGCCGGTCTGCAAGTACGACAAGACATACTCACGGGGCGTAATGTCCACGCGCACATCGTTCCATTCCTCGGTCGGGATCTCGGCGAGGCGCCGTTCCATCAGGGCTTCGCCGGTCGACACGATCTGCACGACGGCGGCGTGCCCGGCCTCCAGATCGCGCTCGATCGAGCCGATCAGGGTCGGCGTCTTCATCGACGTCAGCAGATGCCCGAAGAAGCGCTGCTTCGCGGATTCGAAGGCCGAGCGGGCGGCGGACTTCGCCTGCCGGTTCAACGTGCCGGTCGAGCCGGTGATGTTGGCGGCTTCCATCGCCGCGTCGAGGTGATTGTGGATGATGGCGAAGGCGCCCGCATAGGCATCGTAGATGCGGCGCTGTTCGTCGGTGAGCTGGTGTTCGATCAGTTCATATTCCACACCGTCGTAGGAAAGCGAACGGGCGGTGTAGAGCCCGAGCGAACGCAGATCGCGGGCCAGCACTTCCATCGCCGCGACGCCGCCGGCCTCGATCGCCTCAACCAATTCCGCGCGCGTGGCGAAGGGGAAGTCATCGCCACCCCAGAGGCCGAGCCGCTGGGCGTAGGCGAGATTGTGGACGGTCGTGGCGCCCGTGGCGGAGACATAGACGACGCGCGCATTCGGCAGGGCGTGCTGAAGCCTTAAGCCCGCACGACCTTGCTGCGAGGGGGCGACGTCGCCGCGTTCTCCCTTGCCGCCGCCGGCATTCTGCATCGCGTGGCTCTCGTCGAAAATGATCACTCCGTCGAAATCGGAGCCCAACCATTCGACGATCTGCCGCACGCGCGAAACCTTGCTCCCGCGGTCGTCGGAGCGCAGCGTGGCATAGGTTGCAAATAGGACGCCTTCCGACAGCGCGATGGGCTTGCCCTGCGGGAAGCGCGACAGCGGTGTGACCAGCAGGCGCTCCATGCCGAGCGCGGACCAATCGCGCTGAGCGTCCTCGATCAGCTTGTCGGATTTGCTGATCCAGACCGCTTTGCGCCGGCCCTGGAGCCAATTGTCGAGAATGATGCCGGCGGACTGGCGACCTTTGCCGGCGCCGGTGCCGTCGCCGAGCATGAAGCCGCGGCGGAAGCGAACGGTGCCGGTCGCATCGGCGGGCGCGGCCTTCACGAGATCGAAGGTCTCATCGACCGTCCACGATCCGGCGAGATAATCGCTGTGTGCCTCGCCGGCATAGATCACCGTTTCGAGCTGGGCATCGGACAGCAAGCTAAGGATGTTCGTCGGCAGGGTTGGCCGATAGCTCGGCCTCGGCGGCGCGACGCTAGCCATGGCAGCGGACTGGACGAGCTTGGTCGGATGCGCCAGCGCGCCGGGAATGCGGATCGACTGCAATCCGTATTCTTCATAGATGGCGTCGGTCAGGTGCGCACCCTCGGCCGGCGTCCAGTCCACGGTCTCATAGGCGAGCGCGATGCCGGAGGGATCGGCGGCGACCGATGCGGGCGAACGCGAGGAGGCCGCGCGGGCGATATAGCCGCGCACCGATTTCGGGGGCTCAGCGGCAGCCGGCGCGGAGATCGCTGGCAAGGCGACGGGCGCACGGGCAGGCACGTCACGCTCGATCCATCCGAGCAGCGTGGCGACATCGGGCGCCATGCCCGGCGACATCGGAAAGCTTGCGGGGTCGTCGGCCGGCAGCTTGTCGATGACGGTTAGCCTGGTGGGGAACGTGGTGCCGTGCTTGGCATAGACCGAGCCGGCGATTGCGGCGGAGAAGACGACGCGGCTTCGTTCCTGCAGGTGCGCGAAGGCATCGCGCCAGTCGGGCATGTCGGGACCGACGTTTGCGCCGGTGATCGTCACCAGCCGGCCACCGGGCGCGAGCCGGTTCAAGGCCGATGCGATGTGGCGAAACCCGGCCTCGGCAACACGGCCGGAGACGCTGGCCATCGCCGAGAACGGCGGGTTCATCAGCACGACGGAGGGAACGGATCCGCGATTGAGGTGATCGTCGATCTGGGCGGCGTCGAAGCGCGTGACGGCAACGTTCGGAAAGAGGGATGAGAGAAGATCGGCGCGGAGATCGGCCAGTTCGTTGAGGATCAGCGTACCGCCGGTCATCGATGCCAGGATGGCGAGCAGGCCGGTGCCGGCCGAAGGCTCCAGCACGATGTCGGAGGGCGCGATGGCCGCGGCCGTCACCACGGCAAGGCCGAGCGCGACCGGCGTCGAAAATTGCTGAAGCGCCTGGCTCTCCTCCGAGCGGCGGGTGTGGGTCGGTAGGAGCCCAGTGACTTTTGCGAGGGTGGAAAGGCGTGTTGCCGGAGATGCGGATTTGCGGAACAGCGCCTTTCCGTATTTGCGCAAGAACAGGACGGTGGCGACCTCGCAGGCCTCATAGGCGGCCTTCCAGTCCCAAGCGCCGGCGGCATCGGAGCCGCAGAATGCGGCTTCCATCGCAGTACGCAGAAGCGACATATCGATGCGCTCGCCGCGTTCGAGATGGGCGAGCAGGTTCTGGGCGACCGACAGGATGGCGGGCGCGAGCGCGACAGGCGCGGCCGGGGCGGCCACGGGCAACAGAATGGTCATCGGGAGATCCTCGGGAGAGCGGGAACGGACAAGCCCGGCCGGCGCTCTCTCTCGAACCGCCCGGACTCATCCCATCCCGGCTCGCCTCTCACTCGAAGCGGCTCCGTTGCGCAGCAATTCTGACGATCAATTGGGCATGAACAGTTCCCAACAATCGCGAAGTCGCAGCAGGGGCACTACAATAACTCAGCGATTCGAGGAGATGTAAGAATGGTATCTGTTATTTGGACACCGGCTGAAAAACCGACGGAACGGCATGTTGTTGTTCATGCGCATCGCGACGGAATGCCAGTTGCCGACAAGGGGTATTTCTTTCTCAGTGATGAGAATGACTGGGGCGGTGCGGGCCCCTTTGACATGAGATTGGATGAGGTCATTGAACGTGCGAAGCAAAAGGCATCGGACGAAGGTCTTCTCACGGTCGTCGTGGTGCGCAAATCCCAATGAGAAATCTGATCGTCTGATGGGATAGCTTACATGCCTGCGATCAGCACTGACCTTTTCAAGAAGAATTTCACGACGACGCCGAGGACGATCAGTGCCGAAGTGCGGGCGATTTGTCAGCGCATCAGTCCCGACCACACGCCAGCCTATGTGCCTGTGTCTCAGGATGCTGGCGCTCTGCCATCGGAGTGCTTTAACAACGTCGCGAGCAAGGTGGAGCGCGATGGCGGAACGCTGCTCTATGGCTGGCTGATCTGGGAGTGGCCTCGTGTTTTTCTCGAGGCTGAGCATCATGCCGTGTGGGAGCGTGATGGTATCCTCACCGATATCACACCTCATGTGAATGGCGAACGGCAGGTCCTGTTCCTGCCTGATCCGATGCGAGCATATGATTTCGCTACGCAGAAGCGTCTGATCAATATCAAACGAAGCTTGGGTGAACTGCCATCGGTTGGCGGCTGGATCGCTGCGACCGACAGGCTGCATCATGCCATCGAGGCGAACTCCGTCGGCAATCAGTTTACGCTTGAGCGCTCGTATCTTTCGTCAATGGGCCAGGAAATCCGGAATGCTTTGGGATTGGTGTTTGTCGATCTGGCCAAAACAACTGGTCCCAACAACCCCTGTTTCTGCACGAGCGGTCGCAAATTCAAGAAGTGCTGCGGACCGCTGATCCAGCTTTATCCCTAGGCAGATGCCCGGGGCGTCACGAAAAATGGCCCGATGCTTTCAAGGAAGCGCCGGGCCATGATGAAATTGGTAGACCTATCGATTGTAGGAAGGTCACTCGGCCGCGATCATTGCGGCTTCGTCTTCTTCTTCAGCGGCGGACAGCTGTTCCTCGTCGATGTCCCCGGAGAGGAAGGCCGGCAATGCGTCGCCGCCACCCGCCTGATCGGCGGGTTCATCGCAAGCGTCAGTCATGCGCAGCGGTTCCGGTAGCCAGCCGGTATCGGCCAACAGGCGTTCGGCCTCCTTGGCCATGTCACCCTTCTTCAGGTGGCCGATAAGCTGCGCGGCCCGCTCGCCGGCGCCTTCGCGCACGGCTTCGAGAATGCGCCCCTTGGTCACTCGCCCGAGGTAATTGCCAACGGTCGGCTTCCAGCCTGCGGCAACCATATCGAGCCCGGTGACAACGGCGAGTCGATCGGCCTGAGCCAGGCGCACGTCGAGGCCGTGGCGGCTGATGCCGGAGGCGACGTGCGGGTTCGGCCGCTCGAAGAGGGCATTGATCCCGAAGCTCACGCAATGCGCCAGCAGGTCCAGACGGGTGCCGTCGTCGAGCTGTTCCAGCCAATCCCAGAGAGCCTGGTCGTCGGCGGGAACATGGTCGCCCCAGCGCTCATGGCGGTCATTCTCCGACCGAGCCGATTGACTGGCCTTCATCTCCTCGGATTGGCCGGAGAGATAGAGGTGCCGTACATTTGCTTCGAGGCAGCCGGTCGGGGCTGTGCGCCGGAACGTGTCGCTGACCAGCTTGTGAAGCAACATGGTCAAGGCGACCTGCGGGTTGGTCGCCACGGCGTCACGCAGGGCAAGCGTGCGATGGGCCGTCAGCTCGATGATGAGGCGTTCGGGCAGCGGCTTCAGGCCGTCATCCTCGTCTTCTTCCTCGGCTTGCACGGGTTGGCCGCCGATGGTGATGGCGGTGCGCTGGATGGCGGGCGCGCGAATTTCGCCGGTCTCAGGATCGACGTCGTCGTCCGGCGCCGTTTCATCGGCAACCTCGACCGGCCTTTCGTCTTCGGGCCTGACGTAGCCACGATCAACAGAAAGCGAGCCGTCGGCGTCGATGCTGACGAAGACGCCGGCAATGGCGATTTCCTCCGGATCATGGCGGACAGGACGATTGTCGAGCGCGTCGATCGCCGCTTCGATCTCGCCCAAGCGGGCATCCACCTCGTCCGGCAGCTCCTCGGCGTCCTCGTACTCCGCGGTCAGGCGGTCGAGTTCCTCCTGCAGCGCGTCGCGAGCGGCCTGTTCGTCCGCGGTGATGTCGAGCGGAACGCCCTTGATCTCGCGGAGGCCGTGGGCGACGCCGTAGGGGATGCTGACGGCGGCCTCGACCCATTTCCAGCCGTGCGTTGCGATCTCGTCGGCGATCGTCGTGAGCTTCTCGGACACGAGCCGGTCAAGAAGCCCGACGTCTTGAAGCCAGCCACCGTCGTCGGACTCGAAGAGATCGCGCATAACGACGCCGCCGGCGGCTTGATAGGCGTCGACGCCAACGAAGATGGCACGCTTGTCCGAGGCACGCGCTGTCGTCTCGGTCAGCATGCGACGGATGTGGTACGGCTCTTTCTGCCAGCTATTGCGGATCGCTTCCCAGACCTGCTCCTGCCGGGCGTGGTCCTGCGACACGGTGAAGGCCATGAGATGCTTCAGCTCCATGCCGTCTTCGGCATAGATGTCGAGCAACGCGGGCGAGACCGATGCAAGGCGCAGCCGCTGCTTGACGATATTGACGTCGACGAAGAACGCCGCGGCGATATCTTCCTCGGTCATGCCCTTATCGCGCATGGCCTGGAACGCGCGATACTGGTCGAGCGGATGGAGCGGCGCGCGCTCGATATTCTCGGCTAGCGAAACCTCGTCGATCAGGATGGTGGCGTCCGCGGCCGAGACGACGCAGGGGACCGGCGTGGTCTTGTTGAGACGCTTCTGTTTGGCGAGCATTTCCAGCGCGCGGTAGCGACGGCCACCGGCGGGCACCTCGAACATGCCGGTCTCCTGACCCTCGGCATCGATGACGGGGCGCACATGCAGGCTCTGGATCAGGCCGCGACGGGCGATCGACTCAGCCAGTTCCTCGATCGAGACGCCGGCCTTCACGCGCCGGACGTTGGCCTGGCTCAACACCAGCTTGTTGAAGGGGATGTCGCGCGACGACGACAGCGTGATCTTCTGAACGGCAGTTGCCATGTTCCTTACTCCGCGACGAGCGCCGAGAGCCTCTCTCTCGAACCCAAACTCGTCACGAAGCGAAGCGCCGCCCTTTCACTCTTGGAGGGCAGCGCCACGGACACGGAGAAATGGAAGGGCACGAAGGCGCAAAGCCGGAGACACGGAAAACCGCATCTCCGGCTTCACGGAAATCAGGCAGCGCGGTCGAGCAGCTTCTTGGCCTTGCCCTCCAGTTCGAGCCGGGCATCCTGATTGGTCTTTTCACGGGCGACGGCGGTGATGCCCGCGACGAAATCGAAGATGGACTCGGGCGGGCGACCTTCCTCGGCCAGGACGGTCTCGACGATCTTGCCTGTCTCGGCCTTCGAAAACCCGCGCTTGCGCAGGAACTCGGTGCGGTCCTCGTCAGATTTTGCGACGATCCGTTCGCGCGCGGCCTTGATGCCGTTGATGAACGGCATGGGCGAGGAGTTCGCGAAGTTCAGCAGCGCCGGCGCAGCTTCGTGAGCGAAGCGGGACGCCGCGTATTTGCTATGGCGGATGGTGATTTCCTCGAAATCCTCCACGCCCCAAAGCGTCCTGTTTTGGCAGACCGCCCGAAGATAGAAGGAGGCGATGCCGAGTGTCTTTGCCCCGACCTCGCTGTTCCAGGCGTAGAAGCCCCTGAAGAATAGATCGGGCGATCCATCGGGGAGCCGACCAGCCTCGATGGGATTGAGATCGTCCACCAGAAAGAGGAACACGTCGCGATCGGACGCGTAGAGCGTCGTCATGTCCTTCGTGATGTCGACACGAGGATTGTAGACGCCCGTCGACCAATCGAGCACGCCGGGCACCTTCCATCTCGTATCGCCCGTGCCGTTGCCGGCAATGCGCTGCACAGCTTCGACCAACTCGTGGTCATAGATGCGCCCGTAGGTCGAGCCGGTGACGGCGCGCAGCTCGATGCGGCCGTTGTCGGTTTCAAGCGTCTTGATCTGCTCCGCCCGGTGCGAGGTCAGGCCGTATTGCAGATTGATGCCGGCGAGCGCGGCCGGCAGCTGGCGGAGATAGGCGGCGGGAGCGCCGAACTGGCTTGCAAGCTGGCCGAAGCTCCAATGGGTCGGCGCGACGGGCGTGTCCGAGCCGGGCAGGATGAGCGACAACCGCTCCGGATCGGTGCGACTCGCCTCGACATGGATGAGCGCGGTTTCCACCACGCGCGTACGGCTACGCTCCGATCGGCCGCGTACCGAATCTGCCAGCTCCGACAGGGACAGGTAGCGCTCGTCATCGGGACGCGAGAACCACTCCGAGGAAACGCGGCCGATCCGCTCGCCGCGGCTCACATCCACTTTGTAGCCGCCGCTCATGTCGCGACGGGCTTCGAGAGCCTGCATGTTCATGGGACCAAACTCCATGACGGGCGCCGGGAGCCTCTCTCTCGACACTCAACCCGTCACGGAAATCCGGTCCACACTCTTACTCTGGGCGGGGTCTCCCCGCAGAAGGGGTCGTCCGAGACCTCGGGCTCGGCCGCAGAGGAAGGCTTTCCCCACAAGTGTCCTACTATGGAGTGGTCGCCGCGAACCGTTGGTTCAGATTGCGAATGCTGCCTGCCGGGGTTCGTCCCAATATTCCTCGACGCGATAGGTCGCCTTTGGGACTGGCCGCAGCAGCTCGGACTCCGGCCGTCCCAGATCAAGCCAGACCATCCGCTCTTCTCGGCGCAACACGGCCATCTGGCGATTAGGGAAGGGCGCAATGTCGTCATTCGCCTCGACCGTGAGGATTGCCTTGGCGTTGAGCATCAGCGTTCGTTATTGTCGTCTTCGTAGTTCGACCAATCGTCAGCGGGAGCATAATATTCTGCCGCATCGTAGGTTTGCGTTTTCTTGTAGCGATCGCTGAGGCCAACAACGGCGAGCCTGGAGAGGCCGGCGATCTTGAGGCTGCATGCGACGCATTCGAAATTCGTCGGAAGATACTCCTGGGTCTCGATGATTTCGTCGTCATCGAGTTTCTGTGTTGGAGCAGAAACCGGCTCGCCAATTACAAGCGCTGTCGACGCACATGACGGGCAGTGGACTCGGTGACCGTTTTGACGGGTGGCCCACACAGCAGCCTGCGTTTGCAGCGTCGCGCGCTCGTATTCGGGTTTGGCGTTCCAGACCTTTTTGTGCGCCTCGACATCCCCCTTCACGGCTTTCGCGCTTTCATCAGCAGCGGCGTCGATCAGCTTCCTGGCAACCTCCGCTTCGTCTTTGCCGACGAATTCCTCGAGCGGAATGCCCATTGACGTCAGAAGGATTTCGCTAGTCTGATAGAACCTTGGTTGCCAGGTCGATCCCTTGATGCCCTCGAATGCCAGCTCGCCGGTATGGAGCTCGGCGTTACGCTTGCCGGTATGCACCACACCGAAGCTCTCATGCTCCTTGGTGAATTCCGGGAGAATCCCCGAGAGGCGTTTGAATACCTCGCTGATTGCGATGGATTTCGGCGAGAACCTCTCCTCGAACGGCGTGAAGCCGAGCGCAAAATAGAGGTTCGACCCATTTTTATCGGCTTCAGCCAGCAGCGCCGGGCTGACATTTGCAAGGGCGGCGCGGGCGAGGAATTCCAGGGCGAGGCTCGACCAGAGAGCGTATTCCCACTCATCACTGTCGTAGTCGTCCATATTCTGGATGTAGCGCGCGGCCTTTGCGTAGAGCGCCTCCGGATCGAAGGTTGGAGGTGTCGCGTCCGGTTCAATCGTCTTCTTCAATGCAACCCTCCCAAATATACTCGTTGAATTGAACGATCCTCTCGTCCTGCCGGAATTGGTGAACGAGCGTGTAGCATCCGCCAGTTGTCGATTATCAGCGTATCGCCGGGGCGAAAGAGCGCGATCGACAACGGAGTGCTCCTCGCGAGCCAGTCGCGGACCTGGGCGTCGGCAGTCTCGCCAACTCGGCTTGCCGGCCGGAGATAAACTTCATCCCACCGCAGGAGATCGGCGTCTTCCGCCGCAGGTTCGAAAAGACGAAGAAGCGCGAGCGCCCCGTCTCGTGGCCGGCGTGGCTTGAAGATTGCGCGTGCGAGTGTGTCCCGAGACATGGCGTCGAGAAGCGCGCGGCCGTCGATCAGAGATGTGGGGACGTCTTGATAGCCGACCAGGCATCGCAGCAGCAGGTAGCGTGGTGGCCGGCGCCAGTGGGCGAGATCGGTGTGAAGTGGGAACCGCCCCAGGCCGAAATTCCCGCTGTAGGTATTCGGAGCAGCGTCTTCGCGGGGAATGAGCGTCTGCACAAGGCCGCCCTCCCACGGAGTCAGCGGGGTGCCGAGCTCGTTGGCGACGTCAACGATGTCGGCACCTGGACGATGCTCGGGGATTAGAATGTAGCCCTGCTCGGCGATCTTGTTCCTTAGCTCAGTCCCTGCGATTTCCCCCGTCATTCAGATCGCCTTTTCGGCTTTCAGTAGATCGCGGACGCGGGCACCGAGCGGCGTGAGACTGTAGACGGTTCCGCGATACGTGCCGTCAGGGAAGTGCGTTTTCTTCGGAACCGCGAGGCGACGCATTGCGTGATCGTGCGCGAAGACGGACCGCAATGCCTTGGAGATCGCTCCCATGGCGTTTCTCAGAGCCGGATCGGCTTCACCGCCCTGGTTGGTAAAGGTGTCATGTCCACTCAGAAGCTTTTGGAGCGCCTCTTTGCGAAGCGGTTGGGTGGGCTTGGGACGAACGGCCTCGACAACTTTCTGCGCAAGCTGGTTCAGCTCGCCATCGCCTTGGTCGTCCGGCAGCGCGATCGGGTTAAAAAGCTTGAGGTTTTCTGGCGCGACGAAGGGGGCTAGAGCCTCAAGTGCACCTTTGAGGCTTTGGTCGGATATCTCGGCGATGAGCGTGGGCACGGGCATCTCTCATAAGAAAAGTCTAATGAGAAAGCTAATGAGGAGTGCGCTGAAACTCAAGCCCGAGCGTTGCGGATCATCGGAAATCTCGTGTCTTCACCTTCAGCTCGCAGCCCCTCACGTCGACGACGCTTTAATTGCAATAGAGGCCCGCGCGCTCGCAGAGCACCTGAAAATGCCGCTCGCCGATGCGACCAATGCGATCGGGGTCAAACTCGGTTTCCATTTAGCTCCTTTGGCTTGAACCGTGATCTTCAAACGCGTGCCGGTAAATCAGCCGCGTCGACCCACGTAACCTCACCGCTCGTAACGTATACGATAGCGCCACGAGCGGCATGAGTTGCCAACAGATAGTCGAGGAGCTGTTGCGCGTGTGCCTTGCGAACGGCTGGTGTCGGGTTGACATCCGATTTCCAGTCAATTGCGGCGTCAACACCCTGGTCGCTGATGGCCAAGGCATCGGCGCGACCGGCGACAAGAACGTCGCCATCCGTCCCCCAGACCGGAATCTCTGGTTTGAGAAAGGGTCGCAGCTCAGCAATTTCGGGCAAAACAAGCGTACGAAGCGCAGCCGCCCCCATTTCGTTGGGATCGGGCCGGGTTCGATCATCTTCTGTGCCGGGCGTTAGCTGAGCGAGCAGGAAGTCGGCCCGTGCGATGCTCGCCGCCAGTTCACCCGCGAGTTCGCCAGTTAGCAGCTCCTCCATAAGCTTATGCAGGATCACCCCGCGCCGAGCGCCCGCGCCTGCAATTTCGAGACGCTCGGCGTTGCTCTCTAAGGTGATCACTCCGTCGAGAGAATCGCCAAGGCGATCACCGTCATGTTCGCTGGGTCGACGCCATGCCAGAGGCGGCGAGCTGTCCTCGACGAGACGCTGTTCCGTCGCAAAGATTTCGGCCGACTGTTCATTCGGTTGAGAGGCGCCTGAACGGTGTGCCAGTGGCGTGAATGAAGAAAGATCCAGTTCTGGGACTTCCAGCTGACGAAGATCGACGGAGCTGAACCACGAATCTTTTGACGCCTGTGGGATGTGAGGAAGGATGAGAAGGTTTCGCGCCCGTGTGCATGCAACGTACCAAATTCTCTCGCGCTGATTGGCATCCTCCAGGCTTTCCGCCGCGCGCGCCGCAGCCAGCTCCGGGGGCGCGACGCCGCCGATCATCCAATGCAGGCTGTTGTCGGATTGCCTGTGAACGAACTGGTCCGGCCGATAGAGCTCTGTCGTCGAGTTGATTGGAATGACCACCGGCCATTCCAATCCTTTCGCACTGTGGATCGTGACAATCTCGACCGCATGCTCGGCGGCGTCGATGCGCCCCTCCGGTGCTCTCGCCTTGCGCTCCCAGTCAGATTGGAGATCGCGGACGAAAGCGCGCAAGCCGGCAACGCCGTAGCTTCGCGCTCTCTCGATCAGCGCATCCAAGTTGGCGAGTGCGCGTGCGTTTCGGTTACCATGGCGCGCCGCGACAATGACGCGGGCATTTAGGCGCTCGATGGCCTCGGTGAGAATGAGGCTTGGGGTGACGACGGACGCCTTTCGCCGCAGGCTCTGCAGCAGCATAAGAACTTCCTTGGCCAGCGGATGCTGCAGCAAGGCGGGGTCGGTGCGCACCGTAAAGAAGGTTTGACCCGTCCCATCTGCGGAGAGGGCCGCCGTAATGTCGAGCAGCTCCTGTTCGGTCAGCCCAACCAGCGGACCACGCATGAATGCGCCGAAGGCGAACGTGTCCGACGAATCCGCCAGTACCCGCACGAGTGCCAAGACATCCTGCGTTTCCTGCCGGCGCATTAAGGTCTGGCCAGCTTGCGACGACACCGCGAGGCCTCGCTGTTCGAGGGCCCGTTCATAGCGCCAGAGTTCCGTATGACCCGGTGACAGCAGCGCGATATCACCGGCCTGTAGGGGCGTGCGAGTGTTGTCGGCCCTCAGAATTCGCAGGTTTCCGACCAACGCTGCACAGATATCCGCGATCCTTTCCGCTTCGGCTTCCCGAAACATCTCTGCGTAAATGCGCTCGTCGGTAGCAATCTCGATCGTGGAACGTGCCACGCAGGGGAGGGGCTGCGATACGTCGGACAGGGTCGGAGCGAGAGCGACATATCGGGGCTGCGAAGGCTTCGCAAAAACCGGTTCGAAGCATGCATTGACGTGGCGGATGATTGGGCTAAGCGATCGAAAATTGGCCGTGACCTCGATAACTGCTCCGCCATCCTGGCCTTGGATTAGCCTGCTGCAAAGCTCGTAAGCTTCGATATCGGCGCCGCGAAAGCGATAAATCGCCTGCTTCGGATCGCCGACGAGGAAAAGAGCTCCAGCGCGTAGCCGCGCGGCTTCCCAATGCGTTGGGCGTTCGGCGATTGCAGCAATCGAGAACAGAATCTCGCTTTGGATGCGATCCGTGTCCTGAAACTCGTCGACCAGAATATACCGATAGCGCCGTCCGACTGCCTGTCGAACCTCTTCGTGTGATCGCAAGAGGGACTGCACGTGAACTATCAGGTCGTCGAAATCCAATATTGCCGCCGCGCGTTTTCGGGCGCGATAGCTCTCAAGGAGCTGATCAAGCGAGCCAGATAGCGAGCAGACGAGCGTGCTCGCGATGTGGCCAATGAGCTGGCCCCATGCATCGTTGACTGCCTCGTACAGTGCCCGCCCTGCATCGTTGCCAATGTCATTCGTGTGGGCGCCAAAACCACGAGCGGCCTCGTCATAAGTCTTGAGCTGCAATCCCTTCCGTCCAAACAACTGGCCCGATCCTGGATCGCAAAGCTGCCACAGCGAGCGGAAATCCGGATCGCCGGTGAAGCAGCCTTGGTAGCGCGTCGCCAGCCTCCCAAGTTCCTGTGCGATTTCTCGCGCCCATGCCTCCTCCCCAACGCTTGCTCTCCAACGCTCGAAGTCGTCGACCGCCTGGACGAAGTCGACGTCAGGTCTCAAGCCGCGGGGCGGAACGATCGGCTGAGCATCGGGGTGCTTGCGCCGCAGGAGTGCAAGTTCGCGGACGAGGTCGACCACTTGCAGCGGGATTTGCTCCGCCAAGACGACGATCGGATCGTCTTGTGAGACGTCAATCGCGAGCCGGCGTGAGAACCACGCTGATAATTCCGCCATGAACAAATTATCAGCGACAGTCGCGTCGGCGATGCGAGCGCCAGGATCAAGGCCGGCCTGGACGCCATGGCTGCGAATGATCGCCTGACAAAAGCCGTGGATGGTTGTCGCAGTCAACTCGTCGAGTTGCGTGGATGAGGCGACAAGTGCGCTTCGCTGCTGCTCGGAGAGCCCCAGCGGAATGACCGCCTTAAGGAAAGTCGGAACAACGCCCGCCAGCAGGAGGTCGACGGTCTCTTTGATGCGCGCGGCAAGTTGGCTTGCCGCTAATTCAGTAAAGGTGATTGCAGCGATCTCTTCGGGGCGGTGGCCTGCGGCGAGCATCATCGCCACGCGCCCGGCCATGATTGACGTCTTTCCGGTTCCCGCAGCCGCTTCCACCAGCAGGATCGACGAGAAGTCCGTCATCGCTCGGCAACGATTGTCCTGATCGACGAGCGTCATGTCGAGGCGCCCCAGAGTTTGTTGAGCTGCTGGTTGGCCGCGCGGAATTCAGAGGCTTTGCGACGAAGATAGCTTTCGCGATCCGCTGGAAGCGCGAGACGCATGTCATCGTAGAAGGCGTCCTTTTCCCAACGAGGCGCGATCCGTCCGCTGCGCAGAATTACCGTCGCCGCCGAGAGGTAGTCGGTGGCGTGAGTGATCGCGTTATCGAGTTCGTCCCCCTTGAGCTCGAAGGTTGCCGGCTCATCCGTCAGATAAATCAGACGTGCCACCACTGTTCTTACCTCAGGCAACAGCGCCCGCACCGCAATTGCGTAAAGCACGCGCTGCAACTCGCGTCCTTGTCCAAGCGTAATGCGTTGGGTTTTTGGAGGCGGCTTGGTGCTCTTGTAATCTGTGATCCTTGCGGCATCGCCGGTCGCGCGAATATCCAAGCGGTCCATCCGGCCGCCGAAAACCAAACCGGTCGGTTCGATTGGAACCGGCAACGTTGCATTCCACGGCGCTTGTTCCGCCGCCGGATCGATTTGGCCGAACGGCACCTCGGTCCAGCTTCGCGTGTCGGATCGCACCAGATCGTCGGAGGCAAGGCCCTTGGCCGTCCTGCGCGCCGCTTCCTTCACGGTATGGCGCCAGAGGATTGACGGCGGGACGGATCGTTGTAACGGCCATGCTACCAGGACAGCCGCTGAAGCGTCTTCGATTGCTGCCTCGATTTCGTCGGCGCTTGCGCGCGCAAATCCCGGCGTGGGTTCGAGCGCTGTGATCGCATTGCTGATCAACTCGTGCACGAGCTCGCCGAACGACGTTGGATCGAGCTGCAGCGGTTCCGGCTCTTGGCGGGCCGAGTGCCAGCCCAACGCATATCGCCAAACAAACCCGAGCGGGTCACGCAGCAAGCGCTGCATTGACGTCGTCGACTGGATCCGCGCTAACGCCGCCTCGATGGCTGGGTGATTGGCGTTCGACAATCCGTCATGTGCGGTGAGATCCGCACGCCACTGCCAATTTCGCCAGCAGAGCTGAGCCTGCCGCACATGGGCGAGCTGCCCGGCATCGCGGGCGCGCGCCAGCAACCTGTCGGCTTCGCTGAAAGCGTGTTCTGGCACGCGGTCGCGTTTGTGAACGACCGAGTCGCCCGGCCATAAGGTGCTTGGAGATAGCTGGCCGCCTCTGGCGTTTCGCTGCGCACGCGATAAGACAAGTTGCTCGCGCGTCTGCGCCCTTATGATCTCGAAATGAAGGCGGTCTCGCTCGGCGGTGCTGACCGGATGCAGCTTGCGACGCTCAAGCATATGATGCGGGATTAGGGGATCGTCATGATCCGAACGTGGCCAGGATCGGCTGGTGAAGCCAAGCAGACGTGTGAACGGTCGCGGACACGACACCAACTGCGATGCCGGACACCAAACAACGCTGTTAGCGGGTTCCCGCTGATCTGCGACGCGTAATGATTGCAGCGACAGCGCAATTGCATGCGGCGGGGCGCTTCGCAACGCCTCTTCCCACATCGTCCGGCTGGCGCCGCTCAATAGCCGCGTGCCGGCTTCGCCCCCCGCGTCGGGCCCTCGGGCAAGGAGCTCGAGGATCGGCAGAAGAGTTTGCTCGGCGAGCTCGGCCGCGGCCCGCCGCGGCCTGGCCGCGGTCAGCGCCTCGCGCCATTGATCAAGCGTCCGTAGTGCTGCGCTTCTCGGAATACCCGCGAACCAATCCTCGGGAAGTGAGCTGGCGAACGGCCGCGCCGGAAGGCGCCGGATCAGGCGCCAGACGCGTTCCTGGGTGAGACCATTGCCGAGGATATCCGCGAGGGCAGCGCAGGTCTGACCGTCCGCTGTGCTCAGTGCCGGAACGCCATGAGAAAAATGGACCGGAAGCGCAGCACTTCTCGCGTAGGCAAGAAAATGGTCGTCCCAATCTTGCGTCGAAGTCGCTGCGATTGCGATGTCCTGTGCCTTAATCTGGCCCGTCGATAGCAGTCGCCTAGCCCACCTCAGCGCCTCCACGACCTCTGACTTCTGATCGGCACTCGTTTCGGCGGAAATTTGAGTGGGGCCAGGGGCTGCGCTCGTTCGGATCGCGCCGCCGAACCAAGGTTGCTCGATACCTTCCGGCATGTTCCAAGATAGGTCGGTGACGCGCGCGACCGCATTGAGCAGCGGGTACCAAACCGAATCAACTTCGACGATCCCGGCAAGCGTGACGGGTCCTAGCAGGCGGCGAGCGTGATCGGCGCGTTTGACGGCCGCGTCGCGCAGGTCGCGCGGCAGCAGATGGGTGGCCGGTATGTTCTCACGGATTCGCGCCTCGATCAGGGCAAGGTCGTGGAATCGCGCTGCCTCGTGGGCGAGTGAGGCCAAATCCAAGTCTGTCCGCCAGACCGAATCGAGTGATTGAAGAACCGCCCGTGGCATGCCCGGCAAACCTGCCATGTCGGCAATATCCTGAAAACCGCCAGCAGCAAGTGCCGCCTGAATCGCCGGGTAAAGTACATCGGTCCCCGCTGGTGTCGTGAACCCGCCGACAAGGCGGCCGGCGAGAAGGGGCAGCGTCAGGATCTCGCGGCCAATGGCTCCGTCCCGGGCGGCCGCCGCGCGGGCAGTGCGTAACGCGAGCAAACCGTCGACGATGTGGGTAGAGCGAGTGATCATTAGGAGCTTTACGATATTGTTCGATCGAGATTCTATCGATGTCCAGACTCGCTATTTACTGAAATGCTACGCTAGTAAAAGCTATGATTCCGGGGGGTGCAATGCGTCTGAGCAAGTTGAGCATAAGAAACTTCAGAAACTTTCAATCTATCGATATTCCGCTATCTGGCAATGTCGTGCTGCTCGGGCAGAACAGGGTAGGAAAAAGCAATCTTCTCTTCGCAATCCAGCTCATCCTCGATCCGACACTCCCCGACTCGGCGAGGCAGTTAAAACTGACTGACTTCTGGGACGGGGGGCCAGCGGACTATAGCGCGCCTATTGAGGTGCATCTGGAGCTTTCTGATTTCGCGACCGACATGGCCTTGACCGCGCTTTTGACCGATTTTCGCGCCGCTCACGATCCGACGGTCGCCCAGCTCAGCTACGTCTTCCGCAAGAAGTCCGACATCACTGGCGCTCCGCAATCAAGTGCCGATTGTGAGTTTTTCGTTTTCGGTGGCGGCGATGAAACCCGCTCGCTTCCTAGCAGGGTGCGCCGCCGTATCGCGATCGAGTTACTGGACGCCTTGCGCGATGCCGAAGGGCAATTGGGAAACTGGCGCAGTTCGCCATTGCGCCCTCTGCTCGAGGATGCCGTCTCCGGGATCAGCCGCACGGACATCGACGCCGTGGCTGCCGAACTCGACAAGGCGACCAAGACGCTCGAAACGTTTCCGACGATCAAGACGCTGGAAGATGAGTTGCGGGCGGGCATCGTCCATCTTTCCGGAAAAGCGCATGACATCGATGCTCGCCTGAGATTCGCGCCGACCGACCCGCTGCGCCTGTTCAGGGCGATTGCGATGTTCATCGACAACGGAAAGCGTGGCATTGGGGATGCCAGTCTTGGCTCGGCCAACGTGGCGTTGTTGGCTTTGAAGCTCGCAGAATTCTCATGGCGCCGGAAGAAGAACGAACGAAACTTCTCGCTCCTTTGCATCGAGGAGCCCGAGGCGCATCTTCACCCGCAACTCCAGCGATCCGTCTTCAAGAAGCTGCTTGGCAACGTCGACGCGTCGCAGGCGATGATCGTCACCAGCCATTCGCCGACTTTGGCGGCAGTCACCCCGTTGCGCTCAATCGTACAGTTGAAGAAGCAGGCTGGGGCGACCCAGGCATTCTCGCTGGCGAACCTGCCGGTAACTTCAGACGAGATCGACGATCTTGAAACGTATCTAAACGCGACACGCGCTGAGCTGCTGTTCGCCCGAGGCGCCATTTTCATCGAAGGCGACGCGGAGGAGGCGCTCCTGCCCATCTTCGCCTCATCGCTCGGTCATTCGTTGGACGAGCTTGGGATCACGGTCTGCAATGTTGGCGGGGTCAACTTCCGCCCCTATGTCAAGCTCGCGGAAGCGTTGAAGCTCCCCTATTGCGTGATCACCGACTGGGATCCTCTCGACGGTAGCAAGCCGCCTCTGGGAAAGAAGCGGACGTTCGATCTTTGGCAGGACATGCTCACAGTTCGTGGCCAGCCTCTGCTAACACCTCTGCAACTGGCAAAATGGGACGCGATGGACTATGCCGCGTTCAGTGTGGATGCCGCGAAAACTCGCGTCTTCCTCAACGATCAGACCTTCGAAGTGTCTGTCGCCAATACGCCAGCCTTGCTGCTGCCGCTACTCGATATTCTTGGCGAGCAAGACTTCGGCTCGGTTCGGACGGCGCGCATCGCCGCCTGGCGGGCCGGCGCGCCGGTCGATGCCGTGCAGCTGCTTGCCATGATCGCCAGCGTCGGCAAGGGCCGACTCGGTGCCAGGTTGGCGAAGAAAGCGGTGGGTCTCAAGCCACCAACTTATATCGAGAGCGCTATCGCCGCAGTCGTTGCCGCGGTCGATCATGTCTAATGATCGCGCGCTCGCGCAGGCGTTGGCCGAACTCAAAGCGAACCCGGAACAGGCGGCCGCTGTCGTTGAAACCGGACATTGCATTGTGCTGGCCGGTCCCGGAAGCGGGAAGACCAAAACCCTGACCACGGCTATGGCGCGGGTTTTGACGCAGGATGTCGTCGAACCGCGAGGCGTCGCCTGCATCACCTATAACAACGAGTGTGCGATCGAACTCGAAACCCGTCTCGCCCGCCTCGGCATTGCTCCTGGAGATCGCGCCTTCATCGGCACCGTGCACGGCTTTGCGCTCAGCCAGGTGATCGGCCCCTATGCCCGCTGTGTACCGGTGGGCCTTCCGGCGAACTTCAGGGTTGCTACGCGATTGGAAGCGAGAGCTGCGGTGGAGGTGGCGTACAGGAACGCCATCAACGGCACCGACGATCCGCACCGGCGTTGGGAGTTCGCGACCGAGAAGCGCAAGCGCGACGTTGATCGCTCGCGGCCGGAATGGCGTGGGCGCAATCCCGAACTGGCTGCTTTCATCGAGGCCTATGAGGCGGAACTGCGCCGACAGGGCCTGCTTGATTTCGACGATATGCCGCTTCTTGCCTATCGCATGATCAAGGAGAACCTCTGGATCCGTGAGGCCCTTCGCGCGCGGTTTCCGGTATTGTTGGTCGATGAGTATCAGGATCTCGGCCATGCGCTGCATGAGCTCGTCCTGCTTTTGTGTTTTGAAGGCGGAATCCGGCTTTTCGCCGTTGGCGATGCCGATCAATCGATCTATGCCTTTGCCGGCGCCAATCCAGAACTGCTCGAAAGCCTGACGCGCCGACCCGATGTGCGGACTATCAGGCTGCGCTTTAATTATCGCTCGGGCGGAAAGATCATTCGCGCGTCGCTGGGCGCGCTCGGTGAAGAGCGCGATTACCATGGCGTCGACGGCGCCCCCGAGGGAGATCTGAGTTTTTGGCACGTTCCGTATGGCCACGACTCGCAGGCGCAGGCCATCGCCGACACCATTATCCCAAAGCTGATCGAACAAGGATTCGAGCTCGAGCAAATCGCGGTTCTCTATCGCGCGGCTTGGCTCGGTGACAAAGTCGCGAGTGCGCTGAAAAACGCCAATATTCCGTTCGCGCGAACGGACACCAACGCCCTCGTCAGGAGAAACTAGCGTCTCGCGCGCTTCATCGAGGATTGTGCTCGTTGGGCGACTGGCGGATGGCTGGACGCTGATCCACCGTATACGCGGCTGCTGTCGCAGGCGAAGACGATCGTGTTCGGGCGCCATGCCAGCGAACGCGAGGAACAGGATCTGTCGGCACAGCTTATGGGGTTCCTGAATGCCTCGATTGGTAGGGCGGAGACGACGCACGCATGGCTGCAGCGTTTCTATCGAGAACTCGTCATGCCATGGCGCGACGTTGCCCGAAATTCGGAACAAGAATGGCAAATTTGCACCGAAATGATCACCAACACGGATCCAGCGCGAGATCTCGATCTTTCGCTGGCTCACTTCGCGGGCCGTGTCGAAGGGGCGGGCCGCGTCAACCTCAGCACGCTGCATAGCGCCAAGGGCAGGGAGTTCGACGCCGTGATCATGTATGGCGTCAACGCCAGCGACTTTCCAAGCGAACGCGACAGTCGCACTCCGGCAGGGCTTCGGGAAGCAAGGCGACTGTTCTACGTCGGTGTGACGAGGCCGAAAAGGCACCTCAGCCTGATCTATCAGGAGCATCATCATTCGCCGTGGGTCGTCGAGCTCTATCAGCGAAGCCAACGGGAGTAGAAGATGCTCAAGTGCGTCGGCGGAAGACGATCTTTCGGACCGAGCTTTCGATCACGTCGTAGGGCGCCCAGGTCATATCGACTGCGATGTTGTCGGCGGGGGTAATCAAGTGCCGAACGTAGTCGAATTTGGCAAACTGTCCGACGAAGTGTCGATTGAAACCCGCAGCTGTGGCGGCGTCGATCTCTCGATTCGAAAATACGCCATCGAAATCGCCGAGAACCAAGCAGGCAATCGTGGTTGGGTTGAGCGTCAACACGAGTTGGTATGGAACCATGCCGGGAAGCGGGAGCGCCATTGCCGGATGACGCGGAGCGGGCATCGAGAACACTGGAGTTGTTGAGGAGCGGAGGACGATCGGAGAGCGAAGTATCATCATAAGAGCGCCTTTGAAGCTGCTCTCTGCCCACTCCGTTGTTGCGGCCATGTGGTTCTGCATAGCTTTGGCCAGGTTCGGATTGGCGTGCATCGCCGCATAGGCGGCGCGCTCCTCGTCGGCGAAAGCGATTTCCGCAACCGGGTCTCTCGCCATCTGTGTGAGATCATTCATTGTCGCTTGGTAGTGCGGCGTGCGGGCGTCGAGATGTCGTATCAGCGCGTAGAGGATAGCTCTGTCAGATTGATCGAGAGCGTCGGTCCGGCCGCTCATAATTTTTGCCCACGTGTCGCTCTGCGAGATCGGAGTCTCGATGCGACGGTTGATATCCGTTTCGACCGAAACCGGAATGCCGTCACGCAGGTGCACATAGAAGTCGCGTTCGTAGCCAAGGCTCTCGATTGAACGCTCGGCCCAGACCGCCATTGGCCCATGCTTTCCGACCGTCGTTATCCGAGTTTTTGCCTCGTCAACGGCAAAATTTCGCAGGAAGAACTGTGGAACGTAGTGATGGTCGCGAGGTTCATTCGTTGCCAATTTTGGTAATCCACCAGTGTGAAGGCTACGGGTTCACTTCCGAGGACCCGAGGTGACGGTGTGGTCGACTGCATTCTACCGCAATAAGTTGGCGCTACCCCGCTTGCGCAGAAAAGCCCGCATTGCATCAGAGACAGGGTGCTCGACGTCGAAAATGCCGAAACGCTGGCGGAAGCGGTCCCAATGTCGATCGAGCTGGCCCAGGCGGCGGGCGTCCGGGCAGATCCAAATCCAATCAAGGCGCCACGGTCTTTCACGCTCTCCGTCTTGCGGGCGGAAAGAGCACGCGCCGACGATGCGACCGTATTCGTCGGAGAATAGGAAACCGATGGCGTCGGGATCATGCTGGGCCTCTAACGACCACTGCGTGAAGTCGTAGCCAAGTTCGCGCTTAAATTCGAGCGCCCGGCCGTAGACCTCTGCGCGTTTCCATTTTGGGGATCTGGCATCTACCCATGCGGCATCCAGGTCTCGATCAAGTGCTTCGCTGAAGCGTCGGTGCGGCTTGGGTTCGATGAACGAAAATCGTTTCCGGTGAAAAGAACGATGCATTTGCTCGTCAGTCCGAGAACCCTTGACGTACGTCATTCCGCAATCGGGGCATGTCACCGCCGCGGATTCGGGCCGCTTGCGGTATTTCGGCGATCGGGCGGTGAGCCACAACGCGTGACCATCGTCGTCAAAGGCATATTCCAGCCGATATCCGGATGCTGTCTTGAATCGCGATGTCGTCATGCCGCGCCATTCTCGATGCGGGGCGGAAAGCGTGATCGGCCGGAGGCGATGCCGGTTCGCCTCATAGAAGAGCACCGAAATCTCCTCGTCGGTCAGGTGCGTTGTCGCGTCCAGACGCGGGCGAACGCGAGCGCAAAGGTCGGCGACATCGATCCGGAAGCCGAGCCGCTCCAGCCAAATGCAAAGCGCCGCGGTATCGGCCGCTGAAAGCATGTCATAGCCAGAGACATCGTCGCTGCGTCGCTGCGGTCGAGGGAATACCGAGCGATATGGCAGGCCCAGCGCTCCTGCCAAAACTTTGGGGTCGACGACGGCTGGAGGGTCGAGCCTGCGATCGTGTGAAAGCAGATAGTCCTCCAGATCAACGGCCGACGCCCACCCCGATGCAGCGATGCGCTCGTCCATCGTATTTGCGCGACGGGACGTTGCCGGTGCGGGCTTTTGCAAGGCACGCCAGATTGCCTCTATCGTTTGAGCTTCGATCTCCATGCGGTAGCCATCAAAGTATTGCGAATCAAGAGTTTTACGAATTCGACGATACTCGCGTTACTCAGGCTGGTCTGTAGTCGTTAGCCTGGGACGCGAACATAAGAAGCGAGCCTGTCAAGAATCAGATATTCTTTCATGAGAGGCGAAGCAGTGCGCCAACGAGAGAAGGAAAGTGGATAAATTTCACATTGATCTGAACCAGAGAGAGGTCGAGCTTGTTCAAAGGATCGATCTTCGTGTGACGCACCGCGATCACACCGAAGGCCATGCCGCTTACAACGCAAACAAGGAGCCCATTCTGACGCTCTTGCGTTCCTTGAGCGAGCGCAATGTGGTGCCGCCACAAAGGCTAAGCTACTGGAACGATCCTAAGTATAATTTCGGCAGGGTGAAAACTTCTCGGAAAGGGTTATTCGAGCGCAACGGGTGCACTGGAACGGAAATCTATACTCACCCTCATTTCATTCCGTATCTAAGATATTTCCTGTTCGGTCCTGAGCTTCCTGACAACGTCATTGCGGAGTTCGAAGCAAAGGTCGGTAATCCAGAATGGGTGACATCAAGCGATGTCGTTCCGATCGGGAAATTTGCGCGCGACCTAACGCGGCGGCATCGCCTCGATACCTCCGACGCGCCGGATGAATTCTTCAAGCTGTGCCTCGATGTTGGCTTGAGCCTCAGCGTCGCAGAAAGCGTCATGCGGTCAGTGCGACAGATACGCTGATTCTCACGCATATGCGCTGAGGTCCCGTCCGCGACGCTGGTTACCAGCAGTGGGTGCAGCCGGCGGTTAGATTGAGCATCCCGCGACGAGAGATAGATAGATTCCAAGTGGCATCCGTCCACTCGATCTAAGCTTCAGCCATCTTGTCTCTCGCGCTGTTTTCGAGTTCCAGTCATCGGGCGCCCGCGTGCTTTCGTCGGCGCGCTACGGTCCGAACGGGGGTGCTGCTCTCGATGCCGACATCGCCGAGGCTGTGCAGACGAAGCGCCGGGTGCGCTGGAAGCTTCACCGTCAACTCGAGCTTCCCGCCGATCGCCTCGACATAACTGCGTAGCGTCGAGAGATACATATCCACCTGCTTCTCGATCTTGGATACCGAGGGTTGCTTGATGTTCAATGCACTCGCGACCTCTTCCTGGGCTTTGCCTGCGATCTGGCGCAGCTCACGAAGGCCCTCCACCTCCTGCCGGAGCTCTTCGTAGCGGGCCTCGATCTGCTCCTGCTGGTCGCGGGGCAGAGAAGCTATGACTTTATCTAGGCTGCGTCCCATAGGATCATCCCTTCCTTAAGGATTTCAGGTTTTCCAGATGATCGGAAAACCGCCTATCCGCTTTTGCGATAAGCTGCTTATAGAAGCGCTTCTGGCTGCCGCCCGACTTGTCGCCCGCAACGAGAAGGATAGCCTTCCGCTCGGGATCGAACGCGAAGCCAACACGCCATTCGCCATCGGCCGCCGAGAAGCGCATCTCCTTCATATTGGCGTGTTTCGAGCCCTTGAGCGTGTCGGCATATGGCCGGCTGAGCTGCGGGCCGAACTCAGCGAGCAGCTTCGCGAGGGCCAGCAATTCGGTCTGGACCTCACGCTCGAAAGCTTGGAACTCCGCCTCGAAGGCATCGTGCAGTCTGACGTCCCAATTCATATAGCTTCCAAGCTATGCAAGGTCAATGGTCGATTCCGGCTCATCAGTTGCCGCCTTCGGCAATTCCCGCCCGCCGGAGTAGGTCTCCGATGCTGTCGGGGCCTATTCGGCATCGGGCTAAAACGCGGTCATATGTGACGACCCGCCCGCTTCGACCTCGCTCCGTGGTGCAGATGACGTCGCGATGAAGGGTAATGCGCACGAGGGCCGACTTTGCCGAAACGCCACCCGGCTTGTGCAGTTCGGGCGCATTGAAGTCGGCGAGCCGAACCTCGATCCACTCATTCGGATCGGACGTTCGCCCGACACAGAGGCCATCGCCATCCCCCACGTATCGGACGGTACCCACGAACTGGATGCCGGCTTGGGTGGGGAAAGGACCTCTGCAGGGGTCCGCGAGTGCGGGCGCGGCGATGGTGATGGCAGCGAGCAGGCCGGCAGGGAGGAGGAGTCGATAGGTCACGCGGCTTCCTTCAGCGGGGCATTACGCCTCTTCTTCGTCAGGAGTTCGCGTATAAACTTGTCCCACCGGGCCATAGCTGCCCGCTTTTCGGGCATATAGTTCCAGCGGTCATAACTCTTGGAACTTACGTCTTGTAGCGTATGATTTTGCAGTCGGTCTCGGATTTCCTTCGAAAGGCCGGCCTTGCCAGCGAGCGTCTTCCACGTTCGCCGGAGATCGCGGTTCGTCACGACGGGAATGACTTCGCGATCCCTTTGGCGCCACATGAACGAATAAAGCGTCCCATGGCTTACGGGCTTGGACGGATCGGTCGCTGATGGGAAAAACCAGCCAAATTCGTTCGGCTTGATCGATTGAATAAGTTCGGCCGCGATCCTGGGGACGGGGATGGCGTGTGGCTTTCCGTTCTTGGTTTTTGACCAGTCGATGATGCGCTCGGCCGCGTCCCATTGATCAACATGCAGGCGAGCGATTTCCTCGACGCGCTGGCCCGTCAGCATAAGAATCCTGACGGCACGGGTGTAAGGCGGGTGGACCGGCGCATCAGGGCATTCCAGCCAGCGATAGAGACGGACGAATTCGTCCTCATCCAACCAGCGGGTCCCCACATTCTTCGGCTCTGTTGGAATGCCTGCTGCCGGATTGTAGACGAGGCGGAAGCGACGGGCGGAGGTCGTGCGATAGTCGTGCTCTGACTTAAGTCCCCAGCTATATGCCGAACGAATGTAGCTGCGGACGTGATCGGCCATGGAGCGCTTACCGCGCTCGTAGATGGGGCGAATAATGTCTCGGATTTCGTCGGGTTCGATGTCGCGCGCCGGGCGGTTACGCCCGAGCGTATCGGCGATCTTGTTCAATCCCTTCTCGGCCTCTTTCCAGGATGGCTTCCCGGCGGCCTTGAGTGACGCCACATAGGCTTCGAAAAGATCGGCGACGGTGCCGGGGCGTGTGTCGCCCGCAATTTTGATGCTGCGACCCTTCTGGATCATGTTGGCGTAGTCGCGCTTGAACACCTCGCGCGCCTGGCTGAGGCTCATCGAGGGATATGAGCCGAGCTTCTTCTTGAGGCGCTTCTGGTCCCGCCACTGCTGGGCCATCCAATCCGCGGTGACGCGGGTCGGCATCGGCTTCATGACGAGGACAAGGCGGCCGGTTCCGTGACCCTCGCCGTCAACAAGGCTTAGCTGCTTTCCGGTCTGCTCCACCTGTTTTAGGGCGCGGCGTATTTCTCCATCTGTAAGGCTTGGCACTGGGCTCTCCCATGGGCTTTCGAGTGGGGTCGCCAAGCGGTTTCGTGGGGCCGACGACTGGGGTCAAAAAGGGCATCAATCCCCCTTAAAACCGACCCCTTATGCCATGGTATCCGGTGCTACGACAAGAGAAAAAAGCATTATGTTTCAATGTGCTAGAGCGTGATCCAACGTGACAGAATAAGGGTTAGTGGGATGGTTGTGCACCAGGATGAGGGCAGTGGCCGAGAGTTCCAGCGCGCGCTTGATCACCTCGCGCGGGTATACGGGCGTATGATTGATGGTGCCCGTCTGCTGCACCTCGTCAGCGATCAGACCGTTCTTGATGTCGAGGAAGAGGATGCGAAAGTTCTCGCGCTCGGCGAAGGCCATGCTGGAGCGGCAATAATCGATCAACGCGGAGGAGGTTGAGAAGACCGGGCGCTTGGCGACATCGCCCCGGGCAAGGCGATGGCCGGCGGCCTCGATGATCTTGAGATCGCCCGCTACGCCGTCGCTCACGCCATCCACCTCCTTCAACCGCGCGATCGGGGCGCCGAGCACTTCGGCGAGCGAGCCGAAGCGGGCGATCAGAGCCTTGGCCAGCGGCTTGACGTCGCGGCGCGGGATCGAGCGGAAAAGCAGAAGCTCCAGAAGTTCGTAATCCGGCAGCCGGCCCCCGGATTCGGCGAAGCGCTCACGGAGCCTCTCGCGATGGCCGTGATAATGCGGCTCGGACTCGAGCACCTCGATGGCCCGCGCAACGGGAGCCTCGCCCAATTCCAGAAGGGGGGCTGGAGACGTCGAACGCCCCTTCCTCATTCAAGGCACTCGGAATCAGGCCACTTTGGCATAGGGCGGCTGGTCATATTTGGCGGGCGAGAGCGTGAAGATCTCGACGCCTGTCTCGGTGACACCGACGCTGTGCTCGAACTGGGCCGAGAGCGAGCGGTCACGCGTCACGGCAGTCCAGCCGTCATTGAGCACCTTCACGTCGGGGCGGCCGAGATTGATCATCGGCTCCACCGTGAAGAACATGCCGGGTTTCAGCACCACCCCTTCGCCGCGGCGGCCGTAATGCAGGATGTTCGGCTCGTCATGGAACAGGCGGCCGAGGCCGTGGCCGCAGAAGTCGCGCACCACCGAGCAGCGCTCGGCTTCGGCGAAGCTCTGGATGGCATAGCCGATATCGCCGGTGGTGGCGCCGGGCTTGATGGCGTGGATGCCGCGCATCATCGCCTCATAGGTCACTTCCATCAGGCGCTCGGCCCGCCGCGGAATTTCGCCGGACGCATACATGCGGCTGGAATCGCCATGCCAGCCATTCAGCACCACCGTGTAGTCGATATTGAGGATGGCGCCTTCCTGCAGCGGTTTGTCGTCCGGTATGCCATGGCAGACAACGTGATTGAGCGAGATGCAGCTCGACTTCGGATAGCCGCGATAATAGAGCGTGGCCGGATAGGCGTTGTTGTCCATTGCGAACTCGAACAGCATCCGGTCGAGTTTGTTGGTCGTCACGCCCGGCTGGACAGCGTCGGCCATCAGGTCCAGCCCCTCCGCCGCGAGCCGGCCTGCGGCGCGCATGCCGGCAAACGCTTCCGGGCCATGGATCTTGATCTGGCCGTTTTTGCGTTGGGGGGACAGTTCTGCGTCGATAAAGCTCATGAAAGGTCCTGGATATCTCTTTCCACGCTTATGCCATTTGGGTATGCGGGCAGGAAAGAGAATTTTGAATTTTGCATGACTGCCACGCGGCTTGTACGCAGGCGTCCGTGATCAGGGCGTGAGTATCTCACGGAGCGTCATCTGCCGGAAGGCCGAAACGATGGCGCCACCTTCCGCCTCGTCGACCGAGATCGCCAGCCGCATCGCGGCCTCTCCGAGCTGCCAGATCATGAAGGCCCTGGCAGCATAGATCGCGGGATCCCTCCCGTTATGCGCTCGCGCCATCGCCTGTGCCAGCATCATGCCGCAGAGGCGGCTCTCGGCGAGTTCCAGCGCCATCAGCTGCTTGTCGGCCTGCATGCCCGACCAGATGTCCCGCATTACCGGTTCGGCCTTGAACAGCGCGTAGTAGACGTCGATCAGAGAACCATAGGCCTCTTCCAACTCGGCGAGCGAGGTCACCGGCAGCAAGGCCTCCTCGATGCAGCGCCGGCTCTCCAGGCTGTAGCGCTCGGCGAGGCTGCGGATGATCGCGCTTTTGTCGGGAAAATATTGATAGAGCGAGCCGATGGAGATGCCGGCCTGTTCGGCGACTTCCCCCATCTTCAACTGATCACTGCCCCTGCTGCCGATCAGCGACGAGGCAACGGCGAGGATCCTGTCCATGCGTTCGCGACTGCGCTGCTGCACCGGCGCGCGGCGGGGCAGGGAGGTCTCGGCCGGCGCATGGCTGGAAATCGAGGGCTTGCGGGGGGAAGGGGTGCGAGCGGGGGCCATGCTTGACATCGTAAATATGAGGGTTTATCACATTACAGAAATGTGAGGATTCTTCATATTTAACCAAGGGAGCTGGAAATGGCAAACGATCCTTATGGCAACGGTTCGATTCTGGTGCTGGGCGGCACGGGCAAGACAGGCCGGTTGGTCGCGGAGGGACTGATCAAGGCTGGGCGTCACGTCCGCATCGGCTCGCGCCATGCCGAGCCGCCCTTCGACTGGGAGCGGCCGGAGAGCTGGGGCGCCGCGCTGGCTGATATGTCGGCCGTATACGTCGCCTACCAGCCCGACATTGCCGTACCCGGCGCCGTCGAGACCGTACGCGCTTTCTTCCGCCAGGCGATCGCGGCCGGCATCGCCAAGATCGTGCTGCTCTCGGGGCGCGGCGAGGCGGAGGCGGAGGAGGCCGAGGCCGTGCTGCGGGATCTGCCGGTCGACTGGACGATCCTGCGCTGCAGCTGGTTCTTCCAGAATTTTAGCGAGGCTTTTCTGCTTGACAATATCAGGGCAGGGGAGGTCGCGCTTCCAGCCGGCCTCGCGCCCGAGCCATTCGTCGACACCAGGGATATCGCGGAGATCGCCGTGGCCGCCTTCAACGATCCGCGCCATGCCCGCCAGCTCTACGAGATCACCGGTCCGCGGGCGTTGACCTTTGCCGAGGCCATTGCGGCAATTGCCGCCGCGGCCGGCCGGCCCATCGCCTATGCAAGCGTGTCGGTCGAGGCCTACAAGGCCGAGCTTCAGCGCCTGCAGGTGCCGGCCCCCTATGTCGATCTCATCCTCTATCTCTTCACCACCGTGCTGGATGGCCGCAATACACCGCTGGCCGACGGGGTGCAGAGGGCTCTCGGACGCCCCCCGCGTGAGTTCGCTACCTATGTCGCCGATGTCGTCGCCACGGGCGTCTGGGGAGGCAACCATGCTTGAGCGCAGCCTGGAAGTGCTGACCTTCATCGCGGCGGTGGGCTGCGGCCTGGTGGCCGGGGTGTTCTTCGCCTTCTCCTCTTTCGTGATGCCGGCCCTGGGGCGCATTCCGGCGCCGAGCGGCATCAGTGCCATGCAGTCGATCAATGTCGTGGTGATCAATCCCAGCTTCATGACCGCCTTCATGGGAACGGGCGCGCTCTGCCTCGCTCTGCTCGCCGGTGCCTGGATGTGGTGGGGCGATCTCAGCGGCAAGCTAGTGCTGGCCGGGTGCCTGATCTATCTGGTGGCCTGCATCGGGGTCACCATGGTGTTCAACGTGCCGCTCAACGACGCGCTCACCGCCGTGCAAGCCGACACGGCCGAGGCCGCCAGCCTCTGGTCGCGCTATCTGAGGGAGTGGACGGCCTGGAACCATGTGCGAACCGTGGCGCCGGTCCTGTCCCTGGTGCTGTTCGTGCTGGCGCTGATCCGGCGGGCGGTGGCATAGGTGTGCCGATCTCGTGATCGGCACGAAGGCGGCAGCATTTCAGGAAGAGGTGCCGATCTCGCTCGTCGGCACACCACTCTCAGCGCCCGAAGATACCCTTGAAAAACTGGGCCATGCCGTTGCGCTTCTTCTTGCGCTCCAGCTCCGAGGCGTCCTTCAGCCAGGTGATCTGCACCACGCGGCGTTCGCCGGCGAAGGGCTTGTGGCCGTGCCAGGAATTGTCGGCGCGGCGGAAGCCGAAGCAAGAGCCCATCACGGGGGAGATCTCGGCCGTCATGTCGTCGAAATCTTCGGGGCCGTTGAGCACGCGCAGGCGGCCGTCGGCACTCGCATTCCAGCTGTCGTTCATATAGACGAGGAAGGTGGCGAGTTTGCTTTCGCTGTCGGTATGGATGCGGCCATCCTTAAGCTGCGACAGGCGGCGGATCGTGGTCAGGCGCGGCAGCGGCGTCAGGTTGAGGTCGAGCTTGGCCGACAGGGCGTCCGCCATCTCGTCGCTTTCGAGATCCTCGATCAACTGCTTGAAGGTGCCCTTGATCATCACCTCGTCCACTGTGAGGTAGCCCGGCTTGTCGATGGGCGGGAATTCCTCGCGCAACTTCGGGATCTTGTCTTCCTTGAGGAAGGCATCGCCGACGATATAACGATAGGGTTGCTGATGGATTTCAGCATTCTTGACGACGTCCAGATTGATGACACTGGTCATCTCTTACTCCTGTGGTCACGGATGCGGCAGGCCGTACGGCGCCTCCCGCATGATTCGATCGCCCAGCCGATACCCCATTTTGTGGCGGAATGTCCTGCCGAATGGACCTAGCGTCAAGGAAGATCGGGATCTCACCCTTAAAACCCTGGTATTCCCGGGCGGGAAGGGCGCCTCTGACGACATGAACTCGTATGGGGCACCTGCTAAGCGAGCGCCGCTAACACTGCTATGAGGCATAATTATTACGGATCTGCTGCCCGCTGCCGTTGATTGGTGCTATGGCGCTTCCCAATTCTGACGGGCGGCCGCACGCTGATTCCGCGGCTTGGCCCCTCTTTCCTGGTGAGGATTCCTTCGTGCCACTGACGCCCGCCGATGTCCAACGTGCCCTCGAACTCGTCAAACTGCCGGCGAGCGGCCAATCGCTGCCGGCGTCCGGCCGCCTGACAGAGATCCGCATCGACGGCTCCAAGGTGATGTTCGCCATCGCCATCGATCCCACCGAGGCGCGCGCCATGGAGCCGGTGCGGGCGGCTGCCGAGAACGCCGTGCGCGGGCTGCCGGGGGTGACCAATGTGCTGGTCGGCCTCACCGCCGAGCGGCCGGCAGGAGAAGTGCGGCAAGGAGCGCCCGGCCCCCGGGCGCAGACGGCGGCGCATAATGCGCCGCAGGGGCGTCCCCTGGGCTTGCCCGGCATCCATCGTGTAATCGCTGTGGCCTCCGGCAAGGGCGGTGTCGGCAAGTCTACGACTGCCTGCAACCTCGCCATTGCGCTGGCTGCCCAGGGGCTTAGGATCGGGCTGCTCGACGCCGATATTTTCGGACCGTCCATTCCAAAGCTCTTCGGCCTGTCGGCCAAACCGGAGCAGACGCCCGACAAGAAAATCGTTCCGCTCGAAGCCTATGGCGTCAAGGTGATGTCGATCGGCTTCCTGGTCGACGAGGAGACGCCGATGATCTGGCGCGGGCCGATGGTGATGTCGGCGCTCACCCAGCTCCTGCGCGAGGTGTTATGGGGAGAGCTCGACGTCATGGTCGTCGACATGCCCCCCGGCACGGGCGATGCGCAACTGACCATGGCCCAGCACACGCCACTGGCCGGGGCGGTGATCGTCTCGACGCCACAGGATCTCGCGCTCATCGATGCCCGCCGCGGCGTCGGCATGTTCCAGAAGGTGAATGTACCTCTGCTCGGCATCGTGGAGAACATGTCGACCTTCACCTGTCCCAATTGCGGTCATGTGAGCCATCTCTTCGGTCATGGCGGGGCACGGCGCGAGGCTGAGAAGCTCGGCGTGCCCTTCCTTGGCGAGTTGCCGCTGTCGATGGAAGTGCGCGAGCGCTCGGACGCCGGCAAGCCGGTGGTGGCCACGCTGCCGGGCAGCCAGGAGGCGGGCATCTATCGGCAGATGGCGGCGCAGGTCTGGGCGCGCTTATCGGGCGAGGGAGTTGATCGGCGCCAGCCGCCGCGTATTGTCATCGAATGAGGGGCGGGCGCGTCCAACCCAAGTCGTCAGCAGCGCCCCAAGTCTTCAGGATTGCCTAAAGTCTTCAGGAATGCCCAATGGAAAATCGTGAGCCTGCTTCGTCCGCCGCGGTGACGGCCTCCATCCTTGTCGTCGGCGACGAGATCCTGTCGGGGCGCACCAAGGACAAGAACATCGGCTACATCGCCGAATTCCTCACGGGTGCCGGTATCGACGTCAAGGAAGTGCGGGTGGTGCCCGATGTGGAGGAGCGCATCGTCGAGGCCGTCAACGCCCTGCGCTCACGCTACGACTATGTGCTGTCGACCGGCGGCATCGGGCCGACGCATGACGACATCACTGCCGAATCCGTTGCCAAGGCCTTTGGCGTAGGTATTGATGTCAGCTCCGAGGCCGTCGAGATCATGACCAGGCATTATGGCGGCGCCGAGCACCTGACGCCGGCGCGCCTGCGCATGGCCCGCATTCCCGATGGCGCCGAACTCGTGCTTAATCCGGTCTCGGCGGCGCCGGGTTTCATGATCGGCAATGTCATCGTCATGGCCGGCGTGCCCAACATCATGCAGCGCATGCTCGACAACGCGATCAAGAAGATGCGGGTGGGGGCTGTGACCTTGTCAGATAGCGTTTCCCCGGGCCCGGGCATCGGCGAGGGCATCATCGCGGCCCCGCTCGCCGCCATTGCGGAAGCCCATCCCGAGGTTTCGATCGGCTCCTATCCCTCCTTCGGCCCGGCCGGTTTCCAGACGCAGCTGGTGATCCGCGGCAAGGACGCCGCCAAGGTTGCAGCGGCGAAGTCAGCAGTCGAAGCGATGGTGGCCGGCATCAAGCGCTGATGTCCTTCCTGGGATCGCAGGTATCCTTGCCTGCTCTTGGAAACGCGGTGCCATGAGGAGGGGCGGGCCTTGGTGTGCGGGTCTTCAGACCGGCATGCCCGGGACTTCGGCAGCACGATGCTGATCTGAAGACCGCCACACCGTTCCGACCTGCACCTCCTTTGTGGCATGCCTCAAAACCGGGCTTGATCCCCCCGATTTCGCCGCTATGAAGAGCGACCTGCGAACAAGGACCGGACCATGAGCTCGCCCAAGCCAGACAAGGCATTTCCCGTATCCTGGGATCAGTTCCACCGCGACGCCCGCGCGCTCGCATGGCGCCTTTCCGGCAGCGGCCCGTTCAATGCCATCGTCTGCATTACCCGCGGCGGCCTGGTGCCGGCGGCGATCATCTCGCGCGAACTTGGCATCCGCATGATCGAGACGGTCTGCATCGCCTCCTATCACGACTACAAGACCCAGAGCGGCCTGATGGTGCTCAAGGATATCGACGACAAGCTTGCGGCCAATGACGGCGAAGGGATCCTGGTGGTCGACGATCTCGTCGACACCGGTTCCACCGCCCGCGTGGTGCGCGAGCGCCTGCCGAAGGCGCATTTCGCCACCGTCTACGCCAAGCCGCTAGGGCGCCCGCTGGTCGACACCTTCATCACCGAGGTCAGCCAGGACACATGGATCTACTTCCCCTGGGACATGGGCCTCGCCTTCCAACCGCCGATTGCCCAGGACACCACGGCAGGGTGAGCGGGGGGCTCTCGCATGTCACTGAAAAGTCGGGGAGTGGCTCTTACCGTCATTGCCAGCGAAGCGAAGCAATCCAGGGGCCACTGACGCCGCCCTTCGACCCCTGGATTGCTTCGCTCCGCTGGCAATGATGAAGTCGGCTTAGGCGCTCCACCTTCTAACCCGCTCCAGCCCTGATCCTTTCAATCTCCTGCTCCGTCTGCCGAATGATCGCCTCGGCCACCGGGCCGACATGGGCGCGGAAATGCGCAAGCATCTCCTCCATCGGCAGGCCGAGCTCATCGAAGCCGATCATGTAATTGCGGATGCGATCGTGCCAGCTGATCGGGTAGGGCGCGCCCATCGGCCGCTCGAAGCGGTGGAGCCAGCGTAGGAAAGGCAGGCAGAGCGTGCGCCCGCCGGCCTGGCGGAATTTCTCGTGGATGTAGCCTTCCTCCCCGCCGAAGCCGCGGAAATGGCCATTGTAGCCTGGCCAGGCAGCCCGGCGGCAGGCGTAGAGGCCCAGGCCCTGCATTGGGATATCGAAGGGCGGGGCCTCGGGTGAACGGCCGGCCTCGTCGAGATCCCAGGCGCCGAGCATCCCCTGCTGCCAACGCGGTTTCCAATGCGTTGAAATCGTCATGAGGTCGTCATTGACGAGGGGGCCCTGGAGGAGGTCGATGCTGTCGGGATTGTCGTCGAAGTAATGCAGCAGGCGGGCGATGGCGCCCGATACAACCAGGACGTGGCAGTCCAGGCACATCACGAGATCGCCAGCAGCTTCGCGCATGACCACATCCCGCACCGCCGTGCCGATGCTGTCGGCCACCGGGACATAGCGATAATTCGGTATGCTGCGCGCCAGCTTCCTCAAGGGTTCGCCGCAGGCACCGTCGGGGTTGTTGTCGACGACGATGAACTCGACCTCGCCGGCCACCTCCGGGTGGTAGAGCCGCAGGGCCTGCAACGTGAAATAGACGCCGTCATAGTCGTCATAGGTCGCCATGCCGATGCTGAGGCGCTTAGGGGGACGGGCCATGGCGAACTGTACAGAGGCCGCGTCGACCACCACCCGCTCGGACAGGCCGGCAGCTCCCGCCGGTGGCCTTGATAACCGTGGCTTCAGCAGGCGCGCGAGTCCCGACGGATCCAGATCCGCCCGAAGGAAGTTATGGACGAATTGATCCAGAAAACCCGGAAGCTGCTTGTAACTACCGAACCGCAGCAAGACCGCCGGCACCGTGCGGGCAAAGTCCGCCAGATTTTCCCAAGCTGCGCTGGAGAGGGAATGGTCCGGATGCACGGCCTGCTCGAGGAAGAAGCGGAGCTGCCCGGCCGGGATGGGTTCGAGCGCTGGCGCGGCTCCTTCATGAAGCAGCGGTACGAGGATCAGCCCACAGGACGGCTTCTGGGGACGATCGGGCGCCACGGTCCCGGGCCTGATGATAGCTCCGTGGCTGGTGAGCGTGGCATGGACGTGCGCGAATCCGGGCCAGGACAGGATCTTCGGGGCGACTGTCGCATGGGGAGAAAATGCAAGGGCGATGGGTTCGAGCTTGCCCCTGCCACCCGCAACGGCAACCAGATCGTCGGCCAGGAACTCGAAGCCTTGCCCGACCAGCCAGGCGGCGAGCCCGGTCTTGCCGGAGCCCGGCGGGCCGGCGATCAGCACGGCCTTGCCATCGCCTCGCACGGCAGCGGCTCGCAGCAAGGGCTGGGCCGACATCGCCGCGAGGACGCGGCCGATCTCGTCGAGGATCGGGTGGAATGCATCGGGCCAGGTCAGCCCGCGCCAGACCAGCCTGTCATCATTGCAGAGGTCGAAGCAGCTCTCCGCGGCCGAACGCAGGTGCAAGGTCGTGGCAGGCTCGCCCTCCGGAGCTGCGGGCAAATGCGAGAAATAGGGCCAGATCTCCCGGTCCAGCGCTTCCGGATAGCGCAGAATGAAATTGATGGGTCCGAGCCGGAAGGCGATTCTGCAGTCGTTCATGCCGTCGTGTCCGCCGCCCTCCAAGTCTGTCAGCTTTCCGGAAGGCTATAGTCGAATATATAGAAGTGCTGGCCGTCGGTAATCTCGATGGCCAGGCTGCCGTTGAGGCCGGCAAGAGCATCTGTGCCGGAGTCCGGCACGACCGTGATGACGAGGGAAGGCAGGCCGCGATCCATGCTGCCGCTATGCTGCAGGGCGAAGGAGCCTTCTCGCCCTTCGAGCGAGCCCGTCACCTTCTCCATGGCGACATAGCCGGCCGAGCCCTCGACCCCGCCATGCACCGCCAGCATCTCGCCGCTGCTGCTGCCGCTGAGCGGGCCGTGGAAGCGCTTGGCGAGCGACAGACGTCCGACGGGGACCTCCGCGCCGGTCTGCGGCGTCATCGTGACCTCGAATGTGCCACGCACCTGCTGGGTCATGAGCGCTTCTCCTCCACCGATTCCGATCGCCGCAATACGAACGGAAGTCATTCGGGGCCGTCGATCACAGTCGAAGCCTGCGAAACCTCGGGCCAGCGTGTCACATAGGGCAGGGTGGATCCATGCCGAATTCCTGCTTGAGCCAGATCCACCCGGCGGGCGTCACCTCGATCCGGCGCGATTCCTGGCCCCGGCGCATCCAGCCTCTGGCGCACAGAAGGCGCAGGAACTGCACGCCGAGTGGCCCGGCGAAGTGATGCTGGCGCTCCGTCCAGTCGAGACATTGCCGGGCGAGGCCGCGGCGTGTCGGCATGATCGCGGCGACGTCGAGACCCGCGCGGCCGAACCAGGCGACTCCCTTCGGCGTGACGACGAACTGCTTTTCCGGCGCCGCCTGCAGATAGCCATGCGCCTGCAGGCCTTGCGTTACGGCGACGCCAACCTGTCCTGCCAGATGATCGTAGCAGCAGCGCGCAAGGCGCAGCCGCTCCGCCTCGCGGCCGCGGGGCTTCACCCGCACACCCCCAGCCGGTGCAATCGAGGCGAGGATCTCCAGCGCCTGCGCGACCTGCGGACCGGCAAGGCGATAATAGCGATGGCGGCCCTCCGCCTCGACCTTGATGAGGCCGCCGGCCAGCAATTTGGCAAGATGGCTGCTCGCGGTCTGCGCCGTCACGCCGGCGGCATAGGCCAGTTCGCCCGCCGGCTTGGCGCGGCCGTCCGCTAGCGCCATCAGCATGGCGGCGCGCGCGCTATCGGCGATCAGGAAGGCAACCGAGGAGAGGTTTGGGTTGGCGGGCATGGCGATTTCTCCCTGCTGATGCCGATATACACCTGCCGAAGACCGGATGTTTCGCCACGTATCGAAACATCGCCGAAGCGCTTCCTTCATGCTGGCCGGACCGGCAAAGGAGGAGCCAATGGATCGGATGGTTCGCCAGCGGCGCGTCCTGGCCGCGACCAGCATCAGCTACGTCATCGTCATCCTCGATACCTCTATCGTCAATGTCGCGCTGAAGCCGATCGCGACATCGCTCGGCATCGACATCGCAGGCCTGCAATGGATGGTGAGCGCCTATACGCTGACCTTCGCTAGCCTGCTGCTGACCGGCGGCACGCTCGGAGATCGGCTGGGCGCCCGCAATGTCTACGGAGCCGGCCTGGCCGCCTTCACCCTCGCCTCGGCCCTGTGTGGGCTGGCGCCTACGCTAGCGACCTTGATCGCTGCCCGCACGCTGCAAGGGCTCGGAGCAGCCCTGCTCGTGCCGTGCTCGCTGACGCTGATCAACAATGCCTATGAGGATCTGCAACGACGCTCCGGCGCCTTCGGCCTCTGGGCGGGGTTGGGCGGTGTCGCCATGGCGGCGGGACCGTTGATCGGGGGCGTGCTGATCCATCTTCTCGGCTGGCGCAGCATCTTCCTGGTCAATGTCCCCATCGGCGTCGCCGGGCTGGCCATGCTCGGGCAGGTCGATGCGGACAGGCCCGCTACCGGCTCCCGTCATCTCGATCTCGCCGGCCAAGCGAGCGCCATTCTCGCACTCGGCCTGTTCACCGCCTTCCTGATTGCGGGCCCGAGCCTCGGTTGGCGATCCGCGCTGGCCCTCTCCATGCTTGCCGTGAGCCTGGCGGCGGGCGCTGCCTTCCTCGCTATCGAGAGCCGGCAGTTCCAGCCCATGCTGCCGCTGGCCTTCTTTCGCAACGGGATGTTCTCCGGCTCGGTCGCCGTCTCGATGATCTCGGCCCTCACCTTCTACGGGCTGATCTTCGTGCTCAGCCTCGATCTGCAAGAGCAGCGCGGCTTTCCGCCATTGTCAGCGGGCCTCGCCTTCCTCCCCCTGACGGCCCTGATCTCGGTCGGCAGCTTGCTCTCGCGCCGCGCCACTGCCCTGGTAGGGCCGCGGAGACTGGTGAGCGGCGCCTTCCTGATGGCGGCCTGCGGCTTTCTTGGCATGCTGGCAGTCGGCCCGGGGAGCCCGTTGTGGCGCCTGCTGCTGCCGATGCCTCTCATCGGCCTCGCCGCCAGCCTGATCACGCCCGCCGCCACGACGCGCTGATGGCGACGGTGGATGGCGATCGGGCCGGCATCGCCGCCGGCGTCCTCAACGCCGCGCGCCAGACCGGTGCCGCTCTCGGCGTCGCCGGCTTCGGCGCTCTCGCGGCCGCACTTCATCCATTTGCGCGAGGCATGGAAGCGGGATTGCTCCTGGCGGCCGGCCTGTCGGGTCTGGCTGCGCTAATCTGGTGGCGGGCCAAGGATCGACCCGTCTGTTCCCGATAACCACCGCGCTATTGTCGCGATCAGTGGTGGCATGAGAACAAAAGGACCAGCTCGACGATGACGAACTGGGAACCCCGCGAGGGGATGCTTGGCGCACCCTCATCGCGACAGGTAGGTTTCGAGACGCTCGGGCAGTTCTCCCAGCGCTGCAAGAACCTCGCCTTCCTGAAAGTCGCCCAAGTCCAGGTCCCCCGTCCGAGAGAACGCTACGCCGCCCTTTCCGCTGTCCGCGAGGAGGCGGACCTTGAAGCGGGCCGAGTCGGCGCTGCGGACCTCGAGGGCCTTGCCCATGACGAACTCGCCATCCTCGTTCCGCTCGAACGGGACCACCACGAAATAGGTGACACTGACCATCGCTCACGGTCTCCTCGGAGCTCACCGCAACGCTACTATAGCGCAATCCCACTACTAGAACAAGACGTGAACAAAAGACTCGCCAAGCCCGGCCTGTGAGGCTACCGTCTACCGACAGAGCGAACGGAGCCGAGCGATGAAAATTGACCCGAGGGTGTTGTTCTCCAATGAGGTGGTGCCCCCGACGCCCGAGGAATGGGAAGCACTGGACGCCATCATCCGGGATTGCGAGGGGAGCCCCTACAAGGCAGCCCTCACACTCCTGCGCCTCTTCGCCCTGCAGTCATCCATTGTCGAGTCCAAGGAGGCCCGGCGGCGGCGCAACTCGGCCTGAGGGCCGTCCAGGGTGTCGTGAATTGCGTTCAGGTCGTTGGTGCGGACGGCGGGACTCGAACCCGCACCCGGTTTCCCGAAGCAGATTTTAAGTCTGCTGCGTCTACCATTTCGCCACGTCCGCGATATCGCCTCCTTAGGGGGTGAATCGAGCGGGCTCAAGCCGTTTCTGCGGGTTTCCAGCCATAGAGCCAGTCATAGCGCTCCAGCATGCGTCGGCCGCCGAGGGTGGCGAGACCGAGGTCGCGGGCGGTGGAGAGAGGCCAGCGCCAGTGGTAGCGCTCGCCATTGGCGTGGGCCTCGGCCTGGATGCGGCGCACACGGGGCAGGCGCAGGGCGGACCAGGCTTTCAGGCGGGCTATGTCGTCGCCGGGCGTAGCGAGCTGGCAGGCGAGTTCGGCGGCGTCCTCGATGGCCGCGCCGCCGCCCTGGGCCAGGAAGGGCAGCATGGGGTGGGCGGCGTCGCCGAGGAGGGCGATGCGTCCATGGGCCATCGAAGTGCCGGGCCGGCCTTCGTAGAGCGGCCAGGTGCGCCAGTCGGCAACGCCGGCGAGCAGCGTGTGCACCCGGGGATCCCAGCCCTGGAAATGGGAGAGGAGCCCATGAGAGGGCTGCGGCTTCGACCAGCCCGGGCTGTCGTCACGGTCCTGCGTGATAGCCACCAGATTGAGAGCCTCGCCGGCGAAGACGGGGTAGTGCACCAGATGGGTGCGTTCGCCGAGCCACAGGCCGGTGACCTTACCGTTGAAGAAACCCGGCACAGCGTGCAAGGGGAGCACGGCGCGCCAGGCACGCTTGCCGGCAAAGCGGGGCAACTCGCTAGGGATAACGCTCTTGCGGACGGATGACCACAGGCCATCGGCGCCGATCAGGAGGCGGGCTTCGACGTCGGGCTGGCCGGAAGCGAAAGAGAGGCTGACGCCCGTCTTGTCTTGCGCCACCCCGCCCACCTCGTGGCGGAGAGCAAGGGGAATGCCCTGCTGCCGCACGGCGTTGAGCAGCACCGCCTGCAAGTCGGCACGATGGATGACGCCATAGGGCGCTCTCCAGCGCTGCTCGCAGATTTCGAGCGGCAGGCGCTGGATCAGCTTGCCGCTCCTGGCCTGGCGAATGATCACCGCATCCAGCCGCACCATGGTGTGCTCAAGCGACGGGCGAAGCCCAAGGCCGAACAGCACATTGAGGGCATTGGGGGTGAGCTGGATGCCAGCGCCGGCCGTTTCCAGCTTGGCAGACCGCTCATAGACAGCGACCTCCAAGCCGCGGCGATGGAGCGCAAGCGCAGCCGTAAGGCCGCCGATGCCCGCGCCTGCGATCGCAATCGTCATGTCGCAATCGTCATCTTGCAATCATCTTGCCGCCCTCAGGCGGCGTCGGCGATCACCGTGCATTCGGCCGGGTCCGAGGTGCCCTCATGCAGCTTGGGATCATATTTGTAGAGCGTCGAGCAATAGGAACAAACCGCTTCGTCATCTCCTCCGAGATCGATGAAGATGTGGGGATGGTCGAACGGGGCGCTGGCGCCCTGACACATGAACTCCTTCGAGCCGACGCGAATGACCTTCAGGCCGAGATCGTTCTGAAAATGGGGGATGGAATGGCCAGCCATGTTTCAAGTCCGCTATTTGCTGTGCGCGGACCATAGCGGCGCCGCGTGCGATGCGATAGGGCCTAATGGGTTTGAGGGCAAAGGAAAACAGTGCCGATGCTGCGCTTTGATCACAAGGGTGTCGAAATCGCTTATATGGACGAGGGGGAGGGCGAGCCGATCCTGCTCATCCACGGCTTCGGTTCGAACCATGACGTGAACTGGGTGGGAACCGGCTGGGTCGATCTCCTGACGAAACAGGGCCGGCGGGTGATCGCGCTCGACAATCGCGGCCATGGCCAGTCCAGCAAGCTTTATGACCCTGCTGGTTATCATCCCGCCGTGATGGCCGGCGATGCGGTGGCGCTGCTCGACCATCTGCGCATCGGCTCGGCGGTGGTGATGGGCTATTCGATGGGCGCGCGCATCACCGCCTTCATGGCCCTCGAACATCCCCAACGCGTTGATGCGGTGATCCTCGGCGGCCTCGGCGTGCGGCTGGTGCATGGCGACGCCCTGCCGCCGACCATCGGGCCGGCGATGGAAGCACCGACCCTCCACGACGTGGCGGATCCGATCGGGCGCATGTTCCGGGCCTTTGCGGACAAGAGCGGAGCGGACCGGCGCGCGCTCGCGGCCTGCATCCGCGGCTCGCGCGTCCAACTCAACCGCGCCGAGGTCGGCCGCATCCTGCAGCCGGCACTGATCGCGGTGGGAACACGGGACCCGATCGCGGGTTCTGCCAGAGAGCTGGCGGACATGATGCCCAATGCCAGCGTGCTCGACATTCCCAACCGCGATCACAATCCGGCGGTGGGCGACAAGGTCTACAAGCAGGGCGTCCTGGCATTCCTGGTGGAACAGGGTCTCTAAGCCAGGACTGCGTGGCGGTCAGCGAGGGCGGCGTCATTCCGCCTTGTTAACCCGAGTTTGGAGCCCTGCTAAATCAGCATTGGCACTCGCAGGTGCCCTGCGCTAAAACAGCGTAAGGAAGCGTCTAAGAAGCGGATAGGCAGATGAATCAGTCAAAGCGCCTGGTCTCTCATGGGCTCGAGGTCGTGGATCCGATCTGGAGCCGCGTCCGCATGGAAGCGGAGACGGTCACCCATGCCGAGCCTCAGCTCTCCAGCTTCATCTTTGCCAACATCCTGCAGCTGAACTCGCTCGAAAGCGCGATCGTGCAGCGCATCGCCTCGCGCCTAGACCATTCCGACATGCCAGCGACCCTGATCGCCCAGGCCTTCGGCAAGGCGCTGGAAGCCGATCCCGGCATCGCCGCGGCCTTCCGGGCCGATATCGCCGCCGTGATCGACCGCGATCCAGCCGCCAACCGCTATATCGAGCCGATCCTTTATTTCAAGGGCTTCCATGCCCTGCAGACCCACCGCCTGGCCCATTGGCTCTGGCAGGCCGGTCGCAAGGATTTCGCGCTCTATCTGCAGAGCCGCTCCTCGGCCGTGTTCCAGTGCGACATCAATCCCAACGTGCCGATCGGCCGAGGCATCTTCCTCGACCATGCCACGGGCCTCGTCGTCGGCGAGACGGCCGAGATTGGCGACGACGTTTCCATCCTCCAGGACGTTACGCTCGGCGGCACCGGCAAGGAGACGGGCGACCGCCATCCCAAGATCATGCGCGGCGTGATGATCGGGGCGGGCGCCAAGATCCTCGGCAACATCGAGATCGGCCAGTGCGCCCGCGTTGCCGCCGGTTCCGTGGTGCTCAAGCCCGTACCGCGCAACACTACCGTGGCGGGCGTGCCGGCCCGCGTGGTGGGGGAGGCCGGCTGCGCCGAACCTTCGCGCAGCATGGACCAGATTCTGCACGGGCCACTGCCCATCGATGATGTCTTCTGGCACGATGTCGGCCTGTAGGCTCGTCGCGCTGTCCCCCTTTTAAAGCTGATTGGCGCCTGCTTCGGCTTGCGAAGCGGGGTCTGGCGTGGCAAACCGCGCTGATCGCGGGGCGCCAAGCCGGCCCCGCTCAGACAATCGAGGAAGTCACGTGGACAAGAAAGACATGCAGCGCGTCGAATCCTATCTTCGGCGTACCTTCGGCAATGCCACCATCCGCGTGGTGCCGCGTGCCCGCAAGACCGACAGCGCCGAGGTCTATATCGGCGAGGAATCGATCGGCCTGATCTCCGAGGACAAGGAAGACGGCGAGACCTCCTACGACTTCCACATGGCAATCCTCGACATCGATCTCGAGGACTGATCCTCCCTCCTGGAGACGTGGGCATGCCCCTTTACGCGCTCGACGATGTCTCGCCCACCGTGCCGGCGGAGGGTCGCTATTGGGTCGCGCCTGACGCCCATGTGGTCGGGCGGGTCACGCTCGGGGAAGATGCCAATATCTGGTTCGCTGCGGTCCTGCGCGGCGACAACGAGCCGATGACCGTCGGCGCCCGCAGCAACATTCAGGATGGGGCGGTGCTGCATTCCGATCCCGGTTTTCCGCTCACCGTGGGCGATGATTGCACCATCGGCCATTCCGCCATCCTGCATGGCTGCACGATCGGCAGTGGCAGCCTGATCGGCATGGGGGCGACGGTGCTGAATGGCGCGAGGATCGGCGAAGGCTCGCTGGTGGGGGCCAACGCGTTGGTGACCGAAGGCAGGGAATTCCCGCCCCATTCGCTCATCGTGGGTGCGCCCGCGCGCGCATTGCGCACGCTGGAGCCCGGGGATATCGAGAAGCTGCTCCAATCGGCGGCACATTATGTCAGCAATTCCAAGCGCTTCGCCAAAGGGCTGAAGAGGGTGGATTAGCGCTGGGAGCGCGGACGTCCTCGTCCCCTCTTCCTTTAGAACAGGCGCATCGTTTCCAAGAGCGGACGAGGACGTCCAGCAGATCAATCCCCCTTGGACGACACGATAGAGGTCGTCTGCGTGTCGCCCAGTGACACCCAGACATTCTGGTCCGATTGCGACTGGCGCTTCACATAGCGATAACCCGTGGCGCGCCAGGACAGGATCTTCGGTTCCTGGTTGTCGAGCACGAACTCGCCGCGGTCGGTCTTCACCATCAGCACCGCATGTCCCTCGCCCTTCTTGTCGCGGACGACGGTGATCAGGAGAGCGGAGCGCGGCCAGCCGGCATCGATCAGGAGCTTGCGCTTGAGCAGCACATAGTCCTCGCAATCGCCATAACCGTCGGTGGGGTAGGCCCACCATTCGACCTTGCCGTAGTTCTCAAGGTCCGTCATCGGCTTGACGGATTGGTTCACCTGGTCATTGAGGGCAATCAGGTCTTTCCAGGCCTGGCGGGAGAGCACGATGTCACGCGCTTCCTCGGCTCCGGCCTTGCAATCGGATGGGTTGTCCCGGCAGAACTGGAGGTAACCGGAAGGCGGGGTCGTGACATCGCCCACCGGTGCATACACGGGCATCGCGCTGCCGGCCTGGGCCGCCATGGCTACCGAGCCAAGCACAGGTACCAAAGAGAGCGCAACACCGGCAAGTGCTGACTTGAAGTTGATCCGGATGCGCATTGCCATCTTCAGACCCGTTATGCCCTGTTCCGGTTAACGTCCGGAAATTGAGCCAGTTACCCGTTCCCGAGGTCAACTTCGCATAAGGGCAGGGGCCGCACAACGCTGCTGCCGCAGAAAAACCAAGATCGGAATACTCTGGAAATTGATCTAACTTATTGTTATCCCTCAAGTTAACGCCATATTAACCATGGTTTTCCGTTTTCCCTCTTCACGCTTTGGTGAGCGGGAGAGTGGCGATTCTGCCACGCTTTCGTCACGATTCGCGGAGCCATTTTGGTTAATTCCTGGCCGGGGCCAGCGCGATGTTGTCGATCAGGCGCGTGGCGCCCAGCCGTGCCGCGACGAGTAGCCGGCCTGGCGCCGGCCCGATGCCGCCCAGCGGGGCGAGGTTGTCGGCCTGGCGGGCCTCCAGATAGTCCAGCTTGAAGCCGGCCGCCTCAAGGGCCGTCCGGCCTTTCGCCAGCTCGGCCTCAAGGTCTGCGCCGGCGAGTGCCGCATCGGCGATTCCACGCATGGTGCGGTGGAGCAGGGGAGCCAGCGTTCGCTCCTCCGGCGAAAGGAAGCGGTTGCGCGACGACATGGCGAGGCCATCCGCCTCGCGGACCGTGGGATGGCCCACCACTTCGATCGGCAGGTCGAGATCGCGCGCCATCTGCCGGACCACGCAGAGCTGCTGGTAATCCTTCTCGCCGAACACGGCGACATCCGCGCCGCTCATGGTGAAGAGTTTGGCGACGATGGTGGCGACCCCCGCGAAATGGGTGGGCCGAAAACGGTCCTCGAGGCCCGCCACTGCGGGCCCTTGGAGCGTGACGGTGGTGGCGAAGCCCTGCGGGTAGACTTCGCCCACGCCGGGCGCGAACAGAATGTCGCAACGCGCTTCGCGCAGGCGTGCAAGATCGGCTTCCTCGGTGCGCGGATATTTGGAGAGGTCCTCGGTGGCCGCGAACTGGGTGGGGTTCACGAAAAGGGTGGTGACCACTCTGCCAGCCCGCTTTCGGGCCTCCTGCACCAAGGCGATGTGGCCATCATGCAGCGCACCCAGGGTCGGCACCACGCCGATGGTCTCGTCGCCCCTTCGGAATTCCCGCACGGCCCGGCGCAATTCGGCCACCGTACGCGTTATGATGACATCGGCCACCACCGTTCACTCCATACCGACATTCCAGCACCCCTCTCTTGACCACGGACGGCGGAAGGGCCAAGTGGCAAGGAAGCGGCAAGGCTGCTGTTTTCACCGCTCTTTCGCAGATCGGACCGCCGTGGGCCAGTTTATTTTTGGATGCGTGATCCTGATCTGCCTCTGGCCGTTCCTGAAGCCGGGCGCTCTGTCGAAGACGCCGTTTCTCGACAGGCTGATACGCAATGGCGGCAGCTTCCTCGCCTTTTCCCTGGGACTCCTTCTGCTCACCCGTGGTGAGTGGGGCATCGGCATCCCCTTCCTGATTCTGGCCACCGCCATGCGGGGCTGGCTGCCGCAAATGCGCAAGGGTGCGATTCCTGGCACAAGGGCACGCACCGCCTATGTGCGCACGATCGATCTCGTCTTTATGCTCGATGCGGCGAGGCAGCCCGTGGACGGGCAGGTAATCCGGGGGACTTTCTCAGGGCGCCGGCTTTCGAGCATGCAGGCCGCGGAACTGCTGGCGCTGCGCGGTCAGATCGCGGCCGATTTCGTCGGCCGCTCAATCCTTGAAGCTTATCTGGACCGCCGGCTTGCCGGATGGCGTGAACACTTCAAGGACAATGCGAACGCGGGGTACCGCCGCGGGACGACGACCGACGCGATGTCCAAGCAGGAAGCTTACCAGATCCTTGGGGTGCAGCCGGGGGCGAGCCCCGAGGAAATTCGCCGGGCGCACCGCACGCTCATGAAGAAAATCCATCCCGACAAGGGGGGCACGACGCAGATGGCTGCTCGTGTCAACCGAGCCAGGGACATTCTTCTTGAAGGCCATTGACCCCAACTCCACACAACGCGGATGAATCGGATGGGAACAGGCTCGCAGAAGATGGTTACGTAAGGATTAATGGGGCGGTTGAGGCCGCGAGCGTCCGTGGATGGTCCGAGACGAGCTTCGTCGAGATCATTGGCGTGACATCGCTGAAGGATCTATTTTTTTGCCATCCGCACTACCAACAATGCATTGAACAATTGCTGTTTGTCCGGATCTTTCAGGTTATGCTCGCGAATGGTCTTGAAAAAGTCGGTGCTATCGCTCGTCCCGAATGGTCCGCTTTTCAAATCTTGAGCCACCTGCTGCAGAATCTCCTTACTCAGTTCGGCAATCTCCTGGCGTACTTCATCGAGCGGGCGCGGCTGCCAACCCGCCTCAGGTTCCGAAAGCCAATCTGCCTCGTAGCGATACTCAATGGCCTTGGCCGCGTTTATCTGGGCTCGGATCAGTGGCTCCACTGAGCCAGGGTCGAGCCCCAGTTTCTCAGCCTCGGCCTTCGCGCTCGCCAGTACTTTAGCTTCTTGAGCCAAGTCCTCGATTGGCAGGTGGTTTTGTGCTTTGAACCCCGCAACATCCTTCATATACGACAGACGCTGGCTGATCTTTTCCGCCAAGGGAGTGATTTCCGCCGCGAAAGAAGCCTCAGAAATTATGAGGCATGTACTTAGCAATACTGCCAATTGACAAAACGTCGTATGGTTCAGTCTCACAGATGTTCCTTTCACCGTTCCAGTTTGGCGTCCTCCAGTGACAATGCCCGTCGCTAGGATTTGTTTGGACGACCGACAGCGTCTAGCAGTAGTAGGCCATAACTGGACCTTCCGCCGCCACCAAGCTCACGTCTATGCTAGGAGCGTTTTACCTTCAGATCGAATCATCAAGAACTGCAATATTTTGTGATATCAACGCGTTCTTTTGGAGATCCGCCCCGGCGTGAACGCAATTTGCTCAAGGAGGGAGCATTCGCCGCCTGCTTACTCGGACATTTGGCTGAGCGCGATCAACATGACCAATTGAGACTAAAGCAAAATGCGTTCACGCCGGGGGGGGACTACGAAATTAACTTATTGGTACCAAAAGCATTTTGCGATTCTTGGTGTTTCGATCTGAAAGTAAAACGCTCTAGCGATGGATCGCGAGCGAGCTGCGCGAATGTGTAACTGGACTCCTGGGGCTCGATGAAGGGGCTTAATTCGCATGGCGCATGACGCCGGATACCCTTAACTCAGCTGGCGGGAAGGTTTGGAAGATCTACTAGCCGGCTTCGATGAACTCGAGCGAGGCCCGTCGAATCGCTGTCGAATTCAACTCAATTATCGCCATTTTAACGGCGTTTCGACTGTCTGCCCGCACAGCTTTGGCTTTAAGTACACGGTGGACAGTTGCGACGCCGACCTGCGCTTTATCTGCAATTTCCTTAATCGTGCAGAGACGATAAAGCCCAAGCTCGTCGGGTGTGTGTTTGCCGCCCATCAAAGACGTCCTCCCTAAGCTATCGACGAAAGTCGTTCTGCCCGACCCTCAACTATTTCCGAACCCAAGGTCGGCCCTGAAACTTTCGAATTCTTCGTCAACAATCGGCACGACATGCCCAGGTGCCGGATAGGCTCCGCTCTGCACGTCGGCGACAAACTCACCGAAGGCCGCTATGCGCTCCTGCTGCAGCCGTTCGAATTCGGCGGCGAAGTTGCGATAGGTCTTGGCGTGGCGCGGCTTGTGGCCGTCGGTATGGCCAAGCACATCCTCGGCGAACAGATATTGTGCGTCGGCGCCTGGACCCGCACCCATTCCGAGCATGATCAGGGAGGTATTCTTCGAGATCAGCTCGCCTACCCGGTCCGGCACCACTTCGAGTTCGGCTCCAAAACAACCGATGGCCTCGAGTCGCTTGACATCGTGCCAGACGCGGAGCGCCTCCTCCGCAGTCTTTCCAACCGCGCGAAAACCGGTCCAGGTGATGTAGGATGGGATCAGCCCGACGTGAGCAACAATGGGAATGTGGTTGTCGCAGAGCACCTTCTGAATGTCGTAGGAGGCGGCGCAGTAGAAGCAGTCACCCCCCAACTGACTGAAGTGAAAGGCGGCGCGAAGGTAGTCCTCGGCGGTCGCGAGTGGCCGACCCTGAAGGCTGCCCCAGGCGCCGAAAGGCAATCCGACCTGGACGAAGCATTTCCCGGCGGCTATGCGCATCTCCGAGGAGAAGAACCGGCCCTCGATCGACAGCATGTCGATGCCGGCGGCATTCGCCGCCGCGGCTTCCTCAGGCGTAGTGACGTAAAGCATGGAGATCTTCTGGCCGCGCGCTTTCATGGCGCGAATGTCGGCAACTGTCGGGCGGGTGTTCTTGGCGACCATGGCGAACGGACCTCGAAGGATGACGACCTGGATTTAGATCTCGATCAAGACACGACCATTTTCGATTTTGGTCGTGTATGTGCGAAGGTTTTCGCAGGCCGGTGGCGTGTCGACCTCACCGGTGGAGAAGTCGAAGATCGAAGAATGTTTGGGGCACGAGATGGTGTTTTCGACCACGAGTCCGTCGGCGAGGTGAATCGCCTCGTGGGTACAAAGCCCGTCAGTGCAGAAATATTCGTCCTGATGATTGCGATAGATCGCAAAGGTTCGGCCACCGTGATCGAAGCGGCGCGCTTCTTCGGCGTCGAGGTCGGTTGTGGAACAGGCGTCAATCCAGGGCATGGCAGGCTTCTTTAGATGGCTTGGGGTTTGTAATCGGCGGGTGCGGCCGGCATGACGGACTTGAGGAGGGCCACGGATTTCTCCAGCCCTTCGAGAGAATTCAGCACCACGTCTTCGTGCTCGATGCTGAGCCAGCCATCGTAGCCCGCCATCTTCAAGCGGTAGCAGAACTGCCGCCACCATTCCTCGCCATGACCGAAGCCAAGCGTTATGTACGACCAGCTGCGCGCCGGGATATTCATGAGCGAGCCGTTTTCGAGGAGGCTGGTCACGGCCTGCACGGGCGCGTTCAGCAAGGTATCCTTGGCATGCACGTGATAGATCGCGGGACCGAGCGCCTCGGCAGCGATCAGGGGATCGGCTCCCATCCAGAAAAGGTGCGAAGGATCGAGGTTTGCACCGATCACGGGCCCGATGGCATCGCGAAGTTTCAGAAGCGAGGGGACATTGTAGACACACTGATTGCCATGCAATTCGAGCGCGATCCGCTCGACACCGTTCTCCTGGGCCAGTGCCGCTATCTTCGACCAGAACGGCAGGAGCTTTTCCTCCCACTGGTAGCGCAGGATCGCCTGCGTCTCAGGCGGCCAGGAAGAGACGACCCAATTGGGCATCGTGTCAGCGGCACCGCCAGCGGGCAGGCCGGACATGGCGCAGACAGTTCGGATGCCCATCTCGCCCGCAACGCGAATAGTGTCCTTCAGACCTTCGCCCTGCGTCGGGTCGGTTGGATGAAGGGGGTTGCCGTTGGCGTTAAGGCTGATGACTTCCAGCCCGTGATCAGCAAAGGCCTTAAGGAACGCGTTCTGCTTGGCGCCATTGCCCAGCATCGCTTTCAGGTCGAAATGCGGCGCGGTGGACCAGCCGCAGGTATTGACCTCGACGCCGGACACGCCCAAGCGGGCCGCGTGGTCAAGCAGCTTTTCGAACGATATCCCACCCAGGCTGTCGGATACGAACCCTAGTTTCATGCGTAGAACTCCGGTCTGGCGATCATTTCGACGGGTATTTTGCGGCCCTCGCTCAATGCGCGGACCCCAGCCTCGGCCACCACTGCCGCGCAGTAGCCGTCCCAGCTGCTTGAAGCGACCTGTGGGAAGGTGCCGGTCTCGACAAAACGAAGGAAGGCCCGGTTCTGGCGGCGGTAGGCCTCCGCGTAGCGGCTGCGCCAGTCGACGTCATAGCCCGCGGCCTGGCTTCGGCTGTGGTCGAGACGCGTATAGGCCACATGATTTGTAGCGATGGCCGCGTTCTCGCCGACAAGCTCGGCGCGGACGTCGTAGCCATAGGCCGCATTGTTGTTGATCTCGATGTTCACGATCTGCCCGTCAACGGTCTCCAAAACCATGAAGACCGGGGCGACCAGCGCGTCTGAACGCTTCGGCTGCCAAGCAGTGATCGTGGCGTATTCGGTGCCGAGGACATGCCGCGCCACATCGAATTCGTGTGGCGCCGAATTGGTGATGGCCATGGCGCCCGTGAAATCGGCTGCGGGGGTCGCCACGTTGCGGTGAAAGTTGTGCATCATCAGTGCTCGACCGAGCTTGCCCTGCAGCAGCGCCCGCTTGATCTCGATGTAGGACTGGTCGTAGCGGCGCATGAAGCCCAACTGGATGAACTTCTTGCCGGCTGCCTGCTCGGCCTCCATCACCCGGAGGCAATCGGCCGAAGATTGCGACAGCGGCTTTTCGCACAGCATCTTCTTGCCAGTCTTGATGCAAACCATGGACAGGGGGGCATGTGTGAAGTCCGGGCTGGCCACGATCACTGCATCCACGTCAGTGCGGGCGATGGTTCCCTCGGGGTCGGTTCCCGTGTCAGCCGCGCCGTAGGCGTCGGCAACCGTGCGGGCCCGCGTGCCGTCCATGTCACATACGACCTGGAGGGCAGCCCCGGACAGATCCTCCGCCACGATTTTCGCGTGATCCGCTCCCATGAGCCCTGCGCCAATTACGGCGATACGAATTGTCATTTTCATCCTGTTTGATGCTTTTCCAGCAGGACGCCCCGACCCGGTCCAGCGTTCTGGGCACACCCTCTGCGGTGTTCTGAAGGCGGTCTGGGCCGGACGAAATTCCGGCCCAGACCGTCGGAGTGCCCGTCGCACGGGAGGATCGCGTGACGGGGCCGAATAAGGTGATCGAAAGGTCTCGCCCTTGAGAGATTCCCTTCATGAGACGGGTGGCGGATTGCCCGCGTGGCTTTCCATGTAACCTTCAATCGAGGCCTCGAGGTCGGCCATGGTTTCCCCACCCGCCATGAGGTCGGTGATTTCCTCGCGAGTTCTTTCACCCTTGCGAAAATCGGCCGCGATGGCGCCACGGATGAGCACTGCGAAGTGGTCCCCTACGGTCATGGCATGCATCACCTGGTGGGTAATGAAAATCACCGCCAGGCCTCTGCGTTTGGCTTCATTCACGATTCGGAGCACATGGGCCGCCTGCTTGACGCCGAGCGCGGCGGTCGGTTCGTCAAGGATCAGTACCCGGGCACCGAAGTAGACCGCACGCGCGATGGCCAGCGCCTGCCGCTCGCCGCCCGAGAGTCCTCCGACCAGCCGGTCACCGTCGTCGATCCGGGTGATTCCGAAGCCCTGCACGGCCTTGACGGCGATATCGTTGGCGCGCCTGCGGTCGAAGGCCTTGAACGGACCCCAGCCCTTCGTCGGCTCGACGCCGACAAAGAAGCTGCGCCCGATGCTCATCAGGGGAAAGGTGCCCCCGAACTGGTGCACGGTAGCAATGCCCCGCGCTGCGGCTTCCTTCGGACCCTTGAACTGGATCTCCTCGCCGTCCATCAGGATCTTGCCGCCTGTGGGCCGGTGCACGCCCGCCAGCGTCTTGATCAAGGTGGACTTGCCGGCGCCGTTGTCGCCCAGAAGGCAGAGTACTTCGCCCTCATGCACTCTCAGGGAGATCTTGTGTAGCACGTCGATGGGCCCGAAGGATTTATCGACGTCTTGGAGTTCCAGAATAGGTATCTTGCCAGTCATATTCGGACCCTCACTGTGTCTTCTTCGGACCGGAATAGCCGAGCGCCAGCCGTCGGAAAGACTCGTTCATGGCGACGGCGATCAGAAGCGTCGCGCCAATGATCAGGTTCGACCAATTCCGGTCGATGTGGGTGAAGTAGATGCCTTGGCTCACGACCGCGAACGTCAGCGTGCCGAAGAAGATGCCGAGGACGGATCCGAAACCACCGGTCAACAACACCCCTCCAACAACGACGCTGACAATGACGTTGAAGATAAAGCTCATGCCACCCGAGACCTGCGCCGAGTTGAACAGGATCGCCTGGCACATTCCGACGAAGGCGGCGCAAGTAGCCGAGAGTAGGAAGAGAGTAATCGTTAGCCTTGCTGTGGGAATCCCTGCGTTTCGGGCACTTTCCTTGTCGCCCCCCATGGCGAAGATCCAGTTTCCGTAGCGCGATTTGTGCACGACGAATGCAAAGACGATCGCCAGCCCGATCCACCAGAGAATAATGACCTGGTGGCTTTCACCCATCAGATGGCCGAACAGGAACTTCGCCCAGTCCGGTGCTGTCAACGCAACGCTGGCATTGCCGGTCAACAGCACCGACGCGCTCAGCACGATGCCCTGCATGGCGACGAGCGTGCCCAGCGTGATGATCAGGGACGGCACGCTGGTGCGCACGGTCAGAAGGCCATTCACAAGGCCCACCAGGATACCGACGGCGAGTGCGCCCAGCATTCCGACCGGGATGGGCAGCCCATAATAGCCGGAAAGAATTGCAGTCGTCATCGATCCAGCGGGGATCATGGCGCCGATGGAGATGTCGATTTCGCCAGCGATCATCAGGAGACCGACCGGGAGCGCCACGATACCCAGGTTTGCGGCGAAATTCACCCAGCTCGCCGCGCCCACAAGGGTACCGAAATTGACGCCGCCGATGAGCACGAAGAAGGCAACGACCCCGATCAGGCTGAGAATCGATCCGGCTTCGGGACGGCGCATGAAGGTTCCAAACAAACGGTTCATGGTGCCGCCCTCACTGCTTGCTCTTCCGGGACGCGCTCGACGAATAGCGGAGCGCCATCTGCCGGAAGGTATCGTTTGTCAGAACGGCGAGTAGCAGCAATGCGCCTATGATGATGCTTCCCGCATCGGGAGTAATGCTCGTGAAGTAGATGCCTTGGTTCACGACGGCGAAGGTTATCGTGCCAAAAACTATGCCGACGATGGACCCGAAACCGCCCGTCAGGAGCACGCCGCCGATCACCACGCACATGATCGAGTTGAAGATGAATGACTGGCCCGCGAGGACTTGCGCGCTTTGGTAGACCAGAACCTCGCTAACACCCACGAAGGCGGACGCGAATCCACTCAGCATATACAGGCCCATGGTCAGCCCGGAGGTCGGGATGCCGGCATTGCGTGCGCTGACACGATCGCCGCCGAGGGCGAAAATCCAGTTGCCGATCGGAGAGACGTGCAGCAGGTAGTAAAGGACGGCGCAGAACAGACCCCACCATAAGATGGTGACCTGGAACATGCCGCCGACATACTGGCCCAGGATCGCCTTCGCCACGGGGCCCGGCACAAGAGTTACGCCGGTGCTGCCGGCGATCATCACCGTAAGGCCCAGCGTCAGCCCCATGACCCCGAACATCGTGCCGATGGTGATGATAAGGGAGGGGATCGACGTTCGGGTGACGAGATAGCCGTTCACAAATCCGACCACGAGACCGACACCCAGCCCCGCCACGATCCCGACCAGATCCGGGTAGTGGTAATAACCGGAGACGATGGCAACCGCCAGTGACGAGGCCGGGATTACCGCACCCACCGAGATATCGAGTTCTCCCGCGATCATCAAAAGCCCGACGGGCAGTGCAATGATGCCGACTTCGGAGGCAATATTCAGCCAGCTCGAAAACCCCGCGGCGCTCACGAACTGCTGCCCCCCGGCCGCTGCGAAGAAGGCAAAAACCGCGACCATTCCAAGAAACGAGCCGGTCTCGGGGCGCCGGGCCAGCCGGCCGAACGCAGCACCGCGACTGCTCGAAGCGGTGCTGGCTGTGTCTGATGTCGCCGTGGAATGCGTGACCATGGATGTCCCCAGGGTTCGCAACGGCCGTGGGCCGTCGCCAGGAGCAGGTCTGCAGTGGTGGGAACGAAGCTGCCAGTTCCTGCTTGCGATTCAGGCAGCTTCTGGGCTGCCTCAGCGCGTACCCGCCTTCACACCGGCCAGCGTCGCCTCGACATTCGACTTGTCGACGACACCTGGGCCCGTCAGGATCTCGCGGGTCGGGACCGACATGCCGTAGTTTGCATGGGTGTTCAGGATCGAAACGGCCAGATAGCCCTGCAAGTAGCCCTGCTGGTCGATAGCGCAGTCCTGCTTGCCGTCCTTGATGTTGTTCAGGACCGTCTCGTCGAAGTTCATGCCGCAGAGGTGAACCTTGCCCGCCTTGCCCGACTGGGTGATGCCGTTCATCGCCGAGTTCGCGTCGACATTGCCGATGGTAAAGACGGCGTCGATATCAGGATGCTGCAGCAAATAAGCCTTGACGGCTTGCGCGACGGCCGTGGCTGAACCGAAGGAGGTCGCTGGCAGCGGCAGCGCGTCAGATTTACCGCCGCCCTTGGTTTCGCCGTCCGCGAAACCCTTGCAGAACGCCTCGATATTGGCGGCGCCGGGCAGCGTATTGATGCAGACGCCGTTCTTGTATCCGGCCTTGGCGAGGTATTCGCCGGCGGCGACGCCGCCCTTGTAGTCATCGGAGCCGACATAGTTCATCGCGCCCAGACGATCGGCTGCGCCAAGGCCACCTGCGTTATATACCACCAGAGGAATGTTGGCGGCGACAACGGCCTTGAACGCCGGGTCCATTGCTTCCGGCACCCAGTCCGGACCGACGATGGCATCGGCGTGCTGGTCGATTGCCTGGCGGATCAGTTCGGCAGCGTCGACACCGAGATTGTCGTAGTTCTGGGGTCCGAGCCAGGTAACCTTGCCCCCCTGGGCCTCGACAACCTTGCCGGCATCCTCGGCGCCGCGCTTCACGATCGACCAGAACGGATCGTCGGGCTTGCCGCCGATCACGAAAATATTGGCCGCCAAAGCCGCGTGCGACGTGAAGGCCAATGCGGCCGCGGTCGCAAGAATCTTGCTCAATTTCATGTCAGGTTTCCTCTCTGGTTGAGATGGCCGCTCTGCGGCGGGCATCGAAAGCCTGTTTTTTGATGCAGCGCGCCTGGCGATACGCACCTGCTTGTTTGGGTCATTCTGCTGGGGTTGAAGAAGCCTTCCGCCGGTTCAGCCGCTCTTTCTTCCTGCGGAACCGCTCCTTCATTCGCTCGTCGGCTTGCTTGGTGCCGTCGTGCCAGGTGCCGAACCACTTATCGAGCGGGACCACGCCATCGGCACCGTAGTTCACCTCGAAATACTTATGGTGCATGTAGTGGGTGTAGGCGTGGCTGTTCATGGCACGCTCATCGGTCAGTTCGAGCTTGTCGAAGCCGATGTGCCCGACGATCGCGCCGTAAGCGGTGCTGGTCAGTTGGAACATCGCGACGAAAGGGGCCGACGGAAGCAGGAGGTGCCACAACATCTCCGAGAAGAAGATGGCCGCCTCCACCGGGTGCATCGACATTGATGACCACGGGCTCGGGTTGATCGAGTTGTGATGGATGGAGTGGATCCATTTGTAGAGTGGGCCTTGATGAATCAGCCAGTGCCCGCAGTAGAAGTGGACCTCATGGATCGCCGGAACGAGGAAGATCAGAACGGCAAGCCACAGCCAGTGGTCTTTCGGGTCAACCCAATGCGCGTAGCCATTGGCGAAGCACCATAGCGTGAAGACTTCGATAAGCGTCCAGATCGGAATCGAAATCAGGAAGCTGCGCAGGAAATTGTCGATGTTCTGGCTCTTGAACCAGAACACGTCCGAGGGCTTATCGGAGGGGAAGTTGGGGTTATACTTGAACCGCGTGCCCTGGATGCGCTTGAAATAGTAGAAGAACTCGACGGAGCCATACATCACGAAGATGCCGGCCGCGTTCACCGCATAGAGCCACAGACTCCAGTCCCAGGTCAGTTCCTTCATTTTGGTCCAGTCCGGCAAAATGAAGTACCAGTAGGCCAGCGTGACGAGCATGAAGATCGTGTTGTGCGGCCACACATAGGCCACGAGCCATTGGCCGATCTGGTTGAATTTGCCGCTCCAGAAGGGAGCGACCTCCAGAGGCTCGCTGGGCGCCCAGTTGCCGCGCTTATCGCGAATCCCATACTTGAGATCGTCCATGGCGCTTCCCCCTGCCTCGGAGACTGGCTCCGCCTTCTGCACGAGATTTTTTCAACTTTCCGCGCAGAATTTTTATATCATTTATGAAGGAAAACAGAATATATGTTTCGGAGGAATGCTGCATTTCCCTTCTTTTCTATCATTTCGCTGCAGCGCAGAAATGAAAGAATCTTTCAGGGAGGTTTTGATGGTAGGCCGCGCCACAATTGCAGACCTCGCCGAGCAGGCAGGCGTCAGCGTCTCCACGATCGACCGCATCCTGAACGGTCGAGCGAATGTTCGGTCGGCCACGGCCTCGCGCGTGCTGGCTGCTGCCGAGGAGCTCCGGTTCTACGCTCTGCCAACACTGCGGGAACGGCTAAGGACTGACAAGCCAACGATCCGTCTGGGGTTCATACTTCAGCAATCGCATCGAACCTTCTACCAGATGATCGCGGAGGCGTTGCGCCTCGCCGGATCGGAAAACTCCGAGCCGGTCGAGGTTGTGGTCGAACATATGGACGATCTTTCGCCCGAGGCCGTTTCGAACCGGATGCTGCAGCTTGGTGGGCAGGTGCAGGCGCTTGCTGTCGTCTCGGCCGAGCATCCGCGCGTTACCCACGCCATCGAGACTCTTGCAGGCAGCGGCGTGCCCACTTACGGGCTGATTTCGGAGCTGACCGCACCTTGCGGGGTCGGGTATATTGGACTGGACAATTGGAGGGTAGGCCGCACAGCAGCCTGGGCAATGGCGGGATTGAGCAAGAAACCTGGGCGGGTCGGGATCCTGGTCGGGAATCATCGATATCGCTGTCAGGAACTGAACGAATCCGGCTTTCGGTCCTACTTTCGCGAATACGCGCCTCAGTTCACCCTGCTTGAGCCCGTTCAGACCTTCGAGGACAAATTGGTCGCCCGCGAAGTTACGGAACAGCTGCTTCAGCGCGAGCCCGACATGGTGGGTCTCTATATCTCCGGAGGGGGCATGGTCGGAGTACTTCAGGCGCTCAAGGCGTCCGGTCGAGGACCTTCGATCGTGGCAGTCGGCTATGAAATGACGATCCACACGAGGATGGGACTGATCGACCACGATCTTGCGCTGGTACTGGCGCACCCGATTGCCAGGATGGCGGCCGACGCCGTCGCCCAGATGCTCCACGATCTGCGTACCGAAGCGCCTCCAGGAAAGCGCGTCATTGGTTTTGATATCTACACACCCGAGAACATCTGAGGAAGCACCTCAAGCAGCCGGAGCTTCGACGTGTCCGCCTCGCCGGCTAACTGGGCTTTGATGCCTGACATTACCGGCCCGAGAACGAACGCTCCCACATTCCGCCATGGAGCAAATCCTAGCAACGCCTGCGACGAAGCAAAAGTCCGCCAAGGCAATTCAGACGACACGAACCTGGCAATCGGCATTTCGCCTCTGACCGGACCTTTGGCGACACCATTGTCGCCAGGCGCTCACTTGTCCTGAATGAGCAAGCCCAGCGGGCTGAGCGGCGTGACGGGGAGATACTCGTAGGACATGAGCTTTTCTTCAACCAGAGGCAGCGTGTTCAAGATGCTTTTGGCTTCGTCGACAGATGAAACGTTCAGAAGGAAGATTGGGCCGGCGTTTTCGCGAAACCAGAACTGCTCGATCTTGCCATCGAGGTAAAGCTTGAGCGTAGCCGGCACTTCGCTCGGCAAATGCTTCCGTACGTCCGGAGTGGTGACGCCGGCGGGGATCGAGGCGATTGCGAATACTTTCATATTGGGTCTCCCATACAAAGATGGCGGATTGGTTCGATGACAAAAGAGGTTGGCAGATCACTCGTCGGACGTCGCCGTGCCGGCCTCGCCAACTTTTATTTCGGCAAGTTCATGCCGAAGTGAAGCGACGCGCGCTGCACCATTCAACTGCTCGAAGTCCCGCTGCGCTCCCAACCATAGCGGCAAGGCTTCGTCGAAGAGGCCTTGCCCCTGAGGGGTCAGTTCGACAACGCGGCTTCGAGCATCGACCGGGGAGGGCTTGATGGTGACGACGCCATCGCGCTCGAGAAAGCCGACCATCTTGCCCATGGCCGTTCGTTCGACATCGAGACGTTCGGCGAGAAGGTTGATCGTGGTGCTACCCAACTCGTTCAGGGCCGCGATCGTCAGAAATTGCGTGATCTTCAGGCCCGCCGACTGAAGATGATCATCATAGAAGCGGGTGATCCGTCGGCTGGCCTTGCGGAGGGTGAAGCAGTTGCATTGATCGATTCCAACAGGCTTTTTGACCGTCAACATTTCCTTGCCCTCTTCATTCGAGTCGTCCGCCGGAGCCTCGAGAACATGAGTCATATGAAGGGCTCAAGGTACTCTGCGACGAAAGCCACGCGAAGGTGCCACCCGCCATCCGCCACGCTCAAGGACCTGGCGGCGGCGCGATATGTATTGACGACCAGCCCGATCGCATTGCGCCCGACGGCAGGTTCACGCAGCACCGAACTGGTCAGTTCGGCGTCAACAGCCAGGTCATTCAGGAACGAATGACGATCCTCGATGTGCGAAATCTTCAATTCTCCCCATGGTCAGGGACGGCGCTCAGGCAAATACGGCTCGATTGAGAGCAATGAACTGTTCGACGGAGAGTGCAGGCTTCCCGGTGACCTTTTCGACGACGTCGTTCGTGCCCGAGAAGATGCCGTTGCGGTAGTTCTGGGCAACCTCGACCAAATGCTGCGTGAGGAAGGGCGGGAATTTGTAGAGAGTCTCCATCTTGCTTTGGAATGCCTCAATTGAGATCGGCGCATACTCGATCTTCGTATTCAGGACATCGCTCATCACTGCAGCGATCTGCGTATGATTCATTTCGACCGGCCCGTGGAGCGTGTAAGTCTTGCCTGCATGAGCTTGCGGATTGGCGAGGATATGAGCGATGACTCGCCCCTGGTCGCCGCTCGCGATGGGCGCGTGGCGGCCATTCTCGAAAGGAAATTCGATCTTCTTCTTGGCCCAGATCTCTCTCGCGAAATGCGGATAGACGAGCCAGTCTGCAAAAAAAGTCGGGCGGAGATGCGTGGTAGCGACGCCTGACCAGTCAAAAACTCGCTCGGAGATCCAGTGATCCTGTGCGGCATGGCTCGCCGACTCCCGGCGTGCCGAAATCTGCGACATGTTAACGATCGCCGAAACGCCAGCCTCCTTCGCGGCCTGTGCGAAATAGGCGGCGGCGCCGATAATCCCCGGTGCGATCGGATGAAGAAAATAGGCCGAGCGAACACCCTCCATGGCCGCACGAATGGCATCGATGTTGGTGAAATCGCCGATGGCGATCTCGACGCCGCGCTGCCTCAATGCGGCAGCCCTCTCATCCTCCGAACGCACATAGGCCCGTACGCGCCTGCCCATCTTGAGCAGTTCGTCGATTGCAGCCCCTCCGGTACGACCGGTCCCACCGCTGACCAGGATGCTCGCCTCGTTCATGGTTTGGCTCCTTCGATCAAATGAAAGCATATGCTCTTATCAATTGATATGGAAGCATATGCTCTTATATTCAAGTGCCTTCAGCGGCGGGATTGGATGCTTCTCGAAATCATTGTGCGGCTGAGGGCGTAATAGCTCGCTGGCAGGACGAACGTTCAGTGTCTGGCCAGCGTGCCCAGCTTGTGCCAACAGGCGGAAACCTCCGGTCGGACGCCGGTTCTGCCTTCCAGCTCAGACACTCGTTGGCAAACTGATTGCTTAGGCCCGCAATGGGCTCCCATGGTCTCGTTGCGGTTGGCGGAAAACAGACGCCTCACCCAATGAAAAAAAAACGCGGCCGCCGAGGCAACCGCGTCAAATTCCATACGATCCGTTCGAAGGATCAGAGTTTCACAGCCACGCAGCTGAAGGATGCAGCCTTGAGGGTCGAGCAGGCGGTCTGGGCCTGGCGCTGGTCGGCGAAGCCTCCGAAGCGGGCGCGATAGAGCGTGGCGCCATTGCGGTTCACAGTCTCGGTGAAGGGGCGGGCGGAGGCGAGGGCCTGGCTGCCTGCTGCCCTGGCGCTGGAGAGGAGCTGGCGGGCGGCGCCCTCGTTGTCGGTGGCGCCGATCTGGATGATCCAGCCGCTGCGCTGCGGGGAGGCGAGGTCATCGGGCTTGTAGGCGACGGTGCGGACCGTCTGCACGGTGGCGGTGGTGTCGGGGCTGACCTCATCGGCGCGGCCGGCGCGCACCGGCGGGGTAGCCGGAGCGGTGGTGACGGGCTGCGGGCCCTGCACCCAGCGCATCGTCGGGCCGCTCGGTGCGGTAGCGGCAATCGCAGGCCTGGCCGGCACGACTTGCGGGCGGGACTGTTGCGCGGGAGCCGCCTCGGCGTCGGCCTGATCGTCATCAACCGGCTGCGGCGGCAGGGGAGCGGCGACGGGAGCGGCGAGGCGTGATTTCGGCGCTTCGGCTACGACGGCCGGACGCACAGTCGGCAGGCGCTGCGGCGCCATCGCAACGGAAGAGGCGCCGGCATCCTCGTCATCGGTCTGGGCGACCTCAGCCTGGGGCACCGAACGGTCGGCTGCGCCGGCATAGGCGGAAGGCATGTAGGTGTCGATGAGGCGGCGGACCACGACGTCACGCGAGGCGGCGCTGCGCCCCCCCATCACCACGGCAATGAGCTGGCGGTTGTCGCGGCGGACATTGGTCAGGATGTTGAAGCCGCTGGCGGTGGTGTAGCCGGTCTTGATGCCGTCGACACCATCCACCGAGCCCAGGAGATGGTTGTGGCTGCCGATCTCGCGGCCACGGAAGACGAAGCTCTTGGTGGCGAAGAAGCGATAATAGGCCGGAAACCGCTTCTGGATCGCCATGCCGAGGATGGCGATGTCGTGGGCGGTGGTGATCTGCCGGTCATCGGGCAGGCCCGAAGCGTTGACATACTGCGTCCGGACCATGCCAAGCGCCCGGGCCTTGCGAGTCATGATCTGCGCAAAATTGGCCTCGCTGCCACCCAGCGCTTCGGCGACGACCACAGCCGCGTCATTGGCCGATCGGGTGACGATACCCTTGATGGCGTCGTCGACGCGGATGGTTTGCCCCGCGCGCAGGCCGAGCTTGGTGGGCGACTGGGACGCGGCATGGGCCGAAACGGGCAGGGGGGTCGCCATGGTGATGCGGCCGGCCTGGAGCTGTTCGAACAACAGATAGAGCGTCATCACCTTGGTGATGGAGGCGGGATGGCGCAGAGCTTCAGGCGCCGCCTCATAGAGAGTGCGCCCCGTCTTGACATCGACCACGATCGCCGCGTAGCGCGGATTGCTCATCATGTCCGCCGGCAGTCCGCCCGTTGACTGTGCCGCTGCGCGCACCCGCTTGCCGCGCAGGTGCTTTACAGACTTGCTCTGGGTCGTTGCATGATGAACGCGGCGCCTGGCGTCCGCATCTCCAGGATGAAAGGTCATTGTGGCCGTGAATGCTACAATGCCGGCTGCAACCATTGTGGTGGTCCGGGCAAATCCGCCCCCGATCCATCGCGATAGCATGCAAAGTCCCCAATACTCACCGGCGCGAAAGACGCCGTCCACTTACCTGTACCCGCTTGGCCGGCGGCCATGCTCGCCCTTCGTCTCGGGGCTTATCCCTTTGTCGCAGGACACCGGGCTGATCACGCCGTGCCGTGCAGGAACGACACAGTCAACAAACCTAGAAGGACGCGGTTACGGATCGGTTAAGTGCCGGATGCGATCATGCTCGAAGATTGTCCTTCCTGCGGCATTTTAGCCGCACTATGGCCTGAAAGCCTAGGGGCCCTCGAACCAATGGGTTTCACGACGTGTTCAGATCTGGGAGCCTATAATTGCGGCTTGTTGCACTAGCGAAATACAGGGGGTGATCCTAAATTGAGGCAATGGAAGCTCTTTTCCCCCGCGCATATCGTGTTAGGCTGCAGAGACTGCGGTTGTCGAAATGGAAGATTCACCAATTTCTAATTCTGAGAAAATGGCCGCGCGGGACGAGGGCGTCCTGATCGGCATGGCGCGCGAGCCGCGGGCCCCAGGGGGCGGCGACGGAACAGGCGCTGCCGTCATTACCAAAACCAAGCCCGTTACCAAACGCCCCAAACTCTACCGCGTTCTGCTCCTGAACGACGACTACACGCCGATGGAATTCGTCATCGAGGTGCTGGAGCGTTTCTTCAACAAGGACAGGGACGGCGCCACGCACATCATGCTGCATGTTCACCACAATGGTGTGGGAGAGTGCGGCGTCTACACCTATGAGGTCGCTGAGACCAAAGTGACACAAGTTATGGATTTTGCACGTAAGCACCAGCATCCGCTGCAATGCGTTATGGAAGAAAAGTGAGGAACTGATCGTGCCATCCTTTTCAAGACACCTCGAACAGTCCCTCCATCGCGCCCTGGCGGCTGCCAATCAACGCCACCACGAGTACGCGACCCTGGAACATCTGCTGCTTTCCCTGATCGAGGATCAGGACGCGGCCGCGGTGATGCGCGCCTGCAATGTCGATCTCGACATTCTCCGGCGCAACCTCGTCGAATATATAGACACCGAACTCGAGAACCTGGTTTCGGATGGGCGTGACGACGCCAAGCCGACGGCCGGATTCCAGCGCGTGATCCAGCGCGCCGTCATTCACGTTCAATCCTCCGGCCGTGAGGAAGTCACCGGTGCGAATGTGCTGGTGGCCATCTTCGCCGAGCGCGAGAGCCATGCCGCCTATTTCCTGCAGGAACAGGACATGACGCGCTATGACGCCGTGAACTACATCTCGCACGGCATCGCCAAGCGCCCGGGCCTCTCGGAAGCCAAGCCCCCGCGCGGCGCGGACGAGAGCGAGAGCGAAAGCGCCAAGTCGTCCAGCAACAATGGCGAGGATCCGTCCAAGAAGAAACAGGACGCGATCGATGCCTATTGCGTCAATCTCAACAAGAAAGCCCGCGACGGCAAGATCGATCCCTTGATCGGGCGCGACATGGAGATCACGCGCACCATCCAGGTGCTGTGCCGCCGCCAGAAGAACAACCCGCTCTTCGTCGGCGATCCCGGCGTTGGCAAGACGGCGATCGCCGAAGGCCTTGCCCGTCGCATCATCGAGGGTGATGTGCCGGAAGTGCTGCGCGGCGCCACGGTGTTCGCGCTCGACATGGGCACGCTGCTCGCCGGCACGCGATATCGCGGCGATTTCGAGGAGCGGCTGAAGCAGGTGGTGAAGGAGATCGAGGCCTATCCGGGTGCGATCCTGTTCATCGACGAGATCCATACGGTGATCGGAGCGGGGGCGACCTCGGGCGGGGCAATGGATGCGTCCAACCTCCTGAAGCCGGCTCTTGCCGCCGGCGCCCTGCGGTGCATCGGCTCGACCACCTACAAGGAATACCGCCAGTATTTCGAGAAGGACCGTGCGCTGGTGCGTCGCTTCCAGAAGATCGACGTCGCCGAGCCTTCCATTCCGGACACGATCGAGATCCTCAAGGGCCTCAAGCCCTATTACGAGGATTATCACAAGCTGCGCTATACCAACGAAGCCATCAAGGCAGCGGTGGAACTGTCGGCCAAATACATCAACGACCGCAAATTGCCCGACAAGGCGATCGACGTCATCGACGAGACTGGTGCCTCGCAGATGCTGGTGGCCGAAAGCCGCCGCAAGAAGACAATCGGCGTGAAGGAGATCGAGGCGACCATCGCGACGATGGCCCGCATCCCTCCCAAGTCGGTGTCGAAGGACGATACGGAGACGCTTCGGAACCTCGAGACCAATCTCAAGCGTGTCGTCTACGGCCAGGACAAGGCGATCAAGCAGCTTTCGGCGGCGATCAAGCTCGCGCGTGCCGGCCTGCGTGATCCCGAGAAGCCGATCGGCAACTATCTGTTCTCAGGCCCCACGGGCGTCGGCAAGACGGAGGTTGCCCGCCAGCTGTCCGAGGTGCTCGGCATCAAGCTGCTGCGCTTCGACATGTCTGAATATATGGAACGCCATACGGTCTCCCGCCTGATCGGCGCGCCTCCCGGCTATGTCGGCTTCGACCAGGGTGGCCTGCTGACCGACGGAATCGACCAGAACCCGCATTGCGTGCTGCTGCTGGACGAGATCGAGAAGGCCCATTCGGACCTCTTCAACATCCTGCTGCAGGTGATGGATCACGGCAAGCTGACCGATCACAACGGCAAGGCCGTCGATTTCCGCAATGTGATCCTGATCATGACCACCAATGCGGGCGCGGCGGATCTCGCCAAGTCGGCCTTCGGCTTCACGCAGTCCAAGCGTGAGGGCGACGACCTGGAAGCGATCAACCGCCTGTTCACGCCGGAATTCCGCAACCGTCTCGACGCCACCATCCCCTTCGACCATCTGTCGCAGGAGATCGTCACCCAGGTCGTCGACAAGTTCATCGCCCAGCTCGAGGTGCAGCTTGCCGACCGCCACGTCACGGTGGAACTCGCGGACGACGCCCGCACCTGGCTGGTGGCCAATGGCTATGACGAGTTCATGGGCGCCCGCCCGATGGCCCGTCTGATCCAGCAGGCCATCAAGACGCCGCTGGCGGACGAGGTGCTGTTCGGTCGCCTGAAGTCGGGTGGCCTGGTGCGCGTCACCGTGGTCAAGAAGGAAGACGGCAAGCAGGAACTCGGCTTCGAGTATCCCGCGGGTCCGGCTGAGCCCAAGCCCGAGCCCGTGGTGGCCGAGGGCGGCAAGGCGCCGGCGAAGAAAGCAAGGGTCGCGAAGCCCAAGCCGCCGGAGCGCGAACCTGATACGCCGCTGGGAGCGGATTGAAACAAGCGGAGGCCGGTCGTGAGACCGGCCTTTCCTTTGTGATTGTGCTTCATTTCTCTGATGCGAGAGGTTCCCGCGCTGACTGGAACGATAACAATCAGGCTGCGTTGATCCTGCCTAAGCAAGCCTTGCAAGGAGGAAGCGCATGCCTGACTCGAAAATGGACAAGTCCGAGAAGACGATCACCCGCGATCGCCTGGCCGAACTCTTGAATGAAGACCTGTCGCGCGAATACCAGGCGATCATCGCCTATACCGTCTATTCACAGGTGCTGAAAGGCGCTGAATACATGAACATCGCCGACCAGCTCCAGGTTCATGCCGGCGAGGAACTCAAGCACGCACTCATCCTCTCTCGTCAGATCGATTATCTCGGCAAGATGCCGACCGTGACGCCGAAGCCCGTGAAGACGTCCGAGGACGCCCGCCAGATGTTGCGGTTCGATCTCGACAACGAGAACGACACCATCCGCAATTATCGCGAGCGGGTCCGCCAATGCGAAGCGCTGGGCGAGTTCGCCATGGCCGAGCAGATCCGGCAGATCCTTGTCGACGAGCAGGATCATCAGATCGACCTTGCCACCGCTCTCGGCGAGGACGTGCCGGACCTCAGCAGCAAGCGCTGAGATCCCTGCTATCCAGCCGCGAATACGGGAATGAGCAAAACGAAGGTCGCGTCTGCGCGACCTTTCCTGTGTGTTATGCCTGACCTTCTCCTTTTTCCGACTCAGGCAGCCCCATCATGAAGATCACCGCCATACGCGCCACGCCGATCAATTTGCCGATCGAGGCGCCATACTGGTGGTCTTTCGGCTGGCTTCCCGGTTCCTCACGCTGCGTGGTCGAGGTGGAGACCGACGAGGGCATCACCGGCCTTGGGGAGGCGGCGTCCTGGCATGCCTGCGGCATCATCGAGCAGCGCCTTGCGCCATTGCTCATCGGGCGCAACGCCCACGATATAGCCGGCGCCGAACTCGTCTGCCTGCCGAGCTGGCGCGGTGTTTCCTCCAACACCGATTTTGCCGCCATCCGGGCCTTTGCCGCCATCGAGACGGCGCTGTGGGACATCAAGGGCAAGGTGACCGGTCTACCGCTCTACGATCTCCTCGGCGGCGCCGTGCGCAAGGAGATCGCCTTCGCCGACTATTTCGGCTTCCGCCAAAAGAAGAACGGCAAGGGCGGTGAACTCACGCCGGGGGCCGTGGCGGATTACTGCGTGAGCCTCAAGGAGCGTTTCGGCACCACCATCTTCGAGGGCAAGCTTTGCACCAGGGATCCCGAGCCGAGCATCGAAGCACTGCGCCTGATGCGCAGGAAGCTGGGGCCGGAGGCGATCATCCGCATCGATTCAAACATGGCCTATTCGCTCACAGAAGCGCGCCGCATCGCCGCCCGCATCGAGGAACTCGACATCCGCAACTGGGAGGAGCCCTGCGTCACCTTCGAGGAGATGGCGGCGCTACGCCGGCACACGGCGATCCCGTTCTCCGGCCACAACGTCGATATCCAGAAGGCCGTGGCGCTCGGCGTGCCTGACGCCTTCGTCACCGACGTCAATGTGCACGGCGGTATCGGCCGCACGGTCCGCTTCATTGGCGCCTGCGAAGCGATGGGCATCGACTTCTGGTGCTACAGCGCCAATACCGGCATCGGCAGTGCCGCCTACCTGCATCTGTGCGCCGCTTTCCCGCATATCCGCGAGCCCAACCAGTCGCTCTTCCGCATGCAACCCTATGATGTGGTGGAAGAGGGCGTGTTCGCGCCCGTGAACAACATGGTGGCCGTGCCCGAAGGGCCGGGACTGGGCGTGACACTTTCGAAGGATAAGCTGGCGTTCTGCCACAAGCTGTTCGTGGAGGAGGGGCCTTACACGCAGCACCATGATCCGGAGGAACCAGGGCGGTATAAGAGGCTGCCGCTGCGGTGAACAAAGCGCCCTAGCGCGTCATTCGCCTGGCGCGACGAGTTCGAATATTGTTTGCCAGCAGCCGAGCTACTCTTTCTGTGAACGAGCGGCTGAAGCGGCCGAAAGACCGGGAATTTGGGTCATAGCTCGTTGAGAATGGAAGTGTATCGAGATTGTATTCGCTGACATGGACAAAGGCCCTACGAGCGAAATTCAGTCCACCTCGCCGAAGTTCAATTTCCGGTACCTCGATAGCGTCTTCTGAATCGACAGGTGCTTGGTCGCTAATCGCAAGAATGACGAGCTGGGTAACACCCGGATTCGTTTTCGTCTGAAACACGAGGCAGGCCGTACGATCCTTTGGATTGTCTATGCCCTTCGCGTGATCATGAGCCCAAAGATAGGGATAATGAAAAACGTCACCCGGTTCGCGATCAGCCATTCGTGACATCCTCGCCATCGGCGAAACGATCGAGCGCCGGGAGAAGCCACTCGGCAACTTCTTCGGGTGTGTTCTCCACTGTAAAGACACGCCGTGTCTGGGCCGCCGACGCGGCGAGCTTCTTGTAGTCCTCGATAGACATCAGCACGTAGCGCGGCTTGCGGTGATGGGTAAGGGTGACCGGCTCCCGGTTTGCCACGCTCGTGACATCGCCCGAGTGACGACTGAGTTCGGCAAGAGAAAATTCGCGCATCGATAGCCTCCTGACTTCGTACAAAATATACGAATATTTCGTATGAAGTCAAAGGGCTCCTTGCCGCATTTGTAGACCGCATCTCAAAGCGAGAATGCGTCTGCGTCTTCTCCTGGAAACAGTGCAGTTTACAAGAAAGCAAGAGCGGACGAGGACGTCCGCGCTCCCAGATCAAATATCCACCAGCTCGCTCGCGAATGCCGCGCGTTCCTGGATGAAGGTGAAGCGCGCCTCGGGCTTGTTGCCCATCAGGCGTTCCACCGAACCCGATGTGTCGGCGCGTTCCTCGTCCTCCACCATTACCTTCAGAAGAGTGCGCTTCTTGGGGTCCATGGTGGTTTCCTTCAACTGCGCCGGCATCATCTCGCCCAGGCCCTTGAAGCGACCGATCTCAACCTTCTGGCTGCCCTTGAACTCGCTGGCCAGGATTTCGTCCTTGTGGGCGTCGTCGCGGGCGTAAAGGGACTTGGTGCCCTGGGTCAGTCTGTAGAGGGGCGGGGCGGCCAGGAAGAGGTGGCCGCGCTCGATCAGGCGCGGCATCTGCCGCCAGAAGAAGGTTATCAACAGTGACGCGATGTGGGCACCGTCGACGTCGGCGTCCGTCATGATGATGATCTTCTCGTAGCGCAAGTCGTCGTCGCGGTAATGCGAGCCCATGCCGCAGCCGAGCGCCTGTCCGAGGTCCTGCAACTGCTGGTTCTGCGCAAGCTTGTCCCTGCCGGCAGCAGCGACGTTGAGGATCTTGCCGCGCAGCGGCAGCACGGCCTGGCTCGCGCGATCGCGCGCCTGCTTGGCGGAGCCGCCGGCGGAGTCGCCCTCGACGATAAAGAGTTCAGAGCCTTGCGCGGCATTGTTCGAGCAGTCTGCGAGCTTGCCAGGCAGGCGCAGCTTGCGTGTGGCCGTCTTGCGGGCGACGTCCTTTTCCGCCCTGCGCCGCAGACGCTCCTCGGCGCGCTCGACCACGAAATCGAGCAGCTTGAGGGATTGCGAGGGCGTCGAGGCGAGCCAGTGGTCGAAGGCATCCTTCAGGGCCTGCTCGACGATGCGGCTGGCTTCCGTGGTCACCAGCTTGGCCTTGGTCTGGGAGGAGAATTCCGGCTCGCGGATGAAGACCGAAAGCATCGCCGCCGAGCAGGCCATCAGGTCCTCGGTGGTGATCTGCGCGGCGCGCTTGTTGCCGATGCGTTCGGCGTGATCCTTCAGGCCGCGCAGCAGGGCGATACGCAGGCCAGCCTCATGCGTGCCGCCCTCGCGCGTGGGCACCGTGTTGCAATAGGAGGAGACATAGCCTTCATCTTCGGCGAACCAGCCGATCGCCCATTCGACGGAACCATGCCCTTCTGCCTTGTCGACCTTGCCGGCGAAGATCTGCTCGGTGACCAGTTCCAGCCCCTCGCTGGCCGAGCGCAGATAATCCTCCAGGCCACGCGGGAACTTGAAGCTGTCCTCGGCCGGCACGTCGCTGACGCCCAGCAGCAGTTCGGGCGCGCATTTCCAGCGGATCTCGACGCCGCGAAAGAGATAGGCCTTCGAGCGCGACATCTTGAACAGGCGCTTGGGATCGAAAGTGGCGCCGTGCTTGAAGATCTGGATGTCCGGCTTGAAGCGTATCCTGGTGCCGCGCCGGTTGGGGGCTGCGCCGACATGCTCGACAGGCCCGAGGACCATGCCACGGGTAAAGCGCTGCCGGTACAGTTCGCGTCCCCGCGCAACCTCGACCTCGACCGTCTCGGACAGGGCGGTGACTGCCTTGATGCCGACGCCATGCAGGCCACCGGACGTGTCATAGACGTCGGAGTTGAATTTGCCGCCGGCATGGAGCTTCGTCATGCTGACTTCGAGCGTCGACATCTCCGGAAATTGCGGATGCGGGTCGACCGGAATGCCGCGGCCGTTGTCGGTGACGCACACGAAGCCGTCGACTGTCAATTCCACCTCGATGAAGGTGGCGTGGCCGGCGACCGCCTCGTCCATGGAGTTGTCGATCACCTCGGCGAAGAGGTGATGCAGGCCGTCGCCATCCGGCCCGGTCGAACCGATATACATACCCGGGCGCATGCGAATGGCCTCGATGCCTTCCAGAACGCGGATCGAGGAGGCGCCGTAACCGTCCTCGCCCGCCTTGGACGGAGGCGCCTTGGTCGTTGGTAGCTTGCCGGCCGCCTTGGCCGCCATCTCGGCCTTCAAGGCAGCGGCGATCGACTGGGTCGACAATTTCTTGCCATCGGTGGATTTGTCGGCTCTGCCCTTCGAGGAGGCAGACTCATCGCCGCCGAAAAGATCGGAATTATCGCTCATTCAAAAACGGTCTCGCGGAAGCGTCGCGCACAGGCGATTCGCAATTTGGTTTATTATGGCACGTTCGCATGGCAGCCGCGAACGGACCGTAAACAGCCTTGTTGATGGATGTGAATTGGCGCGAGAATCAGGACGACGTCAGGCCCTAGTTCCGTCACGATTCACAGGCTCTTTGTGCATTGCGGGGACCCAGGCTGCTGCCTATAACTGCTTCCACGCCATTACGGACTTCTGAAACGGATTATTGCTTCATGCCGATGACACGTGCGGCCAAATTCGGTGCCATGGTACTTCTGGGTACGTTGGGCTTGACGATACCGGCTCTGGCGCAAGACGCTTCCAACCCGCAGCGGGTTTCCGCTGCAACGCCCGTCAAGCCGGTAACCACGGTGCCCTTCGTGGCCCATCGCGCGATCTATGACCTGCAGCTCGACGGCCGCAAGCAGTCCACCAGCGTCGACAGCATGCGCGGTCGCATCGTCTATGATTTTTCCGGTAATGCCTGCGATGGCTACGCGCTCAATTTCCGGCAGGTCACCGAGATCGGCCTGAGCGGGGGCGGCGTCAACACCTCGGACCTGCGTTCGGCCACTTTCGAGGACGACAAGGGCCACAGCTTCCGCTTCAATTCGCAGAACTACACCAACCAGAAGGTCGACGGCGTGGTCGACGGCCAGGCGAGCCGGGCGGACAGCGGTGGCATCGCGGTGGCGCTGAAGAAACCGAAGACGACCAAGTTCGACCTTTCCAAGGAAGTGCTCTTCCCCACCGGGCAGATGAAGGCGATCGTGGCGGCCGCACAGGCCGGCCAGCATGTGTTCGAAAGCCAGGTCTATGATGGCTCGGATGGCGGCCAGAAGATCTACGACACCCTGGCCGTGATCGGCTCCGCGATCTCGCCGGACAAGCCTCGTGAGGGCGCCGCCATTGGCGCCAAGGAACTCGACGGCATCGATCGCTGGCCGGTGACCATTTCCTATTTCGATCCGAGCAAGAAGGTCGTGGGCGAGCAAACGCCGGTCTACACCATGTCCTTCGACCTCTATGCCGACGGCATCTCGGGCAATCTCACCTTGGATTATGGTGATTTCCGCCTGAGGGGTACCATGGCCTCGCTCGATTTCCTGCCACAGACCGCGTGCAAGTGAGCATGGCTCTTCAAATCGGCGCAACAGCCTCGCGCGTGCTGCCTTGAGGAATGCCGTCCGGCAATGGAGTCACACGCAAGCCTGGCGTGCGCTCTGGCGGCGCCTGCGCGGGCCCGCGCATTTTCCTTCAGCGCCGCTGTTTGGGCGAGTTTCCACTCCCGCCGCCCTGGCTTTCGGCGCTGTGCTGGTTGTCGCCCTGATCCTGTTGGCGGACCCGGCCTCGCAGCGCGTTTTGCCGGAATGGCCTCGCAGCGTCGTGCATGTCGCCTCCATCATCACCAATCTCGGGGACTCCGGCTATTATCTCATCCCTGTCGGCATCGTGCTGATCCTGCTGGCCATAGTTGATTTCGAATTGCCGCCACGTCTCGACGTGGCCTTGCGACAGTTCTGGCTGCAACTGGCTTTTGCCTTTACCGCGATTGCCGCCACCGGCCTGATCGTCAATATCGGCAAGCGCATGATCGGGCGGGTGCGTCCGCTGCATGTCGATCCCGGTTCCTATCTGCATTTCGAGCCGTTCTCCTGGCGCGCGAGCAATGCCAGCTTTCCGTCCGGACACGCCACGACGGCCTGGACGGTGGCTGCGGTGCTGGTGCTGTGCTGCGGTCCACGGCTGCGACCCTACGTCTTCGTCCTCGGCACGCTGGTGTGCATCAGCCGTGTTGTGATCGGCGCGCATTACCCGGCCGACGTGGTGGCCGGCGCGCTGTTCGGCTGGTTCGCAACTCTGTGGTTTGCGCAATTTCTTGCGCGGCGCAGCCTTGTTTTCCGGCAAAACGGCGACGGCACTCTTGCGTTGCGGGGGCAAGACGCGGCAAAGACGCTGCTTATGGCGTGGCGAGCGCGCTGATAAGGTCTGAGCCCCTATGACAACTGCAAGCAACGCGCCCGAGATCAGCGTCGTGGTGCCCGTCCGCAACGAGGCGGGCAATATCGAGCCGCTGATCCGGGAGATTGCGCAGGCCTTGTCCGGACGCAGCTTCGAGATCGTCTATGTCGACGACGGGTCGAGTGACGCCACGCCCGCTGAACTGGGACGTCTCAAGGCGGAATTGCCGTTCCTGCGCAGCCTCAGGCACGAGGCCTCCTGCGGCCAGTCCTGTGCAGTGCGTACGGGCGTGCGCAATGCGCTTGGCAGCCTCATGGTGACGATCGATGGCGATGGCCAGAATGATCCGGCCTATATTCCTGCACTTGTCGATGCACTCATGTCCGGCGGCCCGACCCTGGGCATGATTGCCGGCCAGCGGCTCGGCCGCAAGGACACCGGCTTTAAGCGCTGGCAGTCGAAGATGGCCAACAAGTTGCGCGCCTCGGTGCTGAAGGATGGCACACGCGATACCGGCTGCGGCCTGAAAGCCATCCGGCGCGAAGTCTACCTGGCGCTGCCCTATTTCGACGCTCTGCATCGCTTCATGCCGGCCCTGGTCAAGCGTGAGGGTTTCGATGTCGGTCATGTCGACGTGGTGGACAGGCCCCGGCTCACCGGCGTTTCGAATTACGGTTTCTTCGATCGGCTTTGGGTCGGCATTCTCGATCTCGTGGGTGTCTGGTGGCTGGTGCGCCGCCGGCGCCGGGTGCCTGTCGTCACCGGGGGAGCCAACGATGCTGGTTGAACTGTCCAACGCCCTCGGCGGCTATCTGCACAACGTCTTCTATACGAAGTTCGACTTCTGGCTCTGGCTCGGGCTGTTCGCACAAACCCTGTTCACGGCACGCTTCATTGTGCAGTGGTTGGCGAGTGAGCGAGCCGGCAAGAGCGTCATCCCGTTCAGCTTCTGGGTGCTCTCCATCGGAGGCGGCGCGCTGCTCTTCCTTTACGCGCTGATCCGGGCCGATCTCGTCTATATCATCGGTCAGGGCTCCGGCCTGCTCATCTATCTGCGCAACGTCTCCTTCGTACTGAAGGAGAGGGCAGCCGAGAAGGCGAGGGCGGAGGCGGAAGCCGCTAAGCAGGGCGGTGCTTCCTGAACCTCTGCGTACTGTCGGGCATTCGCCCGAGGTTGGCGGGCCCAGGGCGCAAAACAAGAGGCAATGCGCGTCGGGACAGCCAAAAGCCGTCCCTTCTTCCATGAGGGGCCAAGCCGTTTCGTGAGACTGCTGCCAGTCATTCGCCACTGGCCTTGCTTTCGAGGGCCGGGATACCACCGGACGTGATGGCTCCCGACATCCTCCTGACCCAGGCTGGGACAGTGTCTCAGTTCCCCTTTCAGCAGGGGATGGGCACGCCGAGGCGGTTAGAATTGGACCCACACACCGCTTCGCCAGTATCCGCGCCCCTCATGTTCGCGCCAGCGGTACTTGTCGTTTTGACTCCAACGCCAATCATCAGGATGTACGGTGAGCCTGAAGCCTGGCTGGTAGTCATAAGATTCCCTTACATGCCAACAATCACCGTTTTCATTGCAGATGATACGTGCGGTGGCGCCACTTGTCGCTAGGGCAAGTGTTCCGGCTCCAAGCAGTGCAGCTAAGGCAATCTTCCTAATCGAGTTCATGATATCCTCCATTGTGTGGTCGATATCTATGGAAAACTCCTCAGGGCAAGGTGGGTTCCCGCTTGTCATCCGCGTGTGCATTTGGATGGACACGAATTGCCTGCATCGTCGGTAACTGGCCGACCAGCAAAGTGAGGCGACTTTGACATCGCCAAAGACCCTCATTCCGTGTGTAAGCATCGGCCGCTTTCAGGGGACGCTCAGTGCCCTGAACCGCGCCAGGCCAGCATCGAGGTCGGCGATCAGGTCGGCGACATCCTCGAGCCCGACATGCAGGCGCACGCCCGGGCCCCCCGGATTCCAGTCCGTGGCCGTGCGGTATTCCTTGCAGTCGAAGGGGATGGCAAGGCTTTCATAACCGCCCCAGGAATAGCCAAGGCCGAAGAATTTCAACTCGTCCAGGAAGGCGGCGACGGCGGCATCCGGGGCGGGCTGCAGGATGATCGAGAACAGGCCCGACGAGCCCTTGAAATCGCGCTTCCAGATGGCATGGCCGGGATCGCTGTCCAGCGCCGGATGCAGCACGTGCTGGACCTCGGGCCGGGACGCCAGCCATCTCGCTACCCGCAGGGCGCTGTCCTGGTGCTGGCGCAGGCGTACCCCCAAAGTGCGCAGACCGCGCATGGCGAGGAAGATATCGTCCGGCCCGACGCACAGGCCCGAATCGCCATAATAGGCCTTGAGAGCTGGCCAGGCTTTGCGGGAGGCCGAGACCACGCCGAACATCGCATCGGAATGGCCGACGATATATTTCGTGCCGGCCTGGATGGAGAGATCGACGCCATGGCCGAAGGCGTCGAAGAAAAGCGGCGTTGCCCAGGTATTGTCGAGAAGCACGGTGGCGCCATGCTTGTGGGCGATGCCGGCGATCGCTGGAATGTCCTGCATCTCGAAGCTCTGCGAGCCCGGCGCTTCCAGATAGACCGCCCTGGTGTTGGGCCGGAGCAGTTGCTCGATGCCAGCGCCGACCAGCGGATCGTAATAGGTGGTTTCGATATTGAGGCGCGTCAGCACCCTGTCGCAGAAATTGCGGGTCGGCAGATAGGTGGTGTCGACCATCAGGAGATGATCGCCGGCCGACAGGCATGAGAGCAGGGCGGTCGAAACCGCGGACAGTCCGGATGGGCAGGTCACCACGCCGGCGCTGCCATCGAGCGCCCTCATCGCCTCGTCGAAAGCGTCGGACGTGGGCGTTCCGCGTCGGCCATAGGCATAGCGCTGGGTGTGGCCGAGCAGGTCCTTGACCGTCGGCGCCAGCACCGTGGAGCCGTGATAAACTGGGGGATTGACGAAGCCGTGATAGTCGGAGGGCTCGCGCCCGCCGATGACGAGACGGGTGTTTTCGCCAAACGTGGCAATTTCGCTTTTGCTGATTCTTTTCATACCAGGGAACTAGAAGGAGGAAATGACCAAAAGAAAACCTCCCCGCCGAGATGGCAGCGGGGAGGGCGAATATAATCAGCGGCTGGAGTTAATGCTGTAAAATTTTGTTGAGGAATTCGCGGGTGCGGGGCTGGCGATCCTCGATATTGCCGAAGAATTCGTCCTTGGTCGTGTCCTCCAGGATGCGGCCGCCGACATCCATGAAGATGACGCGGTCCGAAACCTTGCGGGCAAAGCCCATTTCGTGAGTCACCACCATCATGGTCATGCCTTCGGAGGCGAGGCCGACCATGACGTCGAGCACTTCGCCGACCATCTCCGGGTCGAGCGCCGAGGTAGGCTCGTCAAAAAGCATGACGATCGGATCCATCGACAAGGCGCGGGCGATGGCGACGCGTTGCTGCTGGCCGCCGGACAACTGGCCCGGGAACTTGTCCTTGTGGGCGATGAGGCCGACGCGATCCAGCATTTTCAGGCCGCGCTTATTGGCATCGTCTTCCTTGCGGCCAAGCACCTTCACCTGGGCGATGGTGAGGTTGTCCGTCACCGACAGGTGAGGGAACAACTCGAAATGCTGGAATACCATGCCCACGCGGCTGCGCAGCTTGGGCAGGTTGGTGGCCTTGTCATGGACGCCGACACCGTCGACCCAGATCTCGCCCTTCTGGATCGGCTCCAGGGCGTTGATGGTCTTGATGAGGGTGGACTTGCCCGAACCGGACGGTCCGCAGACGACCACGACTTCGCCCTTGTTGATCTGGACGGAGCAGTCATTGAGAACCTGCGTCGCGCCGTACCATTTGGAAACGCTCTTCATTTCGATCATTTTGATTGGCGTCCTTCAGTTCAGCGCACGATACGGATTTTCTTGTTCAGTCTCTTGACGAGCGTGGACAAGGAAAAACAGACGACGAGATAGAAGACGGCGGCCAGGAGATAGCTCTCGATCCGGCGGCCGAAGGTGTTGCCCATGATTTCGAAGCCCTTCAGGATGTCGTAGGCCCCTATGGCATAGACCAGCGAGGTGTCCTGGAAGAGCACAATGGTCTGCGTGAGGAAGACGGGCAGCATGTTGCGCAGCGCCTGTGGCAGCACAATGTAGCGCATGTTCTGCGCATAGGTCATGCCAAGGGCATAACCGGCGGCAGTCTGGCCGCGGGCCAGCGACTGGATGCCGGCGCGGACGATTTCGCTGAAGAAAGCAGCTTCGAAGACGATGAAGGTGATAAGGGCGCAGATCTCGGCCCGATACTTGTTGCCGATGCCGCCCGGGAACAGATCGTAGAAGCTCGAGGGAACCAGCAGGAAGAACCACAGGATCACCATCACCAGCGGCACGCTGCGCATCAGGTCGACATACAAGGTCGCGACATATTCGAGCGGCTTGATACCGGACAGGCGCATCAGGGCGATCATCGTACCCAGTGCAATGCCGCCGATCGTGGCCGCGATGGTGAGCGAGACGCTGAAATAGAGGCCGCTCAGCAGATAGTTGCCGATATTGGTCCAGGTGAAGAAGGAAAAATCAAGCGAAGGCATCAATGCGCCCCCTTTGCTTGCGGGTGCAGGCCGGGGATGCGCGTTCGTTTCTCGATATAGGACATCACCCGGTTAACCGTCAGCGCGGTGATGACATAGAGCACGGTGGCCGCCAGATAGACTTCGACCCCGCGCGAGGTTTCTTCCTGGGTTTGCATGGCGAAACTGATCAATTCCGGGATCGAGACCGCAAAGGCCACGGAGGAGTTCTTGACGATATTCATCGCCTCGCTCGTGAGCGGAGGAATGATGATGCGGAAGGTCTGCGGCAGGATCACATAGCGGTAGGCCTGTGCCTGCGTGAAGCCCATGGCATAGGCCGCGTTGCGCTGGCCACCCGGCAAGGCCAGGATGCCCGCCCGAACCTGTTCGGCGATCCGCGCCGAGGTGAAGAAACCGAGGGCACAGCAGGCCAGGACGAAGCCTGGAACGCTTTTCATGCCAGGCACCACCTCCGAGATCACGAAGAACCAGATGAAGAGCTGAACGAGAATAGGGATGTTGCGAAACAGCTCGACCCACGCGGTAGCGAGCGTGGAGATGATCCTGTGCTGCGCTACGGTGCGCAGCGTCCCGATGATGAAGCCAAACACCAGCGCGATCACGAGCGAGGTGAAGGCCACCGCGACCGTGTAGCCCCAGGCGGACATCATCCATTGAAAGTAGGTAATGCCGTCTCCCCGGTCATCCCAAAGGAATTGCCAGCGATCCCAGATATCCTGCCAATAAGCCATCATAGTTTGCCCAAGCCCATGCCCGCTCCCCGTCAGTCCTTGCAGGAAAGTCAGGGGACAGGGGTACCAGATCGTTCTTCTTATTTGAGCCCCGCAGGCGCTTTATGGTTGCGCCATTGCGGATGGAACTTTCAATCCGCCCCGGACGCTCTGCACCTGCAGTGCAGCGCGTCCGTTGCAGCAATCGGAGTACCTGCAAGGCGGTTATTGACCGGGCTGCTTATAGTCCTCGGCCGGCTTGTCGTTCGGGTTGGCCCAGGCGTTCTTGGTCGCTTCAGACGCCGGCATGTTCAGCGTGACATTGTTTGGCGGAATCGGCTGCATGAACCACTTTTCGTAGAGCTTGGCGATGGTGCCGTTCTTGATCTGCTCCGCGATGCTGTCGTCGACGACCTTCTTGAAGTCCGGATCGTCCTTGCGGATCATGATGGCGATCGGCTCAACAGACAGGACCTCCGGCAGGATCTTGAAGGCCTTGGGGTCCTGCGCCCTGGCGATGTTCGCCGCGAGGATCGAGGCATCCATCACGAAGGCGTCGGCCCGGCCGCTCTGCAGCAGCAAGAAGCTGTCGGCGTGATCCTTGCCATAGACTTCGTTGAAGGTGATGTCCTTTGCGCGCTTGTTTTTGCGCAGAGTCTGCACGGAGGTGGTGCCGGTTGTGGTGGCGACCGTCTTGCCGTTCAGGTCCTCGAGTTTGTTGATGGGCGAGTCGGCTCGAACGGCGATCTTCACTTCCTCGACATAAACCGTGTCGGCAAAAGCGACGTCCTTGGCGCGTGCCGTGTTGTTCGTCGTCGAACCGCATTCGATATCCACGGTGCCGTTCTGAACCAGCGGCACGCGGTTCTGCGAGGTGACAGGCTGATAGCGAATCTCGAGCTTCTCAAGTCCGAGCTTCTTCTTGATGTCCGCGATGATGTTCTGGCAGACGTCGTAATGATATCCCGTATAGATGCCGTTTCCGAGCGTATAGGCCAGACCGGAAGACTCTCTCACGCCTTGGGTGATGGAACCAGAAGATTTTACCTTATCCAACGTTCCATCGGCGTGTGCCGACGAACCAAGGACAGCAAAGGCGATCACTGCAGTGATGAGGAGTTTTTTCATTTTACTCTCCAGATTGAGTGCCGGGACTATGGTCTCATTTGCGTCATTTGCAAAGCGCTTGCGCTTTGAACGAGGCGAGATGGTGAAGCTTCCTGTGGAGCAAGCCGGATGATAGACGATGCAAGCAGCGGTTGAGAAGTGGCAAGGGGAGCGCCTCCTGCGTTGTGGGGAGGCAAGCGCTGGCGTTCCCCAAGGCGCTGCGCTAAATTATTACCGTCGACAGGAATAATTCCGCGTGATCTCGCGCGGAGAGAGCAAAGGAAAAGGCGTCCGATGGCTTCGATATCCCTGGCAGCTTCACCTCGCGATTCTGGCGAATCCGCCGTGCAGATCAGGGACATGAACAAGTGGTTCGGCGACTTCCATGTTCTCAAGGACGTCAACCTCGAGGTTCGGCGCGGCGAGCGCATCGTCATCTGCGGCCCTTCGGGCTCCGGCAAGTCCACCATGATCCGCTGCATCAACCGCCTGGAGGAGTTCCAGAAGGGTTCGGTCACGGTAGACGGCATCCCGCTCACCAATGACCTGAAGCGCATCGACGAGGTGCGCCGCGAGGTCGGCATGGTGTTCCAGCACTTCAATCTCTTCCCCCACCTCACCGTACTGGAGAACTGCACGCTGGCGCCGATCTGGGTGCGCAAGATGCCCAAGAAGGAAGCCGAGGAACGGGCCATGGCTTTGCTCGACCGCGTCAAGATCCCGCATCAGGCCAAGAAATATCCCGGCCAGCTCTCGGGCGGCCAGCAGCAGCGCGTCGCCATCGCCCGTGCCCTGTGCATGAATCCCAAGATCATGCTGTTCGACGAACCGACTTCGGCCCTCGACCCGGAAATGGTCAAGGAGGTGCTCGACACCATGGTCTCGCTCGCCAATGACGGCATGACCATGCTGTGCGTGACCCACGAAATGGGCTTCGCCCGCCAGGTCGCCGACCGGGTCATCTTCATGGACGCCGGTCAGATCGTCGAGATGAACGAGCCCAACGCCTTCTTCTCCAATCCACAGCACGAGCGCACCAAGCAGTTCCTCAGCCAGATCCTGCATTGAGGACGACATGCCAGGGAACCCTGCCCGACAGGCGTGGTTAACGGCCATCCGGAAGGTGAATCGCTCCGCTCGGATGAACGAGGCGTTTATCCAAGGTGAATTATCCCGAGCCGTGCCACCCGTCTTGACGGTGGTATTATTGGCGGTAGGTATGGACGGCCTTCTGGTCAGGCGAGAACCTTGCGGCTTCCCAGCCATTCTGGATCTATAGTGCAGGAATTTGATTATGGCGTTTGATCGCTCGAGCGAGCCGAACGGCACGCTGAGGCGGGGACTTTATCCCGAAATCGAGGCCTATCGGTCAGGCATGCTCGACGTCGGCGACGGGCATTCGATCTACTGGGAACTCGCGGGCAATCCGGACGGGCTGCCGGTCGCTTTCCTGCATGGCGGCCCCGGCGCAGGCTGTTCGCCCAAACATCGCCGCCTTTTCGATCCCCGGCGCTGGAACGTGCTGTTGTTCGATCAGCGCGGCTGCGGGCGCTCGCGTCCGCATGCCAATCTGGAAGCGAATACGACTTGGCACCTCGTCTCCGACATGGAGCGCCTGCGCAAGGAGGTGATGAAGGTCGGTCGCTGGAGCCTGTTCGGCGGCTCCTGGGGCTCTACCCTGGCCCTGGCGTATGCCGAGACCTATCCCGAACTGGTGTCTTCGCTGATGTTGCGCGGCATTTTCACCCTGCGCCGCATGGAACTCGACTGGTATTACCGGGAAGGCGCTTCCTATTTCTTCCCGGACAAATGGGAAGCCTTCCGAAAGGACCTGCCGCCGCAGACCTGGGCGGACCCGATCCTGACCTACCACCGCCGCCTGACGAGCGACGACGCGGCGCTACGCCTCGCGGCGGCGAGAGCGTGGAGCGTGTGGGAGGGCGAGACCTCCACCCTGATGCCCGAAGGACCGGCGACTGGCCACGCTCAGGAACAGTTCGCTCTCGCGTTCGCGCGCATCGAGAATCATTACTTCGTACACGGCGGCTGGATGGAGGAGGGGCAACTCCTGCGCGACGCCACCCAGCTTGCCAACATTCCCGGTACGATCGTGCAAGGCCGCTATGACATGGTTTGCCCCCCGATCACCGCCTGGGAGCTCTCCAAGCGTTGGCCGAAAGCTGAACTGCAATTCGTCGAGGATTCCGGCCACTCGTTCTCCGAGCCCGGCACGCTGCATCGGCTGATGGAGGCCACCGACAAATATGCGAGCCTGCTTGGCGCGGGAGCATGATCGGACCGCAGTGAGGCGTAGACGCTAGAGCAAAGCGCATTTAAGCGTAAACGCTGCTTTGCTCTAACTCTTTGTTTCGACGCGTCTTTGCGATTCTTGCCGATTCCGTCAAATCGCAAAACGCTCTCGCCACAGGCGAGCCTCGTCCCGCCTTGTAAGATAGCGGGAAGGCGTGCTCGCAGGGCTCGATCCCAAAAAGGCGGAGGCCCCGGCAAACGAGGATTGGTTTTTGTCGAATCTCCGAACCTTTGCATAGGGACTTGCATGCGCAGCATGCCGCCCTAGACGCCCCAACCTCCTTCGCCGATCTCGTCCCTTGCCGGTGGCTTGAGGGAGCTGTCGCGATGATCGATGCCGCGGGTTGCCGGTGCGCCATCGCCCCGGGAGATCCCGGATAAGAACGCCAACGATATTTCCGCCCACCAGGGCAAGCGGCAACGCCTGTCTTGGCGAGATGGGCGACTTATGCGGGTCCGCCGTATCTCGGATTCGCGCGCACTGGTAAATCCGGGTCCGGTCAAGCCACCTTCGAAACAAAAGGAGTACGTCCCGCGTGGGTCATTCTCAAATACAATGATCAATGGACAATCTACGGGCTGTCTCATGGAGACAGTCCCAATATTCGGATTCTCCCAAGCCGTGCAGGATGGGAATTTGCTGGGACGGCACGCCCTCTTCATCCTCAGACGTTTCTGGTCGTAGTCTGACATTCCTCATCATTTTCTGACGTTCCTCTCAGGTATAACCCAAGTGATCTTGGAATGAGATCGCGCGCGTGAGGAGCAGTTTCGTATGAGGATCGCCGTTCGACAAATTATTCGTTACATTCCCTAGAGAAATGAATCTGATAGATTGACACAATTCTCGCCTTCATTTAAGAGTACGAGAAACTAATCCGATAGGTAGCCGAATAATGTCAATACAATGCTGATTTCCTATAGGCATCTATGACCGAATGCAGCTTTAGTTAAGAGGTGAGCTGGCAATCATGTTGCATAATCTGAGCATCCTTCTTCCGTCCGGCGTTCTTGGCGGATGTGGGGGATTGCCGAACCTTGGGTTGCCTCAACGTTTCCCGATGCGCGACAGGGGCGTCCTCTGCGTCTCCAATGTGTCCTCGGCCGATATCGCCCTGTCTCTGCAATCGATCTTCAGTGGTGTCGGTATCGCAGGTGCAAGCACCGCCCAGACGTGCCGCCCATTTCTACTCTCCTTCGTTGTGATGAGGCGTCTACTCACCATTCTCTGCGAAGAGTCTTACTGTAGGAAATAGAATGAAATCACTCTTCGCGCGCAAGATATTTTGGATTTTGTTTGTGATTCCAAACGCTTTATCCGTATTGTATTTTGGAATTATAGCGTCTCCACAATATATCTCGGAGTCGCGGTTTGTGGTCGCTCAGGCCGACGATCGTTCCGCCGGTGCGCTGGCTGCACTTATGGGATCCGGGAGCTATTCACTAGGCGGAGCCTACATCATCCATGACTATCTTGAGTCGTGGGAAGGAATGCTGGCAGCAGCAAGGCAATTCCCGCTTCGCCAGGCCTATGGCAGCAACGCCATCGATCCAATTGGCCGCCTGGGAGGGTTGTGGTATTATGAAACCTCCGAAGTGTCGCTTTGGAATTATTTTCGCTCAAAGGTCGTCGACGGGGTCGACGATCGAGATAACGTCAGCACCCTGCAGGTTTACGCCTATGATGCGGCCTCCGCCAAAGCGCTGAACACTCTCTTGCTCGCTCAGAGCCAGGACCTTCTCAACCGGCTGAATCAGGAAAAGGCCGCCGAGGCGACTCAGGTTGCAGCCGCCAATGTCAAGACTGTGCGAGCGCGGTTGCAGGCCGACGGCGCGCGATTGGCGGATTTCCGGGATCAGCACCTGCTGTTCGATCCATCGCAGCAGGCAACAATCCAGATGGACATGGTGAGCCGTCTCAAGGAGGCTGTGCTGCGCAAGCAGTCCGAACTATCGACACTCGAGGCCGCGACCCCCAACAATCCGGGTATCCCGAATCTGAGAAACCAGATCGCCGCGATGCAGAGCCAGATTCAATCCCAGGGAACGGTGGTCAGCGGTTCTGAGAATTCCTTCTCAAGCCATGGTGTCGAATATGACGGCCTCGTGGCCGAGCAGGCCAACGACCGGCAGTTGCTGCTGTCGGCGGAGCAAGGCCTGCAGACCGCGCAACTGAATGCGCAGCATGGCCAGTACTACCTTGAGATACTCAGCCCTCCCAACCAACCTCCCGAGCCGCAATATCCCCGCCGCCTCGAATCTATGTTGATCGTCTTTGCCGTCACCCTCGTGTTGTGGAGCATCCTGCGATGACTCCATTTCCCCATTCACTGTGGGCGATCCCGGGCGCGCCAGGGGAGTGCAGCAGGCACAACACGATCCTTGAAAAGAAGCGCATGCGGAGTTGGCCCGAAACCCACTTCCGTCCGGCTATTTCCGGTGTGCGCAATTGCGTGCCTTTCCACGCTGTGTTGATTTCCGTTGAGAAGTGACCCGGGATTTCCATTGAGAACTGACCCGCCCCGATGATGTTTGTGTGTCAGGCTGAGGTCAAGTTTCGTGCCTTCTCCTTTGCTGGCTTTGGACTTTTCGCAGAGCTGTTTTTGAAGCGGAAGCTGTCGTTTCCGGTCTCCAGGATATGGCAGTGATGGGTGAGGCGATCGAGGAGCGCAGTGGTCATCTTGGCATCGCCGAAGACGGAAGCCCATTCGCTGAACCCGAGATTGGTGGTGATGACAACGCTGGTGCGCTCATAGAGTTTGGAGAGCAGGTGGAAGAGCAACGCGCCACCCGAGGCACTGAAGGGCAGGTATCCTAATTCGTCGAGGATAACGAGGTCGGAGTGGACGAGGCGACCGGCAATCTGACCGGCCTTTCCCTGGAGCTTTTCCTGCTCGAGAGCATTGACGAGTTCGACGGTTGAGAAGAAGCGAACGCGTTTATGATGATGTTCGATCGCCTGAACGCCGAGTGCGGTGGCGATGTGGGTCTTGCCCGTACCGGGGCCGCCGATCAGGACGATATTATGAGCGTCCTCGAGGAACTCACAGCGATGGAGCTGGCGCACGAGAGCCTCGTTGACCTCGCTGGAAGTAAAGTCAAAGCCGCTGAGGTCTCGGTAGGCTGGAAAGCGGGCGATTTTGAGCTGATAGGCCGTTGATCGAACTTCGCGTTCGGCTGTCTCGGCCTTGAGGAGTTGCGCCAGGATCGGCATGGCGGCCTCGAAGGCCGGGGAGCCCTGTTCGGTCAATTCGCCGATGGCCTGGGCCATGCCGTGCATCTTGAGGCTGCGCAGCATGATGACGAGAGCGCCGCTTGCCGGATTATGACGCATGGCGAGCCTCCCGGCGCAGGGCCTCATAACGTTCGACATTGGCCTTGGGCTCAGTGGTCAGAACCAGAGCCTGGGGAGCGTCCACGGTTGGTGGGGTGATCGGCTTGCCGTCGATCAGGCGATGCAGCAGGTTGAGGATATGGGTCTTGGTCGGAACACCTGCACTCAATGCCAGTTCGACGGCCGTCAGCACGACCTGTTCGTCATGCTGAAGCACGAGCCCCAGGATCTCGACCATCTCGCGGTCGCCGCCTGGCGTTTTGAGCAAGCGGTGTTGCAACGATCGGAAGGCATCCGGCAAATCGGCAAAGGGGGCACCGTTGCGCAGGGCTCCTGGTTTGCGCTGGATGACCGCCAGATAATGGCGCCAATCATAGATCGTCTGGCCCTGTTGGGAATGGGACCGGACAAAGACCCGCCGATGCTCGCAGATAGCCTGGCCCTCGGCTGCGACGACGATGCGGTCTGGATAGAGCCTGACGCTGACCGGTCGATTGGCGAAGGAAGCTGGAACGCTGTAGCGGTTACGTTCCAGATGGATCAGGCAGGTCGGTGAGACGCGCTTGGTGTATTCGACAAAACCATCGAAGGGGCGTTGGACCGGCATCAGATGACGGATCTCCTCGTTCCAGACATCGGCGACGGTTCCGGATTGGACGCCGTGCGGGGTCAAGGACCATAGGTCCCGGCAGCGTGTCTCAAGCCAGTCGTTCAGCGCCTCCAGGGACGGGACGTTCGGCATGGGCTGCCACAGCCGATGCCGGGCATCCTGGACGTTCTTCTCGATCTGTCCCTTCTCCCAACCTGAGGCGGGATTGCAGAACTCGGCCTCGAACAAGAAGTGGCTGACCATTGCCGAGAAGCGGATGTTGACCTGGCGATCCTTGCCACGGCCGACTTTGTCGACCGCCGTGCGCATGTTGTCGTAAATCCCTCGGCGCGGCACGCCGCCCAGGACACGGAAGGCGTGATTGTGGGCATCGAACAGCATCTCGTGGCTTTGCTGGAGATAGGCCCGCAGCGTGAAGGCGCGGCTGCACGACAGCTTGAAGTGGGCAACCTGCAGCTTGGTTCGCTCGCCGCCGATGATGGCCCAGTCTTCGGACCAGTCGAACTGGAACGCCTCGCCCGACACGAAGGCCAGCGGCACGAAGGTGCCACGACCGCTGGTGCGCTGCTCATGCTGGCGGGCTGCCTTCCATTCGCGCGCGAAGGCCGCCACCCGATTGTAGGAGCCTCCGTAACCAAGGACTGTCAGATCGGCATGCAACTGTTTGATCGTGCGCTTGTGCTTGCGGCTCTTGCCGGCTTCCACCCGCAGCATCGCCGACAGCTTGTCCACATAAGGATCAAGCTTGCTGGGCCGATCGGGAACAGCGAACCGAGGCTCAATCCGCTCGGCGCGCAAATACTTGCGAACTGTGTTCCTCGATAGCCCAGTGCGTCGGCATATCTCCCGGATCGGCAAATGGTCCCGGTAGTGCCAGCGTCGAATGACGCTCAATAACTCCATGTTGATCACTCCGTCGTCCCCTGCGCTAGCCGCACAGGGGGAGCTTCGAACATGGGTCAATTCTCGATGGAAAAATCCCCTCCGACTGGGTCACTTCTCAGTGGAAATCAACACATGATCCGGACCAAGCCGTTCCGCGAGCATTGCGCTCTGCCGGTTCTGCCTGGCAAGCAGCCTTTCGGCGGTCACCTGCTCAGCCACGATTTCGTCGAGGCCGCCCTTTTGGCCCGGGCAGGGTGGGACGTATGGTTCCTGCCTCAGATCGAGGGATCCTATGAGGAAAATCCTCCGACCCTTCTCGACGAGCTGAAGCGTGACCGCCGTTGGGCGCAGGGCAACACGCAGCATCTCGGGCTCTTGCTGGCGGACGGGCTGAGGTCGGCCCACAAGTTCCTGTTCTTCAATGGTGCAATGGCGTTTCTGGCTGCTCCCCTGTGGGGGGTGTTCCTGGTGCTAAGCGTGGTCTGGGCCTTTAATTGGAATGTGGTCGGGCATGGGCTGGCGCTCCTGCACTTCTTTCGCTCTTTTCCACTGCCACCCTGGTGGATGTTCGGTCTGACGCTCGTCTTCCTGTTTGCGCCGAAATTTCTTGCGATTGTCATCGCAGCCAGGAGCAGGTCAGCGTGGGATTATGGCGGCATCGATAAGATATTCATTGGCGTAATTGTTGAGTCCGCGTTGTCTATACTAATATCCCCGATCAAGATGCTTTATCACAGCCTGTTTGTTATTCAATCCTTGCTCGGCAAGAGCGTCAAATGGGGACCGCAGATACGCGACGATCGTGGTATGGTCTGGTCCGACGCAATCCATTATTTTGGCTGGTGCACAGGTATCGGTGTCGGCACCTGGATGATCCTCTATCGCTTGGTAGCCTCATCCAGGTTGTTCGAAATCATTTCGTTGTTGCGTCCCCACCTGATGGCGATGCAGTTCCTGATCTGGCTTGCACCGATACTGGGCGGCATGGCGCTATCTGTTCCCGTGGCAGTCCTGACAAGCCGGAACACCTGGGGCCAGTGGCTGCGACGAAAATCGATCTTTCTGACACCTGAGGAGAACAATCCACCCGACGAATTGAGCCTCCAGCCCTTCAGCGATGAGAGGCTTGAAAACGATCCGTTCGTGCAGGCCGTGGTTGATCCACAATTGAACGCTGTGCATGTCGCGCTGCAAAGGCCTCGTTCGCTCTATCCGCAATACCTCGCCAGGATTGTCGAGAAGGCGTTGACGGAAGGGCCGGGCAGCTTGACCGAGACCGAGCGCAACGTCGTTCTCTGCGATCGTCAGTCCATGATGGAACTGCACTGGGCGGTGTGGGGACTGACCAAAAACCGTCACCTCTGGCACGGCGCGGAGCTGCGCCAGACGGGTGCAAGGGGGCAGCAGGTCCAAAGCGTCTTGTCTTCACGGTAATCACCGAGAATCACAAAATGCACCTGATATCAAAGAGTTAATTTGGAGAGTCGCTCCGGTGCGAAGGCATTTTGCATTCCTGGACGCCAGGGTGGTGGCCTGCTGGAGATTGGCAACACAGAAGCAGTGCCCCGACCGGGCAGCCACATTTGGGCTCAGACGCTCGGTCGATTCCATGCGGGTAGCGTTGTTGGAGGGCTGGGAGTCCGGTACTGCCGGCCATATGGAGCACGAGGTTTTCGAGCGCCATGCCGGAGGCGGGCAGCAGAGCCGTTCATTCGAAACCGATAGTCGGCCCGCTGATCTTTAGGGGTGTCTCCACCCATCGTTTCTCCAGCGCGGATCTCTGTATCGCTTCCACCAGTTCCTGGATGCGCTGCCCGGATCTGAAGCCGAAAGGCTCGGGACCCTTGCCGGCGATGGCGTCGACGAAGCCGGCGATCTCGATGGCCTTGAGATCGTTGAAACCAAGCTGGTGGCCGGGGGCAACGCAGAACAGCCCATAGGGCGAATGGTCGGGGCCCGCCTCGATGCGCCGGAAGCCGCGCCGCCCCTGCTTGTCGGCTCCATCATAGAAGTTCAGCTCGTTGAAGCGCTCCTGCGTGAAGACGAGGGCGCCCTTGGTGCCGTAGATCTCGAAATCATGCTGCATCTTTCGGCCGGTAGCGATCCAGCTCGCTTCGAGGCTGCCGGAGGCGCCGTTGGCAAAGCGCAGGAAGGCTCGGCCGAGATCGTCAACCTCGACAGCCCGCCTCCCACCCTTGCCGTCGGGCCTGGCGTCGATGACGGTGACGGCGTCGCCCTGAACCGTCGTGATCGGACCGAGCAGATATTCCGCCGTCGCCAGTGCATGGCTGCCGATATCCGCAAGAGCGCCTCCGCCGGCCGGATCGTGCCGGAAGGTGAAGGGGCTGTCGGCATCCGCCATGTAGTCCTCGGCATGAATTCCGCGATAGCTGCGGATCTCGCCGAGGTCGCCGCCGCGGATCATGTCGCGCGCCAGGGCAAACAGCGGGTTGCACAGATAGTTGAAGCCGACCTGGGTGCGCACGCCAGCGGCCTCGGCGGCCTGCGTCATCTCGGCGGCGTCGGCTGCCGTGGTAGCCAGCGGCTTCTCGCAATAGACATGCTTGCCGGCGGCCAACGCGGCGAGCGCCATCTCCTTGTGCAGAGCGTTGGGCGAGGTGATGTCGATCACATCGATGTCGGGATCGGCTATCAGGCTCTTCCAGTCGCCGGAGGCTTTCTGGAAACCCAGCGCCTGCGCCGCCGCTGACGCGAGCTCGTCGGTGCGGTCGGCAACCGTATGCAGCAAGAGTTCATAAGGGAGATCGAAAACGCGTTGTGCCGCAGCGAAACCGAAGACGTGGGTCTTGCCCATGAAGCCGGTGCCGATGAGGCCGATCCTGAGCTGCCCTTTATGACTTGGCATTGAGATATTCTCTGTTGACGACGAGTGCGGGATCGATCGTGCCGGCGAAGAAATCGAGCACGTTCTGCACGGAGGAAATGGCCATCCGCTCGGCGCATTCGGCCGTCAGGCCGGCGATATGCGGCGTCAGTATCACCTGGTCGAAGCCGAACAGGGGATGGTTGGCGAGGGGGGGTTCGTCGTCGAAGACGTCGAGGCCCGCGGCCGAGATCTTGCCGCTGCGCAACGCCTCGACCAGTGCGGCTTCATCGACGATGCCGCCGCGCGCCGTGTTGACGAGAATGGCCGAGGGCTTCATGGCCGCCAGCTCCCGCGCGCCGATGGCGGGGCGCTCTCCCCTCGGCACATGGACAGACACCGCATCCGCCCAGCCGAGACCGGCCATGAGGTCGCTGAGGGGGGCAATCGGGCCCTCCGGCCAACCCGTCCTCTGAAGGTAGGGGTCGAAGGCCCTGACCTCCATGCCGAACGCCTCGGCAAGCCTGGCCAGTCGTCGTCCGGTCCTGCCGAAACCCATGACGAGAAGATGCTTGCCGAAGAGCTCAGTGGCCTCGAGCCGGTTGCGCCAGCTCCAGCTGCCTTCCCGGGTGGAATGGTCCGAGCGCAACAATTGCTTGGCACAGGCAAGCAGCAGCATCATCGCGTGCTCGGCCACCGATATCGAATTCACATCGCCCACGATCGAGAGGGCGATGCCCCTGCTGTTCAGCGACGGAAGATCGACGGCATCGTAGCCGACGCCGTGGCGGGAGACGATGCGCAGCCTGTCCGCACGCGCGAGCGTGGGCGCCGAAAGGGGCTGGGTGCGAATGACGAGGCCGTCCGCTGGGGCGATGAGAGGCGCATAGCTGGCTTCCGAGACCTCTTCGACATAATCGAACGTCACGCCGGGCGCGGCATGCAAAAGCGCAATTCCGCTCGGATGCAGTTTGCCTGCGACGAGGATGTGCGGCATCGTTTCCTCCGGCCAATTCTAACGACTGGCTGTCTCGATTGTGTCATGGCCAGTCATTGAAAGGAGCCGCGCCAGCTTGGCGACAGGCGGCTGTTGCTCCCCTCAAACAGCACATGCAATGGTGATTGCAATTATCTTGCTTTGTCAATAATCATTTCGTAAGCAATACGAAAATCGCATTTGCGAGGGAGGAATATGATGTCCGCCACCATTCGTCTCACCATGGCGCAGGCCCTGGTGCGCTATCTGTGCAACCAGTTCACAGTCGTGGACGGCGCGAAGGTGCCGCTTTTCCCGGGCGTCTTCGCCATTTTCGGGCATGGAAACGTCACCTGCCTTTCGGAGGCGCTGGAGGCCGTGCAGGATACGCTGCCGACCTGGCGGGGCCAGAACGAACAGTCGATGGCGCTCGCCGCGATCGGCTTCGCCAAGGCCAGGCGTCGGCGCCAGATCATGGTCGCGTCAACCTCGATCGGGCCAGGCGCCCTGAACATGGTCACGGCTGCCGGCGTCGCCCATGCCAATCGCCTGCCTGTGCTGCTGCTCTCGGGCGATACTTTCGTCAATCGCCGGCCGGATCCCGTCATGCAGCAGGTGGAGCATTTCGGCGACCCCACCATCAATGTCAACGACGCCTTCAAGGCGGTGACGCGCTATTGGGATCGCATCGTGCATCCCGAGCAGATCATCTCCTCCTTGCCGCAGGCGGTCGGCGTGCTCCTGGATCCCGCCGACTGCGGGCCGGCCTTCATCGCGCTTCCCCAGGACGTGCAGGAAATGGCCTGGGATTACCCGGAAGTGTTCTTCGAGCCTGTCGTGCACCGGATAGCGCGAGCCCGGCCCGATCGCGATCGCGTCAAGGAAGCTGTCAACATCCTGAGGCAGGCGAAACGCCCCCTGATCATTTCCGGCGGCGGGGTCCGTTATTCGGGTGCGGAAAAGGCACTGGCTGATTTCGCGCAGAAGCGGGGCATCCCGCTGGCGGAAACCATTGCCGGCAAGGGCGCGGTGACGCATGACCATCCCGCCCATGTCGGGCCGATCGGCATCGTCGGCTCGACATCCGCCAATGCGCTCGCCGCCGAGGCCGATGTGATCCTGGCCGTCGGCACGCGGTTGATGGATTTCACCACCGGCTCCTGGACTGCCTTCTCCCCGGCGGCAAAATTCATTTCCATCAACGCGGCCCGGTGGGATGCCACCAAGCACCGCGCGCTGGCGGTGATAGGCGATGCCCTCGAAACGGTCGAGGAACTGGAAGGCGCACTCGAGGACTGGAAGGCGCCGGAAGCCTGGACGACGAAGGGCGTGTCCGAATTCGCCAAATGGAACGACATGCTCGACGGCTTCCAGAAGCCCACCAACGATCCCATACCGACCTATGCCCAGGTCGTGGGCGTGGTGAATGCCAAGGCCGGCGACCGGGACCTGCTCATCACCGCCGCCGGCGGATTGCCCGGCGAAGTCATGAAGAACTGGCGCGTCAAGGATCCCAACACCTTCGATTGCGAATTCGGCTTCTCCTGCATGGGTTATGAGATTTCCGCAGGCTGGGGGGCCGCCATGGCCGATCCGACGCGCACGCCCATCGTCATGATCGGCGACGGCACCTACATGATGATGAATTCGGACGTCTATTCGACTGTCCTCAGCGGCCACAAGATCATTCTGATCGTCTGCGACAATGGCGGCTATGCCGTGATCAACCGCCTGCAGAACGCCAAGGGCACGCCCGGCTTCAACAATCTCATCAAGGATTGTCGCGTTAAGGAACCTTTCTCGGTCGATTTCGCCAAGCACGCCGAGGCCATGGGCGCGCTGACGCGGCACGTGGAAAGCCTTGCCGATCTTGGCCAGGCCGTCGAGTGGGCAAAGACGAACGACCGCACCACCGTCATCACCATCGTGTCGGATGCCTTCACCTGGACGCCGGGCGATGCCTGGTGGGATGTCGGCGTTCCCGCCACCAGCGAGAGGAAGGAAGTGCGCGAGGCCCATGACGCGCAAGTCGCCGGCCGCCAGCGCCAGCGCGTCGGCGTCTAACGGCCGCTCCCCCAGCGCCGATAAACCGTTACCTACACTTTGGAGATTCCTATGAAAGCAAGACTTGGCATCGCGCCGATTGCCTGGTGGAACGACGACCTGGCCGAGCTTAGTGACGACGTCTCTCTCGACGAGTGCCTGCGCCAGGCCCGGCAGGCAGGCTTCACAGGGATGGAGACCGGCCGTCGCTTCCCGATGGACCCCGCCGAGCTCAAGCCCGTGCTGGACAAGCACGGCATGAGGGTGTGCGGCGGCTGGTTCTCGGGCCTGCTGCTCGACGGTGACATCGAGAAAGAGAAGGACCGCATCGCCGCCCAGATGGCGCTCTTCAAGGCCGTCAGCGCTCCCTGCATCGTCTATGGCGAGACGGCCGGCACAATCCAGGGCAATCGCTCGGCGCCGCTCGCGACCAAGCGCCGACTGAGCGAGGATGAGATCAAGGCCTATGGCCGCAAGATGACGACCTTCGCCGAATGGTGCGCGGGGGAGGGGATGCCGATCAGCTATCACCATCACATGGCGGCGCCGATCGAGACCGAGGAAGAACTCGATCTCCTGATGAAGCACTCGGGCGAAGCCTTGCCGCTGCTCTACGATGCGGGACACATGGCCTTTGCCGGCGGTGATGTCCTGCGGGTCATCGACAAGCACCATGCCCGCATCTCGCATGTGCATACCAAGGACATCCGGGCGAGCGTGGTCGATGGCCTCGATCGCAGCAAGGAGAGCTTCCTCGATGCGGTGGTGAAGGGCGCCTTCACGGTTCCCGGAGACGGCTCGCTCGACTTCGAGGCCATCGTGAAGCGGCTGGCATCCTACGGGTATGAGGGCTGGTTCGTCGTCGAAGCGGAGCAGGATCCCGTCAAGAGCCCGCCGCTTAAGATGGCTGAGATCGGGCACAAGGAGCTGCTGCGGGTGATGGCGGCGGCTGGCTACACGGTGGAGAATTGACATTATGAATCGCATGGATGGAAGGGTCTGCGTCGTGACCGGCTCGACGCAGGGCCTCGGTGCCGCGATCGCCCGGCAGCTCGCCGCCGCCGGCGCCGCCGGCCTGGTTACGCTTGGCCGCAATGCCGCCAAGGGTAAGGCCGTGGCTGACAAGGTCAGGCTGGACACTGGCGTCCCCGTTCACTTCGTCAAGGCCGATGTCGCCGACGTCGAGGAGTGCCGGCATGCCATCGCCGAGGCCGATCGCGTCTACGGCCGGGTGGACGTCCTCGTGAACGCAGCAGCCTGCACGGACCGGGGCACGATCCTCGATACCTCGCCCGAACTGTTCGATCTCATCTTCGCCACCAATGTGCGAGGGCCCTATTTCCTGATGCAGGAAGCGATCAAGTTGATGATCCGCGACGGCATCGCCGGATCGATCTGCAACATCGGCTCGATCTCCGAACATACGGGACAGCCCTTCATCAACGCCTATTGCGCCTCCAAGGGGGCACTGGCGACGCTGACGCGCAACACGGCCTTCTCGGTGATGAAGAATCGCATCCGCGTGAACCAGCTCAATGTCGGCTGGATGTCGTCCGACCATGAACGCGAGTTGCAGGCTGCGGCAACCGGAGATCCGGACTGGGAGGCAAAGGCCACCGCCACCCTGCCCTTCGGGCGTCTCGTCGATCCGGAGGAGGCGGCGCGCGCGGTCAACTTCATCGTATCCGACGACGCGGGCCTGATGACGGGCGCCGTGGTCAACTATGACCAGACGGTGTGGGGCGGTTCGGCCGGGGCGATGCCGGTTCCGGCCGAGGCGTTGGTTTTGGCATGAAATATCTGTTGTCATGCAAATGCTTGATTGAATCTGATAAAGTGTTCTGTGAGGAGCATGTTTGAAGGCCGGTCGCATTTTGGCCGCCACTGTGACGCGGGCTCAACCTGAACCTGGTGCCAAAGTCACTTGCTGGAAGGGCCTCTTGCGAGTGACTTTGGCAACATGGAAACCAGCAAGAATTGAATGAAGGCACCGGGTGTTGGGAAAGTCAGGGAAAGCGCGCAGCTGCATTGCCACCGCAACGCGCGAGCGCTCTCGTTCCCACGCCGTTTCCGACTGGGTTGATGAAGAGACCGGGCGATGGCGGCTGCGGAGCAGCCGTGAAAGCAGGATCATGGAAGATGCAGGCCGCACTGTCGATGCGAGCCGCCATCGCCCCGTTCCGGTTGCCCGACACGCTGACAAAGCGCGCAAGGCCACCTGTTTTTCTCCGCCTTGTGAAGGCGGAGGCAAGCCGGGAGCGGATGGCACGGACCATCCGAACCTGAGCCAGCCGGCTCGGTGAAGGGGCTCAGCGCTACAGTCCTGGCCGGACAGTGGCATCAGCCGTCTTCACCGCATCGGCGGGACGTGGGGACGAAGGCATTGCCGGGCTCATGCCCGTCACGCTCCGTCCAGGGATCCAGGGCACTTCCATGGTGTGCCGATCCCGTATGTCCCGCTCTTCACCCCTGGAGGCTGGCTTCGAAAGAAGCGGGGCCGCCGCCTACCACTGGGATAGGCTGTCGGGGTGGATGGAGGCGTTCGGAGCCGGGCTGTACCTGCGCTGGCTACTGAGGCCTCATTCCGTTAAGGAATAAAGCACGGGAGGGACCTAGAGTCAATATTTGTTCTCATTTCGTGCATGTGACTAACGGCGTGTATCACCGGCAACGGAGGTGCCACGCGGAGTATTATCAGTCGATCTGGTCTCTGACGAACAGTTTGACCGGGTAACCAAATAAATCCGCTGTCCCGGTAATTCTGAATCAGCTCAATGTCGGCTGGATATCGTCCGACCATGAACGCGGGTTGCGGGCCACGGCCACCGGCGATCCGGACCGGGAGGGCTAAGGCCACCGCCGCACTGCCCTTCGGGCGTCGTCGACCCGAAGGAGGCGGCGCACACGGTCAACTTCATCGTATCCGACGACGCCGGCCTGATGGCGGGCGCCGTGGTGAATTACGACCAGACTGTGTGGAGAGGCTCCGCAGGGCGGGTACCGGCGGAGGCATTGGCGTGAGGTGTCTTTCATCCTGCAGCCCTTTGGAGTGTGCAGGATTAAGTGGTTTGGGAAGAGCTGGCTTTGAAGGCGGGTCAGATCTTGGCCGCTACCTGAAACGCGAGCGTAGCTCTAACCTGCCGCATAAGTCACTCGCAAAAAGGAGCTTTTGCGAGTGACTTATACAACACTGAAACCAGCTAGAATTGAATGAAAGTACCGAGTGTCGGAAAAGTTAGAAATTTCGCGACACCGAAGATCGGAATCGGCCCGATCAATCGGTTGATAAGCAGCGGCCTCTCTCCAGCAAGCGGGCGGTTCTCGCGTCGTTATCCCGAGTCGCTTATGATGCGGCATGGAAGCAAAAGTATTCATTGGTAATGATGGCGAAGCAGACGCCACGGGCGTTACGGATTCGATTCCATGGTGGAGCTTTACGAAAACGGCGCTCGCGGTTGCCCTGTTGCGGTTGTCGGAACGCGGCAAGATCAACCTCGATGAACCCGTCGAGGGGAAACCCTTCACCCCTACCCAACTCCTTCGGCACGAAGCGGGATTACCAGACTACGGCTCCCTTCCGGCCTACCATGCCGATGTAGAAGCGGGGCGGCCGCCGTGGTCTGTTGATGACCTGTTGAACGCAGTCGAAGCGGATCGACTGCGATACGAACCCGGTCAAGGCTGGGCCTATTCGAACATAGGCTATCTGGAAGTCACTCGATTGATCGAGAGGGCATCGAACCTCCCCCTTTCCGATGCTCTTTCCGACTTCGTATTCATTCCTGCCGACCTCGCGACGGCCCGGCTTGCCGTCACTCCGACTGATTTAGCCGCCGTGCAGATGGGCGACGCGATCGGCTATCATCCGGCTTGGGTCTATCACGGACTGGTTGTAGGCACGGCGATGGATGCCGCTCGACTGCTTCGCCATCTACTCGCTGGCGATTTAGTAAGCGGGACCACAATGCTCGAACGCAGGTCGCTCTCGCAATTCCGCTCTGAACTCCATCCCGATCCAGCATACGGATTGGGGTTGATGCTGCGGGCAACGAATCCGCTCGATCATCCCATCGGTCACAGCGGAGGCGGTCCCGGAAGTCGCATCGCCGTTTATGGGCAGCAGGGAAGAACATGCGTCGTTTGGGCAGCTACCGCATCAAATACCAATCCCGAGGCGGAAGTTTTCCGGGCCTTAGAGAACGGTGGCTTTTGACTCTCTTCCGCGATCTTACCGTGTCGCGAAACTCCCGATTAAAGCGAGACTTTTGCGCCTGTCTTTTGCGACGGATATCCTGATCAATGGAGCCAATACCTGCGCCTCAAGCCTCTATGGCTGGGTCACGATCGGAATGCGGGGCACGGCAGCCTTTTGCAGGCGCGCGGCAAGCGCGACCGTGAGGGATTGCGCCAGGCACATGGGTGCTGCCAGGGACCTTGAGAACGTATATTGATGCTCGGGCACGGCGAACAGAACCGTGGCGTTCTTGGCGAGCGGCGAAAGGGTTGAATCGGTGATCGCTACGATGGGCAGGCCGCGCGCCGCAGCCTGTTCCACGATGTTGACCACCTCGGTCGCGTAGAACCGGAACGAAACGGCGAAGAGCAGGTCGGTGGGCCGCATGGTGCTTGCGATATGGGTGGCGAGGCCGCCGCTCGCATCGAGGAGGACGGTGCGCTTGCCCAGCATGGTCAGGATGTAGCGCGTGAGATCGACGATCGGCGCCGAGCGGAGCTGGCCCACCAGGTAGATGGTGTCCGCCTTCTCCATCAGATCCACGGCCTTCTCGATGGTCTCGCCGGGCGTCTGGTTCAACAGTTCCTGCAGCGCGTCGATGTCCCGAAGCACCAGGTCGTGCAGGAAGCCCCAGCCGCCGACATTCTCCCGGTCGCTCAGTTCGGTTTCCAGAACCTTGATTCGGGCCTGGAAGCCGGGAGCCGCGGTGGAGAGCCGCCGCTGGAAAACCGCCTGAACTTCCTTGAAACCCTTGTAGCCCAGCATCTGGGCGAAGCGCACGAAGCTCGAAGCGTGGATGCCGCAGGTTTCGGCAATGGCATTGAGCGACATCACCGCCACATCATTGGGATTTTGCGTGAGGTACACTGCAATATTCTGATAGGCCTTGCTCATCCCGTCATACCTGTCGTGGATGATCCGAATGAGGTCCTCGTAGTCTTGCGGGACACTGTCGGCGCCCATGAATATTCCCTTTTCCAATTCGGCCACGGCCCTCAAGGGGTGCCGTACCCGATGGTGCTTCTAGCGCATCTTACCCTCAGATCGAATCACCAAGAATCGCAAAATGCTTTTGATCCCAATGCGCTAACCTGAAAATCCGCTCCTGTCTGAACAAATTTTGCTTCTGGCATGGAGATGCCGCGCGACCTAAGTTGCGCGGCATACCGTAGTTCAGCTCAAAAGGAGCCCGAGGAAGCTCAAGCGGTCCCTTGCGTCAGTTACCGCCGCCGATGCAGGTGGCGACATTGTCCGGCGTACAGACATCGAGGCCGGTATAGGTCGGGTCCTTGGGCGGCGTCTTGCCGTCCTTGATGTCCTTCAGGAAGTACATGGCCTTGTAGCCCATTTCGAAAGGACGCTGGCCGACATTGCCGGAGGCCAGGCCTTCCTTCAGGAGGTCGATCTGCACAGGCAGCGTGTCGGCAACCACGAGGGCAAGCGCGCCCGAAGCGATCTTGTCCTTGTACTTGCTGGCAACCTGCCGATAGGCGTCCGGCAGAAATTCGGGGAAGCCGCCCGTCGGGATGAAGGCATCGAGATCGTTATACTTTCCGAGGATGTCCTCGAGTTGCTGCACCGACTTCGGGAAATCGTCATCGGTGTAGAGGGGGCAGCCATCGACTTCCGTCCAGCCATTCTGGCCCGTCAGTCGCTCACCGGGTGAGTCAGCGCTTTCCTTTCCAGCCAACGTGTCACGGATGCCCTTCATGCGTTCGTTGTGATTGGCCGCGGCGGCGCCGCCGGACTGGATGCAGATCTTGCCGCCCTTTGGCTTGATCTTCATGGCGACCTTGGCGAGGTTGACGCCGATCTCGTAATTATGGGTGCCGACGTAAGCGGCCCGCTCGCCCTTGGCGTCCGGCAGCAGATCGGAGTCCCAGGTCAGAACCGGGATCTTGGCGGCAGCCGCGCCTTGCAGGGCAGCCGCGATCGCGGGAGCATTCGCAGCGGAAACAGCAATCCCGTCGACGCCCTTGGTAATCAGGTCCTGCACCATCTGGGCCTGTTCGTCGCCGCCGCCATGCTCGCCGGGTCCGACATAGAGGCATTCGATGGCGCCGTTGAGTTCCTTCTCCGCCTTCTTGCACCCGGCCATGGCCTGATCGAAGAACGGGTTGTTGGTGTTCTTAGGCACCAGGGCGAAGGTATATTTCTCTGCGGCGCTGGCACTGCCAGCGGTCGCGGCAAGGCTTACGGCGATGGCCGCCGAAGTGAGCAGATATTTGAGCATGGTTTCCTCCAGAGGTGTTGTGCCCTGTTCCGGGCGTTTCACACGACACCGGCCTTGGCCGGTCATTCGCGTCGTTTGCCGCGGATGCGTTCGAGCAGGACCGCGAGAACCAGGAAGCTGCCGACGAAGACGCCCTGCCAATTGGAGTCGACGCCGGCCATGAGAAGGGAGTTGCGGATCACCTCGAGGAGAGCTGAACCAATGAACGCGCCGAAGGAACCTCCTTCACCGCCCATCAGGTTCGCGCCGCCGATCACGGTGGATGCGATGGCGCGGAGCTCGTAGCCCGTGCCGAGCGAGTTGATGGCCGAGCCGGCCCAGCCGACGCTCAGGATCGCCGCGATGGCGCCGCTGAGACCGGACATCGTGTAGGCCTGCATCTTGATGCGCTTGACCGGCACGCCGGTAAGGTTGGCGGCCTGTTCATTGCCGCCGATGGCGAGCAGATGGCGCCCCCATGTCGTCATGCGCATCACCACGAACATGGCGAGGGTGAGGATGACCAGCACCCAGACCGGGTTGGCGATTCCAAGGATGGCGCCGGCGCCGATCACCTTGAACGAGGGGCCGCCGGGCCCGAAATTGTAGAGCATCCTGTTGCCCGACAGCACGACGGCGGCCGAGCGCGCGGCGGAGAGCATGCCGAGCGTCACGACGAAGGGTGACAGCCCCACATAGGCGATGAGGCCGCCATTGATGCCGCCGGCGATGCCGCCCGCGGCAAGACCCGCGGCGACGGCGGCGTACCAGGGATAGCCTGCCTCCAGCGTCAAGCCGCAGGCGACCGCGACCAAGCCCATCACCGAGCCCACGGACAGGTCGATGCCGCCGGTGATTATCACCAGGGTGGCGCCAAGGGCCATGATGCCGATGAAAGCGAAGTTCCGGGTGATATTGTAGAAGTTGTCCTCCGTGGCAAAGCGCGGCTCGCGGATGGACATGACAAGGCAGATGACGATCAGCGCGATCGTCACCCAGAAGGCCTGGCTCGACATCAGGACCTGCCACAACGACTTCTCCTTCACCGTCAGGACGGATTCGATGGAGACGTTGGAGGGCGGGGTGACCTTGGAGCGGTTGGGAGAAGCGTCCGTCATCGCGACCTCAGGCTGTGTGGATTGCGCCGGTGATGAGACCCGTAACTTCCTCCGGCGAGGTTTCGGCAATGCGCTTGTCGGCCACCTTGTGACCGCGGCGCATGACGATTACGCGGTCGCACACCTCGAAGACGTCCGGCATGCGGTGGGAAATCAGCACCACGCTGATGCCGGTGTCGCGCAGGCGGTGGATGAGGTGGAGCACCTCGGCGACCTGCCGCACGCTGATCGCGGCGGTCGGCTCGTCCATCAGCACGATCTTGGCCTGGGAAAGCCGGGTGCGGGCGATGGCGACAGCCTGTCGCTGGCCGCCCGACATCTGCCGCACCAGATCGCGCGGACGGGTCTCGGATTTCAGTTCGCCGAAAAGCTCACCGGCCTTCTTTATCATGGCGCCATGATCGAGCCAGCTGAACGGGCCTGTGCGTTTCTTTATCTCGCGGCCCAGGAAGACGTTGGCGGCTGCCGAGAGATTGTTGCAGAGCGCGAGATCCTGGTAGACGACCTCGATGCCCTTGGCGCGCGCCTCGACCGGCTTGTGAAAATGTACGGCTTCGTCGTCAAGGACGATCTCGCCCGACGTCGGCGGAAAATTGCCGGCGATCAATTTGACCAAGGTTGACTTGCCTGCCCCGTTGTCCCCCATCAGGCCGACGATTTCGGCGCGGCCGATCGTCAACTCGACATCTGTCAATGCTTTGATGGCGCCGAAGCTCTTTGAGACGGACTTCAGCTGCAGCAGTGTCATACCTTATTCCCCCTGATTAATTTCTTGTTTGTCTATTCATGGCGCATCACTCGGAGATTGCAACTATTGATGCATCTCATTCATGTTGCATGAGTGGCCTGTGGGATCGCGATTGGTACCATCCCCGTGGGGGCCCCACAGCGCCACGGACCTTGGGCTTTTGCAATGATTATTTCTTTTCATTGGTTTTTGCAACCCATATTGCAATGGGGCTGCAAATGTTATTTTCGAGGCTGTGACTCGCCAGGGCAAGGGTCGAACGCCAGTCTGTAGAAATGATAATTGACACTAATACATCTCGGCAATATTCGTTGCACTAGAATCAAGTGCGACATCTCAGGTCTTCGGCCAGCTGCCACGACCCGCCGCCCGAGGCTGGGATTTGCCGGGGGCGTGGAGGACCGGTCGGTGTGCTTCACGCATGCGGCCGTGGAGCCGCATGAATACGGCGGCGTCGGGCCGCCCTTTTTGGCTGGTATGGCACCGGTGAAGAGCCGGCGTCGGGAGAGAAGGCATGACCGTCAGGTTGGGGATTATCGGCGTCGGTGTGATGGGCGCCGATCACGCCCGCACGATCGCTTCGCAGGTCGCGGGAGCGCGCATCCACGGCATCTATGACGCGAATCCAGAACGTGCGCGGCAGATTGCCGATGAGGTCGGGGCCATCGACGTGGCTGGCGATCCGATGCACCTTATCGACGATCCGCAGGTGGATGCCGTTTTGATCGCCTCGCCGGACAGCACCCACAAGGAACTGACCCTCGCCTGCGTGACCGCTCGCAAGCCGGTGCTGTGCGAGAAGCCCCTGGCCCCGACCTCGCAGGAATGCCTCGAACTGATTGACGCCGAGGTGAAGGCGGGCAAGCGCTTCGTCCAGGTGGGCTACATGCGCCGCTACGATCCGTCCTATGTGGAGATGAAGAGCCACCTGGCGGCGGGCCTCCTTGGAAGACCGCTGCTGTTCCACTGCATTCATCGCAACGTCGCTGCGCCGCCCTGGTTCGATGGCGGCATGGCCATCGCCAATTCGGCCGTCCACGAATTCGACATTGCGCGCTGGTTGCTCTCGGGCGACCTGACCGCCATTTCCGTCTTCCGGCCAGCCAGCACATCGGCCCAATCGCCCGGCGCGCCGGTGTTCCTGGTGCTGGACGGCGCCGGCGGCACCCTCGTGACCATCGAGGTCTTCATCGACGCCGCCTATGGCTATGATGTGAAGGGCGAACTCGTTTGCGAGAAGGGCACGGTCGAGTTGCAAAGGCCGGTTAACGGCATCGTCAACCACGCCTTGTCGCAGGGTGCGAGCTATCCCGTCGATTGGCGCCCGCGCTTCCAGGATGCCTACCGCCTGCAGGCGCAGGGATGGATCGAGGGCATTCGGTCGGGCCGGCCCAACGGCGCAAGCGCCTGGGATGGCTACGCCGCCACCCGCGTGGCCGAGGCCGGCCTGCAATCGCTGAGGTCAGGGCGCCGGGAGGAGATTCCCATGGCGGCGATGCCCAAACTCTATGATTTAAGGACGACCTTGCAGGCATAGCCCACTCCGGGCCCTCCGCTCTCAATAGACCGACTTCGCGACCGATGGCGCTGCGGCCGTTTTGCCGGTGAGCTCGCGAAATCGCGCGACGCTCGCTCCGGCGGCGGCGGCGAGCAGCCTGGAATCGCCTGCCACCGTGGTCATGTCGAAGCCCCATTCAATGGCGCGCCTGGCGTAGTCGGGCGTTCCACAATGCAGGGCGGCGATCTTGCCCGACTTCCTGCACGCCGCCACGATCTTCTGCAGCGCCTCGATCATCTCCGGCTCCTCGCGATCGAACGCCGGGGCGAGGCGTCCCTGGTGGAGGCTGAAGGTCAGGTCAGCCGGCCCGACATAGATGCCGTCCAGGCCGGGGGTGGCGGCGATCGCGTCCAGATTCGCCATGGCCTCGGCCGTCTCGACCATGGCAAAGCCGAGGATCTCGCCATTGGCTTCTGCGGCGTAGTTCGCCCCCGCGGAGAAATTGGCGCGTGTCGGCCCGAAGCTGCGCTGCCCGATCGGCGGATAGCGCACATAGCTCACGAACTCGGCGGCCTGCCTGGCCGTGTTCACCATCGGGCAGATGATGCCATAGGCGCCGGCGTCGAGAGCCTTCATGATGATGCCGGGTTCGAGCCAGGGCACACGGGCCATCGGAACGACGCCGGAGGCCCGCACGGCCTGAAGCATCGGCAGCAGCATGGAATAGTCGAGAGCGCCGTGCTGCACATCCACCGTAACGCTGTCATAGCCCTGCGCGGCCATGATCTCCGCCGTGAACGAGTTGCCGATCGAGAGCCACCCGTTGATCGTGGGCCGTCCCTGCGCCCAGATCTCCTTCAGCTTGTTCTTGATCACGGGTGCCTCCTCAAAACACGATCTGGGCCAGCTTGGTGTCAAGATAGTCGGAAATGCCCTCCGTGCCACCCTCCCGGCCCATTCCCGAATATTTGGTGCCGCCGAAGGGGGCCTCGGCCGCTGCAAGCGCAAAGCTGTTGATGCCCACCATGCCCGCCTTCAACTCCGCGACGGTGCGGCGGGCCCGCTTGGGGCTGTTCGTGAAGGCATAGGCGGACAAGCCCATGTCGCTGGCATTGGCCCGGGCGATGACTTCGTCGTCCGTCGAGAAGGGCGTTATTGCCGCAATCGGCCCGAAATTCTCCTCTGCGAAGACCCGCATGCCATCTTCGACGTGGGTGAGCACCGTCGGCTCGAAGAAGAAGCCGGAATTGAAGGAGGGAGGAACGCGGCCGCCGGCCGCCACCTTCGCTCCGGCCTTTTCCGCTTCGGCGACAATGGCTTCGATCTCGTCACGGCGCTTGCTGTTGATGAGGGGCCCCATCTGTGTCGTGCTGTCTAGACCATCCCCGAGCTTGAGGGCGCTTGCCCTCGCGGCAAAGCCCTCGACGAAGGCGTCAAGCAGGCTCTCATGAACGAAGAAGCGGTCGGGCGTCACGCAGACCTGGCCGGCATTGGCATATTTGGTCGGCACGGAAACGTTGAGCGCCATTTCGAGGTCGGCGTCGTCATAGATGATGAGCGGTGCATTGCCGCCGAGTTCCATCGAGACCTTCTTCACCGTCTCCGCAGCATCTTTGATCATCTGCTGACCGACGCGAGTGGAGCCCGTCAGGGAAACCTTGCGCACTGCGGCGGAGGCCATGATGGGATTGTAGGTCGTGCTGGTCGGGCCGACGACGAGGCTGACGACACCGGCCGGGATGCCGGAGGCCTTGATGCAATCGACCATGACCATGGCCGTGCCCGGAGTCTGGCTCGATGGACGGACAATCGTCGAACAGCCGGCGGCGAGGGCAGGGGCGATCTTGCGGGCGACCAGCGCGGCCGGAAAGTTCCAGGCCGTGAAGGCGGCAGCGATGCCAACTGGCTCATGCAGGACCTCGAAGCGGCCCCCTGGCACGCGGGTCTCGATCACGCGGCCATAGATGCGGCGGGCCTCTTCGGCGTACCAGCGGAACTGGTCCGTGGCCAGGCCCCATTCGCGCTCGGACTGCGCGAGGGGCTTGCCCGTTTCGCTTGAGATCATCCGGGTGGCTTCGTCCTTGCGCCGAAGCATTTCGTCGGCGACGCGATGCAGGGCGTCTGCGCGCTCGAAAGCCGTTCGGGATTTCCAGAGCGCGAACCCCTCCGCGGCGCTTTCGAGAACCTCTTGGGTGTCCGCAGGTGTGGCAACCGGCACTTCGCCCAGCACGCGCTCATGCACGGGACTGACGACCGGAGCGCGGGCCTTGTCCGACGCCTCGCGCCACTGGCCGTCGATGAACAGACCGAAATTCCAGTAGATGCTCATGCGACCTCGCTGGTCTTAACGGGCCGGCCCTCGCGGATGGACCTGCTGGCTGCCTCCGCCAGGATCAGCGCGAGGCGGCCGTCCTCGAAACCTACTTCCGGCGGCGTGCCGTTCTCGACGGCATCGACGAACGCGCCGATCTCGGCATTGAACGCCTCCGCATATCGCTCGATGAAGAAATTGAGGTAGGGCGTTCCGCGGGATGTGAACTCCGAGGTGAAGCGCACGGACTCGTGCGTTCGCCGGTTCTCCGAAATGGCCATGCCCTTGTTGCCGAACACTTCGACGCGCTGGTCATAGCCGTAGACCGCCTGCCTCGAGTTCAGAATGACGCATTGCTTCCCGGATGACGTGGTGAGGACGACCGATACGGTGTCCCAGTCATTGCAACGATCCATCAGCGGTGCATTCACCAGCCGGCTTCCGACGGCGCTCACCGTGTCCGGTTCCTCTCCCAGCAGGAAGCGGGCCATGTCGAAATCATGGATCGTCATATCGCGAAAGATGCCGCCCGAGACTTCAATATAGGCCGCGGGCGCCATGCCAGGGTCGCGGGACGTTATGACGATCTGCTGCAGGTCGCCGATGTCGCCGTTCTGGATAGCGGTGCGCGTGGCTCGGTGGGTAGGGTCGAAGCGCCTGACGAAGCCGAGCATGATCGGCAAGGTCGTATTGGCGATGGTCCTTGCACAGCGATCCACTCGTTCCAGGCTGAGGTCGATCGGCTTTTCGCACAGGATCGGCTTGCCAGCGGCGACAGCCTTCTCGATGTAATCGGCATGTGTGCTCGTCGAACTCGCGATAAGCACAGCATCGACATCTTTTGACGCGAACAAATCGTCATCGGTCCGAAAGACCGGTGCACCTTCTTTTGCTCCGACCTTGACGGCAGCCTCACTCACGACATCAAACACACCGGCAAGCTCAGCCCTTGGATGTGCCGCGACATTCGAAGCATGCATTTGCCCGATCCGGCCGCAGCCCAAGACCGCAATTCTAAGCACAGCGACTCCTCCCGACGAACATTTTAGCAATGATCGTTGCAAAATATCGTCATTGTCAATGATTATTCCAGCCAGTTTTCCAACTGGCCTCCTGGCTCGCTTCCTGGCCGGATTCTTTGCCATGTGACCTGATTGAGCAAGGGCCCCGCTGGGAGGATGGCGGGGTGCCTAGCTCAAATAAACGCGCGGATCCCTGTTCATCCACAAACACACGACCTTAAACAATTCCGCGGAACAGTGACCACCGCTGCGAAGGCGGCTGAGGTTTGAATGCGACGTCTGAAGCTGTGCCGCCAGTTCGCGAAGCCGGTAGTGCTGGAATAAGTCGGCCAGAACTGTCGTGCCATTCGAATTTTAGGCAGCTGCCTGCCTAAAAAGAGGTAGTGGTGGGGACGGATTTTCTCGCAGCTGTTGGTGCCGCAACGCAAGCCGATGCGAAATCGGCTAAATAGATATGCGTAGATACTACTTTATGGCACCTATAGTATGGATTCCCGCGAATCACTATTATAGTATAGCATATTGTACGAATTATTTAGTAAATAGAATGTGTATTGAATCTGTCATGGTCGATGAAGCTAAATAAGTTGAGCGAACTTTAGATAAAACGGAGATTACATTTCAATTATCACGGGGCTGGGGTAGCGCATTCAGGTTGAATGCTGATCTTCGGGCCGCCTGCACGCCCCGGAGACTGAAGCCAGCCCTACCCCTTGGGGTGCTCAAGCTTCGCCTTATGCCAGTCGAGCTCCCTTTGATATTCCTCGGCAGCGGTCTCCGCGAGCTCGCGTGTTTCAAACACACCCATGAACTTTCGCGCGCCGTCGCAAGTGGCGAAGCACTCGCCGGAGTTCTGATCGAACTCGACGACCAGATCGTTTTCAGGGGGTGCTGACTGAATTGAATGCTTCCTCAGACGCACGCCTGCCCCCTCGCCATTCTCGGCGACGAAGATCACACCCGCGGATTCAAGGGCACGCCGGACAGCGGCGAGCGTCGGCACATTCGCCGATAGGATTCCAGATTGAGCCTCCAGTCTCTTGATAGTCGGGACGGAGACACCCGACCTCTGTGCCAGGATTTTCTGGTCCCACCTAATGAGCGCGCGGGCTGCCCGCAGTTGGTCACTCGTCTGCATGTGATCCCCTGAGAATAAAAATATACCCTAGGACTATACGAGCTTTCAGGGATCATTTTATATTCGGGCAGAAGAGCAGCGCAAGAGGAGTCCACATCTTTGCGTCCAATACGGCTGTTCCCCAGCCGCACTTCGACGACAAGATCGAGAATGAACTTTGCGGCCTGCACGCCGGGACGGAGGCGGGCGGAATCACCATACGGCCCGTGCTCACACATGGAGGCATAAGTCTCTCGCCTATACAGTTGTAATGACCGCGAGGTTGGGACTTAGGGCGTATCTATCCCCCGCCAGAGCCGTCAGAGCAGATTTTTATTATTTTCATGCTCCGAAAAGTATGGCTCTGGCGGGGGGCCTACCCCTCTCTGCTTAACTCACCCCTCAAACCTCACCGAGCCCGAAAAGCTTACGGGCAGCCAGTGTCCCGTCTCGCGAAACAAGATCCATGCAACACTTGCCAAGGCGATTGCGATCAGGGCGATCGCAATCACATAGCTGATGCGGTCTGACGAGCTTGGGTGATTGATGTCTGTCATGCGGATTTTCTACCACATCGCAGTCATCGTTGATCCTCAGCTCTTGGGATACAATCCGCGAGAAATAGGTACATCCCGGCATACGCCGCAGTAATCGGCGTCCCAAGGGCATCCCACAAGTGGATTAAGGGCATGCCGCCGTAACGGTATCGATGCCCGCCGCCGTCGAACCGGCGACTTGTCCAACAGCCGCCGCTTCCTGGAGCCGAGCGGCAGCAGGCCGAGGCCAGCTATTGCGTCGTCACGGCCGGCCGGAACGCCCCTAGCCTGGCAGAAACATCACCACGGCCGCCACGCCCATGACAATCGTTGCCACCCAGCCCAGCCCGATGAGTGGCCAGCCCGCCGTATAAGCGCCCAACACCGATTTCTTCGAAGCCAACAGGATGATCACCACCATCAGGGGCACGGCGACCACCCCATTGATGACCGCGCTCCAGAAGAGCGCTTTCATCGGGCTGATCGGTAAGTACTGGATGACGAGACCCAAAAGCACGCTGACGGCGATCACGCCATAGAATCCGCGGGCGTCGACGGCTTTCAGCTCGAGGCCGGATTTCCAACCCAGCGCCTCGGAAAGGGCATAGGCTCCGGACCCGGCCAAGACGGGAACACCGATCAGACCGACGCCCAGGATGCCGAGGGCAAAGAGGATGTAGGCAAGATTTCCAGCGAGCGGCTTGAGCGCGCTTGCCGCTTCCGCAGCCGTCTCGATATCGGTGATTCCCGCAACATTGAGGGTCACGGCAGTTGCCAGGATGATGAAGAATGATGTCACGTCGGAATAAAGCATGCCGCTCCAGGTATCCCAGCGAATCCGCCGAAGTTCCCTCGGGGCTGCAGATGCATCGGTCATGAGAGGCGCTTCGCCAGCTCGTACCTGCATCTCCTCCACTTCTTCGGAGGCCTGCCAGAAAAAGAGGTAGGGGCTGATGGTGGTGCCGAAGATCCCGACGATCATGGCTGCCGCACCCGAATTGAGGGTGAAGCTCGGCCAAACCGTGCGCCACGCAACCTCTGCCCAGGGGACATGCACTGTGAACAGCACAGCTGCGTAGGCCAGCAAGGAGAGCGTCAGCCACTTCAGGAAGTAGACGTAGCGGTGATATGGAATGAAGACCTGAAGCAAGAGCGTCGCAAATACGAAAAAGGCCGTCATCAAGTGACGATTGATGCCACTGACGAGTTCCGCAACCTCGCCCATTGCGGCGACATCTGCGGCGATATTGAGAACATTGGCGATCACCAGCAGCAACACAACGCTCTGGAGAACAATTGGTGGAAACGCCATTTTGATATTGGCAGCAAGTCCCCTTCCTGTGACCCGGCCGATGCGCCCACACATGGATTGCATGGCGGCCATCAGGGGGAAGGCAACCGGCATCGTCCAAAGCATGTTGAGGCCAAATTGCGCCCCGGCTTGCGAGTATGTGGCTATGCCGCTCGGATCGTCGTCAGCCACGCCGGTAATAAGGCCTGGACCGACACGAGCCAGGGGGTGTTCTTTCAGACGCGTCCATAGGACCCGTAGTCTATTCGAGGGTTTGGACGTTTCGATGCGGTCCTCGGCGAGGGGCATGGTCAGATATCCCAGGTCATTCTTCACGCGCATCGCCGATGATTATTCAGAGAATTCCGGACTTCACCTTATCGGGCAACCGGGTCTTCGCCATTGCGTCCCGGAGGAGGGGCGACGAAACCGGTGATTGGTTCGACCCAACTCAGATTGTCTCGCACGGCTGTCACACCATCTGTGTTTTCCGCAATGATCCGGACGGCGTTGCGCTGTGCTTCATCGGTGAGGACGCCGTTCAGGTCGACGACACCATCTTTCACCTCAACGGAGACGGTGTCGGCAGGGGCCCACGGCTCGGCCTTGAGTTCCGCTTCAATGGCCGCCTTGATGGTCTGGTCGCTGACCGGCTGATCCTCGTAGGCGGGACGAACGAAGCCGGCGAGTACGTGCACAAAATCTGCGCGAGAAATGATGCCGACGATCTTGTCGTCACGAACGACAGGAAGTCGCTTGATGCCATGCTTCTCCATCCGTCGAGCGGCATCCTCCAGCCGATCGTCTTCGCGGACGGTCACGACATTGGTGGTCATGATCTCGTCGACGCGCCGTCCGTGGCTATGGGCATAGACCTCCGCGGCGTGGCCCGCGCGGAACAGGCTCTCGAGCCAGCCCGCCCGTGGTCCTTCCGTGCCGATTTCGGGGCGTCGCAACAGGTCGCCTTCACTGATGATGCCGACCAGCGAACCGTCCTCGCTGACAACTGGCAGACCGCTCACATTCCAGCGCATCATGACGTCGATCGTTTGGGACAGTGTCGCCTGCGGCTGCACGCTGATCACTTTGCGTGTCATGACGTCTTTTACCAGCATTGAAGCCTCCATCGCCTTGAACCGATTGGCCGCCGAGTATTGCCCCGGTAGGTCGTCTGCTTGCCAGAAAGCATGATTGCAGGCGCAGGACCTTGACCTGGCTCAAGTGCCACGATTGCGGTCGGGGCCAAGCTCGACATGATTTAGATCAAGACACGACTACCCAATTCATGGGATAAGAGCGCCATGCCGAAGCGTTCGCTCACACGGGACGTCGCCATAGTGATCGCCATCAAGCTGGCGATAGTATTCGCGGCTGCCATTTTCTTATTCGGGCCCTCGCAGCGCCCGAAGCTGGACGCCGGTAGCATAGCAACGAGGTTGATCGGCACGGATGTCGGCAGCCCTCATTCAAGGAATCTGGAGCCGTGACTTTCGCCATGGATGTCGTGCAGCTCTCGCGACTGCAATTCGGCCTGACGGCCATGTATCACTTCCTGTTCGTTCCCTTGACGCTTGGCCTCGCCGTGCTCCTTGGCATCATGGAGAGCGTCTACGTCATGACCGGCCGTGAGATCTGGCGGCAGATGACGAAGTTCTGGGGCGTGCTGTTCGGCATCAACTTCGCCATGGGCGTCGCCACCGGCATCACCATGGAATTCCAGTTCGGCATGAACTGGGCCTATTACAGCCACTATGTCGGCGACGTCTTCGGGGCGCCGCTGGCGATCGAAGGGCTGATGGCCTTCTTCCTCGAAGCCACGTTCATCGGGTTGTTCTTCTTCGGCTGGGATCGATTGTCCAGGGTCGCCCATCTGGCCGTGACCTGGCTGGTAGCGCTCGGCTCCAACCTGTCGGCCCTTTGGATCCTCATCGCCAATGGCTGGATGCAGCATCCCGTCGGCGCCCGCTTCAACCCCGACACCATGCGCATGGAGGTCACCGATTTCTCGCAAGTGATCTTCAATCCAGTGGCGCAGGCCAAGTTCGTGCACACGGTCAGCGCCGGCTATGTCACCGGCGCTGTGTTCGTGCTGGCGATCAGCGCGCTCTACCTGCTGCTTGGCCGCCATCCCGAGCTTGCCAAGCGCTCGATGACGGTGGCGGCGAGCTTCGGCCTGGCGGCGGCCCTCTCCGTCGTCGTCCTGGGGGACGAGAGCGGCTATACGGCCGGCGAGAACCAGAAGATGAAGATCGCCGCCATTGAATCCATGTGGAATACCGAGCCGGCGCCCGCTTCCTTCACGCTGTTCGGCCTGCCCAACCAGGAGACGCACCGGACTGATTACGAGGTCAAGGTGCCCTGGATGCTCGGTCTCATCGCTACGCGCTCGATCAGCACCGAGGTGCCCGGCATCAACGATCTCGTTGCCCATGCCCAGACGCGCATCCGCTCGGGCCTGATCGCCTACCGGGCTCTCGAAAAGCTCCGCGCCGACCGGAGCAATGCCGACGCCAGGGCCGCGCTCGAAGCCCACGCGGATGATCTGGGTTATGCGCTGCTTTTGAAGAAAGGGCGGCCGGATATCCTCAATGCCACCGACGCCGACGTCGAGACGGCCGCGTGGAGCACGGTGCCGCAAGTTTCGCCGCTGTTCTGGAGCTTCCGGCTGATGGTCGGGCTCGGTTTCTTCTTCATCCTGCTTTTCGCTGTCGGCTTCTACCTGGCATCCACGCGGCGTCTCGTGTCGGCAAGAGCGTTCTTGTGGGTGGCCCTGTTGTCGCTGCCGCTGCCCTGGATCGCTGCCGAGCTTGGCTGGTTCGTCGCCGAGGTTGGTCGCCAGCCCTGGGTGATCGAAGGCGTCCTCCCCACTTTCTTGGCGGTATCCAGCCTGTCAGCCGGCAATGTCCTCACGACGCTCATCGGCTTCATCGTCTTCTATTCGACACTGCTCGTCGTCGACGTCTACCTGATGGTCAAGGCGATCCGTCTGGGGCCGACGGTGACCGAAGCAGGTCGACCGGAGCCGACAATAATGGCACCGCTTCGGGCCCAGGCCGAATAGTCCCTGAAAGGATCACACTATGTTGGACTATGAAACCCTGCGCCTGATCTGGTGGGCACTCCTCGGCATCCTCCTGATCGGCTTTGCCATCATGGACGGATTCGATCTTGGCGCCGCCATGTTGCTTCCCTTCGTCGGCAAGACCGATGAGGAGCGGCGTGTCGTCATCAACACCGTCGGCCCTGTCTGGGAGGGCAACCAGGTCTGGTTCATCCTTGGGGGAGGGGCGATCTTCGCAGCCTGGCCGCCGCTCTACGCCGTGGCCTTCTCGGGCTTCTATCTCGCGATGTTCCTGATCCTGTGTGCGCTGATCCTGCGCCCGGTCGCCTTCAAGTTCCGCTCCAAGCTCGCCAGTCCGACCTGGCGCAGCATCTGGGACTGGGTGCTGTTCGTGGCCGGTCTTGTGCCTTCGCTGGTCTTCGGGGTCGCCTTCGGCAACGTTATCATGGGTGTGCCCTTCAGCTTCGACGAAACCCTTCGCATGACTTATGCGGGATCGCTGATCGGGCTCCTCAATCCGTTCGCGCTTCTGTGCGGGCTGGTGAGTGTGGCAATGCTGGTCATGCATGGTGGCACGTATCTGGCCCTCAAGGCCGGCCAGCCCGTAGCGGGCAGGGCCATGCTCTTGGCGCGCTATGCGGCGTTCACCATGGTCGTGCTATTCGCGATAGCGGGCCTCTGGGTCACCAAGGGCATCGACGGCTACCAACTGGCTGGCGTGATGCCGCATGACGGTCCGTCGAACCCGTTGCTGAAGACGGTCACGCGCGTGTCCGGAGGCTGGCTGACCAATTATGGTGCCATGCCCTGGACGATTGCTGCGCCGCTGCTGGCCGTGGTCGGCGCGCTCGGTGCTGTGCTGCTGCTCGGGGTTCGCCAGCACATCCTCGCCTTCGTGGCGAGCGCACTCGGCGTTGCCGGGACAATCGCCACGGCCGGGCTAAGTGTCTTTCCTTTCCTCCTGCCGTCGTCGCTCGATCCGAACGCAAGCCTCACGGTGTGGGACGCTTCATCGAGCCGCCTGACGCTGGGCATCATGCTCTTCGCGACCGCTATCTTCCTGCCCATCATCCTCGTTTATACCGCCTGGGTTTATCGGGTGCTGCGCGGGAGGGTGACGCTCGAGCAGATCGCCGACACTTCCGCCCACCACTATTGAAACAGGAGCAAGACGATGTGGTATTTCGCCTGGGTTCTCGGGGTCGGTTTCGCCGGCGCCTTCTCGATCCTCAACGCCATGTGGCTTGAACTTCACGAGACCGAGCTGAGCGAGGTCCGCGGCGATGATCGCGCGCGGTAAGATTGCCCCGCTCTGGCATGCCTGGGCCAGGGGTTTGTCCCTGGCCTCTGCTGGCAGCGTCAGCCTTCTGCTGCTTGTATATCCGTACGTGCTGAGCGGTATTCCCGAGTGGCGTGTTCACACCGGTCTGCCCGTCATGATGTTCGGCGCAGCTGGGCTGTTCATGTTCGGCCTCGGTTTCAGGCCGAGGAACCGGTTAGCGCAAGCTCTGTTCTATCCGGGGCTTGCCGGGTTGCTGTTTGTGGCCGGCATGTTGACTATGGTTGGGGGGTAGAGGGCCGCAAGGCCGCGCGCCTGAGGTTTGGCTACGCTCCGCGTGCCCGCGCAACTGACAGATTACTGATCTTCCCTGTGCCAGAACGGCGGACCACTACGATCACGCCTCGAGAGGCCTGAAGCAAAATGCGTTCAGGTAGGAGCAGATTTCGAAATTAACCTACTGAGATCAACGCATTTTGCGATTCTTGGTGATTCGATCTGAAAGTAAAACGCGCTAGCCCCGTTTGACAGCCGCCTCGGCTATGGCCGAGCGTACATGGGCTATCAGGCTCTCGTCGACATGCGGTTTCAGAACGACGTGACGGACGCCGTCGAGCAAGGCCCGCGTCGGGATGGTCTCATCGGGATATCCGGTAATCAACACAATCGGTGCATACTGCCCGGCCATCCGCAGGCAGCGAACGAGGTCAAGCCCGTTCATTCCTTCCATCTTGTAGTCGATTACGAAGCAGTCCGGCGATTTGCCGGAGGGGCAGGCAAGGCAATCGGCACCGCTGTTGAAGGTTCTGACCTCGAAGCCCTCTGCCTCCAAGAGAAAACGCAGAGAGCCGAGAACGTCCCGATCGTCATCGACGATATCGACGAGTGCCTGCGCGAATGAGGACGTCATGACGAAGCCTGGGCCGGTGTTGAGGACGGAGACCTTGCGAGGACGAAGACTACCGCGCTTTTTGAAAGGTCTCGTTGATATGCCTCAAACGAGGGTAGCGCCGGCGCGGCTGGATCCCGAAGCCTCGCTTGATCCGTATCAAGGCGCTTCCTCCCGCAAATTCCTAAGGTTGTCCCAGGTTCCGATAGCACTTAGGAGGATTTTAGATGTCTCATGACAGCAAGCTGCAGAGGGCCGTTCTTGATGAGCTGGCTTGGGAGCCAAGCGTCTCGGCCGGTCATATCGGTGTCTCAACCGAGGATGGTATCGTGACTCTCACGGGCCACGTGGGAACCTTCGCGGAAAAATCCGCCGCCGAAGCCGCTGCCCGGCGGGTGAAGGGCGTGAAGGGCGTGGTGGAAGAGATCAAGGTCAGGTTGGCGGGCGACGTCAGGATTACTGACGACGAGATCGCAAGGGCGGCCGCGGATCGTATCGCCGCCGATGTCTACGTGCCTCAGGACAGCGTCCAGGTGACGATCGAGGAGCGCTGGCTCACATTGGACGGTGAAGTCGCCTGGGACTATCAGAGGAAGTCTGCGGAACAGTGTGTCAGTCGCTTGCCTGGCATTGTTGGCATCACCAATCTCATCACGCTCAAACCGGCGGTGGATATTTCGAATATCAGCGACGACATCACTCACGCCTTGCATCGATCCTGGTTCTTCGATCCCCAGACGATCAACGTCACTGCCGAGGGCGGAAACGTACGCCTGACCGGCACCGTCCAATCGCCAGAGGAACGGGCAACCGCTGCCGCCACTGCCTGGTCGGCGCCCGGCGTGACCGATGTGCGAAACGAACTTACAATTGCATGAACTGAACCGGTTCCGTGAACGCGGGGTCAATCGCTGCGCCGGATCTCCTACTGTTCTATCGCGCCAGCACGAATGGCCAGCTTTACCAGTTCAGAAATATTTGCCGCCTGCATCTTGGTCATGACATTGGCGCGATAGACTTCCACTGTACGTGGACTGATATCATAGTTCTTCGCGATCATCTTATTCGAAAGGCCTGCGATCAGTCCTTCCATAACCTGCCTTTCGCGAGGGCTGAGCGAGGCAAGACGCATTGCAAGGTCGGCGGTGTCACCGCTGACCTTGGCATTCTTGATGCTCTGCTCAAAAGCCATGCGGAGCGCGCTGACCAGGCGGTCGTCTTCGAAAGGCTTCTCCAAGAACTCGATGGCGCCAAGCTTCATGGCCTCGACCGCCAGGGGCACATCGCCATGGCCCGTCATGACCACGACGGGCAGTTTTTTGGATTTCGCTTTCAGGCGCCTGAGCAATTCGATGCCGTCGATACCCGGCATGCGAATGTCGGTCACAACGCAGCCGAAGCCGAGGTGAGGCAGAGCCTCCAAAAATTCAGCGGCCGATTCGAACGCCGTCACGGTGAAGTGGGCCGCACCGAGCAGAAACTCTAGAGAGTCACGCATGGCGGCATCGTCGTCGATGATGAAGACCCGAGCATTATGGGGCATCGGGGGCATTCTCCTGGAGATTCATCGGCTCCACGGCGGAACCGGACGAGAGTGAAAACTTGAAAGTTGCCCCGCCTGCTTCGTTCGCCTCAGCCCACATCTTGCCGCCATGACCTTCGATGATGGTGCGGCTGATCGAAAGGCCAACTCCCATGCCGGATTGCTTGGTTGTGAAGAAGGGCTGGAACAGGCCGGACCTCACACCCTCGGCGAAGCCATGTCCCGTATCTGCCACGACAATGAGAACCATATCGTCGGCGATCGGCAGGTTCGATACCGTGAGTTCCCTTCGGGCCGCTCCCTGCATGGCCTCGAGGGCGTTACGGAACAAATTGACCAAGACCTGTTGGATCTGAACGCGATCGGCGAGAACCAGATCGCAATCCGGGTTGAGATCGAAGCGCAGAATAACCCCTTGCTCGCGCGCGCCGACAAGACCGAGGGCGCCGGCCTCTTCCACCAGTTTGGAGATGCTTTCGACACGCTTCTCTGTTTCGCCTCGTGAGACGAAGCTGCGCAGTCTCCGGATGATCTGGCCTGCGCGGATTGCCTGTTCCGCGGCGCGATCCAGCGCCATCTCGATCTTGTCGGCCTTCGAATCCGGGTTGGCCTCCAACATGCGGCGCACACCTTTTAGATAATTGCTGATGGCGGCCAGCGGTTGGTTCAGTTCGTGCGCGAGAGCCGACGCCATCTCGCCCATCGCGCTCAGACGCGACATGTGCACGAGTTCGGATTGCAGTTCCATCAGGCGGGTCTGTGTCTGTTGCTGCTCGGTGAGGTCGCGCACGAAGCCGGTGAAATAACGTCGCCCACTGGAGCGCATTTCGCCGACGGACAGATGCATGGGAAAGGTCGAGCCATCCTGGCGCTTACCGGTCACGATTCGACCAACACCAATAATATGCTGCGTGCCAGTCTGTTGATAGCGGGCGAGATAACCATCGTGGCGTGAGCGATCCGGCTCCGGCATCAGCACATTCACGTTCGTGCCGATTGCCGCGGATTCCCGGTAACCGAAAAGACGTTCGGCCGCACGGCTGAAGAATTGGATGATGCCGGCTTCGTCGATGACGATCATCGCATCCGGAACCGTCTCAAGGATCGATCTGAGGTGCTCCTCGCGCGTACGCAGGGCATCCTCGAGGCGTTTTTCCTCATCGATATCGAGAATGATGCCACTGAGGCGAAGGTCATCTCCAGACGGATCACGGGTGACACCGGCACGCAGGCGCAGCCAATGGTTGGCGTTGGATGTCGTCCTCACCCGGCATTGTACGTCGAGTTCTCCTCCAGTCTCGAAGGATCTTTGCAGGGCAGAGACTGTCGCGACGCTGTCCTGGGGATCGAGCAGAGACAGGAATTTGTCGTAATCGAGCACGCCATCCGTGGACAGGCCGAAAAGCTCCCGTGCTCTGTCGGACACGGTGAAGGTGCGGGTCGAGAAATCGAAATCCCACATCCCTACAGCCGTGCGTTCGAGGCCGGACTTGATATTTTCGCCGTGTGGCGCCTGGCTCGGCATCGGTGGTTGCGTCTTGCTCAAGATCGCTCTTTGGATTGTGGCTCTAATGAGTGGGAAACAGCCGGAGCAGCGACATACCTGATCGGCTCCGGCGGGGCGGCTACGCCAGGAAGATTCTCCGACTCGATATTAAGTCGGAGTTGAGCTGGATCAATATGCAGCAGCCGGCATTCCCTACTTATGGCATCAAGGCTTGCAACTCAGCGGGAATCCTATGCTTGACCGCAATCTCGGTGTGGCAAAGAAGGCTCCGGCCGTATCGCATATCGTCGAAGAGCAGGATGAGGTGATCGCTTTCCTGTCCGATCCAGCGATATATGCCACTCAGGGGCCGGTGCAGCGTATCGATACCCATGGTGCCATTATTTTCCTTGCCGGCGAAAATGCCCTCAAGCTCAAGCGCGCCGTGCGCTATCCTTTCATGGACCTCTCCACTGTCGCCAGACGGAAAGAGGCCTGCAAAAGGGAGATTGCGGTCAATAAGGCTTTCGCACCCCAGATCTATGTCGATGCCGTCCCCATCACGCGATCTGGCTCGCGGCTGGTGCTTGGCGGGGAGGGCGCTGCCATCGACTGGGTCGTACGCATGCGCCGTTTCGACGAGAACCGGACCTTGGATCGCGTGGCGGAGGCGGGTGAACTCTACCCCGACCTTCTGATTGCTACGACGCAAGCTGTTCTGACGTCTCATCGGGGCGCTCCACGACGCAATGGGCGCGAAGCCACCCGAAGCCTTGGTCGTTACATCCGGCAGAATGACGAAGCACTGCGGGAGAGCCCGCATCTGTTCGCCCCAGAGGCAGTCTGCGAGCTGACCAAGGCCAGCGAGTTGGCCTTCGAGGCCAGCCACGACCTCCTCATACAGCGGGGTGAGGCAGGCTTCGTGCGGCGTTGCCACGGCGATCTTCACCTGCGCAACATCGCGATCATCGAGGGGCGGCCAACATTATTCGACGCGATCGAATTCGATGAGGCGATCGCCACCTGCGATATTCTCTACGATCTTGCGTTCCTGCTGATGGATCTATGGGACCGCAAGATGGAAGGAGCCGCCAATGCGGTTCTCAATCGATATCTTTGGGATGCTGACGAGGAGGCCCATCTCGCCGGCCTCAAGGCGCTGCCGCTGTTCCTGAGCATTCGGGCGGCTCTCCGCGCCAAGATCTCGGCTTCCGCCGCGCCGATGCAGACGGCCGACAAGGTGGCTGCCATGGAGGAGGACGCCAGGCGCTATTTCAATCTCGCGCAGCTGTTCCTGGAGCCGAACGAACCCGAACTGGTCGCGATTGGGGGCTTGTCGGGAACCGGAAAGAGCACGCTTGCTGCCGCCATCGCGCCCTCGATCGGCCGCGCGCCCGGTGCCATCATCCTGCGCGGTGACGTCGAGCGCAAACACCTCGCCGGTGTGCCCGAAACCGAGAGGCTGCCCGCCTGCGCCTACACGTCAGTGCGCAGTGCTGCCGTCTATGATGCTCTGAACCGCAAGGCCCGCCTCGCGCTCGCCGCGGGCAGCAGCGTGGTGCTGGACGCCGTCCATGCCAGGCCGTTCGAACGCGACAATGCAGAGATCATTGCTCGGCGGACAGGGGCTCATTTCACGGGATTGTGGCTCGAGGCAGCGACACCGGTGATGGTGGAGAGGGTGGCTAACCGCCGGGGCGACGCCTCCGACGCAGATCCTGCGGTGGTGCTCGCACAGACCGGCTATGATATCGGCCGCGTCTCATGGCATCGGCTGGATGCGGATGTCCGCAGGGAGCGGCTCCTGCAAGAGGCCCTGCTGATCCTTGCGCGGGAAGGCGAACCCTGAGCGGATTCGAGGCAGCGGCCACGGTACGAATGCGTTCACCGTGGCCTGCACTGGAACAATCCACACAAGTCGGCGCTTCAACACGATTAGATATTCATGCTGCGTAGACGCTGGCGATTGTGTAGCGCAATGTGTCGTGCGCCCGACAGTCCCAGCATGCCCTCGGCCTGGAACTGCGACAGCACGCGGGACACCGTCTCGAGCGTGAGCCCAAGATAGTCAGCGATATCGCGGCGACACATGGGAAGTTCGATCAGACCGGCGACGGTCAGGCGCCGATCCATTTCCAGCAGGAAAGCCGCGACGCGTTCAGACGCGGTCTTGCGACCCAGAAGCAACATGTGATCCTCGGCATGGCGAAGATCGCGCGCCGTTATCGCCCAAAGCGCGTTGGCAACCCGGATATCGTTCTGAGCCGCAGTCTCCAGACTGCGCCGCCGCACGATGCGGACGGTCGTATCGATAACCGCGTCGGCCGTCAGACGATGGTTCGGGGTCGATTCCAGGCCAAAGACATCGCCCGGCAGAAGAAAGGCGCCGATCTGGCGGCGACCGTCGTCAAGGAGCTTGCAGGTGCGAACGGCGCCGCTCATCACCTCGTAGACATACTCCGCAGGCTGGTCGTCGCCATAGATTTCCTCGCCCTTGGCATAAGTGAACGCCGTGCCCAACAGGCCGGGGCAGGATGCGAAGAGGGAGTGGCCGGTGAGAGTTTCGTTGTGGCCGATACCCGGCGAAGGGAAATGGGGTTGTGTTCCGAAGTCCGAAAGAAGGGCTGCTTGAGAAAACACGACGGCCATCTCCTGGTTGCGGCGGATGACCAAGAGCTAAACGCAATCGAACTATCGTGAAATTTCGGTCGATACCCTAAGGGCTTCACCCTAAGGGCTTCGCCGGAGGTGGTCCTTGGTAGGATCAAGATTGGGCGACGTTTAAGTCCGCGGTGACCGCAAGTGCTCGGGCCGCCCAGGGGGCGCCATGCAGGCTGGAGGCCTAACAGGAGAGCCCAGCGAAAGCCGGGCTGTCTTCAAGCGGTCGACGAATCAGAACTTGTAGTTCACGCCGAGACGTATCGTATGGAAATCGGTGTGTAGCTTAGTGTGAATGCTGAAGGTAGAGGGAACACCGGTGTTCAACTCTGTCGCATTCAATGTCTTGCTTCCAAGATCGATATAATCGTATTCGAGTTTGGCGGTCCAATGCTCGCTGAGAGCATACTCTACGCCTGCTCCTAGAGTGTAGCCAACTTTGGTATCGTTCCTGTCCGGATTAGCGGTCCAACCACCGCCGCAGCAGTGGAACTCTTGGCTACTTTTTACACCGCCGAATGCAAGACCGCCGGTACCGTAGAGCAGAATATTATCGAAGGCATAACCAACACGGGAACGCAAAGTGCCAAACCAGTCCACTTGGCTTTTCGTGCTCACAACGTAGTCAGTGCCAATTCCACTGTTTGCCAATGTCCCCGTGGTGCGATCGTTGATATCGGCCCATTGAACGTCGCCTTCAAGGCCAAGAACAAGGTGGCCCGTCTGCCAACTATATCCACTCTGTAGGCCTACTAACCCCCCATGCGGTGAGATCTTGCCGTATCGTTCAAAGGCTGGCGCTCCTCCGGTGTTCTCCTCCGTCAGATTTACATTGTGGCCGGAACTCACGCCGTATCCAGCATTCGCGCCCGCGTAAAATCCGGTCCAGTTATACGGGACATATACGGGCGCTGTCGGGTCAGCCTGCGCACGCGCCAAGTCGGCAGCAAGGGCAGTGGTGGCAAGCATAGATGCTGCTACGGCAAGCAAAACGCGATTCATAAGGGACCCCGGAACTGGATCCATATCCAATATCGCGGCCTCCACGGGAAAGCTGTTGCGCTGAGGCAACACACACACTTTATCGAATGGAACAGCGTTTTGTGCAGAGATTTAAACACATCCAGCAGCGATCAGTCGTTGTCGGCCCAGGGGCGCCACACGAGCCGCATCTGTTTGGGAATGCTGTGACGCGACCGTGAATTGCCTATAGGTCCAGCTGCAACCGACACTGGCACAACTCTGGCGATATGCTATTAGGTGGCGGAAGTTCCTACTCCCTTTGAGGTACGCCGTCACGTCGAAGGCGATGGGAGTAAGAGCGGCGGGACTGGGAATATGCGTGGAATTGAGACTGCGGCGGACGTGCTTTTTTGGGTGCTCGTCTCGGCCGGGGTGGGGCTTTTCTTCGTGGGCCAAACCTATTTGGCGCTGATAGCGAGCGTAAGTGCGGCAGCTTGTCTCCTCGGATCGCAATCCAAGCTGGGCAGCTAGTGTGGAGACGGTGCATCCCCCAGGCCTCCGTCCGCTCTTCCGAGAAATCGCAGCCGGGGCCGGCCGGCAACTCTGAACGGCGTCAGCGCTGACGTTTGGTTTATGTGGCCCGTGGCGACTCGGTGGCGACCCAGCCCAAAACCAAAGAAGGCGCCTCAAAGGGCGCCCTGCTTTTCTTTAGCAATTTCAGGAGTTCCGATGGTGGGCGCACTAGGGCTCGAACCTAGGACCCGCTGATTAAGAGTCAGCTGCTCTACCAACTGAGCTATGCGCCCATCGAAACAATCAGAGCGCGGAAGGTTGCCGCGCTCGACGGGGGGCGATGTAGCAAAGCTCTTCCCGTGTGTCCAGCGTGTGACGATAAATTTCTTGGGGTTTTTTGAAGCCGGCCGTTTTTGAAATCCCTTGGGAGCGTGCTATTCGACAGACATATTCCAGCCCTTCCCGATAAGTTATTGCCGGAGATCGTTCATGCCGCCCACGAAATTTGGTGTTGGTCAGGCCGTGCGCCGTAAGGAAGACCAGGCGTTCATCACCGGGACGGGCCGTTATGTCGACGACGAATCGCGGGACGGGGCGTTGCGTGCCTATGTGCTGCGCTCGCCCCACGCCCATGCCCGATTCAGCGTCGGCGATCTCGACGACGCGAGGGCCATGCCGGGCGTGAGGCTGATCCTGACGGCCGGGAACCTCGAGGCGCTCGGCGATCTGCCGTGCCAGGCCCTGATGAAGAACGCCGACGGCAAGTTCCAGAAGCAATTGCCCTATCCGTTGCTGGCCCGCGATGTCGTGCGCCATGTCGGCGACGCCGTGGCCTTTGTGGTGGCCGATTCGCTGGCGCAGGCGCGCGACGCCGCCGAAGCCATCCCCGTTGATTACGAGTCGCTCGATGCCATCGTCGGTTCGGTCGCCGCACTCGAACCCGGCGCGCCGCTGGTCTGGCCGGAGCATGGCTCGAACCTCGCCTATGATGCCCAGATCGGTGACCGCAAGAAGGTTGCGAAAGCCTTCGCGAAGGCTGCGCGCGTCGTCTCGCTCGACGTGGTGAACAACCGACTGGTGGCGAACTACATGGAACCTCGCGGATGCCTCGCCGAATGGGACGGCAAGCGCTTCACGCTCACCGTCGGCAGCCAGGGCGTGCATTCGATGCGCGATACGCTGGCCAAACATATCTTCAAGATGAAGCCGGACGAGATCCATGTGAAGACCGGCGACGTTGGCGGGGGCTTCGGCACCAAGGCCTTCATGTATCGTGAGTATCCGTTGGCGCTTGAGGCGGCGCGCCGGCTTGGCATGCCGGTGAAGTGGTTCGCAGACCGCGGCGAGCATTTCCTCGCCGATACGCAGGGCCGCGACAATATCAGCCGCATCGAGGCGGCGCTCGACCGGCGTTCCAGGATCCTGGCGGTGAAGATCGACATCATCGGCGATCTCGGCGCCTATCTGTCGCAATATGCGCCCTTCATCCCCTGGCTCGGCGCCCTGATGGCGACGGGCGCCTATGCCATCGCGGCCATGGATGTGCGGGTGCGCGGCGTCCTCACCAACACGCTGCCTGTGGACGCCTATCGGGGCGCCGGCCGCCCCGAGGCCGCCTATCTGATCGAGCGCCTGATGGATGCCATCGCCTTTGAAACCGGGTTGTCGGTGGATACGGTGCGCGCGCGCAACTTCGTTACGCCCGAACAGATGCCCTTCAAGGCGCCGACGGGCCGCACCTATGATTCAGGTGAGTTCGAAGGCCACATGCGCAAGGCCATGGCTGTCGCGGACTGGGACAGCTTCAAATCGCGCTGGCAGGCCTCCAAGAAGGCAGGCAAGTTCCGCGGGATCGGCATGTCGACCTATATCGAGGCCTGCGCCGACGGCCCGAAGGAGGCCGCAAGCGTCAAGCTGGAGAAGGACGGCACCGCCACGGTGCTGATCGGCACGCAGACCAACGGGCAGGGACATCTGACAGCCTATGCCCAGTTCGTCTCCCAGCATCTCGACCTGCCGCTCGAGAAGATCAACGTCATCCAGGGCGATTCAGACCTCATCAAGACCGGCGGCGGCACCGGTGGCTCGCGCTCGATCCCGGTGGGCGGCGCTTCCGTCGCCAAGGCCAGCCGCACCTTGGCGGACAGGTTGAAGGAACTCGCCTCCGACGAGCTTGAGGCCGGCGTCGCCGATCTCGAAGTCGTCGATGGCCGGGTCCGTGTCGTCGGCACCGACAAGGCGATCGATTTCACCTCGATCGCCCGCCTGCCCAAGGCGACGCCGGAACTGCTGACCGCCGAAGACGAGTATCAGCCAGGCGAGGCGACCTATCCCAACGGCACCCATATCTGCGAGGTCGAGATCGATCCGCAGACGGGCGTCACCGATGTGCTCTCCTACACGATCGTCGATGATTTCGGCATGGTGGTGAACCCGCTGCTGCTGGAGGGCCAGGTCCATGGCGGCGTGGTGCAGGGCATCGGCCAGGCGCTGCTGGAGCGCACTGTCTACAGCGAAGAGGGCCAGTTGCTCACGGCCTCGCTCACCGATTATGCGCTGCCACGTGCTGATGACCTGCCCTTCATCCATTTCGAAACGCGCAACGTACCCTGCAAGAACAACCCGATCGGCATCAAGGGTGCCGGCGAGGCGGGCACCATCGGCGCGGCGCCGGCGGTGATGAACGCGCTGATCGACGCGCTCCGGCGCGGCGTGGGCGTCACCAGGCTCGACATGCCGGCTACGCCGGAAGTGGTTTGGCGCACGATCCAGCAGGCGGCCAGCCGTAGGCAAGCCGCGGAATAGCGCTCCCAGGAAGCCCTTCAAAAACCCTTTCCTCGCAAGGTCCGTTTGTTCTATTGTCCGCTGGAACAAACGATCGTTCGTCATAACAAACGGATTGGGCATGAGTGGACTGGACAAGCGGAGCGAACTCGATGCCGGCGCGGTGGCGCTGTCGGGGCAGCTCGGCAAGACGGTTCAGCGCCTGCGCAAGGCCTATAACCTCTCCCTGTCGGAGCTGGCGGAGCAGTCGGGCGTCGCCAAGTCGATCATCAGCCAGATCGAGCGCAACGAGACCAACCCCACTCTCGCCACCATCTGGCGCCTCTCGCAGGCCCTCGATGTCTCGATAGAGCGCGTGCTCGGCAGCATCGAGGATGCCCCCTTCATCGAGAAGACCACCAAGGTCGACACGCCGGTGATCTTCTCGGACGATGGCAAATGCCGCCTCGCGGTGGTTGGCTGGCTGAAGACCGTGGAATGGCTGCAGTGGTATGATTTCCAGGCCGAACCGGGCGGCGTGCTCGAAAGCGACGCCCACCAGCGCGGCTCGGTGGAGTGCCTGTCGATCCTTGCGGGCGAGGTAGAGGTCGAGGTTGCCGGCGTGATCGAGCGCGCCATCCCCGGCGAGACCCTGCGCTATCGTTGCGATCGCCCCCATGCCATCCGTGTGGTCGGCAACAACCCCGCGCATGCGACGATGGTGTGCTTCATGAAGGCGGCGTTGATGGAGTAGGGGGCAATTTCACGAAGTCGGGAAAGGCTATTCGGCTTCCTACCTCTCCAGCCCCAGGTCGAGCTGCCGGTCGTCTGCCACATCGCCGCTCTCGAAACCCGACATCGTCACGCCGAGCAGCCTGATTCCCCTGGTGGGTGGGTAGACGCTGCGCACCAGGTCGATGCTGATGGCGCGCAGGCTCTCCTGCGAATGCACTGGCGCAGGGAGGGTACGACTGCGCGTGGCTTGCTGGAAATCGGCATATTTGATCTTCACCGTCACGGTGCGGCCGAACGCTTGTGCTTTCTCGCACCAGGCCCAGACCTCGTCCGCCATCGCCAGGACGCCGGCCTCGATGTCGGCCGGCTCGGTGAGATCGTCCGAAAAGGTGGTCTCCGAACCGGATGACTTACGCGGCCGATCCGGCTGAACCTCCCGGTCGTCCTCGCCTCGGGAGATGGCATGGTACCAGGCGCCGGCCTTGCCGAAATGCTGGCGCAGGAAGTCGAGTGATCGATCCCTGAGATCCGCCCCGGTGAAGATGCCGAGCTGGTTCATCTTCGTGGCAGTGACCGGCCCAACACCGTGGAACTTGCCCACCGGGAGATTTTCCACGAAAGCGGCGCCCATGGCCGGTGTGATCGCATATTGCCCGTTGGGTTTTCGGTAGTCGGAGGCGAGCTTGGCGAGGAATTTGTTGTAGGAAATTCCGGCCGAGGCCGTCAGTCCGGTCTCCTCGAAAATGCGGGCGCGGATCGCGCTTGCCGTCGCCGAGGCGGAGGGAAGGCCAGCCCGATTCCCGGTCACATCGAGATAGGCTTCGTCGAGGGAAAGTGGCTCGATCAGCTCGGTAAACTCTGCAAAGATGGCATGAATCTGGCGCGAAACCGCGCGGTAGACCTCGAAGCGAGGCGATACGAAGATCAGCTCGGGGCATTTGCGCAAGGCCGTCACCGACGGCATCGCCGACCTCACGCCAAACGCCCGCGCCTCATAGCTCGCTGCCGCCACCACGCCGCGCTTGCCGGCATATCCCACCGCGAGAGGTCTGCCGCGCAAGGCGGGATCATCCCGCTGCTCGACGGAGGCGTAGAACGCATCCATGTCGATATGGATAATCTTGCGGGGTGCCGATTCTGCCATAAGGCATGAGTATAGCAGAGCCGGTTGCCCAGGGCTGTCAGCACCAACGCAGCCCTCTCAAGGATCGCTCCTGCGGGTTTCGCGCGCGCCTTTTCCGCAAAGTTGGCGCCCGTAGCCCAAGCACCCGCCCCTCCTGAATTGCCACTGTCACGCCACCGGCTTGCCCCATAGTGCGCTTTTGGCCTAGGTACGTGTGTAGCAGTGGCGCAGCTGAGGGCCACCATGACCGAAAGCAGGAAACTTGCTGCGATCTTGGCCGCCGACCTGGCCGATTATTCGCGGCTCATGGGGCAGAACGAGTCCGCGACGGTGCGTGATCTCAAGGCGCATCAGGCTGTGGTGCTGCCAATGATCGGTCAGTTCGAAGGCGTGATCGTCGACACGGCCGGCGACGGCATTCTGGCGCAGTTCCAGAGCGCGGTGCGGGCTGTCGAATGCGCGGTCGCCATCCAGACGATAATGGCCGAACGCAACCTCGCTGTTCCCGAGGATCGGCGTATGCAATTTCGCATCGGCGTCAATCTCGGGGACATCATCTGGGATGAGACGCGGGTCTATGGCGACAGCGTCAACATAGCGGCACGATTGGAGGGAACAGCCAAGCCCGGTGCGATCTGCCTCTCCGAGGACGCTTATCGACAGGTGAGAGGCAGGCTCGATCTTGCAGTCACCGATCTCGGCCCAACCCGCCTCAAGAACATTGCAGAACCTGTCCGCATCTATTCGGTGCAAGTTGGCGTCGCCGCTGAGGCAGGACCTGCGGTGGTGGAGAAAGCTTCGGCGCCGGCGGCTCCCGACAAGCCCTCGATTGCCGTACTTGCCTTCAACAACATGAGCGGCGATGCCGAGCAGGAATATTTCTCCGACGGCATCACCGAGGACATCATTACGGACCTGTCGCGGCTGTCGGGCCTGCATGTGATCGCGCGCAACTCGTCTTTCGTCTACAAGAAGGCCGCCATCTCCATCCCCGAGGTGGCGAAGGCGCTCGACGTGCGCTACGTGCTCGAAGGCAGCGTGCGCAAGGCAGGCAATCGCGTCCGGGTCACGGCGCAGCTGATCGATGCGAGCAGCGGGGGGCATGTCTGGGCCAGCCGGTTCGACCGCGACCTCAGCGACATTTTCGCCGTCCAGGACGAACTCACGCAGGAGATTGTGGCTTCACTGAAGTTGAAGCTGACGGCTGGCGCACACGAGCAGCCGGCGGCCAGGCGCGCTGTTGACGTTCAGGCCTACGAACTTTTCCTGCGCGGCCGCGAACTGGCATGGGGGACGACTGGACCAGGCAATATCCTGGCGCGCGACTTGTTCGAGCGCGCGATCGCCATCGATCCGAACTACGCCGCCGCCTATGCCATGGCCGCCTTCACCCATCTGATCGACTACGCCAACGCCTTTTCCAGCGATCCGCAGCACTCGCTGGCTGCCGGATTGGAACTTGCGCAGCGCGCGGTGAAGATGGACGACGAAGAGCCCGCCTGCCATTTCGCGCTGGGCGTCGCGCATTCATGGCGACGGGAGCTCGACAGCGCGCTCACCGAAGCGAAGCGGGGTCTTGCCCTTGCGCCCAACTCCGCGGAGCTCCTGCTCCTGCTGGCCAATGTCCAGATCTTCTCCGGCGAGCCGGCCCGCGCCCTGGAAACGCTCGATCTCTATATGCGGCTGGATCCGCATTATCTCGAAATCACGTTGCAGGCTCTTGCCGACGCGCAGTTTTCCCTCGGCGAATATGCCAAGGCGATATCAGCACTCGAGCAGCGGCTCGTAAGAAATCCGGAAGCCGCGACCGCCTATGCCCTGCTCGCATCGTGCCATGGGCACATCGGCCAGCGCGAGGAAGCCCAGCGGGCCTGGGACAACACCATGAGGCTCAATCCCGGCTTCTCGGTCGAACGCCGCCGCCAGGTTCTGCCGTTTCGGAACCCTGAGGATTTCGAGCGCCGCGTGGAAGGGCTCCGCAAGGCAGGCCTGCCGGTTTGAGGCGCTTCGGCATCCTCTCAAATCCTGGAATACAGGCTCTCCGCCTGCTCGTCCTCGTTCAACTGCAGCCTGTGTTCGGCCGGCGGGTGTGCTCTCTGTCCGCAGTCGAGCCGAGGACAGATCCGGCAGCCGACGCCGATCGGCACGGCCTGGGCGGGATTGGAGACGTCGATGCCGTCGGAATAGACCATGTCCTGCGCATGCGAGATATGGCAACCGAGGCCTATGGAGAGGTAGCGGCGCGGGGCATTGTGGCGATGGCCGCCCTTGGTCAGCGATTTGGCGATGCAGAAATAGCGCTGGCCCTCCGGCATCTGGCTCACCTGCACGTTGATCTGGCCGGGATGCAGGAAGGCGGCATAGACATTCCAGCGCGGGCAGGCGCCGGAATGGCGGGGGATGTGGATGCCCGAGAGCGAGAAGCGCTTGGAGATGTTGCCGGCGATATCCGTCCGGATCAGGTGAAGCGGAATGCCGGAGAGCCCCGGGCGCTGCAGGGTTGTCATGCGGTGGCAGACCTGCTCGAAGCTGGAATTGAAGCGCCTGGCGATGCGGTCGATATCGTAACGCGTCTCCTTGCACGCGCGAAGGAAGGGCTCGTAGGGCATGATCAATGCGCCGGCGAAATAGGCGGCGAGGGCGTGGCGGGCGAGGGCCGGTGCGTCGGCCGGCAGGCTGCCTACCTCGATAAGCCAGTCGATCTCGCGTGCAGTGGCGAGGAGGCCGAGGCGATGGGATGCGGCGAAGATGGCGGTTTCCGGCGGCAGCACGTCGGCCGTTTCGAAGATCTCGTGGTCCTTGCTGAGGCGGCCGGCAAGGCCAAGGGGCAGGGCGCCGGGACGCCATTGCAGGCCGAAGACGTTGAAGAGATAGAGCTTGAGGCCTTGCTCGAAGGAATCCGACAATTGGTCGATTTCGGCCCGGATACGCTCGGCCTGCGCCTCCAGCGAAGGGAAGTGGTTGGAGTTGAGCTGCAGGAAGTCCGAAACGGCGTCGGTGGCGACGTGATAGCCCGCCTCGGCGGCGGAGGTCACGCCGGTGCCCGCGCCGCGCAGGGCTCGAAAGCGGTCGAATAGATGCACGATGGCGCGGCCGATCTGCGGATTGGAGGTGGCGAGGTCGCGCACATCCTGGTTGGTCACCTCGCTGTCGGCGAAGAGGTCGTCGCCGAATAGCTCCATCAGATCACCGGCGAGGCGCGAATCGTCGTTCTCGGCGAGTTCGCCGGCATCCACGCCAAAATAGGAAGCGGTCTTCAGGAGCAGCGGCACCGTCATGCGGCGGCGATTGTGCTCGATCAGGTTGAGATAGCTCGCCGAGATGCCGAGCGAGCCGGCGAGCTGGGCCTGGGAGATGCGGCCCTGCCGGCGCAGGCGCTGGATCTTGCCGCCGATACGCGGATCCGTCTCTTGCATCACACACTCTCCAATCCCGCCATCTTGACAGGATTTACAAAATTACAAAGATCTCTTTACAAGCGTTTTCAAATTAACGCATTGATTTATCAATATATCTTGCCTTACTGCGCTGCAGTGTCAATCATTGACATCATCCCATTGAGGAGAATGTCATGAGCCAGATGCATCAGAGCAATGAATGCGACGAATTCATCACCATCATCGGCGCCAGCATGGCCGAGATTAATGCGGAGTTTCGGGCCCAGGGGCTCGCGGACAGGGAGTTCTCGATCGTGCACAAGATCGGCCGCCACCGCTTCACCCGGGTGAACGGCGGCGGCGCCGAGCACATGTTCGAGGGCCAGCCGATGATTGCGGCGACCTTCGCCAGGATGAGGGGCTGACCGGGAGCGCGGACATCTTGTCCGCATCTTCCTCTCCCTCGAGCGCGGCGTTTCCAAGATGCGGACAAGATGTCCGCGCACCCGGGAGACGGCGCCTTCCCTCGATAGCCCAATACCTTGCCTGAAGAACAGCCAGGATTAAATCCATGCTCGACACCGTCAAACCCCGTCCACCCGAAGGCTTCCCGGCGCCGGATTGGGCGCCAGATCGCTGGCGCACTATCGAACGCACCTATACGCGCCGCGACGTGGAGCGCCTCGCCGGCTCCTTGCCGATGCGTCATACGCTGGCTGAACATGGCGCCAGGCGCCTGTGGGAACTGCTGCATACGGAGGAGTTCGTGCCGACGCTCGGCACTTTCACCGGCAACCAGGCGGTGCAGCAGGTGAAGGCTGGGCTCAAGGCGATCTATCTCTCCGGCTGGCAGGTGGCGGCGGACGCCAACTCCTCCGGTAACATGTATCCGGACCAGAGCCTCTATCCGGTCGATAGCGTGCCGGCCGTGGTCAGGCGGATCAACAAGGCGCTGCAGCGTGCCGACCAGATCCAGACTCTGGAGCGCCTCGACGGCAAGGACGGGCCGGAGTTCGACTATTTCGTGCCCATCATCGCCGATGCGGAGGCTGGCTTCGGCGGGCAGCTCAACGCCTTCGAACTGATGAAGGCGTTGATCGAGGCGGGCGCCGCCGCCGTGCATTTCGAGGACCAGCTTGCCTCGGAAAAGAAATGCGGCCATCTTGGCGGCAAGGTGCTGGTGCCGACGCGCACCTTCATCAAGACGCTCAACGCTGCGCGCCTCGCCGCCGATGTCATGGGCGTGCCGACCCTGATCATGGCCCGCACCGATGCCGAGGCTGCTCGCCTGATCACCTCCGACATCGACGAACAGGACCGTCCCTTCATCACCGGCGAGCGCACGGCCGAGGGCTTCTACGTGCTCAAGGGCGGTTTCGAGGCGGCGATTGCCCGCGGCATCGCCTATGCTCCCTATGCCGATCTCGTCTGGTGCGAGACTTCGACGCCGAGCCTTGCGGATGCCAGGCGCTTCGCCGAGGCGGTGCGCAAGGTCCATCCCGACCAGATGCTCGCCTATAATTGCTCGCCCTCCTTCAACTGGGCCAAGCATATGGATGCTGCGGCGATGAAATCCTTCCAGCGCGAGATCGCTGCGATGGGCTACAGATACCAGTTCATCACTTTGGCCGGCTTCCACAACCTCAGCTTCACCACCTTCGATCTGGCGCGGCGCTACAGGCAGGACGGCATGGCCGCCTATTCGCAGCTGCAGCAGGCCGAGTTCGCCAGCGAGGTCCACGGCTTCACGGCGACGCGGCACCAGCGGGAAGTCGGCACGGGCTATTTCGACGCCGTGGCGACGATCCTGGGCGAAGGGCAGAGCTCGACGGCGGCGATGGCAGGGTCGACCGAAGTGGCGCAGTTCTGACGCCGGGAGCGCGGACGTCCCGTCCGCTCTTGAACCGCACCGCATTGAGTAGAGGGCGCGACCGTGGAGGTTTGCGCCCTTTCCTGTTAACGGTGCGGTTCAAGAGCGGACGGGACGTCCGCGCTCCCAGGGACCTCAAAGCTCGCGCGATTGATGCCGTAGCGCTGGAGCTTGTCATAGAAGGTCTTGCGCGGGATGCCGAGCGCCTCCAGTGTGGCGCGCACGTCGCCCTTGTGCTGGGTCAGCGCGTCACGGATGAGCTCCGCCTCATAAAGTTCCAGCCGCTCCGGCAGCGTCACGCCCTCCCGCGTGGTCGGCGCGGGTGCATCGAGGTTCGCAAGTCCCAGTGCCACGCGCTCGGCGAAATGCATGAGTTCGCGTACATTGCCCGGCCATTCATGCATTGCGAGATGGCGGTGGACGGCGTCCGACAGCACCGGAACCTCGCGCTGAAAGCGCCGGCAGGCTTGGCCCAGGAAAAAAGTGAACAACAGCGGTATATCGCCACGCCTTTCGCGCAATGGAGGAATGCGGAGTGTCACCACGTTCAGCCGGTGGAACAGGTCCTGGCGGAAGGCCAGCCGGTGCTGAGGATCACCGAGATCGCTCTTGGCGGCGGCGACCACACGTAGATCCACAGGTCGGGCCTTGTTGCTGCCGAGTGGGGTGACCTCGCGCTGCTCCAGAACGCGCAGAAGGCGCGTTTGCGCGCCCAGCGACATGCTCTCGATTTCATCGAGGAACAGCGTACCGCCGTCCGAATGCTCGATGAGTCCGACGCGTTTCTTCAACGCGCCCGTGAAGGCGCCGCTCTCATGGCCGAAGAGCTCGCTTTCGAGCACGGTGTCCGGCAGCGCGCCGCAATTGAGGGCCACGAAATGGCCGCCGCGCCGGCGCCCGAGGCGGTGCAACTGATCGGCGACCAGCTCCTTGCCGGCGCCGGTCTCGCCGATCACCAGCACGTCGACATCCGCGTCCGCGATGGCCTTCAGCGTCTCCCGCAGGCGCTGCATCGCGGGGGCTTCGCCCAGCAGGGGCGAGGCCGCCTGCGCTGCCTCGGCCGCCAGGCGCAGGCGACGGTTTTCCATCACCAGGCGCCGCTTGTCGGCCGCCCGGCGCACGCTCTGGATCAGGCTGTCGGAGGCGAAGGGCTTTGCGAGAAAGTCATAGGCACCCTCTCGCATTGCTTTGACCGCGGTGGCGATGTCCCCATGTCCGGTGATCAGGATCACGGGCAGGTCGGCATCGCGGGCGTGCAGGCGACGGAAGAGCTCCATTCCGTCGATTTCCGGCATGCGCAGATCGGTAACCACCACCCCCTCGAAGCTCTCATCCAGAACCTCCAGGGCCTTGACGGCAGATTCGAAAAGCACGGGCCTGAAACCCGCCAGCAGCAGCGTCTGCTCGTTGGCCTCGCGCAAATCCTGATCGTCGTCGATGAAGGCGATGGGCAGGGGAGGAGGAGCGTTCATGCAGCACCTCTCAGGGTTATCACGAAACGGCAGCCCTTGGCGGGTTCGCTCGTCACCTCGAGGTGCCCGCCGAATTCCTCGACGATATCGCGCGAGATCGCCAGCCCAAGCCCCACGCCCCGGGGCTTGGTGGTCACGAAGGGTGTGAAAAGATTTGTCATCACCTCCGGCGCGATGCCGGGGCCATTGTCGCTGACCGTCAGGCGCACCAGTCCGGTATCGTCGGCGACATCGATGGCAATGGCCTGGTAGGCGCGCCCCTCCAAGGCTTCCAACGCATTCTGAAGCAGATTCACGAGCACCTGCTCGAGCCGTACGCGATTGGCCATCACCTGCAGGGTGTCGGCGACCTCGGGCACTGTCATTACGGCATTCTGGCGCCGCGCCCGAATGCCGACCAGCAACAGTGCGCCATCCAGCACCTCCCTGACCGAGACGGGGCCGACGTCGCCGGTAGCCTTGCGCGAGAAGCGGCGCAACTGGGCGATGATGTCGGCGATCTTCTCGGTCAACCCGGCGATGGTCGCCATGTTCTTGCGCGCGGGGCTCGGTTCGCTGCGGTCGAGGAAGGTAATGGCATTGTCGGCAAAGCTGCGAATGGCGGCGACCGGCTGGTTCACCTCATGAGCGAGGCCCGCCGTGACCTGGCCGAGGACGGCGAGGCGATTGGCCTGGGCCAACTCGTCGCGGGCGACCTGCAGCTTTGCTTCGACCTTCCGGCGCTCATCGATCTCGGCTGAAAGGCGGGCATTGCTGAGGCGCAGATCCTGCGTGCGCTCTGCAACGCGACGTTCGAGTTCCGCCTGCGCCTCGGTCAGCGCGGCGGTACGCTCGATGGCACGCTGGCGGCGAAGGAGGAGAATACCGAGCAGCACCAGAGCCGAGCCGACAAGACCGAAGGCCGAGGCGCGCATGGTGGTGGCGCCGGCCGACAGCGCCTCGCCGGCAGGTTCGAGAAGATGCAGACGCCAATCCGTGGTGGGCACGTCGAATTCGCTGGCCAGATGCAGCCCGCTGCGGGGGACGGTGACGAAATCCGTGCCGGGAATTGCCTGCTCGCTCCGCCGTAGGGGCATCAGCGCGAGGGGGACATCTCCGAACTGCAAGGAGGCTCGGATCTTTTTCTTGTCTTCGTCAGGGATCGGGGTCTGGGTCAGGAAGCGCCATTCCGGTACGCTGGTCAGCAGCACGATGCCGCGCGGATCCGTGACATAGACGTCCGCGCCGGACTGGTGCCAATCCGCCTCGACATTGAAGAACTCGACCTTGAGGACGATCACGCCCAAGAATCCGGCCGGCCCTTCCACCCGGCGCGCAACATAGAGGCCGGGCCGCTGGCTCACTGTGCCCAGGGCGAAATGGTCCGCCTGGCCTTCCGATACGGCCACGGTGAAATAGGGACGGAAGAGGTAGTTGGTGCCAACGAAACTGGTGGGTGCCTGCCAGTTGCTCGAAGCGATGGCAGTCGCGGATTTGTCGATCAGATAGATCACGGCCGAGCGCGTGCCGGCGTTGAGAGCCTCCAGCTTGGTGTTCATGGCCGCGAGGTGCGCAGCGTCGGGCGTGCCGAGCGTGGCGATGACATCCGGATCACGCGAGAGCACGAAAGCGAGGGTGCGCTGCTTGTCGAGCTCGCTGCGCAGCACGGCGACGTCGAGCGTCGCACTGCCAATGGCCTGCGAGCGTAATCCCTCGGCCGCCTGCCGCACGCCGTAACTGGCAGCGAGCCAGGTCGATGCGAGCAGGCTCACCAAAGCAAGCCCGACAAAGACCAGCCACTCCAGGCGCCTGCGCCGCCGCCGCTGCTCCGCTGCGTCCATGTTTCCTCTCGGGGGCGAGCATGTGCGGAAAATCGCACTCAGACAAGTTTCTTGTGCGGATTTCCGCTCATTACTCAGGTTCTTGTAGGCGGTGCAAATGAGACATCTATAGAAATCAATGAGTTAGCAAGTTGGCATTCTTCTTGCGGAGGGCGAAGGCAGCCGCAAGCAAAACGCGGCGTCGAGGAAACCTTTCCGGGCCAGGCATTGCAATGCCGAGGCCCCCAAGGAGGAAAACATGATCTCCGCCAGCGATATCGCATCGGCACGACCGCCGCAAAAGAAGCCGCTCTACGCCAGTCTCTATTTCCAGGTCATCGCTGCCATCGTCATCGGCATCCTGCTCGGCCATTTCTATCCGAGTTGGGGCGCAGCGATGAAGCCGCTGGGCGATGGCTTCATCAAGCTCGTCAAAATGGTGATCACCCCCGTGATTTGCCTGACCGTGATCACCGGCATCGCCGGCATGAGCGATCTCAAGAAGCTCGGCCGCGTGGTCGGCAAGGCCTTCATCTACTTCCTTACCTTCTCCACACTGGCGCTGGTGGTCGGCCTCATAATCGGCAATGTCGTCCGGCCGGGCGCGGGCCTCAACATCGATCCCGCGACACTCGATCCGAAGGCCGTGGCCGACTATGCCGCCAAGGCGCATGACCAGACGATCGTCGGCTTCCTGACGAACATCATCCCCAACAACCCGATCAGCGCGCTTGCGGGCGGGGATGTGCTGCAGGTACTGTTTTTCTCCGTGCTGTTCGGTATCGCTCTCGCTCTGGTTGGCGATCGTGGCGCACCGCTGATGACGGTGCTGAACTCGCTGTCGGCGGCGATGTTCCGCATGGTGGCGATCCTGATGAAAGCAGCCCCGATCGGGGCTTTCGGCGCCATGGCCTTCACCATCGGCGCCTTCGGTATCGGCTCGATCGCCAATCTGCTCATGCTGATCGGCACCTTCTATCTCACCTCGCTGCTCTTCGTGCTGATCGTGCTCGGAGCGGTGTGCTGGTACAACGGCTTCTCGATCATCGCCCTTATCCGCTACATCAAGGAGGAACTGCTGCTCGTCCTCGGCACGTCGTCCTCGGAGGCGGCGCTGCCCACGCTCATGGACAAGATGGAGAAGGCCGGATGCCGCAAATCCGTGGTCGGCATCGTCATTCCCACGGGCTATTCCTTCAATCTCGATGGCACCAACATCTACATGACGCTGGCCTCCCTGTTCATCGCCCAGGCGACGGGCATCGAGCTCAGCCTGGGACAGCAGGTCGTGCTGCTGCTGGTCGCGATGATCAGTTCCAAGGGCGCGGCCGGCATTACCGGCGCCGGCTTCATTACCTTGGCGGCGACACTCGCCGTCGTGCCGGCCGTCCCGGTTGCCGGCATGGCGCTGATCCTCGGCATCGACCGTTTCATGTCGGAATGCCGCGCCTTGACCAATCTGGTCGGCAATGCGGTGGCGACTATCGTCGTCGCCCGCTGGGAAGGCGAGCTTGACAAGGAGCGGCTCGCCGCGGCCCTGAGCGGCGCCGATGTTCCCGTGGAAGAGGGAGCGGTCTTGCAGCCTGCCCAGTGAGGCACTCCAGCAGCCGGTTTCCCCGGCTGCTATCATCGCGGTCCGCCGGGACGCCTCTCTCAGGCAATCTCCAGATCCGCGGTCACCGGAACCGAGTCTTCCCGGCTGGCTGTCGCCTCGTAGCCGCGCACCCGGAGATTTCCAAGCTTGGGATTGGCCTCGACGGCAAGGCGGGTGATTTCGTTACGCAGGGGAGGTTCGACCCAGGCGAAGGGGATCATCGACCGGCCGGCATAGGGAGCGATGGTGGCACGGCGGTCGGCGCTGTCGCTCTGCGTTTCCTCGCCCGCGCCCCAGCGCTTGGCGCGGAGCCCATAGTTCCAGGTGTTGGCGGCAACGCTCACGCCCTGATGCGTCACATAGTCGTCGGGCTTGCGCTCGATGACGCAGGTTTCGTCGGGTTCGAGGCCGACAAGCGTGAAGATCGTGTCGGCGGCGACGGCCGTGCGCTCGAGCAGCACCCGGGCGGCCGCATAATCAGGCGCGGTTTCGAAGACATGCCGCAGCAGATGCATCGAAGGCAGCAGGCCGGTCCTGAGCGTGGCGAGGTTCGGAGCGCCGGAAGCATTGTCGCCGGCATTGGGCGAGGGGCCCTTGTTGATCGAGGCCGCGAAGCGTCCCGGCGCCATGGCGGTGAGCGCGCCGACCGCGCCGGGCCAGGTCACGTTCCAGTACTCGCCTGCCACGCCCTGTTGCCGCACGACCTCGACGTGGCGGCCGAGGCCGTCGAAGTTCCAGTCCAGCGTCCGAAGGAGACGCGCGCCGCGACGATCCGGCGCCGGAGCGGCGAGGGTAGTGCAACCCCATTCATAGGCGGCGTTGAGGAGATAGACCCCCTTTTCCGGGAGCAGGGCGGCGATCGCGTCCATCTCGCTCACATAGGCCGAACCGCTGGCGACCAGCCATTTGCGGGCGGCGGCATCGAGCCCGGCGACACCCCATTGTGCCACGGAGGGCAGGGAGGAAAGACAGGACTGTAGGAGGGCGCGCATGGTCGGAACCCTCACTCTGGCGTGAGCAAGAGGGCCACCCTCACGGGCGTCGAAGACAGGAATGGCAGGCAATGCAATCATGGCTTGTCCCGTTCCAGACGAAACCTGGGCCATATCAAATCCCACCGCCAGCCCCGATTTCAGAAAGCCGCGGCGGGAAAAGTCCAAGAACTTCATGGAGACCTCGCAACCTGCCCATGTTGTCAGCGGGCGGCCCGGCGCGGGGCTCTGTGCCGTTTCTACTACACGAGAAGTCGTGATAGTTGCGGTACCGGATCCAGCTTGGCCAGATCCGGAACCGCAAGCCTCGATCAGGCGCTCCAGGCGACGAAGGCCTGCTTCTGGGTGCCCAGATTGTCGATGCCGAGCGTCACGACATTGCCGGGTTCCAGGTAGCGCGGCGGCTTCATGCCCATGCCGACTCCGGGCGGCGTGCCGGTGGTGATGACGTCACCGGCTTCCATGATCATGAATTGCGAGATGAAGTGCACGATATGGGCGACGCCGAAGATCATGGTCTTGGTCGAGCCGGTCTGCATGCGCTTGCCGTCGACATCGAGCCACATGTCGAGGTTCTGCACGTCACCGACTTCGTCGGGCGTCACCAGCCAGGGGCCGAGAGGCCCGAAAGTGGGGCAACCCTTGCCCTTCATCCACTGGCCCGTGCCTTCGGTCTGGTAGGCACGTTCCGAGACGTCGTTGCAGACGGCGTAGCCGGCCACATAGGAGAGCGCGTCCTTCTCCTCGACATAGGAGGCGCGCTTGCCGATGACGATGGCCAGTTCGACTTCCCAGTCCGTCTTCTTCGAACCGCGCGGGATGACGACGTCGTCATGGGGGCCGACCATGCAGGAGGGCGCCTTGTTGAAGAGCACGGGCTCGCGGGGGATCGGCAGGCCACTTTCGGCGGCGTGATCGGCATAGTTCAGGCCGACGGCGATGAAATTGCCAGGTTGCGCCACACAGGAGCCAAGGCGCGGATTACCCGTCACCTCCGGCAGCGAGGCGGGGGAGAGAGCGGCGATCCTGGCCAGGGAAGCAGGGGACAAGGCGTCACCCTTCAGATCGGCAATATGGGCCGACAAATCGCGAATCTTGCCATCCGCATCGATCAGGCCGGGCTTTTCCGAGCCTGGCTGGCCATACCGTACCAACTTCATAATGGAGGGTCCTTTGGGCGAGAAATGCAGCCCTTCGAGGCTGTCCTTAAATCATTGACGAATAAGCCATGGGCATTCGGGCTCGTTGTTGCCCTTCGCTCGGCCGGACGGATCATGCCCGATCGCGGGGGCGCCCCGCAAGTATTGTCTGAGAAATTGAGGCTAACAAGCTTGCGACGCCCAGCGTTACGAAAATGTCACGCTCCCTTACGAAACGACACATTCTCCCACAAGCATATTGGCCCACGGCCACAATTGAGCGAGTATGCAACAGAAATCTCCCGCCAAGGGTGATTCAGAAAATTATGCAGCGGCCTTTACGAAATGTGAGAGGCGCTGTTCGGGGGAAATATAAAGTGGCTAGTAAGAAGCATACCGCTGTCGTCTTTGTTGCAGCGTCCCTTGCGGCATCGAGCAGTTCTACCGCCCTCGCCGGTGGTTTTGGCAATCGCCTGCAGTCGACGATAGGTGCAGGTCTTTCCTTCGCCGGTTCCGGCACGGATACCTATGGCCTGTCGGGCATCTATTGGAACCCGGCAGCGATCAACACGGCCACGAGCTTCGATTGGAGCTCGAACTATTCTTTCACTGCACCTTATGGGCAGATGAGGGCAACGAACTTTGGCCCATTGCAAGGCAGCGTCAATTCCGGCGATGTCGGTATTGACGCTATCGTGCCGGGCACCTATGGCGCTTACCGGATCAATCCCGACTGGGTCGTAGGTGTCGCGGTAACGGCACCATTCGGCCTGTCCACCAAGCCAGATCGGCCTTGGAAGGGCTCGGCCATCGCCGTTACCTCCAAGGCTCTCCTGATAAATACCGATCTCCTTGTCGGCTACCGAGTCAATGATTGGCTGAGCATCGCCGCAGGCCCGTCGATCGTTTATGCGACCGCACGTTTTTCCCGCGACGTGGCGGGTGTACTTCCCGGCTACCAGGGAGGGACTTTGAAAGATCTCGACGATTGGGGTGTCGGTTTTACCGCTGGTGCAACGATCAAGCCATGGCAGGGTGGTGAAATCGCGCTTGGCTATCGCTCTCCTATCTCCTTGACGTTGGGGGGCACCCTGGTGTCGGCCCTCGCGCCCGTGCCAACCCTGCCCGTCGAGGGCAAGATCACGCTGCCGGACATGGTTACGCTCGGCTTTAGCCAGGAGCTCACGCCACAATGGACGGCCTTGGCCTCCGTGGAATGGAAAAACTGGAGCCGCGTTCAGACGGTGCCTTTCCGGGTGACGAGTGGTCCGCTCGCTGGCGCTGTTCCAACGACACTTGCCTTCCATTATCGGGATGGATGGAATATGGCGATCGGTGCGGAATACCGTTGGGATGAAGCGCTCACTCTGCGAGGCGGCGTCGGCTACGAAATCTCGCCGGTGGACGATAGCAATCGTTCGACTTCCATTCCTGACGGAAACCGCATCTGGCTTTCAGGTGGCGCGTCCTATGCCTTCAATGAACGTCTCAGCGTTGATTTTGCCTATAGCCACGGATTCGTTCAGGCATCGAAGGTCAACCAGATCGCGAATAGTGGAATTGGTCCGGTTCCATTCTCGGCAAAGGTCAAGGCGCGTATCGAAGTCGTTTCGCTTGGCTTCCGCTACAAGTTCGGTAGCGACGCCGTGCAGAAAATGCCGGAAGCGGTCGTGAAACCGTAAGACCTGGAGCAAAATACATTCAGGTCGGAGCGGATTTCGAAACTAACTTATTGGTATCAAGAGTATTTTGAGATCCAAGGTGATTCGATCTGAAAGCAAAACGCTCTAAGCGCTTCTTCCTCCCAAGAATTTGCCCGCGCAGCGGTAACTGCGCGGGCTTTTTACGCGATGAACCATTGGCGCGGTTTTCAGCCGTTCGAACCATCACCGTTATTGCGGGAGGCATTGCGCTCGGCCATGAAGCGGTCGAACTCCTCCTTGTCGCGGGCGCGACGCAGGTTCGCGACGAATTCGGCAAAGGCGCGGCCTTCCTCCTCGATACGGCGGCGTTCCTCTTCGAGGTGACGCAGTGTCTCGCGGCGATAGTCGTCGAAAGCGGCATTGCCCGTGCCGGACCAACCCTGGCCGGCAAAGCCATAGCCACGGTAATCACGGCCGAAACCGGTGAACTCCGCCTTGGCCCGTTCGAATCCGTCACGCACCTTCTCCCTAGGGAAGCGATCGCCCCAGATGAAGTAGGCCAGCGCCGCCAGGCCAAGCGGCCACCAGATCATAAAGCCGGCGATCACCGCAACGACATGCAGCGGATGCCAACGGCCACGCGTAGAACAAGAGGTCATTATCCTCTCCTATGTTGCAACCCAGCATCGGAGCAGTTGGGGGTGGTGGGGAAGGGCTGCAAGGGCACTTCGAAAAGCTTTGTTCGATTTAATCTTTATCATTTCGATGCTTTTCTAAGCGACATCTAATTCTGTTGCCCCAAAGCCGCCGTGATTGCACGGTCTGTGTGCAGCGCAGCAAAATCGCGGATAGCAGGAGCAGGATGCCGATGAGTGGCGCATGTACCGAGGGAGTGGATACCGGATTTGTCGCCCTGGGCGCCGCCAAGGTGGCGATCCTGGGTGTGGTCCAGGGCATCACCGAATTGATGCCGATCTCTTCCACTGCCCACATGCGCCTGGTGCCGGCGATTCTCGGCTGGCAGGACCCGGGCTCGGCCTTCTCCGCCACCATGCAGCTCGCCGCCCTCAGCGCAGTGGTCTGCTATTTCTGGGCCGATGTGCGCGCCATGATCGGGGGCACGTTGACGGCAGTGCGCACGAGGGACTTCTCCTCCAATCATTTCCGCCTGGCGGTGGGCGTGGTGCTCGGCACCATCCCGATCGTGATCGCCGGACTCCTGCTCTCACCGATCCTCAACCGCTGCGACAGTCCCTTGCGCGGCTTGCCGGTGATCGGCATCGCCTGCCTCGTCATGGGTGCCTTGCTCGCCGTGGCGGAACTGGTAGCGCGGCACGAGCGCACGGTCGAGGATATGCGGCTGCGCGATGCCCTGATCGTGGGCTTGGCACAGGTCGGCGCACTGATTCCCGGCGTTTCGCGCTCCGGTTCGACGCTGACCGCTGCGCTGTTCCGTAGCTTCACGCGTGAGGAAGCCGCGCGTTTCTCCTTCGTCCTGGGCATTCCCGCCATTGCCCTGGCCGGCCTGCACGAAGTCGCCACCCTGATTCATGCCCATCTCGACAGCCAGGGCTGGCTCATCCTGCTGGTGGGGCTCGTGGTCGGCACGATTTCCTCTTTTGCCGCTTTGTGGAGCCTGATGCGGATCCTCGAGCGCTTCTCGACCTGGCCTTTCATCCTCTACCGCATCGTGCTCGGGGCGGTCGTCCTGTGGGTATCCTTCCACTAAGCGGCCAATCCCGTGCACTGTCATAAAACCATGAACTGAATCGTGTTTGTGACGGCGAAAGACGCGCCGTCGGTTTCGCTTACGCCCTGTGCAAACCTGACTGACGACACGCCATTGGGCCACAGTCGAGGATGGTGCCATGGACAATGACAGCGAAGGCACGCGCTACAGAGCGCTTTTTATTTCCGACGTTCATCTGGGAACGCGCGGTTGCCAGGCGGGCATGCTGCTCGACTTCCTGCGCGTCTACGATGCGGAGACGATCTATCTGGTCGGCGACATTGTCGATGCCTGGCAGCTGAAGAGCGGCTGGTATTGGCCGCAGACCCATAACGATGTCGTGCAGAAGCTGTTGCGAAAAGCCCGCAAGGGCGCGCGCATGGTCTACATTCCCGGCAACCACGACGAATTCCTGCGCGACTTTCCCGGCCACCATTTCGGCGGCATCGAGGTGATCGAGCAGACCGTGCATGTCGCCGCCGACGGCAAGCGCTACCTCGTCATGCATGGTGACGCCTTCGACGTGGTTGTGCGGCACGCCAAATGGCTGGCCTTCCTCGGCGACTGGGCCTATGTCACTGCGCTCGGCGTCAACACCTGGCTCAACGTGGTTCGCCGCCGCCTCGGCCTGTCCTACTGGTCACTCTCGGCCTGGGCGAAGCTGAAGGTGAAGAACGCCGTGAGCTTCATCGGACATTTCGAGGAAACATTGGCCAAGGAAGCCAAGCGCCTCAATTGCGACGGCGTGATCTGCGGTCATATCCATCACGCCACTTTGCGCGACCTCGAAGGCGTCACCTACATCAATTCGGGCGACTGGGTGGAAAGCTGCACCGCCATCATCGAGCATTTCGACGGCCGCTTCGAGATCGTGCGCTGGAGCGACATGGTGCGCGAGATGAGCAAGCCCGAGACCAAGAAGAGCGACGAGAGCGATGCCGGCAAGAGCGGTGCCCTGATCCCGCAGCGGGCGGCGTGAGGGCGCAGTGAAAATTCTGATCGCGACCGATGCCTGGCGGCCCCAAGTCAACGGGGTCGTGCGTTCGCTCGAACAGACGGCAGCCGCTGCCACGAAGCTCGGCGTGGAATTCAGCTTCCTGGCGCCGGATAGATTCTGGTCGGTGCCGATGCCTTCCTATCCGGAGATCAGGCTGGCTCTGCCGCCGCCGGGCGCAATCGAGCGCCATATCAGGGCGGTGAAACCCGACTTCGTCCATATCGCCACCGAGGGTCCGGTCGGCATCCTGACACGGCGCGCCTGCCTCAGGGCCAAGCGACCCTTCACCACCAGCTATCACACGCGCTTTCCCGAATATATCGCCGCCCGCGCGCCGGTGCCGCTCGACTGGAGCTATCGCTGGATCCGGGGCTTCCACAATGCCGGCTCCGGCATCATGGTCTCTACGCCGGCCTTGGAACGGGAACTGGCGGCCAGGGGTTTCAAGCGCTTGATGCGCTGGTCGCGCGGCGTGAATGCCGAGCTTTTCCATCCGCGCACCGAGCGCATCTTCGACCTACCTGGCCCGATCTTTCTCTATGTCGGCCGTGTAGCGGTTGAAAAGAACATCGAGGCCTTTCTCGATCTCGACCTGCCAGGTTCCAAGGTGGTGGTAGGTGGTGGCCCGGCGCTCGAGATGCTGCGGACCCGCTATCCCAACGTGCATTTCGCCGGCGTGAAGAGCGGCGAGGATCTCGCGCAGGCCTATGCCTCGGCCGATGTCTTCGTTTTCCCGAGCCTGACCGACACCTTCGGCATCGTTTTGCTCGAAGCCATGGCGAGCGGCCTGCCGGTTGCAGCCTTCCCGGTGACGGGGCCGATCGACGTGATCGGTGGCACCAAGGCTGGCGTGCTCGACAATGATCTGCGCCGGGCGGCGCTGGCCTGCCTATCGCTCGATCCTGCCGATTGCCGGGCCGAGGCGTTGAATTATTCCTGGGACGCCTGTGCACGCCAGTTCGTTGGCAACATCATGCGGGCGGCGGGGCGCGTGCCGGAGAGCGCGCCCGAAAAGGCGGTAATGCTGAAAAACGAGCGCACAAGGCTGCCGGCCTGATTCTCCGGGATCGCGGGCATCCTTGCCTGCGATTGCCTTCCAGAATTACAGCCGCGTCATCAGCAGTCGGATGCAGGCGAAACCGAAGAACAGCGCCAGCGTAAACCCGATGTTCATCCCACAAAAAAGGCCCCGGTCGTGCCGGGGCCCCGCTTCGTTCGTTATCGGCCGCCTTATGCCAGCTTGCCGGCGGCGTGGGCGAGGATGGTGTAGACCTTGCCGGAGTCGGCGGTGAGATAGGTCTTTGCCATGTTGCCGCTCCGGTCTTCGCGGTCCACTTCGGCGATGAGCTGCTCAAACTCCTGGATATAACGGTCCACGGTCGCCTGGAACTCCGGATCGCGGCGGTAGCGGCGGCGGATTTCCTCGAAGGCCTGCTGCCCCTGCAGCGTGTAAAGGCGGCGCGAGAAGACATTGCGCTCGCCTCGACGATAGCGGTCCCACACCTCGGCGACCGTATCATGTTCGATCATCTTGGCGATGTCGACTGACAGCGTGTCCAGTGAAGAAGCGCTTACGGCCGGGGTGCCGGCTTGGGGTGCCTGGTCCGTCTCCTCGCGGGAGGCGCGGGCCAGGACCTCGGAGAGCCAGCCGCGGCCACGCCGTTCACCACCGCGATTCTCCGGAGCGGGAGCCGTGGGAGTGACAGCCGTGCTGCGCGCCGGAGCCGCAGGCTTGGGTTCAGGAGCAGGTGGTGCGGGTTCCGGCGCTGGACGGACTGCAGGAGCGGCCGGCAGCTGGGCGGCACGCGGCATTTCCGGTCGGCGCGAAGCAGGGGCCTCGGCCGCAACTTCGCGTTCGCGGTCACGCTCGCGCAGGCGCAACGGGGCCGGTACCGGGCGATCCGGCTCGGTGATGTCGAGCGAGCGGCCAGAACGGCTGACGATATCCGCGAGGTCGTTGAGAGCCTGGATCTGCTCGGCCACCACGCGGCGCATGGTCGCCGTGGAATCCGAGGTCTCCTTCGGGATCTCGAGCAGGCCGCGCTTGAGCTCGGAGCGGGTGGCTTCGAGCTCCTGCTTCACGGTTTTCGTCATGCCGCGCATCTCTTCTGCGACTTCCGAGAAGCGCTCGGTGGCATTGCCGAACAGGCCGTTGATCTCCTCGACCGCCTGGTCATAGGCCGATTTGAGTGCGCTGGAAGTACGCTCGCGTTCCTTGCCCGTGGTGGCGCGGATGAGCTCGAACTGGTCGGCGATCGTCTGAGCCGTGGTGTTGGCGTTGTCGGCGAGCAGGCCGCTGGTCTGGCGCGCCTTGCTTTCCGCATTCGCGAGCTTTTCTTCGATCACCGCGCCGAAGGACTTCATCATCTCGTCCATCGCCTCGATCCGGTTGCCGACCGTGGCAACCAGGGCTTCCAGCGTGGAGCGGCGCTCGTCCAGGGCGTGGTCGACACGCGTCTGCGTCTCGTTCAGCACTGCGGCGGCGTTGGTAAGATGATTGCTCTGGTCTTCGAGGCGGGAGGCCATAGTGCCGACATCGTTGATGAGGTTGGCGGCAAGGTCGCGCAGCGTCGAGACCTGGTCCCCGACACGGTCGGTGGCGCCGCTGGTCTGGTCGGCGAGACCGAGCATGGTCGACTGGAAGTCGCGCAGGCGATCTGCCAGGCCACCTTCGATGGAGTCGAGTGCCTTGGCCGAACTGTCGAGCGTCTCGTGCAAGGTGTTGTTGGTTCCTGACACGCGATCGAGCAGGGCCGAGATTTCGTCACGGACCCGCAGATGCAGCGCGCCGAGATCGTTGATCGCCTGTCCCGAGCGGGTCTCGATAGCCGAAGAGAGTGCGTTGGACGAGAAGGCGAGGGCATCGCTGAGTTCGGCGCGCTTGTTGCCGAGAGCTTCGACCAGGTCGCCGCCCTTCTGGCCGATGAGATCGGCCAGCTGGTTTGCCCGTTCATCCAGAGCGTCGGCCACGGTCTGGGCGATATCGCGGAGCTCGGCCGACAGGTTGGTGCTGCGGCTCGCCAGGGTATCGGCCAGATATTGGCCGCGCTCGTCGAGAACATTGGCGATCTCGGTAGAGCGCGCGCCCATGAGGGCGTTGATCGCGCTCGTCTTGTCCCGCAGCTGCGCTGCGACGTCGGCGGAAATCTGGTTCAGCGTGTCGATCAGATGCTGGCCGCGTTCGTTGAGCAGGCCCGCCATCTCATTGGCGCGCGTGTCGAGCAGGGCGTTGATCTCGTCGGCGCGCTCGCCGAGCTTGGCACCGACATCGCCCGACAGGCGGCTGAGGGTGGCGTCGGCCGCTGCGATGTTCTGCAACAGGTCGACCGAGACATGCTGAACCTTCTCGCTGAGCGTGTCGGCGATATGCAGGCCGCGCGAGTCGAGGGCATCCGCCAGATCCGCGAGACGGCCCAGGACGTCCTGCTCGAAGCGCGTGATGCGGCTGTCGAGGGCGTGGGCGATCTCGTCGGCACGCGAACCGAGGGCGTGGTCGATTTCGCCCACCTTGCCGGTTAGCGTGTCGACGATGGCAGCGGTCTTGCCGTCGAAATGGGCTGCGATCTCCGAAGCGCGCGAGGACAGATCGTTGCTCATCAGAGCGGAGCGGTTATCGAGATGCGAGGTGAGGTCTTCGGCGCGGGCGCTGAGGGTCTCGGTGAGATCGGAGCCCTTGCTGCCGAGCACTGCAGCGATGTCTTCGGCACGGCGCGACAGCGTGTCCGCGATCGCAGCAGAACGGCTGTCGATGAGGCGAGCGATCTCGCTGGCACGACCGTCCAGCAGGCTGGTGATCGTGCTGGCGCGGCCATCAAGGCTATCGCCGATCGCCGTGGTGCGGCTGTCGATGAGGCCCGTGAGTTCGCTCGCGCGGTCGTCCAGCAGGCTGGTGATCTTGCTGGCGCGGCTGTCCAGTGCATCGCCGATCGCAGCGGTGCGGCTGTCGATGAGCCCTGTGAGCTCGCCGGCGCGGCCGTCCAGGAGGGTGGTGATCTTGCTGGCGCGGCTGTCCAGTGCATCGCCGATCGCTGCCGTGCGGCCATCGATGAGGCCGCTGATCTCGCTGGCGCGGCCGTTCAGCAGGTCGCTGAGGGCAGCGGCGCGATTATCGAGCACATTACCGATGGTGGCGGCACGGTCATCCAGCAGGTCTGAGACCTCGCGGACCTTGCCTTCAAGGGCGGCGGTCACATCCTTGCCGCCATCGCCCAGGGTCTTGGCGAGTTCGAGGGTGCGGGTCGCCAGCGTCTCGTTGAGGGCGCGGGCGCGGTTGTCGAGGCCCTGGTCGATGCGGGCGAAGCGGCCGTCGATTACCATGGCGACATCGCCCGCCTTGTTGGCGATGCGCTCGTCCAGGTTGGCGATCCGTTCGTCGAGCGTGGCCAGCTTTTCGTCCAGCGTCTGGGCCACGGAAGCGGTGTGCGAACCGAAGCGGGCGTCGAAGGCATCGAGCTTGCCGCCGAGCAGGTCGGCCGCATTGGCGGTGTGATCCTGCACGTGGTCAGTGAGGCGGGTGCCGTGCAGGCGGATCGAGCTCTCGAAGCCGAGCAGCTTCTGGGAAAGGTCGTCGCTGAGCGCGCGAGTATCGTCGCCGATCTTGGAGGCGAGGGCCTGGCCACGATTGCTGACGATGTCGTCAAGCGCGGCGATCTGGCGTTCGAGCGACTGCGTCACCGTATTGATGCGGTTGTTGAGGCTCTCCTCGAAGGCACGGAGCTGGTCCTCGATGGTGGCGTGCACCGTCGTCGCGCTGGACTGGAATTTCGTCTCAAAGGCGCTGAGCTTGTCGGCGATGGCGCCCTGGACGACATCGGTATTGGCGGCGACATGCGCCTGCATGGTGGCCAGACGCTGGTCGAGCGCGTCCTGCAGCGTCGACGAGTTGTTGATGAAATGCGTCTCGAAATTGCCGAAGCGCTGGTCGAGGGAGGAGCGCACCAGGGCCGTGTTGCTGGCAAAGCGCATCTCGAAGGCGGCGAGGCTGTCGTCGAGGGCGGCCTGCGTGTTCTGCACGTCGCCGTTGAAGCGGGCCTGGAAGTCGCCGAGACGCGAGGCCAGTTCGGCCTGGTTGGCCTGCAGGTTGTCGGTGAAGCTGGTCTGGAAGTCGTTGATCCGGTTCTCGAAATTCGTGGCCGCCGTCGAGGTCATGAGCTGGAAGCGGCGCTCGAAATCATTCATGCGCGTGTTCAGCAGCGCATGGGCGCTGTTGGCGTTGCCGACAAAATCCTGTTCGAACTGGCCGAGGCGGCTGTCGATCAGGGCATGGGCATTTTCAGCGTTGACCTCGAAGCGCTTTTCGAACTCGCCCAGGCGCTGGTCGAGCACATTATGCGCATGACCGGCGCTGGAACCGAAGCGTTCCTCGAAGGCGCCGAGGCGCTGGTCGATGGCGACCTGCGCATTGGAGGCGCTGGAATTGAAACGATCCTCGAAGGCGCCAAGGCGCTCGTCGATGGCAACCTGCGCATTGGAGGCGCTGGAGTTGAAACGATCCTCGAAGGCGCCAAGGCGCTGGTCGATGGCGACCTGCGCATTGGAGGCGCTGGAATTGAAACGATCCTCGAAGGCACCAAGGCGCTCGTCGATGGCGACCTGTGCATTGGAGGCGCTGGAGTTGAAACGATCCTCGAAGGTGCCGAGGCGCTGGTCGAGGGCCGCCTGTGCATTGGAGGCGCTGGTGCTGAAGCGATCCTCGAACACGCCGAGGCGCTGTTCGAAGGCGGCCTGGGCCACCTCGGCGCTGAAACCGAAGCGACGTTCGAATTCGCTGATGCGCCGGTCGAGACCTTCCTGGGCCTGATCGGCCGTCGAGCCGAAGCGGTCCTCGAATTCGCCGAGGCGCTTGTTGAGCGTGGCGTGCACCTCTTCGGCGCTGAAACCAAAGCGCTGCTCGAAATCGCCAAGGCGCTTGTCGAGCGCGGCGTGGATGCCGTCGGCACTGGAGCCGAAGCGCTGTTCGAAGACGCCGAGCCGCTGGTCGAGCGTGGCATGCGCATCCTCGGCACTGGAGCCGAAACGCAGCTCGAACTCGCCCAGGCGCTGATTGAGGGCGGCATGGGTCTGCTCGGCATTGCCGTTGAAGCGCTGCTCGAAGCTCCGGAGCGTTTCGTCCAGGCCCGAGCGGTTGTTCTGGATGTTCTCGCCGAAGCGTCCCTCGAAATCGCTGAGGCGCCGGTCGAGATCGGCGTGGGCCAGGGTGGACAGCGACTGGAAACGCTGCTCGAACTCCGACATGCGCGTTTCCAGGCCGCCATGGAGAGCGGTGGCGCTGTTGGCAAAGCGGGTGTCGAAGCCCGACAGCGTATCGTCGAGTGCGGCATGCACGTTCTGTGCATGGGCGAGGCTGCGCGTCTCCAGGCCGGAGAGGCGCTCGTCGAGGCGAGCATGCAGGTTGTCGGCGATCTGCTGGCTGCGCGTCTCGTGCTCGTCGAGGCGGTCGGCGAGGGACTTGCCGAAAGTGTCGGTCTGGGTCTTGACAGTGTCTTCGAGACGGGACACGCCGAAATTGATCTGGGAGACGGCAGCAGCGCTGCGCTCGCCGATCACACGGGTAAGTGTGTCGCCGCTGACTGCGAGCAGACCGGACGCGTCGCGGGCGGCCGTGCTGATGCGGCCGGAGAGCTGGTTGCCTTCCTCTTCCAGGATCGCCTGCAGACGTTGGGCAGAGGCAGCGACGACGGCTTCGGCTTCTGCGCTGCGCTTTTCGATATTGCCGACGATCGTCTGGCCGGTCGCGGCAAGACGGCGGTCGATATCGCCACCACCGACGACGATGGATTCGTGAATGCGCTCGCCGGTCAGCGACAGACGGTCGGCGAGATCGCCGCCGCGCGTGGTGATGATCTCGGCGATATGGGTTGCGGTGCCTTCGAGGCGGCCGGCGACATCCATGCCGCGGTTCTGCAGATCGGCAAGGATAGCATCGCCCGTCGTGCGCAGCGTCGAATTGACGTCTGCAACACTGCCGACGATCTGCTCGACCATCTTGGAGCCGGTGTCGCGGATCGAAGTGGCAACGACGTCGGTGCTTTCTGCAAAAGCATTGCTGAGGCTGGCGCCGGTCCGCACCAGCGTCTCGTTCACCGCCGTGCCACGCTCGACAATGTCGTCGACAATGCGCTGGCTGTTGTTGGTGAGCGTCTCGTTGAGGAGCAGAGCGCGCGAGGACAGCGTGTCGCTGATCTCGTTGGCACGGGTGGCGAAGGTCTCGTTGACCCGGTTGGAAGTCGAGGTGAGGTGATCAGTGATCTCGGCCGCGCGCTTGGTGAGATGATCGGTCACCATATCCGAGGAGCCCGTGAGAGCGTTATTCACAGCTTCAGCGGTGACGGTCATGCGTTCGATCAGCGAATTGCCGCGATCGGACATGGCGCCGACCATGTGGTCGCCGACCTTGGCGAGTTCCGAGGTGAGTTGGCTGCCACGCTCGCCGAAGGAGCGCATCACTTGCAGGCCGGCCTCGGAGACCTCCGACGAAATCCGCCCGGCGACCGATCCGAGAGCGAGCGTCAGGTCGTCATGCGCGACGACGATGGCCGAACGCACGCGGTCGGCATTGCCGACAATCGCCTCGCGCTGGGTGGAAAGATCCTCGACCAGAGAGCGGATGCGCTGCTCGCTTTCGGTATAGGAGCGTTCGAGCATGGAGACTTCATTGTGCACCATGATCTCGAGCTCGCTGGCGCGCGCCAACGCCCGGTCGATGCCGTCGCCCATCGCTGCGACTTCGCGGCGAATGGCCTGGCCGACCGAGGTGACTGCTTCGGCCGCCGCACCCTCGGGTTCGGCGAGACGCAGGGCGACCTGCGTCATCGAGCGGGTTACGAAGCGCATCTCCTGGGAGCGCCAGATCAGCGCTGCGACCGCGAAGAAGAAGAGGGGGGGCAGGACGACGGCGAGAAGGCCGAGCGCCAGGCCGGGGTTGGCCTGATAGGTCGCGGCCTGGAACAGGTTGGAGAGCTGCAGGTTGCCGAGCAGATTGAGGAGCAGGGCGCCGCCGGCAAGCCAGACGATGGAGACGGCAAGGGCAGTCCAGTAGGGCGTGGGGGAGGGGCGGCGCTGCAGGGCCTGCAGAAGCTGGCCGACGCTGGCGCGGTCGTCATTGGCGGGAGAGCGAGGCTCGCGGGCGAAGGGCCGCTCCGCGGGCCTGTCCTCGATCCGCTCCGCGGTCGGGGCAGGCACTTCCTGAGGTTCGGGCTCCACTTCAAAATTGAAGCCTTCCTCTACTTTCGGCAGCGGGGCCTGCTCTTTGTCGGGCGTGTTGGACGGCGCCTGGCTCAGGCTGAGCGCCTCCTCGATCGCAGACAGGGCGGCATCCGCCGGATCCTGGACCTTCGATTTATTCGTCGACATTGCCTGCCTCACGCTACTCTTATCACTGCCGCCCACACGCAAAATACGGACGGGCTTGGCGCCGAAACGCTGCCCTTCTCGTGCCGCTTCTCATGAAACGGAGTATGCAAGGGCCCCAATCTATTGAGGACACTGCTACCAGCTTAAAATCCTATCTTGCGCAGTCGGGAATGGAAACCGCTTGGACCGGCTTTCCTGCAGCATCGTTAACGACTTTTTTACCACGTCGAAACCGCATGGAAATGCGGCAGTTTTGGGGTTTTTCCTGGGAATGGGCCCATGTTGCACAATTGAGCCCCGCAATTCCCGAGAGTGGGAGACAGGCGTCGCCGCGGCGACGGGCTGGAAGGTTCCCAAAGCGCTCTATATAGAACGACTGTCAGAAGTTGAGATGGACGATGGTAAAAATCATATTCCGAGATCACACCGGGCACGGCAGGGAAGTCGAGGCGGAGCCCGGATCGACGGTGATGGAGGCAGCGATCCGCAACGGCATACCAGGCATCCTGGCCGAATGCGGCGGCGCCTGCGCCTGTGCCACCTGCCATGTCTATGTCGACGAGGCCTTCATGCCGCTCGTGGGCGAACCCGAGCCTATGGAAGAGGACATGCTCGACTTCGCTTTCGATGTCCGTCCCAATTCGCGCCTGTCCTGCCAGATCCGCGTACGCGACAATCTCGACGGCCTTATCGTCAACACGCCGCCGAAGCAGGCCTGAGTGATCGCATGAGCGTGCGTTTCTCTCTTTCGGTCGAGCGCTGGCCGCTTGCCAATGTCTTCACCATCGCGCGCGGCTCGAAGACCGAGGCGGTGGTCGTGGTGGCCGAAATTGAGCGGGACGGTGTGACGGGGCGAGGCGAATGCGTGCCCTATGCCCGCTATGGCGAAACGGTCGAGGGCGTCATCGCTGCGATCGAGGCCCGGCGCGGCCTGCTGGAAGCCGGGCTCGGACGGGAGGCGCTGCAGGGCGCCATGCCGGCAGGTGCCGCCCGCAATGCCATCGACTGCGCATTCTGGGATCTTGAAGCCAAGCGTGAAGGCAGGCCAGCCTGGCAGCTTGCCGGCCTGCCGGCGCCTCAACCGGTGATCACCGCTTATACGATCTCACTCGCCGAGCCTGAGGCGATGGGCGAAGCCGCAGCTAAAGCCGCGCACCGGCCGTTGCTGAAGGTGAAGCTCGGTACGGCCGACGATGCCGCCCGCATCGCCGCCGTGCGGCGCAATGCCCCCAATTCCCAGTTGATTATCGACGCCAATGAAGGGTGGCGCGCCGATAATCTCGCCGCCAACCTCAAGGCTTGCGCCGATGTGGGCGTGGTGCTCATCGAGCAGCCGCTGCCCTCCTCGGATGACGGCGCCCTGGCCCATATTGACCGGCCGGTGCCGGTCTGCGCCGACGAATCCCTGCACGACCGTGCTTCGCTCCCGCAACTCGCCGGGCGGTATGACGCCATCAACATCAAGCTCGACAAGGCAGGAGGGCTCACCGAAGCCCTGGCTCTCGCCCGTGACGCCCAGGCCCTGGGTCTCGATCTGATGATCGGCTGCATGGTCGGCACCTCGCTTGCCATGGCACCCGCCTTGCTGTTGGGGGGCCAGGCGAAGGTGATCGATCTCGATGGGCCGCTGCTGTTGTCGAGAGACCGCGAACCGGGCCTCCATTATGAAGGTAGCCTGGTTTATCCGCCCGAAGCCGGGCTCTGGGGTTGATTTCGGGCCTCGATCACGCTGGCGAGCATGACGAGGCCGATGCCGATGGCGGCAATGAGGGCCATGGCGAAGTAACCATGGGCCAAAAAGAGCTGGTAAAGTTGTCCGGCCAGCACCGTGCCAATGGTGAGGCCCATGCCGATCGCCGAGGCAACGAGGCCCTGGCGCGCCGAGGGACTACGGGTGAAGCGGGCGATCCAGCCCATGGTCGCCAGATGCACGCAGGCGAAGGTGAAGCCGTGCATCGCCTGCAGGGCTGCGACCGCCAGGCCGTGCGACGGAGCGAAGCCAAGCAGCGTCCAGCGCAGCACGCCGGCGAGGCCGCCGAACAGGATCAGGCGGTAGGGGCCAAGCCTACCTGCGATATTGCTGCCGAATAGGAAGACGCTGGTCTCCACCACCACACCGATGGCCCAGAGCTCGGCTATCTGGAAGCTCGAAAAGCCCTGGTTCTGCCAGATCATGGTGCCGAAGCTGTAGAGAAAGGCGTGGGCGCCTTGGATGCAGGCAACGCCCGTCACGAAGACGGCCATGAGCAGGAGCGGGGGCGCCGTTCCTTCGAGCGATTGCTGCCTGACCATCCGATGGCCGCGGCCGCGATCATCCGGCAGCGCCAGGCCCGCGAAGACGGTGAGGGCAGCCAGTATCGCCAGGATCGGTGGCACGGTGGTGATCGGCAGATGCTTGAGCAGCAGGCCCGCCGCCAGTCCCGAGACAAGCCAGGCCAGGGAACCCCATTGCCGGATCTGGCCGTATTTATGACCGTGCCGGCTTACACCGGAGAGTACGATCGCATCGAGTAGAGGCGTGGCAGCCGAGGAGAACAGGAAGGCTACCGCAAGGCTGACGGCGACCGTGCCGAATCCGTCCGCGAAGACGAGGCCGGCATAGCCGAATGCCGCACAGCAGGCCATGAAAAGAAAGGTGCGGCGCGGACCGAGCGCGCCGTCGCCGATCCAGGTGAAGGGAGCGCTGGCCACCCGCATCAGCATGGGAATGGCGAGCAGCAGCCCCATGTCGCGTGCATCGAAGCCACGCTCAGCCAGCCAGAGGGGAAAAAACGGCGTGTAGACACCGGGACCGGTGAGCAAAAGGGCGTAAGTCACACTGGCCGCGACGGCAGCCCTGCGTGAAGCGCTCCAATCCTTGAAGGAAATCAGAGACATCGGGGGAAAACGCCGCGCAGGATTAGCTCCAGGCGGGGGCTTTGGCTTATATGGAGGAAGAATCGATCGAATGATGATTCGTTGAATCTCATACGCCCGCATTCGAATGTTGACGAGCACCAATTGATGCAACCTGCCCGGCCAGAACCGCTGCTCAGCGACGAAGACTACGGGGCTATCGAAGCAGCCGTGATGGAGACCGCGCGCGGGCGCTGGTTCCTTGCCGAATATGCCCGTCGCAACCGCAATGCCGATACCGATGCGGTGTTGAGTGCCATCCGCAGGCTGGAACGGCTGGTGCAGAGTGCCGGGACCTTCGACGCGCGGGACGAGGTGACGCGGGGCATGGCCGATATCGCGCAGGCCATCGCAGCAGCTCAAATCGTTCCGGCGGCACCACGGGGATTGTCGGCGCCTTTCGAGGCACAGGCCGAAACGGTGGTGTGGCATCCGGCGCATGGCGAGGCGGCTTCGGCTGAGGCCATGCCGGCCGAGACCCGTGAGGAAACACATGACGCGGTGATTGCGGAGCCTTTGGCGGTCGATAAGGCCCAGGCCCTTATGGTCGAACCTGAACGTTCCTCGATGGAGCCGGAACCACGGCTCCAGCCCGTTCATGAAGAGCCTGCCGTGGCAGAGATTGCTGTCGAGCCGGTCCCGATTCACGCCGGGGAGATTGGCTCGTACGAGCCCGGGACGGTGGATATCGCCAAAACCGAATCCGTTCCCTCGTCGGCGCATGTAGAGCCTTCGCGGGCGGGAGCGCCACCGGAACGAGACGTCTTCGTTGAGCTTGAATCCTTCCTGGCCGAGGCAATTCCGGTACCGCAGGCCGAACAGGTCATGGCCGGCGGATTCTCTTCCGATCCTCCCCCCATGGAAACGAAAGCCGAGACGGCAAGTGCCGAGCCCTTCCCGATCATCGAGCTCGACGAGGCAGCGGCGGAGGCCCTGCTAACCCAGGATCCGTCGCGTCATGAACTGATCCTGCCGGCCAATCATCTGGCGACGCAGCGCTGGAACAAGGAATTCGAACACGCTGCCGTCGAGCCTGCGGAAGCCGTCAAGCCGGCGGCGGACGAGCCTTTGCAAACGGGCCTCGTGACCTTCATCGACGAAGAGCCCGTTGACGAGAGCGAATCCGTCTTCTCAGCTCCGCTGCGCCTCGAGCCCGAAGAGGCAGTCGAGAGAGAACCGGCGCCCGTTGCCGAAGTTGCGGAGGCATCTGCGGCCTCTACCCATCCGCTCGTCGTGCCTCTCATGACGATCGGTGAGATTGAGGCGATGCCCTTCGCCAGGAAGGCCATATTGTTCAGTTGAACCTGGGATGGGATCCTCGACCGCGATCCTGTCGCAGACCGGTTCGACATTCCCGCTCATAGCCAAGCCTTGCGAGGATACGGCTCAAGCCGGACGAACATCGCCAAACGATCTCTATCCAGCGAGTTAGGAGATTTTCATAAAGCTCCGGTCGACGCTTATCAAACCTTGCTCGTCGTCCATGCCATGATGTCGACCAGCACTTTCTTCAGCGCCTGGTCGAGTGCGGATGTCGCCTGTTGGCCACCGGTACCGGAGGCCGGAACACGCGCTGTGAAAAGGCTTGCCGCCGAGATGCGGCCGGTGCGCTGGCTCACGACACGCGCGGCGATCGTCACCACGGCCACAGGGTTGCCGCCTGCCTCGATCTGGAAGTCACGGATCTCCGTGCTGAGCACGGCGTCCGGTGTGAACTTGTCGTCGGGCCGGCCAACCATGCCGATGCGGTGCGCGTTTTCAAAGGTCTGGATCAGTCGGGCCTGAACGAGAACGGGCACGCGGTCGGCCCATTGGGCGCCCGGCAGGTAGGTGATCTCACCGCTGCCCGGGCGCACCACGATACGGTCTGAATTGATCGCCTGCAGCGCGGTTGGCTCGGCAACCATGATCTGGGCACGGGCATTCCCGCGCGCCGTGACCTGCGTTGGGGCAGTAAGGTCATAGGTAGCTGGCGGCGGGGAACCGGTCAGGGTCGAGCAACCGCCCAGCAGCACGGCCCCCGAAAGGGCCAGCGCGGGCAGAACAGGCAAGGACAAGCAAGGATAAGCAAAACGCATACTGACAAATTGCATAATCATTTGCCCTTGTAATCAGGGATATTCGATTTCGGGCCGAAAATCAGCTGTTGCGGATTGCGCTGCAGGCCGTCGAGGGTACGCTGGATATTCTGCAGCGCTTTCTGGCCGTCAACTGCCAATTGCTGATAGTCGCGCAGGCCCGAACCAGTGAACTGGTCGAGATTCTTCGACAGAATTGCCGTGCGGGCGTCGAGATTGTTGGCGAGCTGGCGGATGGATTTGGCCGTCTCGGTGATCTCGCTGAACATGCCCTGGCCGCCTTGGCTCGAAGTCATGGCGGTGATGTTGTTCATGATGCCGTCGAGCTGGTCGGCGGTATGGTTGAGCTTGCGGGCGAGATCGCTGGCGTCGGCCACGATCTGTCGAACCTGCGTGGTGGAATCGCCGAGCGATTGGGCGAATTTATCGAAATTGCCGACAACGTTGTTGACCTTGGTCGGATCGATCGCGGCGGCGACCTTGTTGAAGCTGTCCAGCGCCGTGGCCACCTTGGAAGTCATGCCGGCAAGGTCGCTCGAGACCTTGTGCGCGTCCTTGATGAATCCTGTCAGTTCATCGGCGTTCTGGCCGAGGGCCGCGGTGAAATTGGTCACATTGTCGACGACCTGCCCGACCTTCTGACTGTCGACCGCCGCCGTAATCTTGTTGATGTTGTCGAGCCCGGCATCGAGCTTCGGCGCCATGGTGTTCAGTTGCGCCGTGAGGGAGGACGCGTTGGTCGCGAAGGTCTGCAACGGATCGCGTATATCGGCCAAAGTCTTGGTGAAACCCGAAATATTGTCGATCGCCGCCTGCGCCTTGGCGGAATCGAAGGCCTTGGAGAAGGATGCGAACTGGTCGGATATTGCCGAAACATTGGAGACGATGTGGTCGATCTTATCCGGCGAGACGGCCTGGATCAGCTTTTGAATATCACCCGACATGCCGTTCAGGTTGTCAGCAAGGCGCGCGATGCTCGTTGCCGCCTGGCCGGCATTGTGCAGGAACTGTCCGACATCGCCGGAATTGTCGGCAAGCGCCTTGGTGAAGGTCTGTATGTTCTGGATGGTCTGGGAGATGCTGTCCTGGTTCTGGCTGATCAGCGTGTTGATGTGCTCCATCGTGCTGGAAGCCTGGTTGACCGTATCGCGGGCACTGTCGAACAGGTTTTGAAGCTCTGAGCGCTGTGCCTTGATGATGGCGACCTCCTGGCCGGGCTCCGGCAGTAGATCGGGCGCGCCGAGCTTGCCGCCGATGAGCTGAACGTTGCCGTTGGCGGTGATGCTGGCGAATTCGAGACGGGCCGAGGTATCGGTGTGCACCGGCGTCGTCTGCCTGACGCTGATCATCGCCACGACGCCGGATGGGTCCTTGGGGTTGATGTCCAGGGTCTCGACCTGGCCGACACGGATGCCGTTGAAGGTCACGCTGGAACCGACCGACAGGCCGCTGACGGAGCCAGGAAAGTCCACCTCGTAGCGCTTCACCGTCTGGCTCTCGGAAATGCGTGCAAACCACACGACAAAGCCCAGGGCCGCGGCAACCACCGCCAGCGTGAACAGGCCGATCAGAGCATTGTGCGCGCGTGTTTCCATTGCTCAATCAACCCTTGGAGGAGGATGCCAGGGCGGCGCGGGCACGAGGGCCATGGAAATAGGCGCGCAGCCAGGGGTGTTCAGAAGCGAGCATCGTCTCCATGGGGCCTTGAGCCAGCACATGACCTTCGCCGACGGCCACGATGCGATCGCAGATCGCATGAAGGCTGTCGAGATCATGGGTCACCATATAGACGGTCAATCCCAAAGTCTGCCTGAGTGTGGCGATGAGATCGTCGAATTCCCCAGCTCCGATAGGGTCGAGGCCCGATGTCGGCTCGTCAAGGAAGACTAGATCGGGGTCGAGCGCCAGCGCCCGGGCAAGGGCGGCGCGCTTGATCATGCCGCCGGAAAGTTCGGAAGGGCGCTTGTCGGCCGCGTCGGGCTTCAACCCCACCAGCGCGATCTTGAGCATGGCGAGTTCGTCCAGGAGCTTGGGCGAGAGCCTGAGATATTCGCGCATCGGGACCTGGATGTTCTGCTTCACCGTAAGCGAGGAGAACAGGGCGCCCTGCTGGAACAGCACGCCCCAGCGCTTGGCCACGCGCTGTTGCTCGCGCGGTGGCAAGGCAAGATAGTCCTGGCCGAACACGTCGATCTTGCCGGAATAAAGCGGTGCCAGCCCGATGATGGTGCGCATCAGTACCGACTTGCCCGTGCCGGAGGCACCGACCACGCCGAGGATCTCGCCGCGATAGACGTCGAGGCTAAGCCCGTCGAGGATGAAGCGCGTGCCGAAGGTCACCCGCACATCGCGGGCAGACAGGATGACTTCCTTGGCAGGCGCTGGAGGCGGGGCTGGATCAGGCATACCGGCGACAGCCCTTAGAAGTTTATCGACGTAAAGAACATGGCGAAGATGCCATCGACGATGATGACGATGAACATCGACTTCACCACCGAGGCCGTGGTCTGGCGGCCCAGCGACTCGGCCGACCCCTCGACCTTCATCCCTTCTATGCAGGCGGTGATGCCGATCATCAGTGCCATCACCGGCGCCTTGATTAGGCCTACGAGAAAGGTGTGCATGGTCATGGCATCGCGCAGATTCTGCAGGAAGGTCGTCGGCGTGATGCCGCCATAGCCCCAGGAGACGAGGGCACCGCCGAAGATGCCTGCCATCGCGGCAAGGAAGGTCAGCATGGGCAGGGCGATGATCAGCGCGAGGATGCGCGGGATCACCAGCACCTCCATGGAGTCGATTCCCATGACATGCATGGCATCGATCTCCTCGCGCATTTTCATCGAGCCGAGTTCGGCAGTGATGGCCGAGCCCGAGCGCCCCGCCACCATGATGGCGGCGAGCAGCAGGCCGACCTCGCGGAACATCAATACGGCAAGCGCCGAGGTGACGTAGATCTGCGCGCCATAATTGCTGAGCTGCAGGATGAGCTGCTGGGCGAGAATGGCGCCGACCAGGAAGGAGATCAGGCAGATGATCGGAACGCCTCGCAGGCCGATCAGCTCGATCTGATTGATCACGGCGGCCCAGCGGAAACGGCTACGGGCCGTCAGAAGGCGGCCGATCGCCTTGACGGTCTCGCCCAGGAAGACGTTCATGTTCACGGCGTCATGCGCCATCTTGCGCATGCCCAGCCCGAGATCGGCGAGAAGCTCGATGAGGTGATGCGTCTCGGGCGGTGGGGGCGGGGCGGTGATGTTCTGGGCCGCGATCTCAGCCAGCAGGATGGACTGCGCCTCGCTGGCGTTGACGATATGCAGGGTTGAGTTCTTGGCGCCGAAGGCGGCGCGGATATTCTCGATCACCACGCCGCCAAGCGTGTCGAGCTGCGAGATGCCGGTGAGATCGAACTCCACCGTGGAGTTCGACGGCGCCGCGTTCATCATGATGTTCGCGAGCTTTTCGAGATGCCGGGAGTTGCGCGCAACCCAGGCCCCGGTGGGCGCGAGCCGGGTTGTCCCATCCTTCACGAGGTCGCTGTCGTCTATTTCCGGTTCACGCGTCACGGATCGAAACTGGCTCTTGCGAGGGAATCATTGCTGGCCATACTAGTCAAATGAACATGATCCGCAAAAGCCGTATGCTGCTTTGCAAAAGATTATGTACAAACAATATGATAGCGCATGTCTCTTCTGTCTGGAAGGAGGCCGTGCGCACCAGAGCAAAACGTGTTTACACGCAAACGCCCATTGCTCTAACCCCTAATTTTGACGCGTCTTTGCGATTCTTGCCGATCCCGTCAAATCGCAAAACGCCATGCTGATTTCGAACATGCGGCGGCCGGGATGCAGATTGAGAAGCCCTATTTGATGTTCATCGGCGATGTTGCCGACCAGCTTGCTGCCAAGACCGCGGCCGGCATCGTCGACTGGCGGCGCGACTGGTGCGTCGGACAACTCAGGCTGCCCGGCTGCAAGGCCGATCTTGGCCTCGAGGATATCGATATCGCCGAGGGTAAAAGTCGGGGCGCTCGCACGATGGTCGTCGGCGTCGTCAACGCCGGAGGCGTGCTGCCGGAGCATTGGATCCGTAGCATCGTCGATGCCCTCGATGCAGGTCTGGATATCGCTTCCGGCCTGCACACGCGGCTGGAGGACGTGCCGGAGATCGCCGCCGCGGCCGAACGCGACGGACGGACGCTGCACAACGTGCGCCTGCCCAACCAGACCTTCGCCACAGGCAAGGGGACCAAGCGCAGCGGTCTGCGCCTGCTCACCGTGGGCACGGATTGCTCGGTCGGCAAGAAGTACACGGCCCTGGCATTGGAAAGCGAAATGCGGGCGCAAGGGCTCGACGCCGATTTCCGGGCCACAGGGCAGACCGGCATCTTCATTTCCGGGCGGGGCGTTGCCGTCGATGCCGTGGTGGCCGATTTCATCTCCGGTGCCGCCGAATGGCTGAGCCCGGACGCCGACGCGAAGCATTGGGACGTGATCGAAGGGCAGGGTAGCCTGTTCCATCCCTCCTTCGCCGGCGTGACGCTCGGCCTGCTCCATGGCGCGCAGCCCGATGCCTTCGTGGTCTGCCACGAACCGACCCGCACCACCATGCGTGGTGTGCCCGCCAGGCTGCCCACCATTCGCCAGGTGATCGACGCCACCGTCGCCTGCGGCCGGCTCACCAATCCGCGTATCCAATGCGTGGGCATCGCCGTGAACACGCAGGCCCTTGATGAGGCGGCAGCGAAGGTCTGTCTTGCCAAGATCGCCGACGCAGAGGGATTGCCTACCACCGATCCGGTGCGTTTTGGTGTGGCCGAGATCGTGAAGCGCGTGAAGGTGCTGTACGAGTGAATGCAGTCGTGTCGCCATGATCCCCGCGCTCCAGGAGAATCCATGCGTTATGTGATCGAACCACCGCCGCAGGCCTTCGTATCGGTTGCCGGCGAAAGTTCCGTCTTCCCGGTGCGCCGGATCTGGTGCGTCGGCCGCAATTATGCGGACCACGCCCGCGAGATGGGAGCCGATCCCACGCGCGAACCGCCCTTCTTCTTCTCAAAGCCCGCCGATGCGGTGAACCCTGGCGGCACCTTGCCTTTTCCGGCGCAGACGTCGGACCTGCACCACGAGGTCGAACTGGTGGCAGCCATCGGCAAGGGCGGGCGCGACATTCCGGTCGAGCAGGCGCTGGAGCATGTCTATGGCTACGCCATCGGTCTCGACATGACACGGCGCGATATCCAGGCCGAGGCGAAAAAGCTGGCACGCCCCTGGGACCTCTCGAAGGGCTTCGATCAGTCCTGCCCGATCAGCGCCATCGCGCCGGCTGCGAGGATCGGCCATCCCGCGAGCGGCAGAATCGAGATCACCGTCAACGGCAAGGTGCAGCAGTCGGGCGATCTGTCGCAGATGATCTGGTCGGTGCCCGAAGCGATCGCCTATCTGTCGCGCTCTGTAGCGCTGGCGCCGGGCGATCTCCTCATGACCGGCACGCCGGCCGGGGTCAGTTCGGTCAAGCCCGGCGACCGGCTGCACGGCGCCTGCGCGGGCGTGGGCGAAATCGTGGTAACCTACGAGGCTTGAGGCTGGTATCGTCTTCCCTCCGAATGCGGCCGGAATGACGTCGGAGTGCCCACACTTGGCGTTTCCGTCCTGAGGCAGCCCACTCTAAACTGCCTTCAACCCAATCGTCCCGGCGGAGGCAATGCCCCATGTCTACCCTATCCCTTGATGCTCTGCCGGATGTCCAGAAAGGCATCCACACGAGGCCACTCTTCGTGATGCATCTCGATGTGGAACCCATCGTCCGTTTCGGCCCCACGCCGGATGGCGACCGGCGTGTCGGCGTGATCACTGGTGGGCGATTCGAGGGGGACCGCCTCTCGGGCGAGGTGCTCGGCGGAGGCGCGGACTGGCAGATCGTCCGGCCGGACGGCGCCACCACCCTCGATGTGCGCCTCATGCTGAGGACTAGCGAGGGCGTCCTCATCGGCATGTTTTATCGAGGCCTGCGCCATGGTGAGCCCGCAGTGCTGGCCAAACTTGCCAAGGGCGAGCATGTCGATCCGGCCGAGTATTATTTCCGCATCAATGCGATCTTCGAGACCGCGTCGCCGGATCATGCCTGGCTAAACCACATGCTGGCTGTCGGCGTGGGAGACCGGCGCGCGGACGGGCCGGTCTACAGCCTCTTCGAGATGCTCTGAGCGCTTTTAAGCCAGCGGCAAATGCACTGCCGTCAGCCATTCGGAGGGCGGCAGAAGGCGGGGATTGTTGAGATATTCCTCAAAGCACGGCGCCTCGCCCGGCTGGCGGCCCGATCGGGGCAGCCAGACATGGTAGAGATAGGCATAGGCTACATCGAGATCCGCATAGGGGCCTTTGTGGATGAGCTTCGCCACCGGGCCGCCGCCGATGCGCCGCCACTGCATGTCGGGCTCGATCGCGGTGCCCTCGGGCAGCGTCAAGCCCGCTTCGGAGCGCAGTTCGCTCAGCTGCTTGGCGGCTGGATCGTCGTAATAGATGCCGATCATCCTGGTATCCGGGCCGATCAACCCTCGGGCGCCTGCCCAGCTCGACAGGCGTTCGAAACAGGCGCCGATCTGCTGGTAGTCGCCGACATGGGAAAGCGTGGCGAGCCCGAGCGCCGGAAAGTCCTCTATGGTCACCTCATAATGGACGGCGGTGCGGAGTGCGGGTGCATGCGTCATGGTCTTCATTCCTGCTTGGGGTGGAGCGGGGCGAAGATCCTGGCCCAGACGACGATAGGCGGCGGGCGGCGTGCCGTAAGTGGAGGAGAAGGCCCGCGTGAAAGCCGCTACCGAACCATAGCCTGCACGGACCGCCACACGCGCCATGGTCCGCTGTGAGCGGTTGAGCTCTACCGCGGCGCGATGGAGACGCAGCCGCCGCACCGCCTCTGTTACCGTCTCGCCCGTCACCGCCACGAAGATGCGGTGGAAGTGGAAGGGCGAGAAGCAGGCAATGGCGGCCAGATCGTCGAGATCAAGCCTGTCGTCCAGATGCCCGGCGATATGGCCGAGCACCCGTTCGATCCGGGCGGCATAGGAAAGGCTGGTTTCGTGTCTGGTCATGAACTTGCTCCGACAGACTTACCCTATCGTGGCAGGCTTGATCACAATTGCGCAGTTGACGACAGGCTGCGCTTCGTTGTCTTTGGGCAACCTCCCCGCCTTTTCGCGCCTTTATCGGACAGATCATGACTGAGATTATCAAAACCGACGTACTTATTGTCGGTGCCGGGCCTGTGGGCCTGTTTTCCGTGTTCGAACTCGGTCTGCTCGATATCAAGGCGCATGTAGTCGACATCCTCGACAAGATCGGCGGCCAATGCGCCGAGCTCTATCCCGAAAAGCCGATCTACGACATTCCCGGTTTCCCCATTGTGACCGGGCAGGGGCTGGTCGATAATCTCCTCAAGCAGATCGAGCCCTTCTCTCCGGTTTTCCATCTCGGGCGCATGATCGAAAAGATCGAGCGCATCGGTGATCCCCTGTTCCGTGTCACCACCGACGCCGGCGATGTGTTCGAGACCAAGCTGGTGGTGATCGCCGCCGGCGGCGGCTCCTTCCAGCCCAAGAAGCCGCCGATCGAGGGGATCGAGGCCTATGAGGGCAAGTCCGTTTCGTACGCCGTGCGCCAGATGGAGGCCTTCCGCGACCGTTCGGTGCTGATCGTCGGCGGCGGCGATTCCGCTCTCGACTGGACGCTGAACCTGCAGCCGCTGGCCAAGCGCGTCACGCTGCTGCATCGCCGCGATGCCTTTCGCGCCGCGCCGCACTCGGTGGAGAAGATGCGCGCCCTGGCGGCGGCAGGCGAAATGGACCTGAAGTTCGGCCAGGTCGTCGGCCTGGAAGGCGCCGAGGGCGAGCTTTCAGGCGCCGTGGTCCGCGAGGACTCCGGCAGCACCTATACGCTGCCCATCGACCGCTTGCTGCCCTTCTTCGGCCTGACCATGAAGCTCGGCCCGGTGTCGAGTTGGGGCCTCGACCTGCACAATGACGAACTGGTGCTGGTCTCCACCGAAACCTTCGAGACCTCGCAGCCTGGCATCTTCGCCATCGGCGACATCAACTGGTATCCCGGCAAGCTGAAACTGATCCTGTCAGGCTTCCATGAAGGCGCGCTGATGGCTCAGAAAGCGCATCGCTATGTCTATCCTGACAAGCGCTTGACCTTCCAATACACGACCTCTTCCTCCTCGCTGCAAAAAAAGCTCGGCGTACTCTGAACCTTTTTGCATCCCGACGAGTTTCCCGTTCGTCGGGAGGCTCCCTGTCGATTTGATCGTCCGTCCATCAGGACGGGCAGGGCGTGCTCTCTGAACTGCAGCGTGGTGCCGCAACATCGACCCGCGGACCATGCTCGGCCAACAGGAGTAGAAGCATGTTCAAGTCGATCATTGTTCCTGTCGATGTCGCTGATCTCAGTCTTGCCAAGCTCGCCATTGAGAGCGCGGTGAAGCTGGCCGACACCAGCGGTGCGACGCTGACGCTCGTGCATGTCGTCCCGATCATGCCCCTGATGATGCTCGATACCGTGCCCGTGAGCTTCGAAGGCGAGGTGGCCGAAAAGGCCAAGGGCCAGATTGCCGAGCTTGCCGCCGCCGTCGAGCTGCCTGGGGGCAAGGTGCAGAGCGTGGTCCGCATAGGCGGCATCTATCACGAGGTGCTGGCGATTGCCGAGGAGCAGCGCGCGGACCTCGTGGTGGTCGGCTCGCACCAGCCGAGCGTCGCCACCTATCTCCTCGGTTCGAACGCCAGTGCCATCGTACGCCATGCCGGCTGCTCGGTGATGGTGGTGCGCGAGGAAAAGCAGCCTGTCGATGTCGACGAGGCCGGCGAGGTCGCGGCGGAAGCCGCCCATCACCGCTATCCGACCGTGGAAGAAGCCAAGAAGGCCGCCTGGGATTCGGATCTGCTGCATTGACCAGGTGCAGGCATGGCACGGTGTGAAGATATTGGGCGGAGAAGGGCCCCGCCCCGGGAATAGGTCACGTCCGACGACTGACGGAAGAGGCTTACGCCGGCAAATCGCCGCCGTGGGACATGGGGACAATTGGCCCAATCCGGTCGCCAGCTTGTCCCTTGCTGCAAATCAATAGGCCGAGCCCCCGGCATCATTCAGTCGGTGACGCTCGGTGCCTTTCAGCGGCGGATTGAAGACGCTGACGAGCACCAGATCGGACGCGCCGCCGCGCAGATAGTGTTTGTCATGCTCGTCGAGGACGTAGATGTCTCCGGGCCGGATCGGGAACCGGTTGCCCTGCATATCCTCGACCTCGCCTTCCCCGGCGATGCAGTAGCAAGCTTCCAGATGGTTCCTGTACTCAAGCAGCGACTCGCTGCCTGCCCGGACGACTGTGTGGCAGACCGTGAAGCCCATCGCGTCGGACTCGGTCAGCAGTCTGTGGCTGGTGCCGTTTCCCCAATCGACAAAAAACTCACTTCTTTCGACGCCCTTCAAGTTTCGTACGAACATGATTTGCTCCAGATCACTTGTCTTCCCAGGGCTTTAATACTTTTTCTGGCGTCCGGCGAATGATAGGTTTGAACAGGCCATGTGAGAAATTTCGACATATGCTGAAGCTCCCGCCGCTCAATTCCCTGCGTGCATTCGAGGCGGTGGCGCGGCTCGGCAGCGTATCGCGGGCGGGGGATGAACTGTGTGTCACCCATTCAGCCGTCAGCCATCAGCTCAAGGTGCTTGAGCAATGGATCGGAAAGCCGCTGTTTCTCCGGGGTGCGCGCGGTATCACGCTTACGGCGGAAGGGCAGGCGCTCGGCGTGATACTTACTCCCAGCCTCACGGCGATTGCCGACAGGGTCGACACTCTCATGAGGCATGTGTCGACGCCCACGATCACGGTGGGCTGCATTCCCTCGATCGCGTCCCGCTGGCTCGTGCCGAACCTTGCGCAGTTCTCCGAGCTTTACCCCGACATCGAACTCAACGTTCAATATGCGCGGGCATCGCAGAAACTGCCCCTCGGCGATCTCGACGTTTTGATCACATTAGGCCGGGATGAAGCAGCGCAGGTGAAAAACACCGCGATCTTCTCGCGTGCCAACAGGCCCGTGAGCAGCCCGGCCTATCTCGCGCGCTTCGGACCGATTACGGCACCGGCCGACGTCGCGCGAGCAGATTTGCTCCACGACGAAGGGAAGTCAGGCTGGGAGGAGTGGTTCCGCAAGGCGGGAGTGCCCGCGCCCTTTCCGCTCAACGGTGCCGTGTTCCAGGATTTCAACCTGCTGGCGACCGCCGTGATCGCAGGCCATGGCGTGGCACTATGCCCGACCGAGGTATTCCGGGAAGAACTCAGGCGCGGCGACCTGGTCATCCTCTCGGATATCGCCACGTTGATCGACCAGCACTACTTCATCATCACGCGGATCCCGCCTTCGCAGGCTGTCGGGCTGTTCAGCGATTGGTTTGGAGCCCTGACGGCGCCCGCGTTATGACGGGGATGGCGAGTTCCCCTGGTTCGCGAGCGGATTGAATCCGAATGCCGAGGGACGTAGGGCTGAGGCTCGTCAAGCCCCGCAGCCAGCCATGGCGTCGCCGATGGCCTTGGCCACCCCCGTGGTCGGGATGGAGCCTGAACGGCCGACAGGCTCGCCGGCCTTGTTCAGCACGGCAAAGCTCAGAGCGTCACTGGAAGTGAAATCCTTGACGTCCTTCACCGCGAGCGAGGCGACGATGCTCTGCTCACCATCCGTCGAGGTGGCGACGTTGTCGATGGCAATTTCGTGCCCATCGATCTTGAGCACCCTGGCCGAAAAGGCGGCGGCGCGCAGCTTCTCGATATCAAGCGGCGACAATTCCTTGAATGAAAGGTCCAGCTTGGCCGTCTTGCCGTCCTGGCAGGCGAGGGCAACCCGGTATTCGGGGTTGGTAAATTCAGCCGTGACCGCTGAGCCGTCGGCATGGATGACCGTCCAGCTCTCGGAGGCTGCAGCGCGCGGCTGGACCGGATCGGGTGCCTTGAGGCCGACGCTGGGCTTGGCGATCGAGGTGGTCAGGTCGTTCTGGCTCGCGGCGTCCAGGATGGTCGAAAGCGGCACGGGGCCTTCCGCGTCGGGCAGGAGGGCGGTGGCCACGCCGGTCGAGACCCACTGATCCCTCGGCAGCTCGTCGAGGCTCGAGAAGGGCGTGCGCAGCGTGGTGGTGAAGAAGGCCTCCGTCACCCCCATGGCATGCACGAAATCATAGACGCTCACCACCTCGCGGCCATAGTCGCGCACGATCTGGTTCATTTCTTGCGCGTCGAAAGTCTCGCCGTCGTTAAACTGGGGCGAGAACTGGTGGACGCCGACTTTGGAAAGGGGCACGACGAAGCGGTTGGTGCCGCCGAGTATCACCATGGTGCAGGCGGAATAGCAGCCTGCATTCTCGAAGATAGGCTTGCCAGCTGCGAGTCGCGCCTGGCCAATCACCGTGGTCCAGCCGGCCTTGCGGATGCGGCGCCCGATGATCAGGGCCGACTGCACCTTGCCGCCGACGGATTCGAAGGCGATGATCACCTTTGGGGCGGTTGCCGGCTGCGGCTGGCCCTCGCCGGGTTCGGGCGGCAGGACGCCGTCGAGGCGATTTTGCGAAAGGAAGGCGGCAAAGCTGCGCGAGGTCTCGTCGACAATCTGGCCGGAAGCGTTGATGACGACGCATCCCGGGCAGGTCTTGCCGGAGGCGACGATGCTGAAATGCATCGGTGCATCCGCGTCATCTGCAAGGGCCCTTCCGGCAAAAGGGGCTGCAAGAAGGGCAGCAGTCGCGCACAGAAGCGTTGCGGATCGCGAAAAACCCTTCCATCCAGTGCTGGCTGCCTGGCTCAAATCCACGGCCCCTTTTAGTCTTGACGCAATACTTACATAGGTCTTCATGGCCGGAAGCGCCGTTCCCTTGCAAGCCAGAAATCGGCCGGATTGCCTCGATCCATGAGACAGTTGGAAGCCGTGGCAAAGCTGCCACAGATGCGGTCACCAAACGGCAGCAATGGTGAAGATTTCGTGCATGCGGGCTTCGGGGAACGCCGGGCCAGTTGATTCGCGCCCAGCCGTGTGCGCCCTGGCCGTTTTCGATTTCAGGACCCGCTGGGAAGCGCTGCGTGTGTGTTTTCGCGCGCTCAATGTGTTAACAAAGGCGATATTCCTCCACGGTTTTCAACAGCCGGTCGGGCCATGATGATGCGACGCTTCCTCTGGTGCTTTTTCCTGTTGCTGGGGCTGCTTGCGGCAGGCTGGGCCCAGGCCGCGCAGAAGGCGGCGCTGGTGATTGGCAACGGGGCCTATCGTTCGGTGACGCCGTTGGTGAACCCGCCGAACGATGCCGCCGACATGGCGGCCTCGCTGGGGCGGATCGGCTATGCGGTGACGCTGGTGAGGGATGGCGACCTGCAGGCGATGAATGACGGCTTGCGGGCCTTCCTGCGCGATGCCGACCATGCCGACAGCGTGGTGATCTTCTATTCGGGCCATGGCGTGCAGGTGAAGGGCCGCAACTATCTGATCCCGGTCTCGGCCAAGATCTCGGACGAGCTTGATCTCGACACCCAGGCGCTCTCGCTCGACAAGCTGCTGGAGCTGGTGGACGGGGCGTCCCCGAAGGTGAAGATCGTGATCCTGGATTCGTGCCGCGACAACCCGCTGACGCGCACGCTGGTGCGGGGGGCCGGCACGCGGGGGCTGGCGCGCGTCGATCTCGATGCCGCCGAGGCCAGGGGCACGCTGATCGCCTTTTCGACGGCACCGGGCTCGGTGGCGCAGGACGGCTCGGGGCGCAACTCGCCCTTCACCACGGCGCTGCTGGCCCATATGGAGACGCCGGGCCTGGACATCCGGCAGATGTTCGGCCAGGTGAGGGCGGATGTGGACCAGTCGACCCAGGGCGGCCAGACACCCTGGGTGAACGAGGCGATCATCGGCTCCTTCGCCATGGCCGGCACGGTGGAAAACCCGCAGCCCGTCAAGACCATCGCCGTGGAACCTCAGGTTCAAGTTCAGGCGCCGCCCGAACCGCAGCCCCAGCCCCAGCCCCAGTTCCAGCCGCAGCAGGACTTCCAGCAGCAGGCTTCCAACGAGCCGCCGCCCCAACCGGGGCGGCCCGAATTCATCCTGCCTGATTCGGGCACGAGGCGCCTGAACTGGAACGATGTCGCTAGTCTCAACAGCCAGCAGCTGCGCTTTGCCCGTAACGAGATCTATGCCCGCCGTGGCCGCTACATGAAGGACGAGCAATTGCGCGCCTATTTCTCGCAGTTCTCCTGGTATCGGCCCTGGACCTGGGACGTGCAACTGAGTGCTGTCGAGAAGGCCAATGTCGCGCTGATCCAGCGCGCCGAGGCAGGTCAGTGAGGGCCATTCTCCGCTCCAGCCTGCTGGCGTTCGCCGCCATTGCCGCCATGGCTTCGTCCGCCCTGGCAGATCCCGTGCTCGATGCCCTCGTGGCCGCCTATCCGGATGCGATCGCCGGCTATGACGCCAAGGACCTGATCATGAAGAATGGCAGCCATATCCCACTGTCCAATGGCATCGCCAACAAGACACCGGAGCAGCGGGTCACCAATGCCGACATCACGGACATGTTCGCCATGCCGTACACGTTGGGCGCGAACTACCCCATTCCCAGGACGCCCGCCGATGATCCCGGCCGCGCTCGCAGCCAGGCCCTGTTCGATGCCCTTTATGGGGATTGCACCAAGGGGCAGGTGAAAACGAAAACCATCCAGTGGCTGCCCTCGCTCAAGGGCGGCACGTTGAAGGTTGCCACTGCGAACGGTGTTGCCGAGCATCTGGAAGCTGTTTCGCGCGATCTCGAGGCCCTCCCGGCCAGGTTTCAGGTCTATCTGAAACCTTCGGCCGGCACCTATAATTGCCGGGCGATTGCCGGCACGATGCGCATGAGCATGCATGCCTACGCCGCGGCCATCGACATCAATGTGAAATATACCGACTATTGGCGCTGGAGTGGCGCCAAGAAGGAGACCGACAAGGTCACTTACAGGAACAAGATCCCGATGGAGATTGTCGAGGTGTTCGAGAAGCACGGCTTCATCTGGGGTGGAAAATGGTATCACTACGACACCATGCATTTCGAATATCGACCTGAAATCATTGCCTTGGCAAAGAAATCTTAAGTGGTGCGGCAATGAAGAGACTGATGCTGCTGCGCCATGCCAAATCGGACTATCCCGCCGGTGTGTCCGATCACGAGCGCCCGCTCGGCCCGCGTGGGCGCCGCGACGCGCCGCGCATGGGTCAGCAGATGGCGCGGCGGGCGTTGCTGCCCAACCATGTCATCGCATCCACGGCCTTGCGCACGCGTGAAACCTTTACGCTGATCGAGCCCTATCTCGGGCCGCACACGCTGCGCTATGAACGGGCTATCTATGAGGCCTCGCCAGAGGCGATCCTGCGCGTCATCCGGGCAGTGGAATCCGCCGTCGCCAGCCTGCTGATCGTCGGGCACAATCCAGGCCTCGAGCAGACGGCCTCCTTCCTGGTCAAGGGCGGTGGGACGGCTGCCGATCCGCTCGACGAGAAGTTTCCGACGGCAGCGCTGGTCGTGCTCGACTTCGACATCGACGACTGGGCCAATATCGCAGGCCATCTGGGCGGGTTGGTGCTGTTCCTTACGCCCAAGATGCTGGATGCGTAGCGGATCAGTAGAAGACGGACCCTTGCAACTCGCAATGGCACCTGGAGCACCTATCTATACATCGTCGGCAATTCAGGGGACGCTTGCGTGCGCACGATAGGCAATATCATCTGGTTCGTCCTGGGCGGCGTATTCATGGGCCTGGCCTGGTGGCTGCTGGGCCTTATCGCCTTCATCACCATCGTTGGCATCCCATGGGGCTGGGCCTGCTTCACCATCGGCAATTTCTGTTTCTTCCCCTTCGGGCGGGAAGCGGTGAGCCGGCGTGATTTGCATCAGAAGGACGACCTTGGCACCGGCCCGCTCGGGCTCATCGGCAACATCATCTGGTTCGTCTTCGCTGGCCTGTGGCTGGCGATCGGCCACATCATCTCGGCCGTGGCCTGTTTCCTGACCATCATCGGCATTCCCTTCGGCATCCAGCATCTGAAGCTCGCCGAGATCGCCTTGGCCCCGATCGGCAAGACGGTAGTGCCGAAGGAAGTCGCGGCGGCGATGCGCAAGGCCAATGCCGAGGCGACCGTAACGGAGATCAGGAATAGGTGACTGGGAGCGTGGAAGTTCCCACGACACTCAGGAGAGTGTCGGACGATGTGGTCCCAGGAATTCGCTGATCCGCGCTAGCCCATCGCGCAGAATATCGGTGCTGTTCGCATAGCCGATGCGCAGATACCCCTCCATGTCCATGGCGCTGCCCGGCACCAGCAGCACGCCGGTGCGATCGAGCAGTTCGATGCAGAACTGCTCCGAAGGCATGTCGAGATCGTATTTCAATAGCGCCGTCGTGCCGGAGCGCGGCTTGAGATAGTGGATCGCCGGCTCCTGCCGAATCCAGGCATCGAGGATAGCGAGGTTTTCACGCGTGATGGCCTGGCTGCGGGCCAGCACCTTGTCACGGTTTTCCAGCGCCAGAGCGGCAAAATGGTCGTCCAGCACACCGACGCTGATCGTGTTGTAATCGCGGTGGATGGAAACTGCCTGAATCAGTTCCTCCGGAGCGGTAATCCATCCGAGCCTGAGGCCAGCCAGCGAATAGGCTTTCGACATGCTGCCGGTGCTGATGCCCTTCTCATAGAGATCGGCCATCGAGGCGGTAAAGCCGTCACCCTCCTGGTCGACTCCGCGATAGACCTCGTCGCAGAGCACCCAGGCGCCGCAGGCCCGCGCGATTTTGGCGATCTCGGCCAGCACGGTCTCGTTCATCAGCGATCCCGTAGGGTTGTTGGGATTGTTGATGGCGATGAGCTTGGTACCTGGGGTGGCGAGGCGGCTCAGTTCCTGCAGGTCGGGCAGGAAGCCGTTCTCTTCCCGCAGCTTGAGGATCTGTACATCGGCGCCATAGCTCGCGGGAATGGAATAGTGCTGCTGATAGGTGGGCAGCACGGAGATCACCCGGTCGCCCGGCTCGACCAGCGTCTCATGGACAAGCGCATTCGCCCCGATAGCACCATGCGTGACCACGACATTGCGGATGCCCTGCCTGGCATAGGTCCCCGCGATGGCATGGCGCAGCCTATCGCTGCCCTCGATGGCACCATAGGTCATCTTCATCGGCAGGAGGTCGGCGAGGGCGCTTTCGGGTTGGCCCGACATCTCGAGCAATTGGGCGATGGTGAGGGATTCGACGCAGGTTTCGGCCAGATTATGCGTGCAGCGCGTCTCGTAGCCATTCATCCAGATCTCGACGCCGAAATTGCGAATCTTCATGGCCGCTCCTGGTTGCCGCCGATGCGTAGTCTTGGACAGTGCCCGGTGGCGGAGGCTTGTCAATACAGGAGAGGGGCGCGTTGCCTGGGACCGCCGGCTTTCCAGCCGGCATCTTGGCATCGCCGGCACCCTGCAGACGGGCCGCTGCAATGACGCGAAAGGCAGCGCCGATTTCTCATGCCTTCCTGCTTCCAATAAGCGTGCTTGAAAGCCGGCGCCGAGGGAAGGCCATCACTCCCAGGGTCCCCCTTTCGAATCCATCTCTGGAATTTTCGGCACGTTCCCCCTAAGTGTGCCGCATCATGCCGCCACAAGCCTCTTCCTGGGTTTCCGTATTCGATGAAGCGCTGATCGCGGCCAGGAGCCTCGCCGGTTTTGCGACTTCCACCTTCAATCCCACCGTCCGCCTTGGCGTCACCGGCCTGTCGCGCGCCGGCAAGACGGTGTTCATCACCGCATTAGTGCAGGCGTTGATCGAAGGCGGGCGCCTGCCGGTCTTTCGCGCGCAAGCCGAAGGGCGCGTGGCCGGCGCCTATCTCTCGCCCCAGCCCGACGACACCGTGCCGCGCTTCGACTACGAGACCCACCTGGCCGATCTCAGCGGCCCCGATCGCCATTGGCCCGAATCCACACGCCAGATCTCGGAACTGCGCCTCGTCATCGATTTCCAGTCGAACCGGCGCTTTGCCTCCGGCATGTCGCGCCTCACCCTCGATATCGTCGACTATCCCGGCGAATGGCTCCTCGATCTGCCCCTCCTCAACATGAGCTATGCCGAATGGTCGTCGCAGACGCTCGCCGCCAGTCACGAGGGCTCGCGCCTCGCCATCGCTGGTCACTGGCATGCGTTTCTGGCCTCGCTCGATCCCGCTGCGGCCGAGAACGAGGCGGCGGCGCGCGAGGCAGCGAGCCTCTTTACCGCCTATCTGCGCGCCGGCCGGGACGAACGCTTTGCGCTCTCCACTCTGCCGCCGGGACGCTTCCTGATGCCGGGCGATCTCGAAGGTTCTCCGGCGCTGACCTTCTCACCGCTCGATCTCTCGCAGGCAGGGGAGGTCCAGCCCGGCTCCCTCCACGCCATGATGGAGCGGCGCTTCGAGGCCTATAAGCACAAGATCATCAGGCCTTTCTTCACCCAGCATTTTGCGCAGCTCGACCGCCAGATCGTGCTCGTCGACGCGCTCTCGGCCCTCAATGCGGGCCCGCAGGCGGTGCATGATCTTGAGACGGCGCTGACCTCCGTGCTCTCGGCGTTCCGTGTCGGCGCCAATAGCTGGTGGTCGGCGATTTTCCGACCCCGCATCCAGAAGATCCTGTTCGCCGCCACCAAGGCGGACCATCTCCACCACACCAGCCATGACCGGCTGGAGGCCATCCTGCGCAAGATGGCTGACGGCGCCATCAAGCGTGCCTCATTTTCAGGCGCGGCGGTCGATGTCGTGGCGCTTGCCTCGGTACGGGCGACGCGCGAAGCCAGCGTCAAGCAGGGCCGGCAAACGCTGCCTTGCATTATCGGCACCCCGCTCTCCGGCGAACGGACGGCGGACGAGGTATTCGACGGCATGGCCGAGATCGCCGTCTTCCCAGGCGAATTGCCGGAGAATCCCAATGCCGTCTTCAAGGGCGGCACCTTCATGGGCCTGGAGAGCGGGCAGCGCGAAGGTGTCGACTACCGCTTCATTCGCTTTCGCCCTCCAAAGCTGGAAGAAGGGCAGATCTTTCCCCATATTCGCCTCGACCGGACGCTCGAGTTCCTCATCGGCGACAGAATGGCATGAGAGCATGACGACGGACCCCCGCAAACCTCGCGCCTTCCGCCTCGACGATCCTAATGTGGTGATGGCTGATACGCCTGTTGCCGCGGCGGCGAAGCGCGGTCATGTCGTGGTGACGCCGGAGCCCGAGATTTTCGAGCAACTGCCCGAGATCGAGCCCGTGCGTCCGCGCCGCAGCCGCTTGGGCGCAATCTTCTGGTCGGCTGTCGGTGGCCTGGTATCGCTCGGCATCGGCCTTTCCGTCACCAAGCTGATCGATGATCTCTTCTCCTATGCAAACTGGCTAGGCTGGGTGGGCGCGGCGCTTGCCGGCATCGCCGCGCTGGCCTTCCTGGCCATTGCCATCCGGGAAATCATCGGCCTGATGCGGCTTTCGCGCATCGAGCATCTGCATGACAGGGCTGTCGCCGCCATCGCGAAAGACGATCGCGCCGCCGCTCGCAGCCTGTCGCGTGATCTCGTAAAGCTTTATGGCGCCAATCCCCGCATGGCCCGGGCGCGTGCCGCCGTTGAGTCCGCCGCGGGCGACATCGTCGATGGCGCCGATCTCATCCGCGTGGTCGAGCGTGAGTTGATGGGTCCGCTCGACGCCGAAGCTAGGTTGATCATCGCCGATGCCGCCAAACGCGTTTCGCTGGTTACCGCCGTCAGCCCGCGCGCGCTGGTCGATATGTTCTTTGTCGGGGCGGAGACATTGCGGGTGATCCGCCGCCTCGCAACACTCTATGGCGGGCGGCCGGGCGGGCTCGGCATGATCAGCCTGCTGCGCCATGCGCTTGGCAATCTCGCCATCACCGGTGGCATGGCGGCCGGAGATTCCATTCTCAGCCAGGCCCTCGGCCATGGCATCGCGTCGCGAATTTCGGCCAAGCTTGGTGAAGGTGTGCTGAATGGCATCCTAATTGCACGGCTTGGCCTGGCAGCAATGCTGGCGACACGGCCGATGCCGTTCGACGTCCTGCCGCGGCCCGGCGTGACCGATGTCGCGGGAGGGCTGATCGTGAAGGACAAGGTAAAGGAGGAGTGAGGCGAGGGAGCGCCGTGCACAGCTTTCTGTTTTTAGACAAATCGGTGACAACGAAGATGATTGTCGTGGAGCGTCACTAAGATTATAGACCTGTCGCCCAGTAGCGGAGTGTTGGGATTCTTACATGCCTGCATTGAGTGTGGATACCAATTATCGGCCGACTGACGACGAGCCTTTCATGAACGAGCGCCAGCGGGATTATTTCCGCCGTAAGCTCAATGCGTGGAAGCTCGATATCCTGCGCGAAGCTCAGGATACCATCGCCAATCTGCAAGCCGAAAACGAAAACCATCCTGATCTGGCGGATCGCGCCTCTTCGGAAACCGACCGCGCGATCGAACTGCGCGCCCGGGATCGTCAGCGCAAGCTGATTTCCAAGATCGATGCGGCCCTTTCCCGGATCGAGGATGGTTCCTACGGTTATTGCGAAGAAACGGGAGAACCGATCTCGCTGAAGCGTCTCGACGCCAGGCCGATCGCCACCCTCTCGCTGGAAGCGCAGGAACGTCACGAACGTCGCGAGCGGGTCTATCGGGACGATTAGTCTGAGGACGGCGTAGTCGATGTGCGGGTGTCGGAGACCCGCACATCCAATGCGCTGCGGTCAGCCGCCGCCTTGACTTTCGGCGGCGGCTCCGTTGCATAGGGGCATGGTCCGGTTCTGCCACGCCCCCCTTGTGCGGTTTTGTCTTGCTGCGCTGATCGCCTTCGCGCTCATGCTCAACGGCATGAGCCGTGTCGTTGCGTCGACGAGCGACGATGGCGCCGGCAATACCGTCATCATTGCCGGCACGGTCATCACGCTGTGCCAATACGGCGAAGACGCGGATGGCAACACCAAAAGCCATCCCGGCCATTCCTGCGATCAATGCGCGTTACGCCTCGCGCCGCTCCAGCCGCAGGCCGCCGTCGCTCTCCGTATTATCCGCTTTCCGCAGGTCCTGACGCTTCGGCCGAGCTCCGCTGCACGGACAACGAACCAGCTTGGCTGGCGCGCCGCCTGGCCCCGCGGGCCTCCCAACGCCTGAACGGCATTCGATTTTCCCCGTCACGCTTTTAGCAAGCGCCTGCGCTTACTCGATTCCGTTCAGGTTCTGCCATGAAACTCATCCCTCTTTTCAGTGCCCTGGCGCTGGGCGCCTTGCTCGCGACTCCAGCCGCAGCCCATGACTACAAGGCCGGTACGCTGGTCATCCACCACCCCTGGGCCCGGGCGACGCCCCAGGGTGCGCCGGTCGGCGGCGGTTATGCCGTCATCGAGAACACCAGCGACCAACCGGACAAGCTCACCGGCGGCAGCTTTGCCGCTTCCGCAGGCTTTGCCATCCATCAGATGTCGATGAAGGACGGCGTGATGTCGATGGCGCCGGTCGAAGGCGGGCTCGACATTCCCGCCCATGGCAAGGTTGAGTTCAACCCCTCTGCCACCCATCTGATGTTCACCGGGCTGAAGCAGCAGCTCAAGAAAGGCGACGAAGTTGACGGCACGCTGGTGTTCGAGAAGGCCGGCACCATAAATGTACGGTTCAAGGTCGAGTCGCTGGGGGCCAAGGCTCCCGAGCACGACGATCACTGAGGGGTGGCCAGCATGAGCGTTCAGACCAACCGCCTCCAGGTCATCATCCTCGCCGCCCTGTTCTGCGTCCTCGCCGCGGCTTGTGTCACCCTGGTGCTTACAATGGGCGTCGGCGGGCGGGCGCCGCAGCAGACCAGCCTGATCGGCGGCGATTTCAGCCTGGTCAATCAGGATGGCAAGCCGATCACGCAGGCAACTTTCCTCGGCAAGCCCACGGCCTATTTCTTCGGCTACACCAATTGCCCCGATGCCTGCCCGACAACCCTGACCGACATGACGGACCGGCTGAAGGCACTCGGCCCGGATGGTGACAAGTTCAATGTCGTCTTCATCTCCGTGGACCCGGGGCGCGACACGCCACAACTGCTGAAATCCTATCTGGAGAGCTTCGATCCACGCATCACCGCTGCCACCGGCACACCCGAACAGGTCGCCGATGTGGTCAAGAAGTTCCGTGTCTATGTGAAGAAGGTGGGCGAGGGGGACAGCTACACCTTCGACCACTCCACGGCCGTCTACATGATGGACGCCAAGGGCAACCTGGTGACATTAATCGACTACCAAGCGCCGCGCGACGAGGCTATCGAGAAGATGCGCCGGGCGCTTGAGTCGTGAACCGGGTTATCTGGTTCGGCCTGGCTGCGGCGTCTGCCGGCATCGCGGCCGGAGTGGTGATCGCAATTCAGAGCCAGCAATGGTCAGCGGCACCTCCCGACGTCCCGGTGGTGGTCAACACCCGTCCGCCCGACGCGACTTTCGACCCTGTCTTCGAACCCTGCGCCCATTGCCACCAGATCGGCAGGGGCGCGCGCATGGCGACGGGGCCAGTGCTGGAAGGCCTGATCGGGCGCAAGGCGGGCACTTTGGCCGGCTATCCTTTCTCGGATGCCATGCGCAACAGTGGTTTGACCTGGGATGAGACGACGCTCGACCGTTTCATCGCCAGCCCCCAATCGGCGGTGCCGGGTACGCGCATGGTCTATGCCGGCATGGACGATCCCAGGCAGCGCAAGGCCGTGATCGACTTCATCGCCAAGGTGGGGGATGGCGGTTGAGCGCATAATTCGTAAATCGATTCAATATTGCGACGCGTTCAACCCAGACTTGCGCGGCGCAGCGGCAAGCGCCATCATCTCCTTTCAGGGGATGATCGTCCCTCGCCAGGGCCTCTCCCCCAACAAAAGACGCGGCAAGCGGAATGCAGTCGGAGGAGAGTGCTTATGACCGTTGCACATATTCTGAGAGGCAAGAGCAGGGAGATCTTCACCCTGTCGCCTGACCACACCATTGCCGAAGCGGCCAGAACTTTGGCCGAGAAGCGCATCGGTGCGGTGCTGATTACCAAGAAAGACGGCTCGATTGCCGGCATCCTGTCGGAACGCGACATTGTCCGCGCCTTGGCGAAGAACGCGGCCGAAGGATTCGAACACAAGGTCAAGGTGCACATGACCGCCAAGGTGGAGACGGTGCGCGAGAGCGACTCCATTCCCTCGATCATGGAGCGGATGACCAATGGCAAGTTCCGGCATATGCCCGTGGTCGAGAACGGCAAGCTGATCGGCATCGTGTCGATCGGCGATGTGGTGAAATACCGGCTTGCCGAGATGGAAGCCGAGACACAGGCGATGCGCGACTACATCACCGCCTGATCAAGCGCGGGGAGCGGGTCTTCAGACCAAGCTTCCTGTTGAGCCTTGCTTGTTACGAGCCGGGCCTGAAGACCCGCACCCCAACGACTGCGCAGCGCAGCCTAAGAAGCGCGGCTGTGCGCCAGAGGCTGGCGCAGGCTCTCGCGCATGATGTCACCAAGGCGTTCGGTGGCGGGGCTCTGCTGGGACTGCGTACGATGCAGCAGCAGGGGGACTGTGGGCAGGGCAACCGGAAGGCCGGCGGTGGCGTCGAGCGCCGTCAGATGGCTGGGCAGGCCGATCTCGGTGCGCAGGGTGACGCCCAGCCCGCCAGTGGCGGCAGCCCAGAGCCCGGACAGGCTGGAGCTGGTGACCGCGATGCGCCAGGGGATGCCGGCGCGGTCGAGCGCTTCCGTCGCGGCAGTGCGGAACAGGCACGGCGCTTCGAACATCACCAGAGGCACGGGTTCGCCTTTCGTCGGGAGCTTCTCGATGAGGGAAGGGTTCGCCGGGCCGATCCAGCGCATCGGCACATCGGCGAGATGCTCGCCACTGACGCCCGTCGGTGCTGCTGCCATATGGTCGCCCCAGGTGATGGCCAGGTCGAGTTCGGCCGAGGCCAGCCGGCGCAGGAGATCCGCATTGCGCGACAGGCGGGTTTCGATCCGCGCCCTGGGATGGGCACGGGCGAAGCGTCCGAGGATCTCGGGAAGCAGAGTCTCGCCGAGATCCTCCTGCACGCCGAAGCGGATATTGCCGGTGAGATCGCCGCCTCCGAGCGCCGATACGGCTTCATCGTTGAGATCGAGTAGCCTTCGGGCGTAGGCCAGCAGCGTTTCGCCCGCCTCCGTCAGCGCCAGGCCACGGCCGGCTTTGCGAAAGATCGCCGTGCCGGCCTGATCCTCCAGCTTCTTGAGCTGCGCGCTGACGGCGGAGGTCGAGCGTCCGAGATGATCGGCGGCCCGTGCGAAACTGCCGAGTTCGACGCCGGTCACGAAGCTGCGCAGGACGTCGAGATCGAGATTGGTGTGACGCATCGAAATCGTCCCATTTTATGGGATTGATGATCAAAAATTTCCTGATTTTCTGTATCATTATGTGGATGCATGATGCGTCGGTCAAGGCAGCAGGCCTTGAAACCGATCGAAGGAAACACATGATGCCCCTCGCCAGAATCTCGCTCACCAAGGGTAAGTCGCCGGATTATCGGCGCGCTCTTGCCGACAATGTTCACCGCGCCCTGGTCGAAGCTTTTGACGTGCCAGCGGACGATCGTTTCCAGATTGTCGAGGAGCTCGAGCCCGGCGCCCTGATCTATGACCGCAGCTATTTCGCTGGCCGGCGCTCGGAGGATTTCGTCGTTATCGCCATTACCGCGGGCCGGCCGCGCAGCTCGGCGATGAAGAAGCAGTTCTATCAGCGGCTCGTTGCCTTGCTCGGTGAGGCCCCTGGCATTCGTCCCGATGATGTGATGATCATCATCACGACGACGGAGCGCGACGGCTGGTCGTTCAGCAATGGCCTCGCCCAGCTCGCAGTCGAAGAAGTGACGTGAGGAGCCGGCCATGTACGCCATGCATTACGCCATCACGCTCCCGACCGACTACGACATAGGCATCATCCGCGAGCGCATCGCCACCAAGGGTCCTTTGCTCGACAATCTTCCGGGGCTGGGGCTGAAGGCCTATCTGGTCCGCGAAAGAGGCGTTGCCGGCTCGCCGGTCAACCAATACGCCACCTTTTATCTCTGGGCCTCAGCCGAGGGGATGGGCGGTTTCCTCTGGGGCGGGCGCGGGTTCGGCAGCATCGTCTCCTCTTTCGGCCGCCCGCCGGTACGCCACTGGACGGGTGCAGCCTGTCTCAACGGTACGGTGCCGTTGAGCGCGGCGACGGCTGCTACGATCCGCGAGGAAGCCATGCTGCCCGACATCGATCCCTCCATCGCGGTTTCGTCCGCGCTTCAGGAGGCAGCAGCGAGAGCGAGGCAGCCGGGCGTTTGCCTCTCGGCCCTGGCGGTCGATCCGCAATCCTGGCAGGTCGTGCATTTCGCGCTTTGGGCAGGAGAGCCGGCGAGCGATGCAGGCACGCGCTATGAAGTCGGCCACATTTCGAAGCCGGAAATCAACGCGATCCTTAAGGCGTGAGGTAGCAGGGGTCAGGCCAGCGCTTCCATCGTCTCCTTGATGGCGTCGAGCGATTTCACGGCCGCATCGGCGCCGAGCTCGATGATTTCGGCGGCCCTATGAAAATCGAAGGGCGAGATACGACCGAGACGCGGCCCGATCGAGACATCGGGCGGATCGCCGGCGAGGCGCGAGCGGGAGATGCGGTCCTGAGTGATGTTGAAGGCCTCCATCATCACCGTATGGATGCCGGGCGAGTTGCGCGTGCGCCGGATGGCGGGCTGTGCCGTGAAGCCGAAGCGGCGACGCACCAGCGACTTGGCTGCGCCAAGGGCGCCGGCCCCCCGGATGCGGCGCCTGGGCACCGGTGGATCGTCCAGGTCCGAATCGGCGCCGAATGTATGAATCACGCCGCCGCGTCCCGTCAGTTCGCCATTGAGGTTCACGGCGATCACGGCGCGCGCACCAAGGGCGCGGGCGGCCGACACCGGCACAGGATTGACCAGGGCGCCATCCATCAGCCAGCGTCCGCCGACGCGCACGGGCTCGAAGATGCCGGGCAGGGCATAGGAGGCGCGCAATGCGGTGACGAGATTGCCCCGCGTGAGCCAGATCTCATGCCCGGGGCCGATCTCGGTGGCGATGGCGGCGAAGGGCATGCGCAGATTCTCGATCTGGACGCCGTTCAGGCCGTCATGCAGCATTCGCGCCAGCTTGGAGCCGGAGATCAGGCCGCTGCCGCCGAAATTGAAGTCCAGGAAATTGAGGACGCGGCGCTTGGTGAGGCTGCGGGCCCAGTCCTCGATCGCGTCGAGCTTGCCGGCGATATAGCAGCCGCCGACCACGGCGCCGATCGAGGTGCCGGCGATCACATCCACATCATATCCAGCTTCTGCGAGGACGCGCAGCACGCCAATATGGGCAAAGCCGCGGGCGGCGCCGCCTCCCAGCGCCAGGCCGATCACCGGGCGCGGAGGTTTGGCGATATGATCTTCAGGCGGTGGCGATAATTCCACGACACTTCCCTGACCTCTCCACGGCAAAGTCTGAAACATGATGCATTCCCGACCGCATAAGCACTCAAAAGAACAAGAGGCCTTCCGTTAGGTATGAAACGCCCCGGCCTTGTCGAAAAGGTGGCATCGCCTTCGCCAATCCACAATAGCACGTGATCGGCTGCCTTGTTGTGCGCTTCCAGGGGGTATGGACCATGAATAGGGCTTAGAGGTGAACGATTTCGGCGGAGTGGACGGGAGGACGCACTCACCAATTGACGCGCCCCACCGTGACCGTCGGTCTTGGTCTCATCCAAGTCTCATCAATGGTCCACAATCGCCTTGAGGCCTATGACTTGCCCCGAATCACCACTTTTTTGTAAGTCAACCGCATGGATGAGACGGACGACCTGCCGGCGAGCGATGGAATTGAAGCGGTAAACCTGCGCGATGCGCTGGAGGAGCGCTATCTTGCCTATGCTCTTTCCACCATCATGGGCCGCGCCTTGCCGGATGCCCGCGACGGCCTCAAGCCGGTGCATCGGCGCATCCTGCACGCGATGCGCCTCTTGCGGCTCGACCCCGACCAGGCCTTCAAGAAGTGCGCCCGTGTCGTCGGCGACGTCATCGGTAAGTTCCACCCCCATGGCGATCAGGCCGTCTATGACGCGCTGGTGCGCCTCGCCCAGGATTTCGCCCAGCGCTACCCGCTTGTCGACGGGCAGGGCAATTTCGGCAATATCGATGGCGATAATGCCGCTGCATACCGCTACACCGAAGCGCGCCTGACCGAGACCGCCATGCTGATCCTGGAAGGGATCAACGAGGATGCGGTGGATTTCCGCGCCACCTACAATGGCGAGGACGAGGAGCCGGTGGTGATGCCCGGCGCCTTCCCGAACCTGCTCGCCAATGGTGCGCAAGGGATCGCGGTGGGCATGGCAACCTCGATTCCGCCGCATAATGCCCATGAACTCTGCCAGGCGGCACTGCATCTCATCGACAATCCGAAGGCTATGACCAGCGATCTTCTGCAATTCGTCAAGGGGCCGGATTTTCCGACTGGCGGCATCTGCATCGAAAGCGCGAGCTCGATCGAAGAAAGCTATCGAACGGGCCGCGGCGGCTTCCGCGTGCGCGCACGGTGGCACAAGGAGGATCTGGGCCGCGGCACCTGGGTTATCGTCGTCACCGAGATCCCGTGGCTCGTCCAGAAGAGCCGCCTGATCGAGAAGCTCGCCGAACTCCTGGAAGAGCGCAAGCTGCCGCTGGTCGGCGACATCCGAGACGAGTCCGCCGAGGACGTGCGCGTCGTCATCGAGCCGAAGTCGCGCAATGTCGACGAAGCCGTGCTGATGGAATCGGTGTTCAAGCTCTCCGAGCTCGAAAGTCGCATTCCGCTCAACATGAATGTGCTGGTCGATGGCCAGGTGCCGCGTGTGCTCTCGCTGGGCGAGGCGTTGCTGCAATGGCTCAGCCATCGCCGCGTCGTGCTGGTTCGCCGCTCCAAGCACCGCCTTGCCGCCGTCGAGAGGCGCATGGAGGTGCTGGCCGGCTATATCATCGCTTATCTCAACCTCGATGAGGTGATCCGCATTATCCGCTACGAGGATGAGCCCAAGGACGAGTTGATCAAGGCGTTCGATCTCACCGACGTTCAGGCCGAGGCGATCCTCAACATGCGCCTGCGCAACCTGCGCAAGCTCGAGGAGATGGAGCTCAAGCGCGAGCATGACGAACTTGCCAAGGAGAAGGAGGGCATTGAAAAGCTCCTCGGCTCCGAAGCGATGCAGTGGAAGACGGTAGGCTGGCAGATCGGCGAAGTCGCCAAGAAATACGGGCCCGATACGCCGCTTGGCAAGCGCCGCACGGAGATCGATGCTTCGAAGGCCGGCAATATCGACCTCTCGACCGTGACGGCTGCGATGGTCGAGCGGGAGCCGATCACCGTGATCGTTTCGGAGAAGGGCTGGATCCGGGCGATGAAGGGGCATCTGAGCGATCTGTCCGGGCTCGGTTTCAAGGCGGACGATCGGCTCAAGCTCGGCTTCCAGACCGAGACGACGGCGAGGCTCCTTGTCGTCACCACCAACGGCAAGGTCTACACGCTCGAAGCTTCCAAGCTGCCGGGCGGGCGCAGCATGGGCGAGCCCATTCGCCTGATGGTCGACATCGACGAGGGCGCCGATGTCCTCGACGTCTTCGCCTATCAGGGCGGGCGCAAGCTGCTGATCGCGGCTAGCGACGGACGTGGGTTCGTGGTGCCCGAGGATGACATCCTCGCCAATACCCGCAAGGGCAAGTCCGTTCTCAATGTCGACGCGCCCGCCGAGGCGAAGGTCATCGTGCCGGCTGCTGGCGACATGGTGGCGGTGATCGGCGAGAACCGGAAGATGCTGGTCTTCCCGCTGCACCAGGTCACCGAGATGTCGCGGGGCAGGGGCGTTCGCCTGCAGAAGTACAAGGATGGGGGCCTGTCCGATATTCGCGTCTTCGACAAGGCGCAGGGCCTGACCTGGACCGATTCCTCCGACCGCACCTGGACGGTGACGGATCTGATAGAATGGACCGGCAACCGCGCCGATGCCGGCCGCCTGCCGCCCAAGGGCTTCCCGAAGAACAACAAGTTCACAGGGAAATAACCAAGGCGTCGGCCGGCAGGTGGTACAAGCGGGCCATCCTGAACCAGTGGTGAACAAGCCCTTAAAAATTAGCGGCCTTGTGCCGCTGCCTCTGCCACAATTACGCCCGTCCGTTCCAAGATTGTGTCTGCATTCTGCCTTGCTGACGTAAGGCCAACCGGGCATTGTTCCGGTCAGTATGGATTGCAAGATGACGATCAGGACAAAGCTGCTACTGCCCCTCGTGGCGCTGCTGGCACTGGGTGGCGCGGCACAGGCGCAGGAATGGCGTAACCCCCGCGGGTATGCCGATATTCCAGATGATGGCGGGGACGACGGCTACTACCAGCCACGCGGGTCGCATTATTGGAGGGAGCCACCGTCCGACTATCGCGCGGATCGCCAGCTCGATGATCCCTATGATTATCGCGACGATTCCAACGGCTATTATGGCGACGAGGACGGCGACTTTCAGCCTCGGAGTCGGACTAAGGAGCAACAGGATGCTTCGATCGATCCCAACCAGGTGGCGCCCGGTCTGGACCCCGGCGTCAAGGATGACGCGCAGGCCGCCCTGCTGAAGTCGCCGATCAAGCGCACCGTCGTGCCGTTCTCAGGCTATGCGCCGGGGACGATCGTGATCTCCACCCAGGAGCGCCGCCTCTACTACGTGCTGGAGGACGGAAATTCCGCGCTGAAATACGGCATCGGTGTCGGCAAGGAGGGCTTTTCCTGGAAGGGCACCCAGACCATCAGCGGCAAGCGTGAGTGGCCGGACTGGACGCCGCCCAAGGAAATGATCGCCCGCCGTCCTGAACTGCCCGATCATATGGATGGCGGCCTCAACAATCCGCTCGGGGCAAGGGCGCTCTATCTCGGCGACACGCTCTACCGTATCCACGGCACCAACGAGCCGAACTCGATCGGCAAGGCGGTATCGTCGGGATGCATCCGCATGGCTGATCCGGATGTGATGGACCTCTATAACCGCGTCGACGTCGGCGCGACGGTGGTGGTGCTGTAGCCTGGGAGCGCGGACGTCTCGTCCGCTCTTGAAACGCTACGCGTGCAAGAAGGTCCGAGGCTTTGTTCCCGTTCGGAACATCGGTTCGCTGCGCTGGAGTGACGAAAACGAGGTCGCGCTCTATTCTCAACGTTCAATGTTTCAAGAGCGGACAGGATGTCCGCGCTCCCAGCACAGCATGACCATACCCAACCTCATCACCATCTTCCGGTTCTGCCTGGTGCCGCTGGCGGTGTGGTGCATCGCAGCGGGCGCCTGGGGCTGGGCCTTCCTAGCTTTCCTGGTCGCGGGGGTGTCGGACGGCATCGACGGCTATCTCGCCAAGCGCTTCGACATGCGCAGCGAATTGGGCGCGTTTCTCGATCCCCTGGCGGACAAGGCGCTGCTGGTCTCGATTTTCGTGACGCTCGGCATCGTCGGTGTCGTGCCGCTCTGGCTGGTGATCCTCGCCGTCTTCCGAGACCTGATGATCGTCGGCGCGGTGCTGGTGTCCTGGGTGATGGGGCAGCCGATCAGGATCGCCCCGTCGAAGCTCTCCAAGCTCAACACGGCGATGCAGATCGTTTTCATCGTGCTCCTGTTGTTCGCCAAGGGGACGGGCTGGCCCTTTCCCTTTCTCATCGAAGCCGGCAGCGCGATCGTGGCGGTCTTGACCATCGCCTCTGCTGCCGCCTATCTGCGCCAGTGGCTCAACCATATGGCGAGTTGATCGAGTTGAAGGTTCTGGGAGTGTGGGTATGAGCTTTCAACGGCAGGTCTATTTCTGGCTGGGTGCGCTGGCGCTGTTCATCGCGCTGGTCTGGCTGCTGCAGGGCATGCTGTTCCCCTTCGTAGGCGGGCTCGCGATCGCCTATTTCCTCGATCCCATCGCCGACAGGCTGGAGCGGCTTGGCCTGCCCCGCTGGGCGGCGGCTTCCGTGATCCTGCTCTGCTTCATCTTCATCCTCGTCCTGGCCATCCTGCTGCTGGTGCCGGTGCTGGGCGACCAGTTCAATGGCCTGCGCGAGCGCCTGCCGAGCTATGTCGCTTCCCTTCAGCGTATCCTGGCCCAGCTCAACCAGGGCTGGCTCGGCAGCCTGGTGGGCGATCGCATCCAGAATATCCAGAAGTCTCTCGGCGACTATGTCGGGCAGGGAGCCGCTCTGTTCGGCACCTTCCTCTCCTCAATCCTTTCCTCGATCTGGTCGGGCGGGCAGGCCGTGATCGGGGTGGTCAGCGCGCTGATCGTCACCCCGGTGGTGGCTTTCTACATCCTGCTCGACTGGGACAGCATGATCGCGCGGGTCGACAGCTGGCTGCCGCGCGACCACGCCGAGCCGATACGGGGCATCTTCCGTGATGTCGACCGCGCGATCGCTGGCTTCGTGCGCGGGCAGGCCACGGTCTGCGTGCTGCTCGGCCTGTTCTACGGTTCCTGCCTGACGTTCGCCGGCGTCAGCTTCGGCTTCCTCATCGGCCTGTGCACCGGGCTTGCCTCCTTCATTCCCTATGTCGGCTCGATCCTCGGCTTCGTCGTCACGGTGGCGGTGGCGGTGGTGCAGGTCTGGCCGGACTGGCATCTGCCCGTCTATGTCGCCATCATCTTCGGCCTCGGCCAGGTATTGGAAGGCTATGTGCTCTCGCCGAGGCTGGTGGGTGGGTCGGTCGGGCTGCATCCGGTCTGGCTGATGTTTTCGCTGCTCGCGGCCGGCAGCCTGTTCGGGTTCATTGGGCTGCTCGTGGCGGTGCCGGTCGCCGCCGCCATCGGCGTGCTCGTGCGCTTCGCGCTTGGCCGCTACCTCGCCAGCTCCTATTATACCGGCCATATCTCTGCTGGACATGTCGCCCCGCCGACGCCGCCGGACACTTCGCGATGACCCTTCCTCGGCAATTGGCGCTGGACCTGCCGCCGCTGACCTCGTTCAGCCGCGAGGATTTCCTCGTTTCGCCTTCCAACGAAGGCGCCTACGCCTTCATCGAGCGCTGGCCCGACTGGCCGGCCAGGCGCGCGCTGCTGATCGGGCCGACTGGCTCCGGCAAGAGCCATCTCGCTGCGATCTGGTCGGAAGCTGCCAAGGCCATTATCGTGCCGGCCGGGCTCCTCGGCGACGGGGCCGTGCCGGAACTGGTGGCGCGGGGGGCCATCGTGCTGGAGGATGCGCGGGCCGGCATCGACGAGACGGCGCTCTTCCATCTGCTCAACCTCGTGGGCGAGGCAGGGGCCTCCTTGCTGATCACGGCGCATGAAGCGCCCGATCGCTGGGGCCTCAGCCTGCCCGATCTCATCTCGCGCCTGCGCGCCATGACGGTGCTCACCATCGACACACCGGATGACGATCTCTTCCGCATGCTGCTGGTGAAGCTGTTCCTCGATCGCCAGCTCGTGGTCGACACCAGCGTGGTCGATTTCCTGGTCAAGCGTATCGAGCGCTCCTTCGATGCGGCTCGCCAGGTCGTGGCCGTGCTCGACCGGGAAGGTCTGTCGCGAGGGAGACGCATCACGAGGGCACTGGCCGGTGAACTTCTCAAGGAAGTTCTTGCACAACCAGATGAAAACGAGTGACTCTTTGGCCGTCCCATTTGTGACAGAACTGTCATAAAGGCGGCGTAGAGCGAGAGCGAACGGCGCGGGCGATGATCAGCCAGACAGAATCGGCAGAGGAAAGTGCGATGCGGACCGAGGAGACGCAGGATGAGCAACGCGAGGTAGCGATCGAGAACGCCATCACGCTGCGGACCAGCCCGGATCGCTTCATCAATCGCGAGCTCTCCTGGCTGCAATTCAACCGCCGGGTGCTCGAGGAGGCGTCCAACAAGAGTCATCCGCTGCTGGAGCAGCTGCGCTTCCTGTCGATCTCGGCCAACAATCTCGACGAATTCTTCATGGTGCGCGTCGCAGGCCTGATCGGCCAGGTGCGCGAGGGCGTCACCGCCCGCAGCCCTGACGGGCTGTCGCCTGCCGAGCAACTCGTGAAGATCGGCGAGGGCGTCTCGCGGCTGGCTTCCGACCAGCAGAAGCGCTGGACCGAGCTGCGCGACGATCTCCTGCTCGAAGGTATCGTGATCACCGAGCCGAAGGACCTGTCGAAGGCCGAGCGCACCTGGCTCGACGACTATTTCCTCAGCTATATCTTCCCGATCCTCACTCCGCTGGCGGTCGATCCGGCGCACCCGTTCCCCTTCATTCCCAATCTTGGCTTTACCATCGCCCTGCAGCTCAAGCGTGTGAGCGACGGCCGCGCACTGAACGCCCTCATCCGTGCGCCCAACAAGGTGGAGCGCTTCATCCGCTTGCCGGATTTTGCCGAGACCGGGGCCGCGCGCTACATCACCCTGGAAAATCTCGCCGTGCTGTTCATCGGCAAGCTGTTTCCTGGCTACACCGTAAAGGCGCAAGGGTCGTTCCGCGTCGTCCGCGACTCCGACCTTGAAGTCGAGGAAGAGGCCGAAGACCTCGTGCTTCTGTTCGAGACGGCCTTGAAGCAGCGCCGGCGCGGCGTGGTGATCCGCCTCGAGATCGAGTCGAGCATGGCAGAGGGCATCCGCCAGTTCGTCACCGAGGAGCTGGACGTTGCCGACGATGCCGTCTTCAAGGTCGAAGGCATGCTGGCGCTCAACGAGCTTTCGCAGTTGGTGGCGCTGGACCGGCCCGATCTGAAGTTCAAGCCCTATACCCCGCGCTCGCCCGAGCGCATCCGCGACCACGGTTCCGACGCCTTCGCCGCCATCCGGCAGAAGGACATCGTGGTGCATCACCCCTACGAATCCTTCGACGTTGTGGTGGCCTTCCTCAACCAGGCGGCGCGTGATCCGAATGTCGTCGCCATCAAGCAGACGCTTTACCGAACCTCGTCCAACAGCCCGATCGTCAAGGCGCTGGCGGAGGCGGCCGAAGCCGGCAAATCGGTCACCGCTCTGGTGGAGCTCAAGGCGCGCTTCGACGAGGAGGCCAATATCCGCTGGGCGCGCGACCTTGAACGGGCCGGCGTGCAGGTGGTCTTCGGCTTCATCGAGCTGAAGACCCACGCCAAGCTCTCGCTGGTGGTGCGGCGCGAGATGGGCCAGCTCGTCTCCTATTGCCATGTCGGCACCGGCAATTATCACCCGATCACGGCGCGCATCTATACGGACCTCTCCTTCTTCACCGCCGATCCGGTGATCGCGCGTGATGTCTCGCGCATCTTCAACTTCATCACCGGTTATGCGGAGCCGGCGGCGCTGGAGCGCATGGCGGTGTCACCTGTTTCGCTGAAGCAGCGGATCCTCGACCACATCGCCGCCGAGATCGAACATGCCAAGGCCGGTCGGCCGGCCGCTATCTGGTTCAAATGCAACGCGCTCGTCGATCCGATGATCGTCGACGCGTTCTATGCAGCGAGCCAGGCCGGCGTGCAGGTCGATCTGGTGGTGCGTGGTATCTGTTGCCTGAGGCCCGGGGTTCCTGGCCTTTCCGACAATATTCGGGTCAAGTCGATCGTTGGCCGTTTCCTGGAACATGGCCGCATCTATGCCTTCGGTGGCGGTCACGGCCTGCCACACCAGAAGGCGGTGATCTATATCTCCTCCGCCGACATGATGGAGCGCAATCTGGACCGCCGTGTCGAGGCGCTCTGCCCCATTCTGAATCCGACCGTACACGAACAGGTTCTCGATCAGATCATGATCGCCAATCTTATCGACAACCAGCAAAGTTGGCGCATCTTGCCCGACGGGTCCGCGGAGCGCATCGTTGCGTTACCGGATGAAGAGCCGTTCAACGCCCATAAATATTTCATGACAAATCCCAGCCTATCGGGACGAGGCAAATCTCTTGAACACAATTCTCCCCGAACTCTCCTCAGCCGTCGTCGCTGAAATGCCAGCCCCTGCGATAATCCGGACGCAACCTTCGGGACCTTCTGTTCCGAAGCCCGGCCAGCCCGGGTTTGCCCAGGGACGCATCTGCCAGGGACCGCCGATCGCCACCATCGACATTGGGTCGAACTCGGTACGCCTCGTCGTCTATGAGGGGCTGACACGCAGCCCGACCGCGATCTTCAACGAGAAGGTCCTGGCAGGCCTCGGGCGGGGCATCATGATGACGAAGCGCCTCGATCCGGCTGCCGTCGCCAAGGCCTATGCGGCGCTGGTACGCTTCAGGGCACTCTGCGACACCATGGGTGTGAAGGATCTCTATGTCCTGGCGACTGCGGCGGCCCGCGATGCCGATGACGGCGAGGAATTCATCGCCAAGGCGAGCGAGATCTGCCGCGCGCCGATCGAGCTGTTGTCGGGCAAGCGTGAGGCGCGGCTATCAGCCTTCGGCGTCATCTCCGGCTTCCACATGCCTGACGGCGTGGTTGGCGATATGGGTGGTGGCTCGCTCGAACTGATCGACGTGCATGGCCATCGCGCCGGTGCGGGCATGACGACGCCACTGGGCGGTCTCGCTTTGCAGGACGCGTCCGGCCAGAACATCCGCAGGGCCGCCAGGATCGCGCAGGAGAAGCTCGAAAAGGCCGAGCCTTTGCGCGGCCTCAGGGAGCGCACCTTCTATGCCGTGGGCGGCACGTGGCGTTCGCTAGCCAAGCTGCACATGATACAGATGGGTTATCCCTTGCACATCATGCACGGTTATAGCGTGCCGGCGAAGGAGATGCTCGACTTCTGCAAGCTGATCATGCGGGTCGATAACACCACGCTGATCGGCAACGAGACCGTCTCTGTCGGTCGCCTGCCGCTGCTGGCCTACGGTGCTGCGCTGCTCGCCGAGATCATCAAGATCGGCAAGCCGAAGGATGTTGTGATTTCCGCGCTCGGCGTACGCGAGGGATTGCTCTACACCCTGCTCAGCGAGGAAGATCGCAAGCTCGATCCGCTGATCTCTGCGGCGCGGGAACTCAACATCCTGCGCTCTCGCTCGCCCCAGCACGGGGAGGAACTGCTGCGCTGGGGCGATCGCTTCATGTCCTCGACGAATATCGATGAGACGGCCGACGAACGCCGCCAGCGCCACGCCGCCTGCCTGGTGGCGGATATCGGCTGGCGTGCCCATCCCGACTACCGCGGGGAGCAGAGCCTCAACATCATCGCCAACGCGGCCTTTGTCGGCATCGACCATCGCGGCCGCGCCTATATGGCGGTGGCGAATTTCTTCCGCCATGTCGGCCTGAACGACGAGCAGCTTTCTGCGCGCATCCGCGAGATCGCGACGACCCGGATCCTCGACCGGGCTCGCATCCTCGGTGGACTGATGCGGGTGGCCTACATCCTGACGGCCTCGATGCCTGGCGTGCTCCCGCGCGCGCCGCTCCATGTCAGCCACGGCAAGCTGCTGCTCGACGTGCCGCGCGATCTGGAAGGCCTGGCTGGCGAACGCCTCGCCACCCGCATGAGAGCGCTCGGCCGCTTGATTGGCCGAGAGCCCCTGATCCGGATCATCGATCCGGTGGAAGTCGCGGCGGCGGAATAATCTCAGGACTGCAGGCTTTCCGCAGATTTGGGCCGCCGGGTGTCACGGTTCACGCCGTTGGCCGCGCGACCGCAGAGTATCGATCGCCTTTCCGGCTCGTTATTCTCATGGAGGTGATGAACGGCACAGACTGCGCTTGCCCTATTTGCGAAATCCTTCCTTTAGGCGGCGATGAAAAGGGCAGTGATCAAGACTGTCGAAGTCTCCTTCGGAGCGGCGATATGATGAAGGCAGTTGTTGTCCTGGCTGGTGTTTTTCTGGCAATTGGCTTGAGTGCAGCCAAGGCAGGCGATTCCCTGCCGCAAGCTTCCTTCGACTGTGCGAAGGCTGCGACATCCGTCGAAAAGTGGATCTGTGGCAATCCGCAGCTCGCTGAGGCAGATCGAAACATCGCCCAGCTTTACGGGAAACTGATATCCGGTGCGCAGGCCGATACGGCGGAGACCATCAAGGACGAGCAACGGGCGTGGCTGAAGGGACGCAGCAGTTGCGAAGTCTACAAGGCGGCCGACGAGGCCCAAGCCTGCCTCGGCAAGCAGATGGCGGCGCGCATTGCGTCCCTCGGAGACGAAAGCAAGAATCTCGCCTTCGACATGATCGTCGCCTCCATCCCAAGCGATCCCAAGGGCGCTGCCGATAAGCTCCGCACCCTGGGAGACGACGGCCGGGCCGCCGGCTGGCTTGCCTATCTCGCACGTTTCGAGCCGGCCAGCGGAGTGACCAGGGAGGAGGGAGACAGGGCGCTCGATCGGGCCGTGGCCAGCCTCCAGACCGGCCAGGAACTGCTCACCGACAAGGATGATCCGCACAAGGATGCCGGGCTTCTCATGCTGTTGCGGCTCCTTATCCAGAACAGCCGCGATACAATGGTGATGGATTGCCCGCAGAGTTTTCTGTTCAAGCAGCATCCTGACCTTGCCTATGAGGCCTTTGGCGAACTTTGGGGCTCGTCGATGGATTCGGGCGCGCCTTATTGTTCGCCGCGCGACGAGCTGTTCACCCAGCCGGCATGGAAGACTATCAGCGATGCCTTTTCCACGCCGCAGCAGGTCCTTGGTTCCGACGCAGGCTCCATGGTCCACGGACATTACGCGGCCATCGCTACCAACGAACTTCACATGTCGATTCAACCGCAGGATTTCGCGGCGAACGGGCCCGATAAGCTCAAAAAAGTCATCGCGCGCATAAACAAATGGAAGGATGCCAAGGTCTGGTCGAAGAGCGATCGCACGCGCCTGCTGGCAGCCATCCCACGGGCCGAGGCGCAGACGGCGCAGTGGCTGGTCGACAAGCGCGGCTTTTCCAGGGACGCTGCCGCCAAGGCATCTGTCGGTATCGTCGCCAGCTATCTTGATGACTGGACAGGTTGGGTCGAGGATCCCGAGGGGGGCGGATAGTCGGGCGCGCGAGCGCCTCCGCCGAAGCGTCATACTCGTTGAAGTACTGGGGAGAAAGAAGAACGTATCTTGACTTTCGTTTGTTCCAGTGCTTTATTCCGTAACGGAATGAGGCGTCAGCGGCCGGCGCAGGAACAACCCGGCCGCGAACGCCTCCATCCACCCCGACAGCCAATCCAAGTGATTGGCGCGCGGCGGCCATGCTTCCTTCGAAGCTGGCCTCCAGGGGTGACGAGCGGGACAGAGGGATCGGCACCCCATGGAAGTGCCAGGCGATGGAAAGACCACGCAATCCCCGGACGGAGCGTGAAGGGCTTGAGCCCGGCAACGCCTTCGTCCCCACCTCCCGCCGATGCGGTGAAGACGGCTGATGCCACCGTCCGGCCAGGACTGCAGCGCTCAGCCCCTTTGCCGAGCCGGCTGGCTCAGGTTCGGATGGTCCGTGCCATCCGCTCCCGGCTCGCCTCCGCCTTCAGAAGGCGGAAAAACAAGTGGCCTTGCATGCTTTGTCAGCGTGCCCGGCCGCCGGAACGGGGCGATGGCGTCTGGCACCGACAAGGCGGCCTGCCATCTTCCATGATCCTGCTTTCACGGCTGCCCCGCAGCCGCCATCGCCCGGTCTCCTCATCAACCCAGCCGGACAGGGCGTGGGAACGAGAGCGCTTGTGCGGGAGGAGACAAGAGCTCCAGCTCCGGCTTGTGACTGTGACCGAGGCGCGAGCTATGGCGGCGCGTATTCCGTCGCGCAGGCAGAAAATTAGAATAATTCTAATAATAATATCCGGAGCGGTCCCAGCCAGCGCCTGCTACCGCTTCAGGCCTCACCCATACCGGCTTAGCGCCAAGTCGCCGACCTCGATATCCGGCGTCCTGCCGCTGACGGTGTCCGCGATCACCTGGGCCGAACCGCAGGCCATGGTCCAGCCCAGCGTGCCGTGGCCGGTGTTGAGCAGGAGGTTCTTGTAGCGGGTGTTGCCGATGACCGGCGTGCCGTCCGGGGTCATCGGGCGCAGGCCTGACCAGAAGGTGGCGGCTTCCAGATTGCCGGCGCCGCCGAAGAGATCGGTCACCGACTGGGTCAGCGTATCGCGGCGCGGCGGTGGCAGATCCTTGCTGAAGCCGGAGATCTCCGCCATGCCGCCGACGCGGATGCGGTTACCCAGGCGTGTGATCGCGATCTTGTAGGTCTCGTCCATGATAGTGGAGACCGGCGCCCGGCTTTCGTCCACGATCGGGATGGTCAGCGAATAGCCCTTCACCGGATAAACCGGCACCTGCAGGCCGAGCGGCTTCACGAAAGCCGGAGTGTAGCTGCCGAAGGCGGCGATATAGATATCGGCCGTCTCGAGGCCGCTGGCTGTCTGCACCCCTTCGATGCGGTCCGGCGTGAAGCGCAACTGCTGAACCTGAGTATCATATTTGAACTCGACGCCGAGTTCCCTCGCGAGATCGGTGAGGGCGACGGTGAACTTGTAGCAGTCGCCGGTCTCGTCATTGGGCAGGCGCAGGCCGCCGCGGATCAACTCCCGCACCTTGGCAAGAGCAGGCTCGGCGGCGACGCAGCCCTCCGGATCGAGCACCTCGAAGAGCACGCCGTCGCGCTTGAGCACTTCGACATCCTTGCTGATACCGTCAAGCTGCTTCTGTGTGCGGAAGAGCTGCAGCGTGCCCTGCATGCGCTCGTCGTAATGGATGCCCGTGGCGGCGCGCAGCTCGATGAGCTTATCGCGGCTATATTCGGCAAGGCGCACCATGCGGCGCTTGTTCACGGCATAACGCTCGGCCGTGCAATTGAGCAGCATGCGCCAGACCCAGGCGACCATGGCCGCATCGGGCTTGGGGCGCAGGATCAGCGGGGCGTGCTTCATCAGCAGCCAGCGGATCGCCTTTTGCGGAATGCCTGGCGCCGCCCAGGGCGAGGCGTAGCCTGGCGAGACCTCGCCTGCATTGGCGAAGCTGGTTTCGAGGGCAGGGCCGCTCTGGCGATCATAGACCACCACCTCATGTCCGGCCTTGGCGAGATAATAGGCGGAGGTGACCCCGATTACGCCGCTGCCGAGTACCGCGACCTTCATGAAGACCTCAAATCCTTGCCTGCACGACCTTGATGCCGGCGAATCTGTTGCGCCGCAGCATTGCATTTATCGGTATCACAGGCCGATGGCTTGCCGCTATCGGCTGATCGTCGTCACCTTGCCCTTTTCAATTGCGAGAGCCAGCTTGCCCTTTTTGAGGGCCAAAGCCTTTTCGCCGAAGAGCTCGCGGCGCCAGCCATGAAGCGCGGCGACATCGGCTTCATCGTTGTCGGCGATGAGGTCGAGATCGTCGGTGGTGGCGATCACCTTGGCGGCGACGCCCTGGCTCTCCGCCACCATCTTGAGCAACACCTTGAGGAGTTCGACCGTGGCGCTGGCGCCGTTGCTGGCGACACGGGGAGGGGCGATGCGCGGCAGGCTGGATGGATCGCGCGCCAGGCCGGCCTTGACCGCGTCTATCAGGTCGAGGCCGGGGCGCGAACGCTCCCAGCCCTTGGGGATCATGCGGATGGAGGCTAGCTTCTCGGGCGTGTCGGGCGCCTGGACGGCAACTTCGGTGAGCGCGTCGTCCTTGAGAACGCGCGAGCGCGGCACGTTCTTGAGCTGCGCCTCCCGTTCGCGCCAGGCCGCCGCCTCGACCAGCACCGCCAGGTCGCGCGGCTTGCGCACCCGCCCGCCGACACGGCGCCACGCATCCTCGGGCGCCTGGCGGTAGGTGTCGGGCGAGGTCAGCACCGACATCTCGTCGAGCACCCAGTGCGTGCGCTTGCGCTTCTCCAACTGGCCCGCGAGCTTGAGATAGACGTCGCGCAGATGCGTCACGTCCGAGACGGCATAGCTTACCTGTGCCGGGGTGAGGGGGCGCTTCGACCAGTCCGTGAAGCGGGAGGACTTGTCGATATGGGTGTTGGTGACACGCTGCACCAGCTGGTCATAGGCGATGGAATCGCCATAGCCGAGGACCATGGCGGCAACCTGCGTATCGAAGATCGGGGCGGGTATGAAGGCGGCGAGGTGCCAGACGATCTCGATGTCCTGACGGGCGGCGTGAAAGACCTTCAGCACCTTCTCGTTGCGCAGGAGGTCGAAGAGAGGAGCAAGGTCGAGACCCTCTGCCAGCGCGTCGATCACGACGGCCTCCTCGCGGCTGGCCACCTGCACGACGCAGAGTTTCGGCCAGAACGTCGTCTCGCGCAGGAATTCGGTGTCGACGGTCACGAAGTCATGCGCGGCAAATCGGCTGCAGGCCGCAGCCAACGCTTCGGTTGTGGTCAGGATTGGAACAGGCGCTGATGAAGATTGTGGCATAATCATGCTTATCGACCAGCGCAAGCGCCAACGCAAGGTTGGGGGCGCACACAACCCCTTGATAACAAGGCGTATGCTCGGGAATTTCACACCGCGTGTCTTGCCGGCGGTCGCGAATTCTTCAGCGAGCCTTGACTGTGATGGGGGCGTTGGGGTCTATGGCCGGAAACATGACCCGGAAAGACACTTCGATGCACCGTTACCGCTCCCACACCTGCGCTGATCTTCGCCCCGACCATGTCGGGCAGGATGTGAGGCTCTCCGGCTGGTGCCATCGTATCCGTGACCACGGTGGCCTGCTCTTCATCGATTTGCGCGACCATTACGGCCTGACGCAATGTGTGGTCGATCCCGATTCTCCGGCTTTCAAGATCGCTGAGACGCTGCGCTCAGAATGGGTGGTGCGCATTGACGGCGCCGCCCGCAAGCGCCCGGAAGGCACCGAGAATCCGGAAATGCCGACGGGTCTCGTGGAGGTCTATGTCAAGGAGATCGAGGTGCTTGGACAGGCGGCGGAGCTGCCGCTGCCGGTGTTCGGCGAGCAGGATTATCCGGAGGAGACGCGCCTCAAATATCGCTTCCTCGATCTGCGCCGCGAGCGCATCCACAACAACATCATGCTGCGTGGCAGGGTCATCAACTCGATGCGCCAGCGCATGCAGACTGCAGGCTTCAACGAGTTCCAGACGCCGATCCTTACCGCCTCCTCGCCGGAAGGCGCGCGCGACTTCCTGGTGCCCTCGCGCATCCATCCCGGCAAGTTCTACGCCCTGCCGCAGGCGCCGCAGCAATACAAGCAGCTCCTGATGATGGCCGGCTTCGACCGCTATTTCCAGATCGCGCCGTGCTTTCGCGACGAGGACCCACGCGCCGATCGCCTGCCGGGGGAGTTCTACCAGCTCGACCTCGAAATGAGCTTCGTCACGCAGGAAGACGTGTTCGATACCATCGAGCCCATTATCACCGGCATCTTCGAGGAGTTCGGCAAGGGCAAGACGGTCACGAAGGGTTGGCCGCGCATTCCCTATGCCGAGGCTATCAGCAAATATGGCTCCGACAAGCCGGACCTGCGCAACCCGCTGGTGATGCAGGACGTCTCGGAACACTATCGCGGCTCGGGCTTCAAGGTCTTCGCGCGCCTGCTGGAAGATCCCGCCAACCAGGTCTGGGCCATACCGGGACCTGGCGGCGGCCAGCGCACCTTCGCCGACCGCATGAATTCCTGGGCCCAGAGCGAGGGGCAGCCGGGACTCGGCTATATCCTGTTCTTCGACAAGGCGGCGGACGAGACGACCCAGCAGGCCACGCCCGGCGCGACCGGTGTCGGCGCGCGGGGCCCGATCGCCAACAACATCGGCCCGGAACGGGCTGAGGCGATCCGTCTGCAGCTCGGGCTGAACGCCGGCGACGCCGCCTTCTTCGTGGCGGGCGATCCCGACAAGTTCTACAAGTTCGCGGGCATGGCGCGCACCAAGGTCGGCACGGACTTGAAGCTCGTCGACGAAAGCCGCATCGAGCTCGCCTGGATCGTCGACTTCCCGATGTATGAGTGGAACGAGGACGAGAAGAAGGTCGATTTCTCGCACAATCCCTTCTCCATGCCGCAGGGCGGCCTGGAGGCACTGCAGAACCAGGATCCGCTTACGCTCAAGGCGTTCCAGTACGACATCGCCTGCAACGGCTTCGAGATCGCCTCGGGCGGCATTCGCAACCACAAGCCGGAGACAATGGTGAAGGCCTTCGAGATCGCCGGTTATGGTGAGGAGACGGTGATCGAGCGCTTCGGCGGTATGTATCGTGCCTTCCAGTATGGCGCGCCGCCCCATGGTGGCATGGCGGCTGGCGTCGACCGCATCGTCATGCTGCTGGCCGGCGAGCAGAACCTGCGCGAGGTCGCCTTGTTCCCGATGAACCAGCGGGCCGAGGACATCCTGATGGGGGCGCCCTCGGAAGCAACGCCAAAGCAGTTGCGCGAATTGCACATTCGTCTGAATGTGCAGGAAAAGTGAAGCGGGCGCGACTGGGAGGGCTGCAGTCCGCGGCGGCTGTAAGAGCATAAGAAGATGAGCGGGTTCCCTTGCCGGAGCCCGCCCGCATAACAGGATGGGGAACTCCATGTCCGATGGCCAGCCCGGCGCAACGCCTTCCGCAACGCCCAGCGGTTCGACCATGTCCGACGATTTGCGCTCGGGAGCGTTGATCTACCACCGCCATCCAAAGCCCGGAAAGCTGGAGATCCAGGCTACCAAGCCTCTCGGCAACCAGCGCGACCTGGCGCTCGCCTATTCGCCGGGCGTGGCCGCCGCCTGCGAAGCCATCCATGCCGACCCGGCCGAAGCCGCCACTCTCACCACCCGCGCCAATCTGGTTGCGGTGGTGTCCAACGGCACCGCCGTGCTCGGCCTTGGCAATATCGGTCCGCTGGCGTCCAAGCCGGTGATGGAGGGCAAGGCCGTCCTGTTCAAGAAGTTTGCCGGCATCGATGTCTTCGACATCGAGATCGACGCCAACGAGATCGACAAGATCGTCACCGTGGTCGCGGCGCTGGAACCGACCTTTGGCGGCATCAACCTCGAGGACATCAAGGCGCCGGAATGTTTCGAAGTCGAGCGGCTCCTGCGCGAGCGCATGTCGATCCCGGTGTTCCACGACGACCAGCACGGCACGGCCATAATCGTGGGCGCGGCGGTGCGCAACGGGCTCGAGCTTTCCGGCAAATCGATCTCCGAGGTGAAGATCGTCGCCTCGGGCGCGGGCGCGGCGGCGCTCGCCTGCCTCAATCTCCTGGTCTCCCTCGGCGCCAAGCGCGAGAATATCTTCGTCTCCGACATCAAGGGCGTTGTTTACAAGGGCCGCACCGAGCTTATGGACCCCTGGAAGGAGCCCTATGCGCAGGACACTTCGGCCCGCACGCTCGAGGAGATCATCGAAGGCGCGGATGTCTTCCTGGGCCTGTCGGCCGGCGGGGTGCTGAAGCCGGAGATGGTAGCCAGGATGGCCCCACGTCCGCTGATCATGGCGCTTGCCAATCCCTTCCCCGAGATCATGCCGGAACTCGCCAAGCAGGTCCGGCCCGATGCGATGATCTGCACCGGCCGCTCCGATTTCCCCAACCAGGTCAACAATGTCCTGTGTTTCCCCTATATCTTCCGAGGGGCGCTCGATTGTGGCGCCACCACGATCAACGAGGAGATGAAGCACGCTGCCGTCGAGGCGATCGCTGCGCTGGCCCGCGAGACGCCTTCCGATGTGGTTGCCCGCGCTTATGGCGGCGAAACGCGCCGCTTCGGAGCCGATTCGCTCATTCCCTCGCCCTTCGATCCGCGCCTGATCCTGCGGATCGCCCCTGCCGTAGCGCGTGCTGCCAACGAAACGGGTGTCGCCACGCGCCCGATCACGGACCTGGAGGCCTATTCCGAGAGCCTGACGCGCTTCGTCTTCCGCTCCGGCTTCCTGATGAAGCCGCTTTTCACCGCCGCCAAGGCCGACCCCAAACGCGTCGTCTATGCCGAGGGCGAGGACGAGCGCGTGCTGCGTGCGGCCCAGGTGGTGCTGGAAGAGGGGCTTGCCAAGCCCATCCTGATCGGCCGCCCTTCGGTGATCGAGAATCGCATCCAGCGCTTCGGCCTCACCATCAAGCCGGGACGGGATTTCGAGGTCATCGATCCGGCCGACGACCCGCGCTACAAGGACTACTGGTCGCTCTACCATCAGCTTGCCGGCCGCGGCGGCGTCACGCCGGACACGGCGCGCACTATCGTACGCTCCAACACCTCCGTGATCGCTTCGCTCGCCCTCCATCGCGGCGATGCCGATGCGATGATCTGCGGCCTCGAGGGCGCCTATATGCGCCATCTACGCTATGTCCGGCAGATCATCGGCCTGGCGCCGGGCGTGCGCGATTATTCTGCGCTCTCGCTGGTGCTGACCGCCAAGGGCGCGTATTTCATCTGCGATACGCAGGTCAAGCCCGATCCCTGTGCCGAGGAGATCGCCGAAATGGCGATCCTCGCAGCCAACCATGTGCGCCGCTTCGGCATCGATCCCAAGATCGCGCTGCTGTCGCATTCGGATTTCGGCACCTATGACACGGAGTCCGCCCGCAAGATGCGTCGCGCTCTGGAAATGCTCACCGAGCAGCGGCCGGATCTGGAGGCGGACGGCGAGATGCAGGCGGATACGGCCCTGTCGGAGACGCTGCGCGATCTAAAGCTGAGCTCATCCCGTCTCCAGGGCGAGGCCAATGTGCTGGTGATGCCCAACCTCGATGCAGCCAATATCGGCTTCCAGCTCACCCGCATGCTGGCGGACGCCTTGCCTGTCGGTCCGATCCTGATCGGTGCCGCCAAGCCGGCCCACATCCTCAACCGCGACATCACCGTGCGGGGCGTGGTCAACATGACCTCCGTGGCGGTGGTGGAAGCGCAGACCGTGCAGAGCTGAAAAATCAGGTGGGGTATTGGTGGTGTACGGCCGCCCCTCCGGTCGGAAACCGCGCGCAGCAAGCCACGGGAAAGTCTCAATCCAGCAGACCTGCGAGGCCGCGCACCGTGTTCCAGTTGCGGAGCGTGCCGATACCAAGCCGGCGGGTCGTGAGGGCGCCGAGCAGGCGCGACTCGCTCGGACGCCCCGCGAAAAACACCCACAAATCCCCTGCGACGATCGCCAGCCTTTCCGGCGGCGCGAGAAAGGGCTCCAGCTTTTCGGTGAGAGCCGGGTCCAGCGGCCTTCGCATGATGCGTAGCGCCACCAGACTGCCGTCCTGTGCGGATTCTACGGGAAAAGGATTCCCGGCGACCGTCCTGCGCCACGTCGTCGCCTCGCGGACGAGCATATCCACCGGCTTGCCGAACTGGGTCGCAAAAGCCGCCTCAAGGTGGTTTTCCAACTGTGCGATCGGCGTTTGATCGGTCTCGAAGACGAGATTACCCGTAGAGACCAGCGTGCGCGGCCGCTCAAAACCGAGCCGCGCCGCCATGGCACGAAGATCGCTCATGGCGACCCGTCGCTGCGGAGTCAGCACGATGCTGTAGAGAAGCGCGACATAAGTGGCCATGAGGTTCCGGCAGCATCAGAAGGCCCCGCTTGGCCCTTCCTCAGGCAACGGGGACAGGCTGGAAGCGCGTCTCGATGGATTCGATATCGGCGCGCGTCGGCAGTTTGGCCTCGTTGCCCAAATACTGGATCGCGTGGGTGGAGGCTCCCCGCGCGAAGCGGAAATGCTCCTCCCAGCGAGAAAGCGGGCGGCTCAGATAGGAATACATGTAGGCGCCGTGGAAGATGTCGCCGGCGCCATTAGTGTCGACCACCGCGGCCTTCGGCACGTTCAGCGCCGGCATGCGCTGCACCTTGCCGCTCTCGTCATACCAGAGCATGCCGCGCTCGCCGGCAGTCACGCCGCCGATCTTGCAGCCCTTGCTCTTGAGATAGTCGAGCATCTCGGTCTCGCTGAGGTGCATCTGCTCGCAAAGGCGCTCGGCCACGACGGCGACATCGACGAAATGCAGCAACTCGTCGGTGTTCGAGCGCAGGCCGCCTCCGTCCAGCGAGACCAGTCGGCCGAGCTTGCGGAACTCCTTGGCATAATAGAGCGCGGCGTCGGCAAGATGCCCGTCGAGATGCAGCGCCCGGCAATTGCCGAGATTGAGGTGCGGGTAGGGGTGCAGATATTCGTCGTCGCGCGCACGCACGATGGCGCGCTTGCCGTCCTTCGGCATGATGAAGGAAAGCGAGGATCGCCTCACCTTTCTTGGATGAACGGAGATGCCGTATTTGGCGGCCATGTCCATGAACATCCGGCCGAGCCAGTCATTGGAATTGGTGGTGATGAGGTCCGGGATCACGCCGAGCTTGGCGCAGCAGAAGGCCGCCGTCGTCGCGTTGCCGCCGAAGGCAACCGCATAGTCCTTCGCGACCGACTTGTCGTCGCCCTGAGGCATGTCATCCGCGACGAAAGTCACGTCGATATAGGCATGGCCGATGAAGAGCGCTTCCATCGCTTGTCGCTCCGAACGAGATCACACAACCATTCCCGCTTAATGGTCATGGCCCTCGGGCGCAAGCGGCCATTTCGCAGTTGCGAAGGCAGCATCGTCGCGGAGATTCTTCCGACAAAATTGGAAAAATGGCGCCGGAACTTGTTTTCCGTACGGAAGTTTGTATGTCGGTATCATTCGTCTGATTGGTTGAGTCGGCGGCAGACATGCCGGCTCGGGGCTGGATGCGGCTGCATTGAAAGCAGAGGTGGAAGCTTACATCGTCATTCATCTCCGGTTCATGATGTGCATGATGTAAGAATTACGCTTTGCTCTCAGTTGTATCTGTATATGATCAATACGGAACGGCGTTCACGGAGGATCTCTCATGAAGAAGCTTTTGGTCGTCGCAGCTGCAGGGCTTTTGCTCGCTGGCTGCTCGGAATATTCGCGCTCTGACCGTGCGCTCGGTGGCGCCGCGATTGGTGCCGGTGGTGGTGCTCTCATCGGCGGCCTGGCCACCCATTCGGCCGGCGGCGCCGTTGTCGGTGGCGTGCTCGGCGGTGCTGCCGGCGCTATCGTCGGTGCAGAGACCACTCCGCGCGCCTGCACTCGTCGTTACTATGATTACTATGGCAATGTGCGCTACCGCCGCGTGCAGTGCCCGTGAGGCCATTGGCTTTCAGGTCATCACCTGAGTAAATTGCACCCACGCAGTTCCGCTGCGTGGGTGTTTTGTTGGAAAGGCCCTTTCCTTTGTCGCTGTCGAACTTCAGCGCTCTGGACTTCAGCGCTTTAACTTGGGCCTATTTCTATTCCGAATGGGCTATTCGCCTCATCATGATCGTGGTGGTGCCGTTCCGGCGCACCTCCGAGGCCGCGCGAAGCTGGCTGCTGCTGGTGATGTTCCTGCCCTGGCCGGCGCTGGCACTCTATCTGCTGATCGGGCGTGCAACCTATCCGCGCTGGCGGCGCCGGCGTTTCGAGCGCCTGCCCACCATCCTGAAGCTCTCCGCCGACAAGATTCTCGAGCTCACGGAAGTTGCCCGTGAGAAGCTGCCTCGCCGTTTTACCCGTGCCGCCATCCTGATCGAGAAGCTGGGCAGGCTGCCTGTCGTGGAGGGCGCCAGGGCCGAGTTCCTGGCCGACTATACCCGCATGATTGACCGTCTCGTCGCCGATATCGACGCCGCCGAGCGTCACGTGCATCTGCTCTTTTATATTTTCGCCAGCGACGAGGTCGGCCAGAAGGTGATGGAAGCGCTGGGGCGTGCCCGCGAACGGGGCATCACTTGCCGCGTGCTGATCGATGCGCTCGGCTCCCGGCCCTGGGAGCGGGAGGTGCGCACCACGCTCCTGGACCTTGGTGTCGAGGTTCATCCGATTCTGCCGATCACCTTCTTCCGACGCAAGTCGGCACGGGCGGACCTGCGCAACCATCGCAAGATCGCCGTGATCGACGGCAAGGTCGCCTATGCCGGCTCACAGAATATCATCGCTGCGGATACGCTCGTCGACGCCGGCAACCAGGAACTGATGCTCCGGCTCGAAGGGCCGATCGTGCTGGAATTGCAGGCCGTCTTCGTCGCCGACTGGTTCCTGGAGACGGATGAGGTATTGCCGGTCGACAGCGTGATGTCGCCGATGCCGGCCGCCGGCACGCTCACGGCCCAGGTGTTACCGAGTGGCCCCGACTATCGGGTCGGCGGAATCGAGAGTCTGATCGTCACCGCCGTTCACTCCGCCCTGCAGCATGTGGTGATCGTCACCCCCTATTTCGTGCCGAGCGAACCGGTGCAGAAGGCCATGCAGATCGCGGTGCTGCGCGGCGTCGAGGTCCACCTGGTGGTGCCCAAGGTGTCGGACCAGAAGCTGGTGCGCTTCGCCCAGGAATCCTATTACGCCGGCCTGCTCGCCGCGGGCGTGAAGATCCATCTCTTTCGCGACAAGTTCCTGCATGCCAAGAACGTCTCGATCGACATGGATCTGGTGCTGATCGGCTCCAGCAACATGGACATGCGCTCCTTCGTGCTGAATTCCGAGGTGACCGTGGTCATCTACGACCGCGAGATCGGGTTGCAATTGCGGCGCATGCAGGAAGGCTATATCGCCAACAGCGACCTCCTTATGCTTGATGTCTGGCGCAAACGCCCGTGGATCCGCAAGGTGGCGGAGAACCTCGCCCGTCTCGTCAGCCCGCTTCTGTAGCCCGTCGGGTGGTACCCGCGCCCTGCGCGCAGGTCCAGGCCAGAGCCGCGATGATCACCGTCCCTGCCGCCGCTACATAGAAGATCCCGGCGAGGGAGGTCGTGTGGGCGATCACGCCAAGCAGCGGCGGCGCTGCCAGCAGGCCCGCATAGCCCATAGTGGAGACGGCAGCGATCTGCACCTCGGGTCTTGGCATGGCGCCGGCTGCGCTGAACAACACCGGCACGATATTGGAGAAGCCGATTCCGGTCAGGGCATAGCCGAGAATGCCGACATAAACGTTGCCGGAGAGGGGCCCGAGCAGCAGGCCGACCAGGGCGAGCAGGCAGCCTCCGCGCACAAGCGTCACGCCGTCGATATGCCGGCGGATCGCGTCGCCGAAGAACCGCATGGTGGCCATCGAGCCGGCAAAGGCCTGGTAGCCGACATTGGCGAGCACGGGATCGGCGCCGAGATGTTCGCGCAGGAAGATCGCGGCCCAGTCGAGCACCACCCCTTCGCCGCTGAAGGTCAGGGCGGCCATGATACCGATCAGCAAAGCGAGGAAGGTGGGACGCAGCGAGTGCCTTTGCGAGGTTCCGGCAATGCGCTCTACATGGCCGGCGCCAAGTCCCCGCTGGCCCCAGGCGAAGAGCACGAACATGACCACAGCCATGATCAGGGCCTGGAGCGAGCCACCCGTCCATTCGAGAAGCAGTGTGGCAAGGCCCGCGCCAACGAAGCCGCCGAGGCTCCACATGCCGTGAAAGGAGGACATGTAGGGGCGTCCGGCCTCCTTCTCGACCCGGGACGCGTCGGCATTCATCGCCACATCCATGCAGCCGCCGCTGGCGCCGAACAGGAAGACGATGGCGCAGAGCACGGCAGCATTGGGTGCGTGCGGAATCAGCGGCAACAGGGCGCAGAAGAACAGGCCGCTGATGCGGATCAGGGTGGCTGTGCCCAGCCGCTGGATCACCCAGCCGCTCCCCGTCATGGCGATCACCGCGCCGGCTCCGAGCATAAGCAGGGCCGTGCTGAGCACGATCGGATCGAGGTCCAAGCGGATCTTGGCGAGCGGAATCTGCGTGGCCCATACGCCATAGAGTCCGCCATTGGCGAAGAATATGGCGGCGGTGGGGTGCCAGACCCGCCAACCGGTGAGGGGACGTGCGCTGTCAGGCAAGATGGATCTCCACGCCGCTGTTCGAGTAGCGCTGCTGGACGGCGCCGGAAACGCCCCGCTCGGTGACCATATGGTCGAGGCGGCTGAAGGGGGCGATCTTGTAGGCCGAGCTCGTGTCGAGCTTGTCGGCGGTGATGAGGGCGATGACCGCGCGCGAGGCGGCCACCATCGCGCGCTTCAGGCATGTGTCTTCGTAGTCGACGGCCGTCACGCCATCGATGAGATCCACTGCGCAGGCCCCCAGGAAACATAGATCGGGCTTCATGCCGGCGATCTGCTCGAGCGCGCCGGCACCTACGGCACTACGCGAGAGGGGATCGATCATGCCGCCCACCAGGATGAGCTTGCTTACGCCGCGATCGAGGGCGGCAACGGCAATATCGGGTGAGGGGGTGATGACTGTGAGACCGGCATCAACCGGCAACTGACGGGCCAGCATCAGATTGCTGGTGCTCTGGTCGAGCAGGACGACCATATCCGGCGCGATGAAGGCGAGCGCACGGTTCGCCAGTTGCGCCTTCTGCGCCTCGTTGGCGATCACGCGCTTGTCGAAGCGATGCGAAGCCTTCGATTTGCGTAGCGCTCCGCCATGCACGCGCTCGACCAGGCCGGCATCGGCCAGTTCGCGCAGGTCCCGCCGGATGGTGTCCTCGGAAACGGCGAAATCGAGGGCGGCCTGCGCAGAGGCGACGCGGCCGTCCTGCTCGATACGCTCCAGCAGCATTCGCTGCCGCTCGGCGGGGATGTGGCTGGTGTCAAAAGCGATGTCGGTATCCATGGCCAGTTCGATCTTTTGTAAGGCCTCTGCCTTATGGCGCGTCATGTTGCGTGAATCAAGAGCATTCGTGCAAATATCTGCAGAAACATGCATACGCTTTTGTCCGAGTCTGTGGCCTGCATAGCCTGTCTGCATGCTTGAGGATGACTCTCGTCAACGACCGGCTATAGTCGCGGCGGAGAGTGATTCATGGTTGCACAAACCGGCGGAACTGCTGCCGAAGAGCCGAGCAACGAGCCGGACAAGCCCGGGCAGTCCGAACAATCCATGGGTGGGCTGCTCCTGCAGCTCAACACGATGGGCCGTGCCTTCATCAACTCCCCGCACCGTAACCAGTTACTCCTCCTCATCGTCGGCGTCTTCCTGGTCATCATCGTCACGGCCTATTTCCAGATCCTGCTCAACGCCTGGAACCAGCCATTCTATGATGCTCTCGCCCGCAAGGATCTGTCCGAGTTCCTGCAGCAGATTCTGGTCTTCCTTGCCATTGCCGGCGGCCTGCTGATCCTCAACGTGACGCAGACCTGGCTCAACAACATGGTCAAGCTCAAGCTGCGCCAAGGTCTGGTGGAGGACCTCATCGGCCAGTGGATGAAGCCCCGCCGGGCCTTTCGTCTCGCCAATTCCAGCAAGATCGGCGTCAATCCCGACCAGCGCCTGCATGAGGATGCCCGGCATCTCACGGAGCTGTCGACCGACCTGGGTATCGGGCTGCTCTCGGCCTCGATCCTGCTGGTCAGCTTCATCGCCGTTTTGTGGAACGCGTCGAGCGGCTTCATCTTCGAAGTCTACGGGCACAGTCTCGCCATTCCCGGCTACATGGTCTGGGCGGCGGTCTTCTACGCCATCACGGCGTCGCTGCTGTCATGGCATGTCGGCGGCCCGCTGATCAGCCTCAATGCCGATCGCTATGCCCGCGAGGCGGAGTTCCGTTTCTCCCTCGTGCGCGTGAGCGAGCATGTCGACGCGATCTCGCTGAACAATGGCGAGAAGGACGAGGAGCGCCAGCTCAACCTTGATCTCAAGGCCGTGCTGATGGCGATGCGGCGGCTGGTGACCGCCACGACCAAACTCGCCTGGGTGACATCGGGCTATGGCTGGTTCACCAATCTCGCCCCCTTTCTGGTTGCCGCGCCGATCTACTTCGCCGGCAATCTGACCTTTGGCGGCCTGATGCTCGCGGTGGGGGCCTTCAACCAGGTCCAGTCGCAGTTGCGCTGGTTCGTCGACAATTTCAGCCTGATTGCCGATTGGCGCGCCACGCTGCTGCGCGTCGCCAATTTCCGTCACGCCGTGACTGATGTCGACAAGCTGCAATCCAATGCCAGCCGCATCGAGTTCTCCGATTCCGAGGACGGCCAGATCAAGCTCGATGGGCTCGTGATCGAATCGCCCACCGGCCGGACAAGGCTGCAGGAGGAGAAGGTCGACATCAAGGGTGGCGACCGAGTATTGGTGGTCAGTGAGGCCGGCGCCAACAAGACATTGCTGTTTCGCACCATTGCCGGTCTCTGGCCCTTTGGCGAGGGCAACATCAGCATGCCCAAGGATGAGCAGATCACCTGCATGCCGCGCCGGCCCTATCTGCCACAGGGCACGCTGCGGCAGGTGCTGTCCTATCCCCAGCCCGTGGCGAAGTTCGAGCAGGAGGACTTCAAGAAGGCGCTCACGTCGATCGGCCTCGGTCATCTGACGGACGATCTCGACCGCAATGTTCGCTGGGACAAGGATCTGGGCGATGAGGAACAGCAGGCCCTCGCCTTCGCCCGGCTCGCTTTGCAGAAGCCGGCGTGGATCGTCATCGACGAGGCGCTGGAAGGGTTGGACGAGGAAACGCGCGAAAAAGCCTACGGCATCATCCAGCACGATCTGGCCAAGTCCGCGATCGTGCATATCGGCCGGGTTGGCGCCAAGGCGGAGGTGTTTCCGCGCACGGTGCATCTGATCAACGATCGTGGCGATCTCGAGCATGAAGATCCCGAACTCCCCGAAAAAAGTCGGCAATCCTTTTGGGGATTTGGGGATGACATTTGATTTCAATGTGAAACCGTGAAAACTTGAACTTAAATATCAGAAACTAAGGCGGCCGGGTTTTGACCCGCCAGGGCGGAAAGACGGGCGATGGCAAAAGACAAGAGCACCGGGAAAAAGACTCCCAAAGCCGAGAAGGCGAGCAAGAAGGCCGTCGCCGCGAGCGACAAGGCTGCTACCAAGGCAGGCGCGGCATCCGGGCCCTATACGGCCGCCGAACTCCTGGAGCTGTCGGACGAGGATCTGTTGGAGGCGGTGCAGCGCCAGACCTTTCGTTTCTTCTGGGAGGGGGCGGAGCCCGTAAGTGGCATGGCGCGCGACCGCACCACCCGCAACGCCGATACGCCCAATGACCTGGTGACGACGGGCGGCACGGGCTTCGGCGTCATGGCGATGATCGTGGCGATGGAGCGCGGCTGGATCACCCGCGCCGAGGGACTGGCGCGGCTCACCCAGATCATCGACATCATCGAGCCGACCACCTGCTTCCATGGCGCCTATTCGCATTTCATGCATGGCGAAACGGGCAGGGTCTGGCCCTTCAGCCGCAAGGATGATGGCGGCGATCTCGTTGAAACCGCTTTCCTGTTCCAGGGCCTGCTCTGCGCCCGTCAATATTTCGACGCCGACACGCCGGCCGAAAAGCGCCTGCGCGACCGCATCACCGGCCTGTGGGGCGAGATCGAATGGAACTGGTACACGCAGGGCCGCCATACGCTCTATTGGCACTGGAGCCCGAACAACGGCTTCGTGCTCGACCATGACATTCACGGCTGGAACGAGTGCCTCGTCGTCTATCTCATGGCGGTTTCAGCGCCACGCTATCCTATCGAGCCGGCTGCCTATCATCGCGGCTTCGTGCAGGCCCGCGACTATGGCCCACCGAGCACCTACTATGGCATCGAGCTGCCGATCGGCCCCGACCGCGGCGGCCCGCTGTTCTGGGCGCATTATTCCTTCCTGGGACTCGATCCGCGCGGGTTGAAGGACGCCTATGCCGACTATTGGCAGCACAATGTCGCGCACACCCTGATCAACCACCAGCATTGCGTCATCAACCCGCATGGCCACAAGGGCTACGGCCCGGATTGCTGGGGTCTGACGGCTAGCGACGATCCGGCCGGATACGACGCGCATATGCCGAGCAACGACAATGGCACGATCAGCCCAACGGCCGCCTTGTCGAGCTTCCCCTATGCGCCCAGGGAGGCGATGGCGGCGCTCAGGCATTTCCTGAAGAAGCATGGCGACAAGGTCTGGGGTCGCTTCGGTTTCGTCGATGCATTCAACGAGGAGAAGAATTGGTTTGCCGAGACCTTTCTCTCGATCGACCAGGGCCCGATCGTGGTGATGATCGAGAATCACCGCACTGGGCTGATCTGGGACCTGTTCATGAAAATCCCGGAGATTCAGGCAGGCCTGAGAAGGCTCGGCTTCGAAAGTCCGCATTTGGCTGGGAGCGCGGACGTTCTCGTCCGCTCTTGAAGCGCGAGCATTCAACAAGGCACTCCACAGTCGTCATTGCATCTCATTCTGTCCGGTGGTGGTTCAAGAGCGGACGAGGACGTCCGCGCTTGCAGGTCACCTCAGCCCGCCATCCACGATGATGCATTGCTTGGTAAGCATGAAGCTGTCATCGGCGGCGAGGAACAGGGCTGTGCGGGCGATGTCGTCCGGCACTAGCGAGCGCTTCATGCATTGCCGGTCGATGAACATCTCCATATCGGCCTCGCTTATCCATAGCCGCCGCTGGCGTTCCGTGATCACGGCGCCGGGGGAGATGGCGTTGACGCGGATGTTGGAGGGGCCGAATTCGCGGGCCAGCGAATGAGTGAGGCCGACCACGGCCGCCTTGGCGGTGGCGTAGGTCGTCATCGGCCCGGCGCCTCCCATCCAGGCGATCGAGGAGAAGTTGATGATCGAGCCTGCGCCCAGCGCGCGCATCTGCCGGCCGACCGCCTGGGCGGCGAAGAACTGATGCTTGATGTTGAGGTCCATGGTGCGGTCCCAATCGGCCTCGGTGACGGCATCGACTTCCTGGCGCGTGTCGTTGGCGGCGTTGTTGACCAACACCTGGATGGGCCCGAGCGTGTCGCGCACCTCGGTGATGGCGGCGTCCAGCGCCTTGATATCGAGGAGGTCGCAGGCGATGAAGAGAGGCATTTTGCCTTTAACTGCAAGGCGCTCGGCAAGAGCCTTCGACTCCTCTTCGAGGATGTCGACAAAGGCTACGCGCGCCCCCTGTTCGACAAAGGCTTCGACCATGCCGGCGCCGATACCCGAGCCGCCGCCGGTGATGAAAGTGACGCGGTCGTGCAGGCTGGGATATCGGGCGAAAGTCACGGCAATGATCCTTGCTGAAAATAGGATTGGGGGATGATGGGGGATCGCAAGCGTCTCGCCTGCATCTTCCTGGGAGCGCGGACGTCTCGTCCGCTCTTGGAAACGAGTCGCGTGTAATTGAGGAAGAGTGGGCGAGACGTCCGCGATCCCAGGTATCTAATTGATCAATCGCTCCGTCTGTGCGTCGAACACGCAGACCTTCGACATGTCGACGGACAGCGGAACGGTCTGGCCGACCTCCGGCGCATCGTCGGGTTCGAAGCGGGCGATGATCTCATTGCCGGCGAGGCGAAGGCTCACCATGGTCTCCGCCCCCATCGGCTCGACAATCTCCACCGGTGCCGACACCACGGCGCAGGCCCGCTTGCCCGGACCCCGCTCGGGGTGGTGCAGGGTGATGTGTTCGGGGCGCACACCCAGCAGAACGCTGCGTGTCGTCGCCTTGCGGTCGAGAGGTGCGGCGAGGTTCATGGTTACCGGCATGCCGCTGGTGCCGGCCAGGGTCAGGGACGAACCCTGCTCTCCGGTGACCTCGGCGCTCAGGAAATTCATCGGCGCGGCGCCCATGAAGCTGGCCACGAATTTGTTGTCGGGCCGGTCATAGATCGTCTGAGGCTCGGCGAATTGCTGCAGTTCGCCCTTATGCATCACCGCGATGCGCGAGGCTAGCGTCATCGCCTCGACCTGATCGTGCGTGACATAAATGGTTGTCTTACCAACACGCTGGTGCAGTTTCTTGATCTCGGAACGCATCTCGACCCGCAGCTTGGCGTCGAGGTTGGAGAGCGGTTCGTCGAACAGGAACAAGGCGGGATCGCGCACCAGCGCTCGTCCCATGGCGACGCGCTGGCGCTGGCCGCCGGAGAGCTGTGCGGGGCGGCGCTTCAACAAGGGCTCGATCTGCAGGAGTTGGGCTACCCGCGCCAAGGCCTGCATCTGCTCGGCCTTCGGCACCTTGCGGCTTTCCATGCCGAAGGTGATGTTCTCCTGAACGGTCATGGTGGGATAGAGCGCATAGGACTGGAACACCATGGCGATGTCCCTGTCCTTGGGTGGCACCTGGTTCACCACCCGGTCGCCGATGAGGATATCGCCGGAGGTGATGCTTTCGAGCCCGGCGATCATCGAGAGCAAGGTGGACTTGCCGCAGCCGGAGGGGCCGACCAGGGCGACAAACTCGCCGGGACGCGCCTCGATATTGATGCCACGGAGCACTTCCAGGGCGCCATAACTCTTGCGCAGATTTCGAATTGTGAGTGAAGTCATTCCGCCAACTCATTGCTCAAGGATAGTTATTTGATCGCACCCTGTGTGAGGCCGCGTACGAAATAACGCCCGCCGAAGAAATAGATCAGCAGGGGTGGCAGCGCGCCGATCAGCACTGCCGCGCTCATCACGTCATATTCACGCACATTGGTGCCGTTCATGGTCAGAGCCACCAGGGCCGAAGTGATCGGCTGCTCACGCCCGGAGGTGAAGACGACGCCATAAAGGAATTCGTTCCAGATGCCGGTGAACTGCCAGATCACCGTGACGATCAGGATGGGCGGGGAGAGCGGCAGGATGATCTTGCGGAAAATGCGCCAGAAGCCGGCGCCGTCGATGCGGGCAGCCTTGATCAGTTCGTCCGGCACGTTCACGTAATAATTCCGGCAGAACAGGGTGGTGAAGGAGAGACCCTGCACCGTGTGGACAAGGATGAGGCCGTAGGTCGAGTTGGTGAGGCCGATGGTGCCCAGGATATAGGCCCATGGCAGCAGGGCGATCTGGCCGGGCATGAACACGCCGAGCGTCATGCCGGCGAAGATCCATTCCGAACCGGGAAAGCGCCATTTCGACAGGATATAGCCGTTGATGGCACCTATCGCAGTGGAGATGATGGTGGCCGGAATGGCCATGCGCAGGGAATTGAAGAAATTACCCTTCACGCCTTCGCAAGTGCCGCCGACGCAATAGGTATTCCAGGCGTCGTACCACCCCTTGAGATTGAAGCTGCGGGGGAGGGCGATCAGGCCGTTCTGCGCGATCTCCGGCAGATCGCGGAAGGAATTGAGAATGATCACCACCAGCGGCAGCAGGTAATAGGCGGCGAACAGGACCAGGATGGCGTAGACGCCGATCTTGGCACGCGAACGCTTCCAACTGCCGGAGGTCGCAAGGGGGTCGTAGCTGAAGTCAGCCATGGCTTTCCTCCCGGCGTTTGCGCCAGGCCTGCCAGAGCGCATAGGGGATGAGGATCAACGCGATGGCCGCTACTATCATCATCGCGGCGGCGGCGCCCTCGGCGATCTGCCCGCGCTGGAACATCAGGTCGTAGACATAGATGGCCGGGAAAGTAGTGGAAACGCCCGGGCCGCCGCCCGTAAGGGCCAGCACGAGATCGAAGGTCTTGGTGGCAAATTGCAGAAGTACCACGATCACCGCGATGAAGATCGGCCGGATCGTGGGAATGACGATCTTGCGATAGATGCGGGCAACGCTGGCGCCGTCGATCTGTGCGGCCTTGATGAGGTCGTGGTCGACGGAGCGCAAACCGGCGAGGAACAGCGCCATGGCAAAGCCGGAGGACTGCCAGATGCCGGTGATGACGACGCCATAGATCGCCCAGTTGCGATTGGTCATCCAGCGGAACTGGAAGCTCGACCAGCCGAGATTGTGCATGAAGAATTCGAAGCCGGCGGTAGGATTGAAGAGCCAGCTCCATACCGTGCCGGTGACCACGAAGGAGACGGCGAGGGGGTAGAGGTAGATGGTGCGCCAGACGGATTCGAAGCGCACGCGCTGGTCGATCATGATCGCCAGGAGCAAACCGATCGCCATGGCGCCCGCCACGAACAGCACCCCGAAGACGAATAGATTGGTATAGGCGATGTTCCAGCGCGCATTCTTCCACAGCGAGACGTAGAGGCCGAAGCCTTCATATTGATACGTCGGCAGCTGTGTGGAGTTGGAAAGCGAGATATAGAAGGTCCAGGCTGTGAAGCCGAAGACATAGACGAAGCTGGTGAACACCCAAGGGGCCAGCACGATTTGCGGCACGTATTCACCGAGGCGGTCGCGCCAGGACCGGCGATACTCGCTTGTCGAGGCTGGTGACGCTGAAGGTGCAACTGCAGACATCGTTCGGCATGCCCTTTCTTCAAGTGGGCTGCATCTTTTGCCCTGCGACCCGACCCTTGCACTCCCTCCTCACAGGGGGAGGGAGTGCCGCCGCGTTGCCGTCCTTACATCTGCGCCTGCACGGCATCGGCCATGGCGTTGGCGGCGTCCGAGGAGGACATGTCCGGGGTGTTCACGAATTCGGTGATGGTCTCCATCATGGCGCCGCGGAATTTCTGCAGCACGGTCATGTTATGAGCCATGGAGCGCACCAGCGTGCCGGCCTCGATCGAGGCTTTCAGATCTTCCTGAGACTTCTGCTGGCAGGGATTGAAGCCATCGAGGGTGATGTCGAGCCGGGCGGGGATAGAGCCCTTGGCTTTGTTGAAGATGGTCTGGAAGTCCTTGGACATGATGAGATGGGCGAGGAGCTTCTGGCCGTCGATATAGTCCTGGTCCTTCTGAGTGAAGAACACCACGGAGTCCGAATTCAGGATGAAGCCGGGCTTGCCCCAGTCGGTCGGGGCCTGGGCGCAGACATAGTCCTGGCCCTGCTTGAAGCCGGCGGCGGTGAGGGTGCCAACCTCCCAGTCCCCCATGATGAAGAAGGCTGCCTGGCCATTGGCCATCATGTTGGAGGCGGCGTCGTAATCACGTCCGGAAATGCCCTTGTCCATATATTTGGACACCATCAGGCGGAACTGATCGAACGCCTTGATCATGCCAGGGCTACGCAGGGCGTCCACATTGCCTTCGACGAAGGCCTTGCGGAAAAGGTCGATGTCCTGGCCGTAAACCACATTCTCGAAGACGGTAGCGTCGCTCCAGTCCTGCGACAGGTGCGCGATGCAGATCAGACCGGCGGCCACCACCTTATCGCAATCAGCGTTGAACTCGGACCAGTTCTTGGGAAGGTCGGTGATGCCTGCCTTGGTCATCGCCTTGGTCGAGCCCCAGATCCAGTTGATGCGGTGGATGTTCATGGGCGCGGCGACCCAGGAGCCCTTCGGCTTCATCACCGGCAGCAATTCAGGCGCCACCACCTTGTCCCAACCCTCCTCCCCGGCGAGGGCGTCGAGATTGGCGGTCTTGCCGGTGTCGTTCCACTCGGCGATTTCAGGTCCCTTGAGCTGGACGGCGGGCGGCGCATTGCCTGCGACCACGTCGGCGCGCAACTTAGCGAGGGTATTGGCGGTATGGCCGGCGATAGAGGTCTGCTCCCAGGTGCCGCCGGCGGCCTTGAACAATTCCCCGAGCTTGGCGACCGCATCCGCGTCGGAGCCGGTCGACCATTGGTGCAACAGATTGGTTTTCGGTTCGGCGGAGGCCGCGCTGGCCATCAGGGCAGCGCACAGCAGACTTCCGACCGCGGCAACGAGGCTACGGCGACGCATTAGTTCCTCCCTGTTGATTTCCTCGCTCTTTGCGAGCATGTGTACACTCGACTACCATACAAGATACCAGTTTGCAATGTGACGGTTCCCACGTTGAGAAGTCATCCCGCACGCGCTGCAACACGCAGTGGTGCGGCGCAGATGCGGGACCGCAAGATGAGAGAGGCGTCCCACGGCGGGCGGTCCCGTGTCTGCATCGCACCACTGCGTGCTGCGATGCGCACGGGATGACCAGGCTCAGGCGATTGCCTGACGGTTGGCCTCGAGCGACTGGCGCGAGCCCGCGGCCAGCAGTTCGAGATCCGAGGTCGTAGTCAGGATGAGCACGCCGCGCTCGATCAGGGCGCGCTGGTCGGCAGGCTTGGTATTGATGCCGAGACTGACGGGCACGCCGGCTTTTTTGGCCTTGGCGATGATGATGTCGAGTGCACCCTTGTTGGTAGGGTGCTGGTGCTGTCGGAACAGGCCCGTGGTGCCGGAAAGGTCATTCGGCCCTATGGCCACCGCATCGATGCCCGGCACCGCGAGGAATTCGTCCAGCACGTCGAGCGTGGCGATGTCCTCTATCTGCGGCATTACGAACAGCGCCTCGTTTGCCGCCGCCACATAATCCTCGACGTTCCGATAGTAGTTGGAGGCGCGGCGAGGTCCGAAGCCGCGGGCGCCGACAGGCGGATAGCGGCAGGCCCGCACCAGATCGCGGCATTCCTCCACAGTGCGCACCATCGGCGCCATGATGCCCTCGACGCCCATATCGAGCACCTGCTTGATGCGGACATGGTCGTTCCAGGGCACACGCACCACGGGTACAGTGTCGGTTCCATTGAAGCCCATCAGTGTGTGCTGCAGGGTCACGAGGTCCCAGGGACCATGCTCCATGTCGATGAGCAGGAAGTCGAAGCCGGTGCGGGCGAGGATCTCGGCAGCCGCCGGATCGTTCAGGCTCAGCCAGGCGCCAAAGACGGGCTTGCCGTCCCTGAGCTTTGCCTTCATCGCCTTGGCGCGGGCGAGCGCTCCCCATCCGCCGTTGGTGGCTGCGCTGGTACTCTGCAAACCTTCTGCTTCAGACACTGACTTCTTCCTCGCGTTCGATCTTGGCCGGGTCGAGATCCATGTCGACGCCCGGCGCATGGGGCAGGTGGATGTCGCCCTTCACCGGCCAGAGCGGGTTCTTCAGGAAATGCATGTTGATGGCGTTCCACTTCACCAGGAATTCCTGATAGGGCGTGTGGATTGGCAATTGCGTCACGCTGAAATGGATGCCGATGGGCGTCGAATGGCCATGGGGGATCGTTATGAGGTCATGCACCGTGGCATAGGCCGCGATCTTCAGCGTCTCGCTGAGGCCGCCGCACCAGTAGATGTCCGGCTGGTAGATATCGAGCGCATCCTTCTCGATGAAGCGCTTGAAGCCCCAGCGGGTATATTCGTGCTCGGCGCCGGAGAGGGGGATGCTGGTCTTGGCCTTCAGCTTGACATGGCTGTCGATGCGATCGGGCATGAAGCATTCCTCCACCCAGCGCGGGCGGAATTCCTCGATGCGTATGCAGAAGTCGACGGCATAATCGAGGTTCAGGCTCTGCCAGCAGTCGATCATGATGTCGTAGTCTTCACCCAGCGCCTCGCGCAGCGTGCGCACCAGGGCGACGTTCTGCTTGAGACCCTCATGACCGGCCATCGGCCCATGGCGGATGAACCATTTCTGAGCCTTGTAGCCCTTCTCCTTATATTCCAGCGCTCTCTCCCTGACCTTGCCGAGGTCAAGCACGGCATAGCCGAGCATGGAGGCGTAGGCGGGAATGCTCTCGCGCGTCGGCCCACCCAGGATGCGCCAGAGCGGCTGGTTGAACGCCTTGCCCTTGAGGTCCCAGAGGGCGCAGTCGATCGCCGAGATCGCCACCATCGGAATGCCCTGGCGGCCATGGACCTGCAGGCGATGCATCTGGTCCCACAGGAGTTCGATCGCCAAGGGGTCCTTGCCCATGATGATCGATTTGAGCTGGGTAAGGATGAGATGCGAGCAATCCTGCCAGATCGGCCCGGCGGTACCGGTTACGCCTTCATGGGTGTGGATCTCCACAAAATCTTGCACCAGCTTCAGATGGTTATCGTCGACCTGCTCGCCGCCCTCGAAGGGGCCCTGGTCTCGATATTCGGGATAGATGTCGATGGGGCGGACAAGGCGTTCTTCCCAGAACCTGCCTTTGGTGGTCATGGTGCCGTAGACACGGCGAATCTTCACGGCGGTAATCTTCATTCTTGCCGAACTCCCTGCAAATTTATCGTTTGAAAACAAACGCGGGCCGGCAACACTCAGGGCCTGCGCCTATGCCTGCCCCTCCCTGGTGTCGTGCTTCAGCTCGCTCTCGCGGCGGAACATTTCGTAGGGGTTGTAGACATGCAGGCCGAGCCGCGAGACGGCATCGCTGTCGCGGCCGGCCTTGAGGGTTTCCACGATCTCGCGATGTCCGCGGCGCGAGTCCGCGATCTGCTGCGGCGTACGGGTGAGGCGGTAGCGGATGGTGCGCACGCGTCCTGAAATGCGGGCATAGGCCTCGATCAATTCCTTGTTCTCGCTGGCCTTGACCAGGCCCTCATGAAACGAATTGTCCAGCGCCTGATATTCGGCAAGGTCAGGAACCGGCGTCGCCTCGCTGCGGCTGACGACCTTATCCAGCTGCTCGACAAGCACCTCGCGGTTGCGCGAGATGGCGATGCGCATGGCTCCGGTTTCCAGCACTTCCCGCAGTTCACAGATGTCGCGCAGTTCCGCCTCGTTGTACTGGAACACGAAGGTGCCCCGCTGCGGACGAACCTCCACCAGATGCTCGGTTTCGAGGCGCAGGAAAGCCTCGCGCACCGGCGTGCGGCTGACGCCGAGTTGTTCGGCCAGCACGCTTTCGGAGAGCTGTTCGCCAGGGCCGAGGCGGCCGGAAACAATCAGTTCGCGGATTTCGTGGATCACCAGTTCCGCCAGGGAGCGTGGGCGGGCCAGGCGCTCGAGCGGAGCGGGAACGGCCGGGTTGGGTGTCATCATGGCGCGGGAGCCTCCTAGGTCACCGACGTGAGGGCACCCCGGCCGGAGAACCAGCTCACGAGGTTGTCGATGACGCAGGCGCCCATAGCCCGCATCGTTTCTTCTGTCGAGGAGGCGATATGCGGCGTGAGCACCACGTTATCGAGTGCCCGCAAGGCAGGCGGCACCATCGGTTCGTCATAGAAGACATCGAGACCGGCCGCACCCAAGCGCTTCTCCTGCAGGGCCTTGATCAGCTCCGGTTCGTCCACCAGCCAGCCACGGGCGATATTGATGAAGATGCCGCGCGGGCCGAGGGCGTCGAAGATCGTGCGGCCAATCATGGGCGGAGCGCCCTTGGGATTGCCGGCGGCGCACAGGAAGAAGATGTCGACGGTCGACGCGAGCGTCCCGGCATCGGTGACATGGGTATAGGGGACATCCTCGCGCTTGATGGGGTCAGCATAGAAAATCTGCGTCTTGAAGGCTTCCAGGCGCCGGGCGACTTCGATGCCGATGCGGCCAAGGCCGAGAATGCCCACCCGTGTGCCGGTGAGCTTGCGGCCGAGTGGCAGGCGCTCGTTCTCCCATTGCTGGCTGCGCACGAAGCGGTCGGCTAGGGGGATCTGGCGGCAGCAGGAGAGGGCGAGGCTAACGGCAAGATCGGCAACATCGTCGAATAGAACAGGCGTGGTGGTGAGCTTGATGCCTCGCTCGCGAATGGCCGGCAGGTCGCTGGTTTCAAGGCCGACCCCGTTGAGGGCACAGATCTCGAGTTTTGGCATCAGTTCGATATGGCGCCGAGTCAGCCCCGCCATGCCATGACCCACGGCGCCCCGGATCGAGCCGCCGATGCGCTCGAGGGCGGCGAAGGGGTTGGCCTCGGCATAGACGGAATGGATCTTGAAGCGGCTCTGCAGCTCCTCCAGCACGAAAGGCTGCTGCCCGCCGATCAAGGCCAGTTCGACATCGGGAAACGACGCTGCCGAAGTCATGGCGCCCTACCTCATTCCACCCTGGAGCCAGCCGATCATGCGGCTGTGTATCTCGTGTGTAACATATCAGTCGTAAGGGCAGCAAGATGGGAAATGTCGGATGAATGCTGGGAGCGCGGACGTCCTCATCCATAGGCGCCAACTTCGCGTGGGAGGGCACTGGCCTGGAGTGGCGGTCCCTGATCGCCATTTCTTGGAAACGGTGTGCTTGCCGGTGAAGAAGATGGCGATCAGAGATCGCCACTCCGCGTTCCCCGCTACTTTTTCCGCAAAGTCAGCGACTATGGACGAGGACGTCCGCGCTCCCGGTCATTCAGCCCGGAAGAACGCCACGCAGGTGGGTGTGCCCGTTTCCACCTCGATGCCAATCGGCGTCAACTCGCCGTTGTCGTGATTGATCGCGAACACCACGAGTTTGTCGTTGTTCTGGCCGGCGACAACCAGGAAATTGCCGGAGGGGTCGATAGCGAAATGCCGGGGGAATTTCCCAACCGAGGGCACGTTGTGCTCGAGAGTCAGGCCGCCTTCGCTGTCGATCGAGAAGATGGCGATGCTGTCATGGCCGCGATTGGCGACATAGAGATAGGAGCCGTCTCCGGAGATGGCGATTTCCGAGCAGAAGCTTTCCGTGCCCGCCGAGTCGGGCAATGTGGAGATGGTGGCGAGAGCAGTCAGCTTGGCCTGCTCGGCCTCGAAGGCGAAGGAGGAGACGCTCGATCCCATCTCATTGGCGACGAAGACGAAATGGCCGCGCGGATGGAAGACGAAATGGCGCGGGCCGGCTGCGGGAGGCAGGGAAGCTGCACCGGCCCGGCTGAGAGCGCCCGTCTGGCTGTCGAAGCGATAGATCACCAGGAGATCGAGCCCGAGGTCGGAAACGAGGACATAGCGATTGTCTGGCGTGGTCTTGACGCAATGGGGATGCGGGCGCTCCTGGCGCTCCGGATCCGGCCCAGTGCCGGAATGAGTGGCGTCACTGACGGTGGGCTTCAGGCCGCCATCCTCGCGAATCGGCAGGATGGCGATCGCCTTGTTGGGTAGTTCGGTCTCCGGCATCAGGCTGTAATTGGCCACCAGCAGGAAATTGCCGGTGCGGTCCCGGCTATTATGCGCGGTGATGCTACCGAGCGTGGCCTGCTTGTTGATATAGTGGAGGTTGCCGGTGGCCGGATCGATCGCATAGGCCGAGGCTGTGCCCTCGTTCCAGCCGACGACCTCGCTGGTGACGTGCAGCGCCTTGTGCTTGGCGTCGACACTCAGCCAGGTGGGGTTGTCGATACCCTCGATCAGACCGATTGGCGCGATGGCACCGCTAGTCTCGTCGAATGTGAAGACGGAAATGCCCTTGGCATTGTTGGTGGGGTAATAGGGTGTGGGACGCGTAGCGCCGCCGACATAGAGGTAAGTGCGCTGTCCGGACATCAATCCCCGCCTTTAGACTCGATCGCTTCATAGTGGGGCGACCATATTGGAGCGGGGAAGGCCGGGCAACAGCGACGCGGCGACAGCTTTGCAGAGGCATGACGTCGCGCCATATCTAAGCGTTTGAATTATTCATACAAATGCCGTTATCAATCGCTGGACGACAATCCAGAAAATCGAGACGGAGTGAGGAATGTCCCTATCCCTGCAAGGCAAGACGGCGCTGGTGACAGCAGCCGCCCAAGGTATCGGCCGGGCTTCGGCCCAGGCGCTGGCGGCTGCCGGCGCGCGCGTGATCGCCACCGACATCGCCGAGGACAAGCTCAAGGATCTCGCCTCGGACACCATCAGCGTCGAGCGCCTCGACGTGCTGTCGCCGGATGCGATCGCGGCCCTTGCCGAACGTCATGGCGCCAAGGTGGATATCCTGTTCAACTGCGCTGGCGTGGTGCACGCCGGCACTATCCTCGACTGTACGGAGAAGGACTGGAACTTCGCGTTCGACCTCAACGTGACGGCAATGTTCCGCATGATCCGGGCCTTCCTGCCGCATATGCTGGAGCGGGGCGACGGGACCATCATCAACATGTCCTCGGTCGCTTCCAGCGTGAAGGGTATTACCAACCGGTTCGCCTACCAGGCCTCCAAGGCAGCGGTGGTGGGCATTACCAAATCGGTGGCGGCCGACTATGTCGGCAAGGGTATCCGCTGCAACGCCATTGCACCCGCGACTGTGGAAAGCCCTTCACTGCGCGAGCGCCTCGAAGCCACCGGGGATTATGAAGCGGCCCGTGCCGCCTTTATCGCTCGTCAGCCGATCGGACGCATAGCCCGCCCCGAGGAAATCGCCGATCTCGTCGTCTATCTTGCAGGTGCGACCTACACGACCGGCCAGGTTCACGTAATTGACGGTGGGTGGACTGGCTGAGGCCAAATTCCCAGCCAAAATAGACGAAAAGACCCTCTTCGCTGCCGCGCGGAGGGCTTTTTTCCATGTTGCATTACCTGGCAATCCTGAGGGACGTACATTTTTGCAAGCGCCAACTTGGCTATTTCGCCTCTGTGTCCGGTAGAATATGACAATTTGATCTGCCATAGCTCCAAAATGTCATTAAAGTGTCATCCAAGAGATTCTCTCGCCCTAGGATGACGTCGCCTGGAGTAATGCCGTGGAAACAGGCAGTAAAACTGATTCGATTGTGCCAATTGTGGGAACAATACTGCCTCCGCCAGCGGCCAATCGAGAAATAGAGCTGAAGCTTCTGGTGCCCGAAGGAGGCCTGGATTCGCTATCCAACGTACCGATTATCTCACAGCATGCGCGAAATCGTGGTATTTTCCGTAAGTTCGAGAGTGCGTATTTCGATACGCCCGACCGCCAGCTCTATCGCAACAAGATCGCGCTCAGGGTGCGCCGGAGCGGTAAGACCTATATCCAGACCCTCAAGCGGCCTGTGGATGGCGGCAATCCGCTTGCGCGCCATGAGTGGGAGGTAAGCGTCCCCAGCCTGGTGCCCGATCTGGAAAGCCTGCCGCCCGAGGCGCGCGAGATTGGCCTCGAGGGCGTCACCAATGCCGTGCTCGAAACAGTCTTCGTCACCAAGTTCCGCCGCCGCATCCAGGCTCTCGACCTGCCAGCCGCTAATCTGGAGCTGGCATATGACAGTGGTGGCATCACCGCCGGCGAGCATCGCGAGCTCATCAACGAGATCGAGCTTGAGTTGAAGGCCGGCGACGCCGCGACGCTCTACGACGTTGCCCTCGCCTTGCTCGATTCAGCGCCACTGCGGGTCGGCACGCTTGCCAAGGCGGATCGCGGCTATCATCTGGCCTATGAGCCGCCGAGCGAGGGCGTGCGCGCTGCCAAGGCCGGTGTCGACGCGCAGGACAATGTCGACGAGATCGTGGCCAAGCTGCTTGGCGACTGCAGCCAGCACATGGTCGCCAACCAGGCGGTGGTGGAGGCTGGGCGGACTCCTGAGGGTGTGCACCAGATGCGCGTGGCTCTCAGGCGCATGCGCACGGCCATCTCGATCCTGCAGCGCCAGATCGGCTCGCCCGCGCTCGCCTTGGTGGCCAGCGAAGCCAAGTGGCTCGCCTCGACACTCGGCCCGGTGCGCAATTGGGATGTGCTCGACGTCGACACGATTACTGGCATCGAGACGCAATGCCCCGATAGCAAGGCGTTCGCTGCCCTGCGTGAGAGCATCAAGCCGCGGCGCAGCAGCAATTACGATCATCTGCGCGAAGTCTTTGCCAGTCCGCGCTATAACCGCTTCCTGCTCACCCTGGGCCGCACCGTCGAGCGTCGGGTCTGGCGCAACGATATCGCCAGCGGATCCCTCGGTATCCTCGCGGAGACGGCAGACAGCTTCGCGCGGCAGGCGCTCGACCGCCTGCATCGACGGGCCCTCAAAGGCGGCTCCCATTTCCGGCGTTTGCAGCCGGAAGCCCAGCACGAATTGCGGCTGAAGCTGAAGAAGCTGCGGTATGGCGTGGAATTCTTCCGCAGCGTCTTCAGCGCGAGGGAAGAGGCCCAGCGTTATCTCGTCCGCCTGGCGGACCTGCAGGAAAGTCTCGGCCTTGCCAATGACGCCGCGACCACGGGCGGGCTGCTGTTCGAACTGACGGAGAATTCCCAGAGCGCGGCGCTGCACAGGGGAGTGGGGCTGATCACCGGCTGGCAGGCCCGCGACAAGCAGGTGGCCTCGGCCAAGCTGCACAAGGTGTGGAAGCGTTTCCGCGAGGGCGCGCCATTCTGGCAGATGTAGGGCGCTGAGGCGATCCTGCGGGTTGTCAGGGCCGGAAATCTGCGGCACATCGGTCAACGAAACCCACCGCTAGCATTACCTGTTGGAACCGCCATGAGCCGCATCGCCTATGTCAATGGACTCTATACGCCGCTTCGCGATGCGAGCGTCCATGTCGAGGATCGCGGCTTCCAGTTCGCCGACGGCGTCTACGAGGTCTGCGAGATCTTTGGCGGCAAGATCATCGATGAGACGCGCCATCTCGCCCGGCTGAAACGCTCGCTTGCCGAACTCAGCATCCGCATGCCGGTGAAGGAGGGCGCGCTCAAGGTCATCCTGCGTGAGACGGTGCGGCGCAACCGTGTGCGTAACGGCCTAGTCTATTTCCAGGTCACACGTGGCTCGGCAAGGCGCGATTTCGTCTTTCCGGCCGCCGATACGCCACCCACGCTGGTGGTCATCGCCCGCCCGGTCGACCGCACCAAAGTTGAAGCGGGCGCGGCCGCCGGTATTTCGGTGATCACCGTGCCGGACAATCGCTGGGAGCGGGTCGACATCAAGACGACAGGCCTGCTGCCAAATTCACTGGCGCGCCAGAAAGCCAAGCTGCAGGGTGCCCGGGAGGCCTGGTTCTTCGACGAGGATGGCTACGTTACGGAAGGCGCGGCGAGCAATGCCTGGATCGTCACCAAGGAAAATACGCTGGTGACGCGGCCGGCCGAATCCGGGATCCTTCGCGGGATCACCCGCACCACGCTGATCGATCTCGCAAAGCGCGACAACTTCATCGTATCGGAGCGCCCCTTCACCGTGGCGGAGGCCAAGGCTGCAAGGGAGGCTTTCATCACGGCGGCGACGGCCGTGATCACGCCGGTGGTCAAGATCGACGACACCGTGCTTGGCGACGGCAAGCCCGGCACCCTCGCCATCAAGTTGCGCGCCCACTTCCACAGTGTGGCGGAACATTCAACCTAAGTTTTCCGGACCTACGTTTTTTGCCGTATTCACGCCGTTGTTATGTCGCTTAAACCGTAGATATGGCGGAATGCAGCGTGGGAACTGCAAACTTTTGCTTGCGCGACGCAGCATCCCCGTCGACTATGTAGGTTGATTGAATGAAGGCAAGCGCGTTGGCTTTTGCCGGCATTGCTTGTGAATATCCGCGGGCTAACCGCGGTCAAGGAGTTTCGGGGGTATTATGGCGGCGGAGCGAACCCAAAATCTACAGGACACCTTTCTCAACAATGTCCGCAAGAACAAGATCCCGCTCACGATCTTCCTGGTGAATGGCGTTAAGTTGCAAGGCGTTGTGACCTGGTTTGACAATTTTTGCGTGCTGTTGCGGCGCGATGGTCATTCACAGCTTGTCTACAAGCACGCGATTTCGACGATCATGCCGGGCCACCCCGTCCAGCTCTTCGAAGGCGGTGAGATCGAGGGAGCGGACAAGCTCTGATTCTTGTCGTAACAAGAGTGGCGGGAGCCATCCCGCCCGAAAGTAGACGTTTGACAGCAGAATTGTTCAAGGATCCGGCGCAACGCATCGATGCGCATGAGCTGGAAGTTGCCTCGGGCACGCGCAGTTATGTCGTCGCGCCGGTGCTGTCGCGCCGCGCGGAGAGCGATCTCGTGCGCTCGCCGGCAGCCAAGCTCGAAGAGGCCGTTGGCCTTGCTGCAGCCATCGACCTCAACGTGGTCGGTTCGGCCGTGGTTACGCTCGCGGAGATCAGGCCTTCGACCTATATCGGCAAAGGCAAGGTCGATGAGATCAAGGCGATCGTCGAGGACGAGCAGGTCACGCTCGTGCTGATGGACTGCGCGCTCTCGCCTGTCCAGCAGCGCAATCTCGAAAGAGCCTGGGGTGCGAAGGTTATCGACCGCACCGGTCTGATTCTCGAGATCTTCGGCCGCCGGGCGCGTACCAGGGAAGGCACGCTGCAGGTTGAACTGGCCCATCTCAATTACCAGAAGGGCCGGCTGGTCCGCTCCTGGACCCATCTAGAACGCCAGCGCGGTGGCGGTGGCTTCCTCGGCGGCCCCGGCGAAACGCAGATCGAGTCGGACAGGCGCCTCCTGCAGGACCGCATCGTCAAGCTCGAACGCGAGTTGGAGCAGGTGAAGCGCACGCGTGCCCTGCATCGCGTCAGCCGCCGCAAGGTGCCTTATCCGATCGTCGCTTTGGTCGGCTACACCAATGCCGGCAAGTCGACCCTCTTCAACCGTCTGACCCGGGCCGAGGTGCTGGCTGAGGATATGCTTTTCGCCACGCTCGATCCGACCCTGCGCGCCCTCAAGCTCCCGCATGGCACCAAGGCGATCCTCTCCGACACGGTGGGTTTCATCTCCGAACTGCCCACCATGCTGGTCGCCGCCTTCCGCGCCACGCTGGAAGAGGTGCTGGAGGCCGACGTCATCCTGCATGTGCGGGACATCTCGCATGACGATACCGAAGCGCAGGCTTCCGACGTACGCAGCATCCTCGAAAGCCTCGGCGTCGAGGCGAGTGCCGAGCGGGCGATCATCGAGGTCTGGAACAAGGTCGACCTGCTCGACCCTCCGGCGCGCGAGGCCCTCCTCAATGCAACGCGACGCAATGGGGATAACCGGCCGGTCGTCGTCTCCGCCGTGAGCGGGGAGGGCATCGACACGCTGTTGAAGCGTGTCGAGGCAGCGGTGGCGGCTGGGCGCCTGACCCTCACCATCGACGTGCCTCCCTCGGATGGCGCCGGGCTCGCCTGGCTCTACAGCAATGCCGACGTGATGGCGCGCGAGACCGACGAGGAGGGCGTGACGCGGGTCACGGTGCGCGTTGCCCCGGAACGAGCCGACCAGGTGCGTCGCCGCTTCGGACTGACGGTGGTCGACATGGTCGAGCCTGACGACATCCGCAGGCTGGGCTGAGTACCCGCAGGCGGTTAGAACCAACCGGGCGAGGGGGAACTCGGCGTCGTCACTACGCCGATGACGGCGCCCGTTGCCGCGCCGATTGCACCGCCTACGACGGCACCGGCTGCCGGCTGGCGGGAGACGAGGCTCCCGACGATGGCGCCGCTGGTGCCGCCGATGATAGCCCCGTTCAGCGCCCGGCCTCCCGGACTGCTGCTGCAGGAAGCGGTACCGAGGCCCAGGCTACCGGCCATGACCAAAGCAAGTGTTCTATTCATTTCTGAGCATCCTACGCTACGCAACTTGAATGGCTCATTTACTTAAAATTAACTTTCGGTATTGAATGAGTCTTAAGAAAGGCTGCCTCTTTCATGCTTTTGCCGCAGAGGTTAATGGTCGCGTAAAGACTGGAAAATTACGCCTTTCTGGCGCGCAAATACGTTTCAAAGATCTAGGCTGTCCGGTAATTTAGCTTTGAATCTCCATGGCGGCGGCTTTTTTGTGCCATTTCATTTATGGTTAATTTGATGACGGGGCCTCTATTCATGCCAAAGAAACTTCAGTCAGGGCCGAAAGGCCGTTCCAGCAACACTCTCGGGCCGGCCATATGGCCCGCAGGTGGGTTCAGCCGGTAGATCAACTCCCAGGGGCCCCGATAGTCCTCCTTGAAAGGCGTTGGATCGGGAGGCGCACCGAGGACGACCACAAGCGCCAGGCGATCCTTTTCCTTCGGCTTCAACGCGTTGAGAATGTTGTAGATGGTGTAGCCACCTGCCGAGAAGCCGTAGAGCGCGAAAACGTCATCATCGGCCCGGATTTCCTTCATCGCCATTCGCATCTGCTGGCTGTTGACAGCCGACCAGCCGGCAACGTCGATGACTTTCGGCTCGTAGCCTCTCAAACGTGCGAAATCCAGGGCCGCGGCCTCGTCCAGTGCGCCTCGCGGCCATTCCCGGGGTTTTTCGCCAGGCAGCGCGTATGTGCCGGCCTTTCCACGCAAGATCACCATTTTCACGGTGTCTGCCTCCGCTGAGCAATTGGGTGTGGTCTTTCACCTCGCATTATAGCGGAAACAGCTTTGATCACGGATCATCTGTGATGGGGATGGCGGTCCGTTCCATCCACCCAATTCATGTCTTTGCTTCAGGACCCGGCTGGCGCTGCGAGGTCAGGTTCCTCGGACCACGCCCGGGCAGCAACGATGTCAAAGACCTTCTCGCTTTGCTTCGTTCCACAGCGCATCCATCGCCTCAAGCGTCGAACCGGCGGGCGTCGTGCCCTGTTCGGCAAGGCGCTCCTCGATGAAATGGAAGCGACGCTCGAACTTGGCATTCGCTCCCCGCAGGGCTCCTTCGGCATCGGCATGGGCATGGCGGGCGACATTGGCTACTGCGAAGAGCAGGTCGCCGATCTCGGCGTTGATCGCGTCTGCACCGGCGCCGGCATCAAGGGCCGCTTCGATCTCGTCCGCCTCCTCTCGCACCTTGGCGAGCACGGTGCGGATATCGTTCCAGTCGAAACCGACCTTGCCGGCCTTTTCCTGCAGCTTGATGGCACGGGTGAGGGCGGGCATGGCGGTCGGAACGCCGTCGAGGGCGCTCGCCTGCCGCGGCTCTGGCCGGCGCCTGGCGCGCTCGGCCTTCTCCTGCGCCTTGATCTCGGCCCAGAGCTTCTTCACCTCAGCAGGCGGCAGGTCGCGCGCCTCGCCGAACACATGCGGGTGGCGGCGGATCAGCTTGGTCGTGATCGCCTGCACCACATCGCCAAAATCGAACAGGCCCTGCTCGCTCGCCATCTGGGCGTGAAACACCACCTGCAGGAGAAGATCGCCCAGTTCGTCGTTGAGATCGGCCATGTCGCCCCGCTGGATGGCGTCGGCGACTTCGTAAGCCTCCTCGATGGTGTAGGGGGCGATACTCACGAAATCCTGCTCCAGATCCCAGGGGCAGCCCGTGACAGGGGTGCGCAGCGCCGCCATGATATCGATGAGGCGCTGCAGGTCGCGGCTAGACGTGACGGAGGCGAGGGGATTGGCTGAGTTGTCCATGACGGTCTCCTTGCCGCCTCATAGCGCAAAAGCACGGCGATTCCTCTCTTCCTTAGCGCCGGCTCTGGCCTCTCGTGGAGGCCTTAATCGTCCAGGCTTGGGGGCAGTTGCGAATTTGCCTTGATTGCGCGGGCGGGATTGTCTATCCGAAGCGCAACGGAGACGTGGCCGAGAGGCTGAAGGCACTCGTTTGCTAAATGAGCATACCCCACAAGGGTATCCAGGGTTCGAATCCCTGCGTCTCCGCCATTCGGCTCTCTCAAATGATTGAGTTGATAAGGCAATTTGCCTTTGGCCTTTGAGGCGTCCTGACATTTGGCTCAATAGTTGGAACGATTTGCCACGAACGCCGGCGAAGGCTGGCGAACTAAACGGCTGCTTCGTCGCGCCAGTCGCAAGTCAGTACTCCGTCACGCCGAGGATTCGGTGATGTCCAAAACCGGGGAGGAGCCAGACTGGTAAGTATGGCGACTGGCCCTATCAGTCGAGCGACGCAATGTTCGATGGGGTCCACGAGCCAAACACAGTTGCCATAAAGTCGGGAGCTTATCGATGCGTCGGTTGCGGCGAACCTGAATCTTTCTCAGAGGCAAGAATATCCCGCCTCGCACGAGTGAGGGATGAGGTCTGCGCGCGAGGCCAAATCCGGGTGAGAACCTGTACGACATAAGTGACAGTTGGTGGCATCGCAGCTGCAAGGTATCGCTAACGTTGGGCGTGTCACAGTGCCAGGCTGCAACCTATTTGGCGTGCACAGGAAAGTCATCCCTGTCGAATACGGCCTGGATGGCCGTCAGATTTATTAGCGAAGTCCCCCGAGCGGCTATAATCTGTACTTGCAGTTGCCGGTGCGAGCCTGCCCAATCAACGATGACAGTACGTACAGCCTGCCACAATGGCATTTCTTCGATTGTTTTTCCCCACCGCATGTTACCCCAGCGCTCGGGACCGCGCTCATCCCCGCCGGGAGCGATAAGCTGCGCCATCTCATCATAGTCTATAGTCATTTGAGACTGCCAAGCGTGGAGTTGCGCTGCCACTGAGTCTCTCTTGTTGAACAAACTCCAGCAGTACCGGCTTGAGGAAGGCGTAATACCAGCACCACATCTCGCGCGTTTGGCTGCATGGTTTCCAGCCCAGTACGACGGAGGCCTACATGGGCTTGCGGTCTGAAAGCTGGTTTGAAGTCGCTCCCAGACCGCGCGCAAATTCACTCCTTCTCAACCGCGTAGAAGTCCGTCGGATCCCTTTCCAGCCACTTACACAATGCCAAAAAGGCTTCTTCCGGGCACTTGCCTCCCGCGAAAAGATGGTGCAGCGCGGTTGGGGAAATATCCGTGGCCTGTTGAAGGTCACGCATGGTCAGGTCCTCGTCGTTGAGCTTGCGATGAACGCTTACGACAAACGACAGCCAGTTTATGAGAGGCTGATCTTTTAGCATGGTTGCGCCGATCGAGCTTCTGCGAAGTAATTGTTCGCAGAGTCGGTAACTGACAGACCTTCCTAAGGTTTCAACAAAGATGAGCAATTTATTTGGCCATGCGTTTGGCATGGGCATGAAAAGGCCTCGCGACCGGAAGTAGCGAGTCGCTGCCGATTCTAATCCGGCCATTTGCCTTTACACCTTGATTGGGCGCTTCGTGAGGTTCAAACCGATGGAGGCAGACTATCGTGCCACAAGGGTGACTATTTCGAGGTAGTCGATGGGCATGCCACCGCCAAACTAGGAATATCGACGTATGCGGACCTAACTACCATCGCAACGCAGACAACCTTTTTTGAGGGTGGTGAGGTATGATTAACTATCCGCCGCGATATGCTTATGAAGAACTGTTTTGTTAAGCATGCTGAAAATAAAAGTACCGACACTCAGGGTGGTAGGAGTGCTCGGATCACATGTCAGTCGAAAGCTCAGAAGGCTTCGGTTCTTCAAAAGCTGTCTCCGTCCAGGAACAGGCGGGGAGGTGGACTGTCGTCGTCGCCGAGAAATGGGGCACTTCCTGCGTCCACACTTTCGACAGCATGGACTTTGCCGTCGGCTACGCGCGCGCTCAACTCGTGAGATTATGGCTCGAAGAATTGGATGGGCGTGAGCCATCGATGGCACCGTTGGACCTCAACCATTAGCTCGCGGAACCGCGATTTCAATTGTGCCCAGGATTTTGGCGAACATCATCTTCGTTGCTGACAACGGCGAGGGGCCTCGGGCGAGGTTGAGGAAAAGGATCTGATTGGAAAGCTCCAGAGGTTCGAAACCTTGGAGCATGCAGGTCTGCTCGAAGAACTACCGTTGGGACATATACTGGAGTATATAAACGCGATACGTGTTCACGCTTGAGCGAGGCCAAAAGGGCTCCTACCGTCGCACTGCTTCATCGCCATTGAAGCAAGGAGGCCTGGCACCTCAAGCCCCCCAGCCCAGCCGGGCCTCCCCCATCATCTCCGGATCGTTTCGATCCGGACCTGAGCCCGCCAACGCATATCGGTCGCGTGGCCTGGCGTATTCAGATCGGTTCACCAAGAATCGAAAAATGCTTTTGATACCAGCAAGTTAATTTAGATATTCGCTCACGCCAAGCGCATCTTGTTTTAGCAGAATCCGTAGTTTGCGGTGATCACCCCTGGATTCCTCGGCAGCCGAGAAGTCAATCGCCGGTCTCCTCCGATCGGTTGCCGCCGGCTAGCGCTATCACGTCGTCCACCCTGTCAGGACCGGTCATTCCCAAAGGCGCGCAAGAAAAGTTGAGTCGATTTCCCTCTGGAATGAACTTACTTGTTGGCTTCAGTGGAGCATCGAGTTTTCCATGGCGCCCCTCGTCCGGGCCTCCAGGAGTGCGGTCAATGCATCCAGAATTTGCTGAAACGACGGATGGCAGGAAAATATTCTACTGGAACCTTGACGGAGCCGTTGGTCTCAACGGAAAGAATAACTTCGACGACGTGCTCTTTGTTCAGTGGTGCATGTACAAAGCATCGAAATGGCCTGGGATAGATCATCTGACGCAGATCGAAAATTTCGATACAAAAGGCGTGAGTTTCAGAGATGCTTTCGCAAAAGTAAACATCAACGGTCGTTGCAGTGGTTTAAAGGACGATCCTCTATTGGATCAGATAAACCTCTTGCAAGCTCTTACACAGGGACCGATGGATGGACGTGTAACTCCGATCCACGGCTCAGCAAGATATACCGGACTTTTTGGAATACGATATGTCTACTTGGTCATATGGCTCAATAATATTTTAAAGCAAGTCCATCCCAAAGAGTACCCGCGGCTTGATCTGATGCCTGAATTTGCCTTTCAGCTTGGTCCTCAAGTCAAGCCGGTATTTTGGGAGGACTAAAAAACGCGCTTCCCGCCTTGTCGCCGGGATCACGCAGCCCGGGCGGGTCATCCGGGCCCAATGAAGGCTCATGAACGCTAGTTTGACAGACTGCATCTCCGCCAGGAAGGATGCCAGCGCCTGTCACGCGTTCGACAGCACGAACTCGATGACGGCGGAGCGCAGGCCGCGCCTTGGGCGGGCCTCTTCAAGTTCGCAAAGCAGGCATTCCACGCTGCGACGCTGCTTCCTGGCGATCTGTGCCAGCGCCGCCCAGAAGCCAGCCTCCAGCTTGAGGTCAGTCTCGCGCCCATTGAGCCAAACTCGATGATTCTGGAGCCTGCTCGGCATATCGAATGTCTCCACGATTTGTCCCGACACGCGGGAGTTGTGGGCCCCTTTGGCGCATGTCGGCAACGAACGGATGACAACGTCTGTCCCGGGCCCCGCTGTTGGCTGGGAAAATTCGAAGCAAGGAAGATGCCAATTTGGGAGGAACGAAATTTCAACCTGAACCGGGCAGGGGGCATGCGCGTTGTGCGGGCAGGTCCGGGGAGAGAGGCTGATGCATGGGCATCAACCACAGCGAAGGTCGTTCACCATGAAACTGGTCGAGATATTCGGGAAGGCCGCAGACAGGGTCTCGAAGGCAGCGGGACATCCGGCAACGTTCATGGCCTGCTGTGCGGTCGTCATCATCTGGGCGGCGTCCGGGCCGTTCTTCGGCTTCTCAGACACCTGGCAGCTCATCATCAATACCAGCACCACCATCGTAACCTTCCTGATGGTGTTCCTGATTCAGAATACCCAGAACCGCGATACGGCAGCCCTGCAGGCCAAGCTTGACGAGCTGCTGCTCACCAGCGCGGCACAGGACAGCTTCATCGGCATCGAGCATCTCAGCGAGGAAGAGGTCCAGAGATTCAGGGATCAGTGTGCAGCAGCGGCCGCCGAGAAGGTTATAAAGGCCAGCCAGAGCCTCGCGGAGAACCCTGATAATGGAGGGGGAAGCGGCAATCGGCGCGCCAAGGCTGCTTCGCACCGGCCTTCTGCCAAGATCGCCGGCTCACGCAAAAAGAGCCCCGTCGTTGCCGACAAGGCTCCCGTATAGTCTGGCTGCCACCCGCAAACCGGCCTGCCGCTGTGGCAAAGCGGTCTCGGCGGACCACTTTAAAAAATCCGTCCAATCCTTCCCAGCTCAGCGCGGGAACGGATTATCCGGCTGCACGACATAGGCAGGAGTGTGGTCCGCCTGGCCGTAGTAGCTGGCGCAGGCAGCGAGGCCCGACAGGATGAAGACGGCGGTGAGGATCTTGAGGATTGTCATTGTCGCTTCCAATTCTTCGGACGGCAGGGATGCAGATCTAACACCGAACCACCATCGAGGGCACGTGTTTCCATCGCATAATGCTGCCAAAGCGTAAATGCTTGTTGCAGCAATTCTCCCTTGTGAGGCGGCTTCGTCGCAAGCCTGTTGCCAGAAAGCGTCATCGTGGTGGCAATTAACGCCTCTGTCACGGATGGAACTGCCAATGCGCACGGCCGAAGTATAGAAACGTAAAGGTAGGTCGGATGTATTGGCATGCATCGCCAGCAGGGAGTGTTTGCAGTGTGTCTTGTGCGTTTGAGCACCTCCTTCCCCCTTTTATCCAGGCCTAGTGTTGTTGTTCCGGCTCCCGGCTGGTTCTGATCGTTTTGCAGTTTTTCATGAAGTCGCGCGTGCGCGCCCCATTGTTTTGCGATAACAATGCGGCCGCGCGAAACGGCTCTCACCCACCGAAGGAAAATCCATGCACGCTTTTCGCATGAAACGTCGCAATCTTGCCTCTCTGGCTGCTCTGAAAGGCACGTTGCTGGCAGCGACGCTGTTCGCCGTTCCCGCCTTCGCCCAGAGCGTCTCGGCGGATGGAGCCAAGCAGCTCCAGGCTTCCCTGACCAAGACCTTCGGCCCGGCCCTGTTCGACAAGGGCATCGTGAGTATCACGCCTCAGGGTTCGGCCTATGCCGTGAAGCTCGATCTCACGCCGACCTTTGCCCATATGAAGAAGAGCGGCGTCACGATCAGCATGGATCCGGTCACCTATTTGGCGACACCCAATGCCGATGGCACCTATGCCGTGACCAGCGAGTCCCCGTTCAACTACAGCTTCGCCAAGACGGAGGGCGAAGATCAGTCCAGTGTGAAGTTCTCTGCTGCCTGCAAGAGTTCCGGCACCTTCGATCCCAAGCTCTCCGTCTTCTCGAGCTACGAGACGGCCTGCCCCTCGGCTTCGGCGACCGTCAGCTCGCCACAGAGCGACGCCACAGTTTCCGTCGGTGCCATCACCTCCAAGATAACGGGCGTGGCCGGCAATGCGGGTAGCGTGACCATCTCCACCGCCGGCACGATGTCCGATTTCGTCGAAACCATCGTGGGCAAGGACAAGCCGCTCACCATCAAGGTCACGGCCAAGGCAGCGACCAGCGAGAGCACCGCCGAGAATTTCCAGGTCGGCACCGTGCTCGACATCATCGGCATTGCCGCCAAGGCCGGCGACAAGTCTGACATCGCCGCCCAGCAGGGCGACATCAAGCAGAAGCTGACGGCGGCGCTGCCTTTGTGGAACAATCTGTCCGGCAAGGTTACGCTGAACGGGGTCAATATCGACACCCCGATCGGTCCCATCGCTCTCGATTCGATCGAGGAGAATGTTGGCCTGACCGGTGCCGTGAAGCAGGCCTCCTACGGCCTTGGCATCAAATATGACGGGCTGAAGCTGCCTGATACGCCGGTCATCCCTGCCTGGGCCGGGCCTCTCGTTCCCGCTCAGGGTAATATCGACCTCAAGTTCGAGGGCGTCGACCTCGATGCCTTGGCGCGCCTTGCCATCCAGAACTTCGACGTTACCAAGGATCCGCCGATCCCGGACGAGGCGTCGGCCCAGGCTCTTCAGATCGTGATGGGCGGCCAGCCGCATGTGACGCTGTCGCCCTCGACCTTCTCGGCGCCGGCCGGTGCGCTGAGCGCCGAAGGTTCGATGAACGTGTTCCCGGACAAGAAGGGCAGCGTAACCATCTCGACCGCCGACCTCGACAAGCTTTCGGACGCGCTGGGCAAGGCCCAGGTGCCGAACATGCCGATGCTGGTTGCCTTCGCCAAGGGGCTTGCCAAGACCGCCGACGGCAAGGCCGTCTGGGCCATCGACTTCGATGGCGACACCAAGGCGGTCAGCGTCAATGGCCAGGTTCTCAATCCAGGCACGGCCCCCGGTGGTGACGACAACGGCAACGGGGACAATGGCGCCGGAGACGACAACAATAACAACAACGCCCAGTAAACATTGCTGGCGTCGCGCGAGAGGCGGGAGCGATCCCGCCTTTCCTATGTGCGGACCCAAGCGTTGATGAACGAAAAAGCCCCGGCGGATCCGCGATCCGCCGGGGCTTTTAATCGATTGGCGGTGGCGCCGGAGTTATTCGGCGTCGTTTTTCGTCTCGGCGGTCGGCGCTTCAGTCGTGGCGGGCTGCTGCTCGGCCGCACGCGCATTGTGGAGGGGGCGGATCGTCTGGAATGAAGCGCGCTCCTGCGCTGCCGGGCGTGCGGTGAGGCTGACGACGTCCCGGCGGATCGAGGCGATCAGCTCACGGATCGAGCCACTGTCGCCATCGGGGCGATATTCCTCACCAAGCACGTCAAGCTTGGCGCAGAGCTCCACGGCATTCTTGGCCGGCGCGCGGGAGATCGAATTGGCGATCGAACGCAGTTCGCTGATCAGTTCGTCGCGAAGGCTCTTCTGGTCATCGGCATCGATGATCGGGGAAGCGAGCATGCCGCGCAAAGCTGCGCGCCGCAAACCCAAAGCCGCCACCGTGTTGGCGCCATCGGTCGCTTCGCGCTGTTGTCCAAGTCCTGCCATATTGCTGCCCTCGTAAAAAGCTCTTCGTTTTGAGCGGTGCGCTCCCCTGCACGTCCAATGTGGCGAAAGCGCGATGGAGAGCCATATTCCTTCGCGGTGGAGCCCGCCTTGTTGGGCGGCTCAACCCCCAAAGGCAAGGCCTTATTGCCCCAAAATAGCACCTTCCCACATGATTCGTGCGTTCTCCACGATCTAAGGGCGTCCCTTGTGGATGGTTAGGCAGATGTTAAGGCCGGCGCTTGCTTTGTGCGAACAAATGTGGAACAAATGCCAGGGCTCTTGACGCTTTCTCCCCGCCATTTCTCTGGGGATAGCCGAGGGAGGAGGCGAACATGCCAGCGTTTCCTCTGCCGGGTCGTGATAGAGCAGAGCGAAGGATGCGTCCCTGTGGGGGACCGGTTGGCCTGCGCGCGGAAATGCGTTGCATGCTGTTGAGCGAAGGAAGGAAGCCTCGATGTCAGGCTCGGTGAACAAGGTTATTCTGGTTGGCAATCTCGGGCGCGACCCGGAAATCCGGCGGCTCAATTCCGGTGAGCCGGTGGTCAATCTGCGCATCGCCACGGCGGAGACTTGGCGCGACAAGGCCACGGGCGAGCGCAAGGAGCGCACCGAGTGGCATAATGTGGTGATCTTCAACGAAGGCCTTGCCCGTATTGCCGAGCAATATCTGAAGAAGGGCTCGAAGGTCTATATCGAGGGCCAGTTGCAGACCCGCAAATACAACGACGCTTCGGGCGCCGAGAAATATTCCACCGAGATCGTGCTGCAGCGCTATCGCGGCGAGATGACGCTTCTGGATGGACGAGGCGGCGGTGAAGGTGGCAGCGGCAGTTCCGGCGGCTACCAGGGCAATGATTTCGGCTCATCGAGCCCAATGGAGCGTCGCCCGGCGCCGGCCAGCGCGAGCAAATACACCTCCGCCGACATGGATGACGATATTCCGTTCTGACGTCCGTTTCCGCACATCGACCGGGTAGAACAAAGGGGCGGCCTCTTGGTCGCCCCTTTTGCTGTTCGCTCTGCGAGGGAGGGGGAGGCGGCCCCGGGGTTGACATAGATATGATCAGACCTATCCCACCACGACTGCCCGCACCCCGTCCACCATGAACTGCACCGCCAGCGCCGCCAGCACGATGCCGAGCAGGCGGGTGAGCACGACATTGCCGGTGACGCCGAGCAGCTTGTTGATGACGTCGGCAAGCTTGAAGGAAATGAAGCAGCACAGGGTCACGAAGCCGAGCACCAGGAAGAGCACGGCAAACTTCAACAGGTCGCCATGGGCCTGCGCCGACAGCAGCATCACGCCGGTGATGGCGCCGGGGCCGGCGATCAGCGGGATGGCGAGCGGGAACGCGGCGACGTTCGAGATGAAATCCTTGGTGATCGCGGTTTCGGCCGTCTCGCTCTTGCGGACTTGCGAGCGATCGAACACCATTTCGAAGGCGATCGCGAAGAGCAGGAGCCCGCCGGCGATGCGGAAGGCCGGCGTGGTGATGCCGAGCAGCCTGAGGAAGGGCTCACCCGCCACCGCGAAGAAGGCGAGCACGCCGAAGCCGATCACACTCGCGCGCAATCCCACCGAATGGCGCTGCGCCTTGGTCATGCCGCGCGTCACGCCCAGGAAGATCGGGCCTAGGCCCGGCGGGTCGACGACAACCAGCATGGTGGCGATGGCGGCAGAGAAGTAATCGAAAATCGTCATGGACCGTCTTTTGCCATTCCCTTTTGCCAGTGCCGCTCATTGACGCTTCGGGCCAGCCTGAATATGGCTGTGCCTTCCGCTTGTGGCCGGCGAAAGTCAATCGGTTCACGCATTGCCTCGAAGGCCTTGCCACAGGCAGCAGAAAATATCGGATCGAACATGTCAAATCTCTTCCCGGCCGAGCTCGTCGCGGCCGCCAATGTCTCCGCTGCCTGGCCGTTCGAGGAGGCGAGGAAGCTCGTCACTCGTCTGCAGAAGCGGGCGGGGGACAAAAAGGAGATCCTGTTCGAGACAGGCTATGGTCCCTCAGGCCTGCCGCATATCGGCACTTTCGGCGAGGTCGCCCGCACCTCTATGGTGCGTCATGCATTCGAGGTGCTGACCGAAGGCAAGGTGCCGACGCGCCTCGTCGCCTTTTCCGACGATATGGACGGGCTGCGCAAGGTGCCCGGCAATGTGCCGAACCAGGCGCTCCTGCAGGCCAATCTCGGCAAGCCCCTCACCAAGGTGCCAGATCCGTTCGGGGAGTATGAGAGCTTCGCGCATCACAACAATGCGATGCTGCGCCGCTTCCTCGACAGTTTCGGCTTCACGTACGAGTTTCTGTCCTCGACCACCTGCTACACCTCGGGCATGTTCGACGCGGCGCTGCTGCACATGCTGCGCAATATCGACAAGGTGATGGCGGTGATGCTGCCGAGCCTGCGTGAGGAGCGCGCCTCGACCTATTCGCCCTTCCTGCCTGTTCATCCGAAGACGGGCGTCGTGATGCAGGTGCCGGTCGAAGAGTCGCGGCCGGAGGCCGGAACCATCGTCTGGCGTGATCCCGATACGGGGGAGCGTTTCGAGACCCCCGTGACGGGCGGCCACTGCAAGCTGCAATGGAAGCCGGACTGGGCGATGCGCTGGTATGCGCTCGACGTCGATTACGAGATGGCCGGCAAGGATCTCATCGATTCCGTGAAGCTCTCCTCAGAGATTGTCCGCGCTCTCGGTGGCACGCCACCGGATGGCTTCAACTACGAGCTCTTCCTGGACGAACAGGGGCAGAAGATCTCGAAGACAAAGGGCAATGGACTGTCGATCGACGAGTGGCTGACCTATGCCTCTCCCGACAGCCTTGCTCTTTATATGTATCAGAAGCCCCGGGAGGCGAAGCGGCTCTACTTCGACGTCATTCCGCGTGCCGTGGACGAGTATCTGCAGTTCCTGGGCGGCTATGAACGGCAGGATTGGAAGAACCGCCTCGGCAACCCGGTCTGGCATATTCATGCGGGCCACCCGCCGGCACCGGAGACGGTGGGAGAGTCGAACCAGGGCACCTCGGTGACCTTCGCTCTCCTGCTCAATCTCGTGGCTGTGGCGAATGCCGAGTCGAAGGATGTGCTCTGGGCGTTCCTGCAGCGATATGCTCCGGGTGTCAGTCCGGCGACCCATCCCCGGCTCGACGCTCTGGTCGGGTATGCCATCCGCTATTTCCAGGACTTCGTGAAGCCTGCCAAGGCCTATGCCGAGCCGACGGCCGATGAGAAGGTCGCTTTGGGACGCTTGTCCGAAGCGCTCGGAAATTTGCCTGATGATGCCGATGCCGCAACCATACAGGAAACGGTCTACGACGTCGGCCGGGCCCTGCCGCCCTATCAGGACCTCAAGGCGAAGGGTGCGACGCCTGAACGGCCGGGAGTCTCGCTGGAGTGGTTCAATACGCTCTATCGCATCCTTCTCGGCGAGCAGCGCGGCCCGCGGTTCGGATCCTTTGCTGCCATCTACGGCATCCCCGAGACCCGGCAGCTCATCGCCAAGGCCCTTTCGGGCGAGTTGGTACGTGAGCATCAGGCTTTCCTTGAAAGCCGCAAGAAGTCGTCATAAGAGGGGGACTGGCGTATTTGCCAGTCCCCAACCATATGCGCGGGGTAGCCAGCGGCTTCTGCTTCGTGTAGGAACGCGCGCGAATTATATCCGGATCAGACAATGCAAACCGTTCTCATCACGATCCACCTGTTGGTGGTTATCGCCCTTGTCATCGTAGTGCTGTTGCAGCGCTCGGAGGGCGGCGGCCTCGGCATTGGCGGTGGAACGGGCGGCTTCATGACCGGACGCGGCCAGGCGAATCTGCTCACCCGCGCCACAGCCGGCCTGGCGACTGCCTTCTTCGTCACCAGCCTCCTGCTGACGATCCTCGCCAACCACCAGGGCAATACGGGCTCGCTGCTCGATCGCTTCAGCCCGACGGCTCCGGCAACGCAGTCCCAGCCGGGCGCTCCGGCCGCGCCGCAGCAGCCGGCGGCTCCGCCGGCCACCAATGGCGGCGGCTCGGTGTTCGACCAGCTCCAGGGCGGTTCTTCGCCTTCCCAGCCGGCACCGTCCAACCCGTAAAGCCTCAGACCGGGCGCATCCGCGCCGCGTTTCGAGTTGATAGCAAAATAATCCCGCGGGCAGCGATTGCCCGCTCGTCGAATCGTTTTGTTTTTGTCTAAGTGGGGGTCCATGACGCGGTACATTTTCATCACCGGCGGCGTGGTCTCCTCGCTTGGCAAAGGTTTGGCTTCAGCCGCCCTCGGCGCGCTCCTGCAGGCGCGCGGCTACAAGGTTCGTTTGCGCAAGCTCGATCCTTATCTCAATGTCGATCCTGGCACGATGAGCCCGTATGAGCATGGCGAGGTCTTCGTCACCGACGACGGTGCGGAGACCGATCTCGATCTCGGCCATTACGAGCGTTTCACGGGCCGTCCGGCATCGAGGGACGACAATATCACCACCGGCCGGATCTATCTCGACATCATCACCAAGGAGCGGCGGGGCGACTATCTCGGCGCGACGATCCAGGTCATCCCTCATGTCACCAATGCCATCAAGGACTTCGTCCTGAAGGGCAATGACGGCATCGATTTCGTGCTGGTCGAGATCGGCGGCACGGTGGGCGACATCGAAGGCCTGCCGTTCTTCGAGGCGATCCGCCAGATCAAGAACGACCTGCCGCGTGGCGCGTGCATCTATACACATTTGACCCTGTTGCCCTTTATCCCCTCGGCAGGCGAGCTCAAGACGAAACCGACGCAACATTCGGTGGCAGAACTGCGTTCCATCGGTATCCAACCCGACATCCTGCTCTGCCGCTCCGACCGCGCCATTCCCAAGGAGGAGCGGCGCAAGCTCGCCTTGTTCTGCAATGTGCGCGAGACGGCGGTGATCGAAGCGCGCGATGTCGGCTCGATTTACGATGTGCCTATTGCCTATCACGAGCAGGGCTTCGACGCGGAAGTCCTCGCGGCCTTCGGCATTATCGATGCGCCGGAGCCCGATCTGTCGCGCTGGAAGAAGATCTCGCAGACCATCCACAATCCCGAAGGCGAGGTCACCATTGCCATCGTCGGCAAATATACCGGCCTCAAGGATGCCTACAAGTCGCTCACGGAGGCGCTGACGCACGGCGGCATCGCCAATGGCGTCAAAGTCAAGCTCGACTGGATCGAGAGCGAGATCTTCGAGCAGGACGATCCGACGCCGCATCTGGAGCATGTGCATGGCATCCTCGTGCCGGGCGGCTTCGGCCAGCGCGGCGCAGAGGGCAAGATCAAGGCGGTGACCTTCGCCCGCGAGCGCAAGGTGCCCTATTTTGGCATATGCTTCGGCATGCAGATGGCGGTGATCGAAGGCGCCCGCTCGCTCGCCGGCATCAAGGACGCCAATTCCAGCGAATTTGGCCCGGCCAAGGAGCCCGTCGTCGGCCTGATGACCGAGTGGATGAAGGGCAACGAACTCGAACAGCGCGCCCAGGGCGGCGATCTCGGCGGTACCATGCGCCTCGGTGCCTACCAGGCCACGTTGAAGCGGGGATCGAAGATCTCGCAGATCTATGACACGACCTCGATCTCCGAGCGCCATCGCCATCGCTATGAAGTGAACATGAGCTATCGCGAACGGCTGGAGGACAAGGGCATGGTGTTCTGCGGCACCTCGCCTGATGGCCTGTTGCCCGAGACGATCGAATATCAGGATCATCCCTGGTTCATCGGTGTGCAGTATCATCCAGAGCTGAAGTCGCGTCCCTTCGAGCCACATCCGCTGTTCTCGAGCTTCATCGCGGCGGCTGTCGAGCAGAGTAGGCTGTTTTAATCCCGGGTGCGCGGACGTCTCGTCCGCCTCTCCCTTCCCGGCAAGCGAAGCGTTTCCAAGATGCGGACGAGACGTCCGCGCGCCCGGGAGGTCCCGATGTCTCGCGGTCTCGATCATCTCGTCCTCGCCACGCGCGATCTGGATGCGGCAGCTACCCATTACCAGGCAATGGGTTTCGTCGTCGGCGCGCGCAACCGCCATTCTTGGGGCACGGAAAACCGCATCGTGCAGTTTCCCGGCAGTTTCCTGGAACTGATCACGGTGGGCGAGGGGGCTGAGATCAGCGCGCCCGAGGCTGGCCAGTACAGTTTCGCCTGGACTATTGCCCGCTACCTCGAAACGTTTGGCGATGGCTTTGCCATGCTGGTGGTGGAATCGCAGGATGCGTCGGCCGACAGGCAGGCCTTCGATGCGGCCGGCATTGGTGGGTTCGAGCCCTTCTTCTTCGAGCGTTTCGCGGTGAAGCCGGATGGCACGAAGGTGCGCGTCGCCTTCACGCTCACCTTTGCCGCCGATCCGGCCATGCCCGACATCGGCGTTTTTTCCTGCCAGCATCACGAGCCGCAGAATTTCTGGAGCCCGACCTTCCAAGCCCATCCCAATGGCGCCAGCAGGCTTGGCGGCATCGTCATGCTTGCCGAAGCGCCGGCCGCCACCGTGCCTTTCTTCGAGGCCTTCACGGGTTCGCGTGCTCTCTGCGCGGGGCCCCGAAACATGGCGATCGTTACGCCAAGGGGCTCCGTGGAAGCCATGTCGCCGGATTGCTACCGTGACGTGCTTGGACTGGAGCCCGCTCTGTCGCTGGACCACGGGCCGCGCCTCGCCGCCTTCAAGGTAACGGCGCCGCTGGAACCTCTGGTGGCACACCTGGAAGAGAAAGGCATTCCTTTTATCCGTCATCGCAAGCACCTGGCCATTGCAGGAGCTGATAATTTCGGCACGGCCTTGGTCTTCGAAGAACCGAAGGCAGCATGAAGGATTATTGGAGTAACGGTCGGAGACCACCACTCCGCGCTCGGCGTGCCCTTATCACCCCTGTCAGCTCCGGAAAGCCCGGGTTGTGTTTGGCCCCCATGCGCTCTATCTGCAGTCCAGCACCTTCGACCATCTCTAAATTCCGGATCGCTCATGACTGCAGCCAACCCCGTCGTCTCTGTCGGCAATCTCCGTATCGGCAATGATCTGCCGTTCACGCTTATCGCTGGCCCCTGCCAAATGGAGAGTCGCGACCATGCCATGGAAATGGCGGCTGGGATCAAGGAGATCACCGACAGGCTTGGCATCGGCCTGATCTATAAGACCTCCTTCGACAAGGCGAACCGAACTTCTGCAAAGGGCGCTCGTGGCGTTGGACTTGAAAATTCCCTGCCGGTCTTCGCGGAAGTGCGGGAGAAATTCGGTCTGCCTGTTCTGACGGACATTCACGAAATCGACCAATGCGCCAAGGTTGCAGAGGTCGTCGACGTGCTGCAGATCCCGGCCTTCCTGTCACGGCAGACCGACCTGCTGATCGCGGCGGCACATACCGGCCGGGTCGTCAATGTCAAGAAGGGTCAGTTCCTGGCGCCGTGGGACATGAAGAATGTCGTGGCCAAGATCACCGAGGCCGGCAATCCCAATGTTCTGGTCACCGAGCGCGGGGCCTCCTTCGGCTACAACACGCTGGTGACGGATTTCCGCGGGTTGCCGATCATGGCGCAGCAGACGGGCGCGCCCGTGGTATTCGACGCCACCCATTCGGTGCAGCAGCCGGGCGGGCAGGGGACGTCCTCTGGAGGCCAGCGCGAATTCGTGCCGGTGCTGGCGCGGGCGGCCGTAGCCGTCGGCGTCGCCGCCGTCTTCATCGAGACCCATCAGGATCCTGACAAAGCACCCTCCGACGGCCCGAACATGGTGCCGCTCAACCAGCTCGAGGCCCTGCTCAAGCGCCTGAAGCAGTTCGACGATATCGCCAAGAGCTGACTGGGAGCGCGGACATCTTGTCCGCCTCTTGGAAGCGATAAGCAAGCGTAGATAGGCGGAGTCGAAGGTCGGCGCCCTCTTCTTTTAGGGTGACAGCTCAAGAAACGGACAAGATGTCCGCGCTCCCCGTTCATCCCCGCCCTCGATAGGTGGGCACGCCTTGGTCGGGCAGCCATAGGCTTTCGGGCGGCTTGCCTGTCTGCCAGAACACGTCGATTGGGATGCCGCCGCGCGGATACCAATAGCCGCCGATGCGCAGCCAATGCGGCTCCAGGAGTTCCACCAGCTTGCGTCCGACAGCCACCGTGCAGTCCTCATGGAAGGCGCCGTGGTTGCGGAAGCTGGTCAGGTAGAGCTTCAGCGACTTGGATTCCACCAGCCAGTCCTTCGGCGCATAGTCGATGACGAGATGGGCAAAATCGGGCTGGCCGGTCACTGGGCAGAGCGAAGTGAATTCGGGGCAGGTGAAGCGGGTGAGATAGAGCGTGTCCGCCTGCGGGTTGGGCACACGGTCGAGCCGCGCCTCTTCCGGCGAAGCGGGTATCTTGCTGTCGCTGCCGAGCTGCAGCGTCGATGCGTCGAAGGATGTCATTTCCTCAATTCCGGGCAGATCTGATTGGCGGAAGGCAATCGGCTATTTCGCTGCGGGATGCAAGTTGCACCGGGTGGTGAATAGAACGGGGGTCAATACCCTTGGGCTGGCACGGGCGTGATTCCCCCTGGGATCGCAGGCTTCCCGCCTGCTTCTTGAACACCGTGCACGGAAAAGAGGAAGGGCAGGCAAGGATGCCTGCGATTGTCTATTTCAATCCCATCGTGCAAGCCTAGCTTTTGGATGCCTCCAGCTCGGTGGCCGCCGAGCTGGAGGCGGGAGGGGACGGGTCGTGCCTGCGATAATCGAAGGACTGACTTAGGAGTCTGACCACCCCTCTCTTTTCCATGAGGCCTGAACGGATACCGGCATTGCTCCGGAGACAAGCAGAGGACTTGGAAAAGATGACGAGCAGCCTAGCACACAATGTCGGCACCGACATCGGCAAGGATCATTTGGATGTGGCTGTCCACCCGGCAGGCCTCATCAAGCGCTTTGCCAACACCCAGGCGGGCCATCGCGCCCTGCTTGCCTGGCTTTCTTCCTGGACTGTCGAGCGTGTGGTGTTCGAAGCAACGGGGGCCTATCATCGCGCCTTCGAACGCGCGCTCAACCAGGCCGGCCTGCCGGCCGTCAAGCTCAACCCGCGCCAGGCCCGACGCTTTGCCGAAGGTATTGGCAGGCTGGCCAAGACCGATCGCATCGATGCCATGACCCTGGCCCGCTATGGCCAGGCCGTCCAGCCCGAGCCGACCCTCATCGTCAGCCAGGCCCTTGAGGAGATGAAGCAATTGGCCGCGGCGCGGGACGCCCTGATGAAGATCAAAGTGGCAACCCAGACCCGCCAGCAAACCGCCGAACTCCCCCTGATCAAGCGCCAACTCGCCAAGACACTGGCTCTGACCCAAGCGCAGATAAACGCCATCGACGAGGAGATCGCCAGGCGGGCCGACAAGGATCCCGCCTTCAAGCGCAGAGCCGAAATCCTCGATTCCATCCCCGCCGTGGCACCCATCACAGCTCACGCCATGCTCATCCACATGCCTGAACTGGGCACCCTGTCTCCCCCTCAAGCCGCAAGCCTGGCCGGCCTCGCCCCTGTCCCACGCGACAGCGGCAGCAAAAATGGCAAGCGCTTCATTCGCGGGGGAAGAGCCCTTCTGCGACGAGCCCTCTATATGCCCATGGTCGCCGCTATCCGATGGAACCCCGACCTCGCCGCTAAATACCAGGCCATGGTCGCCGCCGGAAAACCCAAAAAAATCGCCATCGTCGCCATCATGCGCAAGCTCATCATCCTCGCTAACGCCCTCTTGCGAGATAATCGGATTTGGACGCCTAAAGCTGCTTGACCGAACACGGATACTCCCAGGGACATTGCGTTCCATGGCGTTTCGATGACGTTCTTTTGGTCTTCCGCCCGGGCGCTGCATCCGCTATGAGCGCGACGGATACCATTGGGCCCGAAACAGGAGCAGCCTCATGACCGCAATCAGCGACATCATCGCGCGCGAAATTCTCGACAGCCGCGGCAATCCCACGGTTGAGGTTGATGTCTTGCTGGAAGACGGCTCCACGGGCCGGGCTGCGGTTCCCTCGGGTGCCTCGACGGGTGCGCATGAGGCGGTCGAATTGCGCGATGGCGGCAAGCGCTATGGCGGCAAAGGCGTCGAGAAGGCGGTGGAAGCCGTCAACGGCGAGATCTACGAGGCGCTCGGCGGTCTCGACGCTGAAGACCAGATCCAGATCGACCAGACCATGATCGATCTCGACGGCACCAAGAATAAGTCGCGTCTGGGCGCCAACGCCATCCTCGGCGTCTCCCTCGCCGTAGCCAAGGCCGCCGCTCAGTCGGCTGGGTTGCCCCTGTGGCGCTATGTCGGCGGCCCTTCTGCCCGCACCCTGCCCGTGCCGATGATGAACATCGTTAATGGCGGCGTGCATGCCGACAATCCGATAGACTTCCAGGAATTCATGGTGATGCCGGTTGGCGCACCGACTTTCGCCGAAGGCCTGCGCATGGGGGCCGAAATCTTCCACACGCTGAAAGGCGCGTTGAAGAGTGCCGGCCACAACACCAATGTCGGCGACGAAGGTGGCTTTGCCCCGAACCTGCCCTCGGCCAAGGCTGCGCTGGACTTCGTGATGACCGCCATCGAGAAGGCCGGCTACAGGCCCGGCGATGACGTGATGCTTGCTCTCGACTGCGCCGCCACCGAGTTCTTCAAGGACGGAGTCTATGACTATTCGGGTGAGGGCGTGAAGCGCTCGATTGCCGAACAGGCCGACTATCTGGCCTCCCTCGCCAAGGATTACCCGATCGTCTCCATCGAGGACGGCCTGTCCGAGGATGATTTCGAAGGATGGAAGCTCCTCACCGACAAGATCGGCAACAAGGTGCAGCTGGTGGGCGACGACCTCTTCGTCACCAACACCGAGCGTTTGTCGATGGGCATCAAGAAGGGCATGGCGAATGCCATCCTCGTCAAGGTCAACCAAATCGGCACGCTTACCGAGACGCTTGCCGCCGTCGAGATGGCTCACAAGGCCGGCTACCGCGCAGTAATGTCGCACCGCTCGGGTGAGACCGAGGATTCGACTATTGCGGATCTCGCCGTCGCCACCAATTGCGGGCAGATCAAGACCGGCTCGCTTGCCCGTTCCGACCGTACGGCCAAGTACAACCAGCTCCTGCGCATCGAGGAAGCCCTCGGTACTCAATCGCTGTATGGCGGCCGCGCGGCCCTCAAGGCGCTCGCCTGATCGCTCGAATAGTCTATTGAGCTATGCAAATGCCGGGATGCACTTCGCCTCCCGGCATTTTTGTGCTCCGATTTTGCATGGCGGGCCTGACGCGGCAGCATAGTAGAGGGAAAAAGTGGTCGGTTTTTGCGATGCAGCATGACCCATAAACACAAAATCAACCATCGCAGGCTAGCGTGCGGACATGGTCATTCGCACACGTATCCGGGCAATCCTCAACCAGCTGGCGCTCTTCCTGGGAACCGCTGCTGCCATCGCCTATTTCTCCTACCAGGCGTTCAATGGCGACCACGGCATCCAGGCACAGCACCAATTTGACAAGCAGAGGCAGGATTTGACCAACGAGCTCGCCCAATTGCAGGACGAGCATCAGGCGCTGGAGCGCCGCGTGAACCTGCTCAAGGCACGGACGATCGACCCGGACATGCTCGAGGAAAAATCGCGCGAACTCCTTGGTCTCGTCGACCCCAATGACGTCGTAGTGTTGCTGGGCAAGTAGGCTTGGCTTTTCGCTTATTGCGTCTCCCTCTGCAGTAAATCGATTTTCGTTTCCCGTTGCCTTCTTTAGCCGGAAACACTGCAACGATTTTGTGTCGTGTGATAACCGGATTTCGGTTCATTATGAAATAAACCGAAATTTAGTTGATTGCCAATTTCGCTGTACGTTCAATATGTTGCACTGCAGCATTCGGGCCTGCCTCTCGCTTTTTGACTAGGGATGCGCTAGCTGTTCCCCAAGCTAAGCCATCAATATTCGGAGGGTCCATGGCCGCTACAGCCGCGAAGGCCGTTGCTACTGCTAGCAAAGCTTCCAAACCTGCCGCCCGATCGGGCAAGACAGGGGGAGCGAGCAAGGTGACATCGTCATTCTCCCATGCGCAGGAATTGCAGGCCTACCGGGAGATGCTGCTGATCCGCCGCTTCGAGGAAAAAGCGGGCCAGATGTATGGCATGGGCCTGATCGGTGGTTTCTGCCACCTCTATATCGGCCAGGAAGCGGTGGTCGTCGGTATGCAGGCGGCCACCCGCGAGGGCGACCAGGTCATCACCGGTTATCGCGACCATGGCCATATGATCGCAGCCGGCATGGCCGCGCGCGGCGTGATGGCCGAGCTGACGGGACGCCGTGGCGGCTATTCGCACGGCAAGGGCGGCTCGATGCACATGTTCTCGGTCGAGAAGGCCTTCTATGGCGGCCACGGCATCGTCGGCGCCCAGGTCTCGCTCGGCACGGGCCTCGCCTTCGCCAATGCCTATCGCAGCGACGGCAAGGTGAGCCTCACCTATTTCGGCGACGGCGCGGCCAACCAAGGCCAGGTCTATGAGAGCTTCAACATGGCAGCCCTGTGGAAGCTGCCGGTGGTCTATGTCATCGAGAACAACAAATATGCCATGGGCACTTCGGTGAACCGCGCCTCCGCGCAGACCGACTTCTCGCGCCGTGGCGTCTCCTTCAACATTCCCGGCGAACAGGTCGACGGCATGGATGTGCGCGCCGTCTACGCCGCCGCCCAGAAGGCGATCGAGCATGCCCGTTCCGGCAAGGGGCCTTACATCCTGGAAATGCTGACATACCGCTATCGCGGCCATTCGATGTCCGACCCGGCGAAGTACCGCTCGAAGGACGAGGTACAGAAGATGCGTACCGAGCACGATCCGATCGAGCAGAGCCGCGCACGTCTGCTCGGCGAGCACGGCGTATCGGAAGATGAGCTGAAGAAAATCGATTCCGATATCCGCGATATCGTCAACGAGGCCGCCGATTTCGCCACCAATGATGCCGAGCCCGATCCCGCGGAACTGTGGACCGACATCCTGAAATGACGATCAGGACGTATCCTTCATGTTCCTTTCGCTCGCAAAAGTTACTCTCCAGAATTCGAGGCACCCATGCCTGATATCCTGATGCCCGCTCTCTCGCCGACCATGGAGCAGGGCAAGCTTTCCAAATGGCTGAAAAAAGAAGGCGACACCATCAAGTCCGGTGACGTGATCGCCGAGATCGAAACCGACAAGGCGACGATGGAAGTCGAAGCCATTGACGAGGGCGTGCTCAGCCAGATCCTGGTGCCCGAGGGAACCGATAACGTCGCCGTCAACACGAAGATCGCCTTCATCCAGGGCGAAGGTGAATCGGCTCCCGCGCCTGCCGCCGCCGCTCCGGCTCATGCGGCCGCGCCAGCGCCTGCCACGGCGGCGCCAGCCCCTGCCGCCCCGGCGGTGACACAGTCGGCCCCCGCGCCCGTTGAGGCGCATGATGCTTCAGGCGAGATTCCGGCTGGCACCGAATTCGTCACCCAGACGGTTCGCGAAGCCCTGCGCGATGCCATGGCTGAGGAAATGCGCCTCGACGGCAACGTTTTCGTCATCGGCGAGGAAGTCGCCGAGTACCAGGGCGCCTACAAGATCACCCAGGGCCTCCTGCAGGAGTTCGGTCCGCGCCGGGTGGTGGATACCCCGATCACCGAGCACGGCTTCGCCGGCGTCGCGGTGGGTGCGGCGATGACGGGCCTGCGCCCGGTGGTCGAGTTCATGACCTTCAACTTCGCCATGCAGGCGATCGACCATATCATCAACTCCGCAGCAAAGACGCTCTACATGTCCGGCGGCCAGATGGGCTGCCCGATCGTATTCCGTGGCCCCAATGGTGCCGCCGCCCGCGTGGCTGCCCAGCATAGCCAGGACTACGGTTCCTGGTATTCGCATGTGCCTGGCCTCAAGGTTGTCGCTCCGCATTCGGCGGCCGACTACAAGGGCCTGCTCAAGGCGGCCATTCGCGATCCCAATCCGGTGGTGTTCCTCGAGAACGAGATTCTCTACGGCCATAGCGGGCCGGTGCCCAAGCTCGACGATTTCATCGTGCCGATCGGCAAGGCCAAGGTGGTCAAGCCGGGCAAGGACGTTACGCTGGTCGCCTGGTCGATCGGCATGACCTATGTGCTCAAGGCCGCCGAGGCCCTGGCGAGCGAGGGCATCGACGCCGAGGTCATCGATATGCGCTCCTTGCGCCCGCTCGACACCGCCACCGTGATTGCTTCGGTACAGAAGACGGCGCGCTGCGTGGTGGTGGAGGAAGGCTGGCAGCAGTCTGGTGTCGGCTCCGAGATCGCCGCTCGTGTCAACGAACAGGCCTTCGACTATCTCGATGCGCCGGTCGCCCGCGTGTCGGGCAAGGATGTGCCGATGCCTTACGCGGCCAACCTCGAAAAGCTGGCCCTGCCGAACGTGGCTGATGTCGTCGGGGCGGCCAAGGCCGTCCTCTATCGCTGAGGAGCACCCCGATGCCCGTAAATGTTCTGATGCCTGCCCTGTCTCCCACCATGGAGAAGGGCAATCTTGCCAAATGGCTCAAGAAGGAAGGCGACTCCATCAAGTCCGGTGACGTTCTGGCCGAGATCGAGACCGACAAGGCAACGATGGAAGTCGAAGCGATCGACGAGGGCGTGCTGGCCAAGATCGTCGTGCCTGAGGGCACAGCCGATGTGCCGGTGAACGACCTCATCGCCATCATCGCCAGCGAGGGCGAGGATGCCAAGGCGGTGGCTTCCGGCGGCGGCGCACCTGCGCCCAAGGCTGCGCCTCCTGCTTTGGCTGCGCCCGCGCCTGCTGCTCCTGCTGCTCCTACTGCTACAGCGGTTCCGGCGACGGCGCCAGCGGCAGCTCAGGCTGGTTCGCGGATATTCGCTTCGCCGCTTGCCAAGCGCATCGCCAAGGATGCCGGTCTCGATCTTGCCGCCATCGCAGGCTCCGGCCCGCATGGCCGCATCATCGAGAAGGATGTGCAGGCGGCCATAGCCGGTGGCGGCACCAGGTCAGCGGCTCCTGCCGCGGCGCCGCCGGCTGCCGAGGCACCGAAACCCGCCGCCGCCCCAGCCTCGGCTCCCGCCGGCGCTTCGGACGAGGCGACCAAGAAGCTCTTTGCGGCCGGCTCCTATGAGGAGATTCCCCATGACGGCATGCGCAAGACCATTGCGCGTCGTCTCACGGAGGCCAAGTCCACCATCCCGCATTTCTATCTCACGGCGGAAGTGGAGATCGATGCGCTGCTGGCCCTGCGCGAGCAGATCAACCACGGTGCGCCGCTGACCAAGGAGGGCAAGCCCTCCTTCAAGATCTCGGTCAACGACATGGTGATCAAGGCTTACGCGCTCGCCCTCAAGGCCGTGCCGGAGGCCAACGTCTCCTGGACCGACGGCGCCATGCTCAAGCACAAGAATGCTGACGTCGGCGTGGCGGTCTCGATCCCCGGCGGCCTGATCACGCCGATCATCCGCAACGCGGAAAGCAAGACGCTCTCGGCCATCTCCGGCGAGATGAAGGACCTTGCTGCCCGTGCAAAGAACCGCAAGCTGAAGCCGGAAGAATATCAGGGCGGCACCGGTTCGGTATCCAATCTCGGCATGTTCGGCGTGAAGTCGTTCTCGGCCATCGTCAACCCGCCGCACGCCTCGATCCTGGCCGTCGGCGCCGGCATCAAGCAGCCGGTGGTGCATGGCGGTGAGATCAAGGTTGCCACGGTGATGTCGCTGACGCTCTCCACCGACCACCGCGCGGTGGATGGCGCGCTCGGCGCCGAGCTGATGCAGGCGATCAGGGGCTACATCGAGAAGCCAATGAGCATGCTGGTGTGACGGGCGCGGCGGTCCTATCTATAGGTCAATAGCTTTCCCCTCATTTTGTGCCCCTTCCGCCATGCGGAGGGGCGTGCCCCATGCAGCTCCCGTCAGGAGACGTTTCATGAGTTCCTACGACGTCATCATCATCGGCTCCGGTCCCGGCGGTTACGTCACCGCCATCCGCTCGGCGCAGCTCGGCCTGAAGACGGCCGTGGTCGAGCGCGAGCATCTGGGCGGCATCTGCCTCAACTGGGGCTGCATTCCCACCAAGGCTCTGCTGCGCTCAGCCGAGGTGTTGCACAATTCCCAGCACGCAAAGGACTACGGCCTGACGCTAAACGGCACGATCACGCCCGATGTCGGCGCGGTGGTGAAGCGTTCGCGCGGCGTTTCCACCCAGCTCGCCACCGGTGTCGGCTTCCTTCTGAAGAAGAACAAGGTCGACGTGATCTGGGGCGAGGCCGAGATCACCAAGCCGGGCGAGATCGCGGTGAAGGCTTCCACCAAATCGGTTCAAGGCCCCGCCATTCCCGCTCCCAAAGGCGCGCTCGGCCCCGGCACCTACCAGGCCAGGAACATCATCGTGGCCACCGGTGCCCGCCCGCGAGTGTTGCCCGGCCTTGAGCCGGACAAGAAGCTGATCTGGACTTATTTCGACGCCATGGTCCCCCAGGATATGCCGAAATCGCTGATCGTGGTCGGCTCCGGCGCCATCGGCATCGAGTTCGCCTCCTTCTACCGCACGCTCGGCGCGGAGGTTACCGTGGTCGAGGTGCTGCCGCAGATCCTGCCGGTGGAGGACGAGGAGATCGCCGCCCACGCCCGCAAGCGTTTCGAGAAGGCCGGCATCAAGATCCTTTCGGGTGCCAAGGTGACCAAGGTCGAGAAATCAGCCAACTCGGTCAAAGTCACGGTCGAGACCGGCGATGGCAAGGGCCAGGTGATCGAGGCCGATCGCATGATCTCGGCTGTCGGTGTGGTCGGCAACATCGAGAATCTCGGCCTCGAGAAGCTCGGCGTGAAGACTGATCGCGGCTGCGTCGTCATTGACGGCTTCGGCAAGACCAATGTGCCCGGCATCTTTGCCATTGGCGACGTCGCGGGACCGCCAATGCTCGCTCACAAGGCCGAGCATGAGGGCGTGGTCTGCGTAGAGGCGATCGCCGGCAAGCATCCACATGCCTTTGAGAAGGACAAGATCCCCGGCTGCACCTATTGCACGCCGCAGATCGCCAGTGTCGGCCTTACCGAGAAGAAGGCCAAGGATGCCGGCTACACCGTCAAGGTCGGCCGGTTCCCCTTCATCGGCAACGGCAAGGCCATCGCGCTAGGCGAGCCGGAAGGCCTGGTCAAGACGGTGTTCGACGCCAAGACGGGCAAGCTGCTCGGCGCGCATATGGTGGGCGCCGAGGTCACCGAGCTCATCCAGGGCTTCGTCATCGCCATGAATTTGGAGACGACCGAGGAAGATCTCATGCATGCGGTATTCCCACATCCGACCCTGTCGGAGATGATGCATGAGAGCGTACTGGACGCCTACGGTCGCGTTATCCATATGTAATCTGTTTTCGTCCTGCCCGGGCCGTGTGGCCGGGGCGAGCGACCTGAAAGGCATGCCATGGCCGTCGTGCTTGACCTCCTGAACAATGACAGCCGCCCGCGGCATCCCGAAAAGGCGCACCGCCCGGACCAGCCGATGCTGCGTAAGCCGGACTGGATCCGCGTCAAGGCGCCGGGTTCGCCCGGCTGGCGGGATACGCAGGCTATCGTCAAGGAGAACAATCTCGTCACCGTCTGCGAGGAGGCGGGCTGCCCCAATATCGGCGAATGCTGGGACAAGAAGCACGCCACATTCATGATCATGGGCGACACCTGCACGCGGGCCTGCGCCTTCTGCAATGTGAAGACCGGTATGCCCGGGTCGCTTGACCCCAACGAGCCCGAGCATACCGGCATCGCGGTGGCCAAGCTCGGCCTCAGCCATGTGGTGATCACCTCCGTCGACCGCGACGATCTGGCGGATGGCGGGGCCGAGCATTTCGCGCAGGTGATCAGGGCTATCCGCCGCCACTCGCCCGGCACTACCATCGAAGTGCTGACTCCCGACTTCCTGCGCAAGGAAGGGGCGCTGGAGGTCGTAGTTGCCGCCAAGCCTGACGTGTTCAACCACAATATGGAAACGGTGGCCTCGAACTACCTCACGGTGCGCCCCGGCGCCCGTTATTTCCATTCGATGCGCCTGCTGCAGCGCGTGAAGGAGCTCGACCCGTCGATCTTCACCAAGTCAGGCATCATGGTCGGCCTCGGCGAGAAGCGGAACGAGGTGCTGCAGCTCATGGACGATCTGCGCTCGGCCCATGTCGACTTCATCACCATCGGCCAATATCTCGCGCCCTCGCGCAAGCATCATCCCGTGGTGGCGTATGTCACGCCCGACGAGTTCAAGAGCTACGAGACGGTAGCCTATACCAAGGGCTTCCTGATGGTGTCCTCCTCGCCGCTGACGCGCTCCTCGCACCACGCCGGCGATGACTTCGCCAAGCTGAAGGCAAACCGGGCGGCCAAGCTCGGCCGAGCATGAAATTCGCCGTGGTTTATCGGATCTGGACGCCAACCTAGACAGGACTCGGCAAATACTGAATAATTGCCACGCGAGCATTAAGTGCGAGAGGTGGCAATGACGGCCTTGTCCAGGGTTCCCGAACTGATCGACAGCAAGGCCATCAAGCCTCTGGTCGAGGCGCAGGCCTTGCGCGGCGCCATTATTCTCGGCCAACCCGGCGGCTGGGCCGTCGTCATCCGATACGGCAGTGCCGAACGGGCGATTGCCGCCCAGAAGTCGCGCCGGATGCGGCTGTGGCGGCATGTCGACACCGCGGTGAGCTTCATCCGTGAGGAACTGCGTATGGATCGCTTCGAGGTCGATGCCGCCGAGTACGACGCCCACGCGAACGAGATCAAGCGCCCGGACCAGGCCGAGCGCCTGCGCAAGCAGCGCGAGGCGGCCGATTATCATGCCTGGTTTCGTGCCAAAGTGCAGGAGGGCCTCGATGCGATCGAGCGAGGCGAGATTGTCAGCCACGAGGAAGCAGAGGCGGATTTCGCGCGCATGATGAATGAGACTTGATGCGCCTCATCTGGAGCCGTGAGGCGATTGCTATTCGCCGCGCAATTTTCGACCGAATTTCACCAGATGATTTAGGGGCAGCCAAGCGCGTAGTGAAGCGCCTGCGTGACCGCGCAAATAGTCTGCAAGCTTTGCCCAGACAAGGTCGCCGAGGAAGGGTTCCAGAGACGTTTGAACTCGTAGTGAGCCAGACGCCCTATATCATTGTTTATGCGATCGAGCGGCAGGAGGTGCGCATCCTGACGATCCTGCATCACGCGCAGCAATGGCCCCCCCAAGGAAGCGTGAGGCCCAGCGGCGTTAGTCCCTCAGATCCAGCGTCCAGGTCTGACCGACCAGGTCCTTGCCGAAGGAATGATGCGCCTCCTCATTTTCCAGCCGGAAGCCCTCTGCCTGGTAGATCCGGCGCGCCGCCGTTAGGATATCGTTGGTCCAGAGCGTGAGCGAGGCGTAACCCAACTCCTTCGCGCGTGCGATGCAGGCGTGGACCAGTGTCCGGCCGAGGCCGTGGCCGCGTGCAAAGGGTTCGACATAAAGCAGGCGAAGTTTCGCTGTTGCGGGATTCTCGCTCTTCATCAGGAAGATCGAGCCAGCGATGCGGCCATCGAGTTCGGCAACCCAGGCGTCCTCGCGGCTGGCGTCGAACTCGGCGACAAACTTGCCAAGGATGCTGGCTGCCAGCCCCTCATAGGTCCAGTCCCAATCGTATTCCTGATGGTAGAGCTCGGCCTGGCGATGGACGATCCAGCCGATATCGCCTGGCCGTGGCGTGCGCAGGACAGGCTCGCTGTGCGGCCGGACATCGGCGTCGAGCAGCTGCTTGATCTGCCGCATGGCCTCGACCAGCCTGCCTCGGTCCTGTTCGTCGACCTCGGTCAGCAGTCCGTCGAGTTGGGCGATCGTGCCGGCTTCCATCCTGGCGAAGACGGCATGTCCCTCCGGCGTGAGCGAAAGCAGGCTCCGGCGTGCATGGTCGGGATCGGTGCGGGTGACGACAAGATTGGCAGCGCGCAAGCGGGCCACGATCCGGCTCAGATGGGCCTTGTCCATGTCGAGCCGCCGTCCGATATCGGCCGCGGTCTGCTCGCCAGCCTTGGCGACTTCATAGACGATGCGTGCCTCCGGCAGCGGGAGAGGGCTGGCCGGCAGGTTGCGATCCAGCAGCCGGATCTTCTGCGTGTAGAAGCGGTTGAAATCCCGCACATCATCGATGGTGGACATGGGCTCGACACCCGAGTGTTGACTGAGTCAACACTAGATGAAACTGCGCCGTGCTTCAAGCGGATTGCCCGGTTGGCCGGACGATCTTGTCGCAGGGCGCGGAAATGCGCCAAGACACCATTTCCTGTATGGTCCAATGCCTATATGAGGGCGTCGGAGTTCCAAAAATGCCTTCGTTCCGCACCACACGCCGCGTCAAGCATTCGCCGGCCGACATGTTCGACCTCGTCGCCGATGTCGAGAAATACCCGCTCTTTGTGCCGCTGTGTTCGGCCCTGCGGGTGCGCAGCCGCCAGCCCCAGGCCGATGGCCGGCTGGTGATGATTGCCGACATGACGGTAGCCTACAAGCTGATCCGCGAGACCTTCGCCAGCCGCGTGACCATGGACAGGGAGAAGCTGCAGATCCTGGTCGAATATCTCGACGGCCCCTTCAGCCATCTCGAGAACCGCTGGAACTTCAAGGATGGTGGGGCAGGGGGCTGCGTCGTCGAGTTCTTCATCGACTATTCCTTCCGTTCCCGGACCCTTGGCATGCTGATGGGCGCGATGTTCGAAGCCGCCTTCCGACGTTTTGCCGAAGCTTTCGAGAAACGCGCCGATGTCGTCTACGGGCGCAAGGCGATCGGCGCGGCCTAGAGCAAAATGCGTTCGGGTAGCAGCGAATTTTGAAATTAACCTACTAGTATCAAAAGCATTTTGCGATGCTTGGTGATTCGATCTGAAAGTACAACGCTCTAGCCGACGATCTTTATTTCCCCCACTAGGTTCATCAGCAGTTCCAGCGCCTGCTCCACCGAACGCTTGCGGATCTCCGAGCGCGAGAGGTCGCCGAAGCGCCGTTCCACATGAAGGCGCGGGCCCTGCCTGCTCCAGGCCGCGAAGTGTACTAAGCCGACGGGCTTCGTCACGGTTCCGCCGCCGGGGCCGGCGATTCCTGTGGTGGAAACGGCGACATCTGCCCGTGAATGGTTCACCGCGCCTTCCGCCATGGCGAAGGAAACGCTTTCGCTTACCGCGCCATCGCGGGCGATGAGGGCGGGGGAGACGCCCAGCATCTGCGCCTTTGCCTCATTGGAGTAGGTCACGAAGCCACGGTCGACGACATCGGACGAGCCGGGGATCGCGGTGAGAGCGCCGGCGACCAGGCCGCCCGTGCAGGACTCGGCCGTTGCGACGAGCAAGCCCTTGGCCCGGCAGGCGGCCAGAACGTCCCTGGCCTGATCGAAAAAGACATCGTCGTTCATCACTCGCTCCGCTCGCGCCGACCCTTTGGTCTCCGCAGGCTGGCGGGAACAAAGTGCGGCGTCAATGCCAGGGCAGGCGCACAGTGGCTGAAGCCATGGCGGCAATGCCTTCGCGGCGGCCGGTGAAACCCAGTTGTTCCGTCGTCGTCGCCTTCACGCCGACGCGATCGACGGGAATGCCGGCGATCTCGGCAATGCGGGCCCGCATGGCCTCGCGATGCGGCCCGATCTTCGGAGCCTCGCATAACAGTGTGACGTCGAGATGGGCGATGGCGCCGCCGCGCGCCGTTACCAGCGCGACTGCATGGGCGAGGAAGCGGTCGGAGGCGGCGCCCTTCCATTGCGGATCGGAAGGCGGGAAATGAGAGCCGATATCGCCGTCGCCTATCGCCCCGAGAATGGCATCCGTCAGCGCATGCAGGCCGACATCTGCGTCGGAATGGCCTTTCAATGCCCGCTCATGCGGGATCTTCAGGCCGTTGAGCCAGACATGGTCTCCATCGGTGAAGGCGTGCACGTCGAAGCCGGTTCCGGTGCGGACATCGCCGAGGGCTGCCAGCTCGGAGACGAATTGCTCGGCGCGCTGGAAATCGCTTTCGGTCGTCAGTTTCATATTGGTGGTTTCGCCTTCGAAGATGAAAAGAGGATGGCCGGCCCATTCGGCGACAGCGCCATCATCGGTTAGCGTGCCGATCCCGGCAGCTGCGGCGCTGAGATGAGAGACCAGAATCAGGTCGAAGGCAAAGGCCTGCGGCGTCTGCACCGAGCGCAGGCGGGCGCGGTCCGGTGTCGCTGTCACGAAGCCTTCGGCATCGATCTGCTTGATCGTGTCGGTGACGGCCAGCCCCGGAACGGCTGCCTCGTGACGTTGCGCCGCCTCGATCGCGCGGGTGATCAGGTCCGGCGTTGCGAAGGGACGGGCAGCGTCATGCAGCAGTACGATATCGGGCTTCTCGGCCCGCAGCGCCTTCAGGCCGGCAAGGCATGAGGCCTGCCGGGTGCTGCCTCCGGTAACGGAACTGGTAAGCTTGCTGATTCCCTTGGCGCTAGCCTGGAAGAGAGGCTCGTCGCCAAGTCCGATCACCGTGGTGATGCTGTCGATATCGGGATGATGCTCGAACAGGGACAGCGTCCGGGCCAGCACGCTCTGTCCGCCTAGCAGGCGATATTGCTTCGGCAGGGATCCTCCGACACGAGACCCCCGACCGGCTGCGACGATCAAGGCTGCGACACGCAACTTCCCTGTACCATCGATCATCTGAATAACACGGTCATGCTTAGAATTCCCTATCGCCACGCGCGCGGAACTTGTTACACTCATGAACGAAGTGGCGAAATGCCTGCGGCGCGTGAAAAACTGCGACCGGGCAGTGTCAAGGTTAGATTTTGGTGGATCGCAGTTTGGAGGCTCAGGCGCCTTGGTCGAATAGTGGTGGAAACGGGCTCGTGCCGCAGTTGCGGCACGGCGAACAATTGCGCCGCCACCATACCTATGCAGCGCTTGATCTTGGGACGAATAATTGCCGTCTGCTGGTTGCTCGCCCTGCTGGCGATGGCTTCCGTGTCATCGACGCCTTTTCGCGCATCGTGCGCCTGGGCGAAGGGCTGGGAGCCAGCGGCAGCCTGCATATAAACGCCATGGGTCGTGCTGTCGACGCGCTTGCCGTCTGTGCACAGAAGATGCGCGATCGTCGCGTCGACCGGGCTCGCCTGATCGCGACCGAGGCCTGTCGCGCCGCCGAAAACGGCCTCGCCTTTGTCGAGCGCGTGCTGCGAGAGACAGGGCTCGACCTCGAAATCGTCGACCGTGAGACGGAGGCGCGTCTGGCGGCGGCTGGCTGCATTCCCCTCATTGATCGGTATCTCGACGGCGTCGTGCTCTTCGATATCGGCGGCGGGTCCTCCGAGGTGGTCTGGCTCGATATCGATGGCAATGATCGCCTGCGCCAGCCCAAGGTACGCGGCTGGACCTCGCTCCCGGTCGGCGTGGTGACCCTGTCGGAACGCCATGGCGGCGTACGGGTGACGCGCGAAAGCTTCGAGAAGATGGTCGACGACGTCTCGACCATGCTGGCGCCCTTCGAGCATCGCCAGGCCATCAGTGCCGGGGTTGGGAGGCTGCATCTTCTCGGCACCTCCGGCACCGTGACCACAATGGCGGGCATCCATCTCGAATTGCCGCGTTATGATCGCCGACGCGTCGATGGACTCTGGATGTCGCGCGGTGAGGTCGACACCGTGCTCGAAAACCTCTTGGACATGACCTATGAGCAGCGCGTCGCCAATGCCTGTATCGGGCCCGAAAGGGCCGACCTGGTGATGGCCGGATGCGCGATATTCGAGGCTATCCGTCGTGCCTTCCCGTGCGAGCGCCTGCGCGTGGCCGATCGGGGCCTGCGCGAGGGCCTGCTGGTGCAGATGATGCAGGAAGATCACGTCTGGCGGCATAATGGCTCGGGTCGTCATCCGTGAGCGGCGGTACAGGCAAGGGCGGCGGGAAGGGCGGCCCGGGTAACGGCAAGAACAGCTCGGGGCGGGGCAGCGGCGCTCGCGAGCTAGGCGTGCGCCTGAAGACGGCGCGCGGGCGCACCCACTCCTCGCAGCTTTGGCTCGAGCGCCAGCTCAACGATCCGTATGTAGCCCGCGCGAAGCGCGAGGGGCGCCGGTCGCGTGCTATCTATAAGCTGATCGAGATCGACGAGAAGGCCAGGCTCCTCAAGCCGGGCCAGCGCGTGCTCGACCTCGGCGCCGCGCCGGGCGGTTGGTCGCAGCTCGCGGCGGAGATCACCGATTCCATCAATGGCCGGGGCAAGGTGGTGGCCATCGACCTCCTGCCGATCGATCCGCTGCCGGGCGTCGATTTCGTACAGATGGACTTCATGGATGATGCCGCGCCCGAGCGCCTGAAGGAGATGCTGGGCGGCCCGGCCGATCTCGTTCTCTCCGACATGGCGGCCAACACAGTCGGCCATCGTGCCACGGACCATCTGCGCATCGTCGCCTTGGTTGAAGCCGCCGCCTACTTCGCCGTCGAGGTGCTCTCGCCAGGCGGCGCCTTCCTGGCCAAGGTGTTCCAGGGCGGCACCGAGGGCGACATTCTCACGCTTCTGAAGCGCGATTTCGCCGTGGTGAAGCATATCAAACCGGCGGCCAGCCGAGCGGGGTCGAGCGAGATCTACGTGCTGGCCACCGGCTTTCGCGGGCGCAAAGACGCGGCATCATCCTGATGTCGATCTTTTGTGGGGTGTCGGAGGATCAGCTCTTTTGTCAGCGATCATGCAGAAATTGCCATCTTTGCAGGTATGAATGGCACCGCATTGTCGAGACATCCGCATGGCTTCCCAATCGATATTGAACCGCCGCTCCCTCCTGGCCGGCGCCGCTGCCTCGTTCCTGCCTTTGGAGGCGCAGGCCGCTCCTTCCGTGCCGCCGCTGATCGCGCGGGATTACGCGAGCGATCGCCAGAGCTTCCGTACGCATATCCTCAAAGCCGGCCCAGCGCCCGACGGCGGCGATCCTCTGACTGAGCCGCCCGACGGCGCGCAGGTGCTGCCCTATCGCTCAGGTTCGCTCGACCTCAAGGCCTGGCGATCGATGCCCGACGCAAAGGGAGGCAAGCGGCCGGCCCTGCTGTTCCTGCATGGCGGCAATGGGCTCGGCACCGGCCATTGGGATCTGACCGGGCCCTATCTCAAAGCGGGCTACATCGTGATGGTGCCGGCCTTCCGGGCTGAGAATGGCCAGAAGGGCGCTTTCTCCGGCTTCTACGACGAGACAAGCGACGTGCTCGCCGCCGGCAGGGTGCTGGCGGCACAGCCCGATGTCGATCCCTCGCGCGTCTTCGTCAGTGGCCACAGCGTCGGCGGTACGCTTACATTGCTGGCCTCCCTGAGCACGAAGCTGTTTCGCGGAGCCTCGTCCTTCTCCGGCAATCCCAGCGCCTATGCCTTCTTCAAGCGCTTTCCGGAGGATATCCGCTTCGATACCTCCGATCCGCGCGAATTCGAGATGCGCTCGGCCGTCTGCTATGCCACCAGTTTCAAATGCCCGCTGTTGATCCAGCACGGCTCGGAGGAAACGCGCTCGACGGACATGTCCGAGCTTACCCTGAGCCGCGCCAGGGCCGCCGGCCTGCCCGTCGAGTATGCGCCTGTGCGCGGCGACCATTTCTCCGCCTTGCCGGAAGAAACCATGCGCAGCCTGGCATTCTTCGCCAAGCTCGGAAGCGGCGTCAGCGGATAAACGGCCTCATGGGACACTACCGCGACTTGGCGCGTGACACGCCTCTTCCCATGCGCCTCTGCTCGCGGGTTGCTGCAAGCTCAGCGACGAGGCTTTCGCGGCCAGGCGCGAATTCTCTCTGGTGAATGATCGCTACTCCGGGATACGGACGAGAAAGCATTCAATGCCCCAGCGTGAATTGGCGGCCCGCAAAGTTCTTTTCCTGCCGTGCTGGAAAGTTCATCGCGAGAAATCAGCGCGTTGATGACTTGATCCCGGCGTCGCGGCATTGCACAAGAGCGCACCTTCATATTCGGACTGACTATGGCTGATCCTCTCAAAATCGGTATCGCGGGCCTCGGCACTGTCGGCGCCTCGACCATTCGCTTGCTCGATCGCCGGGCTAATGCGCTGGCCGCCAATTGCGGCCGTGGCATCGTCGTCACGGCGGTATCGGCCCGCAACCGCGCTCGCGATCGCGGCCTGCCGCTCGAGCGCTACCGCTGGTTCGACAATCCGGTCGAGCTCGCCCGCGATCCCGATGTCGATGTGTTCGTCGAACTGATGGGCGGCGAGGAGGGGGCTGCGCATGAGGCGGTGAAGGCGGCACTCGACGCCGGCAAGCCCGTGGTCACCGCCAACAAGGCGCTGCTCGCCCGCCATGGTGTCGATCTCGCCCGCCGTGCCGAGAAGGCCGGCGTCGCCCTCAATTTCGAGGCGGCGGTCGCCGGCGGCGTACCGATCATCAAGACACTGCGCGAGGCGCTGATCGGCAACAACATCGACCGCGTCTATGGCATCCTGAACGGCACCTGCAACTACATCCTGACCAAGATGGAGGCTGAAGGCCTGTCCTTCGACGACTGCCTGAAGGAGGCGCAGCGCCTGGGCTATGCCGAGGCCGATCCCACCTTCGATATCGGCGGCTTCGACACCGCCCACAAGCTCGCCATCCTGACCAGCCTCGCCTTTGGTACGCAGGTCAATGCCGACGCCATCCATGTCGAGGGCATCGAGCGCATCACCACCGAAGATCTCGTCGCTGCGGACGAACTTGGCTACCGCATCAAGCTGCTCGGCGTCGCCACTCGCACCGAGTCCGGAGTGGAGCAGCGCGTGCATCCGACCATGGTGCCGAAGTCGACGCCGATCGCCCAGGTCAACGGCGTCACCAACGCGGTTGCGATCGATGCCGATGCCGTGCCCGAGTTGACGCTGGTCGGCCCGGGCGCCGGCGGCGAGGCTACGGCTTCCGCGGTGGTCAGTGACATCGCCGACATTGCGCGTGGCCGCGTGCTGGCCGCCTTTGGCAGGAAGAGCGGCGATCTCGAATCCCTGGCCCCGGCCGCCATGCAGGCCCACAAGGGCGGCTATTATGTCCGGCTGTCTGTGGCTGACCGGCCCGGCGCAGCCGCCGGCATCGCCACCCGCATGGCCGAGCGCGGCATTTCGCTGGAATCGATTGTCCAGAAGCATCGCGGCAGCAGGGTCTTCGGGGGCGATGATCCCAGCAAGGTGGCCGGCGCCGTTCCCGTCGTGCTGATCACCTACGCGACGACCGAAGCGGATATTCGCGGCGCCCTCGATGCGATGGTGTCCGACGGCTACATTGTAGAAACCCCACAATTGATCAGGATCGAGCGCGAATAGAGCTCGTCCATCTCAGTAAATCGGAGGAAGCGATGTCGGAGATTATTCACGTCAAGCCAAAGGATGTCATCGAGCGCATCCTCTCCCTCGAACTGGTGCGTGTGACCGAGCGCGCCGCGGTGGCCTCGGCCCTGCTGCGCGGCCGGGGCGACGAGAAGGCGGCCGACAAGGCGGCCGTCGATGCCATGCGGCGCGAACTGAACAAGATGCCGATCGACGGCACCATCGTCATCGGCGAAGGCGAACGCGACGAGGCGCCGATGCTGTTCATCGGCGAGCGTGTCGGCAACGGCCTGGGACCGAAGGTCGATATCGCCGTGGACCCCCTGGAAGGCACGACGCTCTGCGCCAAGGACATGCCGGGCTCCATCGCCGTGATGGCCATGGCCAGTGCCGGCTCGCTCCTGAATGCGCCCGACGTTTACATGGACAAGATCGCCGTCGGCCCGGGCTACTCGGAGGGCGTGGTCGATCTCGACGCCAGCGTCGAGGACAATCTGCACTCCCTCGCCAAGGCCAAGGGCGTCAAGCCGCGAGAGCTGACGGCTCTCGTGCTCGACCGTCCGCGACATGCGCCGATCATCGACGCAATTCGCAAGGTAGGCGCCTCCATCCGCGTCATCACCGATGGCGACGTGGCCGGCGTGATCTTCACGACCAATCCGCTCGACACCGGCATCGACATCTATCTCGGTATCGGCGGCGCGCCGGAAGGCGTGCTGGCGGCCGCTGCGCTGCGCTGCGTCGGCGGCCAGATGCAGGGACGCCTGATCCTCGACACCGAGACCAAGCGCGAGCGCGCGCTCAAGATGGGCGTGACCGATCCCACCAAGAAATACCGCATGGAGGAGCTCGCTTCGGGCGACGTCATCGTGGCCGCCACCGGCGTCACCGACGGCGCTTTGCTGCAGGGCGTGAAGTTCCGCGGACCCGTGATCACCACGGAAACCGTGATCTACCGCTCGCTGAACGGCACCGTGCGCCGGATCCACGGTGAACATCGCCAAATGTCGAAGTTCAATCTCGACTGAGGTGCGCTCCCTGGGATCGCGCGCTTCCAGCCTGCTCTTGCAAGTGCTGCGCGGGCAAGAAGGGGTGCAATTGGTGCGCCGATTTTCTCAGCCACATCGACCAACCGTCGATGTGGCGAGAACGGCATCTTCCGCTATGTCGAGGGCATGCAGGTCCGAAGACCGGCACGCCGATTGCCGCTCAAACCTTGGATGAATCGAGCGGGCAAGAGTCGCGCGATTCCGGCGCCTCCTACAACCTCACTTCCAGGATCAGGTTGAAGGGCGTTTCGGCGGCGCGGCGGAAGCGAGTGAAGCCGGCTTCTTCCGCGACCTTGCGCAGGCGTGCCTCACCGGCCTGGGCGCCGAGCGCAAGGCCGACCTCCTGGTCGAGCGAAGCCGGGGTACAGATCACGGTCGAGGCTGCGTAATAGACGCGCCCAACTGGGTTCAGATTGTCCTCCAGCCTGTCATTGGCGAAAGGCTCCACGAGCATGCAGGTGCCGTCGGGCGCCATCGTGCTGCGGATATGGCGGAGCGCTCCAACCGGATCGCCCATGTCGTGCAGGCAGTCGAAGAAGCAGACGAGGTCATAGCCGCCAGCCGGAACGGTCTTTGCCGTACTCACATCGAAGCTGACGCGATCGGCCATGCCGGCATCCCGTGCCGCCTGGCGGGCATCGTCGATCGAACCTTGATGATAGTCGAAACCGTGGAAACGTGAGTTCGGGAAGGCCTGCGCCATGATCATGGTGGAGACCCCGTGCCCGCAGCCGACATCGGCGACGGCGGCACCGCGCTCCAGCTTCTTCACGACGCCCTCCAGTGCCGGGAGCCATTCCTGGACGAGGTAGTGGCGATAGCTCGTGCGAAAGAAGCGCGCCGTGCCACAGAACAGGCATTTGTTACGCTTGTCCCAGCCGACACCCTTGCCGCTCTTGAAAGCATCGGAGATGAGAGGCTCGTCGCGCATGGTCGCCGCCACGAGATCGCCGACGGCGCCCAGGAAGACGGGGCTGTCATCGTCGGCGAACACGGCCGCCTGCTCCGGCTCCATCGAGAATTTGCCGCTGGCCGTATCGTAGACGATGTAGCCGGATGCTGCCTGGGCTGAAAGCCATTCGCGGACATAGCGCTCGGCTGTCCCGGTCTTCCCGGCGAGCTCAGAGGAGGTCATCGGGCCACCTTCGGCGAGCGCCTTGAAGAGACCCAGCCTGTCGCCGATGAGCAGCAAGGAGGCGTTCATCGCAGCGCCGACATCATTGAGCATCTTGCCCATGAAGGCGTTCAGCTTGTCTGGATCTATCGTCTGCATCTGTACGTTCATCGTCCAATCCTCGTCTCGATTTGTTTTGGCAGAACGAGCACTTGCCGGTTCGACACTCCAAACGCACTGATGCTTTCCCGCCCCCGCATGGCGATTTCGGCCATATGATATCGAGGGATGTGCGGAGATCCTGGCGCGGTTCAGGCGGTGGGAGCCGCTGTCCGACAAAAGTTACGTCTGTTCTAGGGATGAAGATTTGCTTCCGGTGTTGCGAGGAGTGCTCCAGCCGGCCCGACACGTCGCCACACTACAGGAAAGCTATAGGTGCCGCTCCTGACCAGAAGTCGTAATCCGAAAGAGGCGGCGCCTCGGAAGGTGCCGGTTGGCTGCGGCCGATGACAGGCTGGCCTTTTTGAAGCGCTTCGATTAGATCACGGCCATGTCGATCATCGCCAAGCCGCTCATCGCCCCGTCAAAGCCGAACCCCACGCCCGTGCCATCCAGCCCGCTGCCCCTCTCCGTCTTCATCATCGCCTTCAACGAGGCCGACAGGATCGGCCCGACGATCGAGGCTGTCCGCGAGTTGACCGACGATCTGGTCGTGATCGATTCGGGCTCGACGGATGGCACCCAGGAGATCGCGTCGAGGCTCGGGGGGCGGGTGATCCACAATTCCTGGCCGGGCTACGGGCCGCAGAAGCGTTTTGCTGAGGATCAGTGCCGGCACAACTGGATCCTGAACGTCGACGCAGATGAGGTCGTCTCGCCCCGCCTGGCTGCTTCGATCCGGGCCCTGTTCGAGGGTAGCGGTCCTGCTGCCGACGGTTATGAGACCACGATCGCCGAGATCTTTCCTGGCGAGCGCGAGCCCCATCCCTGGGGCCATACGCTTTCGCCTGTTCGGCTCTATCGCCTCGACCGCGGGCGCTATGTCGATTCGACCGTGCATGACCGGGTGCATTTCAATGTGAGCCCGCGAATCGAGCGACTCAAGGGCAAGATCCACCACTTCTCCGTGCGCTCCCTCGGCGACGAGATCGCCAAGTTGAACTCTTATACCGAGCAGCAGGCCGAGGATCTCGATTTACGCGGCAAGACGCTCAATACCTGGCGCATCCTCACCGAATTTCCGCTCAATTTCCTGAAGGCCTATATCGGCCGGCGCCATTTCGTGCGCGGTCTGTATGGCATTGCCACCGCGACGAATTACGCCTATTTCCGCTTCCTTCGACTGGCCAAGCACATGGAGCGGCGGCGAATGCGCGATCTGGAGTGACCCTTCCATATTGGGCTTGTCATCGAGCGGGGAAGAGGTGACATTTCCTGTCGGAATCCTCACGAGGGCGAGGCGATGGGCGACAAACCGGACTTCGATGCACTGGCTGTGATCGATGCCGTGGGGCCGATGATCGGCATTCCGATCTCCCCCGACTATCGCGAGGGCATCGCCACCAACCTGAAGATTACGGCCGAGTTCGCGGAGGCGGTACTTGCCTTTCATATGGACGATGCCGACCAGTCAGCTCCGGTCTTTGAAGCATGACGGGCCTTCTCGACGCCGGTTGCTCGCCAAGCCTGGGCATTCTCGAAATCTCCACGAGCGTGCGTAGCGGGCGCTTTACCGCGCGGGCGATGGTGGAACATGCGCTGGCTCGCATCGAGAAGTTCGACGACAGGATCGGAGCCTTCACGGCCATCGTGGCGGAACGGGCGCTGGCCAAGGCCGATGCCATCGATGTCAGGCACGCCGCCGGCAAGCCCGTGGGAGCGCTTGCCGGAGTGCCCTTCGCTGCCAAGAACCTTTACGACGTTGCCGGGGTGATCACGCTCGCGGGCTCCAAGATCAACCGCGTCAACCAGCCTGCCAGGCGCGATGCCACACTGATCGAGCGCCTGGAAGGGCAGGGCGCGATCTGCATCGGCGCCCTCAACATGGGCGAATATGCCTATGATTTTACGGGCGAGAATTTCCACGATGGCCCCTCGCGCAATCCGCATGCGACAGACCATATGGCCGGTGGTTCCTCGAGCGGCTCGGCGAGCGCCGTGGCGGCAGGATTCGTGCCTCTGTCGCTCGGCACAGACACCAATGGCTCGATCCGGGTGCCGGCGTCGCTCTGTGGCCTGTTCGGCTTGAAGCCCACCTTCGGTCGGCTGAGCCGGGCCCGGACTTTTCCCTTCGTCGCCAGCCTCGATCACACAGGCCCGCTGGCCCGTTCCACCCGCGATCTCGCACTCGCCTATGACGTGATGCAGGGGCCCGATCCCGACGATCCCGCCTGCACGGAGCGCCCCGCGCAGCCGGCCCTGTTCGAACTCGGCCGCGGTGTCGAGGGGCTACGCATCGCCGTCGCCGACGGCTACTTCGCCCAGTCGGGCAATATTGAGGCTTTCGAGGCGGTGCGGCGCTGCGCCAAGGCGCTCGACGCTACCGAGGTCGTTACCGTACCGCAGGCCGCCGTGGCGCGCGCTGCGGCCTTCCTGATCACCACGACGGAGGGCGGCGCCCTGCATCGCGAGCGGCTGATGACCCGCGCGCAGGACTTTGACCCCGCCGTGCGGGATCGCCTGATCGCAGGCAATATGGTGCCCGCAACCTGGGTGGCTCAGGCGCATAAGTTCCGCCAGTGGTTCAAAGGCGAGATGCATCGCATCTTCGAGCGAATCGATATCATCCTGGCGCCGGCGACGCCTTGTCGCGCTCCGAAGATCGGCCAGGCAACCATGGAGGTCGGCGGCAGCACCTTGCCGGTGCGCGCCAATCTGGGACTATACACCCAGCCGATCTCCTTCATTGGCCTACCCGTTGTCACCGTTCCGCTCTGGAGCGAAAACCAGAAGCTGCCCATCGGCGTGCAGGTGATCGCGCCAGCCTGGCGCGAGGATCTTGCATTGCGCGCCGCCTGGGCGCTGGAGACCGCCGGCGTCGCCCGTGCTCCCGTCGCCAATCTGGAGTAGGGTGCAGTCCCATCGCGGGAATCTGGCATGGGAGATGCCACGACTCTGGCAGCTTTCGCGAGGGGGTCGCGGGCGCCCTCAATCGCAATTTGGCTCCGCCTCCTGTTTCAACGCATTATTTGGCTGAAAGCGCCCAGGCTTCTGGAAAATGTTTCAAGGAAAATCATGCTGTCTTCTGCTTTGCGCGCAACCGGCCTGATTGCGCTTGCCGTGGGTTTGCTGTGCGGCTTTTCGTTTCTCGCCAAGCCCGCTTCGGCCATGGATTTCCGCACCGCCGACCTGGCGCTGGGCAAGTGCAAGGGCCGCTGTCCAAGCGTGATGGTTGCCACCGGCGAGATCACGTCTGGAACCACCCAACGCCTCATCGCTTTCGTGCAGCAGGCGGCGGGCCAGCGCGCCAGCAACGTGCTCATCATCGATTCGCCTGGCGGGCATCTCATCGAGAGCCTGAAACTGGGCCTCGTGCTGCGCAAGCTGAGAACCAGCGTCTTCGTTGGCCGCGTGGTCTCGTTGAATGGGCAGAGCATCGCGGTGAACGGCTCCTGCATGTCGGCCTGCGTCTACACGCTGATGGGCGGCAGCAAGCGCTTCGTAACGGCGGACTCGCACGTCGGGGTCCACCGCGAGTTCCTGCCCAACAGCACGGGTAGCGATCCGCTCTCCGTGTTGCGCAGTACGCAGCGCTTTCCACAGGTCACGCAATTGCTCCGCGCCTATTCCCAGCGCATGGGAGTGAGCCCGGCTCTGATCGATCTTGCCGAGCAATATGGCGGCGGTGGCATCCGGATCCTGACACCGCAGGACATCACGCGTTTTCGTCTCGCAACAATCGCAAAATGAATTTGGGGTGAGGGGCGAATTCGGCTTGACACTATGCAAGCCGGCACATAAACACCGCGCCACGCCAGCGCGGTTCGCCGCCGCTGACGGGACGGGGGAGTAGCTCAGTTGGTTAGAGCGTCGGCCTGTCACGCCGAAGGTCGCGGGTTCAAGTCCCGTCTCTCTCGCCATTAGTGACCAAAAAGCCAGCCTTCGGGCTGGCTTTTGCTTTTCTGGATCGCCGGGTGCCAGGAGAGTACAATACGGTGCATGCATCCAGGCTTTTCACGCAAAAGTGGGTATGCGTCATCCTCATGACAGAATTGCCATTTTGTTTGCCGCATTGCGGTAGGAATCTCCTGGCTGGAACGCTTCCAAGCTTGCGCCTCCCATAGCCGTGGTTTAAGGCTCGCTGCAGGCCGTCCTTGGTTCGGCGCGAGGGAATATTTCCAAAGCGCTATGGCAGGATGGCTGGCGTGAACGCCGCTACCAAAGCGACCTCATGCCCGTATCGTCCAAACCGTGGCGGCCAGCGTTTCAGGCGCTTTCGGCCAGCCACAGCCAGGGTTCGTGCTGATGGACAATCTTCTCGCCGGCTATCTGCCGCTCATCATCTTTATCGGGGTCTCGGCCGTGATCGGTCTGGCGCTTCTGGTGGCGCCCTTCATCGTGGCGTTCCAGCGCCCGGACCCGGAAAAACTCTCGGCCTATGAGTGCGGCTTCAATGCCTTCGACGACGCCCGTATGAAGTTCGACGTGCGCTTCTACCTGCTGTCGATCCTGTTCGTCGTCTTCGACCTGGAAGTGGCCTTCCTGTTTCCCTGGGCAATCACGTTCAAGCATCTTGGGGCGGTTGGCTTCATCTCGATGATGGTTTTCCTGGCCGAACTGGTGCTCGGCTATGTCTATGTATGGAAGAAGGGCGCACTCGAATGGGATTGAACCTCGATTCTGCCGGCGGCACGCTGGTTGCGCCGGCGCCCAAGGGGATCATCGATCCGAACACCGGCAAGCCGGTCGGTTCCACCGATCCCTTCTTCGTTGACATCAATGCCGAGCTGGCCGACCGCGGCTTCCTCGTGACCACGGCGGACAACCTCATCAACTGGGCCCGTACCGGCTCGCTGATGTGGATGACATTCGGTCTCGCCTGCTGCGCCGTCGAGATGATGCAGGTCTCGATGCCGCGCTATGACGTGGAGCGCTTCGGCTTCGCCCCGCGTGCCTCGCCGCGCCAGTCGGACGTGATGATCGTCGCTGGCACGCTGACCAACAAGATGGCGCCGGCCCTGCGTAAGGTCTACGACCAGATGCCAGAGCCCCGTTACGTCATTTCCATGGGTTCCTGCGCCAATGGCGGCGGCTATTACCACTATTCCTACGCCGTGGTGCGTGGCTGTGATCGCATCGTGCCTGTCGACATCTACGTTCCCGGCTGCCCGCCGACGGCCGAGGCTCTGCTGTACGGCGTGTTGCTGCTGCAGAAGAAGATCCGCCGCACCGGCACTATCGAGCGTTGAGCAGGGCTGAACCGGGGTAAGTTTCAAATGGCAAATACCGAAGTTCTGCAATCGATCGGCGAAGCACTCCAGACGGCTTTTCCTCAGGCCGTCATCGGGGTGGTCCATGCCTATGGCGAACTGACCGTCAGCACCGACCCTGAGAACATCCTCGCTGTGCTCAAGCATCTTCGCGACGATGCCGGTTCGCGTTTCGTGTCGATCATTGATGTCTGCGGCGCCGACTATCCGGCCCGCGAGAAGCGTTTCGATGTCGTCTACCACCTGCTGTCGCCGACGAAGAACGTTCGCATTCGCGTCAAGGTCGAGACGGACGAGGCGACGCCCGTTCCCTCTGCCGTGGATATCTTCCCCGGCGTGCTGTGGTTCGAGCGCGAGGCCTATGATCTGTACGGCATTCTCTTCACCGGCCATCCGGACCTGCGCCGCCTGCTGACCGACTACGGTTTCGACGGACACCCGCTGCGCAAGGACTTCCCGATGACCGGCTTCGTCGAGGTGCGCTGGGACGACGAGGCCAAGCGCGTCGTCTACGAGCCGGTGCGCCTCAACCAGGAATTCCGCAACTTCGACTTCCTCTCCCCCTGGGAGGGCACGGACTACGTGCTGCCCGGTGACGAGAAGGCGAAAGCCGGCTGATTGCAAGGACATCGATTGCGCGACTTGCCACCGAGAAGATTGGCCAGATCGGAAAGTTTGGGAACGAGATGAACGATCAACCACACCTGCGTAATTTCGCGATCAATTTCGGGCCCCAGCATCCGGCCGCCCACGGTGTGTTGCGCCTTGTCATGGAGCTGGACGGCGAAATCGTCGAGCGCGTCGATCCGCATATCGGCCTGCTGCACCGAGGCACCGAGAAGCTGATCGAAGCCAAGACCTACATGCAGGCGATTCCTTATTTCGATCGGCTCGACTACGTCGCGCCGATGAACCAGGAGCATGCCTATTGCCTGGCGATCGAGCGCCTCCTGGGCATGGAAGTTCCCAGGCGTGGCCAGCTCATTCGGGTGCTCTACTCGGAAATCGGCCGCATCCTTTCCCATCTCCTCAACGTGACCACGCAAGCCATGGATTGCGGCGCCCTGACGCCGCCGCTCTGGGGCTTCGAGGAGCGCGAAAAGCTCATGATCTTCTATGAGCGTGCCTCCGGCAGCCGCATGCATGCCGCCTTTTTCCGCACCGGCGGCGTCCACCAGGACCTGCCGCCCGAACTGATCGACGACATCGAGGCCTTCTGCGATCCCTTCCTGAAGGTCTGCGACGACCTCGAGGGCCTCCTCACCGACAACCGCATCTTCAAGCAGCGCAATGTCGATATCGGCACCGTCTCGCTCGAGGATGCCTGGGCCTGGGGGTATTCGGGCGTGATGGTCCGCGGTTCGGGCGCCGCCTGGGACCTGCGCAAGTCGCAGCCTTATGAATGCTATGCCGAGCTCGATTTCGACATTCCGATCGGCAAGAACGGCGACAATTTCGACCGCTACAACATCCGCATGGAAGAGATGCGCCAGTCGGCGCGCATCATGAAGCAGTGCTGCGCCCTGCTGCGGGCGGCCTCGGGGCTGGTCTCGACCCCGGACAACAAGGTCGTGGCGCCCAAGCGTGGCGAGATGAAGCGTTCGATGGAAGCGCTCATCCATCACTTTAAGCTTTACACCGAAGGCTATCACGTGCCCGAGGGCGAGGTTTATGCGGCAGTCGAGGCACCGAAGGGCGAATTCGGCGTCTATCTCGTCTCCGATGGCGGCAACAAGCCCTATCGTTGCAAGATCCGTGCGCCGGGCTTCGCCCATCTCCAGTCGATGGACTGGCTCTGCCGCGGTTACATGCTGGCGGACGTTTCGGCCATTCTCGGTTCGCTCGATATCGTGTTCGGCGAAGTCGATCGTTGATTTGATGTGTATGTCGCGGCCGAGGCTCTCGGTCGCAGGACAGGAAAGAGGATTGAGCGCATGTCCGTTCGCAGGCTCGCGCCCCAGGAACTCCAGCCGGCAAGCTTCGCCTTCACGGCCGAAAACGAGGCCTGGATCGACCAGCAGATCGCCAAATATCCGCCCGGGCGCCAGGCTTCGGCCGTGATCCCGTTGTTGTGGAAGGCGCAGGAGCAGGCTGGCGGCTGGGTCTCGCAGGCGGCGATCGAGGTGATCGCAGCCCGTCTCGGCATGGCAAAGATCCGAGTGCTCGAGATCGCGACCTTCTACACGATGTTTGCGCTCGAGCCGGTCGGCAAATTCTTCATCCAGCTCTGCGGTACCACGCCCTGTCAGCTATGCGGCGCCGAGGGCCTCAAGGATGTGATGCGTAAGCGCATTGGTCCACAGCACCACGTCACCGAGGACGGCAATTTCTCCTGGCTCGAGGTCGAGTGCCTGGGCGCCTGCTGCAACGCGCCGATGGTGCAGATCAACGCCGATTTCTACGAAGACCTCACCCCCGAGATCCTCAACAAGATCATGGACGACCTTGCCGCCGGCAAGGAAGTCAAGCCCGGCCCGCAGAATGGTCGCTTCTCATCCGAGCCTGAAGGCGGCGCCCAGACGCTGACCGATCCCTCGCTGTATGACGGCTCGGTCATCGGTTCCTGGAAGAAGCGCTTCGAGGAAGAAAAGGCCAAGAAGGAAGCTGCCGACGCGGCGAAGGCCGCCGCGGCCGCCAATCCCGCGCCCGCGCCTGCTGCTCCGGCGCCGGCCGCAACGCCTGCACCTGCCGCTCCAGCAGCAGCCGCTCCTGCTGCTCCCGCGCCGCTTGCACCGGCTCCGGCGCCTGTCGCCTCCGCGCCGGTATCCGACGAGTACAAGCCGGTCTTCCTGACGGCGGCCCGCGAAGGTGGCCCCGACGATCTCAAGCTGATCTACGGCGTCGGCCCGAAGCTGGAGGAAGTCCTGCACAACATGGGCGTCTACCATTTCGACCAGATCGCCGTCTGGAATTCTGACAATCTCGCCTGGGTCGACCAGAATCTCGGTGCCTTCAAGGGAAGGGCCGTCCGGGACGGATGGGTGGAACAGGCCAAGAAACTTGCAACCGGCTGGCGTCCCGAACGCTCGGCCGGCGACAAGCCGGACTGAGAATGGGCGGGGAGGGCGGCCTGAAGCCATCATCCCATCCCGATAGCGTTACAAAGTTTCCTTACTGACAGGTTCGCCATGCTTGCTGATCGCGACCGCATCTTCACCAATCTCTACGGGCTCCAGTCGCCCGGGCTCGAGGCCGCCTACAAGCGTGGCTCGTGGGATGGCACCAAGCTGATCATGGAGATGGGCCAGGACTGGATCATCAACGAGATGAAGGCGTCCGGACTGCGCGGGCGCGGGGGTGCGGGTTTCCCGACGGGCCTGAAATGGTCCTTCATGCCAAAGAAGTCGGACGGGCGGCCGAGCTATCTCGTCGTCAACGCCGACGAGTCCGAGCCGGGCACCTGCAAGGACCGCGAGATCATGCGGCATGATCCGCACACCCTGGTCGAGGGCTGCCTGATTGCCTCCTTCGCCATGAACGCCCATGCCTGCTACATCTATATCCGCGGCGAATATATTCGCGAGCGGGAGGCCCTGCAGCGCGCCGTCGACGAGGCCTATGCGGCCGGCCTGATCGGCAAGAACAACAAGCATGGCTGGGATTTCGATCTCTACGTGCATCACGGCGCCGGCGCCTATATCTGTGGCGAAGAGACGGCCCTGCTCGAAAGCCTCGAGGGCAAGAAGGGCATGCCGCGCATGAAGCCGCCCTTCCCGGCGAATATGGGCCTCTACGGCTGCCCCACCACGGTCAACAATGTCGAGTCGATCGCCGTGGCTCCCACCATCCTTCGTCGTGGCGCGGGCTGGTTCGCCGGTATCGGCAATCCGAACAACGTCGGCACCAAGCTCTTCTGCATCTCGGGCCATGTGAATAAGCCCTGCAACGTCGAAGAGGCGATGGGAATCACCTTTCGCGAACTGATCGACCGCCATTGTGGCGGCATCCGTGGCGGCTGGGACAATCTGAAGGCTGTCATTCCCGGCGGATCTTCGGTGCGCATGGTGCCGGCCGAGCAGATCATCGACACGCCGCTCGACTTCGACTCGCTCTCCAAGCTGCGCTCGGGTCTCGGCACCGCGGCCGTCATCGTGATGGACAAGTCGACGGACGTGGTCGCCACGATTGCCCGCCTGGCCTATTTCTACAAGCATGAGAGCTGCGGCCAGTGCACGCCCTGCCGCGAAGGCACCGGCTGGATGTGGCGCGTGCTCACCCGCATGGCAGAAGGTCGTGCCCAAAAGCGCGAGATCGACATGCTGCTCGACGTCACCAAGCAGGTTGAGGGCCATACCATCTGCGCCCTGGGCGATGCCGCAGCCTGGCCGATCCAGGGCCTCATCACGCATTTCCGTCATGAGATCGAAGCCAAGATCGACCAGTATGCCGCCAACCCGCATTCGGACCCGGTCCTGCAGGCCGCGGAGTGAGATGATGCATCTGGCGGAGCTGAACATAGCCAAGTTGCGTTTCACCGAGGGCGATCTCCGCGCGGCCGAGTTCTTCGAGAATTTGGCGCGTGTGAATGGCCTGGCCGAGCGCATGTCTGGCTTTGTCTGGCGCCTCAAGGATGAGGGGAGCGACAATGCCACCTCGTTCCGGATCAATGACGATCCCATGGTGATCAGCAATCTCTCCGTGTGGGAGAATGTGGAGTCGCTGGAAAAATTCGTCTTTCAGACCGTCCATACCGGCTTCTATCGCAAGCGCGAAGCCTGGTTCGAGAAGCCTGCCGCCCCGCATTTCGTGATGTGGTGGGTGGAGGAGGGACATCGGCCGGATCTGAAGGAAGCGGCGGAGCGGCTGGCCCATCTCGTCGAGCATGGGCCCAGTGATTTCGCCTTCGATTGGGCACAGGTCCCCGCCGCACAGCTGTGGCGGGAGGCCCGTTGCGCCTGACAATTTCGCCGGGGACGACCTGTTGCCCCCGGCCGTTCACAGCGCGTCTTTTTCGCATCGCAGCAGTTGATCGCGGCGCGGAATTTTGCGAAGTCGAGTTTGGAAAGAGTCTGGACTGCGTCCTGCAGTCCGGGCCTGATCGTCAAGGTTATCCATGGCCAAGTTGATCGTCGACGGACAGGAAATCGAGGTCCCGGCGGAGTATACGCTCCTCCAGGCTTGCGAGGTTGCGGGGGCTGAAATCCCGCGTTTCTGCTTCCACGAGCGCCTGTCTATTGCCGGCAACTGCCGCATGTGCCTGGTCGAGGTGAAGGGCGGCCCGCCCAAGCCCACGGCCTCCTGCGCGATGGCCGTGCGTGACCTGCGTCCCGGTCCCAATGGCGAGCCGCCGGTGGTGCTCACCAAGAGCCCGATGGTCAAGAAGGCCCGCGAAGGGGTGATGGAATTCCTGCTCATCAATCACCCACTGGATTGCCCGATCTGCGACCAAGGTGGCGAATGCGACCTGCAGGACCAGGCCATGGCCTACGGGGTCGACAAGAATCGCTATGCCGAGAACAAGCGGGCCGTCGAGGACAAATATATCGGCCCGCTGGTCAAGACGGTGATGAACCGTTGCATCCATTGTACACGCTGCGTCCGTTTCACCACCGAGGTGGCCGGCGTTTCCGAGCTGGGCGCCATCGGTCGCGGCGAGGACATGGAGATCACCACCTATCTCGAAAAGGCGATGACCTCCGAGCTGCAGGGTAACGTGCTCGACCTTTGCCCGGTCGGCGCGCTGACCTCCAAGCCCTATGAGTTCCATGCTCGCCCCTGGGAATTGTCGAAAACCGAGTCCGTCGACGTGATGGACGCGGTTGGCTCGGCTATCCGCATCGACGCCCGTGGCCGCGAGGTGATGCGCATCATGCCGCGCACCAATGAGCTGGTGAACGAGGAGTGGATCTCCGACAAGGCTCGCTTCATCTGGGATGGCCTGCGCACTCAGCGCCTCGACAAGCCCTATCTTCGCGTGGATGGTCGCCTCAAGGCCGTGACCTGGCAGGAAGCGTTCGGCGCCATCGCCGCCAAGGTGAAGGCCGCCAGGCCCGAGCGCATCGGCGCCATCGCCGGCGACCTTGCCGCGGTGGAAGAGCTCTATGCTCTCAAGGACCTGGTCACCAAGCTTGGCTCGAAGAATCTCGACGCGCGCCAGGACGGCGCCAAGATCGATCCTTCGCTTGGCCGGGCCAGCTATATCTTCAACCCCACCATCGCTGGGATCGATGAGGCGGATGCCATTCTGCTGGTCGGCACCAATCCGCGCCGAGAAGCGGCCGTGCTCAACGCCCGCATCCGCAAGCGCTGGCTGCGTGGCGCCAAGGTCGCGATGATCGGCGAACAGGCGGATCTGACCTACACCTACGACTATCTCGGAGCCGGTGCGGACACCTTGGCTGATCTAGCGGCCGGCAACGGTCCCTTCGCCGAAATCCTGAAGGGTGCCGCCAAGCCGATCATCATCGTCGGCGCCGGGGCTTATGCCCGGGCCGATGGCGCGGCGCTGCTGTCCCTGGCCGCCAAGGCCGCCGGTGCACTCGGCGTGGTCAAGGATGGCTGGAACGGCTTCGGCGTGCTGCACAATGCTGCCTCACGAGTCGGCGCTCTCGACATCGGCTTCGTGCCTGGCGAAGGTGGTCTCGATGCCGCCGGCATGGCCAAGGCCGGCGCGCTCGACGTGCTCTTCCTGCTGGGCGCCGACGAGATCCCCGTCGAGCCGGGCGCCTTCGTGGTCTACCAGGGCAGCCATGGCGACCGCGGCGCCCATCGCGCCGACGTCATTCTGCCGGCCGCAGCCTATCCGGAGCGTTCCGGCCTCTATGTCAACACCGAGGGCCGTGTGCAGCTCGCCAACCGCGCAGCTTTCCCGCCCGGCGAAGCGCGCGAGGATTGGGCCATCCTGCGGGCGCTCTCCGAGGCGCTCGGCGCCAGGCTCGGCTACGACTCGCTGGCTGCGCTGCGCAAGACGCTCACAGCGGCTTTCCCGCAGTTCGGCTCGGTCGACCATGTCGTGGCCGGCGATCCAGCTGCAGTCGCCAGGCTGGCCGATCTGGGTGGCACGCCGGACAAGGCTGCCTTCGCGGCTTCCATCGGCGACTTCTATCTGACCAATCCCATTGCACGCGCATCGGCGGTGATGGCGCAGTGTTCGCAGCTCGCCTCGGGTGCGCTGCCACTGGCTGCGGAATAAGGGCGGGCGAAAGATGACCTTTTACAGCTTCCTCGTCACTGTCATCCTGCCGCTGATCTACAGCGTGGTGCTGCTGGTCTGTCTCCTGATCTTTATCGCCTATTACCTTCTGGCGGATCGCAAGATCTGGGCGGCGGTGCAGCTTCGCCGCGGACCCAATGTGGTCGGCCCCTTCGGCCTTTTGCAATCCTTCGCCGACCTTCTGAAATTCGTGCTGAAGGAGCCGGTGATCCCGGCGGGGGCCAACAAGGGCGTCTTCCTCCTGGCGCCCTTCGTCACCTGCGTGCTCGCTCTGTCGGCGTGGGCGGTGCTGCCGATCACCTCAGGCGTTATGATTGCCGACATCAATGTCGGCATCCTCTACGTGTTTGCGATCTCCTCGCTCGGTGTCTACGGCACCATTATGGCCGGCTGGGCGTCGAACTCGAAATATCCCTTCCTCTCGGCCCTGCGCGCCGCGGCCCAGATGGTGTCCTATGAAGTCTCGATCGGCTTCGTCATCATCACGGTGCTGCTCTGCGCGGGATCGCTGAACCTCACCGCCATCGTCGATGCCCAGCAGACGCGCGGCCTCGCCAGCCTGATCGGCCTGCCCTGGCTGACATTCCTGAACTGGTACTGGCTGCCGCTTTTCCCGATGTTCATCATCTTCTTCATCTCTGCGCTCGCCGAGACGAACAGGCCGCCCTTCGACCTGGCCGAAGCTGAATCCGAACTCGTTGCCGGCTTCATGGTCGAATATGCCTCGACGCCGTACCTCTTGTTCATGCTCGGCGAATATGTGGCGATCATGACCATGTGCGCCCTGACCACCATCCTGTTCATGGGTGGCTGGTCGGCGCCGCTTTCCTTCCTGCCGTCCTGGGGCATTTTCGGCGTCATCTGGTTCCTCCTGAAGGTGAGCTTCGTCTTCTTCATGTTCGCGATGGTGAAGGCCTTCGTGCCGCGCTACCGCTATGACCAGCTGATGCGTCTTGGCTGGAAGATCTTCTTGCCGCTGTCGATCGCCATGGTGGTGATCGTCGCTGGCGTCCTGCAATTCACAGGGTGGGCACCATGAGTTCAACTGATCTCTCCGGCGCACCACGCCCCAAGGTTGGTCTCGACCAGGCGGCGAAGTCGCTGTTCCTCAAGGAATTCGTCTCGGCCTTCTTCCTGTCGATGCGCTATTTCTTCAAGCCGAAGGCGACGCTCAACTATCCCTTTGAAAAGGGCCGGTTGTCGCCGCGCTTCCGTGGCGAGCATGCGCTGCGACGCTATCCCAATGGCGAAGAGCGCTGCATCGCCTGCAAGCTGTGCGAAGCCATCTGCCCCGCCCAGGCCATCACCATCGAAGCCGGTCCGCGCGGAAATGACGGCACCCGCCGCACCACGCGCTACGACATCGACATGGTGAAGTGCATCTATTGCGGCTTCTGCCAGGAGGCCTGCCCGGTGGATGCCATCGTGGAAGGCCCGAATTTCGAGTTCGCGGTGGAGACACGCGAGGAGCTCTTCTACGACAAGGACCGGCTGCTTTCGAATGGCGACCGCTGGGAGCGGGAAATCGCCAAGAACATCGCCAAGGACGCGCCTTACCGTTAGGGACTTCTGCCTGCCCCTAAGGGGCCGAGAATAACAAGGCTCCGGCACCGCCTGGAGCGCAGTACGATGTAGACGGCGCGGAAACGAGCCGGAGAGGGGTTTGAACATGAATGTGGCGACAGCCTTCTTTTACCTGTTCGCCTTTGTTTGCGTGGCATCGGCCTTGATGGTCATCCTGGCCCGCAACCCTGTGCATTCGGTGCTCTATCTGATCCTGGCCTTTGTCAACGCGGCTGGCCTGTTCATGCTGGCCGGGGCGGAGTTCCTGGCGCTGATGCTGATCGTCGTCTATGTCGGCGCGGTGGCCGTGCTCTTCCTCTTCGTCGTGATGATGCTCGACGTCGACTTCACTGAGCTGCGCCAGGGCTTCCTGCAATATCTGCCGATCGGCTTCCTCGTCGGCCTGATCGTGTTGATCGAGCTCCTGATGGTGGTGATCGGCTGGGTGATCTCGCCCGGCGTCGTGCCCAATCCAAACACGCAGATCGATACCTCCGTCACCAACACCGAGGCGCTCGGCCACGTTCTCTATACGCAGTACGCCTACTTCTTCGAAGGCGCGGGCCTGGTCCTGCTGGTCGCCATGATTGGCGCCATCGTGCTGACCCTGCGCCACAAGGAAGGCATCAAACGCCAAAATCCGGCTCTGCAATCGGCGCGTACGAAGGCGCAGTCGGTTGAGGTCATCAAGGTTCAGCCAGGGCAGGGGATCTGACAATGGCCGTCGATCTTTCCAATTTTCTTGCCGTCGCCGCCGTCCTCTTCACCATCGGCGTGCTGGGCATTTTCATCAACCGCAAGAATGTCATCGTCATCCTGATGTCGGTGGAGCTCATTCTCCTGTCGGTCAATATCAATATGGTCGCCTTCTCCGCCGCGCTGCATGACATTACGGGTCAGGTGTTCACCCTGCTGATCCTCACTGTGGCGGCCGCGGAGGCTGCGATCGGTCTGGCTATTCTCGTGGCGTTCTACCGCAACCGCGGCTCGATCGCCGTCGAAGATATCAACGTGATGAAGGGCTGAGGGCGTGTATAACGCAATTGTCTTCCTGCCGCTCCTCGGCTTCCTGATCGCCGGCATTGCCAACATGCTGACCTGGCGGATGTCGCCGCCGGATGCTGCCGAGACCTCCGCCCATGGTCACGATGATCACGGTCATGATGCCCACTCGGCCGATACACACATGGCCGAGGCCCATGGCGACGATAGCCATGGCTATGACGATCATGCCGTCGAGGCCTCTCCCCATTCGGACGGCAAGATCCGCTTCGCCGAATATCTGACCACGGGCCTGCTCTTCGTCTGCTGCCTGCTCTCCTGGATTGCCTTCTTCAGCGTCGGCTTCGCCGGCAATACCACTCTCGTGCCCGTGCTCGACTGGATCCATGTCGGCAAGCTGCAGGTCGACTGGGCCCTGCGCATCGATACGCTGACGGCGGTGATGCTGGTGGTGGTGACGACTGTGTCTTCACTCGTCCACCTCTACTCCGTCTCCTATATGGCAGATGATCCCTATCGGCCGCGCTTCTTCGCTTATTTGTCGCTGTTCACCTTCGCCATGCTCATGCTGGTGACCGCCGACAATCTGGTGCAGATGTTCTTCGGCTGGGAGGGCGTGGGCCTGGCGTCTTATCTGCTGATCGGCTTCTGGTTCAAGAAGCCCTCCGCCAACGCCGCCGCCATCAAGGCGTTCGTGGTCAACCGCGTCGGTGATTTTGGCTTCTCGCTCGGCATTTTCGCGGTGTTCGCGATCTTCGGTCAGGTCGGTTTCGAAGGCATCTTCCACGATGCCGCCGCCAAGGCCTCGACCAACATCCACTTCCTGGGCCATGACTGGCCGGCGCTGGAAGTCGCCTGCTTCCTGCTCTTCATGGGCGCGATGGGCAAGTCGGCGCAGTTCCTGCTGCACACCTGGCTGCCGGATGCCATGGAAGGGCCGACTCCAGTCTCCGCCCTCATCCATGCGGCCACCATGGTCACCGCCGGCATCGTGATGGTCGCCCGCCTGTCGCCGCTGTTCCAGCATGCGCCGGAAGCTCTGACCTTCGTTACCTTCATCGGTGCCACCACGGCCTTCTTCGCCGCCACGGTCGGCCTCGTCCAGAACGACATCAAGCGTGTCGTCGCCTACTCGACCTGCTCGCAGCTCGGCTACATGTTCGTCGCGCTTGGCGTCGGCGCCTACAATGTCGGTGTCTTCCACCTCTTCACGCACGCCTTCTTCAAGGCTCTGCTGTTCCTCGGTGCTGGCTCGGTCATCACCGCCATGCACCATGAGCAGGACATGCGGAAGATGGGCGGCCTGAAGGCCAAGATCCCGCTCACCTATTGGGCGATGATCATCGGCACGCTGGCCCTCACGGGCGTCGGCATTCCTTTCACGCAGATCGGCTTCGCCGGGTTCAACTCCAAGGACGCCATCATCGAATCCGCCTATTCCGCCTATGCGGAGAGCGGTGGCCTGGTGCCGCTCTATGCCTTCTGCATGACGGTGATCGCCGCGCTGATGACTTCCTTCTATTCCTGGCGCCTGATCTACATGACCTTCCACGGCGATACCCGCGCGGATCATCATGTCTATGATCACGCCCATGAATCGCCGATGCCGATGATGATCCCATTGGCGGTACTGGCCTTCGGCGCGACCTTCGCCGGCATGATCTTCCACTACTCCTTCGCGACAACCGAAGGCCTGGAAGGCTTCTGGCGCGAGGCTCTCTCGCTGGGCGATGGCACCAAGGTCATCGAGGGCATGGAACATGTGCCGTGGTTCGTGCATCTGGCGCCGTTCACGATGATGGCGATCGGCTGGGTCACGGCCTGGTACATGTATCGCGTCAACCCGTCGGTGCCGGTCAGCCTCGCCGAGCGCAATCCAGTACTCTACCAGTTCCTGCTCAACAAGTGGTACTTCGACGAGATCTATGACTGGGCCTTCACCCGCCCGGCCAAGTGGCTCGGCCGCTTCCTGTGGAAGAAGGGCGACGGCGCCACCATCGACGGCCTCGGCCCCGATGGCGTCTCGGCCCGCGTGGTCGACGTCACCCGCGGGGTGGTCAAGCTACAGTCGGGCTATCTCTATCATTATGCCTTCGCCATGCTGATCGGCATTGCGGCCTTGTTCACCTGGTCCATGCTCGGAGGCACGCACTGATGTCGTCCACTTTCTCCTGGCCGGTTCTCTCGGTTACGACGTTCCTGCCGATGGTCGGTGTCGTGCTCATGCTGATCCTTCGGGGCGATCCCGAAGGCATCAAGCGCAACTCCCGTATCATCGCACTGTGGACCACCGCGGCGACCTTCATTGTCTCGCTGTTCCCGCTCTTTGCCTTCGATCCCTCCAACACGAACTTCCAGTTCGTGGAGACCGCGAACTGGCTCGGCGGCACCGTTGGTGGCGCGATCAGCTACCGCATGGGTGTCGACGGCATCTCGCTGCCCTTCGTCATCCTCACCACCTTCCTCATGCCCTTCTGCATCCTCGCCTCCTGGCGCTCGATCCAGAACCGCGTGCGTGAATACATGATCGCATTCCTCGTGCTGGAAACGCTGATAATCGGCGTGTTCTGCGCACAGGACATCGTGCTGTTCTACCTGTTCTTCGAAGGCCAACTGATCCCGATGTTCCTGATCATCGGCATCTGGGGTGGACAGCGCCGCATCTATGCCAGCTTCAAGTTCTTCCTCTACACGCTGCTTGGCTCGCTGCTCATGCTCGTCGCCATCATGGCGATGTACTGGAACGCCGGCTCGTCCGATATCGCCGTGCTGCTGAAGCACCAGTTCCCGGCTCACATGCAGACCTATCTCTGGCTCGCCTTCTTCGCCTCCTTCGCCGTGAAGATGCCGATGTGGCCTGTGCATACCTGGCTGCCTGACGCCCATGTCGAAGCGCCCACCGCGGGTTCGGTCATCCTGGCGGGCGTCCTCCTGAAGATGGGCGGTTACGGCTTCATCCGCTTCTCCCTGCCGATGTTCCCGGTGGCTTCCGAATCTTTCGCGCCGCTGGTGTTCACGCTCTCGGTCGTCGCCATCGTCTACACCTCGCTGGTGGCGCTGATGCAGGAGGACATCAAGAAGCTGATCGCCTATTCCTCGGTCGCCCATATGGGTTTCGTGACCATGGGCCTGTTCTCGATGAACGAGCAGGGCGTGCAGGGCGCGATGTTCCAGATGATCTCGCACGGCATCGTCTCCAGCGCACTCTTCCTCAGCGTCGGCGTGGTCTATGACCGCATGCATACCCGCGAGATTGCGGCCTATGGTGGCATCGTCAATCGCATGCCATGGTATGCGCTGGCGCTGATGGTATTCACCATGGCCAATATCGGCCTGCCCGGCACCTCGGGTTTCATCGGCGAGTTTCTCACCTTGATCGCTGCCTTCTCGGTCAATAGCTGGGTGGCTTTCTTCGCCACTTTCGGCGTGATCCTGTCGGCCGCCTATGCGCTCTGGCTCTATCGCCGCGTCGTCTTCGGCGCGCTGGAGAAGCCGAGCCTTGCCGGTGTCGCCGACCTGACCTGGCGGGAGTTTGTCATCCTTACCCCCCTTGTGCTCCTCACCGTCTATTTCGGCGTCTATCCCAAGCCGGTCCTGACCATGAGCGAAGCGGCGGTCACCAATCTCGTCCAGGCAGCCAAGGCTGCCATCGTAGCGCTCAACTGATCTGAAGGTCCGCCATGTATGCTTCTCAAATCGCAACGGCCCTTCCAGAGATCGTTCTGGTGCTCGGTGCCATTGCGCTCCTGCTGATCGGGGTGTTCTCGGCGCCGCGCGCCTATGGCCTCGTGACTTCCCTCTCAGTGGCCCTGCTGGCAGTGGTCATTGTGCTGGTGGCGATGAGCCCCGACGCAAAGGCCTTCAGCGGCTCCTTCACGGTGGATGCCTTCTCGCGCTTCACCAAGATCATGGTGCTGATTGGCGCCGGTGCCGCGATCCTGATGTCGAACGACTATCTCAAGGCCAAGGGCATCGAGAAGTTCGAGTATCCGGTGATGATCTTGCTGGCCGTCACCGGCATGATGATGATGCTGTCGGCCAACGACCTCATCGCGCTCTATATCGGGCTCGAACTGCAGTCGCTGGCGCTCTATGTTGTGGCCGCTATCCATCGCGACGACTTGAAGTCGACGGAAGCGGGCCTCAAATATTTCATCCTCGGCGCGCTGTCCTCGGGCATGCTGCTCTACGGCGCCTCGCTGATCTATGGCTTCTCCGGCACGATCTCGTTCACGGGCATCGCCGCAGCGGTGAAGGATCACGTCGGTCTCGGCCTGATCTTCGGCATTGTCTTCCTGCTCGCCGGCCTGGCCTTCAAGATCTCGGCGGTGCCTTTCCACATGTGGACACCTGACGTCTATGAGGGCGCTCCGACGCCGGTGACGACTCTATTCGCCGGTGCTCCCAAAATCGCCGCGATGGGCCTCCTGGTGCGGGTGATTATCACCTCATTTCCCTCCGCCTTGGCGCAGTGGCAGCAAATCGTGGTGTTCCTCGCCATCGCCTCCATGGCGCTCGGTTCCTTCGCCGCCATTGGGCAGAACAACATCAAGCGCCTGATGGCCTATTCCTCGATCGGGCACATGGGCTTCGCTTTGGTTGGCCTCGCCGCCGGAACGGTGGAAGGTGTGCAAGGCGTGCTCATCTACCTCGCGCTCTATTTGGGAACGGTCATGGGCAGCTTTGCCTGCATCCTCTCGATGAGGCGAGACGGCACGTATGTCGAGAGTATCACCGACCTCTCTGGCCTATCCAGCACGCATCCCGTGCGGGCCTATGTGCTGGCCGCGCTGATGTTCTCGCTGGCCGGTATTCCGCCTTTGTCAGGCTTCTGGGGCAAATGGTATGTCTTCGTCGCCGCCGTGCACGCCAATCTCTACTGGCTGGCCGTGCTGGGCGTGCTCACGAGCGTGGTGGGTGCCTTCTACTACCTGCGTATCGTCAAGCTCATGTTCTTCGATGCGCCCTCACAGAGCCTCGAACCGATGTCCGGCGCCATGAGGGCGGTGCTGTTCGTCTCGGCGGTGACGCTCGCCTACATTCTCTATCCGGCGCTGATCAACGGCCCCGCCGCTTCTGCGGCGGCGTCGCTATGGCCTGCGGGTTGATTTCGTCGAGGCAATGAAACTCGGCACAGGGGCACAGACGGCAGGCTTCCGTCACCTGCATCTCGACATCACGGGTTCAACCAATGTCGAGGCTTTGGCACGCGGGCAGGAGGACCGGCTCTGGGTCACCGCCCGCGAGCAATCGGCGGGCAGGGGACGCCGTGGTCGGGCCTGGTCCTCTCCAGCCGGCAATCTCTATGCCTCGGTCGTTCTGGCCGATCCGGCCGAGCCAAGGCGGGCGGCGGACCTGTGTTTCGTTGCCGCACTCGCAGCCAGTGATGCCATCATAGCCACGGCGCCGCGAGCCGCCACGGCCATGACGCTGAAATGGCCCAACGACATTCTCATCAATGGCGCCAAGGTCGTCGGCATCCTGGTCGAGGGCGCTCATGCGGGCGATGGTTTCTCCGCCGTGATTGGCTGGGGCGTCAACATCGTCAGCCACCCCGACCATACGCCCTATCCGGCCACGCATCTCGCCGCGACCGATACGGCGCTGAATGTGGACATTTACTTCGCCGCCTTGTCGGATGCCTTTGCCAAGCGCCTGGAATTGTGGCAACGCGGGGCGGGGTTCGCCGAGATCCGCAACGCCTGGCTGCGCCGAGCCGCCGGGCTCGGGCGCCGCATCGTGGTGCGCCTGCCCTCCGGGGATCTCGAGGGCGTCTTCGAGGCCCTCGACAGCGAGGGCGCCCTGATCCTGCTCGACGACGCCGGCCAGCGTCGCCCGGTTTCCGCCGGCGAGATCTTCTTTCCGGGGCTTGTTCCAAGTTCCATCGATCCATGAATGTCCTGGCTGCAGATCCTGCAGCAGGAATAATGGCGCTTCGCGCCTGTTAGGAGCCTGTTATGGCACGCGATACGGCCGACCTCGTCTTCTGTGCCCTGGGCGGCATCGGCGAGATCGGCATGAACATGGCCGTCTATGGCTATGGCCCGGCGAACAAGCGCCAATGGCTTATGGTCGATTGCGGGGTTTCCTTTGCCGACGAGGCCCTGCCGGGTGTTGATCTTGTGATGCCCGATACCCGCTTCATCGAGGCTCAGCGCAAGAACCTGACAGGCATCGTGCTCACCCACGCGCATGAGGATCATTTCGGCGCGCTGGTGCATTTATGGCCGAAGCTGCAGGTGCCCGTTTACGCGACCAAATTCACCGCAGCCCTGCTGGAGGCCAAGCGCCTGCATGAGCCGGACGCGCCCCAGATCGACATCCGCGTCATCCCTTCGCAGGCCCGCTTCACCCTCGGCCCGTTCGATATCGAGCTGGTCAATGTTGCGCACTCCATTCCCGAATCGAACGCGCTCGCCATCCGCACACCCGCCGGCATGGTCGTTCACACCGGCGACTGGAAGATCGATGAGACGCCCGTCATCCCGCCGTTGACCGATGCGGCCAAGCTCAAGGCGCTGGGCGACGAGGGCGTGCTGGCCCTCGTCTGCGATTCCACCAATGCCATCCGAGAAGGGCGCTCGCCCTCCGAACGCGATGTCGCCAAGAGCCTCGCCGAGATCATCGCCGCAAAGAAGGGCAGGGTGGCGATCACCACTTTCGCCTCCAATGTCGGGCGCATCCGCTCCATTGCGGAGGCGGCCGTGGAGAACGGTCGCAGCGTCGTCATCGTCGGCCGCGCCATGGAGCGCGTTTGCCAGGTGGCGCGCGAATGCGGCTTGCTCGATGGCATTCCTGATTTCCTCAGCCCGGAGAACTATGGCTTTCTGCCGCGCGACAAGGTCGTGGCCGTGCTCACCGGGAGCCAGGGCGAGCCACGTGCGGCGCTCGCCCGCATCGCCCGCGGCGAGCATCCCGAGGTGACCCTGGCCAAGGGCGATACGGTGATCTTTTCCTCCCGCACCATCCCGGGCAACGAGAAGGCGGTCGGCAATATCATCAACGGCCTCGTCAAGCAGGGCGCCGACATTGTCACGGACCGCAACCAGCTCGTGCACGTCTCCGGCCATCCGCGCCGGGGCGAGCTCACGGATATGTATCACTGGACCCGGCCCAAGATCGCTATCCCCGTGCATGGCGAAGCCTGGCACCTGTCCGAACATGCCGAACTGGCGCGCTCGCTCGGCGTGCCGGAGGTGATCGCGGCCGGCGATGGCCAGATTATCGCGCTGCGGGCCGGGGATACGAAGGTGATCGACGAAGCCCCTACCGGCCGCGTCTGCCTCGACGGCGATATCCTGGTCAACGTCGCCGAGGAAACCATTCCCCAGCGCCGGCGGCTGTCCTGGTCCGGCGCGGTCACGGTCGCGCTGGCCCTCTCTGACAGGGGCGATATCATCAGCGAGCCGGATGTGAAGTTCTCCGGCCTGCCCCAGAAGATCGGTGACGGCCGGGCCATGGACGACGTCATCGCCGATGCCGCCCTGCTGGTGCTGGAGGGCCTGCCCAAGCCCAAACGCCGCGATCCCGACGCGGTGGAGCTTGCGGTTGAGCGTGCAGTCCGCTCGGCCGTCAACGCCGTCTGGGGCAAGAAACCGGTCTGTCATGTGATTGTGCTGGTGGTTTGAGGTCAGCAACGCCGCAGCGCTTGGTATGCCATCTGTCTGTCTTGGTCGTTTGGTAAGGCCGCTGTTCTGGGGCGCATGAACCGACCGAAAGGGTGAACCTTGCCTGTGAAGACCGCGCGAGCTGCCGCCTCTCAAACCAATGTTGCCACGAAGCCCGAGACGCCGGAACTTCACGACAAGCATGCCGATTTCGAACGCGTCGCGCTCCTCCTCCAGGGCGGCGGCGCGCTTGGCGCCTATCAAGCCGGCGCCTATCAGGCGCTGGAGGAAAACGGCATCCAACCCAACTGGATCGCCGGCATCTCCATCGGCGCCATCAACGCATCCATCATCGCCGGCAACGGGCCGGGGGAGCGCGTGGCGCAGCTGCGCCGCTTCTGGGAGATGATCACCGATCCGCCTTTCGAACCGGCGTTCGAATGGGTCAAGCTTTTCGCGCGCGAAGGCGATCGTCAGCATCGATTCGTCAACCAGCTTCAGGCCGGGCAGGTGCTGCTGAAGGGGGCGCCGAAATTCTTCGAGCCGCGCTTTCCGCCGCCCTATCTCATGCCACCCGGGGTGCTCGGCGCCACCAGCTTCTACGACACCGCGCCCCTGAAGCAGACCCTGCTGGAACTCGTCGATTTCGACCTGTTGAACACGTGCGAGACGCGGTTCGCCGTCGGTGCCGTTAACATCGCCACCGGCAATTTTGCCTATTTCGATAATGGCCAGGGGACGCCGCGTATCACGCCCGAACACATAATGGCGAGCGGGGCGCTGCCGCCGGGCTTCCCGCCCATCGAAATCGACGGCCAGTTCTATTGGGATGGCGGTCTCGTCTCGAATACGCCGCTCGAATGGATCCTGCACGACAGGGACCTCGATACGCTCGCCTTCCAGATCGACCTGTGGAACGCCCGCGGCGATATCCCCAAGGATCTCGCCGAGGTCGAAGTGCGTCAGAAGGAGATCCAGTATTCCAGCCGCACGCGTGCGGCGACCAACCGCGCCCGCGACTTCCAGCGTCTGCGCGGTGCCCTGAAGCGCATCCTGGCAAGGCTGCCGGAGGATTTCGGCTCGGAGGAGGATGTCGATCTCCTGACCCGCGCTCTCAACCGCAAGACCTGCAATGTCGTGCAGTTGATCTACCGCGCGCAGAAATATGAGGGAGCGAGCAAGGACTACGAGTTCTCGCGGCTGATGATGGAGGAACATTGGGCGGCGGGCTATCGCGACGCCTGGCATTCGCTCGAACATCCCGAGATTTTCCGCAAGCCCCGCAATGCCGAGGGCTTCGTGAGCTATGATTTCGGGGTGGAGTAGCCGCCGGGAGCGCTGCTTCCTGGGAGTATCCGTATTCGGTCAAGCAGCTTTAGGCGTCCAAATCCGATTATCTCGCAAGAGGGCGTTAGCGAGGATGATGAGCTTGCGCATGATGGCGACGATGGCGATTTTTTTGGGTTTTCCGGCGGCGACCATGGCCTGGTATTTAGCGGCGAGGTCGGGGTTCCATCGGATAGCGGCGACCATGGGCATATAGAGGGCTCGTCGCAGAAGGGCTCTTCCCCCGCGAATGAAGCGCTTGCCATTTTTGCTGCCGCTGTCGCGTGGGACAGGGGCGAGGCCGGCCAGGCTTGCGGCTTGAGGGGGAGACAGGGTGCCCAGTTCAGGCATGTGGATGAGCATGGCGTGAGCTGTGATGGGTGCCACGGCGGGGATGGAATCGAGGATTTCGGCTCTGCGCTTGAAGGCGGGATCCTTGTCGGCCCGCCTGGCGATCTCCTCGTCGATGGCGTTTATCTGCGCTTGGGTCAGAGCCAGTGTCTTGGCGAGTTGGCGCTTGATCAGGGGGAGTTCGGCGGTTTGCTGGCGGGTCTGGGTTGCCACTTTGATCTTCATCAGGGCGTCCCGCGCCGCGGCCAATTGCTTCATCTCCTCAAGGGCCTGGCTGACGATGAGGGTCGGCTCGGGCTGGACGGCCTGGCCATAGCGGGCCAGGGTCATGGCATCGATGCGATCGGTCTTGGCCAGCCTGCCAATACCTTCGGCAAAGCGTCGGGCCTGGCGCGGGTTGAGCTTGACGGCCGGCAGGCCGGCCTGGTTGAGCGCGCGTTCGAAGGCGCGATGATAGGCCCCCGTTGCTTCGAACACCACACGCTCGACAGTCCAGGAAGAAAGCCAGGCAAGCAGGGCGCGATGGCCCGCCTGGGTGTTGGCAAAGCGCTTGATGAGGCCTGCCGGGTGGACAGCCACATCCAAATGATCCTTGCCGATGTCGGTGCCGACATTGTGTGCTAGGCTGCTCGTCATCTTTTCCAAGTCCTCTGCTTGTCTCCGGAGCAATGCCGGTATCCGTTCAGGCCTCATGGAAAAGAGAGGGGTGGTCAGACTCCTAAGTCAGTCCTTCGATTATCGCAGGCACGACCCGTCCCCTCCCGCCTCCAGCTCGGCGGCCACCGAGCTGGAGGCATCCAAAAGCTAGGCTTGCACGATGGGATTGAAATAGACAATCGCAGGCATCCTTGCCTGCTCTTGGAAACGTAGCGCTCGCCGGAAGCAAAGATGCAGGCAAGGATGCCCATAGGCGCTAACTTTGTGGAAAAGGCGCAGGGAACGCGGAGTGGCGATCTCCGATCGCCATCTTCTTCACCGGCAAGCACATCGTTTCCAAGATTGGCGATCGGAGATCGCCGCTCCAAGCCAGTGCCCTCCCACCCAAAGTTGGCACCCATAGGCAAGGATGTCTGCGATCCCAGGGCCTCCGCGCTCCCGGCTTCCTGCTTGCCTTCTGCCCGTCACAGGCCCATATACGGTCCCTTGCTCAACCTTTTTCTGAAAAAGCCATAGAGAAGACCCATGCCTGCCTATCGTTCCCGCACAACCACCCACGGCCGTAACATGGCCGGTGCTCGCGGCCTCTGGCGCGCGACTGGTATGAAGGACGGGGACTTTGGCAAGCCGATTATCGCGGTCGTAAACTCCTTCACTCAATTCGTGCCCGGGCACGTCCACCTCAAGGATCTCGGCCAGCTGGTGGCGCGCGAGATCGAGAAGGCGGGTGGCGTCGCCAAGGAGTTCAACACCATCGCGGTCGACGATGGCATCGCGATGGGCCATGACGGCATGCTTTATTCGCTGCCCTCGCGCGAGCTCATAGCCGACAGCGTCGAATACATGGTCAACGCCCATTGCGCCGACGCGATGGTGTGCATCTCCAATTGCGACAAGATCACCCCCGGCATGCTGATGGCCTCGCTGCGGCTCAACATCCCCTCGGTGTTCGTCTCGGGCGGCCCGATGGAGGCCGGCAAGGTCATCCTGGGCGGCAAGCAGAAGGCGCTCGACCTTGTCGATGCCATGGTGGCGGCCGCCGACGACAAGGTCTCGGACGAGGACGTGAAAGTAATCGAGCGTTCGGCCTGCCCGACCTGCGGCTCGTGCTCTGGCATGTTCACCGCCAATTCGATGAACTGCCTCACCGAGGCGCTCGGCCTGTCGCTGCCCGGCAATGGTTCGACGCTGGCGACCCATGCCGACCGCAAGCGCCTGTTCGTCGAGGCGGGCCATCTTATCGTCGATCTCGCTCGCCGCTATTACGAGCAGGAGGATGAGAGCGTGCTGCCGCGCAAGGTTGCGAGTTTCGGTGCCTTCGAAAACGCAATGACGCTTGATATCGCCATGGGCGGCTCCACCAACACGGTGCTGCACATCCTGGCAGCCGCCCATGAGGGCGAGATCGACTTCACCATGGACGACATCGACCGCCTTTCGCGCCGCGTGCCGGTGCTCTGCAAGGTCGCGCCGGCCGTGTCCCATGTTCACATGGAAGACGTGCACCGCGCCGGCGGTATCATGGGCATCCTGGGCGAGCTCGATCGGGCCGGCCTGATCAACCGCGACCTGCCGACGGTGCACTCCTCGAGCATGGCGGACGCGCTGGAGCGCTGGGACATCGCCCGCACCAAGAGCGAGAGCGTGCGCCACTTCTTCATGGCAGCGCCGGGCGGCGTGCCGACGCAGACCGCCTTCAGCCAGGACCGCCGTTGGGACGACGTCGATCTCGATCGTGAGAAGGGCGTCATCCGCTCGGCCGAGCATGCCTATTCCAAGGATGGCGGCCTCGCCGTGCTGAAGGGCAATCTGGCGCTGGACGGCTGCATCGTGAAGACGGCGGGCGTGGATGAGTCGATCCTGAAGTTCTCCGGCCCCGCCGTGGTGTTCGAGAGCCAGGACGCGGCTGTGGACGGCATTCTCAACAACAAGGTGAACGCGGGCGACGTCGTCGTCATCCGCTATGAGGGACCGCGTGGCGGGCCGGGCATGCAGGAAATGCTCTACCCGACCAGCTATCTGAAGTCGAAGGGCCTGGGCAAGGCCTGTGCGCTCATCACCGACGGCCGCTTTTCGGGCGGCACATCCGGCCTTTCCATCGGCCATGTCTCTCCGGAAGCGGAAGAGGGCGGCACCATCGGCCTGGTCGAGCCTGGGGATATGATCGAGATCGACATCCCCAACCGCACGATCGTGCTTGCGGTGCCGGAAGAGGAGATCGTGCGCCGTCGCCAGGCCAAGGGCAATGGCCCCTGGCGTCCGGCTGCGCCACGCAAGCGCAGAGTCACAGCCGCCCTGCGCGCTTATGCCTCGATGGCGACCAGTGCCGCCAAGGGCGCGGTGCGCCAGGTGGCGGATTTCGACTGACCCGGTGGGAGCGCGGACATCCTGTCCGCTCTTGAAACGATAATGTTGTGAGAAAAGGGTGCGACCGCGAGGTTTGCGCCCTTTCTTTCACGCGCACTGTTTCCAAGAGCGGACGAGGACGTCCGCGCTCCCAGGAAGCGCTCCCGGCGCCTTTGACAGCGCTTTTGAAAGCATGCGAGAAACATGAAATGCCGGTAATGTTTTCCGGCCGCATCGCTTTCATTTTCCCGTATTCACCGCCTCGCCATAGGAGCGTATTCCCGTGAAGAAGACCCTGTTCGGCTTGTCCCTGGCCCTTTCCCTCGGCTTGGCGGCGCCCGCCATGGCCGCGACCTCGGTCGCCATCGGCATCAGCGGCTGGACCGGCTTTGCCCCGCTGACCTTGGCCAAGGTCGCCGGCATCTTCGAGAAGCACGGGCTCGATGTCACCATCAAGAAAATACCGCAGGCCTCCCGCCCGTTGGCTATCGCCTCGGGTGATCTGCAATGCGCTGCAACCACTGTGGAGACATGGATAGTCTGGAACGCCAGCGGCGTCACCACCAAGCAGATATTTCAGCTCGATGAATCCTATGGCGCCGATGGCATCGTCGCGCGGGGGGCCATCAAGACGGTGGCCGACCTCAAGGGCAAGCAGGTGGCGAGTTCGGCCCCCGGTACCTCGCCCTATTTCCTGCTTGCCTGGGTGCTCAACAAGAACGGCATGAGCACCAAGGATGTCACGGTGGTCAATCTCGAGCCGGATGCTGCGGCTCAGGCTTTCCTGGCCGGGCAGAACGATGCAGCTGTGAGCTATGAACCCTATCTCTCCGCCGTGCGCGACAAGCCTGACCAGGGCCACATCCTGGCGACGACGCTCGACTATCCCATGGTGATGGACACGCTCGGCTGCACGCCCGCTTTTCTCGACGCGCACCCCGACGCCGCCAAGGCGCTGGCGGACAGCTATTTCGAGGCGCTCGACATGATCAAGGCCAGTCCCGACAAGTCGAACGAGATCATGGGCGCCGATGTGAAGCAGTCGGCGGCGGAATTCGCGGATTCGGCCAAATATCTGCGCTGGGCCAACCGGGATGACAACAAGAAGTTCTTCAACGACGAATTCCCAACCTTCTCCAAGACGGCCGCCGATCTGCTGATCCAGATGGGCCTGATCAGCTCGGCGCCCGATGTCTCGACGCTCGCCGATCCGCGCTTCGTGAATTGAGAGTACAGGAACCTATCCGCATACGCGGCTATCATTTGCGCACATCCCGGCGAGCAGCGCGGGTCATCCTTCTCCGCAACTAAAGGAAAGGTCATCCGCGCCTCTTTCAGCCTGGATGAATCCTGCACGCGTCGAGAGGCGTGCACGTTCGTCACCCGCCCTATCCATCACAGGATCCCGATGCTGCGTCCGCTCGAACCCATAGGCACACTGCTCCGGATCGTCCTGGGTATTTCGTTCTTCGTTCTTTTCGTGGGTTTCTGGGCGTGGCTCACCTTTAGCGGCCACGTCGCGCCGCTCTTCCTCGCCAATCCCCTCAAGATGCTCGCCGATGGCTGGGACTTGCTGGTGCGCGAGAATTTTCTCCTGGATATCCTCATCACTGTCTGGCGCGTGGTGGGCGGTTTTCTGCTCGCCGCCGTGGTGGCTGTGCCGCTTGGCATCCTGATGGGTGCCTGGAAGCCGGTGGAGGCGCTTCTGGAGCCCTTTGTCTCCTTCGCGCGCTACCTGCCGGCCTCCGCCTTCCTGCCGCTGCTGATCCTATGGGCGGGCACGGGCGAACTCGAAAAGCTGCTGGTCATCTTTCTCGGCTCGGTCTTCCAGATCATCCTGATGGTGGCCGTTTTCGTCGGCAATACACGGCGTGACCTGGTCGAAGCCGCCTATACACTGGGCGCCGGCAACACCAGCATCGTCAAGCGGGTGATCATTCCGGCTAATGCGCCCGACATTGCCGAGACGCTGCGACTGGTACTCGGCTGGGCCTGGACCTATGTCATCGTCGCCGAACTGATCGGAGCTTCGTCCGGCATCGGCAATATGATCATCTTCAGCCAGTCGAAGCTCGCCACGGGCCGGATCATCTTCGGCATCATCGTCATCGGCCTGATCGGCCTTGTTTCCGATACCGTGTTCAAGCTGCTCAATCGCCGGCTTTTCGCCTGGAGACTGGCATGAGCATGGTTGTCATCAAGGGTGTCTCGCGCAGTTTTGCGGGCCGCAATGGCGGTGCGTCGGTCAAGGCGCTTGAGCCGATCAACCTTTCTGTCGAGCGCAATGATTTCCTCACCATCCTCGGCCCCTCCGGCTGCGGCAAGTCCACCTTGTTGCGTATCGTGGCCGGCCTCGATAAGCCGACCATCGGCGAGGTCTCCGTCAATGGCCGCCCGGTGACGGCCCCGGGACGGGACCGCGGCATGGTGTTCCAGTCCTATACGCTTTTCCCCTGGCTGACAGTAGCCGAGAACGTCGCCTTCGGCTTGCGCGAGAGCGGCCTGGCGGAGACGGAGTGCCGGGCCGTGGTGGCGCAGTGGTTAGAGCGCATCGGCCTGCAGAGCTTCGCCCAGCACTACCCCAAGCAGCTCTCCGGCGGCATGCAGCAGCGCACGGCCATCGCGCGCGCGCTCGCCAACAATCCCGACATGCTCTTGCTGGACGAGCCGTTCGGCGCGCTCGACAACCAGACGCGAAGCCTGATGCAGGAATTGCTGCTCGGCATCTGGGAGCGCGAGGCCAAGACCATCCTGTTCGTGACGCATGACATCGAGGAGGCCATCTTCCTCGGCTCGCGCGTGGTTGTGATGTCGGCGCGCCCCGGCCGCATCAAGACGATCCTGCCAGTCGACTTGCCGCACCCACGTCACTACACGCTGAAGACGGCGCCGGAATTTTCCGAGCTGAAGCGCCGGCTGACCGAGGAGATCCGGGTGGAGGCGGTGCTCGCCGCGAACGAGCATTGACCAAACAGGCTGGCCTCACGCGGCCGGCGCGTAGGCGATCGCCTCGATCTCCACTTTGCAGTCGACCATCATGTCGGCTCTCACGCAGGAGCGGGCCGGTAGCGCGGCTCCGAAATACTCGGTGTAGACGCGATTGAAGCTCCAGAAGTCCCGCGTATCGGCGAGCCAGGCAGTGACCTTGACGACGTGGCTGAGATCGAGGCCAGCGGTGGCCAGGGCCGCCTTGACGTTTTCGAGGGTCAGTCGGGTCTGCTCGACAATGCCGCCTTCGACGATTTCACCGTCCGCGCCCATCGGCACCTGGCCGGATATGAAGACGAAGTCGCCGGCGCGCACGGCCTTGACGAAGGGCAGGGCTTTGCCGCCCGCGCCGCTGCCGGCCGATCCGAAACGTTCGATGCTCATGTCAAATTCTCACTTGCTACACGAAAGAGGGTTAGAGCGCTTTACTTTCAAATCGGATCACCAAGAATCGCAAAATGCATTCGATACCAACGCGTTAAGACGGCAATCCGGTCCCGTCTGAATGCATTTTGCTCTAGTGGCGAGCGCTGCCGAGGAATTCTGCCAGGCGCTTGCTCTTGGGATTGCCGAAAATCTCCGAAGGTGGCCCCTGCTCGGCGATCAGTCCCTTCTCCATGAAGACGACACGGTGGGACACGTCGCGGGCAAAGCGCATCTCGTGGGTGACAAGCAGCAGCGTCGCTCCCTCAGCCGCCAGGGCCTTCACGGTGTTCAGCACTTCCTGCACCAGTTCGGGATCGAGCGCCGAAGTGATTTCGTCGAGCAAGACGAGCTTCGGGTTCATCGCCAGAGCACGGGCGATAGCGACGCGCTGCTGCTGGCCGCCCGAAAGCTGGCTTGGATAATTGTCCATTCGTTCGCCAAGCCCAACCCGCTTGAGCCAGGTTTCGGCGATCGAGCGGGCCTCCTCCTTGGCGAGGCCCTTCACCTTGCGCAGGCCGAGCATGACATTGCCGGCGGCGCTCAGATGCGGGAAGAGGTTGAAATTCTGGAAGACCATGCCGGTCATCGAGCGCTGGCGCGAGAGTTCGCGGTCGCCAAGGCGATGGCGCCTGCCGCCCTGCAGGCGATAGCCTATCGATTCGCCGTCGAGCAGCACCTCGCCGCCATCGAACTCCTCCATCAGATTGACACAGCGCAGCAGCGTCGTCTTGCCAGAACCACTCGATCCGATGATGGAGACCACTTCCTTTTCATGCACATCGAGATCGACACCCTTGAGAACCTCGACTTTGCCGAAGTGCTTGTGAAGCGCCTTGATCTGCAAAAGTGGCTGCATGTTGGTCTCCTCTAAAGCAAAATGCGTTCGGGGAAAAACTGATTTCCAAAACAACTCGTTGTTATCAAAAGCATTTTGCGACTCTTGGTGATTCGATCTGGAGATGAAACGCTCTAGCGGAATGCGACGCGGCGCTCGACGGCTTTGCCGAGACGTTCGATGGCGAAGTTGAGGATGAGATAGATGCCGCCGGCCAGCAGGTAGAACTCCATGGTCATGGAGTTGCGCGCGATGATCTCCTGCGTCTTAAGCAAGAGTTCGCCAACGCCGATCACCGACAGCAGCGTCGAGGCCTTCACCAAGTCCACGCTTGTGTTGATCCAGGTCGGCAGCATCGAGCGCATCGCCTGGGGCAGCAGCACATAGAGAAGGGTCTGCGGGAAGGTGAGGCCAATGGAACGGCCTGCCTCGGTCTGCCCGCGCGGAATAGCCTGCAGGGCGCCGCGCAGGATCTCCGCCACATGCGACCCGCAGAAGAGGGTGAGGGCGATGATGCCTGCGATGAAGGAGCCAGTCTTCAGGCCGAACACCGCCGGCATATAGAAGGTCGCCAGCACGAGCACCAGCACCGGCGTGCCGCGCATGATGTCGATATAGATGCGGCAGAGATAACGGACGATCAGCGGCCCATAGACGAGCGCCAGACCGACGGTCGTGCCGAGCAGCGTGCCGAGGATGATCGCCAGCGCGGAGATCTCGATCGTGTTCACCACCCCCAGCAAAAGAGGAAAGCGGGCGATCCATATTTCGTTGAGAATGGACGACACAGGCGGCCCTCGCGCTCAGAATTTCGGGAAGCGGCGCTCGAGGCCGCGCAGGGCGGCAGCCATAAGCAGGCAGGTCGCGATGTAGAGGGCGCTCGCCACCGTCCAGGTCTCTATGATGCGGAAGCTCTCCACATTGATCTTGCGGGCCTGATAGGTGAGTTCCGGCAGGGAAATGGCTGCGGCGATCGAGGTGTCCTTGAACAGGGATATGAAGGTGCTGCCGAGGGCGGGCAGGGCATTCCGGACCATGATCGGCGCCACGACATAGGCATTGGTCTGCAGGCGGGTGAGGCCAATGGCCCGCGCTGCCTCGACCACGCCCTTGGGCACCGAGATCAGCCCGGCGCGGAAGACTTCCGCCAGGTAGGCACCTGAGTAGACCGTGAGCGCGGCGATGAAGCTTGGGATCTTGTCGAGCCTGATACCGACCTGCGGCAGGGCGAAGTAGATGATGAGCACGATCACCAGGATCGGCGTGTTGCGGATGATCGCGACATAGCCGGCCACCAGCCTGCGCGCCAATGGCGAAGGGCCCACGCTGGCAAAGCCGCAGACGAGGCCGATCACCGCGCCGAGCGCCACCGAGGCGATGGCAAGGCCGATGCCGAGGGCAAGGCCCCAGACCAGCTTGTCGAAGCTCGCCCAGACTACCGAGAAGTTCAGCGTGTAACCCATGGCCCGCTTCCTCACCCCCTCCAGCCGTCACGCTGTTGCGTGATTGGCCGGCAGCGAAGCGCCCGAATGCGCTCCGCTGCCCGTGCAATCAGCGCATCTCGGTTGGAAAGCCCGGGGTCGGAGCAGGCGGGGTGACGCCGAACCAGGTTTCAAAGGACTTCTTGTAGTCGGGGAAGTCGACGCCCGTCATGGCCTCGCGCAGAGCTGTGTTGACGAAGTTCAGCCAGTCCGCATCGCCCTGCTTGACGGCGCAGGAATAAGTCTGCGGGTTCCAGGCATAGCCGGCGTCGACATATTTGTCCGGGTTCTTTTTCATGAACCAGCGAAGGGAGGAGAGATCGGTCGCCGCGGCGTCGGAGCGGCCTGAGTTGAGAGCCTGATACATCAGGTCGAAGCTGTCATACTGATCGACCTTGGCGTCCGACAGGGCCTGGTGGACCATGTCCTCGGCGTAGACGTTCTGCAGCACAGCGACGGTGACACTGGAACCTGCCGACTTCAGCGCATTGTAGTCGGCATATTTGCCACCCTTTGGCAGAAGCAGGCCGACGCCCTCGCGATAATAGGGGATGGTGAAGGCCACCTGCTGGGCACGCGGCGCTGTCACGGTCATCGCCTGGCAGGTGATGTCGACCTGGCCGGTTGTGATGTTGGGAATACGCGCATCCGAGGATTGGGTGACGAACTCGACCTTGCTCGGATCGTTGAACAGGCCCTTGGCCAGGATGTGGGCGATGTCGATGTCGAAGCCCACAAGCTCACCCTTGTCGTCCTGGAAGTGCCAGGGTGGGTTGGTGCTGCCGGTTCCGACGATGAGCTTACCACGCGCCAGTACCTCCTGGAGCTTGCCGTCGGCCTGCGCCCCGCTGATTGCGGACAGGCAGAGCGTCGCCGCGCCCAGGCCGGCGACGAGCACTTTCATGAAGCGGTTCATCTGTTTTCCCTCTATAGGCCTGCTCGTGCGATTGTCTTGTATTTCGGACAGTCGTCTTTTATGCAGGACAGCATGACGCTATACGGGCAGGTGTTTTTGTGTCAAGAGGGGCTGTTGCGAATTGGAAGAAGCCGAATGGATGAGCGGGTCGGTCAGTCGAAGCCATCTCCCGTCTCGCTGACGGAGCGTCAGCGGGGTATCGATCGCGTCATCGATGTCCTGGAGGCCTTGCTGCGGCTGCGCCAGCCAACCAAGGTCGGCGATCTTGCCCGCAAGATCGGGGCGCCACGCTCGACGCTCTATGCCATCGTCAACCGACTGGTCGAGGCGGAGATGCTCGAGCCGGTGGGGGAGGACGGCTATATCTATTTCGGCAAGGCTATGCATCTCTATGGCCGCGCCTACGCCGAGGCAAATCCGCTGCATCGCCGCTGTCGAGCCGTGTTGGACAGATTGGCGGCGGAGACCAGTGCGACGGCGCAGCTCTGTGCTCTGCGCGGCCACAAATATGTCGTGGTAGATTCTAGCGATGGCTCCGGCCTCTTCCGTATCACCACCGATATCGGCGTCGAGGTGCCGCTGCCCTGGACGGCGTCAGGCCGGCTCCTGCTCGATCACATGACGGCTGCGGAGGTTCGCGCTTTCGTACCGGCCGAAGATTACAGGCTGCCCGACGGCCGCATGGTGGATACCGAGGAGTTCGTGGCCGGCGTGGCGGAGGCTCGGATCAACGGGCGTTGCATGACGACAAGCCTTTCCGACCGCTTCACCTCCTGCCTTGCCGCGCCCATCCGCGACCGGCGTGGCGTCGCCGTTGCCACGATCTGCCTTGTGGTGCCGGCCGATACGGCGGATGGCCGCAAGCGTGAACTGCTCGACAAGATCGTCGCGGCTGGGGTCGACCTTTCGGACCGGCCGTGAATGGAAGTGGCGGCCTCCGGATCGCCATTGCCCTATCCGGTAAGCATATCGTTTCCAGGAGTGGTGGTCAGGGACTGTCACTCCCTTTCGCCAACGCCTCCAGCGCTTCGCCGGTCAATCTGCAGCCGATCCATTCCTTGCGCAGGATGGCGCCGTGCTTCTCGTAGAAGTCGATGGCGGGCTGGTTCCAGTCGAGCACCGACCATTCGAAGCGGCCGAGCTTTTCGGTGAGGCAGCGCTGGGCGAGGTGTCGCAGCAGCGCTTTGCCGATGCCGTGCTCACGGAATTCCTGGCGGACAAAGAGGTCCTCAAGATAGAGGCCATGGCGGCCGAGGAAGGTCGAGTAGTTGTAGAACCAGAGGGCAAAGCCCGCGGTCTCGCCGTTCCACTCGGCGATGTCGCAGAACACGCGGGGCTGATCGTCGAACAGGGTTGCCGTGATGTCTGCATCGCTGGCGGTGACCTCGTGCAGCAGCCTCTCATAGACGGCGAGCTGCCGAATGAGGTCGAAGATGGCGGCGGCATCCTTCGGTTCAGCGCGGCGAATGGTCAGCGAGCAGATCGTCGGGGACATGGGGGCTCTTCCAGCAAAATGCCCGCCGGGAAGGCGGGCTTGAAACGAAGCTCGCTGATGAAGCTCAGGCTGCGTCGATCTCGTTGAGGCCGAGGCGCTTGTCGAGATAGGAGGAGCAAGAGGCGATCAGCTCATCCGTCTTGTTGTCGAAGAAGTGATTGGCGCCCGAGATCACCGACTGTTCGATGATGATGCCCTTCTGCGTCTTCAGCTTGGAGACCAGGGTCTCGACATCCTTGAGCGGTGCCACGCGGTCGGCGTCGCCATGCACGATCAGGCCCGAGGAGGGGCAGGGGGCGAGGAAGGAGAAGTCGAAGCGGTTGGCTGGGGGCGCGACCGATATGAAGCCCTCGATCTCCGGGCGCCGCATCAGGAGCTGCATTCCGATCCAGGCGCCGAAGGACACGCCTGCAATCCAGCAGGACTTGGCTTCCGGCGTCACCGCCTGAACCCAGTCGAGCGCCGAGGCGGCATCCGACAATTCGCCCGCACCATGGTCAAACGAACCCTGGCTGCGGCCGACACCACGGAAATTGAAGCGCAAGGCCGAGAAGCCGCGCTGCACGAAGGCATAGAACAGATCGTAGACGATCTTGTTGTTCATCGTCCCGCCGAACTGAGGATGGGGATGCAGGACGATGGCGATGGGGGCTCCGCGCTGCTTGGAAGGCTGGAACCGGCCCTCGATGCGGCCTGCAGGGCCGGTGAACGTAACTTCGGGCATAGATAAAGCGCCTCTTTGTGTGCCTTGAACCCGCGCTCCGGCTCCGACGACTGGCCTTGACGGCCGGGGAGAGAAGGAGTAGTTCTTTAGAATAATTCTAAAGAGACCGTCGCCTGGGCGACGCGCTCCGGTCCCTGCGTCGATAAGGACGCATTACACCCAGCCCGCGTTCGGGTAGCGCTTCTTAGCACGAAGAGCAGGGCGTTTTGCAAGCTTTTCCGTATCGATGGACTGCCTAAACGACGGATATTTGACGTTTGATGAGATCGCGCCTCTATCTGGACCACAACGCGACGACGCCGTTGCGGGCTGAAGCCCGTGACGCGATGGTCGTGGCCTTGGATCAGTGCGGCGCAGCGTCCTCCATACATGGGGACGGGCGCGCCGCGCGCAAGCGTGTCGAGGCAGCGCGACAGCAGGTTGCCACCCTTGTCGGCGCGCAGGCGAAGAATGTCGTGTTCTGCGCCTCCGCCACCGAAGCCAACAACATGGCGCTCAATCTCGATTGGCAGCGAGGCGGCAAGCCGGTCGTTCAGCGCATGGCTGTATCCAGCATCGAGCATGCCAGCGTCCTGAATGGAGGTCACGCCAGCGAAGCCCCCGTGCTTCTGCCCGTTAGTCCCGATGGCGTCATCGACCTCGAAGCCGTGAGGACATTGCTGGCCCGCTGGCGGGCTGAAGGCGTCAACGGCCTCGTTTCCGTGATGCTCGCGAACAACGAGACGGGCGTGATCCAGCCGATGTCGGAGGTTGCGGCTCTGGTGCATGCGGCAGGGGGCCTCGTTCATTGCGACGCGGCACAAGCGGTCGGAAAGATCTCTTTCTCAATCAACGAGATCGGCGCTGATCTTCTTACGCTTTCGAGCCACAAGATGGGCGGCCCGCTCGGTGCCGGCGCGCTCGTGCTCGGCAGCGACAGCCTTCACCAGCCCCACCCGTTGATCCGCGGCGGGGGGCAGGAGAGGGGCATGCGGGCCGGCACAGAGAATGTGCCCGCCATTACCGGTTTCGGCGCTGCCGCCGAAGCTGCGCAGCATGGCTTCGGCGTTTTCGGCGGTCATGTGCGGGCCTTGCGTGACGAATTGGAGCAGCGCCTGCGCGCGAATTCGCCGGATCTGGCGGTTTTCGGCGAGGGCGGAAAGCGCCTGCCCAACACGCTCAACTTCGCCGAGCCGGAGATGCCGGCCGAAACGGCATTGATCGCGCTGGATCTTGAGGGTATTTCCGTTTCGTCAGGATCAGCCTGTTCGTCGGGCAAGGTCAAGGTCAGCCATGTGCTGACGGCCATGGGTGTGGCCCCTGGACTCGCGAACTGCGCGTTGCGCGTGTCGCTGGGGCGCGAAAACACAGTCCAGGACATTGAGTTTTTCATCGCAGTCTGGACAAGGCTGCGGAAGAACATACATGAGAGAAAGCAGCATCGGGCGGCTTAAACGCTTGTCTGGACTGTACAATTTGCCGCTTTCGGGTGGCGCCAAGGCGTTTTGCGATTTGACGGAAACGGCAAGAATCGCAGATCGCGTCAAAACAGGAGGCTAGAGCAAGACCGGTTTTCGTCGAAACGCGTTTTGCTCTTGGAATTTAGTATGCCTGCAGTTCAGGAAACCGTCGAACAGGTCCGGGCGATCGACGTCGATCAGTACAAGTACGGCTTCGTCACGGATGTCGAGATGGAGCTTGCACCCAAGGGCTTGTCCGAGGAGATCGTACGCTACATCTCGGCCAAGAAGGGTGAGCCTGTCTGGATGACGGAATGGCGGCTCGATGCCTATCGCCGCTGGAAGACCATGCAGGAACCGACCTGGGCTCGCGTCGAATACCCGAAGATCGACTACCAGGATCTCTATTACTACGCCGCGCCCAAGATGAACGCGGCGCCGAAATCGCTCGACGAGATCGACCCCGAGATCCTCAAGACCTATGAGAAGCTCGGCATCCCCCTCCGGGAGGTGGAAGCGCTCGAGGGCATTGCCCCGGCCAACCGCATTGCCGTCGACGCAGTGTTCGACTCCGTCTCGGTGGTCACTACCTTCAAGGCGGAATTGGCCAAGGCCGGCGTGATCTTCTGCTCGATTTCGGAAGCACTGCGCGAGCATCCGGATCTTGTGAAGAAGTATCTAGGCACCGTGGTGCCTTCCACCGACAACTTCTTCGCCACACTGAATTCGGCCGTGTTCTCGGACGGCTCCTTCGTCTATGTGCCTCCGGGCGTACGCTGCCCGATGGAGCTGTCGACCTATTTCCGCATCAACGAGGAAAAGACCGGCCAGTTCGAGCGTACGCTGATCATTGCCGACAAGGGCGCCTATGTGTCCTATCTTGAAGGCTGCACGGCGCCGCGTCGCGACGAGAACCAGCTTCATGCCGCCGTGGTGGAACTGGTCGCGCTCGATGATGCCGAGATCAAGTATTCGACGGTGCAGAACTGGTATCCTGGCGATTCGAAGGGCAAGGGTGGCATCTACAACTTCGTCACCAAGCGCGGCGATTGCCGCGGCGCCCGCTCGAAGATCTCGTGGACCCAGGTTGAGACCGGGTCGGCCATTACCTGGAAGTACCCATCCTGCATCCTGCGCGGCGAGGGCTCGCAGGGCGAATTCTATTCGATCGCCGTGTCGAACGGGCGCCAGCAGGTCGACAGCGGGACCAAGATGATTCATCTCGGCAAGAACACCAAGAGCCGCATCATCTCCAAGGGCATCTCGGCAGGGCGTTCCAACAACACCTATCGTGGCCTGGTCTCGGCCCACCGCAAGGCAAGCAATGCGCGCAATTTCACCAATTGCGACTCGTTGCTGATCGGAGAGCACTGCGGCGCGCACACGGTGCCCTATATCGAGTCGAAGAATTCGTCGGCCGTATTCGAGCACGAGGCGACCACCTCGAAAATCTCGGACGACCAGTTGTTCTATTGCCTCCAGCGCGGCCTTTCGGCTGAGGAGGCGACGGCGCTGATCGTCAACGGCTTCGTCAAGGACGTGCTGCAGCATTTGCCGATGGAGTTCGCGGTCGAGGCGCAGAAACTCATCTCCATCAGCCTGGAGGGTAGCGTCGGCTGATCCGGCACCCTCCCAAGAAATTCAGCGCCGGGATCTCCGCGATTCCAGTGCCACCATATTCAGGACCGATAGAAATGCTCGAAATCAAGAACCTTCATGCCGAGATCGACGGCAAGCCGATCCTTCAGGGGCTCAGCCTCAAGGTGGCCGACGGCGAGGTCGCGGCCATCATGGGCCCTAACGGCTCCGGCAAGTCGACCCTCTCCTATATTCTAGCCGGCAAGGACGATTACGAAGTCACCGAGGGCGAGATCCTGCTCGATGGCGAGAACATTCTGGAGGTGCCGGTGGAGGAGCGCGCTGCCCGCGGCGTATTCCTGGCCTTCCAGTACCCCCTGGAGATCCCAGGTGTCGCCACCATGACATTCCTCAAGGCCTCGCTCAATGCCCAGCGCAAGGCGCGCGGCGAGGGTGAATTGTCGACGCCGGAGTTCATCAAGCGCGTGAACAAGGCGGCGGATGATCTGAGGATCCCACGGGAAATGCTGCGCCGTGCCTTTAACGTCGGCTTCTCCGGCGGCGAGAAGAAGCGCATGGAGATCCTGCAGATGTCCCTGCTGCAGCCGAGCCTTGCCGTGCTCGACGAAACTGATTCCGGCCTCGACATCGACGCGCTGCGTATCGTCGCCGAGGGCGTGAACGATCTGCGCTCGCCCAAGCGCTCCTTTATCGTCATCACCCACTACCAGCGCCTGCTCGAGCATATCGTGCCCGACAGCGTGCATGTGCTTTCCAAGGGCCGCATCGTGAAGTCCGGCGGCAAGGAACTGGCGCTCGAGCTCGAAGCCAATGGCTATCGCGATTACGAGGAAGCGGCGTAACCATGGCCAACGTCATCCCAGTCAAGACTCCGGCGGAGACGGCGCTGGACGAAGCCTATGGCGGCCTGCGACAGGTGCTGCCGGGCGAGGCCGGCGTGCGCAGCCTGCGCGAGAACGCCATTGCCAATTTCCGCGCGAGCGGCCTGCCGCATCGCCGCGTCGAGGACTTCAAATATACGGATCTGCGCGCCCTGATGCGCGACGCCAATCCGGTTTCCACCGGCCCCAAGGACCTGCCTTCGGCCGACGGGAAGGCGGAAGCCTTTCTCGCTGGCATCGACCATGTCCGCCTCGTCATCGTCGACGGTGCCTATTCGCCTTCGCTCTCGAATGTTTCGGAGTTGCCGGCTGGCCTGCATGTGGCCTCGCTGGCCGAGACGCTGGTTTCTGCCGATGCGACCTTGGTCGCCGAGCTCGGCGCCAGCGCGCCCGACAATGCCGTGCTCGATCTTAACACCGCCTTCATGAGCGACGGCGTGGTCGTTACGGTCGATCCTGGCGTGGCGATCGCGAAGCCGGTAGCCATCGAAACGCGCCACAGCGCCACCGCGGCGCAGGCGACGTTCACCCGTTCTCTGGTCGTTCTGGGGGCCGGCGCCCGGCTGACGCTGATCGACAGCTATGAGGGGCCGGACGGCGTGGCGCATCAGACTAATGCCGCACTGGCGGTGAAGGTCTGTGATGGTGCGGAGCTGCACCGCCTTAGCTTCCAGGCGCAAGGGCTTGAGGCGCAACACCTTTCCTCGTTACTCATCACGCTCGGCAGAAACGCCCGGTTTCAGAGCTTTGCTTTGGAAGGCGGCGCGTCCGTGTCGCGCAACCAGCTCTTCCTCACCTACACGGGCGATAATGCCAAGGCCCTGCTCAGCGGGGCGACGTTGCTCGCCGGTACCCGACATGCCGACACCACGCTTGTAGTCGACCATCTGGCATTGGGGGGCGAGAGCCGCGAACTGTTCAATGCGGTGATCGACGGCGAAGCGCGTTCAGTGTTCCAGGGCAAGATCGTGGTTCGCCATGGCGCCCAGAAGACGGACGGTCGCATGATGAGCCGCTCCCTGCTGCTCTCCGAAACTGCCGAGGCCAATGCCAAGCCGGAGCTCGAAATTTTCGCCGACGATGTGCAATGCGCCCATGGGGCGACCTGCGGCGCGCTCGACGAGGACCTTCTGTTCTATTGCAAGGCCCGTGGTATCCCCCAGGCCGAGGCCGAAGCGATCCTGGTGCAGGCTTTCGTCGGCGAGGCGATTGAGACGGTCGAGAATGAAGCGCTGCGGGAGAAGTTGAGCGCCCTTACAGAGGCGTGGCTTACCCGCCGCGTGTGATGCGCTGACGCTCCCTCCTCGGAGTGGGCGTCAGTGTGCATGGAAGGAATTGTATTGTGAACAAGCCCGTTGCCGCCATTCCCTATGATCTCGCCAGGGTCCGGGCCGATTTCCCGGCGCTGGCCCTGAAGGTCTATGGCAAGCCGCTCGTCTATCTCGACAACGGCGCCTCGGCCCAGAAGCCGCAGGCGGTTCTCGATCGCATGATGCATGCCTATACGCATGAATATGCCAATGTTCACAGGGGTTTGCACTATCTTGCCAATGCGGCGACCGAAGCCTACGAGGCCGGCCGCGAGAGTGTACGCAAATTCATCAATGCGGCATCGACCGAACAGGTCATCTTCTCGCGCTCGGCCACCGAGTCGCTCAACCTCGTGGCTGCCTCGATGGGCCGCCTGCTCGAGATCGGCGAGGAGGACGAGATCGTCCTCTCCATCATGGAGCATCATTCCAATGTGGTGCCCTGGCATTTCCATCGCGAGCGCGCCGGCGCCGTGCTGAAATGGGCGCCGGTGCGCGATGACGGTTCCTTCGATCTCGAAGCCTTCGAGAAATTGCTGACGCCGCGCACCAAGATCGTTGCCATCACTCACATGTCCAATGTCCTCGGTACGGTGACGCCACTCAAGGAGATTGTGGCGATTGCCCATGCCCGCGGCATTCCCGTGCTCGCCGATGGCAGCCAGGGTGCGGTACATCTCGATGTCGACGTCCAGGATCTCGACGTCGATTTCTATGCTTTCACCGGCCATAAGGTCTATGGGCCGACCGGGATCGGCGTGCTCTACGGCAAGAAGGAATGGCTGGAGCGGATGCCGCCCTTCAATGGCGGCGGCGAGATGATCGGCGAGGTCACCGAAGACGCCATCACCTATGCCGCGCCGCCACATCGCTTCGAAGCCGGCACGCCGCCGATCGTTCAGGCTATCGGGCTCGGCGCGGCGCTCGAATATATGATGGCGCTCGGGCGGGAAAATATCCGTGCGCATGAGCAAAAGCTGCTGGATTATGCGCAGGAGCGGCTCTCCAGGCTCAACTCGATCCGAATCTTCGGCACGGCGCCCGGCAAGGGCGGTATCGTGTCCTTCGAGTTGAAGAATGCCCACGCGCATGATGTCGCGACAGTGCTCGACCGCTATGGTATTGCAGTGCGAGCGGGTACACATTGCGCTCAGCCGCTTTTGGCGCGATATGGCGTGACATCGACATGCCGTGCCTCCTTTGGGCTCTATAATACGCTCGACGAGGTGGACGCGCTGGCGGAAGCGCTCGTCAAGGCGCAGACATTTTTTGCATGACGGAGGCATTGATGGCCGACGGAAATCTGGCCGAGGCGCGGCCCAATGAACCGGCGGTCGCCAAGGCGAGTGCGTTGCCCCCGGAAGAGATCGATCGGCTGACCGATGGCATCGTCGCGGCACTGAAGACCGTGTTCGATCCGGAGATTCCGGCCGATATCTACGAACTTGGCCTGATCTACCGGGTTGAGATTGCCGACGACCGCAAGGTGACGATCGACATGACGCTGACCGCGCCAGGCTGCCCGGTTGCCGGCGAAATGCCGGGATGGGTCGAGAACGCGGTGTCGTCCGTGCCGGGTGTGTCGGAAGTACATGTCAATATGGTCTTCGATCCGCCGTGGGACCAGTCCCGCATGTCGGACGAAGCACGCGTGGCGCTGGATATGTGGTGAGTGATGGGAGCGGGTCTTTAGACCCGGCCTCTTTCTCGTGGGAGTAACGTTTGTCGGCAGCTCTGAAGACCTGCCCGCCGATCCCCTCGCATTTGTGCGGATTCGCACTTATATTCGTCTCGTGTTGTCCGAGCGTCGGGCCTTGAACCCGGCGCTGTTGGAGTGATCCCGTGAGCAAGATTCGTCCCCAGTTCAAGGTTGTGTCGCTGACCGAAGCGGCGGCCGAGAAGATCAAGGCCATCATGGCCAACGCCGACGAGCCTTTCGAGGGCGTACGCGTTGGCGTGAAGAATGGCGGCTGCGCGGGCATGTCCTACACCATGGAGTATGCCCAGAGCGTCAATCCGCTCGACGAGGTGGTCGAGGACAAGGGCGTTAGAGTCCTGATCGACCCCAAGGCGGTGCTTTTCCTGCTGGGCACGCAGATGGATTATGTGACCGATAAGCTCTCGGCCCAGTTCGTCTTCAACAATCCGAATCAGACCTCGGCGTGCGGCTGCGGCGAATCGGTCGCAATCACGCCTGCCTCGGGTGAGGCGCTGGCCGCGACGGCGTGAGTTCCGCCGCGGATGGACCACGAACATCTGCGCGACCTTTTCGCCGGCCTGCCGCGGCTTTCGATCCGACGCCTATTCGGCGGTGTCGGCCTCTATTCGGACGGGATCGTCTTCGCGCTGGGGGCCTTCGATGAGATCTGGATCAAGGCGGATGTAGAGACCGTCCCGCTGTTCGAACAGGCGGGATCCCGGCGCTTCTCCTATCAGGGCCGCAATCGCACGGTGCAACTCCCTTATTGGAGCCTGCCCGATTCGGCGCTCGATGATCCAGACGAGGCGCAGAAATGGGCACGCCTCGGTATCGCCGCCTCCTTGCGGACACCCAAATCGGCGCCTAAGAAAGCAAGGTCGAAGAAACAACCATAAGAAAACGCCGCCATGTCCCCTGTGCTCTGTATCGCGCTCTTTTTCGTCATCTGGTGGATGGTCCTGTTCGCCGTGCTGCCGCTCGGCGTGAAGAGCCAGTTCGAAGCGGGCGAGGTGGTGCCGGGCAGCGAAGGGGCGGCGCCGCAGCAGCCGATGCTCCTGAAGAAGGCGGGCATCACGACGGTAATCGCTCTCATCCTGTTCACCATCGTCTATCTGGTGGTGACCAAGCATCTGATGCCACATCAGATCTTTGATCTCGTGCCGAATCTCAAGCAGTAATAGTGGCAGGCACGTCTGCTCTTGGGCCGCCGCGCTTTGCACGGTGGTGCGGGCGGAGCGTCCTACTTCCAAATTTGCCTGGAGTCCGCCGCCAATGGCCGCACTGACACGTGATATCGAACCGCAGGATCATGTGAAGGGGGTCGACGATGCTCCCGTCACCCTCGTGGAATATGGCGATTTCGAATGCCCTTATTGCGGGGAGACGGTGGGCGTCATCGATGGCGTCCAACTCCTGATGGGCGAGCGGCTGCGCTATGTTTTCCGTCACTTTCCCCTGATTGAGCCGCATCCCCACGCGCTGCATGCCGCCGGCCTGTCGGAGGCAGCGAGCGAGGCCGACAAGTTCTGGGACGCTCATCGCATCCTCTATGACAACCAGCATGCCCTCGACGACCGCTCGTTGCGCAATTACGGCCGCCGGCTTGGGCTGGCTGCCGACGCAATCGAAGCGGCTCTGGCGGGGCGTTACGCCAAGCGCATCGATCTCGATTTCCAGAGCGGCATCGAGAGCGGAGTGAACGCCACCCCGACCCTGTTCATCAACGGCCAGCGTTATGATGGACGGCGCGATGTGCGGGGGCTGCATGCCGCGCTGCTTGCAGCTGCGGGGTAGTTCCCGGGATCGCGGGCATCCCTGCCTGCTCTTGGAAACGAAGCGCCCGTCGGAAAGGAAGATGCAGGCAAGGATGCCTGCGATTGTCTATTTCAATCCCATCGTGCAAGCCTAGCTTTTGGATGCCTCCAGCTCGGTGGCCGCCGAGCTGGAGGCGGGAGGGGACGGGTCGTGCCTGCGATAATCGAAGGACTGACTTAGGAGTCTGACCACCCCTCTCTTTTCCATGAGGCCTGAACGGATACCGGCATTGCTCCGGAGACAAGCAGAGGACTTGGAAAAGATGACGAGCAGCCTAGCACACAATGTCGGCACCGACATCGGCAAGGATCATTTGGATGTGGCTGTCCACCCGGCAGGCCTCATCAAGCGCTTTGCCAACACCCAGGCGGGCCATCGCGCCCTGCTTGCCTGGCTTTCTTCCTGGACTGTCGAGCGTGTGGTGTTCGAAGCAACGGGGGCCTATCATCGCGCCTTCGAACGCGCGCTCAACCAGGCCGGCCTGCCGGCCGTCAAGCTCAACCCGCGCCAGGCCCGACGCTTTGCCGAAGGTATTGGCAGGCTGGCCAAGACCGATCGCATCGATGCCATGACCCTGGCCCGCTATGGCCAGGCCGTCCAGCCCGAGCCGACCCTCATCGTCAGCCAGGCCCTTGAGGAGATGAAGCAATTGGCCGCGGCGCGGGACGCCCTGATGAAGATCAAAGTGGCAACCCAGACCCGCCAGCAAACCGCCGAACTCCCCCTGATCAAGCGCCAACTCGCCAAGACACTGGCTCTGACCCAAGCGCAGATAAACGCCATCGACGAGGAGATCGCCAGGCGGGCCGACAAGGATCCCGCCTTCAAGCGCAGAGCCGAAATCCTCGATTCCATCCCCGCCGTGGCACCCATCACAGCTCACGCCATGCTCATCCACATGCCTGAACTGGGCACCCTGTCTCCCCCTCAAGCCGCAAGCCTGGCCGGCCTCGCCCCTGTCCCACGCGACAGCGGCAGCAAAAATGGCAAGCGCTTCATTCGCGGGGGAAGAGCCCTTCTGCGACGAGCCCTCTATATGCCCATGGTCGCCGCTATCCGATGGAACCCCGACCTCGCCGCTAAATACCAGGCCATGGTCGCCGCCGGAAAACCCAAAAAAATCGCCATCGTCGCCATCATGCGCAAGCTCATCATCCTCGCTAACGCCCTCTTGCGAGATAATCGGATTTGGACGCCTAAAGCTGCTTGACCGAACACGGATACTCCCAGGAAGCTACTTCCTTCCCGGCTTCTCCATCCATTTGATGATCGCCATCGCCGGGAAGATCCAGGCGATGCCGAGGATGGCGTAGAGCGGCAGTTGCAGCCAGGGCGAGGCCTCTGTAATGCGCCCTTGCGCGAAGGCGGTGGCGAAGAGGGCGTAGACCACCACGAGCACCAGCATGGCGAGAACGCCAACAAGCTTGCGTAGGGAAGGGGGCTTGTAGTCCTGGGCCATATTCGCTCGGCTCTGTCGTCAGGCCCGGCTGCGACGCGAGCGCGCGTTGCCGTGGGCCAGTGTCTTCTGTATCTGTGCGCCTTCTAACGCATCCGACACAAAAGTGCAGAATATTCGGGTGCGCGATGTGGCAAATTTCGAAAGGCTGATAGCGTGACGGCGATCGCGGGTGGCAGGGTGACGGCCAGCAGCACCTCCAGTCATTACGGCATCATCCGCGCCTGGCTCATCCTGGTCGCGCTGATGGTGGTGGGCATGGTGGTGCTCGGCGGTGCCACGCGCCTGACGGGATCGGGCCTTTCCATCACCGAATGGAAGCCGATCCGCGGCACCATTCCCCCACTTTCCGATGCCGACTGGGCAGCTGAATTCGAGCGCTACAAGCAGATCCCGCAATATGTGAAGTTGAACCTCGGCATGTCGCTCGATGAGTTCAAATTCATTTATTGGTGGGAATGGACGCATCGCCTTGTCGGCCGGCTGATTGGCTTCGTCTTCTTCGTGCCCATGCTGGTGTTCTGGCTCAAGGGCTGGCTGACGCGCGAGCTCACCTGGAAGCTGGTCGGGCTTCTGGTGCTCGGCGGAAGCCAGGGGGCGCTCGGTTGGTGGATGGTGGCTTCGGGCCTCGCCGATCGCACGGAGGTCTCGCAATATCGCCTGGCGATGCACCTGACGCTGGCCTGTATCATCCTCCTCGCCATTGCGTGGGTTGCGTCCTCGCTGACCGACAGACGCGATGGTGGTGTACTGCCTGGTTCCGCCAGGGCGATCGCCTTCGGGCTGGTGCCACTTGTGATAGTGCAGATTTTCATGGGCGGACTGGTGGCGGGCCTACGCGCTGGCCTGTCCTACAACACCTGGCCTTTGATGGACGGGCACTTCCTCCCGACGCTCGGCAATCTCTACATTATGGCGCCAAGTTGGGTGAACCATTTCGAGAATGTGCTGACGGTTCAGTTCCAGCACCGCATGGTGGCCTATCTCATCGTGATCCTGGCGCTGCTCCAGGGCTTCCTGGCCCTTAGCCAGGGTAGCGGCGCGGCTCGCAGCCGAGCCTTGCTGATTGCGTTCATCGCCCTGGCACAGGCCGGCATCGGCATCATGACGCTGCTGCTGGTGGTGCCGCTATGGTCGGCGATCCTGCACCAGCTTGGCGGCGTCATCCTGCTTGCGGCCGTGACCGTGCATGCACAACGGCTGACGGTTGGAGCCGACGGGCTTGCCACAGCGGGATAGCCCCGGACCGGCATGCGAAGGCGGCGCCTGTTCGTGGGCGCCGCGGTCCGAAGAGCCGCCTGGAAGCCAGCGGTTCCAACAGCGACAATCCAATAGACGCTCAGTCCGTGGCCATAGCCTGGTCGAGGTCGGCGATGATGTCCTTGACGTCCTCGATGCCCACGGAAATGCGCACGACGTCCGGGCCGGCGCCGGCCGTGACCTTCTGCGTGTCGGAGAGCTGCCGGTGCGTGGTGGAGGCGGGGTGGATGATCAGCGAGCGCGTGTCGCCGACATTGGCGAGATGCGAGAACAGCTTCACGTTGGAGACCAATTTCACGCCAGCTTCGTTGCCACCCTTGAGGCCAAACGTGAACACCGCTCCGGCGCCCTTGGGACAATATTTGCGGGCGAGGGCGTTGTAGCGGTCGGTGTCGAGCCCGGGGTAGGACACCCAGGATACCTCCGGATGTTCCGAAAGATAGGTCGCGACCGCCAGGGCATTGTCGGAATGCTTCTGCATGCGCAGCGGCAGCGTCTCGATGCCGGTGAGGATCAGGAAGGCGTTGAAGGGCGAGAGCGCCGGGCCGAGGTCGCGCAGGCCGAGAACGCGCAGCGCAATGGCGAAGGCAAAATTGCCGAAGGTCTCGCCGATAACGATTCCGCCATACTCAGGCCGGGGCGAGGACAGGAAGGGGTAGCGCCCGGACGACAACCAGTCGAACTTGCCGCCGTCGACGATAACGCCGGCGATCGAGTTGCCATGCCCGCCAAGGAACTTGGTGGCCGAATGCACCACGATGTCGGCGCCAAACTCGATGGGACGGCACAGATAGGGCGAAGCCAGCGTGTTGTCGACGATCAGGGGGATGCCCGCCTTCTTGGCGATGGCCGAGATTGCCGCGATGTCGGTGACGATGCCTCCCGGATTGGCGATGGATTCGATGAAGATCGCCTTGGTCTTCGGGGTGATCGCTGCGGCAAAGCTGGAAGGATCGTTGGCGTCGGCCCAGCGCACATTCCAGTCGAAGGAGCGGAAGGAGTGGTTGAACTGGTTGATCGAGCCGCCATAGAGCTTGTTGGAGGCAATGAACTCGTCGCCAGGTTGCAGCAGGGCGTGGAAGACCAGCACTTGCGCCGCATGGCCGGAGGCAACGGCGAGGGCGGCCGTGCCGCCCTCAAGGGCCGCGACGCGCTCTTCCAGCACGGCGTTGGTGGGATTGCCGATGCGCGAATAGATATTGCCGAAAGCCTGGAGACCGAACAGGGAGGCCGCGTGGTCGACGTCATCGAAGACGAAGGATGTCGTCTGGTAAATCGGCGTGGCACGGGCGCCGGTGGTCGGATCGGGCTGCGCGCCCGCATGGATGGCAAGCGTCGAAAAGCCCGGTTGCTGCTCGGCCGACATCATTTCCTCCTGAGATCATGTTCTAAGGACGTATTCGTCTGATAAAAATGCGCACCGTCAAGGTGCCGTTGGGTGGGCTCGGCCTAATTGCGCAGGCCGAGGCGCTGGAAACCGCGCGTGTCCCGTGTAGCGCGCTTGGAGGAAAGCGCGCGTGAATTGACCCCGGCCCAGCCGATTTCGCCGGAGAGGCGGCCGTATTCGATCTTGGGGCAGCGATTCATCACAACCTTGATGCCCGCCGCCTCGGCTTTCGCGGCCGCCGCATCGTTTCGTACCGTGAGTTGCATCCAGATCACCTTCGGCAGCACGGGCAGGGCCAACACCTCATCGACCACCCCTGCGGCCGCTTCCGAATTGCGGAAGATATCGACCATGTCGACCGGGAGCGGCAGTTCGGCCAGGCTGCCGTAGACTGGGAGATCCAGGATAGTCTTGCCGGCCAGGCCTGGATTGATCGGGTACATCTCGTAGCCGCGGAGCTTGAGATATTTCAGCACGAAGTAACTCGGCCTCACCTCATTCGCCGAAGCGCCAACCATGGCGATACGGCGCACGCTGCGCAGGATATCGTTGATATACTCATCCGAATAGGAATCGTGGTTCATTCGCAATCCGCTGGTCGATCAATTGGATTCGGCTATCGGCTTGAGCCTGTCGAGATAGGGCTCTACGGCCTCCGCGTTGCCGGGCAGGGGCGTTGAATCCTGCAGCGAGGCGTATTGGTCCTCGATCTGCTGCAATGCCTCTTTCTTCTTGTCCGGCGTCAGGCTGGTGTCGGCTTCGACCTCAGCCCTGGCTTTGGCCTTCTCGGCGTCGAGATCGACCTGCGAAGCGCCGGGGGTGGCTTGGTTGTCCCCGTTATCGGGAACGTCCGCCTGGTAGGCAAGCATCACCGAATTGGTAACGATTTCAAGCTCATCGAAATCCTTGTAATGAAATTTGGCGAGAAGAGCCGCGGTCTGCGCCTTGGCTTCGGGAACGTTGTCGAAGGCCGGCAGGGAGGCAACGGGGTCATCGCCCGGCGTCTCCGAACGGTCTCCATACTTCCTGGTGAGCCCGGCCGCCAGTGCCGACAATTCGCCATGGGCGGCGATGAAATTCTCGATGATGGGGCCAGTGAGCCTGATCTGGTCGTCCTGCGCCGAGGCCGGCGCCACGAAGCCCGCCACCGGAACGATAAAGCCCGAAGCAAGCCAAAGGAGGCGGAGGAAGCGCATGGCGACTACCAGTCGAATTGTTCGCGCAGGATGCGCTCATCGAGCGAATGTCCGGGGTCGTGCAGCATGACGAGATCCTGCGACGAATCCATGGCTATCTCCACCCGGTGCACATCCTTCACCTCGAAATTGTCGGCAACAGCATTGACCGGGCGCTTGGCCGGCTCCAGCACCTCGATGGTCACATGCGCGCGCTGCGGCAGGATGGCGCCGCGCCAGCGCCGTGGGCGGAAGGCCGAGATTGGCGTCAATGCCAGCAGCGGGGCGTCCAGCGGCAGGATCGGGCCGTTGGCGGAGAGATTGTAGGCGGTCGATCCAGCCGGGGTGGAGAGGATCAGCCCGTCGCAGATCAAGGTTTCCAGCCGGACATGATGGTCGATGGAAATGCGCAGCTTGGCGGCCTGGAAATTGGCGCGCAGCAGCGAAACCTCGTTGATCGCATAGGATTTGGTGCACTGGCCGTGTATGTCGGTGGTGTTCATGCAGAGGGGGTGCACCACGCTCTTGCGCGCCTTGGAGAGGCGCTCGTTGAGATCATTTTCCCGGAACTCGTTCATCAGGAAGCCGACCGAGCCGCGGTTCATGCCATAGATCGGGATCTTGCGACCGCGCTGCTTGTGCAGGGTCTGCAGCATCAGTCCGTCGCCGCCGAGCGCCACGATCACATCCGCCTCGCTGGGCGGCACATTGCCATAGCGCGCCGTCAGCGATTTCAGCGCCTTTCGCGCAGAGGGCGCGGTGCTCGCGACAAAGGCGACCTTCATGTAATGGTGCTTGCTCGTCACTGATGGCAACGGAACGGTTTGTGTTGGGAAATCAAGGGGCATTACGCGGTTTCCTCATCTGATGGATGGGGAAATCGCAGTGCCCCCTTCATGAATCTATCTTGAAAGAATACCACCTGCCAATGCCCCGCAGACGAAAACGCCGCACTGAAGGCCAGTGCGGCGTCAACGGCCCAGCGGATCAGGCCTTTACTTCTTCGACCACCAGCCTGCTTTCTTAGGTTTGGCGGGGTCGACGGTGTCGACATAGACGTAGGCTGCGGGATTGGAAACCGCGACTTCGCGCACGACCGGTGCGGGAGCCTCTTCCGGCACGGGCTCGGGCTCCGGTTCCGGCGCGGCGGCGACCGGTTCGGGCACGACAGGAGCCGGCGCGGGTTCGGGGATGCTTTCCACGACTGGCACGCTGTCGGCCTCGACGGTGATCGGCACTTGCTTGCGCCCGCGACGCTTGGGCTTGGCGGGCTTTTCCTCGGCTGGCGCTTCCGCAATCACAGGCGCAGGTTCGGCATCGACGGTCACGACATCGGGTGCAGCGGCCTCGGCGGCCTCTGCAGCCGGCGCGGCCTCGTCCTCTGCTCCGCGACGGCCACCACGGCGTCCCCGGCGGCGGCGTTTGCCGGCCTCGACCTTCTCTTCCTCAGAGGGCTCGGCAGCCACGGTCTCGGCGGCGGTGGTTTCCGCGGCGGACACGATCTCGTCCATGCCAACATCCGCGGGCTCCGCAACCGCGTCCACGCCATCACCCTCGTTGCCCTCTTCATTCGAGGTGGCGGCGGTGGACGAGGCTTCCGCCTCGGCGCTGCCGTTGCCCCGCCGGCGACGACGGCGACGGCGGCGCTTGCGGCCCCCTTCGCTGCCTTCGCCTTCGCTTTCGGCACGATGGGGATGCGGCTTGCGGCCACCCTTCGGGGCCTCGGACTCTTCGTCCTCCTCCTCTTCGATCTCCTCTTCCTCGACCTCGACGATTTCCTCGACGGGCGGGAAGGAGTCGACCTGAACCGTGGTCACCGCCGGGCGCACTTCCTGCGGGGTAGCCAGTTCACCGCGTTCGATAAGGTAATTCTGGCTGCCGACAATGGTCTCGTCGGCGCTGACGGTGATCAGCACGCCGAAACGAGCTTCAAGCGCATAGAGATGGCCTCGCTTGTGGTTGAGCACATAGAGAGCCGTGGCGGTGCGGGTGCGCAGCACGAGGTTGTGCGTGGCGCTCTTGAGGAGCTGATCTTCCAGAGCGCGCAGGATATGCAGCGCCACGGATGTGACCGAGCGGACATGGCCACTGCCGCCGCAATGCGGGCAGACCTCGGTAGAGGACTCCAGGACGCCAGTGCGGATGCGCTGGCGCGACATCTCCATGAGGCCGAAGTGTGAGATCCGGCCGACCTGGATACGCGCGCGGTCGTTCTTGAGGCAATCCTTGAGCTTGCGCTCGACGGTGCGGTTGTTGCGGCCCTCGTCCATGTCGATGAAGTCAATGACGATAAGGCCGGCGAGGTCGCGCAGGCGCAGCTGGCGGGAGACTTCCTCCGCCGCTTCCAGATTTGTCTTGAGGGCGGTGTCCTCGATATTGTGCTCGCGCGTGGCGCGGCCGGAGTTCACGTCGATAGAAACCAGCGCTTCAGTCTGGTTGATGACGATATAGCCGCCGGACTTGAGGCTCACACTGGGCGAGAACATGGCGTCGAGCTGGGCTTCCACGCCGAAACGCTGGAAGAGTGGCGCCGCCTCGCGATAAGCCTGCACGTTCTTGGCATGGCTCGGCATGAGCATGCGCATGAAATCCTTGGCCTCGCGGTAGCCGTCGTCCCCGGCGACGATAACTTCGTCGATATCCTTGTTATAGAGATCGCGGATCGAACGCTTGATCAGCGACCCCTCTTCATAGACCAGCGTGGGCGCGGCAGACTTGAGCGTGAGGTCGCGAACATTTTCCCACAGGCGCAGCAGATATTCGAAGTCGCGCTTGATCTCGACCTTCGTCCGCGAGGCGCCGGCGGTGCGCAGGATGACGCCCATGCCATCAGGCACATCCAGCTCGCCGGCCACGGCCTTGAGGCGCTTGCGGTCGACCGCATTGGTGATCTTGCGGGAGATCCCGCCACCGCGGGCGGTGTTGGGCATCAGGACCGAATAGCGACCGGCCAGCGATAGATAGGTGGTGAGAGCGGCGCCCTTGTTGCCGCGCTCCTCCTTGACCACCTGCACCAGGAGGACTTGGCGGCGCTTGATCACTTCCTGGATCTTGTACTGCTTGCGGGTGCGCACCACGCGCTCGGGAATGTCGTCCGCGACGTCACCGCCGCCAAGCGCCTCGACATGCTCTTCGTCGCTGCCGGAGCCAACTTCGACGATGCCGCCGGAACCGCCTTCCTCGCCGCCACCATTTTCGTCGGCACTGTTGTCATCGCGGGCCTCGACTTCGGTCTCAGCCTCTGGCGCGGGAGTGGAAATGCTGGCATCGCCTTCCGACGCCTCCGCCGCTTCCGTTCTGTTCTGGCCGCGATTGCGCCCGCGGCGACGATCGCGTCCGCGCCGGCCTTCACCGCCGCCAGTGCCAATGCCGCCCTCATCCTCGTCATCCTCGTCGCGATGCGAGCGCTGCTCTTCAGCCAGGAGGGCGAGGCGATCGGCCACAGGGATCTGGTAATAGTCGGGATGGATTTCCGAGAAGGCGAGGAAGCCATGGCGGTTGCCGCCATACTCCACGAAGGCCGCTTGGAGCGAAGGCTCGACCCGAGTTACCTTGGCAAGATAGATATTGCCGCGCAGCTGCTTGCGATTGGCTGCTTCGAAATCAAATTCTTCAACGCGATTGCCGCGGACCACCACGACCCGGGTCTCTTCCGGGTGGGCGGCATCGATCAACATTTTGTTGGCCATTATTATTTTCTCTCTCGCAAGCGCGGCCATGATCACTCGGATAGCTGGCGGCAATAACGGCCGGCACAGCCATGCCGATGAGGCAGGCGCTTGCTCTGTTGGCGGGGACAAGTCTCGATGAAGGGCGACTGGTATGTCCCGAAGGCGAAAGCGACAGTATCCGGGCAATCCCATGAGGGAGTGCACGCTGCTTCACTTCGTTGCGTCCGGGGGATGCTATTGTCTGCATCGCTCCATCACCGGGTTCGGGTCGCAAGAGGGGCCTTGCGACGGCGCTCTCGGTCGATGGGCAGGACGGGATATCCAACTGGCGCTCGCGCCAACCCGGATCGCAAGGCGATCCGCACACCACCGGTGATTCTCCTTATCCTCTGAGGACACATCAGCAGCCGGATGAAGATCGGCTAGGCCGGCACCGCATACGATCGTTACGCTTGTGCTGCGCAACCGGTCTGCAGGGACCCTTCTGATGCTCGAATTCGGCATGGTCGGAGAACCATTCGAGAGCAGAAATTGTTTTATCGAGTTCTTGTTCGATTTGGCAAGGATTTCCGTAGCCTGTTGCAGGAAGGACACGTATTTCGAGCCGGTGGCGTTAACGCAAGACATACGCTTTTCGACGATCATCATTGTTTCGCCACTTCGTCACGGATATGTGCACGGACGAGGGAAAGGGCAAGCCGACGGGCGGCCCTGATGATGGAGATGACGGCTGGGATGAAGCTCGTCGCCGCGATGGTCCTGGGAATGCTGACTATTGTCGACTGGCACGGCGCTCTCGCCGCCCAGGGCGACCCCGCGCCCGTGCCCGCCGTAACCCAGGCGGCCCCGGCGCCGGCCGCGACAGCACCCACTTTGGCGCAGGCCGATGCACTGGCCGCCAGCGATGCCCGTCTGGCCGGCGATGAGAAGCGCACCCGCCTCGTTATTGACCTCAATGGGCCGACCGACAAGCTGAACTTCCGTGTCTTCGTGCTGGCTGATCCCTATCGCGCCGTGGTCGACCTGCCACAAATCACCTTCAACATTGCCCCGGACATCGGCAAGCATGGCCGCGGCCTGATCAGCGCCTATCGCTTCGGCCTGATCGCGCAAGGCAAGTCGCGCGTCGTCATGGATCTGACCGGCCCGGTTTCGGTGGACAAGTCCTTCCTGCTCGATGCGGTCGACAACCAGCCCGCGCGCCTCGTCATCGATCTCGTCAAGACCGACAGGCCGACCTTCCTGCGTACGGTGGCGGCACAAAAGGCTTCCGACATGACGGCCACCCCACCACCTCCGCAGGACGCCGATACGCTGCTGCCGGAGATCCAGCCCGGCCTTCCTATCGTGGTGCTCGATCCCGGACATGGCGGCATCGATGCCGGCGCAGCCTCGCCCTCGGGCGAACAGGAAAAGACCATCGTCCTGGAATTCGCCAAGAAGCTCGCCGAGAAGATCAACGCCACTGGCCGTTATCGTGCGGTGCTCACGCGAGAAGACGACACCTTCATCACGCTGTCGGGCCGCATCCAGTTTGCCCGGGCCAATCGCGCCTCCCTGTTCGTCTCCATTCATGCTGACACGCTGCATGATCCGTTCGGCGTGAGGGGTGCCACCATCTATACCCTCTCGGACAAGGCATCCGACGCCGAATCGGCTCGCTACGCCGAGCAGGAGAACAAAGCCGATGCCATCGCCGGTGTCGATCTCACGGCCGAACCCGGCGATGTCGCCGACATCCTGATCGACCTCACGCGGCGGGAGACCAAGACTTTCTCCAACCGCTTCGCCAAGGTGCTGATCGACGAGTTCCAGGCGGCCGCCACGCTCAACAAGAACCCGCACCGCTCCGCCGGCTTCATGGTGTTGACCGCACCGGACATCCCCTCGGTCCTGCTTGAGCTCGGCTATCTCTCCAGCCGGGACGATGTGAAGCTGCTGACCTCCGACGATTGGCGAAATCGCGCGACGGATGCAGTGGTCACCGCAGTGGATGCCTTTTTTACGCAGCGTCGCCAGAGCCAGCCGGCAGTCTCCAACGCTGCGGCGCCCTGATATCATTAATGATATGTTGCGGGCGGGCCGCAGTTTCTCCACAAACGACCTGCAAAAGCGTAACCATGCCCCTCCCGCCCTTGGGTTCGGTTGCCGGGACATGGTAGAGAAGGGGAAGAAAGCGCCGCTTGCGCGTAGGTGCAGCATGCACTAGCCCCAGGCCCACCCGGATGGGGACGATATTGCCGATGAAAGCGTTGTGATGAGACTTCTGGTTCGATTCCTTGGATTTTTGTTCACAACGGCATCGATGTTGTTCCTTGTCGGGGGCTCATTCGTTGCCCTCTATGTGTGGGCGAATACCCGCGACCTGCCGGATACCGCCGCGCTCAAGGATTACGAACCTCCGGTGATGACCCGCGTGCATGCGGGCGACGGCACGCTGCTCGCCGAATATGCACGCCAGCGCCGGCTCTATCTGCCGATCGAGGTGGTGCCGCCCTTGCTGACGCACGCCTTCATGTCGGCTGAGGACAATGATTTCTACAATCATATCGGCATCGATCCCAAGGGCGTGCTGCGAGCCGCCCTGTCGAACCTCACCCATCACGGCCGCAGGCCGCAGGGCGCCTCCACCATCACACAGCAGGTTGCCAAGAACTTCTTCCTCGCGCCCGACCAGAGCTATGTCCGCAAGATCAAGGAAGCCATCCTGGCGCTTCGCATCGAGCAGACTTATCCGAAGGACAAGATCCTCGAGCTCTATCTTAACGAGATCTATCTCGGCATGGGCAACTACGGCGTCGCCGCCGCGGCCCTCAACTATTTCGACAAATCGGTCGACGAACTGTCGATCGCCCAATGCGCCTATCTGGCGGCGCTGCCGAAGGGGCCGAATAACTACAATCCGATCACCAAGCACGATGCGGCCATCGAGCGCCGCAACTGGGTGATCGGCCAGATGGTCGAGAACGGCTATATCACCAAGGAGGAAGGTCGGAAGGCACAGGCCGAGCCGCTTGCCGTCAATCCCCGCATGGTGAATGGCGCCCAGACCTATGCCGCCAACTATTTCACAGAGGAGGTCCGCCGCGAGATCGCCGAGCGCTATGGCGAGGACAAGCTCTATGAAGGCGGGCTGTCCGTGCGCACCACGCTCGACCCCAAGCTCCAGCGTGAAGCCCGCGCCGCCATGGTCGAAGGGCTGGTGCGCTTCGACGAGCGCGGGGGCTATCGCGGACCGGTGAAGAATGTCGATCTCGGCGAGGATTGGGGCGTGACCCTCGGCGCCGAGAAGCGCCTGAGCGATATCGCGCCCTGGCAGCTCGCCATTGTGCTGGAAGCCGGTGACACCAGCGCGCGTGTCGGCCTGCAGCCACCGCTTGACCGCTCCGGCAATGTCGCGGGTGACCGGCCGACCGGCACCGTCAACCTCGATGGCGTCAAATGGGCGCGCTGGGCCAGCGGTCCGCTGCGCGGCAAGGCGGTGGGCAAGGTCAGCCAAGTGCTGAAGCCCGGCGATGTCGTCTATGTCGAGCCGCAGGCGGATGGGAGCTATCGCCTGCGCCAGATCCCAGAGATCTCCGGCGCCATGGTGGTGATGGATCCCTATACCGGCCGCGTGCTCGCCATGGTCGGCGGCTTCTCCTACGACCAGTCGGAATTCAACCGTGCCACCCAGGCCCAGCGCCAGCCCGGCTCTTCCTTCAAGCCGTTCGTCTACGCCGCGGCCCTCGATAGCGGCTACACGCCCGCGACACTGGTGAATGACGCGCCGGTCGAGGTGAACCAGGGTAATGGACAGGATACCTGGAGGCCGGAAAATTACGGCGGAAAATTCTATGGGCCGGCGACCCTGCGTTTCGGCATCGAATATTCCAGAAATGTCATGACCGTCCGCCTCGCCCAGGACATGGGCATGCCCCTGGTTGCGGAATATGCCCGCCGCTTCGGCGTCTATGACGACTTGCCACCCTATCTTTCCATGGCGCTGGGGGCAGGCGGCACCACCGTGATGCGGATGGTCGCCGGCTATGGGATGCTCGAGAATGGCGGCCGCCTGATCAAGCCGACCTTGATCGACCGAATCCAGGATCGCTGGGGCCACACGATCTACAAGCACGATGAGCGTGTCTGCCAGGACTGCAATGCCGACAGTTGGAGCAACCAGCAGGAACCCAAGCTGATCGATAATGCCGAGCAGGTCTTGGATCCGATGACGGCCTATCAGGTCACCTCGATGCTGGAGGGTGTAATCCAGCATGGCACGGCGCAGGTGCTGAAATCGCTCAATCGTCCGCTCGCCGGCAAGACAGGCACGACCAATGATGAGAAGGATGCCTGGTTTGTAGGGTTTTCGCCGGACCTCGTCTGCGGCCTCTATATCGGCTATGACGTGCCGCGGCACATCGGCAACGGCATTACCGGCGGCAGCCTGGCCAGTCCTATCTTCGGCGCCTTCATGAAGCAGGCTCTCGCCGACAAGGCGCCGGTGCCCTTCCGCGTGCCGCCGGGAATCAAGCTGATCAGCATCGACCGCAAGTCCGGCATGCGGGCCTCCGGCGATGGGTCCAACGTCATCCTCGAAGCCTTCAAGCCCGGCACCGCACCGCCCGATTATTACTCCGTCATCGGCTCTGGCGGCGGAGGAGCTGGCGGCCCACAGGCCGGGGGCGGCGGCGCGGTTTCCGCCGGGACCGGCGATCTTTACTGAGGATCGAACTCGAAGTGGCGATCCGCCATCGACCTCCTTGCGGCAGGCAGATCGTTTTCAAGATTGTCGATCTCCAGCCACTTTGGCGAAGCCAAGGGGCGTGATCGACACTCCGCGCCATCGCGATTCACCCTTTCACTCGGTCGAGGGCTTGCCTATATGGTGCCCGGCCAATCAATTTAAACGAGCGATTCACTCATGCGCGCTGAAATCCTGTCCCTGGCGGACGACATCAAGCAGTCTGCGGGACTGCTGAGGAGGCATCTTTGACTGGGATACGTCCTACGCCCGCCTGCAAGAGCTGAACCATCTCACCGAGCAGCCCGACTTCTGGAACGATGCCGAGAGGGCGCAGAAGCTGATGCGCGAACGCACCGATCTCGATGATCGGCTGTCTTCGCTCGTCCGTATCGAGAAGGATCTCGACGAAACGCTGGAGCTTGCCGAACTCGGCGAAGCCGATGGCGATGAATCGATCGTCGATGAAGCTCAGGCGGCACTCTCCAGCCTGAAGACCGAGGTGGTCGAGCGCCAATTCGAAGCCCTGTTCTCAGGCGAGGCCGACGGCAACGACACCTATATCGAAATCAACTCCGGCGCCGGCGGTACCGAGAGCCAGGACTGGGCCAACATGCTGCTGCGCATGTATACGCGCTGGGGCGAGCGGCACCGCTTCAAGGTCGAGTTGATGGACTTCACCGACGGCGAAACCGCGGGCATCAAGTCCGCGACGATCGTGGTGAAGGGCGAGAAAGCCTATGGCTGGGCCAAGGTGGAATCGGGCGTACATCGCCTGGTGCGCATCTCGCCCTATGATTCCAACGCCCGGCGGCATACCTCCTTTGCCAGCGTATGGGTCTACCCGGTGATCGACGACTCCATCAATATCGAGATCAACGAGTCGGACTGCCGTATCGATACCTACCGCGCATCTGGCGCCGGCGGTCAGCACGTCAACCGGACGGACTCGGCGGTGCGCATTACCCATCTGCCTTCCGGCATCGTGGTGGCCTGCCAGCAGGACCGCTCCCAGCACAAGAACCGGGCCACGGCCTGGGGCATGCTGAAGGCGCGCCTCTACGAGGCCGAGCTCAAGCGGCGCGAGGAAGCGGCGATGGCGACCCATGCCGGCAAGAGCGACATCGGCTGGGGCCACCAGATCCGCTCCTATGTGCTGCAGCCCTACCAAATGGTGAAGGACACGCGCACCGGCTACACCTCCGGCACGCCCGGCGACGTGCTGGACGGCGACCTCGACGATTTCATGAAGGCGGCCTTGGCCCAGCGCGTCTATGGCGGTGGTCCGGAAGGGGTCGAGGATATTGACTGATCCGGCGTGCCAATCTCCAGATCGGCAAGTTTTTTACATCGCCGCTGCCTTTCTCCGAGGGCTCGTGCCTGCGGAATTCACTGAGATTCAAAGGACTAGAGACGGTGTCTGATCCAATTTATCAGCGTTATTCCTTCGCCCATGGCCTGATCCGCGAGGCGGGTGCGCTCGCGTTGGGGTATTTCAACGAGCTTGGTTCCCTGACCGTCAAGAGCAAGGGCTTGCAGGATGTCGTGAGCGAGGCTGATCTGCAGACCGAATTGCTGATCAAGAAGCGCATAGCCGAGGCCTATCCCGAGGATGCCTTCTTCGGCGAGGAGACGGGACCAACCGGTATCGAGAGCCAGCGCGGCGTCTGGGTAGTCGACCCTATCGACGGTACGCAGCCTTTCTTGAGCGGGATCTCGTCCTGGTGCGTGTCGATCGCCTTCGTCCATGACGGCGAGCTGCAATTCGGCCTGGTCTATGCACCCAATGACGACGAACTCTTCGCCGGTGGGCTGCAGGCGTCCTCGACGCTGAACGGCCGGCCGATCGAATTGCAGAAGGGCGCCCAGCTAACCGACGGCGTCGTGAGCGTGGGCTACAACAATCGCATCCAGCCCGAAACGGTGATCTCCACCCTGGAGCAACTCCTCAAAGCCGGCGGCATGTATCATCGCAATGGCTCGGGGGCCTTGTCGCTGTGCTATGTCGCCTGTGGCCGCCTGCTCGGCTACGTCGAGTCTCACATCAATTCCTGGGACTGTTTGGCGGCGATTGCCATCATCCGTGCCGCTGGTGGGCGAACGAACGACTTCCTAGCCCAAGATGGCCTGATCAACGGCAATGCCATCATCGCCGGCAACGCGGCCGTCTATCCCGCTATCGAGGCGTTGGTGAGCTAAAGCACTCAACCGAGAAGTTCGAGGAATCTCGACCCTTTGTCATCACTGGGCTTTACTCGACTGACGTGCGACTTTCGAGCCAAGTCCCGCAATCGGACGCGTAGCCCCGTCAACGAGCTCAGGAGTTCTTGAACCCCAGCCAGGGTTCGAGATTCTCGAAGGTAAGGTCCATCGCATAGGCGGCGCTGAGCGGCGAAGAGATATGGCCGAAGCGGATAGAGAGCTGCCGCTCGGCCGTCGCCTCGTCGACCTTGCTAACGGCGGCAAGGTAAAGCGCTGAAGCGAGGCCACTACGATCGGCGCCGCCTTCGCAATGGATCAGGATCGGCTTCGGGGCGGTCCTGAAAATCTCGATGAGAGCCTGCGCCTGCGCTTGCGTGAGCTCCCGCTTGGCCGACATCGGGAAATCGATATGGGTGAGGCCAAGCACCTTGGAAGCCCCGACCTCGGAATCGTACCACAGAGTGCCGGGATTGCTGCCACGCAGGTTAACGATCGTCTTGATCTTGTACCGGTTGGCGTAGGCGGCGATTTCCAGCGCATCGGGCTGGGCCGAGCGGTAGAGCTCCCCTGGGCGAACTTCGTTGAAATTATTGCTAAGCACAATGTCGGCGGCATAGCCACCCGCGGCGGACAAGGCCAGCAGGACAAGGCCGGCGAAACCGTAGAACCAGGCCCGTCTCATGGAAGAATGAGCTTTCGCCCGGCGAGCGGCGAAAGTGCCCCGACTATGATCGTCCGAATGCAGACGAGCATAGCCGAGGGTTCAACCAGCCTGTTGAGTTGGTTAAGGGAAAAGAGTTTGGCCATATTGCAGCCCATTCCTTAGGCGTGCCGTGAAAAGACCGGCCCAGCGCCGTGGAATTCTCTAGGCTGTGAGAATTAGGGGTGAGTTAGAGGGGCTTCCGGCTGGCCGAAGGGGCCTGGAAGCCGCAATTCGGCGATAAGACCTGTCCGGTCCGCGCGATTGTGCAGGGTGAGGTAGAGCCTGTGCCGCTCGGCAATGGATCGTGCGATGGCAAGGCCAAGACCGCTGCCCTCGACCTCCTGCCCGGCGACCCGATAGAAGCGCTCGAAGACCCGTTCGAGCAGCGGCCCGGGAATGCCGGGTCCTTCGTCTTGGATTGTAACGACGATGTCGTTCTCGGCAGCTTTGACCTCGACCTCGACCTTGCCGCCCTCAGGCGAGTGGCGCACGGCATTGTCGACGAGGTTTGAGATCAGGACCTTGAGCTCGCCAGGCGAAGTTTCCACCGAGGGAAGTTCCGCCGCCTGCAGCTCGAGTTCGGTGCTGCGGCTGCGAGCGAGCGGAGCGATTGCGGCGATGCATTCGCGGACAAGGAGGGTGACTTCGGTCGGCTCGGGCGGCGCGGGGGTGGCCTCGGCGTCATAGCGCGCCAGCTTCAGGAGCTGCTGCACCAGGGCAGAGGCGCGGCTGACACCCTGATCCACTTCGTCCAGTCGCTCCTTAATGGCGCGCGTCGTAGCGATGCTGCGGACATTGCTCACCTGCAGCTTCAGGGCGGCAAGCGGGGTGCGCAGCTCGTGGGCGGCATCCGAGACGAAGCGGCGCTGACGCTCCATCGAGGCCTGCAGCCGGAAGAGCAGGTCATTGATCGCTCGGATGAAAGGCGCGAGCTCGCGCGGGACATCTTCTACCGCGATAGGCTCCCTGCTCGTCACCTGCCGTTCGGCGACGCTGGCTGCCAGCTTGTCGAGCCGGCGGCTGAGACGATCGATCACCAGGCCCAGCAACAGCCAGGAGAGCGGAATGAGGATGGCGATCGGGATGGCAGCGCGCAGCGCGGCGTCGGCCGAGAGCTCTTGCCGTACATCCAGGCGCTGTGAAACCTGCACGGTGCGGCGCGCATCGATATCGGTGAAGGTACGCCAGGCGTGGTTCGCCGTCCGGACATTGTTGAAGCCGTTCTGGGCCTGCCGGGGAACGGCGGCCGTTGGATTGGATGACCGCGCCTGCGTCTCGCCCGCCATCCAGAGCTCTACGACGAAGTTCTCCTCTGCTTCGAAGGAAGGATTGTAGGGCACGGGCTGCAAATCCGTGGGCAGGGCCTCGCCGATATAGTGAGCAAGCTGGCGCAGCTGGTTGTCGAGCAGTTCGTCGGACTCCCGCGTAACCTGAATATAGGAAGCCACCGTGGTGACGATTCCGCTGAACAGCAGCAGCAGCGAGAGCCAGATGAAGGCTGTGCGCCGCAGCGAAATCATCGTGTTGCCTTGTCGATCATCCAGCCCACGCCGCGCATGTTGAGTATGATGTCCTTGCCGAACTTGCGCCTGATATAGTGGATCAGCACGTCGATGGCATTGCTTTCTACTTCCTCACCCCAGCCATAGAGCTGCTCTTCCAGTTGGGCGCGCGAGAAGATGGCGCCGGGCCGCTCCATTAGGGTGCGCACGAGCGCGAATTCCTTGGCGGGGAGGATATGGGTGGTGCCCCTGAAGGTCATCTGATGACTGTTGAGGTCGAGCGTTATCTCGCCGTTAGTGAGGTCGGAGACAGCCTGCCCACCGTGACGGCGGCGCATCACGGCCCGCATGCGAGCGAGAAGCTCGCGCATCTCGAAGGGTTTGACCAGATAGTCATCCGCTCCCAGATCGAGGCCGTCGACCCTGTTGTCGATATCGTCCCGCGCCGAGATTATCAAGGTGGAGATCTCTACGCCCTTGTCGCGCAGGCTGCGCAGCAGATCGAGGCCGCTGCGGCCGGGCAGGCCAATATCGAGGAGGATGAGAGTGTAGCTGTGCGTGACGAGGGCATGCTCCGCATCGTTGGCGTTGCGGACCCAATCGACGGTCATCGCCTCGTCCCTGAGAGCGGTGCGCAGGGCCTTGCCAATCATCGGATCGTCCTCGACGATCAGGACACGCATGGAACCGGGCTCACGTTTGAAACGGATCTTCCTTAGACGGGGTGGAAGCTTAGATAGTGAGAATTAGTTTAGAATGAGGGAAAACACGCCTCATAAGTCATTGGTTTGGGCCTTACGTCACGCCCGATATCCTCATCCTAAGCCTCCCCTAAGTCACGGCTTATAGGGTTGGAGCGTCCTGCACGGAGCGCTCCCACATGGAACCTGGACGTGAAACGATCAGATCGGTGGCTTTCGCCATGGGCTACGTCGCCCTCGGCCTGAGCATCGGCCTGTTCGTGGTCGATCTCGGATCGATGCATTTTGCCATGGCTTTCCGCATGCTGGCGCCCGCCATCCTTCAGGCGTTCTCGCTCTTCCTGTTTCATGACAGCTTCGCCATCCGGCACGCGGCCAAGGACAAGGCGGCGGCAAGTTCAGCCCACCTGCCTCACGTCGGTTGAGGCGGCGGCGTCTAACCCTTCACATAGGTTCCTGGCGCATCGCCTAATGTCTTGCGGCGTCCGCCCGGCGAGCGCTTGCTCGCGGGGACTTCCTCCGGCGCCTGATGCTTGAGCCAGGTCAGCCAGTCCGGCCACCAGGAGCCGGCGTGCTCGGTAGCGGCGGCGAACCAGTCCTCGAAACTGCCGGCAGGATCGCTGCCGAGCCAGTACTGGTATTTCTTGCGGACAGGCGGATTGACGACGCCGGCGATGTGGCCCGAGCCCGATAGCACATAGCGCACTGGACCGCCGAAAGCCTGGGCACCAATGAAGACCGAATTCGGCGGGGCGATATGATCCTCGCGCGTGGCCAGCTCGTAGACCGGGATCTTCACCTTCCTGAGGTCGAGGGTTTCGTCGCCCACAACCATCTTCCCGCGGGTGAGATTGTTCTCAAGATAGCAATTGCGCAGGTAGAAGGAGTGGTTCTTCTGCGGCATGCGGGTGGCGTCGGCATTCCAATAGAGCAGGTCGAAGGGCGTTGGCTGCCTGCCGCGGACATAATTGTTGACGAGATAGGGCCAGATCAACTCCTGGCTGCGCAACATGTTGAAGGCTGCGGCCATTTTGGCGCCGGGGAAATAGCCGTGCTCGTCCATCTTCTTCTCGATGGACTGAATGTGGTCTTCATCGGCGAACACCTTGAGGTCGCCGGCATTTTCGAAATCGACCTGGGTTGCGAAGAGAGTGGCGGAGCCGATGCGGGCGTCGCCCTTGGCGGCCATCCAGGCGAGCGTCACCGAGAGCAGGGTGCCGCCGACGCAATAACCGATGGCGGAGACCTCCTTTTCGCCCGTGATCTTGCCGATCTCGTCAAGAGCGGCGAGGGGGCCTTCCTTCATATATTCGTAGAAGCCCTTGTTGCGCTGCTTCTCGTCCGGATTGACCCAGGAGATCACGAAGACGGTGATGCCCTGGTCCACGCACCATTTGATGAAGCTCTTCTCCGGAGTCAGATCGAGCACGTAGAATTTGTTGATCCAGGGCGGGCAGATCAACAAAGGCCGCTTCAGCACGTTCTCCGTGGTCGCCGTATATTGCAGGAGCTCCATGGTGGCATTGCGATAGACCACCTTGCCAGGCGTGGTCGCCAGGTTGATGCCCACCTCGAACTTCGAGGTATCGGACTGACGGATCCTGAGATCGCCGCCGCCCGCGTCGATGTCTTCCTTGAGCATATGCAGGCCGCGCACCAGATTCTCGCCGTTCTCCGCAAGCGTGTCGCGGATCAGGGCAGGGTTGGTGGCGATGAAATTGCTCGGTGAGATCGCGGCGGAAACCTGGCGCACATAGAAGTCGGCTTTGTGGCGCAGATGCGGGTCCAGGCCATCGGCATCCTTCACCAGCTTTTCGGCCCAGCGCGTGGTGATGAGATAGGCCTGCTTGAGAAGATCGAAATACTGGTTCTCGCTCCATTCGGGATCGCGGAAGCGCGAATCCCTGGGATCGGGCTCGGCGGCTGGCTTGGCTTCCTCGCCCGTCATGCGCTGCAGGGTGGAGGCCCACAGCGACATGAAGCCGGTGGCAAGGCTCGCCTGTGCCTCCAGCGTCCGCTGGGGATCGGTCAGCCAATATTCGGCGAGATGACCCAGCGTGTTCACCGCGTCGGTGACTTCCTCGGCGAAGTCGTTCTTGACTCTTCCGTCTTCACGCGGTCGCAGATAGGCAGCGAGGGCCTTGCCGCCTTCCTCGACAGCCCGGCCCATATTGCGCGCGAGCGATTCGATGTCGATCGGTCCGAACGCGGCGGTACCGTCGGCGGAATGCTGTTGGCCTGTTGGCTTATCGTTCTTCATAAGCAACCATTAGAGCATGTTTTCGCACCATGTGAACGCTCCTGTAAGCATCGCTTGTGCACCATGGTTTCGAAATGCTCGATTTCCCTCTATTTGCCAGACGCCACGCATCATATAATCGGAACGCGAAAATTGTGAGATGCTAATGCGGATCCTCGTACTCGTTACCACTGCCGCTCTGGCAGCCATCGGTCTTGCCGGCTGCGCGAGCGATACGAAGCAAACGGCTCATGCGCTGGGTTTGACCTCCGGGACCCTGCCGGCGCCAAAGCCCTTCGTGGTCGAGTCGCGTCCCGCGCAGACCCCCATTTATCCGGCTGTCGGCGTGACCCCGCCGCCACGCAGCGACCGCGTTCTCGGGCAGGATGAGCGCAAGGCGCTGGAGGCAAGCCTCCTCGCCACGCCGGGGCGGCAACCCTCGCCGGACGAAAAGGCAATCAAGAAGACGGGTGCAAAAAAGCCGGTGGTGCCTGCCAAGCGACAGAAGGCCAGCTTCTTCCCGTCGAATTAGGCCCGGCATTTCTTTTGCCATCTTTGACCGAAATGATTTAGAGGTACGTCCCCTTCAACCTCGAAAGCGCTGTTGCGCGCGAAAGCACTGCGATGTCTGACTTCTACTCAACCCGCCGTTTGCCGCCTTATGTCTTCGAGCAGGTCAACCGGGTAAAGGCAGCAGCGCGCGCGCAGGGAGCCGACATCATCGATCTCGGCATGGGCAATCCCGACTTGCCGACGCCGAAATTCATCACTGACAAGCTGATCGAGACAGCGCAGAAGCCCCGCACCAATCGTTATTCCGCCTCCAAGGGCATTCCCGGCCTGCGCAAGGCGCAGGCGAACTACTATGCCCGCCGTTTCGGCGTGAAGCTCGATCCCGATCGCCAGGTGGTTGCCACGCTCGGTTCGAAGGAAGGCTTCGCCAATATGGCGCAGGCGATTACCGCGCCCGGCGATGTCGTACTGTGCCCCAATCCGTCCTATCCGATCCACGCCTTCGGCTTCCTGATGGCGGGCGGCGTGATCCGCTCCGTGCCGGCCGAGCCGAATGAGGAGTTCTTCCGTTCGGCGGAGCGGGCGGTGAAGCATTCGATTCCCAAGCCTATCGCGGTGATCGTGTCCTATCCCGCAAACCCCACTGCCTGCGTCGCCAGCCTCGATTTCTATCGGGATCTCATTGCCTTTGCGAAGGCGAACGACCTGTTCGTGCTCTCGGATCTTGCCTATTCCGAGATCTATTTCGGCAGCGAGCCGACACCCTCGGTGCTGCAAATCCCAGGTGCCATGGACGTGACGGTGGAATTCACCACACTTTCCAAGACCTTCTCCATGGCGGGCTGGCGCATGGGCTTTGCCGTCGGCAATGAGCGCCTGTGCGCGGCGCTCGCCCGCGTGAAGTCCTATCTCGACTATGGCGCCTTTACGCCGATCCAGGTTGCGGCAGCCGCTGCCCTGAACGGGCCGGAGGATTGCATCGTCGAAATGCGCGAGACCTATCGAAAGCGCCGCGACGCGCTTGTCGAGAGCTTCGGCCGCGCCGGCTGGGACGTACCGATTCCGCCCGCCTCGATGTTCGCCTGGGCGCCGATTCCGCCCAAGTTCAAGGATCTCGGCTCGGTGGAATTCTCCAAGCTCCTGATCGAAAGGGCCTCCGTCGCGGTGGCGCCCGGCATCGGTTTCGGCGAGCATGGCGACGATTACGTGCGCATCGCCTTCGTCGAGAACGAGCAGCGCATCCGCCAGGCTGCCCGCAACATCCGCAAATTCATGGATGGGGCGGAGCAGACGCTGCACAATGTGCTGCCGATGTCGAAGAGCGCATAGGCCGGGAGGGCGGGTCTTCAGACCCGCCTTTTTTGTAACGCCTGTGTTCCATGCCGGTCTGAAGACCGGCACCCCAAAGGCGACCCTGCCGAGAAATTGCATGGCTGACAGGCGCCAAAAAGACATCTGACCGTCTTCCGCTTGTCGATTCCAAATGGTAAACGATCGCGCCAACCAAGTTCGGGCAGCGTGGGCGTCGTTCGCCCACTGCCCATCTTATTTCCGCTTCTTCATACTTTGAGAGTTGGCAATGACACGCATCGTTGATTCATCGCTTTTTCCCGAAGCGCTCACCTTTGACGATGTGCTGCTGACCCCAGGCCATTCAGAGGTAATGCCGGGGCAAGCCGACATCCGCTCGCGCGTCACCCGCTCCATCTCGGTCAATCTGCCGCTGCTGGCCTCGGCGATGGACACGGTTACGGAAGCCAACATGGCGATCGCCATGGCGCAGAATGGCGGCATCGGCGTCATCCACCGCAATCTCACCCCCGAGGAGCAGGCCGAGCAGGTCCGGCAGGTCAAGCGCTTCGAAAGCGGCATGGTGGTCAACCCGATTACCATCCCTCCGGAAACCAGGCTGGCCGATGCGCTGGCCCTGATGAAGCGTCATCAGATCTCCGGCATTCCGATCGTCACGGGCGCCGCGCCTGGCGTGCCGGGCATCCTTGTTGGTATCCTGACTAACCGCGATGTGCGTTTCGCCGACAAGCTCGACCAGCCGGTCGCCGAACTGATGACCAAGGAGCGCCTGGTCACTGTGCGCACCGGCGTCGCGCAGGAAGAGGCCAAGCGCCTGTTGCATCAGTTCCGCATCGAAAAACTGGTGGTTGTCGACGAGGACTATCGCTGCGTCGGCCTGATGACCGTGAAGGATATCGAGAAGGCGACGCTCCATCCCAATGCCTGCAAGGACGAGCAGGGTCGTCTGCGCGTCGCCGCCGCATCGACGGTGGGGGATGGTGGTTATTCGCGCTCGGAAATGCTGATGGATGCCGGCGTCGACATGATCGTCGTCGACACGGCCCATGGTCATTCACAGAAGGTTCTCGACGCCGTCTCCCGCATCAAGCGGATATCCAACTCCGTCCAGGTCGTCGCGGGTAATGTCGCCACTGGCGAGGGCGCGAGAGCGCTGATCGGCGCCGGCGCTGATTCCATCAAGGTCGGCATCGGCCCGGGCTCGATCTGCACCACGCGCATCGTCGCCGGTGTAGGTGTGCCACAGCTTACCGCCATCATCGACGCCGCCAATGCTGCGCGCGAGCATGACGTACCTGTGATCGCCGATGGCGGCATCAAGACCTCGGGCGACTTCGCAAAGGCGATCGCCGCGGGTGCCTCGGTTGCCATGGTCGGCTCGATGCTCGCCGGCACCGACGAGACGCCCGGCGAGGTCTATCTCTACCAGGGCCGCTCCTACAAATCCTATCGCGGCATGGGCTCGATAGGCGCCATGTCCGCCGGTTCGGCCGACCGTTACTTCCAGGCCGACATCAAGGATTCGATGAAGCTGGTTCCCGAGGGCATCGAGGGGCAGGTCGCCTACAAGGGGCCGGTCTCTACCGTGCTGCATCAGCTTGCCGGCGGCCTGCGCGCCTCGATGGGCTATGTCGGCGCCGAGACGATCGAGGAGTTCCAGGAGCGGGCCCGCTTTGTGAAGATCACCGGCGCGGGCCTGCGCGAGAGCCATGTGCATGACGTGACCATCACGCGCGAGAGCCCGAACTATCCGGGGCGAAACTGACTTTCCTGGGATCGCAGGCTTCCAGCCTGCATCTTCCCCTTCTCTTCTTCCCTCCGTTTCCAAGAGCAGGCAAGGATGCCTGCGATCCCAGGAAGCGTGCTCCCAGGTGATATTTGACCCCCGCCGCCCGCCTTTCTGCCGCCATCGAAATCCTCGCCGACATCGAGACCCGGCGCCGCCCGGCCGCCGATGCCCTCAAGGATTGGGGCCTTTCACATCGGTTCGCCGGCTCCGGCGACCGCGCCGCGCTGGCGGGCCTCGTCTATGACATGCTTCGCCGCCGCGCGTCGGCGCGTTGGCTCATGGAGGCGGAGACGCCGCGTGCCACGCTGCTCGGCATGCTCGCCCTGCAGCGTGGCGAGACGCCTGAAAGCCTCGCCGGCCTGTTCAACAGCGAGCGTTTCGCGCCGGAACCTCTCACAACGCACGAACAGGCGGCGCTCGCAACCCGAAGGCTGGCCGATGCCCCGCCTGACGTGCAGGCGGATGTGCCGCATTGGCTCTGGACGTCGTTCGAGGCGGCTTTCGGAGCTGGCGCGGTCTTGGAGGGGCAGGCGCTCGCCGAGCGCGCGCCCGTCGATCTGCGCGTCAACACGCTGAAGGCTTCGCGCGAGAAGCTGCTGGCAGAACTTGAGCCTCTACATGCTGCCGTAACGCCGCTTTCGGCCTGGGGCCTGCGTGTGCCCCTGGGACCCGACGGCCGCAGTCCGGCCGTGCAGGCCGAGGAGAGCTTCCAGAAAGGCTGGTTCGAGATTCAGGATGAGGGCTCGCAGCTTGCCGGCATCATCGCAGCGGCCAAGCCCGGCGAACAGGTGCTGGACCTCTGCGCCGGCGGCGGTGGCAAGACGCTGGAATTCGCCGCGGCGATGGAAAACAAGGGCCAGATCTTCGCCACTGACAGCGACAAGCGCCGCTTGGCGCCGATCCATGAGCGTCTGAGCCGGGCTGGTGCCCGCAATGTCCAGGTGCGCACGCCGCGCGGCGCTCTGGCGATCGAGGATCTCGACGGCCATATGGACATGGTGCTGGTGGACGCGCCCTGCTCGGGTTCCGGCACCTGGCGTCGCAACCCCGACGCCAAATGGCGCCTGCGCCCCTCCAGCCTCGCCGACCGCCAGAAGGATCAGGCGGCGGTGCTCAAGGCCGGTGCCAAAGCGGTGAAGCCGGGCGGCCGTCTCGTCTTCGTCACGTGCTCGGTGCTGCCCGAGGAAAACGACGCCTCCGTGCAAGCCTTCCTTGCCGACCACGGCGATTTCAAGCCGGCGCCTCTTCAAGCGCTGGCGAAGGCTGCCGACTTCCCCGGCTTCGCGCGTTTCGCCTCCTCGCAGGGCTTTGGCCTGCAGCTGTCCCCGAACCGCTCCGGGACCGACGGCTTTTTCGTCTCGGTTCTGCACCGGGCCTGAAGTCTCCGGGTGCACGGGCATCCTGCCCGTTCTTCAACGCAACCGCTTCCAAGAACGGGCACGATGCCCGTGCACCCGGGGAGTTTGCGCGTGCGCACAAATCTTTTCCCGTACACCTTCATTTCATTGCTGCCATGCAAGAAATTCGCCGTGCCTCGGTTGCATAGACAGCCCCGGTCGACTACCTCGCTCCCATGACACACAACGCCATTCTCATCATTGACTTCGGTTCGCAAGTCACCCAGCTGATCGCCCGTCGCGTGCGAGAGGTCGGCGTCTATTGCGAGATCCATCCCTTCCAGTCGGCGGCGGAAGCCTTCGAGAGATTGAAGCCGAAAGGCGTGATCTTTTCGGGCGGGCCGGATTCAGTGACGCGCCTCGGCAGCCCGCGGGCGCCGCAGGCGGTGTTCGATTCCGGCGTGCCGATCCTGGCCATCTGCTACGGCCAGCAGACCCTGGCGACGCAGCTTGGCGGCAAAGTCGAAGGCGGGCACGCTGCCGAATTCGGCCGCGCCGATGTCGAGATCAAGGAGGCAAGCCCGCTGTACGCAGGCCTCTGGGAGCCCGGCAAGCGCTATCCGGTATGGATGAGCCATGGCGACCGGGTCACGCAACTGCCCGAAGGCTTCAAGGTGGTCGGCACCTCGGAAAACGCCCCTTTTGCCATCGCGGTGAATGAGGAGCGCAGATATTACACCACCATGTTCCACCCCGAGGTGGTGCATACGCCCGACGGAGGCAAGCTCCTGCGCAATTTCGTGCGAGAGATCGCCGGCGTCGAACCTGACTGGACGATGTCGGCCTACCGCGCCGAGATGGTCGAGAAGATCAGGAAGCAGGTCGGAGCTGGCAAGGTAATCTGCGGCCTGTCGGGCGGCGTCGACTCCTCCGTGGCGGCCGTGCTCATCCACGAGGCGGTCGGCAACCAGCTCACCTGCGTCTATGTCGATCACGGCCTGATGCGGGCAGGGGAGTCCGAGCAGGTCGTGGACCTTTTCCGCGACCACTATAACATCCCACTTGTCCATGTTGATGCGTCGGAGCTGTTTCTCGGCGCGCTCGCCGGTGTCACCGACCCGGAGATCAAGCGCAAGACCATTGGCCGCCTGTTCATCGAGGTGTTCGAGGCAGAGGCGAAGAAGATCGGTGGCGCTGAGTTCCTGGCCCAGGGTACGCTCTATCCCGACGTGATCGAAAGCGTCTCCTTCTCCGGCGGCCCCTCGGTAACCATCAAGTCGCACCACAATGTCGGCGGTCTGCCCGAACGCATGAACATGAAGCTCGTGGAACCGCTGCGCGAACTCTTCAAGGACGAGGTGCGCACGCTCGGCCGCGAGCTCGGCCTCACTGAAGCCTTCGTCGGCCGCCACCCTTTCCCGGGCCCGGGCCTTGCCATCCGCATCCCCGGCGAGATCACCCGCGAAAAGCTCGACACGCTGCGCGCCGCCGACGCCATCTATCTCGACGAGATTCGCAAGGCCGGCCTCTACGACAAGATCTGGCAAGCCTTCGCCGTGCTGCTGCCGGTGCGAACGGTAGGCGTAATGGGCGACGGGCGCACCTACGACAGCGTCTGTGGCCTGAGGGCGGTGACCTCGGTTGACGGCATGACGGCGGATTTCTTCCCCTTCGACATGAACTTCCTGGGCAGAGCGGCGACGCGGATCATCAACGAAGTGAAGGGCATCAACCGCGTGGTCTATGACGTCACGTCGAAGCCGCCCGGGACGATTGAGTGGGAGTGAAGGGGAGTACCGTGGAGTGGTAACGGATAGCAGAGGACATTCGAGCGAATCCTAGGCCATCGATAGTAGTCGATAGATTCTAAGCGACCCGCAGATCTTCCGCTCCGTTGGGTGTCTCCCCGCTCTTTGAACGGCGCCGATACGCCGATTACTGCTCCTTCTTGAACAAGTCCTGGAAGATCAACTGGCCCCAGATGCGACCGCGTGCGTGCACCAGCGCGCCACCTTCGCTGAGCTTTCCCAGCTTGACGGGTGCGAACCCGAGTTGTTTGGCCAAATCCGCCACTGGGGCGATCGCATCCTCGCCGTCGTCGCTCGACAGAAAGATGACCCGGTGGCCGCCCTCGACGATCGGATCGGCAGCCAGGGTGGCGGCAATCAGGTGATTGAAACCTTTCACGAACTTGGCGCCGGTGAACGACTTTGCAACGAAGGCGGAGGAAGGGAGGCCGTCCAACTCCTCAAGGGGAACTAACGCGTTCGTCGCGTCGATGATCGTCTTGCCTTTCCAGTCTGGCAGGGCCTTCGCGACCTCGCGATGCTCCCCGAACGGGACGGCCAAGATGATTGTGTCTGCCTCGAGTGCATCCCGCAGCGACTTGGCGACGACCGTGGATCCAATCGCCCGAGCCTGCGACGCCAACGCCTCGGGCGGCCGGCGGCTCGCGACGGTCACGTCGATGTTTTTACGGGCGAAGGCGTGGGCGAGGGCCTGGCCTACCTTGCCGAATCCTACAATCGCATAGCTCATAATACTTCTCCAATCCGTGTAGATATTGATTCCCCGGCCTTCAACGGCGCTGGGTCATCGGTTCTGCTGTGTGGCGACCTTCGCGTAGACGTGCTGTCGTGAACGACTTCGCGGCCGGGTTGACCGTTCAGCGCGGAAGTCCTACCGATCAGCCACTTCCCGCGATCCGGCGCGAATTCAGATGGCGGAGAAACCGCCGTCGACAGACAACTCCACCCCATTCACGAAGCTCGAATCGTCTGAAGCAAGAAACAGCGCGACCGCCGCAATTTCCTCAGGACGACCCATCTTTCCCCGCGGGATCAGGGATTCGAACATCCGCTTCGCCTCCTCGGTGAGAACTTGGTCCTGCATAGGTGTGGCGATCGGCCCCGGGCTCAGCACGTTCACCCGGATATTCCTGCCCTTCAGTTCGTTGAGCCAAGTGCGTGCGAATGAGCGCAACGCCGCCTTGCTCGCCGAATACACGCCGTAACCAGGAAAACCTTTCACCGAAGCAACTGACCCGGTCATGAAGATCGATCCGCCGTCGTTGAACAGCGGCAACGCCTTCTGAACCGTAAACAGCGTGCCGCGCGTATTCAGGCCGAAGGTCGCATCGAAATGCTGCTCGGTAATCTCGCCCAGTGGGACAGCTTCGCCCGTACCGGCGCTCGCGTACAGGACGTCGATCTTGCCCCTTTCCCGCTCGACTGTATCGAACAGGCGGTCGAGGTCGTCGAGATTGGACACGTCGCCACGTACGCCGGTCACGTTCCGGCCGATCAGCTTGACGGCCTCGTCCAGCGCCTCCTGCCTTCGGCCCGTGATGAAAACATGGGCGCCTTCTTCAACGAACCGCTTGGCGCTCGCCAGCGCCATGCCGCTCGATCCACCCGTGATGACTGCAACCTTACCCTCAAGCTTTCCCATGACTTCTCCCTTCCGGCTCCGTCTTTGATCGTTCGGGGAAGCCCCCGAGAACCTCGACATGGGTCTGCGGGCGTCAGGCGGTGAGTGCAGAAGCGCGCACATCGGTGGTGCGAAATCGATCCGGCTGGGCGACTGACGCCAGCCGCGACGATCGGTGTCCGCCATTCAGGATTGGGCCGCGCATGTCGGCATAGACTATGACGACTGCGGCGCTACCCACATACGAGACGCTGTTCGATGTGTTAGATACGGGCTTTGGAAGGCGCACCGCGCGGTGCCGGATTGCACCATGATCGATTGGGATGACGTTCGCTATTTTCTTGCCGTTGCGCGCGGAGGCTCGGTGCGGGCTGCCGCCGAGCGCCTCGGTGTGAACCACTCGACCGTGCTCCGACGCATCGCCCAGCTCGAGGAACGCCTCGGGGTGCACATGTTCGAGAAGCTGCCTTCGGGCTACCGCCTGACGGCTGCAGGCGAGGAGGTCCTCGAGTTCGCGGACCAGATGGAAGCGTCGTCGCACCTGCTGGAGATGCGCGTCTTCGGGCGCGATCAGAGCGTGCGCGGGCTTCTGCGGGTGACGCTGGCACCGCCCCTCGCGACACACCTGCTCATGCCTGACTTCGCCGATTTCGCGCGTCTGCATCCGGATATCGAGATGGAAATCCTGTCGTCCGGTGATCTGGCAAATCTGACCAACCGAGAGGCCGACGTCGCGATCCGCGTCGTCTACGACCGCAAGACCCTGCCGCTCAATCTTCACGGCCTGAAGGGACCGGATGTATTCGGCGGTATCTACATGTCGCGCGATCTGCTAGCCGCGTGGCGTGCGGGGGTGCCGGATCCGATCCGGTGGATCGTCATAAGCATTCATGGAATCCCGGACTGGGCTGACGAGGGTGAGGTTCGCACCACGGGGGTTCCATTCAGGACCACGGACGCCGGGGCGCAGATCGTTGCAGTACGGCAAGGGCTGGGGATCACGACACTGCCGTGCTTCGTCGGAGATGCCGACCCTCTGCTGGCGAGAGTGCCGGGCACCGACCTGCACATGTACGGAACGCTCTGGCTTCTCACACAGGGGGAGACACGCAAGACGAAGCGCGTGCGGCTCTTCACTGAGTTCGTGTCCCGCAGGCTCGCCGCGTACGCTCCGCTTCTCGCGGGGCTGTCCATATCGCGCGATTGACGCGCGGCAGGTCGCCGGCGACGCTTGCCTTAATCCAGTCGGAAGCCGAACTGCGATCGCTCCAAGTGACATCGCCGCCAACACCTGCGCTGCTGACTGTCGTCTTCGGCTATGGCGGCGGTGCAATGTTGCCAGTGGATTCGAGAAAAGGGGAGCGATCGATATTGTTCGTCGCTGAAAGTGGAGATCTTCTGCAGCGATCAAATTCCTCTTTTAATTCAAAAGGCATGCGCATCTGACGGTTCGGGCGACGGGAGTTTTCAAGGTGGAGGAATTTTTGCAACGACAAATCAACTCGTTAGGCACGATGCGAACAATCGAGTGGGAGTGAGGGGCATGCTGTGGAGTAGAATGGAATAGTACAGAGTAAGTGAACGGCGTCGGCGCAGCGATAGCAGTCGATAGCGCCTATGTCCCGACCGTGCGTCGGCATTCTCGCTGACATTGTTCGTCGCACCAGATCTCTTCATAACGAGCTGATATATAGAAGGTTTTTCGATAGTTGAGTATCGGTGCCGCCGGGCCATTCCCTAAGGGGATGGCGGGCGATGTCCCGAACTACTGGTGTAAGTGACATTGGAGTCGCCGCATCCGCGACATACAACTGAACGATGCCTGGAGCACTGACCGAGGTCGATAACGGCGGCCAACGGCAAGGTGACGCGGAAGAGAGCCGTGATGACGGACGCAGCCACTATCGATGACGCCAAGGCGATCGTGAAGTCCTTCTATGACGGCGGCGCACGAGGCGAGATCACCAGCTTCGCCGACCGGCTGGCGGAAAAATTCGAGCTCTTCGTCCCACCGTCGCTTCCCTGGGGCGGGCATTTCGACAAGGCGCAGTATCTTTCCATCCTGCCGCAGGTCGCCGCGATCCTCGATTTTGCGCGGATGCACTACATCAGCCTTACCGCCGAAGGTCAGCATGTCGTGGCGCTGATCGACATCGGGGTGCAGGGCACCGACAAGTCAGTGATCATCTCCGAGCATTGGGACATCGAGGACGGCAAGGCAATCCGGCTTCTGGTCGCCTATTTCGATCCGAAGATCCTGCTCGACCAGATCAACTCTTCTCAGAATTGACCCATCCGGAGGACATCCTCATGTCGACGCAGGACTATTCGGCCCGCGACAAGGCGGTCCGCCACAACATCTACGCCTCGGTTCGCCGTCGTGAGGGTGTGCCGCATGACCTGTTCACGAGCTATTGGCGCGACGTTCACTCGACGCTCTGCTCGCGGCTTCCCGGTCTCGGCTTTTATGTCCAGCAGCATTTCGACCGCGATCGCACGGCCAATCTCTGGCCGCTCGCCGATGGCGTGCGTCCTATCCGGACGGTCCTCGACGGTTCCGCCGAACTCGGCTTTGCCAATCTCGATGATCGGGCCACCTTCGCGAAAGCCGGCACGATCCTTTATGGCGACGAGGCCAATTTCATCGGCGAAGCGGTCGCCTATGCCCTTCCGAACGGCTCGCTGACCTATGTCGACAGGGAAGAGGATGGGGCCCGCAACGGTCCGGACCGCTATCATCGTGTGCATGTCTACATGAACCGCAAGCCTGGTCCGGCATCCTCCGCCTGGCTCGCGGAGACCAGTGCCGAGCTTGCGCGGTCCGAAGCCGTCCAGAAATGGAAGCTGCACCTGCCGGAACCCTACAGCAACGAGCATCCTGCGCCGCCGTCCCCCAATGTTGAGCACATAGTGGACGACGATCGGCTCAACCTCGCAGTCGCCGAAGTGGCCTTCATGAGCGCCCGCGCCGCGCGTGAGTTCTTTGCGACGCCGACCTTTCAGAAGGTTCTTGCGCGACAGGGCAAGCACGTCGATGCACTCGGCGCCTATCTCGTGACCGGCTTTTACACTTTCGTGCGCGATGGACGTCCAACGACCGCGGGTTTGCGTGGCAGCCGCCCGGCCGAGCTCATCGATGCAGCCGGCGCCGCGAACCAGCTCGAGGCCGCGGTGGTCGGCCTGTTCACGGCAGATGGCCGCGGCGTCTAAGCGTCGGCACCCAACCGCGCGGCGCGCCGGATCGTCTGCGGCGGCTGGCCGAAGGCCCGCAGAAAGGCGCGGCGCATGCGCTCGCGATCGGTGAAGCCGTTCTCGATCGCGATCTCATCGAGTGTGTGACGGCTTTGCTCCAGCATCAGTCGCGCCGCCTCGACACGAAGGTTCTCCACCGCTCGGGCCGGCGTCTGGCCCGTTTCGGCGCGAAAGGCGCGGCTGAACTGGCGTGGACTGAGATGGGCGGCCTCTGAGAGTTGCTCGACGCTCAGAGGCAACCGGAGATTCTGCCGCGCGAAGACCAGCGCGTTCTGGATGCGATCCGACTTGGCATCCATCTTGAGGAGTGTCGAATGCTGGGACTGGCCGCCCGCGCGCCGGTGGTAGACAACGAGGTTCTGCGCCACGACGCGGGCAAGTTCGGCGCCGTAATCATTCTCGATCATGCCCAAAGCGAGGTCGATCCCTGCGGTCATGCCCGCCGATGTCCAGATCGGACCGTCGATAATGAAGATGCGGTCCTCCTCCATCCTCACCCGCGGGAAGCGAGCCTTCAGGTCGCGTGCGAAGAGCCAATGCGTCGTCGCTCGCCGGCCGTCCAAGAGCCCGGCTTCCGCGAGAATGAAGGCGCCGGTGCAGATCGACGCCACCCGTCTGCAAGCGCCACCAGCCGCGCGGAGGAAGGCGATCAGGCCGTCCGACGATGGTTTCGGCATCATCAGCCCGCCGGTGATGACGGTGTCGAAAATCCCGGGGTCGTCGAAACGCTCGGTCTCGAGGCCTGCACCAAGCGTGTTCTTCACCAGGCCCCCATCCTCCGAAAGGAGGGTGATGTCGTAGCGCGCCTCGCCCGCCGCGACATTGGCGACCTCGAAGGCCGAAATCGCCGCAAAGCACATCATCTGAAATCCTGGCGAGAGCACGATCGCGATGCGAGGCAAGGGCGGCTCCTGCATGTCCTGATTAGCTAGGATCTACGACATTTAAGGCACCATCCGGGATACTTACAATACGCCTGGCTGGAGATCATCGTGATCTGTCGGTGCCGAATCCAATCCCGGAACCCGTCGAGCGGAAGTTGCATCCCATGAAGGCTATCCAAGCCATCGGTATCGGCCACCGCTTTCCGGATCGGCCGATCTACAACGTCTCCGAGTTCCTCTGATGGAGGGCATCAAGCCACCGGTTTTGCCACTGCGGCTGGTTCCGTTGCTGGCAGTTGCGTGTGGTTTGTTGATCGCAAATCTCTATTTCATCCAGCCGATTGCCGACCTCGTCGCCACCGACTTCAGGATACCTCGCCAGCAAGTCGGCCTACTTACCACGCTGCCACTCGCGGGTTATGGAAGCGGCCTGCTGCTGGTGGTGCCATTGGGCGATCTCGTCGAAAATCGCCAGCTCATACTTGTAATGACAACGACCGAAGCAATCTGCTCGGCCTTGCTGTGGTTCGTCGGCCAGCCCGGTCTGTTCCTGGGAATTGGTTTCGTCGCGGGTGTTTCGGCGAGTGCGATCCAAGTCATCATGCCCTATGTCAGCCAATTGTTGCCCGCGGAGCGCCAGGGGCGGGCCGTTGCGAACCTCGTGAGCGGAGTGATGCTGGGCATCATGCTGGCGAGGCCGGCATCGAGCTTCATCGCTGACACACTGGCATGGCGCTCAGTCTTCCTCATCGCCGCGGCTCTGATGGCGTTGATGACCGCCATCTTGTTCATTTCTCTGCCGGTTCGTCGGCCCTCCGGCGCTCAGACCTATGGTGAGCTCATGCGATCGATGGGAGACATTTTTCGCAAAACCGAAATCCTTCGGCGCCGAGCCTACTACCATGCAGCAATGTTCGGCTCCTTCATCTGCTTCTGGACGGCGGTTCCTCTGTGGCTGGCCGAGGCGCCGTTCAATCTCTCGCAAGGTGGTATCGCGTGGGTCGCGCTCGCTGGCGTCGCCGGCGCAATTGTGCCGCCGGTCGCGAGCCGTCTCGTCGACCAAGGCTACAGCCGCGCAGCGACGGCGGGCGCAATGATCCTTGCAATGCTGGCGTTCGGCGCGACGCTCCTGGCCAGCAGGGGGATCGTCACGATCGTCGTGATCGCGGCGATCGTGCTCGACGGCGCGGTGTCGGCGAACCTCGTGTTCGGGCAGCGGGCGATCTATGCATTGGCGCCAGAGCAGCGGGGCCCGATGAATGCGCTCTATATCGCCATCTTCTTCGTTGGCGGGTCGGTGGCGTCAGCCAGCGCAGCCTGGAGTTTCGCCCACTTCGACTGGCCGGGCGTCGTCGTCGTGGGCGTGCTGCTGCCTCTGTCTGCGCTCCTCTACAGTTTTAGCGAGGAAACGAGCCCTTGTTTGGCGAGTGCCAGTTCATCACAGGCCGGGTCGGTCGAGATCTTCACCGTGGATTTTAGAGAGCGCCTCAGTTCAGACCTGCCCTGTCCTGAGAAACGACCGCAATCCGGACCGCCATGTCCGCCTCGTCCAGACTGACGGTAATCCAAGACTTCAAGCCTTTCGCCAATACCTTGGGGCGCCTCTGCTTTGAATCCCAGCTCGATCTTTGGAGGTCACATGCTTGCCATTCCAACAGACTTACCGGCATCGCTGCTGTCCGTGGGAACTCGGCCGCTCTTCGTGATGCATATGCAGGTCCAGCCCTATCAGATCATCGGAGGGGCGCCTGGCGCTTTCCGACGGGTTGGCGTGGTCCCAGGCGGCATTTTCGCAGGTGAAAGCCTGTCGGGGAAAGTCCTGCCCGGAGGAAACGACTGGCAGACCGTTCGAAGCGACGGCAGCACGCTGCTTGAGGTAAGGCTGGTGCTCGAAGCGGTAGACGGCGCGACGATCGGCATGTTCTACAAGGGGCTCCGCCATGGTCCGGCGGATGTCATCGAGAGGGTCAACAGGGGCGAGGACGTCGACCCTTCAACTTACTACTTCCGAACCAATCCCATGTTCGAGACGGCGGCGCCGGCGTATAGCTGGCTTAACGGTATCATCGCGGTTGGAGTCGGTTACCGCACTCCATCTGGCGTTTTCTACAGCCTCTTCGAGATCCTTTGACCGCATGCCCCGCCGATCCGGCGCCAACGACCGACTCGCACCCTTATCGAAGGCGGCTGGACCGACGTCCGCAAAAGGCGCTGCAACCGATACACTAGACACGCAGTGCTTCGACGACTGCACGCAGCCCGGCCGAGATATGCTTGCGTGTAGGATAGTAGACATAGAGCCAGTCTTCCGGCGCGCACCACGATGCCAGGCACTCCACCAGTTCTCCATTTGCAAGGTGGGAGCGGGCGCGATCCTCCCAGACATAAGCAAGGGCCACGCCGGACATGGCCGCCTCGACCATCAGTTCCTGATCATCGAGCGAGAGCGGTCCGGTTGGTTCGAATTCGATGATATTTCCGGCGCGGCTGAATTCCCATGGGTAGGCCCTGCCACTGGGGTGGATGTTCCGGATGCATACATGTTCCTTAAGGTCAGTCGGCGTCCGAGGCACGGGATACCGCGCGAAATAGGCAGGGGATCCGACAACGGCTAGACGCAGGCGCGGCTTGATCTTGACCGCAGTCATGCCGTCGCGAAGGCTCTCGCCAAGACGGATACCGGCGTCGAAGCCTTCCTTGACGATGTCGACGAGCCGGTCAGTCGCAACGATCTCCAGCTCGAGATTGGGATTATTGGCGAGCAGCGGCCCCATCACCGGCCCGAAGACAAAGCGTGCGATCGAGTTGGGCGCGTTGATCCGCACCTTGCCGAAAGGCGTGTCGCGATACTGGTTGAGCGCATCCAGCGCCGATCCGATCTCGCCGAAAGCCGGCGAGAGCTGGGACAACAGCATCGCGCCCGCCTCCGTCAGCGAGACGCTGCGTGTCGTTCGGTTGAGCAGGCGAATGCCGACACGCGCCTCCAGATTGCTCACCGCGTGGCTGATTGCCGAGGCGGTGACCCCTCGTTCCGCGCCCGCGCGACGGAAGTTGCGGTGTCGTGCCACGGCATCGAAGGCCGCCAGCTCGGACAGGTCGGTTGCACGCATTGTTGAACCCTGTTCAGTATTGACAGGAAATTTATCGCGCTAATCAGAGCAATGGAAAAGCCTCAAATTCCCCTCGTGGGCCGGCGCTGGTGCCGACCCGAAAAAGGAGGCAGATCATGGCCGACTTCATTTCCCCCGCGCCAAACAGCTCTTCGCCATTCGCCGACATGCGTGGTCACCACGTCGCCGTGCGGACCCCAGATCTTGAGACCGCCAAGCGCTGGTATGTCGAGAAGCTCGACTTTCGCGTCATCGCCGAGTGGGACTATGCCGACGAGCAGCTTGCCTATATCGTGCCCGCGACCGACGACCACTTCTACATAGAGATCCTGGGTGGTGGCGATCCAATCCCGCAGGATGCCAATCCTTATACCGACTTGGGCGACAGCCTGAACTGGGCCGGTTACCATCATTTCTGCCTGACCGTGAACAGCCTCGACACGACCGTCGAGACGCTCCGCTCTCGCGGCGTCACGATTGTGACCGAGCCGTTCGAGTTGCCTGCCATCAGCCGGCGCCTCGCATTTTTCCGCGATCCCTTCGGCAATCTCATCGAGTTGGCCGAGGTGCTCCCCTGAGCCATCCCTCATCCAATCTGAAGGAGTAGTCGCCATGAAGACATGGTTCATAACCGGCGCCTCGCGTGGGTTTGGCGCCCTCGTCGTCGAACGCGCACTGGCCAAGGGCGACGCGGTCGTCGCCACTGCCCGCAACCCGCAAGTCGTCATCGACCGCTTCGGCCCGCATCCGAATCTCCTTGCCGTCGCACTCGACGTGACGGACGAGGAGAAAGCGGTCGCCGCGGCTAAGGCGGCGGTCGACCGCTTCGGCAGGATCGACATCCTGCTCAACAATGCCGGCTTCGGCTTGATGGGCGCCGTGGAGGAGGCAAGTGCTGCCGAGGTCGAGGCAGTCTATCGCACCAACGTGTTCGGGCTGCTAACCGTCACCCGTGCTGTCCTGCCGCATATGCGCGCGGCGCGCTCGGGACGCATTCTCAACATCTCGTCGATCGGCGGCTATCACGGCGCTGCCGGCTTCGGTATCTACAGCTCGACAAAGTTCGCGGTCGAGGGGCTGTCCGAGGCCCTGCACGACGAGCTCGCCCCGCTCGGCATTCATGTGACGGTCGTCGAGCCCGGCTATTTCCGGACCGACTTCCTCGATGCCTCGTCGCTGTCGGTCAGCCCGGCCCGTATCGCTGACTATGATGCGACGGCAGGCAAGGTAAGGACCGTGGCTACCGGCCTCAGTCACAATCAGCCGGGCGACCCCGAAAAGCTCGCCGAAGTGCTCTCGACATTCGTCGACGCACCGAATCCACCAGTGCGCCTGCCGCTCGGCAGCGACACGGTGGCGGCAATCGAGAGGAAGCACGAGGCCGATCGAGCCATCCTGGCGGAATGGCGCGCTGTATCGGTCTCCACCGATTTCGTGACGGAGTAGACCTCGGACAGCCGGAGCGAGGACGGACGCTTCGCGCCGGCACGCCTATTTGCAAGTCTGCGTGGACGTTCAGTCGGCTGAGGTCGCGTCGTCCATCCGGGTTTTCGGCGCGACCTCCATGGTGGCGGCTTTGTCGACCAGCAACGTGACCCTACCCAGCTTGGACTCCGTTGCGTCGAATAAGGCCGAGACATCATCGGGGGTGCTGGCATCTGCTCTAGCGGCGACGTCAAAGCCATCCCCGCCAGGCCGCATGACGCTGGCGGCGCCGATCCTTCTCGACGCCCCCCGTGACGATCACCACTGGCGACAACGTCTCAGCCTTGCCAGGCGTGTGCCTGAAACGGAGCCTCCAGCGTGGGCTTCGTGATGCTGCCTGTGTAGTTGGTGATCGTGGACGCGGCGACCGCGGCGATCACTTCGAGGAGATGATCTTTGCCGAAGCCCGCTGCGAGGAAGTGGTCGACGTCCTGATCGCTGAGACGTCCGCGCTTCTCGATCATCGTCTTCGCCAGGGCCGACAGCGCCGCGTATTTGTCGTCCTTCGGCAGGCGACCTTCGCGGATGGCCTGCACATCGGCCGGGTCGATCCCCTCCTTAAGCGCCAATGTAGTATGAAATGCGACGGCCCATGCGCTCGCATTGGTCACCGCGTCGGTGAGCAGGACGATCTGGACCTGGGCTTCCGTAAAGCTGCCGCCATGCACGTTGCCGAACAGGCCGACAAGGCTGTTGATCAGGATCGGAGAGGTCGATATCGCCCCGGCGATGTTCGGGATCATGCCGAAAGCCGACTGCAATTGCTGCAGCGCCGGCTTCGAGCGTTCCGGGGCGGATTCCATTGTGTGAACGGGGAAAGTCGTCATAGGCGTCACTCTCGTTGAGGTTGATTGCGATGTGACCTATCTAGGACGACTGCTCTTGGCGGGGGCGCCAATAAACCCTCGTTTCTCGCCAAACGGGGCGGGGAGGCTACACGTTGTCCGCGGCCGGAGCGACGATCCCAAGCTTGGCGGCGATACGCCGCGCGGTTTGTTCGCGCTGCTCGGTGATGGCCAGCGCCGAGCGCCGGGCTTCAGCCAATATCGCGGGCGGCGCAGTTTCCGGCGTGCCGCTGTTGAACGGCGGCTCAGGCGCGTAGGCCATGTAAAGCTGGATCGCCTGTGCGACCTCCTCGCCGCGCAACTCGGCAGCAAGCCGCAAGGCACCGTCAATTCCGGCCGTCACACCCGCCGCAAAGACGAAAGCTCCGTCGACGACTACGCGTTCGTTGACGGGGATCGCGCCAAAGAACGGCAACAGGTGGAATGCCGACCAGTGTGTGGTCGCGCGGCGGCCCTTGAGCAAGCCCGCAGCGCCGCAGATCAGGGCACCCGTGCATACCGAGAAAATGCTGCACGCGCTCGAGGCCTGCTGCCGGATCCAGCCCAGTACCTGGGCGTCTTCCATCAGGGCCTCCTGACCATGACCGCCCGGTACATGGAGGACATCCAGCGGCGGCGCCTCGGCCAGGGTTGCGTCAGGTGTAAGTCGCAATCCCTTCAAGTCGCGAACCGGCGATGCGGTCTTGCCATAGATCCGATAGGTCGCGTTGGGGAGGCGTGAGAGCACCTCGAACGGCCCCGCCAGGTCGATCTGATCGAGACCCTCGAACAGGAGGGAACCGATATGCAGGTGGACATCGTGCGGTATCATCGTCGTCTCCATGCCCACGATCAGCGGTGGACAGGGTGAGCCTAGCGGGGTATGGTTTGGCGAGAATGCCAAAACACCCTCGTTCCTCGCCAAACGCCATTCGAACCATCGAGGTGCTCGCTTTTCCAGCGGTGCAACTGCTCGATGTCACCGGGCCAGTTCAGGTCTTCGTCTCCGCCAATGATCTGGTCGCCAATGCTGGAGGTACGCCGCCTTACCGGCTCAAGCTTGTGACGCAGGGCGATGAGGGTGTCATGTCCTCGGCTGGGGTGGCATTGACGGCAAGTCCGCTCAGTCGACACGGCGAGCCGCTGGATACCTTGCTTGTCGCTGGAGGCCCGGGAGTGGAGGCGGCCGCTGCAAGCCCCGTGTTCGTCGATTGGGTGCGTCAGCGATCGACGCGGGCGCATCGCGTGGCTTCCGTTTGTACCGGCGCATTCTTGCTTGCAGCGGCAGGCCTGCTGGAAGGCCGCCGCGCGGTGACCCATTGGAAGGATTGCACTAGACTTGCTCAGCGCTATCCCAGCGTGCGTGTCGAGCCAGATCCGATCTTCGTGCGCGACGGCCCGATTTGGACTTCGGCTGGGGTGACGGCAGGGATTGATCTGGCCTTGGCGCTCGTGGAAGAGGACCTCGGCCGTTCCGTGGCGCTTGCCGTGGCTCGACACCTCGTCGTTTTCCTCAAGCGGCCGGGCGGGCAGGCACAGTTCAGCGCCACTTTGGCTCTACAGGCAGCAGAGGATAGATTCGGCGCGCTTCACGACTGGATAAACGACCATCTGAGCGATGATCTCTCGCTTTCTGCCTTGGCCGAGCAGGCGGGCATGAGCGAGCGCAGCTTCAGCCGCCACTATGCGGAGGTGACGGGGCAAACACCGGCCCGCGCGGTCGAGCGGCTGCGCGTGGAAGCAGCGCGACGCCTGCTTTCCGAGTCGGGCACCCCGGTCAAGCGCATCTCACAGCGTTGCGGCTTCGGTTCGGAGGAAACCATGCGCCGCAGCTTCCTGCGCCTGCTTGCCGTCACCCCGCAGGACTATCGTTCGCGATTCACGTTTTGAAATTCGCAATTCCAATTGGCGTTGCAGATTTCGGCAAAGCGCACTGCTTCGAGATCATTTTCCAAAGAACCTACTACGTCGCGATCCGTTTCCACCCTTCGGGCCGTCCTTGGTGTGTCTGAAACACAAGGAGACATGCCATGTCCGACGAGTCCGTTATTTTAATCAATCTGCTGAAGGTCAAGCCCGGGAAGCAGGATGCGCTGATCGCGCTCCTGAAACAGAACACCGACACGGTGGTCCGCACGCTCCACGGCTGGAAGAGCACCCGGCTGATCGCGGCAAACGACGGCGCCGGTGTCGTCATATACTCCGAGTGGGAGACCCCGGCAGCCGTAGAGGCGATGCGCTCCGATCCGCGCATGAAAGCCTATTTCCCGCAGATCATCGAGCTGGCGAGCTTGAACTCGATCGTAGGTTCGCCGGTGTTGAGCGAAACCCGGTGAGGGTGAACACACAGCAAGTTTGCATCACACACGCAACAAGGGAAAACCGCAATGGCTCGCATGGTCGTGATTTACCGTACACCGAAGAACCCGGAAGCATTTGACCGACATTACTTCGAAATCCACGTGCCTCTCGCCAAGAAGATTCCGGGTCTCAGGAAATACGAGGTCAGTGACGGCCCCATCGCAACGCCGGTAGGAACCTCCGACGTTCATCGGATCGGGACGCTCTATTTCGACGACCTTGCGGCGATCGAAAGGGCGTTTGCAAGCCCGGAGGGAAAGGCGGCTGGAGCGGACCGCCGAGTTTTTGCGCCCGACGACTCGGGCGTTCAAATGTTCCTTTTCGACAGCAGGGAAGTTTAAGGGGCGCGGAGGCGCCAATAGGTCTCGACAAATGGACACTGACGAATTCGAGGATCGCCTGAAAGTGCTGCGGCCACGCCTTCATCGCTACTGCGCACGCATGACGGGATCTGCGGTCACTGGCGAGGATGTATTGCAGGATACCCTCGTCAAGGCCCTTCACGCGAGAGCCCAGGGCGCCACGGTGGACAATCTCGAGGGCTGGCTGTTTCGCATCGCTCACAACGCGAGCCTCGATTTCCTACGCGACAGGTCCCGGAACACGGTCGTTCCGCTTACCGAAGATATCGAAGCGGCGCCGATACCTGAGGCGGACATCGTCGCAATCAGCTTTCAGACGTTTCTGCGGCTGCCTGAACTTCAGCGCTGCGCGGTGATCCTCAAGGATGTTCTGGGTCATTCGATCGACGAGATCGCAGGCATCGCCGAGTGCTCTCCGGCGGCCGCCAAATCGGCGCTTCAGCGCGGGCGCGCCGCGCTGCGGCAGCTCGCGCAGGCGCCCGAGGACACCCGCCTGCCGCTGATGTCCGATTCAGACCGGCGGAAGATCGCCGCTTATGTCAATCTGTTTCGAAGCGGCGATTTCGACGCGATCCGCGCCATGCTCGCCGACGACGTGAAGCTCGATCTGGTGAACCGACTCAAACTGGAAGGGCGCGACAAGATTGGCATTTATTTCACGCGCTATGCGGAAGAGGCCAAATGGCGGTTCGCCCTCGGTGCGGTTGAAGGACGGCCGGCCATGCTGGTCTTCGACGGCACCGGCCCGATGGAAAGACCTGCGCATTTTGTGCTGATCGACTGGTCGGAAGGCCGGATCCTCGAGATCCGGGATTTCCTGTTCGCCCCCTATGTGCTCGAAGCCATAGATTGGGTGCGGCTGGGCTGAAAGGTTACGCAGCCAGTTTCCTCCGGCATTCTCTCCGGTTCAACTTCACCCAACCTCAAACATACAGCGCCGCCATCCTTCGCCATGCCCCGGCGCGATGGGCGCGTCCGTCCCAGAAATGAAGCTGGTGACGAATGCTCTTTTCGTTGAGGAGGTGGCTGAGGTGACGGTTGTTGTCGAGGAAAGGGTCGGCATTTCCGATGACGAGGACGATGTCCAATTGGCGCAGCTTGTCCAGCCGCCAGTCGCAGTTGAGGCCGGGCAGGAAGTGCGTCGGGGTGTGGAAATAGATGTCGTCGCTATAATAGCCGTCGAACAAGTCTCCGAAACATTCCACCTGCATTGTAAGGTCATAGCGGCCGGAGAAGGCGACGAGCTTGCGGAAGAGGTGCGGATGCCGGAAAACCAGGCTGGCCGCCTGGAAGGCACCGAGACTGCAGCCCAGCGCCATCGTGCAATCGTGCGAGTTGGTCGAGGCCATCAGCGGCAGCACCTCGTTGAGGATGTATTCCTCGAAGGCGGCATGCCGGCGGATGCGGTCCGAGGGATGACGACCTGCGTCGTAGAAGGTTTCCTGCGCCAGCCCCTCGATGCAATAGAGCTGCAAATGTCCGGCATTCACCTTGTCGGCGAGGCTGGCGACGATGTTGAGCTTCTCATATTCCCAGAAGCGTCCGTCCCGTGTGGGGAACATGAGCACCTTGGCTCCGGCATGGCCGAAGATCAGTAGCTCCATGTCCCTGTGAAGCCGCGAACTATACCAGCGCCGATAATCTCGCCTCATGTCGCCCTGAAGAACTGCCTGACCTTTTCCGTAAGGAGTGCTTGCTGCTCCTCGCAGCCGGGATAGTCGAAATGACCCGCATCCAGCATGACGGTTTCATGATCGTTTGATGTCGGCAGCGCATTGGCCACCGAGAACTGGCAGGGCGGCGCCACCACTGGATCGAAGCGGGCGACGGCGAGGAGCATGGGAACCTGAATACGCGTCGCCGCCGTCGCCGCATCGAAAAGGCTGAGGGTATCGAGCACGCCCTCGTGGGTCTTCCGATAGTTCTGAACGGAATGGGCGCTGCCGGTGGTGGGCAGGGTCAGCCAGAGCGGCATGTTGCCGAAGGTCGGCACAACCAGATGGCCACGATCGATGCGTCTGTCGAAGGGAATCGCCAGTGCCCCGATGCCGCCACCGAAGCTGATGCCGCCATAGCCGATCCGCCCCTCAAGCTGGGGATAGAGCTCGGTCAGAACGGAGATGGCTACCCACAAATCCTCGACACACCCACCAAGGATATAGCTCCGCAGCTTGTCGATATCATTGAGCACGTGCCAGGCGGGATCGCTCGAAATCGGTGGACGGCTGCTGCGCGAGAGCCCGCGAAAGCAGGGAAACAGCACCGCTGTCTCCTTGACCGGAATGTCGAAATCCGGCTGGTCGCGCCCGCCATAGCCGTGGCCGACGACAAGGCCACGCCTGATCGTTCCCTCTCGCGGCAGCAAAAGCCAGCCGCCGATCCGGAAGTCATCGGTCGAGGTGTAGACGATGTCTTGGACGTGCCAGTTCGGATGGCTCAACTCGCTCTTGTCCAGTTGCGGCTGTGGGGTCACACCCAGCGCCTCGACATAACGCGCGCTCCAGAAATCGTCGAAGTGAGCCGGCGCCTGGGGCGGCCTTATCGCGCGAAGCTCGTCGAGCCCAAGGCCGTAGGTTGGGTCGAAATCATAGGGATGCTCTGTCGGAATGGTCATGAGATGCTTGTTTCGTCAAAACGGGCGGGAGGTGAGCGTGGCTCTGGGCCGCGGCTCGCGCTGACACGCTCCGCGCGTCCACCGTAGAACGGGTCATTGGGCGTCGAGCAGCGTCTTTATCCGCTCCGCATCCCCTGGGGTCACCAAATTGTAGACCACCATGGTGAGATCGAGCCGACCGTCGACCGCGAAGGCTGAATACTCGAAAACCAATGGGCCGAGAACGGGGTGTCGTATCTGCTTGAGGCCCTCCACATGGCTGCTGACGTCGTTGTCGCGCCACATCGCCCTGAATTCGGGGCTGAGACGGCAGAGTTCGTCGACGAGAGGCTCGACCTCCGCTGCCGCTCCGGCGCGGGCGGCGTCTACCCGGAAGGCGCCCACCACGAAGCGCGCCACGCTCTCCCAGTCATATTGCGCGGCGCGGAAGCGGGGATCGAGAAAGATGAAACGCAGGATGTTGCGCTGCTCCGGAGGCAGGGATCCATAGTCGATAAGCATGACGGTCGCCGCCCGGTTCCAGGCCACGACATCCCAAATGGCGGTGCGGATGAGGGCTGGGCTCGGCAGTAATGCGTCGAGCACGCGTTGCAGCCGTGGGGTGACGCCCTCGCCCTTCTGGTAACGCACCTCGGGCGGCCGTCCGAGGCCGAGGAGAAAAAGGTGCTCGCGCTCGACATCCGTCAGAAGCAGGGCATGGGCGATGCGATCAAGCACATCCGCCGAAGGTGCGCCACCCCGACCCTGTTCGAGCCAGGTGTACCAGGTGGGGCTGATATTGGCGCGCTGCGCCACTTCCTCGCGGCGCAGGCCGGGCGTGCGGCGGCGCTGCGAGGAAAAGCCGAAGGAGGCTGGATCGAGCTTCGCCCTGCGGTCCTTCAAATAGGTCCCGAGCAAGGCTTCATGCGTGGCGTGATCGCTCATCCTGTTAGCCATTATAATACGATAATGTCACTACTTTACCAGAATAAATCATCAGCACATGTTTGTCTTCATCCAAAACAGGAGATCGCGCTCATGCGTGTGTTTGTGACCGGCGCCGCCGGATTTATCGGCTCGGCCGTCGTCAAGGAAATGATTGGTGCGGGCCATCAAGTTTTGGGCCTGACCCGCTCGGACAAGGGGGCGCAAGAACTGGCTGCGGCCGGCGCCGAGGTGCATCGTGGCTCCCTCGAAGATCTGGACAGCCTCAGAGAGGGCGCCGCTCGATCGGACGGCGTGATCCATCTCGCCTTCAATCACGATTTCTCCAGATTCGTGGCCAATTGCGAGGATGATCGGCGTGTGATCGCGGCTCTCGGTTCGGCTCTTGCCGGTTCGGACCGCCCACTGATCATCACCTCCGGGACCCCAATAGCCAACACCGTGCCCGGTCAACCGGCTGAGGAAGACAATCCGATCATCGGTTCCGACGTGCATCCTCGCGCTGCCTCGGAAGAGGCGGGGCGCGCTGTCGCTGCCGATGGGGTCAATGTGTCGGTGATGAGGCTTCCGCAGGTTCACGATGCGGCGAAGCAGGGGCTCATCACCCCGCTGATCGAGATGTATCGCGAGAAGGGCGCCTGCACCTATGTCGGAGACGGACTTAACCGCTGGCCGGCGGCCTATGTGCTCGACGTCGCCCGCCTCTACAGGTTGGCGGTCGAAAGGGCTGAGCCGGATGCCAAATATCATGCGGTCGGGGAAGAGGGTGTGCCGACGCGCGACATTGCCGAAGCCATCGGCCGGCGCCTGGAGCTGCCGGTGAAATCCATCGCCCCGGAAGAGGCACAAGCCGCTTTCGGCTGGCTCGCAATGTTTGCCGGGCGCGACATGCCAGCCTCCAGCGCGCAAACGCGGCGAAAGTTGGGATGGCAGCCCTCCGGGCCGGGACTGCTCGCCGATCTTGAGCGATTGCATGTCTCTGGTGCCTGAAGCTTTCTGGCGCTCGAAGCGCGCATGGGTTTCGACGGAGGTCCCCGGTGTCGCGGCTGGCGTTTCCTTGCTATCGGAAGTCAGCCCTGATGCCTGACATGCTCTATGAAGGCGCGCAGTTTCGGCAGGACTTGGCGCCGGCCTGGGTGATAGAGGAAAACCCCCGGTGTCGACACGGCGAAGGAAGATAGCACCTCCAGCAATCGGCCATCGGCGATCGGTGCTTGCGTGATTGGCGCAGGCACCTGGGCGAGACCCAGGCCCTGGATTGCCGCCCCGAGGAGTGTGGGGTAGTCGTGCGCGACGAGCGGGCCGGAGACGATGGCTTCGACCGCCTTGCCGTCCTCCATAAAAGACCAGGATCCAATGGAGCCGTTCGAACGGCGGATACGCAGGCAGGCATGGCCGCGCAGGTCGTCGATGCGTTGCGGCGGTGGGTGCCGGTCAAGATAATCGGGGCTCGCGACGACCGCGAAAGGGAAGGGCGGCGTCAGGCGGATGGCGACCATGTCGGGTGAGATGAACTGGCCGAGGCGGATGCCGGCGTCGAAGCCGTGTGCCGCGAGGTCGACCATTTCCTCGCTCGCTGCGATCTCCACTTCGATTTCGGGATAGGCTTGACAGAAGGAGGCGATCTGCGGCTCGAGAAGCAGCGGCACGACCGCTCGGGGCACGGCGAGACGCAGGAGTCCGGCGGGACGTTGCCCCAGATCGCGGGCAGCCTCAGCGGCGGCCACAAGTTCCTCGAAGGCGGGCGCCGCCCGTTCCAGGAAGCGTTTGCCGGCCTCGGTCAGCCCGACACTGCGCGTCGTGCGGGTGAGAAGCGCGGCGCCAACCCTTGCTTCAAGCAGACGTATCGTCTGACTTACGGCCGACGTCGTGACGCCCAGAGCCGCCGCCGCCCGACGGAAACTGCGGTGCCGAGCGACGTTCAGGAACGTCTCCACACCGTCCAACGCACCTTGTCTGACTGTGAAGTTCTGCTTCATGGCCCGTCAACATTATCGCCGATAGAAGCTCACGGGAAGCTGTCTTACATCTGGCTTGTGCACCAGAGCCGGGAACCGAAACCGGCAATACCCCTGAAGCCGAGGAGAAATCCTGCCATGACCGATCTACTCGACGATGTGCGTGATCACTATCGCGCCACCGGTCTCATCGAACGACTGACGGCGGCGCTCGCCGTTCTCGGGCCCGAGGAGAGGCCGCTCACTCCCGAACAATTGAGCGGTCTCGACCAGTTTCACACGCGCGGTCTCGCGGCGACCGCCGAACTGGCGAAGCTGGCCGGAATCACGGCCGATACGCGCGTGCTCGATGTCGGTTCAGGCATCGGCGGGCCCGCGCGTTTCCTTGTCGCGACCCATGGTTGCCGCGTGGCGGGCGTCGATCTCAGCGAGTCCTTCGTCGAGGCCGCGCGCTATCTGACCGCTCGCACCGGACAGGGTGAGGAGGTCTCCTTCGAGGCCGCCAGCGCCCTGGAACTTCCTTTCGGCAACGCCAGCTTTGATGTCGCGTTGCTCCAGCATGTCGCCATGAACATCGCCGATCGGCCGCGCCTCTACCGCGAGATCCGTCGGGTGCTTAAGCCGGGCGGGCGGTTCGCCACATATGATGTCGTGCTGAGGGGCGGTGAGCCGCATTACCCGCTCCCCTGGGCGCGCACGCCGGCAACGAGCTTTCTCCTGACGGCCGAGGGCACACGCGAGGCGATCGAGCCGGCCGGCTTCCAGGCCCTCATCAGGCAGGACGACACCGAGACGGCCAAAGCCTGGTTCGCCGGATTGCGTGCTTCGGGACCGCCGCCTTCCCCCAATCTTGGCGTGGTGATGGGGCCGGAATTTCCTGCGCTTACCGGCAATCTAGGGCGCAGTCTCATGGAAGGCCGGCTGGGCATCCTCACTGCGGTGTTCGAAGCCGTGGCGGTTCGATAGGAGAGGCAGATGTCACCCGAAACCCTCTTCCGTATTCATCTCGCGTTGGGCTACGTGGCATGGCTGCTTTGCTTTGGCACCTATATCCTGCCCAGGCTCAAGGCGATGGACCCGGTCGATGCACTTCGCGCCATTGCGACCCTGCACAGTTTCCGCTTCTTCGGGCTTGTCTTCATCCTGCCCGGCGTCGTCGGCCCCAATCTGCCGGCGGACTTCACGGTGTTCGCGGCCTATGGCGACTTCGCCACAGGCGTACTGGCCATGATCGCGCTGATCACAGTGAGAATGAGGTCGCTCTTTTGGCTGTTCGTCATTGCCTTCAATCTCGTCGGAGTGACGGACCTCATTGTCGATTATGTTCACGCCACCCAGGTAGACCTGCCAGCGCGGGCAGGGGAATTGGGAGCCACCTATGCGATCCCGATCCTCTATGTGCCGTTGCTGATGATCACGCATGTCGTCGCGTTCTATCTGCTGCTGCGTTCACCGCTCCGGCGGGAACGCCCCATCACTTGAGCCGGCGCTGGCGCTCCATCCCCGCCTGCTCGGTTCCGCCAGCTGGAAGTCGCCAGTCTTTACGGCACCGCCGGGCCGGGGGCTTGGCGCCAGCCGACGGGGCCTCAGTCCGATCGGCGGACGGCTCTCACTTTCCCGCTTCGCCCGCCCCCGCAGAAGAAGCAGCCATTGCCGTCGCTTTCCAGCCCGGAGATGCCCGCGCCGGCAGGCATGTCGAGCCTTTCCAGCACCTTGCCCGTGGCAGGATCGATGCGCCGCAGCTCGCTCTCATCGTTCTCCCAGGTGCCGTGCCAGAGTTCGCCGTTGGTCCAGGTGACGCCTGTGACATGGCGGTTGGAGTCGATGGTACGCAGAACTTTTCCCGTTTCTGGGTCGATCTGGTGGATCTTGCGGTCGCGATATTGTCCCACCCACAGCGTCCCCTCGGCCCAGGCGAGGCCGGAATCGCTCCCGCCGCCCGGCGCGGGGATGGCAGCAAGCACATCGCCGGTGGCCGGATCGATCTTCTGGATGCGATCCTCGGCGATCTGGAACAGGTGCTGTCCGTCAAAGGCCGTGCCGGCATGCGCGGGCACCTCGATCGAGCGTTCGATCTCGCCGCTCTGGGGATCCAACGCATTCAGCCTGTCGCCCGCGGCGAACCAGACTCGCTGGCCGTCGAAGGTGACGCCACCCACCTGCTCGACGCCAGGAAAGGGACCGTATTCGCGCACGATGTTCGCTGCTGATCTTGTCATGCTTTCGCCCTCCATGTCTCATCCACTCCGGCGCCGGCCGGCTGTCATCTGGTCGACCGGATGCTAGCCGCCCGGCAGCGGCGCCGGGAGTAACAAGGTCGTCGTGAAACCTGGAACCGGCGTGGTCATCCAGCGCAACGCCCGTCCGCGACCGACGGATTGTACCTTGCCCGCCAGGGCGAGCCCATCGAGAGCGCGCTGTACCGTGCGCTGGCTGGCGCTGAGCGCCAATGCCAACGCGGAGCTCGACCAGGCTTCGCCATCGGCCAGGAAGGCGAGTACGGCCCCGTGCTGTTCCTCGACCGGCCGCGCCAGGATGAGGACATCGCGGGCCCGGCATGGCGCCAGCGCAAAGCCTTGCTTGGTGGCGCTGATGTCGGCGACGGAATGCAGAATGCTGCGAAGGCGGCCGATCTCCACCCGCAGCCGGGCGCGGTGCGATTCATCAGCGTGTCGGGCGCCGAAAGCCCGCGCCAATAGCAACTCCCGCGTGACATCGCCTGGCCATGCTTCGGCGAGGGTGCGCGCCAAGGCAAACAGGACGGGGCGTGTCGCAAGCGGTATCGCTGCTTGCGCGTCACGCACCACATGACGGCAGGCGTCCACCACCAGTGCCTCGGAGGTTTGCAGCGCTTCGACCTCGTCCAGCAGCAGCGGCCGCTCCTTTCTGCCGGAGATCAGGCGCGCGGCAGGGCTGTTCAGTGCCTGAGCCGTGCTTTCGACCTCCGCGGTGAGGGCGGGAATATCAGCCTCGTGTGCGGCCTGTTTGGCCCGGGCGAGGGCGTCGCGTGCAGTTTTGGACCGAAGACGCCGCATGGCGATGCCGGCGATCGCCAGCTCGTGCGCAGTTCTCAGGGCTGGCGGCAGGAGATCGGGATCGAGCTCGCCGAGTTTGCGCTCAGCTTCGTCCAGACGCCCGATCAGGAGCAGGCGGCGGGCTTCGAGATGGCGGGCGTGAGCGCCGTTCACCCGGTCACCATGCCGCTCCAGTGTTGCCCGCGCTGCGTCGAGCGTCTTGGCGGGCCAGCCGAGGTCGCGCGAGACCAAGGCGATTTCGGCCTCCGCCACGATGCATCGCGCCCGCGAGAGCGCCTCTTTCGGCCCGAAGGCGCGGGCGGCCTGACGCAGCAGAAGCTTCGCGCGATCGAGATCGCCGAGCTGCGCCATCGCGATGCCACGAAGTGCCAACGCAGGCGGATCGTTGCGCAGGGCAACCCGGTTCAGGGCGCCGAAGGGGTCACCCGCGGCCAAGGCATGTGCTGCGGCTGTGATCAGCGAGTCCATCGAAATCCCGCCACACTTGTCACTCCCACCTTCGATAGCCGGTTACTAATCTATCTCACGACCACCGACCAGCCGCCATGGCGCCGGGTGGCGAATGGCGGGGTTAAGCAAGGGAGAGCAAGGATGACGACGACTCATAAAATCGGCACGCGCGAAGAATGGCTGGCAGCCCGGCTCGACCTGCTCGAAGCGGAGAAGGAACTGACGCGCCGCAGCGACGAGGTGGCGCGCAGGCGCCAGGATCTGCCATGGGTCCGCATCGACAAGACCTATCGCTTCGAGACAGAGGCGGGGAGCGCCACCCTGCCGGATCTCTTTGGCGGACGCTCGCAGCTCCTCGTCTATCACTTCATGTTCGGCCCGGATTACAAGGCAGGCTGCCCGTCCTGCTCGGCGATTGCGGACGGCTTCGACGGCTTTGCCGTGCATCTCGCCAATCACGACGTGATGCTCCATGCGGTGTCACGTGCACCGCTTGGGAAATTGCAGGCTTATAAGCAGCGGCTGGGCTGGCGCTTTCCTTGGGCCTCTTCCTTCGGCAGCGACTTCAACGCCGATTTCAACGTCGGCTTCACCGATGCGCAGCAACGCGAAGGCGGCATCGAATATAACTACCGGCGAGAGCCTGCATGGGAAGGGCAGGAACCAGCGCCGAAGGAGCGGGCGGAGAACCCGCCTGCCGAAGGGGGAATCCTTGCCGAGATCGCGGCCACGGCCGGCACCGATCCCTCGACATTCATCCGCGAGCGGCCGGGCATGAGTGCCTTCGCGCTGGTAGATGGCGCCGTCTACCACACCTATTCGACCTACGCGCGTGGACTCGACGGCTTGTGGGGCATGTATCAGTGGCTCGACCGAGCGCCTCTGGGCCGCAACGAAACGGGCATGTGGTGGCGGCGCCGCGACGAATACGCAAAGGCTTGAAACCCGGTTCATAGGGTACCCGCATAGAATGACGGCCCCGCAAGGGGCCGCTCCGGGTACCGTCCATCGGAAGAGAGGGCAGTGGCGCGCTACGCCTGGCGGGAATGCCAGGTGGAGCGCCCTTGCAATATGTTCTCATTTTGTTCTATGTTGTTTTTGTCCAGGATGAGGTGCCTGTCTCTGGGAGTCCGATGAATCCTTTCGAACCCGAAAGCTTCGAGCGCTTCGCTCTCTCGCTGGCCGGCGTTTCGCTGGTTGAGCAGTGGGGAGCCAGGGTCGCGAAGGTGGGCGGCAAGGTGTTCGCGCTGGTGAGCCTGACGCCGCCCGATCTGCACCATCTGGTGTTCAAGACCGGCGAGATGAGTTTCGAGGTGCTGACTGCCCTGGCGGGCGTCAAGCAGGCGCCCTATTTCGCCAAGCGGCAATGGGTCTGCGTTGCCCCGGACGCCGCGCTGAGCCCTGACGAAATCGAGGCTTATCTGAGACGGTCCTACGGGCTGATCGCCTCGAACCTCACGAAGAAGCTGCAGCGCGAGCTGGGTCTCCTGGAGCAAAGCGCGTTTACACGCAAACGCCCATTGCTCTAACTCCTTGTTTCAACGCGTCTTTGCGATTCTTGCCGATTCCGCCGAATCGCAAAACGCTCTGGAGCCGTGAGGATCAGGCGCCGAGCAGGAAGGGGGCTCCGGCTGCAAGGGCAATCTCGCGGATTTTCTCGAGAAGCCCCGCCGACATTGGAATGCCGTCGACGAGGCGCTGCTCTCGTGTGAGCCATTCGGGATCGCCGGGGATTAGCACCGGCTCGTCCGGCTTGATGGGACGGGTCGCTCTGAGGGTGGCAACGACATCCTCGACATCGCGCTGGAACTCGTCGAGCGGGCGGAAAGCCTGTGGGTCGATGGCCATGAAGAAATGGCCGATATTGTCGGGATCGCCCGGCTTCTGGGTCTTGTTGCGTGTCGGCGAGAAGGAGCCACCGGAGAGCGAGCCGGCCAGGATCTGGGCGAACAGGCCTAGACCGTAGCCCTTGTGGCCGCCGAGTGTCGTGCCGGCGCCTCCGATTGGGGTAAGGCCACCCTCGCCATTGCTCGACAGGCGCTGAAAGGCGAGGCCAGACTCACATACGACTTCGCCCCGGGCGTCGACTACCCAGCCCGCCGGAAGGGATTTGTCGGCGAGGGCATAGATCTTCACCTTGTTGCTGGCGACCACGCTGGTGGCGATGTCCAGAATGATCGGCAGGGCATCACCCGAGGATGCCGCCAGAGAGATGACATTGGTGCCGAGCACCGCTTCGGCGGCACGTGTCGGCACCACGCTTACAAACCGGGTGGTTGAAACAGCCATGCCGATCAGGTTCGCCCTGGCGGCCATGTGGCTATAGATCCCCGCGGCGCCGAAATGATGCGAGTTGAAGACCGAGACAGCGGCAATGCCCATCGCCTTGGCCTTGTCGATGGCAAGCTCCATCGCCATGGCGGAGACGGGATGGCCGAGCCCGGCGCCGCCATCGATCAGCGCCGTGGCTGGCGTCTGGCGCATGATGCGCGGCTCGGCCTTGAGCTTGAGTTGGCCGGTTTCATAAATCTGGCGATAGAGCAGCAGCATGGAAATGCCGTGGGAATCGACACCGCGGAGGTCCGTCTCGGTCATGATCTCGGCGGTGGTGCCGATCTTGTCCTCGGGCATGCCCCATGCCCGCAGCACGGCCTCGATCTGCGCACTCACGACGGCGGCGGGCACGTTCAGGAAGTCGGTCATCGATCATTTTCTCGCGGATATATATGTTTATTGTCAAATGGATATGGAAAAAAGCTACTATGATTTCTCAAGTTAGGCTGGTCTTTGCATAAGCGCCAGGCGCTTCACTTCCTCTGCTATGGCAAGAGAGGAGGTAAGGCCCGGAGATTCAATGCCGTAGAGGGAGAGGTAAGCGGGGTGGCCGGTCTGCCAGGGGCCATGAATGACGAAATCGCCTGCGCCGCCGCAGGGGCCGGTGATCTTTGGGCGCACACCGGAGTAGGCAGGCTGCAGGGCGCCATCACGAAGGCCCGGCCAATAACGCCGGATGGCGGCGTAGAACTTCTCCGCACGACGCGGATCCACCTCATAGTCGATCGTCTTGGTCCACTCGACGTCGGGACCGAAGCGGGCTTGTCCCGCGAGGTCGAGGGTGAGGTGCACGCCGAGCCCACCAGGTTCCGGCACGGGATAGATTAGGCGCTGCGAGGGCGCCCGGCCTGCCAGCGAGAAATAGCTGCCTTTGGCGAGATGGCGTTCCGGTATTGTGGTCTTGTCGAGCCCCTCGATGCTGCGCGAAACCGCCCAGGCATCGAGTCCCGCGCTGTTGACCACGAGCTTCGCCTCGATCTCGATGGGATCGCGGCCGCCAACGCTGAGAAGCATGCGGTTGCCCTCAAGCCGGCCGCCCAGCACGGGCGAGTGGGTGACAACGCTCCCGCCATGGGTCTCGATATCGGCGACATAGGCCGCCATCAGGCCATGGCTGTCGACGATGCCGGTGCTCGGCGAAAGCAGCGCCGCCGCCGCGACCAGGTCGGGCTCCATCCGTCGCACGGTGTCGCCGTCAAGAAGTATGCAGTCGTTGACATTGTTGGCGATGGCCTGCTTCTGCAGCTTTTCCAGATAGGCCAGCTCGGCCTCATTGGCGGCGACGACCAGCTTGCCGCAGCGCCGGTGCGCGATGCCACGCTCCTCGCAATAGGCATAGAGCTTGTCCTTGCCTTCGACGCAGAGCTTCGCCTTCAGGCTGCTGGTCGGATAATAGAGGCCGGCGTGGATTACCTCGCTGTTGCGCGATGAGATGATGCTGCCGGTGATCGCCTCGGCCTCGAGCACTACCACCTCCCGGCCGGCCAACGCCAGGGCCCGGCCGATGGCAAGACCGATGACGCCGCCGCCGATCACCACGCTATCGAGGGCAAGGCGCGAGGAGGCTGAGAAACTTCCGCCAGGGTTCTCGACCGACGCCTCGCTCATTCAATAAACATCCAGGGAAAACGCCATGACTGAAGGTCTAGCCTCCGCGAGCCGAGGGTCAAGCGCCGAATTAGAATGTTTGCGAGCGGGCTCATTTGAGCCAAGCCCCCATCACAAAAAGTCGAGGTTCCTCCGTTCGTTCATTCAGGACTTGGAGCGTTGAAGACTCTGCTGACGAACGTCAACATCGCTTGGTTGAACAGCGCCGGCCGCTGCAGGGGCGCGAAATGGCTGACGCCGGGCAGGATCACCAGCCTCGCGCCGGGAATGCTGCGTGCTAGATATTCGGCGTGGTCGAGCCTGATGAACTCCTCATGCTCGCCTTGCGAAATGGTGACGGGTACGCGTATGCGGGCGAGATCCTGCGCTGTGTAGTTCGGCTGGGTCTTCATCATTTGCGTAACCGCGGCCACGAAAGGTTCGAACTCGTCCGGCGTCGGCGATAGCGCGGCATAATCTTGGCCGTGGCGCGCGAAGCAGCGGTCGAGCGCCACGCTCGGCTGCAGCTCCTTGGTGCCGCCAGGATCCATGTTGCAGGCAAAAAAGAACACGCCGGCCACACGCTCCGGCGCCTTGTCGGCCAGGATCAGGGCGATGCAGGCGCCGTCGCTCCAGCCGACAAGGGCGGCCTTTTCGAGTTTCAGCCCGTCCATCACGCCCAGGACGTCGCCGGCCATGCGGTCATAGCTGTAGGGCTGCTCGTCGCGGCTGCTGTGGCCATGGCCGCGGCTGTCCATCAGGACCGCCTGGTAGCCGGCCGCGAGCAGGGCGGGTACCTGATAACCCCAATTGCCGCCGTGCCCGAGCCCGCCATGGAGCAGGATCACCGCTGGCCCGGCGCCGAAGGACGCGTACCAGATATGGGCGCCATCATGTTCGACATGGCCCTCCTCGCGCCCGGGCGGCAAGGGCGCCGCCCCATGAGTGGCGAAATGCTCGAGCTCGTCGTCTCGGAATTCCATAGTGGTATCGCTCCCGTTGATTCCTCTGAAAGACGCGCAGGGCGGGAGGATACCGACAAGGCGGTGCGATGCTCAGGCTTTTTCTGGGGCTCTCGTTCAGCCGAGCCTCGCGAGCACCTCCTCGGTGCTGGTGCTTTCGCCGATGCGAGGGAAGGTTCTGGCGAGGCTGTTCTCGTGCGCTTCGGTATTGAGATCGGTCATGGCGTCCGTCACCAGCACAACATTGTAGCCATGGTCGTAGGCGGTGCGGGCGGTGGCTTCCACGCCGACAGAGGTGGCCATGCCGGCGAAAAAGACCTGGGTCACTCCACGCCGGCGCAGGATCTGTTCCAGGGCGGTGCCATAAAAGGCGCCAACCTGCATCTTGGTCACTGTGTAATCGTCAGGCTGCCGGTCGAGCTCGGAAACCAGATCCGTCCAGTCGGCCGGCGGCGTGAAGTTGAAGGTGGCATCGGTGCGGCCCGGTGCCCTGCCGGCGACATTCACGAGCACCACGGGCAGCTTGCGGGCGCGAAAGGCGCGGGCCAGCCTGGCCGCGCGCTCGACGATCTGCGCGGCCGGATGGGCAGTCGGCAAGCCAACGATACCCTTCTGGAGGTCGATGACGACGAGGGCGGCATTGGTGTCGATTTGGGACAGAGCCATTGTGCAATCCTTCGGTACTAAAAGTGGAGGAAAAGGTTCAGCTTTCGGAGAGACGTCGGATGATCGCCACGGCAGCTGTGAGGGTTTCGCGATCCGCCTCATCGAGCTTCGCCATGGCGGCGGAAAGCCATTCGCGCTTCAGGAGCGTGTGTTGCTGGCGCGTGTGCAGGCCATGGTCGGTGAGTCCATAGAGGACCTGCCGGCCATCGCTGGGGTGGGGGCGGCGCTGTACCAGGCCGTCCTGCTCCAGGCTCGCGAGGGAAGCACCCATCGACTGGGGCTTCACGGCCTCGGCGCGGGCAAGATCCGCCGTTGTCATCCAGCCGGCCTGTTCGAGGCGGGCGAGGACGACGGCCTGCGACCAGGTCAACTCGCTGGGGTTGGATTCCGCCCGAAGTCGGCGCAACAGCTGTCCCGCTGCCTGCAGGAGGTCGGAGACGGCAGTCTCGAAGGGCAGGGGTGCATCGGCCTTTCTGATCATGGAGCGAGCATAGATATTAGAAGCTTAACTGGCAAGCTACCCTTCTAATTTTCCTGCTTATCCACCTGCTATGCTGCCGGGAGATTCGATTTCCGGTCAGTCGTCCAGAAAGGCCTTCCCATGAGCGACACCCACCTCCACCACCGTTGCAACTGGGCTGAGGGCGATCCACTGATGCGGGCCTATCATGACGAGGAATGGGGCGTGCCGCAGCGCGATCCGCGCATGTTGTGGGAAATGCTGATGCTGGAAGGCTTCCAGGCGGGCCTCGCCTGGATCATCGTGCTGCGCAAGCGCGAGGCCTTCCGCGAGGCTTTCGCCGGCTTCGATCCCCGCAAGGTCGCCAAATTCGACGGGAAGGACGTAGAGCGGCTTATGGCCGATCCCGGCATCGTGCGGGCTCGGGCCAAGATCGAGGCGACCATTCGCGGCGCACGGATCTATTGCGAGATGGAGGATAGCGGCGAGAACTTCGCCGATTTCTGCTGGTCTTTCACGGATGGACAGGTGCTAAAGGGCGACGGCACCAGCTGGATCGCTTCCTCGCCCCTGTCGGAGAAGATCTCGAAGGAGCTGAAGAAGCGCGGCTTCAAATTTGTGGGCCCGACCATTGTCTATGCCTGGATGCAGGCCGTCGGCATTGTCAACGACCATGCTCTCGGTTGCTTCCGGCGCTGACGGAAGCAATGCGAAGATGGGCTTGCAAAACCCATCCGCTGCAAATGAACCGCTCCATGCCTAACCAACGCGCCTCCTGATTTCGCGCACACCACGCCCCAGTCGGCGCCGCAGGAGCGTCCGCAATGTCGAGCCCTCGGCATAGCCGACCTTCCGGGCGATGGCATCGACGCTCTCGGTTCCGGTCCGGAGGAGATGGACAGCCCGCTCCATTCGCAGGTCCTGGATGTACTCGACCGGCGTCTTGCCGAGCACGTCACGAACGCGCCGCGCCAGCGTGCGCTTGCTGCTGGCGAGGGCTTCGGCAGCCGCCTCCAGCGTGAGGGCGCTATCGAGATGATCGCGCACCCAGCGATCGAAGCGGCTCACCAGCGGATCGGCATGAGCGAGATGGTCGGGAATGACGTAGGCCGATTGCGAGGGACGGGTGTCGATGATCAGGTAGCGAGCCACCAGGTCGGCAAGATCCGGGCTGCTGCGCCGGATCAGCCAGAGAACCATGTCGACGACGCTGAGAGCCGCGCCCGCGGTGAGAAAAGCGCCGGAGGGCACGATGATGCGATCAGGTTCGAGCTGAACCTGCGGATAGCGCTCGCGGAAGAAGGGCGCCAGCCACCAGCTGGTGGTGGCATGCTCCCCGTCGAGAAGGCCGCTCTCGGCCAGCACGAAGGTGGCGATGCAGGAGGCCGCGATGGCCGCGCCGTCCTTCGACCAGGCACGCAACAGCGCGCCTGCGCTGGCGATGTCGGGCAGGGCAAGGGCGGTGCGCAGCGCCTCCGGCATCTTGTGACCGATAGCCGGCACGAGCACCCAGTCGAACACCATGTCGGAGGCGGCCACCTGCAGGGGAATGCGAAATCCCTGCGCGCTGACGGCCTCGTTGCGAAGGCCGATAAGGCGAACCGTGAAGCGCTCTTCGCCGGAGAGGTCGTTGGCCGTGGTCAGCACATCGAGGATCGCCGCAAGCGCGGTATCGAAGACATGGTCGAGCACAAGAATGGCAATCTTCATGGCCGTATCGATATCAAAGATGTCAATCCTGCCAATATCCACGATTAGGGGCAGTGGGTAAAGTCCCATGCAAACACTGGCTGGCCACAATGTAGGCCTGCACTCGAACGAGAAACCCATGTCGAACATTGGAATTGCGTCATCGGCCCATGTGCTTGATCATCCGATCTGGAGCGCGCTCAACGGCACGCAAAAAGCGCTGGCCGAGGGCGGCGTTCTGGCGCGCCGCTATCCCGTCGACGTGGCGCCCTTCGCCGCGTTGCGGGACAATTCGGCCGAGTGTTTCACGGCGCTCGCCAGGCCGATGACGCTAGGGGATCGTGCCGCGCTTTGCACGATCGAACCGGTGGAGCCGCCCGAAGGCTTCGAGGTGCTGATGGCTCGCAAGGGAGACCAGATGATCGGCGTGCCGGCAGATATTCCTGCCAACTCGGCCGAGATCGTGGAACTCGGCGAGGAGGATGTGGCGGCAATGATGGAACTGGCGGATCTGACCAAGCCCGGCCCCTTCAACACGCGTACCCACAGCCTCGGCACCTTTCTCGGCATAAGGGTCGCCGGGCGACTGGCCGCCATGGCAGGCGAGCGCATGCGGCCGGGCCGGTATACTGAGATCACGGCCGTGTGCACGCATCCCGATCATCGCGGCCATGGCTATGCGCAAGTCCTGTTGGGGGAGGTCGCCCGCCGAATTCACGGTCGCGACGAGATCCCGTTCCTGCATGTCTTTTCCGACAATCATGCCGCCATCGGGCTCTACCGGCGTCTCGGCATGCACACACGCCGGCAGTTGCATTTTACCGCTCTGGGGCTTGCTTCCCGGAGCATTGTTGGCCCCCCGCGCCAGGGGCGATGATCGCAGGTCGCTCCCGCGCCAGTTCAGTGCCCGAAATCGATTTTACGCTTTGGTCAGGACCAATTTACCTTGCGGATCGGTGAGCATCGTGGTGCAAATTCAGGACTAAAGAAATTCTTGCGTCTTCAAGAAGACGATAAGTCCCTGGTTTTCGCATGCCCTATCCAAATCTGCTGGTTCACGTCCAGGATGACGATGACAGTGACGCGAGGATCCGTCTGGCAATTTCGCTCGCACGCCGGTTTGGAGCCAAGCTGACAGGCGTAGCGGCCGCCAAGATCGATCCTGTCGTTTCGGCGCCCACCGCTCTGGCACGCCCAACGCATACCGGCGCTGTGACGATGGTGGACCTCGAATTCATCGAGTCTGGCCTGCGCGCTGCGGAGGCGCGCTTCCGGCGGATCATCACGGCGAGCCGGATTCGTACGTCTTGGCACAGTCGCCTCGATTATCCCGCCGAGGCCCTCTGTCTCTATGCGATGACGAGCGATCTGGTGGTCGCCGGTCGGCGGGCAGAGGCAACGCTGCATGCTCCGCAGTCGGCCTTCGATCCCGCCGACGTCATCATGAAATCGGGCAGGCCAGTGCTGGTGGTGCCGCCGGGCATGCCGGGCCTCTCCGGCGCGCGGGTGGTCGTGGGCTGGAAGAACACGCGGGAGGCACGGCGCGCCATCATCGATGCGCTACCCTTCCTCCAGGCTGCCACGCAGGTGAGCGTTGTTGAGTTCGCGCGCCGGCAGGATATGCCGGCGGCACGCGAGCAGACTGTGGCCGTGGCCGACTTCCTGCGGACCCATGGCGTTGCCGCCACGAGCGAGGCCGTGCCCTATCGAAGGGGCACCACCGCCGAACAGATTGTCGCCTTTGCCGAGCAGGCCAACGCCGATCTGATCGTGGCAGGGGCCTATGGCCATACCTGGCTGCATGAATGGATCTTTGGCGGCGTTACGCAGGTCCTGCTGCAACGCTGCCCCGTCTGCTGCCTTTTGAGCCACTGAGGCGTCGTCCAGTCCCACTGTATACATATGCATATTCCGTCGGGGCTACGGCCGGACCGCTGCGGGGTTGCCAGTCGTAGATGAGCGCGCCACAGTGGGCTCTCCCCGGACAAGCCTGAGGAGCTTGAGATGCCTTCCCGAAGCGCCGGCATCGTGCTCTACCGCCAGCGCGGCGAGACGATCGAGGTCCTGCTGGTCCATCCCGGCGGCCCCTTCTGGGCGAGGAAGGACCTCGGTGCCTGGTCGATCCCCAAGGGAGAATACGCGGAGGGCGAGGACCCGCAAGCCGCTGCCAGGCGGGAATTCGAGGAGGAGTTGGGCCACGGGCTGCCGTCCGGCGATCTCCTCTCGCTCGGCGAGGTCGTACAGTCGGGTGGCAAGCGGGTGCAGGGCTGGGCACAGGCGGGCGATTTCGAGGTGACAGCGCTTCGCAGCAACCTTTTCGAGTTGGAGTGGCCGCCGCACAGCGGCAAGCGCATGCAATTCCCAGAGGTCGACCGTGCGGCATGGCTCGATCCGGCGCGGGCGGCAGAAAAGATCATCCCGGCCCAGAAGGCGTTCCTCGACAGGCTCATGGCGCTTTTGTCCGAGCGCGGGCCGGCATCGCCATCACCGTAAATCGACCCAGGAATCGAAATTCGTCATCGAAGAGAAGGAGACCGAACATGTCGCTGAAACCGCCGATCACGCCCTCAAGCCAGAGCGGACCTCTTCTCAGCCAATGGGGCATCTTCCTCGCCGAAGGGATCATCCTGCTGATACTGGGTTGCGTGGCCATCGTCGTGCCGCTGCTGGCGGGCCTGGTGACGACGGTCTTCCTCGGCTGGCTCTTCCTGCTTGCCGGCATCATCGGCCTCGTCGCCACTCTTCGCGCGCGCGAAGCCCCCGGCTTTGCCTGGGCGCTGATCTCTGCCCTCCTGGCCATCCTTGCCGGCGTCGCCTTGATCTGGAACCCGCTGCAGGGCTTGCTCTCGCTCACGCTGCTGCTAACCGCCTTTTTTGCGATCGACGGCATCCTGATGATCGTGTTGGCCATCTCCCACCGCCGCAGCCTCTCCGGCCGCTGGGAGTGGATGCTGGTGAATGGCGTCGTCGATCTCATTCTGGCCGCCTACATCATCTCAGCACTGCCGGGTTCAGCCCTCTGGGCCATTGGCCTGATCGTTGGTATCGACCTCGTTTTTGGCGGCGCCACGTTGATCGCAATGGCTCTGGCCGCCCGTAGGGACAGTTGATGTGCCACTGGTGTTGACGCCATGGAGCCGGTCGAAAGGATGCTCCTGGTTCCAGCCGGTCTTCGGCAACCGCGCCTGGTATGAGCCAATGACCAGTGAGCCCAACACAGGCATCCTACTCCCGGCTCCGATCAGTTGCCTGGCGAGACCTCGCAGCCGCATCGGCAACTCCCGCATGGTAATGCCGTCGCGCGATGCGTGGGCCGATGACAACGATCCTTGGATCAACAAGTAAATGCAATCGTTTCGGGAATTAATATTCTTTTATCAATCTATGATTGTACATTTGGTGTTTGGACATTGTCGTGTGGCGGAGCGTGCTCATGGGCCTTCATTCACGACTTTTTGACCGGCGATCTTCGCGGCCTCCCCCCTTGTCGTTACATCGAGGACACGCAGGAGGAGCGAGACGTGGTTGCGCACCGTAAATGGAGAGATTGAAAGCGCACGCGCGATCTCCTTGTTCGAGCACCCCATCGTGATCAGCTTCAGGATACTTGCCTGGCGCGGTGTCAGCAGGGGAGTAATCTGGGCCATTGGCGGTTGGCGAACGCAGGCGCCCAATTGAGAGACGAATTCGGGCAGCAGCCGCGTTGTGGCGCCAGAACCATTGGGACCTTCGTCCACGAAATGGATGGAGGCTTGCGGGAATTGTCTGCGCAGTTGCCGGACTAATTCCTCTCCCTCGGCATCGATGATCACCAGGATGCGCCGGCGGCCTGCGGAACCGGAAGAAGCGGGCGGCGGGAAATCGTCTTGTTTGGAATGAGCCATTGCGACCGTTGCCATGTCAGGCTTTGGTCGCCGAGAGGCAGGCCGCGGACAATGAGGGGAACAACAAGCGGACCTCGAAGACGGTTACAATGCAACCAATGCTTCCGCTTTTAGATCGATTCCGTCTGTTCCCTGGGTTACTGGAGGCGGCCTTTGTGAAGCACCAACTCTTCCCTGCGCATCTCAATCAAGAGGCCATCAATCGTCGTTCTCCGCGGTGAGTTCTTCCGGTCGCAGCCAGGCCTGCCTTATGCCGCGGCGCAGGCGCAGGCCGGGGCCGTTGCCATCATCGGGGAGGAAGACGATGCCGGCTTCCTCGAAGGCAAGCTGGAGCGCAACTACATCCTGCCGCTGAGGCGTTCTCTCGCCCTTCTCATACTCTGCGATAATCGTCCTGGGCACGCCGGACTTCCTGACCATGTCGGCAATATCGAGATCAAGAAATGCTCGGGCGGCGCGGCTGAGAGCGGGAGAAAGAAACATGAGGAAACGCCTTGCGCTGTTGAGCCGGGTTTCATTGAGCGCTCGCGCGCCTTAATGGGAGATGTATGAAATGTGAAATCAGTTCGTACATGTTCGCACTCGTAAACTTGGGCGGTCGATCTCCTTGAAAGCACAACGCTTTAAGGTTGTTGAGTGTTCGTCTTCGAGCGTTGGCTTTCTTGCCAGGGGGGGGTAGCAACGCTGTCAGCCGTCAGATGCGGACGTCGCACTCAGACTCCTTTTCGATGGTTAGCCTCGCATTGGATCAAGTATGACGAAATCTGCCTAGGATCGGCAATCCAAATTGCCTTAATCCGCGACCGTCTTTTGGATGACCCTGTCTCTGCAAAGGATTTACACCGTAACACTTTTCGTCGATTTTCGTGCCGGGTTCGCACTAACGAAGGCGAGAATGAAGCCTTAAGTCGCCCAAACTTGATACGTCCCTGAGTTACAATAGTGCTTCAGATCGAATACATTCCTGGATACTGCTTCTGCAATCTATTGGGCGATGGTTCTTATGGCGACGAAAAGTAATTTTCTTATGGAAGATTACCGAGGAAACGCTATTCTGTAAGCAAGAACAAGGTAAACACAAGTTCGTAGCACGGCTCAAGCGAGTGTACGGTTTGTTTTTGTCATCCTCTATGTCACAGGCGGCAGCAAACCCTGGTGAAACAATGCGTGCGAAACTCAGCACGGTCGCAGTCGTCTTTACCGCAGCCTTTGCGGTTGAAGTCGATGGCCCGCATGCAGGCGCGGCGTCTATCGTGAACAGGCTGTCCGCCGAATTTGATGATGTTGTTGTCTATTCGCATGAAAACCACCATCAGTTTCCCTGGACCGAGGACGCCAAGGACGCCTTCAGGTGGCGCTGGCCAGGCGTGACACTGGTCACGCATTTGCGATGATCCGGATGTCATCGCGGCTGTTGCACCCTTTCCCTTGATCGAGTTGCTCGGCTTCGTGGGAAAGATCGAGGAGGTGCATGCGCGCGGCAAGGCCGCTCTGGTGCCCGCTGAGGGGACGGGGCTGAAGATGAAACTCAGTTCCGCCTTGGTCTCAGGTTTGCCAGCTCTTGCATCCACCCAGGCCTTTGAAGGTTTGCTGTCCGACTATGGCGGAGCCGTTATCCAGATCAACGAAGCGAAGCTACGGAGCGTGCTGGACGCCGATCAAATTCTTGCCAAGGCCCATGCGAGCGCGATCCGATGCCATGCGATATTCGACGCCACTGGAGAAGCCGATGCGGCCCCGTCGGCCGTCCGATCCGTCCTCTCATTGCCGTCATCGTGAAACGACGCTCGAGCGATGGCGGAGCGCGGGCAGGCCTGCTAGATGAGGCGCGCAGTTTCACAAAGAGGAACGACCCATGATCAAGCGCCTTCACCCCGGTCCGCGTTTCTGCAAGGCGGTCATCGCCAACGGCATCGTCACTACCGCCGGCATCACGGCCAGCAACGCCAATGCCGACACTGTTGCCCAGACAAGCGATATCCTGGCCCAGATCGATGCGCTCCTGGCCGAGGCCGGTACGTCGAAGGCCAATCTGCTTACCGTCAATATCTGGCTGCGCGACATCGCCCATTTCGCCCAGATGAACAGCGTGTGGGACAAGTGGATCGACATGAACAATTTGCCGGTGCGTGCCACCGTCGAGGCTCGCCTCGCCGCGCCCGAGTTGCTGGTCGAGATCCAGGTCTCTGCGACTGTCTGAGCGGACTTGTGAGCCGGGGGGCTCGCGATATCGTCGTCGCCGAGCTCCCGACCTGCGCATTCGAAATGTGACATATGATGGCAGTCATGTGCCATAGCGCGGAGTTCAAGGGGGGCAAGCGTCATCAATCTCAGCTGCGTGCCACTTTCTCATAGGCTGCGCCCGACAACCATTCGCAGTTCTCGATCGGGCGGGCCTGGAAGGCGGTGAGAAAGCGTTCCATATCGGTCTTGTCGCTCGCGGCGGGATTGTTGGCGAGGAGCCGCCAGGCCTGCATGATGTGACCGTGGGTGAAGATGGCCATGGTTCGCGCCGGACTTGCCTCGATGCGCCTCGCCGCCTCGCGCACCCGGTCCAGCATTTGCGCGAAGGATTCAGCGCCGGGGCCGTCGATCAGGGAAGGGTCGCAGGCTTTCCAATAGGCATCCACCAACGGCCGGCGCTGCTCGACCGTGGTGTTGGCGCAGCGCACCGGCGAGAGATAGGTGAATTCCTGCACGGGCCAGGTTTCGATCGGCGTATCCGCAAAGCGCTCCGCCGTGGGCCCGGCCGTCTGGCGGGCGCGCAAATAGGGGGAGACCACGATCAGGTCGGGCGCCGCGGAGAATTTCTCCGCCATCTCGCGAGCCTGGTGCCAGCCCTTGTCGGTCAGTGCTATGGATGAAGCATCCTTGGTGGCCAAGCCGGCATTGGCCGTGCTTTCGCCGTGGCGAATCAGCCATATTTCTTTCGACACGCGCGTATCCCTTCGAGCAAGGCGCGCTTACACATAAACGCTCATTGCTCTAACTCCTTGTTTCAACGCGCTTTTGCGGTCCCTGCCCCATTCGGCAAGATCGCAGGACGCTTTGGAACACACGGGTGCTGTTAGCACAGTCCAGCCGGAAGACCTATTGAGCCTGGTCCGTTGTGGATGGCTGATCAGGATACCAGGACGAGGAATCGGGACCGATATTTGGGTAGAGCGGGCGTTGCCTGGCGGTGACGCTCAGCTTGCAGCACGCGCTGTTGGCACCGTCGCCGAAGGTCTTAGCCGGCTTGTCGCTGTCATCGGCGCTCCATTGCGACTTGGCCTTCGTCAGCGGCGCAGCCTTGGCCGGCTTGGGCTTGAGCTGCGCCGGCTTGGGTTGGTCGAGCGTGAGGTCGGGCGGTGGGAACTTATCGGTCGCGAGAGCGGGGGGCGCCGCGAGCACCATGGCCGTGATGAGGAAAGCGATGGTCTTCATGTCGTCAATCCGCCTGCATGCCGGCAGATTGCTATCAGCGCGGCAAAAAAGCGAGCGGAGATTCTGTGTGATCGTGCGGGAGTGGCGGAAAATCAGACGCCGCGTTTGGCATGCACATGATAGGTCAGGGCCATGGCGATGCAGTGACGCAGCGGCTCGGCCGGAATGGTCGCCCCGACGTCGAATAGCAAAGCGCGGCTGCCTTCAATGCTGAACGTCTCAGGGTAGTGCTGCTGGATCATGGCGGCTAGCTGCGTCGGGCAGGGGAAATAGAGCGCATAGCAGCGCAGAGAGCCGCGATGGGCATTGATGCTGATGGTGGTGCCCATCCGCGCCTTCACGGCGTGATAAGCCGGCTCGTTCCATTTGAGTGTTTCGATGAGGCCGCCGAGCTGTGGTAGCCCTGCCGCGACATCGAAGATGGTCTGGCGCAGATGCAACAAAGGTTGGCGCAGGGAGCCAGGTAGGGCCTCGAATTTGGCGGCGACCAGCGGATTGTCGAATGGGGCTGGCGGCAAGGTGCTCTCCTGTTTCGCCCTGTCTTACACCACCGGCCTTGATCTATCTTGCGGAGAGGATTGGCGGCAGGGCCCTCATCGCCTCGCTCAGGTGATCGGCCAGCAGGGCGCCTGCCCTGGAGAGGCTCGGCGCGCGGTGCAGGCGGATCTCCGCCGCGGGCAACGGCGGCAGACCGTGTTCGCCCGACAGCACCTGCAGCCTGGCTGGCTGGAAGCTCGACTTGACGACGGTCACGGCCAGGCCCTGCGCCGCGATCGCCTCGACGGCCGAGAGGTTGTGGCTGATGAAGGCGAGGCGCCAGGCCCGCTCGGAACTGTCCAGCGCCTCGATGGCCCAGCGGCGGAAGAGGCAGCCATGCGGGTAGAGCGCCACGGGCAGGGGATCCATCTCCCACACCCGATGCGCGGCACTGGTGACCCAGACAGCCTGGTCGCGCCTCAGCAATTCGCCTTCCCGATGACCCTCGGGATGCATGGCGACGACGAGATCATAGGCTTCGCCGAGCCGGCCGACCATACCGCTGGTGAGGCCGGTCTCCATCTCGACATGAATACGCGGATAGAGGGCGATGAAACGGGCAAGCAGCGCCGGCAGCACCAGTGTGCCGTAATCGTCCATCACGCCGAGGCGCACGCGTCCTTCGAGGTGATGCTGGCGCAGCCGCCCGATGGCTTCCTCATTGAGGCTGAGGATGCGGCGCGCATAGGAGAGTAGCCCTTCGCCGGCGCTGGTGAGGTCGACGGTAGCCTTGGTACGGTGAAAGAGTTCCGTGCCCAAGCGCTCTTCCAGCCGCTTGATCTGCATGCTCACCGCCGATTGGGTGCGGTTGAGCAGGCTGGCGGCGCGGGTGAAGGAGCGATTATCCGCCACTGCGACGAAGGCTTGCAGGAGTTCGGGGTTGAGAAGTGGCTGGGTCATAACGGAATATGATGACCAGCATGGCAGAAATTCAATTCCTTTATGGCATCGCCTGCGCGTAGATGAGGTGAGGTTGATGTTTCGGAGAGCTGGCGATGTGGGGCGTTCTGGCCGCTGTCCTTTCGAGTGGCATCGGCGGTACCGCCGTGGTGGCCACGCGTGCTCTGTCTGGAATGATCGATCCAATATCGCTCGGTGCCCTGCGCTTCGGCCTGGGCTTCCTCTTCCTTTTGCCGGTGGCCGCGCTGCAGAAGGAAGCCTGGCCCGCCAAGATGGACTGGCCGCGGGTTGCCGGCCTTGGCGTGCTGTTCTTTGCCGTGTTCCCTTTCTTCTTCAATGCCTCGTTGCATTTCACCACGGCGGCGCGCGGGGCGCTGGCGCTCTCGACCCTGCCACTGTTGACCATGGTGGTGGGAGCGGGGCTCGGCGTCGAAGCGATCACGGCGCGCAAGACGCTTGGGGTTCTCATCGCCATGGCCGGCGTGGCACTGGCACTGCTTTCTGGCCTCGCCAATGCGCCGGAGGGCGCTTGGCAAGGCGATCTCCTGATGGTCTGCGCTGCGCTCTGCATGGCCCTCTACACCATCTGGTCCCGCCCGCTCATCCTCCGCTCAGGGCCGATCCGTTTCACCGCCGTGGCCATGGGCGTGGGAGCGTTCTGCCTCGTCGCGATCTCGGCCGCGGATGGGGGCCTCTCGCGCACCTCCGCCCTCGCGCCGGGGCAATGGCTGGCCTGCTGCTATCTCGGCATCGTCGGAAGCGCCTTCATCTTTTTCCTCTGGGCCTTCGCCATCACCCGCACCACACCGACGCTGGTCGCCATCTCAGTGGCAGTCAATCCGATCATGGCATCCCTCGCCGGCCAGGTCTTCCTGGATGAGCCGTTGCGCTGGAACATCATTGCAGGTCTGATCACGGTATGCACTGGCATCGGCATTGCCACTACGGCGGCTAGGATGCCGGCGCGAACCTGAAGGAGGAGACCATGATTGGGGATAGCGACGACAAGCCGAAGTTCATCCGTATCTGGCGGGGGCGGACGCGCAAGGAGGATTTCGAGGCCTATTCGCGCTATCTGCACGAGGCGGGCGTACGCAAGATCGAGAGCATTCCCGGCAACATCAAGGTGGAGATGTTCCGCGCGCTGCGCGGGGACCAAGCCGAATTCATGGTGGTCTCCTACTGGCCGAGCCTTGAAGCTATCCGCGCCTTCTCAGGCGAAGATGTCACGCGCACGCGTCATCTGGAGAAAGATCCGGACTTCCTGCTGGAACTGCCGACCTTCGTGGAGTTGTTCGAGGTTTATTGAACAGCACTGACGCCGATATGAAACCGGTCGGCAAGTCCAAAAGAAAGAGGCCGATGCGTTGCCGCACCGGCCCTTCGATCTGTGCCCCTGGATTTTGGGCTTCTTAAACCGAGTAATACATCTCGAACTCGACCGGGTGCGGCGTCATCTCGAAGCGCATCACTTCCTGCATCTTCAGTTCGATATAGGAATTGATGAAGTCGTCGGTGAACACACCGCCCTTCTTGAGGAAGTCACGATCCTTGTCGACGGCGCCGAGCGCTTCGCGGAGCGAGCCGCAGACGGTTGGGATCTTCTTGAGCTCCTTCGGCGGGAGATCATAGAGATCCTTGTCCATGGCAGAGCCGGGGTCGATCTTGTTCAGGATGCCGTCCATGCCGGCCATGAACATGGCCGAGAAGGCAAGATAGGGGTTCGCCGCCGGATCGGGGAAGCGGACCTCGACGCGCTTGGCCTTCGGGTTCGTGGTGTAGGGGATGCGGCAGGAGGCCGAGCGGTTGCGGGCCGAATAGGCCAGCAGCACCGGTGCTTCATAGCCCGGAACCAAGCGCTTGTAGGAGTTGGTCGCCGGATTGGTGAAGGCGTTCAGCGCCTTGGCGTGCTTGATGATGCCGCCGATATAGTAGAGGCAGGTTTCCGACAGGTCGGCGTATTTATTGCCCGCGAACACCGGCTTGCCATCCTTCCAGATCGACTGGTGCACATGCATGCCCGAGCCATTGTCGCCGAACACGGGCTTGGGCATGAAGGTTGCCGTCTTGCCATAGGTGTGGGCGACGTTGTGGATGCAGTACTTGTAGATCTGCAGGTGGTCGGCCATGCTCACCAGCGTGCCGAACTTCATGCCGAGCTCGTGCTGGGCGGAGGCGACCTCGTGGTGATGCTTCTCGACCACGACGCCCATCTGCTGCATGGCGGCGAGCATTTCCGAGCGCATGTCCTGCGCAGAATCAAGCGGGGGAACTGGGAAGTAGCCGCCCTTGGTGTTGATGCGGTGGCCGAGATTGCCGCCTTCATATTCGGTGTCGAAATTGGAGGGCAACTCGGTCGAATCGAGCTTGAAGCCCGTGTTGTAGGGATCGGCCTTGAAGCGCACGTCGTCGAACACGAAGAACTCGGCCTCGGGGCCGAAGAAGGCGGTGTCACCGATGCCGGTCGACTTCAGATAGGCCTCGGCGCGCTTGGCGATGCCGCGCGGGTCGCGGCTGTAGCCCTCGCCTGTCGAGGGCTCGACCACGTCGCAGGTAATCGACATCGTGGCGGCCGAGAAGAAAGGGTCCATGGTCGCCGTGGTCGGATCCGGCATCAGGCACATGTCGGATTCGTTGATCGCCTTCCAGCCGGCGATCGAGGAGCCGTCGAACATCGTGCCTTCGGTGAAGATCTCATCGTCCACCAGGGAGACGTCGAAGGTTACGTGCTGCCACTTGCCACGCGGATCGGTGAAGCGGAAATCGACATATTTAACGTCATTGTCCTTGATCGCCTTCAGGACGTCCTTGGCGGTCTTCATCATATAGCCTTTCCTTCTCTAGGCACGGTTTCCTAAAGCAAAGCGCGTTTGGGCATAAACGCTCTTTTGCTTCAACTCCTTGTTTCGAACGCGTCTTTGCGGTTCTTGGCGACAGCGCAAAATCGCAAAGCACCTTGGCGCTAGGCGATCTGCCCACTTTTGCTTAGATAGCGTCGAGGCCGCTCTCGCCGGTACGGATGCGGATGGCTTCTTCGATATTGAGGACAAAAATCTTGCCATCTCCAATGCGCCCGGTCTGGGCAGCCTTGCGGATGGCTTCGATGGCGCGCTCGACACGCTCGTCGGGCACCACAACCTCGATCTTCACCTTGGGAAGAAAATCGACGACATATTCGGCGCCCCTGTAAAGCTCGGTGTGGCCTTTCTGCCGCCCGAAGCCTTTTGCCTCCGTCACCGTAATTCCCTGCAGGCCAACCTCCTGCAGCGCCTCTTTCACCTCGTCCAATTTGAAGGGCTTGATGATGGCTTCAATTTTCTTCATGGGGTCTCCTCGATTTCAGCACATAGTGCGCAGAAACCTTCTTGCTGGTAGCAGGTCGCATGCCAAACCGCCAACAGGAAAATTCGTGTTTACGTTCAAAGTGTTGTCGTATTGAGGGCCGGGAATTGGGCAGGTGACGCAGCAAGACTGCACAAAGTTTCGCCAGCCTGCCAACAAATTGTGCGATTGCGAAGTGTAATTTTCGCACAGCAACGCATTTTTTGATGATTTTTCGACCGAATGCGACGAGGTGGCGCATATGAACCAGGGGATTGGAGGGGATCTTGATCGAATTGTTGAGTCCGTCCGAAATGGCCGACGCCGACCGTCTTGCCATTGCGGAAACCATGACGGCCGGCCAGTTGCTCGAACGGGCAGGGCGGGCCGTCGCGGATGCGGCCTCGCGCTGGCCCTTCAACACCCCCATCCTCGTCCTCTGCGGCACCGGCCTCAATGGCGGTGACGGCTTCGTGGCGGCCCGAATTTTACGCGAGCGCGGCTACCGGGTGCGCTTGGGCATGATCGGGCTGGTCTCTTCGCTGGGTGGGGAGGTCGCCTATGCCGCCGAGCAATGGGGCTCACCGATCGAGGATGCCTTCACCCTGACGCTGTCCCGGGAAGGCATCGTCATCGACGCACTGCTCGGCGCAGGGCTCTCGCGCGACATCACCGGGCCGCTCGCAGGCTTGATCGAGCGTGTCAACGTTTCAGGCCTGCATGTCATCGCGGTCGACCTGCCATCGGGTATCGATGGCAACAACGGGCAGATCCGTGGCGTCGCCATCAAGGCGCAGGAGACCGTGACCTTCTTCCGGCGCAAGCCCGGCCATCTCCTCGTGCCGGGGAAGGTCAATTGCGGCGCGCTCCGGGTCGCCGATATCGGCATCAGCGAAAGCGTTCTGGAGACGATAAAGCCGAAAACCTTTGCCAACCAGCCGGTGCTGTGGCGGCAGCACTTCCCGCACCTGATGCCTGAGGGTCATAAATATGCCCGCGGCCATCTCGTCGTGCTGTCGGCCGGAATCGAGGGCACGGGCGCCGCGCGGTTGGCGGCCAGGGCGGGGCTGCGCGCCGGCGCCGGCCTCGTCACCGTGGCGAGCCCCTCCGATGCCCTGCCCATTCATGCCGCCGCGCTCGACGCCATCATGGTGCGGCGCTGCGATGGGCTGGAGGGCCTTGCCGCCATTCTCGAGGACAAGAGGCGCAACGCCTTCGTTATCGGCCCGGCACTGCCGCCGGATGAGGAGACCCGCTCGCGGGTCGACATGGCCCTGGGCGCGAGCCGGGCGGTGGTAATCGATGCCGGCGCGCTCACCGCCTTCGCCGCCGAGCGCATCCGTTTCATCGCGACGCTACGGGCTGCGAAGGGCGCCGTCGTGCTTACTCCTCATGAGGGCGAATTCGAACGTGTGTTCGAAGATATCTCCAGCAAGCATGCTTCCAAGCTCGAACGCGCCCGGGCAGCCTCCGAGGCAACCGGCGCCGTGGTCCTGCTCAAGGGCGCCGATACCGTGATCGCCGCGCCGGACGGGCGCGCCGCCATCAACGCCAACGCGCCGCCGACACTGGCGACCGCCGGATCGGGTGATGTGCTGTCGGGCCTGATCGGCGGATTGCTGGCACAGGCCATGCCGGCCTTCGATGCGGCCTGCGCCGGCGTCTGGCTGCATGGCGAGGCGGCCAACCAGTTCGGGGTAGGGCTGACGGCGGATGACTTGCCGGGGATGCTTCCGACGGCGCTGGCCGGGTTGATAAAGACCTGACTACGACGCTCTCCTGAATGCGCCTGGAAGGAAGGATTGGTCGGCCTCCTCGAGATCTGAAGTGTCAAAGACCATTGCTGGTCATTCTCGCTACTGGTTATGGACGGTCGCCATGTGTGCTTCGGAAGGCGCCTTCTCAGTTTGCAGCGTCACATGCCCGATCCCGAAATGCTCCTTCAACTCTTCGGCCGCATGAAACAGCGTTTCATCGGAGGGCGGGCTTTCCGGCATAACCAGATGACAGGACAGCGCGGTTTCGGTTGTGCTGAGGGACCAGACGTGCAGATCGTGCAAATCACTCACGCCCGGCAGGTCGAGCAGAAAAGTGCGCACCTTATCCATGTCGATACCGGGCGGCACCGCGTTGAGCGACATGGTGAGCGAGCCGGTCAGCAGGCTCCACGTCCCAACGACGATCACGACATTGACAACAATGCTTATCGCCGGGTCGATCCAGTGCCATCCGGTCAGCAGGATGACGAGCCCCCCAACGACAACGCCAAGCGAGACGAGAGCATCCGAGGCCATATGCATGAACGCGCCACGCACATTCAGGTCGCCCTTGCTGCCTGATGCAAACAGCCACGCGCAGAAACCGTTCAGGACGATGCCACAAGCAGCGACAATCATTACGGTCTTGCCGGCGACTGGCTCTGGCTGTGACAAGCGCTGAAGGGCTTCCCATGTCAGCCCGCCGACGACGACCAGCAGGAATACGGCGTTGAACAGGGCCGCTAGAATGGAAGTGCCCCCCAGGCCGTAGGTGAACCGGCTGGTGGGCTTGCGCTTCGCCAAGATGACAGCTGCCCAAGCGACGCCGAGGCCGAGCGCATCCGACAGATTATGCCCAGCGTCCGCCAGCAGCGCGACCGAATTGCCGAGTAGCCCGTAGACGACTTCGATCACCACAAATATGGCATTGAGCGCCACGCCCAACGCAAAGCGCGTCCCGAAATTGGCGGGCGCGTGGACGTGACCGCCGTGGCCGTGCCCTTCGTGGTCATGCGCGTGCTGGTGGTTGTGCGTCATGCGTACGCTCCCCCGAGAGAGATATCTGCCTACATGCTATAGCGGCTAGAGAAGCAAGCCTTGTGACTACGGGATGGCGAGGTTTGATTCCTGGAAGACACCCATCCCTATCTCAAGGGGCGATACCCTCCTTGTGGATGTGCTTATAGCGAGATTCGATCTAATCAGGATTAGCACTGCGCGGGGCGACACGATCATCTGCTGCAGCAACTGCGGTGTCGAAGCTTTCTGAAGCCCTCCTTGCCATCGGGCAAGGAAACCTATCGACAAGCCGCCGCGCGCCATTGCCGTATGGTGCCCTGCGAGGGACTTGAACCCCCATGCCTCTCGGCGCGAGAACCTAAATCTCGTGTGTCTACCAGTTCCACCAGCAGGGCAAAGCGAAAGGTGATCTTTCAAAACGCGCAGTGACACGAAGAGCAAACCCTTGGCAAGTGCTTTCTGTCGCGGATGGCAAGGAAGGGCGCAACTGGTCCCGTCGGCCTCTTGTCGGCCCGTTTATACCAAAAAGAGCCACAGAACAGCTTGCAATCCACAAGGCGGTGGATGTAAAAGCCCCAATCCAATCGCCACCCCACGTGGCCAATGATGCGCCACATCTTCGCCCCAGGGCCTGATGGGCCGTATTGGCGCCGGAGGGTGGTATAAGGTAAGTCCTTGTTATCCCAAGGTTTTGGGCTTTCAGTCGTGTCGGGCCACCGGATATCTTTCTCCGGTGTTGAAAGTCGTGGGAACGCCGCTTCCCCGCCGACACAACCGTCTGTCTTCGAAGCCGGGATAAAGGGCGGCAACGAACTCACGGATTCGGGACAAGATTTATGCAGGTGACCCAGACCCTGGCCGATGGCCTGAAGCGGGAATTCAAAGTGGTTGTGCCGGCGGCCGATATCGCCTCTCGCGCCGACGCTCAGCTCGAGGACATGAAGACCAAGGTCCGTGTCAACGGCTTCCGCCCGGGCAAGGTGCCGGTGGCGCATCTTCGCCGCCTCTATGGTCGCTCGGTGACCGCCGACATCGTCAACAATTTCGTAGGCGAGGCCAACCGCAAGATCGTCGATGACAACCAGATCAAGCTGGCCATGGAGCCCAAGCTGGATTTCGGCGCCGACGATGAAGGCGTGACCAAGGTTCTCGACGGCAAGGCCGATCTCGCCTGGACCGTGGCCGTGGAAGTGTTGCCGACCTTCGAGGTCGGCGACGTCACGGGCATCAAGATCGGCAAGCCCGTGGCCGATGTGGAGGATTCCGAGGTGCAGTCGCGCCTGGAGGACCTTGCTCGCCGCAATGTCACCTATAGCGACAAGAAGGCCAAGTCGAAGGCCGAGAGCCGCGACCGCGTGATCGTCGATTTCGTCGGCAAGATCGACGACGTCGAATTCGAGGGCGGCAAGGGTGAGGACATCTCGGTGGACCTCGGCTCCAACACCTTCATCCCCGGCTTCGAGGATCAGCTGATCGGCGTCACCGCCGGCGAGGAAAAGATCATCGACGTCACCTTCCCGGTGAACTACGCCTCCGACACGCTGGCTGGCAAGGCCGCGACCTTCGATGTCAAGGTCAAGGCTGTGCAGGCCCCGGGTGAGCTGGTTGTTGACGACGAACTCGCCAAGTCGGTCGGCCTGGAGTCGCTCGACAAGCTCAAGGAAGTGATCAAGACCTCGATCGAGAATGAATATGCGTCGGCCTCGCGCAGCAAGGTCAAGCGCCAGCTCCTCGACGCGCTCGACGCCAAATATTCCTTCGATCTGCCGCCGACCCTGTTCCAGCAGGAGTTCGACAATGTCTGGCAACAGGTCGAGCGCGAGATGGCGCAGAGCGGCCGCACCTTCGAGGAAGAAAACACCACCGAGGAAGCCGCGAAGGAAGACTATCGCAAGATCGCGGCCCGCCGCGTGCGTCTGGGCCTCGTGCTCGCCGAGATCGGCGAGAGCAACAAGATCCAGGTGACTGAGGAAGAAGCGACCCGCGCCGTGATCGATCGCGCCCGCCAGTTCCCGGGCCAGGAGCGCCAGATCTGGGAGTTCTACACCAAGAATCCGCAGGCTATTGCCGAGCTGCGCGCTCCGATCTTCGAGGACAAGGTTGTCGACTACATCCTCGGTCAGGCCGAGATCACCGAGAACAAGGTGAGCAAGGAAGAGCTCTTCAAGGAAGACGACGAGGAGACTGCTCCCGCCGCCGCTGCCGAAGAGAAGCCGGCCAAGGCCAAGAAGGCCAAGGCCGCGAAGGCTGCAGAGTAAGTGCCGCACGCGGCCTCCTCTGTAAACGTCTGATGCGGTGGCCGGATAGATCTCGGTCCAAGGAAATCCGATGCAGTGGCCGGGCATGTCCCGGCCACTGTCGTTACCTGTGCAGGAGCCATGCAAAAAGGGGCGGGCAGGGGGGCTTGCGGTGGGCACTTCGACGACACATTTGCGACAGAGGGGCTCTCTCTGACGTGGGGCGGGCTCCACTCTCGACCCTTTCGGTGCCTGTCCGTTCTTGCTGCCGGGGGCGAAGGTTCACTTGACAAATGAACCTGCAATCCCCGCCCTGAGAGGGAACACCGAATGCCTAGATTCGCCTTCTGGAGATAATTGATGCGCGACCCTGTCGATTACTACACCAACAACCTGATCCCGATGGTGGTCGAGAGCACCAACCGGGGCGAGCGGTCCTGGGACATCTACTCACGCCTGATGCGCGAGCGCATCATCTTCCTGACTGGCGCGGTCGAGGACTATATGGCCTCCGTCGCCGTCGCCCAGCTGCTCTTCCTTGAGGCCGAAAACCCCAAGAAAGAGATCGCCATGTACATCAATTCGCCGGGTGGCGTGGTCACTGCCGGCCTGTCGATCTACGATACCATGCAGTTCATCCGCTGCCCGGTCTCGACGCTCTGCGTCGGCCAGGCTGCTTCGATGGGCTCGCTCCTGCTGGCGGCCGGTGCGAAGAACATGCGCTTTGCCTTGCCCAACGCCCGCATCATGGTGCACCAGCCCTCGGGCGGTTATCAGGGCCAGGCCACGGACATTCTCATCCATGCGGAGGAGACTCGCCGCGTGAAGCAGCGCCTCAACGAGATCTATGTCCGCCACACCGGCCAGGACATAAAGAAGATCCAGGAGGCTCTCGAGCGCGACAACTTCATGGACGCCGAGCAGGCCAGGTCTTTCGGCCTTGTCGACCAGGTGCTCGAGAAGCGGCCGGACGAAGTGGGCACGAAGTCCTGAGACAGGTCTTGGGATGACAGGCCCAGGGATTCTTGGTTCGAATCTCCGGGCGCAAGAGTTTCGCCACAGTTCGTTGCGATGGATATCGTTAATGACCTGTTGACGTGGGCGGCGCTAGATTCCAGCATCATGCTGAAATCTGGTGCGCTCGTACCGAGAATGGCAGGGGCCAGGCGATTGGCACGGCCTTTGCCTAACGAAATGTTATCCCGCAGAATGGTATCCTGCGGAATTATGCGGAATTCTGTTCCGCCGAGAGAGCCCGAAAGGGGGACGCCATGACCAAGGCCGGCAGCGATTCGAAGAACACGCTCTACTGCTCCTTCTGCGGCAAGAGCCAGCACGAAGTTCGCAAGCTCATCGCCGGCCCGACCGTTTTCATCTGCGATGAATGTGTCGAGCTGTGCATGGACATCATCCGTGAGGAGAATAAGTCCTCATTGGTTAAATCACGTGACGGCGTGCCGACGCCGCGCGAGATCTGCAAGGTGCTCGACGATTATGTAATTGGCCAGATGCAGGCCAAGCGCGTGCTCTCTGTAGCCGTGCACAATCATTACAAGCGCCTCAACCATGCCACCAAGCACAGCGACGTGGAGCTGGCGAAGTCCAACATTCTGATGATCGGGCCGACCGGCTCGGGCAAGACGCTGTTGGCCCAGACCATGGCCCGCATCATCGACGTGCCCTTCACCATGGCCGATGCCACCACGCTGACGGAAGCCGGTTATGTCGGCGAGGATGTCGAGAACATCATCCTCAAGCTGCTCCAGGCGGCCGACTACAACGTCGAGCGTGCCCAGCGCGGCATCGTCTATATCGACGAGGTCGACAAGATCAGCCGCAAGTCGGACAATCCCTCGATCACCCGCGACGTCTCGGGCGAAGGTGTGCAGCAGGCGCTCCTGAAGATCATGGAAGGCACGGTGGCGAGCGTTCCCCCGCAAGGTGGGCGCAAGCATCCCCAGCAGGAATTCCTGCAGGTCGATACCACCAACATCCTCTTCATCTGCGGCGGTGCTTTCTCCGGGCTCGAGAAGATCATTTCGGGCCGCGGCAAGGGTACGTCCATCGGCTTTGGCGCGCATGTGACCACGCCCGAGGATCGCCGCACTGGCGAGATCTTCCGCGAAGTCGAGCCGGAGGACCTGCTGAAGTTCGGCCTGATCCCTGAGTTCGTCGGCCGCCTGCCGGTGATCGCGACGCTTGAGGACCTCGACGAACCGGCCTTGATCAAGATCCTGACCGAGCCGAAGAACGCTCTGGTCAAGCAGTATCAGCGCCTGTTCGAGATGGAAGGCATCGACCTCACCTTCCAGGAGGAGGCTCTGTCGTCGATCTCGAAGAAGGCGATCGAGCGCAAGACCGGCGCGCGTGGCCTGCGTTCGATCATGGAGGGTATCCTGCTCGACACCATGTTCGAATTGCCCGGCCTCGACGGTGTCGAGGAAGTGGTGATCTCGAAGGAAGTGGTGGATGGCGCGGCCAAGCCGCTCTTCATCTACTCGGAGAAGCAGGAAGTCTCCTCGACCGCCTGAAGCTCGTCCGCAAGCCCTGACATTCCGCAGTGCCGGCCGCGAACGCCGGCGCTTGCTTGTTAGGGTTTGTTACAAGGTTTGATCGAGACAGGCCCTTGGTTGCGTCACCGCGGATTGCGCCTCGGGAGCCGGGGGATTAATCTGGCCCTTGTAATAGCCGGTCGAATCAAAGCCGTTTGGCGGCCAACACTTCTGCGTTCCAGCATGGTTTTTTGCTTGAAACGACCAAGTTGCCGGTGATGAAAGGCAAGGATCCGGTGCAATTTTCGATCGTGTCTGTGCGAAATTACACAGGCAATTTGTTGAGAGTAAAACAAAGTCAGACCAGCTCAATTTACAGGCACGGGCTGGCTTGACACTGTGCTCACTGCTCTCCACCTAATCAGCATTGAAACAACTGCGCCCATTCGGGGTGGTTGGGAATGCCTTCAGGGTCGGGTCTCGCGTTGACCAGGGAGGGTGGCGCCGCTGGCACGGCTATTGCAGCGTGATACGGCGCAGGAAAGGATAAGCAATGACAACGAATAAACAGCGTCCCCCGGTGCCGGCTGGCACTGTCGGTACTTTTCCGGTGCTGCCGCTTCGCGACATCGTCGTATTTCCGCATATGATCGTTCCGCTCTTCGTCGGCCGGGAAAAGTCGATCCGGGCACTGGAAGAGGTCATGCGTACCGACGGTCACATCTTGCTGGCGACGCAGCTCAATGCTGCCGAGGATGATCCGGCTACAGACGCAATCTACAAGCTCGGCACGCTCGCCACTGTCCTGCAGCTCCTGAAGCTGCCCGACGGCACCGTGAAGGTGCTGGTCGAGGGCGTGGACCGCGCGAAGGTGATTCACTATTCGAGCCATGACGACTACTACCAGGCCCAGGCCGAGGTTCTGGGCGATGGCAATGGCGAGAAGGTCGAGGCCGAGGCCCTGGCCCGGTCCGTCGTGTCCGAATTCGAGAGCTATGTGAAGCTCAACAAGAAGGTCTCGCCCGAGGTCGTAGCCACGGTCACCCAGATCGAGGACTATTCCAAGCTGGCCGACACCATCGCCGCCCATCTGGCGGTGAAGATCTCGGACAAGCAGGAAGTGCTGGAGATCCTGTCGATTCCGGCGCGCCTGGAGAAGGTTCTCTCGCTGATGGAAAGCGAAATCTCGGTCCTTCAGGTCGAGAAGCGTATCCGCACGCGCGTCAAGCGCCAGATGGAGAAGACGCAGCGCGAGTATTATCTCAACGAGCAGATGAAGGCGATCCAGAAGGAGCTGGGCGACGAGGAAGGCAAGGACGAACTCGGCGAGCTTGAGCAGAAGATCAAGCAGACCAAGCTCTCCAAGGAGGCCCGCGACAAGGCGCAGGCCGAGATGAAGAAGCTACGCCAGATGTCGCCGATGTCCGCCGAAGCCACCGTCGTGCGCAACTATCTGGACTGGCTCATCTCCTTGCCCTGGGGCGACAAGTCCCGGATCAAGAAGGATCTGCCGCATGCCCAGGAGATCCTGGATGCCGATCACCATGGCCTGGAGAAGGTCAAGGATCGCATCATCGAGTATCTCGCGGTGCAGCAGCGCGCCAACAAGCTGACAGGCCCGATCCTGTGCCTCGTCGGTCCTCCGGGCGTCGGCAAGACGTCGCTCGCCAAGTCCATCGCCAAGGCGACGGGCCGTGAGTATGTCCGCATGTCGCTCGGCGGCGTGCGCGACGAAGCCGAGATCCGCGGCCACCGTCGCACCTATATCGGCTCGATGCCCGGCAAGGTCATCCAGTCGATGCGCAAGGCCAAGAAGCAGAATCCGCTCTTCCTGCTCGACGAGATCGACAAGATGGGCATGGATTTCCGCGGCGATCCGTCTTCGGCCCTGCTGGAGGTGCTGGATCCCGAGCAGAACTCGACCTTCAACGACCATTACCTCGAGGTCGATTATGACCTGTCGAACGTGATGTTCGTGACGACGGCGAATACGCTCAACATCCCGCCCGCCTTGCTGGACCGCATGGAGATCATCCGTCTCGCCGGCTATACGGAGGACGAGAAGGTCGAGATTTCGAAGAAGCACCTCATCCCCAATGCGGTGCAGAAGCATGGTCTGAAGGCGAAGGAGTTCGCCATCGATGACGAGGCCCTGCTCACTCTGGTGCGCCGCTATACGCGGGAAGCCGGCGTGCGTAACCTCGAGCGCGAGATCTCGAACCTGACCCGAAAGGCCGTCAAGGACATCCTGATGTCCAAGAAGAAGAGCGTGCGTGTCACCCCGGCTCTGCTCGAAGAGTATCTGGGCGCCCCGCGCTATCGCTACGGCCAGGCTGAACTGGAAGACCAGGTCGGCGCGGTGACGGGCCTCGCCTGGACGGAAGTCGGCGGCGAGCTTCTGACCATCGAAGCGGTGATGATGCCCGGTAAGGGCAGGATGACCGTGACGGGCAATCTGAAGGATGTGATGCGCGAATCGATCTCGGCGGCGGCCTCCTATGTCCGCTCGCGGGCGATCGACTACGGCATCGAGCCGCCGCTGTTCGACAAGCGCGACGTCCACGTGCATGTGCCGGAAGGCGCTACGCCCAAGGACGGTCCGTCCGCCGGCATCGCCATGGCCACCGCCATGGTGTCGGTGATGACGGGTATCCCGGTCCGCCGCGATGTCGCCATGACGGGCGAGGTCACCCTGCGCGGTCGCGTGCTGCCGATCGGTGGCCTGAAGGAGAAGCTGCTGGCCGCCCTGCGCGCCGGTATCAAGACTGTGCTCATCCCTGAAGAGAATGCCAAGGATTTGGCCGATCTCCCGGACAATGTGAAGAACAGCCTTGAGCTGGTGCCGGTGTCCCGGATGGAAGAGGTTCTGCGCAAGGCGCTGGTGCGCATGCCCGAGCCGATCGTCTGGGAAGAGGACAAGAATGCTCCGCCGCCGGTGGTTGCCGGTGACGATGCCGGCGCTGTCGTCGCGCATTGAGGCTTGACGACACAGGAAACGGCCGTGCCTCCGGGCGCGGCCGTTTTATTTTGCCTTGCGCAACAGGCCCAAGCACAATAGACAGGCGCCGTGGCCCTTGCGCCACCCGGGCGGTTAGCTCAGTTGGTAGAGCATCTCGTTTACACCGAGAGGGTCGGCGGTTCGAGCCCGTCACCGCCCACCAGAATTGATTTCTGGCCAGCAACCCTCCACCTCCTTGTACATTTGCTGTCTTGTTGGTCTTGGCTCTTGTTTAAGAAGGGTGCCTTTCCTTCGCACAAGGAAGCCCGCGAGACTACCATCCGCTATCGCCGTCATGCCGCTGGCTACGGGGCCGAGGCGCGCACCGATCATGTGCTGGCCGTGATCGTATACAGCGACTGAGACAACCGCCGCCTCGGCCGTACCTGAGCAAGGCGAACCGGGTACCCCATTGCGGCGCCCCGGCCGCTTGATGCGGTCAGACATGCTCTACCCATGGGGAAGCGCGGGGGGCTACCCTGGCTGCGTGCTCTGCCAAAGATAGCGATTGCAAGATCGTCCAGGGTCTTTGTACCTGAAGAGACCTACCCCAAGGTTGATAATTATTTTCTATTGAAGATTGTACCTTCGTAAACTTGGCAATCTCATCGCTCTCGGGGGATATGCTGTTCGATAACATTTACGTGATCGCGCGTAGCCCTCGTTAAGCAATTCTGTTCAAGAATCATTCATGGGCGGTCGCTAGTTTGTCTGCAGCGCTGGGGAGCGCCTCAAGGAAGCCAATATCATGAAGAAGATTGTTCTCGCTGCCGCAGCTCTGTCCTTCGCCGCTCTTGCTTATGCTCCCGTTTCGGCTTCGGCTGCTCCGGTGCGTGACACCGCTTCGGTCGGTGCGGGGATGTATCACCATCACTATCACCACCACTGCAAGATCGTGCGGACCAAGGTCCGCCATCACGGTCATTGGGTCTGGACGTCGCGCAAGGTCTGCCGCTGAGGCCAGAGCCTGAACCGCGTTCACAGCTGCCGCCGGTCCGTTTCCTCGGGCCGGCGGTTTTCATTTGTCAGCAGGTTGTGCGGGATGGTGTCGTGGAACCGCGAGTAATCCATGATGATGGAGTTGTCGGCCGACGGCGTGAGAATGTCGGCAAAACTCGCATGCCAGTCGATATCCTGATGCCCATAGATCTTGCGCGCACGGACATCGTCATTGGAGGTCTCGTCGCGGCCACGCACGGTGACGATCAGGTTCACATCGCTGGCTTCCAGAGCAGCGGCGTCCATATTGTGGAGCAGGCTGGTCTCGTCGATGACATGGATCAGCGTCCAGCTCAGCGCAAAGAGGGGGTTCTCGCTGCGATCGAGCTTGAGGGCGTGAAAGCGCCGGTAGCGGGCGCTCTCCTGATTGGTCTCCAGCCGTGTCATCCAGAGCTTGGCGGTGGCGTCCGAGATGAGGTTGTGCCGGGCATTGGCAAAGCGTGCCATCAGCACCGGCTTGCGGTCATAGCGTGAGACCACCAGCTTCTGGGTGAAGAGGATCTGTGCCCGCGGACGCGAGAAGCGCGCGAACACCAGGCCGGTGAGGATGGCGATCGACATCGTTCCCATGAATATCTCGATCGTCGCCAGGATGTGGCCATAATGCGTCTGCGGATGCATGTCGCCATAGCCGACGGTGGCGAGAGTCTCGACCGAGAAATAGAAATGGTCGACAAAGCCGCCGGTCGGGACATTTGCGACCGGTGGGTAGCCAAGGCGCGCGAGCCACCAGAAGGCCAGCGCGAAGATCGCCGCAACGCCGAGATAGACAACTGCCGCGGAAAGAAAGAAGCGCGGCCAGCTCGCCGTCATCGCTCGGTAATAGAAATCGCCGAACGGGTGACGCCTGAGCCCCCTGATGACGAAATGGCGCCCCGCGAGCGTGATGCCCTGGCCACGAGGCGTATGGTCTCTGGGCTTGGGCAATCTCGCCATGTGCTATCCAGCGAAAGCCGGCCAGGTCTGGTCGGCTTGGGAGATGGAAGCCGGCGAGTGCGGCCAGTCAATGGCGAAGGCCGGATCGTCATAGCGATAGCCGCGGGCATGGCCGGGCACGTATTTGCGCCCCATGCCGTAGAGCACGTCGGTGTCGGCGGTCAGCGTCAGGAAGCCGTGGGCGCAGCCTTCGGGAATATAGAACTGGTTGGTCCTCTCGGCCGTCAGCTCGACGCCGACCCATTGCCTGAAGCTCGGGCTTTCCGGGCGCAAGTCGACGGCGACATCGAAGATGGCACCGCGCGCTACCTGCACCAGCTTGGCTTCAGCGAGGGGCGGATCCTGGAAATGCATGCCGCGCAGGGTGAAGGCCTTGTCATTGCGCGACAGGTTGCTCTGCGCCAAAGTGAAGTCGATGCCCGCCGCGGCAAATTCGTCGGGGCAGTAGATACGGGAAAAAAACCCCCGGTCGTCGCGCCACCGCTGGGGCTCGATCAGAAAACACCCGGGGATTTTGGTTTCGGTGAAGATCACGGCATCATCTTGATTTGGGGCACGGCGGTGACGAACAGGCTGCCTGCCGGCATCAGCGGGCGGGTCTGCTCCATCACTTCCTCGGCGATGTTCCAGGGCAGGATGACGAGATAATCGGGCGCAATTTCGCTGATCTTGTCCGGCGAGTGGATCGGGATCTGGCTCCCGGGCAGAAGACGGCCCTGCTTGGCAAGCGAACGGTCGAACACCGCGACGATGTCGGCCGGCGTGGCGCCGCAGAAATTGAGGAAGGTGTTGCCCTTGGCCGCCGCGCCATAGGCGGCGATCTTCTTGTTGGTGGCCTTTGCCTCGGCCAGGAAGGCGAGGAAGCCGCGCTTGACCTCGGCAACCTTGTCGGCGAAACCCTCATAGCCGGCCAATGTGTCGAGACCGGCGGCATGCTCCTTGGCGCGCAGGGCGTCGAGACGGGCCGAGGGCTGATGGCTGGAGCTGGCGGGCGCGGCATAAAGGCGGAGAGAACCGCCATGCGTCGGCAGTTCCTCGACATCGATAGCCTTGAGGCCTACGGAAGCGAACACCTTCTCAACTGTAACCAGCGAGAGATAGGAGAAGTGCTCGTGATAGATGGTGTCGAACTGCACCTTCTCGATCAGGTTCAGCACATGCGGGAACTCGAAGGTGACGACACCCTCCGGCTTCAGGAGCGTGGCAAAGCCACCGACGAAGTCGCGGATATCGGGCACGTGGGCAAGCACATTGTTGGCCGTCATAAGATCGGCCCGCTTGCCTTCGGCGACCAGGCGCCTGGCCGTCTCGACGCCGAAGAAGGCGACTTCGGTATCGATGCCCTTGGCACGCGCCGTCTCGGCTACATTCGCCGCCGGTTCAACCCCGAGCACCGGTACGCCGGCCGCCTTGAAATGCTGCAGGAGGTAGCCGTCATTGGAGGCGATCTCCACCACCAGCGAATCCGGGCCGAGATGGAAGCGCCCGATCATCGCCTCGGCGTAGCGCTTGGCGTGAGCGACCCAGCTGTCCGAATAGGAGGAGAAATACGCATAGTCGGAGAAGATGGCATCCGGCGGCACGGAATCGTCGACCTGCACCAGCAGGCAGCTCGGGCAGACGCGGGCGTGCAGCGGAAAACTACGCTCGGGATTCTTATCGTCCGGCAGGCGATAGTCATTGGCGAGCGGCATGGAGCCGAGATCGCACAAGGTTGTGGTGAGGGGCGTCGCGCAGAAACGGCAATTGGGGACGAGGGGCATGGCAATTGCCTCAGAGCATTGAGAAATGGGAGATTTGATCGAGAGTGAAGGCATGCATGTCCTGGCCCGCGGCCTCGGCAGCATACCACTGCGCCGTCCATTCCAGGCTGGGTTGTCCGGCGAGCAGGTCCTGCCAGCCGAGCAAGCGGCGCGCTTCGTTGGAATCGACGGTGAGCGCCTTCATCTCGATGGAGCCGGGAACGGGCCTGTGCGCCCAGTCGGGCTTGCGGCCGAGGGCCGCAAAGACGGCATCGGCCACGGCGGCGACGGGCAGGGGGTGGTTGGGATCCGGCCCGAAATTAAGGGCGCGTGGCATATCCGGTCCATCCACGAGCGCCTCGGCGTAGACAAGATAGCCGTTCACGCAGTCGAGCACATGCTGCCAGGGACGCGTCGCCTCGGGATGGCGCAGTTCGAGCGTCCTGTCGCTGCGCACGGCGCGCACGATATCTGGCACGAGACGGTCGGCCGAATGATCGCCGCCGCCAATGACATTGCCCCCACGGGCCGTGGCGAGCGGTACGCCGGCCTTGTCGAAGAAAGAGCGCGCATAGGAATAAGCGACGATCTCGGAAGCCGCCTTGGACGCGGAGTAGGGGTCCTTGCCGCCGAGCTTGTCGCCCTCGATGAACGCGGCGCCCTTCTCCTCGTTGAGATAGACCTTGTCCGACGTCACGGCCAGGATGCCCTTTAGCCCCTCGCTGCCGCGCAGGGCCTCCAGCAGATGAGCGGTGCCCATCACATTGGAGGCGAAGGTCTCGATCGGGTCGGCGAGGGAGCGGCGCACCAGGGCCTGCGCCGCCAGGTGCAGCACGATGTCAGGCCGCGTCTCGGCGACGACGCGCTTGACGGCGGCCAGGTCTCGCAGGTCTCCGAACACCGAGCGGATGCTGCGTTCGACGCCGGTGGTCCGGAAGAAGGGCTGGTCCACTTCCGGCGGCAGGGCAAAGCCTGTGACTTCGGCACCAAGTCTGTGCAGCCAGAGGGCGGCCCAACCTCCCTTGAAGCCGGTATGGCCCGTGAGGAGGACCTTCCTGCCACGCCAGAATTCAGCCTTTGGCAGCGCGCCGCTCACGCCCACACCTTCCAGGGGGCCTTGCCCTGTGCCCAGAGCTGCTCCAGATGGTTCTTGTCGCGCAACGTATCCATTGGATGCCAGAAGCCTTCGTGACGCCAGGCCATCAACTCGTCATTACGGGCCAGCGTTTCCAAAGGCGCGGCCTCCCACGGTATTGAATCGCCGGCGATGAGGTCCGTCACGCTTGGGTCGAGCACGAAGAAGCCGCCATTGATCAGCGTGTTGTCGCCCGGCGGCTTCTCGACGAAGCTGGTGATGCGATTGCCGTCCAGGGTGATGGAGCCGTAGCGACCCGGCGGTACCACGCCGGTCAGGGTCGCGCGCTTGCCATGCTCCTTGTGGAATGCGATCTGGGCGGTGATGTCGATATTGCCGACGCAGTCGCCATAGGTGAAGCAAAAGGGCTCCCCGGGGGTGAGAAACGAGGCAACGCGCTTGAGGCGCCCGCCTGTCATACTGGCCTCGCCCGTATCGACCATGGTCACGCGCCAGGGCTCGGCCTTCGGATTGTGATAGGTAATCTCGTTCTTCTCTGCGTCGATGGTCACATCCGCATTGTGCAGGAAGTAGTTCGAGAAATACTCCTTGATCATGTAGCCCTTGTAGCCGAGGCAGATCACGAAGTCGTTGATGCCGTGATAGCTGTAGATCTTCATGATATGCCACAGGATCGGGCGGCCGCCGATTTCGATCATGGGCTTGGGGCGCAGATGCGATTCTTCCGAAATGCGCGTGCCCATGCCGCCGGCGAGAATGATAGCTTTCAAGGTTTGACTCGATAGACAGAGGGTAATTGCGCGGCTATAGCCGCTTGGCTACTCAATGGCAATCAATTGGCAGAAATGGCGCGCGTCAAATCCGGATTTCGCAAGCGTTTTAACATCCGCTATTGGCGCTGGCAGGCGACCCACGCCACCATAGGCAAAATAGGCGTTCTGCGCCGCCGCTTTTCCTTCTATCCCCGGGCTGTTCACCCCACCAGGGTGGCAACGCGAGTCCTGGAAGACAGATCCTTCGACCTCCCAACCCTGTTTACCCCGGAGGAGACGGCGTTCGTCCGCGATAAATGCTGGCCTTACGACACGCTGGCGGGCGACTGGGCGGGCGAGCCCTCCGCCAAGGCGCGCCAGATCGCGGTGACGATTCGTGATGCGGAAATGCTGGGCCATGTCGGCCTGATCATGGCCCCGCAGCATCAGGCCGTGGTCATGTCGCAGGAGGGAACAGCCAATTGGAACTTCGCCAAGGCGAAAACGCTGCGCCAGGACCTGCCGGTCGCCGGGCGCTGCCATTTCCTTGCCCGCACGGACAATTACTACCACGCGCTGTTTCACGACCTCGTGCCGCTGGTGGATTATCTGGAAAGACTGCATCCCAGAGGCATGCCGCTCACCCTGGTGTGCACGCCCGCACGGCTGGCGATCCTGAGACAGGCCTGCGCGCTGCTGGAGAAGGCTTATCCGGGGCTGCGCACGATTGAACTGGCTGAGGATGCGAAGGTGCCGGTGGGAGAGGCCCTGTGGCTGTCCTTCGAGGCCGGCAACGCCGAATGGAACTTCGCGGATGCCGCTCCCGTGCATCGCCTTGCAGAGATTTTCCGCGAACATTACGGGGTGCCGCGCGGCGGCAGTCGCCGGCTTTTCTTCTCGCGCGGCGGCAGCAAGATCCGGCGCCTCCTCAACGAGGATGCCCTTTTCGAGATCGCGAAGGCACATGGTTTCGAGCGCTTCGAGGCACGGGCCGACAATCAAGCCGAGCAGGTTCGGTCCTTCAGCGAGGCCGATATCGTAATCGGCGTTCATGGCGCCGGGCTCGGTAATCTGGCTTTTTGCCGGCCGGGCACGAAGATGCTTGAGATCTTCCCCGAGAATTTCACCAAGAGTACCTATTTGTGGGTGAGCCGGCATATCGGCCTGGACTACCATTGGATCGTCGGTGGCCGGGGAGACTACGACCAAGCCTTCAGCCTGGACGAAACTGCCTTCAGACAGAAGCTGGAAGCCCTGTTGCGGCAGGAGCTCACCTGATCCCCACAGGCTGGTTGGCCTGCCTCACGATTGGGACGCCAGGATACGCAGATGCACACTGCCCAGGCTCTCCGCGAAAGCATCGAACATGCCCCGGGCCGTCAGTTCGCGCAGGACCTGTTCATTGATGCCGCCACGCGTCGCATATTCTTCGGCGAGGTGCATGAAGCCTGGATCCGACGTCGCGTCCGGCGCGTGCGCCAGCGCCTTGTAGATTGTAGCGATATAATCATTCGCCTTCGCATCGGCGACGCCGTGGTCCTTCAGCCAGCCATAAACGGTATCGAGATATTTGAAGTAGGCAGCAAAGGTCGCGGTGACCACGCTAAGGGCGTTGAATTCATCGGCATCGTCAGTCGCAATCACTTTTCCCAATCGCCCGAAAAAATCCGCCATGTCCGGATCGGACGGGTAGATCAGCGTCGCGCCCTGTCTCCGGGCGATCATGGGCATGGGCAACGCCTTCGTCACCCGCGCCGCAGGGGAGGCGAGGCCTGCAATGTCCTCACGGGACAAGGTGGCGATCAGGCTGACGACGTGATGATCGGGACGAAAACGCAAGGCCGAGAGTATCTCGCGTGCGACCTGAGGCCGGACAGCGACCATGATGGTGTCACACGCGTCGAGCACCGCCTGATTGTCGGTGGCAACCCGTACATCCGCATAGCGGGAGGCGAGATCGTCGGCAATTTCCTGGTTGCGGGGCGACAGGAGCACCGGCACGGAATTGTCGGTGTGGGATTTGAGCCCGGAGACCACCGCGGAGGTGAGCGCCCCCGTCCCGATAAAACCAAGTTTCATGAATGCCCGCCCCCTGTCCTCGGAAAAGTCGCCGGCCGACGATAGTCGGGGCCACGCCGTCGACAAACCCATAACGGCAAGCAGTGTCAGATTTCGATCTCGGCGCCGAGCTGCACCACCTGCGTGGCCGGGATGCGGAAATAGGAGGCCGAGCGTTCTGCGTTGCGCTGGAGCATGGCGTAGAGCACCTCGCGCCAGAAGGCCATGCCCGGGAGCTTCTTGGCCGGTATCACGGTCTCGCTGCCGATATAGAAAGACATCCTGGCGAGGTCGACTTCCGGGATCAGGCCGCGCTGCAGCGCCAGACGCAAGCCACGCACCACATCCGGTTCCTCCATGAAGCCGAAATGCAGGATGACGCGCTGGAAGTCCGGTCGCAGCGGGATGATCTCTACCCGATCTTCCTCCTTGATGCGGGGGATCTCTGCACTCTCGACCGTCACCAGCATGACCCGTTCGGGAATGGCGTGGGTGTGGCGCAGGAAGATGCTGAGCGAGAGCGGCATGCCGGACGATGCGGAACTCAGGAAAGCCGCTACGCCGGGTAGCCGGACCGGCCTTTCGGCCTCCATCGTGTTGAAGAAGGTCGTCTCCTCGACGCGCAGATGCTTGCGGGCGTTTTCGGCGAGGATCTGGCCACGCCGCCAGGTCAGCATCAGCATGGCGACTGTGACGGCCAGCAGCAGCGGATACCAGCCGCCCTCGAACAGCTTGATGCCATTGGCCGCGACAAAGATCACATCGACGATGAAGAAGGCGCCGTTGACCAGGATGACGAGGAAGAGGTTGTAGCCCCACTGCCGTGCTACCAGCGCCGCCAGCAGCGTCGTGATGGCCATCAGAAGCGACACTGCGATACCGTAGGCGCCGGCCAGGGCCGCCGAAGAGCCGAAGCCGACGACAGCCACGATGGTACCGATGCAGAGCAGCCAGTTGACGGTGGGCACATAGATCTGGCCGAATTCGTCATGCGCCGTCTGCTTGATGGTAAGGCGCGGCAGGAGGCCGAGCTGCATGGACTGGCGGGCGAGCGAGAAGGCGCCGGAAATGATGGCCTGGCTCGCGATCACCGTCGCGGCCGTGGCGAAGATGATGATGGGGAAGTGCAGCCAGGCCGGCACCAGGTTGTAGAACGGATTGTTGGCCGCGCTCGGATCGCTGAGCAGCAGGGCGCCTTGCCCCAGATAGTTCAGCGCCAGGGCCGGCAGGGCAACGACAAACCAGGCGAAACGAATGGGATTGCGGCCGAAATGGCCCATATCGGCATACATCGCCTCGCCGCCGGTGACCGCCAGAAAGGCGGCGCCGAGCACGGCGAAGCTGACGGCTGGATTGGCGTTCAGCAGGAAATGCAGGGCGACGAAGGGGTTGAGCGCCATCAGGATCGCGGGATCGCGGGCGGTGGCGAAAGCCCCCAGCAAACCGATGGCGATGAACCAGAGCAGCATGATCGGTCCGAACAGGCGCCCGATCAGGCCCGTGCCATAGCGCTGCATCAGGAAGAGGGCGAGCAGGATGACAACCGTGAGCGGTACCACGATCTTCACCAGCGAGGGCGCGGCCACCTCCAGCCCCTCGATGGCGGAGAGCACGGAGATCGCGGGCGTGATCGCACCGTCGCCGTACAGCAGGGCAGCGCCGACCAGGCCCACCACCAGGAGGATAGTGCTCTGACCCGCCTTGCGCCGCCCGCTGCCTTCAAGAATGGCGAGCAGGGCCACGATGCCGCCTTCGCCTCGGTTGTCGGCGCGCAAGATCAGGATGGCGTATTTCAGGGAAACAATGAGGATCAGCGCCCAGAAAATCAGCGAGACCACGCCCATCACGATCCAGGACTGCGTTGCTCCGCCCGGGCCGCTGGAACCGATGGCTGTCTGCAGGGCATACAGCGGGCTGGTGCCGATATCGCCATACACGACGCCGAGCGCTGCAAGGGCCAGGCCGGGCGAAAGGCGGGATCCGGAGGCAGGCGCCTTTGCTGTCATGGATGTCGCCCGAAACCGCGTGACCACTCTGAGGCGGTTAATGGCAGATTGTGAGGCGACGTCAAGGAAGGTAGACAAAATTGCTGCGCAATCCGGCAGAAAATCTGTGGCGAAGCAGTGTTGAGCGCCGATATGCTTCGACCATGCAAGCAGCTTCAACTTCAGCGCGTTTTTTTCTGGACGTGCAATCCTCCTTCACGGGGAAGGCTTGGCGCGAGCGCCTCGACAGCCACGGCCAGATGCAGGCGGTGGCGCTGGCGCAGCGTGCCGGCCAACCTGATCTCCTCGCGCGCGTCCTCGCGGGGCGGGGCGTGACGCCGGAGGAGGCGGAGGCCTTTCTGGCGCCGACGGTGCGCCACTACATGCCCGATCCCTCACGCCTGACCGATATGGACGCGGCGGCCGACAGGCTCGCCGATGCGGTGATGCGGCAGGAGAAAATCGCCATCTTCGGGGACTACGACGTCGACGGTGCAACATCCTCGGCACTGCTGGCCGGCTGGCTGCGCGAATCGGGGCTGGCCCCACGCATCCATATTCCCGACCGCATCTATGAGGGCTATGGCCCCAACGAGGAGGCGATACGCCTATTGTGGGCCGACGGCGCCAGCCTTCTTGTGACCGTCGATTGCGGCACCACGAGCGTCGAGGTGCTCGGCAACGCGGCGGAGATGGGCTTTCAGACGCTGGTCGTCGATCATCACCAGGCTGGAGAGACACTTCCTCCTGCGGTGGCCGTGGTCAATCCCAACCGTCTCGACGACCTCTCCGGCCAGGGGCATCTGTGCGCCTGCGGCGTGACGTTTCTTCTCATCGTCGCCACGAGCCGCACGCTGAGGCGGCGCGGTTGGTGGACCACCGCGCGCCCGGAGCCGGATCTCCTGTCACGGCTCGATCTGGTCGCTCTCGGCACGGTGGCCGATGTCGTGCCGCTCAAGGGGCTCAACCGGGCCTTCGTGGCGCGCGGCCTAGCCGTGATGCGCCAGCGCCAGAGGGCGGGTCTCAGGGCCCTGATGGACATGGCGCGGCTGGACGGGCCGCCGAGGCCCTATCATCTCGGCTTCCTGCTCGGTCCCCGTATCAATGCCGGCGGGCGCATCGGCGATGCGGCATTGGGCGCGCGGCTGCTGCTGACGGAAGACGAGCAGGAGGCCGCGTCGATCGCCGCGACCCTCGATCGTCTCAACCGCGAACGGCAGACGGTCGAGGCGATCATGCTCGAGGAGGCACTCAACGAGGCCGTTGCCTCTCTCGGGCTGGAGGAGAAGGGCGCGACCGTGGTCACGGCTTCGAGCAACTGGCATCCCGGTGTCGTCGGGCTGGTCGCAGCGCGCCTCAAGGAGCGTTTCGGCCGCCCGGCCTTTGCCATTGCATTCAACAAGGAGGGCGTCGGCACCGGCTCAGGCCGCTCCATCGGCGGTGTCGATCTTGGCCGCGCCGTTCGTCTCGCCGTCGAGCGCGGCCTTCTCTCCAAGGGCGGCGGCCACGCGATGGCGGCGGGCGTGACCCTGGCCCAGGCCGAGCTCGGTGCCTTCCGCGCTTTCCTGGAAGCAGAACTCGCCGCCGGTGTCGAGGCGGCGCGCGCCAGTGCCGCGCTCGAGATCGATGGGGCGCTCTCGGCCGGCGGTGCCACCACCGGCCTCGTCGAGATGCTCGAACGCGCCGGCCCCTACGGCCAGGGCAATCCGGAGCCGATCCTGGCGTTGCCGGCCCACGAGCTTGCCTTCGCCGATGCGGTGGGCGAGAGCCACCTTCGCATGCGCCTCAAAGGCCATGACGGCGCCCTGGTGGACGCGATCGCCTTTCGCGCTATCGGCCAACCCCTTGGCGATGCCCTCATCGGCCAGCGCGGCAAGGCGATCCATGTGGCCGGCACGCTCAGCGTCGACCGCTATGGCGGGCGAGAACGCGTGCAGTTCCGCGTCATAGACGCCGCGCCCGCCGGGGCCTAGGCCGACAGCTTATTGGCCGTCCTGCTTGTTCTGAAGCGCTTTCACGCTGATCATGCCCTGCTTGCAGGCAGCGCTGAGTTCGTCCTTGTGGCTGATCAGGCACTGCACGATGCGGCCATTGCCCTTTTCCACATTGCTGCAGAACTTGCGGTAGTCCGGCAGGCAGGGCTTGAGCATGGTACGCGCCTGACTTTTCATTTCCGGTGACATCTGCGGAAAGGCGGTTGCCGGCAGCAGCAGAACCAGGGCGCCGAGGGCGAGGCCGGCGACGGTCAGGCTGCGGGTGAGATATCCGTTCATGTCATTCTCCAGACAGGCGAGGCGGGTGGTTGAAAAAGGAAGCGGTTACGTCGCGGCGCGGCTTGCGCGAATGTGGGGCGCCAGGCGGAGCAAAGAGGGCTCGCCAGCGTTCCGGCCATGAGGCGCTTCTGTAAAAATCTCCGAACACCGCGGCCCATTGACCGAGAGCGATGCGCAGCGGGTTCAGGCTCGGGGGAACCCCAAGGAGACCATAGTGAAGCGGCTGGTCCTTCGGGGCCTCGGCGAATGTGCCGAACAGCCGGTCGAAGACGATCAGGATGCCGCCGTAGTTCTTGTCGAGACAGGAGCGGTTGCAGGCGTGATGCACGCGATGATGGGTCGGCGTGTTCAATACCCATTCCAGGGCACCGAGCCTCGGCGACAGCTCCGTGTGAATGAAGAATTGGTACATCAGGTTCAGCCCCAGCATGGCCACGATGGCGAGGGGATGAAAGCCGAGCAAGGCCAGTGGCAGGAAGAACAGGAAATTGCCGGAAATGTTGCCGGTCCAGCCCAGGCGGATCGCGGCCGTCAGGTTCAGTTTCGTGGCCGAGTGATGCACGCTATGCGTGGCCCACATCCAACGGATGCGGTGGGAGGCGCGATGATGCCAGTAATAGAGGAATTCACTGCCTATGAAGAGCGCAGCCAGGGCGAGCGGGCTGGTCTGCTCGAAGTCGAACAGGCGGTGCTCGTAGACGAAGACGAAGGGCATCGCGACGACCACGGCCTCGATGCTCCGCATGAGATTGTGCCCCAATGCGACGCCCAGTGTGGCGGCGCTCTCCTTCAGATCATGGGTCTCGTGATGGACAAGCCGGCCGAGGGCATATTCCAGCACCATGAAACCGACAGCGGTGGCCAGAATGATCAGGCGGACTTCCAGGCCGAAGATATGAGCCAACATCGGGTTACTCGGGCAACAATAGGCTGCGCGTGAGAAAGCCGGCCCGGAACGAGATCCGTGCCGGCCGGGCTTCAGTAATATGAGGAGCCACCATAGGTGTGGGTGTTGCCGCGCGGGCCGGTGAACTCGCCGTTCCAATTGCAGGTGCCGCCTCCGCAGGCGGCCTGGCCCTGCCGGCTCCAGCTGTTGCCGCGGAAGCCCGTGCCTCCCCCTTGCCAGGAGCAGGAGCCGCCGGCGCAACTGCCCGAACTGCCCCAGCTCGTGGTGCCACGCGGGCCGGTGACGGAATGCGAGCGGCTCCAGGAACCGGCATTGGCGTCCGCGATGGCGGCGACGGACAGGATGGCGGCAAGGGCAGGAATGGCGATAAGCCTCGTCATGAACTCTCTCCTTGTTCAGGGAAGGGCGCTGGGCGCCGGGAACCAGGAGAGGTTGCGGTGGATATGTCGATGCAGTTTCACCGCTACACAACTTTTGTTATCGATTGATCGCCCGCGTGTAACGATTTGTAAAAACGGGCGTCGCTGTCTTGCTGGCTGGTCGGCTCTGTTGAAGACTGTCGCGATGAAGGACGCAACGAACCTTGTTCTCATCGTTGAGGACGACCCGGAAATCAGCCGCCTGGTGGCGGACTTTCTGCGCCGCGAGGGCTTCGCAGTCGAGGTAGCCGGGGATGGCCGGGCGATGGATATGGTGCTGCAGCGCGAGCGCCCCGACCTGATCGTGCTCGACCTGATGTTGCCGGGCGAGGATGGCCTGTCGATCTGCCGCCGCCTCAGGGCTGCGAATACCATCCCCATCCTCATGCTCACCGCCAAGAGCGATGAGATCGACCGGGTGGTGGGCCTCGAAATGGGCGCGGACGATTATCTCGCCAAACCCTTCGGCCCACGCGAACTCCTGGCCCGCATCCGGGCGATCCTGCGCCGGGTACAGATCAGTCAGCCCCAGGTCGCCAGCCGCCGCTATGCCTTCGACCGTTTCATTCTCGACATCGATGCACGAAGCTTCCACGAGGTCGAGAACGAGGGTAGCCCCATCGCTCTGACCAGCGCCGAATTCGACCTGCTCGCCTGCTTCATCCAGCGCCCGCGCCGGGTACTGAGTCGCGAGCAGATCCTCGACTGGACGCGGGGGCGCTCGGCCGATCCCTTCGACCGCACCGTCGACATGCTGGTCTCGCGCCTGCGCAAGAAGCTTGAGGCGGCGAGCCCCGGCTCCAACCTGTTTTCCACCATCCGCAACGGCGGCTACCTCTTCACCGCGCCGGTCAAGCAGATCCAATGATGCTGCGCCTTACCCTGGCGACGCGTATGGCGTTGATCATCCTGGTCGGCTTGATCGCGGTCTGGATCGTGTTGCTGGCGAGCCATTACTGGGCGCGCGGCGGCGACATGGAGAGCGCGCGGCCGCCGCCGGCGCGTATTGCAGCGCTGGTGGAATTGCTGGAGGGCGCAGATAGCCGGCTGACGCCTCTGATTCTGACGGCTGCGACCACCGCAGCCTTCGAGCCCAGGCTGGTCTCCGCCGGCAGCGACGCCGAGACCATCCTTCCCCTCGTCGATATCAGCGAGCGCAGGCCCTATGAGCAGGTCCTCGGCGGGCGTCCGTTGACGATGACGATCTCGCCCGATCTTTCCTTTGGCCACCGCTTGCGCCGGCTGGCCGCATTGGCCAATAACGGCCTGGAATTCCGCATCGGCCTGAGGACCGGCCAGAGCCTGGTAATCGACACGAGAAGTCCGGTTGCAGTGAACCGCTTCGGCCTGCCGGTCGGGTTCTTCGCCGGCCTGGTGGGCACGGTGATCGCCTTGCTGGCGCTTCTGGTGATGCAGCGCGAGACAAAACCGCTGGTGCGCCTGGCCGCCGCCGTCGATCGGGTCGATCTTTCCAACGCGCCCGTGCCCTTGCCGCAGCCTAGGCGCAGCGCCCCGGAGATTCGCGCCGTCATCAATGCCTTCAACCGGCTGCAGGGGCGCCTCTCCGGCATGATGCGCGCGCGCATGGCGCTGATCGGCGGCATTTCCCACGACGTGCGTACCTTTGCGACGCGACTGCGCCTGCGGGCGGATTTCATACCCGAGGAGATGGAGCGCCAACGAGCCATCGCCGATATCGACGACATGGTGCGCCTGCTTGACGATGCACTTCTTTCGAGCCGGGCAGGAGCGGGCGAACTCTCCCAGGAGATCGTCGACTTCCAGGAGATCGTTCGCGCCGAGGTCGCGGATCGACAGGCCTCCGATGCGCGCATCGTTTTCACACCGGCGACCGGCGCAGGGGGCGCCAATGTGCTTGGCGACAGGCTGGCCTTGCGCCGGATTGTCGCCAATGTCACAGACAACGCTCTGAAGTATGGCCAGGCGGCGCAAGTACAGACCTTGCGCGACGGCGAAGCGATTGTCCTTGTTGTCGATGACGAAGGGCCGGGCATTCCGCCCGATCAACGCGAGATCCTGCTGGAGCCGTTCAGCCGGCTCGAAAGCTCGCGTAGCCGCGGCACCGGTGGGGCAGGTCTGGGGCTGTCCATCGTCCGCACGCTGGCCGAAGCGCATGACGGCACGGTTGAGATTTCGGACGCCCCCGGTCGGGGCGCCCGCGTGAGTGTCAGGCTGCCTTTGTTTGACAAGGGCAGGAGTTGATCACACCGGTGCCGGATTGCGTTCGGTGAAGCCGCGCTGGTGCCAATAGGGATAGGGCAGGGTGACCGTGCTGGCTTCGTCCAGCTTGGCGATCTGCTCCGGCGTGAGGGACCAGCCGACAGCGCCGAGATTCTCGCGAAGTTGTGCCTCGTCACGGGCGCCGATGATGATGGTCGCCACGGTCGGGCGGTGCAGCAGCCAGTTCAGGGCGATCTGCGGCACGCTCTTGCCGGTCTCGGCAGCGACGGCATCAAGCGCATCGACCACGCGATAGAGCAACTCGTCCGGCACGGGCGGGCCGTTCTCCGCCGTCGTGTGCAGGCGGCTGCGCTCCGGCAGCGGCGCGCCGCGGCGCAGCTTGCCGGTGAGGCGGCCCCAGCCGAGCGGGCTCCACACCACCGCCGAGACCCCCTGGTCAAGGCCGAGCGGCATCAGCTCCCATTCATAGTCGCGGCCGACAAGTGAATAGTAGGCCTGGTGGGCGACATAGCGCGGCAGGCCGTAACGGTCGGAAGTGTCGAGCGATTTCTGCAGGTGCCAGCCCGAGAAATTGGAAACGCCGATATAGCGGATCTTGCCTGCACGGATGAGCGTATCGAGCGTATAGAGCACCTCGTCCACAGGCGTCATTGCGTCGAAGCCGTGGAGTTGGAAGAGATCGATATAGTCGGTGCCAAGGCGCTTCAGCGACTTCTCGATCGTCTGGGTAAGGTGGAAGCGCGAGGAGCCGACATCGTTGGGCCCGTCGCCGGAGCGGAAGGTAGCCTTGGTGGAAATCAGCACCTTGTCGCGCCGGCCGGCGATCGCCTTGCCCAGCACCTCTTCCGCAAGGCCGTTGGAATACACGTCAGCGCTGTCGAACATGGTGACGCCGGCATCAATGCAGATGTCGATGAGATGCCGCGCCCCGCCGGCATCCGTATTGCCCCAGGCCTTGAAGAAGGCATTGCCGCCACCGAACGTGCCGGTGCCGAGGCTCAGCACCGGCACCTCGAAGCCCGAACTACCCAATTGACGATATTCCATTTCAATCCTCATTCACGGTCATCATCCACCTTGGCAGGTGTTCAGGTCCATCCGGTAGATGGGCGTGAAATCGCTGCTTCTGTGTTTCTGTCCAGGAGACCCGCCCGGGACATCGCTTGTGGTGTGGCAGTATGCTAGTCTCGAATGAAGACCAGCATCAAGAGTGAGAGTAGATATGTCTGCACGGGAAACGGCTCTGGCCCGTCTCATGCCTGTGGCGGAGCCGATCAGGCTGGCCCGCGGCAAGCGCGCGCGTCCCGAATGCGCCATTCGCGATATACTCGATCGAATCGGGGATAAATGGAGCTACCTCCTGATCATGACACTGGCGCAGCGCCCGCACCGCTTCGGCGAGCTTCGTCGTGCTGTCGATGATATCTCCCAGCGCATGCTCACCGAGACGCTGCGCAGCCTGCAGCGCGATGGGCTGATCGAGCGCACCGTGTTTCCCACCACGCCGCCGAGCGTCGAATACCGCCTGACCGAGCGCGGCCGCTCGCTGCAGGCGCCGATGCGCGGCCTGATCGACTGGGCTGATGCGGAAATGCCTGCGATCAAGCGCACGCGCGAGGCGTTCGATGCCATGGCGAGAGATGGCTCCGTCGGCTGATCACGCACAATTGCCTGTCAGGTATTGACGCTAGATCACGACATATCAGCCACGGTCGACCAAGCGCCGATTTCGTATCGGCCAACCAGGATGCTGCCCTTTTCCTCCACCTCTGCCTGAACGCGGGAGTGAAGAGTGGCGATGTCGATCTCTTCCAATGTCGCAACGCCCATCTGCGCGATAACGGGCGCCAATGTCGTCACCAGATCGGTGATCAGATCGATGCCATTGGTCTTGCTGGCGCTGCCTCCTATCAGTGTGTGCAAGGCCATCGTCGGGGCAGGAAGCCCAGCGTCGACAAAGGCTGAGTACAGATCGATGCACATTTGCGGATTGGTGCCGACTCTGCGGAAAGTCTGCACGATCCAGTTGTGACAGCGGTCATACAGCGGCGCCGGGGGGTACGACTGCGCGCCCAATCCGCCGGCCTCGTGAAACACCATGATCCCGCCAGGGCTCAAGTGAACCCGCAGCTTTCGGAGCATCGCCACCGGGTCCGGCGAGAAACACAGGATATATCGGCCAACGACCGCATCAAACGAACGGTCGAAGACAAGTTCGGCTGGATCACCAACGAGGAACGACACGTTCCGCAGGTCCCGCCTCTGTGCAGCCCTGGTTGCCTCCGCGACGGCAAGGGAGGATCGGTCCGTGCCGACAACTTCACCACCGGGGCCAACGAGCTCGGCTACGAGGAAGGCAACATCGCCCGCGCCACTGCCGACGTCGAGGACGCGCATCCCCGGGCATAGGCCGGCGCTCTGGAAGAATTGACGTGTCATCGGATTGACCAGGAGGGCCTGCCTGTTCAACCGCTTGAGCTCGCTATCGGTATGACCGAGCTCATAATCATGGCTTCGCTTGACTGCGCCAGCCTCGGACATGCTCTGCTCCCCCAAAAGAGCAAGTGGCACGGTTCACTTCAACGGATGGGTCGAACTGCAAGGATGGCAAGGGCCTTGAAGATTATATCCTGATCCACGGAGCACATAGTCCAGCATCGGGAAAACATCGGCTCCGTGAATGCTTGATAAAGCAGCGCGACCGCCGCCATGTTTCTATCATTTGTAGATATAGCGTAGCAAGTACAACCGACCATAGCAGAGTGCCGCCTCGTGGACCATAGCGTGCGCTTGTTTTGGCAAGGGCGATGGTTCAATGACTCGTCATATTGGCGATGTCCTGCCTACCGCGTGACCTCACCAGTTCGCACGATACCTTCCAAGACCAACCTGCGGTGGGTCGAGATGATTTCCTCTTCGCTCAGCCTGCCGCCCGGATCGTACCAACTGACCACACCTGTCAGCAAAGCCAGCAGGGCATAGGTCGTCACGGGAACATCCGGTACCGACAGGACTCGCTGTTCCACGCCTTCGGCCAGGATGGCGGCAAGCCTGGCTTCGTATGCCCGCCTCAAGCGGGTTATCACCGTGAGATTTGCCGGCTCCAGGCTGCGCAGCTCCGAATTGTTGACGAACACCTCCATCTTGCGGGTGAGATGATAGCGCAGATGGAAGTCGATGAAGGCGTCGAGCCGGGCGAGAGGCCCCTCCACCCCGGCGAGCGCCTCGTCGAGCGCCGCGGTGAGCGTGCGCATATGCTCGGACAGCAGTTCGAACAGCAGGGCCTGCTTGGTGGCGATGTGGTTGTAGAGAGAGCCAGGCTGCACGCCGACCATCTCGGCAAGATCGCGTAGGCTCATGCCCTCATAGCCGTGCTCGAAGATCAGCCTGAGGCCGGCGGCGCGGATCGCCTCTGCCGTCTTCGCCCCGTCCGAGCCAGCCCTGCGTGCCATGTTTTTTCGCCGTGCTAATTCACTTGCGGATCAACCCGCGTCTCATTATAAAAACTAACGTACGTTCTTTTATGATGAAATGCTGGCTGCGACAAGCAGCCGAAAGGCAAGGCGCACTGCATGCCGATCATAGGGGATACAATCGATCGGCGTTCGGATGCGTATCGACGCAATCGCGAAACGCTGTTCTCTCTCAGCTCGGACCTGAAGGAAAAGATCGCGCAGGCCGCCTTGGGCGGCTCGGTCTCGGCGCGCGAACGGCATGTGAAGCGGGGCAAGCTGCTGCCGCGCCAACGTATCGATCTCCTGCTCGATGCCGGTTCGCCCTTCCTTGAGCTCTCGCAGCTTGCCGCCTTCGGCCTTTACGACGACGAGGTGCCGTCCGCAGGCCTGATTACCGGGATCGGCCGCGTCAAGGGGCGCGAATGCATGGTGGTGGCGAATGACGCCACGGTGAAGGGCGGCACCTATTTCCCGATGACGGTAAAGAAGCACCTGCGGGCTCAGACCATCGCGGCGGAGAATCGTCTGCCCTGCCTCTATTTGGTCGATTCCGGTGGCGCCTTTCTGCCCAAGCAGGACGAGGTGTTCCCCGATCGCGAGCATTTCGGCCGCATTTTCTTCAATCAGGCCAGGCTGTCATCCGCCGGCATTCCGCAGATCGCCGTGGTGATGGGAAGTTCCACCGCGGGTGGCGCCTACGTGCCCGCCATGGCCGACCAGGTCGTGATGGTGCGGGAGCAAGCGACGATCTTTCTTGGTGGTCCGCCTCTGGTGAAGGCCGCCACCGGCGAGACCGTCAGCGCCGAGGAACTTGGCGGCACCGACACCCATACGCGCATTTCCGGCGTCGCCGATTACGCCGCCGAGAGCGATGCGCAGGCGCTCGGACTGGCCCGCGAGATCGTCGCTGGCCTCAACCGTCGCAAGCCGGAGGTCGGCGAGAGGCGGGCGCCACGCGCACCGCTCTACGAAGCTGACGAGATCTATGGCATCGTCTCGGCCGATCCCCGCAAGCCCTATGACGCCAGGCAAATCATCGCCCGCATGGTCGATGGCTCGGAGTTCGATGAGTTCAAGGCGGCCTATGGCGCGACGTTGGTCACCGGTTTTGCCCATATCTGGGGCTATCCGGTCGCCATTCTCGCCAACAATGGCATCCTTTTCTCAGAATCGGCTCTGAAGGGAGCGCACTTCATCGAGCTTGCCTGCCAGCGTGGTATACCGCTCGTCTTCCTCCAGAACATCACCGGCTTCATGGTCGGGCGCGACTACGAGGCCGGTGGAATCGCCAAGGACGGCGCCAAGCTGGTGGCCGCAGTGGCGGCGGCTGACGTCCCGAAATTAACCGTGGTGATCGGCAATTCCTTTGGGGCCGGCAATTATGCCATGTGTGGGCGGGCCTACGACCCGCGTTTCCTATGGATGTGGCCGAACGCCCGCATTTCGGTCATGGGCGGCGAACAGGCGGCCAATGTGCTGGCGCAGGTCCGGCGAGAGGCTTCTCGGAACGATCGGTCCATAATCGATGAGGAAGCGGAAGAGGCCTTCAAGGCGCCGATCCGCGCCCAGTATGAGGAGCAGGGCAGCCCCTACTATTCCACCGCGCGCCTCTGGGACGACGGCATCATCGACCCGGCTGAAACGCGCATGGTCCTGGCGCTCGGCCTGTCGGCAGTGCGCAACGCCCCGGCCAGGGAGACACGCTTCGGCGTGTTCCGCATGTGAGCCTGCATGTGCACAGGGAAGGCGCCGTTGCGGTCCTCACGCTCGACCGGCCCGAGGTGATGAACGCCTTCGACGATCATCTCATCGCCGAACTGACGCGGGCCTATGGTGCCGCCGGCCAGGACCCGGCGATCCGTGCCATCGTTCTGCGCGCGGAGGGCGCGGCCTTCTCTGCGGGAGCCGATCTTGCCTGGATGCGCCGGGTGGCCGACGCATCTCCGGAGGACAATCTCGCCGACGCCCGGCTACTCGCCGAATTGATGCGCGTCGTCGATACCTGCCCCAAACCGACGCTCGTCCGCATCCAGGGCGCCGTCTTCGGTGGGGCGGTCGGCCTGATCGCCTGTTCGGACGTCGCCATTGCCGTGCAAGGTGCGCTTTTCGCTCTCAGCGAAGTGCGGCTCGGCCTGATCCCTTCAGTCATCAGCCCTTATGTCGTGCGCGCTGTCGGCGTGCGTGCGGCCCGGCGCCTATTCGTAACGGCCGAACGTTTCTCGGCCGAGGAAGCACTGCGCCTGGGGCTGATTCACGAGGTCGTCTCGATGGACGAACTGGACCAGGCCATCGAACGCGCCCTGTCGGCCATTCTGTCCGGTGGGCCGCTGGCGGTGCTCGCGGCGAAGAAGCTCGCCTGCGACATGGATGGTCCGATTACGGCTGAGCGGATCGAGGAGAGCGCCCGGCGGATCGCCAATATCCGCTCATCGCCCGAAGCCCGTGAGGGGCTGGCCGCCTTCTTTGCCAAGCGCAAGCCGGGATGGATGCCGTGAGCGTTGGCGTCCGGACGCGGATTCGCACCTTGCTGGTCGCCAATCGCGGCGAGATCGCGGTGCGCATCATCCGTACGGCTCGCGCCATGGGCATTCGGAGTGTCGCGGTGTTCTCGGACGCCGATGCCGGGAGCCTTGCCGTGAAACTCGCTGACGAAGCTGTCTTCATCGGGCCGCCTCCGGCCCGCGAGAGCTATCTCGCCATGGAGAAAATCACGGCGGCGGCCAAGGCAAGCGGCGCTGACGCCGTGCATCCCGGCTATGGGTTCCTCGCCGAGAATGCCGATTTCGCTGCCGCCTGTGTCGAGGCTGGCCTGCTCTTCGTGGGCCCCACCGCCACCACCATCCGCGCCATGGGTGACAAGGCGCAGGCGCGGATGCGCATGTCCGCTGCGGGCGTGCCCGTGCTTCAGGGGTATGATGGGGAGGAACAGTCGCCCGAAGTGCTGGCAAAGGCTGGCGAAACCATCGGCTTTCCCTTGTTGATCAAGCCTTCGGCCGGCGGCGGCGGCAAGGGCATGCGTGTCGTGGAAACGGCCGGGGATCTTCGCGCAGCGCTGCAGACGGCGCAGCGCGAGGCGGTAGCCGCCTTTGGCGATGGGCGGCTCATCCTGGAACTCTACCTACAGAACGCCCGGCACGTCGAAGTTCAGGTTTTCGGCGACAGTTTTGGAAATGTCGTGCATCTCTTCGACCGCGATTGCTCGGTGCAGCGCCGCCACCAGAAGGTGATCGAGGAGGCGCCGGCGCCTGACCTGCCGCAGGCGCTGCGCCGGGATCTCCATGAGGCCGCCATTACCTGTGCTCGCTCCGTCGACTACCGCGGCGCCGGCACGGTGGAATTCCTGGTGGCCGATGACCGCTTCTTCTTCATGGAAATGAATACGAGGCTGCAGGTTGAGCATCCGGTCACCGAGGCGATCACCGGCCTCGACCTCGTCGAATGGCAGCTGCGTGTGGCCGCTGGCGAAAGGCTGCCGCAGCCTCAGTCGGCGATCACCTGTCAGGGCCATGCGATCGAGGCGCGGCTCTGCGCCGAGGATCCCGACAGTGGCTTCCTGCCGAGCACAGGCCGCATCGAGCATCTGGCGTTGCCTGAAGAGAGAGCCGGCATACGCGTCGATACCGGGTTCCAAACAGGCGACAGCATCTCGGTCCATTACGATTCCCTGCTCGCGAAGATCGTCGCTCGCGGCGCGGATCGAGGGGACGCCATGGCACGCCTCGCTGCGGCGCTCAAAGCCACGGAAATTGTAGGTCCCGCGACCAATCGCGCCTTCCTCGCGCGCATTGTCGACCATCCGGCCTTCGCGGGAATCGATGATCTCGACACCCGTTTCATCGAACGCCATGACGCGGATCTGCTGGCAGCTGCGCCTCCACCGGACGCCCTCGTGATCGCTGCAGCTGCTTTCCTCGCATTGCGGAGAATGGAGCGTGCCGCCGGTCAGGCGGCCGATCCGGCCGACCCATTTTCGCCCTGGGACCAGACCCGTGGTTGGCGGCTCGGTGGCGCGGCAAGTCGGCGGCTCGAGCTCGAGATGGCGGGCGACACCACTGCCATAGACGTAACCTGGGTGCCGGAAGGGTACAAGCTTGCCTTCGCCGGACACCGCTTGTCGGTGGCGGGTCGTGCCGAGCCGGAGGGTGCCGCAAGGCTACGGATCGATGACCAACTCGTCAATCTGCGCTTCTTCGCACAGGGCGCCGATATCCATCTTTTCGCCCGGGGGATCGCTTATCATTTCACGGTCCTCGATCCCGGGCGCTCGCGCGGGGGCAAGGAGGTCGCCGGCGGCCGGATCGTCTCTCCGATGCCCGGCCTCGTCCTCGCAGTCTCGGCGGCGGCGGGCGATGCGGTCGAGAAGGGGCAGGCACTGGTGGTGATCGAGGCCATGAAGATGGAGCACACCGTCGCAGCGCCCCGCGCCGGCAAGGTGCGCTCGGTCGATGTCGGCGTGGGCGAGCAGGTTGTCGCCGGCGCGGAGCTCGTTGTGCTGGAGGCGGAAGCATGAGCCGGGCGAGATCGATCCATATCGTCGAAGTCGGCCCGCGCGATGGGCTGCAGAACGAGGCGAGGATCCTGCCGGTCGTGGCCCGCATCGGCCTCATCACGGCCCTGGCCGAGGCGGGGCTCAGAACGATCGAGGCCGGAAGCTTCGTCTCGTCCAGGCATGTGCCGCAAATGGCCGATACAGCCGGCGTGCTGGCTGGTTTGTCGCTGCCGCCGGAGGTCGATCTGCCGGTCCTGGTGCCCAATGGCCGGGGTTTCGGTGACGCCGTCACCGCCGGGGCGCGCAGCATAGCCGTGTTTGCCGCGGCCTCGGAATCCTTCAGCCGCCACAATATCGGGCGTGGCATCGACCAGAGCCTTGCGGACTATCGGCCCATCGTGGCCGAGGCGCGCGCCAAGGGATTGCGGGTGCGCGGCTACGTCAGCTGCGTGCTTGGCTGCCCCTATGAGGGCAAGGTGCCGCTGACGAGGGTCGTCGATGTCGCCACACGGCTCGCGGACATGGGCTGCGAAGAAGTCTCCCTCGGCGATACCATCGGGGTCGGCACTCCCGATGCCGCCCGCGCAATGGTTTCGGCGGTTGCCGGGGAAATCGGCATCGCGCCGGTCGCGCTGCATTTCCACGATACCTATGGGCAGGCGCTCGCCAATGTCCTTGCCTGTCTCGACCTCGGCGTGACGACGGTGGATTCGGCCGTAGCCGGTCTTGGCGGCTGCCCCTATGCGCCAGGGGCCAGCGGGAACCTGGCGAGCGAGGATCTGGTTTACATGCTGGCTGGTCTCGGGGTCGAAACCAGCATCGATCTCGGGCGGCTCACTGCGGCAGGAAAGGCCGTCTGCGCGGTCCTCGGCACCAAGCCACGATCGCGGGCGGCGCAGGCCCTGGCGGCGCAAATGGCGGTGGAGAGCACCCATGTATGATGGTGGTCTGAACTTCGGTCTGGACGCCGAAATCGAGGCCCTGCGCGATGGCGTCCGCCGCTTTGCCGCCGCGAAGATCGCCCCTCGCGCGGCCACCATCGACCGCGAGAACAGCTTTCCGCGCGATCTGTGGCCCGCGCTTGGCGATCTGGGTCTGCTCGGCATCACCGCCGAACCCGAATATGGCGGGGCCGGCATGGGTTATCTGGCCCATTGCGTGGCGATGGAGGAGCTCAGCCGGGCCTCGGGAGCTGTCGGCCTGTCCTATGGCGCCCATTCCAATCTCGCCGTCAACCAGCTCACACGCCATGCCACGCCCCAGCAGAAACGGCGCTATCTGCCCAAACTGATCTCCGGCGAGCATGTCGGGGCCCTCGCGATGTCCGAAGCGGGATCCGGTTCCGACGTGGTGTCGATGGCACTGCGGGCCGAGGCAAGGGGTGATGGGTTCGTGCTCAACGGCACCAAGATGTGGATCACCAACGGGCCCGACGCCGATGTGCTGGTCGTCTATGCCAAGACCGATCCCTCTGCCGGCCAGCGCGGCATCACCGCCTTCATCGTCGAGCGCGGCTTTACCGGCTTCCGATCCTCGCCCAAACTCGACAAGCTTGGCATGCGCGGCTCCAACACCTGTGAACTCGTGTTCGAGGATTGTCGTGTGCCGGCCGAAAACGTGCTCGGCAAGCTCAATGCGGGTGTCGGCGTGCTGATGTCCGGCCTCGACTTCGAGCGCGTGGTGCTGGCCGGCGGGCCACTCGGCCTGATGGCGGCGGCGCTCGATCTCGTCGTGCCCTACGTGCATGAGCGCCGCCAGTTCGGCGAGCCGATAGGTGCTTTCCAGCTCATGCAAGGCAAGCTCGCCGACATGTACACCGCCTCGAACGCTGCCCGCGCCTATGTCTATGCGGTCGCAGCGGCCTGCGATCGCGGTCAGACATCCCGCAAGGACGCGGCGGGCTGCGTGCTCCATGCCGCCGAAGCGGCCACGCAGGTCGCGCTCCAGGCGATCCAGGCCCTGGGTGGCAATGGCTACATCAATGATTACCCGGCCGGGCGTCTGTTGCGCGACGCCAAGCTCTACGAAATCGGAGCCGGAACGTCGGAGATCCGGCGCATGCTGATCGGTCGCGAGCTTTATCGCGAGACCCAGTGAGGAGACGATATGGCGGATGATCCCATCGTGATCGCATCCTATGCGCGGACACCCATCGGCAGCTTCCAGGGCGCCCTGTCGAGCCTGAAGGCGACGGAGCTCGGTGCCCGCGCCGTGCACGAGGCGGTCAAGCGCGCCGGGGTGGAGGGGGATGCCGTCGACCAGATCTTCATGGGGTGTGTGCTCCCCGCGGGCCTCGGCCAGGCGCCCGCACGCCAGGCTGCCCTTGGCGCTGGCCTGCCCGGGAGCGTAGCCGCGACCACTGTCAACAAGGTCTGCGGCTCCGGCCTGCAGGCGGCTATCCTCGCCAGCGGCATGCTCGCCACCGGTGCCGCCGATATTGTCGTCGCTGGCGGTATGGAGAGCATGTCGAACGCGCCCTATCTGCTCGCCAAGCATCGCAGCGGCGCGCGTATCGGCCATGACCGCATCGCCGACAGCCTCTATCTCGACGGGTTGGAGGATGCCTATGACGAAGGGCGGCTGATGGGCGTCTTCGCGGAGGAGACCGCCGCCGCCCACCAGGTTACCCGCGCCGATCAGGACGCCTTCGCCCTCGAAAGCCTCACCCGGGCACGGCAGGCGCAGGACAACGGCGCCTTCGAGCGTGAGATCGTGCCAGTCCTGGTCAAGGGCCGAAACGGCGACAGCGTCGTGCAGTATGACGAGCAGCCGAAGCGCGCTGATCCCGGCCGCATTCCGCGACTGAAGCCGGCCTTCGGTGCCAACGGCACCATCACGGCCGCCAACGCTTCCTCCATCTCCGACGGCGCCGCCGCCCTGGTGCTGACCCGGGCCTCCGTGGCGCGGGAGCGGCATCTGCCGCAGCTCGCACGGGTCGCGGCCCATGCCGTGCACGCGCAAGCGCCGGCCGACTTCGCCACTGCGCCCGCCCCGGCGATCCGCAAGGCGCTGGTCAGGGCCGGTTGGGATCCCGAAGAGGTCGATCTCTATGAGATCAACGAGGCCTTTGCCGTGGTGGCGCTGCTCGCCATGCGGGACCTCGGGATTCCGCGCGAGAAGCTCAACGTCAATGGTGGCGCCTGCGCGCTCGGCCATCCCATCGGTGCCTCCGGGGCGCGGGTGATGGCGACGCTGCTGGCGGCGATGGAAGAGCGCGGGGCGCAGCGCGGTGTCGCCTCGCTGTGCATAGGTGGCGGCGAGGCCGTCGCCATGGCCGTCGAGCGTTTGGGAGGATAGAAGATGAAGCACGAAGTGCCGCCCCTCAGCCTGCATGTGCCGGAGGCGCATTTCCGCCCAGGCGATACGCCCGACTTCGGCTATCTAGACCTGCCGGCGGCGGGTGAGGCCCAGCGTCCGCCCATGGACGCCAAGGCCTCCGAAACGCGCGAGCTCGCCTTCGGCCTCGTGCGCGTGCTCGACGACGAGGGCAAGGCAGTCGGCCCCTGGGACCCCAAGCTCGACGCCGAGACGCTACGCAAAGCCCTGCGCGCCATGATGCTGACGCGCGCCTTCGACGAGCAGATGTTCAAGGTCCAGCGCCAGGGCAAGACGTCCTTCTATCTCAAATGCACGGGAGAGGAGGCGGTCGCCATCGGCCAGGTCTTTGCTCTCGAGCCTGGCGACATGTGCTTTCCGAGCTATCGCCAGCAGGGCCTCCTGATCGGGCGCGGCTGGCCGATCTTCGACATGATGTGCCAGATTTATTCCAACGCGCTCGATCGTCTGAAGGGTCGCCAGTTGCCGGTGCTGTATTCGGCGAAGGAGGCCGGCTTCTTCTCGCTATCCGGCAATCTGGCGACACAGGTGCCCCAGGCCGTGGGCTGGGCCATGGCTTCGGCCTACAAGCATGACCGCCACATCGCCGCCGCATGGGTGGGCGAGGGGGCCTCTGCCGAGGGCGATTTCCACCACGGCCTGACCTTCGCCGCCGTCTATCACGCCCCGGTGATCCTCAATCTCGTCAACAATCAGTGGGCGATCTCCTCCAGCCAGGGCGTCGCCGGCGGCGAGGAAGCGACCTTCGCCTCGCGCGCCATCGGATTCGGCATCCCTGGCATAAGGGTCGACGGCAACGATCTTCTTGCCGTCTACGCGGTGACGCGCTGGGCCGCCGAACGGGCACGCTCCAATCATGGGCCGACCTTGATCGAACTCTTCACCTACCGTGTCGCCCCGCACTCGACGAGCGACGATCCCTCCCGCTACCGGCCCGGCAACGAGGAGAAGTTCTGGCCGCTGGGCGATCCCATCGAGCGGCTCAAGCAGCATCTCATCGGCCTCGGCGAATGGAGCGAGGAGCGCCATGCCGAGCAGGCCACGGCGCTGCAGGAAGAGGTGCGCGCCGCCAATGGGCAGGCGCAGAGCCATGGCATCCTCAGCGACGGCCCGCACCACGAGGCGGGCACCATGTTCGAGGATGTGTTCAAGGAGATGCCCTGGCATTTACGCGAGCAGCAGGCTGAGCTGGAGCGCTTCAATGCCAGGGCCGAAGAGGAGGGAGCGTGATGGCGACCATGAACATGGTGCAGGCGCTCAACTCCGCCATGGATGTGATGCTGCAGCGCGACCCGGATGTGCTGCTCTTCGGCGAGGATGTCGGCTTCTTCGGCGGCGTCTTCCGCTGCACCGAGGGGCTGCAGCAGCGCTATGGCGACCAGCGCGTCTTCGATGCGCCCATTGCCGAGGGCGGCCTGATCGCAGTGGCGATCGGCATGGGCGCCTACGGGCTCCGGCCGATCATCGAGTGCCAGTTCGCCGACTACATCTATCCGGCCTTCGACCAGATCGTCTCCGAGGCGGCACGGCTGCGCCATCGCTCGGGCGGCGAGTTCAATTCGCCCATTACCATCCGCTCGCCCTATGGCGGCGGCATCTTCGGCGGACAGACCCACAGCCAGAGCCCCGAAGGGCTGTTCACCCATGTCTGTGGCGTGAAGACGGTGATTCCATCCAACCCCTACGACGCCAAGGGCCTCCTGATCAGCGCGGTGGAGGACGACGATCCCGTGCTGTTCTTCGAGCCGAAGCGCCTCTATTCCGGCCCCTTCGACGGCCATCACGACCGTCCCATGCGCCCCTGGACCGACCAGCCGGGTTCGGATGTGCCGATCGAGCATTACACCGTGCCGCTCGGCAAGGCAGCGGTCGTTCGGCCCGGAGCGGACCTCACCGTGCTGGCCTATGGCACCATGGTGCATGTCGCGCTGACGGCGGCCGAGGAAATGGACATCGACGCCGAGATCCTCGACCTGCGCACATTGCTGCCAGTCGATATCGAGACCATCGAGGAGTCGGTGAAGAAGACCGGCCGCTGCCTGATCGTGCATGAGGCGACCCGCACCGGCGGCTACGGCGCCGAGCTTTCGGCCCTGGTGCAGGAGCGTTGCTTCCATCATCTCGAGGCGCCGATCCAGCGCGTCACCGGCTGGGACACGCCCTATCCGCACACCTTCGAGTGGCACTATTTCCCCGGTCCCAGGCGTGTTGGGGAGGGGATGAAACGCGTGATGGCGGGCTGACTGGGAGCGCGGAGGTCGCAACGTGTGATGACAAGGGAGAATGCGGACCGGATGTCCAAGGACGCTAGCTTTGTGGGTGGGGCGCACGAAACGCGGAGTGGCGATCTCCGATCGCCATCTACCATCGTGGCAAACGCGCTGTCTCCAGGGATGGCGATCGGAGATCGCCACTCCAAAGCCGCGCCTCTGCCGGCAAAGTTAGTGCCAAATCGACAAGACGTCCGCGCACCCGGGAGAAAATCATGAGCAACTTCGTGTTCAAGCTGCCGGATGTGGGCGAGGGCATCGCCGAAGCCGAGATCGTCGCCTGGCATGCCGAAATCGGCCAGGACATCAAGGAGGACGATCCGCTGGTCGATGTGATGACCGACAAGGCAACGGTGGAGATTTCCTCACCGGTCTCCGGCCGCATCCTCTCGCGCCGGGGAGAGGTTGGCGCCATGGCCGCGATCGGCTCCGAGATCGTGGTGATCGCGACCGCGGCCAAGCCGGAAAAGGCGGCCTCCAACGGTAAGGCAACTCCTGCTCGCAAGCCGGCGCCAAAGCCTGCTGCCCCGCCGACGGAATCGGCAGCGCCGCTTGCCAAGGCAGCGGAGATCCGTTCCGGCAAGGTCCTAGCGGCGCCGGCGGTGCGGGCGCGGATGGCGGCGCTGAGGCTCGATCCCGCCACCCTGCGGGGCAGCGGCCCGGAAGGGCGCATCGAGCACGCCGATCTCGACCGGGCGCTGACACAGCTCAGCCGGCCTTCGACACCACCCGTGGAGGCTTCCGACGCGGTCGAGGAAGTGAAAGTCGTCGGCCTGCGCCGCCAGATCGCCGAGCGCATGCTCGAATCCAAGCGCCGCATCCCGCATTTCTCCTATGTCGAGGAGATCGACGTCACCGGCCTCGAAACGCTGCGTGCCGATCTCAACGGCTCGGAAGAGGGGGGCCGGCTGACACTGCTGCCCTTCCTGATCCGGGCGATGATCCGCGCCATCGCCCAGCATCCCGGTGTCAACGCCCATTACGACGACGAAGCCGGGATCATCCGCCGCCACGCGGCCGTGCATATCGGCGTGGCCACGCAAACACCGCGCGGCCTTGTGGTTCCGGTTATCCGCCATGCCGAGACTCTCTCGCTACAGAGGCTGGCGTCCGAGATCGTCAGGCTCAGCGAGCTTGCGCGCAACGGCAAGGCGGGGCGTGAACTGCTGACCGGCTCGACCATCACCGTTTCCAGCCTCGGTCCGCTTGGCGGCATCATGGCGACCCCGATCATCAATCCACCCGAGGTCGCCATTGTCGGCGTCAACAAGATCGTCGAACGGCCGGTGGTGCGCGAAGGACAGATCGCCATCGCCAAGCTGATGAACCTGTCATCGTCCTTCGATCACCGCGTGGTCGACGGTTTCGATGCTGCAGCCTTCATCAAGAGCGTGAAGGCCGAGCTGGAGGCGCCCGGGCGGCTGATTCAGGCGAGAGGTTAGGGAGCGCTATTAAGTGCTTCAAGCGCGACGCTTTCGCGCCATTCCTTCTCTCTGAACACCGGCTTGCCGATTCCCTGGAGCATAGTGGCCTTAGACCCGATAACCAACGAGGCAGGGGAGGCTGTCATCCCCGGCGCGCGTAGCGCGGGAAGGGGATCCAGGGGCCACGCGTGATACCCTTTAGCCCCTGGATCCCCTTCCTTTCACCCTCTCTCGCAGTCACAAGCAAGAGCTTGTGACGCGCTCGCGAGTGGCTCAACCGGGGATGACAGCGCGCTGATTCCTTGACGATCCACAAGCGTCGGACTCTCTCGCCTCCGCCGTCGTCCCACCGCGATGCGCACACGCTCGCGTTCCCACGCCCTTTCCGGCTGGGTTGATTGAGGAGACCGGGCGATGGCGGCTGCGGGGCAGCCGTGAAAGCAGGATCATGGAAGATGCAGGCCGCAGTGTCGATGCGAGCCGCCATCGCCCCGTTCCGGCGGCCGGGCACGCTGACAAAGCATGCAAGGCCACCTGTTTTTCCGCCTTGCGAAGGCGGAGGCGAGCCGGGAGCGGATGGCACGGACCATCCGAACCCGGCCCAGCCGGCTCGGCACAGGGGCTGAGCGACGTCCGTCCTGGCCGGATGGTGGCATCAGCCGTCTTCACCGCATCGGCGGGAGGAGGGACGAAGGCGTTGCCGGGCTCAAGCCCTTCACGCTCCGTCCAGGGATCACAGGGCACTTCCATGGGGTGCCGATCCCGTCTGTCCCGCCCGTCACCCCTGGAAGCCAGCTTCGAGAGAAGCGCAGCCTCCGTGCGCCAATCACTTGGACAGGCTGTCGGGGTGGATGGAGGCGTTCGGGGCCGGGTTGTACAGACGCCGGCCGCTGACGCCTCATTCCGTTACGGAATAGAGCATGGGAGAGAATGAAAGTCAAGAGGTGTTCGTTTTCTGTTCGTTGCCTTCCAGCTGCTTCTCTCATCCTCTTCGATGATGCCATGAAGCGGGACCTAAGGGCTCTCCGCCAGGAAGTCGTGGAGATGAGCCAAAGTGTCCGGCCTACGCCTGGTACCTCCTCCATCGGCGGTAAAATGCACGTCTGAAGCTTGCCTTTCCCCGCTTTACGGTTAGCTTCCTGCCGCCTGCATAACGCTTTGGGGAGTAGGATATGAGAGAAACTTTGATCGCCATGGTGGCGCTCTTGGCGGGGTCGCCGTCCCTGGCGTTGGCCGCTACTGATTGCAGCAATCCCCAGGACCAAGCCACGATGACCGAGTGTGCGGGTCGGGACCTGAAGGAAGCCAACGCGAAGCTCAACGCCCAGTACAAGGAAATCGAAAAGCGGCTGGCGGACAGCGCGGATGCCAAGAAGTTGCTCGTTTCCTCGCAGCGGGCATGGGTAGCCTTCCGGGACGCGGAGTGTTCCTTCCAGGCATCGGGGGCGGCAGGAGGAACGATCTACGGAACGATCTACGCGAACTGCGTCACTGCACTGACGACGGCGAGATCCAAGGATTTCGATGGCTACCTCAAATGTCAGGAAGGCGACCTGAGCTGCCCCGTCCCGGCGGGCGATTAGAGATTGCCGAGAAGCGGCAGCAGGCGACTTCGGACCAGACTTTCAGACCGCCAAGGTAGTCTGCCGATATTTCGCCAGAGTGACTTCATCACACTCTTATAAGCGGGGGGCACCCCACCCGGTTTCCCATTGGCGACCATCCCTCCGCGTGCAATCTTCCGGGAAACGCGAAGGGAGGCATGGCGATGGTGCGAAGCATGACCGGTCTGGTGGCTCTCGGGGTTTTCATAATGGCGCCCTCGATGGCCCTCGCCGATGGACTGCCAAAGCGGGTGGGTCAATGCGTTGAGACCCGCATCAAAGAGCTTGGGCCTCGCCTTGAAGGCACCCCTGACAGTGGCAGTACGGTCATCTACGAGAACGGGGTGTTCGGCGTCTCCTACGAGATCGAAGCGGCGCTCAAGAGTGCCCGTGTGGGCGATCCGGTGAAGCTCTGCCTTGTATCGGTGCCGAAGGGTTGCCCTCCCGGGGATGACCGCGGGAAGGAATACAAGGGCACGGACCTCAGGACACACCGCAGGTGGACCTTGCCGGACGCGGAGCATATGTGCGGGGGAGCGTGAGGCCACGATGACCCGAGCAGCCGGATATGCGGATTCGCTCGGTCGCAGAATCCTACGGAGTGTGGCGATCCCCTCGGTGGTTCTAGTGATCTTCCTCGGATATCTCCTCGCGCCCGCGTCAGCCCCAAAATGCGATGGCCAAGACGAAACTCCGTCGGCAAGGAGTCTTGTAACTAAGCGGTCACCGGATGCCGGCGGTAGGTTGAACATGGATGGCATAGGGATCAGCGCAATAGAAACAATCGGCACCTCAGCGGATAGCGTGGTGAGGTGTCGGGCGATGTTCGAGTTTAATGGCGGACCTATGGACATTGGTAAGCCAACCGCGAGGGCCAAGGCTGAGGAGGTCCGCAGGCTTCATATAGAAGGGAAAACTCCCACGGAGATCGCGAAGCAACGCGGGATCCGCCCGGGGGAGCATCTCTCGGGCTATTGAAAGCGTGAGCGCATAGCTCGGCCCGAGAGGCTTAGAACCAGCGGCCCCTGCCGTAAAATCCTCCGCCACCCAGGAGGATGATGAGCAGGACGATAACGAGAATGGTGGTCATCGGGGAAACTCCTTGGTCCCCGCGTGATCGGCGTAGAGGCTGCCTTACGGGGGCTCAAAGGGCCAACATTAGCTGGACCCGAATAGTTCCCCAGGCAGACTATGAACCGGCCTCCTCCTCCAATAGACGCTCGATGCCTCTAGAGAGCCCACAGCGAGTCACTGGCGGGCCTACTGCTTTTTGGAGTCGGGAGTGCCCGGGGGAGGAAGGTGGCGCTTACGGCCTGTCTGCGGCGCTGGGGGCGGCAAGGCGTCCTGAGGCGGCCAGTCGGGGGGCCTTAAGCTGCGACCGGAGATAGCGTGGCGCCAGATCCAGGGTCCCGTACAGATCACTATGGCGCTGAGGACGACCTCGCCGGCAACGCCAAGCCAGCCCGAGGCTGTGGCCTCAAAGCCAGCGCCGCTAATCTGCACATGAATAGTGGGGTCCATCTCGCCGCCTCGCAGCCTTCACCAAAAGGAAAACTGCAAACGGGAGAAATATATGAGGGCCGATTCGTCCCGCGGCCGCATGTGGCCGCTATAAAAATATATCGCTTGGATGGCTTCAGTACCGGATTTCCCAGGCAGACGACCTGTTTACAGTACCCCTTTTGTGCCCCTGATGTCTCCCAATACCTTGTCGATCAACAACCTAAGTTGCTGTTAATTCATGGGTTACCCATCAGGACGCCACGTCGCGTTCGATTCCGCTGGGAGCTCTCCGCCAATACGGTGTGCACAGCAAATGCAATAGAGTAAAGGCCGGGAGAAATAATTAGCGTTCTCGGCCATCTCTTGCCATGTAAGTCATTGATTAAAAACAAGGAATTAGGCGTGACGTTGAATGAAGGTCACCGAGTCGCCCCGCCCCACGCCCCGTGAGGGTCCGCGAGGACGCCGCAGCGTTCAGAGCAACTGATCATCCTCTATCGGGTCCGTCACGTCCGGCTGATTGTAGCTCGCAGTGCTCACCTTCGAGGAGATCGGCCACATGGCCATAAGCTCGGACGGGAAGGGGACCATGAGGTCCCTCGGGTCCGGTTCGATGTTGGCCATCCAGCGCTCATAATTCTCCGGGGCGATGATCACCGGCATACGGTCGTGGATGGTGGCGATGAGGCTATTCGGCGCGCAGGTCACGATGGAAAAGCTGCGGGTAATGATGCCCGTGGCCGGGTCGGTCCAGCTCTCCCATATGCCGCCCAGCGCAAACTTCGAGCCGTCCGCCATGGCGATGGCATAGGGCTGCCTTGGCCCTTTGAGGGGCTTGCCGTTCTCCCCGAGCGTCTTGCGCCACTCGAAGAAGTTGTCCACTGGAACAAGGCAGCGGCGGCTCTTGTAGGCACCCCGAAAGGCCGGTTTGTCCTGAATGCCCTCGCACCTCGCGTTGAACATCAGGGGCATGGTGGTGGGGTCTTTGGCCCAATTCGGGATAAGGCCCCAGCGCATCAGGCAGTGCTCATTGCGGCCCGAACCGGGGATGCGGCGGACGATCCACAGCCATTGCGTGGGCGAGCCGTTGTAGTGGGCCTTCCAGGCGCTGGCGACTTCCTCCTCGGTGGAACCCATCTCCGAGTAGATGCCCGGAAGTTCCGGGCCTGTTTGCTTCACGCGTCCGCACATTGCGTGAGCGTCCTGGCTGGATGGCGGTAGGAATATGATGTGGGTAGGGATGCGGGGACGCAAGCTCAGAAACCACAAGGGGCCTCAATGCGGTGCTTACGCTATATAGCGCCGCATCCCGCCAATATTCATAGCAGACGCATTTTGCTTGGGTTTGAATAAGTCTGGCGCGCCCTAGAGTTGCGGTAATTTCTGAGATATATCAATCACTTAGGCGTTGTATTGCCAGACCTGCCTCCAAAACCTCCCCATTGATTTGTAAGGCTTTTTTTCAGGGGGTGCCAACCCCTCCGAAGGCAAGAACGCCCGCCAGTTTCTCGGCGGTCTAACTCTTAGCTAATTCAGGTTGTATTCAGCAGGGCACCGCAATGATTGATGGACGCACCTCTCCTCGCGTCCGCTTTTTCCTTACGAGTTCTATGCGGCCGGGGAACCACAGGGAGAAACTCATGCTTCGCAACAGCAACCCGACGACCATCGCCAAACTCGCATCGGCCGCTTTGCTGGGCGCTGCCCTCGTTGTCACCCCGGTTCTTGCCAACAACGGCAAGGGAGGCGGCAATGGCGGTGGAAACGGCAATGGCGGCGGCAATGGCAATGGAGGCGGTCATGGCCATAGCCACGACGCAGGCTCTGGATCCGCCAATTCGGACGGTCAGGGCCAAACTGGCCAGGATGCGATCAAGCGGCACGCACGTACCTACGGCAAGTTGAACGGCTTCCTGCATGCCTCGCCATCCGCTCTGGAGCATGCCTCGCCCAAGTCCGAGGTTGGCAAGGTCGCGACTGTCTATGCAGGTCTTCTTCAGAACTATCTTTCGCCCGGCCAAGGTACTACTGCTCCAACGGCCGAGCAGGTAAAGGCTGCCCTCGCGGCCGCCGCGAACAAGCCTCTCTCGATTGGAGTGATCAAGGCCGTCAACGCCAAGCTTGCGGCGACCAATCCGAACTTGGCGACAGAGATTTCGGCCTATAATGGCGGTGCGACGGGCCTGGCAACGGACATTTACAAGGCAGCGCCATAACCCACAGTCGCCGACTCTGGCGCCCCGCCGTTGCGTAGCGAACTGGGAACTTCAAAATCAAAAACAGCCTGATTTTTAGCGGGCGGCGCGCCCGCTAGCCTCCCCCTCCCTGGAAAGTACCTTTCCCCTGCTACGGCAACCCGCATTCCGTGGCTTCTCGTGGCCGCTGGCGGGCTCTATGGTCCGCCCGCTGTCAGCAGCGGATTAGCAAGATGGCCGCCCTGGGCTTGGTGCGCGGGCCGGTAGACACTATGGGGGCCCCTCCTCGGCATCGCAGTTGCCGCGCGCGCCCGAGCGTCAGATATTGTTCTGATCCAAAGGAGATCAGATCAGCGACCGTAACGCTCGATCCAGATGGCAGCAGCGCATCAAACAATGCCTTGACATTGACGCCGGTCCCCATCGGGAACACGCGGGTGATGTATGTTCCCGTGGTGCGGATCCGCCCCCCGATCAGCATCGTCCCCGGGTAGAGGACCGGGCTGATCTTGTCGGATCCGCCAATGACAGCGTGCAGGGTAATGGTTTCAGAGATGAACTCATCGGCCGCATAGTTCTGGGCTGGCGCCAGTTTGAGTACGCTGCTGTCGGCTCGAACGATCTCGTAGCGCATCCGAACATCGGCGAGGCGGGCGTGCCGGACCGATGCATCACCCATCATATCAGGAAAGCGGCGGCCCGGCGCTTGGCCGAGGTTGGCTGCTCGTCGAAGGAAATTGCCGCGATTACTGGCCACAAATCGCTTGTCGAGGTCGAGCGTTACGTCCGCGCAGCTGAACAAAGGAAGCTATCCCAGGCTGCAATCCGGCGGCTCACGGATGCCGCCGATTGCCAAACCGCTGCCTGGGTTTGGCAATTTAGGGGGATAAGCTATCGATAAGTCGGGATGCTTGGCGCGCCCTAGGGGAATCGAACCCCTCTCTCCACCGTGAAAGGGTGGCGTCCTGACCGATAGACGAAGGGCGCGGCGGGGCGGACATATAGATTGGGGAATCGAAGGCGGCAAGAGGAATATGCCGCCTTTTGACAATTATGTGGAAACCGGCAGTTGCAGGCTTTTTGGGCCTGAAACGCTGCGAATTACCATACGCCGGTGTTGCCCATCGAGGCCCAGGGCTCGGCCGGGGCCAGGGCGTCGCCCTTTTGGAGGATCTCGATCGAGATGAGATCGGGCGAGCGCACGAAGGCCATGTTGCCATCGCGCGGCGGGCGGTTGATTGTGACGCCGGCTTTCTGCAATCTGGCACAGAAGTCGTAGATATTGTCGACCTCATAGGCGAGATGGCCGAAATTGCGGGCCGAGCCGTAATCCTCGGTATCCCAATTGTAGGTCAGCTCAAGGGCAGGGGCTTTGCCGGCCTTGAAGGCATCGAGATCCTCCGAGGCCACCAGGAAGACGAGGGTATAGCGGCCCTTCTCGTTCTCATGGCGGCGGGCCTCGACCAGGCCGAACAGATCGACATAGAATTTAAGGGATGCATCGAGGTCGTGGACGCGGACCATGGTGTGCAGATATTTCATCGTTTCCTCATCGAGTTTCTGGGGCAAGTGAGTATTCGGGGTACTAAGGCCTAATGCCTGAGATCGTTGACGACAAGAAGACTGTGCCTGCCGAGGACCTCGCTCGCTTCGATGTGATGCTGCGATCGGCCAATCGCATCGTGGCCTTCACGGGGGCGGGCCTGTCGACGGAAGCCGGCATTCCCGATTTCCGCTCGCCCGGCGGGCGCTGGAGCCGGATGAAGCCGATCCCGTTCCAGGATTTCCTCGATAGCGACGAAGCGCGGCGCGAGACCTGGCGGCGGCGCTTCGACATGGACAACGAGATGCGCCTCGCCCGCCCCACCCGTGGGCACAAAGCCATCGCCTCCTGGATCAAGGCCGGCAAGAGCCCCGCCGTGATTACCCAGAACATCGACAATCTACACCAGGCCTCCGGCATTCCCGACGATGCTGTGATCGAGGTGCATGGCAACACGACCTATGCGGCCTGCCTCGATTGCGCCAAGCGCTATGAGATCGAGGATTTGCGCGGTTCGTTCGAAGCAACGGGCGAGGCGCCTCGCTGTGATGGCTGCGGCGGCTTCGTGAAGACCGCCACCATTTCCTTTGGTCAACCGATGCCGGAAATCGCTATGCAGAAGGCGACTCAACTGGCCAGGACGAGCGATCTATTCGTCGTGGTCGGTTCTTCGCTTGTGGTCTACCCGGCGGCCGATTTGCCAGGCATGGCACGCAAGCAGGGGGCCAATGTTGTCATCATCAACAGGGAGCCGACGCCTGGCGACCTCTATGCGCACCTCCTGCTGAGGGGCGAGATCGGTGACATATTGGAGGATTTTGTGCTCTAGGGGTGCGCGAAGCCACGAAAATCAGGCGAATTCGAGGAAGTATCTGCGTTGCACGAAGTTGATGCATAAAATTGTTAATTCGGGCTTTCCGTGACGCCTAGCAGTGTTATCGTAGCAACGTCAAGAATCGTGCGGCAGCCCAATCCGTGGGCGATGTGTTGGATGGCGTAGATGGGTACGAACGATTTTGAATCCAGGTTCGGGCCAGGTCGGGAAACCGAGGATCATCTGGATGAGAGACCGGTTGGCCTGATCGAGATTGCCGGCGCCATCAAATGGTTCGACGTCGCCAAGGGGTATGGGTTCATCGTGCCCGACAGTGGCGGCCAGGATATCCTTCTCCACGTGAGCGTACTCAGGCGCGACGGTTTCCAGGCCGCGTATGAAGGCGCGCGGGTGGTCGTCGAGGCAACCCAGCGCGCAAAGGGCCTACAGGTCTTCCGCATCCTGTCGATGGATGAATCAACCGCCGTGCACCCCGCCCAGATGCCGCCGGCGCGCACCCATGTGCAGGTGACGCCGTCCGGCGGCTTCGAGCCCACCACGGTGAAATGGTTCAACCGCCTGCGTGGATTCGGTTTCGTCTCGCGTGGTGACGGCACGCCAGACATCTTCGTTCATATGGAGACGCTGCGCCGCTTCGGCATTATGGATCTCAAGCCGGGACAAACCCTTATGGTGCGCTTCGGCAATGGGCCCAAGGGCCTGATGGCGGCGGAACTGAAGCTCGCCGATGGCCCGTCCGGCCCTCAATCGCACTAAAAAGATGCCAGAATATTCTATTATTCCAAAGATTTATATCGCTTTCTTCGCGTTTTTTATCAGCTTTCTTGCGCTTCCCGGCGCCTTCGCCGAAGACGGGGTCTTCGAGCCTCTTTCGATTACCACAGCCAGCGGCAAGCATGATTTCCAGGTCGAGGTCATGCGAACGGACGACGAGCAGCAGCGCGGCATGATGTTCCGCCACAGCCTGGACGACGACAAGGGCATGCTGTTTCCCTTCCCGAACGAGCGGATCGCGACCTTCTGGATGGAGAATACCTATGTCTCGCTCGACATGATTTTCATCAGGAGTGACGGCACCATCCAGCGCATCGAAAAGCGCGCCGAACCGCTGTCGACGAATACCATTTCCTCGGGCGCGCCCGTGCTGGCCGTGCTGGAGGTGATCGGCGGCCTCTCCGACAAGCTGGGCATCAAGCCCGGGGACAAGGTCGGCTATCCCATCTTCAAGGCGGAGTGAAGTCCGGGTGCACGGGCATACTGCCCGTTCTTGCTGGACAGCAAGCGTTGTGGTTCAAGAACGGGCAGCATGCCCGTGCACACGGAACAGCTTTGATAAAAGCCTCCCAAGGGCTCTTGCGGTTCGCGCCGCGTGCCCTTACTAAGCACATCACTCATTCTGAACGGGGTATGGCGCAGCCTGGTAGCGCGACAGTTTTGGGTACTGTAGGTCGTAGGTTCGAATCCTGCTGCCCCGACCAGACATGAGGACAGACGAGAAAGCGGACGGTCAACGATGACAGCCAAGATCTACAAGCCGGCACGCACGGCCATGCAGTCGGGTTCCGCGAAGACCAAGGACTGGCTTCTGGAGTTCGAGCCGGAAGAGCCGCGTTCAGTCGAGCCCCTGATGGGCTGGACTTCCTCTGGCGACATGAAGCAGCAGATCAAGCTGCGCTTCGCCACCAAGGAAGAAGCGATCGCCTATGCCGAGCGCAACGGCCTCGCCTACCAGGTCTTCGAGCCGCATGATCCGTCGACCAAGATCCTTTCCTATTCTGACAATTTCAAGGTTTCGCGCGTCGGTCAGTGGACCCATTGAGGCCCCGCGCCGGCTGAACGCAAGTACGGGCTGGCTCTTGCCGCCGGCCTCGGGGCCCCATAGCTCAGCTGGATAGAGCGAGCGCCTTCTAAGCGCTAGGTCGCAGGTTCGAGCCCTGCTGGGGTCGCCATTGGCGGGCATAAGGATGTTATGAACGATAATCGGGTTGTTTTTCTTTTTCCGCACATTCTCAAATGTGCCGGGATCAGTGTGCGCAACTTCCTCATGGACGCCTTGCCGCCCGAACAGGTGGCTCTGATCTACAGCGAGAAGGAGCGCGATCCCTGGCTGAAGCCGCTTCAGCACGTGCCGCAGAGCCAACGGGACGCCCTGCGTATCCTCTACGGACATCGGCTGCCGCGTAACGCCATTGAAGGTTTCCACGGCCACCCGATCTGGGAGGTCGGTCTCCTGCGTGATCCGACTTCCTGGTGCGTTTCAATGTACAACTTCCTGCAAACGGCGGCCGAGCGGCACCGCGTGAAAGGCTGGTCGTTCGAGAAGTGGTACGGCACCATCAAGCGCAACCGTGTCAGCCGTTTCTACCTCAAGAATTACTACCGCCTCTCCTCGACGAAGCTGCGCTTCATGTCGGAGCGCAATCGCTTCGACTTCATGTCCGAGCATTTCGAGAAGTTCTGGTTCGTGGGAGACTACCGCAATTGCGACAATGTCGTCGCTCGGATTGCGGAGGAACTCGGCGTGCCTTTCGAGAAGCTGCCGCACATCCATGCAGCCCCCGAGAACAGCGTGCGGGTGCAGGATCTGAGCGATGCCTTGCGCGCGCGCATTCGCGAGGAAAACGCCCTTGATCAGGCGCTCTACGATGCCTGGGGCAAGCGCCTGTGGGATGGGAAGCCCGATCTGGACGCCGGCAGCGATCTTCCCTCGCGCTGGACCTGGGCCAATATTGCGAGCTGACCGGCGTGGCCGGGCGCGTGTAAGCTCGAAGGGGAGATGGTGAATGGCGGATACACTCAATCCCCCGCTCTTCCAGAAAAGCACTCTCGGTCAGCTATTCGATCGTGTTGCGGCGTCCAACCTGCTGGCCATCGCAGCCCTGCTGCTGACCGCCTTTCTTGCTCTGGCGCCTGGCTTCACCACGCTGCCGCCGATGGACCGTGACGAGCCGCGCTTCGCCCAGGCCTCCAAGCAGATGCTGGAGAGCGGCGACTATGTCTCGATCCGTTTCCAGGACGAGGCGCGGCTGAAGAAGCCGGTGGGTATCTACTGGCTGCAGGCCGCGGCGGTCAGCCTGGGTGAGAAGCTGGGCGTGCCCGAGGCGCGCACCACGATCTGGCTCTACCGCATCCCCTCGCTCATCGCCGCGATCGGCGCCATCCTGCTGACCTGGTGGACAGCGCTGCCCCTTGTCGGCCGTCGCGCGGCGCTGCTGTCGGGCCTGATGATGGCGGGCTGCGTGCTCCTCGGCGTGGAGGCGCGGCTCGGCAAGACGGATGCGACGCAGCTTTTCACCGTGATGGCGATGGTGAGCGTGCTGGCGCGCTTCTTCATGGCCTCTCGCAAACGCCTGGCGCAGCCGGACGGCTTTGCTCTGCCAGCGATGTTCTGGATCGGCATGGCAGCCTCGATCCTGATCAAGGGGCCGATCGGCTTGCTCCTGGTTGCGCTCACCTGCCTAACGCTCGTCGTTCTCTGCCGCCGCGCCGATGCACCCGCCGTCGGTCCAGGCAGTGGCTGGTTCGCCACGCGCGACTGGCAGTGGCTGAAGAGCCTGCACTGGCTTTACGGCCTGATCTTCACGCTGGTGCTGGTCTCGCCCTGGTTCATCGCCATCATGATCCAGACGGGCGGCGCGTTTCTGCAGCAATCGGTCGGCGAGGATATGCTGAACAAGGTGGCCGTCGCGCAGGAGTCGCATGGCGGGTGGCCGGGCACCTATCTGGCTGTCTTCTGGGGCACGTTCTGGCCGTTTGCACCCCTGGCGGCGCTGGCTGCCCCCTGGGTCTGGCGTCACCGCCGCGAGCCCGTGGTGATGTTCCTGCTGGCCTGGCTGGTGCCGTTCTGGCTGGTGTTCGAGTTCTTCCCCACCAAGCTGCCGCATTACGTGCTGCCGGTCTATCCGGCGATATCGATCCTCATAGCGGCGGCGCTGTTCGATGGCGCACTGCCGCTGGGGCGATGGGCGCGCCTCGTGGCCGGGCTGATTCCGCTGCTCGCCATCGTGCTCGCAGCGATCGCCGTCGGTGCCGTCTGGTTCTACCAGCGGGAGATCGCCTGGCTTGCCCTGCTTCTCGGCCTCCTCGCCATTGCCGCCTCTGTCCTGTGCTGGAAGCAGTTGGGGCAGGGGCGCCAGGTCGAGGCCGTGCTGAGCTGCCTTGCCACCGGCCTGCTGCTTTATTGGGGCGTCTATGCCGGCGCCATCCCCAAACTTCAGGCCATCGCCATCAGCCCGCGTCTGGTCGCGGCGGCCGCAACTCCGCAATGCCCGCACGTGCAGGCCGCCAGCGTCGGCTTCCGGGAACCGAGCCTGGTGTTTCTTGCCGGCACGGACCTGCAGCTGCCGGACGCTGCCGGCGCCGCCGATTTCCTGGGGCAGGGGACCTGCCGCGCTGTATTCGTCGATGCCAAGTTCGAGCCGGCCTTCCTGGCGCGCCTGGCGGCGAATGGCACCAAGGCAGCGCTGGTGAGCCGGGTCGACGGCATCAACATCAATGGCGGCAGGAAGCTCGATATGGGGGTGTATCGGGCGCAGTAGCTCCGGGTGCACGGGCATCCTGCCCGTTCTTGGAACCGCGGCGCTTATAGGAAAGGAAGAACGGGCAGGATGCCCGTGCACCCGGAGCTATCCCTCGTCCTTCTCCGGCCTGAACGCGATACCTTTCTGCACGGCGGTCTTGCCGAACTTCGCGCGCACTGCGTCGATGGCATCCTCGGCCGCTACGAGGCGCTTGGCGAGCGGGTCCGCGAGGTCGCCATGGTCGGCATCGGCCATATCGACCAATCCGGTGACGCCGATGCCGATCAGGCGGTATTGCGTACCGTCGGTCTCCTTGGCCAGCAGCTTCTTGCCGGTTTCGAAGATGCGCGTGGCAAGGCGCGTCGGTTCGTGCAGGCCCTGGGCACGGGTGCGCAGCTTGAAATCCGCCGATTTCAGCTTGAGCGTCACCGTGGAGCCGGCGATGGAGGCGTTCTTCAGGCGCGAGGAGACTTTCTCGGACAGGCGCCAGAGGATGGGCAAGAGGTTCTCGCCAGTCGCAAGATCGTGCTCGAAGGTGGTCTCGGCCGAGACGGATTTGCGATCGCCTTCCGGATCGACCTTGCGGGTATCGCGACCGAAGGCGAGCCGCGCCAGCCGCTGGCCTTCGACGCCGTAGCGCCTGATCAGCGGGATCTCGCCGGCCTTCTGCAGGTCTGCGATGGTGCGCAGGCCATCCCGCTCGTAACGCGCCGCTCCGGCCTTGCCGACGCCCCAGATGAAGGAGATCGGTCGGGGGGCCAGGAAGGCGGGTGCTTCCTCCGGCGAGAGCACCGCAAAACCGCGTGGCTTTTCGAGATCCGAGGCGGTCTTGGCCAGGAACTTGTTGCCGGAAAGGCCGATGGAAACGGTGATGCCGAGTTCCTTCTCCACCCGGTTGGCAAAGAGCAGCAGCGTGCGGGCGGGGCTGGCGTGATGCAGGCGTTCGGTGCCGGTGAGGTCGAGAAAGGCCTCGTCGATCGAGAGCGGCTCGACCAGTGGCGTCAGCGCCAGCATCCTCTCGCGCACCTGCCGTCCCACCTGGACATATTTTTCCATGTTCGGCCGTATGACGACGGCCTCGGGGCAGAGCTTCAAGGCCTGGAACATCGGCATGGCCGAGCGCACGCCATAGGTGCGGGCGATATAGCAGCATGTGGAGACCACGCCGCGCTTCGCCCCGCCCACGATCACCGGCTGGTCGGCGAGGGAGGGATCGTCGCGCTTCTCGATAGTGGCGTAGAAGGCATCGCAATCGACATGGGCGATCGACAGCTTTTCCAGTGCCGGATGCCTGATGATGCGGGGCGATCGGCAGGCGGGACAGCGCTCCCCTTCGCCGACATTGCTGAGGCAATCACGGCAGATTGCGCCCATGGCTCAGTCCCAATGGAGTCCGAGGCGGGCGGCGGCGCGCTGGAGATCTTCCGGCGTCAAACCATTCTCGGCGGCGAAGGCAGATGCGCTATCCTCGTCGGAGAGCACATGCTGGAGGACGGAAGCAAGAAAACCGGGTTGGCTGACGGCGCCACGAATCTCGTCGGGCGCCAGGCCAGTCAGCGCAAAGAAATTCGCGAGCCGATCCTGGTCTCCGGCTATGAAGCCGAGTGCCCGGGCGGCGATTTCTTCCGCGCGTTGCTTTTGCGCCTCTTCGCCGCCTCTTTGCCTGAGCATCGAATTTCCCGTTTGGTAAGGACTGACTGCTAAGTGAAAATGCCGTGCAGGATCACGGGAGCAAGAGATTCGGGTCTATCCCGTTTCGCTTTTATTATATCGCAGACGAGGGGCTCAATGGCCAAGAAAGTCCTGATCGTGGAAGATAATGAGCTCAACATGAAGCTTTTCCACGATCTGCTGGAAGCTCACGGCTATGACATCGTGGAAACGCGCAGCGGCGTCGACGTGATGAATCTCGCCCGCACGCATCGCCCCGACCTCATCCTGATGGATATCCAGTTGCCCGAGGTCTCGGGGCTGGAGGTCACGCGCTGGCTGAAGGACGACGACGAACTGAAGTCGATTCCCGTGGTCGCCATCACCGCCTTCGCCATGAAGGGCGACGAGGAGCGCATTCGCCAGGGCGGCTGCGAGGCTTACCTCTCCAAGCCGATCTCCGTGGCAAAATTCCTGGAAACGGTGCGCAGCTTCCTGGGGGAGTAGCTGGGAGCGCGGACGTCCTACGACACTCAAGAGAGTGTCGGACGATCCGCTCGCATAAAATAGAAAGGCGGGCCACATCGGACCCGCCTTTGCCATTTCTACGACGTTCGTGGTTCAAGGGCGGATCGTCCGAAACTCTCTTGAGTGTCGCGGGACGTCCGCGCTCCCAGGAGATCTTACTTGATCTTGGTTTCCTTGAACTCGACATGCTTGCGCGCAACGGGGTCGTACTTCTTCATTGCGAGCTTTTCGGTCTTCGTGCGGGTGTTCTTCTTGGTGACATAGAAGTAGCCCGTATCAGCTGTCGAAATCAGCTTGATCTTGATGGTTGCGGCCTTGGCCATGGTGGTTGCTCCGAATATTGCTACCGGACCACTGAGGGGCTAAGGCAGCAAAGCCGCGCAACGGCGCGGCCCTTTGAATCTTGGCGCAAACTACTCAGGAACGCGCCGAAGTCAACCAGAGAAACGGCCGAATGCCTCAATTCGCGCGCTCTCCGAGCCGGCAGGCCACCAGAAGGGCATAGAGGCCGAAGAGCGTCGCCAACCCGAACGCGAAGCCATGCGGGCGCACCGCGTCGATCACGACCCCGAGCACGGGTGTCGAGATCATCATGCCGAGAGCGTAGAGCATGATGAAAGTGGCATTGGCGGTTGCCAGCGCCGTTCCCGAGAAGCGCGAGCCGAGATGGGCGAGCCCGACGGTGTAGAGCCCGCCCGCCATGCCGCCGGTGAGGAAGACGAGCACCATGAGGAGCGGCAGGCTGCCGGAGCAGAGCGGCATCGCCAGGGCCCCGACGGCCGATACCAAGGCGCAGCTCAGCAGGAGCAGCGGACGGTTCACCCGATCCGACAGCAGCCCGAGCGGGATCTGCGAGACGACGTTGCCGAGGCCGAAGAGAGTGAGCAGCCAGGCGCCATTCTCCTGTCCGAGTTTCAGCGCTTCGCCATAAAGTGCCATGAAGGCGAAGCTTCCCTGTTCCACCGCGCCGTAGATGAAGGCCGCCATGGTTGCGACTGGCGCGATCAGGATGAAGCGCCAGATCGAGAGGCCGGCCCGGCCCTCCAGCGGCGGCGCGTCGCGGCCAGCGAAGAAGATCGGCACCGCCGCGACGGCGAAAAAGCAGGCGCCTACTGGGAATAGCGACAGGCTGGCGCCATCGTTCAGCACCAGCAGAGCGGGGCCGGCCGCGAAACCGAGCGACAGGGATGTCGCGTAGATACCCATGATGAAGCCGCGGCGGGCATTCGGCGCGGCGGCATTGATCCAGTATTCCGACAGCACGAACAAAGCGTTGATCGAGCAGGCGAACAGGAAGCGCAGCACCGACCAGGCGAGGAAGCTCGGCAGCAGCGGGAAGAGGCTCATGGTGAATGCCGCCAGAGCGAGCGTCGCCAGCAGGAAGTTGCGCAGCCCGAAGGAGCGCGCGAGGCGTGGCACGAAGGGGCTGGTAAGGAGGCCGGCCAGGCTGGCAAAGGAAGTCTGGGCGCCGATCGCCGCGGCGCTCACCCCCTGCGCGGAGAGGAGCAGCGATATCAGCGGCGCGGTCAGCGACAGGCCGATACCCGCAACGGAGATGCAGATAATCGCTGCAGCGATGGTGACGAGGCGGGCCCGATCAAGGGTCTGATCGGCCTCGGACAGGGCGGATTCGACAGACATCAGATTTCGTCGCACCGCCACGTACCACGCCACTCATGGAAGAAGGGCACTGGCAGGTCCTTCTCAAGCCCGAGCTCGAGCCGCTTCCCCACCTCGGCGAGAATCATGCGGGTGATATCCGCGAGATTTTCCTGCTTCGTCTCCTCGACCGTCAGCCACCGTGTTTCGACGAACTCGGAATCAGGGCCGGTCACGTCCTCTGTCTGGGCGGCGATGTGGCTGGCATCGGCGGCGAAGAAACGCGTATCGAAGCGGCGCGGAAAGCGGCTGGGCGTGATCGCGCGGGCAACGAATGAAAGCGGCTCCGGGGCCGGATAGACCTCGCGCTCGGCAAAGGCGCGCCAATGTGCGCTGCTGGTCGCCGGCGCACCCAGACCGCTTTCGCCAATGAGAATGCCGGTCTCCTCGAAGGTCTCGCGGATGGCGCAGAGTGCCAGTGCCCGGGCCTTGCCCGGCGAAGGGCGCGCCATGCGGGCGAGGAGGTTGCGCTCGGTATGAGCCGCCAGCGAGCCATAGACCCGCATCGAACGGTCGGCGGCCTCCACCCGCCCGCCTGGGAAGACCATGAAGCCGGGCATGAAGACATGGCCGGGATGGCGCTTGCCCATCAGCACCCGCGGCTTGCGGCCTGAGCGGTCGACGAGAATCAGCGATGCCGCATCACGGGGTGTGACTGGTCGTGTCCGGGCAGGAGCGGGGATCTCGGCGTCGGGCATGGTCAATAGGGCGAAATGGCGTCTGGATCGGCTTCGCCCGAGAAGCCATGCATGCGGTTGGCCCATTGCAGGCCGATGATTGCGCCCTTGATCATCGGCAGCAGCACCAGCGAGAGCACGACGGTCAGCGTGCCGAAGACGACGCCGAGGATCCAGAGGGGAATGTCGGAGGTCATCACGCAGGCGAGGATGCCGGCCACTACGATGTGGCCAACGATCAGCATGGTGAAATAAGGCGGCGCATCGTCGGCCCGATGGTGCGAGAGGTCCTCACCGCAGACGCTGCAGCGGGGCGCTACCTTCAGATAGGAGGTGAAGATCTTGCCCTTGCCACAGTTGGGGCAGCGCCCGAAGGCGCCGCGCCGCATGGCTAGCGACACGTCCCGCTGCTGAGGCCGATACTCGATCATCGCCGTCTCTTGCCCCCTGCGGCCTGGGCCGCCTTGCGCTTGGCGCCGTTGCCCTTGCGGTCCGTGATGCGCGGCCGCCTCATGGCGCCGGCTCTGCGGCCCGGCGGGCGCCGGCGCGTGCCGTCCGAGACGATCTCGAACCGCAGGGCCCCGGCGAAGGGAGCCGCTTCCACGAGCTTGACGGATACCACGTCGCCGAGCTGGAAGGATTCGCCCGTCGCCGCACCGATAAGCTGATGTGAGCCTTCTTCGAAACGATAATAATCGTGACCGATCGTCGCGGCTGGCACGAAACCGTCCGCTCCCGTCTCCAGGAGTTTCACGAACAAGCCCGATTTGATCACGCCCGAGACGCGGCCCTGGAAGATCTCGCCGACATGATCCGCCAGGAAATGCGCGATGAGGCGATCGATGGTCTCGCGCTCGGCGGTCATGGCCCGGCGTTCGGTGGCGGAGATCCTGCCGGCAATCTCGTTGAGCAGTGCCGGCGTCATCTCCGACGGCAGTCCGTCCTCCCCCAGGTGCAGCGCGCGGATCAAGGCACGGTGCACGATGAGGTCGGAATAGCGCCGGATCGGTGAGGTGAAATGGGCATAGCGGCGCAGATTCAGGCCGAAATGCCCGATATTATCGGCCGAATACTCCGCCTGGCTCTGCGAGCGCAGCACCACGTCGTTGACGAGATGGGCATTGTCGGTGCCCGCCACGCGTTCGAGGATGGTGTTGAACTGGTTCGGCCGCATCGCCCCCTGCTTGGAAAGCGGGATGTCGAGCGTGTGGAGGAACTCGCGCAGGGCGATGATCTTTTCCATCGAAGGCTCGTCATGCACGCGATAGACGAGCGGTGTCTTCTTGGCTTCCAGCGTCTCGGCCGCCGCGACATTGGCGAGGATCATGAATTCCTCGATCAGCCGATGCGCGTCGAGCCTTTCGGGGACGATGACACGATCGACCGTGCCGTTGGGCTTGAGCAGGATCTTGCGCTCGGGCAGGTCGAGGTCGAGCGGGCCACGCCCGTCACGCTCGGCCTTGAGAGAGGCATAGGCGGCCCACAGCGGGCGCAGGACCGGCTCGAGGAGCGGCCCCGTCGTCTCGTCCGGATTGCCGTTAATGGCAGCCTGGGCTTGCTGGTAGGAGAGCTTGGCGGCCGACTTCATCATCACGCGATGGAAGCTGTGGCTGAGCTTGCGTCCGTCGGCGGCGACGATCATGCGCACGGCCAGCGCCGGGCGGTCGACATTGGGACGCAGAGAGCACAGATCGTTCGAGATCCGCTCGGGCAGCATCGGCACGACGCGGTCCGGGAAGTAGACCGAATTGCCGCGGATGAGAGCCTCGCGGTCGAGCGGGGTGTCCGGCCTCACATAAGCGGCGACATCGGCGATGGCTACGGTGAGGATGTGACCGCCCGGATTGCCCGGGTTGGTGTCCGGCTCGGCGTGGACGGCGTCGTCATGATCCTTGGCGTCTGCCGGATCGATGGTGATCAACGGCAGGCGCCGCCAGTCCTCCCGGCCAGACATCGTCGCCGGCTTGGCCGCTTCGGCTTCCTCCAGCGTATCCTTTCGGAATACATGCGGAATGTCGTGGGAGTAGATGGCGATCAGGCTGATGGCCTTCTCGCTGTTCACCTCGCCGATGCGTTCCACGATGCGGGCCATAGGCGGACCGCCACGCGAGCCGCGCAGGGGCTCGATGGCGACAAGCTCGCCATCCCTGGTGTTGGCCGTGTCGCCGGGACGGACCATGAGGTCGCGACCGGCGTTGCGCTTTTCGATGGGTACGACCTGGCCTTCGCCATTGGGCAGGCGACGGAAGACGCCGAGAATGCGCTGGCGCAGCTTTTCCAGCACCTTGATGACGCGCCCGCTCGGATGGTGGTCCGAACCGCCATCGGCCAGGCGCAGCAGCACGCGCGAGCCGACACCGGGCGCCGCGCCGCCGAGGCGCTTGGGCACGGTGACGAGGATGCGCGGCGGCTTGCCGTTGTCATCGTTCCACTCGGACGGTACGGCGATGAGTTCGCCATCGCGGTCGCGCCCCGTGATATCGGCGACCAGCGAGGAGGGCAGGGCGCCGGGGGCATTGAAGCCCTTGCGGGTGCGCTGGACGGCGCCTTCCTCTGAGAATTCGTCGAGGAGGTGCTTGAGCGCGATCTTGTCGGCGCCACTAAGCCCGAATTCACGGGCGATCTCTCGCTTGCCGACACGGCCGCGGGACCGGGCGATGAACGCGAGGATATCCTCGCGGCTGGGAAGAGAGGGCTCCAGCGCTTGGGTAGATTTATAATTACGAGCCACAGAAAGAATTCCGGGTTGGCGTTGGGAGCCGGGACTTGAAAGCCGGCATCATAGACCAACGCGCAGGGTATTTGTCGAAGCCAAAGAGAGGCACACGCGTTTTTGCGCGGCAGCTGAATTGGCGATGATATCTGTCGAGGATGATCTGCGCGGCGATCCCCAAAGCAAAGCGCGTGGCAGCAGGAAGGCTGCTTCGCTCTCGCTTTTTGTATCGAGGCGTCTCTGCGATTCGTGGCGATTCCGCCAAATTGCAAAACGCTTAGGGGACCTCTCAGCGCGGCAGAGCCAGGGTTAGGCAAAGGGCAGGAGAGCAAAGAACATCGAAGTGCCCCGGGACAGACAGTCTAGCTTCTAATGGCAATTGGCTGGCACGGTCCGGATTGCAAAAGCGGCCCAATCGGGCCGGACGCAGCTCATATAGTTGTGCTGCGACATGTTGTCAATGCCAATGTTGCACTGCAACATAAGTGAGGGGTGCTATCCTGCGCAGAGGTTGAGGAAGAAGTGGGATGGCGGACAACGAGGCGCGGGGAACCGTTAAACCCTTGACGGTCTGGTACAACACCAAATGCCCCGTCTGTGATGCCGGCATCCGGCACCAGCGCAGCAAACTGCTGGATGCGGTCAAGGCTGGCCGCATCGAATTTCTCGACATCAACCTGCAGCCCGATGCGCTGGCCCGATTCGGCGCCAGCCTCGATGACATCCGGCGGCGGCTGCATGCAACGGATGAGAGCGGTCGGCTGCTGGTGGGGGCCGACGTTGCGCTGGAGATCTGGCGGCGCACGCGGGGGCAGGGATGGATCGCCTCGATCCTCGGGGCGGCCGGGATGCTGCAGCTGACGCGCTTTGCCTATGACCGCTTTGCCGATGTGCTGTTTGCCTGGAACAAACGGCACGGGCGGTGGTGAGGCTGGGAGCGCGGACGTCTCGTCCGCTCTTGAACCACGCCAATTCCCAGAAAGGATGGTCGCGATCTGGTATCACAGCCGAAAACGGATGCGCTCCATTTCGAGAGCTCTGTGGTTCAAGAGCGGACGAGACGTCCGCGCTCCCAGAGCAAAGCGCGTTTACACGCAAACGCGCATTGCTCTAACTCCTTGTTTCAACGCGTCTTTGCGGTTCTTGCCGATGCCGTCAAATCGCAAAACGCCATGGCCTCAATCCTTGTCGAAAGGCACTTCGTCGGAGTCGATGATCGTTTTTGCCTTGGCTGACGGGGCCTTCTTGCTGCCGGCGGTCTTCTTCGAAGCCGGCGCCTTGGCGGTTGCCGGTTTTTTCGCCGTCGCGGCCTTCTTCGCCGGGGCTGCCTTACCACCCTTGGCGGCGATAAGCTCGATCGCCTGTTCCAGCGTCACGGCATCCGCCTCGACACCCTTGGGCAAGGTCGCGTTGACTTTGCCGTTGGTGACATAGGCACCGTAGCGGCCGGGGCGCACCTCCACCTTGCCGCCGCCGGGGAAATCTCCCAGCGCCCGGCCCGCGGCGGCTGCCGCGCCGAAGCGTCGGCCGGCACCGCCGCTCTCCTTGGTATGAATGAGGTCGATTGCGCGGTTGGCGCCGATCGAGAGCACGTCATCGTCCTTGTCGAGATTGGCGTAGGTCCGCTCATGCTGGACATACGGACCGTAGCGGCCGATGCCGACCAGGATGGGTTTGCCGCTCTCGGGATGGATAGCGACCTCCCTCGGCAGCGCCAGCAAGGCGAGCGCCCGTTCGAGGTCGATGCCGGCAGGGTTCATGCCCTTGGGCAGGCTGGTGCGCTTGGGCTTGTCGCCCTCGCCGAGCTGGACATAGGGACCGAAGCGGCCATCGCGCAGGGTGACGTCAAGGCCCGTATCCGGATCGGCGCCCAGCTTCTTGGCGCCGGGCTCGCCGCCATTGCCGTTTTCGCCTTCGCTGGCCTGCTCGCCACTGGCGGAAAGCTGGCGCGTATAGCGGCATTCGGGATAATTGGAGCAGCCGATGAAGGCACCAAATTTGCCCAGTTTGAGCGACAACGTACCTGTGCCGCAGACTTGGCATTGGCGCGGATTGGAGCCATCGCCACGGTCTGGGTAGATGTGCGGGCCGAGGAGGTCGTTCAGCGCATCGAGCACCTGCGTGGTGCGCAATTCCTTGGTGCCATCGATGGCGGCCGAGAAATCCTTCCAGAAGTCACGCAGGACTTCCTTCCAGTCGAGCTCATGGTTGGAAATGCGGTCGAGCTGCTCTTCCAGTGCCGCCGTGAAATCATATTCGACATAGCGCGCAAAGAAGCTCTCGAGAAAGGCGGTGACGAGCCGGCCCTTGTCCTCGGCCTTGAGGCGTTTCTTGTCGATGGAGACATAGTCGCGGTCTCGCAGCGTGGCGAGCGTCGCGGCATAGGTCGAGGGGCGGCCGATGCCGAGCTCTTCCATGCGCTTGATCAGCGTCGCCTCGCTGTAGCGCGGCGGCGGCTCGGTGAAGTGCTGGGTCGCGGCGATCGACTTCTTTTCGAGATTCTCGCCAGAAGACATGACCGGCAGGCGCTTGCCATCCTCGTCATCGCCGTCGTCGTCCCGGTCCTCGTTGTAGAGCGTCAGGAAGCCGTCGAATTTCACCACCTGGCCTGTGGCGCGCAGATCGAGCTTGCGCCCGCCTGCTTCGACCAGGATGTCGACCGTGGTGCGTTCGAGTTCCGCCTGCGCCATCTGGCTGGCGATGGTACGCTTCCAGATCAGCTCATAGAGCCGCGCCTGCTCGCTATCGAGGAACCTCGCCACATCCTTGGGCAGGCGGAAGGGATCGGTCGGGCGGATGGCCTCATGGGCTTCCTGGGCATTCTTGGCCTTGGTCGTGTATTTGCGAGGCGTTTCTGGCAGATAGGGCGGCGCGTAGCTCTTGCCGATCATGTTGCGCACGGCGGCGATCGCCTCGGGCGCCATGTCGACACCATCCGTTCGCATATAGGTGATCAGGCCCACCTGCTCGCCATTGAGATTGACTCCTTCATACAGACGCTGGGCGATCTGCATGGTGCGGTTGGGAGACAGGCCGAGCTTGCGGCTGGCTTCCTGCTGCAGGGTGGAGGTCGTGAAGGGCGGAAAGGGATTGCGGCGAGCGGGCTTGGCCTCGACGCTGGCAACCACGTAACGGCCCTGGTCGAGCGCTGCGCGGAAGGCGAGCGCCTCCTTCTCGGTACCGACATCGAGGCGCTGGATCTTCTTGCCGTCGGCGCCGACGAGGCGTGCCTCGAAGATGTCGCCGCGCGGCGTGGCGAGCGTGGCGACCAGCGACCAGTATTCCCGCGCCACGAAACGCTCGATCTCCAGCTCTCGGTCGCAGACCAGACGCAGAGCGACGGACTGGACCCGGCCTGCCGAACGAGCACCCGGTAGCTTGCGCCACAGCACCGGCGAGAGGCGGAAGCCGACGAGATAGTCGAGGGCGCGACGGGCGAGATAGGCATCCACGAGCCCTTCGTCGATGTCGCGCGGCGCTTTCATCGCCTTCTGGACGGCATCCTTGGTGATGGCGTTGAAGGTGACGCGTTCGACGGGAATGTCCTTCAGGGCTCGCTTCTGGCGCAGAATCTCCAGGACATGCCACGAGATCGCCTCCCCCTCGCGATCGGGGTCGGTTGCCAGGATGAGCTTGTCGCTGGCCCTCACGGCATTGGCGATATCGGTGAGACGCTTGCCCGCCTTGGCGTCATTCTCCCAGATCATGGCAAAATCGGCATCCGGCTCCACGGAGCCATCCTTGGCCGGCAGATCGCGGACATGGCCATAGGAGGCGATCACCTGATAGCCGGAACCGAGATATTTATTGATCGTCTGTGCCTTGGCGGGCGACTCAACGATGACAACAGGCATGGGCGGGCCGTTCACAATACGAAAACGAAGCAATCCTTAGCTTAAACGGACCCTTGGCGAGGCCTGTCGGGGCAAGGCATGAAATCGGGCAGGTCGCCCTGGCGCCTTAAAAGGGCGAGCGACACGCTGCCAAATAAGGATAAATCCGAAAATTGCAATCCGGCACATTCATCGGACAAGATGACGCTGTCGTCATCAATGAGGCGGCAAGATGGGCAAAAGCCTCCCCCAAGTCAATTCTACCAACATGATTATAACAACGAAACCATACCGTTGCCGTGTCTTTCGATCCGTCCCGCAAGATCCAGGTCGAGCAGGATAAGTTGGACGCGGCGAGGTTCGAGACCGGAAGCGCGTACGAGATCATCCATAGCAACGGGCGAAGGGCCGAGCAGGCCAACCAAGCGATCCTGATCGGCGTCGCCCGAAAGAATCGGTTGGGTGCGCGGGGCGGGTGGTCCATCCAGGGCATCGAAATCGAAACGAGGCTGGGCTTGCCTTGAACTCGGCACTGGCAGCGATCGCTGTTCCACCAAAGGCGCAATGACTTCGAGAACATCCCCAGCATGCCGCACCAGCGTGGCGCATTCGCGAATAAGCTTGTTGCAGCCATCATGCCGGGGATCGCGCGGCGAGCCGGGCACGGCCATCAATTCCCGCCCCTGTTCGAGAGCAAGCCGGGCGGTGATCAGAGAGCCCGACTTCATGGCCGCCTCGATGATGACGACGCCCAGCGCCAGGCCCGAGACGATGCGGTTGCGCTTGGGAAAATCGCGGGCAGTGGCCACCCAATCGAAGGGCGCCTCCGTTATAACGCAGCCCGTGCCGATGAGATCCTGCACCAGGCTCTCATGTTCCGGCGGATAGATTTTGCCTAATCCGCCGGCGACGACGGCCACCGTGCCGCTGCGCAAGGTCGCCTCATGAGCGGCCTTGTCGATGCCACGGGCGAGGCCGGAGACCACGGCGTAGCCGGCATTGGCGAGATTGGCTGCCATTTCCGCCGCGACGCTCTGGCCGACGGCGGAGGCATTGCGGGCGCCGATGATGGCGACCATGGGCTTGGACAACACCGCGAGCGAGCCTCTTACGGCGATGAGCGGCGGGGCCGAATCGATCGAGGCCAGTGCCTCGGGATATTCGGGTTCGCCGATCGCGATGAAGCGCGCACCCAGCTTTTCCATTGCGGCGAGTTCGCGCTGAAGGCTCGCCTCCGATGGCAGACGCAGGGAGCGGCCGCTGCGCCTGATGATGTCCGGCAGCGCCTCGATGACGGCGCCTGCGCTGCCATGGCTGTCAACCAGGCCTTTGAAGCTGATCGGACCGATGCCTTCGCAGCGGATCAGGCGCAGGCAGTCCAGCCGCTCGCCATCGGTGAGGACGCGACGCTGCGAAGCTCTCACGCCTTCTTCCCGATCTTGCTTTCCGTGCCGTCGAGCAACCGGCCGATATTGGCACGGTGCATATACCAGAGCGCCAGGGAAAGGAGGGCGAAGAGGATGGCTTCGCGGGGATATCCGAGCAGCAGCAGTGCGATCGGGCTGACCAGGCTCGCAGTCAGCGCCGAAGCCGAGGAATAGCGTGTGGTGAAGGCGACGGCCATCCATACGAGGGCGAAGACGATCGCCACGGGCCAGGCGAAGGCGGCGAGGAGGCCGAGATAGGTGGCGACGCCCTTGCCACCCTTGAACTTCAGCCAGACCGGGAAGATGTGACCGATAAAGGCGAAGAGGCCGGCGATGATTGCCGCTTCCATGCCCCAGAGATAACGAGCGACCAGCACGGCGATCGTGCCCTTGATTGCATCGAGCAGCAGCGTCGCCGCCGCCAGATCCTTGCGACCGGTGCGCAGCACATTGGTGGTGCCGATATTGCCGGACCCGATGGCGCGGATGTCGCCGAGACCCGCGGCGCGTGTCAGCACCAAGCCGAAGGGAATGGAGCCGAGCAGGTAGCCCAGGACCGCGGCGGCGATCAGGGCAAGCGGCGAGGCAAGGAACTGTCCGTCGGTCATGGGCCTGCTCTGCTTCGATGATCCGGATGGCTGTCTCTATATCAGATCTGGTAGACGAGTCTGCCGGCAACGAAGGTGCGCGAAACCTGCCCCTGAAGGCGTGCGCCGTCGAACGGCGAGTTCTTGCAGCGCGACTTCAGCTTCGCAGCATCTAGCACAAAAGGCGTATCGGGATCGAAAACCACGAGATCCGCCGGCGCGCCCTTGGTGAGAGTACCGCCGGGCAGGCGCAGGATTTCGGCCGGGTGGGTCGAGAGCGCCCGCAGCAAGGTCAGCAGGTCGAGCGAACCGTCATGGACCAGCCGCAGACCGGCCGGGAGCATGGTCTCCAGCCCGATGGCCCCATCGGCGCATTCGGCGAAGGGTTGGCGCTTGGTCTCGACGTCCTGCGGGTTGTGATCGGAAACGATGGCATCGACCAAGCCGTCCTTGACCGCCTGGACCAGGGCGATGCGGTCGTCCTCATGGCGCAGCGGCGGGGACACCTTGCAGAAGGTGCGGAAGGCGCCGATGTCGTTCTCGTTCAGCGTGACATGGTTGATCGAGGTGGAGGCGGTGACCTTGAGCCCGCTTGATTTGGCCCTGCGCAGCACATCGAGCGAGGCGCGGCAGGTCACCGTGGCGGCGTGATAGCGGGCGCCGGTCAGGGCGACGAGGCGCATGTCTCGCTCCAGCAGCATGGCTTCGGCCTCGGCGGGGATGCCGGGCAGGCCGAGGCGGCTGGCAAACTCCCCCTCATTCATCACGCCGTCGCCGGCGAGGTCAGCGTCCTGGGTGTGATGAACGACCAGGGCATCGAAGTCCCGGGCATAGGTAAGGGTGCGGCGCAGGACACGCGCATTCATCACGCTGCGCGCGCCGTCCGTGAAGGCGAGGGCACCGGCTTCACCGAGCAGGCCGATCTCGGTCATTTCCTGGCCAGCCAGGCCCTTCGTAAGGGCGGCCATGGCGTGGATATGGACGATCGAGGTATCGCGCGCCCGGCGCAACACGAAGTCGACGATGGCGGGATCGTCGATCGGCGGATGGGTCTCGGGCGTGCAGACAACCGTGGTGACGCCGCCCGCCGCCGCAGCCTGAGACGCGGTGGCCAGCGTCTCGCGATGCTCGGCGCCGGGCTCGCCGGTGACGGCGCGCATGTCGATCAGGCCGGGAGCCAGAACCTCGCCGCCGCAGTCGAGGATCTCGACATCGGAGCCCACCTTGTCCTTCGTCAGGCCGGGGCCGAGATCGGCGATGATGCCGTCCGCGATCAGCAGGGCGCCGCGCATTTGCGTACCGGCGGCCGGATCAGTCAGCAGGGCATTGGTAAGGAGGAGGGAACGGGTACTCATCTTTGTTCCCTCAAACATTGGGCAGGTTGCGGGCGAGCGCTTCGAGCACCGCCATGCGCACCGCGACACCGGCTTCCACCTGCTCGCGGATCAGCGACTGGGCGCCATCGGCGACGGCCGTGTCGATCTCGACGCCGCGGTTCATCGGTCCGGGATGCATCACCAGAGCATCGGGCTTGGCATATTTCAGCTTCTCCTCGTCGAGGCCGAAATAACGGAAATATTCCTTCGTCGAGGGGATGAAGGCGCCGGCCATGCGCTCACGCTGGAGGCGCAGCATCATCACAATGTCGGCGTCCTTGATGCCCTGCCTGATATCCCTGTAGACCTCCACGCCGAAGCGCTCGATCTCCGCCGGCAGCAGGGTCGAGGGTGCGATCAGGCGTACGCGGGCGCCCAGCGTGCCGAGCAGCAGGATGTTGGAGCGGGCGACGCGCGAATGCAGGATGTCGCCGCAGATCGCCACGGTCAACCCGGCGATGCGGCTCTTGTGGCGGCGGATGGTGAGGGCGTCGAGCAGGGCCTGCGTCGGATGCTCATGTGCGCCGTCACCCGCATTCACCACCGCGCAATCGACCTTGCGGGCGAGCAAATGCACGGCGCCGGCCTGGTTGTGGCGCACCACGATCACATCGGGCCGCATGGCGTTGAGGGTGATCGCCGTGTCGATCAGCGTCTCACCTTTCTTCACCGATGAGGAGCCCACCGACATGTTCATCACATCGGCGCCCAAGCGCTTGCCCGCGAGTTCGAAGGAGGACTGCGTGCGGGTGGACGGCTCGAAGAAGAGGTTGATCTGAGTTCGCCCGCGCAAGGCGGACGACTTTTTTTCGATCTGCCGGTTGAAGGCGATGTGGTCGTCAGCCTCATCGAGCAGGCTGAGAATGTCGCTCTCCCCAAGACCTTCTATGCCGAGGAGGTGGCGATGCGGATAGGTGGCTGCTGGCTTGGTCATCAAAGCCGAGTTCATAGGCTGTGTCGGCGGCGGCAGCAAGGATTGAGATCGCGTGTCGCGGCTTTTCCACCCTTGCGTCCGCCAGCAGGCGGCAAATGCCCATGGACCTTTCTTGTCTCGTCCCGCAAGCGATGTTATTTCTGCTGCGATTCATATCGAGAAAGGAGGGTTGCGCGTGATCGTCTACTTCCAGCACCATCGCCAGCGTGGCCCAGTCAATGCCCTGCAGATGCGTTTGCAGGGCTGACCGAAGACGTTCTCGAACACTCTTCCTGGTCTGCCCTTCGTGGCAACTCAGCACCTCAACTGAGGTGCCAGCGTTTATCATCAACGCCGAGTTTGATATTCGCGCATCCGACGATGGCTGTATGCCCCGGATAGCGTGATCGCTCGGCAAGACCAGAGAACGATCATGAGCCTTGTTAACATCCGCAATCTCGGCGTGACGCTGAGCGCTCCGCTTTTTTCCAAACTGAACCTTGCCGTCAATGCCGGCGACCGCATCGGCCTCGTCGCTGCCAACGGGCGCGGCAAATCCACGCTGCTGCGCTGCATCGTCGGTCGCATGGAGGCGAACGCTGGCGACATCATCAAGTCGCGCGGCCTGACTATCGGCTATGTCGAGCAGGACGTACCCGCGGCCCTTCTCGACACGCCATTCTACCAGACGATCGTTGAAGCGTTGCCTGCGGAGGAACGTCCAAGCGAAAGCTGGCGGGTGGATGTGACGCTGGACTCGCTGCAAGTGCCGGAAGCGATGCGGGAAAGGACCTTGAAACATCTCAGCGGAGGCTGGCAACGACTTGCGATGCTGGCCCGTATCTGCGTGAAGGAGCCGGACGTGCTTCTGCTCGATGAGCCGACCAACCACCTCGACCTTGCGAAGATCGGCCAACTTGAGGAATGGCTCAACGCGCTGCCAAGCGACATGCCGGTCATCATCTCGAGCCACGACCGCGCCTTCCTCGATGCGACGACCAACCGGACGCTGTTCCTGCGGCCGGAGCAGTCGCAGACCTTCGCGTTGCCCTACACAAGAGCACGGGCAGCCCTGGACGAGGCGGATGCCGCGGACGGGCGCCGCTATGAGCGCGACATCAAAGTGGCCCAGCAACTGCGAAAACAGGCCGCCAAGCTCAACAATATCGGCATCAATTCCGGCAGCGACCTTCTCGTCGTGAAGACCAAGCAGTTGAAGGAGAGGGCGGAGAAGCTAGAGGAGGCGGCCAGACCCGCACATTTCGAACGGTCGGCAGGCGCGATCAAGCTCGCCAATCAAGGCACACATGCAAAGGTACTGGTGACACTTGATGACGCCGCCGTCGAAACGCCTGACGGAACCTTGCTGTTCAGAACCGGCAAACGCTTCATCCGCCAGGGCGATCGCATCGTAGTGCTTGGGCAGAATGGCGCCGGCAAGACCCGGCTCATGACGATGCTGCGCAATGCCATCGAGAATCCGGAAACTACGCAAGGCGGCATGAAGGCAACGCCTGCCCTCGTCCTGGGCTATGGCGATCAGGCGTTGGCCGATCTTGTCGATGAAGAGACGCCGATGCACGCGATCGTCCACCGGTTCGATGTCGGAGATCAGCGTGCGCGCTCCTTGCTCGCGGGCGCTGGCATTGCCATCGAAAAGCAGAGCCGGCCGATCGGTCGGCTCTCAGGCGGACAGAAGGCTCGGTTGGGTCTGCTCTTGCTGCGGCTTGCCGAACCGAATTTCTATCTGCTCGACGAACCGACCAACCATCTCGATATCGAAGGGCAGGAGGCTCTGGAAGGCGAGCTTCTGGATCCGCGCGCCAGTTGCCTGCTGGTCTCGCATGATCGCAGCTTCGTGAGGGCCGTGGCAAACCGGTTCTGGCTCATCGAAAAGAAGAAGCTGGTGGAACTCGATGGGCCGGAGGACTTCTTTGCCTCCATCGGTGCGGCGCGTGATTGACGCGCCCGTGGCTTCTCGCGGCGTTCCATTTGAGCGCCTGCGAGGTCACTACCTGCCGGCAATACTGAGAAAAGCTCTGAAAATTGCCGATGAGCGGCCAAGTTGAGTTGGAGATTACGGGGAGCGGCAAGAATATCAAAGCGCAGTCGAAAGATCTTGCCAACAATCCTGGTGACCGCCGCAACGGTGTTCACATTCCCGGCCGGAGCGCGGCGTCCGATAGGGCCATCGAGCTGCCCGCCGCGCTTGTCGCCACCCTCGAGGCCTATCTCAAATCCGCCTGGCCACTCCTCAGGTGAAAAGCCCCTGCTGGGTGAGGAATGGATTGAGGAACATGCCATTGGGATCGAGCTGCCGCCGCAGAGTGTTGAAAGTCTGCAGGTTTTGACTCGGATAGAGCGATTTCACGTTCACATGCGGCGTGATGTATTGCCAGTTCTTGGCCCAATGCGGGCGGCCGTGCCTCGTGCCGATCCAGTCCGGCATGACGGCGTTGATCATGGCGAGGTGGGGCGCCATGGCAGCCGCCCGCTTGCCGGCATCGGGCTCCGACTTGGGATAGGCGCTCAAGATTTCCATCCAGCAGATCCGGTCTTCCGTGGCGGTCGAATAGGCCGGGGACAACAAGGACTGGCTCGTCTTGGTGAAGCGGGCGTGCAGGCAGGTCGTGAGCGGAAAGGCGCCCTGGAACTTGTAGGCATAGTTGAGGGCCGCGTACCAGGCACGCACGATATTGCCGACATCCCAGGTTCCCGGCCCCGTGCTCGGGATGGGAATGGCAACTTCGAGATCGAGGATCGGGAAGGCCTGGTCGGCATAGAACATCACGCGCGGGGCAGGAGCAACGAAGCCCCCCTTGGCTTCGATGGCTTTCGCCCTGTCGTGGATGGTGTTCCAGGCCAGGGACAGGATCGGTGACCAGAACAAGGGATGGGTGGAGGTCCACTCCATCACGGAGGTCGCCATCTTGTCGATCCAGCCATCCGGCCGCAGAGGGATGTCGCGGGGCTCGTCCTGGGTTCGATTGAATTTCTTGATCCAGATCTGCCCGTTGTTGTAGCCGCTGCCCGGGAACCAGAAGAGCTCCACATACTCGTTCTCGGTCACCAGCTTGTGCAGGTTCTCCGGCCTGATCTCGCCGCCTGTCCCATCCGGATTCGGACCCATCACGCTCTCGGTCGCAGTGACGATTTCCTCGTCATGCAGATTGTAGAGCGGCTCGACCCGGAGCGTCAGTTTGGTGATGATGCCGAGCGTGCCGAGATTGACACGCACGGACGGCATTTCGTTGGGCGTGGTTTCCTCGGAGAAGACATGCAACTGGCCGTCGGCGGCAACGAACTCCACCGCGTAAACAAAGTCGGACACGGTCTGCTGGCTCCAGCCGGTGCCGTGGCATCCGGCAGCCACGAAACCCGTGGCATTGATCGAGGCCAGAGCCCCGGTCGATGACAAATACATCTGAGGCAGCGAGGGGTCCGGCGCGGTGAGCGCATCGCGAACATCCGCCCAGGGCGCCGACGGCAAGAACGAGACCAGATCGATCCCCTTGTTCTGCCAGCGCCAGGCCTTTCGCGGGCCATCGGCGTAATGCGACATCTCGACCAGGGTTTCGCCGTTGTTGACGATCAGGGGGCTGAAGGAATGTCCCGTGCCTATCGTGCGCATGGTGGTGCCGGCAGACCGTTTCACCAGCGCCTGCACATCCGCCAGGCTGGTGGGATGGGCAATCTCATCCGGGACGCTTGTCAGGTTTCCGGCCCAGTTGGTCCAGCGGTTTTCATTGCCGTCGCCGCCGTTGTCTTGATCGCTCACAATCCATCTCCCCGAAAATCAAGTCCTGCAGGCTACAGCCGGGGCGCTGCGGCGATGCGCTGCAGCGCCCCGAACAGAAGCATCAGCCCACGGAGATCAAGCCGAGCGTGTTGCTCAACGTCGTGCCGGTGATCGTATAATTCGCCGTCACGGAGCTTCCCTGCTTGTAGATGAAGGATTGCCGCGCCTCGTTATCCGTACCCCACACGACAAAGACGTAGAGGGATATGATGGTCCCATCCGGAACACCAAGTTTCTCGGGGTCAACATCCTTGGTTTGCCCAAGAAGAATATCTCCGGCATTGCCGGAAAGGTGCTTCTCGCCGTTTTCATCAAGATACGCGACTTCGCCTCTGGCAACAAAACCGCCGCCATTGTGCAATGTAAACTTACCGATTTGCGTCATAGCCATGTGAATGCGCTCCGTAAACAAGCGGAAATGGGTTGTATCTCGGTTTTGCTAGCATGGAGAGAACGTATACTACCAAGGTGCTATCCACAATACGTCTTTTGTAAGAATCCAATAATATTACTTCAAACGTCGGCAAACATTATGTCGGCTAAATATTTTTACGAACGGAAATAAAATGGCTCTATTACTTTATTTGAATTTATATAAGAGAAATCAATAACCTGAATTTCCATCAAGACTTTATGGTTGGGCACGTGCAAATGCGTACCGGGCGCAGACGCGCCCGATCCAACGATGCGACGGAACGAAGAGGGGGATTCAGGCGATCCGGGCGCCTTGCCTGCGCAGTTCGCGCTGGACCAGGCCAATGTCCACGTCGTGGAACGAGCGGCCGCTTTTCAACGAGACCGCCGCCGCAACTCCGGCTCCCTGGCCGTCAACCGCGCAGCACATCATGTTGCGCACCGCCGCATGCGAGACCTTGTCGCCGCCGATGCTGCGCCCGGCCACGATGAGGTTACCGATTTTCTTCGGCAGCATGGCCCGATAGGGCACCTGGAAGTAGCGTCCGGTGGTCGGCAGGATCAGGATACCGTAGCCGTCGATGAATTCCGGGAAAATGCCGATCGAATCGTCGAAGCGTCCCTGCTCGCGCACATCGGTGCCGGTCATGTTGTAATGGGCGTCGATCTTGCGCGTGTCGCGAATGCCGATGGTCATACCGAAATTGCGGAGCTTGGCCTTTTCGCAGCCCGGCATGTAGTGGCGCAGCGCCTCGACCGCCATGATGGCCTGGCGACGTCCTTCGATCTCGTTGGCGGTGAGATCATTGGGGTCGGTGCCATCGCAGGAGGGCAGGTGCACAAGGTTGAGGTAAGTGAGATCGCCCTGATCCGAAACGGCGCCCCAGGTGCCGGCGATGGTGGTGAGATTGGCGGGGATCTCGCCGGCCGCCATCGCCTGCTTGAATGGCTTGCGCAGGAAGGGCGAGAAGAGGGTGTCTTCCTTGCCGGTGGTCTCGATGGTCCACTCGCCGCCTTCCCAATCCTTGTAGGTCTGCGGGTCGGCCTTGACGGCGTCCAGGAAGCGGCGCTTGTCGACGCCGCACATCGAAAACATCACCGAGGCCGCCTGCATCTCCTCGCGCGGCGTCTTGTAGGTCGGTGCTCCGGCCCGCTCGGCGATATCGGCGTCGCCGGTGGCATCGACCACGCGTCTTGCGAGGATCGCCTCGCGTCCGGCCTTGCTCTCGGTGATGACGCCCCTGATGACGCCGTCCTCGACGATGGTGCCGACGACGAGACGATGCAGCATCGGCCTGACACCGGCTTCCTGCACCAGAACATCCGCGACATATTTGAAGAGTTCGGCGTCGAGGGCGTAGCTGTGCGACTGCGGCTCGGGCTGGGCTGCGCCCATCGCCTTGGCTCGCTGCTCGAACTCGATGCCGATGCCCTCGCTGTCGATGGTCTTTTCGTGCCGGTACCAGGCAAACCCTTCGACGCCGACCTGCGTGATATTGCCGCCGAAGCAGCCATTGCGCTCCAGCAGGGTGGTCTCGGCCCCGGCACGCGCCGAGGCGAGCGCCGCCGCTAATCCCGCCGGGCCGCTGCCGACCACGAGCACGTCGGTCTCGAGGATCACGTCGATCTGACGCGCCGGTTCGCTGATGGTTTTCATAATGCCTTATCGCCCGTAGCCCAGGCGATCGAGTGCGCCTTGCAGGATGAAGGATGCCGCCATTTTGTCGACGACTTCCGCCCGCCTGCGACGCGAGGCGTCGGCTTCAAGCAAGGTGCGCGTAACGGCAGCGGTGGAGAGGCGCTCATCCCACAGGGCGACGGGCAGGTCGCTCAGGCGCTGCAGATTGCGCGCGAAGCTCTCGGACGCCTGCGCGCGTGGGCCCCTGCTGCCATCCATGTTGAGCGGATAGCCCAGCACCAGCCCGCCGACCTGGTGCTTTGCGGCAATGGCGAGGAGCTGCTCTGCATCCGCGGTGAACTTGGTGCGCCTGATCGTTTCGAGCGGCGTCGCGATGGTCAGCATGACGTCCGAAAGGGCAAGACCGATGGTCTTGGTGCCGAGATCGAGCCCCAACAGGCGCTGCTCCTGCGGCAGATTTTCGGCGAGGTCGAAGAGGTCAACGATCAAGTCGATCCGGATCCCATGAGAACGTTACCACCGAAAGGTGATCCCGAATCCCGATAGCATTTTGTCGCCTATGGGCGTTATGGTTTTGCGATGGGACCGTCCGGTTTCAACTCTTTCCTGCATTGAGGATATTGCATCATGCGTATTACCTGGCTCGGTCACGCAGCCTTTCGCGTCGAGTTCGACGGCAAGGCCGTACTATTCGATCCCTTTTTGAGCGGCAATCCTTCCTTCAACGGGAATCGCGCCGCCGTCAGCGCCGGCGTCAGCCATATCCTGATCACCCATGGTCATGGCGATCATGTCGGCGATACCATCGAGCTTGCGAAGGAAACTGGAGCGACCGTCGTCTCGAATGCCGATCTCGTCACCTTCCTCGCCAGCAAAGGCGTGGAGAAGGTCGAGCCGATGAACACCGGCGGCACCATCGATCTCGGCGGCTTCAGCGTGACGATGGTGCGGGCCGATCATTCCGCAAGCCTGATCGACAATGGCATGAGCATCGCCGTCGGCAATGCCAACGGCCTCATCCTCAAAGCGCCGGGGCAGCCCGCGCTCTATCATCTCGGCGATACCGATATCTTTTCCGACATGGCGTTGATCGCCGAACTGCATGAGCCGAAGATCGGCCTGGTGCCGATCGGCGACCGCTACACCATGAGCCCGAAGGTGGGGGCGTTGGCCGTTAAGCGCTATCTCAACCTCGACGTCGCCATCCCCTGCCACTATGCCACCTTCCCCGGGCTGGCCAGCAATGCCGATGTGTTCGTCGAGGGGCTTGCGGGCACAAAGACGAAGGTGCTGACGCCCAAGCCTGGTGAAGCGGTTGAGGTGTGATCTGGTGTGCTGATCTTCAGGCCTGCGGAACCGTCATTCCGGGCGACCCTATCCTCACAAGCTTTTGCTTGTGAGTGGAGACCCGGAATCCATGAACACTGTCCTTTGGGGTTTCAACACCGTCCCTCGAGGTTCGTGCTCATGGATTCCGGCGCTCCGGCCGGAATGACAAATCGACATGTCGACGCTTTCGTTAAGCATGGTGCGCGACGTCAGGGGTTCCCAGCGAAGGGTTGCGCCTGCAAAGGCGCGCGTGATAGACCGCGCCGTTCCGTTTTCGTGCACGATCCGAGGATTTCATGTCTGTCGATGCCGCCACGGTGAAGCGCATCGCGCGTCTTGCGCGCATCGCCGTCCCCGAAGAAGATGTTCCGCATTTGCAGGGTGAGCTCAACGCCATCCTGGACTTCGTGGCGCAACTGGACGAGGTCGACGTCACCGGCATCGAGCCGATGACCTCGGTCACCCCGATGGTGATGAAGAAGCGCCAGGATGTGGTGACCGATGGCAATATCGCTGCGAAGATCGTCGCCAATGCCCCGGCGCGCGAGGACAATTACTTCCTCGTACCGAAGGTCGTCGAATAAGCTCGGGCCGTAGCGACCTCCTTGCGACCTGGCCGGTGTACGTGCCGGTCCGCTGCCCAGATTTCCTGTTCAGGATCCTACCTGTGAGCCATATTACCGATCTTACTCTCGCTGAAATCCGCGATGGCCTGAAGGCGAAATCCTTCACCTCCGCCGAGACGACCAAGGCATATCTCGACTCCATCGAGAAGGCGCGCGGCCTCAACGCCTATGTGCTGGAGACGCCGGACCGGGCCCTTGCCATGGCGGCCAAGGCCGACGCCAGGCTTGCGAAGGGCGAGGCCGGGCCGCTGGAAGGCGTGCCGCTCGGCATCAAGGATCTCTTCGCCACCGAAGGCGTGCGCACCACCGCCTGCTCGCACATTATCGACAACTTCGTGCCGACCTATGAGTCGACCGTGACGAGCCAGCTCTGGCGCGACGGTGCCGTGATGCTCGGCAAGATCAACAATGACGAGTTCGCCATGGGTTCGTCGAACGAGACCTCGGCCTTCGGTCCTGTCGTCTCGCCGTGGCTGCCGCCGAACTGGAGCGCCGAGCAGGGCAAGGAAAAGCTGGCCGCCGCCCGTGCCGCCGGCACGGCGCCGAATGGCTTCCTGGTGCCCGGCGGTTCTTCCGGCGGTTCGGCCGCCGCTGTCGCCGCGCGCCTCTGTCCGGGGGCCACCGGCACCGACACGGGCGGCTCGATCCGCCAGCCCGCCGCTTTCACCGGCATCGCCGGCATCAAGCCGACCTATGGCCGCTGCTCGCGCTGGGGAATCGTCGCCTTCGCCTCCTCGCTCGACCAGGCCGGGCCTTTTGCCCAGACGGTGCGCGACTGCGCCATCATGCTGAAGTCCATGGCGGGGCACGATCCCAAGGACACCACGTCCATGGATCTCGCAGTGCCGGATTACGAGGCGGCGATCGGCAAGTCGGTAAAGGGCAAGGTCATCGGCATTCCCAAGGAATACCGCGTCGACGGCATGTCGGCGGAGATCGACGCGCTTTGGCAGAAGGGCATCGACTGGCTGCGCGATGCCGGCGCCGAGATCCGTGAGATCAGCCTGCCGCATACGAAGTATGCCCTGCCGGCCTATTACATCGTGGCTCCGGCGGAGTGCTCCTCGAACCTCGCCCGCTATGACGGCGTCCGCTATGGCGAGCGTGTCGCCGGGCGCGAGATCACCGAGCTCTACGAGAACACCCGCGCCGCAGGCTTCGGCGACGAAGTGAAGCGCCGCATCCTGATCGGCACCTATGTGCTCTCGGCCGGCTATTACGACGCCTATTATGTCCGAGCCCAGAAGATCCGCACGCTGATCAAGCGCGACTTCGAGCTGGCTTATGCGGACGGCGTCGATGCCATCCTCACGCCGGCCACGCCGTCCCCCGCTTTCGGCATCGGCGAGAAGGCCGGCGCCGATCCCGTGGAGATGTATCTCAACGACGTCTTCACCGTCACCGTGAACATGGCAGGCCTGCCGGGCATCGCCGTGCCTGCCGGGCTGTCGAACGAGGGCCTGCCCCTCGGCCTGCAGCTCATCGGCCGCGCCTTCGACGAGGAGACGCTGTTCACGATCGGCCATGCCATCGAGCAGGCGGCAGGCTCGCTTGGCAAGCCGCAGAACTGGTGGGCCTGATCATGACCGAGGCGGAGCATACGACGGAGCGACTGTCGGATCTGCGCAAGGAGATCGACGCGATCGACGAAAAGCTCGTGCATCTCCTCGCTTCCCGTCTCGAGGTCGTGCAACGGGTCCTCAAGGTGAAGACTCGGGACGGTCTGCCCGCCAATATTCCCGAGCGTGTCGAGGAAGTGGTGACGTCTGCCCGCCGGATGGCCGAGGCCCAAGGCGTGCCGCCGGAACTGGCCGAAGTGATCTGGCGCAACATGGTGTCCTGGACCATCGACTACGAGGACCAACACCTCGCGGCCCTCACCAATCAACCGTCGGACCAGACAACGCGGCGCCTTTGAAAGACATCCTTCGAAGAGAGAGTTGCAGCCAGAAACACACACTGTTACAAAGTGTGTGTTTGTCAGCGCCCAAGGAGTTTTGACCATGGGAAAATACGCCGCCCTCGGCGACTACCTGCGCGGTCATGCAACGCGCGAGGTGCCGATGACTTTTGCTGAAATCGAACGGGTCATTGAAGGAGATCTGCCCCCGACCGCATCGCATCATCGCGCCTGGTGGAGCAACAATCCTTCGAACAATGTCATGACGAAGGTCTGGCTGCAGGCCGGATTCTCTTCCGAGCAAGTCGATCTGGAAAGACGCCGGCTGGTATTCCGGCGCGTGCGCGATCTGGAACATAATCCCGCACCCAAGCCGGCGCCGGCTTCCGGCAGGCACGGCTTTCCTTTCGGAGCCATGAAGGGACTGGTTCGGGTCATCGATGAAACAGATTTAACGGAGCCTGCGGATCCGGATTGGGGCGGACAGAACTGAGATGCCCGTGAAACTGTTGCTCGATACATGCGCTGCGATCTGGGTAGCGGAGGGAGCGCCGATCAACGACGCAACTCTCAAGGCGCTCGACGAGGCGGCGGGGGAAGGCCACGCCGTCTACGTGTCGCCGATGACAGCCTGGGAGGTTGGCATGCTCGTGTCACGCGGACGGTTGGCTCTCACGGTAACGCCGCAGGTCTGGTTCAAGTCCTTGCTTTCCGAACTCAGCCTGCGACTTACCGAGCTTGCGCCCGAGGTCCTCATCGCCTCATCCTTCCTTCCCGGAGATCCGCCGCGCGACCCCGCGGATCGGATCATCGCGGCGACCGCGCGGGAGAAGGGCTACACCCTTGTGACCAGAGATCGTCTCCTCTTGGCCTACGGCGAACAAGGGCATATTCAGACCCTCGCATGCTGACGACGCACAACTTATGATTATTAGCCAGGACAAATACCATGCACGCCACGCTTGACCCCAAGAAGCTGATCAAGGGTGCCACGGGCGATTGGGAAGTGATCGTGGGCATGGAAATCCATGCCCAGGTCACCTCGGAAGCCAAGCTTTTTTCGGGCGCCTCCACCAAGTTCGGCGGCGATCCCAACAGCCATGTCTCTCTCGTCGATGCCGCCATGCCCGGCATGCTGCCCGTCATCAACGAGGAATGCGTGCGCCAGGCGATCCGCACCGGCCTCGGCCTCAAGGCACAGGTCAACCTGAAATCGGTGTTCGACCGCAAGAACTATTTCTACCCCGACTTGCCGCAGGGTTACCAGATCTCGCAGTACAAGCAGCCGATCGTGGGCGAAGGCACCGTCATCGTCGAGGTGCCCGAGAGCGGCGAGACGCTGCATGTGGGCATCGAGCGCCTGCATCTGGAGCAGGATGCCGGCAAGTCCATGCATGTGGGCGACGTCTCGCTGGTCGACCTCAATCGCTCGGGCGTGGCGCTGATGGAGATCGTTTCCCGTCCGGACCTGCGTTCGGCCGACGAGGCGCGCGCCTATGTGACGAAACTGCGCACCATCCTTCGCTATCTCGGCACCTGCGACGGCGACATGGACAAGGGCAATCTGCGCGCCGATGTGAACGTCTCCGTACGCAAGCCCGGTGATCCCCTGGGAACGCGCTGCGAGATCAAGAACGTCAACTCCATCCGCTTCATCGGCCAGGCTGTCGATGTCGAAGCCCGTCGCCAGATCGGCATCATCGAGGATGGCGGAACGATCGATCAGGAGACACGGCTGTACGACCCCAACAAGGGCGAGACCCGCTCGATGCGCTCGAAGGAAGAGGCGCATGACTACCGCTACTTCCCCGATCCCGATTTGCTGCCGCTCGAGTTCGACCAGGCCTATGTCGACGAACTTGCCCGCCATCTGCCGGAGCTGCCCGACCCGAAGAAGGCACGCTTCGTCAGCCAGTACGGCCTCTCGTCCTATGACGCCGGGGTCCTTACGGCCGAACGCGAATCCGCCGATTTCTTCGAGGAGGTCGCCAAAGGCCGCGACGGCAAGAGCGCGGCCAACTGGGTGATCAACGAGCTGTTCGGCCGCCTCAACAAGGAAGGCCTCGATATTTCGTCTTCGCCGGTCTCTGCCGGCCAGCTCGGTGCCATTGTCGATCTCATCGGTGAGAATGTAATTTCGGGCAAGATCGCCAAGGACCTGTTCGAGATCGTCTGGACCGAGGGCGGTGATCCACGCTCCGTGGTCGAGGCTCGCGGCATGAAGCAGGTGACGGATACCGGCGCCATCGAGGCGGCTGTCAACGCTGTGATTGCGGCGAACCCGGACAAGGTGGAGCAGGTCAAGGCCAAGCCCACCATGCTTGGCTGGTTTGTCGGCCAGGTCATGAAGCAGACTGGCGGCAAGGCCAATCCGCAGGCGGTGAACGATCTCCTGAAGGCGAAGCTGGGACTTTGAGTCTCTTCCTGGGATCGCAGGCATCCTTGCCTGCTCTTCTCATCGTTAAACGCCGTCGCTTCCAAGAGCAGGCAAGCATGCCTGCGATCCCGGGAAGAAGGCCTCACCACATCGGCAAGAGCCGGTGTGGTGGTGGAGACCGCCACTTCGGCTCCTATTGGCGCGCCCAGGTCACTGAGCGGCAGATCAGGCCACCAAGCATGCAGCCGGCCGTCGTGAGCTTGTCGCCGTTGAGCGTCATGGTCCCCGTATAGGTCTTGCCATCGTCGGGGTTGAAGGCCTTGCCTTTCCATTTGTTGTCGCCGTCTGGGACCATGTCATAGAAGACGCGTTTACCGACGCTGCCCTGCTTGGCCGCTTCCTTCACCCATGTCACCGAACCACAGAGAGCCGCGCCGCAGGAGCCGATCTTGACCTTCGATTCGCCATTGTCCCGAAGCCAGGTGCCTGACGCGTCGCCGGCCCGGGCGGCGCCAATGAGGAAAGTACTGCAGATAGTGGCCATAAGAGCCTGATATAGAGGGCGTTTCATGCGCGTTACTCCCAGCGTCAATGCCTTGCGATTCGCTATAGGCCCTTGCGTAACGACATCATTTTCCAAAGCTCCAAAATCTGCAAATCCCGCCTCGCAGGACGGAGAGCCGGGCGCTGGCGCTTATGCACTGCCCGTTTTGCGGGCATGCTTGTTTTCGAGGCGCTTTGCTCTTGCTGAGCGAGCGGCTACTGGCTAAGTTGTAGGCATGAAGGAGTCCTGCATTTATGGTAGGCAGTGAGAGGATCGCGCCGCACGCAAGGGAGACGCTGCCGTCTCTAAGGTTGGGTGCGGTAGAATTGGCCAATCAGGTGATCCTCGCGCCCATGTCCGGCGTGACGGACGCCGTACTGCGTCGTATTGCCCATCGCTGCGGCGCAGGGCTCGTGGTTTCGGAAATGGTGGCGAGCGACAGGCTGGCTGTTGGCGACGAGGAGGCGCGCCTGCGTGCCGAGGCGCCGGGGAACGGTCCGCACGTCGTCCAGCTTGCCGGGTGCGAGCCGCACTGGATGGGCGAGGCCGCGCGCGTGGCCGTCGACTCGGGCGCCGATGTCATCGACATCAATATGGGCTGTCCCGCCAAGCGGGTGACGGGCGGTTGGGCCGGTTCCGCCCTGATGCGCGATCTCGACCACGCCTTGAAGCTGATCGATGCCACGGTCGCGGCCGTGAACGTACCAGTGACCGTGAAGATGCGCCTTGGCTGGGACCATGGCAGCCTTAACGCCGCCTCGCTTGCCCGGCGGGCCGAGGAGGCCGGAGCGGCGATGATCACGGTGCATGGCCGCACCCGCATGCAGTTCTATAAGGGCAGTGCCGATTGGCGCGCAATCCGCGCGGTGAAGCAGGCCGTGTCGATCCCGGTTGTCGCCAATGGCGATTGCCGCAATCTTTCGGACGCGCTGGCGATGCTTGGCCAGTCCGGCGCCGATGCCGTGATGGTTGGGCGCGCCGCCCAGGGAAGGCCCTGGCTGCCGGGGCATGTCGCACGCGAGCTCAAGGTGGGCCATGCATTGCCCGTGCCCACGGCGCAGTTCCAGAAGGAACTGGCGCTGGAACACTATGATGGGCTTCTGGCGCTTTATGGCGCCAGGCAGGGCATCCGCCATGCACGCAAGCACCTGGCCTCGGCCATGGACGCTGCCGAGGACTATTTCGGCGGCGGCGATAACAGTCTGCGCCAGAAGGTCCTGACCGGCGAGGAACCGTCGCAGGTGACGGCCTGCTTCTCCGCTTTTTATGCAAGTCTCGAACGGATCGCAGCATGACGGCCTTGCCAAGACATTTGCCCAATCATGAGGCTGTCCTGAACGCCTTGCCGCACGCCATCATTTCCGTGGACGGGCAGGGCAGGGTGGTGGACGCCAATATGGCGGCCGAAGCCTTCTTCGACATCAGCGCGCCTGTCATGCGCCGCAACTTTCTCAAGGACCTGCTGCCTTTCGGTTCGCCCTTGCTGGCGCTGATCGAGCAGGTGCGCGGGCGCAATGCGCCGGTGAACGAATATCGCGTCGATCTCGGCTCGCCCCGGCTCGGCGGCGAGCGGCCAGTGGATATTCAGGTGGCGCCGATGCAGGACAATTCCGGCGGCGTGGTGATCATGCTGCAGGAGCGCACCATCGCCGACAAGATGGATCGCCAGCTGACACATCGCGGCGCCGCCCGTTCGGTCACGGCACTCGCCGCCATGCTGGCGCACGAAATCAAGAACCCGCTTTCGGGCATCCGGGGCGCGGCGCAATTGCTGGAGCAGTCGGTCGACGATACCGATCGCGCCTTGACCCAGCTGATCTGCGATGAGGCCGACCGTATCGTCAAGCTCGTCGACCGCATGGAGGTCTTCTCGGATGAGCGCCCGGTTGCCCGCAGCCCCGTGAACATCCATGTCGTTCTGGAGCATGTGAAGAAGCTGGCCCAGTCCGGCTTTGCCCGGAAAATCAAGTTCGTCGAGGACTACGACCCCTCGCTGCCGCCCGTGCACGCCAACAAGGACCAGTTGATCCAGGTCATCCTCAACCTGGTCAAGAACGCCGCGGAGGCGATCGACGGCAGTCCTGAAGGCGAGATCATCCTCACCACGGGCTTCAAGCCTGGCGTGCGACTGTCTGTGCCGGGCTCGGCCTCCCGCGTGAGCCTGCCGATCGAGGTGTGCATCAAGGACAACGGGCCGGGCGTCGCGACCGACCTTCTGCCCTATCTCTTCGATCCCTTCGTCACCACCAAGACCAGCGGCACCGGCCTTGGCCTTGCCCTGGTAGCCAAGATCGTCGGCGACCACGGTGGCATCGTCGAATGCGAGAGCCAGAACAAGCGTACCGTCTTCCGTATCCTCCTCCCCATGTACCGCTCAGACCGCAGCGCATAGCGCATAGGAATATCCAGTATGCAGGCAGGCTCTATCCTCGTAGCCGATGACGACGCAGCCATCCGGACCGTGCTCAACCAGGCCCTGTCCCGCGCCGGCTACGAAGTGCGCTCCACCGGAAATGCCACAACGCTCTGGCGCTGGGTGAGCCAGGGGGAAGGGGATCTCGTCATCACCGACGTGGTGATGCCCGACGAGAACGCCTTCGACATGCTGCCGCGCATCAAGAAGCTCAGGCCTGAGCTGCCCGTCGTGGTGATGAGCGCCCAGAATACCCTCATGACGGCCATCCGTGCCTCGGAGAAGGGCGCCTATGACTATCTTCCCAAGCCCTTCGATCTCAAGGAACTGATCGCCATCGTCGGCCGCGCGCTCAGCGAGCCCAAGGGCAAACCCGCGGTGCGCTCCAGCGACGAAGCCGAAAACATGCCGCTGGTCGGCCGCTCGGCGGCGATGCAGGAAATCTACCGCGTGCTCGCCCGCCTGATGCAGACGGACCTCACGGTGATGATTTCGGGCGAATCCGGCACCGGCAAGGAACTGGTAGCCCGCGCCCTCCATGATTACGGCAAGCGCCGCAGCGGGGCCTTCGTCGCCATCAACATGGCGGCGATCCCGCGTGACCTGATCGAATCCGAGCTGTTCGGCCATGAGAAGGGCGCGTTCACCGGTGCCAACACCCGCTCGGTCGGCCGCTTCGAGCAGGCCGAGGGCGGCACGCTCTTCCTCGACGAGATCGGCGACATGCCGATGGAGGCGCAGACCCGTCTGCTCCGGGTGCTCCAGCAGGGCGAATATACGACGGTCGGCGGACGCACGCCGATCAAGACGGATGTGCGCATTGTCGCCGCCACCAACAAGGATCTGCGCGTGCTGATCCAGCAGGGGCTCTTCCGCGAGGACCTGTTCTTCCGCCTCAACGTGGTGCCGCTGCGTCTGCCTCCGCTGCGCGAGCGCGCCGAGGACGTGCCGGATCTCGCCCGCCACTTCTTCAAGCTGGTGGAGCGTGAGGGCCTGCCACCCAAGCACCTCGACATTTCGGCGGTGGAGCGCCTCAAGCGGCATCGCTGGCCCGGCAATGTTCGCGAGCTTGAGAATCTGGTGCGCCGCCTCTCTGCGCTCTATCCGCAGGAGACACTTACCGCCGCCATCATCGAGCAGGAACTGGCGACGTCGGAGACGATGCCGCTCGAATCCGAAAATCCGAGCGACGAAACGCTTTCCGCCTCCGTCGAGCGGCATATGACTCGCTATTTCGGCAAGTTCGGCGAGGAACTGCCACCGCCGGGTCTCTACCACCGCATCCTGCGCGATATTGAGGAACCGCTGATCGGCGCGGCGCTGGCGGCTACGCGGGGTAATCAGATCAAGGCGGCCGAACTGCTTGGCGTCAATCGCAACACGTTGCGCAAGAAGATTCGCGATCTAGACATCCAGGTGATTCGCTCGATCCGTTAGCCGGATCGAGCCTCCCGCCCTTAGGGCAGATTTCGAATCCTTTCCCATCCACAGAAATATCACCCCGAACCCGCCTGCAATTGCCATTTGCGGGGGATGCTGCGTGGTTTTCTCCGAGGCCTCGCCTTGATTCTGTTACAATTTGGCAACAGTGTTGCAGGAATAACTCAGCACGCGGAGGCGGGGTAGGCGTGTGCTCATGGCGCCCCGTTCGAAGGCAAAGGCGCGGAGCAGCTTCAGGCATGGCAATTGTAGACAAGGCTGAGACAGCGGTGCTCGAAACCACCGGCATGCCGGCCAGGCGGCTTGGCCTGCTCGGTTTCGGCCTGGTGATCCTCTCGGTTGCCTCCGCAATCGGCACCTTCTTCGTGCTTGTCGACGTCGAGCCGGTCGCGTCGCTGCTGAAGAACCTCGTGTCCCAGTTGCGCTACTGGCTGGGGATCGATGCCGCGCCCCTGCAATCGACGACGGATGCTGCCTACAGCAACGCCATCGATGCTCTCTTCATCGTCAACGCCTCCTTCATCGTGGCTCTGCTGGTGCTGCTGGCGGTGGAGGCCGGCAACCTGATCGTCGCCCGCCGCCGCGGCCAGGCGGGTGCGGCGCTGCACATGCGGGTGATCGGGCTTTTCTCCGTCGTTTCCGCCGTGCCGGTGTTGCTGCTGGCGACGGTTGCCATCATCTCGCTCGACCGCGGCCTGGACAATCTATTCTCGACCCGCGTGAGCAACATCGTCCAAACCTCTGTGGCTGTTGCGAATTCCTATCAGGATGAGCAGGCTCAGCAACTGCGCTACGCCGGTCTTTCCATGGCCGCCGACCTCAATAAATATTCCTCTCTCTATAGCGATCGTGACCAATTTCAGCGTCTCATGGACGTCTTGGCCGCCAATTACGGTCTTTCCAGCGCCGTGATCGTGACCCATCAGGGCAAGGTGACCGAGCAGGCCTATATTCCCGGGAATCTACCCTTCCCCCTGCCGCCCAAACTTTATCCGGCCCTTAGTACCGCAGATACGGTGCCGAGCGTTCGCATCGATCCCGGGTCCCGCGACATCATGGGCCAGGTGCTGAAGCTGTCGGCATATAACGACCGCTATCTCTTCATCATCAGACCCTTCGACCCCAAGATCGCCGAATACATTCGCCAGACGAGCGAGGATTCGGCCCGCTTCGAGGATCTGAAGGCGACGCGCTTTCCTACGCAGGTCAATTTCGCGCTGCTCTACGCCATCATCGCTCTGAACATGCTGCTGGCGGCGATCTGGATCGGCCTTTCTTTCGCCAATCGCCTGGTCGAGCCCATCCGCCGTCTCATCAGTGCCGCAGATCAGGTCGCCGGCGGCAACCTCAAGGTGCATGTGCCGGTGACGCCGGGCTCGGGCGATCTCGGCAAGCTTGGTGACACCTTCAACCACATGACCGATACGCTCCAGACCCAGCGCAACGACCTGCTTGGCGCCAATGATCTGCTCGACAGCCGACGCCGATTCATCGAGGCAGTGCTCTCCGGTGTGTCGACCGGCGTGATCGGCATCGACGACGAGGGCAAGATCACCGTCGTGAACCCGCTGGCGAGCCAATGGATCAAGTCCCGCCAGTCTCCCGTGGGCCGGCCGCTTGCCGAACTGATGCCGGAACTGTCTACCTATCTTACCGATGCGCTGCATACCCGTTCGCGTCTGGTGCAAGGCCAGATCACCATCAATCGGGAAGGACGCGAGCGCAATGTCACCGTGCGCGTCACCTCCGAGCAATCGACCATGCGCGAGCATGGCTATGTGGTGACGCTCGATGACATCACCGAGCTCGTGGTGGCCCAGCGCAGTTCGGCCTGGGCGGACGTCGCCCGCCGTATCGCCCACGAGATCAAGAACCCGCTGACGCCGATCCAGCTCTCGGCTGAACGCATCCGCCGCAAATATGGCAAGGTGATCGTCGAGGACCGCGAGGTCTTCGACCAGTGCACCGACACGATCGTGCGCCAGGTCGACGACATCAAGCGCATGGTCGACGAGTTCTCCTCCTTCGCCCGCATGCCCAAGCCCTCGATCGAGAGCGAGGATTTCGGCGAGATGGTGAAGCAGGTCGTCTTCATGATGCGCATCGGCTATCCCGACATCACCTTCACCTATGATCCACCGCCAACACCCGTCATCGCCCGCTTTGACCGGCGCCTGCTCTCCCAGGCAGTGACGAATATCGTCAAGAACGCCACCGAGGCGATTGCCGGCATGCCCGACGGCAACAGGGCGCCGGGCCAAGTGGGTGTCTCGGTGATCCATAACGGGCCGAATGTCATGGTCCAGGTCATCGACAACGGCATCGGCCTGCCCAAGGAGAACCGCCAGAAGCTGCTCGAACCCTATGTCACCACGCGCGAGAAGGGCACGGGCCTCGGCCTTGCCATCGTCGGCAAGATCATGGAGGAGCATGGTGGTGGCATCGAGCTCCTGGACGCCCCGTCTGTCGCCGATGGCGGCCATGGTGCCATGATGCGCCTGTGGTTCCCTGCCGAGCCGGATACCAAGAGCGAGGCTGCGCAATGAGCCCCCCTCGCCGTGGCACTCCTTTTCATCCCATCCGTTTGCGTTTTTTAAACAGGTCCTGGCGAGCCTGGTCGGCTTGCCGAAACTTATCCATATGAGGCTAGAGAATGGCGACCGATATTCTGATCGTTGACGATGAGGCCGATATCCGCGAACTCGTGGCCGGCATTCTCGAAGATGAAGGTCACGGTGCCCGTACGGCCAAGGATTCCGATGATGCGATGGCGGCAATCGCCCAGCGCCGGCCGCAATTGATCTTCCTCGATATCTGGATGCAGGGCTCGCGCCTTGACGGCCTGCAATTGCTCGAGGTTCTGAAGGCGGAGCATCCGGAGGTGCCCGTGGTGATGATCTCCGGTCATGGCAACATCGAGACGGCGGTCGCGGCCATCAAGATCGGCGCCTATGACTTCATCGAGAAGCCCTTCAAGGCCGACCGTCTTGTGTTGGTGGCCGACCGGGCGCTCGAAACCTGGCGCCTGCGCCGTGAGGTCACGCAGTTGCGCCAGATCTCAGGTTCTTCCTCCAAGATGATTGGCCGCTCCTCGGCCATGAACCAGCTGCGTCAGATCATCGAGAAATCCGCGCCCACCAACAGCCGCGTGCTGATCGCCGGTCCGCCGGGCTCGGGCAAGGAACTGACGGCGCGCAGCATCCATCAGGCTTCCGCACGTGCGAACGGCCCCTTCGTGGTGCTTAACTCGGCCTCCATCACGCCCGAGACCATGGAAACCGAGCTATTCGGCGTCGAGGGCGGCGAAGGACGTACGCGCAAGATCGGCGCCTTCGAAGAGGCGCATGGCGGCACGCTGTTTTTCGATGAGATTGCCGACCTGCCGCGCGAAACCCAGGGAAAGATCCTGCGCGTCCTGATCGACCAGAGCTTTACCCGCGTGGGCGGCGCAACCAAGGTGCATGTCGACGTACGCATCATCACCTCGACCTCGCGCGACCTCACCGAGGAAGTCTCGGACGGACGCTTCCGCGAGGACCTGCTGCACCGCCTGTCGGTGGTGCCGATCCGCGTGCCCGGCCTGTCCGAGCGCCGCGAGGACATTCCCGAACTGGTCGACTATTTCCAGGGCCAGATCGCTTCCGCGACCGGCCTGCCGCGCCGGGTGGTGGGCCCGGACGCCATGGCGGTGCTGCAGTCGCATGAATGGCCCGGCAACGTCCGCCAGCTGCGCAACAACATAGAGCGCCTGATGATCCTGGTCGGCGGCGAACCCGATGCCACCATCACGGCCGAGATGCTGCCGCCGGAGATCGGCGCGCTGATGCCCACCCGGCCGAACGGGCAGGGCGGCGAACAACTCATGGGCCTGCAATTGCGCGATGCCCGTGAATTGTTCGAGCGCGAATATCTGATCGCCCAGATCAACCGCTTCGGCGGCAACATTTCGCGCACGGCCGAGTTCGTCGGCATGGAGCGCTCGGCACTGCATCGCAAGCTGAAGTCACTGGGGGTGGGAGCCTGATTCCAGGCCGGACTGGCCGGCCTTCTCATCCGTACAGCGTTACCCGTTGTTTCTGCCAGGCAGGAAAGGCTATCGACCGGACGCTCAGGCGGGTTCCTGCGCCTTGGTCGGCTGGTGCAGGCGTGACAGGCTTTCGATCAGCCCGCGATCGTGCAATGCCACGAAGCGCTCCTTTGGGTTCAGCCACTTCACCGCTTCCTCGATCGAGGCGGCCTCGGCGATCTTGGCCTGCGCCATCACGCGGTCCTGTTCGAAACGGCCACGCTCGCGTATCGGCGAAGCCGGCAACATGGTCTCGTGCAAGGCGCGGAAATCGGCGTCGCGATAGACGACCTCGATGGCATCGCTGTCATCCTCGCCCGCCGCGGCGAGTTCCTCGCTAAGGATATTGGCGCGGGTGGCCACCTCGGGCGGATGGGTTTCCTCGGGCGTTGCCAGAAAGCCGTGGCGGCGCAGCCACAAGCCGATGCTGAGCTGGCCGGAAGCCCACGACAGCGGGATGGCGAGCAGCAGGCCGATGATGGTCGGCGACATCCAGGTGAACAGATACGGCGAGATGATATAGGCGGCAACGCCGGCGAACAGGCCGAGGATCGTGTGCGAGCGGTGCCGCTTGACGATATCGCCGAAGGGTATCGAGCCATCGTCCCGTCGTTGCGGCTTCCAGCCGGAATCGCGGCCGACGAGGATTTCGAACACCGAGCCCGACTGGATCAGCATCATCACCGGTGCCAGAAGGGCCGAAAGGAAGATCTCGATGAGCCCAGACAGCACAAGGCGGATGGCGCCGCCACTGGCCCTGCGGTTGGGACCGTCCAGCAGCATGATGATGATGCCGAAGAACTTGGGTGCGAGCAGGATGCCCATGGTGCCGCCGAAGAGTGCCAGAGCGAGCTCGGCGTTGAACACCGGCCAGGCCGGGAACAGCGAAAACTCGTCGGTGAAATATTCGCGGCGGATGAAATGCGCCTGCAGGGCGATGGTCAGACCGACGAGCAACTGCAGCAGCCAGAGGGGGCTGGCGAGATAGGAGAAGATGCCGTTGGCGAAATGCTGGCGCGTGCAGGGATGGAAGCCTTTGGCGCCCATCACGCGGGCGTGCTGGAGGTTGCCCTGGCACCAGCGCCGGTCACGGGCCGAGAGATCGATCAGCGATGGCGGACTTTCCTCATAGGAGCCGGTGACGTCGTTGAGCATGTAGACGGCATAGCCGGCACGGCGGATCAGGGCCGCTTCCACGAAGTCGTGGCTAAGGATGTGGCCACCGAAGGGAGGTTTGCCAGAGAGATCAGGCATACCGCAATGGGCTGCGAAGGCCCTGGTGCGAATGATGGCGTTGTGGCCCCAGTAATTACCGTCATGCCCCATCCAGAGCGACAGGCCCTCGGCGATCACCGGACCATAGACCCGGGCCGCAAATTGCTGGATGCGGGCGAACAGCGTGTTGCGGTTGATGATCAGCGGCAGGGTCTGGATGATGCCGGCATCGGGATCGCGCTCCATGGCGGCGGCAAGCTGCGTGATGGCGCCGCCGGTCATCAGGCTGTCGGCATCCAGCACCAGCATGTGATCGTAGGAACCGCCCCAGCGTGTCACCCAGTCGGCGATATTGCCGGCCTTGCGATTGGTGTTGCGCTGGCGGTGGCGGTACCACAAGGCGACATTGGGGCCGAGGCGCTCGCGCATGGCTACGAAGGCGCGCTCCTCGGCGATCCAGACATTGGGGTCCGTGGTATCGGAGACGAAGAAATACTCGAAGGCCCTGCCGAGACCGGTCTGCTCCACCGATTCAATGATCGCCTGCATTGCCGCGAAGACGCGGCTCGGCGCTTCGTTGTAGATCGGCATCAGCACCGCGGTGCGGGTTGCCAGCTGCGGAGGCAGGGGCTGCGTGATGCGCCGATGGAACAAGAGATAGACGAAGCCTGCGATTGCCGCGGTGAAGGCGAGCGCGATCCAGGAGAAGTTCAGGACGAAGAGGCAGACCAACGCCCACTCGAGCAGGGTGACGCCGCCGACCTCGACCACCTTGTACATTTCCCAGGCGCCAAAAGCCGTTAGCAGGATCATGCCGCCGAAGACGAATAGTCGAATCGCCCAGGAGCCGTGATGCAGCGCCGGGTGGATCCAGGAACGTTCCTCGGCGCGAGACCACTTCGATAGCGACTGGATCGGCATCGACAGCTGATTCTCCTCGGGCATGGCAGGCCGGAGGTCTGGCCTTTCCCGCGAGAGGGCCGGTGTGTCTGTGCCGGGTTGATCCGCTACGGTGTCCATCGATAAAGCCACGTCTCACTCACTGGCTTGCCATCCTTCATCAGGACGGCACGCATTTCCGAATAGGTCTCGCTGCCCGGTTCAAGCCCGAAGGTCAGCCGTCCGATGCGCCGGTCCGTGTCGAGAGTCAAACTCACATCGCTGAGTTTGCCAGGATTGGCGGTGATATCCGGCGTTACCCCGTTGAGATTATCGGGGTTCGAAAAAAGATCACCTTGAAAATCGATTACGAAAAGGCGGCGTTTCTCGCCGAGGGCGCCGACGCGGGTCGCATGGGCGAGCGCCATCTGCGGCTGCTGCGGGGGCGTCCAACACCAGGTGGTGCGGTAGCTGAAGGGATATTCCTGCCCTATTTCCAGCGGGTTCTTGGGTCGCCAATAGGTGATGATGTTGTCGTGGATCTCGGCGTCGCTGGGTATTTCCACCAGCTGGATCGAGCCTTCGCCCCAATCGCCTTTGGGGGTGACCCATACGCTCGGCTGTGTCTCGTAGCGATGGCGGCTGTCCTCGAAATCGGCGGGATTGCGGTCGCGCTGCAGCAGGCCGAACCCCTTTGGGGCCTTGTCGACGAAAGCGGAAATCTGCAGATTTTCCGGATTCTGCAGCGGGCGCCAGATCCATTCGCCGCCGCCCGACAGCATCTGGAGGCCGGAGGAGGCATGCACGGCCACGCGCACGTCATCGACACCCTTGTGGTCGTTCGTGCCGAACAGATACATGGAATTCAGCGGGGCGATGCCGACATGGTCGATCTTCACGCGGGGATATATGGTGCATTCGACATCGATCGTCGTCGGGTCGTTCGGATGCAGCGTCAGCTTGAAGGCGCCGGTCGCCGCTTCCGAATCGAGCAAGGCATGGACCACCAGGTCTTGAGCGTCCTGCGCGGGGCGTTCGATCCAGAAGGATCGGAAGAAGGGGAATTCCTCACCCGTCGCCTCGCCGGTGTTGACGGCAAGGCCGCGTGCCACGGCGCCATAGACCTGGTTCTTGGCGATGGCGCGGAAATAGCTGGCACCCTGGAAGATGGCAAAATCATCGAAACGATCCGGGGCGTCGATTGGCGATTTCAGACGGAAGCCGGAGAAGCCGAGCTTCGAATCGGCGGCCGGCGGCGCGATCTTGCCGAAATCGAACATATCCGGCTCGTAGGGCACCACGAGCACGCGGCCATCCTCGACCGTGAAAAGATCGACTGGAGCGGCATAGATGAAGCCGCGATGCAGGGGCTCGATCACGAAGCCGCGGTGATCCGTGCTCCAGATCGCCCGGTCGGGTCGGAAGCGGATCGAGACATATTGCTCGTAATCGAGGTTCTGCAGTGCGGAAGGCAGGGTCGGATCCGGGGGCTGATAGCTGCTCTTGGCGAGGTTCTTGGCGTAATCCAGCAGCTTGTCGCGGGAAAACACCTCGCCTTCCTTCAGGCCGGGCGCATCGATTGCGGCCATCGCGCGGCAGGGATAGGCCAGGGCGCCAGCGGCGATGGTCGCAAATGTCAAAAAGTCGCGTCTGTTCATGGGCTTCTTAACGCGCTTTTGAAAGGCGCAGTGCGGGTGAGAGGGCAGGGAGGTCCCTTCGAAGGAGGTGCGGTCGCAGGTCACCATAGGTGATACGGTGACAGGCAACAACTGCTGGACACAATTGTTCCGCCAGCTTCCATGCCGACTGAGGACCCGCTGACCCTCCATCAGCCGAAGAATCGTGACGGCCTCATGATGGAAGCAAGGAACTTTCCATTTTCTTGTCGTAAGGTTTCGTCTTCGCCGATGGGAAGGCTTGCGCGACAGGCCCGCCTTCCCAATAACGGCTAAAGCGTTTTGCAATCTGACGGAATCGGCAAGAATCGCAAAACGCGTATTGCTCTAAAGACAACCTGTCGCACTTTTCCGGATGATTCCATGGCCAGACCAACCCTCGCTGTAATCCTCGCCGCCGGCGAGGGCACCCGCATGAAGTCATCGCTGCCAAAGGTGCTGCACGCCATCGCGGGCAGGCCCATGCTCGCGCATGTCCTCGCGAGCGTGCGGGAGGCCGGCATTGACGATGCAGCCGTGGTGGTCGGGCCCGGGCGCGAGGATGTCGCCACGGTTGCGCAGAAGGACTTTCCAGGCTGCACGGTCTTCACCCAGGCCGAGCGCAAGGGCACGGGACATGCCGTGCTGGCCGCGCGTCAGGCCCTGCTGGGCGGCAAGGACGTCATCGTGCTCTATGCCGATACGCCGTTGGTGCGTGCCCAGTCGATCGAGACCCTGAAGGCGGCTCTCGATGACGGTGCCAATGTTGCCGTGCTCGGCTTCCACGCTGCCAACCCCACCGGCTATGGCCGCCTGATTGTCGAGGATGGTGCGCTGACCCGGATCGTCGAGGAGAAGGACGCTACGCCCGACCAGAAGGCCATCGGCTTCTGCAATGGCGGACTGATGGCGCTCCGTGGCGAGACCAGCCTTGCGCTGCTGGACGCCATCGGCAATGCCAATGCCAAGGGGGAGTATTACCTCACCGACGCCGCCGAGATCGCGCACCAGCGCGGCCTGAAGGCTGTGGCTCGTCCGATTGCGGAGGAGGAGGTGCATGGCGTCAACGACAGGGCCCAGCTCGCCGCCGCCGAGGCCATGATGCAGGTCCGCCTGCGTGCCGCCGCCATGAAGGAGGGAGTGACGCTGATCGCACCGGAGACAGTGTTCTTCTCCTATGACACCGTGATCGGCAATGATGTGATTGTCGAGCCCAATTGCTGGTTCGGGCCGGGCGTGAAGATCGAATCCGGCGCGGTGATCCATGCCTTCTCGCATCTCGAAGGCGCCAAGGTGGCCGGCGGGGCCTCGGTGGGGCCGTTCGCACGCCTGCGGCCGGGAGCGGATCTCGGCAGGGATGTCAAGGTCGGCAATTTCGTGGAGATCAAGGCCGCCCAGGTCGAGCAGGGCGCAAAGATCAGCCATCTCAGCTATATCGGCGACGCCCGTGTCGGGGCCGAGGCCAATATCGGCGCCGGCACCATCACCTGCAACTATGACGGCTATCTCAAGCACAAGACCGATATCGGGGCAGGGGCCTTCATCGGCTCCAACTCGGCGCTGGTGGCACCCGTCAAGGTAGGCGACAACGCCAATGTCGGAGCCGGATCGGTGATCACGCGCAATGTTGCGGAGGATGCCCTGGCGGTCGCCCGCGGCCGCCAGGTCGAAATCGTTGGCTGGGCCAAACGCTACCGGGAGGTCAAGAAGGCCGAGAAGGCGTCGAAAGCCAAGGGGTGAGACTTGGAACGTCTTTTTGGCCCGTTTGCAGACTCAACGCAGAAGCTTGAGTTCAGCAACGATAGCGCAAGAGCACTGGAGGTCATGGTGGAAATGGTTCCAGACCGGTATGTTCGCCTGACTGGACCACGCCACTGGAACCTGCCACAAAATGAGGAGCCGTAGTAATGGCCTTCTGTCTTCTCAAATTCCATAAAGGGAGCGCGTCACGAAATCCGCGACCCTTGCAACGCTAAGCAGCAGTCAGGAGTTTCTCGACAGTCTCAGGATCACGGTCGATGAGGGACAGCAGCACACGCGCCGGAGCATCCGGCACGCGCCGTCCTTGCTCCCAGTCCCTAAGCGTTCCAATGGGGATATGGAATGCCTTGGCAAACTGAGGCTGGGATTTGCGCGTTCTCTCACGGATCGCCTTCACATCCAGCTCTGCGATCACGCGAGCGCGCGATGCATCTCCCTGCACGAAGGAAATTGCGTCATCGAGCCCAGCTAGAATGCCCTTGAAATCATTGTCCTTCATTTCGCAATTCCTTCTTTAACTGCGATGTCAGGCGCTTGAAGGCGTTTTCCTGAGCATCAGTCAGTGTCTCATCCTCGGATTTGTCGATAATCCAGAGGAAAAATACGGGGTCGCGTTCATCCGCAAAAAAGCTGAAGACACGATATCCGCCACTCTTTCCCGTGTCTGACTTCGAAATCCTTCCTTTCCGCAGGCCGCCTGTACCGCGAACGATCTGTCCATAGGACGGGTTGGCAGCATATGTGTCATAGAGAGTCGCCATTTCTTCGGCCGTGACCTCAAGCCGCCGGGCTTGACCGGTAAAGGCGGTGGTCTCGACAATGGAATGCGTGGGAACAGGCGGCATCTAAGGTATCATACGGCAATGCCGTATCGTTTTGCAAGATCAAGCTGTGACGAAGTGGCCTGTTCAGCCGTTGCAATCGTGCTTGACAGCACTCGATAGTCCGTCGACGGACGCGGAGGCCGATGGCGATCACACTCCACCGGTTTCATTGACTTTCGGGCGATGTTTCTGCCACTAACCACGCGAATATCGCTGCCCTGTCGGGTCGCGCTCAGCATTGCCTTGAAAGAACATCATGATCGAGACCACCTTTGATCCCGCCAGCGTCGAGCCGCGCGTGTCGGCGGCCTGGGAAGAAGCGGGTGCCTTTCGTGCCGGCCGCGAAGACCGCAAGACCGCAGCGCCCTATTCGATCGTGATCCCGCCGCCGAACGTCACCGGTTCGCTCCATATGGGCCATGCCCTCAACAACACGCTGCAGGATATCCTCTGCCGTTTCGAGCGTATGCGCGGCAAGGATGTGCTCTGGCAGCCTGGCACCGACCATGCCGGCATCGCCACCCAAATGGTGGTGGAGCGCCAGTTGCAGGAGCGCCAGATCCATCGGCGCGATATCGGCCGCGAGAAGTTCCTCGACTATGTGTGGAAGTGGAAGGAAGAATCCGGCGGTACCATCATCAATCAGTTGAAGCGCCTGGGCGCTTCCTGCGACTGGTCGCGCGAGCGCTTCACCATGGATGAGGGGCTTTCCAAGGCCGTCATCGAGATTTTCGTGCGCATGAACGAGGCAGGCCTCATCTACAAGGACAAGCGCCTCGTCAACTGGGATCCGAAACTCCTTACCGCCATTTCGGATCTCGAAGTGGTGCAGGAGGAGATCAACGGGCACCTGTGGCATTTGGCCTATCCTGTGGTCGATGATGCCGGCAACGAGACGGGCGAGACCATCACGGTGGCGACCACTCGTCCCGAGACCATGCTTGGCGATACTGCGGTGGCCGTGCATCCCACCGATGAGCGCTACACCCATCTGGTTGGCAAACGAGTGAGGCTGCCGCTGGTCGGCCGCCTGATTCCGATCGTCGCCGACGACTATTCCGATCCGGAGAAGGGTACCGGCGCGGTGAAGATCACGCCGGCCCATGACTTCAATGACTTCGAGGTCGGCCGCCGGCATGACCTTGAGGTGATCAACATCTTCACGGCCGAAGCCCATCTCAACGATGCCGTGCCTGAGGCCTACCGCAACCTGGAGCGTTTCGAGGCGCGCAAGCGCATCGTCGCGGACATGGAGGCGGCCGGTCGTCTGGTGCTGGTCGAGAAGCACAAGCACCAGGTGCCGCATGGCGACCGTTCTGGCGTGCCGATCGAGCCTTGGCTGACCGACCAGTGGTATGTCAACGTCCGCCCGCTCGCCGACAAGGCCGTCGACGCCGTGCGTCGCGGCGAGACCCGCTTCGTGCCGCAAAACTGGGAGAAGACCTTTTTCGACTGGCTGGAGAACATCCAGCCCTGGTGCGTCTCGCGCCAGCTCTGGTGGGGCCATCAGATCCCGGCCTGGTATGGTCCTGATGGCGACTATGTCATCGCACGCGACGAAGCCGAGGCCCGCGCCAAGGCCGACGCCAAATGGGGAGCCGGCGCTGCCATCACGCGCGACGAGGACGTGCTCGACACCTGGTTTTCCTCGGCGCTCTGGCCCTACTCGACCTTCGGCTGGCCGGGTAAGACGCCGGAACTCGCCAAATATTATCCGACCTCGGTGGTGGTGACGGGCTTCGACATCATCTTCTTCTGGGTCGCCCGAATGATGATGACGGGCCTGTTCACCCAGAACGACGTGCCGTTCCGCGACGTCTACATCCATGCCCTCGTCCGCGACGAGAAGGGCGCCAAGATGTCGAAGTCGAAGGGCAACGTGATGGACCCGCTCGACATCATCGACGGGATCGAGCTGGAGCAGCTGGTTGTCAAGCGCACCTCTGCGCTGGCTGACAAGCGCGACATCGCCCATGTGACCGCCGAGACGCGCAAGCTCTATCCCAATGGCATCGACCGCTATGGGGCTGACGCGCTGCGCTTCTTTTTGGCTGCCATGGCGGCGCCCGGGCGCGACGTGAAGCTGTCGATCGACCGCGTCAAGGGCTATCGCAATTTCGGAACCAAGCTGTGGAATGCCACGCGCTTTGCCGAAATGAAGGGCTGCGTGCGCGATCCTTCCTTCGACCCGAAGACCGCCAAGATCGCGCTCAACCGTTGGATCGCCGGCGAGGCTGAGAAGGCAGTGGGGGAGATCCAGCGCGCCATCGAAGCTTATCGCTTCAATGACGCTGCCGGCGCGGTCTACCGTTTCATCTGGAACGTGGTGTGCGATTGGTATGTCGAGCTTTCCAAACCGCTGATCGACAATGGCGATACCGCGGCCAAGGCCGAGACACGCGCCATGGTGGCGTTCATCCTCGACCAGGCAACGCTCCTGCTGCACCCCTTCATGCCCTTCATGACCGAGGAATTGTGGACGGTGACCGCTGGGCCGCAGCCGCGTGGGCAACTTGCCGCGCTCACCCCCTGGCCGGATCTCGGCGGGCTCTTCAATGCCGAGGCGGATGAGGAGATCGGCTGGCTGGTCGATCTCGTTTCCCAGATCCGTTCGATCAAGACCGAGGTGGGTGTCCCCGGCGGCGCGCAGACGCCGCTTGTGATGGTGAATGCCTCGCCGGCCGTGGAAGCACGCGTGGCTGCCTATGGCGACACCCTCAAGTTCCTCGCCCGCATCAGCGAGATCTCCTACGCCCCGGCGGCGCCGAAGGGATCGGTGCAGATCATCGCCCGTGGTGCCGTGGCGGCGCTGGCGCTCGAGGGTGTGATCGACATCGAAGCCGAGAAGGCACGTCTCAAGAAGGAGATGGACAAGATCGATGGCGAGATCGCCAAGATCAACGCCAAACTCGGCAATCCCGACTTCATTTCCCGCGCCAAGGAAGAGGTGATCGAGGAAAATCGCGAGCGGCTGGAGGAAGCGACGGTTCGCCACGCCAAATTGCAGGACGCGCTGGCGGGGCTGTGAAAGGGGCGCTTTCAAACGCGCCTTCGTCACAGGACTGTGTTTCCGGGCGGGTTTGAAGACCCGCCCCCTTATTCCTTCAGCGTCTCAATCAATGCAGCAAGTTTCTGCAGGCCCTCGATCTCCCTGAAGCGCGGTTCGTGCAAGGGCGCTTCGGCGTGTTCGTAGACCCAGGTCAGATGGTGGGGGACGTAAACGCCCCAACTGCCAACCTGGAGGGCCGGTATCACATCCGATTTCAGCGAATTGCCGATCATCATGCTGTTGGCCGGCCCGTCGCCGTGGCGCGAGAAGGCGCGGGCATAGGTGTCCGCGCTTTTCTCGCTGACGATCTCGACGGCCTCGAACATGCCTTTGAGGCCGGATTGCTCGACCTTGCTTTCCTGGTGGAACAGATCGCCCTTCGTGATCAGCACCAGCCGGTAGGATCCAGCCAGTTTTTCCACCGTCTCGCCGGCGCCCGGAAGAAGTTCGACCGGATGGCTGAGAATCTCCTTGCCGATCGCCAGGATCCTGCCAATCGTGGGTGCGGGCACCTTTCCGCCACTGATTTCGATCGCCGTTTCGATCATCGAAAAAGTGAAGGTCTTCATGCCGAATCCATGGCTGCGCACATTGCGCATTCCGGTTTCGAGCAGATGGGCCAGCAGCGCTTCGCGGTCGGCAAAGTCGGCGAGCAGTCCGACGAACTCCTCATGGGCGACGCCGAAATATTGCTCGCTTTGCCAGAGCGTGTCGTCGGCGTCGAAACCGATTGTCGTGAGGTGGGGCAAGGCAGTGGCCATGGTGTCAAACCTGAATCCGAATGCCTTCCAATAGTCCCAAAAGCGTCGCGGAAGCCAGCCCGCGTCGGATGCGGGCAAGGCCTGTTCGGCGGTGTCTTACAACAATCGCCGATCCCGCCGTCCAGAGTCTCAAGCGTTCATGTCACAGACCAAGCCGAACATCCTCATCATCATGGTCGATCAGCTTTCGCCCGCTTTCCTGCCGATCCATGGCTTCGATCTCGTCAAGGCGCCGAATATCTCGAAGCTCGCGGAGCGGGGTGTCGTGTTCGACAGTGCCTATTGCAATTCGCCGCTCTGCTCGCCCTCGCGCGCCGTGTTCATGAGCGGGCAATTGCCGTCGCGCTCGCTGGTCTACGACAATGGGGCGGAGTTTCGTGCCGATATTCCGACCTGGGCCCATTATATGCGCCGCGCAGGATACAAAACGATACTGTCCGGCAAGATGCATTTCTGCGGCCCCGACCAGCTCCATGGCTTCGAGGAGCGCCTGACTACCGATATCTACCCGTCGGATTATGGCTGGACGCCTGACTGGGACCACCCGGAAAGGCGGCCGAGCTGGTACCACAACATGTCCTCGGTGACGGACGCCGGGCAGACGGTGCGCACCAACCAGCTCGACTTCGACGACGAGGTGGTCTTCACCTCCCAACGGGCGATCTATGACCACGTGCGCAGCTCCGACAAGCGCCCGCTCTGCCTGATCGCATCGATGACCCATCCGCACGATCCCTATGCGATCCCGAAGGAGTATTGGGATCTTTACGCTGATGTCGAGATCCCGCTGCCCGAGCATGACATGGCGCCCGGCGATCTCGATGCCCATTCCAAGCGTCTGCGCCATGTCTGCGACATGGACAATGCCGACATTACCGCGGAGCAGCTGTGCAACGCTCGCCGCGCTTATTTCGGAGCGATCTCCTATATCGACGATAATATCGGCAAGCTGATGAAGGCGCTGGATGCGGCGGGCCTTGCCGACGACACCATCGTGATCTTCACCAGCGACCATGGCGAGATGCTGGGCGAGCGCGGACTGTGGTACAAGATGAGCTGGTTCGAGAACTCCGCCCGCGTCCCGCTGATAATCTCGGCTCCACGGCTCTACCAGCCCCGCAGGGTCGAAGAGAGCGTCTCGCTTGTCGACATCCTGCCGACCCTCGTCGACATGGCCGATCCCGAGGCTGCAAGGGCGCTCACCGATATCGATGGCCACAGCCTGGTGCCGCATTGCACGGGGGAGGGCGGTCGTGACGAGGTGATCGGCGAATATTTGGCCGAAGGCGCCATTGCCCCGGTGATGATGATTCGAAGAGGCCGCTTCAAATTCGTGCATTCGCCGGTCGATCCGGATCAACTTTACGACCTTACCGTCGATCCGGCGGAGCTCACTAATCTTACCACCAGCCAGGAGCACGCCGATGTGCTCGAAGCCTTCCGCAAGGAAGCGTCCGAGCGCTGGAACTTTGCCGAGATCGACGAGGCGGTCCGGCAGAGTCAGCGCCGCCGTAGAGTCGTCGACGCCGCCCTTACCTCGGGAAAGCTAAGCCCCTGGGATTTTCAGCCTTTCAGGGATGCTTCCAAACAATATATGCGCAACAGCATTGATCTTGATGATCTTGAGGCCACGGCTCGCTATCCTCGGGTGCGACCGTGACAACTATAGTTAATGCTTTATTGGGCTGTGTGGCAATCGAGCAACACGGATTTTAAGTCTTCTGTCTACGCCGCTCCGTCGTTGGCTTGGCCTAGATCCTGCCACAAAGTAAACGCTGAATTCGACCCGCCGACAGAGAGCGTACATGTGCTCAGCCGCCGGCGGGACGGCAGTGATAGTGGTTGAGTGGCGGTCGAATTTGAATATGGCTTTTCACAATCAGGCAGCGAACGTCGCCCTTGTTGCCTGCGGCAATGACCGCAGCACGGGAGGTGTTGCGGCGCTGTCCTCCGATGTCGTGAAAAAGCCATCAACTTTGCCGCTTTTGCGTGGGCGCCGCCGTGAAGTGGCCCAAAAATCGGCAGAAGTTTCCTTTACTTCGTCCTCCATGACCGATGTTTCCCTCATAGCCGAGCGGCATTTTTCGCCAGACCTTGCGTGCAGGGTTCCGGCCGGTTTGCGCCGTGGCGGGAGGTCGGCTTGGATTCTCGCTGTTTTGCAGGCGAGCGGCCTGGGTGTCCTGCTCACGCTTGGCTGTTGCTTGGGGGCGCATGCCTTCGATGGCACCAAGACGCCAGCCGACGATCCAACCCCGATGGAGGCCTTCCGATCGGGCACGCAGGCCTATAAGGCAGGCGATCTCTCCGGGGCTTCGCAGATGCTGGAATTTGCTGCCAGCAAGGGCCATGCGCTAGCGCAGTGGAAGCTGGCGCGCATGTATTCGGAGGGCGATGGCGTCCCTCACGACGATTACAAGGCCTTCCAGTATTATCAGGCGATCGTGGATGCCCATGGCGAGGATAGTCCGGATACGCCGCAGGCCCGCTTCGTCTCCAGTGCCATCGTGGCTCTCGGCTCCTACTACCTGACCGGCATCCCGAATTCACGCATCCAACCCAATCCCAGGCACGCCAACGAGATGTTCCAATACGCCGCCACCTACTTCGGTGACAGCGATGCACAGTACAATCTTGGCCGTATCTATCTCGACGGCAATGCCGCCCAGCAGCGCGATCCTATGATGGCTGCACGCTGGCTGCGTCTGGCCGCGGACAAGGGCCACCACCCGGCCCAGGCGGTTCTCGGCCATGTGCTATTCTCGGGCGGCGACATGCCCCGCCAGGCGGCCCGGGGCCTGATGTATCTGACCTTGGCGCGGGACGGAGCCTCCGGCGACGGTGACCAGTGGATCATCGACCTCTACAACGATGCCTTCGCCAAGGCCACGCCGGATGAGCGTGACATGTGCCTGACCTATCTCGGGCAATTCCTCAAGGATCACTCCTGAGCGCAAGAAATCGGCTGCAATTGCCTGAAAAACTTGAAGAGCCCAGATCAGAGCTGGGTCACGCCCTGCCAGTCGATTCTCGGATCCATAATCAAATTATTGAAGTGGCTGGTGTAATAGGCATGCAGCCGGCTGTAGGCTCCCTCATAGAGGGCAACATTCCTCTGCAACAGTTCCTGCGCCTCGGCAAAGGCCCCCTTGCGGTAATTGGCCAGGACCTCCTTCTGGACAGCCTGGAGATCGGTGAAGCCCTGGCTGGCCGGGCCGGTATGCAGGGCAAACAGGCCAGTGGCTCCCTCGCGGCCGCGCACTGTCACGCGGTCGATTTCCAGGAAGGGCAGGTCTTTGGCAGCCTTGCAGGTATCTTCCGTGACGACGATTTCAACGCCGTAGATCTTGGTCAGCGGCTCGATGCGTGCGGCCAGGTTCACCGCGTCTCCGAGCGCTGAATATTCGAGCCGCTGCTCGGAGCCGAGATTGCCGACACAGGCCTCCCCGGTATGCAGGCCGATGCCGATCCTGATCGGCGGGTCTTCGAAATTGCGGGCCATCTCGGCGATGTCGAGCGCTGCCTTGCAGGCAAGCAAGGCATGGTTGGGCATGTCGAGCGGAGCGTTCCAGAACGCCATCATGCCGTCGCCGATGAACTTGTCGAGGGTGCCGCTATGCTTGAGCACGGCCTCTGTGGCGGGCGTATGGATGCGACGGATCAACGAGACGACGCCCTCCGGCGACTGCTTCTCGGCAATGCCCGTGAAGTCGCGCACGTCCGAGAACATGATGGTGAGTTCGCGGATCTCGCCGCCAAGAACGATGCGGTCGGGCGCTTCGACAAGGCGCTCGACCACTGCCGGCGTCACGAAGCGGCCGAACATGGAACGTACCTCGGCGCGGCGGTGCTCGGCTTCCTGGAAGTGGTAGATCGTCGCCGTGAGGAACACGCTGAGAATGCCGATATCCGGGATCACGGCGTCGAAGAGGAAGCCTTCGCGCACGAAGAGGATCCATGACCAGGAGCCGAGCAGGATCGGTATAGAGAGGCCTGCTGTCGCCGAAACGAGCGGCATATTGCGGGTGCGCCGCAAGATCCAGGCAAGCAACCCACCGAGGGCGAGCACGAGGAAGGCCTCGACCGCCTGCATCCAGTCCGGCCGCACCAGATTGGCGCCGGCCAGGATCTGCTCGACAGCCTGAGCGTGCACCTCGACACCGGGAATTGCCGGCTCGACCGCCGTGGTTCTCTGATCGCGCAGGCCGATGGCGACAGCACCGACGAAGACGATGCGGCCCTGGACGTCGTCTGGATTGAACGAGCCGTCGAGTACCGAGGAGGCCGAGACCCAGGACTCGGGCTCGGATCTGCGGGCGATCAGCCGGATCTCGCCGTTCCACTCGGTGTCGATGATGATTTGGGCCGGCGAGCCGGCATCGCTTCCCTCGTTCTCGATCCGGATGGCGTTGACGCCGGACTTCTGGCCGAAGGCCGTCTGCCCACTGGCGTTGGAGGAGCGCACCTGGATGTTCCTGGCACGCAGTGCAACGCGTATTGCCTCAAGGGACAGGGAAGGCGCCAGCTTGCCGCCCGCCGATATCAGCATGGGCACCTTGCGAATGACGCTGTCTGCTTCCGGGATCCAGTTGATGGCGCCAATGCCCTGGGCAGCATCGAACAACTCTGGAATCGGCATCACCGCGCTATCGAAGTGTGGGACGAAGTCGACTGGGTCGTCGCCCAGGATGGTAAAGCAGGCCGGCACCAGGTCATTCTTTTCGTCGCACCGGGTCGCCGGTTTCGGCTCGGCGGCGACTGGCGTGCCTGCATCACCCCCGATGAAGCCGAGGACGACGGGGGACTGTCTCAACGCCCTTGCAAAAATGGCATCGTAGGAAGCGTCGGTCGACGATATCGCCTTTTCGAGGGCGTTGCGCTCCTCGCTGGTCGGCAACCGCTTGACCAGCAAGTTGGGTGAATTCTGGTCGGGCTCGCCAAAGGCGATATCGAATACGATAGCTGCCGCACCGGCATCGGTGAGCTTCTGCGTCAGCTTGGCGATGGTGTCGCGCGGCCATGGCCATTGGCCAACCTTGGCCAGGGACTTCTCGTCAACGGCGACGATGCGAACGGGCGAGTCGGGATCGCCGTGCTGTGCGTGCCAGCGCTGATAGCCGTCGAATACGATCTCGCTGAGGCGAGGCAACGGGTAGGGGGAGAAGAGGGTCAGCAGGCTGGCGACCAGGAGCGGCACGGCCATGATCAAAGGATAGCCCAGAAAGCGTTTCAGTCGCATATCGATGTCACGCTCATATTCGGACGTCCAAATTACCTTCTGGATGAAATCGCAACATTCTGCCAGAGATTTTGTCGGCCTATTCCAAGGTTCCGAACAGATTGGCTGGCAATGTGGAGTGTAGAAATGGCCCCTTGATCGGATGTCCGAATGCGTCATGATGCATCGATATCCCTGTCTTGCCTTTCCTTCTCCTCCAGAGGCTGTTTCGCTCCAACAGGTTTGCCGGCATGCCGCTTTCGCGCCTTTCATCTCTGCGTGCCCTGGGGGTTATCGCGGCATCATTGCTGGTCTCGCCTGGAGCCCTCGCTGCCGAAGCGATAGGCGATGCGGTGGGTGTGACGCCGGCGGCGGTCGGCACGGTTTCCGGGGATCTCGGCATCAACGTTGCCGTCTATCGCGACGAGACCGTGCAGACCGGCCCCACAGGCGTTCTTGAGATCAAGTTCCTCGACCAGACCCGGCTGGCTCTCGGCTCGAGCTCTTCCATCAAGCTCGATCGTTTCGTCTATTCGGGAGGGCAAGCCAGCGATGTCGTGGTTGGCCTATCGAAGGGCGTCTTCCGCTTCGCTACCGGCGTCTCGCGCAAGAAGGCCTACTGGATTGAGACGCCACTGGCCGGCATCGGCGTGCGCGGCACCAATTTCACGGCCGAGATCAGCGCTGCCTATGAGCGTTACACCATCTGGGAAGGCGCCATCGAAATCTGCCCACGCCAGGCAGGCCTGACGATCGACCAGGAACGCAGGCGCCAGAACTGCCCCGTGCTCAGGCGCCCCGGCGATACGCTGACCGTATTGCCGGGTGGCACGATCCGACGAGGAGGCTCGCCGGTGACCATGGCTCTCAGTTGCGCCCAAACGGCAGGAGCCGTGCTCTGCGGCCAATATGGTGGTGGCCGTCCCGGACGGAACGGGCAGAATCGACCAGGCTTCAACTTCCCCACTTTCAATCCACCGACGCCGCGGCGCGGTGGCGTGGTCACGCCGGCGCAATAGTTTTCCTGGTCTAACTCTGACTTCAGAGCGCGAGATCGCAGCGGATGGGCACGTGATCGGAAGCCTTCTCCTGGCCGCGCATCGCCTTGTCGATGGCGCACCCCTGGAGCCGGGCGGCAGCTTGCGGGGAGAGCAGAAGATGGTCGATGCGAATGCCGTTGTCCTTCTGCCAGCCGCCGCCCTGATAATCCCAGAAGGTGAAGTGGCCCGGGCCGTGCTCGCAGGCACGGAAGGCATCCGTCAGCCCTAGCGCCAGCAATTCGCGGAACTTGGCGCGGCTCTGCAACAGGAACAGCGCGTCATTTACCCATTCAGCCGGGTTCTTGGCATCCTCTGGCATGGGGATGATGTTGTAGTCGCCCGCCATGACGAAAGGCTCTTCCAGGGCTAGCAGTCCGGCGATATGGACTCTCAGGCGTTCCATCCAGCCAAGCTTGTAGGGATATTTTTCCGTGCCGACGGGATTGCCGTTCGGCAAATAGATGGAGGCTACGCGCAGCGCACCGGATCCGGTCGATATCACCGCCTCCAGATAGCGTGACTGCTCGTCGGCATCGTCGCCGGGTAGGCGCGCCTTCACTTCGTCGAAGGGATGCTTGGAGAGGATGGCGACGCCGTTGAAGGTTTTCTGGCCGTGGATGGCGACATTGTAGCCCATGGCCTCGATTTCCAGCGAGGGGAAGGCTTCATCCAGGCATTTGATTTCCTGGAGGCAGACCACGTCAGGCTGGGCATCTTTCAGCCAGCCGAGCAGATGGGGAAGCCTCTGACGAATCGAATTGACGTTCCAGCTTGCCACACGCACGAGAGTGTTCCACCTTCAGATTGAACCACTAGGAATCGCTAAATGCTTTTTGATAGCAAAGAGTTAATCTGAAGAGGCGCTTCTGCCTACACGGAGAAACTGGTGCCGCAGCCGCAGGCTGCCACCGCCTGCGGATTGTTGATCTTGAAGGCGGAGCCGATCAGGTCCTCGACATAGTCGAGCTCGGCGCCCTCCATATATTGCTGCGACATCTCATCGATCAGCACGGTGGCACCTTCCCGATCGATGGCAAGGTCGTCCTCATGACGCTCCGTATCGAAAACGAATTTATACTGGAAACCGGAGCAGCCGCCCCCCTCGACGCTGATGCGCAACATCGAGCCCGAGGGCTCGCCCTGGAGGATCTTGGCAATCCGGCGAGCGGCGCGCTCGCTGACGGAAACGGTAGGGGTCATGGCGTCCTGCAACCTCAAAGCATCGGGGCAAAGCCGGAGATCGTTTTCGACCGCTACGATGCAACGACAAGAATCTACAGCATCGAAACCGATTCAGAAATGAGGTTCGATGCCATAGTCGCTACTGCCCCAGAAGTTAGGCATGAAACGTCCGGCATTCAATGCTCAAGCACATCCGCCTGCGCATGGCAGCCTCAGCGATTGGTGCTGGCCTTCACAGGGACGCGCTCCAAGCCTACCAGCAACAACAGCGTGGCGGCAACCAGCACCATGGTGAGCGCGGCACCGGAAAAAATTGCGCCACGGTCGGTCTGGCTGAAGATGGCAACGGGCAGGGTGACCCATCCCGGCGGATACACCATCACGGTGGCCCCGAGTTCGCCCATCGAAAGAGCAAAGCTCAGCCCGAAGGCCGCAATCAGGTAGGGCGCGATCAGAGGCAGGGTGACATGCCAGAGGCGGTAGGCCGGCCGTGCGCCGAGACAGGAGGCGACCTGCTCGTAATCGGGCGCAAGGCGGGACAGGCCGGCCGAGACGTTGCCGAAGGTGAAGGCCGAGATCAGCACGAAATGAGCCACGATCACGATGGCGATCGTGCCATTGAGCAGGATGGGGCGCTGGCTGAAGGCAACCAGCAGGCCGAGGCCGACCGAAACGGAGGGCACCGCGCTTGGAATGAAGAACAACAGCCCCAGCAGCTTTTGCAGGTGCTCACCCTGTAGGCGCAGGGCGAGCGCCGCCCACGTGCCCGTGGCCAGGGCCAGGAGGCTGGCCAGCAGCGCCGTCACCAGGCTCGCCCAGACCGCATCGCCGTTGGCGCCGGTGAAGACGTCGCCGTAATTCTCCAGCGTCGCCCCAGAAGGCAGCACGCCATTCCATTGGTCGGCGAAGCTCGCCATCAAGATCACCGCGAGCGGAGCCAGGAAGAGAACGGTGAGCAGCAGGGCACCAACAGCCCAGATCACGATGCGACCGGAGCGGGACCAGACCAGCATCTTAGGGCCCTCCATCAGGTATGGATTGGATTTGACGGGAGCGATATTGGCCGAGGAGAAGGATTGTGACGACGCAAGCCTTTCGGCTTGCTAGGATACGCGACGCACTCATCGACCAATATCGCCCCGCCGCTTCGCGGTGAGGTGCAAAATGGTCAGTTGCAGCGTCGCGCCGCGTGCCGATACGGATGTATCGGCGTGCGCGACGCTCCTCCCATCTGATCATTTTTGACCTCATCAAATTCCAATCCATACCTGATGGAGGGCCCTAAACTCCGAACCTGCCCGCGACGCAGCGGTAGAGACCGAACAACCCAAGCGAGAGCGCAACATTGACCACGGCGATGATGCAGGCGGTCTGGTAATCCGATTCCTGGATCGCCTTGTCGTAGATGAGGAGCGGCAGGGTGATCACGCCCTTCGCGCCGATGAACAGCACGACGCCGAATTCGTTCACCGTCAGCAGCAGGCAAAGGCTCCCGCCCGCGATAAGGGCGGGCACGGCGGTCGGCAGGATGATCTGGCGCACGATGCGCCAGGGTCGGGCACCGAGAATGCTGGCCGCCTCGATCTGTCCACGGTCGATCAGCGAGAAGGAAGCAAGCAAGGGGCGCAAGATGAAGGGCGTGTAGACCGTGACTTCAGCCAAAATCACACCCCAGGCCGAATAGAGAAAATCGACTGGCGGCGCTCCGAGGCCAAAAGTGTGCATCAGCGCCCCATTCAGCATTCCGGCCGACCCGTATAGGAAGGTGAAGGCCAGTGTGACCAGGAAGGTCGGCAGGGCGATGAAGGTATCGATCAGCCGCGCCACCAGCACGCTGCCGGGGAAGGGCACGAAGGCAAGGATCAAGCCCAGGACCAGGCCGAGGACAAGGCAGCCGGCCGTTGCCGACACCGCTATCTCGATCGTGTTGAGCAAGGCGCTCAGGAAAAAGCGCGAACCCAGCACGTCGAGGAATTGCTGGACATTGAGGAGACCGCTTTCATCGAGGAAGGCTTGTCGCGCGATCAAGGCGAGCGGGTAGAAGAACAGGATTGCAAGGACGATCGCTGGCGGCACGATCCATAAGCCGCCCAGGCTAGGCAAGGCCGAACGCCTGCTGGCAAAAACGGCGTTAGACATGGTCGTCTTCTGGAATCAGGCTGGCGTCCGACGGCGAGAAGTGGATCTTCATCGCGCTGCCCGCCGGCGGCAGGACGGGCGGGCGCGTCACCACCACGCGCACCGGCGTGTCGGCGACATCGAGGACGAGATGGGTAAGCTCGCCCTGCCAATGCACGTCCTTGAGGGTGCCAGTGATGGTGTTGACGTCGCTACCCTCGGGCTGGAGGGCGAGATGCTGCGGACGCACGCAGAGCAGGCACTTGCTGCCGTTCGGTCGGTCGCTCGCCGCGGCAAGCACGCTGGCCGAGCCGACCTGCACCTTGGCAAAGCCGCTGGCGCTGCCATTGTCCTCGACGAAAACAGGCAGAATATTGGCGCGGCCGAGGAATTCGGCTGCGAAGCGGTTGGGCGGTCGGCGATAGAGGTCGGCTGTGGGCCCATGGGCATTGAGCATGCCGTCCTTCATGATCGCGATCTTGTCGGCCAGCGTCAGCGCCTCGCTCTGATCATGGGTGACATAGAGCACGGTGAGATGCGGAAGCGTGCGGTGGAGCTTGGCGAGTTCCTCCACCATGGAGCGGCGGATCTGGGCGTCCAGCGCCGACAGGGGCTCGTCCAGCAGGAGCACCCGGGGGCGAACGGCAAGGGCGCGGGCAATGGCCACGCGCTGCTGCTGGCCGCCGGAAAGCTCGCGCGGATAGCGCTTGGCGTAGGTGGACATGCCGACGATGCGCAGCGAATCCTCGACCCGGTCGGCGATGAGGTTCTTCGGGGCGCCCTGGGCGTTGAGGCCGAAGGCCACGTTTTGGTCCACGCGCATATGGGGGAACAGTGCATAGTTCTGCACCACCATGGCCAGGCCACGCTCATAGGGCGGCATATCCGTCACGTCGGTCTCGCCGATGCGGATGCGCCCGCTGGCAGGCCTCACGAAGCCGGCGACGGCGCGTAGCGCGGTAGTCTTGCCCGAGCCCGAGGGCCCGATCAAGGCGAGGATTTCCCCCGCCTCGACACTGAGCGTCAGCGGCTTCATCACCACAAGCCCACGATAGGCGACGCTCACTCCATCGAAAGAAACGGAGGAGCCTGCCTGATCGGCGGCCCCGGCCGCCGCCCTTTGTGTGCCCGCGGGAGCATATGCCGCCATCGACATTCTCAGCCCTCCGTAGCCTTGTGCCAGCGGGCGACGTCGGCCGAAAGGTCCTTGAGCACGCTGGCCCAATCCGGGGTCCAGATCGTAACGCCGTTGAGCGCTTCCTTCAGCTTGGTGAAGTTGGCATCGGTCGGAGTGACGTCCTTGCGTACGGGCAGGCCGATGGCGACCGAGGAGACAGTCGACTGGGCGTCCTTTGAGAGCAGGAACTCGATGAGCTTCTTGCCGTTGTCCTCATCAGGAGCGCCGGTGACCAGGCCGATATAATAGGGCAGCGGTATCGTCGAGCGTTCGCCATTCGGGCCGGCGGGCCAGAACACGCGGATATTCGGGTTCTGATCCATCTGCGACATGTTCATCTGCAGGTCGCCATTGGCGACGAGCAGCTCGGACTTGTTGACGAGAGCGGTCAGCTTGCCGGTCGAGGCGGAGGGGCCAACATTGTTGTCCTGCAGCTTCTTCAGGAAGTCGAAGCCGGCATCGCGGCTACCGAAGGCATGGATGACCTGCAGCATCACGGCTGTGCCGTCACCAGCCTGGCCCGGAGTCGAATACTGGATCTTGCCCTTGAACTTGGGATCGAGCAGGTCCTCGAAGGACTTCGGAGCATCCTTGAGCGCGGAGGCGTTGTAGATGAAGTTCAGGTAGTTGTTGACCAAAGGCTGGTAAGTATCGCTACCGCCCTCGATTTCAGCCGCGGCGTCGGGCTTGTACTTCTGCAGGAGGCCATCGCCTTCGGCGCGCTGGATGAAGGGCGGCAGGGTGACGAGTACGTCAGCCTGCGGGTTCGACTTCTCCTTGGCAACGCGTTCGACGACGCCACCGGAACCGGCCTCGATGTACTGCACCTTGATGCCCGTCGCCTTGGTGAAGGCATCGAACTGGGTCTCGAACCAGCTTCCCTTGCCATCATGCAAGCCATCGGCAGAATAGATGGTGACGACGTCTGAAGCCGCCCAGACCGGCGTCATGAACATGGCGGCAGCCGTCAGCGCCGCGCCGAAAAGCACAGTTTTCATCCTTGAGCCCATCCTCGTTGGCAGTAACCCAAATTGCGATAGGACCGTTGGATGAACTTGTTGTGACAGTTCGCCATTTGGTTTAGTGGTAAAATATAACCTCTACAAGTGCAGGGCCGACAAGGACTTATCCAGGGTTGCAAAGGCGGAGGCAAATTCCTCCTGCGTGATGGTCAGCGGCGGGCAGAGCGTGACGATGTTGCCGCCGCCGAGCTTGAAGCTGAGGCCGCGCTCGAGGCAGGCATAAAGAAGCTTGTCGGCGCGTGCGCTTGCAGCCTCCTGGCTGTCGCCGCCGATCTCGATACCGAAATAGCAGCCGCACCCCCTGACATCGCGGATCGCGCCATGGCGCGCCTTCAGCTCGGCGAGACGGGCGAGGCCCTCTTCGCCAAGATCCCGCGCCCGCTGCACCAGGCCTTCCTCCTCGATCACGTCCAGTGTCGCCAAAGCCGCGGCGCTGCCGACGGGGCTTTTCTCATGCGTGTAATGGCCGAGAGCCGCCTGTGGCGCGACGTCGAGGCGCGTGTCGGCGATCATGGCGGCCATCGGAATGATCCCGCCTCCCAGGCCCTTGCCGATGACCAGTATGTCTGGCGTGGCACCGGCCTGCTCACATACGAACATGGTGCCGCTACGGGCAAGGCAGCTCGGGATTTCGTCGAAGATCAGCAGCGTGCCGGTGCGGTTGCAACTCTCGCGCACCCGCGGCCAGAAATCCGGGGGTGGAGGCTCGACCGTGGTCCAGCGCATCGGCTCGGCGATCAGCGCCGCCACATCACCCTGCACGGAGAGCGTATAGTCGACATAGTCGGCAAAGCGCTCGAAGGGGCGGTCCGGCCCGAAGAAGCGCTCGGCGAGGTGCAGCGGCGGCAGGTGCTCACTGCCCGGCATCATCGGGCCGAGATTGGCGCGGAACAGCGCCTCCCCGCCCACCGAGATCGTATCGAGGTTGGCGCCGTGGAAGGCATCCCACATCGAAAGGGTCTTGTGGCGGCCTGTGGCATAGCGCGCAAGCTTCAGCGCCATGCCGATCGCCGCAGCGCCGCTGGGCGCAAACAGCACCTTGCCGAGATCGCCGGGTGCCAGCTCGGCCAGCCGGCGGGCGAGCTCGATGGCCGTCCGGTTGGTGTAGCGCCGCGGGCTGAAGGGCAGGCGATCGAGTTCGGCCTTGATGGCGGCGACCACCCTTGGATGCCCATGTCCGAGCTGGTGCACGCTGTTGCCGTGGAAATCGAGGATGCGCCGTCCCTCGATATCGATCAGCGTGGCTCCCTCCGCCCGTTCGATTACATCGAGACAGGGGGTGGAGAGCGACTGGTGCAGGAAGTAGCGCTCGTCCTCGTCGAGCAGCGCGATCGTTTCGTCGCTCAATCCTGCCCGCCAGGCCGCGCGCAAGGGCGACCGATTGACATCGCCTTCACTCAGCGCCGGATCGTCCTTCATCACGGACGTTCACCGCGCTCAAGCCGGCCCTCGATCTCGAACAGCACCGGCAGGAGATCGGCGACGCTGTCGATGACGTAGTGGGCGCCGGCAGCCCTCAGGCGATCGGCCGCCGCCTGTCGCCTGCGCGCGAAATCCGCAGGCCCAAGCGCTTTGGTGTCGGCTTCGGACAGGCCGAAGACATTGCCGCTGACCGCCACGCCCACGGCCCAGCCTCCGGCGTGAATGCCTTCGGAAATGCCTACTTCGGTATCGTCGACCTTCACTGCATTCCATGCCGGCCAGACGCCGAGATCGAGGAAGGTCTTGTAGAGCATGAAGGGCGTCGGACGCCCATCCGGCGTATCGCCGGTGCACACGAGGCTGTCCGGCGCAAAGCCCTGCCGGGCGGCTGCGGGCGTGATCTCGGCCATGATCTCGCGGGTGTAACCGGTGGTCGAGCCGATCTTGAGACCCTCCGCCTTGACGGCTTTCGCCATTTCGGCTGCGCCCGGGATGAGCGTCGCATAGCTCGCCGCCACGGCCTTGTTTTTGGGCACGAACACCTCATAGACGGCATCGATATCGGCCTCCGTGGGTGCATGCCCATGCTTGTGAGCCCAGGCCTGGGCAACTCGCGGCAGCGCCATCAGGGCGGCAATGTGTGGGCGCTTGGCCATGCCCATCGGCCCCCTGGCCTCGTCGATCGAGATCTCGACGCCGAATTCGGCGAAGGTTTCCACAAAGGCCCCCATCGGCGCCAGTGAACCGAAGTCCACGACCGTGCCGGCCCAGTCGAAGATAACCGCTTTAAGGTGCTTCATGCTCTGTCTCCGGAATCAGCCATAGAGTTCGTCGATCACCTCCTCGGCGATGGCAAAGGAAGTGCTGGCGCCCGTGCCGCTGGTGATGAGAACGATACGCAGCGCATCGGTGGGGCGATCGATCAACATCAGCCGGTCGGGCGCCGAGGCATAGGTACCGATCCAGCGCTCGGTCACCTCGGGCGCCGGCCCTTCGAGAACCTGGGCGTATTCGTCGAGGATCAGCGTATCGACGCCCTCCGGTGCGAAGGGATCAGGCGTCGGCGCGTAGTGATGGGAATCGCCGACCACGAGCGAGCCATCGGCGCTGCGTACGACGATGAGATGGACACCGTTGTCGAGATGCTCGCCCTGTTCGGCCTGAAGCTGCTGCTTCAGCGCCTTGGCGGCAGGCCGCTCGGCATAACCAAGATAGCGCACCAGCCCAAGATCGGACATCAGCGCCGGCAGTCTTTCGTCGAAGCGCCTGGGCCTCACCCGCATCATGTGCAGCTTGCAGCGGGTCAGGCCATAGGCGGCGATCCGCTCTGGATGGAGGGTATGGAAATCATCGCCCGGGCAGACCACCACGGTTTCGGCCTCGACCGGGCCCCGGCTGGTTTCCAGCCGGGGCGCCGCCGCCGCATGCACCACCGTCTCTCGCAGGAAGGTAACGTCGAGCTGTTCGGCAAGATAGGTCGCCAGTTTCGGGATCGCCTCGCGCGATTCCACGCGCACCTCGTGCGGGCTGTAGAGTGCGCCGGCGAAGCTCTGGCTCCGGAGCCCGTCGCCATAGGCGCCGAGATTGCCTGGCTGGACGAGCCGGCATTCGCGCCCCATCTCGGTTTCGAGGAACTCCTCCAATACTCTGTGCGCTGCCGGACGGCGAGCAATCGTCAGGAGGCCGCGCTGCAGGATGGGGATGCCGGCCCTGTCAGCGACCTCGACCCAGATGTCGCGCGAGCGCATGGCCCGCTGCCAGCATTCGCCCTCCTGCTGTCCGGTTACCGTAATGAAGCCGAAATTACGGATCGAGGCGCCATTGGCCTGCGCATCGCGATCGACAACCACCACGCGCTTGCCCTTGCGAGCCGCGGCGAGGGCGTGGGCAAGGCCGCAAATGCCGGCGCCCACCACGGCAAGGTCGAAGGGGCGAGAGGACATTGGCATGGGGTCACTCACCGGCAGGGGAGGGAGAGGCGCATACTACCGTCGTTTGAACGGAATGTGACACCCTGTTGAGTGATTGCCCTGGCACATCCCTCTTTCACACGCACACGCAACGGGTTAAGGCCAATGCAATCGAATGGAAGCGTGGAATGTGAAGGCGAGGGCGGATGACGGGGGTGCAGATACCCGATTGCGTAGTGAGGCCGCGCGGCCCCTGGGCGGTAGCACCGCAATCGCGCGGCCGATTGTTCGCCGAACCGCAGTCGCCGACACGCACCGACTTCCAGCGCGACCGCGACCGCATCATCCATTCCACCGCCTTTCGCCGGCTCAAGCACAAGACCCAGGTCTTCGTAGCACATGAAGGGGATCATTACCGCACGCGTCTCACCCATACGATCGAGGTCTCGCAGATCGCCCGCTCGCTTGCCCGCTCGCTGGCGCTGGACGAGGATCTCGCCGAAGCGCTCGCGCTGGCCCATGATCTCGGCCACACGCCCTTCGGTCACACCGGCGAAGATGCCCTCGATGAGGTGATGCGGCCCTATGGCGGATTCGACCACAATGCCCAGTCGCTGCGCATCGTCACGCGGCTCGAACGGCGGTACGCCGATTTCGACGGCCTCAATCTCGCCTGGGAGACGCTGGAGGGCCTGGTCAAACATAACGGGCCGTTACTTGGCGCCCATGACCAGCCGACGGAGCGATACCGCGCTCGCGGCATTCCCATGGCGATCCTCGAATACCAGGCGCAACAGGATCTGGAACTCAAGACCTTTGCCAGCGCGGAGGCCCAGGCGGCGGCGATCGCCGACGATATCGCCTACAATGCCCACGATATCGACGATGGTCTGCGCGCCGGCCTGTTCGAGCTCAGGGATCTGGAACAGGTCCCGCTGGCGGGCGAACTGCTGGCCGATATCGCCACGCGCCATCCGGGGCTCGACCGCAGCCGCACCACGCATGAATTGATGCGGCGCGTCATCACACGGCTGGTGGAGGACGTCATCGTCGAGGGCACCGCAGCCTTCACCTCGGGGCATTACCTCTCCAGCGACGATGTCCGCCATGCGGGCAGGGCGCTGATAGCATTCTCCGAGCGCATCGGTGCGGCCGACAAGGGCATCAAGGGCTTCCTTTATCCGAACATGTATCGCCATGAACGCGTCATGCGCGTGCGGGCGCACGCGGCCGAGGTCGTCAAGCGCCTGTTCCACGGCCTTTTTACCGACATCACGCTGATGCCGGCGGAATGGTGCGAAGGCCTGGAGCAGGCCGGCGAGGACAAGCGCGCCCGCCGTGTGGCCGACTACATCGCCGGCATGACCGACACCTTCGCGCTCAACGAACATCGCCGCCTGTTCGGCTCCGCGCCGGAACTGCGGTGATGCCAGTCGCGGCAGGGATAGTCCTGGGAGCGAGGACGTCCTCGTTCGCCTCTTGGAAACGGGTCGCGTGGAGACCAGGGCAGAGCGGACGAGGACGTCCGCGCTCCCAGCATGCCCGCCTGCCATGGACTTTCTAGCCGATCTGGAAGGCCATCTGCGTGAGGCCGCTGCCGCGCTCCTCGCCGAGGGTGCGATCAGCGCCAAGCCCAAGGAGATCCGGGTTGAACAGTCCCGCGAGGATGGCCGTGGTGACTTCACCTCGGCGATCGCCCTAGCATCAGGCAACGAGACCGGATTGGAGAGGCGCCTGTTTGCCGAAGCGATGGCCGCGAAGCTGCGCGGCAATCTCGATTTCGCCGAGATCGACGTGGCCGGCCCGGGCTTCCTCAACCTTACCATTGCACCGCAGGCCTGGGGAACGATGCTGGCAACCATGCTCGCGGAGGATAGAAATTACGGCCGCGGCCAGTGGGGCGAGGGAAGGGAGGCCGACATCGGCTTCCTGTCTGTCGATGAAGCTGTGCCGCTCCGATCCGGTCATGCGCGTGGCGCGGTGATTGGTGACGCGCTTGCCAACATGCTGGATTTCAGGGGTTTCCGCGCCAGCCGATCCTATCGGTTGAACGGCGGAGGTGTCGTAACGGTCAGGCTGGAGCAGTCGGTGCGGCTCGATCGAGGGGGAAATACGTCCGAGGCCAATCCGTCTCTGGCAGAGCTGAAGTCTGCGATCGGAGAGGATGCCACGCGCCTTGGCATTCTCATGGAACAAAGTTCTGTCCCGGTCACGCTCGATGCAGCCCTCTTGACCGATCTCAGCCACGCCAACCCGATCTTCCATATGCAGTACGCCCATGCCCGCTGCTGCGCGATACGCCAGAAGGGCGATACGGCCCTTCCCGGTCTCACCGAGCCGGCGTCCTGGGACCCTCGCGCCTTCGCCGACGAGGGCGCCCGGTTGATTCTTCGCCTTCTCACCCTATATCCGAGGAAGATCGATCATGCAGCGCGCAGGGGCGAAGCTCATTGGCTCGCCCGATACCTGTACGATCTCGCTAGCGTATTGCATGCACAATATTATCGAAGCCTCACGGCGCCGCATTTACGCTTCATTAGGGTTGATGATCGATTGTTAATGGGCGCCCGCTTGGCATTGGTGCGCGGAGTCGAGGCGGTGCTTAAGTCTGGGCTCGCCTTGCTCGGCGCCTGTGCGCCGGACGAAATCCGCTGAACGAGATCGGTCATCCTGACCGCTGATCGCCTCAGCGATCGGCCAGCCTGGTCAGGAACGAGTCATGATTGAAACCGAGAACCGCCGCGTGTCCAGCAGCACCCGAGAAAATCAGGATGAGTGGCTCGCCGACCTTGCAAGAACGGCCAGCAATCGCATTTATGCTGAAAAGCGCGACGTAAACGCCTATGGTGCGGCCGGCGTTGAGCGGTCGCGGGAGGCGGACATGGCAGATCGCTACGACAAAAACAGCTATGGATCCCGCGACAATCACTACGGGACCACGGCAAAACCTGTCCCACCGTCGCAGGACGCCGATTATTACGACGACTATCACGACAACACTGCGACAAAGCAGGCCGCCCATTCCCATGAGGCCTATTCATACGAAGACGAGCAGGACGATCAAGGGCCGGAATGGACCTATGACGAGAAGCTCGACCTGTGGGTCGATCGCTACGGGAACCCCTATGTCGAGGCCTATGCCGAGGGCGAGGAAGATCGCTACGCGCCTGCCGAAGACGAATATCTCGCACCTCAGGCTGACGCCCTTCGGGCGCGGAGCCAGCGCAAATCCCGCGGCAGTGCCGTGAGCCTGGCCGCCCTGGTGCTCGTGGCGAGCATCGGTGGTGGTCTCGCCTATGCCTGGAAGAAGGGCGGCTTCATAGGCAGCGATCTCCCGGGGATCGGCAGTGCTCCCCCGGTGATCAAGGCCAGCACCGATCCGGTCAAGATCAAGCCGACGGAGACCGCGTCAGCCAATGACCAGCCGACGCGCGAAATTTTTGACCGCTCGACCCCAACGCCCCCGGCCAACGAACGCCTGGTGCGCCATGAAGAACAGCCCATGGCCGTCGTCCCGGTGCGCACGGAGGGCGGTGCACCGGCTGGCGGCAACGCCACGCCGGACGCCACTCGTCCGGTGACGACCAGCAATATCACTCTGCCGCCGAGCGATGCTACGGCGACTTCCGACCAGACGGCCGCGGCCGGCAATCTGGGGAGTATCGGGCCGAGCGATCAGTCCGGCGAGCCGCGCCAGGTCCGAACCGTCAAGGTCATGCCTGACAATTCGGTCGTGACGGGCGAGGCGCCGATCACGAGTGCGCCTCCCGCGCCGTCCATCGATGTCGCCAACGCCACGCCCGACACCGCGACGATCGGTAATGCGTCAACCCAGGTCCCCCCTTCCCAGAACGGCCCGACCGCGACGAGCGGGGATGTTCCAGCTCAGGTCTCTCCCTCCCAGAACAGTTCGGTCACGACGCCACAACCGGCTGCAACACCGCCTGTGACGCCGCCGCCTGTGACGACGAGCCAGCCGGCCCTGGACGCCGATCCCTCGGTTCCCCCGGCTCAATCCACGGCCATCACCCCGGTGACGACCACGCCGGTGAACACCCTTCCGGCCGTCCCGAGCGCTGCCTTGCCACCAGTTTCTCCGACCACCAATGACGATGCGAGCGCCACCACGGTGGCGGAGCCGGCGCCGCAGGCCAGCAGACCGCCGGCAATACCGCCGGTGCGCCCGCGCAATATTCCCGCGGCGACCCCGCGCAATATTCCCACGCCGACGCAGCAGGTCGCGTCGGCCGAGCCTGTGACTGCTCCTGTCGCCGCCGGTGGTGCCGGGTATGTCGTGCAGGTCTCGTCGCAGAAGTCCCCGGCCGAGGCCCAGGCTGCCTTCCAGGCGCTGCAGCGCAAATATGCTGCGGTTCTCGGCAGCATGAAGCCCTCTATTCGCAAGGTCGATCTGCCCGACCGTGGCACCTACTATCGCGTCCGCGTCGGCTCATGGGACTCCAGCAACGAGGCGGGTGCTTTCTGCGCCAAGCTCAAGGCCGCGGGTGGCGACTGCGTGATCTCCCGCAACTGAGAATTTCAGCGGCAAGGGCCCGGCTTCGGCCGGGCCTTTTCTGCTTCTGAGTTTCCGACAAGAAGAGAGTTCGATGCCCCAATCAGCGCTGATCCTGGGATGCTCCGGCCTGTCGCTTACCCCGGATGAGAAGGCGTTCTATCGCGACGTCGATCCGTGGGGTTTCATCCTCTTCCGTCGCAATGTCGGCAATCCTGCCCAGGTGAAGGCCTTGACGGCGGAACTCCGCGAGGCCGTAGGTCGCGATGCACCGGTATCTGTGGACCAGGAGGGTGGGCGCGTGCAGCGCTTGACGGCTCCGAACTGGCCGAAATATCCGGCCGCGCGCCGCTATGGCCAAATCCATGCCAATGACCCGACCACGCGCCGCGAGATCACGCGCCTTGCTGCCCGGCTGATCGCCCACGACCTCCTGCAGGTCGGCATCAATGTCGACTGCCTGCCCGTACTCGATATTCCCGTGCCCGGTGCGCATGACGTAATTGGCGACCGTGCCTATGGCCTCGACGCCACCACGGTGGGCACGCTTGGCCGGGCCGCCGCCGAGGGCCTGATCGCTGGCGGCGTCATGCCGGTGATGAAGCACATCCCCGGGCACGGCAAGGCCGGCGTCGACAGCCATCTCTCGCTGCCAGTGGTCGAATCAACGCGTGCCGAACTCGAATCACACGACTTCCTGCCCTTCAGAATGCTGACCGACATGCCCGCCGCGATGACTGCGCATGTCGTTTATACAGATTTAGACCCGTCATCCCCAGCTACGACGTCCAGAAAGGTGATCAGAAATGTGATCCGGGGGACGATCGGGTATGATGGGCTCCTGATGAGTGACGATCTTTCCATGCAGGCGCTGGCCGGGACTTTGGGCCAACGCGCCGCCAATGCCTTCGCCGGCGGATGCGACATCGGCCTGCATTGCAACGGCGTTATGGAGGAAATGATCGGCGTCGCCGGGGCCGCGCCACGGCTCGCCGGGAAGGCACGGCGCCGTGCGGACAACGCCCTGGCGCGCATTCGCCACCTGCCGGAGCCTGTGGATGTCACGGAAGCGCGCGAGCGGCTGGCTGCAGCCCTGGCCACGGAGACGGTAGCCTGAATGCGTGACCCCTTCGACGATATAGTGCGGGAGGACAGGGCTCTGAGCGACCCGACCCTGGTCGTCGACGTCGACGGCTTCGAAGGTCCGCTCGATCTCCTGCTCGAACTTGCCCGTCGGCAGAAGGTCGATCTCGCCCGCATCTCGATCCTGGCGCTCGCCGAACAATATCTCGCCTTCGTCGAGGAGGCGCGCAAGTTGCGGCTGGAGCTTGCCGCCGACTATCTGGTGATGGCCGCGTGGCTTGCCTATCTCAAGTCGCGCCTTCTGCTGCCGGAGCCGCCGAAGGGCGAGGAGCCGCCGGCGGCAGACCTCGCGGCGGCGCTGGCTTTCCGCCTGCAACGGCTCGACGCCATGCGCGCCGCCGCGGCGCAACTGCAGGAGCGGGCGCTGCTCGGGCGCGACGTGTTCGCGCGCGGCATGCCCGAGGGCGTGCGATCGCAGAACCATGGGCGTTTCGAGGCGACGTTGCACGATCTCCTCTCTGCCTATGCCCAGCAGCGCCAGCGCGCCATGGTCGGCCAGGTGCGCCTGCCGCAGCGCAATGTCTGGACCCTGGCGGAGGCACGCGAGCTGCTCGAGAAGCTGATCGGCCCCGGCACGACCTGGCTGAGCCTCGATGAATATCTGTTTGACTACCTGGCCGAGCCCGCGACGCGGGCCACCGTGCGGGCCTCCAGCTTCTCGGCGAGCCTTGAGCTCGTGAAGGAAGGCAAGCTGGACCTGCGTCAGGCAACGCCTTTCGCGCCGATCTATCTGCGCCCGCGCGAAGATGCCGCTACAGGCTGAGGAGGATGTGACTTTGGCCGAAATCGCGACATTCCCGCAGGAAACCGAAGCCCAGGATGACCTGCGCCACCATGTGAGACTGCTCGAAGCCCTGCTGTTCGCAGCACATGAGCCGCTCGACGAGGCCACTCTCTCCGCGCGCTTGCCGGTGGGAGCCGATGTTCCCGCGGCGATCGAAGCGCTGCAGGCCGACTATGCCACGCGCGGGGTCAACCTCATCCGCCTCGGCGGGCGCTGGGCTTTCCGCACCGCCGATGATCTCGCCTGGCTCCTGTCGCGCGACGCCTATGAGACGCGCAAATTGTCGCGCGCAGCGATGGAGACGCTGGCGATCATCGCTTATCACCAGCCGGTCACTCGCGCCGAGATCGAGGATATCCGCAGCGTCTCCATCTCGAAGGGCACGCTCGACGTGCTGATTGAGACGGGCTGGGTGCGCCTTCGCGGCCGTCGCCGGTCACCGGGCCGTCCCGTCACCTATGGCACGACTCCGGCCTTCCTCGACCATTTCGGCCTCGATGGCGTTGGCGATCTGCCCGGTCTCGATGAGTTGAAGGGCGCGGGACTGCTCGATGGCCGTCTGCCTCCTGGCTTCAGCGTTCCCACTCCCAATGACGACAGCGCCCTCACGCAGGATGAGGATCCGCTCGACCCGGCGGATCTTTCTTTCGCCTTCCCGGAACCCGAGCCGGAACATGAAGGTTGAGCAAGAAAAGGCGTTACGCCTTGTTTTTGGGATGAAGGACGCCTAGATTCACCAGAGTCATCGGGTCGCGAGCGGCGCCGTTGTAATTCAGTTTCAACCGGCTTTGCCGCGTAGGAGGTTGTGATGGGTAGCATGAGCTTGATCCATTGGCTGATCTTGGCTGCTGTTGTCCTGCTTGTGTTCGGTGGTCGCGGCAAGATCTCCGACATCATGGGCGACGTGGCCAAGGGCATCAAATCCTTCAAGAAGGGTATGTCCGACGATGACGCGGCTCCCGCGCAGACTGTGAAGACGATCGATAGCCAGCCCGGCGTGACTGTAAGTTCCACCGAGCAGAGCAAGGTCGGCTGAGCCGGGAGCTTGCTGCAGGCGGGACAGATGTCAGCTCCGCGCCCCGGTGCGGGGCGTTTCCTTTTGCCGGACCGAACGCTGCATGTTTGATATCAGCTGGAGCCATATCCTGATCGTCGCCACCATTGCCGTGGTGGTCATTGGCCCCAAGGAACTGCCTGCCACCATGCGTTCGATCGGCCGGGGCGTGAACAAGCTGCGCCGCATGGCGGGCGAGTTCCAGGGGCAGTTCAACCAGGCGCTCAAGGAAGCCAATCTGGAAGATGTGAAGAAGGAGTTCGACACGTTGCGCCAGTCCGCAGCGGCGATCTCCAGTGTCTCGAGCCCGGCGGGCCTTGCGCGCAACGCTCTTTCAGGTTCGATCTTCAAGGAGGACCCATTGCTTGATGCGCCGGTGAGTAGCTCGGCCCTGGCCACACCCGCCACCAGCATTGCGCCGATCGCCGAGTCTAAGACCGCGCCGGAGCATTCGATCGCAGCGCCCAGGCCGGCGTCGCTGGTCGCGGGCCTTGCCGGTGTCGAGATTCCGTCGGCCTTTGCCCCTCTCGCCGTGTTCAAGTCCTAAGATGTGCAGCCGATGACGACCGAAGACGATATCGACGCCTCAAAGGCGCCGCTTCTCGACCACCTGCTGGAGTTGCGCTCCCGGCTGATGAGTTCGGGCATCGCCTTCATCGTGCTGTTCGTCCTGGCCTTTACCGTTTCCCGCTATATCTACAATTTCCTGCTGTGGCCCTATGAGTGGGCGGCTTCGACCTTTCCGGCCGGGCAGGTGAAGCTGATCTACACCGAGCCGCTTGGCTTCCTGTTCACCCAGATCCGGGTGGCCTTCTTCACGGCCGCCTTTGTCGGCTTCCCTTTCTTCGCCATTCAGATCTATCGCTTCGTGGCGCCGGGCCTTTATCGGCACGAGCGCAATGCCTTCCTGCCTTATCTGATCGCCACGCCGTGCTTCTTCTTTCTGGGCGGCGTGCTGGTCTTCTTCGTTGCCATGCCGGCAGTGATGCATTTCGCCCTGGGCATGCAGCAGCTTGGCGGCAGCGGCATTGCCACCATCGAATTGCTGGCCACGGTCGACGGCTACCTGTCGCTGGTAATGAATCTGATCTTCGCCTTCGGAATCGTCTTCCAGCTCCCGGTCGTTCTGACCTTGCTCGGCCGCATGGGTGTGGTCGATTCGCAATTCCTGAAGAGCAAGCGGCGCTATGCCATCGTGATCGTCTTCGCCGTTGCCGCGGTCCTGGCACCACCCGATCCCTGGAGCATGATCGCGCTTGCCGTGCCCGGCGTGCTCCTTTACGAACTCTCGATCTTTGCTGTCCGGTGGGTCGAGAAGAAGCGCGCGGAAGATGAGGCGCAATCTTCGGAATAGCCGGGCCGTCCCGCTGGCTGTTCTGGAGTTGGTTTCATGTTTGACGTGAGGTGGATCCGCGAGAATCCGGGTCTCTTCGATGAGGGCCGCGCTCGCCGGGGGCTCGAGCCGCTTTCGGACACCATACTCGAACTGGACGACAATCGCCGTGCCCTGGTCGCCAGGCTCCAGGCCTCGCAGGAGCGCCGCAACGCGGCGTCCAAGGAAATCGGCCACGCCATGCAGCAGAAGAATGCCGCCTTGGCCGACACCCTGAAGGCCGAGGTCAATGCGCTCAAGGCCTCGATGCCGGCTGACGAGGAGGCGCTTCGCGCAGCGGACAAGGCGCTGTTCGACCAGCTTTCTTCGATCCCCAACCAGCCCCTGGACGATGTCCCCACTGGCCTGGACGAACATGGCAACGTCGAGCGCCATCGCCATGGCGTCGCTCCTGCCTACACGTTCGCGCCCAAGGAGCATTACGAGCTCGGTGAGGCCCTCGGCCAGATGGATTTCGAGACTGCGGCCAAGCTCTCCGGCGCGCGTTTCGTGGTGCTGAAGAAGGGACTGGCAAAGCTAGAGCGGGCGTTGGGTCAGTATTTCCTCAACACCCACACCAGCGAACATGGCTATACCGAGGTCAACCCGCCGCTGCTGGTACGCGATGAGGTCCTTTTCGGTACCAACCAGCTGCCGAAATTCGCCGACGACCAGTTCCGCGTCCAGCCCGGCGATCTGTGGCTGATCGCCACGGCGGAGATCTCGCTCACCAATCTGGTGCGCGAGGCGATAACACCGGAGGAGGAGCTGCCGCTGCGCCTGACCGCGCTCACGCACTGCTTCCGTGCCGAGGCCGGTTCAGCCGGGCGCGATACCCGCGGCATGATCCGCCAGCACCAGTTCCAGAAGGTCGAGCTCGTCTCCATCACCACGCCCGAGCAGAGCCGCGAAGAGCACGAGCGCATGCTTGCTTGTGCCGAGGCGGTGCTGAAGGGACTGGACCTGCACTACCGCGTGATGACCTTGTGCACGGGCGACATGGGCTTCGGCGCCCAGAAGACCTATGACCTCGAGGTCTGGCTGCCGGGGCAGGGCCAGTATCGCGAGATCTCATCCTGCTCGATCTGCGGCGATTTCCAGGCGCGGCGTATGAATGCTCGTACGCGGCCGAAATCCGGCGGCACGCCACGCTTTGTCCATACCCTCAACGGTTCGGGCGTGGCCGTGGGCCGGGCCCTCGTCGCTGTGCTCGAGAACTACCAGAACGAGGATGGCTCGATTGCCGTTCCCGATGTGCTGGTGCCTTATATGGGCGGCCAGCGGCGCATCGAGAGGGACTGAGCCGGAGTCCGGCTGGCAACGGATAGGGCTCGCTGCCAGACTTGAAGTCTTCTTGCCGAAAAGCGGAGAAGGGCCTCGACGCGGGGCAGGCCGCAGCGCCCCGCGGTAATTCACCACAAAATCGGGAAAGGCCTCGTCTGTGCCACTTTCCTTGTGGCACACTCTCGCTCGACTCAGGGAGCGGGACGGGCAGGCGGATGCGAATTCTCATCACGAATGACGATGGCATCCATGCCCCCGGCCTGGTGACGCTGGAGAAGATTGCCCGGGCCCTTTCGGACGACGTCATCGTGATCGCGCCGGAGACGGACCAGTCCGGCGTCTCTCATTCGCTGTCACTCTCGACACCCCTGCGCCTGCGCCGCATCAACGAAGGGCGCTATGCCGTTAGCGGAACCCCGACCGACTGCGTGCTTATGGGCGTGCAGCATGTGCTGAAGGGGAGGGGGCCGGACCTGATCCTTTCGGGCGTCAATCGTGGCCAGAACGTCGCCGACGATGTCAGCTATTCCGGCACCATTGCCGGCGCCATGGAAGGCACGGTGCTCGGTATTCCCTCCATCGCCCTTAGCCAGGCCTATGGAATCGGTGGCCCCGAGGGCCTGCGCTGGCACTGTGCCGAACATCACGGCCCCGCCATCGTCCGTCGCCTGTTGGCGCACGGCTTCACCAAGGGCACGCTGTTCAACGTCAACTTTCCCGACTGCGAGCCACAGGAGGTCGCCGGCATTTCCGTGACCACGCAGGGCCAGCGCAATGCCGCCCTCGTCGATGTCGTGGAGAGGCAAGATTTCCGCGGTGGCCCGTATTATTGGCTTGCTCCGCGCCGCGAGACGCCGCCCAGGATCGAGGGTACGGATCTGTGGGCGATGTTCCAGAAGCGCATCTCGGTGACGCCGCTTCACCTCAACCTGACGGATGTCGCCGCCTTGCAACGCCTTTCGGATGTTTTCGACCCGGTCTCATGAGCGATTATCACTCCTTCCTGGACCCTAATGACGAGCATGCCCAGGAGATGATGGCCTTCATCTTGCGCCTGCGCTCGCATGGGCTGACGGACCAGAAGGTGCTGAACGCGGTCTCCACACTGCCGCGCCCCGTTTTCGTGCTGCCCGAATATGCCGACTACGCCTGGCGTGATCTCGCGCTGCCGATCCAGTGCGGGCAGACCATCACCCCGCCGGTGCTGGCGGCAACGATCGCCGAGCGGCTGGACGTCGAGCCACTGCACCGTGTGCTCGAGATCGGCACGGGCTCCGGCTACCTTACGGCCGTGCTCGGGCGCCTTGCCAAGCGCGTCCTCACCTTGGATCGCTGGCGCACCCTGGTCACCGAAGCTGAGGAAAGATTGCGTGCGGTGACCATCCTCAACGTCACCATGATGGTCGCCGACGGGAGCCTCGGCTGGCGCCAGCAGGCTCCCTTCGACCGCATCGTGACCACGGCCTCGATGCCGGAAGTTTCGGACGAACTGCTCGACCAATTGGCGCTGGGCGGACGCATGATCGCGCCTATCGGCCCTCATAAGGGCGAGCAGCGCCTCACCTTGATCACGCGCGACGCTGATGGTTTCCACCATATGCCCCTAATGGAGATTCGCGCGACCGGCATGCTGCCTGGCGTCGCGGACAGGCTCTGACGGGTGGATCGACACGGCGCCCGCCTGAGTCGCGCCGCCGGCGATCTTCTTTCCCGTTGGGCGAGTCGGGCAGGCCATTTCGCAGGATGATCGGCTCCCGCCACGGAATCGGCGGCGAAATCTTGACGGAGCGCTGTCGCAACTTCCGGCCTTAAGCATGTCAGCGACCGTTGCCGGTTTCGCTCCAGCGGCTATCGAAGCTTGATATAATTGCGCCGGATCAATGTGTTATATGTGACTGTGGCATGAGGGCCGCGAGGGCGGACGGAGCAATTGCAGCGCCTGAAATGTAAAACTTTGGCGTAATTGCGTCCGGCCCTTAAGGCGTTGTTTACCCCAATAGAGGCTTAATCACCCTGTCCTTTTTCAAGCGTGGGTGTGAGCGTCCTATGCGTTTCCCGATCGAATTGATCCGTTCGCGCCACTTGTCGCGCGTTGCCGTCATCGCCCTGGTGGCCGGCCTCGCAGCAAGCTGCAGCGACAACTCGCGGTTCTCCTCGAACCCGTTCTCCAATCCCTTCACTGACGGGACCGTCGGCGGCAGCCAAGTCGCCTACGCGCAGCCGCAACGTCAGCCGGCCTATCGGCAAGCGCCAGTCAACGATGGCTCCGACTACAGCGTCAACACGGTGCCGGCGTCGCGTCCGATCGCGGCGCAGCCGCTGCCGCCTGTCGGGTCGGTCGCCCAGGGCAGCGCGCCTCCGGCGCGGTATGGCGGAAACCGCGGCGAGCGGCCGATCGTCACCGGCGCCATCTCTACGCCGGCGCCGCAGATCGGCGGCTTCAAGGCTGGTGGCTGGACCGCGACGGGTGGAACACCGGTGACCGCTGCTGCCGGTGAGAATGTCAACACGCTCTCCAACCGCTACGGCGTGCCTTCGGATGCGATCATGAAGGTGAACAGCCTGACCAGCCGCAATCTGTCGCCAGGACAGCAGGTGATCATTCCGGTCTATAACGCCGCCGAGCGCACCCAGGATGCAGGCGACACGCATTTCGTCAGCACGGATCAGCCTTATCCCGGCGATACGGGCGGGGCGCGCGGCAGCGTCGGCGAGGCCAAGATCCGCCCGGTGGCGACCAGGCCCGCGGCAACCGTCGCGGTCGCCCAGAGCAGCGTCCATATCGTCAAGCCCGGCGAGACCTTGACTTCGATCGCACAGGCCTACGGAACGACCCGCCCGAAGCTTGCCAAGGAAAATGGTCTGGACGAGTGGGCCACGGTCAAGATTGGCCAGAAGCTGAACGTGCACGGCACCATGCGCTCCGCGCCGCCGGCTCAGTCCGCGGCATCTTCGGATCCTGTCACCGCGGAGCTTGCGGATAACCGTCCGCCGCGTGACGTCCCGGTTCCGACCCGCATCACCACCGCACGGCCAATCGCGGTTGCTCCGAAACCCGTAGCGGCGCCCAAGCCCGTGCAGGCCGCCAAGGCTCAGCTCGCCCCCGTGAAGGCAGCCAGGCCGCCTGTAAAGACGGTAGCTGCGGCCGAGGTTCACGACCGGCCGGTCAAGACCGCTGCGGTGAAGCCGGTGCAGACGGCCACCGTCAAGCCAGTGACGACCAAGCCAGTTGTGCAGGTAGCCAAGGCCCCGACCACCGAGGTCAAGACCAAGCCTGTGCAGGTGGCCGACGCAGCCAAGGCCAGCAAGCTGAAGGTGGAGAAGACAACGAAGCTGGCAGCGGCCAAGCCGAAGACTCAACTTGCCAAGGCACCGCAGGTTGCACAGGCTCCGTCCATGAAGCTGCCTGACGACCAGCAGGCACCGACCTCCACAGGCACGATAACGCCCGCCGGAGGCAATCCGTCGGCCTCCGCTCCTGTCGAGCCGGCCAAGGACGCCAATGCCAGCCAGTCCGGCAACCCCGAGTTCCGCTGGCCGGTGAAGGGCCGCATCATCCAAAGCTTCGGCCAGAACAGCGACGGCATCAACATCTCGGTGCCCGAGGGAACGGAAGTGAAGGCGGCTGAGGATGGCGTGGTGGCCTATGCCGGCAGCGAGCTGAAGGGCTATGGCAACCTGATCCTGATCCGGCATGCCAATGGCTACGTCACGGCCTACGGCCACGCCAAGGATCTGGATGTCAAGAAGGGCGATACCGTCAAGCGTGGTCAGACCATCGCTACCGCGGGCCAGACGGGCAACGTGACCTCACCCCAGGTGCTCTTCGAAGTCCGCAAGGGCGCTGCGCCGGTCGATCCGACGAAATATCTTTCCGGTTCCTGATTGCTTCAACGAATCTGCTTCTCCGCGAGACCCCGAAGCAGCTTGAGTGGCCCGACAGCGATGTTGGGCCACTTCCTATTTGTCTGAGATTGATGGCAGCCAGCCAAACCGGAAGGCGATCGTTTCCTGCGATGTGGAAAACCGTCGCCAAACTAGACCCCGCCGGGCTCTCAAGCCGGCTTGCGTTCGCAACCGCCAATACCTGAACAATCGGATTGAGCAGGATCACCGTCGGATCAAACGGCGCATCCGGCTACGCTCGGTTTCAACTCACTTCCATCGGCGAGCGCCACCTTGGCCGACATCGAGAGGGTTCACATGATGCGCATGCTGGAGGGCCGTTTCGTCCACAACCCCGCTTCGACGCTCGAGGAGCAGTTCGAGGCTATCAGTGCCAGAAGTGCGTCCAGAACAAGGTGCTTTCTATCCGAAAATAGAGTTCGCGGCACAACCTGACGCTGTCCCTTCATTTCGCATTTTTGGTGCGGAGCAGGCGAAGCGCTTCCAGATTTTCCGCCGCCGTGTCGAAATTCGGATTGATGCGCAATGCCTCCCGGTAATCCGCCATGGCGCGATCGACGTCGCCCTTGCCGCGCCAGGCGGCGCCGCGGTTGTTCCAGGCGTCGGGGTCGGTCGGATCGATCCTGATCGCCTTGCTGTAGTCGGCGATTGCGCGATCGAGATCACCCTTGGACTGCCACGCGTTGCCTCGATTGGTCAGGAATTTCGCTTGAGGCGCGATACGGATCGCCTGGGTGAAATCGATGATCGCGCGGTCGTACTCGCCGTTCTTCGCATAGGACAGACCACGATTGTCGAAATATTCGGGCACATTGGAATCGAGTTTGATCGCCTCGCTGTCGTCGGCGATCGCCTTGTCGATCTTGCCGAGTTTCTCATAAGCAGCTGCGCGATTGGAATAGGCGTGGCCGTCGCGTGGATCGATCTGGATCGCTTCGTCGTAATCCTTTATCGCGCGCTCATAGTCTTTCTTGAAATAGAAGGCGGCACCGCGATCGCGCAACGCCGTGCTGAATTGTGGATCGAGCTGCAGCGCCTGGTTGTAGTCCTCGATGGCGCGATCGTATTCGCCCCTGTCGTTGAGCACATTGCCTCTGATTTCGTAGGCCGTTGCATCCTTTGGATCGAGCCGCAAGGCTTCCGTCGCGTCGGCAAGCGCACGGTCGAGCTTTCCGCCCGAGCGAAATGCATTGGCGCGTTCGCGAAAGGCTCGGCTGTTGTTCGGGTCGAGCGCGACCGCGCGATCGAAGTCGGCGTAAGCTTGCTTCATCTTGTCGATAGTCCAGTAGGCCGAACCGCGATTGATCAACGCGGCCGCGAGGTCTTTCGGGGCGTTCCTCGCGGCCTTGATCAAAGCGTCGCACGCGCCGATGCGCTGCTCCGGCGTGACGGGACTTTCGTCTGTCGCCGCGCAGATGTCCTCATTGGCGTTGCGTTGCGCCACGGCCGCCGAGGAGACGAACGTCGCGAGCAGACAGGCGGCGACAAGAGACGGAATGGTTTGGCGCATGGAGAGCCCTCACATTGCTACGACAGTGGCGATCCGCCCGTTTACGTTCGGCAGGTCGGACGCGCGAATGAACAGAACCACAATCCACTGAAAACTCTCAATTTTCTCGTGTTAGACACTCGGAGGTCCGGTGTTACATGTCCAGCATGATATTGATGGCCGGTGTGTCCCTGGTCCCATGCGAAAACGTTAAGACTCATATCAGGCCTCGCGATCCGCTCTTTCACTGCGATTTCGTTTCAGCGACGCGAAGACCCTACCCAAGCAAGGGATAGTACGTTGTGTTAAGCCGCACACAAAGTCGATTGGGCGCCGCTCCTAGTGGATCCGGCCATATCCATCGCGTGCTCGAAGCAAGTTAAGGCGTCGATACGGTTTGCCGCACTTGAAGGATTTCGGTCGTGGAAGGAGCGAACGTAGCGAGCGGCTTGAGGCCGCTGGCCCGCATGGTCATTGGCAGGCACAAACCTTTATCGCGGCCCTGCGCCATGACAGGGTGGGCCCCCTGGGTCCCGGATGACCCGATCAATGGCACCAGTTTCCAGGCCTATGTCGAAGTCGAACCGGTACTGACACTGAAGCCGGGCGACGTCGTCGTCATGGACAATCTCGGCTCTCATAAAGGCAAGGCGGTGCATCAGGCCAACCGCAAGGTAGGAGCAAAGCTGCTCTTCCTGCTCTAATATTCCCCCGACATCAACCCGATTGAAGAATTTCTCTCGAAGATCAAACACTAGCTACATGAGGCAAAGACGCGCTCTCTCGGCGAGATCATCACTGCCATCATGCACGTCCTGCAAGCGATTACCCCTCTGGATGTGCCAATTTCTTTGAAAACTTGGCTACGACCCGACTTAATTACATAAAACTCTAACGCTTTATTCTGGCGCATCTTTGCAATTCTCGCCAATTCCGACAAATCGCAAAATACTTTGGCGGATACAAGAATGGCCGAGAATATAATAGGCTTCTCGACCATTCTTTTCGTCTTCAGGAGGCGAGCAGTTCTTCTGGAGGCGCCTTTGCGCCGGTCATGAAGGCAACCGCATCCGACATGCTGTAGTCTTTTGGGTTGATGACACAAAGCCGTCGCCCGAGCCGGTGGATATGGATACGGTCAGCCACCTCGAAGACGTGCGGCATGTTGTGAGAGATAAGCACGATTGGCAGGCCGCGCCGTTTCACATCCAAGATAAGCTCGAGCACACGACGGCTTTCCTTGACCCCGAGTGCCGCGGTCGGTTCATCCATGAAGATGACCTTCGAACCGAATGCGGCGGCTCTCGCGACTGCCACGCCCTGACGTTGTCCACCAGAGAGGGTCTCGACAGCCTGGCTGATGTTCTGAATTGTCATCAAGCCAAGCTCAGTCAGTTTCTCACGAGCTCGCTTTTCCATCGCCTGACGATCGAGCATACGAAGCCATTTTCCGAGGGGGCCGGGCTTACGAATTTCGCGACCGAGGAACATGTTGTCCGCGATGGAAAGTGCGGGCGACAAGGCGAGATTCTGATAAACGCACTCGATGCCTGCTTCCCGTGCCTCGATGGGCGACTTGAAGCTGATGACCCTTCCATCGAGCTTGATCTCCCCTTCATCCGGGGCGACTGCCCCAGACAGAGCCTTGATCAACGATGATTTGCCCGCGCCATTGTCGCCGATTACAGCCAGAATTTCGCCAGGGTAGAGATCAAAGTCGCAGTTGTTGAGGGCGGTAACTCGGCCGTACCGTTTGACGAGACCACGTCCGGATAAAATTGGTTCCTGTGCCATTAGCCTGCAACCTTTCTGATCCACTGATCGACCGTGACGGCACCGATGATCAGTGCGCCGATCAACAAATAGGTCCACTGCGGGTCCGTGCCGATGAGCCGGAGACCAAGCTGGAATACGCCGACGATCAGGGCGCCGAAGATCATGCCAAGGATCGAGCCGCGACCGCCGAACAATGAGATGCCTCCAATCACGACCGCCGTGATGGACTCAATGTTCGCAAACTGTCCGGAGGTAGGAGAAACGGATCCCAATCGCCCAATTATGACCCACCCGGCGAGGGCACAGATCACGCCCGAGATCGTATAGACTTGGAGCAGGATTCGGTTTGTGCCGACACCCGCGAGTTCAGCGGCCTCAGGATCGTCGCCGACCGCGTAGACATGTCTGCCCCAGGCCGTGTGGTTCAAGATGAACCATAACGCTGCCACGAGCAGTACCATTGCCAGCACACCAACCGTGAAGACGGCCCCACTGATGCGGAAGGTAGCGCCGAACAGCTGAAGGAGCGGCGCCTGTGCCGAGATATCCTGGCTACGGATCGTCTCATTCGCCGAGTAGAGGAAATTGGTCGCGAGAAAGATTTGCCACGTGCCTAGCGTGACGATGAAGGGCGGCAGTTTCATCTTGGAGACGAGGAGGCCGTTGATATAGCCGCAGAGCGCCCCACAGGCGAAGCCGCAGAGAATTGAAATCGGCGCGGGCAAACCGTAGTGGAACGTAAACTGACCCATCACGACAGACGACAAGACCATGATCGCGCCGACGGAGAGATCGATGCCGGCTGTAAGGATCACGAGCGTCTGAGCCGCCCCGACGATACCAGTGACGGCAACCTGCTGTAAGATCAGGGTCAGTGAAAATGCCGAGAAAAACTTCGTACCAAGGATCGCTCCGAAAACGGCGATCGACAGGACCAGTACAATCAGGGGCACCATCGCTGGGTTGCCGTGTAGAAAGTGCTGTGCTTTCTCCAGCGAAGACTTGCTGTGAATATCGAAACTGGCCACGGACGTGTCGCTGCCCGAGAGAACCTTCTCGAACTCCTGTGGCCGCCCCGCATTTGCCGATGGATCGGTCATATTCTGGGTTCCTCCCATGCGTCGGTGTCTGCTGCAAGGAGGAGGGCTTGTCGGCCCACCTCCAAGTTGCAAGAACGAGCGCCTTGTTGGCTGTGGCTGCTAGCCCCAGCAGAGTTCCTTGCCCTTTTTGGTGTCGATGGATTCGACGCCAGAAGCAGGCTTATCGGTCACCAGCGTCGCGCCGGTATCGAAGAACTTCTTACCTTCGGTCGGCTTGGGCTTTTCGCCGGTGTCAGCGAACTTCTTGATCGCTTCGATGCCCATGGCGGCCATCTTGAGCGGGTATTGTTGGGAAGTCGCGCCGATAACGCCTTCGGCAACGTTCTTCACACCCGGGCAGCCGCCATCAACGGAGACAAGCAGGACGTCCTTCTCGCGGCCGACGGCCTTAAGTGCCTCGTAAGCGCCGGCGGCCGCGGGTTCGTTGATCGTGTAGACGACATCGATCATCGGCTCTTTCTGGAGACAGTTTTCCATCGCCGAACGGCCGCCTTCCTCATTGCCGTTGGTGACGTCATGGCAGACGTTGCGCGCGTCGCCATAGTCCTGGATCTTGGTAGGATTCTCGATCTTGCTGATGCCAAAGCCACTCATGAAGCCTTGATCACGCAGGACATCCACGGTGGGCTGACTTGGGTTGAGATCGAGATAGGCAATTTTCGCAGCCTTGGCCTTGTCACCCAAGGCCATGTTCGCCCATTTTCCGATCAGTTCGCCCGCCTTGAAATTATCGGTCGCAAAGGTTGCGTCTGCAGCCTCCACTGGTTCCAACGGGGTGTCGAGCGCTATGACCAAGATACCGGCATCCCGCGCTTTCTTCACCGAGTCCACGATCGCCTTGGAGTCGGAGGGAACCAGCAGGATGCCCTTCGCTCCATCTGCGATACATGACTCGATCGCCGATACCTGGCTCTCATTGTCTCCATCGATCTTGCCGGCATAAGACTTGAGATCGATACCAAGTTCCTTGGCCTTGGCCGTCGCGCCCTCCTTCATTTTTACGAAGAATGGGTTGGTATCGGTCTTGGTAATGAGGCAGGCGCCGACACCGGCGGCCGACGCTGGCAAGGCCATGGCGCCAAGGGCCAAGGCGCTCGCGCCCACAAGCACGGACTTCAGGACAGTATGCGTCATTCAATTTTCCTCCCGATTTGAACCGCTTGATCGGCTTATGCCGACCTCCTTAGCGGCACCGCGCATCTCCGCGTCGGCTGTGTCAAAGAGTCAACACGAAAACGTGAAAAGGTCAATAACTAAATAACTCTTATTTATCTATTGACCTCTTGCACGGCATTTGGAAAGAGTGGACAAACAGCCTCACCCATCAATTGCGGGGAACAGGGTGGACGTCGACGTCTCGAAACAGGGCTCTTTTGATGTGGGCGGCAGACGGCTTCGCCGTGGCACCAATCAGAGCGATATGCGCGATCACAACGAACGGCTTGTGCTGTCTCTTGTTCGCGAGCAGGGACCACTCGCCAAGTCCGATATCGCCCGTTTGACCGGACTGACCCTCCAGACCGTTTCCGTGATCATGCGGGAGCTTGAGCAAACCTCGCTGCTGGTCCGGCAATCGCCTGTTCGTGGCAAGGTCGGCCAACCTTCAGTGCCAATGGCGCTCAATCCAGACGGGGCGTTCTTCTTCGGCTTGAAGATCGGGCGGCGCAGCTCTGAACTTGTGCTGATCGACTTCTTGGGAACAGTCAGGTCGATGCTGAGCCAGTCCTATCGGTATCCCACACCAGGAGATACCGTCCGCTTTGCCGCCAACAGTATCCAAGCTATGCGCGCTGGCCTTCCGGCAGAAGTGAGGGGTCGAGTCGCGGGGCTGGGGATCGCGATTCCGTTTGAACTCTGGAACTGGGTCGACGCAGCCGGTGCACCAGCCTCGGTGATGGATGATTGGCGTGATCGCGACATCAGGGCGGATCTGCAGGCGCGTTGTGAGTTTCCGGTCTACCTCCAGAACGATGCAACGTCCGCATGTGGAGCGGAACTCGCATTCGGCGGCGCGAGGGGCCTGCGCGACTTCGTATACTTTTACATTGGTGCATTTGCTGGTGGAGGCGTAGTCCTGAATGGCCGCCTCTTTAGCGGAATGACGGGTAATGCCGGGGCGCTGGGTTCGATGCCAGTACCGTCATCAAACGGAAAGCCCGCCCAACTCATCGATCGTGCCTCAATTGCGATGCTTGAGAAGGCGCTTATTCGACGAGGCATCGATGCTAGTCATCTATGGACCTCACCCCAGAATTGGGGCGAACTGGGCGAGGATGTTGATATCTGGATCGCCGATGCCGGTGAGGCGCTCGCCTATGCGATTGCCTCGGCCTGCGCGGTAATCGACTTTGAGGTCGCTATCGTCGATGGCTGGATGCCGACCGAAATAAGGGCCCGTCTCGTGGCGGCGATCCGCGACGCACTTACGCGGGTCGACGTCGAAGGCCTTTCACTGCCGGAGGTTCGTGAAGGTACCGTCGGGATTCATGCAAGAGCGCTTGGAGGCGCCAGTTTGCCTCTTTCTGCTCGCTATCTAGTCGCGATCTCAAGATAGCCAATAAAAGCCCGGCTCTGCCCTCGGCAGTCACGCCTTTCGGGCCGATGACCAGTATCAGTTCAGTGTCTTCCCCAGGCGACCCGCCAAGTCCTGCACATATTGCCAGGCCGTGCGGCCGGAGCGGGCGCCTCTGGTCGTCGCCCACTCCAGCGCCTCCGCTCGCATGGCGTCACGGTCGAGTTCGAGGCCGAAATAATCGGCATAACCATAGACCATGTCGAGATAGTCGTCCTGGCTGCAGCGATGGAAACCGAGCCAAAGGCCGAAGCGATCCGAGAGCGAGACCTTTTCCTCCACCGCCTCGCCGGGATTGATCGCCGTGGAGCGCTCGTTGTCGATCATGTCGCGGGGCATCAGGTGGCGGCGGTTCGAAGTGGCATAGAAGATCAGGTTCTCAGGTCTGCCCTCGACACCGCCCTCCAACGCCGCCTTCAGCGATTTGTAGGACGTGTCGTCACTGTCAAAGGAGAGGTCGTCGCAAAAGACGATGAAGCGATAGGGCGAGCGGCGGGTGAGATTCATCAATTCCGGCAGGCTCTCGATATCCTCGCGATGGATCTCGATCAGCTTGAGCGTGCCTCCGACCTTGGCGTTGGTGTCGGCATGGGCAGCCTTCACCAGTGACGACTTGCCCATACCGCGCGCACCCCACAGCAACGCATTGTTGGCGGGAAGGCCGCGGGCGAAGCGCTCTGTGTTCTCCACCAAGAGGTCGCGTACGAGATCGATGCCCTTGAGAAGCGGCATCGCCACCCGGTTTACTTTTGGTACCGGCTGCAGATATTTCTCGCTCGCCTGCCAGACGAAGGCTTCGGCGGCATCGAAATCGGCCTTGATCGCGGCGGGAGGGGCAAGGCGTTCGAGCGCGTCGGCAATCCGGGCAAGGAGGGCGGGCAATTCGGCAGCGGAAATGTCTGACATGGCAACCAACTGGTGGGAAAGCGAATGCCCTCTGTAGCGCGGGGAGGCGGGCCTGAAAAGCGTCGCCGACTCTCTCGGCAAGCCCATCCGGGGCAGACCGCGATTCGAACATCGCGTCCGAGAGAAGGCCGGAAATCAGGCCTTCATGGATGAAATTTTTGTCATTTCCCATGCGGTCGACGGTGAGACCGCCGGCTTCCGCAACAGTTTCATGGGTGGCATTTGGATGGGAAGTGGCGCAAACGCTTCACTGCTTGGTTGGAAATCCCGTTTCCGCGCTCATATGGAGATTTCGAAAAAGAACGCCCAATGGCTTGTTTCACCCCAGAAAAACACGCGTTCCGTTTGCTTTCGAACGCTGGATCACTATAGTCCGCGCGAATTTGCGGCCGGCCTGACCGGCCGTTTCCCTTGAGAGGCGACCCAGATGTTCACGACTCCAGCCTTTGCCCAGGCAGCCCAGGGCGGCGGCGATCTGTTCTCCACACTCGGCAGCACATTGCTGCTGCCGATCGCGATGTTCGTGATCTTCTATTTCTTGCTGATCCGTCCCCAGCAACGCAAGGCCAAGGAACAGGCGGCTTCCCTCAAGTCCATTCGCCGGGGCGACACCGTGGTATTGTCCGGCGGCCTTGTCGGCAAGGTTACCAAGGCGGTCGAGGGCGAGTCCGAGATCGAGGCTGAGATCGCCGACGGCGTGCGCGTGAAGGTGGTGCGCGAGATGGTCGCCAGCGTGCGCTCCAAGACCGAACCGGTAAAGAAGGCGGAGAATGCCTGAGGCGAAAAGGAGGCGTTCGCCTCATCTTTTCGTCCGGATTTTACGACACGATACCAACAGACTCAGGGTAGGCCGCTGACGCGTCGTCAAGGCCGGCCTGTCCCGGGAAAGGCCGTCAAGGCTCGGACTGTTCCAACATGCTGCATTTCTCTCCTGGCAAGACCGCCGCGGTTCTCCTAACCTTGCTTATCGGCCTTTGGCTGGCCGCGCCCAACCTCATGCCGGCAAGCTGGCGCGCCGCCATGCCGACCTGGTTGCCGCACAATGCGCTCACACTGGGCCTCGACCTGCAGGGTGGTTCCTACTTCCTGCTCGAGGTCGACAAGAACGCGGTGCTCAAGGATCAGGTCACCAGTCTGCGCGCTCAGGCCCGCCAGATCCTGAACGACAACAAGATCCGCAGCCAGGCCGCCTTGCAAGGGCGCGGCATTCTCGTGACCCTGCCGAACCCCGATGATACGTCGAAGGCTGTCGACCTCCTGCAGGTGCTCGGTAATTCGCCGGATGGCAACCTGTTCGGCGGCGGCACGCGCACGGCCACCGTAACCTCGAATACGCCTGGCCAGATCACGGTCACTCTGACGGACGAAGGCCTGCGGGATCGCATGAACCGTATCATGCAGCGCTCGGTCGAAATCGTAGGCAACCGTGTCAACGGCACCGGCGTCGTGGAGCCGATCATCCAGCGCCAGGGCGAGGATCGCATCGTGGTGCAGTTGCCTGGCCTCAAGGATCCCGATCGCTTCAAGGAGATCCTGGGAAAGACCGCCAAGCTGGAATTCCGCCTGGTGGACCTGAGCATGCCGGTCCAGCAGGCCGAGCAGACACGCCCACCTGTCGATTCCGAACTCCTGCCCTCGCAGGACGGCACGCAGAAATTCCTCGTCCAGGACCAGGTGATGGTGGCGGGTGACGAACTCACCGATGCCCAGGCGTCCTTCGACCAGAATACGCGTGAACCTGTCGTTTCCTTCCGCTTCAATACCAATGGCGCCAGGCAGTTCGGCCGAGTTACCACCGAGAACGTCAACAAGCCCTTCGCCATCGTGCTCGACAACAAGGTGCTGTCGGCCCCGGTGATCCGCGAACCGATCACCGGCGGCTCGGGCCAGATTTCCGGCAGCTTCACCTCACAGTCCGCGCAGGACTTGGCTCTGCTGCTGCGCTCCGGCGCCTTGCCTGCTCCGATGACGGTGGTTCAGGAGCAGACGGTAGGCCCCGGCCTCGGCCAGGCCGCGATCCACGCCGGTGAGATGGCGGCGCTCGTTGGTTCGCTCCTGGTCGTCGTCTTCATGGTCGCGAGCTACGGCTTGTTCGGCATCATCGCCTCGATTGCCGTGGCCCTCAACGTGGGCCTGATCTTTGGTCTGCTCTCTCTGCTCGGCGCCACGCTGACACTGCCCGGCATCGCCGGCATCGTGCTGACAGTCGGCATCGCCGTGGATTCGAATGTGCTGATCTATGAGCGCATCCGCGAAGAGGTGAGAGCAGGTCGCACGGTGCTGATGTCGCTGGATGCCGGCTTCTCGCGCGCGCTGGCGACCATCCTCGATTCCAACATCACCACCTTCATCGCCGCCGCCGTGCTCTATTTCGTCGGCACGGGCGCCGTGAAGGGTTTTGCGGTGACACTCGGCATCGGCATCATCACGACTGTATTCACCGCCTTCACGGTCACGCGCCTGTTGGTTTCCTGGTGGTATCGCGGGGTCAAGCCTCGCTCCATCCCGATTTGATAGCTTGATGGAGTGAGCGCGGTGCGCCATCTACGCATTGTTCCCGACAACACCAATTTCGGCTTCATCCGCTTCCGGCGCTTCAGCTTCCCGACGTCGGCGGTGCTGTCGATCCTTGCCCTCGTGCTGTTCTTTACCCATGGCCTGAATTACGGCATCGACTTCAAGGGCGGCATCGCGATGCAGGGCACCGCGATATCAGGCAAGGCCGACGTTACGGCGCTGAAGGAAACCCTCGCTCCGCTCAATCTGGGCGAGGTCCAGGTCCAGGAGTTCGGCGATGGCGGCCAGGTGCTGATGCGCATCGCCCTGCAACCTGGCGGCGACGCCGCCCAGCAGGCGACGGCGGACAAGATCAAGGACGCGCTGTCGAAGGACTATTCCTTCAAGGGCGACCAGAACAGCATCCAGATCATCGGGCCGAGCGTCTCGCAGGAACTGGTGACCGTCGGCACCGTTGGCATCTTCGTCGCGATCCTCTGTATCCTGGTCTATCTGTGGTTCCGCTTCGACTGGCAGTTCGCCGTCGGCGCCATGATCGCCAACGTGCACGATATCGTTCTGACCATCGGCTTCATGTCGGTGACGCAAATTGAATTCGACCTCACCAGTGTCGCGGCGCTGCTGACCATCCTCGGCTATTCGCTGAACGACACCGTCGTCATCTACGATCGTATTCGCGAACTCTTGCGCAAGTACAAGAAGAAGCCGATGAGCGACTTGCTCGATGAATCCATCAACGCCACCTTGTCGCGCTCCGTCATCACCCATGTCACCGTGGCTCTCGCATTGCTGGCACTGCTGATCTTTGGTGGCCCGGCCATCCATTCCTTCACGGCGACCATGCTCTTCGGCGTCGTGCTGGTGGGTACCTACACGTCGATCTTCATCGCTTCGCCCGTACTGATCTATCTCGGATTGCGGCCCGGCAGCCATGAGGCCCAGGGCGCGGGTGCCAAGGATGCTCCGATCGGCGCGAAGGCGGCGGAGTAGGCGCGATGGAGGAAGCCGAACGGCGCTTCCTGCCCCGTGTGGCGCCGATCGATGCCTATGGCAGCGGGGGCTTTCGCTTTGCCGAAATGTCCCACCGCGGCTCGCTGCTCTGCCTGCCCTCAGGCATGCATGCCTGGTCGGTCTCCAGTCCTGCGGAATTCTCGGTACAGGCCTTCGAGCCTGTTTACGCCGAGGCCGACAAGATCGATATCCTGCTGATCGGCACGGGCAAGGACGTCGCCTTCTTTCCCGAGGCTTTGCGCTGGCGTTTCCGTGACCTCAGGATCTCCGTCGATGCGATGCCGACGGGCGCTGCGACCCAGACCTGGAACATCCTGCTGGCCGAGGACCGGCGCGTCGCTGCCGCCCTGATCGCTGCGCCATGAGTCTCTGGATCATGAGTCCTGCAGCATGAGTGCAGAACAGGCCAACAGCAATGACAGCGTCAGCGACGAGGGCTATTGTAGCGGCCTTCTGCGCGAACATGACCGCGACCGCTGGCTCGCCTGCTTGTTCGCGCCACAGCAGCATCGCCGCGGCCTGATCGCCCTCTACGCCTTCAATAGCGAGATCGAGCGCGTGCGAGACATGGTGTCCGAGCCGCTGCCCGGAGAGGTGCGACTGCAATGGTGGCGGGACCTGCTCGAAGGGCAGGCGCGCGGCAATGCCTCGGGCCATCCCGTCGCGGCCGAATTGAGTGCGGCGATCGAACGCTACCACTTGCCGGTGCCTGCCTTGACCACGCTGATCGATGCCCACACGCATGATCTCTATGACGATCTCCTGCCCTCGGTCACTGATCTGGAAGGCTATTGCGGCGAGACGAGTTCCAGCCTGTTTCGCCTCGCCAGTCTCATGCTCGCCGATGGGGGCGATGCCGGTGCGGCCGACCTCGCCGGACATGCCGGCGTGGCCTATGGTGTTGCGAGCCTGATGAGCCATGCCGCCCGCCATGCGGCACGCGGGCAGATCTTTGTGCCGGCCGATATCGTCATCAATCATGGCAGTGCGCGCGAGGACCTGCTGAACGGGCGCAACACGCCGGAATTGCGGGCCATGCTGGCCGAATTCGCAGGCCTGGCGCGCGGCCATCTGGAGACAGCCGAGAGACTTCTGTCGGCGGTCCCCACGGCGGTGGCGCCCGCCTATGTCGGCCTTGCGCTCGTCCGCCCGCTCCTACGTCGCATGACCAGGCCGGGCTTCAACCTCTTCCGCGATCGGGCCGAGCAGGCGCAATGGCTGCGCCAGTGGTACCTCTGGCGATTCGCACGGCGCTAGCGACGCGAGGGGCGTCCTACTTGGCCTTGGCCCCGGCCAGGGCTTTCTCGAGATCCTCCCGTTCCTCGCAGCCGCTCGGGCAGAGCTTGACGAGCAAGGCCAGGTTCTGCTGCGCCTTGGGAATGTCGCCGTTCTCGACATAGAGCTCGCCCTGGTATTCCAGCGTGCCCTTGTGGTTGGGATCGAGGTCCAGGGCCTTCTGATAATAGGTTTGCGCGGTGGCGCGATCGCCGCTCTTGCGCAGGCTGTAGCCAAGGAGGTTGTAGACATCCGGATCCTTCGATCCCTGGTCGGCGAGAGCCTGCAGGCCCGTGATCGCCCCTTTGTAGTCGTCGGCCTTGATCTGGCTGCGGATGGCAGAAAGGTCGGGCGTAGCCTCGGTGCTACCCGAGGAGTCGTCTGCCCAGGCAGCGCCGGCGGTGAGAAGGCAGGCCAAAGCAAGGCCGATGGCGGGAAGTCGCGTCATGGCGGGCGTCCTGTTCGTGAGGAGTGTCGTGTGCGGTTTGATGGGTCTATGGGACATCGGCATTGCCACTGGGAATAGACCAGGTCGGCGGCACGCTAGCATCATTCGGCAGCAGATGCCTCCTGACTCTGCGATGCGCTGATACACGGGTTCCGGATCTCTTTCTTCTGTTCATCGAAGGATATGGCTGCTGACGCAGCCTGCGAAAGATGCGAACCTCGCAAATCCTTTCCGGTCGCCCCAAAGGTGCGGACATGATCGTGCTGAGATCCGCCACGCCCCAGGAAGCCATCGCCTTGAGCGACCTCTGCCTGCGATCAAAGGCCGTATGGGGCTATGACGATGCTTTCCTTCGGGCCTGTCGTGACGAGCGCACTCTTTCGGCCGATGACATCAGCACGGATGAGATCCAGGTTGCCGATGTGTCCGGGGCGCTGGCCGGCGTCATCCAGATCCGCGTCGATGGCGGGACCGCAATCCTGGACAAGCTCTTCGTCGACCCGGCCTTCCAGGGGAAGGGGGTAGGGCGCACCCTTTATGATTGGGGGAAGAGCCGCGCCGCGAAGGCGGGAGCCTCGATCCTGATGATCGAGGCCGACCCCGAGGCAGCGTCCTCCTACCGTCGCATGGGCGCTCGCGATGTCGGCGCGGTGGCCTCGAGTTCGATTCCCGGCCGACTGCTTCCGCTCCTGAGGGCCTCGCTGCGCTAAGCCGTACCGCGTCAGGCGTTGGCGAGGGTCTGTTCGCGCGCGGTCGCCGCCTTCCAGGCTTCGAGGTCCTGCAAGGCCCGGGCACTCATTGCGCGCTTCTTGGCATGAGTCTTCTCGGTGCCACGCAGGCGCTTGCCGTCCTCGCCCTTGGGCATGACCTCGAGCGGTGGAAACAGGCCGAAATTGACATTCATCGGCTGGAAGGAGCGCGGGCCGGTCTCGTCACTGACGATATGGCCGCCGGTGATATGGTTGAGCAGCGCACCGAGTGCCGTCGTCATCGGCGGTGGCACGGGCGCACGCCCGAGGCGTTCGGCGGCCGCGAAACGTCCCGCCATCAGGCCCACGCCGGCGCTTTCGATATAGCCCTCGCAGCCGGTGATCTGGCCGGCGAAGCGCAGCCGTTGCAGCGATTTCAGCCGCAGCGTCTCATCGAGCAGGACAGGCGAATTGAGATAGGTGTTGCGATGCAGGCCGCCGAGGCGCGCAAATTCGGCATTCTCCAAGCCCGGAATCATGCGGAACACCCGTACCTGCTCGGCATATTTCAGCTTTGTCTGGAAGCCGACCATGTTGTAGAGCGTGCCAAGCGCGTTGTCCTGGCGCAGTTGCACGATCGCATGGGGCTTGACCTGCGGATTGCGCGGATTGGTGAGGCCGACGGGCTTCATCGGCCCAAATCGCAAGGTCTCGCGGCCGCGCTCGGCCATCACCTCGACCGGCAGGCAGCCATCGAAATAGGGCGTGCCCTCGAATTCCTTGAAACTGGTTTTGTCGCCGGCCATCAGGGCATCGAGGAAGGCCTCGTATTGCTCCCTTGTCATCGGACAGTTGATGTAGTCGGCACCGGTGCCACCGGGACCGGGCTTGTCGTAGCGCGACTGGAACCAGGCGATGTCCATATCGATGGATTCGCGGTGCACGATCGGTGCGATGGCGTCGAAGAAGGCGAGGGAGGTCTCGCCGGTCAGGCCGGCGATGACGTCAGCCAGCGGTTGAGAGGTGAGGGGGCCCGTGGCGATGATGACGCTGTCCCACGCCTCGGGAGGCAGTGCACCGACATGTTCGCGCCGGATCTCGATCAGGGAATGACCCTCCAGCCTTGCCGTCACCTCCGCGGAGAACCCGTCGCGATCGACCGCCAGCGCACCGCCGGCCGGAACCTTGTGCCGGTCGGCGCAGGCCATGATGACAGAGCCGAGCCGGCGCATTTCCTCGTGAAGCAAGCCGACAGCGTTGGTCTCGGCGTCATCGGAGCGAAATGAATTCGAGCAGACGAGCTCGGCAAAATCTGTGGTTTTGTGAACTTCCGTGGGTTGGACCGGCCGCATCTCATGCAAGACGACGGGAACGCCCGCTTCAGCGAGCTGCCAGGAAGCCTCGGAACCGGCGAGCCCGCCGCCGACGATGTGAACAGGTGCAATTGTCATGGGAGGGCTTTTAGAACATTGGAGCCGCGAACCAAAACAAAAAGCCGCCCACTCTGGGGCGGCTCTGCATGTGCCAGCATCTAAACGCGACTCAAGTGCCAGCCTCGATGGGCAAAGCAGATGAAGACGGCGCCGATTTCCTGGTCGGATGCCTGCGGCCGGGACTTGTTCCCATCGGCCGCGAAACAACCATGAGACGCCACTGCAAAGGGGGATGCGCGGGCGGCGCCCGAAACTTGCACCAATGAGCGCCGCCCAGGGGGCGAGCGACTCATTGGTATCAACCAGCGCCTATCAGGCGCGGGCTGCCTGACGCGCGATCGCGCGAACGTCGGCAGGGTTAATACCGATGTCGGCCAGATCGCGTACGTTCAGGCGCTTGAGTTCGGCCAACGTCTCGCGCTCACGGCGCCAGATGCGGACACGTTCGATCAAAGCAACGAACAACATGATAAGGTTCCTTCTTCGCAAACTGGCGCCCAAGCGAATTCTTTAGCGCCGTTCACAAATCCAATATGAGCCATCACGTGGCATTTCGCTAGATGCTGCACCGCACAACAAGAATGCACAAAACGCATGGCTTCATTCCAATTGTGTCACAATGTGATCAAAATTGCAGAGCGATCTGGATTCGGATGCAGCTAGCGCATGTCTTAACGAATAATTTAGGTGATCTGGGAGCGTGTAACAAGGGCCGCCCGCCCCCTTCGGACAATAGAGCTCCGGCAGCAGGCTTCGAACGAACTTCGGCGGCGAAAGGGCGCAGTCAGCAAATTGACCCCGATGGCTATCCACGAGAGCTAGGGCATTACCTCCTTTGAGATGATGCCCATATCCCTTGGTATTATATGGCAAATTAGACCCCCTTCTTAAGTGCCTTAGGAAGGTGAGTGCCGAGAGAATTCATGAAATCACGCTCGATGCCTTGCTTATATTTGGACATGACGTTCTCGTCATATCGATAGGAGCAGATATAAAGTCAGTACGTCTGAGCATCTGGAAATATTCTCTCTTCCATAATCTTTATATATCCATTTCGGGTTGGAATCATCGCCTTTTTTCATTCCTGCACATTTAATTACTCAAGGTCACCTTCGAACCTTTCCATATGGAAGTATCGATGAGGCAAGTGTTCACCTGAGGCAAGCAGCGAGGCAACCATGGTGCGTTACCGGCACGTGCGATAAAGCACAGAGCTCTCGCCCGTCACCCGCTATTTAGTCTATCACCGCCATGTCACGTCTGGTGCTGTATCCTCTTTAAATGCTAATATCACGAAAACATGTATAGACGGTAGAATGCGAAAATGTAATCTTACTCTTTGAAATAAAATAGACTAAGTAAAATGAATATATCAATACAATGGAAGCATTATCCGTGAGATTGAATAAAGCCCTCTTTCTAAAAACGCGGCATGTAAAATATAAGTTTAACGATAATGTATAGATATTTTAGGCATTTTTTTGTCGAACCGGAGTGATGTAAATTTTACCACTGAGTGGATTGAGGGCAGAATTGGAGGACTTACAATCTGTTCCGTTTGCACGGACTGCACTACCAATATCCCATGCGATACATGCTCGTGGGTCCGTACCAATAAAAGCTGAGGGCACGATGTCGTGATCCGCGTTGAGGAATTGCTGCATCAAACTAGAATGTTTGGCTGTCCTGATGTGTGCAAGGAACTCGAATCAAGGCAGATGGCCCGTTCTTCTGCTGCTTTTGATCGCAGCTGTGATGATGACGGGGGGCGCTACATAAAAGTGAGCACCACTCACTTTCAAATTTTGCGCAGCTCGGATCAACCGGGGGAACTATGAACGAGATCTATACGAATTTCAGCGCAATAAACTTGCCGATGTTCATAATCACGTGGGTCACTTTTTTCGTGGCCGCGGTCGCATGCTTTTTCCTCCAATTTAGGTTCAGTACCGAACATTCGGGCTTGTTGGGCTTTGTTCGTTATTGCTTCCCATTCGACGAGTGGTCGAAGAAGACTTCGGCGATCGATGTGGTGATGTACCTTGCCTCAAAGTTCATGAAAGCCGTCTATGGCGTCAGCGAAACCTTTTGTGCGACTTTTGTTGCCTTGTCGGTGGAGGCGGGGCTGTCCTATCTGTTCCCGAACCATACCCCGGCGGCTTTTGGTTTCTTGACCATCGTCATTTGCTCGATCGTTATTTTCATCGTCAATGATTTCATGATTTTCTACACCCACTACTTGCAGCATTTCGTGCCGGTTCTGTGGGAGTTGCACAAGGTCCATCACTCCGCCACCTTCCTCAATCCGGCGACGACCGATCGCACCCATCCTGTGGGCAACATGTTCGACCTTCTTGCCGCCGCTTTCATGGTCGGCGTAACGATGGGCGTGCTGGGCTTCATCTACGGCTTCAGCATTCCGGATCTGTTGGTGTTGTTCTTCAATGCCAAGATCCTGGGCTCGATCGTTATCATGAACGTATTGAGGCATTCCCATTTCCCTGTGAGCTTCGGTCCGTTCGACCGGCTTCTGCTCAGCCCGCATATGCATCAGCTGCATCACAGTTCGCAGATCCAGTACTGGGATAAGAATTTCGGCGACAAGCTTTCGGTCTGGGACTGGCTTTTCAATACGGCGATCATTCCGGCCAAGAACGAGACTTTCATCTACGGGCTCGGGAAGCCGGAGGAGGAGGAGTACAACGACGTTTGGGGCGCCTATCTCCTGCCGATGGTCAAGGCCTGGAGGCTGATCAAGCGGAACACCAAGGCGGCCCTTTCATCGGACGCGGCGGGGCGGCGCTTGCACACTCTTTGCGAGGGGGCCCTCTGGCGTGAACCGGGCGACGACAGCCCTTATCCCGACCCTGTGGTGTCGCCGCCCAAGCCAGCGGAGACGCATGGCATGCCCAAGCCGGCGGAGGCACATGTCATCCCGATGGTGCATGCTGTTCAAAAGCAGGCTTGAACGGGCGTGATGTCAACGAAGGCGCATGGAATTTTCCGTCCGACATTTTCTTCCCATCTTGACATGCCAAGGTGAATTCAAGGATGTCGAACCACCGGGCGGCACTCCGTCTGGAGCCGGGAATTGGCGGCAGAGGATTCTCGGTGCCGGCACGCTTATGCGCCGCGTCAAACAGGGTTCGGTGATATGAACGACGTTTCGACCGGCCCTTCCGGCGCTGGAGGCAAGGAATATCTGCTGGTTGCACGCATTGGGCGCAAGAGCCTGCACGCGCGCTGGCTTGCTCCCGCCTCGGCCCGGAACTTCGATGTTTTCCTCAGTTGCTATGATCCAGGCGTACCCGCCGAAACCGGTGAGGGCATCCGGTTCGAATACAGGAAAGGCAAGAAAGTCGAAGGCTATAGCGGCTTCCTCAACGAGCATGCCTCGCTCCTGCGCAATTACAAATATATCTGCTTCTTCGATGAAGATATTGACGTCAACGCTGGAGCCATCAGCGGCACCTTCGATGTGTGCAGAAAATACAACCTCAAGATTGCACAGCCGGCTTTGACATGGGACAGCCACTTCACCTTTGCGGCTCTGCTGAAGCAGCCTGGCTTTGACCTGCGTTATGTCAATTACATCGAGATGATGTGCCCCTTTTTCCGAGAGGATATTCTGGAGCGGATCGCGCCCCTCTATTCTCTTGGCTTTGAAAGCGGCATCGACGTCATCTGGTGCAATTTAGTTAGCGAAGGTCCCGAGGATTTTGCCGTGATCGATCGTTTCCCAGTACGGCACACGGAGCCGGTTGGGGGCAACAAGGCAGCCAATGGCTTTGTCGGCAAGCGCATCTACGAAGATGACATTTACGCCATCCTCAAGATGTTCAAGCTGCCTTGGCTGAGAACCGTGCCGTTCTCCGGCATCGCGCAATCCGGGGGACCGATCGCCAGTCGGCTTCATCTGTTCCTGTCCGCCATACTGCTGCTGGGGGCTGTCTCCCTGCAGAGACCGTTCATGTACCGGCTGCGAGCAGTCCTGGTTTATCTGCGCCATCTCATGCTCGGGCCCGCCCCCAATATCAAGGTGAGCCTTCCGAACAGCCATCCGCATATCATTCAGGGGTAGTGTGCAGTCATCGTGCCGCTGACTGGCGAGGGCAGGGGGCGATTGTCCCCAACGCTGGAGCCGATCTGGAGAACGCCGCGATCACCCGAGGACTTTCGGCGTCTCGCATACCCAAATAAAAAGCCGCCCATGGGGCGGCTCGTCATCGACCCGCTGAGCGGGTCATTCGTCGAACTTGCGATCAGGCGCGGGCGGCGGCGCGAGCAACCTTGCGGATCTCACTTCCGTTGATGCCGATGTCGGCGAGGTCGCGGGCGTTCAGGCGCTTGAGCTCGGTCAACGTCACGCGCTCACGGCGCCAGGCGACAACACGTTCAATCAAAGCAGCGAACAACATAGTCCTATCCTTGAGAGACTTCCCGGCCCCTTGGCATCAGGAACATCTCTGCCTCAGTGGTGATTGCATCTTCTTCACGCTGGGCGGTAACCGCCTTGCTTGAAGATGCGCTTATGAACTTCGTTTCGGCGTATTTTCTGTCTCCGTCCATGACGTTGTGTATAAATGAATCGATTTACGCGAGGTAGAGCCGCAAGCTCGAGGCAGGCATGCAAAAACGCATGCCAAAACGTTACCGGCTTAAAATATCGCTCGAAAATCATGCAATTGCACAATAGCTATGCAACGTATTGCATAGCTGCCGGCTATTCCGCCGCTTCACCGCGACGCCCTTGGGGGCGCCGCTCCATTACCTCCCGCAGGAATCGACCTGTATGCGAGCGCGGCTCCCTGGCGATCTGCTCAGGCGTGCCCTGCGCCACGACCTCGCCGCCGCCGTCGCCGCCTTCCGGACCCATGTCGATAACCCAGTCAGCGGTCTTGATGACTTCGAGATTGTGCTCGATCACCACCACGCTGTTGCCCTGGTCGACGAGCTCATGCAGCACCTCGAGCAGCTTGGCGACGTCGTGGAAGTGGAGACCCGTGGTCGGCTCGTCGAGGATATAAAGCGTACGGCCGGTGGAGCGGCGTGCCAGCTCCTTCGACAGCTTCACGCGCTGCGCCTCGCCACCCGACAGGGTGGTGGCCTGCTGGCCGACCTTGACGTAGCCGAGGCCCACCCGGGCCAGCGTCTCCATGGTGTTGCGGATCGTCGGCACCGCCTTGAAGAAGTCGGCGGCTTCATCCACCGTCATGTCGAGCACGTCGGCGATGGACTTGTTCTTGAACCTTACGTCGAGTGTCTCGCGATCATAGCGCTTGCCCTTGCAGACATCGCAGGTGACATAGACGTCGGGAAGGAAGTGCATCTCGATCTTGATGACACCATCGCCCTGGCAGGCCTCGCAACGCCCGCCCTTGACGTTGAAGGAGAAGCGCCCGGGCTGGTAGCCGCGCGCCTTGGCCTCCGGCAGGCCGGCGAACCATTCGCGGATCGGCGTGAAAGCGCCCGTATAGGTCGCTGGGTTCGAACGCGGCGTGCGGCCGATCGGCGACTGGTCGATATCGATGACCTTGTCGATCAGCTCCAGCCCGTCGAGCTTGTCGAAGGGGGCAGGGTGCTCCAGCGCCCCGTTCAGTCGACGCGCCACCGCCTTGTAGATGGTGTCGATCAGCAGTGTCGACTTGCCGCCGCCCGACACGCCGGTGACGCAGGTGAACAGGCCGAGCGGGACCTCCACCGATACGTCCTTGAGGTTGTTGCCGCGCGCACCGGTGAGCTTGAGAGACTTGCCCTTCTGCCGGCGGCGGCGCTCGGCCGGCATCGGCACGGACAATTCGCCCGTCAGGTATTTGCCGGTGAGCGAGGCGGGGTTGGCCATGATCTCTTCGGGCGTGCCGTGCGCCACGACCTGGCCGCCATGCACGCCGGCGCCGGGACCGACATCGACGACGTAATCCGCCTGCAGGATGGCGTCTTCGTCATGCTCGACCACGATCACCGTATTGCCGAGTTCCCGCAGGCGCCGCAATGTTTCGAGCAAACGCTCGTTGTCGCGCTGATGCAGGCCGATTGACGGCTCGTCCAGCACATAGAGCACGCCGGACAGGCCTGAGCCGATCTGCGAGGCAAGGCGGATGCGCTGGCTCTCGCCGCCCGAAAGCGTGCCGGAATTGCGCGCAAGCGTCAGGTAGTCGAGGCCGACATCGACCAGGAAGCGCAGGCGCTCGCGGATTTCCTTGAGAATGCGCGTGGCGATCTCGTTGTGCTTGGCGTTGAGCTCGGCCGGAAGCGCCTCGAACCAGACCTGCGCCTGGCGCACCGACATGGTGGAGACATGGCCGATATGATTATGCGCGATCTTTACCGCCAAGGCTTCCGGCTTGAGACGGAAACCGCCGCAGGCTTTGCAGGGTGTATTGGCCATGAAGCGGCCGATATCCTCGCGCGCCTGCTCGGAATCGGTTTCCTTCCAGCGTCGCTCCAGATTGGTCACCACGCCTTCGAAGGCCTTGCGCGTCTCATAGGAACGCAAGCCGTCATCGAAGGAGAAAAGGATCTGCTCTTCGCCCGAACCGTAGAGGAAGACCTGCTGCACCTTCTCCGGCAGGTCCCTCCAGGGGGTGGTGACGCCGAACCGGTAATGCTTGGCGAGGGCGTCGACCGTCTGATTGTAATAGGGGCTGGTCGATTTCGCCCAGGGGGCGAGGGCGCCCTTGCGCAGCGATAGCGTTTCGTCCGGCACCACCAGCACCGGATCCACCGTCATCTCCGTGCCCAGCCCATCGCAGGAGGGGCAGGCGCCGAAAGGGTTGTTGAAGGAGAACAGGCGCGGCTCGATCTCAGGAATAGTGAAGCCGGATACGGGGCAGGCGAATTTCTGGCTGAACATCACGCGCCTGGGCGAGCCGTCCTCCTCCTTCTGGTCGGCCAGTTCCACCACGGCGATACCGTCGGCAAGCTCCAGCGCGGTCTCGAAGGAATCGGCCAGGCGTGCGGCGATGTCGGCCCGCACCACAATGCGGTCGACCACCACATCGAGGTCGTGCTTGAGCTTCTTGTCGAGGGCAGGGGCGTCGGCGATCTCGTAGAAAGTACCGTCGATCTTCACGCGCTGGAAGCCGCGCTTGAGAAAATCGGCCAGTTCCTTTCGATACTCGCCCTTGCGGCCACGCACCACGGGCGCGAGCAGGAAAAGGCGGGTGCCCTCGGGCATCGCCAGGACGCGGTCGACCATCTGGCTGACGGTCTGGCTTTCGATCGGCAGGCCGGTGGCTGGCGAATAGGGGATGCCGATACGCGCCCATAGCAGGCGCATATAGTCGTAGATCTCCGTGACGGTGGCGACCGTCGAGCGGGGGTTGCGCGACGTCGTCTTCTGCTCGATCGAAATGGCTGGCGAGAGTCCGTCGATCTGGTCGACGTCGGGCTTCTGCATCATCTCCAGGAACTGGCGCGCATAGGCCGACAGGCTCTCCACATAGCGCCGCTGGCCCTCGGCATAGATGGTATCGAAGGCAAGCGAGGATTTGCCCGAGCCGGACAGGCCGGTGAAAACCACGAGCTTGTCACGCGGGATTTCCAGATCGACATTCTTGAGATTGTGCTCGCGCGCGCCGCGCACGGTGATGAAACGGCGGTCGGCAGGCGAAGGGACAGCGCTGCCGGAGGAGGGGCGGCCAGACATTCAGACGATCCTGTGGGCTTTCGCCGTGAGATAAGAGCTTTGTTAAGGAAATTGAAGGAGGGCCCTCGAAAATACAAGAACAATTCGTGAACTTATCCGCAGATTTTTGCGGCGGTGCGAAAGGTGATGGGCTATGCACGCGCGATGATCGAGATTACTCCCACCCTGTCCATCGACGAGCGCGAGATCGATGAAGACTTCGTGCGCTCCTCTGGCCCTGGCGGACAGAACGTCAACAAGCTCTCGACGGCCGTGCAACTGCGCTTCAATATCCGCACCTCGCCCTCCTTGCCGAACGAGGTCGCCATCCGCGCCCAGAAGCTGGCGGGCAGGAAACTGACGCAGGACGGGGTGGTGGTGATCGTTGCCCAGCGCTTCCGTACGCAGGATCGCAACCGAGAGGACGCGCGTGACCGCCTCGTGGCTCTGCTGCGCGAGGCAGCGACGCCGCCTCCGCCGCCGCGCAAGGCGACGAAACCGTCCAAGGCTGCCAAGGCAAGACGGCTGGAATCCAAATCGCGGCGCTCCAGCGTGAAGTCAATGCGCGGAGCGAAGATCTCGATGGACTGATACTGGGAGCGCGGACGTCTCGTCCGCTCTTGAAACGATACGCTTGCTAGACAGTGCCTCGATGATCGCCTGAGATTGAGGCCGTAAAGCAGTCTCGTCCTTCAACAATGGCGCTTTCCAATTCTCCCGCCCTTCGTTTCAGGAGCGGACGAGACGTCCGCGCTCCCAGCGATCACGCCGTGATCAGCATCTTGACCTGTTCCATCGTCTCGGCGATGTGATCGGCGCCGGCCGCGACCAGTGCTTCCTCGCTTGGTGGCATGTGGTGGAGCCCGCCGACGAAGCCGATTGCAACCATCCCAGCCGCCTTGGCCGCCCTGATGCCGACAACGCTGTCCTCGACCACCACCGTTTCGGAAGGTGCGACACCCATGGTCCTAGCCGCATGCAGGAAAAGGTCCGGCGCCGGCTTGCCGCGAGCCACCAGCTTCGAGCAGAAGATGTTGGGATAGACGAGTTCGAACAGATTGGTGACGCTAAGGCCGAGGCCGAGCTTGGCCGGCGGGCTGTTCGACGCGACGCAATAGGGAATGGTGAGCGTCTCCAGCACTTCGCGAACGCCGGGGATCGGATCGAGCCGGGTGAGATAGGCCGCTCTCAGCATCTGGGCGGTGGTCTGGGCATGATCGTGCGGCAGCCTCAGCCCGAAATCCTGCTCAAAGCGCTTCTCCAGGGCGTCCTGTGTCAAGCCGAGGAAGTGCCGCATGACATCTGCGGCAGTCACCTTCGCGCCAAGATTGCTCAGGGCTTCGGCCTCGACCTGCGCGGACAGGATTTCACTATCGACGAGAACGCCGTCACAATCAAAAATCACCAGAGAGAACGACATTCAAACCGCCCGGTACGAGGAAAGCAGTGACGTGCCCGCCAGAGACGGGTCCTGTCAAGCTCCGCCTGGGAACGCGGACATCTTGTCCGCTCTTGGAAACGGTAAGTTCGTGGGAAAGAAAGAGGCGGACAAGATCTCCGCGCTCCCAGGGATCACCCCCGATGGATCGGGTCGATCCAGCGAACGGATTCGGGCTTTTCCACCGGCTCGATATCGAGATTCACTGCAACCGCCTCGCCGTCGCTGCGCACCAGCACGCATTCCAGGACCTCATCCGGACTGGCATTGACCTCCTGGTGCGGCACATAGGGCGGGACATAGATGAAATCGCCGGGTCCGGCCTCCGCCACATATTCAAGATGCTCGCCCCAGCGCATGCGAGCCCGGCCCTTCACCACATAGATCACGCTTTCGAGATGGCCATGATGATGGGCGCCGGTCTTGGCATTGGGATGGATGGTCACCGTGCCGGCCCAGATCTTCTGCGCGCCGACACGGGCGAAATTGATGGCCGCCTTGCGGTCCATGCCGGGTGTCTGCGCCGTATTGGCATCGAGTTCGCCGCCCGGGATGACGCGCACGCCGTCATGTTTCCAGCGATGGTCGTGATCCCCAGTCATGCCGGCCTCCTGCCTTTGGGGCTCGATGATGGCGCGGCGGCCCGATATCCGGCAAGCTCTTTTGCGATTCGAAACGGATGGATGAATGCCTGCAGATCCCAACCTCGACCGCGAGGAAAGCTGGATGCGTAAATCCGCGCTGCATTATCTGGGCCAGCGCACGACCAGCATCGCCAATCTTCGACAGGCCCTGCAGCGCCGTGCCCGGCGCAAGCTCGGTACCGATGTCGACGCAACGGCGATGATCGAACGGACGATCGCCTATTGCACCCGGCTTGGCTTTCTGGATGACGCAGCTTTCGTCGAGGCCCGCATCCACATCGGCCGGAGCAAGGGCCATTCTACGCGGCGGATCGGCGCCGCTCTCAAAGCCAAAGGAGTCGATGCCACCGTGGTGGCCGCGGCCTTTGCCATTGACGATCGCGAGGCGGTGGAGGAGAGGGCGGCGGCACGGTTCGCCCGGCGCAAGCGAATCGGACCCTGGCGTCGGCCGGACCGCGACCATGATATCGAGAAGGAAATCGCCGCGCTGGCTCGGGGCGGCTTCGCGATTTCCCTAGCAAGGCGCGTCGTTATAGGAGACCCCGAGGAAATCGAAGCACTTTTGGAGACTTGAAGCGGCAGTCGACCATTGCGCCCGACAGCTGGGGGTGATTTGGTACGATCAATCCCTCTTTACTCTTCCTGGATTTCACATGTTCGACGTTCTCTGGCGCTCGGTGGCCATCGGCATTGGAGCGACCATCCTCATGGATCTGTGGGCGATCATCCTCTACAAATTCTTCGGAGAGAGCCTGCCGAACTGGGCGCCGGTGGGGCGTTGGTTCTGGCATCTGAAGGACGGCAAGGTGTTTCACGACGACATCGGCCAGGCCGCGCCCTATGCGCATGAACTGGCGCTCGGCTGGATTGGCCACTATGTCGTCGGCATTGCCTACGGGATCCTGCTGGTGATCTTCGCCGGGTCTGCGTGGCTCGACAGTCCCACCTTCATCCCGGCGTGGATCTTCGGCATCCTCACGGTTGGCTTTGGCTGGTTTTTGCTGCAGCCGGGCCTCGGCATCGGCTGGGCGGCTTCGAAGACACCGAGCCCCAACAAGGTGCGCTTCTTCAACCTCGTCGCCCACACGGTCTTCGCCCTGGGTCTGTGGGGCACGGCGCTGCTCATTCGCTGATATCGCGCCAGGACGCGAACATTGCCGCCTGGCCGTGGCGGGTGCCCGCTTCATCGAACAACTCCCACACGATGGCATTCTCGATAACGAAGCGCCGTCCGGATTTGGCGATGCGGATGCCGGTGTAATCGCTGATGAAACCCTGCCGCCGCACGATATCGAGAAGGCGCTGGCGTTCCTCGCGATTAGGAAGCTCGGCCGACAGGCGTGAAGGCAGGCGCGTCAATTCCTCCCAATCGTATTCAAAACAACGCTGTACAGCCTTGTTTCCATAGATGAATATTGGATCGTTGGCCGTGTTGTGGGCGAGCACGCAGAAGGGAGCAAGCTCATAGAGCCAATGCGCTGCCCCCGGTTCCGCGCCATTGGCCGGAATCAGGGGCCGGCCAACAAGGCGGGTGAAGCTGCTGTTCAGAAGATCAGCAAAAACGGGATCAGTCGCAAGGACGGGCGCAGGCATTGACGAAGACCAGGTTGGCTCAGGCTTCGTCATAACATGCGATTGTGCGCCACGGGGGACGGAAATCCCGAGCCTCATTCCTTCGAGGCAGGCGGCGCATTGCGCGCATTGACCCAGCATTCGATCACCTGAAGAGCGATCGGCTGCAAGGTGCACAAGCGCACCCGGCCGACCTTCCGCGTCTGCACGAGCCCGCTAGCCTCGAGGACCTTGAGGTGCTGAAGCACCGAGGGCAGGGACATCGTGATGGGCCGCGCCAGATCCCGAACGGAAGCCGGACCCAGGCTCAACCGTTCCACGATCAACCGGCGGGTGGGATCGGAGAGGGCCTGGAACATCAAATCGAGCGAGGGTGGCGGCGTTGTCATCGCCGCCAGCTAATCAAGCAGATGTCCCTGCTGCAATACACACTTTGCTAAATGGATAACTATTTCTTGTGCGGCCAAATCCCGCCAGGCTCAAGGCTGAGCTTGCCACTGACATGTCAGCCTGTTACACATAAATACATATTGAATGAGTGCGTTGGATTTAGTGATGAAGCACGGACATTTCGGCCTCTCTGCGGCATTGGCGACACCCTTCGACGCGAGGGGGCAGATCGATAAGGCGCGCGCCATCACGCATGCCCGCTGGTGTCTCGCCAATGGCTGCGGGAGTGTCACCTTGTTCGGCACCACAGGCGAGGGGGCTTCGATCGGTACGACCGAGAGGGAGCACCTGCTCGCTTCTTTTCTCGACGCAGGAATCCAGCCCTCCGAGATCGTGGTGGGCGTGATGGCCAACAGCGTTCCAGATGCTGCCCTTCAGTCCACACAGGCGCTCAATGCCGGCTGCCGGGGCGTGCTGCTGGCGCCGCCATCCTATTTCAAGGGGCTCAGCGACGACGGCCTGTTTGGCTGGTTCGCCGGCGTTTTCGAGACGCTCGGCACCAAGGCCCGCAGCTTTTACCTTTACAACATTCCGTCGGTGACAGCGGTCGAGCTCTCTGTTGCCCTCGTGGGGCGTCTGAGGGCCACATTTCCGCACGCAGTGGCCGGCATAAAGGATTCGTCCGGCAACTGGCCCTTCACCCAGACCCTGCTGGCCGCCCATCGCGATATCGCGATCCTGATCGGCGACGAGCGCTACCTGGCTTCGGGCGTGCGGCTCGGCGGGCAGGGGGCCATTTCGGGCATGGCCAATATCTGCCCCGAGCGCATGGGCGCCATGGCTTATGAGGGGCGCGACGATACCGCCCTCGCCAGCCTGGTCGATGACCTCGTCAAATATCCAGTCATCCCGGCCGTGAAGGCTTTGATCGCCCATCGCTCGGGCGATGACGCCTGGCGGCGGACGCGTCCGCCGCTCCAGTCCCTTGCCGAGGCCGACGCGAAGCGGCTCGGCGGCCTGCTGGATCATCTCCAGCAAACTAAAGCGGCTTAGAGAAGGGAGAAGACATGGAGGAGGGTGGCGAACCGCTGCGGCTGCGCGAGAAGGCCTATGCCAGTTTCACGCGCCATCTCCTGGCGCGCGACGTCCGGCCCGGGCAGTTCGTCTCCCAGCGCGAATTGGTGGCGCTTACCGGACTGCCGCTTGGCGCCATCCGCGAGTTGGTGCCGCGGCTGGAAGCCGAGGGCCTGCTGACCACCATTCCGCAGCGCGGCATCCAGATTGCCCATATCGATCTCGCGCTGATCCGGGACGCCTTCCAGTTCCGCCTTTTCATGGAAAAGGAAGCCATCGCCTTGTTCACCCTCTCGGCCTCGGACGAATTGCTGGCCGGGTTGCGTCGCGAACACGAGGATACCCTTGCAAAGGGTTTGGCGGGCCAGCTCACGCCCGAGATCATCGACGAGGCCCAGGCGATCGACTGGAACCTGCATGACACCATCATCGACTCGGTCGGCAACGAGATCATCGCCAAGGCCTACCGGGTCAATTCGATCAAGATGCGCCTGATCAACCAGGAGCGCTTCCGCATCGACGGCCGCGTAGTGCCGGTGATGCGCGAGCATCTGACGATCCTCGACGCCATTGAGAGCCGGCAGCCCCAGCGCGCCGTCGAGGCCATCACGGAGCATATCAACAATGCCAGGGCCCTGGCCCTCAAGGTCTAGGCCTTTGTGAGTTTTTCTCACGAACAACAATTGGGGAGGACACGTTGAGTATCGATCTTGGGAAGCCGACACGCCGCCAGTTCCTTGCCGGTTCCGTCGCCATGGGCGCGGCGTCCCTCGCCGGCATCAGGCCCGCCTTCGCGGCAGTCGACTGGAAGAAATATGCAGGGACCACCCTCGAGGTGAACCTGATCAAGAGCCCGCGCGGTGACACACTACAGAAGTACCAGAAGGAGTTCGAGGAACTCACTGGAATCAAGGTGAATTCCGAGCAGACGCCGGAGCAGCAGCAGCGCCAGAAGGCCGTGATCGAACTCACCTCCGGCAAGCCGAGCTTCGACGTCATCCATATCAGCTATCACGTTCAGAAGCGGCAATTCGAGAAGGGCGGCTGGCTCGCCGACCTCAACCCATTCCTGAAGAATCCCGAGCTTACCGACCCGTCGCTGGTGGAGAGCGATTTTGCCACCGCAGGCCTGGCCTTCGCCAAGGATAAGGATGGCCGCTTCGGCGCGCTGCCCTTCTCGGTGGACTATTGGATCGTCTATTGGAACAAGGATCTCTTCGCCGCCAAGGGGCTTGAATATCCCAAGAACTTCGATGAGATGGTGAAGGCCTCGGAGACGCTCACCGACGCGGACAACAACGTCTTCGGCTTCGTGGCACGAGGCGCCAAGAATGCCAATGTGCCGGTCTGGACCAGCCTGCTGCTCGGGTACGGCAAGAGTTCGATCGGTCCCGACGGCTCGCTGCAGACCGACTCGCCCGAGGCGATAGAGGCCGCAGCCCTCTATCAGCGCCTGATGACGAAGTCGGCGCCACGCGGCGTCACCGGCTTCAACTGGGCCGAGTGCCAGTCCGCCTTCCTGCAGGGCAAGATCGGCATGTGGATGGACGGCGTCGGCTTTGCCCCGCCGCTGGAGAACCCGCAGAAGTCGCGCGTGGTCGGCAAGGTCGGCTATAGCGTCATCCCCAAGGGACCGGTGACGCAGGCCGCTCCCACCACGGGCGACGGCATCGGCGTCACCGCGGCTTCCGCCAACAAGGAAGCGGCCTATCTCTATTGCCAGTGGGCCATCTCCAAGCAGATGGGGGCAAGGCTACTGCAATCGGGAAGCGGCGTGCCGTTCCGCAACTCCGTGCTCGATGATGCCGAGGTGCGAAAGGGCGTGACCATGCCCGGCTCCTGGGTCGATGCGGTGGCCCAATCGGCGCCGATCAGCCAGCTTTGCCTGCCGGTGATCATCCCCGTCACCGAGTTCCGGGACATTATCGGCGTCGGTCTCACCAACCTGCTGGGCGGCGCAGATCCGGCCACCGAGATGAAGAAGGCGACCGAGGCCTTCAAGCCGGTGCTCGCCCGCAGCGAGGCGCAATGACCGCCGCGAGCCCGGCCGACACCGGCATGCCAGCCACCGCGGCGTTCAAGGAGACGCCGCGGCCGGGCTACTGGCCCTTCATCGTCCCGGCCCTGGTGGTCGTGGGGGCTGTGATCGTTTTCCCATGGGTCTTCACTATCTGGATGAGCGGCAATGAGTGGCAGGTCGGCTCAGCCCAGCGCTTCGTCGGCCTTGCCAACTATGTCCGCCTCGCTGGCGACGAGCGTTTCTGGGAGTCGATGGGGCATACGCTCTATTACACCGTGCTCTCCGTGGTGGCACCGCTTATCCTCGGCACGATCGCCGCGCTCGTCTTCGACTCGAAGATGCCGCTGCGCGGTCTCTTGCGCGGCATCTTCGTGATGCCGATGATGGCGACGCCCGTTGCCATCGCGCTGGTCTGGACCATGATGTTCCACCCCCAGCTCGGCGTGCTCAACTATCTGCTCTCGCTGGCTCACATTCCGCCGCAAGCCTGGATCTTCGACCAGAATACGGTGATTCCCTCGCTGGTGCTGGTGGAAACCTGGCAGTGGACCCCGCTGATCATGCTGATCGTGCTGGGCGGCCTTGCCTCCATGCCGCGCGAGCCCTTTGAGAGCGCCATGATCGACGGTGCCAATGGCTGGCAGAAATTCCGCTACATCACGCTGCCGATGATCCTGCCTTTCATGATGATCGCGGTGATCATCCGCTCCATCGACGCTCTGAAGAGCTTCGACATCATCTACGCGATGACGCAGGGCGGCCCCGGCACGGCGTCGGAGACGATCAACCTCTATCTCTACAACGTCGCCTTCTCCTATTACGACATTGGCTATGGCTCGGCGATCGCCGTCGTCTTCTTCGTCATCATCATCCTGATGTCCCTGGTGCTGCTGCATTTGCGCCAACGCGCCAAATGGAATGTGTGAGGAGGTGTCGTCATGACGTTTCACCGTCTCCTGCGCATGGCCGGCACGCTGTTCCTGGCCTTCGTGATCGTCTCGCCGGCGCTGTTCTTCTTTATCTGGATGCTGTCGCTGTCGCTGAAATACGAGATCGACAACGGCGCCTATCCGCCCATCCTGATTCCCGAGCAGTTCGCCTGGTCGAACTACACCGACATCTTCGCCACCAATGACTTCCTGCTCTATTTCTGGAACAGCATCATCGTTACAGGTACGGCGACGATCCTGGCCCTGGTGGTGGGCGTGCCGGCAGGCTACGGCATTGCCCGCATCAAGGCAGACAAAGCCGCGATAGTGATCATGATCGCTCGCATGACGCCGGGCCTGTCCTTCCTGATCCCGATGTTCCTGCTGTTCCAGGCGCTTGGCCTGCTCGGTACGCTCTGGCCGCAGATCATCATCCATCTGGTGGTGACCATCCCGATCGTCATCTGGATCATGATCGGCTATTTCGAGACGACGCCGCTGGAACTGGAGGAGGCGGCCATGATCGACGGCGCCAATCGCTGGCAGATCTTCATGAAGGTGGCGCTGCCGATCGCCAAGCCTGGCATCGTGGTGTCGCTGATCCTGGCGGTGATCTTCTCGTGGAACAACTTCGTGTTCGGCATCGTGCTAGCAAGCCGCGAGACGCGTACCCTGCCGGTGGCCGTCTACAACATGCTGTCCTTCGAACAGGTGAGCTGGGGCCCGCTGGCCGCGGCCGCGCTTGTCGTCACGCTGCCGGTCCTGCTGCTGACCCTGTTCGCCCAGCGCCAGATCGTGGCGGGACTGACGGCCGGCGCCGTCAAATAGCGCTTCCAGCAATCATTAGGGTATCGGCATAAGCTATTGATTTAACGTATCATAGGGGCAGGGAGATACATATCGGCGCTACATTCGTCCAGCAGGGCGATGCTGCGCTTATCCCTTTCCAGCGCCGACTGCCTCAATCTGCCTCGCCGTCTGGGATATCCGGGCGATGTCGCTGCGATGTCGCTGCGCTCCCCAGAGAGAAGCGTCAGTGTCATGCGCGAACAGATTTCCTTCATTGCAGCCGCTTGAACCAAAAAGAGTATTGTTTTTAAGAGGCTTACGATGGCCTCTTTTATTGTTTTAAGAGCAGATATATCCCTTTTGGCGTGCGGTGGAGCCGTTCGACAGCCTCCAAGGCAATGTATCGGAGCGCAGCAAAAATTCCGATCTACGGGTACGGGGTCGGAGCAGGAAATAACGTTCTTCGGAAGTTGGGATCGGCAACTGTCGCGAATTACTGCAATTCTTGTTCGTCCAACAATTCGGCGCGTATCTTGCCGACGACAGAGTCGATGAAAGCCGAAACTGCTAGGGGAAGGTGAGCCCGGTTGGGATAGACGACGCTCATGCCGAGATTGCGGCGCATGTATTGGGGCAACACCGGTACCAGCCGGCCAGCAGCGAAATCGGCTGTCCCAAGTATCGGTGTCAGCGCGATGCCGAGGCCCGCTATCGCTGCCTTTCGGATCGCTCGCGCGGTATTCGCCATCACGCGGCCGGTGACGGTAACCTCCTCTTCGACCCCCTCGTGACTTTGAAGGCGCCAGGTCACATAATCCCGGGCCTGCGGCACAAACAGGCAGTCGTGACAGGTCAGATCCTGCAATGTGGCGGGCGTCCCGCGCGCGGCGAGGTAGGAGGGGCTGGCGACAAGTCCGATTGAGCGGGTTCGGATCTTGCGCACGACATAGTTCGGGCCACGCGTTGCGTTGCCTCGGAAGGCGACATCGATACCCTCTTCGATAAGATCGACCGTGGCATCGCCTAACACAAACTCGATACGCACTTGCGGGTGCGAGGCCAGGAATTCGGCCACCCATTCCATCTTGTAGAAGTCGAAGAAGTCGGCGGGCATCGCCACACGTATCAACCCCTTGGGAATCCGCGCGCCGGCAATCATGTCCTCTCCCGCTTGTTGCAGTCCATCCACGGCCGCGGCGCTGTTGCCGTAGAGCTCATGCCCGGCATCGGTGAGGTTCAGCTTCCGGGTCGATCTCTGCATGAGCCGGGCCCCGAGCTGGTCTTCCAATTCCTGAATGCGCCGGCTGACCGTATTGGCTGGAATCCCCAGGCGACGTCCCGCCTCTGCGAAACTGCCGAAGCGAACAACCTGTACGAACAGGCCGATGTCATTCAGGTCGAGCACTGCCGACATTCCTCCGAAAAATGGGGGAGTTAAATCCGATATCTCCATCTAGTCAATTAAATATGTGGCGATGATTTTAGGCACGGCGGGAATTTCACTCAGTCCCGATTGTTCGCGCAGCCTGAAAGGAAGCAGTCCAAATGTCCAAGAACCCGCATATCGGCATCGTCATCGGCTCGACACGACAGGGGCGTTTCAGCGAGCGGGCGGCCTCATGGTTTCACAAGATTGCGGCCCGCCGCACCGATCTCAGCGTCGAAGTTATCGATTTGCGCGACTATCCGATGCCATTCTTCGACGAGCCGGCATCGCCAGCCTGGATGCCAGCAAAGGACCCTGTCGCTGAGCGCTGGGCGGCGAAACTGGCCGAGCTTGATGGGCTCGTCTTCGTCACCCCCGAATACAATCATGGATACAGCGCAGTGCTGAAGAACGCGCTGGATTACGCCTTCCAGCAATTCAACCGCAAGCCGGCCGCCTTTGTCGGATATGGTGGTGTCGGCGCCGCGCGCGCCATTGAACAGTTGCGCATGGTGGCCATCGAACTTCAGATGGCGCCGATCCCCAAGTCCGTAAACGTCGGCATGACCGAGTTCCTTGGCATCTGGCAGCAGGGCAGGGATTTCGCGGATTTTCCGCATCTTGAACAGGCGGCCGTCGCTCTGCTGGATGAGCTTTCCTGGTGGAGTCGAACACTTCAGATCGGGCGTCAGGCCGCATTAGCACAAGCCTCAGTAGATTGAACGCTTCGGGCTGCCGCTCGGTCCGTCTGCGCGGACTGTCCCACTGGCGGAAAGATCACGCCAATTTCAGCGATTAGTCCGATCATCCTGACCCAGCCGAACAACGAAATTCGCGGGGCGCAGTTGGCACTGCCGCCGCCCCACAAACGAATATTCCCCCACGATGTCACACCAAGCGGGCGGCGGCCCGGTTCGCCGCATTTGGTCGAGTGAAAGGAGATTGGTCATGAGTCAAAAGCTTGCCGTCGTCGTCACGGGAGCCACCGGCAAACAAGGTGGCGCTGTGGTAAAGTACCTGCTCGAGCGCGGTCACGAAGTTCGCGCCGTCACGCGCAGTACCGACTCTGCGAAGGCGAGGGAGCTCGCAAACGCGGGTGTCAGGCTCGTCCACGCATCCCTCGAAGACACGGCCGCGCTCGCGAAAGCACTCGAAGGAGCGACCTCCTTCTTCGCAATGACGACGCCTTTCGAAGGGGGCCCACAAGCCGAGACGAGACAGGGCATCTCCGCCGCGGACGCCGCCAAAGCTGCAGGCGTGCACCTCGTTTTCACCTCGGTGGGCTCCGCCAATCGACAAACCGGCATCCCGCACTTCGACAGCAAGTACGAAGTCGAAAAGCACATTGCCAAGATCGGCGTACGCGCCACGGTCCTGGCACCTGTCTATTTCATGGAAAACCTCTATTTCGGCACGGAGCAACTGGCGAAGGGCATCTATGCCACGCCACTGCCGCCGACGAGGCGGCTCGCGCAAGTCGCCGTCGCGGATATCGGCGCCGTTTCCGTTCGCCTCCTCGAGGACCCAGGCCGTTTCGCAGGCAAGCGTTTCGACCTCGGGGGCGACGAGCTGACGGGCAACGATGTCCTTGCCGTCCTCTCGCGTGTCACCGGTCGCCCGTTCACCTATTTCCAGGTCCCGCTCGACCTCATCCGACAACGCATGAGTGAGGACGCGGCCAAGATGTACGATTGGTTCGACCGTGTCGGCTACACGTTCGATCCTGCGGCGCTCCGCCGAGAATTTCCTGACATCCACTTTCAAGACTTCGAGTCCTGGGCGAGGGCGCAGGATTGGGACAGGCTTCTTCGAGCCGCATAGGACGTCCGCTCGTCCAGCACATTCAGCAACCCATGAACGAGGTGATACCGATGAGCCGGATCCCAACCCACACAGTCGAGGACGCCCCTTCAGCATCGCGCCCGCTCCTGCAAAAGATCGTGGAGGCAACCCCGATGGGACGCCCGGCGAATCTACATGCCCAGATGGCGCATTCTCCGGCTGTGCTGACAGCATACACGTCGCTGCGCGCCGTGCTTGCCGAGCACACCACTTTCGACCCAAGGGTGGGTGCGGCACTGACTCTCGCGGCGGCGGGCGGGGTCGGCAACGGCTACATGATCCGTATCGCCAGTCGGCTCGCCCAGATGAATGGCTGGAACGAAGAGCAGGTCACTGCCTTGACGACGGGCACCCCGACGAACGACACCAAAATCGACGTGCTGACCGGCCTGGTCAGGCAGGCGGCTGCCAGTTCGGGAAACGTTACCGACGCCACCTGGAAGGCGGCTCAGGAAGGCGGCTGGAGCGATGGGCAACTAGCCGACGCGTTTGCGTATCTGGGGGCGACGCTGTTCACGGCGTACTTCCTCAATTACGCACAAACGGACTTGGATATCTGAGCGCACCAAGGGGTCTGCCGATGGAGACGAGATGGAAAAGCTCACATTCAACGCCGCCGCGAGACTCCGATATTGCTTGTTTGATTCAGACGTAGGGACCGACGCCAACGGCGGGGGACAGCGGCATCCTTGATTCGCATAAGATATATTATGGAACATAAAACGCAGCGTTCCTGCGCCTGAGCCTGGATATCGGGCGAAGGATAGCGTTTGAACCCGTCGTCCCCCTATAGTGCTTCAGGTTCGATAACTGGAGCCGTATCGGGGGGATTCGTGGATCCGACGCATTTGTTCGAACTGGTGATCGTCATGCTGCTGGCGATCATCGCCTTGCATTATGTGGCGCACAGGCTCGGCTTGCCGCCGTCCGTGGCGCTGCTCACGGGTGGCGCACTGCTTGCCTTTGTGCCGGGGCTGCCGGTCATCGCTCTCGATCCCGGCCTGGTGCTTGTCATCTTCCTGCCGCCGCTCCTGATGGACGGTGCCTGGGTTATCGCCCTGGGACATCTCAAGCGGCATATGATCGGCATCGCTTCGCTTGCGGTCGGCGCGGTGGTCTTCACCACCGTCGTGGTCGCGGTGGTGACGCATTGGCTGTTGCCATCACTGCCTTGGGCCGCCTGCGCGACACTGGGCGCGATCGTCTCACCGCCCGATGCCGTTTCGGCCAGGGCAATACTCCAGAGCGTGAAGCTGCCTCGGCGCCTCCTCATCCTTCTCGAGGGCGAGAGCCTGCTCAACGATGCGAGTGGCCTGGTGCTGTTTCGCTTCGCCATCGCGGCGGGCGTCACCGGTGCCTTCAACACCGTCGATGCCCTTGGCAGTTTCTTCATCCTGGCGATCGGCGGTGCACTCATCGGCAGCGCCGTCGGCGCGGCCTGGGTTCTGCTGGTGCGCCGCCTCGGCGACGAATATCTGATGATCGCAGCCTCGGTTATGGCAGCCTGGCCTTCCTACCTGCTGGGCGAGATGTTCCACGTCTCCGGCGTGATTGCCACGGTTACCACCGGCCTGATCATGGGTTGGCATCAGCACACCGTGCTCTCGGCCTCGGTACGCATGCGCGGCACCTCGTTCTGGACCGTGATGATCTTTCTCATGGAAGCCTCGGTCTTCATGCTGATCGGCTCCTCGCTACGGGGCGTTGTCGAGCGCGTCGGCGGTTTTGGTGTGGTAATTCATGAGATGGGTGGGCCGATTCTAATCATCCTGCTCGCGCTGACGCTTGCGCGCTTTGCCTGGGTGTTCGGCTCCGACGTGGTGATCATGGCCTGCCGTAGCCTGGGCCTGCGCCGCTATGCGCCGCTCGGCGCGCGTTCCGGTGCCGTGCTGAGCTGGGCGGGCGTGCGCGGCGTGGTCACGCTGGCGCTGGCGCTCAGCGTTCCAGACGGCTTTCCAGGCCGCGATTTCACCCTGGTCACGGCCTTTGCCGTCATCCTCGGCACCGTGCTCCTGCAAGGCACGAGCCTTGGTGTCCTGATCCGCTGGGCCGGACTGAGCGAGCCGATATCCGAAAGGGCGCGCTTCAGCATGAGCCAGGCAGAGGCCGCGATGGCGCAGGTGCAGGCGAAGATCATCGAGAACCGGGCCTATGACAGCGAGGGCAACCTCATACATCCCCGCCTGCTGGAACGCTATCAGCGTAGGGCCACGATGATCGTCGACTATGTCGGACAAGAGGAACAATACGCCCCGCGGCTCCATGCCCATTTCGATCTGGTGCTGGAGGCGATTGCGGCCGGACGGGCGGAACTCATCCGGCTCCACCGCTCGGGCGAAATCGACGAAGAGACGCTCCAGGAACTGGAGCGCGATCTCGATCTCGAGGAGCTAAGCGCGATCTCCGCCAAGTCGTGAGAGCTTGGCCGCGAGTTGCCGCGCGATCGAAACAGGCCAATTTTTGTCATGCCCGGGCTTGTCCCGGGCATCCAGACACCTTCTTTTCCTATGTCTGCGCCTTCCCGGATCACCCGGACAAGCCGGGTGATGACAAAAAGCCGAGGTTTCCGAGGATTTCTCGGTCAGTCCGCCCAGAGCAAAAAGCCCGCTACCGCAAGTGAGGCGGCGGCGAGCCCGAGTTCATCGGCCCGCCTTACTGGATCGCTTCGATCTGGTCGTAGGTCAGCACCCAGACATGCGGCGGAAGTGCGATGAAATGCGCGTCGTCGAGATATTTCTGGTTGGTCTCGTCCGGCGCCGAAGCCCAGTGCAGGAAGCGGCGCATGGCTGTCGCGACATCCGGGTTCGCCTGCTTGGTCGAGACTATGGCATATTCGTAATTGACCATCGGATAGGCATTGGCGCCTGGGGCGTTGACCAGGGTCAGGCGCTCGTCGACAGGCGTGCGCGGGCCGAGCGAGGCAGCCGCAGCGGCGATGGTATCGGGCGTCGGCAACAGGAATTCGCCCGAATAACTCTTGAGCGCCGCGGTGCCAAGAGCCGCCTTGTCCACGTCGGCATGATAGCTGACGCCGACATAGGTGAGCGAATATGGCGTCTGCTGCACGGATTTCAGCACGCCGTCATTGCCTTCCGCCGTGAGGCTGCCCGACACCGCCGGCCAATTCACCGTGGTGCCATACCCGATATTGTCTTCCCACGAGGGCGTGGAGAAGGTCAGATATTGGGTGAAGACGAAGGTATCGCCCGAGGCATCTGAGCGCCGGACAGGGATGATCGTCTGGTGTGGCAGCTTCACGCCGGGGTTGAGGCCGGCGATCTCGCCGTCATCCCACATCTTCACCTTGCCGGTATAGATGTCGCTCAGCGTCGGTCCGTCGAGCTTCAGGCTGTTGGAGCCGAGGCCAGGGATGTTGTAGTTCACCGTCAGGGCCGAGATCGCCATCGGAATGTCGACAATCTGCGGATTGCGGCGCGCCTGCTGGTCGCTCATATAGGCGTCGGAAGCGCCGATCTGCACGCCGCCCGACAGGGCCTGGTCGAGCCCTACCCCCGAGCCGGTACCCGCGGTCGAAATCGTCACGCCCGGGTGGGTCTTGGTGTATTCGGACACCCAGACATTGAAGAGTGGATAAAGAAGGGTCGAACCCGTCTCGGTAAGCTTGATGTCGTCGGCCAGCGCCGGCACGGCAAGCAATCCCGCGATCAAGACGGCTGCCAGGGTTGGCGCCGCCGACGTCAAACGATCGGCTCGCATTGAATTCTCCTGAGGATTTGGTCATCGCAATCCGGACCGGTCCAGGCCCACCGCCCTGCCCTCAAAGCTGTTCGGGCGGTGGATGTGCTGGGACTGCCCGGGACTTGTGCCCGATAATAAGTCACTCGGCCGGTGCCATCATCGGTTGGCCAGCGGTGAGGCCCGTGGGCTTCTCCAACTGGTCGAGGCTGACGCCCGTAGTCTCGATCCGGAAGAGCCAGGTCACGATAGCGCCGAGGATCGAAACCACGATCAGCCCGTAGAGCAGCGCCGTGGTGCCGATGGCCACCAGCAGGATCGGAAACAGGAAGGCGGTAGCCACCGCGCCGATCTTGGCAAAGGCTGCGGCGAAGCCCGCGCCCTTGCCACGAATGGCGGTGGGAAATACCTCGCCCGCAAGCAGGTAGGTCTGCGCGTTCGGGCCGAGATTGGTCATGAAGTTGAAGAGGATGAAGCCGGCGAAGATCAGCAGTGTCGAGGTGCCGCCGCTGAAGCTCGAGGCGAGCGAGGCGAGGAAGAGGCCGACGGCGCAGCCGATGAAGCCGAAGACCTGCAGCGCGATACGCCCCACGGTATCGGCGAGCGCCACCGCGAAGAGAATGCCGACGATGAGGAAGCTTGTCGTCAGGGCCGCCCCCTTTGCCGCCATGATGTCATTGGCGATGAGGTCGACGACCGAGCGCGGATGGTCCGAGTTGGCGCCGAGCGCTACGGCCAGGATGGTCGGCGTGAAGATGCCGATGCCATAGGTGCCGAGATCCTGCAGGAACCAGGGTACGGAGGCGAGGATCGTAGCGCGCCTGTTGGTCTTGTTGAACAGCGACATCCAGGTGCCGCCGTTCTCACCTGCGTGGCCGACCGACTGGCCATCGCGTGAGGCGAGCTTGATCTCGGCGGGATATTGCGGCTTGCGGACGAGAAGCCGGCGTACCGCGACTTCCGCTTTCTTGGTCTCGCCGCGGGCCGCGAGCCAGTTGGCGCTTTCCACGATATAGAAGCGGCCGACCGTGACGATCACGGCGGGGATGATGGCGGTGGCGTACATCCAGCGCCAGGCGCTGATCTCCGGCAGAGTCGAGAGCACGGCATAACCGACCGCGGTACCACCGAGGGCGCCCACGGCCTGGAAGGCGAAGGCGCCGAGCACGAGTTTGCCGCGGGCCGTGCTCGGAATGCTTTCCGAGATGATCATATGGGCTGTCGGGTAGTCGCAGCCGAGCGCGAGGCCGAGGCCGAACAGGAAAATCACCAGCAGTGGATAGTTCGGGCAGAAGACGAGGCCGACCAGGAAGGCGCAGAACAGCACCATCTCAGCCACGAACATCGGCTTGCGGCCAAAGTGGTCGGAGAGGCCGCCCAGCCACACCGCGCCGACCAGGATGCCGGCAAGGCTGGCCGCGCCGATGATGCCGTGTTCGGCCGCGCCGATGTTGAATTCGTTCGACAGGAGCGGCAGCGCCACGCCCGTCATGAAGACCACGAAGCCCTCGAAGAACTTTCCTGCGGCAGCGAGCGACCAGATCAGCCACTGCATGCCCGTCATCGGCGCCGACGGCAGTCGCGTGCCGTCAGCCCACATGGGCAATTCGTCAATGTGGTCTTGAACAGACCTTTCCTGGGGCTCCTCTGCCCGTCCAGCTAAATCGACCATTATGTGGACTTTCCTATTGGACAATGCCGTAAAATGTATCGCGGCGATAATTGAGACGAAGACGCCCCTAATTTCCGGATTCATGCCTCCGGATGCCCAGTCCCCACTGTTTTTGTGACGCTACAACTTGACAGCGCAATGACAGCGCGTCGCCTGTTCTCGATGAATTGGAAAATAGTGCTGCGGGCCTGGCCCCAAGCGGCCGCGTCATCTTGCGATCGACATCAGGCGATGCGGCCGAACCACAGCATCGACAGGCCGCCGGCAAGCATGGCCAGCAGTGCGCCGGCGCCAGCGAAGATGAACGAGATCTCGGTCAGCTTGCGCTCGCCCACCACCTTGGCGGATAGCGACTTGTAGACCTTGGCGAGGTCGTCGGCCGACTGGGCGTTGAAGAACTCGGCATTGGTGGCGCTGGCGATCTTCTTGAGCGTGTCGAGGTCGGGCAGTGCCCGCATCGTGAAGCCTCCCATATCGACGACGCTGCCCTCCGGCGAGCCGAAGCCCACCGTGTAGACCCTCACGCCGTAATTGGCCGCCACCTGCCCGCTCTGAATCGGGTCCTTGCCTGTCGTGGTCGCACCGTCCGTCAGCAGCACGATGATGGCGTTGTCGTAGGAGCCCGGCGGCACCGGCACATGCGCGGCCCGAGGCGGCTGCGTCTGGTCGTCGAGCGAGCGATTGCCGGGGCCGGCATTCATCTGCGCTCCGAGTTGATCCGTTCCCGGGTCTATGGAACTGCCCGGGGAGACGTCGAATTTTTCGTCGGGAAAGATCGTCGCCAGCGAGATCAGGATGCCGTCGCCGATGGCCGTGCCACGCCGCAACTGGAAGCGGTCGATGGCATCGTTGAGCGCGCTGCGATCAATGGTAGGCGCCTGCACCAGCAGCGCCGTCGAGGCAAAGGCCACAATGCCGATTTCCACGTTGTTCGGCAGGTCGGCGATGAACTGCTTGGCCGCGGCTTGGGAGGCCGCAATGCGGCTTGGTGCGATGTCCTGGGCGCGCATCGAGCCTGATACATCCATGGCGAGGATCACCAAAGCCCGATTGGACGGAAGCGTAAGGATGGCCGCAGGCCGGGCTATCGCCAGGATCAGCACCGTCACTGCCACAAGCAGCAGGACCGGCGGCAAATGACGTCGCCAGTTCAGGCCCCTGCCCATGGCCTGCTTCACGAGCGCCAGATTGGCATAGCGCAGCGCGGCTTGTTTCCTGCGCCGCAGCAGCCACCGATAGGCGGCAACCAGCAGGGGGACGAGCAGCAGCAGCCAGAGGGCGTCGATCCAGATAAAGGTCATGGCGGCTCCCCCATGCCGTTTGCGGGCCCACTCGCCACCGCGCCCACATGTGCCGGCATGCCTCCACCGCTCGCCAACCTTGTCCGCGCCTTGCGCAATTCTGCAAAACGCAGGACAGCGTCGATCAGATCCTCCCCGGTCGATAATTCCAGCACATCCACGCCCGCCCGAGCGAAGGCTTGCATCTGCGCCTCTTCCGACTGTGCGGCGATGGCCACGAAGCGCCTGCGGAATGCCTTGTCGGTGGTGTCCACGAACAACTGCTCACCCGTCTCCGGGTCCTGGAAGGCCAGCAAGCCGAGATCCGGCAGCGCCACGTCGAGCGGATCGACCAGGCGCACCGCGATGCCTTCATGCCGGCGCGAGAGCATCGAAAGCGCCCTCTCCCACCCTGGCACCGAGATGAAATCCGAGACCAGGAAGACTAGCGAGCGGCGGCGCATGACAGCCAGGGAACGCTTGATGAAGGCCGCGAGATCGGTCTGCGGCGCCCGCAGCAGCCGCGGCCGCGAGAACACCTGCTCGATGAGATGAAGCACGTGCCGCCGCCCGGCAGCCGGCGACAGGACGAAATCGTCAAGGCCGTTATGGAGGATCGCACCCACCTTGTTGCCGCGGCGTGTCAGCAGGCGGGCAAGCACCGCGGCAAATTCGCCGAGGACCTGGCGCTTGCTCACGGCCCCGCCGCCGAAATCGACCGACGGGCTGAGGTCGAGCAGCAGCCAGGCGGTGAGGTCGCGATCCTCATTGTAGATGCGGACGTGCGGAAACTGTGTCCGGGCCGTCACGTTCCAGTCGATGTGGCGCACGTCGTCGAAAGGCTGGTATTCTCTGAGGTCCGCGAGGTCGAGCCCAAAGCCTCGGAACAGCGTGCGATAGTCGCCCTGCAGCAGCCCGTCGAGCCGCCGGATGACAGTCCATTCAAGGCGCTTGAGTAGCGCCTCAGGCTGATGCGGTGAGCTTGACATGGCCCTCCAGCGGCTTTTCGGGCGCGGGCACCACCTTGAGGATGCGAGTGATGATGTCATCCGCAGTCACCTCCTCGGCGAGCGCCTCGTAGGACAGCACAATGCGGTGGCGCAGCACGTCGGCTGTGACGTCGAGGACGTCCTCCGGCAGCACGTAGTCGCGCCCGCGCAGGAAGGCGAGCGCACGGCCTGCCTCGATCATGCCGATCGAGGCGCGGGGGCTGGCGCCGAAACTGATCAGCCGGGCCGTCTCCGCAAGGCCCACCTGCGTTGGGTTGCGCGTCGCGCCTACCACCTTCACCGCGAACTGGATCAGCGAGGGATCGACGAAGAGGCCCCTGCTGCGTGTTTGCAGCTCTGCGAGCTGCTCCGTCGTCGCCACCTTCGCCACCGTGTGCATCACTCCGGTGACGCGCGAGACGATCACGAATTCCTCCTCGGCCGAAGGATATCCGACCAGCGCCTTCATCATGAAGCGGTCGACCTGGGCCTCCGGCAGCGGATAGGTGCCTTCGGTCTCGATCGGGTTCTGAGTGGCCATCACCACGAACGGATTGGGGACCTTATGGGTCTCGCCTGCGATCGTGACCTGCCGCTCCTGCATCACCTCCAGCAGCGCGCTCTGCACTTTCGCTGGCGCGCGGTTGATCTCGTCGGCCAGCAGAAGGTTGCAGAACACCGGGCCGAGCGAGGTGGAGAAATCGCCGGTCTTCTGATTGTAGAGCCTGGTACCCACCAGATCCGAAGGCACCAGGTCGGGCGTGAACTGAATACGCTTGAAGGAGCCCTGCATCGCCTGCGCCAGCGTGTTGACGGTCAGCGTCTTGGCAAGGCCCGGCACGCCTTCGACCAGGAGGTGCCCGCGCGCCAGCAGCGCCACCAACACGCGCTCGAGGAAACGGTCCTGCCCGACCACGACCTTCTTCACCTCGTAAAGGATCCGTTCCATCAGCGAGGCGGCAGCGGCGGCATCATCCGAGCGTTCGACCATCTGGTTCTCCGTGGTTGCAGCTCCTAGAGGGGCGACTCTCCGAAAGTTCCACGCATCGCATTCTCGATCGGGACCGCGAAGCCGATGCCGGCAAAGGTGCGCGCACCCGATGGGTTGACGATGGCATCGACGATGCCGATCACCTCGCCATGGCGATCGACCAGCGGACCGCCCGAATTGCCGGGATTGGCCGCCGCATCGAACTGGATGAGATTGGAAAGCCTGGTCTTGCCGCCGCCCTCGAATTCGCGCTTCAGGCCGGAGACCACGCCCGCCGAGACCGAAGGCCCGATGCCGAAGGGAAAGCCGACCGCCTCCACCTCGTCGCCCGGACGGAGCCCCCGCGTCGAGGAAAGCGTCGCCGGCTGCAGGTCGTCCGGAATCTTGTCAGGCTTGAGCTGCGCCATATCGTCCTGCTTGTCGGCAGCCGCAATGGTGGCGTTGGCCTGCGTGCCATCGGCAAAGATCACGCGCAATCTCTTGGCCGACACGGCAACGTGCATGGCCGTCAGGACGCTGCCCTTGTCGTCGATTACTACCCCACCGCCTACCGAGACGTTCTTGTAGCCCGGCAGCGCACTGTTGCCCTCGAGGGGCGCGTTCGGATCGTTGGGGTGGGAGCGGTCGTCGGGGCTGCCCGACTCGTTGGGCATCATCGGATCATAGCCGTCGATGCGCACGACGGACGGAATGATCTGGGCATAGGCAAGCGTGGAAACCGAAGGCTGCTCGGGCCGGTGATCGAGCGCGAAATTCACGGCCTGGTTGAGCCGGCCCTGCGTAAGCGCCCGCGGGGGCGGCCATAACAGGGCATAACCACCGACGATGACAAGGCACACCAACGCACACGCGCCGACGAGCGCCTTGCCGCGATGGCGCGTGTAGGCGGTGTCGGCCCAGAGGCGCGCGCGCTCGCGTAGCGTGGGGGAGGCAGTCTCCCCTGCCCCCGCGATATACACGGGCGTAATTCCGTCCGAAGCAATCCAGGGCGATCTGGCTTCCGCCCGGGCCTTGCCGGACCTGCTGTAGAGTGGCCGCTTCTGCATGGCTGAAGTCCGCTCAAGCTACATCATATCCCAACAGGCTAGGAGTGCCGGTGCGTCTTCGCCAAGCGAATTCGTTGATCTTACGGCGCCGCTCTCTCAAACGTGACTGACTGCCCAATCCCTAAGCAGCAAGAATAGTCCCGGAAATTCGGCCTCGCCGTCAATCTTCGTAGCCAACATGTGCGATCGCTGCGATTGCATAGTGCTTGCCACCTTCAAGGGCCAGGTCAGGCTGGCCCGGCCAATTCAAAGCCGCGGCGGAAGTCGCGGATGTGCTTCACCATCCATTCGCGAGCCTTGCGTTCGTCCCTGGCCTTCACGCCCTCGCCGATGGGGTCCCTTGTCTGCGTCGCCGATAAAAAGCCTGCGAACTGCGGGTCGATTGATGGATCCCGAATGCAGAAAGGCCACCCGAGGGCGGCCAATCCGTCATGATCGCTATCGCGTCAGCTTCGAAGCGCTCTCATGCCCGCCCGCCATCAGGGCGCTGTCTAGTTCCCCGGCAACGGCCTGGGGAAGCTTCAGCCGGCCGGCGAGCACCTGGAGATAGGAATTCTCAGCCGGTGAGGCTACGCCGACCGCGATGCGCGACACGGCATAGACCTCCGCCGCCAGTTCCGGCGCGGTCGCACCGGCAATGATGGGCTCCATGTCGAACGGCTTGTTGAGCTCCTGGAACAAGAAGCTGCGCTCCCCATGAGAAAGATTGAGCTTGTCGGCTTGGCCGAGGATCAGGTTCTGCTCCTCGACATCAACGCTGCCATCGGCCTTGGCCGCATTGACCATGGCACCGAGCAGAAGCCTGGCATGGTTCTGATTTGCCGCGTTCTCGGCCGGCACGGGCGGCGCCAGGGTCTGAGGTGGCCAAGTCCGCGATGGCAGGAACGTACCGGGAGCGGATGCAGGCATGGGTGCCGCCACCGCACCGGCCGCCTCAGTCTCGCGGGTGCGCTGCCAGGCATGCAGGGCCAGCGCACCGATCGCGGCGATGCCGCCATATTTCACCGCTGCACCGGCGAGATCACGACCTGTCTCGGTCAGGAGAATGCCGGCCGCGGCGGCTCCGCCCGCTGCCATCTTCTTGCCGGGCGTATCGAGAATTTGACCCCCGGCGTTCAGCACTCGTCCCAGCAGATTGTTCAGATCCATCGTATCCTTTGCTCCATTGCGCTCATCCTCCGCTCGCCTTGCCGCGCCGTCGTGACCAGAGTAGTTCGTCCACCGGACAGGCAGAAGCTGGCGGATCGAGAGCGCCGGATGTGGAGGCAGGATGGCGGCATCTTCAAGGCTGCCCACATGAAATCTTGGTCATGAAGAGGGCTTCGCCTTCCAACACTGAAGAAAGATAAAATAATAAAAACAGATAATTATTATGATTTCTTTATTTTGAATGGGATACGGCTGGACTGCCATCGACCCACGTTCTTGACGCTTCCGGTCAGACTGTTTCAAGCACCTCGATGCCAATGCGCATGCCGTCATAGCCGGGTTCGACGCCCTCCGGCAGTTCCCGACGGAGTGTCTGGTAGTCCATCTCGGTGTGCATGTTGGTCAGAATGGCCCGCCGCGGCTTTAGCCGCTCGATCCACTCCAGGGCTTCGGGAAGCGACCAATGGCTGGGATGAGGTTGGGGCCGGAGGGCATCGACGATCCAGACATCGAGATCTTGCAGCAATCTCTCGCTTTCCCGCGACAAGCCATTGAGATCGCTTGAGTAAGCGAAGTTTCCGATTCGGAATCCGAGCGACTGGATATCGCCGTGGTCCTGATCGAAGGCCAAGGCCCTGACGACGCCTCCCGGTCCGCCAACGCTCACTGTCTCGCCGATCGAAATCATGTTGAGGCTGAGTATGGGGGGATAGCTCGATCCGGGCGGTGTCTCGAAGCAATAGGCGAAGCGCATGCGTAGGAGCGAGGCCGTGCGCTGATCGGCATAGATATCGATGAGGCTGCGCTGATGAAGCGCCAGCACGCGCAAATCGTCGATGCCATGGGTATGGTCCGCATGCTCATGCGTGTAGAGCACGCCATCGACCCTATCGACGTTGGCATCCAGCAATTGTTCACGCACGTCTGGCCCGGTGTCGACAAGCACCGTGGTGCGTCCTTCGGGCCCATCCTGTTCCAGCAGCAACGCGCAGCGCCGGCGCCGGTTGCGTGGCTCCCTGGGATCGCAGCTGCCCCAGCCGAAACCGACGCGGGGCACGCCGCCCGAGGATCCACAACCCAGCAATGTCGCTGTCAGCACCATGCGTCAGGCCGCCGCCTTCAGGTCGTCCGGACGAGGCATCTTCGAAAACAGCCGGAAGGCATTCTCGGTCGTCCTGGCGGCAATCTCGCTCTCCCCGAGACCGAGCGTCTCAGCCAGCACCCGCGCGGTGTTCACCACATAAGCGGGCTCATTGCGCTTGCCGCGGAAGGGCGTCGGCGCGAGATAGGGCGCATCCGTCTCGACGAGCAGGCGGTCATGCGGCACGAAGCGAGCAATCTCTCGGATCTCCTCGGCCGTCTTGAATGTCAGGATGCCCGAGAAGGAGACATAGAAGCCGAGGGCAAGGCCACGCCGTGCCAGATCGGCACCAGAGGAATAGCAATGGAGGACGGCGGCGAAAGCCCCCTTCCCCATTTCCTCCTCCAGGATGTCGCCGATATCCTGGTCGGCCTGCCTGGCGTGAATCACCAGCGGCAGGCCAGTTTGCCGCGCGGCGGCGATATGCCTGCGAAAGCCTCGTTCCTGGATGTCACACGGGGCGTAATCGTAATGATAGTCGAGGCCAGCCTCGCCTATCGCCACCACTTTGGGATGCTCGGCCAGTTCCAGGATGGTTTCGAGGGGGATGTCGTCCTCCTCATGGGCGTGCAGGCAATGCGTGCCGACCGAGCCATAGACATCATCGAAGCGCTCGATCAGGGCCCGGATCCGGTCGAACTGGCGGATGCGTGTGGAGATGGTGATCATGCGTCCGACGCCGGCGGCGCGTGCGCGCGACACCACGTCCTCGATCTCGCTCTGGAGATCAGGGAAGTCGAGATGGCAGTGGCTGTCGATCAGCATCGTCATGCCCCAGCCGCCGCCTCGGTCGGCTCGACATAACGTGGGAAGACGGGCTCGGGCGCCGGCAACGCCGTATCCGGTGCCAACCGGCCGTCGACCCCCAGATAGCCGAAGTCGCGGGCATCCCCGGGCACGCCGAGCAGGTCGAGCATCTTGGCGGCGCCCGTGGGGATGACCGGCTGGGCCAGGATAGCGACCTGCCGCACCACCTCGGCAGTGACATAGAGCACCGTCTCCATGCGCGCGGCATTGCTGGTCTTGAGCTTCCAGGGCTCCTCGGCGGCAAAATAGCGGTTTGCCTCGCCCACCACCGCCCAGAGATCACCGAGAATGGTGTGAAGGGCGAAGGAATAGATGGAGTCGCGCGCTTTCCATACGAGTTCGTCCGCCAGCTTCAGCAACTGCTCGTCCGAGGGCAGCAGATCGCCGGGACTGGGAACCCTGCCACGGCAATTGGCCGCGATCATCTTCAGACAACGATTGGCGAGATTGCCGAAATCGTTGGCGAGGTCGGCGTTGATGCGGTTGACGATACCCTCATGCGAATAATTGCCGTCCTGGCCGAAGGGGACTTCTCGCAGGAAGAAATAGCGCAGCTGGTCGACACCGTAATGCCCTGCCAGGGTGAAGGGATCGATCACATTGCCGACCGACTTCGACATCTTCTCCCCGCGATTGAACAGGAAGCCATGGCCGAAGACGCGATGCGGCAGCGCCAGACCAGCCGACATGAGGAAGGCCGGCCAGTAGACCGCGTGGAAGCGTACGATGTCCTTGCCGATGACATGAACGCTGGCGGGCCAGAATTTCGAGCGCTCGGTATTGGTGTCAGGGAAGCCCGTTGCCGTCAGATAGTTGGTGAGGGCATCGACCCAGACATACATGACGTGCTTGGGGTTGCCGGGCACCGGAATGCCCCAATCGAAGGTGGTGCGGCTCACCGACAGGTCTCGCAGGCCCGAGCGCACGAAGCTCAGGATCTCGTTCCGACGCTCTTCCGGGCCAATGAAATCCGGATGGCTCTCGTAGAACGTGAGAAGACGATCCTGGAAGGCTGAAAGCTTGAAGAAATAGCTCTCTTCTTCCACCCACTCTACCTTGGTACCGGTCACGATCGCTGTGCGCGAGCCATCGGAATTGAGCGCGAGATCCTTCTCGTCATAGTAGGCTTCGTCGCGCACGGAGTACCAGCCGGAATATTTCGACAGATAGATGTCGCCGGCAGCCTCCATGCGCTTCCAGATCCCTTGGCTGGCGCGATAATGGCGTTCCTCGGTTGTGCGGATGAAATCATCATTCGATGCGTTAAGCGCGACGGCCATGTCACGGAAATATTGGGAATTCCGGTCGGCGAGCGCGGTGGCCGTCATGCCCTCTTTGGCCGCAGTTTGGAGCATTTTCTGGCCATGCTCGTCCGTACCGGTGAGGAAGAACACCTCATGGCCGTCGAGCCGCTTGAAGCGGGCGATGGCATCCGTCGCAATCAGCTCATAGGCGTGCCCGATATGCGGCCTGCCATTGGGATAGGAGATTGCGGTAGTAATATAGTAGGTGTCCTTGTCGGCCATCGATACGCTCTTCCTTACAGTGGAGCGCAACACCTGGCGGTTTTATCCGCCCGGCCGCACGCCAGGGATTCCAGGTTGGGCTCACCTCTAGAACAAAGCGCGTTTAGGCGCAAACGTCACTTTGCTCTAACTCCTTGTTTCCACGCGTCTTTGCGATTCTTGGCGTCCCCGCCCGAGAGCAAAACGTTCCGCCGGCGAAGGACCCTTGCCCACCCGATATCAGGCGTCAGACGCCTGAGCGAGCATGGAGAGGGTTGAGAGCACAAACGGCTTGCGGTCCAGGTTGTAGGCCTCGACGTCACGCGCCGCACTGCGGGCTTTTTCCCATACCTCTGCCCAACGCGCAAGGCGATGAGCGGGCTCGGAACGTTCTGAAAGCAGGCGTTGATGCAGCCATTCGTCGATGAAATCGAGCAGCAGGGCGAAATTCTCGTCGCCGGCCTTGTTGGCACAGCGATCCGCCAAGGCATGGGCGGCGGCCACATCGATTCGCGGCAACTTGGCAAGTAGCTCGGTCAGCGACCGGTGAAGCGCCACGCCTTCGCCATCCGCCAGCGTGAGCGCACGCCGGACACTACCCTGCGCCAGAGCCGCGCTGGCGGCGATCGCGTCGGATGACAGATCGGGCCGGGCCTGGGCGGAGGCTGCGACCACATCGGCATCGCTCAAGGCCCCCAGCGCCAACAGGCGGCAGCGGGAGCGGATTGTCGGCAACAGCCGGGCCGGCTGGTGCGAGACCATGAGGAAAAGCGCGCGGGGCGGCGGCTCCTCGAGCACCTTGAGCAGGGCATTGGCTCCCTCGCGCGCCAGATCCTCGGCGCTGTCGATGATGGCGATGCGCCAGCCCCCAGCCCCGGCGGTCGAACCAAAGAAGCGTACGACATTTCGGACGTCATCGACGCGGATATTGCTGTAGAAGCCCTTGGTCTTCTCGTTGGGCAGGCGGCGGAGCACGGTGAGGTCGACATGGGACTGCGACATCACCTGACGGGCCGCATGCCCCTCCGGCGGCACCGACAGGTCCAAAGCGCCGCCGACACGAGAGGGATCGGGATTGGTGAGCACGAACTTCGCCATGCGGTAGGCAAGCGTGGCCTTGCCGATGCCCTCCGGACCACCGAGAATCCAGGCATGATGAATGCGGCCGGACTGGTAGGCGGCGAGCAGGGCTTGCTCGGCCGCATCCTGTCCGATCAGCCGGGCGGTTTCGCGTGGATGCGGGCTATCGGCCAGCAGGTCGCTCTCGAGACGGTCACTCATACCGATGCGCGTTCCTTGGCGAGCCGTCGTCTGACGACTGAGAGAATGGAGGCTGCCACGACATCCGGCGTGCCCGAAGCATTGATGACCGCACAGCGCTTCGGCTCGTATTCGGCGATGGCCAGGAACGCCTCGCGAAGCTTTTCGTGAAAGGTCAGGCTCTCCGCCTCGAAGCGATCGGCCTGTGCATTGCGGGCGCGGGCGCGGGCCAGGCCTTCGCGGGCGGGCAGGTCGAGAATAAGGGTGAGATCCGGCATGGTATCGCCAACCACCACACGTTCCATGGATCGGATCAGATCCGGTTCGATCTCGCCGAGCACACCCTGATAGGCACGAGTGGAATCGATGAAGCGATCGCATAGCACCCAGATGCCCTGGGTGATCGCCGGCCTGATCGTTACTTCGAGGTGGTCGTCCCGCGCGGCGTTGAACAGGATGGTTTCGGCGAAGGGGCCGAAGGGCTTTGCGCCGCCCGATAGCAGCACCTCGCGCAGCTTTTCGGCATGAGGCGAGCCCCCGGGTTCACGCGTCATCAGGGTCTGGACACCAAGATTGTTCAAGGATGCCGCCAGCCGGCGGATCTGAGTGGATTTGCCAACCCCCTCGCCACCTTCGAACGTAATAAAGCGGCCTCTCATCGCTTGCCGTGCCCACCCTGTACCAAACCGATGCCTAGCTCGTAGATAGCACCGAATGCGCGTTGGGGAAGACTGCCGATGGGGATATCGGCGGAAGCATATAGAGGAATCTCCAGCGAAACATGGCCCTCGCGCAGGATCTGTAAGCGACCGGCCGCTGCACCCTTGCGGATGGGCGCCTCCAGGGGGCCGTCATAGACAAGCTTGGCGCTCAGCTTTTCCTCATTGGCGCTGTTCACCAGGAGTTCGACGTCGCGATCCGCCGCCAGGGGGACGCCTGGAGCCAAGCCGCCGAACACCGAGGCCTCTCCCACCGTTTCGCCCTTGGTAAAGATCGTCTTCTGCTCGAAGGAGGTTTCCGCCCACTGCAGCAAACGCTTGGCCTCCGCCGCGCGCTCGGCGATCGTCTTCATGCCTTGCAGCACAAGGACGAAATGCTGGTCGCCATGGGCGGCCGAGACGATGAGGCCATAGCCCGCTGTATCGGACGCGCCGGTGACGCCGCCATCCACCCCGAGATCGGCGGTCAGGAGCGGATTGCGGTTGGTCTGGCGAATCTTGTTCCAGGTAAAATCCTTCTCCTGGTAGATCGCATAGACCTCGGGCTCGTTCGTGCGCAGCCAGGTGAGCAACAGGGCCAGATCGCGCGCGGTCGTAAGTTGTTGGGGATCGGCAAAGCCGGTGACATTGCGAAACTGGGAATGCCGCATGCCGATTTGCGCCGCGAGGGCGTTCATGCGAAGCGCCAGGCCCTCCTGCTGGCCCGTGATGCCTTCCGAGAGAGCCAGGCAAGCATCGTTGGCGGCCTGGACGATGACGCCGCGGAGGAGGTCGTCGACCCGGATGCGGCTCCTAACTGCCGCGAACATGGTTGCGCTTCCCGATGGCGCACCGCCCTTGCGCCAAGTCTGTTCCGAGATGGGATATTCGGTCTCGCGCGTGGTCTCGCCCGCGCGCAGAGCCTGTGCCACCACGGCGATCGTCATCAGCTTCGCCATGGCGGCGGGCTCGATCGGCCTGTCGGCGCCCTTGTCGAGGAGGACGCTGCCGGTGGCGGTATCGATCAGAAAGGCCACGGGCGCACTTGTCGCGAAAGGCTCGGCTTGCAGCGGTGCGACCAGCGCCACCGCAGCCATCAGGAGGCCGAGAAGGATCGCCCGCATCATCGATCATCCGCTCTCTTTGACGCGCCCGGAAATGCGCGATAAGTCCATCGCGCATCATGCCAGCCAATCATGAATTAGATCACCGTTCTATCGCAATCGTCGGCGCAGGGCTCGCGGGCCTCGCCTGCGCAGTGGTGCTGCGCGCGCAGGGCCACGCGGTCACGCTTATCGGCCCGGCCGGCAATGCCGCCGACACGCGTACCACTGCCCTGCTCGAGGGCAGCATCCAGGCCTTGGCGAAAGCCGGCGTCATGATCGCCGGCAATCCGGCGGCGGCGCCCCTGCGGGTAATGTCGATTGTGGACGCGACACAACGCCTGATCCGCGCCCGACCGATTGCCTTCGAAGCAAAGGAGATCGGGCTCGACGCCTTTGGCTGGAACATCACCAACGGCGCATTGACCCAGGCTTTGCTGGACCGCCTTGCCGAACTCGGGATCGAGCATGTTTCCGGACGGCTCCTGTCGGTCGATATCGCCGACGGCGATATAGGCCTGACTATCGAGGACGCCGAGCCGCTAAGGGCCCGTCTCGTCATCGCCGCCGACGGGCGCAAGTCGATGGTGCGCCAGGCTGCCGGTATCGAGACCACGCGGCATGATTATCCACAGACCGCCCTCGCCCTCAATCTCGAGGTTGGGCGCGACCATCGCGAGATCTCAACGGAATTCCATACCGAATCCGGCCCCTTCACGCTGGTGCCCCTGCCCGGTCGGCGGGCGAGCCTGGTGTGGGTCGTCTCGCCTCAAAGAGCCGAGGCGCTCAGGGAACTCGACGATGCGGCGCTGGCGCGCGAGATCGAAAAGCAAAGCCATGCCCTGCTCGGCCACGTCAACATCGATTCGCAGCGTTCCTTCTGGCCGATGAGCACGGTTATGGCGACATCGCAGGCCGGCAAGCGAATTGCCCTGATCGGTGAGGCAGCCCATGTCCTGCCGCCGATCGGGGCCCAGGGCTTCAACCTGACGCTTCGCGATATCGCGGCCCTGGCCAAGGCGTTGCGGGATACGGAAGATCCGGGCGCCTCGGCGGTGCTCGACGCCTACGTCAAAGCCCGGCAGGCGGATATCGGCACGAGGCATACCGCCGTCGACCTCCTGAACCGTTCCTTGCTGTCGAACCAGTTCGCCCTGCAAGGGCTGCGGGGTCTCGGTCTGTATGCTCTTGAACGGATTGGCCCGCTGCGCCGCTCGGTGATGCGTCAGGGTCTGGCCCGTGCGGTCGAGGATTGAAATCCCTGCGCGCTTGGTGCAAAGGCCGAAGGCAATGAGGATCCCTGGACGAAACAGGCGGCAACGTGGCAGGCGGTATCCGTAAGCATGACAGCCGTCGGCTAAGGCGGCTCAAATATGCCCTCGAATATATGGCCCTGCGAGGCCTGGTCGGCGTTTTGCACCTCCTGCCCCTCGATTTCGCCTCCTGGCTGATGGGTATCGCCTGGCGTGTAGTCGCCCCTCGTCTCAAGCGACATGAGCGTGCCTTACGCCACCTGGCGGCCGCTTATCCGGAAAAGAGCGGCGCCGAGATCGGCAGGATCGCCCGCCAGATGTGGATGCAACTCGGCCGGACCTTCGCCGAGAGCCTCATGATCGAACGGCTCTTGCGGGCCAACCGCATCGACGACAGGACAGGACCGCAACTCGATGCCGTCAAAGAGTCCGGCAAGGGCAGCGTATTTGTTTCCATGCACACCGGCAATTGGGAACTGGCGATCACACCCACTGTCGCCCGGGGTCTCAAAGCGGCAGGCGTTTATCAGCGCATGAAGAACCCCATGGTCGACGACTACGTCGTGCTGGCCCGCTACAACCGCTATCCGCGCGGACTTCTACCGAAGGGCTCAGATATCGCCCGCAAGCTCATGCGCATCGTGCGCGAGGGGGGCGCAGTCGCCCTGCTGGCGGATCTGCGTGACCGGCGCGGCGTCGTGGTGCCCTTCTTCGGCCGTCCGGCGCCGTCTACGCCCTTCCCCGCCTTGCTGGCCCGCAGCAGTGATGCCTTTCTTGTGGCTGCGCGCGTGGTCCGCACCAATGGCGTCCATTTCTTCATCGAAACCCAGATCGTCGACGTGCCGCGAACCATCGACCGTGAGGAGGATATCGAAGAGGCGACGCGTCGTACCCACGCGCTCTTTGAGAGATGGATCCGTGAGCATCCCGAGCAGTGGATGTGGGCGCATCGCCGCTGGGGCTAGTCTTGGTCAAGCCCCTGTTGCGGTAGGTAATCATCGCAAAAATTTGCGTAATTAATGAAAATTGAAGCGACTTTGGCTGAAATTCGGCTATCCTTGGTGTGATGGAGCGAGTGCGCGACAGTCGCGTAAGCCTAGAAGTTACCTCGGCTCTAGCGGCGCGGATAGCTCTCGGATAGTAGTGTATGAACTTGGCCGATAGTCAGCCCGGTTCGAATGACAACTGAAATTGCGTATGAATAAAGCCCGCGAAGCAAAATTCTTTATTGGCCAAGTCGTCCGCCATCGCGTTTATCCATTCCGTGGCGTCATTTTTGATGTCGATCCGGAATTCGCCAATACGGAAGAGTGGTGGCAGTCGATACCCGAGGACGTGCGCCCATCCAAAGACCAGCCCTTCTACCATCTGCTGGCGGAGAATGACGAAACGGAATATGTCGCCTATGTTTCCGAGCAGAATCTCGTCGTGGATGACAGCGGCAAACCCGTGCGCAACGCCCAGGTCGAGCAGATGTTCGACCGCGACAAGAATGGCGGCTACCGGCCCAAGCCTAGCGTAAGACACTGAGTGCGCGAAAGCCCGTGCACTCATGAAAGGACCGGCTGGAAGGCCGGTCCTTTGCATTTGATGTTATTGGCCGGGAGCGGCCGGCGCCCCACCTTGCTGTTGCTGCTGCTGGATCTGGGCCCGCTGGGCATCAATGAAAGGCTGGAAAAGCTTCTGCAAGTTCTCGTTGAAGGACTTCACCTGCGCCTGATAGGTAGGCGTATCGATACCGGCACCGTCGAACACCTTGTCGAAGCCGTCGAGACTCATGTCGAGCGCCACAGGCTGCCCCTGGAAGGTGACAGCCTGCACCGTGAGCTTCTTGCCCTTCTTGAGAACGGCCAGATTGGCTTCGCTCAGCGGCATGTCGGCGACACAGCTCGGCCCGTAGCAGATGCGATACTTGGCCGTGTCGAGCGTCTGGCCGTCGACCAGGACGCGGGCGCCGAGCGGCAGCACCACGCCGCCGGGGACGATCACCGTCAGGGTAGTCTTGCCACCCTTTTCCTGACTGACCTGGGCCGTCATCGTCCACTGTGTGGTGGGCAACAGCAAATCGCGCACGATACGGCACAATTCCTTGGTGTCCTGCTTCACGCAGATCTTGGTCCACGGCGGCTGATCGAAGGCCGGGAGCGCAGGAGGCTGCTGGGCTGCAGGAGCGGCGGCGGGCGCCGGGGCCGCCGGAGCCGGGGCGGGCTGCGGCTGGTTCTGGGCAAGCGCGGCACCAGCCGTCATGGTCATCAAGGCCGCCGCAGCGCCTGCGATCAGAGAGTTTCGCATAGTCAGAATTCCTGTTCCGAAGCGCTTCTTATTGAGCGGGCGCGGGATTGGCGTTGAGCTGCTCGCGGGCCTTCTCGGCAGCCTGCTGCAACTGGTCCTGCAACTTCTTCTGCTCGTTCGCGATCTCTTTGGGGTCGAGCGGCTTGCCGTCGATCGTGGTTGCCAGGCCTTCGGTGCTGAGCGGCAACTGCACGTCCTGCGACAGCTTGCCGGCCTGTGCGGCGGCCTCTGCAGCGGCCTGGTCCTGCGGCGGAGCCTTGAACACGATCGCCAGCTGCTTGGCCTTCCGCAAGGCGGCGAGCTGGTTGTCGTCGATCTGGATTTCGACGAGGCAACCCTCTGGCGAGCAAACGATATATTTGCCGGTGGCGAAGGCGGCGTTGTCGAGATAGAGGGCAATGCCATTGGGGATCAGGCCGCCCACCGGCATCACAAGACGCAGGATCTGCTTCTTGTCGGTGGTGTTCTGCATCACGATCGCGGTCATGATGGTCTGACCGGTCTCGGAGCGCAGATCACGGCGGATCAGGCAGATTTCCGTCTTCGACTGCTGGTCCGTCTGGCAGAGTTTCACCCATTCAGGCTGCGAATTGGACAGCGGCGGAACAACCGACCCCTTGAGGGAGGGCACGTCCGCTGCAGCAGCCTCGGTCGGAGCGGCGGCTGCCGGCGCGGCCTGAGCCGGCTTTGGAGCGGGCTTGGCTGCAGGTGCCTTCGGCTTTGTGGTTGCGGCCGGCTTGGCAGGCTTGTCCTGGGCCAATGCGGGCGTGGCCGCAAGGCAGAGCGCCGCAACAGCTGCAGTCGCAAAGTGGCGAAACGACATCATGCAAAATCCTTGAGTCCTGGGCCCGTCACCGCCGACGCTGGCAGACGCAACGCGGCAACGCACCAATGGGGCTGAATGTCTCTCACCGCCAATCAGGGCGCCAAGATGACCATTTCGGGGATGGTCCATAAACGAAGCGGCCTTGCGTTTCCAGCCTCGAAAGCGACCTATGCCAACTGTATATCCCCTATAAGGGAGTAATTTGCAGAAAAAGTGATCGGGCCGGTCTTTGGCGAGAATTTAATACCGAAGGCCGCATCAAATCGGCTCGAATCAGAATGGTGAATGGCCTGCCCTCAAGGGCAGAAGCGCAGCCTGCAACACCACAGTCTTCTGAGGTTCGCTCTATCGGGCACTGCTTGCATCAGGCAGTGCAGCGGGCTGTTGCTTCGCCGCTGAACGCCACACCACCAGGCAGAGAATCGCGACCGGTATCCCGATCGCCGATGTCGAGATGAAGAACGCCGGGTAGCCGAACGTGTCGGCCATCTTGCCGGACAGTCCGCCGACGATCTTGCCGGGAAAGGCGTACAGCGAACTCAAAAGCGCATATTGCGTGGCGGCAAAGCCGGGCGATGTCAGCGAGGACATGTAGGCCGCCAGGGCGGTGCCGGCAAAGGCACCGGCAAAATTCTCAACGCTCACAGCGAGCGTCAGCAGCTCGGGCTTGGCACCGCTGGCGGCCAGCAGAGCCATGGTCAGGTGAGAGGCCGCCGCGGCAATGCCCCCGCATAACAACGTTGGCATCAGCCCGAGGCGTGACACGGCAATCCCGCCAGCGAATGCGCCCGTCAGGCCGACCCAGATGCCGTAAACCTTGGTGACCCAGGCGATTTCGGATTTCGTGAAACCGAGATCGATATAGAGCGGGTTTGCCATGACGCCCGAGATGAAATCGGGCAGGCGATAGATGGCGACAAGCAACAGGATCGGCACCAGCACCCATCCCAGGCGCAAAAAGAGATCGCGCAAAGGCTCGACAAAGGATGTCGTCAAGGTCGGCAACTTGACGGCTGGCAAGGCAATGGTCTCGTCGCCGGGCACCGATCGTCTTGAATCTGGTGCAAAGATTGCCGCTATCATTCCGACGAGCATCATCAGCAGCATGGCGAGATAGGCGCTTCGCCAGTCCAGGAAATCGGCGATATAGAGCGCCCCGGCCCCCGCACACAGGAGGCCCAGCCGATAACCGAACTGATAGCAAGCCAGCATCATCCCCTGGTTTTCACGGGGAGCGACATCGATGCGCCAGCCATCGATCACCACGTCCTGGCTTGCGGCGCAGAAGCCCGTGAAAGCGGACCAGGCAATGGTCAGCCAAAGGGTTTTTGCTGGATCGCTGAAGGCAAGCCCGGCAAGCCCGACCGCCACCCCTAATTGCGCCAGCAGCATCCAGCCTCGCCGCCGCCCGAGAAATCGTACCGGCAGCGGCGGATCATACTGATCAATCAGCGGAGCCCAGAGGAATTTGACGCTATAGGCTAGCGCCACCCAGCTGATCAGGCCGATAACCGTCAGCGAAATTCCAGCTTCGCGCAGCCGGGCCGATTGGGTCGAGAAGATCAGCAGAAATGGCAGGCCGGAACTGAACCCCAGAGCCAGCATGAAGGCCAGGCGCCTGTCGCCTGCGATATCTTGCAGCACGGAAAGGCATTTTGACAGCAATGACCGTAATTTTGCGCCGAGAATCATAGCTCGCTTTTATCGTTGCGCCGCGATGAGACCAAATCCTTTCCATGATGAAAGGACGGCGGCAGAGAGTAAAATCGAGTCTTGCCTGATTCGAACCGAAGGGCTTTTGGTTGCGACAGCGGCGGGTATCAGTGTCGACGATCGGACAAGGCATTCTCCTTGGGATCGCCATCCTGGCATCCCTCTGTGCCACGCCTTCCGCCTTGGCCCAGCCCAAGCCGGCCATCGCCATGCGCGGCGAGCCGGCTCTCCCCGCTGATTTCGCCGCCTTTCCTTATGTCGATGCTGACGCACCCAAGGGTGGCAGCGTCAGCTATCCGATGCTCGGCACCTTCGACAGCGTCAATCCCTTCATCGTCAACGGTTCGCCGTCGCCGGGCACGAACATACTCGTCTACGAGACGGTGATGGCCCGCTCCTTCGACGAGCCCTTCACCTTTTACCCGCTGATCGCGCAGACGGTGGAGACTCCGGCAGACCGGTCCTGGGTGGAATTCACGCTCGACCTCCGCGCGAAATTCTCCGATGGGATTCCCATCACGGCCGAAGATCTGAAATTCTCGGCCGAGCTGCTGAGAGAGAAGGGGCGGCCTGGCGCACGCAGCTCCTACAGCCAGATCGCCGACATCGTCATCAAGGATCCGCATCGCATCCGTTTCGTCTTCAAGGATGCCAGCAACCGCGAACTGCCTCTGCTGATGGCTGCCATGCCCGTGCTGCCTAAGCACGCCATCGATCCCGTGAGCTTCGACAAATCGACCCTGAAACCGATGATCGGCTCCGGTCCCTACATGTTCGACAGCATCGATCCTGGCAACAGCGTCACTTTTCGCAAGAACCCCGATTGGTGGGGCAAGGACCGGCCGTCCAATCGCGGCCTCTATAATTTCGACCGCATCCGCTATGTCTATTATCGCGACCCTGTCACGATGTTCGAGGCCTTCAAGACGGACCAGTATGACGTCCGCGACGAGAACGAAGCCGCCAATTGGGCCACGGGCTACGATTTTCCCGCCGCCCGTGACGGCCGGGTGATCCGACAGGAGATCGCCAACGGCCTGCCCAAGCCGGCCGTCGGCTGGGTCTTCAACACAAGGCGGCCTGTTTTCACCGACGTGCGGGTGCGACAGGCTCTCAGCATGATGTTCGATTTCGAATGGGCGAATTCGCGCCTCTTCGACAACCTCTACAAGCGCACCTGCGGTTATTTCGATGGCTCCATCCTCTCCGCCTGCGGTCATCCCGCCGACGAGCGCGAAAAGGCCCTGCTCGCCCCATTTCCCGGGGCGGTGAGCCCCAATGTGATGGCTGGAACCTGGCGCCCGACGGTCAGCGACGGCTCTGGACGCGACCGCACCGTGGCACGCCAGGCGCTCGGCCTCCTGAAGGAGGCCGGCTGGAGCGTTCGTGATGGCAAGCTTCAGAAGGAAGGCAAACCCCTGGCCTTTGAAATTACGGTGCCGGACAAGGGTACCGAGCGCATTGCCCTCGTCTATGCCGACGGCCTCAAGCTTCTGGGCGTCGAAGTCAATATTCGGATGACCGACGATGCGCAGTTCCAGCGCCGCAAGCAGAATTACGACTTCGACATGCTGCCATTCGCCTGGCAATCCTCGCTCTCGCCAGGCACGGAACAGAATTTTCGCTGGAGCTCCGCGGTCGCCGATCAGCCCGGCAGCTTCAACTTTGCCGGCGTGAAAAGTCCAGCCGTGGATGCAATGATCCGCGCCATGCTGGCGGCGGATACCCAGGAGGAGTTCGTGGCCGCCGTGCGGGCGCTGGATCGGCTGTTGATATCGGGCAACTATGCGATCCCCCTTTTCCACGCGCCCAGGATGTGGATTGCGCGGTGGAACAAGACGACCCGGCCCGATAAACCCGCTATGGCTTTGGGGGCATACGGCGATACACTTGCATCCGATCCGATTCTTGCTCATGCGAAAGTGCCCTGAGGCCCCATGACGTCGAACAGCTCATCCAGGATCGGCGCTGCTCCTCCAACCCTCGACCTTCTGTTGCGGCAGAATGCCCAGCGCTATGGCGATATGCTGGCCCTGATCGATGCGCCCGACCGCCCCCTTTGGGCCGATGGTGCGCCGCGGCGGTTGAGTTGGGGTCAGGTCGACACCGCGGTGTCGGCGGTGGCAGGCCGCTTCTTCGAGATGGGGCTGCCAAGCGAATCCGTCGTCTGCATCCAGGGCCTCAACGTTACGGACACGCTGATCGCCCTGATGGGCTGCATCCGCGCCGGACTGGTGGCAGCGATCGTGCCGGTGGACTATTCGCCGGGCGAGATCGTCGCACTGGCCGAACGGCTGAACGCCAAGGCCATCGTGAGCGCCCGGAAGATGGGACATGAACAGCCGCTGCGGCCGCTGCGCCATCTGGTCGACGAATCGATCGCCGATATCCGCTTCATTGGCGCCTTCGGCGCCGATCTGCCTGGAGGCACCGTTTCCTTCGAGGACTGCATCGGTTTTCCCAAATCGGGGGCCATTACGCGGCTGTCGCGTCGCGAGCGGCCGGAGGACAGTCTCGCCATCATGACCGTCGATCGCGACCCGGACGGCGCTTTCGTCGTTGCGCGCAATCACCGGGAATGGCATGCCGCCGCTGCCATCCTGGTGGAAGGCCTGGGCCTTTCCCGCCAGTCTCGCCTGCTCTCCCCCATGGCGCCATCGAGCCTGGCGGGCCTTGCGAGCGGCATGGTCGCGTGGCTGGTCGCCGGCTGCCAGCTCGTCCTGCACCAGGCCTTCGATGCGACCGTCTTCGCCGTGCAGATGAACATGCATGCCGTAACCCATGTGATCCTGCCTGATCTGGCGCTGCAGGCCGGGCTCGCCGAGGGGCTCTTCGCTGGTCGCAAGCTTGAAAGGATTGCCGGCCTGGCCCGCGAACCGCATCGCAGCATGGCGCTACCACAGGCCCCCTGCCCCGTGCAGCGTCTTGCCGTGCTGGGCGAAATCGGCATTGTGCCGATGCTGCCGGCTGCCGAGGGCGACTTCCTGTTGGCGAGCGAGGTGCGGACGGGAGGCAGCGAGCAATCGTGCATCCTGGAAACCACGATCGAGGACGGCGGCCATATTGCTCTGCGGGGCGAACAGATATCGCTGGTGGGCTTCGATATCTCCGACCGAGATCTTTCCTACCCGGTCTCGCTCGATGATTGGGTGACGACGTTCTATCCGGCAGAGCCAGCGGAGGACGGCATCAGGATCACCGGCCCGCGCTTTGGGGATGGGGCGGATGCGGCCGCCGGGCAATCGCCGGCTTCTGCGGGCAGCGAGCAGGCGTCAGGTAGCGGTGAGGACGACAGGATTCACAGGCTGGCGGGCGCAGCCTGACTCCCTGGGATCGCAGGCATCCCTGCCTGCTCTTGGAACCACCGCCTTCGGCCGATAGAAAGAGCAGGCAGGATGCCCATGGGCGCTAACTTTACAACGAAAGGCGCGCCAAACGCGGAGTGGCGATCTCTGATCACCATCTTCCCTTCCTGCAAAACACGTCGTTTCAAAGAATGGCGATCGGTGATCGCCACTTCAATCCTGCATCTAATCTCGCAAAGTTAGCGTACATGGGCAGGGATGCCCGCGATCCCGGGAACGCTCTCACCACACCTTGCCGCGCGCGACCACTGGCTCGGGTCCCAGCACATCCTCGCCACGGGTCAACACCACGGCATCGAGCATGTTGGCAACCACGCAGGCATGGTTCGGCACGATCCGCACCCGATCCCCGACCTTGAAGCCGATGGGCTCGCGGCTGACCAGGCGTCCATGTTCCTCCGAGAGACTATCGACAGCAATATCGGGGCGGCCGACGACATGGCCATAACCGGTCAGGCCGAGCAGATCGGAGGTGAGCACCTTCGACCCGGCGTCGATGATGGCGCGATGCGGATCAGGCACCGAAACCACGGTCGCCAGCACATGCAGTGCGCAATCGTCGAAACCGCATATGCCGCGCTCCACCAGGGAACGATCATTATAGACATAGGTGCCGGGCCGATATTCGGTGACAACAGGCGCCTCATGCGCGCGCCACATGTCGGGCGAGCCGCCGCTGGTGACGGTTTCGACAGGCATACCAAAGGCTTCGATCAATGACTTCGCCTTCGTCATGAACTCCTGCACTGCCTGGGTTCCGCCCACCGGCGGATAGGTCATCAGTCCGCCGAAATGCAGATTGGCGGAGGACGCGATCCGCCCTGCCAGCTCGGCCGCCCCCTCCGGCGTGGCGACACCGCAGCGCCGTGCGCCCGTATCGCACTCGATCAGCACCGTGAGCTTTTGCCCGGAACCGTTCATCGCCGCCGAGAGCCCGTCCACGACGGCTGCACTGTCCGCGACGACACGCAACTTCACCTTCCCGGCAAGCGCTTTCAGCCGCTCCTGCTTGGCCTCTCCCACGAGATTGTAGGTGATGAGAACGTCGTCGATGCCAGTACCGTCAGTCATGGCATCGGCTTCCGACAATTTCTGGCACGTGATGCCGACGGCACCCTTCTCCATCTGGAAACGTGCCAGGCGCGGCAGCTTGTGCGTCTTGATGTGGGGGCGCAGCTTCAGGCCGTGTTCGTCGCAATAGGCCTGAAAACGGATGATGTTGCGTTCGGCGATATCCAGATCGACGAGAACAGCGGGTGTCTCGACGGAAGAATAAGTTGCGTTATCCATGATTGATCCTGATCAGGCGGCCTGCTTGGTCTCGGCGATGCGGGCGAGGTTCTTGAGGATGACAGCGGTGCCCTTGAGGCGATCGTCGGGCTGTTCGAAATCGCGCTGGAAAAGGATGCGCATGTCGGGCCGCACCTTGGCGAAGGAGCCCTGGTCTGCAATGTAGCGCACCAGTCCGTTGGGATTGGCGAAGGAGTTCTCGCGGAACGAGATGACTACGCCCTTTGGGCCGGCATCGACCTTCTCGACATTGGCCCGGCGGCACAATGCCTTGATCGACATCAGCCGCAACAGCTGGTCGACTTCGGCCGGACGCTCGCCGAAGCGATCGGTAAGTTCGGCGCCGAAGGCATCGATCTCCGCGTCGGTGTCGAGCGAGGACAGGCGTCGATAGAGGCTGAGGCGCAGCGTGAGGTCCGGGACATAATCCTCCGGGATCATCACGGGCGTGCCGATGGTGATCTGAGGCGACCACTGCTCCTCGACCTCGGTCTCGACCCCGCCATCCTTGAGCGCCGCCACAGCCTCTTCCAGCATCTGCTGATAGAGTTCATAGCCCACTTCCTTGATATGGCCCGATTGCTCGTCGCCGAGCAGGTTGCCGGCTCCACGGATGTCGAGATCGTGCGAGGCGAGCTGGAACCCGGCGCCGAGCGTATCGAGCGACTGCAGCACCTTGAGCCGCCGTTCGGCACCAGGCGTAATGGTGCGGTTGGCAGGCAGCGTGAACAGGGCATAGGCGCGCGTCTTCGAGCGGCCGACACGTCCGCGCAACTGGTAGAGCTGGGCAAGGCCGAACATGTCGGCACGCCAGACGACCAGCGTATTGGCGGTGGGAATATCGAGGCCGGATTCGACGATCGTGGTGGAGAGGAGGATATCGTACTTGCCTTCGTAGAAGGCTGTCATCACGTCCTCGAGCTGGCCCGCCGCCATCTGGCCATGGCCGATTGCGACCTTCGCCTCCGGTGCGTACTCGTTGAGGAAGGCCTTTGCGTCGGCGATATCCTCGATGCGCGGCACCACGAAGAAGCTCTGGCCGCCGCGATAGCGCTCACGCATCAGCGCCTCGCGGATCACCACGGGATCGAACGGTGTCACGAAGGTGCGCACGGCCAGGCGGTCGACCGGCGGGGTGGCGATGATCGAGAGTTCGCGCACGCCGGTGAGCGCCAGCTGCAGCGTACGCGGGATGGGCGTCGCCGAGAGCGTGAGCACATGCACCTCGGCTCGCAGCTGCTTCAGGCGCTCCTTGTGGCCGACGCCGAAGTGCTGCTCCTCATCGATGATCAGGAGGCCGAGGTCGCGGAAGGAAATCGCCTTGGCGAGCAGCGCATGCGTACCGACAACGATGTCGATATCGCCGGAAGTCAGACCGGCCTTGGTCTTGCGCGCGTCCTCCGCCGAGACGAAACGGGAGAGCTGCGCGACCTTGACGGGCAGCCCCTTGAAACGGTCGGCGAAAGTCTTGGCGTGCTGACGCGCCAGCAGCGTGGTGGGGACGACAACAGCGACCTGCCGGCCCGCCAGGGCGCAGGCGAAGGCGGCACGCAACGCCACTTCCGTCTTGCCGAAGCCGACATCGCCGCAGACGAGGCGGTCCATGGGGCGGCCGGAGGCTAGATCCTCCAACACGGAATCGATGGCGAATTGCTGGTCCTCGGTCTCGCTATAGGGGAAGCGCGCCGCAAACTCGTCATAGATGCCCTGGGCCGGGACCAGCTTGGGCGCCTCGCGCATGGCACGGGCAGCAGCGATCTTGATCAGTTCACCCGCCATCTCGCGGATGCGCTTCTTCATGCGCGCCTTGCGTTCCTGCCAACCCCGGCCGCCAAGCTTGTCGAGCTGGGCCTCGGCGTCCTCCGAGCCGTAGCGCGAAAGGAGTTCGAGATTCTCCACCGGCAGGAACAGCTTGTCGCCGCCCGCATAGTGGATCTCAAGGCAGTCATGCGGTGCACCGACCGCCGTCACCGTCTGCAAGCCCACGAAGCGGCCAATACCGTGTTCGACATGGACGACGATGTCGCCGGGCGAGAGCGTGCCGATCTCGGTGAGAAAATCCTGCGCACGCTTGCGCTTGGTGACGCGGCGCACCAGCCGATCGCCGAGGATATCCTGCTCGGAGATGACGGCGAGATCGCGGGTTTCGAAACCAGTCTCCAGCGGCAGGATTCCGAGCGCGATCTCGGATTTGGGCAAGGCCAGGGCGCGGGCAAAATCCGGCACCAGCTTGGCCTGGGTGAGACCGTGGTCGGAAAGCACGGTACCGAGACGTTCGCGGGAGCCATCCGTCCAGCCGGCGACGATCACGCGCTTGTTTTCGCCTTGCAGATCGCGGATGTGACGTATGACGGCGTCGAAGACGTTGGCATCCTCCGCTGCGCGTTCGGCGGCGAAGGTGTGGCCCTGCTTGCCGCCACAATCGACGACTTCCCGTCCGGGCGCTCCCGGAGCGGAGAACGGCGTGATGCGGACGAGCGACGATCCATCGAGGCGACGGCGCCATTCCTCCGGCCCGAAATAGAGCTTGTCCGGCCCCAGCGGCTTGTAGGGCACGCTCTCTCCGGGCTTGCCCAGGGCGTCGCGGCGAGCGTCGTAGTAATCCTTGATTTGTGCCAGGCGCTCGCCGGCCGCATCCTCCGCCAGCGCATCGAGGGCGATCGGCACGCCGGGGAGATAGTCGAACAGCGTATCGAGCCTGGTGTGGAAGAGCGGCAACCAATGTTCGAGGCCGACATAGCGGCGCCCTTCGGAGATGGCTTCATAAAGCGGATCGCCCCGGGTCTGTGCGCCGAACTCCGCGAGATAGGCCTGGCGAAAGCGCTTGATCGTCTCGGTGGTGAGCTGGACTTCGCTCATCGGCACGAGGTCGAGCATACGCAACTGGGCCGAGGAACGCTGCGTCTCCACATCGAAGCTGCGGATCGACTCCAGCGTGTCGCCGAAGAAGTCGAGGCGCACCGGCAGCGCCAGCCCCGGCGGATAGAGATCGAGAATGCCGCCGCGCACGGCATATTCGCCGGTCTCGCGCACGGTGGAAGAGCGCAGATAACCGTTATGCTCGAGCCAGGCCGCCAACCTGTCCATGTTCACGGCATTGCCAGGCGCCGCCGAGAGGGATTGAGCCGCAATGAGATCGCGCGCCGGAACACGCTGAAGCGCGGCGTTGACGGTGGTGAGCACGATCCGCGGCCTGTCCCCGCCTCGTGTCGTCGCCAGACGCGACAGGGCCGTCATGCGTCGGGCAATCACCGCGGCATTGGGCGAGACGCGGTCGTAGGGCTGGCAATCCCACGCCGGAAAGGTCAGGACATCGATCTCGGGGGCATAGAACTGCAGAGCGGCTTCGAGGCTCGCCGAACGGCCGCCGTCCCGTGCGATATGCAACATGGCCGCCGGCCGATCACGCGTCTGGGCCGTCAGGGCGCGCGCAAGGTCGGCGAGGACGAGACCGTCCTGGCCGTCGGCGCAATTGGAAAAAACGAGATGGCCGCCCTGGGCGAGGTGGTCAGCGGCTTTCATGCAAACATCGGCTTCATGGATGAATGGTATTCGCGCAGGCGGCGAAAGAGTTGGGTATCATATTGGGCGGGAACGGGTTCCGCGCCAGTGATCCAGCTGTAGAGATCATGGTCCTGGGCGTCGATCAACCGCTCGAACTCGCCGACCTCGTCCTCGGTCAGATCGATGATCACAGCGTCGCAGAAGCGGCCCATGATCAGATCCATCTCGCGAAAGCCGCGATGCCAGGCGCGATAGACGATGCGCCGGCGGCGCGGATCCAGTTCATCAGATGTGCGTATCGTTCCGGACATGTTCTCAATCCCTTGCGACGCTGTATAGAGAGTTGGAGCGGCGGAGGGAACATCCAAAGTGAAGTGCGATGTCGTGCAGACCTTGAAGTTGTACCGTAGAGTGGTACAATAGCTCACGGAGGAGGGATGATTGCGAGTTTTCGTGATGCTTGGCTGCGACTGTTCTATGTGAATGATGTGCATTCGCGGAACATTCCGGCAGACATCGAAAGTCGCTTATTTCGTAAGATTCAGATGATCGATGACGCCGTTACCGACCTCGACTTGCGCGTTCCCCCAAGCAACCACTTCGAAAAGTTACGCGGCAATTTGGCTGACTTTCATTCGATCCGCATCAATAAACAATGGCGGTTGGTTTTTCGATGGGATGGGGCTCGCGGCGAAGCACGAGATATCTATCTCGACGACCATAGCTCTCGGTAGGAAAGACAATGTTGACGACAAAACGCAAGCCTGCCACGGTCGGTGAGATCCTCGTGGAGGAATTCATGCAGCCGCTTGGCCTCACACAGGCCGCCTTGGCGGAGGTGATGGGTGTGCAGCGTAAGCATGTCAACGAGTTGTGCAACAATCGCAGAGCAGTAACGGCTGCGACTGCGTTGATCCTGGCTCGGGTCTTCGGCAACAGCCCTGATTTCTGGCTGAACGTCCAGCGTCGCACAGATCTGTGGATCGCCATGCACGACCCTCATGAAATTAAGCGCATCGAGCGAGCTCGGCCACTTAGCACGGCTGCTTGACGATCAGGTTACGCCAACCGGAGAGACGAAGCTAAAGTGCGCCTCTGAGGTTTGCATGCGTCCCACGATTCTCAATCCCCTCTTTGCCTCCGTCTCCTCGCTGCCAGGAATCGGTCCTAAGCTCGTCAAGGTCCTCACACGCCTGCTGGGAGGCGCGGAGCCTGTGGGCGCGCGGGTGATCGATGCGCTGTTTCATCTACCCTCCGCCGTGCTCGACCGGCGGCTTCGGCCCAGGCTGATCGATGCGCCTTTCGAAGTGCTGGTCATGGTGGCCGTCACTGCGGAGCGCTACATCCCCAGCACCGGGCGGGGGCCATTCCGGGTCTATTGCTCGGATGGCACGGCGGACGTGATGCTTGCCTTCTTCTCACCGCAGACCACCTGGATCGAGAATGCCCTGCCGATTGGCCAAAGGCGCTGGGTCAGCGGCAAGATCGAACTGTTCGACGGTATACGCCAGATGGTGCATCCGGACCGTATCGTCGACGAGGCGGGCCTGAAGGCGCTGCCACTGATCGAACCGGTCTATCCGCTCACGGACGGACTTTATCCACGCCAGATCCAGAAGGCGGCGCAAGAAGCCCTTGCCAAGACTCCGGAACTTGCAGAATGGCAGGATCCGGCCTGGCTGAAGAGCCAGAGCTGGCCAGGTTTCCGAGAAGCCCTCGCCGGCATCCATTCGCCGCAGACGCCCGAAGCCGTGGCGCTCGATGCTCCTGCCCGCTTGCGCCTCGCTTATGACGAATTGCTGGCGTCCCAGCTGGCACTCGCGATGGTGCGCGCCAGCAACAAGGCCTTGCCCGGTTATGCCGTCGAGGGCACGGGCGCAATCACGGCCAGGATCGAAGCCGCCCTGCCCTTCAGCCTCACGCCGAGCCAGGTGACTGCCCTCGCCGATATCCGGGCCGACATGGCGGGGCCTACCCGCATGTTGCGCCTGCTCCAGGGCGACGTCGGTTCAGGCAAGACGGTCGTGGCGCTACTTGCGATGGCGACCATGGTCGAGGGTGGCCGCCAGGCCGCCCTGATGGCGCCGACCGAGATCCTGGCGCGCCAGCACCTTGCCACCATCCAGCCGCTGGCGGATGCGGCTGGGCTGCGCCTCGGCATCATCACCGGTCGCGACAAGCCAAAGGAACGCTCCCGCCTGCAGGAGGCGCTCAGGCGCGGCGAGATCGACATCGTCGTCGGCACCCACGCTCTCTTCCAGGAAGAGGTCGAGTTCCGTGATCTCGGCCTGGCCATCGTCGACGAGCAGCACCGTTTCGGCGTGCATCAGCGCCTCGCCCTCAGCCGCAAGAATGCCGCGATCGACGTGCTGGTGATGACGGCGACACCCATCCCGCGCAGCCTCGTGCTGACCTATTTCGGCGACATGGATGCTTCGGCCCTGCGCGAGAAGCCGGCGGGACGCAAGCCGGTCGACACTCGCCTGATCTCGCTTGAGCGTCTCGGCGAGGTCGTCAGTGGCCTCGGCCGCCTGCTCCATACCGGCGCCCGCGCCTATTGGGTCTGCCCGCTGATCGCCGAATCCGAAACGCTCGATGTCGCCGCTGCCGAGGATCGCTACAACCATCTCACTTCGATCTTCGGCGACAAGGTCGGCCTGCTGCACGGCCAGATGAAGGGCACCGACAAGGACGCTGTGATGGCACGCTTCATTGCCGGCGATCTGCGCATCCTCGTCTCCACCACGGTGATCGAAGTCGGCGTCAACGTGCCGGAGGCCACGGTGATGGTGGTGGAGCACGCCGAGCGTTTCGGCCTCGCCCAGCTCCACCAGCTGCGCGGGCGCATTGGCCGCGGTTCGGACAAGTCCACCTGTCTCCTGCTCTACAGGAGCCCGCTCGGCGAGGTGGCGAAGAAGCGCCTCGAAATCATGCGCGAGACCGAGGACGGCTTCCGCATTGCCGAGGAGGATCTGAAACTGCGCGGCGAAGGCGATGTGCTCGGTACACGCCAATCCGGCATGCCCGGCTTCAAGGTCGTCGACCTCGACGTGCACCGGCATCTCCTGCCGACCGCCAACGACGATGCCCGCTTGGTGCTGGCGCGCGACCCGCAGCTCACCTCGCCTCGCGGACAGGCCTTGCGCGCCCTGCTTTATCTGTTCGAGCGCGACGAGGCCGTGCGCCTGCTCCGGTCGGGGTGATGGCCAGAACTGCGAGTTTGGTCGCGCTAACCTAAGCTTCCTGTACCTGGCATAGGAAGAGGTGCCGGAAATTCCGTCATTGCCGATTGAGCGATGCAACTCCAAAGGCAGCTCATTCCACTTCGGCGGCGACGACAGACTCCGGCTGGATCAACCCGGCCGAGATCACCAGCTTGGTCGCCTGTTCGATGGTAATGGAAAGCTCGATCACCTTGGATTTCGGCAGAAGGAAGAAGAAGCCGGTGGTCGGGTTCGGCGCGCAGGGCATGAAGACGGAAACCCAGGCCTCGCTGTTGCCGCCAGGCAGTCTCTCCTCGATCACCGGACTTGGCTCGGAGGAGATGAAGACGATCGACCAGGCGCCTGCGGGAAATTCCACCAGGCCCACCTTGCGGAAAGAGGTGCCGGACTGGGAGAAGACGGTCGAGAAGACCTGCTTCAGCGCCTTGTAGATGCTGCGCACCACCGGGGTGCGGCCGAGGAGCTTCTCTCCAAAGCGCACGAGTGTGCGGCCGACCAGATTGGCGGTGAAGAAACCCACCAGAGTGAGGCCGATCACCGCTACGATCAGTCCGAAGCCCGGGATCTGGAACGGCAGATAGGTCTCGGGCAGATAACGCTGCGGGATGAAAGGCTTAACCCAGCCGTCCACCCATTGAATGAAGGTCCAGATGAGATAGAGCGTGATGGCAACCGGCCCGGTGACCACCAAGCCGGTCAGGAAGTAATTATGCAGTCCGCCAAACCGGCTCGCCCTCTGCGGCGGGCCCGCCGGCGTCGCGGTCGGGGATATTGTCTCGCGCACCATGCGTCAGTTCTAGCATGGCAAGTGAGCGGTCTGTCGATCCAAATTTGAGCAACCCGTGGTTGATCGGAAGGCAGGATGGGTCCGGCCATTCAGCCATGACATCGACAATGCGATTACCCCCAACCAGGGTGCGCGGCCATGGGTTCCACCACCTGGCCACGCCACCCCATTCGGCTAAGAAATACCCCAACGGCTCTCCCGCGATTTAACTGTTCGAGTCGATGTCGATAACCGCATCAATGAAGGCCTTAGGCGCCTCCTGGGGCAGGTTGTGCCCGATCCCTCCCGCGATCAGTCGGTGCGAATATTTACCGGAGAACATTTTTGCGTAGGCACTGGGGTCGGGATGAGGGGCGCCATTGGCGTCCCCCTCAAGCGTAATCGTGGGCACGGCGATGACGGGTGCCTTGGCAAGCTGCTGCTCCACCTTGTCATATTGCGGCTCCCCTTCAGCGAGATCGAGCCGCCAGCGGTAATTGTGAATGCTGATCGCAACATGATCGGGATTTTCGAGGGACTTGGCGCTGCGATCGAAAGTGGCGTCGTCGAAGGTCCATTGCGGCGAAGCGATCTGCCAGATGAGCTTGGCAAAGTCATGCGTGTATTTCTGGTAGCCGGCGCGGCCGCGCTCGGTGGCGAAGTAGTACTGGTACCACCATTGCAATTCGGCTTTCGGAGGGAGCGGCAGCTTGCCAGACTCCTGGTTGCCGATCAGGTAGCCGCTTACCGAGACCATCGCCTTGCAGCGTTCCGGCCACAAGGCGGCGATGATATTCGCAGTGCGTGCACCCCAATCGTATCCGGCAAGTGTGGCCTTTCCGATACCCAACGCATCCATGAGAGCGATGATGTCACCAGCGAGCGCCGATGGCTGGCCATTACGCACCGCGGTGTCCGACAGGAAACGCGTGGTGCCGTAGCCGCGCAGATGAGGCACGATCACCCGATATCCCCTGGCCGCCAGGCTGGGTGCCACCTCGACGTAGCTGTGGATGTCATAAGGCCAGCCATGCAGCAGGATGACGGGGTGGCCATCAGCCGGTCCCAGCTCGACGTAGCCGACGTTCAAGACGCCTGCGTCGATCTGCTTGAGCGGGCCAAATGTCGTCGGGGACGCCTTCATGGCAGCCGATGTTGCCTCATTCGTCCCGGCCGAAGCGGCCTCTGCACGTGAAGTGATGGCAAATCGGGTAAACACAAGGCCCACGGCCGCTGCGCCGAGGATATGGCGGCGGCGTGCGTCGATGTTATCGGAAATATCGCTTTTGTTCACGGCGAGCTCTCTTCGTGATGATGTAAAATGGATAGTTGGGGCGGCAGCGCACCGCCGTCCTGGGAAGCTCGTACCTAGAGCGGCAACGGCTTGCCGGCCTGCTCCGCCACCATGTAAGCGGCGTACCAGTCCGGCCAGTTTTCATCATGTCGGCCGCCGTCCCGCTTCTCATGTTCACCATGTGCATCGGCGGCGCGCCGGAGCGCAGCCGCGAGCTCGGTCGAGGAGCTGAATGCCGTTTTGTCCAAGTCCACGCGACCTGGCAGCCTTTCGTTGACCTCTTGCAGGAGCCAGCCATTGCCATCCGGATCGCTGAACGTGGCATAGGAGACGTAGCTGCGCCGCTGAGGGTCCCGGCCGCCGATTGCCGGTTGCCCTGGACCGGCGCGGTGGAACACGTCGCTTACCCCGACGCCGCGGCCGACAAGGTCGGCGCGGACCGCCTCAATGTCTGATACCACGAGGAAAAGTCCCTGTGCGGACCCTGGCGCGGCTGTCGTGAGGCCGGTGCCGAAGTGGATCGAGCTTGGCGAGCCCGGAGGCGTGAACTGGACCACCCGGAACGTGTCGCCGACCACGAAGTCGGCATCGAGCCTCCAGTCCAGGCCGCCATAGAAGGTCTTGGCCCGGTCGACACTCGAAACCGGGATGACAACCACTTCGAGCTTCATGTCGAGAGTTTTGGATCTTGTCTTGCCCTGCGGGGCCGTTGCCGTGTCTGACATTGTCCTGTCCTTTCTGCTTGGCGTTGGTTCAGCGTACTAGGCGACAGCGGGTATGGTAGCGCACCAGCGGAGCGCTGAGGGAGAGGTTGGGTATCAACCTCCCCCGATCCGTATCCCGAGCATCCCCTGCAGGAAAGTTGGCGGGGCCTGCCGGTCGCCCGTCCTACATGTCTTGGCGCAGCGGCCTGAACGCGGTCCTGAGTTCAGCCGTCATGGCAGCCGGCTGTTCCCACGCAGCGAAGTGACCACCCTTCGGAAGCCTGTTGTAGTGGATCAGCTTCGGGTAGGCCTTCTCCGCCCAGCTCTTCGGCGCCTGGTAGATCTCGTCAGGAAAGGCGCTCACGGCGACCGGAATCTTGATGCCCCTGGGGTCGAAGAAGCCTCCCGTCGGGAAGTGCGCATTGTCCCAATAGAGACGCGCTGAGGAAATTGCGGTGTTCGTCAGCCAGTACAGCGTAACATTGTCGAGGATGTCGTCGCGCGTCAGGCCTTCGCTCTTTCCGTCGAAGACACGGGCAATCATCTCGTAACTGCGAATGTCGTGGTCGAGCATCCATGCCGCCAGGCCCACCGGCGAGTCGACGATCCCATAGAGGGTCTGCGGACGGTTGTTCATCTCGATAGCGTAGCCCAACCCGTTCTTGTAGAAGTCGTCGAGCTGATCCCAGGCACGCCTTTCGTCTGGTGTGAGGCTGGCGGGCGGTGGACTGCCGGCCGCGAGCGCTTTGGCGATATCCGCAGGAACCGTGGCCGCCATGTTGGTATGGATGCCGAGCAATCCAGGCGGCTGCTGCACGGCCATCAACTCGGTGACGGCGTTCCCCCAGTCGCCGCCCTGCGCCACGAAGCTCGTGTAGCCGAGGCGTTGCATCAGCACCGTCCATGCCTTGGCGATGCGGGTCGGCGTCCATCCGGGTGCCGTCGGTTTCCCGGAGAAGCCATAGCCCGGCAAAGACGGTATCACCACATGAAAGGCATCCGTCGCGCTTCCGCCATGCGCGGTCGGATCGGTGAGAGGTTCGATTATCTTAAGCTGCTCGATGATCGAGCCGGGCCATCCATGCGTGACAATCAGCGGCAACGCTTTTTCGTGCTTGGAGCGGACATGGATGAAGTGAATGTCCAGCCCGTCGATCTCGGTGACGAACTGCGGCAGACCATTGAGCCGCGCCTCCATCTTGCGCCAGTCGTAATCCGTTGCCCAATACTTCGCCAGCTTCTGGATGGTGGCGAGTTGCACGCCTTGCGAGTCGTCTGTGACCGTCTCCTTGTCCGGCCAACGTGTCGCGGCCACGCGCCGGCGTAGATCGTCCAGCTGATCCTGCGGAAAGCTGATATTAAAGGGGCGGATCGGGGCGTCTGCGGCCATGGCACCGAATGCGCTGGGTAGCAGGCTAAGGGTGACGGTTGCAGCTGTCGTGGCGAGCATTTCGCGCCGCGTTGGCGATAGCGATATGTCTGACATGTCGTTTCTCCTGTTTCGAACCGAACAATCGCAGTCGATCCGGGGTGGATTCTGATCCTCGGGCCAATCACGCCCACCCAGGAGAATGTAGACCCGGCCCCTTCCAGGGTCGAATTAAGCTGTGTGAGAATATCTGAAATAACCTGAAACGACCGAGGGCCCGCACAGGTTCGATGAATACCGACCGGTGCGTTCAATGGATAGGATCGCCCATTGCCCTTGCCCGCCTGTTCGTCCTTGACTAGAAAACGGTAATACTCGAGAGACGGGATCGTTATTGCCTTGGGGCTGATCGAGCTACGCGTGTTAGAGTCCGGCGGATGGGAGGTCGATCTCGCGAAACGAGAGCTGCGTGCGCGTGGCTCAGCCGTTCCGATCGGCAGCCGGGCCTTTGAGATCATTGAGACGCTCGTCGAGGCAGCGGGAGAACTGGTGACCAAGGACGACCTGATGAGACGGGTCTGGCCCGGTCTCGCTGTCGAAGACAATACCGTCCAGGTCCATATCTCCGCGATCCGCAAGGCACTTGGCGCGGATCGCAGCATGCTGAAGACGGTCTCCGGTCGTGGCTACCGCCTGTTGGGCGATTGGGCGACGCGCCGGGAAACCTTGCCGGTGCAGCCGGCTTTGCCGGAGCGGGCGCGATCTGCGACGCATCCCTTCCTGACAAATGTGCCCGTGGCTGCTTCTGCTCTCGTCGGTCGCGAGACGGCGGTGCAGCAACTGCGTGACCTCATCTCCGCCTATCGGGTGGTGACCCTGACAGGTCCGGGTGGTATCGGAAAGACGGTGCTGGCCTCCGAAGTCGCCCGCAGATTGTTCCCGACCCTCGGCGGCGATGTCCTGTTCGTCGAGCTGGTTTCCCTGTCGGATTCCAGTCTGGTGCCGTCGACGGTCGCCCATGTCCTCGATCTGCAGCTGCATGGCGATGAGATATCGCCGGAACTGGTGGCGCGGGCGATCGGCGACAAGCGCGTCCTGCTGGTTCTGGACAATTGCGAGCATGTCATCGACGCCGCCGCGACGATGGCGGAAACCCTCTTGCAGCTCTGCCCCCATGTATCAGTGCTCGCGACGAGCCGGGAGTTGCTCCGCATCGAGGGAGAATTTGCCTATCGCGTTTCGGCGCTGGAGGTACCGGCATCAGATCTGGAGGGCTCCGACGATGCGCTGCACCACAGCGCTGTACAGCTTTTCATCGCGAGAACCCGCTCATTGCGGGCGGATTTCCTGCCGCAAAGCGAGGAACTTCAGGCGATCACCGCGATTTGCCGGCAGCTCGACGGCATCCCGCTCGCCATAGAATTCGCCGCGGCTCGGGCGGCAACGCTCGGGATCCAGCAAGTCGCGGGGCGCCTGGACGATCGTTTCTCGCTGCTCACCAGCGGACGTCGCACGGCGCTACCGCGACACCAGACACTGCGCGCCACCTTGGATTGGAGTTACGAACTGTTGCTTGAGGAGGAGCGAAAGCTGCTTCGGCATCTCGCCATCTTCCCGGCCGGGTTCACACTCGAGGCGGCCACGACCGTGACGAGCGACACTGAATCCCGAGTTGCGCTCGGCATCTCAGGCCTTGTCTCGAAGTCTCTAGTTGTATTGGACGCGTCGGAGGCCGCTCCACGCTGGCGGCTTCTCGAGACGGTTAGGATGTATTCCCTCGATAAGCTGGCCGGTGGTGGCGAGCGAGGGCCGGCCCTGTGCCGCCTCGCGGAATATTGCCTTGTCCAATTCGCTCCCTTCGCAATCGAGCGCGAACTTCAATCAGCCATCGACAATCTCGGGCGCTATCGCCGGGACGTCGACAATCTCCGCGCTGCGCTGAACTGGGCGTTTTCTTCCGCCGGCAATTTGCAGATCGGGGTCAAACTTGCCGCCACAACAAGTGATTTCTGGGTCGCGCTATCGCTGGTTTCGGAGGCCTGCGAATGGGCCGGCAAGGCCTTGGAAGCCATAGGTGACGCCGCCGGCACACGCAGCGAAATGGTGTTGCAATGCAGTGTGGGCTTCGCTCTCATCTATACCCAGGGGATGAGCCCTCAAGCTTGCGAGGCCCTGAGGCGGGCGCTGGCCCTGGCGCGTGAATTCGAGGATTTCGACTATCGGCAGCGTGCAACATGTGGTCTCTGGCTGTTCTCCGCGCGATCGGGAGCCTTGAACGACGCACTCGGCTATGCCCGAGGTTATGAAGAGATCGCCAAGGCGCGTGATGTGCAGTCCCGCGCCACGGCCGCATGGCTGGTCGGGGTGCCGCAGTCCTATCTCGCCGACCATGTCGAGGCGAGTGAACAACTTCGATGGGCGATCGACCACTATCCCGTCATCTGGCGCCGGCGCGACATGATCCGACTTGGCGGCGATGTGCGCTGCTCGGCCTTGAGTCACAACGTCGTCAATTTGCTGTCCCTCGGGCAGTTGGACACGGCGTCACGGACCGTGGGGATTGCCATCGAAGAAGCGCGTGGCACGAACCAACCCTTCGTGCTGTGTGTCGCCCTCTGGTCGGCGGGCTTCCTGGCTTTGAGTGTCGGTGAACTGGAGAGGGCAAATGGCTTCGGCGAGGAACTCGTAGATCTGGCCTCCAAGCGCGCGCTCCGCCCCTTCTATGCCGCCGGCCTCTGTTTGCGAGGACTCGTCGCGGCAGGGCGCGGCCAGCCTCTAGCCGGGATCGATCCGCTTCGCTCCGGCATCGCCGAGATGCTGACTGCGCGATATTTGCTGTTCTATCCCTGTTTTCGGACAAGGCTCGCCGCGATATTGGGCGAGATCGGCTGCTTCGACGATGGCCTCGCCGAGATCGAGGAGGCATGGCGTTTTTCGGTGGAGACGGACTACCGCTGGTACATGCCGGAAATCCTGAGGACCAGGGCCGAACTGCTGGCGCTCCGCGGATCGAGCGAGCCTGCGTTGATCGAGGATTTGCTGCGGCAGTCCATGAAGCAAGCTAGCGCGCAACATGCGGCCTATTGGGAACTATCCGCAGCGACGAGCCTTGCCGGACTCTTGCAAGGCCAGGGCAGAGACACGGAGGCTGTTGCCGTCCTATCGCCGATATATGATCGCCTTACCGAGGGCTTCTCGGCCTCGCGAGTGAAACAGGCCAAGGCCTTGTTGGATCGATTGGCATGATGGGGACCGGGGCGCTTGCAGACGCTACCAAACGCTCTGCGTCTCCGAGTTCAACTTTGCCACAATAGCTTCCGTCGCGAGCCTGCTGGCAGGAGATCTAGGCTAACTTCTATGTATTGAATACATTAATGGCGCTGCGTGGCGTGGTCGGCACGCTCCGGCAGGAGCCTTCCGGATTTGATCAAGGATAATTTCGCCCTCCGCCTTTACACGCGGGTTGCGCGCCTCGGCAGCTTCTCTGCCGCCGCACGTGAAACTGGTCTGTCGCAGTCGCAGGCCTCGCGTATTGTTGCCGACCTTGAGACCGAACTTGGCGTCAGGCTGTTGTCGCGCACGACACGAGCCGTCGTGCCCACTGAAGCCGGCGGCGAATTCCTTGCCAGGATCGAGCCTATCATGGCGGCATTGGATGAAGCGGAGCACAGCATTCGCGAGAGCGGCGAGTTGCGGGGGCTGCTGAGAATGAGCATGCCAACCAGCTTTGGCATTCGTGACGTCATACCCCGCCTCGCCTCATTCGCCGAGCGGCACCCCCACCTGCACATCCAGCTTCAACTGGCCGACAGGCGACAGGATCTCGTCCGAGATGCCGTGGATGTCGCCATACGGCTCGGCCGACTGCCCGACTCGACCGCGACAGCAAAGCTCATTGCCATGATCCCGCGCGTGATCGTGGCGTCTCCTGACTACCTCGCTCGTCACGGCGCCCCGGAAACGCCCGATGAGCTTGTCCGGCACCGTATTGTCGGCGGCAGCGCTGCGGCGGTGCCGACAGCTTGGCGGTTTGAACGAAACGGCGAGGAGACCGCGATCAGGCTGGAGCCGCATTTTTCGACCGACGAGAACGAAGGGGCCATTGCGGCTGCGGTGGCGGGTTTCGGCATCACCTCCACCAGCGGCTGGGCATGCCGCCGAGAGCTGGAGGCTGGCGCTCTGGTGCGCCTTCTGCCCGAATGGACTTTGGCAGGCATTCCCGTGCACGCCTATTTCCCGATGGGCAGGACGACACGCGCCGCGGCGCGCGCGGCCATCGACCACCTGGTGGCGACCTTCCGGCAAGATTCGTCCAACGAACCGATGTGATCCTTGCCGACCAGGGGCGAATGACGGATCCAACGAAGCGAACGTTTCTTCCATTGATGCATGCCGTGCATAGAAATTAGCTGAAACCGGCAACTACCGGCCCAGGCGGGTGCTGACGATCTAGCCATTCACAAGACATCAATGTGAAGGGTTCTCGATCGTGTTCCGATCCAACCGCATCAAAGAATTCAGCGAGGCCGGCGTTCGCCACGCCGAGGGCGTCCAGGCCCAGGTGCCCGCTTCCGGCGAGATTGGCCTGCTTATCGATGCCATCGGCCTGCACCACCCGGAAAGCACGGCTTCTGCCGATTGCCCGACGATCCCGCACGCCACGGCCTGACCTGCTCGAACATGAAGGAAACCGACATGACCAAGACCACACCTGAGCAGAACAAGACGCTCGTTCTCCAAGCCTTCGACGCTTTGTTCAACAAGCGCGACTATGCCGCTGCCGAGCACTATTGGTCGGACCGCTACATCCAGCACAGCGCCCATATCGCGCCCGGCCGCGAAGGTCTCTTCAACCTCGTCCGCACGCTGCCGGACACATTGAAATACGAGAACCAGCTCATCGTCGCCGAAGGAGACCACGTGATCGCGCATGGTCGGTTCTCCGGCAGCGGCAGGCCCGCGGCGTGGGTCGCCGCCGACATCGTCCGCATCGAGGATGGCAAGCTCGCCGAGCACTGGGACGTGCTCCAGTACGAGGCGACCAAAGCGCAATCCGCGAGCGGCCTGCCAATGTTCGGCGACCGCTTTCCCGACTGACTTTTCATATCTGACTTCACTCAAGGAGACGATCCGTGAAACTGACAGGCAACACGATCTTCATTACCGGTGGCGGCTCAGGCATCGGCCGCGCGCTGGCCGAGGCTTTCCACAAGCTCGGCAACAAGGTGATCATTTCCGGCCGCCGCCGGGCCAACCTCGATGAAGTCGTCGCCGCCAATCCCGGCATGGTCGCAATCGAGCTCGACATCACCGACCCCGTCAGCATCGATGCCGCCGCGGCCCGGCTGATCGCCGACCATTCCGATCTCAATGTGCTGATCAACAATGCAGGCATCATGTTGCCGGATCAGGCGGCCGAGCGGATAGACGACCAGCTGCTGGTCGACACCATCACCACCAACCTGGTCGGGCCGATCCGCATGACCGCAGCGCTGATCGAGCACCTGAAAGGTAAGAACGACGCCGTTGTCGCCTATACGAGTTCCATTCTGGGCTTTGTTCCGATGGCGGTTACAGCGGTCTATTCGGCGACGAAAGCCGCTCTTCATTCCTATGCGCTGTCGCAGCGCTTCCTGCTCAAAGACGCAGGCATCCGCGTGCTCGAGATCGCGCCGCCGTGGGTGCGCACCGACCTCATGAACAGCCGCGAGGCCGAGGAAGCGATGCCGCTGGACCAGTTCATTACGGAGACAATGTCGGTCCTCGCCACGGACGCCGACGAGATCCTGGTGGAAGGCGCGAAGGCTTTTCGTGGCAACGCCGGCCCCAACGAGCACGCCCTTGTAAACGGCTTCAATCAACACGCTCTCGCGCTGTTCGGGCGACTTTGACCGTGCCCTCGACCGCAGTACCTCGCAGGCGTTCGGGTTGGCCACGATCGCCCACATCGCCAGCGATTAGCGAGGCCGGGAATAGGGCTACGCGTTCGTCCCCGTATATCCCTGATCCTGTACCTACCGCTCGCCGAGATCCTCGAGGACAGCGACCAGCGCCTCCGGCCGCACGGAGACCGAACCGGCGAAGGGGCGATCAATCATCACGATAATCAACAGCCCCGAAAAAATCAGAACGGCCAGGACGCCGGTCATTGTCGCTTGTGCGTAAACATTTTCAGTGCCGAAGAAAAAGGTAAAGCAAACCGTGAGAACCGCGCCCCCAAAAAGCACGAGCCAGAGCACGTCAGGCACGATGCCGGATGCGGCCACCAGTCGGGCGCGCCTCGCCTGAGTGAGCAGATCGAGCTGATGCAATACCTCTGAGAGAAGGTCACTATCGCGGGCGCCCGAGGGCGAGAACTGCAGGGTCGTCTTGTAAAGGGCGTTGAGAGCTTCGGTTGCGGCCATGCTGCCATGCCCCTCAGCCATTGCCGGCCAGTCATCCGAAATCGCGACCTTGACATAATCCGTAAGGCGATCGTGAAGAGCCGTTCCGGCATCTCCCTGAATGCCATCTGCCAGGCGATAGATGGTTGCCGCAGCGCCCGCCTCCTGAGCGACCTGACTCTCAGAGTCGCTGAATTTCTCCCAGACCACGATTACTGCGAAAGCGAGAAGGACCGCGTAGAGTACCCCCACCGTCGCAAACTTGAAGCCGGCCACCTCGTTGTTGTTGCTGAGCTGCTCCAGTCCGATGCGCTGGCGGATAAAAATCGGCCCCGCCATGGCGATCAGTGTTGGCGCGACGACCAGGACAAATCCCGTCAGCCACAGGGGAAGGGTGGTGAGGTACAGCATCGGATCGCCCTTTCTCGATGAACGATTTGTTACCGAGTTTTATGGTTGCCGCAACCACTCCTTCTTGATAGTGGCAATAGGTACTAAGTATTGCATTATGGAATACAACTATCTCTCGGAGTTACCCCTCTCCTTTTCGCGTGTCGCCAAGAAGAGGCCGTTGCAGGCGCTTCTTAAATAGCCTTTCACAAGCCGCGACCACTTTCCCGTCTCAGCCGGTTGCGCCTTGACCCGAAAAGCAGCCGATGATGTGTCCGAAGGGTGCTGTTGGCGCGGCGAGCCGCAGCTCTCGCGGCCCGGCTAAGGATCCCGAATCGGTCGATGCTCGCCGTGCAGCCATGCGTTTGGGAACGCTTGCGGATCAGCTCAAGCGCGCACGCGAGCGTTTCGGCAAACCGCATCCAGCCCATCTCGCAAGTCCAAGACGTGGCAATGAATTCGAAATGTGGCTACCGGAACCCGGGGATCGACACGGGTCAGATGCCCAGTTTGCGGCGTCGGCGGCACTATGCCTACCCGCCTGCGGACGACTGCTAAGACCCCCTGTTGATTTCTATTCGAGCTCCCAAGCCGGCGCGTTGACAGCCCTCACGATGTTTCTCCGGCGTCCGTTCCGATTCAAGGGCGGAACGGACGCGCGTCTCCCCGGATCAGGCCTTGCGTTGCAACTTGGCAACGTCCTCAACGAGGATGTAGGGGCCGCCACCGAGAACCCGCACTGCGAGTACACCAATCGTATCCGGCAGGCGCTCGCCGAGGTCTACGAAAGCATTGCCGTTGGTCCAACGCGCTGGGGCAGGTTCGAGCCGATGCCAGCCACCTACATTGGGCTTGGCCAGATGAGCATCGAGCACGCGTGACTCCGCGCCGTCCTGGAGCCGGATCTCGCCGATGAGAAGACCGAGGTTGCGACGATCATCGTGGAAGGGACCAATCACGTCGGATGGGCGGAAAGTACGGGACACGATGCGCACCGAAGCGATCTCGGAGGGCAGCATGAAGGTGGCGACATCATCGGATCGGCGAACGGGACAAATGACGCGGCCCTTGTCGGTCACAAGGTGCAGGCCCGCATCATCGGTAGTATCCGCGGCGGAGCGCTTGTCGACAACGCCCATCTCGATCGCACGAGCTTCAATGGCACGGAAGACTGGTTCAAGGTTCCCTGGAGTGACTTCCAGGGGCGCCGCCGCGTCGGCGATCCAATCCCTACTCCGCCTTGGGAAGCCGACAACCTTCGCATTCTGGCTGAAATGCTTTCGATTGCCGGTATCGAGATAGGATTCGGTCAGCATGCCGTCACTATAGAGAATGGAGTGTTGCTCCGTTTCTACATGATGGTAAGTGTACGATACGATTGTGCGATCATAGTATATGGTACGTCCATTCACCATCGTGCGAACAGGCACCAGCTTGCCACCAAGGAATAGGCAATGCTCGGAGGTAAGTAGAAAATCCTTGTAGGGCACATTCTCGGCAATAGCGCCGCGTTGAATACATACGGGATAGCCAGAGAGATCGTCCGATCGATTTGGATCAACGATCATATGCCGGCTGCCAGTCCAGATTACTTCACGCAGAAGATTTTCGCCGTTGGCATAGACAAGCACCCTGTCGCCTACGGATAGGTCTTCGACAGCGACTTCGCCTTTGTCTGTCCGGATCATGGTACCGGAAAGGAAACAAGTCGGAGCAAGATCAGTAATCGTCAACGAGGAGCCATCGTCCGTGACAGTCAACGGTCCCGTGCCAGCCGTAAACGTGCCTGGAGTAATCGCCTGGCCATTAACCGTGAAAGAAGCCATTGGCTTACCCGAGGAATCAAAGACTTCAATAGTCTGCGTGCCAAGCAGATTATTTGTAACTTGGTAAGAGCCAGGAGTTCCAGGCATGTTCTGGAATTGTATGTGGTTGAGGCCGTTGTTGAGATTTTCGAAATTGGTGATCGTCGTTCCGGACAGATCGATGAAATTGCCACCAGCATTCGCAATGAACGTGCCGCCGCCTGTCGTAAAATTGATCGTGCTTCCGCTCAGGACGCTGATAATACCCGACCCAGCAGAGAAGGTACCACCCCCCCCGAGGTTGATCGTTGAGCCATTCAAGAAGCTTCCAAGATTGGATCCAGAGAATGAGGCCGTTCCACCATAGACGTCGACGGTGTTGCCACCGGGCCCACTAGCAAGAACGTTAATATCTGTATTTCCACCAATTACATATGTATTAACGGCCGCAAAACTGACACCTATATTGATGTTTCCGGTCGATCCTGGTGTAGATACGTATGTATTCCCGAGGAATGTTCCCAGAATGTTTAGATTAGATGATCCCGTAACGAAATTGTTCACGCCGGACAAATTGTCGAAAATATTGACAGTGCCATTCGGAACACCAGTAATGGTATTAATGATCGTTCCATCCGGCTCCTTAATAGTAACCGTACTCAATCCAGAAGGATTCCCCAGAATGTCCTTCTGCCGAGTTACCGTGTACGTAACTCCATTTGGTTCGGTATATGTCGTCATGCGGGTTATCTCCGTGAATTCTTTTATTCACCGACAAGCAAATATTCTCGCATATATTTGCGCATCGCAGCGCCCTCTCCATAGAGCGTATCTACAATAATACTAATTTTTGGTATTGCAATACCTGATATAACCTACGTAAATTTTCCTAGAGTCAACTCACATTGGCGGTAATTAATTACCACTCCATTGCGGAATATGACGGCCCTCGTATCGGGGCGCGACTACGCGAGGGCCAGAGTCATGACGCGTTTTTCAGGCCCCGATCGCGCGGGCAAAGGTCCTGGTCTCCTAGGGCAAGATGCGTTCAAATCGAACGTTCTTCTGGCTACCACGCATTGAAAACGGAAGTATCTTGCGATTTCCTCCGTTTCAGTTTGAAGCTGAAACACGCCGACAGGCTGTTGAAATTTTCGCCTTTACGGACGACGAAGCCCGAATGTTTGCCATTGTGAATGCAAACGTGCCCAACGGGGCGTCTGGCAGTCTCGAAGAAGACCCATCCTCGGCCGCAGGGAAGGCGAAGGCCCATCCGACTCCGGTCTCACCGGCCATGCGCTGGCCGCTACGGCATCCATACAATTGAAGACTTCCTCGATGCGCTCGCGGGTCTTCTGGCTCATGGCACAGCCGACATGATGGGTGGTGCGCGCATCGATGGCCAGACGCCACCATTGCTACTCTGGGCCACCTACGGGCACACGCTCATCGACCTCAGCTCATTGACGAGGTCCTCGGCGTCTTAGGCCTTGTCCGCGCCCACGCTGGGGCCGGAACAGGAGTAGCTCACGTGCTGACTTTAATTTCGTCATGCAAAGGCGAATGCGAAACCTTCGCCCTCACTCGACCGTGACGCTCTTGGCGAGGTTGCGCGGCTGGTCGACGTCAGTGCCGATGATCACGGCCGTGTGGTAGGCTAGGAGTTGGATCGGGATGGAATAGACGATGGGCGTGACCACAGCCGGCATCTCGGGCAGGACGATGGTCTTTAGTGTCGCCATGGCGGCGGCTTCGGCCCCCTTCGAATCGGTGATCAGGATGATGCGGCCACCGCGCGCGGCGACTTCCTGCATGTTCGAAACCGTCTTCTCGAAGATGGCGTCGAAGGGAGCAATCACCACCACCGGCATGGTCTCGTCGATCAGGGCGATCGGGCCATGCTTGAGTTCGCCTGCGGCATAACCCTCTGCATGTATATAGCTGATTTCTTTTAGTTTTAATGCGCCTTCAAGCGACAGAGGATAGCTCGTGCCGCGGCCGAGATAGAGCACGTCGGAGGCCTTGGCGAGATCACGCGAGAAGGTCTCGATCTCATGCTCCAGACGAAGCGCTTCGGCCATCAGGCGCGGTGCTTCGATGAGTGCATGTACGAGTTCACTCTCCTCCGCAGCCGATAGCGTGCCACGCGCCTTGCCGGCACCGATGGCAAGCCCAGCCAACGCAGCGAGCTGGCAGGTGAAGGCCTTGGTGGAGGCCACGCCGATCTCCGGGCCCGCCAGCGTTCGCACCATCACCTCGGCCTCGCGCGCTATGGTCGAGGTCGGCACATTGACCACAGCGAGCGTGTGCTGTCCCTGCTCCTTGCAATAGCGTAGGGCCGCCAGCGTGTCGGCCGTCTCGCCCGACTGCGACACGAAAATCGACAGGCCGCCCTTGTCGAGCGGCGCCTCGCGGTAGCGGAACTCGGAGGCGATATCGACTTCGACCGGCAGGCGTGCATACCGCTCGAACCAGTATTTGGCGATCATGCTGGCGAAGGAGGCGGTACCGCAGGCAGAAATGGTAAGGCGGCTGAGATTCGTCCAATCAAAGGGAAGGTTCTCCGGCAGGCGGATGGTTTCGCCCACCATGTCGATGAAGGAAGTCAGCGTGTGCGAAACGACCTCCGGCTGCTCATGGATCTCCTTCGCCATGAAGTGCCGATGATTGCCCTTGTCGACGATGGTGGCGGAAGCCTGCGATTTCTGAATCGTGCGATGCACGCGCTTGAAGGCCGCATCGTAGATGGAGGCTGAACTGCGCGTCAGCACAACGCTGTCGCCATCATCGAGATAGGCGATGGTGTTGGTGAAGGGGGCGAGCGCGATGGCGTCTGAACCCAGAAACATCTCCCCTTCGCCGTAACCCACCGCGAGCGGCGAGCCGAGGCGGGCGCCGATGAGCAGATTATCCTCGCCCGAGAAAAGGAAACCCAGTGAGAAAGCACCGCGCAGCCGCCGCAAGCTCGCATGCACGCCTTCGATCGGCGTCCTGCCGCGATCGAGTTCGCGCGTGACGAGATGGGCGACGACCTCGGTATCGGTCTCGCTCTGAAACCGTGCGCCGTCAGCGATGAGCTCTTCGCGCAGCTCCCTGAAATTCTCGATGATGCCGTTATGGACCACCGCTACCCTGTTGGTGGCATGGGGATGGGCATTGCCCTCCGTCGGCTTGCCGTGAGTGGCCCAACGGGTGTGCCCTATGCCGATAAGGCCGTCGAGCGGATCGTGATCGAGCTTGCTTTCAAGGTTGCGAAGCTTGCCCTCGGCACGCCGGCGGGTGATGGCGCCGCCTTCTAGGGTGGCGATGCCTGCCGAATCGTAACCGCGATATTCAAGACGCCGCAGCGCGTCGATCAGGGGCAACGCAACCGCTTCTTTTCCGAGAATACCGACAATGCCGCACATACGCTCTACCCTTTACCGATTCGCATCAGACTAGCTGCGAGGGATTTAGGGCTTCGTGAACGCGGGGCGAAATCAAAATGCCTGACAGTTTGTGACAGGCGCTGGCGGCGCAAACGGTCCGAAACGCGAACTCGTGTCAGGGCGCCTACGGCTTGCCGGAAATTCGCTCGATCTCCTGGCGTACCAGCCGCTCTACCAGAGTGGGCAGATGGGCGTCGAGCCAGGCCTGCAGCAACGGCCGCAGCATATCCTGGACGACATCCTCGATACTGCGTGCATTTTTCGAGAAGACGGTATGGTTGAGCGTGGCGAACGAAGCCGCCGCCTCCGCCCCGCGTGCTGTTGACAACAGAGGCTCTGCCACTCCCGCATCGTCATTGGCCGGCGCCGGTAGATCGATTGACTCGACCCCCGGCTCGCCGGCGCTGGCCGGGCGTTCGGCCACCAGCGCTTCGACCGGGCTGCGCCGCGGCCGCCGCACCGAAGGCGGGTCATCGGCGATGATCCTGCGGATGGAAGCCAGGATCTCGTCCATGGATGGTTCCTTCGGCACCCGAGGCGGGTCCAAGCGGCTCGATGAGGACATTGGACGGCTCCTTGAGGGGCCGGCCTTGCGCCCTGCCCGCTTCACATGCCGGCTCGGGCCGAGACGGTCATGCGATGCATCCTTCAAAACAAGAACGCCCTCCAATCGCAAGGATGTGGAGGGCGTTGTCTTCAGAATTCTGTCGATATCAGCCGGCTATCGGACCCGCCGCTGCGGGGCGCTGCTCAGCGGCCGTCCGGAATGTCCGTGCCGATCCACTTGTCGCGCACCTGGTCGTAATGGACGGCTGGATCGTATCTGGCGACCTTGAGGCCGAGAGCCGTAGCGTTCAGCTTACCGACCGCCTGGAGCAGCGTATAGGAAGCCACCACCTGATCGCGCTGGCTGGTAATCAGCGTCGCGCGGGCATTGAGAAGCACCTGCTGTTGCTGCAGCACGTCGAAGGTCGTACGCTGGCCGACCTTGGCCTCCTCGCGCACGCCGGCAAGCGCCACGCCGGCGGCGGCGACCGCGGCCTGGTTAGCCACGATCTCGGAACGCGCCGCATCCAGATTGCCCCAAGCAGACACGACGGCGGCCCGGACCTCTTCGCGCTGGATATCCGCATTGATACGCGCTTGGCCGAGGTTTTCCTTGGCTTGGCGAATCTTGGAATAATCCACGCCGGCTTCATAGATCGGTACCGTCAGGAAGGCGCCGATCGACGCCGAGCTGTCGATGCGAGTAGTACCGTTGACGTCATAATTCTGAGAAAGCGCGCCCTGCGCACTCAGGCTCGGATAGAGCGCGCCTTCGGCGACCTTTACCTGCATGGCCGCAGCATCAACGGCATGGAGCGCGGATGTGATGGCGGGGTGGTTGGCAAGGCCCGCCGCAATGGCGGCGTTCTGGTTCTTGGGCAGGATCTTGAGCGGTTTGGCAGGCTCGAGACGCTTGGGCTGGGAACCGATGATCTGGCGATAGACCGCCGTGGAGGACTTGAGCTGCGCCTCAGCCTGGATCTCCTGCGACTGGGCGCCCGCGAGGCTGGCGTTGGCCTGCTCGACGTCGGTGCGCGTCACTTCGCCGACATTGAAGCGATCCTTGGTCTGCTTGAGCTGTTCCTGCAGCACTTCGACGTTATTCTTCTGCAGGTTGAGCAGTGCGGCGTCACGCAACACGTTCATATAGGCCGTGGCGGCGGCGAGCAATGTCTGCTGTTCGATGTCGCGCAGCGTCTCGCGCTGGCCCAGAACCCCGGCTTCCGCCGAGCGCACGGAGTTCGCCGTGCGGAAACCGTCGAACAGCGGCTGGGTGATGGTAATGCCGACGCCGCGGGGAAAACTAGTGTCGTTCACACGGCCCAGCTTGTTGACTCGGACCGTATCCGCCAGACCGCTCGCATTGGCGGTACCATTGATCGTAGGGCGGTAACCACCCAAAGCCTGGGGCACATTTTCGTCAAAAGCACGTGCACCAGCGCGCTGAGCATTCAAAGTGGGGTTGGAGGTGTAAGCTTGCGACAGTGCCGACTGCAGCGACTGCGCCTGCGCGCCATTGATGAAGATAACAAGCGAAGCGCTTGTCGCCAAAAGAGAAATGACGCTTACAGTTTTCATGACTCTAACCCGACCCAAAATCAAAACAGGCGGTTAACCCGCCCAATCTTTGGCAAAAAATAACCCGACAGGCTTCATTCACCAACACCTCATTTGATTTGCCAAACGATAATTCCGGAGCTGAAGCAAAAATGAGACAGTGAACCTTAGGTTCGGTTAGCCAGCGATTAACGTTGCAGTTGCAATGAATGGAAAATTAAGTACGCGGAGAGACATCGGCGGCGCCCTTCGATGGGAGTTGATCGCTGGTCTGGAGGCAGGGGGCGCTCCTCGCGGTTCAGCCGGCAAGCAAGCCTGACTCTGCCTTCCAAAAGCCCTCGCTTTCGACCCTCGACATGCATCTGCCACGTTCAATGTTGACCAGCGGCTTGCCCAGATGCGGATGTTCGCCATCACCCCCGCCAAGTAGAGGTTTACACTGGCCAGGCCACAAAACCTCCAAGGTTTCCGGGCGAATCGGCCCTTACTCTTCTTGATCAGAACGTGAAGGCGGGTGCCTTGGCAAAACCCGGCAGGGCCGACAGCGAGGCATCGAAGGCGATACGTCCGGTGAAATCGCCGCCAACACGAACAAAGATTGTGGCGCGCCCGGCGCGGCCACGACCGACCACCGCAATGAGGCGGCCGCCCTCGCGAAGCGATTCGAACAGCGCCAGCGGCACCTCCTCGACCGAGCCCTGCAGAAGAATGACGTCATACGGGCCGGACGCGGCGGCGCCGTTGGCGAGCGGCCCCGCGGTCACGCTGACATTGTCGTAGGAAGCCAATGCCGTCTTCGCCTCGCCGGCGAGACTTTCGTCGCTTTCGAGGGCCACGACCTTGGCGGCGAGCTGGGACAGGATCGCGGCGGAGTAGCCTGTCGCTGCGCCGACATCGAGCACAACGTCCGTAGGCTTGACGCCGGCCAACTGAACCAGCTTGGCCAGGAACATCGGCTGGATAAGGTAGCGCTGGCTGCCAGCTGGGCCGACAGCCAGATCCGCGTCGAGATAGGCAAGCGCCTGCTTGGGGGCCGGCACGAAGGCCTCTCGCGGCACCGCGAGGAAAGCATCGACCACCCGGCCCTCAGTCACGTCATTGGTGCGAACCTGGCAATCCACCATGGTGCGGCGCGCTTGGGCGAAATCGGTCATCGATCGGCTCTCTTGGTTGTCCGATCGTTGTTTGCGTCAAGCCCTCGCAAAAGGCAAGCCGGCAGGCTGCTGCAGGACGGCGAAGGCGCGGATTTTCCGCACGCGTCGACTTTCCTACCAAATATCGCCGGCGTCGCGAAAACCGGTTGAACCCGCCCCATTGGCTTGTTATAGGGCGCGCCTCCGCTTTGTCTTGCATCGCTCGACAATGGATGGCCACGTGGCGGAGTGGTTACGCAGAGGACTGCAAATCCTTGCACCCCGGTTCGATTCCGGGCGTGGCCTCCAAAAAATCAATGACTTAGCGGGTACTGACGAGAAGCAAAGTTCCTTCGTCAGATAAGGGCCCTCGCCGTCTGCGCTTTGATTGTCGGCCCGATTCCCATTACGCTTCGGCCGTCGAGGCGCGTCGGCGCGTTCACATGGGAGCGGGCGACCATGACCAGGCGGCGAAACACGATGGGCTTGCTGTTTTATCTCGCGGCCTGGGGCGTAAGCTCTGTCCAGGCAGGCGCGCTCATCGGGCGCCGCATGACGCACGTGTCCGCCGACTATCCTTTGGCTAAGGCAAGTGCGGCACGGGCCATCGAAAGTTGCCCGGTTAAGATGTCATGACCACCTTGGATGTGTGCGTAGCGGCGACTGGCATGCTGTGCTCAGCTGGCGCCGCGGCCTTCTGGCTTTGGGCATCCCTTATTAACGTGCCCAACAACATTGATACGTTCATCGGAGTTCTGCAGCGGATCGGCAGGCTCAATGCCGTAGCGGCGGCGTTCGGTTTCGTTGCAGCATTGTGTGCGGTATACGCGTTCGCCCGGTCCATCGGGGCGGTGGGATAGGAATAGGCACTGCCTGATGAACTCCGCCATCGCTAGAGGGTATTGGTATGGCCCAATTCATCCGGGTTCCGAATGTCGCCGGAACGCTGATCGCGCTTGTTTCCCATCGACGAATCTGCCCTGGCCGAACGATGGGATGCCATATGGCAGAATGAAAACAAAATATGAACATATTGCGGGAGGTTCACGCCCTCGCAGGAGGCCCATCCGGCTCCCGGCCGGGTATTTACCTTGAGCGGGATACTCCTCTGTTTGCGGGATAATGTGTCAGCGCAACAAGGTGTAAGTTTGCGTGATCGATGGCCTCGCCAACCAAGGCCATCGTTCTGGAGCGAGATGGACTTGCCCGACCCGGTTCGCTGCAAGCGAGCCGGGTCTTTTTGATGATGCCGCTTCTCAGCTTCCTTCTTCGTTCACGGGAGAGCACTGCGTTCTTTGCATAGCGCTCTCAGTGGAATATATCGCCCAAGCAAACCCAATCAGGCCGGTCGCAGCCAGGGTTTTGCGCACGAACACCGGGAAGATCTAGGGTCGGATCTGGCTATTTTTGTCTAATTCCAGGCTAGATTCGTCAATTTTTAACTTTACCACGGAGTAAAGTGTGGTGGGGTCATGCAAATTGCCCCTCATGACCTGCCAGAGATCATGTGCCCGAGATGGGCGTCCCCCGGCCTTCGCCTGATAGGCCGGGGGCTTTTGTCTCTGGCGCCAAATTTGGAGTTGGATGGGTAATGCCATCCCTAAGTGGGCAGCAAACTCGGCTCTCAACCACTCCTTGCCAGCCGCCGCGCCTTGTCCGTCGGCCCGATCCTGAAGCCGCCGAACCGGTCCAGGAAGGTCTGCGCCCCTTGAATCGTCAAATCAGGCTAATAGTCAAGATTAGATACAATATAAATTGAAGTTAAAACGCAAACCCAAACTGCGGCGAGAACTACGAGCCAATGCAGTGCACTGTCTCTCCGAAATACCATCGATGCAATTCCACTAGCTGTGATTAAACACGCCAGGAGTAAAAATATAAGCCTAACTAAATCGACGGTGTCCACTACTTTGCCCGCGCTCTTCGTGTCCCTCTATATTATCTTGTAGACGTTATTGTTAAGCGTCAATTGTGCAAATAGCGGTAATAGTAGAAGAATAAGGGGGATACCAGCAAAGTCAGGGAGGTACCCTGCAATAATCCTTCTGCAGATTTCCACTCGATCCGCCTCCTGCCACGCAAAAGTGCATACTTGAGCACGCTGAAGGCGTAATCCGATGGCAAGTCGTGCTTACTCCTAATGCACCGTCCCGCTCTCGATCGGTCGCTACATCGCGAGCGCCGCCTCCCGCAGCCTGGCGAAGTCCGCTGGCTCCCACGGCTCACCCTTGTCCTGGCCCCAGCATGTCTCCCATAACGCGATGCAGCCGTTGAAGACGCCCGCGAATGTCTTGCGTCCATCTCCGCAGGCTCGCGGAAGAACTCGCCCAGCGCCTCTGAAAGGGCCGCGGCGCGGTTCGCAAGCTCGATATGACCGTGGATCTCCGCATAGGCGAACTTGCGGCCGATGTGCTCGAACACGTCGTGGCTGATGAAGGGGGCGGCGGTTGGATGTCGCCCATCACGTCAGCCCGTAGTTTGCGGTGGATACCTTGGTGACCCGCTTGAGCGCGTCAGTGAGTGTGGACGCCACATCCCTGCCGTCAGTGGCTTGCGTGTTCACGGTGACCGGCACAACGCTTGTGACAGCCGACAACCCTTGGTCATTGTTGTTGATGGTGCGGTGATAAGCCGCCGCAAAAGTAGCGCCGGCCGTGAAGCCCACATTCGGATAAGCGTAGGGCGCGTAAGGCCCGCCGGGACCTTGGGATTGTAGGCTAACCGATTGCCGCCAATGACCGACGAGGTGACATGCAGGCGGCCCCAGGGTCCATTGTACCAGCCGGCACGATACTCGTTAGAACCGTTCGTCGGGTCCGGAATGGCGCCGGATGCGATTGCCCGGATCCTGTCGCGGATATACGCGGCCCGAGCCGTTGGAGCGCCGCAGTCGTCACGATGTCGGCTCCGAGGGCGCCTGTTTGCCGGCCTGGCGCCGCCGGCCCCACCAGACCGAGAGCTTGCGCCGGCCACGCCGGACGGCCGGAATATCCACGGACAGGATCAGCAGGCCAACCGGGATCATCCAGAAGCCGAGAATCGGCAGGAAGCCCAGAAGGCCCCCGACAATCATCGCAACACCGAGAATCATGCGAAGCCAACGCGACCCCGGCAAATGAAAATGACGTCCCAGGATTTTCACCTTGGGACGGCTAATCGGCTGAGTTGGCTCCAAAATGCCCCTCCAAATGGTACGAAACGCCCGGTCGATCCGGATATGCTCCCTCGCGCATAGATGTTAATCCAAAAAAGAGATGCAATCTGGGCACGATTGGCCTTGGCAACCCCCGACGATGTTGCTATACGCCCGGCCCACCGGGGAACACCCTGTTCCGCGATAGCTCAGCCGGTAGAGCAAGCGACTGTTAATCGCTGGGTCGCAGGTTCGAGTCCTGCTCGCGGAGCCAAATCTTTCCCCTTGCGTCGCCGACGCAGCAGCTTCCCCAAATCGCGCAATCTTCCGTTCGTTTTGTTGCCGATTGAACAGCCCTACGCCATCAGCGAAGCTGCCAGGGCTTCGAGCACCCTCATCGCATCCCGTGGGTTGAGGCGGACTTGCAGACCCCGTTGGCCCCCATTGATAAAGACATACTCGTTGTCGAGTGCAGCCTGCTCGATGGCAGTCCGCACCTTGCGCATCTGGCCGAAGGGGCTGATACCACCCACCTTATAGCCAGCGCTGCGCTCGGCATCGGCAGGTTTCATCATCTGGGCGGATTTGCCGCCGAAGGCCGCCGCGAGCTTCTTCATGGCGACCTCGCGATCGGACGGCACGATGACGCAGACGGGCTTGCCGTCCACGAGCGCCATCAGGGTCTTGAGCACGCGGTCCGGCGCCTCGCCAAGTGCGTCCGCTGCCTGCAGGCCGATATGGTCGGCATCCGGATCATAGTCATATGTATAGACGGAAAAGGCGACGCCGGCTTTTTCCAGCATCTGTGTCGCCCGCGTCACCTTGGACATGGCAGCTTTCCAATCGTTCACCCCAGATAGCCGTTCATAACGGACGATCCCTAGCTATGAAAGAATGGGCGTCCCCTCAAGCTAGGGCTGCGAAGGCGTTACAGAAAAGCCTGGTGGCCGGGATCTGCTGAAATGGTGGACAACGAGCACCGTTCATTCGGCACGAGCGGTCATCCGCCGAGAAAAGGCAACTGCGACTTGCCCCCTCTATCCCGAACCCGCAAGACGGGTTACGGTCACCGCCCCTCAAACCATCAGACATTCACACATGGCTTTCCGTACCGGTCTCGTCGACGCCATCGGCAATACCCCCCTTATCCGCCTCAATCGCGCCTCGGAGCTGACGGGCTGCACGATTCTGGGCAAGGCAGAATTCATGAACCCCGGCCAATCGGTGAAGGACCGGGCGGCGCTTTTCATCATCAAGGACGCCGTGGCACGGGGCGAGCTGAGGCCGGGCGGCACGATCGTCGAAGGCACGGCCGGCAATACGGGCATCGGCCTTGCCCTGGTCGCCGACGCCATGGGTTTCAAGACTGTCATCGTGATTCCGGAGACCCAGAGCCAGGAAAAGAAGGACATGCTGCGTCTCGCCGGTGCCGAGCTCGTGGAAGTGCCGGCGGTGCCCTATGCCAATCCCAACAATTACGTGAAGGTCTCCGGGCGTCTTGCAGAGGAACTTGCGAAGACGGAGCCGGGCGGCGCGGTCTGGGCCAATCAGTTCGACAATGTCGCCAACCGCCAGGCCCATATCGAGACCACCGCCCCGGAGATCCTGGAGCAGACCGACGGCAAGCTCGACGGCTTCGTCTGCTCGGTCGGCTCCGGCGGCACGCTGGCCGGCGTCGGCATGGGCCTGAAAGCCGTAAACAAGGACTTCAAGATCGGCGTGGCCGACCCGATGGGCGCGGCGATGTATTCCTGGTTCAGCAATCGTGAGCTGAAATTCTCAGGCTCGTCTATGTCGGAAGGCATTGGCCAGAACCGCGTGACCAAGAACCTTGAAGATGCCCCTGTCGATCTGGCCTATCAGATCCCGGATGAAGAAGCCGTGCCCTTGGTCTATGATCTCCTGCAGGTGGAAGGGCTGTGCGTAGGGCTTTCGACCGGCATCAACATCGCTGGCGCGATCCGCATGGCCAAGGACCTAGGGCCGGGTAAGACCATCGTGACGATCCTGTGCGACCACGGCTCGCGCTATCAGTCGAAGCTGTTCAATCCCACTTTCATGCGTTCCAAGAATCTGCCTGTCCCGGAATGGCTCGAGAAACGTTCCACCATCAAGGCTCCATTGGAATAGGTGAACCATGGCCACAGTCTTGCTTTTCAGAGACGACGCCTACGCCCCGACCGCCACCGCGACAGTGGTCGGCCTGTCGCAGCACGGGATCATTCTGGACCGGACGATCTTCTACGCCATGGGCGGCGGCCAGCCCGGCGATGTCGGCACCCTGACCCTGTCGGACGGCCGCACCGTTGCCATCGTCAATGCCGTGTGGAACGACGAAGCCAAGACCGAAATCGCCCATGTCGCGCCTCCCGAAGGGCTCCTGCCCGCCATCGGGGACACCGTGGAACTGGCGCTCGACTGGCCGCGTCGCTATGCGCGCATGAAGGTGCACACGGCGCTGCATCTGCTCTCGGTCGCCCTGCCCTATCCGGTCACTGGCGGCTCGATCGGCGATGGCGAGGGCCGGCTGGACTTCGATATCCAGGATGCCGGGCTGGACAGGGAAGAGATCGCGGCCAAAGTCAACGGCATGATCGATCAGGGCGCCGAGGTTTCCGAACGCTGGATTACCGATGCCGAGCTCGACGCCAATCCCGGCCTTGTCAAGACCATGTCGGTTAAGCCTCCACGCGGCTCGGGCCGCGTGCGCCTGGTGGAGATCGAAGACCTCGACCTGCAGCCCTGCGGCGGCACGCATGTGAGGAACACGCAGGAAATTGGCCGGATCGTGGTGACGCAGATCGAAAAGAAGGGCAAGCAGAACCGCCGCGTGCGGATCGCGCTGGCTTAATCGAATAGGGCGCGGAACGAGGCGACCCGTCGGCCGCGCTCGCCGAAATCAGGCCGTTACTCGCTGATGATATGCCATACACCGCCAATGCCGTCGCCGGTCTTGTCACCCTTCTTCTTGTCCGAAGCATAGAAATAGACCGGCTTGCCGTCATAGGTCCATTGCAGGGCGCCATCCGTGCGCTTCACGGTCGCCCAGCCTTCTCCCATTTTCTCGTCGGCCTTCGCGGTATAAGGCGGCCATTTCGCCGCGCACCCACCATAGCAGGAGGGCTTGCCGCCGGCGTCTTTGTCAAAGACATACAACGTCATGCCGTTCTGAGCTGTGACCACAGTCGCGGCACTTGCCGAGAGGGGTAATGCAGCACCGACGAGAAGTAGAGACAGACGTATCGTCAAGGCCTTGATCATAGCAGGTCCCTCCCTTGAGCAGCCGGCGCCGGGTGCGAATGCCCGTTCAATTTCCGGACAAGGGATAAACAAGGCAGCTCCCATTTTATTCGCGATGGCGAACAGACCTCAGCCTCCCATTCATTGACATTGCAGTCTGGCTGGAGCGCTTTTCCTGCAGATCAAATCAGCAAGAAGCACAAAATGCTTTTGCTACCAGGAAGTTACTCTCGAAATCCGTTCCTGCCTGAACGCATTTTGCTCTGGGTTGATGAAGAGGAAGTGTGCCGGTCCGAAGACCGGCACACCATTACGCCGCCCAGCCCTTGGCCAGTTCCAGCGCCTGGCGCTCGAACAAGCCGCGATAGATGCCATCGGGGTGGCGGATCAGGCTGGCGTGATCCCCCTCCTCCACGATCCGCCCCTTGTCGAAGACGAGAATGCGGTCCATCGCCTGAACCGTCGAGAGGCGGTGGGCGATGACGATGGTGGTACGATCCGCCATCAGGCGCTCCATCGCCTCCTGGATCAGGTGCTCGGATTCCGAATCCAGGCTCGAAGTGGCCTCGTCCAGGATCAGGATCGGCGCGTCGGCCAGGAAGGCCCGTGCAAGCGCCACGCGCTGGCGCTCGCCGCCCGACAGCTTGACGCCCCGCTCGCCCACCATCGTCGCATAGCCCTTCGGCAGAGCCGAAATGAAGTCATGCGCGTTGGCGAGCCGTGCCGCGCGCTCGATCTCCGCCAGGGTGGCGTTTGGCCGGCCATAGGCGATGTTCTCGGCCAGCGAACGGTGAAACAGGATCGGCTCCTGCTGCACGATGGCGATGCTCGCGCGCAGGCTCGCCTGGGAGACCCCGGCGATATCCTGCCCGTCGATGACGATCCGCCCACCATTCACATCGTAGAGCCGCTGGATGAGCTTGACGAAGGTCGTCTTGCCCGAACCGGAGCGCCCGACAAGGCCGATCTTCTCCCCTGCCCTGATCTCGACCGAGAAGTCGCGATAAAGCGGCTCGGCATGCCCGCCATAGTGGAACGTCACATGCTCGAAGGCGATATGGCCTGCCCCGATCTCCGCGGCCGGCGCCCCCACCTGATCCCTCACACCCATAGGCTGGTCGTAGAAGGCCACCAGTTCCTCCATATCGTTGACCGAGCGCTGGAGGTTGTGGATGTGCATGCCGATGTCGCGCAGATAGCCGTGCACGATGGCATAGCTCGTCAGCACCAGGGCGACATCGCCGGCATCGGCCTGGCCTTGCATCCAGAGCAGCAGAACGAAGCCGAGCACGGCCGCGCGCAGCAGCAGCAGGAAGGCGTTCTGCGCAGTACCGGCGTTCGTGCCGCGTATCCAAGTGCGCGTGGTGCGCGAACGCCACTTGCCGAGCACCTTGGCAAGCCTGTCGTCCTCTCGCGTCTCGGCGCCGAAGGCCTTCACCACCGCATTGCAGGTGATGGCATCGGCCAAGGCTCCGCCCACGCGCGTGTCCCAGCTGTTGGCTAGCCGGGCCGCCGGCGCGACATAGTTCACCGAGAGCAGCACCGTCATCGCCACGAAGCCTATCGCGCCGACGAGCACCACCAGCCCCAGCGCCGGCCAGACCGTGCCGAGCACCCAGGTCGAGCCCAGCAGCACGAGGATGGAGGGCAGGATGGCGACGAGCAGCGTGTCATGCAGCATATCGAGCGCCCACATGCCGCGCGTGATACGGCGCACGGTGGAGCCGGCAAAATTGTTGGCGTGCCAGTCCGTCGAGAAGCGCTGCAGGCGCGCGAAGGCATCGCGGGCAACGAATGCCATCACCCGCGTGGTCAACACGGTTATGCCGTAGAAGAAGGCTTGCCGGCAGCCGACCGCCAAGGCGGCGAGCGCCAGCATCGCGCCCAACGCCCACCAGGCTTCACTGGCGCGATCGGCGCCGGCAGTGACGGCATCGACCATCCGGCCGGCAAAGATCGGAATCACCACCTCGCTGATGGTGGCGACCGCAACGGTGGAAACGATAGCGGCGACGATGGCCACATGCCCTCGCCAGTTCCTGAAAGTGAAGGCAAGCACGGCGGCCATCGGGTGTCGGCCCGTTCGTCGGCTCGTTTGAGTCATGATCACATCCGGCGCCACACAGCACCGTCTCCGGATGGCAAAGCGCGCGCAAAAGCGCGGTGCCTATTTGGTTCGGGGAAAAAAGCCCAGGGGGCCGTTCGGGGAGAAGGAGACGCCTAGCAGCGTGCCATGTTCTCGTAGGGTCGAACGCGCGGCGCGCGACGGAGAATAATCGATGATGTCATACAATCCTCCCTCGCTGAGTGTGGCCGGGATGGGCAAGATAGAGACGGTTTTACGCTAAGGCAACCGGAAATTTTGAAAAAATGAACGGGCGCGGGAAAGGCGAGCCGAAAATGGAGTGGCGGTCTCCGACCGCCAAGCCTTGAACCGCTGTGCCCTCCAGACAGGGTTTTGGCGGTCGGAGACCGCCACTCCAATTACGCCGCCCGCCGAGCTTGCGGCTTCCTGGCGCCGATCATCGGCCATACCAGCCGGAAGGCCAGCAGCACCAGCACGATCGCCGCATAAACCAGCGGCTCCATGAGCCACACCTTCTTGATCATGATGAAGTGCAGCGCGCCGAGGGCGATGGCGAGATAGACGGCTTTGTGCAGCTTGGCCCAGGTCTTGCCGCCCATCCGGCGGATCGACCAGTTGTTCGAGGTGAGCGCCAGCGGCAGGAGGATCACAAAGGCTGCCATGCCAATCGTGATGTAGGGTCGGCGCAGGATGTCGGTCAGCGCAGCATGCAGGTCGAGGCCGCGGTCAAGCCAGATCCAGACGCTGAGATGCAGCAGCACATAGTAGAACGCGACCAGGCCGAACGCCCGCCGATAGCGCAGCAGGTTGATCCTGAACAGCTGGCGCAGCGGCGTGATACAGAGCGTGATGATCAGGAAGCGCAGGGCCCACAGACCCAGCCCCCATTCCAGCTGGGCCACCGGATCGGCGCCGATCCGGTCTGCAAAGGCGAGGTAGAACAGCCACGCCGCCGGCAGCAAGCCGACGATATAGACGAGCAACCGGATCAGCGGTTGCCAGGCGAAGCCGGCGCTGGACCTTACTTGGACGGGCGTGCTCATCAGAAATTCGCCCTCAAGTCCATACCCGCATACATCGAGGCGACCTGGTCGGCGTAACCGTTGAACATCAGGGTAGGCTGACGACCGGCCAGCAGGCCCGCGCCGATGCGCCGTTCGCTCGCCTGGCTCCAGCGCGGATGGTCGACCTCCGGATTGACGTTGGAGTAGAAGCCATATTCGCTGGAATTTTCCTTGTTCCACGAGGTTGGCGGCTGCTTGTCGACCAAGCTGATGCGCACGATCGACTTGATGCCCTTGAAGCCATATTTCCACGGCACCACGAGGCGGATGGGTGCGCCGTTCTGGTTCGGCATGCTCTGGCCGTAGAGACCGATGGCGAGGATGGTGAGCGGGTTCATCGCCTCGTCAAGACGTAAACCTTCAACATAAGGCCAGTCGAGCGCCGGGAAATAGGCCGCCTGCCCCGGCATTTCGGAAGGACGCACCAGCGTTTCGAAAGCGACATATTTGGCGCTACCCTGCGGTTCGGCCTTCTTCAGCACTTCGCTGAGCTGGAAGCCGAGCCAGGGGATCACCATCGACCAGGCTTCTACGCAGCGGTGCCGGTAGATGCGCTCCTCGATGGCATAAGGCTTGACGAAATCTTCCAGCGCATAGGTCGCGGGCTTGTTGACGAGGCCATCAACCTTGATGCTCCAGGGGCTGGTCGTCAGCTTGCCGGCATAGGCGGCCGGATCGCCCTTGTCGGTACCGAATTCGTAGAAGTTGTTGTAGCTGGTGATGTCGTCGAGGCTCGTCGGCTTATCCGTCGTGGAATAGGGGCTCTTGGCGCCGGATAGGGCAGCGGCACCGGCTGCGCCTGACATGAGACCGGCGCCGATCGCGGCGCCCGCGCTGCCGAGCAGGAAACTGCGGCGATTGAGATAGGCCTCCTTCGGCGTGACATGCGCTTCTGTGAGGTCGGGGGCATGGCGGATAAGCATCATCTTCCTCTCGCGGCTAGGCCGTGAACTTGTACAATCTTATACGCGCGGCAGAGGCCCTCTGTTTCTCACGATCGTATTACGGAAAGCACATTTTGCGTGAGGCAATACGTGATCAGGCGGCCTTCAGCGGTTGCACCTCGACTGTGACGTGGGAGAGAGAAGGAAATCCCGTCAGCTTGTCGCGGTAGTAGCGTGGTTCGTGCGGCTGCGGGCTGGCGACCGAAACGATGGCGCCGAGATGCCCCGGGCCGAGGCGCCAGACATGCAGGTCGGCCACCTTGTCACCATCCTTCTCGATGCTGGCGCGGATAGCGTCGACCAGCCGCCGGTCTGGCATCATGTCCATCAGGATGCCGCCGGTGTCGCGGATCAGCGTATAGGACCAGCTGAGAATGACCCCCGCCCCAACAATGCCCGCCACCGGATCCATCCAGTTCCAGCCAAGAAAGCGTCCGAACAGGAGGCCGACGATCACCAGCACCGAGACAGCCGCATCGGCCAGAACATGCGCAAAGGCCGACCGCATGTTATTGTCGCCATGTCCGCCGGTGGGGGCGTGCTCGGTGAAGACTGTACTGCGTTCCTCCGCGCCGATGCGCACATGCGCCGTGAAATCATGGGGCTCGGGAATCTCGTCCAGAGATTCCAGAAAGCCGTCGCGCGCGGCCATGACAAAGCGTTGCGACCGGCCGTCGGCGCGGACAGTCTCGATCATCGTCCCTCCCGCCTCGAGCGCATGGCCGTCTCCCGCCTTGAGGCGGAAACGGGGCGGCACGCCCTCTTCGAAGATGGAAAGCTCGACCGGCCCCTCCCCCATCGCCAGCTGGCGGGTCTCATCGTGATGGTGATGGCTGCTGTCGTGGTGATGATCATGATGGTGATGTCCACCGCCCAGCAGCCAGACGCTGGCGACATTAACGGCAAGGCCGATCACTGCGATGGCGATGGCTTGTTCGTAATCGATCGCCACGGGATGGATAAACCGCATCACCGCTTCGTAACCGATGAGGGCGGCGATCATCGCCAGGATGATGGCGCTGGTATAGCCCGCGAGATCACCAAGCTTGCCGGTACCGAAGGTGAACCGCTGGTCTGCGGCGTGCCGGCGCGCATAGCCATAGGCCAAGGCGGTCAGCAACAGCGCCCCGGCATGGGTCGACATGTGCAGGCCGTCGGCCATAAGGGCGATCGAGCCATAGATCGCGCCGCCGACGATTTCGACGACCATCATGACCAGGCAGAGCCAGATCACGGCCCAGGTGCGCCGCTCGTTCCTCTCGTGATTCTCACCCAGGAAGACATGGCTGTGCCCGATGGCGGGCGAAGCGGTTGGCGAAGTCATTTCAGATAGCTCCTGATGACGTCGATGAGATGTTCCGCGGCGTCCCGGCCGGCCTCCTCCCCCTGCCCGGGCGCCATGATGTGGTCGCGGATGTGATCCTCGATCACCTCGGCCATCATGCCCGCCACCGAGCCGCGCACCCCGGCGAGCATGTGCATGACAGGATCGCAGCCGAGCTCGCTCTCCAGCGCCCGCTCGATCGCTTCGACCTGCCCTCGTATACGCCGTATCCGCGCCAGGAGTTTGGCCTTCTCCTTGATCGTGTGACTCATGCTCGTCTCGATAGCGTAGGGGGGTAGGGTATAATCATCAAACAATCAAAGCAACCCGTGTGGCCTGCGCGCGGTGGACCGCGCGTCGCAGTGCGTTACTTCGAAGAATGCGGCTATTGATTGCGTCCGGAGCCGCCGAGTGGTGCAGAACAGAGGAATGCGGGTGACCCGCTCAGAGCACGGGGATGTCGCCCCGTACCCAGCCCTCCTTGGTCTGCGCCTTGAAGTCGGCGAAACGGCCTTCGGCAATGGCGGCACGCATGCCGGCCATCAGGTCCTGGTAATAGGCCAGGTTGATCCAAGTCAGCAGCATCATGCCCAGGATTTCGTTGGCGCGGGTGAGATGGTGCAGGTAGGCGCGGCTGTAGTCGCGCGCCGCCGGGCAGGACGACGTTTCGTCGAGCGGGCGATGGTCCTGGGCGTGGCGCGCGTTCTTGAGATTGATCTTTCCGAAACGCGAATAAGCGAGGCCATGCCGCCCGGCTCGCGTCGGCATCACGCAATCGAACATGTCGATACCGCGCGAGACGCTCTCGATAAGATCGTCCGGGGTACCGACCCCCATCAGATAGCGCGGCTTGCCGGCGGGCAGATGCGGCTCGACCGTCTCGATCATGGTGAGCATAACCGCCTGCGGCTCACCGACTGCCAGGCCGCCGATGGCGTAGCCCGGGAAATCCATCTCGGCGAGCGCGCCAGCCGAGGCAATACGCAGGTCAGGAATATCGCCACCCTGCACGATGCCGAAGATCGCCTTGCCGGGCTGAGAGCCGAAGGCGCGCTTGGAGCGGTCGGCCCAGTCGAGAGACAGGCGCATGGCACGCTCGATGTCGGCGCGGGTCGACGGCAGGCGTACACATTCGTCGAGCTGCATGATGATGTCGGAATCGAGCAGCGTCTGTATCTCCACCGAACGCTCCGGCGTCAGGCGGTGCAAGGAGCCATCGATATGGCTCTTGAAGGTCACGCCGTCCTTGTCGAGCTTGCGCAGGCCGGACAGCGACATGACCTGGAAGCCACCGGAATCGGTGAGGATCGGCCCCTGCCAGCGCGAGAACTCATGCAAGCCGCCGAGGGCCGCCACCCTTTCCGCGCCGGGCCGCAGCATCAGATGGTAGGTGTTGCCGAGAATGATGTCGGCACCAAGGTCCTTAACCTGGTCGACATACATGGCTTTCACAGTGCCTGCGGTGCCTACAGGCATGAAGGCGGGCGTGCGCACGGACCCACGCCCCAGGTGCAGGGCGCCCGTGCGGGCAGCGCCTTCGGTAGCGTGGATCGAGAAAGAAACGGTAACGGTGTCGGTTGGAGTTTTCAGCATGCCGCCCGCCATAGCAGACTGGAATCGCCATAGGAATAGAAACGGTAGCCCTGCGCGATGGCATAGGCATAGGCCGCCTGCATGACATCATAGCCGGCGAAGGCAGAAACCAGCATCATGAGCGTCGAACGCGGCAGGTGGAAATTGGTCATCAGCGCATCGGCGGTCCGGAAACGGTAACCAGGCGTGATGAAAATCGCGGTCTCGTCAGCGAAAGGCTGGATGGTGCCGTCCTCGGCCGCCGCGCTTTCGAGCAGGCGTAGCGAGGTGGTGCCGACGGCGATCAGTCGCCCTCCCCGCAGGCGCGTCTCGTTGAGGACGGCAGCCGTCTCGCTCGTGATGACGCCGAACTCGGCATGCATCTTGTGCTCGGCGATCTCCTCACCCTTCACCGGCAAGAAGGTGCCGGCACCGACATGCAGTGTGACGAAGTGGCGGGAGATCCCGGCTGCATCGAGCCTTTGCAGCAGCTCGGGCGTGAAGTGCAGCCCCGCCGTTGGCGCGGCTACGGCGCCATCGGCCCGCGCATAGACGGTTTGGTAGTCCTGCCGATCTCGCTGGTCCTCGGCACGCTTGGAGGCGATATACGGCGGCAGGGGGACATGACCAACCGTCGCAATGGCGATGTCGAGCTGCGGTCCCGCCAGGCTGAAGCGCAACGTGACCTCACCGCTCTCGCCCTTGGCCTCGACCTCGGCCGACAGTGCATCGCCGAAGGCGATGGTGTCGCCGACGGCAATGCGCTTGCCGGGGCGGGCAAAGGCTTTCCAGCGCTCCGGACCGATACGCTGATGCAGCATCGCCTCGATCGAGGCCCCTGCCCCGCCAGGCCTCCGGCGCAAGCCGTCGAGGCGCGCCGGGATCACTTTGGTGTCGTTGAAGACAAGGGCATCGCCCTCGCGCAACAGCGAGGGCAGGTCACGCACGATGTGGTTCGAGAAGCGCCCGGCCCGGCTCGGATCGACCAGGAGCAGCTTCGCGCCGTCACGCGGCTCGGCGGGACGCAGCGCAATATTCTCCGGCGGCAAATGAAAATCGAAATCCGAAACGCGCATTTGGGGTCTGGTCATCCCGGACGCGATGCAACATGAAATGTTGCTTCGCAGATCCGGGATCGTCATCAGGATAGATCAATTTACGATCCCGGATCTGCGAAGCGGCACGATGTGCCGCCTCTTGTCCGGGATGACGACTTACGCTGCGTCGGCCTGAACGCGCATCGAAATGATCTTGTCGGGGTTCTGCACAGGCTCGCCGCGCTTGATCTTGTCGACGTTCTCCATGCCTTCGACGACCTTGCCCCAGACCGTGTACTGGCGGTCGAGGAACTTGGCGTTGTCGAAGACGATGAAGAATTGCGAATTGGCCGAATTCGGCATCGAAGAGCGGGCCATCGAGCAGATGCCGCGCACATGCGACTCGCCATTGAACTCGGCTGGCAAATTCGGATGCGAAGAGCCGCCGGTGCCGGTGCCATGGGGGCAACCGACCTGCGCCATGAAGCCATCGATCACGCGATGGAAGACGATGCCGTCATAGAACTTCTCGCGGGCGAGCAGTTTGATGCGCTCGACATGCTTGGGCGCGAGGTCCGGACGCAGCTCGATGACGACGCGGCCCTTCGTGGTTTCCATGACGATCGTGTTTTCGGGATCGGCGGCCATAGGCACGCTCCTTTCTCGGTAAAAGCAAAGTGGAATGCGGCGTAGATAGTGTTACTTGGCGCCCGGCGCCAGCTGCATCTTGATGATCTTGTCGGGATTGGTGACCATGCCGTTGTCGGCCTCGTCGCCCTTCTTCAGCTTGTCGATGGCTTCCATGCCCGAGGTGACTTCACCCACGATGGTGTACTGGCCGTCCAGGCTCGACTGCGGCGCATACATGATGAAGAACTGGGAATTTGCCGAATCCGGATCGGATGAGCGGGCCATGCCCACGACGCCGCGCACGAACTTGGCCTTGTTGGTGAACTCAGCCTTGAGGTCGGGCAGGTCCGAACCACCGGTGCCGGTGCCGGTCGGGTCGCCAGTCTGCGCCATGAATCCGTCGATCACGCGGTGAAAGACGATGCCGTTATAGAAGCCGCGCTTCACCAGGGTCTTGATCTGCTCGACATGACGCGGAGCGAGATCCGGCCGCAGCTTGATCACGGCACGTCCATAGGCGGTGTCGAGATAGATGGTGTTGGAATCCGCCTGCGCGGCCAAGGCCGGCGAAACTTGGGCGGGCACAACGGCGAAGAGGCCGAACAACACGGCCAGAACGGAAAGAAGGCGTATCAAGGAGTTTCTCCCTCGAGGAACTGCGGCTGCCTGCAAGCAGGAAACGCCGCTATGGGGCCGGTTTGGCAAACCGGGCTTTGAGACGTCGCAGGGCGCCGGCCGGTACGAACCCGGAAACATCGCCGCCCATTGCCGCGATCTGGCGCACAAGCGTGGCGGTGATAGGGCGCACGATCGGCGAGGAAGGCAAAAACACGGTTTGCACGGTCGGCGCAAGGGCTGCGTTCATGCCGGCCATCTGCATTTCGTAATCGAGGTCGGTGCCGTCCCTGAGACCGCGGATCAGCAAGGTCGCGCCCACCCGGCGCGCAGCGTCCACGGCGAGGTCAGCGAAGGTGATGACCTCGAGCCGGTCAAGCCCGATCACGGGGCCACAATCCTCGCGGATCATCTCCGCACGCTCCTCGGCGGAGAAGAGCGGCGCCTTGCCCGGATGCACACCGATCGCCACCACGAGGCGGTCGGCGACCGCAGCCGCATGACGGATGACATCCACGTGCCCATTGGTCAATGGGTCAAAGGAGCCGGCATAAAAGGCGGTACGGGGCCCCTGATTGGCTGAGGTCATCATACTCTCGTCTAAAGGCTTAAACCCAACGTATAGGATTTCAGAAAATCCCACTCTGATACACTTCAATCAACGGTCGAGACTTCTATCTTCCCACTTTGTTCGCATTCACATGGAACCTTTCCGCGGTTCGTGCATTTCCTAGCGGAACAAGCCGGAAAGCGCATCCATGAAATTGGAGACGCCACCGGGCCAAAATACCAGGATTGGGTTCGCAGACATGACCATCGGCCCCGCCTCAAGACGATCTCGACCTACCTTCTTTGAACTGGCGTGTGCGAAAACGCACGGCGTGTCACGCTCGAGTTTGGTTAATTAGATCATAAGCAATGCAACAGACATTGGCCTCCTGAATTTGGAAGGATGCACGGCAATGACATCCGTTCGTATTCGCCCCGTTGTGGCAATTGGCGCCAGCCTCTTCGCTCTCGCTGCAGCCTCGCTGCTCGATGTCGCCCGCATGCAGCCGCAGCAGATGGCGGCCGTCCGGGGCGACCGGCAGACCGTGGCCTCGCTCGTCGGCGACTGCGCCAAGAACAGCTTGATGGCAGCCTGCGCAAGCGGCTCCAGCGACTCTTCGGACGCAATGCCACCTGTCACCACACTGCAGGTCTTCCAGAATTCCGGCAAGACCACGCTGGTCAAGATCACCGCTCACTGAGATTTCCAGAGCAAGGCGCGTTCAAGCGCAAACGCTGCCTTGCTCTAACTCTTTGTTTCGACGCGTCTTTGTAGTTATTGCCTAGTCCGTCAAATCGTAAAAGCGACTCAGAACTTACCGTCGACGTCATCCGGCCCAGGGGCTGACACTGCGATGGTATTCCATCTCCAAGACCCCGGTCTTCGTGCGCATCGGAAGCATGACCGGAACTTCGCAACGCGGCATCCTGCTATGGATGCCGCGTTTTTTCTTCGCGAAATCGACGGCCGAAATTGCCTGGTCACAATCGAATATGCGCCCCGTTGGGGGCGCATCCGTTCATGGAAGCAAGGGACGGCCTACTCCTCGCCGCCATCTTCCTCTTCACCGCCTTCATCACTCACGCGTTCCACCGAGACGACCTTCTCGCCGTCGGCCGTATTGAAGACGATGACGCCCTGCGAGCCACGACCGACGATGCGGATGCCGTCGACCGGGCAGCGGATAAGCTGGCCGCCATCCGTGACGAGCATGATCTGGTCGGAATGTTCGACCGCATAGGAGGAGACCAGCTTGCCGTTCCGCTGGTTAACCGCCATCGCCACGATGCCCTTACCGCCGCGCCCGGTGATGCGGTACTCATAGGACGAGCTGCGCTTGCCGTAACCATTCTCGGAGATGGTGAGAATGAACTCCTCCCCGGCCGACAATTCGGCATAGCGTTCGGTCGAGATCTCCACCGATCCCTCTGCCGCCTCTTCGGCGTCGTCGACGACGGCCTCACCGTTCTCGACTTCGCCAGCCACGGCGCGGCGCATCTTGAAATAGGCGGCGCGCTCTTCCGGGGAGATCTCGCGATGGGCGATGATGTCCATGGCGATGACCACATCCTCGCCATCGAGGCGGATGCCGCGCACACCCATGGAGTCGCGCCCCTTGAACACGCGCACATCCGAGACGGGGAAGCGGATGCACTGGCCAAGCGCCGTGGTGAGCAGCACATCGTCGGCCTCGGTGCAGATCGAGACGTCGCGGATCTGCTCGCCCTCCTCCAGCTTCATGGCGATCTTGCCAGCGCGATTGACCTGGACGAAGTCGGAGAGGTCGTTGCGGCGCACGGTACCCGACGTGGTGGCGAACATGATGTGGAGCGTCGCCCACTGGTTCACGTCCTCAGGCAGCGGCATGATCGACGTGATGCGCTCGTCGGACTCGATCGGCAGCAGGTTGATGAAGGCCTTGCCACGAGCCTGAGGGGCGGCCAGCGGCAGGCGCCAGACCTTCTCCTTGTAGACCCGGCCCTTGGAGGAGAAGAACAGCACCGGCGTATGTGTGTTGGCGACGAACAGCGAGGTGACGAAATCCTCGTCCTTCGTCTGCATGCCCGAACGTCCCTTGCCGCCACGGCGCTGCGCCCGGTAGGTCGAGAGCGGCACGCGCTTGACATAGCCTGCGTGAGACACGGTCACCACCATGTCCTCCCGCTGGATCAGGTCCTCGTCCTCGAAATCGGCGTCGGAATCGAGAATCTCGGTCATGCGCGGCGTGGCATGGGCGGACTTGACCTGTTCGAGCTCCGTTCGGGCGATGGCCATGATGCGGGCGCGCGAACGCAGGATGTCGAGATAGTCGCGGATCTGGTCGGCCAGGGTCTGCAATTCATCCCCGATCTCGTCGCGACCCAGGGCCGTAAGGCGGGCAAGGCGCAGTTCGAGAATGGCGCGCGCCTGGGCATCCGAGAGGCGATAGGTGCCGTCCTCGTTCATCGGATGCTTGGGATCGTCGACCAGCAGAATCAGCGGCGCGATGTCGCCCACCGGCCAGTCGCGCCCCATCAGGGCCTCGCGGGCCGAGTTCGGATCCGGGCTGGTGCGGATGATGCGGATGACCTCGTCGATATTCGCGACGGCGGTGGCAAGACCGCACAGGATATGGGCGCGGTCACGCGCCTTGCCGAGCAGATATTTGGTGCGGCGACTGATGACTTCCTCGCGGAAATCGACGAAGGCCGAGATCATGTCTCGAAGATTGAGCAGTTCGGGCTTGCCGCCGTTGAGTGCGACCATGTTGGCGCCGAAGCTCGTCTGCAGCGCGGTGAAACGGTAGAGTTGGTTCAGCACGACCTCTCCCACCGCATCGCGCTTCAGCTCTATGACGAGGCGCATGCCCTGCCTGTCCGATTCGTCGCGAACTTCGGCGATGCCCTCGATCTTCTTCTCACGCACCAGCTCGGCAATGCGCTCCTGCAGCGTCGCCTTGTTCACCTGGTAGGGAATCGCCGTGACGACGATGGCTTCGCGATCCTTGCGGATCTCCTCGATCGTGGCGCTGGCGCGCATGATGATCGAGCCGCGACCGGTATTATAGGCGGAGCGAATGCCCGAGCGCCCGACGATGGTGGCTCCCGTCGGGAAGTCCGGGCCGGGAATGAACTCCATCAGGTCGTCGACCGAGACGGCGGGATTGTCGATATAGGCCAGGCACCCGTCGATCACTTCGCCGAGATTGTGCGGCGGGATGTTGGTGGCCATGCCGACGGCGATGCCGCCGGCGCCGTTGACGAGCAGGTTGGGGAAACGCGCCGGCAGGACGGTCGGCTCCTCCCTTGTGCCGTCATAGTTCTCCTGGAAGTCGACAGTGTCCTTGTCGATATCGTCGATCATCGCCACGGCGGCCTTGGACATGCGCGATTCCGTGTAGCGCATCGCCGCCGGCGGATCGCCGTCCACCGAGCCGAAATTGCCCTGCCCGTCCACCAGCAGCAGCCGCATTGAGAATGTTTGCGCCATGCGCACCAGCGCGTCATAGATCGACTGGTCGCCATGGGGGTGATACTGACCCATGACGGCGCCCACGATATTGGCCGACTTGACGTATTTGCGGTCCGGCGTGTGGTTGTTCTCATACATCGAGTGAACGATGCGCCGATGCACCGGCTTCAGGCCGTCTCGCACGTCAGGCAAAGCCCGGCTCACGATCACGCTCATGGCGTAATCGAGGTAGCTGCGCTTCATTTCGTCGGTGATGGAAGTCGACCGGATGTCGGACGGTTCACCGTCACCCGGCTTCTTGTCGTTTTCGTCAGTCAATGCACGGCCTCAAACCGATTCTGGTGCGTTCTTCTAGCCCATTCTGCCCGGCAACACCACCTTTGCCGACAGGGTGCCAACAGCATTCTTCGATTTATTTTTCAAAGGCTTATTCGAATTTGGCGAGAGAATGTCTCGGGCCGAAAACCGCCTGATGCATCAGCCGGTCTATCGCCGCGAGCGTCATTCTCAGGGCAGCAGGATTGACGACCCGGTAGTGCCCCGCCCTTCGAGGTCCTCATGCGCCTTGCGGGCATCCTTGAGGGCATAACGCTGGTTGACCGGGATCGCAACCTTGCCCGAGGCGACCACGTCGAAGAGGTCGTTGGCGGTGGCGAGCAGATCGCTGCGCTCGGCGACATAGCCGGCGAGCGTCGGGCGCGTTGCGAAGAGCGAGCCCTTCTGGGCCAGTGTCAGGATCGAGAAGGGCTCGACGGGGCCGGAGGCGTTGCCGAACGAGACCCACATGCCCCGGGGCTTGATGCAGTCGAGCGAGCCGGGGAAGGTATCCTTGCCAACGCCGTCATAGACCACCGCACATTTCTTGCCGTCCGTGATCTCGGCCACCCGCTTCACCCAATCCTCCTTGCGGTAGAGGATGGTGTGATCGGCGCCGTTGGCTCGCGCGAGTTCGGCCTTTTCTTCCGAACCCACCGTACCGATCACCATGGCGCCGAGCGACTTGATCCATTGGCACAGGATGAGGCCGACGCCGCCGGCGGCGGCATGCACGAGCACCGTCTGGCCGCTTTCGACCTTGAAGGTGCGCCGTACCAGATATTGGGCCGTCATGCCCTTCAGCATCATGCCGGCCGCCTGCTCGTAGGAAATCGTCTCGGGAAGTGGAATCAGGCGGTCAGCCGGATAGGTGCGCTCGGCGGCATAACTGCCGATGGCGCCGGAATAGGCCACCCTGTCGCCCACCTTGACCTGCGTGACGCCCTCGCCGAGAGCGATCACCTCGCCAGCGCCCTCGGCACCGAGGGTGAAGGGTAACGAAGGCGCCTTGTAGAGGCCGCCGCGATAATAGGTGTCGATGTAGTTGACGCCGCAGGCATGTTGGCGGATCAGTACCTCGCCCGGCCCTGGAGAGGCGGTGGGAATATCTTCGAAGGTCAGGACTTCGGGACCGCCGGTTTGATGAACGCGGATCGCTGCGGGCATGGCACTACCTATCGATAATGAAATCAGGATGACTGCGATTGAGACGACGCCTGGGCCTTCGCCCTGGCGCGCCGCTGCTTGACCAGAACGTTGACGGTCTCCACACCGGCCGCGAACGCCATGGCAAAGTAGATGTAGGCGCGCGGAATATGCATGCCGACACCGTCGGCGACAAGCGAAACGCCGATCAGCAGCAAGAAGGCGAGAGCCAGCACCTTGGTCGTGGGGTGGCGGTGGATAAAGCCGCCGATCGGCCCGGAAGCCACATACATGAAGCCCATGGCGATGATCACCGCGGCGATCATCACCGGCAAATGCTGCGCCATGCCGATGGCGGTGACGATGGAGTCGATCGAGAAGACGATGTCGATCAGAGTCACCTGCAGGATAATGCCGGTAAAGGCGCCGCCAGCTGCCACTTGGGGCGGGCCACCGCCGTCATGCTCGAACTCGTTGTGGATCTCGTGTGTGGCCTTGAACAGCAGGAACAGGCCGCCAGCGATAAGGATGAGATCGCGCCAGGACAGACCCTTGCCGAAGATCTCCAGCACTGGTTCCGTCAACCCGATCAGCCAACTCAGGCAGAACAGCAGCAGGAGGCGAAAGACCAGCGCCATCATCAGACCGAGCGAGCGGGCTCGACGCGCTTCTGCCGGAGGCAGCTTGGAAACGAGGACCGAAATGAAGACGATATTGTCGACGCCCAGAATGATTTCCATGACCGTCAGCGTGACGAGCGCGGCCCAGGTCTGCGGATCACTGAGGAGGTCGATCATGCGTCGGTGCCGTCCGGAAATAGCCGAGTATGAGGAAATACAGCCCGACGATGCACAGGCCCCAGACCACCAAGGGCGCCGGGGACATATTCTCCCAAATTGCCGTCATCGCCAGAAGCGACCATATCACGAGCAGAGTGAGAGTTGGTACCCTCAGCTTGGACACACGCAGAGGATGTACGAAGACAAATGACGCGAAGGTCAACAGGCCAAGCCCGAGCGTGACGACGAAGATAGTCACCATGGATGCGGTTGTCGGCTGTGCCGGGCTCAACAGGAAATAATAGAAGATGATCAGGTTCCAAACCGCTGGAAAGCCCTTGAACCAGGCATCCTCGGTCTTCATCTCGTTGTCAGCGAAATACATGGCGCTGCTGAGCAGGATCACAGCCATCGAGATGAGGTTCAGCGGATTGCTGGCATCACCCAATATGCCAGAGGAGTAGAGCGCGTACGCCGGCACGATCACATAGGTCAGGTAGTCGATGATCAGATCCAGCGCCGTGCCGGACCAGCGCGGAGCAGCTTCAACCACATTGATCTTGCGGGCGATCGTGCCGTCGATGCCGTCGACGAAAAGCGCCAGCGCCAGCCATGCGAACATGGTGCGCCAGTCCTGGTGCGCCGCCGCGATCAGCGCCAGGAACCCCCAGAACACGCCGCTTGCGGTGAAGACATGCACGCCGAATGCTAGCCATCTGCGTTCGGGGCTTATCGGTTCGCCGGATGGTTGGGGGAGAGAAGCAGGCAACGCGGGTCAGATTCTTTACTGCGGGGCCGTCATCATATCGCCACATACCGTCGGCGCTAGAACATTTTCGTCCCGTTCCGACTTACACCCATGAAAGGGCGCAGGATTCCCTAACCGACATGGCATGTCTGCCCAAGCGGCCAGCAGCGCGTCGGTCGATGTCTGGGCCGGTCCGGGACGATGGAACCTTCACTTCATCCGGGCACGGCAGCACGAAGGCAGGCTCCCATATTTGGAGGATATTATTTCCCGCCTGGAAGCGGCCATACTGCCGCATCTGAAAGACGCAGGCTCCCGTATCAGGCAGGTTGAGCGTCATTCGCGGCCTGTCGCATTCATGTGCCGGCGGCTTCAGCTTCATCCAACGGAGCGAGGTAGCTCGATGATCATGATGCAGCAACCGTCTCTGGCAATAAACTCCGACGACGTTCCCGGGCCCAAATACATCATGTGGCGGACCAGGGATGCGCCGCGAGGCTCGACGGCAATCTGGACTGCCAACCAGATCGTCGTCGACAATGAGGCCGCCTTGTCGTTCAAGAAGTCCCAGTTGCTGAACGTCATCATCAATTGCCATGGTGAACCGGGCGCATTGTTGGTCGGCGGCGACGGCCCTGACGGCGGTCGTATCACCAAGGACAATGTCGGCCATTTCTCGATACTGAAGGGCCTCAATATCGGCACGATCTGGCTCGTTGCCTGCAATGCCGCCAAGGGCACGAGTGGAAAGCAACTCTGTCAGCAACTTGCGACAGTGTCCGGCTGCCAGGTTGTCGCGGCCGACGACTACCAGGACGTCGGCGTCTGGGGGACGATCCGCCTCCTGACGAGCATACATGGGCAAATCGACGAATTCGAAGGCAATGTCTACTCCTTCACTCCGGTTGGCGGGGCCAGGATCATCGATCCCGAAGAAGACATCTACACGATCAAGGTGTGATAGAGACGCTGCCGCCTCGGTATTTTTTGCGGCCGACCTGGCGAACAGGTACCAGGCGCTCAAACGTTGACACGGTGCCGCCACGGGAGCACCAGATTCCGTGGCCCCGCCCTTCGGTCAACCAAATGGTCGAGAATGTTTCCTGTCGCCCGCGATGTTCTGGGTGCCCCCCTGTGGTTCTGGGCGATCTTCGCCATCGCCATTGGGGCGGTGCTGATCTTCGACCTTGGTTATCTCAATCGCCGCGTCCGGGTACTCTCTCTCGGCCAGTCGCTCGCCCTGACGGGCGGTTATACCCTGCTCGCGGCACTGTTCGGCCTTGGCGCCTGGCTCTATTTCGGCGCGGAAAAGGGTTCGCTGTTCTTTACCGCCTATGTGCTTGAACAGTCGCTGTCGATCGACAACGTCTTCGTGATGTCGGTGATCTTCGGCTTTTTTGCCGTGCCAAGAGAATATCAGCACCGTGTGCTGTTCTGGGGCATCGTCGCCGCCATCCTGCTGCGCGCCGTCTTCGTCGGCCTCGGCGCGGCGATGATCGGAAAATTCGCCTGGCTGCTTTATATCTTCGGCATCTTCCTGGTCGTCACGGGCGTGCGCATGCTGTTCCATGGCGACGACCAGGTCGATATCGGCCACAACAGGGCGGTGCAATGGCTGATGCACCATCTGCGCATGACAAGGGAGTTCGAAGGGGAACGCTTCTTCATCCATCGCCCCGACCGCCGAACCAGCGCCCTCGTCCGCTATGCCACGCCTCTGTTTGCCGCCTTCATGGTGATCAATGTCGCCGACATCGTCTTCGCCGTCGACAGCGTACCGGCCGTGCTCTCGCAGACCCAGGACCCCTTCATCGTCTACACCTCCAACATCTTCGCCATCCTCGGACTGCGCGCCCTCTATTTCGTCATCGACGCCCTCATCGCCAAATTCCGCTATCTCAAGCCTGCCCTCGCCTGCCTGCTGATCTTCATCGGCTTCGTGATCTTCTATGAGCGCCTGATCGGCGAGTTCGACAATGTGCTCACCATGATGATCACCTTCGCGGTGTTGATCATCGCCATTCTCGCCTCGGCTATCGTGCCCAAGCGCGCCTAGGCCGACTTGCGTTGCCAAACCTACGCTACACCTGAGCGCCCTTGCGATTTCAGACGATTCCGTCAAATCGCAGGACAGCCTGGACAACTTATTCCTTGCGCCGAGACTGCATCCTGTGTATGCACCCGGCTTCGCTTTGGCCGGAGGCTGAACGGATGGCTGCGCTTGCGCAGTGGGGACTCCCGGGTTCCGTCATCCCGTGTCTTCGCCCTCTGGGACATTCCTCGACGGCCTGCAGGGTCACGAGGGGCTTCGCGCCGGGCGATATGTTGCAACCTCTAAGGACAGGCCGAATATGCCGAATTACGAGCATGTCTTCCTGACCCGCCAGGACGTCACCTCCCAGCAGGTCGACGCGCTGACCGCTCAGTTCAAGAGCGTCATCGAAGCCCATGGCGGCACCGTCAGCAAGACCGAATATTGGGGCGTCAAGTCGCTTCAGTACCGCATCAAGAAGAACCGCAAGGCTCACTTCACGCTGCTCAACATCACCGCTCCCAGCGCTGCGCTGGCCGAGGTGGAGCGTCAGCAGTCGATCTCCGAAGACGTGATCCGATTCCTCACCCTCTCGGTCGATGAGCTCGAGGAAGGCCAGTCGGCCATGCTCCGCAAGTCCGATCGCGATGACCGTCGTGATGATGATCGCGGCTTCGGCTTCGGTGGTGGTGGTCGTGGCGGCCCGGGCCGCTTTGGTGGCGATCGTGATCGCCCGCCTCGCCGGGACCGTTTCGAAGGCGCCGCTGCTGACGAGCAGGGAGAAGAATAATCATGGCTACCGCACCTGGACGCCGTCCCTTTTTCCGCCGCCGCAAGACCTGCCCCTTCTCGGGCCCGAATGCGCCGAAGATCGACTACAAGGACGTCAAGCTCCTGCAGCGCTACATTTCCGAGCGCGGCAAGATCGTCCCCTCCCGTATCACGGCCGTCTCGGCCAAGAAGCAGCGCGAACTGGCCCAGGCCATCAAGCGCGCCCGCTTCCTGGGCCTGCTGCCTTACGTGATCGGCTAAGATCAAGATCGGGGCGAGACGCTTCTAAGCGTCTCGCCTTTTCCTGAAACGACAGTCAGCCGGTAAGCCGGCCATGGCTGGGGCCCAAGGACATACACTTGTGGCCTCTAACCGCGACAGCGGGACAGCTCGACGATGCAACGCGAGATTCCCATAGGGCTTTGTGCCGGCCTCGCCGCCGCCCTCTTGATGGTGGTGCAGACAACGGGTTCGTTGTTTGGCCTCCTGCTCGGCATTTTTGCGGCTCTTCCGATTACTTTGGTATCGCTGGGTTGGAGCTATCGCGCGGGTCTCACCGCTGCGGCGAGCGCTGTCGCCGTGATCTGCGTGGTCTGTTCTCTTCGGCTGGGCCTGACTTTTGGCGTCGCCACCGCGCTTCCCGCCTGGGCCCTCGCCTATCTGGCGACCGAGAGAAACGCGGACGCACCGGCCAAATGGCTGCCGCTCGGCGCGATTGTCCTGGTGGCCTGCGTCCTGGCCGCCTTCGGCTTCCTGTTCACGATGCATGCGACCGCGGGTTCCTATGAAGCGGCCCTGGACCAGTTCGTAAGCAGCCTTACCACGCTGCTTCATGTCTATCTGAACCAGCCACAGGACCAGCCGCTCGTCCTGCCCGATGTCCCCGATACCGCAAGCTTCGTGCGCTCCGTGGCCAGGTTTGCCGTGCCCTTCCAGACCATGCTCTTCGCAATTGTCAGCCTCTGCGGGCTGTGGCTGTCGGCGCGCATCATGCTGGTATCGGGCCGACTGTCGCGCCCCTGGCCGGATATCGCAGCGTTACGCCTGCCCAGCATGGGCCTAGCCATCGTGACGATCGCCGGCGTGGCCCTGCTCCTCTTGCCCGACCTTGCCGGCGTCGTCGGCCAATTCCTGCTAGCGGCCTTGTTCACTGCGCTTTTCGTGCAAGGGCTCGCCGTTCTGCATTTCATGACTCGCGGAATGGCCGGTCGGACCTTCATTCTCGGGATGACTTACCCGCTCTGCATCATTCTCGGCTCGATCACCATGCCGCTGATCGCCCTGCTGGGCCTTGCCGAGCAGATTTTCGTCTTTCGCGATCGGTCGCAAAACACCGCTCGCCCCCTCCCCCCTCATTCGTAAATCGCAAACAAAGGAGAACCACCATGGAAGTGATTTTGCTGGAACGCGTTTCCAAGCTCGGCCAGATGGGCGAGACGGTAAAGGTCAAGGACGGCTATGCCCGTAACTTCCTTCTGCCCAACAACAAGGCCCTGCGCGCCACCAAGGCGAACAAGGAGCGCTTCGAGAAGGAGCGCGTGCAGCTCGAAGCCCGTAACCTGGAGCTCAAGAAGGAAGCCGAAACCGTCGCTACCAAGCTCAACGGCCAGACCTTCACCCTGATCCGCCAGGCTGGCGAGACCGGCCAGCTCTACGGTTCGGTCAGCGCCCGCGACCTCGCCGACGCAGCCACCACCGGCGGCTTCACGGTTGGGCGCTCGCAATTCGTGCTGAACACGCCAATCAAGGCCATCGGCCTGCACAAGGTGCTCATCCACCTCCATCCGGAAGTGGAAGTCGCCATCACCGCAAACATTGCCCGTTCGCCTGAAGAGGCCGAGCGCCAGGTTCGCGGCGAGAACGTGCTCGCCCACGTCGAGGACGACGAGGACGTTGCCTACGAGAACCCGGAAGAGGTGGCGATCCCCGGTGTTCCCGGCACCGGCGAACAGCCGGAAGTCTGATCGCGTTCAGCTTTTCAAAAGTCAAAGCCGGGTGGTGCGCCACCCGGCTTTTATTTTGAGTGCTGTGGATGGCGGGGGAAAGCTCCCATCGGGCAAAGCCGCGCCAAGAACCGAGGCTCTACCCGTGTCGCGCGTGATAGACTCGTTCCCCGATTCGAGGACCGAACCTGCCCATGCCCGCACCCGTCGAAGCCACCGTCCACAAGCTCGAAACCAGCCAGGCCGCCGCCTACCGGCAGGCCCCGCACAATGTCGAGGCGGAGCAGGCGCTGCTGGGCGCGATCCTGGTCAACAACGAGGCATTCTATCGCGTCTCGGACTTCCTGCTGGCGGAACACTTCTTCGACCCCTTCCACCGCAAGATCTTCGAGATCGCCGCCAGCCTGGTGCGGGCCGGCAAGATGGCGACGCCCGTCACGCTGAAGACCTTTGTCGGTTCCGACCAGGACATCGGCAGCGGCCTCACCGTCTCCCAATATCTCGTCCGCCTCGCAACGGAGGCCACCACCGTCATCAACGCTGCCGACTATGGCCAGATCATCTACGATCTTGCGCTCCGGCGCTCGCTCATCCTGGTCGGCGAGGAGATGGTCAATCTCGCCTATGACGCGCCGGTCGACATGGCGCCGGGCGAGCAGATCGAGGAGGCCGAGCGGCGGCTCTTCGCCCTTGCTGAAACAGGGCGCTCCGACGGCGGCTTCGCCAGCTTCGCCGATGCGCTGAGGGATGCCATCGACATGGCCTCCGCCGCCTATCAGCGTGACGGGCACCTGTCGGGTCTCGCCACCGGGCTCGACGATCTCGACAGGGTGATGGGCGGCCTGCAGCCGTCCGACTTGATCATACTTGCGGGCCGCCCCGGCATGGGCAAGACGTCGCTCGCTACCAACATCGCCTATAACATCGCCAAGAATTATAAGGTCGAGATCCAGGCGGACGGCACGCGCAAGACGCTCGACGGCGGTTCAGTCGGCTTTTTCTCGCTCGAAATGTCGTCCGAACAGCTCGCCACTCGCGTGGTTGCCGAGCAGGCCAATGTGCCCTCCTACAAGATCCGCCGCGGCGATCTTTCGGAAGAGGAGTTCAGCCGCCTCGTCACCGCCAGCCAGGACATGCAGGCGACGCCCCTCTATATCGATGACACCGGCGGCATCTCCATCGCTCAGCTCGTGGCGCGCGCGCGCCGGCTGAAGCGCCAGCGCGGCCTCGATCTCCTGATCGTCGACTACATCCAGCTCCTCACCGGCTCAGGCAAGAAGGGTAGCGAGAACCGCGTGCAGGAAATCACCGAAATCACTACTGGCCTCAAGGCTTTGGCAAAGGAACTTAATGTTCCGATCATCGGTTTGTCTCAGCTCTCGCGCCAGGTCGAATCGCGCGACGACAAGCGTCCGCAGCTCTCCGATCTCCGTGAATCCGGCTCGATCGAACAGGACGCCGACGTGGTGATGTTCGTCTTCCGCGAGGAATATTACGTGAAGAACAAGATGCCCAAGGAAGGCACGGAGGAGTTCTTCAAATGGCAGGCCGAGATGGAAAGCCTCGCCGGCGTCGCCGAGGTGATCATCGGCAAGCAGCGCCACGGCCCCACCGGCACCGTCAAGGTGCAGTTCGACGCCGACGTGACCCGCTTCGGCAACCTGGCGCGGACGGATCACCTGCCAATCCAGACGGGTGAATGACCTGGGAGCGCGGACCTCCCGTCCGCTCTACCTCAATCGCATTGCGCATCGTTCCTAGAGCGGACGAGACGTCCGCGCTCCCAGGGATTATGGTCCCGGCATGACCGATTCCACGCCTCCCACCTATGCCCGCCTGACCATCGACACCGACGCGCTCGTCACCAATTGGCGCCTGTGCGGCCAGCAACGCCCTGATGCCGAATGCGCCGCCGTCGTGAAGGCCGACGGTTATGGGCTCGGCCTCGACAATGTGGTCCCTGCCCTCGGCCAGGCCGGTTGCCGCACCTTCTTCGTCGCCCATATCGGCGAAGGCGAGTATGTCCGGCGCCTCGGCCGGACAGCGATGATCTACGTACTCTGCGGCCTGGTGCCGGGCCGAGGCGACGACTATGCGCGGCATGACCTGCGCCCCGTCCTTGGCTCGCTCGAGGAGATACGGGAATGGTCGTCCTTCTGCGCCACCACGGGCTGGCAGGGCGGCGCGGCGCTGCATGTCGATACCGGCATGTCCCGCCTTGGCCTGCGGGTAGAACAGGCGCAGGCGCTCGTGGCAGAGGGGGACCTCTTCAAGCCTACGTTGTTGATGAGCCATCTGGCTTGCGCCGACGTGCACCACCACCCGCTCAACGCCCGGCAATTCCAAGCCTTCGCGGGTGTGCGCAGGCTCTATCCCGAGGTGCCTGCCTCGCTGTGCAACTCCTACGGCGTCTTCCATCCGGCAGAGATCGGCTATGATCTGTTGCGCCCGGGTGTCGCCCTCTATGGCTCCAATCCCGCGCTGGACAAGCCCAACCCGATGAAGCCGGTCGTCACCCTTGAAGCGCAGGTGCTGCAGGTGCGCACCGTCATGCCTGGCGAGCATGTGGGTTATGGCGCGACGTGGACCACGCGTACGCCGGCCCGCATCGCCGTGGTCGGCATCGGCTATGCCGACGGCTATCTGCGCTCGGGTTCGTTCTCCGAGGATTTTGACAGCGCCATTGCCTATGTCGGCGGACACTATTGCCTGATCGCCGGGCGTATCTCGATGGACATGACGGCAATCGATGTCACCGCGCTGCCTGAAGGCGGCGTGAAACGTGGCGACTGGGTGGAACTGATCGGCGTCCATCTTCCCGTTGACGAGGTCGCCCGCAGAGCCGGTACCATCAGCTACGAAATTCTCACCAGCCTGGGTGCCCGCTATGAGCGCCGCATCATCGGAGAAGGAACGTCCTGATGTTTGACCATATCGGTTTTCCCGTGCGCGACTTTGCCCGCTCGCGCGCCTTCTACGACCAGGCGCTCGCCCCGCTCGGCTATTCCGTGCAAATGGAGGTCACGGCAGAGCAGACGGGTGGAGATGCCCATGTGGGCTACGGCGCCAACGGCCGGCCGCAATTCTGGATCGGCGATGGCGAGGTCAAGGGCGACCGCGTGCATGTCGCCTTCGTAGCCAGGGATCGCGCCGCGGTCGACGCCTTCTACAAGGCCGCCATGGAGTCGGGCGGCACCGACAACGGCCCGCCCGGCATCCGCGAGCATTACCATCCGAACTATTACGGCGCCTATGTGCTCGATCCCGATGGCAACAATATCGAGGCCGTCTGCCACCTGGCGGAATAAATCCTCAGGAGCCGCTCTCCTTGGCCGCGCTGCGGGCGAGTTCCGCATCGCGTCGCCTGCCGCCCAGCCAGTTGCGATAAACGCTGAACTGCTGGTCGGCCAAGACACCGATCAGGATGACGGCGCCCATCACCGCGAAATTCAGCGAGCTCGGGATACCCAGGAGGTTGACGAGATTCTGCAGGATCTGCAGTAGAATGGCCCCGAGCACGATACCGAAGATCGAGCCCTCGCCGCCACGCAGGGAGCAGCCGCCTAGCACCGCAGCGGCAATGCCGTAAAGCTCGTAGAAATTGCCGTGCGAGGCCGGCGAGACCGAGCGCGTATACATCACGAAATAGACGGCTGAAAGCCCGGCAAGGCCGCTGGCGATGATATAGGCCGCGGCAACGACACGGCCCGTGGGAATGCCGGAATAGCGCGCCGCCTCCTCGTTCTTGCCAACGGCGCACAGATAGCGGCCGAACACCGAGCGATGCAGCACGACGCCCATGATGACGGCAACCAGGATGAACATCACGAAGCTATGCGGTACACCATAGGTGCGGCCGGTGGTGAGCCATTCCAGCGAGGGGAAGCTCTGGCCGAACTCGAAGCCGGCCGTGCTGTCGCCTGTATACCAGCGAGCGATGCCGCGATAGAGCAGCAGACCGCAAAGCGTCACGATGAAGGGCTGGACCCGCATACGCAGGATCAGGAAGGCATGGATCGCACCGATCGCCATGCCGGCCAGTACCATCAACAACAGCGCAACGCCCCAATTGAGCTGGTGGTTGGTGAGCAGGTCGATGAATACAACGCCCAGCAGGGCAAAGAGCGAGCCCACCGAAAGATCGATGCCGCCGGTGATGATGACGAAGCCGGCGCCGATCGAATAAAGGCCGAACAGGCCGATCAGGTTGGCCGTGTTCGACACGTTGATCGGCGAGACGAAGCGCGGATTGAGATAGGCCGTCACGACCCCGATGACGAGGATCAGCACAAACAGACTGATATCTTTCTTGAGCATGACAGACTTTCTCAGTGAACGCTGTGGCCGACGGCAAGTTGCATGATGGTCTCTTCGCTGAACTCCTTGCGGGCCAGAATGCCAGCAATAGAGCCTTCATGCATCACCGCCATGCGATCGCTGACCCCGATGACCTCCTCAAGATCGCTGGAGATCATCAGAATGGCAACGCCGCTATCCGCCAGCCCCCGCATGAGGTCGTAGATTTCGGTCTTGGCACCGACATCCACGCCTCTCGTCGGCTCATCGAAGATAAGCACGCTGGGTCGCATCGATAGCCATTTCGCCAGTACGACCTTCTGCTGGTTACCGCCCGACAGGGTGTTCACCTGCCGGGCAACGCTTTCGGCCTTGATGCTGAGGGCCCGGCGCTGCTGCTCGGCGTTCTTGATCTCCTTGCGCCGGCTGATCAGGGAGAAGCTTGCATAGGACATCAGGTCGGGCAGCGAAATATTGTTGGCAATGCTGTTATCGAGGATCAGGCCGGACTGCTTGCGGTCTTCGGGCACCAGATAGATGCCGTGATTGATGGCATCGCGCGGATTGGCGATCCGGATCGCCCTGCCCTCGAGCCGCATGCCGCCGCTTACCGGTTGGTCGATGCCAAACACCGTGCGAGCCAGCTCCGTCCGCCCTGCGCCGATGAGGCCGGCAAGGCCCAGGATTTCGCCCCGGCGCAACGACAGGTTGACCGGCTGACTGGGGTAGGTCGAGGTACGCAGTTCGACAAGGTCGAGCACGGCATCCCGGGCCCTCGACAGCGGTGGGGTGTAGAGTTCCTTCAGATCGCGACCGATCATCAGGCGGATCATCGCCTCATGCGAGATCTGCTCCTTGTCGAGCGCACCGACGAGGCGGCCGTCGCGCAGCACCACCACACGGTCGACGCATTGCTTTACCTCGTTGAGGCGATGGGAGATGAAGATCACCGCCACACCGGCCGCCTTGAGATCCCTGATGATATCGAGCAGCCGGTTGGTCTCGGCGATGGTGAGGCTCGATGTCGGCTCGTCCATGATGACGACGCGCGCGCCAAGCGAAAGCGCCTTGGCGATCTCGAGCTGCTGGCGTTGTGCGATCGAAAGCTCCGCCACCAGCGTATCCGGCTCGAAATCGCAGCCGATGCGCTCCAACAATGGGCCGGTATCCTCATGGAGCCTACGCTTGTCGATCAGGTTGAGCAGGCCGCCGTAACGCGGCTCGCGTCCGATGAATACATTGGCGGCGACGTCGAGATTCTCGAAGAGATTGAGTTCCTGGTGCACGAAGGCGATACCAGCTGCCAAGGCATCCTTCACGGTCACCGCCGTATGATCCTTGCCATCCAGCCGGATCGTGCCTGTACTCGGGGCCACCACCCCGCCCAGCACCTTCATCAGCGTGGATTTGCCGGCGCCGTTTTCGCCAATCAGCCCGATAACTTCACCTGGAGAAACTGAAAGGCTGACCCCGGCAAGCGCCTGGACACCGGGATAGGCTTTCCCGATGCCTACCAGCTCAAGAAAGGGTTGCGCCATTCTCGACCTCCATTCGGAACGGGTCCACTCCCGCTCATGGGTAGCATCATGATGTAGGAAGACAACGGCGGCAGGGTAACCTGCCGCCGGTTTCATTTGAAGCTCACCAATCGAAGCAGGCGATAATTATTTGCCCTGCAGCTTCTTCAACTGGGCAGCGTAATCATCGACATTATCCTTCGTAATCGTCTTCGTCGGGACGATCATCAGGCCATCCCCGGGAATGAAGGACTTGTCGCCTTCCAGGATCTTGGCCATCGCCTTCATGCCCTGGTAGCCCCATTCATAGGGCTGCTGCACCACGGTGCCGGCGACCGTGCCCTCCTTGACACCGCCTAGGGTGATCGGATCATCGTCGAAACCGGTGACGGTGATTTTGCCGAGAGCCCCCGCTTCCTTCAGGGCCTGGTAGATCTGCGGGATGTTGTAGGAATAGATGCCGAGCATGCAATCGACGTCGGGATTGGCTGTGAGCGTGTCTTCGACATTGCGCTTGGCACGCGATTGGTCGATGTCGTCGGCGCGGACGTCGACAATGGTGATCTTGGTGCCTGCGATCGCATCCTTGATGCCTTCCATACGCTCGCGGGCATTGTCGGCGCCCGGCAGGCCTACATAGGCCATGCACTTAGCGCCATCCGGGCGAGCCTTCTTCAGGATCTCGCCGACCTGCTTGCCCGCCAGCACGTTGCTCGAGCCGATATAGGCCACGCGCCCACTCTTGGCGGCGTCGCTGTCCGTGGTTAGCAGCAGCGTGTGGGAGGCGACCCGGCTGAGCGCGTCCGTCTCGGTCTTGGGATCGACGGCGGAAACCATGATGCCGGCGGCACCGGCGGAGACGAGATCGTCCATCAGCCGCTCCTGCACGGCGGCGGCGGACTGCTCCGGATATTTGAACTGCAAGTCGTAATTGGGCAGTTCTTCCTGCGCCTTCTTCACGCCGGCTTCGGCGGCCTTCCAGAATTCCGAAGTGCCATTGGGGACGAAGACCAGAGTCTTCTTGTCGGCGGCCTGAGCACCGATGGCGGTCGAGGCGAGAAGGGCTGCAACGGCGCCCGCAACGATGATGTTCTTCATGAGTACCTCCCTGGGATCTTATTTTAGGCAACGTCTTCACGGCCAAATGCCGGCCTGTTATCGGCAATCCGAGCTCGCCCTCCTCCTCTCCTGGTGCCGCCCTGATCGCATTCGGCAACCCATTGCGGGACTGCCGCCATTTGTCTTACTATTATCCAGACATTACCGATTTGCAATCATTGATGAGCGAATGAATCCGAAAAATGCGGAACGTACCTCAAACACGCAGGGAACGCGCTTGTCCCAGGTAAAATCGCGAGGCGCATCGTGATGGCGACTACTTCTTTTCGAGCATGAGCTGGCCGCGATGCTGGATAGCGGCCTTGGCCTTCTCGGCGAGCATGGCGAGAAAGAGCGGGAGCATGACGCTCACAGTAACAGTGGTGTCCGCCACCTCGATACTGCCGCTGACGGTCTGCTTCAGGGCGGAGATGCGGAAATCGAGCTTGTCGCCGGTCCAAGTCTCGTCCAGCACGGTGAACTGCCCTGCATAGGTGGAGCGCAGCTGGACGATGCCAACCCTTATGCGCGCGAGCGCAACCTCTCGGCCGAGATTATGAGGGATGGTGACGGTGAGCGGTCGGGACATGGCGCGCTTGATTCGAGGGACTGTCGAAGACCTGATATAGGGAAAACGCATGCCCGGCGACAAGACATGCATCTGCTTCCCCCCGATACATCGAACAGGTTTTTTCGTAAACTCTTTAGGTTTCAAGGGACAACACGATCTGTCTCGTCTCACTTGTGAGGTTTGATCAGACTCGGCGCAATCGCTAAGAAGTGGCATGGCCAAACGCTCCTCCTCCTATATCTGCCAGAACTGCGGCGCCGTCTATCAACGCTGGCAGGGCAAATGCGACGCCTGCGGAGAATGGAATACCATCGCCGAGGAAACCAGCGCGGTGGCCGCCGTGCCGGCCTCGCAGCGCCCGCGCGGGCGTGGACGCGTCTTCGCCCTCGAGAGTCTGACAGGCACGACCGATGAAGCGCCCCGCCTGGTTTCCGGCATCAACGAGCTCGACCGGGTCACCGGCGGTGGTTTCGTAAAGGGGTCGGTGCTGCTGCTGGGCGGCGATCCCGGTATCGGCAAATCCACCCTGCTGATCCAGGCCTGTGCCGCCCTTGCCCGCCAGAAGGCGCGCGTCATCTACATCTCTGGCGAAGAGGCGGCGGCGCAGGTGCGCCTGCGCGCCGAACGCCTGGGCCTCGCCGAGGCGCCGGTCGAATTGGCCTCCGAGACCTCGGTCGAGGATATCCTCGCCACGCTGCAGCATGGTGCTCCTCCCCGCCTCGTCGTCATCGATTCCATCCAGACCATGTGGACTGACACGGTGGAATCGGCGCCCGGCACGGTCACGCAGGTTCGCGGTTCCGCGCAAGCCCTGATTCGCCATGCCAAGCGCTCGGGCAGCACGGTGATTCTCGTCGGCCATGTCACCAAGGATGGCCAGATCGCCGGACCGCGCGTGGTGGAGCACATGGTCGACGCGGTGCTGTCCTTCGAAGGCGATGGCGGGCGCGATTTCCGTATCCTGCGCGGCGTCAAGAACCGTTTCGGCGCCACGGATGAGATCGGCGTGTTCGAGATGACGGGTCTCGGCCTTCAGGAAGTGGCCAATCCTTCCGCGCTTTTCCTATCGGAGCGCGATCTCGGTTCTCCCGGCACCGCTGTTTTCGGCGGCATGGAGGGCACGCGCCCCTTGCTGGTAGAGATCCAGGCCCTGGTCGCTCCCACCAGCCTGGGCACGCCGCGCCGCGCGGTGGTGGGGTGGGACTCCAGCCGTCTTTCCATGGTGCTGGCCGTGCTGGAAGCCCATTGCGGCGTACGGCTCGGCGGGCACGATGTCTATCTCAATGTCGCCGGAGGCCTGCGCATTCAGGAGCCGGCCGCCGATCTCGCCGTGGCCGCCGCCCTGATCTCCTCGCTCACCGGCGCTCCCCTGCCCGCGGATGCCGTCTATTTCGGCGAAGTCTCCCTCTCCGGCTCGGTGCGACCGGTGCCCCATATGGGTGCCCGCCTCAAGGAGGCCGCCAAGCTCGGCTTCAGGCGAGCAGTCTGCCCGGTGCCTGGCAATGAGTCGGGCAGCGATAGCGGCATGCGCATCAATGGGGTTGCCTCACTTGCGACACTAGTTGCGGATATTGCCGCGTCCGGCGAGGACCAGAAGCGGAAACCCGCAAAGGTCTCGCAATAAGCGGTGATTACTCCCCATTGCGCCGCAGCAAAAGGGTGACGCCGCAAGCAAGCGCCGTTATAGAGGGGCGCGCGGACCTGGGTGTGTCGACACGCCCTGAAGGTTCGTGCCGCCTCGTTCACATCAGGATCGATTGCCAATGCCCGTAACCCTGCTTGATCTGATCGTCATTGGCGTCATGCTGATCTCGGCCCTTCTTGCAATGGTTCGTGGTTTTACGCGCGAGATCCTGGCGATCGCTGCGTGGGCTGCGGCGGCCGTTGCGACGCTTCTGTTGTTCTCCCGCGTGCTGCCCTTCGTCACGCCCTATATCAAGAACGATACCATCGCCCGCATCGCCACTGGCGCCGGCATCTTCGTCATCATCCTTCTGATCGCCTCCTTCATCACGATCCGCATCTCGGACATGATCCTCGACAGCCGCATCGGCGCGGTCGATCGCACCTTCGGATTCCTGTTCGGCGCGGGGCGCGGCCTGCTGTTGGCCATCGTCGCCTTTATCTTCTTCAGCTATCTCGTGCCGCCAAAGTCAGAGCCGGTCTGGGTACAGGACGCCAAGTCCCGCCAGATACTGGTTTCCGGCCGCGACTGGATCCTCTCACTGCTGCCGAACGATCCGGAGAACGTCATCCTCAAGCAATTGCGCGCCAATGAGGTGATCGGCCCCGACACAACGACGCAGGAGCCGGATCCGGATGCCGCAGGTGCGACACCGCCGCAAACCCAGCCTGCCGCTCCGGCGCCTGCTGCCCCCGCCCAGCCCGCACAATAATGTCTTGCATTAATGCCCGCAGAACGGTCGCCTGCATGGTAGAAATGCCGATCGATGATACTATCTAAACCTTACACGGAGCGGCCGGAGATCACTTTCCGGGCCGCTCACCCTATTTGGAGAGCAGCCCAAGTGAATGCTAAGGCCCCAGGGATCGCACCCGACCCAGAAACCGACGAACTCGATCTCGATGCCGACCGGTTGCGCGAAGAGTGTGGGGTGTTTGGTATCTTCGGACATAGCGATGCGGCGGCGATCACGGCGCTCGGCCTGCACGCCCTGCAGCATCGCGGTCAGGAAGCCTGCGGCATCGTCACCTTCGACGGCGCCCGCTACAATTCGGAGCGCCGCCTCGGCCTCGTCGGCGACACCTTCTCCAAGCGGGACGTGATCGAGCGCCTGCCCGGCTCGCAAGCCATCGGCCATACGCGTTACTCCACCACGGGTGGTACCATCCTGCGCAATGTGCAGCCGCTCTTTGCGGAACTTGAAGGCGGTGGGTTCGCCGTTGCCCATAACGGCAACCTCACCAATGGCCTGACGCTGCGCCGCGAGCTGATCTCCAAGGGCTCGATCTTCCAGGCAACCTCCGACAGCGAGGTGATCCTCCATCTCGTCGCCCGCTCGACCCGCGAGAGGTTCATCGACCGCTTCATCGACGCCCTCTTCCAGATCGAGGGTGCTTACGCCTTTGTCGGCCTCACCAACCACGCGCTGGTGGGCGCGCGCGATCCACTCGGCATCCGCCCGCTGGTGCTCGGCGAACTCGACGGCTGCTACATCCTTGCATCCGAGACCTGCGCCCTCGACATCATCGGCGCTCATTTCGTGCGCGACATCGAGAATGGTGAAGTCGTCGTCATCACCAGGAAGGGCGTGGAATCGATCAAGCCGTTCCCGCGCGTTCCCCCGCGCCCCTGCATCTTCGAATATATCTATTTCGCCCGGCCGGACTCCATCGTCCATGGCCGCAGCGTCTATGACGTGCGCAAGGCGTTCGGCGCACAGCTCGCCGCCGAGGCGGGCATCGAGGCCGATGTCGTGGTACCCGTGCCGGACTCCGGCGTCCCCGCCGCCATCGGCTATGCCCAGGCAGCCGGCCTGCCTTACGAACTCGGCATCATCCGCAACCACTATGTCGGCCGTACCTTCATTCAACCGACGCAATCAATCCGGGAGCTCGGTGTGCGCATGAAGCACAGCGCCAACCGCGCAGTGATCGAGGGCAAGCGGGTGGTGTTGATCGATGATTCCATCGTGCGCGGTACCACCTCGGTGAAGATCGTGCACATGATGCGCGAGGCCGGCGCCAAGGAAGTGCATTTCCGCATCTCCAGCCCACCAATCACCCATCCCGACTATTACGGCATCGATACGCCGGACAAGGAGAACCTGCTCGCGGCCCGCATGGATCTCGAAGCCATGCGCGAATTTATGGGCGCCGATACGCTATCCTTCCTCTCCGTGAAGGGCGTCTACAAGGCGTGCGGCTATGAGCAGCGCGATCCGATCCGGCCGCAATTCACCGACCATTGCTTCACCGGCGACTATCCGACCTTCCTCACCGACGTGGTGGGCGAGGGCGCCAAGCAGCAGCTCTCGCTACTTGCTGAAGCAAGCTGACACCAACCCGGGTCCTGACGGCCTTCCAAAGAGTTCTCGATGTCTGATCTTCTCAAAGGCCGCCTGGCGCTCGTCACCGGAGCCTCGCGCGGCATTGGTCGTGCCACTGCTGTCGCGCTGGCCGAGGCCGGCGCCCATGTCATTGCTCTGGCCCGCACAGTCGGCGCACTCGAAGACCTTGACGATGAGATCCGCGCCAAGGGAGGCACGGCCAGTCTCGTGCCGCTTGATATCAAGGATGGCGAGGGTATCGACAGGCTTGGCTACACGCTGTTCGAGCGCTATGGCAAGCTCGACATCCTGATCGGCAATGCTGGCGCACTCGGCTCGATCTCGCCCCTTGGCCATCTCGAGCCCAAAGATTGGGATAATGTCTTCGCGGTGAACGTCACCGCGAACTGGCGCCTGATCCGCTCCTTCGATCCATTGCTGCGCAAATCGGATGCAGGACGCGCCATCTTCATCACCTCGGGCGCGGCCTGGAAATCGACCGCCTATTGGGGCCTCTACGCCACCACCAAGGCCGCTCTCAACAGCCTCGTCGCGACCTACGCCGCCGAGACGGTAAACTCGGCCGTCCGCGCCAATCTCTTCTCGCCAGGCCCGGTGCGCACCCATATGCGCGCGGCCGCCATGCCGGGCGAAGACGCCAACACCCTGCCCCACCCGACCACGATTGCCCCCTCGATCCTGCTGCTCGCCAGCCCGGAATTGACCGAGACCGGCCAGATCTACGACATGCGCGAGGCCAAATTCATCAGCTTCCGCTCGCCGGAGTAAAGCGGCCTGACTTGCCAGGGCGCCAAGCCGTGCCTCTGACGCAAGTCTGCCATGACGGCTTTGCGCTGCCCTTCATTTGGTTTGGCGCTAGTTTGGGGAATGGCACAGTCGTTCCTCAATGAGATGTGGCGGGCCGTCGGCGGCAGCGAAGCGCTGCTTGATGGTGTAACCGTGACTGGCCGTGGCGAGTTGCCATCGGCTTTCAAAGTCAGCGACTTTGCCACCGCGGCCATTGCCGCCAGCGGCTTGGCCCTGGCCGAACTCAGCGCGAGTGCAACAGGTGCTCGTCCCGCGGTAACGGTAGATCGCCGCCTCGCCTCCTTCTGGATCCTGTGGTCGCTGCGCCCGATCGGCTGGACGATGCCGGCCCCCTGGGATCCGATCGCCGGCGATTACGAGGCGAAGGATGGCTGGATTCGCCTTCATACCAATGCCCCGCACCATCGAGAGGCCGCCCAGCGCGTTCTTGGGGAACATGGCGACAAGGACACCATGGCGGCGGCTGTCCGGGGCTGGGAAAAGGGTACGCTCGAACAGGCCATCGTCACGGCCGGCGGATGCGCCGCCGAGATGCGCTCGCTCCTGCAATGGCAGGAACACGAACAAGGCAGCGCTGTCGCAGGCGAGCCGCTGGTGCTGCGTGACACCTGCCTGCGAGGGAGTGAGTTCGACTGGCAGCCCGAACCCGGCCGCCCTCTGAAGGGGCTGCGCGTGCTTGATCTCACCCGTGTGCTGGCGGGTCCGGTTGCGACGCGTTTCCTCGCTGGCTTCGGTGCCGAGGTCTTGCGTATCGATCCACCGGATTGGGATGAGCCGGCGGTCGTGCCGGAAGTCACGCTCGGCAAACGTTGCGCTCGTCTCGACCTGATGCGGCCGCAGGACCGTGCCACCTTCGAGGAATTGCTGTCCGGCGCCGATATCCTGGTCCACGGCTACCGGGCCGACGCGCTGGCGGCACTCGGCTATGACGAGGCCCGGCGCCAGTCGCTCTCGCCGGGCCTGATCGACGTCAGCCTCGATGCCTATGGCTGGTCCGGCCCCTGGCGTGAGCGCCGAGGCTTCGACAGCCTGGTCCAGATGAGCAGCGGCATTGCCGATGCCGGGATGGCGTGGAAGCAGGCGGACAGGCCCGTTCCCCTGCCCGCTCAGGCCCTCGACCATGCAACGGGCTATCTGATGGCCGCCGCCGCCATTCGCGGCATCACCCAGCGCCTCACGAACAGGGAGGTCGTGCGTAGCCGCCTTTCTCTTGCGCGAACGGCGAAGTTGCTAGCCGATGCGGGTCCATCCGAGGATCGGTCGCTGCTTGCCCCTGAGACAGAGGACGATCAGGCGCCCGCCATCGAGAGGACATTCTGGGGCGAGGCCAGGCGCCTCAGGCCGCCATTCGCCGTTGACGGCATCGACATGGCTTGGGACAGGCCGGCCACACCCCTCGGCAGCGCGCCGGCTCGGTGGAGTTGAAGGGCCTGGGAGCACGGACGTCCTACGACAGTCAAGTGAGTGTCGTGGGGGCGTCCGTGCTCCCAGGTCATTTCCTGTCGAAGGGGTTCTTCGGCGAGCGCAGGCTGAGGCGGATCGGTACGCCCGGCATATCGAAGGTCTCGCGAAGGCCATTAATCAGATAGCGCTGGAAACTGTCGGGCAAGGCGTCGAGCTGGTTGCCGAACACGGCGAAATGCGGCGGGCGCGTCTTGACCTGCGTCATGTAGCGGATCTTGATGCGGCGGCCAGAGACGGCCGGCGGCGGATGGTGTTCGAGCACGCCGCCGAGCCAGCGATTGAGCTTGGCGGTGGGCACGCGGCGATTCCACGTGGTGTAGGCGCGAAAGCAGCCCTCCATCAGGCGGTCGAGCCCCTGTTCCGACAGGCCCGAAAGCGTCACGATCGGCGCGCCGCGCAATTGCGGCAGCAGACGCTCGAACATCTCGCGGGCATCGGTCAGCGCCTTGTTGCGATTCTCGACCAAATCCCATTTGTTCAGGCCGACGACGAGAGCCCGCCCCTCGCGCTCGACGAGATCGGCGATCTGCAGATCCTGCTTCTCGAAGGGCGTCGCGCTGTCAAGCAACAGCACCACGACTTCGGCAAAGCGCACGGCCCTCAAACCATCGGAAACCGAAAGCTTTTCGAGCTTGTCCTCGATGCGGGCCTTCTTGCGCATGCCGGCGGTGTCGAACAGCTTGATGGTCTTGTCGCGCCAGGTCCAGTCCACCGAGATCGTATCGCGGGTGATGCCCGCCTCCGGCCCGGTGAGCATGCGGTCATGCCCGACCAGGGCATTGACGAGCGTGGATTTGCCGGCGTTCGGACGGCCGATGATGGCGACACGTAGCGGCCTGGCGATGCCGGCATCGAGCGTCACCGCCTCTTCCTCGCCTTCCTCGCCGCTGACCACGGCATCGGTCTCGGCCTCTTCGGGCTCCGGCTCGTAGCCCGTGGCGGGCAGTATCTCGACGATCGCCTCGGCAAGATCGGCCATGCCCTCGCCATGTTCGGCGGAGATCGGCACGGGATCGCCGAGGCCAAGTGCATAGGCCTCGTAGGCGCCCTGGAAACCGGTGCGGCTCTCGGTCTTGTTGGCGACGAGAATAACCGGCTTGCCCGACCGACGGGCGACTTCGGCGAAGTGTTCGTCCGCCGGCGTCACGCCGATGCGTGCATCGAACATGAAGAGGATGAGATCGCATTCGGCGATCGCCGCCTCGGTCTGCGCCCGCATGCGACCGGCGAGCGATGCGTCGTCTGCGACTTCGAGGCCGGCGGTATCGATCACCTTGAAATTGAGATTGCCAAGCTGGGCATCGCCCTCACGCCGGTCACGCGTCACCCCCGGCCGATCGTCGACGATCGCAAGCTTGCGACCGACCAGGCGGTTGAAAAGCGTCGACTTGCCGACATTGGGTCGGCCGACAATGGCGATGGAAACCGGCATGACTCAGGAGGCTTTGAAAGGCTGGTCGGCCGCGATGAGCTGCAGCATCATGTCGGCACGCTGGCGCAGGCCACCCGGCACATCCTTGTCGGTAATCGCAGCCTGATACCATTTCGTAGCATTGGTCAGGTCCTTCGCCTTCCAGGCGGCGAGACCGAGTATCTCACGGGCCGAATGGCGCCAGGGCTGGCCGGCCGCGGCGAGCGGCTCGATCTTGGCGGCGATGTCGGCATAAGAGGCGGTGTCAACCATCAGATAGCCGGCGCGGATCTTGGCGAGTCCCTGCAGCAAGGGCTCGACGGAAGGGTCCGCCGCGATGGCGTCATACGCCTTGATGCCATCGGGGACCTTGTCGGTGGCGGTTTCAGCGGCAAGGCGGAAGCGCGCCAGAGTCTGGTAGCCGGCGTTGCCCTCACGGGCCAGGGCGCTCAGGGCCGAGGCGGCATCAGCCGTCTTGCCGGCCTGTGAAAGCGCGATCGCCGACTGGAAGCGAGCGCCCTGGGCATCGGCCTGCTGCTGCTCATAGCGCTGATAGGCCACGAAGGCAGCCACGCCGAGCACGATCGCGGTCGCGGCACCGACGACGTAATTGCCATATTTCGCCCAGAGTTTCTGCGCCCGCTCGCGGCGCATATCCTCGCTGACTTCCTGGAAAATATCGGTCATAGACCCGGCTCGTACCCTTACTCGCATATGTCGCGATTTGTCGCCAAGGGCCTAGAGGACGGGGGGTGTTCCGTCAAGCAAACAGAGCCCTGGCGGCGACTTGCGGGCATTAAATCGCGGTATGACGGCATTTTTTAGAGAAAGATTGTCGATTTGGTCACACGGCGTCCCCGCGGCGCAGCATACGCGGCAGGCCGACGAGGACAATGATCAGAACGAGCAAGATGATCGCCAGCCACAGCCAATAGGCGGCGGCGAACGCGGCTGCCTTGTCCATGAAACTCGATGGCAACGTGGCAATCAGGCTGGCAATGCTGCGCTCCTTGATCTCTCCGCCAGCCACGGCATCGCCATATTGCTGGCCATCGCCAAATCGCAGGCCTGAAAGCAGGGCCTCCGCCATGGTCAAATGCGACACAACCTCAGTGTTGGGAGACACCATGGTGAGCTCGAAGTAGCCGTCCTTGCCCAATGCATAGGCGTGGACAGTGGCTGTCCCCTCGTCGGCATCGCCGCTCTTTCCGGCACTGCTCGTTGCCCAGATCAGCTTATGTGCGGCGTTATCATATTTCGGTGCTTCCAGCCAGCTCCGGACCTCTGTCTGCGGTTCCCCCCGCTGCTGCCTTGCAGCGTTGCCCGCCTCGTTGCTGGCCTTGAGGGCATTCAGCAGGGCGTCGGGATCCCAGTCCTTCGCACCATCGTCCACCACGCGGGTGCCGGCGTGATAGTTGACAAATACAACCCAGTTTTCCTCGGACATCGGAATCGCGATGCCCACCAGATCGGGGTTCAGCAGGTTCACGTCCTTGTCATAACCCACCACCTTCGCCCATGCCCCAGCCTCTGGCTGGCGCACGAAGCCTGCGCCCGTTGGCACCTGCAGGCTCGCCCGGCCTGCAAGCTTCACCTCGACCGGCCCGGGCTGCAGCACCTTCTGCATGGCATCGACTGTGGCCTGGAGCGCTTCGGCCTGCTTCTGGCTGTCCGTTTCCTGAGCCTGGAGCGTTGTGATTCCGACGAAGAAAACGGCCGCTGCCAGCAAGGCGGCAAGGATTCGTCTGGCATTCATGGCCGTTCTCCGGGGCGATGGCGCTGTCCCCAGCCCAATATCGCGAAATTCCTAGCAATCCGTGTCGAAGGCATGACCGTGCCCTCATAATTTACTGCCCTATGTCGTTGCGATGTCACGAAGGCTGCTCTAGAAGGTCGAAAAGGGAGAGCCGCCTCGCGGCTTAGAAACTGAAATGACAACTGAGCCCCGCCGCTTTGACAACGCAAAGGCGGCTGTTGCGGCAATCACGCAGCTTTACGAATCCAGCACCACCCGACTGCGAGAAGCCTTCGACGCCTTCACCAAAGGCAAGGATTTCCAGCACCGCGTGCGCGCCTACTATCCTTTCCTCCGCGTCGCCACGGACACCTTGCCGGAGCTCGATGCCCGCACGCCCTTCGGCTTCGTCGCGGATACCGGCACTTACATGACCACGCTGACGCGGCCTGACATCTTCAGCCGCTATCTTGAGGAGCAGATCGCACTGCTCATCAAGAACACCGGAGCCGAGGTCGAGGTCGGCGAGAGTGCGACCCCCATCCCCATCCATTTCGCGTTGGGCGAGGACTATCACGCCGAAGGCGGCCTCGATTACGGGCGACTTGCCGTGATGCCGCAAATCTTCGACGTGCCCGATCTCACCATTATGGATGATCGCATCGCCAATGGCAGCGACGTACGTTCGGCCGAGGGCGCCAGGCCGCTGGCGCTGTTCACGGCTCCTCGTATCGACCTCTCGCTGATGCGGCTCAAGCACTATACCGGCACCTCGGCCCGGCATTTCCAGAACTTCGTGATCTTCACGAACTACCAGTTCTATATCGACGAGTTCGTCCGACTGGCCCAGACCATCCTTGCCAAGGGTGATGGCGGCTCGCTCGGGTCGGGCTACACGGCCTTTGTCGAGCCCGGCAATGTCGTCACCGAGGTCGAGGGACAGGCCTCACAGACCGAAGCCCCCGGCCGTCACCCGCCTCGCCTGCCTCAGATGCCGGCCTACCATCTCAAGCGGGCCGATGACTCCGGCATCACCATGATCAATATCGGCGTCGGCCCATCCAACGCCAAGAACATCTCGGACCATGTCGCGGTGCTGCGCCCGCATGCGTGGCTGATGCTTGGCCATTGCGCGGGCCTGCGCAACTCGCAGATGCTGGGCGATTATGTGCTGGCCCACGCCTATCTGCGCCAGGATCAGGTGCTCGACGCCGACCTGCCGCGCGAGGTGCCCGTGCCGGCACTGGCCGAGATCCAGATCGCCATCGAGCGGGCTGTCGGCCGCGTGACCGGCCTCACCGGCTACGACCTCAAGCGCGTCATGCGGACCGGCACCGTGGCAACAGTGGACGATCGGAATTGGGAGCTGCGTCCTTCCACGGTGCAGAATCTGCCCTTCATCCAGAGCCGCGCCATCGCACTGGATATGGAATCCTCGACCATTGCTGCCAATGGTTTCCGCTTCCGCGTGCCCTATGGCACCCTGCTCTGCGTTTCCGACAAGCCGCTGCACGGCCAGCTGAAACTGCCGGGCATGGCGGATTCCTTTTATCGGGAGCGGGTGTTCCAGCACCTTGCCATCGGGCTGGAGACCATGGCGCTGCTACGCGACACGGACAAGCGCCAGCTCCACTCGCGCAAGCTACGCAGCTTCAACGAGGTGGCGTTCCAGTAGTGTCATCCCAGACACCCCGCAGCGCAAAGCGGTGTGGGGCAGATCCGGGACCGCTGTCCGGATAAGGCGCCAATTGTCCGGACGGTCCCGTGTCTGCGCCGCAGCATTTCATGCCGCGACGCGCACGGGATGACCGTACCCCTACTTCTTCCTCATGCCGTAGGTGTTTTCGGGCGCGGGGAAGCTGCGGTCCCGGACGGCATCGACATAGCCCTGCACCGCGCTGCGGATGTGATCGCCGAGTGAACCGAAGCGCTTGACGAATTTCGGTACGCGCTCGGAAAGGCCCAACATGTCTTCCAGCACCAGCACCTGGCCGTCGCAAACCGGCGAAGCCCCGATGCCGATGGTGGGAATGGGAACGTCCATGGTGATCTTGGCCGCCAGCGGCTCGGCCACCGCCTCGATGACGACGGCAAAGGCGCCTGCTTCCGAAACCAGTTGGGCGTCCTTCTCGATCGGCGCCCAATCGGCCTCGTCGCGCCCCTGCGCCTTGAAGGAACCGAGCGCCATGATCGATTGCGGCGTGAGACCGATATGAGCCATCACCGGTACGCCGCGCCCTGTCAGGAAGCGGATAGTCTCGGCCATGCGCTCTCCGCCCTCGAGCTTGATGGCGCCGCAGCCGGTCTCCTTGAGGATGCGCACGGCATTGCGAAACGCCTGCTGCGGGGATTCCTCATAGGAACCGAATGGCATGTCGACGATGACGAGCGCATGCTCGGACCCGCGCATGACCGCCAGGCCCTGCAGGATCATCATGTCGAGCGTTACCGGCACGGTCGTTTCCATGCCGTGCATCACCATGCCCAGGCTGTCGCCCACCAGAATGCAGTCGACGTAGGGGTCGATGATACGCGTGGTATGGGTGTGATAGGAGGTAAGGGTGACGATGGGCTCTCCACCCTTGCGGGCCCGGATCTGGGGAGCTGTGATACGCTGCAACTGGTTTTGAAGAGACACGGACTTTCCTCCTGAACACCCCTGAGATCAGGGCTTCCGGTCGGACGTCATGTTTCGCTCCGGCCGAAAGGCGGCATAGCAATCGTTCAAAAGCGTCATAGGGTAAAGCGGCAACATGAAAAATCCCGCGCCTGCGAGCGCACATCTCGTCTTCGCGCCAAGCATAGCTGGCGGGAAGCGGGGCGTTGAAAAGAAGTCCCGGGCATGCTTCTTAACCATATTTGTGAACTCCTGGGGCAAGGAAGTAGCGCCCGCCTCCACAATCGTTAACAAATGATTAAAGAAATTGTTTGCGCAGGCACTCCCCGGGACGTTATTCTCCCGGCCCTGGGGCTGGGATACCAGTTTTTTTGGCTCGTGAGTGGGTGCCCGGGTAGCGTTTGGTGGAAACGATATGGCTGAACCCCTGAAGAAAGACGAGGCGCTTGCGGCGGCAGTTCGTGAGGCTTTCCAACGTCATATGGAGGCGGCCCGCTTGGCCGCCCAGGCTTCGAAGGAGAAGTCGGCCGCTGCTCCTTCGGCGTCGCTGCCACCTCGTTCTGCCTCCCCCGCCCCTGCGCGCGATACACGTCTTGCCGTTCCCACTCCGGCAAATGATGCGCCAGCGGTCTCGGAAACGGCCCCTGTTGCCGTGATACCTGTCGCGCCCCAGCCGAAGCCAGCCCAGGAATCCGCGGCGCTCAGCCGGCTGGTTGCCATAGCCTCCCCACAGAAGGTCTCGGAGACAAGCGCGCCCAAGCCCACTGCCATCGAGACGCCCGAACCTGCTGTTGAAACGATCGAGGAGCCTGTCGCCAAGGCGGCTGAGGACACCCATGTAGCCGCTGCCGAGAGCCTCGAGGCCGAGCTGCCAGTGATCTCCCCGCCCGCCGCAGATCCCGTGGCCGAACCCAGGCCGCAATCGGCTTCAGGGGACAGCGGCCTCGATTTCGGCGAAGCGCTTTTCATCGAGATTGCGCCCGAACTGGACAAGGCGGCTCCAGCCGAGCTGCCCAAGATGCCGAAGGCCGCATCATTGGACACGCCCTTGCGTGAACCGCTCAGCCAGAGCGGCGCCGATGACCTCGAATTCCGCCAGCCCCCGCTGCGTGAGCGTCCGCGCATGTCGACGACAAGCGCCGCTGCTGCGCCGCCCCAGGATCTCGACCTGCTCGCCAGGGCGTCGGATGCCGGCAAGGCCGCGCCTGTCGAGCCTAAGCTGCCGGTGGTAAAAGAAGACAAGGCCGTGGATCTGCCAGCTCCGGCAGCCGTCGGCAAGCCGACTACGCGTTTTGGTGTTGCCACGCCGGCGAGGCCTGCCGCCGTGAACGCCAACAAGCGCGGCCGTTTCGGCAGTCGCGGCACGTTCAAAATCCCGGCGGCCCTTGTCGCTTCGGTTGCACTCGCGCTCGGCATCGCCGGGGTCGGCAGTTACGTCTGGTCGAACCCGCAGGAACTGCAAGCCCTGAGTGCTCTTGTCGCTCCGCCCGCGCCTGCGGAGAGCAAGGTCGCCGTGGCAACGGCGGCAGCCAAGCCACCCGGGGCGGATAGCAAGATTGATGCGTCGCTCCCGATGACACAGCCTGCCTCGGCTCCCTCAAAGCAGGTTGCTTCCGTCCCAACGCCGCCGCCGAGCGCAATCGCCCCGATGTCGCTGCCGGATCCCACCCCGCCTGCGGCGACGCGGAGCGTGAGCACGGTCGCCATCACCCTCGATGAGGTGGACGAGGCCGTGCAGTCGGCCCGTGAGATGACGATGATGGGCGATATCGATGGCGCGCGTCAGGCGCTCGATTCCTACAGGAACGGCAGCGATCCGCGCGCCCTGTTCGCACTGGCGGAGACCTATGATCCATCGATCGTGAAGGATCCCTCCAAGGCTGATCCGGCCCAGGCCAAGACCCTCTACGAAGCAGCCGCCAAGGCCGGATCACAGGACAACACGGCCGACCGCATCGCAAGGCTCGCGCTGGCGCATACGAACTGAGTCCCGGAGCGCGGACATCCCGTCCGCTCGTCCCTCATCACGGATCGTGTCGTTTCCAGGAGCGGACAGGCTGTCCGCGCTACCGGCTTCACGCCGCTATCTGCAGCGTTGAGCGCGTCAAGCTCTCAGTCAGGAACGACACCAGCGCTTTGGCGAGATGATCCTGTGCGCGTTCCTCGCCAAGTAGGACGATCTCGGTCATCGGCAACGGCGGCCACCCAGCGCTAGGCGCGAACACTCTGACTCCCGGCTGCAGGAAGGAACGACCCAGCAGCGTGATGCCAAGGCCGCCCGCCACCGCTGCCTGTACGCCCGTGAGGCTGCTCGCCGTACAGGAAATCGTGCTGGAAAGGCCGGCGGCCTTCAGCGTATCGAGAGCAAGGCCGCGATAACTGCAAGGATGAGGCAGCAACACCAGCGGCACCGGCTTGTCGGCAGGGACTTCGAAGCTTTCGGCGGCGATCCATTCCAGCGACTCACGCCAGATGGTCCGACCTCGCTGCATGGCACCGTCTTTCTTGGCAAAGGCAAGGTCGAGCTCGCCCTTGTCGAGCAGCGCCGGGAAGTCGCAGTTCATCCCCGTCGTCAGTTCCAGCGTGACATCGGGATAGCTCCGCGCGAAGCGCGCCAGGAGACGTGGCAATTGCTGGGGAATGAAATCCTCGCTCACGCCGAGACGAAGCTGCCCGCTGACCATGGGCGAAATGAATTGCCGCATCGTCTCGTCATTGAACTCGATCATGCGCCGGGCTGCGGCGAGCAGACGTTCGCCAGCATCAGTCAGCGAGAGCGAACGACTTGAACGTTCGAATACGCGTCTGCCTATAAGGTCTTCCAATCGAATGATTTTCTGGCTGACCGCCGATTGCGTCCGCCCGACGATCTCGGCTCCGCCGGTCATGCTGCCGGTCTCGGCGACGGCCACGAAGGCGCGCAGCAGATCGATTTCGATATCCGGCAAGGCCATGGCGCATCCAATCACAAATCTTCTGACTGGAATAAGAACTATTCGCCTTCCTTCTGGCATTCAAGGCGGCAGGGTTTCGGCATTGCAACCCGAATGCATTCCGAGAGGAGCATTTTGGAGCAGCATTGTGAGATCTGGAGAAGCCTTATGAAAGCCATCGGATATTACAGCTCACTGCCGATTACGGCGGTCGACTCTCTGGTCGATCTCGACATTCCCGCCCCCTTGCCCCGTCCGCGGGATCTCCTGGTGCGCATCAAGGCAATCTCGGTCAACCCGGTCGACGTAAAAGTGCGCGCCGGCGCGAAGCCCGCCGATGGGCAGGCGCGCGTTATCGGCTGGGATGCCGCGGGCGTGGTGGAAGCGGTCGGGCCGGACGTCAATTTGTTCAAGGTCGGCGACGAGGTCTTCTATGCCGGCACGCTGAACCGCCCCGGCAGCAATGCCGAATTGCAGGCCGTGGACGAGCGCCTTGTCGGCCGCAAGCCGGCTTCCCTTTCCTTCGAACAGGCGGCTGCCTTGCCGCTAACGACCGTGACTGCCTGGGAATTGCTGTTCGACCGCCTCGGCGTTCCGCCAGGGGACACGACTTACAAGGGTACGCTGCTGATCATCAACGGCGCCGGTGGCGTCGGCTCGATCCTCACCCAGATCGCCCGCCAGCTGACGGGCCTGACCGTGATCGCCACTGCCTCGCGGCCGGAGACGACCGCATGGGTCAAGGAAATGGGCGCCCATCACGTCATCGACCACCATAAGCCGCTGCCTGAGAGCTTGAAGGCTCTCGGTATCCCCGAGGTGGACTATGTCGCCAGCCTTACCTCCACGCAGCAGAACCTGCCTGCCATCGTCGAGATCCTCAGGCCACAGGGCAGACTCGGCGTGATCGACGATCCCGAGACGCTCGACATCGCGCCCTTCAAACGCAAGAGCCTGAGTGTGCATTGGGAGATGATGTTCACACGCTCGATCTACGAAACGCCCGACATGATCGCCCAGCACGAGCTTTTGAATCGGGTGTCCGGGCTGGTCGACCAGGGCGTACTGCGTACCACGCTGAAAGAGAATTTCGGCACGATCAACGCCGCCAATCTCAAGGCCGCGCATGCGAGCGTGGAGAGCGGCAAGGCGGTCGGCAAGTCGGTGTTGGCGGGGTTTTGATTCCTGGGACTGCAGGCCTCCAGCCTGCCCTTGAATTGTCCACATGAAAGAAAAAGGCGGGCCCTCGACTTTGGTCGCGCCTTCCTTATCAACCTTTTCGTTCCAGGAGCAGCCTGGAAGCTGGCGATCCGAAGGCCGACTTATCCCCCTGCCCCGGTAAACGTATCGAGCACCAGCTTGATGTCGAGCACCAGGATTACGCTGGCGATCACCCAGGAGAGCGCCGTCAGCCAGGTCGGTGTCACGAAGACCCCCATCTTGCGACGGTCGGAGACGAAGCGTACCAGCGGGATGATGGCGAAGGGCAGTTGCATCGACAGCACCACCTGGCTGAGCACCAGGAGGTCGTTGGTCCCCCGGTCGCCATAAACAGCCGTCACCGCCACCACCGGCAGGATGGCAAGGCCGCGTGTGATCAGCCGGCGCGCCCAGTCCGGGATGCGCAGATGGAGGAAGCCTTCCATAACGATCTGGCCGGCCAGCGTCGCCGTCACCGTCGAATTCACGCCGGAGGCAAGCAGTGCGATGGCGAAGACCGTCGAGGCGATGCCGACGCCTAGCATCGGTGACAGTAGCTGGTAGGCCTGTCCGATCTCCTCCACATCGGTGCGGCCATTGTTATAGAACACCGCGGCCGCCATGATGAGAATGGCGGCGTTGACGAACAGCGCCAGCATCAGGGCAATCGTGCTGTCGGTGACAGCCCAGCGGATGGCGGCGCGTTTGCCCTCATCGGTACGCTCATAGGCCCGCGTCTGCACGATGGACGAGTGCAGATAGAGATTATGGGGCATCACCGTCGCGCCAATGATGCCGATGGCGAGATAGAGCGCCTCCGGATTGCTGACCACGGACGCCTGCGGCAGGAAGCCACCGACGATATCCTTCACTGCCGGCGCCGCCAGCACGATCTGGATGACGAAGCAGGAGAAGATCACCACCAGCAGCGCAATGACGAAAGCCTCCAACGCACGAAAGCCGCGCTGCATCAGCATGAGCACCAGGAAGACGTCCACGGCCGTGATGATGGCGCCCCAGATCAGGGGAATGCCGAACAGCAGATTGAGGGCAATGGCGGTGCCTATCACCTCGGCGAGGTCGCAGGCGATGATCGCCAGCTCACAGGCGAGCCAGAGCATGATGTTGACCGGCCGGGAATAATGGTCGCGGCAGGCCTGCGCGAGATCGCGGCCCGTGACGATGCCCAGCCGGGCCGCGAGCGCCTGCAGGACGATCGCCATCAGATTGGACAGCAGGATCACGGAGAGCAGCGTGTAGCCGAATTTGGAACCGCCGGCGATATCGGTCGCCCAGTTGCCCGGATCCATATAGCCGACCGAGACCATATAGCCTGGCCCTACGAAGGCGAGGAAACGACGCAACCACAGCCCGGTCTTCGGCACTGGCACGCTGGCATTCATCGAGCCGAGGCTAGGCCGCGTCTCTCTGTCGGGGAGCACCCGCCAGGCCGCGCCATTTGCCTGCACCGCGCCGGCTACATCGCCGCTCATGCCATCCTCCAACGCACGTCACCCACTCTCGAATTCATCCAATGAGTATAGCTTATGCTATAATACAAAGTGCAGTCAATAGAGAACCGCACGGGCTGCATTTTATCGCCGGGATTGATAAAGCGGCCCGTTTCAGGCATACCCATGGGGCAACACCGGAGAGACGAGGAGAGCCGGCATGAAACGTTCCGCTGCGCTTTCAATCGGAGAGGCCGGGCTGATCGATGCCGTCGTGCACGTCGAAAGCTTCCGGCAGGCCCGCGAGGCTCGCAGGCTCGAACTTGTTGAGGACTACGTTGAGTTGATCGCCGACCTGATCAAGGATGGCGGCGAAGCGCGCCAGGTCGATATCGCAGCCCGCCTCGGCGTTGCCCAACCCACTGTCGCCAAGATGCTGAAGCGGCTCGCCGACGAAGGTTTCGTGGCGCAGCGGCCCTATCGCGGCGTCTTCCTTACTGAGGCCGGCCAGGCCCTGGCCGAGGCGAGCCGCGAGCGCCATCATCTCGTCGAGGCCTTCCTGCTGGCGCTGGGCGTCGACGCCGACACGGCACGGCGCGATGCGGAGGGCATCGAGCATCATGTCAGCAAGGCAACGCTCGACGCCTTCGCGCGCTTCGTGAAGTCGAAGCGGTGAAGTATCGCGAGCCTTGCGAGAAGTGCGCCCCAGCGCGGAGTGGCGGTCTCCGACCGCCATCATCCGTTCCTATAAGATGTCTCGTTTCTAAGAGTGGCGGTCTGGGACCGCCACTCCAATTGCGCATCCTCAAGCGGCCTGCTTCACCAGCCCGGCCAGCACGGTCTCGAAGCTGGTCGGCCCGATAACGTGCTCCGCGGCGCCCGGCAGGAAATCGATCCAGCCCGAATTGAAGCCGTCGAGCATCTCGATGCGGGGCTGGGGCCGCTGCATACCCTGGCTCCGGAACAGCTCTTCCCATTGCTCGCGCGGCACGGGCCGGGCCTCGACCCCGCGCCCGAGAGCCTGACCCAGCAGCATGGCGATTTCGTCCTGGCTGTAGCGCTTCGGCCCTTCGATCTCGATCACCCGACCGCCGCTCCAGCTCTCCAGCAGGGTCTTTGCGACAACGCCGCCAATGTCGGCGGTGGCGATCATCGGCACCTGTCTGTCGAGTGGTGACAGGAAGCTCGGCATCCAGCCGCTCTCGCGCGCGGGACCTACGTCCCAGAGCGAGTTCTCCATGAACCAGGCTGGTCGCAAAATCGCCAGCGGCACGGGGCTGTCGGCCAGTGCCTGCTCCAGGATATGGGTCTGGCCGATCAGGCCGGTGTCGCGCGGGTGCTGGCCGCCGATGGAAGACAGCGCCACGACCTTGCCGGGCCGGGCGCGCCTTACGGCTTCGGCGATGGCGGAAGCTGTTGCCGTGGCGCCGGAGAAATTCTCATCCGGATCGAAATCAGGCGGCACCATGACATAGACACCTTCGGCGCCAGTGAAGGCCGCGGTCAAGGCGTCCGCATCATCGAAGGTGGCGAGCGCGATTTCGGCTCCGCTCTCTTGCCATGCCGGCGCCTTGGCATGGTCGCGCAAGACGGCGCGGACCGGATGGCCGGCGTCGAGCAAAGCCTGCGCAGCCGTGCCGCCGACATGGCCTGAAATACCTGTGATCGCAAACATCATCTGTCTCCTCGATTGGATGAGGAGGATATGCATCTCGACTTATCATAACTCGAATGCATAGATGTCAGGACATCAATGATCTGGATTTATCAATGAGCTTCGATACGCGTCTAGTGAATGGCGTCGGCGTGCTGGCGGCCGTGGTCGAGACGGGAAATTTCGTTCGCGCTGCAGAGGCTCTCGGCCTGACCCAGCCGGCAGTCAGCCGCGCCATCGCCCGGCTGGAGACGAGACTCGGCGTGCGTCTCCTCGATCGCACCACACGTTCGGTTTCCCTCACCGACGAGGGGCGGCAATTCTACGAGCGAGTCATCCCTTTGCTGGCGGATATGGAGGAAGCGGCGAGCCTTGTGGCCGGGGCCGCCCACGCTGTCCGCGGTCGGCTGCGCGTCAATATCGACCCCTATTTCTCCAGGCTTCTATTGGCGCAGCACTACCACGCGTTCCTCGATACCTATCCAGAGATCGAGCTCGACGTGGTCACGCGGGGCCAGGCCGATGATCTCGTGGCCGACGGCGTCGATGTCGCCGTGCGCTTCGGCGAACTCTCGGTATCTTCGGTCGTTGCGCGCAAATTGCTGGAAACACGGATCGTAACGGTCGCCTCACCCGCCTATCTGGCGAAGGCCGGCAGGCCGAAACATCCGCTCGAAACCGAGGACCACGAGTGTATACTCTATCGGGATCCCGTCACCGGCCGTCCTTTCGAATGGGAATTTCGCCGAGGGAAGGAAGTGCTGCCGGTCAACGCCAGGGGCCGCCTGTTGCTGTCCGATGCCGGCACGTTGCTCACCGCCTGCGTTTCCGGCGCCGGCATCGCGCAGATCCTGGGCCTGGGCACGCAATCCTTCGTCAATGACGGTCGCCTGGTGGATCTCTTTCCCGATTGGCCGGATGAGGTCTATCCGCTCTATGCCCTCTACCCGTCCCGTCATCATGCACCGGCCAAGGTACGAGCCTTTCTCGATTTCGTTCTGGTGGCTCTCGGTCGGGGGCCGGCCTGAACGCGCAAGGGTTGAAATACAAAGTGCTGCGTCGCCGCTGAGACAGATTACCCACCTGCAGCGACAACAAGCGGCACGAAAATTGCTCGATACAGAGCCATCGCTGGTCTAAGCACGACCTGAAGAAGAACCCTACAAACGAGTAAAACGGATGGATTCCACTTTGCCGGACCATGGCGTCGACCGGGCTGCCGAACTCGAAGCGCTCTGCCGTGCCAAGCTCGACAGTTCACGTGGCCGCCTCGTCGACGAGCCCCGCTACAATCCGGTGGCTCAGCTCGCCTTCGAACTGTCTCGCGATCTGGAAGCCGGCCGCATCACCAGGGCAGATCTCGATGCCCTCGCGCTGCGGCTGGGTCAGGAGACCTTCGCGGCCCGTGCCAAGGCTTTGCACGACTATGTCGGCCCCGTGGACATGGCCGGGAACCGCGCCTCGCTGCGCCGCGTGGTCGAGCGCCTGCTTGCCGATGGTCGCCGCGGCTTTTCCGGCGCAACGCCCCTCGCCCGCACCCAGCTCGGCATCGTCTTCACAGGCCATCCCACCTTTCTGCTGTCGAGCGTGAACCGCAACAAGCTCGCGCGCATGGCCGGCGGCGAAGAAGTGTCGCTTCCCAACGCCTTGATGGCGCCGGACAGCCCGATCACCCTCGCCGTCGAGCACGCCGCCGCCCTGTCGGCTCTCGATGCGGCCAAGACCGCAATCGCCGAATTCGCCCGCGCCGCCGCCGACGTGCTGCGCGAGCGCCGCTCGTCCGATTGGCGCTCGGTCGCGGTGGGTTACGCCGGCCTCGGCACCTGGATCGGCTATGACCTCGACGGGCGCACGGATATCCGCTGGATCGACACGTTTCGCTTCCGCCTCGTCGAGAAGGATCACCAGATCAACCGCTATCTCGGCGAGATCGCCAGGATCGCCGCCAAGGTCGAAGCCGAGACGCCCACCGCCCAGCGTCTCGGCGAGCTGACCGCCCGCATCGAGCGCACCCGCGCCTGGAACGCCGCCATCCTGGATGCTTTCCGCAAGGATCCGCTCGACCGGCCGGCGCTCAAGGAGGCCGCCGACATGCTGACGGCCCCGCATCCGGACGCCGCCACCAGCGTGCGGCCCTATATCGCCCTGATCGACATCGCCATCGCCGATGCCCCACAGGAAGTGGCGCTCGACCTCGTCGCCCTGCGCAGCGAGATGCTGACGCTCGGCTTCAGCGTCGGCGAAGTCCACATGCGTATAAATTCGACGCAGCTCCATAACGCTATTCGCCAGCATCTCGACATCGAGGCCGAGGAAAGCATTTCCAGCCGTTCAATGCTCGAGCGCCTGGCGACGTTCATCCGCGAGGCGCAGCCGGTTTCGGTGAATTTCGGCTCCGTCGACATCGAGCAGAAGACGGCGCTGCGCCAGTTCGTGCTGGCGGCGCAAATCCTCAAGCATGTCGACCGCGATTCCACCATCCGCCTGCTGATCGCCGAATGCGAGGCGCCGGCCACAGTGATGGCGGCCGTATACTTCTCCCGCCTGTTCGGCGTGGACGACAAGCTCGACGTTTCGCCCTTGTTCGAGACGCCGACCGCGCTCGAAAGCGCCGCTCGCTTCTTCGACGTGCTCTTCGGAATAGAGGAATACCGCAAGGCGGTGCGCCGGCGCGGAAGGCTGGCGATCCAGACGGGCTTTTCGGATTCCGGCCGCTTCATGGGCCAGATCACGGCGGCGCTGGCCATCGAGCGCCTGCATGGCCAGCTTGCCCGCGCCTGCGAGCGCAACAAGCTCACCGATGTCGAGGTACTGATCTTCGACACCCATGGCGAGTCCGCCGGCCGAGGCGCCCACCAGGGCCATTTCGAGGATCGCGCCTTCTATGTGATGAGCCCGTGGGCACGGCGCGAATTCGAAAGCCGCGGCATCGCGCTCAAGCATGAGATCAGCTTCCAGGGCGGCGACGGCTTCACCTATTTCGAGACGCCGGAACTGGCGCTCGCCTGCATCACCCGGCTGCTGGAAGCGGAGGTCGCCTGGCGCGACCAATCGGCCAACGACCCTTTCTATTCGAACACCACCTTCTCCTTCGACTTCTTCCGCCGACTTGCCGCTTTTCATAGCAAGCTGCTCGACGATCACTCATATCACATGGCGCTCGGTTCCTTCGCCCAGGGCCTGCTGAACGAGACGGGATCGCGCAAGTCGCGACGCCAGTTCGATGTCTCGGGCGGCGAGGTGCATCAGGTACGCCGCATTCGCGCCATCCCGCACAACGCCATCCTGCAGCAGCTCGGCCATCCGTCCACGGTGATCGCCGGCTTCGGCACGGCGTTGCGTGGCGACGAGGATCGCTTCATCGAAACCTTCGCCAAGTCGGACCGCCTGCGCCGGCTTACCTCGCATGTCGTGCATATGAAGCGTCGCTCCTCGATCAAGGCGCTGGCTGCCTTCTCCACTTTGTTCGACCGCGCCTTCTGGTCGACGCGGCCTTATGCCGGGGCCGAGCCGCATCTGGCCGAGCCCTGCCTGTTCATCACGCAATTGCTGGAGGAGGACGACCGCGCCGCCTCGCTCAACGAGCTGGCGGTGAAGCTGCGCCTCGATGCCATCACCCTGCACCGCGTGCTCGACCTCGCCGGCCTCGAACTCGGCAAGTCGATCTCGGACAACCGCGAACGCCTCGACATGCTCCAGGCGGTGCGCCTGGCTCTCTTGCAGCACATCATCCTGATGGCCGCCCGCGTGCCGAAATTCTCGACCCGCAACGACATCTCGCGCGAAGACATCATGGAGCTGATCTTCAGCCTGCGCATCTCGGAAGCCGTGGCGCTGCTGCGCGACGCCTACCCGGTGAATGCCCTGAACATGGAAGGCTACGCGCTTACCGAACCCTTCACCTATCCAGGCGACGCGCCGTCGAACTACGCCGCGCTGACGCGCACGCTGATCGACCCGATTGAGAAGACGTACAAGACGATCCTGGCCATCGGCACCGCGATTGCGCTCGAATGCGGGGCGCATGGGTAGAATATCACGGGACTGATCTTGATATTTGTGTGGTGAGCTCGATGGGATTCGAACCCATGACCCCATGATTAAAAGTCACGTGCTCTACCGACTGAGCTACGAGCTCTCACCAACCGGGTGGATGCACCCGCGAGTGCGGTGTCTCTAGGCGCCTCGCGCGGGTGGGTCAAGCCACCAATCACAATCAGCCATGCAAAAACGAAACGTCATAGCCGTGTCATCCTCACGCGGTGTTGAATACATGAGCTTGCGAGTGTCGAAAAGGGTGCTAAGCACGTAGCTGCCAACCAGCTGCTGTGGAGCGGCGAGAGGAGATCAGGCGATGCAATTGGGAATTATCGGCCTTGGGCGTATGGGCGGCAACATTGCACGCCGCCTAATGAAGAATGGCCACGGCACGGTCGTCTATGACCGGGCGCCGCAGGCCGTCCAAGCCCTCGCCGCCGATGGTTCCGTGGGCGCCGCCGACCTTGCCGACCTCGTCAGCAAACTCACCGCGCCGCGCGCCATCTGGGTGATGCTGCCGGCCGGCGCCATCACCGAGGGCACGATCAACACCCTTGCGGGGCTGATGTCGCCTGGCGACGTCATCATCGATGGCGGCAACACGAACTGGAAGGACGATGTACGCCGCGCCAAGAGCCTGGCCACCAAGGGCCTCGACTATGTTGATGTCGGCACGTCCGGCGGCGTGTGGGGCCTGGAGCGCGGCTACTGCATGATGATTGGCGGCAAGGCTGAGACCGTCACCCGCCTTGACCCGATCTTCGCCACCCTCGCCCCCGGCATGGGCGACGTGCCGCGCACGCCCAATCGCGAAGGCCATGATCCCCGCGCCGAGCAGGGCTACATCCATGCCGGCCCACCCGGCGCCGGCCACTTCGTCAAGATGATCCACAATGGCATTGAGTATGGCCTGATGCAGGCCTATGCCGAGGGCTTCGACATCCTTCGCTCCGCTAACGCCGAGGGAAAAGCCGAGGGCGAAAGCTTCGACTTCAAGATGGCCGATATCGCCGAAGTGTGGCGCCGCGGCTCGGTGGTCACCTCCTGGCTGCTCGACCTTACCGCTTCGGCCATGGCCGCTGACGCCGAGCTCACCGAATATTCCGGCTTCGTGGAGGATTCCGGCGAGGGACGCTGGACGATCGAGGCTGCGATCGACCAGGCCGTGCCAGCCGAGGTGCTCACGGCCGCGCTCTACACCCGCTTCCGCTCCCGCCAGGAGCACACCTACGCGGAGAAGATCCTCTCCGCCATGCGCAAGGGCTTCGGCGGCCATGTCGAGCCTAAAGCAGTGGAACCCAAGGCCTGAGAAATGAACGCCTATCAAATCAACAAGGGCGGCGCGGCTGGCCCGTGCTGCTTCGTTGTGTTTGGCGCCAATGGTGACCTGACAAAGCGCCTGCTCGTGCCAGCACTCTACAATCTGGCTGCAACCGGCTTGCTGCCGGAAAACTTCTGTATTGTCGGTGTCGTCCGCCGCCAGATGGAAGGCGATAGCTTCAGGCAGATGCTGGTGGATGGGCTCAAGCAATTTGCAACGCGCCCCGTAGACCAGGCCGTCGCCGACAAGCTGTTTGGCTGCGTCACGTCGGTGGTGGCGCAGGTCGACGAACCCGACAGCTTCAAGGGCCTCGCCAAGCACCTCGAAAAGGTCGAGGCTGGCCGTAATACCGGCGGCAACCGCCTGTTCTACCTGGCGACCCCACCCAACGGCTTTGCGCCGATCACCCGTCTTCTGCATGAGGTCGGTCTCAGCCAGGAAGAGGAAGGCGGGCCCTGGCGGCGCGTCATCGTCGAAAAGCCCTTCGGCACCGACCTTGCCTCGGCGCAGGCTCTCAATCGCCAGCTTCTCAGCGTGCTGACGGAAGACCAGATCTACCGGATGGATCATTACCTGGGCAAGGAAACCGTCCAGAACATCATGATCCTGCGCTTTGCCAACGGCCTGTTCGAGCCGATCTGGAACCGCGACCACATCGACCATGTGCAGATCAGCGTGGCCGAGACAGTGACGGTGGAGCGGCGCGGCGCCTTCTACGACCAGACCGGCGCGCTCCGCGACATGGTGCCGAACCATTTGTGCCAGCTTCTGTCGCTGATCGCCATGGAACCACCGGCGCGCTACGCCGCCCATTCCGTGCGTTCCGAGAAGGCCGAGGCGCTTGCCGCCATCACGCAATACACGCCCGAGCAGGCGATCCTGAACTCGGTACGCGCCCAATACGGGCCGGGCATCGTCAAGGACCAGGCCGTAACCGCCTACCGCGCCTCCCAGGATGTCAATCCCAAGAGCGTTACGCCGACCTATACGGCGATCAAATTCGCCATCGACAATTGGCGGTGGGCCGGCGTGCCCTTCTATCTGCGCACCGGCAAGGCGCTCGCCAAGCGTAAGACGGAGATCGCCATCCAGTTCAAGGATGCGCCGATCGCCATGTTCCGCGATACCTCCCTCTCAGGCATGGGGCCGAACACGTTGGTGCTCGACATCCAGCCGGACGAGGGCATCACGCTGCATTTCAACGCCAAGGTGCCAGGCCCAAAGATGGACCTCGCAGGCGTCGGCATGGAGTTCAAGTACAAGGACTATTTCGAGGCGGCGGCCAGCACCGGCTATGAGACGCTGATCTATGACTGCATGATCGGCGATGCCATGCTGTTCCAGCGCGCCGACGGCGTGGAAGCCGGCTGGAGCGCCGTGCAGCCCTTCCTCGATGCCTGGGGCATCGCCGGCGAGCGAGGCCTTTCCACCTATGCGGCCGGCTCCGAGGGCCCTGCCACTTCCGACATCATGCTCGCACGTGACGGACGCAGTTGGAGGCCCATCGCATGAGCACAGAACGTATCCTCGATGTTTCCGCCGATGCCGATGCGCTCGCCGACCGTGCGGCAGACTGGTTCGTGGCCGAGCTTGCCAGCCGCTCCGGACCGCTGGCAGTCGCTCTGTCCGGTGGCTCCACCCCCAAGCGCCTCTATGAGCGCCTGACGCGCGATCCCTGGCGGTCCGGCCTCGATTTCAGCCGCATCCATTGGTTCTGGGGTGATGAGCGTATCGTTCCCGCCGACGATGCCAGGCGCAACACGCTGATGGTCGAGACGGCCTTGCTCAATCATGTGCCCGCGCCACCGGAGAACATCCACGTCATCGCCGCCTCCCCAACCACGCCGGACGACGCGGCGGTGGCTTATGAGGCCGAGTTGAAGCGCTTCTATGGCGCCGACACGCTAGGTCCTGAGCGACCGCTCTTCGACATCATGCTGCTGGGAGTCGGCTCCGATGGCCATACGGCCTCGCTTTTCCCGGGCAAGCCTTCGCTCGCCGTGCGCGACCGTTGGGTCGTGTCCTCCGAGCCCGGCCTCGATCCCTTCGTGCCACGCGTAACGCTGACCTTCCCGGCCATCGCCTCCAGCAGGGCGGTTGCCTTCCTTGCCGCGGGTGCGGACAAGAAGCCGATCTTGGATAAAGTATTCTCGGGAGCCGACCTGCCCTCCGCCCATGTGACTGCGGCCGGGCCGATCCACTGGTTCCTCGACAAGGCCGCCGCCGGCGAGTGAAAGACCAAAGCGTTTTGCGAGTTGACGGCATCGTCAAGAATCGCAAAGACGCGTCGAACCAAAGAGTTAGAGTAAAGCAGCGTTTATGCTTAATGGCGCTTTGCCCTGGCGATCACGTATCCGTGATCACCGGGGATGATCCGGCGGGGCCGGAAGCGCGTAGCATGGCGAAGGAGATCTCGCCATGCGTGTACGTCCCGCTGCCGCTGTCCTTTTCTTTCTCGCCTTGACGCCTGCGATGGCCGCTCCGCTCGCCCCCACGAGATCCGGCTGGCCAACGGCACTGATCCTCGTCGATGATGACGAGGGCACGATCCACACCATCATCAGCGATCAGATCCAGGCTTTCCTGCGCGATGACGGGGAGACCGCCTATTCCTTTGCCGCGCCTAGCCTTAAGCTCTATTTCCCCTCGTCCGATGCCTTCATGGCCATGGTGCGCAATGGCTACCAGCCTATCTACCGCGCCCGGCGTTTCAGTTTCGGCGAGTTGAAGCAGATGGACGGCAAGTTCGTGCAGTCGGTCGCGATCGTCGGGCCTGACGGCGACAGTTGGCGCGCCATCTACACGCTTGTGCGCCAGGAGGACGGCAGCCTGAAGATCATCAGCTGCTACCTGGTCAAGGATGTCACAGCCTGAGGCTGTGTACCGATATATGCCAACTTGAACTTGGCACCCTCTGCCCCTCCCCTGTGCAGGTGGCGCCAAAAGCCCTAGATGGTAGGAACCACGCAAGAAGGTTTCCTGCCCCATGACATCCTCGCCCCACCTTGTCTCCACAGAATGGCTCGCTGCCCGCCTGGGCGACCCCACCCTCGCCATCGTCGATGCGTCCTGGTACCTGCCCGCGGCCAACCGGAATGCCTATGAGGAGTACAAGACGGCCCATGTTCCCGGCGCCGTGTTCTTCGACATCGACAAGATCGCGGATGTCTCGAGCGGCCTTCCCCACATGCTGCCCACCGAGCTCGCGTTTGCCGAAGCCGTAGGCGCGCTGGGCATCGGCGAGACGCAGCATATTGTCGTCTATGACGGTGCCGGCCTGTTCTCCGCGCCGCGCGTTTGGTGGACATTCCGGGTTTTCGGCGCTCGCAATGTCTACGTCCTCGATGGTGGCTTCCCGGCCTGGCTGGCCGAAAAACGCCCAACGGAGAGCAGTATTCCGCATAAGACCCCTGCCCGCTTCAGGGCCGCGCTTGATCACCGGCAGGTGAAGAGTGCCGTGGACGTGCAGGCCGCCCTCGCCGGGCAGACGGCCGAGATTGTGGATGCCCGCTCGGCCGATCGCTTCCGGGGCGATGCGCCCGAGCCGCGCCCAGGCGTTCGCGCCGGCCACATGCCGGGTGCCCGGAACCTGCCTTTCACCGAGGTGGTGGAGAATGGGCGTCTGGCGCCACCAGAAAAGATCCTGGCAGCCCTGAGGGCCGCGCGGGTTGATCTTTCGAAGCCAGTAATCACAAGCTGCGGCTCCGGCGTTACGGCAGCCGTCCTTGCATTGGCCTTCGAGACGGCCGGCAAGCCAGTGGAAGCCATCTATGACGGCTCCTGGGCCGAATGGGGATCGCGCCACGAACTCCCGCTTGCAAAAGGGGACTGACGGACTGGCGGTCTTCGGCCGCCATTTGCAAAAAGCAAAACGCCCACAAATTATTGCGGGCGTTTCCTCGTTCAAAATCTCAGTGAACCGAAGCTCATTGCCCCATCGAGGCCGCAACCGGCGGTGTGGGTATCACGGTCGGCAGTGCGGCCGGGGCCGGCGATGCGAAAGCCGTGGCCGACGGCTCGACGGCCATCGAAGGCTGGATCGGCGGCAGCGGAACCTTAGCCCTGGCCAGATTGACCTGGCCGACCGAACCCATGGAAGGTGGCGTCACCGTCTTGCCCAGGATCCCGTCGGAACTGCGCGGACGCGTTGGCGGCAGCGGCGTGAAGGCCATGTTCAGGCTGGCAACAGCTTCCGGAACCGGCGCTGGTGCCGGCGTCACCACGGCGGGCTCGGCCTGGGCCACCATCGGGGGCACCTCCACCGGCCTTACGATCGGCGATGGATTCTCGCTTACCGTCGGGACGGCCTGCGGCGTCGCGTCGGCGATCATCGTGTTCGCTGCAGCGCCAGGCATCGGGGCCGGCGTGCCGTCCGTCCGTAGGGTAGCCAGCAGCATCTTCGTGTCACCGCCCGTTTCAGGCGCGCGGCCGACATATTCGATCTTCACCTTGCCGACGCCAGAGCCCTTGAACTGCAGAAGATCGGCAGCGCGGCTCGACAGATCGATGAGGCGGCCGTGAACATAGGGGCCGCGGTCGTTGACGCGCACCACGATCGAGGTGCCGTTGCTCATATTGGTGACGCGTGCATAGCTCGGCAGCGGCATGGTCTTGTGGGCGGCGGTGAGCCCCATCATGTCGAAACGCTCGCCGTCGGCCGTCTTGCGGCCATGGAAGCCGGCGCCATACCAGGAAGCCAGGCCCACAGCGGTATACTTGGAATCGCCAATCGCCGGGACATAGCGCTTGCCGCCGACAATATAAGGCTTGTCGGTGCCGTTCTTGCCGCGAACCGGCGGAGTTGCGACCGCTGGCGCGCCAACGGGCGGAGCCATGACAGGGGCGGCCTCGGCAACCTGCGGCGCAGCCTTCACGTTGTGGGAGTAATTGTTGGAGGCGCAGCTCGCCAGGGCGGCACAGCCAAGAACGGCAAGGGCAAGCTTGGTGGCGGGAGCAACCGCCCGGATATTCCGGAAGTCGGAAGAGGTGTCGGAAATACGCAACTCGACGAGATCTTGAACAGCCGAGAGGTCTTCCGCCATCTCAGATTCCTTTTCATCGGCAGCGACCCGACTGGGGTCTGCGCGCGGCGATGCCGTGGAATTCACGACATGGCGGGGCGCAGGCAATCGCATCCTGCTGTTTCATTTCGGAGCACGAGGCCGTCCTTCACCACGTGCCCAGATTCGGAAATCCTTTCGGATCTCTGCCACAAGAACGCCCGGACAATATGTCCAAAATGCGGCAGAGTTTCCAAACCGTAAACAGGCGATAGCCCAATGCGTGGCAAAATGAAAGCCCCGTCGCCCAAATTCGCAGTACCACTTTGTGCGACCACCCTCCCCCGCTGGCCGCCGTATTAAACGATTTTCCCTGTGAAATCAGATAGAAAGATCGCATTAACCAGTGAGAAGATAACCAATTGCCTTGCCGGCAAAAAATATTCCCTTAACAAAACTTTACCAACCGGCGCGTGTGCCGGAAACACAATTCGATCATAAATGTTAGTGAGAGATTACGGCGTCTTCCGGCCTGGCTTGAGGCTTCAATTGTGGTCGAGCCATCATATCCTTGCCACAACCTTAATGGATATGGCAGGCGGGGGTTCCGGAATTGTCGCAAAGGCAACTCGCATCCGCGCCTGCAGGTCCGCTCTTGCATTCGCGAGCGAGCACCGATTTCTTTTCGTAGGGTCGTTGCGACGTCACCCGTACAGAAGGCCCTATCGTGAAGTCAGTTTGGCGGCAAACGTGCGTATCCCGGTCCTTCATCAGGCCCCTGGCGGTCCTGGCGCCTGTCTTCGCTCTCTTGGCCGGATGCGCCCAGGTCAAACCGCTGGACATCACGGTCGCGGTGCCACCGGCCTACCAGCAGGCTCCGAAGGACAAACCGGCTCCGCTCTTGCGTGCCGATTGGTGGCGCAGCTTCCGCTCCCCTGAGCTGACGGCCTTGGTCGAGGAAGCGCGCATCGACAATCTCGACATCGCCACTGCCATCGCCAATGTCGAACAGGCCCAGGCGGGCATCACGGCAGCCGGCGCGCCCCTCTATCCACAGATCAACGGCGATGCCTCAGCCCAGCGTGCCCGCTCGGCCTCGCTCACCGGGCATGTCGGCCAGGGACGGGCGACCTATTCCCTTTCGGCGAGCGCGAGCTACGAGATCGACTTCTGGGGCAAGAACAGCCAGGCGCTGGCGAGCGCCAAATCGACTTTGGCGGCAACGCAATATGACCGCGACACCGTCGAACTCACCACCATCGCCAGCGTCGCCAATGCCTATTTCGGCATTCTCGCGGCGCAGGATCGCCTCGGCATCGCCCACGACAACGCCACCAGCGCCGGCCGCATCCTCACCATTCTCAACAACCAGTTGAAGGCAGGCACCACCACTTCGCTGGCCGTAGCCCAGCAGCAGAGCCTGCTCGACCAGCAGCGCGCCAGCATCCCACCGCTGGAACTGAGCATCGCGGAGAACAGGGCCGCCATCGCCCTGCTGGTCGGCAAGCCGCCTGCACTGGTCAGCGTCAAGGGCGGCGGCACGGGCAGCGTCCACGCGCCTGTGGTGGCAGCAGGCATTCCTTCGCAATTGCTGACCCGCCGGCCCGATGTTGCCGCGGCACAGGCGACCCTGATCTCCTCACACCAGAGCGCGCGCTCGGCCTATGCCGCGCAATTCCCCTCCATTTCGCTCACGGGCCAGGGCGGTGTGGAGAGTGCCGCCCTCAAGAGCCTGTTCGATCCCGCGGCGGGCTTCTATCAGGTCGCTGCCGACGCGGCGCAGCCGATCTTCGACGGCGGCACGCTGCGCAGCGCCGTGGAGCGCGCCAATGGTGTGCAGGACGCCGATCTCGCCGCCTATCGCAAATCGGTGGTGCAGGCTTTCGTCGACGTCGAGAATGCGCTTGCGGAGGTCCGCCAGCTCAGCCGGCAGCTGACCCTGCAGCAGGCCGTCGTCACCAGCTCCCGCCAGGCCTACGACATTTCGGAGCGGCAGTTGCGGGAAGGCACGGTGGACCTCGTCACCGTGCTGCAGACCGAGCAGACCCTGTTCAGCGCCCAGGACACGCTGGCGCAGGTCAAATTGCAGCGATTGCAGGCGCTTGTAAGCCTGCATCAGGCTCTCGGTGGCGGCTGGACCGCGCCCACCCCACTGACGCCACAAAATTAAGTGTCATGACTCTCAACGCCGTCGCGACGGCAGATTTCTTTCGATGATTCGACTGGGTTCATAATGGCGAAACTCTCGCGGAGCCTCTTCACGGTGGCGGTGCTGCTGATCGCCGGCGGCACGGCGGCCTATGTGACGCGGGACAAATGGCGCACCTCGGCCCCGCAATGGCTTCAAGCCTACATACCGCCGTCAGCGGCGGGCGATCCTCCTCAGGGAGGCGGCGCAGGCGCTCGCTCTGGCGGCGATCAAGCCGGTGGAGCCGGTGGCGGACGCCGGGGTGGGCGGCGCGGTGGTTCCGACAGCGGTCCGATTCCGGTATTGACGGCCGATGCGACCGCTGCTGACGTGCCAGTGACGCTCGATGGTGTCGGCACGGTGAAGGCCTTCAACACAGTCACTATCACGCCCCAGGTCAGCGGCCAGATCGTCGACCTGCCCTTCAAGGAGGGACAGGATGTCAAGAAGGGTGACGTGATCGCCCGCATCGATGATTCCACCTACAAGGCGGCGCTCGACCAGGCCATCGCCAAGCGGGCGCAGGACCAGGCCTCGCTCGACAATGCCAAGATCGATCTGCAGCGCTATGAGGGGCTCGTCGCAACCAATTCGGTGACAAAGCAGACCGCCGACACCCAGCGCGCCACCGTCGCGCAGGACGAGGCCCAGCTTAAATCGGACGCCGCGGCCATTGCCAGCGCCCAGGCGACGCTGGCCTATACGGTGATCACCTCGCCGATCGACGGGCGAACCGGCATCCGCAGCGTCGACATCGGCAATGTCGTGCAGGCCAGCAGTGCCACCGGGATCGTCACCATTTCGCAGATGAAGCCGATCTCAGTGATCTTCAACCTGCCCCAGCAGTCGCTGGGCAGCATCATAGCGGCCAGCGCGGGCGGACAGCTGCAGGTCCAGGCCCTGCGCGGCGACAACAAGACAGTGATCGAGACCGGCGCGCTCGACGTGATCGACAACCAGGTCGACACGACGACCGGAACGATCAAGCTCAAGGCCAATTTTCCGAATGATTCCGAGGCCTTGTGGCCGGGAGCTTTCGTGAATGCGAGGCTGCTGGTAAAGACGCTGAAGGGCGCCATCGTGGTGCCCACCGCCGCTGTCCAGCGCGGGCCAAACGGGGCCTTCCTCTATGTGCTGAACGAGAACAAGTCCCAGCTGCGGCCCGTTACCCTGGGCCAGCAGGGCGATCAGCAGACCGTCGTCGAGGCCGGGCTCAAGCTCGGCGAGAAGGTGATCACTACAGGTTTTGCCCGCCTCAGCGACGGCTCGGCCGTCGAGGTGACAACCGCGTCCGGCAATGCGGCTCCAGTGGCGGGCGCCGGCATCGGCGCGGATGCCGGCGATGACACGACGCCCGTACCCGCCGCGCCCGCACGTACGGGCAGCGCGGAAGCGCCACAGGCGGGCGACGCCGCACAGGGCGATGGCAATGGAAAGCGCTTGCACAAGGGCGGTGGCAATGCCGGGGGCCACCGGCATCAGCAGGGGGGCGCCAATGCGGCTGAAGGCAGTCAGTCCGGCAGTGACAATGGCACCGCCAGTACTGGCAACACCACGAGCCAGCCGGCCCAATGAACGGCGTATCCGCCCCTTTCATACTCAGGCCGATCGCGACTTCGCTGCTCGGGGTTGCGGTGCTGCTCGGCGGTCTGCTCGGCTATTTCGCCCTCCCTGTGGCTCCACTTCCACAGGTTGACTTCCCGACCATCCAGATCACTACCCAATTGCCGGGCGCCGAGCCCGAGACCATGGCCTCGCTGGTCACGGCGCCGCTGGAGCGCAATCTCGGGCAGATTCCCGCCATCTCGACGATGGTGTCGTCCTCGGCGTTCGGCATCAGCCAGATCACCCTGCAGTTCAATCTCGGCCGTGACATCGATGGTGCGGCGCAGGACGTGCAGGCCGCCATCAACGCCTCCGCCGCGACACTGCCCACCGGCCTGCCCTACCCGCCGACCTATGCCAAGGTGAACCCGGCCGACACGCCGATCGTGACGCTGGCCCTGCGCTCGAAATCGCAGACCATCCGCAACCTTTCCGACATGGCCGACACGCTTCTCGCCCAGCGCTTTGCCGAGGTGAGCGGCGTTGGCCATGTCAATGTCCAGGGCGGCGTGCGCCCCGCTCTGCGGGTGCAGGTGGACCTTACCCGCGCCGCCGCCTACGGCCTTGGCCTCGAGGACATCCGTACCGCCATCACCTCGTCAACCGTCGCCGGCGCCAAGGGGTCGCTCGACGGCGCCGCGCAGTCCTACACGATCGCCGCCAATGACCAGATCAGTGCTGCGGATGCCTTCGCCGACGTGGTGGTCGCCTACAAGAATGGCGCGCCGGTACGCCTGAAGGATATCGCCGACGTCATCGAGGGTCTCGAGAATGCCCGCGTCGGCGCCTATTATGACGGCCAGCCGGCAGTGGTGATCGATATCATGCGCCAGCCCGGTGCCAATGTTATCTCCACAGTAAAGAGCGTGCTCGCAGCCCTGCCGACACTGCGCCGCAGCCTCCCGGCCGATGTCTCGCTGGACATCGTCAATGACCGTACGCAGACCATCCAGGCCTCGATCGACGATGTCGAGATGACGCTCGCGCTCAGCGTCGGCCTCGTCATCCTCGTCGTCTTCATCTTCCTGCGTACCCTGCGCGCCACCATCATCGCAGGCGTGGCGCTGCCGCTTTCCCTGATCGCCGCCTTCGGCGTGATGTACTTCTGCAATTTCAGCCTCGACAACCTCTCGCTGATGGCGCTCACCATCGGCGCCGGCTTCGTTGTCGACGACGCGATCGTGATGATCGAGAACATCGTACGCCATATCGAGGAGGGCCAAAGCCCGTTCGATGCCGCGTTGAAGGGCGCCCAGGAGATCGGCTTCACCATCATCTCGCTGACGGTGTCGCTGATAGCAGTGTTCATCCCGCTTTTGTTCATGACTGGTATCGTCGGGCGCATGTTCCGGGAGTTCGCGCTGACGCTGACCATAGCGGTCGTCGTCTCCGCCGTGGTATCGCTGACACTGACGCCCATGATGTGCGCCCGCCTGCTCACTGCCAGCCATGGCAAACGCAGCGGCCCGCTGGAATGGATTGAAAGAGGCTTCGACAAAGTCATCCAGGGCTACCGTACCAGCCTGGTGTGGACGTTGCGTCACGGATTCCTGATGCTCCTGCTGACGCTGGGCACGCTGGCGACGACGATCTGGCTCTATATCGCAATCCCCAAGGGCTTCCTGCCCCAGCAGGACACCGGCCTCATCACCGCAGTGATCCAGGCGGAGCCGACCGCCTCCTTCGAGGCCATGAAGCGTATGCAAGCGTCGGTCGCTGACATCGCCCGCAAGGACCCCGATGTGGTGTCGGTGGTCTCCTCCATCGGCGTCTCCGGCACCAATCTTACCTCCAACACAGGCTCGCTTTCGCTGGTTCTGAAGCCTCGCAACGAGCGCCAGGCCGACGCAACCGCGATCATCGAGCGACTACAGGCTCAGACCGGCAAGATCCCCGGCATCACGGTCACCTATCAGAGTGTCCAGGATATCCGCATTACCGCCCGCGCAGGGCGCGCTCCCTACCAGTACACGCTCACCGGCACGGATGCGGCTGAGGTCGACAACTGGGCCGACGAGCTCGCGGCCGAGCTCAGGCGCTCGCCTTTGATGCGGGACGTCGCTTCGGAAGTGCAGAATGGCGGCTCCAAGCTGTTCGTGCAGGTGGACCGCGACACCGCCTCTCGCCTCGGCGTCTCCATGCAGGACGTTTCCAATGCGTTGAACAATGCTTTCGGGCAACGCCAGATCGCCACGATCTATGCGCAGGCCAACCAGTATCGCGTCATCCTGGAGGCACGGCCTGAGGATCAGGTCGGGCCAAGCGTGCTGAGCCGGATCTATGTGTCGAGCTCTGCGAGCGCCTCTGGCCTTGCCACCACCACCAACCCCAGTGCCGGCACGGTGGGCGCAAGCGGCACGGCCACCAACATCCAGAGCGCCTCGGGGGCCGTCGACAATCAGGTGCCTCTCAGTGCCTTCACCACGGTCGAGCATCGCACTGCTCCGCTGGTGGTGGAGCATGATGACCAGTTCCCGTCTGCTACTGTTAGCTTCGATGTCGCCCACAACGCCTCGCTCAGCGACGCAGTGACGGCAATCGACCGCGCCCAGCGCGACATCGGCATGCCGGCCTCCATCACCACGCGCTTCACGGGCGACGCGGCTGAGTTCGCCTCCTCGCTCGCCAACCAGCCCTGGCTCATCCTGGCGGCGGTGATCACCATCTACATCGTGCTCGGCGTGCTCTATGAGAGCGCCATCCACCCGGTGACCATCCTCTCCACTCTGCCCTCGGCCGGCGTCGGCGCCCTGCTGGCGCTCGAATATACCGGGAAGGAACTCTCGCTGATCGCCCTGATCGGCATCGTGCTGCTGATGGGCATCGTGAAGAAGAACGCCATCATGATGATCGACTTTGCGATCGAGGCCCAGCGCGAGCATGGCATGGACCCGCACGAGGCAATCGTCACCGCATCAGCCCTGCGCTTCCGCCCGATCATGATGACAACGCTCGCCGCGCTGTTCGGTGCCTTGCCACTGGCGCTCGGCCACGGCATGGGCTCCGAGCTGCGCATCCCGCTCGGCATCACCATCATCGGCGGCCTGCTGCTTAGCCAACTCCTGACGCTCTACACAACGCCTGTGATCTATCTCGGCTTCGAGCGCCTGCGCGAATATTTCAGCCGCAAACCCGAACCGGCGCCGCAGGGATGAGCATATCCGAGCCCTTCATCCGCAGGCCGATCGGCACGATCCTGCTGGCGATCGGCCTGCTGCTGGCCGGGCTCGCCGGCTATCGCCTGCTGCCGGTGGCGAGCCTGCCGGCCATCGACCTGCCCACCATCATGGTCACCGCCAACCGGCCCGGCGCCGATCCCTCGACTATGGCGAGCACGGTCGCCGCGCCGCTGGAGCGGCAACTCGGCTCGATTGCCGGCGTAACGCAGATCACCTCGCGCTCCCAGCTCGGCTCGACCAACATCATCATCCAGTTCGACCTGTCGCGAAACGTCGACAGCGCTGCGCAGGACGTGCAGGCGGCCATCAATGCCTCGGTTTCCGACCTGCCCTCCGATCTTTCCTCGACACCCTCGCTGCGCAAGTTCAATCCCAACGCCATCCCCATCCTCATCCTGGCGATGACCTCGGACACGGTGAGCGCCAGCGACATGTTCGACGCGGCCGATACCGTGATCGTGCAGCGCATCTCGCAGGTCGATGGTGTTGGCGACGTCAGCGTCAGCGGCGCGGACCAGCCCGCCATCCGCGTGACGCTGCAGCCCGACCGCATCTCGGCCATGGGCCTGTCGATGGAGACGATCCGCGAGGCCATCGTCGATGCCAATGCCATCAGCCCGCTCGGCTCCTTCAACGGGCCCGATACGTTCACGATGATCGACACGGGCGGCCAGATCACCAAGCCGGAGGACTACGCCAGCATCATCATCCATGCCGGCAATGGCACGGCCGTGCGGCTTGGCGACATCGCCAGGGTCGAGGAGGGCGTGCGCAACGTCAATTCCAGCGCCACCTATAACGGCAAGCCGGCGATCCTCCTGACCATCACCAAGGAAGCCAACGGCAACGTCATCGACACGGTCGACGCCATCAAGGCGCTGCTGCCGACCTTCAAGGGCCGCATTCCCATGGGCATCGACATCGCCGTGCTCACGGACCGCACCACCACCATCCGGGCCAGCGTCGACGACATGCAGTGGACACTGATGGCTTCCGTGGTGCTCGTCATCATTGTGGTGTTCGTCTTCCTGCGCCGCTCCACCCCCGTGCTCGCGGCCGGCGTGACCGTGCCCCTGTCGCTCGCCGCCACCTTCGGCGCCATGTGGATCGCGAATTTTTCGATCGACAACCTCTCCTTGATGGCCCTCGTCGTCTCGGTGGGCTTCGTGGTCGATGATGCCATCGTCATGGTCGAGAACGTCTATGCCAAGCGCGAGGCCGGGATGCCGCCCATCCAGGCCGCCATCGAGGGCGCGCGGCAGATCGGCTTCACCGTGATCTCGATCAGCCTGTCGCTCCTGGCAGTGTTCCTGCCGCTGTTCTTCGCGGGAGGCGTCACCGGCGAGTTCCTGTTCGAATTCGCGATGACCCTGGCGTTCGCTATTGTTGCCTCCACCGTGATCTCGCTCACTCTGACGCCGATGATCCTGGCCCATCGAGGGCATGGCGAGAACCATGAGCGCAACCATCTCGGCGACCGTATCGTCGAGGGCACCCTCAACGCCATGGTCAGCTTCTATGGCTATACGCTGCGCCGCGTGCTCGATTATTGGCTTGCGACAGTCGTGATCATCTTCGTCATAATTTTCTATACCTTCTATCTCTATGCCTCGCTGCCCAAGAGCCTTGTGCCCCAGGACGACAGCGGTTTCATCCAGGGCTTCAGCCAGGCCTCGAGCGACGCCTCTTACCAGGCCGTCGTCACCTGGCAGCAGCAAGCGGCAGCCGTCATCCAGAAGAACCCCTATGTGACAGGCGTCGGTTCCTCGATCGGTGCCAGCCCCTTCGGCGGCACCAATTCCGGTCAGTTCAGCATTTCGCTGCTCCCGCCGGACCAGCGTCCCTCCACCGACGCGGTGATCGCGCAGTTGCGTCAGGCCCTGCGTCCGATCGCAGGCCTCGACATCTTTATGTTCTCGCCCCAGGACGTGAGGGCGGGCGGGCGCCAGTCGCAGTCGCAATATCAGTACACGCTCTGGGGGCCCGACCTCGACGAACTGGTCGAGTGGGCGCCCAAGGTGATGGACAAGTTCAAGACGCTGCCGGGGATCACGGACGTCAATTCCGACCGCCAGCGCAACGGCCTCCAGGCCAATGTGGTGATCGACCGTACCGCTGCGGCAAGGCTCGGCGTGGCGATCAACGAGATCGACGCGGTGCTCAACAACGCTTTCGCCCAGCGGCAGATCTCGACGATCTATACCCAGCGCAATCAGTATCGCGTCGTAATGACGATTCCGCCCTCGCGCAGCACCGATCCCGACGACATATCGAGGCTCTATGTGCCCGGCAGCTCTGGCATCGTCCCGCTGTCGGCCGTTGCCCATATCGAGCGTGGCCTGGCGCCTTTGCAAGTCAACCACCAGGGCCAGTATCCCGCGATCACCATCTCCTACAACCTGCAGCCGGGCGGGAAGATTCAGGATGCTGCCGATGCCATCGCGCAGGCGGTGTCGGAGATGCATTTGCCGACCGACATCCATGCGGAAGCGGCAGGTGACGCCCAGCAGGCGGCGCAATCGAGCGGCGGCTTCGGCATCCTGGTGATCGCGGCGCTGCTCACTGTCTATATCGTTCTGGGTGTACTCTATGAGAGCCTTGCCCATCCGCTCACCATTCTCTCCACACTGCCTTCCGCCGGTCTCGGCGGGCTGATCGCGCTGAGCTACGCCGATATGGAACTCACCATCGTAGCCTTTATCGGCATCATCCTCCTGATCGGCATCGTGAAGAAGAACGGCATCATGATGGTGGATTTCGCGCTGGAGGCCGAGCGCGACCATGGTGCCACCTCGCGCGAGGCCATCTTCGAAGCCTGCATAAAGCGTTTCCGGCCGATTCTGATGACGACGCTCGCCGCCATCTTCGGTGCCCTGCCCCTGATCCTCGCCACCGGCCCCGGCACCGAACTGCGCCGCCCCCTCGGCGTCACCATCGTTGGCGGATTGCTGGTGAGCCAGGTCCTTACGCTCTACACCACGCCAGTGATCTACCTGATGCTCTCGCGCCTTCACCGCTATTGGAGCGTCAAGCCGCGCGAACCCAGGCAGCAGGCCGAGCCGATGCCGGAAGGCCACGGGGCATGAATCAAACCCGGCGGCAAGACCTCCCTCAGAAAAGGTTGCCGTAGAGTGGCATCGCTGCGGCCCCCAGGGCAGCAACGAGTTCGCTGGGGGCCTGCGCCTTCTCCAGCGTGATCTGTTTGGGGCGTGCCGTGATCTGGCAAACGGCGACCGTGCGGCGCGTGCGCTCGATCAGGCGGTCGAGCAACGGTTCGGGAAGGAGGCCGGTGACGAGGATGTTGGAGATGTCGACGATATTGGAGACGCTGGTCAGCGAGCGCCCCAGATCGGTGCCGGCTTGGTCGATCCAGCGGCCGAGTTCGGGATCGTCGCAAAAGCCGGGCGCATTGAAATCGAGATCCTCGACACGCGGCTTGCCAAGGAAGCGAGCAAGGCCGCGCAGCGAGACCACCGTCTCCAGGCAGCCCCTTGCCCCGCAATAGCAGACCTCACCGTCGGGATAGGCATGGATGTGGCCGATCTCGCCGGCGTTGCCGTAGGAACCGCGCACGGCCCGCCGGTTGAAGATCAGCGCGCCGCCGAGGCCATAGCCGACAAAGGCGTAGATGTAGCTGCCGAGATGGCGCCCACCACCGAACCAGTACTCCCCAAGCCCTGCTGCCGAGCCATTGATAGCGATGAAGACGCGGTGGCCGATGGTTTGCGACAACACCTGCTCGAAGGCATAGCTGCGCCATGCCGGGTATTGGCTCGACAGACCCACGGCGCCGCGTTCGTGATCGACCGGCCCCATCACTGAGACACCGACACCCAGCAGTCGGCCTGGACGCTGTGGATGCTCGTCAAGACGCGAGAAGAGGGCCGCGAGCAGGCGCGTCGACTGATCGGGCTCCTCGACCTGCAATTGTTCCTTCTCGCGGGCGATGATGTTGCCGGCGACATCGACGAGCACGGCGCGGGCGAATTCGTGATCGAAATGCAGACCGATGGTGGCGGCATAGCCGGGAATGATGCGCAGGCCCCGGATCGGCTGCCCCAGGCGCTGCTGGCCTTCGGCTTTCATCGCATCGGCAGCGGCGACTTCCTCAACCAGACCTTCGTCCATCAGGGCGGCGACGATCTGCGTGATCGCCGAGGGCGTTAGGCCGGTCTCCGCCGAAATATGGGTACGGCCGATGCCAGGCCTCTGACGGATCGCCTCGATCGCCAAACCGCGGTTGAGATCGCCGACCCGCGAGGCATTGAAGCCGCGTTGCCTGCGGAAACCAGTGACGGAAAGAGCCGGCACATGCCGCTTCGTTTCATTCATGACGCAACCAGGACCGGCAGGGCATCAAGACGCCCACGATATGAGGAACTTGACCCAAGAATCGCCAAAGAGCCGCAAGAGGCGCTGGTTTTGTCATGCCTGGGCTTGTCCCGGGCATCCATTCGCAACGCTTGGCGAGATTTGCGCCATCCTGGATCACCGGGACAAGCCCGGTGAGGACAAAAAGTCGAGTTTGTACCGACTTTTTGGTATGGACCAACGTCATTAACACCCTACCGGGTGAGATAGCCGCCATCCACCACCAGCACTTCACCGGTGACATAGCTCGAGGCTGGCGCGGCCAGGAAGAGCACGCAGGCGGCCACCTCTTCCGGCTGGCCAACGCGGCGCATCGGCGTCATGTCGCGCCAGATCGGGAACCATTCGGGGTTTTCGATACCACCACGAGACATATCGGTGTCGATGTAGCCGGGCGCCACCGCATTGATGCGGATATTTTCGGCGGCGAACTCGCTGGCGAGGCTCCTGGTCATGTGATGCACGGCCGCCTTGGAGGCATTGTAGGCGACCTGGTTCTGCGGCACGTTGGAGACGAAGCCGGAGATCGAGCCGATATTGACGATGGCTCCGCCACCTTGCGCGCGCATCGGGCCTATCGCCGCGCGACAGCCACGGAAGACGGCGTCGAGATTGGTGCCCATGATTTCCCGCCAGCGTCCTTCGTCGAAGTCGGGCGTATCGCCATGGCGGGCGATGCCGGCATTGTTGACAAGGATGTCGAGCCGGCCCTTTCGCTTCACCGTCTCTTCCACGAGCATTCCGGGCGCGGCAGGATCGGTAATGTCGGCGGCGATGAACTCAAAATCATAACCGGCATCGGCGAGGCTCTTCTCGGATTCGGGTACCTTCGAGCGTCCGGAGATCACCAGCTTCGCTCCTGCCTCGCCGAGGGCATGGGCGATGGCGAGACCGATCCCACGGTTGCCGCCGGTGATGAGGGCCACTTTTCCGTCAAGGCGAAATTTCTCAAGCATGTCTTGTCCATCTATCCGTTATTTCATCACGCCGGATTATTTCATAACACCCTTGGGCGCCCTGCCGGTGTTGAGGCAGACGGCCAGGATGAGGATGACTCCGAAAACGATCTGTTGTGCCAGCGCATTGACGCCGACGAAAGTCATGCCGGTGCGGAACACCGCGATCAGCATGGTGCCGGCGAGCGTGCGGATGACACCGCCGCTTCCGCCGGTGAGCGAAGTGCCCCCGAGCACCACGGCTGCGATGGCCGGCAGCAGGAACTCGTTGGCGATGGTGGGCGTGCCGCTGGAGAGTCGCGCCGCCAGCATCACGCCCGACATCGCCGCGAAGGCGCCGGCCAGAGCGAAGACGGCGAGCTTGACCTGTGTCACCTTGATGCCGGAGATGGTAGCCGCAGGCTCGCTGCAGCCGACCGCCTTCATCATCTTGCCGAAAGGCGTCGCCTGCTCGAGCACGGTGGCTACGGCGAGCGCCACCAGCGAAACCCAGATTTCATTGGGCAGTCCGAGTGAGGTCCCGATGATCCAGCTCAGCTTGTCGGCGCGGATGTCGCCCGCAATGCCGATGCCGCGCTGATTGGAGATCCAAAGGGCTGCTGTGGCCACGATACCACCCACCGCCAACGTCGCCACGAAGCTTGGAATGCGCAGCCTGCCATGTACGAATCCTGAGACGAGGCCGAAGGCGCCGCCAGCCAGCACCGCAGCGGGAACGGCGAGCAGGCCATAGCCCGGGACCAGCAGCGCCAGGATGATCGAGGCGACGGCGGCGACCGACTGCATCGACAGATCGACCGAGCCGATATAGATGACGAAGGTCATGCCGAGGGCCATCACGAACAGCGTCGCGTTATCCGCGAACAGGCCGATCAAGGTCAACGGATCGAGGAAGCGGCGGTCGAACGTGCCCACGACGAGAATGGCGATCACCAGGGCGATCCAGGGCAGATATGGCGTGAGGAAGCGCAAGCGAGCCATCGGTCACACCATATGCTTGATCAGGTCGAGGGGCTCGGGCCGGTCAGCGCCGGTATTGTCGAAACGGGCCGTCTCCTTGCCGTCCTTCATCACCACGATGGTGTGGGCGAGGCCAAGCGCCTCCTCCAGCGTATCGCCAATAAGGAGAACCGAGCAGCCATGGGCGCACAGGTCCCGAATCAGGCTGTAGACATCCTCCTTGGCACCCACATCCAGGCCGCGGGTAGGATGGTCGAGGAGGAACACCCTGGCGCCGGCATTGTACCATCTGGCCAGCACCACCTTCTGCTGGTTGCCGCCCGAAAGATTGGCGCAGAGCGTGGCGCCATCAGGCGTCTTGATGCGCATCTTGCTGATCAGTTCACGGGTGGCGCGGCCGATCTCCCCAAATTTCAGGATGCCGAAGCGGCTCATGCTCCCCAGATGCGCGAGGCAGATGTTCTCCTCGACCGTCATCTCCTCGACGATGCCCTCGACCTTGCGCTCGCGCGGGACATAGCCGAGCCCCAGCGCCACCGCCTTGCTGGGCGAGGCGAACCGGAGGTTCTCGCCCTTGTATGTCATGGTGCCCAAATGAACCTTTTCGAGGCCGAAGAAGCTGCGGATCAGCGCCTCGCTGCCCGCCCCTTCCGTGCCGACCAGCGCTAGCACCTCTCCGACATGGAGATCGAGGTCGATGCCTGAAAAGGCACGCGCCCGTGCCAGGCCCTTGGCCGAAAGCGCCACCTCCGGCAGGAAGGGCTTGCGCTCGTCTTCCTTGTAGTAGGAGCCGGAGACGGCCCGCCCAACCATCAGATGATGGATGCGCTCGGGCGTCGCCTCGCTCTTGGTCATCTCACTGACAACTGCGCCATCCTTCAGCACATAGATGCGGTCTGAGATATCGATCACTTCGTCCAGCCGGTGCGAGACGAAGATGATGCCGGCGCGCTGCTTGAGCTTGCGGATCACCCCGAAGAGGGTGTCGATCTCGGCCTGTTCGAGCACCGAGGTGGGCTCGTCGAGCAGGATGCACAGGCTCCCTTCGACCGCCTCCTCCAGCGTCAGCACCTTGGCGAGCTCCACCATCTGGCGGTGCATGAAGCTCAGTTCCGAGGTCACCGTGAGCGGGTCGATATCGAGGCCGACCTTGGCGAGCTGCCGCGCCGCCGCCGCGCTCATGGCCCGCCAGTCAATGCGCCCGAAACGGATGAAGGACGCCTCATTGCCAAGGAAGATGTTCTCGGCCACCGAGAGATTGGTGATCAGCGATTGTTCCTGGAAAACCATACCGATGCCGCGAGCCGAGGCTTCACGCGGGCCGCTGATTGTGGTCGTCCTGCCATGGATACGGATCTCGCCGCCATCTGGCTGGTTGATGCCGTTGAGCACCTTCATCAGGGTCGACTTGCCGGCGCCGTTCTCGCCAACCAAGCCGACGACTTCGCCGGCATCGACGGTGATCGAGACCGACTTCAGCGCCTCGACCCGGCCGAACCTTTTGACGATCTGGTTGAGCTGGAGCATCGCCGCCTCACTTCACCACGGCGAAGGAGCGGACAGGCGAATTCAACAGCACGGCGACGATGATGACGAGCCCGAGCACGCCCTGCTGCACGAACGTCGGCAGGCCGATGATAATCATGCCGTTGTTCAGCACCATGACGATAAGCACACCGATAAGCGTGTTGAACACGCCGCCCTTGCCGCCCGTGAGTGCGGTGCCACCGACCACCACGGAGCTCACCGCGGTAAAGAGCTGGCCGCTGCCGATCAACGCACTGCCGGCGCCGAGGCGGGCGCAGGCGAGCACGGCGCCGACGCCGAAGAAAGCGCCGGCAATGGTGAAGGCCATCAGGCGCACGCGGCGGGTACTGACGCCAGAAGCCCTCGCGAGATCTTCGCCGCCGCCAAGCGCCATGATGTGGCGGCCGATACGGGTATGGTCCTGGATGAACCAGGCAACGGCGAGCATGAGCAGCGCGATATAGACGGCGATGGGAACATCGAACCATCGACCTAGCGCAAGGGCTCGTACATTCTGGTCGAGGATCGTGACGCGCTCGCCGCCGAGGAGCACGGTAGCAAGGCCCGTCCCGACGAAGCCCATGCCGAGGCTGACCATGAAGGACGGCACGCTCATGTAGACGTGAATGGCACCGACGATGCAGCCGAACAGAGCGGCTGCCACCAGCGCCACAGGCACGCAGAACAGGCCGAGCGGAATGCCGCTGCCCGTGGAGTTGGCAACGAAGGCGCAAAGCACCGCGGACGTGAAGGCCATCGAGCCCTCGATGGAGAGATCGATCGAGCCCATAAGGATGATGAAGGTCACACCAAGCGCGAGCACCAGTGGCGCCGACGCAGCGGAGGCCACCCGGATGAGATTGCTCAGCGACAGGAACTGCGAGTCGATGAGGGAAATGCCGATGCACAGCCCGATCAGCACGAGAACCGGCGCGGCCTTGACGATGGTCTGCTTGGAAATCGCCATTCGCTGACTTCTCGGCTTGAGGCGGAAAATTCGGTGTGCCGATCTCAAGGTCGGCATCTCTTTTAACGGGTGCCCCGTTTCAATGCCGACCTGGAGGTCGGCACACCTGGTGCTGCGGCCTCATCACTGCCGGCTGCTCCGGCGATCCTGCCTCCCGTTGGGAGGGACGGTTGGTTGGATGCCCGGAATCCGGGCGTGACAAGGCCGCAAGCGGCCTCGGCCTGGGCTCATCAGGCCGAGGCATCAGGTCACGCAGGAATCCCTCCCGTCACCTTGCCCCACAGATCATTCCAGTCGATCGTGGGCGTGGAGTCGATATTGCTTTTCCAGTAGGCATCGACATCGGCCTGGGTGATAAGCACGCCCGTACCGTAGAACTCGCGATGTTCCTTCGGCTCCTTGGAGGGCGTGAAGGCGCCCGTCGCGGCATGGTAGCCGAGCGAGAGCGCATAGCCGCCGATCCAGTAGGGATTCCAGTCGACCGTAGCCGCCATCTCCTTGTTCTTGATGGCGGTCACTGCGTCCTTGGTGCCGTCGACGCCGCTGACCTGCACCTTGCCGGCCAGTCCTTCGGCGCGAAGGGCTTCGAGAGCGCCCATGGCCATGCCGTCATTGGCCGCCCAGACACCCTTGATCTTGTCGCCGAAGCGGGTGATCCAGGCAGAGACGACATTGTTGGCCTTGGTGGAATCCCAGTCGGCATCCTGGAAGTCGAGCAGCTCGACCTTGCCATTGGCCTTGATGGCATTCATCAGGCCCTGCTTGCGCTGGATGGCCGGCGCGTTGGAGGCGATGCCGCCCAGCGCCACTATGCCTCCTTCGCCGCCGAAAGTGTCGAACAGAGCCTTGGCGGTCTGCTCTCCGGCCGGCACGCCGTTGAAGGAGAAGTGCGCAACGTAGTTATCGCCGAAATCCCAGGGATGCAGGTCATCCGGCTTGTTCCAGACGGTCACGACATGGCCACCGGACTTGGCCACGGCCTCGACGATGGGGCGAGCGTCCGGAACGTCATTGGGATCCACGCCGAGCACGAGCTTGTTGCCGACCTTGGCGAGCAATGCCTTGACGTCGGCGATGCCCTTCTCGCTGTTACCCTCGGTGACCAGTGCCCCGTAGGTAGCGCCCACAGTGGCAGCATAGGCCTGGGAGCCCTTGTCCCAGGAGACGTGGAAGGCGTTGGAAAGGGAGCGGATCGAGCTGGCGAATTGCAGGTCCGTGGCCGCGAAGGCCTTGCGCGCGCCGGCCGGCAGGATCAGCGATCCCGCGGCCAGAGCCGAACCGATCAGAAATTTGCGGCGCTCGATCATCGCCGCCCGCATGAAATCGAGGCTGGAAGCCATCGGTCGTTTCCTCCTGGTTTATTTTTTGGCCTGAGGGGCACCCTGGCGAGAATGCCCGGTTCCATATCAGCGCCTTTAATTAAATTGATGAATTTAATTATGTCAAGCAAGCTATGGCGTCCTGAAACATGAAAAAGCCCACCACCCTGAAGGGCGGCGGGCTCTCGGACTATTATCGGCCTGAAAAGGAGTGATCAGAACTTGTAGCTGATACCCAAGGTGGCCGTGGTTTCGTTGAAGTCGACGCGCACCTTGCCGAAGGAGGTGCTGTAGCGCTCCTTGTTGAAGTCGCTGTAGCGCACCTCGACGCGGCCGATCCAGTTTGGCGTGAAGGCATATTCGACGCCGCCGCCCACGGTCCAGCCGACATGGTTATTATCATCGCTTGGACCATTGACTTTCACCTGGGCGCCCGCGAAGGCAGCGCCGCCTGTGACGTAAAGCAGCAGATTGTCGATAGCGTAGCCGGCGCGCAGGCGGGCTGAGGCCTGCCAGTCGGTGTTGAACTTCATCTTGCCGCCGGGCGCTGGCGTGGTGAAGCGTTGCGAGCCATTGAGGTCTGAATAGTCGATGTCACCCTCGACACCGATCACAAACTGGCTGGGGAACTCGTAGTTGTAGCCAGCGTGCGCGCCGCCGATGAAGCCGTTGGCGTCGAAATGGTCGGCCAACGGAGGAATAATAACAACTGGAGGTGGCGCCCCGGCCAGGGTGCTGAGATCGTCATGCTCGCGGCCCCAGCCGTAACCGGCATGCAGGCCGACATAGGGCCCAGTCCAGTCAAACGGAGTGACGACGGCAGCCGGCTCCGAAGGCTTCAGCGCGAGATCGGCGGCTACGGCCGACGTGCCGGTGCCAGCCGCCAGAATCCCCGCGAACGCGACAACCAAAACCGTCGTTGCATGCAAATTCTTGAGCATTATTATCCCTCACTTCCAAGGCCGCTGGAATTGCCCTTTTGCTGCGGTCGCTGGAACTATAAATTATCGAGTTATTATAATGTGAGGCGCCGTGGCGAAGTCAAAGCGTCTGCCACGTAAATGTGCTCTTTTCACAGCGTAGCGTCATTTTAGCTACAGAAGAACCTATATTCCGTGCCGAGTTGACGATGGCACGCCACTACAGTTTACCAATCGCCAATCTTTTCGGCGACAGGGTTTCTCCGAATTGGAAAACCGCATGGCAAAGACTCTTCGCAGTGATTCTCCGCTCTGTCATGGGGAGCCCGGTGCATGACCGGTATCCAACCGAATCTTAAATCAGTCGAGCGGACATAGCAGCTGTCGCCGCGTCGTTTGCCGAAGCCAGATCTTCCCCTCCGGCGCTGCACCAGCATTCGCGCGAGAGCCACCCGAGTCGAGCTTTGCTGAAACGAACGCCGTCCACTGGGGCGATCGCGGCGCGTAGCCGCTGCCCGAAGTTCCCTAGGCGATGATGGAGCCGATCCGCAACCTCATCCACATCCAGGGCTGGCAGGATGTCATGGAGTTCGATGCCCTCGAAACCCGCGCGAGACTGCTGGCCGAGAGGACGAGAGCCGAGGCGGCGAAATTCCCCGGGGAGCGCGGATATCAGAACCCGAAAAATTTCTTCCGCAGCGCGTCTTCGTAGTCCTTCTTGGCGGCCAGAACCTTGTTGCGGACTTCGTCTTCCTGATTGTGCGCCTCCTCCCAGAGGTCGATCTCGGCAACCGAGTGATTGACTGAGGCCAGTTCCTCTTCGTGCCGGATGGCGGTTATCCATTCCTCGACCGCAGCCTTGTAGGCCCCCTGCAACTGATCGAGTTCCAGATCTTCGTCCTGCATGACCATTCCTCCCACGTCGGACTATGGAGCGACCAAGTGAAACTAAGACGACATAGAGTGCCTCCTGTGGGGAAAGTCGGCGCCCTCACCTGAGCCCTGGCGCACATCCTCCTTCAGGCAATGGAAACGTAATCGACAAGGACTGTGCCTCCGGAACTCCACCGCCCCCTCTTGACGCCACGCCCGGCTCTGCTAGACCCCGTTGCCTGCCCATTGCGGGAAGGAAGGGTGGCCGAGTGGTTTAAGGCAACGGTCTTGAAAACCGTCGTAGGGGCAACTCTACCGTGGGTTCGAATCCCACCCCTTCCGCCAACAATACGATACAATTGCACGTTCGGCGCTTCGGGCGGGAGACTGGAAGTGCGTAGCCATGAATCATAGCGAGATCGGAGCCTTGTGCCTGCTGGGACTTTGCTTCGTCATGGGCGTGGCGGGTATCATCGAAGCTGTTGTGGCCGAAGACTCGTCGGGTGCCATGTGGTTCTATTTCGTGACCTCGGCATCAGCCTGCAGCGCGGCCCTTCTCCTGTTTTCACGCGCGAGAAAATAAGCCCGCGTGAAGCAGTGACGACGAGACATCATTCGCATTGTTCCCTGGTCGGGAAATCATCCCGATCATAGATCGCCCGAATCGCTGCCAGATTCATCAATGAGGTCCCGCGTTCCCGGATGATTTGGGCGGCGTGCTGCCGGCGGGAGTCGGCCCAGTCGATAATCACGGTTCGAACGGCTTGCCAAAGGGGCATTTCATGCGCCGTGCCGCCCCATTGCATGGCGCCCCAACGCTCCGGTCCGCCCCCGTCTTCCCCCGGCGCTACGAGCTTAACGGCCTCATCATAGTCAATGCCGTTCATAATGACCGCCAGCGCCAAATAGACACCCGCGACAACGTATTATCAGCGTGACGTGAGCGTGATTTTGAAGAATGGCCAACATGGAGGCGAATGGCGATGTAACCATTCGAGCCGGAGCGATCGATCCGGCCAGGGATTAGAGATGGGTTGTCGCCACTGCATATGGCCTCCCGCCGGCGTCCATCCCCCACCGAACGACGGTGTCAGCGGTCTCATGTCTCCGTCATCATCCCTTGACGGAAATCGGCGAAAGCCCGTTGCAAACGAGCTTCAACCTCGAAGGGGCACTGGTACGCTTCTTGCCAGAAGAGGCCGCCCTTCGGCACAGGACAGCCATGCGCTCTAGGCCGTTGCCGGCGCCTGCGCGGTCATGCGTCTTTAATTATCAGTGAACAGGCATTCTGCCTGAAAGTGGAGCATTGGACGTGAACAGTTACATCCTGACGGTATCGTGCCAGTCGACACGGGGCATCGTTGCGGCGCTTTCCGGCTATCTGGCCGAAAAGGGTTGCAATCTCGTGGACGCCTCGCAATTCGATGCACTCGATTCCGACAGGTTCTTCATGCGCATCTCGATCCAGTCCCAGGAAGGCCTGGGCCGCGAGGCTTTGCTGGAAGGGCTGCAGCCGATCATCGAGCGTTTCGGCCTGGAGGTAGCGCTCTACGACGCGGCCAAGCGCATGAAGGTGATGCTGATGGTCTCGCGCTTCGGTCACTGCCTCAACGACCTGCTCTATCGCTGGCGTATCGGCGGCCTGCCGATCGACATTGTGGGGGTGGTATCAAACCATCTCGACTACCAGAAGCTGGTGGTGAACCAGGACATCCCCTTTCACTACATCAAGGTAACGAAGGAAAATAAGCCGCAGGCCGAAGCCCAGCTGATGGACCTGGTGAAGCAAAGCGGTACCGAACTCATCGTGCTGGCGCGCTACATGCAGGTGTTGTCGGAGGATCTGTGTAAGGCGATGTCGGGGCGGATCATCAACATCCACCACTCTTTCCTGCCCTCCTTCAAGGGCGCCAACCCCTATAAGCAGGCTTACGAGCGCGGCGTGAAACTGATCGGCGCCACCGCCCACTACGTCACCGACGACCTCGACGAAGGCCCGATCATCGAGCAGGACACCGTTCGCGTCACCCACGCCCAGAGCCCGGAGGACTATGTCTCCCTCGGCCGTGACGTCGAAGCACAGGTCCTGGCGCGGGCGATCCACGCCCATATCCATCACCGCACCTTCATCGACGGCAACCGCACGGTGGTGTTCCCGGCGAGCCCCGGCAGCTACGCCTCCGAGCGCATGGGATAGGGGCGGGCTCGGCCGCGAAGGACTCGGGCGTCCATCCTTAAGTCCCCTTGCCTTTTTCATAGCGCGCCTTCCCACCAGGAGCGCGCGACGATGGCGACCGATATGCCAACTTCGTGAAGGCGAACGCCAAAGGGGAAAAACAACAGAAACACCCAATTGCGACAACGGGCGCCATATGGCGTCGGAGGGAAGTCGGCGCCCGGAATTCTGCTGGAGAGGGCCCGCCCATGCTTGTCGGAATCGCCCGTCGCTGCTCCCGGCCGCCCGGGAGGCTGGACGCATGAGCGTGAAGCACGATCTGCTCGTCCTGGCTGATATCGTTGAACAGGGGGACGGATTCGACTGGGGCATCGAAAAGATGGTGGCCAAGCTCACGGGCGAGCGAGGTCGCTCGATCCCCTCCTTCACGATTTCGCTCGACGCGGTTGAGGCGCTGCACATGCGGCTGTTGCCGCACTGGCCGACAATGAGTCTCTCTTCGATCGTGACGGGCTCGCGGCCCTCCACGTACGAGGTCCTACTCGGCCGGGGCCAGGGTGTGGACGCCGAAGTTCACGGCAAAGCGAGCACAGCACCGCGCGCCCTGCTCGCCGCCGTGCTGCGCGCCTATTCCTCGGATGTCAGCGATGAGCAAGCCCCGCCCGAACCAGCCTGAACGGACAGCGACGGCTAGCCTCGGCGTTGGACACTCCGCTTGCCGATCGGGTCAGGCTGCCGCCAGTCTCAGGGCGGCCACGTCCCGCCGGGGCGGCGTGCCGAACATGCGGGCATATTCGCGGCTGAACTGCGAGGGGCTCTCATAGCCGACCTCGAAGGCGGCCGTCTCGACGTTCGCGGCCTTTGTCACCATCAGTCGGCGGGCCTCGACCAGCCGCAACTGCTTCTGATATTGCAGCGGCGTCATCGCGGTCAGCGCCTTGAACTGGCGGTGAAAGGCCGAGGGGCTTAGCTGGGCGATGGCTGCCAGTTCCTCGATGCGCACGGCCTGCGCGAAACGCTCGCGCAGCGCATGAATGGCATTGATCACCCGATAGGCGTGGTTGCTCGCCAGCGTCATGCGCGCCACATCCGCGCCGTGGGGCCCCGTGAGCAGCCAGTAGCAGATTTCCCGCATGATGGCTGGATAGAGCATTGCGATCGCCTTGGGCGTTTGGAGCAGGCGCACGGCACGCAATACGCAATCGGCCAGCGCCTCGTCGAAATCGGTGACGTACACGCCATGCCGGATCTTGCTCCCACCAATGGGTGGCGTATCCAGGCTCTCGAGGACCTCACGCATGGTACCGGGGTCGAGTTCGATAACCAGGCCGAGGAAGGGCTCCTCGGGGCTCGCCTCGGTGACACGGCCGAAGGCCGGCATTTCCACGCTCACCACCAGTGCCTGTCCAGCCCGGTATTCGAAGCGCCGCTCTCCGAAGCTCGTCCATTTGGCACCTTGAACGACGACACAGAGGGCCGGCTTGAGGATGATATGAGACGGCCGCCTCTCATGGTTCGAACGCAGGATCACCAGGCCGTCGATGTCAGTGACGAAGGGGCTCTCTCCCGCCTGGCGGGCCGTGTAGCGGCTGACAGCTTCCAGAAGCTCATCCGGCATGGCGCTTCCTCGTTGCGATATCAGCTGACTGATAGATCCGAGAGCAGGAATAGGCAAGAAGCAGGAGAGTTCCGGCATTCACGCCAACCCGGCGACGACTATCCTGCGGGCCAACGAATGCCACATCAGGAGCTTGCCATGGCAGCAGAAAACACAGTCTCTTCAAGCTTCAAGGTCGCCATCGTCACCGGCGGCAGCCGCGGGCTCGGCCGCAACACCGTGCTGAATCTCGCCCGGCGCGGCGTTCATTCGATCTTCACCTATCACGCCAATCGGGCAGAAGCCGACAAGGTGGTGGCCGCCGCCCAGCAAGCGGGCGCAAGGGCCACTGCCCTGCAACTCGATACCGGCAAAATCGCCTCCTTCGATGCCTTTGTCGAAGCCGTGCGCATGGCGCTGACGGACCTTGGCACCGAGCGCTTCGCCTTTCTCGTCAACAATGCCGGCACGTCTCATCACAACGCCTTCGACAAGACCAGCGAGGCTGAGCTCGACGCGCTCTACAATGTCCATTTCAAGGGCGTGTACTTCCTGACCCAGAAGCTGCTGCCGCTGCTCAAGGATGGCGGACGCATCGTGAATGTCTCAAGCGGACTCACACGCGTCGCTTTTCCGGGCAGCAGCGCCTACGCCTCGATGAAGGGGGCGGTGGAAGTGCTCACCCGCTATCTCGCCAAGGAGCTTGGGCCGCGCGGTATCGCCGTCAACACCGTCGCCCCCGGCGCCATCGCGACCGACTTCAGTGGCGGCATGGTGCGCGACAACCCCGAAGTCAACAAGCGCGTTGCCGAGGCGACCGCTCTTGGCCGCGTTGGCCAGCCCGACGACATCGGCCCGATGGTCGCCTCCCTGCTTTCGGACGACAATCGTTGGGTCAATGCCCAGCGCATCGAAGTCGCCGGCGGCATGATAATTTAGGAGGCCACGCCAATCGCTGTGCCGGTCTGCGGAACGCGATCGAAAAAGTCCAGGAACCCCCGCTCCTCTTATCGTCGCCGGGCGGTCCCGGTGATCCACGGTACGCGACAGCCGGAATGGAGGCGCGGCTGGATGCCCGAGACAAGCCCGGTCACTACAAAAACGGAGCCTCACCCAGTTCTGCTGCGATTTTTGACCCAGGCTTCGAAGACGGCATAGGCGCCTATGGCGTCTCCGGCACCTCGCAGGTGAAGATCACCTGAGTCGGCGAGACCTGTTCCAGCCCGGTGGCAAAGGCGCCCGTGCCCAGGCGGCTGTGGCAGATGTCGCCGGCATCCTTGCGCGTCGTCGTGCGCATCGCGGCACTGTGGTCGAGATCGAAGGTCCTGGGATAGCCGTTCACGAGAAGAAGCGATTTCGGTGCCTTGTTGGCGGCCGCCAGGGCGTTCACCGATTGCTGCAGAGCTGCGATCTCTGCGCTTTGTGCCTGGATCGTCTTCTGCAGATCCTCAAGCGTCATGCCGGACGGTTTCTGGGCGTCCTGGGCCATCGCCACCGTGGCGAAGGCCAGCCCCAGCACTCCGACTGCTACTCCCAACATGATCCTGCGCATCGCGTTTCCTCCAGCTCAAGGTTCGAAATTGCGCGAAGAACAGCGCTGGCACAAGACGCAGCACATGCCAACCGGGCAGGCAATTTCGTCCGGCCCGTGAACCATGCGGAGGCGCGCGCAGTTCCAGCGGCCCCGCTTTCCAAGCCAAGGCCCGAAGCCTTGTTCCCCCGGAAACACGCGGTTAGCCAATTGCCAGCTAGCAATGTCGGCGTCGGTGTACCTCACCCAACCGGGGGCATCGTTATCAAGGGAACGTGTCTGTCCCAGCCCAGCTCTCAGGAGAGAGCTGGTTTTTTTTGGCTGTTGCACAGTGATCAGTCTGCCCCGCCGGCAACATCCGAGCAAGGCGGCAGCGAGACACGAAGTCGTCGGTCCCGTTGTGTTAAGTGCACGGTTTCCAAGAGTAGACTGGAAGTCCGCCCTCCCAGTTATCGAGAAGATCAAGGCTTCCGGCTTTCCCCCTGGGATGATCGACAGGGCGATCTGTGAGAGGTGCCGACCTCCAAAGCCACGGGCAGGGCCAATGTGGTGCTGTCGACATTGCCCTTTCGCGAGAACTCGGCGTTTCTAGAATGTCAACCAAGAGTTCGACACGCTTCCCCACGACCAGGATCCCTGCCATGTCCCCACATCCCGGCTTTCTCGACTTTCCCGATCACCTGCCCAACGGCGCCAGGCCAGGTATCGTATTGTTCGGCGCGCCGCACGGCAGCACGTATCCCGGTGCGGACTCTTCGGGCTTTGCCGGCACTCCAGCCGCTATCCGTGCCGCCAGCCAGGACGATGCGCAATTCCTCGACAGCTGGGACTTCGACCTTGGCGGCCCGCTGTTCGAGGGCAAGGAGCCCTCGTGCATCGATGCCGGCGACCTCCCGACCTTGCCTCATGACAATGCCGGCAACCGCAGGCTGATCGAGGAGAAGACCCGCGCCATCCTCACCGCCGGCGCTGTGCCGATGATGATCGGGGGCGATGATTCAGTGCCGATCCCGTTTTTCACCGGCTTTGCCGGCCACGGGCCGATCTGGATTCTGCAGATCGATGCCCATATCGACTGGCGTGATGAACGCTATGGAGAACCACTGGGCTATTCCAGCACCATGCGCCGGGCGAGCGAGATGCCGCACGTCGCCGGTATCGTGCAGGCCGGGATCCGCGGCGTCGGCAGCGCCCGGCCGCAGGAGGTCGAAACCGCCAGGCGCTGGGGGGCGCATCTCGTCACGGCGCAGGAGATTCATGCCGAGGGCATCGAGACTGCCCTCAGGCACATACCCGCGGGCGCGCGAGTGGTTGTAACCCTGGACTGCGACGGGCTCGACCCCAGCGTGATGCCGGGGGTGGCCGGCCGCACGCCGGGCGGACTGACCTATCTACAGGCGATCGGGCTGATCGAGGGGGCGAGCCGGCGCGGCCGCATCGCCGGCTTCGACCTCATCGAGTTCCACACGCCCGCGGATATCGGCGGCATCACGGCACTCACGGCGGCGCGCCTTCTCGTCAATGTGATCGGACGTATCGTCCGCCAGGTTTGAACCGGCGATGGGCCCGTGCATGATGCCGATGCCGCGCGAACCTTTTCAGATCCGCTCAGAGGATTTCATCATGCGCTTGATTCATCGGTTTCTATTCGCCCTCATGGCGCTCGCGGCTGCGGCTATGGCACAGCCCGCTCTCGCCAAGATGGTCGCCAAGCCCGTCGACTGGACGCTCGATGGCACCGCCTTTCACAGCTATCTCGTCTATGACGACGCCGGCTCGGCCAGGCGTCCGGGCCTGGTGATGGTGCCCAACTGGTATGGCGTCACCGATATCGCCATCAAGAAGGCGGAGATGATCGCCGGCGGGGACTACGTGATCCTGCTCACCGACATGTATGGTGCCTCTGTCAGGCCCAAGAACGACGACGAGGCTCAGGCCGCTATCGCCCCGCTCACCAAGGATCGTGCTCTGATGCGCAAGCGCATCAATTATGCGCTCGACCAGCTCAAGGCCCAGGCCTCCGGCGCACCGATCGATACTGCGCGCCTCGCTGCGATCGGCTTCTGCTTCGGTGGCGCCTCGGTGCTCGACCTTGCCCGCAGCGGAGCGGACGTCAAGGCAGTGGTGGCCTTTCATGGCGTTCTCGCCACCGACGATACCGCGCTCGCCAAGAACATCAAGGCGCGCGTGCTTGCAATGAACGGCGCCGATGATGTCGGCACCATGCCGCAGGCGCCGGCCTTCCTCGACGAGATGAAGTCCAGCCCTGCGGACTGGCGCTTCGCCGTGATAGGCCATGCCGTCCACTGCTTCACGGAAACCGAAGCGACCGCCGCAACCGGTAATTGCCGCTACGATGCCAAGGCCGCCAAGGAGTCCTACGCGATGATGCACGCCTGGCTTGCGGAAACGTTCGCCAAATCGTGAACGCCGGGAGCGCCGACGTCCTCGTCCGCTCTCAAAAACGAATTGCATGAACGAGGGGGCGCAGGCCGCACGGGTTGCGTCCCGTCTGTTTCAGGAGCGGTTCACGAGCGGACGAGGATGTCAGCGCTCCCAGGTATCCGTCATACCAGCATAAGTTCACACCTTCCTGGCGCTCTCCCTTATCGGAAAAATACCGACAAGGAGCCGACATGACTGGACCAGCCGCTTCCCCTTCCGCCGCCAAGTTTGACACGGCTCGCGCCGGCGAATATGCCGTGCAGAGCCGCATTGCCCTCGCCGGCTACGACGCCTGCCATGAACTCGCGGCCTGCCTTCTCGCCGCCGACCTCGGACCTGGGCGGCGGGCCCACGTCCTGGCCGTGGGCGCGGGTGGTACGGCACAGGAGATCCTCTGTGCCGCCAGACTGGAGCCACTCTGGCATTTCACTGCAGTCGATCCTTCCGCGCCGATGCTCGAACTTGCCATGGCGGCGGTGGGAGAAGCTGGCTTCGAAGCGCGCACCACGCCTGTGCTGGGCGAGGTCGATACCCTCCCCAATGAAGCGATCTACGACGCCGCCACGCTGATCGGCGTGCTGCATCATCTGCCCGGTGACGAACTCAAGCGTGCCATCCTGAAGGCCATCGCCCCGCGCCTTAAGCCGGGTGCGCCGCTGATCCTGGCCGGCAACCGTCATGCCTATGTGAGCAAGCCGCTCTTCCTCGCCGCATGGGGCGAGCGCTGGCGCATGCACGGCGCCGGGCCGGCGGAGATCGAGGCCAAGCTCGGCAGGATCCGCGAGGGCGCCGATCCGCCCGCGTCGGACGAGGCGGTCGCCACATTGCTCGCCGAGGCCGGCTTCGGGGTGCCGCAACTCTTCTTTTCCAGTCTGTTCTGGGGCGGCTGGATCACTCACCTCTTGGGATGACACAGGCGCCACATGGCCTTGCTCGACACATCACCGCCGATTGCCACGGGGGGGTTTCCTGGCGCTGGCCGGCGAAAAGGGGGACGTGAGTACTATCTTTATTCGGTCGCATTTTCCTGGTGGTCTTGAGTCTGCGCTTCGCATCACCTTGCGGAGCCTGTGTTGCCGGAGTGATGCGATGACTGCGACTGTCGGGAAAGCCATGATCTTGGCCGGTGCCTGCCTGCTGATGGCCTGTCCCGCTTTCGCCGAGGACAAGTTTGCCCCGCCTCCGAACGCCTTCGCTCCGCTGCCACCGAAGCAAACGGGCTTGCCCAAGTCCAAGCAGCACGATTGGACGGGCTTTTATGCCGGCGTGCAGAGCGGCGCTTCCTCCGGCTCCGCCAATTCGAAATGGAGCCAGGACAACACCGCCTCCCCTGCCTTCGGCGCCCATGCGGGCTATAACTACCAGTTTGGCCGGGGCCTGGTGCTGGGTGGCGAGAGCGACGTTTCGCCGAAATAGGCGTCGTTTGGAGCCGATCGAGCACTCGCGATCCGGTCTCGGGTCCTATGAGCGGACACTTTTAGGATAGAACTGTGTCTGGAACCGTCATTGCGGGCCCAGCGAAGCAGCGACCTTCGTGGCGCATTATTTCCAAGAGCCGGACGTCCTTGTCCGTCTCCTTCCTTCCCGGCAGCGCTCCGATTCAAGCAGCAGGCATGATGCCTGCGGTCCCGGGAAAGTGTCCGCGCTCCCAGCGATGGTTGCGTTTCCTCTCGCTTCTGTTACGTCAAACTGATGACAGCCTCGGTCCGCCAGGGCGTCTGAGTCTGTTTGCAATTCGGCGAAATCCGGAGTTTGCCAATGGCGGTGACGATTGATGGAACGGATGTAGCCGGGGCCAAAGCGGCGCAATCCGTGCCGAAATCAAGCCAGCTCTTGACGGCGACCGCTGGTACCATCACGAAATGAAAGCAATTATCGAACTCGCCCGCGGCGGCCGCATCCTGGCGGCGGTTGAAACGGCAGTCGGACCTTTAGAGTGAGGAAACCCATGATCCTTGTCTGCGGTGAAGCCCTGATCGACTTCTTGCCGGTGAAAACGGTAGACGGGCACAATGCCTATCGCCCTGTCGTCGGCGGCAGCCCGTTCAACACGGCCGTTGGTATCGGCCGGCTGGACGGCGATGTCGGCTTCTGCGCGGCATTGTCGACGGATTTCTTTGGTGAGGATCTCGCCGCGGCCCTGAAGCGCTCCAAAGTGAGCCAGCATTATGTGGCCCGCTCCAGCCATTCCTCCATGCTGGCCTTCGTGTCGGTAGGCGATGGCGAGCCGGAATATGCCTTCATCGACGAGGCCTCCTCCAATCGCCTGTTCTCGCCCGAACGCGATGCACCGGCCATCGGTCCGGAAGTCTCCATGATCTGGACGGGCTCCGTCGCTCTCATCAACGACCCGATCGCTTCCGCCTATGAGAAACTTTATTTCGACAACAAGGGCAAGCGCGTGCTGGGCATGGATCCCAATGTGCGTCCGACCGTCGTCGGCGATGCAGATGAATATCGCGCCCGCATGAAACGCATGACCGAGGCCGCCGACATCATCAAGATCTCGAAGGCCGACCTCCTCTGGCTCTATCCCGGGATCGATCCCGGCGCCTGGGCCAAGGATCTGGTGACCAAGGGCACCCATCTGGTGGTGCTCACCGACGGAGGCAACGGCGCCGAGGGCTATGGCAAGGGCTTCGCTGCCAAGAGCCCGGTGGTCAAGGTGGCGAAGGTCGCCGATACGGTCGGCGCCGGCGACAGTTATTCGAGCGGTCTCCTCACCATCCTGCAGCGCCGCAATGTCGTCTCGGTCGACACCGTAAAGAATATCGACGAGAAGATTGCCCAGGAAGCAATGGACTATGCCGCCCGTACCGCCGCCATCACGGTCTCGCGCGAAGGCGCCGACCCGCCGTGGAACCAAGAGATGGCGTGATATCGAGACCCTTGGCGCTACTCCCGCCGTTAGGGTTCAGCCTGCGCGATCTCGTTGATGGCGTCCCTTGGCAATTCCCGGGGCCTTATTTGTCCAGTTCCGCCAGCCTTCTGTCGAAGCGCCCGCTCTGCACGCTGATAAGGGCGAGCAGCGGCAAGGCGAAGAGCACGAGGTGGATGAAGCCGCCATGCACGACGAAAAGCTCGGAAAGCAGGATCGTCACGTCAAGCAGCAATAGCACGATGGCCGCGGCTAGACTCGTGACCGGCCAGAGGACGAAGAGAGCTGCCATAATCTGCACCAGGGCAACGGTGAAGCGGAACCAGGGGCCGAAGCCAAAAGCATCGAACTGCCGAACCATTGCGGCCTGTCCGCCCAATGTCAGCAAAGCCGGTGCCGTAAAAATCAGCGCGACAAGGATGCGCAAACCCCACAAAACCAAGGCCTTCGTGCGCGCATCTGAAGAAGAGGCCGGAGCCATTCAGTTTACTCGTGGAACACTACGCATTCGGGCATGAAACCAACGCCAGCCAGCGGCCACTGACACCGACCATACCGAATATAATCATCCGCCCGCTTCCGTGCCATGGCAACAGCGAAATTCGTGTTCGGTTGCGCGGTGTAACCAGGGAACCGCAGCGTCCATTGCGACGAACGCCGGTCACAAGAAACATCGCTGCACGTGATGGTGTGAATATGATCGCCAAGGAGTGTTTGGCTCGGGGACCTGGATTCGAACCAAGATTAACGGAGTCAGAGTCCGCTGTTCTACCGTTGAACTATCCCCGAACAACCGTCCAGCAGAGGCGCGGGGCGCCGCCGGGAGGCGATGAGGCGGGTTGCATAGCGAATGGCAGTTCGCTTGACAAGCCTTGTTCGCAGATTTGTGCCGTTTTCCACCCGGCCCTTGTCAAGTGGAGATACCGCCCCTTCAAAAAGCCTAGCTGGGACAAGGATCTATGGCTCGACGCCCGAGACCTGAATTGCATGCGATACAGTAGAAAATGACCAATCGAACAGCTACAATACCAGTGGTTGTCTCGGTTCAGCCCTCAGTGGAAGCATTGCTCTTATTGGCGTTGCTCTCTCACACGAAGGTTTGAGTCGAATCGTCGCCCCGAGGAGCGCGGATGGTCGATACACCGGTGCTGGTCCCAGGTTTCCGCATCGGCTCGGTTGCCGCAAGCGCCGGCCAGATCTGCCTGCGCAGCTTGCCGTGGTTGCTGGTGCTCAACGCCCTGCCGAGCTTGCCGGCGCTGTTGATCCTGATCCTGACGGGCGACTCCGCGCAAAGCGCTTCCACGGCCTATCTCATATCGCTGCCTATCTCGATCATCCTGGTGATCTTCGCTCAAGGCGCCACCATCCTCGGAACCTTCCGCCTGTTGCAGGGCGAACCTTTCAACGTCGCCATATCGACACGCGCGGCCTGGTGGACGCTGCCAGTGCTCACCGGCACGGGCCTGTTGGTGGGGGTGATCGTGACGCTCGGCTTTGCGGCCCTCTTCGTGCCTGGCCTGATGGCGATCTGCGTTCTCTATGTCGCCCTGCCCGCCTGCATCGTCGAGCGGACCGGATTGGTCGAGAGCCTGGAGCGCAGCGCAGAACTGACGGACGGCTATCGCTGGCCGCTCTTCGGCCTGTTTCTGCTGACGACCCTGCCGGTTATGGCCTTGTCCGCGCTGACGGATGGACTCGACGATGGCTCCTCGCCCCTCCTCGGCATGCTCGGCCAGGAAGCTGCCACGCTGCTCTACAGCGCCGTCACGGCGGTGCTGACGACGATCTGCTTCGACCATCTGCGCCGGATCAAGGGCAGCTTCGTGATGCTGCACTGATCGTTGCGCCCCAACAGCAGCCGCCTCGAGGGGAATGACGCCGCCATACAATGGGAGGAATTGCACAGGCCATAGCGCTCACGCGCGGACAGACCCCGGTTTCGCGGTGCTCGCCCGAATGCAGTGTCTTGCCGGAAAACTGCGGTAAGGCTTTGCGGGAATCTGCTTCACTCAGGGCTTCGCCGGCTCGCCCGCCCGGCGCAAGCCCGAATTCTTGTCGTCGCGATAGCGCCCGAAAAGCTGGCCGCGCTCGAGTTCGGCCCGTTCGGCGGCGTAGAACGCCTGCAGGAAATCCCTGGCGGCATTGGACTCGAACGTGCCCTGCCAGCCGATACGGCGGATGATCTTCTCGGCGATCTCGCGGTGGATGCGCCAGGTCTCGGCACTCTCGGGCCGGCGCAGAATCTCCTCCAGCACCTGCAGCTCATAGGCGCCATAGGCCTGGAGCTGGCTGCTGGTAAAGGTGAAGCGCTGCGAGGCCCTGGCGGAGGCCTGGGTGAGGTCGAGCGCCAGGGAGCGCTTGGGCAATGCGATCACCAGCGTGCCGCCGATGAGATCGCCCGCACGCAAATGGTCACGGTTGAAGAAAGGCAGGGCAGTCAGCAGGATCACCCAGCCAAGCACGGACAGGATCTGCCAGCTCTCGTTGCCGCTGTCCGCCGCCATCAGCCCGAACACCAATTGCAGCGGCACGAAGAACTCGATCTCACGGGTGAGGTTGCGCGCCACGATCGCCGCCGGCGTCAGCACGCCGCCCTTACGGTCGATCACCTTGAGGCCTGTGGCGCGCTTGCCCGGCGTCTGGCCCTGCCAGGCGAGTTCGAAATGGATGAAATAGAGGTTGCGCAAGAGGAAGGAAGTGAAGGCGATGACGGTGACGGCGACATCCGCACCGGCGCCTCCGCTCAGCAAGGTGGATATCAGCGCGATCCAGATCAGGATCGTGGCACCGAACCAGATCACGACGTCGATCAAGAAGGCGCCAAGCCGCTCGCCGCGGTCGGCCACGTCCACGTGGATCGCGACACCCTCGGGCGTGATGATCTGGTGCGTGCGGCGCTGGCGGCCTTCCAGCAGCTCGGAGACGCGGTCGCCGGCAGGCGGCTTAGGTGGGGGGGCCATGTTGCTCCTCCTTGCGGCCGGACATGAAGTAGAGAAACCAGAGCACGGCCGTCACGCCGGCAAAGGCGAAACGCCAGGAGGTCACGCCGACGAGCTGCCGGAAGCCGCCCTCGATGATCCCGGCGATGAAAAGCATGGCGACCGACCCGCCCACGATGATGGCGGCCTGCTTGCCATGGATGGCCAGGCTTTCCAGCCGCGTATAGCGCCCCGGAAACAGGATCTTCTCGGCGACCAGCAGGCCGGCCGCGCCGCAGAGCACGAAGGCACCGAGCTCGGTGACCCCGTGGATCGAGAGCCAGCCGATGAAATCGACGAACACGCCGCGCCGGGCGTGAATGGCGATGAAGGCGCCAAGGATCAGCCCCTGATAGACCATCAGCAGCAGTGTCGGCACGCCAGCCATGAAGCCGAGGCCGAAGGAAAGGATGGCCACCATCGAATTGTGGCGGAAGAGATAATTGGCGAAGACGATGAAGGCATTCTTGAAGCCGGGCCAGGGCGCGAAGAGCTCGGTTGTACGCAGTTCCTCCGCCGTCACCGTCGGGCCGCGGCCATCGGAAAGGTCGTCGGGCATGATGGCGTTGAACCATTCCTCGTCGCTGGCGACGATCAGATAGCCGGCGATGATGCCGATCACCAGGGCGGAGAAGGAAATCAGGATATGCCAGCCGACCTTGCGCACCGCGGCCGGAAAACCGCGCCGGAAGAACTGGCCGAGGCCGGCAAACAGGCTGGTGCGTGGGCCATAAACGATCAGATAGGCCCTCAGCGTCAAACTCTCGAGATAGCGCAGGAGATTGCGGTCGAGTGCGATGGAGCGCGCCACCGAGAGTGAGGACAGCGCCGAGCGGTACAGCAGCGGCATCTTCTCCAGTTCGTCAGCCGAAACCGAACGGATGCCGCGCTTTTCGACGCGTTGCACCAGATCGTCCAGCTCGCGCCAGCTTTCCTCGCGCCCGCGGCGGAACTCGGCCGAGCGCAGCACGACATTGGCGCGCGGCTCCGGTGAGGTGCCGATGATGGTAGGCGCCGGGCCGCCAGCATCGCGGCCTGGAAATCCGGCATCGAGCATCGTCATAGCAGGCCTTTCTGCTTGATTTCGAGATAGCGGTTCAGAAGCGCGACCGAAAGCCCGCCTACGGGTACATCGACGCAATGCACGCCAAGCCTGGCGATGCGCTGCATCACGATCGCCCGTTCACGCGCGAAGTCATGCGCCACGACAGCCTCCGCCATAGTACCGAAATCCTGCGGCTCGGCCTCGACGAGGCGCGCCGTCAGCGGATCCTGCAGGGTGACGAAGATCACCGCATGACGGTTGGCCATGCGCTTCAGGCTCTCGATCAGCAATTCGGCCATCACGCTGTCGACGAATTCGGTGAACAGCACCACCAGTGCCCGGCGCTTCAGGCGCGAATTCAGTTCGGCGAGGCCGAGGGTGAAGTTGGTTTCCTCGGTGTGGTAGGCAAGCTGCGCCGCCGCCCGCTGCAGGCGTGAATAATAGGATCCGCCGCGGCCGGGATCGAGATATTGGCGGACGGTGGCGTCGAAGCCGAAGCTGCCGACGAGGTCGCCGGCGCGCAGACCCGTCCAGCCCAGCATCAGTCCGGCCTCGATGCCATGGTCGAGCCGCGCCAGCCCGTCGATCGGCTCCAGCATGAGATGGCCGGTGTCGAAGGCCAGGATAATCTGGTGGTTGCGCTCGATACGGAACTCCTTCGACAGGAGCTTGCGGTGGCGGGCCGATTGCTTCCAGTCGATGAAGCGAGAATCGAGCCCGGCCACATGTTCGCGCAGCGTATCGAACTCGGTACCTTCGCCCTTCTGGTTCTGCGTCTTGGTGCCGTAGATCGCGCTCTTGCTCAGCGCCTGGATCGCCGGCCCCCAGGACATGCGCGTGGAGGGCAGGATCTCGATCCTGTCGGCGAGCGCCTGGCGGACGCGGCATTCCACCAGACCCAACGGCCCCTGCCATCGCAGCCAGAGCGCCTGGAGCTCCACGATACCGCGTCGAAGCGCCGAGAACGGGATTGCAATGACTTCGGCCGGCCCGGCGAAGCGGATGGAACGGGCAGGCGGCGTTTCCAGCGGGCCATCGGTATCGATGGCCGCCTCGATCCAGACGGGGCGCACGGACTTGGCCGTGTTCAACGCCACCTCGATGCTGCTTTCATTGCCGACCGGCAGCCGCGGCGGTGCGCCGACACCGACGCCGAGCGCACGCTTCGGCATGATCAGCAGCGCGTCCACGCCCGTCACCAGCAGCGCCAGCAGGCTGAGATCGAAGGAGAACGGCCATAGGGCCGGATTCCAGACGAGCATCAGCAGGGCCACCGGAATCCCCAGGCTGAACAGCAGCACGGCGCGTGGCGTCGGTCGGATCATCGGGGGGCAGCCGTCTGGTCCAGGATCTCGCGCACGATACGGTCCGGCGTCAGGCCGTCGATCTCGGCATTGGGCGCGAGCACGATGCGGTGGCGCAGGATCGGCAGCGCCAGCCGTTTTACATCGTCGGGAATGACGAAATTGCGCCCGTTCAGCGCCGCGAGCGCCCGCACGGACGAGGCCAGCGCATTGGCAGAGCGGGTCGAGCCGCCCGTCTCGATCGCCTGGTGCTGGCGCGTGGCGCGCACGACATCGACGATATAGTCGATGATCTGCGGGTTCAGCACGATCTGCTCGCTGGTGACGCGCAGGTCCGCCAGCGTTGTCGGATCGGCCAGCGCCTGGATGCCGAAATCGGAGAGCCTGGGCATGGCCGAGCGGTGGCCATGCTGCGTGACGATCGCCCGTTCCTCGTCCCGCGTGGGATAGGCGACATCGATCTTGAACAGGAAGCGGTCGAGCTGGGCTTCCGGCAGGGGATAGGTGCCCTGCTGCTCGATCGGGTTTTGAGTCGCCACCACCATGAAGTCGGCGCCAAGGCTGTAGGTCTTCCCGTCGATAGTCACCGCACGCTCGTTCATGGCCTGCAGCAGGGCAGCCTGCGTCTTGGGCGGTGTACGGTTGATCTCGTCGGCCAGCAGGAGGTCGGTGAAGATCGGGCCCTGGGTCAGCACGAAGCTGTTGGTCTGGAAATTGAAGAGATTGGTGCCGAGCACGTCGCCCGGCATCATGTCCGGCGTGAACTGCACGCGGCCGAAATTCAGCGACAGGGTCGAGGCGAAAGCCTGTGCCAGCAAGGTCTTGCCGGTGCCCGGCACGCCTTCGAGCAGGATATGGCCGCCGCAGAGCAAGCCGGTGAGCATCAGCTCGATGACCTCGTCCTGGCCCACGATGGCCTTGCCGACCTCCTTGCGTATGCCGTCGGCGATCTCAGCTACGTGCTGAAGTTCCATCGGAGATATCTTCCTTCCATTGATGAATGTCGCGCGCAGCCTGGAACAGCACGAGGAGGCTGGTGCTGTGGCTGTCCGAGGTGCGAGCAAGGATATCGGCGGATTTGGTATCGATGCCGCGCGACGCGCCAATCTTGTCGAGCCAGGCGGCCAGCTGCTCGTCGTCGAGTTGGCGCGGCGCGTGGAACAGTCGGCCGGCATCGCGGAGGGTCGCGCGGACATAGCGGCGCATCACAAAAGCATGGTGCCCGGCCCGGTCGAGCAGTGAGGCGGTGTTGGCGATCAGGCGCCCTTTGCCGAAATCAAAGGCGGGCGGCGCCTGGCGCGGCTTGCCGAAGCGGGACGTCGTCGCCCATATCAGCAGGCCGGCGGCGCTCAATACGAGCACCAGCACGATGACATAGGGGAACTGGAACAGCTTCTTGAAAGGGCTGTCGACGACATTGACCATGCCGTGGATGGTTTCGTCGAACACCACCTTGCCACTGTCCCCGTCGCGCATGGCGTTGAGGAGAGCCATGGCGAAAGCCGCATTCCTGCCCTTGGCCAGCCCATGGTTTTCGATGATGTCGGGATCGGATAGGACCCAGGTGCGGCGGTCACCGTCGAGCTTCTCGCCGATCAGCATGCCCTGCGCATTGCCGACGATCGGGGTCAGCGCATCGCTCTTGATCAGCTGGGCACCGTCGTCGAAGGAGGGATCGATACCAATCTCGTTGCGGTCCCAGGCTCTCGGCGGATCGCCGCGCGTGATGCTGGCCTTGGCATCGACCAGACCGACAATGCCGGCCACCCAGCTCTCCGGTATCGGGGAGGTCGAGCGGATCCAGCCCGAACGCGACCGATCGGCGCTCGCCCAGCGCTTGGGCAGGACGAGCAGTACATTGGATTCCCGCCCGAGGCGAATAATGTCGTCGCTGGAGAAGGAGGAGGTCGGCTCCGCCATCACCAGGATGCCCCCCTCGCCCGGCGCCACCACGCCGTTGATGCGACTGCGCTCCACCGGAATGTCGAAGCGCTGCGCCAGTTCATAAAGGCCGGCATGGCCGATGGCCGAGATCGACTTGGTCGTCGTGGCGTAGCTGGTATCCTCGGACGAGCCGTTGATCATCAGCAGCATGGAGAGCGCAAACACCGCTGTCGCGCCAGCGATCAGCACGGCGACGACCGGTCCGGAGAAGGTCGATTGCTCGCTCATGAAGCCAGCCTCGCCTGCATGGCTTGTGTCAGCCTCTCATAGCTGTCGCGGCAGGCGGCATAGTCCCGCTCACTGGCCGGATGCTCGCCGAAATAGACCACCTCGACACGGCGAATGATGTCCGCGAGCGAGAGCTTGCCGACCTCGGGCAGGCTTAGCACCTTTAGGATCTCGCGGCTGGTGAGCGAATCCGCGAAGCTGACATTGAGACGCCGCCGCACCTCGATCAGGCTCCTTAGTAGGAGCGCGTGCATGGCCTCGGCGATGCGTCCCTGCCGTGCCAGTTCGTCGGCCTCCATCTGGGCCACCACCATTCGCTCGACCGCGGCATCATGGACGGCCTGGACCGCCTGATCCCTGGCTACCAGCCTGCGGCGGCCAAGCGCCGGCAGGCGGTCGCGCATGGTCCAGATCGCGAAGACGATGCCGGCAAGGAGAGCGCCGTAAAGCAGGAAGCGGACGAAGTCGCCGGCCATGAATTTGCCGATATCGGAACGGGGCCTCTCGGCCTGCTTCGCCCTGGTCTCGGGGGTGATGATTTCGTTCTTGTTGCCGGGCAAGTCCGGTTGCAGGCCGAGGTCACGCGTTACGTCCTGCGCTGTCACTGCCGGATCGGGCGCAGCAAGCGCAGGAATGGCCGCCGCCGAAGCGAGCATGGTCAAGATAATGATGGCCACACGCAGGCATGCTACGACACGCCCGCCAGTCCCTTCAAATATCTTGTTAAAATCTCGCAACAAACGCCGGCAAGCCCACCTTCATTCGGACAGCATGTCGTGCTCGCCCATGCGGAGCAAGCACCCAGGGAACACAATCGACCTCACCACCCACATTTGCCAACGGAAGGTGATCGTCGCCGGTATCCTGCGGTCGGGATGCGACAGCTGCATCACTGCGTTCTATCTTTGTTCAGATATCGTGGCTAGGCTCTGGCGGCCTGTCGAATCGCGCCGGGCTGCCTTCACCGTCCGCCACGAGGTCAGGCCATGAATGCCCACGCAGCAGCCGTCAAAACCGCCGAACCGCTGGACTACCTGGCGAGACTCAACGAGGGCCAGCGCCGTGCCGTTGAGCATGGCGGAGGCAAGGCAGCCGCGCCACTGCTGATCATCGCCGGCGCCGGGTCCGGCAAGACCAACACGCTCGCCCACCGCGTGGCTCATCTGATCGCCGAAGGCGCCGATCCCCGCCGCATGCTGCTGCTCACCTTCTCGCGCCGGGCAGCCGACGACATGAGGCGCCGGGTCGAGCGCATCGCCACCAGCGTGCTCGGGGCCAAGGGCTCGAGCCTCAGCGAGGGTCTTGCCTGGGCCGGCACCTTCCATGCCATCGGCGCCCGGCTCCTGCGCGAACATGCCTTCCAGATCGGGCTCGATCCCTCCTTCACCATCCATGACCGGGAGGATTCGGCCGATCTGATGAACCTGGTGCGCCACGAACTCGGCTTCTCGAAGAAGGAGAACCGCTTTCCCACCAAGAATACCTGCCTCACCATCTATTCGCGCGTGGTGAATGCGCAGGAGGAGCTGGAGGGCGTATTGAAGGAGGCCTTCCCCTGGTGCCTCGATTGCGCGGCGGACCTGCACGCCCTCTTCTCCGGCTATGTCGAGGCCAAGCTCCAGAACAATGTGCTCGACTATGACGACCTGCTGCTCTGGTGGTCGCAGATGGTGGCCGAGCCGATGATCGCCGCCGATATCGCAGCGCGCTTCGATCATGTCCTTGTCGACGAGTATCAGGATACCAACCGCCTGCAATCCTCCATCCTCCTGGCTCTCAAGCCCGACGGCCATGGCCTGACGGTGGTGGGGGACGATGCGCAGTCGATCTATTCCTTTCGCGCCGCCACGGTGCGCAACATCCTGGATTTCCCGGAGCAGTTCTCACCGCCCGCGGAGATCGTCACGCTCGACCGCAATTACCGCTCGACCCAGCCGATCCTCTCTGCCGCCAATGCGGTGATCAGCCTCGCCAGCGAGCGCTTCACCAAGAATCTCTGGACAGACCGCCAATCCACCGAAAAGCCACAACTCGTCACGGTCAGGGACGAGGCGTCGCAAGCCGATTTCGTCGCCGCCCGCATCCTGGAAAACCGCGAGGAGGGCATGACTTTGAAGCAGCAGGCCGTGCTGTTCCGCACCTCGCACCATTCCGGCCCGCTGGAGGTGGAACTCGTGCGGCGCAATATTCCCTTCGTGAAGTTCGGCGGCCTGAAGTTTCTCGACGCTGCCCATGTCAAGGACATGCTGGCCGTGCTGCGCTGGGCCCAGAACCCGCGCGACCGCGTGGCCGGTTTCCGCGTCCTGCAATTGCTGCCGGGCGTCGGGCCCGGCAGCGCCGCCAAGGTGCTGGACGCCGTCGATGTCGACGACATCGCCACCCTGCCCGTCCCGCCCCGCGCCGGCGAGGATTGGCCACCCTTCGTGGCCATGGTCCAGGCCCTGCGCAGGAACCAGAGCGAATGGCCCGGCGAGATGGAAGCTGTACGGCGCTGGTATGAGCCCCATCTCGACCGTATGCATGAGGACGCCACCGTGCGGCGCGCCGACCTCCTGCAGCTCGAACAAATCGCGGCGAGTTACGCTTCGCGCGAGCGCTTCCTCACCGAGCTGACCCTTGACCCGCCCAGCGCCACCAGCGACGAGGCGGGACCGCCCTCCCGCGACGAGGATTATCTCATCCTTTCCACCATCCACTCCGCCAAGGGGCAGGAGTGGAAGTCCGTCTTCGTGCTCAACACCGTCGATGGCTGCCTGCCGGCCGATGTTGCCGCCGGCTCGAAGAACGAGCTGGAGGAAGAGCGCCGCCTCCTCTATGTCGCCATGACCCGGGCGCGCGACAGCCTGCACCTCGTCATGCCGCAGCGCTTCTTCACCCACGGCCAGCATGCCCAGGGCGATCGGCACATCTATGCCAACCGCACGCGCTTCATCCCGGCGGCCATTCTCTCGCATTTCGAGCAGGTAATGTGGCCGATGGCCTCCGCTTCGAGCACATCCGGGGCGAGAACTGTTCACAAGCCGGTAGACTTGCGCGACAAGATGCGTGGCATGTGGCGCTGACTGGGAGCGCCGACGTCTTGTCTGCGTTTGAACCACCGCATCAATCGGAAGAGGCGCATGCCGGTGTGCCGGTCAGGCCCTTCTGCGAGCGGCCATCTTGCCCATCTGAAATGCCGATCCTGTCAGACGAGGAAATCCCAATGACCACCCTGCCCTCCGCCATGACTGCGGTCGCCATCAGCACACCCGGTGGCCCTGAGGTGCTGGTACCCGAACAGCGGCCGCTGCCGGCGTTCGGCGATACCGAAATCCTGATCAAGGTGGCGGCCGCCGGCGTGAACCGGCCGGATGTGTTCCAGCGCGCGGGCGCCTATCCCCCGCCCAAGGGGGCCTCGGACCTGCCGGGGCTCGAGGTGGCCGGCGAGGTCGCAGCTGTCGGCCCCGCCGTCAAGCGCTGGAAGCTGGGCGACAAGGTCTGTGCCCTCACCCCGGGCGGAGGCTATGCCGACTATGTGCGCACCGACGAAAGCCACGCGCTGCCGATCCCCGACGGGCTGGATATGATCCACGCCGCCGCGCTGCCGGAGACCTTCTTCACCGTCTGGTACAATGCCTTCCAGCGCGGGCAGCTGAAGGCCGGGGAGACCTTCCTGGTGCATGGAGGCTCCTCGGGCATCGGCACCACGGCGATCATGCTGGGCAGGGCCTTCGGTGCCAGCGTGATCGTCACCGCCGGCTCGGCCGAAAAATGCGAGGCGTGCCTTAAATTGGGAGCGGATATCGCCATCAACTACAGGCTGGGCGACTGGGCTGTCGCCGTGAAGGAGGCGACGGAGGGGCATGGCCCCAACCTGATCCTCGACATGGTGGGCGGGGCCTACATCAGCAAGAACTACGATGTGGTGGCGATGGATGGCCGCATCGTCAGCATCGCCTTCCTGGAAGGCTCGAAGGTCGAGCTCGATTTCACCCGCTTGATGACCAAGCGCCTTGTCCATACCGGCTCGACGCTGCGGCCTCAATCGGTGGCGGCGAAGGCGGCGATTGCCCGCGATTTGGAGACGAAGGTGTGGCCCCTGCTCGCGGAGGGGCACTGCCGGCCTCTCATCTATAAGACCTTCCCGCTCGCCAAGGCGGCCGAAGCGCATGCCTTGATGGAAGCCGGTAGCCATATCGGGAAGATCGTGCTGACCGTGTAGGCGGCAGATTCAGGCCGCCACCTTCTCATTGACGTAGCCGGCTTCAGCGATAGCTTCGCGCAGACGGGCCTCGTTGGCCGCGCTTTTCACCGAGACGGTGTGCGCGCCAAGATTGGCGTCGACAGTGGCCTTGGGATCAATGGATTTTACGGCACCATCAATCGTCTTGATGCAATGGCCGCAGCTCATTTCGGGGACTTTCAGGGTGATCATGGGATTCTCCACGGTTTAGCAGTATTGTAAAGCTTCCCATCGTTGGAAGGTTAAGCGCAATCGGTGCCCCTTGACCTTCCAATCATGGGAAGGATTACTTACATGAGCAATACCCGGAAAGGGATTGCCATGTCTTCGTTCCACGACGCCTCGACCACCTATGAACTCGCCATCGACGGCATGACCTGCGCCTCCTGCGTGCGGCGGGTCGAGAAGGCCATCGCCGGCTCGCCCGGCGTTTCCAGGGCCTCCGTCAATCTGGCGACCGAACGTGCCCAGGTCGATTTCGCCGCCAAGCCGGATCTTCCGCCCGTGCTGGCCGCTATCGCCAAAGCGGGCTATGAGGCGCATGTCATCGAGGAAGAACGTGCCGATGATCCCGAGCGCAGCGCACGCACCGCCGAACTCGCCTCCCTGCGTCGCGACCTCACCCTCGCCGCCGCGCTGACCTTGCCCGTCTTCCTGGTGGAGATGGCCTCGCATCTCGTGCCGGCCTTTCATCACCAGGTAATGATGACGCTCGGCGCGGGGAACTGGTACGCCCAGTTCGTGCTCACCAGCCTCGTCCTGTTCGGACCCGGCCTGCGCTTCTTCCGCAAGGGCGTTCCCACCTTTCTGCGCGGCACACCGGACATGAACGCGCTGGTGGCACTCGGAGCGGGAGCTGCCTGGCTGTATTCCGTGGTCGCCACATTCCTCCCCGCCTTGCTGCCGGAGGGCACTGCCAATGTCTATTACGAGGCCGCTGGTGTGATCGTGACGCTGATCCTACTCGGCCGCTATCTCGAAGCCCGCGCCAAGGGCGAAACGAGCGAGGCCATCCGCAAGCTGGCCGCGCTTCAGGCCAAGACGGCGCTGCGCCTGCGTGACGGTGTCGAGCTCGAGGTGCCGATTACCGAACTCAAGGCAGGCGACCTCATCCGCGTACGTCCCGGAGAGAAGATCGCTGTCGACGGCGAGGTGATCGAAGGCTCCTCCTTTGTCGACGAAGCGATGATATCCGGTGAGCCAGTGCCGGTTGCCAAGACCGCGGGCACAGAAGTCATCGGGGGCACCATCAACAAGACAGGCAGCTTCACCTTCCGTGCCACCAAGGTCGGCTCGAAGACGCTGCTGGCGCAGATCATTCGCATGGTCGAGGCCGCCCAGGGCGCGAAGCTGCCGATCCAGACACTGGTCGACCGCATCACCGCCTGGTTCGTGCCCGGCGTGATCGCTGCCGCCGTGGTCACCTTCGTGGCCTGGCTGATCCTCGGCCCGAGCCCGGCGCTGAGCTTTGCGCTCGTCAATGCCGTGGCTGTGCTGATCATCGCCTGCCCCTGTGCCATGGGCCTGGCGACGCCAACCTCGATCATGGTTGGCAGCGGCCGCGCCGCCGAGCTTGGCGTGCTCTTCCGGCGCGGTGATGCACTGCAGAGTCTGCGCGACATCGGCGTTATCGCGTTCGACAAGACAGGCACGCTGACGTCAGGCAGCCCGGCGGTCACGGATTTCGAGCTGGTCCCCGGTTTCGACGGTAATGAGGTGCTCGCACTCATCGCCGCCGTCGAGGCTCGCTCCGAACACCCTATCGCGACAGCCATCGTTGAGGCGGCCCGGGAGCGCAATCTCCTGCTGCAGCCGGTGGATGGCTTCCAGGCTGAGCCGGGCCGGGGTGTTGTCGGCAGCATCGGAGGCCGCACCGTCCTCATCGGTTCGTGGCGGTGGCTGGCCGAGCGTGGCATCGATACATCTGGCCTCGCCGCCAGAGCCGGCGCCCTCGGCGAAGCGGCCCGCACGCCCCTGATCGCTGTTATCGACGGCCGGGTCGCCGCTCTCATTGGCGTCGCCGATCCCGTCAAGCCCTCAGCGGCAGCGACCGTCGCTGCCCTCAAAGCCTCAGGCTTGGACGTGGCGATGATCACGGGCGACAACCGCAAGACGGCCGAAGCCATTGCGAGAAAGCTGGGGATCGATCTTGTCGAGGCCGAGATCCTGCCGGATGGCAAGGCGGAGGCAGTGAAACGCCTCGCTGCCGGTGGCCGCAAGGTGGCCTTCGTGGGCGACGGCATCAACGACGCCCCGGCTCTCGCCAGCGCCGATGCGGGCATCGCCTTAGGCACGGGTACGGATATCGCCATCGAGAGTGCCGATGTGGTGCTGATGTCAGGAGATCCTCTCGGCGTCCTGAGGGCGATCGGCCTCTCGAAGGCGACCATGCGCAATATCGGGCAGAACCTGTTCTGGGCTTTTGCCTATAATGTCGCACTGATCCCGATCGCCGCCGGTCTGCTCTACCCCTTCAACAGCACCCTGCTCTCGCCCATGCTGGCGGCGGGCGCCATGGCGCTGTCCAGCGTCTTCGTCGTCACCAATGCGTTAAGGCTGAGGCGGTTCCAGCCCACCACAACCTCCACCTGATGGGAGTTCCTGCCATGAATATCGGTGAAGCTGCCGCCACCTCCGGCGTCTCGGCCAAGATGATCCGCTATTATGAATCGATCGGCCTGGTGGCTAATGTCGCCCGCACCGAGGCGGGCTACCGCGTCTATGGCGCCAGCGACATCCACGCCCTGCGCTTCATCCGCCGCGCCCGCGACCTCGGCTTTTCGGTCGAGCAAATGGAGACGCTGCTGGCCCTGTGGAGCGATCGCACGCGCGCGAGCGCCGACGTGAAACGCGTGGCGGAAGCCCACATCGCCGAGTTGGAGCGCAAGATGAAGGAAATCGAGGGCATGGCAAAGACACTGCGCCACCTCGTGCACAACTGTCACGGCGACGGCCGGCCGGATTGCCCGATCCTCGAGGATCTCTCGCACGGATTGGAGGCCGCGCCGAAGCCTGCGAAAGCAAGGCGAAGGGCGGCGTGAAGGGCGCGACAGGCGGTGCAGTCACCCCAGTTAGATCTCCACTTCGGTAGAATGGATGCGATGGCTGGGATCGCGGACGTCCTCGTCCGCCTCTTCCCTCCGTGACCCCAGCGCCTCCTTCACTAATGTCTCGCCGGTCAAACCGAGTAAACCCAGTCCTCCCCCATGCCTATCCTTCCCATTCTCCGTTTCCCCGATCCCCGTCTTCGCCTTGCCGCCACGCCCGTCAGCGCTTTCGGCGCGCCGCTGGAGGCCCTTGCGGCCGATCTCCTCGACACCATGCGCGCTGCGCCAGGCATCGGCATCACCGCACCGCATCTCGGCATTCTCCAGCGGCTGACCGTGCTGGAACTGCCGGGCGAGAATCGCATGCGGCTCTATGCCAATCCGCGCATACTATGGTCGTCCGAGGAAATGCAGGACCATGTCGAGGGTAGTGTCTCCATGCCAGGGGTGACGGAGAGCCTCACACGCCCGGCTCGTGTGCGCGTGGCCTATCAGGACAAGCATGGTGTCGAGCAGACCGAGGAAGCCGACGGCCTGCTTGCGGTCTGCCTGCAACATGAAATCGACCAGCTCGACGGCATCTTCTGGATCCAACGCCTCTCCCGCCTTAAGCGCGAGCGGGTTATCAAGCGTTTCGAGAAGCAGCGCTGATGCACGTTAAAGTTGCGTAATGTCATTCCCCTCCAAAGATTTTACGCCGAATGTCGGCTAGCCTGCCGCCCGTTCGTCCTTCGGACGGTCGAAGCAGGAGGAAGCGATATGGCCTATGTCGATGGTTTCGTGGTGGCGGTTCCCAGACAGAATCTGAAAGCTTATGAGGATATGGCGCGTCTGGCCGGCACCGTCTGGAAGGAGCACGGCGCCCTTACCTATGTCGAATGTGTCGGCGACGACGTTCCCTATGGCGAGCTGACCTCGTTCCCGCGCTCGGTCCAGGCCAAGGACGACGAGGTGGTGGTGTTCTCCTGGATCACTTATCCCTCGCGCCAGGAACGCGACGCCATCAACGCCAAGGTCATGGCCGATCCCCGCTTGAAGGACAGCATGACCAGCGCGCCTTTTGATGCCAAGCGCATGATCTATGGCGGCTTCACGACGCTGATGGAGATGTGAGCGGGAGCACGCATCATTCTTCTCAGACTTAGTGAACGACGTGCCTTGGCTCGCCTGACCGAGGGTGGATGACGTCCGCCCGGATTCGGGGCCATACTCGGGACCGGCAGGAAACCGGTTGAAAGGCGCAGGATGACGGCGAATAAAACCAATCCCAAGGTCGACGCATTTTTGAATGGAGCCAAGACCTGGCGCGAGGAATTCGAAAGATTGCGGACCATCGTACTCGAATGCCAGCTGACGGAAGAGTTCAAGTGGGGTCATCCCTGCTACACGTTCCAGGACGCCAACATCGTTCTCATCCATGGCTTCAAGGACTATTGCGCGCTGCTGTTCTTCAAGGGCGCGCTGTTGAAGGATGACGCTGGCATCCTCATCCAGCAGACGGAGCATGTGCAGGCTGGACGCCAGATGCGCTTCACCCATCTCCAGGATATAGTGAAACAGGCAAATGCCCTGAAATCCTATATCCACGAGGCCATCGAGGTGGAGAAAGCCGGCCTGAAGGTAGAACTCAAGAAGACCCGGGAATTCGCCATGCCCGAGGAGCTTCAGACGCGATTGGATGAGGACCCGAACTTGAAGAAGGCTTTCGAGGCCTTAACGCCAGGGCGGCAGAGGGGCTACATTCTTTATTTCTCCTCCGCCAAGCAAGCCAAGACCCGGGAGGCGAGGATCGAGAAATGCAGGCAGCCGATTCTCAATGGAAAGGGATTGGACGATTAAGGTGGCGGACGTTCATTTGGGATTGGAGAACAAGGGACGCTGCGGTTGATCCCCAAAGACCCCTACCCCTTCACCGCCGCCGCATAGATATCCGGCTTGAAGCCAACCAACAGCTTGCCATTGCCGAGGTCGAGCACCGGGCGCTTGATCATCGAGGGCTGGGCCAGCATCAGTGCGATGGCCTTGCTCTCGTCTAGCCCCTGCCTGTCGGCTTCAGGCAGCGCCTTGAAGGTGGTGCCAGCCTTGTTGAGCAGGACTTCCCAGCCGACATTCCTGCTCCAGGCCTGCAGGTGCCGGCGGTCGATGCCCTCGGCCTTGTAGTCGTGGAAGGCATAGGCGACGCCATGGCCATCGAGCCACGTGCGCGCCTTCTTCATGGTGTCGCAGTTCTTGATGCCGTAGATGGTGATCGTCATAGAATGGCCCTGGGAAGCGAAACATTGGACTGTCGATCACCGATCGACATCTTGGATGCGGAACGTTTTCAGGAGAGGAAGATGGCGATCGGTGATCGCCACACTGGGTGTGGCGTGCCCAATCCTGCGAATCTTCCCCCTCCCTACGCCCGCTTTTCCGTCACGAAGAACAGCAGGGCAAGCACCGGCAGGCAGAAGCCAATCCAGGAAGCCATCGTCCAGCCTCCATGGGCGAAGGCCCAGCCGCCTAGCGCCGAGCCGATGGCGCCGCCGCAGAAGAAGGTGGCCATATAGAGCCCGTTGAGGCGGCTGCGATATTCGTCGCCCAGCGCATAGATCAGGCGCTGTCCCAGCACGAGATTGGAGGTGACGCCGAAATCGAGCACGATGGCCGCCGCGATCAGCAAGGCGAGCGAAAGGGTTGAACCGGGCTCGGCGATATGGGTCAGCAGGAAGGCGACGGCGCCCAGCGACATGGCGATAGCCGAAGCCGGCCGGCTCCAGCCACGGTCGGCGATGCGTCCGGCGATGGGCGCAGCCACGGCACCCGCCGCACCGGCCAGCGCCACCAACGCAATGCCGGACTGGCTCATGCCGAAGGCGGGACTCGCCAGCCACAGCGGCGATGTCGTCCAGAACAGGCTGAAGGCGCTGAACATGCCGGCCTGGTAGAGAGCGCGGCGGCGCAGGATCGGCGTCGTGCGCACGAGCATCGCCATCGAGGCGAGCAGACCGCGATAACTCGGACCGGGCGGAGGCTGGCGCCAGGGCAAGGCGCGCAGAAGCACGAGGCCGAGCACTACCATCATGGCAATGGAGAGCACGAATACGACATGCCAGGACGTGTAGTCAGTGATCAGGCTCGATACCGGCCGGGCCAGCATGATGCCGATCATCAGGCCACTCATGACATTGCCGACCACGCGGCCGCGCTGCTCCGCCGGTGCGAGAAAGGCAGCGAAGGGCACGATGATCTGAATGGCAACGGAGCCGATGCCGATAAACAGCGCCGCGACCAGAAACTGCACGTCATTGCGCGCCATCAGTGCGCCGGCGAGCCCGAGCACGGAGATCGAGAGCACGCTGACGATCAGCTTGCGGTTCTCGATGAGATCGCCGAGCGGCACGAGGAAGAGCAGGCCAGTGCCGTAGCCGACCTGCGTCATGGTGACGATGAGACCGGCCGCCGCGGGCGACATGCCAAGATCGGCGCTGATCAGGCCGATGAGCGGCTGGGCGTAATAGAGGTTCGCGGCAATCATGCCGCAGGCGGCGGCCATCAACAGCGTCACCCAAGCGGGCGTATCGGGGGCAGACGCCGCCTCGCTCGACGAAGCAATATCGGACATGAAAGCCTGCGCATGAAAAGGCAAAGACGCCTGATGGTTGAGGCGCCTCGTTAATTTGAAAGACAATTGTGGTGTTGTGTCACAGGACGTGGCGGTTTGGCCAGTCACTTCGTGGGGGAGAACGGTCGAAAGGCGTGCGCGTCTCGCCTCCCCCACGAAGCTTGGGAGGGCCCGCGCCTTTCTCAGCCTGGTCAGCGAGAATGGATAGGGATGCCCCCTATCCCATCCTGATTCTCGCACCCGAGCCCGGGTCGAACAGGCGCAGATCCCCCGACGTGATCGCCAGCTTCACCATCTCGCCCACAGTGATCTGCGGGCGCTCCGTGGTGAAGAGCTTGAGGTCCTGTCCGCCGATCTGGAGATGGGCGACGGTGCCCAAACCCGTCGGCTCGATGAGGTCGACGCGGGCGGGGACGTCGCCTGCCGAAGATAGCACCACACGCTCGGGGCGGATGCCGACGATCACGCTGGAAGGCAGGCCCTTGCCCGGCAGCGTGGCGAGTGGCGTATCGCCCACCTTCAGCATCTGCCCGTCCGCGCCCGAGGCAGGTGCCACCTCGGCATTGAGGAAATTCATCGCCGGCGAGCCGATGAAACCGGCCACGAACATGTTGGCGGGATCGTCATAGAGATCCAAGGGAGCGCCGACCTGCTGGATCACGCCACCCTGCATGGCAACGATGCGGTCGGCCATGGTCATGGCCTCGATCTGGTCGTGGGTGACATAGACCGATGTGGCGTTGAGGTCGCGGTGGAGCTTCTTGATCTCGAAGCGCATCTGTTCGCGCAGGCGCGCATCGAGATTCGACAGAGGTTCGTCGAACAGGAAGGCTTTGGGGTCGCGCACGATGGCACGGCCCATGGCGACGCGCTGGCGCTGTCCGCCGGAAAGCTGGCGTGGCTTGCGCCCTTGTAGCGCGTCGAGCCCCAGCTTGGTGCCCGCATGGTTGACCGCCTTGGTGATGAAATCCGAGGTTTTCTTCCTCAGCTTCAGGGCGTAGCTCATGTTGTCGCGCACGCTCATATGTGGATAGAGCGCATAGGACTGGAAGACCATGGCGATGTCCCTGTCCTTGGGTGGCAGGTCGTTGACCGTCTTGCCGTCGATCAGGATCTCGCCCTGCGAAGTGTCCTCCAACCCCGCAATCAGGCGCAGCAGCGTGGACTTGCCGCAGCCCGAAGGCCCCACAAGTACTACGAACTCGCCCGAACGGATCGAGAGGTCGATGCCCTTGAGGATGGGTACGGCGCCGTAGTTCTTGCGTACGGCTTTCACATCGATGTTTGCCATCGCGAGTTTCCTTTCAACCCTTCACGGCGCCGGCCGTGAGTCCCTGCACCAGATAGCGCTGGATCAGGAAGAAGAAGATGCAGACGGGGATGAGCGCCAGCACACCAGCCGCCATCATCTGCCCGAAGTCGACCGCAAACTTCGAAACGAAGTTGAGCAGGCCCACCGGGAAGGTGATGACATTGTCTTTGGTGTTGAGCATCAACGCGAAGAGGAGTTCGCTCCATGCCGCCGTGAAGACGAAGCCGAGCGTCGCCGCGATGCCCGGCATGGTCAGCGGCAGGATGATCTGGCGTAGCGCTCCGAAGCGCGTAGCACCATCGATCATCGCAGCTTCCTCCAGGTCCTTCGGAATGCCGTCGAAGAAGGACTGCATCAGGAAGGCGGCGAAGGGCACGTTGTAGGTAGTGTAGATGATGATCAAGCCGGTGAGCGAGTTGTTGAGGCCGAGCGGCTGGAAGAGCTTAAAGATTGGCGCGATGATCATCACCAGCGGGAACATCTGGGTCACCAGCATCAGCCCGACGAGCCAGAACTTGCCGCGATAGACGAAGCGCGAGAAGGAATAGCCCGCTCCCGCCGCGACGATGGTGGTGAAGAAGGCCGTGCAGGCGGAGATGATCACGCTGTTGCGGAAATAAAGCGGAAAGTCGGTCGCCTTGATCACCGAGACATAGTGGTCGAAGCTGAAGCGGGAGGGCCAGAACTTTACGCCCTCTGTATAGAGCAGGTCGTTCGGCGTGATCGAGACCTTGAACACCCAATAGAGTGGGAAGAGCGCGAAAACGAGGAAGACCGCGATCAGCAGATAGTGAAAGACCCAGTAGATCGACCGTTTTGTGGAGCGGCGCATGGTCAAGCCCTCCTGATCAGCATCTGGCGCAGCCCGATTAGCGTGACCGCGTAGAGAAGGAGCAGGACGAGCAGCACCAGCGAGATGGCCGAGGCATAGCCGAAATCAAGCCGCATATAGGCCTGCGTGTAGATGTAGCTCGCGATGATCTGGGTGGAGTCGGCCGGCCCGCCACGCGTCATCACCACGATGAGGTCGGCCGAATTGGCGATCCACACAGCGCGCAAAAGCACGGTGATGGCGATAGTGGGCGCCAGGAATGGCACGGTGATCGACCAGAAGCGTTTGATCGGACCGGCGCCATCGATCTCGGCCGCCTCATAGATATCCTGCGGGATCGCCTGCAGGGCGGCGAGCAGCGTGATGGCAAAGAAAGGAAAGCCCCACCAGACATTGGCGACGATCGGGCCCCAGATGGCATGATCCGGGCTGGACAGGATGTTGTCGGGCGTCGCCATCAGGCCAAGACCGAAGAGCCAGTGTGGCACGGGCCCGACGATGGGGTTGAACATCCAGGCCCAGTTCAGGCCCGAGAGAAAGCTCGGCACCGCCCAGGGCAGGAAGACCAGCGCCTGCACTACGCCGCGTCCGGGGAACGGGCGGTTGAGCAGCAGGGCCAGGATCAGGCCGAGAATGAATTGCAGGACCACCGAAACGGCCGTCCACAAGACGGTGTTCTTCAGGGCGTTCCAGAAATTGCCGTCGGCCCAGATGTCGCGGAAATGCTCGAGCCCGACATAGCCGCCGCCGAAGGGCTTCAGGAGTTCGATATCCCTGAAGGCGTAGGACATGCCGATGGCGAGCGGCACCAGCATGATCGCCGCGATCAGGATAACCGAGGGTGCCGCATAGAGCCAGGGTTCGAGCGCCAGCCAGTAGCTTCGGCTCCGGCGCACGGACTGGATGGAGATATCTGCCGATGCCATTCCGTTTCCGATCGTCAATGGGTGGGATGAGGTGGCGAGAGCACAGATGAGCGAAATGAAACATCTAGGAAGGAAGCAAGGGGACCTCGCTGGTGCATCTCGTTCACAGGCGCCCATATCTCGCCCAGCCGGTGACCTCGCCGCCTGCTCCCGAACCCTTGAGGTTCGAGAGCAGACAGGAAGCCTGTGGTGCCGGGAGGGTTACTTCTTGGCCAGGAACTTCTGCTGGGCCTTGGTGAGGTAATCCGCCCACTGGCTGGCGAGCTGTTCGGGCGTGAGCTGGCCAAGCAGAGCCTGCTGCGTCGTCTTCACGGCGATGGAGTCGGCGAAATAGGCGAACTCTTCCAGATAGGTCGGCATCACCAGCGGCACGACGTTCGAATCGCCGAGTTCAGCGAACCAGCCCTTGAACTTCGGATCGGCATAGAAGGGATCCTTCTCGGCCGACTTGTACACCGGCAGGGCGCCGGTTCGCTTGTTCCAGATGATGTTGCCTTCGGGCCCATCGAGGGTGGCGATCAGCTTCCAGGCGAGGTCCTTGTTCTCGGAATTGGCGAACATCGACCATGAGCCATAGCCCAGCGTCGGGAAGGTCTTGCCGGCCGGGCCCTTGGGCATGGGCGCGACGTCGTAATCGTCCTTGCCCATCTTGTCAGCCACGGCGATCAGCGCATCCGGATCCTGGTCCAGCATGGCGCAGGTGCCGGAATAAAAGCCGGTGACGATCTCATTGAAGCCCCAGTTCACGCTGTCCTTGGGCGCATAGCCGTTCTTGTAAAGGTCCGTCAGCACCTGGACGCCCTTCACCCAGCCGGGATCGGCCATGGTGGAGGTGCCGTCCTGTTTGAAGAAGGTGCCGTCGCCGGCCATGTCGGCGCCGAACATCATCCAGCCATTGAGGCCGCCCGGCCCCCCGCGCAGGCAGTAGCCGTACTTGCCGGGAATGGCGGAGATCTTCTTGGCATCCTCCACGAACTCGTCGACCGTCTTGGGCGGTCCGTCGATTCCGGCCTGCGCAAACAGCTTCTTGTTGTAGAACAAGGCGCGCAGATAGAAGCCATAGGGCAGCGCATAGGCCGTGTTGTTGACATAGCGGCCCATCTGCAGGGCGCGGTCATTCAGTTCCTTGGTGTGCTCCCACTTGGCCAGATAGGGTTCGAGATTTTCGAGCATGCCGTTGTTGGCATAGAGTGACTGCCAGCGGTCCGGCATCTCCACCACGTCGGGCGTGTCGCCTGCCGAGACCATCGTGGCGAATTTCTCGAAGGCCTGGCCCCAGGGCAGCGAGGTGATCTCGACCTTCACGCCCGGATTGGCGTCTTCGAAGGTCTTGACGATCTGCTTGAGCGTCTCGGTCCTCTCCGGGCTGGTGATCACCTCGGTCAGTTTCAGCGTGGTGTCGGCCCAGGCCGGCATGGTGATGGCAAATGAGGCCGTGGCGGCCAGTAGCAGCTTTCTGAACATTGGGACTCCCCTCTCCTGCTTTTTGCAGTTCGATTTCAAGACATGCCCTAGGCACTTCCCAGAAAAGTCGGCAGACCTTTCGGCTAAGAAAGTGCGTCGAAACAAAGAGTTAGAGAAAAATTGAGATTCAACGAAATCGCAATTTGCTCTAGCAAACAGAGTCTGAGCGCGCGAGGCGCCAGTGGTGCCGCTCCTATTTTTTTGACGCGGCAAGAGCCTGGGTGATGTCGGCCCACAGGGCCTCCGCCCCTTCCAGGCCGATGTGAAGGCGCACGATGCGGGCGGAAACGCCGAAATCGAGCGCCGAATTGGGTCCGGCATTCTGGGCTTGGGCCACCAAGGCTGGCACGACGAGGCTTTCATGGCCGCCCCAGCTGACGCCGAGCTTGAACAGCCGCAGCGCATTGACGAAGGCGGGAATGTCGACGCTGTCGTCGAGCGCGAAGGAGAATAAGCCGGAAGTGCCGCTGAGGCTCGCCGGAAGGGCGTTGCCGAGGCCGGGATGGTGCACCGCCGTCACCTCTGGCAGCTGGCCGAGGCGCCGGGCAATGATGAGCGCAGCCGCCTCATGCGCCTTCATGCGCGTCGGCAGCGTGCGCAACCCCCGCAGCAGCAGCCAGGCCTCGAAGGGCGCGAGCTTTGCGCCGAGATAGGGCGTGATCGTCTTGCGGATGACGTCCATCAGGTCCCCGCGTCCAGCGGCCACGCCGGCCACCACGTCGGAATGCCCGCTGATATATTTAGAGGCCGAATGAATTACGATGTCGACGCCGTGGCGGATCGGCTGCTGGAAGACGGGCGTCGCCCAGGAGTTGTCGATCACGGTGATGACGCCGTTCGCCCTGGCAAGATCGGCCATGGCCCGGATGTCCTGCGCCTCCATCATCCAGCTATTCGGGCTCTCCATATAGAGGAGCTTCGCCCCTGGCAGCGCCTTGGCGACGGCTTCGAGGTCGCGGCCGTCGACATAGACGGTCTCCACCCGCCAGCGCTTCAGCAGCGTTTCGAACAGGCGGTAGGCATCGGGATAGACGTGGCGCACGCACACGATGCGATCGCCTGGCTCGACAAAGGCGAGCACGGTGGAGGAAATCGCCCCCATGCCACTGGCAAAGCCGATGGCGTCCTGCGTGCATTCGAGCTCGGCCATCTTCTGCTCGAACAGGCGCGTGGTGGGATTGGTGGTGCGGGAATAGACGGGCCTCGCACGCTCGCCGCGATAGGTGGCCGCCATCTCTTCGAAGGTTGCAAAGGTGAAGAGCGAACTCTGCACGATGGGCGGCACCACGGCTTCGAAGGCGTGCTCGTCGTCATGGGTGACGACAAGGCTGGCGCGGTCAAAATCGGCAAGAGGTTCCGTCATCTGGACATGTCCTTAATGTCTTCTTCGACAATCTCGAGAATAGAGAGCGTCTTTTGCCGCGCCGTGTCCGGATCATGACAGGCGATGGCGTTGAAAAGTTCTCGATGAAAAGGAAAGGACCGGCGCGCGAAGTCGGGCCGGTCGAAAGGCTCTTCAAAAAAACTCTCGAAGGCTTCGCGCATCTGTTCAAGCAGCTGGCCGAACAGGGGGTTGTGAGTGGCGTCATAGATGGCGAGGTGGAAGGCAAGATCCTCCCGCCCGGACGTGCCCTTGACGAGATGCACCGCCTCCATGGCGTTGAGCTTGGCCTCGATGATGGCGATATCCTCAGGGGTGGCGCGCAATGCCGCGAGCGCACTGGCCTCCCCTTCCAGGCCGCGTCGCACGTCGAGTGTCTGCAACAGGCGGTCGCGCAAGAGGGCGGCGTCGATTACCAGCGGCACATGGATGGTGTCGGCCGACATGCCGCGCAACAGGTAGGTGCCGCTGCCCTTGCGCGATTCAACCACACCGAGGGCCTGCAGCTTGCGGATCACCTCGCGAACCGTCGAGCGCCCCACCGCCAGCGCCTGCATGAGCTGGCGCTCGGTCGGCAGCTGGTCGCCGGGCTGCAGGCCGGAGCTGGCAATGAACCCGCCAATGGCGCGCATCACGTCGTCCGCCCGGTCGGCGGACGGCAGCGGAGCAAGGCCCTGGAGGGTTGCATTCGGCAAGGATGAATTCCAGAAAAGCAAGCGAGCTAAAATTGGTCTGACATCTGACTATTTTTTGTCAGAGCGGAGATGTCAAGAGCGTTGCGGGCAAGAATACGATTTTACCGGTGGCTCGATCGCGCTCGTATGAGCTACAGGGCGCGCCCCGGGCCTCCCCCAACTTCGCGGGGGAGGCTTGCGTAGCGCCTTTCAGCTGCCCGAAATCACGAGGCCTGTGCCCGCCCGCAAAGGGGCGTGGCTCATCCCGCCAACTTCGGCTTCACGTCGCCGCCATTGCTTTCTCGCCCCGTTTGGCGCAAAGACACGCCCTTCATGAACGGAACGGGAGCCCGCGATGGCGGTGATCGAAGCAGCGCAAGAGATGGCTGACGGCAAGACCGCGCCGACGGTGTCCTATGTCTCGCTGGGCTGCCCGAAGGCGCTGGTCGATTCCGAGCGCATCCTCACGCAATTGCGCGCCGAGGGCTATGGCATCACGCGCAACCACAAGGGCGCCGATCTCGTCATCGTCAACACCTGCGGCTTCCTCGATTCCGCCAAGGCGGAGTCGCTCGGCGCCATCGGCGAGGCCATGGCCGAGAACGGCAAGGTCATCGTCACCGGCTGCATGGGCGCCGAGCCCGATCCGATCCTGGAAAAGTTCCCGAACGTCTTCGCGGTCACCGGCCCGCAACAATATGAGACGGTTGTCGAGGCCGTGCATAAGGCCGCGCCCCCGGCGCATGACCCTTTCGCCGACCTGGTCCCGCCGCAGGGCTTGAAGCTCACGCCGCGCCACTACGCTTATCTGAAGATTTCGGAGGGCTGTAACAACCGCTGCAGCTTCTGCATCATCCCCAAGCTGCGCGGCGATCTCGTCTCCCGTCCGGCCGCCGATGTGATGCGCGAAGCCGAGAAACTGGTGAAAGCCGGGGTCAAGGAGCTGCTCGTGATCAGCCAGGACACCTCGGCTTATGGCGTCGACATCCGCTACGCCGAGAGCCCCTGGCAGGGCGCGCCCCTGAAAGCAAAGTTCTACGACCTGTCAAAGGCGCTTGGCGAGCTCGGTGTCTGGGTGCGCATGCATTACGTCTATCCCTATCCGCATGTCGACGAGGTCATCCCGCTGATGGCCGAGCGCAAGATCCTGCCCTATCTCGACATCCCCTTCCAGCATGCCTCTCCGACGGTGCTGAAGGCGATGCGCCGCCCCGGCCATCAGGACAAGGTGCTGGAACGCATCAGGAAATGGCGCGAAGTATGCCCTGACATCACCCTGCGCTCCACCTTCATCGTCGGTTTCCCCGGCGAGACGGATGTCGATTTCGAGTTGCTGCTCGACTGGCTGCAGGAAGCCCAGCTCGACCGCGTCGGCTGCTTCGAATATGAGCCTGTGGCGGGCGCCTCCGCCAACGATCTCGGCCTGCAGCCCGTGCCCGACGAAATCAAGAAACAGCGTCATCGCCGCTTCATGGAGACGCAGCAGGCGATCTCGATGCGCAAGCTGAAGGCCAAGGTCGGCAAGCGCCTGCCTGTGATCATCGACGCCGTTGGCCCGAGCGTGGCCAAGGGCCGCTCGATGGCGGATGCGCCGGAAATTGACGGCGCCGTTTACGTGGCCAGCCGCCGCCCGCTGCGCGTGGGCGATATCGTGACGGTGAAGATCGAGCGCTCGGATGCTTATGACCTGCACGGAATGGCGGTGTGAGGGGACGTGCCGGGTGCACGGGCATCTTGGCCGCTCTTGAACCACCGCGCCCGCAGGATGGAAACAACGGGCCAGATGCCCGCGCATCCTGAAAAGGCCCCCACGATGTTCCGAGCAGGAACTCTTCCCTGCGACCATGCGTTCTTCTCAACTCACGCGGAGGTTGTGAACCCGCACGCGCGTGATCCCAGATGAATATCGTCAACCCAGGAGCGACGATCATGGGTATGGATCTGATGCCGAAGGAAGTCTACGAGGCGTTGCGCGATCTCGACATGGAGGGGCAGGACGCGGACCTTTCCCCCGCCATGATCCAGATCCTCCAGGACGGGGGTTATGTCGAGATCATCGACGGCATTCCTACCGTCACCGAAGCCGGTCTGGTTGCCCTGCGGACGCATGAACGGAATATGCCGACCTTCTTCGTGAAGCCGCCCTCCGACTAGTGCTGCGCCCCGCTCAGCACGGCGCCGACGCTCGCTGCGATGACCAGGGCAATGCCGAGAATCTGCTGCATGCTCAGCGGTTCGAGCAGGATGAGGAAGCCGGCGAGCGCGCCGATGCCAGGCTCGGCGCTCATCAGGATGCCGAAGGTCGCCGACGGCAGGCGCCGTAGCGCGGCCATTTCGAGCGCGTATGGCAGCAGCGGCGTCAGGACCGCGAGGCCGATGGTGTGGAGGACCAGCCCGCCCGGCAGGTGAAAGCCCGCCTCGTAGAGGCCGAAGGGCGTGGCGATTAGCGCGGCTGACACGAAGGAGATGGCAAGTCCATCCAGCCCTTTGAAGGCCGCGCCGATATGCTTCATCAACAGGATGTAGGTGCCCCAGCCGACGCCGGCGAGGATTGCGAAAGCGAAGCCGAGCGGGTCGACGCTCCAGCCCGTGGTGTCAAGCACCAGGCAGAGCACGCCGGCAAGGGCGATGAACAGCCAGATGATGCGCCAGCTGCGGGCAAAGCCCAGCGTGGCGACGCCGAGCGGTCCCAGGAACTCGATGGCGACGACCAGGCCCAGCGGCACGCGGGTGATCGCCACGTAGAAGAACAGTGTCATGCAGGCGATGGCGGCGCCGAGCGCGAGGGCCGCCAGGATTTCCTTGCGGCCGTAGCGCCTGGGATCAGGCCGTACGATCGCCATGAGCAGGATGGCGGCCCAGGCCAGGCGCCCCCAGGTGGTGGCGAGTGTGCCATAGGCATCCATCGTCGGCTTGGCGAGCGCCGCGCCGAGCTGCACCGAGGTCATGGAGCCGACGGCCATCAGGGCGGCGAGGCCCGCCTGCGAGCGGGAGGATGACGCTCCCAAGGCCGTGCTTTCTTGTTTTTCCTGCAATGACGCTTCCCCCAGGGGCGTTCTTGTAGAGCGGGAAGTGTTGGAAGGGAAATGATCTTTGGCCTCGTTCTGCAGGAGCGAAAAGGCCGCCGAGGCGCTACCCGCCGACAGGGAATTGGTGTAACAAGCGGGCTGGCTGGTTCTTGCTGGAACGTCAGCGGCATCGGCACCAAGAGACGATCGCGGAGCGGAAGATGCCGGGGGGGACTGGCGACGTCATCGTTCAGATCGAGAAGGCCGACGGCAGCTTCGAATGCCGTGCTTTCACGGGCGTGCCGGCGGCGCGCCGAAGCTTTATTGCCATCGTCTCGTCAGGCTCCGTCGAAGGAAGCAAGACGGCGGGCGAACTCGGCGCGGAGCTGGAAGCGGTGTTGCTGGGATCGAATGCCGAGGTCCGGGTCGAGACGATCGACTGTCCCAGCACCCCAGACCGCTTCGATGTCAAAGCCGATGACACACAGGTGAAGGTACTGGTGCTCATCGGCAGTACCCAAATGCCGTTCCAGGGACTGCCCTGGTATGACAACTGGTGGTCCGACGAGCACAGCGCCTATGTCATGGTCGTGCTGAAGGCCGGCGATTACGGTGCCTATTTTGATCCGGCAATCAAGGACGAGGACCTTTTGCGTCGCGTCAACGCCTCTATCTGGCAGAAAAAAGTGAGCGAGGTTTTGCCGGGCCTGCTCGCCCGTGCCGAGATCACCGCTGCCGTGAGTCGCATCTTCATCAGCTATCGCCGCGTGGAGACGTTGCCGGTGGCGCTGCAGCTCTTCGATCGGCTGGTGGAGGAGGGCTTCGAAGTCTTCCTCGATCGCTTTTCCATTCCGCCCGGCTACGACTTCCAGCGTCGGCTGGGCCAGGAACTCGAAGACAAGTCGATGGTTCTGCTGCTCGAATCCAAATCCCTCAAGGATTCGCACTGGACCCAGCATGAGATCGATTTCGCCAAACGGAATCGGTTAGGCCTAGTTGCGGCGCGCATGCCGGATGTAACGCCGGGCGACGCACTGACCTCAGTCAGCGCGGATGCGCGCTTGGTTTTGGACAGGAAGGATTTCACCGGCGCGCCGGTCCCACACAAGGTGATCGATGCGCTCCGTGGCGAAGTCACGGTCGATGAATGGCCGAAGCTCGAGGACGACGCGCTCCAGCGGCTCGTTGCCAAGGTCAAGGAAGTCCATGCCGCGGCCCTCTTCCGCCGGCGCTATCGGCTGCGCACGGATGTCGTGGCCGCCCTCAATAAAGGTGGGCTGGCCACCCAATACAGCGCCGTTGGGCCGATCCGAATCGCGCAAGGCAGCGCCAAGCATACAGTTTGGCTGACCACCCGGCCTCCGGAGGTCGACGATTTTCGCTCACTTCAGGGTGCACATGCTGCGCTGGGAGCGAGCAAGCCGAGCTGGGTGGCGGCGATCATTGGCCCACGCGCTGCGCTAGAACCCGATCGGCAGACCCGGCTCGGGTGGCTAGAGAGAATGAGCGGCTGCCTGAGCTTCGATGAAGGTTCTCTCTCCACCTTTATCGACCGTCTCCTCCCCAAGGACCAAGCATGAAAGAGGGCGATACCATTTTTCTATCGGCAAGCGTGCCCTACCGGACTCCATGGGCGGAGAATGCGCGCGCCAGCGAGATCGAGGAGGCGATCGTCAGCCTCGCCCGCGCCGTGTTCGCGCGCGGCGGGCGGCTGGTCTTCGGCGGCCACCCCAGCGTCTCCCCTCTCATCGCGGCGGTGGCGGGCGAATATTTTCCACCCGATCCCAACCGCAAGGAGCGGCCGATCATCACCTTCCAGTCGCGCCTCTTCGAGGATGTGCTGCCCAATGAGACGACGGAGATGGTGCGCTTCGGCTGGTCGACCATCGAATGGACGCCCGCTTTGCCCGGCAAGACGGATGGCGACACGGCGCCGAGCCTGGCGCTGATGCGGGCGGCGATGCTCGATGTCGAAGGCAAGGCCTACAAGCGGTACAAGCTGAGGCCTCCCGTGGCCATGGTCGCCATTGGCGGCATGGAAGGCGTGCGCGATGAAGCGGATGCTTTCCTCGTCGCGCCGATGCCTTCATCCGCCATATGGAAGGCGCTCCGTTCCCTCGACCGATCACGCCTTCCACCGGCTGTGGGGGAAGAGGTCGGTGCTGTGCTGGATCGCTCGGCTCCCAGGCCGGTGCCGTCGCCTATCTACCTTTTTCCCAGCGGCGGCGGCGCTGCGGAACGGCTGCTCACTCCCGATGCATTGAACCACAATGTCACGGAGGACCGGCACGCCGATGAGAAGACGATCTTCGCGCTGACCGCGGCAAGGAGAAAAGGTCGTATCATCGATGCGGAGCAGCAATGGCGAAGCGAGCAAAAGGGCCTGCCGGAGATCCTGCTTTTCCAACCCTACGCCGCCATCTCACAGTGGCTTCTCGATCGTACCGCGCCGGCAGGCTGACGATGTCCGAGCCCAAGGTATCCCGCGATGAATGAAAGCCCGACTGACCCCGAAGAGGTCCAACCGGAGCGCGCCCCGCCAACACCGCCTGCTGCGCCCCCCGCCCCCCAGCCGGCCAAGCCGGATGCGACCTATCTGCAGATGCTGCAGGCGGCTATCACCCGCATGGCCGGCAATGCCTTTCTGGCCAAGGGCTGGAGCATCACGCTCACCACGGCGACGCTCGGCCTGACGGTAAAAGATGGCGGGCCGGCGTTTGCCTTGATCGGCCTGGTGCCTGTCGCTCTGTTTGCTTGTATCGATACCTATTACCTGGCGCTTGAAAAAGGCTTTCGAAACCTCTTCACCATCGCGGCGGCGGCCTACAACGCCGGCGAGCCACCAAGCTTCGTGATGAACCCCGGCGAGGTCGACGGCGATAAATTCGGCAAGGCAATACAAAGCCCATCAGTATGGGGTGTCCACGGCCCGCTGGCGGTTTCTCTGCTGCTGGCATGGCTTTGGGTTATATTTCGACAACTGCCGCATTAGACGGATCTGCTGTGCCTCCGTGAATGGAGCTGACCCATGCCCCTCCCCAACCCGGTTCCCCTTGGCGTTTCCGGCAAGAAGACGGTGTCGAGGGCAAGCTTCGAGGCCGCCGGCGGCAGCGAGGCATTGACGACGGAAGAGGAACGCGAGGCCTATATCGTTCTCAACCTGATTGAGGCCTTGCAACGTCCTCTCACCGGTGCGGGAACGGAAGCGCTGCTCAAGCCGGTGTTCGACCACATCCCGAACATGGCTGAGGTTCTCAGGGCCTTCGCCAAGAAGGTGCTGCAGACGCTACGCGATGGCGAGCCGCATTCGACCGTCGCGGTCTCCGGCACGACACTGCCCGTGGCGGTTGCCTTCGGTGCCTGGAATGGCAGCCATCGCGAGGTCCAGCCGGAGCGGACCGGCGGCTATCTGCCCGGGCTCTTGACCACCGGGCTGAAACTTCGCGACAAGGGTTTGAGCGTGGCCGCGCTCCTCGCCATCGACGTCTTCGCTCGCGAGGCGGTCGATATATCGGCGCCCGGTCGACCGCTCGATGAATGCTTCCTGCTCGATGCCGAACTGTCCTACGTCCCGGGCCTGCTGTTCGGCTACCCAGAGGACCAGCCGAATGATCTGCCCGCCGTGTTCCTGGTCAATCGCAGCCTGTGCACGCCGGATCAGCTTCAGATGCTGGAGCGGGTGAATCGCTGACGCAGGGCCTCCGGCACCGCCGCCAGATGATCGCCGTCGCTGCCGAACCCCCGCCAGGACAGGGCGACGGCAGGGGCGCTTGCCTGGCCGAGAGAAAGGTGCAGCATCTGTTCGCGAGGCGATCCGACTTCAATCTCCGCGATAACGGCAGGGTCGGAACTGGTGGAGGCGCATACACGGATGATCGACCCCCCATAAGGCAGGTCGAGCAGCCGCCAGGCCAGCCTCCCGACCTCCTGGTATATCCAGCTCGCCTCGGCTGCCAATGCGGCGATTTCCTTCTCATGCGCGCTCACGATCAGCCGCGCGAAGGAAGGTACGTCCTGAATCCAGGGCCCCCGACCAAGCTCGTCGAGGAGGTCGAGCCAGGTCCGGTACAGCGAATCCCATGCTGGCCGCTCGCCTTGCCAGCCAAGCAGATTCTGCATGCGCATCCCGACAAGGGCATCGACGCATTGGCGCCGCCTGCTATCGATCCGGTCAAGCCAGGCATCGAGCGTCGCGGAAGGGACATCCAACAGGCCGCCATAGAGACCTCTTGCAAGGAGCTGTTTCAGCAAACGCAGCAAGCCGGTCTGATAGCGCAGCAGAAGTCGTCGCTCATTGTCGCCCCAGCCCGGTACGGTGGGCCAGGCCAGGAAGGCGGTTGGAGAGGTGATCAGGAAGGCGATGTCGTCGTCGATGGGATCGGGATCGTCGAGATTGCCGGAGAGCGGCCGGCGCACACCGGCGACGGCGCGGCCACTGGCGATGAACCAGCGACAGGCGCGGATCATGGCGTCATCAGGCCAACGATCGAAATCCCGCAAGGTCATGTCCCAATCCAGCCCTTCGCCGGCAGCACGAAACTCGGCACGCGCCGCCACGGCTTCCCCGGAATTGTCGCTGCTCGCGCACGCCACCACCTTCTCGACCGTGAGTTGAAGCATGCGTTCGACGTGCCGGATGCGGGCGCGGAGCGTGACCAGTTCCAGCTCTCCGCCAGGTTCGATTGACGGGCGCTCGGCTGTAGTGACGGGCGGTCTCTCGGGCAGGACAATCGTCGGAGCTGGCATCGTCAGGCGCGCGACCAAAAGCTCCCGCAGGCGGTCGGTATTCTCCTCGTCGATCTCGATCCGCGGCCAGTCGGAGACGACCGTCGGCAGGATCGTGGCGGGCTCGGTGACGATCAGCATCCGGCGGATGCGCGCACCCTTTCCATAGTGCCCGATAGCCCAGGCCAGTTCCTGCGTGGCATAGCCGGCGCGCTCGAGAAACTCGTCGCTGGCGCACATCAGATAGACGTCGCAGGCGGCGATCCGATCAGCGAGCCCAACATCGAGCCACTCCTTCTGCAGTGGCTGGGCCTGGTCGAACCATGTCTCGGCCCCGGCCTGGCTCAGCGCATCATAGAGGCGCGCCGCCATGCCGGCCGCCTCGGAGCGGGCATAGGAGAGAAAGACGCGCATGCCCGAAAGCGGCCCGGATTGCGCCGGCATGATAACGCCGATCTTGTCGCGCCGGGCGCGGCCGCGCACGCGTCTCAGCTCATCGTCTACGGCGCGCTCGCAGGCCTCCAGCCACGTGTCCCACTTTCCTTCCGGGGCGGTGGCGCCGAGGCGAGGCGGCGGCATCACATTCTCGGCGCCCAGCGAGCGCAGTGCGAGGCCTGCAAGCTGCGTGGCCCGCGTGAGCCGCGGCTCGAAATCCGGGAGCTCCCCCCGGCTCGCGAGCAGCAGGCGAATCTGAGCGATCTGCTCATCCAGAAGATCCTCGGGCGCCGCGCGGGTCAGATCGATCATGGCCTCGGGCCAGGCTTCCGGCGGCGCCCATGACCAGGCGATCCGCGCTTCCGGAGTGCACTCCTCGCCGAGAACGAAGGCAGCGGCGAAGAGCTTGTCGGCGGCATCTTCCCACGAAACGATCAGATGATGGCAAGCCTCGCGGGCGGCCTTGCTCATCGCGGCGAGAGCGCGTCCCGCTGCTTGCGAGGCCGCACTGTCGGGATCGGCGGCCTCGCAACGGCCGACGAAGGCCAGCACCTGCCCGACGCCGGTGATCGCCATCACGAGAGGTTTGCCTCTCTCCCTCGCCCGATCGAGCAGGCCGGGCTCCAGCCGAAAATTCTCCGGGCGCAAATTGAGCGCCGGCAGCATCTTGCGAATAATCGCTTCCAGTTCCGCCGTGTTGTCCATGCGAGCCCCCTGCACCGCATCGAGACGGACAGGCGATGTCTCTCAATCGTCTGCGCGCCGCCGCCCCAGCCTGGCGGGATCGAAACTTTCGATGAATTTGATCAACGCCGCAACCGCCAGCCCCATATCCCTCACCGAGGTGAACTCGGCCGGGTTGTGACTGATCCCGCCCCGGCAGCGGACGAACAGCATGCCGATCGGGCACATTGCGCCCACCGCCTGGCCGTCATGGCCGGCGCCGGAGGGCAGATGGATGGCACTCTTGCCATCGCGCCCGCCGATGGCCGCGGTGAAGCCTGACTGCAGCGCGGGATCGCAGGGCCGGGCCGCAGCTTCATGGGTGCGCTCGATCCAGGCGGTGACGTGGCGCTTCGTGGCGATGGCGAGGATTTCCTCGCGCAGCCAGTTCATCGCCTCGATGCGGCGGGCGTCCGTCTGCGAGCGCAGATCAACGGTGAAGACCACGCGCGCAGGAATGACGTTGGAGGCGCCGGGCGACAGGCTCAGCTTGCCGATGGTCGCCACCATGAAATCGTCAGCGTTGCGCTGGGCGAGAGCCTCGACGGCGAGCGCGATCTCCGCTGCTGCCGTGAGAGCATCATGCCGCAAGTTCATCGGCACTGTGCCGGCATGGCCCGCCTCGCCCACCACCGTCACTGAATGGCGCGACTGGCTGGCGATGGCGGTAACGACGCCGAGCGCCTCATCCGCCTGTTCGAGCACCGGACCCTGCTCGATATGGAGTTCGACGTAAGCTGCCGCTTCGCCCGGCTCGTAGGCTGCGGCCGGGATCTCGGCCGGATCCTTGCCATAGGCTCGCAGCGCGTCCTCGAGCTTCACGCCGTCGACCGACTCCACCTGCAATGCAGCGGGATCGAAGCGCCCGGCCACGGCCTGAGAGCACAACAGCGTCGCCGGAAAGCGCGAACCCTCCTCGTCACCGAAGGCCAGCACGTCGATGCCGAAGGGCATCCTGCCGTGTTTTTTCATCACCTCGCGCACGGCCAGGATGCCGGCGATCACGCCCAGAGCGCCGTCATAGGCGCCGGCGTCGATCACCGTGTCGATATGGGAGCCGATCAGCAGGCGCTGCACGGAATTCCGGCCGTCGCTCTCCGGCGCCAGGCGCCCACGTACGGTGCCGAGCGCATCCTCGCTGACGTCGAGCCCGGCCTCCGCCATCCAGCGGCGCACGAGGTCGGCTGCCAGGCGATGTTCGGGCGTAAGATAGAGGCGCGTCAGATGTCCTTCCTCGGCGCTGATCAGCGCCAGGGCGCGGATCATGCTTTCGGCCTCGCGACCGAGTGCCATGGCACGTTCAACCATCCACCCGCTCCTCCAGACGGAAGCGGATGATACGCATCACCTGAGCCAGAGCCGTCAAGAACTCCTCCTCGCGCCCCCCGTGGATTCGGTTCGAGAAGGCATCGAGGATCTGGTGCTTCGTAGCGCCCTTCACCGCGAGAATGAAGGGAAATCCAAAGCGCTCCTTGTAACGCGTGTTGAGATCGGTGAAGCGCGTCATTTCCTCGGCCGTAAGCGTGTTGAGGCCGGCGCCGGCCTGTTCCATGCGAGAATCGGGCGCGAGCGTAGCCTTGCCGGCAAGGTCGGGATGCAGACGGATCAGGGCTTCCTGCTGTGCGCGCGGGGCCTGGGCGAGCACGGTCTGGAAGGCATCGACCATCGCCGCGCGCGAGGCATAGGAGCGTAGCGCGGCAGCCGCCTCCGCCACCCAAGGCGAGTGCTCCGCGATATCGCCGAAGGTTCGGACGAAAGCGGCCGGCGTAAGGGCGTTGATGGCGTCGAGGTTCATGGGAGAGCGGCCTGGCGGGATGAGAAGGTCATCCTGCATAGGGGAAGGAAAATGGGGCCGCAAGGCGGGACGTTTGAGGAAGAGGCACGGGCCTTCCCCACGAAGCTGGGGAGGGATTAAGGGAGGGGTGAGGGCGGAGTGAAGTAGCACGCGAGTTGACGGGACCGGGTTGCGTACTTGGATCCATGGGCGAGCCTATTCCTGGCCACGCCCCACCCCTGCCCCTCCCCAGCTTCGTGGGGAGGGCCCGTATTTCACTCCGCCAGGCTTTCCTCAATTCGGGAACTTGTCGTCGATGCCCTTCACATACCAGTTCATGCCCAGGATCTGGCCGGCGTCGAGGTGGTCGCCGCCTTTGCATTCCACCGTCTCTCCGGCCTGGTTCACCACCGGGCAGGAGAACGGGTTGATCTTGTGCGACTTGAGGCCCGCTTCGGTGTCCTCGGCGAGCTTCTTGACGTCATCCGGCATGTTGGTGAAGGGCGCCATCTGCACCATTCCCTGGTCGAGGCCTTCCCAGACATCGGACGACTTCCAGCTGCCATCCATCGCTGCCTTGGCGCGCTCGATATAGTAGTCGCCCCAATTGTTGACGATGGCGGTGAGCTGCGCCTTGGCACCGAATTTGATCATGTCGGAGTCCTGGCCGAAGGCGTAGATGCCCTTCTCGGCGGCGGCCTGCATGGCGGCCGGACTGTCGGTGTGCTGGGCGAGGATGTCGGCGCCCTGGGCGATCAGTGCCTTGGCGGCATCGGCTTCCTTGCCGGGGTCATACCACGTCGACACCCAGACGATCTTGAGCTTGAGGTCCGGACGCACGGACTGGGCCCCACGCATGAATGAGTTGATGCCGGAGATCACTTCCGGGATCGGGAACGAGGCGACATAGCCGACCACGCCGGTCTTCGACATCTTGGCGGCGATCACGCCCTCTACATAGCGTCCCTCATAGAAGCGGCCGGCATAGGTCGAGACGTTGTCCGCGCGCTTGAAACCGGTGGCGTGCTCGAAATCCACGTCCGGGAAGTTCTTCGCCGCCTTGATAGTGGGATCCATATAGCCGAAGGAGGTGGTGAAGATCAGCTTGTTGCCGGCATCGGCGAGGTTCTCGATGGCGCGTTGCGCGTCCGGACCCTCGGGCACGTTCTCGACATAGGTCGTCTCGACCTTGTCGCCGAGCGCCTTGACCAGCGCCTGGCGGCCGACCTCGTGCTGGTAGGTCCAGCCATAGTCGCCGATCGGGCCGAGATAGATGAAGCCGACCTTGAGCTTGTCTTGCGCCTGGGCCGGGCTGAGTGCGCCCGCCGCCAGGCCGATGGCCGCCATCGCCGCCAGAATGGTTTTCTTCATTGAAGTTCCCCGTGCTGTCGGGCCGCGAACAGATCCGAACTGCCAGGCCACGGCCCAAACCCGGCAAGGAACCTTTCCTCCTCAGCGATCCGGCACGAAGGGCGTACCGAGCGAGGCCGGTGCAGCGCCCCCTCTGCCCGTGCCTCGGGAGATCATCACCAGGACGATGACGGTGGCGAGATAGGGTAACGCCGTCCAGAATTGCGGCGGCCACACCAGCCAGGACGGCAGCGAGCCGCCAAGGGCCTGCATGTGCAGGTTGCCGATCCAGATCGCACCGAAGAAATAGGCGCCGATCAGCAGCCGCCAGGGCCGCCAGGAGGCGAACACCACCAGCGCCAGGGCAATCCAGCCGCGCCCAGCCGTCATGCCCGTCCCCCAGAAGGGCGTATCGGCGAGCGAGAGATAGGCGCCAGCGAGGCCCGAGCAACCGCCGCCGAACAGCACCGCACCGAAGCGGATGAGACGCACGGGGTAGCCAAGCGCATGGGCCGAGGCATGACTCTCGCCGACCGAACGCAGGATCAGGCCACCACGGCTGCGATAGAGAAACCACCAGACGGCGGCGACCAGCGCGATCGAGATATAGACCAGCGCATCCTGGCCGAAGGCGATCGGGCCGAGGAGCGGGATGTCGCTGAGGCCGGGGATGTGGAGCGAGGGAATCTTCGGGCGATTCAGGCCGACAAAATTGGTGCCGAGCAGATCCGAAAGGCCCAGGCCCAGAATGGTCAGCGCCAGGCCCGAGGCGACCTGGTTGGCGGCGAGGCCGAGGGTCATCAGGGCGAAGAGCGAGGAGAAGATCATGCCGGCAAGGATGGCGGCGATGAAGCCGAGAATGGCGCTGTCGGTCATATAGGCCGTCGCAAAACCCGCGATCGTGCCCATGATCATCATGCCTTCGACGCCGAGGTTGAGAACCCCGGCGCGCTCGACCACGAGCTCGCCGATCGCCGCCAGCACGAAGGGCGTCGAGGAGGTGATGATGGTGAGGATGATGGCTTCCGCGAGGTTCATTCAGGCCACCCTCGCCTCGGAGGCCACGACACGCAGGCGGTAGACGATGAGGGTGTCGCAGGCGAGCACATAGAAGAGCAGCAGGCCCTGAATCACGCTGGTGATGCCGATCGGCACCTTGAGTGCGATCTGCGCCGCCTCGCCACCAAGATAGGAAAGCGCCAGGAGGAGGGCCGCCAGCAGGATGCCGACCGGGTTGAGCCGTCCCAGGAAGGCGACGATGATGGCTGTGAAACCATAGCCCGAAGCAAAGGGGATCTGCAGCATGCCCATGGTGCCGTCGGCAACGCAGATGCCCGCAAGGCCGGCCAGGCCACCCGACACCGCGAAGACGAACAGCGTCATGCGCGTCGGGGAGAAGCCGGCAAACAGGCCCGCGCGCGGGGCCTGACCGAGTACCCGGATCTCGAAGCCCTTGAGGCTGCGCGAGAGCAGAATGGCCGCCGCCGCCACGATGATCAGCGCGAACACCGCATCCAGATGGATCGGGCTGCGCCGGAGCAGCGCCGGCAGCGTATTGTCGAAATTGGCGGTGAGCGGGAAATTGAGGCCGGCCGGATCGCGCCAGGGCCCGCGCACCAGATAGTCGAAGATCTTGTCGGCGATATAGACCAGCATAAGACTGGTGAGGATCTCGTTGGTGTTGAAGCGCGTCTTGAGGAGAGCCGGGATCAAGCCCCAGAGCGCGCCGCCCACGATGCCTCCGATGAGGATGAGAGGCACGGCGTAGAAGGGTGTCTGCCCCTGGAAGGCAAGCGCGATGCCGCCGCCCACCGCCGCGCCTATGAGGTATTGCCCTTCGGCGCCGATATTCCAATTGTTCGAGATGTAGCAGAGGGACAGGCCGACCCCCATGATCACCAGGGGCGTTGCGCGCACCACAAGTTCCTGCACGGTGCGCCAGCCGGTGAGCGGCTTGACGAAATAGACATAGAGAGATTCGAGGGGCCCGTGACCGTAGAAGGAGAAGATGATCGCCGCCGACACGATGGTTAGGCCGATCGCGATCAAGGGCGAGAGCACTGCCATCACAGTGGAGCGCTCGGGCCGCTTTTCCAGTTCAATGCGCATGGCCAGAGCCTCCCATCAGGAGGCCGATCTTCTCCAGACTCATCGCCGCCACCGGCTCGGGAGGCGAGAGGCGCCCGTCGTGGATCACGGCGATATGGTCGGCCACCTCGAAGATCTCGTCGAGGTCTTGGCTGATCACGATCACGGCAGCGCCGCGGCGGGAAAGGTCGATCAGCGCCTGGCGGATCAGCGCGGCGGCGCCGGCATCGACGCCCCAGGTCGGCTGGTTGACCACCAGCACTTTGGGCTCACGCAGCATCTCGCGCCCCACCACGAATTTCTGCAGGTTGCCGCCCGAGAGCGAACCGGCCTCCGGATCAGGCCTGCCCTTGCGCACGTCGAAGACTTTCGAGACCTCCGCCGCCTCGCGCGAGGCCTTGCCCATGTCGACCAAGCCATAGGAAACGAGGTCATTGGTGGCGTGGCCGGTGAGCAGGGTGTTCTGTGACAGCGTCATGCGCGGAGCTGCGGCGTGGCCGAGGCGCTCCTCCGGCACGAAAGCCGCGCCGAGACGGCGGCGCTGCGTGATGTCCAGGTCGCCGGAGGGCTTGCCGTCGATCTTCACGGCCTCGCTGCTCCCGGCCGCGCGCTCGCCCGAGATTGCTGCGAAGAGCTCGCCCTGCCCGTTTCCGGCGACACCGGCGATAGCGACGATCTCACCGCCGCGCGCCTGCAGCGCGATATCCCTGAGGGGCGTGCCGTGCAGGTCCTCTGGCGCCAGGTTGAGCCCCCTTAGTTCCAGCCGCACGGAGCCGCTGGCATTGGCAAGGCGGCCATGCTCGACCTTGGCGATGTCGGCGCCCACCATCATGCGCGCCAGACTCGCCGCCGTCTCCTGGCGTGGATCGCAGGTGGCGACCAGCTTGCCGTGCCGCAGCACGGTGGCAGTCTGGCACAGGCGCTTCACCTCTTCGAGGCGATGCGAAATATAGAGCACCGCCCTGCCCTCGCCGGTGATGCGCTCCAGCGTGACGAAGAGCTGGTCGGCCTCCTGCGGGGTGAGCACGGAGGTCGGCTCGTCGAGGATGAGGAGCTTGGGGTTCTGCATCAGACAACGCACGATCTCGATGCGCTGGCGCTCGCCTACCGACAGTGTATGCACGGGACGGCGCGGCTCCAGCGGCAGGCCATAGGCGGCCGAGACTGCGGCGATCTTCTCCTCGACATCGCTCAACCTCGTGCCGGGCGGCTGCGCCAGCGCGACGTTTTCTGCGACGCTGAGATTATCGAACAGCGAGAAATGCTGGAAAACCATGCCGATGCCGATCGCCCGCGCCACTGCCGGCCGCGCCAGATGGATGGGCTGGCCCTCCCACAACAGCTGGCCCTCGTTAGGCTGCAGCAAGCCATAGAGGATTTTGACGAAGGTCGATTTGCCGGCACCGTTCTCGCCCAGCAGGGCATGGATCTCATGCGGCATGATCTTGAGATCGATGCCGTCATTGGCCCGGAGCGAGCCGAAGATCTTCACGATGCCACGCGCTTCGATCAGCGGCGTCTCGGTGTCCAACATTGCTGCCACATTCATGGTCGTGCCCAATTCATAGGCGGTATTATGCGGCTTGCGAAGGGCTCAGACATTACGACGCGGCTTTTCCCCAACTGAGCGGTGTAGAACCGGCGCCTCCTTCGGCAGAGCCGAGGACTTGGCCGCTCGATTGCTCTCCACGAGCAAGATCTGGGCCACGACCGAGGCGGCGATCACCGCCGGTTCCTTACCCTCGATCCCGGGAATGCCGACGGGGCAGACCATCCTGTCGATGGCCGCCTGCGTCAGCCCCGCCTGGCGCATCTGCGAGACGAAGCGCGCCCGCTTGGTGTCGGAGCCGATGACCCCGACATAGGCAAAGCGGCCGGAGGAGAGCGCGGCCGAAGCAATGGCGAGATCAAGCGAATGGCTGTGCGTCATGATCAGGATGCGGGCGTCATCCGGCGCGTCGGCCAGGATCCTTTCCGGTTCGGCCTCCCGCCGAAGTACCACGCGCTGCGGCACGCGGCTGGGAAAGGCCTCGGGCCGGGAATCGCACCAGATGAGGTCGAGCGGTAGGGGCGCCAAGGCCAGTATCAGGGCGCGGCCAACATGGCCGGCACCGAAGAGATAGACGGGCGGGTTGCGCAGCCCCAGACTCTCGATCATCCGCCCGTCAGGCAGAAGCCATTCGTTCTCGCCCTGCGGCAATAAGGTGGCTTCGGCCGCATCGGCCCAACGGCGCACATAAGTGCCGTGAGGCTGGGGCGTACCGATCACCACCCGGCCGCCGGGGGCCGATGGTTCAACCAGCCCGGCCAGCCAGGACAGATCGTCGCGCTCCAGCCGCTCCAGCATCAACTTGACGCGTCCGCCGCAGCACTGACCGAGATCTGGGCCGAGCGCCTTGTCGAGCGTCCGCATCCGGCTCCCCCCGCCCGAGAGCAGCGCCTGCGCCTCCGCAAGGGCCTGCCATTCGAGCGCACCGCCGCCGATCGTGCCGGAGAAGGCCCCATCCGCACGCACCACCATGCGCGTCCCCGCCTCGCGCGGACTCGAACCACGTACAGCCGTGATGGTGACGAGCACGGCCCGGCCGTCCCGTTCGATCATGGCCTTCAGCGTGTCGAAGATGGACATCGGCACCCCATGGTGTGGCGGTCTCCGACCGCCACTATTGGACCCGGGTCGTTCATCGGATAGGCAGATGGCGGTCGGAGACCGTCACTCCGTTTTTATATATCACTTCAACTCGGTCGCATAATGGCTTTGATAGCCTTCAATATTTCTTCAGGAGTGGCCGGTGCGTTTAGCAGAACCGGTGCGCCCGGCGCCAGGCTGTGGATGGCATCGGCGATGGCCGAGAACACCGAGATCGGCAGCATCAGCGGCGGCTCGCCTACAGCCTTGGAACGACCCACCACATCTTCGCGATTCTGGTTGTCATAGAGCGCCACCCGGAAATCAGCGGGAATGTCGCCGGCCGTCGGTATCTTGTAGGTGGAGGGTGCGTGGGTGGCGAGGCGCCCCTTGCCGTCGAACACCAATTCCTCGGTGGTGAGCCAGCCCATGCCCTGCACGAAGCCGCCCTCGATCTGGCCGATATCGATGGCCGGATTGATCGAGCGACCGACGTCATGGAGGATGTCGACGCGGTCGACCTTCATCTCGCCGGTAAGCGTGTCGACGGTAACTTCAGAGCAGGCAGCGCCATAGGCGAAATAAAGGAAAGGCCGTCCCCGCCCCGCCGGGCGGTCCCAATGGATCTTGGGCGTCCGGTAATAGCCTGTCGAGGAGAGCGAGATGCGCGCCAGCACGCATTGCCGGGCGAGTTCGTTGAAGTCGATCTTCTTGTCGCCAGCCGTGACGTGGCCACCGCGGAACTCGACGGACTCGACTGCCACGCCAAACTCGCCGGCGGCGAAGGCGGCCATGCGGTCGCGGATCGTGCGCGACGCGATGCGGGCAGCCATGCCATTGAGATCCGTGCCCGAGGAGGCGGCCGTAGGCGAGGTGTTGGGCACCTTTGCGGTAGAGGTCGCCATGATCTTCACGCGGTCGACGCCAATGCCGAAGACATCCGCGGTCACCTGCGCCACCTTCTGGTAGAGCCCCTGCCCCATCTCGGTGCCGCCGTGGTTGAGATGCACCGAACCATCGGAATAGACATGCACCAGCGCGCCGGCCTGGTTGAGATGAATGAGGGTAAAGGAGATGCCGAATTTCACCGGCGTCAGCGCAATGCCCTTCTTAAGGATGGCGCTGGTCTCGTTGAAAGCAGTGACCTGCCTGCGGCGCGCCCGATACTCCGAGCTCTTCTCCAGTGTTTCAACCAGGTCGAGGATGACGTTGTCCTCGACGGTCTGGCCGAAGGGTGTGACATCCCGGCCGGGCGCATAGAAATTCGCCTTGCGAATATCGAGCGGATCGCGGCCGAGCCGCCAGGCGATGGCATCGATGACGCGCTCGATCCCCATCATGCCCTGCGGCCCGCCGAAGCCGCGGAACGCGGTGTTGGACACCGTGTTCGTCTTCATGCGGCGTGTGGCGACGCGGCAATCGCCCAGGAAATAGGCATTGTCCGCATGGAACATCGCGCGGTCGCAGATGCCGAGCGACAAATCCGCCGAATAGCCGCAGCGCGCGGCATAAGTAATGTCGTAGCCGCCGATCACGCCCTCATCATCGAAGCCGACATCGTAGTTGACCAGGAAGTCGTGGCGCTTGCCGGTCATCGCCATGTCGTCGTCGCGGTCGAGCCGGAGTTTGCAGGGCTTACCGGTGACACGGGCCGCAAGGGCCGCCAGCGCCGCCCACTGGCTGGCCTGGCTCTCCTTGCCGCCAAAGCCGCCACCCATGCGGCGCACGGCGCATTCCACTGCCGCGTCCGCCACGCCGAACACACGGGCGACGACATGCTGCACCTCGCTCGGATGCTGGGTGGAGGAGAGCACGTGCATGTCCCCGGCTTCGCCGGGCGTCGCCAGCGCGACCTGGCCTTCCAGATAGAAATGTTCCTGCCCGCCAACCCGGATCGAGCCCTGCAGGCGGTGTTCGGCCTTGTCGAGAGCCGCATCTGGATCGCCCTGGCCGAAGACGTAGTCGGGCATCACCTCGCCGCCATGGTCGAGTGCCTCGTCGACGCTGACGACAGGAGCAGCCTCCTCATAGGTGATCCTGGCCAGCCTACCCGCTCGCCGCGCCTCGTCGCGCGTACGGCCGACCACGCAGAACACCACCTGGGAATGGAACTCGATGCGCTCTTCAGCAAGGCAGGGATCGACATCGAATTGCACGGGCGAGACGTCGTTCCTGCCCGGCACGTCGGCTGCCGTCAACACTGTCACGACACCGGGCGCCGCACGGACCGCGTCGAGATCCATGGCGAGGATCTTGCCGGCCGCGATTTTGGCGCCCACAGGCACGACATGCAGCGTTCCCGCCGGCTCCAGCACATCGTCGATATAGAGCGCGGCTCCAGCCACATGCCGTGTAGCGGAATCATGCGGCAACGCCTGCGAGACAGAAGCGGTATCGGGAGAAGTCGCGGGTTTATGCAGCATCGGCGCGCTCCCTGTGACCGGTCAGCCGCGTCTCGGAGCTTTCGGCTCCGGCGATCTCAACCAGCGCCCTCATCAACAGCGCCCGCGCCACTTCGTTCCGATAACTGGCCGAAGCGCGCATGTCGGAGATCGGCTGGTAGTCGACCGCGAGAGCATCGAGCGCCCTGCCCCAGTTCGAGGAGTCGTCGAGTTCGATGCCGGCGAGCGCCGCCTCGGTATGAAGGCCGCGCTTCGGGGTCGCCGCCATGCCGCCAAAAGCGACGCGGGCAGAGACAATTTGTCCCTCGGCCAAGGTGAACTTGAAGGCGCCCATCACGGCCGAGATGTCCTCGTCGAAGCGTTTGGAGATCTTATAGCAGCGGAAAGCTTCGTCCTCGCCGGGCTTGACCACCGCAAGGCCCACCACGAATTCACCGGGCTGGCGGTCCTGCTTGCCGTAACCAACGAAGAAATCCTCCAGAAGCAGGGCACGTCCCTCCTCGCCCCGGCGCAGATAGAGCCTGGCGCCGAGCGCGATCAGGGCCGGCGCGAGATCCCCGATCGGCGAGCCATTGGCGATGTTGCCACCCACCGTGCCCGAGGCGCGCACCTGCGTGGAGCCGAAGCGCCGCATCAATTCGCCAAGGTCTGGATCGATGGCCGCAAGCGCCGGCAAGGCACACGAATGGGTGACTGTGGCGCCCATCGAGACGCCGTCATCGGCAATAGTCAGCCGGTCGAGCTTCGCCACCCGGCCGAGCCAGATGATCTTCTTCAGATCGCGCAACTGCTTGGTGATCCACAGCCCGACATCGGTAGCGCCGGCCACCAGCGTCGCATCGGGGTGCTGAAGATAGAGGCGGGCGAGTGCATCGACGGAGGCTGGGGCGGCGAAGAAACGCTGCTCGTCACCCACAAACACATCCATCTCGTCCTGTAAGTTGATCAAGGCCTGCCGCTTGCCTGCGCGGGCACGGGCGAACCTGTCGGCAGGCGGGGCAGCGCAGGCCGATTGGGCCGCGTCGATGATCGGCCGATAGCCGGTGCAGCGGCACAGATTGCCCGCAAGCTGGTCGGTGGTGGCCTGACGGGTCACCGGCCGCGCGCCGTCCTGATAGAGAGCGAACAGCGACATCACGATGCCCGGCGTGCAGAAGCCACACTGCGAGCCGTGATGATCGACCATGGCCTGCTGGACCGGATGCAGCATCTCGCCCTCCGCCAGGTCCTCCACGGTGATGACTTCGCAGCCGTCGACCATGCCGGTTAGCGTGATGCAGGCATTGACGGGCTCGTAGTGGAGCTCGCCGTCGCGGATGCGGCCGAGCACCACCGTGCAGGCGCCGCAATCGCCCTCGTTGCAGCCTTCCTTGGTCCCGACGGCCAGCTTGGATAGGCGCAGATGATCGAGCAGAGTCTCTCTGGGATCGAGCTCCTCGATGATCTCGACGACATCGTTGCGCAAGTAACGAACGGAGTTGCGCATTCAGTTGCCCCGGCAGTACGGCCAGCGGGTCACCGCGAGCCGGCTAACATGATACTGCGTCGCAAGAGGCAAGCCAAAGCGATTCGAGACAAGGCGTCCAGCTTGCCTGGCCAGCCCGCCTGTCGATATTTCTAATGCCATGCCGCCGGCTGCCTCCATATAGAGCAAGCCGATGATTGCCTCTTTTTGTGGCGGCGGAAAGAGGAATCTGGGACCGCCGGCTTTCCAGCAGGCCTCTTTCTTGCCGGCAACCGAAGCGGTTCCCAGAGCCCGCTGGAAAGCGGGCGGTCCAGGATCAGCGTGCCGGTCTTGAGACCGGCATCTTACCACCTCGGTCCCGGGTGTGCCGGTCTGAAGACCGGCACACCGCTTGTGGCCGCTGCCGGGGAACCCTCACCCCGCTCTATCAAGCGCCTGGTTGAAGTCCTCGATCAGATCCACCGAGTCCTCGATGCCGGCGGAGAAACGCAGCATGCCCTGCCGGATGCCCATGCCGAGGCGCTGGTCTTCCTCAAACCGCTGATGCGTCGTGGTAGAAGGGTGGGTGATCAGGCTCTTGGTGTCGCCCAGATTGTTGGAGATTCGGGTGATGCGCAGGGCGTTGGCCACTCTGAAGGCTGCCGCCTTGCCGCCCTTGATCTCGAAGGTCACCAGCGTGCCACCGGCCTTCATCTGGCGCCGGGCGAGTTCCATCTGCGGATGGTCGTGGCGGAAGGGATAGATAACGCGCTCGACCGCCCTGTGATCAGCAAGCGCATCCGCCACCCTGGCGGCGTTTTCGAGCTGGCGTTGCACGCGCAGTTCCAATGTCTCCAGCCCCTTGAGCATCACCCAGGCATTGAAGGGGGAGATCGAGGGGCCGGTCTGGCGCAGGTAGGTATGGACGTAGTCGGTGATGAACTTCTCCGAAGCCAGGATCACACCGGCGAGGCATCGGCCCTGCCCGTCGATATGCTTGGTGGCCGAATAGACCACGCAGTCGGCGCCGAGTTGCAGCGGGCTCTGCAGCAGGGGCGTGGCGAAGACATTGTCGACCACCAGCGTGGCGCCGGCACTCTTGGCGATCGTGGCGATGGCCGCAATATCGAGAATCTCGAGCGTGGGATTGGTAGGGCTTTCCAGGAAGAAGACTTTGGTCTCCGGCCGTACCGCCGCCTGCCACTGGTCGAGCTCGGTGCCGTCGACCAGGGTCGACTGGACACCAAAACGCGGCAGCAGTTCTTCAATGACATAGCGGCAGGAGCCGAAAAGCGCCTTGGCGGCGACGACGTGATCACCGGCCTTGAGCTGTCCGATCAGCGCGGCGGTGACGGCCGCCATGCCGGAGGCTGTGGCGCGCGCCGCCTCGGCGCCTTCCAGCTCCGCCATGCGCTGCTCGAACATCGCCACCGTCGGGTTGGAGAAGCGGCTGTAGATGAAGCCGACATCCTCGCCCTTGAAACGCGCCTCGGCCTGTTCGGCGGTCTCGTAGACGAAACCCTGCGTCAGGTACAAAGCCTCGGACGTCTCGCCATATTGCGAACGCAGCGTACCGGCATGGACGAGCCGGGTCGCCGGGCGCAATTCCCGGGTGGAGCGAGCGGTGGTGACATGTTTGGTCATCTGCGGCATCCCAATAGCCGCAAGTGGAGCCTTTCAGCTCTTTCCCACGGCCCCTTTAGCAAGTTGTTTTACGTGGCTGCAAGCCGGCCGGCCCAAATCCACCACGACGAAGGCTGTTGAGTAGACCCGCTGCCCCGTGGCGTCAATGGATCGTTTCGTCTAGCAAGGCGGGGAGCAGAAAAAAGCGAGACCCATGCACTCCCAAGGCATCCTGCCCTCCCAGGCGATTTCGGCCCTCGTCGAGAAGGGCGCCATCCGCATCGAACACCCTCTGGCGTCAGACCAGGTGCAACCGGCGAGCCTCGACTTGCGCCTGGGCACGAAGGCCTATCGCATGCGGGCGAGCTTCCTTCCGGGCCCGCGCGCTACGGTGGCCGAACGCATCGCCGACCTCGCTTTGCACGAGATCGACCTCACCAACGGGGCGGTGCTGGAGACAGGCTGCGTCTATATCGTGCCGCTGCTCGAAAGCCTCGCCATGCCGGAGGGGCTGCTCGCCTCCACCAATCCGAAGAGCTCGACCGGCCGTCTCGACGTCTTCACGCGCGTGATCACCGATCATGCCCGAGCTTTTGACCAGGTCGAGGCCGGCTATGACGGACCGCTCTATGCCGAGATCGGTCCCCGAACCTTCCCTGTGCTGGTGCGCACCGGCTCGCGCCTGTCGCAGATCCGCTTCCGCAGGGGCGAGGCGCGCATCGAGGACATGGCCCTGCGCGAATTACAGCGCCGCATGGGCCTGGTTTCAACGCCCGATCCGGATATCGCAGGCGGCGTCGCCGTCTCCGTGGATCTCACCGGCTTCAATGACGGCATTGTCGGCTTCCGTGCCAAGCGCCACACGGCCGTGATCGATGTCGACAAGCGCGGCGCCTGCGACATGCTCGACTTCTGGGAGCCGATTCCTCATCGCGGCAAGAACGACATGATCCTTGACCCGGACGAGTTCTACATCCTCGCCTCGAAGGAAGCCGTGCATGTGCCACCGGACTTCGCCGCTGAAATGGTGCCCTTCGATCCGCTGGTTGGAGAATTTCGCGTGCATTACGCCGGATTCTTCGATCCTGGCTTCGGCTATTCGCCCGACGGCATGGAAGCCGCTCGGGCCGTGCTGGAGGTGCGCTCGCGCGAAGTGCCCTTCATCGTCGAGGATGGACAGATCGTCGGGCGCCTGATCTATGAGAAGATGCTGGAGCGGCCCGGGATTCTCTATGGGGCCGGGCTCAACTCGAACTATCAGGGCCAGGCGCTGAAGCTCTCCAAGCATTTCAGATGAACCGTCGAGGAGGCGAGATCCATGAAGGCAGGCTACGCGATCGCCGCTCTCTCCTTGCTCCTTGCGACGCCGGCGGCGGCCCAGCAGGAGTGCATGCCGGGTGTGAGCTGCCACCAGATGGCAGAGGCTTCGGTGTCCTTCGGCATCGTGCGGGACTGCCCCGCCAATTTTATCATCAAGCCGGAAATGAAGTCGCGCTACGACGACATCATCCGTGCCCTGAAGGGCGCACCCGCGAAAAAGGGCGGCCAGCAGCTCTCGTCCAAGCGTCAGCCGGTGGCGCCGGGTTTATGCGACAACGTCGCCCGCAAGATACTCAAGGGTACGACGAACATCGAGTTTCTCGCGGTGAAGCCGGATGCTGCCGCTCGTTTGATGCCGAACGTGAAGTAGCGTGAAGTAGAGCGACGATCATCGCTACGCAGGGAGTGTCGATCACCGATCGCCATCTTCCTCCGCCGTCGACGCTCCATTTCAAGCTTGTCGATCGGTGATCGACACTCCAATCTTGCGTCACCCGTTTTGGTCAGGCCACCTAGCCACTTGATTGTTTGAGCGGCTCTGTTAGTCTGATGAATAACCAACAACAATGCGCATGGGCAGGTTATGCCATTTCAGGCGGTCGCCTCGCAGAGGCTGTTTCAGCAGGTGGCCGAGCAGATCGTCGGGCTGATCCGCTCGGGCGAATTGCCGCCCGGCACTCGCCTCCCTGCTGAACGCGACCTTTCCAAGAAGCTTGGCGTCAGCCGTCCTGTGGTGCGTGAAGCGATGATCGCGCTGGAAATCTCGGGCTTCGTCGAGGTGAAGACCGGCACGGGCAGCTATGTCTGTGATGGCACGCCGCGAGCAGACGATGTGGGTGATGCCGGCCCAAGTGCCTTCGAATTGCTCGCTGCACGCCGGAACATCGAGGGCGAGATCGCCGCCGTCGCCGCCGAGTCGGCCACGCCCGCGGACATCGAGCGCCTCGATGAAGCGTTGGCCTGGTATCGGCGCGAATACCTCAAGGGCGAGGACTCCTTTGAGGCCGACCGTGCCTTCCATCTCGGCGTGGCCGGGGCCACCGGCAATTCCGTCTATGTCCGCATGGTCGAACTTCTCTGGGGCGACATGCGCGGCCAGATCTTCTCGCGCCTCGGCGAACTCACCAAGAATTCCAAGAAGCTGCGTACCAACATGGCCGACCACGAGGCGATCCGAGATTGCATCGTGGCACGGGATGGCGTGGCCGCGCGGCGGGCGATGCAGAATCACATCGCCAATGTCGAAACCTATTTCCTGATGGATGCTGCGGAAGACGGCCAGTCAGGGCAGGTCAAGCGCGCCACGCGCGGAATAACGACACCCTAGACCGACAAAACACCAAACCTGGGAGGGTTTCATGACTTCATCCTTCACTCGACGTCAAGCGCTGGGCATGGGCGCCGGCCTGTTCACCCTTGGCGTGACCGGCGCCCGCGCGCAGGCACCGGCTCTGCCGAGTTCCCCCGTGACGCTCAACATCGTCGACGTCGCCGGCAACCTCGCCCTCACCCAGAAGGCGATCCAGAACTATGCCAAGGCCAAGACCAATCTCGTTTCTAAGATCAACTTCGCCAAGGCCCCTGCCCCGGAACTGCCAGGCAAGCTCAAGGCGCAGCAGGATGCGGGAAGCGTCGATATCGATCTGGTGCTCACCGGCACCGACGCCCTCTCGGCCGGCCTCGACCAAAAAATCTGGGTCCAGCTCCTGCCGGATCTTGCCGGTTCTCTGCCCAAGCTTGACGACATCCTGATCCCACCGGCTGCCAAGATGCAGGGCCTCGCCAGTGGAGCGGGCGTCGTCGTCTCCTACTATCCATCCGGTCCGCTGCTCGAATATGCGCCCGAGCGGGTGTCGAAGCCGCCAACCAGCGCCGAGGAACTGATGGCCTATGCCAAGGCCAACAAGGACCGTTTCTTCTATGCGCGTCCGGCCAATTCCGGCCCGGGCCGCACCTTCCTGATGGGACTGCCCTATATCCTCGGCGACGCCGACCCGAAGGATCCGGTCAAGGGCTGGGACAAGACCTGGGCCTATCTCAAGGAACTCGGGGAAAACATCGAATATTATCCCACCGGTACCGCCGCGGTGATGAAGGAGTTCGGCGAGGGCTCGCGCGACATCATCGTCTCCACTACCGGCTGGGACATCAATCCGCGCGTTCTTGGCGTGGTGCCGGAGAATGCCGCCATCGCCACGCTCAAAGGCTTCCACTGGGTGACGGACGCCCACTACGCCTGCATCCCCAAGGGCCTGGCGCCAGAGAAAATTGCCGTGCTGCTTGACCTGATCACCTTCATGCTCACGCCCGAACAGCAGGCCTACACCTATGACCAGGGCTATTTCTATCCCGGCCCTGCAGTGAAGAACGTCACGCTCGACATGGCGCCGCAGGACAGCCAGGACGCCATCAAGGGGTTCGGCCGGCCGGAATATGACAAGCTGATCGCCGACAATCCCACCGAACTGCCGCTCGTCCCAGCCCGGATGGTGCAGGCGTTCAACATCTGGGACAAGGAAGTCGGCGCCGCCAAGACCAAGTGAGGACACGACAAGGGCGAAAGCACCGCATGTCATCCCCTTCCCCCCGCTGCGCTCGGCCGGGGATGACAGTGCCTTGTTTTGACAAGATTTCTCGACGGCTGGGAGATACCCAGTCTCAACTTCCGCGCTCCATCTTCCGGTGGCTACCATGTCCGCGTTGAACACCTTCAAGACCCTGAAGCTCGATCGCGTGGGGCGCGATTTCGGCGCCATGAACGCCCTGAAGGACCTCTCCCTCGACGTCAAGCGCGGCGAGTTCATCGCCCTGCTTGGCCCTTCGGGCTGCGGCAAGTCGACTGCGCTGAACTGCATCGCCGGCCTCTTGCCTACGACTCGCGGCTCGATCTGGCTCGACGACAAGCGCATCGACACGCTCGGCCCGGAGGATCGCGGCTTTGGCATGGTATTCCAGAACTATGCGCTCTTCCCGCATATGAGCGTACGCGACAATGTCGGTTTCGGCCTGCGCATGCGTGGCGTGGCGCGCGAGGAGGCCGCCAAGCGCATCGATGCGGCGCTCGCAACCGTGCGCCTGTCGAACCAGGCGCAGAAGCTCCCGGGTCAAATGTCGGGCGGCCAGCAGCAGCGCGTCGCCATCGCCCGCGCCATCGCCATCGAACCGCCGCTGGTGCTGATGGATGAGCCCCTGTCGAACCTGGATGCCAAGCTCCGTCTCGAGATGCGCCAGGAGATCCGCCGCATCCACGCCGGCCTCGGGTCGATCACGCTTTATGTCACGCATGACCAGGACGAGGCACTCTCGCTGGCCGACCGTATCGTGGTACTGCGCGACGGCGAGATCCGCCAGATCGGCACGCCGGAGGAGCTTTATCAGCGCCCCGCGACCCTTGACGTCGCCGAATTCATGGGTTTCCGTAATCGCTTGCCCGGCGACATCGTCGGCACAATGGGCGACACCGTCTCACTGAATGTCGGAGGCGAGACGCTCGACGGTTCCGCAAGAGAGAACCTGGCCGGCGGGACAGCGGTCGCCGCCATCCGACCCGAGGATCTGCAGGCTGGCGAGCACGGCTTCCCGGCCGTCGTCGATATCTGCGAATATCGCGGCCATGCCTTCTTCGGCGCCGCCAAAGGCCCTGGCGGCAGCGAGGTGTTCTTCCGCTCCGCCAGTCGCATGAACCCCGGTGAGCAGGTGCGCCTCGCCGCCGATCCAGCCCGTGTGCTCGTGTTCAACGAGGCCGCGGCATGACCAGCCTCAGCACGCGAGTCCCCAACGACGCGAAAGTGGAAGTCGGCCTCAAGGCACGCCTTGCCGCACGCGGCATCGACGGCGTGACCCTGCTGGTCCTGCCGGCCGCGCTCTTCCTCCTCGCCCTCTTCATCTACCCCTTCTTCTACGGCCTCTGGCTATCCTTCCGCCCGAAGGATGGTTCCGTCTTCGGCAATTACATCACCTTCTTCAGTGATCCCGCGCTCTACGGCACCATCGCCACCACGTTGTGGATCTCCGTGCCCGTGACGGTGTTCAACCTGTTCGCCGCCATCCCGGTGGCCTTCCGGGTGCGGCTGATGCGCCACCAGCGCCTGCTCACCACCATACTGGTGCTGCCGATCACGCTCGGCACCGTGCTGGTGGCCGAGGGTCTTCTCAACTATCTCGGTCCTCAGGGCTGGTTCAACCGCGTGCTTGTCACCCTCGGCCTCGGCCAGGCCAGGCTCGTTCACAACTACTGGGGGGTCTTCCTTTCGCTCGTCATCACCGGCTTTCCCTTCACCTTCCTGCTGACGCTCTCCTATGTCACCGGCATCGACCCGGCGCTGGAGAATGCCGCCTCGACACTGGGGGCAAGGCCAGCCGCCCGATTCCGCTACATCTTCCTGCCGCTGCTGATCCCAGGGCTTGCGGTCACCTTCTGCCTGAGCTTCGTACAGGCCTTTTCGGTCTACCCTTCGGCGGTGATGCTGGGCGCACCGGCCGGGCCGACGAGGGTGATCACGATCCCCGCCTACCAGGCGGCGACCGAGCTCTACGACTACTCCATGGCCTCGGCGATCGCGATGATCATGGGAGCGATCCTGCTCGTCGTCATTACCATCGTGCTCGGGCTGAGGTCGCTGGCCTATCGCGGCCCGGCCGGCGGTGGAAAGGGCTGAAGCCGATGCAAGCATCCCGCCCGCTTACGGAGCGCCTGTGGGTTACGGCTGTCTGGGCCCTCACCATCTTCTTCGTCATCAACCTGATCGCGATCATCGCCACGGTGGTCGTGAGCTCCTTTGCCACGCGCTGGCTCGGCACCTGGCTGCCGGCAGGCTGGACCACGCGCTGGTACTCCTCGGCCTGGGATGAGTTCCAGCTTGGCGGCATCGGAGGCGTCCTCGCCGTCACCTTCGAGGCCGTGTTCGGGGTCGTGCTGCTCTCGGCCGTGCTGGGCATTCCCGCCGCCTATGCGTTGGCCAGACGCGACTTTCCGGGCAAGAAACTTGTGACGCTGCTCTTCCTGCTGCCCCTCCTGGTGCCACCGGTGACCTACGGCATCCCGCTCACCACCGTCCTCTACAAGGTCGGCCTCGGCAGCACGCTCGCAGGCGTCATCATCGCCAATCTCGTGCCGGCCCTGCCCTTCGTCATCCTGGTGATGATCCCCTTTATCGAGCAGATCGATCCGAGGCTCGAAGCCGCCGCCCGCGTTTTCGGCGCCCGCACCGCCTCGATCTTCCGGCATGTGCTGATCCCGCTGCTGCTGCCGGGCGCTCTGGCCGCCCTGCTCCTCGTCATGGTGCGCACCATCGCCATGTTCGAGCTCACTTTCCTCATCGCCGGGTCAGACAGCCAGACGCTGGTGGTCTCGCTCTATGCTGCCGTCACCGCCTCGGGCGTACGGGCGCCACAATCGATCGACGCGATGGCGGTGATCTACATGCTGAGCACGCTGATCTGGCTGGTGATCGCGCTGCGCTTCATCAATCCGACGCAGATGGTGACAAGGGTGAAGAAGCAACCGGCGCATTGAAGGGTGCTCGCTGCTTGCCGGGCCGATGCGGGCTACGGAAGCGAGCCGCGGCAAGAAGTTACAGACGGTAATGCGGATGAGACAAATCGATACAAATCGATGCGCTCGGGTCAAACGTCACTGACAAAGGCGATGCATCATCCTCCCATGATCTCGATGGCCAGGCTGCCAATCGTCGCTGGAAGGCCGTCGTGACATGGGTCTGTCGGAACTTGCGATCAGGCTCGACGCGTCATCGCACGGTGTAGGCCGTGTCGATCATCTGGAATGTCGTCAATGTTACGCAAAATCGTTCTTGCTTCCATCGCGGCGGCCGGCATGGCCCTCGCGGCGGCGCCCGCACAAGCCGGAGGATGGGTGGCTTGGGGCCACGGTTATCACGGTGGCTACTGGCACGGCGGATATTATGGCGGCTATTGGCATGGCGGCTATTACGGTCCTTGCTGCCGCGCGGGAGCTGTGGCCGCCGGTGTGGCTGTGGGAGCCGCTGCAGGCGTCGCGGCCGCAGCCGTTGGCCCCGCTTACGTAGCTCCGCCCGTCGTCTATGCACCGCCCCGCGTGGTGTATGTCGCGCCGCCCGTCGTCTATGGCGGGCCGGTCATCGTCTATGGGCGCTGAGATGTCCCGGCCCCGGACCGACAAAACGGGCCGGGGCCGCCATTCCTTTTGCTTCCTGGTCAATCGCATGTGCCGGCCATTGCGAGGCAACGTGGTTCACCGGCCCGCTCAACGTAGAACGGACCGCCAGCCTTACGCCTTGGTGGCCGTCGGCAGCGGTGCGGGCGGAGGCAGCAGCTTGCCGCGGATCAGGAGGTAGAGACTGCCGATTGCAAGGATCCCGATCACGATATTGGCAATGGCGAATAAGATCGGCGCCAGCACCAGCATGGGTTGGCTGCCACCCTCCGCTGCGAGGCGAACGACCGCCGTCGGCAGGGCGGCGATGCCGAAGCTGAAGCCCCAATAACCAGCCGAGAAGGGCTGCGCCATGATCCAGGGCAGCAGCCGCAGCAGGATAAGGCCCTGCAGAATGGCGTAGCCCACCAGCGCCATGGCGAAGACATCGCTGTGGCCACCACTGACATTCAGATAGGCGACCGCCCCAACCGCCGGCGGAGCCAGCTGGATGCCGAGACTCGGTCGCAGACGCTCGGCGAGGGTCGGCGCATGCAGCAGGCGATTGACCAGCACGGATTCGATCGCGAGCCAGGAGAACACGCCGCCGCCGAAGGCAAGCTGCCCCCAGTCGGGCCAGCCGAGGGCCGCGAGGGTCGAAGCCGTTACGAAACTGCCGGCGACCGTTGGCAGATAGAGGATGGCTGTTGCCGACGAAAGCTCGCGCCCGCCTCGCCACAGGCCGCCCGAGCGGTACACCGCGAACACAATCGCCCCCATGGCGCCCAATGTCCCCAGCAACAATGCAGCGCCGCGCGAATAAGGCAGAGCCGCCTGTGCCGTCAGCATTGTCGTCACCGGCGCGAGACCGATGAAGCAGCATTGGATGGCGTCCGCAAATTCGGCCCTCGCTTCGGGCGAGGCGAACAGCCATTTGGCGGCGAACAGCACGATCATCAACGCCCACACAACGGCGCCTACGGCCAGGATGGCCTCCGATATGCTCGGTGGCAACTGCCAAAGCTTCTCGGCTCCCCGCCACAAAAGACCGAGCGCGAGAAGTCCGAGGGGAATGCCGAAGAAGGCGGCCGGCGGGTAACGGAAGTTGGCAGGTGTCATCGGTCGCTCCCAGATCTCTCCTTGATTGTGCCCAGTATCATAGCCGAATAAGGCAGTCCGATACCTCGCTGCGCGGCGCAATAGTCTAGCTGGGCGGATCAGGTTGGAGGCTGTGATGGACGAGAAGACAGATGCGTTCGCGGGCCTGGCGCCTCTCCTGCGGGTGCGACCGCAATTGCAGCAACTCTCCAGCTTCGGCGCGCAATGGGCATCCTGGCACGACCACGAGGAACAGGGTTGGGCGCCCTTTCATATCGTCAGCCATGGCGGCTGCCTCCTCGATGTCGGCGAGCAGCATGGCATCCTGCTGGAGGTAGGCGATGTCGCCATCCTGCCCCATAGCGGCCAGCACAATGTACGCTCGCTGCAGGTCGGCACCGACAGGCCGCAGCCGAAAGCAGTGGTGAAACCCAGACGCGCCTATAGCGGCTTGACCATGCGCAGCGTCTCCACCGCAAAGCCGTTCTTCTCATAGAAGCGCCGCCCTCGGCCATTGCTCGCGAAGACATCGAGCGACAAGGCCGCATAGCCCTTTGCCCGGGCCCAGGCTTCCGCGCCATCCAGCAGCAACCGGGCAACACCCCGTCCCTCCGCCGCCTCGACAACAGCCAGCAGCGCGACATAGCCGATGCTCCTGCCGGTAATGCCATCGGGGCCGGGCAGAGCATGCAGGAAGCCGAGCCGCTCGCCGCCATCGCCTTCAGCGATCAGGGTCAGCGAATCTGGCGGAGGATCCTTGAGATTGGCGGCCGAATAGGCGTCCTGGAATGCCACGATATCATCGGCCTCGTGCAGGCTGGTCTCGATCACGCCCGCAAGGCGGCTGCTGAGGCCGAGCATGAAGCCCGTGTCCTCTTCGCCGGCCGCCCCGCGGATGCGTGCGCTCATCAGCGATAGGCCGCGGCGATGCCGAGGAAATCGGCCGCCTTAAGCGAGGCGCCGCCGACCAAGGCGCCGTCGACGTTGTCGACGCCCATCAATTCGGCCGCATTGCTTGGCTTGCAGGAGCCGCCATAGAGGATGCGAACGTTGTGGCCCTCCTCGCCAAGCGCGGCAATGAGCTTGGATCGGATGAAATCATGCACTTCCTTGATGTCGCCGGTGGTCGGCGTCAGGCCGGTGCCGATGGCCCAGACCGGCTCGTAGGCGATGACCACATTGGCCCCGGTGGCACCGGGCGGAAGGGAGCCCGCGAGCTGTACGTCGACGACTTCGAGCGCCTTGCCCGATTCGCGCTCGGCCCGGGTCTCGCCGATGCAAATGATGGCGGTGATGCCGGCGCGCTGCGCCGCTTCGGCCTTCGCCTTCACATCGGCGTCGGTCTCGCCGTGATCGGTGCGTCGCTCGGAATGGCCGACAATGACATAGCTCGCGCCGCAATCCTTGAGCATCTCGGCGGAAATGTCACCGGTATGGGCACCCGACGGCTTGGCATGGCAGTCCTGCGCGCCAATCTTGATGTGCTGGCCGGCAGCAGCCGCAGCAAAGCGGGCAATCAGAGTGAAGGGCGGGCAGATCAGCGTCTCGGCATGGCCGGCGCCGCCACCGGCGATGCCGGAGGCAATGGCTTCAAGCTCACCGACTCCCTTGAGGAGACCGTTCATCTTCCAATTGCCCGCAATGAGCGGGCGCGGCCGCGTCGCAGTCATGCTCTCTATCCTTCCTTGTCGAGTGGTTGCGGGTGATTATCAACCTGCCCGGGTCTGAGCAAGACGTTGGGGGCATATCGCGGCGGGATCCGCAGGAAACCCGCAGCCGGAATGTCAAAGGCGCTGTGCAGAGGTTACAAGAAACACATGCGCCCACCATTGCGACGCCACGCCCTCATCCCTATGATGCGCCGCTTTTCTGGGGAGGCTGCCGGCCGCTCCCGCCTGATGGAACCAAGACACCTATGCTGAGCTCATTCCGCAATGTTATGACCAAGGGACCAGCCAAGATCGTCACGGCTGTGATCATGTTTCTCTTGATCGGAAGCTTCGGCTTGTGGGGTGTCGAGGGCTGGCTCCATGGCAACACCTCCACCGATGTCGCCACTGTCGGCGGCACGCCGATTTCAGGCAATGCCTTCAGCGATGCCTATCGACGCCGCACGACCATGATCACCCAGGCCACCGGCCAGGCGGTGACGCCCGATGTCGCGCGAAGCCTGCAGATCGACAGGCAGGTGCTGAATTCGCTGGTCGCCGACACCGCTCTCGACGTACAGGCCAAGAAGCTCCACCTCGGCCTCGATCAGGCTGCGATGGTCCAGGCCGTGATGAATGACCCGAATTTCCAGATCAGCCAACCCGGCAAGCCACCCGTTTTCGATGCCACCAGCTTCCGCCGCCTGCTGCAGGACAACGGGCTAAACGAGGGCATGTTCTTCGCGCAGCAGCACGAGTTCTACCTTCGAGGCCAGATGAACGAGGCTTTCGCCGTCGGTGGCCCGGTGTCCCAGACCATGCTGCAGGCCGCTGCCCGCTTTACCCAGGAGAAGCGCAACATCTCCTATTTCGCTTTGCCGCAGAGCTCTGTTGGCGATGTCGGCCAGCCGGACGCCGCCACCCTGCAGAGCTACTATGACGAGCACAAGGGCCAGTTCCGCACGAAGGAACTGCGCAGCCTCACCTATCTGCTGGTCAACCCCGCGCAGATCGCTTCCGCCGCGACCGTGACGGACGCCGATGTCCAGGCCCGCCTCGCCACCGAGAATGACAAGGGCGCCGGCCTCGAGCAGCGCACTGTCGAGCAGATCGCTTTCCCTTCGCTGGATGAGGCCAAGGCCGCGGCAGCGCGGATCGCGTCCGGCCAGATCACCTTCGAGGGACTGGTGGCCGAGCGCAAGCTGGCGCCCGAGGACACTGAACTCGGAACCGTCACCAGATCGCGACTCACGGACTCCAAGATCGCCGACGCGGCGTTCGGCCTCGCGGAAGGGGCCACCTCCGGCGCCGTGCAGGGCACGCTCACCAATGTCATCGTGAAGGTCACCAAGGTGGTCACGCCTCAGGATGTAGCGCGCGCCGAACTGCTGCAGCAGCGGGCGCAGGAAGCGCTGAGGAACCTGCGCGATACCATTGAGGACGAGCGCATGGGCGGCACTCCGCTCAAGGATATCGCGACCAAGCTGAAGCTGCAGGCCGTGAGCGTGCCCCCAGTCGATGCGCAGGGTCTCGATGCCACGGGCAAGCAGATCGAGGTTCCACTGGCAACGCAGGTGCTTCCCGCCTTGTTCAAGACCGAGCAGGGCTCGGATCCCGAAGCGATCGATGGCCGCGACCAGGGCCTGATGTGGTTCTCGATCGACAATGTCGTGCCCTCGCGGGACCGCACACTCGACGAAGCCAAGGCCGATGTCATCGCCGCCTGGAGCGTCGACGAAAAGGCCAACAGGCTTCGCCAGAAGGCAGACGATCTCGTCAAGCAGATGAATGGCGGCAAGACCCTGGAAGACATGGCCAAGAGCGTGAATGCACAGATCATGCCGGCCTGGGACCTCATTCGCAGCGGCCAGAATGCCCCCGTGCCGCCAGCGACCGTCAGCGCCGTCTTTGCCACGCCGCTGAAGGGCTTCGGCTCCTCCATGGCCGCCAACGGCACAGATCGCCTGATCTTCCACGTCGAGGACAATGTGATCCCCGAGCTCGATCCGAAAGCCGACCAGACGGTCGCTACCGGCAAGCAGCTCACTGCAGCCATCGGCCAGGACCTGATCACGGAATATGTCGCCAAGGTCCAGGATCAGCTCGGTGTGACCATCAACCAGACCAATGTCGACCGCGTCGTCGGCACCCGTAGCTTCTGAGCCCTGTCCATGCTTCTCGAACCGTCCTCCGAAGCCTTCTCGGCTGACTATGCCGCGGGCAAGGCTCAGATCGTCACGCTGACCTTGGTCGGCGATTTGGAAACACCGGTCTCCGCTTTCATGAAGCTGGCCGGCGACCGCCCCAACGCTTTCCTGCTCGAATCGGTGGAAGGCGGCGCCACGCGTGGGCGCTACTCGATGATCGGCCTCGAGCCCGATCTGATCTGGCGCTGCCAGAACGGTAAGGCCTCGATAAACCGGCACGTCTCGACCGATGTGTTCGAGCCGCTGGAGGGCCATCCCCTGCAGACGCTGCGCGACCTCATCGCCGAAAGCCGCATCGAACTGCCCGAGGGCGCCCCGCCCATGGCAGCGGGCCTCTTCGGCTATCTCGGCTATGACATGGTGCGCCTCGTCGAGGAACTGCCTGCCGACAAGCCCGATCCCATCGGCATCCCCGACGCGATCCTGATGCGCCCGACCGTAATGGTGGTGTTCGACGCTGTACGCGACGCCATCACGGCGGTAACGCCGGTGCGCCCGCAGCAGGGCGTTACCGCCAGGCAGGCCTTCCTGAGGGCCGAGGAGCGGCTGATGGCCATCGTCGACGGCCTCGACCGCCCGACACCCAAGCTCGCCGAGACCATCGACCTCGACGGCCTGCACGCTGCGCAGATCTCCAACACCAGCGAGGCCGATTATCTCGCCATGGTGGGACGCGCCAAGGAGTACATCAAGGCCGGCGACATCTTCCAGGTGGTGCTGTCGCAACGCTTCTCGGCGCCTTTCCAGCTGCCGCCCTTCTCGCTCTACCGCGCTCTGCGCCGCATCAACCCAGCGCCCTTCCTGGTCTATCTGCAGCTCAACGGCTTCTCGGTGGTCTGCTCAAGCCCGGAGATCCTGGTGCGCCTTCGCGACGGCAAGGTCACGGTGCGCCCGATCGCCGGTACGCGCCCACGCGGCAAGAGCAAGGCCGAGGATGATGCATTCGCGGCTTCGCTGCTCAACGACCCCAAGGAACTTGCCGAGCACCTCATGCTGCTCGACCTCGGCCGCAACGATGTCGGCCATGTCGCTGCGGTGGGTACGGTGAACGTCACCGACCGCTTTTTCATCGAGCGCTACAGCCACGTCATGCATATCGTCTCGAATGTCGAGGGCCGGATCGGCTCCGGCCATGATGCCCTTGACGCTCTGGCCGCCGGTTTTCCGGCCGGCACGGTCTCGGGCGCACCGAAGGTGCGCGCAATGCAGATCATCGACGAGCTCGAAAAAGACAAGCGTGGCCTCTATGCTGGCGCCATCGGCTATTTCGGCGCCGACGGCCAGATGGACACCTGCATCGTGCTGCGCACCGCCTTGGTGAAGGACGGTGCAATGCATGTCCAGGCCGGCGCCGGCATCGTCTATGACAGCGTGCCCGCCAGCGAGCAGGCCGAATGCATCAACAAGGCCAAGGCCTTGTTCCGCGCCGCCGAGGAAGCAGTGCGGTTTGCGGGGCAGCCGGGACGCGGGCAGTGACCTGGGAGTGCGGGCGTCCCTGCCACAGGCGCTAACTTTGCTGACTAAGGAGCAGGATCGGAGTGTCGATCACTGATCGACAATCTTGGAAACGGTGCGCTTTGTCCGGAAATGAAGATGGCGATCGGTGATCGCCACTCCGCGTTTCTACCGCCTCGCAACGCAAAGTTAGTCAGCGCGTCTTACTTTCAGATAGAATCACCAAGAATCGCAAAACGCTTTTGATACCAGTGAGTTAATTTCGAAATCCGTTTCTATCCGAACGCATTTTGCTCTAGTGCCTATGGGCGTCCCTGCAGTCTCACACTTGTTGTATCGGCCCCGGATATCGGGCGACAACTTCGTCGCTAGTGAGCAGCTGAATTCCTTCGGCCATAGCCTGCGCGATCAGGATGCGATCGAAAGGATCCTTGTGGATTGCTGGCAAAGCATCGATCGTTACCGCATGTTCGCTCGTGACGGCGAGCTCGGCATAGCCGTTGTCCAGCAGGCCGCGGCGAAGCAGCCGAACATCGACCCGAAAATCGGGGCGGCCCAATCCGCTCTTGATGGCGACTTCCCAGATGCTGGCGGCGCTGAATATCAGTTCGTTTTCGGGGTCCTCCAGCAGTTCGGCGGCCCCAGGAGAGAGACGCCCCGGGGAGCTGGCAGCCCATAGCAACAAATGGGTGTCGACAAGATATTTCATGCTTCCCCGCCAAAGAGCACCTCGATATCGGCTTGCCCAATCCGGTCGAAATCGTCAGGCACTGCAAACTGATCGCGGAGGAAGCCGAGGCGCCGCTTCTGCCCTGCCTGCGGCCCCTCCAACGCCATGACCTTGACCATGGGCTTTCCGGCCTTGGCGATCACGAAAGGCTCACCCGCGGCAGCCTGTTCGACGAGTCGCGACAGATGCGTTTTCGCCTCGTGGATATTAACCGTCCGCATGTTGCCGCTCCTAGACTAAGTCTAGTTAGCTTAGTCTGTATTCAATGATGGGACAAGCTTGACCCGGAGCCGGTTCCCCCATATTGCCGCAGCCACGATGCCAGCGCCGATATCTCTCCGCAATTCACCCCATTCGAAGATCGCGCGCCATGCATAGATGGCCCGGTTCCACGCGCTCGGCGCTACTCACCATCGCCGCCGCCTACGTTGTGCTGCTCGCCGATTTCTATTTCTGGGGCCTGCCGGATGGAGAGCAGATCGCCGTCCTGCTCCTCAGCATCTTCATTCCGGCGATTGGCGCCGCCTATGGCATCTTCTTCTTCCACTGGCTGTTCGAGAGCGGGCGGGCAGGCACCAACTATGGAGCCGACTACAGTTTCGGCATCTGGCTGATTTCGTCGCTCGTCTCGATCGTCTATATGGGTGTCTTCGCAGGCTTTGCCGTGCTGGTCCCCTATACGATCACGCTGTTGCCCGACCTCTTTCCCACTGCTGCCAGGGCCTTTGCGGCGCGCATGATCGGCGCCACCGCCTATTTCGAGCCCTTCCTGTGGCGCAGCATCGGCATGTTCATCATCCTGGAGATCTTCGCCTGTGCCTACGGCAAGCAGGAAGGTATGCGAGGGCTAGGTTCCGAACGACCTGGAATGCCTCCTCCTTCCGACACTTCGCCGTAGCGCTTGACCCCGTGCCTCCACGCGCATAGTCGTGTTTGCTCCAAAGGAGGCCAGTGCCGTGACGACGACAGACCGTTCCATGACCGTGACGCTGATCGACAATTATGACAGCTTCACCTGGAACCTCTGGCATTATCTCGGCCAGCTGGGGTGCAAGGTCACGGTCTATCGCAACGACAAGATCAGCGCGGATGAGGTCATCGCCGGCAATCCCGATGCCATCGTGCTCTCGCCCGGCCCCTGCACGCCCACCGAAGCCGGCATCTGCTGCGAACTGATCGAGAAGGCGCAGGACAAGATTCCGCTCTTCGGCGTCTGCCTCGGCCACCAGGCCATCGGCCAGGTGTTCGGTGGCGATGTCGTGCGCCTCGCGGTGCCCATGCATGGCAAAATCTCCTCGATCGAACACACAGGCCGCGGCGTGTTTCGTGGCATCAACGGGCCCTTCATGGGCACGCGTTATCACTCGCTGATCGTCAAGCGCGAGAGCCTGCCGCTCGATCTCGAGATCACCGCCGAGACGGATGGCGGCGTGATCATGGGTGTGCAGCACAAGAGCGCGCCCCTGCACGGGGTACAGTTCCACCCCGAGTCGATCATGTCCGACCATGGCCATCGCATTCTCCAGAATTTCCTGGACATCGCGGCCGCCTGGAATGTGCAACATCGCGTCACGCAGCCCGAGCACGCCTGATGGACGGCTTCAAACCCTATATCGGCAAGGCCGCTGCAGGCGCCTTGTCGCGGCAGGAGGCGGCCGAAGCCTTCGACCTGCTTCTTTCGGGCCAGGCGACGCCCTCCCAGATCGGCGGCTTCCTCATGGCCTTGCGCGTACGTGGGGAAACGCCGGACGAGATCACCGGGGCGGTCACCGCCATGCGCTCCAAGATGCTGCCTGTGACGGCACCTGATGATGCCATCGACATCGTCGGCACGGGGGGTGATGCCTCCGGCTCCTACAATGTCTCGACGGCTGCCTCGCTCATCGTCGCGGGGGCGGGGGTGAAGGTCGCCAAGCATGGCAATCGCGCCCTCTCCTCCAAATCCGGTGCGGCGGACGTGCTGGTGGCGCTCGGCGTGAATATCGAGCTGAAACCCGAGGCGATCGCCCGCTGCATCGATCTTGCCGGTGTCGGCTTCATGTTCGCGCCCGCCCATCACGGCGCCATGCGGCATGTCGGGCCTACGCGCGTCGAGCTCGGCACCCGCACGGTGTTCAACCTGCTCGGCCCGCTTTCCAATCCCGCCGGGGTGAAGCGGCAATTGCTCGGCGTCTACGCCCGCAACTGGCTTCAGCCGATGGTGGAGGTGCTGAAGACGCTCGGCTCGACCCGCATTATCGCCGTGCATGGCAGCGACGGGCTCGACGAAATCACCACTACGGGCCCTACGGAGATCGTTTCGCTGGAGAATGGCGAGATCACGCACGGCAGCATCACGCCCGACGAAATCGGTCTGAGGGTAGCGAAGCCCGAGGATCTCAAGGGCGGGGATGCCGCCCACAACGCCGTCGCCCTGCGTGCCGTGCTGGAAGGCGAGAAGACGCCCTACCGCGACATTGCCATTCTCAACGCAGCAGCCGCTCTCCTCGTCGCCGGCAAGGCGAGGAACCTTGCCGAAGGCGCTGAACTCGCACGTGAATCCATCGACAAGAGCAAGGCTCTTGCAACCCTCGGCCGCCTGGTCGAGGTTTCCAATATGTGAGCGCCATGGCAACCATCCTGCAAAAGATCGAAGCCTATAAGCGCCGCGAGATCGAGGCGGCGAAGGCCGCCGTCCCACTGCCCGCCTTGATCAGGCACGCCGAACAGGCCGCGCCGGTTCGCGGTTTCAAGCGCGCGCTCGAAGCCAAGCTTGCCGCCGGCGAGACGAGCCTGATCGCCGAGATCAAGAAGGCGAGCCCCTCCAAGGGCCTGATCCGCGCTGATTTCGATCCGCCCGCCCTCGCCCGCGCCTACGAGGCCGGAGGCGCTGCCTGCCTTTCGGTGCTGACGGACGAGCCTTCCTTCCAGGGCAAGCCGGAATTCCTCACCGCGGCGCGCGCTGCCGTTTCGTTGCCGGCGCTACGCAAGGACTTCCTCTACGATCCCTATCAGGTGGTCGAAGCCCGCGCCTGGGGCGCCGACTGCATCCTGGTGATCATGGCGAGCGTCACCGACGAGGAAGCACGCGCCCTCATCGCTGCCGCAAAGGACTGGTCGCTCGATGTGCTCTGCGAGATCCACAATCTCGAAGAACTGGAGCGCGCCCTGCCGCTCGATGTCAGCATGATCGGCATCAACAATCGCGACCTCAACGATTTCGTCACCCGGCTGGAGACGACGGAAACCCTGGCGCCGCTGGTGCCGAGCGACCGCCTGCTGGTGGGCGAGAGCGGCATCTTCACGCCTGATGACGTGGCGCGGCTGCGTGAAGTGGGCGTGAACACCTTCCTCGTCGGCGAGAGCCTGATGCGCCAGGCCGACGTCACCGCCGCCACGCGCGCCTTGCTGGCGCTGGGCGCGGCGGCATGAGCTCAGGCCTCACCCACCTCGATGCGTCGGGCGCGGCCAATATGGTCGACGTCTCACAGAAGGATGTGACGAGCCGGGTCGCCGTCGCCGAGGGCCGGGTCGTGATGCAAGCTTCCACGCTTGGCCTCGTGCTCTCTGGCGATGCCCGGAAGGGGGACGTACTTGCCACCGCCCGCATCGCCGGCATCATGGCGGCAAAGAGGACGCATGAGCTGATCCCCCTTTGCCATCCCCTGCTGCTCAGCAAGATCGCCGTCGAGATCGAGCCCGATGCGAACCTGCCCGGCCTCACGGTGCGGGCCACTGCCAAGGTCTCCGGCCAGACCGGGGTGGAGATGGAGGCGCTCACCGCGGTCTCCGTCGCCTGCCTCACCGTCTACGACATGGTAAAGGCCGTCGACCGCGGCATGCGCATCGAGGCCATTCGCCTGATTGAGAAGTCCGGAGGCAAATCCGGCGATTGGCACGCGGAGGACGCCCGATGAGCCTGCTACCGGTTGCCGACGCCCTGGTCAAGGTCGTCGCCAATGTCAAGACGCTGCCGACCGTTGAAGTACCTATTCAGGTGGCAAGAGGCCGGACCCTCGCCTCGACCATCACAGCGCTGCGTACCCAGCCCGGCTTCCATGCCTCGGCGATGGATGGCTATGCGGTGCGAGCCGAGGACGCCTCCGATGGCGCCACGCTGGACCTGATTGGCGAATCGGCGGCCGGCCACGGCTATGCGGGCCGAGTCGGCGAAAAGCAGGCGGTACGTATCTTCACGGGCGCGCCGGTTCCTGATGGTGCCGACGCAGTGGTAATCCAGGAAAATACCAGGCGGGACGGCAGCCGCGTCATCATCGCGAGCGGCGTCCGGCCGGGCGCCAATATCCGCAGCCGCGGGCTCGACTTCGCCGAGGGCACTGAGGCCCTGACCCCAGGCAGCGTGATCGGCCCGCGCGATATCGCCCTTGCCGCCGCTATGAACCACCCGCGCCTGCCGGTTCGGCGCAAGCCCAAAGTCGCCATCCTCGCCACCGGCGATGAGCTGGTGCTGCCGGGCGAAGCAGTCGGCCAGGACCAGATCGTTGCCTCCAACACCTTCGCCATCGCTGCCCTGGTGGAGGCCGAGGGCGGCGATGTGCTCGACCTCGGCATCGCCAGCGACGACTTTCCGGCCCTGGAAGCGGCGATCAAGCGCGCCCGCAATGAAAAGGCCGACATCCTCGTCACCATCGGTGGCGCTTCCGTAGGTGATCACGACCTCATCCAGACGGCTCTCACCCGCGAAGGCATGACGTTGGGTTTCTGGAAGATCGCCATGCGCCCCGGCAAACCATTGCTGCACGGACGGCTCGGCGGAATGCATATTCTCGGCCTGCCGGGCAATCCGGTCTCCTCGGTGGTGTGCAGCGTGCTCTTCCTGGTGCCCCTCCTGCGCACCCTGCTCGGCCGCGCCGAGACCAATCTTGCCCGCAGGAAAGCCGTGTTCGCCGCCTCTTGGCCGGCCAACGACCTGCGCGAGGATTATATCCGCGCCCGCTTCGTACTTGACGATGCTTCCGGCATCATCAAGGTAGCACCACTGGCGCCACAGGATTCGTCGCTGGTCAGCGTGCTGCAGCATGCGGACTGCCTCGTCATCCGCCCGCCCTTCGCTCCGGAAGCAAAGCCAGGCGATGTGTGCGAGATAATTGACTTGCGCGCTGCCGGTTATTGATCGTGCTTTAACGGGAACTTCATTCTTGCAGAACACAGTGTGAACATGTAGCAATGTTCTTGCTTTGTTTGCCAAATCATCGTGATTCGCAGGCTGCCATAACGGGATCGCCCATGCTGACCAAGAAACAACACGAATTGCTTCGGTTCATTCATGAGCGGTTGAAGGAACAGGGCGTGCCGCCCTCCTTCGACGAGATGAAGGAGGCGCTGGATTTGCGCTCCAAGTCTGGCATTCACCGGCTGATCATGGCGCTGGAAGAGCGCGGCTTCATCCGCCGCCTGCCCAACCGGGCGCGGGCGCTGGAAGTAGTCCGTCTGCCGGAATCGGCTGTGCCGGGCCTCTCGCTCGCGAGCTCGCAGCGCGGCTTCCGACCCAATGTCATCGAGGGCAACCTCGGCAAGGTACGCACCGTCCGCCCGGAGGCGGATGACGATGCCGCCCGCCCGGTCCTCATCCCGGTGATGGGCCGCATCGCGGCGGGTACACCGGTCTCGGCCATCCAGACCAAGAGCCACACCATCAGCGTGACGCCGGAAATGCTGTCCTCGGGCGAACATTTCGCCTTGGAAGTGCGCGGCGACTCGATGATCGAGGCCGGCATCTTCGACAATGACACGGTGCTGATCCGCCGCCAGGACTATGCCGACACCGGCGACATCGTGGTGGCCCTGATCGACGACGAGGAAGCTACGCTCAAACGCCTGCGCAAGCGCGGTGCCTCCATCGCACTGGAGGCCGCCAACCCGGCCTATGAAACCCGCATCTTCGGCCCGGACCGGGTGCGCATTCAGGGCAAGCTGGTCGGCCTGTTCCGCCGCTATTGACGGGAGCACGAACCTCCGGTCCGTTCTCCTGGCAATCAATCCACGGCGATCATCACATCCGAGGCCTTGATCACCGCATAGGCGGCCTGACCGGGCTTAAGCTTAAGGTCGTCGACCGCCTCGTTGGTGATCGAGGCGGTGACGATGGTGCCGTTGACATCGAGCTGGACATGCGAGGTTGTCTGGCCTTTCGTGACGCTCTTGATGATGCCCTTGATCTGGTTGCGCGCGCTGAGCTTCATGAGATGTCCTCCCGATTTGAGTGATGTTCAATCATCCCCATCCGGTGCAGCGGTGTCCACAGCCGAATCAGCATCGGGCGTCTGCGTCGATGCCGCCGGCGCAGGCACGGAGACCTTCGCCGCCCAGGCCGGCATCGGTGCCCAGGGCCGCGAAGACCCCAGATCACGGGCCGTAACCACTCGCCAACGTGTTTCGCCGCCCCTCTCGGTGGGACGGTCAGCGTAGAGTGCGACGGAGCCGGCGGCGAAGATAAGGTCGCGGTTGAGCACGATCCCCCTGCCCGCGCAGCTCGTGCCGAGAGCGACAGGGCCGGCCAGCACGCTGACATGCCCGCAATCTTCCTGCGCCGCGTTGAGAGTGTGGTCGAGCATGAAGATATCGCCACCCTCGATCGGCGCGGAGCAGCCTTCCTTGTCACACAGGCGTTGCTCGGCGAGGCTGGGATCGTCGGGTTTGCGTCGGTCGCCCATCGCCAGCAGCCATTGCTGCACGGCGAAATTGTCTGAGCGGTTGGCGAGCGAGGTGAGGGAATCGCCCTTGCGGACCAGGGCGGCATGGCCGTTGGCGCCGAAGATCGCGACCGGAGTCGGCGTAGTCGCGGCCGCGGCGATGCCGCCGAACAGGGGAACGAGCGTAAAGACCGCAAGCCGGCCGCGCATCAGGGTGAGCAGCACGAGAGTGAGTGAGAACAGGCATAGCGCAACGGACGAGAATTGCGGCAGGACGAGATCCGAGCCCGGCCATGTCGCGACATAGCGGGCCACCTGCATGAACAACCCGACCGACCAGCCCATGAGATGCCAGAAGAACGCCCCGTAGCCGAAAGGCTCGGCCAGCACGGCCAGCAACGCCAGCGGCATCATCAGGAAGGAGACGATCGGCGTGGCAACCAGGTTGGAGGCGAGCGACTGCATGGTCAGGCGGTGAAAGTGATAGGCGGAGAAGGGAGCGGTCGCGAGCGAAGCCACGAGCGTCGTCAGCATCATCGCCAGCAGGATGCCCAAGCCCGAAGCGATGCCGCGTTCCCAGAAGGTCGCGTATTTGGTCCGCTTGCGCTTGCCCCAGGCGTCATGCGCCGCCACCAGCATGGCGACGGCCGCGAAGGACATCTGGAAGCTCGGGCCGAGCAACTGCTCCGGCGTGGTGAGCAGCACGAAGCTGGCGGCGAGGGCCACATTGCGCCGCGTGATGGCGCTGCGCCCGAGCGCCACTGCCAGCAGCACGATGGCGGTCATCACGAAGGAGCGCACAGTCGCAACCTCTGCCCCCGAGAACAGTGTATAGGCCGCGGCAGGCGCCAGGGAGAGCATCGCGGCGATTTCCTTGGCGCCACGATAGAGCACGACGCGCCGGGAGAGCGCCAGCAGGGCGCGGATCAGGGCGAAGAGACCACCGGCGAACAGCGCCATGTGGAGGCCGGAAATCGAGACGACATGATAGAGGCCGGAGGCGCGCAAGGCGTCGTTGGCCTCGTTCGGGATTTCGCCGCGCTTTCCCGTGACCTGCGAGGCCGCGATCGCTCCGTTCTCGCCAGGAACCGCCTCGACGATACGCGCCGTCAGCCGGTTGCGCTGGGTGTCGATCCAGATATTGAAGGCTTCCGCATAGCCCGGCTCGATAGGTGCTGCCGCCGGCGCGATCTTGCCGGCGACGAAGCCCACAGCGCCAATCCCGTCGAAGAAGGCATCTCGGGCGAAATCGTAACCCCCCGGCAGGGCCGGCGGCGGAGGAGGACGCATCACGGCCTTGACGGTGATGCTATCGCCGGCCTTGAGATCTCCCGCCCGGCGCAGCGTGAGACGGATCTGGCCCGGCGTGGCCTCGGCGGAAAGCCCTTCGATGGCAACGGGCCGCATGACGACACGGGCACTGTCGCCAAGCCGGGATTCCACCGAGAGCACCAGCCCCGTGACATTGCCGGAAAGCGACCGGGCGAGTTGCGGCGTGGCCACACTCATGGTGCGCAGTTTGGCGGAGCAGAAGCCGACACCGATCGCGGCAAGGCAGACAAGCGCGACATGCGGCCACCAGCGTCCGCGTAGCGAATAGGCGGCGGCGGTGACGACACAGGTGGCGATCAGGGGCGCTGTCAGACTCGGCTCATCCGGCGCCGCGAAATAGGCGATCACGCCGAGACCGAGGAATATGGGAACAACCAGGGCCAGCTCGAAGGCCGCCACTTCCGCGGCTACCCCCTTGGCAAGCCAGGCCAGCACGTTGCCGAAGACCTGTCCGACCCCTTCGGCGCCCGGGAGGACGAGACTTCCCTCGCCTCCCCTGCCACCGAGGACACCAACTCGTACACGTGCCCGATCATTCCCAGACAAAGGCGCCCCGCCGCTACCGCCCGATGAAACCCTGTGCTAAACGCCCTAGCCTATTTATATCAACGTCGCTCGCCAAGGGGGTTACCCTAAAGTGAGCGCCTTGCCCGTCCGTCGTCTTTGGAATTTTCAATGTCTTCGCCCGTCGTCACTCGCTTCGCCCCCTCGCCCACCGGTTTCCTCCATATCGGCGGCGGCCGTACGGCCCTGTTCAACTGGCTCTATGCCAGGGCCAAGGGCGGCAAGATGTTGCTGCGCATCGAGGACACCGACCGCGAACGCTCGACCGATGCGGCCATCGCAGCCATCCTCGACGGCCTGTCCTGGCTCGGCCTCGATTGGGACGGCGAGCCGATTTTCCAGTTCGCGCGGGCCTCCCGCCATCGCGAGGTGGCCGAGGCCATGCTCGCCAAGGGCAAGGCCTATTATTGCTACTGCACGCCGCAGGAACTGGACGACATGCGCGAGAAGGCCCGCAAAGAGGGTCGCGCGCCACGCTATAATGGCTATTGGCGCGACCGCGATCCGGCGACCGCGCCCAAGGACGTCAAGCCAGTCATCCGCCTGCGCGCACCCACCGAGGGCACGACCGTCATCGACGACGACGTGCAGGGCACGGTCACGTGGTCCAACACGGACCTCGACGACCTCGTTCTGCTCCGCTCGGACGGTACGCCGACCTATATGCTCGCAGTGGTGGTCGACGATCACGACATGGGTGTCACCCACATCATCCGTGGCGACGACCACCTCACCAATGCGGCGCGTCAGAAACAGATCTACGAGGCCATGGGCTGGGAAGTACCGCGCATGGCCCATATCCCGCTGATCCACGGTCCGGATGGCGCCAAGCTTTCCAAGCGCCACGGCGCCTTGGGCGTCGACGCCTATCGGGCCATGGGTTACCTGCCGGCGGCCATGCGCAACTATCTCGTGCGCCTGTCCTGGAGCCATGGCGACCAGGAAGTCTTTTCGACCGAAGAGATGATCAAATATTTTGATACCAACGCCATCGGCAAATCGGCAGCGCGCTTCGACTTCAAGAAACTAGAGAACCTCAACGGCCTCTATATGCGCAGTTCCAGCGACGAAGAGCTGATGGCGGCCATCGACCAGCTGCTGCCGCATATTCCGGAAGGACCGGCTCTGGCCGCGGCGCTGGCGGCCGGCAATGGCTCCAAGCGCATACAGCTACTGGCGGCCATGTCCGGCCTCAAGGAGCGCGCCAAAACGCTGATCGAGCTGCTGGATGGGGCGAACTTCCTGTTCGTCTCCCGGCCGCTGCCGCTGGACGACAAGGCGAAGGCGGTGCTCAGCGACGAGGCTCGCGCCACGATCGCCGCACTCGTGCCGCGCCTCGAGACGGTAACTGCGTGGGGCGCCGTGGCGACGGAAGCCGTGGTGCGTGCAATGGCCGAAGAGACGGGCGCCAAGCTCGGCACCCTCGCCCAGCCGCTGCGCGCAGCGCTCACCGGCCGTACGACCTCCCCACCGGTTTTCGACGTGCTGGCCGTGCTCGGCCGCGAGGAAAGCCTGGTGCGGCTTAAGGACCAGGCGGCCTGAACTCCGCCCAAGCTTTGGCACTCACCCATCATGTGAGCTCGTGCTACAAGAATGGCGCCATTTCGGCGCCATTTTCACGTCGCATGCGAAACCGTCTTTCGGTGCAATCGTGTAATCGTCACGCCCCGCATGCTCGGCAAAGCGAACCGTCGGTTTGGTCTCCTGTCATTCTTGCGGCATTGCAGCAAATGGTCTACCCAACGTGAACGGATCCACGGATACGCTTGCCCTTGCAGGGCCGGACCCGGAAACGGGCCCCGGGCGTGACGCTCAGATTTTCCGTGCAAGGAGGATTTCATGACCGGTAATACGGCGACTCTGACTATTGACGACAAGACGATCGAGTTGCCGACCAAGGGCGGCTCCGTCGGTCCGACGGTCGTCGACATTGCATCACTTTATAAACACACGGGTATGTTTACTTACGATCCGGGCTTCACCTCGACGGCGAGCTGCGAGTCCCAGATCACCTATATTGATGGCGACGAGGGCGTTCTGCTCTACCGCGGCTATCCGATCGAACAGCTAGCCGAACATGGCGACTTCCTCGAGACCTGCTATCTCTTGCTCTACGGCGAATTGCCGACCATGGCCCAGAAGGCCGATTTCGACTATCGCGTCACGCGCCACACCATGGTGCACGAGCAGATGGCCCGCTTCTTCCAGGGCTTCCGCCGCGACGCCCATCCGATGGCCGTCATGGTCGCCTCCGTCGGCGCTCTCTCGGCCTTCTATCACGACTCGACCGATATCGCCGACCCGCACCAGCGCATGATCTCCTCGATGCGCCTGATCGCCAAGATGCCGACGCTAGCGGCGATGGCCTACAAATATACGATTGGCCAACCCTTCGTATATCCGCAGAACAATCTCGACTACCCCTCCAACTTCCTGCGCATGTGCTTCTCCGTGCCTTGCGAGGAATACAAGCCCAACCCCATCCTGGCCCGCGCGCTCGACCGCATCTTCATCCTGCACGCCGACCACGAGCAGAACGCTTCGACTTCGACGGTGCGCCTCGCTGGCTCCTCGGGCGCCAACCCCTTCGCCTGCATCGCCGCGGGCATCGCGTGCCTGTGGGGCCCTGCCCATGGCGGTGCGAACGAAGCGGCTCTCAAGATGCTCAGCGAGATCGGCTCGGTCGATCGCATCCCGCAATATATCGCCAAGGCCAAGGACAAGAACGATCCTTTCCGCCTGATGGGCTTCGGCCATCGGGTCTACAAAAACTACGATCCGCGTGCCAAGATCATGCAGCGCACCACGCATGAGGTGCTTAACGAACTCGGCCACAAGGACGACCCGCTCCTGGAAGTGGCGCTCGAGCTCGAGCGCATCGCCCTGCACGACGACTATTTCATCGAGAAGAAGCTCTATCCCAATATCGATTTCTATTCGGGCATTACGCTCAAGGCGATGGGCTTCCCGACGTCGATGTTCACCGTGCTGTTCGCTCTCGCCCGTACTGTCGGCTGGATCGCACAGTGGAAGGAAATGATCGAGGATCCGTCCCAGAAGATCGGTCGGCCGCGCCAGCTCTACACCGGCGCTACCCGCCGCGATTACATCTCCCCGGCCCAGCGTCGCGGATAAGCCAAGAGGGCCGGTCCAACGACCGGCCCGTTTCTTTTCGCAGACCGGCCACCGTTACCGCTGCCGCATCGTCTCCAGAACGATGCGCGCCGCACGCTGGGAAGGCGTCTCACCCACGACCTGCATGCGCCGGTCAATCTCGTCGAAAGCCTGCATCTGTCCAGCACGCTCCGGTGTCTTGCCCAGAAGCGGCGTAAAGATGGCTGTCAGATTGTCGGGAGTGACTTCTTCCTGGAACAACTCGGGCACCGCCCGGCGGTCGACGATCAGGTTCGGCAACAAGAAGAACGGCGCCTTGACCAGACGACGGGCGATAAAGGCTTCCCACGCCGGGAAGCGATAGGCGCCGATCATCGGAATCTGCGACAGAGCGAGCTCGAGCGTCACCGTGCCGGAGGCAGCGAGTGCGCCGCGGGCACGCCGGAAGGCGGCAAATTTCTCCGCTTCGTCCGAAACCACCTGCGGCTTCTGTGGCCAGGAGGCCGTCGCCTCCTTCAGACGGGCGGCATGGCGCGCTACGGTCGGCAGGATCGTGTCGAATGCGCCGATCGCAGCCTCCAGGCGCTGGAGCGTCGCCCCGAAGATGTCGGTCAGCCGCGCCACCTCGCCCGAGCGGCTGCCAGGCAACACGAGAACCAGCGGCTTCTCGCCATCGCGCACAGCCTGCTCGGCGGCATTCGGGCGCAACTCCGCAAGGCGCTCTATCAGGGGATGGCCGACATAGCTGCACGGCGGGCCATCCAGGCGCTGGTAGGCCGCCGGCTCGAAGGGGAGCAATGCGAGGACATGGTCGACATAGGCCTTCATCTTCTTCGCCCGCCCTGGCCGCCAGGCCCAGACGCTGGGCGAGACATAGTTGACGATCGGCAGGTTCGGCAGGCGCTTGCGTACGCGCTTGGCGACGGCGTGCGTGAAATCCGGACTGTCGATGATCACAAGCACGTCAGGTGGCTCGGCCACGACATGGTCTATCGCCGTCCACGCGCGGGCGCGGATCGCCGGATAGCGCTTGATGACATCGCCAAGGCCCATGACGGCGATATCGTCGAGCGGAAACAGGCTCTCCATGCCCTCACGGATCATGGCCGGGCCTGCCACCCCCGTGAAACGGATGGGGCCCTGCACTGCGGCTCTCAAGGCCTGGATCAGCTTGAAGCCAAGCTGGTCACCGGAATGCTCGCCTATGACCAGGGCGACATGGAGGGCGCGTTCGGTCATGGCGCCACGCCGATGATATAGAGGCCGGCGGCGTCGGCGGCCTTGATGGTCGTCGCTCGCTCCACGACAAGCACACTGCCCGCCTCGATGGCGATACCACCAAGCCCGGCCTCGCGGGCCAGGCGCACCGTGCGCGGGCCGATGGCCGGCAGGTCGACACGGAAGTCCTGCCCCGGCTTGGCGGCCTTCACCAGCACGCCCCCCGACTGCTCGGCCACAGCCGGGCGGCCATGACGCAAGAGGCGGCCGATCAGGCCCTTGCGCCGCAATCCGGTCACGCGACGGATCATGTTATCGGTGCCTTCGGCTGCCTCCACTGCGAGCACCCGTCGCTGGACCACCACGACACCCTGGCCGATATCGCTCGCCCCCATGGCAGCCAAGGCCTTCTGCCCGGAGGTAATGTCCTGCCAGTCCGCCTCGTCAGGCCCATGCCGGCCGAGCAAGCCAGCCTGTGCCATCAACCCGGGGGCCACATCGCGCACGCCGAGCACGGGAAAGCCATTATCCTCAAGAAAAGCAATGATGCCGCGCAGGAGGTTGTCGTCCCCACCCTGCACCACCTTGCGGATCTCGTCGCGGTTGCGCACCGCTTCGTAACCTGCCATGACCAGCCCGATTCCGGGTCGGTGCACGGTGCCGGCCATGATCACCGCCCGCGCCTTCAGGCCGCCGAGAGCGGCCAGCACGCCATTGGGATCGAGCATGCCGACCGGCTGTTGCCTGAAGGCCGAGAAATCGGCATTGGCGACGCCTTTGATCGGCAGGATCGCCACTTCCTCCTGGCGTCCTGCCACTTCCGCAGCGATCTCCGCCGGCAATTGACCGGCCCCGGCGATGATCGCCAAAGGGCCTTCGCCGGTGCGGGCGCCTGCGCTCACGCCTCGGCGTCCGCCAGATCGCGCGGCGTCACGAGGGCGCGCTCACCGCCGGTGCGCACGAAGTCCACGATCTGCATCACCGCCGGCTGATCGGCGAACTCCTCCGCCACTTTCTCGACGCGCTCCTTGAGTGAGCCCTCCGACGTGAACAGCGCACGATAGGCACGGCGCAGAGCGTGGATCTGCTCGCGTTCGAAGCCGCGGCGCTTGAGGCCCACGATGTTGAGGCCGGCAAGGCTGGCGCGGTTGCCAAGCGCCATGCCGAACGGGATCACATCGTTCTCGACACCGGCCAGTCCTCCAATGAAGGCGTGAGCTCCGATGCGTGAGAACTGATGCACGGCCGCGCCGCCACCGACGATCACATGATCGCCCACCTGGACGTGACCGGCCAGCATGACATTGTTGGAGAAGATGACATTGTTGCCGATCTTGCAGTCATGCGCGACGTGGCTCTGGGCGAGGAACCAGCAGCGGCTCCCGGTCTGGGTCAGCAGGCCCCCGCCGGCGGTGCCGGGATGCATAGTCACGCCTTCGCGGATGACGCAATCTTCACCAACGACGAGCTTGGACACCTCACCGCGATACTTCATGTCCTGCGGCGGATGGCCCAGGGCGGCAAAGGAATAGATCTGCGTACGGGCGCCCACCGTGGTGTGACCTGTGACGACCACATGCGAGTGCAGGATCACGCCTTCGCCGAGGACGACGTTTTCACCTACGAGGCAGAAAGGCCCGACCGATACGCCTGCGCCAAGGCTGGCGCCGGCCGCAACGAGCGCCGTCGGGTGGATAACGGGAACTGACGTCGGCGTCATTCCATCACCACCATGGCCGAAACCGTCGCTTCGGCGACGATGACGCCGTCAACCTTCGCCTCGCCCTTGTACCACCACATGTTTCGGCGATTCTTGATCTTGGTCATGTGCAGACGCACCTGATCGCCGGGGGTAACGGGCTTGCGGAACCGGCATTCGTCGATCGTCATGAAGTAAACGACCTTCGGGCGGGAATTGCCCATGGTATTGAGCACGCAGATCGCTCCCGCGGTCTGCGCCATCGCCTCGATGACCAAGACGCCCGGCATCACCGGCTGCCCGGGGAAATGGCCGGTGAAATGGGGCTCGTTGACGGTGACGTTCTTGATGCCGATCGCGGAATTGTCGTGGTCGATTTCGATGATGCGATCGACCAGCAGAAACGGATAGCGATGCGGCAGCAGGGTGAGCAGCTTACCGATATCCACGGACTCCAGTGTCGTAGGCGTTGTTTCAGTCATAACAGTCTCGTTTCTGGGCCGGCCCCGTCCCAGGCAGGGCCGTTTCGTTGAGTATCGCTGCCTTCTCCGGCTGCTGGTTGCGGCTCAGCCTTCCTTCTTGGTATCGGATCGCACCCGCGTCTCCTTGACCAGGCGCTTGAGCAGGGCCAATTCTCGGGCGAAGTCGACCAGCGGCTGTGCCGGAGTGCCTGCCATGCGGGCGCCCGGCGGCACATCATCCTTCACATTGGCGGCGCCGGCGATCTGGGCTCCCATGCCGATGCGGATATGGCCCACCGTGGCTGAGGCTCCGCCCATGACCACGAAATCCTCCAGAACCGTCGATCCGGAAATGCCAACCTTGGCCACCAGCACGCAATGCCGGCCCACCATGACATTGTGGCCGATCTGGACCTGGTTATCGATCTTGGTGCCCTCGCCGACGATGGTGTCGCGATTGGCGCCACGGTCAATCGTAGTTCCCGCGCCGATCTCGACATCGTCCTGGATCACGACCCGGCCGACTTGCGGCACCTTGAGATGCCCGCGCGGCCCCATCGAGAAGCCGAAGCCATCCTGGCCGAGGCAGGCCCCGGAATGGATGATGACACGGTTGCCGATGAGGGAATGCTGGATCACGGCATTGGCGCTGATCGAGCAGTCACGGCCGATGCGAACGTCGGGCCCGACCACCGCATTGGCGCCGATAATGGTGCCGGCGCCGATCTCCGCCCGCGGCCCAATGACCGCGCCGGGATCGACCGTGACGCCGATCTCGAGCCGGGCCTCGGGATGAACGACGGCACCGGGAGATACGCCCTTGGCCCCAAAAAAGGACTGGGGTCGGGCCGCCTCCGGGAACATGGCGATGCCGATCTGCGCGAAAGCCCTGTAGGGTTCGCGCGCCACCATGAGTGGAGCGCTCCTTGGAGCCCGGTCAAGGAATTTCGGCGAGATCAGGATCAACGCCGCCTTGGACGTCGCCAGCATCGGCAGGTAGTGCGGATTCTCCAGGAAGCTGAGGTCGCCCTCCCCAGCCTGGTCGAGCGGTGCGACGCGTTCGACGGTGATGTCAGGCGACAGGCCCTCGATGGGTTCCGCGCCGGTGAGACGGGTGATGTCCGCCACGGCGAGCCGGCTGCGCGCCCGAAAGAAAACCGGATCAGTCATCATATCCACGCTGCGATCAGCCTCTTGGAAATCAGCACCGGAGGCCAGCAGGCCCGAAGCTGATATCAGTTCTTACGATTACGCCCGCCGATTTGCAAAAAAGTTACCGCAAGTGAGTGGTCGCGCCAGCCCATACACGAGTCTATCCTGCGGAGGCAAAACACTGAATATTTCAGAACTTTTCGTGTATGGCGCCTTCTAATCCATTTGGATCAGGAAACCTTCACATCCTATTGAATTGTATATCTTCTTTGCACGAACCGCTGACCGCCCTGCCTGAGTTCCTGCAATCTTCCATCATCAGTTGCGACCACAAAAAACCGGCCGGCCACATGGTGACCGGCCGGCCATGGTGGACAGGTCAGACCATCAATAGTTGACGATCGTGCCGAAATGGAAGGCCTGGGTGTCGTCATGCTTCGCTTTGGTAAGAACGAAAGCGTAGTCGAAGCGTAGCGGACCAATGGGCGAGGCCCAGAGCAAGCTGGCACCGACGGACGAGCGGATCGGATTATTCTTATAGAGGTCGAAGGGCCGAACACCACTTCTCAGCCCCCCACCGGCAAAGTCGCAGTTGCCGGTACCGGCAGGGTTGCCTGCAGGAAGCGGTCCGCACTGCTGGCTGAAATGCGTACCGCCATAGCCGAACACCGAGCCGGCGTCGGCGAAGATCGCGCCGCGCAGGCCGACTTCACGCGGCAGGCCGAAAATCGGGAACTGCAGTTCCAGCGTGCCACCATAGTAGCTGGTGCCGCCAAGCCCGTTGCCCTTGGAGCCGCCCGCCAGATCCCGGTCGCCGATGCCGCCAGGGGCGAAGCCGCGCACCAGATCCGGACCAGGGTTGAACTGGTCGACGATCGCAAGCTTTTGGCCACCGAAACCGACCATGTAGCCGCCCTGCGCGCGTGCCATGATCGTCAGGTCGTCGGTCAGCGGATAATAGTAGCGTGAATCAACCGAAGACTTCACGAACTTGGCATCGCCACCAAGACCAGCAACGTCCTGCTTGAACTGAGCGTAGATACCTTCGCTTGGCTGCTTCAGGTCATCCAGCGAATTATAAGTGAGGGTATAGCCGATCTGTGAGACGAGCCGATTCTTATTATCCAGTTCCTTGATGGCGCGCGAAGCTTCACCATTGAGGTAGTTATTGTCGTTATACTGCGAAGGGATGGTGACCTTCTCAGTATAGATCGTATAATTCACGCCGACGGTGAAGTTCTCGGTGATCGGGAACGCGGCGCGAAGCGTGCCGCCCGTGGTCTGGTCCTTGTAGAACTGGTAGTCGCTGTCATCGGTCGTCTTCGAGAAGAGATCGAAGCCGGCAGCGATGCGCTGGCCCATGAAGTAAGGCTCGGTGAAGGACAGTCCGTAGCCCTGTGTGCGCTGGCCATACTGGACCGACGCCTTCACATACTGGCCACGGCCGAGGAAGTTGCGCTCGGTGAGCGAGACTTCGCCGAGGAAACCGTCCGAAGTGGAGTAGCCACCGCCGACCGAGAACTCACCGGTCGACTGGTCGACCACTTCGACATTCACCACAACGCGGTCAGGCTCGGAGCCCGGCGTGTTGGTGATTTTCACGCTCTGGAAGTAGCCGAGGTTCCGCAGGCGGCGGGCCGCCCGGTCGATCATGGCCTGGTTGTAGGGGTCGCCTTCACCGATATCGAACTCGCGGCGGATGACATAGTCACGCGTGCGGGTGTTACCGGTGATGTTGATGCGCTCGATATAGACCTTCGCGCCTTCCTCGACCACATAGTTCACGCCGATCGTGTCACCGCTGTCATCGCGGACCGCACGAGGACGAACCTGCGCGAAGGGATGACCGGAGCCGGCAAGCTGGATGGTCATGTCCTCGACGGTCTTGTCCACGTCTTCGCCGCGATAGGTCCAGTTGTTCCAGCTATGAATGTTATGCTGAAGCTCATCCGGATTGACGTCCGAGATAGTGGACTGAACCTGCGAGGGGCCAAATTTGTAGTATTTCCCTTCATCGACCGTGATGGTGATGATGTAGCCGTCCTGCTTGTCGTTCAGCGAGGGCACCACCGAAAGCACGCGGAAGTCGGGATAGCCGTGGTTCACGTAGAACACGCGCAGACGCTCTTCGTCCGCAGCGAGGCGGTCCGGATCGTAGGTGTCGGTGGTGCGCAGCCAGCCCAGATAACCGGATTCAATCGTCACCATCTGACGCTTCAGGCGCCAGTCGGAATAATTGTTATTGCCGACGAACTTGATCTCGTCGATGCCGATCTTCACGCCTTCCGCCACCGTGAAGACAAGGTCGACGCGGTTGTTCGGCAGCGGAACTTCACGATAGCTGATCTGGACCGTCGAGCGCCCAGCCCGGTTGTAGGCTTCCTTCATGCGATCGATATCGGCATTCAGGGTGGCCTGGTTCAGCGGGCTGCCGGGCTTCGTCTCCATGATGGACGTGAGCTGATCCGACGTGACCTTCTTGTTCTTCTCGAAAACGATACGATTGACGATCGGCGCCGACCGCGACGCAACTTGCTTCCTAGGCGCAGCTTCGGCCGAGCCTACCAACGGAGAGGCTATAAAGGCACCGAAAAGCGATGGAACCGCGACAGCCGCGAGGGCAACGCCCAGCTTCAACTTGTACATTGCTGTTGCCATCGGGTCTTAATCCCACTCTTTTTACCAAACCAATGTGAGTTTCGATGCCAAGCTTAGAAGGCCCGCATTGAGCTCATTGGAAATGCTTCTACAGGGTTTCCCGACGCATGCAAACCGACCCGGGAGAGGCAGTCGTCCTTTTTTGGGAGACCGTTGCGAATCCGCCACGCCCATTCAACCGCCATAAATTTGTCGTGACAGATCATGGCCCAACACCAAAACAGTAATTGTAATTATCAACATGAGGCCGATGCCGAAGGAGAGCTCCTGCGCCCGCGCGCCGAGCGGTCGTCCGCGCACCGCTTCGATGGTGTAGAACACGAGATGGCCGCCATCGAGAACCGGGATAGGCAGTAGATTGATGAAGCCGACCGAGACAGAAAGGCTCGCCGTGAGCAGCACGAGGCCCATCAGCCCCATGGTCTCACCGATGGTCTTGGAGGCCACTGCGATTCCGACAATGCCCGCAACCTGGTTCGGATCACCTCGTCCGACGATCCAGCCATAGATAAAATCTACTGACGCACCAATGGTTTGCGCCGTAGCAAGAGTTCCCGTCCAGAGTGCCGTGAAGGGGTCGAGCCGCTCCATACCGCCCGGCCCGATGCCGATTCTGCCTTGGGTGACAGGCTTTCCATCCAGCCCCGGGGCCGTGGTTACCTTCGGCACGACGCTCACATCGAAACTCTCCGATCCCCGCTGGATCGTCAGCTTCACAGGTTTACCCGCCTCTCCCGCAATCAGGCCAGGAAGCTGGTCGAACACCGTAACCTTGGTGCCGCTGACTTCGACGATGCGGTCTCCCCTCTGCAACCCTGCCTTGGCGGCGGCGCCATCCACACTCATAGGGCCAATTACGGGATCATCATTTGGGTAACCATAAATGGAAAATGCCGCCGCGAAGACGAAGATGGCGAGGATGAAATTGGCCAATGGCCCGGCCGCGACGATGGCGATGCGCTGCCAGACCGTCTTGTGAAACAGGCTCACAGCCCGCTCCTCCGGCGTCATCAATTGATTGCGTTCCACGTCTGGCATGGAGGCGGCATTGGCGTCGCCGAAGAAGCGGACATAGCCACCGAGGGGGATGGCGGCCACTCGCCAATGTGTGCCGTGCCTGTCGTCGAAGCCGAAGAGTTCGGGGCCGAACCCGATCGAAAAGGTCACCACCTTGACGCCACACCACCGGCCAACAAGAAAGTGGCCGAGTTCGTGGAAGAAGATCAGGATGGAGATGATTATGACGAACGGCACGAAACCGAGCGCGCCCATGCCAAGACTGTCGAGAACGCCCATCATCCCATAACCCTCAAGCCTCGTCCGCGGGCGAGGCCCCTTTCCCAAGATCGGATTCGGGCCCTACCAGGCCACGAACCCCGAAGCCGGATGCACGCCGGCGCGAAGCAGTCCAATCACCAGCGCCACGAAGGCCGCGGCCAGAAAGCCGTCGAGCCTGTCCATGACACCGCCATGCCCTGGAATAAGGTGACTGGCATCTTTGGCATCAAAACGGCGCTTCAGGGCGGATTCAAGGAGATCGCCTCCCTGTGACACGGCGGCCAGCAACGCGCCCAGCAACACCAGCACAGATGAACCTGCAACCAGCCCGGCAGCAACCGCACCGAAGACAAGGCCGCCGATGAAGCCGGACCACGTCTTCTTCGGGCTGATGCTCGGCCAGAGTTTGGGTCCACCCAAGGTTCGGCCGGTAAAGTAGGCCATGATGTCGGAACCCCACACGATGGCGAACAAAACGAAGACGGCAAGCATACCATGCGGCTCGTCCAACCGCAGCAGCGTCACCGGCAGGACGATGCAGGCCGCGTAAGGCAAGGCCGCCGCCGTTAGAAGCGGCTGGGGCCAGGGCCGTGCGATAGCAACCGATCCGAGCACGATTGCTCCGCCGGCGATAATGAACAAGGCGGATATGCCATGGCCCTCGTAAGCGAAAGCCGTGGCCAGGATCAGGAAAGCGGAAGCCGCGATGACCGTGGGCCAATCCTTCGCCCCCGCCCGGATAAGGAATAGCCATTCGCACAGAACGGCAATCGCGGCGAGCAGCCAGAAAAGCGCAAAGGCAGGACCACCTAGCCAATTGGTGAGGAGTGCCAACCCCGCCATGACGAAAGCGGAAGCGATGCGGACCGTGAGGTCGGACCAATTGGTCTGGGCGCTCGGCATTTCAGAACCTGCAGGCGATCTGGGCATGGCGGGCAATTTGCCGCATCCGCATTTGTTTCCCGTGACGCCCAAACCGGAAGCACCCGCTGCCCTGCCCTTTCCTTCGCCCGTTCGCGCTCACTCCGGAATCCACGCGAGGCCTAACCTGAAGTTGCCTGGCGCGGGGGCGTTGGCTCGGACACACCGCCGAACCGACGGTCGCGAGCCTTAAACTCCGCCAGAGCCGCCTCCAAGGCGCTGCGGTCGAAGTCGGGCCAGAGCAACGGCAGGAAGACAAACTCGGCATAGGCCGACTGCCAGAGCAGGAAATTGGAGATCCTTTGCTCGCCCGAGGTACGGATCACGAGGTCGGGGTCGGGAATATCGACGGTATGCAGCTTGCCCGCCAGCAACTCCGGGGTTATCTCCTCCGGCCTCAGCGTCCCGGCAGCGACCATCTCGGCCAGGCGCCGGGCTGCGGAGGCGATTTCCTGACGGCCGCCATAGTTGAAGGCAACGATCAAAGTGAGGCCGGTATTGGCGGCGGTGAGGTTCTCGGCATCGACCAGAAGATCGGCGAGTTCGCCCTCCAGGCCGTCGCGCTCGCCGATGATGCGGACACGGACGTTGCTAGCATGGAGTTCGGCGAGGTCATTGCGCACGAAACGCTTCACCAGGCCCATGAGGTAGTCGACCTCGAGGCGAGGCCGCGACCAGTTCTCCGACGAGAAGGAGTAGAGCGTCAGATAACGAATGCCGATATCGGACGCCGCACGCACCGTGCGCCGCAGGGCTTCGACGCCGCGGCGGTGCCCCTCGAACCGCGGCATCAGGCGCCTGGATGCCCAGCGCCCGTTCCCATCCATGATGATGGCGACATGTGCCGGCAGCGTCGCCACATTCGCATCCTCGATCAGATCCCTGCCAAACATAAGTGCCTCGAAGCTTCATCCGCCCTATATTGGCACGAATTCTATCGAACGATCATCCGGGGGACAGTGGATATTTCGTGTCAAAACAGATCAAGAAATAGTCCTTGCGGACGGATTGCAAGACCTGTGTATCACACTTGCAGGATCTCTTTTTCCTTGGCGGCGAGCGTCTTGTCGATTTCGGCGATCATCGCGTCCGTCGCCTTCTGCACCTGATCGGCCAGACGCTTCTCTTCATCCTCGCCGATGGTGCCGTCCTTCTCGGTCTTCTTCAAGACGTCCAGGCCGTCGCGTCGGACATGACGAACCGCGACGCGGGCGGACTCCGCATATTTGTGCGCAACCTTCACCAGCTCCTTGCGGCGATCCTGCGTCATCTCCGGGATCCGCAGGCGGATGACCTGACCCTCGGTCTGCGGATTGAGGCCGAGATTGGAATTGATGATGGCCTTCTCGACCGCGCCGACCATGCCGCGGTCCCACACCTGCACGCTGATCAGGCGCGGCTCGGGTACGGAGACTGTGGCAACCTGGGAGAGTGACATGCTGGCGCCATAGGCCTCGACATGCACCGGCTCAAGCAGGGAAGAAGAGGCACGGCCGGTGCGCAAGCCACCCAACTCATGCTTGAGCGCGTTGAGAGCGCCGTCCATGCGGCGCTTGACGTCGGCAATATCGAATGACGCAGACATGGTCCTGCCCTCGGGAATCTTCTGGTTTGGACGATCAGTCGGTGACCAGGGTACAGGGTGCCTGCCCCCGCAGCACTGCAGCGATCGATCCGGCTTCATGAATCGAAAAGACGATTATCGGCAAGCGGGCCTCTCGGGCAAGGGCAAACGCAGCCGTATCCATGATCTTGAGGTCCTTTCGGATCACTTCGTCATGGGTAATCCGGTCATAGCGGGTAGCGGTGGGATCTTTCTTCGGGTCGGCGGTGTAGATGCCGTCCACCTGCGTGCCCTTCATCAGGACATTGCATTCGAGTTCCGCAGCGCGCAGGGCGGCACCCGTATCGGTGGTGAAGAAGGGATTGCCGGTACCGCCGGCGAGCAGGACCACGCGGTCCTTGGCGAGATGCTCCATCGCCTGCTGGCGCGTATAGGTCTCGACCACCGACGGCATGGCGACACCCGACATGGCACGGGCAGACTGGCCGAGCGAGGCAAGCTGGGCTTCGAGCGCGATCACGTTCATCACCGTGGCCAGCATTCCCATGGAGTCGGCCGCGGGGCGCGAAAGGCCCATGCCTGCGATCTGCGAGCCTCGGAAGATATTGCCGCCGCCGACCACGACCGCCACTTCCACGCCGAGCTTCACCGCCTCAATGACATCTTCGGCGATGCGGCGCACGGTGCCCCTATCGATCCCGAAGGCTTCCTTGCCCATCAGGGCCTCGCCGGAGAGCTTTACCAGGACGCGTTTATAGGGAAGTGCCGTCATGATTTCTGCTCCGATTCGCTGGCCACTTATACAACAGGCGGCACGAGGCCGCCTGTTGGTCGTTTCATTGATCCACATGACCAAAAGATGACCATGGGCGGATAAAAATGGCTGCGTCGATCTTCTCAGCCACATCGACTTCAGTCGATCTGGCGGGATCAGCACTTGGAAAAGTGCTCGAACCGGCCAGCACGGGTTCCATGCCAGCCGGAGATCGGCACGCTATCAGGCAGCGTGGCCGGCCTGGGCGGCGACTTCGGCAGCGAAGTCGCTTTCCTGCTTCTCAATGCCCTCGCCAAGGGCGTAGCGAATGAAGCCAGCCACCTTGATCGGGCCACCGGCCGCACCTTCGCTCTCCTTGAGGGCCTGGCCGACCGATTTCGAAGGCTCGAAGATGAAGGGCTGCTCGAGCAGCGTCACTTCCTTGAAGTAGGTCTTGATGCCGCTCTCGACGATCTTGGCGATCGCCGCTTCCGGCTTGCCCTGCTCGCGATACTTGTCGGCCAGGATGGCCTTCTCACGCTCGATCGTGGCTGCATCGACGCCGGCGGCATCGACCGCAACCGGATTGGAGGACGCGACATGCATGGCGATCTGGCGGCCGAGTTCGGCAAGCTTCTCGGCATTGCCGCCGGTTGACTCGAGTGCGACGATCACGCCGATACGGCCCTTGTTCGGCACCACCGGGTTATGGACATAAGTGGCCAGAGCCCCCTGCCCGACCGACAGCGTCTCGGCGCGGCGCAGCGACATGTGCTCGCCGATCTTGGCGACCGTAGCGGAGATCTTGTCGGCAACAGTGCCCTCACCGTCGAACGGAGCCGCCTTGATGGCTTCCACGTCGCTGCCGACCTTGAGCGCGACAGCGGCGATACCCGACACGAGATCCTGGAATTCGGGGTTGCGGGCCACGAAGTCGGTCTCAGAGTTCACCTCGACGGCAACACCCTTATTGCCCTCGACCAGCAGGGCGACCAGGCCTTCGGCGGCCACGCGGCCCGCCTTCTTGGCGGCCTTGGACAGGCCTTTCTTGCGCAGCCAGTCCACAGCGGCTTCCATGTCGCCGGCCACCTCGGTGAGAGCAGCCTTGCAATCCATCATGCCCGCGCCAGTCTGTTCGCGCAGGTCCTTCACCATGGCGGCGGAAATGTTCGACATCAGGGAATACCTCGTTGGGAAACCGGAATCAGTCCGGTGATGGGAAGCGGCCCGGCGCTTAGCATTCCGATGTGACAAACGGAATGCGAGCAACCGGGCCGTGTTTCACGATATATAGGATGGCTGCGGGAAAATTGCAGCCCGTCGATCCTAGAGCAAAACGCATCAACATGCGATTTTGCTCTAGCTCTTTGTTTCGACGCGTTTTGCGATTCTTGCCAATTCTGGCAAATCACAAAATGCTTTTAGGCGCCGGCGACCAGGTTGCGAGCGAGCTCCACCCAGCCATCACGCTCGATGCGGCCGTTGAGCTTGAGTTCGCTGTCGACCTTGGCGACATCTTCCGGCGTCATGGCAGCAAACTGCCAGTAATGCCACAGACCGCCTTCATTCAGCTTCTTCTCGAGCTGCGGGCCGACACCAGTCAGCTTCGACAGATCGTCCGGAGCGCCGCGGGGAGCCGAGAGAAGTTCGAAAGTCTCACCCGAGGTCTCCTCGGCAACCGGCAGTTCCTCGAGAACCGGCGCTTCCTCGGCTCCGATATCGATGCCGAGATCGCCATGAGCGCGGGAAATTCCGTCGAGAGCGGCGCGGGCAACGAGGTCGCAATAGAGCGACAGGGCGCGGCCGGCATCGTCATTGGCCGGAATCGGGTAGGTGATGCCATCGGGATCGGAATTCGAATCGAGGATCGCAGCCACCGGAATGTTGAGGCGGCGAGCTTCCTTGATCGCGATATCTTCCTTGTTGGTATCGATGATGAAGATCAGGTCGGGCGTGCCGCCCATGTCCTTGATACCGCCGAGGGCGCGCTCGAGCTTGTCGCGCTCGCGGGTCAGGTCGAGGCGCTCCTTCTTGGTGTAACCCTGCTGGGCGCCACCAGAGAGCAGCTCATCGAGCTTGCGCAGACGCTGGATCGAGTTCGAGATCGTTTTCCAGTTGGTCAGCGTGCCGCCGAGCCAACGCGAATTGACGTAATACTGAGCCGAACGGCGAGCCGCATCAGCGACCGCATCCTGTGCCTGGCGCTTGGTGCCGACGAAGAGCACGCGGCCGCCACGTGCGACCGTGTCGGACACGGCCTGCAGCGCACGGTGGAAGGCCGGAACCGTCTGCGCGAGGTCGATGATGTGAATGCCGTTGCGCACGCCGAAGAGATAGGGACCCATCTTCGGGTTCCAGCGATGCGACTGATGGCCGAAATGCGCGCCCGCTTCGAGGAGCTGGCGCATCGAGTAATCTGGCAGTGCCATGGTAGGTAAACCCCGGTTGAAAGCCTCCGCGGACATCCACCGTGCTCGCCTCGCCAGACCTTTCCGGCCCAAAGCAATAGCACGGCACCGGAGCAACTTGCGCTGCTTCGTCCGCGTGTGGAATGGGCGGCTCTATAAGGGCGCGCCCCGGAATAAGCAAGTACGAACTGCGCAAATTCTATCCGTATGACCGGATGGCAATCACGATCATGGCGCTATAAGCCGCACCGTGGGGAAGTAGGTGCGATAGCGCCGAACATCACGCGTGAGAATCGGCCAGCCTTGCACGGCCGCATGGGCTCCTATGAAGAAGTCAGGCAGCACCCCAGTACGCGTACCGCCATTGGCGCGATACTGCCGAAAGGCCTTGCCTGCTAGGAACAGAGCGGCCCGGGGCATCGGCACAAGACCAACCATGGTCTCCGCGAGCATAAGATCGAGGTCCTCAATCCGCTGAAATCCCATAGATATCTCGGAATAGATGACGTCATTGATCAAAATAGAGCCCGCAAGCGCAGCCTCCTCCAGCCGCGCCAACGACCATGACGACCAAGCGGAATCGTTTGTTACCAAGTCAATCAAGATATTGGCGTCGACGAGAACCATTAATCCTCACCGCGCGTCATAGCCATGATCTCATCCGTGCTGAGGCCCGCATCCGCGCTGCCCCGCCATTTGGCGAAGCGGCTCGCGGCCTCCTTCTTGTCCGCTTTGACCAGCACGATACTGCCGTCGGGAGCGCGCCGGAAGTCGATAAGGCTGCCTGGCCCCACGCCAAGCAGATCGCGCACTTCCTTCGGCAGCGTCACCTGCCCCTTGCTTGTCACTGTCGCTGTCATCGAGCACCTCGGTAATGCAATCTTTAAAAGATGCATTACTTAACATGAAAACAACGACTGAACTACATCTGCTGCACGGTCGCCACGCCCGGTATCGCCTTGATTGCGCCTGCGATCTGCGGCGTGACCAGGTAGCGGCCCGGCAGCTTCAGTTCGACCTCGCGCTGGCCGTCCTCGATCTGCAGGATCAGGAAGACCTCGCCCTCCCCCCGTTGCCCCAGGCGCTTGGCAACAGAATCGAGGGCCTGGTCGCCCTGCAGGAAAACCTTGATGCCGCGTTGGGTCTTGGCCGTGGCCGCGTCCAGCCGCTCTGCCGTAACGATGCGGATGCGTACATCATCGCCTTCATGCGCGGCCTGCACGGCGATCAGCACCGCCGTACCGGGCTCCAGCAATTCGCGATATTGCGCCAGGCCTTCGGAGAAGATCACTGCCTCGAACTGCCCCGAGGCGTCGGAGAGCATGATCACGCCCATTTTCGAGCCGGTGCGCGTCTTGCGTTCGGAGCGCGACAGCACCGTTGCGGCCAGGCGCCCGGCCGTCGCGCCCTGCTTCACCTTCTGGGTGAACTGAGCCCAGGATGGCACCTGGAGGCGCTCCAGCGCGGTGGTGTAGGCATCGAGCGGGTGGCCCGACAGGAAGAAGCCGATGGCGTCGAATTCGCGCTGCAGGCGGTCCGACGGTTCCCAGGGCTCGATGATCATGCCCTTCAATGGCTCGGGTGCCGAGGCAGCGCCGAACATGTCGCCCTGCCCTTCGCTCTTTTCGGCATGGGCGCGCTGGGCATGCGCCATGACGGCATCGAGGGAAGCCGTGATGCGGGCCCGGTCGCGGTCGAACTCATCGAAGGCGCCGGCGGCAGCCAGACTCTCCAAAATACGCTTATTGATCGCCTTGGGATCGATGCGGCGCGCGAAATCGCCAAGGTCGAAGAAGGGCTCATCGCCACGGATCTCGACCAGGCGCTGCATGGCCGCCGGACCCACGCCCTTGACGGCGCCGAGTGCATAGCGGATGGCGCCATCGTGCACCTCGAAATCCGGACCAGAACGGTTGATGGAGGGCGGCTCGACCTTGATGCCGAGGCGGCGCGCTTCCAGCCGGAATTCGTTGAGCTTGTCGGTATTGGAGATATCGAGCGACATCGAGGCCGCCATGAACTCCACCGGATAGTTCGCCTTCAGATAGGCCGTATGGTAGGAAACCAGCGCATAAGCAGCGGCGTGGCTCTTGTTGAAGCCGTAATCGGCGAATTTGGCGAGATAGTCGAAGATCTCGTCCGCCTTGGCCTTCCTGGTGCCGCGCTCGACGGCGCCTTCCACGAAGCGGGCGCGCTGGGCGTCCATTTCGGCCTTGATCTTCTTGCCCATGGCACGCCGCAGCATGTCCGCCTCGCCCAGCGTATAGCCGGAGAGGATCTGCGCGATCTGCATCACCTGTTCCTGGTAGATGATGACGCCATAGGTCTCTTCCAGTGCCGGCTTGAGCTGATCGAGCATGTAGTCTGGCTCTTCCAGACCCTTCTTGCGGGCGTTGTAGACCGGGATGTTCGCCATCGGGCCTGGGCGATAGAGCGCCACCAGTGCGATGATGTCCTCGAAACGGTCGGCGTTCATGTCGAGCAGGGCCTTGCGCATGCCCGCGCTTTCAACCTGGAACACGCCCACCGTCTCGCCGCGGCCAAGCATCTCATAGCTCTTCACATCGTCCAACGGCACGCCGGCGAGGTCGAGCTTGATGCCGCGCTGGGCCAGGAACATCAGCGCGCGCTGCAGCACGGTAAGCGTCTTCAGGCCGAGGAAGTCGAACTTCACCAGCCCTGCCTGCTCGATCCACTTCATGTTGAACTGCGTCGCCGGCATCGGCATCGCGGTCTTGGGGTCGTGATAGAGTGGCACCAGCTGCACCAGCGGACGGTCTCCGATTACCACACCCGCCGCATGGGTGGAGGCATGGCGGTAGAGCCCCTCCAGCTTCTGGGCGATGGTCAGGAGACGCTCGACAGTCGGGTCGTCCTTGGCGGATTCGCGCAGCTTGGGCTCGTCCTCGATGGCCTTCGCCAAGGTGACCGGATTGGCCGGGTTCTGCGGCACCAGCTTGCAGAGCTTGTCGACCTGATTGTAGCCCATCTCGAGAGTGCGCCCGACGTCGCGCAGCACGCCACGCGCCTGGAGCGAACCGAAGGTGATGATCTGGGCGACACGGTCCTCGCCATATTTCTCCTGCACATAGCGGATGACCTCGTCACGCCGCTCCTGGCAGAAATCGATGTCGAAGTCCGGCATCGAGATACGTTCGGGGTTGAGGAAGCGCTCGAAGAGCAGGCTGAAGCGCAGCGGATCGAGATCAGTGATGGTCAGCGCATAGGCAACGAGCGATCCTGCGCCCGAACCGCGTCCCGGTCCCACCGGTATACCCTTCGACTTGGCATGCTTGATGAAGTCCGACACGATCAGGAAGTAGCCGGGGAACTTCATGCGTTCGATGATCGAGAGCTCGAATTCGAGCCGCTTGGCATAGCTTTCCACGTCGTGGCCGGGCGCCGGGCCATGAGCGGCAAGCCGGGCGCCCAGCCCCTCCTCCGCCTGGCGGCGAAGTTCCACCGCTTCGTCAACGGGCTGCCCGTTCTCGTCGACGCCGGTCGAGAAGCGCGGCAGGATCGGCTTTCGGGTCCGAACGCGGAACGCACATCTCTTGGCAATTTCTATCGTATTCTCAATAGCCTCGGGGATATCCTTGAATAAGGACATCATCTCCGTGCGGCTCTTGAAGTAGTGGTGCGGCGTCACCTTTCGGCGATCATTCTCGGCAAGGATTCGCCCCTCGGCGATGGCGAGCAGTGCGTCATGGGATTCATGGTCGGCGCGCGCGGCGAAATAGACTTCGTTCGTCGCCACGATCGGGATACCGGCGGCATAAGCGAGTTCGATCAGAGGCGCCTCGATCTGCTGCTCCTCGGGCATATCGTGCCGCTGCACCTCGACATAAAGCCGGTCCCCGAACAGGCCTGAAAGGCGCTGCAGCCTCGTGCTGGCGAGTTCGTCCAACCCGTCGCGCAGGGCCATGTCGAGCGGACCGGATGGCCCACCGGTCAACACGATCAGGCCACCGCCGAGTTCCGCCAATCGCTCGATCGAGACATGAGCCTCCTCCCCGCTGTCGGGATCCGTGTAGGAATGCGAGGACAGCGCCATGAGGTGGCCATAGCCCTCCTCGTTCTGCGCCAGCAGGACCAGGCGCGGCAGACGGCGCTGATGCAACGCGCGGCGATCGGAGGCGTCCTCGCGATCGGCGAAACTGACGGCGAGCGAGATGCCCATGATCGGCTGGATGCCGCTGCCGGCCAGCTTCTCGGAAAACTCCAGCGCCCCGAAGAGATTGTTGACGTCGGTCAGCGCCACCGCCGGCATGCCGTCGGCCTTGGCGAGGTCGGCAATCTTGGGGACTTTCATTGCCCCTTCGAGCAGGGAATAGGATGAACACACATGCAGGTGCACGAAGCCAGGCCCGCCCGCTGCCTTGCCCTCTGCCATGATGCCTCCGCCTGCAGCCATCGGAACCCAGGGACGACTCACCGTCCCCATTCTCATTCAACCATCTAGGGCAAACCGATCGGCGGCCATAGGGAACATTTCGGCCCCGCCATCGCTGCCCGATGGCCGCCACATATTGGCCGCCGTGCCTGTTGAACGCCTGTGGATAAGTGTGGAAAACCAGGAGTCAAATACCGCTGAGAAAGCCGGTCCACATGGCAATCATGATCAGGAACAGGCTCATGGAGGTGATGGCGGCGAGATCTTCGGCAAAACGAACGAGCATTGCGTCCTCCTTTTGAATAAACGGATACTATGTTCACGTTTTGTTCCGAGTCAAGCGCGCCGTCGCGCAACTGCCATCTTGCGTCGCGCTTCTGTTCCGTTTCATTGCACAGAAAGAGCGCAGAACGGGAACAAACCCCGCCATCAAGAAATCGGATTATCGAGGAATTTCAAGGGCCTCGGGACAGACCGGTCCATGCGGAGCGAGCGCCGGCGCCGGCGTTTACCATATGACAAGCCCATCGGCCGCAGCCGATTGGCCATGCCGGGGACCGTCAGTCGAGCTCGACGATCTGCCCTTCCCGCAGCGTGACGCGACGATCCATGCGCGAAGCCAGTTCGAGATTGTGGGTCGCGATCAACGCCGCCAGGCCCGAGGCCCGCACCAGCGCCGTCAACGTGCCGAACACATGGTCGGAGGTACCCGGATCCAGGTTTCCCGTAGGCTCGTCGGCCAGGATGAGGAGGGGTGCATTGGCAACCGCGCGGGCAATCGCCACACGCTGCTGTTCGCCACCGGACAATTCGTTCGGCCGGTGGCCGAAGCGCTGGCCAAGGCCGAGAAAGGTCAACAGCTCCTCCCCCCGCTGGCGCGCCTCGCGCCGCGACAGGCCGCGGATCATCTGCGGCAGGATCACATTCTCCAAGGCCGAGAATTCCGGCTGAAGATGATGGAACTGGTAGACGAAGCCGATGGTATTGCGGCGCAGCCTCGTGCGGCCGGCATCGTTCAACTCGCTTGTCGCCTGGCCCGAGATCACCACCTCGCCGCTATTGGGCCTTTCCAGAAGGCCGGCGGTGTGGAGCAGCGTCGATTTGCCGACGCCCGATGGCGCGATCAACGCCACCGACTGGCCAGGCATCACGGTGAGATTGACCCCCTGCAGGATGCGCAGATCCGTCGGACCCTGATGATAGCTGCGATGGACATCGATCAGTTCGAGCGCGGGGGTGCCGTCAGCCATCGCCATTCTCAGGCTCCCCGCAGCGCTTCGACAGGATCGAGCCGCGCAGCCCGCCAGGAGGGGTATAGCGTCGCCAGGAAGCACAGCACCAGCGTGGTTATGACCACCACGATGACCTCGGTGGGATCGGTCTTGGCGGGCAGCCGCGACAGGAAATAGATTTCGGAGTTGAAGAGCTGGGTGTTCGAAATCCAGGAGATGAACTCCTGGATGTTCTCGATATAGCGGCAGAACACCAGGCCCGCGACCAGACCGCAGGTGGTGCCGATGATGCCGATCGACATGCCGGTGATGAGGAAGATGCGCATCATCGCCCCGCTGGTGGCCCCCATGGTGCGCATGATGGCGATGTCGGTCTGCTTGGACTGCACCAGCATCGCCATGCTGGAGACCACGCCGAGTGAAGCCATCAGCACCAGCATCATGAGGATCATGAACATCACGTTGCGCTCCACCTGCAGCGCGGTGAAGAAGGCCGCGTTGCGCTGGCGCCAGTCGGTCAGGGTAACCGGCCGGCTCGCGGCTTTCTCGATCGCCTCGCCGATGGCCTGCACATGGTCGGGATCATCGACATAGACCTCGATGCCGGTGACGTCGCCGTCGCGGTTGAAATAGGCCTGGGACTCCTGCAGGGGCATTATGACGAAGGCCGAATCGATATCGGACATACCGACCTCGAAGGTCGCCACCACGGGATAGACCTTGATGCGCGGCGTGGTGCCCAAGGCGGTAACGTCACCTTTGGGCGAGATCAGCGTGATGCCGTCGCCGATCTGCAAGCCGAGCGACTGCGCCAGCCTGGTGCCGATGATGACGCCCTGCCCCTGGTCGAAATTACCGTCGAGCTTGCCGTCCTTGATGTTGCTGGCCAGCCCCGGCATCTTCTGGATGTCCTCGAGCTTCATGCCATGCACCAGCCCTCCGCTCGCCGAGAAGGGCGAAGACACCAGCACCTGCCCCTCGACGAAGGGCACGGCGAGCTTGACGCCGGGAACCTTGCCGATTCGCTCCGTCACCGCCTGGAAATCGTTGAGCGGCGTCTGGGAGGGCGTGACGATGATGTGGCCGCTGAAGCCCAGAATCTTCGACTGCAATTCCACCCGGAAACCGTTCATAACCGACATCACGATGATCAGGATGGCGACGCCGAGCAGGAAGCACAGAAAGGAAATGACGGCGATCAGTGCGGCAACGCCGCCCTTGCGGTGCGGCAAGAGATAGCGCAGCGCCACCATCCACTCGAACGCGGAAAACGGTGCCGTTCCTGTAGGTTCCGACGATTTGGTGACAGGGGTGGAGGCGTTCATTCAGGTTCCAGGCGGGAAACTCAGGGCGCAACTCGCGCTAACACCCTGGGACCCTTACTCCCCGAGAATCGCGGCGTTTGCACGGCAAAAATACAACCATGCCCATCTTTGCCACGGCTTTTTACGATCGAAGAAACTTCATAAGGCACTTTCTGAATACAAAAACCTATTTGATATCCGTATATTGGAGGAATTTTTGTATTCAAATTGTAAAGAGCTCAACCAATCTTTGCTCGCAGAAAACCGAGTGCACGCTCACGCCCGCGCGGCGCGGCGCGGTTTATTTGGACAGCTTCGTTGCCAGCGATGTGCGTGGCCGGGATTTTTTACGCCAACAGGGCCAATACATCGCCGGGCGCCATGATCTGACGCTCGCCGGTGCGGCGGTTCTTCACCTCGACCTTGCCTTCCGCCAGGCCCTTCGGCCCGACGATGACCTGCCAGGGCAGGCCGATCAGGTCCATCTTGGCGAACTTGCCTCCCGGACGCTCGTCGGTATCGTCGAGCAGTACGTCTACGCCCTTGGCCCCGAGCTGCAGATAAAGGTCGCCGCAGGCCGCGTCCACGGCACTGTCTCCCGGCTTCAGGTTGATCAGGCCTACCTTGAAAGGCGCGATCGATTCCGGCCAGATGATGCCGGCTTCGTCATGGCTTGCTTCGATGGCCGCCGCAGCGACGCGGGTCGGGCCGATGCCGTACGAGCCGCCATGCACGGGCACCAGTGAACCGTCGGGGCCTGCCACCACCGCCTTCATCGGCGTGGAATATTTGGTGCCGAAATAGAAGATGTGGCCGACCTCGATGCCGCGGGCGGAAACCTGCTTGTCGGCCGGCAAGGCGTCGAAGGCGGCCTTGTCGTGCTTTTCCTCCGTGGCCGCATAAAGCGAAGTCCAGTGATCGACGATCTTCTGAAGGCCGTCCCTGTCGTCGAAATCCGTGCCGGACGCCGGCGGTGCCATCGAGAGGTAGTCGCGATGGCAGAACACCTCGCTCTCGCCAGTGGAAGCGAGGATGATGAATTCATGGCTGAGATTGCCGCCGATCGGGCCGGTATCCGCGACCATCGGAATCGCGGTGAGGCCAAGCCGCGCAAAGGTGCGCAGATAGGCCACAAACATCTTGTTGTAGGAATGCTGCGCGCCCGGCTGATCGAGATCGAAGGAATAGGCGTCCTTCATCAGGAATTCGCGCCCGCGCATCAGGCCGAAGCGGGGACGGATCTCGTCACGGAACTTCCATTGAATATGATAGAGGTTGAGCGGCAGATCCTTATAGCTACGCACATAGGCGCGGAAGATCTCGGTGATCATCTCCTCATTGGTCGGGCCATAGAGCATTTCACGCTCCTGCCGATCCTTGATGCGCAGCATCTCCTTGCCATAATCGTCATAGCGCCCGCTCTCCCGCCAAAGGTCGGCGGACTGGATGGTGGGCATAAGCAATTCGATGGCGCCGGACCGGTTCTGTTCTTCGCGGATGATCGCATTGATCTTGTTCACAACCCGAAGACCCAGCGGCAAGAGTGCATAGATGCCGGCCGCTTCCTGACGGATCATACCCGCACGCAGCATGAGACGATGGGAAACGACCTCCGCTTCCTTGGGCGTCTCACGCAGGATGGGTAGGAAATAACGGCTCAGACGCATCGGACAGACCTTCTTCAGAATATGCGGCCCTTCTCGAGGCCGGAATAAGTTGTGTGGCAAAAAGACGGCCGGACCTGCCGTCGCGATTGCGTTCACGCGACAAGTGTCCAGACAAATCGGTTCTCTCCACGAGCGGGCGGCAGATTGACCCGAACAGGCGTCAAAAAACAAGGGATCAACTGCGAAAACCGGCTTTCCTACCACTCTTGTCAAAGGGTTACAGCCGCAAGCCAGCCTGCCCAAGACTTGCTCACCGGTCCCAACACATCCCGCCCAGCGAAATGACGCGCACAAATTTTAAGCAAAGATATTAATTTTGTGCGGATTGATGCACAAAGACGTGACAAGCAAAAAAACTTCGTCTAGCGTCCAGTCCGTCAACGACAGGGCATCCAAAGCTCGGAAATGAGCACAGGAAGTCAGGGTCCAAGTCTTGGGAGGAAGCCCGCAGGCGCCACCAGTGGAAGAAACTGTGTCGAGCAGCCGTCCCGCTACTTCAAACAGCACAAAGATGCGTGGAGGAAGTCCCGGGAAGATGGGTTAGGACGAGGTCTAGAATAAAGCGAGGCTCGTGAGAGCCTCGCTTTTTTTTGCACGTGTACAGTCAGGGGTGCTCGCAAAGAGTGTCCCACAGTTGTCATCCCCTTGCGTAGAGGGTGAGGCCCACGCCGATCGAGCATCGCTCATTGTCCGCCTGTTCGAATTGCACTAGTTCTTATGCGCTGTGTGACGTGCGGCAGGACTGAGGTCGATGGGCAGCAGTTATCGGCGCCCTCCCCAGAGAAATAAGCACGTTGAGCCTGTGATCGATGAGTCGTAGCCCTATCTTGCAGCCAGCGCGCATCGCGCCCCTTGCCGTACTGCCGGTTTTCTATCGCCTCTCGGGCAAGCCCGTGCTGGTGATCGGCGCGACGCCGGGCGCGGTCTGGAAAGCCGAGCTCCTGGCTTCGACCGGCGCCCATGTCACCGTGATCGCGCCGCAGGCCGATGCCTCGCTCGTCGAACTTTGCGCTCGCGAGGGCGTCCACCTCAACCATCTTGCCCGTGCCTGGAGCGAAAGCGATCTCACCGGTGCAGCCCTCATCGTCGCCGATGTCGCGGACGACCAGGAAGCGCAGAGACTGGCATTGCTCGCGCGCAAGGCCGGCACGCCTGTCAACATCATCGATCGCCCCGATTTCTGCGATTTCCAGTTCGGCTCGATCGTCAACCGCTCCCCGCTGGTGGTTGGCATTTCCACGGACGGCGCGGTTCCCGTCTTCGGCCAGGCGATTCGGGCGCGAATCGAGATGTTGCTGCCGGCTGGCTTCCAGAAATGGGCCGAGGCCGCGCGCAACTGGCGCCCGCTGGTGCAGGCGCGCGGATTGTCGCTGCACGCGCGGCGGGCGGTCTGGGACCGTTTCGTGGCGGCTGCCTTCCGCAAGCCCGACCATGCACCGGATGAAGAGGATCGCATCGCTCTCCTCGCCTCGATCGAAGAGCAGGCCCGAGCACCAGGCCAAGGCAGCGTGACCCTGGTCGGCGCCGGGCCCGGCGATCCTGAACTGCTCACCCTGAAAGCCGTGCGTGCGCTTCAGGCGGCGGACGTCATCCTGCATGACGATCTCGTATCGCCCGAGGTGCTGGATTTCGCGCGTCGCGAGGCCGAGCGTATCATCACTGGCAAGCGCGGCCATCGCCCCTCCTGCAAGCAGGATGACATCAACGCGCTGATGGTGACGCTGGCCCGCGAGGGCAAGCGCGTGGTGCGGCTGAAGGGCGGTGATCCCCTCGTCTTCGGGCGCGCGGGCGAAGAGATCGCCGCCTGTCGCGCCGGCGGAGTGCCGGTCGAAGTGATTCCCGGCGTCACCGCCGCCTCCGGCGCGGCGGCGAGCCTGGGAGTCTCCCTCACCCATCGCGATCACGCCAGACGCCTGCAATACATCACAGCCCACGCCAAGAACGGCAAGCTGCCCGACGATCTCGACTGGAAGGCCCTCGCCGATCCCTCTGCCACTACCGCCATCTACATGGGCAAGCTCGTGGTCGACGAGGTTTCATCGAACCTGCTTGCAGCGGGTATTGCATCCGATACGCCGGCGATCATTGTCGAATATGCCACTTATTCGCGTGAGCGGCGTTTCCACACCACCATCGCGGCGATGGCGTCCGTCTTTGCGGCCAACGATCTGGATGGGCCATGCATCATCCTTTTCGGCTGGGCGATGTCGGAAGCCGCGCCCTGAGCAGACTGGCGTCGGCAAACCAACGCTTCGCCTGCTCAGGCGCTTGTTACGATGCAGGTTCCTGTCATTTTTCCGGAACCTGCCGGGAGCATTGTATTGGGAGGTGGGTGGCAGTTTTCGGCAAGAGCCATGCTTCAATAAAGGCCTTCCGCAGCGATCCTGAATTTCGAAAACTCTCCTCGCGGGAACTTTTATGTTCTCCCGTCAATTGTAGATGCTAGGTTCCTCGCGCGAGCAAGAATCAGATTGGAGATCGCAATGAAGAGACTCGTTATCACTGCTTTCCTTGCCACAATGGGCCTTGCGGCACTTCCTGCCACCTCTTCGGCGATGACGGCCGTTCCCGGCGTCACCACCGATTCTGGGTTGGTGCAGGATATCGCCTATGGCTGCCCGCGCGGCTATGTGCCCAACAAGTGGGGCCGCTGCGTGGGTGCCTACCGGCCGGCTCCCCGTTATTATTATAATGACTATGGCTATAATGGCTCGATTCCGGCCAACCGCAGCGGTTATGGCCGCGCCTGCCCGCCCGGCACCTGGCTCGGTCCGCGCGGCGGCTACTGCCACCCCCGTTACTGATTTCGAGGCTTTCGCCAAGGCCCCAGGCGCTCCAGCAGGATATCTTCCCGCTGGAGCGTTTTCTTTTGTGGCGCCTCCAAGACCATGTCCGGAGCTCGCAAGCCGCGCATGACAACGCCCGGCGGCTTCTCGCACGCAAATGCATTTTGGCGGCGTATTGGTGATTGCCATCCGGCGATTCACCGCCTATAAGCGCCGCCACGTCGGAGCGTAGCGCAGCCCGGTTAGCGCACTAGTCTGGGGGACTAGGGGTCGGAGGTTCGAATCCTCTCGCTCCGACCATTTTCCTAAACACGATAGATTATTTTGCTTTTCGCGATGCGGAGAGACGGGAGCGGCTTGTGGCTGCCTCTGTTGGGACCACTGCCGCCAACTCAGCTCTCGTCGTTCTCAAGGACATCCAGACCGGCGCTAACGCATTGCTACGGCCACCAGCAGTCGTCATGCCGGCGCCAGGCAATGCCTTCAACCGGGCGCAATCAGCACCATACGATATCGCAGGCGATCTTTGGATCGAGGCTGTGCTGTCCCGATGTCCCGGCCGCAACGGCCAGCTGCCTGCGGGCCTGTGAAGGCGCGCGCCAATCCATAATCGTATCGATAACCAATATCGTAATCACCAGGGCAACGAGAAAGCCCGTGATCATTTCACTCATATCCATGACGAACCTCCGACCGCCGGCTTTTCTTTGATGGACCGGCTCATGAGGGAATTCCCTCGCGACATGAACACAAGGAGTGTGCGCTTGTTCCCGCATGCCTTCAAGTGCAAAGAGCCGTAGAATCTCAAGGAAACGCAAGAATTCAAAGTGCACCGCAAAAGAAAAGCCGGCGCATTGCTGCACCGGCCTTTCTTGCAAATCGGATCTACCGATGAGCTTCGGTTACGGACTTACGCAGCTGCCTTGAGCTGATCGGCGGCCAACTTGCCGGAACGGCGATCCTGAACCAGCTCATAGCTGACTTTCTGGCCTTCACGCAGTTCGTACAGACCAGCACGTTCCACGGCGCTGATATGAACAAAAACGTCCTTCGAACCATCATCGGGCTGAATGAAACCATAACCCTTCTGGGTATTGAACCACTTTACGGTACCAGTGCTCATCGTGAGCTATTCCTTCAACGTAGTGAAAGCCTGGAGCAAATTGCGAGCTCATCGCAATATTTCCCCCAACTCTTTGTTTTGGCGCATTATCCAACCAAAAAAGCCTGGCCGACTTCTTCAGAAAATGCTCCGAGTCCGTGCGGAACACGGACCTCTGCGATAGTCGAATTCAGGGAAGAGCTTGTCAGCACGCGTTTGGCTAAGCCAAAACGCCGGGCCAAGTCGTTCGGCCGAAAATCGATCGCGAGAACCTGCCCGAACATATCAAGCAGGTCAAGACAAAGCGGCACGATGAGCTGCAATAATTGAAAAATAATTCGTTTTTCTGAAACAAGAGTAACAATAGATCGATTTTCGTTTCAATTTCTTTCCAGACGAACATGGGGCAGGGAACCCATACGACATGCCCCTATTACCGTTGCCTTATGGCGTTAGCCTCCAGACGTTTCGCAGTTGCAATATCTCCAGCGCCAACCCCGTTTAGACAATCGCGCAGGAAAGTGCGGCATACGGCGTTGCCATCATCCTTGGAGGGGATCGGTCCCTACTCCACTCTGACGGCCTCCGCCTTTTTCGCCGCCTGTAGGCCTCAAGGGAACTTGCCAAACCATGCTGCGCTGCGGCATGAAGGGGATGAAGATCTCTGACAGGAGTGGCTCGTTGACGAAGGGACTGGACACGCCGGCCGCACGGTCGCTGACAAGCCGTCTATACTTGTTTGCCCTGGCCGGCCTGGCGGGCTTTGCAGTCGACGCCACCATTCTGCTGGCGCTGGTGCATCAGGACCTGGATATCCGTCTTGCCCGTCTCATTTCTTTCGCCTGCGCGCTGGTTGTGACATGGTTGATCAACCGCTCGTTCGCTTTCGGCGACAGGGCGGGCACGCCCAGTCTCGCCGAGTTCGCGCAATATGCCTCGGCAAGCGCCCTGGCCGGGCTCATCAATCTCGGGGTGTTCACAATGCTCGTGACACTCTACGGCCCCTTTGCGGAGACGCCGGTGCTGGCCGCGGCCCTGGCCACCGGCGTTTCGATGAGCGTGAATTTCTGGAGCTATCTGACGATCGTTTTCGCGCCCAGAACAAGCTGAAGCGCGGGCCGGTCGAGACCGCGCCCACCAGACTCCGACCCGCCTTAGGGGCCGTCAAAAAATAAGTGAATCGGAATGCGGGTATTGGGATTGCAAGAGATGCGCGGCGCTTGAAGCGCTCAATCCGTAACGATCCCTTGGTTACCCCGGTCAAACCCCTCCTCAGCGTCCAGGTTAATCGATAATACTCCGCCTGGCAGCCTTCCCTCCGGTGATACACGCCGTTGGCCACAAGCACACAAAGAGAACGAATATTGACTTTCGTTCGTTCCCATGCTTTATTCCGTAACGGAATGAGGCGTCAGCGGCCGGGGTCTGTACAACCCTGCCCCGAACGCCTCCATCCACCCCGACAGCCTGTCGAGGCGATAGGCGCATGCGGCGGTCCTGCTTCTTTCGAAGCCGGCCTCCAGGGGTGACGAGCGGGACAGACGGGATCGGCACCCCATGGAAGTGCCCTGGATCCCTGGACGGAGCGTGAAGGGCTTGAGCCCGGCAATGCCTTCGTCCCTCCTCCCGCCGATGCGGTGAAGACGGCTGATGCCACCGTCCGGCCAGGACGGACGTCGCTCAGCCCCTTTGCCGAGCCGGCTGGGCCGGGTTCGGATGGTCCGTGCCATCCGCCCCCGGCTCGCCTCCGCCTTCAATAGGCGGAAAAACAGGTGGCCTTGCGCGCCTTGTCAGCGTGCCGGGCCGCCGGAACGGAGCGATGGCGGCCAGCACCGACAGTGCGGCCTGCATCTTCCATGAATCCTGCTTTCACGGCTGCCCCGCAGCCGCCATCGCCCGGTCTCCTCATCAACCCAGCCCGAAAGGGCGTGGGAACGAGAGCGCTTGCGCATTGCGGTGAGAAGGCGGTGGAGGTGAAAGAAGCTGGCGCCCTTAGTTGTTCCCGAAGCCCGGGATACCGGCGGTCATGCCGCGGGCGAGCTGGGTGATGAAGTTGAGGTCGCCGCCGGCCGTGGGCGTGGTGCGCGTAATGGAATCGAAGACGACGCCGTCCTTCAGGCTGTAATTGGCGACGCGGCTCACCTTGCCCTTGTCGAAGTAGACGGCCAGCACGTTGCGGTCGACGATATGAGGCGACAGGAAGGCGACCGGGCGGGCCGTGGTCTGCGAGACATAATAGAAGGCCTGGCCGTCAAGCGTCGAGGTGGTGGAGGGCGTCCCCAGCACGTCGAGGACCTGCGCCTGGGAGGTGCCCGGCTTGATGGCGGTCAGCGTGCTCTCGGTCACGACGATGCCGTGCACATTGGTTTCCCCAATTGACATCGAACCGCAGCTCTGCAGCAGGCCGGCGACGGACATCGCGACCGCGGCGGCCAGCGCTCGCGACCGGAAACTGGGGGGCAACACAACTATACTCACTCTGGCCTCCATCGGGTGCACGGGCTCGTTCGCCTTGTCGTCGCGCGGGCACTGGCGTAACCCGCTTGTCAGTGAAATTCAACCTTGGCGCCCGGGGAACATCCACTTATATGGTGTGAAATTCGCCCGCACGATTGGAACAAATGGCTTTCTAACGTCGATAAGCTGCCAATCCGTGAACGCCTGCTCTCGCTGCCGCTAAAGGGGATCATGTTCGGCCTTTTTCGCAACAAGGAGCGCGATGCTCAGATATCGCGTCTTTACGACCAGATTCTGGCGCAGAGCCGCGACCCCGTGCTTTTCACTGATGGTCGCGTGCCTGACACGGTCGAGGGTCGCATCGACATGATGCTGCTCCATCTCTTCTTGCTGATGCATCGCCTCCATGACGAAAAGGGTGAGATCCATGAGCTCGCGCGCGGGGTCTGCGACCGCTTCTTCGCCGAACTCGACAGGGCAATGCGCGAAATGGGCGTGGGCGATCTCAGTGTTCCGAAGAAGATGCGCAAGGTCGCCGATATCTATACCGGCTGTTCCGCCGCCTACGGCAAGGCGCTCATGAGCACCGACAAGGCCGAATTGCCGGAGGCTTTGCTGCGCAATGTCTATGGCCGCAGCGAGGAGCGGCGAGGCGAAGCGAAGGCTCTCGCCGACTACGTTCGGCGGTCCAGTGACATCCTCGCCGGCGTACCTGCCGATGTTCTGGTGCGCGACGCCATCCCCTTTCCCTCTCCACCTCTCACCCTCGGTGCCAGCGCATGAGCAACGATAAGCACATCTTCTCACGGCCAGTGCATGTCCACGAGATTCCAGGCTCAGGCCGCCATTTCAACATCACCACGACCACGCCCGAGCGGGAGGCGGTTGCACACCAGCTGGGCCTGCCCGGCATCGCCGAACTCACGGCCAAACTGGTAGTGAGGCCCTTCGGTAAGGAAGGTCTCGCCGTCGACGGCACCATCCATGCCGTTCTGACGCAGGTCTGTGTTGTCTCGGCCGAGGATTTCGAGAGTACGATCGAGGCGCCGGTCGATATTCGCTTCTCGCCAGACGGGAAGGACCCGAATGCCGACTTCGATCTCGCCGAGCTCAACGACGCTGACGCCGAAGATCCGCCGGACCTGCTCACGGGCGGCGAAATCGATCTTGGCGCGATCATCGCCGAATTCCTGGCGTTGGCTCTCGATCCATATCCCCGCAAGCCGGGCATCGACTTCGAGGCACCGGAGGAGGATCCCTCTCTCTCGCCCTTCGCCGCTCTCAACGCGCTGAAGGACAAGAGCCGCTAAGCAGGTTCCGGAGAAGTGTCATACGATTCTCCGACAGAAATCCGCGATGGAGCAACGAATCGATCAGATTCAGCGCTGGCCTGGAAGCGCACGTCTGCCTGGAGCGTTCCGCCACCGATCGAACACGATCGTGTGAGATTGCACTCCTGAACGGACCGGTTAATTGACCGGTCATACACCTGAGCCTAAGCAGCATGAGGCATGCTTGGCACCTTTGGAGAAACCGATGTTCTTGAAGCGTTTTCTGGCCGGATTGGCGCTGGGCGCCTGTGTGCTCACGGTGGCCCAGTCCGCCAGTGCCGATGAGCAGATGAGCCGTCCCGCCATCGAGGCGATCGTCAAGGACTATCTGATGAAGCATCCGGAGGTCATCACGGACGCGCTCAATGCGATGCAGGCCAAGCAGGAGGCCGATGCGGCCGATCGTCAGAAGCAGATGGTCTCCGAGAACTTGGACACCATCCTCAATGCGCCGCAGAACGCCGTGCTCGGCAATCCGCAGGGTGACGTCACGCTGGTCGAGTTCTTCGACTACAATTGCGGCTACTGCAAGCGCGGGTTGGCCGACATGATCAAGCTGCTCGACACCGACAAGAACCTCAGGGTCGAGCTGCGCGACTATCCGATCCTGGCTCCCGGATCGATCGAGGCGGCCAATGTGGCACTCGCGGTCAAGAAACAGCTCAAGGGCGACAAGTTCCTGCCTTTCCATCAGGAATTGCTGGCCACTCGTGGTGCCGTCGACAAGGATCGTGCCCTACAGGTCGCCCAGGATACCGGCGTCGACATGACCAAGCTGCAGTCGGACCTCGGCGATGCATCCCTGCGCAAGGATATCGCAGCCAACCTGCAGCTCGGCGACAAGCTTGGCATCAATGGCACGCCCTCCTATGTGATCGGCAGTGAGATCGTTCCCGGTGCGATCGGCTATGACGCGCTGAAGGCCAAGATCGATTCGATGCGCAAATGCGGGCAGACCGTCTGCGGCTGAAACGGGATCGCCGGTGGATGATTGCCCGCCGGCTTTGCCTTCCGGATAGGACCGCCCTATAAGGGGCGCAGAAGGCCCGTGGCTTCATGCTTCGGGCTTTGAATTTATCATCCGAATGGAAAGCATGGCGCTCGTCTACATTCTGAACGGTCCCAATCTCAATATGCTCGGCGTCCGTGAGACGTCGGTCTACGGTACGCTTGATCTGGCTGGCATTGAGAAGCTGGCACGTGAACGCGCGGCTCGACTTGGGATGACTGTCGAATTTCGCCAGACGAACCATGAGGGCGTACTGCTCGACTGGGTGCACGAAGCCTTTCACAAGGGGGCGGTGGGCCTCATCATCAACCCCGGCGCCCTGACCCACACCTCGATTGCCCTGCATGACGCCATCAAGGCCGTTAGCCTGCCAGTAATCGAATTGCATCTATCCAACGTGTTCGCGCGTGAAAGCTTCCGGCACCATTCCTGGGTTTCGCCGGCCGCCAAGGGCGTGATCTGCGGATTTGGCCCGAAGGGCTATGAACTCGCCCTCGAAGCACTGGCTTCGAGCGTATCAGCTCAATGAATGACGGGGCCGGGAGCCCCGCGGAAACGCAAGGCATGACGATGTCGCGAACCAAATCCGGGATTGATCCCGAGATTATCCGGGAATTGGCCAATCTCCTCACGGAGACGGATCTCACCGAAATCGAGGTCCAGCAGGCGGATCTGCGCATCCGCGTGGCGCGGCAGATCAATGTCACGGCAACGGTTCCCATCGGCGCGCCTGTTGTCGGCGTCGCCCCTCCCGTGGCTGCTGCGGCTGCCGCTGTCCCAGCGGCTCCGGTGGCGGCAGATCCTTCCAACCATCCGGGCGTTCTCAAATCTCCGATGGTCGGCACGGCCTTCCTCGGTGCGGCGCCCGGCGCCAAGCCCTTCGTCGAAATCGGCTCGAAGGTCAACCAGGGCGACCGCGTGCTGATCGTCGAGGCCATGAAGACCTTCAACGACATCATCGCACCCAAGTCGGGCACCGTCACGGCCCTGTTCATCGAAGACAAGCAGCCGGTCGAATATGGCCAGCCGCTGATGATCATCGAGTAAAGTGGATGTTTGACAAGATCCTGATCGCGAATCGCGGCGAGATCGCCCTGCGTGTGCTGCGGGCCTGCAAGGAACTGGGCATCAAGACGGTGGCCGTGCATTCCACGGCGGACGCAGATGCCATGCATGTCAAGCTCGCCGACGAGAGCGTCTGCATCGGGCCTCCGCCGGCTCGCGAAAGCTATCTCAACATTCCCGCCCTGATCGCCGCCTGCGAGATTACCGGCGCCGAAGCCGTGCATCCAGGGTACGGCTTCCTCTCCGAGAATGCCCGCTTCGCCGATATTCTCGACCAGCACGGCATCGCCTTCATCGGCCCCAAGGCCGAGCATATCCGCATGATGGGCGACAAGATCGAGGCCAAGCGTACCGCCAAGCGCCTCGGCATTCCCTGTGTGCCGGGTTCGGAAGGTGGTGTGACGAACGATGCCGACGCCATTCGCATCGCGGGCGAGATCGGCTATCCCGTGCTGGTCAAGGCTGCCGCCGGTGGCGGCGGACGCGGCATGAAGGTGGCGCTGACGGCCGAAGAGCTCCCGGACGCCCTGGCGACTGCCCGTGCTGAGGCCTTGGCCGCCTTCGGCGACGATGCGGTCTATCTGGAAAAATATCTTCAGAAACCCCGCCATATCGAATTGCAGGTGCTCGGCGACGGCCAGGGCCATGCCATTCACCTAGGCGAGCGCGACTGCTCGCTGCAGCGCCGCCATCAGAAGGTCTGGGAGGAAGGCCCCTCCCCCGCGCTCAATCCCGAGCAGCGCAAAAGGATCGGCGCCATCGTCGCCGACGCGATGATCGAGCTCGGCTATGTCGGTGCCGGCACGATCGAGTTCCTCTATGAGAATGGCGAGTTCTACTTCATTGAGATGAACACGCGCATCCAGGTGGAGCATCCGGTCACGGAGATGATCACCGGCATCGACCTGGTGAATGAGCAGATCAAGATCGCCGCCGGCTCGCCGCTGTCGATCAAGCAGTCGGATGTACAGATCGAGGGCCACGCCATCGAATGCCGCATCAATGCCGAGAATGCCGCGACGTTCCGGCCCTCGCCCGGGACGATCAGCTATTACCACCCGCCGGGCGGCCTCGGTGTGCGCGTCGATTCGGCCGTCTACCAGGGCTATCGCATTCCGCCCTATTATGATTCGCTGATCGGCAAGCTCATCGTGCATGGCCGCACGCGCACCGAATGCCTGATGCGCCTGCGGCGCGCCATCGATGAGTTCGTCGTCGACGGCGTGGAGACTACTCTGCCCCTGTTTCGCACCCTCGTGCGTAACCCCGATATGCAGAACGGCCTCTACGATATTCATTGGCTTGAGAAATTCCTCGAAGCCGGGGGCATGCGCGACAGCGAATAAGGGGTTCCATTGTCGAACGCCGACCAAGATCTGGAAATCACGCCGCAGGTTCTGCTCAAAGCCTATGCCTGCGGTATTTTCCCGATGGCGGAAAGCGCCGATGACCCTGGCCTCTATTGGGTGGAGCCGGAATACCGCGGCATCATCCCCCTCAACCATCTGATCGTTTCGCACCGTCTCGCCCGCACCATCCGCTCCGACCGCTTCGAGGTGGTCGTCGACCACGATTTCGAGGCGGTGATCGACGCCTGCGCCACACCCGCCGCCGGGCGCCGCTCGACCTGGATCAACAAGCGGATCCGCAAGCTCTACGGCGAGCTCTTCGCTCTCGGCCATTGCCACACTGTGGAGGCGTATCAGGAGGGGCGGCTGGTCGGCGGCCTCTATGGTGTCGACCTCGCCGGTGCCTTCTTTGGCGAAAGCATGTTCCACCGCGAACGAGACGCCTCCAAGGTGGCGCTAGCCCATCTGGTGGCCCGGATGCGACATGGCGGCTACCGCCTGCTCGATACCCAGTTCGTCACCGACCATCTCCTCAGTCTCGGCGCGGTAGAACTGTCGCGCTCGCAGTACCACCTGCTGCTCAACAACGCCCTGCAAATCGACGGCGACTTCCTGGTCTGGCCAAAGGGTGAGACGAAGACGGGCGCGGAGATCCTAGCCGAACTGGCAAAATGAGTGGCGTCATGACGGCCACGCCCACACGCGGCCAGCCCCTTGCCTCGCTGATGGCAATCAGCGCCGCAGCCTCCATGGTCGCGGTGGCATAGATATCCGCCTGCAGGATGCGGGGGACCTGGTTCAGCAACACATCCGCAATGCTGTGCCGCTCTGTCAGTCCTGCGGCGCGTTGGGATCGACTGGCTGGTCGAAGAAATCGCCATTGGCATTGCCATTGCCATTGTCGCCGGCATCGGGCGGAGGCGCTATCTCGTCCGTCGGCAGCTTGCCCTTCTTGCCCTTGCCGGGCTTGGGGCCTGGTGCGGAGGCGACGACGGGTGGCGGGGGCGGCTCGGTGCTCTTGCCGCCCTTGCAGTCGTTGAGCCAGACGTCATAGACGGGATGCTCGACACCGTTCAGGCCGGGACTGGCTGCAAACATCCAGCCATTGAACAGACGCTCGACCTTCTTGCTGAGGGTCATCTCGTCTATCTCGACGAAGCTGGTGGTCTGCGGATCCTCGCTGGCCGAACGCGAATAACACACGCGCGGCGTCACGCTGAGCGCGCCGAACTTCACCGTCTGACCCACAGGCACCTCGAAGGTGCTGATCTCGCCCGAGATCTTGTCGAGGCCGGTAAATACCGCCGTCGGGTTGGCGATCCTCTCCGCGCGAGCCTGCTCGACGCCAGTCGCAACCGAGACGCCGGCCAAGGCCAAGCCAGTCAGCAGGAGACAGCGCAGAGAGGTTGAAGCTAAAAGACTCAAGGGCAAGCAGATCCGTGTCCAAGGCAGCCCGAACGGCATACTGCCCTATCGGGGCGAAAAGACGGCTATCGAAACCGCCACCTTTGCCTCTGTTACTCGCCCGGTGTCCAGGCCTTGTAATCGCCCGTGGCGGCGGGACGGTGGCCGTGAGAGAGCATCGAGCCCTTGGGGTGATAGGCGTCCACCGTGCCGGTCTGGTTCGGGCGATGAGGCTTTTGCCACTCGTGCGGCGTGTACTCGGTCTCGCTCGGGGGCGTGTCGATCTGGTGATGCATCCAGCCCCACCAGCCTGGCGGGATCGCGGTTGCTTCGGCATAGCCCTTGTACAGCACCCAACGCCGCTGCACGCCGATCGTCGGATCCACAGCGCCGCCCTTGGTGCGGTAATAGACGTTGCCGAACTCGTCCTCACCCACACGCTCGCCCTTGCGCGAGGTCCAGAAACGGGTCCCGATCGTGGAGCCGTTCCACCATGTGAAGATCTGGAGAAGCGTGTTCATACTGGCTGCCGTTCTCGATGACGTACTGAGATGTCTTATGGCCAAGAGCGACGGCGATGTCCACCGTTACCCCGCGCGCGGGCCGCGTTTTATAGGCGCGCGATCGCCTGTGTGATCAATGCGAAGAACCCCTCCGCCTGAACATGTCCCAGCACATGAGCATTCTTCGGCCGCTGCGTGACGCCCCACCAGTCGATCACAGTCATGCCCATGGTGAGTTCGGACGTGGTTTCGATCTCGACATTGCAGGAGCGGCCGGAAAACAGCTCCGGCTTGATCAGCCAGGCGATGACGCAGGGGTCGTGCAGCGGGCCACCCTCGGAGCCATATTTCTGCACATCGAAACGCTCGAAGAAATCGAGCCAACCCACAGTTGCCTGAGAGACTTTCGAACCTATGGCCCTGATGGCGGCGACGCGATTGGGCGTGGTCAATGCCTTGTGCGTGGCGTCGAGCGGCACCATGGTGACCGGCGCGCCCGAACCGAAAACCACCTTGGCGGCATGGGGATCGACGAAGATGTTGAACTCGGCTGCCGGCGTGATGTTGCCACCCTCGAAGCAGCCGCCGCCCATCAGCACGATCTCCCGGATGCGCGGCGCGATACGCGGCTCGCGGATCAGCGCCATCGCAAGGTTGGTGAGCGGTCCGAGCGCGCACAGCGTGACGATGCCGGGAGGCCGCGTCATCAAGGTCTCGATGATGAAGTCGACGCCATGACGAGGGTCGAGCGGCATCGTCGGCTCCGGCAGATCCGCACCGTCGAGGCCGGTCTTGCCATGCACATGCTCGGCGGTGACCAACGGCCTGAGAAGCGGCTGGTCGGCGCCGGCACAGACAGTGATGTCGGCGCGATCGGCCAGTTCGCAGATCACCCGCACATTCCGGCTGGTGAGGGCCAGCGGCACATTCCCCGCCACGGCCGTGATACCGATCACCTCGATCGCCTCTGGATTGCCCAGCGCCAGCAGGATAGCCAGCGCATCGTCCTGGCCGGGATCGGTGTCGATAATGATGGAACGGGGCATGGGAGACTCGGAACAGGAAGGACGCGCCGGACCATGGACCGGGGCGAAGAGGGAAGCAAGATCGGGAGGCGATCTGCTCTACCTGGGCAGAGAATGTCCAATATCCGCACCGCTATTCCTTGTGAGCATCCAGCTTCTCCTCCAGCCTCCTCACCAGCCCGATCAGTTCCGCCACCTGCGTCTCGCGCAACAGGTCCAGCTTCTGGTGCAGGAGCTCGATCTCGAGCTCGGCCTTGGTGTTCACGTCATAATCATGGGTGGCGGCGGCCCGGTCGATGGCGGCCTGACGGTTCTGGCTCATCATGATGAAGGGGGCGGCATAGGCGGCCTGGAAGGAGAGCGCCAGGTTGAGCAGGATGAAGGGATAGGGATCCCAATGCTGCACCCAGGCAGCGACATTGAGCACCATCCAGGCCACCAGCAGGATCGATTGCACGATGATGAAGGGCCAGCTGCCCATCATGGCCGCGACGAAATCGGCGACCTGGGCGCCAAAGGACAGGTCCGACGGGCGCGGCGGCCGGCGCGTCCGCCGCTCGCCCCGCAGCCTGTGCAGGAGTGCCAGTTCGTCATCGTGCAGTTTGGTGGCGAGGCTCATCTTCATCTCTCTCCGGTGGGGCGGTTTGCGATGATGGTACAAAATCCGCTGTTTCTCTTGATGCTTTTTATTGTCGTCAAATCGGTGTCTAAGCAGGTGCTCGATCAGTGGCATCGCTGCAGGAGAACGGACAATGGCCGAGGGACTTCATCGTGTCGTCATCGTCGGCGCCGGCTTCGGAGGCCTGGAGGCGGTGAATCATCTCAAGGGCGCACCGGTGGAAATCACCGTGATCGACCAGCGCAACCACCATATCTTCCAGCCCCTGCTCTACCAGGTCGCCACCGCCTCGCTCGCCACTTCGGAGATCGCCTGGCCGATCCGCCAACTGATGCGCGGGCGGCCGGAAGTCACGACGCTGCTGGCCGAGGTCGTCGGCGTGGACCAGGAGGCGCGTCAAGTGCGGCTGCGCGATGGCGCCAGCGTGCCCTATGACACCCTCCTCCTCGCCACCGGTGCCCGCCACGCCTATTTCGGCCATGACGAATGGGAGCCCTACGCGCCCGGCCTGAAGACCATCGAGGATGCCACCACGATTCGTCGCCGCATCCTGATGGCCTTCGAGGAGGCTGAGATGGAGACCGATTCCAAAGCGCAGGATGCACTTCTCGCCTTCGTCATTGTCGGTGCGGGTCCGACGGGCGTCGAGCTGGCCGGTACTATCGCCGAACTCGCCCGCGATACGCTACCGCCCGATTTCCGCAACATCGACACCCATAAGGCCCGAGTGGTGCTAATCGAGGCTGGGCCGCGCGTTCTGGCGGGTTATCCCGAGGACCTCACAGATTACACGAAGCGTTCGCTTGAAGAGCTTGGCGTGGAGGTCGAGCTCGGCGCGGCCGTCACCGAATGCACGGCCGAAGGCGTGATCTATGGTGGCAAGACGCTCGCGGCGAGAACCATCGTCTGGGCTGCAGGCGTGCGCGCCTCGCCCGCCGCCGAATGGCTGGGCGTGCCAGCAGACCGGAATGGGCGAATCATCATCCAGCCGGACCTGACCATTCCCGGTCACCCGGAAATCTTCGCCATCGGCGACACCGTTACCCTGCCCGGCCCCAATGGCAAACCGGTCCCCGGCATTGCACCGGCGGCGAAGCAAGCCGGTATCTATGTCGCAAGGGCCATAAGAGCCCGCCTTGAGGGGGGGCCTGCACCAGGCCAGTTCCAATACAGGCATCAGGGGAGCCTGGCCCAGATCGGCAAGCGCAAGGCCGTGATCGATTTCGGCTGGATAAAGCTTCGTGGCGCAATTGCCTGGTGGATATGGGGTATTGCCCATATCTACTTCCTGATTGGCGTGCGCACCCGGCTCAGTGTGGCGCTGAACTGGCTGTGGATTCACGCCCGCAACCAGCGCAGTGCGCGCCTCATCACGCAAGGCAGCGATAGCCAGAGCGATTCGTCCGGCGGCCGGACGGCGTCCTGATAGGTGATGAAACCGTTCCGCTGCGATTCGCTGGCGATTTTCCTCTAATTGAGTTACCCTGCGGCACCTTCTCAAGGGCTTGCACGCAAGCTCTCGCGGGGTGTCCACGTGCCATCTTGAGACATGGTAAATGAAACATGACCGGAACATGGCAATTCCGCGACGGGCTTATGTCGGGGATTCCTTGAGAGATTCCCGAGCCTTGTCACCAAGCGCTCATGCCGCTCACCCTTTTCCACAGCTCAATACCATATGTAGATAGTCCCGATTTTGCCGGCACAAAATCTTGACGCACCCCGCCAGCATGCCTACCTTCAACCTATAGTCTGAAACGTCAGCGGCGGGGGGAACTCCGGGGGTAGCGACCAGGTTTTCGAACCTGGAGTTCCAACTGCGGGCGGGGGCAATGCACCCTAAAGGACACAGTAAACAGGATGTCAGATAGCGTGAACCGAGCCGTGATCATGGCACGGCGCGGGTTTTTGCGTCCAATTTTCGGGGCAGATCGCAATGCGGATAGAACGGCTTTACACGAAGAGGGGGCAGTCCCCTTACGCCTCCATCACCTTCCGGACAGCCACGAGCGAGATCCGGAATCCGGACGGCTCGATCGTTTTCCGTCTTGAGAATATCGCCGTGCCCGAGGCCTGGAGCCAGGTTGCGGCCGATATCCTGGCCCAGAAATACTTCCGCAAGGCGGGCGTGCCTGCGATCATGAAGAAGGCGGAAGAAAACGCCGTGCCCTCCTGGCTGTGGCGCACCATCCCCGACAAGAAGGCTCTGGCCGCCCTCCCCGAGGCCGAGCGCACTGTCGGCGAGACGGATTCGCGCCAGGTCTTCGATCGCCTCGCTGGCACCTGGACCTATTGGGGCTGGAAGGGCGGTTACTTCGACAGCGAGGAGGATGCCCAGGCCTTCTATGACGAGCACCGCTACATGCTCGCCATGCAGATGGTCGCGCCCAATTCGCCGCAATGGTTCAATACGGGCCTGCATTGGGCCTATGGCATCGACGGCCCCGGCCAGGGTCATTTCTATGTGGACTACAAGACCGGCAAGCTGACCTCGTCGACCTCGGCCTACGAGCATCCGCAACCGCATGCCTGCTTCATCCAGTCGGTTGCCGACGACCTCGTCAACGAGGGCGGCATCATGGACCTGTGGGTGCGCGAGGCGCGCCTGTTCAAATATGGTTCGGGCACCGGTTCCAACTTCTCGGCCCTGCGCAGCGAGGGCGAGAAGCTCTCGGGCGGTGGGCGCTCCTCCGGCCTGATGTCCTTCCTGAAGATCGGCGACCGCGCCGCCGGCGCCATCAAGTCGGGCGGCACCACGCGCCGCGCCGCCAAGATGGTGGTCGTCGATGCCGATCACCCCGATATCGAGACCTATATCGACTGGAAGGTGAAGGAGGAGCAGAAGGTTGCCGCCCTCGTCACCGGATCCAAGATCGTGCAACGGCACCTCAAGGCCGTGATGCGCGCCTGCGTGCAGTGCGAAGGCCCGGGCGACGATTGCTTCGACCCCGAACGCAACCCGGCCCTCAAGCGCGAGATCAAGGCGGCCCGCCGCAACCTGGTCTCCGACAACCTGATCAAGCGCGTCATTCAGTTCGCCAAGCAGGGCTACAAGGACATCTCCTTCGACACCTATAACACCGACTGGGATTCGGAGGCCTATCTCACGGTAGCGGGCCAGAACTCGAACAATTCGGTGCGCGTCGACGACGCCTTCCTGAATGCCGTCGAGCGTGACGGCGACTGGGAGCTCAAGGCTCGTATTACCGGCAAGACGGTGAAGACGCTGAAGGCCCGCGACCTTTGGGAAAAGATCGGCCATGCCGCCTGGGCTTCGGCGGATCCGGGCATCCAGTACCACACCACCATCAACGACTGGCACACGTGCGCGGCCTCGGGGCCGATCCGCGCCTCCAACCCGTGCTCGGAATACATGTTTCTCGACGACACGGCCTGCAACCTGGCGTCCTTGAACCTGCTGCAGTTCCGCAATGCGGACGGCAGCTTCAACCTGGCGTCCTACGAGCATGCCGTCCGCCTGTGGACTGTTGTGCTCGAGATCTCGGTGATGATGGCGCAGTTCCCCTCCAAGGCGATCGCGGAGCTTTCCTACCGCTACCGCACGCTGGGCCTGGGCTATGCCAATATCGGCGGCCTGCTGATGACCTCCGGCATCCCCTATGATTCCGACCAGGGTCGCGCTCTGGGCGGCGCCCTCTCGGCCATCATGACAGGCGTGGCCTATGCAACCTCGGCCGAGATGGCCAAGGAGCTTGGCGCCTTCCCGGACTATGAGCCGAACCGCGACTCCATGCTGCGCGTCATCCGCAACCACCGCCGCGCCGCCCGTGGCGAGACCTCTGGCTATGAGGCGCTCGCCACCAATCCCGTGGCACTCGACCTTGCCACCCTCGGTCGCCTTGGCGAGAACGGCGCCGCCATCGCCGAGCATGCCAAGAAAGCCTGGGACAAGGCCCTGGAGCTCGGCGAGAAGCATGGCTACCGCAATGCCCAGGCGACCGTGATCGCGCCCACCGGCACGATCGGCCTCGTCATGGATTGCGACACCACCGGCATCGAACCGGACTTCGCCCTGGTGAAGTTCAAGAAGCTCGCGGGCGGAGGCTATTTCAAGATCATCAACCGCGCGGTTCCCGAAGCCCTGCGCACGCTCGGCTATTCGGAAGCTGATATCGCCGAGATGGAAGCCTATGCGGTGGGTCATGCCTCGCTGCGCCAGGCCCCGTCCATCAATCACACCTCGTTGCTCGCCAAGGGCTTCACCGAGGAGAAGCTGGCGCAGGTCGAAAAGGCCCTCGCCTCTGCTTTCGACATCAAGTTCGTCTTCAACAAGTGGACGCTGGGCGAGGACTTCATCACCGGCAAGCTCGGCGTACCTGCCGAGAAGCTGAACGAGGCTTCGTTCGACCTGCTCACCTATCTCGGCTTCTCCAAGTCGGACATCGAGAAAGCCAATGTGCATGTTTGCGGCGCGATGACACTGGAAGGCGCCCCGCACCTCAAGGCCGAGCACCTGCCGGTGTTCGATTGCGCCAATCCCTGCGGGCGCCTGGGCAAGCGCTATCTCTCGGTCGACAGCCATATCCGCATGATGGCAGCGGCACAGCCCTTCATCTCCGGCGCGATCTCCAAGACCATCAACATGCCGAACGATGCCACGGTCGAGGATTGCAAGGCGGCCTATCAGCTGTCCTGGCGCCTGGCTCTGAAGGCCAACGCCCTCTATCGCGACGGCTCCAAGCTCTCGCAGCCGCTCAACTCGCAGCTTCTCGCCGATGAGGACGAGCAGGATGCGGTGGAAGAGCATCTCGAGCGTTCCGTGCCGGCCCGCGCCGCGCAGGTCGCCGAGAAGATCGTCGAGCGCATCATCGAGCGGGTGGAAGTGGCCCGCGAGCGCGAGAAGATGCCCGACCGCCGCAAGGGCTACACCCAGAAGGCCACGGTGGGCGGCCACAAGATCTATCTGCGCACCGGCGAATATGACGATGGCCGTCTCGGCGAGATCTTCATCGACATGCACAAGGAAGGCGCCGCCTTCCGCGCGATGATGAACAACTTCGCCATCGCCATCTCGCTTGGCCTGCAATACGGCGTGCCGCTGGAAGAATATGTGGAAGCCTTCACCTTCACCCGCTTCGAGCCGGCCGGCTTCGTGCAGGGCAACGACTCGATCAAGAACGCCACGTCGATCCTCGACTATGTGTTCCGCGAGCTCGCCATCTCCTATATCGGCCGCTACGACCTCGCCCATGTCGTGCCGGACGAGGACAGCCACGCCACGCTCGGCGGTGGTGAAACCCGCGCCCCTGCGGCCCCGGTGGTCGCGCCGATCTCAAGGGGCCTCGTGCGCTCCAAGACCGAACGCTTCGTGGTGATGCCGGGTGGCGCTGCCGCCGCCAGCACCTCACTCGCGCCGGTCTCGGGCGAAGCCCGCGGCGCCATCACCGCCCTCTCCTCGGCAGTGGCCAGTGCCGGCCTTACCCGCGGCGTGGTGGCTGGGCCGGGCGCTACCATCGGCGCCACGGCGCTGAAGGAGGAGGAAGCTCTCGACAGCCTTACCTGGAGCGCCCCTGCCCCGGTGGTGAAGCCCGCTTCCGAGCGCCGCAAGGAAGCCAAGCTGCGTGGCTACGAAGGCGAAGCCTGCCCCGAATGCGCCAACTTCACACTGGTGCGGAATGGGACATGCCTGAAGTGCGACACTTGTGGTGGCACGACGGGCTGCAGCTGAGGCCGCGGGGAGTTATAGCGCTGACGACCACCAAAGTTTGGCCACTCGAAGAGAAATAGATCGTTTAATATCAATCCCTTAGCAGGGACAGCAGAGACGCCGGGCAAGCAAGTTTGTCCGGCGTTGCATTTTGAGGCCAGAATTCGCTTGGAAACCTTCGGAATCTTCAAAAGCTGATTTGTAGCGTGTGAGGTTTCGGCAAAGCCCGGTGCGTGCATGATCCCGATTCTTCGCGGGCGACATTTTTGGGATCACTTTGCCAGGAGCTCGGTCAGCAAATTGTCATAGGCTTCGACAACGGATGGTTCCGTCGCCAGGAAGCGGCGGATGAGCTGTCTCTGGCGATCGCGATAGTTTAGCCAGTTGTCGTCATGGTGTTCCAGGGCGTCGACGAGCATCCGGGCGCCAACGTCGATTTCCGAATGGGGATAATAATAGCCAAGTTCCGGAATGAGATCGGCATTGTGGATTAGGGGATAACCCTGCCAGCAACACTCCAGATAGAAATAATTGAGCGGAAGACCCCATTGGTGGGAAATGACGCCATCGGTGTAGTTGGCAAGGAACCAGGGGGTGTCCACCCGTCCGATGAAGCTTGCCTTTTGCGCCTTGACGATGTCGAGTTGACGCATGAGGCCGGCAAACTCACGGTTCTGCTCGACGAAGCGTGTCGAATTGGCGACGTGAAGAAATTCGATGCGATTCGGCACTGATCGGAAGGCAAGCTCGGCCACCAGGATCGGATGGAGGCAGAACTTGAGCACGTCGATATTCGGTTCGACGATCGCGAGGCGCTTCGCCCCGGTGCGGGGCCGATACTCCCCCTGATTCTCGAAATTCGCGGTGACGGCCTCGATCGCCAGAGGATCCCAGACGAAAGGAACCTGCCTGGCAGGGCAGCGGCGGAAGGTTTGCAGATAGCCTCGATTCCCGGCATAGACCTGCGGGATGATCCACAACTGGTCATAGTGGGGATTGATGAATATCGTCTCCCACAAGGGTCGATCGAAAATCATCGCCTCGATGTTCTGGACATATTCCGGCCCGCAACAATAGCTTATCAGACGCGTGCCTTGCGCTTTCAGGCGAGCGGTCTCTTCCTGGCTGACTTGCCCGCCCAGCTCGATCACGACGTCCAGGCCCGGCCATCCCTCACTGAAGGGCACCGTGCTGAAGTAGTCGAGATCCCACGGTAGCTGGGAGGTGATCGGGACATTCGTCGTATTGAGGAGCAGGACCTCGTGTCCGCTGGCGGAGTGTTTCAGGGCCTTCGCAAGAAACAGGGCATTTTGCTTGATGCCGTTGATCCAAAGACTCTCATCGGGCTTTTGCAGGCCGATCGTGATTCCGATGCGCAGAGAGCGAAGACTCACGATGCCTTATCCTCGGCGAAGAGATCGAGGAGTGTTTGACCGTAAGACGTGATGTTCGCCTCACTCAGGGGATCGAGCTTGCTCAGAAATGCCCGCCCCTGGCGTCGATAATCGTCGAAGTGCCGGTCGTGGCCTGCGAAGGCCTGCAAGAGCGCCGATGCGGCGTCCTCCGGATCGAAATTGCGGTAGCTGTAGCCACATCCCTCCAGCAAATGAGAGTTATGGATAAGCGGATAGCCGCCATAAAGAGCTTCGTAATAGAGGTAGTTCTGTGCATTTTCCCAATGATGGGAGACGATGGCATCCGCGAACGGCCCCATGATTTCGAAGATGGGATACCGCCCCTCGAAGGTTGCCAATCCCTGCTTCACCAGGTCGAGGCTGCGTGCATAGGCCACGAAATCGCGATGCTCCTTGAAGGCGAGCGATCCGAACACGCGCAGGATTTCGATCACCGACGGGTTTCGCCGATGCGCGACATCACAGGCAAGCATAGGCAGGTGACAGGTCTTGACGCTACATACGTTGGGCTCGAGCACCGCGCAGCGCCAGCGTTTGCGCCCTGGTTCATACTCGAAGATTTTGCCAGGGTGTGCGACCGCCAAAGCCCGCTCGAGTACCGCAGGGCTCCATAGATGCTGCATGATGCGCACGGGCGCCCGGAAGCCGGTCTTGTAATAGCCCACGCAGGTGCGCTCGAAGGCCGGCAGGGTCCAGATCTCGTGGTAGGGAACGCCTGCCATGAGCAACGCAGGGTCAAGGCCGTAAGCCATGCGCTCGCTATCTATGACGAAGTCGTTCGCCACCCTCATGCCGACGATACGCCCTCCTCTCGCGACGAACTGTCGTCCCCAGTCCGGGTCGAGTTGTGCGCTGAGCTCGATGAGCACGTCGAGTTCGTTCATGGCCGTGGCGAGATCGATCACCGGTGCTGGCGCATCGGCAAGAAAGTTGCCTGCCTCGGCTGGATCCCCCGGCCCTCCCCTGACGATGAAACACCCCTCGACGAGCGGGCTGTTCTTCAACAGCAGAAGCAGGAAGAAGCAATTCTGGAAGATGCCATTTTCCCACAGTGACTGTTGCCCCTCGCGAAAATAAAGCGTGACGCCGACACGGATTCGATCGCGCTTCTCGCGGCGAAAGGGAGGTTGCGTCGACATGTTCATGGCGAGGTTCATGCGCGTTTCCACGCTCTTTCAGGTAGCGTCAAATTGACAAGTCGCCGGGCGTAGGCGTCCAGATTGACTGGATTTGCCGGGCTCAATGCATCGATGGCCCGCCGGCTACGCGTGGTATAGGCATCGAAGTTGCGATCATGTTCTTGCAAGGCGAGCCTGAACTGCGCCGCGCCGGCTTCAACGTCCGACCGCGGGTAGTAATAACCTATCTCCGTGAACATCTCGGAGTTGTGGATCAGCGGATATCCGCCGCAGACCGCGTCAAGATAAAGATAGTTCTGGGCGCAATCGATCTGATGGCTGACCACCATGTTGGCTCCCGTAGCCATGACATGGGCAAAATAGTCCCTTCCGCCCATTTCGATCTTGCCATGCTTGCCAAGATCGAGGTTCTCGATCAGGAAGCGGAAGGTCGCCTGATCCGACATGTGCTTGCTGTTGAGCAGGCGTACCCGCTCGATAATTGCCGGCTCGCGTCGCTCGATCTCTTCGCAAATCATCAGGGGAATCAGGCCCATCTTGATCGGCGACACATTCGGCTCGAATATGGCGGGACAGACCTTGCCTGGCTGCAGCGAACCCGGCTGGTAGCCGAACGGCCGCTCCTTCGCCGTCTCCAAAAGAAAAGTCGGTGCCCATAAATAGGGTACTTCATATGCCGGGCAGCGATGGATGCTGCGCATCATCGCCGTGAAAGCGCGATCCTTCGGAAGCAGCCACACCTCGTCGCAACGCTCCGCCTCGCTGAAGAAGCTCGGGCGTTTGAATATCGCCGGCTCGATCATCGCGGCGTAGGGCTGTCCGCAATTGGCAAAGGCGACACGACCGCCTCGAGCTCTGAACCGGGCAAGCCACTCGACATCCAGCCCCCCGGACATCTCGATAGCCACGTCGATAATATCGGAAGAGGCGTCGCGAAGAGGAATCAGTGGGAAATGTGAACCCATCTCACCGGAGTCGCCTGGTGGATATTCCTGGTCGCCGCAATTGAGCAGGACCACGCGCTCGACGAACGGTATGCGTTCCAGAGCGCTGGCCAGATGATAGACATTCTGGCCGATGCCATTGTTCCACAGATTATGACCCTGATGGGTCAGGATCGAAATTCCGATCCGCATCGCGTTCTCCCTATCAAGGTCGTATCCAGCTCTGGGCGGTTTCAGGCGAGCGCCGCCTCGCTGAAGCGGCGACCAAGGCTGCTATTGCGTCATGTGACAGTCTATCGCCGTTCCGGCGTCTTTGAGGGTAAAGGAGGCCTTAATAACGCCGACGGTCGCGTAGGTCCATGCCATGCTGGCATTGTCCGCGCTAATTAATTCGTCATGTATTCTCTGGTTAAACTGCATGGCCATGGTCCAAAGAGCCGGCTCGCAATTGTCGCTTGACGGCTGGCTTCGGATTGGCGCCGGATCGGGAGCAAATTCTTGGACAAGTGCCGCAGCGGAAAATCGGCTCCCATGAACCCGCATGCCGCGATTGTCACCGTTCGGTAGCGCACCTTTGCACCTGTTCGCTTTCATCTACGGCTCCCACAGATGAAAAGCTCCGGAAGTATCCTGCGGTAGTCCCATTTGCCCATGTGCCTATGCTGTGGCCCAGTGCCAAAACGGCTCAACCTCCTAAGACTCCACGAGCAGGAAATTTATTTGCGTTGAGGCTTGAAGCTGGATTTCAAGCGTGATGTGACTATGTCTCCAGCCCGAAACGCCTGCTCAAGGCGAGCGGAAGCGTTCGAAAACCCGGCCTGTTCCGAGCGGAAGGGCCTGCCAACTCCGGATCTCTTCTCGATGGCATTCAACACCTCAGTCTCGTGGCGCCGGCCTTTCAGCGAGCTTGAATTGACCAAAGCGACCGAATTGGGCGGGGCCGACGTCAAAGTCGGGCAGATCAGGTGACCGGCACCAGAGAGCAGGACGATGCCCCGATTCCCCAGCCGGTGCTCGGGCTGCTTACGCGCGCGGCGATCTTTCTCGTCGTCAGCCTGAAGCCAGGGTCGGAGAACGCCGGGAGCCTGCGAGCCTTTTGCGGCGATCTTTCGGGTCTTATCCGGGCGGTGGAGTTTCGCGATATCGAGGCCGGCCTTACCTGTGTCACTGCTTTCGGATCCGACGCCTGGAACCGGCTGTTCGGCGCTCCCCGCCCCGCCGAGCTTCATCCTTTCCGCGAGATCCGCTCGGGAGGCCGCCACGCTGTCGCCACGCCAGGCGATGTGCTGTTTCACATCCGCGCCAGCCGTATGGATCTTTGCTTCGAACTGGCGACCCAGATCATGGAGCGCATCGGGTCGGCGGTCTTGCCGGTCGACGAGGTGCATGGCTTTCGCTACTTCGACGATCGCGACCTCATCGGCTTTGTCGATGGAACCGAGAACCCGAGAGGACCAGCCGCAGCCGCCGCGGCTCTCGTCGGGGAGGAGGACGCGACCTTTGCCGGCGGCAGCTATGTCCTGGTGCAGAAATATCTGCATGATCTGGCCGGGTGGAACGCCCTTTCCACCGAGGCGCAGGAGCGGATCATCGGTCGCCGGAAATTGACGGATATCGAGCTGGATGAAGCCGTCAAGCCGACTTCGGCCCATAGCGCGCTGACCGTGATCGTCGAGAACAGCAAGGAGGTCAAGATCCTGCGCGACAATATGCCGTTCGGGCGGCCGGGCCACGGCGAATTCGGCACCTATTTCATTGGTTACAGCCGCTCGCCTCGGCCGACCGAACAGATGCTCGAGAACATGTTTGTGGGCCGCCCGCCGGGCAATTACGACCGGTTGCTGGATTTCAGCCGCGCTGTGACCGGAAACTTGTTCTTTGCTCCCTCCGCGACATTTCTCGAGGATCTTGGCGAAGAAGAGCCCGCCGCGGCGGTAGGCACGCCATCGGCAGAGCCTGAGCAATCCTCGGTTTCGCCTGTCGACATCTCATCCCCCGACACCTCGCACGACAGTTCTCTTGGCATCGGATCCCTCAAAGGAGACCATGGGCATGAATAATCTCCATCGCGAGCTCGCGCCGATTTCTGACGCGGCATGGTCCGAGATCGAGGAGGAGACGACCCGCACGCTCAAGCGCTATCTCGCGGGCCGGCGTGTCGTCGATGTGCCAGCTCCCGGCGGCGTTGGCCTGTCGGCGGTCGGCACCGGTCATCTCGTGCCCATCGCGGCCCCTGCCGAGGGCATCATCGCGAGGCAACGCGAGGTGAAGGCCCTGGTGGAATTGCGTGTGCCTTTCGAATTGACGCGTGCGGCGATCGATGATGTCGAGCGTGGTTCGAGCGATTCCGACTGGCAACCTGCCAAGGATGCCGCCCGGACCCTGGCCTTCGCCGAGGACCGGGCCATTTTCGAAGGCTACGGCAAGGCCAACATCGTCGGCATCCGGGAAGGCACCAGCAATCCTGTCATGACCCTTCCGGCCAACGTGGATGATTATCCCGATGCCATCGCCCAGGCCCTCAGCCAGCTGCGTCTTGTCGGCGTTAACGGACCCTATGCCGTGCTGTTGGGAGCCGAGGCCTATACCGCGCTCGCCGAGACGAGCGATCACGGCTATCCCGTCCTGGAGCACGTCAAGCGTCTCATCAACGACGAGATCATCTGGGCTCCGGCCATTTCAGGCGCCTATGTCGTTACCACGCGCGGTGGCGATTTCGAGCTTGCTATCGGGCAGGATATCTCCATCGGCTATCTCAGCCATACCGACGATACCGTTCGGCTTTACCTGCAGGAAAGCTTCACCTTCCGTCACCTGACGAGCGAGGCGGCTGTCGTGCTTCGTGCAAGCTCCGACAAGCCCTCCACCTGAACCGATGGCCGCACCCTGCCCGAATGACACGCCTAATAGTAACGCGGGATCGGGCCGTTATGCGGCGTCACGTTCCCTTCGAGATCGATGAAGCACTCGTCGATATAGCACCAGCCCCAGCCTTCCGGCGGGTCATAGCCTTCAATCACCGGGTGGCCGGTCGCCTTGAAATGCCGTGTGGCATGCTTGTTGGGTGAGTCGTCGCAGCAGCCGACATGCCCGCATGTCCGGCACAGGCGCAGGTGAACCCAGGTGCTGCCTGACCTCAGGCATTCCTCGCAGCCGAGCGCGCTGGGGGTGACGACAGGTATGTCTTCGGCGTGGGCGCATTCATCGACCATGGCTGTTGTCCTGTCTAGAGCGTTTTGCTTTCAGATCGAATCACCAAGAATCGCAAAATGCTTTTGATACCAATAAGTTAATTTCATAATCCGCTCTTGCCTGAACCCATTTTGCTCTAGGCGCTGGATTGGCGTGCGCCGGTAAGAAAGCCATGCAGGGCGGCGACGACCTGGGCTCCTTCGCCGATGGCGCCGCCGACGCGTTTGACCGAGCCGGAGCGCACATCGCCCACGGCGAAGACACCCGGCACACTCGTCTCGAGCGGCGACGCCGAGGACTTCGAGAACGAGCCGGTGATGACGAAGCCGGCCTTATCCAGTTCCACTCCGCAATCGGAAAGCCAGGCTGTTGCCGGCTCCGCGCCGATGAAGAGAAAGACATTGCGAATGTCCCTCTCAAGGTCCAGGGCAGCCTCGTCGTTACGCCAGCGCACCCTCTCAAGGCCAGTTTCCGGCGTACCTTCCAGGGCCGTGAGCTGCGTGCGCGTATGCAGGGCGATATTCGGGGCCGCGGCTATGCGATCGACGAGATATTGCGACATGGTCTCGGCAAGTCCGCTACCACGCACCATGACATGCACATTCTCGGCCGCACCGGACAAGAACACCGCCGCCTGCCCCGCCGAATTGCCGCCGCCGACGATGATGACCTCCTGGCCGGCGCAGAACCTGGCTTCGATGGGCGAAGCCCAGTACCAGACGCCCTTGCCTTCATAGACCTGCAGGTCGGCCACGCTGGGACGGCGATAGCGGGCGCCGCTGGCGATCACGACCGAACGTGCGCGGACGCGCGCGCCACCCTCAAGTTCAAGCGCGAGGAAACCGTCCGCCCTGCTACAATCCAGGCGCTTCACTTCGCATGGAATCATCACTTCCGCGCCGAATTTCTGTGCCTGGGCAAAAGCCCGGCCAACCAGTGCCTGCCCTGAGATGCCGGTAGGAAAGCCGAAATAATTCTCAATTCGCGCGCTCGCGCCAGCCTGTCCGCCGAACGCCCGAGCATCGAGTACGACGGCAGACAGGCCCTCCGAGCAGGCATAGACCGCGGTTGCCAGCCCCGCCGGGCCCGCCCCGACGATGGCGACATCATACGATGCGCTGCCTGGGCGCTCCGCGAGCATGCCCATGGCCCGCGCCAACGTGGCTTCTGCCGGGTTGTGCAATGTCGTGCCATCCGACAAGACGACCCATGGCAGCCCATTCAGGGCAGTTGGCGCCGCTGCAACAAGGCTTGCCGCCTCAGCGTCGACGGCGGGATCGAGGAGGTGATAGGGGTAGGCATTACGGGTTAGAAAGCTCTGCAGGCGCATGACATCCGGCATGTGGGGGCTGCCGACGAGCAAGGGTCCGCCGACGCCGCTCTGGATCAGGCCGACGCGCCGCAGGATCAGGGCACGCATGATGCGCTCGCCCAGATCGGCCTCCGCCGTCAGCAGCCGCCGCAAGCGCACTGGCGCGATGACAATGGCCTCGACCTCGCCCTCGGCATGGGCATCCACGAATGAAGCGCGGCCGGACAGTTGCCCCACCTCGCCGAGGAACTGTCCCGGCCCGTATTCGATGACCGGTGAGACATGATTCAGTCCGTCGCGTTGTGTGACCGCCACATGTCCCGATAGCACCACGATCACACCCGCGCCGGGCTTGCCGCTCTCGACGATACGCTCTCGATCCTGATAGCGCCTCGGCTCTCCGAACTTGCTCATCCGCGCAATTTCGACGCCGGTGAGCGTGGGAAACATCTGCTCGAAGCGGGCATTGGTAGGAGCAAAGCCAATCGATGGAGTGGTCATGACTTTGCTCCGCCCGCCGGCAACCTCTGATAAGCAACGATCGGTCCCGGAGTGTCGGCCCTCGCGGTCCAGTTCTCCGTTCCCATCGATGCCAACCTATGCGCCCCCGCGTGAGAGAGCTTATCGTTTCAATCCCGCTCTATTTCTCCAGGTGGCCGCCAAATTGGTAACGCATGGCCGACAAGAGCTTGTTCTGGAAATCGGCGTCGCCACGCGAACTGAACCGCTCGTAGAGGGCGGTGGTGAGCACCGGAGCGGGCACGGCCTCGTCGATTGCTGCCGTTATCGTCCACCTGCCTTCGCCGGAGTCGGAAACGCGACCCTGGAACTTTGCGAGGGCGGGGTCTTCGATAAGGGCTGCCGCCGTCAAATCAAGAAGCCAGGAAGCGATCACGCTCCCCCGGCGCCATACCTCCGCCACGTCGGGCAGGTTGAAGTCATACTGATAATGTTCCGGATTGCGCAGGGGCGTGGTCTCGGCGTCGATCACCCGCGATGTTTTGCCGATATTGGCTGCCCGCAAAATGCCTAGCCCTTCGGCATAAGCGGCCATCACACCATACTCGATACCGTTGTGCACCATCTTGACGAAATGGCCTGCCCCGCTTTCCCCGCAATGAAGATATCCCAGTTCCGACGTGCCGCTCGCTTCCGTTCGCCCCGGAGTCCTCGGAATATCACCTTGACCTGGCGCGAGTGTCCTGAAAATCGGGTCTAGGCGTTCAACCTCCGCGCTCGGTCCCCCGATCATCATGCAATAACCGCGCTCAAGCCCCCATACGCCGCCACTTGTGCCGACATCGATATAGCGTATCCCTTTCGAGGCCAGTTCCTTGGCGCGTCGGATGTCATCGATGTAATAGGAGTTGCCGCCGTCGATCAGCGTGTCTCCCGGCTCAAGCAAGGGCGCCAGCTGGGCGATCGTGCTATCCACGACCGCAGCGGGCACCATCAGCCAGACGGCGCGGGGCTTCTCGAGCTTGGCGACAAGGTCGGCCAGCGACGTACCACCGGTCGCGCCCTCCCCCGACAATCCCTGGACAGCCTGTGGAGACATGTCGAAGACCACGCATTGATGGCCCTGCTTGAGGAGCCTTCGCACCATGTTGGCGCCCATCCTGCCCAGACCGACCATTCCAAGTTGCATGATTCTCTCCCTTGAGGAAAAATTGCGCTGACTTTTCAAACTTCAGTGATAGCCGATGTCGGTCCGGACCTTGCCGCGGAAGACCCAGTAGGACCAACTGGTGTACATTAGGATGACAGGCAGGAGCACGAGCGTGCCGACGAGCAGAAAGGCCTGGGTTCGCGGCGACGATGCTGCTTCCCACAGGGTGAAATGTCCAGGCACGATCATTGGAAACAGGCTGATGGCGATGCCGATATAGGACAGGGCGAACATCCCGATGCCGCCGATGAAGGGCGCCGCCTCCGCCTCACTGCCGAGCGCGCGCCAGGTGAGGATGGCCACCAGGGCCGTGGCGATCGGTATGGGAGCGAGCAGCAGGGTGTTGGGCCAGCCGAACCAGCGAGCCGATATCGCCGGGCTCATGAACGGGGTCCAGATGCTGACGATGGCAACGGCGACGATCACTCCGAGAAGACAGACGCGCCCCTGCATGCGGGCCGCCGCCTGAACCGCGCCTTCCGTCTTCAGGATCAGCCAGCCGGATCCCAGCAGGCCGTAGCCGAACAGCAGCGCCACCCCGGTAAGTACAGAAAAGGGCGTGAGGAAATCGAAGGAGCTGCCCGAAAAGGTCCGGCCCGTGACCTGGAAGCCCTGGATGAAGGCGCCGAGTACCACACCCTGGGCAAAGGTCGCGATACCAGAACCATAGCAGAAGGCATGGTCCCAGAACGTCTTGTGCTCGGTATCGCGAAAGCGGAATTCGAAGGCGACGCCGCGAAACACCAGCGCCAGCAGCATGACGAGGATTGGGAAATAGACAGCGGGAATGATGATGGCGAAGGCAACCGGAAACGCGGCCAGCAGACCGAGGCCGCCCAGGACCAGCCAGGTTTCGTTGCCGTCCCAGATCGGGGCGATCGAATTCATGATGGTGTTGCGCGAGGGCGTGTCGGGCGCAAGGCCGTAGAGCAGGCCGACGCCAAGGTCGAAGCCGTCCAGCAGGACGTAGAAGAACACCGCCATGCCCAGGATCAGCGTCCAGATGGGCACGAAGTCGAGCACCGGGTTCATCGCACTTCTCCCTTGCCAAGGCCAACGGCGCCGGCCAGGACCGGCGCTTCAGGCCGCCCGCCCTCCACGATGGAGACCTCCTCTTCCACCTGCGCAGGCCCCTTGCGCACGAGGCGCAGCATCAGCAGGACGCCGACGGGGTAGATGATCAGGTAGACGAGCATGTAGCTCAGCAGCGAAAAGGCGACGTCGTGCCCGGTTAGCGAGGGCGAAACGGATTCGGCTGTGCGCAACAGGCCGAAGACGGTCCAGGGCTGTCGCCCGACCTCCGTCGTCGCCCAGCCGGCGATAACAGCGATGAAGCCGATCGGAATGGTGCATTGGCACAGGATGAGGAAGAATCGGCTGTCGTCGAGCCGCTCCCGCCAGCGCAGCCAGCCGCCGAGCACGACGATGCAGAGCATCAGAACGGCGCAGCCGACCATGATGCGGAAGGCGAAGAAGGGTATGGCGACGGGCGGGCGCTGGTCGGCCGGGAAATCGTTGAGGCCCTTGACCTCGCCGTCGAGCTCATGGGTGAGGATCAGGCTGCCCAGAAAGGGCACCTCGATGGAAAACAGATTCTTGCCAGCCTTCTCGTCGGGGATGGCGAACAGGGTCAGCGGAATGCCCCGGCCGGTGTCCCAGCGTGCTTCGATGGCGGCGAGCTTGGCCGGCTGGTATTGGCGCGTGTTCAGGCCATGCTGGTCACCGAGAAACATCTGCAGCGGCACCAGCACGGTGAGGAGCCAGAGCGCCATCGACAGCATCGTCCGCCCTTCGGCATAGGAGGCGCTGCGACGAGTGAGATGGGCACCGACGCCGAGGACCACGAAGCCGGTGGTGACGTAGAAAGCCACCACGGTATGAGCGAGCCGGAACGGGAAGGAGGGATTGAAGATGACGTCCACCCAGTCCGTGGGGAAGAAGCGCCCATCGATGAATTCATAGCCGGCGGGCGTCTGCATCCAGCTGTTGGCCGCGAGGATCCAGAAGGATGAGAATAGCGTGCCGACCGCGACCATCAGCGCCGCGACAAAATGGGCCCAGCGCGGCACCAGTTGCCGGCCGAAGAGCAGCACGCCGAGGAAGGCCGCTTCCAGAAAGAAGGCGGTCAGCCCCTCATAGGCGAACAGTGGCGACAGGACATTGGATGTCGCCTCCGCATATCGGCTCCAATTGGTGCCGAACTGGAACGGCATGATGATGCCGGTCACAACGCCCATGCCAAAGGCGATCGAGAAGATCTTGATCCAGAAGGTGGCGACGCGGAGGTAGACCTGCCGCCCCGTTGCCAAGGCAAGGCCTTCCAGCAGCGCGATGAAGGACGCCATACCGACGGTGAAGGCGGGTAGCAGAATGTGCCAACCAATGACCCAGGCAAATTGCAATCGTGACAAAAAGACGGGATCGAGTTCCATCACTTGCCCCCCAGAACTGCACCGTAGTCTCGGGACGAACCGCAAAACTAAGATGACTGCTGCTCGCGTCCGATGGCAAGAGGATAGATTTATTTGTTTTTACTTAGTGATCATTTTTTCTTCGATTCCAGGAAGTGCTCACCCACCGTTTTCGCTATCTCAGGTTGATTTGAAGAGGCCGGACACGCGATTGCCGCTCGTTGTCTGCCCGATGCACTTCGGGGAGACTGCGGCACCGTGTCTCTGCCGGTCTTCTTTCGCGGCCGGCTCGACGCGGACGGTGGAACTGGCTAGCCTTGATCGCCGCAGTCGAGCGCCTCGGCGTGAACGGAGCAGATATGAAATGACGCTCGCAGTCGTCACAGGCGCCTTCGGCTTTATCGGATCCGCGGTGGCCCGCCATTTGAGACAGGAAGGTTACCGCATACGCACGGTTGCACGCCCTTCCAGCCAGCGGGATAGGATGGGAGAACTGGACTGCGAGGTTGTCATCGGCGATCTCCGTGACGCCGAGGTGGCGCGGCAGTGCATGCAGGGCGCCGACTGTCTCTTCCACGTAGCGGCTGACTATCGTCTGTGGGCGCCGCATCCCGAAGAGATCCGCCACAACAATGTCGCCATGACGCACAACATCATGCAGGCTGCGCTCGAGACGCGCATCGGGCGAGTCGTCTACACCTCCAGTGTCGCCACGATCCGTCCACCGAGCACATCCGATGCCAGCGACGAGACGGCGCAACTGGACGAGGAGGATGCTGTCGGTGCCTATAAGCAAAGCAAGGTTGCCGCTGAGCAGCTGGTCCAGCAGATGATTCGGGAGCAGGGTTTGCCGGCTATCATCGTCAATCCCTCCACGCCCATCGGGCCCGGCGATGTCCGCCCCACTCCGACGGGCCGAGTCGTGATCGAGGCGGCGTCGGGGCGGATGCCGGCCTTCGTCGACACCGGCCTCAACCTCGTACATGTCGACGATGTCGCGTTCGGGCATGTCGCCGCCTTACGCCGCGGTCGAGTGGGCGAGCGTTACATCCTCGGCGGCCAGAACGTCTCCCTGGCGCGGATGCTTGCCGATATCGCCGCTATCGTCGGCAGGCAGCCACCGCGCATTCGCCTGCCGCGCAGCGCCGTCGTTCCCATCGCCGTCGCGGCCGAGGCGGTCGCCCGGGTGACGGGCCGCGAGCCCTTCGTCAGCCTCGATGCGCTCAGAATGTCCCGCCACAAGATGTATTACACCTCAGCCAAAGCGGAGCGAGAACTGGGCTACAGTGCGCGTCCCTACAGCGAAGCGCTGAACGACGCGATCGCGTGGTTCCGGTTGGCGGGATACCTGCGATGATCGTCCTGGCCCTTGTGAGCGCAGCCATCTGGATCTACCTGATCGTCGCCCGTGGCGGTTTCTGGCGAGCAGCCGATCGCGACGAACCGGTCGTGGATGTCTCGCCGAGCCAATGGCCGAGCGTCGTAGCCGTGGTCCCTGCCCGTAACGAGGCGGAAGTCATAGCACGGGCCGTCACCTCCCTGCTCGGGCAGGACTATCCGGGTCACCTTCGCATCGTGGTGGTCGATGACAGCAGCACCGACATGACCGCCGTGGAAGCCCTCGCCGCGGCACAGAGCACAGGTCGCGGCACGGACCTGACGATCGTGCCGGGAACTCCCCTGCCCGCGGGCTGGACAGGCAAGCTCTGGGCGCTCCATCAGGGCATCGAGGCAGCCGGCTCCACGGAGCCGGCTTACTACTGGCTGAGCGATGCAGACATTACCTATGATCCCGATACGTTGCGAACGATGGTGATGCGCGCCACAAAGGACAAGTTTGTCGCCGTGTCGCTGATGGCTCGGTTGCGATGCGAGAGCCTGGCCGAGAAAATGCTCATTCCAGCCTTCATCTTCTTCTTCCAGATGCTTTATCCCTTTCGCTGGGTACAACGCCCCGAATCGGGGACGGCAGCGGCCGCTGGCGGCTGCATCCTCGTCGCCCGGACCGCCCTGAGGGAAATCGGCGGCATCGGCTCGATCCGTGGCGCCCTTATCGATGACTGCGCCCTGGCTGCGCGGCTCAAGGGCCATGGTGGTTCGATCTGGCTCGGCTTGACTTCCCGGGCGCAGAGCATTCGGATCTACGACCATTTCGATGACATCCGCAGGATGGTGGCCCGCTCCGCCTACGCTCAGCTCCGTTATTCGCCCCTGATGTTGCTGGGGACCGTGCTGGGCATGGCTGTCGTCTATGTCGCGCCGCCTGCAATCGCCTTGCTGGGGCCGGCGCCTGCCAGCTATGTTGCGGCGGCCGTATGGATCGCCATGACGCTTGCCTATGTTCCGACACTGCGTTTCTATGCGTCCTCATGGCTTTGGGCGCCGCTGCTGCCTATAATCGCTCTGTGCTACATGGCCTTTACGCTGGACTCGGCGATCCAGCACGCACTCGGACGTGGTGGATTATGGAAGGGGCGAGTCCAGGCTTCGAGGAGCGCATGATGGACAGCGCCGCTTCTGCCAGGACCGGCAAGGGTTCGAGGGACGAGAATTTTCCCGTCGCCTCCTGGCTGATTGCCGACCGGCACCGTCCGCCGATCATGGCATTTTATGATTTCGTGCGCACGGCAGACGATGTTGCCGACCATCCCGAATTGGCGCCTGCTGAAAAACTTGGTCTTCTCGACCAACTCGAGGCGGGGCTGTTGGGCGTTGACGACCACGAACCTGCCGCCGTCAAACTGCGATCCGTCCTCGCCGACCATGGACTCAGCCCGCGTCATGCCCTCGATCTGCTCCACGCATTCCGCACCGACGTCACGAAATTGCGCTATGAAGACTGGGACGCACTGATGGAATATTGCTCCTTCTCCGCCATGCCTGTCGGACGTTATGTTCTCGACGTGCATGGGGAGAGCCAGGCTCTTTGGCCTGTCAACGATGCGCTGTGCGCCGCGCTTCAGATCATCAACCACCTGCAGGATTGCGGCGAGGATTATCGGGCGCTCGACCGGATCTATGTCCCACTGCAAGACATGCGCAGCGCTGGCGTTGAAGTCTCGGACCTCGGGCAAGGACATGCCTCCCCTGCCCTGCTGCGCTGTCTGTCGGGCCTGGCAGCGCGCACCGAGAGGCTGCTCGACGACGCCAATCCTTTCGCCTGGAATATTCGCGACGGCCGATTGTCCCTGGAGGTCGGCGTCATCCACAGCCTTGCCGTGCAGCTCGTTCAGTTGCTCAAGCACCGCGATCCGCTGAGCCAGCGCGTCCATATCGGCAAGGCCAGGGCTTTCGGCACGATGATCGCCGTTCTGGTGGGAAGAACGCGTTTCGGCCGGCGAAATCGCGTCCCAGGGCGCCGGCTGCCGACATGACCGCGGTAGCAGAGCCAGCAATACAGGCCAATCGCGCGAAGGGCAGCTCGTTCTACGCCGCGATGCGAATCCTGCCGCGTCAGCAGCGGGAAGCGATGTACGCGATTTACGACGTCTGTCGCAGGATCGACGATGTCGCGGATGAGGGCGGCACTTCGGCTCAGCGTCTGGCCGAACTCGAGAATTGGCGTCACGATCTCAAGTCGCTTTATGCGGGCGGAGCTCCTGGCCGATTTGCGAGCGTTGCGGCCGTCGTCGACCGCTATCAATTGGACAAGGACGATTTCACTGCCCTTCTCGACGGCATGACGATGGATGCCGAGGGCAATGTCATCGCTCCAAGCTTGAGTACGCTGGATCTTTATTGCGATCGCGTGGCGAGCGCCGTGGGGCGGCTCTCCAATCGGATTTTTGGCATTCGCGGCCAGGAAAGCACGGCATTGGCGCACCATCTCGGCCGCGCTCTACAACTGACCAATATCCTGCGCGACCTTGACGAGGATGCTGGACTGGGCCGCCTCTATCTGCCGGAAGAAGCTCTTCGCACAGCCGGCATCGAGACACGCGTCACGAGTGAAGTTCTGGCCCATCCCGCGCTTGCGACGGCGTGTCAGTTACTGATTGCACGGGCCCGTGGTCACTTCGATCAGGCCGCCCTGATATGGCGGCGAATTCCCCCTTCGATGACGCGCGCGCCACGTCTCATGGGTGCGGTCTATATGAGGCTGCTCGATCGCCTGGAAGATCGGGGCTTTCAGCCACCACGGGAACGAGTGAGGCTCGCCCGACTGACCCTGATCGGTCTTCTCGTTCGGCATGGCCTGTTTTGATGGCGCGCGGCACGGTTCATATCATCGGTGCCGGCCTTGCCGGTCTGTCGGCCGCGACCTTGCTTGCCGAGCGAGGCTGGCCGGTGCACCTTCATGAGGCAGCGCCGCAAGCCGGGGGACGCTGCCGTTCCTATGTGGACCCGACCCTGGACACCACGATCGACAATGGCAATCACCTAATATTGTCAGGCAACCAGGCGGCTCTGGCCTATCTGCAGCGCATCGGCGCAAGGGATCGCCTGAGCGGCCCTGACCGCAGCATCTTTGACTTCGTCGACCTGGAAAATGGGGAGCGCTGGCGGCTCGAACCCAGTCCTGGCCGCTTGCCCTTGTGGATCTTCGACAAGACCCGGCGCGTACCGGGAACGCGTTGGACCGACTATCTCGGCCTGTTGCGCCTGCAATTCGCGCGGGACGGCGCCACCATCGGCGACGTCCTTTCCTGTCGAGGCCTCATCTATGACCGGCTATGGCGGCCCTTGCTGCTGGCGGCCCTCAATATCGAACCGCCCTCGGCAAGCGCCAGGCTGGCCGGCGCGGTGATCCGCCAAACCTTGGCGCGCGGCGGCGATGCATGCCGCCCGCTGACGGCACGGGGCGGACTCTCGTCGGCGTTCGTCGAACCGGCGCTGGCCTTTCTGAATGGCCTGGGAGCAAGAGTGCAATTCGGAAGCCGATTACGATCCCTCTCTTTCGATGCCGACCGGGCCGACTGCTTGATATTCGCGGACGACAGGCTCTCGTTGGGGGCAGACGATCATGTCATTCTCGCTGTGCCGGGCCTCGCCGCCTCCCAGCTTCTGCCGGGGCTCACCGTGCCGGTCGAGCATTGCGCCATCGTCAACGGCCACTTCAGGATCGCGCCGCCCACCAGCCTTCCTCCGATCCTCGGCGTAATCGGCGGGGAGGCCGAATGGATCTTTGCTTTTTCCGACCATATCTCGACCACGACGAGCGGGGCCGACCGGCTTCTCGACATGCCTCGTGAGGAGCTCGCGAGCAAGCTCTGGCAGGACATCCAGGCGGCTACGGGATTGGACGCTGCGATGCCATCCTGGCAGATCGTGAAGGAGCGGCGAGCAACATTCGCAGCCCTTCCGGCTGAAGAGAAGCGGCGGCCCCCTGCCAGGACAAAATGGTCCAACATCCTGCTGGCCGGCGACTACACGGCAACCGGCTTGCCGGCGACAATCGAGGGAGCCATCCGATCAGGAGTCGTCGCGGCGGATATGGTGCGGCAGCATTCCGGGCACCCGTCCGCCATGGCTGCTTATTCTCAGGGATCTGTCTCGACATGACCGCAGCGACCGACAAGCAAGGCCTGCCGGCCCAATCCTCACTGGATATCCTCGACCGGGCAGTTGCCCGCGGCCGGGATGCTTTGAAAGCACGTCAGCGCCCTGACGGGCACTGGCTCTTCGAGCTCGAGGCCGATGCAACGATACCTGCCGAATATATCCTGTTGCGCCACTATCTGGCCGAACCGGACGACCGCGAACTGGAGGGAAAGATTGCCGCCTATCTGCGCCGCATCCAAGGCACGCATGGGGGATGGCCCCTTTTCGAAGGCGGGGCACTGGACGTCAGCGCAAGCGTCAAGGCTTATTTCGCCCTCAAGATGATCGGCGACGATCCGGCCCTCCCCCACATGGAGAAAGCGCGGCAGGCAATCCTGGCGCACGGCGGCGGCGCCCGCAGCAACGTCTTCACCCGCATCCTGCTGGCGCTCTACCAGCAGGTGCCCTGGCGTGCGGTCCCGATCATGCCCGTCGAGATCATGTTGCTGCCACGCTGGTTTCCCTTCCATCTCAGCAAGATTTCCTATTGGGCCCGCACCGTGCTGGTGCCGCTTCTGATCCTGCAGGCCCTCAAGCCCACGGCGAAAAACCCTCGCGGCGTCGCCATCGGCGAACTCTTCGTCTCGCCGCCCGACCAGGTGCGGGTCTGGCCCAAGGGACCGCATCAGAAGGCTCCCTATGCGCAGATATTCGGCGCCATCGACAGGGTGCTGCGTCCCGCCGATCCCTTCTTCCCGCGCCGCTCGCGTGAGCGGGCGATGGCGAAGGCCGTCGCCTTCATCCGTGAGCGGCTGAACGGAGAGGACGGCCTCGGCGCGATCTACCCCGCCATGGCCAATGCCGTCATGGCCTTCCACGCGCTGGGTTATGACGCCAACGATCCGATGGTCGCCACAGCTCGGTTGGCCATCGACAAGCTTCTCGTCGTCAGGGACACCGAAGCCTATTGCCAGCCCTGCGTATCGCCTGTGTGGGACACGGCGCTGGCGTGCCATACGCTCCTCGAAGCCAGCAGCGGGGATGACAGCCAGGAAGCCGGCGGTCAGGCAGCGGATCTGGGCCTCGCCTGGATGAAGCCTCGACAGGTTCTGGATGTCGTGGGCGACTGGGCCGAGGGACATCCGGGTCTCAGGCCGGGTGGCTGGGCCTTTCAATACAATAACGATCATTATCCCGATCTCGACGACACCGCGGTGGTGGTCATGGCGATGGACCGGGCCCAGAATGCGAGAGGACATCGCGACTTCGCGGATGCTATCGCGCGTGGACGGGAGTGGGTCGAAGGGCTGCAGAGCCGCAATGGCGGTTGGGGCGCCTTCGATGCCGATAACGACTACGAATATCTGAACCATATTCCCTTTTCGGACCACGGCGCCCTGCTTGACCCTCCCACCGCGGACGTTACGGGGCGTTGCCTGTCGATGCTGGGGCAGCTCGGGGAAACGGCGCAGAGCAGCCAATCCGTCAGGGGGGCCCTCGGCTATCTGTGGCGAACGCAGGAGAAGGACGGCAGCTGGTATGGCCGCTGGGGCGTCAATTACATCTATGGCACCTGGTCGGTCCTATGCGGCCTGAATGCGGTGGCGGTCGAGGCGCAGGCTCCGCAGATTCGCAAGGCCGTAGACTGGCTCGTTTCGATCCAGAACGAGGATGGCGGCTGGGGCGAAGACTGTGCCAGCTATCAGCTGGACTATACTGGCTACCAGGCGGCCGAGAGTATCGCCTCGCAGACGGCGTGGGCGGTACTGGGGCTGATAGCAGTGGGGGAGCAGGGGCATCCCAGCGTGGCGCGCGGAATCCAATGGCTTCTCGATCACCAGATGGATGACGGCTTCTGGAAGGAAGCCAGCTATACCGGCACCGGCTTTCCGCGCGTCTTCTATCTGCGCTATCACGGCTACTGCAAATTCTTTCCGCTCTGGGCCGTCGCACGCTATCGCAATCTGCAGAATGGTAATGGTTCGAGGGTGCTGCATGGCATGTGACCAGCCCGGCATGGTCCCCTCCGGCGCGCACCCCCGAACGGGGCGCCCGACGTGAAGCCACCGCCTGACACCGCGGGCTCCGTGACGGCGATATGCGGGATGTCGGCCGAGGCACGCATCATTCGCGCCGTGGCCAGGAAGACGGTCTGCGGGGCGGCGAATGCCAGTCTCCTTCGCCAGCGGCTGGCATCGGCCCTGACCTCCGGCCGAACCGTTGGGCTCGTTTCCTTCGGACTTGCCGGCGGTCTCGCCCCCGACCTGGCGCCTGGTACAGTCGTGTTGGCCGATTGGGTTGCCGTTCCGGGGCGCCGCTGGAACACGGACAGCGGATGGCGGCAGCGATTGTTGGAGGCCTGCGACGGCGCCATGTTGGCGGGAGTGGCTGGCAGCGATGCACCCGTCGCGACACGCCTTGCCAGGCAGCAGTTGCACTCAACGACGGGCGCTTCGATCGTGGATATGGAGTCTCACATCGTCGCCGACATGGCTGGGACGATGGATTTGCCCTTCGTGGTCATCCGCGCCGTCGCCGACGGAGCCGGATCGGACCTTCCCCCGGCGGCCTTGATACCGCTTCATGACGACGGCCGTCCTGATCTGCCGCGCATTCTGGCAAGCCTGGCGCGCAGCCCGGGCCAGCTTCCCGACCTTCTGCGCCTCGCGCGTGCCTCCAGACAGGCCTTTGCGTCACTCGGCGGCGTCTGTCGCGACCTCGGCCCCGGCCTTGCCTGCCCTTATTTCCTCTAGCTTGTGCTGAACATGCCTTGAAAACGCGTATTCGGCTGGCCGCTGGTTCTGAAGCGGAATATCGGGGGCCATCGGTCCCTCTGTACGTGGCCCCTTGAGACTGAGCGCGAGCAGCTTGAGCGGGTGCTTCACGGCATCCTTCACGGCCGTCGCCTCGAAGCCGCTATGCACCATGCAATCGGCGCATTTTTCGTAATTGCCGGTGCCGTAGCTGTCCCAATCGGTGCTGTCCATCAACTCCTTGAAGGTCTTGGCATAGCCCTCACCGAGCAGGTAGCAAGGCTTCTGCCAACCGAAAACCGTGCGCGTGGGATTGCCCCAGGGCGTGCAATGGTAGGTCTGGTTGCCCGCGAGGAAATCGAGAAAGAGCGCCGACTGGAAGAAATCCCAGTTACGGCCCCCGCGTCCGCGCTTGAAGATCTCGCGAAACAGCGTCTTGGTGGTGGTGCGATTGAGGAAATGCTGCTGGTCAGGGGCCCGCTCATAGGCATAGCCGGGCGAAATCGTGATGCCGTCGACTCCCAGCGGCCGGAGGGTGTCGAGGAAACCGGCAACGTTTTCGGGATCCGCATCGTTGAACAGGGTGCAGTTGATGTTGACCCGAAAGCCTGCAGCCTTCCCCGCCTTGATGGCGGCAACGGCCTTGTCATAGACGCCCGTCTGGCACACGGATTTGTCGTGCATCTGTTTGTCGCCGTCGAGATGCACCGACCAGTTGAAGTTTTTGTGCGGCTTGTACTGACCCAGCTTCTTTTCCATGAGAAGCGCGTTCGTGCATACGGTAACGAACTTTCCCCTGGCGAGCAGAGCCTCGACGATTTCGGGCAGCTCGCGATGGAGCAAAGGCTCGCCGCCGGCAATCACCACGACCGGAGCGGGGCACTCCTCAGCGGCGCCCAGACATTCCTCCACCGAGAGGCGCTGATTGAGGATGGGGGCTGGATAATCGATCTTGCCACAGCCCGCACAGGCAAGGTTGCAGCGAAACAGCGGCTCCAGCATGAGGACCAGCGGGTAGCGCTTCACCCGCATCACCTCATTCTTGAGGATGTAGCCACCAATACGGGCCATCTGGTTGAACGGAATACCCATACAACATGATCCTTCGAGAAACAGATCGCCACTTAGCTTTCGACAAGGTCGGCCGGCAGCTTGAAATGAATATGTTCTTCCCGACCTGACATGGTCGAGACGTCCAGATCGTCCCACTCGGCCAGCCGATCGATGACTCGCTCGATCAGTACCTCAGGCGCCGAAGCTCCTGCAGTGATGCCGACAGTGCGGACATTGCCGAGCCATTCGCGCTCGATCTTGGTTTCGTCGGCGATAAGATAGCTCGGAACGCCGGATTCCGCGCCAATCTCACGCAAGCGATTCGAATTTGAACTGTTTTTGGATCCGACGACCAGGACCAAATCTACCATCTGCGCCAGCTCGCGAACGGCTCGCTGACGATTTTGCGTCGCATAGCAGATATCATTGGTATCAGGACCTTCGAGGTCGCTGAAGCGCTGTTTCAGGGCCGCGATGATCTGACGCGTATCGTCGAGGCTGAGCGTCGTCTGGGTCACATAGGCTACCGGCACATCGTCGGAAAGCGGCAGTGCCGCGACATCGGCGACCGTTTGCACGAGATGAACAGGGCCTTCGATACGGCCCAGTGTTCCTTCAACCTCGGGATGTCCGGCATGGCCGATCAGGATGATTTCGCGGCCCTGCGCCCGATAGCGCCGCCCCTGGTTGTGCACTTTCGCCACGAGGGGACAGGTGGCGTCGAGAACGGGAAGGCCCCGGCTGCGCGCTTCGTCCTCGACGGCCTGCGCCACGCCATGAGCGCTGAAGATCGTCATCGCACCGGGCGGTATCTCATCCAGGCTTTCGACGAAGCGGGCCCCCTTGGCTTCCAGGCTTTCGACAACATGGCGATTGTGCACGATCTCGTGCCGCACATAGACAGGCGCTCCATGCCTCTTTAGCGCCAGTTCCACGATATCAATGGCCCTGACAACGCCAGCACAAAAACCGCGAGGCGTAGCGAGAATTACCTTCATCGACAACGGCCTATCATCCAATTGCACCAACCAGACTAACAACGCGACGTCAAACAGTCCAACTTAAAACGCCTCCATTTCGCAACCCTCGCTGGCTCCCGCTGTGGTTGGCGCAGGCAATTCCAAACTGGAAGCTAGCTTGTGGAAGGCCGGGGCACTAGGCATTAGAAGTTGTTGTGCAGTCGAGGCCGCGAGGAGCAGGTACGATGGTCGAAACGTTAATTCTTCGCATCGTCCATGCCTGCACGCATCACGCTTATCGCGTCCTGACTCTGGCCTTTCTCCTCGGGATGGCCGCGGCAGCCTATGCCGCAACGCATTTTGCCATCAACACCAACTCCAGCGAACTGATCTCCCCCGACGTGGCCTGGCGCCGATACGAGGCGGCTTTCAATGCCGCCTTTCCGAATCTCGACACCGGAGTCGTGGTGGTGATCGACGCCGCGACCCCGGATCAAGCCGACTCCGCCGCAGAATCACTGTTCGCCAAGCTGCAATCCACGCCGCAGGCGATCAAGCTGGTTCGCCAGACGGGAGCCGGCCCTTTCTTTTCTCGCAACGGCCTGCTGTATCTGCCGACCAATGAGGTCCAGCGCATGGCAGGCCAGATCCAGCAGGCCGCTCCCCTGCTCGGCCCCCTCGCCGCCAATCCCAATCTCGCGGGCCTGGGGCAGACCCTGACGGGGCTGGGCAGCGGACTGGCAGCAGGCCAGATTCCACCGGACGCCATCGACAGGAACGCGTTGGCGTCGATCTCGAATACATTGGGAAGTGTTCTTGCCGGCAAGCCGTCAGCCCTCGATTGGAATAGCCTGACCGGCGGCGAGGGAGACAAGCGCGGAACGCGCCGATTGCTGCTCGTCAACCCTGTGCTCGATTTCGCCGATCTCCAGCCCGGGCATCTTGCTGCCGATGCCATAAGGTCGGCGGCAAGAGACCTTGGGCTGACACCGGAGCATGGTGTCCGCGTGCGGCTGACCGGCGACGTGCCGATGGCCGACGAGGAGTTCAATACGCTGGCCGAAGGAGCCGGCCTGAACGGCGCACTCACGGCCCTCGCCGTGCTGATTATCCTCTGGTTGGCCCTGCGATCGGGCCGTCTCATCCTGGCCGTGGTCATCAGCCTTGTGGTTGGCCTGGCCATCACCGCCGCACTCGGCCTGCTGATGGTCGGCGCCTTCAATCTGATCTCGGTGGCCTTCGCCGTCCTCTTCGTCGGACTAGGTGTCGATTTCGGCATCCAATTCAGCGTCCGATATCGCGATAAAAGACATCAGGTTGACGATTTGACGGAGGCGCTGGACCGGTCGGCGCTCAAGGCGGGCCGTCCCCTTGCCCTGGCAGCGGTCGCGGTGGCTGCCGGCTTCTATTCCTTCCTCCCGACGTCCTACCGCGGCCTCTCGGAACTGGGCTTGATCGCCGGCACGGGCATGATCGTGGCCTTCATCAGCAGCATCACCTTGCTGCCCGCCCTCATCCGTATCCTACGCCCGCCCGGCGAACCGGAACCCGTCGGCTTTCTCTTCCTTGCTCCCGTCGACCGCTTCACCGCCCGCTACCGTTACCCCATCCTGATCATCACCCTGCTGCTGGTCATGGCTGGGCTGCCGCTGCTCTGGCACGTCCGCTTCGACTTCAATCCGATCCATCTGCGCAGCCCGGCTGTCGAATCGGTCGCGACATTCATCGACCTGACGCGCGATCCCGATACCAGCCCTGCAACGATCCACATTCTGCGGCCCTCGCTTCAGGCCGCCCAAAGCACAGCGGATGCGCTCGACAAGGTGCCGGAGGTCGGACGAACCGTAACGCTCGCCTCGTTCATTCCCGATGACCAGGCTGCGAAACTCGACGCGATAGCCGGGGCTCGGGCTGCTCTCGAACCGGTTTTCGCGATCCCGCCATCGAAAGGCGAGACTCCCGATGCCGAGACGGTGTCTTCACTGCGCCAGGCGGCGATGGTCTTGAACGGGTTGGGCCAGCAGGACAAGGCGATTGCGCAGCTCGCCGATCAGCTGACGCGGCTGGCGGATGCACCAGCCGGCACACGCGCGCAAGCACAGCAGGCGCTGTTCAGCGGCTTTCCCGGCCTTCTGGCCAGGTTGCGCGACGGCCTGCAGGCATCGAAAGTGACGCTGGACAATCTGCCCCCTGAGTTGAAGAGCGACTGGACCACATCCGATGGGCGTGCCGCGGTTCAGGTGTTCGCTCGAGGCGACACGAACGACAACCTCGCCCTGCGGAAATTTGCCCAGGCCGTGCGCGGCGTCGCTCCCGATGCGACCGGCTATCCGGTCACGATCCAGGATGCCAGCGAGACGGTCGTCAACGCGTTCATTCAGGCGGGAGCGCTGGCTCTGGTCAGCATCACCATCCTGCTCTTCGTGGTGTTGAAGCGCACCACCGACGTGCTTGTGACGCTGATCCCCTTGCTCCTGGCCGGCGTCGTGGCGATGGAACTGACGGTCCTGCTCGATCTGCCGCTCAACTTTGCCAATATCATCGCGCTGCCGCTGCTGCTGGGCGTCGGCGTGGCCTTCAAGGTCTATTTCGTCATGGCCTGGCGCTCCGGCGAGCGCAGTCTCCTGGCCTCGAGCCTGACGCGCGCGGTGCTGTTCAGCGCCGCCACGACGGCCGCCGCTTTCGGGAGTCTGTGGTTTTCGCATCATCCCGGCACGTCGAGCATGGGAGAGCTTCTGGCTCTTTCCCTGGCCTGCACGCTGATGGCGGCAGTGTTCTTCCAGCCGATATTGATGGGGCCACCGCGCCCGCCAAAGGGGTCTGGCGGAGAAACCGCATCGCCCACGGAACTGAAGGAATGATAGGGCCGGACACCGTCGCCGGCACAAAGCCCCAATGGAGGCGATCAGCTTAGTCCCGCAGTTCCCGCGCCGAGGCCACTGAAACTGCATAGGCGCAATGCGAGCCTCTCGACTAGGTCGCGCGTTTCAGGCGCGGTCAGGCCGGCAAGCTCCTCGGCATAGGAATATCCAGGCGCATGCCCCGGAAAGCCGCCGGTGGTCGCTGGATGGGTGTATATTTCCGTAACGCCGTCGGGCGCGTGCGAGAGAACCCCGCGCAGGCGCGCGCCCGTCATGGCTCCCGACCAGGCAAGGCCGAAGACCTGATCGGGCACAAGCAAGTCCCTGCGGCGGGCTCGGCGGCCGAGCAGATTGCTCCACAGCGCCACCGCAGCTCGGGCTGCGGTGGCGGCGGCAGGCTCTATCGCGCTGATGACGGCTGCGGGTTCGGAGGGAATCCTGAGGGCCCGCATGCCGTATCGCGGCCCGATTGCGAAGAGCAAGGACGCCACTGTCGGGTGCAGATGGTAATGCTTGTGGGCATTGACGTGGTCGAGAGCCAGGCCGGTCGATCGGAAGGCCTCGAACTGCGCGGTGATCTCGGCGGCGAGCTGACGCTTCGTCTTCGGGCTCACGAACATCCCCGTGCCGGCACGCACGAGATCGCGACGAAAGCGGCCCGCTGAATCAACCAGGCTCGGGATGCGTTGGGCCGGCAGGATCGGCACGTCCTCGACAAGGACAAGGTGCAGGCCGATCTTGAGTGTCGGCAAACGCCGCGCGATGGCGACAGCGCCTTCTGCGGCAGCCGCGCCGACCATCAGGCTTGCGCAGGTAAGAATGCCGTTCCGGTGCGCTTCCTCGACAGCCTCGTTCACTTCCGTCGACAGGCCGAAGTCGTCGGCGGTGACTATGACGGCGTTCAGGATGCCGTCCCTTTTGAAATGTCACGCCGCTCCCGCAGGAAGTGAAAGAACTCAACCCCTTCCCTCAGTCGCCGCTTCATCATTTCCGGACTGCGGACCATCTCTCCGACGATCGAGGCGATCTTTCCCGCCCGGAAATAGAACTGGCGGTAGAACGTCTCGACGGACTCGAAGATTTCGGTGTGACTGAGGCCCGGATAGTGCAACGGCGCAATCTGCACGCCGTGTTCGTCGACCAGTTCGGCATTGGCATCGTCAAGCCAGCCGTTCTCGATCGCCTGATTATAGAGGAAGGTCCCCGGATATGGCGCGGCAAGCGAGACCTGGATCGTGTGGGGATTGATGCGCTTGGCGAATTGGATGGTCTCCTCGATGGTCTGCCTGGTCTCGCCCGGCAAGCCCATGATGAAGGTGCCGTGAATGGTGATGCCGAGTTCGTGGCAATCCTTGGTGAAGCGTTCGGCCACGTCGATGCGCATGCCCTTCTTGATATTGTACAGGATCTGCTGGTTCCCCGACTCGTAGCCGACAAGAAGGAGCCTCAGGCCATTGTCCCGCATCACCTTGAGCGCTTCGCGCGGAACATTGGCCTTGGCGTTGCACGACCAGGTTACGCCGAGCTTGCCCAATCCCCTGGCGATCTCCATGGCCCTTGGCAGATCGTCGGTGAAGGTGTCGTCGTCGAAGAAGAACTCCTTGACCTCGGGAAAGGCCTTCTGGCTCCAGGCGATCTCCTCGAGCACATGGCCGACGCTGCGCGTACGATAGCGATGCCCGCCCACAGTCTGGGGCCACAGGCAAAAGGTGCAGCGCGATTTGCAGCCGCGACCGGTGTAGAGCGAAATATAGGGATGCTTGAGATAGCCAATGAAATAGTTCCGGATCGTCAGGTCGCGCTTGTAGATCGGCGTCACGAAGGGCAGCGAGTCCATCTGCTCGATCATCGGCCGATCCGGCGTATGGACGATATCGCCCGAGGCTTCTCGATAGGACAGGCCGCGAATGGACTTCCAGTCCATGCCGTCGGCAACGTCCTTGATGGTGAAGTCGAACTCATTGCGCGCCACGAAATCCACAGCGGGCGCCGCGGCAAGGCTCCCGGCGGCATCGACGGCCACTTTCGCGCCGATCAGCCCTGCCTTGAGAGTGGGATTGGCCGCCTTTAGAGCTTCGATCGTCTTCACGTCCGACTTGAACGAAGGCGTCGAAGTATGCAGCACCGCGAGATCAAAATCGCGCGCCTGCGCGGTTATCTCCGACAAGGGGGTGCGGTGCGGCGGCGCGTCGATGAGCTTGCTGTTCTCGACCAAGGCAGCTGGCTGGGCGAGCCAGGTCGGATACCAGAAAGAGGCAATCTCGCGCCGGGCCTGGTATCGCGAACCCGCTCCGCCGTCGAAACCATCGAAGGAAGGAGCCTGAAGAAAGAGAGTGCGCATGGTCAATCGCTTTCGTGTCGTGCAATCATGGAACCATCCGTCTTGACCAGGAACCGTTCCCCCTTCCAGTGCACGGCACTGGGCAGGAAGCTGGCAAGATAGACGAAGAAGGACAGGCCGTCTCTCAACACCAAAAGCCAGAGGGCCACTTCCTTGATGTCGAAACGCCGTTTGACGCTCCATAGCAGCAAATAGCGGCAGGCCAGAGACGTTGCGAGGAGAATACCGCTCCACTCGCTTCTGCCCGTCAGCAGGAAGGCAATCAGCGCCAGCGGTATGACATGTGTGAGCCCGGTGCCGATGAATCCCGGCCTGTCGACATTGGCAATGGTCTTGGCCCAGCGGATCTCATGCTTGAGGAGGTCGCTAAAAGTCCCCTCCGCGCAAATATGGGTAACGAGGAAGCCGGGAACGGCGACTTGCAGGCCCAGTCGGCGGACTCCGCGCCCGATCGCGTAGTCGTCCGCGAGGGTGTCGGCAAAGGTCTCGAAGCCTCCGAGCCTGTCGAGCGTTTCACGGCGCAGCGCGATTGTGGCGCCAAAGCAAGGGGTCGCGAGCTTTCCCGCAAGCCCGACCACGACGTTGGGAAGAAAGTGGCTGTCGATCGCCAGGGCCGCGAAGCGTGACCACGTCGTACGCAGGCGTCCACCGCGATAGGCGCAGCTTACGGCGCCGACGCCAGGGGTCTGGAGCTCGCCGACGACACGCCTCACATAGTCGGGCTCGACGACGATGTCGCTGTCAGCGAGGACGATGACCTCGCCCTTCGCCTGGAGCATCATATTGATGAGGTTGGAAACCTTCGGATTGCTGCCGTGCCGCTGGGGGTTCACCACAAGGCTGAGATCCTGCCCGGGCAAGGCATCGATCAGGGCTCTGACATCAGGAATGGCAGCATCGGCCAAGCTTTGGACGCCGAAGATGATCTGGATCGGCCCGGCGTAATCCTGTTGCGCAAACGAAAACAGGTTCGCGGCAAGAAGCGGTTCCGCGCCGTGGAGAGGCTTGAGAATCGTCACCAAAGGGCTCGAAAGGTGCGCCGCCGCATTGGTCCTCGAACCAAAACGTCCCACCAGCCAGGCTGCCAACAGCCAATAAAGACAGCCGAGAGCTGCCAGAACGCCGATAATCTGACCCAGAATATACATTGCGAGGGCCACACACTCTGATACTTACGCCCGCCCTGCCCGAAGCCAGCCAAGCTCGATGCCTTGCCAGATCGCCAGACCTGTAATTCCGAGTATGATGTCAGGTATGCGCTTTAACAAGCCAATAGCGACGGCGGTCTGAGGAGAGAGACCATATGTAGCGGCGAGCGCGACAATAGCGCCTTCCTGAATGCCGAGGCCGCCCGGAATCACGAAGAACACCGCCCTTGCCGCATGCGACAGGCTCTCGATGACAAGGGCGGCGCTGAAGTCGACCGGATGTCCTATGAACCGGCACGCAATCCAGACTTCGCTGGCGCCGAAGATCCAGATTGCCATGTGAATCGTCGCCGCCAGGGCGAGGCGCCCCGGGGCGGCATGTATTTCCCGGAGACTGCTGGACAGGCCCGCAATTCCACCCGGCATGGTCCAGCCGTTCCGCCCCACCAAGCCGCCGATGCGTTCTTCGATCCAGGCGATACCACCCCAGCGCTGGACCGCAAGAAATCCTGCGACACCGATGGCAAGCAGCCCGACCCCCCCGGCCAGCCACAGCACCAGCCGTGCATCGCTGGACTTCGACCAGAACAGGAAGAGGCCGAGCAGAGAGAAGACCAGCTGGGTGCCAACTTGCACCAGGAGATCTGCGAGTACGCTGGCCGTCGCCACGGAGGCCTTGACGCCGCGTCTCGACAGGAGGCGCGCACCGACAATGTCGCCGCCAACCTGTGCGACGGGCAGGAGAACGTTGATAGCCTCGCGAACCCAGCGAAGGATGGGACAGACCCACCAGGCGATAGAAGCCTCCAGCACGGCACGCCACGCCACACCCGAGGCCAGCACCTGGATATACCGTGCGATGACGATCAGTCCGACACCCCAACCCGCGGCTCCGACCGCTCTCATTATGTCGCCGGCCCCCCAGTACAGGGTCAATCCTGCCAGGATACAGGCACCCAGAAGCATCGCCAGGGGAAGCCGGGCGAGGCCACGAACATCGAGGCGAAGAGCATTTCCCATGCGGATCAAAGCTTTGTCGAATGCATTGCTGGAACGCTCGCGAGAGTAACCTTACGGTCCTTTGAGGGCAAATCACCGGCTTGGCCGCGGCGTCCCCTCGTCGGCCGTTGCACCCGAAAGGCGGAAGCTGAAAGCCAGGTCAGCAACTCCCGCCTGCAATCTCAGGTGCTTCCTGTCGCTTGCCGCGCACAATTCTCCAAGGCGGTACTCATCATTTCCAATACCTTGTCCTTCCGCGAACCAAGGCCGTGACGAGCAGCCAACCAGCTTGGATCGTTGTAGGAAAGCCAGGTTGCGCCCGCTTCATCCTGCCACACCAGCGCCTTCAGCGGCAGGTCGATGCCCATGGTCTGGACCTCTTGCATCAGTGGTGTTCCGGCCTTCGGATTGCCGAAGATCAGCACTTCCGTGGGCCGCAGATCAAGACCGACCTTCTGGGCGGCGCCAGCGTGATCGATCCGTGCAAGCACCGCCATCCCGCTCCGGGTGACAGCCTCGACAAGCCGGTCCTTCGTCTCCGCGGGACCATGTGAACTTCGCAGGGTCATCAGGCCGTCTGGCTTCATGTCGGGCTCCTCGCAGTCTCATAGCGTCGATATGTCCAGCCGGTCCCAGATCCTGACCAGGTCGGCAACGGAACCGGCCTGCATCTTGCGCATGATCTGGCCTCGCCTCACCTTGACCGTGATTTCGCTGACGCCGAGATCGGCAGCGATCTGCTTGTTCAGCAATCCCCGCACCACCAATCCCATGACGTCGCGCTCCCCCGGCGTCAGCGTTTCCCAGCGCCCCCTGAGTCTGGCTGCGACATCGTCTTCCGCTCGCCTCTGCATGTCTCTCTTGATCCCCTGCTGAATGGCATCCAGCAGATCCTGGTCGCGGAAGGGCTTGGTCAGGAATTCGATCGCCCCTGCCTTCATCGCGCGCACCGACATTTCGATGTCGCCATGGCCGGTGATGAAGATGACGGGAATGCGCATGCTGAGCGCAGCCATCTGTTGCTGGAAATCCAGGCCGCTCTGGCCCGGCATCCTGATGTCGAGGACCACACACGCCGGGGTTTCGGAGACGCCATGTTCCAGGAAAGCCTGTGTCGATCCGAAGGAGCGCACGGCCAGATCGACCGACGCGAGCAAATCCTCCAGCGCGCGGCGCACGGATTCATCGTCGTCGATGACATAAACCACAGCCCCGCTTGCTTCCGGTCTTGCCCGAGTGGACGTCACCATGCGTTTGCTCCGGCAACGGGTAGGCTGACGCGGAAGGTAGCACCCATGCGAGGTTTGGAGGACACCGAAATGCTGCCTCCATGGGCTTCGATGATCGTACGGCTGATCGACAACCCAATGCCCATGCCTCCCTCCTTTGTAGTCCAGAAGGCATCGAAGAGACGCTCAAGTTCGGCCGGCTTGATGCCGATGCCGGAATCGGCAACCGTGATGGTTGCCATTCCGGCATTGTCAATAAAGGACGCGACCTCCAGTTCACGCTTGAAGGTCGGCATGTCATGCATCGCCTCCATCGCATTGAGCAGCAAATTCCCGATGACCTGCTGGACCTGGATCCGATCAGCAAGGATCGGCGGCAGGCCGTCGGCCAGCCTTAGGCGTATCGAGATGCTGTTGCGCTCGATTTCCGCCTGCGCCTGCGCCAGACTCTCCTTGATCACATCATTGAAGTCGAGCGCCTCCCGGTGAGGCAGTTCGCTTCGGGCCAGGCCGCGCACACGTATGATGACGTCGCTCGCGCGGTTCGCGTCGTTGATGATGCGGTCGGCGGCCTGGCGGGCCTTTTCCAGATTTGGCGGTTCGCGGTCGAGCCAGCGCCGGCAGGCATCGCCGCTCGTGACGATGGCGGCCAGGGGCTGGTTGACCTCATGGGCGATCGATGCCGTCAGCGCTCCCAGGCTCGTCAGGCGCGCCACGCGAGCCAGTTGTGTCTGCGCCTCGAAGGCCGAGGCCTGGGCGGCCACCGTCTGCAGAACGAGATAGGTGGTGATGCCGATGGCGGCCACGCTGATCCCGCAATTCAGCAGGCCCGCCTCAAACATGCCGCGCCTGGTAAGGAAAAGACTGAGGACCGTCAGGGCCACGCAGACGCCGGCAAGCACGATGACGCCGCGCGTCGACAGGAAGCCGATCGCAAGGAGGATGACCACGATATAGAACACCGCGAAGGCGATCTCGTAGTCGGTAACCGTATCGGCAACGAACACGCAGCCCAGCAAAATCAAGATCATCGCAGCCCGAAGCCCGGGCCGGGCATGATGTCCTGTAAACATGGCGTTTCGCCCACTGCTGCTCATCACGTCGATCCACGCCCCATGCCGCATCCGATGTTCCCGGCTCCCGGCGGCGGTTTCAGCCAGGTCCTGAACCGGCATGATTGCTGCCTACCAGAACACCCGGTCTGCCTATAATAATGCCGAGTATAGAGCCGATATACTTTCGTATACCAAACTATCGTTCGAATTTCTTGCGGCAAGGAAAGCGCATGGACAGATAATGAAGGATATTGCGAGCGCCTGGTCTTGGCGCAAGGCCTGCGCCCCTATGTCATCCTTTTCGCCCATCCGACCGAACCACAGTCGCCGCCCAATCGCCGGTATTGGCCTCCTGCGAAGGGGCTCCCGCCTGCATCCTCTTATTCGGAGATTCATCCATACCGGCTCGCTGCAACTGCTCCGGTTCGCCTTGTCGCTGCGGCGCCTTGGCCTGATCGTCGAGGCACGGTTGGTTCTTCGCCTGTCTCAGTGGCTGTTCAAGGCAGTGACATGACCTCGCGATTATCTGCCTTGAAGTGCCGCATGTTGAGACGGCACTGACGATCGGCAAGATAGGCGTATTGTTAAGGGCTTGTGGCCATCTGTTGCAGCAGTACGCGAGATAATCGGTAATCACGGAGGCTCCGGATATACCTGCGTATAGGCTCGCTATTCCGATGGATGTGTCCCCTTTCCGCACGCATGCTGGCCGGTCGGCACGACCGGTTCTATAGCATCTCCTGCCAGTGGCTTCGAACCACCGCGTCTTCCAACGGAAACGAGAGCCATGCCCGAAACCCCTGATCGAGAAAGCGCGCCGCAACGAGCGTCCGGCGAGATGAGGTGAACGGGCTCGCCCGCGGCGCTCCAAGCGGCCCGCCGTTGAGGTGACCTATGTTTTCGTTCTCGGCAGATGTTCGCAACCGTACTTCCTTGATCCCACCTATGGATGTGCGAGTACTGCCTGAGCGCAAAGATACGCGGGACCGAGATCGGCGATGCGCCTTCTTGCCCTTCCGGCTGTTGCAACGCTCGACCCAATATCCCGGCTAGCGCGAAACGAGGCCTATCATGTCATCCCAGAAATTTGCCCCGCTCGCCATCCGGCGCTCCATCCTGCCAAGCCTGTGGGACCTGATGGCACTCCTGCTCATCGTCGGGGCCATTGTCCTCGTGGCCTATGGCGCTCACGTCACCACCGCGCCGCTCTCGACACTCGACACGACACCGCTCTCGCTCGATCCCGTCAACCTGCCTCTATATGCCGTCAGGACCATGCTGCGCATGCTGCTGGCGATCGTGTTCTCGCTGATCTTCACTTTCATCTATGCCGCCCTCGCCGCCAAGAGCCGGCGGGCCGAAATGGTGCTGATCCCGATCCTCGACATCCTGCAGTCGGTGCCGATCCTCGGGTTCCTCACCTTCACGGTGACCTTCTTCCTCAATCTCTTCCCCGGCAGCGTGCTCGGCGCGGAATTCGCCTCGGTGTTCGCCATCTTCACCAGTCAGGCCTGGAACATGACCTTCAGCATGTACCAGTCGATGCGCAACCAGCCCAAGGATCTGGAGGAAGCAACGAAAAGCTTCCACCTCAGCGGCTGGCAGCGTTTCTGGCGGCTGGACGTGCCCTTTGCCATGCCGGGCCTCGTGTGGAACACCATGATGTCGATGTCCGGCGGCTGGTTCTTCGTGGTGGCTTCCGAGGCGATCACGGTCGGCGACACCACGATGACGCTGCCCGGCATCGGCTCCTATGTGGCGCTTGCCATCAAGCAGCAGGATATCTGGGCGGTCCTCTACGCCGTCATCGCCATGCTTGTGGTGATCATCCTGTATGATCAGTTGCTCTTCCGTCCGCTGGTTGCCTGGGCCGACAAGTTCCGCTTCGAGACCACCGCCTCGGGCATCGAGCCCACCTCGTGGATGCTCGATCTCTTTCGCCGCGCCCGCATCACACAGATCCTGGCCGCGCCATTCCAGTGGCTTGCGCGATTGATATGGACGGTCCGGCTGCCAGAATGGCCGAAACTCGGCTCCGAGAGGAACAATGCTTCCGCCTCGCGCGCCATAGACTGGATCTGGTTTGCGGTCATTGCCGCGGGCGCGGCCTGGGCCGCCTATGTCAGCATCGACTATCTGCGGGCGAGCATCGGCTGGCCGGATGTAACCACGGCCGTGATCGACGGCTTCATCACGCTACTGCGGGTCATCGTCCTGATGGCGATCGCCACCTTGATCTGGGTGCCTGTCGGCGTGTGGATCGGGCTTCGCCCGGCGCTTGCCGAGAAAATCCAGCCTCTTGCCCAGTTCCTTGCTGCCTTCCCCGCCAACATCGCCTTCCCGGTGTTCGTCGTCCTGATCGTGCATTTCGGCCTTAACGCCGATATCTGGCTCAGCCCGCTGATGATCCTGGGCACGCAGTGGTACATCCTGTTCAATGTGATCGCCGGCGCCAGCGCCTTCCCGGGCGATCTCAAGGAGGCGGCCCGCAGCTTCCATATCACCGGCTGGCGCTGGTGGCTGAAGGTGATCCTGCCCGGCATCTTCCCCTATTACGTCACCGGCGCCATCACGGCCTCCGGCGGCTCCTGGAACGCCAGCATCGTCGCCGAGGTAGCAAGCTGGGGCAGTACGCAGCTCACCACGCCCGGCCTTGGCTCCTACATCGCCAATGCCACCACCGCCGGTGATTTCCCGCGCGTGGTGCTCGGTTTCGTCGTGATGTGCGCCTTCGTCACGCTCTTCAATCGCCTGTTCTGGCGTCAGCTCTATGCCTTCGGCGAACGGCGCCTGCGCCTGGGCTGACCGCATTTCCGCATTCCGGAGGATCTTTCCATGCTTGATCAAATTGTGAAGGCCCCGCTCATCGACATCCGGCAGGTCGGCCGCTCCTTTCCCAAGCCGAGCGGCAAGGATGTCGTCGTTCTCGAGAATGTCGACCTGACCATCCGGGAGGGCGAAATCGTCGGCCTGCTCGGTCGCTCGGGCTCCGGCAAGTCCACCCTGCTGCGCATCATTGCCGGCCTGATCTCCCCCTCTTCCGGCCAGGCGCAGTGCCGGGGTGCTCCTATTCAGGGACCGCCGCTTGGCGTGTCCATGGTCTTCCAGTCCTTCGCCCTGTTTCCGTGGCTCACCGTGCTGCAGAATGTCGAGCTCGGCCTGGAGGCCAAGGGCGTGGACCGGGCCGAACGGCGCAAGCTTGCCCTCGCCGCGATCGACCTCATCGGCCTCGACGGCTTCGAGAACGCTTTCCCCCGCGAACTCTCGGGCGGCATGCGCCAGCGCGTGGGCTTTGCCCGCGCCCTGGTCGTCCATCCCGACCTCCTCCTCATGGACGAACCCTTCTCGGCCCTCGACGTGCTCACCGCCGAGACGCTGCGCACCGACATGATCGACCTGTGGATGGAAGGCCGGTTGCCGATGAAGTCGGTGCTGATCGTCACCCACAATATCGAGGAGGCCGTGCTGATGTGCGACCGCATCCTGGTGTTCTCCTCCAATCCCGGCCGTGTGGCGCAGGAATTGAAGGTGAACCTGCCCCATCCGCGCAACCGCCTCGATCCCATGTTCCGGCAATTGGTCGACAGCATCTACGCCTTGATGACTCAGCGCGCGGAGCCACGTGCGCCGTCGCTGGAAGGCATTCCCGGCACCGGAATGGGCATGGTGCTGGAACCGATCTCCACCAATATCCTTGCCGGTCTTATCGAGGCGCTGGCCGGGGCGCCCTATAATGGCCGAGCTGACCTGCCGGTGCTCGCCGGTACGCTGCAGCTTGAAGCCGACGAACTCTTCCACCTTGGCGAAGCCCTGCAATTGCTGCGCTTCGCCCAGCTCAGCGAAGGCGACATCGTGCTCACCGATGCGGGCAAGAGATTTGCCAACCTCGATACCGACGCACGCAAGAAGCTCTTTGCCGAACATCTGCTGGCCTACGTCCCGGTCATGGGCCTGATCCGTCGCGTGCTCGACGAGCGCCCAAGTCACACGGCGCCAGCGGCGCGGTTCCGCAACGAGCTGGAGGACTACATGAGCGAGTCCTATGCGGACGAAACGATGAACACGATCGTTTCCTGGGCGCGCTATGGCGAGCTGTTCGCTTATGACGAGCAGACCGAAACCTTCAGTCTCGAGAACCCGCAGTAACCGCCCTGCCCCGCCGGGTTTCGTTCCCCGTTCTTCAACGGCTGACAAACAGTATGCGTGATCGCCATATCGTCTTTCATCACCGGGCACTGGATTTCTGGCTGGCGCGTGGCGCCGTCCTTATCATCATCTGCCTCCAGTTGCTTGTCATCAACGACATCTCCTTCGGGCCGCGCTGGCTTGCGCCAGGCCTGGAGGCCATCCTGCTGGTGCCCCTCTCCATCGCCACCGCCTGGACGCAGTCGGCCGTGCGTGATGCGGTCGCGGACCATCACTGGCAGGCAATCGCGCGCTTCCGCGGCTTGATCCGCTGGGCCGCTCTTGGCCTGACCGGGCTGATCAGCGTGATGAATTGCGGGGCACTGATCGAACTGGTTCAGGCCTTGCTCGAAGGGCACGCCGGAAACAACGGCACCACGCTGCTGGTCGACGCCCTCAATATCTGGGTGACGAATGTCATCATCTTCGCCTTGTGGTTCTGGAGCACCGACCGCGGTGGACCTCCGACGTGCGGTCTCGTCGACCGCGCCCATTCCGACTTCCTGTTTCCGCAGATGACGATAAACGATCGGGGCATCAGCGACTGGCTTCCGGGCTTCGTGGATTATCTCTTCCTTGCCTTTACCAATGCCACCGCCTTCTCCCCCACCGACACGCTGCCGCTCACCGCACGCGCGAAGATCCTGATGATGGCGGAAGCCATGATTTCGCTGCTGACTGTCGCCCTGGTCGCGGCGCGGGCGGTGAATATCCTGGCTTGAAGATTCCCGCTCTTCGGTCTCGCCCTGCCCTCAGGCAGGCAAGGCCTGCAACACGCCCGCCGGATCTCCGCAATGGGAAACGGCTGCCCCGATAGCGTGGAGGCCGTCGTCAAAACTGATGAGCGACGCCCTCCATGGTTGCGTACGCTAATACTATCCCTCATGAGTTGATTGTTGCACCCCTGCCTCGTCAGTATAACTACATGGCATCGTCATGTTCGAGGAAGCCGGTGAAAACCCGGAACGGTCGCGCCACTGTATTCGGCTGGGCTTCTTGCCAATCGAGAGTCAGACCCTCTTCGTGACTACGCATGACTCATACCTGGACGCGAAATCCGAGGAGACTCCCTTGATCAGTTCAACTGCAGCGCCGATCGCGGCGCCAATTGCCATTCCCCTTCGCGACGTCATTCCCTGGGCGATTTTTGCCGGCCTTCTGTGCCTGATCGCCATCTACTTCGTGGGTGCCGAAGAGGGAGCCACCTCGATCATTCAAGGCATGTATGTGCACGAATGGGTGCATGACGGCCGCCATCTTCTTGGCTTCCCCTGCCACTGAGAAGAAAGCACCGCCAAAATGGTTAGAGATCTCCTCGTCCGGGGGATGCTGGTCGGCATCCTCGCGGGTCTGTTGTGCTTTGGCTTCCTGAAAATCTATGGGGAACCCCAGGTCGACCGCGCGATCGCCTTCGAAACCCAGATGGACGAAGCCAAGGCCAAGGCTGAAATGGCAAAGGGCATGCCGATGCCGGCGGATGAGCCGGAACTCGTCAGCCGGCCCATGCAGGCAAGCTGGGGCCTGCTGACGGGCGTGATGGCGTACAACATCGCTTTTGGCGGCCTCTTCGCCCTGGCATTCGCCTTCGTGTTCGGACGGCTGGAGGCGACGAGTTCGCCCCGTGTCGCGGCAGTTCTGGTAGCCTTGACTGGTTTCATAGCGATCTATCTTGTGCCGAACCTGAAATATCCGGCCAATCCGCCCTCCGTAGGCAATCCGGACACCATCGGCATGCGCACCGCCCTCTATTTCCTGATGATCGCGATTTCGCTCGGCACCATGATTCTGGCGGCCAACATGCGCAAGGCGCTGGTCGGGCGCTGGGGCAATTGGAATGCCACGCTCATCGTCGCCGCATGCTATCTGGCCGTCGTGGTGATCGCCGCCTTGCTGATGCCCGTGATTGACGAGGTGCCGGAGGCCTTCCCGGCGGTCATCCTGTGGAAATTCCGTGTTGCGTCCATGGGCGCGCAGATCATCATGTGGTCGACACTGGCCCTGGTGTTCGGCGCCTTCGCTGAGAAGCTGATGGTTCCAAACCGGGTTGCCGCCTGACCCTTGATGCCGGCCGCTCGCCAGCGGCCGGCCCTTTGCAAGGGCCATCTCCAGAACACGCCGCGAATTCGGCTCTTCACGGTCTCAGGTCAGCCATTGCAAGTCCTCGAGTGAGCCCTCGGATCACGGCCAAAGCGTCTGCAGAATCGCGTCGAGACCATCCGTCAGAGCGGCAGGCCCGGGCTGCAGGATCAGCGGCGACTTGATCTCCACGATTCGCCCTTCGCGCACGGCGGGAATGCGCTCCCACTCAGGCCGGCCGCTGATCCTGGCAGGCACAACCTTCTTGCCGCACCACGAGGCGAGGATCACATCCGGCGCAGCGGCAATGACCTCATCGGACGTGACGATCCGGTCAGCCGCCGCCTTCTCTCGCGCCTTGTGCGGAAACACATCATCGCCCCCGGCGATGCGGATCAGCTCGGACACCCAGCCGATGCCGCTGATCATCGGTTCGTCCCATTCCTCGAAATAGATCCTCGGTCGAGGCCCCCGCACCCGGGAGGCGATATCGCCAAGCCGCTTCTCGTAGCTCAGCGCCAGCGCCTCGGCCTTCTCGAGAGCGCCCACCAGGGCGCCGACCGTGCGGATCATGGACAGGATGCCGGCGATATCGCGCTGGTTGAAGGCGTGGACTTCGATGCCTGCCTTCACCAAACTCATCGCGATCTCGGCCTGAAGATCCGAAAACGTGAGCACCAGATCCGGCTCGAGCGCGAGGATCTTGGGGATATCGGCCGAGGTGAAGGCGGAGACGCGCGGCTTCTCGCGTCGCACCTGTGGCGGGCGCACCGCATAGCCGGACACGCCGACGATGCGGTCCTGTTCGCCAAGCAGATAGAGGGTCTCGACCGTCTCCTCGGTGAGGCAGACGATGCGCGAAGGTGGAAAGCGGCCGGCCATGGGCTAGAGGTAGCCCGTCGCGCGAGCCTCGGCAATGTTTCGGATCAGTCGAGCACGGAGCAAGGTGGCAGCCAGTCACGTTAGCGACTTCCATCCTGACTGGGCGCCTCGTGAGGCTCGGCCCGTGACAACCCCCACTTCAACGCTGGCTGAAAAACACCGCTCCTAAGTTACATCTAAATCTTACCGGCTACCATCATTGTCATTATCCACATGGGTCAGTCAAATATTCCGGCGACCTTCTCGGTCGGATGATGTTGAATAAATATAGATGAGGTCGACATGAGATCTTCTTCACACAACTCCGAATCCTTGTTTCTGAACAAAGTGCCGGAGGTGACTTTGATCTTCTGGGCGATCAAGATCTTGTCGACGACGGTAGGAGAAACGGCCGCGGATCTGTTGTCGATCAGGCTGGATCTCGGGCTCAGTCTGACCTCCTTTGTGATGGGCGCGGTTTTCCTGATCGCCCTATTCTTCCAGCTTCGAGCCCGGCGCTACCAAGCCCCGATCTATTGGGCGACCGTCGTGCTCATCAGCATCGTCGGCACGCTGGTCTCCGACAATCTGGTGGACGGCATGGGCATCAGCCTCATCACCACGTCGGTGGCCTTCGGCCTCATCCTCACAGCAGTCTTTGCGACCTGGTACGCCAGCGAGCGCACGCTCTCGATCCACACCATCGTGACCCGGCGCCGCGAACTATTCTACTGGGCCGCCATTCTCTTCACCTTCGCCATGGGAACGTCGGTTGGCGATCTCCTGGCGGAGAGCCTCGACCTCGGCTACGGCCAGGCCCTCCTCGTCTTCGCGGCGATGATTTTCCTGGTCGCCATCCTCCACTATGTCGCGAGGATGGACGCCATCCTCTCCTTCTGGCTCGCCTATATCCTAACGCGCCCGCTCGGAGCCTCACTCGGCGACCTCCTCGCTAAGCCGATGCTCGCCGGAGGGCTCGGCTGGGGCACGGTGACGACAAGCATCGTCTTCCTCGCCGTCATTTTGGTCGCGGTCGCTTATCTCGCGATCAGCAAGCCCGACGAAATCGCGCTGGATCAGACCTGACCAGCACCGATGCGGTTGATGACCGGCGCCGCTTCTGCCGCAAGCGCACTCGCGCGCTTCCTCTTCAGGCGCCTCCAAAGCACAGGATTATTTCATGCTGAACCATACCCTCAAGATCGCCTTGGTCAGTGTCATCGCCGGACTCGCGGCTACCGGCATCGCCTTGGCCGATTGCGAAAGCGATATGAACCAGCTCGAAAAGGCTCTGCAGACACCCAACCTGACGCCAGCCGCAAAGGCCGCGCTCGATGAGGCTAAAACCAAATCGGTCGCGGCGCTCAAGAAGGACGATGATGCAACCTGCCACAAGGCCATCGAAACAGGACTGAAGAAGGCGGGCATCCCAATGCAGTGACGACCGCCTCAAAATATGAGGAGCTACACAGATGCGCATGACGTCCCTGGCTATCGCCGGCGCTGTTCTACTCGCCAGCGTCGCCTCCGCGAGTGCCACCACTGTCACGGGCAGAATCACGCGGATCGACGCCAAGTCGGATGCAATTACCCTCGAAGACGGCAAAGTGTTCACCTTGCCTGAAGGCGTCGAGGCTGAAAGTCTGAAAGTGGGAGAAAAGGTCGAGATTAACTATACCGGCAAGACACCCCATCTCCGAGCCTCCAGCGTTCGCCCCGTCAAATAGAGGCGGCTCCCCCAAGGAATACAAAGCCGGCGTACGGGTTTCCCCGCACCCCGGCTTGATTGCTCAAGGTGATGGAAACTGCGGAAGGTTCGGCAAGATCGTGGATCATGGAGCCGGCATGTGTCCGGAACGAAGACAGACTTCCCGGTTCAAGGCCTCACGGCCCAGCGCTCACTCCTTCCGCGGCCGGCGAAACTTCTGCTGCGATATTGCGAAGGGCCTTCTCGAAGGCCTCCGCAGGTTGGCCGCCCGAGATCAGCCATCTCTCGTTGATGACCACGGCCGGCACGGCGCTGATGCCGCGCGATTGCCACAGGCGTTCGGCATCGCGAACTTCCTGGGCATAGCGCCCGGTTTCCAGAACCTCGCGCGCCGCCTCGCGGTCAAGGCCCACGGAGATAGCGGCGGCGACCAGCACGTCCGTCTTGGAAACGTTGGCGCCGTCGGTGAAATAAGCCTTGAACAGGGCAAGCTTCAGCGCCTGCTGGTGGCCGCTCGTCTCCGCCCAGTGCAGAAGGCGGTGGGCGTCGAACGTGTTATAGATGCGGCTCTCGTCCGACGTGTTGAAGGTAAAGCCGACGCCGGCACCACGCGCGCGGATCATGGCCCGGTTGGCGGCGGACTGCTCCACGGTGATCCCGTATTTGTGAGTGATATGCTCGACGATGTTCTGCCCTTCGGCGGGCATCGAGGGGTTCAGCTCGAAGGGCTGGAAGGCAATATCGGCCGCCACTGCATCCGAGGCACGAGCGAGCGCTTCCTCGAGCCCCTTGAGACCGATGATGCACCAGGGGCAGGCTACGTCGGAGATGAAGTCAATCTTGAGATGCTGGGCCATATCTTCACTCCGGCGCTGCTTTTTGTCCCGCGGACGGGCCCGAGATATCGCCCCGTGGAAGGCCGGATGCAATCTTTCCCGCTTTTCCAGCCCATCAACTTCCCGCTATCGACCTCAGGCCCCGCCGTCTCCGCCGGCCTGCAGGAGCGTGCCGGCGATCGCGGCGCCCTCCTCCTCTGTGGATCCGGCCGGCATGGTCCGTCCGGCACGGCCATACCAATAGCGTGCGTTTGACAGGTCTCCCTCGATGCGATGCAGCCAGGCATGCACCCAATCGCTCTCGCGGTCGTCCCCGGCCTGGGCGATGGAGTGGGCGCGGTCCCATTCGCCACGCAGGCCGTGCCATATGGCGCGCAGAGGCGGGCTGATCGGCGCAGGCGGCTCCTCGCGCTTTACGCTGGCCATAAAATCAGAAATGTCGGCTACCATCCGGGCCCCCCTTTTCTATGTCCGGCCATGATCGCCGTCCGCGCGAGGCTCTGCAAGTCCGCCTTCAGTGAGCCATGCTCCAAGCCGCCACACCGCCGCGATACCAGTAGACGTTCCGGTATCCGGCATGGATCGCCCGCAGGGCAGCGTTATAGCCCTCCCAGCAACGCGGCCCCCGGCAGTAGAACACCAGCGGGAAGGAGAAATTGCCGCCTGTGATCTGCTGCAGCTTGGCGACGGCGAGCCTCTGGACATTATCTGAAAAGTTGCCGCCGCTGCCCATGCCGGCCAGGTTGATCGCCGAGGGAATGAGGTTGTGCGGCGCGGTCCAGACATCGATGAGAAGGCCGATATGGGCTCCGGAAAAGCCAGCCCAGACTTCACCCGTCGTCAGCACAATGCCGCCCGGGATGGTCGTAGGCGTCGGCGTGCCGATCTCGAAATTGGCCCTCAGCCGGAACTGGGCCGGCACGCCCCAATCCGTGGCTTCCTCGCCGAGGGTGCGCGCGAAGGCGGCGTTCTTGTAGACACCGGCCATCGGCGACATCTGCCAGGCCTGCAGGCCGCCGCGATACCAATAGATATTGGTGTAGCCTGCTTCGCGGGCCCGCAGGGCGGCGTTGTAGCCCTCCCAGCATTCGGCACCGGCGCAATAGAAGATCAGGGGAAAATCGGTCTTGCCCGCCGTTATGTCCTTGAGGCGGCCGGCGAGCCAGCTCTGCGTGGCATCCGACATCGTGCCGTCCCGCCCGGCACCGGCGACGTTCACGGCGCCTGCAATCATCTGGTGAGGACTTTCGAGGGCATCCAGCAGGGCGAACTGCGTCTGCCGCGTCGCGACCAGGGCGGCCACCTCCCCGGTCGAGATGACGGCGGCTCCGGGGATCGAGGTCGGCGTGGGCGTGCCGACGGCATTGCTCGGGCGCAGCGTCGCCTGCGGGGCGACGGCCCAGTCCCTGGCTTCCTCGCCATAGGTGCGGACAAAGGCCGGATTGTTGAGAAGGCCGCGCTTGGCCGAGGGCAGCTCCAGGGAGGCGCTTTGCTGCGACCCGGATGCAGGAGGGGGAGATGCAGCGGGCGCCGGGGTGACGGTGGGCGAAGGAGTCGGCGCCGGCGCCGCCTGGAGCGATGCCAGCTTGTCGCCGGCCATCGTCGCATAGATCGTGCCGGCATAGCGCTTCTGGAATTCCGTCAGGGCGTTCCTGTCGGTTGACGCCGACAGCGACGGCCAGATCAGCGCGGCTTCCGCAACGCGCGGGTCGACGGTGGCAACGGGGGCGGACGAGGGGGCGCCAGGAGCCGGCGATGGTTCCGGTGAAGTGGAAGCCGTGGTGACCAGCGTGAACTTGTCGAAGAGATCAACGACCAGCTCGGGCTTCTGCGTGCCGTTGGTCGAACTGATCACCGACCGCGCCACATTGTTGAGCATTTCGGTAACGTCGACATTGGGCGCCGGCAATTGCGTCAGCAGCGCCGCTGCGAAGGGTGAATGCTCCCCCGCACCGTCCTTGGCCGTCTGCAGATGCTGCGCGGCATACATCACGATCAGCCCGTCGGCGCTCGATACACGGGCAAGGCCCCGTTCCTGCCCGACCGCGCGGGTCTTCGCTGCGCTCTGCTTGAGGGACTGCTCGGCGGCATTGTCGCGGCAGGCATCGAACAGGGCGATACGCACGCCTTTGGCCTCGCGCAGGCGCGCCAGCACCTCCTCCACCGGGATCACGCTGCGCTCGGCCTTGCGCAATTCGTCGAAGACGGCGTCGGAGGGCACGAGATAAGGCTGGTTCTCGAAGGTGGAGCCGTGTCCGGAGAAATAGACAAGCGCGAGATCGGCGTCCCGGGCCTGGTCCTCGAAACTGTCGAGATCGGCCTCGAAATCGTCCTTCTTCAGATCCTCGCCATAGACGACGCTGAAGCCGAGTTTCAAAAGCGTATCGCGTATCGCGCGAGCATCATTGACGGGATTGGCGAGATCGGGGGCCGAAATCGGGCCATTCCCCTTGGAATAGTGGTCGATACCGACCACGAACGCCACGCGTTTGTCGGCGAGCGCCGCCCCCGAGAAACAGCTCGCGACAACGAATATCATGGCGCTGAGAGTGTTTCGCCAACGCATCGGGGCCCTCCTCTCAGCGGGAAGCAGTGACGGTTCGGCGCGATCCGCATCAACCGATTATCACCGGAAAACGAGGTGTCGGAAAAGGCCACTCTTTGTAGCAGGGCCAGCTTAGATGCTTAAATATTAAGGCGGATGACAGCACCGTCAGGCGCCCTCTTCCAATTTCTCACCGCCATGCGCAAACGTTCTCGTTCCCACGCCCTTTCCGGCTGGGTTGATGAGGAGACCGGGCGATGGCGGCTGCGGAGCAGCCGTGTAAGCAGGATCATGGAAGATGCAGGCCGCATTGTCAGGCCGGCCGCCATCGCCCCGTTCCGGCGGCCCGGCACGCTGACAAAGCATGCAAGGCCACCTGCTTTTCCGCCTCTTGGAGGCGGAGGCGAGCCGGGAGCGGATGGCACGGACCATCCGAACCCGGCCCAGCCGGCTCGGCAAAGGGGCTGAGCGACGTCCGTCCTGGCCGGACGGTGGCATCAGCCGTCTTCACCGCATCGGCGGGAGGAGGGACGAAGGCGTTGCCGGGCTCAAGCCCTTCACGCTCCGTCCGGGGATTGCGTGGTCTTTCCATCGCGAGGCACTTCCATGGGGTGCCGATCCCTCTGTCCCGCTCGTCACCCCTGGAGGCCAGCTTCGAAGGAAGCAGGACCGCCACATGCGCCTGCCGCTGGGACAGGCTGTAGGGGTGGATGGAGGCGTTCGGGGCCGGGCTGTACCTGCGCCGGCCATTGACGCCTCATTCCGTTACGGAATAGAGCATGGCAACGGATGAAAGTCAAGATTCGTTCTGTTTGTGTGCTTGTAACCAATGGCGTGCATCACCGGCGGAGGCCCCTTAGCGCCCGTAGCCCGCCCTCCATATATTTGCGCAGGATCTCCTCATGCAGGAGATCGCCGAGGCGCTTGGCGGCCGCTGTAATATGGGCCCGCTTGGCCGCACGCGCCGCCTGGTGGAGCGGCGTATGACGGTATCGCGGAAGCCCCGCGGGAACGATTGCCGAAACATATCGTCAACCCAGCGGCGCTGCAGCACCCCCGGGTCGCGCAATGGCTGCTCGACAAGCCATGGAGGATCGCCTGGCTTTGCTTCGATGCTCCAGAGCAAAACGCGTTTAGGCGTGAACGCATTTTATTCTAGTTCTTTGTTTCGACGCGCCTTTGCGATCCTTACCGATTCCGTCAAATCGCAAAATGCTATAGCCAAGCTGCTCAGGTCGTCTTGATGAAGCAGCCGATCGTCAGCACCAGCCAGCCTGCCAGCGCCACGAAGGCGGCATAGGGCTCAACGGCAGCCACGAGATGGGCTGCGCCAATCAGCGCAGCGATGGCGAGCAGCAGGGAAACAATGAAGATCCATCGGGAGGGAGTGTGCATGGGAGTTCCTTTCGCGGTACTTCCGTAACGTTATCGACCTTGATGGAGAAAGGTCGATTCTCGTTAGTTTTGTCAAGAAAATACAAGTAAAGTAATTGAGAATGAATAGATCAATATTGGTATATCTATATTTCCATAAGGCAGCAACGAAAGAGACATTCAGAGTAATATCGGTCCGGCCCATCGGCCTGCAGGACGCGACCGCGCTGAAGACGCAAGCATTGCGTGTGAAGCGCCCACCCTCGGTTGGCTGGGGAAATCGCATCCTCGGTCACCGTGACGGGCCGATGCATTATCCCTTCTTGCGCGGTTCCCGGTAACCGTGGCTGTCGCTGTCGACGCTCATGGCCAGCACGCGGCTGATGGCGGTGAGGTCGCGCCCGGATTCCCCGGACCAGCGGTTGAAGGCGGCCTGGACGGCGGCCAGGTCCTTCTTGCCGCTCGGCGGCTTGGCCAGCACGCCCTCGCTGATCAGGGCCGCCACCATGTCGGGTGTGGCAATGAAGGCTGGCTTGCCGATCCCGCGCAGGAAGCGACCGGCCGCATCGCCTCCGAGATGGCTGGCGCGCTTCTTGAGGACATCGAGGAGGCCGACATAGTCGCTGTCGGGCCAATCGGCAAAGAAGCGGGCGGCGCTGCCATGCTCAACCTTGAGATCGAGAAGGAATTTCGCGTTGAGCTGGACGGAACGAATCTTGGCGCCGTTGCGAACAATACCGCGGTCCTGCATCAGCACGTCGAAATGCTCGTCCGTCATAAAGGCGCAGGCATGCGGCTCGAACCCCTGGAAACCCTTCTCGAAGGCGGGCCATTTGTCGTCGATGACCTTGGACGAGAAGCCAGCGTAGAAGATGCGGCGGGTCATCTCGGCCAGGATGCGGTCGTCGGGGATCTGCGCCATCTCTGCTGGCGTGCGGGAGGCGGTGGTCGCGAGCGCCTGGTTCAGCGCGGCGGCGCCGCCCTTCCGCCTGGCGGCCAGCTCGAAGATATCGGCAAAAGGCCTCATCGCGGCATTCCCTGCTGGCCGGCCCGGCGGCGCGCGACGGATTCGGCGTGACGATACCGATAGACAATAGTCAGGCGGCTACCCAGGGCAACCCAGCTTTCCGGCTCTCGCGATTTCAGTTGATGATCGATTTGCGCGCCGTAAGGCAAGGCGGCAGCGCCTGCCGGTCGAGCTGCCTCAACGCCTCCGTGACCTCCTCGAAGCTCACCTGTTGCCCGCCGGATGACGGGATAGGCGCACCGAGCGGCGGCAGCGCTTCCGAGGCACAGGCCTGCGATGCCCAGGACGAAAGGATCGCCCGTTGCTCGGCAATCGTCAGGCCGGCGTCGGCGAGAACATTTGCCGGCCGCTTGTAAAAGCGCTGCGGGCACATCAGCCGGTCGAGTTCGGCGTCATGCGTCAGAAGATGCGCTGGCGGGAGTGGGGTGCCTGGCCGCTGCGTCATCGATCGTCTCCCTGCTCTGCTCCTTTCGATACGGCCCGGCATGGCAGGTCGAGCCTGCTCAATATTTTGTCGTGAAATTCCAGCAGTTCAAGGGCAGCGGCATCGTGAAATGCGATCATTTCCGTCGCATAACCCCACCACTTTCACGGCTGGCCGCGGCGAGCCCCAGCTCTCAGGCCATCCATCAGCAGCGACACCAGGCGCCGGGAGCGATCCCGCCAATCGGGCGAGGCCGGCGCTGCGTAGATGCCCGAGAGGGCGTGGAACACATCCGAGACATCGATATCCTCTCGGATAAGACCCTCGGCCCTTGCCGCGTCCAGAAGGCGGCTCAGGGCTCGCGAGATCATGCCCCACGAGCTGGAGAACAGTTCGGAATTGGACGCGCTGAGCAGCTTGAGGCTGTTCGCCATGCCGCGCTTGGCGGCGATGTAGTCAACGAAGCGCTGCATCCACTCGGAGAGGGCAACGTCCGGCGGATGCCGGGCCGCGAGTTCGTCGGCAGCCACGCTGAGTGCCTCGACCTCACGGCGATAGACCACCTCGACCAGATGCTCGCGGCTGGGAAAATGCCGATAGAGCGTGCCGATGCCGACGCCTGCCTTGCGGGCAATCTCCTCCAGCGAAGTCTCGATGCCGTGCTCGGCGAATTCAAGCGCCGCGACCTCGGCCAGCCGTTCGCGATTGCGCTGAGCATCGGCGCGCGGGCGCTTCGGCGGAACAGCCGTAGGCTTCTCCCTCGTCTCAGCCAGCGGGTCGGCAGTCAATTCGAGCTCCAGTGCAGAAAGGACTTGAACCAAACGGCCCAAACCTATAGTTTCAGAAACGGAGGCGCCTCCGCTTTACAGCCAGAGACGCTCATAGCATCTTATCTCACCACATATAAGGCCTGTCATGCATTTTAGGCAGGCCCAGACGACAAAGGGACGGCCTCGCGAGCCCCCTTCCCCCAAATGCCACTCGCTTCCACAAAGCGCATCGGGGCTTCAGCCTGATCTCACAGGGAACAGGACCATGACCTATCAGACGACTACCACACTTGATATCAACGCACAGCGCCGGCCCGTGACGATCGAACCGCGTATCACCGTGCTCGACGCGCCTCGCAATCCTGCCGGGTCCAACGGCCGAGGAATGCCGCTGGCGATCCTGACGAGCGAATGGGGCGACGCTGGAAAGGCGCTCGCCGAAGCGCCAGTGCGCATCCAAGCCACCTACACAACCTCACGCGATCATGACGTGTCGATCGAAACCCGCGTCGATAGGCCCGCGACGCGCCAGACCCTGACGCTCGGCTCCACGCGGCAGGGCATGCTGCTCTCCATCATGCATCGCGGCTTCAGCGATGCCCCGATGGAGGGCGGCTCGGGCGAGCGGCTCGGCGCAGTGACCTCGATCATGTATGCCACCGAGAATTTCCTGTCGCGGCAACGGCGGCTGCCCGTCGCCGGCGCCTCTTCGGGTACCCTGCATGCAACTGGCGAAACTGCGAGCGCCTTCGGCATCGAATGCGCCATCGACGAGCTTGCCTATGAGCTGGGCATCGATCCCCTGGTGATGCGGCTCCTGAACTATGCCGATGTCGATCCGCTGACGAACAAGCCCTGGTCGACGCGGCAGCTGCGCGAAGCTTTCGCGGCCGGCGCGGAAACCTTCGGCTGGTCAAAGCGCAACCCGCAGCCGCGCTCGATGCGCGAGGGTTCCGAACTCATCGGCTATGGCATGGCGGCCGGCACCTGCCCCGCCCGCCCCTCACCCGCCGAAGGTGACATATCGCGTCACAGCTGGTGCGCCCATTTCGCGGAAGTCCGCGTCAATGCGGATTTGGGCACGGTACGGATCACGCGCATGATCTCGGCGCTGGACTCGGGACGTATCAGCAATCGCAATCTCGTCGAGAGCCAATGGAAGAGCGGCATCCTCAGGGGCATAGGCCAAGCCTTGGGCAAAGAGGGTTCCCCCGACATCAAGATGATCTCGGTGGGCATCCCCGACTACGAGGCTTCGGTCCTGGGCACCAAGGCGGTGGGTGACCTCGGCATTGTCGGCGTGGCCCCGGCGGTCGCCAATGCGGTCTTCCATGCCACCGGCAAGCGGGTCCGCGACCTGCCGATCGCACTGGAGAAACTGATCTGAGAGGCGCCAGACTAGCCGGCGCCGCTCGGGGGCGGGTCTTCAGACCCGGCATCTGGTCGCACTCGCCTCCATAGAGAGGCGGGTCTGCAGACCCGCCCCCATCCCACACAGACCCCCATCCTACTCAGAACGGTGCGCCGGGCAGTTCTTGCGTGTCTTCCTTGACCACCGCCTGGAGCTCGGAGGGATCATAGCCCAGCGCGCGCAGCACGGTCGGGGCGACCTGCGTGGTCTGCACCAGCGCGGTGATGGTCTTCGGCTGGATGCCAGGACCGCTGACCAGCAGGGCGATGCTGCGGTCATTGGCATTGGCGCCGCCATGCTCGGCGATCTTCGAGCCGGAGGTATAGACCACGCCCGGATTGACCGTGACGATGAAGTCCGGCGTGCGGCTATCCTTGGCTGGATCCTGGTAGGCCAGCGCCAGCTGGTTCGGCGTCATCACCTGGCCTATGCCGAGGGCCTTGATCGATTTATCGAGATAGGCCGCTGCGGCGGCGAGGTTCTTCTCGCGATCCTGCGGCTTCAGCCAGATTAGCGAGGCATCGTCGGCGATGTGGAAGCCATAGCCCGGCGTCTTCGAATACGGATCGTCGTCGAACGGCTGGAAGGTGGCAGGGTCGATGGGCGACTGGCCATGCTTGGACGCCACCACGATCAGCGTGCTGTCGTCGAGCTTGTTGTCGTGCAGGGCCGCGAACAGTTCACCCAACGCCCCGTCGACATAATCGAGCTGCTTGGCCAGGCCGCTATTGGGCGTGGCGGCTGCATCGGCGTAGCCACCCGTCAGGCCGGCTTCGTCGCCGGGGCCGGATTTCGGCAGCTTCTGGCCCACGCTGACCGCCTGGAAATTCATGCCGAACAGCGCCGGGACGGGCTCCTTCGTGGCGCCGGTGCTGTCAAGGCCGCGCATCTCGTTGATCAGCACCTTGACGCGGGCCTCGTCGAAATCCCGCTCAGCCTTGAAACTGCCCGTCGTCTTCACCTTGGTACCGGGAATGAGTGAGTCCTGCTCCAGTGCATAGAAGTCATCAAGCCCCTTGCCGGAGGGACCGTTCAGCCATTCATAGGCCGGATGCTTGTCCGACCAGGCGGTGCGGCCGCCATGCTGCTTTACCACCTCGAAGATATTGTTCACGCGCACGAAATCATGAGGGAATACGGTGGTGCATTTGCCGCTCGCCAGTGTGACCGGCAGCTTGGCAGGATCGATCTGCGTCATCGCCTGGCCGGGCGTGCCGCCGCCATCGAGGCGGTCGCTATCCTTGTCGACATTCTCGGCGAAGGAGACTTCCGCGCCGGGAGCGCCCTGGCAATTCGAGCCCGGCGCGAAATAGGTGCGATCGTAGCTGTCGTCATAGAAGACACCGGTCACGGCCGGAGAGCCGCCGGTGACCTGCGCCACCAGGCCAGGGAAGGAATCCGACGGGGCCGTGGTCAGCGCATTGGGATAGAACAGCCCATGCTGAATCAGCCCGGCCAGGGCGCCGGTGGGATGGGACGCGACATAATTGGCCACATCGATAGCGTGCAGTCCGTCAACGCTGATGAGCAACACGTGCTTGTAGGGAGTTGCCGCCGCCTGGGCCTGCTGCATGGCGAATGCCGGCATGATGGCAAGCGAGCCGAGCAGAATCGATCTGAAAAGACGCCTCATCGACTTATCCTTCGTTTTTGAGGGAGTGAGTGCGAGTCTCGGCTATCATTACGAAATGACGGCTACATGAAAATTATGTAATGACGCAATTAATACAGAAATCTAAGCCAAAAGATGCTTCCATGAAGCTTAAGAATATTTGATTCAGGCCAATGAATACGATCAATAATTTCTCATCATCGCCCACGGAGGCGACAATTCATTTAGGTTAAATGGTGGAGGAGCGACTGCCAGGCCGATTATGTCATCAGCGTCCTCCCTATGGCGCTCTGCGGTGCCGGGCTTCCCGCAGCACGGCTTCGATGAGAATGACGAGGCAGCCGGCAAGGAGCACGCCACCACAGAGGAGCGGCTCGACCCTTAGGCCCAGGACCAGCGCCGCCACGGCGGCAACCAGGATCAGGGTAGCGATGGTCAGCCTCGCATCGGCTACGAACATGCCGACAAGTTCGCGGAGGACTTCGAGGAGGACGCTCATGGCCGCACCTCCCGAGCCGGCCGTTTCAGCAACGAGGCCATGACGAGGCCGGCGCACAGGAAGATCGCCGCGAAGCCGAGCAGTGCTGCATCCTCACCGGGCCAGGGCACACCTAGCCCCTCTCCGGTCCAGAAGACGCCGAAGGCAGAGAGCATGACGCCGACGCCGAATTTCAGGACATTCTCCGGCACTTGGGCGAGAGGCTTGCGAAGCACCATCCCAATGGCGAGGATGAGCAGGCAGGCTGCCAGCGCTCCGGTAGCTGCCGGCGCCAGGAGGCCATGGCCCGAGCCCACGGCGATGACGATGAACACCACTTCCAGCCCTTCGAGCAGCACAGCCTTGAAGGCCGCCAGTCCAGCGATCCAGTCGAGCGAACCGCCCCCCGAGGTGGCCGCCAGTTGTGCCGACTCGCTGGCAAAGATGGCATCCTCGTCATGGAGCGGGATGCTGCCTGCACTCCGCAGGATCGCCTTGCGCAGCCAGCCCATGCCGAAGAGCAGGAGCAGCACGCCGATGAAGAGTTGGAGCGCATTCAGGGGTATCTGACCAAGCAAGGGACCGAGCAGGATCACCATGAGGCCGAGGACCACGAGTGCTGCCAGCGTGCCGATGCCGGCGGGGCGCCACCCGCGCAGGGTTGCCACCGCCAGCACGATGGTGAAGGCTTCCACCACCTCAACCAGCGAAGCCAGGAAGGCCGCGCCGATGGCCGGCGCCGCCACATGCCAGGAAACGAATTGCCAGGAAATGAAATCCATTATTGCCATCGCTGGAAACAGGATATGAAGGCTTTGTAGTGTATACTACATCAAGGCAATATGATGGTAGCGCTTGCGACATTAGCGGATAATTAGAGAACTGAATGAACACCTCCCTGAACTTCAACGAGCGAGTGGCCGAACGGCTCGAGGGAATGAGCCCGGCCGAGCAGCGGGTGGTACGCTACTTCCAGGACAACAGGGAGGAAGTGCTGATCGCCTCCGCTGCGGCGCTAGCGGAAAAGGCCGAGACCAGCGACGCAACCGTGGTGCGGGCCACCAAGGCCCTCGGCTTTGCCGGTCTCGAGGAACTGCGCCGCACGCTCGCCGCCGAGCTGCGCAATTCGCTCTCGCCGGCCGAACGCCTGAGCCGGACCCTGGGCGTTGTTGGCGCAAGCCTGCCCGCCGCCTTCGAGACGACGCTGGAGACGCAGATCCAATCGCTGGAGGACCTGCGCCGTACCATCACGCCAGAGCTGTTCCAGGCAGCGATCGAAGGAATGATCGGTGCAAAACGCGTGCTCGTCTTCGGCCTCGGCCCTTCCAGCGCGGTTGCCGACTATCTCGTCTTCCAGCTGACGCGCTTCGGGCTGGAGGCGGCATGCCTTTCCAACACCGGCCTGCTGTTCGCCGACGATCTGCGCAGATTGAGGGCCGGCGATTTCGTCGTGATGCTGGCCTATAGCCGCGTCTATACGGAACTGTCCGCGCTGCTCGACGAGATCCGCCGGCTCGGGCTCGGTTCGCTGCTGCTGACGGATACGCTTGCCGCCACGCTGCGGCATAGAGTGGGAACCGTTCTGCCTGTCGCCCGTGGGCGGGCCGATATGCTCAGCCTCCATACGGCCACGCTCGGCTTGATCGAGACCCTGCTGGTCGGCATCGCCAGCCAACGGCCGGCCGAGACGCTAGCCAATCTCCGTTCGCTGAACGAGGCCCGCGAGAAACTGGCCGGCAGGGCCATGAACCTGCCGGTGTCACCCGAGGGCGGCGCCAAGCCTCGTACCCCATGAGCAAAGGGCAGATGTTAGGGATAAGCCAGGCGGAGATTGCTGCCCGCTTCAGCGAGGTCGAGATGACCTCGCCGGGGTTCTCGCTGAGATCCTCACCGCCTCGCCGACACGAGGGCACTGCCGAGATCAAGGTTCCGGCAGTGCCTGACGTGCAATTGAAGAGCGGTGGAATCGGGGGCGAGTCTTCAGACCCGCCTTAACCGCGCCGCCGTGTCGAAGAGCCGGGTCCGAAGACCCGCCCCCCGAAGATCAGCCCTTGATGAAGGCCAGAAGGTCGGTGTTGATGGTCTCCGCCTCGGTGGTGGGCATGCCGTGCGGGAAGCCCTTATAGGTCTTCAGCGTGCCGTTCCGAAGGAGCTTGGCCGAGAGCGGAGCGGAGTCGTCATAGGGCACGATCTGGTCGTCGTCGCCATGCATCACCAGCACCGGCACCGTGATCTTCTTCAGATCTTCCGTGAAATCGGTCTGGGAGAAGGCGACGATGCCGTCATAATGGGCCTTGGCGCCGCCCATCATGCCCTGGCGCCACCAGTTCCAGATCACCGGCTGCGAGACCTTGGCGCCAGGCCGGTTGTAACCATAGAAGGGGCCGGCCGGCAGGTCGTAGTAGAACTGCGAGCGATTGGCGGCGAGCTGCGCCTGCAGGCCGTCGAAGACATCCTTGGGCAGGCCGCCCGGATTGGCCTCGGTCTTGACCATCAGCGGCGGCACCGCCGAGAGGATGGCGGCCTTGGCCACGCGGCTCTCCCCATGCCGGGCGATATAGTGCACCACTTCGCCGCCGCCGGTAGAGTGGCCGACATGCACGGCCTCCTTGAGGTCGAGATAGGCGGTCAGGGCCGCGAGGTCGTCGGCATAGTGATCCATGTCATGGCCGCCGCCCGTCTGGGTCGAACGGCCATGGCCGCGACGGTCGTGGGCGATGACACGAAAACCCTTGCCGAGGAAGAAGATCATCTGGGCGTCCCAGTCATCCGCCGAGAGCGGCCAGCCGTGACTGAACACGATCGGCTGGCCCGAACCCCAATCCTTGTAGAAAATCTCGGTGCCGTCCTTGGTGGTAATCGTGGGCATGTCGTTGATCCCTGTCGCTGTGTGAAGCTGAACGTGTTTGACGGGGAAGAAGCTACTCCGCCGAGGCCGGCCTGCCGATGGGCGAAACTGACATTCTTCGAGGCGATACTGACATTGGGGCTGGGAGAAGAGTGCGGCTCGCCTCCCCCCACGGGGCTCAGGGAGGTGGCATTGCAAAGCAATGACGGAGGGGTGTGGTCCGACGGGCTCCAGACTTGCAGAATAGGGCCGTGGCCCAATCAAAGAACCTGAGCTTCATCCTCTAAAGTCGAGTCTGTAGGGCCACACCCCCTCCGAGCCGACTTCGTCGGCCCACCTCCCCCAGCTTCGTGTGGGAGGCGAGTCGCGTCCTTCACACAGGATCTATTCCCCCATCTCCTCGTTCCGGCGCATCAGTTCCCCCCGTCGCGGCTCCTCCTTGCTGTTCAGCACCGGGATAAGCCGCCGCAGGTGGTCGTGGTGGGTCTTCACCCCATATTCGAGGTCCGACAGGATCACGCCCTGATAACCCGAGGACGAAGTCGCCTCATAGGACCACACCATAAGCTGCATGTCCTCCTTCACCGTGTCCCAGTCGATGCGGGTTGAGAGGAAGCGCGCCGCCTTCATGGCGCGGCTGTCGTCCTGCAATCCATAGACGCCGCCGCGCTGGAGGGTCTCGCCCGTGGCGAGCGGGAATTCCTGATAGAAGGTGATGGTGTCGGGATAGAAGGTCAGCACCGTGTTCGGGAACAAGCCGAGATAGAGCCAGGCACGGCGATGGCTTTCAGGCAAATGGGTCGCTTCCGGCAGCAGCTTCTTGTATTTGCGCACACTCCACAATGTGCCCTCGGTCTTGTTGAAGGGGCCGAAAGCGCGCGAGACGCCGTTGACGAAGGGCTCGTCATAGTAGCCATGGCCGTAGAGGTCGCGCAGGCCTGGATGAGCCATCGGCACGTGGTAGCCCTCATTGTCGACATCACGCACCGACTTCCAGTTCACGGGCGTTTTGTCGTGCCAGAAATCATGCAGGGGCTGCACCTCCGGCACGCGATAGGGCGCGACTTCGGCTTCGAACGGCGCCATCAGCTCGGCCACCGAAGGCTGTGGACCCGGCTTGAAGCGCACGAAGACGAAGCCCTGCCAGATCTCGGTCTCCAGCGGCACGAGGCCGTGGCTGGGGGGATCGAGGGCTGGCAGATATTTGGGCTGTGCCGCTCCCCGCAGCGTGCCGTCCAGATTGTAGCTCCAGCCATGGAAGGGGCAGACGATGGCCGAGCGGCAATTGCCCTTGTTCTCGGCCACCACGCGCGAGCCGCGATGGCGGCAGACATTGTGGAAGGCGCGCACCACGCCGTCCCTGCCCCGCACCACCAGCGCCCGCTCCCCGATCATGTCGAGGCCGACATAGTCGCCGGGGTTGGGCAGGTTGGAGACGTGGCAGATGAGCTGCCAGTGCCGGCGGAACAGCACCTCCTTTTCGAGCTCCAGCAATTCGGGGTTGGAATAGGTCCAGGCCGGCAATCCGCTGCGGTCCCATTCGACGGGAATGCTGATGTCGCGAGCTTGATAATTCATGGCCATTTCCTATGTATGTACGTTCATTCATGATATAGGAAAGCGGCAGGCCTGGCAACCGCGAGGGCCGCTAGGGGAGGATACGCTTTGATGGAATGGCGCGGGCGACGTCATTCCCACAAGCTTTCGCTTGTGAGTGGGGACCCGGAATCCTTGAACACCACCGTCAAAGGACGATGTTCATGGATTCCGGCATTTCGCTTCGCTTCAGCCGGAATGACGTTGCCCGCTCCCCCCGGAACCTGGTTTTCGAGCGATATTGCGCTTGCGCGGCTGTCTGTTAGGCCATGTCATTATCGCCCGGCGGTACGCTGGCGCCGCGATTCGGAGGCATTAGGCATGATCGAGGTGGCGTCCGCCCCTTTGCAGACAACCGGCAAGCGGGCGGACAACAAGCTGCGCTACCGGCAGGCGATCATCGAGGCGACGCTCGACACCATCGCCGAGCACGGCATTTCCGGCACCACCGTCAGCCGTATCGTCGAACGTGCCGGTGTGGCGCGTGGCATGGTGAACCTGCATTTCGGTTCTAAGGAAGCGCTGCTGATGGCCGCACTGGGTGACCTCAACCAGCGCTACGCCGAGCACTTCACCGCCATCTTCGCCGACCGCAGGAGTCCTCCTTCAGTGCGGCTGATGAACTATGTGGATGCCGAGCTCGATCCCGCCATCTTCAACGTGCGCAACATGTCGGTATGGCTCGCCTTCCGGGGCGACCGGCGTTCCGACCCCGATTATATGCCTCTGATCGAAAGCCGCGATCCCGAGACGCTGGTCCTGCTTACCAGCCTGTTTGCTGGAGCCGGCGGCAAGATGGCACAGGAGCGCGCCCCCAGGCTCGCGGAAGGCCTTATGCTGCTGATGGAAGGCATCTATGCGGATTTCCATCTCCATCCCGACGGCTTCGACCGCGAGAAGGCCCGCGCCATCTGCGCCGCCTTCATCGAAGTGTCGCTGGCCTAGCGTTTTACCCCCGCCAGACGCCTTCCCTGCGCAGATCGTCCATGGTCCGCGAGATGCCCTCGCGCAGGATGCGCACCATGTCGTCGATCTGCTCCATGGTGATCACCAAGGGCGGCGACATCACGCACATGTTGATGAGAGGGCGCACCAGGAGGCCGAGTTCGTGGCAGTGGGCGTCGATGCGCTCGCCGACATTCTTGTCGAGCTGCAGCGGATTCTTGCTCTCGCGGTCGGCGACGCATTCCACGCAGGCCATCAATCCGATCCCGCGCACTTCCCCGACCAGCGGCAGTTCCTCCAGCGTCTTCAACCGCGCCTGGAAATAAGGCGCCATGGCGCGAGTGTGTTCGAGGACGCCGTTCTCGAGCAAATCGAGATTGGCGAGCGCCACGGCGCAACCGACGGGATGGCTGGTATAGGTCAACCCGTGGGCATACATGGCGGTGGGGTGGTTGGAGCGGCGCAGCTCCGCCAGAAGGCGGTCGGAGACGATCATGCCGCCGAGCGGGAAGTAGCCCGAGGTCACGCCCTTCGCGAAAGTGATCATGTCCGGATCGAGGCCGAATACATCGCCCGACGCGAAGACGTGGCCGAGCCGCCCGAAAGCCGTCACCACCTCGTCGGCAATAAAGAGGATGTCGTTGTCGCGGCAGATCTTGCGGATGCGTTGCAGATAATCTCCCGGCGGCAGCACCACGCCGCCCGAGGCCTGCACCGGCTCGCCGATGAAGGCGCCGACACGCTCCGCCCCTAGGCGCTGCACCGTTTCCTCGAATTCGGCAACCAGGCTGTCGGCGAAGGTCGCGACGGTCATGCCTGAAGGGCGGCGGAAGGCGTTGGGCGAGGTGAGTTTGATCACCAGGTCATCCGCCCCGTCCATCCAGTCGCGATCGCGCGGGCGCCCGTTCAGCGAGGCCGAAAGATATGTCGAGCCGTGATAAGCCCCGCCGCGCGAGAGGATGAGCTTCTTCTCCGGGCGGCCACGCACATTGTTGTAGAACTGCATGAAGCGCAGCGCACTCTCCACCGCCGTGGAACCGCCAGTTGTGTAGAAGACATGGCCGAGATCGCCAGGCGCATGGCTGGCGATCCGCTCGGCCAGCACGGCCGAGGGCGCGTTCATCGTATACCAGGGCGTGTTGTAGGAGAGCTGCATGGCCTGGTCGTACATCACGCGGGCAAGTTCCTCGCGTCGATGGCCGACATTGACGCACCACATGCCGGCCGGCCCGTCGATCAGGCGCTTGCCCTCACCGTCGGTGATGTAGATGCCTTCCCCGCCCTCGATCAGCGCGCGGCTCTCCGAACCGATCTCGCCGGCCTCGGGCCAGGGCTGCACCAGATGGCGTTTGGCAAGCTCAACCGCATGCGCGCCCTGTCCGTTCTGCGTTCCCGCGATCCATTCGGCTACGGCCATGACATCCCCCAGAATATTGATCGGACGATTCCAATCATAGTTTCTCTAACTATATAAAATGTCTCGCACTTAGTCGATCATATTGAATATCCGTTCATTCAATATTTCAGAAAAATCACTTGATTTCAACCACCATCGGGGCGCATGATGTGAAGATGACAGCGGCGCGGGAAAAGTGCCGCGTCCTCCAGACGGACGGGTGATCATGCTGAAAGAAGGCAATCGCATCGGCGTGCGAAGGCGCCTGCCATGACGGCACCGGCAGAGGGGATCGTCGCGCTGCCCCCCGCGCGAAACCGCAAACGACCCTTCCTGCAGACAGACGCATCGCGCGGCTTCGCCCTGGTCAGCCCCACGCTTGTCTATGCCCTGATCTTCCTGGTGGTGCCGATCCTGCTGGTACTCGCCAACAGCTTCTGGACGCAGCATTACCTCACCATCGACCGCACCTTCACGCTCGACAATTACCGCACCGCGCTGACCGACCCGATCTACCGCGACCTCCTGCTGCGCTCGCTCTGGGTCTCGCTGCTGGTGAGCTTCTTCACGGTCACCCTCGCCTACCCGATCGCCTATTTCATCTCCTTCAAGGGCGGCCGGCACAAAGGCTTGTGGCTGTTCCTGATCACCATCCCGTTCTGGACCAGCTATCTCCTGCGCGTGATGTCGTGGAAGGTGATCCTGGGATACAACGGCGTGCTCAACTCCATCCTGATGGGGCTCGGCCTCACCAGCGAGCCCTCGACGGCGCTGCTCTACAACACCACCGCCGTGGTGATCACGCTCACCCATGCCTGGGCGACCTTCGCCGTGCTGCCCATCTTCGTCTCGCTCGAGAAGATCGACCGCACGCTTCTGGAAGCCGCCACCGATCTTGGCGACGGGCCGCTGCGCAGCTTCCGTCGCATCACCTTGCCGCTCTCGATGCCCGGAATCGTCTCGGCGGTGATGATCGTGATGATCCCGACAGTCGGTGACTATGTCACGCCCCAGCTCGTGGGCGGCAAGGATGGCGTGATGATCGCCAGCGCCATCCAGGCGCAGTTCGGCCGGGCCGCCAACTGGCCGCTCGGAGCCGCCCTGTCCGTGACGACGATGGCCATCGTCACCGCTATGGCTGCACTGGTTGTGTTCTCCCTGCGCGGCATGGCAAGGCAGATGCGATGAGCGCATTCCGGAACATTCTGTCCAAATGGCTGCTGGTCTACGCCTTCGCCTATGTGGCCTTCCTCTATCTGCCGGTGATCTTCCTGCCGATCTTCTCGGTGAACACGGCCGTCACGCCGCAATTCCCGCTCTCGGGCCTCACGCTCAAATGGTATGAGGGCCTCCTCGAAACACCGGCGCTGACGAGCGCGGCCCGGAACAGCCTGATGGTCGGAGTTTCGGCTTCGATCCTCAGTACCGTCTTCGGCATCTGCGCCGCCCGCGCCATCACGCGCTATCGTTTCCCTGGACGCAGCAGCATTCATGGGCTCTTGATGGCGCCACTCGTGCTGCCGGAGATCATTCTCGCCGTCTCCATGCTGCTGGTGATGCTGCAGCTCGATCTCAGCCTCTCGCTGGTTACCGTGGTGTTCGGCCATGTGCTGGTCTGCATACCCTATTCCATGAATGTGCTCACGTCCGGCTTCGAGGGTTTCGATCGCAGCCTGGAGGAGGCCTCCGCCGATCTCGGCGAGACCGCCTTCGGCACCTTCCGGCGCGTGACGCTGCCAATGGTCTCGCCCGCCATCATCTCCAGCCTGCTGGTCTCCTTCACCATCTCGCTGGACGAATTCATCATGGCCTTCTTCCTCACCGGCTCGGACCCCACCCTGCCCGTCTATATCTGGAGCCAGCTGCGCTTCGCCGGCAAGCTTCCCGGCGTGCTTGCGCTCGGCACGCTGCTGCTGCTCGGCTCCGCCATCCTCATGATCATTGCCGAAATCCTGCGCCGTCGTGCCGCGCGGCGGGCTCAACTGACGGGAGGCCTGGTTGCCTGAACAACCGATGATCGAAATCTCCCGCGTCACCCGCAGCTACGGCACCTTCAAGGCGCTGGACGAAACCTCGCTCAGCATCAATGAGGGAGAGTTCTTCTCCCTGCTCGGTCCCTCGGGCTGCGGCAAGACAACGCTGCTGCGCATGATCGCCGGTTTCGACAATCCCACCAGCGGCACCATCTCGGTGGGCGGCCAGCCCATGGTCGGCGTTCCCGCCAACCAGCGGCCGACCAATATGGTGTTTCAGAGCTACGCCATCTTCCCGCATCTCAATGTCGAGCAGAACGTCGCCTATGGCCTCAAGCGTTTGCGGCTCGCTCAGGCGGAAGAAAAGCGCCGCGTCGAGGAGGCGCTGCAGCAGGTCTCGCTCACGGGTCTCGGCAGGCGCGGCGCCACGGAGCTCTCGGGTGGACAGCGCCAGCGCGTGGCCCTTGCCCGCGCTCTGGTGATGCGCCCGAAAGTGCTGCTGCTCGATGAGCCGCTCTCGGCGCTCGACAAGAAGCTGCGCGAGCAGATGCAGGTGGAACTGCGCCGCCTGCAGCGCGCCGTCGGCATCACCTTCATCCTCGTCACCCACGACCAGTATGAGGCCCTGGCGATGTCCGACCGCATCGCCGTGATGTTCGGAGGACGGATCGCACAGGTCGCCTCGCCCAAGGAAATCTATCAGCGCCCCGTCAATTGCCAGGTGGCTGATTTCCTCGGCGGCATGAATTTCCTCAAGGCCGGCATCGCCGAGGAGGGCACGACCTCGATGACGCTCGATACCCCGCTCTTCGGCCGCGTGAAGCTGGATAAGCCTTCAGCCTTCGTGCGGAACGGCAATACCGCCACGCTCGGCATCCGGCCGGAACGGCTGCGGGTGCTCTGGGATGGAGAGAGTGGAAAATACGAGGTGGCGGGCAAGGTGATCGACCGGCATTATTTCGGTGAGATCACCCATCTGGTGGTCGAGATCCCAGGCCTCGAAAAGCCGCTCGCCGTCAGCGAGACCAATGATTTCGGCGCCGACGACCTGCCGATCGGCGCGCCCATCCGTCTCGCCTACGATCCCGACGCGCTGGTGGCGCTGGCGGACTGAGTGGGCCTTGGCGCTGGCTTTGCAGAGTGAGATGCAGATCTGGAGTGTCGATCTCCAGATCGACATTCTTTCAAACGATGCAGTTGCTCGCAAGGAAGATGTCGATCTGGAGATCGACACTCCAGCTGCGTGCCTCACCCCGCAAGGTTGGCGCCTGTGGACTGAGGAGCCTCCGCGGCTGCTGCCGAAAACCGCGCGATCACGGCGCGTGCCTGGAGCCGCCCGATCGTAATGGCACCCTCGACATAGCTCGGGAAGGACGGCGACAATTCCGAAGAGGCGAAACTCACTTCCGCGAGGCCGCGGCGCAATACGTCTTCCGCATCCCGCGCCGCCATGTCCATGATGTCGTCTGAATACCCCCCGCCGCTCCAGCGGTCGCCGGACCAGTCGCGGCAGATGAAATCAAGGGGTTCGGCCGCCTCCGGCCCGAGCGCCGGCACGAGGCGCGACAACAGCTGCCGCCTCAGCATCGCCTCGCCATTCGCCATCCACAGGGTGGCAATGGGACCGCCGGCAAAGGCGACCAGCATGGCGTGGTCCTCATCGGGGCTGGCGTCACAGACATAGAGGCCGCGCCGGTCCAGCCAGAGCACGCTGCCGCTGAGCCCCTTCCTGCGCCAGAAAGCCGAAGGATAGCGCAGGAAGGACTTGACCACCGTGCCGCTTTCCCAGGCCGCGAGCGCCTCACGCAGCGAAGGCGGAAGCCCGGGCTCGAAAGCGATTTTTCTGACCATGACAGGGGGCACCGCGAGGATTGCATGACGGGCCTGGTAGGTCCGCGAGCGGCCCTCGACGGTCACCCCATCGCTGTCCCGGACGATCCGCTCCACCGGCTGGCTCGTTTCCACGCCGCTGCCAAGGGATCGCGCCATGTCTTCAGCGAGGGAATGCAAGGTCTCGCCGGCAAAATATTGCAGTTCCGAGACCTTGTTGGTGATGCGCTGGTCGTTCGAAGCGACATACCAGAACGGGATTGCTTCAGCCGGTTTGCACCACAGGCCCTCGACCATCGAAAGAAACATATGCCGTGCCTCAGGCGTCGTTTCCTGCCTCTCCGCCCACGCCGAGGCTGTCAGCCCGGCGATGGCCGGATCGGCGGGATCGATGGCCCGCATCCGCTGCCGCAAGGCGGCGGCGCGGGCGAAGGCTTCCTCGATGTCGTGCCCGTTGCGCGACGCGGGCTGCAGCAGCGAGTCGCCCTCGAAAGGCGTGGTCACCAGCGTCTTCCCGTATTGTTGCGCCAGGGCCATGACCCCGGGCATGTCCTCGCAGAAGAACTGGCCACCGAGGTCGACCCTCTCGCCAAGTCCGTTGCGGGCGCCCTCGACGCGGCCACCCACCCTGTCCCTGGCCTCCAGCAAGCGGAAGTCGATGCCCGCCGCCTTGAACTCGCTTGCCGCCGCGAGGCCGGTAAAGCCGGCGCCGACGATGACGACCTCGGTACGCTGCATGCGAGCCCTCAATACCCCGCCTTGATCTTCTCGAACTCGGCGATCATCTTCTGCTTCAATTCGTTTGGAAGCGGCGACTGGAATAGCATCTTTTCGGGCTTCTGGTCTTCCGGCGCATAGCCCTTGTCCTTCAAAAGCTTGGGATCGACGGAGGCCATGCCCTTGGCATTGCTGACGCCATAACCCCACTCCTTCACCATATAGGAGGCGTTGTCGGGATCGTTCATGGCGTTGATGAAGTCATAGGCCTTGTCTTCAGAACCGGGTGCGTCCTTGAAGCGCACATAGCCGCACACCCAGGTGGTGGCGCCCTCGTCGGTGTTGACGTTACGCTCCGCCCGCGTGCCCGCTTTCGCGAGTTGCGTCGCAGTGTCGTTCCAGGCCCAGGCAAGCGTGACCTCGCCGCCGCTCATCGCCTGGATGAGCGCAGTGGGATCGGACCAATAGAGCACGACATTCTTGTGCACCTGGCGAAGGAAATCCGAGGCCTGCTTGAACTGTTCGTCGCTCATCTGCGTCCAGTCGTGCATGCCGATGGCCAGCGCGGCAAGCGCATAGGCATCGTCGACATTGTCGCCGATCGAGACATGGCCCTGGAACTTGGGGTCGGCGAAGGCCTTGAGTGACTGGATATCCTTGGCATCGACCTTGTCGGGATTGTAGGTGAGCGCCGTATTGCCCCAGTCGCGCGGCAGGAACCAGGCCTTGCCGTCGGCGGTCGTCATCAGGTCCTTCATGCCGGCAATGCCGGGCGAAATGTCCTTCCAGCCTGGGATCTTGCTGGTATCGAGCGGCTGCAGCAGGCCCGCCTCGCGCCATTTCTTCACGCTCTGGGCGCAGGGATGGCCGAGATCGGCCTTGAAGCCGGAGCGGATCTTCTCGAAGGCTTCGTCTTCGTCACCGAAGAAGGTGAAGGTTGGCGGTTCCTTGTGCTTGGCCATGTAACTGGGATAATAGTCCTGGGTGTCATAGCCGGCCCAATCGAAGACCATCAGGTCATTATCGGCCGCAAAAGCGCCGGCGCCCGTCGCCATGGATAGAGCGGCCGCCAGCCCCAGCACTCCAAGCAAATGCCTGCTAAACATCCTCATCTGCACTTCCCCTTCTGTTTTTTCTGAGGGCAAGCTGCGATCAGATCGCGTTGTAACTTACCCCAACTCTTTGTTTTGACACTACTTTTACTACATGAGCCTTGCCGCGAGGACCTCAGGCGGAATCACGCGCGTCGAGATCGCTCCGCGAGAAATGCCTGGGAAAGATCGAAGCCAGATGCTCGAACGCAGCCTGGCAGGCGGTCTCGCGGTTGAGTCCTTCGGCGCCGAGCAGAAGACGCAGCCGCAGCCCCTCGAGCATGGCGCTCAGCCCCATCGCAGTTGCCCGGGCGTTGAAGTCGTAGCGGCCATCGGCCTTCAGCGCCTGACAGATCTCGATGATGATGTCGTGATATGCTTGGTCGCGCTTGCCGCACAAAGCCTGATAGGTTGGGCGCGACTTGGCTTCGCCCCAGAAGGCGCACCACGCGGCAAGTTTGCGCTTGCTGCAGATCGACCGGTCAAAATCTGCCGTCACCATGCTGGCAAGCTGGCGGGCCGGGTCTCCTCCACCCTTCTCGTAGGCGGCACGCCAATGAGCCGCATACTCGTCCGCCATATATTGCAGAGTGGCGACAAGAAGCTTTTCCTTGCTCTCGAAATGAAAGTTGACGATGCCGCGCGAGAGCCCGGCCCCAACGGCGACGAGCGCCGTCGTGGTCTCGGCATAGCCGCGCTTGGCAAGGGAATCGATCGTCGCCTCGATAAGCTGCAACTGCCTCGTTTCCTTGGAGGCCTTGTGCCCCCTCGCCTCCGGATCGACCTTCCTCATCGGCGCAGCACCACCTTCTCCCAATGAGGACCGCGAGCCATGGCCCAGGCCCCGCAACAGCTCTCCCGATGGAATTTCCGGACGATGCCGAAAACGCGCACCGGGCATTGAGAGAGGATATCGCGAGCCAGCGGAAATGCAATATAATTTGTTGAACATTCATTCAGAATGAAAGGCGTTCCTGTCGAATTAGCACGACAGATCAGACACTAAGGATCCTGGATATCGCGCTCGAAAGGAGACGGAGGAAAGAAAATCAATGTCGACGTGAGCCCCGTCCCCCAACACATCGCGGGCCGCCCGCCCCCTTCCGGTTTGGCTTGGGAAGGTCGCATTGGCTGCGCTGTCCATGAAGGTTGGTTGGCACGGGAGAGTTGGTTGGCGCAAGCGACAAAGCGCCTATTCCTTCTCTCTCGATGAATCACTGCCGTTATCTCGGATTCTGCTCGGCCTTGAGCCCTCAATTCTCAGGACCGCAGAACAATACGTTCATGTGAGTAAATAGTTACATATAGAGCGAATTGTTCTGACAAATCTTTACAAAATATCCTGTTTCTTTAATCGATTTACACATAATTGGATGCGATTAAATACTTGACGGACCACGAGCAGCCTCACATCATGAAACTTCGATTTGGCTGGCGCATTGAAGTTCGCATTATTGCGGCGTCAGGCCAGTACTCCCGGCCAATTTCGACATTTTAGACTCTGCCGCGTCTGCGGCAGAACCAGCCGACTTGCTCTCGGAAAGGTTTGCCATGAGCACAGGTACCGTTAAGTGGTTCAATTCCCAGAAAGGCTACGGCTTCATCCAGCCGGACGACGGCTCCAGGGATGTCTTCGTTCATATCAGCGCCCTAACGCGTTCCGGCCTTCGCGACCTGCAGGAAGGCCAGAAAATCAGCTACGAGCTCCTGGAAGATCGCCGTTCCGGCAAGGTCGCGGCGGACCGCCTGCAGACACACTGACCGAACAGCGAACATTGTACCTGTCGCCGAGCCAGCAGGACACCCTGCGGCCACGCCATCAGGTGACACCGAACCGCCCGCTGTCCCCTCAGGCGACAGCAAGAAATAGCGGCCGGCAAGGAAGCCATGGGAGAACGCATGCAAGAGCGCAAGGACACTGGCAACGACGCCCGCAAATTCTGCATTGAAGACGCCCAGGACTGGATGGGCTGGGCCGGCTTCTCGCTCGCCGACGTCCTGACCGATGACGAAAACCCTCAGGCTCAGTTGGGCGCCATCGGTTTTACCCGAGCCCGTCGCGGTGCGAACAGCAATTTCCGCTTCTCCAATGACGAAGTGCTGGTGGTTACGAGCGGAAGCTGCAGCATCCATATTCGCGACACCGTCCTGCACGCGGAGGCCGGCCAAGTCATCTACCTGCCTGCCGGAACGACCGGAACGATCCGAGCGGACGAGGATTGCGATCTGGTCTATGTCGCCTCTTCGCTTCGCATGGAGGCAAGCAGAGCCGTAGCCGCCTAGATTGGCGGCCGGAAGCAGGCATCGATGCCGCTACAAAGGCTTCCAGTGGGCCGGGCGTTTCTCGAAGAACGCCCGGATGCCCTCGTCGGCATCCTCTTCCATCATGTTTCGGGCCATGACATCACCGGCATAGGCATAGGCGTCAGCGAGCGCCATTTCGCGCTGGCGGTAGAACATCGCCTTGCCGTAGCGCACGGCCGTGGGGCTTTTTGTGCGAATTTCCTCGACTTTCGCTGCGACAGCGGCATCGAGCTCTTCCGCAGGCACGGCCTGATTGACGAGACCCCAGTCGGCGGCCGTCGCGGCGTCGATGAAACGCCCCGTGACCAGCATGTCGAAGGCCCGCTTCCTCGAGACGTTGCGCGACAGGGCGACGGAGGGCGTCGAGCAGAACAGCCCGACATTGATGCCGGAGACGGCGAAGCGCGCGGCATCGGAAGCGATGGCCAGGTCGCAGCTCGCCACCAGCTGGCAACCGGCGGCGGTGGCGACGCCGTGGACGCGCGCGATGACCGGCACCGGAAGCGCCTGAATCGATTGCATCACCCGGCTGCACTGGGCGAACAGTGCCTGATAGTAGTCGAGCCGGCGATTGCCGTGCATCTCGCGCAGATCATGCCCGGCGCAGAAGGCCTTGCCGGCGGCGGCCAGCACCACGCATCGCAACGATTCGTCCTTTGCAAGGCTGTCGAACTCATGCTGCAGTGCGTCCAGAACGGCCTGCGAGAGAGCATTGTATTGATGCGGCCGGTTGAGACGGAGCGTGACCACGCCATCGCGATCTTCGCGCAGGAGCGGTGCGTCGAGGGCGGAGAAGCTCACATTCATGTCCGGACCTCCCAGCAGGCGGGGCGGCCACCTGCGGCAGCCACGATCAGACCCACATTAAAGCAGTTCCCGCAAGTAAGTGCACGCGGAGGATTGAGCTCGCCGGCCGGATGCCGCTTACTGTGCTCCCCACTCCCGCCGCAATGGAAAAGGCATGACCGCACAGACGCCCGAACAGATACTGACCTCTGACCAGGCCCCCGACGTCCGCGTCATCGCCATGCCCGCCGACACCAACCCATCAGGCGACATCTTCGGCGGCTGGCTGATGGCCAACATGGACCTTGCCGCCGGAAACGCCGCCGCCCGGCGTGCGCGGGGGCGCTGCGCCACGGTCGCGGTGGACCGCATGAGCTTCCACCGCCCGGTGCTGGTCGGCGACGAGGTGAGCTTCTTCGCCGACATCCTCAAACTGGGGCGGACGTCGATGGTCATCCATGTGAAGGCCTTCCGCCGGGCGCGGGAATCGGATGAAACGGGGCTGGTGACGGAAGCGACCTTCACCTTCGTGGCGATCGACGAGAACCGGCGGCCGCGGCCCCTTCCGGATTGAGGAACTCTGCTCCGGGTGCACGGGCATCCTGCCCGTTCTTCCCTTGTCGTAGAGCGTTCATGGCCTTTATCAACTTAAGACTGCCACCGTTGATTTGAGGGCAACGCCGCCATCACGCGGGTAGGCGGCTCTAGCTGCGAATTGCACGCCGAATCGATTGAGGCGGCTGTCCGTAAACTCGGATGAACGCCTTTCTCATGTTTTCAGCATCACCGAAGCCGACAGATTCCGCGATGCGTTCAACGGAATCAGCGGTTGCCTCCAGGCGGCCTCTGGCCAGGTCGGCGCGGATCCGTTCGACTACGCGCGCCGGTGTGGCGCCGGTCTGCGCCCGGAATGTGCGGCTGAACTGCCGAAGGCTCATGCCAACCGCGTCTGCCATCCGTTCGACGCTGAGAGCATCGGCGATGTGATCGCGGGCGTAGCCTAGTGCAGCGGCTATCCGATCATTTTTGGGTGCCAAGTCGAGCGAAGCCGCGAACTGTGACTGTCCTCCGTGGCGGCGATGATAGACGACGAGATGCTGCGCCACGCCCTTGGCGACGTCAAAACCATGGTCCTCCTCCATCAGAGCCAACGCAAGGTCGATACCGGCCGTGATGCCTGCCGACGTCCAAACGTTGCCGTCCCGGCAAAAAATGCGATCCGCTTCAACCTTGATGGAGGGGTATTCACGCTGAAGGCGAGCCGCATATCGCCAATGCGTCGTGGCGCGCCGCCCATCCAACAGCCCAGCCGCCGCGAGGGTAAAGGCACCCGTGCAAACACTCGCCACGCGCCGGCACCTGGCAGAGGCCTCCACAAGCCGGCTCAGCGTGGTAGCGGATATCGACAGATCAATCCGTCCGCCGATCACGAGCAGCGTATCGAGCACGGCATCGTCGAGTGAGGCAGTAGCAGTCTCCATGTCGAGACTGTTCGACACACCGCCAGCTTCGGCTGACAGGAGATGGATCCGATAGGAAGGACCTCCATTCCCACTTGCCGCTTCGAAGGCGCCGGCCGGACCGGCCAGGTCGAGCATCTGAAAGCCCGGAGATACGAAGAAGCCAACCGTGATCATGGCCGTATCATAGGGAAGTTTGGCCTTTAGGACAAATGATCGCGAGATTAGCTTGCCCGTGAGGAGAAAAAGCGATGTCCGAACCAATCAGCGTTCTAATTGCCGCGTATGACGAAGTGACCCAGCTCGACTTCACGGGCCCACATCAGTTTCTCTCGCGCACGCCGGATCTCGACGTTCGAGTAGCTTCCCTAGGCGGCCGACCCATCACCGCGGACCGGCTTGTATTCTCAGAATTGGAAGACTTGGCCTCCATCGCCTCCTGCGATGTGCTTCTGGTGCCCGGCGGCGGTGGCTGTATCCCTGCTATCGAGAACGAACTCTATATGAAGGAGATCGTCCGACTTGGTGGGATCGCTCGCTATCTCACTTCGGTTTGCTCCGGGTCACTGATCCTGGGCGCCGCGGGGTTCCTCACCGGTCGACGCGCAGCCTGCCATTGGGCTTGGCGCGAATTGCTTCCGGTGTTCGGCGCCATCGTTGATGAAGGCCGCATCGTACGCGACGGCAATATCCTGTCTGGAGGCGGCGTCACCGCTGGTATCGATTTTGCGTTGGCTCTTATCGCGGAGTTGCGCGGCCAGCACGTAGCGGAGATGGTTCAGCTTGGGCTGGAGTACGCGCCCCAGCCACCGTTCAACTCGGGGCGCCCGGACACAGCTCCAGCCGAAATATTGGAGGCGCTAAACGCTCGCACGGCGCAGGCTCGGACTCAACGGCGCGCGCGCCTCGAAACATGGGTGGCCTCCCGCAATGTCTGAGCCCTCAAACATGCGCGACCGCCGCGCTTTTCTCTCCCTCGTGGGAACTCAAGTCGCTGGTTTGTCAGCCACAGTTTCGACCCTGCCGATTCGTTCCGCCAAGGCTGACCAACCATCCCAGTCTGCAACGCCAAGGAGCAAAAAGTGAGCGGAAGCGAAAAGCCCGATTTCAAAGACGCGCTGTCAGTTGGCCGTACGTTGGCTGTGACTTTGGCCGATAGCCGCCCTGTCCAGGATGCCTACGCGGAGGCACGGGCTGAATCACCGGACTGGCTCTTCAATCACGTTGTGCGCTCTTGGCTGTACGGCGCGAGGCTGACAGAGCGCCGTGCTCTCAACCCCGACGCCGAGGTCGTTGGCGTTTCGGTGCTGCTCCATGATCTCGGCCTTGCGCGCGGCGGCGCTCCCGATCGTCGCTTTGAGGTTGTGGGTGCGGATGCAGGCCGCGCTTTTGCGCTCGCCCACAACATGGGGGAGCGTCGCGCCGAGACAGTCTGGGATGCGATCGCGCTTCACACCAGCCCGTCAATTGGACATTTCAAAAGCGCCGACGTGACCTGTAGCCAACATGGTATCGCGTGCGACTACGGTGGCGCGGGCTATCAGCAATTCAGCGATGACGAGAAGAAGGCAGTTTTGTCCACCTATCCTCGTCTCGACATGAAGAAGCAACTTACTGTATGTCTGTGCGATATCGTCAGGAATCATCCAAACACAACGAAAGACAATTTTCTGTCGGATTTTGGTCTGAAGTACGTTCCAGGATATACGCGCAATTCAGCGGTTGATTTTCTAGAAAATTCTTCTTTCTCAGAATAATCAACAGCTGGAACTGCGCTAGAGAGAGATGAAGTGGCTACAAAAGATTGTTGATGCAAATAAAATTGAGGGCATCGCATCGGCAGTGCGCTAAACAACGCGGCCTTACTAACAAATCAACCGCGTCTGTCTTTGGGTGATAAAGGTCGCGTGCGTTTCCAAGAACGGGCAGGATGCCCATGCACCCGGAGGGCGGGAACCCCACGCTCCCGGGAGCTACTTCCCCCCATCCACACTCAGCACCTGCCCGGAAATCCACCCTGCCGCGTCGGAGGCAAAGAACAGCACGGCGTTGGCGATATCGTCCGGGCTGCCGAGCCTCTTCAGCGCGATGGATTGCACCAAGCGCTCCTGCGCTGCCTTGCCCATGGCGTCCCATTGCCGCTCGGTCGAGGGATTGGAACGTACGAAACCGGGCGCGACATTGTTGACGGTGATGTTCCACGGACCCAGCTCGTGAGCGAGTTGGCGCGTCAGGCCGATCTGCCCTGCCTTGGCGCTGGCATAGGCCTGGATGCCCGTAAGGCTGATGCCGAGCCCAGCGCCGCTGGAGATGTTGACGATGCGCCCGTACCGGCGCGCCTTCATGCCCGGCGCCACCGCCTGTGCCATCAGGAATGCGCCGGTAAGGTTGACGTCCACGATGGCATGCCAGTCCGCCGGCTCGATCTCTTCGATGGGGCGGCCGACCTGCCCACGGACGCCGCCGGCATTGTTGACGAGGATATCGACCGCCCTACCCTGTCTCTCCAGCAAAGTCATCGCCGCCGTCACGCCGGCGGGATCGCTGACATCGAGCGTGACGACCTGCCCCCTCTCGCCGAGCAGCCCGGCAGTTTCCCGAAGACCATCGGCGAGAATATCGGCGGCGACGACATGGGCTCCGCGGGCAGCGAAGGCGAGTGCGATCGCCCGGCCGAACCCGTGCGCCGCACCGGTGACAAGGGCGGTGCGGCCCGAGAAATTCGCGATCATGCCGGTACCTTTCCGGCAGCCTTTGCGAGATCGTCGAGACCGGCCAGTTCCAGGGAACGCCGCCCTTCCTCGGTGGCATGGATCAGGCCGATAAGGGCCTGCGTCACCGGCGTGGCGATGCCGTGCTGGCGGCCGATCTCGACCACCGGCCCAATCTGCTGGTCGACCTCCGTCTTGCGCTTGCGCACCGCGAGGTCGCGCCAGATGCCGGTATGGGACTTGGCCGATCGACGATTATGCGCCACCATCTCGTCATAGGAGCGCTCGGTCGCGGCAGGATCGGCGCCGGGCATGAAAGCCCTGGGATCGAAGCCGTCGAAGGGCTCGAGCTTTACGCCCTCCGCCGCAGCGACGGCCAAAACCTCATGGGCGAGCGCCGTCAGTGTCGGCCGATAACGCTGCATGGCGAGCACGTCGGCGATGCTGTCATTTGTGACGGCGGTGGCAAAGAGCAGCGAGCCAACCACGAGCTTCGACCACAGATAACCCCAGATATTGCGCGTGAGGACGGCGTTGCGGTCGAAGGCGAGGAACTGGCGGTGCAGCCTTTCGATACGCGGCGTCAAGGTGCCATCGATCTCGCCCACAACCACGGCCCCTCGCCCGCCGAAATGAATCACGCCGGGCTCGATATAATCGGCGCCGAAATTGACGAAGGAGCCGACGGTGCGCTCAGGCCCGACGATGGCGGCAATGATGCGCTCGTTCAGTCCGTTCTGGATCGAGGCGACATAGCCGTCGATGGCGAGATGCGGCAACAGTGCCTTGGTCGCCTCCTCGGTGTGATGAGCCTTCACCGCGAGCAGGATCTCGTCATAGACGCCCGTGACCTCTTCGGGAAGGAAGGCGCGGGCCTTGACGTGATGGGGGTCGATCGCGCCTGTGATGGCGAGGCCGTTGCGGTTGATGGCATCGACGTGGGCGGCGTCACGGTCAACGAAGAGCACCTCCTCGCCGGCGCGGATCAGAGCCGCACCGATGGTGCCGCCGATCGCGCCTGCCCCCCAGACCAGGATGGGTCCGGTCATGCCCAGGGGCCTTCCAGCAGGGCGCGCGTTTCAGCGACGCCGACTTCCCACAGCGCCAGCATCTCTTCATCGGGCCTCTCGTAGTAGCCGCCGAAATTGCCATCGCCGAGATAGGCGCGCACGCCTTCAGGCCCCAGCCAGCGCAGGCGCGAGAGATCGATCATCGGCTTTTGCTGCGTGGGCTGAACCTCGCCCTTGAGGCGGGTCCAGGGGAAGTTCTCCATCCAGGAGGCGTGCGAGGCGACGGGGTCGATCTCCTGCACCTTGGCAAACGTCTTCGGCGCATTCCACCAATTGTGGAATTTCACCGCAACCTCCTGGTTGTCGGCCTGCCATTCGGCGGCCACGCTCTGCGCCGGCTGATTGCCGCCATGGCCGTTGACGATCAAAACTTTGCGAAATCCATGGCGCTTCACGCAGGTCAGAATGTCGCGCAGGATCAGCGCATAGGTCTCGACCTTGAGGCTGATCGTCCCGGGGTAAGCGAGAAAATAGGGCGTAATACCATAGGGAAGTACCGGAAAGACCGGGATTCCCAAAGGCTCGGCCGCATCCACAGAGACCTTCTCCGCCAGGATAGAGTCGACCGAGAGGCTGAGTTTCGAATGCTGCTCGGTGCAGCCCAGCGGCAAGATGGCGCGGTCATCGGTCTTGAGATACGCCTCGACCTGGGCCCAATTCATCTCACTGATCTTCATGTTCCCTCTTTTTCGCTTGCGCAGTGATGTCGGTCCCCTCGATCAAAGGGCCGAGCACGCGCTTGATGTCACCGGGATGGGGTGAATGGCGGTATTCGAAGGCGGGTATGCCGGGACGAAGGCGCGTCACCAGTTCCTCGGCGCCGGTGGCATAGACGAGCACGTCGCTGTTACCAAGCAACTGGTCGAGATCGGGCGCATCGCGCAGCGTTATGGTGATCGACGGCACGTGCGGGGCGAAGCGCTGCACGCCGGCCTTCATCAGTGGCGTGAATTCGGGAAAGATCGAGACGACGCCCACCCGCGTCAGCGGATCGAGCGAAGCGAGGGACCGGCGAGTTTCCTCGGAGGGCAGGAAGCTGATCGCGGTCACCGTGCTGCCGGGCAACAGAGCTGCCACTTCGCGCTGGCGGTGGAGGAAGGTCACCACGATGTCGGCGGCGGCGGCCTTCTGCTGCACCACGGGCTGGCGGGCGATCGCATCGATGGTGACGGCCTCGACAGTCACGCCCGCGCCCAGCACCTCCGCGATGGTGCGTGCATAGGCGGCGGTGGCCCCCTGGAAGTTGCCGGCCATGACGATATGCTTGCGCCGCCCCCGTGCCTGGCGCTCGTTGAAGCGCGCGCTGATCATGCCTGCGAGATCGCTCGAGCGCAGGCCCATGGCGAGACCCTCGTCGATGAGCGCATCGATGCGCCTGTGCAGGTCGACGACCTGCAGGTCATAGGAAGAGGTGCGCATGCCTGTATCGGCGATGAAGGTTCCGGAGCCGGCAAAGGACTGGATGAGACCCTTGCTCTTCAGATCCCGGTAGACCTGCGCCACCGTCATCGGAGCCACGCCCGCGAGGTCCGCCATTTCGCGCACGGAAGGCAGGCGTTCTCCCGGCAACAGGCCCGCCGTTGCAATCCCGAATTCGATCAGCCCCCGCAACTGCGTCCCCAGCGGTATGGGCAAATCCCGGTCCAAGCGATAGTCCATCATCGTCACCATACTGTACTATCTTGTTAGAACGCTTTGCGCCATATCGCAACCAAATCCTTAACGATCTTGCTTGACAAGAAGCAATGCACGCCTTTACCGTACTAATTAACTAGAACACTCTATCGCCACCCCGGGGTACCGTGATGAGAATGTCCTTCAAGCACATTGCAACGAGCCTGTTGTTAACCGCGTGCCTGACGGGCGTCATCGCCACGTCGGGAGCCCGCGCCGCCGACACCATCACGCGCGGCGGCACGCTCACATATGGGCGCTATGCCGACAGCCTTTTCCTCGATCCCGTGCTCAACGACGCCAATGTCGACATCTGGATCCTCTCGAACCTCTACGACACCCTGCTGCTGCCCACCGACGACGGTAAGGGCGTGCAGCCTGGCCTCGCCACCGCCTGGCAGGTCGCGCCGGACGGCAAGAGCGTGACGCTCACTTTGCGTGAGGGCATCAAGTTCTCGGATGGCTCGCCCATCACCGCCGAGGACGTGCAATGGTCGCTCAAGCGCGCCGCCAACCCGAAGAACGGCATCTGGAGCTTCATGGTCGGTTCGATCGACGATGTCGTGATCCAGGATCCCAAGACCGTCGTGCTCAAGCTGAAGAATACGGACCCGGCGATCCTTCCGGCCCTGACGGTGTTCAACACCTCGATCCTGCCGATGAAGGCGTTCGAGGCCTCTCCCGGCGCCACCGATGCCGACAAGGCCAAGGCCTTCGCCGAGCATCCGATCGGGTCAGGCGCCTTCATCCTGAAATCCTGGCAGCGCAATGCCGACATGCAGCTGGTGCGCAATCCCTATTACTGGCGCCAGGGCGCTGACGGCAAAGCCCTGCCCTATCTCGACGGCGTGCATTTCGAGGTCATTCCGGATGACGCCACCCGCATCCTCAAGCTCAAGTCCGGCGAGCTCGACGGCGCCGAGTTCATTCCCTATGCCCGCGTGGACGAGCTGAAGGCGGACAGCACCGTCAACATGGCGCTGTTCCCGTCCACCCGCGTCGAATATGTCACCCTCATGGTCCGTCCCAAGCTGAAGGACGGCAGCGACAATCCGCTTTCCAACGAGAAGGTCCGCCAGGCGCTCAATTATGCCGCCGACAAGGACGGCATCATCGGCATCGTCACCCACGGCGTCGGAACGCCGATGACCTCCTTCATGTCCTCGGCGACGCCCTATCATGCCGGCACCACGCCACTCTTCCCCGTCGATCTCGACAAGGCCAAGCAGCTGATGAAGGACGCCGGCTTCGCGAACGGCTTCAAGACCAGCATGTATGTGCTGGCCGGCAACGAGGACGAAATCGGCATCGCGACGGCCCTGCAGCAGATGTGGGCGCAGATCGGTGTCACCCTCGACATCCAGCAGGTCGACAACGCCACCCGCACCGCCAAATACCGCGCCGGCGATTTCTCCATGCGCCTTGCCGCCTGGACGGACGACATCGCCGATCCCAACGAGATCGCCTCCTACTTCGTCTATTCCAAGACTATCGATGCCCTGCATTCGGGCTGGAAGAATGACGAGGCCGATATGCTGTTCGAGCAGTCCCAGAAGGAACTCGACCCCAAGAAGCGCGCAGACGACTATGCCAAGATCCAGGAGATCTACAACGCCAGCGGGCCCATCGTTCCGCTCTATGAGACGCCCTACCCGGTGACGCTCAAGCCTTCCGTCAAGGGCTTCGTTCAGATCCCGCTCGGCAACAACATCTTCGTCGCCACCCATATCGAGAAGTAAGTCCGGAAGAAGCAAGCATTGGGCATGACGGTCCGGGTTTCCCGCCGATGGACACGAAGTGCGGCGCGCCAGCAGGCGGGCCGCACTTCGGATTCCAGATCAGCCTGAAGGAAGGGAACGACGAGTGGGGTTCTTCTATATCCTGCGCCGCCTCCTGCTGATCATTCCGACGCTGATCGTAATCCTGCTCGTCACCTTCGTGATCGTGCGCCTCCTCCCCGGCGATCCCGCCAGCGCCATGATCGGCGACCGCGCCACCGATGCCGATGTCGCCCGCATCAATGCCGAGCTTGGCCTCGACCAGCCCCTGCCCATCCAGTTCCTTTATTTCGTCAAGCGCATCGTCACTGGCGACCTGGGCACCTCCTTCGCCCTGCATCTGCCGGTGGCGCAGGTGATCGCCGAGCGCCTGCCAGTCACGCTGATGCTGACGGGGTTATCGGCCCTCTTTGCGGTGATCCTCGCCGTGCCGCTCGCCTTCATCGCCGCGCTCTCCCAGGACCGGGCCGCAGACCTTGCCATCCGTGAGGCCTTCCAGATCGGCCTTTCCATGCCGGTCTTCTATATCGGCCTCGTCCTGCTCACGATCTTTGCCGCCAACCTGCGCTGGTTTCCGGTGGGCGGCTATGGCGATGATTTCGGGCAGCGGCTTTACCACCTCTTTCTGCCGGCGCTCACCATCGCCTTCAGCCTCTCGGCCATCCTGATGCGCAATCTCAGGGCCGCCATCATCGGCGTGCTCGGCGCCGAATATGTGAACTTTGCCCGCTCCAAGGGGCTGGCGACCCGCATCATCCTGTTCCGGCATGTGCTGCGCAATGCCCTCATCTCCACGGTGACGCTGCTTGGCCTTCACGTCGGCACGGTGGTCGGCAGCGCCGTGATCACCGAGACGGTTTTCGCCATTCCCGGTATCGGCCGACTGATGATCGACAGCATTTATGCGCGCGACTATCCGGTGGTGCAGGGCCTTACCATCGTGCTGGCCGTGCTCGTCTCGCTCATCTTCCTGGCGACAGACCTGGTCCAGGCCGCCCTCGATCCCAGGGTGGCGCGATGACCATCCCCCTCGATGCATCGCGCGTCAAGCGCCGCTCGCTGCGCCTTCCCCCAGCCTTGCAATTCGGCTGCGCCATTCTGCTGATCAGCCTCTTTCTGGCACTCGCCCCCCATCTGTTCGCGCCCTACGATCCCAACAAGATCGACTACAAGGCGATCCTCAAGCCGCCCTCCTGGGCGCATCCCTTCGGTACGGACAATTTCGGCCGCGACATGCTCTCGCGCACCATCCACGCCTATACGATCGATATGCAGATCGCGCTGTACACGACGCTGTTCCCCTTCGTCTTCGGTACGACGGTCGGTGCGCTGGTCGGCTACTATGGCGGTTGGGCGGAGGCGGTGTTCGGGCGAATTGTCGATGCCGTGGTCACCTTCCCCCTCCTGGTGCTGGTGATCGCCATCGTCGCCGTGCTCGGGCCGGGTCTCGGCAACATGTATATCGCCGTCGGCATCGTCTACTGGGTGTTCTATGCCCGCCTCGTCGCCGCCGAGGTCAAGCTGCAGAAGCGCCTCGACTATGCCGCCGCGGGCCGGGTGATGGGCTACAGCAATGCCCGCATCATCATCCGCCACATCATGCCCAATGTGATCGCCACCGCCATCGTCTACTGGATGACGGATATGGCGCTTGCCATTCTCCTGGGTTCGAGCCTGGGCTATCTCGGCCTCGGCGCGCAGCCGCCCACCTCCGAATGGGGCGTGCTGATCGCCGGCGGCAAGAACTACATGGGGACGGCCTGGTGGATCTCGATCTTCCCCGGCATCGCCATCGTCACCACCGGCTTCGGTTTCAGCCTGCTCGGCGATGGCCTGGCCGAACTGTTGAGGCCGAACCGATGAACGGGCCTGTCAGCCTCGGCGCGCATCCGGCCAAGACGCTCACGGTGCGCAATCTCACCACGGCCTTCTCGACACGGCGCGGCACGCTGACGGCACTCAACGACGTCAGCTTCGAGGTCAAGCCGGGCGAGGTCCTCGGCCTCGTCGGCGAGTCCGGTTCCGGCAAGAGCGTGACCCTGCGCTCGATGCTGCATCTCCTGCCCTCGCACGCCCGCACCACCGGCTCGGTGACCTGGGGCGAGCAGGAACTGATCGGTGCCTCGCCTGCTACGCTGCGGGCCATGCGAGGCCGGGAGATCGCCATGATCTTCCAGGAACCGATGACGGCCCTCAATCCTGTGCTCACCGTGCATCGCCAGATCGATGAATCCCTCGTCGCCCATGGCACGCTCGACAAGCGCCAGCGCCGCGAGCGAGCCATCGAACTCCTTGACCTTGTCGGCATTCCCGCAGCTTCCAGCCGCGTCGACGATTATCCGCATCAGTTCTCCGGCGGCATGCGCCAGCGCGTCATGATCGCGATCGCACTGGCCGCCGAGCCGCGCCTTCTCTTCGCCGACGAACCGACGACGGCCCTCGACGTCACCATTCAGGACCAGATCCTGAAACTGATCCTCGGCCTGCGCGAACGGCTCGGCATGAGCGTGATATTCGTTACCCACGATCTTGGTGTCGTAGCCCAGACCTGCGACCGGGTGGCCGTGATGTATGCCGGCAACATCGTCGAAAGCGGCGCGGTGCTCGACGTCTTCCGCCAGCCGCACCATCCCTATACGCGCGGCCTGCTCGGCTCGGTGCCGCAGGGCGGCGATGAGCGTAAACCCCTGATGTCGATCGAGGGCACCCCACCCTCCCTCTCCGCCATGCCGCAGGGCTGCGCATTCCATCCGCGCTGCAGCTTCCGGATCGAGCGCTGTTCGATCGACAAGCCGGCGCTGGCGACCATCGGGGTCGAACGCCTGGTCGCCTGCTTCCGTCACGAGGCCGTGGCGGCCGCGGGAGGAGGCCTGCATGAGTGACGGAACCGTGCCGGCTCCCTTCCTGTCGATCGAAGACGTCGTGGTGCGCTTCGACATCAGGCGGACGTTGCTCGACCGCATCACCGGCCAGCCTGCGCGCGCGATCCATGCGCTCAACGGCGTCCGGCTGGAGATCCCGCGCGGCGAGACTCTCGGCGTCGTCGGTGAATCCGGCTGCGGCAAGTCCACCCTCGCCCGCACCATCGTCGGCCTGATCGAGACCAATGATGGGCGCGTAATGTTCGAGGGCCGCGACGTCGCCGGGCTCAAGGGCGGGGCGCGCCGGGCGTACAACCGCCGCGTCCAGATGGTCTTCCAGGATCCCTATGGCTCGCTCAACCCGCAGATGAGCGTGCGCCAGGTGCTGACCGAGGCCCTCAGCGTCCACAAGATGCGCTCCAGGGCGGAGATTCCCGGCCGCATCGCCGAACTGCTCGACCTCGTGCGCCTGCACCAGGACTCCGCCGACAAGCGCCCGCACGAATTCTCGGGTGGCCAGCGTCAGCGCATCGGCATTGCCCGGGCACTGGCCGTCGAGCCGGACATCCTGGTCGCGGACGAACTTGTTTCCGCCCTGGACGTTTCAGTCCAGGCGCAGGTCGTGAACCTGCTTCTCGACCTGCAGCAACGCTTCAAGCTGACCGTGATCTTCGTTGCCCATGATCTGCGCCTCGTGCGCCACATCTCCGACCGCGTTGCCGTGATGTATCTGGGCGAAATCGTCGAGATCGGCGAGACGGAGGCACTGTTCACCGCCCCACGTCATCCCTATACGCGCGCGCTTCTCGACGCGGCGCCCGACCTCGATCCTACCAGGCGCACGCGCGTGGCCAGCGCCAAGGGCGAGTTGCCGAGCCCGCTCTCGCTGCCTTCGGGCTGCCGCTTCCATCCGCGCTGCCCCTATGTGTTCGATCGCTGCAGCAAGGAACATCCGATCCTGAAGTCACATGGCTCCAGGCAATTGGCTGCCTGTCATCTCGAAGATTTCAGCAAGGCCGGCGCATGACCAGCCATTAGTACGGCCGAACCGTCTCAATCTGTGGGTGGAAACAAATGAACGCCAGGACGACAGGACTGGCCCGTTTCGAACAGGAAATCGGGCGCCTCAACGACATTCTTTGCGCCATCAACATCCTCAACTGGGATGCACGGACCAAGATGCCAGCGGCCGGCGCCGCGACCCGTGGCCAGCAGATCGCTACGCTCTCGGGCCTGGCGCGCGAAATGGCGACGGGCGACATCATGCGCGATGCCATCGAGGCCGGGCTGGACGAGGTGGAGGCTGGCGGTACGGACGAGCAACGCCGGGCGCTGCTCCTGACAAGAGAGACCATCGAGACGCTGCGCCGCATTCCCGAGGTCCTGATCACCCAGGCGGCCGCCCTCAGGACACGGGCACATGAGAGCTGGATTCAGGCTCGCGCCAACGATGACTTTGCTTCCTTCGCGCCCCTTTTGGCCGAAACCGTGGGGCTCCAGCGGGCCATCGCCCGGGCGATTGGCTTCGAGCGCCATCCCTATGACGCCCTGATCGGCCAATACGAGCCGGGCATGACGCTGGCGACCATCGAGCCGCTCTACACCCGCCTCAAGGATGCCTTGCTGCCGCTGATCGACACCGTTTTCAGCCGGAGCGACCAGCCCCGGCTCGATATCCTGGAGCGGTCATTTCCCATCGAGACGCAGAAGGCCTATGCGCGGGACATTGCCGTCAAGATGGGCTTCGATTTCGCGCGCGGGCGGCTCGACGATACCGTCCACCCCTTCGAAGTCTCGTTCACCCGCGAGGATGTGCGGATCACCGGCCGCTTCCGCGAGAACTGGTTGCCGGGTGGACTATTCGCCATCTGGCACGAGGCCGGACACGGCATGTATGAACAGGGAGTGCTGGCAAAATTCACGCGTTCGGCCTTCACCACCGACATCATCAACCTCTATGCCGTCGGCGGCGCCAGTTTCGGCATGCATGAATCGCAGTCGCGGCTGTGGGAAAACCGGGTTGGCCGATCGCAACGCTTCTGGGAGCTGCACTTCCAATCGCTCCAGAACGCCTTTCCTGAACAGCTCGCCGATGTCGATGCCATGGAATTCTGGCGTGCTGTGAATGCGGTGAGGCCGAGCTTCATCCGGGTCGAGGCGGATGAACTGACCTATGACCTGCACATCATCCTGCGCACCGAGATCGAAGCGGCGCTGATTGCCGGCGAGGTCGAGGTGGGCGAGCTACCCTCGCTCTGGAACCAGAAGATCCGCGACTTCCTCGGCTTGATCGTGCCTAACGACAGCCAGGGCCTGCTCCAGGATGTGCACTGGTCATCCGGTATGATCGGCTCCTTCCCGACCTACACGCTCGGCAATGTCATGGGGGCGCAGCTCTTCGAGGCCGCGAGCCGGTTGCCCACCATCGGCAAGGGCCTGGAAGGCGGCAATTATGCTCCCCTGCGTCTCTGGCTCGGCGAGCACGTGCATCGCCATGGCCGCAGCCGCACGCCCGACGAGATCCTGCGGGAGGCCACCGGCTCAGGCCTCGATCCCACCGCCTATATCGACGCCCTGGCCGAAAAGGTGCGCCTGCTGGCCTGATACGGAAATTCATGGAGAATGAGATGTCCAACTTTGCAATCGCTATCCACGGCGGCTGCGGTGTCATGGCGAAAGCCGACCTCAGCGAGGCGGAATGGATCGACGCGCGCGCCGATCTGGCCAAGGCGCTGCGCAGCGGCTGGGCGGTGCTGAAACAGGGCGGACGCGCACTCGACGCGGTACAGGCCGCAGTAGAGGCGATGGAGGACTCGCCGCATTTCAATGCCGGGCACGGGGCGGCCCTCAACGCGGCCGGCGAGCACGAACTCGACGCCTCCATCATGGACGGACAGACGCTCGCAGCCGGCGCCATTGCCGCTACGCGCCGTATCCGCAATCCCGTGCAGGCTGCGCGAGCCGTATTGGACTCCGGCAATCTGGTGATGCTGGTCGGGCCGGCGGCTGATGACTTCGCGCAGAAGCGCGGCGTCGTCATGGTCGAACCCTCCTACTTCACCACGCCACGCCGGCAGAAGGCCCTCGCGGCCATGAAGGCTCATGAGAAGGCGGGCAGCATCAAGGCTGCGAGCGAGGCCGAGAAGCACGGCACGGTGGGCGCCGTCGCCCTCGACGCCGCCGGCCACCTTGCCGCCGCGACCTCGACCGGCGGCTATACCAACAAGCCCGTAGGCCGCATCGGCGATAGCCCGATCATCGGCGCCGGCACCTATGCGCGCGATGGTGCCTGCGCCGTCTCCTGCACCGGCCAGGGCGAGTTCTTCATCCGGCATGTCGCGGGCCACGAAATCGCAAGTCGCGTTGCGCATCTTGGTGAGACACTGGAAAATGCGGCCGCAAGGATGATTTTGCAGGATTTGAAGCCCTATGGCATCGGTGCCGGCCTGGTGGGCGTCGATACCCATGGCACCGTCACTGCCCCCTACAACACCGACGGCATGTTTCGCGGCTGGGTGACCATCTCAGGTGATCTCTTCGTCGCCAGCCACCACGAGGTCTATTTTGTCGAGAGACTGTAGCGGCTTGGGCCCACGTCTTCAGGGCCTCCCCGACTTTCCTTTCCCAACTGTCGCCTTGTAGCCTTCGTAAATTATTCCAAACATGATAAAGGCACGCCGCATGAGCGAGACCGTCGTCGACAACCCGAGCCAGAACCGCTTCGAAATGACGGTGGATGGCGAGTTGGCCGTTGTCTATTACCGCCAGGAGGGCGAGGCTCTGGTGCTCGTCCACACCGAGGTGCCGCAAGCCCTTTCGGGCCAGGGCGTCGGCTCCAGGCTGGCGCGGGGCGTCTTCAACCTGATACGCGCCAGCGGTCGCAAGGCCATCGTCAGATGTCCATTCCTGGTCAAATGGGCGAGCCGTCATCATGATGTTGATGACCTCGTGGTCGGTTGAACCGATCTCGCCGCCACGGAACGGGGGGTGTCATTAGCGCGCCCGCAAGAAGCGCGGGCGCGAGGCGTTTTACTTTCAGATCGAATCACCAAGAATCGCAAAATACTTTTGATACCAGTCAGTTAATTTCGAAATCCGTCCCTACCTGACCGCATTTTGCTCTAGAGACCCTCAATGCGCGATGGCGGCCAGCGCCTTTTCGCGGACGAGATCGGCTTGCACCATCATGCTCGCAAGCTCGCCCACCGTCGTCCGCGGCGTCCAGTCGAGGATGCGTCCTGCCTTGGCGGGACTGCCGAGCAGCATGTCCACCTCGGACGGACGACGCAACGCAGGGTCGATCTGGACGATGGTGCGCCCAGTATCCCGGCAACGGCCGACTTCATCGTCACCGCTGCCCACCCAGTCGAGATGGATATCGGCGGCCGCGAAGGCCTGGGTGGCGAAGTCGCGCACTTTGGTGGTCACGCCGGTGGCGAGCACGAAGGTGTTGGGCTCGTCCGCCTGCAGCATGCGCCACATGCCGTCGACGAACTCGCCGGCGAAGCCCCAATCGCGCCTGGCATCGAGATTGCCCAGCGTGATGCTCGGCTGCAGGCCGAGACGGATGCGGGCCGCGCCGATGCTGATCTTGCGCGTCACGAATTCCGGCCCACGCAGCGGCGACTCATGGTTGAACAGGATGCCCGAGCTCGCAAAGATGCCGTAGGATTCCCGATAGTTCACCGCCGACCAATGCCCGAACAGCTTGGCCACCGCATAGGGGCTCCGGGGGTAGAATGGTGTCTCCTCGGTTTGAGGAATCGCCTGCACCTTGCCGTACATCTCGGCGGAGGAGGCCTGGTAGACGCGGATCTTCGGGTTGACGATGCGCACCGCTTCCAGGAGTTGCAGCGCGCCGACAGCCGAGATCTGCGCGGTCAGCGTCGGCTCCTTGAAAGAGACAGCCACGAAGCTCTGCCCGGCGAGATTGTAGATTTCGTCCGGCTCGATCGCGTTGATCGCACGGATGTTCGAGCCCAAATCGGTAAGATCATGCTCTATCAGCGAGAAGTTCTCGTGATCGGCCACCTTGAGCTGCGCGAGGCGCCAGAAATTCTGCGAACTCGTCCTGCGGTGGCCGCCAAAAACGCGATACCCTTTACTCAGCAGGTGCGCGGTCAGGTATGCTCCGTCCTGTCCCGTTATCCCCGTTACGAAGGCCTGCTTCATTCGTCGTCCTTTCCTGCACGCTTTCGTTGGAACGGTTGTGCGCCTGCCACTTCGCCATGACGAAATCCTTGAATTCCTGGCGGAAGCGGGGAATCGAGAAACGCTCCGCATGTCGGCGGATCGTTGCGGGATCGAATTTGACAGTGGAGCTCTCGAACTTGCGGACAGCCGCGCAGATGGCATCCGTGGTCTGCTCCCAGAAATGGAAGCCTGTCACACCGTCGACCACGGTTTCCGAAGCGCCGCCACGGCCGAAGGCGAGCACCGGCGTACCACACGCCTGCGCCTCCAGCGGCGTGATGCCGAAGTCCTCTTCCGCCGCGAAGATGAAGGCCTTGGCCTCCTGCATATGCTTGAGCAGCACGTCATTGGGCTGGTACCCGAGCACCGACACATTGGAGCCGGCCTTGCGCAGGGCATCCTTGTATTGCGGGCCGTCGCCGATCACGACGAGCTTCTTGTCAGGCATCTGCTTGAAGGCTTCGACGATCAGCGGGATCTTCTTGTAGGGCACCATGCGGGACGAGGTGAAATAGTAGTCTCCCTTGGTGCCGCCAATCTGGAAGTAGTCGGTGTCGACACCTGGATAGACGACTTGAGATTCGCGCCGATAGGCCTTCCAGATCCGCCGCCCGATATATTGCGAGCAGGCTATGAAATGATCGACGCCATTGGCCGTCCGCGTATCCCAGATCCTGGCCCTGTGCAGCAAGGCGCGGGCCATCACGCCACTTGGCCGCCCGTCGAAGCCCTGTTCCCTGAGATATTGGTGCTGGAGATCCCAGGCGTAGCGCATCGGCGTGTAGCAATAGCAGATGTGAAGCTGGTCGGGTCCGGTGATCACGCCTTTTGCGACAGCGTGGCTGTTGGAGATGACCATGTCATAACCGGACAGATCGAATTGCTCGACAGCGATCGTCATCAGCGGAAAGAAATATCTGTAGACCTTCGCGAACGCCTTGAATCTCTGGAGGAAGCTCGTCTTGAAGCTCTTCCCCATGAAATGTTGCTTGAAGCGCCCTTCGCTGAAATCCACCAGGCAGAACAAATCTGCCTGCGGGAAATCCTTCAGCATTTCTGACAGAACCTTCTCGGAGCCTGCATAGGTCACCAACCACTCATGCACAAAAGCTATCCGCATCGGAACTCCAATGGCGCTGAGACAAATCTGCAAAGTAACGCATGGCGCCACGCGGTACATTGCTACTGTCGCATTTCAACCGTTGTTTTGATAGTTCTGAACCAAAACAAATTCGCCGTAGCTGTTAATGCTTTCGCATAAGGCCTTTCATCAAAAGAATGACAAACTTCCCCTAGGAAATCAATAACCACGACCACCAAGCTTGAAAGGCCGAATTGGCGGCACGACTCGAGAGGACGAGATATAGCTTTCCCAGAAATAGAGATCCAATCTAGTCCTTCTTATATATTTCATCGAGCGATATCAACTCGAAGTTGACTCATCTATATGATGAATATGGTCAATTTCACCTAGCGCAGCATATCGGCAAGCGCATCTCGCATGGCAGTACTTGGAATACCGAACAGGCCGCCATAGGGCAAATCGAGATCGGCAATCACGAACATGGCGCTCGCAACCGCGGTGACACCGATGCCCATGACGATCACAGCCAGCCATTTGCGCGGCGCCTGCAGCCCAAAGCTGAGAAAAACCAGCATTAGCCAGAAGGTGAGGATCTGCGAGAACAGCGGCGATACCGAGTTATGGGCGTCCTCGATCACGGTCCAACGCCGGCTCTGCGCATTCTCATAAGCCTCGCGGCAGCTTGCGGCGAGATTTTGGTGCAGCGCGTCCACCGGGGCGAGCTTGGCGATCTCGAGTCCCACCTGGTTCAGCAGTCCGGCAAGTATGGGATTTTCTCCGACCATATTCATGGACTTGGGATCGGGATAGTCCACGCCGGTCGGCGGTGGCTCGTCTGGCCAGGTGCTGGCGATCACGCCGGCGGTGTAGGAATGGAGCTGGCTGCGGGCCTGCGCCGTCTCGGGACCGTAATTGCGCAGGCATTGATCGAGATAGGCAAGCTGCGCCGCATCGAGGCCGCGGTCGTGATAGGCGTTGTCGAACGAGGTCTTTACCGAAGTAAGCTGCAGGCTCATCACCAGGGCCAGGAAGGTCACCAGCAGGCCGGTGACGAGGCGCAGCGCTTCCAGGTTCTCGTTCGACAGATGCACATCGGACAGGCGCTTGCGCAAGGCAAAGCCGGCGATTGCGCTAAGGCAAAGGAGCGCGAAAACGAGCAATCCAGATAGAGGCTGTTGAATGACACGCTCCCCGAAGGCCCCATGGCCCTGGCGGAAATCATATCATTCAGCAAAGATCCGACAATTCAGAATAGGAGGCTGGCCACTGGGGGCGTGTCGCAGGTCAGATCATCTCGAGAGAGCGTTTCCGGCGCGGCGGCGGGAAGGCGGCATCGAGCGCGGCATGGTCGGCGCTGGTCAGCCGGATGGAAATCGACATCAGGTTCTCCATGACATGCGACGGCCGACTGGATTTGGGAATGACGACGATCCCAGGCCTGTCCAGCATCCAGGCGAGCGCGATCTGCGCCGGAGTTGCGCTGTGGGCCGCTGCGATATCGGCCAGCGTCCTGTCACCGATGAGACGCCCCTGCTCGATCGGCGAATAGGCCATGATCGGCATGGACAGTTCGCGGCTCATGGGGATGAGATCATATTCGATGCCTCGGCGCGCCAGATTGTAGAGCACCTGGTTGGTGGCGCAGGCATTGCTGATGGTCTCGAGTTCGCGGATGTCCTCGACATCGAAATTCGAGACGCCCCAGCGCAGGATCTTGCCGGCCTTGCGCAAGTCCTCGAAAGCCCGCACTGTTTCGGCCAGCGGCACGCCGCCACGCCAATGCAGCAGATATAGGTCGAGGCGGTCGGTCCCGATGCGCTTGAGGCTCTCCTCGCAGGCGCGTATGGCCTGGCGATGCCCGGCGTTGGATGGCAGCACCTTGCTGACAAGATAGGCCTCGTCTCGCCGCCCGGCAATCGCGCTGGCCACCACCCGCTCGGCCCCGCCGCTGCCGTACATCTCGGCCGTATCGATAAGGGTGACGCCGAGGTCGAGGCCCGAGCGCAACGCCCTCGCCTCCGCCTCGAAGCTGGCGCGGCTTTCCCCCATGCCCCAGGTGCCGAGCCCGAAGACCGGCATGAAGGAACCATCGGGCAGCTTCGTGGTTGGAATTGACGTCATGTCCTTTCTCCGCCCGTAACCGTTGAACCATTCGCCGCCCTGTGCGTTGTAGGTAGTTGCGGGCTGCCTCTGCCCGTTCCCTATCCGGAAACGCACCGTTCTGGAGACGATCATGTCAGCACTTATCCATGCCCTCTTCGATCGCCCCGATACTGCTGCGAAGGCCAAGGCCGACCTTGAGGCCGCCGGCATCGCGCGGAACCAGATCTTCATTGTGGAAGGTGGGGACAGGGCCACGCAAGAGGCAAGCCATCTCCTTGACCAGCATGGCCTGTCGAGCGAGACCGCTTCGACCTATGTGCATGCGCTCAGCCAGGGCAGCGCGTTCCTCTGGCTGCGCCTCGATCCGGCGGCCCAGAACGAGGCCGACGTCACCGCCGTGCTGGAGCGCGACGGCGCCATCCTAATCGACAAGGCCGATATCAATGACGACGCCTACGAACTCAGCGAGGCGGAGGGCTGGGACGACTTCAACCAGCACGCTAACGAGCACTCACCCGATCCCGATGCCGAGAGCATGTGGACGGGCCGGGACGGCAGCGTGCGGTAGTCGGCGGAGCATATGGGCCGCGACGCTCTCAGGGCCGGCCCACGACGAGGCGCAGGGAGCCTTCGAAGAACGGCCGCGTCCGCAGATGGCCGTAACTGGCGTCCCAACTGCCGTCGGCGAGGTCGCGGCTGAGATCGGTCACGAAGCGCTGGCCGACTGACGGGTCGACAAAGCTCCAGGCTGAATTGGCGAGCCGGGCGCCTGGGTCGAGCAGCCGTTCCGGGCGCCCGTAATAAGCCTCGCCGAAGCCATCGACGCAGTCGAGCGGGACAGGCACCGGCAGGACGTCGGCCCCCCTGCCGCCGAGCCCTTTGATGATGGCTCGTATCGAGGGATAACGCCGCGCCTCCACGGCGATGGCCTCCGGCGCGTAGGCATGCAGCCAGAACCGTTCCAGTGCGTTGGGATCGCAGCTCAGGATCACCACCGGCCCGATCGTCACCCGTCGCATTTCGGCGAGGCCGGCCGCGAGATCCGCCCATTGATGCACAGTGAAGGTGGCCATGCTGGCCTCGAAGCTGCCATCCACGAAAGGCAGGCTCTCCGCAACGGCGTCGATCGCGACCGGCAGATGAGCGGGGCGCTGGGCCCGCATCGAGGCAGAGGGCTCCACGGCCGTCACCAGCCGGTCCGCCGGCTCGTAGGAGCCGGCCCCTGCCCCGACATTCAGCACAGTGGCGGCATCGCCCAGCGCGGCATGAATGAGGCAGGCGATATGGGGATCTGGCTGGCGGTATCTACGATAATCCATGCCGATGACACCATAATTGGCATCGCCCGCACTGCCGTCTTTGTGTCTTTTACGCACAATGGACTCCTGTCGCGCCTGACGACGGCCGCAGTCCGGCGGAGTGCGAGTGCAGCGTCAAAGCGCTTATTTCTCTCCACCGATCACCAATGCATTCACCGTCCGGATCAGATAGAACCATGGCACGCCTCGTGAAAATCGATATGATCGAACAAGCCTTGTGCGGAAAACTCACATGAAGCGACGCTTGCCTTCCCTTAATGCGCTCCGGGCTTTCGAAGCCGCCGGGCGGCTCGGACGCATGACGCTGGCGGCCGAGGAATTGAATGTCACCCATAGCGCCATCAGCCGGCAGATACGACATCTGGAGGAGATGCTCGGCGTGCCGCTGTTCGACGGAGCGCGGAATGCGTTGCGGCTCACGGAGGCCGGGGCCAAGCTGCTGGCCGGCCTCAGCACCGGCTTCGACCAACTGGACCTTTCCGTCCGCGCCGTGGCCGACCCGCAAGAGGGCGTGCTCGACGTCTCCTGTCCCGGCACCTTCACCATGCGCTGGCTGATCCCCCGGCTCTATCGCTTCCAGGCTGCCTATCCCGAAATCGAGGTCCGGCTGACTGCCTCGCACCGTCCGGTCGACCTTGCCCGCGACGCTTTCGACGTCGCGCTGCGCGTCGGCAGTCCTCCCTGGCCCGATGGAGCGGAGGTGGTGCCGCTCTTTGCCGAGCAGACCGGCCCGGTCCTGGCTCCAGTCTTCGCTGCGGAGAAGGCGTCCGATCTGGCGAGTCTGCCTGTGCTGCACACGCGCACACGCCCGCGCGCGTGGGAGGATTGGGTCGCGCGTTCAGGTGTCACGATCAAGACCGGCACGCGTGTCGACTACGAGCATTTCTATTTCATGCTTGAGGCGGCCGGTGCCGCGCTCGGCGTCTGCGTCGCGCCCTGGCCTTATGTCTGCGACGATATCCGCCTTGGCCGACTCGCGGCGCCGCTTGGGTTCATCGACAGCGGACACCATTACGTGGCGCTTCGCCGGGCACCCCGCCACCGCAAATCCTCGCTCTTCTGCGCCTGGCTGCGCCAGGAAGCTATTGATTTCACGGCAAGATCCAGTCCGCCGCCGGGAGTGGCTTTACAAACGCCGCCTTAGCCGCCAATCTTGCCATGTCCGAAACCAACGAAAGGAGGTGATCCAGTGTCTGACTACACCATGATCCAGGGAATTCGCGCTGGTTCAGAGAAGGCGGTGTTGACCGCCTGAACGTGCCAGCCTTGATGAAAGGCCTGGATCATCCGCCGGACCATCGGTGAGAGGTTTCGCTCACCGGTCCGGTCGCCCACAAGCCGGCGCGCGAGGCGACTCGCGCGCCGGTGCTTTTTTGGGCAATCCGAGCGCCGTTCTGCATGATGCGCATTGCGCTACCCGCACCATCGTCAACGGTGCCACAACTTTGATGACGGTCAAGAAATAAAGCAGTGGATGCAGCTCTATTCTTTCTGCTATAGATATCCAAAATAGAGCGCACAATTCCAGCGCGCCCACTCCTGCCCTTTACTGAGACGACGAAGCACGCCATGGCCTTGATCTTCGTCGGCATGCTGCGCGACGTCAAACTAGGTATCTCCAATATTCCAAAGCGTTCATTTTCCTGAGAACACAGAGGTTCCAGAATGTGCGACATCTGCAGAACTGCCGAATCCGGGCTCTCGCACGGCTTCTCCCGACGCCATGTCCTTCATCTCCTGGCGGCGGCCGGCGCCAGCGCCGGCTTTTCGGGAGCGCTGTCCGCCAAGGAAGCGAAGGCCCCGCCAAAGCCGCAGAACGTCGTCTCGCCGGATCAGGCCCTGAAGTTCCTTCACGAGGGGAACCAACGCTATGTTTCCGGCGTATCGAGGCGGCATGATTTCAAACATGAGCGCGAAGCGCTGACGGGTGGTCAGAACCCCTTTGCCGGTATCCTCAGCTGCGCGGATTCCCGCATCGCGCCTGAATACGCTTTCGACAGCGGGAGGGGCGATCTCTTCGTCTGCCGGGTGGCCGGCAACTTCGCGAACGCCGACTCGATCGCGAGCTTCGAATATGCCGTGGCCATTCTCGGGGCGCCGTTGATCCTGGTGCTTGGCCACGAGAGCTGCGGGGCGATCGAGGCCACCATCAAATCACTCAAGGACAATTCGACCCTGCCCGGCCATCTCCCTTCCCTTGTCAACGCGCTCGCCCCGGCCGTCAAGGAAAGCGCCCAGCAAAGCGGCGATCCCCTGGCCAACGCCATCCGTCAGAACGTCGTCGACACCGTCGCGGCGCTGAAATCGGCAACGCCGATCCTGCAGGCCGCGGTCTCGGACGGAAAACTGAAAGTCGTGGGCGGCATCTACCATCTCGCGGATGGGAAGGTGGAGATGGTGGAATAGGATATTACGAGGCGTTCGCCCGGTGACGCGAGCCTGGCAAGAGGAAGTGCGCCAAACGCGGAGTGTCGATCTCCAGATCGACATTCTTGGAAACGATGCGTCTGTTGGCAAGGAAGATGTCGATCTGGAGATCGACACTCCATTCCCGCGTCTACGGTCGCAAGGTTTGCGCTTGGGAGGCCTCCGCCCGCAGGCAGCGGTAGGCGATCAGGATCGTCTTCATACGGCCTTGCCCGTACCGGCCTCGCCGATCTCGAAATCGCCCGGCTGAGGCGGCGCGATGGGCACGAAATCGCGCCGGTCGGGCTTGATGTCGAGCAGAGGCGTGCCGTCCAGGCAATCGAGCCCGCGCACAAGCAGTGCGGACCCGTTTCGCGCTACCTGCAGCACGATCGAGCTGCCGATCGGGTTGGGCCGCGCCGGCGAACGCAGCGCGAAGGTGCCACGCACCGAGCCGTCATTGGCCGGGCTCTGCAGCACCAGGTCGCGGCGCGACATGTCGAGCCAATAGAGGATTTCCAGCTGTGGATAGCGCTCGATGCCTTCCAGCGCGGCGACCCAGGGCTCGAACAGCTCGATATGGCAGATCGGGCCGTCCTGCCGCCCCTGGCGCGGACAGAGCCGGCGGTGCGTCCAGGGCGTCGAGATGCGCCCGATGAACTGCAGTCCCGCATCTCGCGCGGCCGGCGGCTCGACGACAACCTCGCCGTCGCGGATTTCGTTTTCCCTGACCATGATGCAACTAACCCCGCCGCACTCTATTCCGTCAACCGGGCATACGCGGCGGCGAGCAGCAGGATGATAGCGCCGTAGAGCACCTGCTTGATCGGCTCATGCACATCCATGAGGGTGAGGATGCTGGTGAGCACGGTGAGGATCAGCGCTCCGACGATGGTGCCGGCATAGCCACCCCTGCCACCGAAGATCGAGGTGCCGCCGATGATCACGCAGGCGACCGAAGGCAGCAGGTAGGAATCGGCGAGGCTGAGATCGGAGGCGTTGGTGCCGCCGACCAGCACCAGGCCGGCGATGGCGGCGAGGATCGAGCAGAGCAGATAATCGACGAAGAGCACCCGCCAGACGCGGATGCCGGCGAGATGGCAGGCCTCGCGGTTGTCGCCGATCGCATAGAGCAGGCGTCCGAAACCCGTGCGATGCAGGCCGAACAGCATCAGCCCTCCGACGATGAGCCAAAGGAAGAGATTGACGGGAACGAGGCCTAAGAGCTTGCCGGACCCGAGAGTCTGGATGAGTTCTGGCACATGCGGCTGGCTCGCCATCATCTGCTGGCTGTAGACGATCATCACGCCGCCGGTCATCAGTCCGGTGCCGAGCGTCATGATCAAGGGCTGCACGCGAAGCACCGCGACGCCGATGCCGTTGACCACACCCACGACGATGCCGAGGCTGAGGGCAACGGCAAGCGCCGTCGCATCACCCGAACTGGCGTTGGTGGCGAGCAGATAGGCCGCCCCCGTCGCTACCGATGCCACCGAGAGGTCGATGCCTCCCGTCAGCATCACCAGCGTCTGCCCGGCGCCGAGGATGGCGAGCGGCGCGGCGAAGAGCAGGATGTTGGATATCCACAGCGGCGTCACCGTGCCGGGACGCGCGATCTCGATGCCCGCAACGAACAGCGCCAGGATGAAGATCAGCGCGAAGATGGTCTGGTTGCGCAGGAACTGCAGGACTGCCGTCATTTGCGCGCCTGCATGAAGGTGATGAAGCCGCCGATCATCACCACCAGCACGATCAGCGTGCCCTGGATGACCTGCCCGTAATTGGGATCGATCGAGAGGAAGATCAGATCCATCGGGATCAGCGTCAGCAGCAGCGCGGCGACTATCGGCCCCACCATGCCACCGCGGCCGCCAGTGAGGCTGACGCCCCCGATCACCGCGGCGGCAACGCTGCTCAGCGTGTAATAGGTGCCGGAGAGCGGCGCGCCGATGCCGGTCGTCATGGTGAGCGTAATGCCGCCAGCGGCACATGCGATGCCGCCGAAGGTATAGGCCAGGGTGCGAGCGACCTTGACATTGACCCCACTGCGGAAGGCGGCAACGGGGTCGCTGCCGGCGGCATAGATGAGCAGGCCAATGCGGCTGTAGCGTATGGGCAGCCAGATCGCGGCGGTGACCAGCACCATGACGATCAGGGCGTTAGGCACCCATTCGGAGAGATCGGCGCCCGCCGCGATGTTGAGGAATTCGGGCGGCGCCCCTCCGCCGGGACGTTCCAGGATCAGCAGGGCTACGCCGCCCCAGATGAAGCCGGTCGTGAGAGTCACCACCACATCGGGAATGCGGGAAATGGCGGTAACGATGCCGTTGAGCGCGCCCTGCACGGCGCCGACGATCAGGATGAGGATGGACAGCAGCAGGGCCTGGCGGAAGGAGGCCGTCTGCATCAGGCTCGCCGAGAGCACATTGGAGACCGCAATCAGCGAGCCGACGGAAAGATCGATGCCGCCGCTGATCACCACGATCGCCTGCGCCGCCGCGGCCAGCGCCAGCGGCAAGGCGCCAAGGGCGAGAGACTGGATGTCGAAGGAGCCGAAATCAGGGTGGATGGCAGCCGTTGCGAGAATGGCCGCGGTGAAGACGAGGGGCATGCCGAAGGCACGGAGCTTGCGAAACAAGCCCTCCCCGGATTTGCGCGGTATCGCCGTTGTCTCGCTCACGCCCGTACCTCCGCCGTCTCGGCCGGTGGGAGTCCATGCGCGGCATGGAGCAGCCGGGCCTCGTCGGCCTTTTCCGCCGGCATCTCGCCGGAGATACGGCCGCCGAACAACACGATGGCCCGATCACATGCGAGGCGGATCTCCGGAAGCTCGGAGGTGAACAGCAACACCGAAGCCCCCTGCCCCGCCACCTCGCGCAGCAGCGCATAGATCTGCTGCTTGGTGCCAACGTCGATGCCCCGCGTCGGATCGAAGCAAAGCAGCGTACGGAAACCCGAGGCGATCCAGCGGGCGATTACCACCTTCTGCTGGTTGCCGCCGCTGAGACGGCGCACCTCGGGCGCAGCGCGGATATCGATCTGCAGGCGTTGAATCGCATCGTCGACCCGCCGGCGCTCTGCCCCCATGGCGATGGCGCCCCAGCTCCTGAGGGTGCCGAACGCCGAAAGGGCGATATTCTCGCGAACGGAACGCTGATGCAGCAGGGCCTGCAGCCGATTGGCCGGAACCAGTACCAGCCCGGCCCGGATGGCATCGGCCGGATGACGCAGGCGCAGCAACTCGCCACGCGCCCGCACCTCCCCGGCATCCGCCCGCCGCACGCCGGCGATGCAGTCGAACAGCTCCTCCTGCCCCTGCCCCTCGAGGGCAGCGACACCCAGCACCTCGCCCGGCGCGACGCTGAAGGAGACATCGCGCAAGGCATGGCCATAAGTGAGGTTGCGGACCTCCAGGGCCGGTGGCCCGCTTGTCGCGATATTGGGAGCGCGTCGCTCGACGGCCGCAGCAGCCTTGGCGACATCCGTACCCAGCATCATGTTGACGATCTTCGCCTCGGCGCCGGCCGTCGGCGTTACGCCCACCGTCACGCCGTCGCGCAGCACGGTGGCGCGATCGCAGAGCGCGGCGACTTCGGCCATGCGATGGGAGATGAAGATGACGCTCTTGCCGCCACGACGCCAGTCGCGCACCACCTGGAACACCCGCTCCGACAGGTCCGCCGGCAGAGCGGCAGTGATCTCATCCAGCAGCAGGATCGAAGGGTTGGAGGCAAGTGCCCGCGAAAGGTCGATGAGGCGCAGCAGCGCGAAATCGATATCGCGCGCCGTGCGCGACAAGTCGATGTGGTCGATGCCGAGCGTGCGCATCGCTGCCTTCATCGCCTCGAGCGGCACACGGGCCAGGCGCATGTTCTGCGCCACTGTAAGATCCGGCACGATAGCGGGATCCTGGTAGACGGAGACGATGCCGGCCCTGCGTGCCTCGGCGGGGGAGCGGAACACACTGGGCTTGCCGGCCAGGGTGATCTCACCCCCATCCGCGGGGAAGACGCCGGTGATGATCTTCACCAGCGTGCTCTTGCCAGCGCCATTGGCGCCCATCAAGGCGTGGACCTCGCCAGCCTGCACCTGCAGATCGGCCGAGCGTAAGGCGACCACCGAATTGAACCGCTTGGCCACGCCGTGGATACGCAAGAGGAGATTATCGTCGCCCGCCATCAATCCCGCTCAGGAAAGCCGGCGGCTGGGCCGCCGGGGATATTTTGTAGAGCGTAGCACGAGTCGCAAACACGGGCCTCGGCCGAGACAGCCGCGACGCCGACAGCTCCCTTCCCCCTTGTGCGGAGGGGTAAGGGATCGGTGTCGCACCGATAGGACGAGTTCGTCGCCCAAGGACCTCCGCCCTTTTGTTCCCTCCCCACAAGGGGGAGGGATACGGCGACCGGGGCGCCTTTCTGACTAAAATGTACTCGCGCCTCACGGCCCCTTGCAGCCGATGATCTGGTCCATCGTATAGGTCGTGTAATCGGGCACCGAAACAGCGACGCTGTAGAAGGGATCGAGCTTGGGATTGTAGTTCTTCTTCAGCGTGTCGAGGCCGGCGTCGGAATTGTCCCATACGGTCGGCGTAACCTTCACCACATGCGGGTGATCTTTCGTCTTCTGCAGGATATCGAGGGCCAAGGCGAGGCCAGCGCCGCCCACAGCCGGCGGATTGCTGACAGCCACGCCCGACAGGCCCTTGTCCTTGAGATCGATCAACTGGCCGAGGAAGCCATTATTGTCGGCGCCGACCACCGGCACGAAGGGCTTGCCAGCCGTCACATAGGCATCGACGACGGGCTTATCGAGGCCCGATGTCCAGATGCCGTCGATCTGCTTGCCGGACGCCAGCAATTCCTTGGTGGTCTGCGCCGTCTTGTTGAGAGCCCAGCCGGTGAATACCGAGGTCACCTTGATATCCGGATAGTCCTTCAGGGTCTCGGTGAAGCCCTGATGCCGGTCGGCATCGGCCGGCACGCCATCGATGCCACGCATCTCCAGCACATTGCCTTTGCCGCCAAGCTTGTCGAACAGCCATTTGGCGCCGACCTTGCCATAGGCGACCTGGTCGTTGCTCAGCGTATAGGCCTCCGGCGCGGAGACGGACTGGTCGACGGCGACGACCACGATGCCCTTGGCCGCTGCCTGCTTGATGATCGGGTTCAGCGCATCGCGGTCCGACGGATTGATGATGATGGCATTGGCGCCGGCGGAGATCAGGTTGCGGATATCGGCAATCTGTTCGGAGGGGCCGCCATTGCGGTTGGCGACGATGACCTTCGACACCACGCCCGAGGCCTCTGCCTGCGCCTTGATCGAGCAGATCATCTCTTCGCGCCAGCCATTGCCGATCAGCGTGTTGGAGACGCCGACGACGAATTTCTTGTCAGCGGCATGCGCACCGCTGACGGCCAGCAAGGCCGCAATCAGGCTTGCGCCGGCCAGACCATAGTTGCGTTTCATGGTTCCCTCCCAGTCACTGGCGGTTTCTCGACCGCTCCAACATCGCATAGTTGCATTCAAATGAGCCGCGCGGAAGTCCAGGCACCATCATTGCGACTCGATTCCACTGCCGCCTCGATGAAGGCGACACCGCGCGCACCGTCAACGACGCTGGGCGTGGCCGCAAGCGCAGCAGCGCCAGGCGTGTGCCCGGAGCGCCTCGCGACGATCAGTTCGGCCGCGTCGCGATAGAGATTGGCGAAACCCTCGACATAGCCCTCGGGGTGGCCCGCCGGCATGCGCGAGCCACGCCGCGCCTCGTCGGAATTGCCGGGACCGCCGCGCTGCAGCACGCGCGTCGGCTCACCATAGGGCGTGAAACGCAGGAATTCCGGCGTCTCGCCCACCCATTCGATGCCAGCCCTGGTACCGAAAACCTTGAGGCTGAGGCCGTTGAGATTGCCCACTGCAACCTGACTTGCCGCAAGCACACCGCGTGCGCCTCCAGCGAAACGGAGCAGCACATGGGCGTTGTCGTCGAGCCGCCGCCCCGGCACGAAGGTGGTGAGATCGGCCGAAACCTCGTCGAGTTCGAGCGAAGTAACGAAGAGCGCGAGGTTATGGGCATGCACGCCGATATCGGCAAGGCAAGCGGAGGAACCGGCGCGGGCGGGATCCGTGCGCCATTCGGCCTGCTTCTGGCCGTCGGCATCGACGGGATTGGTCAACCAGTCCTGGATATAGGCGGCATGCACGACACGGAGATGGCCGAGCTCGCCAGCCTGGATCATCTGGCGGGCCTGGCGCACCATGGGATAGCCGGTGTTGTTCAGCGTGACCGCAAAGACGAGCTTCTTCTCCTGCGTGAGTGCCACCAGCTCCCTCGCTTGCTCCAGCGTGGTGGAGAGCGGCTTGTCACAGATCACGTCGATGCCTGATTCGAGGAAGGCCCTCGCCACCGGATAGTGGAGATGATTCGGCGTGACGATGATCACCGCCTCGATGCCGTCGGGCCGGGCCGCCTCGCGCACGGCCATCTCGCGATAGTCCGAATAGGCGCGATCGGGCGCAAGGCCGAGATCGACGCCGGACAGGCGGGCATTCTCCGGGTCGGCGGAGAGAGCCCCCGCTGTCAGCACGATGAGGTCGTCGAGGCGCAGCGCCATACGGTGCACGGCGCCGATGAAGGCATTTCGGCCACCGCCGACCATGCCCACGCGCAATTTCCTGCCCCCGCCGCCGTCCTGCGTGGCATAGACCATGGCATCAGCCTCCCACGCCGAGAAGCTTGAGGTTGGTGGCGCGGTCGGCGCCCGTGGCGGCGAAATCGTCGAAGACGCGATCCGTCACCTCGATGATGTGGTCGGCGATGAACGTGGCGCCCTTGCGCGCCGCCACCTCGGGGTGCTGCAGGCAGCATTCCCATTCATAAACGGCCCAGCCGGCGAAATCATAGGCGGCGAGCTTGGAGAAGATCGCCTTGAAGTTCACCTGTCCGTCGCCGAGCGAGCGGTCGCGCCCGGCCCGTTCGAGCCAGCCCTTGTAGCCGCCATACACGCCCTGCTTTGGCGTGGGATTGAACTCGGCATCCTTGACATGGAACATCTTGATGCGGTCGCGATAGGCATCGATGAAGCCGAGATAGTCGAGCTGCTGCTTGATGAAATGGCTGGCGTCATAATTGATGTGGCAGCGGGGATGCCCGCCCACCGCGTCGAGGAACATGTCGAAGGTGTCGCCGTCAAAGACGTCCTCGGTGGGATGGATCTCGTAGCAGAGGTCGACGCCGTTTTCGTCATAAAGGTCGAGGATCGGCTTCCAGCGCCTTGCCTGCTCGGCGAAGCATTCCTCGATGAGGCCGGCCGGACGCTGCGGATAGGGATAGAAATAGGGCCAGGCGAGCGATCCGGTGAAGGTGACGTGCTCCGTCAGTCCGAAGCGGCGGGAAACCTTCGCCGCCTTCTTCACTTGGTCGGCCGCCCAATGGCGACGCTTCTCGGGATTGCCGCGCAGATGGGCCGGACACTGCCCATCGAACATGGCGTCGTAGGCCGGGTGGACGGAGACCATCTGGCCCTGGAAATGGGTGGAGAACTCGCTGATCGCGATACCGATATCAGCGAGCTTGCCCTTCACCTCGTCGCAATAGGCCTCGCTCTCATCGGCCTTGTCCAGATCGAAGAAGCGTTGATCCCAACTCGGGATCTGGATGGCCTTGTAGCCATAACCCTTGGCCCAGCGGGCAATGCCTTCGAGTGTGTTGTGAGGCGCCGTATCCTGGGCAAACTGGGCGAGAAACAGCCCCGGCCCCTTGATGGTCCGCATGGTTTCCTCCCGAGGGACGGCGCAGGTTGACGTCCCACACCCTTTTGTGCCGGGAAATTTTCGGCGATTGATTTGATAATCGCAATAAATTTCTATTTGTCAATTTAACACCTGACACTTAGTCCGGCTCATAAGAACGTCGGCCGACAGATGTGCGTCATTCCGAGCGACCGAAGGGAGACCCGAAATCCAAGAACACAGTCTTGCGAGGATTGTGTTCTTGGATTCCGGCGTTCCGCTTCGCTACAGCCGGAATGACGCGCGTCTGTCTGTGCCTCTGTTAGCCTGAATTCAGTTCCCTGCATGGCCAATACCGCGAGGCGAACCCTCAATCCTGCAGCGGTATTCTGCCCCACGACAGGCGCAAAACCTAAGAGCCACCAATTTGGAACAAAATTTCTCTTATTTGACATTTGGAATATCTGGCTCAAAATCGCGCCTCACGACAAGCCAGGCAGAGCCAAGGTGGAAACGCAGCTCAAGGACAAGGTGGCCCTGATCACCGGGGGGACGCAGGGTATCGGGCGCGCCATCGCCGTGGCGGTAGCGAAATCCGGCGCGGCCGGTATCGCCCTGGTCGGCCGGAACCCCGACCGCGGCGCCGAAGCCGTACGCGAGGTCAGTGCCCTCGGCGTCCCCGCTCATTTCGTCGCGGCCGAACTCGGCGGCACGGAAGCGGCGTCTGATGTCCTGAATGCCGCCCTCCAGCGGTTCGAGCGCATCGACCTGCTGGTCAACGCCGCCGCCGATACCAATCGCGGCACGGTGGCGGCCGCCTCGCCGGATTTCTTCGACCGGCTCTACGCCGTGAATGTCCGCACGCCGCTCTTCCTCATGCAGGGCGTGATAAACCACCTCACCAGGCGCCGGGCGCCGGGCGCCATCGTCAACATCCTCAGCATGAACGCCCATGGCGGCACGCCGGACCTCGCCATCTACGCCTCCACCAAGGCGGCGCTCGCCTTGCTCACCAAGAACGCCGCCTTCTCCCACCGCTTCGATCGCATCCGCATCAACGGCATCAATGTCGGCTGGGCGGATACTCCGGCCGAGCGGCAGATGCAGGCCGTGACCCTCGGCCTCGGCGAGGAATGGCTCGCCAGGGCCAATGCGGCGCAGCCCTCCGGCAGCCTGCTCTCGCCCGAGGATGTCGCGCGCCTAGCGCTCTTCCTGCTCAGCGACGCCTCCGCACCGATGACGGGCTCGCTCATCGACCAGGAGCAGGCCTTCGTGATCGGTGTCCGGGAATAGGGCTGGAGACATGCAGCGACTTGCGCAAGACACGCTCGCCAAGCTCTCGCCGGGAACACGCCGCCCGCATTACGACCGCACGAAGCTTGCCATCGGCATGGCCCATATCGGCGTCGGCGCCTTTCATCGCTGCCACCAGGGCGAGTTCACCGACGACATGCTGGAGGCCCGCTTCGGGCCCTGGGGCGTCGTCGGCATCAATCTGAGGCCGCCGCTGCTGACGGATATCCTGGCGCCACAAGATGGGCTCTACAGCCGCACCTTGCGCGAAGGCACCATCGCCGAAACGCGGGTGATCGGCGCACTCAGAAAGGTCATAGACGTCAGGGATCCTGCCGATGGAGAGGCCGCGATCTCCGCCCTCGCCGCGCCGCAGATCAAGGTCGTAACCATGACGCTGACGGAAAAGGGCTATTGCCACATCCCCTCCTCCGGCACGCTCGATTGGTCCCGTCCCGACATCATCCGCGACCGCGAGGGCGCCTCGCCCCCGGCCAGTGCCCTCGGGCTGCTCGCTGCGGCGCTGGAAAGGCGGCGCCAAACCGGCGGGGGCGGCCTGACCCTGATCAGCTGCGATAATGTTCCTGGCAACGGTGCATTGCTGCGTTCGGTGCTCACCGCCTTCATTGCCGCCCAATTGTCGCCATTGGCCTCCTGGATTGAGACGAATGTCGCCTTTCCCTCTACGATGGTCGACCGGATCGCTCCTGCCCCGATGGCCGAGGACCTTGTCTCCGCTAGCGAGGCCATCGGCTTGCGGGACGAGGCGGCCGTTGTCGGCGAGCCCTTCCGCCAATGGGTGATCGACGACCGCTTCGCCGCGGACCACCCGCCCTGGGACCTCGCCGGCGCGCAGTTCGTGGCCGACGTCACGCCCTATGAGCTGATCAAGATGCGCGTGCTCAACGCCGCGCAATCGACGCTGTCGCATCTTGGCGCCCTTCTCGGCCATGCGTTCAGTTTCCAGGCGGCGGATGATCCAGTGCTGGCTCCGCTTGTTCGCCGCATGCTTGTAAGGGAGACCGCTGGCACCCTGCCCAATGCCCCCGGCATGGAGATCTCCGCCTATATCGACACCTCGCTTTCCCGCATCGCCAACAGCGCGATCCGGCATCGCTGCCACCAGATCGGCACGGATGGCTCGCAGAAGATCGTGCAGCGCCTGCTCAATCCCCTGCGCGGACGCCTTGCCGCCGGCCATGCCCCCGGCTTGCTCGCGCTGGCGGTCGCGAGCTGGCTCGCCTATGTGCTCTGCGGCGCCCGCCGCCACGGTGCTCGCTGGCAGCCCAACGATCCAATGGCGGCAGGCGTCATCGCCATCGGCGAGCAGGGTGGCGATGATTTCGATGGATTGGCGCGGGCGCTGATCGGTATCGAGCAGGTGTTCGGCAGCGATCTCAGGGATTCGACGGCGGTGCCCGCCATCGCCATGCATCTGCGCGGCCTGTTGGGGGGTGACGTACGAGGCTACCTCCGCGAATGCCTGGTGGAGTATGCATGAGCGGCCGGAGTGCACATTTTGGTGTGTCGCCCCCCGGTCGACCTTCCGGAGAGGCCGGGCATAGCGGAGAGATAATGTCGACCGGGAGGTCGACACTCCAAGAAGGCGAGGCTCGATGGCTGAAATCATTCCGGTGGTGAACAAAGACGAGGATCGCGCGGCCTTCGGCTATTCCCGGCCGGAGAGCTATGAGGAATTGCGCGCGGTCCTCTCTTCCGGAACGGTGCGCCTGCCCAACAAGCTCCGGCAGGTGGCGATCTATCTGTGGCAGCACCCGACCGTGGTGGCCCTCGGCACCGTCACCAGCCTCGCCGAACAGGTCGGCGTGCAGCCCTCGACCCTGGTGCGTTTCGCCCAGACCTTCGGCTATTCCGGCTTTTCCGACCTGCAGGACATCTTCAAGGCCTATATCCGCAGCGGCCAGCGGGACGCGAAGGGCGCCTCGCCGTCCGACGGCCAGGCGAGCACAGAAGCAGCGACATTGGTGGACGGCTTCGTCAAATCCTCAACCGTCTCACTGTCGAGGGTGACGGAGCGCCTCGACCTCCAGGCCTTCGAGGCCATGGCCGCGGCGCTGGCCGCGGCGAAGCTCGTCTATATCGTCGGCTCCAAGCGTGCCTTCTCGGTGTCGAGCTATGTTTCGCTGGCGTTGTCCAAGCTCGATATCCGCAACATCACCGTCGACAATGTCGGCTCGGCAGCCTTCGAACATATGCGGCTGGCGACGCCCGCGGACGCGGTGCTGGCGATCAGCTTTACGCCCTACAATTCGATTACGCCCGAACTTGCCGCCTCGGCAGGTCAGCGCGGCGTGCCCATCCTCTCGATCACCGACAGCGCCTTCAGTCCGCTCGTTCCCCTGTCGAAGGCGTATGTCGAAGTGGTGGAGGAGGATTTCTCCGGCTTCAAATCGCTTGCCGCCACGCTTTCGGTCGCCATGGCGCTTGTGCTGCGCGTGGCGCAATTGCGCGGCGCCGAGGAAGAAGACGCGTCCAGCCGCGGTAAGTCATCGACTATGGCGACGAACCGCAGACAAGGCCGCAAGAACGCCTGAAGCCCGGCCTCATCGACGCAGGTTCATAGAGGACGCTCGGCCAAAGGTAATGAGAGGAATGAAAATGCAGACCTGGCGTGTCGTCGGCCTCAGTTTCGAGCATATGCATATGGGCGACCTCCTGCGAGAGGTCCATGAACATCCGCACGCCGAGATCGCAGGTATCTGCGATGCCGATCCTGCCCGCATGGCCTCCGCCATCAGCACCTTCGCCATTCCCCCCGAGCGGGTATTCACAGACATCAGTGCCTGCCTCGAGGCGACCAAGCCGGATCTCGCCATCATCTGCGCCGCCACGGCGCGCCATGCTGAAGTCGCCGAGATCGCGGCCGGTCTCGGCATCGACATGATAATCGAAAAGCCCTTCGCCGCCTCGCTCGCCGATGCCGACCGCATCCTCACCGCCGTCGCCAGGACGGGCGCCAAGATGGCGATCAACTGGCCGCTGCGGTGGTCACCGGCGCTCGTCACTGCCAAGCGGCTGCTCGACGAGGGCGTGATCGGCGCTCCGATCGAGGTACATCACTATGGCGGCAATCGCGGGCCCCTTTATCACCTGGCCGACAAGATTGAAGTCTCCGAAGAGGAGGTGAACCGCCTCAAGCCCCATTCCTGGTGGTACAAGCAGGCTTCGGGCGGAGGCAGCCTGCTCGATTACATCGGCTATGGCGCCACCCTCGGCACCTGGTTCATGAATGGCGAGGCACCGATCGAGGTCACGGCCGTGGTCGACCAGCCGGCAGGCCTGGAGGTCGACGAGCACTCCATCACCATCTGCCGCTACAGCAAGGGCCTCTCCAAGCTCGAGACGCGCTGGGGCACCTTCACCGATCCCTGGACCACGCAGCCCCAGCCCAAATGCGGCTTCGTCATCGTCGGCACGGACGGCACGATTTCCTGCTACGACTATGACTGCCATGTCAGCCTGCAGACGCGTGGACATTCTGAGATCCATGCGCTTCCCGTCGACGAGCTCAAGGCGCCCTATCGCGCGCCGGTGGAATATGTGCTCCACTGCAAGGCCGAGAAGCTACCCATCGAAGGGCCGCTCGATCCCGCGCTATGCCGCACGGCCCAACGCATCATCGACACCGCCGTGCAATCGGCGCTCGAGAAGCGAACGCTGAGGCTGTTGCCATAGCCGGGAAGGCGCCATTGCCGGAACCGCGGACGTCCTCGCCCGCCTCTTCCGTTGTCGTCGAGCACAACGGTTCCAAGAAGCGGATCGTCCGACACTCACTTGAGTGTCGTAGGGACGTCCGCGCTCCCAGCCACTTAAATCTGCTCCCCCTCTACCCAGACCGATCCCAACGCCAGCCCCTCTTCCAGCATTACCACGCTCGCCAACGCACCCGGCACGATGCGGCCGAGATCGGCAAGTGCGAGATACTCCGCCTGCCTTGTCGAGCAGAGCTCCGAGGCCTCGGCAAGCGAGAGGCCCAGCGACACCAGGTTGCGGAAGGCATCCAGCATGGTGATGGCGCTGCCGGCCAGGGTCGTGCCATCGGCCAGCGTAATGCGCAGACCCTTCTTGATAACCGTGCGGCTGTCGGTGTGGTACTCGCCATCCGGCCGGCCGGCGAAGGTGGTGGCGTCGGTGATGGCATAGAGGCGCGGGATGGCACGATAGGCGGCGAGCAGGACGGTCGGATGCACGTGATGAAGATCGCAGATCATCTCGGCATAGCGACCCTGAGCCAGCGCATACGCGGCAACGCCCGGCTCGCGATGATCGACGCCCGACATAGCGTTGAAGAGATGGGTGAAGCCCGCCATGCCGCGACCGAAGGCCGACGCCGCCTCGCTGGCGCTGGCGAGGCTGTGGCCGATCTGCACCCGGCACCGCCGCGCCGTGAGCGCTTCCATCACCTCCATGCCGCCGGGAATTTCTGGCGCCACCGTCGCTATCGCCAGCCTGCAGCGATCGGCCCAGCGCAGCGCCAGGGCAACATCGCCGGCAAGCGGCACATTCATCTGCGCTCCGAGCTTGTTCGGGTTGATGAAGGGGCCCTCCAGATGGGCGCCGAGCACCGTCGGCTCGCTGGCCCGCCGGTTGTTTCGTACCCTCTCGATATCGGCCAGCGCCCGGTCCAGCACCTCGACCAGCGCCGTCGCCGTGGTGGGCGCGATCGCCACCGTGCCGCCGGCGGCATGGAAGCGGATGAAATGACGAATGGCCTCCTCGCCGCCGCTGTAATCATGACCATCGCCGCCATGCACGTGGAGATCGATGAAGCCGGGAATAACATAAGGCGGCTTCGGCGCCTCGGTCGATGCCAGCGCCTCCCCTTCGACGCGCAGGATACGCCGGCCCTCGAAGAGGAGGCGGCCCTTCACCCAGCCGGACGGCGTCAGGATGCTGCCGGCCAGCACGACCTCGGACGACACGGCCATATCGGGCTCCTTCCACACTATTCGATGATCATGTGCTCGACCGGCGCCCTGCCCTGCGCCACGAGCAGGCAACCCTGGAGTGGATCACCCTCCGCCGTCTGCACCGGCCGGCCGATGCGCGCAAGCAGCCCTGCCTGGAGCGCGTCAGCCAGGCCGCCATTGAGATAGAGCGGCACATCCTCGCAGCGCAGCGTGCCGACCAGGGCCGCGAGATAGGCAAGCCCGCGCGACAGGATCTCCGCGGCAACCGGGCAGCCGGTGTCGGCTCCCTTCAGCACCAGCGGGGCGAAGCTGGCAAGTCGACGGGCGTTCAGCCCTGCGAATGCGCCATCGAGGATGCCCCGCACCCCGCCGACATGCTCCATGACCGCGTGGGAAAGCGACGAGGACGCGGCGATGCCATCGCGGACCTCCAGGGCGTGGCGCACGGCCTGTGCCCCCAGCCAGGAACCGCTGCCACGATCTCCGACGATCCAGCCCCAGGCATCGCGCTGGATCGAGGTGCCATCCTCGAACAGGCGGTGGCCGGCAACTCCGGTGCCGATGGTGAGCAGCCCGCAGGGCCGGCCGCCGCCCGCTCCGACAAGAGCTGCGTAGCCATCGCTCATGGCAATGGTGGCGCCGAAGGCCGGACAACGGGCTAGGAAGGCCTCGCGCGGCTTCTCGACATAGAGCCCCGCGCCGCCGATGGCGAAGGCCGTGTCAGCCCGGTCTTCGACGTCCAGCCCCGTTCCGGCAGTCAACTGATGCCAGAGATCGAGGATACTGGCGACAGCCTGCTCACGGTCATAGCTGGCATTGGCGGGGCCGGCCTCGGCATAGGCAAGCTCGCGGCCATCGGCATCGCAGAGACGACCGCGACTCCCCGTGGCGCCGGCGTCGACACAGAAATAGCGCTCGATGGCCATATCCCAGCGGCCTTACAGCTCGACCACGCGCTTTTCCTTGATGCTGAGATCCGCCGCCAACACGATCTTCAGGCTGTTGACCGCCGCCTCCATATGCTCGCCGAGGTCGACCTTGCCGTTGATCGCGTCCAGCAGATAGATCTGCTCCAGCCGGCAGATCTGGTCATGGTCGGGCTTGTCGACCACCGGGATGATCTCGTCGCCCTCCACTGTCGACTGGTCGGGATTGAGCGCCGAATGATGCAGCAGAACCGATTCCATGCGGCCATGGGTATGGATATCGGAGGAAAACGTCCAGGTCGCGCCCTTCGCCGTCCCAAGCTGGTGGGCGGGCGGGATGACGCTGATGCTGCCCTTCGGCCCCATGATATCCTTGACCATGAAGGCAATCTCGCTGATCGAAGGGCCCCAGGCCGCCTCGTACCAGCCGATCGAGCCGTCATCGAAGAAGACCTGAAGCTGGCCGTAATTGTACTGGTCGGTCGCAATCTCCTCAGAGAGCCGCGCGCCCATGCCGCTGACGCGCACCGGCCTGGCCAGGGTCATCTGGCACATGGCATCGACATAGTGCACGCCACAATCGACGATCGGCGACAAGGCCGACAGCAGGTTCTTGTGCCAGGTCCACGATGGGCCGATCGACTGTTGGTTCAGGTTCATGCGCATCACCAGCGGCTTGCCGAGGCCCTGCGCCAGTTCCACCACGCGCTTCCAGATTGGATTGTGGCGCATGGAGTAGCCGACCACCAGCTTCCTGTCGTGCTGGCGCGCCGCGGCGAGGACGCGCTCGGCATCCTCTGCCGTCTCGGCCAGGGGCTTTTCGATGAAAACGTGGGCGCCGGCCTCAAAGGCGGCAACGGCGAAGGCGGCATGGGTGTCGGGCCAGGTGTTGATGGAAACGACATCAGGCCTCACCGCGGCAAGCGCCTCATAATAATCGGGGAAGCGGGGGATCGGGCGCCAATGGTCCGGGAGGTCCATGCGACTGTGGATGCTGCGGGCGCAGAGCCCTGCGATCTCATAGCCCTCCAGACTGTCATAGGCGCGCCCATGCGCCATTCCCATGTGACCAAGCCCGACCAGAAGAACCCGCAAAGGCGCCATGCCATCCCCCAGGAAATTCGACGGCGCAGGCCCCTCAAAATTTTTTGGCCCGCCGCGCAATATGGATTTGTGCTTATTGGGAAGGAGCCTAAGCCCAAACCATTAGCCGTCAAGCAATAGTAGGAGGCGTCGTGACAGGGTATCCGGACACCGCCATCCTCCTTTATGCTCCCCCCGAGCCAATGGTCGGAGCCCCACCCGCCTCCATTTCTTCCTTCCCATTCTCCGGGAGAGGCATTACCCTTGGGTAGTCATGCAACAGGATACTGTTTTACCATCCGGACAACTCACGTTTGTCCCCAATATGCAACGCTATGACTTCGCGATAATATCGCTTATATCCAGCCAACGACGGCTTGCACCCTTGTTGACGAGGCCTGACAAATTTGCCGGTGTGTTTTTCTTAAAACGTTTGACTAAATTATGTGGAAGCATTTTACCTTCCGCGGAATGTCACGGTGAGTAGGCAACAATGAAAGAACGACAAGATCCGGTGATCGAGGCGGCTCTGGAATATGAATTTGCTACGCACGAAGCGATCCTGAATCTCAGCAACCGGCAATCGGCCGGCAAGGTGAGAGCTTGCCTGCGCTGGGCGGATGCCCTGATGCAGCTCGAAGCCCTGCCGGACACCGAACACCGGCGCGCCGGTGATTTTCTGGCCATGCGAGGTCGGATTCCGTTTTCCGCCCGCCGCGTCATTACGGATGCGATGATGCGCCTCGATGAGGCCGCCCTTCGGAATGAGTGCCGGTTCGCCAAGACCCAGACCAAGCACTGAAACCGGTTCCTCCAGACCGCGGCTGCCCCCTGGCGTGCCGGGCCGGACCGACGCCTGCCCTGGAGATCGCCGTGTCGCTTCCGGCCGGTGATGACAGCGGCCAGGGATGCTGGCGCTCCACCTCTTCCACATGGAAATCGGAACATTCGCTCTCGCAGGCACGTTGGGATTGTATTCGCAACACGCCCTGGGAGCATCTCAAATGCCGACGACATCCGGACACACTACTGCAATCCTTGCCTCGCGCGTGCGGGGAAGCAGCGTCTATAATGTGGATCGCGAGAAGATCGGCAACGTCGAGGACCTAGTTCTCGACAAGACCTCCAACGAGATCATGTTTGCCGTCCTAGGCTTCGGCGGCCTGTTCGGCATGGGCGAGAAATATTTTCCCATTCCCTGGTCTAAGCTCGACTATGATCCCGAAGCTGGCGGGTATGTTATCTGCGTTTCCAGGGATGTTCTGGAAACAGCCCCATCCTACTCGTTGAATGACCTGACCAAGAATGACGGTCAGGTTTCGCGTGCCACGAACGAGTATTACCTCAAGGCGATGTAGACGGGGCCAATCCTCGCCACGGAACATGACCGATCCTACCAGGGAGTACACAAATGATGTCGTTCCCTCCTACCGACCCGCATCCCCCCGGAGCAAGATCGGAAACATGGTCAACCGACGATCCGCCGGACATGGCTTCGGAGGCGCCGAACTCCTCCGTGGATTCCGACGAGGAGCCGATGACGGAGGACCAGATCGGCCAACTCAAGGCCCTGAGCGTACAGATAAACGACCCATACGCGTTTTCCAAATCGCTCACCCGCGGCGAAGCTGCTGCCCGGATCAAGATGTTGGAAGCCGCGATCGCACGCTGAAGGCCAGGGGGCAGCCTCCCGAGGGTGCTAGATGTTTAGTCCCGGCATTTGATGGAGCGGGTCGCGGCGTGGCGATCTCTCATCGCCATCCTTGGGAACGAGGCGCCTTATGCAGAGTGACTGCCACTCCGTCCTTGGCGCGCCTTGTCCACGGAAATCAGCACCTATGAGGCAATCTCCTCACCGACCCACGAAAGAGGGGGGATCGCTCGCCGGGAACGATTCATCACTCGCCTCGTCCACCTCGTCCCAACTCGGGGCCGCGGCCGGCACCGGCTCCCGCCGCATGGCACGCTCGGCCCATAGATAAAGCAGGACTTCGTCCGCCAATGCGGCATTCATCGCCGTGCGATGATCGAGGGCGAGCCGCAATTGCCGATTCTGCTCGAGTATCTTGCCCACGAACACGAGGCCCGCGATGGACGCAAGAATACGGAATGCCGACATGACAAGCCTCTCGGTCAATTCTGTCTGAGCAATGAACGGGCAGCCTCCGGCAAAGTTCCAGCCTCTCGGGCTGGCCAAGACTTGGTTGGTGATTTTCAGCTCCCGCAGCAAGGAACGGAATGTCGCCGGGGCTTCGGCTCCCTACAAGGCGGAACGCGAGCGAAAGGGAGCGGTCAATGAACAACATCACCACGACACGGATTCGCCTGCCACAAGGGTCGGAGCCTGTGAAACCCGCCGACAAGCGGGTCGCGGCCTATGATTGGCCGGGCATTTCAGAGGAACTCGGCAACTATGGCTGCGCCATCCTCGAAAAGCTGCTGACGCAGGAGGAATGCGCCAGTCTTGCCGATCTCTACCCGCAGGAGAAGCATTTCCGCAGCCACGTCCATATGGCGCGCCATGGCTTCGGCAAGGGAGAGTATCGCTATTTCAGCTATCCCCTGCCTCCCCTGATCGGTGAGCTGCGCACAGCCCTCTACCCGCCGCTCGCCGTCATCGCCAATGCCTGGAACGATCTGCTCGGCGTTGATGCCAGCTATCCGCCGGATCATGCGGCATTCCTCGCAGCGTGCCATCAGGCCCGGCAGACACGGCCGACTCCCTTGCTGCTCCAATACGTGCCCGGCGACTTCAACTGCCTGCATCAGGATCTTTACGGCGATCTTGCCTTTCCGATCCAGGTGGCCATCCTGCTCTCCGAACCGGGGCGCGATTTTACAGGCGGCGAGTTCGTACTTACAGAACAGCGCCCACGCATGCAGAGCCGGGCCGAGGTGGTGCCACTTCGGCAGGGAGACGCAGTCGCCTTCGCCGTGCACAACCGGCCGGCGCAGGGCGGGAGGGGAGCCTACCGCGTGAACATGCGCCACGGCGTCAGCCGCTTGCGCTCCGGCCGACGCCACACGCTCGGCATCATCTTCCACGATGCCCGCTAGAGCAATCGGCAAGCGTCCGACATCCCGGAAGCCGGGACAAGGAAAAGGCGCGTCGGAAACTCCCGGCGCGCCTCTAAAAAAATGTCGAGTGGGTCAGGGCTGCTGCGATGCCGCCGGCGGGGCGTTCGCGGCAGTGGCAGCAACCGAGCCCTGCGGCACCACCAGGACGCTGTCCGACGAAGTGCCGGCTCGATCTACCTTGACAACGTCGCCAGGCAGCACTGCGTCCGCCTCGGTTGCCGGAATGGCTTGTGCAACGCCGTCGATCGTGCGCACGATCGTGTAGAGGATCTTGCTGGTGATCGAGCCGATCTGTGCGGCCATCGCCTGCGGCGCCTGCACTTCCGAATTGTAGATCAGCCCCTGGGTCGTTGTGGTCCTCTCGACATTCGCGGCGAGTTTGGCGCGAACCTCGGAGATCTCGTTCAGCGTATCGTTGCGCGCCTTGTTGCGCACATCGGCAAGGTCCCGATCGGCCTTCGATATATCCTGCTGGGCGCGCAGCATCTGAAGTTCGACGTCCAGGCGATTGCTCTCGAAGGCCGAGACATTCTGGTCGAGCTGGAGTTGGCGGGAAGCGATGGCCAGGCCCTTCTGAACCAGGCCGTTGACATTGTCGAGCTCCTGCTTGGCGAGATCGAGCTGGTGCTCCAGCGAGACGGTCTTCTCCTTGAGAGACTGGATCTCGGCGGCGAGCAGCGTCTTGGTCTGTCCGATCGCGGCCTCCTGCGAGGTCACAGCTTGATGCCGGGCCTCGAAGAGCAGTTGCTCCTCGCGCATGAGCTGCTGCACCTGTGGCGAGGCGGACTGGCTCGTCAGCTCAGCGGGAAAGGTGATCGTCTGGGCGCCCTGCAACTCGGCATCGAGCCGGGCTTCACGGGCCAGAAGACCGAGACGCTCCACGGCCAGCGTGCGCAAATCACCCCGGGTCACCAGGCTGTCGCGTTGATAGCCGAGCAAGCCGAGATCGGTGACGCGTATCACACCGCCCGCGGTGCTGACGGCCTGGAGAACGGTGAGGCCGGGCTTGTACGGATACTGGCCGGGGGTCGTCACCAGGCCCATGATGAAGAAGGGGCGATAGGTCGAGACCTCCACCGATGCATCGGGGCGGTTGGAAAGACCGATCGTCGACTGGAGGCGCTGGCCAATCAGGGTCGCCAGATCGGCCGTGCTCTTGCCGGCGGCAGGCACTTCGCCGATGAGCGGCAGCGAGACGTTACCGGAGGCCCCGACGACGAATTCCCCCGTCAGCGCCGCCCATTCGTGCGCATCGTTGTTGGAGGGACGCCAGTCATAGACCCGGATCTTCAGCTTGTCCTCGGGACCCAGCAGATAAGGACCTGCCTGTGCGGCGGAGGCCATTCCCACAAGCACGGTCGAAGCCACGAGCAAGGCGGCCGCCCACTTGCTGATGGCGCCGACCTTTGCTTCGCGGCGATGAGAGCCCTGGTGGAGTCGATCAGAATTCATGAAGCCACATACCAATCTTCAATCGGTGCGCAAGCGAGATTGCATGACTTGCGCAGGTTTGACGAAACAAATCAACAGACAGGAGCTGACTTATAGCCTGTACTGCTTCTCACTAACGCGACGCTCGACATATGCTTTCATCTTTTCCATGAAAACACTCTTTCCGAAAGTCTGCGCATGGGCCGTTATTATGGCCGGGTCGATATCCATGCTCTCCAGCCGCTCGATCGCCTCGATGATCGCTTCAACGCTCTGCGTCTCGAAGAAAACCCCCGTCTTGCCGGCGACCACGGTTTCGGTTGCCCCGCCCCGCCCGTAGGCGATCACGGGGCGCCCGCTGGCCATCGCCTCGACCGGGACGATGCCGAAATCCTCCTCCCCCGGGAAGACAAGCGCCCTGCAGCGCGCGTAGTGATGACGCAATGCAGAGAAGGGCTGCGGCCCCAGGACTGTAACGGTGGGCCCCGCCATGGCCCTGATCTTCGGAAGCATTTCGCCGCCGCCGATAATGATCAGCTTCTTACCCGTGCGATTGAAGGCCTCGACGGCAAGATCCGGCCGCTTGTAGCTGACCAGTTCGCCCACCATCAGATAATAGTCACCGAGCTCTGCAGCATCGACAGCCCGGAAATCGGTTGTATTGACGGGCGGGAATATGACATCTGAATCGCGTCGATAATAAGACTGTATGCGCCGTGACACGGTTTTCGAGTTCGCGACGAAATGATCCACCCGCGAGGCGGAGGCCGCATCCCAGTTGCGGATATAATGCGCGATCGGCGGCATCAACAGGCGCGTCAGGAAGCCACTACGCTCGCGATAGTCGTGAAACATGTTCCAGACATAGCGCATTGGCGAGTGACAATAGCATATATGCGTCGCGTCGGCGGGGGGCACGATGCCCTTGGTTGGGCCTGACTCGCTGCTGATCACCAGGTCATAGCCCCGCAGATCGAGGTTTTCGAGCGCCAGAGGCATGAAGGGAAGATAGTTCTTGTAGAGCTTGTGGGCCGCCGGCAAGGCATTGATGAACGAGGTCGTAACCTTATGTTTGCGAATTGTAGGTGAAACCACGTCGGGACGATACACATGCGTAAATATATCGGCCTGTGGATATAGTTCACAAAGCGCCTCGATGACTTTCTCACCGCCGCGCATCCCAACAAACCAATAATGTACGATAGCAATTCGCATTGCACCATTTCCTGCAGCGCCCAAGTAGAACGCTCACCTCTTCAAGCACAAACGACGACTCCGCCGCCAGCATTTTCATGCTGGGGCGTACGACCAATGGCTTAATCCGCGGCTCTACCCCGCCCGGGACACGACCAGGCGTTCCCATACACGGGTGCTATAAAAATCGCATCATATCTCTTGTGACGGGAGACTTCTGTGCGTTTTCGCACAGACCCCGAATGGACGGATAATCGGCTCATTTTTGCCAAAACCTTGCCAATTTCTATCAATTTTCGACTCAAGTGCCCCATACCGTTGGCTTCGACACCACCATTCGAACAGGTCTCGGCAACACCGAAGGGCGGCAGCGGCATCCCAAAGGGCCCTATGCACATTCATGCGTTGCAGTGGCCGTTCTGCCACACCTCCCAGGAGGGAGAATAACCTACGCCCCGCTTTGAAAAATAAGGCGAATTCTACCGCTACCGAGGGCATCGTTCACGACATAGAGGTACGGACAAATGTGATCTGGTACCTCCTAATAACTAGATTTTACCCCCAATTTTAGTTCTTTCGAGGAGTCATACCTATGATGCGCGACGCAACGGTATGCCAGCACTACTCCGAATTCCGTTGGGGCTAATCCTTGCTTTCTGGTCGAAAATTCAGCAATTCAGTGTTCATTAGTTTAACGCAAATCCAAAGACGGCTGGGCCTCTGTTTATCGTTAGCAGCAAAATATTTTCATCCGCTGCAACATTCCAGACGTTGTTTTGAAATGCCGCAACGCAATATGCTGAGCGGCGCGCGTTTGAGTGTTAGGTAACATAACGTAATTTGCCACTCTGACCGAGGCGACAGATGGAGAACTTGGCTAGCTCTGATAGTCTTAGCCGGATTGCCGGTAGTGATGATGCCTCCTTATTCAAGGCAAAAAAGCAAGGCTCCCGCTTTTTTCCGGATTTCGCGAGAGCAAGCAAGCGTGGGTTCGATGTCGCAGTCGCGATTTCAACGCTTGTATTTTTGCTCCCCATGTTCCTTTTGCTTGTTGGCGTACTTCTTGTTGCCCAAGGACGTCCGATTTTCATTCGACACAGCCGCGTTGGGCGTGGCGGCGCCAGCTTCCCGTGTTTGAAATTCCGGTCGATGGTGACAAATTCGGACGTGGTTCTGCGTGAATATCTGGCGAGCAACCCCAGCGCGCATGAGGAGTGGAAGGAGAGCCACAAGCTCAAGAACGATCCGCGCATCACGCCGCTGGGCCATTTCCTGCGCAAGTCCAGCGTGGACGAGCTGCCCCAGCTCTTCAACGTGATCCGCGGCGACATGAGCCTGGTCGGTCCCCGGCCGATCGTACGGGACGAGGTCGTCCGCTACGGTGCCTATATCGAGGACTATCTGCGGGTTCGCCCGGGCCTTACCGGCCTGTGGCAGGTGAGCGGACGTTCCGACACCTCCTATCAGCACCGCGTCGTCCTCGACGTCCGCTATGTGAGGGAATGGAGCTTGTGGCGGGATATCGTCATCATCTTCAAGACGATCCCTGCCCTGCTGCAATCCAAGGGTTCCTACTGAGGTACAGAACCGGGGGCATGAGCCCACCGCCTGGCTGTCCCCCCGCTCCGAGAGCAATCACCAGTGCCGCCCCGAATGCCAACTTTTCGGGGCGGTTTTTTATTGGGCGCTGAAAGCGGCGTTTGCGGCAACGGGAATGCTTGTTCCCCCCGCGCCCGTTTGATAGCCTGTATCTGAATGGGAAGCTTGCGATGATCGCCGACGCAACGCACCCCGCTGGTGCGACAGGTGCGGCTCTTGCGGAGCTGAACTCAAAGCCTCAGCTGGTCGACCTTCCGACTTTCGCCATCAATGGGCGCTTTCTGACGCAGCCCGTCACAGGCGTGCAGCGCTACGCCCGCGAGATCGTGGATCGGCTCGACCGCATCCTCGAACAGAACGGACGACGGGCCAACATCTATCTCCCCGCCGGCGAGGTATCCATTCCGCCTTATGCCGCGCTCAAGCCAGTGCGGTCTGGCCACATGACCGGGCATGCCTGGGAACAGGCTGCGCTGCCGGTCGCAGATAGTGCCTTCCTGCTCAACCTGTGCAATCTGGGGCCGGTCGTCCGCCACAGACAGATCGTCTGCATGCATGACGCCAATGTCTACAATATGCCGGAAAGCTACAGCCGCAGCTTTCGCGCGGTTTACCAGACCCTGCTTCCCGCCCTTGCCCGCCGGGCCGTAGCGATCACCACCGTCTCCCATTTCTCGGCGCGCGAGCTGGCCCGCCATCTGCGCATACGGGAAGAACGGATCACGGTGCTTCCGAATGGACATGAGCATGTCTTCAAATGGGACGCCCGCCGCTCCGTCCTCTTGGCGAAGCACCGATTTGACCGCCCCTATGTCTTCATTCTCGGCAGCCGCGCCCGCCACAAGAACAACGGGATGATCTTCGGCCTCGCCCGAGCCCTCGACGAACTGGGCATCGACATCGTGGTGACCGGCGGCCAGGCCAGCATCTTTGCCGAGGCCGATCAGACGGTCGCCGCCCCGAATCTGCGTTTCATGGGCTTTGTCAATGACGACGATCTTGCAGCCCTCATGGGTGGCGCACTGTGCCTGGTCTTTCCGTCCTTCACGGAGGGATTTGGCCTGCCGATCGTGGAGGCCATGGCTCTGGGCTGTCCGGTCATCTCCTCGGATCGGGCGAGCATGCCCGAGATCTGCGGCGAGGCTGCGTTGATGGCCGATCCGGACCAGCCCGAGGCATGGCTAGCGCAGATTCGGCGCCTGCTGGGCTCACCCCAGCTGCGCGACGAGCTCAGGGAGCGCGGACGTGAGCAGGTAAAATCCTTTTCATGGGACGCTTCGACGGAGGGCTACATTGATCTCATTAGGGAAAGCCAACGCTGAATGGACGAAATTCCCTCTATCTTGGCATCGCCATCCGAAACTGTGATGTGCTGCGCCTAAGATGGCGTCTGGTCTTGTTCGTGCCGCTTATGGGTCGCCTTGGCAGAGCCGCCCCGGACAGGTTTGGGACATAGTGCCGAATGCGAGTAGCGGTCTCTTGAACGGACCGCCAACGAGGAGGGATCCGGCGGGTCGACATTGGCCCCAGGAGCAGGTCCGACGCGCAAGCCACGGCGGAGCGGAATGAGAGTATTTGCGTTACCGTACGCGTCGGCGCGTGCGAGGGCTATTGGAATGGGCCTGTTGCTGCCCGGCCCCAATCGGGAAATTGGCGTAAGGTTGAAACTCGGATGACGATTGAGCCAGTTGGTGCGGTAGCCTTGCTCCTGGGACTCCTGATCCTTTTTCGGGGCCCCGTGGTGGGATTCTACATCCTCATTCCGTCGGGTCTTCTCGGCTCCTGCGCCGTCCTGTTCCTCACCGCGATTGGCGGCGCTCCGGTGCAGCCGGCTCATCTGATGCTGGGATTCGTCATCCTGGCGATGTTCGCCCAACCTGGCACGGCTGATGAGGTATGGTCGGCCCTCGCCTTTCCGCGCGAAGGCTTCTGGCTGCTGTTGACAGTGCTTTGGGGTACCCTTGGCGCCATCCTCTTCCCGAGGATCTTCGCCGGCGCGGTCTATGTATCCGCCATCAACCAGACTGGCGGTGAGGGATCGGCTCTCCTCGTCCCCCTCGGCCCGACCACCGGCAACATCACGCAGTCCGTCTACTTTATCGCGGACCTGGTCACCTTCCTGGTCTGCTATGTCTTCGCCAAGAACCGCGACAACTTCAACGTCCTGGCGCAGGCCTATTTCATCTATTGCACGTTCAATATCTTTTTTGCCCTCGTGGACCTCGCGACATTCTGGACGAATACCTCGTTCCTGCTCGATTTCATGCGCAACACAACATACGCCCTGCATGATGATACGGTCATTGCGGGCATGAAGCGCATCGTTGGCTCGTTTACAGAGGCCTCCTCCTTCGGCGGCGTGACCCTGGGCACCTTCGGCTTCACCTTCAGGCTGTGGCTGGGCGGCGTGCGCCCGGCGCTGACCTTCACCGTCGCCATGATCAGCCTGATCCTGCTGGTGATGTGCACGGCGACCACCGCCTATGTCGCCCTGCCTCTGGTGCTTGCCATCCTCTACATGACATCGCTGTGGCGCCTGATTCGTGGCCCTGTGCCGAAGACCGTCATGGCGTACCTCATCTTCGCGCCTCTCCTCTTCGTCTTGATCTCCGCGGCGGTCATGTTGATACCCGCGGTCGGCGACCAGGTGTGGGCAATCGCCAATGAGATGCTGTTCAACAAGGCTACCAGCCAATCGGCGGAAGAGCGTGGCAGCTGGAACAAGGCGTCAATAGAGACGTTCTTCGCCACCTACGGGCTGGGCGGGGGTATCGGCGCAGTGCGCTCCTCCAGCTTCCTGCTGGCGGTATTCGGCAATCTCGGCGTCATCGGCTGCGTTACCTATGGCCTGTTCCTGTTCCTGATATTGTTCAGACGCTCGAGAAAGCCACTGGACTGGTACGTCCATGAAGTTCGGGCGGCTGCACGCACCACCTGCCTGGCAAACATCATTACATGTGCGATCTCAGCGTCGCTGATCGATCTCGGCCTGTCCTTCTTCATGCTTGCAGGTTTGGCCTGTGCCGCCAATGACACCAGCAATGTTCCGGCCAAACAGCAGGATGAAGAAGACGTCCCCAATCTCCTGCGCGCGGGAACGCCATCATGAACGTTGGCAGCCGTCGCAACCGACCCGGCCCGCGGAGGTCTTGGCACCTGGAAACGGCGCACGGGCCCGCCGGGCGCCGACACCCACCATTGCGGCTTAGGTTCAAGAACTTTATAAGCAATTCGACGAATGACGATCAGGCTAAACGCTATGCTGGTCGGCTGAACGAAAGAATCGTCGGATCATACTATTTAAAGGATGCTCAATTTGCGTCCGGACGGATAGAAAGGCGAGGAAAAGCGGTTCGATCCGGATTTCCTCATATCCACCCCGTGTTTGATATTTGAAGGTTCAAGGCAGCCGGAATGCTTTATCTTAGGCCGCTCAACGATCAGCCCAACCGTTTCAGTCCTCGCGACGTCATCGTGGAAGTTCTGCGATATGGCTGGGGGCTGGTGCTGTGGTTCATTTTCTGCATGGCCTTGGCGATCGGCTATCTGGTCTATACTCCGCCGGAATTCTACGCCTCCACAAATGTCATCCTGCAGCCGAGGAGTTCCTTCTCGACGGTGCAGGGTACCGACCCCAGCCTGCTGCAGGTCAACCTCGACAACTCGCAGGTGGAAAGCCAGATCCAGATCGTCAAATCCGAGCGGGTGCTGCGCTACGTTTTCCAGACCCTGAACCTGCAGAACGATCCGGAGTTCGTCGGCAAGCCCATCACCGATCCCGACCCCACGGGAGAACTCGCCAGGCGCCGGACCGAGGCTGCTTTCCAGTCCTTCTCCGATCGCGTGACCGTCCGCAGGATCGGGCAGTCTCTGGTGCTGGAAATCGGCTTCCGCTCCCGGTCATCGGCGCGCGCTGCCAGCATCGCCAACTCGATCACGGCGTCGTTCATGCGTGAGCAGATCCTGGGCAAAGCCGTCTCCTTGCAGAGCAGCAATGACTGGCTGCAGGTGCGTAAGGATGAAGTCAATGCGCAACAGAAGGCCGTCGAGGATGCCGTTCGAACTGGCGATCTAGGCCAGCAGCAGTTCTCAGCCTCGGACTCGCGCATCATCAGCGGAGCCATCGAGCCGCTTGCCAAGACCTATCCGCAGACCAAGCTGATTCTGGCGCTCGCCTTCGCCCTCGCCTTGCTCACCGGCCTGGGCATGATCGGCGTGCTCCACAGCCTGGATCGTACGCTGCGCGCCAAGCGGCATGTCCAGCGCGATCTGGGCCTGAACTGCCTTGGCATCGTGCCTATGGCGACGGACAGCCGGGAGGGCGGTCTCCTCAGCTTCCTGATCAATCTGCCGCGCTCGGCCCTTCACTCCCTGCGCTCGCTTTGGCCATTCCGCTCGGACGAGCAGGGCGAAAGCTCCGAGGATTTCCTGTCTTACAGCACCTCCCGCGCGGGCACGGTCTCGCCCTTCGCCGAAAGCCTGCGCGCCGTACGCACGGCTATCATGGGCCGCGAAGTGAGTTCCGGACCGCGGCTGATCGGTATGGTCTCCTGCCTGCCAAGCGAGGGCAAGACTACCATCGCATCGAACCTCGCCCATCTCTTCGCCGCGTCGGGGCGGCACACCATGCTGGTCGATGGCGACCTGCGCAATTCCACGCTCACCCGCCATTATGCGCCGAATGCCAAATATGGCCTCAGCGATGTGCTCCAGCACAGCGAAAGCCAGATCACGGTATCCGATGTGAACATCGCTCCCCGCCTCGACTTCATTCCCGCCATGGGCAGCGGCCGCAGCACCGACATCAACCTCTTCATCGGCTCCTCCGCCATGCAGGGCGAGCTGAGGGTGATGAAAGCCTATGACTACGTCGTGGTGGACCTGCCGGCCATGAGCACATCCTCCGACGTGAAGGCGCTCGTGCCGCTGCTCGATGCTGTGGTGTTCATCATCGAGGCCGGCAAGACCACGAGCGATGATGTCACAGAGGCTCTGGAGACCCTTCAGCAGGCCAATGGCAAGGTTCTCGGCGCTATCCTGAACAAGGTTCCGAAGCGCGATTGGCCCACCCTTCTGCGCCGGCCCCGGCAATAGCTCTTTAGAGGGGCAACAGCCGCCGGCATCGCGCCTGAGAAGGTGCAGCCTATGCTATTTGGGCTCCCTCAGGGCTGTCGACGGGGCTAGGCGGCGCGCTTCACCCCGCGACGCTACTCACATCGGGGGGTTTAGCGCGCTCCGGCGTCATCTACTGCCTTTGAGTTACCTGCTACCTAAATTGGCCCCCTTTCTCTGTTTCTCCTATCAACATTGCTAGATTGAAATGATGGGTCATTTGAATCATTCTGCTACCGTGCAGTATGGCGTAAAAGAAGTTTTTGGTTTTGGAGTTGTGAATAGTGCCACCGATAGCGTGTTGCACTATAAGTAATTCTTCCAAAGATTACATTTGAGCTGCTATGCCGAACCACCGGCTTTCGGTCAATTCAAGCAACATCACAAAGGAAGAGTCCTTGGTACTGTTGCAAAATCTGCGCGAAGTAATTTTGCGCTTGGATCCTATTGATTTGTCCACAGTCACAGGCGGCACAGCAAGTAAACTGCAGGTTGCGAGTGATCCCTCCCCCCCGGCACCCTTATACTCGCCGGGTCAATCAAATGGCGGCTCCATGGTAGCAAGTAGTCCGGTCGGGCCGATAGTTCTGGTCAACAACAGAGCCCTGCAACGCGACTGTCTGGGCCGGGTGTTGGCGGCTGAATTCCCGCAACGGCGGGTACTGACTTTTGCGTCGATCGATGAGTGGGACGCCGTCGCGGATCAGGAAACGGCGACGCCGTTGGTGTTCCTTTGCGACAGCGATACCGCTCTCGATCTGGACGCTCTGGGTGTGGGCACCGCCCTGCGGCAGATGGCCCCTGTCATCCTGCTCTCCGACGCGGAGGACCCCGCCAGCATCTTCCGGGCTCTGGATATGGGTATCAAGGGCTACATCCCTTCCAGCCTGGGCATCGAGGTCGCAATCGAGGCGACTCGCCTCGTGATGGCGGGTGGTGTCTTCGTTCCGGCCGCAAGCCTGATCAGGGCAGCGAACGAACCCAGCGCCCCGCGACCGGAGCCCGCCACCAGGTCGCACACGCCGATCTCGCCCCGCCAATTGTCAATCATCGCGGCCGTGAGCCGCGGCAAGTCGAATGCGGCCATTGCCGACGAACTCAACCTGCGGGAAAGCACCGTCAAGGTGCATATCCGCAACATCATGAAGAAGCTCAAGGTTAAGAGCCGGACGGCCATCGCCCACAAGTCGCGCGACATCCTGCGTGCCCAGGGCCAGGAGATCTACAATACGCCGGACGTCGGCCGGCCACCGCTGGGCACCGGCGTCAAGGTCTCCTGACCGGCACTGCGCGCCCCTGGTCCCAAGGCGTCCGACAGCATGGCCATTCGCGGCCCTGAGGAGGCGGCAGGGCACCCATCGATCCTAAAGCCTCTCTTTCCCGGCGCCGGCCCGGAATGCAAGCCAAACGCCCTTCTGGGGGCCTGCAAACCGGCCCACCAGGTACAACCTCAAAATATCGTCTTGAGCTGAACGCGGGCTGTTCTTTTTCGGGGCGTGGCCCGAAGGCGGCCGCGCTGCGGAGCCGCAGGTCCGTGAAATGAGAAAGCGCCGCTGCTCGGACCGGATTGTTCCGGCACGGGCAGCGACGCTTCAAACAAACAAGGAGGGCCCTTTGAGGCCGTCCGAAATCAGAACAGCTCGTTGGTCAGGAAGGCGATCTCGGTGCGGTTACGCGCCTTGATCTTCCGCATGATGTTGCGAACATGCACCTTCACCGTGCACTCGCCCATGTTGAGCTTGTAAGCGATGAGCTTGTTGGATTCGCCCTGACGCAAACGATCGATCACCTCGAGCTGGCGCTGGGTGAAAACGTTCTGCCGTGACTTGTTGCCCATATCCGTCTCCGCCGCCGAGGCGGCAGGCGAACGAGAAGACAGCAGACCGCTCGCCGGCACGAAGGTGCCGCCAGCACGCACAAGGCGAATGGCCGCGATGGCAACGTCCAGATTGGAGCTCATGGCGATATAGCCCCTCGCCCCGCGCTCGAGCGCCGCGACAATCTCCGTGGAATCCTCAAAGTCGGAAACCACGATTACGCGGGCCTCGGTGGCCGACTGGATGACCAGATCGAGATCGCGCCGAACAGCAGACTCGGTCGACTTGCGCCCCGTGGCGCACAAAAGCACGATCAGGGGAATGTCATGAGCATCCGTTCGGCGCCAATCTTCGACGCTGGAATAGCCTTCCGTTATGAAATTCGGCTCGGAAGCCGAAAGACAGCGCATCAAGCAACTGCGTGAAAGCGCATTCTCATCGATGATGGCAATGCGCGTCTGCAGATCCGGCTCGGGCTTTGCGCCCGAGCGGGCATCGTGAGAACCAACGGGATATTCTTCCTTCTTGAAGTCAAGAAAGGAAGTAGAGGGTTTCGAGGACACCCCTCCGCCCGCCGCAAACGGCTCTAGTTCCTGGCGACCCACAGAAAAATCGTTCACAGTTCTAGTCTCCGAACAAATCATTTTTCCCAACGCCGCCAGCAAGCCTGTCCCAACCAAGCTGCGGCACTCAATATTTCGGTAACCTTCGTGGTTCTATCGGCCACGTTCTAATTCTGGCCGGATCGCAGGAGTAATATGCTACCTCTAAAGAAGGAGGCTCGACCCGGCAAACTTTTCCCGATTACCTAACTAGTATGCAACGATTCCGGTGTAAACTCCATAAGAATGCGAGAGAGTCACTCGGAATTTGTATGATGCGTTACGATAGACACCATAGAGCGTGACGCCTGCGTGATACCTCTAGGACATCTTTCAGTCTAAAGTTGGGCTGCCACCACCTCGCGAGTGCTGCTGCCTCGTGGTGGTGAAACTTCCTGGTGCCTTCCCCTATCCGAAAGCCGATCCATCCTCATTGTCATATATATCGGACTCCAGGCAGGACGCAGTGCGAAAACGCACATCGCGAGCATACGAGGCCCTCGCCGGAAAATATAAATTCTTCAGTAAGAGCAAAAACTTATAGATATTCTGGTGGCAGCTCTGCGAATCGGAATCCTGTCAAATCGCGCCGCGCCCCAGTTCTCCGACATCGGGTCCAGTCGACTGCTTGCGCAAACCAACCTGCACCGCGGCGTCGAGCCACGCCCATGCCTCGCTGCCCTTCGCCTCGCCGCGCGCATTCTTTGCGTCAACTCGCCTACTGCAGGCCGCAAAGGCAAACTCTCCCGAATCGCACCCAAACATGGGCGAGACACCTGAAAACCAGCACATCCGGGCGTCCTATAGTACCATTCACCAGCTCACAGCGACCGATCTGCCTGCCGAATCCCCGCCTTGGAGCGTTTTACTTCCCATCGAATCGGTGGAAAAACGCAAAGACGCGTTAAAACAAGGAGTTAGAGCAATGGGCGTTTACGTGCAAACGCGCTTTGCTCTAAAGCGTTTTACTTTGAGATCGAATCACCAAGAATCGCAAAATGCTTTTGGTACCAATAAGTTAATTTCATAATCCGCTCTTGCCTGGACGCATTTTGCTCTAGCGGGAAGAAGCGGGAGCCTGGGCGAATTCGAGGCTTACCTCTTTGTACGGAGAGGGCATCTGGTCGATGAGACTGGTCGGGCGGCCGGCGACGTAACGCTCGAAAAAGCTCAGTATATAGGCATTGACGATCTCAGGTATGCTGCCGGAGCCGGGCAGAAGAGCGGCAAGTTGCTGGGCGACGGAGCGCTTGGAAACGTCGACGAAGCTCTCGTGGTTGGAGCCGGAGATGACGAGATAGTAGCCGCCATGGCTGATCATGTTGGCACGCAGCTGCTTGTAGTCAGCGTCGTTCAAGCGAGCCACCAGGCGCTTATGCATATCGGGCGCGTCGAGATCGGCCGGCGTGGGAATCGGCGTATCGTCGCTGATCTCCATGAAGGGCTGGACGACACCGAGGGTCGAGGCGTCGGCGAAAAGCCAGCCATCCAGGTTGAGAGCTGCCTTGAACCGTGGATCCTGCCAGGCTGTCTGCGCCGCGACGGCGCCTCCGAAGGAATACCCAAGGATCCCGGTCCGGTTGAAATCGAGGCTGCGGATAAGGGTGATCTTCTCGTCAGATGCCGCGCAGGCGGCGGCCGCCGTCAGCGCACCTAAGACGACAATGTTGTCCGACGCGAATCGCCGTGCCTTGCCGTCGGCCAGGGCTTTGGTCCGATCGAAGGCCTCCTGCGAAGAGAAGTCGAGAAACTGGCCGTACTCATTGAGATCGAGCCGGTGATCGATGCTGATCACCACGAAACCATGCGCCACCAGTTCCCGGATCTGTCCGAAATGGCTGTCGCTGCTGCCGCCCCATGCGGCGTTGAACAGCACCACGGGATAAGAGGATCCCGCTGGCGGCTCCTGGACCTTGTTTGGATACCAGGCCTTCACGACCAGCCGCTGCGCGACGTCCTTCAGTCCTTGGGATACCGGCGCCTCGGGGCAGAGTTCCGTCAGCGGCAACGTCATCACCGCCACCGAAGGTGTGTCGGCTGCAGCGGGTCCGGCGACCCCGAAGGCCGTTACCAGCACGCTGACCACCAGCCGCAGGCCGGAAGACAAGGTCTGCCATGACCTGAGGCGCTTCCCGAGGCCTGCAGCGGAGAGCGCCCAGCGTCTCATCGCTGGCCGGACTGCCGCTTCAGCGTTGCATTGATGATATTGGCGATGGTCGTCGATCCGGCCCGCCGCAGGAGATCGCTATGGCTGCCGGGGACCGACGCCATGGTGACGTGCTCTGTGGTCAGCGCCTGCCAGCCCATCGTCTTGTCGAGGAAGAGCCCCAGCGGCATGTCCGCATTGTGGATCGAGAGGATGGGGACCGGCAGCTGCTTGGTCTCCTGGCTGTGGCCGGCCTGGTCGATCCACTTGTTGCGCTGCGTGATCTCATCGATATCGGCATCGGGCTTCGAGTTCAGTCCTATGGCGGCGAGAAGCTTTCTTCCGAACATTCCCATGCGCCGGCGCGCATTCCTACGCTCCTCCGAGCCCCTGAAGAGCAGGCGGATATAAAAGCCCAGCTTCTGGATGCGATAGGAAGATTCGGCGAGGAAGGCGTTGAGCCGCGACTGACGCATCAGATATTTGGGCGCCCAGGCATCGATGGCCACGAGAAGCTCGACGCGCTCACCCTTCTCGACCAGCTGGCGCGCGATCTCGAAGGAGAGACGCGCGGCGAAGCAAAAGCCGAGAAGAATATAGGGGCCTCTGGGGCGCACTTCCTCGATGGCACGCAGATAATGTGCCGCCAAGTCCGAATAAGGGATCTGCGGCCGGGACTCTATGAAATCCGGCACAGGAATGGAGATGAAGGGACGGTCCCCTCCCAGGCGATCGGCGAGATCCTGGAAGATGAAGGTGTCGTGCACCGCCACGATCGGCGTCTCATCGCCAAGTGGCTGCATCACGACAGCGCTCTCGGACTGAACCTCAGGCTCGCCGACAATGAGGTTCGCCAGGCCCGCGATAGTGGGATGGGTGTAGAGATCCTCGAAGGGAATGCGCTTGTCGAAGCTCTTCTCGACGCGCGAGAGCAGGCGAAACGCCGTGAGCGAATGGCCTCCAAGCTCGAAGAAATTATCGGTCCTGCCAGGCATCGGGATTTTCAGCACGGTCTTCCAGATTCCGGCGAGTTGTGCCTCCACCCCTTCGCGTGTGGTCGTGGGGATGGCAGGGACCCGCAGGAACGGTTGAGCCGGCTGGATGGCGCGCACAGGAGCCGCCTGCCTCTCCGCGATCGGCTGATCGGGATCGGCAATAAAGCTTTCGAGCAGCCCCTGCAGTCGCAGGAGATAGCCCTCCGCCGTCTCAGCATTGTAGAGCGAAGTGTTGTACTCGCAGGACATGCGCCAGCCGTCGGGCCGTTCCACGAAGAAGAAGTTCAAGTCATAGAGCGCGCCCGGCGACACGGAAGGCATGTCTATCAGCGTCAGGTCGGGCCGTACATCCGTTGGAATGAACGAGCGCTGGCAGATCACATTGACCGAGAAGAGCGGATTGCGGCCGGGATCCCGCACCGGCTTGACAATGGCGACGATGTCTTCGATCGGCATGCGCTGGTTGACAAGGGCACCTTCGATGACATCGTGCATGCGGCCCAGCAGTTGCCGGAAACTCGGGGTTCCCCCGGCATTGACGCGCAAGGGCACGGTATTGATGAAAGGGCCGATGACGTTGTTGAGCTCCACGCGGTCACGCCCGGCGATCTGCGTGCCGAGGGTGATATCCTCCTGCCCAGTAAGGCGATAGAGCATACTGACCAGCGCCCCTGCTCCCACCATGAAGAAGGTGCAGCCCTCGGACGTGGCCAAGGCGATCATGGCGTCGGTGAGCGTACGCGGCAACTGGCGCCCCGCGATTACCGCAGGCGCGGAGCCTGCGCTGCGGGGCTTATCAGTCGGCAGGTCGAACGGCTGGAAGCCAGCCAGTTGCGTCGTCCAATAATCGCGCTCGGCCTTGAGGTCGTCGACCTTGATCCACTCGGTCTGCCACACCGCGAAATCGGCATATTGCAGCGGCAGATCCGACAATTGCGGCGCCCTGCCCTTCAGACCGGCCTCGTAGAATTCCATCATGTCACGGGCGATGATGCCCACCGACCAGCCGTCGCTGGCTATGTGATGGACGGTCACCAGGATGATGTGTTCTTCGGCGCCGACCTTCAACAGCGTTGCCCGCAGATTGGGAACCGCCGTCAGATCGAATGGCTTGCGTGCCTCGATCAGGCTGATGCGTTCCCGCTCTTCCAGCCGCGCCGGTTCGGGCAGCAGCGTGAGGTCGATGATCGGCAGCTGCAGCGAGGCTTCGGGCATGACAAGCTGCACGGGCTCGCCGTCGACATCACGATAGGCGGTACGCAGGATCTCGTGCCGATCGATCACGGCGTTCAAAGCCTGCTGGAGGACCGGCACGTCGATGCGCCCCTGGAGGCGCCAGCGCACGGCGACATTCAGGGCCGGGTTTTCGGGGGTGATCTGGTCGAGCACCCAGAAGCGGCTCTGCGCCAGGGAGCACGGGAACTCGTAGATCTCGGTCTCCTGAGCCGGAAGATCAATCCCGCCGCTGTTTCCAGGATCCGTATTGGACATCGACATCACCGCTCGGGGTACTGCAAAGTGCTGATCGCCGCAGCCGCCGCGCCACCGGCACGGCGCCCAGCCCTGGCGACACGTACGAGCTGGGGTAGTTCTGGCCGATCCACCAGTGGCGCGATCGTTGAAACGGTCGCGGCTGCGCGGGCGATGGTGCGATTCTGCAGGAGAGTCTTGGCCGAAAGGCTCAGTCCTGCCTGGTTGGCTCGCGCCACGATCTGGAAAATGTGGATCGAATCAGCTCCCAGCGCCAGAAGATCATCCTCGGTACTTACCCTGGACTGCCCCAATACTTCAGCACAAATTTGCGCGAGCGTGGCTTCGGTTTCGTTATTGGGCGCTACGTAAGTCGATTGCTCCTCAACCAGCGTATTGTCGGGCTTGGGCAGCGAACGACGGTCTAGCTTGCCGCTGGAATTGCGCGGCATCGCATCGAGCCGAATCCACTGGCTCGGCACCATGTAATCCGGCAAGGTCTCGGCGACTGCGGCACGCAGCGTCTCGATGCGCGGTGCCTTCTGCTCGGGCGCCTCGAAATAGGCAACCAGGCGCGGATCGCCGGGCGTGTCCTCGCGCAGGAGCACCGCCGCTACGTCGAGGCCTGCCTTGCCCAATGCGGCTTCGATCTCGCCGAGCTCGATACGGAAGCCCCGCAGCTTGACCTGATGGTCGTTGCGGCCAAGCAGTTGCAGACGCCCACCGGGCATCAGGCGCGCGAGATCGCCCGTGCGATAGAGGCGCGCCCCGGACTTGCCGGCGATCGGATCAGCGATGAATTTCTCCGCCGTGAGCTCCGGCCGCCTGAAATAGCCATGAGCCACGCCGTCGCCGCCAATATGAAGCTCCCCCACCACGCCCACGGGCACCACGCGATCGAACTTGTCGAGGATGTGGAACTGGGTGTTGGCAATCGGCTGGCCGACGGTGATCGGCTCCGGACCCGGCTTGATTGGGGCAATGGACGACCAGATCGTGGTCTCCGTTGGCCCATACATGTTCCATAGCGCGCCGCCATTCTGGACCAACTGGTCCGCAAGGCTGCGGGGCAAAGCTTCGCCGCCGCAAAGCATCTTCAGCTTCGGCGAAGGCTTGAAGCCGCTCTCCAACAGGATCACCCACGTAATGGGAGTTGCCTGCATCACGGTTGCGCCGCTCTCGTTGAGGCGCTTCAACAGGGCAAAGCCATCCGCCGTCTCGCTCTGCGGCGCGATCACGACGCTGCCGCCGGTGATCAGCGGCAGATAAAGTTCGAGTGCCGCGATATCGAAAGAGATCGTCGTCACGGCGAGGAGCCGGTCGTTGGCGGTGAAACCAGGCTCGATACGCATCGAAGCGAGGAAGTTCGCCACGCTGCCGTGGCTGACCTCCACGCCCTTTGGCTTGCCTGTCGAACCGGAGGTGAAGATCACATAGGCCAGGTCATCGCCGCCGACCTCGATCGCGCCTGTCGCCAGGGGGACAAGCGAAGCGATGGCGTCGCGCTCGCCGTCGAGCTGGATCACCATGGCCGGCCCAAAGCCAAGCCCGGCATGGTCAGCCTGGGTCACCACGGCGGCTACCTCGGCCTCTTCGATGATCGACTTCAGGCGCGCCGCCGGGTGATTGGTGGCGAGCGGCACATAGGTGCAGCCGGCCTTGAGCACACCGAGCAGCGCCACCAGCATATCGACCGAGCGATCGACCAGCACCGCCACGCGCGAACCGCGGGTGACGCCGCGCTGAACGAGACAGGCGGCAACCTGTCCGGCCCTCCGGTCGAGCTCGTGATAGTTCACCGTCTCGTCCTCGAAAAACGCCGCATCGGCGTTCGACGTCGCCGCAACCTGAGCTTCGAACAGACCATGGATGGTTTTCAGATGCGCTTGGGCAGGCACCGGCAAAGCCGGCCCGTCCAGCGTGGCGACTGCATCCCCTGGCGCAAGCAGAGGCAGCACGTCGACAGGCCTCGTGATGTCGTCGGCGATCGCCTGCAGCAGGTTGCGATAATGCTCCATCCAGCGCAGGATGGTGGCTTCGTCGAAAAGATCGGCGTTGTAGTCGCAGTCGATGCGCAGCCCGTTCGCCGACTCCGTCACATTGGCGAAGAGGTCAAAGGTCGAGAAGCTCTTCGGGTTGGCCGAAACCTCGGTCTTCAGGCCCGGGAAGGCAAGATCGCCGCCGAGACGTTCCAGGTTGAACTGGACTTCGGCAAGAGGAAGGCGGCTGGCATCGCGCGGCAGCGTGAGCTTGCGCAGGATGGTGCCGAGCGTGCAACTGCGATGATCATAGGCATCCAGCACGCTCTGCCTGGTCGCGGCAAGGAAATCGGCAAAGGTCACGCCGTCCTGCCAACTCGCGCGAAGCGGCAGAAGGTTGACGCAGTGCCCCACGAGCGCCCGGTCATCCTCGATCAACGACTGGCCGGCAGCTGGAATGCCTACCACGACCTCGTTCTGGCCCGCAAGCCGGCCCATCAGTATTTCGAAGGCCGCGAGCAGCGTCGCGAACAGGGTGCTACCGCGCTTGGCCCCCGCTTTCTTGACGGCATCGTAGAGCGGCTTGTCGATGGTGAACGGCACCGAGCCGCCGTTGAACGTCTTGATCGGCGGACGCGGACGGTCGGTCGGCAGTTCGAGCGGTGGCGGCGCGGTGCGGTACTGGCCGATCCAATAGGCTTCGTCAGCGGGAGAACCGGCGCTCTGCTGCTCGCTCTGGGCGTAGAGACTGAAGGCCAGAGGCTCAGCCAGCACAGGCAGCGTCTTCTCCAGCTTGGCGCGATAGAGCTCCGAGAGTTCGCCGATCAGCACATTCATCGACCAGCCATCGCAGACGATGTGGTGGGCCGTGAAGACGAGCACATGCTTGTCGGCGGCGAGGAGCAGGAGCTGCGCCCGCACAAGCGGACCACCGACCAGGTTGAACGGCGTCCTGGCGTCCGTCTCGATGCGCTCCTTCAACGCCGCTTCCGGCGCCCCCCCGCCCGAGAGGTCGATGACCGGCACGTCGAGCTGCAGGTCCGGCGCGAAATGAATGAGCGTGCCGGTGGTGTCGAAGCTGGCGCGCAAGGCATCGTGCCGAGCGAGCACATCATTGAGCGAGGATGCCAGGGCGCCGGCATCGAGAGCGCCATCGAAGCGCAGGCTGATCGATTCGTTGAAGGCGCAGGACGCCTCGTCACCGAGCTGAGCCGACAGCCAGACTTCGGTCTGCGAGGCGGTTGGCGAAATCGGGCCGGGGGGCGTAGCTGGCCTGGCGGCTGGGACGGTCCCGACCGACCGGCTCACCGTAACGGCTTCACCGGCCGGCAGCAGGCCGTCGGCCTGCATCGCCTCGATGCTTTCGCGGAAGGCCTGGACGATGCGCGCGACGTCGTCATCCGTATGCTCCGTGGTCAGGAAGCACGGGAAGCCCTCGTGCACGTAAACACCGCGGGCACGCAGATGATAGTAAAGCAGGCTGCCGAAGCGGTAGTCATGGCTCGGCTGCATGTAGAACATACTGCCATAGACCGGGGTCGGCAGGCTGAGCCCGCACTCGGCGAAGCAGGCCTGCAGTTGATCGACCAGCCGGCCCATGCGCGCGGAGACGTCTTCCTGCAGGGCCGGGCCCCTCGCCTTCATATGCTCCAGCACGGCAAGCAGCGCCGCCAGCACCAGGGGATGGCGCACGAAAGTGCCAGCGAAGAAGGTGACGCCGACTTCCGGATAGGAATCGTCGCCATAGCTCCAGGAGCCGCCGTCGAGCGCATCCATGAAGCTCGACTTGCCCGCCAGCACGCCGACCGGCAGGCCGCCGCCGACCACCTTGCCGTAGCATGCAAGGTCTGCCTTGATGCCAAAGATGGCCTGCAGGCCGCCCGGATGCATGCGGAAGCCGGTGACGACCTCGTCAAACACCAGCGCCGCACCTGATTCCTGCGTGATGGCGCGAACCTGCTTGAGAAACTCCACCGGCTGCAGATCCGGACGGCGACTCTGCACCGGCTCCACCACCACGGCGGCAAGCTCGCCGGCATGCTGGCGGATCCAGGCGAGCGCTTCGTCGGAACCGTACTCCAGCACCGTGACATTCTCGACCGACTGGGGCGGGATGCCTGGCGCGACGGGGAGCGAGCGATGCTCGCCCTTGCGCACCTGGCCCTTGACCAGCACCTCGTCGAACTGGCCATGATAATCACCGGCAAAGGTCACCACCCGCTGGCGGCCGGTCACGGTGCGGGCGACGCGCATGGCGGCCATTACGGCTTCCGAGCCGGTATTGCAGAAGGTGACACGGTCATTGCCGGTCATCTCGCAGAACAGCGTGGCGACCTTGCCGGTCAGCGCCGACTGCGGGCCGATGGCGAAACCTTCCTTGAGCTGCCGATCGACGGCCTCGACCACGAAGTCGGGCGCATGGCCGAACATGGTCTGGCCATAGCCATTGACCAGGTCGATATATTCATTGCCGTCGACATCCCAGATGCGCGAGCCCTTCGAACGGGAGGCCACCACGGGATAGACCATCTCCTTCCAGTCGGGATTGAAGCCGGAGGCGGCGCGTGGATCGGCAAGGACCCTGCGGAAGTCCTGAGTCATGCGCTTGGAGCCGGGGCTGCGGGCGCTGTAGAGGGCAGCCAGCGCTTCGATATGAGAGCGCTGGCGGGCGTCGATGCCCTGCTCGTGCGACTTCTGGGTATTCTTGTAGACGGCGAAGCGCGAAGGCAGATCCTTGTCGCCCGCCTCCGGAGCAGCGGGTACCGCCGCAGGCGCCGGTACGGCGGCGACCGGCGCTGGGGCAACGGGTTGAGGCGCGGAAAACTGCGCCGGTACGATCGCCGCCGCCGGTAAGGCCGTCCCGCCCCGCAGCGTCTCCAACTGCTGCTGCATCAGTTGCGCCATGATCTGCAACTGGTCGCGCATCAGGCCCTCGACGCCACCACCGGTCCCAAGCGGAACGGCCGCGGCGAGGGGAGCGAGAGAGGCCATCGCGGAGATTGGCGGGGCTGCAACGGGCGCAGCAATGGCTGGAGCTGCCACCGGTGCTGCGGGAGCCGGTGCAGCGGCGGGGGCGAATTTCTCGGGCGGCAAAGTCGTGGCGACATAGCTCGTCAGGGCGTCGATGCTGCCGAGATCTCCCAGCAAGGCACGGAAGGTGATCTTCAGGCCGAACTTGTTGAGAAGCTCTTGCGCCGCCTGAGTGAGGAAGAGCGAATCGAAGCCCATCTCCAGGAAGGTGGTGCCGGCGGGAGCCGAGCCGACATCCTCTCCCGACAGATCTTCGAAGATCGAAACCACGACGGCGCGGATGGCGTTTTCGCGGGCATTCGCATCGGGCGTGGCGGCTTGCTCAGGCAAAGGCATCAGGCTGGTATCCATGGTCGCGCCGGCGGGAAGCGGCGCCGCGTCGGTTGAAACTCGGGCTTCGGCCATCGGGACGTTCTGAGCGGGCTTGGGGGCATCGACCCAATGGCGCTCGCGCTCGAAAGGATAAGTCGGCAGGGAAACCCGCCGAGGCTGTGCGCCATCGCGCAGACCGGGCCAATTCACCGGCACGCCGGCGGCCCATAGCCGGCCGAGCGCCTCGGCCATGCTGTCCTCATCCGGCCGTTCGCGCTGGGCATCGCCCAGCGAGGGCACGACCACCCTGCCCTTCGCGGCCCCCTGCAGGGCCAGCGAGGTCAAGGTATTGCCGGCGCCGACTTCGAGCAGCACTGCATTCGCGTCGCCCAGCAGCAGTCCCAGGCCATCGGCGAAGCGCACCGGCTGACGGAAATGGCGCGCCCAGTAATCGGGCGAGGTCGCCTCGGCCACGGTGATCCACTGGCCGGTGACGCCCGAGACATAGGGAATGCTCGGGGCTTGCAGCGCGAGCTTGCGCACATGCCCGGTGAAGGGCTCGATGATCGGGTCCATCATCGGCGAATGGAAAGCATGCGAGGTGTGCAGCCGCCGGCTGACGACATTGCGGTCCTTCAGCGCCGTCTCCAGCCGGTCGATCGCCTCGTACGGACCGGAAGCCACGCATAGGGAAGGGCCATTGATGGCAGCGATGGCGAGATCCTTGTCGAGCAGCGGCGCCAGTTCTGCTTCGGGCAGGCGCACCGCCAGCATGCCGCCCGGCGGCAGGTCCTGCATCAGGCGCCCCCGCGTCGCCACCAGCGGCAAGACGTCCTCCAGCGCGAAGACGCCGGCGAGGCAGGCGGCGACGAACTCACCGACACTATGGCCGATCATCGCACGGGGTTGGATGCCCCGGCTCATCCACAACCGGCCCAGTGCATATTCGATCGAAAAGATGCCGGGCTGCGCATAGCAGGTGGCCGCCAGCTCCTTGTGATCGTCCTCGCGACGCTCGGCCGGATAGAGGACCTCGCGCAGATCCCGTTCGAGGTAGGGGCGCAGAATTTCGGCACAGCGGTCGATATCGGCCCGGAAGCCGGCATTCCCTTCATAGAGATCGCGCGCCATGTCGGGATACTGCGAGCCCTGGCCCGGAAACATGAACAGCACGCCGGGATCGGCGGCGGCCTTCACAGCGCGGGCGGTCGCGGCATTGCCGAGGGCGGCTATGGCGCCGTCGAGATCACGGCTCGCAGCGGACCAGCGGTAATCGAAAGCCCTGCGGCCGGCCTGCAGCGTATGCGCGACTTCGGCAAGCGGAAGATCGGGCGTCTGGCGCAAGTGATCTGCCAGCGCGGAACGGGCCCTGCCGAGGGCCGCTTCGCTGCGAGCCGACAGGATCAGCACCTCTACCTGAGAGGCCGTCACCGGCACGGGAAGTTCGGACGCTTCCTCCAGCACGATATGAACATTGGTGCCGCCGACGCCGAAGGCGCTGACACCGGCCCGGCGCGGTTCTGGTCCGGCCGGCCATTCGTTCAATGCCGCATTGACGAAGAAGGGGGTGTTCTCGATGTCGAGGCGCGGATTCGGCTTCTTGAAATGCAGCGTCGGCGGCAGCAGGCGATGCTGGAGGCTCAGCGCCGTCTTGATGAAGCCGACCACGCCGGCCGCCGCATCGAGATGGCCGATATTGCTCTTCACAGAGCCTATGGCGCAGAATTGCCTCGTCTCGTCGCCCGTGGCGCGGAACGCCTTGGTGAGGCCCGCGATCTCGATGGGATCACCAAGCGGCGTCGCCGTGCCATGGCATTCGACATAGGAGATCGACGTAGGCTCTATGCCGGCGTTGGCGTGCGCCATCATGATGGCGTTGGCCTGTCCGTCCGAACTCGGCGCCGTGAAGCCAACCTTGGCCGAACCGTCATTGTTGACGCCGGTTCCGCGCACCACGGCGTAGATATGGTCGCCATCGGCAACCGCATCCTCCAGCCGCTTCAAGAGCACCGCCCCTGCCCCGCTGCCGAACACCGTGCCATTCGCGTCGGCATCGAAGGTGCGGCAATGACCGTCCTCGGAGACCATGCCGCCTTCCTGGCTGAGATAGCCGCGCTTCTGCGGGAAGGTGATGGAGACGCCGCCCGCGATCGCCATGTCGCACTGATAGAGCAGCAATTGCTGGCAAGACTGGGCGATCGCCATCAGCGAGGTCGAGCAGGCGGTGTTCAGCGTGAAGCTCGGCCCGTTGAGGTTGAGCTTGTAGGAGACGCGGGTAGCCAGGAATTCGGCGCTGGCGCCCAGCAGCATCGGATATTGCCCGACCTGAAAGGTGTTGGTGAAATCCTCCGAAACGCCGCGATTGCCCACGACATGATGGAGGAAATAGGTGTTCATGCTGCAGCCGGCGATGACGCCGATGGCGCCAGGATAACTCGCCGGATCATAGCCGCCATCCTCGAGCGCCTCCCAGGCACATTCTAGGAAGATGCGATGCTGCGGATCCGTCAGCTCCGCTTCGCGCGGATACATGCCGAAGAACGGCGCATCGAAGAACTCGACATCGGGCAGGATCGGCCGGGCGCGCACGAAATTCGGAGCGCGGCGAACTTCCGGCCCGAAGCTGTCCTCGAGCTCGCTGTCCTCGAAACGCGTGATCGATTCGACGCCGTCGCAGAGGTTGCGCCAGAACGTGCCAACATTGCGCGCGCCGGGAAAGCGACCGGCCATGCCGATGACGGCCACCGCGTTGAGTGGCAACTCGCTGGCGGGTGCGTCGTTGAAGGGATCGTTCATTTGGCACCCCCGCTCTGACGCTGGCGCAGGCGCTGGAGCGCCTCCGCCTGCTGCCGGGCTCGCAACTGTCCCGCGTTGAGGGCGGCCGACTGAGGGGTAGTGCTGCCGCGGATGAAGGCGGCCAGCGCCTTGATGGTCGGCCGCTCGAACAGATCGTTCATGCGAAGATGCGGGTGAACACTCTCTTGGATCTCATTGAGAACAGTCACCATTTGCAGCGAGCTGCCACCTTGGTCGAAGAAGTTCGCGCTCGTGCTCACCTGCGGAACGCCCAGCACACGCGCCCAGATGGTAACGATCCTCTGTTCGAGCTCGTCGCGTGCTTCAGGAAGGATGGGGGCTACCGCTATGGCCGGAGCCGGGAGTGCCTTGCGGTCGAGCTTGCCGTTCTCCGTCATCGGCAGCGCCGCCAGCTCGACGAAGGCCGAGGGCAGCATGTAGTCGGGCAGCGTCTGAGCGAGATGTGCGCGCAATTCGGCGGCCGTGGCAGACGTGGCGGCCGGTACGACATAGGCCACCAGACGTGCCTCGCCGCCCAAGCCGTCCTTGCGGGCAATAACGGCGCAGGCGTTCACGCCGGAATGTTGGATGAGCTGGCTCTCGATCTCGCCGGTCTCGATGCGAAAGCCGCGGATCTTAACCTGATCGTCGCTGCGTCCGAGATATTCAAGATCCCCATCCGGCAGGCGCCGGGCAAGATCGCCCGTCTTGTAGAGACGCTCCAGCATGCCCGTCTCCGGCGAACGCCATTCGATGAAGCGCTCGGCCGTAAGCTCGGGGCGATTGAGATAGCCGAGGCAGACGCCCCCGCCGCCGACATACATCTCCCCAACTTCACCCCGAGGCGTGGGCATGCGCGCTTCGTCGAGCACATGCACGGTGAGATCGGGGATCGGCACGCCGATGACGCTGCCGCGGTTTTCGTGGAGATCTGCCAGGTTGATCGGCCGATAGGTGACATGCACGGTGGTCTCGGTGATGCCGTACATGTTGACGAGCTGGGGCCTCTTGTCGCCATGGCGGGCGAACCAGGGACGCAGCATCTGCAATTCCAACGCCTCGCCGCCGAAGATGACATAGCGCAGGCTGAGGCTTCCCGGCTGATGGTCGCTGCGCCTGTCCGCCTCGATCAGAGTACGGAAGGCGGACGGCGTCTGGTTGAGCACCGTGACCTTCTCGCGCACCAGGAGATCCAGGAACTCGGCGGGCGATCGGCTGATGACATAGGGCACCACCACCACCCGGCCACCATAGATCAACGCGCCCCAGATCTCCCACACGGAGAAATCGAAGGCGTGCGAATGGAAGAAGGTCCAGACGTCCTGCGGGCCGAAGCCAAACCAATGTTCGGTCGCGCTGAACAGCCGCGCCACGTTGCGATGGGTGACCTGACACCCCTTGGGCTTCCCGGTGGAGCCGGAGGTGTAGATGACATAGGCTAGCGAATCGAGATCCTCGGCGATGTCGGGAACCGTCGAGGGTTCCTCGGCGAGGCTCGCAGCGTCCGAATCAAGCAGGACGACGGGCACATTGCTCTCGGGCAAGGATGGACGTCCCGTAGACGTCGTCACAAAAGCCACGGGCCTGGCATCATCGAGGGTAAATGCCAGCCGCTCACGCGGATAACCTGGATCGAGTGGCAGATAGCCAGCGCCAGACTTGAGAATGCCCAGCAATCCGACCACCATATCGATCGAACGTTCGAGACCGATCGCAATCAGACGCCCGGGACCGGCGCCCATTTTCAGCAAACGATGTGCAAGCTGATTGGATCGGGCCTCCAGCTCTGCGAAAGTTACGGACGCTTCCCCACATGTAACTGCGACACCGTCGCGGCGCGAAGCGGCCTGCAGGCTGATCAGAGCATGCAGGGGCCGTTCGGAAGCAATATCGATCATAGGGCCTCCGGATAAACGATCGCGCCACAGTCATGCTCGTCGCACGATACATACAAATCCTGACAAACTATTTTGCGATCGCAGACGAGTTCCTCCCCAAGAGTTCTCGCCGCACAAATCGTTCCGACACGGCGTACCTTATTGCGCGCCGCCTCGAATGAGTCCAACATAATACAGTCCCAACGCGGCCAAAAAGCACAGAACTATTGAAGAACGAAATAAAATCCAGAGTATTGATCTAGGTTATATTTTGAGTGAGCAGGAATTCTACAACCAAGGCCCGGATTCTTCCATTCATCCACCAAACGATAACCCAAATCGGTAAATTTCGAAAGAAACTCTTTTCTATTGAATAGATAATAGGGACAAAAAGAAGTGCCGATGGATTGCAGCGTCACCACCGTCTCGCTCTCCCGCACTGAAGTTCTGTTGACCAGCACATGTCGGGGTCGCTTCGCAGCTTCCCTAAGGGAGCGTACGGGATCTTCGATATATTGCAACACGCCGGACGCCAGGAAGATGTCCGTCTCTTCCAGACCCTCGAAATCCGTCGTGAAAGAAAGTTGAGTGGCGCCTTCGTCCCTGGCGATCGCCGCGCCGGCCGCTGCCACGGCTGGGACGTCGCAGACGATCCACCGCATCCTCGGCGGATAGGCGAGATAGCGCTGGAAGTTGTAGAAGCAAGTGCCAACATTGCCGCCATAGTCGAAGACAACGCTATCGTCGCGAATAAGCTTTTGCAGCCAGAACATCACGGGATAGTCTGTCGGCGAGGCCTTGTGACGCTCGTGCTCCAGTCGGAGGGCCGAGGCTTCATTATCATAACCGATCGGCTTGGTGGCCGGCGCTGATGCGCGTGCGGTAACGAAATCGGAATAGATGCCGCGAAAGAGCCGTACGTCACCGGAGGCCGAGGCAAAATAACGATCGTAGAGACCATTCAAGACGGGCAGCCCCACCATGCCGTCAAGGCGCCGGCCCAGGCGTCTTGCAACAGCACGTATGTTCATATCCCGAAACCCTTCATGACACCTGCCAACCGGTGACCGACCAACTTTTCCCCCTTGCGCTTCTCACCAACTCCGGCTGCGCCAGGGAAACAAGGAACGACGTGTAAGCGCGCACGTTTCACGCTATAGGTTCTTTTGGACATGTCGCTCCCTACGTCTAGTTAAATATTTCCCATCTTCGCTGCGAAGAAAGGTCAAGGGGACGGCTAATAGATTGTCAGGACACAACTGAACGAAGTGTAACCTGTCCTTGAATATATTATGCATTGTTTATTTAACGCCAAACTATTGTCCAGCAGAGTGATACCCTTTCCCCGAAATCGGTATAAATACAACACAGCACAAAGTCAGTATCGGAGCGGCGATGCCCGGTTCCGTCGGCCTTGCGAGTAACCTACGGGAATCTCTAGTCAAGCAACCAGCGGAACGCCAATTGAAGGTCGCATCCGAATACTAGGACCCATGAACTCAAGCCTCAATCCCGAAATTTGAGGGCTGGCGATAGGGAAAAAGAGACAGAATTCCCCAAAAGGCGTATACATGCGATCCCGAGACCGAGGAATTTCTGAATACCTCCAAAGAGTTAGCTCTCGCAGGAAGAGCGAGGAAACCAAAAAATAGAACAAGAGACGGCTCACTCCCATCTCGAAGTATCGGCTTTTGTGCCTCGCAAGAAAACAGTAAGCGTCAGCGCGGGAGCAGCGGAAAGTAAAATCCTCTCTGAAATTTGGCCTCGATCTTTTCGAATTACCAAGGACGAGTCGGAATCCAGTTATAAGGGGCTATGCCTTCCACGAATCTAGCCCCTCGTCCTGGCGACGGACATGTTCATCTCTGGCTATGGTCGCTGGATACCTCAACCACGGATCTTGAAGCCTGCTGGCAAAGCCTGTCGCCCGACGAGGGCCGCCGAGCGGAATCCTTTCGCTTCGAGAAACATCGGAAGCGTTTTGTCATCGCACGCGGGCGGCTGCGCTTCATTCTTGCGGACTATATGGGCTGCGGGGCCAAAGAGATCGCTTTCGGTTATGGCGAAGCGGGAAAACCCTACAGCCTCACACAGCCGGACGCCTGGCGCCTTGACTTCAACCTCAGCCATAGTGAAGAAAGCGCCGCGCTCGCTGTCTCGGCGGGGATGGAATTGGGTGTCGATATCGAACATATCCGCCCGATTGAGGAGGATATTCTGCCCCAGATCCTTTCGGCAGCAGAACAACGCCAGTTCGAGACCCTCCCCGCTGCACAAAAGAGCGATGCCCTTCTTGAGAGCTGGACACGGAAAGAAGCGTGCCTGAAAGCCTTGGGCACCGGGCTTCAGGGGTCACCGGCCAGGTTCGAGTTCGATCTTGCAGGAAGAGACGACGATTCCTTGTTGCGTGTCGACGAAAGCGCCGGCGAGGCGGCACAATGGCAGGTTCGTACATTCGCGGCGCCCGGTCCCTGCAAGGGCGCCGTCGCCGCGCGCGCCAGGGGATGGTCGCTTCTTGCCATGCCACCAGCACCAAGGCCCTGAAAGTCCCTCCTCAGATGGACGCAGAGGGAATTTCAGAGCTCTTGTCACTACCCGTTCGTACAGCAACCAGCAGGCCGGGTCCGACAGCGGATATCCGGCCCTGCCGCAGCCTCAGGCCGCAGCGGCGTCGACGTTGGTACTGGGCAGCAGCACCGACCCGGTGATCTGGCCGGCCCTTGCAATGCGACCGCGCATTTCCTCGCTGATCTCGAACAGTCCGGCATAGGTCATCACCCGGCCTATGCGGGTCGGCACGCCGATGATATCGGCGGGACAATTCGCCAGCTTGAAGATTCGCGCCATGCGTGCGTCATAGACCGAGACCACGAAGTCTATGCCTGCCAGCATACCGACTTCGACGATCCCGCACAGCAACTCGGTGGTCACGGAATGCAACCGGCGGCTGCCGTCCGTAGCCAGATCGGGATCAATGGCGAAGCGCGAGCTTTCCCAGATCAATGGGCTCTCCACGATCTCGCCATCCGGCAAGAGGACCGGAAAGACGTCGCGAAGCATGTTCGGTCCTGTTGTCGGCAGCAGCCGCAACCCGCCTTCAACGCGGCCAGTGTACTGATTTCTCGATATTAGATAGACAGGATCGCAATCATCAAAATAATCGGTCTCGCGGCCTTCTTGAACATCAACTTCCCAGTTCAATCTATCCTTAAAAACTCTGGCACGCAGTTTATAGAGTGCGTCCAAGGTCTCTGCGTGTAGATGACGATCAAAACTTTGAATCACTTCAATCATCGAACAGTCCCTCCGTCGGAAACTGCTCGACTATACTTAATGATTTACTCTCTTAGAAATACGGCAGATTTGACGGGTTACCTGACGCCAAAAAAAATGCTCATATTTAGTGCCTTAGCTACAGCATGCGTAACATTGGTTGCATTCAGCTTTGCACGAGCAAGGTCGAGATAGAAACGCACCGTCCTATCTGAAAGGGAGAGAATGGTAGCCGTCTCTGAAACTGTTTTGCCACGCGCCACCCATTTCAGGCACTCGATCTCACGAGGAGAAAGGTGAACTTCCTCTTCCTCCACGGTTTCGGTGCGAAGAATGGCGTTGTGAATGTGATAGGCGAGGACCTGAAAATCGCGCTTGAAGGCGCGCAGGGTTTGATCCCACTCGGTATCGGAAACGTCACTGGTGATGGTGAAGAGAGCCCGTTCACCATGACGCCCGCGTATCGGAAAGGTCAGGCCCTGCCGGCCAAGCCCAAACTCGGCAGCCTCGCCGAAAAAGGCCCTGAGTTTGGCCCCCTTCAGATCGAATTGGCGCCAATCGATCGGCAAAACCGCTGAAAATCCCTCGCGAAGGACCGGATCAATTCTTACGTAGTTTTCGCTCTTATAATGCTCAACCCAATCATCGGAGTATGTAACGGCCAGATAAGGATCGTCGGTTGTAGAACTGGGGATATTTACAGCGAAATAGGCCGCCGTCCGCAACCCATAACTCTGAACGACGCGATTTAGCATGCTCTTGACGTCAGAAGACGTCGGTACGCTGCCAATCTCATCGACAATATCATAATATATCTTGTCGAGCGCTTTCATGTTTCGCCCCCTAAAGCATTCAAGCGGTATGATAGTGCAAAACGAACCGGCATGCCAGTTCCCAGACTACGTCTCTCACCCTGAATACCGGAAAGCAATGCTTGGATCATGTACTATAATGTTTTTTCCAATCTCCAAACCGAGAGAGGCGGGACTTGAAATCTCGTACAAGTTTCCTCAGAAGTCCTTTGACTCTTTATTGTTGAAGCAGTCAATGATCCCAGCAGGCAGTACCGGACCAAGCCTAGAAATTGGTTGAACTTCCCTATTCCTCATAGAAAAAGGGTTATCGCAGCGATGAAAAGCGTACATGACGGAATGACATGGTTACAAGAAGATAAGTCGGTGCTTACCATCGACGACGAAACGGGTGCCATCACGATTGACCTCATCGCGTATGGTCCCGTGCGCATCGTCATGACGGCTGAGGGAGACATCGAGGTCGAGGGTCGCAGTATCCTGCATACGGTGCACTGGATCAATTACTCGGGGGCCATCCTCAAGCAAGCCTGACTCAGGCGACAGGCACAGTTGCGCGGGCCAGCATCCCGGTCACGCGCAAAAGGCGCCTCTCGAACGATAGGCGTCAGCAATCGACGTCTTCAAGCGGCCCTCCCCAAGGCGCAAGTGAACATCTCGCGGACGACCGACCTTCCAATGCCGACAGGCGAGATTTTGGGCGCTGAGCCCATATGTGCCCCTTGATCGCGAGCCGATCAGGCCCAGCGCATTGCAGTCGCCGGATTGCGATCAAATGTCGCCCCCCCGTTAGCGCCGCCTATAGATCTCCGAGAAGTCACATGGCAATCGACTGACCCGCCTGGGCAAGCCGGGCATGCACAGGCGTGTGCAGCATCTTTTGCGTCGATCGGGCTCGAGCCGGGGACAGCAACTCCTGAAGTGCTTTTCCACGCACCTCTCCGGTGGGGAGGGTCCGCAGGGCACTCTTGGCGAGGCCTGCCGCTCATGCGGTTGACGGTCCCCCACCGTCCCTGGCCAAAAATGGATCACCAGGAGAGGAACGGGTCCTGGGCCTATTCAACATAGGACCTTCCGGGCGGAACTGGCAGTTCCGCTGGATACAGCCCTTACGTCTTCGGTGAGGTGTGTGCGAACTCGCACATCTTGCCTGCCCAATTTGTTGTTCATCGTTGATTGCCAAGTTATCGCACCACTTCGGCTTATTGAGACGTTGGCAAGCAGTGTTAGCGTCCAATTATGTCAAGCTAAACGGTACGGTTTCTTGAAACTCGCCCGCATTGTTTTTCCACAAGGGAAACAATTTGTGGCCCCGTAACAATTATAGTTGCGGCAATTTGACATTTAGTCAGAAGCCCTTGCCTCGTTATAGTCAAGGGAAGGAGGAACCCGTGACACCGCATGGTGAGCTTGGTCCGACGCTTGATGGAGAGCGTTACTTGAAGATCCCCGTCTGTGTAATTGATAAGCGCACCTTCTGGCGTGATTGCCTGACCCAGTGCTTAACCGCATCGGAGGCAGATCTCGTGGCGGAAGGATTTGATACGGTCGAAGACTGGATCACGACTTCGGTGGATGATGCCCTCGCAATCATTCTTCTTTGCGCCGGCGGCCGCGAAGCCACCGAACTGGCCGTGGCGCGCGATCTGGACACCCTCCTGAATGCCAGACCGGACGCCAACGTCGTCATCGTCTCCGACATCGACAGCCCAGCGACCATGGTGAGCGCCCTGGAAAGGGGAGCCCGCGGCTTCGTGACGATGAGCCTCAGCCTCGAAGTCACCATCGAAGCCATCCGCATCGTCAAGGTCGGCGGCACTTTCGTTCCCGCCAGCGGCCTGCTGTCGGCCCGCCAGGCCTACACCGCGCCGTCCGAGCCTCAGCCCGCCGCCAATGAGGGCCACGCCCATTTTACGGAGCGCCAGCTGGCGATCATCGCCTGCGTGCGCAAGGGCGAGCCCAACAAGATCATCGCCCACAAGCTCAACATGACGGAGAGCACCGTGAAGGTGCATATCCGGAACATCATGCGCAAGATCAAGGCGAAGAACCGCACCGAGGTTGCCTTCCTGACGAACGAACTGCCGCTGCCGAACGAAAATCCGCCCCGCCAGTGATGACTTCGGGCCGCATGTAGGAAGCCGGCCGATCCCGATCCGCGATGCCCAAGGCCCGATTGCTGCAGCGATCGGGCCTTATGCTTTGGCGCGGCAAAAGCTGAAGCCTGCGACCTGCTCTTCCATATCCTTGGACTCCCCGCGCGATTTTATTATCAATAGCTGCGGGGTGGGTTTGTACATATTTGGAGATGGGGATGTCGAATGCAGTCGAGAAATCACCAGCTTCCGAAACGCCTCCGCGCAGCATGCTGTCGCGCTGGCTCTACCCGGCCCTGAGAGCCGGCTTCCTCATCCTCGCGGCCTGGCTGGTCTGGTATGTGGCCGGCAACTGGAACCGCTGGACCGGTGCCGCTCGCCTGGCTGTCACGGATGACTCCTATGTGGCCGGCGATGTCACCCCGCTCTCCGCTCGCGTCTCCGGCTATATCCAGAGTGTGGCGGTCCAGGACTACCAGACCATCCACAAGGGTGACCTGATTGCCACCATCGACCCATCCGACTACCAGGCCCAGCTTGAACTTACCCAGGCCAATCTGTCGGCGGCGCAGGCAAGCCTTGCCAACATCGCCAACCAGAAGAATGTCCAGAATGCCCTGATCCGCCAGGCCGGCGCCAACATCGATGCCGCCGACGCCGATGTGCTGCGCTACCAGGCTGAGGCAGTACGCCAACGTGACCTGCTCAGGGACGGCACGGCGGGCACGCAGCAATTCGTCGAGCAAGCCGATGCCAACGCCAAGCGTGCGATCGCCGTGAGGGCCTTGAATGGGGCCCAGCTCGACCAGCAGAAGGCCCTGCTGACCGGCCTCGACATCCAGGAGCAACAGGTCAACGCCCAGATCAAGGCGGCCGAGGCGCAGCTGATGCTGGCGACCAACAATCTCAATTATACGCATATCGTCTCGCCCGCCGACGGCCTGGTCGGCCAGCGCCAGGTCCGGCCTGGCCAGTTCGTCAATATCGGCACGCAGGTCATCGCCGTCGTTCCTCTCCCGAACATCTGGGTCACCGCGAATTACAAGGAGACGCAGATGACCAATGTGCGCCTCGGCCAGAGCGCCAAGGTCACCGTGGACGCCTTTCCCGATCTGGTCCTGACAGGCCATGTCGAGGCCTGGTCGCCCGGCACGGGCAGCACTTTCGCGCTGCTGCCACCCGATAACGCCACGGGCAATTTCACCAAGGTGGTACAGCGCGTTCCGGTGAAGATCGTGCTCGACACCAATCCGGCCCTCGGCACGCTGGTACGGCCGGGCATGTCGGTCGTTGCCACCATCGACACCGGTAGCAAGGGCACGGATGGCGCGGCTGCAGCAGCGGCTGCCAAGCCATGAGGCTGCATTTCGCCCCCTTCACCGCGGCGGGTGCGGCTCTTCATCCGATATCGCATTTTCACCCGCGCCTGAACACCGACACGCTGCGGCCCTATGTCGGCATCCTCGGGGTGCTGCTCGGGGCGATCATGTCGACGCTCGGCAGCCGCGTCACCAACTTCGGCTTGGCGGACCTGCGCGGCGGCCTGCATCTGGGCTTCGACGAAGGCGCCTGGATGACCACGAGCTACGGGCTCGGCCAAATGCTGGTGGGCGTGTCCTGCCCCTATCTCGGCGCGATCTTCGGCGTGCGGCGCGTACTGCTGCTTGGCATCATCCTGCTGTTCGTTGCGAGCCTGCTGGCGCCACTCTCGCCCAATCTCAACGCTTACCTTGCCATGCAGTTCATGGCTGGCGTGGGCTCAGGCACCTTCATTCCGGTGACCATCAGCTTCATCGTGCGCAGCCTGCCGGCACGGCTCGTCGTCTACGGCATCGCCGTCTACGCCATGAATTCGGAGCTGTCGCAGAATGTCGCCGCCTCGCTGGAGGGCTGGTACACGGACAATTTCTCCTGGCGCTGGATCGCCTGGCAATATTGCGGGATGCTTCCGCTGATGTTCGCTTGCGTCTGGTACGGCATACCTCGCGAAGATATAAAAACGGACCTCCTGCGCCATCTCGACTGGCCGGGCCTTGCCTATGCCGGTCTTGGCTTCAGCCTGCTTTACGCCGGGCTCGACCAAGGCAACCGGCTCGACTGGACCAGCAACGGGCTGGTGAACGGCCTCCTCATCTCCGGTGGGCTGGTGACTGCCGCCTTCGTAATCCGGGAATTATGGGTCACAAGGCAGCCCTTCCTCAACCTGCGCATCCTGATGCGCCACCAACTCGTGCTGATCCTGCTCTTGTTGGCAGGCTTCCGCTTCATCATCCTCTCGACCGCCTACATCATTCCAACCTATCTGCAGTCGGTGCAGAATTTCCGCGAATTGCAGGTCGGCGCGGTGCTGCTCTGGATCGCCCTGCCCCAACTTGCAATCATGCTGCCGCTCGGCTACATCCTGCAGCGCGTGGACGGGCGCTGGGTACTGGCGATCGGCTCGACCCTGGTCGGCATCGCCTGCTTGATGGCCGCGCAGCTAACCGGCGAATGGGCCACCGACAACTTCCTGGCGTCACAGATCCTGCAGGCGCTCGGCCAGTCCTTTGCACTCACGGCCCTTATCGTATTGGCGGTACAGTCCATCAACCCGGCCGACGCCCTCACCATCGGCGCCCTCCTGCAGTTGAGCCGCCTGTTCGGCGGGGAGATCGGCACTGCCTTCATGCAGACCTTCGTGCGCATGCGCGAGCAGATCCATTCCAACCTGATCGGCCTGCATGTCGACAGTCTGGCCGGCCTCACGGCAGACCGGCTTGCGACCTATCGCAACGTGGTGGGAACACACACTTCTGACCTCGCGGTGACCTCGGCAAGAGCGACAAGTCTCCTTGCTTCGGCCGTCTCGAAGCAAGCGGCGGTGCTCTCCTTCATCGATGGATTCCTGGCGGCAGCGGCGGGCGCCTTCCTCTGCCTCCTGCTGACATCCGTGTTGCCGGGACCTGAGAAATCGCCGGCCGCCACCTGACAGATGTCGCCTTGACACGATCGGTGCCATGAACCCATCAAGGCGCATGCCTCAGACAGTGATCACCCTCCAGACCTCAGGCCAGGGTCTCTATGAAATTACCGCCCAGGCAGTTGATTTCATCCGGCGCAGCAAGGTGGAGACCGGGCTCCTCACCGCCTTCGTGCGGCACACCTCGGCTTCGCTGGTTATCCAGGAAAATGCCGATCCCGACGTGAGGACGGATCTCGAAGCGTTTTTCGCGCACCTGGTGCCGCCTGCGACCGATGCCTCGATGCGCTATCTCGTCCATCGCCTGGAAGGCCCCGACGACATGCCAGCCCATATCAAATCAGCCCTGACACAGGTCTCGATATCGATTCCGATAGGCGACAGGACGCTGCTGCTCGGTACCTGGCAGGGCCTCTATCTGTTCGAGCATCGCGACCGACCGCACCGGCGGGAGGTCGTCCTTCACATCAGTGCCTGATCAACGGCGGTCAGGAACTCCAGAAGGCGTAGAGGATGAAGCAAGCAAGAGCCGCGCCGACAAATCCGCCGAGCAGAACGTAGAGAACTCGATGTCCATCCGGCCCCTGCCGGGCTGTATCCGCAGTCACGCTTACAGGATCATCACGCCCTTCACGCGGAGCAGGCTGGACCTTGTCTTTCTCAATGGTGGACATGGCAACCTCCTGTTTCTATTGAAATCCCGCTGCCGCCGGCATTGTTCCACTCCCCGGAACCGCAAGACCCCCTGCTCGTTAGAGTCCGACCCTGCCGCAGCAGGCTACCGGAGCTCTTTCCATGTTCGATGCCGCGCGAGAATCCTCGGCCGATGCCCAGACAGCGGCGGAACTGGCTGCTGTAGAGGCAGGCCTTCGCTATGTCAGCGACGATGAGGCGGGTATCTCGCGTCGCCGGGCCGGCGCCGGATTCCGTTATACGCGTCGCAATGGCGCGGCGGTGCGCGAAGATGCAACCCTGGCGCGCATTCGCAAACTGGCCATACCGCCGGCCTGGAAGGATGTGTGGATCTGCCTCTCTCCCGGTGGCCATATCCAGGCGACGGGGCGCGACGCGAAGGGCCGCAAGCAGTATCGCTACCATGCGGAGTTTCGTGCCAATCGCGAGGCCAACAAGTTCGAGCATATGGCTGTATTCGCTCACGCCCTGCCCGCCATAAGGACGAAGGTGCGTGAGCAGATGGCGCTCCCCGGCCTGCCGCGCGAGAAGGTGCTGGCCAGCGTCGTGCATCTTTTGGAAACCACGCTCATTCGCATCGGCAATGACGAATATGCCCGCCAAAACAAGAGTTTCGGTCTGACGACGCTGAAGAACCGCCATGCCAGGATCAATGGCAGCGAAGTTCGCTTCCAGTTCACCGGCAAGAGTGGGAAGAAATGGTCCCTCGGTGTCCGGGACCGGCGTGTCGCCAGGATCATCCGCTCCTGCCAGGAATTGCCGGGCCAACAGCTCCTGCAGTACCGCGATGGCGGCGGCGACATTCACGCGGTGAGTTCGAGCGACGTGAACGATTATCTTCAGGAAATCTCGGGCGAGGAAATCACCGCCAAGGATTTCCGCACCTGGGCCGGCACGGTCCTGGCGGCGCTTGCACTCAACGAGCTGCAGCGCTTCGACAGCGAGGCTCAGGCAAAGCGCAATCTCAAGGCTGCCATCGAGACGGTGGCAGCGAGGCTCGGCAACACGCCCGCCATCTGCCGCAAATGCTATGTCCATCCGGAGATTCTCAACGTCTACCTCGACGGCAATCTCGTGCTGAACATTCAGTCGGAAGTGGAGCGCGAGCTGAAAGAAGATCTCTCGCAATTGCGACCGGAGGAAGCCGCCGTACTTGCTCTGCTGCATGGCCGGCTGTCGGCCAAAGCCGAGGAACAAAGCGCCCGGCCGGCTGTTGGTTAGCCAAGTCCAGACGCCCTCCCCCGCAGGCGTCCTTGAGAATGCCGGGCGCGCTGCTGGGGCGCCCGGCATTTTTCCTTGCAGACGAGCCATTGCAATGCAACGCCTTCGGGGGTTCTCTGCCTGACGGATTGCAAGGGATTCCCGGCATGAGTCGTGACCCGCAAGGATTCGAGGTCAGGCCCGCCGAGGGCGAGACGGCCGGCGCGACAGCCAGCTTTCCCTATGATCACATGACTGTGGAGCGTTTTCGCGGGGCCTTTCCGCGTGCCCGCTGGCGCGACGATCTCAAGGCCTGGTTCGTGCCGGGCGCGCGGGCAGTCAAGCGGCTCGACCGCTGGCTGGGGCGCGAACTCAGCAGCGTGCTCACCTATGCGGATGAACGCGGCCGCGATGCTTTCCAGTTCGAGCCCATCGAAAGCCGATATCTGCTAGCCGGGGAGGATATCGAGGTCCGTACACCCTATTCCCGCACCGTGATCGAGGAATTGCGCCAGGTGCCCTGGGCAGCCTGGGACGAGGCGTTGAAGGTCTGGCGCGTTCCCTATCGCTCCTGGCACGAGCTTCGCCAGCATTGGCCGGCCATCGAGGAAGCCGCCGAGCGCAACGAGCCCGAAGCGAGGCGAAAACGGCAGGAAGAGCGGCGTGGTACCGCCGAGCATGAGGAGGCAAAGGCAAGGGCCAATGAACGCCGCCGCCAGCGCTATCCCGTTCCGGCCGACGACCTGCCCCCATCTGACCGCATCGTGATGACTGCCTACGGCGCGGTGCACTTCACCGACGTCACCGGCGAAGTGGCCGACGGGGACGTCCTCCAGCACTTCTATCCAGGCGTTGGGGCCGGCATGGGCACATTGGTCTGGGGTTTCTGGAGCAAGCCCTCGCACGCCGAACTGGTCGCGGCATGGCCGGCGCATTGGCCCCCGAGCGAGCGCGAACTGGCCCGTGGTTGGTGGGTTCCCACGCTCGAGGAGCTGCGCGAGGAGCGGCGCAAAGCGCGCTCGTCAGAACGGGCGCGGGCGACGCGCATCGGTGCCGGCACGGGCTGACGGCTCCCCCTCCGGCAGACTCCTGACAATTTCTGTCAGCAAATGCTGTAGGATATCCGCCCCAATCGGATAGTATCGTCATGGCTCGCACCAGCCGCCTCCTCACTTTGCTTCAGCTCCTGCGCGGTAAGCGCTTGCCTGTGACGGCGGCGGCCCTGGCTGGGGAACTCGAGGTTTCCGAGCGCACGCTTTATCGCGATATCGCCGAGTTGGTGGCCCAGGGCGCTCCCATCCAGGGAGAAGCGGGCCTCGGCTATGTGCTGCGGCCGGGGCTCTTCCTGCCTCCCCTGATGCTGTCGGCGGATGAGACGGAGGCGATCGTGCTGGGCCTGCGCTATGTCGACCAACGAGGCGATCCCGTGCTGAGCGAAGCCGCCAAGGAGGCCCTGGCGAAGATCGAAGCCGTGCTACCCCCCGCTTTGCGCGAGACCGCGCAGAATCCCGTCGCCATGCCCGGCCCCTCCAAGCAGCGCTTCCCCGACAATCCCGTCGATCTCAAGGTCTACCGCGCCGCTATCCGCGCGCAGGCCAAGCTCAAGATCACCTATAGCGATGTCGAGGGCAAAACATCCGCCAGGGTGATCTGGCCGATTGCGCTGGGTTTCATGGAAGAGGTGCGTGTTCTCGCGGCCTGGTGCGAGTTGCGCCAGGATTTTCGCCACTTCCGCACCGATCGTATCGCAACAGCGCGAGAGACGGGCGAACGTTACCCCGGCCGGCGCAATGCCCTGGTCAAGACATGGCGCACAGTCGCCCAAAAAACAGCTGGCCGGGAGGGCGGCTAGCGGATGATCGTCGCCGTGCTCTCCACTGTCTCGGTAATCCTGCCGTCCTCGCTGAAGGGCGTGAGCACGCCGCGCGCCTCCTCCAGCACGGCATCGACCCTGTCGCCGAGGATGGCCGGCGAGGTGGAGGAGAACGAGAGGATGCGCTGGACGAGATCCTCCGCCGGAATGGTCTGTTCCGTCAGCACCACGATCTTCTCGCTCACCGCGAAGCGTGTCCCGGCAAAGAAGGCCGGCAGATCGATCTTGGAGGAACAGTCGGGCTTGGCATGCCCCCAACGCACGCGTAGCGCATCATAGGCTTCGACCCAAGTGTTGCGGCCGTCCTTGGCCGTGCTCGAGGCGCAGATCGCGATGGCGCCACCGGGCGCCACCAGGCGATCGAGCACCGTCCTGGTCGGAGCCGGATCCATCCAGTGCAAGGCACGGCCGATGGCGACGAAGTCGAAAGGGTCGAGATCTGCCGGCAGGGACTCGGCCGTACCTTCCACGAAGGTGATGGGGCGCGAGGCCCGGACCGATGCCTGCCTCGCGAGCGCGAGCATGGCGGGTTCGGGATCGACCGCGGTGATGGCGCCGGCATAGGGCGCGAAGCCGAGTGCGATCAGACCCGGCCCGGTGCCTAGATCGATCAGCGACTTTGCCGGCGTGATGTCCAAGGCTGTCGCGACCTTCTCGAAAAAGGCTGCGGGATAAGGTGCGCGAAAGCGTTCGTAGAAATCGACTGTCGAGGCAAAGCGGCTCACTCTGAAACTCCCTGATGAAAACGCCCAGCCTCCGTTCGACTTTGGAAACAGCGGATGACGTTTTGATGGCGAGTGCAACGGTAGTTGGGCAAAGCAATTGTTTTCGAAGAACAAGGGGGACGAGCAACGGGCCTGTTTATCATTGCGTGCGCAGGGAACGAGAATTTCGCACTTCCGCCAGACTATTATCGCCTTTTCCGCACCGGGCTCGTCTGCGGCTTTCTCGCGTTGACCGCCTTGTTCGCTGAAATTTGCGGGCATATACCCTCAACTCGAAACAGAGTAATGCTAGCGAGGAGAGATCATGCGCATTCTGGTTGTCGGCGCGGGCGCGACGGGCGGCTATTTCGGCGGCCGCCTGGCGCAGGCGGGCCGCGATGTCGCCTTTCTCGTCCGCCCGGCCCGCGCGGAAAAGCTTCGCGCTGCGGGCCTGCAGATCGTCAGCCCGCTTGGCAATGTCACCCTTGCGCCGCGACTGGTCACCACCGGCACCCTTGATGGCCCCTATGACGCTGTGCTGCTCACGGTGAAGGCCTATAGCCTCGAAGCGGCCGTTACCGACATCGCCCCCGCCATCGGCCCTGGTACCATGATCCTGCCGGTGCTCAACGGCATGCGGCATGTCGATGTCATCCGGGCCCGTTTCGGCGACAAGGCCCTGGCCGGCTGCGTCTGCCTGATCGGCGCCACCATCGACGACCAGGACCGCATCGTGCAGCTTACGCCAATGCATAACCTCATCTATGGCGAGATGAATGGCGAGCGCTCCGAGCGCATCACGGCGCTGGATGCCGTCATGCAGGGCGCGGGCTTCAATGCCAGGCTCTCCGACGACATCGAGCGCGAGATGTGGGGCAAATGGATCACGCTCGCCAGCCTCGGCGGCATATGCTGCCTGCTGCGCGGCTCGGTGGGCGAGATCGAGGCAGCGCCGGGCGGCCCGGTCTTCGTGCAGCGCTTCTTCGACGAGGTGGTCAGCGTGGTGAAGGCGGTGGGCAAGCTGCCGGGTGAACCCATCCTGAAGATGGCGCTCGCCATGCTGACCGAGCGAGGCTCGGCCATGGCTTCCTCCATGTATCGCGACCTACAAAAGGGCGCCCCAATCGAGGCCGACCAGATCATCGGAGATTTGCTGGCGCGAGGGCAGAAGGCGGGCGTAGAAACGCCTTTCCTGGCCGCGGCTTACGCAAATCTGACGATTTATCAGGCGACCTTGGAGCGCGGACATCCCGTTCGCTCTTGAACCACCTCCCTTGCAAGCAGGAGCGTGACAATTCCTGAAGCGTTGTCGTTTCAAATAGCTGACATCGCGACATGAAATCATGTCGCGATGTCCGCGCTCTCGGTAGTGACCCGAGGCACATGGCGAAATGTGGCGCCGCCCGCCTAACCTGTGTCCAGCTCACACGGGACAGGGACCGCGATGACCACGACAAGCATAGAAGCCGTCGGCAATCCCATCGTCATCGGCATCGATGCCGGTGGCACCATGACCGATACAATCCTGGTGGACGAGAACGGCCACTTCAAGATCGGCAAGGCGGCGACCACACCGCGGGATGAGTCGGAAGGCTTCATCATCTCCGCCGCCGACGCTGCCGATGCCTGGGGCATTTCGCTGGACGATCTGTTCTCCGGCATTGACGTGGTGCTCTATTCTGGCACCGGCATGCTCAACACCCTCCTCTCGCGCACGGGGCGCAAGCTCGGCCTGATCACCACCAAGGGCCTGGAGGACATGATCCTGATGGGCCGCGGCCTGCAGGCCTGGGCCGACTATTCCTATGCCGACCGCCTGCACGCCATCACCCACCACCACCCCGATCCCCTCGTGCCGCGCCGGCGCACCCATGGCGTCACAGAGCGCGTCGACCAGTTCGGCGACGTAATCATTCCGCTCTATGAGCATGAGGTGGTTGCGGCGGTGCGCAAGCTGATCGCCGACAAGGTCGATGCCATCTGCATCATGACGGTGTTCTCCCATGTGAACCCGGCGCATGAGAAGCGCATCGCCGAGATCGCCCGCCAAGAAATCGCCCATTCGGAGATCGCCAAGGCCGGGATCGAGATCCTGGTCTATACCAGCCATGAGGTCCGCCCCGTCATCCGCGAACAGTCGCGCCTCAACTCCGTGCTGATCGAGGCCTATGCAACCTCGCGCGGCCGCAGGCAGCTCAAGGGCATCGAGGACATCTCGAAGAAGCATGGCTACCGCTATCGCGTGCAGACCCTGCTTTCCTTCGGCGGCCTCACCTCGATCGACCATCCCCGCCTGCACGAGACCATGATCTCCGGCCCGATCGGCGGCATTCTGGGCGCGGCCTATGTCGGCAAGCTGATCGGCAACGACTCGCTGATCTGCTCGGACATGGGCGGCACCTCCTTCGACATGGGCGTGATCACCAGGGGCCAGACCCGCATCGAGAACGAACCGATCATGGACCGGTTCAAGCTCAACGTGCCTACGCTGCATCTCGACACCATCGGCGCAGGCGCCGGCATGATCCTCAAGGTCGATCCGCTCACCCGCAAGATCAGCCTTGGGCCTGAGAGTGCCGGTTCCGATCCCGGCCCGATCTGCTTCGATCGCGGCGGCACCCGCCCGACCATCGCCGACTGCGACGCCATTCTCGGTCGCCTCAACCCGGACTACTTCCTGGGCGGCAAGGTCAAGCTCAACGTCGAGATGGCGACCAAGGCCTTCAGGGAACAATGCGCCGACATTCTCGGCGTGCCCCTGTACGAAGCAGCGGAAGGCATGATCGACATGCTGGAGGCCGACGCCAACAACGCCCTGCGCCGCGTGATCTCGGGCCAGGGCATCCACCCCTCCGAATTCACTTTGCTCTCCTATGGCGGCTCCGGGCCGTTGCATCTGGCCGGCTGCAGCCGCGGCATCGGCTTCAAGGACATCATCACCTTTCAGTTTGCCGCCGCCTTCTCCGCTTTCGGCTGCACCACGGCCGACTACATGCGCCGCCATTCGATCTCGACCCAGATCGATATCGCCAGCAGTGCGGGCGACGACACGCTCGCCGCTACGGCCAAGCGCATCTCGGCCGTCTGGGACGAACTCAAGGACGCCGCGGTCAACGAGATGATGGCCGATGGCCATGGCCGCGAGAAGATCCGGACGGTGCCGTTCCTGATGATGCGCTATACAGGCCAGCTCGAAGACGTAGAAGTGGCCGCGCCACTGGAACATGCAAGCACGGCGGACGATATGCGCAGCATCATCGCCGCCTTCGAGGACGTCTACGGCAAGATCAACCATCGCGTCTCGCGCTACGGTTCGGCCGGCTATTCGGTGATGGAGCTCGGCCTGATCGCCACTGCCGACAAGGTCAAGCCGATCCTGCTCAAGCGGCCGCTCGGCTCCGCCAACCCGGCTTCAGCCCGCAAGGGCGTACGCGAGGCCTATCTCGGCGGGCGCTGGCACAAAGCCGACCTCTACGAGATGGACCGCCTGCAGCCCGGCCATGAAGTCGAGGGTCCGGCGATCATCGAGCATCCCGCCACCACCCTGGTGGTGCATCCCGGCGACAGCGTCTTCATCGACGAATGGACGCTGCTGCATTACCGCCACGCTTGAGCGAAGAGGAATAACCCCATGCTGGACCATGTCAAAGCCCACATGCCGCTTCGCGAACGCATGCTGGAATCCGAGCGGCTGATGGAAGAGACCGGATGCTATGACGGCATCACCTCGCTGAAGCTGCGCAAGCAGGATCCGTTGAAATTCGAGACGCTGCACACCAAGCTGCGTGCGTACTGCGTCTCGGCCCGCGAAATGGCCCGCCGCATCTCCGCCTCGCCAGGCGTGCGTGAAGTCGGCGAGATGGTCGTCGCCCTCTACACGCCGGAAGGCGATGCCATCGCGCTCTCCAACGGCATCATGGTGCATGTCCACACCATGAGCCGCTTCATCAAGTGGATGATCCGAGAGGGTTATGAGGCCAATCCCGGCATCAATCCCGGCGACATCTTCGCCAACAACGACGCCTTCATCGGCACAGTGCAGGTGCCCGATGTCATGGACGTGGTGCCGATCTTCCATTCGGGCGAATTGATCGGCTGGGCCGGCGCCGTCTGCCACGAACTCGAAGCCGGCGGCATCACTCCCGGGGGCGATGTGTGCCTCGCCCAGGAACGCTTCACCGAAGGCCTGTTCGTCTGTGCCGAGAAGATCGGCACCAATGACGAGATCCGCCGCGACTATGTCATACGCTGCGAGCGCAACCTGCGCATGCCGATCTATTGGGTGCTCGACGAGAAGGCCAAGGTCGCCTCCTGCATCGACATGCGCGAGAATCTCATCGCTCTCGTCGACGAAATCGGCCTCGATTGCTGGAAGCAGATCTCCAAGGAATTCATCGAGGAGGGACGCATCAGCCAGCTTGCCCGCACCCGCCAGCTCACCGTGCCGGGCGTCTATCGCGGCCACACCTTCTACGGCCATGTCACCAAGGGCAAGCCGGGCTTCCAGCCACTGGGCGATCCCGACTGGCTCTACAACATCCCCGTCGAGATGGAGATCGCCATCGGCGGCAAGATCACGCTGGACTTCGAGGGCACCCAGCCCTGGGGCTACCATTCGATGAACTGCACGCCGGCCGGCATGGATGGCGGCATGTTCGTGACGCTGACCCAGCACATGAACTTCGAGGGCCTCGTCAATGACGGCGCCTGGATGGCCACCGAACTGAAGATCCCCAAGGGCACCTGGACCAATCCCGACAACGAGATGGTGGCGACCGCGACCTCCTGGGCCCTGCTGCTGCCGGCCTATGGCGTGTTCCAGCGCCTGCTTTCGCGCGGCTTCCTGGCCCGCGGCTTCATCGAGGAGGTCTTCGTCGGCCAGGTCAACTCGCCGATGATCGAGATGGGCGGCGAGAGCCAATACGGCACCTTGTTCGGCATGGCGCATTTCGAATGCGCCGCCGCCGGCTCCGGCGCCCTCGCCATCAAGGATGGGCTCGACACCGCCTATGTCGGCTGGAATCCGGAATCCGACATGGGCAATATCGAGATCTGGGAACAGAATATGCCGATGCTCTATATCGGCCGTTCGATCCTGCCCAATTCCGGCGGCTCCGGCAAATATCGCGGCGGCTGCGCCTTCATCTCGACCTGGCTGGTCAGCAAGTCCAACCATCTGCGCCTCGTGACCTCGGAGCATTCCTCCCGCGTCTTCGACAATGGCGGAATGTGCGGCGGCTATCCCGCGCCCACCTGCCAGATGCATCGGGCCGTACGCGACACGAACATCAGTGAGCTGATAGCCGATAGGAAGCCCCTGCCCCACACCATCGGCACCGATCCCTACCGCTCCGATCTCGAAAAGCTGGTCGAGGGCAAGCATGTCACCGACGAGGGCCCCTACATCACGGCCCCGCACAAATCGGGCGATATCTTCACCCATTCCTACAATGGCGGCGGCGGCTATGGCGACGTGCTGGAGCGCGATCCGGTGAAGACAGCCTATGATGTCGAGAACGGCTTCCTCACGCCGGAAGCAGCGGAAGGCGTATTCGGCATCGTGCTGCGGGAGGCCGCCGAGGCCGACCGGCTGGAGCCCGATCTCGAAGCGACCGCCGCATTGCGCAAGCAAATGCGAGCCGACCGCATCGCGGCCTCCGTGCCGGTCTCGGAATGGATCGCCGCAGAAGCCAGGCGCGTGGCGACTTCCGACTTCGCGCCTGAGGTCGGCAAGATGCACGCCAATGCGATGAAGCTTTCGCCCCGATTTGCATCGGATTTCCGCAAATTCTGGGGCCTCGAGGCCTCGTTCACGGTCAAATATTGAGGAGCCAACCTTCACCCTCCCCTTGATGGTCCGCAACTCACTTGAGTTGCGAGGGGTCGGACGAAGTCCGGGTGGGGTGGAATCCCCGTCCCACCCGGTCAGGGCATCTTGCACCACCTCAACAACGTCTCGTTTCTCACCCACCCCGGACTTCGGTCCGACCCTCCCCATCAAGGGGAGGGTGAAAAAATCGAGGTCTCGATGAGCAGCTATCCCAAGGAAACCATCCGCGAACTCGTCGCCGGCACCCTGCCCTGGCACCAGACCAAGCAGATCATGAGCGCCTACAAGGATGATGATCGCTTTCTGACCTACCTCGCAGTGCTGCAGGATCGCGTGCCCTGGAAGGACCGGATCCTCCTGCCTATCAGCGACCACCTCTTCATCGCCGAAACGCCTGGCGGACGCGTCACCAAATGCGAATGCGGCCGGGAATTCGGCCATTACAAGAAGAACTGGAAGCTCGGTGCGCATATCCGCGTGCGCAAGAGCAAGGAGGCACTCCGCGAGATCTATCCCAATTCCGATATTCCCGATCCGGAATGGATGGAGATCCGCGAGTTCATCTGCCAGTCCTGCGGCACGCTGCATGAGGTAGAGGCGGCAGCGCCCGGCTACCCGATCGTGCACGACTTCGATCCGGACCTTGAGGGCTTCTATCGCGAGTGGCTGAAGCAGCCGCTGGAATAGCCTGGGAGCGCGGACGGCCTCGTCCGCTCTTGGAACAACGACCTTGCGCGGTAGGGAGGTTCGGGTTCCAACATTTCGTTCTGAACCCACACCGTTTCAAGAGCGGACGAGACGTCCGCGCTCCCAGGAATATCCCCATGCCCCCCTCCCTCCACGGCCGTGCTGCCCTGGTTACCGGCGGCCTCACCGGCCAGGGTTTTGCCATCGCCCAGGCGCTAGCCGCCGCGGGTGCCAATGTCGCGGTTGGGTCCTATATCGGCGAGGGCGCAAGGCTCGGAGATGCCGCGGCCTATCCCGAGAGGGCTCAGCTCGAGAATGTTCAGGCCGCGCTGACCGCCCTCGGTGTGAAGGTCCATGCCGGACACCTCGATGTGCGTTCCAGCGCTATCATCGATGCCTTCATTGCGGATGCCGAGGTGATGTGCGGCCCGATCGATATCCTGGTCAACGCCGCCGGCACCACGGCCGAGCAGCCGGTGAGCGGGCATTCGGATGCATTGTGGGACAAGATCATCGACACCAATCTCACCGGCGCCTTCCGCACCACCCGTTCGCTGCTGCCCAAAATGATGGCGCGAGGCTGGGGCCGCGTCATCAATATCGGCTCAACGGCAGCGAGCGTCGGCTGGAAGGATAATCCGGCCTATTGCGCCTCGAAATCCGGCCTGCTCGGCCTCACGCGCTGCGTGGCGCTGGAAGGCGCACCGCATGGGGTGACGGCCGTGATGATCTCGCCGACCTGGGTCGAGACCGAGCTGATGCGCCGGAACGTCGCCCAGGTCGCCGAGCGCGAGGGCAAGGGCGAGAGCCTGGAGGCTGCCATGGCCCGGATCGCTGGCCAGAACCCGCAGCAGCGCATCATTCAGCCGAACGAGGTGGCGGGCCTTGCAGTGTTTCTCTGCAGCGAGGCGGCCAAGGGCATCACGGCGGAGAATATCCAGATCACAGGCGGCGCGCTCTGGTAGAGGAGACGGGGCCACGCTAGCCTGAGCCCTGCCCGTTTTGGATTTGCGTCGGATGAAATCGCCTGCCATCGCCTCCGGCCTTCCGCTGGCCTCGATCAACACGGCCCTCGGCGAGGCCGCGCGGCTGGCAGGCACCTCGGGCTTCTACCCCGCGCTGCTATCGGCCTTCCGGGCGCTGGTGCCGCATGATATCGCGACGGTGGTGCGTTATTCGGCCGTCGGAGAGCCGACTTTCCTGCTGCATCACGGCTTTTCCGATAGCCTCGCCCGCCAATATGAGACGACCTTCTTCGTCTTCGACCCCTTTTACCGTTACTGGACGCAGACCGAGCAGCCGGGCGTCGTCTCGCTCGATATGTTTCCAGCCGCCGCGACCCGGCACAGCCGCTATGTGCGCGAGTTCCTGGAGGAATCGAGCATCACCGACGAGCTCGGCATCTTCCTGCCGGCCCTCGGCCGGGCCAGCGTGGCGATGTTCCTGGAGCGCAAGGTCGGACGCTTCGTAAGCGCGGAACGCACGTCCATCGAGGTTTTCTACCCCCTCTTCGCCGGGCTCGATATCGCCCATGTCAATGCGATCCTGGCGGCCGAGGGCGGCAGTGGCCCCTCGCTGCCGCGCGCGGTGATGATCCGCGACCGCGACGGCAATGCCGTGCATATGAGCGACGCCTGGCGCAAGCTCGAGCAGGCCGATGCCGGCCTGAAGCGAGCGGTCGAGCGCCTGGCAGCCGAGGACGCCGGCCAAGCCTTGCTCGGCGAGGGCAACATCCTCCATCGCACGCGCATGTCGGCGGCCCACGCCTTCGCACCGCAGGGCTGGCTGTTCATGGTGGAAAAAGCCCCTTCCACGTCAGCCGATTACGACCAGATCATCATCTCCCGCCTTAATCCGGCGCTGACCCCTCGCGAGGTCGATATCGTCAAGCTGATCCTCGAAGGTCACCCGACCGCGACGATCGCCCAGCGCCTCAACCTGCAACGCGGCACGGTAAAGAACCATCGCCTGCGCATCTACGAGAAGCTCGACATCACCTCCGAGCGCGAGCTTTTCATCACCTATATCCAGGCGCTGCAGCGACAGGGCCACACCGAAAAGTGATGCTGCTCCGGCTTGGCGAAGCCGTCACGCAGGGCCGATAACCTGCACATTCCCTCCGCCTCTTTTCACAAATCCTTTCCCAATCACAAACGGATCGTCCTATGCGCATCAAGTCCCTCGGCAAGACAGGCCTGCAGGTTTCCGAACTTTGCCTGGGCACCATGACTTTCGGCCTTCAGATCGAGGAAGACCCTTCACGCCAAATCCTCGAGAAGGCGGCAGCGGGCGGCATCAACTTCATCGACACCGCCGATGTCTACCCTCTCGGCGGCGGGTTCGATACGGTCGGGCGCACGGAAGAAATTATCGGCCGCTGGCTCAAGGGCAGGCGCGGCAGCTTTATCCTTGCTACCAAGGCCTGCGGCGCCATGGGACCGAACCCCTGGGAGCAAGGCGCGTCACGCAAGCACCTGCTCGATGCCATCGACGCCTCCTTGCGCCGGCTCGGGACCGACTATGTCGATCTCTACCAGCTCCATTCCGATGATGCCTCGACACCGATCGACGAAACGCTGGAAGCCCTCGACGTGATCGTCCGATCCGGCCGGGCTCGCTATATCGGCGTTTCCAACTTCCTCGCTTATCGCCTGGCACGGGCGTTGGGCCGCGCCGACGTCAAAAACACCGGCCGCTTCGTCTGCGTGCAGCCCCGCTACAGCCTGCTCTTCCGCGAGATCGAGCGTGAATTGCTGCCGCTCTGCGCCGAGGAGGGTCTCGGCGTCATCCCCTACAATCCCCTCGCTGGCGGTTTCCTGACCGGCAAGCATAAGAGGGGCACACCAACTCAGGGTACACGCTTCACCCTCGGAACGGCCGGCGCACGCTACCAGGAGCGCTATTGGAACGACCGTGCCTTCGATACCGTCGAACCCTATATCGCCCTGGCCGCCGAGGCAGGCGTCTCTCCCGTGACCCTGGCGATGGCCTGGGTGCTGGCCAATCCCGTCATCACTTCCCCGATCATCGGCGCGAGCCGATCAGAGCAACTCGACGATTCCCTCTCCGCCACGGGCTACACCATCGCGCCGGACCTCAAGAAAAAGCTCGACGAGCTCACGCATGAATACCGTTTTGGCGACGCGCCGAGATGACAAAATAACGTAACGGAATGTCCGATCCTTGTTACGTACGTCATATGACGCGCAAAGCCGCACTTTCGCCTGAATGCGCCAGCATTGCCGTCCGATCGGTGCGGTTGGGGGCAGTCGCGCAGGAGAGCAGGATGCGTCTTCCACTCATTGCCGGGACCGTAGCCGCCCTGGCGGCCGGTTCCCTTTCCATGACCCCTCAAGCCCAGGCCGTAGGCTGTCTGTCGGGTGCCGTCGCAGGCGGCGTCGCCGGGCATTATGCCGGCCATCACGCCGTGCTGGGCGCCATCGGCGGCTGCGCTATCGGGCACCATCTCGCCGTGCAGGCCAAGAAGAAGAAGCTCGAGGAAGAGCAGCAGATGCGGGCTCCCTCACCTGCCTCGGCGCAGCCTGCGCCGGTTCCTCCTCCCGCGCCGGTACCCGCCGCGCATTGAAGCGAACAACTGTTCAGTGTGCCGACCTCCAGGTCGGCACACAATCAGCGCCTCACCACCTCAACCATTTCCTGCCGGCAAAATAGCCCGCGAGTACCACGATACCTGTCGCTAGCGGGTACCAGGTCGCAACGAAAAGCGGGCTGTCGTCCGGGCAGTGCGAGGCATAGAAGGTAGCGCCAATGCCGCTGGCGACCAGGCCGGCGATTGCCCCCATCAGGCCCGGATTCTCCGGCGCGCCCTGGCGCATCACATAGAGGATGCAGGCGAGCGGGCCCACTGCCATCAGCGGGATCAACGTCATGCAATAGGGTGCGTTGGACCCGATCCAGCGCGCCTCCCAAGTGGAAGACGGCATCACCACGAGTTCGACGATCACGGCCACAGCCAGCAGCGCCGGCGCTGCAGCAATCGCCTTGCCCCAGGCTCCGAATGGAACGCCCGGCTGGGCCATGCGCAGGATCAGCCCGGTCGCCGTGGTCGCCATAGTGAGCGTGACCAGGAACTTGAACAGAAAGCGGCCCGTATGCATGGCACTGTCGACATCAGGCCGCATGCCGATCGAGGAGAAGAACAGGACAGCGGTGATCACCGCCCCGCCCGCCAGCGCCGCCGCGAAAGCCTTGCCGATCCGCCATCCAGCGGCATTGTCCTCGGCCAGTGCCTTGATGAAATCGTCGGTCTTCACAAATTGTCACTCCGGTAAAGCGCGGCCAGCGTCTTGAGGGCGCGGTGCAGGGCCACGCGTACGGCTCCCTCCGACATATTGAGCCGGCTCGCGGTGTCGCGGATGCTGGTGCCGCGCACGGAGATCGATTGCACGATGTCGCGCTGCGGGTCCTTGAGTCGGGCCAGAAGGCGCTCGATGTCGAGGTGGTCGAGATCGTCGGCCTGCTCGTCCGCCTCCAGGGTCTCGATCACATCCTCGATCGGCACCACCACTTGTCGGCCCCGACGGCGCATGGTGTCGATCATCTTGTTGCGCACGATGGTGGAGAGCCAGGGGCCAAGCGGGCGAGCGGGATCCCAAGTGCCGCGCTTGAGATGGATGGCGAGCAGCACCTCCTGCACCACGTCTTCCGCCTCGCTCGCCGCCGCCCCGAAACTCTCGCAGCGCTTGCGGGCCATGGAGCGCAGGAACGGCGTCACCGCCTGCAGGAAGCGCTGATAAGCCGCGCCATCGCCCGCGATCGCTGCCCGCAACCATGTCGCCCACTCCTCTTCGCGCAAGGAACTATGCACGTCCTACCCCTTCTTCGCGTGGGTTCACGTCTTTGTTACAGGCCGTAATGAACGCCAGGCCCCGGGCGTAGGGGCCCTTGCAAGCCGATGACGGCTCGCTGCTTTTCATGGAGATACCATAATGGATCGTCGTATCGTAACGCTCGCTCTTGCCGGCTCGCTCGCCTCGGCCATCGCCGCCGTCGCGGTGCCCGCCTTCGCCGGACCGGTGAGCCCCGAGCAGGCTGTCGGCAAGGAGAAGTGCTACGGCATCGCGCTGAAGGGCCAGAACGATTGCGCCGCCGGCGCGCATGACTGCGCCGGTCATTCGACCGTCGACTTCGACAAGGCTTCTTTCAAGCTGGTCCCCAAGGGCACTTGCCACACGATCAAGGGGACGCTGAAGCCGGGTCGGGCCTGAGGCGGCGGGGCGGCCTCCGCTCCGGCCAGGACCGAAGCCGGGAGGCCGCCCCATCTCTTCGATCCTGCTGATCTTCCGTACTAACACTGGCAGAAACGCATGGCCAATCATTGTGTTGTAGCCACTTCTTGATAATCCTCAGAACCCAGAAGGGCGAGGGCTGGCCGCAAGGCGCCTTCGAGTTCGTCGCGGCGCGGTGCGGTGCGCGCGAGCACGCGCAGGCCAAGTTGCACGCTCAGGAAGAAGCGAGCGAGGTCTTCCGCGTCATGGGTGAGAGGGATGCTGCCATCCCGCTGCCCGGCAAGCACACAGCGGTGGAAAAAGGCTTGGATACGCCCCAGCACCTCGGCGACCACAGCGCGGAATTCGGGATCGCGTGGCCCGGCTTCCAGGGCGGAGTTGACCATCATGCATCCTCGCGCCTTCGGGTCGCCGAGGGAGAGTTCGATGATTTCGCGATAGAAGGCAATGATCGCCTCGCGCGGTGGCAGGCTCGCCTCCAGGCGTACCGTACGCTCGCCGAAGCTGCGTTCAGTGTAGAAGTCGAGGGAACGGCGATAAAGCGCGCGCTTGTCGCCGAAGGCGTTGTAGAGACTGGCGCCTGTCATGCCCATCCGCGTTGCCAGATCGCGCACGGAGGTGGCCTCGTACCCCTGCTCCCAGAAACATTGCATCGCCGCGTCGAGCACGGCCTCTTCGTCGAACTCCCGTGGCCGGGCCATAGTCATCTTCCCGAGATCGTGTTCAGGCGGCAATTGTCACGCGTATCTCGCCATGCATTCTATAGCGTGTGTTCCAAAACTCAACGGGAGGAGGCGTCCCTATGATCTGCCTCTATTTCAATCCGATGCCAAGCCCGCTGAAGCCGCCGGCGGCGTGAGGCCCCTGCCCCGACCCGCCATCCCTCCAAACTTCAGAGAAGGATCATCCCGTGACGCATTATGCCATCTATGTTGAACTCAAGGCCAAGCCCGGCAAGGAAGAGGCCGTCGCCAGCTTCCTCGCCAGCGCCCAGGGCTTGGTTGCAGCCGAGCCGGATACCATCGCATGGTTCGCCGTGCGCTATGACAACGACACATTCGCCATCTTCGATGCCTTCGACACCGAAGCCGGCCGTAAGGCGCATCTGAGCGGCGCGGTGGCGGCCGCCCTCATGGCCAACGCGGCCGACCTGCTCGCCATAGCGCCGGAAATCCGGCAGCCTTCCGTGCTGGCGGACAAGCTGCCGGGAGCCTGAACCGGCAGCTCGAGGCTCGAGGCGTAGGGCGCCACGCAGAAGCCTCCTCCACGAAGCTTGGGGGAGGTGTCGCGACGAAGTCGTGACGGAGGGGATGTGGTCAGGAAAAGGCGCGTGAAAAGGAAACCTGAGTTGGTGGTTACCACACCCAATTCTGGCCACGCCCCCTCCGACCTTCGCTACACTCAGCCACCTCCCCCAGCTTCGTGGGGGAGGCTTTCATGTCGCGCCTCTCGACTAACCAGATCGTGGATCGCTGCAACCGTCCGCACGCCCCACAACACCCCATGCAGAACCTCGGCGTCCGGCCCGGTCTCGCGATCGGTGTCGAGCGCCGGGATCACAGCACGCACCATCGCCTGCAGCCTCGTGCCGACCTTGCCGAGCGTGCGAGGCTTGCCGGCAGCGCGCAGGTCGCAGGCCTGCGCCGCCAGCATCGTCTCGATCGTGACAAGCCAACGGGTCTGCTCGTTCTGCTCGTCGAGCTTGCGGATGGTAAGGGCGGAGTGCGGCGTCAGGTCTTCCACCGTGTCGGAGACCGCAAGGCCGTCGAGGCTTGCCGGGGCGGCCTTGAGGCGCACTTCGGCCTGCAGCGCGGAGATCGCCTTCTGCATCGGCACGAAGCCGGCGGAGGCACCACCGACGGGCGAAAGATAGTTCGGCACGCCCGAGAGCCGGCCTGTCATCAGCTTGATCGAGCGGTTGGCCGAAGCCGTCGCAAGATGCGTCATGGCGATGGCAAGGCTGTCGAAAGCGAGTGCGATGGCCGGCGTGTGGAAATTCGCTGAGGAATAGATTTCGCCCGTCTCCGCGATCACCAGCGGGTTGTCGGCGGCGGCGTTGAGTTCGATCTCGACCGCTTCCTTCGCCGCCTCATAGGCGGTGAAAGTACTGCCGGTGACCTGCGACAGAGCACGGAAGCTGATGGCATCCTGGACCAACCGGGCATTGCCGTGCAGATCGCTGCCTTCAAGCCCTTTCCGGAACAGGGCCGCCGCCTCGACCTGCCCCCTCGCTGGCCGGGCCAGCGCCAGGCGCTCGTCGAAGATGCGTGGATTGGCGCCGTAGCCTTCGAAGGCCAGCGTCGCGGCGGCGACGTGCACGTCGAGGATATCCCTGACGGCCTCCAGCGACAGCGCCGCCATCGCAACCGTGACCGATGAGGCGTTGGCGATGGCGAGCCCGTCCTTGGCGCCGAGCGCCACCGGCTTCAGCCCGGCCCTCGCCAGCGCTTCGGTGCCGGGCAAGAGCCGGCCGCCAACCCAGGCCCGCCCACGCCCGATCGCGACTGCCGCCACGCTCATCAGTATGATGAGATCGCCGGTGCCGAGCGAGCCGCGCGAGGGAATGGCCGGGATGATGTCGTGCGCCAGCATCTCGACCATCTGCTCCAGCACCTTCAACGAAATGCCTCCGCCACCCTTGGCCAGCGCGACGATGCGGCAAAACAGGGCGGCGCGGCAGCTCTCGACCGGCAGCGGCTCCCCGACGCCGGCAATGCGGCCGCGCACCATCTGCTCCTGGAAGGCGGGAATCTCCTCAGGCTTGATACGGTGGCCGACATTGCCGCCAAGGCCTGTGTTGAGGCCGTAAACCGGAATATCACCATCGATATGAGCGTCCACAACGGCCCGGGCCTTTCGTATACGCTCGACGACTTCGGGAGTGAAAGCGACACGTAGCGGCCCCTTCGAGGCGGCCACGACATCGGCGAGGGTCAGGCGTGTATCCGCCTGTAGAGTGAATTCGTTCATGACCATCCGGGGAATTGGAGTGTCGACCTCCTGGTCGACATCTTGGAAATGGAGCGTTTGCAGGGAAGGAAGATAGCGGTCGGAGACCGCCACTCCGCGTTTCGTCCGCCTCTCCCGACAAAATTAGCGCCTACGCACACCAAGCTCATTTCACGCATATCGCAGTGTCTGGCCGAGGCCCTTCGCGGTGGCTTTTTTCAGGAAGGCGTGGCCGAGGGCAATGTCCGACAGCGACAGGCCGCGATGCCAGAACAGGATGGTCTCGTCATCGCTCTGCCGGCCCGGCTTCAGCCCGGCGACGATCTGGCCCATTTCTGCATGCAGCGTCTTTTCCGACAGCTTGCCGGCCTCGACATGAGCGCGGAGCGAACCGAACTTGCCGCCCTTGCACTGGCCCCAGTCGTCGACCACCAGCTTGGACATGATGTCGGTGAGGCTGAGTTCCACTGCGCTCATGGTGCCATAGGGCACCACGAACGCGCCGGGCTTGATCCAATCGGTCTTCAGCATCGGCTCGGGCTTCGAGAGGCGCGAAGCCTCGACCACGATGTCGGCGCCTTCCACGCAGGAACGCCAGTCTTCCGTAACTACGATCTTCTTGCCCAAGTCCTTGCCAAGGCGCTCGCCGAAGGCATTGCGGCTTTCGCGGCGGCGGGAATGCACGCGGATCTCGTCGAAGTCGAACAGGCTGTCGAGCAGCCGCACATTCCAATAGGCAGTGCCGCGGGCGCCGATATGGCCAAGTATCCTGGAGTTCTTGCGTGCGAGATATTTCGCGCCGATCGCCGTGACCGCGCCGGTGCGCATGTCGGTAATACCGCTCGCGTCCATGATCGCCCTGGGGGCACCGATACGAGGGTCGAACAGGGTGAGGACACCGAACTCTGACGGCAGGCCTTGCTTATAATTGTCGACGAAGTCGCCGACCACCTTCACGCCGGCCGCATCGATCTCGCCGCCGATCCAGCCGCGCAGCACGTTGAAATGGCCCTCCACCCCTGCCCGCGGCTCGAGATGCACGCGCGGCTCGATCGCCGTCTCGCCGCGACCCTGCATGGCCAGGCTTTCCTCGATGGCCGCGAGGATTTCCTGGTCCGTCAAGGCAGTCGCCTCGATGTCGAGGCGGTTGAGGTAAGTAATATGGATTGGCTGCATGAAAAGTAGATTCCTGGAGCGAAATAGGCGGCGCACTGTCGGGATCTCGGCCGCCGCTGTCAACGACCGCCCTTCCCTCTCACGCAGGCTTTATTGCAGCGGCGTAACCGTCGAGCACTTCGCGCCGCGAGCGACAGGGCTGCCGCCATATCGAAGGGTCCGTCGTGGCGGGCCGAGGCTGGCAGGAATTGATGCACCTGTGTCGGCGGCAAGGTGCAGCCCTCCAAGCCAGCCGAGAATCTCTCGACGGGCGTCATTCCGGTATAGCCGCCACCTTGGTTGACCTGGTTGCAGGTCGCCTCGATCAGCGCTTCGCCGCTCGCCGCGGCCATGCGCCAAGGTCGTTTCGACCACCGCCGGATGGGCCGCGCAGATCGAGGCAATGCCGCCTCGCTTGCCTGCTCGCCGGGTCTCTTCGTGGTCTGGTTCTTGTTCGTGATCAGGCCGAGGCGCGCATCATGAGCTGCGCCTCCAGGCGGAATTGCTGGGGCGCGCCGGGCGCTGTCTCAGCGCCCTCGACCTTCGCCAGCAGGGTCTCGACGCAGAGCGTGCCGATGCGCGAGAAGTTCTGGGCGACGGTGGTGAGCGGCGGGCAACCGAAGCGGCTGTAGGGCTGGTCGTCATGCCCGGCAACCCGCAAGCGGCAATCGGCCTCGCGCCCCACCTTGATGCCGCGCTGGAAGGCGGCCGCCATGACGCCCACGGCGATGCGATCATTGGCGCACAGCAGGGTGGAGGACGGGAAACCCTTGCCGTCGATGACACTTAGCGCCTCGCTGTAGCCGATCTCCTCGAAGCGCCAGTCGGGTCTGCTGGATACCCGTATGATCTCCGGCTGAAAGCCGAGGCGCTCCATGGTCCGGATATAGGCCCTGCTGCGTTCGTCGGCATTGTGGTTCACCGCCGGCATCTCGAAGAAGCAGGGTGGCGAGCCGGTGCGGCAGAGGTAATCGGTGATCAGCCCGATGCTCTGGTCGTTGTCGGTGCCTACGAAAGGCGAGCCGTCGCTCAGAAAGGAATCGAGATAGACGACAGGGATATGCGCTTTCAGGCTCTCCATGCGCGAGGCATCGGTGATGGAGCCGAGCGGCGCAAGAATTGCCCCCGCGATCTTCAGGGACAACAGGGTTTCGACCGAACGCGCCTCGAGCGAGGGATCGCCGCGCGAAGAAAGCACCAGGACGAGATAGCCGTCGAGCGCGCAGCGCATCTCGATATGGCGCACCATCTCGGAGAAAAACATGTCGGAGGTGTCTGGCACGATCACCCCGATGATTTTCGGCCGCTTCTTGTTGAGATTTACGGCGAAGAGGTTGGGTCGGTAATCGTATTTTGCCAGCGCTCGCTCGATCTTGCTGCGGATCGATTTGCGAACGCTGGAGGGATCGTTGAAATATTTGGATACGGTCGGGCGCGAGATGCCGCTCAACTGAGCGAATTCCGCCATGTTCCTGATCTTCTGAACGGCCATAATGCCCAAGCCTCCCGATGTTTCCTATTTTTACACGTGGAAACAATTATATTTTTTACACGCCGTAAATTTGTTCACCGCTACCACTGCTCCCTGGAGTAGGTCGCCATTATTTTATATCGTTTGGACAATATGTTAACCCGATTTCTCGATCTCGATTACGGCCTATCCCTGTCAAGCTTTTCGCGCGCAATATATTTTATTGACGCTTTTGCCGTCAAACCATAGTCTGACAATATAGAAAAGACAAAAATAATATTCGGAGGGAGCCACACTGTCCGGACTGCGCCCAGCACCGCGACGATGATCCATTCACATCCTTCCACACGCCATCGGGTGCCTTCGGGCAACCGTAGCCGGTTCGGCACTTCTCGCCAGAAGAGGCCCCGCACCGGGCATCAAGACCGAACGAACAGCAAACAGAGGAAACGACATGAGGAAGTTGCTCACCGCCCTCGCGGCCCTTGCCATCGGCGTCGGCGTGCTTGCCGTGCCCGCGCAGGCTCAGGACAAGAAATTCACCATCGCCCTCATTCCGGGCCTGACCACGGACGCCTTCTACATCACCATGCGCAAGGGTGCCGAGGCTGCCGCCAAGGCGGTCGGCGCCGAACTCGTGTTTCAGGGTGCGCCAGATTTCAACCCGGTAACCCAGACGCCGGTGCTCGATGCCGTGATCGCCCGCAAGCCTGACGCGATCCTGATCGCCCCCACCGACAAGGTGCAGCTGGTGCAGCCCTTGAAGAAGGCCGTCGATGCCGGCATTCCCGTCATCACCGTCGACACCTTCATCGGCACCGGCCAGTACCAGACCGGCTCGGGCGACGCCGATTTCCCGCTGTCCTACGTCGCCTCTGACAATCTGCTCGGCGGCCGCATGGCTGCTGACGCCCTCGCCAAGGCAATCGGTGGCAAGGGCAAGGTCTATGTCTCCAACGTGAAGCCCGGCGTATCCACCACCGACCAGCGCGAGGAAGGCTTCAAGGAAGAGATGAAGAAGTATCCTGATATCACTGTCCTGGAGACACAATTCAACGACGATGACGCCAACAAGGCAGCTTCGCAGTTCCAGTCCGTCTATGCCCGCAATTCCGATCTCGCCGGCGTCTTCGGCGCCAACCTGTTCTCGGCTCTCGGCGCCGCCAATGGCGTGCAGCAGGCCGGCCAGAGCGGCAAGATCCGCGTTGCCGCCTTCGACGCACCCACCTCGATCGTCGACAACATCAAGTCCGGTCTCGTCGATATCGCCATCGCGCAGCATCCGGCCGAGATCGGCTATTTCGGCGTGATGGCCGCCTACGCCCATCTCACCGGCCAGTCGATTCCGACCTCCATCGGTACCGGCTTCACCGAGATGGACAAGTCCAACGTCGACCAGCCAGAAGTAGCACGCTTCATCTACCAGAACTGAGCCAGGCGTGCCGGTCTCCCGGGCGGCTCGATTGAGGGCCGTCATTGGGAGCCCGGCGCCAATTTCGACAAAGTGCCGGCCCTCTCAGCCATTGCCCGAACTTTCGGTCACGCTTTGAAGACCTGCACACCACGCGCCGCCCATCCGGCGTCTTCTTCCTGTTTCCAACGGAGCGGCCATGTCGTCAGCCCCCTCATCTCTGACCCAAGGGTCGCAGCCCGCCTCAGGTCCTCATCCTCTGCTTCTGCGCATCGCGGAACTGAGGGCTTGGCTCTTTCTCGTCCTGCTGCTGGTCTTCTTCGAACTATGGGCCCGTATCGCCTATGGTTCGACCTTCGTGTTCTCGCTCTCGACCATGCAGTCGATCTCGATCTATACGGTTGCTCCTCTCCTGCTCGCCCTCGGCTCGACCTTCGTGATCATCTCCGGCGGCATCGACCTGTCGATCGGCTTCATCATGGGCCTGTCGGCCGTGGTCGCGGCCCACGCCGTCAACATGCTGGGTGGCGTCATGCCCCTGTTTCCCGCCATGTTGATCGGCGGCGTGGTGGGTGTGGCGGTCGCCATAATTCCGGGCATCATCAACGGCCTGCTGATCTCGAAACTGCGGGTGCCCCCTTTCATCGGCACGCTGGGTATGTATGGCGTGGCACGCGGCGTCGCCTTCCTGCTGGCCGGCGGAACCACGGTGCCGGTGTCGAATGCCTGGTTCTCCGCGCTCGGCAATGGCCGCTTCTATGGGCTGCCGGTGGTGGTGATCGTGACCGTGATCTTCCTGCTGGTGATGCATTACATCCTGTCGCAGACCCGCTTCGGCCAGCACACCTACGCCATCGGCGCCAGCGAGCAAGCGGCTCTGCGGGCCGGCATCAATGTCGGCTGGCACACACAGAAACTTTATATGCTCTCGGCGATTTGCGCCGGCATCGGCGGCGTGCTCTACGCCGCCCGTTTCACCGCCGGCGCGGCGCAGGCCGGTGAGCCGCTGCTGCTCGACTCGATCGCCGCGGTGGTGATCGGCGGCGCCAGCCTGTTCGGCGGCTCGGGCTCGATCCTGGGTACGCTGGCGGGCTCCCTCGTCATCGCCGTCATCCAGTTCGGCCTCGTCTATATCAATGTCGAACCGTTCTGGCAGTTCGTCTCGGTCGGCGTCGTCATCATCGTCTCGGTGCTGGTAGACCAGGCCCAGCGCAGCATCTCGGGAGGACGCCGTCCATGAACACCCAGCCTCTTCTCGAAGTTCGCGACATCACCAAGCGCTTCGGCGGCGTTACCGCGCTCAATGGCGTCTCGATGACGCTGTTTCCCGGCGAGGTCGTAGCCCTGGCAGGCGACAACGGCGCCGGCAAGTCGACCCTGATCAAGACGATCTCGGGCGTTTATCACGCCGATACGGGCGAGATTCGCCTCAATGGCGAGGCAGTAAAGTTCGCGACGCCGGAGGCTGCCCGCGGCCATGGCATCGAGACGATCTACCAGGACCTGGCGCTCGCCGACAATCTCTCCATCGGCGCCAACATCTTCCTCGGCCGCGAACCGATGCGCAAGGCATTCGGCTTCCTGCCGGTGCTCGACCGCGCCAAGATGGCCGAGGCGGCGAAGGAAACCATGGCGCGGCTCGACTTCCACGTGACGCGCCTCACGGCACCCGTCGGCAATTTTTCCGGCGGCCAACGCCAGGCCGTGGCGATCGGCCGCGCGGTGTACTGGAACGCCCAGGTCCTGATCATGGACGAGCCGACCGCGGCCCTCGGCGTGCCCGAGCAGCGCAAGGTCGTCTCGCTGATCCATACCCTGAAGGCGCAGGGCCGGGGCATCATCTTCATCTCTCATAATCTGCAGGACATCTTCGCCGTATCGGACCGCATCGTCGTTCTGCGCCGCGGCACACTGGCGGGCGAGCGCAAGATCGCCGAGACCAACCACGACGAGATCGTCAAGCTGATGGTGGGGGGATAGTTTCCCGGGGCCGCAGGCATCCTTGCCTGCCTCTTTCTTGCATGCGCCGCGGTTCCAAGATGCAGGCAAGGATGCCTGCGATCCCAGGAGGCCCCCTCGCAATAGTCCCCTCCCCCGCCTATGTTGCGGCTGAGGAGGTGGCACCATGGACCGTTACATCGGCGCCGCGCCAGCGGTGGAGCAAGCGAGCATCCTCCTGACCAGCGCCGGGAGGGGTTGGCACTCCCTCGAGGCGGAGTTCCTGAGCATACCCAGGGGCCGGCATCATGTCGCGGGCGGCGAGATGCACCGACTCGGCATCCATTTCGGCACGCCAGTGAATGCCGATTGCCGGTGCGACGGGCGGCACTCGCGGCGCATCCAGAAGCATGGCGACATCGATGTCATTCCGGCTGGCCTCGACGGCAGTTGGGAAGACGATGCCGCCTGCACAATCCTGAGGCTTCGTCTTGCGCCCGCCTTGCTGAGCAAGGTCGCCGAAGAACTCGACGGGCCTCCCGGCCGGTTCGGACTGCGGGCGGTCTTCCAGTTGCGAGATCCTCGCATTGAGGCGATTGCCACAGCGATCAAGGCTGAGCTCGAGGCCGATATCCCTTCCGATCCTCTCTACGCACAATCCCTGGGCCTGGCGCTGGCCGCACGGCTCATGGCAATCCCGGATGGACCGGACCTTTCCGAGCGGACCGGGCTCTCGTCCCGTCAGTACCACCTGCTTGCCGACTTCATCGAGAGCCATCTCGACCGATCCCTGTCCCTGGCAGAGCTTGCCCAGACCGCAGGACTCGGTCTTTCCCAACTCAAGCAGCTATTCCCCCGTAGCTTCGGCATGCCTGTGCATCAATATGTCGTGCGGCGCCGGGTGGAGCGGGCGCGGGCGCTGCTGCTGACCGGTGATATGCCGATGAGCGAAGTCGCTTTGGCGGCCGGATTCGCGCATCAGAGCCATATGGCGACGTGGATGCGCCGTCTCACCGGCATGACGCCAGGCGAAATCTTGCGCCAGCGGCTGTAACCGCGGCCGAACCTGCAACGGGCCGGCTTAATCCGAGCGACATAGTAACTGCGGTCTCGCATCCTGCCCTGAGTGAAGCTTGAGGGAATGACCATGTTTGCAATCCTGGGAGCCGCAGGAAAGGTCGGCCGGGCAACCGTCTCCGCCCTGCGTGCGACCGGCCAGCCGGTGCGGGCGATCATTCGCGATCCCTCGAAAGCGTCAGCTTTCGAGGCGCTGGGCTGCGAGGTGGCGATCGCCGATCTGCAAGATGCTGCTGCCCTGGCGAGGGCCTTCGATGGAGCAGCCTTTGTGCAGGTCATCTGCCCGCCGGCCCCAAGTGCCGAGGATGCAGGAGCGGAGATGCGCCATTCCATTGACTGCATAGCCAAAGCTCTGACGGCAGCGCGGCCTCGGGCAACCCTGGCGATCTCAGACTATGGCGCCGAGATCGGGAGCGGGACCGGCATCACCGTGCTCTTCCATGAATTGGAAGTGCAGCTCAGGGCCCTCCCGACTGAGGCCATCTTCCTGCGTTCGGCCGAGCACATGGAGAATTGGGCCCGAGTGATCCGCGTTGCGGCAGATACGGGCCGGCTGCCCAGCCTGCACCATTCTTTGAGCAAGCGCTTTCCGACAGTCTCCGCGCCCGATGTCGGTCGGATATCCGCGGAGATCCTGCTGCAGCGTCGAGACGGGGCCTCGACAGCCGATCTGTTTCATGTCGAGGGCCCGGAGCGCTATACGCCTGTAGACGTCGCGGAGGCCTTGACCACCCTGCTGAACCGCGAGGTCGTGGCCTTCGAAGTGCCACGCCACGCCTGGCACCAGACCATGCTGAGTGCCGGCCTAAGCGACAGCGGCGCAGAACTCGTGACCGAACTTTACGACGCCCATAATCGCGGCCTGATCGATTTCGAGGCAGGTGCCGGAGAGGTCTTCCATGGCACCACCAACCTTGCCCGCGCTTTCCAGGCGCTCCTCGGCGGAAGATAGAAGAATGGCTGGCTCGGGGAAGCGAAATTGGTCGCGCCCCACCCCTTACACCTCCGGGATGTTCTCCTTGAAGATCACCTGCAGGCGCGGCGGGTGTGCGATGATCGGCAGCCCGCGGATTGACTGGATCAACGTATTGAGCGCCTCTCGTGCCTCGACGCGTGGGTTCTGGTCGATCACCGCATCGAGCGTGCCGTCGAGCAGCAGCGGCTTGGTGTCCTCGGTGACCTCGTGGCCGACGAAGACCACCGAGCGCGCCCGGCCGCATTCCTTCAGCGCCTGGGCGATGCCGGAACTGCCGGCGCCGATATTGTAGATCGCCGAGAGATCGGGATGGCGCTCCAGCAGCGCCTTCGCCTCGCCATAGGCCCGCGCGCTGTCATCGCCCATCTCGCGCAGCTCGACGATCTGCAGGCCCGGATTCTCCTCGGCGAGGATGTGGCGGAAGCCCATTTCGCGCTCCTCATGGCCGCGATAGGACAGCGAGCCGGCGAACAGTGCCACCTTGCCTGACTTGCCGACACCCATGAAACGGCCGGCGAGATAGCCGGCCAGCCGCCCGGCCGCGCGGTTGTCGATCCCGATATAGGCCACGCGCGGCACGGAAAGGATGTCGGAGGCGATGGTCACGACTTTTGCCCCACCAGAGGCGAGCGAGCGGATCGCCTCGCGCACGGTGGGATGGTCGAGCGCGATGACGCCAACGCCGTTGGTGCAGCCGCGAAGGTCATAGAGCACGCGGGCAAGGTTGTCCGGCGTGAAATCCTCTACCGTCTGCACCCGGGCCTCGACGCCTGTGCGCTGGCTCGCCTGTTCCTCGATCTGGTCGCAGAGCTTGCGCATGAAGGCATTGGAGATGGAAGGCAGGATGAAGTCGAGGCGCAGGGCTGCGGCCCTGTCCGCCTCTTCGCCCTCGTCGCTGCCGCCATCGAGGACATAACCGAGGCGCTGGGCAGTATCGAGGATAATATCCCGGGTGCGGCTACGCACACCGGGCCGGCCGTTCAGGACACGATCCACCGTCGCCGACGAAAAGCCGGCCTCTCGCGCTACATCTGACAGGGTGGCACGCACGTTCAACTCGCCTTCCATATGCAGGCAGCCTGGCTGCGACCGCGCTCGTTATGATTCTGATTGAAAATGATGGGATCAGCTTCGCTCCCATGCAAGTTCCTTTCCCCTGGGTCCTCCGGTTGTTTCCTCGCCAACCGCCTGCTTCTTCTTCGCTTTCGCCCGTTAGCGAGCAGGAGTTGATCGAGAATGATTTATAATGATTTTAAATGATGTTGACATCAAACGATGCCGACATCAATATCCATCAAAATAGCAACAAACAGACCCGACGGGAGGATGGATGACGAACGCCATGCGTTTCGTGCCGGACGCGCCGGTGCGCACCAAGCGATATGCGATCGGCTGCATCGGCGCCGGCATGATCATGGCCGAGTGCCATCTGGCCGCCTATAAGGAGGCGGGCTTTCCGGTTGTCGCCATCGCCTCCCGCACTAGGACCAATGCCGAAAAGGTCGCGGCGCGCTGGGGCATTCCTACCGTTCACGCCACGCCGCAGGCCCTGATCGAGGACCCGAAGGTCGAGATCGTCGACATCGCCTTTCCACCCGACCAGCAGCCCGATCTGATCCGACATGCGCTCGGCCAGCCGCACGTCAAGGCGATCCTCGCTCAAAAACCACTCGCCCTCTCGCTCGGCGAGGCGATCAAGTTGCGCGACGAGGCCGAAGCAGCCGGCAAGATCCTCTCCGTCAACCAGAACATGCGCTACGACCAGTCGATGCGCGTGCTCAAGCAGATCCTCGACGCGGGCGAGCTCGGCGAGATCGTCTTCGCCCAGATCGACATGCATGCCATCCCGCATTGGCAGCCCTTCCTCAAAGATTATGACCGGCTGACGCTCGCCAATATGAGCGTGCACCACCTCGACGTGCTGCGCTTCCTGTTCGGCGATCCGGATGAGATCACCACGCTCACCCGCAAGGATCCACGCACTAGCTTCGACCACCAGGACGGCATCACCGTATCGACGCTGAAATTTCCTTCCGGCGTGCTGGCGCTGTCGCTCGAGGATGTCTGGTCGGGCCCGCGCCAGGAAAGCTATCGCGACGACCAGCACATCAACTGGCGGGTCGAGGGCACCGAGGGTTCGGCCAAGGGCACGATCGGCTGGCCCACGGGATCGCCTTCGACGCTCAGCTATGCCTCGGCCCGGACCACGGGCGGCGAGTGGGTGACTCCCAAATGGCAGACCATGTGGTTCCCGCACGCCTTCATCGGCGTGATGGAGCAACTCCAGCATGCGGTGGAGACTGGCACCACGCCGGCGCTTTCGGTGGCCGACAACGTCAAGACCATGGCGCTGGTGGAGGCCGGCTATCGCTCGATCGACACCGGCCGCGCCGTGCGGCTCTCGGAAATACCCATCCATTGAAGTTCAAATAATACTGATACGGGAAGGCAATCGACCATGATGCAGGCAGGCATATTCACCGGCTATTTTCCCTATGGCCTGGAGGAGACGGCGAAGAAGATCCGCTCGCTCGACTTCAACACCGTGCAGCTCGACCTGCATTTCAAGGATGTCGACCTCTCTGCGGGCCAGATCACCAAGGATAAGGCCAGGAAGGTGCGTGACACCTTCCGCGACCACCACCTGCCGGTCTGCTGCATTTCCGGCTACACCAACATCGTTCACCCGGAGAAGGCCGAACGCGAGAAGCGCGTCGGCTATCTCAAGGAAATCATCCGCAACGCGCGCCATTTCGGCTCGCCCTATGTGATCTCGGAGACCGGTACCTTCAACACCGAGTCGGACTGGGTGCACCACCCCAGGAACAAGACCGAGGAAGGCTTCGAGGAATGCCGAAAGGTGATCGCCGACCTAGCGCAGACGGCCTATGACCACGGCGCGATCTTCCTGCTCGAAACCTATGTGAACAATGTCGTCGGCTCGGTCGAAGAGACGGTGAAGATGTTCGCGCAGGTCGACCATCCCGGCCTCGGTCTCCTGATGGATCCGACCAACTATTTCGAGACCCACAACATCGACCGGATGGACCAGATCCTCAACCAGGTCTTCGACACGCTCAGCGACAGGATCCGCATCGCCCACGCCAAGGATGTAAAGCGCTCGGGCACCGACAAAAGCGAGAAACATGCCGATATCGGCGACGAGGACGCGCTTGAAAGCCACACTTTCCGCGGTGTCGGCGAGATCGAGCTGCCCGCGCCGGGCCTGGGATCTCTCAATTACGACCTCTATCTGCAGCGCCTCGCGCAGAAGCACCCCAATATTCCCGTGATCATCGAGCACCTGTCCGAGGACGACGTGCCGCGGGCGAAGAAATTCCTGGACGGCAAGTTCCGGGAGAACGGGCTGTGACATGAGAACAGCGGCGTGATCATGACGCAGCTCTACGGGCATACCCTCACCCGCCGCGAAATTGCCGAACGCGCGGGCCTGTTGTCGCAATTCGCGGGCGTGCGGCTAATGACGCTCGGCGACGGCGTCGAGCGCGGCATTCGCATGCTGGAATTCCGCACCGGCACGGGCCTGCGCTTCACCGTGCTGGTCGATCGCGCCCTCGATATCGCCGACTGCGACTACAAGGGGCAGGCGATCGGGTGGCATTCGCCTGCCGGCTTCAGGCACCCTGCCCTGCATGAGTATGAAGGCGAGAACGGCCTCGCCTGGGCGCGTTCCTTCTCCGGCCTGCTGGTGACATGCGGTCTCGACCATATCCTCGGCCCGGAGGAAACCCCGGCTGACAATTACAACTATCCCGGCAAGAGAAGCGTCTGCCATTCCCTGCATGGCCGCATCAGCACCATCCCGGCCCGCCTCACCGGCTATGGCGAGACCTGGATCGGCGATCGGTGCGTGCTCTGGGCCGAGGGCGTCGTGCAGCAATCGGCCGTGTTTGGCGAAAACCTGCATCTCCTGCGCCGCATCGAGGCCGATGTCGGCGGCAACGAGATCCGTATCGGCGACCGCGTCGTCAATCAGGGCTTTCGCCGCACGCCGCATATGTATTTCTACCACATCAATATCGGCCATCCCGTGCTCGATCAGGGCTCGCGCTATCTGGCGCCGATCCGGGATGTGGCCTGGGCGGCGCATGCCGGCGAGGCCTATCGCAGACAGGACGTCGGCTATCACACGGTCCCTGCCCCACAGGCCGCCTTCCGCGAACAGGTCTGGCAGCACACGCTGGCCGCCGACGCGGCCGGCGAGCAGCCGGTCGCCCTCGTCAACGATCGTCTCGGCATCGGCCTGATTGTTGTGACGCGCCGCGACCAGCTGCCCTGCCTCTACCAATGGCAGAACTTCCAGGCCGGCGAATATGTGCTCGGCATCGAGCCCTCGAGCCATCATGTCCTAGGCGATCTCGCCGCCCGCGAGCGCGGCGAGATGATCTGGCTGGAGCACGGCGAGGGCCGCGACTATCAAGCACGTTTCCAGATCCTCGAGGGCGCCGCCGAGATTGCAGCAGCGGAAAGCAGAATCTCCGCCATCGCGAGGCAGCCGGTCGAGGACTTCCCGGAACCGTCAGGGCGGTTTCCCACGCTGGAGGGGCGATCGTGAGATGGGTCGGTCAAACATGGAGTGGCGGTCTCGGACCGCCATCTTCCCTTGCCGGCAAATGCTCTCGTTTCCGAGAATGGCGGTTGGAAACCGCCACTCCAACTTGGTGCTTCCGGCGAGATTCTGACGTAGGAAAGACAGGTTAGGCGAACGGTATGACCATGGCGACGATGGAAAAGAAGCGGGACTACAGTCTGGTCGGTGAGAGCACGCGACGGGCCATCGAGACCGGCCTGGCCTCGGCCGAATGGTATCACACCGATGTGTCCCGCAAGGTCATGAAGGAGCTGATGCAGCGCTCGGACGCGCCGGCGATCCGCGATACCATCATCTGGATTGCCGCCATCCTCCTGTCGGCTGCTGGTGGCATCTGGTACTGGGGAAGCTGGTGGTGCGTTCCCTTCTTCTTCGTCTATGGCGTGCTCTACGGCTCCTCCAGCGACTCGCGCTGGCACGAATGCGGCCATGGCACCGCCTTCCGCACGCGCTGGATGAACGACGTGATCTATGAGATCGCTAGCTTCATGCTGATGCGTAACCCCGTCACCTGGCGCTGGAGCCACGCGCGCCACCACACGGACACCATCATCGTCGGCCGCGACGCCGAAATCGCCGTGATGCGCCCGCCGGACCTCATCCGCCTGGTGCTGAACTTCGCCGGCATTATCGATGTCTGGTACTCGCTGATCGCCCTCGGCCGCAACGCGCTGGGCACGCTGACGCCGGACGAGCAGAGCTTCATCCCCGAGGCAGAACGCTACAAGGCAGTGACCGCGGCGCGCTGGCACATGGCGATCTATTTCACCGCCATCGTCGCGGCGCTGGCCACATGGTCGTGGCTGCCGCTGATGCTGATCGGCCTGCCGCGCCTCTATGGGTGCTGGCACATGGTGATGACAGGCCTGCTCCAGCACATCGGCCTCGCCGACAATGTGACGGACCACCGGCTCAACAGCCGCACCGTCTACATGAACCCGGTCAGCCGTTTCATCTACTGGAACATGAACTACCATGTGGAGCACCACATGTTCCCCATGGTGCCGTATCACGCCTTGCCAAAGCTGCATGAACTGATCAAGCATGACCTGCCCGAGCCGAATCCCTCGATATGGCATGCCTATCGCGAGGCCTTCCCGGTCGTGCTGCGGCAATTGCGCAACGAGGACTTTTACCTCAGGCGCGAACTGCCGCCGACCGCGCGGCCTTATCGCGCTGAATTCCATGATTTGAATGCGGCTGCAGCCGCCGAGTAAGGACCAGAGAATGCCCCGCAAGAGACCCACGGTTGCCGACCTGCGCGCCATCAAGGGCAAGAAGCAGTTGACCATGCTCCGCGTGCTGACGCTCGAGGAAGCGGAGGCTGCCGAGCGGGCAGGCGTCGACATCGTCTCCATCCCACCTGAGCTGATGCTCAATCCCCAATATCGCGACGCCGCGCCGAGCCTGTTCTCGATGCCGGGTGACAATTTCTACGAGATCGGCACCGCCGACGATTTCGTGCGTTGGGCCTTTCGCCTGTACAAGGCCGGCGCCGACGCCGTCTATTGCAGTGCCTCCTATGCCACGGTGAAGCGCATGGCGGACGAGGCGATCCCGGTCATCGGCCATGTCGGCCTCATCCCCTCGCGCAAGACCTGGACCGGCGGCTTCAAGGCCGTGGGCAAGACGGCCGAGACGGCCTTGCAGGTCTTCGAGGCGGTAAAGCAGCTCGAAGCCGCCGGGGCTTTCGGAGCGGAGATCGAGGTGGTGCCGGCGGAGGTGGCCGAGGCCATTTCGCAGCGCACCTCGCTGTTCCTGCTCTCGATGGGCGCCGGCACCGGTTGCGATGCACAATATCTCTTCGCCGAGGACATCCTCGGCACCAATCGTGGCCACATGCCGAGGCATTCCAAGGTCTACCGCAACTTTGCAGCCGAGTATGAGCGGCTGCAGGCCGAACGGGTTGCGGCGTTTTCCGAGTTCGTGGCGGACGTGAACTCGATGGCCTATCCGGAAGAAAAGCACATCGTGCGCATGCCACCGGGGGAGCTGAAGGCCTTCATGGCGAAGATCGGCAGTTAGCTTTCCTGGGATCGCAGGTATCCCTGCCTGCTCCTGGAAGCGGCGCGTTCTTCGAGAGAGGCAGAGGCAGGCGAGATGCCAGCGGTCCCAGGAGCGCCTGCGCCATGCGCTTTGGAGTGGCGGTCTCTGACCGCCATGGGAAACGTAGCGTCCGCAGGACAAGACGATGGCGGTAGGAGACCGCCACTCCTGCCCCTACAGCTTCACGCCCGTTTCGATCAGCCCGCGCGTGATGCTGCCCGTCGTCGGCAGGAGCGGGATCAGGCAGGCCTGTAGAGCGTGGTAGATGTCCACTTTGCCGTAGAACGGGCCGGTATTGGGCAGGAGGTCCTCGCTGAGCTGCGGGAACCAGCCGCCATAGTCCTTGTCGATGAGACGGGCTGCGCTGAAGTTCCAGATGTTGCGGTACCATTCCTCGAAAAAGGCATCGCCGTCGATGGCGTTGAGGAAGGCGGCGGCGCCGATGCCCTCGCAGCAGGGCCACCAGTAGCGGTCGCGGATGCGCGCCTTGCCCGTCCAGTCGAGCGTATAATAGAAGCCGCCCTTCTCATGGTCCCAGCCGTCCTTGACGGCCTGGCGGAAGAGGTTCTTGGAGGCATCCGGCAGCCAGGAGAGCCTGCGTCCGCCGAGTTCCCAGAGCTGCAGCAGCAGGCGAGCCCATTCGAGCCAATGGCCCGGCGTGGTGCCATAGGGGCGGAAGACCGGGCTGCCCGAATATTCCTTGTCGAGCTTCCAATCTTGCGTGAAATGCTCGGCCACATGCCAATTGTTCTCGGCGGCATGACGGCGGATGATCAGGTCGGCGATGCGCTCGGCCTTGCGCAGATAGTCGTTGTCGGCGGTGGCCTCGAAGGCCGCCATCAGAGCCTCGGTCAGGTGCATGTTGGAGTTCTGGCCGCGATATTTGTCAAAGGGCTGCCAGTCGCGAGTGAACTCCTCCGCCGTGGCGCCCGGCTCCTCCTCCCAGAAGCGCTCGGCCAGCACGGTGGAGATATCGGCGAGCAGGCGGTCGGCATCAGGATGGCCGGCAACCTTGGCGCTGGAGGCAGCCAGCAGCACAAAGGCGTGGCCATAAGCCTGCTTGGTGTCGTCGGTCGGCTCCTGATAGCCGACGCCCCAGAAATAACCGCCCTTGTCCTTGTCGCGATGGCCGTTCCAGATGAAGTCCATGCCATGGTCGATCATCACGTCGGCGCCCGGCCTGCCCATCAGATGGGCGACGGCGAAGCAATGCACCATGCGCGTGGTAGAGTGGATCTGCCGCCCCGGTTTGCTGCCGGGAGGCTTGCCAGGGGCGAAAGGCTTGCATTGCATGTCGAGGTCGTAGAAGCCGCCCGCCGGGTTGAGGCTGTTGCGCTCGAACACGTCGAACAACGTTTCCGCTTGCTGCAGCAGCCAGGCGCGATGGCTCGTCAGCGTCACCCATTTCGGCGTGGCGACGGCGGGAACGGTGGACTTCATGGCACTCTCCTTGGGCTGCTTTTATTTCCGGCACTTGATAGAGCATGGCAGGTGCCAGCGCCACCGATTGGTAAGAGGAATCAAGACGCGCCGGCTTTGATGCACCTGCGCGACGTAACCCCTCATCGATGCCCTTCCCAGACCATGGATGCGTTGCTCTTGCATTCGCGCTTCACGATCCATATAGATAGGTAGCCTATCTATATGGATCGATTTCGATGACCTCCCCTTCAGACGACGCCCTCGCACTTGCCGACGAGATGCGCCCCGTCCTGCAGCGCCTCTATCGGCGCTTTCGCCGCGAGAAAGAGGACATGGACCTGGGCATCTCGCCGATCCAGCGCCTGCTTCTGGCGACGATTGCCGAAAAGCCAGGTCTCGGCGTCGGGGAATTGGCGAAGCACGAGAGGCTGCGCGGCCCCACCATCAGCGGCCACGTCAAGTCGCTTGAGGCGGCCGGATTTATTACGCGTCTCGCCCTGGATCCCGTCGACCGCCGCCGCTCCAGTCTCTTTCTCACCGACAAGAGCCGTGACCTCCTCGAGGAGGTCCGCAAGCGCCGGCGCGACTGGCTGGCCGGCCAGATCGACCGCCTGACACCGCAGGGGCGCGACGCCATCCGCGCCGCCCTCGCCCCGCTCGATGAGATCGGCCAATGAGCATGCAAGCCGAAACTGCCGCCGGAAGCGCCGATCGCAACCGGGAGATCCGCCTGGTCTTTCTCGGCCTGATGATCGTGATGGGTCTCAGCGCCATCGACCAGAGCATCGTCGCCACCGCCCTGCCGCGCATCGTCGCTGATCTCGGCGGCGTCAGCCACCTGTCCTGGGTGGTCACGGCCTATGTGCTGGCCTCCACCGCCACGATGCCGCTCTATGGCAAGCTCAGCGACCAGTATGGCCGCAAGCCGATGCTCTATGCGGCCATCCTCACCTTCCTGCTCGGCTCGGTGCTCTGCGGCCTTTCGCAGGACCTGTTCCAGCTCATCCTCTTCCGCGCCATCCAGGGCCTCGGTGCCGGCGGCCTCCTGCCGCTCGCCCAGATCGTCATCGGTGACCTCGTCACCCCCGCCGAACGCGGCAGGCGCCAGGGCATGATCGCGGCCGTCTTCGCCGTGTGCAGCGTGCTCGGGCCGGTGCTGGGCGGCGTGATCACCGACCTTCTCTCCTGGCACTGGATATTCTATGTCAACCTGCCGGTAGGCGCCGTCGGCATGGCCGTGATCGCCCGCGCCCTCAAGCATACCCCGCCCCACCATGCCCGCCGCATCGACTACCTCGGCTCGGCCTTGCTTACCATAGCCACCACCGCCTTCCTGTTGGTGCTGGCGCTCGGCGGCACGACCTGGCCCTGGAGTTCGCCGGAGCTGGTCGGCACCGCCGCACTTGCCTTTGTCATCACGGCACTGTTCATCCGCCATGTACGCCGCGTGCCCGAACCGGTGCTGCCGCTAGACCTTTTCCGCAACAGGCTCTTCGTCATCGCCAGCGTGGTGATGGCGCTCACCTTTGTCGGCCTGATGGGCTCAAGCGTTTTCTTCCCGCTGTTCTTCCAGGTGGTGATGGGCGTCACGCCCTCGCATTCGGGCTTCCTGACCGGCACGCTGATGATCGGCCTCGTCTGCTCGTCCATGCTGAACGGACGCGTGCTGATGAAATATGGCCGCTACAAGCCGGCGCAGGTGGCGGGGTTGACGCTTGCCGTCATCGCCTTCGCCGTGCTCGCCTGGGCCGCCGCCATGGCGCAGAGCCTGTTCGTGATCGAACCCGCCATGATCGCCCTCGGCTTCGGCCTCGGCCTGGTGATGCCCAACATGACCATCGCCGTGCAGAACGCCCTGCCGCTCGCCCACCGGGGCGTGGGCACCGCCACGCTCTCCTTCTTCCGATCGCTCGGCGGCCTCCTTGGCGTCACCGGCTCCGGCGCCATCCTGACCGCCCAACTGCACGGCGCAGCAAGTGACATTGCCACCTCCGCCGATACCGGCCTGCAGACCTTTTCGAAGCTTGCGCCGACCATGCAGGGCGAGATCATCGATCTCTACCGCCACGCCATTGCCATGACCTTCATCAGCGGCGTGTGCATCGTGGCGGCGGCGCTGATTGTGCTGCTGTTCCTGCCGGAATTACCGCTCGAGGGAAGGAAGGCGTAAATCTGGGGTGCGCGGACGTCCTCGTTCGCGCTTCCTCGCTCGTAGAACGATACGTTTCCGAGAGCGGATCGTCCGACACTCTCTTGAGTGTCGAAGGTACGTCCGCGCTCCCAGCATCATCGCCGGAACGGCATCGTATCCAGCCCTGCGAACTTCGCATTGCCCCCCAGCGCTTCCTCGATCCTCAGCACCTCGTTCCACTTCGCCATGCGCTCGGAACGGGCGAAGGAGCCGACCTTGAGCTGGCCGGCGTGCCACCCGATGGCGAGGTGGGCGATGGCGACATCTTCCGTCTCGCCCGAGCGGGCGGAGACGATGGTGCCGAAGCCGGCGCGGCGGCCGGCCTCGCAGGCGGCCTTCGCCTCGGAAACCGTACCGGCCTGGTTGACCTTGACCAGCACGGCATTGACTGATCGATCCAGAACCGCTTTCTCGACCAGCGCGGCGTTGGTCACCAGGAAATCGTCGCCGATGACCTGGATATGGTCGCCGACGGCGGCAGTGAAGCGCCTGAGCCCCTCGGCATCATCCTCTGCAAAAGGATCTTCGATGGAGAGAATGGGATAGCGTTCGCACCAGCCGAGCAGGTATTCGGCCATGCCGTCACGGTCGAGTTCGCGCTTTTCGAGGCCGAGCACGTAGCGGCCATTCTTGCCGAATTCGGACGCGGCGATATCGAGCGAGATAGCGGCCTCCTCGCCGGGCGTGAAGCCGGCGTGCTCGATGGCAAGCACCAGCGTATCAAGCGCCTCCTCATTGGAGGAAAAGGCAGGCCACCAGCCGCCTTCATCCGCCACGCCCTGCAGCAGGCCGCGCTCGGCCATGATCCTGCCGGCGGCGATATAGACCTCGGCGGTGACTTCCAGTGCCTCGGCGAAGCTTTTCGCCTTCGGTGCAATCACCATGAAGTCCTGGATGTCGGTGCGCCTTCCGGCATGGGCACCGCCACCGAAGATCTGGATCTCCGGCAACGGTATCATCACCGCCTCCTCCCCCGCCAGATGGCGCCAGAGTGGCAAGCCACGGCTGGCGGCGGCGCCATGCAGCACCGCGAGCGAGACGGCGACTGTGGCATTGCCACCGAGACGCTCCTTGGTAGGCGTGCCGTCGAGCGCGATGAGGGCTGCATCGATACCAGCCTGGTCGAAGGGGTCGCGGCCGATGAGCAAAGGCGCGATCTCCTCGCGCACACTTGCCAGGGCGCCCTGTACGTCGAAGCCGCCAAGCGCCTTGCCGCCGTCGCGGCGATCCACGGCCTCCCGTGTACCGCGCGAGGCGCCAGCCGGGGCGATGCCGCGCGCCACCGTGCCATCGCTCAGCGTCACCTCCGCCTCGACGGTGGGCCGGCCGCGTGAATCCCAGATGCGGCGCGCGTGAAGTTTACGAATGGCGACATCGGTCATGGGTGGGTCCAGGAGTCGACGATGGAAAGGAGATCAGTGGAAGGAGCGGCGACCAGTGGAATGGCGAAGCGGCGCACTGCCTCGCGCTCCTCGTCGGCGGTCAAGTATTCGACTGGCGACTTGCCGTCGACACGCGCCAGGAACAAGGCCGGCAGCAGCGCGGCCGCGCGGCTCTCCAGCATGGCCGGCTCCTCCCAGTCGATCCCCGACCGATAAGCCTCCACCAGCGCGACAAAGGCATGACGGTAGGCCTCGCGCCCCACTCCCTTGCGGGCGCCCTTCAGCAGCAGATGGTTGAGGCAAAAGGCGAGATCGAAAGCCGGATCGCCATGGCAGGCGCATTCGGCATCGAGGAAGACAGGGCCTTCCTCCCCGCACAGGATGTTCTTCGGGCTGACGTCGCCATGCACCAGCGCCTTCTTGTTTGCGAGCGTCGCCTGTGCGATCGCCTCGAAGCGCGGCGCGAGATCGGGATGCGCCCTGCCGGTCGCGAGCAAATAGGGCTCGATGCGGATCGGCACGAAAGTGGCGTCATTGGCAAAGCGCGCCGCGATACCCGGATCCCTGGCGCTGCTGGCGTGGATAACCGCGAGATCATGGCCCACGCGCGCGGCGAAGGGCATATCCACGCGTTCCGCCAGAAGCTCATGCTTCCAGATGGGATTGTGCTCCGGCGGCAGGAACGCCATGGCGAACAGGCCGAGATCCTTATCCTCGCCGAGAACCTTCGGCACACTGCGGGGAAGCCAGTTGGAAACCTCTCGCATCCAGGCCGCCTCGGCCGCATTCCGTCCCAGCGGAGCTTGCCACACCGCCGCCACTTTCAGCCGCGCGAGCGCACGTTTGATGCAGAAGCGCCGGCTGGGTGTTTCCACAAGATGAATATCAGAAGAGACGCCGCCCGTAAGGGGCGCAAGCTGCACGGGCTCATCGCCGCCGATAAGACCCATTTTGCGCAGCGATGCGATAACTGCCTCATCCGACATCAACGTGCCTCGACACGCAGGTATTCCCTCAATGGCAAGGTATCCCCTCCTCAATTTTGAGTCCGAAAGCCAAATCGACTTTGGACACCCTCCGCCCCATTTGATTCTCAGGGTTTTATTGCGGAAAAGAAAGAAATAGGCTTTCTTTTGAGAAAGTCTAGGGAATGCCATGCAACCACCCAGCAAGAACCGCGAAGTCGAGACCGAAGCGCTGGATATCGACCGGCGGCGCGACAAGATCGCCGCGATGGTCAATGCCGAGCAATTCGCCTCGGTCCAGGACCTGGCCCGGCTGTTCGGCGTCTCGCAGGTTACCATTCGCGCCGACATCGATGCCCTCAGCAAGGAACGCAAGGGCCTCAGAAGGGTGCGGGGCGGCATCATGCGCGGCCAGGCGCCCTATGCCGAGACGCCCTATGAGGCGCGCAGCCGAGCCCAGGCCGAGGACAAGGCGGCCATCGGCCACGCAGCCGCGGCGATGGTGCATTCGAACGACACCATCCTCCTCGATGTCGGCACCACCACCATGGCCATCGCCGAGGCGCTGGTGCAGCGCACCGACCTGACCAACGTCACCGTCTTCACCAACGGCCTCAACCTTGCCTTGACGCTGGAGAGCGCTTATCCGCACATCCAGACCGTTGTGACGGGCGGGAGCCTGCGTCCGCTGCAGCATTCCCTGGTCGAGCCGATGGCTACGCTGGTGCTGGAGCGTATCCGAGCCGGCATCGCCTTCATCGGCTGCAACGGCATCGATCCCGACTTCGGCATCAGCACCACCAACCTGCCGGAAGCCGCAATCAAGCAAGTGATCATGCGCGCCGCTCTGCGTGTGGTGATCGTCGCCGACGGCAGCAAGTTCGGCCGTTCCACCCTTGCCCGCATCTGCGGCGTGGAAGAGGTCGACAGTTTCCTCACCGCCGGCCACGTCGACGCCTCCTGCGCCACGCAGTTGAAGGAGCTGGGAATCGAGGTCGTCAACGCGCGGCCGGTGGATTAAGGGGGCGGGCGAAGAACGTGAGTAGAACACAGCCCCTTCGAGCACCGCCCGGATCACCGCCGGCGGGTTCCTACTCGGCGCTTCCGATATCCACCACGAGCTTGCCCAACGCCTCGCGGTCGGCGATCAAGCGATAGGCCTCGGCGACGTTGGCGAGTGTAAACAAACGGTCGTCCAGCCTCGGCGCAAGCTTGCCTGCCTCCGCCAGCCGGGTTGCCTCGCGCAGGATGTCGCCGTGATGCTCGCGGCCCTCCCCCGTCAGGAGGGGCAGGAGCGTGAAGACGCCGGAATAGCTGGCGGCCTTGAAGGAAAGCGGCGCCAAGGCATGCGTGCCCCAGCCCAAGGCGCTGACGACATGGCCGAAACGGGCGACGGCGCTGAAAGCCGCGTCGAGGCTGGCGCCACCCACGGTGTCGTAGACGATGTCGAAGCCCCTGCCGCCGGTATGTCTATCCATGTAAGCCTCAACGCTCTCCGCTCGGTCGATCGGCGTGGCGCCCAGGCCAGCGATGAAACCGCTCTTGGAGACACTGTCCACGCCGTAGACATCGGCGCCCAAAGCCACGGCGAGTTGGATAACGATGTGACCGACGCCACCGCCGGCGCCGAGAACAACCACCTTTTGGCCGGGCTTCACCTGCGCACGATCAACCAGGCCCTCCCAGGCCGTGATGAAGATGAGCGGCAGAGCCGCCGCTTGCCGCATCGATATATTGGCGGGCTTCAGCGCCAGCAGCCGGGCGTCTGCCACCTGGTAGGATGCAAGCGAACCCTGCACCCCACCGACCCCGCCAGTCATGCCATAAACCTCATCACCGGGGCGAAAGCCGGTGACATCGGGGCCAACCGCTTCGACCAACCCCGCCATGTCAATGCCCAGCACGGCCGGAAACGGATGCCGGGCATGACCGGCGGCGCCCGCTCGGATCTTGGTGTCGAGCGGGTTCACACCGCTGGCCCTGACGCGGACAAGTACCTCGCCTGCCTTCGGCTCCGGGCGGGGCAATTCCGCGATGCGGAAATCCGCACCTGCGCTGTCGAGAACAAGGGCATTCATCAAGGTCATTACGGCTCTCCCAAATTGTGATGGGGCAAAGATGGCCCTTCGATTGCTGTCTGGGAATTAAATTAATTGTATGATATTCATGCATTTTTGTTTGAGACAATCGACACGATGGATTGGAGCGACATCCGCATTTTCCTCGCCATCGCCCGTGCCGGCACGCTGGGTGCGGCCGCACGCAGCCTCGGCCTGACCCAGCCGACCATGGGCCGGCGCCTGCGGGCTTTGGAAGAGTCGCTCGGCCATGTGCTGTTCCAGCGCACGTCAGACGGTTTCATCCTTACCGACGAAGGCAGCACCGTCCTGGCGCGGGCCGAGCGCATGGAGCAGGAAGCGCTTGGCTTGGAGCGAGAGCTTGCCGGCCAGGAACATGAACTCGAAGGCACCTTGCGCCTGTCCTGCTCGGACTGGTTCGGGCTGCACATCCTATCGCCGATCCTTGCCGATTTCTCGCTCAGCCATCCCAGGGTGGTCGTCGAACTCCTGACCGACACGCGCCTTCTCAGCCTTTCGCGCCGGGAGGCCGACCTTGCATTCCGCATCCGGCGCTTCAGCGAGCCGGATGTCGTCTCCCGCCGGCTGATGCATATCGGCTACAATCTCTACACGAGGAGCGGCACGCCTTGGCCCGCACCGGGCGATGGCGCCGGCTACCGGATCGTTACCATGGACGAAGCCTTTGCGGGTATGCCGGATGTCGAATGGCTGATGCGCACCTTTCCCAGTGCCACCATCGCCATGCGCAGCAACAGTCGCGATGTGCAGGCTACTCTCTGTGCCGGCGGCGTCGGCCTCGCAGTGCTGCCGCGCCCGCTGGGCGACGCCACGCCTGGCATCGAACGGGTCGACCTGCCGGTATCGCCGCCCGGCCGTGAAACCTGGCTCGGCTATCATCGAGACCTGCGCCGCCTGCCGCGCCTGCGCGCCCTGCTCGACATGGTGATTGCCCGCCTTGCACCGGTCGAGTCGAGCTCGCGGGACCCATCGGTCAAATTCGGTCCGTAGCGCCACTTTGCAGTGGTTTGACATCTTTTGATAGTATATGAGTGCTATTGAAATGAACGTGAATCGTCGCCCGCGAGACGCGACGACATGCCGTGACAGCCCAAGGAGCCTCTTCGCCATGGTCCATGCCGACACCCGCCTCGACCAGAAACTGCGCAATATCCGCGCCGGCAAATACAAGCCGGCCGACTTCATCATCGCCGATGCCAAGGACGCGGATATGGGCTCGGGCATCACCGGTTCCGGCTTTGCGCGCAGCGCCGATGGCGGCGTGGGGCGGCGGCGCACCCGCGCCGAGTTCCTCGACCAGATCCAGGCCATCGTCGAGCAGGATATCGTCGACATCATGCTGGTGTCGGCCTCCAATCTGGAGGCGCTGCACGAGCGTGGCGTCTTTCGTGATTCACTGGTGAAGCCGGCCATCCGCGCCAACGACACCACCGATTGCTGGGGTGGCGTACGGTACCAGGCCTATACCAAGCATCCTTCGCGCCATTTCCGCACCGCGAACATCTCCCGCGTGATGTATGGCACCAACCAGCCGGCCATCGGCGCGCCTATTGCCCTCACCGATCTCGGCCTCTATTCGGTGACGTTCATGAACGATATCGACCATGACTACGAGGCGCTCGATGCCTTCGCCGCCTTTCGCGAGGAAGCCGCCGAGAACAATTTCAAATACTTCTTCGAAGTCTTCAATCCGAATGTCGATTGCGGGCTCGATCGTGAGGCCATCGGCGAATATATCAACGACTCGATCCTGCGTTGTCTCGCCGGCGTGACCAAGGCTGATCGTCCGCAATTCCTGAAGATCGTCTATAATGGCCCGAAGGCCTTGGAAGAGCTGGCGAGCTTCGACCCCAGCCTCGTCGTCGGGGTGCTTGGCGGCGGCGCCGGCACCACCCGCGACACGTTTGAACTGCTGAGCCAGGCCGAGAAATATGGCGGCCGCGTCGCCCTGTTCGGCCGCAAGATCAACCTTGCGGAAGACCCGCTGGCGCTGCTGGTGCTGATGCGCGAAGTGGCCAGCGGCAACATCGCGCCCGAGGAAGCGGTCAAGGCCTATCACGGGGAACTGGCCAAGAGCGGCCTCAAGAGCAAGCTCAGCCTCGAGGACGACCGCCAGATCACCGAGACGGTGCTCCAGTCCGCCGCGCTGAAGAAAGCCGCCTGACCGATCTCTCAATCGGCCTGATGATCGAGGAAGGCGGATCCCGGCGGTCCGCCTTTCGCGCCTTCGGCCCTGAGTTTGGTGGGTTTTGCAACAATGTGGGCAGGTCCTGGCAGTTCCGTCAAACGCCGTCGCCTGCAATCCTGTGATCTGCTAAAGCCGTGGAAATCAGAGGCGCGGCAGAGTTTGTCCGAGGACTTTACAGGAGTTCGCCTGAATGGAAGCCTCCACCACCAAGCGTGTCGAGATCATTCCGGCCAAGAGGCGTGCAATGATCCTTGAACATCTGCGCGTAAACGGGGCCGCTTCCATACAGGAACTTGCCGACGCCATCGGCGGCTCGCAATCCACCATCCGACGTGACCTCGAACACCTTATGGAAGGCGGCTATCTCGAACGCACCCATGGCGGTGCGCTGCTCGTACCCCCGCTCCAGGCAACGTTCGAACGCGAATCCCAGATCAATGCCCATTTCCAGCGGGTCCAGAAGATCGCCATCGGCGCGGAAGCCGCGCTGCGCATCAACAACCGCGAGAGCGTGATCTTCGAGGCAAGTTCCACCGTGATGGAGGTGGTTCGCGCCACCGCCCAGCGCGATCTCTCGCTGACCGTGGTCACCAACAGCCTCGACATCGCGCAGATCAGCTCCGATGTCCCGAGCTGGCGGGTGATCATGCCCGGCGGCACCATCCGGCCCGGCGGCTGGCGCTCGCTGTGGGGAGAACCCGGGGAGAGCTTCTTCAACACGGTTCATGCCGATGTCTGCGTCACCGGGGCGTATGCCGTTACCGGCAATATCCTCACCGACGCCATGCTGGAAATCGCCTCGCTGAAGCGCAAGATGATCCAGTCCTCCCGTCGCACCATCGTGGTGGTCGACAGCTCGAAATTCTCCGCGCCATCCTTCTGCACCTTCTGCGAGCTCTCGGCCATCGACGAACTGATCACCGATGACGGCATCAGCCCCGAGCATCTGGAATCGCTGCATTCCTACGGCGTGAAGGTGACGGTGGTGCCGGTGAAGGTTGAGATCTGAGGCATTTGATTGGAGTGGCGGTCTCCGGCCGCCATTCTGGAACCGCTACACTTCCCGGACAGGAAGAAGGCGGTGGGAGACCCCCACTCCCGCCACGCCACGCCCCTCACCGCGCCGCCAGTGTTTCCTTAAGCCTGCCGAGCAGCCAGCTTGCCGCCGGCCCTGGCGGGGTCTCGGCGCGATGGATGGCCTGGAGGCGGTAGACCGCATTGTCCCAGGCGGTGATCGTCAGGCGCGCCAGCCTGCCGGCTGCGATATCTTCCCTCACCATCTCCTCGGGCATGCTGCCCCAGCCGATCCCCGCCTTGAGCAGCAGATATTTCGCGCCGAGATCGGCAAGGCGCCAGCTCTTGGCGCTGATCACCTGATAGTCCTGGCCCTCGGTGAGGCGCGATCGATCCGTCAGCACGAGCTGGATGTGCTCATGCACCTTGGCGTCGGCCTCCTCGCTCGACATGCGGGCGAGGGGATGGTTGGGACCGGCCACCGGGATAAGGCGCACGGCCCCGATCTGCCGGCGCACGATGCCGACCGTAGCGTGTTCGAGCGGCCCGCTGACGCCGATATCGGCAATGCCGTCCAGCACATGCTGGGTGACGGCGCCGAGTGCTTCCATGTGCAGGCGGAAGGCGACGGTGGGAAATTCCTCCTGGAAGGCATCGAGCGCCTGCACCAGGCTGCAGGGCGGCAGCATGACGTCGACCGTCAGCGTCACTTCCGCCTCCAGGCCCGATGTCAGCCCCCTCGCCTTGGCGATCAGACCGCCCATGCCGCGGGCCACCACCCGCGCCTCTGCGAGAATCGCCCTGCCGGCCTCCGTGAGCTGCGGCTTTCTTGTGGTGTCCCGATCGAAGAGCTCGAGCGCGAGCTGAGCCTCCAGATTGGCGATGGTGTAGCTGATCACCGAGGTCGCCCGTCCAAGGCGCTTGGCGGCAGCGGCAAAACTGCCGGCTTCGACGATGGCGAGGAAGACCTGGAGCTGGTCCAGCGTGGGCCTGGGATCTGACATATCAATTCTCTCGAACCTAATCGTCGAGATTATCCATATTTTCTCGAAGATCAATCTGCGGCATTAGAAGCGCCAAGTCAGGCAAGAGTGCAGGCCGGAGCAACGTTCCGGCCCGCGTCTCACTGCTGTCTTGTGTAGACGCAGCAATTTTCGAGCCTCTGGGCTCCAAATTCTGCTTTGCAGGTCACTTTCACATGCCCATTGCCGCCATCCTCGATCGCCTGCTTGGCAGGAAATCGTCAGGAACAGCCCCAGCCGTACCGCCTGAAATCAAATCGACTGAAGTCAAGGAATACCCTATGTCTCAGCCCAAGATTCTCATCGCCTTCTATTCGCGCTCCGGCGTCACCGAAGCCCTCGCCAATGCGGTTGCCGAAGGCGCCCGTGCAAGCGGCGCCGAGGTTCGTCTGCGCCGGGCCCGCGAAGTCGTCAGCGCCGAAGTGATGGCGCTGGCGCCCGGTTGGGCCGAACAAGCCGCTGCCCTCAACGCCAAGTATGAAGCTCCGACCGAGGCCGACGCCGAATGGGCGGACGCCATCATCTTCGGAACGCCCACCCGTTTCGGCGCCGTCACCTCCGAGCTCAAGGCCTATATCGATTCGCTCGGCGGCCTGTGGTTCCAGGGCAAGCTGAACGGCAAGGCCGGCTCGGTATTCGGCTCGTCCTCGACCCCGCATGGCGGCAATGAGTCGACCCTGATCTCGCTCTACAACCCGCTCGCCCATCTCGGCCTGATCATCGTGCCACTCGGCTATGCTGATCCGTCCCTGTTCAAGAGCGGCACGCCCTATGGCGCTTCCGCCGTCTCCGGCAATCCGCCGGCTCCGCCGACTGCCGACGACCTCGAGGTCGCCAACTTCCAGGGCCGCCGCGTCGCCTTCGTCGCCCGCGCCCTCAAGGCTGCCCATATCACCGAAACCAAGGCCTCCTGAAGGCCAAGGCTGCTGCCCCTGGAGCAAAGCGCGTCTACACGCAAACGCCCATTGCTCTAACTCCTTGTTTCAACGCGTCTTTGCGATTCTTGCCGATGCCGTCAAATCGCAAAACGCCATGGGGCGGCACCCTCTCATCAAAGGAAACTCCGATGTCCGCTGATACCCGTTACACCCCGCTCCTTGGCCGTGTCCTGATCGCTGTCATTTTCGTCCTCAGCGGCTTCAGCAAGCTCACTGCCCCCGCCGCCACCGCCGGCTACATCGCCTCGGCCGGCCTGCCGCTGCCCTATGCCGGCGTGGCTCTCGCGATCGTCGTCGAATTGATCGGCGGCATCCTGCTGGTCGTCGGCTACCAGACCCGCATCGTCGCGCTGATCATGGCGCTGTTCGCGGTGGCGACCGCCGTGTTCTTCCACTCGAACCTCGCCGACCAGAACATGTTCATCCATTTCTTCAAGAACATCGCAATGGCCGGCGGCCTTCTGCAGGTCGTGGCCTTCGGCGCCGGCAGCCTCAGCCTCGACGCCAGCCTCGCCCGCAAGAAGGGCCTGGCGACGGCGTGACGCTGCTGGGAGCGCGGACGTCTCGTCCGCCTCTCGAACCTCCTCGGCATCGAGAAAGGGCGCAACCATTCCGGTTTGCGCCCTTTCTTCTGGCTCATCGTTTCCAAGAGCGGACGAGGCGTCCGCGCTCCCAGCTACTCTAAATCGGGGCTCGCCTGCAGCGCGACCATCGGCTCGCCGTCAATCATGATCGGCGTGCGCACCGAGGGAATATAGCCCTCCTTCACCCCGGGATGGGGCAGGTTGACCACCATGCGGCGATGGACAGCCTGCGGATCATGCAGTGCATCTGCCACCGAATTGATAGGGCCGGCCGGCACGCCTACCGCCTCCAGCGAGGCAAGAAGGTCCTCGCGGGTGCGCATGCCCGTCAGGCCGCCGATCAGCACCGCCAGCGCCTCGCGATTGTGCACCCGGTCCTTGTTGGAGAGGTAGTCGGGATGCAACGCCAGGTCGGGAATGTTCAGCACCGCGCAGAGCTTCACGAACTGGCTGTCATTGCCGCAGGCGATGATCAGATGCCCATCCTTGGCCGGGAACACCTGGTAGGGCACGATATTGGGATGGGCATTGCCCATGCGCGTCGGGCTCTTGCCGGATGCAAGGTAGTTCATCGCCTGGTTGGCAAGCACCGCAAGCTGCACGTCGAACAACGCCATGTCGACATGGCCCCCCTCGCCCGTCAGCTCGCGCCGGCGCAACGCCGCCTGCACGCCCACGACGGCATAGACACCGGTAAAGACGTCGGCAAAGGCAACGCCGATCTTCTGCGGCTCGCCCTTCGGATCGCCGGTCAGATCCATGATGCCGCCCATGCCCTGGATCATGAAGTCATAACCGGCTCGGCTGGCATAGGGCCCGTCCTGGCCGAAACCGGTGATCGAGCAGGTGATCAGGCGCGGGTTGATCGCCCTTAGGTTCTCATGGTCGAGGCCATATTTCCTGAGGCCTCCGACCTTGAAATTCTCCAGCACGATATCGGCCTCGCGTGCCAGGGCCCTCACCTGATCGGCCCCTTCGGCCGTCTCGAAATTCAGCGCGATCGAGCGCTTGCCGCGGTTGCAGGAATGGAAATAGGCGGCGCCGAGATTCTCGCCCTCGCTGCCCGTAATGAAGGGCGGGCCCCAGGTCCTGGTATCATCCCCCTGCCCCGGGCGCTCGACCTTGATCACCTCTGCCCCGAGATCCGCCAGGAGTTGCCCCGCCCAGGGCCCGGCCAGGATACGGGCAAGTTCGAGCACGCGCACGCCATGCAGCGGTTTCGGCGGGGTATGGGCGGGAAGGTCGGAAAGCGGGGTCCACATCGATCGATCTATTTCTCTTGGAGTCGAAATCGGCATCAGGCCGGGAAAGGCGGGAACTGGGGCGTTCTGAGCGCTTCAATCCATTTGCCCAGCGCCAGCACGCCGCGGTCGCCATGGCGGTGACCGACAATCTGGAGACCCGCCGGCATGCCGTTACCAGCCAGGCCCATCGGCAACGACAGCACTGGGCAGGAGCTCAAGAGGTTGAAATGGCCGGTCATGTCGACCGAACTGTATCGCCCGTCCGGCTGGATCTCGTCACTTTCCTGGAGCTCGGGGTCGGCGGGCGGCGCGGTTACCGCGGTGGTCGGGCAGAGCAGCGCGTCATAGCCCTGCAGCAATTTGGCAAACTCGCGCCAGAGCGCCGTGCGGCGATGCTCGATGGCGCGCAGACCGATAATGTCGAGGCGACGCCCCTTCTCGATCAGGCCGACTACCTCGGAATCAAGCTTGTCGCGATGGCCCTCGAGGAGATGACCGACATCGCCGGCAAAGCAATAGGCCCAGAGCGCATACCAGTCCTTCGCGGCCTGGACGGTGAAAGGCGTTCTCACCCAGGCAATCTCGGCACCGGCCTTCTCGATATCGGTGATCAGGGCATGAAAGAGACCTGCAACCTCGTCGGAGACGACATGCATGTCGAGATCGAGGGAGACGGCGAATTTCGGCCTCCTCGGTGGCTTGGCCACAGGATAGGCCGTCGGCAGCTTTGGGAGCGACAACGCGTCGGCATCGTCAGGTCCCTCGCAGACCGATAGGAAAAGCGCGGCGTCATCGACGCTGCGCGCTAGCGGACCGAAATGAGCGAGCGTGTCGTACTGCGTGCGCAGGATGTCCATCGGGATGCGCCCGAAGCTCGGCTTCAGCCCGACGACCCCGCAGAGGGAAGCAGGAATGCGGATCGAGCCGCCCATATCCGTGCCCTCCGCGAGGAAGACACCGCCGGTGGCAACCGCAACGGCGGAACCGCCAGAGGAGCCGCCGGATGTACGCTCCGGGTTCCAGGGATTGCGGGTAATGCCCCAAAGCGGGCTGTGCGTCGAACCGGAATAGGCGAACTCCGGCGTGGTGGTATGGCCGAGAATGATAGCGCCGGCAGCCTTCAGCCGCCTGACGATGACGGGATCATGCTCGGCAATATGGTCGCGATAGACCTTCGAGCCGAAGGTAGTACGTTTGCCGGCCAGCGGCGTGAAATCCTTGATGGCGATCGGCACGCCGCAGAGGGGCAGGTCTGCGCGCCCGGCCAGCGGCAATGCGTCGATTCGGGTGGCCTCAGCCCGGGCTTGATCCGCATAGATCTCGGTGAAGCAGTTGAGGCGAGGCTGCACGGCCTGGCTGCGGGCGAGGCAAGTTTCAACGGCTGAGAGAGCCGAAGCTTCGCCACGCTTGACCGCTTCCGATAGAGCTACGGCGCTTTCCGGTTCCGCCATCCCTGTCTCCCAGACTCATTGATCCGCAGCCTAGCGGTAAGCCGCGGGCAGCGGTAGAGGCTGGAGATGCACCGAAGAAGGTGTCCGGCGCCTCATCTTGTCCTTCCCCGCTGCGCCCGGCGGCCAATAACCGTCAACACCACGCCCAGCACCAAGAAGGCACCACCCAGCAGGCCAGCCAGCCCCGCCGGGAACCAGCGACCGGCAAAGCCGTCGACCACGGCGTCCGAGGGATTGCTGGGATCATAGGCGATGGCAACGTCGTCGCCGACATGCCACGAGGAACTGCTTACATTGTTGGTGAAGCGGATGACACTGCCATCGGCCATGGTGAACTCCATGGCAGAAAGTTTGCCGATGGCAACGATCTTGGCCAAGGCGGTGGCGGTATGGCGGCCGCGCCATTCATTGCCGGCGAAATAGACAGCGACGGCCAAGCCGGCCAATCCTAGAACTAGAAAGGCCCTCCCGATGATCGCAAGAGCGGCGGGGCCGCGAACGCGTGTCCCGATGGCCATGCTCATCCCCTCCAGCCAATGCTGAAACCAGTCAAGGAAAACTCCATAATCATATGATCTTGCTTTCTTTAATGACTTGCAACGCTTTGATCGCGCATGCTCTTCCATGTCGCGAGGGCCCGCTTGCGAGCGGCATCGTGATCAACGATCGGGCGAGGATAGTCCTCCCCTAGGCGGATGCCGGCGTCGCGGAGCTCAACCGCGCTCGCCGTCCAGGGATGATGGACGACGCCGGCCGGTAGCCTTGCCAGTTCCGGCAGCCAGCGCTTCACATAGGCACCGTCCGGGTCGAACTTCTCGCCCTGCAGGATAGGGTTGAGGATACGAAAATAGGGCGCGGCATCGGCACCCGTGCCGGCGACCCATTGCCAGTTCGCTGGATTGTTGGCGGGATCGGCATCGACCAACGTGTCCCAGAACCAGCCTTCACCCTCGCGCCAGTCGATCAACAGGTGCTTGACCAGGAAGGAGCCGACGATCATGCGGGCCCGGTTATGCATGCTGCCCGTCGCCCATAATTCGCGCATGGCGGCATCGACCACGGGATAGCCTGTGCGGCCGCGTTGCCAGGCCTCGAGCGCTGCCTCATCCCGGCGCCACGGCATGGCGTCGAAAGAAGCCTGGATGTTCTTACGATGCAGGGACGGCGCGTGGTAGAGCAGCGAATAAGAGAATTCGCGCCACCCAAGCTCAGATTTGAACTTTTCGATGTCCCGGTTCGCGGCCCTCAGGGTCCCGGCATGCTGGCGGCCAGCCAGAGCGTGCCAGATCTGTCGAATCGAAATGTTGCCGAAGCGGAGAAAAGGCGACATTCGCGAAGTTGCCTGGCGATCGAGCCGGTCGCGATTGTCGGCGTAGCCCTGCAACTCCCCCTCGAGAAAGGTGCCCAGTCGCTCCTGGCCTCCCTCCTCACTCCTTTTCCAAAGATCGCGCATCTGGACCGCCCAATCCGGCTTCTGTGGATCAGGATCCAGTCCATAGGGGTAGGTGAAGCGCTTGGCCAAACTCTCCGGCAGAGGGGCGAACCGCATCTTGGCGGGCACCGGCAGAGGCAGCGAAGGTTCACCCTGACTCAGGGCTTCGGCCCAATAAGGGGTGAAGACCTTGAAGGGAGAAGCCGCCTTCGTCAGCACAGCCGAGGGTTCATGCAGCAGCAGGCCGGTGAAACCTCTGGCCTGGACCCCGCGCGTCTGCAGCGCGTCCTTGATGCCGAGATCGATCTCCTGTCCGACCGGGTCATAACGGTGGTTCCAATAGACACCGCGAGCCCCCGTCTCCTCGGCAATGGCTTGGATAACCTCGGCCGCCTTTCCGGCCAGGGCGTAAAGGGTTCCGCCATGCTTCCTCAGAGATTGGTTGAGGTGAGCGAGAGAGCCGTGCAACCACCACAAGGCTGCGCCCTGCGGGACCCGGAAGTTCAGCTCGGCCTTTTCGTGGATGTAGATGCAGAGGATCGGCGCTCCGGTCTTGACCGCCGCATCAAGCGCCGGATTATCACTCAGGCGCAAATCATTGCGAAACCACACGATAGAGGGCGCCGAAGAATCGAGTTTCGTCATCCTGGCACCCTGCGCTCGGATCCGCTTCAGACGGTCCTTTCCTCGAGCCTAACCCCCAGCGAAGCCAATGCGTTCCAATAGCCCGGATAGGTCTTGGCGACGCAGGCCGGGTCCTGAATGGTGATGCCATGGATCTTCAGTCCGGCCAGCGCAAAGCTCATGGCGATGCGATGATCGGCATAGGTCGCGATCGAAGCCGGCAACGTCTGGCCCGCGAGCTTGGGATCAGAAGCGACCAGGAGGTCATCTCCCTCCTCCCGCGCGAGGTCAGGGCGTATGCGGGTCAGGCCGTCGTGTAGGGCGGCGATGCGGTCGCATTCCTTCACGCGCAGATTGGCGATGCCGGTGAAGCGCACGGGCGTCTCGTTGAAGGCGGCGAGCACGGCCAATGTCGGCACGGCATCCTGCATCTGCGAGCCATCGATCACGGCGGGCAGATGTGGGAAGGCAGAGATGAGCTGATAGGCCTTGGCATCGGGCTGAGTGAAATCACCAGCGGGCACGCCAAGATCGATGGCGCCGCCCGTGAGCACCTCGGCGGCCCACAGATAGGTGGCCGCCGAGGCGTCGGGCTCGATCAGGTAGTCGGTTGCGCGGTAGCCGGTAGGCGCCACGCGCCAGGTGGCAGCATCGGGCCGCTCGATCTCGGCGCCGAAGGCGCGCATGGTGGCGAGCGTCAGATCGATATAGCCGCGGGCGCCGATCTCCTGGCCGGTAAGCGCGATATCGACAGGCTCGTCGCTGCAGGCTGCCGCCATCAACAGCGCCGAGACATATTGGCTGGACAGGCCCGCATCGATCTCGACGCGCCGGCCGCCGAAGCGGCCCTTGCCGTACACGGTCACCGGAGGACAGCCCGTCGGCGCCTCGGCCTTCACGCCGAGCGACTTCAGCGCAGCAACCAGCGGTGCGATCGGCCGGGTGCGCATATGCTTGTCGCCATCGACGACGACATCACCCTCCACCAGGGCTGCCGCTGCCGTCAAAAAGCGCGTCGCCGTGCCGGCATTGCCCAGAAACAGCGGCCCCTCAGGCTTGGCGAGCCGGCCCGAACTGGTGACGGTGAAGCTGGTGGCATCTGGCTCCTCGACAGTGACACCCATAGCCTTGAGCGCCAGCGCCATGTAGCGGGTGTCGTCGCTCTTGAGTGCCCCGGTCAGATGGCTGGTACCCTCAGCCAGCGCCGCCACCAGCAGCGCGCGGTTGGTGATGGACTTCGAGCCTGGCGGCACCACCCGCCCCCGCAACGGATGATCCGGCGGAAGCACCGTCGTCTGCTGCCCGCTCCATTCCGCCGCCATGGTCCTGTCCTTCTCAGTGCCCCGGCTCATCTCGCCGGGCTTTTCGCGCGCTTATCTACGATTGTTGCGCCGCTGCGCCAAGCCCGAAGCTTCGTCGCATCCAAGTCTTGCTCAGGTTGCAACCGCCGGCTGCGGGGAGGTAGAAGGTCAGCCTCGTCGAAGTGCGTTTTGAAGGCGTTGCCATGACCGTTTCGAAGACAAGCCCGCATGCCCTCACCTTCGTGCTTGTCACTGTCTTGATCGACATGATCGGCCTCGGCATCGTCATTCCCGTCTTGCCGCGCCTGATCGAAGACATCGCCCATGTCGACATTGCACGTGCCTCGGTTGTCGGCGGCTGGCTGTTCGTGGCCTATTCGGCCATGCAGTTCCTGTTCGGCCCGATCATCGGCAACCTCTCCGATGCCTATGGCAGGCGGCCGGTGCTGCTGCTCTCGGTGGCGGGGCTTGGGGTCGATTATCTCCTCACCGCCTTCGCCCCAACCATAGCCTGGCTCTTCCTGGGCCGGTTGATCGCCGGCATCTGCGGGGCATCCTACACCACGGCCAATGCCTTCATCGCCGACATCACCGCACCGGAGAACCGGGCGAAGGCGTTCGGCATGATCGGCGCCGCCTTCGGCATCGGGTTCACGCTCGGTCCTGCGCTGGGAGGCCTGCTCTCGCATTTCGGCGATCGAGCGCCCTTCTTCCTCGCCGCCGGGCTGTCGATCGTCAATGTGATCTACGGCTACTTCGTGCTCCCGGAAACATTGGCGAGGGATAAGCGCCGCCTCTTCACACTCAGGCGCGCCAATCCACTTGGCGCCCTGGTTGCCTTCCGCCATCATCCGCTGGTGCTTGGCTTCGGCGCAGCGCTGTTCCTGCATTTCCTGGCGACGAACGTCTATCCGGCGATCTGGGCCTATTACACCATCTATCGCTATGGCTGGAGCGAACTCGAAGTCGGCCTGTCGCTGGCGGCCTTCGGCGTGATCACCGCCATCGTACAGGGCGGGTTGGTCGGCCCTTTCATCAAGCGCTTCGGCGAATGGATGGCGGCGGTGATCAGCCTCACCGTGGAATGCATCATCGCGGTGGGCTACGGCCTCGCGAGCCATGGCTGGATGATCTACGCCCTGTTGGTGGTCGGCGCGCTCCAGGGCGTCGCCATGCCGGCCATCAACGCCATGATGACGCATGAAGTGGATGAGAATGCGCAGGGTGAGTTGCAAGGAGCGATCGCCAGCCTGATGGGCATCGCGGCTATCGTCAGCCCCCTCTTGGGCACACAGCTTTTCGGCCTGTTCGCAGGGCCGGGCGCAGTGATGGAGCTGCCCGGAGCACCGTTCTTCCTGACGGCATTCCTGTCGTTGATCGCGCTGTGGGTGTTCGTCGGCGTGCCGGGGAGGAGATTTGCGTAGCCTAGGACCGCCGGCTTTCCAGCCGGCATCTTGGGAAAGGTGACGCTTGTTTGGGAAGTGGCAAGCATGCCGGTCTGAAGACCGGCACACCGACCCAGCGGCAAACGCGACGCCCAATCGGAAAACGCTGCCGCTTCCAAGATGCCGGCTGGAAAGCCGGCGGTCCCGGGTTACATCGTCGCTCCGACCTGCCAGGGCACGAACTCGTTCGAGCCATAACCCAGCTCTTCCGACTTCGAGCGCTCGCCCGAAGCCACCGCCAGGACCTTTGCGAAGATCTCCTTGCCCTTCTCCTCGATCGACACGCCTTCCAGCACGTCGCCGCAATTGATGTCCATGTCATCGGTCATGCGGCGATAGATGTCGGAATTGGTGGCGAGCTTGATCGAAGGGGTCGGCTTGCAGCCATAGGCCGATCCGCGGCCCGTTGTGAAGCAGAGGATATTGGCGCCGCCCGCCACCTGGCCCGTGGCAGAGACCGGGTCGTAGCCGGGCGTGTCCATGAAGACGAAGCCCTTGTCCCGGACCGGCTCGGCATATTCGTAGACGGCGGTGAGCGTCGTGGTGCCGCCCTTGGCAGCCGCACCGAGCGACTTTTCGAGGATCGTGGTGAGGCCGCCAGCCTTGTTGCCGGGCGAGGGATTGTTGTCCATCGAGCCGTTGTTCTTGGCGGTATAGTTCTCCCACCACTTGATGCGCTCGACCAGCTTCTCGCCGACTTCCCGGCTGGCAGCTCTGCGGGTGAGCAGGTGCTCCGCGCCGTAGATCTCCGGCGTCTCGGAGAGAATGGCCGTGCCGCCCTGATGCACCAGGATATCGGCAGCCGCGCCGAGCGCCGGGTTGGCGGTGATGCCGGAATAGCCGTCCGAGCCGCCACATTGCAGGGCGAGCACCAGTTCCGAGGCCGGAATCGTCTCGCGCTTGGCCTGGTTGGCGAGCGGCAGCATGGCCTTGATGCGCTCCATGCCCTGCTCGATGGTCTTGCGCGTGCCGCCGGTGTCCTGGATCGTCATGGTCTGGAAATGATCGCCCTCGACGATGCTGTATTCCTGCTTCATGCGGCCGATCTGGAAGACCTCGCACCCGAGCCCGACCAGCAGCACGGCCGCGATGTTGGGGTTGGAAGCATAGCCCCACTGGGTGCGCTTCATGATCTCGAAGCCTTCGCCCTTGTCGGCCATGCCGCAGCCCGAGCCATGCACGAAGGGCACCACCCCGTCGATGTTGGGATAATCCTTCAGGATGCCCGACTGGTTGAAGGCATCGGCCATGAAGCGGGCAACCGAAGCCGAGCAGTTCACGCTGGTGAGGATGGCGACATAATTGCGCGTGCCGGCCTTCCCGTTGGAGCGGCGGAAGCCCTGGAAGGTCGCTTGCTCGGAAAGCGGCAGGATTGCCTCCTCCTTGGCATCCTGCGCAAAGGCATAGTCGCGGTCGAACGCGTGGAATTCGCAATTATGCGAATGGACATGGCTGCCGGGCACGATGGCCTGCGAGGCGAAGCCTATAATCTGACCGAACTTGACGATGGGTTCGCTCTCGGCAATCGGCGCCACCGCGATCTTGTGGCCCTTGGGCACACGTTGCAGCGCCGCGACGCCCTCGACCTCCATGCCCGGCTCGATCACGTCGACGGCAACGAGGACATTGTCCCTGGCATTGAGGCGCAGGGTGCGGGCGGTCTTGGGGACGATCTGCATGGCGAAATCCGATAAAAAGGCGTCTGGGCATTTTCAAGCGAAGTGGATGCCGGCCCGCGTGAAGAAAATGCGCTAGAACAAGAGGTAGAGACGATTTCCGATCCGGCCGGACCCGAAAACACTCTAGCCAAGCGCGGCATCCATTGCTAACATGTTAGCATGTCAGACGCGGCAGTCAAAGCTTCTTATGAATTTCTCGAACCGCTCGGCCTCTCCAGCCGTGGCGGCACCACCGAACGCGTCCAGTCCGTCCTGCGCGAGGCGATCATCGGTTTCGAACTGGCGCCGGGGGCCGACATCGACAAGCTGGCGATCTGCGAACGGCTCGGCGTCTCGCGCTTTCCCGTCTCGGAGGCGCTGGCGCGGCTGCAGAGCGAGGGCCTCGTCGAGATTTTGCCCCAACGCGGCACACGCGTCTCGCGCATCCGCCTTTCCGACGTGCGCCAGAGCATGTTCATCCGCAGCGCTCTGGAGGCCCAGGCAGTGCGGGTGTTGGCCACTGGCTATGCCACAGACAGAACTGTCATTCCCGGCCGAGCCATTCGCGGGCAGGGCGAGAGAGGGCGAGGGGAAGGGAATCCAGGGGGCAAGGATGGCGCCCTTCGGCCCCTGGATCCCCTTCCCCCGGCCTGCGGCCTCGCCGGGGATGACAGGGATCCGCTCCTGCAAAATCTCGAACGCAATCTGCGCTATCAGCATGCGGCGGCCGAGGCTGGCGACAGGCGCGATTTTCACAGGCTCGACCTCGAATTCCACCTCATCCTCCTCGATGCGCTCGGCTATGCGCGCGTGAAGGCCGCAGTCGAAGCGGCGAGGGCCAATCTCGACCGTGTGCGGCGTCTCCTCTCTTCCCCCCGCCACCACGCCCTCACTGTTGCAGACCACGAGAAGATCGTCGCCGCCCTCGCCGCGGGTAACGCGGATGCCGCCGGGCGCGCGATGGAGGAGCATCTCGATTTCGTCATCACCGAACTGGTGGCTTTTGCCGCCGAAAACCCAGCCCTGTTCGAAGATCTCTAAAGCAAAATGCGTTTGAACCTAAAGCGGCTTTCCAACTTAACCTGTTGGAATTGAAGCATTCCAGTCGGCAAGACCCGAAGCAAACCCCACCAAGAGAGAACCCCATGGTCAAAAGCAATTTCGGCATCCGGTCGCATGTCAGCCGCTCGGGTGCGGTCCTTCGTTTTACCGAACTCGGCTTCGGCACGGCGCCGCTCGGCAACCTTTATCGAGCGCTGGATGAGGATGTCGCCGCTCTGACCGTCAACGCGGCGTGGGACGCCGGTATCCACTATTTCGACACGGCACCACTCTACGGCCTCGGTCTCTCGGAAACCCGCCTCAATCCGCTTCTCCGGCGGCTGAAGCGCGAAGATTACGTGCTCTCAACCAAGGTCGGCCGCCTGCTCAAGGCGGTGCCGCCTGAGCGGCGCACCGGCATCGGCAAGTTCTTCAACACGCCCTCACGACAAGAGGTTTACGACTATTCCTATGACGGCGTGATGCGTTCGGTGGAGTTCTCGCTAGAGCGCCTCGGCATCGACACCATCGACGTGCTCTTCGCCCATGATGTCGACATCTTCACTCACGGCTCGAAGGAAGCGTCGGACCGGCGCATCAGGGAATTGATGGAGGGCGGCTACCACGCCCTCGTCAAACTGCGCGAGGAAGGCACGGTAAAAGCGATCGGCGCCGGCATCAACGAGTGGCAGGTCGCCGAGACGCTGGCCCGTGCCGGCGACTTCGATCTCTTCCTGCTCGCCGGGCGCTATACGCTGCTGGAGCAGGAGGCGCTCACCAGCTTCCTGCCCTATTGCGTGGAGAAGAAAATCGGCGTGGTGCTGGGTGGACCCTATAATTCCGGCATCCTCGCCACCGGCCCGCGCGCCGGCGCCTACTACAATTACGAACCAGCCCCGCCCGCGATCCTCGACCGCGTGGCCCGCATCGAGCGCGTCTGCGCCTCCCATGGCGTCAAGCTGGTGGAGGCGGCGCTGAAATTCCCGCTCGGCCACCCCCAGGTCGTCTCCGTCATCCCCGGTGGGCAGGCGCCGCAGGAAGTGACCCGCAATGCCGAGATCATGGGGGCGAAGATCCCGTCTGGGCTGTGGAGCGACCTCAAGGGCGAAGGCTTGCTGCGCGAGGACGCGCCCGTGCCGATGTGAGCCCTTCCCGGGTGCGCGGACGTCCCGTCCGCATCATGAACCGCAGCGTTTGGTGGTTGGGAAGATGCGGACGGGACGTCCGCGCACCCGGGAGGAAGCCGGCTTTTCATGCTCAGAACTTCCCGTTGCCGTTCTTCTGCTCTTCCTTCGGCGGGATCGCCTCGATCACATCCCAATGCTCGGCGATCTTGCCGTTCTCGATGCGATAAAGATCGTAATAGGCTGATGGCGCCGAGCCGAAGATGCCCTCGCTCACGGCGAGCACGAAATTGCCCTCGCCCAGCACCATATGCAGGCGGTCATATTTCACCCGCATGCCTTTCTCGGCCAGGGTCTTGAGGCCGGCGCCGAGACCGGAAAGACCATCGGCCAAGAGCGGATTGTGCTGGATATAGGCGTTGCCATCGAAATGGCCGGGCAGCCCGTCGAGCCGGCCCGCGATGATGTCCTCGATTTGCCGGCGGACCAGCGCCTTGTTCTCTTCGGTCTTGTCGAGATCGACGACCTCCGTTGGCCCGTCCAGCATAGTGTGGCCGCCGGGATTCGACCCCTTGGGCGTTTCCTGCAAATTGTCCCAATGCTCGACGATGCGGCCGTCCTCATAGCGGAAGATATCGAAGCCAATCTTGGGGCCGAAGAAGTCGTAGTCGGTGTGGGCGAAGACGTAATCGCCATCCTCGAAGACGCGAACGGTGTTCACGCGGGCGGAGCCCGGCGGCAGCTGGGCCAGCGCCGCGGCCAGGCCCGATACCCCCTCGCCGATGGCGAGATTATGCTGGATGTATTTGTCCGGATTGACGAATTGCAGCGCTCCCTCGCCGCCCCTCTCGATCGTCTTCAGCAGGGAAACCACGTCTTGCTTGCGCCTGGACATCGCCACCACCTCTCCATATCTGTTCTAGTTATTTAGTTTCTAATGGAAACTACATTTCACAAGTGCAGCAGATATCGTAGGGTGGGAGAGCCGTAAAGAAGGCACTTTTTGGTTATGTGGTGAGTTGGAGGAAACCGCTTTGCCCCTCGGACGGAAACTGCCGGAAGGCATGCGCTACGACGTCTACACCCAGGCCTGCCCCTCTCGCCTGGTGCTCGACCGCGTGGCCGACAAATGGGCCGTGCTTATCCTCGGCCGCATCGACGACGAGCCCGTGCGCTTCAACCAGCTCAGGCGGGAGATCCAGGGCATTTCCCAAAAGGTGCTGTCGCAGACCCTCAAGAAGCTGGAACGCGACGGCCTGATCCGCCGCGAGGTCTTCGCCACAGTGCCGGTGACGGTCGAGTATTCGATCACCGACCTCGGCAACACCCTCGCCGACACCATTCGCAGCCTGGCGCGCTGGGCAGAGGCAAATATCGAGGCAGTGACCGCGGCGCAGAGGTGCTACGACGAGGCACAGTCCTGAATGAACGATACATTCAACTCAACATCTCCCGTTCCCAAGACTGGCGACCAACCTTGACAGACGTCCAGATCGATCCCTTGGAGGCAGTAACCGCCGAGGACGCAGAGGCGCTCGCCGGACTGATGCGGCAGCTCTCGTCGCACGCTCCTCCGCTCGCGCAGGCCAACTTCGCGAGGATAATCGCGGGCTCATCCACCACGATGTTCGTCGCCCGCATCAACGGGAGGATTGTCGGCACGGCGACCATGGTTCTCATCGAGGTCGCGAGCGGGAGCCGCGTCTCCATCGAAGACGTGGTCGTGGACGAGAGCCAGCGGGGGACAGGCATCGGCGACGCCCTGATGAGGGTGGCTGTCGCCGCGGCGCGCGCGCAGGGTGCAGGGAAAGTCGACCTCACCTCCAACCCTTCGCGCCAGGCTGCCCATCGACTCTACCTGCGCCTCGGCTTCAAGAAGCGTCAGACTGATGTGTTCCGGCTCGAACTTGATGCCGAGGAAGACCGCAAGACACTGGCATGAATTCCCCGCAGAATTGCCCTTGACTTAGAGCGCGCTCGAACCCCTAGCCTCGGGAGCGTCGTTACGAGAAGAGGCCCCATGAAGATTGGCGAGCTTGCCAGACGCTCCGGCTTGTCGGCCCACACCCTCCGCTATTACGAGCGGATCGGGCTGCTGCCTTATGCCGACCGCAACGCTTCCGGACAGCGGGACTACGACGCCGCGATCCTCGACAGGATCGGCTTCCTGCACCGGCTCAAGACCACCGGCATGCCGATTCGCGAGATGCTGCAATATGCCGCCCTGATGGCCGGCGGCGAGACAACCCTGCCGGATCGCCGGCGGCTCCTGGAACAGCACCGCGAACGCGTGCGCGCCCATGTCGACGAAATGCAGGCCTGCCTTCTCGTCCTCGACGCCAAGATCGCCGGCTATGGCGACACTGAAGCAAGGACGAAGAACGATGACGCAAACTCCCGAAACAGGAAACGGCCGGCCCACTCCGTCGGTGGCCGCGCGCATTGAGCCGAAGAAGAGGCGCATGCTTGGGCAGGGCCTGGAAGTCTCTACCCTCGGGCTCGGCTGCATGGGCATGAGCTGGGCCTATGGCGCGACGGATGACGACCATGACGAGTCCGTGAGGACCATCCACCACGCACTGGACATCGGCATCAACTTCCTCGACACCGCCGATATCTACGGGCCCCACACCAACGAGCAGCTGGTGGGCGAGGCCATTGCCGGCCGGCGCGACGAGGTGGTGCTTGCGACCAAGTTCGGCATCGTCCGTGCGCCGGGCACGAGCATCGAGGAAAGGACCATCAATGGCAGGCCCGACTATGTGCGGGCTTCCTGCGATGCCTCCCTGCAGCGCTTGGGCGTTGATCATATCGACCTCTACTACCAGCATCGCATCGATCCGGACACGCCGATCGAGGAGACAGTTGGCGCGCTCAAAGCACTGATCGAGGCCGGCAAGATCCGCCACTACGGCCTCTCCGAAGCCTCGCCGGAAACTCTTCGGCGCGCCCATGCCATCCATCCGGTGACGGCGCTGCAGAGCGAATATTCGCTTTGGACGCGCGATCCGGAGGATGGAGTGCTGGCGACCACGCGAGAGCTCGGCATCGGCTTCGTGCCCTATTCGCCCCTCGGTCGTGGCTTCCTCTCGGGCGCCCTCAAATCCTTGGACGCATTGGCGCCCGATGATTATCGCCGCCGCTCCCCGCGCTTCATCGACGGCAATTTCGAGCGCAACCTGGCGCTGGTGGAGAAGGTCGAGGAGGTCGCGGCACGCAAAAGCATCACGCCCGCGCAGCTCGCGCTGGCCTGGCTGCTCGCCCGGGACGACCACATCGTGCCTATCCCGGGCACGCGGCGGCGCTCGCGCCTCGACGAAAATGCCGGGGCGATCGCCGTCACGTTGACGCCTGCGGAGCTGGCGGAGCTCGATACGGCTCTCCCCCAAGCGGTCGGCGCGCGCTACCCCGAAGCGGCGATGCGGGAGTTGCGCGGCTGACAAACCAACCCGCCATGTGACGAGCGTTTCCAGCCCCACGAAGGCCATAGGATGGGCGGCGCGAGTCGCCCATCAACCCGGTCGGGGTTTCCTCAGCCGCCCTTGATCGCACGGATGATCTCGGCCGTCGGGCGAATGCGTGCGATGCGGGGCATGACGTGGTCGATCGAGAAGCGATGCATCTCAGCCGACATGCTGCTCACCGCGTCCTCGGGCACCACCGGCGCGTAATTGTAGGCGAAGGCGTCACGCACCGTGGCTTCCACGCCGAAATTGGTTGCGATGCCCGATACGATCACCGTGTCGATGGCGCGCCGGCGCAATTGCAGATCGAGCTCCGTGCCATGAAAGGCACTCCATTGGCGCTTGGTGATGACGACATCGGCGATGGAGGTGCTTATACGGCTGTCGAAGGCAATGGCCTCGGCCGGCATCTTGCCCTCGGGCAGGATCATCGGCGAATCGACGGGCACCTTCACCACGTCACCGTAGCCATCGGAAAAGGCCACGCGCACCAGCACGACGGTTCCGCCTGCCTTCCGGAGCGCTCTCGCCATCTTGATGGAGCGATCGACAACATCCTCGCCCGAATGTGGCGCAAGAGGCCGATTCACTATCCAATTTTGCAGATCGATGAGGACAAGCGCCGTATGGCGAGGGTCCAGGTTCAACATCGAGGCACTCCAGTCATTCCATGAGGGGCGGTCGAATCTCGGCCCCGCCAGTTTCCCCTCTCCAGCCGTCAGGCGACGTTATAGGGGGACCTCTTTGTCAGGCTCAAGCCGCTAATCCGAGCGGAGCTGCCCACCAAGGAGGCAGGAAGGCAGAGCGCGGGGTCGGTCGTGACCAAACGCCACCAAAATCGCGCTACCGGCAGGGGTACGCAACAGTGGCGGTGTTGGCTATGTTGCCCGGCAGCAGCCACACGATGGGAGTCGCGGATCATGACCTCGCCCACCAGACTCGCCCAGCGCGTCGAGGAAGCCTGCCTGAATGGCTGGCCGGCGTTGCAGAGCATCATGCTGGATGGCTGGCAGCTTCGCTTCTCGCGAGGATACACCAAGCGCGCCAATTCGATCAGCCTGCTCCGGGCCTCCAGCCTCTCGCTCATGGACAAGGTGGGTCTGTGCGAGAAGCTCTACACCATGCATCGGCTGCCGACGATCTTTCGACTGTCCAGCCTCGATGCCGAGACGATCGACCCCACGCTCGATGCGGCTGGTTTCAGCCCACGGTTCGACGAGGCCTGCGTGCTCTATCGCGATCTTGTAGCAAATCCGGCGCCGGAAGGGCCGGACACTGTCATCCTGCAGACGAGTGCGGGCGATGCCTGGTTCGACGCCCTCGCCCGCATTCAGAATCTCAGCCTGCCGGCACAGGCCAACAACCGCGCCTTGCTTGATGCCGTTGCCGTGCCGACGGCCTTCTCTGCATCGCTGGCTCCGGACGGCCAGATCGCCGCTGTCGCCTTCGGTGCCGTGCACGATGGTATCATCTGCCTCAATTCCGTCGCCACGGATCCAGTCTTCCAGCGCAAGGGCCACGCACGCCTTGTCGTCGGCGCGATCCTCGCCTGGGCCCAGCGCCAGGAAGAGGCGAAGGGGGCATGCCTTCCGGTGGTCGCGGACAACGCGGCGGCACTCGCGCTCTATCACGCACTTGGCTTTTCTACAGAAATCCTCCGTTATTCCTATCGTCTAAAGCAATCGTGATCGGAAAATCTGCCTTGAGGATAGCGCATGGCTCACACCCATGGCTTTGATTACAAAGGAGAATTGCAAAGATCATCATAAATTACAATTTTCTGATGTATTGAAATCTATTTGACAAATTGGATGTGAGAACCGATATCGTGGACAAATTCCAATCAGGGTTTTTGCCATGTCGCTCGCTATCACTGCAAATCGCCTCCGGGACGGGCGCGTGGTGTTCCGCACACCGAGCGGGAACTGGTCCCTCAACGTTGCCGACAGCGCCATCGAGCCCGACCAGGCCAGCGCCGACGGGGTGATTGCCAACGTCAACGCCAAGGCCAATGAACAGGACGTCGTCGAAGTCTATGCCGTCGAGATGAACCTCTCCGGCAAGACCCCGCGCCCCACCAAGCTGCGCGAAGCCATCCGTGCGCTCGGGCCAACCATCGCCTACCTGCCCAAGGGCGAGCTCGAGGCCGCCGAATAATGGGTGCCCTCTACCGTTACGACGAGTTCGACCACGCCTTCGTCAAGGCGCGTGTCGAGGAATTCCGCGACCAGGTCGCCCGCCGTATCAAGGGCGACATCACGGAAGAGGAATTCAAGTCGCTCCGCTTGATGAACGGTGTCTATCTGCAGTTGCATGCCTATATGCTGCGCATTGCCGTGCCCTATGGCACGCTGTCGTCGAAGCAGCTGCGCCAGCTGGCCATGATCGGCCGCCGGTGGGACCGCAATTACGGCCATTTCACAACTCGCCAGAACCTGCAGTTCAACTGGATCGCGCTCAGGGACGTGCCGGACGTGCTGCAGGCACTCGCCGATGTCGAAATGCACGCCATCCAGACCTCCGGCAATTGCATGCGCAATGTCACGGCCGATCATTTCGCCGGCGCCGCCGCCGATGAGATTGCCGATCCGCGCATCTATGCCGAGATCATGCGCCAGTGGTCGACGGCCCATCCGGAACTGTCCTACCTGCCGCGCAAGTTCAAGGTCGCCATCACCGGCGCCGAGCAAGACCGCGCCGCCGTGAAGGTGCATGACATCGGCTACCAGATCGTGCGCAACGAGGCCGGCGAGCTTGGATTCCGTGTTTTCGTCGGTGGCGGCCAGGGTCGCACCCCCATGGTCGGCAAGGCCCTGCGCGACTTCCTGCCCGAGGCGGATCTCCTAACCTACACCGAGGCGATCATGCGCGTGTACAATCTCGAAGGCCGCCGCGACAACAAGTACAAGGCGCGCATCAAGATCCTCGTGCATGAGAAGGGGCTCGATACCATCCGCGAGGAAGTCGAGGCCGAATTCGCCCGCATCAAGGATGGCGCGCTCAAGCTGACCCCGGAATCGGTGGCGGCCATGGCGAAATTTTTCCTCGCCGGCCCCTTCGAGGCGATCGGCGCCACGCCGGCGTTCGACGCCGCCAAGGCCAAGGACGCGGCTTTCGCACATTGGGTCTCGGTGAATGTCCATGCCCACAAGCAGCCGGGTTATGGCATCGCCACCATCTCGCTGAAGCCGATCGGCGGTATTCCGGGTGATGCCTCGTCCGAGCAGATGGACCTGGTGGCCGACCTTGCCGACCGCTATTCGCTGGGTGAGATCCGCATCAGCCACCTGCAGAACCTGGTGCTGCCGCATGTGAAGCTCGACGATCTGCCGACCCTGTTTGCGGTGCTGCAGAGCGCCGGCCTCGCGACGGCGAATGAAGGCCTGATCACCGACATCATCGCCTGCCCTGGCCTCGACTACTGCTCGCTCGCCAATGCGCGCGCCATCCCCATCGCGCAGGGCCTGTCCGAGCGGTTCGGCACCCGCGAACGCCAGGCTGAGATCGGCGAGTTGCCGATCAAGATCTCGGGCTGCATCAACGCCTGTGGCCATCACCATGTCGCGGCGATCGGCATTCTCGGCGTCGACCGCAAGGGCGTCGAGAACTACCAGATCACGTTGGGGGGCTCGGCCCGAGAGGATTGCTCGATCGGCGAGTTGGTTGGCCCGGGTTTCGGCGCCGATGACATCGTCGATGCCGTGGAGAAGGTCGTGGATACCTATCTGGGTCTGCGTCTTTCACCGAAGGAAACATTCCTGGAAGCGGTGCGCCGTGTCGGCCTGCCGCCTTTCAAGGAGGCACTCTATGGACAGCGTGCTTGATTACGACAGCGCGGCCTCTCCCGTGGAGAGCCTGCTTGTCAATGGCAATATAGACCCCGAAGCGCAGGCCATCGCGCTGGCGGCGCAATATCATGATGCCGGCGCCCAGGATATCCTGAAGGCGGCGCTGTCGCTCTATGGCGGCCGCATTGCCCTGGTTTCGAGCTTCGGCGCCGAATCCGCCGCCCTCCTCCACATGGTGGCGGAGATCGACAGATCGACACCGGTCATCTTCCTCGACACCGGGCGCCTCTTCAGCCAGACCCTGCTCTACCGCAACGAGCTTGCCCGCCGGCTCGGCCTTACCGATCTGCGCACGGCCAAGCCCCGCGCCGCGCTGGTGCAGCAGGAGGATCCCGACCGGCTGCTCGCCTATCGCGATCCGGACATGTGCTGCTGGATCCGCAAGGTCGATCCGCTCGACACGGCGCTTGAGCCCTTCTCGGCCTGGATTACCGGCCGCAAGCGCCATCAGGCAGCGACGCGTGCAGCCCTCAGGCCCTTCGAAGCCGAGTCCGGCCGCATCAAGGTCAACCCGCTGGCGGATTGGACCTCGCAGGACGTGACCGATTATCTCGACAGATATGACCTGCCGCCCCATCCGCTGGTTGCCGACGGCTATCCCTCTATCGGCTGCATGCCATGCACCAGCCGGGTGGCCGAGGGCGAGGATGCCCGTGCCGGCCGCTGGCGCGGCAAGGGCAAGATCGAATGCGGCATCCATGTCACGCCAGAGAAGTCCGGCAGCGGCATCTGAACAGGATCTTCTATCTATTGGCAAAGCCTGGCCTTATAAGAAGGCAGGCATGGAGGAGGCTCTCGTGGCCCTTTGGAAGAATGGCCAGTTTGAGGCCAACAGCTACACATCGGTCGGCGACGAAGATGTTCTGCCGGATGGCGCAGTAATTGTGTCGCTGAAACGTTTCCTGGCCGAGAAAGACACCCTGGCGAGCCGCAACACTCCGGTCGGCGTCGTGCTGCAGCCGGCGGACAAGATCGAACTCCTGGCCGATGATCTGCCAAACCTCCCCCTGCTCGCCCTCGCTTTCCCGAAATTCGGCGATGGCCGTGCCTTCTCGCTCGCCCGTATCGCCCGCGAGCGCTATAGCTTCAAGGGCGAATTGCGGGCCGTCGGCGACATCCTGTTCGATCGCATCGCCTATATGATCCGCTGCGGCTTCGATGTCCTCGATATCACCAACGCCCCCACCCTGGCGGCTCTGGAGGCCGGCAAGGTGCCGATCTCGCACGAGCACTATCAGCCGACAGGGGCCGACAAGACCAAGAGCGACGCGCTCAAGCCCTGGCGCCGCCGGGCCTGACAGCCCACACAGAACACGGTGGGCGCTGCAAAGGACAGGCTTGCGCCTGCTGCCGTAAGGGACCACACTCCCCGAGAATCGGAGGTATCATGCTCTCGTTCTCGACCTTGTTTCTTAGGGCGGTGTCTTCCGCTCTCGAAGCCAATCACGCCAGCGCCGTTACAATCAGTCATCGCATGCCCATCCTGGCCAGCTTGACCTTCTGGCCTCATCCAGACAGCGTCAAAGAGGCAAACCGGATGGTGATGGAGAAGTTCGAAGCCATGGCGGAGGGTACGCTCGCGGCCTCCCGGCAGATGGTGGATCTCAGTCTGCGGGCCGCCATGGGCAAGGCCGATGCCGAAGATATCGCTGCCGGCATGATGGCGGTTGCGGTTGCCGCCGCCAAGCCCGCGCAGCGGCGCGTACGTGCCAATGCCAGGCGGCTTTCGAAGGGTTGAAGCGGTCCAGCTTTGGACTGAATCACCAAGAATTGCTAAATGCTTCAGGCAGTCCGGTCTTGAACCAGCAACTGCGTGGCTTCTGGCACGGGCCGCACCGGACGCTGCCGTCCCGAAACTGTGGGCTCCGCGCGCTCAATCCGCAGGAAAAGTCCGATCAGATAGCCGAACTCCAGCGCCGTCAGCACAGCAAAGAGTTCAAGCAATAGCCATCCTATGCCAAAGCCGGCGATGCTCATCGAAACCACGCTGCCCAGCGCGACTCCGAAAATCAATAAAATGAAAAGCAGTAGCGGCGCCCACAGGCCGCAGAAGACCCCCAAGATCGCCGCCATGAGGACTGGCCAGACGAAAATCATAACCCTCTCCAGTTATTCTTGCCCTCTTTACGCACTACTTCCCCGCCGAGGCAGCATCACGCGGGTGTCAGTCTCAACTGGCAACAACTGCTCACGGTAAGTTCACCGAGCACGCGCGCCGCGGAGAACCAGACTTTCGATGAATGCATTTACGGCGGGATCAAGAGCCAAGAACACCGGCATCGCTTCCCGCGCAACGCCGTGAGATCAGCAATATGCCTGCGCTGATCGTGCGGCGGCGCTCGCTATATACTTTGTTGCGTTGATGGAACAGGGTTTAATCGAATCAACATGTTCGCGATGTGCTAAAACGCACATCGCGGTACATAAATACCCGTATATCAAGCGCGGTTCTGGCGCTACGCAGTCCGGTGCAGACGGGCTACTGACGAAAGATTATATCGTCGTGCCCCGCTTAGGTATCCTGATATTAGAAAATCGCAGTATGCATTTGGCATTATCTTACGATATCGGTAGGTAGGCCCTTTCCCTACGACACTAGGCGAGAGGTGGTAGTCAATCTATGCGATTGCGCACATTGTGGATGCACTTGTGCACATGCAATTGCTCTCCATTGTACGGCTTCATGTAACATGGTGCAGCGACCGAATTCGGGAGTATGACTCCGCGGCCGGCACCTTGCTCGACCGCGTCCCGCGCCAGGGGCGGCCGGCGCAGTCTTGATCCCGAGTGCCGCCATGACAGCCGAAAAAGTCTCGTTGACCGGAGAGAAACAGACCCTTCTCATCACGCTCTATGGCAAGGGCGAGGAAAGCCGTCTGCCAGACTCAATTCTGCATGATCGCTTCGCCGCGGCTGCAATCGATCGTATCGATTACGATTTCAGCCGGATGAACGTCACCCGCGACATCATGATTGCGCTGGCTCTGCGCGCCCACATCCTGGACCGCTGGACCAGGGCGTTCCTCGCTTTCCATCCCGGTTGCACTGTGCTGCATCTTGGTTGCGGGCTCGACAGCCGGGTCTTCCGCGTCGATCCACCACCAGGCGTGCGCTGGTTTGATGTCGACTATCCCGAGGTGATAGACCTTCGACGCCGTCTCTATCCCGCGCGTGAGGACTATCGGCTGATCGGAACTTCCCTGACGGAGTCCGGCTGGCTTGAAAGCGTGCCGGGGGACCATCCCGCCCTCATTCTGGCGGAGGGGGTTACGCCCTATCTGCCTGCTCACGCCACGCTGCCGTTGCTCGACCGTCTCACGGCGCATTTCCCAGGCGGGGAACTTGCTTTCGATGCCTATAGCCGGCTGGGGCTGCGCATCATCCGCAAACAGCCCTTCGTGCGGGCCACCGGCGCCCAGCTGCATTGGAGTGTCGAGGACCCCCATACCATCGAAACGGCCATTCCGCGCCTCAAGCTGATGCAAGACCTGCACGCCTATTCGCCCGAAGGCTACGACCCCCGCCAGATCGTCCGGATGACGAAGGCCACTCGCGCCGCCATCTGGCTCTTCCAGGTCATCCCGGCGCTCGGCAAGGTTGGCCGGCTGCTGCGCTTTCGGTTCTGACGGTCGCGCTCGACAACTTCCGTCAAATCGCAAAACGCCAGAGTCTCAGTCCGTCTGCTTCTGGAACTCGAAAATCTTGCGCAGGAAGCCCGGGGCGATGGCGGATAGCGGATTCACCGTCAGCACGGGCGCGCTGGCCTTGCCGGCGACCTTGAAGTTGATGGCGAACACGCCGCCATATTTGCCACCCGCCAGGATCTCCCCGAGGATCGGTATCTTGCCGAAGATGTTGTTGAGCGCATAGGCGGGCACGAAGGTGCCGATCAGGCCGACGCGATCGGCACCATAATCGATGTCGCCGGAAAGGCTGACGCCGACATCTGGCCCCCAGACCACGGAGTCCAGGATGCCGATTCGCGACGCCGTGCGCGTGAAGGAGAGCTGCAGCCTGGTGAACTGGGCCGAATTGCTGTTCACGGCCAGATCCGCGGAGGCCTTGCCGGAGTTCCTCAAGGTCGTGCGGTATTGGCCCAGTGCCGGCTCATTCTCGACGGCAAAATCGCGCATGATCAGATTGCCGCGCATATTGTCGATCACCGGTGTCACCCGGGCCGAGAGGCTGCCGCTCTTGAGATGGGTGTAGTAGTCCAGAAAGCGCATGACGGCGCCGGCGTCCGTAGACTGCGCATCTATGACATTGGAGCCGTCACTGGCAGTGTTGACGTCGGCGGTGAGTTGCCCCCCGCTATCCGAGGTGCCCTTGAGATCGAGCTTTCGGATGGTGGTGCCCTTGCTTTCAAGCGCGAGGGAGAAATTGCTGAGCGTCTCGTCGTTGAAGCCGATGATCTTGTCGATCTTGATATCAGCGCTGAGGCCGGCATTGGCACTGCTGGTCTTGGCACGCTTCTGCAACGAGGCGAGTAGCGGGCGGGCGTCGAGCTGGTCGCCGCGGATATAGACCTTCCAGCCATTGGCGGCCGGTTCGAACGACCCTTGGAAATTGTCCCCCGGCGACAGGCGGATGGTGCTCATTACTGCCTTGCGCAGCTTGTTGTCCGCGGTGAGCGCCACGCTGCCGCGCAGCGAGACGGGCCCGTTGTCGACAACGATATCCTCGACCGTCCCCCCCCCGCCCCGGTCGGCGGGATCCCAGGTGAAACTGGCGCGTGCGGGCTTGCCGGCCGGCTTCTGCCAGCCGGGCAACAGGTCCTTGATGCGTGCGGCAGTAAGGTCGAGATCGATGTCGTAGCGCGGGTCGCTGACGTTGTCGGTAGGACGAATATCCGCCACGATAGGACCGCTCAGCGCATCGCCGAAATCGATCCCCTTCTTCTTGCGGGTTGCATCGTCGAGCGTGACGTTGAGGGCCATCTGCGCTTCATGGTCGGCGGCCTTGCGCATGTCGATCGTCGCCGGCAGGCCGCCAAAGACCGCCTTGCCGGTGAGCAGCACCAGACCGGGTTCAATCGACAGCTTCATGGTGCCATTCTCGAGCTTGCCGCCGGAGACATGGTCCATCGACATGTCCTCCACGCCGCCCGTGACCGAATAATGCACTTCACTCGGCTGAGGGTGGTCCTCAAGCGGCATGTCGAGCTTGACGTCGAGGTCGGCAGTGCCACCAACCCCGTTCGGATCGATCGCCACGCCCTTGACCGCATCCGACAGAGGCGGCTGCGTAAGGAGCTTGGCTACCGCGCGCGAGGGACCGTTCACCGAGAAGCTGACGATCTGCTCGGGCGGCTTGGGCGCGAAATCCGGGATCGTGTAGGACCCCTTCTCGATCGAGAGTTCGTCGCCGTCACCAGTGTCGACACTGGCGCTGTCAACGGCCACATTGAGGCGGCGACCGCTGAAGGTAACCTTGGCTTCGACGTCGCTGGCGGGAGGGAGCGTATCGATAACCTGCACGTTGCCCTGGGAGATCGTGGCCTCGCCATGCATCGCCTCGTCGGGCAAGGGCGGCGTCTTGCCATTGACGGCCACCAAGGCGTCGCGCGGAATTGTGAGCGTCAGGCTGGCACCATCGAGCACGCCACCCTTGATGTGGTCTTCCATCCAGGCCTTGGCCAAAGGCAATGCAAAGACCGGCCAGACGCGCGTCATGGCCACGGCGGGCAAGGCCTTGGCATTCAGCTGCAGCCCGATGGCCGGCGTCTTCCCGCCGAAGACGACGTTGCCGGTGAAATCCATGGCGATGGTGGGGCCCACCGCTCCGCCCTTGTCGAGGCTGAGGCGGTTGGTCGCGGGATCGTAATGTCCCTCGGCACTGATAAGATCGACCTTGAGAGGCGGCTGCTCGGCGCGGCGGCCTGCAAGCAGGACATTGGGCGCGGCCAGGTGGTAGGTCCACACCTGCGCGCCCTCGGCCGACGGCGGGGCAATCGTGCCCTTGAAATCGATGATGCCCTCGCCGGCCTTGACCATGGCACTGTCGAGCCGGACGAGGCGCGCCTGCTTGTCCCAGTGGAGGCTGATCCCAGCGCTGTCATAGACGAAGGGGTCCGCCTTCGGATCGAGCGTCCACACACCTCCTTTGCTGGTGACGTCGGCCTGCGCCATCTCCAGCGTGCCGTCCGCATCGATGCTCGCGCGCGCCAGAACGTCGAAGGAGGCGGTTATCTCCACTTCCTCGGCTCCTGGCGCGAACGTCCTGACCAATTCCCTCAAGATGAGGTTGCTGGCCTTGACGTCGATGGTGCGAGGATCATCGCCGGTACCCGCGATGGTGGCATTGACGGTGCCGCCCCCGGCGGCGAGCGCAACCGAAAGCCCGCCCGCCATCGCCGTGCGGCGGATGGTGAGATCGATGTTGCGGTGGGTGATGTCATGGCCGAGCGCCTGGTCGTGGATGGCGAGCGTAGCGTCCTTGAGCTCGATCGTATCCACCGAGCCGGCGGAGGCAATGACAGCATCGAGTGCATTGATCACGGCGACCGGCGAAAGCGCCTCACCCACCGGCTGCTCGGCCGTCTGCACCCCTGGGCGCAAGGTGAACTTGCCGTCACGGCTGACATAGGCCGTCGCCGCCGCTCCCTCCACCACGATCGAGCGTGGCGCGACCGTGCCGGCCAGCAATGAGGCCGTGTCGAGGCCAATTACGATGCGCGGCGCAGAGGCGACTTCGGCCGTGTTGTCCAGGATGGTCACGCCACTGATGGTCGCCGTCATGCCGCTGTCGCGGCGCTCGAGCGTGACATTGGCGATGTTTATCCGATAGCCCGGCGGCATCTTGGCGGCGATGGCATCGCGCACGGTCTGCGTGATGAAGGGCATCGACATCGGCTCGCCAGAAAGACGCCAGTACAACAGGCCCGCCCCGGCGCAGAGCACCAGTACAAGGCTCAGCATCAGCGAGACGCATCGCCGCACCACGATCGTACCGAAGCTTCGCCTGGGCCGCCCAGAGCGCATGAGCGAGCGTACGCGCTCTTCGCGGGCGGCGCTTTCCTGCGGCATTTCCATCGCGTGGGCATGGTCCGGCGCGGAACGATCAACGACCGCAGCTTCATCCACCGGCTTTTCAGCCTCCGGCACCTGCTTCTGCAACGCGTTCTGGACGTTCTCTTGCCTCAACGATTCGCCAGCCTCTTTCGCCCGCCCCTTCGCGCTCGCAAGTGCGAGAGGGGCACCTCACCATTCATCTCACTTGGCCGCTAAAGAGAAACTGCAGCAAGATAGAGACGCAAACATTTGAAATGACGCAACTTTCCTGAAGCCTTGCCAACCGCCGATACGCTGGACAAACCGCTGTCCCAGACCACGAGCACACTCAAGCGTGAACATGAGGGCACAAACGGTCTGGACCGTGCCTGTCATGACCCATACACGATTGTGCTCTCACCCGCCATTTTGTCGAAAGGAAGGCATATGCAACCGCTCCAGGCCGGACAAGCCGCCCCCGCCTTTTGCTTGCCGACGGCCAATGGAGGCACGGTCAGCCTTGCCGATTTCCATGGCCGCAAGCTTGTGGTCTTCTTCTATCCGAAAGCGGATACGGAGGCTTGTACGCGCGAGGCCGTCGATTTCTCCGGCGCCAAGGCTGCATTCGCTGCTGCTGGCACCGAGCTCCTCGGTGTGTCGCACGATCCGATCAGGAAGCAGCAGAAATTCGTGTCCAAGCATGGCCTCAGCACCACCATTGCCTCAGACGAAACGCTCGACATGCTCAACGCCTATGGCGTGTGGGGCGAGAAGAGCATGTATGGACGCACCTATCTCGGCATCGAGCGCACGACGATGCTGATCGACACCAAAGGCGTCATCGCACAGGTCTGGTCGAAGGTGCGCGTCGCCAATCATGTCGCCGAGGTGCTGGAAGCCGCGAGAGCGCTGCCGGCCTGACTGTCGGGACGCCCCATCCTCAAGCAGGGGCATATACGGACACTGCCGGCCTCCACTTGGCCACTGTCATTGCCGCATATGAGTGCCAACGTCAGCCCTCCCGCCATTCGCTGCATGAATGGATCCATCAATTCTCGCGATAGTCGTACGTGGCACTGGCGTTCGCGGGCCCGTGCCCGTAAATTAGCCGCGCAACATCAAGAGCTTGATATGAACAGACCGCTCGGCCCGATCCGCAGGGCCTCCGCCTGCCCGCATGATTGTCCCTCGACCTGCGCGCTGGAGGTGGAGGTGCTCGACCGCAACACGATCGGTCGCGTCTACGGCGCTGCAGACAACAGTTTCACCAAGGGCGTGATCTGCGCCAAGGTCGCGCGCTATGCGGAGCGCGTACACCACAAGGACCGCCTGCTGCATCCTTTGATGCGCACCGGCCCCAAGGGGTCGGGCCAATACAAGCGGATCGGCTGGGACGAAGCGCTGGACCGCACGGCGCAGGCCATGCTGGCAGCGGAGCGCGATTTCGGCGCCGAAAGCGTCTGGCCCTACTACTATGCCGGCACCATGGGCCTGGTCATGCGCGACGGCATCAACCGACTGCGCAATGTGAAGCGCTATTCGGGCCAGTACTCCACCATCTGCACCTCGCTGTCCTGGGCCGGCTACCTCGCCGGACACGGCCGCATGGCAGGCGCCGATCCGCGCGAAATGGCGCAGTCGGACTGCATCGTGCTGTGGGGCACCAATGCTGTGGTGACGCAGATCAATGTCATGACCCATGCTGCCAGCGCCCGCAAGAAGCGCGGCACGAAGATCGTGGCCGTGGATGTCTATGACAACGCCACCATGCAGCAGGCCGACGTCAAGGTCATCCTCAAGCCCGGCACGGACGGCGCGCTCGCCTGCGCCCTCATGCATGTGCTCTTCCGAGACGGTTATGCCGACTGGCCCTATCTCGAGAAATTCGCGGATCATCCCCGTGAATTCGAAGCCCATCTTGCCACCCGCACGCCCGAATGGGCTTCGGGGATTACAGGCCTGCCGGTGGCCGAGATCGAGGCCCTCGCAAAGCTGCTGGGCGAGCGCCCGAAGACCTTCTTCCGCCTCGGCTACGGCTTCGCCCGTTCACGCAATGGCGCGGCCTCGATGCATGCTGTCAGCGCCATCCCCGTGGTGATGGGCGCCTGGCAGCATGAGGGCGGCGGCGCGCTGCATTCCAATTCCGGCATGTTCGGCTGGCGCAAAAGCCTGATCGAGGGCCTCGACGCGCGAGATCCGAAGGTGCGCCAGCTCGACCAATCGCGCATCGGGCCCATCCTCACCGGCGATGCGGAAGCGCTGTGGAACGGCCCGCCCGTGAAGATGCTGCTGATCCAGAACACCAACCCACTATCCGTCGCGCCAGACCAGACGTTGGTCAGGCGGGGCTTTGCCCGCGACGACCTCTTCACCGTGGTGCATGAGCAGGTAATGACGGATACGGCGAAGATGGCCGATCTCATCCTGCCGGCGACCATGTTCGTCGAACATGATGACGTCTACCAGGCCGGCGGCCAGCAGCACATCCTGCTGGGCCCGAAGCTGATCGAGCCGCCGGGCGAGTGCCGCAACAATAACGAGGTAATCACCGCGCTCGCGACACGCGTTGGCGCCGAGCATCCGGCCTTCTCCCTGGAGCCGCGAGAGTTGATCGATCGCACGCTGCAGGCGTCCGGTCACGGCACTTTGGCCGAACTTGAGGAGAAGCGCTGGCTCGACGTGCAGCAGCCCTTCGAGAAAGCGCATTTCCTCGATGGATTCGGCTGGCCGGATGGCAAGTTTCGCCTGAAGGCCAACTGGCCGAAGAATCCCTATTCTTCGCCCGCCAAGTTCGGTCCGGTGCATGACATGCCGGAGTTTCCCGACCATTGGACTTCAATCGAGCTGGCGGATGAAACCTATCCCTTCCGCCTCACCACCAGCCCGGCACGCAATTTCCTCAATTCCAGTTTCACGGAAACACCGACCTCGCTGGCCAAGGAGGAACGGCCGACGGTGCTGATCCATCCGGAAGACGCGGCGGCACGAGGCATCTGCGAGGGCGACAAGGTCGAGCTCTCCAGCCTGCGCGGCAAAGTGAGGCTGCATGCCAAGGTCTTCGCCGGCCTGCGCCAGGGCGTGCTGATCGCCGAATCCATCTGGCCGAACGCCGCATACGAGGACGGCAAGGGCATCAACACGCTGACCGGCGCCGATGCCCCTGCCCCGGTCGGCGGTGGCGCTTTCCATGACAACAAGGTCGCCATCCACAAACTTCAGGCGCTCGAAGCTTAGCTCCCATCGCTGCTAAGAACATGACCTACGAGGAATTCAACGCATTCTGCGGCACGCTTCAGGCTACGAGTCATGTCGTCCAATGGGGCGGGTCGCATGTCTGGAAGGTCGGAGGCAAAGTCTTTGCCATCGGAGGTTGGGAGAGCGATCAGCCAAGCTACAGCTTCAAGGTCAGCGAGCTCTCCTACGAAGTGCTCAAGGAACAGCCCGGGTTGCGACCTGCTCCCTATCTTGCATCGCGTGGCATGAAATGGATCCAGCACTATGCCGGACCCGGACTGAGCGATGACGAATTACGAAATTATCTCTGCCAATCCCATCGCATCGTCTCGCGCGGTCTCACGAAGAAGAAGCGAGCGGAACTTGGTCTGCCTTTCTAGGAACCAATCATGGATAATCTCGCTACCGAAGCCGTGATCGCCGGCCAGCTTGCTGCCTACAATGCTCGCGATATCGAAGCCTTTATGGCTTTCTGGCACGAGGGCGCCGAGATCTTCGAGCATCCCTCAACCCTGCTGGCAGCCGGCGCTGCCGACATCCGTGCCCGTCATCTCGTCCGCTTCGGGGAACCCGACCTGCATGGCGAACTGATCGCCCGGACGTCCGTCGACAACCTTGTGGTCGATCGCGAAATCGTCACTCGCAATTTTCCCCAAGGGCTGGGCACAGTCGATGTGATCGCCATTTACCAGGTGGAAGGCGGCAAGATCGCCCGGGCCTGGTTCAAGATGGGAACGCCGCACATTGGTTCCAGCTAAGACAGACCTGCCGATCCTGGCGTTCGCAACAGCGGCGAAATTTGAGGAGTGGCTTGCCTTTCAGTCGGCGCAAAGCCCCGGCCTGTGGGTCAAATTCGCCAAGAAGGGCTGCAAGACGCCCACGGTCTCCAAGCCGGATGCCATCGATGTCGCCCTCTGCCATGGCTGGATCGACGGCCAGATCGAAAGCTTCGACGAGGATCATTTTCTCACACGCTTCACACCGCGCAAATCTGCAAGCATCTGGTCGGAAAACAATCGTAAGCGCGCCCTCGTTCTTGTCGAGGAAGGTCGCATGCGAGCGGCCGGGCTCGCGCAAATCGAGCAGGCCAAGGCGGATGGACGCTGGGAGAAGGCCTACGCTCCACAGAGCAAGGCCGAGATCCCCGAGGACCTCGCCGTTGCCCTCGCCGGCAACGCCAGCGCGGCCCGCTTCTTCCAAACACTCAGCGGCGCCAACCGCTATGCGATCCTACATCGCCTGCACAATGCCAAGAAACCCGAAACGCGGGAACGAAAGCTGGCGCAATTCATCGTCATGCTAGAGCGCGAGGAAACGATCCATCCACAAAAGAAGGGCTGACCCATGGCCACCGATCGCAGCCACAAGGCAACACTGAACAACCATCCGCTGCATCCCGAGACGCTGATGCTCGGCTACGGCTATGATCCCGCTCTCTCCGAAGGCTCGGTGAAACCGCCGGTATTCCTGACCTCGACCTTCGTGTTCCAGTCCGCCGAGGACGGGCGCGACTTCTTCGACTACACCTCCGGCCGCCGCGCGCCGCCCGAGGGCAGCAGCGCCGGCCTGGTCTATTCGCGCTTCAACCATCCCAACACCGAGATCGTAGAGGATCGCCTCGCAATTTTCGAACGCGGCGAGGCGGCGTTGTTGTTCTCCTCCGGCATGGCAGCGATTTCGATGGCTCTGCTGGCTTATGCCAGGCCCGGTGACGTCGTGCTGCACAGCCAGCCTCTCTATGGCGGCACGGAGACGCTGCTCGCCCGTACGCTCGCCGATTTCGGCATCGGCCATGAGGGCTTCATCGATGGCCTCCATGCCAGGGAAATCGGCGAGGCGGCCGATCGCGCCGTGAACCGCGGCAGAGTCGGCGTCATCCTGATCGAGACCCCCTCCAATCCCGTCAACACGCTGGTGGACTTCGCGCTGATCGGCGAGGTGGCCGATCACATCGCCGGACGGCAAGGTGCGCGGCCGGTGATCATTTGCGATAACACGCTGCTCGGCCCGGCCTTCCAGCGCCCGCTCGCCCATGGCGTCGATATCGTCGTCTACTCCGCCACGAAATATATCGGCGGCCACAGCGACCTGATCGCAGGTGCGGCGATCGGCAGCAAGGCACTGCTGAAGCCCGTCCGGGCACTGCGTAGCGCCATTGGCACGCAGCTTGATCCGCACACCTGCTGGATGCTGGGCCGCTCGCTCGAAACCCTGTCGTTGCGCATGCAGGCGGCAGCGCGCAACGCCGTCAAGGTGGCTGATTTCCTTTCCGCCCACCCGAAGGTCGAGACCGTGCATGCGTTGCATCATCTGCCCGAGGGCAGCCCTGCCCGTGCCGTGTTCGACCGGCAATGCACAGGCGCCGGCTCCACTTTCAGCCTGGAGATCAAGGGTGGCCAGGCTGAAGCCTTCCGCATGCTGAACGCCCTGCGTGTGTTCAAGCTCGCGGTCAGCCTGGGCGGCACGGAATCGCTCGCGAGCCACCCTGCCTCCACCACCCATTCCGGCGTACCAGCCGAATTGCGCGCCCGGCTCGGCGTCAGCGAAAGCACAATCCGCCTCAGCGTCGGCATCGAGAATGCCGAAGATCTGATCCTGGATCTTACGCAGGCGCTGGAAAAGTCGGGGGGCGGGTCTTCGGACCCGTCGGATGCCCTCGGCTCCACCTGAGGGAGCCTGGTCTGACGGCCGGCCCCCAATTTCGCCTTCCCCAATGGCCGGAGGCCTATCCCGTCCTCAGGACGTCCCGCACAGTCTCTATGAAGGCGCGCAGCTTGGGTGCCCGCGAGGTACGCTGGGGATAATAGAGGAACAGCCCGGGCTCCTCGATGGCGTTTTCCGGCAGCAGCCAATGGAGGCGCCCCTCCTCCAACTCTCGGCGCACCAGGGGTTCGAAGACATAAGCAATGCCTGTCCCTGCCAGGGCGAGTTCTTTCGCATAGGTTGGATCAGTGACCCGCACGCTGCCACCAACGCTGACGACGACATCCTCGCCTGCCTCCTGCAATTCCCAGGCATAGAGGCCGCCTGAGGTGAGGAGGCGAAAGCCGATGCAGTTATGGGCAGCGAGATCGCCAATCGCCTGCGGCACGCCATGCGTCTCGACATAGGAAGGCCCAGCCACCAGCGCCACCTTGAAGGGAGGCGTGAGGCGGAGGGCCACCATATCCTGCGCGATCATGCCGCCGAGGCGCACGCCAGCATCGAAACCGCCCGCCACGATATCGGTGAGGCTGTCGTCGCTGAAGATCTCCACCACCAGGCCGGGATGGCGGCGGGCGAGTTCCGTCAGCACCGGCGTGATGGCGATCTGCAGGGCGACGCGCGGCACGTTGAGGCGGAGCACACCTGTGACGCGGCCCCTCGCGGCGCGCAGCCGTTCCACCGCTTCCGCGATCTCGGTGAAGGCCGGCCCGATGTCGGCGATGAAGGCCCGGCCCGCCTCAGTCATGGCGACGCTGCGCGTGGTGCGGGCGAAGAGCGGCGTGTCCAGCCTGTCCTCGACGGCGCGCACGGCGTGGCTGACGGCCGAAGGGCTCATGCCGAGATCGGCTGCCGCCGGCGCGAACCCGCCGCAGCGGGCGACGGCGAGGATCACCGGCAGATGGATGAGGAGATCACGATCCATTCATGCACCAGATTGCATAACCAATACGAACTGAGCGATCTTATCATTTTATGCCGGCGATGCGATCCTTCGTCATGTCCTCATGACCAAAGTCGGAGCACCATCATGTCGTCCACCACCTGGTTCATCACCGGCGCCTCCTCCGGATTCGGCCTCAGCTTCGCGCGTTACGCCCTCTCGAAGGGTTATAATATCGTGGCAACCGCGCGAGAGCCGGCGAAGCTCGCCGCGCTGCGGGCCGAGGCCCCGGCGCAGATCCTCGCCACGGCCCTCGATGTCAACGACAGGGCCTCCATTGCGGCAGCGATCGAGGAAGCACGGGCCCGCTTCGGGCGCATCGACGTGCTGATCAACAACGCCGGCTATGGTATCGTGGGCGCGGTCGAGGAGACGCCGGAGGCGGAGCTGCGTGCCTTGATGGAGACCAATTTCTTCGGCGCGGTCGCGGTGACGCAGGCTGCCCTGCCCCTGCTGCGGCGGCAGGGAAGCGGCGCCATCGTCAATATCTCCAGCCTCGGCGGCCAGCTCTCCTATGGCGGCTACGGTGCCTATTCCGCCAGCAAATTCGCGCTGGAGGGCCTGTCCGAGGCCATGGCGCTGGAGATGGCGCCCTTCGGCGTCAAGGTGATGATCGTCGAGCCCGGTGCCTTCCGCACGGGCTTTGCCGGCAACGCGCTGCGCCATATGCCGGTGCTCGCGCCCTATGAAGAAGGCCTGAAGTCCGTGCGCGAGTTTACTACCGGCATGCACGAGACCCAGCCCGGCGATCCCTTGAAAGCCGCAGCCGCCATCGACGTGGCCCTGAGGGCGGAGAAGACGCCGCTGCGCCTCCAACTCGGCGAGGACGCCGTTACCGCCGTGCGCGACCATGCGGAAGCCCTGCTGGCCGATCTCGCCGCGTGGGAAAAGGTGGGCCTGGATACGCGGATCGAGGCGTGATCGTTTCACGCCGCCATATATCGCCAGGCTTACGGCTTCCGGGCCCCCGGTCCGAAGGTCTGGCCGTTCACCGTGACCGTCTTCGCCGCGCTGTCGAAGTCGATATCCCAGGTGAGGCGTCCATCCGGGCCGGTCTTGGCAAGCCCCTTCAGGAAGGCCACGCCCATCACACCCTGCTGGGCATTCGGCGTGCTGGCGGCGCCCTTGGTGAAGGCATCCATCACAGCGTCCAGACTGGAGGCGGAGACGGTCGCCTTGCCCCGCTGGGTCGGTGACACAGTGGACTCACCCTGTCCCTTCACATCGAAGGCGGGCGCGGTGAGGCTTTGTTCGAAGGACAGATGCGCCTGAGACCCAAAAAGAATAGCCAAAATGGCTGACCTGATGGCCTCATGCTGTTCCATCGCCTTAGACGCACCGACGACCTCGATCAGTTTGTTCGCCACCAAGTCGAGATCGAGCCCGGTCAGCCTGAAGTTGAGCGTCGCGCTCCTGGGCACCAGTGGCCCAGCCCAGTCCGGAACCATTCCATCGGGCAATTCCAGGCCCGAGAAACTGATTTTTTGGTTGATATTCGTATCTTTGACCGCACCGGTCGTGATGACCTGACTGTCCACCGAGGCGATCTTGACGATACCCTTGGGCGTGCCGACGCTGGCATTGTCGTAGCGTATGTCGCCCTTTAGATCTTGCCAGAGCGGGAGCATTGCCTTGAGCTTGGCCTGCGCTGCAGCCTGGTCGTTTTGATCGACAGTGAAGTCATGATCAACGAAGAACGCCAGCGCCTCGAGAAGTTGGGTGTTGCGAATGCCTGCGGCGGTCGCTTCCTGATGCACCCGGTCGGCCCGGATGGCGACCGGTGGCGAAGGATTGCGCGGGTCCTTCACAGTGACGGTTTCGACGAAGTCCTGCAGATCGCCTGTGACGCCGATGTCGATCCCGTCGCTGGCCCCAGGTTTGGCGTGCCCTTGAATCGTGAGCTTGCCCATCGAGGCATCGATGTCCTCGACGGGTGAACGCACGGTGAGGACTGTACTTTCACAGGTCATGGCCTGGGTGAGGAAAACCATGCGCTTGAGGTCGAGCACGCCGTTGCCGCTGCAACTCTTGAGATGCTCGGCGAACTCGAGCGGCTCCTTCGTCTTGGCCGCTTTGAAGGTCAGGTCGATCGACTGGTCTGCGGTGTAGGCGTAAGTGCCATCGCCCTTCTGCGTCATCTGCATCGTGAAAGGAGCGAACTGGAACTGCGGACCGTCGGCTGGCAGGCCCAACTTGGCGTTGTCGATGGCGAACGTCACGTCGTAATGGTCGCCGTTGGGCGTAACGGTTGCAATGCCTTTGTCGATCAGCTTCCGACCGTAATAATGCGCGAAACTGTCGGCGATGGCCTTCGCGCCTTCCGGCGTCGCGGGGGCGGCATGAGCCGGTGCAGTCAGGAAGAAGCCCGCCAGGACCGTCGCCAGCATCACTCCGCGCGTGCCGACCTGGTGACGGTCGTCAGTATCCGATAAAGTCATACAAGTTGATCCGCTGCGTGAAGATCCCCGCTCTTCTATGCCACAGCGTTCCGCGGCTGGTGTGTGAAATTTTTATGCAACAGGAGCCCGCTACCGCCACCGTCACTGGTTGGTAAATTTCACGGAGGACAATTTACAAAAGCTCCAAAAAGGAGACATGCCGCTGTCATCTGGCTGTCCAAAACTCCGCCCGCTTTGAATCGGGAGAGTTACCATGCGCATCTTTGACAAACCCCTGTCCCGCCGCCGGTTCCTGACCAGCAGCGCCACCACCGGTCTTCTGGGCGCCGCCGGCAGCTTCGCCATGCCGGGCCTCTCCCGCGCCGCTGACCGCCCCGTGGTCACAAGCGGTTTGCAGTCGGGCGACGTCTATGCCGGCCGCGCGGTGTTCTGGTCACGCACCGACCGCGCGTCCAATGCCATCTTCGAATGGTCGACCACCGAGAGCTTCAAGAGTGTGAACCGCCTGCCGGCCGTCGCCGCCACGCCGGAGACCGACTATACCGCCAAGATCCTCGCCGAGGGCTTGCCGTTCGATCAGGAGATCTTCTACCGCGTCCGCTTCCAGAACCTTGCCGACGTCAATGTAGAGAGCGAGCTCGTAGCCGGCCATCTCCGCTCGGCGCCAGCGGGCCTGCGCGACGTCTCCTTCGTGTGGTCGGGCGACACGGTCGGCCAGGGCTGGGGCATCAATGCCGATGCCGGCGGCATGAAGATCTATGCCTCCATCCTCAAGCATGATCCGGACTTCTTCATCCATTCGGGCGACAACATCTATGCCGACGGCCCGCTCAAGTCCGAGGTGAAGCTGCCGGACGGCACGATGTGGAAGAACATCGTTACGCCCGAGAAGTCGAAGGTCGCCGAAACGCTCGACGAATTCCGCGGCCAGTACAAATACAACCTCATGGATACGAACTTCCAGTCGCTCTACAGGCAGGTCCCTGTCTTCACCCAGTGGGACGACCATGAGGTCATGAACAACTGGTCGCCCTCCAAGGACCTCTCGCATGACGACCGCTACAAGGAGAAGTCGATCGAGCTGATCGCCTCCCGTGCCGCCCAGGCCTTCCACGAATATATGCCTGTCGCCACCACCATGGCCGAGCCCCGCCGTGTCTATCGCAAGATCGCCTATGGGCCGCTGCTCGATGTGTTCATGCTCGACATGCGCACCTATCGCGGCCCGAACAGCGACAATCTGCAGACCACCGAAGGAGGGGAAGCGGCCTTCCTTGGCGCCGAGCAGCTCGCCTGGCTCAAGCGCGAGCTTGCCAACTCCCGGGCCACCTGGAAGGTGATCGCCGCCGACATGCCGCTCTCGCTGGTGGTGTGGAACGATGCCGACAACAAGAAGGGGTTCGAGGCCGTCTCGAACAACAACGGCGGCAAGCCCCTCGGCCGCGAACTGGAATTCGCCGACCTGCTGCGCTTCATCAAGGCCGCGGGCGTGAAGAACACCGTGTGGCTGACTGCCGATGTCCACTACACCGCGGCTCATTACTACAATCCCGACAAGGCGGCGTTCCAGGACTTCGATCCGTTCTGGGAATTCGTCTCCGGCCCGCTCAACGCCGGCACCTTCGGGCCGAACGACCTCGACATGACCTTCGGCCCGGAGCTGAAATATGTGAAGGCGCCGGACGCCGGCCAGGCCAACCTCTCCCCGGCCGCCGGCCTGCAGTTCTTCGGCCACGTCGCCATCGCCGCCGACACCCGCGTGATGACGGTCACCCTGCGCGACGTCGCCGACACGGCGCTATGGTCCGTCGCTCTCGAACCGAAACTGGGCTGAGGTTTTGCAAGTATGCCTCGCCCTGGCCACGGGGCGAGGCAAATTTGGAGTGTCGATCACCGATCGACACTCTTGGAAACCGTGTGTTTGCGAAAATGGAAGTTGTCGATCGGTGATCGACACTCCGTGTTTGGCGCGCTTTCACCTCCGAAAATCAGCATACCCCAGGCTTCAACCTCCACTCCCTACTCCTCGCCTTTTCCTTTCTCGGGCAGCTCGAAGGCCTGACCGTTCACCGTGATCTTCCTGGCGGCGAGATCGAGCGCGACATCCCAGGCGAGGCGCCCGTCCGGCGTACCCCTGGCCAGCCCCTTGAGAAAAGCCAGGATGAGCGCATAGCCGGCGACATCGTCGGACTTAAGCTGGCTGACATCCGCTGAGATCGCGTCGTAGCCCGACGCAGAGAAGCTGCCGGTGCCCTGCATGCGCAGAGTGATCGGTGCCTGCGCCTTGCCGATCACGGCATAGTCAGACGCCGTCACGCTGGCATCAGCGCTGAAAACTGCCTTGCCGTCGATGAGAAGCCCCACCAGGGCGCTCTGCAATCCGGCATCGGCAGTGCCGGGATTGTCGAGCGTGGCGCTGGCGATGCGCTCGAGATCGACACTGGCGACATCGAACCTCAACTCCAGCCCAGAGGGCAGGATGCCGGCGGGTAGCGGCTTCCGGCTGGCGGCGAGGGAAAAGCCAGCGAGCGTGACATCGAGGCTGTAATGGCCGTCTTTGACTATGCCGGAGAGATTGTGCTTCTCGCCGTAGTGGTCGAGCAGGACGGTGACCCCGGTCGATTCGACGCGTACCGAGTCGTAGGCGACTTCAACCTGGAGCCCCCTCCACACCGGCAGGACCGCCTTGAACCTGTCCCGCAACTCGCGATCGGCTGCCTGGGCTTTCGCGATCGTGTCCAGGCTGAGGGCAAAGCGGTAGACATCAAAAAGCGCGGCATAGTACACGGCATCGAGGTGGATACCGTAATGAATGCGTCCGACGGTGATGCGACTGAAGTCCTTCGGATCGGGCGTGTCCTTGTTGGGGACTACGGTGACGAGATCGGGCACGTCAAAGGCCATATCGATATCGGAGGCCCCGTTCGCGGCCGGCTTGCCGCTCATGTGGAACGAGATCTTGCCCGCACCCACCGAAAACGGTTCGTTCTCAAGCTGCCCGCTGATAGCGATCCTGTCGCAGCCAGCATCCAGTGAAGCGAAATAGCGGGCCTTGGCATCGAAAACGCCGTGAGCCTGACAATTCTGGAGAGGCGGAATGGCGCCTCCTCCCCTGCTGGAGCCGGCGAAAGGATCGCCTTCGGATGTGAAAGCATAGGTGTCGTCAGCCTCCGGAACGACATGGAAGGTCATCGGAAGATCCGGGGCCGAAAGGTCGGGCTGCTTTGCGGCGATCCGGTTGCGGTGAAACACGAAATCATAACCATCGCCACGCGGCGCGATGGTGAGGATGCCTTTCTCGAAGGTTTCCTGGCCAAAATACCGCTCGATTGACGCCTGCAGGTCACGTGCTCCCTCGGCTGTCCCCTCTGCAGCGCCCGCGGCCGGCGCGGCAGCCCATGTCAGTGCCAAGCTTCCTAGCATCAGCCCCATGACACCCAATATTGGGAGCTGGCGAAGGCGGCTCGAAACAGGCATGCTTTCTCTCGACAAGACTATAGTTCCGCGTCGTCAGATCCAGGCCTGGGGCTGGGCCTATCGATATCCCCAGGCACGCGTGCACAAGGCAGCATACGGAAATGCCGCTTCCAAGCGTCACTCGTCACCAACCGCCCGCTGGCGCGAGCAGTGCTTCGATGCCCTATTGTGGCTCCGGCAGCGCAAAGCCCTGGTCGTTGACCCAGACCTTGTTGGTGACCATGTCGTAGGAGACATTCCAGATCATCTGCCCGTCTGGTCCGGTCTTGGCCAACCCCTTGATGAAGGCAAGACCCATCAGGCCGTTCTGCATATCGGGATCGCCCGATTTCTTCAGCGCATCGACAACGGCGTCGAACCCGGTTGCGGATACCGCAATATGGGCCTGCGGCTCAGGATTGATCGAAGCCTGGCCCTGCCCCTTGACCGTGTAGGCCTGCGCCGTCGCGTTTAGGGAGAGGTCGTAGCGCGGCTGGCCGCTAAAGAAGCGCGTGAGCAGCGCCACGCCCGCCATCTTGCTGAGGGGTGGGTCCTTCGTCAGGTCGAGGCCGCGGATGAGTGCATCGGCCATGCCATCGAGGCCGGAGAAAGAGAGCTTGGTGTCGTAACTCGCCTGGGTAGGAACGAGCGCGCGCGCCCATTCCGGTACCACCGCAGGCGGGATTTCCAGGCCTGAGTAGCTGAGGGCATCGGCATAGCGGGCGTCGTTGACCACACCGGTCAGGGCCTGCTTCTCCTCGAAATGGGCAATTCTGACCGCGCCGGTGGGGAGTTCGACCACACCATCGTCAAGGCCGGCGTTGCTGGCGAGATCCTCCCACAGCGGCAGGGCAGTCCGCAGCTTCGCCTTCAGCTCATCCTGCGGAAGATCGAAGCGGTTGCGCGCCGCATTGTCGCGCACGAAAGTGATCAGATCCGCTACTGCGATCGTGCGGACACCGGTGGCAGCGATCGCCTGGTGCATTCCGCCGAACCGGAAGGTAATGGGGAGCGGCTCGCCCGGGGATTTCTTGTCGACGAACTTGCCGTTCATGATCGCCAACCGCAGGTCGGAGGTGAGATCGACGCCGCCGGTCGCACCGGCCTTGGCGGTGCCCTGCGAGCTCAGTTCCCCGCTCGTGAGGTCGAGATCGCCGTCCGGCGCGCGCACCGTAAGGGCGGCGCTGGCGCATTTCGACGAAAAGGTCGGGAAGGCCATCAGCTTGGGATCGAAGACGCCCTTGCTGGCGCAGTCTGCAAATTTCAGATCGAACTTCTGGTTTTGATCGGGGTCGGCGCCGGTCCAGGAGATGGCGATCGGGCCAGGATCGGTATTGACCGCCCAGGTGCCGTCAGGCTTAGGCGTCAAATGCACGACATAGCGTTGGAGCCGCGTGATGCCCTCCGCCTCCGGCATGTCGAGCTTACCGCTGTCGAATGAAATGGCGAGGTCGTAGCTCTCGCCATGCGGCGCGATGGCCAGAAATCCCTTGGCGAAAGGTTCGATGCCGACATAGGCCTGAAAGACTTCAGTGAGCTTGCGGGCGCCGTCGGCCGTCGCTGGCTCGGCCGAGACCGCTGCGGCGCCGGCAAATCCCAACAGGGCGCCGAGGCCAAGGGAGGCTGTGAAGGCGCCAAACGCCCTGCCCTTGCCAAAATGATATCCGCTCAAGATCGGCATGCTTTCCCCCCGAAAATCGGCTGATGGCCTCTTTCATAAGATCAGGGACGCACACGCAGATGACACGCCCCTATGGTTTCATGAGAAGATCGCCCGAGGCGATCTCCACCCTCTCGCCGACGATCGGCGCCTCGCCACGCGCCACGCGCGCCAAGGCCGCCGGGTAGAGCTTATGTTCGGCGTGCAGCACCCGGGCGGCAAGTTCTGCAGCCGTATCGCCGGCAAGGACGGGTACCGCAGCCTGGGCGATGATCGGCCCCTCGTCCATACCCGGCGTAACATAGTGCACCGTGCAGCCATGCAGCCGGACGCCCGCCTCCAGCGCGCGCTCATGCGTGGCCAGCCCCGGAAAGGCCGGCAACAAGGCGGGATGGATGTTGATCATCCGGCCAGCCCAGCTTTCGACAAAGGCCGCCGTCATCAGCCGCATGAAGCCGGCGAGCACCACGAGATCCACGACATGGGCTTCCAATCGTGCTTCGAGCGCCGCCTCGAAATCCGACCGGCTGGCGAAGGCCTTATGGTCGATCGCCTCCGCGACGAGGCCCGCTTCGCGCGCTCGCGCAAGGCCTGGCGCACCGGGACGGTTGGAAATAACCGCAACGATTTCAGCCGGATACGATGGGTCCCTCGCAGCCTCGATCAAGGCGGCCATGTTGGAACCGCGCCCGGAGATCAGGATGGCGACCCGCTTGCGGCCCTTCATAGTGCGAGCGTGCCTCGATAGGTGACGCGCTCGGTCCCCTCCTGGCGCACCACCGAGCCGAGCCGGATCGGCGGCAGGCCGGCTTCGGCGAGGGCTTTCTCCGTCGCCTCGGCATCGTCAGCCGAGGTGACCACGATCATGCCGACACCGCAATTGAAGGTGCGCAGCATCTCGCGCTCCTCGACACCCCCGGCGCGCGATAGCCAGCCGAACACCGAAGGCGGCTTGATGGCGGCGAGGTCGATCGAGGCGCCGATGCCCTCGGGCAGCACCCGCGGGATATTGTCGGGGAAGCCGCCGCCTGTGATGTGAGCGAGCGCCTTGATGGCACTTCCAGTGGCTTTGAGCGCCTGGAGCAGCGGCTTCACATAGATCCGCGTCGGCGTCAGCAGTGCCTCGCCCAGCGTCTTGCCTTCCGCGAAGGGCGCCGGAGCGTCCCAGGCGAGCCCCGAGAGCGAGACGATCTTGCGCACCAGCGAATAGCCGTTGGAATGCACGCCGGAGGAAGCCAGACCCAGGATCACGTCACCTTCGGTGGTACTGCCGCGCGGCAGGATGGCGTCGCGTTCGACGGCGCCGACGGCAAAACCTGCGAGGTCATAGTCGCCATCCGCATACATGCCGGGCATCTCAGCCGTCTCGCCGCCGATCAGGGCGCAGCCGGCATCCTTGCAGCCTTCGGCGATGCCCTTGACAATGGCAACGCCCTGCCCTGGCACGAGCTTGCCGGTGGCGAAATAATCGAGGAAGAACAAAGGCTCGGCGCCCTGCACGACGAGATCGTTGACCGACATCGCCACGAGATCGATGCCCACCGTGTCGTGGATACCAGTCTCGATCGCCACCTTGAGCTTGGTGCCGACGCCATCATTGGCCGCCACCAGCACGGGATCCTTGAAACCGCAGGCCTTGAGGTCGAACAGCCCGCCGAAACCGCCGATCTCTGCATCGGCGCCGATGCGGCGGGTCGCGCGCACCAGCGGCTTGATGGCATCGACCATGGCATTGCCGGCATCGATGTCGACACCGGCATCGGCATAGGTCAGTGAATTCTGTTGTGTCTTGCTCATCGGCGTCTTGTTCATCGTTGGGCTTTGCCCTGCTTCCGCTCGGCAATCAAGCCCAGATAGTGCTGAACCACAGTTGCACCCGCAATCGAGGTGATGTCGGCATGGTCATAGGCGGGCGCCACCTCGACGAGATCGCAGCCGACGATGTCGAGGAAGCCGAGGCGGCGCAGGATCATCAGGGCCTGGCGGGAGGACGGGCCGCCCGCGACGGGCGTACCGGTGCCGGGCGCATAGGCCGGGTCGAGGCAATCGATATCGAAGGTGATATAGGTCTTGGCATCGCCCACGCGCTCGCGAACCTTATCCACGATCTGATTGACCGTCAGCGTCTCCAGATCCTCGCCATAAAGGATCTTGATGGCGCAATCGTCGGGTGCATGGGTGCGGATGCCGATCTGTATGGAGCGCTCGGGCAGGACGATGCCGTCCTTCACGGCACGGGCGACAAAGGAGCCGTGGTCGATGCGGCCCTCATCGTCGTACCAGGTGTCCTGATGGGCATCGAAATGCACCAGCGCCATCGGCCCGTGTCTGGCAGCGTGGGCCTTGAGCAGCGGCCAGGTGACATAGTGATCGCCGCCGATCGAGCACAGCATCGTGCCGGTGTCGATGATGTCGCGGGCCTGCGCCTCGATGCAGGCCGGGATCTCGCTGTGGCGTGCATAATCGAAGGAGCAGTCGCCATAGTCGACCACGGCCAGATGCTCGAACGGATCGGCGTGGAAGGGATATTGCGGATCACCATCGAAGATCGCCGAGGCGCGACGCACGCCTTGCGGTCCGAAGCGGGCGCCTGGCCGGTTGGAGACGGCGGCATCGAAGGGGATGCCCCAGACCGCTACGTCGATGCCGGTGAGATCACGCTGGAAACGCCGGCGCATGAAGGAGAGCACGCCGCCATAGGTCGGCTCGGTGGCGCCGCCCAGCACCTCCTTGCGGAATACGGCATTGTCGGTCGGACGGGGGCGCAGCGGATCGGCGGAAGGGCCAGCCATGATGAACTCCGGAGTTGGTGCTCAGGATTTACGGCGAACGGGTGACAAAGGAAATACCGTCTCAGCCGGACGCGATCCTGGCAACCGAGTCCCGCACGATCAGGTTGGCGGCGAGCTCGATGCGCCGGGGATCGGAGACATCACCCGCCATGCGGGCGCGCAGGCGCTCGACGGCCTGGGCAGCCAGTTCCTCCACCGGCTGGCGCATCGTGGTGAGAGCAGGCCTGAAGGCGCTCGCCCAGGGGAAATCATCGATGGCGGCCACGGAGATGTCCTGCGGGACCGACAGACCGGCGTCGTGCAGGCGCCGCATCACGCCGACCAGCATCTGGTTGTTGGCGACGAAAAGGGCCGTGGCCCGCTGCGGCCTCTCGATGAGCGCGGCCACAGCGTCATAGGCCCCCTCCTCATGGAAGTCGGCATGGACGATGTTATCAGGCCGGAGCGGTACGCCGCGCGCCTCCAGCGCCGCGAGGAAGCCGCGCGTGCGCTCGATGCTCGAAAGCCCCTGCCGTGGCCCGGCGACGGCGGCGATATGCCGGTGTCCGAGATCGATTAGATGCGATGTCGCTTCGAAGGCAGCGGCGAAATTATCGATCACCACGCAATCGACGCTTGCGCCGAGCGGTGCGCTGTCGACCAACACGATCGGAGTGCCGCGGCCGATGGCGAAGACCTCGCGGTAATCCTGGATGTCGCCGGCCGGGCAGAGCACGATGCCGTCGACACGCTGCATGCGCATCAGGGAGAGCATTTCCCGCTCGCGGGCGACATCGAAGCCGGTGTCGCACAGCAACATCGAATAGCCGTCCTGGCGGGTCAGCTGTTCGACGCCATGGACGAGGTTGGTGAAGAAGGGATTGGTGACATCGGGGATCACGAGGCCGACGAGACGGGAAGACCCGCTCTTCAGGCTACGAGCGATGCCATGCGGAGAATAGCCGAGCCTGTCGACCGCCTCGCGCACCCGCGCCTGGAGCGCCTCGCTGACAAAGGCCGCACCGCTGAGCGTGGCGGAGACGGTGGCCGTGGAAACACCGGCAAGGCGGGCGACATCGCGAAGGGTCGGCATGAACGCTCATCAGGCAGAACGGGGGCGGCAGGCAGCCGCCAACCTTGGAGAGTAAGGCGCAGATCCCTGTCATACGCGGGGTTGTCCCGCATATCCAGACAGCCTTGCCCCCGGGCTGCGCCTTGCGTGGATCCGCCCCTTAGCGCCACCAATGCCCGTCAGTGCCGGTACCGGCCTTACGGGCGGATCGCTGGGCGAAGGCGTTCTCCGGCAATGGCTCGATATCCATCAGGAAGCGATGGGCGGGGTTCATGCGCTCATAGAGGTCCTGCGTGAGATATTCGCGCTGAAGAAGCTGCTGAGGCAGGTCGCGGCGGGTATAGGTCAGGTGCAGCACGCGACGGCGCTCGCCACTGCGGTTCACCGTACCGCCATGCCACATCGAGGAATTGACCACGATCACCGAGCCCTTCGGCGCGGTGACATGCACCTCGCCCGGATAGGGCGCGGCGAGGTCCTTCGGCGTGCGCGCTTCCTCTTCGGGCGTCAGCGGCGCAGGCTCCCAATCACCCTGATTGACGTGCGGCACATTGATCGGATGCCATTTGTGGGAGCCCGGCACGATGCGGGTCGGTCCGTTGTCAGCCTTCATGTCGTCGAAGGTGACGATGGCATTCAGCACCCACCAATCGTCCGGGAAGATCTTGGGCACGTCGACATGGAGATCCTGATGGCCCTTGCCGGCCAGGGGGTCGCGCAGATTGGCCCCATGCAGCTTGAACTCGCCGAGAAGATAGTGGGAGGCGGCCAGCAGCGGCTTGATCTCCAGGCAACGATCATAGACGGCGGTCTTGTTGAAGAGATTTGAGACACGCGGCGCACCGGGTTCGACATGCACCTCATGCCCGCCCCGCTCGCCTTCCTTGCGATGGAGAGCATCGAACTCCTCCGCCATCTGCCGGCACTCCTCGGGCGAGAACACATCGGTGACGACGAAGTAGCCGTTGTCGTCGAGGGAACGCCTCTGCTCCTCGCTGAATTCCGCCCCTGTGACGCCGAGTTCGCGCAAGGCCTGCTTGGTATACATCGCTTTCCTCCGATCGTTGGTGACTGGATCACTCTCGGATCTTAACAGCACGATTGATTAAACGTTTAGCTAAACGTTTAGCTGTGACGATGATAGCTGCCACTGCCCTGGTTGGCAAGAAAGGCGGACGAACCAATTTCACACGGAAAAGTTCACCAAACTGGGAGCGCCGGTGGGCGCGTCTATGAGGGTGACCACGGAAATACTTTTTCGGAAGCGCCCCCCGCCTACGACGACGTAGGCGCGTGGCGGGTACTGGCCACCCTAAGATTTAATCAGTTGGAGATCGCAGGGCGGGTCAAAGCCGAGAAGGTCAACGCTCCGTCGATGCTGGCGATGATGCCTCGGGCGAGATGAATTTGATCACCGATCCCCGCCAAAAGCGCGTCACGCTCTTGCGGATCGAGAGGAGAACTCTCGACGGCGACGCCGAGCTGTGACAGCGTCTCGTGCAGCTTGGCGAGAAGCTGTTGGTGCCGGCGGATCGATGACATATAGGCACGGTGCAGGTCGGTCAGATCGAGCACTGACACTCCGACGTCATTCCCGCTCCGCGTCTGGTATGCACAGTAGGCCAAGATCGAAGTTCCCCGAAAAGATCTGTTCCGCGGATGCTTGCGCTGAACTTTTGCTCCGCTGTTGGGCAAATGCTAGTGACCAACGCCTTGTCGCGCTGTTCTGTTTGCGCACATTGCTGACGAAGCTTGCCGACATTTCGCCCATTTTTTCGCCGCGGAGGAACCTTTCAAAGCGCTGTGAGGGCCGGAATTAACGCGTAGGGAACTGGATTGGTGAATATCCCACGCTCGCCATAAAGCCAGCTCTCATCAGGACCGGATTTGCGCCCTCACTGCTCCGATCCTCTCCGCCAGCCCCTCGCCGAAGCGATCGGCGACGCAGCCGTCATCGAACAGATCGGCATAGCGCTCGCCGGAATCGCAGATCAGCGAGACGATGGAGCCCGCCTCCCCTGCCTCGATGATGCGGCGGCGCAGAGCCAGCACGCCGATGAAGTTGGTACCCGTGGAGGGGCCGACCCGCCGTCCCAGCAGCTGCGAGAGCACGCGCATGGCGGCGATGGAATCGAGATCCTCGACCGGTATCATCTCGTCGACCACGTCACGGATGAAGGAGGGCTCGACGCGCGGGCGTCCGATGCCCTCGATGCGGCTACCGACAGCCGCGACAAGGCTACGGTCGCCGCTGGCGTGATAAGGCGTGAACACCGAATTCTCGGGATCCGCCACGGCGATCTTCGTGGCATGGCGGCGATAGCGCACGAAGCGCCCGAAGGTTGCCGAGGTGCCGCCCGTGCCGGCGCCGACCACGATCCAGGCCGGGATCGGGTGCCTTTCGCGCGCCATCTGGTTGAAGACGGACTCGCCGATATTGTTGTTGCCGCGCCAGTCGGTCGCCCGCTCGGCGAAGGTGAACTGGTCCATGAAATGGCCGTTGGTCTCGCGGGCAAGCTGGTGCGAGGCCTCGTAGACCGCATCGGCGCTGTCGACCAGATGCAGCCGGCCGCCATAGAACTCGATCTGCGCCCGCTTTTCGACGGAGGTGGAGCGCGGCACCACGGCGATGAAGGGCAGGCCGAGCAGGCGGGCGAAATAGGCCTCGCTGATCGCCGTAGAGCCGGACGACGCCTCGATGATGGTGGTGCCCTCATGCACCCACCCATTGCACAGGGCATAGAGGAAGAGCGAACGCGCCAGCCGGTGTTTCAGGCTGCCGCTGGGATGGGTGGTCTCGTCCTTGAAGAAGAGGTCGATCTCCCCGCCGATCGGCAGGCTGACGAGATGGGTGTCGGCGGAACGGGCGAAATCCGCCTCGATCCTGGAAATAGCGCCATCGAGCCAAGTGCGGGGCACGCGGTTTTCTCCTTCAAGGGTCCCGCGCCTATACGGGAAAGCGGCACTCGCCGCCACCCGAAGCGGCAGAAATCAGGAACATCCCGCTTTTCCGCACGTTTTTATGGCGGGACTGGCTCATGAGAGGAGGTTTTCATGGCCTACAAGACAGTAACCTATGCTCTTGCGCTCGCTGCGATGCTGGCGGTGCCCGCCATGGCACAAGCACAACAGGCGAACCAACCGCAGACGACGCAGCATCCGCAGGCGACACCTGCCCCGGCCGCTGCGACCTTCATCACCAAGGCTGACCCCGGCCAGTATCGGGCGAGCGAGCTTGTCGGCGTCAAGATCTATAATCCGCAGGACGAGAACATCGGCAAGGTCAACGAACTGCTCGTGGACAAGAAGGGCTCGATCATCGGCGTGGTCATCGGTGTCGGCGGCTTCCTGGGGATCGGACAGAAGAATGTCGCCCTGCCCTACACCGCCATATCCTGGGTAGACACGCCACCGGCGCCGCCACAGCTGGATCCGCCAGCCGCACCACCGGCTGGTGGCGCGGGGCCAACCACCCCGATGCCCGCCCCCGCCCCGGCACCTCAGAACCAAGTACAGGATTATCCTTATCGAGGCATGCTGGCGATGACGAAGGCGCAACTCCAGTCTGCACCTGACTTCAAGTTCGCCTCAGAGGCGGCAAGTCAATAAGGACTGGTCCGTCCAGAACTGGCACCGACTCCTCCACCAGATGTGGCGTCGCCGGTACCATCAAGAGAGGCCGGGATCCATTTAGATCCCGGCCTTCCATTTCCTTGAATGTCGCAGTTCGGAACGAGTGTTCACCGGCCTGCCGCTGTTCTCCTTCGGCCGATGATGAAGTGGCAGAAAACAGCAAAAATGCCACTCACATCTCCTGGATGAAACGATTGAGGGCCAAAATCGTTCCCCGGCAGAAGCGCATTGGAGCCTGATGGAACAAGCGGGATGCCATCAACACGCTTACCTTCGCAGCGCGACCCATATAGGAAGATAAGCGGCATTCGCACGTCGCCATCCGCAACAGGCAGGAAGCCTCCTCATGCAGAACCTCACCCCCGAGGGCCGCCGTCTCATGGACGAGATCGCCAGCCGCCACGCTATCAGCACGGAGGCCGTGCTCGTGCTTCTGGATGCGCTCGTCAGGGGAAACGGCTACCAGGCCCAGTTCAATCATCCCGATCTCGGCGGCATGGGGCAATGGTCGCAGGGTGGCATGATCATGGTGGGCGACATGTTCAACCAGGGCCTGAAATACCGCGTCGATGCCCTGTGCAATGAACTCGCCGCTCTCGTTCAGAGCCAGCCATCCCTGTGGGCTCCGCCCAAAGGTCCTCAGTTTCAAGGCCGGACCGAAGCCGGCGTCAGCCTGTTCGTCGAGGGGAGAGCGGCAAGCGGCCAGTGGTGGCCGGCCGACCTCGGCCATCCCTCGTCCTCCGGCGCCCAGAATGACATGCGCTACGCCTTCTTCCCCGACCGCCGTCGGCTTGCCATTCTCGAAGGCGGCCATGTCAGGGTCTACGATACGGGCAACCACAGTCTGCATGGCTTTTCCCAGCAGCAGAGTGGTGATCAATCGCTGTCGTTCACGAGTCAGTTCGGCCTTGTGAAGGTCGCCGACCTGCCTCTGGTCGAGCCGGGAGACGAGCAGGCCGATACGAACAGGAAGCCGGATCTTTCGGTCCCCGCCGAAAGCCCGTCCCGGGCAACGGCACCCTCGCCAGCCGCGTCGGCCGAGCCGCCACCCTCGGTTGCGGCGGCGACACGAATGGGGATCTCAAGCGCGGAGGAGATCCTGAAGACGATCGAAGGCCTGGCCGCGCTGCGGGAGAGAGGCATCCTCACGAACGAGGAATTCGCCACGAAGAAGATGGAATTGCTCGGCCGCCTTTGAGAGGAAAGGGATATAGGCGCCCATCGATAAGAAACGGCCTGGCAAGCCGCCAATCCTGCTGATCGACCAGCAATGGCAATCCGTTCAGCCGCGCAGTGTCCAGACTTGACGCGAGCAGGAGTTACTTTCCTTCGACTGCCTGCCGATGGCGTAGCCACGGAAGGCTGCAGCAAGGCTGCGAAGCCAGCCCTGCTCACCGCTCTGGACGACCTCGGCGGGAACTCCCTCCGGCAGTTCGGGTTGTTCCCACTGGCGGCATTGAGCGTTCTTGAAAAAATAGCTGGCGGGAATCATGGCCGGCTCCTTGTGTTAAAGATTTTGAATCGATTCAAAGTAGGCTGCCAAATAAACTCAACATCCAAGTTGGGCACACAATCTGTCTTTGAATCGATTCAAAACTATAGCTTGAAATTATCACTGTCAAGAAAATTGAATCGATCCAAAGCCAGAGCTATCGTACCCCTGCAAGCGGCGGAGAACGGATTTTGGAGAAGGTCGTACGTCTCGTGGACATCGCCAAGGCGGCCGGAGTGTCGCAGGGCACCGCGTCGAATGTCTTCAACCGGCCCCATCTGGTGCGCGAGGAGGTGCGAGAGCGCGTGGAGGACGTGGCGCGCTCCCTCGGCTATCGTGGTCCCGACCCCAAAGGCAGGCTGCTGCGGGCCGGCAAGGTCAACGCCATCGGGCTGGTGACGGCGGAGCCCCTCTCCTATTTCTTCGAGGATCCCTATGCACGCGCCATGATGGCCGCGATTTCGCAGGCTTGCGACGCCCATGGTGCCGGCATCGCACTGGTCTCGGCCATGAACGAGCAGAGGCTCGCCTGGAACGTACAGAGCGCCCTGGTCGACGGGTTCATCCTTTTCTGCATCGACGAGGGTCCGCGGCTGGTCGAGCTTACGCGCGAGCGGCAACTGCCTTTCGTGACATTGCATCTGGGTACCAAGGACGAAACGATTTCGGCCATCGGCGTCGACAATTTCGCCGGCGCCCGTCTGGCAGCCCGGCATCTGGCGAGCCTCGGCCACCGCAAATTCGCCATCCTCGCCACACCTCTCACGGACGAACATTACGGCTTCGTGACCCTGGCGGATGTCCAGGCCGGCATCTACTCGACTTCGCGCGACCGCGTGGCCGGCTATTTCGACGTGCTCGCGGGTTTCGGCGTCGACACCGCCGGCATCCCTATCCTGGAGACCCAGAGCGAGCATGAGGAGGCTCTTCGCGAAGGTCTCGGACAGATCTTCGCAGTCGCCGATCCGCCCACTGCGCTGCTCTGCATGTCCGACCGCATCGCCTTCACCGCCATCACCTGGCTGGCGGAGCGCGGGCTCTCGGTGCCCGGCGATGTCTCGGTCATCGGCTTCGACGGCGTCGCCGAAGGCGCCCAGTTCCGACCGCCTCTGACCACCATCGTCCAGCCGATCCACGACATGGGCCAACTCGCCGTCGAGATGATTCTCGGAGACACCGGCGGCATTCAGCGCCGAGAGTTCGAGACGGATCTGGTGGTGCGGGAATCGACGGCGGCGCCAAAGGTCGGTGCCGACTAGAGCAAAGCGCGTTTACACGCAAGCGCCCATTGCTCTAACTCCTTGTTTTAACGCGTCTTTGCGATTCTTGCCGATACCGTCAAATCGCAAAACGCTATAGCCAAGGCCCTTCGCGACCGAGATACTCTGACCGGGACAACACCCCGCCTGGCATCCTCCTCCGCCGAAGCTCCATGCCTTCGGCGCCTCGGGCACACAAAGAGAACGAATATTGACTTTCGTTCGTTGCCATGCTTTATTCCGTGACGGAATGAGGCGTCAGCGGCCGGCGTCTGTACAACCCGGCCCCGAACCCCTCCATCCACCCCGACAGCCTGTCCAAGTGGTGGGCGCATGCGGCGGTCCTGCTTCCTTCGAAGCCGGCCTCCAGGGGTGACGAGCGGGACAGAGGGATCGGCACCCCATGGAAGTGCCTCGCGATGGAAAGACCACGCAATCCCCGGACGGAGCGTGAAGGGCTTGAGCCCGGCAACGCCTTCGTCCCTCCTCCCGCCGATGCGGTGAAGACGGCTGATGCCACCGTCCGGCCAGGACGGACGTCGCTCAGCCCCTTTGCCGAGCCGGCTGGGCCGGGTTCGGATGGTCCGTGCCATCCGCTCCCGGCTCGCCTCCGCCTTCAGAAGGCGAAAAAAAACAGGTGGCCTTGCGCGCCTTGTCAGCGTGCCGGGCCGCCGGAACAGGGCGATGGCGGCTTGCACCGACAGTGCGGCCTGCATCTTCCATGATCCTGCTTTCACGGCTGCCCCGCAGCCGCCATCGCCCGGTCTCCTCATCAACCCAGCCGGAAACGGCGTGGGAACGAGAGCGTGTGCGCATTGCGGGACGGATTAGGTGTGCATCCCAACAAAAAACCCCGCCGAAGCGGGGTTTTCCGAAATCGCGGTCCGAAACGCTTAGCGCTTCGAGAACTGGAACGAGCGGCGAGCCTTGGCGCGGCCGTACTTCTTGCGCTCGACCACACGGCTGTCGCGGGTGAGGAAGCCTTCCTTCTTCAGGGCCGGACGCAGTTCCGGCTCGAAATAGGTCAGGGCCTTGGAGACGCCGTGGCGGACGGCGCCGGCCTGGCCGGACAGACCACCACCGGCGACGGTGATGTTGATGTCATACTGGCCGGCGCGGTTGGCGACCGTGAGCGGCTGCTGGATCAGCATGCGCAGCACAGGGCGGGCGAAGTACACGTCGAGCTCGCGGCCATTGACGGTGACCTTGCCGGGGCCCGGCTTGATCCACACGCGGGCAATGGCGTTCTTGCGCTTGCCGGTCGCATAGGCGCGGCCCTGGGCGTCGAGCTTCTGGACGTGCTTGGGGGCTTCGGCGGCAGCAGCCACTTCACCCAGCGACTGAAGCGAATTGAGCGTATCGGCCATCGGATCAGCCCTTCACATTCTTGGCGTTCATGGCGCCGACATCGAGCACTTCCGGCTGCTGAGCCTCGTGCGGATGTTCGGTACCCTTGTAGACGCGCAGGTTGAGCATCTGCTTGCGGCCGAGGGGGCCACGCGGAACCATGCGTTCCACGGCCTTCTCAACGACGCGCTCGGGGAACTTGCCCTCCAGGATGAACTTGGCGGTGCGTTCCTTGATGCCACCGGGGTGGCCCGTGTGGTGATAGTAGACCTTTTGATTGCGCTTGCGGCCGGTGAAAACCACCTGCTCCGCATTGATGACAATCACGTTGTCGCCGCAGTCGAGATTGGGCGTGTAGGTCGGCTTGTGCTTGCCGCGCAGACGCATGGCGATCACCGAGGCAAGGCGGCCAACAACCAGGCCCTTGGCGTCGATGATGACCCACTTCTTCTCGATATCGGCGGTCTTGAGCGTATAGGTGGACATGGGTCTCGCCTGGGGTTGCGCTGTCGATCGACGGTTGAAAACGACAAGGCGACCAGTAGCGGCTTGCATTGCAAGCCGCGTCCCAATTAAGGAACCTTTTGGCCGCCGAGTTGGGGAGCTTCTACACGAGCGCCAGATGGGCGTCAATGCATGTTTTTTGCAATATGCCTCGATTTTGCGTTACAAAACAATCACTTACAATAAAGGTATTAAATTACCTCAATTTTGACCGTAATAGGTGATGATCTCGGTGAGGTTCGGACGCGGCCTGTCCGGCATTGCTTCCTTGGCCGTGCCGATATGGACGAAGCCTGCCAGCTTCTCATGCGAGGCGACGCCGAGGCGCAGCAGCACCCGCTCGTCATAGGCCATCCAGCCCGTCAGCCAGCTGGCGGAGAAGCCGAGTGCGTGCGCCGCGATGACGAGATTCTCGCAGACCGCGCCGGCGGAAAGCTCCTGCTCCCACAGCGGGATCTTCACATGGTTGGCCGCGGTTGAGACCACGCCGATCACCAGCGGCGCCATCGAGAAACGGTTCGATTCCTTCTTGCGGGCGATCTCGTCCGCATCGGGGCAGGAGGCCAGGAAGGTATCGAGGACGATCTGGCTGGCCCTGTCGCGAGCTGCGCCCTGGTAGATCACGAAGCGCCAGGGTGCGAGCTTGCCGTGATCGGGCACGCGGCTCGCGATGGTCAGCAGCGTCTCCAGTTGCTCGGCATTGGGGCCGGGCTCCGTGAGAAAGGCGGGCGGCACCGAGCGGCGGGTCTTCAAGAGAGTAACGGCATCCATCGCGAAATTCCTATGCCCAGATCCCATGCCTGCATCAGGCGATGGGCGATCACATAAGGGGTCGCGCGGAGTTTGAACAGACTTGACAGAACTTCCATCCCCTGCCCTGCAGCAGGGTGCGACACTCGGCATCGCCCCGTTCCCCGGTAGGGCTCCGGGCCGGCTGACAGCGCTGCCGGTCAGTTCCCGGCTCTGGGCATGTAGGCGCAGCATTCGACCTCGACCTCCGCCCCCAAGGCCAGGCCATTCGCCCCGAAGGCGGAGCGCGCGGGAAGGCGGTCAGGCTTGAAATAGCGAACATAGACCTTGTTGAAGTCAGGCCATTTGACCATGTCGGCCAGCATGATCGTGCATTTGAAGACGTCGTCAAAACCGAGCCCGTTCTCCCGCAGGACCTGGCCGATGTTTTCCATGGTCTGGCGTGCCTGCGCCTCCATGCCACCGCTGACCAGTTCAAGCGTGCCGGGCTTGTTTCCCAAAGCGCCCGACAGATAGATGATATCGCCGACGCGAACGGCCTGGCTGAAAGGCAGCCCGATGGCGCGGGCTCGCGGGGTATTAATGAATTCGATCATCGTCTTCTCCGGAACCAGTAGCCTATTCGGCGCATCTGGGGGCACGCGACCAGGAACGAGAACACCATCGGCCGCCGCCCATACGATCACGAACCGGCTCGCATGGGAACGAGAGTCCAGCGGACTTTTGAAGAAGGGGCTTGAAATCGCCGACTTTCCGTGAATCGTGACGCCATGATTTCCGATCGCCCTTTCCGCGCCCTTGTTGCGAGTGCCTGCTTCCTTGCGCTGTCGCTCCCGGCGCTCGCCCAGACCGACGCGCCAGCGCCGGGCCCTTCTCGCGCAACACCTTCCGGCGCGCCTCCGCCCGCACCAGCACAGATCGTTCCGGCCGTGGATCCCGCCTCCCTGCGCAGCGTGAGCCTGGCGGCCGTCTTCACCGACAAGGGCGGGCAGATCACCTCCGGCCTCAAGTGGCGCGTCTTCCACATCGAGTCGGCTGGCGCGGATGCGGTGAAGGTGACGGAGTCGGATGATCCCAGTCCGAAATTTAGGCTGCCGCCGGGCCGTTACGTCGTGCATGCGGCTTATGGTCTCGCCGCTGTCACCAAGGAGATCACGGTCGCCAAGGAGGCGCTCGAGGACACACTGGTGATCAAGGCCGGCGGCCTGCAGGTAGAAGCCTCCGTGCTCGACAAGCCGATACCAGCCGCTGAGCTTACCGCTCGCATCATGCTGATCCAGCCGACAGGCGAGCGCCGCCTGATCGCCGAGGGTGTCTCGGCCACCAATATCATGCGCCTGCCCGAGGGCCGGTATTATGTCGAATGCACCTATGGCGATTCCAACGCCGCCGTCTCAGCCGAGATATCGATCACCGCGGGCAAGTTGACCGAGGCGACCTTCCACCAGATGGCAGCCAGCCTGACGCTGAAGCTGGTGAGCCAGCCTGGAGGCGAGGCCATTGCCAACACGGCCTGGTCCGTGCTGACGCCGGGCGGCGACGTCATCCGCGAATCCATCGGCGCCTTCCCCTCGCTGATCCTGGCCGAGGGCAACTACACCGTGGTGGCCCGGCACGAGGGCCGCGTCTATACGCGCGAATTCGACGTGAAAGCCGGCGAGGATGGCGATGTCGAAGTGGTGGCGCGGTAGGCGAACTGTCTTGTCACCCCTTGCGCTGGTTTGCCGCTGCCCGGGAGGGCGCCATCGTCGTGCCGCTGCGATAAGATAAGGACGTGAAAGGCAGGTGTTCATGACAGCCAGAAGCGTCGAACCCGATGCCCGCTTGCGCGAACTGTTGCCGGGCGCCCAGTTCGCCGATGCCTATAGCCTCGCGATCGCCGACCGCTCGATCGATGCACGCCTGGCCGCGGAACGTGTCATTGGGCGCGCACCCCGCTGGGTGGATCTGCTGCTGTCCCTGCGCAATGTCGCCGTCGCTCCCTTCGGCCTGCATAGACAAGCGCCGCAGGCACAGGTCCGGCATGGCGTGCTCGGCATCTTCCCGGTGATCAGTCAGACCCCCGAACGCCTCGTCGCCGGTTTCGACGACAAGCACCTGAACTTTCGGGTGGTGGTGGATGTCTCCGCGCCGTCAGCGCCGCGAAAGGTCACGCTGACCACGGTCGTTCTGACTCACAACCTGCTTGGCCGCGCCTATCTTGCCGCCGTGCTGCCCTTTCACAGGATCGTCGCGCGCGCCATGCTGCAGCAGGTGGCAGAGAACCGAGAGTAAGGCGCGCTAGAGCAAAGCGCGATTAGGCGTAAACGCTTCTCTGCTCTAGCTCTTTGTTTCGACGCGTCTTTGCGATTCTTGCCGATTCCGTCAAATCGCAAAACGCGCTAGGCACTGGCGCGGCGATAAAACGCGAGCGATCCGGCCAGCATGAGCAACGCCCCGCCGCACAGGCGGTCCAGCCACAGAGCGCCCGATTTCTTCAGCATCCGCACGGCATGCGACCCCAACAGGGCGTAGCCGAGCATCACGGCAAAATCGATGCCCGCAAAAACCACGGCGAGAACCACATATTGCTGGAATTGCGGGAATTCCGGCCGCACGAATTGCGGCAGGAAGGCCGAAAAGAACAGGTAGCCCTTTGGATTGGTCACCGCAACGAGGAAGCTGCGCAGAAAGATCGAATGCATGGAGCGGTTGCCGTCGCCGGCTGCCTGGATGGCGCTGTCCAGCGATCCCCTCGAGCGCAGGAGCATGATGCCGAGGAAGGCGAGGTAGCCGACGCCAATCCATTTCACCACTGCGAACCAGAACTCGGACGCGGCAAGCAATGCACCCAGCCCGATAGCAACGGCGCCGATCAACACGAAATCCGACAACACCGCGCCCATCATGCCGATGATGGAGCGACGCACGCCGAAGCGTGAGCCGTTGGTGAGCGCCAGCAGCACGGTGGGGCCGGGCGTGGCGATGCCGATGAAGGCAATGAGCGCAAAGGCGAGGACGGTGACTTCCATCGCGAAGATTCCCCCGTCTGAATAGAGCTGTCGAACGAGATCGAAACGCCAGCGTGGCACACAATTCCAGCGCCGTGAAGCGTTCGCTCCAGGTCCTTGCGACCTTCGCGTGCCAGATTCAGGACGCCAGCAGCACCGGCACGCCCTTGTGCTTGGCCTTCTCTTCCGGCTCCACATGAATGGTCACGCGAGCGCCCTCGATCTCCTGGCGCAGGGCGGCCTCGATGCGATCACAAATGGCGTGCGATTCAGTCACCGACATCGAACCCTTCACCACGAGGTGAAACTCGATGAAGGTGACGCTGCCAACCTGGCGCGTGCGCACGTCATGGGCCTCCTGCGCACCTTCGCTGTGACTGGCGATGGTTTTGGCGATCCTGTCGAGCACGTCGGGCGGGGCCGAGGCGTCCATCAGGCTGGAAACGGAATCGCGGATCATCACCCAGCCCGACCAGAGGATGTTGAGCGCCACGACCGCGGCGAGGATCGGATCGAGCACCAGCCAACCCGTCACCGCCACCAGGGCGACACCGACGAGGATGCCGCAGGACGTCCAGACATCGGTCATCACATGGTTGCCGTCGGCGATCAGCGCCGGGGAACGCCACTCTCGACCGCGTCTCAGCAGCAGCCAGGCCCAGACGCCGTTGATCACGCTGGCGACGGCATTGACGGCAAGGCCGAGCGCCGGCGTGTCCAACGGCCTGGGGGCGAGGAAGCCGCCATAGGCCTCCTTCAGGATCATCACGGCCGCAAAGACGATCAGCACGCCTTCGAGCACGGCGGAAAAATATTCGGCCTTGTGGTGCCCGTAGGGATGGCCGCCATCGGCCGGCTTGGATGCCACTCGCAACGCAACGAAGGCGGCGCTCGCGGCAACGACATTGATGATGCTTTCCAGCGCGTCCGAATAGAGGGCAAGCGAGCCCGTGACCCACCACGCCCCGAGCTTGAGCGCGAGGACAATGAGGCCGATGCCGGCACTGCCAAGGGCGGCTTTCTGGGCGCGATCCATGCTGCTTCCTGAGTCAACGCGCGCATCTTCTCCCGACGCGCGCCTTCGGGCAGGTCCCTACTCCCGGGCCGTGCCCCAAGGCCAGAGCAAGTAATATAGCCCGGGCTATTCGGCGTGTCGTGGGCAGCCCGAAGACCGCCTCGGCGCCGACAGTCGATCACGATCAATTCCCGTTTCACTTTTCCTGCATGAAGGCAGTATCGCTATGCTTGCGACATCCACGCCGAATCAAGAACAGCAAGAATATTTCACAAATCATAGACGGAAAAACACAATGGCAGGAAACGCTGGAGCCAGCCCCGTTTCGACGGGCGGCATGCCGCAGACGCGGGGTGGTCTCGGCCGCATCGTCCTGGCAAGCCTCATCGGCACGACCATCGAATTCTACGATTTCTATATCTACGGCACCGCTGCCGCGCTGGTGATCGGGAAGACCTTCTTTCCCGCCTCCGACCCGGGCGCGCAGACGCTCAATGCCTTCCTGACCTTCGGCATCGCCTTCATCGCCCGCCCGATCGGCTCGATCCTGTTCGGCCATTTCGGCGATCGCATCGGCCGCAAATCCACGCTCGTCGCCTCCATGCTGGTGATGGGCCTGTCGACGACGCTGATCGGCGCCCTGCCGACCTATGAGGGGGCGGGGGTGCTGGCGCCGATCCTGCTCTGCCTGCTGCGCTTCGGCCAGGGCATCGGCCTTGGCGGCGAGTGGGGCGGTGCGGCGCTGCTCGCCACCGAGAATGCGCCGAAGGGCAAGCGTTCCTGGTTCGGCATGTTCCCGCAGCTTGGGCCGCCGATCGGCTTCTTCCTCGCCAACGGCCTGTTTCTTCTGCTCCTGCTCTTCCTCAGCCCGGACGCGTTCAAGGCTTGGGGCTGGCGCATTCCCTTCCTGCTCAGCGCCGCACTGGTGGCAATCGGGCTCTATCTGCGCATCTCGATCAGCGAAACGCCGGAATTCAAGGCCGCAATGGCCCGTAACGAGCGGGTCGAGGTGCCCTTGCTCGAAGTGCTCCGCGAGCATTGGCTGCCGCTGATCCAGGGCTCATTCTCGATCGTGGTCTGCTATGCCCTGTTCTACATCTCGACGGTGTTCGCCCTGGGCTATGGCGTGGCAACTCTGCATATTCCCAGCACAGACTTTCTCGGCCTGCTTTGCATCGCGGTGGTGTTCATGGCGATCGCGACGCCAATCTCGGCCTCGCTGTCGGACAGATTCGGCGCGCGCCCGGTCCTGCTCGTTTCCAGCGCCTTGGCCGCCCTGTCCGGTTTCGCCCTGCCCGTCCTGCTCGGGAGTGGCAATATCTTCGCCATCCTGGTCTATCTCGTCATCTCGCTTGGAGTGATGGGCCTCACCTTCGCCCCGCTCGGCGCCCTGCTGCCGGCGTTGTTCCCCACCCGCGTGCGCTATACGGGCGCCTCGAGCGCCTATAATCTCGGCGGCATCCTCGGCGCCTCGCTCGCGCCTTATCTCGCCAAAGTCCTGCAGGATTTCGGCGGCCTTTCCTATGTCGGCTACTACATCACCACGGCGGCCGCGCTGAGCTTCCTGGCGGTGCTGAGCATGCGCCGATCGGAGGGAGTGTGAGCCCATCGACCGGGGCCTGACCGAGTGTTGTGGTTATAGCTCGCGCCTACCCCTTCCCGGCCCGCCGGGCTGCGACCTTCGACAGGGCCGCCAGGTCGAGGTGGCCCTCGCCATGGGCGACGCCGTCCAGGAGATTGTCCTTCAGCGCGCTCGCGAAGGGCATAGGCGCGCGGGCGAGTTCCGCCGCTTCCAGCGCGAGGCGGATGTCCTTGAGGCCGAGCGACAGCTTGAAGCCGGCTGGCTCGAAACGCTGCTGCACGATAGCCTCGCCATAGATCTTGTAAACCGGCGCGGCGAAGGTGGTGGAGGTGGCCATCGCCAGGAAATCCGCCACGGCGACGCCGTGCCCGGCGACCATGGCGGACGCCTCGGCCATGCTCTCGATGGCGCTGACGAGCATGAAGTTGGAGGCAAGCTTCACTGCATTGGCACGCTCGGGCTCAGCCCCGAAACGCCAGGTCTTCTGGCCCACGACATCGAAAACAGGCTGGACGCGGTCCAGCAAAGCATCCTCACCGGCCGCCAGGATGTTGAGCTGCCCGGCCTCCGCGACATTCACGCGCCCAAGCACGGGTGCGGCGATGTAGCCGATGCCCTTATCGGCATGCCGCCCGGCCATCTCCTTGGCGAACGCAACCGAAACCGTGGCCATGCAGACATGGACGGCGCCGGACTTCAGGGCAGCCAGGGCTCCCCCCTCCTCCAGGATCGAGCGCGTCGAAGCATCGTCCGCCAGCATAGTGACGAAGATCCCAGCCTGCGCCGCTTCGGCAGGTGTCGCCGCTTCCTTCGCACCGAGAGCGGCGAGCCGCTCGACGGGCACCTTCGAACGGTTCCAGGCTAGTACCTCATGCCCGGCCTTGACGAGGTTGGCCGCCATGGCAAAGCCCATATTTCCGAGGCCGGCAAATCCGATCTGCATCGCTGTCGTTTCCTGTTGAATTGTCAACCTGAGATCAGCGCGCCATCACCAGCCGCGCCGGCCCGCCATTCTCGTCCGTCACGACGCGATAAAAGCAGGAGTGCCGACCGGTGTGGCAGCAACCGCCATCGCCCCCGACCTCGACGCGGATGACCAGGGCGTCCTGGTCGCAATCGGCGCGCATCTCCACCACGCGTTGGAGCTGGCCCGAAGTCTCGCCCTTGCGCCACAGGCTCTGGCGGGAACGCGACCAGTACCAGGCCTCGCCAGTCTCCAGCGTGCGGGCGAGCGATTCCTCGTTCATGTGCGCGACCATCAGCACCTCTCCCTTCTCGGCACCGATGGCGACCACGGTGACGAGGCCGTCGCGGTCGAATTTCGGCGTGAAGAGGAGGCCTTCCTCCAGGGAGGCCTTGTCGCCGGGCAGCGGGAAAAGAGACATGGAAGAACTCGCATAAATTCGAAGGGCGCGACGCGAAAGCCTCCCCACGAAGCTGGGGGAGGCTTTCTCGTCGCGCCTTGATCCCTATCTCAAAAAATATAATCCGTGTGGATGAACTTCGACTTGTGGCTGCGCGTGATCTCATCGAGCAGCTTCTTGCTCGGCTCCGTCTGCTTGGCGGCGATCATCGAGCGGATCGAGAAGGAACGCAGGGCGTCGGTGACCGAGAGCGTGCCTTCCGCCGAATCCTTGCGGCCGGTGAAGGGGAAGACATCCGGGCCGCGCTGACATTGGCAATTGATGTTCACGCGGCAGACCTGGTTCACCAGGGGATCCACCAGCGTGGCGATATCATCGGCGCTGGAGGAGAAGATGCTCACCTGCTGGCCATGATCGGAGGTTATGACGTAATCGAGCGCCGTCTCGATGTCGTCGAAAGGCATCACGGGCACGATCGGCCCGAACTGTTCCTCGCGATAGAGCTTCATGCCTTCCTTCACCGGATAGACCACAGCCGGCCGGAACAACGTGGCGTAGTCCTCACCCCCGCCGGCATTGACGACCCTGGCGCCCTTGGCCTTGGCGTCCTCGACGCATTCGATCATGTAGTCTGTCTTCGCCCTGTCCGGCAGCGGCGTGATGGCCACGCCTTTCTCCCAGGGCATGCCGATCTTGAGCTTGCCCAGTTCCTCGGAGAACCGTTGCAGGAAGCGATCGACAATGGAACTGTGCACGATCAGCATCTTCAACGCCGTGCAGCGCTGGCCGTTGAAGGAAAGCGCGCCGAGCAGGCATTCCTTCACCGCGAGTTCCAGATCCGCGTCGGCGAGCACGATCGCCGCATTCTTGGCGTCGAGGCCGAGAATGGCACGCAGGCGGTTGGTCTTGGGATGCATCTTCTTGAGATGGTCGGCAACCTTGCTGGAGCCGATCAAGGTCAGCGCATTCACGTGGCCGGATTCGAGCAGATGTGGCACCACCTCGGAGCCCTTGCCGTAGACCATGTTGATCACGCCGACCGGGAAGGCGCTGCGGAAGGCCTCAAGCAGCGGCTGGAACAATAGCACGCCGAAGCGCGGCGGCTTGAACACCATGGTGTTGCCCATGATCAGCGCCGGGATCAGCGTGGCGAAGGTCTCGTTCAGCGGATAATTGTAGGGGCCCATGCAGAGCACCACGCCGAGCGGCGTGCGGCGGATCTGGCCGATGGTGCCGTCGACGATCTGGAAGCGGGAATTGTCGTTGTCGAGCGTGCGCAAGGCCTCCATGGTGGCGCGCATATAGTCGACCGTGCGGTCGAACTCCTTCTCGGCATCCGGGAGGCTCTTGGCGATCTCCCACATGATCAGGCGTACGATCTCGCTGCGCTTGGCGACCATCTGGTGGGTGAAGTCCTGCATGCAGGCGATACGGTCGGCCACCTTCATGGTGGGCCAGGCGCCGCGGCCGTTGTCATAGGCCTTGACGGCAGCGGCAAGCGCCGCGTCGGCTTCCTCCACTCCGCCCTTGGGGATGCTACCAAGTTCAAGTTTCTCGAGAGTGCCGTCATTACGGCGCAACTGGATGGGCGAAATAACCTTCTGGCGTTCACCCCTCCAGGGGACGAGTTCGCCATTCACCAGCACACTCTCCTGATGGATCTGTGTCTCGATGCGATAATCGGCTGGAATGTCTTCCGCGCGGGGAAAGAGTTCCTTGAGGGCTGATGATTGGGACAAGGTCGTCTCTCCTTATGCTGTGGCGAGTCGTGGCACGGCAGCGCGCAACGCGATGCCGGCACTCTGCAGCACGGTTTGTAAAAGGAGTAAGACGCACCGGTTCCGGTGTCAGCGCGCCTTGAAAGCCTGGCGAACCAGGGTGAGGAAACGCAGCTGTTCTTGCGGATCATCCTTGAACATGCCGGTGAAGCCGGTCGTCACCGTGGAAAGGCCCTGCTTCTGGATACCGCGCATCGCCATGCACATATGCTCGGCCTCCACCATCACGGCGAGACCGCGGGGTTTGAGGTGCTCCTCGATCGCCTGCGTGATGCTGGCCGTGAGATGCTCCTGCGTCTGCAGGCGCCGCGCATGGATGTCGACGACGCGGGCAAGCTTGGACAGGCCCACCACGCCGCCGCGGGGATAATAGGCGACATGGGCATGGCCGAGGATCGGAAGCACATGGTGCTCGCAATGGGAGAAGAACGGGATGTCGCGCACCAGCACCATGTCCTGATAGCCGCCGACTTCCTCGAAGATCGTGTCGAGTTCCTCGCCGACATCCTGGTGATAACCGGCGAACATCTCCTGCCACGCCTTGGCCATGCGGCGCGGGGTGTCGAGAAGACCTTCGCGGTCCGGGTCGTCGCCCGCCCACTCGATCAGGGTGCGCACGGCTGCCTCGGCCTCCTCGCGTGAGGGGCGGTGTACAGGCGTGCGACGATCGCCATCCCGTTCCGTCTGGGCCGCATGCTTGTCTACAAGCGCATCCATCAAACCACTCCAACCATCAGGCACCTGGCCCGGCGGTAAAAACATCATTTCGTCCTGGAGGGATGACATCCCCTCCCCAACACACGTTCCATGCTTATATAGTCGGGAGCGACGCGCCCACAACCAGGCGACCTCCACATGCTCGACGACGTCTATAATAAACGTATTCTCGAATTAGCAGCGAATATTCCGCGTATCGGCCATTTGCCGCACGCAGACGCGGCGGCAACAGCCCATTCCAGGCTCTGCGGTTCCACCGTTTCGGTGGAGCTCACGGTGGATGGCGACAAAGTCTCGGACTTCGCCCATGTCGTGAAGGCTTGCGCCCTTGGCCAGGCCTCTTCCTCCGTCATGGCCCGCAACATCATCGGCGCCAGCAGCGCCGAATTGCGGGAAGTACGCGAGACGATGCGCCGCATGCTGAAGGAAAACGGCCCGCCGCCCGAGGGACGCTTCGCCGAGGCGGCCGTACTGGAGCCGGTACGCGACTTCAAGGCACGGCATGCCTCGACGCTGCTCACCTTCGATGCCGTGGTGTCGGCTCTCGACAGCATAGAGGCGAAGAGAGCGGCGGCGGAATAAGTTGGGAGAAAAAATTCCGTTCGACTCTTGAACTTGCCGGCATTTCGGGGAAATGAGCATCCTGATCTTGTGAATGACGGGGGCGCCCATGTTGAAATTGATCCTGAGGCGCCACGCCAAATCGGGCCTGATCGGCGGCAAGAAGTTCGAGCTCACCTGCCGGGTCGAGAGCGACAGGGATCTCCACGCCCTCTTCAAGGGTTATCCGGACGAACTGGTGCTGGCCTACAAGTCGATCTGGGCCGACCGTTCCGTTTCGCTCAAGCGCAGCGAATTCCTGCGCGGCAGCAAGTTCTCCATCGCCTCGCTCAACGAGATGATCGAGCTGGAGGAGAGGCTGCAGATGGCATTCGACCAGACCAAGCGCATGATCAACATCGTCGAGACCCTCGAGAGGGATATCGCGCTGGAGGAGTGATCGGTGGGTCGACCTCCAGGTCGACCCTGCCCTTATCGGAACGCTCACCGCTTCCAGGAAGATCGACCTGGAGGTCGCCCCCCAAATACGCCCGGCTTGCCCGCGCCAGAGGAGACCAGGGAATAGCCCTGCCATGACCCTTCCCCGCACCATCGCCCGCTACACGATCATCGCCTACAGGGTGACCCTTTCCTCGCTGATCGGGCGTCAGTGTCGCTACTTCCCAAGCTGCTCGGAATATGCGGAGGAAGCGATCGAGAAACATGGCGTGTGGGCCGGCGGCTGGATGGGGTTCTTCCGTATTTGCCGCTGCCATCCATGGGGCGGATCGGGTCTCGATCCCGTGCCGGAGCAATTGCCCGTCGATGTAAGCTGGTATAGACCGTGGCGCTACGGCCCGCGCCGGCCCTTCGTCTGCGACGAGGGTAACCCCGAAAACTGAAACGCAATTCGCTTACCTGCTTGGTTGGCAGGAGTGAGCCTGGAGACAGACTATGCCTGTATTGACCTTTCCCGACGGCAATCAGCGTTCCTATGAGTCCGGCGTGACCGGCAAGGCCGTTGCCGAGGGCATCTCCAAATCCCTGGCCAAGAAGGCCATCGCCATGAAGGTCGATGGCATGCTCAGCGACCTCGCCGACGAGATCGGCAAGGATGCGCGCATCGAGATCGTCACCCGCGACAGCCCCGAAGCGCTGGAACTGATCCGCCACGACGCCGCACATGTAATGGCGGAGGCGGTGCAGTCGCTCTGGCCTGGTACGCAGGTCACCATCGGCCCGGTGATCGAGAACGGCTTCTATTACGATTTCTTCCGCAACGAGCCTTTCACGCCGGAAGACTTCCCGAAGATCGAAGCGAAGATGCGCGAGATCATCAATCGCAACGCCCCCTTCACCAAACAGATCTGGAGCCGCGAGAAGGCCAGGCAGGTGTTCCGCGACAAGGGCGAGGCCTTCAAGGTCGAGCTCGTCGATGCCATCCCCGAGGATCAGGACCTGAAAATCTATTATCAGGACAACTGGTTCGACCTCTGCCGTGGCCCGCATATGGTCTCCACCGGCCAGATCGGCAACGCCTTCAGGCTGATGAAGGTGGCTGGCGCCTATTGGCGCGGCGATTCGAACAACCCGATGCTGACGCGCATCTACGCCACCGCCTGGCGCAGCCAGGAGGAGCTCGACCTCTATCTCAAGCAGATCGAGGAAGCGGAAAAGCGCGACCATCGCCGGCTCGGACGCGAGATGGACCTCTTCCATTTTCAGGAAGAGGGTCCCGGCGTTGTGTTCTGGCATGGCAAGGGCTGGACGATCTTCCAGGAACTGATCGCCTATATGCGCCGGCGCCTCAAGGCCGACTACAAGGAGGTCAATGCCCCGCAGTTGCTCGACAAGCATCTGTGGGAGATCTCGGGCCATTGGGGCTGGTATCGTGACAACATGTTCATGGCGAAGTCCGCCGGCGAGGATACGGATGACGACCGCATCTTCGCGATCAAGCCGATGAACTGCCCGGGCCATCTGCAGATCTTCAAGCATGGCCTGAAGTCCTATCGCGACCTGCCCATGCGCCTCGCCGAGTTCGGCGCCGTGCACCGTTACGAACCGTCGGGCGCGCTGCACGGGCTGATGCGCGTGCGCGGCTTCACGCAGGACGATGCCCATATCTTCTGCACCGACGAGCAGATGGCGGCCGAGTGCCTCAAGATCAACGATCTCATCCTGTCGACCTACGCCGATTTCGGCTTCGACGAGATCGTGGTCAAGCTCTCGACCCGGCCGGAGAAGCGCGTCGGCTCGGACGATCTGTGGGACCGGGCCGAAGACGTCATGATGCAGGTGCTCAAGCAGATCGAGGAACAGTCGGGCGGTCGCATCAAGACCGGTATCAATCCCGGCGAAGGGGCCTTCTACGGCCCGAAATTCGAGTACACGCTGAAGGATGCCATCGGCCGCGACTGGCAATGCGGCACCACGCAGGTCGACTTCAACCTGCCGGAACGCTTTGGCGCCTTCTATGTGGATTCGGACGGCGAGAAGAAGACGCCGGTGATGATCCATCGCGCCATCTGCGGCTCGATGGAGCGCTTCCTCGGCATCCTGATCGAGAACCATGCCGGTCACTTCCCGCTCTGGCTGGCGCCCGAACAGGTCATGGTCTGTACCATCACCAGCGAAGCCGACGAATATGCGGAGGAGGTTGTCGCCGCGCTCAGAAAGGCGGGGCTTCGGGCCGAGGCGGACCTGCGCAACGAGAAGATCAACTATAAGGTCCGCGAGCATTCGCTCACCAAGACACCAGTGATCTTCGCCCTCGGCAAGCGCGAGGCGGCCGAGCGCACCGTCTCGATCCGCCGCCTCGGCTCCCAGCAACAGCAGTCCCTGACGCTGGACGAGGCGATCACGGCGCTGGTGGAGGAAGCCACGCCACCGGACCTCCAGCGCTGATTGCGGTGTGCCGACCTCCAGGTCGGCACTCTGCCTGGGGCCACAGGCGTCTCGCCCATGTGCGCTAGCTTTGCAAGGCGAGGCGCACCAAACGCGGAGTGTCGATCTCCTGATCGACATCTTCCCGCTAACCAGCGCATCGTTTTCAAGAATGTCGATCTGGAGATCGACACTCCAAGCGCGCGCCTCACCTCGCAAAGCTAGAGCGTTTTACTTTCAGATCGAATCACCAAGAATCGCAAAATGCTTTTGGTGCCAACAAGTTAATTTCGTAGTCCGCTCCTGCCTGAAGGCATTTTGCTCTAGCGCACATAGGCGAAACGCGCGCGGTTTCAGGAGTCATTCCCCGTGAGCAAGCTCTTCCTCACCGCTGACACCCATTTCGGCCACGAATCCATCATTCGCCTGTGCAAGCGTCCCTTCGATAGTCCGCAGACGATGGACGAAACCCTGATCGCACGCTGGAACAGCAAGGTCGCGCCCAATGACGTGATCTATCACCTCGGCGACATCAGCTTTCGTGCCGGCAAGCCGCCGCAGGCCTATCTGGAGCGGCTCCATGGCCAGATTCATCTGATCATCGGCAATCATGACAACCGCGAGAAGCTGGAGGGTTCACCGCAGCTGCGTTCGATTTCCGATATCAAGGAGATCAGCTGGAAGGGCCAGCGCATCGTGCTCTGCCACTATCCGATGCGCGAATGGCCGGGCGCCTGGCGCGGAGCCTGGCATCTGTTCGGCCATGTCCATGGCAACCTCGACGACCAGCCGCTGGGCCGTAGCCTGGATGTCGGCGTCGACAGCCATCATTATGCGCCGCTGGCGGTGGAAGAGATCGCCGCCATCATGGCGACGCGCAACAAGCACTTCGGCTTGTGAGCGAGGTGCCTCCTCGATCGGCCCCTACGCCACATTCCTGATCGCGACGCCATCCAGCATCGTGTCCATCACCTTGTCGACATAGGCCTGGTCGGGCGGTGTGATGGTGGAAAGGAAACGGAAGAGGATCGGCCCAAGCACCATGTCGACGATCACGTCGGGATCGATATCGTCGCGGAGCTGGCCCTTATGGATGGCGGATATCACGAAGGCACGGGCGATATCCTGTCGGCGCTTCAGCACGATCTCGCTGAAACGCTGGCGGAAGCCGCGCTCGAATTGCGCTTCGGCGAACAGAGCGCGATAGGCTCCCTCCATCACCGGATTGGGCAGATAAGCCGCGAGACGGTGAAGATAGGCGCGAAAATTGACCAAAGGCTCGCCGCCCACCACCACAGGTGGCATGGCCTCGCTGTAACGGGTCAGGAAAGCGTCGAGCAGAAGGTCCGCCTTGCTGTCATACCAGCGGTAGATGGTCTGCTTGCCCACCCCTGCCGAAGCGGCAATTCGTTCGACCGAAATGTCACGATAAGGCGTATGTTCAAGTAGGTCGGCTGCTGCGTGCAAAATCGCCTTATGCGTCTCCATGCACCGCGGTCTTCCGACCGGACGCGCCGCCTGCTGAGCAATGGCCACGGACAACTCCTTATACGTTAAATATCAATTCTAGACGTAATGTCTCGTATATAAACGCATTTCTGTCTTTTGGCAATCAACTCCACCTTGCAGGCGTCCTAACGGGCTACCACCATCACTTCAGGCCTGCGCCAGCGCCGCGCGGCGGCCCGCTCGATTAGCCCTCGCAAAAGGACATGTCCACAGGGGCCTCGCCGTTCACGAAAATTTCAACCCGCACCGTATCGTTTCTCGTTGCAATTGGAGACGCCGCGTCTTATAAATCATCTGACGGCGACGGTCTGGAGTTTTTTGAGATCAGGTTGTCGCAATAGGGGATCGTGAGTAGATGCCCTTCGGATTCGGTAACGATTGTTAGCACCAAAGAGTAAGTGACGGCGACCCACGCTGCCTAAACCTGGATATTGTAGTTTCTAATGGAACGCCGCACCTTCCCAACGGGTGCGGCGTTTTTAGTTGGAACCGACAGTCTCGATATTTACCAGACTTCGACTAAACGCTGCAATCGGGAGTTGTTCGGGCGACATGTAAGCGGCAAGACTGCCCACCGATCATGCGAATATGGCCTCTTGCTGAAACCTGAAGCGTTCTGCGATTTGACTGGATCGGCGAGAATCGCAAAGACGCGTCGAAATAAAGAGTGAGAGCAAGGCAGCGTTTATGCTTAAACGCGCTTTGCTCTGGGGTTCGGCAAGCCTCGTTGCGGAAGGGCAATTGCACACTGCCCGGATGATATTGCAGCCTCTCCCCATCCCGCCGTTCGGAGGAAGGCGGGAAGTCGCCGCTACCGATCCTGCTGCCCGCCGACAACGCGGTCAACAATCGGAGCCGGGCCTTCGACACCGCTTCGAACCCTGCCGCGCACATAGCCTCTGGCAACTGCCGTCGCCAGGCGCTCGACCTCCGCCTCCAGATAGGCGTTGGCAATGAGGGAGACGGCAAGGGCCGAACGAATATCGCCGTCCGCGAGACGAATCGCCTCTTCGACGGATCTCGCCAGTTCATCCTCGTCGATGGCAGGCTTGCTTCCCGCTTCCTCGGCCTGATCCCGTTCCATGTCTTGCCTCTCCGGCCCCGCCCTCCTTCATGCACGAGTTACCAGAACAAATAAAGAACAAAAGACCGAGCAATCCAATTCTTGCGCCGTTTGACGCCGCCGTCAGGAAACTGGCTGTGCCGCCTGTCGTGCCTGTTACAAAGATTGCTCTGCGCGTCGTCAGGGTTCGTACGCATAACCCAAAAGAGCAAACCTATATTTTCAATGAGTTGAATGGTGCCCCCGGACGGGATCGAACCGCCGACCTTCGGTTTACAAAACCGCTGCTCTACCAGCTGAGCTACAAGGGCATAAAGGAGAGTGCGTAGCCCCTATCAGAGACGCAAGGCTGGTTCAAGCTCGGCTTTACGTGAAAGCAATCCAGCATCGCGGCCTCGGAGCGGGCGAAACCTGGTCGGATTTGGCCAAGCGGCGATCGCATCGGTGGGCATGTATGGCCGGCTGTATCCGGCGACATGCGACATAGCATTCGCGGATGGCTCGCCAACTGCTACACTCACCCCCCACTCAGGGACTCGCAAAGCCGATGATCAGTGTCTTCGACATCTTTAAAATCGGCATCGGCCCCTCCTCCTCCCATACCGTGGGTCCGATGCGGGCAGCGGGCCGTTTCGTGCAGTCGCTGCGCAAGCAGGGCCATTTCGTCCGCACGCACCGGGTCGAGACCACGCTCTATGGTTCGCTGGCCTGGACGGGCCACGGCCACGCCAGCGATATCGCCGTGATTCTCGGCCTGGCGGGCGAGGAGCCCGAGACGGTCGATCCCGAGGCAGTCGCCACCATCGTGGAGGAGGCGACCTCCAAGGGCATGATGGCGCTGGGCGGGCGGCGCGCCATGAGCTTCGAGCGCAATCGCGACATCATCTTCGACCGCAAGACGCCGGCCAAGGGTCATCCCAACACGCTCTCCTTCACCGCCTGGGACGAGGACGGCACGGCCCTGCTCACCGAGTTCTATTTCTCCATCGGCGGCGGCTTCGTTCTGGCCGAGGGCGAGAGCGCCTTGGCAAAGGACGCCGTCGAAGTCCCCTACCCCTTCGCCAGCAGCGCCGATCTCCTGCGCATCGGCAGCGAGCATGGCCTCACCATTGGCAGCATCGTGATGGCCAACGAAAAGGCGAGCCAGCCGGAAGCTGCGATCCGCGAGCGCCTCGCCCGCATACGCGCGGTGATGGATGCCGCCATCGACCGCGGCATGAGCCTGGAGGGCGAGTTGCCTGGCGGGCTGCGTGTCAAGCGCCGCGCCAAGGCGTTGCACGACCGCCTGCTCACCGATATCGGCCGCAATGTCCGCGCCCCGCATGAAATTATGGACTGGGTCTCGCTCTATGCCATCGCCGTGAACGAGGAAAACGCAGCGGGCGGGCGCGTGGTCACGGCGCCCACCAATGGGGCGGCCGGCATCGTCCCCGCCGTGCTGCGTTACTACCGCGATTTCTGCGATTTTAGCGAGGAGGGCGCCGACGAATTCCTGCTCACCGCGGCCGCCATCGGCACGCTGTTCAAAATGAATGCCTCTATATCGGGGGCCGAGGTCGGTTGCCAGGGTGAGGTCGGCGTCGCCGCCTCCATGGCCGCCGGCGGCCTTGCAGCGGCGCTGGGCGGCACCATCGCGCAGGTGGAAAATGCCGCGGAGATCGGCATGGAGCATCATCTCGGCATGACCTGCGATCCGATCGGCGGCCTGGTGCAGATTCCCTGCATCGAGCGCAACGCCTTCGGCGCGAACAAGGCCATCGCCGCCGCGTCGCTGGCTCTGCGTGGCGACGGCACCCACAAGGTCAGCCTCGACCAGGTGATCACCACCATGCGCGTCACCGGCGCCGACATGCAGTCCAAATACAAGGAAACCTCGCAGGGCGGCCTCGCCGTCAATGCGGTGGAGTGCTGAGGCGCGGCCAAGGGGTGCGGACGCGGCGAGGCGATGCGCCGGAATGGCGTGGCCGCCTCTGGCCGCCATCTGGGAAACGAGGCGTCTGTAGGAAGACAAGTTGGCGGTCAGAGACCGCCACTCCAAATTAGACACCGCTCCCGCGGAGCCAGTACCGCCCCTTCCCCAAAAAGAGAACCCCTCCTCTGGTCGGACAAGCCGGCTTGACAGATTCATAACTCCGGAGTTATCAATAACTATGGAGTTATGAATTGCGATGAACGCCGCATCCGACACCCTCTTCAGGACCCTCGCCGACCCCACGCGCCGGGCGATCTTCGAACGCCTGGTGCGCGAGGGTGAGCTCACCGTCCGTGCTCTCACAGATCATTCCGGCGTCTCGCAGCCCGCCATCTCCAAGCATCTGGGCGCCCTCAAGCTCGCCGGTCTCGTGCAGGATCGCCCCGAGGGACGCCAGACCCACTACAGCGCCCGGCCCCAGGGCCTCGCGCCGCTGATCGACTGGATGAGCCTCCATGCCGCCTTCTGGCAGGACCGCTTCGACCGGCTTGAAGATCTCTTGAACAGGATGGACCAATGACTGCAGAACGTTCCGTCGTCGTAGAACGGCTGATGCCGCATCCGCCGCAGAAAATCTGGCGCGCCCTCACACAGGGGCCGCTGATCGAGGAATGGCTGATGAAGACCAATTTCGAGCCCAGGCTTGGTCACAAGTTCAACTTCCGCACGGATCCTATGCCGCAATGGAACGGCGTGCTCGACTGCGAGGTGCTCGCCCTCGAACCCCATGAGACCGTTTCCTACAGCTGGAACGCTTCCGGCGCAGAGGCTGCCAACGGCTTGAAGACCGTGGTGACCTGGACGCTGACCCCTACCGAGGGTGGCACGCTGGTGCGAATGGAGCAGTCCGGCTTCCGGGCCGAGGAGGAGGCGAACTATCAGGGCGCGCTCTATGGCTGGCGGCGCAATCTTGCGGGCCTTGAACGCGTCGTTGGGGGCCTCGCCTGATGCGCTACCACCCTCTTCTCGTGGCGCTGCATTGGGTCTCGGCGGTTCTTGTCATCGCCACTCTTTTCGTCGGTTTTGGCCTCCTCGCCACCACGCCGAACGAGGCCGCTGGCAAGATCGCCATCCTGCGTTGGCACATGGCTGGCGGCATGCTGATCCTTGCCTTGACGATCATACGCCTGGTGGTGCGCTGGCGTTCCTCCAAGCCAGCAGCCGCGCCAACGGGTAACATGCTGCTCGACCGCCTGGCCACACCCGCCCATTACGGCCTCTACCTGCTGATCGTGCTGATGGTCGCGACGGGCTATGCCACCGGCATCCTGGCCGGGCTTCCTGCCATCGTTTTCGCCAACTCAGGCGATCCCCTACCGCCAAGCTTTGCGGCCTATCCGACCTTTACCGCCCATCTTCTGCTGGCCCTCCTGCTGACGACCCTTATTGCGCTGCATATCGCTGCCGCGCTCTATCATCATCTCGTCCTGAAGGACGGCTTGTTCCGGCGCATGAATTTCGGGCGCCGGTCCTGAAGCTCCCGGGCCTGGCACCGCTGCGCCACGCCGCCGGCCCGCCCATAAGAATTAGCGCGCTCTCCCCAGAATCGTCAAAATCATCATCTTTCTGACGTGAGAATCTGCCATCGGGCAGGGCTATGCACGAGGGGAGGCGGCGAAATTCCAGCCGTCAACCTTCGTTATACTCTTGTGGTGCATGGTCTTTTGCTGCAAAACGCAGCGCCTTCCGACCACGCGCAGCGCAGCGGACAGACGAAACAGGGCTCTCGAGCGATTCATGGCTTCCGACAATCGGGCTTCGAAAATTCGTATCGCCCTTGATGCGATGGGCGGCGATCACGGCCCTACGGTCGTCGTGCCCGGCGCCGAAGTTGCGCTCCTGCATCATCCCGATCTCAGCTTCCTGTTCTATGGCGACGAAGCGGCGGTGCGTCCACTGCTTGATGCCCGCCCCAAGCTGGCTGCGGTTTCCAGCATCCATCACACCGATATCTCCATCCGAATGGACGACAAGCCGAGCCATGCCCTGCGCTATGGCCGCAAGAAATCTTCGATGTGGCTCGCCATCGACGCCATCAACAAGGGCGTGGCCGACGCGACAGTATCGGCCGGCAATACCGGTGCCTTGATGGCGATGGCCCGCTTCTGCCTGCGCACACTCGCCGAGATCGACCGCCCCGCCATCGCCGCCCTCTGGCCGACCTTGCGTGGGGAATCCATCGTGCTCGATGTCGGCGCCTCTATCGGCGCGGATTCGGATGCTCTGATCGACATGGCGGTAATGGGTGCGGCCATGGCCCGCATCGTGCTCGGCGTCGAGCAGCCTACGGTCGGCCTGCTCAATGTCGGCGTCGAAGAAGTCAAGGGCCTCGAAATGGTGCGCGAAGCCGGCCGCATCCTGCGCGAGACCAGCCTGCCGGACCTCACCTATCACGGCTTCGTCGAGGGCGACGATCTCGGCAAGGGCACGGTGGATGTCGTTGTCACCGAAGGCTTTGCCGGCAATATCGCCCTCAAGACCGCCGAGGGCACCGCCAAACAGATCGCCTCCTACCTACGTTCAGCCATGTCGCGCACCCTGATGGCGCGTATCGGCTATCTCTTCGCCCGCGGCGCCTTCGAGGCCCTGCGCGAAAAGCTCGACCCCAACCGCGTCAATGGCGGTGTCTTCCTCGGCCTCAACGGCATCGTCATCAAGAGCCATGGCGGCGCCAATGCCGACGGCTATGCGGCGGCTATCGGACTGGCCTATGATATGGTGAAACAAGACTTGATGAAAAAGATCACCGAAAGCCTGAGCTTCGACCACCGCGCCGTGACGGCCGCTGCCGCAGCCAATCCGGACGCAGCATAATGGCAACGCTTCGTTCCGTGATCCGCGGCATCGGTTCCTACCTCCCGGCAAAACGCGTCACCAATGACGACCTCGCCAAGATCGTCGACACGTCCGATGAATGGATCGTGCAGCGCACCGGAATTCGCGCCCGCCACCAGGCGGCCGAGGGCGAGTTCACCTCCCATCTCGCCACCAAGGCGGCGGAACGGGCGCTGGCCGACGCCGGGCTGAAGGGCTCGGATATCGACCTGATCGTGCTGGCGACCTCGACGCCCGACAGTACCTTCCCGGCCACCGCCACCACAGTGCAGGCCAATATCGGCATGACCGGCGGCGCTGCCTTCGACGTACAGGCCGTCTGCACGGGCTTCGTCTACGGCCTCTCCATCGCAGACAATTTCCTGCGCTCCGGCTCGGCCAAGCATGCGCTGGTGATCGGCGCCGAAACCTATTCGCGTATCCTCGACTGGAACGACCGCACGACCTGCGTCCTTTTCGGCGACGGTGCCGGTGCCGTGGTGCTCGAAGCCACCATGGGCGATGGTTCGATCCATGACGAGGGTGTGCTAGCCGCCAGGTTGCGCTCGGACGGCACGCACAAGTCCAAGCTTTTCGTCGATGGCGGCGTCTCCACCACCGGTACCGTCGGCAAGCTGCGCATGGATGGCAAGGAAGTCTTCAAGCTCGCGGTCGGCATGGTGCCGCAGATCCTGCACGATACGCTCGACGATGTCGGCCTGCCCTTCGAGGCGGTAGATTGGTTCGTGCCGCACCAGGCCAACAGCCGCATCATCCACGCCACGGCCGAGAAGCTCGGCCTGGCGCCGGAGAAGGTGGTGCTCACCGTGGCCGACCACGCCAATACGTCTTCGGCCTCGATCCCCCTGGCGCTCGACGTCGCCGTCAAGGACGGGCGCATCAAGAAGGGCGATTTGGTCCTGTTGGAGGCCATGGGCGGCGGCTTCACCTGGGGCGCTGCTCTCATCCGCTGGTAACGTCGCACCGACCATCCTCGACTTCCAGTCACCTTGCGGCTGGGAGAGCGTGTGCGCCGCAGCACGAAATGCTGCGGAGCAGTCCAGGGATCGCGAGTATGGCGCGATTTTCTTTACACGATCCCGCGTCTGCGAAGCGTCAATTCGTGCCACATCGCGCGCGGGATGACTCCTGCCTCGATTGGAGGTTGACCTTGGCTGCATTCGTCAATAGCTTCGCTTTTTCAGTGACATAGAGTCGGGACTTGAATCCTGGCAACACTGGTGGGGATTGCGGCGTGGATTTCACGGTGGTGCTACGGTCATTGCCGGATATTGAACACAGTTCAATTGCGTAATCTGAAACTGCAGTGATCGAACAATCGACAGGCTGCCCACGTCGGGCAGGGTATCTGTCCAGCGAGGGGCATGAAAGCGATGGCGGGAAATACCGTCACAAGAGCAGATCTTTGCGAAGCGGTTTATCAGAAGGTAGGCCTGTCGCGGACCGAGTCGTCAGAGCTCGTCGAACTTGTGCTCCATGAAATTTCGAGCTGCCTGGAACGGGGCGAGACGGTGAAGCTGTCCTCATTCGGCTCCTTCGTCGTGCGTTCCAAGGGCGAGCGCATCGGCCGCAACCCGAAGACGGGCAAGGAAGTGCCGATCTCGCCGCGACGCGTGATGGTGTTTAAACCGTCGAACATCCTCAAGGCTCAGATCAACGGCGAGACTCTGGACGGCGTTTCGGACGAATGATCTCAGTCGGGGCGGGACATGCGTCAGGGCCCGTCACAACCCTGCGGAAGGCTACGCGGCGTCATCGAAAGTGGGCCGCTTATACCTTGCGATGATGTTTTGGGTTGGAAAGACGCGACAAATGCTTGTCTTTCATGGCAGAATCGGTCGACTGATAGGGTGGAGCAAAGTTAGCCGCCTTCCGGTCAGGAGTTCGGGGCCATGGAAAAAGCACCTGACGCGTTTCGCACCATCAGTGAAGTTGCCGAAGATCTCGATCTTCCGCAGCACGTGCTGCGCTTCTGGGAGACCCGCTTTACCCAGATCAAGCCGCTGAAGCGCGGCGGTGGCAGGCGCTATTATCGCCCCGACGACATCGATCTGCTCAAGGGCATCCGCTACTACCTCTATGGCGAGGGCTACACCATCAAGGGCGTGCAGCGTATCCTCAAGGAGCGCGGCAACCGCCATGTCATGGAGATCGGCCGCGCCCAGAACGAGGATTATGTGCCGCCCGTCGCCGTGATCCCGCGGGCGGATGAGGAAGACCGCCGCCGCGAACGCGCCGAGTGGCCCGAGGCGGAAACTCCGGCCCATGGCGTTGCGGCCGATGATTATGACGACATGCCGGAGGAGCGTATCGAGCCTTCCCTCGACGAGGAGGCTGAGCGCTACGAGCCGGCCCCGGCCCAGCAATCTTTGCCGTTGTCCTCGCTTGCCGGCCCGCCGATACGAGCCGAAAACCGCCCTGCCCCGCCGCCGGCCGAGAGCTATCCAACGTCGGAGCCACTGGGAGTGGCGCGGGACGACCGTCGCCGCTTGCAGACCGTTCTGATGGAGCTCGACGAGTGCAAGCGCATACTTGACGCCGCGCGCAGTTGATGCTGCGGGTCTTAGACATCGCATCGTTTCTGGCTGAGGCTTGGGGATTGCTTCTGGCGCGATGCTGAAGAGGCAGGAAATTGGCTGGAGCATATTCGCAGCAGGGCACGGTAGCGCAAGCAGCCTATGACGCCGTCATCGTCGGGGGCGGCCATAATGGCTTGACCTGCGCCTACTATCTGGCGCGGGCTGGCCGCAAGGTGAAGGTGCTGGAGCGCCGCTCCGTGGTCGGCGGCGCTGCCGTGACGGAGGAATTCCATCCTGGCTTTCGCAATTCGGTCGCCTCTTACACGGTCAGCCTGCTCAATCCCAAGATCATCCACGACATGGAGCTTGCCCGCCACGGCCTCAGGATCGTGGAACGCCAGGCGTCCAATTTCTTTCCCTTTCCGGACGGGCGCTACATCCTCTCGGGCGAAGGCCGGACACGGGCCGAGATTGCCAGGTTCAGCATGCGGGATGCCGAACGCTTTCCTGCCTATAGCGCCGAGATCGATACCATCGCCGACGTGCTGCGCGACCTCATCCTGCAGACCCCGCCCAATGTCTCGGACGATGGCTGGTTGAGCTCGCTGCCCGAGCTGCTAAGGGCTGGCAAGCTTGGCCACCGCCTCGCCAAGCTCGACATGCATCACCGCCGCGTGCTGCTCGATCTCTTCACGAAATCGGCCAGCGACTATCTCGGCGACTGGTTCGAGAGCGAGGAGGTCAAGGCGCTGTTCGGCTTCGATTCGATTATCGGCGCCTATCTCGCTCCCTCGACGCCCGGCTCTGCCTATGTGCTCCTGCACCATGTCTTCGGCGAGGTGAACGGCAAGAAGGGCGCCTGGGGCCATGCCATCGGCGGCATGGGCGCGATTACGCAGGCGATGGCCGCGGCCGCGCGCGAGGCTGGCGCCGAGATCGAGACGGATGCAGCCGTGAAGGAGATCATCGTCGAGAAGCGCGCCACCGCCGGCGTGCTGCTGGATGATGGCCGCATCGTCCGCGCCAAGGCGGTGGCCGCCAATATCGGGCCTCGCCTGCTGTTCGACAAGATCGTGCCGGAGGATGCGGTTCCCGCCGATTTCCTGCAGCGCATCCGCCGTTTCAAGGTGGGATCGGGCGTGTTGCGCATGAACGTCGCCCTGTCCGAGTTGCCGAGCTTCACGGCCCTGCCCGGCCATGATCAGGGCATCCATCACACCGCCGGCATCGTGATCGCGCCGAGCCTGGCCTATATGGAAGATGCCTTCCTCGACGCCAGGCGCACCGGCTGGAGCAAGGCACCGATCGTCGAGATGCTGATCCCCTCGACGCTCGACGACACGCTCGCGCCCCAGGGCCAGCATGTCGCGAGCCTGTTCTGCCAATATGTGGCGCCGCTTCTTCCAGGCGGCCAGAGCTGGGACGAACGGCGGGAGGAAGTCGCGGACCTGATGATCGAGACGGTCGACCGTTACGCCCCCGGCTTCCGGCAGAGCGTGCTGGGACGACAGGTACTGACGCCCCTCGATCTCGAACGGATCTTCGGCCTGGTCGGCGGCGACATCTTCCATGGTGCGCTTTCGCTCGACCAGCTCTTCTCCGCCCGCCCGATGCTGGGCTATGGCGATTACCGCACTCCGCTGAAGGGGCTGTATATCTGCGGCTCCGGCACCCATCCCGGCGGCGGCGTCACCGGCGCCCCCGGCCATAATGCCGCTCGCGAGATGCTCTGCGACCGGGTATGATAAGACAAGGGTCCGGCGGCCGGATGTGTCGGGCGCTCCGGCCGCCGGGTCTCACAGGATCAGATTTGTCATTCCGCCGTCATCGGCTCGATGATCGTCCTGACCTGTGATACTTTGTTGGCGGGGAAGCCGGCGCGCTTGGCGTGCTCGCGCACCATTGCTTCGTCCGGCGCAAGATAGACGCAGTAGATCTTATCGTCCGTGACATAGGAATGGATCCACTGGATCTGCGGGCCGAGGGCGCCGAGCACCGCGCAGGATTTCTGTGACGCGCCCTGCAATTCCGGTCGTGTCAGTCCGCCCACGCCGGGCATGTCACGCTCGATTACGAACTTTGGCATAAGTGCCTCCCAATTGTTGGTTCCTCCACAGGAGCAGCGCGCTCCCTCGAGTGGCCAGAGGATCACCCGGAGCCCGTCTCATGACCATGATCGACACACCGAGGGCATTGATCGAAACCCCTGATGTTGCAGTTGCAACACAAAGAGTTGATCTTCTGTCAGACGTGTTGGCCCATATCCGGCTCTCGGGCGCCGTATTCCTGCACGGGAAATATTCGGCGCCCTGGGCGCTCTCCTCCCCCGACAATCCGGATCTCATCGCCCTGCTGGCCCCCGGCACGCCCCGCCTCATCCTCTTTCACATCGTGCGCGAGGGCCGCGCCTGGATGAACGCCTGCGGCTTCCAGGTCGAGGCCGAAGCAGGCGATATCGTGGTGTTGCCGCATGCCCACCGCCATGCCATGGGCAGCCTTGAAAGGGCCGAGCCGGTGCCGATCGCCACGCTGCTGCCCACTCCGCCCTGGCAGGGCATCCCCACCTGCCGTGTCGAAGGCGGCGGCGAGACGGCGCAGATCGTCTGCGGCTACCTGAGATGCGGTGATCTCCTGTTCAACTCCTTCATGCGCCGCCTGCCGCCGATCTTCCGGGTTCGTCCGCCCAAGGGGCCGACGGCGGAGTGGATCCAGGCCTGCATCAACTATGCACTCGACCAGAGCGAGCAGTCGCGCCAAGGCAGTGCCATGATGCTCTCCCGCCTGCCCGAATTGCTGCTGATGGAAGTCCTGCGTCTTCATTGCGAGCAGGATTCGAACGGCACCGGCTGGCTCGCCGCCACCGGCGATCCCCTCATCGGCCGGGCGCTCGCGCTGATCCACGCCGCGCCGGCGCGCAAATGGACGGTGGAGGATCTGGCGCGCTGCGCTGCCACCTCCCGTTCGGTGCTCGACGCGCGCTTTCGCGAAGTGCTCGGCCAGGCACCCATCCGCTACCTCGCCGAATGGCGCATGCAGCTCGCCGCCGATCTCCTGCGCTCGACCGAACTCAAAATGGCAGCGATTGCCGAGGAGGTCGGCTATGGCTCGGAAGAAGCCTTCAGCCGCGCCTTCCAGCGCCACCTCGGCCGCTCACCCGCCGAATGGCGCTGCGCGGCCTGAGCAGCTCATGAAAAAGGAGGGCAACGCGCCCTCCTTCTTCGAACTTGCGCTGATCCTGCGGCTCAGTGATGCGCCAGGATCGCCAGCAGCAGCAAGGCAACGATGTTGGTGATCTTGATGGCCGGGTTCACTGCCGGGCCGGCGGTGTCCTTGTAGGGATCGCCGACCGTATCGCCCGTCACCGAAGCCTTGTGGGCTTCCGAACCCTTGAGGTGCCTCACGCCGTTGGCATCGATGAAGCCGTCCTCGAAGGATTTCTTGGCATTGTCCCAGGCTCCGCCACCGGCCGTCATCGAAATGGCAACGAACAGACCCGTGACGATCACGCCGAGCAGCATGGCGCCCACAGCTGCGAATGCGTCCGACTTCGAGCCCGTGATCAGGAGGACGACGAAGTAGATAACGATCGGCGACAGCACCGGCAGCAGCGAGGGGACCAGCATCTCCTTGATGGCGGCGCGGGTCAGCAGGTCCACCGCCTTGCCGTAGTCAGGCTTCTCGGTGCCCTTCATGATGCCGGGCTTCTCGCGGAACTGGCGGCGAACCTCCTCGACGATGGCCGACGCGGCCTTGCCGACGGCGGTCATGGCGATGCCACCGAACAGATAGGGGATGAGGCCACCGAGCAGCAGGCCAACCACCACGAAGGGATTGGCCAGCGAGAAGTTAGGCTGCACACCCTCGAAATACGGATATTGCGCCGCATTCGAGGAGAAGTAGGTGAGGTCCGATGTATAGGCCGCGAACAGCACCAGGGCGCCGAGGCCTGCCGAACCGATGGCATAGCCCTTGGTGACGGCCTTGGTGGTGTTGCCGACGGCGTCGAGCGCGTCGGTGGACTTGCGCACTTCCTTGGGCAGGCCGGCCATTTCGGCGATGCCGCCGGCATTGTCGGTAACCGGGCCGAAGGCGTCGAGCGCCACCACCATGCCGGCAAGGCCGAGCATCGTGGTCACGGCCACGGCGGTGCCGAACAGGCCGGCCAGAGTGTAGGTGGCGATGATGCCGGCGACGATGACGATGGTCGGCAGGGCGGTCGCTTCCAGGGAGACCGCAAGGCCCTGGATGACGTTTGTGCCGTGGCCGGTGACGGAGGCCTGCGAGATCTGGCGCACCGGGCGATAGCCGATGCCGGTGTAATATTCGGTGATCCAGACGATCAGGCCGGTCACCACCAGGCCGACGAGGCCGCAGGAGAACAGGGCCGTGCCGGTGACGGCGCGCCCGGCCACCGTTCCGATCGTGCCCCAGCCGAGGAGGAGGTGGGTCGCGATCGCAAGGCCGGCGATGGAGAGCACGGCAGAGGCGATGAAGCCTTTGTAGAGCGCGCCCATGATCGACTGGTTGGCGCCGAGCTTGACGAAGAAGGTGCCGATGATCGAAGTGACGATGCAGGCCGCGCCGATGCCGAGCGGATAGAGCAACACGTTGGCGAGTACCGGCGTGCCGGCGAAGAGGATGGCGGCGAGCACCATGGTGGCGACCACGGTCACCGCATAGGTCTCGAACAGGTCGGCTGCCATGCCGGCACAGTCACCGACATTGTCGCCGACATTATCAGCGATGGTGGCGGGATTGCGTGGATCGTCCTCGGGAATGCCGGCTTCGACCTTGCCGACGAGGTCACCGCCGACGTCAGCGCCCTTGGTGAAGATGCCGCCGCCGAGACGTGCGAAGATCGAGATGAGCGAGGCGCCGAAGCCGAGCGCGACCAGCGAGTCCACGATCTCGCGCGCCTGCTTGGGATCGGCGAAGCTGAGGGCCATCGGACCGGTGAGGACGTAATAATAGACGGACACGCCCAGCAGCGCGAGGCCGGCCACCAGCATGCCGGTAACTGCGCCCGCCTTGAAGGCGACCTCAAGGCCGGCGCCGAGCGAGTTCATCGCAGCCTGGGCTGTACGCACGTTGGCCCGCACCGACATGTTCATGCCGATGAAGCCTGCCAGACCGGAGAGAACAGCGCCGATGGCGAAGCCGATCGCACTGGGAATGGAGAGGAAATACCAGACAAGGGCAAAGATGACGATGCCGACGCCTGCGATCGTCGTGTACTGGCGGCGCAGATACGCCTGCGCGCCCTCGCGCACGAAGCCGGCGATTTCCTGCATCCGGGCGGTTCCGGCTGGCTGCGCCATCACCGACTGAAAGGCCCAGACACCATAGACGAGGGAAAGCGCCCCGCACGCAATAATAACCCACAACATCGACGTCGTTTTCCTTGTTCTTTACTCGCACAAGCTGCCAAGCCCCGCCCCTTGTCGAAAGCCGGGGTATTGTGGTTGCGGCGAATCCTCCACCGGACGCCGTGAAATGTCCGGATTGCCCCAATGCTGCCAAAATCAGAGAGGCAGTGCAACCAACCCCGTGCGTTCAGTCGAAGTTCTTTGGCGGACGGGATAACTTCCGCGAAGTAAAGCGCCTGAAGATGACAGGCGCATTTCGAAGTCCCCTGCGGGTTGCCGATGAGCGCACCCTTCGGCCTGAGGGCTGCTCGATCACGCCCGCCATGCGGATGGCATCAATAGCCTATCGCCAGACCATCCTTTCGCGGATCGGAGCCGCCGGTCAAGGTGCCCTTTTCCCAGTCGATCACGATCATCTGGCCGCCGCCCAGCGCCTCCTCCGCGATGCCGACCGCATGGCCGCGCTGCTGCAGGCCACGGATGACGGCAGGTGGAACGCTGCGTTCGACCACCGCGGCAGTCCGGTTGTGGAACACGCGCGGGAAATCGATGGCTGCCTGCGGGTCCATGACATAGTCCAGCACATTGGTCAGTACATGGACATTGCCGAAAGGCTGGTAATCGCCGCCCATCACGCCGAAGGGGGCCAGCACCCGTCCATCGCGCATAGCCATGCCGGGCATGATGGTGTGCAGCGGCTGCTTGCTCGGCGCAATGCAATTGGGGTGCTGGCGGTCGACGCGGAAACCGGCGCCGCGATTCTGCAGCACGACACCCGATTTCGGGCCGACCAGGCCGCTGCCGAAGGACCAGTAGGTCGAGTTGATGAAGCTCACCACGTTGCGGTCGCCGTCGACCACGCAGAGGTAGACGGTGTCCGAAGGCTCCATGGCGCGAACCGGCAGTTCCAGCGCCCTGTCGGGCGAAATCCGCTCCCGCAGCCTGTCGGCATAGGCTTGCGACAGCAGTCCCTCGATATCGACGTTCGCCTGGGTTGGATCGGCGATCACGGCGTCGCGCACCTGATAGGCGAGCCGGCCCGCCTCTATCTCCAGATGGAAGCGCGCAGCGCTGAGCGGATCGAGGCCGGCAAGGTCGAATCCGGAGAGGAGATTGAGCATGAGCAGGGCGGTGAGGCCCTGGTTGCTCGGCGGCATCTGCCAGATTTCCACGCCGCGATAGCTCGCCTTCACCGGCGTGGCATAATTGCCCTGCGCGGCAGCGAAGTCATCCAGCGTATGCAGGCCGCCGGCCGCCTTGAGGCGGGACACCAGGTCCTGCGCGACCTCGCCCTCATAGAAGCCACGGCGTCCCTGGCTTGCAACGCTCCGCAGCGTCCGCGCCAACTCGGGCTGGCGGTGAACGCCGCCTGCCCGCGGCGCCTTGCCGTCGGGCAGGAAGATGCGCGCCGCCCCCTCGTCGCGGGCGAGCAGGTCCTGCGCTTCCCGCCAATCGGCCTCGACGCGGTCATGTACGACATAGCCCTTCTCGGCATAATGGATGGCGGGTGCCAACACGCGCTCCAGCGGCGTGCGGCCCTGATCGGCCGACAGGCGGCACCAGGCATCGATGGCGCCGGGAATGGTCACGGAATGCGGGCTGTCGGAGGCAATGGCCGTTATGCCCCGCTCCTCATACCATTCGACATGGGCGGCCGCGGGCGCCCTGCCCGCGCCGTTATAGGCGATGACCTCGCCCTTGCCGCCAGGCACGTAGAGGCAGAAGACATCCCCGCCAACTCCCGTCGACTGTGGCTCGACCACTGCAAGCACGGCCGCGGCGCAGATTGCCGCATCGATGGCATTGCCACCTTCGCGCAGGAGAGCCAGGGCGGCGGCGCTCGCCATGGGCTGGGAGGTCGCGACCATGGCCTCGGTCGCACGTACAGGCGAGCGACCGGGGAAATGCAAATCTCTCATAGTATCGATTCCTGAAAAGAGCCTGTTTGTGGGATATCGTCCTCAGTGCCCTGGTCGAGCAGGAGGGCATGCTGAACCGAACGCAGATGCCGGCGCATGGCCGCTTCTGCCGCCGGTGGATTATGGCTGGCGATCGCCTCGACGATCTCGCGATGGTGAGCGGTGAGTTCTTCGAAGCGTGCCGGTGTCGTCGGGTCGTTGCGCAACCGCCGCCAGGCCAACTCGTCGCGCACGGCATTGAGGCTGTCGAACACCGCCACGGCCAACGCGTTGTGCGTTGCCTCGGCAATGGCCCGGTGCAGGCGCACATCCCAGATGTCCCAGGTGACCGGATCGCGCGCGGCTGCGCTGCGGCCAAGGAGGTAACGCAGGTTGTCCAGGTCCATGCGGCTCGCCCGCAGAGCGGCCGTGCGCGCAAAGGTCGGCTCGATCCACAGGCTGACATCCATGAGCTCGGCCGGGCTGGTGCTCGCAGTGATCAGCGACATGCCAAGTTCACGCTCGGGCGGCCTGCTGCCGACGAAGGTCCCCTTGCCGACATGGCGCCAGAGCCGCCCCTCGGCCTCCAGCATTTCCAGGGCATGGCGCAAGGCGCGGCGGCTTACCCCAAGCTCGAGGATCAGTTCGCGCTCCGGCGGAAGCTGCGCCCCAGATGGATAGCGGCCGCTGTTCACAAGCGCGAGCAGGCTCTGGATGGCTTGATCTTTTGAATTCATTTGGAACCAATTTTATTATTGGTTCCGAAGATTATGGGCACATCAATACAAATGTCCACCGTAAATGTAATTTTTCTTGCTCATATGCCATAGAGTATGCACCAATATTGATATCGCCATACAAATTGGTCCCAGACATAAGGGCCATACTGGCAACCAACCGGAGCATCACAACATGTGCGTCCCACGTGCCCTCTTGCCTTGTATGCGTTCCCGACTCCTCCTCCTTGCCGGAGCAATCCTGTCCGTCGGCCTGGTACAGGCCGCCCAAGCCCAGGCCATCACGCCGCCGCCTGCCATCGCAGCGGCCAAGAAGGTGGTGATCTGCGCGGATATCGGCTCGCCGCCACTCTCCTTCTACAAGGAAGACGGCACGCTGGTGGGCGCGGAGGTCGATCTCGGCAACGCCATCGCCAAGCAGTGGGGTGTCGCCACCGAATGGAAGTACGTCATCTTCGACGACATCATTCCCGCCCTCGTCGCCAGGCAGTGCGACATGATCATGTCCGAGCTCTACGACAAACCGGCGCGCCGGGAGGTGGTGGATTTTGTGGACTACCTCAATTCCAGCGAGTCCATGGTGGTGCTCAAGGGCAATCCGGCCGGCATCAAGACCCTCGATGACCTTTCCGGCAAGAAGGTTGCCGTGCAGAATGGCACGACGGTGCAATCATTGATCGAGGACCAGAACAAGAAACTGGCAGGCGCGAACAAGGCGCCGGCGCAGATCGTGGTGTTCCCGAAAGATACCGACGCCTTCCAGGCGTTGCGCGTCGGCCAGGTCGACGCCTACGGCACCACCGTGAAGACCGCCGGCTACTATTTCACGCAGGCACCCGACCTCTTCGAGATCGCCGGCGAGCCCTTCTCGCGCACCATCATCGGCGCGGCATTCCGCAAGGACGAGAAGGATCTCGAAACCGCCTTCGCCCAAGCGCTGGACGCGGTCCACAAGGACGGCACCTACATGAACATCCTGAAGACATGGGGCATCGAGCGGGACGCCCTGTGAGGTCCGGCCGATGATCTTCAACTGGAGCGTCTTCTTTCACTATCTGCTCGAGCCCAGCCGCATCTACCTGCACGGGCTCTGGCTCACGCTCAGCATAAGCGTCGTCTCGCAATTCATCGGCACGTCGCTGGGCCTCTTCGTCGCACTCGGTCGGCTGTCGCGGCTGCGGGTTCTGCAGTGGCTCGCGGGTTTCTATGTCTGGGTGATGCGCGGGACGCCGCTGCTTGTGCAGATCGTATTCATCTATACGGCGCTGGCGGCCGCCAACGTCATACACTTCCATGACATCGATCTTGGCTTCCTGGTCCTGCCCGGCAATGTGCAGGCCGGCATCATTGCGCTCAGCCTCAACGAGGCGGCCTATATGTGTGAGATCATTCGTGCCGGCATCAACTCGATCGACCGGGGCCAGACGGAAGCGGCCAAATCGCTCGGCATGACGCCGGGGCTGCTGCTTCGCCGCATCATCCTGCCCCAGGCGGCGCGCGTCATCATTCCGCCACTCGGCAACAACTTCAACTCGATGCTGAAGAGCACCACCCTGCTCAGCGTCATCGGCGTGCCGGAACTCCTGCTGGCGACGCAGATGGTGACTTCGGCGACCTTCCGCGTGTTCGAGCTCTATTCCGTGGTGGCGCTTTATTATCTGTCGCTGACGACGTTGTGGGGCTTCCTGCAGCACCTCATCGAGGAGCGCTACAGCACGCCCTTCACCGAGACGCGCAGCAAGCTGGTGCGGCGTTCGCTCCTGGCGGGAAGGTTCGGAGGCATGCCATGAACCAGGGCAATTCGCAATGGGTGGTCGAGGCCGAGGAGGTCGAGAAATGGTTCGGCCCGGCTCAGGTGCTCAAAGGTGTTTCGCTCACCGTGAAGCGCGGCGAGGTCGTGGTCATCGTCGGCGCCTCGGGCTCGGGCAAGACGACATTCGTGCGCTGCATCAACCATCTGGAGAAGATCCAGAAGGGCCGGATCATGGTCAACGGCCACCTCATCGGCTATCGCGAGGCGCGAGGGAGGCTCATCGAGGACAGCGAGCGCAACATCGCCCGCCAGCGCCGTGAGATTGGCATGGTGTTCCAGCGCTTCAACCTCTTCCCGCATCTGACAGCGCTCGGCAACATCACCGAGGCGCCGGTCCAGGTGCTGGGGGTCGACAAGGCGACGGCTCAGGCCGAAGCGATGGCCCTGCTGACCCGGGTCGGCCTCGGCGACAAGGCGGCCGCCTACCCGGCCCAGCTCTCGGGCGGGCAGCAGCAGCGCGTCGCTATCGCGCGGGCGCTGGCGATGAAGCCGACGCTCATGCTGTTCGACGAGCCGACCAGCGCGCTCGACCCGGAGATGGTGGGCGAGGTCCTCGAGGTCATGAAGGAACTCGCCCGCCACGGCATGACTATGATCGTCGTCACCCATGAGATGGGCTTTGCCCGCGAGGTTGCCGACCGGGTGGTGATGATGGACGCAGGCAAGGTCGTGGAGGAAGCGCCGCCGGAGGTCTTCTTCACCGCCCCAAAGTCGGACCGCACGAGGGCCTTCCTGGCCCGCGTGGCGGGAGCGCTGGGGGAAGAGGCAAGACCAGCAATCTGAACGTATTGTGGTGACGGGCAACCCCCCCGTACACGCAAGGATTGTCATGTCCCTGTCACGGCGACTTGCCAAGGAAGCCAGATGCGAGCCGCCCAGCGAGGAAACCATGCGCCTACTCAGAATTGCCCTTCTCGTCGCCGCTGCGACCCTGCCCATCGCTGCGCAGGCTGAGCCGCTGGCCTATAAGGCGCCCTTCGTCTCGACGAATGCCGGCGATGACAAGATCGATTTCGCCGGCGGCACCTTCATCAATCACGGACTGGTGGGCATCGGCCGCCTGAGTGCCGACCTAAAGGATGCCAGAAGTGATTCGCTCGGCTCCTTCTCCTCGATGGCGATCGACCCCAGGAGCTGGACCAAGACCGCCACCGGTTATGGCGGACGTCTCTACTCCCTGCCCGATCGCGGCTACAACGATCCCGACAAGAACCTGTTCTTCGATTATCAGGGCCGCGTCCTGGCCTTCGACCTCAGCTTCACACCCTATTCCGGCCCGGATCTGCCGCCCGCGACATCTTCGCAGTCGCAGATCGTCCTGAAGCCGCTCGACGACAAGGCGGTGTTCCTCACCGGTCTCGACGGCAAGCCCACCACCGGCGCCGATCCGGGCTCGAACACCGTGGTGATGGATGGCTACACGCTGCCTATCCCAGCCGCCGGTTCTCTCGGCGCAGGCTCGCTCTCCTTCGATGCGGAGGCGCTGACCTATCGCGCCGATGGCAGCTTCTATGTCGGCGATGAATATGCCGCCGCCCTCTATCTCTTCGGTCCCGACGGCAAGCTCAAGGGCCTGATCCCGCCAGGCCCTGCGCTCGTGCCGATGAAGGGCGGCAAGATCAATTACACCTCGCTCGATGCACCCGATACCGGTCGCCGCAACAATCAGGGCCTGGAAGCGGCCTCGATCACGCCGGACGGCAAGACGCTGCTGGCCGTGCTGCAAAGCGCCACGCTGCAGGATAGCGGCGCCAAGGGCCAGCAGAACCGCGCCGTCACCCGCATCTACGTCTACGACATCTCCGCCGATCCGCTGCCCAAGACGCCGAAGGCCGTCTACACCGTCGAATTGCCCGTCTACTCCAAGAAGGGCGACGGCAAGATTGATTCAACTGCTGCCCAGAGCGAGATGGTCGCTCTCGACGATCACCGCTTCCTGCTGCTCGCTCGCGACAGTACCGGCCACGGCTGCAGCTGCAAGGCCCCCGAAATGGTCAAGGCCGTGCTGGTCGTCGACACCACCGGCGCCACCAATCTCGCAGGCACGGAATACGAGACCGGCGTGAAGCCGATCGCGCCGGAGAAAGACGGCAAGGACGTGCTCGATGCCTCGATCACGCCGGCCAAGTCTCAGGTGCTGGTCAACATGCTGAACACCACCCAGCTCGGGAAGTTCGGCATGAACATCGACAATCCCAAGGCCAACGACCTGACGCTTGGAGAGAAGTGGGAAGCAATGACGCTGGTGCCGGCTCTCGACCCGGCGGCGCCGAACGACGCCTTCCTGTTCATCGGCAACGACAACGACTTCCTGACCACCAAGGGTATGATGAAGGGCTCGGCCTATGATGCCGGCCTGACCAACGACACCATGGTGCTGGCCTATCGGCTGACCTTGCCGGAGGATCTCGCGAAGGCACTGGCTACGAAGTGATCGCAATCGGGGGGCGGGTCTGAAGACCCGCCCCATGACCCAATCAAAAATGGCTGAAGCTGCCGCGCTCGAAGCTCTTTTCGCGGCCATCCGCGCCCAGGAAACGCGGCGGGTGGTCGCCAGACGTCACCGTGCCGATCCGCGTCACCGTCGTCCCGAAGGCTCGCGCCATGCCCTCGAAGCTGCTCCGCTCGGCAAGAGGCACGGCGCAGAGAATCTCGTAGTCGTCGCCGCCAGTGAGGGCCCTGTCGAAATGCACCGGATCGAGGGCACAGGCGTGTCTCGCGGCATTGGATAGCGGCACGGCCTGGAGCTCGACATCGGCCGAGGCCCCTGAAACGCCCAACAGCTTGGTGAGATCGCCCACGAAGCCGTCCGAGATATCCATTGAGGCGGAGGCATACGCGAGCACGGCCGACGCGAGCCCGACTCGAGGTTGGGGAAGAAGGTAGCGCCCGGTGAGATAGTCGCGATCTTCTACTTCCAGATCGGTGAGCCCCCCCTGCCCGGTCCGTGTCAGCAGCCCAAGGGCGCCGTCTCCGATCGTGCCGGAGATATAGAGGCTATCGCCCGGCTGCGCACCGCCGCGGCGGGGGATGCGGTCAGTCGGCGTCAAGCCGAAGGCGTTGACTGCGATGGTCAGCGGTCCCGGCGTCTTCACCGTATCGCCGCCGAGCAGGGCAAAGCCGAATTCAGCGCCATCTTGCCTGAGCCCCTCGGCGAAGCGCGCAAGCCACTCCTCGCGCCAGCCCTCCGGCAAGGCGAGGCAGAGCGTATAGGCGTGCGGCCTGGCTCCCTTTGCCGCGAGATCGGAAAGGTTCACGCGCAGGGACTTGCGGGCAATGAGATCGGGCGGATCATCGGGGAGGAAATGCACCCCCGCGACAAGTGCATCGGTGGTGACCACGAGGTGCTGGCCCTCGGGCACGCTGAGCGTGGCGGCATCATCAGTGAGACCGCATGCGCCACTGTCGGCCGCGAGTGGCGCGAAGTAGCGGCTGATCAACTGGTCTTCGGTGAGGCTGGCCATGGATGCCCCTGGGATCGCAGGCATCCTGCCTGCATCTTTCCCACAAGCGCAGCGTTTCCCGGAAGCAGGCAGGATGCCTGCGATCCCGGGACTTACGATGCCTGCAGGTGGTCGCTGCGTTCCGCCTTGGCGATCTTGTCGAGCACGGCGTTGACCATGCCGGCCTCGTCGCGGTCGAGGAAGGCGTGGGCTACGTTGACATATTCGGAGATCGTCACCTTGGGCGGGATGTCGCGGCGATGCGACAATTCGTAGACGCCCGCGCGCATGATGGCGCGCATGATGGCGTCGACCCGCTTCAGCGGCCATCCATCGGCAAGAGCCTGGTCGACTTTCGGATCGATCGTGCGCTGTTCGCGCACCACGCCGCCGACGATATCGCGGAAGAAGCCCTCTTCTGCCGGCGAATATTCGACGCCTTCGATCTCCTGGCCGATCCAGTGGCTCTCGAACTCCGCCAGGACTTCCACGACACTGCTGCCGCGGATGTCCATCTGGTAGAGCGCCTGGACGCTGGCAAGACGCGCGGCGGAGCGTTTTTGCGCCCGGCTCATGCCTCGACCCCATGCAAGCGGCGCTTGAGCGCAACCATGTGAAGGGCTGCGTCGGCGGCGCCGCCACCCTTGTTCATTTCCGAAATGCTGGCGCGCGCTTGCGCCTGCTCATCATTCTCGACCGTCAGAATGCCGTTGCCAAGCGGAAGGGCACGCTGCACGGAGATGTCCATCAAGGCGCGGGAGCTTTCGCCGGCCACGATGTCGTAATGGGTGGTCTCCCCGCGCACCACGCAGCCGAGCGCCACGGCGCCGTCATAGGCGCGGCCGCGCTGGGCCGCAGCGTCGAGCGCCATGACGATGGCGGAGGGAATTTCGAGCGCGCCGGGCACGGTGATCACATCGAAGGTAGCGCCGGCCGCCTTGATCGCGCCGGTGGCGCCGGTGAGCAGTCCGTCGGCGATCTCGTCATAATAGCGCGCTTCGACGATCAGGATGTGAGGCGCAATCGGGCCACCGAACTGGGTATCAGCGGTTTCGGAAGAACGGCGTGGGCCGGCCATAACGGGTCTCTTTGTTTGGAAGGAAGACAGCCCGGATAATCCGGCTGCTCAATCTAACTGGTGGCGCGTTCACTAACGCCCGGCGGCGACATCCGCAAGCCGCGCGGCATAGCGGGCCATGGTGTCGATCTCGATATTGACCTTGTCGCCGACCTTGGCGTCGCCCCAGGTGGTGACGGCCAGGGTATGCGGGATCATCATCACGCTGAAATCGTCGCCCTCTACGTGATTGACGGTGAGCGAGGTGCCGTCCAGCGCCACCGAGCCCTTCTGCGCGATGAATTTGGAAAGCTCCGTCGGCGCCCGGAAGACGAAATGCGAGGTGCCGTCCTGATCCTTGCGCGAGACGATCTCTGCGACGCCATCGACATGGCCGGAGACGATATGGCCGCCAAGCTCGTCGCCGATACGCAAGGCGCGCTCCAGATTGACCCTGTCACCAACCCGCCAGGTTTCCATCGTCGTGCGCTCGATGGTCTCGGAGGAGGCGTCGATGGTGAACACCGTATCCTTGTTCCCCCGCGCTGCCAGGGTGGTTACCGTCAAACATACACCCGCATTGGCGATGGACGCGCCGATGGCGATCGAGTCGAGGGGATAACCGCAGGCGATGGCGATGCGCTTGGCCGAGCCATGGTCCTCGAGCGAGATGATCTCGCCGATGTCGGTGACGATGCCGGTGAACATGGGGCCTTAGCTCCTGCGTTGAATGGTCATGGTATCACGCCCGGCCATTCTTGCGGCCAGGTTGGGGAGTTGCGCGTCGATTTTCGCCAGCAGTTCCGGGGTAAGCGCGGTCACGCCCTCCCCGATCGGCTCGGGCGAGGAGAACTGCACGAATTCCTCGATCAGGTCGTGCTCGATCAGCGCGGCGGCAAGACGCGGGCCAGCCTCGACGATCAGGCGGGTGATGCCGCGCGTGCCGAGGAGCCGCAGCGCTTCGCCAAGATCAAGTGAAGGCGTAGCTGTGGCCGGCACGGCGGCACAGCCTATGCGCATCACTTCCACGCCCGCTGCCACGAGCGCCCCTTCGGGCTCAACCGGCGCATCGGCGCGAGCGATCACCCAGAGGGGCGTCTCGCGTGCCGTGCGCACCAGTTTCGAGGCAAGCGGGATGCGCAGGTTGGAGTCGAAGACGATGCGCAGAGGCGACTGGGCGGCCATCCCCGGCAGGCGCACATTCAGCATGGGATCATCGGCCAGTACCGTGCCTATGCCGACTGCAATGGCATCGCTCTGGGCACGCATGAGATGGACACGCGCGCTGGCGTCGGGGCCGGTGATCTTCACCGGCCTGCCGCCCGGGCCGGCCAGCTTGCCGTCCAGGGAGACCGCGATCTTCACGGCCACCGCCGGGCGGCCGAAGGTCACGCGTGTGATGTGCCCGACATGCGCCTGAAAAGCTTCATCCGCCAGCACGCCCTCGGTCACGTCGAGGCCGTACCGGCGCAGCATGTCGAAGCCGCGGCCGCCCACGCGGGGATCGGGATCGCGCAAGGCGCCGACCACACGCCCCACGCCTGCACGCGCGAGCGCGTCCGCGCAAGGGCCCGTGCGGCCATAGTGGGAACAGGGTTCGAGAGTGACATAGGCGGTGGCGCCTTTGGCCAGAGGCCCTGCCTCGGCAAGCGCCCGCGTCTCCGCATGAGGACGCCCGCCCGGCTGGGTCCAGCCGCGCCCGACGACGACTTCGGCATCGCCGACGCGGCGCACGATGACGCAACCGACCGCCGGATTCGGCCAGGTATTCCCGAGGCCGCGCCGCCCCATCGCCAGCGCCGCGCGCATGAAGCGCTCGTCCCGGCGCAAGGCCTCGATGGCTGAGGGAAGGAAGGGCGCTGTCACGATTGGTCAGTATCCGCCGGAAAGGTCGAAGACCAAATAGACAGGCGCGGGTTCCGGTTCAACCCGCAAAGCCGCAGGGCTGCTCTGTCAAAGCGGTTCGGCGCCGTCCTTCGCCTCGTCCTCGCTGCTGAGTTCGTCGAGCACCGCGGTGAAATCCTTGGCTTCGTTGAAATTGCGGTAGACCGAGGCAAAGCGCACATATGCGACATCATCGAGGGCTTTCAGCCCCTTCATCACGATGCGGCCGATCTGCTCGGAGGTGATTTCGCTCTCGCCGAGCGACTCGATCTGCCGCACTAGGCCGTTGACCAGACGCTCGACGCGCTCCTCGCTGACGGGGCGCTTGCGCAGCGCCGTCTCGATGGAACGCGAGAGCTTGTCGCGGTCGAAAGCCACCTTGCGGCCCGAGCGCTTCACCACGGTCAACTCGCGCAGTTGCACGCGCTCGAATGTGGTGAACCGGCCGCCGCAATCCGAACAGACGCGGCGGCGGCGGATCGAGGTTCCGTCATCGGTGGGCCGGCTATCCTTCACCTGGGTGTCGGGCGCGCCGCAATAGGGGCATTTCATTCCGCTAGTCCGTCATAAGGACGCAGGCATTGCGTCTTGGAAGCGCCAGTTCCTGGGACCGCGGACGTCCTCGTCCGCTCTTGGAAGCGTGGCGTTTGTCGGCGAGGAAGAGCGGATGAGGACGTCCGCGCTCCCAGCTTAATAGATCGGGAAGCGCGCGGTCAGCTTGTTGACCTTGGCGCGCACCGTCTCTTCCACGCTGCCATTGTTGTCGGCACCGTTCTTGGCAAGCCCTTCCAGCGTCTCGGTGATGAGATCGCCGACCTCCTGGAACTCCTTGACGCCGAAGCCGCGCGAGGTGGCCGCCGGCGTACCCAGGCGGATGCCCGAGGTGACCATCGGCTTCTGCGGATCGTAGGGAATGCCGTTCTTGTTGCAGGTGATGTGGGCCCGCTCCAGCGCCTTCTCGGCGAAATTGCCGGTGAGGTTCTTGGGACGCAGGTCCACCAGCATCAGATGGTTGTCGGTGCCACCGGAGACAATGTCGAAACCATTGGCCTTGAGATTGTCGGAGAGCGCGGCGGCATTCTCGACGACCTGCCTTGCATAGGTCTTGAACTCCGGACGCAGCGCCTCGCCGAAGGCGACCGCCTTGGCGGCGATGACATGCATCAGGGGGCCGCCCTGCAAGCCCGGGAATACGGCGGAATTGACCTTCTTGGCGATGTCTTCGTCATTGGTGAGGATGATGCCGCCACGCGGGCCACGCAGGGTCTTGTGGGTGGTCGAAGTCGCGACATGGGCGTGCGGGAACGGCGAGGGATGGGCCCCGCCCGCCACCAGGCCGGCAAAATGTGCCATGTCGACGAAGAAATAGGCGCCCACGGCATCAGCGATCGCGCGGAAGCGAGCGAAATCCCAATGGCGGGCATAGCCCGACCCGCCGGCGATGATCAGCTTCGGCTTGTGCTCATGGGCAAGGCGCTCCACCTCGTCCATGTCGACGCGATGGTCGTCCGGGCGCACGTTGTAGGGCACCACATTGAACCAGCGGCCGGACATGTTCACGGCCGAGCCGTGGGTGAGATGGCCACCGGCATTGAGGTTGAGGCCCATGAAGGTATCGCCCGGCTTCATCAGCGCGAGAAACACGCCCTGGTTCGCCTGGCTGCCGGAATTCGGCTGCACATTGGCATAGGCGCAACCGAACAGGTTCTTGACGCGCTCGATGGCCAGGTTCTCGGCCATGTCGACGAACTCACAGCCGCCATAATAGCGCCGGCCCGGATAGCCCTCGGCATATTTGTTGGTCATGATCGAGCCCTGCGCTTCCAGCACGGCGCGCGAGACGATGTTCTCCGAGGCGATCAGCTCGATATGATCGCGCAGGCGGCCGAGTTCGAGATCGATCGTGTGCGCCAGCTCCGGATCGGCAGCATGCAGATCGGCGGCGAAGAAGCTGTTCGACGGGGTGGCGGAGCGGGCGTCATTCATCGGGAGCGGCCTTGTTGGATCGGAGGCAGACGACATACCCAAGTTGCAGCCGAAAGTCATGTCTGCAAGCGACTAAAGTGTGATTGGCGGGCACAGTGGAGGCGCCCTGGGACCGAAGGCGTCGCGCCTGCATCTTGAACTGTCCCGATTCTAAGAGCAGGCGAGACGCCTGCGGTCCCAGGGATCGGCCGCGCCCACGCAGGGCGTGACGTCCAAATAAAAAGGCGCCGCAAGAAAACCTGCGGCGCCGGAATTTTCCTACGGTTACAAGAGGCGGGCAGGCCGTCCGCGCTTCGAGGTCAGCCCTGCTCTTCCTTGGTCACCACGGCCAGGTTGGCATAGCCGTCCTTGTTGTAGACGTCGTCGCGGAACTCGACGAGGCCTTCCGGCGTCGCCCAGGCGGTGATGTAGGCCCAGAACACCGGCACCTTGGCTGTTGGGAGCGCGGTGATACGGTCACCCGCGCGGATCACCTCGTCGATGCGGTCGCGGGTATATTCAGTGCCCTGCAGGATCCAGGCACAGAGTTCGCGCACGTCCTGCACGCGGGCGCAGCCCGAGGAGTCGAAGCGATATTCCGAGCCGAACACCGACTTGTAGGGCGTGTCATGCATGTAGACGCCGTATTGGTTGGCGATGTTGATACGTACCTGGCCGAGCGAGTTGCCGAAGCCCGGATCCTGGGTGAAGCGCATGCGGGTCGCCTCGTCGGTATTCCAGTCGATCTGGTCGGGCTGGATCTCCTGGCCCTGGGGGTTATAGATGCGGATATGGTGCTCGGCCAGATAGGTCGGCTCCTTCTGCATCAGGGGGATCAGGTCCTTCTTGATGATGGACAGCGGCACCGTCCAGAACGGGTTGAAGTTGACGTTCTGCACCACGGTGGAGAGGATCGGTGAGGGGCGGTCCGGCTTGCCGATCACGGTGTTGTGGCGCTGCTCGACAACGCCATTGTTCACGGCTTCGAGTTCCGTCGCCGGTATGTTCATCATGATGTAGCGATTGCCGAGATTGCCCATGGTGCGCAGGCGCACGATGTTCATCTGGAGCTGCTTGACTCGGATGTCGATCGGAATGGCGAGGGCGGCTCGCGAGGTGTCGCCGACCACGCCGCTGGCGAGGATGCCGTGGCGGGACTGGAAGCGCTTCACGGCGCCGTCGAGATAGGAATCGAACACGGGCGAGCCCCCGAGCGAAGGGGCAAGGTCGCCGGATACGATCAGACGCTGGCGCAACGACACCACGTCGGCATTGCGGTCGCCGAGTTGGAGGCGGCCAGTGCCGGTCACCTGCGGCCACCCGCCCTGCGCGGCCAGCTCGCTATATTTCGCCAGCGCGTTCTGGGTTGCCTGCAGCGTATAGGGCGAGAAGGTGGGTGAGGAACTCGTCGCGGCCGCGATGGGGCTCGCAACGGAATCGTAGCGTTCCTTCATCTCCATCTGGCCGAGGCCAAGGTCATCGGCAAGTGCGGGACGAACGAGAGCAGTCGTCGCGGCTCCCAACGCCAGGGTGGAGAGAAAATCGCGGCGAGAAAAATGAGACATATTGATCCAATCCTGCAGTCAAAGCCTGCTTCCGCCACGCGCCTACCGTATCGGCAATCCCCCGCAGCCATGAATTGCCGCAGGTAATACACCAGGAAGGTAAACGAACCGCGACCAGAGCAGCACTCTGTACCCGTTCCCGACAGGGATATGTGTACTAAACCTGAGGCGAGGCCTATCGGCAGAAAGCGGCAAAACCGGGACAATTGTGGCAAGGAGCCGGCTAAATCACCCGGAAGCGAGCTTTACCCACCGCATCGTGACATTGTTGCAACAACCCCGATACGCGCTGAGGCCTCAATGGCGCTGGCGTTCGCGGGAGGCAAAATACGCCAAGCCGACATAAAGGACAATCAGGACGCCGATGGTGGTCATCATCGCATATTGCCTCCCGAAGATCTCCGGGCGGAACAGCGAGATGATGAAATAGCCGCCCGAGGCGATCAGCCAGATCACCCCGCCCCACGTCGTCGCCATCCACAGGCCGACGGCGGCGACGAGATCGAATACGGCAAAGAAGATAACGGCGGTCTGGGTCAGCACCGGCATGCCGAGGAATCGGTCGGGATCGGCATGGCCAATCCCAAGGATGAGGCACCAGTGGATAATGCCCTTCGCCATCCACAAAATAGCGGCAGCGCGCATGAACCACAACAGATAGGCGCCGTAGGGCGGACCGTCGCGGTCAAACTCGATATCACTCATTTCATGCCTCGTTGCAGGCGGCTGTTCTAGCGGGGCGCACGCCGGAGAGCAAATACCGGGAGTTCCCGGGGGTGTGACATGACGCCCTCTTCGCAAGCGCTGGGATGTGTTAAAACCAGCTCAACCAACGCGCTGCAAGAGACTGTCATGCCCTCCTCCGTCACCCCGCTCAAATCAGCCCCCGCTCCAGCCAGGGAGAGGCTGGATCTCATCGAGCGTCCCCGGCGCAATCGCAAGAGCGAATGGGCGCGCCGGCTGGTGAAGGAGAATGTGCTCACCACCAATGACCTGATCTGGCCGATCTTCGTGCAGGACGGCGTCAACACGCGCACGCCCGTTGCGGCGATGCCCGGCGTCGATCGCGTCACCGTCGATATCGCGGTGAAGGAGGCGGCACGCGCCCTCGCCCTGGACATTCCCGTGGTGGCGATCTTCCCCTACACGGACCCGGACCTGCGCGATCCCACCGGCAGCGAGGCGCTCAACGCCCAGAACCTCACCTGCCGCGCCTGCCGCGCCATCAAGGCAGAGGTGCCGGATATCGGTCTCCTCACCGATGTTGCGCTCGATCCCTACACGTCCCACGGCCATGACGGCCTCCTGGAGGGCGGCCGGATCCTCAATGACCAGACCGTCGCTCTGCTGGTACGCCAGGCCTTGGTGCAGGCCGAGGCCGGCTCCGACATCATCGCGCCCTCGGATATGATGGACGGACGTGTCGGCGCCATCCGCGCGGCCCTGGACGAGGCCGGTTTCATGGACGTGCAGATCATGGCCTACTCGGCCAAGTATGCCTCGGCCTTCTACGGCCCCTTCCGAGAGGCAGTCGGCTCCTCTGGTACGCTCAAGGGCGACAAGCGCACCTACCAGATGGACTATGCCAACACGGACGAAGCCGTACGCGAGGCCGAACTCGATCTCGCCGAGGGCGCCGACATGATCATGGTCAAGCCGGGCCTGCCTTATCTCGACATCGTCGCCCGCCTGAAATCGACCTTCGGCCGCCCGACCTTCGCCTACCAGGTCTCGGGCGAATACGCGATGATCATGGCCGCCGCCCAGAATGGCTGGATCGACGGCGAAAAGGCGATGGTGGAAAGCCTCACCGCCTTCAAGCGCGCTGGCGCAGACGGCATCCTCACCTATTTCGCACCACGGGTCGCGGAGTACCTGAGGAAGGAAAAGTAGGATCTTTCCTTTCAGGTGATCGCTGCTGCGTCGATAACAAACTTTGCTACAGTCTGTTATCGCGCCTATACTCCTGACAGTTGGAGCAGCCAATATGAATATGAATGTCTCCCTCACTGAAGAGTTGGCCCGCTTCGTGAAGGCTAAAGTCGAAACGGGCCGCTACACCTCTTCCAGCGAGGTTGTCCGCGAAGCCCTTCGCTTGTTGGAAAAACATGAGCAGGCCGAAGATCTCGCCTGGCTGCGCCGCGCCTGGCAGGAAGGCGTCGACAGCGGGGACGCTGGCGAGATAGATTTTGACGCCTTAAAACACGAGGCTCGGGTCCGTATCGCCGCAAAGGCCTAATCTGTGGGGGTTGTGCGGTATTCGAAGCTTGCGAAGGAAGATCTCCTAAAGATCTGGCGCGACATCTCCGCCCATGACGAGGTGGCGGCAGACCGAATCCTGGACCTGATCCGCGATCGTTGCGATCTATTGCGCGATCAACCCCGTCTGGGAGCACAACGCCCTGAGATTGGCGAGGGAGCGCGAGTTCTCATTGTCGAAAAGTGGCTCGCATTCTACAGGGAGATCGCTGGCGGCGTGCAGATTGTTCGCGTTGTCGACGGTCGTCGTGACCTCAAGCAGATCGAATGGTCGCATTAGTCGCTACCTGTCGTTATGGCCGAGGTCCCGCTCGGGGTCGAGCCGATCGCGCACCAGCTGCTTGAGCGTCTTCACGTCGGGAAAACCGCCGTCGCGCTTGCGCTCCCAGATCTCCACGCCCTCATATTCAATGCGGAAGGCCCCGCCCGTCGCTGGCACCAAGGTGACTTCGCCCAGATCCTCCTGGAACGTGGAGAGCAGTTCCTGCGCCATCCAGGCAGCCCTGAGCATCCAGTTGCACTGCCGGCAATAGACGATGGTTACACCAGGCTTGTTGTCGCGCATCACGATTCACCGAACCAACAGAGGATAGGATAAAGCCAAGATAGGCTTGCGCCCTGCCCCACGAAAGCGCATCGATCATGGCATCCGCAAGACTGTCCCGATAGCAGCCGCTTTGATTCAACGCCTTGTCGCCCTGATCCTCCTGGCCATCTGTCTTGTCTCCTGCGGCGATGGGCTCGATCGGCAACAAGTGACCATCTGCCGGCAGACCTTGCCGGCCGTCAATCTCGATGCGGAGAAGATCTACGTCACGAAAGTCAGCCCGGCGCCGCCGCCCTATATGGTGCGGATCGACTATCGCCTGACCCAGCACGGCCAGACGAGCCCCTCCTTCGTGCTCTGCGGCTTCGGCCCGAACGAGAGAAACGACAAGGCCGTCGAACTGAAGATCCTCTCGACACCCACCGAGATCTTCTCGCCGATGAAGCTGCACATCCTCAACCGTTACTGGCTCGATCGCCACGACCTGTCCTACCCTGCCGATCCCGGTCCGGGCGATACCGAAGCCAATGTGCCCGAGGTGCCCAAGGCGCTCGCCTATCTCCTGCAAAGCGTCGCCAACGGCTTGCCGAACATGGCGATGACCATGCTCATCGCCGTCGCCTACGCACTCATCTTCGGCCTGGTCGGGCGCATCAATCTCGCCTTCGGCGACTTCGCCGCCCTCGGCGGCATCGTCAGCGTCGCAGCGGTGCTGACCATGCTGGCGCTCGGTTCGAACTCCCTGGCCCTCAACCTTTTCCTCGCAGCCCTGTTCGGAGTGGGGCTGACGGTGCTTGCCGGGAAGGTAGTCGAGCACCTCGTCTTCGCTCCTCTTGCCTTCCGGAGCGGCCAATCCATCCTGATCGCGACCGTTGGCGTCGCCGCCATCATGCGCGAGCTCATGCGGCTGCTGGAAGGACCTGAGAATCGCTGGGTCCCGCCGATTGACGCCATGCCCATCCCGCTGGTCAAGGCAGAAGGCTTCATCGTCAACGTCACGCCCATGCAGATCGGCGTCGGGCTCGGCGCCACGCTGCTCGCGCTGCTGGTTGCCAGGCTGATGCATGTCAGCGAGTTCGGCCGGCGCTGGCGTGCCATCTCCGACGATGCGCTGATGGCCAACCTCATGGGCATCTCCAGCCGTGGCATGCTGAGCCAGACCTTTGCCCTCGCCTCAGCGCTGGCCGGCCTCTCGGGCTTCATCATGACCGCCACCTATGGCGGCACAGACGCCTATGGCGGCGTGCTGATCGGCCTCAAGGGGCTGGTCGCGGCCGTGATCGGCGGCATCGGCTCGGTGGGAGGTGCCCTCCTGGGAGGCCTTGCGCTCGGCCTTTTCGAGATGATCTGGCAGGCCTACCTGCCCATCGGGGATCGCGACGTCGCGGTGATGGTCGTGATGGTGGTGATGCTGATCTTCCGCCCCGGCGGTCTGCTCGGCTATGCGGAAAGTGGCCCTCGCCAGGTCTGACCCAGCGTCCCGGGCACCGCCCGATCAGGCTATCAACAGGGCAGAATGCGTTCAAATCTGTACGAGATGCTGGCAGTCGGCGCAGGCCAGTGGTACGCTTGCCGAATTCGCAAGGAGCGTGGCGTTGAGCATAGAAATTCGGGACTCACCGCAATTCTATCTGACTGCCCCCTCGCCCTGCCCCTATCTGAAGGGCCGGCAGGAACGCAAGGTTTTCACCCACCTGATCGGCGAGCGCGCTGCTCGGCTCAACGACGTGCTGAGCCATGGCGGCTTTCGCCGCTCGCAGACCATCGCCTACCGCCCGGCTTGCGAGAACTGCAAGGCGTGTGTGTCCATACGCGTGCCTGTGGCTGATTTCGTCCGCAGCAAGTCCTTCCGTCGCACCTGGACTGATAACCAGGATGTCGTCTCGGATATGCGAAGCGCCACGCCGACATCCGAGCAATATTCCACTTTCCGCGCTTATCTCGACCAGCGCCATGCCGATGGCGGCATGGCCGACATGACGGTGCTCGACTATGCGATGATGGTCGAGGACACCCATGTGAACACAAGGCTGGTGGAATACCGGCTCACCGGCAAGGACCTGCCGCTCAACCGCCAGGGCGAGGGCCCGCTGATCGGCGTCTCCCTTACCGATATCCTCGCGGACGGCCTGTCGATGGTCTATTCCTTCTACGAGCCGGAGATGGCCGAGCGCAGCGTCGGCACCTATATGATTCTCGACCATATCGAGCGCACCAAGACCATGGGCCTGCCTTATCTCTATCTGGGCTACTGGGTCGAAGGCTCACGGAAGATGGCCTATAAGGGCCGCTTCCTTCCCCAGGAGCGCCTCGGCCCCAATGGGTGGGACCGCGTCGAGAAATAATCAGAAACATTCCTGAACGAGCGATGACAGGCACACTCAAGCCTCGTTCAGTCGCCCCGTGCCATAGTTCCTCACCGTAATGTCAGTGAGGGTACCGATGAATTTCCCCACCAAGACCATCCTTGCAGCCGCGCTCGCTGTTGCCGGCCTGACTGCTACCGTCGAGACCTCCTCAGCCATGCCGCTGGGCCCGGCAGCGCCGGCTCCCTCGCCTTTGGTCCAGGATGTACGCTGGGGCTGCGGCCCGGGCTGGCACCCCAATCCCTGGGGTCGCTGCGTACCCAACCGCCGCCCGGTCTACGGCTATGGCTATGGCTATGGGTATGGCTATAGCTACGGCTATCATCCCCACTACTGGGGTCATCCCGTCTACCGGCCCTATCATCGCTGGGATCGTTACTGAAGCAAAATGCGTTCCGGTCGGAGCGGATCTCCAGATTAGCGCATTGGTATCAAACGCGTTTTGCGATTCTTGGTGATTCGATCTGAAGGTGGGACGCGCTAGAGTAGTGCCGGTTGGAGCCACCGGTTGTTGCGTCAATGGCTCTCGTCTGGAGAACGGCGTCCCTCGGGGCGCCGTTTTTCCTTGTGATCCATCCGACCTTTCCAGCACATCAGGTCAACTGCGTTGACGCATCGCCGAGTTTGATCGATAGTTGCTTACCCCAACAATCTCGGCGGGGTTGCATAAAGAAAAAAACAGAACTTGGAGGAAACGCGCCGGGGCAATCCAGTCCCGCCGCACTCACAGCCAGGCGCCCGTGCCCGCAGTCCCGATCCGGGAAGACGTGCCGGCAAGGCAGCACCATCCTGCAGAATGGATGGCGTCGCCAAACTTCATATTGCCCCTGACCCTCGTTGTGCGGTGGTTGCCTCTATGAAGATCAAGACGCGTCTTCCATTGCTGTTCACGGCGCCGCCGATGCTGACGCTGCTGCTCCTTTCGCTCGTGCCGACAGTCTACGCCATCAACATCGCTTTTGAGGATCGCGAGTTGAGCAGCGACGAAGTCAACTATGTCGGCTTTGCCAATTTCATCGACCTCTTTCACGACAACCGCTTCCTCAATTCGATCTCGGTGTCGCTGATGTGGGAGATTTCCACCGTCATCGCCACCATGGTGGTCTCGGTGGTGCTCGCTATCATCCTTTTCGAGACGACCTCGCCACGCATACGCAATATCCTCTGCGCGATCTTCATCATCCCGGTGCTGCTGCCGCGCGTCTCGGCCGCCTTCGTATGGAAATTCGCCTTTCATCCGCTGTTCGGCATCGCCGTCTATCCCATCCGAATGATCACCGGCGAGCCGATCGATCTCCTGGCCGATCCGCGCACCGCCATGGCGACGGTGGCCGTCGTCGACGTCTGGCAGTGGAGCCTGCTGTTCTGCGTCATCCTGGTGAAGCTGCTGGAAACCCTGCCGCAGCAGCCGCTCGAGGCCGCCCGCCTCGACCATGCCCGCACCTGGGAGGTCTATCTCTACATCGCACTGCCGATGCTCGCCGCACCGCTCGTCAGCCTGACCTTCGTCAAGATGATCGAATCCCTGCGCGCCTTCGACCTTATCTATGTCATGACGCGCGGCGGGCCGGGCATCGCGACCGAGACGCTGGACATGTATGCCTTCTCGCAGGGCTTCATCGAATCCGGGCGCATTTCCTACGCCTCTTCCATGGCAGTGCTGATGATGGTCGCCACCACCATCGCCTTCACCATCATCTTCAAGCGGGTGAAAAAATGGCAAGAGGTCTAGCGCGCTACCTGGCCTGGCTGATCATCGCTATCCTGGTCTTCCTCACTCTCTTCCCGCTGTTCTGGACGCTGCTCAGCGCCTTCAAGAACCGCGTCGACATCGTCACCACTTCGCCGGTCTTCTTCTTCACGCCGACGCTCGACAACTTCATCTACATCCTCACCCGCGACAGCGTGCAGGCCGGGCTGATCAACTCGCTGGTCGTCACGGGCTCCGCGGTCGCCATCGGCGCCGTGCTCGGCCTGCCTTGCGCCTATGCCGTGGCGCGCTATCCCATGAGGCTTGCCGACGACATCAAGTTCTTCGTGCTCTCGATGCGCTTCATGCCACCTGTCGCCATCGCCGTGCCGCTGATGGTGATCTGGCTCAATCTCGGCCTTTATGACAGCAGGATCGCCCTGATCATCACCTATTCCCTGTCGACCCTCGCCACTACCGTCTGGCTCGCCATCCCCGCCTTCTCCCGTGTGCCGCGAGAAATCGAGGAGGCTGCCTATGTCGACGGCTATGGCCCCTACTCGATCTTCTTCCGCATCGCGATTCCCGTCGCCGCCAAGTCGCTCATCGGGGCCATCGTGTTCTCCTTCATCCTGGTGTGGAACGAATTCTTCATTGCCCTGATGCTCACCACCTCGGACGCCAAGACGCTGCCGATCGTCGCCTCCGAATTCACGCTGCTTGGCCGCGACGTACCCTGGGGGATTCTCAACGCCTCCGTCATCCTGCTCTCGCTGCCACCGCTGCTCTTTCTTGGTGTCATCTCGAGCTTCATCAACTCGGCCCTGAAATCACGAGACTGAAATGCGCGCGCTTGTCCTGGAAAAGAAAGACGTCCTCTCCATCCGCGATATCGACCTGTCCCAGGAGGTCGGTCCGCGTGACGTGAAGATCCGCCTGCACACCGTCGGCATCTGCGGCAGCGACGTGCATTATTACACCCATGGCGGCATCGGCTCGCGCAAGGTCGAAGCACCGATGGTGCTGGGCCACGAGGCGTCGGGCACGGTGGTCGACGTCGGCTCGGCGGTGACGAACCTGAAGGCAGGCGACCGGGTCTGCATGGAACCCGGCATTCCCGACATGAATTCGAAGGCCACCCTGCTCGGAATGTACAATGTCGACCCCTCAGTAACCTTCTGGGCAACGCCCCCTATCCATGGCTGTCTGACGGGCTACGTCGTCCACCCCGCCGCCTTCACTTTCAAGCTGCCCGACAATGTGAGCTATGCCGAGGGCGCCATGGTCGAGCCCTTTGCGGTGGGCATGCAGGCCGCCGCGCGGGCGAAGATCAAACCCGGCGATGTCGGCGTGGTGCTCGGTGCCGGCCCGATTGGCATCATGGTGGCGCTGGCCGCCCTCGCGGGGGGCTGCAGCAAGGTCGTCATCACCGATCTGCACCAACCCAAGCTCGATATCGCAGGACGCTATCAAGGCATCATTCCCGTCAACGTCCGCAATCACGATGTGAAGGAAGTCGTCAACCGTGAGACGGACAATTGGGGCGCCAATGTCGTGTTCGAGGCGAGCGGCGCCCCCAAGGCGATCGAAAGCGCGCCCACGCTCGCCTGCCCGGGCGGAGCGATCGTTTTCGTCGGCATTCCGGTCGATGCCTATCACCTCTCGATCCACGCCCTGATGGGCAAGGAACTCAGGGTCGAGACCGTGTTCCGCTATGCCAATGTCTACGACCGGGCCATCAACCTGATCGCCTCCGGCAAGGTCGACCTCAAGCCCTTGATCTCCGAGACCTTCAACTTCGAGCAATCCATCCAGGCTTTCGAGCGCGCCGCTTCCGGCCGCCCCGAGGACGTCAAGCTGCAGATCGAGCTCGCATCCACGCAGGACTGGTAGTCTCCAGGATTGGTGTTCCAATGGCCGATATCTCCTTTCGCAAGGTCGTCAAGAAGTTCGGGGAAGTCGGCGTCGTGCACGACTTCAGCCTGGAGGTGACGGATCGCGAATTCATCGTCTTCCTCGGCCCCTCGGGCTGCGGCAAGTCGACCTTGCTGCGCATGCTGGCGGGCCTGGAGAACATTACCGGCGGCGAAATTGCCATTGGCGGACGGGTAGTCAACGATCTCACGCCCCGCGAGCGCGACATCGCCATGGTGTTCCAGAACTACGCGCTCTATCCGCATATGAGCGTCTACGGCAACATCGCCTTCGGTCTCAAACGCATGAAGATCGGGAGGGCCGAGATCGACAAGCGGGTGCACGCGGCCGCAGCCACGCTCGGCCTGGAGCCCTTTCTGCAGCGCAAGTCGACGGCGTTGTCGGGCGGCCAGCAGCAACGCGTCGCTATTGCGCGGGCCATCGTCAAGACGCCGGGCGTCTTCCTGTTCGACGAGCCACTGTCGAACCTCGATGCCAAGCTGCGCAACCATATGCGGGTGGAGATCGCTCGCTTGCACCAGCGTCTCAACACGACCACCGTCTATGTTACCCATGACCAGCTCGAAGCGATGACGCTGGCCGACCGCATCGTGCTCCTGCGCGACGGCGTGATCCAGCAGGTCGGCACGCCGCGTGAGATATTCGAGCGCCCCCTCACTCAGTTCGTAGCTGCCTTCATCGGCACGCCCGCGATGAACTTCATCGATGTCGACCTGCGCGGCAATGGCGGTCTCGTGCTCGAACTCACCCGCTTCGAGCTTGACGGTCGCAGCAAGGTGGTCGCCGGAATTCGGCCGGCCCATTTCCGGCAGGCCACGCCCCAGGACAGCACCAACATCATCGAAGGCATGGTCGATCTCATCGAGTTCCTCGGCAACGAGGCCCTTATCAGCCTGCAATATGCCGGCGTCGAGCTCGGCATCCTGGTGCCGGCGGGGCAGTGCCCCGCCGTCGGCGACAAGGTGCGCATGACTTTCGATGCCGACAACGTGCATGTCTTCGACGCGGAGAGCGGCATGTCGCTCCGCCGGCCAGAGACGGGACGGTCGAGGGCAGTGGCGTAGGCCTGCGATCTCAGGAGGACCTCAGCCCAGCCTCTCCATCGCCTGCTCCACCGCTCGGCGACCCGGCATGCCGTCCCAGCCATTGCCGAGCTCGCATTTGAGGCCCGCCGCTGCACTGGCAAAGCGGGCCGCCTGCAACAGCGGCTGGCGTTCGGCCAAGGCCGCTGTCAGAGCGCCGTGGAAGACATCCCCAGCGCCAGTGGTGTCCTGAACCGTCACCGGCAGGGCGGGGACATGCGCCAGCCCGCCATCGGTCCACCAGATCGACCCCTCCGATCCAAGCGTCACGCCGATCGTGGTGCCGAGGCTCTCCGCCAGTGCCTTGCAGCTCGCCGCATCGGGGGCGGCGCCCCTGCTGATCAGAGCGAAGCCATCCTCGGAAAAGACCGGAAGGCTGGAACGCCGGGCAAGATCGAACAGCTTGTCGTGGTCGATTCCCTCCGCGTCGAGCACCGAAGGTACCTTTGCGGCCCTGGCGGCGTCGAGCAGGGCCACGGCACCCTCATACCAGGTGATATCGGCGAGAACCGCACCGGCCTTCACCACCTGATCAAGCGGCAGATGCTCCGACGAGCATGGCAGCGATGCGTGGCCATAACCGACGATGAAGCGCTCGCCCTTGCGGTCGACGATGACGACGGCTGTCACCGTATCCACACCGTTCCGGAACAAGGTGCCGGAAAGGCCCACGCCGTGGTGAAGCAGCCTCTCGCGCAGAAACTCGCTTTCCGGGTCCGCGCCCATGCGACTCCACAACTCGGCCGGCTGATCCAGGACGGCGCATGCCACCGCGGCTGTCGCCGCCGGCCCTCCGCCCCGCTTGGCATGACGCAAGGCCGGAATCTTGATGGCCTGCTTCGGCATTTCCTCGATTTCGAGTACCTGGTCCAGCGTTGTCGTACCCACGCAGATCACTGGCTGCGATCTCGTCACCATACTTATCACGGTTGTCTATCCATTCCTCGGCTACCAGCGCTGCGCTGGCCATTTCCTCGAATCTCAGAGTGCCGGGGAACAGGTTCCGATTCTTGGCGATCGGCTTGTAAACGAGCCCGGACCGGGGGCATACCCGGCACCATGCTAGAGTATCGCGCCGAAAAGTGGAAGCGCATTTCGAGCCGAAAAATGTTGCGATAACAAGGGGCTACGAGGATGGCTCAGCCGTCGCGGCGGCCTGCGCGGCGCATGAATCAAAGCTGCCGCTTATCTGTGGAAATGCGCGCAGCCCCGTTGCGATGCGTCGGAACCGAGATAGGGTGGCGTGGATCCATCGCGTTGGGGCCATGCTGGGCCACACCCACCTGGCAGGCCGCTTTCAGCACCGATATAACACCTGCGTCACGCTGTGATGGCGATGCTTGAGGCAGTATCCGCAGCCCTCTGGGGGGAGCGCCTTATGCAGAAAAGGACGAAAGTCGTCTCCTCGTCCGGCTGTAGGAATGTACCACGCCGCGCGGGGCTCCGCGCACAGATCGAGCAAAACAAAAGCCCGGCTCGCAATCCTGCAGCCGGGCTCGATTCTTATGGAGTACCGAATGTATCAGCCATGCCGGGCGAGGTCAGGAATGTCGCCACGGCTGAAGCCGATTTCGGCCAAATCCTTGTCCGTCAGCATCTGATAGGCCGCCAGACGATTCTGGTAGGCCCTATAGGCCTGGTAACGGGCACGCAGAGCGGCAATAAGGCTCGCAAAAATCATGATCTTTCTCTCGAATCTGTCGTTTGTTGCAGTGCAATATAAAGATGCGCTGCTTCGGCCAGTAGAGATGAGAGTGCATGGCTACTATGCGGGCACATCGCAACCACGCCCGTAAAAGGAGCAAAATCATCGCCTACCTAACTGCCCCCTCTTCCCAGCCCTCGGCGTCGGACCATCCAGCCCGGCCGGTTGCTACTCTTGGTACCGATCCATCATTCGAGATCGAGGAAAGTTCGCCCATGTCCCGTTTGTCGGCATTCACAGTGCCTCCAATCCTCGAGACGCCGCGCCTGATTTTGCGCGCGCACGGTCCCGGCGATCTGGAAAGCTGCACGGCGATGTGGTCGGAGCCGGCGGTGCTGCGTTATATCCGCAAGTCCCCCTACCCGCGCGAGGAAGTGTGGACGCGCATCCTGCGGTACGGCGGACACTGGCAGTGGCTGGGCTTCGGCTTTTGGGCGATTCTCGAAAAGGTGACCGGCCAGTTCATCGGCGAACTCGGCATCCAGAACTTCGAGCGTGATATCGAGCCGGAGTTCAGCGGCACGCCAGAACTCGGCTACTGCATCACGAGCGTGAACCACGGCAAAGGATATGCCACGGAAGCAGCGAGGACGGTTCTAAGCTGGTTCGACGGCCATATTGATATTCCCTACACCAATTGCATGACGAGCCCCGACAATATTCACTCGCAGCGTGTCGCACTCAAATGCGGCTATGAATATGTGCGGCAGTCGATTCATCAGGGCTCCCCTGTTGCGATGTTCCGCCGCCGTCGCGCCGCGCAGCCACCGGCCTAGAACCACGCCGAGAAACGCCAGAGGCTCTACCTGCTGACGCTACGGCGCAAATGCCGTCAACTGAGACATATTCATGCAACGCACGCTGGGCGCGAGCGCCCAGCAAGCTTTGCCCGAAACGGAAACTTTGCTGATTACCCGAAAGTTCCGCTTTTTTCTTTCTCAGACTCAGTCTATCACCTGTGTGTGCCGTACCTTCGCCGCAATCCTAATCGCAAAAATAGGCATCCCGGCTGAGGGTTATCCAAGAGTCGGCGGCGGATGTGATTCGTCGAGAGAGAGGGAGTTATCCAATGATTCGTTCCGTTATCGTTGTCGCCGGACTGGCGCTCGCTGGCGCCGTGGCTTTCGCCGCCCCCGCCAGCGCGCTCACCATGAAGGAGTGCAGCACCAAGTATGAAGCGGCCAAGTCGGCCAACTCGCTCAACGGCATGAGCTGGAACGACTTCCGCAAGGCCCAGTGCGGTGCTGATGCGACGCCCGCCGCCATGCCGGCAGCGCCTGCTCCGGCTGCGCCGGCCGCGCCTGCCCCGACGACGACCATGGCTAAGCCGAAGCCCGCGGCACCGGTGGCGGTGAGCGGCATGTTCCCGAGCGCCATCGACCCGGAATTCGCTAACGTCAAGGATGCGAAGATCAAGACTTGCGGCAAGCACTGGAAGGCCCTGAAGGCCGCCGGCCAGACCAATGGCATGAAGTGGGGCAGCAAGGGTGGCTACTGGAGCCAATGCGCCGCCGCTCTCAAGGAAGCCAAGTAGGCGCCTCGCCTCAGCAGTCTACGCTATATCGACATAGCCACGAGCCCCCGGCTCGTGGTTTTTTCATTAAGGGGCGGCCCTTGCTCCGCCGCCCGAGATGCGCGCCACTCAGGTCACCTTGACCCACCCACCCTTGCCGAAGCTGTCGGCAATGGCGTGCACGGTTTTCTCGATGGCAATGCCGTCGTCGAAATCGAAGATCGAGGCCTGCTCGCCCCTGATCCGGCCGATCAACTCGCGGCATTCGATCACTTTGAGATCGTTGAAGCCGAGACCGTGGCCCGGTGCGGGGATGAAGCGGTCATAGGGCTTGTGCACCGGCGCGCTCAGGATCGTGCGGAAGCCCTGGGTCTCCTCGGCGCCTTCGTGCTGGAAGAGCTGCACCTCGTTGAAGCGCTCCTGGTCGAAGACGATGCTGCCGCCTTCGCCGAAGAGCTGCAGCTGGATGCGCCCCTTGCGCCCCCAGGCGGCGCGATTGACGGTGAGCACGCCGGAGGCGCCGTTGTCGAGGCGCAGCAGGGCTGTCGCGATGTCGTAATTCTCAATGGCCCGCCGCCCGCCCTTGCCATCTGGCCGCTCGGCATAGGGCCGCGACATTTCACCGAACACCTCGGCCACGCCGCCGAGCACGTAGCGCAGCAGGCTGAGCGGATGCACCGCGAAATCGTCGAGAGCGCCATAACCGGCGCTCGCCTCGTTCCGCATGGCGAAAGGCGCTTGGGCATCGGCCATGAAGTCTTCGTCCATCTCCATGCGGACATGGTTCACCATGCCGATCGCCCCCTCCGAGATCAGCTTTCGGATCAAGCGCATCGCCGGGTTCTGGATATAGTTGAAGCCAAGTGCCGCTACCTTGCCACTCGCCCGCCAGGCCGCATGCATGGCCTCAGCCTCCTCCAGGCGGGGCGCCATCGGCTTTTCGCACCAGACATGCTTGCCGGCCTTGAGGGCCTCGATCGCCATCTCGGCGTGGAAGCGATTCGGCGTGGTGATGGAGATGACGTCGACATCCGGATTGGCGAGAAGGTCACGCCAGTCGCCTGTCGCGCTGGCAAAGCCGAACTCCCTGGCTTTGCCGCGCGCAAGATCTGCCGATGCGTCCGCCAGCGCCACCAGCCTCGGTCGCTCGACATCGCCGAAAGTCGAGGCCACCGCGTTCCAGGCGAGCGCATGACATTTGCCCATATAGCCTGTGCCGATCAGGCCGACCCCCAGCCCCGCCTTGTCTGTTCCGTTCATGCTTGTGTTTCCTGCCCTTAGATTATCAAGACACCGTCACCCCGCGACGGCATGCCGCCACGGTATGGCCGCCATTCCCTTTCATTGTGCATCGCAACAAGGATTTGCTGTATGCTGCAGCGCATCAATATCGACATAGATCGATTCGTCCTTGGAAGACCGGCGATAGCTGCCGGACGAAGGGAACCTATCCGAACGAGGCCTCTGGCCGTATGCGACCAGATGCCAAGGGGACAACTGCCATGCTTTTTACTGGCTTCATCGCGGCGCTGATCGCCCGCTTCTACGACTACCAGGCTCAGCGCGTGCGCGACCGGCGCTTGACGCCGATGCATTCCGACGATTCCCGGAATGGGGACGACGACGGACCGGGCGCCGGCAAATCCGGCCCGCTCGCCCGCAACTGCTGAGCGCTTCGTCGCCACCAGCCCCCATACAAGTTTTGCCGGCTTGCGACTGTTTGCGCCTCGGGGGCTTGCGCGAACCCGCTGCCTGCCGCAACCTTTGCCCGCGGCTGGGCGCCGGGCGTAGGATCGATCCTCTCCCAAGACGCCGCGCAGGACTGGCGGGGCGGCGGTAGCGTCGCCCCTTCTCGGGAATGGGGCATTTGGATGGCTGAAGACGATACGCGCGACTTTGCAGACTTCTCTGCGCGTCTCGCCGACCGGGTCGAGCAATTGCCCAAGCGCCTGCGGCAGGTTGCCCATTTTGCCCGCGAACATCCCGACGAGATCGCTCTGGGCACCGCCGCCTCGGTGGCGGAGAACGCGGGCGTGCAGGCCTCCACCCTGGTACGCTTCGCCAAGACGCTCGGCTATGCCGGGTTCTCGGATCTCCAGCAGGTCTTCCTGGCGCGCCTGAAGGAACGTTTCCCGGACTACCGCCAGCGCGTGGCCCTGCTGCGCGCCGACGCCGGCGCGGGCTCGTTGTCCGGCCCCCTGCTGAATGGCTTTGCCGACGCCGCTAGCCTGTCGATCGAGCGCCTGCGCGCCTCTGCCGACACAGGCAAGATGGATGTGGCGATCGAATTGCTGGCGGGCGCCGAGATCATCCACCTGCTGGCAGCCCGTCGCCTCTTCCCGGTTGCGGCCTACCTTGCCTATGCCTTTGGCAATCTCGGCCAGCGCTGTGCCCTGGTCGACCATGTCGGCCAGCTCGGCCGCGAGCAGATCGGTCTTGCCGGATCCAGGGATGTGGTGTTGGCAATTTCCTATGCGCCCTATTCGCCGGACACGATTCAACTCGCAACCCTCGCCTCTCAGCGCGGCATCCCTGTGGTAGCCATCACCGACAGCCCCTCCAGCCCCCTCGCACGCCTGGCGAAGATCCGCCTCGACGTCGAAGAGGCCGACCATGGCGCCTTCCGTTCGCTGGCCGCGACCTTCGCGCTGGCGATGACCCTTGCAGTCGGTACCGCCGAGCACAAGGGCCGCGATTGAGGCAGGGTGGGCTCTCGCCGCCATGGTTCCATCCCGCCGGCCGGAGATGACAATTCGCCTCAGAGCTTCACCGTCTGGCCGCTCTTGGCCGATTCGGTCGCCGCATCGGCCAGGACCTGGGCCTTGAGGCCGTCCTCGCCTGACGGATTCGGTGCCTTGCCCGCGGCAATGGCGTCGAGAAAGGCGGTCATTTCGAGGCGATAGGCCTCGGCATAGCGTTCCAGGAAGAAGTCCTGGATGGGATCGGCAAGGAAGCCTGCCCCCGTCGCCACCTCGACTGTGGTGCGTGGCACATTATGGGCACGGATCAGGCCCTTGGAGCCATGGACCTCGATGCGCTGGTCGTAGCCATAGGTAGCCCGGCGCGAATTGGAAATCTGGGCGATCTTGCCCGAAGCAGTCTTCAAGAGCACCGCGGCGGTATCGACATCGCCCGCCTTGCCGATCGCAGGGTCGACCAGGGAAGATGCCACCGCATGCACCTCCACCGGATCCTCCGCCAGCAGGAAACGGGCGAGATCGAGGTCATGGATCATCATATCGCGGAAGAGACCGCCCGAGGTCTCGATATAGGAAACCGGCGGCGGTGCGGGATCGCGCGAGATGATGGTAAGGAGCTCGACCTCGCCGATCACGCCGTCAACGATGCGCTGCTTGAGATTGGCGAAATTCGGGTCGAAGCGGCGGTTGAAGCCGATCATCAGGGACTTGCCGCTCTTGGCGACCGCGGCGAGGCAGGTGCGGATGCGATCGGACGAAAGGTCCACAGGCTTTTCGCAGAACACCGCCTTGCCGGCCTTGGCCGCCTTTTCGATGAAATCGGCGTGGGTCGTGGTCGGTGTGCAGATCAGCACCGCATCTACGTCGGACGCAGCGATGGCATCCTCGATGGAGCTGACGCGGGCGCCCGTCTCGGCCGCCAGTGCTTCCGCAGAGGGCTGGTGCGGGTCGGAGACGGAGACGAGCTTCGCCTGCGGATGCAGCGCGGCATTGCGCCCGTGGATCTTGCCGATACGGCCGGCGCCAAGAAGTGCGAGACGAACCATTTCTCTCCCCTATAATCGATGTTTGGCCCGACAATCCGGGCAAGCGGTCATGCAGGATCACGGCCGACAACAGCCATCCTCAAGGGGCTTCGCGCCTTTTCGGTGGGCTGAAGACTGGCTTCCTGCTTCGTTCCAAAATATGGCATTTTTATTCTATATTGACAACACAATAGAATATATGTTTCATTTTTGGAGCGCGAGGCAAGGAGGCGCCGGGCCTCATATCGGCGCCGCTCCACGCCTGTGCGATAACAAGAAAAACGCGGCCATGCCTCCCTGGCTGGTTGCGACGAGGATGCGTCTTTCGCTGAACCAGGAATCGTCCAGACTGGTCGGCACATCTGGAGGTCAGGATGAACATGCCCGCACTCGATGTCATCACCATTGGCCGCTCCTCGGTGGACCTTTATGGCCAGCAGGTCGGCGGACGCCTCGAAGACATGGCCTCCTTTTCAAAGGCCGTGGGTGGCTGCCCAGCCAATATCGCCATTGGTACGGCCAGGCTTGGCCTGAAATCGGCTCTGATCACCCGCGTTGGCGACGAGGCCATGGGTCGATTCATCCGCGAGCAGATGGAACGCGAAGGCGTGGAGACCAGCGGCATCCATACGGATCCTGCCCGCCTGACCGCTCTCGTCGTGCTCGGCGTGCGCGACGAAAAGCAATTCCCCCTCATCTTCTATCGCGACAATTGCGCCGACATGGCGCTCGATGAAAGCGATATCGACGAGGCCCTGATCGCTTCGGCGGGTGCGATCGTCGTGACCGGCACCCATTTCTCCAAACCCAACACTGACGCGGCCCAACGCCGGGCTATCGCCCTTGCGAAGAAGCATGGCCGCAAGGTGGTCTTCGACGTCGACTATCGCCCCAATCTCTGGGGCCTTGCGGGCCATGGCGCGGGCGAGGAACGCTACATCAAGGCTGACCACGTCACCGCCCATCTCCAGGCCATCCTGCCCGATTGCGACCTGATCGTCGGCACCGAGGAGGAACTGGCGATAGCGGGCGGCTCCGAGGATACGCTGGAGACGCTGCGCCGCATCCGCGCTGTCTCCGGGGCCACCATCGTGTGCAAGCGCGGTCCGATGGGCTGCGTGGTCTTTCCGGGCGACATTCCCGCCAGCCTCGACGACGGCATCAAGGGTCCGGGCTTTCCGGTCGAGGTCTACAACGTGCTGGGCGCGGGCGACGCCTTCATGTCCGGCTTCCTGCGTGGCTGGCTCAAGGGCGAGCCCCTGGAGACGGCCTGCGCCTACGCGAACGCCAGTGGCGCCTTTGCGGTCTCGCGCCTGCTCTGTTCGCCCGAGATCCCGACCTTCACAGAGCTGCAATATTTCCTCAAGCATGGCAGCAAGGAGCGGGCCCTGCGCAAGGATGCAACGCTCAACCACGTGCATTGGGCCACCACCCGCCGACCCGCCGCCGAAGGCCTGATGGCCCTCGCCATCGACCATCGCGCCCAGATGGAGGCCATGGCGGATGAAGCCGGCGTGCCACGCGGCAAGATCTCGGATTTCAAGGTGCTCGCCGTGAGGGCGGCGGCCAAGGTCGCCGGAGGGCAGCCGGGCTTTGGCATGCTGATCGACGGCATTTACGGCCGTGAGGCCCTGTTCCGCGCTGCCGATCACCCGTTCTGGATCGGCCGCCCCGTGGAATTGCCGGGCTCCCGCCCGCTCGAATTCGAGGGTGGCGCCGATATCGGCACCAGCCTGATCGAATGGCCCGTCGGCCAGACCATCAAATGCCTGTGTTTCTACCATCCCGAAGACCCGCCAGCACTGAAGGAGCAGCAGGAACGGCAATTGCTGCGCCTTTATGCGGCGGCGCGCACCGTAGGCCGCGAACTCCTCGTCGAGATCATCGCCGGCAAGCACGGCCCCCTCAAGGACGATACGGTGTCGAGCGTCGTGCAGCGGCTCTACGATCTCGGCATCAAGCCGGACTGGTGGAAGCTGGAGCCCCTGAAGACGCCCGCGGCCTGGCGCGCTGTGGCCGATGTGATCGAAAAGAACGATCCGCTTTGCCGCGGCATCGTGCTGCTCGGCCTGGAAGCGCCGGAAGAGGATCTCGAAGCCGCCTTCGCCGCCGCCGCGAGCGAGCCGCTGGTCAAAGGCTTCGCGGTCGGCCGCACCATCTTCAACGAACCGGCTCGCGCATGGCTGAGGGGCGGCCTCAGCGACGAGGCGGCCATCGACGCCATGGCGTCGAAATTCGCCCGGCTGGTGGGCGCGTGGGAGGCTGCCTCAAGGCACGCCGCGGCGGCTCAATAAGGCTCGCCCATGATGGTGGCCCGCGCTATGGTGCGGGCCTCAAAATGACGATGACATTGCAATCTATCATTCAATAACAATACCTTAGAGACCCTGGCTCAACCGTTTTCACGGTTGCCTCGCCTGAATATAGGGAGAGTTCTCGTGGCAACGATCCGCCTCACAATGGCCCAGGCCCTGGTTCGTTTTCTCACCGCCCAGAAGACGGTGGTCGACGGCGAGACCGTGCCTGTATTCGCCGGTGTCTTTGCCATTTTCGGCCACGGCAATGTCGCCGGCATCGGCGAGGCCCTCTACCAGGTGCGCGATACCCTGCCGACCTATCGTGCCCATAACGAGCAGTCGATGGCCCATGCGGCCACCGCCTATGCCAAGGCGATGCGCCGCCGCCGGATGATGGCCTGCACCACCTCCATAGGTCCCGGTGCCACCAATCTGGTGACCGCGGCGGCCGTTGCCCATGTCAACCGTATCCCCCTCCTCCTCCTGCCTGGCGATGTCTTCGCCAACCGCCGGCCGGATCCTGTATTGCAACAGTTGGAGGATTTCGGCGACGGCACGGTGACGCCCAACGATGTCTTCCGCCCGGTCTCGCGCTATTTCGACCGCATCACCAGGCCCGAGCAGATCATTCCGGCGCTGGCACGCGCCATGACCGTGCTGACCGACCCCGCCGAATGCGGCCCGGTGACCCTGGCGCTCTGCCAGGATGTCCAAGCCGAGGCCTATGATTATCCTGCCTCCTTCTTCGAAGAGCGCATCTGGTCCAGCCGCCGCCAACGCCCCGACGAAGACGAGCTCGCGGCAGCCATCGCGGCCCTCAAGACTGCCCAAAGACCGGTGATCGTCACGGGCGGCGGCACGCTCTATTCGGAAGCCGAGGCTACCCTGGCGGCCTTTGCGGAAAAGCATGGCATTCCCGTCGGCGAGACGCAGGCCGGCAAGAGCGCGCTCTCCCGCGACAACCCGCTCGGCATGGGTGCCATCGGCGTCACCGGCACCGGCGCGGCCAACGAACTGGCTGGGGACGCCGATCTGGTGCTTGCCGTCGGCACCCGCCTTCAGGATTTCACCACCGGCTCCTGGGCCCTGTTCAAGGGCGACAAGCGCCGGATGATCGGCCTCAACACCCAGCCCTTCGATGCGGCCAAGCACAAAGCGCTGCCCCTGGTCTGCGATGCGAGGGTGGGGCTTGAACTGCTCTCCGCCGGCCTCGGTGGCTGGAAGGCGCCGGCCGCCTGGACGCAGAAGGCGATCGAGGGTCGCAGCGCCTGGCTGAAGACTGCCGCGCGCTACACCGATGCCAGCAATGCCGAGTTGCCATCTGACGCTCAGGTCATCGGCGCCGTGCAGCGAGTGGGCCAGCCCACCGACATCGTGGTCTGTGCTGCCGGCGGTCTGCCCGGCGAGTTGCACAAGCTCTGGCAGCCTGGAGCACCGGGCGGCTACCATATGGAATATGGCTATTCGTGCATGGGCTACGAGATCGCAGGCGGCCTCGGCGTGAAGCTGGCGCAGCCCGACCGCGAGGTCATCGTCATGGTCGGTGACGGGTCCTATCTGATGGCCAACTCCGAGATTGCCACCTCGATCATGGCGGGTGCCAAGCTCACCATCGTCGTGCTGGACAATCGCGGCTATGGCTGCATCAACCGCCTGCAGCGTGCAACGGGCGGCGAGAGCTTCAACAATCTCCTGCGTGATACCCGCCACGAGGAACTGCCCGACATCGACTTCGCTGCCCACGCCGCCAGCCTGGGCGCCTATGCCGTCAAAGTGAAGAGCCTTGCCGAGCTCGAAGCGGCAGTGGCGACCGCGCGTGGGCATAGCCGCACCTCGGTCGTCGTCATCGATACGGATCCGCTCGAATCGACCGACGCGGGCGGGGCCTGGTGGGATGTCGCCGTGCCGGAAGTTTCAGTGCGCCCGCAGGTCGAGGCGGCCCACGCCAAATATGTCAAGGCCAAGACCCTGCAGAGCATCGGCGACTAGTCCGGGGCGGGTCTTCAGACCCGCCTTCTTCCAATTTTCCAGACGACAGGCGGGTTTGAAGACCCGCCCCCCAAATGAATCGGAGCCTTCCTTATGCCTATCCGCATCGGCGCGAATCCCATCGGCTGGTCGAATGACGACATGCCCGAGATCGGAGGCGATACGCCGCTCGAAACTTGCCTGGCGGAGGCCAGGGAAGTGGGCTTCGAGGGCATGGAGCTCGGCAACAAGTTCCCTCGCTGGGCCCCCGCCCTCAAGGCGGCGCTTGCCCCTTATGGCCTCGCTTGCGTCGGCGGCTGGCATTCGATCGAATTGCTGGAGCGCGACGAGCATGCCGAATTCGCCGCCGCCCGTGCTCATATCGAGCTGCTCAAGGCGATGGGCACCAGCGTGTTCATCGTGGCGGAGACCTCGAACGCCATTCATGGCGACAAGTCGAAGCCCCTTTCACAACGTCCGAAACTCGCCGACGGCGACTGGGCCGAATATGGCCGCCGCATCACGGCCTACGCCCAAATGTTGAAGGGCGAGGGACTGCAGCTCGATTACCACCACCATATGGGCACGATCGTGCAGTCGCAGGCCGACATCGATCATTTCATGGCTGCGACCGGTCCGGCTGTGCATCTTCTGCTCGACACCGGCCACGCGACCTGGGGTGGCTCGAACCCGGTGGACCTCGCCCGGCGCTATCGCAACCGCATCAGCCACGTCCATACCAAGGATATACGCGCCGATGTGCGTGCGCGTTCAGATGCCGAGGACTGGAGCTTCCTCGATAGCGTGCTCGAGGGTGTCTATACCGTACCTGGCGATGGGATGATCGACTTCGCCTCGGTCTTCGAGGCACTCGACGGCTATTCGGGCTGGGTAATCGTGGAGGCGGAGCAGGATCCCAAAAAGGCCAACCCGCTGAAGTATGCCAAGGCCGGTTATGCCCATCTGAAGAGTGTGCTGGCTGAAGCGGCACTGGTTTAACTTGGGAGCGCGGACATCCTGTCCGCGCGCCCTTTGTTGACAGACGAGTCGTTTCCAAGAGCGGACGTCGCCGCCACATTGAACGGAGTCCAATGTGGCTGAATTCCACGCTCCCAGGAGAGCCCCATGTCCAAGCTCCTTATTCATCCCGACAAGTCGTCGTCGAAGATCCACCACGTCACGCCGCAATCCGCAGGCTGGACCTATGTCGGCTTCGAGGTGCACCAGCTTGCCGCCGGCGCCTCGTTGAGTGCCCAGACCGGCGACAACGAGATCTGCCTTGTCCTCGTTGCCGGCAAGGCCGCCATCAAGGCCGGCGACCAGGATTTCGGCGTGCTGGGCGAGCGTAACAACCCCTTTGAAGGAGCGCCCTGGTCGGTCTATGTGCCGGCGAAGTCGCGCTATGAGGTGAGCGCCGAGACCACTGTCGAGCTCGCCGTCTGCGCGGCGCCAGGCACGGGCGCCCTTCAGGCCCGTGCCATCGGGCCCGAGAAGGTGGGCCAGGAGACGCGTGGCAAGGGCTCCAACACCCGCCATGTCCGCAACATCCTGCCCGAATGGGAACCGGCGGAGAGTCTGCTCGTGGTCGAGGTGATCACGCCCTCCGGCAATTGGTCGAGCTATCCGCCTCACAAGCACGACCAGGACAATCTGCCGGCCGAGAGCTTCCTGGAAGAGACCTATTACCACCGCTTCAACCCGCCCCAGGGCTATGGTGTGCAGCGCGTCTACACCGACGACCGCTCGCTCGACGAAACCATGGCATTCGGCGACCGCGACGTGGTGCTGGTGCCCAAGGGCTACCACCCCGTGGGGGCGGCCCATGGCTATGATCTGTATTATCTAAACGTCATGGCCGGCCCGAAGCGCGTGTGGAAGTTCCACAATGATCCGGATCATGAGTGGCTGATGAAGGCGTGAGGCGGGACAGCCCCTCGCGCAATATCGGCAGGGCCGGCATGCGAACGACAAAGCCCAGCACAAGGCCGGGCTTTCTCTCAAGGTCGCAATTGATCAGAACTTGTAAGCGACGCCGACACGCACGTCATTGGTCTTCAAAGTGTAGTGGTCGTTGAAAAGTCCGCCAGCGGTCGGCTTAAAGTCGAGTTCGTCCTTGTCGCCGTAATCCGTGTAGCGATATTCGACGCGGGCGATAATGTTATCGGTGATAGCGTATTCAACACCGGCGCCGATGGTCCAGCCCCACATGTCGGTCTTGTGCGGGACGGCCTTATCGATCGGATAGATCGGGCGCCACTTAAACTCCGTGCCGGCAACACCACCTGCGATATAAGGCAGGAAGCGGTCGATCGCATAGCCGACACGCAGACGTGCGGCACCATCCCACGTCATACGTGCAGAACTTGGCGAATCCGGGCGACCAGGCGGAATGCTTGTCAGGACGCCATCTCCATCGATGGCGCCAAACTTGGCATCGACTTCAGCACCCACCACGAAGTTGGTATTTTCGAACTGATAGTTCGCACCAATGTAGCCGCCAGCCGAGAAACCGTCCGAGTCGTTGCTTCCCTTGTAGTCGAGAATGTGACCAGCAATCTGGTAGTTGTCGGTGTCAGACTGGCCCCAGCTATAGGCCGCCTGCACACCACCATAGAAGCCGGTCCAAGTGAAGGGGACGACGACGGGAGCAACCGGCTCGGCAGGCGCAGGCGCTAAATCCGCAGCGAATGCAGCGGAAGACAACGCCAACAAGGAAACCGATGCAAGAATCAGGCGGTTCATTAAATTGCTCCCCTCTACTGAGACATTGCGTACCAGATTCCGCTTAGGAAATCTGTCACCCAGTTGCAACAGTGTCGCTCATTTTCTAACCGTAGAGCGCGTTGAACGGACGCGGTGTTCCGGCCAAGAGCCATGTGGAGCTAAATCTTGATCAATTTTGCCTGATATTGAATACAGAATGTTGTTATTGAGTTATCTCACCAGTCAAAATCTACCACTTTCGTATTAAGGGAGTGACTTGTGAGATAGGAAAATCGGCGATGTTCACCTTATGATGCCATCGCCGAGGCAAGTCACGAGCCGCGCCTTTCCTTCGGTGTAACCTGGAACGCACGCGACTTTCCGTTCCGCAATACGTCGAATCGCGTGCTCCGCCCGATGCGCTCCTCGTTCAGCAAACGGATGAGGTCATCCACCGCGGACACCTTCTGGCCGTCCAGCGCCACAATGATATCGCCCATCAGCAGGCCTGCCGATTCGGCCGGTTGGCCGATTTCCGACGCGGAGATCATCACGCCGGCTGGCTGATCGACACCGGCCGACAACTGGACGCGCCGGGCGATCATCGCCTGCTGCGCGGCTATGCCGATCGAGGCGCGGCGCACATGACCGTGACGGATGAGCTGCCCCATCACGAAGCTGGCGGTGTTCGAGGCAACGGCAAAGCAGATGCCTTGCGCGCCCATGATGACGGCCGTGTTGATGCCGATCACTTCGCCCAGGGTCGACACCAGCGGGCCACCGGAATTGCCGGGATTGAGCGCGGCGTCGGTCTGGATCACGTCGTCGATCAGACGGCCGCTCTTGGAGCGCAGCGAGCGTCCGAGCGCCGATATTACGCCCGAGGTCACGGTCGCCTCGAAGCCCAGCGGATTGCCGATGGCAACCGCAACCTGGCCACGGCGCAGCAGGCTGGAATTACCGAGCTTCGCTGCCGTCAGATTGACCGGCTGCTCGATGTGGACAAGCGCAAGATCGGTATCGGGATCATCGCCGATCAGCCTGGCATCGAAATGGTGGCCGTCCTGGGTCTGCACCGAGACACGGGGCGTGCCCTGCGCAACATGGCTGTTGGTGAGGACGAGCCCGTCCGGCGAGAGGATGACGCCGGAGCCGGAGCCTGCCGGCTTGCCACCCTTGCGGATGTCGAGCTTCACCACGGCCTGGCCGACCCTGTCGACCACGCCTATCACCGTGTTGGAATAGGCATCCAGAAGCTGGGCATCGTCGGGCGTCCCAAGAGACAGGGAAGCAAGAGATTGGGAAACTTGTGAAGCCGGTTCTTCGTCGAGGACGAAAGTGGGAGAAGTATCGAGCAGCATAGCGATAACCAAGGTCAGTTCATCAATCGGTCAGCGCTATATGGGTGTACTCTTTCATTACTGTAAGGGCGGCCTGTTCGCATGGCTCTGCATGGCAGCGATGAGCGAAACGGGCCCGAAGTCAGGAAGCGGGCGGGGACGGCAAATATCCAATCGTGACCGCCCATTCAGGATGACGCGCCGAAATCCAAGCCATTTGAACGGTCAGTGACCGCTTACTTGCCAAGGACCTGCTTTACTGTCTTGCGCACGCCGACACGCATCGGCGTCATCACCTGCATCACGGCAGCCTTGGCATGGTCCGCTGAAGGATGAAGACCTGGCTGCTGCGGCTTCATGCCGAGCATGCGCAGATAGTGATTGGCCGAACGGGCATTGCTGCGCTCGCGGCTGGCGTCGGTCTCGAACACGAAGGCATAGGAGACGCTGCGCACGGTGCCGGTCTTGACCCAATGCGGCGCATTCTGGGGCTGGTGGAACGCCCTGCCCGGTTCAAGGTCGAACACATGTTCCTGCTTGGGATCGCAGCGCGCCAGGTCGAGCTGCCCGATATCCACGACGCCTTTCACATAGAAGCGCTCCAGATCGGCCTCATCCACCGCGCTGGGGGCGAAGACATGATAGTTCTTCGGCCCTTCGATCTGGAAGAAATGATTGATCTCGGGATCGAAATGGAAGGGAGTGGTCGAGGCTGCCGAAGAGATGAAGACGGAAGACTCGAGTCGCAGAACCTTCTCGCCCCGCAGGCCGCCACGCAGATCCGCCAGGGCGTCGAACAGAGTGTGCAGGAGATCGCGGAACTCGGAGTCATGATTTTCCAACCGCTTCAGCAAGACGCGCACGGGGCTGCTGTCCAGCTGGCCAAGCGCCTCATGCGGTTTGAACATGCTGTGCTTCACGTCATAGAACTTCGTGCCGGGCGCGGAAGCTGAAGCGGCCACAAAGAAATCCTGCGGCTTGTCGGCATAACGCTCAGCCATCCGGGCCAACGCCTCGGGCTGAAACATCGGCAGCTTGTGCAAGCTATGCTGGAAGCCGAAGGGGAGTGTGTCGAAAGCACTGCGGTAACCCGCCGGATCGATGGTCAAGAGTTCATCTGCAGAGGGAATCATTTTCAAGCCAACCTTGCATCGCGGGCGCGGCCATGCGTCATACAGTATTTTTGCTCCTTGTTTCATGACGACGCAAGTTCAGCCTCCGAGCAACTTGGTGTCCAGATTCAGGAGACTCGGCAGTATGAGGACGCAATCCAGGGTAGATGGCGAGACTCACAATCACTCTAAACCACTGAAAAAACAAGATTATAGCTCAACTCATGGCTGTCCGGCCGCCGCACTTGGCGTCCACGCCAGACAACGAACTACTAAGGATACAGGCGCCTTAATACTTTGTCGCAGGACCACAATGGATAAAGACCCCTCCAATCAGACTAGGCTGCTACCTCCAAGGAGGGGCATTTGAAGCGCATCGCGGCGGCATGACCTCTCGCACGAGGTTACGGCCGGGACCAGCTCTCCCGAGAAGCGCTCGGCCTTTGATCGAACCGATCAAAAATCCTGATCGTCCAGCAAGCCGTCCAATATTGCGTCCGGCGGCTTTATCGTCTCATCTGCGAGCCCTTCTCCTGCCTTCCCGGTTGCGCCATGAATATCCTCTCCATCCAGTCCTGGGTCACCTACGGCCATGTCGGCAATGCCTCGGCCGTCTTCCCGATGCAGCGCCTGGGCTGCGAGGTCTGGGCTATCCACACCGTGCAGTTCTCAAATCATACGGGATACGGCGCCTGGAAAGGCCGCGTCTATGACGGCACCATGGTGGACGAACTGGTGGAGGGGCTCGCCGATCGCGGCGTGCTCGGCCGCTGCGATGGCGTGCTTTCGGGCTATATGGGCTCTTCCGATATCGGCAATGCCATCATGGCCGCGGTCGACAAGGTGCGGACCGCCAACCCCGCTGCCACCTATTGCTGCGACCCGGTGATCGGCGATGTCGGCCGCGGCATCTTCGTGCGTCCGGGCATCCCGGAATTCATGCGCGACAAGGCTGTGCCTGCGGCGGACGTGATCACGCCGAACCGCTTCGAGCTCGAATATCTCTCGGGCCAGGCGATTCGCACGCTCGGCGACGCAAAGTCGGCGGTCTCGGCGCTTCATGCCCTCGGCCCGAAGGTCATCCTGGTCACCTCGCTCGACGTGCATGAGACACCCGACGATGCCATTGATCTCCTCGCCTCCGATGCCACCGGTTTCTACCGGCTCCGCACGCCGCGCCTCGGGCTCTCGATCAACGGGGCGGGCGATGCTATTGCCGCCCTCTTCAATCTGCACTGGAAGCGTTCCGGCTCAGCGGCACATGCGCTCGACCTTGCCGGCGCCTCGGTCTACGGCCTGCTGAAGCGCACGGAAGAAGCGGGCTCGCGCGAGATTTTGACCGTCGGGGCCCAGGACGAGTTCGTTGCGCCAACCTGGCGCTTCGCCGTCGAGAAGGTCTGACCGTCAGGGTAGATATTCCAGCGTTCTGTTTCCAAGAGCGGACATCGCCGCCACATTGAATGGAGTTCAATATGGCTGAAGTCCGCACTCCCGAGGAGTTGCCATGCCCCGCCGCTTTTTCACCCTCGACGTCTTCGCCGACCGCGCCCTCGCCGGCAATCCCCTTGCTGTCGTACTCGACAGCGACGACCTCGACACCATGGCGATGCAGCAGATCGCCCGCGAGTTCAACCTGTCCGAAACCGTCTTCGTGCAGCCGCCGGCGGACAGCCGCCACCGGGCCAAGATCCGTATCTTTACGCCAGGCCTGGAGATGCCTTTCGCCGGCCATCCAACGGTAGGCACCGCCGTGCTGCTGGCAAGCCTCGACCACAGGAACGGAACAGGCGACTATCTCTTCGGCCTGGAAGAACTAATCGGCACCGTACCCTGCGCAGTCAGCCTCGGAGAAGGCGTCGCCTATGCGCGCTTCGACGTGCCGGTGCTGCCCACCGAGCGTGGCGCGCCCGCCGCCACGGCCTTGATTGCCGAGGCGCTCGGCCTCACCGTCAAGGATATCGGCTTCGAGAACCATGTCCCCACTTTGCTAGGCACCGGCTTTCCCTACACCTTCGTCCCGGTACGCACGCTGGAAGCCATAGGCCGCATCCGCATCAACACCAGCGTGTGGAAGGCGGCCTTTGGCCAGGAAGGCCTCGGCGCCGCCTATGCCTATACGCGCCAAACCGCGGAGCCGACGTCGAGCCTGCATGCCCGCATGTTCTCGCCCGGCGACGGCATTCCCGAGGATCCCGCCACCGGTTCGGCCGTGGCAGGCCTCTCGGGCGTTCTCCACCGCTTCGACGATCTTGCCGAGGGTATCCGGCATTTCCGCATCGAACAGGGCTTCGAGATGGGCCGCCCCTCTCTCATCGATCTCACCATGCAGATCGATGGCACGCGCCTGATTTCCGCCTCGATCGGCGGCCATGCGGTGATCGTCAGCGAAGGGGTCCTGCATGTCTGAGCCCGAAATCGTCGAACTCGACGAGATCGACTGCCGCTTCGAGCCGCGGCCCTGGCCCTTCGCGGAGAATAACCGCGAGGCGATCGCGGCGCATTGGCAGGAGGTCATCGCCAGAAAGCCCGCCAGCTTCAATGGCAAGATCCTGCTGCTGCATCGCTGGGAGGTCAGCGGCCGGCGTTTTCGCGGCGCCTACCTGATGACGGACTATGCCAGCTTCCTCGCCTGGCGCGATTTCGGGACGCCGGGCGAGCCAAAATGGAACTGCTTCGCCATGGCCGCGCTGCAGGCGGCCGATGGTGCGTTCCTGCTTGGCGAGATGGCGGAGCATACCAGCAACGCCGGCGCCGTCTATTTCGCCGCCGGCACGCCCGACCCGTCCGATCTCGACGGCAACGTCGTCAATCTCGCCGGCAGTGTCACACGCGAGCTGGAAGAGGAAACCGGAGTGTCCCCCGCCGACGTCGCCATCGCATCCGGCTGGACGGCGGTGTTCCACGGGCCGCGCATCGCCCTGATGAAGACAGTGTGCTCCTCCCTCCCGGCAGCCGCGCTGAAGGCGCGGATCGAGGGCTTCCTCGCCACCGACAGCAAGCCAGAGCTAAGCCGCATGCATATCGTCAGCGGCCCGGACGATCTCATCGCCGACCGGATGCCGCCCTTCCAGCGTGCCTATCTGCTACATCGGCTGGCGCAGGCGCCATCTGAAGGAGAGTGCGTCAGCGGCGCATAGGTGCGCGCTCTTGTGAGGGCTCTTTGGGGGGCGGGTCTGAAGACCCGCCCCCCAGAAACTCAGGATTTCAGGCCTCGCCGAGGGCGAGCTGGACTTTCATCGACCGGCTCTTGTCGGCGGCAAGATCGAAAGCGCGCTTGGCCTCCTTCAGCGGCACGATCTCGGTGAGGAGGGGACGTACGTCGATCTGCCGCCTGGCGATGAACGACGCGGCGGTCTCGAATTCGGTATCGAAGCGGAAGGTGCCGATCAAATTGATCTCCTTGGTGACGATGGCGGACATCGGGAGGTCAGCCTGCGCGCCCTGGCCAATCTGCACGATCGTTCCGAGGGGGCGTACCGCCTTCAGGCCCGCCAGCAGCGGCACGGCGCTGCCGGCCGCTTCGAACATCACGTCGAACCAGCCCTTCTCGGCTTCGTATCCCGCCAAGGCTTCTGGCTCGCTGGCTACATTGATGGTGCGGTCTGCCCCCGTCCTGCGCGCCATGAACAGCGGGCCGTCAAGGATGTCCGTCGCGACGATCTCGGCCGCGCCTGCGGCCCGGGCGGCTGCGACGGTGAGGATGCCGATCGGCCCGGCGCCGGTGACGAGGACGCGCTGGCCCAGCAGAGGCCCCGCCCTCACGACGGCGTGGAGGCACACGGCAAGCGGCTCGGCGAAGGCCGCCTCGTTCACCGAGGTGCCCTCCGGCATCGGCACGGCCTGCACGGCCTCGCAAACGACGCTGTCACGGAAGGCCCCCTGGACGTGGGGCATGCGCATGGCCGAGCCGTAGAAGCGCATGTCGAGGCAGTGATTGTGCAGCCCCTTCATACAGTACCGGCAGGCGCCGCAGGCAAGGCTCGGGTTGACGGCGACAGTATCTCCCGGCTTCACCGAGGTGACACCGGACGCCACCTCCGCGATGACACCGGCAACCTCATGACCCAGGATCATGGGCTCGCGCAGCCGCACGGCGCCGAAGCCGCCATGCAGGTAGTAGTGCAGGTCCGAACCGCAGATACCGCCAGCTCGCAGGCTCACACGCACCTGACCGGGGCCAAGCGACGGCGGCTCCCGTTCCTCCACGCGCAGATCGAACGGTGCATGCAGGACCACTGCTCTCATGACCGGCTTTCCTTCCGTTCATTTGGATTCAGTTTATTTGAAGTCGGATCGCCGCTCGGCGGCAACGCCGAAAGTACAGATCAAAAAGAGACGACCTGCTCATCTTACGACTGGAAAGCGGCAAGGCCAGCGCCGAGGTCAAAATCTGGGTCGGCAGGCTCGGGCCGCCAATCCCTCAGCGCACCGGATAGCCATGGCGGCTCTGGGTGGCCGATATGATCTGGTCGGCCCTGGCATCGTTGCCGGCGTTGCAGGCCTGCGTGGCCGCAGCCAAGTCCCTACCCATGTCGTCATGGACCTTCTTGTCCACGAAGCCGGTCTTCACATCCTTGTCGATGATACGCTGCACATAGGCGATGCGGCTGGTGCAGGAGGCGGCCAGGGCGGGAGCACAGGAGGCCGCCAGCAGGACGGCGCAGATCAGAAGGCGCATCGGAGAATTCCATCAGATTCATGGTCGGGACGGTCTTGGCGGAAACGCTCCCCCTCGCCTGTTCCTAGCGCAAGTTCGTTTAAATACTGTGAGGCGCCTCCGAAGAGCGGTCACGGCTTCAGCGATCACGGCTTGGGCGGCGGCACGATCTTCAGGTCTGGAGCGAGCTTGTAGGTCGCACTGAAACGGGCCGTGTCACCACCGCTTTGCATCGTGCCCTCCGTCCTCACTGGCAGGCGGCTCGCCGGATCGACATAGACGGTCATCGGCACGGTGAAATTCGCGATCGCGGCGTCATATTTGAAGCCGAGATATTGGGTGCCGTCGACCATCGTCTCGCCGAGGCATTGAACGTTCTGCGCCTTGTCGGAATAAAGAATGCCGGCCAGCGCAAAATCGGTCTGCATCTGGCGCGCGGTCGCTTCGTCGAGCGGCAACCAGAACCCCTTGACATTGCCCCAAGCCTGGCCGCCGGTGACGATGACCTCCTGGTCGCCTTGCGGCGTGCTGACATGGACATGTGCGGCATCGGGTGGGACGACCTCAGTAACCGTCACCATGCGCAACGCACCAACGGATGCTTCCCCTTCGACACGGAAAGGCCCGACTTCGCGCCCATGATGCATGATCGCTGCGAAATCGGCGGCGCAGTCGGCCTGGGCGCCGGCAGTGCCAAGCAGGACCGCCGCGAAGGCAAGGAAAGCAAGACGCATGCGTACTCCTCAAGAGAAGGCTTGCGCGACCCTACAGCACAGCACCCGATTCCGAAAACCGACATCGCGTCGGCGGCGGATAGGTCTTGCCCGAGCGGCAACATCGCTGTACAAGCCCCTCACACCGCGCGGCTGCAGCCGCAGCACAAAGAGGACTGAGCCGTGGCGACATCGCCCGCCAAGATCGAAACGCTTGCGCTCCCCGCGCCGGCGCTGGCGCTCGCCCTTCTTTCCGGCCTCCTCCTTAGCCGCCCCTGAGGGCCGGCCGGGCATCAGCCTGGGCGCTCAGGGGACCATGCTCCAGCGGCCTAACCTGCCGCTCCCTCCCTTCGGCTGAAGAGTTTCATCATGACATATGCTGCCAAAGTCTCGCAGTTTTCCGCCCCCAAGGTCGACGTATCAGCGAAGTACAAACCCTGGCCGCCGATCGACCTGCCGGACCGCCAATGGCCGTCGAAGACCATCACCCATGCACCGACCTGGTGCGCCGTCGACCTGCGCGACGGCAATCAGGCCTTGATCGAGCCGATGGGCCATGAGCGCAAATTGCGCATGTGGGATACCCTGGTCGGCATGGGATTCAAGGAGATCGAGGTCGGCTTCCCCTCCGCCTCGCAGACCGACTTCGACTTCGTCCGCTTTCTGATCGAATCAGGCCGTATTCCCGATGGCGTCGCCGTACAGGTGTTGACGCAGGCCCGCGATGAGTTGATCCGCCGCACCTTCGAGAGCCTGAGGGGCGTCAAATCAGCGATCGTCCATCTCTACAATTCCACCTCGGAACTGCAGCGCCGTGTGGTCTTCCGCCAGGATCGCGCCGGCATCCGCGACATTGCGGTCAAGGGTGCCGAATTGATCGTCCAACTCACCAGGGAGCTGGGCATGGAAGACAAGATCCGCCACCAATATTCGCCCGAAAGCTTCATGGGTACCGAACTCGATTTCTCCAAGGAGATCTGCGAGGCCGTGATGGACGTCTACAAACCGACGCCCGAGAAGAAGCTGATCCTGAACCTGCCGCTGACGGTGGAGATGTCGACGCCGAACATCTATGCCGACCAGATCGAATGGATGTCGCGCAACATCAAGGACCGCGACAGCGTGATCATATCGCTGCATCCGCACAATGATCGCGGTACCGGCGTCGCCGCTACCGAGCTCGGCCTGATGGCGGGCGCGGATCGCGTCGAAGGCACGCTGTTCGGCAATGGCGAGCGCACGGGCAATGTCGACCTGGTGATCATGGCCGGCAATCTGATCATGTCGGGCGTCGATCCGGAAATCGACATCTCCGACGTGAACGGGCTGGTTCGCGTGGCCGAGCATTGCAACCAGTTGCCGATCCATCCACGCCATCCCTATGCCGGCGAGCTCGTGTTCACCGCCTTCTCCGGGTCGCACCAGGATGCGATCAACAAGGGCTTCAAGGCGATGGAGACGGCGACCACCCCGGTGTGGGAGGTGCCCTATCTGCCGATCGACCCGAAGGATCTCGGCCGCTCCTATGAGGCCGTCATCCGTATCAACTCGCAATCCGGCAAGGGCGGCATCGCCTTCATCCTCGAGAAGGAGCATGGCATCGAACTGCCGCGCCTGCTGCAGATCGAGTTCTCCAAGGTGGTGCAGGGCATCGCCGACGGCGAGGGTGTCGAACTGAGCGCCGACCGGCTCTGGCACGCCTTCACCGGCGAATATCTCGACAATGGCCGCTATTCCTTCGTCTCCCACCAGGTCACCAGCGATGGCGAGGGCGAAGAGCGCACCATCACCGCGCGCATCCGCGACGAGGGTGTCGAGAAGACGGTGACTGGCCAGGGCAACGGCCCGATCGATGCCTTCGTACAGGCGATGCGCCATGAGAGCGGCCTCGACTTCGATGTCGCCAACTACCGCGAGCATGCCATCGGCTCGGGCGCCAACGCAGCCGCCGTCTCCTATGTCGAGCTGCGCATCGCCAATGGCTCAACCCTGTTCGGAGTCGGCATCGACAAGGATACGACGAAATCTTCGCTCAAGGCGGTGCTCTCCGGCGTGAACCGGATCTTGAAGCGGTAACCTGGGAGCGCGGACTTCCAGTCCACTCTCGAAGCAGCGCCCGTGCAATAAGGGGCGCGGCCGTCAAGGTCAGCGCCCTTTTCCATTTGAGTCGAGGTTCAAAAGCGAATCGTATGACGCTCACTTGAGTGTCGTTGGGAAGTCCACGCTCCCAGCAAGATAAAGCCTCAGCATCAGCCTGACCTCTGCCTCCCGGGCAGCATCGCTCCCCTGGTCCAGGCTCAGTCCCTTGAGCATGTGCAGCACCAGCACGGCCATCACAGCGGCGCGCTCTTCGGGAAGGCCTCTGAGAGTCTTGCGCAGGATGACCGCAACGCCCTCGCGCAACGCTGTGCGGAACTGAGCCCTCTTGTCGTCGCCGTCGCTGCGCACATCGACAAGTGCGATGGCGAACGCCCTTTCGTTTTGCAGGCGGCGCGAGAAATCGACCAGCTCGTCGGCCAATTCCCGCGCGCTGAGATTGGCGGCGAGATCCTTCAAGTTCTTCAGCCCGGCAAGGCTCTGCTCGACGAATTGTGCCAGCAATGCGTCGGCCAAGGCTTCCTTCGAAGGAAAGAAGCGGTAGAGCGAGCCGATCGCCGTCTTCGAGCGCGCACCGATCTCCGTCATCGTGGCGGCATCATAGCCCTTCTCGCTAAACACCTGCGCTCCCGTTGCCAGAATAGCTGCTACGCGCAGATGGCCGCGCTGACGCTTGGGAGCCCTAGCATCGGCTGGCACTGTCGTTGACATATGCGAGGGTATCCTCTACTAACTGTTTTGCGAGGGTATCCTCGCATATCTTTCACACTCCCACCAGTTCGATCGGTGTTCCCATGAGTGACATCTTGCTGCTCCTTGCCGGTGCCCTCCTGTGCAATGCCATCCCGCATGTCACCAGCGGGCTGATGGGCTCGCCCTTTCCGACGCCTTTCGCCAAGCCGCGCGGCATCGGCCCATCCTCACCGCTGGTAAATTTCCTGTGGGGCGGGCTGAACCTCATGCTGGGTCTCGCCATCCTAGCCGGCCATCCGGTCGCCATAGGCTTCAACGAGGGCTTTCTTGCTCTGGTCGCCGGCGCCCTGGCACTGGGCGCCCTTATGTCGCGCCATTTCGGCAAGGTGAAAAGCGGCGAGCTGACGCGTTGAAGCCCGGGAGAGCGGACTGGAAGTCCGCGCTCCCGGGATTACCCGGCGGCCGCACCCTCATCCCGCAGCCTCTGGGTGTAGACATTCATCACCAGGGCCGCGAGCAGGATGATTCCGCGGATCAGGATCTTCTGGAAGCTGTCGACCTGCTCCATGTGGTCGAGGCCGTTGTTGAGAACGCCCAGCACGCAAAGGCCGACAATGGTGTTGCCGATGCCACCACGCCCGCCGAACAGGCTGGTGCCCCCAACCACAACGGCGGCGATGGCATCGAGCAGGTAGCTGGTGAATTCATTCTGCTGGGCGCTGCCGAAATGGGCGACGCCGATCATGCCGGCAACACCGGCGCACACGGCCGAGATCACCATCACCGACGCCAGGATCATTTTGATGTTGATGCCGGAGAACTCCGCCGCCTCGCGGTTGCCACCCACCATGTAAATGTATCGGCCGAACCTCGTGTAGGTCAGCACGACGTGGCCGACTGCCAAGAAAACGCCGAGCACGATGACGATCCATGGTACGCCACCAATGTTGCCGGCTCCCAGCGTATTGACCAGATCAGGCACCGCATAGGCAATCTGCCCGCGCAAAAGCACGGCGCTGATGCCATCGGCGATCTGCATCATCGCTAGAGTCATGATGAAGGAGGGAATGAGAATCCGGGTGACGCCGAAAGCATTTATCAGGCCAAGCACGGCGCAAACCACTAGGGCCAGCACGATCGCCACACTGCCGGGCACGATGAAGTTGGTATTGGCGATATTCACATAGGATTCCTGGGCCGTGAAGAAGGCCACCGCCACCCCGGTGACGTTGGCGATGGAGGCTACCGACAGATCGATCTCGCCGCAGAGGATCACGAAGGTCAGCCCGACGGCGATCACGCCCGTCACCGAGATCTGCACGAGGATGTTGGACAGATTGTCGAGCGTCACGAAGGATGGGCTCGCGACGGCAAAGAAGATCACCAGCGCCAGCAAGGTGACGAAGGGAGCGATGTTGCGCATCTGGTTGCGCAGGATCGATCCCAATCCCTGCCTTGCGAAGGCCGCCTGCCCGCCATCCTGAACCGGTGTGCTCATCAACCAAAACTCCCAGGCCTAATCGATCGTGTGAGGAAGCGCTGCTTCACGCGGCTTCCAGCAATCTGTCTTTTGAAATCGTCTCATTGGCGAATTCGCGCACGATCCGCCCTTTTTTCATTACCACCACACGGTCGGCCAGTGAGAGCACTGTTTCCGGCTCGGCCGAGACGACGATCACGGCCAGCCCCTTGTCGCGTAGATCGCGCACGATCTTCACCACATCGTCCTTGGCGCCTACATCCATGCCCCGAGTAGGCTCGGAGAGGATCAGAACCTTGGGAGGATAGGTCAGCCATTTGGCCAGCGCCACCTTCTGCTGGTTGCCGCCCGAGAGGGAGCCCAGCAGCGCGTTTACCGAGGGCGGGCGGATATGCAGCGCCTCGATGTGGCCCTGCGTCGTCTTGCGCTCGACATTCGGCTTCAGCCACAGGCGCGAGATCCGCTGAAGGATGGAGATGGAGACATTGCGATAGATCGGCTGGTGATAGAACAGCATCGAACGCCGGCTCTCAGGCACGAAGGCGATGCCGGCCTCGCGCGCCTGCGCGGTGTTGCGCAGATGGCGCGTCCTGCCTTGTAGCTCCAGGTGACCGCGCGAGGGCTTGAGCTTGCCGAACAGGGTGCGGGCAAATTCGAGCTGGCCGCAGCCCATGAAACCATAGACGCCGAGCACTTCTCCTGCGTGCACATCGATGCTGACATCGTCGAAGACGCGGCCATAGGACAGGCCCTGCGTCGCCAGCACGGGCGTGCCCGCAGGCTTGGCCGGCAGGCTGATCGAGCCGGAATAGCTCTCCTCCAGCCCTTCATGGCCGCGGCCGATCATGTGCTCGATCACCCAGTTCTTGTCGATCCCTTGCGTGGAGTGGGAGATCACGTGCCGACCGTTGCGGAAGATGGTCACGGCGTCCGAGATCGAAAGGATATCGTCGAGGAAATGCGAAATGAAGACGATGCTGCGGCCATCGGCCCGCACCTTGCGCAGCACTTCGAACAGGCGCGCCACCTCGGGTGGCGAAAGCGCCGACGTCGGCTCGTCCAGGATGATGATGCTCGCGCCTGAGAACAGCACGCGGGCAAGCTCGATCAATTGCTGCAGGCCGATCGGCAAGGCACCGATGCGCATCTTGGGATCGACATCGATGCCCAGATTCCTGAGCTGCTCGCGCGCGCCCTTCACCATCGCAGGCCAGTCCACCGCGCCGAAGGCATTGAGCGGCTGCTTGCCCAGATAGACATTCTCCGCGACAGTCAGGTCCGGCACGATGCTAAGCTCCTGATGCACCATGCGAATGCCGGCCGCGAGAGACTCATGCGCCGAGCGGAAGTGGACCTCCTTGCCGTCGATCTCGAGCTTGCCCTGATATTCGGTATGGACGCCGGCAATGATCTTCATCATCGTCGACTTGCCGGCGCCATTCTCGCCGACCAGGCCATGAATCTCGCCGGCCAACAGCGTGAAATCGACGCCCTTCAACGCAGCGACGCCGCCGAAGGATTTGGAGATGTCGGTCATCTTGAGGCGCGGCGCTTCGACAACGCCTGCCTGTGCTTCATCAATCGACATCACGCCTCACACGACTGAAAAGGGATACCGGGAGCCAGACAAGGCTCCCGGATCGGTGTGTTGGTCTTCACAGCCGCATCGGCTGTCAGGCGATGCGGCGGGACAGGCATCCTCAGGACAAAGCAGTGCCGGTCATAGCGACATCGACAATGCGTCGATATCACCGGGAAGACCGGCACACCATTCCCGCTCAGATCAGGAAGTGCTTTTCCATCCAGAGCATGCCTTCGGCATTGTCCTTGGTCACCACGGGACCGTCGGTCACGATGTTCTTCGGAATGCCGTCCGCACCGGTCTTCTCACCGCCGACGACGGCCGCAACACCGGCGACGATGGCGCCGCCATGGATGCGGCAGGACGGATTGCGCACCGTGGCGAACATGCGGCCGTCGATGACCGCGCTGATGGCCGGCGGCATGGCATCGACACCGCCGATCTTGATGTCGGTGCGGTTGTGGGCCTTCATGATATTGGCCGCGGCCAATGCCATGTCGTCATTGTGGAAGAAGGCCGCATCGATCTGCGGATATTTGGTGAGATAGGTCTCCCACAGGCGGGCTGTCTTGGTGACGTCCCAATCGGCCGGCTGGGTGTCGAGCACCTCGATGCCGGGGAACTGCTTGACCACCGACTCGAAGCCCCTCGCCCGGCCCTGCGCGCCCGTGTGGCCGAGAGCGCCCTGGGTCATGATGATCTTGCCCTTGCCGCCGATGGCATTGCAGAGCGCCTGCGTCACCGAGGCGCCCATGAACTCATTGTTGGGCGCAAGGAAGGAGTGCACATTGATCTTGTCGAGCGGGGCGATCAGGGTGTCCATGTCGATGACCGGGATGCCGGCATCGATCATCTTCTGTACGGGCTGGGTCAGCGTGCCGATGCCGAAGGCCTGGATGGCGACGAAGTCCCACTTCTGCGAGGCCATGTTGTCGATGGCGGCACGCTGCTTGACGGCGTCTAGCTGGCCATCGAACCACGTCACCTCGACATTGAAGAGCTTGCCCCAATATTCGGCCGCCTGCTTGCCCTGGGCACACCAGGTGGCCTGAAGGCCGGCGTTGGAGAAGGCCGCCTTCAGTGGCTTGTCGGAACGCCCCGCCACCTCGGCGACCTCAGCCGCAAAAGCCGGGTTCACGCCGAAGCCTCCGAACAAAGCGGCGGCAGCACCTGCGGAAAACGAAGCGGTGCGAATGAAGTCCCGCCGCGTGTGCGGCGTCGAATCCTTGGTCATCATGTCCTCCGTAGCGATCTTTGCTTTCAATGCGCGAGCATTGATGCGGCCCTTTTGAGCCTGACGCAGCCAGTTGAGTCCGTTGCGCTCGGCTCATCTTATGATTGTTCGGACAAATGACAACTAGGATTCTTCGTCGATATCCCTCCCGCCCATACCACAATTGTGGATCAAGGGCCGTGCCAACTGGTTGCGCGCATCGTTTCGACGATAGGATCGGGAATGAACAGCCTTTCCATCGCCATCGTGGGCGCAGGTACTGCCGGACTTTCCGCAGCCTCCTTTCTTGCCGATGCCGGCCACAGGCCGGTGCTCTTCGAGCGTTTCGCGCAGGCCAAGCCGGTCGGAGCGGGATTGCTGATCCAGCCGACAGGCCTGGCGGTGCTCGAGCGCCTCTGCCTGCGGGACGAGGCCACGAGGCTTGGCTCGCGCATCGAGCGTCTCTACGGCCGCTGCGGGCCGGATGGGCCGCTGATATTCGACCTGCGCTACGATGAGTTCCTACCCGGCCTGCACGGCACGGCGATGCATCGGGCAAGCCTGTTTCACCTCCTGATGGGTGCAGTGCTCGCCCGTGGCATCGCCCTCGAACAGGCTGTTGCCGTCGCCGGCATCGAGGACATCTCGGACCGCCCTGCCCTCCTCGACGGCATCGGACGGCGGCTCGGCCGGTTCGACCTGGTTGTCGATGCCAGCGGCGCGCGCTCGCGCCTGCGCGAAGCGGCCGCTGCAGCGCGCATCCGGCCCTACGCTCATGGCGCCGTATGGGGCGTCGCGCGCGATACCGGCTTCGTGCGCGACGCCCTGCAGCAGCGCTACCGAACGGCTCGCTTCATGATCGGCGTGCTGCCCGCTGGGCGCCTTCCCAACGATCCCGCGCCCCTGGATGCCTTCTTCTGGAGCCTGCCGGTGGAGGATCTCGAGCGCTGGAACAACACCGATCTCGGCGCCTGGCGCGAGGAGGTTGCGGCGATCTGGCCGGAAACCCTGGCGCTCACTGCACAATTCACGCGCCACGACCAGCTCACGCAGGCGCGCTACGCACAGGTCACCGTTGCCGAGCCGGTGCACGGCCGGCTCGTCCTCATCGGCGACGCCTGGCACCAGACCAGCCCCCAACTCGGCCAGGGCGCCAATATGGCGCTGCTCGATGCCGCCGCGCTTGCGGACGCCATCGCCCTCAACGGCGATCTCGGCGAAGCCCTCTCCGCCTTCGTCGCCGGCCGCCGCGCCCATTTCCGCTTCTACCAGATGGCCAGCATGGTGCTGACGCAGTTCTTCCAGTCCCACTCCGGGCTCACTGGCCCGCTGCGCAACGCCACCTTCGGCCCGCTGGGCAGGTTGCCCTGGTTGAAAACGGAGATGGTCAAGACGCTGGCCGGGCTGAAGACGGGGCCGTTCTCGTGGAAGAAGGCTGAGGAACTGGCGGGATTCAATAGAATCTCTCGACTTCGCGGCTCGAAGCTAGGCGATGAGATTCTTGAAGTTCATACAAAATTGTAGTAACAAAAATGAAAACTCGATACGAGTGGGATTCCACAAAGGCAGATACCAACCTTCGAAAACATGGGGTCAGTTTCGACATCGCCCTGCGTGTTTTCGCCGATCCCTTTGCCTTGATGGAACAGGATCGGATCGAGGAAGGCGAACAGCGCTGGCAGACCCTCGGCTGGGCCGACAACTATATGTTGCTTCTGGTCGCACATACACTCTGGGAAGAAGAGGAGGATGGCTCGCTGGTCGAGGTTATTCGCATTATTTCAGCCCGAGCCGCCACGAGAAAGGAAAGAAGACGCTATGAACAGCAAGGTCGTTAGGCGTGTTGTGGATCTGGCTAACCTACCTCCTCTGACGGCAGAGCAGAAGGCAGAATTGGCCGCTTTGGCTGCCCGCCCTGACAGCGATATCGACACGAGCGATATTCCCGAACTCGGTGAAGAGTTCTGGCAGAAGGCAGTGCGAAACCCACTTTACAGGCCGACGAAGACCTCCACCACAGTGCGGATCGATTCAGATGTGCTGTTATGGCTTCGCAGCCAGGGAAAAGGCTATCAGTCACGTCTCAACGCGATATTGCGACGTGAAATGATCGAAGCACTCAAGGCGAAGAAGCGGGCCTGACGAAACGTCGAGCGCTCACCGATAAAGGTCCTCTCTCGTCGGCGGCAGCCCTGACGGGCCCTTCGCCTTCTTCGAGGCCAGCGTCTGGAAGATGCCTACGGCCGAACGTTCGAAGGCGAGCGAGCAGCCCGCGAGATAGAGCAGCCAGATCCTCGTCTTCGCCTCGCCTACCTCGGCGGCGGCCTCGTCGCGCCTTGCGTAGAGGTTCTCGGTCCAGGCCTTGGTGGTGCGGGCGTAATGCTCGCGCCAAGCCTCGGCGTCGTGCACCTCGAAACCATGGCTTTCCAGGCCATTGGCCGACATGCCGACGGTGTCGAGTTCGCCGCCCGGGAAGATGTAGCGCGTCAGGGCCGCGAATTCCGGGCGCTTCCTGCGGAAGGTCTTCATGTTGCGCTTGGCCGGGCGGGCGATGGCGTGATGGAGGTAGAGGCCGCGCGGGCGCAGCAGGCTGTGGATCTTCCGGAAATAGGCGTCGTGATTGTCGAGGCCGACATGTTCGAACATGCCGATCGAAGCGATCTTGTCGAAACTGCCGGTGACATCGCGGTAGTCCTTCAGTTCCACTGTCACCCTGTCCTGCAGGCCGAGCCTGGCGATGCGCTCCTGCGCGAAGTCGTATTGCTCCTGCGCCAGGGTCACGCCATGGGCAGTGACGCCGTAATGCTGGGCGGCGTGGCAGATCAGGCCGCCCCAGCCCGAACCGATGTCGAGCATGCGATCTCCGGGCTGCAGGCGCAGCTTGCGGCAGATCATGTCGAACTTGGCAGTCTGTGCCTCATCGAGCGTGGTCTCGGGCCTTGGCCAATAGGCGCAGGTATAGGCCATGGTCGGGCCGAGGAAGAGGCCGTAGAACGCATTGGAAAGGTCGTAGTGGAACTGCACCAGCGGCTTGTCGTCTCGCCCTTTCTCGACCTTGTCGGCGATATCGCCGGCATAGTCGTGCTTCTCCACCTTCTCTTCCTTCTTCGGGAGCGAGCGCGTGAGGAAGGGCCAGAGGCCGCGGGCAAGTTGCACCTTGCTGAGGCGCTTGAACAGGCCCTTGGTGTTCATGCTGCCGCGCCGGGATGCGACATCGAGCAAAGTACCGCCTTCGATACGCAGGCTGCCGTCGGCCAGAAGCTGGATAAGCTGGTCGAAGCCCTTGCCCAAGGGTGCCTTGCGCACCAGCCTGGTGATGGCTTCCGGATTCATGATCTTCAGGCGAAGGTCGGTGCGGGCGTCCTTGCCGAGTGGCAGCACCTCGCCATTCCACAATTCGACGGCAAAATCCGCCTGCAACTGGTCGGCCAGATGAGTGATCAGCCGCCTTGCCACTTCGATATATCTGTCCACGGAGCCTCCGCCTATTGCGAGGCGTTATACCGTGATCTCTTCGCGGCGCCAGTATTTCAGTGAAGGCGGAATTCCTGCGCCACGGCGCGCAATTCGGCCGGCTTGATCAGGCCGCTATGCGAGACGGTGACCGAATGGAGCGCGCCCTCCAGCCTGTCCCGCCAGAAGGCGAGGAATTTATGCAGCTCGGGGAAGACGGGGGCGAGATCGTATTCCTGCCAGATATAGGTCTGCAGCACGGCCGGATGATCCGGCAAGCGATAGAGAATATTAGCCGTGGTGAGGCCGTACCCTTCCAACTGACGACGAAACGCAACCGACACCATAGATGGCACCTCCTGCGGGAACAACGTCCATATTGCACCGCAAAAGTCACATTCCTGCAATGAAAATTTTGTTAATAATCAAAAGAAATCAATATGTTAGCACTCATTACGCGAGAGTGCTGCCAGATCGGATAAGGCGCCATCCGATGTGCCGCCGAACAGATCGCACATACTTCACACCCGCATCTTGCTGCAGCAGCCTCTGAGAAACAGCTTGGCGCACAGTCTGGCCCGGTAAGCGATCTCCTTCTCGTCGGGGGCATTGCGGCGACCGAGCATGACGGCACGCTGGATTTCCATGATCATCATGCCGCGCAGCATGCCGGTGGCGGCCTGCGGATCGGGCAGTTCGATCAGACCGCGCTCGGCTTGGCGACGCAGCCAGGTCTCGATGGCCGCGTTGGTGCGCATCACCGCGGTTTCGTAGAAGACATTGCCGATCTCGGGGAAGCGGTCGGACTCCCCGATCACGAGGCGGTTGAGAGCGATGGTTTCCTCACTCAGCGTCAGCTTGCCATAGGCGATGAGGATGCGCTCCAGCGCCGGCACAAGGCCATCCAGATCCAACGCTTCATCATCGATCACCAGCATGAACAGATGGATGCGGTCGGCGACGACCTTGCTGAACATCTCGGCCTTGGTCGGGATCAGCCGATACATCGTCTTGGTGGAGACCCCTGCCCGCTGCGCTACTGCGCTCATGCTGGTGCCCGCATAGCCGTTGACCTGGAATTCCTTGGCCGCGGCTTCGATCACCAGATGCCGGGTCTCCTCATCGGACCGGATCTGAGGCCGGCCGCGCTGGCGCTTCACAGGGAGTTGATTTTGTCGCATGGCCGTTTTCCAATTTTCCATTGACAGCGGGCGATTGCATCTTATTTTAGAAAACAACTGATTTCCTAATTAAGGCATACCGACCGATCCCGCAAGGGCGGCCATAGGAAAACGAGGCAAATAACATGACCAAGCATTCCCCATCCCTTGAGATCGACCGCCCGATTCCGGCCGCCGAGGCCGCTCCTGGCCTGGATATCACCACCAAGCCGGCAGCGCCCCCCGTTGTCCCCACTGCTCCCACAAAGAAGAGCCGCCTGCGCAAGCCGCTCCTGATTGGCGCGAGCCTGCTGATTCTCGCCGGCGCCGCCTATTATGGTGACCAGTACTGGACGGTCGGCCGCTTCCAGGTCTCGACCGACGATGCCTACGTCCAAGCCGACAACACCACCATTGCTCCGAAGATTTCGGGCTATCTCTCCGAGGTTCTGGTCGGCGACAATGAAAGCGTCAAGGCTGGCCACGTACTCGCCCGCATCGACGATCGCGATTTCAAGGTGGCGCTCGACCAGGCCAAGGCCGATGTCCTAGCCGCCCAGGCGTCCATCGCCGGCAGGCAGGCGGCTCTCGATACCCAGCAGTCGATCATCGACGCCGCCAAGGCGACGATTACGGTCGACCAGGCCAACGAGACCTTCGCCGAGCAGGACGACAAGCGCTATGCCTCCCTGGCAACCCAAGGCTTCGGCAGCGTGCAGAACGCCCAGCAGGCAAGTGCCCGTATCATGGCTGCCCGCGCCACCACGCAGCGCGACTCGGCCGCCCTGGTCACCGCCACCAAGCAGGTCGACAGCCTGAAGGCCGAACTGGCCCAGGCGCAGGCGACGCTCGCCCATGACCAGGCCGTGCAGCACCAGGCAGAGCTCAACCTTTCCTACACGAACGTCGTCTCGCCGGTGGACGGCGTGGTTGGCAACCGCACGCTGCGGGTCGGACAATATGTCCAGGCCGGCACGCAGCTGATGGCTGTGGTGCCCTCGCAGGCCGCCTATATCGTGGCCAACTACAAGGAAACGCAGCTCACCAACGTCCATGCCGGCCAGCCGGTCGACATCGACGTCGACATGTTCCCGGGCGCGACCTTCAGGGGCCATGTCGACAGCCTCGCGCCGGCCAGCGGCCAGGAATTCGCCCTGCTGCCACCCGACAACGCCACCGGTAACTTCACCAAGGTGGTCCAGCGCATCCCCGTGAAGATCGTGCTGGACCCCGGCAGCCCACTCTCCGGCGAGCTGCGCCCCGGCATGTCGGTCTACCCGACGATCGAAACGAAGTAACTGGGAGCGCGGACGCCCCTACGACGCTCGATAGAGTGTCGGACGATCCGCTCTTCCTCTCCCGCAACCGCAGCGTTTCCAAGAGGCGGACAAGATATCCGCGCTCCAAGGGAGCCACGCCCATGCCCACCACCATTCCCGCCACGGCCGAAAAGGCCAGCATCACCACCTGGATCGCCATCCTCGCCGGCATGATCGGTGCCTTCATGGCCATCCTCAACATCCAGATCACCAACGCCTCGCTGCTCGACATCGAGGGCGGCATCGGCACCGGTGTCGACAACGGCGCCTGGATCTCGACCTCCTACCTCATCGGCGAGATCGTGGTGATCCCGCTCACCAACTATTTCAGCCGCGTCTTCTCCTTCCGCATCTACATGATCGCGAGCACGGTGTTTTTCGCCCTGTTCTCGATGGCCTGCGCCTTCACCCATGACCTCGGCTCGATGATCGCCATGCGCGGCCTTCAGGGCTTTGCCGGCGGTGTGCTGATCCCCATGGCGTTCACCATGGTGGTCACCAAGCTGCCGAAGGCCCAGCAGCCCGTTGGTCTGGCCATGTTTGCCCTTGCCGTGACCTTCGCGCCCGCGATCGGCCCGACCATCGGCGGCTATCTGACCGAGAATTACGGCTGGCAGACCATCTTCTTCATCAATACCGTCCCGAGCATCATCATGGTTGTGGCGCTCTATTTCACCCTGGAGCGCGAGCCGGTGAATTTCGGCCTCCTGAAGGAGGGCGATTGGGCCGGCATCGTCACCATGGCGATCGGCCTGTCCGCCCTGCAGACCATGCTGGAGGAAGGCAACAAGGACGACTGGTTCCAGTCCGCCTTCATCGTGCGTCTGGCTGTCATCGCCTTCGTGTTCCTTACTGCCTTCGTGTGGCTCGAGCTGACGGTGAAGAAGCCGCTGGTGGATCTCAAGCTGCTGCGCAACCGCAATTTCGGCATCGGCACGCTCGCCAATGTGCTCGTTGGCTTCGCGTTGTTCGGCTCGGTCTACGTGCTGCCGCAATATCTCGGCCAGGTGCAGGGCTACAATGCCGAGCAGATCGGCCAGGTGCTGGCGTGGACCGGCCTGCCCCAGCTCCTGCTCATCCCGCTGGTGCCCCGCCTGATGAAGAGCTTCGATGTACGTTATATCGGGTTTGTCGGCATCGGACTGTTCGCCGTGAGCTGCTTCATGAACGTCGCCATCTCGGCGGATTATTCGGGCGACCAGTTCTTCGTGCCCAATATGGTGCGCGCGGTCGGCCAGGCCATGGTGATCACGCCGCTGACGGCGATCGCCATGCTCGGCATCGGCCCGAAGGATGCCGCCAACGCCTCCGGCCTGTTCAACATGCTGCGCAATCTCGGCGGCGCGGTTGGCACGGCCAGCCTCTCCACCATCATCACCAAGCGCGAGCAGTTCCACTCGAACATCATCGGTCAGTCCGTGTCCACTTACCGGGACGTGGTGCGCGAGCGCATCGACCAGATGACGGCCTATTTCCAGTCGCACGGCATTACCGACCAGGCTCTCGCCCATCACAAGGCGATCGTCGCGCTCGGGGGCATCGTCCGGAAGCAGGCCCTGATCCTGGGTTTCGGCGACACCTTCGCCGTGATCGGCGTGATGCTGGCCATCGCCGCCATCTTGCTGCTCTTCGCCCGCAAGGGCCAGGTCGCCGGCGGCGCCGGCGCGCATTGAAGCCCTGGGAGCGCGGACGTCCCTACGACACTCAAGTGAGTGTCGGACGATCCGCTCTTGAATCGAGGAGAATAAAAGAAAGGGCGCCAACCGTGACTGCGGTAGCGCCCTTTTTGCTGTCGATGTGGTTCAGGAGCGGATCGTCCGACACTCACTTGAGTGTCGTAGGGACGTCCGCGCTCCCAGCTTAGTTCCGCGCCTTGTCGACCAGCTTGTTCTTGCCGATCCAGGGCATCATGCCGCGAAGCTTCTCGCCGACCGCCTCGATCTGGTGGGCGTCGTTCAGGCGGCGGATGCCCTTGAAGCGCGAAGCGCCGGCCTTGTATTCCTGCATCCATTCGGAGGTGAACTTGCCGGTCTGGATGTCCTTGAGGACGCGCTTCATCTCGGCCTTGGTGGCATCGGTGATGATGCGGGGACCGGAGACATACTCGCCCCACTCTGCTGTGTTGGAGATCGAGTAGTTCATGTTGGCAATGCCGCCCTCATAGATGAGGTCGACGATCAGCTTCACTTCGTGCAGGCACTCGAAATAGGCCATTTCCGGGGCGTACCCGGCTTCCACCAGCGTCTCGAAGCCAGCGCGGATCAGCTCGACCAGACCGCCGCAGAGCACAACCTGCTCGCCGAAGAGGTCCGTCTCGCACTCTTCCTTGAAGTTGGTCTCGATCACGCCCGAACGGCCGCCGCCGACGCCGCAGGCATAGGAGAGAGCGATGTCATGGGCGTTACCCGAGGCATCGTGATGGACGGCGATCAGGCAGGGCACGCCGCCGCCCTTCTGGTATTCGCCGCGCACGGTGTGGCCCGGCCCCTTCGGCGCGATCATGATGACGTCGACGGTCTTCTTCGGCTCGATCAGGCCGAAATGGACGTTGAGGCCGTGGGCGAAGGCAATGGCCGCGCCGTCCTTGATGTGAGGCGCGATCTCGTCGCGATAGATGTCGGCCTGCAACTCGTCCGGGGTCGCCATCATCAGGAGGTCGCCCCATTTGGCGGCTTCCGGCACGCTCATGACCTTAAGGCCGTCGGCCTCGACCTTCTTGGCGGTGGTGGAGTCGGGGCGCAGCGCGATGGCGATGTCCTTGACGCCGGAATCCTTGAGGTTCATCGCGTGGGCGCGGCCCTGGGAGCCGTAGCCGACGATGACGACCTTCTTCTTCTTGACCAGGTTGAGATCGGCGTCACGATCATAATAAACGCGCATGGTCCTTCGTCCTTCAGACATTTCCATGAGGGGAGATTATTGATGGGGGCGAATAGCCCTTCATCGGGTGGGAGGCAAGTTTCGTTGCTGAAAAAAGCGCGGGAAGCTTCATTTCTTTCGCGCGGGAATAGAGAAACGATAGAGGCTCGACCTGCACCCTCCCCTTGATGGGGAGGGTCGACGCATAGCGTTGGGGCGGGGTGGGAAGCGAGGCCGTTGAGGTTCTCACCCCACCCCGGACTTCGTCCGACCCCTCGCAACTCAAGTGAGTTGCGGACCATCAAGGGGAGGGTGAAAGTCACCCTCATCCCCCCAGCGGATCGGGGCCGCGCGAAATCGCGGCGATGCCGGTGCGCGAGACCTCGACCAGACCGATCGGGCGCATCAGCTCGATGAACTGGTCGAGCTTGTCGCCCTTCCCGGTAAGCTCGAATACGAAGCTCTCGACTGTGGCATCGATGACGCGGGCGCGGAAGGCATCGGCGATGCGCAGGGCCTCGCCCCTCTGCTCGCCCTTGCCGCGCACCTTGATCAGCATCAGCTCGCGCTCCAGCGCCCTGCCGGTCTCGGTGAGGTCAACCACCTTGTGCACCGGCACGAGGCGGTCGAGCTGCGCCTTGATCTGCTCGATAACGCTCTTGGTGCCCGTGGTCACCACCGTGATGCGCGAGACATGCTCGGCATGCTGGGTTTCGGACACCGTAAGGCTCTCGATATTGTAGCCGCGGCCCGAGAACAGCCCGACGACGCGCGCGAGAATACCCGGCTCGTTGTCGACCTCGACCACCAGGGTGTGGGTGGAGATAGTCTCGGCCGTCGAGGCCATGAAATAGGCAGATCCGGTCATGATGTATTCCTGGGAGCGCGGACGTCTCGTCCGCTCTTGGCTGTCAGCGAATGCTGCAAACGACGTGCTCTATGAGAAAGGAAGAGCGGACGAGACGTCCGCGCTCCCAACGCACACAAATGTGCGCGTGATATCACACCAATTGCTTGCCCTTGGCGTCGATCACGCTGCCGATGTCGACGGCCGCATCGCCCAGGATCATCTCGTTATGCGCCTTGCCCGAGGGGATCATCGGGAAGCAGTTCTCGGACTTGTCGACACGGCAGTCAAAAATGACCGGGTGCGGTGAATCGATCATTTCCTTGATCGCAGCGTCCAGGTCGCCCGGCTTGGAGCAGCGGATGCCGACGCCGCCATAGGCTTCCGCCAGCTTGACGAAATCGGGCAACGCAGCCGAATAGCTCTCCGAATAGCGCCCGCCATGCAGCAATTCCTGCCACTGGCGCACCATGCCCATATATTCGTTGTTGAGAATGAAGATCTTCACCGGCAGGCGGTACTGCACCGCCGTCGACATCTCCTGCAGCATCATCTGGATCGAGGCCTCGCCGGCGATATCGATCACCAGCGCCTTGGGATGGGCGAGCTGCACGCCGATCGCCGCCGGGAAGCCATAGCCCATGGTACCCAGGCCCCCGGAAGTCATCCAGCGCTTGGGATCCTGGAAATGGAAATGCTGGGCCGCCCACATCTGGTGCTGGCCGACTTCGGTGGTGATGTAGACGTCGCGGTCCTTGGTGAGCTGATAGAGACGCTCGATGGCGTATTGCGGCTTGATCACCTCGTCCGAATGCCGGTAGTTCAAGGACTTGCGGGCACGCCAGCCCTCGATCTCGCCCCACCAGCTCTTCAGTGCAGCCTTGTCCACCGTCGGCTTCAGCTCGCGCCAGGCGGCGAGCATCTGCTCCAGCACATGGGCGCAATCACCGACGATGCCGATATCGACCTTGACGTTCTTGTTGATCGAAGAGGGATCGATATCGACATGGATCTTGCGGCTATGCGGCGAGAAGGCGTCGATGCGGCCGGTGATGCGGTCATCGAAACGGGCGCCGATATTGATCAGCACGTCGCAATCATGCGTTGCCATATTGGCTTCGTAGGTGCCGTGCATGCCGAGCATGCCCAACCACTGCGGATCGGCAGCCGGATAGGCGCCGAGACCCATCAGGGTCGAAGTCACGGGATGACCCGTCAGCTTTGCGAATTCGCGCAGCAACGTCGTAGCACGCGGGCCGGCGTTGATTACGCCGCCACCGGTATAGAACAACGGTTTCTTGGCACTGGCGATCAGGGCCACCGCCGCCCTCACCTTGTCCTGGTCTCCTTCCAGGCGGGGCCGGTAGGTCTTGTGGATGTTGTCGGTGGGCTTGAAATATTCGCCGGTCTTGAACTGGATATCCTTTGGGATATCGATCAGCACCGGGCCGGGGCGGCCGGACGAGGCGATCAGGAAGGCCTCGTGCAGGATGCGCGGAAGGTCCTCGATGCGCTTCACCAGATAATTATGCTTCGTGCAATGGCGGGTGATGCCGATGGTGTCCGCTTCCTGGAAGGCGTCAGAACCGATCAGATGCGTCGGCACCTGACCGGTGATGCACACCAGCGGGATGGAATCCATCAGGGCGTCGGTCAGGCCGGTCACGGCATTGGTGGCGCCCGGGCCGGAGGTCACCAGCACGCAGCCCACCTTGCCGGTGGAGCGCGCATAGCCCTCGGCGGCATGAACGGCGGCCTGTTCGTGGCGGACGAGGACGTGACGGAGCTTTTCCTGATGGAAGATCGCATCATAGATCGGCAGAACCGCACCGCCGGGATAGCCGAACAGGGTGTCGGCACCCTGATCGATCATGGCTTGCACCACCATTTCCGCGCCGGTCATTTGCTTCGTCGACATCGCCTTTTTCCTTGGCTTTCGGACTTCGAATTTCGTTCGTTGAGTTTTAGGCAATAAAAAAGGCCCTCAAGGGGCCCATGTGCGTCATCGCAGGAGATTCGGGACCTATGCCCGCTCCACCGACGACGCCAAACCTACGATAAGAATGTTGCGCAACGGAGCGCTCCTCTTTGCGAAAGTTACGGGGTTTTAGGAGCTTGAGTCGATGCGGTCAAGCGCTGATTACGAGAAAATGATATTTGCTGCACGTTCTCGGGGCGGGGGTCTTCAGGCTCGGCCCTTTCCCGCATGTGCTCTCGGAAAGCCGGGTCTGAAGTCCCGCCCCCCAATTGAGCCCCGCCGCAACGTGCCCTACCCCTGTTCCTATCGGCGCTGCCAGCTCACTACCTCGAAGGAAGCATCGTCTCCCTCACCGCGCGGAAAGGCTACGCGTGAGATTTCCCGCCATTCCCGCTGCGAGAAGGCCGGGAAGACGGCATCGCCCGTGGCTTCGAGATCGAGTTCCGTAATCAACAGCCGGTCGGCGTTGGCGAGGGCCTGCTCGTAGATGGTGGCCCCACCCGCGACGATCACGGCATCGGCACCCATCTTCGTTGCGACTTCCTGGCCGCGGGCCAGAGCAGCTTCGATGCTGTCCGCGACCTCCACGCCCTCGGCGATGAAAGCCTTGTCACGCGTGACCACGATGCTGCGCCGTCCCGGCAGCGGACGTCCGATGGACTGGTAGGTCTTGCGCCCCATGATCAGCGGCTTGCCCATGGTCGCCGCCTTGAACTGTTTGAGGTCCGAGCGCATGTGCCAGGGCAGGCCGTTGTCGACGCCGATGACGCGGTTGCGTGCCATGGCGGCGACCATGATGACGGGAACGGGCATGGGCTCTCCCAGGCTACACCGCGATCGGCGCCTCGATAGCGGGGTGCGACTGGTAGTCCTCGATCACGAAGTCCTCGAACTTGTAATCAAGGATCGAAGCAGGCGTCCTGATAAAGCGCAGCTTCGGCCAGGGCAGCGGCGTGCGACTGAGCTGCTCGCGCACGAGATCCCCGTGATTCTCATAGACGTGCGTGTCGCCGCCGAACCAGACGAACTCGCCTGGCTCGAGGTCGCATTGCTGCGCCATCATGCGGATCAGCAGCGAAGCCGTCATGATGTTGTAGGGCACGCCGAGACCGACGTCGCAGGAGCGCTGGTGCAGCAGGCCCGAGAGCCGCCCGTCAGCCACGAAATACTGATAGGTCGTGTGACAGGGTGGCAGCGCCATGCCGTCGAGTTCCGCGACGTTCCAGCCGGTGAACATCAAGCGGCGGGAGGTGGGATTGATGCGAATGTCATGCACCAGCTTCGTGATCTGGTCGATGCCTTCGGGATCGCGGCGATAGAGCTGCTCCTCCCCTTCGACATCCGTGGGCACGAAAATCGGCCAATGCCGCCACTGCGCGCCATAGACTGGGCCGAGGTCGCCCCAGCGCTCGGCAAAGGCCTCGTCGGCGACGATGCGCGCCTCGAAATCCTTCTGAGAGATCGCGTCGCCGGATTCACGGCGATATTTGGCGAGCGGCCAGTCCGTCCAGATCGTCACCTTGTCGCGGAGCAGCGGCCGGATATTGGTGCCACCGTCGAGGAACCACAGCAGCTCGCGCACGATCGTCTTCCAGGAGACGCGCTTGGTGGTGAGCAGCGGCACGGTGCCATCGGAAAGATCGAAGCGCAGCGTCTGCCCGAACAAGGCGCGCGTACCAACGCCCGTACGGTCGCGCCGGGGCGAACCCTCACGCCAGACGCGTTCTAGGAGTTCCAGATAGGCCAGTTCGGGGTGTGGTCTATGGGAGCGATCGAGCATGAGGCTTATATAATCCCGGGCAACCGATTCCGCGATGGCAGACAGGTCGTCATCCACTATTGCACGTTGTCGACGATTCAAACCTAGCTCAAGCAGACCACTCCCGATTGCTACCGAAGTTTCCTCAGCTTTTAGATCCAGTCTGTCAATTGACTTGTCAGCAGCCAGTCCGACGAGGAGCCTGAATGTTGGCCATGAGAACGCCCTCCTTCGCGCCAAAGGCTTCAGATTTCATGCTTTGACCACAGAGTTGAGAATGAAGAAACCTCTTGCTGTTTGGGTCGTCGTTCTCACAAATTTGTTCCTGATCGAGTCAGCCATTGCCAAAGAAGCCCGCCGAATAGTGACGAAGAACGAAATTGTAGAGTTATTTCGATCGATGAAAGCAGAGTTAGACCCTCATAATGGTCCTGGAGCTGGCGAATGTTACTTCGCATTAAAGTGGGGTAGTACAGCGATACCAAAGAGCGAGGCGTTGAAATATTTAAAGCTCAGAATTTCCACCGATATCACGCCCTCTTCAGAACTCAGTACCCCGGTTGAAATTTTAGGGGCAGCCGGTTTTCCGGGCTCGCTATTCTGCGATGAGAGGCGACTGCAGGCCGATATTGAAACACGATACCGTCAGGAATTCACAGCGAAGCCACCTTCCGAGGTAAAGCCGGGACAATCTTGTATTGACGTAGGAACCGAAGAGGTTGGTTTCCCAATTCTCAACAACAATCATGACCGAGCGCTGGTGACTTACTCAGATTCAGCCGATCTCTACAAACAGGGTGAGGATGGAACTATTAGCCGCGTCAGTTCGAGTGGTGGCTCCGGAATCCTGGTGTACGGAAAGAAAAATGGCACTTGGAGTAAGATTGACTTCGTTGAGCTTAGTAATTGGGATGGACCATCCTGTTACTAGGGGCCGCTAAAAAATCAGTGAATCGGACTGCCGGTATTGAGATTGCAGGAAAGGCGCGGCGCTGGAGGCGCTCATTCTTGAACGATCCCTTGGCTAGCCGGTCAAACCGCTCGTCGGCGACCGGGTCAATCGACACCACCCAGCCTGGCATTCTCCTCCTGCAGCATAAGAATAGAAACAGAACGAATCTTGACTTGCGTTCGTTCCCATGCTCTATTCCGTAACGGAATGAGGCGTCAGCGGCCGGCGTCGGTACAACCCGGCCCCGAACACCTCCATCCACCCCGACAGCCTGTCCCTGTGACGGGCATACGCGGCGGTCCTGCTTCCTTCGAAGCCGGCCTCCAGGGGTGACGAGCGGGACAGACGGGATCGGCACCCCATGGAAGTGCCCTGGATCCCCGGACGGAGCGTGAAGGGCTTGAGCCCGGCAACGCCTTCGTCCCCTCCTCCCGCCGATGCGGTGAAGACGGCTGATGCCACCGTCCGGCCAGGATGGACGTCGCTCAGCCCCTTTGCCGAGCCGGCTGGCTCAGGTTCGGATGGTCCGTGCCATCCGCTCCCGCTCGCCTCCGCCCTCACAAGGCGGAAAAAACAGGTGGCCCTGCGCGCCTTGTCAGCGTGCCGGGCCGCCGGAACGGGGCGATGGCGTCTGGCACCGACAAGGCGGCCTGCCATCTTCCATGATCCTGCTTTCACGGCTGCTCCGCAGCCGCCATCGCCCGGTCTCTCTTCATCAACCCAGCCGGAAAGGGCGTGGGAACGAGAGCGCTTGCGCATTGCGGTGAGAAAGCGGCGGAGGCGAAAGGCGCTGATGCTTGGGGAACACTTACAAAATCAACGGATCGGCAAGCCGGTGTTCAGAGAGCTGAGAGGCGCGCAAGCGTCGCGCTGGAAGGGTTCATTTTTAATGATCCCTAAGCACGGTAGCCTTGTGCATAGAGCAGAGCGGTAAGATCTCCATGTTCAATTCGCATACGCGCGACCGCGGCGACAGCCGGCTTCGCGTGAAACGCCACGCCTATCCCTGCTTCGCTCAGCATGGCAAGATCGTTGGCGCCATCCCCCACCGCCATCGTATCGGTGGCCGCTAGTCCCCTCGCATTGCGCAGGCGTTCGAGATTGGCGCGCTTAGCCTCCTTACCGAGAATCGGTTCAGCGACCTCTCCGGTAAGAAAGCCGTCCTTCGTGACAAGAATATTGGAATGGTGCTCATCGAAACCAATCATCGCTCCGATCTTCGCAGTGAACAGCGTGAAACCGCCTGAGACCAGCGCCGTATAGGTGCCATGCGCGCGCATGGTGCGCACCAGCTCCGGCCCGCCCGAGGTCAGGGTCAGGCGTTCGCGGATCACCTCGTCGACGATGCCCTCCGGCAGGCCCTTGAGCAGCATCACACGCTCGCGCAATGCCGGTTCGAAGGCGATCTCGCCGCGCATGGCCCTTTCGGTGATCTCGGCCACCAGCGCCTTGGCGCCGACGAAATCGGCCAGCTCATCGATGCATTCCTGGCCGATCATGGTTGAATCCATGTCGGCGAGGAAAAGATGCTTGCGCCGCCCCGCGCCTTCCTGCACCACCAGATCGACCGGAATGCCGGCCAGCGCCTCGCGTAGCCGCGCCTCGATGGCCTGCGGCTCGGCATCGGCGGCACAGGCGATGTCGACGGCGATCCCGGGGGCGAGGATCACCGGGCTCTGCGGAGCGCTCAGCGCCTCGGCGGCCCGCGACAGCGCCTCGGCGTCGATGGCAGGCCGGTCGGGATGGGAGATCAGCGTGGCGACAAGGGACATGACAGCAAAGGACTTGTGGTGACACCTGGACAATTCGATGCGGTGCTTCTGGCAGGTCCGACCGCCAGCGGCAAGTCGGCTCTCGCTCTCGACCTCGCCGAGCGTTTCGGCGGCAGCGTCATCAATGCCGATTCCATGCAGGTCTACCGCGATCTCCACATCCTCAGCGCCCGCCCCGACGCGAGCGAGACGGCACGTGTGCCTCATCTCCTCTATGGCCATGTCGACGGCGCCATCAACTATTCGGTGGGCCGCTGGCGGGAAGACGCCGCGGCGATGTTGCAGCGCGTGCAGGGCGAGGGGCGCCTCCCCATCGTGATCGGCGGCACGGGGCTCTATTTCAAGGCGCTGGAGCAAGGCCTTGCCGACATGCCCGCTGTGCCGGATGCGGTACGCGAGGCAATCCGCCTCAGGGCCGAGCCCTTGGAAACGCCCGCTCTCCATGCCTGGCTGGCGCAGGACGATCCCGCGACCGCCTCCCGGCTGCGGCCGAGCGATCGCCAGCGCCTGATCCGTGCGCTCGAGATCTTCGCCGCGACCGGGCGATCGCTGTCCTCCTGGCAGCAGGAGCCGCACTCCGCGCCCTTGCTCGAGGCCTCGCGTTGCCTGCGCCTCTTCCTCGAACCGGAGCGGGCGGTGCTTTATGCCAGGATCGACCGGCGCTTCGACCTCATGATCGAACAGGGGGCGCTCGAGGAAGTACGCGCTCTCGCTGCCCGCGGCCTCGACCCGGCCTTGCCGGTGATGCGGGCACATGGCGTGCCCGGGCTGATCCGCTATCTTCGGGGTGAAATCCCGCTGGGCGAGGCGATGGACGGCGCCAAGGCTGACACGCGCCAATATGCCAAACGGCAGTTCACGTGGTTCCGCCACCAGATGCATGGCTGGCGATTCGTATCGCCGGAGGCTGCACCGGCCCTGGCGCGGGAAGCCCTCGGCTGACCAGCGGATGTTCGCCTGAAGATGAAGGTGGCCCCTTCCCCGCCTCTCACTCCAAGTCAAGACGCAGCCCCTGCCCGCAGAGCTCCGAACTTGGATTGACAAGAGTGGGATTCCGTCCGGCCACTTAGGCGAGGACAAGTCTTGCCGCATCGCAAGCGCTTGACGGGAAAGATGGTTTCCTTAGCCAAAGGCACTCGTGAACGAAATTTAACGCCCTTGCGGCCGCAGGAGGGAGCCCGCCACTCCCAACGGAAAACCTGAAGCAATATCAATGGCGTAAATATGGATTGCGCCGTGGCTCGGACGACGACGGCGCGCTCATGCCAGCTTCGCTTCGAGTTCCACCTTTTTGTTTCGATTGATCGCGGGGGCGACGTTCCTATATGCAGCCTCTTCGGGACCCGTTTGCCCAGCGGCACGGGGAGTGGTGCATCATAAGGACGGAAACATGCCTTGGAGTAACCAGAGCGGCGGTGGTGGCCCCTGGGGGAGCGGCGGCGGCAATGGCGGCGGCGGGCGTCCCGGTGGCGGTGGCCCCTGGGGAGGCGGTCCGTCGGGCGGCGGGACCCCGCCTGATCTCGAGGACTGGCTGCGCCGGAGCAAGGACGGTCTGAGGAACCTGCAGGGCGGCGGCGGCCTCACGCCTCGCAACATCGCCATCGGCCTGGTCGTTCTGGTCGCCATCTGGCTCCTGACGGGCTTCTATCGCGTGCAGCCCAACGAAGTGGGCCTCAACCTCGTCTTCGGCGATTACAAGACTCTCAGCCCGCCGGGCCTGCGCTACAACATTCCCTACCCGATCGGCACGGTTGAAAAGCTCACGGTCACCAATGTCGAGACCATCAATATCGGCGCCCGCGGTGACAGCGACAGCGATAACGAAATGCTGACCGGCGACGAGAATATCGTCAATATCGGCTTCACCGTGCAGTGGCAGATCAACCCGGCCAATCCGCAGGACTATGCGTTCAACCTGGCCGATCCACGCGGCACCATCCGCGCCGTGGCTGAGAGCGCCATGCGCGAGGCCATCGGTCAGCGCAACATCACCCCGATCCTCACCGGCGACCGCCAGGCGATCGAGCAGCAGGTGCAGTCCGAAATGCAGAAGGCGCTCGACAGCTACGGGGCCGGCGTCCTAGTCCGCTTGGTCCAGTTGCAGAATGTCGACCCGCCGCCTCAGGTGATCGATGCCTTCCGCGACGTCCAGGCGGCTCGCGCCGACCAGGAGAACACCATCAACCAGGCGCAGGTCTATGCTAACAAGGTGATCCCCGAGGCAAAGGGCAAGGCGTCCACCATCACCCAGGCCGCCGAGGCCTACAAGGTCCAGACCATCGCCGAGGCCAGCGGTGAGGCACGGCGCTTCAACGAAGTCTATACCGCCTACCAGAAGGCTCCCATCGTCACGCGCGAGCGCATGTATCTGGAAGCCATGACGTCGGTGCTCTCCGGCACCAACAAGGTCATCGTCGACGACAAGGGGCAGGGCCAGGGCGTTGTGCCCTATCTCCCGCTTGATCAGTTGCTGAAGCGCAAGCCGCCAGTGCCGCAAGCCCCGCAAGTCCAGCAAGGAACCACGCCATGAGATCGCCTCTCGCAACCGGCGGCCTGATAGCAGTGGTCGTCGCCGTCATCCTGGTATTCTTCTCGGCCTATACGGTCACGCCGCGCGACTACGCCCTGCCGCTGCGCTTCGGCGAACCACAGCCGGCGAAGACGGAACCGGGCCTGTACTGGAAGTGGCCCTTCATCGAGAATGTCGAGTATGTCAACAAGCAGGTTCTCGACCTCGACTCGACGCCGCAGGAAGTGATCGCCAGCGACCAGAAGCGCCTGAAGGTCGATGCCTTCGGCCGCTACCGCGTCAAGGATCCGCTGCGTTTCTTCCAGACCTCGCGCTCCGAAAAGGGGGCCGAGCTGCAGTTGTCCTCGATCCTGTCTTCGGCCGTCCGCCGGGTGCTCGGCCAGGCGACCTTCTCCGCCGTGGTGCGCGATCATCGTACCGAACTGATGGAGAAGATCCGCTCCGAGGTTAATCGCGAGGCGGAGGGTCTAGGCATCGAGGTGGTGGATGTGCGCATCCGCGGCGCCGACCTGCCGGAGGCCAACAGCCAGGCCGTTTACAAGCGCATGCAGTCGCAGCGCCAGACCGAGGCCCAGCAGATCCGCTCGAAGGGTACGCAGGACGGCCTAGGCATCCGGGCGGACGCGGACCGTCAGGTCGCGCAGATTCTCGGTGATGCCAACGGCCAGGCTTCGGCGACCACGGGCGAGGCGGATTCACAGAGGATCAAGATCCTTGCCGATGCCTACAACAAGGATCCGGAATTCTTCCAGTTCTACTTGTCGATGCGCAATTACGTCGACGCTTTGAAGCCTGACAATACGCAGGTATTCGTCAGCCCCAACTGGGATTATTTCCGCTATCTGCGATCGCCCGCCGTGGCGGGTCCATCCGCTGCGCCGGCCGCCCCTGCCCCAGCGGCGCCAACGACATCGGCCCCGTCGCAATAGGCTTGACGTCGGCTCTGGATAAAGCTCCATTTGCGCCGGCCGCTTCCTTGCGGCCGGCGTTTTCATAGAATACCAAGAACCCTTCGTATAATGTGTGGGGCGGATGGGCATTTTTTCTTTCGGCGACTTCATCACGGCGCTGGGTCTCGCCTTCGCAATCGAAGGTCTGGTCTTTCTTGCTTTCCCTGACCCGGTGCGGAAGATGATGGTTTCGGTCGCCACCTCTCCCAACGCGCAACTGCGCATTGCCGGTTTCATCTCGGCCATCATCGGCATCATCATCATCTGGTGTGTGCGCGGGCTCTGACAAACGCCATTTCTGTCTCTTTTGGAACAGAATGGGCACAACATCGCGTGAATGGCCGGACATGTCACGCTCGCGCCGCATTCAACCCTTGAAATCAATCGCGATTGCTCACCACATCAGCGGCCAATCAACCTGGGAAAGCCGCATCCACTGAGGATTCTATGCTGATCGACTCCAAGAGCCTGATGCGCCGCAGCGGCGCCGTCGCCCTCGCCGCCTTGCTCGCCGCCAGCCCGGCTGCCCTGCTCGCCCCGCCTGCCTTCGCCGCGGCCGGGCCTCCCTCCGTCGCAGACCTGTCCGCGCAACTGATCGATTCGGTGGTCAACATCTCGACGTCGCAGACGGTCACAGCCGACAACAGCGACAATGACGACGATGGCGATGCGCCGCCGCAGCCTATGCCAAAGCTGCCGCCGGGAGCGCCTTTCGAGGACTTCTTCAACCAGTTCTTCAACAAGGACGGCAAGGGCCCTCCGCCCCAGCCGCACAAGGCCGAGGCACTTGGCTCGGGCTTCGTCATCGATCCCTCGGGCATCATCGTCACCAACAACCACGTTATCGATGGCGCCGACGACATCGAGGTCAATTTCAACGACGGCAGCAAGCTGAAGGCCAAGCTTGTCGGCCGCGACAAGAAGGTCGACGTCGCCGTTCTCAAGGTCGATCCCCCCAGGCCCCTAAAGGCGGTGAAGTTCGCCGACAGCGACAAGGTGCGCGTAGGTGACTGGGCGATGGCCATCGGCAACCCGTTCGGCCTGTCCTCGACGGTGACGCTGGGCATCATCTCCGCGCGCAACCGCGACATCAATTCCGGGCCTTACGACAACTACCTGCAGACCGATGCCGCGATCAACAAGGGCAATTCGGGCGGTCCGCTGTTCGATATGGACGGCGATGTCATCGGCATCAACACCGCCATCATCTCGCCGACAGGCGGGTCGATCGGTCTCGGCTTCTCGGTGCCCGCCGCTACGGTGCAGCCGGTGATCGAGCAACTCGAGAAATATGGCGAGACGCGCCGCGGCTGGCTGGGCGTGAAGATCCAGAGCGTGACCGACGATATAGCCGAGAGCCTCGGCATGGATCACGCGGAAGGTGCGCTGATCGCCGGGGTCGACGATAAGGGCCCCGCCAAGCCGGCCGGCCTGGAGCCCGGCGATGTCATCGTGAAGTTCGATGGCCACGACATCAAGGAAATGCGCGACCTGCCCCGTATCGTCGCTGATACGCCCGTGGACAAACAGGTCGAGGTGGTGATCCTGCGCAAGGGCCAGACTCTTACAAAAAGCGTCACCGTAGCCCGCCTCGACGAGGGCGACACGGTGATCAAGGCTTCGGCCGAACCGGCCGTGCCTCCCAAGCCCAAGACCGCCAAGGCGCTCGGCCTTGAAATGTCCGGCCTGACCAAGGACCTGCGCGACCAGTTCAAGCTTGGCAGCGACGCCAAGGGCGTGCTGATCACCAAGGTCGATAACGGTTCGCCGGCCGAGGACAAGCAGGTCAAGCCCGGCGATCTCATCCTCGAGGTCGGCCAGCAGGCCGTCTCCAGCCCCGACGATGTGACCAGACGTCTGGACGATCTGAAGAAGACCGGCACCAAGCAGGCTCTGCTGCTGCTCTCCAACGCCCAGGGCGAACTGCATTTCGTGGCCCTGGCGCTAAACTGATCACAATATGTAGGACCGGCAGATCCTCAAGAACAAAAGCCCTGCTCCAAGGCTATGGAGCGGGGCTTTTGTTTGGGACCGGATGCCCTGTTATTTCTTTTTGCGGAAATGGTCGAGGCTGACGATCTTCTCGCTCTCAGCCGGCTTATCTTCCTCGGCGGCACTCTGTGCTTCGGCTTCCACCACCACTGGAGCCGGCTCCTCAACGGCCGGCTCGACCTTCTTGCCGCGTGCCGGCTTGGAGGGAGTCACCTTCTTTACCGCCGGCTCCTCGGCGGCTTGCGGCACGGCCCGCACTGCCGGCGGTATCGGACTGATCTCGGCAGCCACCGCATCTTCCGGCTCATCGACCTCGAACTTCACGCCGAAATCGACAGAAGGGTCGAAGAAAGCCGTCACCGCCGCGAAAGGCACCACAAGACGCTCGGGCGCGTTGCCAAAGGACAGGCCCACCTCAAAACCGTAGTCGCTGACGTTCAGATCCCAGAACTGGTGCTGAAGGACGATGGTGATCTCCTCCGGGAATTTCTCAGCCAGGCGCGACGGAATGTTCACGCCGGGATATTGCGTCTTGAAGGAAATGAAAAAGTGATGTTCGCCGGGCAAGCCCACACGCGCAGCATCGGACAGCACCCGGCGGACCATGCCCCGCAGCGCATCCTGCGTAAGAAGATCATATCGGATATGGTCAGTACTCATCGCGCTTCTTACCAGGCCAGCACATCGGAAAGGCCTGCAGGCAGACCGGAATTGAAGTGGAGGCTTCTGTTGCCAGGTGCCTCCGAACCCCGCCTGCCGGTGCTACCCGTCAGGACTTGATTTCGGTCTAGTTACCGCTTACGCGGCAACCGCAACCGGAGCATAGTTGTCGTTGGCAACTATTGAAATGGCCCGATGTCGGCGGAACCATGCCGAGCAAAAGCACACCCTTTACACCCTCGTCGATCCTATTTCGCCCCCGCCCCAATCCGCCCTTGCAGCACGGATTGAGGTGGAGGCGCCGGGTACTGCCCCCGGGTCCGATAGGTTTATTTCGATGACCATTTATCGCCATAGCCGGCGCGAGCCGGCAAAGGGAATATAGGCTGCCTCGTCGGCAGAAAAAAGAGGCGATTGCGGCTTGTCCTTGCTTTCCTCGGGATTGCCCAACGCCCTTTGAACAGAAATATTGTTAAGTCAGGCGGGACACGGCGATGAACAGGCACGCGCCGGTGATCCGCTTGGAAAGCGGATCCTTCGGCGGCGTCGATGTTCCGATCGCGCATCGCTGTTGCGTTGGCGATTTGACTGAAGCAGCGAGAATCACAAGGGCACGTCGAAGCAAGACAGCGTCTACGCTTCAACGCGCTTTGCTCCAGCGCCCAGACCGGGAGCCCCCTGCAGAACTTCTGCATCAGTGGCGAGAGGATGCTGCGCCCGCTCCTTCACTCGCTTGGGCTAACAAAATTCGCCGCGGCGTGCGCCAGGCGGGAACTTGGCGCGCTCCAAGCACGTTTGCGAAAGCAATCGAGCGCATGGAGCGCGAGGTTGCGAATGGCAAGGCTCGACGATGAGTTCCCCTCGTGGTCTGGCAGACGGGTTCGGGCAGGCAGACCAACATGAACGCCAACGAGGTCATCTCCAACCGGGCCATCGAAAGGCTCGGCGGCATAATCGGGCCGAGAAGGCCCGTTCATCCTGATGACCATGTCGATGGCGGCCAATCATCCAACGACACCATTCGGACCGTCATGCATGTTGCCGCCGTCGAGATCGAAGCGAGGGTGCTACCCGCAATGGTGGGGCTCGCCGAGGTACGGGAAAGCGAGGCTGAAAGCTTAGGGGGCTTTGTCAAGGCCGGCCGCACACACCTCCGGGACGTGAGGCCGCTGTCGCCAGGGCAGGAATTCTCAGACTACGCCGCGCAGGTCAGTCACAGCATCCGGCGCGTGGAGGCAGGGCTGGCGGACTTGACGCCGCTCGTGCCGGGCAAGGCCAACCCCACTCAATGCGAGGCGATCACCGCGGTTAGCGTGCGAGTGCTCGACACCCATGCCAGTGTAACTCTCGCCGGCAGCCAAGGTCAGCGGGAGCTGGACGTCGTCAAACCGGTCATCACTGGGGCGATGTGGCAGTCTATACGCCTTTTGGCTGATGCCACCGTCAGTTTTATTGAACATTCCGTCGTCGATCTTCCCACGGACGCTGCGCGAATCAGTGACCTCGACTCGCGATCCCTGGTGCTGATGACCGCGCTCGCGCCGATCATAGGTTATGATGAGGCTGCTCATATTACGAAGGCTGCCGACCGGAGCGGTACCACGCTACTTAAAGAAGTAATGGCAGCGAAAATAATGGACAAAAGGGCAATTGAGGATGCAATCAGCCTTGCACCTATGATCACAGGAGATAAAGAATGACCAAACGGTCGTTTTTTATCAACCATTATATGGGGTAAGCTGCGTAGCCTGGGGTAGCAGCAGAATTACTCATTCGGGAGAAAATTCCTTTCAGGTAAGTTTATGGCTGAGATTGTAAATTTGAAGAGAGCTCGCAAGGCTCGGGCAAAGAGGAACGCTGAGCAGGAGGCTGTTCGGAACCGCACAGTACATGGGTTGTCTCGAGCGCAAAAAGAAAGGCTTAAAGCGGATAAGAGAGATGCTGATAAACATCTCGAACAACACCGGCGGGGGCCCAGGATTGAAGAGTGATTGGCTGCTATGAAGAGCAAGGTTGTAAAACGTTCGATCGTGATCGCTGGGCACAAGACGAGTGTGTCGCTGGAGGATGCGTTTTGGGATGCGTTGAAGGAGCTCGCCGCCAAACGTGACCTGACACTCTCGGACGTCGTAGCCGAAATCGATGCCACGCGCGCACAGGGAAATCTCTCTTCGGCGATCCGCCTCTTCGTGCTCGACAACGTTCGTCGCGGTTGAGCCAGGCCGTCACGCCTGCCCATTCCCCATTCCATTCGCGCATTTGAGGCAGAACAACTTGCCGACCTCGCACGCAAGTCCATTGGATCGTTCGAAATCGAAAAGATCGTATTCTTGTTCCACCGCTAAAGCCGTCGTGGACCTTTCCCCAAACCGCCATGGGGCTCCCCACGCCCTTGACCTTTTCCCATCACGCCCCACGCACCGAGTGACGGCTCCGACTGCAGACCGGGTCCGCACATCTCACTGCGCCGCAGGCTGTGCCGGAGTACCGGGCGATTGTGGTCCGGCGCTTGGAACGCTCGGTGCCGGCATCACGGTGGTCGGTGCGGGCACCACCGGTGTCGCCGGCAAACTGTTGAGGGATGGCATCTTCATAATGGGAGCGCCCCGTCCGCCGATCTGCGGCACCGGCGCCGGTGCGGGCCCCACCGCCGCAGGGGGGAGTTGGTCCTTGGGCGGGCCTGCCGGCCCGGGAGATTGCAGCAGGACCTTGAGGCGGGCGGCGTCGATCGCCTTCTGCATCTGGGCCGCTTCGGCACGGCGAGCTTCGTCGGCAGCCTTCTCTTCAGCCTGGCGCTGCGCCTCCAGCTGTTCGAGCTTGCGCGCCTGCTGCTCGGCACCCCTGATGCTCAGCCAGGCTATCAGGCTGGAGACATCGACATCGCGTTGCAGATTGTCGATCGCGCCACGGATCTGCACGGGGATGGAAGGCGACGGGCCGCCGAAGCCGTCGGCAATATCGGCCGGCATCAGTGCTACATCGCTCTTCACGGTCAGGTCGGAAAGGTCGAGAAGGCCCGATAACGTCACCGTGCTGTTGGCCGAGGCAGTGCGTGTGGACGAGAGGCGCAGAATGCCGCCTGCGAGCGACACATTGCCGGTGATCGGGCTGACATTCAGCGCCTCACCGGCAAGGCTTCGCATGAAAGCAGGCTTCACATGCGAGGGATCGTTGGCAAGGCCGCCATCGACAGCGGAGACCGTTTCATTGAAGGCATTCTCCGAAAGGCCCGACAGCACCGGCTCTTTCAGTTCCAATGTGCCGCCGCCCGTCAGTGATGACATCAGGCCATCAGCCGAACGCCCCGTTCCCTGGAAGTCGAGGCCCGCATTCAGCCTGCCGCTGACATCCGGCGTCCTGAGATCGACATTCTGCAGGCTGAAGCGGCCCGTGACGGCGGTATCGAGTGCGGCCCGCGAGAGCTGCAAGGCGCCGGTGACGGTGCCCCCACCAATGCTGGCAGTGAAATTGTCTATGGCAACGGACCGCGGGCCGAAGCTCACTTCTCCCTTTGCATCGCTGAGATCGGGCAGTCGATGCGACAGCTGCAGGGCCTGGGCAGAGACACTCAGGTGCCCGGCCAGATTGTCGAGGGCGGTCGGCCCGAATGCCTCGTCCGAGAAGGCATTGCCACTGGCATTGCCGGCGCCGAGATCCGCGCCCGCCAGCAGGGAGCCCAGGACCTGGCCATCGGCTTCCGCGAAGCTCAACTGGCCATCAAGGCGCAGCGGCTTGCCGGGATTGACCGTGAGCGAACCGCTCACCGGCATGCCGAGCAGCGTGCCGAACAGATTGTCGAAGGCAAAGCGCCCTGCCCTCATGTGCATCCCAGAGGAGAGCGTCACGCCCTGCGCCGGCATCACGCCTGGCAGCGCCACGCCGAAAAGCCGGGCGGGCGCGAGGATGTCATCCGTCCCGGCGGTTATTTGTCCATCGAAAGCCGGCGCCTCGAAAGATCCGGTCATCTGGCCCTTGCCACCGATATCAAGGCCGACGCCCTTGAAGGCGGCGGTCCAGCTCATTGCCCCGCCGGGCACGCCGGACAGGTTCAGGTCGAGTGCGGCACGGCCGGGAATGTTGGCTACGGCAAGGGCAAGCCCCGCCTGGCGCAACAGCGTCGCTACGTCGAGGCTGTCCGCCTTCAGCTTCACGGCGATCGCGGACTGGCGGGACCGGCTGCCGAGATCGGTATCGAGCTGGATGACACTGCCGCCGAACTTGCCATCGACCGAATAGCGCTCCGAATTGCCAAAGGCGATGACGAGGTTGCCGTTCGCGGGCGAAAGCGATGGGGCCCGGTCAGCAAAGGCATTGACCCAGAAGGGCGGCAGGGCACTGCGCTTCAGCGTGGCGGCAAGACCCGTCAGGTCACGTCCATTCAAGCTGACGCGGATTTCGCCCTGCGGCAGCACGCCTATATTGTCGATGTGGCCGTTCGCGGTGAGATTAGCGCCGCCGAGATCGTTCACCACCACGTCCTCGAGGGCGATCAGCTTCCCACCGGCCTTGATATGACCGCTGACAGACTTGGCTTCTATGCCGGCAAGCGCCAATTCCTGGGCCTGAAGCCTGATATCGGCTTCGCTGAAAATATCGCCACTGCCAGGTAGCAAGGCCGCGACGGAAGGCAACGCATCGAGGTCGATGCGTTGTGCGGCAAGATTGGCTTCGACGCGGCCAGCGGCCCGCCCGTGCGCAAGACGGCTCCAGGCAAGCTCCCCCTTGACGGCGGCATCATCGACCGCGAGCGTCAATTGGGAGAGGCCCACCTTGTCGGCATCTGCCGTCAGGTTTGCCTGCAAGGTCAGCTTCTTGGCGGCATCCGGCCGGCCGAGCACGGGCTGGCCCTGGAGCCAGCCGATCAGGCCGGTGGCGCGGTTGGAATTCAGGCTGAGATTGCCCTTGAAGCCGCCGCCGTCGTCATTCACGTCACCCGCAAGCAAAAGATGCGACTGGCCGGGCAGATCGGCCTCAAGGCGATCGACCTGCAGCTTGCCGTCGTTCATGCGAAGGCTGACGCGGGCATTGCTCATCAGTTCGCTGCCGAGCATGAGGCCCTGCACCGACAGATCGAGATGCGAGGAGGCCGAGAGATCGGCAAAGCTTGGCATGGCCTTGACGAGCCGCGTCAGCACGGCGGCCGGCGGCAGACGCTGGTCCGGGCCGATGCCGGCGAAACGGTCGAGTTGCAATTGCTTGCCCGACAGCGTGCTATCCAGCACAGTGCGGGTGCCGAACGATATGTTCAACGTGCCGCCCAGCTTGAGCGAGCTCTCATCGGGCCCGATCTGGACCGCGACCTTGTCGGAGATCAAGCCGGCCGGCGAAGCGGCGACCGGACCGCTCACGCTCCAGGGCGTCTGGTTTTCGCCCGAAGCGTCGGCCGATGTGTCACCGCCATTGCCCTTGGTGGCGACGAGCGGCCGCATCAGCATCGCATTGCCAACGAAGGTCGGCTTGCCATCCGCAAGCTTGATCTCACCGTCCAGATCGAGGGTCACCGGCTTGTCGGCCGGCACGATGGTGAGGCGCAGATGCAGCCCACTCTTGTCGGCCGTGCCGGTGGCCAGCTTGACAGTATGGGGGACGCCAGCAAACTGGACGCCACCTTCGGCCTTGTAAGGGCCGAAAACCGAGCCACCCTCGCCCACGAGATTAATTCCCGACAGCGTTATGTTCTGGCCATCGGCCTTGTTGATGTAATGGAGCGAACCGTCGTTGAGCTCGAAGCTTTCGACAGCCGCGTCGAGCGAAACCGAATTCTGAGAGAGCGGCGCGACCAGCCCCCGGTCATCGGCGATGATGGTCAATTCCGGGCTGCGGACCACGACATTCGACAGTTCGATATCACCGCGCAGCAGGCCTCCAAGGCTGACATCTCCGTCGATCCCCGCCACCTTCAGCTTGGTGGAACCATAGGGGTCGCCGATCGAGACATCGCCGAGAGAGAGCCAGGGCTGAGGCAGGAGCCGCGCCTGAATCGCGCCCTTGATGATCACGGGCGTACCGAAATGCTCGGACAGGCGTGCGCCAATATCGTCGCGCCAGGCGTTCCAATCCATATAGAGCGGCGCGGTAAACAGGGCCGCAAACGCCAGGATCAACAAGAAACCAACAACGGTGAGCGCCTCGCGCACGCCGAACTTCCTTTCCTTCAGCCCACAATCATACCTGCCCTAGGAGCACGGAACTCCCTGGCATTGGGCCCCTTCGTGAATCTCATCCAATCCTCGGACCATACGCGATAATTGAGACAAATCGAAACTATCAACAGGAAGAAAGTGTGATCTGCACAAGAAGCGGGCGCAGTTCACATTTTCACCAAAACTTTAGATTTCATTAAGGCTGGCAGAAATTTTGTGCTATTAAAATGGATACCGGGATAAATGCAAAAGCATGAGCCGGTTGGGCTGTTTCCGGATGATCCCACAATAAAAAGAGGGATCCCCGGGATAGGGGTGGTCGATTTAGTGACCACCGTCATAACAGCGTCGCGTCAATAGAGGAACGGTATCTCTCGCTTTCAGTGAGGTGGGTACGCAATGTTACGCTTGATCAGCTCCGCCGGAGTCGCATTGGCGTTGGGCGTTTTCGGCGCAGGCTTCTACACGGTTGGCGTTCACACGATCCAAAATCCGTTGGCCCGGAGTGAACCGACCAGTCGTGTTGCGGCGGCAAATATGCTGGTGTTTCTTTCAGTGGACAAGCAGACTCAGCAGGCAGGCTATCTCGATGGCCGGCCGGTCCCCTCGGGGTTGACAATGCCGATCATCGTTCGTGTCAAGCCGAAGGATGCTACTGAAGGAACAAAGGCTATTGGCCAGCCCGTGGTGGTTACGCCATAGCAAGTGGCATTTTCTGACGATGCGTTCCGGTCTCGCTGGGAGCCGGATCCCCGAAGGAGAGTGCCAATGACAGGACAGAATTTGCGGCAGGCGGGTGTTTATAGGGAGAACACCCGCCTGTTGCATGTCCAGCCCATGGAAATGATGAGGACACCCTTTCAAAGGGTTGGCTGTGGGGTCGGTCCTACTGAATCCAGGGGCTGGTTCGTTCGCCCCCTGTAAGCGACTGATCTGTCATGCCGGCGGACCCATGCCTGCGGACCGAAGGCCCGGGGATGCCAGGCGCCATCCGGTTTCCCCGCGTTGCGGACTTCGTAGAACCGCTCATCCCCCGCCAACTCAATCCGGAAAGATCTTCCCCGGGTTCATGATACCCTTGGGATCGAGCGCCTGCTTGATCGCCCTCATGGCGGCGAGCGCCGCTTCGCCGTGCTCTGCCTTGAGATATTTGCGCTTGCCCTGTCCCACCCCATGCTCGCCGGTGCAGGTTCCCCCCATGGCAAGGGCGCGCGTCACCATGCGTTCCAGGAAGGCCTCGCATGCCCTTACTTCTCGGGGATCATCGACGTCGATGATCGGCTGGACATGGAAATTGCCGTCGCCGACATGGCCCACGATGGGGGCGATCAATCCGGTCTCGTCGATGTCGCGGCGCGTCTCGGCCACGCATTCGGCCAGACGCGACAGCGGCACGCAGACATCGGTCGCCACGCTCCGTCCGCCCGGCCTCAGGGCAGCGCCCGACCAGTAGGCGTTGTGACGGGCGGTCCAAAGCTTGGTGCGCTCCTCCGGCTTGGTGGCCCAGGAGAAAGGGCCGCCGCCACAGTCTGCTGCAATCTCGCCGAAACGCTCCGCCTGCTCGGCAACGCCCGCCTCGCTGCCGTGGAATTCCAGGAACAACATCGGCGTCTCCGGCAGGTCGAGGCCGGAATAGGCGTTGGCCGCCTTCACCATCAGGGCATCGAGCAATTCGATGCGCGCCACCGCGAGGCCCGACTGGATGGTCGCGATCACGGCATCGCAGGCCGCTTTCTCGGTGGCGAAGGGGCAGATCCCGGCGCTGATCGCCTCGGGAATGCCATGCAGGCGCAAGGTCACTTCGGTGATGACCCCGAGCGTGCCTTCCGAACCGACAAGAAGGCGCGTCAGATCGTAGCCGGCCGAACTCTTCTTGGCCCGGCTCGCGGTGGCGATGATCTCGCCATTGGCGAGCACGGCGCGCAACGACAGGACATTGTCCTTCATCGTGCCGTAGCGCACCGCATTGGTGCCGGAGGCACGCGTGGCCGCCATGCCGCCGATCGAGGCATCGGCGCCGGGATCGATGGGGAAGAACAGGCCCTGGTCGCGCAGGTAGTCGTTGAGCTGCTTGCGGGTGACGCCTGGCTGCACCACGGCGTCGAGATCCTCGGCATGCACGGCGACGATCGCATTCATGCGGCTGGTGTCGATGCTGATGCCGCCCTCCGGCGCGTTCACGTGCCCTTCGAGGCCGGTACCGGTGCCGTAGGGAATGACGGGCACGTCATGGTCGGCGCACACGCGCACGATCTCGGCAACCTCGGCCTCACTTTCAGGAAAGACCACGCCATCGGGCGCCTGCGGCGGCAGCCAGGTCAGGACGCTGGCATGCTGATCGCGCAGCGCCTGGCCGGTCGAAAACCGAGATCCGAAACGCGTAGCGAGCCGGTCGTATACTAATCCAAGGTCATCGGCTGTGTACCGCCGGGCATTTTCGCCAGAATCAACCATATTATGCTGCTTTTTCTTGAGGTATTGTTCATTTTGCATACACTGAGTTCAGAGGCCAGCGCGAGGGTCTGCTCTCAACCAGGGTCAGGAGTGCCAATATCGGTTGCAGGCCCGCGTGATCCCAAAAAGAAAATCTGTTGCGTGGGAGCGAAAATGTTTGACACCAATAAGCTACCAGCACTGTTCTTTGCGCCTTTCGTCTCCTCCTCCATGCGCATAGAGCCGCACTGGATCGATTATAACGGCCATCTGAACATGGCCTATTATCATGTCCTGTTCGACAACGCGCTCGGCGAAGCGCTGTCGCTTGTCGGTTTGGGCGAAGACTATATCGAGCAGCGTGGCATGTCCTTCTTCACTGGAGAAGTCCATGTCATCTACAAGCGTGAACTGCATCTCGACGATCCCGTGCGCGTGCGCCTCCAACTCGTCGGCTACGACGAGAAGCGCCTGCATATCTACGAAGAGTTGTGCCACGCGACCGAAGGCTGGGTCTCGGCCACCTGTGAGCTGATCTCGCTCAATATTGATCTGGCGACCCGGCGCGTCGCCCCCTTCCCAGGCGACATCATCGACAATCTCGCAGAAATGCGTTCCTCGCATGGCTATCTGCCGACGCCCGAGATCATCGGCAGCGCCATCCGCCGGCCGGCGCCGATCAACCGGCAATAAGTTTGCCGAGCGGGCGACGCAGCAATACGGGCCTGTGCACCAGCGAAACCAGCACGAAGCTGACGATCATCAGAAGATACCAGGCGCCGAGCTTGCCGAAGGAGACGAGCGCAAAGCCGCGATGCTGGTTCGGATAGATCCAGACCTGGCTGAAGGTGCCGATATTTTCGGCAATCCAGATGAACAGCGCCACCAGGAAGAAGCCGAGCAGCAGCGGCATCGAGCGCCGCTCGCGATCCACCGTGAAATAGATCTGTGTGTTCCGGAACAGCCAGGCAATCCAGGCGAACAGCCCGAGGCGGATATCCGGCAGGAAATGATGGGTGAAGAAATTCACATAGATCAGTCCGGCCAGAAGAAGCGTCCAGCGCATGCGGGGATAGGCGCTGTAATGGAAATCGAAGAGCCTCGCGGCACGGGCGATATAGCTGCCGACCGCCGAATAGAGAAAGCCGGAGAAGAGCGGCACCAGGCCGATTTTCAGCACGCTTGCCTCCGGATAGGCCCAGGAGCCGACGGAGGTCTTGTAGATCTCCATGATCGTGCCAACGACATGGAAGACGGCGATCACCGCCGCCTCCTCCCAGGTTTCGAGCTTCAGGACCAGCAGCAGACCCTGGATGCCGAATGCGGCGAAGACCAGGAAGTCGTAGCGGCTGAGCCAGGGCTGCGCCGGATAATAGAAGCGCGTTGCAAGGATGAGGGCCAGGAACGAGCCGCCGAACAGGCAAGCCGAAGCCTGCTTGAGGCCGAACAGCCAGAATTCACGGAGGAAGAGCTGGAAGAATGCCATGCCCAAGGCTGACGCCCTGGCGTGCACCCCTGATGCAGGACGAATGTTCCAAGTGTGGAAATGCCGCTTACGCCGCCGATGGAGCGAGGTCGAAATAGCTATTCCGGCAAACTCTTAAACTATCCATGATGCCGACCGGAGGTCGCCAGTCCATTTACCCTCGCGCCGAAACCAGGCCGCGCGCGCCGTCGAACAGCGACTTCGCGCCGAAGCCCACGAAGGCTACGCCGACGACACGCGTCACCCACACGCCATAGCGAGCGAAAAAGCGCCGCACGGGCGTAAGGCCGATAGCGACAAAGAGGATGAGATCCGCCGCCACGAAGCCGAGGAAGGCGCTGGCGATCAGGGCCGGCGTCTCGCCCCAGGTGATGGCCGAGCCATAGGGCGCCACCAGCGCGCCGAAGGTGGCGAAGGCTACCGGATAGGATTTCGGATTGGTGAGACCGAACAGCACGCCGTTCAGAAGCGGCCTGTCGGCGCCGATCACCGCCGCCTTGCCATCCTTGCGCATCGTTATCGCCCGCACGCCCATATAGATCAGGTAGACGCCGCAGCAGATGCCGAGGATGTCGAACAGCACCGGCCCGATCTGGCTGACCCCGACGATCGCCGCCAGTGCCGCCACCGACCAGGTGACATCGCCGACCAGATGTCCGGTCATGAACCAGGCCCCCGGCCGTCGCCCCTTGGCCGCACCGAGGGTGAACAGGGCAAGGAAGGCCGGGCCTGGCGCGATCGTGTAGATGAAGCCAGCGAGGAAGGTTGCGAACAGGAGCGACAGGCTGATCATGGGAGGAGAATCCGAAGGCGGGGTGACGCATTGCTGCATGGAAGGGCAGGAAGCGCAAGCTGGGAGCGCGGACGTTCTCGTCCGCCCTTGAAACGGGAGCGCTGCAAGCAAAAAGGAAAGCGTTCAGGAAAGCGTCCCGTGCTTCATTCGTGGACCGAACTACTTCAACGGCGGACGAGACGTCCGCCCTCCCAGGCTTCCAAAACTCGACGCAGCCCCCCATCTAAGCCATTATCCGCCATCCGAGAATCACGCGAAAGCGCACCTTGTCCGACGAGCGTTCCCCTTCCCTCGCCCACCAGCCGGCCGCCGGCGGCATTGCCGCGCGCGCAATGGCCGCGGCGAGGCCCGCCACCTATCTGCAGGGTCTCAACCCCGAGCAGCGCGCGGCGGTGGAGACACTCGATGGACCCGTCCTGGTGCTGGCCGGCGCCGGCACGGGCAAGACACGGGTGCTCACCACGCGCATCGCCCACATCCTTGCCACCGGCCGGGCCGCGCCCCACCAGATTCTGGCGGTGACATTCACGAACAAGGCGGCGCGCGAGATGCGCGAGCGCATCGGCGTGCTGATCGGCCAGAGCGTCGAGGGCATGCCCTGGCTCGGCACCTTCCACGCTATCGGCGTGAAGATCCTGCGCCGCCATGCCGAACTGGTCGACCTCAAGTCCAATTTTACCATCCTCGATACCGACGACCAGGTTCGCCTGATGAAACAGGTGATCGAGGCTGCCGGTATCGACGAGAAGCGCTGGCCCGCCCGTCAGCTCGCCAATGCCATCGATAGCTGGAAGAACCGCGGCCTTGCGCCCGCCCAGGTACCGGCCGGCGAGGCGATGTCCTTCGCCAATGGCAAGGGCGGCGAACTCTATGCTGCGTACCAGGCCCGCCTGAAGACGCTGAACGCCGCCGATTTCGGCGACCTGCTGCTCGAATGCATCCGCCTCTTCCGCGAGAACCCCGGCGTGCTCGCCGAATATCATCGCCGCTTCCGCTTCATGCTGGTGGACGAATACCAGGACACTAATGTCGCCCAATATCTTTGGTTGCGCCTACTCTCGCAGGCACCGGCAGGTGATAAAGTAAATCTATGTTGCGTTGGCGACGACGACCAGTCGATCTACGGATGGCGAGGGGCAGAAGTAGATAATATATTACGGTTTGAAAAGGATTTTCAGAATTCTACGGTAATTAGACTAGAACGCAACTATCGATCAACTGGCCACATCCTGGGCGCTGCCGGTCATCTCATCGCCCGCAACGAAGGCCGCCTCGGCAAGACGCTGTTCACCGACGATGTGGAAGGGGAGCGCGTCACCGTTGCGGGCGCCTGGGATTCCGGTGAGGAAGCCCGCGCCATCGGTGACGAGATCGAGACGCTGCAGCGCAAGGGCCATGCCCTCAACGACATCGCCATCCTTGTGCGCGCTTCCTTCCAGATGCGCGAATTCGAAGACCGCTTCGTCACGCTCGGCCTGCCCTATCGCGTCATCGGCGGCCCGCGCTTCTATGAGCGCGCAGAGATCCGCGATGCGCTGGCCTATTTCCGCGCAACCATGCAGCCGGCCGACGATCTTGCCTTCGAGCGCATCGTCAACGTTCCCAAGCGCGGCCTCGGCGATGCCACCGTGCAGATCCTTCACGACTATGCCCGCCACAACACCGTGCCGATGATGCAGGCTGCCCGCGTGCTGGTGGAGACGGAGGAGCTTAAGCCAAAGCCCCGGCAGACCCTGCGCGACCTGATGACCTCCTTCGCGCGCTGGGCAGCGCAAAGCGAGGTCCTGGGTCACCAGGAGCTTGCCGAATTGATCCTGGAGGAATCCGGCTACACCGACATGTGGCAGAAGGATCGCACCGCCGAGGCCGCCGGGAGGCTCGAGAACCTCAAGGAACTCGTACGCTCCATGGAGAGCTTCGAGAACATGGCCGGCTTCCTCGAGCACATCTCGCTGGTGATGGATGCCAGCGAGGAAGGTGCCAGCGAGGACAAGGTCTCGATCCTCACCCTGCACGGCGCCAAGGGCCTCGAATACGACACCGTCTTCCTGCCCGGCTGGGAGGAGGGCCTGTTCCCGCACCAGCGCTCGCTTGACGAGAATGGCCGGGCGGGCCTCGAGGAAGAGCGGCGCCTGGCCTATGTCGGCCTCACCCGCGCCCGCCGCCGGGCTAAGGTATGGTTCGCCTCCAACCGCCGCATCCACGGCCTCTGGCAGGCGACGATGCCCTCGCGTTTCGTCGACGAGCTGCCGGCCGCCCATGTCGATGTGGTCGAGCCTTCCGGCTCCTACTCCTCCGGCGGCGCCTTCGCCATGAGCCGCTTCGACAAGGCCCAGCCCTTCGCCGGCTCGACCTATTCGACGCCGGGCTGGCAGCGCGCCCGTGAGAACATGGCCTCCGGCTTCAAGGCGACTCAGCCCCCGCCGCGCCGCGAGCCGCTGACCATCGAGGGTGAACTCGTCGCCCGCTCCACCGGCGCGGCCTCGGTGCACAAGGTTGGCGACCGCGTATTCCATGTGAAATTTGGCTACGGGGACGTCGCAGAGATCGACGGCAACAAGCTCACCGTGGATTTCGACAAGGCCGGCCGCAAGCGCGTGGTGGACTCATTCGTCGCTGCCGCCTGAGGCGTCCTTCCCTGCATCGTTTTTCGTCCGACCTGGACGCATCAGCTCTGGCTGGGAACGACAACTGCGCCGGAAAGCGGTTCTATCAGGATCAGCTCGTTCCTCACGGACTTGACGCCGGCGACGTTCTCAGCGGCGACTTGCGCGGCCCTGCTGGCATCGGCATTGAAGACTGTCCCACCCAACGTGACGACGCCGTCGCGTACGCCAAGTTGTATGTTGCTTTGATAGCCCCAGCGCTGGTGTGTCAGCTCGGCGAGAATGGCTGCCTCGATCTCGCTGTCCCCGACCGTCGCGCCGTCCTGGGGCAGGGTCCGCTCCAGCGCCCGCATGAAATCCGAACGGGCGAAGATGCCGACGAGCTTACCGTCGAGAACAACGGGCAGCCGCTTCACCTTGTACTCCGTCATGAGATCCGCCGCCTCGGCAAGCGAGGCGTCCGGTCGGATCGTCACAACTGCCCGCGTCATCACCTCGCCGACCGTGCGGCCTCGCGTGCGGATATAGTCCTGAGCTGCCTTGCCGGGACGGGCGACCAGGTCCTGCAACCAGGACCGGCCGGTGCCCTGCGTCTCGATCTCGCAGCGCCGGACGAAATCGCCTTCGGTAACGATACCGACAAAGCCTCCGTTTGCGTCGACGACCGGCAGCCCGCTGATCCGATAAGCGATCATCAGCCGCAATGCATCTTTGATCGACGCGGCCGGGTCGATCGACAGCACCGATTTCGTCATGACATCTTCGACCAACATGGTGTCCTCCACCTTCAGTCTGCCCTGGTAAGAACGCCCCGTGCGAGCAGTTCCGCGGGGTGTCACATGCGTCTTGATTCCAACTCGGCGACCGTTTCCGATTGCTCGGCTCGGGCCGCTGCCTCCTCGATGACGCCGAATACTCGCAAAGTTGCCTCGAGATCCTCGAGGCTGACGCTGCCGAGCACCTGCTCGCGCAGCGTCACCAGTTCCTGCTCGATCAGAACAGTAAGTGCCCTGCCCTTACGGGTCAGGAACAGCATCTTGGCACGACGATCCTGCGGATCCTCGCGGCGCTCCACGAGACCGGCTTCACAGAGCTGGTCGAGCAGACGCACCAGCGAGGGTCCTTCCAGGCCGACGGCCTCGGCAAGCGCCACCTGACGCACGCCGTCGCCCATCCGGCTTATGGTCAGGAAGGGAACGGCGGCCGCCTCCATGATGCCGTGCGGGCCCACCACGTCACGTGCCAGGCGACGCCAATGGCGCCCAATCTGGTTCATGGTGTTCGTGAGCTTGCGGCGAACGGCGTCAAGGTCAGTCATGACATTTAGATAGCATCCTAATTAATAGTATGCAATCTAAATTTTGCGCCACCAAGGCTTGCGGGTCGGCAAAGACGGGCCCGGCTCCAGAGCACCGACGAGGATCTCCGGTCCTGGAAACCTCCCTTCCCGCATCCCGATTGCAGTTGCGAACTTTTGACTTGGCGTTGGCGCTGTTTGCGCGAATGATGGCATTGGTCTGAACAATCCCAACACCAATAGTCAAAGGAAACGTCCATGCAACTCGATCTTGCAGGCAAGGGTGTGCTGGTCACGGGCGCGAGCACGGGCATCGGCGCCGCCGTGGCCAAGGCCTTCGCGGCGGAAGGCGCCCTCGTTGCCGCGCATTACAATTCGAGCGAGACCGAGGCTAGGGAGGTCGAGAGTGCCATCAAGGCGAAAGGCGGCAAGGTCTGGCTGATCCGCGGGGACCTCGGCAAGGAAGGCGAAGCCAGGCGCGTGGTCGAGGAAGCGGTGAAACTGCTTGGACGGCTCGACGTGCTCGTCAACAATGCGGGGTCGCTGATCGCCCGGAAGCCATTTCTCGAGCTGGACCGCGACCTTTACGACAAGGTTTTCAACCTGAATGTCGCAGCCGTAATTGAGGGTACGCAAGCTGCAATCCCGCATCTGGAGAAGCAGGGCGGTGGGGCCATCGTCAATCTCGGCTCGATCGCCGGCAACAATGGCGGCGCGCCGGGCTCGGCCATCTATGCCGCCGCTAAATCCGCCATCCACAATCTGACGCGCCATATGGCGACCGATCTGGGAGCGAAGAACATCCGCGCCAACGCCATCGCGCCCGGGGTGATCACCACCCCCTTCCACGCCTCGACCCCACCCGAGCGGCTGGAGTTCGTGCGCAAGAGCACTGTGCTCGGGCGCCTGGGCACGGCGGAGGAATGCGCCGGCGCGGTGCTGTTCCTGGCTTCGAATGCGGCGGCTGGTTATATCACCGGCCAGATCCTGCATATCAATGGCGGACAGTTGATGCCGTAGGTGGGGCACGGACGTCCCTTCGACACGCATAAATGCGTGTCGAACGATCCGCTCTTGGAAACGTGTCAGCAAAGAGAAGAGCGGGCCCCTGGAGGCCGCCTTCTCTTGCAGCCCTACCGGTTCGAGAGCGGCCGAGGACGTCGGCGCTCCCAGCGCACCTCCAGCGCCTTCAGCCCATGAAAATGATAGGTGTCGCCATAAAACGGCACGCCTTCCAGCCTCAGTTCCGGCAGGCGCTCGAACAGGATCGGCACGGCCACCTCGAGTTCCAGCCTCGCCAGCGGGGCGCCCACGCAGAAATGGATGCCGCCGCCGAAGCTGACATGCGGCGGACGTTCGCGGCTCGGCAGGAAACGTTCGGGTTCCGCGAAGCGGGCTGGATCGTGGTTGGCGGCGCCGAGCAGCAGGCCGACCTGCTCGCCCTTGCGAAGGCTCGCAGGCCCCAGCGTGACATCCTCCAGCGCATAGCGCTTGAACATGTGAAGCGGCGGATCGAAGCGCAGCATCTCCTCCACGAGCCCCTCCCCACCGGTACGGACGGCAGACGCGTCGAGACCGGCCTGCAGGATCGCCTTCACGCCATTGCCGATGGCGTGCACCGTCGCCTCGTGACCAGCGTTGAGGAGCAGGATGCAGGTGGAGATCAACTCGTCCTCGCTCAGCCGGTCGCCCTGCGCTTCGGCCGCGATCAGGTGGCTGATGAGATCATCGCGCGGAGCGGCCCGCCGCTCCTCGACATAGCCACGCAGGAAGGCACAGAATTCCTGTGCTGCGGCAACGGCTTGATCCTCGATGCTACGTGTGCGGTTGAACTGATACATCGCCACCATGCGGTGCGACCAGTCGAGCAGCTGGGGCGCCATGCCAGCGGGAACGCCGAGCAACTCCGCAATGAGGATCACCGGAATAGGCGTGGCGAAGGCCTCGATCAGGTCGACCCTGCCCTCCGGCTCGAACCGATCGATCAACTCATGCGCGAGCGCGGCGATGCGCGGGCGCAACCGCTCGATCTGCCGGGAAACGAAGGCGCGGTTCACCAGCGTGCGCAGGAGGGTGTGCACCGGTGGCTCGCGCTCCAGCATGGAATGGGCGTCGACCGCATCGAACGGAGCGAGATGGGCCTGCGGCTCCAGCCAGCCAAGTTCCTGGCGCGTCGCCACATGCAGGATCTCGCGCCCGAAGCGCTTGTCGCGGAAGAGATCGAAGACGAGTTGGTGGGACGCTGCGCACCAGCAGCCATATTCCTCCCAGAAGAACAGCGGCGCGGCCTCTCGGATAGCCCGATAGGCCGCATAGGGATCCTGCACGAAGACGGGATCGGCGGGACTGAGGGCTACGCGCGAACGGGAAGCGTCGATCTTAAGGCTCGGAGGCAGGGGCATTCGGAAAGGCTAGGAGATTCCCGGCGCCGTGTCATCGCCGTGAAAGCGATCTGCAGGAGAAGTTGAATTCAGCGATGGGCCGGTGCCAGCCAAGCGCGCAAGTACATCTTGATCGGCAGCGACCATGCCGAACTCGTGGCGCAAAGCCGGGAGTACGATTGACTCGCCACCGGGCGAATGCTGCAACTTGGATTTCGGGAAGCCGATCTCGTCATAATCCTGCAGCGGACAAAAGGGAGGACGAGATGAGTGCATTGCAAATGTCTCGCAAAAGGGAAAACCCATGCTGGACCACATATTTCTAACGGTAAGCGATATCGGCCGCTCAATCGCCTTCTATGAGGCCGTGCTTCCGCATGTCGGTATGACGATTCGCCATGATTACGACGGCAAGGACGGGCCGGCTGGACATCCCGATCTGAAGGGTTTTGGTGCGGATGGTCGAATACCCTTTTGGCTCAGGCATGGCACCCCTGCTCCCGGTGCTGTCCATGTGGGCTTTGTCGCTCATTCCGAAGCTGAGGTACGAAACGCCCATGAAGCTGCGTTACAGGCCGGTGCCACGAACAAGATCACGCCGGGACCGCAGGCCTATTACGATCCCCGCTATTTCGCAGGGCAAGTAACCGATCCTGACGGCTATACGCTGGAATTCGTCTACAAGCCTTGGCAGCACTGATTGTCGTAAACCCTGAAGCAAAGGGCGTTCAAGCGCAGTCAAGTTTTGCTCTAACACTTTGTTTCGACGCGTCTTTGCGCTTCCTGCCGATTCCGCCAAATCACAAGACGCTATCGCCCATTGAGCTCCCTCTGGCGAATGCCTTCCACAAGCCCTTGCCAGCCCGGCACGCGGCGGGCAAAAAAGTGCCATGAGCACCCGTCCCGCAATCAACCCCAATCTCATCGACACCGCCACGCCGCCCATCCCGGAGGCTCAGGCCTGGGCCCGGGCCTATGACGGGGCCGCCGGCCCGCTGATCGATCTCTCGCAGGCCGTGCCCGGCTATCCGCCGCACGCCGAGTTCCTGGAACACCTCAGCCGCAATGCCGGCGAGGCGGCGACGGCGAGCTACGGCCCGATTGAGGGCGACACGGCCTTGCGCCAAGCCTATGCGGAGCATGTCTCCAGCCTGTATGGTGGGCCTGTCGACTGGCGCGATGTCGCCATCACCACTGGCTGCAACCAGGCCTTCTTCATCGCAGCCCTTGCCACCGCCAAGGCTGGCGACTCGATCCTGCTGCCAAGCCCCTGGTACTTCAACCACAAGATGGCGCTCGACATGCTCGGCATCGAGGCGCGGGCGCTGGCCTGCCCACCCGAGAGCGGATTCGTGCCGGATGTCGAGAGCGCGGCTGAGTTGATCGACGCCACCACGCGGGCGATCGTTCTGGTCACGCCCAACAATCCAACCGGCGCGGTGTACCCTCCGCAGACCATCGAAACCTTCGCCCGCCTTTGCCGCGAGCGCGGCCTCTTCCTCATTCTCGACGAGACCTATCGGGACTTCATCGCCGAACGCCCGCACGATCTCATCGCTTCAGGCGATTACGCCAACACGCTGATCTATCTCTATTCCTTCTCCAAGAGCTACTGCATTCCCGGCCATCGCCTCGGCGCTCTTGTCGCGTCGCAGACCGCCCAAACGCAGATCGGCAAGATCCTCGATACGCTGCAGATCTGCGCGCCGCGCGCGGCGCAGGGCCCCGTTGCCTGGGCCATCGACGGGCTCGCCGACTGGCGCGAGGCCAACAGGCAGGAGATCGCCCGGCGCACCGATGCCTTCCGTACCGCCTTCCAGGGGCTCAATGGCTGGAAGGTCGATTCCATGGGCGCCTATTTCGCCTTCCTGCGCCATCCCTTTCCCGGGCGGCCCGCGGCGGCAGTGGCGAAGGAACTTGTCGAGAGGGCCGGTGTGCTCTGCTTGCCCGGCCCCTATTTCGGCCCGGGCCAGGAAGGTCATATGCGGGTTGCCTTCGCCAATGCCGGCGTAGAGCAGTTACGGGCGTTGAGGGAGAGGTTTTCGCGATTTCCAGGTTAGCGCGACTCGCCTTTTCCATTGCCCTTCCGCGCCCGTCGCGATAGCCAAGCAGCATGCTCGAAGGTCTTCACCCCAACAATCCCACCCATGTCGCCCGTATCGTCACCGACGAGATGCGGGCGCGCCGCATCGCCGATTTGCTCGGCGAGAGCTTCGATCCAACCGAGACGGCCATCGCCGCCTTCGAGAGGGAAGACGGCACGGCCAAGCCCCCCTGGCTGGTCGAGGTGTATTTCCGCTCTGCGCCCAATGAAGACTCTGTCAGGGACCTGATCGCCCTTGCGGCAGGCCCCGATATGGACGTCACCTTCGACAGTTTCGATGACAAGGATTGGGTCGCCGCTTCGCTGGAGGGCCTTGCACCCGTGCGTGCCGGCCGCTTCACCGTGCATGGCAGTCACGACCGGGCGGCGGTTCCCGGCAATACAATCGGCATCGAGATCGAGGCGGCCCTCGCCTTCGGCACCGGTCATCACGGCACCACCCGCGGCTGCCTGCTCGCCCTCGACGATCTCCTCAAGCGCCGGCGCCCCAGCCGCCCGCTCGACATCGGCACAGGCACCGGTGTGCTCGCCATCGCTGTCGCCAGGGCGCTGCATCTGCGCGTGCTGGCCTCCGATATCGATCCCGTCGCCATTGCCACCGCGCGCAACAATATCCGCTTCAACAAGGCGGGCGCCTATGTGCAGAGCTTCGTCGCGCGCGGCACGACGGCCCGCGCCATACAGGCGAACAAGCCCTTCGATCTCGTCTTCGCCAACATCCTGATGGGCCCGTTGGTGCGCCTTGCCGCGCCGATGAGCCGGCTGCTCGCCCCGGGCGCCACCGTAATCCTCTCCGGCCTCCTGCATGCCCATGCCAATGCTGCGCTCGCGGCGTATCGCATGCAGGGTCTGCATCTTATCCGCCGCATCAGGCTTGATGAATGGACGACGCTGGTGCTGTCCTATGGCGGAGGCAAGCCGAGGAAGGTTTGACTGGGAGCGCGGACTTCCAGTCCGCGCTTCCTTGCAGGCAGACGACATCGTTTCCAAGAGCGGACGGGACGTTCGCGCTCCCAGGGATATCAACCAATGCCTTTTCAGTCCTTTTATGAAGTTTCCCAGCCCTCTCTCGGCCCCGCCCGTATCAAGGCCCTGCGCGACAAGCTCGGCGAACTTGGGCTGGACGGTTTCGTGGTTCCCCGTTCAGACGAGCACCAGAACGAATATTGCCCGCCTTCGGAGGAGCGTCTCTCCTGGCTCACCGGCTTCGCAGGCTCGGCCGGCATCGCCATCATCCTGAAGGACCAGGCGTCGATCTTCGTGGATGGCCGCTACACAGTGCAGGTGCGCGAGCAGGTCGACACCAGCCTGATCACGCCGCGCCATCTCATCGACGAGCCACCGGAAAAGTGGCTGGGCGAGGTGCTGAAGCCGGGCCAGAAGCTCGGCTATGACCCCCACCTTCAATCAATGAATGAGGTTGAACGCCTTCGTGCCGCCTGCGAGAAAGCTGGCGCAAACCTCGTTCAGGTGAAGGAAAATCCTATCGATGCGATCTGGAAGGACCGCCCGGCGCCTCCGCTGGCACCAATAGTGCTGCACGATGTGGCTCTCGCCGGCGAGGACTCCGGCTCGAAGATCGGGAGGCTCCAGGCCAAGCTGCGCGAGCAGAAGGTCGATGCCGTCTTCACCAATGACGCCCATGCTGCCGCCTGGCTCTTCAATATCCGCGGCGGCGACGTCTCCCACACGCCCCTGCCCCTCTCCTATGCCCTGGTGCCGGCCGAGGGCCAGCCGACCCTGTTTGCCGATGGCCGCAAGCTCTCCAACGCCGTGCGCGACGACCTCTCTCACCACATGGCCATCGCCGAGCCGCGCCAGATCGAGGCCGTGCTCGCCGAGACGGTGAAGGGTAAGACGGTTCGGCTCGATCCCAACATGGTGGTGGAGCATTTCGCCACCCTGGTCGAACGCGCGGGCGGAAAGATCCAGAAAGGCGGCGATCCCGTGGCGCTGCTGCGCGCCGTCAAGAACGAGGCCGAGCGGGCCGGCACCCGCGCCGCCCATATCCGCGACGGCGTCGCCTTCGTGAATTTTCTCGCCTGGTTCGACCGCACGGTGCCTGATGGCCAGGAGACCGAGATCTCGGTGGCAGAGGCGCTGGAGCGCTGCCGCAGCGAGACGGGTGTGCTCAAGGATCTTTCCTTCCCCTCGATCTCGGCCGCCGGGCCCAATGCGGCCATTCCCCATTACCGCGTCAGCCATGCCTCGAACCTTCCTGTCAGCTCCGGCCTCTATCTCATTGATTCCGGCGCTCAATATGTCGACGGCACCACCGACATCACTCGCACCATTGCGGTGGGCGATGTGACGCCGCTGATGAAGGACCGCTATACCCGCGTGCTCAAGGGCCACATCGCCATCGCGACGGCCCGCTTCCCGAAAGGCGCAGCGGGCTCGCAACTCGACAGCTTCGCCCGCGCGGCCTTGTGGAAAATCGGCGCCGATTTCGACCACGGCACCGGCCACGGCGTTGGCTCCTATCTCTCGGTGCATGAGGGCCCGCAGCGCATCTCCAAGCTTGGTACCACGCCGCTGGAGCCGGGCATGATCCTCTCCAATGAGCCAGGCTATTACCGCGCGGGCGAGTTCGGCATCCGTACCGAGAACCTCGTGCTGGTCGAGGAGATCGAGATCGAGGGTGCCGAGCGCACCATGTATGGCTTCGAGACCGTCACCATCGCGCCGATCGATATGCGGCCGATCGAAGTCTCGCTGCTGACGAAGAGCGAGATCGATTGGCTCAACGCCTATCACGCACGGGTTTATGAGACGATCGCCCCGCTGGTCGACGACGCGGAGCGCGCTTGGCTCGAGCGGGCAACGGCGAAGATCGGGTAGCTGGGGGGGCGGGTCTTCAGACCCGCCTGCCCTGCTTCTTTTCGCATCGGGCGGATTTGAAGACCGGCCCCCACATCAAGGCATCGCCATTCGCAGCAGCACCACGCTGACGACTCCGATCACAATCGTCACCAGCAGCGGCAAGCGCGTCGCGGAGATACCGGCGATCACCGTTGCCGTGGTCTCGGCTGGGCCGGTGGCGAGGGCGACGGGTGCGATCACCGAGACCAGCACGGCGGCGGGAATGGCGTCGAAAGCAGCCTTGGGGCGTCCCGCCAGCTTCAGACGGCCAGAGAGGAAGATGCCGGCGATACGGGTGCCGTAGGTCACCAGCGCCATGACGAGAATGGCGGCGGCGACGTTGAGGTTAAGCGACATGAAGAGCCTCCTCGCCGTCGTGCCTGCCGGTGGCCTCCGGCTTGGCCGCGAGATAGGCGGCCGCGATACCGGCCAGGGCGCCGGCAGGCACATGCCAGGGTGCGCCGACCCTCACATAGACGAGCGCGGCAACGGTGGCACTGGCCAGGATCGTGGCGGCGGTGGCGCGCCCTTCCCAGAAGCCGGCGATCAGGCCTATGAACAGCGCGGTGAAGGCGAAGTCGGCGCCGTAGCGGGCGGGATCGCCGAGAAGCTGGCCGACGAGGCTGCCAGCCGTGCTCCACACCAACCAGTTCAGGTAGAAAAAGATCGCCATCGAGAAATAATAGAGCGGCGTCAAAGCCGTCTGGGTGGCACGCCGTTCGGACATCGCCCAGATCTCGTCGGCCAGGAAGAAGAAGCCCAGGAAGCGCTGGGCGGGCGAGAACAGCCTCGTCTTCGGCGTCAGCGAGGCCCCCATCAGGATGTGGCGGCAGTTGATCAGCAGCGTGCCGAAGGCGAGCGTCAGGATCGGCACGGGCTGTGCCCATTGCTCCAGCGCCGAGAACTGTGCGCTTCCGGCAAAGACGCTTGTCGACATCAGAGCGACTTCCGCCGGCGACAGGCCCTTCGACACGGCAATGGCGCCGAACAGGAAACCGATCGGCACGGCAGCAAGAGCCGGCGGAGCGATATCGATCAGGGCGGAACGGACTTCGGATCGGACAGGCAAGATGGGGCTCCTGGTAGAGCCGCCTGATTAGGCGCATCGCGATGCGGGGTCTTGGACAAAAGTTGCAATGTGATGTGAGGCGCTACCGGCCGCGACGTTCCTGGAACTGCAAGCGTCTCGCCCATGGATGCTCACTTTGTTAGAAGAGGCGCGCCAAACGCGGAGTGGCGATCTCCGATCGCCATCATTCTTGCAACAAACGCACCGTTTCCAAGATTGTCGATCGGAGATCGACACTCCAATTCCGCGCCTCGCCCTGGGTACGATGTCTCCGTGCCGGTCTGGAGACCGGCTCACCGTTACTGCGCCCGAAAAGCCCCGGGGGTCACGCCCATGCGGGCCTTGAACACCCGGTTCAAATGGCTCTGGTCGCAGAAACCGCAGGCGGCGGCGACTTCCGCTGGACCTTCGCCGACGGCGAGCAGGCGGCGGGCGGCACGGTAGCGTCGGTCGAGCAGATAAGCGTGGGGCGTGGTGCCCATCGCCTTACGGAAGGAGCGCACCAAATGGCTGCGGTTGAGCCCGGCCACCTGTGCCAGTTCGTCCAGCGCAACGTCGCGGTCGAAATGCTGGTCCAGATGGTCCCGCGCCTTGGCGATCGGCCCGCTCTCATTGCCGAGCTTGATAGGCTCTCCCAGGCCGCCCCAGCGTCCCAGCATGGCCGAGAAGAAGCGCTCGAGCAGCGTGTCGCGCTCAAGCAGCGTCACCTCGCTATCCCTGAGCGCGACCTGCAGCTTCGCCAGCTCACCGGCGAGTTCGGGATCATGCACCACCGAACGGTCGAACCACGGGGTGCCCGACACGGGCTTGCCGAACGCATCCTCGGCGATGGCGCGCATCAGGTCGACCGTGGGATAGAGCACGCGGTAGACGAAGCCGCGGTCCAGCGGCTCGCCATCATGCAATTCGTCCGGGCAGACCACCGCGAAGCTGCCGGGATGAGCGTAGTTGCGCACGCCGCGATGGTTGAAGACCTCACAGCCGTCAAGCACGGCGGCAATGGCGTAGGTCTCGTGGGTGTGCGGCACATAGCGGTGCTGGCGGAAGGTGGCGCTCAGGCATTCCAACCCGTCATAACGCTGCTCGCGCCAGAACCGAACGGCGTCTCCCCTTTCGGCGGCATCCTCAAGCGTGGTGAAGGCGGTGGATTGCGGCTGCATGCCCTCAAGATAATGCAGCCGGCAACCCATTGCTTGGACGAAAGTTGCATCCACGGAAAAAACAGAACACGCGCGTCGTCATTCCGGCCGCAGCGCAGCGAAGAGCCGGAATCCACCAACACAATCCTCAAAGGGCAGCGTTCATGGATTCCGGAGCTCCCTCTGGTCGTCCGGAGCGACGAAACCGTTCGTTCCATCCTCATGAATTCGACGGAGGACCCTGGCTATTTCAGCGACAGGATCTGACGCAGCGACCAAGCGTCCTCGCCACCGCCCGGCTTCGATATGTTGAAGACGCGCCACTGGCCGCCTTCCTTTACGAGATCGTAGAGCAGTTCGTCACGCTTGGGATCGTAGGTGTTGAAGCTCACCTTCACCTGCGCCTTGTCGCCCTGCACTTGCAGGGGCTCGATCTTCAAATCCTTGATCATCGGATCCTGAGAGTCACTCACCGGATCGAAATCGAGAGCCCCGACATCGCCCGACTTGGCGGACTCGTCGTTATCCTTCTTCACCGCTGCAGCGAGATCCTTGCTGAGATATTTCGCGCGCAGCTTGGCATTGTCGATGATGTCGAGGCCCTTGGTGGTGGGCGTCTTGCCGGAATAGATCTGCTGCACCACCGCCTCGGGCGTCGCCTCGGCGGCAAGCGCCGGCGCGGCAAGACCCAGCGCCAGCATCAGGCCGAGGGTAAGTTTATGGTTCCTGGTCATTTGCTTTGTTCCCTGCTCCATTCACGAGCTCGAACCATTCATCCTCATTAATCACGCGCACGCCGTGCTTTTGCGCATCCGCCAGTTTAGAGCCGGCGCCGGGACCGGCGACGACGAGGTCCGTCTTCTTCGACACCGAGCCGGAGACCTTGGCGCCGAGACGGTCCGCCATGGCCTTGGCCTCGTCGCGGCTCATGCGCTCCAGCGAGCCGGTAAAGACCACGGTCTTGCCGGCAACCGGGCTTTCGGCCCGGGGTTTTTCAGCGTCGATGATGCGGACTTCCGCCGTCAGGCGTTCGAGGATGGCAAGGTTATGCGCTTCGCCGAAATAGGCGCCGATCGCCTCCACCACCGTCTCGCCAATCTGATCGATGGCGTCCATCTCGGCCGCCGCCTCAGCGTCCTTGGCGGCGATACGCAACGCCGCCTGTTCGAAAGCCTGCCAGGAGCCGTAGGCCCGGGCGAGCTGGCGGGCCGTGGTTTCGCCGACGTGGCGGATACCGAGCGCATAGAGGAAGCGCTCCAGCGCGATGTCACGGCGGGCATCGATGGCGGCGAAGAGATTGCGGGAGCTGGTTTCGCCAAAGCCTTCTCGATCCCTGAGTTTCTTCAGATTCTGCTTGTCGCGCGCCGCCAAGGTGAAGATGTCGCCGGGCTCGCGGATCGCCAGTTCGGCGTCCTCGAAGAAGAAGGCGATCTGCTTCTCGCCGAGGCCCTCGATATCGAAGGCACGGCGGGACACGAAATGGCGCAGATGCTCGATCTTCTGGAAAGGGCAGGCGAATTCGCCCGAGCAACGGCGCACAGCGCCTTCCCCGCCAGTGACGGTCTCTTCGCGCACTACCGGCGTCTGCAGCGAGCAAGGGCAGAGCGCCGGGAAGACAAAGGGTACGGCCTCGGCCGGACGCTTCTCCAGCACAGGTCCCAGGATCTGCGGAATGACGTCGCCGGCGCGCTGCACGATGACGGTATCGCCCACGCGTATGTCTTTGCGGGCGATCTCGTCCTCATTGTGCAGCGTCGCGTTGGAGACCACCACACCGCCCACTGTGACGGGCTGAAGCTTGGCCACCGGCGTCAGCGCGCCGGTGCGGCCGACCTGGATCTCGATGTCGCGCAGAATGGTCGTGGCCTTCTCGGCGGGAAATTTGTGCGCGGTGGCCCAGCGAGGCGAGCGCGAGACGAAGCCGAGGCGCTGCTGCAGGTCGAGCCGGTCGACCTTGTAGACTACGCCGTCGATGTCATACCCCAGGCTCGCGCGCTGATCCTCGATCATGTGGTAGTGCCTGAGCAAGTCCTCGACACCGTGGCAACGCACCATCAGCGGATTGACGGTGAAGCCCCAGTCGGCAAAGGCCTGGACCACGCCGAACTGCGTGTCGGAGGGCAGCGCGCTCACATCGCCCCAGGCATAGGCGAAGAAATGCAGGGGACGGCTCGCGGTGATCGAGGCATCGAGCTGGCGCAGCGATCCGGCGGCGGCATTGCGCGGATTGGCGAAAAGCGGCTTGCCCGCCGCAGCCTGGCGCTCATTCATGGCATTGAAGTCGCTATGGCGCATATAGACTTCACCCCGCACCTCGAATCGATCCGGCACCTTGCCCTTCAGCGTGTTGGGCACGTCGCCGATGGTGCGGACATTGTTGGTGACATCCTCGCCCTCGGCACCGTCGCCGCGCGTCGCCGCCACCACCAGCTTGCCGTCCTCGTAGCGCAATGAGCAGGACAAACCGTCGATCTTGGGCTCGGCGGTGATGACCACATCATCTCCCTCTCCAAGTCCAAGGAAACGGCGGATGCGGCCGACGAACTCCTCGACATCCGCGTCCAGAAAGCTGTTGGAAAGCGACAGCATCGGCACACGGTGGCGAACCTTGGCGAATTTCTCCGACGGCGCCGCGCCGACCTTGTTGGAAAGGCTGTCCGCCGTCTTGAGCTGTGGGAACTTCTGCTCGATGGCACCGTAGCGCAGGCGAAGCGCATCATACTCGGCATCGGAGATGACAGGCGCATCATCCTGGAAATAGGCCTGCTCCGCTTCCAGAAGCCTGGCGGTCAATGCCCCATAGTCGCGAAGGGCTTCCTCGAGCGTGAGTTCGGAGACGGGCTTTGCGTTAATCATGGGGATGCTTTACCGGCACATATTGGGGGGCGGGCCTTCAGACCCGGCTCTTTGACGCCACGCACGAAGATCAGGGCAGCACGGATCGCCCCGTCTTCTTCCGGAATGCACTTGACCATCGCCAATCGGAGGGTTGCTGGCACAAGCCCGCTTGGGCGGGGTTACGTTCGATATAGTCGATGGTCCGGCTCATCTGCTCCTCATTGCGCATGTAGCGATCAAAGTAGTCAGGTTGCCAGAAGGCCCCCTTCCTTGCCATAAGGCGATTAGCCTTCGCCGCACTATATGCCTTCCACGACTTTACAACATCTGCGAGACGGCACCCGTTGAGTGCTTCAAAAAGTACATGAACATGGTTGGGCATAATACACCGAGCCCAGAGCCTGTATCGGTCTCGATCGAAGGCCGGCAATGCTTGTTCGACGACATTAGCTACACCCGGATTGCTCAGCCAGCACGCGCCGTATCCCTTGTCGAGCATCCTCTGCACCCGACAGCGCATTTCCACCGGCGGTTCATGCCGATGTACGGCATGCGCCGGAAGGCTGTCCGCGAGCCGGAAGGTTATGAATTGCATGATCTCAGGAGAATCGAAGCGCGGAAGACCATGGGGCTGGTGCCAACCGCGATGCGATCTACCCTCATCGGTGTTACAATTTGCGTCGGCGATGTCGTTTGCGGCCTCAGCCATTTACTGTCAGACCTGCGATCTGGCCGGGTCTGAAGACCTGCCCCCCAGCAGCCGATCCGCAGCCGCTCTTGCCTCCTCGGTCACATGGGCACCGGCGAGCATGCGGGCGATTTCCTCCCGGCGCCGCACGACATCCAGCGACGAGACGCGCGTGGCGACCTTTTCCTTGCCCTGGGCTTCCTTGGCGATAAGGAAGTGGGTGGAGGCGCGGGCGGCGACCTGCGGGGCATGGGTCACATTGATGACCTGCACGCGCTCGGCAAGCCGCGCCAGCCTCTGGCCGATCGCGTCGGCGACCGCGCCGCCGACTCCTGAGTCGATCTCGTCGAACACCAAGGTGGGGGCCGAGCCACGATCGGCCAGCGCCACCTTCAGGGCCAGCATGAAACGGGAGAGTTCGCCCCCTGAAGCGACCTTCATCATCGGGCCGGGACGCGTGCCGGGATTGGTCTGCACCCAGAATTCGACGCGGTCGAAGCCATCGGGCGAAGCCAGGGTCTTGTCGCTGTCGACATTGGTGGAAAACCTGGCGCGCTCCAGCTTGAGCGGGCCAAGCTCGCCATTGACGGCCTTGTCGAGATGGCCGGCCGTGGCCTGACGCTTCTGCGAGAGGGTGGCAGCCTCGGCCTCATAGGCCTGTCGGGCAGCACGGTCCGACTCCTCCAGCGCCTTAAGCTGACCCTCTCCCTCGTCGAGCGCCGCGAGATCGGCCGCATAACGTTCAGCGAGGGCGGGAAGCCCCTCGACCATGACATCATATTTGCGGCTGGCGGCCCGCAGGGCGAACAGGCGTTCTTCCAGCCTCTCCAACTCGGCGGGATCGAAATTTGCCTCCTCCAGCGCGGTCTGCAAGGCGATGCGTGCCTCCTCCAGCGCATTCAGGGCCTGGTCGAGCGAGGCGATGGCGGGCTCCACCAGACGTGGGGCCTGGGCACCACGCCGCTCGAGCCGGCGGATGATGGCGGCCAGCGCCGGGCCGGGCGAGTCATTGCCGCCGACTCCCTCATAGGCCTCCTTGAGGTCGACGGCGATCTTCTCGGCCTGCATCATCAGCGCGCGACGCTCGGCCAGCACCTCTTCCTCTCCGGGCTGGACGTCGAGTTTCGAGAGTTCGTCAACCGAATGGCGCAGCCAGTCTCCTTCCGCCCTCGCCTTTTCGAGGCGCGCACGATGCTGGGCCAGGGTCTGCGTCGCCTTGCGCCAGGCCGCATGCCTGGCGGCAACGCTGTCCGCCAGATCTTCAAGGCCGCCGAAGGCGTCGAGCAGGGCGCGATGCGAAGCGGGATCGGTCAAGGCTCGGTCGTCGTGCTGGCCATGGATTTCCACCAGCGCCGCGCCGGCGGCGCGCAACACCTGCACGCTGACGGGCTGGTCATTGATGAAGGCGCGGGTGCGGCCGTCGGCCATCTGCACGCGACGCAGGATGAGGTCGCCGTCATCTTGTATGTCGTTGGCCTTCAGCACGGTCCGGGCAGGATGATCGACGGCGATGTCGAACACGGCCGTCACCTGCCCCTGGCTCTGGCCGTGACGGACGAGCGTGCCGTCGCCGCGCCCGCCAAGCGCCAGGGAAAAGGCATCGAGCAGGATCGATTTGCCGGCGCCCGTCTCTCCCGTCAGCACCGAAAGCCCCGAGATGAATTCGAGGTCGAGCCGGTCAATCAGGACGATATCGCGAATGGCGAGCTGGACGAGCATGCGGTCTTATATCGTTCTTGGCGCTGCGCCGCATGCCAAAAGAGCGCGTCGCACACAAGGAAAAGGCCGGTCTCGCGACCTAATGCGGTTCACTTAAGCGAGAACGAGTTCGCGCTACTTTTGTCATTGCCAGGCTTGTCCCGGCAATCCAATGCGGAACCATGTCGTCGACGGTATGGCTGGGTACCCGGGTCAAGCCCGGGTACGACAAAATTGAGCATTTTCCGGCTTAGGTGAACCGCATTAGGTCTCGCGACCGGCCTTTTCAACAAACCGAGACGGAGGCGCTCAGAGAGTGATGGCGTTGCGGAAGGTGCGGCTCAGCCAGGAATCGGTGTCCTCGCGCGGCTCGAGGCCATGCGACTTCACAAGCGAATAGGCATCCTTGTACCACTGGCTGTCCGGGTAGTTATGGCCGAGAATGGCGGCAGCCGTCTGCGCCTCGCTGCTGAGGCCCAGCGCCATGTAGCACTCGGTCAGGCGGCTCAGCGCTTCCTCGATCTGGCGGGTCTGCGCGTACTGCGCCACCACCGCCTTGTAGCGATTGACAGCGGCCGTGTAGTTTTCCTGCTTCTGGTAGTAGCGGCCGATTTCCATTTCCTTGCCGGCCAACTGATCCCTCACGACCTGGATCTTGAACTTGGCATCGTCGACATATTCCGACTTCGGATAGTCGGAGAGGATCATCTGGAAGCCGGCCAGGGCCTGGTTGGCGCGATCCTGGTCGCGCGTGATGTCCGGAATCTGCTTATATTGCGAATTGGCCCAGATATAGGTGGCGTAAGCCGCGTCCTTGTCCTTCGGCCACAGCGTCACATAACGGCGCGCAGCCGAGATGGCATCGTCATAATTGCCGGAGGAATAATTGGCATAGGCGCTCATGAGAACCGCCTTCTTCTGCCAATCCGTCTGCGGATATTGCTTGTCGAGCGAGTCGAAGCGCTTAATCGCCTTGGCGTAGTCGCCCCCCTTCATGGCTACGAGGCCCTGATTGTAGAGCAGGTCCGGCGGATCCGTCGCCTGGGTAGTGTAGACCGGATCGTCATCCCACAGGCCGCAGGCAGCCAGCGGGGTCGCCAGCATGGCGACCGCGAACACGCGGACCGCGAGCCGCGTCGCGATCGCGCGGGAAGACGAGAGGGAACGCAGCGGCATCACTCAAACCTCTACTTCGACGAAAACCGGCGTCGCAGCACGCTTCCGGTGGATGATCCCATCCATCAGATTCGCACCACAACGTTAACACTTCGTGGCTCGACCTTGGCAGGCAACCATGGCCGCTCCATGGCGGAAAGGCCCTTTACCCGGTCGCAATTCACGCGCCCTTCTAGCCGATTATAAGGCCAAGCGCCACCGCCTCGATCGATTTGTACAAAGCCTTGCTGCAATGTCGCCGAAGAAGGCAAATGCCTTCGCGTTCAATTGGTGTCGGGCGCGAAGGCGGCAGCTGCAAGCCCGCTGCTCAATTCGGCGTGGCCGCTCTCGCGGCGTACCGGTGCGTCGACCATGGTCCAGGCGCTGTCATCGGCGAAGAGCGCCTCGAGCATCATGAAGTTGACGCGATGACCGCCACAATAGGAGCGGTACAGACCGATCAGCGGCGCACCCGCGAGGGCGAGATCACCCACGGCATCGAGCATCTTGTGACGCACGAATTCGTCGCCATAGCGCAGACCTTCCGGATTGAGGATGCGATCCTCGCCCAGCGCCACCGAATTCTCCAGCGAGGAACCGAGCGCGAGGCCCCGCTCCCACAGTTGCTCGACATCCTTGACGAAGCCGAAAGTACGCGCACGCGACAGCTCGCGGCGGAACGAGTCCGGCGCGAGGTCTAGAATGCGGCGCTGGCGGCCGATCAGTGGCGTATCGAAATCGATCTCGACATCGAGACGGAAGCCGGCCGTGCTCTTGTCTGACGGCAGGAGCTCGGCCCAAGCGCGGCCCATTTCGACCCGCACAGGCTTGAGCACCTTGATCTGGCGACGGCGCGCCCGCAGCGTGGCGATGCCGACCTGTTCGATCGCGTCCACGAACACCGCCGAAGATCCGTCCATGATCGGAATCTCGGGACCGTCGACTTCGACCGTGACATTGTCGATGCCCAGACCACGCAGGGCAGCCATCAGATGCTCGACGGTGCCAACAGAACCGCGCACCGGATCACCAACGACCGTGCACAGGCGCGTATCGATGACATTGGGATAATGAGCCAGGATCTCCCGTTCGCGCCCGTTCTCAAGATGGGTGCGCAGGAAAACGATCCCACTATTGGCCTCGCCCGGATGCAAGGTGATGGAGACAGGCTTGCCAGAATGGACACCGATCCCTTCAAGGGATACCCGGTCATTCAAAGTCGTCTGGAAACCAGATTTCATGTTCGTATTCCACAAGCCATCCGCCAACTGGGCGAAACTCAACCAAAACCAGACTGGCCTGTTTTCTCTCTTGACCCCTGGTCCTTGTCGCCCACATCTGACGATGTGGACTCGGACCTTTCTTCAGAAATACGTAAAGCAGAACCCAAAGGTTTAGCCAAATCACGCTTTCTTACGGTCTGTAACACAGGCCTGCCTCATTCAGGCCGCTCAACCTAGTTTCCGAATCCTTAATCATTTCAAAAGACTACGGCCCGGGTGGCGAGCCCGGGCCGTCGATGTTCAGTTGTATGGTTACAAATTCCTCACAAGCTGGAATTTGGCCTCAATTGGAGTGGCGGCGCAGAAAGGCCGGAATCTCGAGCTGCTCGTCCTCGATCGAGCGAACCTGAGGAGCCGTGCGCGGGGCCGGCGGACGGCGCTGGGCCTCGGGCGGACGCGGCGGGGCCGGACGGGGCTCGGGCTGGCGCGCCACCGGCGCGGGGGCCGCTTCCATCTCCTCCGTCTCCGGACGGCCAAGGCCAACCGCGGCAAGGCGCTGCAGCAGCGTCATGCGCTTCTTGTCGGCACTTGGGCCCTGATGGGCTTCGGGAGCGCGCTGGGCGGCGATCTGGGCCTGGACGGGCATCGGCAGGTCCTGAATGCTCGGCATGCGAGGTGGACGCACCACGGCCTTTTCGGGCGCGGGCGGCACGAAATGGTCGGGCTCGGCATAATGCTCGGCCACGCGCGGGGCTTCCTCGACCACCGGCTCACGGAAAAGCGTGGGCTTCGGGGCCAAAGGGCGCAGCGTCACGTCGTTGGCGACGGCCATCGGCGCGGGCTCGACCGGAGCCGGCACGACGACAGGCTGGGCGATCTCGGGCTGTACGGCGGCCGTCTCGACCATGATCGGCGCGGAAGCCGGAGCGACTGGGCGGGGTGCGGCGACGCGGGCAGCCTGAGCGGCCTGGGCCGCAGCCTGCTCGCGCACGCGGGCGGTCATTTCGGCGAGGCGTAAATCGTCCTTGGAGGGAGCGGCCTGCGGCGAGAGGGCCGAGTCGATGCCGGTGGCGACCACCGACACACGCATCGTGCCTTCCAACGACGGATCCTGGGTGGCGCCGAGAATGATGTTGGCTTCCGGATCGACTTCCTCGCGGATGCGGGTAGCGGCTTCGTCGAGCTCGTAGAGCATCATGTCGGGGCCGCCGGTGATGGAGATGAGGAGGCCGCGGGCACCCTTCATCGAGACATCGTCGAGCAGCGGGTTGGCGATGGCGGCTTCCGCAGCCAGAATGGCGCGGCGCTCGCCGGAGGCTTCGCCGGTGCCCATCATCGCCTTGCCCATCTCGCGCATCACGGCGCGGACGTCGGCGAAGTCGAGATTGATCAAGCCGGGCTTGACCATCAGGTCGGTGATCGAGGCAACGCCCGAATAGAGCACCTGGTCGGCCATCGCGAAGGCGTCGGCGAAGGTGGTCTTGTCATTGGCGACCCGGAACAGGTTCTGGTTCGGAATGACGATCAGGGTGTCGACGCTCTTCTGCAGCTCGGCAATGCCGGACTCGGCCAGGCGCATGCGGCGCAGGCCCTCGAAGTGGAAGGGCTTGGTCACCACGCCGACGGTAAGGATGCCGACCTCGCGTGCCACGCGGGCGATCACTGGGGCAGCTCCGGTGCCGGTGCCGCCGCCCATGCCGGCGGTGACGAAGACCATGTGAACGCCATTCAGATGATCGCGGATCTCGTCGATCACCTCCTCCGCGGCGGCGCGGCCGACTTCCGGCTGCGACCCGGCGCCGAGGCCCTCGGTGACCTGGATGCCCATTTGCACGATGCGGTCAGCCTTGGAGAGAGTCAGCGCCTGGGCGTCGGTATTGGCGACGACGAAGTCGACGCCTTCGAGCCCAGCCTCGATCATGTTGTTGACAGCGTTGCCGCCAGCCCCACCAACGCCGAACACGGTGATACGCGGCTTCAGTTCCCGGATATCCGGCATTTTGAGGTTGATCGTCATGGTTCGCCTCTTTTGCAAAGGCCGCGTCTCCGCGCCCCTTAATTGACGTTCTTCAAGGCCTTACGACCCCTTCCTGCCCTTTGAATCAGAAAGTTACTGATTTGCGAAGCAGGCTTTTGTGTATTCCGGGCGAAATCGACCGGTTTTTTTAAGTTCAAACGGCCTTGAAAAACCGCTCGACCTTAGTAGTTCAAGGTACCCATCCTGATTCGAAACTGAATTTCCGTTTTGAAATCAAGACTTAGAAACTGTGCTTCAACCACCGTCCGACCCGACCGAAATAACCGTCTGTTCCGGTGGCCTGAGCGCGCATGCGGACCTGGGGTTCGAAATGCTCAACTCCTGCGATCTGTGGGTAGACCAGTAGACCCGCTGCCGTAGCGAAAGGCGGTCCCTTCGCAGCTTCCGGCATGCCCGCGATACCGAGCGGGCGGCCGATGCGGACCTGCCGGTCCAGTATCTTGCGAGCAAGCTCGACCGTTCCGGTAAGCTGGCAGGCGCCGCCCGTCAGCACGACGCGGCGGCCAGCCTCGGCCCAGGCGCCGGAATTGCGCAGGCGATCACGCACCATTTCGAGGATCTCCTCGATACGTGGGCGGATGATGCGCACAAGGCGCGAGCGCGGCACGTGATGAATGCCATCGCCGTGATCGTCCCCCACCGGCGGCACCGCGATCGTCTCGCGGTCGTCGGACGGGCTGGCGATGGTGGCGCCGTAGAGAACCTTCAGGCGCTCGGCCTCGGAGAGCTTGGTCGACAGGCCGCGCGCCACGTCGGTGGTGACATGCGCGCCGCCGACCGCCAGGCCGTCCGCATGCACGAAAGCGCGATTGGCGAACACGGCCACCGAGGTGGTACCGGCCCCCATGTCGATCAGGGTGACACCCATCTCTGTCTCGTCGTCGACCAGGGCCGAAAGGCCGGCGGCATAGGGCGTCGCCACCATGGCCTCGACATGGAGATGGCAGCGCTCGATGGCGAGCATCAGGTTCTTGGCGGGCGAGGCCTCCGCCGTGACCACATGCATGTCGACGCCGAGCTGGCGGCCGAGCATGCCGCGCGGATCGCGGATACCGCCGACACCGTCCAGCATGTGGCCGATCGGCAGGGAGTGCAGCACGGCGCGGCTGTCGCGCACCGAATGATTGGCGCCGGCATCGAGCACGCGATGGATGTCGTGGTCGCAGACCTGGTGGCCGCTGAGTTGGACGGACGCTGAGTAATGTTCGCTGTTGATGCGGCCGCAGGAGACATTGACGATCACCGACTCCACGCGCACCCCGGCCATGCGCTCGGCGGCGTCGACCGCATGGCGGATGGCCTGCTCGGCGGCTTCCATGTCGACGACGGCGCCCGACTTCATGCCGCGCGAGCGCTGATGGCCGATGCCCAGGATCTGGGCCTGGTGGCTGCGCCCGGGAAGCAGATCCGCGCCCTCCAGCGGGCGCAAGCGGGCGATCAGGCAAACGATCTTGTTGGTTCCGACGTCAAGCACCGACATCACGCTGGTCCTGCGCGGCGCTAGCGGCTTCAGCTTGGGGGTCAGGCCGTTCTCGAAGGGGCTCATACCTTGTCCCCCTTCTTCTTCTTGGCAATGGCATCGCCCCGGGCCGCCGCGGCCTGTTCACTCAAACGGAAAGTAGCGCGATCGGGCATACGCATATCGACTGCCAAAATATCTTTTTCCAAAACCTTGGCGTTCCGCTCGAGGGCCGCCAAATTCTTCAGGGCCTGCCTGGGGTTTTCCTCCGGCAGCTTGACCACCACGCTGTTGTCGAGCGTAAGGTTCCAGCGGCGCTGGGAGACCAGCGTGACGCCCTTCACCCGCCCGTTGAATTCGGGCGTATCGGCCAGGGCGGCGATGATCTCATGGGCGCGCTTGTCGGCCCCCTCGCCCACGACCAGCGGCAGGTCGGCGAAACGCTGGTCAACGGCATTGTCGATCACCGTGCCGTCCTCTGCGATCACCATCACCGAGCCGTCGCGCTGCCAGAGGGCATAGGGTTTTCGTTCCTCGATGGTCACCGAGAGCGTGGAAGGAAAGAGCTTGCGGACTTGGGCGGACTGAACAAGCGCCAGCTTCTCCAACCCCTGGCGCGCCGCCTCGGCATCCAGGAACAGCAGGGAGGAAGTATTGGTGACGCCGGCCGCCGCAAAGATCTGCTGGTCGGTCAATTCGCGCTGGCCTGTCACGGCGACGGTCTCGACGCGGAAGCCGAAGGCATTGGCGGCCATGTCGAGCGGAGTGCCGTACTGGCCCTGCAGCTGCGGCCAGACCGGGCCGGTTTCGGCGCCATAGACGATGGTACTGGCGAGAAAGGCAAGCGCCAACGTCAGCCCGAGGCCGCGCGGCGGGTTGGAAGCGAAGCGCTGCAGGCGCGTCGAGCGCAGATCCACCCACGTGCGTGTCGTGAATCCGGCTTGGCGCAGATCGGGCAGATTGAACAAACGCAGCATATGCTCGAAGCCAACGCTCTCTTGAGGAACCACCCGTGCAGGATGATCTTTTTGAAGGGCGGTTTCAGGAGCCCGTTCATCCTCCTCAAGCGGAAAATGCCACACGCCCCATTAAGGTTAGCTTTCGGACAAATCGGTAAACAATCGGTTACCGGCGCTTAAGGATTGCCTCTTTAAGGGCTGCAGCCGTTTAGAAAATTATACGCGGGACGCTGCGATATGCCGCTGCGGCAGGCAACTCCGGCAAGCCGCTCAGGCAGGCGTGCCGACGCGCTTGATCTCCCATTCGAGCTCAATGCCCGATTGGTTCCTGACACGTTCGCGAACTGTCTCACCCAGAGTCTCAATATCGGCGGCCGAGGCATTGCCGAGATTGACGAGGAAGTTCGTATGCATCGGCGAAACCTGGGCGCCGCCGATGATCAGCCCGCGGCAGCCGGCCTCGTCCACCAGCTTCCAGGCCGAATGGCCCGGCGGATTCTTGAAGGTGGAGCCGCCCGTGCGGGTATTGACCGGCTGGGTCGAGGAGCGGGATTCGGTGATGCGCTGCATCTCGGCGAGGATCTCCTCGCGATCGCCCGGCACGCCCCGGAATACCGCTTCGGTAAAGACCACGTCCGAGGGAACAGCGCATCTGCGGTAGCTGAAGCCCATCGCCTCAACATCGTAGGTGACGCGCGAACCATCGCGCGCAACCGCCCGCGCCGACACGAAAACATCCTTGGTCTCACCGCCATAGGCGCCGCCATTCATGCGCAGCGCCCCGCCGATCGCACCAGGAATGCCACGCAGGAACGAGAGTCCCTTGATGCCTGCCTCGGCCGCCGCGCGCGCCACCTTCACATCCGGTGCCCCGGCCCCGGCCTTGACGGCGAGGCCATCGACCTCGATGCCGCCGAAGCCCTTGCCGAGCCGAATGACGACGCCTTCGAGCCCGCCGTCACGCACCAGGAGGTTGGAGCCGAGCCCCACTACCATCCAGGGCACATCCGCCGGCAAGGCAGCCATGAACAGTGCGAGATCATCCTCGTCCACCGGCGTGAACAGCACCTGTGCCAGGCCGCCTGTGCGGAACCAGGACAGCGGCGCCATCGACGCATTGGCTTCAAGCGCGCCGCGCAGGCCGGGCATCACGCGATGCAGGGAGGGAATGATGTCGGGAAAGGTCATCGAGGCGATCGGCAATTGGGAACGCGCGCCTTATTGCCTACATTCGAGGAAAAGCCCAGCGATTCTACCTTGGAGAGCCATGAGCAAGCCTCAGACTAATGAAGCGCGCCTGCGCGCCATCCTCCACGCGGATGAGGACCTCATGGCCTTCCTGCGCATCGCCCGCTCGCTCGGCCTGCCCCAATGGAGATTGGTGGCCGGCAGCATCTACCAGACGGTATGGAACCATCTCACTGGCCAGCCGAGGGGCACGGGCATCAAGGATTACGACCTCATCTATTTCGACGATGCCGACCTGAGCTGGGAGGCCGAGGATGCGATCATCAGGCAGTCCGAGGCAGCCTTCGCCGGCCGCTGGCCGGTGGAAGTCCGCAACCAAGCTCGTGTGCATCTGTGGTTCGAACAGCGCTTCGGCACGCCCTACCCGCAACTCAGATCGGCGGACGAAGCTTTCCTCCATTATGCGGCAATCGTCCACGCCGTGGGCGTGCGGCTGGAAGCCGACGACTGTCTCGACATCGCCGCGCCTTTCGGGCTCGAGGATATGTTCGGCATGATCGTTCGCCCCAACCCCCATCGCGAGCACGACAAGGGGTTGGCTGCCAAGGCGGAAAAGGCAAAGGCGATCTGGCCAAAGCTCACGGTGATCCCATGAGATCACCCCAGCGCCGCCAGTTCGCCCGGCAGCGCATAGGCCCACTGGGTAATGTTTCCCGCGCCGAGGCAGATGACGTAATCGCCGGGCTTGGCCACGGAGGCGACGATGCCGGCGAGCGAGGCGGGACGATCGAGGGCCACGACATGGCGATGGCCGCGGGCGCGGATGCCGGCGACGAGGCCATCCTTGTCGGCGCCTGGGATTGGGCTCTCGCCGGCCGCATAGACATCGGCGACGATCACCATGTCGGCGTCGTTGAAGCAGGCGGAGAATTCGTTGAAGAGGCTGGCGAGGCGGGTGTAGCGGTGCGGCTGCACCACGGCGATCACCTGACCACTGGTCGAAGCGCGTGCGGCCTTGAGCACGGCGGCGATCTCCACCGGGTGGTGGCCATAATCGTCGAAGACGGTGACGCCGTTCCACTCGCCGGTACGGGTGAAGCGCCGCTTGACGCCACCGAAGCTTTCCAGGCCCTTGCGGATACTCTCGGCATCCATGCCGAGATTATGGGCGACAGCAATGGCGGCGGTGGCGTTGAGGGCGTTATGGCCGCCAGGCATGGGAAGGCCGAGATCGGGGAGTTCGACGCTCGCACCCGACTTGCGGTCACGGATGACCACCCGGAAGCGCGAACGCCCGCCCGAAAGATCGAGATCGACAAGCCTCACATCGGCCTGCGGGTTCTCGCCATAGGTGACGACACGGCGGTCCTCGATGGTGCCGACCAGTTCCTGCACCACTGGATGGTCGAGGCACATCACGGCAAAGCCATAGAAGGGAATGTTTTCCACGAAGGCGCGGAAAGCATCCTTGATGGCGTCGAAGGTCTTGAAGTGGTCAAGATGCTCGGGGTCGATATTGGTGACGATGGCGACATCCGTCGGGAGTTTCAGGAAGGTGCCGTCGCTTTCATCCGCCTCCACCACCATCCAGTCGCTCGAGCCGAGGCGCGCGTTGGTGCCATAGGCGTTGATGATGCCGCCATTGATCACGGTGGGGTCGAAATCGCCCGCATCGAGAAGAGTGGCCACCAATGAGGTCGTCGTGGTCTTGCCGTGGGTGCCGGCGATGGAGACACAAGTCTTCAGCCGCATCAGTTCGGCCAGCATCTCGGCGCGGCGGACTACCGGCAGGCGGCGCTCGCGAGCGGCGGCGAGTTCAGGATTGTCGCGCTTGATGGCGGTGGAGACGACAACCACCTCGGCATCGCCGAGGTTCTCGGCGGCATGGCCGATGAAGGTCTTGACGCCCTTATCCTTGAGACGCTTGACGTTGTAGTTGTCCGCCGCGTCCGAGCCCTGCACCGTGTACCCGAGATTGACCAGCACCTCCGCGATACCGGACATGCCGATGCCCCCGATGCCGACGAAGTGGATGGGGCCGATCTCGCGGGGCAGCTTCATGGACTCTCTCGGAAAGGTGGAATTTCGGTTCGTATAGGGGCGCGAGCGGCGGGAGGCAACAATTGGGGCGGGTCTTTGGACCCGGCTCTTCGTCGCGAGCGGCTTCAGCCAGAAGCCGGGTCTGAAGACCCGGCCCCCGAAGCTTACATCGCCGCCAGCTTTACCACCCAGTCCGCGAGGCGGTCCGTTGCGTCGGGAATACCGGCCTGCCGGGCATTTCCCGCCATATGCTCCAGGCCGACGGGATCCGCGAATAGCGCGGTAAGATCGCTTGCCAGCGTCTCGGGTGTGAAGTCCGACTGCATCACCATCCTCGCCCCGTCGACGGCCGCCAGCGTCCGGGCATTGGCGGCCTGGTCCTGATCGAGGGCTCCGGGCAGCGGCACCAGGATCGACGGACGCCCGATCACGGAGAGCTCGGCGACGGTGGAGGCCCCGCTGCGACTGACCACGAGATGGGCCTCGGCGATGCGGGCCGGCAGGTCGCGGAAGAACTCCTCGATCTCGGCGCTGACGCCCAGCCCGGCATAGGTCTCTCGCACCGCGGCCAGATCCTCCTTGCGGGCCTGCTGGACGATGTGCAACCGGCGTCTCAGTCCCTCGTCGAGGCGGGCGATGGCGGGCGGCACGATCCTCGACATCACCGCCGCCCCCTGGCTACCGCCGAAGACGAGCAGGGTGATGCGATCGCCCGTCGCGGGATAGGGCTTCGATGCTGCCTCGATCACGGCCGGGCGCACGGGATTGCCCGTATGAATAAGCTTCGACTTCTGGACATTGTCCATCATCGAGACTTCGGCAAATCCAGTGGCGATGCGTGTCACCTTGGGCGCCAGCATGCGGTTGGCCCGGCCCATCACCGCGTTGGCCTCATGGATCATGGTGGGGATCTTGCGCCAGGTCGCGGCTGTCAGGGGCGGCACGGTGGGATAGCCGCCAAAGCCGATCACCACTGCCGGTTTCACCCGGCCCAGCATGCGCCAGGCGGCGAGGGTGCCGCTGCCGAGGCGCCAGAGCGTGTTCGCCATCGCTACGGGCGAGCGTGAGCGCACGGTCTCCGAGGGAATGACGTGGATGTGCTGCCAGGCGAAGGTGCTCGTGTAGCGCTCCACCCTCTCGTCGGTAGCGAGCTGGACGCTGAAGCCGAGTGGCACCAGGGCACTGGCAAGGGCCTCGGCCGGGAAGAGGTGGCCGCCGGTACCCCCGGCACAGAGCAGAATGGTCTTACCGCTCACGATGCCAGCCCCACGCCGGCCTCGGAGGGGCCACGATGGCGGTCACGGAAGGTGAACGCGCTTTCCAGCATGTCGGTGCGCGGACGGCGGCGGGTAAGCGCGAGCACCATGCCCATGCCATAAGCCACCGAGATTAGCGAGGAGCCGCCATAGGAGATGAAGGGCAGCGTCATGCCCTTGGCCGGCATCATGTGGAGATTGACCATCAAGTTGATCGAGGACTGCAGGCCGAACAGCAAGGTGAGGCCGGCGGTGGCGAAGCGGCAGAACGGATCTTCCAGCCTGAAGGCGTGCCAGAAGCCGCGCAGCACGATCAGCGCGAACATGGCCACCAGGACCATGACGAAGAGCAGGCCGAACTCCTCGCCCGTCACCGCCATGATAAAGTCGGTATGACAGTCCGGCAGGATCAGTTTGTAGGTGCCCTCGCCCGGGCCCTTGCCGAACCAGCCGCCGGAGAGAAAGGCGTCGCGTGCCACGTCCACCTGGAAGGTGTCGGTGCCCTCGGGCTTCAGGAAGCGGTCGATGCGCGAGGTGACGTGTGGAATGAAGTGATAGGCCGCCACGATGCCGACGGTGCCGATGCCGCCGAGCCCGACCATCCACAACCAGTGCAGGCCGGCCATGAAGAACAACGCCCCCCAGACGATGGAGATCAGCATGGTCTGGCCGAAGTCGGGCTGCATGATCAGCAGGCCCGCCGAACAGGCGAGCAGCAGGATGGCGAGGATGTTGCCGGGCACGTCAGTCCGTTTGACGTTTTCGGAAAACAGCCAGGCCGCCAGCACCACGAATGCGGGCTTGAGGAATTCGGAGGGCTGGATGCCGGCGATCCAGCGCTTGGAGCCTTTGACCTCTGCGCCGAACAGCAGTGTCGCCACCACCAGCATGATCGAGACGATGAAGACCGCAAGCGCGAGCCGCCTTAGGGCCTGGGGCGAGAGAAAGGACACGCCCACCATCACCATCAGTGCCGGTGGGATCAGGATTGCCTGGCGGTTGACGAAATGGAACATGTCGTTGATGCCGATGCGTTCGGCGACCGCAGGGCTCGCAGCCAGCAGCAGCACGATGCCGATCAGCATCAAAGCAAGGATGGTCATCAGCATCAGTCGATCGACGGTCCACCACCAGGAATTGAAGGCTGATCGTTCGGTACGCGAGGCCATGAAAGGGAGGTCCGTCAACTGAGGCAGATACGCCCTAGCAGTGCTCCCGACACGGTTTAGGAAGGGTTAAGTGGAACCCCCTTGTGGCTCTTTCTCCCGGCCCCCGATACGGAACCCGATGACGAAGGGCATCGGGCGTGGTCCCCGGCAGCGGAATACCTGATCCCGCAGGGTGGCGCGCGGACTTCCACGAAGCGTTGGAGCGCCGGCGCGATCATCACACCGGCACTCCAAAGACGACACGATGATCCGGGAGCTTTGCCCTCAGCTGTCCGACTTGAGCTTCCCGGCTACTGCCCACGCGTCCTTGGGAATCTCGCTAATAATGATCTCGACGGATTCCGGAGGGCACACCAGGGTTTCAACGACGGCTCTCGTCGCCTCGCGGACAAAATTGCGCTTTTGCTCTTGTGTCCGTCCGGGATGCATTTCCAGGTGTAAGACAGGCATGATCACTTCCTTCTGAAAAAGGCCTGATTGAAGGCCCACGGGAATGTCCTGCAAACCAAATTGGCGATAAACACGCATCTGGGTATTTCATTCTGAACCATATGGGTTGCAATAATGGACAGGCTGGCCGGCATGGCGATGTTCGTCACGGTTGTGGAACGTGGCAGTTTCGCCGCAGCCGCGGAGGCCAGCCGCGTTTCCGCGACCATGGTCGCCAAACACATACGCTCCATCGAACGACGCCTGGGTGCTCGACTGCTCCACCGCACCACCCGTCGCCACCAACTCACGGAAGTCGGACGCCTCTATTACGAACGATGCAAGAATGTGCTGGCCGAAGTGGCCATGGCCGAAGCAAGCGCCTCGGAATTGCAGGCCAGCCCTCGCGGGCGCCTGCGCCTTGCCGCGCCGGTGAGCTTCGGCAGCGAAAGCCTTGTTCCGGCCTTGGTGGACTATCTGCAACGCAACCCTGAGGTCAGTGTCGATCTCGTGCTTGACAACCGCACGCCCGATCTGATCGGCGAGGGTTGTGAGCTCGGCATTCAAATCGGCGAATTGAAGGATGTGAACCTGGTCGCGCGGCCGTTGAAACCCTATCGGCGCATTCTGGCCGCCGCGCCTTCCTATCTGACCCGCTGCGGCCGGCCGGAACATCCCCTGGACTTGAGCGGTCATGAATGCCTCGGCCACGCCTATTGGCGCACGCAAGGCGTCTGGCACCTCGTCGGTCCGGAAAACGAAACATGCGCGGTGGCCGTGAGCAGCCGCTTCACCACGAACCAGGGATCGGCGCTGCGTGTTGCCGCGCTCCATGGCGCGGGCGTCGTACTTCAACCGGAACTGTTGCTTCTCAACGATCTCGAAGCGGGTCGACTCGAACCGGTTCTGCCGCAATGGTCTTACATGCAGACGCCCATGCACTTGGTCTACGCGCCGGACCGCCGGCCGACGGCCATGCTGCGCAGCGCCATCGACTTTCTGGTAGCCCGTTTCGGCTAGACTCCTACTGTTGGCGCAACGCCTACCGCCGATCGCGTGAAGCCGATTGCGAACCCCACCGCACACTCAGTTCGCATCCACGAGGGCTTCCTGTGCGCCGACGCCCGCAACCGCACCGGCGATGTAGCCACCCCGCTACTCTTCGACGCGCAGCCTCGGCAGCCGCAGTCAGACCTTCCCAATACCCGGCAGGGCCAGCACGGCAGCGCTGAAGGCCTTGCCCCGTTCCTCGAAATTACGGAACTGGTCGAGGGAAGCACAGGCCGGCGAGAGCAGCACCACCGGTTCGGCAAGACCGGAGGCGGCGGCATCGGCGGCGGCGAGCGGGACGGCCTTATCGATGGTCTCCGCGAGCACAAACGGGACATGCCCATCCAGCGTCTCCGCGAATTCCTCCGCCGCCTCCCCGATCAGATAGGCTTTGCGGATCTTCGGGAAATACTCGGCCAGCGAGACGATGCCCCCGGTCTTCGGCTTGCCGCCGGCGATCCAGTACATGGTCTCGAAGGAGGAGAGCGCCTTCGCGGCAGCATCGGCATTGGTGGCCTTGGAGTCGTTGACGAACAGCACCGGCCCGAGCCGGCCCACCTGCTCCATGCGGTGGGCAAGACCGGGGAAGCTGCGCATTCCGGCCTGGATCTGGTCGAGGCTGAGGCCTTGGGCGTACGCGGCCGCGAACGCCGCGCAGGCGTTCTGCGCGTTGTGCGCGCCACGGAGGGAGCCGATGCCGGCCAGGGAGGCAACCTCGACGGCCGGGCCAGCCTGCGCGGAATAAAGTGTCTCGCCAATGGCATAGACACCATCGACCAGGACCTTCTCCACTGAGATGCGGACAGGCTTGCCGCCCATGCGTTCGATGTCGTCGGCGATGGCGGCGCACCAGGGATCATCGACGCCGACGACAACCGTCTTGGCCCCCCGGACCAGGCGCGCCTTCACCTCGGCGTAATGCTCCAGCGTGCCATGGCGGTCGAGGTGGTCCTCGGTGACGTTGAGCAGGATGCCGACGGAAGGATCGAGGCTCGGCGCGAGATCGATCTGGTAGGACGAGCACTCGATGACATTCACGCGATCCGGCGCCGGCGGCTCGAGCGACAGGATCGCCGTGCCGATGTTGCCTCCGAGCTGGGTGTCGTGGCCCGCAGCCGTGAAGAGATGGGCAATCAGCGCCGTCGTGGTCGATTTGCCATTGGTGCCGGTAATGGCGACGAAGGGCGAGCCCGGCGCCTGCAGGCGACGTTGGCGCACGAAAAGCTCGATATCGCCGATCACTTCGACGCCGTGGCTGGCAGCGAGCTTTACCGTCCAGTGCGGCTCCGGATGGGTGAGCGGCACGCCGGGAGAAAGGACTAGAGCTGCGACGGAGGTCCAATCGATCTCGGCGAGATTTCTAACCGACAACCCCTTGCCGGCCGCCGCGTTGCGCCCGGCTTCGCCATCGTCCCAGACAACCGGCCGCGCGCCACCCGCGGCCAAAGCCAATGCCGTGGCGAGCCCTGAGCCGCCAAGGCCGAACACGGCAACCATACGGTCGCCGAAACAGGTCACCGGGGTCATGCCTACCTCAGCTTCAGCGTGCCGAGGCCGAGCAGCGCGAGCACGATGGCGATGATCCAGAAGCGAATGACGACCTGCGGCTCGCTCCACCCCAATTGCTCGAAATGGTGGTGGATCGGCGCCATCTTGAAGACGCGCTTGCCAGTATAGCGGAAAGAGATCACCTGGATGATCACCGAGAGCGTCTCGGCCACGAACAGGCCTCCGACGATCAGCAGCACGATCTCATGCTTCGTCGCAACCGCGATCGAGCCCAGCATGCCGCCAAGAGCGAGCGAGCCCGTGTCGCCCATGAAGATCTGGGCGGGCGGGGCATTGAACCACAGGAAGCCGAGGCCCGATCCGATCATGGCGCCGCAGATCACCGCCAACTCGCCGGTGCCGGGCACGAAATGGATCTGCAGGTAGCTGGAGAACACCGCGTTGCCGGCGAGATAGGCGATGAAGCCGAAGCTGCCCGCCGCCACCATCACCGGCACGATGGCAAGGCCGTCGAGACCATCGGTGAGATTAACCGCATTGCCGAAGCCCACGATGATGAAAGCACCAAAGACAACAAAGAAGTAGGAGAGGTTGACAAGAAGTTCCTTGAGGAAGGGAAACGCCAGCGAGGTCGCCTGGGGGATCGCCTCGCCGCCGCCCCACAGGAAGCCGAAAAAGCGTGCTCCGCCCACTTCCGCCATGACGATCACCGCGATCGCCGCTATGGCGAACTCGAACGAGAGTCGCGATCGGCCCGAGAAGCCCTTGTGGCTCTGCTTGGTCACCTTCAGATAGTCGTCATAGAAGCCGATGGCCCCGAAGCCGAGTGTGACGAGCAGCACCATCCAGACATAGGGATTGGCGAGGTTGCCCCAGAGCAGCACCGAGACCGTCAGGCCGGACAGGATCATCAGCCCGCCCATGGTCGGCGTGCCGCGCTTGGAGAGATGCGACTGCGGGCCGTCGACACGGATCGGCTGGCCCTTGCCCTGCTTCAGGCGCAGCCAGGAGATCGTCCAGGGTCCGAAGAAGAAGACGAAGAGCAATGCCGTCGCAATCGCCCCGCCGGTGCGGAAGGTTATGTAGCGAAAAACGTTGAGGACCTCGAAATGTTCGCTGAAGCGGCTCAGCAGATAGAACATGGAAACCCTCTCAAACCTTCGGCCACGCCTGGCCGAATCAGGCCGCTCGCAGGAGCGACGTTACACCAAGCCGCACCTTTGGGGGGCGGGTCTTCAGACCCGGCCGAGCTTATCCAGAGGCGGGACATTCCAAGGAGGCCGGGTCTGAAGACCAGCCCCCCAATACAGGTCGGCTTCACGCCGTGCGGCGCGCGATGGCCTCGCGCGCCACCTCGTGATCGGAAAAAGGCAGGACGGTCTTGCCGACGATCTGGCCGGGCTCATGGCCCTTTCCGGCAATAAGCAAGACATCGCCGTGACCGAGTTCGGCGACTGCGGTCTCGATGGCGAGGCGGCGGTCGCCGATCTCGATGGCGCCGGGTGCGGCGGCGAGCACGGCAGCGCGGATTGTGGCAGGATCCTCGCTGCGCGGATTGTCGTCGGTGACGATGACCTTGTCGGCGAGGCGGGTTGCGATCTCGCCCATCATCGGGCGCTTACCGGGATCCCGGTCGCCGCCGCATCCGAAGATCACCACGAGTTCGCGCTTAGCGAAGGGCTTCAGGGCTTCCAGTGCCTTTTCGAGCGCATCCGGCTTGTGGGCATAGTCGACCAGAACAGGCGCTCCTTCCACGGTGCCGACCAGGTCGAGCCGCCCCTTGGCACCATGCAGCTGTTCCAGCGCAGCGAAGACCGCGGCGGGATCCCCGCCCGTGGCGATGCACAGGCCTGCCGCCACCAGGGCGTTCTCGACCTGGAAACGGCCGGCGAGCGGCAAGTTCACGGCATAGGAGCGCCCGCGATGCTCCAGCGTCAGATGCTGGGTGAAACCATCGATCCGGTTGGACAGCAGCTTGATGCCGTCACCCGCCTCACCGACCGTGATGAGGACGAGCCCTCTCGCCTGCGCGGCTGCGATCACTGCCTGGGCTTCGGCATGGTCGGCCGAAACTACAGCGCCGGCGCCGCGCGGCAGTAACTCGCGGAAGAGACGGAGCTTGGCCTCCAGATACGCCTCGACCGTGGGGTGGTAGTCGAGATGGTCCCGCGACAGGTTGGTGAAGGCGCCGGCGGCCAGCCTGACACCGTCGAGCCGGTACTGGTCGAGCCCGTGCGAGGAGGCCTCCATGGCCAGATGCGTGATGCCCTTGCCGGCAAGTTCGTCGATCAGGCGGTGCAGTTCGACCGGATCGGGCGTGGTCAGAGAGCCATAGGTCTCGCCCCACGGCGTCACCATGCCGATCGTGCCGATATAGGCGGCCTGATGGCCGAGACGTTCCCAGATCTGGCGCACGAAGGCGGCGACCGAAGTCTTGCCGCTGGTGCCCGTCACAGCGGTGATGGTAGCGGGCTGGCGGTCATAGAAGGCCGCCGCGATCTCGCTGAGGGCCTTGCGGGCGTTCGCCACCCGGAGGCCGGCTACCTGCCCCCCTAGCTCGAGCCTCCGTTCTGCCGCCACCGCGACCGCGCCGGAGGCAAGGGCTTGCGGCACATAATCCAGCCCGTCGCTCTTGGTGCCGGGAATCGCCACGAAAACGAAGCCGGGTTTCACTTGGCGCGAATCCGCCGTGATGCCGGCGACGGCGATCCCGGCAAAGCCCGGATCGAGGGTGCCTTTTGGCGCGATGTCGGCAAGAGTCTTAGTCATGGGAGGTCTTGGTCATGAGGTGTTCGGTAAGCAAGATTCAGCGGGCGTCTTCTATAGACGGAAACCCGGCAATGGAACCTTTCCATGACCGGGCTGTGGCGCAGCGGCCATGACCACCACCTTCTTGCCGGCCACGCGCCTCAATGGGCGGTGAGCCAGGCCATGTTCAGGGCCTGGTCCTTCGGCGCGTAGAGCGGAGGTACGGAGTTTGGCACATCGTAGAAGCGCGGCTTCACACCGAGCAACGGGGCAACGCGCTCCAGGATCTTGCCGGTGGTGACGCCGCCGTTCCACGCCGCCGTCGTGTAGCCATAGCTTTCCGGCACGGGCTGGGGCTCGTCATAGATCACCAGCACCAGATATTTTGGCTTGTCGAACGGAAACACCGCCATGAACGTCGTGAAGTTGTGGAGCTTGTCCTTGGCATAGCGGCCACCGACGAGCTTTTCGGCGGTACCCGTCTTGCCGCCGACCTGCAGGCCGGGCCGGTCGGCGAATTTCGCCGAGCCCTTCGGATCGGTGGCGTTGAGGCGCAGCACATAGCGCATCACGTCCGAGGTATGCGGCTTGAGCACCTGGATCGAGGACGCCAAAGCGGCCTCCTCGTTGCGCACCAGGAAGGTAGGCTTGATGAGATGGCCGCCATTCATCATCGCGCCCACCGCCATCAGCGCCTGCAGCGGAGCGACGGCGATGCCGTGGCCGAAGGAGATCGTGGCCGTGCTCACCTCACTCCAGCGGCGCGGCACGAGGGGCATGGCATTTTCCGGCAGCTCCGTGACGAGGCGAGAGGTCTGCCCCATCATGGTGAGGAAGGCTTTCTGCGCATCTGTACCGAGCGACAGCGCGATCTTGGCGGCGCCGAGGTTGGACGAATGCACGAACACCTGCGGCAGGCTGAGCATCGAGTAGGTGGCGTGGTAGTCGGTGATGGTGAAGCGGCCGAAATGCAGCGGATGCACCGCATCCAGGATGGAGTTGGTGGTGAACTTGCCGGATTCGATGCCTTCGGCCAGGGTGAGAGCCTTGAAGGTCGAGCCCATCTCGTACGTGCCGACATTGATGCGGTTGATCTTGTTGGGATCAAGCGCGTCGGCCGGATTGTTCGGATCGAAATCAGGCAGCGACACCAGGGAGAGCATCTCGCCGGTGTTCACGTCCATGATGGCGCCGGCAGCCGCCTTGGCGCGGAAATGCGCCATGCCGTCCACCAGCTCGTCACGCATGATGGCCTGGGTACGCAGGTCGATGGAGAGTTGCACCGGCTTCAGGTCAGCCGAATTGGAAGCGTAGCCGAGCGCCTGCAAGTCGCTGAGGCCTCGCTTGGAATCGATATATTTCTCGATGCCGGCAATGCCCTGGTTGTCGATGTTCACGGCGCCCAGCACGTGGCTCAACGTGGCGCCGTTCGGATAAATCCGCTTGTTCTCCATGATGAAGCCGACGCCGGGCAGGCCAAGCTTGTAGATCGAGGCCTGCTGCTCCGGTGTGATCTCGCGCTTCAGCCAGATGAAGCCCTTGCCGGAAGCGAGCTTGGCGCGCAGCTCGCGGGCATCGAGATCCGGCAGCTGGGCGGTCAGAAGTTCGGTCGCCTCATCGACATCAATGATCTTCTTCGGCTCGGCATAGAGGGAGGGCACCTGCACGTCCGTGGCGAGGATGCGGCCATTGCGATCGAGGACGGCGGGGCGCGCTGCGGCGAGTTGGTCGGCGGCGGAACGGCGCGCATCGAATTGCTGGTCGGGCTCGGCACCGAACTGGGTCAGGCGGGCAAAGATCGCCACGTAGATGCAGGCAAAGCCGGCCACGAGCAGCATGATGCGGCTCGCGCTCTTCTGCAGCTTGGTCATGCGGCGGCGTGGTGGTGCGGCTCGCGCCGGCGCAGCAACCGGTTCGGGCATGACCTCATCCGGAGCAGGGACGGTGCCCATGATGTGATCTTCCACGAGAGTCTCGCCGCTCAAGGTCTCGCCGCCCGAAGTCCCTTGGCTCATTGCGTCGATCCTGTCACTTGCGGCTGCCCGGCGAGGCCCAAACCTTCGAGTTTCTCGGCGATCAAATCGCCCTGTTGCACCTTCGCCGGCAGGTCGGCGGGGGTGACGACCTGAGTAATCTTCATCGGCACGAGGTTGAGATGGCGCTTGGCCATCTCTCCCACCCGCTCCGGCTGGCTCATATAGGCCCATTCGGCCCGAAGCGCTTCGATCGAGCGGCGTTCGGCATCGATCGAGCGGCGGAGCTTGGCGACCTTCTCAGCCTGAAGGGTAGACTCATATTTAATCGAATAGACGCCTATCGCCGAAGCGACCAGCAGGCCGACCAGAATGAGATTGAGGATGCGCGTCACCGGCTCCTCCCGGATTGAAGTTTCATGTCAGGCAGTCCGAGAAAGCTGGTACCGGTGTCGCGGGCTGGCGCCTCGCTGCGAATGGCAAAGCGCAGCTTGGCGGAACGGGCGCGAGGATTGGCTTCCGCCTCGGCGGGGGAAGCGGCGATGGCGGCCCGATGGGTCTGGATGAAGGTTGCCGGCGGCACCGCGGTCACAGGCGCGTGGCGCGAGCCGCCCGCCTGGCTGCGTGTACGGTCGGCGAAGAAGATCTTGACGATGCGGTCTTCCAGCGAGTGGAAGGTAACGATGACAAGGCGCCCGCCGGCCTTCAGCGCGCGCTCGGCGGCAAGCAAGGCTTCGCCCAGTTCGTCGAGCTCACCATTGACGGCGATGCGCAGGGCCTGAAAGGCGCGTGTGGCCGGATGGATGTCGCCAGGCTTGGAGCGGATCACCCGCCCGCAAAGGTCCGCGAGCTGCATGGTGCGCGTGAAGGGTTCCCGAGCCCTGTCTGTGACGATGGCGCGGGCCAGCGCATTGGCACGGCGCTCCTCGCCGAGGACGAAGAAGATGCGCGCCAAGGTTTCTTCCGGCAAGGTCGCCACCAGGTCGGCGGCATCAGGTCCCTCGCCGGACATGCGCATGTCGAGAGGGCCGTCACGGCGAAAGGAAAAGCCGCGCTCGGCCTCGTCGAGCTGCATGGAGGAGACCCCAATGTCGAGCACTACGCCGTCCACCCCGCCCTCGCCCAGCATCGGCGCGAGCTCGTCGAGATTGGAAAAGCGGTCCTCGACCAGCGTGAGCCGTCCCTTCATGGCATCCACGAGCGGCATGCCATTGGCTATGGCGGTGCGATCGCGGTCGATCGCAAGCACGCGGACACCGGGCGCGGCATCGAGGATAGCCTTGCTGTAGCCGCCAGCGCCGTAGGTGCCGTCTATAAAGCGCTCGCCCGCGCGCGGCGCCAAGGCCTCCAGCACCTCGGCGAGCATCACCGGCACATGCCGCGCAGCATCGTTGGAGGGCATGGAAGGTGCGGACATCGTACTCTCGGACAGCAGGATTGCGGACGAACTTGCCCGCAAATCGAGCGAATTTCTCCGATCCCATTAACGCCGATGAAAGGTTAATGAACGGTTCGCGGGCCTCATGAAATCCCGCCCGAACTTCCCAAACGTTATGCAAATCGATGGAATGTGAAACCGCAGATTTGCGGCATTGCGCTTACCACTTTCGTTGCCCCGCAAAGCCATGCACAATCGCCAATTCACCGCACTGGTGTGGAGATTCGGTCTCGATGTCGACTTCCGCAAAAGCGCTTCTTCTGAGTGCCGGCCTTGCCCTCGCTCTGCCCTGCGGCGGTGCCCTGGCGGACGATTCCGTGGCCAATCTCGATGCTGGCGGCCTGGTTCTGGGCAAGAACGACCAGATCGAGCTGAGGGCCGAGGATGTCTTCCTCTCGACCAGACAGATCCGCGTCGCCTACCGCTTCTACAACAAGGGCGACAAGGACCTTCCCCTCGCCGTATCCTTTGCGCTGCCTGATATCGCCGGCGAACAGGACCTTGCAGTCGCCATCCCCGGCGCCGGCTCCGCCAATTTCCTCAACTTCCAGACAAAAGTTAATGGGCAGCAGGCGGAAGCGGCGCTGGAGCAGCATGCCTTTTTCACTCCCGACGGCGGCCAGGAAACCGAGATCACGGACCTGCTCAAGGGCTTGAATGTTCCGCTGATGCCGTTCGGCGATGCCACCGCGGCGGCCATTAGGCAGCTCGGCGCAGAGGATCGCGCCAAGCTCACCGGCGCCGGCTATGCCAGCATCGAGGGCGACAGCGTCACTCCGCTTTGGACCCTGCGCTCGACCTTCACCCGCCAGCAGGTTTTCCCGGCTAGGAAGGAAGTGCTGCTTCAGCACAGCTTCACCCCCAGCGTCGGCACAGCATCGGGCGTCTATTTCGACAAGGCCAATCTCACCGGTGAATCGCTGGCACAATACCAGAAGAAGTACTGCACCAATGACGGCTTCCTGCGCGCCGCCGATCTCCTGACCAAGCGTATTGCCGAAGCCAAGGCGAAGGGCGGCGAGATGCCCGGCGATCTCAAGGCCCAGCAGACCTATTTCGGCTATGCCATCGCGAAAGACAGCCTCGGCCCGATCGGTCGCTTCGACCTCACCATCGACAAGGCCTTTCCCGACAACCTCGTTTCCTTCTGCGCCGACGGGGCGCAGAAGATGAGCAGCACGCGCTATGAATTGAAGAAGATGAACTACACGCCGGACAGGAATATCGACGTGTTGATTCTCGACAAGCATGCGGTGAAATAAACCGCACGGCCCTCATGGCCCCGCCTTGCTCACCGTCGCGCCCTTGTCCTCCACCCGCGAGCATGTGGTGAGCCCTACTTCGTCGGCAGCCGTCTGCACGCCTGCCAGCGCCTTGGCGTAGACCTCGCCTGATTTCAAATCGACAGGGTTCTTGAACAAGGTGCGCGGGCCCTTGTCATCCTTGTACCAGCCGGCATCGATGCAGCGCACCGTGGCCGTGCAGCTATTGGTGATGCTGATCTCGACCGAGCGCTTGCCGTCGACGCTCTTTACGCTGGCGGCACGCGCCACGCAGTCGCCGGCGTAATCCGGGCGCGCGGGGACCGGGTTCGGCGCCTTGAGGTCGATCATGGCATCGCGAATCCAGTCATAGGAATCGGCGATCGGCGCCGGTGCGGAACTGCCCTGGCATTTGAGATCGGCGCGCGAGTTCACGCCGATCTGCCGCGGCGTATCGGCACCGTCGCTCAGGATGATCGGGCCGCCAGAATCGCCGCTGCACACCGAATAGGCTGCCTTCTCGGGCGCCGCGAGCAGGATGTTGGAATATTCGAAGACACGCAGGCCGCCGAGGTCCTTGCGCTTGAGGCGGATGTCGAGCTTCTTCTTGCCCTTGGGCGTTATGATATCGCCGTAGCCCAGGCTGTAGCCCGAGATCATCCGCGAGAAATGGCCGTCGGTCTTGTGCGTGGTGGTGTAGTCGAGCGCGACGGGCTTGTAGCCGTCGGGAATATCGCGCGACAATTTGATCACGGCAAGGTCGGCCTCGTGCTGGTCCTGCCACCACAGCGTGGTCTTTTCAGCCGGGCCGGCATCGTCGAAATAGCGCGGATTGGTCCTGATATCCGCAGCCGGGATGCCCCTGCCCCCGCGTAGGAAACGCCGCATGTCGGTGCCGAAATAAACGGTCGTCGCACCCGCCCTCGGCGCGACGCAATGCGCCGCCGTCAGGATGAAGCGCCGGTCGATAACGCTGCCGGCGCAATAATAGAAGACCGAGCCCTGCCGCGTGGCGATGAAGGCGACATATTTGCCATAGGCATCAGCGTCGTCGACATAATGGAAGCTCGGATCGGGAGGTGGTGGGGAGGGCTTGGCGCCCCAGGACGTGGATGGCAACAATGCCGATGACATGGCAGCGCTCGCCACGGCCAGGACCAGGGTGAGCATCCGCTTCATACGCATCGTCGTTTCCGGCCGAATCCAGATCTCGTCTCGTCAAGGCTTACAGCAACGCGCTGCCGGAGACCATGACGCCAGGTTGTGGGAATATGAGGCGCGTTCGTGCAAGGCAAGCATCGCACACGGCGTTGGCGTCATCGGACAATCCTGACGATGGCCGATGTCGTCAACGTGCAGACCGGTTTCAGAAGAAGGTAGGGCAACACACGCCAGTCGAAAGAGACTTCCCTGTTGTCACGCCGCGTCTCCGCCTCGCGTTTCCACCTGTCGTAGAGCCGGTAGCGCAAGGCCCAGAAATAACGGTTCAGGGAGAGTGCTGCCTTCAGGAGGCGTTCGTCCGAAGGCTTGCGCCGGATCGATTTAATCTCCTGCCAGATAACCTCATCCGCCACGCAGCGATTAGAGTCGTTGGCTCCGAGTTGACGCCTGCCGATGCCGCCAACACCCGTATTGGCCATGATGCGGACCGTGTCGCGGCAGTTGGCCGAGGCCGCATGCATCAGGAGAGGATGCATCACCACGACGTCGCCGGCCTCGCCGGTCAACTGCACCACGCTGTCCTGCCCTTCCTTGCGAGAAATATAACCTTCGCAGAACGCCACCATGTCCTGGCGCCTGATGGGCTCGTCCATCGAGCCCAGCAAGCGGGCGACGACCCGGTGCGAGCCGGCGGCAACAAGCGTGCAGGCACCGTCCTGCCTGGAATCGGTCACCAGGAATGCGGGCACGAAGGCACAGTTCCTGTCATGGATGTCATGGGCCTCTGCGGCGCGGTGGCCGAGATCGACATGCCAGCGACCGACAAGGGGCGAGGGCTTTTGCGAAGACTTCACAAAACCCGGAAATGTGATGAAGAAGTCGCCATGGCTGCGGAAATGCGTCGAATCCCAGCCATCTCTTCCGAAAAGTTTATTCAGTCCAGCGGTAAGCTTTGATGTAATCATCTTGTCGAAAACGACGCTGGCACGTCTATTCAAGACAAACCTGGCTTTGTAGGGTACTTTCGGGTCGACTTGATATTCGCTTTTCAGCATTTCGAGAATCAAATTCTCACATGACTTTGCAGTATCTTTTGTAAAGGCAGCCTTGATAATCATATAGCCGTCGCGCCGGAACTGCTCCAGCTGACGTTCAGAGATTACGTCCGATTGAGTAATAGCACTCACCATATGCAGTAACTCCACAACCTATCTACCTCTTTTGATACTAGCAGAAAAATGCAGCATGGTTGTGGACCTTCAATAACCACGCCGCATAAATTTTGGGCTTGCGATACCCGGCGCCCAAACCCGCGCCAGAGGCCGGATGCTCACTTTTCTCGGAGGGAAAACGTCAGCCCGGACGCGAAGGTGAAGCCGCCCCTAAGGTCCCGAACCCACCAAACCAAGCCGAACACAATTTTGTGATAGAGGCAGAGTCGAAACTCACAAATATAAAATATTTATACCATGAGGAGCGAATCTTTTGGCTTATTTTCAGTAATTTAGGTCCAGGATTTGATCGACATATCTAAATTATTGCATCTTAAACGCTCCCCATACGAATAGTATACATATGATTGAGTCAACTAACGCCATGGTTGAGGATTATAAGCTTCCTGCCTCTCGTAAAATCGGATATCTGCTTGTTCATTGATACCGCATTGCCGGGTTCGAAAGAGCCAAAGAACGCATATTGAAAAGGATTATCGGGTGAAGAGAATCTCTGTTCTCATTGCCTGCGTCTGTGGCAACAGATATGTAGACATAGATGCAGTTCGTTCATTTTTAAGCATAACTCTCGAGCTGAAAAAGAATAAGATCGAAGTCGACTTTCTCGGCCAATCGGGAATTCCTCATCTGGAGCATGCCAGGAACGCAGTCGTCAGCTACTTTCTAAGTGGAAATTGCACACATCTTCTTTGTCTCGACTCGGACATGGAGGTTCATCCGAAAACAGTGCTGCGCATGCTGCAGTTCAGCGAGATGCACAACCAGCCCTTCACGGCGGCGCCCTATGTCTCGAAGGGCTATGACAACGAGAAGGCGGCGAGGGTCTTCGCCCGCGATCTCGAGGACTTCCACGCTTCCACCGTCCGCTGGAATGTGGTGTTCGAGGATCCGTCCGTGCTCAGCGGCCAGTCACACCTGGGCGAGATACGCAACGGCTTCGCGCGGGCGCTGCGAGTCGGTGCCGGCGCCATGCTGTGCCGACGCGACATGCTCGAGAAGATGGTCAACCGCTTCAAGAGCGACGGATACCAGTATCACAACGTGCCCTATCGTCTCTATCCGCTGTTCAACATCCCGGTGGTGGACGGGCAGGCGATCGGCGAGGACTATGCTTTCTGCGACCGCTGGCGCGAGTGTGGCGGCGAATTGTGGGTGGATACCACAGCCACCATTAACCATCACGGCTACCATTCCTACCACGGCAATCTGCAGGAAAGCCTGGAACTTCGGCGCCGCGCCAAGACGAAAATCCCTGAACCGGGCACGATGCAACAAGCCGTGACCGGCTGAGCCTGCCCGCAATGGCCGGATCGAGGCGGGCCATTGCTGCTTCGGACAGCCCCCTCACGCGGCAACCCGTCTTCAGGCGCTGCGGGCGAAGACACGCCAGATCATCAGCACCAGGATCGAGCCGATGATGGCGCCGATGAAGCCGGCCCTGTCGCCCGGGCTGTACCAGCCGATCTGCTGACCGAGCCAGGTCGCCAGGGCGGCGCCCACGATACCCAGCACGGTAGTGAGGATGAAGCCACTCGGATTATGCGGTCCTGGCGACAGAAAGCGGGCGATCAGGCCGACGATGAAGCCGATGATGATGGTCCAGATAATGCTCATTGCCGAATTCCAAGACGATTTGCTGCGCAATCTGGCGGGATTTGACGACAAAAACAAGAATGGGGGAGGCCCGGCACCAAATACCGGCCCGGGGATCGAGCCCGCTGATTTCACAAGAAGAATGCTAGCTGGCCTGTAAGCCGGGTTCTGTATGGCCCGCTTTCGCGAACGTGGCGGCCATTCTTCTGGGGCTGCCCTCACAGGCAACCTCGATGCAACCAACCCGGACGGCAGCGCGGAAATGCGCTTCGGCGCGCCCGAAGGCCGCCGCGGCCGTCCCTATTCGGTCTTGCTCCGGGTGGGGCTTGCCGTGCCGCCTCTGTTACCAGAGGCGCGGTGCGCTCTTACCGCACCCTTTCACCCTTACCCCGGCAAGTTCAAAAATGAATCCCTGCCGGGGCGGTTTGCTTTCTGTGGCGCTTTCCCTGAGGTCGCCCCCGCCGGCCGTTAGCCGGCACCCTATTTCCGTGGAGCCCGGACTTTCCTCCATCCCAGAAGCACGAGGCCCTGGAACAGCGGCCGCCCGGCCAGCTAGCCGCGCCTGTCTGACGCGATGTCATCAGGACGTCAACAAAGAAAAAGCCGGCGCAGAGCACCGGCTGAGTGTGTCTTGGGGGGAATGAACCATTCGCGAGTTTGTGTGTAGGAGGTGGCGTCGAGTCGCGATGTGCGAAAACGCACAGGATGAGTTAGGAGGCCGCCAGTTGAAGGGCGATGCTTCCATGCCGGTCTGAAGACCGGCACACCGAGGAAGGGCGCGCTTGGTGCGCCGATCTTCAGATCGGCATCGAAGCACAGCGCCGCGAAGAAAGGGTTTGCTACCCCCGCCTCGCGATGAGATCGCGCAGCGTCTCGATGGTTGAGGCGTCGCAAATGCCATCCACGCGCTCCTGCCGGAAATGGCGCTGGAAAGCGGTAACCACAGCCTCGGTCAGTTCGTCGTAGACGCCTGTGATCGGCAGGCCATAGCCATAGAGCGCGAACATCGCCTGCAGGGCCTCGATCGGCTGTCCGGTCTCGCCGGGCGAAAAGAAGCGCCCTCCCCGGATCGGAACGGGCGGCACATGAAGGCCGACGCCCTCAGCGGCGAGACCCGCCCAATCGAAGCGTTCGCCCGGATCGGTCTTGCGCAAGGGGGCGATGTCGGAATGGCCGAGGACATGCTGGGGCAGGATGGCGCGCCGGCTGACGATGTCGCGGCAGAGCGCCCCAACGGCGGCCATCTGCACGACCGGAAAATCGCGATAGCCCCATTCATGTCCCGGATTGACGATCTCGATGCCGATGGAACGGGAATTGATGTCGGAAATCCCCTCCCAGTTCGACAGTCCAGCATGCCAGGCGCGCCGCGCCTCGGGCACCATCTTGATGATCTCGCCGTCCTCTCCGATGAAATAATGACAGGAGACCTGCGATGCTTCGTCCGACAAGCGCTCCAATGCGCCCTGCCCATCCGGCATGCCGGTGTAATGCAGGATCAGCATCGACGGGCTTGCCGTACCGATGCGCTTGCCATGGTTGGGCGAAGCGACGCAACGGCGGACAAGGGAGCTGTCGGGATGCAAGAAGCTATTCTCCGCAGGACGGAAAGCGATGTGGCCGACCGAGATTCGCGGCACACCCTACGGCTCTACGCCATCCACTGGAGGCGATAAAGACCAGATGCCGCGCACTTTCAGAGCCAATTGACCCTCTTGAGCACCCACAGGGTCAGCACTGAAATGGACAGCGTCACAACGACGATGACGACGAAGGCCCAGGTGTCGTTCACACCCGGAATGCCCCCGACATTCATGCCGAACAGGCCTGCGATCACGCTGGGCGGCAGTAGCAGGGCAGCCAGGGCCGCGAGCCGGTTCGAATTGCGGGCGATGCGTTCGCTGATCACGGTGCCGAGGTCGTCATGCAGGATGGTGGTGCGGTCGCGGATGGCGTCGAGATATTCGATGAAGCGCATCAGCTTGTCGGTGACCTCGCGCAGCCGCAGCTTGTCGCGCTCGGAGAGCCAGGGGGCGTCGTCATGCTCCATGCGGTTGAGGGCATCGCGCTGCGGGGCGAGATAGCGGCGCAACTGCACCGAGCGGCGGCGCAGCAGTTTCAGCCGCTCGCGCACCTCGCTGGCCTCGCCGTTGAAGATCAGATCGTCAAGTTCGTCGACCTCCTCGTCCATGCCGTCGAGCACCGGCTCGAGGTCGCGCACCAGCTTGTCGCCGATCATGGCCAGGAGGTCGCCGGTATGGTTCGGTCCCTTGCCCTTGTGCAGTGCTTTGCGAATGTCGCGCAGCGCCGTCATGTAGTGACCCTTGTCGCGCAGCGAGATCACGCGATCGCCGTCCACCCACAAATGCAGCGGCACGAGATCGATGTCGGAGGGCCTGTCCGTTTCCTCCACTTCCTCAGGCGAGGTGGCGCAGACCCCGCGAAGGATGATGAGCAGGCCGTCATCCACGGGCTCAACCCGGGGCCGCGACTCCTCCTCGAGCAGCGCCTCGGCGATCACGGGATCGAAGCCCGCCTTGTTGTTGATCCACTCGGCGGCAACAGGATCGTCGCGCTCCAAATGGAGCCAGATCATGCCCTGCTCGGGCCGCCAGGCGCAGGCCTCAGCCCAGCCGATCTGCCGACAGCCGCCGCGGCCGTCGAGCAACAAGGCAAACCGCAGCCCCGGTTCGATGCCGTAACTTGTGGCAGGTGAAGTCAGCTCTCCCATGGCGCCCCTGGGATAATTGACCGCCCCTCAGGAACTCTGGGAGCGGTGACAAGACAAACAACACAAAAGCTTGTCGCCACGTGCCAATCGACTTTAGCAGGTCGGTCGGCGCTTACAAGGCAAGGACCGTTCACCTCACCGGGAGTCTTCCGTCGAACGTTCGATGCCGCTAGGTTGCCTTCCCTTCTTGCCCCTTTTTTGGCTTCCCTGTCAGTTGACCGAACGATCGATCATGGACCTCACAATTGCTGAGCTCACGGAGCACTTTCCCGACTTTCGCGTTGCAGTCATCGTCGCAGAGGAGTTGACGATCACGCCTGCCCGTTCGCAAACGCTGGCGAACTGGATTGTCTCGCGGGAGAGCGCCTGCCGAGAGCGCTACGCCGGCATGGAGCTCTCGGCGATTCCCGGCGTCGCGGCCTGGCGTAGCGCCTACAAAGGCTTCGGCATCAAGAAGACCAGCTACCGCTCCTCGGTCGAGCGGCTGATCAAGCGTGTGCTGGCCGGCGACAGCCTGCCCGCCATCAATAGTTTCGTCGACATCTACAACGCCGTGTCGCTGGAGCACGGCTTCTGCATCGGCGCCGACGACCTCGACAAGATCGCCCCGCCCGTGGCCTTCCGCTTCTCGCGACCCGATGACAGTTTCCTCGACATGGGCGCGGAGGCCGGCGAGGATCCGAACGACCCGCCGAAGGACGGCGAAGTGGTACTGGCAGACAGCCGCCATGTCCTGTGCCGGCGCTGGAACTGGCGCCAGGACATGCGCTCGGCCATCACGACGGGGACAAAGCGGGCGCTGATCACGGTGCAGGCCAACGGTTGGGGTGATCTGGAGGCAGCCACGAATGAATTGGCCGGCCGACTTTCGGCCGAGTGTGGGTCAGAAGCGAGGATCGCCTACGCTGGCAGGCACCAGCCGACGGTAGTGATTCGGTGACAGGAAGACCGGCACCGTCACGCCGCGGCCTTCTCCACCTTCGGCCTCAGGCCGAGGAGATGGCAGATCGCATAGACTAGGTCCGCCTTGTTCATGGTGTAGAAATGGAAGTCGCTGACGCCGCGGTCGACCAGGTCGAAAACCTGTTCGGCGGCCACTGCCGCAGCCACGAGTTTACGGGTCGCGACATCGTCGTCGAGCCCTTCGAAGCGTTCTGCCAGGCGCCGGGGCACGCTGGTGCCGGCGCGCTCGGCAAAGCTCCTCACCTGGTTGAAGTTCTGCACCGGCACGATGCCGGGCACGATCGGAATGTCGATGCCTGCCTCGCGGACGCGGTCGACATAGCGCAGATAATGCTCGTTATCGAAGAAGAACTGAGTGATGGCGCGATTGGCGCCGGCATCGACCTTCGCCTTGAGAATGTCGATATCGAAGGCAATCGAGGGGCTTTCCGGATGCTTTTCGGGATAGGCCGAGACGGAAACCTCGAAATCGCCGAGCGACTTGATGCCGGCGACGAGGTCGGCCGAGCTGGCATAGCCGCCCGGATAGGGCTCGTAACGCGCGCCGACACCCGCCGGTGGATCGCCGCGCAGGGCCACGATGTGTCGCACGCCAGCCTCGATGTAGGAGCGGATCACGTCGTCGACAGCCTCACGCGTTGCGCCCACGCAGGTGAGATGCGCCGCCGGACGGATATCGGTCTCGCGCACCATGCGGGAGACAGTGTCATGCGTGCGCTCGCGCGTGGTGCCGCCCGCGCCATAGGTGACGGAGGCAAACAGCGGGTCGAGCGGGGCAAGCCGCTCCACCGCTTCCCACAACGTGGCTTCCATCTCGTTATTCTTGGGCGGAAAGAATTCGAAGGAAACGTGGATACCGCCGCGTGAGGGCAATGCATGGCCGGCCATCACGCCACCTCCTGACCAAGAGAAATTCTGTCGGAGACCCGACGCGGATCACGCCCGGTCCAGATCGAAACCGTGAGGCTGGCAGGCCCCTCGCCCGCCTCCACCTCGCGCCAATCCTCCGGCTGCAGATGCGCTGCCTCGAACCAGTGTTCGATGGTCTCGCGGGCAAAGCCGAGCCGGCGATGGGCGAAGTCCTCGCGCATGAATTCGAGCTCATGCGGCGAGAAGTCGACGATCACCAGCCGCCCGCCCGGCCGTAGTGCACGGGCGATCTCGCGCAGCGCCCGGGCACCATCGTCGAGATAATGCAGCACCTGGTGGACGATGATGAGATCATAGGCCCCCGGCTCCACGGAGAGAGCGAAGAGATCGCCCTGGCGCACCACCGCGTTGCGGATGCCGTTGCGCTCGAGATTGGCGCGGGCGATCACCAGCATTTCGGCGCTCGCATCAATGCCGACGGCGCGCGTGGCCAGCGGGGCGAAGAGTTCGAGCATGCGGCCGGTGCCGGTGCCGATGTCGAGAAAGGCGTTGACGCGCTGCGTGCCCACCACCCGCTTGAGCGCCGCTTCGACCGCCTCGTCCGAGGCGTGCAAGGCGCGGATGCGATCCCAGTCGCCTGCGTGGGCGCGGAAATAATCGGCGGCGACGGCGGCGCGAGTGCTGCGCACCTCGACAAGGCGCGAACGGTCGCGGGCGAGGATGCGGTCGCTGCGGTCGAGTCCCGCCAGGATCTGGGCGAAGAGCTCTGATTTCAACGTGCCCTCTGCGAGACGGAAGAAGGCCCAGGCCCCCTCGCGGATACGCTCGACCAGGCCGGCTTCCACCAGAAGCTTGAGATGTCGCGAGATGCGCGGCTGCGACTGGCCGAGGATTTCGGTGAGGTCGGTGACGTTAAGCTCCCCCTCCGCCAGGATGGCGAGCAGCCGCAGGCGTGTCGGTTCACCCGCCGCCTTGAGCGCACCCAATACTGTTTCGAAGGGAGCTGGAGTCACCATCCGCTTGCTTTCGCCTCTCACATAAAGATATGTTTATGTGATTTCCGAAAATGCGCAAGATTTTTGTTTCAGAACCGACGATGGTATGTGCGATGGCGACTTTTGGCGGAAATACCGGGTCCGCAGGCCCTCCAGGGGAATCACCCCCGCCAGACCCATTGCTCCGGCACGCGAACGCTGAATTCCTCGCCCGACGCGATGATCCCGGGCCTGTCCACATAGGCGACCACCCCGCGCAGGCGCTTGGCAGCGGCGGCGAAGCGCAGCGCCAGCCCGTCGGATCCCGATAGGTTGCGCTCGACCTCAGCCCCCGCGATTCGGCAGGGCGCGTTCTGGTCCGTCACCGCCAGCACAGCGCCGGAGGGGAAGAACAGCCTTGTGCCACGCGGAATGAAGGAGAAATCTGGCAGCCCCTCCACCGCGAGATTGGCACCCAGCCACTCGGGCTCTACCCTTTCGATGCCGAGATTGGCGGCAATGATGGCGAGTTCCTCCATCGAGACGATCGAGACCTGGCGCTCATTCTGGATGGCCTCGCCGCGCTTGAACCAGGGGACGCGCACATCGGCGGGACGCAGGAAGCCGGCATGACGGTCGCCCGGGATGCCCTCATGGGTGAGTTCGAGGACGGACAAGCGCTCGGCGCCAATGGCCTCGCCTTCGGCAAGGCCGAGCGCGGCCACCCGGCCCTTGCGCTTGATAGCGGGCACGATGACGATGCCGGGAATGGTGTACTGGGCCTGCTCGGACATAAATCTCCCTTCGCGATGATCCCTGTCTCGGTCACGCGGCCTTCTTCCAGCCCATGGCAAGCAAACCCGCGCCGATCATCAGGCTTCCGCCCGTGCGATTTACCAGGCTCTGGATGCGCGGCTTGCGGATGGTGGAGCGCGCCATCGCCGCCATCAGCGCATAAGTGCTGGCGTTGAGCGTCGCGAGGATAAGGAAAGTCACCTCAAAGATCACCATCTGCAGGGCGATCGGACGCGCAGTATCAAGAAATTGCGGCAGGAAGGCCACGAAGAAGATGATGCTTTTGGGGTTGAGCGCCGTCACCACATAGGCATGCAGGAAGATGCGGACCGGCTGGCCCGGTGGCTCGGTCGCTTCGCCGTCCAGCGGCGCCGATACCGGCGAGCGCCAGAGCCTGATGCCGAGATAGATGAGGTAGGCCGCGCCGATCCATTTCAACACGGTGAACACTGCGGCCGATGTCGCAAGCAAGGCGCCGAGGCCGAGCATCGAGGCGGTCATGGCGGTGAAATCGCCGAGAGCCACGCCCGCCACCGTCGCCCCCGCCGAGCGGCGGCCATGGCCGAGAGCGTAAGAGATCACCAGCAGGATCGTCGGCCCGGGAATGGCGAGGAGGACGGCCGAGGCAGCGGCGAAGGCAAGCCAGTGATCGAGGGACATGGGAGGGCTCCGGTCTGGAGAGCCAGCAATCCATGGGTTGCCGGGAATTGCAAGACCGGGACCGCCGGCCTTCCAGCCGGCTCTTGGAAACGCAATCTGAAAAGAAAACGCGGAGCGCCTATCACCGGCACTCCGCCTTTCCTACGAAAGTCGAGGTTCAAGAGCGGACGGGACGTCCGCGCTCCCAGGTTACGCGCCCACCTTCACCGCCGCGCGATTGGCGATTCGGCGCTGCTCGACCGAGAGCGCCAGGCGCTCGAGCACCACCACCGTCGTATCCCAGTCGATGCAGCCATCGGTGATGCTCTGGCCATAGATGAGCGGCTTGCCCGGCACCTGGTCCTGGCGGCCGGCCACGAGGTTGCTCTCCACCATCACGCCGATGATGCGGTTGTCGCCCGCAGCCACCTGCCCGGCAATGTCCTCGACCACCAGTGGCTGGTTCTCGGGCTTCTTCGAAGAGTTGGCATGGCTGGCATCGATCATCACCAGCGGCGGGAGGCCGGATTTGGCAATATCGGCACAAGCCGCCTCGACGCTGGCGGCACCGTAGTTCGGCGTCCGACCGCCCCGCAGGATGATGTGGCAGTCCTCATTGCCGGTGGTCGAGGCGATGGCGGACTGGCCGTCCTTGGTCACCGCCATGAAATGATGCGGTTGCGAGGCGGACTTAACGGCATCCACGGCGATGCGCACGTTGCCGTCGGTGCCGTTCTTGAAGCCGACCGGACAGCTCAGGCCCGAAGCAAGTTCGCGATGGATCTGGCTCTCCGTTGTGCGCGCGCCGATGGCACCCCAGGCGACGAGATCGGCGATATATTGCGGCGTGGTCATGTCCAGGAATTCGCAGGCCGCCGGCAGGCCGAGATTGTTGACGTCCAGCAGCACCTTGCGAGCGATCCGCAGGCCCTTGTCGATCTGGAACGAACCGTCGAGGTCGGGATCGTTGATCAGGCCCTTCCAGCCCACCGTGGTGCGGGGCTTCTCGAAATAGACCCGCATGATGATTTCCAGCGAGGAACCCAGGCGCTGGCGCAGCTTCACCAGACGGTTGGCGTAGTCGAGGGCGGCCACCGGATCATGGATCGAGCAAGGACCGATCACCACCGCGAGACGGTCGTCGCTGCCGCGCAGGATATTGTGGAAGACGGCGCGCGATTCGGTGACGGTGCGCGTGGCTTCCAGCGTGCGCGGATGCTCGCCCATCACGACAGAAGGCGTGGTCAATGCCTTGATTTCACGAATACGAAGATCGTCGGTGGTGCTTAACATGGGGTCAGTTCCTTGGCCTGGATTCCAAAAGATGTTCTTGGAGAGAGTTGGGTCCCAGCCGGCGGCACAAAAAAACCGCCAGATGGGCTGGCGGTTGTTCGGGTCTGATTTGCTGCAATCTTCAGATCGAGCGCACCCCTACCTCCGCCAGCGGCCTGCGAAAGCCAAAATACCAGTAAAAGGTGGGCGCGGATGCAAAGGTCATGGCGTGCATATAGTCGCGCAAACGAACTTTGTCACCTGTCTTTTGCAGGGAACTCCTATCCCTTTCGAATTACGCTACGGGAGGCGCGCGCCAGGACGTCAGACTGAAATCGTCTTCTCCCCTGCCATCTCCTGCACCCTGGCCGCGGTGGCCTCGCCGAGAATGCGATGGGCTTCCTCATCATAATGGATGCCGTCTACCGGGCTGACCGCGACGAGTTTGCCGGCGTCCAGGAAGTCGGCGCCGTGCTTATGAGCGATGGCTTCGTAGAGCGGCGGCAGGGCCATGGATTTTTCAACGCCGCCGGCAAACATGGCGCCTAGGAAACCGACCAACCGGATCGGCGGCGGCCCGACGATCAGGAGCTTTGCCGGCGGTGCGCCGAGATTGGGCGTAGCCTTGACGATGCTGGCGAGGATATCGATGCCGGCGGCGACATCCTCGGGCGGAGCGCCGAAGCGTGCCTTCAGGTCATTGGTCCCGAGGCCGAGCACGATGACGTCGAGTGGCCGGTGGCTCTCGAGGCAGGCGGCGAGATATCGCCGGCCGTTCTTGAAGGTGCCTTCGATGAGGTCATCGCGGATGGTGGTGCGGCCAGGCAGCCCCTCCTCGATGACATGCCAGGAATGGCCGAGGATCTTGCGCATCACACCGGGCCAGCGCGTCTTGGCGTCGAAGCGGCGCTCGTCGCCAGGCCCGCTCATCGGGGGCGTGCCAAAGGTGTTGGAATCCCCGAAGCAGAGAACGTTCTTCACAATATTCCTCCAAGTAATTGATATTCCTGGGATCGCAGACATCCCTGCCTGCTCTTGGAAACGATGCGCCTACAGAAAGGAAGAGCAGGCAGGGATGCCTGCGATCCCAGGAAATTACCTCTTCACCACGATGAAGATGCGAGGGAAGGCCAGCACCACCCTGCCGTCGCTGCGCGGCGGATAGGCGTGGGCGATGCGGGCGGTATAGTCCTCGAGATAATGCGGCTGCTCCTCGGGATCGAGCAGGTCAAGATAGGCCCGCAGGCCCGTCGCCCGTACCCAGGAGACGATTGCCGCCGCATCGTCGAGCACATGGAAATAGGTGGTGCGCCAGATATCGATGGACGAGGCCTGGCCGGCGAACAGGTTGTAGTAATCCTCGGCCGGCAGGATGCGCTCGCGAATGCGCCCACCTTCCGCGATCTTGGCCGCCCACGGGCCGAGGATGGCGGTCTCGCGCATCAGGCGGTGTGAGGGCTCTTCCAGATTATCGGGCATCTGCACGGCAAGGACGCCGCCCGGCGCGGCCTGTGCGAGCAGGCGCGTCAGCAGCGCGGCATGGCCCGGCACCCATTGCATCACCGCATTGGCGAAGATCAGGTCGGGTGCCTTGTCGGCATGCCAATGCGCGGCATCGCCCTTCTCAAAACGGGCAGACGGCAGACGCTTGCGGGCATCCTCGATCATGTTGTCCGACGTATCAATGCCGAGCACGTCGGCACCGGGCCAGCGTTCCGTCAGCAATTGCGTGGAATTGCCAGGGCCGCAGCCGAGGTCCACCGCATGGGCAACGTCGTCAAGGGGGACGCGGCCGAGAAGGTCGTGGGCGGGGCGGGTACGCTCGTCCTCGAAACGCAGGTAAAGGGAGGGATTCCAATCAGCCATCAACAATACTCGAATGATGTGCCGGCCGGGGTGCTGGCGCGCGGGCACCATGACGCGCGCAAGCCGGCGATGCCAATCAATTAATCAAGAAACCGCCATCGACGGGCATGGTCACGCCATTCACCATCGAGGCCTTGTCGCTGAGCAGGAAGGCGATGGTCTCGGCGCATTCGACCGGCTCGAAGAAGCGCCCGAGCGGAATGCGCTTCAACATCGGATCGGCCTTGGCAGGATCGCTCCAGGCCTTCACCGCCATCGGCGTCAGCACGATGGTGGGGCAGACAGCGTTGACGCGAATACCCTGTCGCCCGAGTTCGTTGGCCATCACGGTGGTGAGACTGTCGAGCGCGCCCTTGCTGGCGCAGTAGGCCGCATGATCGGCAAAGCCGAGAGAAGAGGAAATGCTGGATACATTGACGATGGCGCCCTTCTTGCCGCGAGCGATCATGCTTTTCGCCGTCTCCTGCCCGAAGATCATGGCGGCGATCACATTGACCGCCATCAGTTCCTGGATGGCGGCGACGCTGGTCTCCAGAAAAGGTTCGAGGCTCGTCGTGCCGGCATTGTTGACGAGGCGGTCGATCGGCTGGATGGCCTTGGCAACCACCCTCACCGCCTCGGGATCGGCAAGGTCGACAGAATGCGTCTCGGCATCGATCTCGGCAGCCAGGCTGGCGAGATCTTCCTTGCTGCGGCCGATGGCAACGACCTTGGCACCCCTCTCCGCCAGCAGTTGCGCGGTAGCCCGGCCGATCCCCTTGGTCGCTCCCGTGACGACAATGCGTTCGCCGGCGAACTCCATTCCGTCCTCCCTTGCCTGTTTCGTTCATCGTAGCGAGCGCATGGATGCTGACAAGTCTGACAAATGAGTGAGGGCTGTGAAGTGAAACTTTTGGGGGCGGGTCTTCAGACCCGGCTCTTGCTTTGCCTGCGAATGCGACGCTTCCAAAAGCCGGGTCTGAAGACCCGTCTCCCAATTTTGCGCGTTTCGTCCTTCCCGGGCCAGCCTGCTGACGGCAACTTCAGCTTCCCTTGAAGCCCCCCAGCAACCAAAAACCCCTAGCTTTCTCCTCCCAACTCGGCTATTGCCCCCGGCCCTTCCCAATCTCAGGTTCAGCCATGCCGGACACCTCGCACACGCGCGGGCAGAACGCGCCGCTTTCCATCGGCATTGATTTCGGCACCAGCAACACGGTGGTCGCCTTCGCGTATGCGGATGGCCGCGCCGAGGTCCTGACCTTCGACCATGACGGCCAGACGCTGCAGGGCTTCGTCACCGCCCTGTGCTTCTGGGACGAACGCAGGGGCGGCTCGCTCACAACGCGGGTCGAAGGCGGCCCGTGGGCCATCGACCAGTTCCTCGATGGCAGCTCGGCGCTGCGCTTCATTCAGTCCTTCAAGACCTTCGCTGCCAGCGCTACCTTCCAGGAGACGCGCATCCTGCGCGAGCCGTATCGCTTCGAGGATCTGCTCGCCAAATTCCTGCGTACCTTGGTCAAGCATGCCGACGGCCGGCTCGACCTGACGGCCTCCAACATCGTCATCGGCCGGCCCGTGACCTTTGCCGGCCGGCGGCCGGATGATGCACTGGCGATGCAGCGCTACCGCACGGCGTTCGAGCGCCTTGGTGTGAAGAACCCCGCCTATGTCTACGAGCCCGTGGGCGCCGCCTTCTTCTACGCCCGCCATCTCGAACGCGACTCGACCGTGCTGGTCGCCGATTTCGGCGGCGGCACCAGCGATTTCTCGGTGATGCGCTTCGAACAGGTGGCCGGCCAGTTCCGCGCCGAGCCGCTCGGCCATGCCGGCATCGGCATCGCGGGGGACGCCTTCGATTATTGCATTGTGGATCGCATCGTCGCCCCGCGCCTGGGCAAGGGCGGACACTTCCGCTCCTTCGACAAGGAACTGTCAATCCCCAACCACTATTATGCCAACCTCGCGCGCTGGCACCAACTTGCCATGATGAAAACCAATGGCGATCTCAACGGTTTGCAGGACCTCCTGAAATCTGCAGTGGAGCCAGACAAGCTCAAGAAATTCATCGAGATCATCGAGTTCGACATGGGATTCTCGCTCTATAGCGCGGTGTCGCGAACCAAGATCGCCCTTTCCAGCGAGGAGGAAGCCCGCTTCTCCTTCAAGGGTGGCGACATCGCCATCGAGGGCAAGCTCAAGCGCGAAAGCTTCGAGCGCTGGATCGCCCCTGGTGTGGCGAAGATCGCAGGGACGCTCGATGAAGCGCTGCAACGGGCCCGAGTGGAAGGTGGGGACATCGACCGCGTCTTCCTCACCGGCGGCACCTCCTTCGTGCCGGCGATCCGCAGGCTCTTCATCGAGCGTTTCGGCGAGGAGCGGCTGGTTTCCACCGACCAGTTCGAGTCGATCGCCTATGGCCTGGCGCTGATCGGCCAGGATACACAGAGGGAACGTTGGGCTGTGGCCGGTAGCGCGGACGTCCCCGTCCATGGGCGCTGACTTTGCGTGGGAGCGCACTGGCTTGGAGTGACGATCTCTGATCGCCAATGTTGGAAACGGTGTGCTTGCGGTGAAGAAGATGGCGATCGGAGATCGCCACTCCGCGTTCCCTGCGCCTTTTTCCACAAAGTTAACGCCCATGGGCATCCTTGCTGGCTCTTGAACCGCCGCGGGTGAAGAAAGGGGCTCAACCGTTGTCCACAGTCGAGCCCCATCGGGAACATCACGGTTCAAGAGCGGATCGTCCGACACTCAAGTGAGTGTCGTCGTGACGTGCGCTCTCCCGGCAGATCAGGCCGCTTCCGGCAGGCTCGCCATGTCAATGACAAAGCGATACTTCACATCGCTCTTGAGCATGCGTGCATAGGCCTCCTCGATCTTTTGGATCGGAATGATCTCGATATCGGAGACGATGTTCTTCTCGCCGCAGAAGTCGAGCATCTCCTGCGTCTCGGCGATGCCGCCGATCAAGGAGCCGGCGAAGTTGCGGCGCTTGAAGATCACGCTGAAGGCAGAGACCGCCAGCGGCTTTTCAGGCGCGCCGACCTGCACCATGGTGCCATCGCGCTTGAGCAGCCCAAGATAGGCGTTGACGTCGTGATCGGCTGCCACCGTGTCGAGGATGAAGTCGAAGCTGGTGGCATGCGCTGCCATTTCCTCGGCATTCTTCGAGACCACGACCTCGTCGGCGCCGAGGCGCTTGGCGTCCTCGCTCTTGCCGGGCGACGTGGTGAACAGCACGACACGGGCGCCCATGGCATGGGCGAGCTTCACGCCCATATGGCCGAGACCGCCGAGACCGACGACGCCGACCTTCTGGCCCGGGCCCACCTTCCAGTGGCGCAGCGGCGAATAGGTGGTGATGCCGGCGCAGAGCAGCGGAGCGATGGCGGCGAGGTCGAGATTCTCGGGCAGGTGCAGCACGAAGTCCTGGTCGACGACGACATGGGAGGAATAGCCGCCCTGCGTCATGCCGCCGAGATGGGCGTCGGGGCTGTTATAGGTACCCGTGAAGCCGTTCTCGCAATATTGTTCCAGTCCGTCCTTGCAATTCGAACAGGTGCGGCAGGAATCGACCAAGCAGCCGACGCCGGCGAGTTCGCCGACCTTGAACCCGGTCACCTCGGCGCCGACGCGTGTAATCTCGCCGACGATCTCGTGGCCAGGCGTACACGGATAGACCGTGTTGCCCCATTCATTGCGGGCAGCGTGCAGGTCAGAGTGGCATACGCCGCAATAGCGGATCTTGATCTCGATATCGCGGGGGCCGGGATCGCGGCGATTGATCTTGGCAAGGCCAAGCGGCTGGTCAGCCGCGCCCGTCGAAAAGCCGGTGCAAACAAACATCGATATGTCCTTGAAAAAGCCGTCCAAAATTATCGCGGTCCCAGAGGCACGACGGGAATGTTTGGCCGGGTTTTGATTTGAGGATTTCGGTACGATAGAAAGTGGAGCCACCCTCCACTTTCGCAACCATAGTCCGGCATTTGCTGCAGCGCAAACGCAATTTTTACGGCGCGTTCTTTCACGTCGGACCATTCCAAGCCGATGGCGCGGAGCGCTCCGACACCCGCAATCCCGAACCCTTGACGCGAGAACCTCTTACGCAGCTTCCGGCAGGCTCGCCATCTCGATGACGACGCGATATTTCATTTCACTGGAGAACATGCTCACGTGGCGGAGATCCGGTTCATGTCGGACAACATCATTCAGGGCGTCATGACGGGCACTGTCCGCGACAATCGGGATCCGGAGGCGGAAGGCCGCGTGCAAGTCACTTATTCCTTGCCGGGCCAATCCCAGGCCAGTCAGTGGGCGCGGATGGCGGCACCCATGGCGGGCGGCGATCGCGGATTCTATTTCTTGCCCGACATCGGCGATGAGGTGTTGTTGGCCTTTGAGGCTGGTAACCCGAGACAACCCTACGTGGTGGGGGCGCTATGGAGCGGTCGCGACCGCCCGCCGGCCACCAATGGGGACGGCAAGAACAATATCCGTATGATCCGTACGCGAAATGGGAACCAGTTGACCTTCGATGATGGGGACGCGGGTTCGGTGCGGATCGAGCTCCGCGACGGCAAGAAAGTCGAGCTCGACAGTGCCGGCCTGCGGCTCGAAGACATTGATGGCAATCGCGTTGTGATCGACAGTCAGAGCGGATCAATCGTAATTTCAGCGGCAAAGACCCTCACGCTCAAGGCGCCCGACATAACGATTGAGGCTTCAGGAACTTTGAAAACATCGCCTGAGGCAACGGGCAAGCTCAAGCACCGGCCGTGAGGGAAGACTTTGTGTGAGATGCGTGCCCTAGCCTGAACTGGGCGCGGAAACGCGACGTCCGGGGAATACGGAGCTCCCCGAGGCAACGGAGAGGGTGTCGAACGGTCTGCCCCTGCTCTTCCGTGGGAGCGGTGTTTCCAAGTGCGGACGTCAGCCACGGTGAACACCGTTCAATGTCGCTGACGTCCGTATCTCCATAAATTTAGCGCGAGAACTTCTTGTACTGAATGCGCTTCGGAATGGTGGAATCGATGCCGAGGCGCCGCTTCTTGTCTTCCTCATAGGCCTCGAAATTGCCCTCGAACCACTCGACATGGCTGTCGCCCTCGAAGGCCAGGATGTGCGTAGCGAGGCGGTCGAGGAAGAAGCGGTCATGCGAGATGATGACGGCGCAGCCGGCATAGTTCTCCAGCGCTTCCTCCAGGGCCCGCAGCGTTTCCACGTCGAGGTCGTTGGTCGGCTCGTCCAGGAAGAGAACGTTGGAGCCTTCCTTCAGCATCTTGGCAAGCTGGACGCGATTGCGTTCGCCGCCCGAGAGCACGCCGACCTTCTTCTGCTGGTCGCCGCCCTTGAAATTGAAGGCGGAGGTGTAGCCGCGCGAATTCACCTCGCGCTTGCCGAGATAGAGGATCTCGTTGCCGCCGGAGATTTCCTGCCAGACCGTCTTGTTGGGGTCGAGCGCATCGCGCGACTGGTCGACATAGCCCGGCTGTACGGTGTCGCCGAAGGTGATGGTGCCGGCGTCGGGCTTTTCCAGGCCGAGCAGCATGCGGAACAGGGTGGTCTTGCCCGCGCCGTTGGGGCCGATGACGCCGACGATGCCGCCGGGCGGCAGGGTGAAGTTGAGGTCGTCGATCAGCAGGCGGTCGCCGAAGGCCTTGGACACGCCGGCAACCTCAATGACCTTGCCGCCGAGGCGCGGGCCGGTCTGGATCATGATCTGGGCCGTGCTCGGGCCCTTCTCGTTCGCCTTCGCGAGCAGGTCCTCATAGGCATTGATGCGGGCCTTGGACTTGGCCTGGCGCGCCTTGGGGCTGGCCGCGATCCATTCCTGCTCGGCGGCAAGCTGCTTCTGGCGGCTCTCCTCCTCGCTCGATTCCTGGGCGAGGCGCTTCTGTTTTTGCACCAGCCAGGACGAGTAATTGCCCTCGTAGGGAATGCCGCGGCCGCGATCGAGTTCGAGGATCCAGCCGGTGACGTTGTCGAGGAAGTAGCGGTCATGGGTGACGATCAGGATCGCGCCCGGATAGGTGCGCAGATGGCCTTCGAGCCACGCCACCGTCTCGGCATCGAGATGGTTGGTCGGCTCGTCCAGCAGCAGCAGTTCCGGCGCCTCGAGCAGCAGGCGGCAGAGCGCCACGCGGCGGCGTTCACCGCCGGAGAGATTTTCGACGGCAGCATCGTCGGGCGGGCAGCGCAAGGCATCCATGGCCTGATCGACCTGGCTGTCGAGGTCCCACAGATTCTTGGCGTCGATCTCGTCCTGCAGGCGGCTCATCTCGTCGGCCGTCTCGTCAGAATAGTTCATGGCGAGTTCGTTGTAGCGGTCGAGGATCGCCCTCTTGGCCGCGACCCCGTCCATGACGTTCTCGCGCACCGTCTTGGTCGGATCGAGCTTCGGTTCCTGCGGCAGGTAGCCGACGCGCGCACCCTCCGCCACCCAGCCATCGCCGGTGAAATCCTTGTCGATGCCGGCCATAATGCGCAGCAGCGTCGATTTGCCCGAGCCGTTGACGCCGAGCACGCCGATCTTGGCGTCGGGGTAGAAGGAGAGATGGATGTTATCCAGCACCTTCTTGCCACCCGGATAGGTCTTGTTCAGACCCTGCATGTGGTAGACGAATTGATACGAGGCCATGGTGCCTTGCTGCCGCTTGTCATAGAAATGGGGATTGGGGCGGTGTGTAGCGGAGGCGACGCAGCGGGGCAAGGGCGCCCCCGCGAAACTTCCGCTCCCACCATGGGCTCGGCGCCCTGTCGCCGTCAGTTCCAGAAGCGGAACAGGCTCAGTCCGTAGAAGATATATTGCGGGTCGAGGCCGAAAAGATCGGTCAGGCGGAACACGGCGTTCCAGACCATGCCTCCGAACTGGGTGTTCCACAGGAGGAGCAGCGCCAGCATGGAAACGATGGGGGCAGCCCGGATCGCCTGGGCCTGCATGTCATAGGGCAGATAAGGCTTGATGATGCCGAAGCCATCGAAACCGGGGATGGGCAGAAGGTTGAGCACCACGGCCGAGCCTTGCAGCGCGGCCAGGAAGGCAAGACCGCCCCAGAAGGGCGCCGTTCCGACCTGTTCGTGGAGGCCCAGCATGAAGGGAATGGAGAGAACAACCAGCACGACGAGGTTGGCGAGCGGCCCGGCCGCCGAGCAGAACGCATCCCAATGCTTGCTGCGCAGGGCGCTCGTATTGATGTAGACGGCACCACCAGGCAAGCCGATGCCGCCCAGCAGCAGGAAGAGGATCGGCAGGCCAAATGTCATCAGAGGATGGGCATAGGCCAGGGGATCGAGCGTCAGATAACCCCGCTCCACCACGCTCCTGTCGCCACCCCAATAGGCAACCAGCGCGTGGGAGGCCTCATGCAGGCAGAGGGTGATGACCCAACCAGCCACTACAAAGGCAAAAACGGCAATCGGCGCGTAAAGCCAGCCGGTGAAAAGCGAGAAGCCCGTCACCAGGAACACTGCCAGGATCGGCAGGAAATTGGGGCTAAGGTGCCAAGGGGCGGAGACGGCGCGGGACAAGGCTCACTTCCACAATAAGACCATCGAAGTCTCCGGCTCTTATGGAAGCGCGACGGCTCTTTCGCAAGGGCAGCCGCGACGTTTTGGCCCGATCCTTACCAATCCTTCACAGGCGCAGACCCGCTCCCACGCGCTTCAGCACCCAGTAGAACACCGTCGTCGCAACGACGCCGATGATCATCGCGAACCAGAAGCCGCCCTCGGTATCCGTGAAGGGCAGATCCTTGGTGTTCATGCCGAAGATGCCAGCCACCATGCTGCCCGGCAGCAGCAGCGCGGTGATGATCGACAGCGCTCGCAAGGAGCGGTTGGTCTCGTCGGCCTGGCGGGCCGCGACCTCGTCGAGTAGCAGCTTGGCGCGCTCCTGAAGCGTGTGCATGTCGTGATCGAGCGATTCGAGCCGGTCGGCCAGCCGCTTCGACGAGATGTGCATCGCTGGCTTGTCCTTCTCGTCGCGCGGCCGGGCATGCCAGTTGCGCAGCACCGAGGAAAGGGAAGAAAGCTGGCGATGCACTCGCACCGTGACGCGGCGGACATTGATCAGCCTGCTGCGCTCGGTGGTCGCCATGTCCACGACGACGCGATCCTCGGCAGCATCGAGTTCATCCGTCATCGCCGCGACGCGGCGGGCGACGGAATCGCAGAAGCGATCGATGATGGTTTCGATGAGCTGACCCGCGACGGGAAGGTTGAGCCCGCCCTGGATGGCGCGGTGGATCTCCTCCACCGAGCGGAGCGGGTGCCTACGCCCGGAGATCACCAGCCTCTCGCTGAGTCCGAAGCGAAGGCGCCCGATATGATCGCTCTCGCCCGCCAGCTCGCTGTGGAAATCGGCGATCACGCCGTAAATGACATCACCGCTGGCCTGCAGGCCGAGCGGCTCGTCGCTGGCCAGGAACAGGGCGCGAACCTCCTCCGGCAACTGCTCGAGCGAAGAGATCCAGTCCCGGCCCAGCCTGTCGGTGAGGCTGAAATGCAGCCAGAGCCAGCCATCTTCGGCCAGTAGCGCGCCCGGAACGTCACCGGCTTCAAGCGCCTCGGGTGCATAACCTTCGCGGAAACGATAGGCCCAGACCAAGCCCGATATCGCCACCGGGACGAAATTCGTACCCGGCAGGCGTTCGTGTCGAATATTGTCCATAACGGCTCCGCCAGGATCGCCGCCCCGCCCAGCCCGAACAGCCGGCACACCCTGGGAAGTCACCGGCTAGATCAAGCGTGTGACAGACTCATGACACTTACCCGGCAACGGTCACGCTGCTTCCTCCAGCCCTTCCAACAGAGTCGACAGACCCACCTCTGCCACCAGCAGCGCGGCGTCATGCGGCTTGAACCAACGCACCTCTCGCTCGCCCATTTCGCGCCAGGCAGGTAAATGACCGGTGACATCGAGCTGGTAGACGAAGACGCGAACGAGATCGAATTGCAGATTGCGCCGCTTCCAGTAGAAGTACTCGCCAACCGGCTCCTTTTGGGTCTTGCCCAGGAGGCCGGCTTCCTGTTCGGCCTCGATGGCGGCGGCGCGGCAGTCCTTGATATCCTTCATCGGCCATCCCTTGGGGATGGTCCAGCGCCGTGTTTCCCGCGTGGTGACCAGGCACACTTCAAGTCCACCATCCTCCATGCGCAATGGGAGGGCCGCGACCTGTCGCAACTCGGGCAAGACGAATGATGATTTCAGCGGGTGTTTTGCGGCCTTGCCCATGCTTTCGTAAGAAAACCTCTATCTTCGCTTCTCGAAACAAATTTCCATGCCAATATTTCAAGCATAAATGAGTCGGCGCGCGCTTTCGCACACTATTTTGATTTCTCCTCTGGGAAATCGCAATCGTGTGGTAACCGGTTCCGGAGAAATCAAGTCCCGTTACCCAGAGCATATTCCTTAACGGAAAGCAGCGCCTGATCTGCTTTATTAGCAATAAACTTGTTATTTTTTTGTCGGAATGCGACAGCTAAGACACGAAATTGCACGTTTTGGCGATTTTGAGACATTCCTGCCGTGCAAGCGCCCCCGGACTTGCACCGTTGAAAGACGCCGGGGCTTCGCCTATGGCGGGCTGATGATGGCCGATTCGAACCTCGGCTCGAAAAACAGGAATGGCCCTGGTGAAATCAGCCCCACTCGCCGCGCTCCTTGGCGCTCTTGCATTCGCCCTCGCCTCCTGCGGCGGTGGCGAGGATTGCACGCCCGAAGCGCTGCAGCAAAAGCACCAGGATCTGCGGGACGCCATGACGGCGGCCCTCGCCAACGATCCGGCCAAGGCCACCGCCAACCCCGAAGCCTGGGGCAAGGCGCTGGACCTGATGGCAAAGGCGCAATCGGCCGGCGCTTCACCGTCGCAGGATATCTGCAGGGCCTATGACGAGCAGATCGAGGCGGTGCGAAAGCAGTCATCCTGACGCTTGTACGTCACATTTGTCAGACGAACTGGCTGGCCTCTCCCGCGCTCGCACATTAGGGTCAAAAAATGCGACAAGACAGAATCTGAAGCGCCATCCGGTTCCCTTGGAACCGTTTGCAGTCCGGCACGGGAGGAAGCCATGCTGACGGATATGTTCGACCTGACGGGCCGTATCGCCCTTATCACCGGCTCCAGCCAAGGCATCGGCCTGGCGCTGGCCAAGGGGCTGGCTGAAGCCGGCGCCACGGTGATCCTCAACGGGCGGGGCCAGGGCAAGCTGGACAGCGCCGCCCGTTCCCTGGTGGAACAGGGCCTGACGGTGGAGACCGCGGCCTTCGACGTTACGGACCGCGCTGCCATCGAAGCGACCGTCGATGCGATCGAGGCGCGCCACGGCCGCATCGACATCCTCATCAACAATGCCGGCATCCAGCGCCGCGCGCCTTTCGTGGAGTTTCCGGCCGAGGTGTTTCGCGAGGTGCAGACCACCAATGTCGACGGCGTGTTCTTCGTGGCCCAGGCCGTGGCGCGCGGCATGATCGCGCGCAGGGCGGGCAAGATCATCAATATCTGCTCGGTGATGAGCGAACTCGGCCGCGCCAACATCGTGCCCTATACCGCCGCCAAGGGCGCGGTGAAAATGATGACCAAGGCGATGTGCGCCGAGCTTGGCCGCCACAACATCCAGGTCAACGGCATCGGCCCCGGCTATATCGAGACCGAACTCAACACCGCCCTGATGGCAGATGAGAAATTCTCGGCCTGGGTGGAAGCGCGCACGCCGGCCGGGCGCTGGGGCAAGGTCGAGGAACTGGCGGGCGCAGCCGTCTTCCTGGCGAGCGGCGCCTCTAACTTCGTCAACGGCCACATCATATATGTGGATGGAGGGCTGACAGCGTCCGTCTGATGGTATCGTCTGGGTTCGACTCCATCTGCGCGACCGAATACAGCTACTCCTTTCCTCATGCCCCTGCCCCTTTCCCATGCAAGACGGGCATGGAAAGAAAGTGATACACAACTGTCACAATAGCGCCATAATCGGGCCCGCTCATGCGGTAATTCCATTTGCCGGCAAAAGGATTTCAGCTTGGCGGTGCAGCGTAGCGATGTCCTGGCCGGACTGTCCGTCGCGGGCTTGCTTGTGCCCGAGGCAGTCGCCTATTCGACCATTGCGGGTCTGCCGCCCCAACACGCGATCTTTGCCGCCATCGTCGGCCTGGTTGTCTATGCCCTGCTGGGACGCAGCAATTACGCGATCACCACCGCGACTTCGTCTTCCGCCGCAATCCTGGCCGCCACTGTCGCCACCTTCCAGTCAACAGGCGGCGCCGACAAGCAGGCGATAGCCTTCACCGCCGTCGTTATCGCCGGCGCCGTCTTCGTCATTGCCGGCTTTGCCAGGCTGGGATCGCTGTCGAGCTTCGTATCCCGGCCGGTTCTGCGGGGCTTTGCCTTCGGTCTTGCCATCACCATCGTGCTCAAGCAGATCCCCTCCGTGCTCGGCATCCAGGCAAGCGGCGATCCCCTGAGCCTCGTCATCGGCATCGCCAGGCAGTTCTCTCAATGGAACGGCGTTGGTCTCATCACCGGCACGCTGGCGCTGTTGGCCCTGCTCACGCTCCGGCGCATCCCTGCCCTGCCCGGCGCCTTCCTCGTGCTGGCGGCCGGCATCGCCGCAACCTATCTCGTCGATTTCCCCGGCCACCAGGTCGCCGTCGTCGGCCCGATCGACGTCACGCCGGAACTGCCCGTCGTCCCCGATCTCACCGGGCGCGAATGGTCGCGCCTGGTGCAGACCTCGGTGCCCCTCGCCCTCATCCTGTTCGCCGAATCCTGGGGCACCGTGCGCTCGCTCGCCCTGCGCCATGACGAACAGGTCGAGGCCAACCGCGAATTGCTGGCGATCGGCACCGCCAACCTGATCTCCGGCCTCGTGCGCGGCATGCCCGTCGGAGCCGGCTTTTCCGCCTCCTCGGCCAATGAGGCGGCAGGCGCCGTCAGCCGCTGGGCCGGCGTCGTCGCCGCGATGGGCGTCGCCGTCCTCATCGGCGTTGCCGGCAGCCAGGTCGCCCGCCTGCCCGAACCGATCCTCGCCGCGGTGGTGATCGCGGCGATGACCCACGCCCTCGATCCTCAGCCTCTGTGGCGGCTGTGGAAGATGGACCGCGATCAATATGTCGCCTGCGGGGCGGCACTGGCCGTGATGGTGCTCGGCGTGCTCAACGGCATGTTGGTCGCCATTGCCCTGTCCATCGCAGCCACCCTGCGCCGCCTCGGTTCGCCCCAGGTTGCGAGGTTGGGCGAACTCGGCGATTCCCGCGACTTCGTCGACGTCGCACGTCATCCAGACGCCCGTCTGGACGAGGCGATCGGCATTTTCAGGCCCACCGAGCCGCTGTTCTTCTTCAATGCCGAGGCGAGCCTGGGTCAGGGCCAGCGCCTTTGCCTTGACAAGCCAGCCATGAGCGCCGTCATCCTCAGCCTGGAAGACAGCTCCGACATGGATTCGACCGCCCTCGACGCCCTTGTCGAGTTCGAGGGCGTGCTCAGAGGCAAGGGCAAGACGCTCTACCTGGCGCGGCTGAAGGACGATGCCCGCGCCGGCCTGGCCAGGGCGGGGGCTGGGGACCTCGCCGGGCCCAATCGCTGCTTCTGGAGCGTGTGGGATGCTTATGAGGCAGCTCGCTCCATGCTCTCAACATCGGGAAGATCACCATGACTAGCACCGCCCGCGTCGATCACTATGTCGATCCCGTCATCGAGCCGGTTCCGATCGACAGTCTCCGGCCCACCCAGATCACCGTCGGGAGGAAGGAGGTCGAGGACAAGCGCAAGCGCTGGAAAGCGCAGGGTGTCCATAAGGAGATGAGTTACGTCAAAGATCATATGATTCCGGTGATCGTCGGCCCCAAGGGCAACTACTACATCCTCGACCACCATCACCTCTCGCTTGCCCTGCATGAGGAGGGCGTGGAGAAGGTCTTCGTGACCGTCCGGGCCAACTACTCCAAGTTAGACAGACAAGCCTTCTGGTTCGTGCTCGACAGTCTCAACCTGATGCACCCCTTCGATGCGAATGGAGTGCGCCAGTCCTACGATGCCATTCCCAGACGGATCACCGGCCTGGTGGACGATCCCTACCGCTCGCTCGCCGGCTCCCTGCGCCGGGCCGGCGGTTACGCAAAGTCGGATGCGCCCTATGTCGAATTCCTCTGGGCCGACTTCCTGCGCCGCCGGATCACCAGGAAGCAGATAGATGCCGATTTCGGGGGCGCCCTCGATCGCGCGCTGCAACTCGCACGCTCGGAAGAATCGGACTACCTGCCCGGCTGGGCCGGGCCCGACCAGGAGTAGACTTTACTTCCAGGCGGCCAGCAAGGTACGCAGATGGGCCTGCGCGGCACCTGCCTCGGTGCCGATCTGCCCCGTCACGGTGCGGAATTCAACACGCGCCCGCAGCCCCTTGTCGAGGGCGAGCGTACCGATACAGTAGTGCTGGCCCGTAACCGGCAAGACGTCGGCGTCGCAGGCGACGAGGAAGGGATCGCCGCCCTTGCCGTCGCGTTCAACCCAGACGCCGCCAGGATAGACATCGAAGTCGCCATCGGCTTGCGCCGGCGGCGGGGTGCCCGCCTTGGTCAGCCGGTCCTTCCAGGCCAGGAAGTTCGCATATTGCGGCGCTTCCTGGGGAAACATGCTCTCGCCGTTGAAAGTGTCGGGATTGTAGATCGCCACCAGGGCAAGGCGGCGCGGCGTGCCCTTGGGCCGTTCCTCGCCACCGCACAGGAAGCGGATGGCCTCCGGCGCCGCGTCCGTGCAGAACTCGGTACGCCAATTGGCGGCGACGCCCCAGTCCTTCTCCATGGCGTCGAAATTGAGCGCGATGGCCTTGGCCGTGATAGCCGGCGCCTGGCAGGCCTTGTCTACTCCCGCCTTGGTGGCGAAATTGATCTCATCGTCGACGCCATCGCCTGTTATCACCGTCAAGGCCGGCGGGCCGGAGATGTGAAAGCTCGCCTGGCTCAGCGTCACCACGATACCCTTGCGCAGGCAGCTCTCGGCGTCCCGCGGGGTGGGAACCGCGGCGGCCGGAGGCGCGGGTGGCGACGCCGGCGCGGCAGCGGCCATGTCCGCCTCGACGGCGCGGGACGGCACGGCCGGACGTTTCAGCGCGAAGCCACCCAACGCCAGCGCCAGTCCTATCACCCCAATGGCCGCCAGGCCGATCTGCTGTCTCGATTCCATCTTGCCGCCTGGACGGAGGTTTCCACGCCATCGAAAGGATGGGCCCGGATGTCGCTGCGTCTTCTCAAAGTCCGAGTCTTTTGAAAATCCCCGGCCGGAAACTCCGTATCACCGAAGCTGGTGCCCGATAGAACCGCCGAATGCGGCGAAACGGTGGGAAACTCGATCTTTTGGTGATTCTTGCACGCTGCTGTTGCAATCGCGCTACGCCTCCACACATTGTCGTGTGGATTACCCGGGATTGCCACATGACGCTCAAGCGCCTTTTGCTTCTCCCCCTGCAGATCGTCGTCGGCTTCATCGTCATCATCGACGAGCTCGCCCGTCCGCTCTACCGCCCGCTCATTCGGCGCTTTGCGGAACTGCACGTCGTCGAGGCGGCCGAAGCGCACGTGGCGCGTCTTCCCCGCTTCGTCATCCTGGTGCTGCTGCTGGTGCCGCTCGCCATCGCCGAGCCCCTGAAGATCTACGGCCTTTTGCTGATTGGCGAGACCCATGTCATCCGCGGTCTCCTCATTCTGGTCTTTGCCTATCTCGCCAGCTTCCTGCTGATCGAGCGTATCTATGAAGCCGGCAAGCCCAAACTGTTGACGATCGGCTGGTTCGCCTGGTTGATCGATTTTATCGCCTGGATCCGGAGCTCGATCCTGAACTGGCTGAAGGGCACGCCGGTGTGGGGGGTGGTGACGACCACGAAGGAACTCGTGGCCCGGGCAGTCGCTTCGATCAGAACCGCCCGGTAGCTCTATTAGGCCAGCACGCCCAGGGCGATACCTATGACGCCCAGCGCGATCACCACGAGCCAGGGTGGTGCCCGGCCGAATACCAGCGCGCTGAAGCCTCCCAGTGTCAGCACGATATCGCCGACGCCGGTGACCGTGGATGTCCAGAGCGGCTGGTAGAAGGCAGCGGCGAGCAGCCCGATCACCGCGGCATTAACGCCGCGCATCGCAGCCTGCACGGCTGTGATGCGGCGCAGGTCGTTCCAGAAGGGCAGCATGCCGTAGATCAGCAGAAGTCCGGGCAGGAACAAGGAAACCACGGCGATCATGCCGCCGAGGACACCGTTTGGCGCCGGCGATGCCACCGCTCCGAGAAATGCGGCGAAGGAGAAGACCGGGCCGGGCATGGCCTGTGTCGCGCCATAGCCGGCGACGAAGTCGCCGACACTCACCCAACCAGGCGCAACCACCACATCATGCAACAGCGGGAGCACGACATGGCCGCCGCCGAACACCAGCGAGCCGGAGCGGAAGAAGCCGGTGATCAGGTCGAGGAGATGCGAACCCGTGGCGGCGGCTAGCAGCGGCAGCCCAAGAAAGAGGACCGCGAAGGCGGCGAGCGCCATGCCACCCTGCCTGCGCGAAATCGGCAGCACCGCATGAGAGATGTCCGGCCCCTCACCGCCCTTGATCAGACCGAGCCCTGCCAGCGCGCCCATCGCGATCACGCCGATCTGCGCCCAGCCGCCTTCGAGCGTCAACGCCATCGCAGTGGCGACGATCGCAATGGCGATCAGGCGCCTGTCCCAGGCCAGCGTTCGCGCCATGCTCCAGACGGCGTGCGCAACGATGGCGACCGCTACGAGCTTGAGACCGTGCAGCAGCCCGACTTGCCAGGGCTCGCGGAAAGCCGAGGCGCCATGGGCGAAGGCCAGCAGCAGAATCACCGTCGGCATGGTGAAGCCGAGCCAGGCGGCAAGACCGCCGGCGATCCCACCGCCCCGCAGCACCCCGAGCGCGAAGCCGACCTGGCTGGAGGACGGCCCGGGCAGCAGCTGGCTGAGAGCGATCAGGTCGGTGTAGCCGGCCTGCGAGATCCAGCCCCGGCGCTTCACCAGGGTCTCGTTGAAATAACCCAGATGCGCAATGGGACCGCCAAAGGAGAGCAGCCCCAGCCGTAGGAAGACACCCAGAATCTCAAGGAAATGGCCACTCTGTGGAGGATGCGCGCTGTCGGACGTCTCTGCCATGGGCCATCAGGAGTTGAGAAAGCGGCAAGATTAGACTCTCCCCATGACGATTTGAAGCAGCGGCGACGTGCCAGTGTCGCATGGCGTGCTCGCTCCAGAACGCAGCCGGACGTTGTGAGATCAACGACAACAGCGCACAGTTTTGAAAAACTCTAAAGAACAACGCCAGACTACGCAGTTTAGAACTACTCACAACTATAATTTAGAATTACTCTTATCTTTGATTTCTAACGTCTTTTTGTATCAATACCTCTTGTTCATCAAATTCAATAGCGTGTAATAGCCCTAGCACATCGGCAACGCTGCGGGGGCAAGCGAGACCATCATTATGCTCGTACCGTTTCTCATCATGCTGCGCGAAGGCATCGAGGCAGCGCTGATCGTCGGCATTGTCGCCTCCTATTTGCGGCAGACCGGACGCAGCAACTGGATGCCGGCAGTGTGGTGCGGAATCGTCCTTGCCATCGGCCTGTCGCTTTCGGTCTTCGCTGCCCTCTATGTCGCCGCCGCCGAATTTCCCCAGCGCACGCAGGAACTGTTCGAGGCGATTGTCGGCCTAATCGCCGTGTGTCTGCTCACCGCCATGGTGTTCTGGATGCGCAAGGCCGCGCGCACCATCAAGGCCGAGTTGCAGCATTCCATCGACGAGGCGCTTGCCTCGCACGACCATCAGGGCATGGCGCTGGTGGGCATGGTGTTCCTGGCCGTGGCCCGCGAAGGGCTGGAATCGGTATTCTTCCTGCTTGCGACCTTCGAACAGAATGTCGGCTATAGCGCGCCCATCGGCGCCTTCCTGGGCCTGGCCGGTGCGATTGCCTTCGGTGTCGCGCTCTATTACGGCAGCGCCCGGCTCAATCTGCGCGTGTTCTTCCGCTGGACCAGCATCCTGATCGTCTTCGTGGCCGCCGGGTTGGTCGCCACCGCCCTGCGCTCACTGCACGAGGCGGGCCTCTGGAACTACCTGCAGGGCACGGCCTTCGACATCTCCGGCATCCTGCCGGATGACAGTGCGGTCGGTTCGGTTCTCGCAGGTATATTCGGTTACACGGCCACGCCCACCAATGGCGAGTTCATCACCTATCTCCTCTACCTCCTGCCGGCGCTCTTCCTCTTTCTGCGTGCGCCCGCGATGCCCTCCACTCCAACCTCCAAGGCAGCCCAGTCGTGACAGCCCCACGTATCAATTATCTGGCTGTCGGCGCCGGCATGCTCGTGATCATGGCGGGCGTTGGCGTGGGAACCTATTTGCTCGCCGCCCGCAAGGAGACGGCGGAAGGACCGAAGCCAGGCGACGCCGTCGCAATGACCATCACGGCGACCGCCTGCGAGCCCAATGAGCTGACGGTACCGGAAGGGCGCACGACCTTCGCCATCACGAACAAAAGCACCCGGGGGCTCGAGTGGGAAATCCTGAAAGGGGTCATGGTGATCGAGGAGAAGGAGAACATTCTCCCGAGCGAGAACACATCTCCCGACAAGCTCCCGCGGCTGACTGCGCGGCTGGAGCCGGGCGACTATGAAATCACCTGCGGCCTGCTCACCAATCCGCGTGGGAAGTTGCATGTCACGGCGCTCGCCAATGCACCCAAACAGGCCCCGCCCAGCCTGGTCGACCTCATCGGCCCGCTCGCCGAGTACAAGGTCTATATGAACCTGGAGGTCGACGATCTCGTCGACGCCACCAAGGCGTTCACCGACGCCGTCAAGGCGGGTGACCTCGCCAAGGCGCAGGCCCTCTATGCCGCGATGCGCCAGCATTACGATCGCCTGGAGCCGGTGGCTGAACTCTTCTCCGATCTCGACAAGGCCATCGATGCCCGCGCCGACGTCTATGAGAAGCTCGAGGCCGATCCGAACTTCACTGGGTTCCATCGCCTCGAATATGGCCTGTTCAAGCAGAAGAGCACGGATGGCCTGCCGCCCCTCGCCGACAAGCTGATGAAGGATGTCACCGAGCTGCAGGGTCGGGTGTCCACTCTCACGGTCCCACCCGAAAAGATGGTGGGCGGCGCATCGATGCTGATGGAGCGGATCGCCTCCTCCAAGATCTCAGGCGGGGAAGAGCGTTACAGCCACATCGATCTCGCCGACATCCAGGCCAATATCGAAGGCACCAGCAAGATCACCGACCTGCTCGTGCCGCTGACTACCAAGGCCAATGCCGCGCTCCAGAAGAGCATCGACGACAATTTTGCGGCGGTGAACGCCGTTCTCGGCAAGTACAAGACGCCGGATGGCGGCTTCAAATCCTACGACGCGCTGACGCAGGACGATCGCGCCGCGCTTCAAAAAGCAGTGACGACCCTTGTGGATAGCCTGTCGACACTGCGTGGCACCCTCGGGCTGGACTGACAGGGCCAAAGACCATGACGAACAAATTCTCCCTCACCCCTGAAACTGAAAAGGTAGCCGGCGGCAATCCGGCCTCTCCCGGCCGGCGATCGATGCTGCTCGGCCTCGGCGCCGCCGGCGGCGGTGCCCTGCTCGCCGCACTCCCGAACAAGGCTCAGGCCCAAGGCCAGGCCGACGAAGCGGGCGCCGTCACCAGCCTGCAGGACCGCCAGCCCTATCTCGGCGCCTATCAGGCAGGCATCACCACGCCGCGCCAGCCCATGGGCCTCGTGGTCGCCTTCGACGTGCTCGCCACCAAGCGAGCCGATCTCGAACGCCTGTTTCGCACCCTTACCGAACGCATAGCCTTCCTGACCCAAGGCGGTACGCCGCCAGTGATCGACCCGAAATTCCCGCCGCCCGACTCGGGCCTGATGGGGCCCGTGGTCGCCCCCGACAATCTCAGCATCACCGTCGGCGTCGGCGCTTCGCTGTTCGACCAGCGTTTCGGCCTTGCCGGCAAGAAGCCGTCCCAGCTGGTCCGGATGCCGCAATTCCCGAACGATGCGCTCAAGGAGGATCTCTGCCACGGCGATCTGATGGTGCAGATCTGCTCCAACACCACGGACACCAATATCCACGCCCTGCGCGACATCGTGAAGAACACGCCGGACCTGTTGATGGTGCGTTGGAGGCAGGAAGGCTTCGTGCCGCCGCCGCGCGCCGTTGGGGAGAAGCAGTCTTCCCCGCGCAACCTCCTCGGCTTCAAAGACGGCACCGCCAATCCCGATCACAACAACGAAGTGGAAATGAAGCGCGTCGTCTGGGTGCAACGGGAGTCGAATGAGCCTGCCTGGGCAGTCAACGGCACCTATGGTGTCGTGCGCATCATCCGAAACTTCGTCGAGCGCTGGGACCGTACGCCCCTGCAGGAGCAGGAAGCCATCATCGGCCGCCACAAACCGACGGGTGCGCCCCTCACCGGCAAGGCCGAGCTCGATCTGCCCGTCTACAGCGACGATCCCGAAGGCAAACGCACGCCGCTCGACGCCCATATCCGCCTGGCCAACCCGCGCACGCCGGAATCGCTGAAGAATCTGATCCTGCGCCGCCCTTTCAACTACTCGAACGGCGTAACCAGGTCCGGGCAGCTCGACATGGGCCTGCTCTTCATCTGCTTCCAGTCAGACCTCGACGCCGGCTTCACCCATGTGCAGAGCCGGCTGAACGGCGAACCGCTGGAGGAATACATCAAGCCGGTCGGCGGCGGGTATTTCTTCATCCTGCCGGGCATTCCCGACAAATCCGCCTTCCTCGGACAATCGCTTCTCGAGGCGACAGCCTGACGAAAGACCAGAACGATCCTTCAACCTTGAACTGAAGAGAGAAACGCATGAAGAATCTCAGATGGCGCATCCTGCTGGGTGTCGCTGCTTTCGGCATTGCCACTGCTGCCGGCGCGAGCACCAGGGCAGTCTCCCCGCTCGACCTCGTGCAGCCCGTCGCCGACTACAAGGTCTATGTCGCCAAGGGCGTGAAGAGTCTTGTCGACGACACCGCCAAGTTCACCGCTGCCGTGAAGGCCGGGGACCTCAAGAAGGCCCAGGAGCTCTATGCGCCGACCCGCTTCCATTATGAGATGGTCGAGCCCATCGCCGAGCTCTTCTCCGACCTCGACGGCAGCATCGATTCGCGCGCCGACGATCATGAGAAGAAGGAAGAGGATCCGGGCTTCGTCGGCTTCCACCGCATCGAATACGGGCTGTTCGAGAAGAAGAGCACCGACGGTCTGGCGCCGATCGCCGACAAGCTGAACGCCGACGTGCAGGACCTGCAGAAGCGCATCGCCGGGCTCACCGTGCCGCCGGAAAAGATGGTGGGCGGCGCCGCCGCGCTGATCGAGGAAGTCGGCGCCACCAAGATCACGGGTGAGGAAGACCGCTACAGCCACACCGATCTGTGGGATTTCAAGGCCAATGTCGACGGCGCCAAGAAGATCGTCGATCTCCTGCATCCGCTGACCGTCAAGGCCGACAAGGATCTGTCGGAAAAGGTGAACGACAACTTCGCCACGGTCGAGAAGATCCTCGCCAAGTACAAGACGGCGCATGGCTACGAGACCTACGACAAGCTGACGGAAGAAGACCGCAAGGCCCTGCAGGGCCCGGTCACCACGCTGGCCGAAGACCTCTCCAAGCTGCGCGGCACGCTCGGCCTGAACTGAGGCGAGTATCGCAAGATCGACAAGAGCGGGCCAGCAGCCCGCTCCTTTCTTTTTCGTGGGTGCTCATTGCGCGCTGTAGCGCCAAAACCAGTCGCAACGCCCGTAATTCCGGGCGACCAGAGCGAAACGCCGGAATGACGAGGAGTCCTGATTGGAAAAAGCACCCCATCGCGCCGGGTGCGCTCTGCCCTACTTATCCAGCAATTCGATCGAGCGGCTGAGGGCCACCTTCTTGCCGCCGATATTGTCCTTGAGCAGCACGTCGATGCGGTAAGGCCCAGGCTTATCATCCGGCTCGAAATGGATGCTGAGGGTGGAACGGCTGTCCAGCACGTTGAAACGTCCCGGTATCTTGTCCTTGAGGGCGGCGACGCCGCTCTGGCTCGAATTCGGATCGACCTTGCCGTCCGGCGCCGTCACCTTGATGTCATAGCTGACATCGGCCGAAAGATCGTCCGCCAGTTGCATGCCGGAGAACAGCACGGTCACCCCGATCGTATCGCCGCGGCGGGCGGTGTGCGGCCCGTCGGGGCCCGCCATCGCCATGCCGTCGGCGTCGCCCTTCTCCGGAAGCATCAACGTCGCGATGGCGCCGGCAAAATCGCCATCGTGATCAGGGGCCGGCTTGTACGCCGCTTGGCGGGAAGCCAGCAGGGCGTTGAGGACCTGCTTGTAGGGACCGCCGGCCTCGAGGGAGCGTTGGCGGATATAGCGTTCCAGCACCTCGTGCTGGCGCATGTTCAGGGTCAAGCCTGCCAGCGACGTGTTGCGGATGGCGGCATCGAGCTCGCGGCTACCGGTGAGTGGCCGGCCGGCGTCGAGCGCATCGACCATGGCCGCGACGAAGCCCGGATTACCCGTGGCGAAGAAGGCGCCCCATTTCAGGTCCATCTCAACGTCCGAGCGTGGCGTAAGCGTGTAGAGATTGCCGGGCTTGTCGGTGGTGAAGTTCGGCAATTCGTGAAAGAGCGGATAGATGAGGTCGGTATTGCCGGATTGCCAAAGCGCGAAGATCAGCGCCGATTTCATGTCCGGCGGGTAATTGGCGGCGGGGCCGATCCAGCCTTCCAGGCGCGACCGGTTCTGCAGGAAGACCATCGACAGGAAGCCGGCCAGTGATGCCCGCGACAGACGTGCGCGTGTCAGTCCGCCCGGTTCGCGCAGCGCCGCGAAGACCGGAAACAGGGTCGTCGGATCCTTGCGCACGTAATAGAAGACGATCGTCTCGGCCAGCCTGATATCGGCGGGTGTGGGTCTCGCCGGCGAAGCGGCCAGCGCCGCGCGCGGGCCGGGCGCCGGGGAGGACGGGGCAGCATTCTGCGCGAGAGTCGGCGTGATGCCGAGGCTCCCGAGCCAGATCGCCAAAAGCAATGCACGCATAAGCACCTGTCGAAGATCGAACTATTCCGTAGACCTGATTCCAAGCCCATTAGTTACGGCACAACGCGGCAAAATTGCGCTCGACCTATCAGGGCGTGTCATCAGTTATGGTTTCGGGCAGGACGGGAGCGATTCTACCCGAGTCGATGGAGGATGAGGACGCAAGCCTTCCGGCTTGCTACGTCCACCACAGGCAAAAGCCTGTGGTGTGGCGACACGCCAATGGGGTAGAAGCGCCCCGCCGTGGAGTGGTGAGGCGGAAAATGGCCAACTGCAGCGTCGCAGCCCTCGCCAAGACGCATGTCTTGGCGTCGCGCCGCTCCTCCCATTTGGCCATTTATGACCTCATCCTGCTCCAAACCATAACGGATGATACGCCCTAAGCAGCCCCCTTCATGGCCGGATATAGCCTTCGCCAGCCCGCCAGCGCCTCGACATAGGCGGCGGCAAGCGACTGATCCGGCTCGATGGTCTCGACCCGGCGCGGCGGCGTGCACACCGCGGCTGGATCCTCGCCCGTCACTGCCAGGCGGGCGAGGCGAGCTGCTCCGAAGGCGCCGCCGGTCTCGCCATCGGCAAGGCGGTGAATGGGAAAGCCCAGCACATTGGCGAGCACTTCCAGCCAGAAGCGCGAGCGGGAGCCGCCGCCGATCACATCGGCGGCGGCGATGGTGGTGCCGGCGGCGGCCAGGGCATCACGGCAATCCGCAAAGGCGAAGGCAACACCTTCCAGCACGGCCTGAACCATGGCGTCGCGGCCGTTTTCATGGGCGAGTCCAGCGAACACCCCGCGGATGCGGGGGTCGTCATGGGGTGTGCGCTCGCCGGAGAGATAGGGCAGAAACTGCACGGGCGAAGGGGCTGCCGGCTTGTCGCCGAGCGGGGCCAGCAGCACGGGCTCCTTGGTCTGCAGCACATTGGCGATCCAGGCCAGGCTCGAGGCCGCCGAGAGAATCACGCCCATCTGGTGCCAGGTCTGCGGGATGGCATGGCAGAAGGCATGCACGGCCCGATCCGGATTGGGCAGGAAGCGGTCGGTCGTGGCCCACAGCACGCCGGATGTACCGAGCGAGACGAAGGCCGAGCCCGGCTTGATGGCGCCGAGGCCGACAGCGCCGGCGGCATTGTCCCCTGCCCCGCCAGCGAAGACCGGCGCCCTGGCCATGCCCCAGCGCGCCACGAGATCGGCGCGGAGCTGGCCGGCGGGCGCGGAGCCCTCCACAAGGCGTGGCATGGCCTGGCGCGTCAGGCCAGTGGCTTCGAGGGCCGCATCCGACCAGTCGCGCTTGCCGACATCGAGCCAGAGGGAGCCGGCCGCATCCGACATCTCCTCGATCGCTTCCCCCGTGAGCGCCAGGCGGATATAGGCCTTGGGCAGCACGACCAGCCTGGAACGCGCGAAGATCTCCGGCTCGTGATGGGCGACCCAGAGGAGCTTGGGGGCTGTGAAGCCCGGCATAGCCTTGTTTCCGGTCACGGCGCGCAATTGCGGCAATTTGGCTTCGAGCTCGGCGCATTCGGCGCTGGAACGGCCATCGTTCCACAGGATCGCGGGCCGCAGCGGCCTGTGGTCAGCCCCTAGCAGCACAGCGCCGTGCATCTGGCCGGAGAGGCCGATGCCCTGCACAGCAGCCACTTCCTGGGGATGGGAGGCCTTCAGGGCATCGACCGCTGCGATCACGGCATCCACCCAGGCATCGGGGGCCTGTTCGGAAAAGCCCGGTTGGGGGCGCTGCACCGTGAGGGCCACGTCGTGGCTGGCCAGCACGCGCTGCTCGCCATCGGCCAGAAGCGCCTTCACGGACGAGGTACCGATATCAAGGCCTAGAAACACGCCGCATCCTCCCAAGATTCTCTGGGAGCGATCATGCGTCAGGGAGAAAAGTGGGAGCAAGCCCTATCGCTGGAATCGCGCCGGGCCGTTTCAGCGTCCATCCGGGCGATCAATCATCGTTCCGCGGGGCGGTCGCGATCGGCAAGGCGGGTTTGGCCGGGAAGGAGCGCAGAGCAGCAACTGCAATATGCGGTTTTTCACGCGCGCGTCACTCGCCCTGCCCTATTGCAATTGCTCGTGGACCCCGACTTCCCATCAGGGGCTGCATGACGGAGACGCCATTCCCTGTCATGGTCCGGAGCACTGAACGCTCTGCAGCCCCTGATGCTTTTTTTGGCTTGCAGCCACGATATCGGCCATCCCCACCCGACATACTTCTTCGCGATGCAACCACCGCGAGAGTGATTCTCGACAAGCCTCCCATTTCAGCCGATTTCTCGGCCGGCCTAAGGGCCGGCCGAGATTGCTGCAAAATCCGTGCGGCTCAAATCAGCCCATACTGCTTGGCCTTGTTGCGCAGGAAGGGCAGGCCCTCGGCCAGGATCTCCTCGCGCGAATTGGCAACTGGCCGCCAGACCGACAAAGCCGAGGCAAGCTGTGGCGGCATGTGGATGAAGCTTTCCATTGCCATGCCACCCTTGAAGCCGATGCCTGCGAGGCCCGCGAACACCTCGTCCCAGGCGATCGTGCCCATGCCGGGCACGCCGCGGTCGCTTTCCGAGAGATGGATGTATTTCAGATGCTCGCCGGCCTTCAGGATGCCGTTGGCCTGTCCCTTCTCCTCGATATTCATGTGATAGGTATCGAGGTGGAGGAAGACATTGGGCGCTCCGATGCGCTCGATGATGCCGACCACCTGCTCGGTGGTATTCATCATGTGGTTCTCGTAGCGGTTCACCGCCTCCAGGCCGATCTCAAGGCCCAGCGTGCGGGCATGGGCGGCGACCTTCGTCATCACCTTGGTCACGGCATCATATTCGGCCTGCGTCGGCGGATTGCCGGTGCGCTCGCCGATCGAACCGTAGATCACGCCCGAAAGGGCCTTGGCACCGATCTCGGCCGTCTTGTCGAGTGCCAGCGTCAGGAATTCCAGCGCCTTGTCCGGATTGTTGGTAGGGCGGGAATCATTCGGCAGGCCGAGCGAGCAGACCGCGCCGATCTCATGCTTCTCGAGCAGCGCCCTTGAGTGCGCGGTATCGGCCTTGGCCGGCTCGAGCAGCGCGATCTCCACGAAAGCGAGCTTGTACTTCGCCGCCTCCGCGATCGACAGCTCCGCAGCCTCGCGGGTCCAGCTATGTGCCCAGAGGCTGGTGTGAATGCCAAAGCCCTTCATGATTCAATCCTTACAATGTGGGTTTTCTGGTTAGGTGAGAGAAATTCCCTGGGAGCGCGGACGTCCTCGTCCGCTCTTGAAACGATACTCTTGAAGGAGGGGAGGAACCTCCAGGAAGGTCGCAAGCACCCGCGACCGTTCTTTCATGCGAACAGTTTCAAGAGCGGACGAGGACGTCCGCGCTCCCAGCCGTTGTCCGATCCTTACGATCCAAGTTTCCTTGTGAAGAGAGATTGCAGGAATTCACGTGCCCAGACCCAGCGCAGGATCATGACCACAAGCAGGAAGGCTCCCCACATCGCGGTGGCCAGATGCTGGTTGGCGCCGAGCAGATTGAGGCCGGATGCGATGACCTGGAGGATCACCAGGGCGATGACCACGGGAATCACGCGCCCGAATCCACCGAAAGGATCGACACGCCCGAGGAAACAGGCAAGCACCGTGATCAGCAGGTAGGATTCGCCATGGCCCACGCGCACCGAATTGAAGCGTGCCAGCATGACGACGCCGGCGATGCCGCACATCAGGCCGGAGAGCGTGTAGATCAACGTCAGCGCCCGTTTGGTGTCTATGCCGGAATAGCGCGTCGCCTCGATGTTCGAGCCGATCATGCGGGTGGCGAAGCCGAGGCGCGAGCGTGTCATCACCACATGCCAGGCCAGCGCGGCTGCGACCAGGATCCACATTGGCGCGGGGACGCCGAGAAGCGTGCCGTGGCCGATCTCGCCGACGAAGGGAGGAAAGCCCGAAATGTCGCCGCCATGGGTGAGGAACTCGCCGAGCCCGCGCAGGAAGATCATCATCGACAGCGAGACGAGAATGGGATGGGCGCCCGTATAGGCGATGATGGTGCCCATCAGCCAGCCTGCGGCAGAGCCCGCCGCCAGCGCCGCGAGGACGCCGAGGATGAAGGCGCCAACGCCGGCATCGACGCCGCCATAGCTCTGCAGGACCCAGGCCATGGCGAGTCCGGCGATATTGGCGGTGAAGGTCGCCGCCAGATTGAAGCCGCCGGAGATGATCGGCATCAGCATGGCGAGCGTCAGCAGGCCGAGCTCTGGCAGTTGGAAGGCGATGGAGACGAAAGTGGTGTCGGATAGAAAGTGATCGGTCGTCAGGCCGAGCAGCACGATGACCACGAGAAGGAAACCGAGAAGGCCGACCACGTCGTTGGCGAGGAGAGCTTTCAGGCCGGGCCTGCCGCCGCCCGTCGAGGCAGGAAGGGAACTCATGCTGCCGCTCTCCGCGTCTTGGGACCGCGCCAGGAACCGATCAGCCTGTTCACGCCGTCGCTCGACAGCGTAATGGCGATCAGGATGATGGCGCCGATGATCATCTTGAAGGCGTAGGGACTGATGCCGAGCAGGTTCAGCCCGTTCTCGGTGATCGCCACCAGGAAGATGCCGAGGATCGCGCCAAGGAGCGTGCCCTTGCCGCCGCCCAGGCGCGCACCACCGAGCACCACGGCGGCAAGCACATCGAGTTCGCGGCCGTAGAGCGCGTTCGGCACCACCTCCTGGGCGTAATGAGCCTGCATCAGCCCGGCGATGCCGGCCATCAGGCCGAGCCAGCCGAAGGCGAGATAATGCATCGCCCCAATATTGATGCCGACGCGCCGCGCAGCCTCGGGATTGTCACCCATGGCATAGAGCTGGCGCCCGCTGGTGGTCCGCCGCAGCAGCAGCCATGTGAGAAAAACGCACATAGCCATCACGGCGACGGGCAGGGTCAGCTCGGCCGAGCCATTGGCCGTGTCGAGATGCAGCAGCACGATGCGGTCCGACAGCCAGTCCGGCAGGTCGTAGAGCGAGACGCCGCCGGTGCAGAACATCAGCGCGCCGAAGAAGAGATTGAAGGTGGCGATGGTTACCACGATCGAGACGATGCGGAAATGATAGATCAGCGCCGCGTTGAAGGCGCCGAGCAGGAAGCCGAAGCAGCCGGCCGCCAGGAAGCCGAGCGCCCAGTTGCCGCCGCCAAGATACATCACTGTGAGCGCGGTGAGATATTGCACCACCGAGGCACCGACGGCGAAGGAGATGTCGATGCCGCCGGAAATCAGCACCACCAGCAGGCCGGCGGCGAAGATGATGTTCACGGCACTGGTGTTCAAGAGGTCGAAGATGTTCGACAGCGTCAGGAAGGTGTCGGTGGTCAGGCCGAGGCCCGCCATCATGACGAGGATCACCAGCATCAGCCAGCGCTCCGTGCCGCCGATCAGCCAGCGGCGCTTCTCGCGCGCGGCGGTGTTCTCAGGCATGCACATCCTCCTCGATCTTGTCGATCGGCACGAGGCCCGGGACGTAGTCGCCGATCATGCGGCCATCGCGCATGTGCAGGATGCGGTCTGCGTTGAAATAGACCTCAGTGATCTCGTCCGAGATCAGGAGAATGGCCATGCCTTCCAGCGCGAGCTTGTGAATGATGGCGAAGATGCCGGCCCGGGCCCCGACATCGACGCCCACGGTGGGCGAATCCAGGATCAGGAGCTTCGGGTTGGTCGCCAGCCATTTCGACAGAACGACGCGCTGCTGGTTGCCGCCCGAAAGGGTCGAGACGGCATTGTCGGGCGAAGAAACCTTGATGGCGAGCGCCCGCACCCATTCGTCGATCAGGCCGCGCCGCTTGGCCGGCGAGATCAGGCGGAAGAGATCGAGCAGGCGGTCGAGCACGGTGACGGTGGCGTTGTCGCCGATCGATTGCGGCTGGATCAGCCCGAGCTGCAGCCGGTCTTCCGAGACGTAGGAAATACCGGCGTCGATGGCGGCGCGGTTGGAATGCAGCGACAGCGCCTTGCCGTTGAGCCGGATGATGCCTGCGGACGGGCGCGTGAGACCGAACAGGGAGAGCGCCAGCTCCGTCCGCCCTGCCCCGAGGCGTCCGGTCAGGCCAAGGATCTCGCCCTTGCGGATGGTGAGGCTGATATCCTCGTACTCGCCCGGCCTTGTGAGTTTTTCGACTTCAAGCACCACCGGCGCAGCCGAATGGTCGCGCGCCTGCACGGCCTGGTCGAAGGTCTTGCCGGTCATCAGTTCGGTCAGGCGGGTCTGCGTCATGCCGTCAGTGGGAAAGGTGCCGACATAGAGGCCGTCGCGCAGCACGGTGACGCGGCTGCAGACATCGAGCACTTCGGCGAGACGATGGCTGACGAACACCACGGCGATGCCGTCCGCCGCCAGGCGCCGCACGATCACCAGGAGCGCATCGGTTTCGGCCTGGCTGAGAGAAGCAGTCGGCTCGTCCATGAAAACGAGACGGGCGTCTGCGACCAGGGCGCGGGCGATCGCCACGATCTGGCGCTGTGCGATGGAAAGCGTGCGCACGGGCGCATCGAGGTCGAGCACGACGCCGAGGCGATCGAGGATGCGCCGGGCATCGGCCCGCATGGCAGCATAATTCACAAGCCTCGGCCTGGCGCCGAGATTGCGCTCGAAGGCGATGTTCTCCGCCACCGCCATTTCGGGAAAGAGCGCAAGATCCTGCCAGATTACCTGGATGCCGAGCGCCCTCGCCTTCGACGGGTTGAGATTGTCCATGGGCTGGCCGTCGAACAGCATCTCGCCGCCGGGCTCCGGCTGGTAGACACCGCTGATCAGCTTGATGAGCGTGCTCTTGCCGCAGCCATTCTCGCCGGCAAGGCACAGCACCTCGCCAGGCATGACGTTGAAGGACACCGACTGCAGCGCCTTCACGCCGCCGAAGCGCTTGGAGATGTTGCTGAGGGAGATCAGCGCCTGCGCGGGGGCAGGCGCCTCAGCCACAGTGGTCATTGCAACCTCACGGCCAGGAACAGTGTGCCGATCTCCGGATCGGCACCGAAGCGTGTCGTCCCACAGGAAGGGTGCCGACCTGAAGGTCGACACACCAAGCCTGCGGTCCCAGGAAAGATTACAACCCCATCTTGGCGAGGTCGTCGACCGTCTTATCGTTGAGCTGGACCAGCTGGTCGACGATCAGGTTATGCCCATCCGGATGTACCACGCCGAGGCCTTCGATCTTGGTGCCATCCTTGATTTCCTCGCCCCTGGTCAGCATGGTGCCGATGGTGACGAAGACCTCGCCGGCCTGCTCCGGGTTCCACATGAAGCCGCCGGTGAGCACGCCGTCATGCACGAGCTTGCGGCCCTGGCCGGGCGAGAACGGGCCGAGCACCAGGATCTGGCCTTTTTTGCCGCGCTCCGCCACGGCGCGCGCGGCACCGATCGGCCCCTGGCTGCCGAAGGCGAGGAAGGCCTTGAGGTCGGGATGGGCGCGGATGAGATCGAGGGCAGTGGAGCGGGAGGCGTCGACATCCTCGGCAACGCCGTAGCGGTCGCCGATAAGCTTCATGTCGGGCGCGTTCTTCTTGATATAGGCGTTGGCCGCATCGGCCCAGGCATTGTGCAGGGGCACGGTCAGCGAGCCGACAAACACCGCATATCCGCCCTTGCCGCCAAGCGCATCGATGAGGTTCTTGGCATAGGCCTCGCCGAAGCCCTGCACCGAGGCGAGCTCGAAATCCCAATCGGCCTGCTTCTGCTTGGGCGATTCATGGGTGACGACCTTGATGCCGGCCTTGCGGGCACGTTCCAGCACCGGCTCCAGCACTTCGGCATCGTTGGGCACCACGCCGATGACGTCGACATTCTTGGCGATGAGGTCTTCGATGGCACGGACCTGGAGGGCCGGGTCGGCGCTGGTCGGGCCGACCATGAAGGCATCGACGCCGAGTTCGGCCGAACGCTTCTTGATGCCGGCCTCCATGGCGTTGAACCAGGGAATGCCCCCGATCTTCACGACCACGCCGATGACCGGCTTCTCCTTTGATGCCCGGGCGGCGCCGAGCATGCCGGGCAGCAGGAGCGAGCCTGCACCCAGGCTCGAGGCGATGAGAAATCTGCGGCGATCGATCTTGGCAGCTCGAATGGAATCGAAGCTCGAAGCCATGTCATTTCCTCCATGAATTATCTTTGCCTGCAGCGGCAACCGCGAGTTGTCGCCCCGCGGAGAATTAGGAGCTAAATCCATTTAGCTTTTGTTGTCAAGCAAACTGAATGGATTTAGCATCCACTCTTGTAGGGTGGTGTATTTGTCCTCCCTACGGTATCGGAGTGAGGAAACGAATGCCGCGGGCAGCAGGCGGGCGACGGTCCACCATCTACGACATCGCCGAAGCGACGAGCGCCTCCCCGTCCACGGTCAGCCTTGTGCTGAATGGCAGCTGGACGCGCTACCGCATCAAGGAGGAGACCGCCAAGCGCATCCTGAAGACGGCGGGGGAGCTCGGCTATGCCGTCAATATGAAGGCGCGGGGCCTGCGCCTCTCACGCTCTGGGCTGGCCGGCATGATCATCCCGCATTACCGCAACCGCTTCTTCGCAGGCCTTGCCGAAGCCTTCGAGACCGAAAGCCGCAAGCGCGGCCTCTGCCCCATCGTGGTGAGTGGCCAGCGCGAGGAGGAGGTGGAGGCAAACGTCACGTCCACCCTGCTCTCCCAGCAGGTCGAATTCCTGTTCTTTGCCGGCGTGCACAACACCTCGCCCCTAAATGCGCTCTGCCACGCCGCCGGCATTCCCTGCGTCAATATCGACCTGCCCGGGAATGATGCGCCCTCGGTGGTCACCGACAATTACGGCGGCGCCTACGCCCTCACCGAGAGCCTCCTGCGCAAGATCAAAAAGCGCAAGTCTCATCCGCGTGATCTGTTTTTTCTCGGCGGCGTCCCTGGAGAGCACGCCACCGAACAGCGCCTTGCCGGTTTTCGCGACGCCGTCGCCGCCAGCGATCTCGGTACGGAGCCGGAAGTGCTGTGCTGCGGATATCGCCCCTCCGCGGCCAAGGAGGCGCTGGTCCAGCACTTCAATGCCCATGGCCGCATGCCCGGTGGCCTGTTCATCAACTCGATCACCACCTTCGAGGGCCTGATGCAGTTCTCCCTGCTGGTGCCGCGCAGCGCCATGCACCATGTCAGCACCGTCTGCTCCGACTGGGATCCCTTCGGCGCCCACCTGCCCTTCGACGTGACCATGACGCGCCAGAATGTCGAAGCCCTGATCGCCGAGGGCTATGCGCTGGTCGACAATTACACGCCGGGACAGAACCCGGTCGTGGTGGTGCCGCCGGAGTTCGCTCCGAGCCAGGAGAAGGAGACTATCTGGCGGTAGCGGAAAGCGGTGAGATCGTGGATCACTTCAAGGCGTATCGTCATTTACGCCTTAGGCTGGACCACCCTCAGGACGCACCAGCGCACCGCCGGCGAGAGCAGGATCTGGAACAGGGATACCAGCACGATGCCGCCAAAAATGCCCACCAGCCGGTCGACGGCTGGCAGGATGTCGGCCGAGGGCGCCAGGCCTTCCACCATGGCGATGATCGCGGCGACGCCCGCTTGCTGGCCGGCATAGGAGGCATCGCCGTTGCGGTGCAGAACGTGGCCCGAAAGATAGAGGCCGAGGAACAGCAGTCCCAGCCAGAGGAACAGGGAATCGCCGACGAGGCCGAGGCACAGAAGGCCGTAGGCGCCGCCCGCGAGGCAGCCGAGGGCCCGCGTCGCGGCGGTCCATTGCGGATCACGCCGCATGGCGATCATGATTACGAAGGCGGTGATCGGCGTCTGGCCGAGGCCGGGCAGTTCGAGGCTGGTCCATACGCTCGGCACCGACGCAATGGCGAGCCCCGCCGAGATGGCGATGACCAGTTGATCCACATCCACCGGCTTGGAGAAGACTCCCGGCTTTGGGGCGCCTTTCGCCGTATCGCTGCGCCGGGGCGCGAGCATGATATCCACGAGGCTCGCCACCGCCACCCCGACGATGATCTCGAGGCCGCGATAAACAGCGAGATCGAGGGCCGCGTCCGGCGTCGAGAGCGAACCGAACATCACGAGAAGGGCGGTGACGCCGACGAGCAGCACCGCATAGCTGTGATCCATGCGCGCCTGGCCGTAGAGCGTGAAGCTGACGATCACCACGCAGAGGCCGGTAAAGACTGCATGATCCGCCACGGTGGCGGCCACCATATAGCCGAGGGCGGCGCCGACGATGCTGCCGAGCACACGATCGAGCGCACGCGAGAGCGTGGCGGCGACGTCCTGCTGCAGCAGCCCGAAAGCGGTGATGCCTGCCCAATAGGGATTGTCGAGATGGGCGGCCAAGGCGACCACGACGGCGAGCACGCCCGCCAGGGCGGCGCGGAACGCCAGCCCGGCCGTGGGGCCCGAAAGGGAGATGGCGCCGATCTCGGTCCTGATCTCCCGTCCCAGCCGCTCGAAGGTAATCATCGGATGATCAGGACGCGCGCATCCGCTCCCATGTAGAGATCGCTCGGGGGCACGGGCGGGTCGAAGACGATGGTGACTGGCAGCCGGCGCAGCAGGCGAATCCAATTGGTGGTGGGCGTCACATAAGGCAGGAGGAGTCCGGGCGTATCGTTACGGGAAATGCCGCGCCCGACACTCTCCACACGTCCGGGGAACAGCCGCCAGGGATGGCTGTCGAGCCAGATCCACACCGTCTTGCCCGGCGTGAGGCTCGCCGCCACATTCTCCTTGAAATTGGCGATGACGCGAAAGCGGCTGTCATCCACGATGCCGATCAGGGGTGCGCCGACCCTGGCATAGACGCCGGGCCGCAAGGTCAGGTTGGTCACATAGCCGTTCACCGGCGCGTTGATCTCGGTGCGGGAAAGGGCATAGGCGGCGATGGCCTGCTCGGCCCTGGCGGCCTCGACCGCCGTTTTCGCCAGGTCGACCTGACGCCTCGCCACATCGGCCTGGGTGCGCGCCTCGGCGAGCTGGTCTTGCGCCCGGCGCAAGACATCCGTCGCGCGGTTCAGCTCCTCCTGGGACAGGGCCTGGTCCGACACCAGGGGCTTGATGCGGTTGTATTCCTGCTGTGCGAGCTGAAGCGCCGCATTGGCGGAATCGATTTGTGACACCGTCACGGCCGCGGCGCCCGTCTTCTCATCCACATCCGCCACGGCGGCGGTCACCTGGTCCTGCTTGAGGGCCAGTGCGAGGCGATAGGATTCAGGATCGAGCTGGAGGAGGCGGTCCCCGACCTTGACGGACTGGTTGTCCGTCACAGAGACGGACTGGACCACGCCGTCCACTTCGGGCGCGATGGCTACGAAATCGGACTGCACATAGGCGTCATCCGTGTAGGCGACGACGGCGTCGCCGCCGAAATAGACTACTGCCCCGAGGCAAAGGAAGAGAACGATCCACCATCGAAGACGCGACTTGCGCGGGGGAACGGGCGTTTGCGGGGGATCTGATGCCATGGGAGAACTTAGTGAAAGGGAGAACGAAGGCCGGTCTCCGGCGGTGGGGACCGGCCTTCGTCGCAGCCTCTATGCACTATCCGCCCGAAGGGAATGCAACACCGATAGTCCGGTGAAACTCCGGTATATTCTGAATAGGAGTTAACCTCGCAAGGCGAGTCGCGATCGGAGTGTCGATCTCCTGATCGACACTCTTGGAAACGTCGCGTTTGCCGGAAAAGAAGATGTCGATCAGGAGATCGACACTCCGCGTTCCGCTCGGCTTACTTCGCAAATCTAACGCCTATGGCCGGGTGTCCGCGCTCGCATGCGGGTTCGCATTCGCAGGGTACGCCTGGCTGAAGGCTATCTCCCCCGTCTCAAGCAGGGACTTCAGGTTGGAGAGGATCTTCGGCCAGCCCCCCGAAACGGCCTCGACAAACTTCTCGCCGGGTCCCTCCAGGCCATGGGTGATGGTGAGTTTCACCGCGTCTTCCAGCGGTTCCAGTTCCATCGTGCAGCGCGAATAGCCTTCTTCCCTCAGCTCCGGCCGGAATTCGTTACGCCATCTGATCACGAGGCGCCTGTTGGCCTCGACCTCGAGGATCTCGCCGGCATCGGCGGTGCGGCCATCCTCGAAGACCAGGCGCCAGGGTGAGCCCGGCTTCCACTCGCTCTCCTGATGCGTGCCGAACCAGTATTGCTTGTTGAATTCGGCATCGGTCAGCGCCGTCCAGAGCTTTTCGGGCGTGGTGCGGATATAGGTGACGTAGACGAACGTGTTGCCGACTGGGTTAGTCATGGTCGTCTCCTTCAAGGCTCTTCTTCAGGTCAGAGAGCGCGCTGAGGCGCGGGCGGTCGAACTTGCCGATCCAGCGCTCGGCGATCTCGTTGATCGGCACTGGATTGATGAAATGCAGCCTCTCCCGCCCCTGGCGCTGCCAGGAAATGAGATTGGCCTCCTCCAGAATGGCGAGATGCTTGGTCACCGCCTGGCGCGTCATCTCTAGTCCCTGGCAAAGCTCGCCCAGCGTCTGGCCGCTGCGCTCATGCAACCGATCCAGCAATTGCCGGCGGCTGGCATCGGCCAAAGCGCGAAAGACAGTGTCGTCATTCATGAATGTTAATATGCAACCATTTGGTTGCATGTCAAGCCATGATGAGAAACACAATCTGACGAACACGCTTCTTCTGGCGTCCGATTTGATCCTGCCCTGACCATCGCATGCGCTCGCCTGGGATAAAAAGTCGAGGCGAATCAGAAGCATAACAGAAATACTTGAGTCCTATCATTCGCCGCCCTTATGCTTTCTTTATTTGTACGGGCCTGCCCGACGGCCTAGCCTCTGCGGCTAGGGTTCGCCCGGAGATTTTGGGCCGATGATCGGATATTTGGCAATTCCCGCGCATGTCGCGAAAGTCCTGCTCGTGGTGGCGCCGTTCATGACGGACGAGCCGCGGGTGCCGCTCGACAAGCTTCTGGCGGACGGCTTCCAGGTACAGTCGGCCGTACGCGATGACGGTATCGTGCTGTTCCTGCAGAAGGGGCCGGAGCTTTATGGCTGCCAGGTATCCACCACGATGCTGGCCTCCGGCTTTCAGCCAGCCGGCGAGATCGCCTCGCACGACATACTTTGCACGCCCTTCCGCTGAGGCTGGCTTCGAAGATGGGTGCAATCGTCCGGGGGGGGCCTGCAGACCCGCCCGTTGGCCGCGGCGGAGCCATAAAGAGCCGGGTCTGAAGACCCGCCCCCCAAAAATTTCACATCTTAACCAACCGTCGGCACCCAGATGCCTTCGACCGGAATCGCATCGCCCTCGGGCGGCCATGGCGGCATGGTCACACCGAGGATGGCAAGTGGCTCATCGCCAAGGGAGCGGAACTGGAAATGGGTGCCGAGCGGGATGGTGATGCAAAGGCCGGGAAAGACGTCAGTCACGCTTTCCTGTTCGCCCTGCTTGCGCCAGATCTCCCCGCGGCCGGAAAGGATGTACCAGATCTCCTCGACTGTCTTGTGGGTGACCGCCAGCGATATCAGGCCAGCGGCCAGCTCGAAATGGGCCATGCCGCCACGCGGCAGGTTGAGGAGGACGCGCACATCCGAACCGTCGGGCGCCCTTGCATCGGGCCTATCAGGCAGTTTCCTGGTTTCGGGGTAGACGACAGCCATCGGCACTCTCCCTCAGATGAGCCAGCGGGCCCCTTCATCGACAAGGCACAGACGCCGGAGCAGACCTATCCATTTACAATCAGATCGTTCTGCCGCTTCAGCCGGCCCTTCAGCAGCATCGTGGTAAGCACATCGTCCAGCCGCTCCTTCAGCACCGAGCTCGTCGCGGCGAAGCCGAACAGGCGGGCGGCGGCGGTGAGGAGGGCGTCGCGGGGGGCGCCGTAATTTGCGGCTATGACGGCCAGGAAGGCGGCCTCGATCTCGTCGTCCGGCAGCATATCGGGGCGGCGCAGGCCCAGGCTGGCGACCTCCGAGCGATCGCGCAGCGCCACCGGCACATCGGGCAGCGCGTAGAAGGGGCCACCGGTGATCTTGCCGGTCATTCGGGCGACGTCGATGCCGTCCTGAACTGCGTCGCGCACGCGGCTGCCGGCGCGCGCCAGGCCGAAGGCGTCGCGGATCCGGGTGACGATCTCCTGCTCATGCACCGGTCCCTCGACCTGCACGACGCCGACGACATAGGCGGCCATTCGGGCGGTCGAGATCTCGTGAAGTTCGTGGCTCCTGCTGGTCTTCAGAGCGGCCTCGACATAGGGCCGGCTGAGCGAGGAGACCTCGACCTCCGCCATGATTGAGGCTGGTGCGGGAGGTAGTTCGAGTTCCGGCGGCAAGGAAGGCAACTCCGGCCGCGCTGCAGCGTCGGTCTCGACGGGCGATGCCGTCGAGACGAGATCCGCCTCCCGCTGAGCCCACGCCGCCTTCGCCCGAGCGATCGCCGCTTCGACCTTGTCGAGTTCTTCCTGCGGGCGCAGATACCAGTCGGTCGACCAGATGCGATGGATGATCCAGCCCTGCGCTTCCAGCACAAGCTGGCGCAACCGGTCGCGGTCTCGCGCCGAGCGCGAGGCATGATATTGCGCGCCATCGCATTCGATACCGAGCAGGAAGCGCTGCGGCTTGTCGGGATCGACCACGGCGAGATCGACGAAGAAGCCGGCGCTGCCGATCTGATGGGCGATGGCATGACCGCGCGAGCCCAATCGCGCCGCCACCTGCTCCTCGAACAGCGAGTCGGCGCCCCTGCCCGTCTGGACCGCCTCGCTCAGCCGGCCCGTCTCGGCATAAGTCAGGAACAGCTTCAACGCGGCGACACCGCGGGCATTGGCGCGTTCGAGATCGATATCCTCGCCCCGGATGGAGGAGAATACCTCGCAACGATATTTGGCACGCGAGATCAGCACGTTGAGCCGCCGCTCGCCGCCCTCCAGATTGAGCGGACCGAAGCTCATGGCCAGATACCCTTCGGCGCTGCGGCCATAGCCCACCGAGATCAAGATCACATCGCGCTCGTCGCCCTGGATGTTTTCGAGATTCTTGACGAAGAAGGGCTCGTTGCCCTCGCGCGTGAAGAAGGTCTCGGTGGCCGGGCTCTCCCGGCGCAGCACTTCCAGCTCCTTGAGGATAGCCTGGCGCTGCCCCACCGAAAAGGTCGCCACGCCCAGGGACTGCGAGGCGTGGTGGCGGGCATGGGCCATGATCGCGACAGCAACCGCCTTCGCCTCTTCCGGATTGGTACGGCTGTTGCCGCGGTCATAGGCCGCCTTGGGCAGATAGCGGAAGATCAGGCCCGCGGCCGCAGCTCCGCCTTTCCCACCGCCGAGATAGGGGCTCGGCACCACCATCAGGCGGTTGTCGTAGAATTCGCGGTTGGAGACGGTGATCAGCGACTGATGCCTGCTGCGGTAATGCCAGTTGAGCTGGCGGAAGGACATGCCCTTGGCGAGGCAGAGGTCGAGCACGCTTTCGGCATCGCGCGCCTGGAAGGTCATCTCCTCCTCCGGCGCCTCTTCGCTCTCGCCTGTGAGTTTGGCGAAGAAGCGCGTCGGCGGCAGTTGGCGCTCATCGCCGACAACCACGATCTGCTTCGCTCGCGCGATGGCTCCGAGCGCATCCACCGGCTCGACCTGCGAGGCCTCGTCGATGACGAGGAGATCAAAGGCTAGCACACCAGGCTTGAGGAACTGGCTGACCGAAAGCGGGCTCATCATCATCACCGGCTTCAGTCGCTGAATGGCCGGTCCGGCCTTGTCGAGCAATTGGCGGATCGGCAGGTGATTGCGCTTCTTGGCGATCTCGCCGTTGAGCACGCCCAACGGCCCGATGCCGCCAAGGGCCGTCGGCCGCTCGCGCTGGTGCTTGAGCGCCACGCTCTCACGCGCCAGGGCGATACGGTCGCGATCATGGATCCTGAACTGCTCGACCAGCCGCTCCTGCAGGACGCCATCGAAGCGCTTGAGCTCGGGCTGGCGGGCGAAGAGATCGGCCCGCAGCGCTTCGTAATAGGCACGCTCATAGGTCGATACCAGCGCCGCGCCCGGGATGCTGCCGGCAAGCAAGCCGTCGACCAGAGGCCCAAGGCCAGCTTCGCGGGCCTTGCGGCAACGATTGGCGAAGGCGATCCAGCGGCTGACCGATTCCAGATTGGCGAGCCAGAGGCGCAATTGCGCCGAAATCTCCGTGATCGGCAGGTCGGCGCATTCGCTGACGCGGTGACTGGCTTCCAGATCATAGTCGAGGAAGGCGCTGAGCTGCTTGAGGTCTTCGAACAGCCGCGGCACGCTCTGCGTGATCACGGCGCCGAGCGAGCCGAGATCTCCGCGCGGGCGGGCGGCGAGATGATCGAGGAAGCCGGGATGGTCCCCCTGGCCGAGGGTATCGGGCCGGTGGTCGCGCCACCAATCGGTGACGGCCTGCAGCCTGTCCCAGTCCGAATTCTCGCCGGCCCAACGCGAACCGAAGGCCCGAGCCCCGAGCGGCGCCAGTGCCTCGAAGCGCCGCCGCTCCTCCTGGGCCGCGATCATGCCGTCGAGCAGGGCCAGGCGCTCGGTGAGCTCGCCCGGCATCTCGATGGCCAATACTGCCTTCAGTTGCGCCTTGGCGCTTCGGTAGCTGCCCGACAGGAAACGGAACCAGGAGGCGCCGCGCGCCGCGAATTCCTTCCTGACCGGCTGCAGGTCGGCACTCCAGGCCGGCGGGCGGAAAAGGCTCGCTGCCGCGGCCGCCACCCTCTGATAGCTGCGCCCGAGCGTCACCAGTTCGCCGAAGCGGCCGGCTTCCTCCCGCCAGACGGGCTGGGACAGGAGCTGCCGATCTGCATCAGCCGGCAGGGCAGCGGCGCACCTTGCAATGCGCAGGAGCATGTCGAGATCGCGAATCCGGCTCATGGCGACGCCGAAATCCCGGCCGATCGTGGCAGCCGCCTCCTGCACCGCCTCCAGATCCGCCTCGACGCTGCGCATCAGGCTGCCTAGGCGTTCGAGCTCGGCAGGGTCGATGGAATCGCGCCGCACGCCGCGCCAGATATTGGCCGCCGGATCGCCCACGGCGCCGAGCCTCGCTGCAAGCTCGACCATGAGGTCATGACGGGCTCGCGCCTCATCGGCCGTCCAGCCTGCACCATTGTCGAGCGCGAAGCCCGGCACGCCGCCTGCCTCGCGGATTGCCAGGAGATGACCGAAGAGGCGATAGGGGCTCATGCCGCTCGGGCCAGAGGATGCATGCAGCAGGGCCGCATGGCGGTTGAGCTCGCCTTGGACCTCGTCCAGGCGCCCGACGACCTTGGGATCCTGCACCGGCATCTTCAGGGTGAACTCCCGGGTGCGGCGCAGTTCTTCCAGCAGCATGCGCTTGTTGGCCTTGGTGGAATGCAGCTCCAGCGTCATCGGTCCGAGGCCGACATGGCGCAGGCGGCGCTGCACGACGTCGAGAGCGGCCATTTTCTCGGCCACGAACAGCACCCTGCGGCCTTCCAGCACCGCGCCGGCAATGATGTTGGCGATGGTCTGGCTCTTGCCGGTACCCGGCGGCCCCTTGATCACGAGGTGATGGCCGCGCAGTACCTCCTCGATGGCGACGGCCTGGGAGGAATCGGCATCGAGCACATGGTTGAGCGCCAGGGGCGGGATCGCCGGATCGATCGGCTGGTCGTCGGCTACAATGGACTCATGCGCGGCAAAGCCGTCGCCGAGCAGCGCCGCCACCGGAATATGGGCATCGATCGGGCTGCCCAGCGGCCAGTTCTCGGGATCGAGATCGCGATACATCAGGAATTTCGCGAAGGAAAAGAAGCCGAGCACCATGGCATCCGGCAGTACCTTCCAGCGCGCCTTGCCCGAGACCGTGCGGGCGACATCGGCCAGATAGGCCGCGATGTCGACATCGTCCTCGTCCTTGAAGTCCTCGACCACCAAGCCGAAATCGCTACGCAGCTTGGCCTGGATCGAGAGGTTCGGCGACGCCGGCTCGACGCGCCAATGCAAGGTGAAGCGCTCCGCGGCGCTGGAGCGTTCGAGGCGGACCGGCAGCAGGATCAGCGGGGCATGACGGGCAACGTCGGACTTGTCGTCCTCGAACCAGCGCAACAGGCCGAAGGCGAGATAGAGGATGTTGACGCCCTGCTCTTCCTCGAAGCTGCGCGCGTCATACCAGATGTCGAAGAGACGCTTCTGCAGCCCCTCCCCGCTCAGCCTGGTCTGCAGCCTGAGATCGGTATAGCGTTTGGGGATGCCGTTCCGATCGAGTTCCTCATCCGCCGGCCGGGGAATGACGGCTGTCGCCTCGCTGGCGGCATCGAGTTCGGCCTGTTCCTCCGGCGACGGTTCCCGGCCCGGCAGGAAGGTCAGGCCCTTGCCCTGCGTGAGCAGCGCGTAGATTTCGCTGCATTTCTCGTCGACGATTTCGATGGTGCGCACGCCCTTGACGCGCAACGGCACATTGATCAGCCGGTTGCGTGTGCCCAGATCAAGCAAGGCCTGCCGCTGAGCCAGCAGACGCTTGCGCACCATCGTATCAGGCATTGATTCGAAACCCCTTCGCCCGGCAAGTTTAAACTGCCGGGAGGCCGGCTTTCCAGCATGACACCCCGATACCACCCGCACTGTTCACCGGAAATGAAGGCGGCGCGACATGCTGCCATGCCGCGCCGTCGTGTCGAACTGGGGATGCCTCAGGACGGAATGTTGTCGAGATCGCGGTCCTTGGTTTCCGGCACGAAGATCAGCCCGATGATGAAGGTCAGGGCCGCCACCACGATCGGGTACCAGAGGCCGTAATAAAGGTCGCCGCTGGCCGCCACCATGGCAAAGACCACGAAGGGCACGAGACCGCCGAACCAGCCATTGCCGATGTGGTAAGGCAAGGACATGCCGGAGTAGCGGATCCGCGTGGGGAACAGCTCCACCAGCGCCGCCGCCATCGGGCCGTAGACGAGGGTGACCAGCAGGACCAGCACGAGAAGCATGACGACGAGCATCGGCTTGTTCATGGCGTTGAGATCGGCCGGCGCCATGAGATAGCTCGTCGTGGTCTTGTCGGTGCCGTCGGCATTCTTGGCGGGGGTACCGTCAGGGTTCTTCGCCGGCACCTGCTTCTCGACGACCGGATAGTTGTGATCCTTCAGGGCCTTGAAGAGCGCCGTGGTGAACTCGGCCTTCTTGGCGGCGGCCGCGGCCGCATCGAGCCCCGCCGTCGAAACGTAGGAAACCACCGTATCGCCGATCTTCACCGAAGCGGGCGTGCCGGCTGGCGCCGCCTGGTTGGTGTAGGCGACCGAACCGCTGGCAAGGAAGTTCTTGGCCACGTCGCAGGAGGACGTGAACTTCGCGGTGCCGACGGGATCGAACTGCACCGAGCAGTCGGCAGGATCAGCCGTCACCGTGACAGCCGATTCGGCGAGCGCCTTCTCGAGCGCCGGGTTGCCGTAATGGGTGATGGCCTTGAAGATCGGCTGGTAGAAGACCGCGGCCAGCAGGAAACCAATCAACATGATCCATTTGCGGCCGATCTTGTCCGACAGTCCGCCGAAGATGACGTAGAAGGGCATGCCGATCGCCAGGGCTATCGCCAACAGGATCGAGGCCGTGGTCAGGTCGATACGCAGGACCTTGGTCAGGTAGAGCAGCGCATAGAACTGGCCGGAATACCAGACGACGGCCTCGCCCGCGACCATGCCGAAGAGGGCTATCAGGGCGATCTTGAGGTTGCGCCATTGCAGGAAGGCTTCGGAGAGCGGCGCCTTGGAGTGTGAGCCCTCCTCCTTCATCCTGACGAAGGCCGGGCTTTCCGCCAGCTGCATGCGGATCCACACCGAGATTCCCAGCAGGACGACGGAGATCAGGAAGGGAAGGCGCCAGCCCCAGGCGGCGAAGGTGCTGTCTCCCATCGAGAGGCGGATGATCAGGATGACGATCAGCGACAACAGCAGGCCGCCGGTGGCGGTGGTCTGGATCCAGCCCGTGAACAGGCCGCGCTTGTTCGCCGGGGCATGCTCGGCGACATAGGTCGCCGCACCGCCATACTCGCCGCCAAGTGCCAGTCCCTGTACGACGCGCAGGGCTATCAGAATGGTCGGAGCCAAAAATCCCGCTCCGAGATTATCCTGGAACCAGCTGTAGCTGGGCAGCAGGCCGACCAGGAAGGTCGACGCGCCCATAAGCGTGATGGTGACCAGGAAGGTATATTTGCGCCCGACGAGATCGCCGATACGTCCGAACACCAGCGCGCCAAAGGGGCGGACGATGAAGCCGGCGGCGAAGGCGAGCAGCGCCGCGAGGAAGCGCGCGGTCTCGCTCAGCGGCGAAAAGAATTGGGCGGCGATATAGGCCGTCAGCGAGCCGTAGAGGTAGAAATCATACCATTCGAAGGCCGTGCCCAGGGAGGAAGCGAAGATGACCTTCTTGTCGTCCCTGGAAATCGGCCCGGCAGAACTGGCCGTTACCGAACTATATGCCATTGGTTTTCTCTCCCAGCCGGTACGGCGCGGCTGAGCGCGCGCACACCGGTCAATGCGTTTCCCGACGGACCGTTGATCGGCCTCTCATGATCTTGATGCCGGTGGATGCTGCTGAAAAGCATATGCCTTTCCGCCTCAGGCGCCGGGACGGAGAAAAGAACGGAGCGGGCCGGCGACTCGGCCGGAAGAGACTGCGCTCCCATAACCTATTGCTTTCACAGATGCTTGGCAGCGTCAAATAGGGATGCGACTTATACTTAGCGGCGGCGGAACCTGCGTGCCTTGCCTGCCAATGGCGGGCCCTACGCGTCCTCGATGCGCAGGAAGCCCGGCTGTCGTCCCCTCGGACGGCGCACTATATCGCAGGCTGGGCCATCCGTCCCGATTGTGGAGGCAGGCCGCGCCAAGCTTGCGCTATTGTGCCGTCCGATTCGGCTCGCGGGGATACCACCATGCGCCACATCGGACTTCTCCGCGCCGTCAATGTCGGCGGCACCGGCACGATCCGGATGGCGCAACTGCGCAGCCTCGGCGAAAAGCTCGGCTTTGCCGCGGTGACGACACTGCTGCAGAGCGGCAATCTCACCTTCGAGACGGATGAGGCCAATCCCACCCAGTTGGAGCGTCGCTGGGAGAAGGCGGTGGAAGAGCATTTCGGCGTCACCACTGCCTTCATCATCCGCACCGCCCCGCAATGGCAGGCCATGATCGAAGCCAATCCCTTCGCAGCCGAAGCGAAGGAGGATCCTTCCCATCTCCTCCTCCTGCCAGCCAAGGGCGCCATCGCAGAGGCTGATGTCGAAGCCCTGCGCGGCGCCATCAGGGGGCGCGAATCCGTCGCCGCCGGCGAGCGCTGCCTCTATGCCGTCTATCCCGATGGCATCGGCACCTCCAAGCTCACCACCAAGGCGATCGAGCGCCATCTCGGCACGCTGGTGACCGGCCGCAACTGGAACACGGTACTGAAGCTGGCGGAATGAGGCCGGCGTCCGGCCGAGCAGCCGCCAGCCCGAACTGAAGGGATCGCGAGTAAACGCCTGCACCCGACTCCCACGACTTGCACCCCTGTTCCCAGAGTCACAGCCGTGTCCCCCGTCTTCGATTAGAACGCCGCCCACGGAGAACGACGAGACGGATGAGACGGATGACACCCACCGACATTGCCGAGAGCCTGTTCGCCACGGCCCTGCTGGCACTGGCCGCCCTGCTGCTGATAACCTCCGGCGTGCTGGCGGCGTAAGCCTGCACCAGCGGCCATACGAAATGCGATTCCGGCAAATGCGACCACCGACCGGTACGGAAGAGGTGCCCAGGACAGTCGGCGCGGCGGAAGCTCTCGCATTCGTACGTATTCGAATCTCGAAGAACAAATCCTAGACGTCAATATTGGTGAAATACTTCTTGAGAGACGAATTCTGCCGACGCATCTCCCGCTTCAGCAGTCTCTTATAGATATTCCGAGCCAGCCCCTTGCTGCTTTCCACCTTTTCGCTGAGCCGCTCCGCCGCATTTTTCTTGAAGCGATAATCCACCGCGTTGCTCGAGATACCACCATTCGTGACGCGCTCGCTCATCTTGGTCAGCCGGCGATCGATCGAGAATACCGTCATGGATTCAAAAAACTCGACCGAATGTATTTGCCGGGCCGGCGGCTTGGCGCCTCGGGTGCTTCCTGTGTAACGGCCGTGAATGCGGTCAATGATCGATTTTGCAAATGCGATGAAGCTGTACGGCGAAGGGTTGCCGAATGCCTTCAAATAGCTTGCATGGGTGTCCTCGACGATCAACAGGCCGCCGTCGCGAATATGATGCACGGCCTTTAGCACCGTGACGATTTGCTGACGGTTGGTGTGACCGCCATCATCGATCAGGATGTCGACCGGCCCCACCTCCTTGAAGAAATTGTCCCAAAACTCCTCGGAGGCCTGGTCTCCAGTAAAAATCCTGAAGCCGTGTTCCTCCCACTTTTTGGCGGATGGATTGAACTCGACACCGATTATGTTGGCGCTTTCACCGAAATAATCACGCCACATGAACAGAGAACCACCGTTCAGCACGCCAACTTCTACTATCGTTATGGGTTTTCCAATAAACCTGTTCAATACTTTGTCGTAAGCATCGAAATAACTATCCTGCTTGACGGACAAATATTTCGAATTATCAAATGATTCACGCAGCGTCTTCATGTCTCGTCCTTAATTCGATATCGTGTCGAGCGCTTCGTGGTCGACAAATTTGGCGTCCGTAGTGCGTACCATGGAAAAAATCAATTCGAGGAGAAAGCGCCTATTCGAGTCTGAACTTTCGTTTGAGACGATGTCTTGAAGCGCACTCCGGATCGATAATTCACACTTCATCTGTCCTGCGCCCTGAAGCGGCCTGACTGAGGTATCGTGCGGAAAGCCGTGGATCGATGACTGCATGAGAGGTATACGACCTTCGAGAAATTCTCCTCCGATCTGACCATTTTTGACCTCATCAAACTCCAATCCATAACCTGACAACACGCCCTAGAGCGGCGGCAGTACAAGAAGACAGTTCCAACATGCGAATTCTCGTCACGGGCGGTACCGGATTTGTCGGTCGATGGGCGGTAGCCGCTCTGAAGGAGGCCGGCCACGAAGTCGTTGTTTGCGTCCGGCGCGAGAGCGTCATTCCAGGCTGCCGCGTGATCGAGGCAGACCTCCTCGACGACCGGGCTGCCGGACGGGTGATGGGCTGGTCTCGCCCAGAGATCGTGTTGCATCTGGGCTGGTATGTCGAGCACGGCAAATTCTGGAATGCGCAGGAAAACCTTGATTGGGTGGCCGCGACAATGCGTCTTGCCACCGCGGCAAAAACCGCGGATGTGCGAAGGTTTGTATGTGCCGGCACCTGCATGGAATATAACCTCGAAGGCGAACAGGGGCCCCTTCCCGAGACTGCCGCCACCAAGCCGAGCAACCTCTATGGGGTGGCCAAGGACGCGACCCGCCAGATTCTCGGAGGCTATTTCGGGCCTCACGAGATCGAGTTTGCCTGGGCGCGCCTGTTCTTCATCTTCGGCCCGAACGAGCAGTCTGACAGGCTTGTTTCTTCCATCGCGATCAGCCTTCTTTCCGGCCGGCCGGCCTTGATGACCTCCGGCGCGCAGGTACGGGACTTCTGCTCAGTTCAGGATGCCGGCGAGGCGCTGGCGGCGCTTGCCGTCTCCAACGTAACCGGTCCGGTGAACATCGGCTCCGGCCAGGGCATCCGGATAGCAGAGCTTGCCGAGGAAATACGCAACGCGGTTGGGACCGGAGAACTTCGCTTCGGCGCATTGCCCGATCGAACCAATGAGCCCCGGACCATCCTCGCGAATATCGACAGGCTGCGGTCCGAGGTAGGCTACAAGCCAAAGCGCGAAATGCGCGAGCGTGTCATCGAAACCGTGCAGTGGTGGAGAGACCGGGTCAATAGCCGCACACCGATCTGAGCCTCGGAGCCAAAGCGGTCAGTACCCTGGCTCATGTTTCTGCTTTCGGTATCCAAGACAAGAAAGCCAACTCTATTTGTAAGCAAGGCGGCCATGTCGCGTGTGACAGTTGTATACCTCTGGCGAAAGGTAAACGACCCCAGATTTGCCCACGCGTTTTTCCGAAGCATCAGCCGATTTGCAGCCGGTGAAGACTTCGATTTCGTGTTTGCGGTAAAAGGATATGGTGCCGGGGAATTGCCCCCTTTTGCCGCGAAGATCGGCCAGGTGCCGGCATCCTCGACCAAGGTGATGCATTTCGCGGATGAGCAGACACCCCTCACGGTATTCCGGGCCGTCTCGAAGGTATGCGGCACCGAGTTCATCGTGAGCTTCAACTCCTGGAGCCGCATCCTGGCGCCGAACTGGCTGAGAAGCTATCTGGCAGCCTTCGAAACCGTGCCTGACTGTGGCTTTGTCGGCGCCAGCGGCGGTTACGAGACGGTGTGGGATCAGCCGTTCCCCAATATCGGGATACGGTCCAACGCATTCATGATCCGAACCGAACTGTTCAACTCGCTCGACCCGGGAAACCTGGCAACGATTGCCGACGACCACCTGCTGGAAGCCGGCCCGAACAGTATGACCAAGCAGATCATGGTTCGCGGACTCCAGCCGATTATCGCTGATCGATTCGGCAATGCGTGGCAGGCCAAGGATTGGCCGCGCAGCCGCACCTTTCGCCTCGCAGAACAGGAAGGCCTTCTCATTGCGGATAATCGCACCAACCAGTACGCCTGCGGCAGTCAACGCAAGCGCGGCCGCCTCGTTGCTCGCTGCTGGGGTCCCGACGCCAAGGCCAAGCCCGGCTCCATGGTCCGCAAGTTCCTGGTATGGCTGTGGTGGAACTACCCTCGCGGCCCCATCGACATGATCCCGGATACCATGGCAAAGGTCGGCGAGATCCTTGCCAAACTGACCGGGCGTGCGCCCAAACCCCGATCCACCGTCTTCCCGAACTAAGGCAAAATGCGTTCGAGTAGGAGCGGATTTCGAAATTAACCTCCTGGAATCAAAAGTATTTTTCGATTCTTGATGATTCGGTCTGCCAGTAAAACGCGCTAACCGGAAGTTGACCTTCTCCTCGAAAGCGGACCCTCTGCTTCGCGCCTCCATTCAGGTCATTTGGATTGCAAGCGGTCTCGGGCAACAGCATTCGTTCGACAGAAGCCGAGCACGAGCAACATCGGAATTACCGGATTGACGATCTGGATCACCACAAGCGCGTGTAGACCGATCCGGCCGACAAGATATGCCTTGAGGGAGAGCATCAGCACGGCATGGATCAGAACGCCGCCAGCGATGGTTGCGACCACCGCCCGCACCCCGAGCCCCGGTTGCCGCGGCGCGACCCAGAAAGTCCACAATGAGAGCGGCAGAAACAGCAGAACCGCTGTGACAAGACCAGGATTGTAGCTGCCACTTACCAGAGCCGGTCCGAGATGAACCGCCGCGTTGACAGCAGGCACGCCGAAATAGCTGAGGGCGATCGCCGGTCGGTGACGCCCGAGCAGAGCCGAGATCGGACCAGCCAGCCACACCACTGGAATGTTCACAGCAGTGATGAAGGTCTCCGGAATTGGACAGGCGTTCGCGTCGGGAAAGCCGAACGTGGCGCATAGTGAGCCGCGAAAGGCATAGGGCGTGCCGCGCGCATCGATGCCGTGCTCCTCGAACTGGTGAACGAGGTAGGCGGCAGTGGCCGCCCAGGCGAGCCAGACCATGTCCCTGGTGCGTGGTTTCTTGGAGTCTCCACGCAAATCACCAAACAGCAAACAAGCAAGTACCAGCGCGGCGAAGCCGAGACCGAGCCATGGCCAAAGGTGTGAGAACGAAGACATTTCAAAACCTTAGTGGGTGTCCAACGTACCTTTGAGCCTGTATCGCCTTGGCAGTCTAAGGGAACCGTGGTTTGCCTCGGTTCCCGGCGGTCTTGGGATGGGCAGCCAGCGCCGTGCAATAGCGCACTTCGCAGTGGTGTCACGCCAGCCTTATATGTTGTAGTTACAACATGGGGGATTCGATGTCGGACAACTTAGACGGTACCTACGCCATGGTAGCTACCTCGTTAACGGGCTGCTTGGCTGGCGTGTGCGTGATTTGCCGCGGGCAATTGGAGGGTGACGATTTCGAGGGAGGTCGCTACAGGGGCGATGTGTGCATTCGGGACGAAGTGATTGAGCTCAACCTCACCTTGGAGGGTCCGGTAGTCTCATCGAGAATGTACGACGAAAAAACCCGTCATTTGCTTCGGCTCAGGGAAACAATTTCGGCAAGAGAATGGAATGGCGGCGGCACGATCCTCCTCAGGAACTCTGGCACATGGCTCATAATGCGTCGGATCTCCGGTGCAGCGAGCAGTGCTCACAGCCAGCAGGTCAGCCGTTACGCCGCCTAGCGCAAAATGCATTCGAGCAGGAGCGGATTTCAGCGAGCACCGCCAAGGCCGCCCGGCGCGGTCTTGACGAAGGGTGGTTTGGTCGAGCTCTCCGTCAGGCATTCGAAGGCGAAGCCTGCGTAACTGTCGGCATTGAGGAGACGCTCCGCAGCGCCGAGAGGTACGATGAACGTGTCGTTGAACCAGCCGCGTCCATTGTCCTCGATCGACTCGCCGTCACGACGACCGGTGAAATGCGATAGCTCGTGCATGATGATAAAGGCGCCGAAGTCCGGGCTGACTGAAGGCGCGAAGAAACCAAAGCCGAGGCGAATGTGTCTCGCCGGATTGTCCTCCCCGTTAATCAGCGGCGGCTCGAAAACACCCTCTGGCGTCGTGAGAGCGATCTTGGCGTTGTTCGGATCGACATCGAAGGCCTCGATTGCGCCAAACATGCCAAAAAGATCGGGCCTGTCGATTACGAACCCCATTTCGCTGAACGTCTCGAAAAGCGTAACGCGAGCGGCGCTCTGCCCGGCCGGGTCGAGCCTATTCAGAAGAAAATGCCGGTTGAGCCTGTCTTCGGCGAGTGGAGCGGCACCCGGCCCGCCCGTAATAACGGCTGTGATGTTGCGCACGGCTGCCGAGAGCGCCGCTCTGGCGCGAGGCAAGACCAGAGCCAGCTTCGCATTGAGATCAAATTTAGACTCAGGCGTCACGATCTGGTTGAGGCGAAGGATGGTTTTCTTGCCGGGCTCCACGACGCCATCCGGATTGCCCATTTCCTTTACCTGCAGACGCTGGAAGTTGATGATCGCGGCCACGGTCTTTGGACCCACTATGCCGTCGACAACCAGAAACGGTATCGGCCCTCCCGGCAATCCGTTGACGGTGACCTGATTGAGCGCCTCCTGAATGATCCTGACGTCGTCGGGAAGATTGCGTGCCAGCGGACCCTGACCAACCGGCTTGGTAATCGATATGGCTCCGTCGAAATCGGCAGGCAATTCCGACATCGGAATGCAGCTGCCGACCGCCGGCATCATCAGAAATCGGGCCATGGCTTGCACTCCGAAGAAATCTCTTCTGGAGGTTAGAGCGGCTCAAGCCCGAGTACAAATATTTAGGCGGGCGGTTTGATTTCCATTCTAACTGCCAATGGCGCAGTTTCGCAGGTGTGGCTCTTGCGCCGCTGGCGCCAATTGATCATGTTCGATATCTGACATTCATCGGCGCGCGCGCCATCTCCCACCGCTCAAGAACAAAATGACGCACTTCGCGGACGTGACGGTGCAGCCCTAGATGTTCAGTCCGAGATTCTGATGGTGGATCGTCGATCCGGAGCCGACCCACAAGGTGATCTCGTTCCTTACCAAGTCAGTACCTCAGCGCTCCCAAAGCTAGATTTAAGCCGCGCGCCTGGAACTAATGACCGGCGAGACTGTTCAGGTGTGACTTTGACATGACGCCGACACGCCCTGCTGGCTGGGTGAGCGGCGATCTTAAGAGACTTGCATCATGAATATTTCGTCGAGACTCCGTTCGATCTCAGTTCTGGCTATTGCCACAGCAGGCCTCGGCTTTGCCGGCTCCGCGCATGCCGACAGCGGTACGATCCGCTTCTCCGTTTACAAGGCTGCCTTCTTTGTGGGTGGCTCAGGAGGCGATGGCACGCTGATCTTCCATGGTCGCCGTTATCCTGTCTCCATCGGCGGCATTTCGGGGGGACTCGCCTTCGGGGCCTCTAAGACCTATTTCCAGGGCAGGGTGAGCCACATTCGCCGCGCCAGCGATGTGACGGGCGTCTACGGTGCCGCGGGCGGCGGCGGCGCGCTCATCAAAGGAGCCCAGGTGATCCTCATGACCAATGACAAGGGCGCCCAACTCGAACTCACAGGCAAGCAGGTAGGCCTACAAGTCAACGTCGATGTCACCGGTCTTGCGATCACGGTGAAGTAACGGCGATCGCCTGTTTTCTAGGACCGTGCTTCCGGGCCGCGCTGGGTGCCATCGCCTTGCAACCGAATTTTGGTAACGCTCTCCAAGACAGCCAACGAGCGGCCCGGTCAGCTCTGATATTCCGCACTTTGTCTCTTCGGCGGAGCGGCAACGATCAAAAGCGTTCGGCGGCATTCGAGATGGAAAGCGATCGCAAAACGACGCAGGCCCGCTAAAGTTGGTGATATAGGCGATGCTCTGAGAGTTCAAATTCCGGCATGACGCTCGATCGTCTCGGCAAGGTCAATCCAATACGGGCGGTTGTCCCACCAATGAACATGATCAGGCGCAGGAAAGGACGGATCGGCGAATGTACCGCCCGCGATGACGACAGTGCCGGGAAAATATGTTCCGGATTTCGAGAATCCGCCCCCACCGCAGATCGGGCAAAACGCTTTCATCACATCGGGTGTGGTTTCGCCTTGCGGAAACCATACGGAATAGTCTCCAGAGATGATCCGGACATTTTCCTCACGGAACCACACGTTGTGTGCAAGTGCGCTGCCGGATGCACGCTGACAGCGCGTGCAAGTGCATGCGTGGTTGTGCAAGGGATCGCCATCGACCTCGAGGCAAAGGGCGCCGCAGATACATTTGGCATGAAAGATGGGCATTTGGGCTTATTCCATGTTGACCACCGGTTATCGATGTTACCGTGCCGGAATCCACAAGATTCATCAAAATCTCCGTGCAGAGACACTGGCATCGCGCGGCTGGCATCCGCCGGGTAGTCGCGATATGAGTGACCACCCCATTGAAGGCATTTGAGTCACCGTGATCATTGCGCCTGAACGTATCCCTGTCGCTGGCCCCTCCATCACAGATCGCGAGCCGGAGCTCGCCGCCGAGGCCGCGCGCACGGCGTGGTATGCCAACCACTATGCCTACAACGCCCGCTTCGAGAAAATGATGGCCGAGTATGTCGGCATTCGGTATGCCGTCGGCGTCCCACATGCGACGGCCGCCCTGCACGTTATCTTCGCGGCCCTCGGCATCGGCCCGGGCGACGAGGTCATCGTGCCGGACGTGACCTGGATCGCCTCGGTCGCGCCGATAGTCTATGTCGGAGCCGAACCGGTCCTCGTCGATATCCTGCCCGATACCTGGTGCATCGATCCGGCAGCGGTCGAGGCGGCCATCGGACCGAAGACCAGGGCGATCCTCGGCGTCGACCTCTACGGCTCCATGTGCGACTGGGATGCCCTGCAGGCTATTGCGGACAAGCACGGCCTTCATCTCATCGAGGATGCGGCCGAAGCCCTCGGCTCGAGCTATCATGGCCGTCGCGCCGGCTCCTTCGGCCGCGCTGCCGCCTTCAGCTTCCACGGGTCGAAGACGGTCGCTACCGGCGAAGGCGGCATGTTCGTCACCGACGACGCAGATCTGGCCAAGCGCATGCTCTTCCTGCGCGATCACGGCCGCAATCCGGGCGACCGCTACTTCCTCAATCACGAAGTTGCCTTCAAATATCGCATGAACGCGGTGACGGCCGCCCTGGGTATCGCCCAGATGGAGCGCATCGACGAGCTGATCGCGCACAAGAGGGGTATCTTCCGCTGGTATCAGGAACGGCTGGGCAATTGGAACGGCATTACCCTCAATGCCGAGCCTCCCGGCGTGGTCAATTCCTACTGGATGGTGACCGCGGTTTTCGATCCGGCGCTGGGCTACAACAAATTCGAGCTGATGTCGGCTTTCGACAAGCGCAACATCGATACGAGGCCTTTCTTCTCGCCCCTGTCTTCCCTGCCGGCCTTCGATGACCGCCCCAATGCCAAGCGGTTGGTTAGGCCGGATGACCGGGGGCAAGCCATCGCCAAACATTCCATCAACCTGCCTTCCGGCTACAATATGACCGAGGAGAGGGTCGACATCGTATGCCGGGCCATGTGCGAGATCCTGTCAGAACCGCGGTGATGACCGATCCAAGCCGCCCTTTGGTGCTCTGGGGAGGCACTGGCCATGCCAGGGTGTTGCGCGAACTCGCGCAAACTCTGGGGACGAGCGTTGCTGTCGTTGTCGATAATCGCAGCATGCCGGCTCCGTTTCCCGGCGTCTCCATCGTACAGGGGCTGGACGGCTTGAGAGCGTGGCTCGCCCAGCAACCCAATGCGCCGGAGGCCTATGATTTTGCCATTGCGGTGGGTGGGGGCTACGGCCGCGATCGCCTCATGCTCGCCTCCCGACTGAAGGATCTCGGCCTAGCGCCGCGCACGCTCGTCCACCCGGCCGCAAACGTGGCCGTCGACGCCAGTCTGCAGGAGGGCAGCCAGGTCCTGATGGGAAGCGCGATATCGGCCTGCGCGACCATAGGTCGATTCACGATCATCAATACCAGGGCAAGTGTCGATCACGACTGCCGAATCGGAGATGGTGTGCATGTCGCCCCCGGAGCCACGCTGTGCGGGCAAATCCAGGTAGGCGATGGCGCCTTTGTCGCGGCGGGCGCAACCATACTGCCGAGGCTGCGTGTTGGGGCCGATGCGATTGTCGGAGCAGGCGCTATCGTCACCCGGGACGTACCGGCTGGAGTAACGGTTATGGGCTGCCCTGCGCGGGTCGTCACGAAGGACATCTCACCCTCTCCCCAAGGCACTCCCCATCTCTCGTGATATGCCTGAAACAATCGTTGTAATCGCAGGAAGGCTGGCACCGATTTGTCCCAGGAAACCAACCCCGAAAGCTCCCGCCAGGTCCTTCTGGATTACCCACCGGATAATATCATACTGCGCTCGGGCTTCGACCGCTGGCTCAGCCAGGCAAGGCTGCCGCGCCCCTTGCTTCAGTCAATACGCAAATACTCCCGAAGCAAATACGCCGCCCGTGACGATCTTATGCGTGCGACTGTCGAGAAACGCTTTGGCATCCCTGTTGGCAAGTACAGTTATGGTTATAAGCAGTTCTGCTACAAGAATTCGCCTGTGGTAGAGATCGGGGGGTTCTGCTCCTTCGGCCCCAATATTGGGGTCTCGATGGGCAATCATCCCCTCCACCTCGTCTCGACCAGCCCCGTCTTCTACCTCGACAAATGGGGCATCGTGACCCGCACGCGCGATGAAGTCCGGCCCGTGGATGGCCCAATCCGCATTGGCCATGATGTCTGGATCGGCCTTGATGTGACACTGCTCACCGGCGTCACCATCGGACACGGCGCGGTCATCGCTGCCGGCGCCGTGGTGACGAAGGACGTGCCACCCTATGCCGTGGTCGGGGGAGTGCCGGCCAAGCTGCTCCGCTACCGCTTCGACGAGCCGACAATCGAACGCCTGCTGGCGAGCAAATGGTGGACCTGGCCGGACGATCGGCTCCGGACCGAAGCCGAGGCCTTCCTCAATCCTGCCAGTTTCAATTCTGCGCCGACGGAACCGGCCGCTTGAAATAGCCGGCCAGCTCGCGTTTCAACAAACGGCGCGCCGTGTAGACGCGCTTGCCGGCGTAGGGCCAGATGGCTGCGTTCAGGATGAAACGGGTCGCCGCACCAAAATCGCGCTCGGCCAGGAAATCCTGGCAGGATCTAATGAAGACGGCCCGCATCTTCTTCACATGCTCAAGAGGAGGCTTCTCCCCCTTCTTGGGCGTATATTCCTTTACGACAATACGCTGGATGAAACGGGTCTCTGGCACCGCCGCCACCGCACGGTCGAGCAGTAGAGGGTAGAGCGTCAAATGATCGGAAGCCCAGGCAAAGGGGAATTCGGTCCAGACGCGGTGAACCAGCGTGCGCAGGGTTGCGGTGTCCCACAGGCCGTAATACCAGCCGGCGTGGGAACGGAACATCAATTGCACGATTTCGATGGCCGGCAGCGATCGCGGCGGCAATCGAGGCACGAGGATATCAGTCTTGCGCCCGGCGCGACGGACATGCTCGATCGTTCCGGTCGCCAGCTTCGCCCCTGGATTTCGCTTCAGGCCGGCAAGCAGCTTCTCGATATAATCAGGCGAGGAGAGATCGTCATGGGCGCGCCACATGAAATAGGGAGAGGTCGCCTCGTCAAGCGGATCGATGAAGTTCTTGATGGCGCCAACATTCTCCGGACGCCTGACATAGCGTATGCGCGGATCCCTGGCAGCAAACCCTTCGATGATCTGCTGTGTTCCATCCGTGGAGGCATTGTCGAAGATCAGAATCTCGATGTCCCGGAAGGTCTGGTTGACGAGGCAGTCCAGGCTCTCGGCTATGAGATCCGCGCCGTTGTAAACCGGCACTCCAACAGTCACCTCAGCCATTGTCACTCCACCTGAACCGACGGGCGCGACCATTCTTTCGGCACGCCAGCGCCTCTCCTGTCATGGGTCTTACTTACCTATAGCGGCGGTCCATTGATAGCCGATGCCCCAACAAAAAGCGGCCCATTCACCGGGAATGGGCCGCGTCAGTCTCGGTCGGAATGGCTCGAGCCTTACACCTTCCGGCGCTTGTTCCGGCGATACTGGTCGATCACGACGGCCGTTACGATGATGGCGCCGAGCACGATCTGCTGCGGGGCAGCCTGGACGCCGACGAAGGTGAAGCCGGATTGCACCACGCTGAGAATGAGGAGGCCGATCACTGTCGAGGTGATACGTCCCACGCCTCCGGAGAGCGAGGTGCCGCCGATCACCACCGCGGCGATGGCCTGCAGCTCATAGCCGAGGCCCGCGCCCGCTTGGCCGGAGCCGGCACGTGCGATCTGTACCACACCGGCAAGGCCGGAGAGCAGGCCGGCGATGCCATAGACCTTCACCAAGTGCCTTTTAACGTCGATGCCGGAGACGCGCGCCGCCTGCATGTTCGAACCAATGGCGTAGGTGAACTTGCCATAGCGCGTGTAGCACATCGCGATGTGGAAGATCAGCGCGACCACCAGGAAGATCACTGTGGGCACGTCCACCGAGAAGCCGAACAGTTCCACCGGCGAGCCGAGCACGCGGAAGGAGGGCGTGAAGGTCGAGACCGGCTGGCCGTTCGTGTACCAGGTGGCGAAGCCACGAGCCGAGACCATCATGCCGAGCGTAGCGATGAAGGGCGGCACGCTGGCATAGGCAATCAGGGCGCCATTGATGGCGCCGGCAATCAGGCCGGTCGCCAGGCCCGCGAGCACGGGTATGATGAAGGGCAGGTCCGTCAGATGGGGATAGACCACCGAGCGCGCGGTGCTTACCTGCGCCAGCGAGGCGGCGATCATTGCCGTGGCGCCGACGACTGAGCCCGAGGAGAGATCGACGCCGCTGGTGATGATGGTCTGGGCTACGCCCACGGCGATGATGCCGATCACCGCCACCTGCAGGAAGATGATGCTGAGGCGGCCGGAATTGAAGAAGAAGCTCTGGCCCTTCAACGGCCAGCCGATGGCTTCGAACACCGCAATGATGGCGGCGAGTACGACCAGAATGCTCAGTTCCTGCGGGAGCCGTCGATGCGGCTTGACGCTCGATATCTGCGGCGACTTGCCGGTTGCCTCATTCGCAGACATTGGATCCTCCAGTTCTTCTCTTTGAGCGCCCTCCGGGACGCGTTGTCGGGGTTCTTTCCAATTCCAAAACGCGTTTTGCTCTAGCGCGCGGCCAGTTCCATGATGCGCACCTGGTCGGCCTCGGCCCTGTCGAGGATGCCGGTGGCGTGGCCAGCATGCATGACCAGGATGCGGTCGCTCATGCCCAGCACCTCGGGCAGTTCGGACGAGATCATGATCACCGCCACGCCCTCGCCCGCGAGGTTGCTGATCAAGCGGTGGATCTCCGCCTTGGCGCCGACATCGATGCCGCGCGTCGGCTCATCGAGGATGAGGATGCGCGGCTTGGTGAGAAGCCAGCGGCCGATGAGCACCTTCTGCTGGTTGCCGCCCGACAGGTTCTCGATACGCTCATGCATGTTGGGCGTCTTCACGCGCAGCGCCGTGCTCATCTGGGAACAGGCGGGCCCGACCTCACCTGACGACACGAAACCGGCCTTGACGTAGCGCTGCGTCAGCACAGCCATCTGCATGTTCTCGAGGATGTCGAGAATGAGGAAACAGCCGGTGTCCTTGCGGTCTTCGGTGAGAAAAGCCATGCCATGTCGCATGGCCACCGATGGCGCGGCGATGTTGACCTTCTTGCCGTCGATCTCAATGCTGCCGCTGGAGGCGGGGGTCACGCCGAACAGGGTCTCGGCCACATTGGAGCGCCCTGCCCCGACCAGCCCGGCGAAACCAAGGATCTCGCCGGCCCGCAAGTCGAAGGAGATGTCGTGGAACACGCCCTTGAGGGTCAGATTCTTGACCGAGAGCACGACGTCGCCGATCGGCACCGTCTCCTTGGGAAACATCTGCGTGATCTCGCGGCCTACCATGCGGCGGATGATCTCGTCGCGGGTGAGGTTCTGGGCGAGGTCCGTGCCGATATATTTGCCGTCGCGGAAAATCGACACTTCGTCAGCAATCTGGAAGAGTTCGTTCATCTTGTGTGTGATGTAGACGATGCCCTTCCCTTGGGCCTTGAGGTCGCGAATGATCTCGAAGAGGTGGGAAACCTCGGTCTCCGTGAGGGCCGATGTGGGCTCATCCATGATCAGCACGTCGGAATCATAGGAAACCGCCTTGGCGATCTCGACCATCTGGCGGTTGGCGACGCTGAGCGAGCCGACCTGTACTGTCGGATCGATCTTGATCTTGAGCTGTCCGAAGAGCTCAGCCGTGCGGCGGTTGAGTTCGCGATGGTCGACGAAACCGAGGCGGGTCAGGGGTTCGCGGCGGATCCAGACATTCTCGGCCACCGTCATGTACTGCATCAGGTTGAGCTCCTGATGAATCATGGCCACGCCATGCTGGAGGGCGTCGAGCGGGCCGGCGAAATGCACCTCCTGGCCGCGCAGTTTCATGACCCCGCCATCCGGCTGATAAATGCCCGCGATGATCTTCATCAAAGTGGACTTGCCGGCGCCATTCTCCCCCATCAGCGCGTGCACGGTGCCCGGCCGCAACTTGAACGAGACGTTGTCGAGAGCGAGCACGCCCGGAAAGCCCTTGCGGACGCCCTCCACTTCAATGAGATAGTCAGAGCTCCCAATGCCGCGGCTCGGCGCGGCCGAATGCGCAACAGCCATCCTTGTTCTCCCTGTGCCAGCGCGCAATCCATTCAGCGAGCTTGATTGCGCTCTTAAGCCCTTGTTTCGTCGCACTTTCCTGACGCGAAACGCGACCCGTTCCGCCCGAAAATGCGCCGGCCGCTACGGCATGCTCCATCGGTTCGGATTCACATCCAAACGTATGCAACAGGCGGAGAGAAAATCATGAACTCCTCCGGCGATGGCCGGAGGAGCCATGGCGCAGTTCAATCAGTTCTTCTTGATGTACTTGTCGGCATTGGCCGGAGTCACGAGCTCGAAGGGCACCCAGACCATCGGATCACCGATCTTCTCGCCCTTGGCGAGCTTCAGCGCGGTATCGACGGCGCCCTGTCCCTGGCCGGCAGCGTTCTGGAACACAGTGACCTGCAGATCGCCGTCCTTCATCGCTCCGAGGCCATCCTGGGTGGCATCGACGCCGCCAACGAGGGTCTTGCCGCCGGCAATTCCTGCCTGCTTGAGGGCCTGGATGGCGCCGATGGCCATTTCGTCATTGTTGGAGACCACAGCGGCCGGCTTGATGCCGGAGGTCAGCCAGTTGGTCATCAGGTCGATCGCCTGGGTGCGATCCCAGTTGGCGGTCTGCTTCTGCAGGATCTTGATACCGGTGCAAGGCTCCTTGGAAATGACGTCTTCGACATCCTGCGTGCGCTGGCGGGCGGCCTGGTTGGACAATTCGCCCATGATGACGACGATGTCACCCTTGCCGCCGAGAAGCTTGCAGATTTCCTTGGTCTCGAGCGTGCCGGAATCGACCTCGTTCGAGCCCACGAAGGCCACCTTCGCAGGCAGCTTTTCTTCGGAGGGCATGCGGTTGACATAGACCAGCGGAATGCCGGCATCTGTGGCGAGCTTCGTCATCTGGGGCGTCGCGTCGGTGTCGACGGGGTTGACGATGATTGCGTCGACCTTCTGGGCAATGAAGTTCTGGATCTGGCTGAGCTGCTTGTTGACGTCGTTCTGTCCGTCCTCGATCTGCAGGTTCACACCGGGCTTGGTCTTGGCATAGTCGGTCATGCCGTTGCGCAGCACGGTGAGGAAGTTGTCGTCGAATTTGGCCATGCTGACGCCGATATTCTCGGCATAGGCCGTGCCGCACAACAAGGTGGATGCGGCAAGAGCGATAAGAGTCCGTTTCATCGTCGTTCCTCCTGGATGTCCGGATGCACCCGTCATTTTCCGGATAATCCCCGTTTAGCGGGGAATTCGCTTGATTGTCAGGACACTACACCAGCCGTAATGAAAGCCATACTGGCGGTGAGAGCCTCGCGGATCTGTGATGCATCGAGCTTTTGCACGCTCTCGGCGAAAGGCTCGAAGGAGAGCGGGCCGGCATAGCCGGTGACGCGCAAGGCCCTGATCTGGACGAGATTACCGAGGCGGTCCGCGCCGTCGACCAGCACGCGATGGCTGTCGCGCATGTCGCCTACGGCAACCGCGGAATCATCGACCCCGGAAATGTGAACGAGCCCGGTCCGCTCAGGAAATATCGCCCCTTCGCCCGCCAGATGATGATGGAAAGTGTCGTGCACCAGCTTGAAAGTATCGGCACCATCGACCGTGTCGATGCCGGCGACGGCTTCGGACTTGCGGCGCAGCGAGCAGATCTCGAAGCCCAGGGGCTCGACGAGGCCAATCAGCCCTCTCTGCGCCAGGATGGGCTTGAGAGCGGTGAGTGCGGTGACGAGATTGGGCAGGCGCTCGCCATCGCCTCGGCCTTCGCCGTCATTGCGGGGCACCAGCACGAGGGCCCTGGCACCGGAGGCGGCCGCATAGTCGGCGAGTTCGATCGCCTCGCGCTCACGCTCCGGCGACCAGGCATTGAAGCGCTGCAGGGCATTGATGGAAATGATTTCGATGCCGGCCTTGCCGGCCGCCTCCGCCACATCATTAGCCGGGGTGCCATCGATAATGGCATTTCCGGCAAGATCGTTGCGGATCTCGACACGCGCAATGCCAAGAGCTTTGGCGAGCGCTAACAGCTCGGCAAGACGCAAATTCGGCGCCGCCATGTGATTGAGTGCGAAGAGCTGCGCTCCGCCTGCCATAGATCTCTCCCTGGTGCGCCACGGCGCACTCGCTTCCAAAACCCGGCCGGCGGAACCGCCTCGCCTTCCTGTCGGGCTCAATCGAAAATAGAATGATTGAACCTTTTTTATTCTGAATTGGAATTATTATTCCATTTTTAGGAGAGGCCTGTCAAGAGCCGTTTTGTCGCGCGGGCACACGCGCGGCACTTTTTTGGATTGTTCCGGAAAGGCGGCATTTCGCCTTCAATACCTTCCGTTCATCTCACAAGCGTCTGAATCTTCAGATATTTTCTGGGAGATAGAGAGTGAAGGGCAGAAAGCTCTGGCTGGGAACGTCAGCGCCGCCCGTCAGGCAGGCGAGTGCCATCACGCGGATCAACTCGGCGGGCAGTTGGGCCAGCGGCGTGCCGATGACATAGGTGATGACCTCTTCTGTCAGCGCTAGGCGCGAGTCGGCGGTGAGTTCGGGACAGATGGCGATAAGGCCCTTCCTTCCCTCCTCCCGCAGCGCTGCGATCACGCCCTCCATCCCACCACCGGCGACATAGAGCCCGGCGAGATCGGGATAGCGGCGCAGCAGGCCGAACGTCGTCTCATAAGCGATGCTCGGCTCCTCCAAGTTGACGCGGCTGTCGAGCACCTCGAAATCCGGGGCATTCTCACGGAAATAGCTGCGCAGGCCCATCTCGCGCAGCTCATGGCCATGAAAGCGATGGCTGCCGACCATGATGCCGACCTTGCCCGGCTGACGCGCCATGCGGGCGATCAGCCAGCCGGCGGTGCGGCCGGCCTTGAGGTTGTCGATCCCGACATAGCCTGCGCGCTGGTCGGTGGCGAAATCGGACAATAGCGCGAAGACCGGCACGCCGCGCTCCTTCAAGTCCGCCACCGCCACCGCGATCAGGGGATGGTCCACCGAAACGACTGCAAGCGCCTGGCACCGCTCCCCCAGCCCGCGCATGCGTTCGGCGAGATGGGCGGGCGAGGTATCGCCGACATGCTCGATGATAGCAGTGATGCGATAGTCGCGCGCCACCGCGGCAGTCTCGGTGATCAACTGCGCGAGCTGGCGATAGAAGCGGGATCCCTTCAGCAGCAGGAAGCCAAGCCGCAGCAGCGGCACATCCCGATCCAGGCGCTGCGCGATCAGCCCGGCCGCGTGATAGCCGAGCGCGCTAGCTGCTTCCGCCACCCTCTTGGCCGTCTCCGGCTTGACCGGCAGGCGGGCATTGAGCACGCGGTCGACCGTGGCGGGGCTGACGCCGGCTTCGCGGGCAACATCCTGGATGGTCGGTCGCGGCATATGGCTCTGATGGTTTTACATCATGATGACATTTGATTTGATGTGTTTTGATAGATACTGTCAACAGCTGCTTGAGCGCTGCCCCGCCGCGTCATAGCATTCCCTCCTAAGAACGGCGCGCCTGACAACAGCGGCGCCCGCGGAGGATGTCTTGCGATGATACCCACCCAGCGCGACTACAGTCTCATCGGACGTGATTCCATGGCCGCGGTCGAAAGCGGGCTCGCCGCCGCCGAATGGTATCGCTGCGATATTCCGCGAAAGCGCCTGAAGGAGCTCATGCAGCGCGAGGATGGCCCGGCCATCCGCGACACCGCCCTGTGGTTCGCGGGCCTGGGGGGTTGCGCCCTCGCCGGCAGCCTGCTCTGGGGTACCTGGTGGTGCCTGCCGTTCTTCGTGCTTTACGGCATTCTCTACGGCACGGCGTCCGACTCGCGCTGGCATGAATGCGGTCACGGTACCGCCTTCCGTACGCGCTGGATGAACGATGTCGTCTACGGCATCGCCTGCTTCATGATCATGCGCGAGCCGACGATCTGGCGCTGGAGCCATACGCGTCACCACACCGATACGATCATCGTCGGCCGCGACCCCGAGATCGCCGCCATGCGCCCACCGGCCATGCTGCGTCTCCTCTCCAATATATTCGCTATCGCCTCGACCTGGGCGGCGGTCAAGGCCGTGTTCCGCCACGCCGCCGGCCGCCTCAGCGAGGAAGAAAAGACTTTCGTGCCTGAAATGGAATGGCCCAAGGTCTTCATGACCGCCCGCATCTGGCTCGCCATTCACACCGTCGTCATCGCCCTGGCGCTCGTCCTGCATTCCTGGCTGCCGGTGATGTTCGTGGGGCCCCTGCCCACCATGTATGGCGGTTGGCTCATGCTCTATTTCGGCCTGACGCAGCATGCCGGCCTCGCCGAGAACGTGCTCGACCATCGGCTGAACTCGCGCACTGTCTACATGAACCCGTTCTTCCGCTTCGTGTACTGGAACATGAACTACCATGTGGAACACCACATGTTCCCGATGGTGCCCTATCACGCCCTGCCCGAGCTGCATCGGGCGATGCAGGCCGATACGCCCCGTCCCTATGCCAGCACCATCGAGGCCTATCGCGAGATCATTCCCGCCCTCTTCCGCCAGATGAAGGATCCGGAATTCTTCGTGCGCCGCACCCTGCCAGCCAGCGCCCGGCCTTATCGCCCCGACCTGCATGGCGAGGTGGTGACTGTGGATGACCCGCGCGCCCGCTTCGCTGGCCAACATCCGTGATACAACACCCACAATACTTTGGGAGGACCTGATGACCACCAGCTGGATCGATGCCTGCGAGGCTGACGATATCGACCAGGAAGACGTGATGCGTTTCGATCATGCCGGACGCACCTATGCGCTCTACCGCAGCCCGGATGACGAATATTTCGCGACCGACGGCCTGTGCACCCATGAGCAGGTGCATCTTTCCGATGGGCTGGTGATGGACGACATCATCGAATGCCCCAAGCATAATGGCCGCTTCAACTACAAGACCGGGCAGGCCCGGGGTGCGCCCGTGTGCATCAACCTCAAGACCTACCCGGTCCGGGTTGAGGGCGGCAAAGTCCAGATCCAGCTGGGATGAGCGCCATGCACCCCGGGATGGTTATTGTCGGGGCCGGCGAGGCCGGCGCCCGCGCCGCCTTCGCCCTGCGCGAGCAAGGCTGGACGGGACTGGTCACGCTGATCGGCGAGGAGATCCACGCGCCCTATGAGCGTCCGCCTCTGTCGAAAGCGGCGCTCGTCGACGACGAACATCCGACGCCGCGCTACATCGCCGGCGAGGAGCGCTTTGCCACCGAGGGCATCACCCATATCGCCGATCGCGCCGTCACCACGATCGATCGCTCCATGCGCCATGTCGGCCTCAACGATGGCAGCACGATCGCCTACCACAGGCTGTTGCTCGCCACCGGCGCGACCCCGCGCAGGTTGCCCATTCCCGGGGCGGATCATGCGGGCTGCGTGACGCTGCGCCGCTTCGAGGACGCGCTGCATCTGCGCGAGCGTTTTCGTCCCGGCGCTCGCATCGCCATCATCGGTGGCGGCTTCATCGGCCTGGAACTGGCTGCCAGCGCCCGCCAGAAGGGGGCCGAGGTCACCATCATCGAAGCCCTGCCCCGCCTGCTGAGCCGCGGCGTTCCCGCCGAGATCGCCGGAGTCGTGCAGGAGCGCCACCGCGCCGCCGGCGTCACCATCCTGTGCGGCGACGGCATCGCCGCCATCGAGGATCATGGCGCCGGCCCGGCCGTCCGCCTCGCCAGTGGCAGGCGGATCGAGGCGGATCTGGCCGTGCTCGGCGTCGGCGCCGTGCCCAATACAGGCCTCGCCCAATCGGCTGGGCTTGCCGTCGACAACGGCATTGCCGTGGACGACCGGCTGCGCACGAGCGATGAGACCATCCATGCTGCCGGCGATTGCTGCTCCTTTCCCCTGCCGATCTATGGCGGACGGCGCGTGCGCCTGGAATCCTGGCGCAACGCACAGGAACAGGGCGCGCATGCCGCCAAGGCGATGCTCGGGAGCAGCGAGGCCTTCGATGCGGTGCCCTGGTTCTGGTCCGACCAGTATGAGCTGTCGCTGCAGGTGGCCGGGCTGGTCGACGAAGGGCGCCAGACTGTCCGGCGCGATGGCGCCGATGGTTCCTTCATCCTCTTCCATCTCGATGACGATGCACGCCTCGTCGCGGCCAGCGGTATCGGACCGGGCAACGCCATTGCCAGGGACATCCGCCTCGCCGAGATGCTGATCGCCCGCCGCGCCCGGCCCGACGCCGCAGTGCTCTCCGATCCGCAGACACGGCTCAAATCGCTCCTGGCGGCCTAGCGCCATGCGGATCGAGGCCTGCACGCCTGCCGATATCGACGACTGGGCGCGGATGCGTGCCGCGCTCTGGCCGGAGGAAGATGCCGAGCGCCTTCACCGTGACTGCGACGCCCTGCTGTCCCGCTGCGAGGACAGGGTTGCCTTCATCGCCCGGGAGGAGGCCCTGCCCCTCGGCTTCGCCGAAGCGAGCCTGCGGCGCGATTACGTCAATGGCTGCGAAACCAGCCCCGTCGGCTTCCTGGAAGGCATCTATGTCGAGCCGGGCTGGCGGCGCTGCGGCGTGGCGCGAGGTCTCGTCGAGGCGGTAAAGCGCTGGACGCTGGCGCAGGGCTGCAGCGAACTCGCGTCCGACGCCTTTCTCGACAACCAGGCAAGCCACGCGATGCACAGCGCGCTCGGCTTCGAGGAAACCGAGCGCGTCGTCTATTTCAGGCAGGTTCTGAGGTGATGAAGGAGTGAGTGCGTATCACTTTATACCCCTCCTCCGCCTCACGCGATCGCCGGCGCCGCGCTGGTATCGGGATCGTAGCAGCGATCGATGACCCGCTGCAGATTGGCGGCGTGGCGGAAGCTCGGCTCAGCGTTCTCGCCGAGCTGGATGGCGGTGATGAAGCGCTGGTAATTGGTGCGCACCGGGTCGGCATGGAGGTCACGCCAGGCCTGGTTGTGGATGTCCTCGCCGGCACAGATGCGCAGGCTGGTATAGGGCCCGTGATTGATTTCGATGGCGCCACTGGTGCCGAAGACGCTGAGCTTCAGCGTATTGGCGTAGCCCGTCATGAAGCGGCTGGTATGGATCACGCCGAGTGCACCGTTCTCGAAGCGCACCGACATCACCGCGCTGTCATTGGCGTTGAGCGGATATTCGCCGATCTTGTCGCCCGGCGCCTTGTGGAAGGTGGCGAGCTGGGCCTGCAGCGCCACTGGCGTCATGCTGACCGCATAGCTGGCGAAATCAAGGATGTGGACGCCGACATCGCCCAGAACGCCCTTGGAGCCATGGTCCTCCGACAAACGCCACAGCCAGCGCGGCTCGGTGGCCCAGTCTCCCCAGTGGTTGCCCACCAGCCAGCTCTGCCGGTAGGAGGCCTCGACATGCCTGATATCGCCGATGTCGCCGCGGGCGATCATGGTGTGCGCCGTCTGCAGCGCCGGCACGTCGCGATAGGACAGGTTCACCATGGCGATCAGCCCCGCCGCCTCAGCGGCGGTGGCCATCTCGTCAGCCAGCGGATAGGTCTCGGCCAGCGGCTTCTCGCAGAAGACATGCTTGCCGGCGAGGATCAGCTTCATGGTCGTCGGGTGGTGGAACTTGTCCGGCGTCACGTTGGCGACGGCATCGAAGGCGCCCCAGGCGATGGCCTCGTCGAGATCGCCGAAGGAATGGGGGATGCCATGTTCCTCGCTGAAGGCGCGGGCGCGGGTGGCGTCGATATCGACGCCGGCCACCACCTCTGCTTCGGGAGAAGCCTGGAAGTGGCGGGCGTGGTTGGCGGCCATATTGCCGGTGCCGAGCACCAGGATACGGATCTTAGGCATGGGGATAATCCTGGGAGCGCGGACGTCCTCGTCGGCTCTTCCGTTTTCTCTAAGCGTGTCGTTTCCAGGAGCGGATCGTCCGACACTCACTTGAGTGTCGTAGGGACGTCCACGCTCCCGGCTTTACCTGTAGCCCTCTTCGCCGTCCTCATGCAGGCGCGGCCCTTTCACTTCCAGCGGCACCGGCGCCTTGTCATGCGGCGTGTTGGGCGCCTGGTTGACGCGCTTCCAGGCCGAAGCGGGGTTGTAGGCCCACTTCACCGCATTGCCGAGGATCTTGCGTACCGTGTCGTTGTGATAGGTCGGATAGGCCTCGTGCCCCGGGCGGAAATAGAAAATCTTGCCGGCGCCGCGCTGATAGGTCAGGCCTGAACGGAAGACTTCGCCACCCTCGAACCAGGAGATGAACAGCGTCTCCATCGGCTCGGGCACCGTGAAGGGCTCGCCATACATCTCTTCATGCTCGATCTCGAAATGCTCGGGCAGGCCCTCTGCGATGGGATGGTTCTTGTTGAGCACCCAGATGCGCTCCACCTCCCCGGCCTCGCGCCAGGAAAGCGCGCAGGGCGTGCCCATCAGCCACTTGAAGATCTTCGAGAAATGGCCGGAGTGCAGCACGATCAGCCCCATGCCTTCCCACACACGTTCCTGCACGCGCCTGACGATCTCGTCCTTCACCTCGCCATGGGCCTTGTGGCCCCACCACAGCAGCACGTCGGTATCCCTGAGTTTCTCCGCCGTCAGCCCGTGCTCGGGTTCGTCCAGGGTCGCGGTCTCGACAGAGATACCGCCGGCGTCCTTCAGCGCCTGGGCAATCTCGCCATGAATCCCGATGGGATAGAGCTTGCGGACGAGGGCATTGGTCTGCTCATGCCGGTTCTCGTTCCAGACCAGGGCACGGATCGTCATCTCGGATTTCCTCTACAATATGCGAATGGCCAAAGCGCTTCGGCGCGCCGACCCTTGCCCCAAGAACGGATGGAAGAAAAGTGGGATCTATAGAAATATTCCTCGGCGGAAAAGTCGCCGAGGATGTGATGCATGAAGTGCGCTCAGAAGGCCTTAGGGCGGCCAATTCAAGGCGTACAATAGCTCAGGCCGTCAACCGCCTGAGTGCGTTGCCTTCGGCGGTGAAGACATGGCACAGCTCCCCCGGCACGCCGATCGAGGCTCTGGTCGCGGCCTCCACCGGCGCGTCGCCGCTGTGGCGCAGGGTGACCAGCTTGCCGTCCGCGGTGCGCACATAGAGAAAGTGGCTCTCGCCCAGTTCCTCCACCACCTCGATCTCGCCGTTGAAGGACGATTCGCCGGCTTCCTCGGAAAGATGCTCGGGCCTGATGCCGAGCTTGACCTTGTCGCCCGTGCGGACGCCAGTGCCGTCAACCCTGGCAACCACGCTGCCGCCGCCCGGCAGGCCGACCTTCACGCCGCCGGCATCCGCCTGCATCACCTCGGTATCGATGAAGTTCATCTGAGGCGAACCGATGAAGCCTGCGACGAAGAGGTTCTTGGGGTTGTGGTAGAGTTCGAGCGGGGCGCCGACCTGCTCGACATTGCCGGCATTGAGCACGACGATCTTGTCGGCCAGCGTCATGGCCTCCACCTGGTCATGCGTCACATAGACCATGGTGGCGCCCATCTGCTTGTGCAGCTTGGCGATGGAGATGCGCATCTGCACGCGCAGCGCTGCGTCCAGGTTGGACAGCGGCTCGTCGAACAGGAAGACCTTGGGGTTGCGCACGATGGCGCGCCCGATCGCCACGCGCTGGCGCTGGCCGCCCGAGAGCTGCTTGGGCAGGCGTTCGAGGAGCGGCGTGAGCTCCAGGATCTTGCCCGCCTCGCGCACCTTCTGGTCGATGGTCTGGGTGTCCGTCTTGGCCAGTTCCAGACCGAAGGCCATGTTCTGGTAGACGTTCATATGCGGGTAGAGTGCATAGGACTGGAACACCATAGAGATGCCGCGATCCTTCGGAGTCTTGTCGTTGACACGCTGGCCGTCGATCATCAGGTCGCCGGAGGTGATGTCCTCCAGCCCGGCGATCAGGCGCAGCAAGGTCGACTTGCCGCAGCCCGACGGGCCGACGAAGACCACGAAATCCTTGTCCTCGATCTCCAGGTTCACGCCGTGCACCGTCTCGATGCGGCCGAAAGACTTGCGAATATTCTTGAGCGTCACATTCGCCATGATGCTTACCCCTTGACGGCGCCGGCGGTGAGGCCCGCCACGATTTTGCGTTGGAAGACGAGGACGAGGACGATGAGCGGCAGCGTCACGATGACGGAGCCGGCCATGATGTTGCCCCAGGGCAGTTCCTGCTGGCTGGCGCCGGACATCGAGGCGATCGCCACCGGCACGGTACGGTTGTCAGGCGAGAAGGTCAGTGCGAACAGGAACTCGTTCCAGGCGGCGATGAAGGCGAGCAGGCCTGTCGTCACCAGCGCGGGCCACATCAGCGGCAGGAAGACGCGGCGGACCACGGTCCAGGGGCTGGCGCCGTCGACGAAAGCGGCTTCCTCCAGTTCCTTCGGGAGTTCCTTCATGAAGGTGGTGAGCACCCACACGGTGAAGGGCAGCGTCAGGATCAGGTTGGAGAGGATCAGCGCCGGCATCGTGTTGTAGAGGCCGAAGGTACGCACCACCTCATACATGCCCGACAACACCGCCACCTGCGGGAACATCGAGACGGCGAGGATGGTCATCAGCAAAAGCCCGCGCCCCTGGAAGTGCACGCGGCCGAGCGCATAGGCCGCGGTAACGCCGAGGAAGAGCGAGATGACCACCACCGAGACGGCCACGATGATCGAGTTCAGGATGTTGGTGGCGAAGGGCTGCTGCTGGAACACCCCGACATAGTTCGAAAAATCGATGCTGTCCGGCAGCAGCGACGTACTGAACAAGGCCTGCCCGGTCCGCATCGAGGTGATGATGGCGTAGTAGAACGGGAAGACCGCATACACGACGATGACGGCGACGAGCAGCCAGAATCCGATCGGCTTGAGAACCTTGCTCATTTTGCGACGTCCTCCGAAACGCGAACCTTGCCGACGGTCATGGCCAGCACCGTGATGAGACCGATCACGAAGAAGAGCAGCGTGGCCGCCGCCGAGCCAAGACCAGTCTTGGCGAAATCGACGAGCTGCAGTCGGGCAAAGCCGGACATCGAGATGGTGTCACGGCTGCCCGAGGTCAGCACATAGATGAGATCGAAGATGCGCAGGGCATCGAGGGCGCGGAACACCACCGCCACCATCAGAGCGGGCCGGATCAACGGCAGCGTCACCTTGAAGAACACCTTCACCGGATGGATGCCGTCGACCTTGGCGGCCTCGTAGCAGTCGGACGGCATCATCTGCAGGGCGGCAAGGACGAGCAGCGCCATGAAGGGCGTGGTCTTCCAGACGTCGACCATGATCACCGCCCACATCGCCGTGTTGGAATTGGCGGTCCAGGCGATCGGTGAAGAGATGATATGCAGGCTCATGAGGATATGGTTGAGGATGCCGAACTGATCGTTGAGCATCCACAGCCACATCTTGGCCGAGACGATCGTCGGGATGGCCCAGGGGATCAGCACGGCCGCGCGCACGATGGCTCGCCCCTTGAAGTTGGCGTCCAGCACCAGCGCCACGATGGTTCCGAGGACCGTCTCCAGCAGAACCGAGACGATCGAGAACCACACCGTGTTCCAGACCGAGAGCCACCAGACCTTGTTGGCAAGCAGGCCCAGCCAGCGGCCGTCGACATAGGTCAGATAGTTGCTCAGACCGATGAACTTATAGCTCCCGGGGGTCGAGAGTTTGGCATCGGTGAAACCGAACCAGATGGTCCGCAGGAGCGGCCACCCGGCGACGATTGCCAGGACGACCAGCATGGGAGCCAGGAATATCCATGCCGATCTCATCCTGGCGCGCGTCAGTTCAGATTGACTGGCCATGTGGCCCTCCCAAGGAGACTGTCAAAGTCCGAAATATGAAAGGCCAGCCCGGCGGGTCGCCGGTCGCTGTGTATGAACAGGCCTTGCAAAGCGAGCCGCGCATGCGCGCAGCGTGCAAAACTTTCGAACCGCCGGTCTCGTTTAAAGCGTCTTGCGATTTGCCGGAATCGGCAAGAATCACAAAGACGCGACGAAACATAGAGTTAGAGCAAGGCAGCGTTTACGCTTAAACGCGCTGTGCTCGAGGCAACGAGGGGGTCCGGCGGCCGGCCAGCAGATTGTCGATGAGAAAGAGCGCCGCGAAACCCCGGGGCTCCGCGGCGCAGTCGGGGAGGATACTACCAGCCCGAGCCCTTGATGTTGGCAAGTTCGCCATCAAGGTCAGACAGGGCTTCGTCAGCTTTCGCCTTCCCGGCGAGGACACTGGCGACCGAGTTCCAGAACGCGTTGGATACCTCGTTGTAGTTGGTGCCGGTGATCTTGGAGGGACGGGCGACAGCGCTGGTGAAGGTGGCCTTCAGGTCGCCGAAGAAGGGCACGGCCTTGAGCACGTCCGGATCCTCGTAGAGGCTGGCGATCGTCGGGTTGTAGCTGCCCTCGATGGCGCGGCGCTTCTGCTCTTCCTTCGAGGTCAGGTAGACGACGAGATCGGCGGCCAGATCCTGGTTCTTGGAGTATTTCGAGACGGCGAGCTGCCATCCACCGAGCGTGCCGGTGTTCTTGCCGTCAGCGCCCCCCTTGGGCAGAGCGACCACGCCGATCTTGCCCTTGACGGGGCTGTCGGCGCCGTTGCCGAGCGACCAGGCATAGGGCCAGTTGCGCATGAAGGCAGAGTTGCCGGACTGGAACACGCCGCGCGCCTCCTCCTCGCCATAGTTGAGGACACCATCCGGCGCGATCTTGCCGACCCAGCTCGCCGCCAGCGTGAGCGCCTCCGCGGCCTTTGGATTGTTGATGGTGATCTTCCCCTCACCGTCGACGATGGCGCCGCCGCCGAAGGAGTTGACCCACTCCAACGCGTCGCAGGTCAGGCCTTCATAGGCCTTGCCCTGGAACACGAAGCCCCAGAACTTGTCGTTGCCGGCCTTGCGCTCGCCATCCTGGATCTTGGTGGCCGCATCGGTCATCTCCTGCCAGGTCGTGGGCGGCTTGATACCATACTTGTCCAGGAGGTCCTTGCGGTAGTAGAGCACGCCCGCGTCGGTGAACCACGGCATCGCCACCAGCTTGCCCCCCACCGTATTGTTGTCGATGATCGCGGGGAAATGATCCTTCTCGGCACCCTTGGTGTAGGAGGCGAGATCGATGAAATGGTTGCCGAGGATACCCGGCCAGATCACGTCGATCTGGAAGACGTCGATATCGCTGGCACCGGCGGAGAGAAGCTGCTGATAGAGGGCCAGGCGCTCGTTGGTGTCGTTTGGCGTCGAGACGATCTTGACGGTGTTGCCCGTCTTCTTCGCCCAGGCCTCCGCGCCGCTTTTGCACAGGCTCAGTTCCTGGCCGACGGCACCGCAGGAGATCGCGATCTCCGCAGCATTGGCATAGCAGGTCAGGGCGATGGATGCGGTAGCGGCTAGGGCCAAGCGCATGAACATGCAGACTTCCTCCTCTTATGATGTTGAGCTGCCTACTCTATGGAAGGTCAGCAAAGGCCATGATCGTTTCCTCAAACGGCAATTTATCGTTAGGGCAGCCGCAAAGTCACTTCAAAGCGCTTTGAGCCTTCAATCCGACAAAAATCTGTCTTTGTCAAGACAGACTATGACAGACATGTGTAACAACTCTTGCGGGCAAGGAGAACAGGCAGGAAGCCCTAGCATCATTGAGATTTTTTGCGGAAAAATCCGCTCGGTTGGCGGACTTTGATCGAATGAACAAAAAAACTGTGAATTTCGCAATAAATCTGACAAACGGAATGCACTCTGCCCTGGAAATGACTATGGTGGCGCGGTTCAACGCGTAAAAAAGGGCCCTCAAAGCGCTTCAACAAGGTGTAAGAAAGGCTTCTCCTCTGCCGAAACCATAAGCCGCTTGGAGTGAACGTCCCCACAGCTAGAAGAGCCGGAGCACGGCTTCTGCATGGAAGGGCACCGGGAAGTCAAGCTGGCAAGCAGCGAAAGTCTACCGACAGAGAGAAGCGAGAAGGCCTGGAAGGATCGTTACGGTGAACTTGAAGGAACTTTCCGAACATCTGGGCCTGTCGCAGACGACCGTCAGTCGTGCACTCAACGGTTTTCCGGAAGTGGGCGAGGCGACGCGCCAGCGCGTGCTCGAGGCCGCCGAGCAATTTCAATACCGCCCCAATGCGAGCGCCCGCAAGCTCGCGACCGGCCGGGCCGGCGCCATCGGCATCGTCTTCTCCGCCGAACGCAACATGCTGCTCGACCCCATCTTCACCGATTTCCTCGCCGGGGTGGCCAGCCAGTGCTCGCTGGCCGACAACGACGTGCTTGTCTCCTCCGCGCATGGCGACGAGGCGGGAACCTACCGTCGCCTCGCCCGCATCCGCTCCGTCGATGCGGTGGTGTTGTCCTCCCCCACGGTGGACGATCCGAGAATTGCTTTGCTGCAGCGTATCGGCATGCCCGTGGTGGTACACGGCCGCTGCCTGACCAACCTGCCCTACGCGCATCTCGATATCGACAATGAGGCAGCCTTCTTCCAGGCAACCACCCTGCTGCTGGATATGGGCCATCGCAGCATCGGCCTCATCAACGAGAGCGTGAACTACACCTTCGCCATGCACCGCTCGGAAGGCTGGCGCAAGGCACTAGGCGAGCATGGCCTGCCCGCGCTGCCGGAACTCGAATGCAGCGCGCGGATGACGGAGGAGAACGGCTATCGCCTTGCCCGCAGCCTGTTCGACCTGCCAACACCACCGACCGCCCTGCTCTGTTCGTCGATCTTCGCGGCGCTGGGCGCGATGCGCGCGGCCCGCGACACCAACCGCATCATCGGCAAGGATCTGTCGATCATTGCCCATGATGACGGTCTCGCCGCCATCCGCCCGGAAACTCTGACCCCGCCGCTTACGACCACCTTCTCCTCGATACACGCAGCCGGCATGCGCGTCGCTGAGATCGCCATGGCGGTCACCAGCGGCGCCGATCCCGCCACGCTCACCGAAATCTGGCCGGTGGACCTGGTGTTCCGCGGCTCGACGGTGCCGCCCGTGAGTTGATCACCCCGCCGGAACAGGCCTTGCCGAGCGGTCCACGTAGAACACGAACAGCCCGCTGCCGATGATGATGGCATTGCCGATGATGATCGGCAGCGTGGGTACGTCGCGCCAGACCAGCCAGCCCATCAGCGTCGCCCACACCATCGCCGAGTACTGGAACGGGGCGAGCGTTGCCGCCGGCGCCATGGCGAGCGCCCGGGTGATGCAGATGAAGCAGACCATGGCGACGATGCCGACCAGGAACATCAGGCCGGTGTCGAACCAATCGGGCGTGGTCCAGGCCAGGGGCAGCGTGGCGCCGCCGATTATCGCCGCACCGGCGAACTGCCACACTACCAGCGGCAGCCAATGGGTGCGCCTGAGCCGCCGCGTCACCGTGACGGCAAGACCGAACATCAGAGCGCCGAACAGGGCGATCGGCGAGGACGAGGAAAACAAGGCGGCGGAAGGCTGCAGAGCGATGACGACCCCGACGAAGCCGGCGACCACCGCGGCCCAGCGGAAGGGCTCGACCTTCTCGCCCAGGAGCGGAACCGACAGCGCCGTGATGATCAAGGGTGCCGCCATATAAAAAGTCATCACATCGGCGAGCGGCATGGTGCGCGTGGAATAGTAGAATGCGAAAGTGTCGCCGGCCATGCACAGGATGCGCACGATCTGCAGCCGCCACTGGCTGAAATCGAACAGGTCGATCCTAAAGCGCCAGGCCATCGGGATCAGCACCACGGCCGCGCCGACCGAGCGCAGCAGCATCAGCTGGCCCACGGAATAATCGGTTACCAGCCATTTGCCGAGTGCATCGTTGAGGGCGAAGAGAAACACGCCGGCCAGATAAAGGCCAGTGCCCATCCTGACGCTCACGCTGCCGGCCTGCCGGGGGGAAGTCATGTCTATCTCGCTCGGCGCAGGAGGGCAGCTGGTTTGTGCGCATTGAGTCGGCGCTTTTTTGACCAATTGATATAGGCAATATCAGCTTTCGCGAGCGGGGCAAGCATCTGCAGGCGTATATTGCCATCGACTGTCAGAGCGCCTTCGCCAGCGTCGGATCCATCCATTTGCGATGCTCGGCGAAACGCTCGGCGAGAAGATCGATGAAGCTGCGAACCTTGGTGGAAAGGTGATGACGATGCGGATAGATCGCGTTGATGGCGAACTCCACCGGCTGGTAGGCTGGTAGAAGCCGCACTAGCCGGCCGTCGGCAATATCGTCCGCCACCACGAAGCTCGGCGCCAGGAAGATCCCCTGTCCGTCGAGGGTAAGGAAGCGTAGCGTCTCCGCACTGTTGGTGACGACATTGCCGCCGATCCTGACCGATATCGGCTTGCCATCCGGCCCCTCGAAGCGCCATTCCTCGCCGAAAGGGTAGAACACGTAGCGCAGGCAATTGTGCTGGGCGAGATCGGCAGGCTCGGCGGGCGCGCCGTGATGCTCCAGATAGGCCAGCGTGCAGCACAATATGTGGCGCCAGGGCGTCAGCCGGCGCACGATCAGGCTCGAATCAGGCGGCGGTACGGTGCGTATGGCAAGATCGTAACCATCTTCGACGATGTCGATCATGCGTTCGCCAATGGTGAGATCGAGCGAAACGGCCGGATTCTGACTGAGATATTCCGACATGATCGGAGAGAGAAAACGCACGATATGGGTGCTGGTATAGACCTTCAGCGTACCGCGCGCTGTCGATGTCAGCGCGGTGGCGATGCTGTCGGCCTCCTCGAGGTCTGACAGGATCTGGATAGAGCGCTCGTAATAGGCCTTGCCGATCTCCGTGAGACTGACCTTGCGGGTGGTGCGGTTGAGAAGGCGTGCGCCAAGCCGGTCCTCGAGCGCCTGAATATGGTTGCTCACCATGGCGACGGACATGTTGAGACGCCGCGCCGCAGCAGAAAAACCACCGCATTCAACCACACGGTTAAACACCGTCAGACTTGTCAGACGATCCATGATCGCGCCGGACTATCCGCTCCTGCTTGATGATCCTTTTGCTTCTTCCTGAATTATCACATCGGGCGAAACGGCGCACCTTGCTCCCATCGAACAGGCCCACGGATTTCGGGCCTTACACAGGAGGATGACATGGTTGAGATGCCCCGCATTGAATCGTTCCAGCAGGTTGTCGAGAGGAAGGAAGTGGAGGTTCCTGCCGCCGTTGCGGTGAAGGCCCCCTCTTCCCGCCGCAAGCTCATCAAGCGTCTCGGCCTCGCCGCCGCCCTTCTCGCCGCCACCGCTTTTGCGGGCGACTATGGCTATACATACTGGACCGTCGGCCAATATCTGGAATCCACGGATGACGCGTATGTGAAGGCCGATTACACCACCATTGCCCCCAAGGTCTCCGGTTACATCGCCGACGTGCTGGTCCAGGATAATGAGAAGGTCAAGGCAGGCCAGGTTCTCGCGCGTATCGATGACCGCGACTTCAAGGCCGCCCTTGCCCAGAGCCAGGCCGATGTCGAAGCCGCCAATGCCGCCATCGGCAATATCGACGCCCAGATCGGCTTGCAGTATTCGCTGGTCGCCCAGGCCCAGGCCAGCGTCGCCGCGACTGAGGCCTCGTTGAAATTCGCCAGGGCCGACGCAGACCGGTACTCCGACCTGATCAAAACCGGCGCCGGCACGCTGCAGCGCGCCCAGCAGACGGAAGCAGCTCGCGACAGTGCCGCCGCTCAGCTCCAAAGCCAGCAGGCTGCCGTACTTGCAACGCGGGCCAAGCTCGACGTGCTCGCCACGGCGCGCAAGCAGGCCGAAGCCCAGCGTGACCGCAGCCTCGCGGCCGCCCATCAGGCCGAGTTGAATCTGTCCTACACGTCCATCATCGCTCCGGTCGATGGCATAGTCGGGGCGCGCTCGCTGCGCATAGGTCAGTATGTCAGCGCGGGGACGCAGCTGATGGCGGTGGTGCCGCTCCACGCCGTCTATGTTGTGGCCAACTTCAAGGAAACGCAGCTCACCAATGTGCGCGACGGCCAGCCCGTCGAGGTCTCGGTGGATGGCTTCCCGGGCGTGCACATCCAGGGCCGCGTCGACAGCATCTCCCCGGCCAGCGGCCTGGAATTCGCACTGCTGCCGCCCGACAACGCCACAGGCAACTTCACCAAGATCGTGCAGCGTATCCCAGTGAAGATCACCTTCGATGACAGCGCTCTTTCCGGCCTCCTGCGCTCGGGCATGTCGGTCGAGCCGACCATCGACAGCCGGTCGATGGCTCTCGTCGGATCTTCAAGTCAGGGCGAATAATCCTTTCGCCCTTTTCCGAATTATCGCCAGCACGCTTTCGACGCATCCTGCCTTCGCAGACAGGGAGGAACCCGCTATGACCACGCTCACCGCAGCCGTCCCCACCATTCCCCAAGCCGATGCCGGCACCGGCGCAGCCAGGATGTGGATCGCCGTTATCGCATCCACGCTCGGCGCCTTCATGGCGGTGCTCAACATCCAGATCGTCAACGCCTCGCTCGCCGACATCCAGGGCGCCATCGGCGCCGGCATCGACGACGGCGGCTGGATCTCCACCGCCTATCTGGTCGCCGAGATCGTGGTGATTCCTCTCACCGGCTGGCTGGCACAGGTGTTCTCGATCCGCCTCTACCTTCTGGTCAATGCCGTTCTCTTTCTCGCGTTCTCCGTCGCTTGTGCCTTCGCCCAGAATCTCGAGCAGATGATCGTGCTCCGGGCCGTGCAGGGCTTTACCGGCGGCGTCCTGATCCCGATGGCATTCACCATCATCATCACCATGCTGCCCAAGGCAAAGCAACCGATCGGCCTCGCCCTCTTCGCACTTTCCGCTACTTTCGCGCCGGCCATCGGTCCGACCATTGGTGGCTATCTTACCGAGAATTGGGGCTGGAAATATATCTTCTACGTCAATCTGGTGCCTGGCGCCCTGATGGTCGGCATGCTCTGGTTCTCGCTGGAGAAGAGCCCGCTGCGTCTGGCGCTGCTGCGCCAGGGCGACTGGGCCGGCATCATCACCATGGCGATAGGCCTTGCCACGCTGCAGACGGTGCTTGAAGAAGGCAACAAGGACGACTGGTTCGGCTCGCCCTTCATCGTCCGCCTGTCGCTGATCGCCTTCGTTTCCCTCTCGGCCTTCCTGTGGATCGAGCTGACGGCCACCCACCCGCTCCTCAACCTGCGCCTGCTGGTGCGCCGTAATTTCGGTTTCGGCATCCTCGCCAACTTCCTGCTCGGCATCGCGCTCTATGGTTCGGTCTTCGTGCTGCCCGTCTATCTCACCCGTATCCAGGGCTACAATTCAGAGCAGATCGGCATGGTGCTTGCCTGGACCGGCCTGCCGCAGCTCCTGCTGATCCCGCTGGTGCCCCGCCTGATGAAGCGTTTCGACGTGCGCCTGGTCATCGCCTTTGGCTTCGCCCTCTTCGCCACCAGCAACTTCATGAACATCTTCATGACCGCAGACTACGCTTCCGATCAGCTGTTCTGGCCGAATATTGTCCGCGCTGTCGGCCAGGCCCTCGTCTTCACCCCGCTTTCGGCGGTGGCCACGGCCGGTATCGAAAAAGAGAACGCTGGCTCGGCTTCCGCTCTGTTCAACATGATGCGTAATCTCGGCGGCGCCATCGGCATCGCCATGCTGCAGACCTTTCTGAGCAAGCGCGAGCAGTTCCACTCCAACATCCTCACCAACTCGGTTTCCCTGTTTGAGGAGGCCACCCGTGAACGCATTGCCAAACTGACGGCGTATTTCATGTCCCACGGCGTCGCCGATCAGGCCACCGCCACGCACAAGGCGATCATCGCCCTGGCTTTCCGGGTTCGCGAGCAGGCCAATATCATGGCCTTCAGCGACACCTTCTATCTCCTGGGTGCCGCGTTGGTCTTCGCTCTCGTCGCCAGCCTGGCCCTCAAGAAAACTAGCCACCTCGACGGCGGCGCCGCCCATTGACGCCCCCTCATTCTCCAACACGCAGGTCAAGGAAACCAAGCCATGATCACCGCTCTCCCCGCCACCACGAAGGCCGCCCGCGTCAACCAGTATGGCCCGCCCGACATCATCAGCCTGGAAGATATCACCATTCCCACGCCTGGCGAGAATCAGGTCCTCGTCGAAGTGAAGGCCGCTGGCGTCGGCCCCTGGGACGGCTGGATCCGTTCTGGGAAGAGCGCCCTGCCCCAGCCGCTGCCGCTGACGCTCGGGTCCGACCTCTCCGGCATCGTGGTTGCCGTCGGCCCCGGCGTCGGCACCTTCAAGCCCGGCGATAGGGTGTTCGGCGTCACCAATCCCCGCTTCACCGACGCCCACGCGGGCTACGCCCTTGCCAATGCCGGCATGATCGCCCTAAGGCCAGCCGCCCTCGACGATGTCGAGGCCGCCTCGGTACCTGTGATCGCCGTCACCGCCTGGCAGGCTCTGTTCGAACGGGCGCATCTCAAAGCGGGGCAGAGCGTGCTGATCCATGGCGCGGCCGGCAATGTCGGCGCCTTCGCAGTGCAGATGGCGCATCAGGCCAGCCTGCATGTCATCGCTACCGCCGGCTCAGACGACCTTGAAACCGTGCGCAACCTCGGTGCCGACCAGGCGGTGGACTTCCGCAAGGACCGCTTCGAGGATGTGGTCCGTGATGTCGACGCCGTCATCGATCTTGTCGGCGGCGAGACACAGACGCGCTCCTTCGCGGTGCTGAAGTGTGGTGGCTATCTTGTCTCCGCGGTGTCGCAACCGGACCAGGCGCTGGCGGCCCAGCGGGGTGTCACGGCTGGCTTCTTCCTGGTCGACGTCACCACACAGCGCCTTGATGAAATCGCGACCCTGATTACAGCCGGCAAGCTCAAGACCAATGTCGGGCTTGTGCTGCCCCTCGCCGAAGCCCGCATGGCACATGAGATGCTGGAAGGCGCCGGGCCGCGTCCGCATGGCAAGGTCGTTCTGAGGATCGCGTCATGAATACCCATTTTGCCGACCAGGCTGCTTCCGGCCGCTCCGCCGCGATCCTGGCCGTGGTCGAGTGGCTAAGCGGCAATGACTGCCACGAGATAGACGACGCCGGCCTGATCGCCGGCCTCGGCCAGCGCCTGAAGAGCGCTGGCCTGCCCCTCGACCGGCTGACATTGCATCTGCGCACGCTTCATCCGGACCTCGCCGGCCGCACCCTGGCCTGGTCCCCCGGCGGGCCGGTCGAGGTCTATGACCGCGACCGCCCGATGCTCAACTCCGCCGCGTTTCGTGACAGCCCGCTGCGCAGGGTCATGGATGCCCGCCAGCCTCTCAGGACGCAGGGCCATGAGGTGGAGGCCAAGGCCTTGCGGAGCCTCGATATCTTCCGCGGTCACGACCTCAGCGCCTTCGCCATCGAACCGCTGCACAGTGCTGGCAGCCCTGTCAGCGTCGTCTGCTTCGCCACGACCCAGCGTGGCGGCTTCGGCCTGGCCGATCGCGCGATGATCGAGCGCGTCCTGCCCGCCTTGCGCAACAACTGCGAACTCCGAGCCCTGCGACAGGTCGAGCTTCCCGTCCTCGACATCCTGCTCGGCCGCCCGACCGCGGGACGCCATCTTGCCTCCCAGCTCCATGGGGGCGAAGTCCAGACCATAGCAGGCGCTCTGGTGATGTTCGGCCTGACCGGCTGGGAAAATATGCCCCGCCTTGACGCGGATCCCGGCATCCTCGACACGCTGGCCGGGCATCTCGGCCGGATGCGCACGGCCGCTGCTGTGGCCGGCGGGCTGGTGCTCAATGCGGATGGGCAAACCATGCTTGCCGCCTTCGTGACTGGCGAGGCGCAGGAGACCCGCTCGGCGGCGCTGGAGGCGGCCCGGCTTGCAACGCAGCCCGACGACAGCGACCGGAGCGGACTGCGCGTCGCCGCAGCCCTCCATGACGGCGAGATCCTGATCGGCACCGTTCCGGCGGCATCTGGGCGCGAGCTCACCTGCTTTGGCGCCGATCTGGAGATCCTGAACAAGCTCCTGGCGAGCGCCATCGAGAGCGGCACGCCCCTTCTCACCTCTGCAGCGTTCAGCCAGGCCTGAGCCTCACGCCGCCGCCATCTTGGCGGCCATGTCGGAGGTGAGCAGGCCATCCAGCGCGACCTTGATCAACGGCCGGCGCAACTGCAGGGCCTGAAGCGCCTTGGCCGGCCATTCCACATGGCAGGCGCCGGGCTCGACCGTGACGGTCGCGCTCGCCGGCGCCTTGCGCAGGAAGCCGATCTCCCCGATGAAGGCAAACGGGCGGAGCGGAAAGCTGCGGCCAGCCTTGGTGACCTTCGGCGTGCCCTCCAGCACGTAATAGATCTTTTCCACCGGCGCACCTTCCCGCACCAGGATCTGGGTGGTCTCGGCCTTGCGCCAGGTAGCGATCTTCATCAACGCACGGAACTCGCCCGGCGAGAGCGTGCCGAAGGCGGCGAAGAGCCGGCGCTCGTCGTCGCTCAAGCGGAACTGCGTGCGGGCAAGCAGCAGTTGGCTCATCATGAAGAGGTTCACGCCAAGATTGACGGTGGTCCAGAAGATCGCATCCCACAGGAGAACCTCGGGCACCACGAAATAGTAGAGGATGTAGAGCAGCGTGGAGACGACGAGCAGAACTCGCAGCACGATCTGGTCCCGGCAGGTCAAGGCGGCGACGGAAATGAGGGCGGCTGCGTGAATGAGGCCAAGCCGCATGATATCGAAGAACATTGCAACACCGAAAGTCCACTCCCGGCCCCTGCGGCCACGATGTGTTGGAGCGGATATCGTTCGCCTGCGAACGAATTTCTGTGCCGGCGCGCACGTCGCCCTGCCAGGCTGGCCGACGTCACTCCCTCGTCACGCGAAGGGCCGATGCTCCGACATCCTTCGATGAGCGGAGTTCCTTCGATGCGCCGAATTCTCCTTGGATTGTCCCTCTGCCTTGCGCTTGCCATCAGCTCTGGCCCCGCTCTCGCCTGGGGCGACCGCGGGCATTCGATTGTGGCCGAACTCGCCCAGCGCCACCTGACGCCGAAAGCGGCCGACGCCGTGCGCGAGCTCCTGGCCGGCGCGTCGATGGCGGGTGTCGCGAGTTGGGCCGACGACTACAAGTTCCGCCCCGAAGGCAGCTCCACCCAAGCCTGGCATTTCATCGATATCGACGTCGCCAAAGCGACCTATAGCGAAGATGACTGCAAGGGCGCCTGTCTCGTCTCAGCTTTGCGCCTGGAAAGCGCCATCCTCAGCGATCCGCATCGCCACGAGGCCGAGCATCGCCAGGCGCTCATGATGCTGATCCATCTCGTCGGCGACAGCACACAGCCCTTCCACTGCGCCGAGCGCGACAACGACAGCGGCGCCAACCTCGTGCCCGTGACGCTGGCCATCAACGGCCCAGACGGCAAGCCGCTGCCTGTCGTGCAGACCAATCTGCATGCGATCTGGGACGACGCGCTGATCAATGCTCATGTCTATTCCTGGGGCGTCTATGCGGATGATCTGGAAACCCGCCTCTTCGCCGGCCTGCCGGCTCCGACCATCTATGGCGACTGGGCCGCGACCTGGGTGGACGAGTGCCACGTCGTCGCCCAGCGCCTCTACAAGATGACGCCAGCCCCCGCCGCCGGCGCCTCGGTCAATATCGGCACGGACTACCAGAAGGCCGTGCAGCAGACGATAGACCTGCAGCTCGCCACCGGCGGAGCAAGGCTGGCAGCGCTGCTGAACCATCTGTTGGGGGAGTGAGCCGGGGGACGAAATCTGGTGGGCCCGGAGGGCACAACGGGGAAGTACAGCTAATCAGTTCCAAGAAATAACACTTAGGAAAACAGCTGATATCCGGTCGGCCCCATCGCCCTAAAATGGTCGCGCTGGCAGCAGCACCATTGCGAAGCACCGGTTATCTTCACTTCTTTGTAACGTCGAAGAAGCTCCGCCTTAATCTGACGCTCAGTAGCCGTCCCGCCATCTTTCTTGGCGATTTCGGCATATGTCGCCTCAATATTGCGAGCCACAACAGGGTTTATCGCGAAACATGGAGCGCAGAATGATTGGACTGCGGCAAGCGCGCTGTAGGACCTAGGTGTGAGCTTTCAGGAGGGTTGTCCATCCGGTCTACATCCGATACATGGCACTTTGGCTGATCAGGATTGGTAGTCCAACCCGATATCCAGGGCTGGAGCGCTATGGGTGAGCCAGCCAATGGAGATCAGATCGACGCCGCTGGCCGCGATGGCCGGTGCGGTGGCGGCGGTGACGCGGCCGGAGGCCTCGGTCAAGGCACGGCCGTTGACCATCGCGACGGCCTGGCGCAGCTCATCCGGCGTCATGTTGTCGAGCAATACCGCGTCAACACCGAAGGCCAACGCCTCCTCGAGCTGAGCGAGGGTGTCGACCTCAAGCTCCACCTTGACCATATGCCCGGCAGCCGCGCGTGCCCGTTCCAGGGCCGGGCGAATGCCGCCGGCGATCGCGACATGGTTATCCTTGATGAGCACGGCGTCATCGAGACCGAAGCGGTGGTTGCTGCCGCCGCCGGCACGCACGGCGTATTTTTCAAGGGCTCTCAGGCCAGGCGTGGTCTTCCGGGTGCAAACGATATGGGCCTTGTATTCACTGATAGCGGAGACCACCGCCGCGGTCGCCGTGGCGATACCGCTCAGATGGCATAGGAAGTTGAGCGCCGTGCGCTCCCCAGTCAGCAGCGCACGAGCAGAGCCGCTCAGGGTTGCGATCACCGAGCCTGGCACGACAGCGCTGCCATCCGGTCGCTCCACGACCAATTCGATACCGGGATCGAGCATCCGGAATGCCATGGCGGCAACGTCGAGGCCTGCAACGACACCGGGCTGGCGAGCGGCAAGGACGGTTGTCGCACGCAAGTCCGGGGGAACGATCGCGTCGGTCGTCAGGTCGCCAGCCCGCCCGAGATCCTCGACCAGGGCGGCACGAACCAACGGTTCGAACAAAAGGGGAGAAAGGGGAGACAGATTCATCTTAGGCGCTTTCAGCAAATTGGATGGGGCTCGGAGGCAGATCGGCGGCGGCTGTCTCAGCGGCGGCTTCCAGGGCGGCATCGAGAGACAGGAGCGATCGCTGAGATGCCGGATCCGAATGGGGAAAGTCCGTGCGGGCGTGAGCGCCGCGGCTTTCTTCGCGACGAAGAGCGGAAACGGCAATCATGAGGCCAATCAGCGCCGGCTCCGAAGCTGGTGCTCGGCGGCTGGCGAGTGGCAGGAGCTGTGCGATGGCATTTTCAAGCCCATGCCGGTTGCGCAGGACCCCGAGCCAACGCGACATGATGGGCCGCACGGGCGTGGGGTTGGGTGGGGCTGGCACGACAGGCAAGGCCGGAAAGGCGCGCTGTCGGGCGGCCTGTCCCTTGACGCTGTCCGCAATCCACGAGGCACAGACCGCAGCTTCCATCAGCGAATTGCTGGCAAGACGGTTAGCCCCGTGAAGTCCCGTGCAGGCCACTTCGCCGCAAGCCCACAGGCCTTCGATCGAACTGCGCCCCTCTCCATCCACTGCAACGCCGCCCATGTGGTAGTGCACCGCCGGGCGGACAGGAAAAGGCTGTGATTGTGGATCGAAGCCGGCCTGCCTGCAGATCTCGCTGATCCCAGGAAACCGCCTGGAGAAGGCGGCGCCCGGCTTGCTGCGTGCATCCATATAGACCGAATGCCCCTCGGCAAGGTGACGCCATATGCCGCGAGCGACGGCATCTCGTGGGGCGAGCTCCGCTCCCGGTAGATCCGCGAGGAAGCGTTTCCCCGTCTCGTCGACAAGGATGGCGCCCTCCCCCCGTACGGCTTCGCTGATCAGGGCCATGGGACGAGCGGCGCCATCCAATGCCGTTGGATGGAACTGAACGAATTCCAGATTGGAAAGCAGCGCCCCTGCCCGCGCTGCCAGGGCAAGGCCCTGCCCCATGCTTGCTCGCGGATTGGTGCTGTCGAGGAAAAGACCACCGATACCACCGGTTGCCAGCACCACGCGCGAGGTGGGGATCACAAAAGGTCCAGTGCCGCCCGCGGCAAGCAAACCGGCGATCATGCCGTCGTTGACGATGAGCTGGCGGGCCTCGACACCCTCCAGCACTGTAATCGAAGGCGTGCGGCGGACAGCCAGGATGAGTGCCCGCATGATCTCCCGGCCGGTGCTGTCGCCTCCGGCATGGATTATGCGGCGGCGTGCATGGGCGGCCTCGAGACCGAGCAACAAGCTGTCGCCTTCGCGGTCGAAGCGGACGCCGAGCCGGCTGAGCGTCTGCACGGCGGCCGGCGCCGCCTCGATGATACGCCGCGCCTGCTCCCGATCGACAAGACCGTGGCCGGCGGCGATGGTATCCGCCAGATGCAACTCGGGGTTATCGTCCGAGCCGATGCTGGCAGCAAGGCCCCCTTGAGCCCAGGCCGTCGACGTCTCTGCACCGAGATGGCCATAAGAGAGCAGGACAACAGGCTCGGGCGCCAGGCAGAGTGCCGTCATCAGACCGGCGATGCCCGCACCGACAACAGTAGGCCGATCGGCAAAGGCGTTGGGATGGTCGGTCATAGCGCCAGCATCCTCTCGACGGCCAGGCGCGCCCGCACGGCAACAGCCGGGTCGATAGTCACGACATCGCTGTTCGTCTCCAGGGCCTGGCGGATATTGGCGAGCGTGATCCGCTTCATGTGCGGACACAGATTGCACGGCCGCACGAACTCGACATCGGGATGCTGCACGGCCACGTTGTCGCTCATCGAGCACTCGGTCAAAAGCACGACGCGCGGTGGCTTGTTGACGGCGACATAGTCCGACATGACGGCTGTCGATCCCGAGAAATCCGCCTCCGCCACCACATCGGGCGGGCATTCGGGATGGGCGAGGATGATGATGCCAGGATGATCCTCGCGAAGCTGGCGCACCTCCTGCGGCGAGAAGCGCTCATGCACTTCGCAATGCCCCTTCCAGGCGATGATCTCGACATCCGTCTCGGCCGCGATGTTCCTGGCGAGAAATTCGTCGGGAAGCATGATCACGCGGCTGACACCCAGACCCTCCACAATCGCCCTTGCGTTGCCGGACGTACAGCAGATGTCGGATTCGGCCTTCACGGCGGCCGAGGTGTTGACATAGGTCACGATCGGCACACCGGGATGGGTCCGGCGCAGCAGGCGAACATCCTCCGGACGGATTGACTCGGCGAGCGAGCAGCCCGCCGCCCTATCCGGGATCAGGACCGTCTTGTCCGGATTGAGCAGTTTGGCGGTCTCGGCCATGAAATGCACGCCGGCGAGGACGATTATATCGGCATCGACTTCCATCGCCTTGCGCGCCAGAGCCAGACTGTCCCCAACAACGTCGGCAACGCAGTGGAAGATTTCCGGCGCCTGGTAGTTGTGGGCCAGGATGACGGCGTTGCGCCGCCTCTTGAGCTCCAGAATGGCATCGACATCGTCGGCAAAGACCGGCCATTCGATGGCTGGGATGACCCGCTTCACGCGATCGTAGAGAGGAGCCGTTCGGGCCAGAAGGGCGGTATCGCTTGGCATCTTTTATACTCCGATTGAGCATATCTCGAACATATGCTTATACTGAGCATAAGGAATGTCAAGCCCGCGAGAGCGGCAGCTTGGTGCCGGCCACCACGCGTTCAGCAAGGACGGCATGGCGGAAGCGGAAGAGTTTGGCCGGGCGCCCGATCGTATCCGCGGTTATGGCTCCGGTTTCCTCGACCAGTTCCTGTTGCTCGATAAGGCGCCGGAAGTTCTGCTTATGGACGAGCCGCCCGGCCAGGGCCTCGACGCTGCGTTGCAACTGCAGGAGCGTGAAGGTCGGCGGCAGGAGCTCGAAGACGACGGGTCGATATTTGATCTTGGCGCGGAGCCTGGCAATGCCGGTGGCAAGGATACGGCGATGATCGGCCAGCATCGGTTTGCCCGGGACAAGAATCGCATTGTTCCCCGCGCCAGCCTGCGCCGCCGCGGGCACGAGTCCAGCCTCGTAGAGCAGCTCGTAGCGCTGCAGCACGAGTTCCTCGTTCCAGCCGAAGCCTTGCAGGCCGAAGGCGATATTCACCCTTTGAAAGCGTTCCCCACGCAAGGTCGAAGTTTCGGCGCTCTCGGCCCAACGGCGCAGGGGTACCGCAATACGCTCTTCAAAGAAGGAGGGCAGGCCCGCGCGGTGATCCTCCCATGGAAAATAGTCATACCAGTCGCGCCAACCCGTTTCGACAGAGCCCTTTCGATCCTCCCGGGTGAGCCCCAGATAGCTGATCGAAATAACGCGATGGGCATCCTCCCCCGTGCGATCCTTGTCGGCGAAGGTGTAGAGCTGCTCGATATAGCCCAGGGGATGTCCGGTCTGGCGTTCCACCCAGGCCCGCAACCCGGACTGCAGCGACCGATGCCCGGCTTCGAAGGGTCCCGACGGCAAGGCATCCCCAGCTTGCACGGTCATGACCCGCGGCCGATCTGCGCTGACGGCGACAAGCACTGCGATGAGATCAGCATTGATGGAGTTGCCGTCGTCAATCGGCACGATTCGTCTCCTGGGCCCTGAACGCGAGATGCTCTGATTCTCAAATGAAACGTTCTGACCCAACTTCTCTCTCAGATTGATTGAAGTTTCTCAAATGATCCGTTTCTGCGCGGTCCGATGGTGTGGCTCGGTTCGCGGTGTCGAGCTTGGATAGTTCCGCCTGGATCTCGGAAGCTTTATATCTTGTGCGTGGACGTAAAGGTCACCCGACACGGTATCGAAGTCATCGACGTGGGTGATGGTGGTCCGGTTGCAAAAGAAACATGCTGCAGGGAACAAAAGGGCGCCTTGAACGCTTTGGTTAACTATAGTGACCTGGAGGTTTAGTTGTGGAAACCAGAGAAGGAATTTTTCGCTGGGCAGTTGGTCAGCATGAGCTGGCATGTATTCTCGATGGCCAGGAGCAAAAGCACGTCAAGCGCGAACGGTATGAGCTGCTGGAGACGCAGCCGCCCTATGACGATCTGCCCACTGAAGAAAGTTGGCGCGCGGCACATCGCGTAGAACCCGTTCAGTAAAGACCGTTCCCTGCATGACATCGTCAGGGCTACACCAAAAGTGACGAAGACCCTCATAAACTGCAAATCGACACAGGGCGGAATCCCAAGGGAGCAAGCATAGCCGCGCCCGGTCGAGAAGCGGGTGGCCATGACAGGCAATGTGCGAATCTGCCTCCCCCGTGCCGAATTAGGCCGCGCGACAGCCGAGAATGACCAACGCGAGGATGCCGGGCTCGACAAGCGGCAGGGCGACGTATTCCCACGCGGGGTCCTAGCCGACCGGGCGAGGTATCGGCTCCCCGTTGTTTGCTCAGATCGCCCTGGCGAGCGCCATCGCCGTGTCCTTGGCAGCGTGAAGTGTGAGAGCGATGTCCTCTGCCGTATGCGCCGTCGAAACGAAGAGGTTCTCATAGGCGCCGGGATGAAACAGCACGCCACGTTCCAGCATGCCCTCCCACCATAGTCGGAACAGGTCCTGGTCGGCATGGCGTTCGGCATCGCGGTAGTTTTCGATGGGCCGCTCCGCGAACCACACCTGCATCAGCGGACCGATGCCCACGACCTTTGCCGGCAGGTCTGCTGCCCGAAGCTCGGCTTCCAGGCCCTCGCGCAAGGTGTCGGACATGCTCTCGAGACGATCATAGGTGCCCGGTCTGGCGAGTTCGTCGAGCGCCGCGTTGGCAGCGGCTACCGCGATGCCATTGGCCGTATAGGTGCCGGCCATGGAGACGGTTCCGTCGGCCACCAGCTTCATGATATCGGCGCGTCCGCCGAGCGCTGCCACAGGAAAGCCACCACCCAGTCCCTTGGCAAATACCGAGAGGTCCGGGCGGATGCCGAAGCGTTCCTGCGCTCCGCCGAGGCCGAGACGGAATCCGGTGATTACTTCGTCGAAGATCAGCACGATTCCGCGCTCGTGGGTCAATGTCCGCATTGTTTCGAGAAAACCGGGCCGGGGGAGGATGCAGCCGGTATTGCACATCACCGGCTCGGTCAGTATGGCGGCAATATCATCGCCTTCCCGGGCGATGACGTCGGCGAGAATATCGGCGTTGTTCCAGGGCAGGATGATGAGGTTCTCCTCCACGCCCTCCGGCATGCCCGGCCCTTGTGCCACCGGGTTTGGCCGGTCGTCAGGACCCGCCTTGGCGATCGCGGGATGCTTGCTCCAATAAACCCCGTCCGAAAAGCCGTGATACATGCCCTCGAAGCGGATGACCTTGCGCCGTCTGGTAAAGGCGCGGGCAAGGCGCGTGGCGTAAAGCACAGCCTCGGTGCCGGTGTTGCAGAGCCGGACCTGATCGACGCTCGGCACCGCCGCGATGATCTTTTCGGCCAGCACCGCCTCTTCGGCCGTCGGCAGGGCGAATATGGTGCCGCGCCGTTCGATGAAGTCGACGACCGCCCGCGTCACGCCCGGGGGGCGGTGCCCGAGGATCATCGGACCAAGGCCCAGGAGATAGTCGATATAGTGGTTGCCGTCGACGTCCTGCAGACGAGAGCCGTCCCCACTTTCCACGAAGAGCGGATAGGGCATCCAGCCCGACCATTGCGCCCGGGCGGTGCTGTTGACGCCGCCGGGAATGACCTGGCGCGCTGAGTCGAACAGAGCTGCGCTGTTGGTGGTGCGGGTAAGCGGCTTGTGTATGAAATTCACGGGATCTGTCTCGATTATGCAACGGGAAGGGCCGGGCGCTTTCCCCGCGCCCGGTTGGGATCAGCGCTCGGCCACGTCGGCGTCGAGGAAGCCGAGCGGATGGGGCGGCCGGATCACCCGGGTGCCCGCCCTCTCCTGTTCATCGGCAATGGCGTGATGGAGTTCGGGCATCTTGGTCCAATGCACCTTGGGCCGGTAGTGATGCTCGGCATGATAGCCGTTGTTCATCCAGGTCCAGTTGTAGAGCTTCTCATAGGTGCTGACGCCCCAGGCGAGCGGCTTGTCGGGGTCACCACCGAAATGCTCGTAGTAGCCATTGAGCGAGGAGAGGCATTGGCCGAGATAATTGAAGGGCAGCATGCAGGCCACGAACCGCCAGTCGATCACGGCCAGAACAAGGTAGAAACCGATCATGACGGCAAGTTCCATCCTGGCTTGGCGCGCCTCGCCCGGGCGGCGGGCCGCCATCGCTCGCAGGATCTCGGCGGGATCGTCCCGAAAATAGCTAAGGAAGGTATAGCGCCAGACATTCTCCGGCTCGCCGTCACGGCCATGCTTGTAGATCGAGAGGTAGTCGAGCGTGTGCCCCTTCTCGTCCGGCCGGTCCATGTTGCCGCTGTGATGGCGCATATGGACGAAGTGATACATTGCCTGGGAGAAGCCGAGGGTAAGCGACAGGATCAGACTGAAAGCCGCATTCAGCCTCTCGCTTCGGAAATAGGGATTATGGATGAAGTTGTGCGAGATGCTGTTGATGTTCCAGGAAATCGACAGCGAATAGATCAGCCCCAAGGAGATGAAGCTCCACCAGGACTGCGAAGGGAAGGCAAGGAACAGGGCCAGCACCCCCACCAGATGCGCAAGACCGAGCGTTACCGGCATCCAGTCCCAGGAGGAATATTGCAGAAGACGGATCTGCATTGCAGAGATACTCCGGGTTCGACGCGCCGACGCTCTCCAAGGAGACGACGTGGCATTTCCTGCAACCCGAAGCGCAAGCAGCATGCCAATTCGGCGGGAACGCGATATCTCAATGACTTAGGTACATTTCACCCTCCCCCGCGGGAGAAAAAGGCCTAGGCGTACCCAACATTTCCCGGTGGAAGCTACAAAATTTGATGCTCGCAATTTGGAGGAATGTCACGCTGGCCGCCGGAAAAGTCTAGGCAGGCTTGCGTTGGCAAACCAACGCTTCGCCTGCCTAGGTCCTTGTTTCAACGGGGGTTCTTGCGGGCAAGCCGTGATACATTTTTCCCCAGCCTGCTCTGGATTCCGGAGATGTCGGGCCTGGAAAAGGCGTGGCACGCATCTTGCGAAAGCTTGTCCGAACCTATGCGCCACGGGCGTATCCTAAGTGCCGGACAGCGCGATGACCTACCGCATTCTTTGCGACTTCGATGGAACCGTTACACATGGCGATGTGACGGATATGCTCCTGGAAGCATTCGCAGAGCCCGGCTGGCAGGATATCGAGGCGCAATGGCAGGCGGGCGCGATTGGCTCCGCCACCTGCATGGAGCGGCAGGTCGCCCTAATGCGTTGCGACCGCCAAGCATTGAATGCGATGCTCGATACGGTCCGGATCGACGTCGGTTTCCTCGGCTTCGCCGCAAGGTGCCGGCAGCTGGGAATTCCTCTGGTCATCGTCAGTGATGGTCTGGACTATGCGATCCAGCGCATTCTCACCCGGCATGGAATTGGCGACTTGCCAGTGATCGCCAACCGGTTGATGTTCCTGGATGATGAACGATACGCCATGGCGAGTCCGCACGCCGTGGCCGGCTGCCGGTCTGCCGCCGGCACCTGCAAATGCCGGGCAGCACGTTCCACGGAAGAAGAAGAGCAGCTCGTCCTCATCGGTGACGGACGGTCGGATTTCTGTGTCGCCGAGACTGCCGACATCGTGTTCGCCAAGGATAAGCTCCTGGCCTACTGCCGGCTTCAGGGCATCGAGCATGTGCCATTCGAGCACTTCGCCCAGCTCACGAATTTCCTTTCGATGGGCCTTGAATACGAACCCGCGACCGTCACCGCGGCATGCGAGCGCTTGGGGGTGGCGCCGTGATGCGGATCCGCGTTCTCGACCTTGATGGCAGCCTGCGCGACCAGCCGCCGATCGTACGGCGGCTGACAGGCGGCAACATCGAGCTGCACGACCTGCGCCCGCAAGGTCCCGCCCTGCGCCTGTGGTCGCTCGGTCATCACTTCGCCGCCTTCGATCGCTTCTGGTGCAGCCTGCCTCGCGGCCGACAACCGGTGCTGACTCTGGTCGGCTCTGGTGATTTCCATCATCTCACCGCAAGCTTCATCGCCGCGGCCGACGGACCTCTAACCGTCCTGCATTTCGACAACCATCCCGACTGGTGCTGGACCATGCCGCGCCGGCATTGCGGCTCCTGGACCCACGCGGTGCTAGCCATGCACCACGTTGAGCGTCTCATCACCATAGGCCCGTGCAGCGAGGATCTAGTCCGTCCCGACCGGAAGGGCGCGGATATGGATGCCCTGTCGACGGGACGACTTGAGCTTTATCCCTGGTGGCATGCGCCCTCCGCCGTCGAGAGATCCGGAATCGCCGACGGGCCCGGCCATCGCGTCGCGGATGGCGCGCTGCATTGGCGCAATCTCGCTGGGGATGACTGGAGAGTGTTTCTGGATGAATTGGTCCAAAATATCACAACCGAAAAGGTCTGGATCACCATCGACAAGGACGTGCTGTCCCCCGCCTACGCCGTGACCAATTGGGATCAGGGCGGGCTGCCGCTCGACAATCTGGTTGAAGCGGTCCTGCGGATTGCCGCCCGCTTCATGGTCGTCGGGGCTGACATCTGCGGCGAATATGCGCCCATTCGCCATCGCAATCCTTTGAAATACCTGGAGGCTCGGCTCGACCAGCCGCGTGCGTTCGACCTGCCCGATCTTGCCGTCAATGCCCGGACCAACGAGCGGTTGATCGCCGCTTTCGAGGAGGCCCTATGACGATGTTGGCCATCCTGGTCCTTGCCGGTACCATCTGCTGTGACGTCATCGGTCAGCTTTGTTTCAAGGTTGGTCTCGACGATCCCTCCATTTCGATCCAGGCCCGACCGATCTGGCTGAGGGTCATCGGCTCTCCCCTGATCTGGCTCGGGCTGGCGACCTACGCCGTAGAGATCGCGGCGTGGCTGTTCGTTCTTTCCCGCCTGCCGCTGAGCGTTGCCTTCCCGCTGGCAGGGCTGTCCTATTGCGGCATCGCCCTCGCCAGCCGCTTCATTCTCCGTGAATCCATTTCGCGCCGACGCTGGATCGGGACGATCCTGATTGCGCTGGGCGCCGCCGTCGTGGGAAGCTCTCTGTGAAATTTCGCAATTCAGCCAGACCGGACCTCCACCTCGCCGGATTGCAGCCGGATCACGGCTTCCACTATCCGGGCGGCCCCGCAGCCGTGCTTATGATTCATGGGCTGACGGGCACGCCTGCCGAGTTGAAATTCGTCTCGAAGGGACTGGCCCGAGCCGGCTTTTCGGTCTACGGCGTGCAACTGGCAGGCCACTGCGGTAGCGAAGCCGATCTTCTCGCGACGGGCTGGCAGGATTGGCTGGACAGCGTACTCGCAGCCTTTGACCGTATCCGCGTGCGGCATGAAACCGTCTTCGTCGGCGGCCTTTCCATGGGAGCCCTCCTCGCATTACTGGTCGCCGCGCACCGGCCGCAACAAGTCAACGGATGCATCCTTTATTCCCCCACGCTGTTCTATGACGGCTGGAGCATTCCCCGCGTCAGCGTCATGATCCATCTGGCGATCCTGCTCGGTTTCGGCCGCTTCCTGCGCTTTCGCGAGAACTACCCCTATGGCGTCAAGGACGACCGACTGCGTGCCCGTATCCTGTCCGCCATGGAATCAGGCCGGAGCGAGGAAGCCGGCCTTCTCCACATGCCCGGACGAAGCCTTGGCCAATTGCTCCGCCTGATCCGCGACCTCAAGCGCCGTCTGCCCGGCATCAGGACCCCTGCCCTGGTGCTCCACGCCCGCGAGGACGACGTCACTAGCATCAGGAATGCCTCTTACATTGCGGCGAACATCGGCGGGCCGATCGAGAAGATCCTGCTCGAGGACAGCTATCATCTGATCACGCTCGACCGCGAGCGCGAGCTGGTCACCGACCACACCATCGCGTTCCTGCACCGGATGGAGCGTTTGAGACCATCAGCCCTGCGCACCCTTCCTCAATCCGAACGCGTGGCGTCATGACACTTCAAGCCACCGTCGAGACCTCCATCACCGCTTTTTCTGCTGCCGACTGGGATCGCTGCTTTCCTGGCGACCCCGAGAACTGGGCCTTCTACCGGGCTTGCGAACTGGCGGGGCCCCCAGGCTTCGACTGGTACTACGCCGCGATCCTCGCGGATGGCCGCCCTATCGCGGTGGCTCCCGCCTTTGGCACCGATTACCGCCTGGATACCACCGTACAAGGGTCCATGAAGCGGATAACGAACTGGCTCCACGATAGGCTGCCTTCCCTCCTCTCCCTACGCCTGCTCGCCCTGGGTTCCCCGGTTGCGGAGATATGCCATCTTGGCTTTGCACCGGAAATCAATGCTGCGCTCAAGCCGGATCTGCTCGCGCGCATGGTTGAGGCGCTGCAGCAATTCGGCGCGCGGAGCCGCTACAGCCTGCTGGGCATCAAGGATGCGCCTTCCTTCGACGACGCGCTCTGGACCGATCCGATGCAGCGCGGAGGGTTCACACGCCTGCCCGGCCTGCCGACCGCCATTCTCGACCTGCCCTATCGCAGCTTTGAAGACTACCTCGCCAGCCTGAGCCGCGCCACGCGCAAGGACATGCGGCGCAAGATGAAGGATTTCAAGGAGGTTCGTGTCGAGCGTCGCTGGGCGATCGACGATGTGGTGCAAGAGGTCGCTGCCCTCTATCAGGAAACCGTCGCTCATAGCGAACTGCAGTTCGAACACCTGCCGCCCAGCTATTTTCCAGAATTGTTGCGTTCCCTCGCCCCGCGGGCGAGCATCTTTCTCTACTGGGCCGAAGACCAGCTTGTTGCCTTCAATTTCGTGATCGAGACAGAGGGCCGCCTGATCGACAAATATATCGGCATGCACTACCCGGCCGTTCCGCGGTACAGCCTCTATTTCAACAGCTGGCTCCATAATGTCCGCTACTGCATCGAGCGCGGCATCCCACGCTATCAGAGCGGCCAGGCCTTCTACGGCCCAAAATTACGCCTGGGTTGCCGCCTCCTGCCCAATTGGCAGTATTTCCGCCATAGGAATGTCGCGATCAATGCCATGCTCCAACTGGTGGCGCGGATTGTAAGGCTCGATCGCTTCGACCCGGCGATCGCGGAACTGGTGAGAGGGACGCCATGACCGACGGCGTGGCGACGGGACGCCCGGGGACCCAGGCCATTATCATAGCCTGGGTACTGCTGCTCGGGTTCGAGACCCTGGCGCAGGTCGGTCTGAAGGCGGGCGGCCAAGCTCTCGCAAACACGCCGTTCGGCCCATCGTGGTTTCTGGAGGCTTCGCATACCCCCTGGGTCTGGGCCGGCGTTGCCGGCTATGTCGGCGGCTTTGCCGCATGGATGGTGATCCTCGACCGCATTCCCTTGAGCTTCGGCTTTCCGCTGACCGCCGTGGTTATGCTCTCGGTTGCGGTCGCGTCCTATTACCTGTTCCATGAAATGCTTTCGCTCTGGCGGCTCAGCGGAATCGGCCTCATCATCGCGGGGCTTGTGATCATGGGAGGGGACGATCCGTGACCCTTCTTGAGCGTCTGGGAGGATTTTGGGCGCGGTCGATCCGCTGGAAGCTGGTCGCGGTTTTCGTGCTGATCAGCGTCGTGCCGATGCTGGCCGCCAGCCATCTTGCGACACAGCTCGTGGCGACGGCGTTCGAGAACAATGTTCGTGGATGGCTGTTCCAGACCTCGCGCTTCTTCGTGGCCAACATCCTGGACGAGCGGCGAGAAACGGCCGGCGTCGCCAAGGCCATGGTGGAAACGGGCAGTCTCAACGGCCTCCTCTCCGGACAAACGCGTGAGCTCCCCGCGCCCGTTTCGCATGTGATCGGCGCGCTCGGCTACGACCTCTTCATGATCACTGACGAGAATGACAAGGTCGTTTTCTCGTCGCGGGGAGGAAGCAACATCACTCGGGTGCCGTTCGACCAGGGTCAGACCCTTTATCTCTATGACAATGCCGGGCAATCCGTGTTGATGGCGGCGGGAAGCACCGAGACGACGTTCGACGGCCATCGCTTCCGCATCCTGATCGGCAACTTCGTCGACCAGAGCTTCGTCAACAATATGGGCGTGCTGTCGTCGTTGACCATTCAGCTCTTCTACAAGGTCAACGGCAAGTTCAAGGAGCTCTACACCTCGCAACCCGGCAGCGCCGCGCCTCTGCCCGATGCGGCACTGGCCCGTCTAGAACAGGGCAGCGCCAGCGGCTTTGTCAAGGCGCGGCCGGATGGCGACAATCCCTCCGTTGCCATCATGGCCCCGATCCAGGATGGTGACCACCTGATAGGCGTCGTCTATTGCGGCCTCAGCCCACAATCCAATCTCGCCGATTGGATAACCCGTGGGAATCTGTTCATCGGTATCTTTGCCTGCGGCATGCTGCTCTCGGTCGTTGCCGGCCTCATCATGTCGCGCCTGCTGACACAGCCGGTGATCCGCCTGTCGCAGGGCGTCAATGCCATCGCCAAGGGCGACTTCACCCAGCGCGTCCCGGTGCACGGCCAGGACGAGCTCGGCCACCTTGCCATGGCCTTCAACTCCATGGCGTACCAGCTTGAGGGGTTGCGCAAGATGGAGGCGAAGCTGCGCCGGCGCGAGCGCCTTATCACGCTGGGTGAGGTAGCCGCCGGCCTGGCGCATGAGGTGCGCAACCCGTTAGGCATCATCAAGACTTCGGCCGAGCTGTTGCAGGACAGCCCCAACCTCACCGACGTGCAACTTCGTCGCCTGGGATATGTGGTGGACGAGGTGCGCCGGATCGACCACCTCATCCGCGACTTCCTCGCTTTCGCCAAACCGCCGCAGCGCATGGTCGACCTGCCGCCGGCCGCCCTTGTCGAGCGCGTGCTCGGCAGTTGCCAGAGCGAGATCGAGCGCCAGAATGTTGCCGTGCGCGTCGAGGACAGGGCACCAGGAATTCTGGTGCATGTCGATCGCGATCAGATGATCCAGACCTTCCTCAATCTCGTGCTCAACGCCTTGCAGGCGATGGAGACGGCGCCGGAACTGGTTGGCGGCCCGCCGCAGGCTCAATTGCGTCCCCAGCTCGACATCCTGATCGCCAGCTCAGGCGACGATGTGCATTTCGTATTCGCCGACAATGGTCCGGGCATCGCACCTCATCTGATCGACCGCATCTTCGATCCATTCGTCACCACCAAGGACAGCGGCACGGGGCTCGGCCTCGCCAGGGTCTTCGCGGTGGCTGAAGGTCATGGAGGCTGGATCGAGGCTCGCAACAATCCGCTTGGCGGAGCCATCTTCGAGTTCGTCATACCCCGGTCGCAGCGGAGGGCGGGCAATGTCCCAGTCGATCCTGATCGTTGACGACGAAATTCGGCTGCTCGACGTGCTCTCGGGCCTGCTGGAGGCCCTAGGTTACACCGCCCTGTCCGCCAGCAGCGGCCCGGCCGCGATCGAGCTTCTAGAGGGCGAGCAGATCGATCTCGTGCTAACCGACCTACGTATGCCCGGCATGAACGGCCAGGAATTGCTGGCAGAGATCCGCCGGCGCTACCCCACCATGCCCGTGGTGATCATGACCGCCTTCAGCACGGTGCGCGATGCCGTTCAGGCGATCAAGGACGGTGCCTTCGACTATATCGCCAAGCCGATCGAGCAGGAGGAACTGGCGACCACGCTCGCCAATGCCCTGCGGCTGCATGAAGCCCTGCGCGACAACGAACGGCTCCGCCAGGAGCTGGCGGGCCGCTATAAATTCGACACGCTGGTGGGCAATTCCCCTTCCTTCCAGAAGGTGATCCGAGCGATCAGCGAGGTGTGCGAACAGCGCACCACGGTACTGGTCACCGGCGAGAGCGGCACGGGCAAGGAGGTGGTGGCGCGCGCCATCCACTTCAACAGCCCACGCCACCGCAAGCCCTTCATCGCGGTCAATTGCGCGGCGATCCCCGAGACCCTCCTGGAAAGCGAGTTCTTCGGGCATGTAAAGGGCAGCTTCACCGGCGCCGTCGCCAATCGCGTGGGACGCTTCGCCCAGGCCGAGGGCGGCACGCTCTTCCTCGACGAGGTCGGGGACATGCCGCTGCAGCTGCAAGTCAAGATATTGCGGGTGCTGCAGGAGCGGCAATATGAGCCCGTCGGCGGCACCGGCACCCGGACGGCGGATGTCCGCATCATAGCCGCAACCAACCGCGATCTGATGGACATGGTGGCCGACGGCAAGTTCCGGGAGGATCTCTATTATCGCCTCGCCGTCTTCCCGATCCGGTTGCCGGCCTTGCGTGAGCGCGGAGAGGACATCCCGCTGTTCCTCAGGCTCTTCGCAGACCAGCTCGCTCCCTCGCTCGGCAGGCGCGACGTGCAGTTCAGCCCCGATGCGGTGCGCGTGCTCTCAAGCTATCGCTGGCCCGGCAATATCCGGGAATTGCAGAACTGCGTCGAACGTTCGCTGATCTCGGCACGCAGCCCGATCATCACCGCCGCCGACCTGCCGCCCTACATTGTCGAGCAGCCGGCGGTGGCGAACGGCAGCACCTTCCCCTTGCAGCTCGACGACCTTGCGGCCGATTTCGAACGACGGCTGATCGTCGACGCGCTCAAACAAGCTGAGGGCGTGCAGGTGCGGGCGGCCGAGCTGCTCGGCATCAGCGAACGCAGCCTTTGGCACCGTCTCAAGAAATACGACATCGCCGTCTCAAAGGCGGTTGCGCCGCGCCCCTGAGGCGTGGACGGGAGGCTTCCATGACCCCGATCCTTCATCACATCCTGCGCCGTGCCTTCGGCCGCATCGTCCATAGGGGCTCGCTTACCCTCATCGCACCCTCAGGCCTGCGGATGAGCTTCGGCGACGGCACGGGCGAGCCCGTCACTGTACGCCTGACGGACAAGCGCGCCGTACTCGCGCTGCTGACCGACCCGGACATGCGGCTCGGCGAGCTCTATATGGACGAACGCTTCGTGGTCGAGCAGGGCTCCATCTATGACTTCCTGCATCTGATGCTGCGCGAAGCCCAGAACCGCTCGCATCCCCTGCCAGCCCGCCTGATCGACCGCGTGCGCGCCTCGCTGCGCCGCTTCCGTCTGCGCAACCTCCCAACTCGCTCGAAACGCAATGTCGCCCATCACTACGATCTCGACGGGCGGCTCTACAGCCTGTTCCTCGATGCCGACCGGCAATATTCCTGCGCCTATTTCCAGCATGAAGGACAGAGCTTGGAAGAAGCGCAGGCGGCCAAGAAACGCCATATCATCGCCAAGCTTCGGATCGAACCGCGGCACAAGGTGCTCGACATCGGCTCGGGTTGGGGCGGCCTCGCCTGCTCGATCGCCGAGGCCGGTGCGGCCGAGGTGCGCGGCGTGACGCTCTCCGAAGAGCAGCTTGCCTACGCTCGCGCCCGGCCAAAGGGCGAGGCGGAGGGGCATGTTCACTTCGATCTTACCGACTACCGTGCCGTTCGGGGCCGCTTCGACCGCATCGTCTCGGTCGGCATGTTCGAGCATGTTGGCGTCGGCTCCTACGGCGCCTTCTTCCGGACTTGCCACCGGCTGCTGGCCGACGACGGCGTCATGCTGCTGCACACAATCGGCTGTTCGGCCGAACCCGGCTTTACCACGCCCTGGCTCGATAAATACATCTTCCCCGGCGGCTATATCCCCTCGCTTTCCGAAATCCTGCCCGAGATCGAGCGGGCCGGCCTCTTCGTCACCGATGTCGAAGTGCTGCGCCTGCATTACGCCTTGACCCTGCGATCCTGGCGCAAGCGCTTCCTGGCGCGGCGGAACGAAGCCAGGGATCTGTATGACGAGCGCTTCTGCCGGATGTGGGAGTATTACCTCGCTGCCGCCGAAGTAGCCTTCCGCTGCGAGGATCTCGTGGTCTTTCAGATCCAGCTTGCCAGGCGCAACGACACGCTGCCGATGACCCGCGACTATATCGGCCGCGCAGAACAAGCGCCGACCGCGGCCGTCAGGGCGCCTGACATGCCTGCGCTGAAACAGGCCTCCTAACTCTCAAGGATCTCGAGCTTCTAAAAACGGAATTGAGCTGACGCTTTTCACCCCGACAAGGAACGATGGCTCCATGGCCCATATCGTGCTGATCAATCCCCGCTTCGAAGCCTCCTATTGGGGGCTGGAACATGCCCTACCCCTCTTCGATGCCAAGGCCAACCTCCCTGTTGCCTGCCTGCCGCTACTGGCGGCTCTCACCCCTAGCGAACACCGCGTCACGCTGATCGACGAGAATGTCGAGGAGATCGACTACGACCTGTGCGCCAGGGCCGACATTGTCGGCGTCACCGGCATGATCGTGCAGCGCTTCCGCATGAAGGAGATTCTCACCGAGCTGAAACACCGCAGCTGCTTCGTCGTGGTCGGCGGCCCCTGGATCACCGTGCAGGAGGACTATTTCGGTGATCTTGTCGATGTCGCCTTCATCGGCGAGGCCGAGGCGACCTGGCCGTGCTTCCTGGCCGAATGGGCGGAAGGACGACACGCCAGCCGCTATGAACAAGCCGACAGGACCGACATGACCACGGTTCCGATCCCGCGCTTCGACCTCCTGAAGATGGACGATTACGCCGTCGGCAGCATCCAGTTCTCGCGAGGCTGTCCCTTCACCTGCGAGTTCTGCGACATCATCGTGGTGTTCGGCCGCAAGCCGCGCATCAAGACGAGCAGTCAGGTCCTGGCGGAGATGGAGGCGCTGCTGGCGACCGGAATGGATACCGCCTTCATCGTCGACGACAACCTGATCGGCAACAAGAAGGCGATCAAGGAGGTGCTGCGCGACGTCATCGCCTGGCAGGCACGGCACAACTATCCGATGACCTTCGTCACCGAGGCTTCGATCGACCTCGCCGATGACGGAGAGCTCATGCAGATGATGGTGGACGCCAATATCCGTGTCGTCTTCATTGGCATCGAGACGCCGAACGAGGCGGCGCTACGAGAAACCAAGAAGCTGCAGAATGTGCGCAAGGGCATGAGCATGCTGGAAAAGGTGCACACGATCCAGCGCGCCGGAATCGAGGTCTGGTGCGGCATGATCCTGGGCTTCGATAGCGACGACGCCACCATCTTCGATGCCCAGCGCGCCTTCATCAAGGAAGCGCGCATCGTCAACGCCATGGTGGGCATGCTCTCCGCCATCCCCAAGACGCCGCTCCACGCACGTCTTGCCAAGGAGGGACGGCTCGATCCCTCGGACAAGCAGCCTTATGGCACCAATGTCATCCCGCTCCAGCTTAGCCGCGAAGAACTGCGCGACGGCTACCTGTCCGTTATGGGGGACCTCCATGAGCCCAAGGCTTTCTTTGATCGGCTCGATGCTCTCTATCTCGACGAACGGATTGAGCCCGAACGCACGCGCCTACTCCATCTGCGCCAGCATCCCCTGCAACTCGTCAGGCTCAATGCAATGTGGGTGTTCGAGGCCTTCGGCATCTTCATGCGCCTGATGCGCCGGGTGCCCGAGCCCGAGTTGCGGCGTGTCTACCGTCAGCGCCTGTGGGCCATGCTCAAACGCCGTCGCTCGCCCGTGGTGATGCAGATCTACGCCATCAAATGCGCGATGCATTACCACGCCTATACGATGATCCGGCAGATGCGCTCCGGCCAGATCGTCAATTCGTTCTGATCCCCTCGGATCAGAACTTGACGCCAAAGGAATAGCTGAGGTCCAACCCGACCGTGCTCTGATTGGACGAGCCAATCCGCGAGACGATGGGACTATCGGCGGCGTCCCCTACGAGGCGATCATATTTGTAATAGAGCGTCGCCTTCCAGGCAGGGTTGAAGCGATAGGCAGCGGACGCCAACGCCCCGACGGACTTGATGCCGCTGGTGGCGCGATAGGGCATGACCTGACCATTCTGTGCGGCCTCCCCTTCTGAGATGCTGAAGGAATTGCGCATATAGGTGCCATTGGCCAGTGACAGCCGGGGGCCAAGCGAGAAGGTGAAGGCCTGATAGGGCTGAACCCAGTCGGCCGAAAGGTCCGCCACCATCCCCTGCTGTCCGTGCAGGGCCTGGCGTATCTCGATATGCGCGCGCAGCCGATCCTCAATGAACCAATACTCCCCGAAAACACCGGCGTCGATTGTGAAGGGCAGCGAATGGAGACCGGCGAGGGAGCGGTCGTCCGAGCGGGACCGCCCGGCCCGAAAATCCGCGGCGGGACCGAAGGAGAAGCCATTGCTGTCGAACACACTGTAGGTGAAGGCATCATCGGGTGCGCTGAAGCCTTCCGGCTCGTCGGCGCGGCGAATGTCGAGATCGGAGGGCAGCACCGAAAAATTAGTCTTCGAGGCCCCCTCATAGCTTGGGCCATATTGCGCGCCGACTCCGAGCGTCACGATCCAGTCAGGCGGCGGCGCCGGCTGCGAAGAGAAATTCAGCACCGAATAGGGCGAAGCTTCCTGGCCCCACGCCGAAGCGTTCGTCAACAGAAGCGACGAGACCAGCGCAACTCCAAGGGCCAGCGTTATGAGACGCTTGTACATGAACCATATACCCGGATACTGATTGGCATTAGGCGTGCTGTGGCGGGGTGAAGCAAGTATCGAGTGTGTTCAGGGTGAAGAACCCGTTCGGGTGTAACAGGAAGTCTGCACATCATTGTTACGGCCTGATCCAGCCAAGCTTGATCAGGGGCCCGAAGAGCAGCCGATAGACTGCCTCCCCGAATGACAGCAGCGGGCCTCCCATCCATCGCATCGAAACCTCCGCGATACCCACTGCGATCAACGATGTGACCATGGCCCCCGCAATGTCGAGCGGCATGTGTACGCCGAGATATATGCGGGCCCAGCTGACGGCAAGCGCGACGACCGACAGCATGGATGCCGCGATCCAGCGCCGCCCGGCCCAATAGGAAGCAACGGCCGCGAAGAGCACCGTGGCATGGTCGCTCGGAAAGGAGGTGTCCGTGGCGCTGGCCAGGAAGGTGTGGCCGAGGGGAATGGCGAACGGTCTTGGCAGGAAGAGGAACAGGCCGATCACCTGGTTGAGCCCCAGCGCGAGAAGGATGGTCGCGAGCGCAAGCAACGCGGTCTCCCGCTGCTCCCTTTCTCCTCGCAGCCAATCCCGGCAAAGCAGGAGCGGCACGACGAGAATGGCGAAGACTGCAATCAGGCTGGCGGCCTCAATTGTCGCCCGCAGCGAAGAAGCGTCGGCATTCATCGCCAGGAACAGCGAGCGGTTCAGGGCTTCGAATTCCATGTCAGCGCATTTCCCTGATTGTTTCAAGTGGAGAGGTCTGGGCATCGCGGCGGGCCACCTCGATGGCGACGATGCTGGAGAGCAAGGCTGTACAGACAGTCACGACGAGATAGCTCCAGGGCACGGCGAGAGTTTCCGGCGGCGGATCGAAGGCACCCTGCAGAACAGTCACCAACATCCAGGCGATGAGACCACCGGCAACAAGACCAATCAAAGCGCCAAGGGTGAAAACCAGCCCGCCCTCCAGCCACAGGAAAGCGGCAATCTGGCGCGGGCTGGCGCCGAGCAGGGCAAGGATGGCAAAGCTGCGCCGGCGATCTGCCAGCCCCAGCGCGAGCACCAATCCAGCTGCGGCGGCAATGGCAATCACCGCAAAGCCGAGCTCCAGCCGGGTGAGGCCCGAGAGATCCACCGCCGTCAGGCTGGAGCCGATAAGATGGCTGGCCTCCCCGACATCGCTGACGCGAAGATCGGGCCGTCCAACCAACGCCGCCGAGATGGCCCGATGCAGGCTCTGCGGTGAGGTCGCGGCCCTGGCCAGCAGGATCTCGGCATCCTCCATGCCGGTCATTCTCGCGACATAACCCGCATTGGCCACCAGGAAGGAATCCCGCGGCGCGGTCGGGAATTCCCTGACGACCCCGACAAAGGTGAATGGCACGCTTACGAAGGCCTGCGTTCCCGCATGCTTGACGCGAAGGTTCAGGCGGTCGCCCGGCCTGAGCTGGAAGTCGGAAACGGTTTCTTCTGAGACCAATACGCCATCCTGCACACCCGCCAATGCTTCCAGCGTGCCGCGGGCATCGTGGCTGGCGAAAAAAGCGTCGGATATCGAGGTTGCCTGCCCGATACGCCGGGGATCGATGCCATAGAGATCCTGGAGGTCGGTGCCGACATAGGCGTAGCGATGCTGCATCGGCTCAACGGCGGCAACCTCGGGCAGCGAGGCGAGTTTTGCGATCTGCGCCCCTGCCGGCCTTCCGGCCTCCCCCTGCACCGTGACATCAGCTCCATTCGTAAGCTGTGCATCCACGAGCGCCTGCCCCTGATAGGTCGTGTTGAAGATTGCGGTCGAAACTGCAAAGGTAAAGGCCAAGGCCGTGAGGCCCACGCCGATGGCGAGGCGGCCTTGCTGGCGCGAAAAGCTGGCAGCAACAATCTCGGACAGCGCACCAGCCAGCGGAAAGACCAGGTAGGCAAGCAGCCAACGGCCCCGTTGCACCAAAGCGGTGACGCAGCGCAACGTGATGAGGCCAATACCGATCCACAGCAGCAACGGCGCCAGGAAGGACCAGTAGTCGACCGAGGTTTCCGCGACGCCCTCCGTCGCCAGGACAATTTGGTAGCCGCTCTCGGCAGTGCGCCAATAGACCAGCCCCGCAAGTCCGAGCAGGATGAAGTCGAGATGGATGCGCCGCCAGAGCGACGTCTCACGGGGGCCGATACTCATGCGCCCGGCGATAACGCTCATCCGCCTCATCCGATGCCAGGCTGGTAACAGGATCGAGCCAAGAGCAAGCACCAGTCCACCGACGGCGCCCAGCGCCATCATCCCCAGCACATCCCTCTCCAGGGTCATGCCCAGCACCATCGGGCCGATGAGAACAAGGAGACAGGCGGCGAGCGGCATTGCCGCCAGCCATATCACCATAGCTTCCCCCAGTGCGAGCGCCAGGATGGTGGATTGCGAAATACCGCGCTGCCTCAGCAGGGTCTGGTCGCGCTGCCGCGCCCGTTCACCCGAGGCCACCGTGGCGACGGTAAGCAGCCCCGCCAGGACAAGGCCCGGCGTGCCAAGGAACAGGAACAGCACCCTCGCGTAGAGGGAATCCGCCCGGGCTGCGTCAAGGCGCGCGGCGAGATTGTTGGCGAGCAGGCCCTGCCCCGCGAGGAGAAGCTCGAGATTGTGCCCGGCGGCGGACACGGATCGATAAGCCGCGAGCGGATCCGTCGGCAGGGCGGCATGATCAAGCGTTGCGTGGATCTGCCATCGCACGCTTCGTGGCCTATCCACGGCCTGCTTTGCAAAATAGCCCTGCCAGAGATCGAGTGGCAGGATGAGCACATTGTCCGGGGGCGCCTGCGGGGCGGCAGCTGCCGGCAACCCAATGGCCTGGAACATCGCATCCGCATTGGGCAGATCGACCACCCCGGCTACAGTTACCGTTTGTGAGGAAGTATCGGGGAGATGGACGATGACCTTGTCGCCCACCCCGACGTGAAGATTGGACGCCATCTGCTGGGTAACGAGCGCGCCGCCCAATGCACCCTGCAGAAGCCTTATCTGTCCCGGAAAGGTCTCCGCATAGGTCTGGCTTAGGCCCAGGACCTGCCCAGCTCCAGTGGTCTGCACTGTATCGGCGGTGCTGGCTTCGAAGCCATCGACGGAGGCATAGCCCACATTCTCATGGCGCCTCACGCTCACAGCATCGCCAAGCGCGGCCTGCGCCGTTTCCATCTGCACGGCGGGCGCCAGCTCGATCTGCCAATCCACCGGCACGGCTGCAATGGAACGGGCCGTCATCGCCGCTTCGCTGTTCCTGAGGAAAGCCAACAGCAGGGCCAGCAGGGCAATGGTGATTGCCACACCGCAGACCGTGCCGGCCATGCGCCAGGGACGCGTGCGCGCCAGGCCACTGAGCCACCATCCCCCTGCCGTCACGGTTCGAAGGGCTGAGAGGGCGGTCTTCATGCAACCGCGCTCGCGCCATGGCCACCGTGCAGGGCCGGCTCCCGCCCTGCCCTGCACAGCGTCGGCGGCATGGGGCCTAGAGGACTGGCGATGTCGAGCAAACCGTGATCAATGGTCCAAATTGAGTTGAGCCGTCGCGCCACCTCGACATCATGTGTGGCGATCACCGCGGCACATTTATTGTCGGCGGTCCAACCAAGAAGCGCCTCGATCGCCGCCATGCCATTGGCATGGTCGAGCTGGCTGGTCGGTTCGTCCGCGAGGATCAGGTCGGGCTGGCCGACGATACAGCGGGCGAGCACGACCCGCTGGGCCTGGCCGCCAGAGATCTCCTCGGGCAGCTTGCCAGCAAGATCCTGCACCCGGAACAGGGACAACGCCGCCGCGGCCCGCTCTTCCGCGTCTCCGGCCGCACCGCCTCTCAGAATATGTGGCAACGCCGTGTTGGCGATGACTGTCAGGGACGGTATCAGGCTCGGCGCTTGGAAGGCCAGAGCGATGTCGCTGCTGGCGAGGCCGACCGGCTGGCGGTTGCGCGCGGGCAACCCGGGCCAGGCGATCGTTCCAGCATCCGGCCTATCGAGGCCTGCGATCAGGGCGAGAAGTGTAGACTTGCCGCTACCGGACGGCCCGGCGAGGGCTATGCAATCCATTGGCGCGATCTTGAAGGACGCAGAAACGAGCGCACCAACCTTTTGTCCCGCAAAGGCAAAAGAGCGCTGCAGATCCTGGGCAACGACGAGCGGCGTGGAGCCCTCAGGCATCGACCACTCTCCCATCCTTGAGATGAATGGCGCGGTTGGCCATGCGGGCGACCGCCTCGCTGTGGGTCGCGACCAGGGCCGCGGTGCCCTCATCGCAGCGCTCGCGGATCAGCGAAAGGATGGCCGCTTCAGTCTTGGAGTCGAGCTCGGCGGTCGGCTCGTCACAGAGGAGCACGGTGTGCGCCCCCGCGAGCGCGACGGCAAGGCCACCTCTTGCGACTTCCCCACCCGAGAGCTGGATCGGCAGCTTGTCGCCTTGCCGGGCCAGGCCCAGCTTTTCGAGCAGCTGATGGACCTGCTCATCCTCGCCCGTGCCAGCCAGATGCTGCTGCAGTCGAATATTCTGGAACACCGTGAGGTGATCGAAGAGCGTTCCAGACTGCATCAAGATGCCGACATGACGGCGGCGCAATTGGGAGCGCGCCGCTTCGGTGCGATGCGAGATGCGGGAACCAGCCACCTTGACATAGCCGCCATCGGGCTCCTCCAGCCCGGCGATGCAGGCGAGCAGGGTGGATTTTCCGCTCCCGGATGCGCCGATGAGCGCGACGATCTCGCCCTGACCGAGATCGAGGCTGACATCGCGCAGAGCGAATACCTCATCATCGCCAATCCGGTAGAATTTGTGCAGGTTCCGCCCTTCGACAACCACTGACATGATGTCATTTCCAGCGAAAGGAATCGGAGATCAGCTGCCATTGATCGGCATTGTCGGCGCCAAGAGGAGCGGAGAGATCGAGCGTCGCGAGCTTGCCGTTGTGAAAATAGTAGAAACGTTCGTTTTCAAGCCGACGTTGCGATGACGTAACCGAGTTGGGTTCGGAATTGGAGTTATATTGGATGCGAATGACCGTTCCGCTCTTCCGGGCGACGGTGCCTACACCCTTGATCTCGACCGCCCTACCCTCCTTCTGGAGCTTGGGAACGATCTGCGCCTTCACAACATCCAGCGTCGGCGCCGTGGTGGCATCCTCGATGTTGATGGCTATGGTGTCATATTTATCGGCGAACTGGACCTGATGCGGCGTCGTGCGCCGGGCCCACCCTTCTGGTGCCTTGAGCTCATAGCCATCGGAAGATCGATAGGTCACGAAGACCTGATTGTCCGGAATGTCGCCAGGCGGATTGTGCTCCGGCGCCACCGGTTTTTCGGCGGCGAAGCCGGCTGTCATCGCGAGCATCAATACGGCTCCAGCGGTACCGGCAGCCCAACGCAATCGAGTGTGAATTCTTGCGGCTTGCCCCTTCATGGCGAACTCCTACCAGAACCAGCCCCCGCAACCCTGACAATAGGAATGGACACTTAGGCTGGAGTTAGGGGCAAACGGCTCGCGGCATCCGCAATGTAACAGCGGATAGAAGGCAGCTCCTAAACTCTATCTAAATCTTATTTGATTACTCTCCCCGTCATTATTAGCATGATTCCACTCAATATTTCCCTCTATTCTGCTTCTAACGGTCGTTGCTGCGCATGCGCAGGACGCGACCGCGGCTTCTTTCGGAGCCGATGCCTTCATCAATGAACTGCGCTTCGGCGGGTTGTTGCACGATCTCACCAGCCCCGAGAAGAGCACTGGGCCGTATCAATGCCGAAATCCTGTTCGCCAAGCCCTGGGGCGGCGAGCAGACACGGCGGCTGCCGCGAGCCAATCTCGGCACCACGCTGAATTTCGGTGGAGGAACCTCCACCGTCTACGCAGGCGCAGCCAGCGACATCGCGAGGGACCTGAGCGACATGGAGCCGTCGCTGGCCTGACCAGCAAGCCCAAAACCGCATTTCATTGCTGCAATCATTGCCGAAGAACGTGCTCGCCAATGCCTTCGAAAGCGCAGCGTCATCTAAATAATTGCAGGTCAAGGGTAATTTCTGGTGGGCCCGGAGGGACTTGAACCCCCAACCAGACCGTTATGAGCGGCCGGCTCTAACCATTGAGCTACAGGCCCGGCTGTGCCAGACGGCGCATCTATAGGCAGAGTCTTGCTTGGGTTCAATGCGATTGATGCTTTCTGCCCACAGCCCGGTTGCCGTCATCATCCCGCCGCCTTCGGTTGCAAGTTTGCCGTTCCACACCGTTTCGTTTCCGGAGTTTCGCAATGCGACCGTCCTTCCTCGCCCGCCCTGCCCTTGCTGTCTTCCTGCTGGCGGGCTCGCTTGGTCTCGCCCATGCCAACGACCTCGAGCGCTCGATCTCGATCACTGGCGAGGCCTCCGTCGGCGCGAAGCCGGATGTCGCCTATGTCAGCATCGGCGTCGAGAATGCCGGCAAGGTGGCCAACGAGGTTCTTGCCGCCAATTCAAAGACCACCGGCGATGTCCTTGCGGCGCTCAAGGGCGCCGGGATCGATGCCAAGGACCTGCAGACCTCGGGCTTTACCGTGCAGCCGCAGATCCTGCGTCCGCAAAACAGTTCGCTGTCTAGCTCGGACGAGAGCCCCTCAATCACCGGCTACACAGTAGCGAATACCGTAAACGTCACGCTGCATGACCTGCCCAAGCTCGGCGAGGTGCTCGACAAGGCCGTCACCGCCGGCGCCAATTCCATCGACGGCGTCCAGTTCGATGTCTCCAATCCTTCCGCCCTGCTCGACGACGCGCGCAAGGCGGCCCTGGCGGATGCGCGGCGCAAGGCGCAAATCTATGCCGATGCCGCCGGCCTCAAGCTCGGCAAATTGGTCGAACTGAGCGAGAATGCCGGGCCGGTGGTCGGCGCGGTCTACCGGGCCAAGATGGCGACGGCGGCAGTGCCGATCGAGTCAGGCTCGAACACCCTCAACGTCACCGTCTCCGTGCGCTTCGAGCTGGATGAGTGAGTCGGCGCACATAAGTATCGTGCAAATTTCGGTTGCAGCGCACTGGTTTTGCTGCAGCCGCTCACCTTGCGCAAGGCCGCTGCGCAAGTTTGTTTCACAGAACAAACCGCGCTGCGTAACAAAGATGCTTGCTTGCCCCCCTCCTCCCGGTTTAGGACGGCTTACCTGTTCGCAACCGGAAAGCTTATCGTGCGCGCACGCCTTGACGCCGTCGACTGGAAAATCTTAGCGGAACTTCAGGCCGACGGCCGCATGACCAATGTGGAATTGGCCAAGCGTGTCGGCATCTCGGCTCCGCCCTGCCTGCGCCGCGTGCGCGCGTTGGAGGATGCCGGCGTGATCAAGGGCTACCGCACCATCCTTGACGAAGCCTCGCTCGGCTATGAGATCACCATCTTCGCCATGGTCAATCTCACCTCGCAGGCCGGCGCCGACCTCTCCTCCTTCGAGAATTACGTCAGAAGCCAGCCGCTGGTGCGCGAATGCTGGATGCTGTCGGGCGACATCGATTTCGTACTGAAATGCGTGGCGCGGGACCTGCGCTCGTTCCAGTCCTTCGTGGCGGAACTGACGGCTGCGCCCGCGGTGCGCAACGTCAAGACGGCGCTCACGCTGCGCTCCATCAAGGACGATCCGATCGTGCCGCTGGAGCTGGATCTCGGCGAGACGGCGTAACTGCCTTACCCCAGTTTGCTCAGCACCCAGTGCGCATAGCTCGAGGCCAGCCAGTCGTAGCGGCGCGGCGTGGGCATGGGGACTTCCGCCGCCGCATCCACCGAAGTGGTCGAGGAAAAGAGCGGGAAGCTCCTCAGCACGGCGCCTGAAGAAGAGGTGAGGGTTATCCGGCCATTGAGGGTATCGACGCTGTCCCAACTGATGATGCCGGCATCTGAATCGGTCGGGAAGCTGATATCGGTCAGTTGCACCGTCAATGTCGCACCGCCCCTGGCACCGGGCTGGTAACGCGGGCCAAGTTGCTTGATGAGGTTGCGCTGCACGAAGGGCGGCATGGTCTGCAGCCAAAGATTGCCCCCGCCGCTGACATGCACCGCCCTGATGACGGGAAGGCTGGCCACATCGGCATAGGAGGTGGCGCAACCGGCCAGCATCAGGCTGGCGCCGAATGCGAGAAAAGCCCGGCGCGCGATCTTACCCGTGGTCATGACACTCTCCTCAAGAAACAGTTCTGCTCTTTATAGAACGCCATGATGCGTCCATCGAGGCATTTTCGCGTGACGCAGAGGCGGCGTGACCAGCACGACAAACGCCGCACCCCAACGGAATGCGGCGTCCATACTTACAAACACCCGGGCCTGGAAAAAATTCAGTTCCAGGCGACGTTGGCGATCTCATAGGCCTTGGGGCCTTTTGGCGTGTTGACCTCGACGGAGACACCCATCTTCTTGCCGACCAGCGCTCGCGCCAATGGCGAGCCGATCGAGATCTTGCCGGAGCGGACATCGGCCTCGCTCTCACCCACGATCTGATAGGTCTTCTTTTCCTCGGTATCCTCGTCGATCAGCGTGACGCGCGCGCCGAACTTGACGGTATCCCCGGACAATTTGCTGACGTCGATCACTTCGGCACGCGACAATTGGTCTTCGAGCTCTGCGACGCGGCCCTCATTGTGGCCCTGGGCCTCCTTGGCGGCGTGGTACTCGGCATTTTCCGAAAGGTCGCCATGAGAACGCGCCTCGGAAATCGCCGCGATGATGCGCGGACGTTCTATCTGCTGGCGTTCCCTCAACTCTGCCTCGAGCGCGGCGTAGCCTGCCGGCGTCATCGGGATCTTGTCCATTGCTTCGTCTTCTCTTCAAAACGCAAAAGGCACGCGCGCGCCGGACCGAAAATCCTGCGCGACACACGCATCTTATCGCAAAGTTTTAGCGCCCTCCCCGGCCGGGGGCTGGCGCTCTCTTCAGAAATAGGACTGCAGGGGTCTGACTTCCAGATCGCCGCCCATATAGGCTTTGATACCCTGTGCAGCCGCTATGGCTCCAGAGAGAGTGGTGTAATATGGGACTTTATGCAAGAGGGCGGCGCGACGCAGCGAACGCGAGTCCTGCAGGGCCTGCGCCCCTTCGGTGGTGTTGAACACCAGTTGCACCCCGCCATTCTTGATGGCATCGACGATGTGCGGGCGCCCCTCCAGCACCTTGTTGACGCGTGTCGCCGCCACGCCATGTTCGGCGAGGAAACGCTGCGTGCCGTCGGTGGCGGTGATGGCGAAGCCGAGTTCGGCGAGACAGCGGATCGAATCGACGATGCGCGCCTTGTCGCTCTCCTTCACCGAGACGAACACCGTACCGCCCGTCGGCACCGAGGTGCCGCCACCAAGCTGGCTCTTGGCGAAGGCCACGGCATAGTCGCGGTCGAGGCCGATGACCTCGCCGGTCGAGCGCATCTCCGGGCCGAGCACCGTGTCGACGCCCGGGAAGCGGGCGAAGGGGAATACCGCTTCCTTTACAGCAATATGGTCGAGCTTCTTCTTCGTAAGGTTGAAGGAGGCCAGGCTCTCGCCGGCCATCACGCGAGCCGCGATCTTGGCGATCGGCTCGCCGATCACCTTGGCGACGAAAGGCACCGTGCGCGAGGCCCGCGGATTGACCTCCAGCACATAGATCTCGCCGTCCTTGATGGCATATTGCACGTTCATCAGGCCGCCAACATCTAGCGCCAGCGCCATCGCCTTGGATTGGCGCTCCAACTCGGCGAGGATTTCGGGATTGAGCGAGCGCGGCGGCAGCGAGCAGGCCGAGTCGCCCGAATGGATGCCGGCCTCCTCGATGTGCTCCATGATGCCGGCGATGAAGACTTGCTTGCCGTCGGAAAGGCAGTCGACGTCGACCTCGATCGCATCGGAGAGATAGCGGTCGAACAGCAGCGGATTCTTGCCGAGCAGCGTGTTGATCTGGCCGGTCTTGTCGTTGGGATAGCGCAGCTTGACTTCCGGCGGCACCATCTGCGGCAGGGTGCCGAGCAGATAGTCGTCGAAAGTCGTCTCGTCGCGGATGATCGCCATGGCGCGCCCGCCCAGCACATAAGAAGGACGCACCACCAGCGGCAGGCCGAGATCCCCGACCACCATGCGCGCCTGCTCCACCGAATAGGCGATGCCGTTCTTGGGCTGGCGCAGGCCGAGCTTGTCGAGCAGGCGCTTGAAGCGGTCGCGGTCCTCGGCGAGGTCGATGGCGTCGGGCGTGGTGCCGAGGATGGGAATGCCGGCCTCTTCGAGGGCGGCCGCGAGCTTGAGCGGCGTCTGGCCGCCGAACTGCACGATCACGCCATGCAGCGTACCGTTCGACTGTTCGAGCTTGAGGATCTCCAGCACGTCCTCGGCCGTCAAAGGCTCGAAATAGAGCCGGTCCGAGGTATCGTAATCCGTCGACACCGTCTCCGGATTGCAGTTGATCATGATGGTCTCGTAGCCCGCATCCGAGAGCGCGAAGCAGGCATGGCAGCAGCAATAGTCGAACTCGATGCCTTGGCCGATACGGTTCGGGCCGCCACCCAGGATCACCACCTTCTTCCGGTCGGAGGGGAGGGCTTCATCGGCCAGCATGCCGGCGAAGGGTGGGGCATAGGTCGAGTACATATAGGCGGTGGGCGAGGCGAACTCGGCCGCGCAGGTGTCGATGCGCTTGAACACCGGATGCACGCCGAGCTCGGAGCGGAGTTTCTTGATCGTTCCTTCCGGAACCCCGGCAAGCGCATCGAGGCGACGGTCGGCAAAGCCCATCGCCTTGAGGGAGCGCAGGGCGCCAGGCGTCCTGGGCAGGCCAGCCTTCTTGACCTTCTGCTCGGTCTCGACGATGCCGCGGATCTGGGCGAGGAACCAGGGGTCGATCTTGCACACGCCATGGATCTCGACATCGGAGAGGCCGAGGCGCATGGCCTGCGCGACATTGAGCAGGCGGTCCGGCGTCGGCTTGCCCAACGCGGCGCGGATGGCGTTCTTGTCGTCGCCCTGACCGAGGCCCTCGATCTCGATCTCGTCGAGGCCGTTCAGCCCGGTCTCCAGCGAGCGCAGCGCCTTCTGCAGGCTTTCCTGGAACGTACGGCCGATTGCCATCGCCTCGCCCACCGACTTCATCGCGGTGGAGAGGATCGGCTCAGCGCCGGGGAACTTCTCGAAGGCGAAGCGCGGGATCTTGGTGACCACGTAGTCGATGGTCGGCTCGAAGGAAGCCGGCGTGGCGCCGCCCGTGATGTCGTTGTCGATCTCGTCGAGCGTGTAACCGACGGCGAGCTTGGCCGCGACCTTGGCGATCGGAAAGCCTGTGGCCTTGGACGCAAGCGCCGAGGAGCGAGAGACTCGCGGATTCATCTCGATGACGACGAGGCGTCCATCGGCTGGATTGACGGCGAACTGCACGTTGGAGCCGCCCGTCTCCACCCCGATCTCGCGCAGCACCGCGATCGAGGCGTTGCGCATGATCTGGTATTCCTTGTCCGTCAGCGTCAGCGCCGGGGCGACGGTGATGGAATCGCCGGTATGCACGCCCATCGGATCGATGTTCTCGATGGAGCAGACGATGATGGCATTGTCCGCCTTGTCGCGGACGACCTCCATCTCGAACTCCTTCCAGCCGAGCACGCTCTCCTCCACCAGCACCTGCGAGGTCGGCGAGGCGTCGAGGCCGCGCTCGATGATGTCGATGAACTCGGCCTTGTTGTAGGCGATGCCACCGCCCGTGCCGCCCAGCGTGAAGGAGGGACGGATGATGGCGGGCAGGCCGATGAGGTCGAGCGCGTCCAGCGCTTCGCCGAGGCTGTGGGCAAGGCGGGAGCGCGGCGTCTCCAGGCCGATCTTGCCCATGGCCTCGCGGAAGCGCTCGCGGTCCTCCGCCTTGTCGATGGCGTCGGCGTCGGCGCCGATCATCTCAACGCCGAACTGGTCGAGCACTCCCATTTCGGCGAGCTTCAGCGCCGTGTTCAGAGCCGTCTGGCCACCCATGGTCGGCAGGAGCGCGTCCGGACGCTCCTTCTCGATGATCTTGGCGACAATCTCCGGGGTGATCGGCTCGACATAGGTGGCATCGGCCAGTTCCGGGTCCGTCATGATGGTGGCGGGGTTGGAATTGACCAGGATGACGCGATAACCCTCCTCACGCAGCGCCTTGACCGCCTGCGTGCCCGAATAGTCGAATTCACAGGCCTGGCCGATGACGATCGGGCCGGCGCCTATGATCAGGATGGAGGAAATATCGCTACGTTTGGGCATTGCTCGTCCGAAATAAGAGGGCCGGCATGAAAAAGCCGCGGAGGAGGCTCCACGGCACCGGGCGGATCGAGCGGTTCGACTAAACCATTTTGGCCTGTGGGGAAAGGGGCGCAGCGCGTTTCTGCCATGAATTCAACGCGAAGCTTGACGAGGCTTCGCACGAGACCACGAAGATCCTTGAAATGAAACCGATTCTTGCCCTGGTTGCACTCTGTGGAACCCTCGCCGCCTGCCAGACCGATCGGCCGCTCCAGCAAAGCAGCGTGCTGCCGCCGGAACGGGCGGCCCGGATCGGAATCATCGGACGCCTGCTCGACAAGGGCAGGCCCGTGGCGGGCACGCAGGTGCGCATCACCTCCGCCAACCGCCCCAGCCACACCATCGCCACCACCACCGATGAAGGCGGGCGCTTCTATCTCGGTGCCGACGACACCGGTCCGGCCTCGCCCGATGGCGACATCCTGCGAATCGAGGTTCTCGGCCGAGACTACCACGCGGCCGGCGAGGTCTCGCCCGCTTCGCTCGAGGTCACCTGCGACCTCGCGGCCCAGGCCGCCTACACGCTCGGCAATGACAAGCGATTCTGGGACGGCAACGACACGCAGGCAAGCTTGTCGCCGGTGCCGCGCGGATTGAAGTGCTGGTAGCGGCAGGCAAGCCTTCAACACCCGACTCGAAAATCCTGCCGTTCAGGGATCGTTGAAAAATAAGTGCTTCAAGCGTGACGCTTGCGCGCCTCTCCTGCTCTCTGAGCACCGGCTTGGCGATCCGTTGATTTTGTAAGTGTTCCCCAAGCATCAGCGCCTTTCGCTTCCACCGCCTTTTCACCGCAATGCGCATGCGTTCTCGTTCCCACGCCTTTCCGGCTGGGTTGATGAGGAGACCGGGCGATGGCGGCTGCGGAGCAGCCGTGAAAGCAGGATCATGGAAGATGCAGGCCGCACTGTCCATGCGAGCCACCATCGCCCCGTTCCGGCAGCCCGGCACGCTGACAAGGCGCGCAAGGCCACCTGTTTTTCCGCCTTCTGAAGGCGGAGGCGAGCCAGGAGCGGATGGCACGGACCATCCGAACCCGGCCCAGCCGGCTCGGCACAGGGGCTGAGCGACGTCCGTCCTGGCCGGACGGTGGCATCAGCCGTCTTCACCGCATCGGCGGGAGGAGGGACGAAGGCGTTGCCGGGCTCAAGCCCGCCATGCTCCGTCCGGGGATCCAGGGCACTTCCATGGGGTGCCGATCCCGTCTGTCCCGCTCGTCACCCTGGAGGCCGGCTTCAAGAGAAGCAGGACCGCCGCATGTGCCTGCCACCTGGACAGGCTGTCGGGGTGGATGGAGGCGTTCGGGGCCGGGTTGTTCCTGCGCCGGCCGCTGACGCCTCATTCCGTTACGGAATAGAGCATGAGACCGAACGAGAGTCAAGCTCCGTTCTGTTTCTATTCTTACGCTGTAGGAGGAGGATGCCAGGCAGGGTGTTGTCGATTGACCCGGTCGCCGACTAGCGGTTTGACCGGCCAGCCAAGGGATCGTTCAAGAATGAACGCTCCAAGAGGCGCGCCTCTCCCGTAATCTCAATACCGACATTACGATTCTCTGATTTTCTAACGGCCCCTCAGTCCCACCCCTTTCAAGGTGTTTCGAACAAAAGAGGAATATACACCCTAATGCTCCTGCTGAGCGGCGGAGAGGCCACATCGGGTGGCTCGTTTCATAGGCATCGAGAGTATCATATTACCTCCCACATTGTCCCTTGAAAGCCTTCTGTACCGCAAAGGTCAAAAACCTTGAAAGGGGTGCCCTTTAGTCCAGGCAGGCCCGAGGACTGTTCTCGCTTGCACGGGCCTGCGCAAGGGCGAAGCGCCGGAAGGCTGCCACTTTCGGCAAGGCGAGCGCGCCCGGCGGATAGGCGAGATAATAGCCATAGCTCAGCGTGACCTCGCGGTCGAACAGAGCCACGAGCCGTCCCTCCTTCAACAGGGTCTCGACGACGCTGCCGACGGCCAGCCCGACCCCCTGCCCGGCCAGCGCCAGCTCGATCAGCACATTGTCGTCATCGAACACCGGCCCGCTGTGTGCGAGAGCGGGATCGAGACGGGCGACGATCAGCCATTCGCGCCAATCACTGCGATCGCCATCATGGAGGAGCGTGGCTCGCGCGAGATCGGCGGGCTCGACCAGACCAAGCCGCCTGATGTAGTCGGGCGAGGCCACGGGGACCGTCACCGAGGAGCCGAGCAGTTCCGCCGTCAGCCCCGGCCATTTGCCGAGGCCGCCGCGAATGGCGAGATCGAGGCCCTCGGCGGCAAGGTCGAGCGGCGTCTCGGTATGGCGGACCGAAACCTCGATTTCCGGATGCAATTCGGCAAAGCGCGGCAGACGCGGGGCGAGCCAGCGGGCGCCAAAGGATGCCGTCGTGGTGATCGCCAGCAGGGTCTGAGCGCGGCGCACCCCGGCGACCGCCCGTTCGATCTGGGCGAAGGCGGCCGCAGCAGCAGGCAGCAGTTGTTGTCCTGCCGCCGTCAGTTCGAGGCTGCGCGTCGTGCGCCGGAACAGCGGCACACCGAGCTGATCCTCCAGCACGCGGATCTGATGCGAGACCGCAGCCTGCGTGACGTTCAGAATCCCGGCCGCCTTGGTGAAACTCAGCGTCCGGCCAGCGACGGCAAATACGCGCAACGCAGGCAGCGACGGCAACGTGTCCATGCATCCCCACAAGAAATATTTATGAATGAGGCAGCATATTCAAGACGAACTCGTTTGTCGATACCAAGCGCTAACGGCACAATTAATCTAATGATTTGCCGGAGCTGGATGGCCTTGAGACGGAGTTCAACATCATGATCAATTCTTATTTGGCGGCTGGGCTGACGCGGGGGCTGAGCCTGCGTCTGGAGAAATTCAGTCCTGACGTGGAGAGATCTGAACGCTTCGAGCGAGAGAGCAAGCGGGGCGAGTGCAGGGCCAACTCGGTGAAACAAAAAACGGATCACGAGAGACCTCCGTTCCCCTGGCGGGCATGGCGGCGGTGGCTCGCCTCGCGATAGCCTCAAGAAGCTGAGTCACCCTGCCTTTTGCGTAAATCGTCTTAAATCTGACGCCCAAATGCTGCATCTGCTAACGGACTTCAAGTTCCTGACATCCGGGAGGCCAGCGGCATGAACGCAGAGCGTATGGTGAACGAAGCCGGGTCGAAGAGGCCTCTTAATTTCAATCCCCTGCTGGCCTTCTGGCCGACATGGCCCGCCGGGTACTGGGGCAGAGAGCGGACCGGCACCCTTGCTGACTTCGCCGTCGGTTATGCCGACTACGTGACTGAGGCGACTCAGCGGAGCATCGTTCTCGTTGATCGCCTGCGCCAGCACGGCAATCCCTTCCGCCACCTTGAATATTCGGCGGCCGGGATGATCGAGGCTTCCTGGAAGAATTACGCGGCGTTGCTCGATCTCTGGAAGGAAGCGGCTCTCATGACCGCCCACGGCTCTCCGCTGCTGCGGGCCGCCGTTGGCGGGCCTGAGCGCGAGACCGACACAGTGCGCCGCCCCACCCGCGTCGAGGCGATATTCGATCCGCCCGGCGACGGCGCCCCCATCGAGGCACTGGCTAACGAAGCCGAGTCCGAGCCTGCCCCGGCCGGGCCTGTAGATGAGATGCCGGTGGTTGCCCCCGAGTCCAATCCCGCCGCTGAAGAGTCCATCGTCGAAGGTAGCGAAGACAGGACGGCCATGGCCCTCCCGAGCGGGGAGAGCGATATAGCGCCGCAACTTGCCCCGAGCGAGACACCGGTGGACGAAATCGAGCCGCAGCCAGCGCCGGGCGAGCCGCAGGGCGAGCCTGCGAATGAGACGCTGGCAGTCGCCCCCGAATCCGAACCCTCCACTGAAGCGCCCGCTCCCGAAGAGCCTGCCGCCGAAATTCCCCAAGACAAACCTGCTACCGCCAAGCCGGCCGCTGCCCGCAATGCCTCTATCAAGACCTCTGCCCGCCCGGCCACGGGCACCAAGCCTAAACCGGGCCATAAGAGGACCGAAGGGAACGACGCTGAGTAAGACACATGATGATCTCGCCGTCGGCGATGAAGCTTTCGTCGCGAGGCTGCTGACGCTGGACGATCTGTATGTCTTCGCTCATGCCAGCGGCACTCTCAATCCCGTGCATATGCGGTCATAGGACGGCGACGAGTGGGACGAAGGGAACCCCGTGCCGTCCATGCTGCTCGGCCCGATGTTCTCCGCTGTGCCCGGCAACATCCTGCCCGGCCCCAGTACGCCCTATTGCGACTTCACCAAGAACGCCATCGACCTCGGCATCATGCAGCCCAAGGTCGAAATCCTCTCGGCAGTCGAGGCCGTCATCCCAAGATCCGGTCCTCGCTGGATACCGCCATCCTCGCCAAGATGACCGATCGTGGACAGATCAGGGGTACATGGTCGACGGTTTCCTGGCCATGGCCCATGCCATCACATTGAACGCCTCGCCCCTGTCACGGGGATGGGTCGAGGCATGTCGGCATACCGTCGCTCAACTACGCGCCGACCGGCGGCATCACTTGCCGACCGGCTCCGCCTTCACCGCCACCGCATCCTTGTCCTTCGAATAGATGCGGATATAGTCGATCTGCATGTCGTAATGCCCGCTCGCCGGCATAGCGATGGGCCAGCCGCCGCCCATGGCGAGATTGAACATCCAAAAGAACTTGTCGTCCATATTGGGGCGGAGCAACTTCAGCCGCTGTACCTCGGCACCGTCGAAATAGCAGATCACCTCGTCCTTGGTGACCTCGAAGCCATAGGTATGAAAATCGGCCGACATGTCTGGCAGATTGTATTTCACGCCGGCGGAATCGGTCTTCTTGCCCCAATCATGCACGGTGGAGCGCATCACCGTCATGTCGTTGCCATAGGCTTCGATGCCGTCGATCTCCAGGGTGCCTTCCGGATCCCCGCCGGCGCTCTGCGACTTCATGTTGATGGCCCAGCTGGCCGGCCACACGCCCGAGCCCGTCGGGAATTTCTGCCGGACCTCGACATAGCCTTCGCGGAACTCGGCGCTCGGCTTGCGGCCGTTCGAAAAGGCGGTCGCGATCATGCCGGAATACCATTTGCGCTTCCAGCCATTGGGATCCACGAAATTGGGATCGTAGATGGCACGGATGTTCAGGACGCCATCCTTGACGGTGTAGACCTGATTGAACTTGTCATGTTCCTTCGGATCGAGCGTGATGAAATAACTGTCCGATCCCCATTGCCCGCCATTGGGCTGCTTGCCAACCTGCCACTTCGTCAGGTCCAGCTTGTCGCCGTTGAACTCGTCGTCGAGGATGAGCTTGTAGCCGTTGAGATCGGGTCCAGCCGCCTGGGCCAGACCCGGAACGGCAAGAAGACAGGCAGTCGTCAGCGTCAGGGCCACGCGCCGGGCTGCGAGAGTCATGGTCACTTCCTTTCGGGCCGCCGACCGGCGACCAATGTCGAGGCAAGAGCCGATTCCGTCGCCGAAGCGATGGTCATTGGCCCAGCGGCATGGTGCGTTGCGAAAACTGCCAAACGCCATAGCAGTGGGCAACGCCCACTTTATGACGAACCCTGGCCAATAGATTGAAGGACGGGGATCGGGGCGCCCCTACATTGGATCGCTCATCCCCATAAGCGCAACTTAAGGATGCGCAATCTTATCGGCAGGTCTTCCAGTGACCCATGTCCATATGGAAATGATCTTCGTGATAACCGTCGGAGCCGGGACCGAGCACGACCTGGAAGACATCGCAGGTCACCCCATGCACGTCCCTGAGGAAGGCGGCGTCGGCGCCCTTGCCATAGAAATCCTTCCTCACCGTGATTTCCTTGCCGCTGGCGGTGATGTAGCCGGAAATATCGATGGCATTGCCATGGGCATGTTCGGAGAGCTTGGCGCCCTTGATGTTGTTCATGCCCCGGCAGTCGTAGGAAGCGGCCACCTTGATCGCCACCACGCTTTCGCCGAGTTCCTTCCGGGCAGCCGCCTGCATCCCCGCCTCCCAGCGCACCAGTCCATTGACCATGGCGCTGTCGACGGTTGCGGCAGGCTCCAGCGTGGTGCGGCTGCTGGGGCCCAGAGCCATCAACCGATAGGGCTGGGGCACGCTGCAGGCGCCCTTGGCGATCGCCGCCTCGGGCGTCATGCGCGCAAGGTTGTTGATGGCGATGCCCGCTCCGGGGAATGCGCCGAGCATGGCGACCTTGGTCTCGGGCTGAGGCGGATTGGCGCCGGGATCGAGGCTCATGCGGTCATCGATGCCGCCCGGGCGGCGCACCGGCAGGGGCACGAAGGCGTGGGTCAGCGTACCCGGCGGGATCACCGCTCCGGGCCGGACGTCCGGCTGCACCGGCACTGTGGCGCTGGCCTGCCCCTCCGCCTGGGCATTCGGCTGGGGCGCAGGCTGCGCTATGTCGATACCGGTGTCGGGCCGCTCGGGCGGTAGCGGTGTCTCGGCATAGGCGACCATGGTCCCGGGCAGATCCGGCCGTTCCGGCGGTGTCGGCACGCCACGCGTGATGATCTCGGGCAGATCGTCCAGGCCCATCGAGGCCTTGATCGCCTTCATCAGCCTTGGCTTGGGCGTGAAGGGCTTCAGCGGCTTGGCTGCTGCAGCATCGAAGCTCTTCTGGAAATAGTCCGGGAGGGGAACCAGCGGGGCGTCGGTTGTCTCAGCCGCTGCACCGCCGCAAAGCAACGCCAGAAGAACACAAGCGACGCCAACGCGCATGCACACTCCTCCGGTTGCAATCAGGCGTTCTGTTGCGCAACTGCGGCAACACCATGGCGGGATGCCATATTTTCGACAAACCGCTTAAAGAGGTAGTGACTATCCTGTGGACCGGGCGAAGCCTCGGGGTGGTGCTGCACCGAGAAGACCGGGCGGCCCTTGAGGGCGATGCCGCAATTGGAGCCGTCGAACAGCGAGGCGTGCGTCTCGACGACACCTTCAGGCAGGCTGTCGCGATCGATGGCAAAGCCGTGGTTCATCGAGACGATCTCCACCTTGTCGGTGGTGAAGTCCTTCACCGGATGATTGGCGCCGTGGTGCCCCTGCTTCATCTTCTTGGTGCTGGCGCCGAGCGCCAGGCCCAGCATCTGGTGGCCCAGGCAGATGCCGAAGATCGGGATGTCCTTCTCCAGGAGCGTCTTGATCACCGGGACGGCATATTCGCCGGTCGCGGCCGGATCCCCCGGACCATTGGAGAGGAAGACGCCATCGGGCTTCAACGCGAGGATATCCTCGGCCGGCGTGGTGGCCGGCACCACCGTGACCGCGCAGTCGGCGGCGGCGAGCAAGCGAAGAATGTTGCGCTTTATGCCGTAGTCGACGGCGACGACACGATATTTCGGATCGCCGAGATGGCCATAGCCGTTCGACCACTCCCAGGTGGTCTGGTCCCAGTCGAAGCGCTGGGCGGTCGTGACGGGCGGCACCAGGTCGAGGCCGTCCATCGAAGGCAGGCCGGCAGCCTCGCGTTTCAAGGCCTCGATATCGAAGTTGCCGTCGGGATCGAAGGCAAGCACCGCGTTTGGCATGCCGCCCTCGCGGATGCGGGTGGTCAGAGCACGGGTGTCGATCCCGGTGATGCCGGCGATGTTGCGGGCCTTCAGCCAGGCGTCGAGATGGCGGCTGGCACGGTAATTGGCGGGCTCGGTGATCGGCGCATGCAGCACCACGCCGCGCACGCCCGAACTCGAGGCCATGTTCACTGTCTCGATGTCTTCGTCATTGACACCGACATTGCCGATATGGGGAAAGGTGAAGGTAATGATCTGGCCGGCATAGGAAGGGTCGGTGAGGATTTCCTCGTAACCCGTCATCGCCGTGTTGAAACACAATTCGCCGGAAGCCTTGGTGATGGCGCCGAGGCCCTGGCCTTCAATCACCGTGCCGTCGGCCAGGACGAGAAGAGCGGTCGCCTTGGGTTCTGCCCAGCCGTCTTGCCAGCCATTTTCCATGCGTTCGACCTCATCCTTGCTTGTGCGACTGTCATTTTCATCTTAAGTGCCAGACGAATGGCGGCAGACGCGGCGGAAATTAGGGATCGGACGGCCTGCCGTCAACCCTTCTCGCCAACCAAATAATCAAGCAATTACAATGGCTTGCGTTTGGAGCGGCAAATAATCCACTGTGGTAGGTCGTTTTCGAAGGTTTTGATTCTAAGGAAGAAGGCAGACACCCATGTCTCTGCGCGAGGAGTTCACCACCGCCGTCAAGGACGCGATGAAGAGCGGCGACAAGGCGCGCCTGTCGGTCGTGCGTATGATCCAGGCCGGGCTGAAGGACCGCGACATCGCCGCACGTGGCGGCGAGCATGACGGCAAGATTCCCGACAGCGAGATCCTCTCCATGCTGCAGAAGATGATCAAGCAGGCGCAGGAAACGCTGGAGACGGCGACCAAGGCCGGCCGCGCCGAGATGGCGGAGAACACCAGGGCCGAGATCGGGACCCTCTCCTCCTTCCTGCCCCGGCAGATGGACGTGGCCGAGACCAAGGCCGCCATCGCGGCTGTCGTGACCGAGATCGGCGCCGCCGGCGTCAAGGATATGGGCAAGGTGATGGCCGTGCTGAAGGAACGCTTCGCCGGCAAGATGGACTTCGCCAAGACGAGCCCGCTGGTGAAGGAAGCCTTGGGCGGCTGATAGCCAGCGGGCCGGCCAGTTGACCGCGCCGAGATCCAGCACGCTGCAAAAGAAGAGGCGGCACAACTGCCGCCCATTGCCTTAACCTTCTTTTAACACTTCCGCGTTCTCCCCTTCCCTGTTCCCGCCGGCCCGGCTAGATTACCGCGCGCTCAAGGATCGAGAACAGCATGGCGCCTATCCTTAGAATGTTCCTGCAGCTGTGCGCCATGCTGGCCGTGGCGGCAAGCCTCGCGTCCTGTGCCGACCGGCCGGGGCCCAATCTGCTGCATCCGGTGACGGGGGCCGCGGGCGTGGGAACGCCCGTCAATGTGCTGGTGGCCACCACGCGTAAGCGATCGGACACCGACAGCCTCGATTTCACCAGCAATCGAAATTTCGGGCTGAGCTACGAGCGATATACCATCTCGGTCCCGCCCAATCATGTCCCCGGCAAGATCGAATGGCCAAGCGCGCCGCCGGGTGATCCCGCACGCAATTTCGTGGTGCTCAGCGCCGGCCAACTCGACGGAAACGGCTTCGACAAGTCGCTTTTCGCTGGCAAGAAGGGTGGCGGCGACGTCATCGTCTTCATCCACGGCTATAACACCAATTACCAGGAAGCGGTCTACCGCGTCGCCCAGCTCAGCAAGGACAGCGGCTTTCCCGGCGCGGTCGTAGCCTTCGCCTGGCCTTCCATGGGCACCCTCACCGGCTATGTCGCCGACCGCGAGGCGAGCACCTATTCGCGCGACTATTTCGAAGACTTCCTCAACGAGCTCGCCCGTGCACCCGGCGTAAAGCGCATACATATCATCGCCCACTCCATGGGCAACTGGCTGACGGTGGAGACATTGCGCCAGGCCAAGATGCGCGGCAACTCGGCTTTCCTGCCCAAGCTTGGCGAAGTCTTCCTGATGTCACCCGATATCGATGTCACTGTCTTCCGTACCCAGCTCGATGCGATCGGTAAGCTCAACGAGCCGATCACGGTTGGCGTCTCGCGCGATGATCGCGCACTCGGAGCCTCGCAACGCCTGGCCGGCGACGTGCCACGCGTCGGCAATGTGCTGCTCGAGGATCCGAAGGCCCAGGCTGCCATCAAGCGATACGGCCTGCGCGTGATCGACATGTCGGACAGCAAGAGCATCGACTCGCTGAACCACAGCAAGTTCGTGTCGATCCTGCCGGCACTGAACGAGGTCACCAGGAATGACGCCATGGTGGCGCGCGGCAGCGCTGTGTCGCGCACGGGCGTGTTCGTGGTGGACACTGCCGGCAGCATCCTGACGGCGCCGCTCCGCCTCGGCCAAGCCGTGCTGGGACAATGAGCCTCATGCCTTCCTGAAGCTGTCGGCGGTGAGGGGGATGCCCTCCTCCAGCTGCGTCGGCGTAAGGCCGAAGCGGCGTTCGAACTTGCTACTGTCGACCAGGAATGGACGGTCGTGCTGGAACGAGGTCTCGTTCCATTCGCGGATGAAGGGCATGAACAGGCCGACGAGCGGCATGAGCCAGCCGGGCATCTCCATCAGGCGCGGCTTCACGCCGAGCCGGCTTGCCGCCATGGCGAGGATTTCACGTGGGGTCCGCGCCGGCACGCTCGGTGCATGCCAGACCTGGCCATAGGCATCGTCGGGCGCATCGAGCAGCAGGATGGCGGCGCGGGCGATATCCGGCACATAGGCCAACGCGTGCGGCGCGTCGGGCTTGACGACGAGCTGCGCGCTCCTGCCCTGGGCCAGTGCGCCGATTGTGGGCGTCCCTAGGATCGAATTGGCGACGCCGGGCCCATAGAAATCGGGCGCGCGCAGCGCGGCGACCCTGACGCCGGAAGCCTGCCACTGCCGCGTGATGGCGGCACGCACCTTGCCTTTCCGGCCGGTCGCGGCCATCGGCATGTCCTCGCGCAGCGGCTCGGCCTGGGGGCCGTACATGTAGAGATTGTCGATGAAGATCAGCCGCGCGCCGCTCGCTGAGCAGGCCGCCAGCATGTTCGCCATTATCTTGGGCCAGGCTGCTTCCCACACTGCGGCATCATAGGCCAGGCCGATAGTGCAGATCAGTGCGCTGGCACCCTGCATGAGGCGCATCAGTGCGGCCCCGTCGAGGGCGTCGCAGGGCTCGAATTCAGCCCCTGGCGGTAGCCTGCCTGGCTGCTTGCGCTGCGCGATCACGCTTGTCCGCCCCGCCTGCCCCAATTGCTCGGCTATCGACAGGCCCACCGGGCCACCACCCAAAATCACAATCCGTCCCGACATCATTGCCTCCTGTTGATGTGAGAGGGATAGCAAGCGCTCTATCATAATTCCAATGCATGCTTTATATTCACACTATGCGCGACACGCATTTGAAAGCGATCGATCTCAACCTGTTGACCGCGCTCGGCGCCCTGCTCTCCCAGCGCAGCGTCAGCCGCGCTGCACGCGAGGTCGGCCTCAGCCAACCGGCGATGAGCCGGGCGCTGGACCGGTTGCGCCACCTGTTTGGCGACGATCTGATGGTCCGCTCCGGCGCCGGCATGGTGCTCACGGCGCGGGCCGAAGCACTCGCACCGCGTGTGCAGGTGCTTCTCGCCGATATCATCGATGTCGTGGCGGACCCCGATTTCGATCCCGCCCGCGAGAGGCGGACCGTGCGCATCGCCGCCGTCGACTCACAGACGGCGCTGTTCTTTCCGGGCGTGATGGCGCGTCTGCTCAAGGAGGCGCCGGATGTCGATCTGCGCGCCGTGCCGATCGGCCCCGACATCAGCAGGCGCATGCAGGCGGGCGAGATCGACCTCACCTTCTCGCTGGCCGACTATCCCCTGCCGTCGGGCGCCCATAGCGAGCGTCTCCTCGACGACAGGCTCGCTTTGATACTGCGCCGCGGCCATCCGGCAGCCGCAGACGAACCCCTCACCCTCGCCGGCTATGCCGCCCTCAGCCATGTCACCGTATCGATCCTCGGCGACAGTCATACCGAAGCCGACGCCGCCCTGGCGGCCGCCGGACTCGAGCGTCGCATCGCCCTGACGACGCCGCATTTCACCGCCGCGCTGGCGGCGGTGGCGCAGACCGACATGGCGACCGTGCTCTCCCGAGCTTTCGCCCGGCAATTCGCCGAGCCGTTCGGCCTGGTGCTGCGCGAGCCGCCGTTTCAGGCAAGGGCCTTGCCCCTGACTTTGGTCTGGCCAGCGGCCCGCAAGCACGACCGCCTGCTGGCTTGGCTGCGGGGCGTGTTCAAGGATGTGGCGGCGGGACTGGCCGTGTGAGGCGGGTCAAGATCCGGGATCGCACCGGTGTGTCGGAACCATGGCCGCCGCGGCCTCTGTGGCGCCATTTCATGCTCCAATGGCATACCGGCCGCCATGGTGCTCGGACTCCGGCCGCTGAGGCTTCGAACGGAGACGCGCTGTCGCCTCCAGGCGCCCCGGTGATCGGGCGCAATCAGCTGCGCCTCGATTTGTTGTATCTAAGAATACACACAACCATGAATATGACTGCCGGGCTGCGGCGCTTTGCATTTTACCGGCAGGCACGGCCAGCGGTTACAGTAGCCAGGCTGCTCTGCCAGGCCCCTACATCGCCAAACTGATTGTTCATACCATTGAGACCTCCATTCATTATCAAATTTTAATGTCAGATTATGAAGTGTTATTTAATATATATTTAATTCAACAACGCCAATGTTTTCGGATATTCATCCTGTCATAAAATATATCTTCAATATGATCTTTCTGTCATAAATATATATGTGGCATTTAGGGCACATATCCTTGTTATAAAATCGTCACATCAATCCCTGATTGTATTTTATATTGTAAGTACACTCCAGATTCAGCAAGGAGGTTGCGGCTCTCGTTTAGCGAGCATCTGGCATTGATTGCATCCTCCAGCAAGCAGGCCGGAGCTTCATAGCGAAACGAACCGGCCCAAACGCACGCAATCCAACTTGCTCAGAGAGCCTTCCGATGACGATCAAATCTCTTCTGCTCGGCGCCGCGGCGAGCCTTACCGCTCTTGCCGCCGCTCAGGCCGCCGACCTTCCGATGACCAAAGGGGAAGCCGTCGAATATGTGAAGGTCTGCTCGGCCTTCGGCCCCGGCTTCTTCTACATCCCCGGCAGCGATACCTGCTTGAAGATCGCTGGCGAAATCCGCGCTGACTACCGCTTCTACAACCAGAGCGGCGACAGCCGCACCGCTGCCGACGGTTTCAAGCAGACCCGCAACATTCACAGCACCGCCTTCGACACCGAGGCGCGCATCTCCTTCGATGCCCGTACTCAGACCGACTACGGCCTGCTGCGCTCCTTCTTCCAGATCCGCGCCAACAGCCGTCCGATTCCGAGCAACTGGACCGTTGCCAGCGATACGCAGACCAGCCTCTTCCGTGTCAAATACGCCTACATCCAGTTCGGTGGTTTGACGGCCGGCTTCGCGCATTCCTTCTTCGGCTTCTACGACTACGAATACGGCAACACGGTCTGGGGCCCGTATTATGCCGAGTCGAACGTCGTCAACCTTCTCGCTTACACGGCCGACTTCGGCAGCGGCTTCACGGCCACCCTGTCGGTTGAGGACGGTCGCGACCATCGCCAGAATGCCTTTTCGAGCAGCCAGCAGGGCGGGCAGCAGTCTCCGGACGTTGTCGGTCAGGTCCGCCTGAAGCAGGATTGGGGTTCGGTGGCGGCTCAAGCTGCGTTGCACCAGTATCGCACGGCGCAGGCCTTGAATGCGGCCGGCGTGCCGATTCTGCCTGGTGCCGTTGGTTATATTCCGCACGAAAACAAGTGGGGCTATGCAGTCGGCGGCAGCTTGCTCGTCAACATCCCGGCTATCGACAAGGGCCATCTGGTGATCGAAGGCCAATACGCCGACGGCGCGCTGGATTATCTCGGCGCCGGCGCCAGCAAGCTCAAGGCCCAAGATTACTTCTTCAATGCCAATACCGGCTTCGATGGCGGCAAGGGCTGGTCAATCGTGGCCGAACTCGGCGGCAACTTCACGCCGCAGTGGGGCGCCAACTTGGTTGGCAGCTACATCGACACCAGCTATGACAAGTTCAGCGTGATCGGCGGCGATCTCAAGGTGAAGGAATATTCGATCACCGGCAACGTCACCTACACGGTCGTGAAGGGTCTGACCATCACCGGTGAAGTCGCCTACACCTATCAGGCGATCGACAACACCGTGTACACGACGCCGGCCCCCGCCCATGCCTTCGACGCCAAGTCGGATTTCGTGATGGGCGGCATCCGCATCAAGCGCACCTTCTGATCGGGTTCTCTTCCTTCAAGACAGCGACAGGCCCGGCATCAGCCGGGCCTTTTGCTTTGCGTCCTGCGCCTGCGGCGCCAGCAAGATGAGCGCATGATGCACCGGGCACCGCCTTCATGCCATGCGCTTTCAAAGATAACGTCGCGACAGACCAGCACCATTGAGTCGCAACGGATTAATGATGCCGCTTTTTTCCAAGGACGAACTCGTTTGCGCCAGCCAGCTGATCCATAGTCGGATGCTCCCGACGCCCAGTTCGTCTGGCCGCTGCTCAGCCAGCGCGCCGGGGCAACTGTCTGGGTCAAGCATGAAAACCATAGCCCCTGCAACCGAACGGGATCGCCACACTGGCCCTAAGCTCCATCAGTTCGCCCACACGCCCTTGTGCCGCCAGTTCATCAAACCAGAAGCTGGTGGTGGCGCGGACGGCGGCGCTCCGGTCGCCAGGAGATCGTGCAGCATTCGCATGCGCCTTGCCACCGGGCTGGCATAGCCCTTGACGCGGATGGCGAAGGGCAGGTCGAGATGCATCAATGCCCAGGTCGTGATCGCTTCGGGCGAGATGAGCGCCGCAAGACGCTCAGTTTCGAAGGAAGGATGGTCGAGGCGAGCCTGGAAAGCCGGATTGCCGTTCACCCTCATGATCAGCCTGGCTCTGAGGTCCTCGGCAGCCTCGGGATCGAGGGTCATGTCCGGCTTCTCGACCGGAGCGATCTCGACGGGCTTGAGCGACGCTGCAGGCCCGCCCCTGACCACGCGCACCAAGCAGAGCCCGCTGATACCCAGCATCGCCTTCCTGTCGTCGCGCCAGGAGAGCTGGCTCTGGCGCGCCAGGATGGCATAAGCGCCACTTTCGAAGGACGGAGCAACCACGAAACCTTCGGCACGCGCGGCCCGCTTCATGGTCTTGGGAAAGGCCGCTTCGGCAATTTCGTCGCCGACGCACAGGCGTGCGAACTGGCGGGGCAGCAGCGCCATCGTGTCGGGCACCGCCAGGCTGGGATAGTTCGTGGAGCCCTGCCGTGCCTCGGGCCAGCGATAAAACTCTTCGTTCGCGGCATTATCCAGGAGCCTTGGCGTCCAGTCGCGATCGGGACGGATGTCCGGCGGCGTCGGGGCCACGGGAATGCCGGTGATATCGCCCACCGGCTGGAACTGGATGACGTAATTGGGACTGATCGTGCCGGCCTCGCGGGCCGAGTTTGCGGGATCTGGGCACTCGATCGGATGCACGGTGACACGATAGGCGCCATTGCCAAGTTCGAACCAGCGATCTCCAATCGAGGAAAGATCCCTCATCTGCTCGTCGCTCGGCAGGGCATCGGTGTTGTCGAGAAGGATTCGGCCGTGCCGAACGATCAGCGGAAAGCTCCAGGAAGGACAGGCATCAGCAGCCTCGGCCGGCGTGAGATCGCGCGTCGTAAGCCGAATGGCATAGCCACCATCCGAGCCCGTGCAGAAGGCGATCAGGCGGCCCGCCGCCGATTCCCTGCCATAGGCGAAATCATAGCTGTACCAATCCAGCGGGTCCTGCGCGCGATGGGCCAGGTCGTCCGGATGGAACAGGACGAAGGCCGCCACATCGGTGCCAAGCAGTATCGTCTTTTCGGCCATGGGAACGTGCTCCTCGAGACTTTATGCCTGTCAGCATAGAGGCAAGGGAGGGGTCCCGGTGTTTCGGCCGGAACGCTTTTCGGCTTGCTGTGATTTGGGATTTTCCGAGGGCATCCGCCTGCGCAGTGGTCGGACCTGGAGATGGTTGGCGCCGGCGAGGGAGGCGGCGACATCGGGCTCGCATCGCTCGCCTCCTCACGCGAGCATGCCTCGCTGGCGAAGCCACGCCTCATAGTGATCCGGCCATGCCGCAGTTGGCGTGCCCGGCCGCCCCATGCCGAAACCGTGGCCGCCGCTGGCAAGGCGCATCAGTTCGACGGGTACGCCCGCGGCCTGGCAAGCCTGCGCCATGATCACGGTGTTGGCCGGGTTGGAGACTGGATCGTCCTGCGCCTGTGCCAGGAACATCGGCGGGCAGTCCTTCCGGACATGAGTCTGCACGGACCATTCCGCGCTCTCTTCGGCCGAAGGATGCCGACCGATCAACACCCGGCGCGTCGAGCTGCCATCATAAGGCGGCTCCAACGTGATGATGGGGTAGATCAGCGCCGCATTGTCGGGCCGAGCCGATTGGGCATCGGCTTCGTCGACGCCGGGATAGGCCTTGAAGGCTGAGCGGGCGGAGGCCAGACCGAGCAGGTGGCCGCCGGCGGAAAAACCGAGCACCCCCAGGCGGCCGGGATCGATGCCGTAGCCTGTGGCGCCGGCCCGGATCAGCCTCATTGCGCGTTGGGCATCCTGCAGCGGCGCGAGCGGCCCTGCCTTCCAGCCCTCCTCCGGCAGCCGGTAGGCGAGCACGAAAGCGGTGATACCCCTTGCCGCCAGCCAGGCAGCGGCGGGATGCGCCTCGCCGTCCATCTCGATCCGCTTGTAGCCACCGCCCGCCGCCACCAGCATGGCCGCTCCATTGGGCTTATCCGGCCGGTAGAGCTGCAGCGAGGGTTGCGCGATGTTCGACCATGCGCCCCGCGAACTGATACGGACCGGACCGCTCGGGCCTCCGCCGCCGGGCGGCATTCCCGGCCAGAGCGGAATCGCCGGAGAATCGGAGGCGCCAACACGGGAGGGCAGGCCCAGCATTGCTGCGGACAGGAAAAGCAGGGATCGGCGATCGAGAAGCATGGCGGCGCCTCGCATGATTACACAAGCTATCCCCCGGCCTGTCCCTTTCCAAGGCTTCGAAACGGAAGGCGGTCATTCTTCCCCGGCTTCATGCAGGCTGAGCGGCGTGTCGTTAGCGCAGACCCTACCCACCTTCCCGCCTCTTGTCTTCCGCAGTAGAATAACGGGGATGAGTCGGCGGGGCTAAGGGCCGGTGGCCCGAGCACCCTTGCCATATCGCTCGCCGCTCTCACATGTGAACACATGGAATACCCACGCAACCTGCTCGACGAAATCCGCGCCCGCCTGCCCGTCACGGCGGTGGTGGGCAAGCGCGTCAAGCTGAAGAAACAGGGGCGGGAATGGCGCGGGCTCTCCCCCTTCAATGCCGAGAAGACGCCCTCCTTCTATGTCAACGACCAGAAGGGCTTCTATCATTGCTTCTCCTCCGGCCGGCATGGCGACATCTTCCGCTTCCTGATGGAGACGGAGGGCGTGTCCTTCCCCGAGGCGGTGGAGCGCTGTGCGGGCGAGGCCGGCGTCACCCTGCCCAAGCTCACGGCCGAAGACATCAAGCGCGAGGAAGAGCGCGCCTCCCTGCATGAGGTGATGGAGATGGCGGCGGCCTACTTCCAGTCTCGCCTGCAGGCGCGCGAGGGGGCGGCAGCGCGCGGCTACCTCGCCGATCGCGGCCTGACGCCGGCGATCCAGTCCGAGTTCGGCATCGGCTATTCGCCCAACGAGAGATTTGCCCTGCGCGACCACCTCGCGGGCAAGGGCGTCGATCGCGACGCCATGATCGAGGCTGGCCTGCTCATCCATGGCGAGGACATCCAGGTCCCCTATGACCGCTTCCGCGACCGCATCATGTTTCCGATCCATGACGCACGCGGCAAGGTCATCGCCTTCGGCGGCCGCGCCATGGACAAGGATGCCCAGGCCAAATATCTCAACTCGCCCGAGACCTCGCTCTTCCACAAGGGTTCCTGCCTCTACAACCACCACCGCGCTCGCAAGGCCGCCCACGACAAAGGCAGCGTCATCGCTGTGGAGGGTTATGTCGACGTCATCATGATGAGCGTCGCCGGCTTCGGCCACACCGTCGCCCCCCTCGGCACCGCCTTGACGGAAGACCAGCTCACGCTGCTCTGGCGCATGAGCGAGGAGCCGGTCCTATGCTTCGATGGCGACAAGGCCGGGCGCAAGGCTGCCTACCGCGCCGTCGATGTCGCCCTGCCCCAGATCGGGCCGGGCAAGACGCTGAAATTCGCCCTGCTGCCGGGCGGACAGGATCCGGACGAGTTGGTGCGCTCCTCCGGCGCCAGCGCGGTCAGCGAAGTGCTGCAGAGCGCCCTGCCACTGGCCGATATCCTTTGGCAGCGTGAGACTGAGAGCGGCGATTTCAAGACGCCGGAGCGCCGTGCCGCCCTGGAGCGCAAAGTCATGGACGTGCTCACGCCCATCCGCGACGAGACGCTGCGTAAGCATTACCGCGCTGAAATGCAAAGGCGCCTGAACAACTTCTTCGCACCCGCCCACGCCGCCGAAGGCCGCTTTGACGGTGGCCGACCTTCCTGGCGCCGAGGGCCGGGCGGCGGCCGGCAGGAAACACGGTCGGGCCCTCCTTCCGTCACCGCCGGCGTGCGGGAAAGCGCGCGCGTGCGCGGTGGCCACGGTGCGGTGCCCGCGCGCGAAGCGCTGATCCTGGCTGCCGTAGTCGCCCATCCCGTCCTGCTCGACGATCATTGCGAATTGCTGGCGGGGCTCGAATTCGACAATGCCGAAACCAATCGGCTGAGGCAGGCCTTGATCGACTGCGTGGCGCATGGTCTGCGCGAATCACCTGAGATCGAGACCGAGCTTCTCGGTCTCGGATTCGAGCGCTTGCTCCATCAGATTACCTCCGCAAGCGCGCTGGGACACTTCTGGGTGCGGCGCGACGCCGCTTTTCCCGACGTTCGGGACGGATTCGTGCATGCTGTGGCCTTGCATCACAAGAACCGTACGTTACATAAGGAACTCAGGCTCGCAGCGGCTGCGCTGGAGCAGGACCTCACCGACGAGAACTTTGCCAGGCTCCAGGACATCAAGGCGCAAATCGCCACGATGGAAGGGACGGAGGCAATGATCGAAGGGTTCGGGGCCTCTTCCGGGCGCCTGTCTCGAGATATGTGACGGAGCTACGAGTGGATATTCAGGGTTAACGGCGGATTAGCCATTGCCCGGTTAGTGATAGCGTCAGTCCTTTGGGGATCGGCGGGTTCGTTGTCATCGCCTTGCAGCGAAGATGTGGGACCCGGCACCTCCTGGGATGTGGGGCAAGGCGGCGACCAGTCGGGTGGCTCCGGGTACCGGATGCTGCCCTTTTTGGTGTTGTCGCTCCGACCCTCTCTCTACGGGAGGGAATCGTGCCTTAACCCGCTAGGGTGTGGCACAGGGTGGTTGTATTCGCCAGTGCTTTCGAGCGGGAATTTCCGCCCGGCAGGCTGGCAGCGGAGAGCGGGTTTTCCCGGATTGGAGCAGGATTCCAACCCGGTGAAATTTGCTGGGAACTTGGAAGGACGCAGCAATTTGTGAGGCCGCCTGACGGATGGCCTTATAAGTTCTACTTTGGCGATCGAGGGAAAGCGAAATGGCGAAAAAAGAAGCTGACAAGGAAGAGACGCCGGAGACCGAGGCGCCGAGCCAGGACAGCCCCTTGCTCGACCTGTCGGATGCCGCCGTCCGCGCCTTGATCAAGCGCGCCAAAAAGCGTGGCTATGTCACGCATGAAGAGATCAACAATGTGCTCCCCTCCGATCAGGTCGATGGCGACCAGATCGAGGACGTGCTCGCCATGTTCTCCGAGATGGGCATCAATGTCGTCGAGAACGAGGAGAACGAGGAGACGGAGGAGGCAGCCCCGGCCGAGGAAGAGGAAGCCGAGGGCGGCGACCTCGTCGAGGCCACCTCCACGCGCGCCATCGCTTCCACCACCACGGCCAAGGAGCCCACCGATCGCACCGACGATCCCGTGCGCATGTATCTGCGCGAGATGGGGACCGTCGAGCTGCTGTCGCGCGAGGGCGAAATCGCCATCGCCAAGCGTATCGAGGCTGGCCGCGAGGCGATGATCGCCGGGTTGTGCGAAAGCCCCCTCACCTTCCAGGCCATCATCATCTGGCGTGACGAGCTCAACGACGGCAAGATTCTGCTGCGCGACATCATCGATCTCGAAGCGACCTATGCCGGTCCGGATGGCAAGAACGTGCCAACGGCCGTGATGGGCGAAGTCGCGGCCGAGGGCGAAGGCGAGGCCGCGCCCGCCATGGACGACGACGCGCTGCCGCCGATGGACAGCGAGATGGACGAAGACGACATGGAGAACAACGTGTCGCTTTCGGCCATGGAAGCCGAGCTGAAGCCGAAGGTTCTCGAGACCTTCGACCTGATCGCCGACGACTACAAGAAGCTGCGCCGCCTGCAAGACGTGAATGTCGAGAGCCGGCTGCAGAACCGTTCGCTCTCGCCTTCGCAGGACCGCAAATACAAGAAGCTGAAGGAAGAGATCGTCACCAATGTGAAGAGCCTCTCGCTCAACCAGGCGCGTATCGACGCCCTGGTCGAGCAGCTCTACGATATCAACAAGCGTCTGATCGGCTATGAAGGCCGCCTCATGCGCCTGGCCGAGAGCTATCGCGTCGACCGTTCCGACTTCCTCAAGACCTATCAGGGGTCGGAGCTCGATCCGAAGTGGATCCTGCGCGTCTCCAAGCTGGGCTCCAAGGGCTGGAAGGAGTTCGTGGCGCACGAGCTCGAGACCATCAAGACCATGCGCGAGGACATCCATAACCTCGCGACCGAGACGGGCCTCGAGATCACCGAGTTCCGCAAGATCGTGCATATGGTGCAGAAGGGCGAGCGCGAAGCTCGCCAGGCGAAGAAGGAAATGGTGGAGGCCAATCTGCGCCTCGTCATCTCCATCGCCAAGAAATACACCAATCGCGGCCTGCAGTTCCTCGACCTGATCCAGGAAGGCAATATCGGCCTGATGAAGGCGGTCGATAAGTTCGAATACCGCCGTGGCTACAAGTTCTCGACCTATGCCACCTGGTGGATCCGGCAGGCCATCACCCGCTCGATCGCCGACCAGGCCCGCACCATCCGCATCCCCGTGCACATGATCGAGACGATCAACAAGATCGTGCGCACGAGCCGCCAGATGCTGCACGAGATCGGTCGCGAGCCGACGCCGGAGGAATTGGCCGAAAAGCTCGCCATGCCTCTCGAGAAGGTGCGCAAGGTCCTCAAGATCGCCAAGGAGCCGATCTCCCTGGAGACGCCGATCGGTGACGAGGAGGACTCGCATCTCGGCGACTTCATCGAGGACAAGAACGCCATCCTGCCGATCGACGCGGCGATCCAGTCCAACCTGCGCGAGACCACCACGCGCGTGCTGGCCTCCCTCACCGCCCGCGAGGAGCGCGTGCTGCGCATGCGTTTCGGCATCGGCATGAACACCGACCATACGCTGGAGGAAGTCGGCCAGCAGTTCTCGGTCACGCGCGAACGTATCCGCCAGATCGAGGCGAAAGCGCTGCGCAAGCTCAAGCATCCGAGCCGGTCGAGGAAGCTTCGGAGCTTCCTGGATAACTGACCGGGAGATTCGAATAGCCAAAAAAGCCCTCTGTGCCAACGCGCAGAGGGCTTTTTGTCAGGCGCGGTGGCTCGGACCGCGGGCGTCCCTACGCCTTCCCTGTAACCGGTTCAGCCTTCACCACTGCCTCCTTCTTCCTTCCCGTGCCGGTGAGCCAGCGTAGCGTCACATAGAACACCGGCGTCAGGAACAGGCCGAAGAAGGTCACGCCGAGCATGCCGAAGAACACCGCCGTTCCGAGCGCCTGGCGCATCTCGGCGCCGGGGCCGGTGGCGATCAGCAGCGGCACCACGCCGAGGATGAAGGCGAAGGCCGTCATCAGGATCGGCCGCAGGCGCAGGCGGCAGGCCTCGACCACCGCCTCGATCGGCGCTTTGCCGTCGTTCGCCTCCGCCTCGCGAGCAAACTCGACGATCAGAATGGCGTTCTTTGCAGCCAGGCCCACCAGCACGATCAAGCCGATCTGCGTGAGGATGTTGTTGTCCATGCCGCGCAGCATCACACCCAGAAGTGCCGACAGCACGGCCATCGGCACGATCAGGATGATGGCGAGCGGCAGCGACCAGCTCTCATATTGCGCCGCCAGCACCAGGAAGACGAAGAGCACCGAGAGGGCGAAAATGAAGATTGCCGTATTGCCGGTGGCGCGCTCCTGGAAGGAGAGATCCGTCCACTGGAAGCTGGTGCCTTGTGGCAAGGTGGCGCGCGCGAGCTTCTCCATCTCGTCGAGCGCCTGCGAGGTCGAGATGCCGGGCCCCGCATTGCCCTGAAGCGGCACGGAGGGATACATGTTGTAACGCTGGATGAGCTGAGGGCCGGAGACCTCCTTGATCTCGACAAGCGTGCCCAGCGGCACGAGCGCGCCACTCGAAGAGCGTACCCTTAGCCCGGCGATCTGGTCGGTATCGTTGCGGAAGCGCTGATCGGCCTGCGCCTGGACCTGATAGACTCGCCCGAACGCGTTGAAGTCATTGACATAGGCGGTGCCGAGATTCTGCTGCAGCGTGTCGAAGATATTGGAGATGGGAACGTTGAGGATCTCCGCCTTCTGCCTATCGATGTTGAGGAAGATCTGGGGCGAATTGGCGGAAAACGTCGTGAAGACCCCGGCCAGCCTCGGGTCGGACCGCGCCTTGCCCATCACCTCATAAGCCGAAGCCAGCACGCGCTGGATGTCGGGACCGAGCCTCTCCTGAAGCTGCAGCTTGAAGCCGCCGGCATTGCCGATGCCGCGCACCGGCGGTGGTGGAATGGCGATGATGAAGGCTTCCTGGATCACCTGCATGCGGATGTAGAGATCCTTGATGATCTTGTCCGCACTCAGTCCTTCCCTGATGCGTTCGTCAAACGGCTTGAATGGCACGAAGACAGCTGCGGAATTGGTGGCGTTGGTGAAGGTCGCTGCCGAAAAACCGGCAAAGGCCACCGCATCCTGGGCACCAGGCGTCGCCTGAGCGATTTCGGAAACACGCTTGGTGACGGCATCGGTGCGCGAGAGCGAGGCACCATCCGGCAACTGCACGACGACGATGGCATAGCCCTGGTCGAGCGTCGGGATGAAGCCTTGCGGCACTTTCTGCACCGCCCAGACGGTGGCGGCGAGGAGGCCGGCATAGATAGGCAGCATGATGATCTTGCGACGCACCACCCGGTTGACGCCGCGGGCGTAACCATTGGCCAGCCCGTCGAAGCCACGATTGAAACCGCCGGCCAGGTTGTTGCCGAGGCGGGTGAGAGGATTGCGTGGCGGCTCATGGCTGTGCGACTTGAGCAGGATCGCCGCCAGCGCGGGTGACAATGTCAGCGAGATGAACGCCGAGATGAAGGTCGAGACCGCGATCGTCAGCGCGAACTGCCGATAGAACTGGCCGGAAATGCCCGGAATGAAGGCGGTGGGAATGAAGACCGCCCCCAGCACCAGGGCGATGGCGATCACGGCCGTGCCGACCTGGTCCATGGTCTCATGCGCCGCATCCCTGGGCGACATGCCCAGGGAGATGTTTCGCTCGACATTCTCGACGACCACGATGGCGTCGTCGACCACGATGCCGATAGCCAGCACCATGCCGAACAGTGTCAGCGTGTTCAGCGAAAAGCCGAAAGCCGCCATCACGGCGCACGTACCGATCAGCGAGACCGGGATGGCGATGACGGGGATGAGCGCCGTGCGCCAGCTCTGCAGGAAGACGATGATCACCAGCACGACGAGGAGTACGGCCTCGCCGAGCGTATGATAGACGGCGTTGACGGACTCGGCGATGAAGGTCGTGGGATTATAGACGATCTTGTAGGCAACGCCCGGCGGGAAGGATTGCCTCAGCTCCTCCATCTTCTTGATGATCTCGTCGGCCGCCTGAAGCGCATTGGTTCCGGGCCGCTGGAAGATCGCCAGCGCCACTGCCGGCTTGCCATCGAGATAGGAGTTGGTGACATAGTCCTGTGCGCCGAGTTCGACCCGCGCCACATCCTGCACGCGCACGAGCTGACCGTTCGGAGTCGAGCGCACGATCACCCGCCTGAACTGGGCGACATCCTGGAAGCGGCCCTGGGTGTTGACCGTGATCTGGAAGGCAGCGCCCGATGTCGTCGGCTCCTGGCCGATGGCGCCACTGGAGACCTGCACGTTCTGGGCCTGGATGGCCTGCACCACGTCCGAAGAGGTCAGGCCATAGCTTGCCAGCTTGTCCGGGTCGAGCCAGACACGAAGGCTGTACTGACGCTCGCCGAAGATCGTGAGGTCGCCCACGCCATCGAGACGCAGCAGGTCGTCGCGCACATTGTTGCGAGCGTAGTTGGAGATGTAGAGCTGGTCGTAGCGGTCATCCGGCGAGAGCATGTGGATGACCATCATCAAATCGGGCGAGGATTTCAGCGTCGTGACGCCGAGGCGCCTGACATCATCGGGCAGACGGGGCGTTGCGATGGCGACGCGGTTCTGCACCAGCACCTGTGCGGTATCGAGATCAGTGCCAAGCTTGAAGGTGATGGTCAGCGACATCGCGCCGTCATTGGAGGCGTAGGAGGACATGTAAAGCATGTTCTCGACGCCGTTGATCTGCTGTTCCAGCGGCGTCGCCACGGTGGCAGCGACCGTTTCGGCATTGGCGCCCGGATAGTTTGCCCGCACCACGATGGTGGGTGGCGCTATTTCCGGATATTGCGCCACGGGCAGGCCGAGATAGGCAATGCCGCCGACGAGCACGATGACGATGGCTAGGACCGCCGCAAAGATGGGGCGATCAACGAAGAAATGAGAAAATTTCATGGACCCGATCCCTCAATTGGCCGCCGCCATCGCCACGGGCGGCAGCGTCGTCAGCTTGGGATCGACCTTGATGCCTGGCCGCACGCGCATCAGGCCGTTGACGACGATGGTCTCGTCGCCCTTCAGGCCCACGCGAATGACGCGGTAGCCGTCGACGCGCGAACCGACTCGAACGGGCTGCAGTGAGATGGTGTTGTCGGCGCCCACGACATAGACGACGCGGCGGTCCTGGTCGGAGCCGATCGCGTCCTCGGGCACCAACACACCCTTGTATTTGTCCGAGCCAAGGATGCGGATGCGGCCGAAGAGGCCCGGCACCAGCGTGAGATCCTTGTTGTCGAGTATGGCGCGCGCCCGGATGGTGCCGCTGGAATTGTCGAGACGGTTATCGGTGAAGTCGAGACGGCCTTTGTGGGTGGGCTCGTTCTCATCCGAGGTCGCCACCAGCACTTCGTTGAGAGCACCATCGTTCGAGGTGCGCAGCGAGCCGGTCGAGAGCTTCTGGTAAGCGAGGAAGGAACGCTCGTCGACGTCGAAATAGAAATCAATCGGATCCATCGACACGATGTTGGACAACACGGTGTCGTTGGCGCTGACGAGATTGCCAAGAGAGACCAGGTGGCGCGACATGCGGCCGGCGATAGGCGCGCGGATCTCCGTGAACTGCAGGTCGAGCTTGGCGCGGTTCAGCGTGGCCTCCGCCCGGTTTACATCGGCCTGCGCGGTGGCAAGCGTCTGCGTGCGCTCATCATAGATCTGGCCGGTGATGTTGCCCGATTTGCGCAGGTTCTCTGCACGAACGACATCGCCCTGCGCAAAATCCACCCGCGCCTTGGCGGATTCCAGGCTGGCCTGCGCCTCGTCGAGCGCCGCCTGGTAAGGGCGCTGGTCGATGGTGAACAGCAGGTCGCCGGTCTTGACGACACTTCCGTCGGTGAAATGGATCTTGTCGACATAACCGGAGACACGGGCACGGATATCGACCTGGTCCACCGGCTCGAAGCGGCCGATGAAGTCGTCATATTCCACGACGTCCTTCACCACCGGCTTGGCGACGGTGACGGGTGGCGGCGGGGCGTCCTGTGCCCTGCCCGACTGGGATGCGCCCAGAAAAGTCAACACAACCAGGGCGCTCCAGGCGATCCGCCGCCCGGTACCGATAACCTGCCTCATGATATCCCCCGTACGATGCCGGCTCCCGCCGACTGGCCAAGTACCCTTTTCGCGACAATCCTTGTTCAGAACCACGGCGGCCCCCGGGGCCTGCCATGGAACAAGGGGGATCCGCCCTGCGGCCTTGCCCCCGTCAGTGGCGCTTCGGGCACCGGCGGTACACCGCTCCCTTACCCATCACCCCCTAGAAGTGGTGACGGCCATGATGGCGGTCGTTCCAGTCATGCCAAGTCCTGCCGTCCGGCGGGTCCTGGATGGCTTCATCGCAGGCGCCGACGAAACGATACCAGGGCAGGATGCACTCCACCCTGGCGTTCTCGGCATAGTCCTGGCTCCGATAGCGCGGCGCAGCCTGGGATTGTCCCGCCAGGCCATACAGCCCGCCGATGACAATCGTGCTGGCTACAATCAGCTTATTCATATCGGCACCCTGAAAATTGCTACAACTTCAAACGTTCTATCCGAACATTAGAGTAGCAAGATGGCAGGGGCAATCTTGTCTGCAGTCGCGGCGGGAAACGAATATTGGACGCAACCATGGCCGCGGCTTCTTGCCCATGGCCCCATGACCGCCCTATTGGACCGCCCTATTGGACCTCCCCATTGGCGAGAAGCGCCGATAAGGCTATCTTCGCGGCAATATCAACAAGACCGGGACACGCTCGTGGCTTCCTTCCTCAAATCCCTCTCTTCCCTGTTCGGCGGCCGCGATTCGGGCGCCGGCGCCCCGGCGGCTGCGCCCAAAGGCGATGGCGAGGAATATAACGGCTTCATCGTGCGCCCTGCCCCCTACAAGGAAGGCGGCCAGTACCAGACCTGCGGTTTTGTGGAAAAGGAGATCGGCGGCGAATTGAAGAGCCACAAATTCATCCGCGCCGACCGTTTCGCCAGCCTCGATGACGCCGTGCAATTCTCGCTGACCAAGGGCAAGCAGCTGATCGACGAGCAGGGCGAAGGCCTGTTTCGATAAAGAGTGAAAAAAAGCGCATAAAGCGCTTGCATCCCCGGACGCCCTTGGCTATCAGGGCGCCTCGGAAGCGTTCGCCGCTTCCCCGCGCGCCCGTAGCTCAGCTGGATAGAGCATCAGACTACGAATCTGAGGGTCAGAGGTTCGAATCCTTTCGGGCGCGCCATTTTCCTCTTAAGAAACAAGCACTTACGAGACGCCTCAAAACGGGCGCCCCGCCGTTTCCCCAAAAAGGTTACAAAAAGGTGACAAGCCGGCCGGGGCGATGTCGCCTATTCCTCCCCTTGCCGGGTGGCTCTCTGGATCAGTAAGGGCTTATGGGGCGTGCGGTATTCAAGCTCGCACTGATCGCGTGGCGTCCACCGGGAATTCTGTGTGCTATGTGGCTGCGCTAGGCATCTGGCTAGGAATAGAGCGTGCACGCTCTTCTCTGCCCGCTCGGCCTTCTCCATTGCGGCACGCCTAGCCTTCTGTTGGGCGTCGAGCGTCGGCGGTTGCGCAATCGTGTCCGCGCGCGCTGCCCCGCCGGCCAGGGCTATTACAATCGCCAATGCTTGCGAGGTCCGCATGCTTCCTCCAGATCTCAACGCCTGGAGCAGGCTAGGGTAGATCGCTCCGCCCCTCAATAGGATCGGCCACGTGCGGCCGTTCATGTGCCAGGGCGTTCACTGCCGACGTTATCGCCGTAGCCGCGGAATTACGGCGACAGTGCACTTAATTCTTTCCCTCTCACCGTTTATCCAAGCCACCCGTTTCTGGAAGTTATGTAGCACAAACAATGACATACGAGTGCCCAGTTTCATCCTCCCGGGCGCGCCATTTATCTCTTTGAAATCACTTAGATTTTAAGCCTCTGAATTTACGAGGGGCTTCTGCTTGTATTCGAAAAGGTTACGAAAAGGTGACACCGCTGGGTCGCCTCCACATTTTGACCGGCCTAATAGCGATAATACAGGCGAGGACGATAGCCATAGCCGTAGTCATTGCGATAGCCATAGCTATTGCGATAGCCATAGCCATATCCGCGATAGCCATAGCCATAACCGCGATAGCCATAGCCATAATACTGATCTCTGATGCAGCCATAGGGGGAGCGGTGCATCCCATAGGGACATAAACGACGAGCTTGCTGGACAAGCCCGTTGTCAGCCTGAGATTGCGCAGATGGTGCTATCGGCATTGCCGAGGCAATCTGCGGAGCAATCGTCATGCTTCCGGCCGCCAGGCAAGCTGCGATAAGCAGATTTTGGGTGAGTTTCATAGCTACCTCCCTCAGTTCCCATGCCTCAATGTCTAGCAGGTTGATCTGAGTGCAAGATGAACTCAGCACATTAAGATTAGTTCCTTTGGCCCTCGGGCTGGAGAGGCGTTTTTTACACTTCACATATCTAAGCCGGACGGAGTAATAACGCTCTTGGCCTAGGCGGGATGCATATTGCGCCCGCCTAGCGCTGCTTGTCGTCTCTAGATCGGATCGGCCACATCCGGCTCGTTATAGGCCGGGCTGTTGACCTTGCTCGATATCGGCCACATGGCCATGAGTTCTGCGGGATAGGGCACCATCAAGTCGGCCGGGTCCGGTTCGATGTTGTCGAGCCACTGAGGGTCAGAGGTTCGAATCCTCTCCGACGCGCCATACTTATTTCCATCATGAGACACCGATCTTGGTCACGGAATCGCCATTCCGTCGCACGTTATCCATCGGGCAATAGCTTTCAAATTGTATGGGCCTGGCTTCAATTTGTTCATTCCCGGACGAGCACCAACGCAGCGAGCGGAATCATCATCTTCTCTGGCGATAAAGCCAGCCTCTGCGCCATGCCCGTCACCATCCGAGCTTCAAACGCTGCCGCGCGTGGATCGGACGCCCCTCCTGACAAACTCGCTGCCAGAGTGGGGAGCACGGATGCGGAGGAAAATGCCGCCCATTTGGCTCCGAAAGCACGGGCGTTGCCGTCGGCGGCGAATGTTTCCCAGATTCTATCCTCGCCCTCGAAAATCTCGATGTGATCAAGCGACAGCTCGGGAATACGGCCGCCAGCGAAAGGCTCGCAGAATTCCATCCTAGTCCTGCCCACCGTGGGAATAGCCATTCGAGCCTTCTCCTCCGGCAGGATCAGCCCCTCATCTGCCAAGGCGCAGAGCGTCCCGTACATCGCGGCGAGGAGAGGCCCGTAGCCGAAATTGCCGTCGTCGGTGCGGGCCATCGTCAAGATGACGAGACGGCCGCCAGGCAGCAATTCCTTACTTCGCTGGTGTAGGAACGTTGCCCAGTCCTCGGCGGCTTGTCTGGCGTAGGCAGCACGCGCGTCCTCGTCTCGGCTGCATGCGATCTGCACGTGATCCGGGATCATCGCCGGCGTCCGGCTGAGCCACTGCACGGCCCACCCACTCCAACCGAGCGAAACGCTAGCCGGCGGCAACACCTGTTCGTAAAACGAGCGGCCGACAGCACTTGCGAAAACCGCGCGATCGCCGCGAAGGTAGCTCGCGGGATCGCCGTCGAGCAGTTGGAACAGAGCCGAAAAATCGTTGCCCGGAAGATCCGTGTGTACCACCGACAACGGACGGGAACCGCCCACGCGCGACCGCAAGACCTCGATGGCCGCCGACATGGGAACGAGCGAATTGCGACCTTGAGACGAGCCATAGTCAGCAACGATGACAGGCGCTCCGTCATACGTCGGCAGCGAGGCGCCGTAAGCAGCCTTTTTCAACAGAGCCAGAGCAGGCACCGCTCCTGTGGCCTGAACCGACGATTTCCGGTTGTACTCTCCGTGTCCCTCCATCGGGGCCGGACCTGCGAGATTTGCATCCTCGTTCATGACGATTTTCTCAACGAATTCAGTTCTGTCGATACGATTTTATCCTGTCATACATGTAATTCTGGAGAAAGAAGGTGCGTCGGGCCAGAGGCTTGTCCTTCAAGCCTCGACAAATACTATATTGTCTTTGATCGGTTCACGGCCGACATGGACTTTGTTCATCGGATAGTCCGGGTCCGCGTAACCAGTCGCCAGTCCACACAGTATCGTCAGTTCCGCCGGGATAGCCAGTTGGCTTCGCTGGACATTCCGGTGTCCTGCGACGGAAACTTGGACGCAAGAGCCCATGCCTCGCTCCGAGAACGCCAGGAGCAAGGTCTGCGGGAGCATTCCCACACTCTGTCGTCGTCATAGCGAAAGCCAATCACGCGGTGATTGTTGTCGCGCCGTCCGCAAGCACGTCGACCACACGCCGAGCCAATACCGCGCGTACCTGTATCCCGCGCTGCGACCCGGCGGCGGCAATTGGATTGGAGACCTGCGCCAGCAGGACATCGCGCGATTTTCGGCGAGATTTGGGAAGACTTTTAGCAGCCACAATCCTAAGGTGTTGTCCAGAGGGCTCATCAGGAGGCGCTGATGTCCGACAAGCCGAGCATTGTATTCGCACACGGACTATGGGCCGATGGCTCCTGCTTCAGCAAGGTCATCGAAATGCTGATCGCAGACGGCTATCAAGTGATCGCGACGCAGAACCATCTCAACACCGTCGCGGATGATGCCGCTGCCGTGCGAACATCGTTTGGCCGTGCCGGGGGAAGGGTCGTGTTGGTCGGCCATTCCTATGGCGGCACTGTCATCACCGCCGCCGGAATCGACGATCGCGTCGCGGCGCTCGTCTATATCTGCGCGCTGGCGCCGGAAGACGGCGACACGACCCAGGAAGACCAGACGAAGTTTCCCCAGACCCCGGTCTTCCAGCATATCGAGGTTGTGGACGGCCGGATATACCTGCGTCCCTCAGGGATCCCGGAATTTGCCGGCGATCTGCCCGAGGCGGAGCAGAAGCTTGTATGGGCCACGCAAATGGGTCCTATGGCGGATCTGTTCGGCCAGCCGGTTCCGGGCGCGGCTTGGAAAAAGAAGCCGACCTATTACATCGTCGGGACGGAAGATCGGACAGTCCAGCCCGACCTTCAGCGTTTCCTCGCCCGGCGCATGAACGCCAAGGTCACGGAACTAGCGTCAAGCCACGTCCCAATGCTGTCCCGGCCCCGGCAGGTCTATGCGGTCATTCGCGAGGCCGCTGACTTCGTGCAGCATTCGGCCCAATAATATTGCCGTTCCCCGAACTTGACCGGGTGCGCTAGCCAAAAGCATCGGTCTTGGCTGCGATTTTGGCTGTGGACGGCATGATCCGTGTCGCCGAGAAAACAGCGCTGGTTGCACGCAGTCCGCCGCAATGCTACCGCTGCAGCGTCGGAAAAGGCAGACTTGGTGTGGTCCAGCCCAAGTCCTTCCGGAAACGGAAGCTCTGTCCATGCCTCGTGCATGAGTCCCACGACGAATGTCGGGCGCTGCTCAAGCGCCCTTGTTCGTCCGTGTGGTTCTCGAAACGACGAACTGCTCCGGTCGAACGACCACAAAGGAGTAGTTCATGCCTGTCGGCCATCCAATTTCTTCCCTGCCCGCATACTATGATGTCGTGATTGCCGGTGGCGGTCCGGTCGGTTTATTCCTCGCCTGCGAGTTGCGTCTCGCGAAGCTGTCCGTTCTGGTGCTGGAGCAAGCCGACGATCCCCGCTCACCATTGAAGCGGCTTCCGTTCGGCATGCGCGGCCTTTCCGCGCCTACCATCGAAGCCTTTTATCGGCGCGGATTGCTGGACGAGATGGCGACACCACAACGCGCGGTGGGTGTTCCGGGCAGCCGTGGCGCTTCAGATGCCGCGCATTGGATGCATCAGACGCGCCGCCCGGGCGGCCATTTCGCCGGCATCCAATTCTTTCACGACACGATCGATACCTCGAAGTGGCAGTATCGTCTGCCAGGTCCTGCCGGCACCAACATGGCGACCGATATGAAGCACATCGAAACGGTGTTGGCCGCTCGTGCGGACGCCATGGGAGTTGAGATCAAACGCGGCTTCGGCGTAGAGGCCATCGATTCGTCAGAGGAAGCTGTGACCGTTCATGCGGGAGGCCAGACATTTCGTGGACGCTGGCTCGTTGGATGTGACGGTGGCCGCAGCACCGTTCGTAAGATCGGCGGCTTTCAGTTCGTTGGCACCGATCCTGAATTCACCGGCTATTCCGTAGAAGTGGAGATGAGCGATCCGGATAGCCTGCCCTTGGGCCGCCACTACACGCCGACCGGGATGTTCACCTATGCGCGCCCTGGCACGATCGCCATGGTCGATTTCGACGGAGGCGCTTTCCACCGGACCAAGCCGATCACGCGGGAGCATGTTCAAGCAGTCTTGCGCCGTATCTCCGGTGTCAACGTCACATTGACAGCCCTTCAGCTCGCCACGACCTGGACGGATCGCGCCCAGCAGGCGACGGCCTATCGCAAAGGGCGGGTACTGCTCGCAGGTGACGCTGCCCACATCCACTCGCCCCTGGGAGGCCAGGGGCTCAACCTCGGTCTCGGTGACGCCATGAACCTTGGATGGAAGCTCGCGGCGACCATTCGCGGTGACGCCCCCGACGATCTGCTCGACAGCTATTTCAGTGAGCGGCATCCCGTGGGCATGCAGGTTCTCGACTGGTCGCGCGCCCAGGTCGCCCTCATGCGGCCGAACCGGAGTACGCGAGCGCTGGGGGCCATCATCCGCGACCTCATCGACACACGCGATGGCGCGACATACTTTGCAGAGCGTGTGTGGGGTGTTTCCCAGCGCTACGATCTTGGCGGGAGTCATCCGCTGATCGGCCTTAGCGCTCCCGACTTCGAACTGACGGATGGCACGAGACTCGGCCATCTCCTGAGCGAGGGGAAAGGCATGATCCTGGACTTTCACGCTCACGCGCCGCTCGCGGAGCTCGCGATGCGCTGGCGTGAGCGCATCACCTATGTCGCAAGCGAGGCTGTGGATCGACTAGGCCTAGGTGCGGTGCTCGTGCGACCGGATGGCTTCGTCGCCTGGGCCACAAATACCGCTCCTGACCTAGAGGAAGCCTGTCAGGCTATGTCACGCTGGTTCGGCGAGGCTTGAAATGTCCGTCGTTTATCCACGCTCCCTGAAAAGCTCGGACACGAAAAATCCGTGGCCAACCATTTAAGTTGGGTCTTCGTAGATGCCGATAATAAGCAGCCATGCACCCGAAATGAGGAAGGCGAACAAAATAATGGTTGCTATAGCTGCGATTTGAAATCCTGCGCTATACCCAAAAATAAGGAAAATTGCGCCAACAACTTCAGCAAGGTAGCACATTGTGCCGCCTGCAAGACGGGGCACATTCAACCCAATAGAACTCATCCCCGCTCTGATAGCTACCATATAACCTCTGATAAATATAATCGTCGCAACAAGCCAAAGAAAGAGCCATTCCAAGCCAAGTGCTATAAGATATTGATTTCCAAAAAGCGCAAAGCCACAGGCCATGAAAATAGCGCTGAAGCCCGAAAGCATATTAATTGCCCGGTTCTTATGTGTAGAGTTTCGGACAATACTTTCTGGATTGATCGAAATCGCGACAAAGATCAAGCCTGCCAGCGCCGCCGCACCGCTGCCCACCATGACAAAGAAGTTACTCCATTGATCCAACATAAGATATTCCTCATTTCTCATTCAATTTGGAGCGGGCTTTTCGATCGGATGATTGCCGAGGACTTCGACACGCTTTGGTGCTGCTTCCTCGGGTGGCGTCACCCAATAGACAGCGACCCAGGGAACAGAGCAATCAGGCAGTAACCCGGCCGAGCCGTGCGGGCCCGATCGCCTCGCGCGAGAAGAATTCCGGTCGGATACCGAGGCCGGCACCCACAATCAGGGCCGGCATCGTCGCACTGCCATTGTTCGCGCGAAGCGGACCAGAGGGCCGCACACCGGCGGACCTGTTTCCTCTCGTAAAGCGCCAGATCTCGAGGGTCATCGCTGTCCATAGAGTCACTTCAAGCGGAATCTGCTCCATCCCCCGATAGCTGCGGGACTGTGGGCACGGATAGAAAAATGGCCCGCGGGAATGGTCCAGGGCGTTACAAATGCGCGGAGCGGGAAAGTATCGCATTTTTGCAATGTTGGAATTGTCTGCCGCGCAGCAATTAAAGAAGCCGGCATTCTTGCTATCATGGCAATCGCAGATGCAGATTACGTCATGGTCAACATCCTCTGGCACGAGATGTCGACCGCATTATTTGTGAGAGGAGGAAGCCATGTCCAAGGTCCTGGTTCTATATTACTCGGCATACGGCCATATCGAGACAATGGCGCAGGCCGTTGCCGAGGGAGCCCGGGAAACCGGTGCACAGGTCGATATCAAGCGCGTCCCTGAACTCGTACCCGACGCAGTTGCACGCGCCTCCCACTACAAGGTCGATCAGGCCGCGCCGATCGCAACGGTCAATGAGCTTGCCGAGTACGATGCGATCATCGTCGGCACGGGGACCAGGTTCGGGCGTTTGTCGTCGCAAATGGCCAATTTCCTTGACCAGGCAGGTGGCCTTTGGGCGCGCGGGGCGCTGCATGGAAAGGTCGGCGGCGCCTTCTCCTCAACCGCCACGCAACATGGCGGACAGGAGACGACCCTATTCTCCATCATCACCAATCTCCTGCATTTCGGCATGGTGGTCGTCGGCCTCGATTATGGCCACGCCGGGCAGATGACGCTGGACGAGATCACAGGCGGGTCGCCCTACGGCGCTACGACGATCGCCGGCGGCGATGGCTCGCGCATGCCGACCGCGAACGAACTGACCGGAGCCCGGTACCAGGGCCGAAAGATCGCCGAGGTCGCTAACAAGCTGCACGGCTAATATCGTCAGCGCCTGACCACAGCGTAGTCAAAACAATCGCACGTGGGGGACGCATGCGCCGCCACGTGCCTACTTCACGGTATTCTTGCAAAGGGTGAAGTTTCGCCAGGAACGATTTGTTCCTTAAGATTCATGGAGATAGACATGAATGGAGGCGAATTGGCGGATCGCCGCGCACGTGGGTCCAAGAAACGCGAGGCCAATCCCGGCCCCGGCGCGATCCGCAAGGCGAAAACAAGGTAAGGTCCCCTCTCCTTCAATCGGCCGCACGCGCGGTCTGGCGCCATCGCGCCGGGGTCATGCCCATCTGCTGCTTGAACACCCGCTGGAAGGCAGCCTCCGATTGATAGCCGACGAGTTCGGCGACGGCCGCGGTGGATTGCATCGGCTTCTTCAGTTCGTTGGCCGCGAGCGTCATGCGGATGTCGAGCAGGAGATCGGCGGCTGAGCAGCCGAGGCTTTCCTGGAAATGGCGGGCAAGCGTGGCCCGGGACATATGGCAGAGACGCGCCAAGTCGGGCAGCGTCCAGGGGCGGGCCGGTTCCTGGAACATCGCGGAGAGAGCGGGTGCCAGGCGGGGATGGCCGGCGAGAGCGAGCAGGCCGGCCGGCGGCTCCTCGGCCTCACTGGCGAGCCGCAGGGCCAGTGTGAAAAGGGCGGCCGAAAAGGCGTTCAGCATGGCCCGCCCGCCGAGAGTCTCGCCATCCGTCTCGGCCCGCATCAGCGTGACCAGGCCGCCGACCTGGACACCGGCTGTGCTTCCGCCGGTCGCGGTCCGATCTCCTGCACCGCGCACCACCAGGAGTGGCGGCAGATAGTGCCGCAGCATGCGATTGTGCTGGGGCGAGGTGACGAAGTGGCCGCACAGCATATCCAGCTTCTCGCCAGGGCCGGCATTCTCGCTGAAGACGAGATTAAGAGCCGGCCGGCTATTGGCCGGCACGGGCGCCGCGCCTCCCCCATCATGCAGCGTGTGGGCACGGCCTGACGGCAGCAGCAGAATGTCGCCGGCAAACAAGCGATGTGATCGGCCTCCCTCCGGATCCTCAATGATCGCCGACCCAGCCAGCACCGCGTGATAGGCGATCGCCCCCGGCTCGGCTGCCGCCTGGTCGATGCGCCAGGGCGCACCATAGAGACAGCGCAGATCGAGGCGTCCGCTTACCAGCACCATGGCCAGGAGGTGACTCAGCCAATCCATGAGGCTATACTCTGATTGAGACGAATGAGCATATTAGTGAGCAATATCGGCATTAACAAGCTCGATTTCTTCTCATAGTCTTTCTCCCATCGGCGTTGCAGCACAGGAGAGCCCGATGTCACAGCCTGAACATTTCGATACCTTGATCCTCGGCAGCGGCCAGGGCGGCAAATTGCTGGCCTGGCATCTTGCCCGCTCCGGCCAGAAGGTTGCCGTGGTCGAACGCCGCTGGGTCGGCGGTTCCTGCCCCGCCGTAGCCTGCCTGCCGAGCAAGAACGAAGTGTGGAGCGCTCACGTCGCCCACACCGTGCGGCATGCCGGCGACTACGGCACCAATACTGGCCCCGTCTCCACCGACATGGCCAAGGTGCGCCAGCGCAAACAGGCGATGGTCGAAGCCGAGATCGCTTTCCATCTCAACGCCTACAAGGAGAGCGGCGCCGAGCTGATCATGGGCAGCGGCCGCTTCGTTGCACCCCGTACCATCGAGGTGCAGCTCAACGAAGGCGGCACGCGCCTCCTCGAAGGCAGCCAGGTCGTGGTCAATATCGGCACCCATGCCGCCATCCCGGCCATACCAGGCCTGGAGGCCGCACGCGCCCTCACCCATATTGAAGCGCTTGAACTGGATTACCTCCCTTCTCACCTCATCGTATTGGGCGGAGGCTATGTCGGCATCGAGATGGCGCAGGCCTATCGCCGCTTCGGCAGCCGCGTCACGGTGATCGAGCCTGGCGCCCAGCTGATGGGCCGGGAGGACGGCGACGTTGCCAAGGAGATGCAGGCCATCCTGGTCCGCGAGGGCATCGAGGTCCTGCTGGGCGGCAAGCCGGTCGAGGTTCGCGGCCTGTCGGGCGATGAGGTGACGGTTGTCGTGCGGACGCCGGCCGGCGAACGGCGCATCGAAGGCAGCGACCTTCTGGTGGCTGTCGGGCGGGTGCCGAACACCGCCGATATCGGCCTCGATCTTGCCGGCATCGAGCTCGACGCCCACGGCTTCATCCGCGTGACGGAGCGCCTGGAGACGAGCGCTGCCGGCGTGTGGGCCATCGGCGAAGGCGCCGGCAGCCCGCAATTCACGCAGGTCTCGGTCGACGATTTCCGCATCGTGCGCGACAATATGGCCGGCGGCAACCGCCGTACCGATGATCGGCTGGTCCCCTATGTCATGTTCACCGATCCACCGCTCGCCCGCGTTGGCCTCAGCGAGGGGGAGGCACAAAGGCGCAATATCCCCGTGCGCGTGGCGCGCCTTCCGATGCACAACGTGCTGCGAACGGCGGCGACGGGCGAGAAGGAGGGCTTCATGAAAGTGCTGGTGAGCAGCGAGGACGACAGCATTCTCGGCTTCACCATGATCGGTTCGGAAGCCGGCGAGATCGCAGCCGTCATACAGACTGCCATGCTGGGCGGCTTGCCCTATACCAGGCTGCGCGATGCCGTTATCGTCCACCTCACCATTGCCGAGGGGCTTGGCCCTCTCTTCGCCAATGTCCCGCCCCGCGCCTGACCCCTAAGCAAATTCCGGAAAACTATTCTACGGTTTTCCGATGAAGATCTGCAATAAGACAAAGAACAAAGCGGACCAAAGGTTGGCCTGCCAACGAAGGTCTGTTTAGGCTGCCAGGAGAGTGACATGTCCGACCTCGACGAACTCGATATCCGCATCGCCGCGCTCCGGGAGAATCTTCGCGAACTGGTCGAACAAGCCGCCGCCTATTCGGGCGCGGGAGATGACGACCTCGGCGCCGAGCGCATCGCAGAGCAGGAGGCGGAACTCGAGCGCCTGCTCGCCCAGCGCGAGACGCTTGCCAAGGCCAAATCCCGATAGGGATATTCCCTCCCCGCCCGGAGCCGATGGGATGACCATCGGTATCCACGGCGCACGAGGCATTCAATCGGCGCTCGACAGCGTGGATTGCGCGTGACTCGGATACCGCCAGCGAACCGCAGCGCCGGCGCGTGCCGCGGGCTGACTTCGCGGTGGTGGATTGCCAAGCAACCTGCGCTGGCTCGGCGTGTGATGACCAGGCCGGCGACATCGGCCCGTCATGCCCTCGGGCGATATCGGGAACGGGCCAATCGCACGATTGCGCTCGCCACCCTTTCACCGGCCAGGCGCATCGCTTAAAGAGCCCCGCAATTTCCATCGGCTTCCGGCATCCATGATTCGTCTCGAAAACATCTCCAAGCAGAACGGCAACCATCTTCTCTTCATCGAGACCTCCGCGGCGCTTTTGAAGGGCGAGAAGGCCGGTCTTGTCGGCCCGAACGGGGCCGGCAAGACCACGCTTTTCCGCATGATCACCGGCGAGGAAGAGCCGGACGAGGGGCGCGTCGCCGTCGATCGCGGTGTCACCATCGGCTATTTCAGCCAGGATGTCGGCGAGATGGCGGGCCGCAGCGCCGTTGCCGAGGTGATGGATGGCGCCGGACCGGTCAGCGAGGTGGCAGCCGAGCTGAAAGCGCTGGAGGCCGCCATGGCCGATCCCGACCGCATGGACGAGATGGATGAGATCGTCATGCGCTATGGCGAGGTGCAGGGCCGCTTCGAGGAGCTCGACGGCTATGCGCTGGAAGGCCGGGCGCGGGAGGTGCTGGCTGGCCTCAGCTTCAGCGAGGCGATGATGGACGGCGACGTCGGCGCCCTTTCCGGCGGCTGGAAGATGCGCGTGGCGCTCGCCCGCATCCTTCTGATGCGCCCCGATGCCATGCTGCTCGACGAGCCGAGCAACCATCTCGACCTTGAGAGCCTGATCTGGCTCGAAGGGTTCCTCAAGGGCTATGAGGGCGCCCTGCTGATGACCTCGCATGACCGCGAGTTCATGAACCGCATTGTTTCCAAGGTGGTCGAGATCGACGGCGGCTCGCTCAACACCTATTCGGGCGACTATGAATTCTACGAGCAGCAGCGCGCGCTCAACGAGAAGCAGCAGCAGGCCCAGTTCGAGCGCCAGCAGGCCATGCTCGCCAAGGAGATCAAGTTCATCGAGCGCTTCAAGGCGCGCGCGTCGCATGCCGCCCAGGTGCAGAGCCGGGTCAAGAAGCTCGAGAAGATCGAGAAGGTCGAGCCGCCGCGCCGGCGCCAGACCATCGTGTTCGAATTTCAGCCCGCCCCGCGCTCGGGCGAGGATGTCGTTAGCCTCAAGAACGTCCACAAGAGCTATGGCGTACGCAGCATCTATGAGGGCCTGAACTTCCAGGTGCGCCGCAAGGAGCGCTGGTGCGTGATGGGCGTCAACGGCGCCGGCAAGTCGACGCTGCTGAAGCTGATCGCCGGTTCGGCGGAGCCCGATGCGGGCTCGGTCACCCAGGGCGGCAGCGTGAAGATGGGCTATTTCGCCCAGCATGCCATGGACCTGCTCGACGGCGAGCGCACCATCTTCGAGACGCTGGAAGATTCCTTCCCGCAGGCCGGCCAGGGCTCCCTCCGGGCACTGGCCGGCTGCTTCGGCTTCTCGGGCGACGATGTCGAAAAACGTTGCCGTGTGCTCTCGGGCGGCGAGAAGGCCAGGCTGGTGATGGCCAAGATGCTCTACGACCCGCCGAACTTCCTGGTGCTGGACGAGCCGACCAACCATCTCGACATGGCCACCAAGGAGATGCTGATCCAGGCGCTCTCGCAATTCGAGGGCTCGATGCTGTTCGTCTCGCATGACCGCCGCTTCCTGGCGGCCCTCTCCAACCGCGTGCTGGAGCTGACGCCGGAGGGCGTCCACCAATATGGCGGCGGCTATAGCGAATATGTGGCGCGCACCGGGCACGAGGCGCCCGGGCTGCATGAGTAAATCCCGGTGCACGGGCATCCTGCCCGTACTTGAACCGCCGCGCCTGTAGAACGGAAAGAACGGGCAGGATGCCCGTGCACCCGGATTGCCCTCGCTTTCGTCGGCGAATAATCTCATCCAGCCTGTCGGTTTGCGTCCCTTTCATTCGTCCTCAGAGCATCACAGTAACAACTACGGCTCGAGACGGGAATCATGCGGATGAAACTCTTCTACGGTTGGGTGATTGTCGCGGTCGGTGCCTTGATGACCTGCGTTGGGGCCGGCGCCATGTTTTCGCTGGCGGTGTTCCAGCGGCCGATGTCCGCCGATACCGGCTGGTCGCATGCCGGCATTTCGAGTGCGATGACACTCGACTTCCTGTTCATGGGCGTGGCCGGCTTTGCGTGGGGTACCGCGAGCGATCGCTTCGGGGCGCGGCCGGTGGCGCTCGCGGGCTCCGCCCTTCTCGGGCTCGGCCTGGCGCTGGCAAGCCGAGCCGATACGCTCCTCGAATTTCAGCTCACCTATGGCATCATCGTCGGCATCGCAGGCGGGGCCTTCTTTGCGCCGATGATCGCCTCGGTCACCACCTGGTTCGAACGCAACCGCAGCCTCGCCGTCTCGCTGGTCTCGGCGGGCATCGGGGTAGCGCCGATGACGGTGTCGCCCTTCGCCACCTGGCTGATCGGTGCCTTCGGCTGGCGCGACGCCATGCTGACGGTGGGCATTGCCGCCTGGGTGCTGCTGCTCCCGGCCGCCCTGCTGATCAGGCCCGCGCCGCTGGCGTCCAGTGACGCTACGTCGGCGATGCAGACGGAGATCGGGACGACAAGTTTCACCGCCGCACAGGCCTTCCGCACGCCGCAATTCATCGTGCTCGCCCTCACCTTTTTCTTCTGCTGCGCCGCCCATTCCGGACCAATCTTCCACATGGTGAGCTATGCCATGATCTGCGGCATCTCGGCGCTGGCTGCCGTCAGCATCTACAGTGTCGAAGGCCTCGCAGGGCTTGGCGGCCGCCTGCTTCTGGGCGTGATGGCGGACCGCATCGGCGTCAAGCCGGTCCTGGTCGCTGGGCTCCTCGTCCAGGCGCTTGCCATCAGCGCCTATCTCTATGTCACCCGGCTCGAGCAGTTCTATCTCCTCTCCATCGTGTTCGGCACGGCCTATGGCGGGGTGATGCCGCTCTATGCGGTGCTGGCGCGCGAATATTTTGGGCCGCGCATCATGGGCACGGTGTTCGGCGCGGTCACGATGGCCTCCAGCATCGGCATGGCCTTCGGGCCGGTGGCCGGCGGCTGGATCTTCGACAATTTCAACGATTATCGCTGGCTCTATATCGGGTCCTTCGCCGTTGCCCTTGGCGCGGTGGCGGTGTCGCTGGCCTTTCCACCCCTGCCTTCCCGCTCACGCGAGCAGTTGCAGCCATCGTGAAGCAGGCAGGTCGCCGTTGCCCTCTGGCGATATCGGGAGCACCGGCCATCGGTAAACACGTCGCTTGTTGACCAACGCCGGCGGAGTGGGCCTATTGCCGGGAGACACGCCCGAACCCCAAGCGCGGTTTTCCTGACGACAGAGGGACCTCCATGGCTGCCAGTCCTCCCGGCATCGTCGGCGGCTTGACCAATTACGGCGATCCGCGCTTTGCCGCCTATCTCCGGCGCTCCTTCGCCCTCTCCATGGGCTATTCGCGCCGGATGCTGTCGAAGCCGATCATCGGCATCACCTGGACGGCAAGCGGCTTCAACAATTGTCATCGAGGCGTGCCCGAGCTGATCGAGGCGGTGAAGCGTGGGGTTCTGGCGGCCGGCGGCCTGCCGCTCGACTTCCCGGTGACCTCGCTCGGCGAAGTCTTCCTCAACCCGACCAGCATGATGTTCCGCAACCTCATGGCCATGGATGTGGAGGAGATGATCCGCGCCCAGCCGATGGATGCGGTGGTGCTGGTCGGCGGCTGCGACAAAACGCTGCCGGCCCTGGTGATGGGCGCGGCTTCGGCCGGCAAGCCCGCCATCCTGCTCGCCACGGGGCCGATGATGACCGGCCGCTACCAGGGCGAACGCCTGGGCGCCTGCACGGATTGCCGCCGCTTCTGGGGTCGTTACCGCGCCGGCGAGTTCAGCGACGAGGCGATCGACACCGTCGAGGGAAGGCTCGCCACCACCTCCGGCACCTGCGCCGTGATGGGCACGGCGAGCACGATGGCGATCCTGTGCGAGACGATGGGGCTGATGCTGCCCGGCACCGCCGCCATCCCCGCCGTGCATGCCGACCGCCTACGGGCGGCAGAGGCAAGCGGCACCGCGGCCATGGAGCTGGCGTTCTCCGGCCGCACCCTCGACGCGGTCATCACCCAGGCCAGCGTCGATAATGCCGTCAAGGTGCTGCTCGCCATTGGAGGCTCGACCAATGCGGTCGTCCACCTCGCCGCCATCGCCGGACGGCTCGGCCTCAAGGTGGATCTGAAGGCACTAAACCGCGTTTCGGATGCGACGCCCGTGCTCGTGGACCTCAAGCCGACCGGCCATGGCTATATGGAGGATTTCTTCAATGCAGGCGGTGTCGGCGCCCTGCTGCGCCGGCTCGAGGCCCATCTCGATCTCGGCACCCTGACAATCACCGGCGAGACGCTCGGTGAACAGCTCCCGCCGGCCGGCGAATGGATCGACGGCGATATCATCCGCCCGCTCGACAAGCCGATCCGCGCCGATGGCGGTCTCGTTGCGCTCTATGGCAATCTCGCCCCCAACGGCGCCATCCTGAAGCGTGCCGCCGCGGACGCGAACCTGTTCGAGAAGACGGCCCGCGCGGTCGTCTTCGACGGGTTGCTGGACCTCGCCGAGCGCATCGACAGCCCCGATCTCGATGTGGAGCCCGAGGACGCGCTGGTGCTGCGCAATGCCGGCCCGAAGGCCTGCGGAATGCCGGAAGCCGGATATATCCCGATCCCCGCCAAGCTTGCCCGCCGCGGCGTCAAGGACATGCTGCGCCTCTCCGACGCACGCATGAGCGGCACAGCCTATGGCACCATCGTGCTGCACATCTCGCCGGAAGCTGCCGCGGGCGGGCCGCTGGCACGCATCGAGACCGGCGACCGCATCAAGATCAGCGTCGCAGAGCGTCGGCTCGACCTGCTGGTCGACGACGCTGTTCTGCGGGCCCGGGAAGCCAGGATGCAGACGATGGCCGGCGAGCGCGGCTGGGCCAAGCTCTATCGCGATCACGTGCTCCAGGCGGAAGAGGGCTGCGACCTCGATTTCCTGCGAGCGCAACGGATGTGAATTGCACCCGCCAATATCCGAAGCCAGCACCTGCAGGCGCCCTCTCAGGGGAAACAATTGAGGAGACAGCCTTGCCCGATAGGACTATTGGTGGCCCGTGGAGGGATTTCAGATGGTTAAAACGCTTCTGCTGTCGGCCGTCCTCCTGGCGGGTCTCCAATCCTCTGTCGGCGCCCAGACGATTCCCGGCAGCGGCGCGTTTTATGTGCAGGCCTGCCACAGCCTCGCCGCCAATAACGCCTCGACCAGCAACGATCTCATTCTGCCGAGCTTCTACTGCGCCATCAACATCGACGATCTCGCGGGCGTCGGCCGCATCCTGCCGGCTGACAGCCGCTTCTGTAAGCCAGCCGATGTCACGATTCCGCAAATGGCCGGCGTGGCCGCCGCCTATCTCGATGCCCATGCGGACAGGCAGAGCGAATCCTTCATGACACTTGCAGGCAGTGCCTTCCACGAAAAATGGCCCTGCCCCTAGGGTCGAGACTCAATCAGAGCCACCAGGTGACGGCAGCAGCGAGGTATACGCCTGCAGCGAAGACGATAGCGAGTTTGTCATAGCGTGTTGCGATGCGCCGCCAGTCCTTGAGCCTGCAGAACATACGTTCGATAAGATTTCTCTCTCTGTAGAGGGGTGGATAGAAGGGATGAGGTCGCTTGCGGGTTGGATTGTTGGGTATGACCGGCCGAGTTCCGCGCTCCAGCAAGAATTGGCGGAGGCCATCGCTGTCATAGGCAGTGTCTGCCGCACACAAGGCGGCTGGCGGCAAAGAAGCGAGCAAAGGCAGGGCTACTCTGACATCGCCCAATTGGCCGGGGGTCACTTCGAAGGCTATTGGTCGTCCCCAACCGTCTACAACGGCATGGATTTTGGTCGTGCGGCCAGCGCGTGAGCGCCCGATCGCTTGAATTTGGTCCCCCCTTTTCCGCCAGCGGCGGAACGATGGGCCTTGGCGGTTGTGGAGTCGATCATCTGCGCCTCGCCAGGAGTAACCTCGATCAAGGCGAGGAACAGGCGACGCCAAATTCCCTGCATCGTCCAACGTCGAAAGCGATTATAGACGGTGGTCGCCGGACCGTACCGAGCTGGGCAATCTTGCCAGCGGCACCCACTTTTGAGGACGTGGACAATGCCGCTGATGACCCGGCGATCATCGACCCGATGCGCGCCGGATCGATGCTTCGGCAAGAGTGGCTCAATCCTCGCCCATTGATCGTCACTGAACCAGAACTCATTCGCCATGATCCAAGCTCCAAGCTTCATTCAAAGCTTTGAATCACATTGGAAAAATTCTTTCAATAGCTTGAATGAGTTTCGACCCTAGAGCTAAATGCGTTCAAGCAGGCGCGGAATTCGAGAATAAATTACTGGTATCAAAAGCATTTTTGCGATTCTTGGTGAACCGATCTGAAGGCAAAACGCCCCAGAGCAGTCGTCGCCTTAGGGATTGAGCATCAGGCGCGCCTTGCCGACGGCGCTCTCGCATTCCTGCGTCTTTCCCTGATCATCATAGGTTTGCGCCTGCATCAGCGCTGCCTCGACATTGGCCTGCGCAATCTGCTTGGCACGCTCTATCGAAGCGGGCGTCGGCTGGCGGTCGAGCTGGGCGCTGACGGATTGCGGCGCCGACGCAACCACTGGAGCTGGAACGTCACTATTGTGCGGCATGGCTTGCCGCAATTGTGCAATCTGGCTGGAACAGACACTTGCGGTTGCACCGGAAATAGGCATCGACGAAACAACGAAAATCAAAAACAGCTTTTCACCAAAATACCTCATCAGAACATCTCCTGATCTTTGGCTTGTGCAGTGCTGTTAGACTAATAAATGAAAAAGGCATTCCGTGGACGAGACCTCGCCCAGCCCTTCACAAAAGCGGATTATGCCGGCAGCAGGTTCCAACTGACGCCACTACTTGCCGCAGAGGACCGAAATCTCGTGCCGCAAGCGGCCATTCGATTAAGAGCGCGCAAGTCCCGCTCGCGCCACAGTTTTCGCCTATGGTAATGTGACCTTTGGACTTGGGGGGTGTCGAGACTGGCAGCGCGTCACTGGCGCGTGCCAACGAAGAAGCGGGAGGTCGTCATGCGAGCGGTTCCGGCTGCCCTTCTGGCTGTATGTCTCGGATGCTCGGTCGTCGTTTTCCTGGAGGGGCCGGCCCGTGCCGCCGAGAGGGCTATCGACTATGGTGACATGCGCTGTGCCTTCGCGATCAAGCAACATGCCCATCTCGACAGCCAGATCGTGACCTGGGCAAGGGGCTATCTCGATGGTTATGCCGGGGCGATGACGAAGACGGATTACACCGCTTCCATCGGCGGCAGCGAGCCCGCTACGGTCCTGAGCGACAGCACCATCCTGCGGAACCAGCTACGGGCTTATTGCCTTCGGCACCGCAGTCAGCCTCTGGAGGGCGCGCTTCGGCAAATCCTGGATCGGATTGGCGTGTCTGTCGGCGAAGCGCCCACGCATTGAGCGCGCGCCCCCACAGATCGATGCCCGTCCTTGGGAATCCCAAAGGTCCGCACGCCCCAGAGCAAGCGCGTTTGAGCGGAAACGTTGCTTGTTCTAACACCTTGTTTCGACGCGTCTTTGTGAGACTTGCCAATTCCTCCATCTTGCAAAACGCTTCAGCCTCCGTTCGAAGGGCGGATGGGGGCCGTGAATCACTTGCCAAGACCGATGGCGAGCTCAAGCCCGAGACCGGGACCTGGTGGGACCGTGATCTCGCTTCTGGCCACGGCATCGCACTCTTGAGATCGGAAGGGGATATGGACCAGCCGCCCGGCGCAGCCGACCGATTCGAATGTGATCGGTAACTGCCCGCACCCACGCCCGACCAGGCCGTTATCGGCTTCCAGACTGGCTGCAGAAGTAGCGGCGTTATCCTGGTTCAATGCCTGTCAAACGCGCCTGCCGGACACTCGAGCGTCCATGCGCCAGGACGAGATTTTACCGATTCGCGACCTGCCATTACGTCAAGATAAACACGTCATATTTGACGGAGTGTGCGAAGGGCGGAGGACGTCTAAATTGTACTGGCGAATGGCGCAGCGATCTCCGAACAGATCCCCTCCATGCTGTGTCGTTCGCACCTTCGCTCGGTTCTCTCGGTACCCTATACAAGCCCGCGTCGCGGGCTTCTTTTTGCGGCCCTCGGATCTTGAATACAACAGCCATCGTCTTAGAATTCAGGATTGTGATAGAAAGTTAGCTGATCAGCGAACCGTCGGTAATCGTGATTTTGTTTCAAATAACACTTAGCCAAATGGTAAAGTATTGGAGACAACAAATCTGCCGATGACCACTATTTCACCTTCCTTTCTTCTTCGACCAGCACCATCTTACCTCCAGCCAGTATCCTGCGATGTTGATGTTTCCAAGCGCTTCCGCTTCTGTTTCCCGGTCGAGAAAGGCAGCTGACGTGGCATCCAGCCCCGACGCGCAAGCCCTCGACAGAATGTTTCATGCCCTCGCCGATGCGAGCCGCCGCAGCATGGTGGATCGGCTCTGCCAAGGCCCCGCCGCCGTGACCGAACTCGCCGTGCCGCTCTCCATGGGCCTGCCAGCCGTGCTCAAGCACCTCAGCGTGCTCGAGGCCGCAGGCATCGTCCTCTCCGAAAAGAGCGGCCGGGTACGGACCTACCGCATGACGACGGACGCTCTCAAGCTGGCCGAGGGCTGGCTCGCCGAACGCAAGGCGTGGCTCGGGCAGCCGCGCATCAAGCCCGACCGGCACCGCAACGGCGAACCGATGGACATCACGGAGGCGTGAATCGGCCGCCGACCGGCAAGACCTCACCTGTCAGCCATCTCCCCGAACGCCTGACAGGGATGCCCCCAGGCTTGGCGGGGAGCGTGGACTGAGAACTTCCACGGCGATGGCCCGGAGGAAATGCGGCAGGATGCCAAAGGCGTAGGGTGCATGGACACGCTCCAGCCTTTGGTGAAACTCACGCCCCCAGGGCCCGATATTCACAGCAGGATAGGACAGCGCGTCCGGCACGGTCTCATCGATATGCCGGGTGGCCGGTGTGTTGGCCGCAACGATACGGCTATCGTCTTCCCTCGATGCATGGCCGAGGAAGCTCATGTCGGAAATGCCGGTGAAATAGTCGCGGTATTTGAGCCGCGTGTCGAATTCCCGTTCCGTCGCGAGGCGCGCTGCTTCCAGCGCCCGTGCGAAAGCCCTGTGAGATGGGTGCGCATCGTCGAGATGGGTATGGGGATAATGCAGGCTGCCGAAGCCGACGATAACGGCAGGCCCGGTGATACGTGCCTCAGCCACCATCGCATCCACGAGTTCGCGCGTGAGCTGGAGCGGATTGTCATTGCCGGCAAGCGCGGCTTCCAGCACTTCGATGCGATTCGCGGCCGCCTTGCCGCCGACGCGGGCAAGTTCCAGCAGCAGTTCGGAAGCCGTCAGTACCCGGGCGTCCTGCACACCGGAAGGCTGGGCAGCGCCGAGATAATGGGCATAAAGCTCGGCTTGCATGTTGAAATGCTGGAGAGCGCGTAGCAACGCCCCGTGCACTTTCGCGCGGAACAGGCCGAACAACTCCTCGGGCGTGCGCGAATGGGAGAGCCAGTTGAAGGCGATCCAGGTGCGCTCGGGCGTCGTCACCTCATAGCCGCCGCGGAAGTCGCGGGCCTCCAGGCAGATCGGTGGCGGGGACACCTCGCCGCTAGCGCGATCGCAAAGCTCGGCATTGGCCTCGATCGCCCGCATGATCTCCGCCGCGATCAGATGGGCGCTGATGCCCTCGAACGGGTAGCTTGCATGCGAGGGCTGACCAATCACGAAAGCGAAGGGCAGGAGCTTGCCGATGGTGCCCCGATAGATTGCCCTCCCCTCCGAGCCATCGCCCTGGTCGCTGGTGGCGTCGAGGTTGATGCCTGCGACGATGTCGAGGCCCCAGCGCGTCATCAGGGCCGGCAGGGCCCGGCGCAGGCTGCGCATACCCTGCGAGTTGCGCTCCTCGTCCGGCGTGACAAAGAGGATGAGGTTGCCCTCGCGTTCCGCTTGCCCCGCAAATTCCTCGAGCACGGCGATGCCGGCGGCAATGCCGCTCTTCATGTCGAGCATGCCCCGCCCAGGGACGAAATCCCCGCTGCGGAAATCATCAAGCGCCCGCTCCTCGCTGGGAGTCAGCGGCCGGCTCGACAGGTCGGCAATCAGGGCGTCCTTCAATTGGTCGGGCTCGAAGGCCAACGGCGCAAGATCGCGATAATTGCCGACGGACACCACATCATAATGCCCCGCCAGCGCCAGAGTGCGCCGGCCGCTGCCGCGCACCACAGCCACAATGTTCCGGGTCAGCGGCGAGCCGTGGCTGTCGATCAACGTGATGTCTTCGGGATGAGCCTTGAAATAAGGCAGTTCGCACAAGAGCCCGGCGAGCTTCTCGCCGAAGGAAGCTTCGTCCGGCGTGCCCGTTTCGCTCGGCCAGCGCACGAGGCGATAGGACAGCTCGCGGACCCGTTCGGCAGGATCCCAGGCAGCGTCGGTGGTCACAGGTGTTCCTCCTAGTTGCCGGCCGGGAACTGGAACGCTATCAGGCGGAACAGACGATGGAAACGCTAATCCTGTATAGAGCAAAATGCGTGCAGGTAGGAGCGGATTTCGGAATTAACTGACTGGTATCAAAAGCATTTTGCGATTCTTGGTGATTCGATCTGAAAGTTAAGACGCTCTGAAAGTCGCCAACCTGCAGCGGGTCTTCGACCTCCTCCCGGAGGTGTGCCTGTCGCGGTTCGCCCCATCGATGGCCGGGGGCCTGCTGGTTGCCTCTTCCAATCATCCCGTCACGCCGGGAACTCATAGACCACGTCCGAAAAACGGCCGGTGGGAAAGACATAGAACAGCCTCAGATCACCATCGCCACTGTTGCGCAGGGCATGCCAGGCATTGCCGGGGATGAAGACGGCCACCCCCTTGGTCACCGCGCTTTCCTCATCCTCGACGGTAAGCACACCCGAACCTTCCAGGATCAGGTAGATTTCGGCCTCGGCATGGCGATGGGGCGGATTGTTGCCACCGGGCGTCAGAATGGCGATACCGGCGCACATGGCATCCGTCGGCGTGAGACCGGCACTGAACAGTGTATGCCAGGCAACGCTCCCCTTAACCGGATCGTCCCACGTCTCCTGTGGCCGTTCCTCGGCCCGGGTGATGACGGCCTGTGATGTCGTGCCCATGATCCCTCCGCGCGATGATGCCGCGGCTCTTCCGGGCGGCGCTGCATTGATCCCCAATTCATCCATACTATGCTCGTAAAGATGTTGCATAGACAGGAATAATCTTTCACTGTGGGTTAACATCGATTTCTAACCCTTTGCCCCGCCCGAAGCTCTCCACCTTACCTCCGCCAAGAAGCCTGATGCACTATTCCGTTTTTTCCCTCCTGAAGAACGCCCTCACCGGCCATCGCAGCTGGCAGCCGGCTTGGCGCGATGCCGAGCCGCGGCTCTCCTACGACGTCATCATCATCGGCGGCGGCGGGCACGGCCTGGCGACGGCCTATTACCTCGCCAAGGAATTCGGCATCACCAAGGTCGCGGTGCTCGAAAAAGGCTGGATCGGGGGCGGCAATGCCGGTCGCAATACCACGATCGTGCGCTCCAACTATCTGCTGCCCGGAAATATCCCTTTCTACGAGCATTCGATGAAGCTGTGGGAAGGCCTGGAGCAGGACTTCAATTACAATGCCATGATGAGCCAGCGCGGCGTGCTCAACCTCTATCATTCCGACGCTCAGCGTGACGCCTATGCAAGGCGCGGCAACGCCATGCGCCTGCACGGCGTCGATGCCGAGTTGCTTGACCAGGATGGCGTCAGGGCGATGGCGCCCTTCCTCAATTTCGACGATGCGCGCTTTCCCATCCAGGGCGGCCTCCTGCAGCGCCGCGGCGGCACCGCCCGCCATGACGCCGTGGCCTGGGGCTATGCCCGCGGGGCCAGTGATCGCGGCGTCGACATCGTGCAGAATTGCGAGGTGAAGGGCTTCGTGCGCGAGGGGGGCCGCATCGTCGGCGTCGAGACCACGCGCGGCACGCTGCGCGCCAGGAAGATCGGCATGGCGGTGGCTGGCAACACCTCGAAGGTCGGCGCCCTCGCAGGCCTGCGCCTGCCGATCGAGAGCCATGTGCTGCAGGCCTTTGTGTCCGAGGGGCTGAAGCCGCTGATCCCGGGCGTGATCACTTTCGGGGCGGGGCATTTCTATGTCAGCCAGTCCGACAAGGGCGGCCTCGTCTTCGGCGGCGACATCGACGGCTACAATTCCTACGCCCAGCGCGGCAATCTGCCGGTGGTCGAGGATGTCTGCGAGGGCGGCATGGCCGTGATGCCGATGATCGGGCGCCTGCGCCTCCTGCGCAGTTGGGGTGGCATCATGGACATGTCGATGGACGGTTCGCCGATCATCGACAAGAGCGGCATCGACGGCCTCTACCTCAATTGCGGATGGTGCTATGGCGGCTTCAAGGCAACGCCCGCCTCGGGCTGGTGTTTCGCCCATCTGATCGCCAAGGACGAGCCGCATGAGGTCGCCAAGGCCTATCGGCTCGACCGCTTCGAGACCGGAGCGGTGATCGACGAAAAGGGCCAGGGCGCCCAGCCCAATCTCCACTAGCGCTTCACTTTCAGACCGAATTACCAGGAATCGCAAGATGCCACTTCTGCCACCGCGTTACGTTGGAATGCTGTTTCAACCTGAACGCATTTTGCTTTAGAAAGTGCTGTTCGATGCGGATTGCCTGTCCCTATTGCGGTGCGCGCGGCGTGCACGAATTCACCTATCTCGGCGATGCCACGCCGGTGCGGCCCGATCCGTCGGCGCCGGAGGCCGGCAAACTCTTCTTCGATTACGCCTATTTGCGCGACAATCCCGAAGGAGAGCATGAGGAACTCTGGTACCACTCCTCCGGATGCCGCTCCTGGCTCAGGGTGAAGCGCAACACGCGCACCCATGCGATCTCGCAAGCCGTACTGGTGCAGGACGCGACGGGAGCCGCGTCATGAGCGATGCCGTCTCCTTCCGCCTTCCCTCCGCCGGCCTTCTCGACCGCGCCAGCCCCGTCGGCTTCCAGTTCGACGGCAAGCGCTATCAGGGCCTGGCCGGCGATACGCTCGCCTCGGCGCTGCTCGCCAACGGCGTGCGCCTGGTCGGCCGCTCCTTCAAATATCACCGTCCGCGCGGCATCTTCACCGCCGGCCCTGAGGAGCCGAACGCGCTGGTGGAACTGCGTGCGGGGGCAAGGCGCGAGCCGAACACCAAGGCGACCACGGTCGAACTCTATGAAGGGCTCGAGGCAGCAAGCCAGAACCGCTGGCCTTCGCTGGCCCTCGACCTGCTCTCGGTGAACCAGCTTGCGGGACCGCTCTTCGTCGGCGGCTTCTACTACAAGACCTTCATGTGGCCTGCTTCCTTCTGGGAGAAGGTCTATGAGCCGATGATCCGCCGCGCCGCCGGCCTCGGTAAGGCGAGTGGAATGCCCGATCCCGACCGCTACGAAAAGGCGGCCGCCTTCTGCGACGTACTGGTGATCGGCTCCGGGCCCGCCGGCCTGATGGCGGCGCTGGAGGCCGGCCGCGCCGGCGCGCGCGTCATCCTGTGCGAAGACGATTTTCGCCTCGGCGGCCGCCTGCTCGCCGAACGCCAGGAGATCGATGGCAAGCCGGGCGCCGTGTTCGCCTCCGAGGTCGAGGCAGAACTGGAAGCCATGCCGGACGTGCGGATCATGCGCCGCACGCAGGTATTCGGCACCTATGACGGCGGCACCTATGGCGCACTGGAACGAGTGTCGGATCATCTGCCCCTGCCGCCGGAGCACCAGCCGCGCCAGCGCCTCTGGCACATCATGGCCAGGCGCTGTGTGAATGCCATGGGTGCTGTGGAGCGGCCGATCGTGTTCGGCGGCAACGACCGGCCGGGCGTCATGCTCGCCTCCGCCGCGCGCACCTATCTCAACCGCTATGGCGTGGCGCCGGGCCGCAAGGCCGTGGTCTTCACCACCGCCGACGATGGCTGGCGCTGCGCCGCCGATCTCACCGCCGCGGGCGTGACGGTGGCAGCCATTGTCGACGCCCGCCAGGAAGTCAGCCCGGATGTTTCCGGCTGGGCCTCGAAGATCGGCATGCGCATTATGCTCGGCGCCCGCGTAACGGACGCGAGGGGCGGCGCCTCGGGCATCAAGGCGGTGGAAGTCCTCAGCGACCGCAGCCGCGAGACCCTCACGGCCGATTTCCTTGCCGTTTCCGGTGGCTGGAACCCACAGGTTGCCCTCACCACCCATAAGGGCAACAGGCCGCGCTGGTCAGACCAGCTGGCGGCCTTCCTGCCCGGCGACCTGCCAGAGGGCATGGCAGTGGCGGGCGCCGCCAACGGCGATTTCTCGCTGGGCGCCTGCCTGCGTACGGGCACGGAAGCGGGACGGGTAGCCGCGGCCGACTGCGGCTTTTCCGCCGGCAGCGCACCCCTGCCATCCAGCGAAGACGAGCCGGTCGGCCTCAAGCCGCTCTGGCACGTGGCCGAGAGCGGTTCGAAGGCTTTCGTCGACCAGCAGAACGATGTCACCGCCAAGGATATCGAGATCGCCCATCGCGAGGGTTTCCGCTCGGTCGAACATCTCAAGCGCTACACCACGCTCGGCATGGCGACGGACCAGGGCAAGACCTCCGGCGTGGCAGGCCATGCCATGATGGCCGCATTGCTCGGCCGCCCGATGACCGATGTCGGCACCACGGCTGCCCGCCCGCCGCATCTGCCGGTGGCGATCGGCGCGCTCGCGGGACCCCATCGTGGCAGGCATTTCAAGGCGACGCGCCTTACCGCCGGCCATGACTGGTCGATTGCCAACGGGGCCACCATGGTCGAGGCCGGCCAATGGCTGCGCCCGCAATGGTTCACCAGGCCCGGCGAGAAGGACTGGCTGGAGAGTGTCTCGCGGGAGGTCCGCACCACCCGCTCCGCAGTCGGCATCTGCGACGTCTCCACCCTTGGCAAGATCGACATCAAGGGCGCCGATGCCGGCGCCTTCCTCGATCGCGTCTACATCAACACCTTCTCCACCGTGGCGGTCGGCAAGGCGCGCTACGGCCTGATGCTGCGCGAGGACGGCTTCGTCATGGATGACGGGACGTCTGCCCGCTTCGCGCCCGATCATTTCGTGATGTCGACCACAACAGCGAATGCCGTGAAGGTGATGCAGCACCTTGAATTCTGCCGCCAGGTGCTCTGGCCGGAACTCGACGTCTCTCTCGCCTCGATCACCGAGCAATGGTCGCAATATTCGGTGGCCGGCCCGAAGGCGCGCGAACTCCTGCAGAAACTCTATGGCCCCGATGTCGATCTCTCCGACAAGGCCTTCCCCTATATGGGCTGCGCTCCTCTTCCGCTCGGCAATGTGTCGTCCCGCCTCTACCGGCTCTCCTTCTCCGGCGAGCTTGCCTATGAGATCGCCGTGCCGGCCCATTACGGCCTGGCGCTGCTCAAGGCGCTGATGGCGCTGGCCGGCGAATTCGGCGGCTGCGCCTATGGCACCGAGGCGCTCGGCGTCATGCGCGTCGAGAAGGGCCATGTCGCCGGCAACGAGCTCAACGGCCAGACCACCGCCAGGGATCTTGGCCTCGGCAAGATGATGTCCACCAAGAAGGATTATATCGGCCGTATACTTGCACGACGCCCCGCGCTCGTAGCCGCTGATCGCCCTGCGCTCGTGGGCCTCAAGCCGGTCAACCCGGCCGACCGCCTGCGCGCCGGGGCCCATTTCCTCAAGAAGGGCGCCGCCGCTGAAGCGAAGAACGACGAAGGTTTCGTCACTTCGGTGGTCTGCTCGCCGATGCTGGAAAGCTGGATCGGCCTCGGCCTGCTGGTCGGCGGCCCCTCGCGCCATGGCGAGGTGGTGCGCGCCTACGATCCCGTGCGCAATGGCGATATCGAGGTGGAGATCGTCTCGCCCATCTTCTTCGATCCGGAAGGGAGCCGCCTCCATGTCTGACACCCTCGCGGCCGGCCCGCTCCTTCTTGGGAAACGCAGCGCCTTCGACGGCCTGCTGAAGCCGGTGGGCCATGCCAATGGCGTCACCGTCCAGGACCGATCGGATCTGGAACTGATCGTCCTCGCCGCCCGCAAGGGCCAGGCGGGAGCCCTCGCCGCACGCATGGAAGCGGGTTATGGCCTGCGCCTGCCCTCCGGCCCCAAGCGTGTTGTTTCCGGCTCCCTGGCCGCCATCGGCACCGGCCCCGGCACCTGGCTGCTGACCCGGGATAGTGAGGCGAGCGGCGCCTTCGCCGACGAACTCACCCAGGTTCTCGCCGGCATTGCCGCTGTCACCGACCAGTCCTCTGGCTATGCCATGCTGCGTATCGGCGGCCCCCGCGCCCGCGACACCTTCGCCAAGGGCCTCGATATCGATCTGCACCGGCGCGTCTTCGGCCCAGGGGACGCTGCCGTCACCGCCTGCTCCCATATCGGCGTGATGCTCTGGCAGCTCGACGATGCTCCAACCTATGAGATCGCCCTCTTTCGCTCCATGGCCGGCAGCTTCTGGCACTGGCTGAGCGAGAGTGCGGCGGAGTATGGGTTGGCCACTGGGAGCAACGACATCTTGTCCGCCTCTTGAGCGACGACACCCGTTGTCGGGATGCAACACGAATTTCGGCCGCGCCCTGAAACGGGGGCGGCCTTGATGGAAGGCGCCATTCCTTTCTGCGCCGCCTCCGATTCAAGAGCGGAGGGGACGTCCGCACTCCCAGGTCGCCACGAAGTGCAGCTCAGATCTGCGCCATGCCGCCATCGACGAAGAGCTCAATGCCGTTGATAAAGCTCGCATCGTCCGAGGCGAGGAAGACGGCGGCCTTGCCGATCTCCTCCGGCTCGCCGATCCGGCCCATCGGGACCTGCGAGGCGGCAAGCTGCTGGAACTGCTTCCACTCCTCCTCGTTCGACGTCAGGCCTTGCAGGCCGGGGGTGGTGGTCGGGCCGGGGCTGATGGCGTTTACGCGGATATGCCGATCCTTGAGGTCGAGCATCCAGTGCCGCGCAAAATTGCGGATCGCCGCCTTGGTGGCGGCATAGACGCTGAAGGCCGGCAGAGCGCGCGTGGTGCTGGTCGATGACGTCAGGATGATCGAGGCGCCCTCTCGCAACAGCGGCAGGGCCTTCTGCACCGTGAACAGGGTGCCCTTCACATTGATCGCAAAGGTCCTATCGAAATGCTCTTCGGTGATGGTACCGAGCGGGGCGAACTCGCCGCCACCGGCATTTGCCGCAACGATGTCGAGATGGTCGGTCGTCTGGCGGACGGTGGCGTAGAGCCGATCAAGATCGGCGAGATCGGAGATGTCGTTGCGAATGCCGATGGCGTTCGGGCCTATTTCCTTGACGGCGGCGTCAAGCTCGGCCTGGCGGCGGCCAGTCACGAAGACGGTGGCGCCCTCGCGGGCGAATTGCCTGGCGATGCCAAAGCCGATGCCTGTGCTGCCGCCGGTGACGAGAGCGAACTTGCCTTCCAATTTCCTGGTCATTGTCCTGTTCCGTTTGTTCAAGCGAATGATTTCGCATGGCCTTGAGTTATTTTCGGAACGATGACAGCGGTAGAGGTGAGCTGTGGTACTTTGCGTTCCACCAATGGAACGATGAGGCCCGGATGCAGGACCTGAACGACATCCTCTATTTCAGCGAGGTCGTCCGTCATGGCGGCTTCGCAGCGGCTGGACGCGCTTTGCGCCTGCCGAAGTCCAAGCTCAGCCGACGGGTGGCGCAGCTCGAAACCCGGCTTGGCGTGCGGCTGATCGAACGCTCCTCGCGGCGTTTCCGGGTTACGGAGACCGGCCGATCCTTCCATGAGAATTGCCGCAGCGCGCTTGACACGGTCGAACGGGCCGAAGCGCAAATCGCGGCCGCTCAGGCCGAACCGCGCGGCTCCGTCCGCTTCAGTTGTCCGTCGGGCCTGCTTGAACTGGTCTCGCCACTGCTGCCCGGCTTCCTGCGCAAGTATCCACTTGTTGACATTCGAATCCTCGTCGCCGACAGACCGGTCGATCTGATTGCCGAAGATGTTGATGTCGCCCTGCGTGTGCGTGTCTCGCTCACCACCGATGCTGCTCTGGCCATGCGTAGCGTCGGGCGCAGCCGGCGCATCCTGCTCGCGAGCCCGGCCTTCGCGAATGGTCTTGGCGATGTGCGCGACATCGAGGCCCTGGGCTCGCTGCCAATGCTCAGCTCGAATGAAGACGAGGGCGCACAAAGCTGGGAGCTAGAGGGTCCGGATCGTCGGACCTACCGCCTCGTGAACAAGCCACGACTGGGCTGTTCGAGCTTCGTCGCCTTGAAGGAGGCGGCGATCGCGGGCCTCGGCGTCGCCTTCATTCCGGATCATATAGCGGTCGAAGCGCTGCGCACGGGCCGTCTCGTGCGGCTGTTTCCCGGCTGGCATGGCGAGGAAGGCATCGTGCATCTCGTCTTCACCAACAGAACGGGGCTACCCGCCCCGGTGCGGGCCTGGATCGACCATCTTGCAGAAGGGTTTCGCGACCGAGCACTGTTCCAGATGCCGTGGCGCTAGAGCGTTTTACTTTCAGATCGAACCACCACGGATCGCAAAATGCTTTTGGTACCGTTAAGTTAATTTCGTAATCCGCTCCTGCCTGATCGCATTTTGCTCTAAGGATGCGGATGCTTTTCCTGGGAACGCGGACGTCTCTGCAACACTCAAGAGCGTGTCGGACGATCCGCTCTTTTGTCATAGGACACGTCCTTTCCAAGCGCTACGGCAGCTTCTCGCCACGGGACGCGACAAGGACGGCATACCATTCCGCCCTGCTCCAGCGCGGCACATAGATCTGCGGAATCTCGCGGATACGGTCGAGGTTCTGGGTGCCGACGATCGGGATGGTGCGGGAGGGATGGGCCATCAGCCAGCTCAATGCCACCGCAGTTCGCGAGACACCCGTCTCCGAAGCCTTGGCGTCGAACAGGGCCACGACCGCATGCGACCGCTCATCCTGAGGCTGCGCCAGCCGGCCGCCGCCAAGCGGGGACCAGGCCAACACGGCCATATCATATTGGATCGACTGATCCAATATGCCGTCGGTTAGCGGATCGAGATGCAGGGCGGAGAATTCCGGCTGGTGGCTGACGATGGGCAGGCTGAGAAAGGCGGCGAGAGCCTGCGTCTGCGGCACAGTATAGTTCGAGACGCCGATGGCCCCGATCTTGCCAGCGCGATGCGCAGTCTCCAGGGCGGAGGCGATCTCGCCGGGATGGGTGAGGATATCGGGCCGGTGGATCTGCCACAGGTCGATACGCTCGGCATTCATGCGCCTGAGCGAGGCATCGATGGCGGAGGAGAGATAGGCGGCAGAGGAATTGTAGGGCGTGCCGGGAACGATGCCGCCTTTCGAAGCCAGGATCATCTGCGCCCGGAGCCCGGGAGCGGCGCCGAAGACGCGGCCGAGCTGCGTCTCGGCGGCGCCGAAGCCTCCTTGGCTCTTCGGACCGTAGATATCGGCGGTGTCGAACAGAGTCACGCCGGCCTCGAGCGCCGTCTCCACCAGCTTCTGCGCTGTTGCGAGATCCTCCCCGCCGAAGCGCCACATGCCCCACGCGACCGAGCTTACGGAAAAGCCACTCTTGCCGAGAGGGCGCATTTTCAGGGGTGCGGGCAGTTCATTCATCTGGTCAATCCTGCTGCTGGGAGGCATTCGAGGAAGGGCCTCCATATCAAGCGGGAGCTTGGATGGACACCCCCTCCTCCCAGTAAGGCGGATCGCCGAAGGCCCGGCGCAGGTAATCGGCCAGTGCCCGCAGCTTGGCGGAAGGACGCCGCCCTTCGGGATGGGCGAGGAAGATCGCTTCACCTTCCGGGCGGATGCCGACATCGACGACGCGCAGCCCGCCCGAACGAATGAGCGGCCCGGCGATGAAGGTCGGCAGCAAGGCGATGCCGAGACCCGCCAAGGCGGCGTCAAGGATCATGGCGCCATTGTTGACGCGCAGCGCCACTTTGGCCCGCACGATCTCAGCACCTTCCGGCCCGAGGAAGCGCCAATCCGCCACGCCGCGATTGGTGTAGAAGATGCCCCTGTGGCCGTCGAGTTCGGCGATCGAGTGCGGCATGCCATGGCGGGCGAGATAGTCGTCGGAGGCCACGAGCAGGCGCCTGCTTGGGGCCAAACGCCAGACCATCAGACGTGAATCGTCGATCACGCCATGCCTGATTACGCCGTCATAGGCGCCCGAGGCAATGTCGACGCGGCGGTCGTCGAGATCGAGGGTCAGTTCGATCTGCGGATGGGCCGCAAGGAAGCGATAGAGCGCCGGCCCCAGATGCAAATGGGCGAAGGTGATCGGCGCTGCGATGCGCATGAGCCCGGCCAGCGTACCCCGCCGCTCGGAGAGATCCGCACTCGCCTCCTCCACTTCCCGAAGGATGCGCCGGGCGCGCTCGAGAAAGGCCGCCCCATCCTCTGTCACCGACAGACGGCGCGTTGTACGGTGCAGCAGCTTCGCCCCGACGCTTCTTTCCAATTCCCCCAGCCTCTCGCTGACCACCGATTTCGACAGACGCAAGCTTCGAGCCGCCTCGCTGATCGAACCCGCTTCGGCGACCGCCACGAAACTTGAAATGCCGTCCAGCTTCATTGTTCGGATTTTCCGGAAGATAGATCCATCTTCGCCACCATAGTCCGAACGCCTGTCTTGCGCCATATTCCGGTCATCCAAACGGATCTCAAGCAAAAGGACCAGACGATCATGGACAGACTCAAAGGCAAACGCGCGCTCATCACCGGCGGCACCAGCGGCATCGGCCTCGAAACAGCCCGCCAGTTCATCAACGAAGGCGCCCGCGTGGCGGTAACCGGCACCAATCCCGAAACGCTGGAAGCGGCGCGCAAGGCCCTCGGCGAAGGCGCGCTCGTCATCAAGTCGGACGCTTCGGATGTTGCCGGCCAGAAGGAGGTGGCGGACGCCGTCAGACAGGCTTTCGGCGGGCTCGACATCCTCTTCGTCAACGCCGGCATTGCCCAGCTCAAGCCGATCGAGGCCTGGACCGAGACCGACTACGACCGCCTCTTCGCCATCAATGTGAAAGGCCCCTACTTCCTCATCCAGGCGCTGCTGCCTCTCCTCGCCAACCCTGCCTCGATCGTGCTGAACACCTCCGTGAACGCCCATATCGGCATGCCGAACTCCAGCGTCTACGCGGCCTCCAAGGCGGCGCTGCAATCGCTGATACGCACGCTCTCGGGCGAACTCATCGGCCGTGGCATCCGCCTCAATGCCGTCAGCCCCGGCCCGGTGTCGACGCCGCTCTATGGCAAGCTCGGCTTCTCTGAGGCAGAGCTGAAGGGCGTCGCCGAAAGCATCAAGGGCCTGGTGCCCGCGGGTCGCTTCGGCGAGCCGGGGGAGATCGCCAAGGCCGTGGTCTTCCTTGCCTCGGATGAGGCCGCCTACACGGTCGGCAGCGAGATCATGATCGATGGCGGCATGGGCACGCTGTAGGAACCCGGCGTCGCTCCCTCGCAGGCCCGGCGATCCCTCCGAGCCTGCGCTCTTTCATCCTCTTGCGTGTGGTTATTGTCGGCTTGTATGGTAACTGTCCAGCAAATGGCTTTCAGTTTGGAAAGCAATTTTCTTCAGAATGTTTTCCTTTCGAAAGGCCTTCATTTCTGATTGAAAATCCTTTTGCAAAGGCAAAAGCGGTCACTATATTTGACTGAATATCACCCAGAAAATCGCATAGGGAGCGAACGATGAGCCACAATCTGCAGTTCTATATCGATGGAGCATGGGTCGATCCGGAAGTGCCGAAGGTGCTGGACGTGATCGATCCTTCCAACGAAGACGCCTTCGCCCAGATCTCGCTCGGCTCCAAGGCCGATGTCGACAAGGCCGTTGCCGCTGCACGCGGCGCCTTCGAGACCTTCGGCTTCACCTCGCGCGAAGAGCGCCTCGACCTCCTCAACCGCATCATCGAGGTCTACAAGAAGCGCAGCCAGGACCTTGCCCTTGCCGTGTCGCGCGAAATGGGCGCGCCGCGCCAGTTCGCGCTGGATTCGCAGGTCGGCGTCGGCCTCGCCCATCTCCAGAAGATGGCCGAAGTGCTCAAATCCTTCCAGTTCCAGCAGGCCAAGGGCACGTCCATGGTGGTCAAGGAGCCGATCGGCGTCGTCGGCCTGATCACACCCTGGAACTGGCCGCTCAACCAGGTCACCTGCAAGGTCGCCCCTGCCCTTGCCGCCGGCTGCACCATGGTGCTGAAGCCCAGCGAGATCGCACCGCTCGATGCCATCATCTTCGCCGAGATCATGGACGAGGCCGGCACGCCGAAGGGTGTGTTCAACCTTATCAATGGCGATGGCCCCACGGTCGGCGAGGCCCTCTCCGCCCATCCCGGCATCGACATGATGTCCTTTACCGGTTCCACCCGCGCCGGCATCCTGGTGGCCAAGGCCGCCGCGGACACCGTCAAGCGCGTGCATCAGGAACTCGGCGGCAAGTCGGCCAACATCCTGTTCCCGGATGTAGACCTCGCTGATGCCGTGCCGAAGGGCGTCAGGGGCTGCTTTGGCAATAGCGGCCAGTCCTGCAACGCGCCCACGCGCATGTTCGTGCCGCGCGAGCACCATGACGAAGCCGCAGCACTCGCCAAGACGGCGGCGGAGAAATTCGTGGTCGGCGCGGCCGATGCCTCCGGGACCAATCTCGGCCCGGTGGTGAGCCGGATCCAGTACGACAAGATCCAGGGGCTGATCGAAAGCGGGATCGCCGAGGGCGCCACCCTCGTCACCGGCGGCCCCGGCCGTCCGGCCGATCTCAATCGCGGCTATTATGTGCGCCCCACCGTCTTCGCCAATGTGACGCCGGAAATGCGCATCGCCCGCGAGGAAATCTTCGGCCCGGTGCTCTCCATCCTGCCTTATGACAGCGTGGAAGAGGCGATCGAGCAGGCCAACGACACCGTGTACGGCCTTGCCTCCTATCTGCAGACCAAGGACCTCGACAAGGCCCGGGCAGTCGCCCGTCGCATGCGCACCGGCAATGTCCATATCAACTATCCGGCATGGGAAGCCGGCATGCCCTTCGGCGGCTACAAGCAGTCCGGCAATGGGCGTGAATATGCCGAATACGGGCTGGAGGACTTCCTGGAAACCAAGGGTATCCTCGGTTACGAGGCAGCCTGATCATCCCGTGAAGGCGGCGTCATTCGCGCCTTGCATTTTGGATACATTTGGAGGAGGCCGGGTTTCCCCGGCCTTTTCTTGTCTGGCGCGCTTTGACAAAAGCAGTTCCATGGAATTGCTCGATGGCGTAAGCGGTGATCAGGCGCATGGCGCGGTCAGCGCGCTTGATTGACCTGAAAGGACTACAGCCTTGCGCATCGTCTTTCGCTGCGATCCGCATCTGGCGGATCATCTGCAACGGCCAGCGCCCGCGCGTGGCGTTCTGCCCGATTGGCTGCGGGCCATGCCGGCCAAGGCCTTTTCGGAGATCCATGGTCGCGAAATCCGCACGGTCAAGCAATGCCCGCCTTTCGTCGACGCGATGGCGCATGGTTTCGTCATCCCGCTTCCCTGTGATGTCAGCGTCGAGAACGGCGTCTTTTCCTGGGACTGGCGCATTCCCGAACCCGCAACCAAAGGGCATCCTCGCGCTCCCCTGAGTTTCCATGTTCCCGAGCAACTGGCGGGCGCGCCCTTTGCCGACGGCTGTGCTGCCCTCAAATTCAACAGCTTCTGGACGATCGAGCTTGAGGAGGGTTGGTCGCTGCTGGCCGTTCACCCCATCAATCGCGACGATCTGCCCTTCCGATTGATTACCGGCCTGGTCGATGCGGACCGGTTTCACGATGGCGGCATCAATTTTCCGGCCGTATGGACCGACCGGGCTTTCAATGGCGTTCTGCCCAAAGGGACACCGGTCGCGCAGTGCTTGATTGTGCCCAGAGAGCAGCCCGATCTCGTCTTCGAGCAACTCGAAGGCCATTCGAAAACGGCCTATGAATCCACCGTCGCCGAGGTCCTTGCCAGACCGGGCGTCTACAGAAAGCGCTTTCGCGCCAAGCGCCGTCGTTCATTCGCCGAGTGAGTGCCGCAGAGCCTCGCGATCCAGCCAGAGCCGACCGGTCTGCGCCGATGTCAGAGCCATGGCGATCATGCCGAGGGTGGCAGGCTTCTGCTTGTAGGCAGTACCATAGGCGACCATTGCGGCATCCATGTCGCCCTCCTCCTGCAGCTGAATCGCAAGGTTGACTGCGGCTTCGGCGAAATCCGGGCGGATGGAGAGAGCCTTGCGATAGGCCGCGATTGCACTTTTTCGATCCTTCAGATCCTCGCGGGCGGTTGCGAGATCGAACCACACAGAGGCAGGCGCCTGGGCGTTCGCAGCATCGGTGAGCCAGCGAACCGCCTCTGCAATCTCGCCTCCTTCCCACAGCAGCCGACCCAGCCGGGCCTTGGCTTCCGCGGAACCCGGATCAGCAGCGATGACGGCTCGCCAGGCACCGATGGCCCTTTCGTCACGGAGAGCGGTCAACAGGCGCGCATGTTCGAGCAAGGCCTCCGGCGTCCGTCCAAGCACTAGCGCCTGCTCGCAGTGCCAGAGTGCCGCAGGCAGGTTGTTGCCGGCACCGAGGATCCTTGCCGCGAGCAGATGGCGCGGGAGCGTGCCCACCTGCCCCTTGAGCGCGGTGAGGATGGCTGTCTCGGCCGCTGCAAGCTCGCCCCTGGCGAGGCTGATGGTGGCCAACAGATGGTTGAGTGCCGGATCGCGCGGCGCTGCGCGTAGTCCCGCAGCACATAACCGCTGGGCTTCGTCTGACCGGCCCGCATTGAAAGCCGCGACCGCACGACGGAGGACCTCGATTTCGGCGTTTCCGGATTGCCCACGCATTGCCATGTGGATGCCTGCCTTGCGCCGGGAAGCGGCCTTGCCGAGCCGATTATCCTTGAGCCGGACGGTTTTCGGAACTAATCGCCCTGGCTCCAAACGATAGGGCCGGGTTACCCCGGCCCTTCTCTCTTGTATGCAGATATCACTTCTTGGGCGGGCTCGCCGGCCAGGACTTGATAAGTGCATCATAGTCGATGGTCTCGCCCTTGGGCTTCTCGTTGGCAAGCATGGGCTGGGGCGCGATGGTGCCGTTCTTCTTGGCTTCCTCGACCCAATGCTCCAACGAGGTCTTCGGGTTCAGCTTGGGACCGCATTTGCCCTGGACGCCCGATTTCTCGAGGCGTGCCATGACAGCATCCTGCGCAGCGGCGAGGCCATCCATGGCCTGCTGCGGCGTCTTGGCACCCGAGGCGGCATCACCGATGTTCTGCCACCACAACTGCGCCAGCTTGGGATAATCGGGCACGTTGTTGCCGGTCGGGGTCCACTGAACGCGGGCCGGGGAGCGATAGAACTCGATCAGGCCGCCGAGCTGAGGCGCCCGTTCGGTGAAGCTCTTGTCCCAGATATCGCTTTCGCGGACGAAGGTCAGGCCGACATGGCTCTTCTTCAGCGAAACGCTCTTGGACGTGATGAACTGCAGATAGAGCCAGGCAGCCTTGCGGCGATCGGCTGGCGTCGACTTCAAGAGCGTCGCGGAACCGACGTCCTGATATCCGAGCTTCATGCCATCCTTCCAGTAGGCGCCATGCGGCGAGGGTGCCATGCGCCATTTCGGCGTACCGTCTCCATTCATGACGGCGATGCCGGGCTTCACCATGTCGGCGGTAAAGGCGGTATACCAGAAGACCTGCTGGGCGATGTTGCCCTGCGAGGGCACGGGTCCGGATTCGGAGAAGGTCATGCCCTGCGCATTCGGCGGAGCATATTTCTTCAGCCATTCCAGATATTTGGTGATGGAGTAAACCGCCGCCGGACCATTGACGTCGCCACCGCGCGCTACGTCTGAGCCGACCGGGTTGCATCCTTCCATGCGGATGCCCCATTCATCGACAGGCAGGCCGTTCGGCAGGCCCTTATCACCATTGCCGGCCATGGACAGCCAGGCGTCGGTGAAACGCCAGCCAAGCGACGGGTCCTTCTTGCCATAGTCCATATGGCCGTAGACCTTCACGCCGTCGATCGTGCCGACATCGTTGGTGAAGAAGTCCGCGATGTCTTCATAAGCAGACCAGTTCACGGGGACGCCGAGATCATAGCCATACTTGGCCTTGAACTTGGCCTTGTAGTCCGGGTTCTGGAACCAATCGTACCGGAACCAGTATAGGTTCGCGAATTGCTGGTCAGGCAATTGGTAGAGATGGCCGTTCGGCGCCGTGGTGAAGGACTTGCCAATGTAGTCATCGATATCGATGCCAGGATTGGTGACATCCTTGCCCTCGCCGGCCATGTACTCCGTCAGGTCGACGGCCTGGCCATAGCGGAAATGCGTGCCGATGAAATCGGAGTCGTTGATCCAGCCATCATAGATGTTCTTGCCGGACTGCATCTGGGTCTGGATCTTTTCGACGACGTCACCTTCCTGGATGACATCGTGATGGACCTTGATGCCCGTGATTTCCTCGAACGCCTTGGCCAGGGTCTTCGATTCATAGGCGTGGGTGGTCAACGTCTCGGAGACAACGTTGATCTCCATGCCCTTGAACGGCTCGGCGGCCTTGGCGAACCACTGCAGTTCCTTGGCCTGGTCGTCCTGCGACAGCGTGGAAGGCTGGAACTCCGGCAGCCACTTCTTGATCGCTGCGTCATCGGCAAAAGCCGGGACGGAACTCAGGATCAGTGCGAGCGCAACGGCGGTCAGGCCGGTGCGCCTTATCGATGAGCGCATAATCTTTCCTCCCCATAGAGCCAGCATTGCAGCCGGCGTTTCCCCGCTCCTCTAGACCGTCAGGAACACCCCGACGACAAAGACGAGCGAAATGATCGAAGCCCACCACAAATCCAGGTCGGCCGGCGCGACCGCCAACCAGATGACGTGGATGAAGGCCGTCCCCAGCAGTGAAATGAACAGCCGATCGCCGCGCGTGGTGGCGATGGTCAAGATGCCGCGCCGAGGTGTCTCGGGACGAAACACCGCCAGCAGCGTGAAGATCACCAGCAGCAGCGCGATGGCGGCAAAGAACAGCGCCACCTGCCAGGTCCAGGCCATCCAGGCATAGGAATCCGGATCGCTGAGCCGGGTCCAAAGGGTGTTGAGCGTCTCCATGATCACACCCTCCCCAGGGCGAAGCCCTTGGCGATGTAGTTGCGCACGAACCAGATCACGATGGCGCCGGGAATGATGGTGAGCACGCCGGCGGCCGCCAGCAAGCCCCAGTCCATGCCGGAAGCGGAGACCGTGCGGGTCATGGTCGCGGCGATCGGCTTGGCGTCGACGCTGGTCAGGGTGCGCGCCAGCAGCAGTTCCACCCAGGAGAACATGAAGCAGAAGAAGGCGGTGACACCGATGCCCGAGGCAATCAGGGGTATGTAGATTCTGATGAAGAAGCGAGGGAAGGAATAGCCGTCGAGATAGGCGGTCTCATCGATCTCGCGTGGCACGCCGGACATGAAGCCTTCGAGGATCCACACCGCCAGCGGCACGTTGAAGAGGCAGTGGGCGAGCGCCACGGCCCAGGGCGTGTCGAACAGACCGACAGCCGAATAGAGGTTGAAGAACGGCAGGGCAAACACCGCCGCAGGCGCCATGCGATTGGACAACAGCCAGAAGAACAGGTGCTTGTCGCCGATGAAGCGGTAACGCGAGAAGGCGTAAGCCGCGGGCAGCGCCAGCACGATCGACAGCACAGTGTTGATCACCACATAGGTCAGCGAGTTGATGTAGCCGGAATACCAGGACTCGTCGGTGAAGATCTTGACGTAATTGTCGAAATTCAGCGTTCGCGGGAAGAGCGTCATCGAGGAGACGATCTCCTCGTTCGTCTTCAGGCTCATATTCACCAGCCAATAGATCGGCAGCATGATGAAGAAGATATAGACGGCCATGATGGTGGAACGGCCCCTCATGACGGCTTCCTTTCCGCATCAACGTTGACCATGATCGTGTAGAACACCCAGCAGACGCCGAGGATGATCAGGTTGTAGACCAGCGACAACGCCGCGGCCTTGCCGAGATCGAATTGGCCGAGGGCAAACTTCACCAGTTCAATGGAGATGAAGGTGGTGGAATTGCCTGGACCGCCGCCGGTCACGACGAAGGGTTCGGTATAGATCATGAAACTGTCCATGAAGCGCAGCAGCACGGCGATGAGCAGCACGCGGCGCATCTTGGGCAATTGGATATTGACGAAGATCGCCCAGCGCGAGGCGCCGTCGATGCGGGCGGCCTGGTAGTAGGCATCGGGGATGGAGACCAGGCCCGCATAGCACAACAGTGCCACCAGCGAGGTCCAGTGCCAGACGTCCATCACCACGACGGTCGCCCAGGCCGAGAGCGGATCGCTGACATAGTTGAAGTCGAGGCCCAGCCAGTTGGTTAGCGCATAGCCGAACAGGCCGATATCCTCGCGCGCGAAGATCTGCCAGATCGTGCCGACCACGTTCCACGGGATCAGGAGCGGCAGGGCTATCGAAACCAGGCAGAATGCCACGGCGATGCCCTTGCGCGGCATGCACAGCGCAACCAGGATGCCGAGGGGAACCTCGATTGCCAGAATGATGGCAGAGAACAGGAGATTGCGCAGAAGGCTATCGCGGAAGCGCCCGCCCAGATCCGTCGTGCCATCAAGCAATTCCTGGAACCAGCCGATGCCATTCCAGAAGAACTGGTTGTTGCCGAAAGTGTCCTGCACAGAATAGTTCACCACCGTCATCAACGGGATCACCGCCGAGAAGGCGACGACCAGGAGCACGGGCAGCACGAAGAACCAGGCACGATTGTTGATGGGCTTTTCCATCAGGCAGCCTCCCCCTCGATGCGGACGCCGCCGGCATAGACGTGGACGTTGCGGGCATCGAAGATCATGCCGGCTTCGGAGCCTGCGAGTTCCAGCCCCTCCGGCGCCGTGACGATGATGGGATTGCCACCGAGGTCGACGCGCGCCATGCGGCGGGCTCCGAGGTCTTCGATCCGCCTGACGCTCACCGGAAGCCCCTGCCCCGGCCTTGCCAGCAGCGCATGCTCGGGTCGAATGCCGACCTCTACGTTCCCGGCTGGCAATCCGCGATAAGTCCGCTCCAGCGGAATAGTCACCGCGCCCGCCTGCGCCGAGCGACCCTCGACGGTGGCCTTGATCAGGTTCATGCCGGGCGAACCGATGAAATAGCCGACGAAGGTGTGGGCCGGTTTTTCGAAGAGCTCCGCCGGCGAGCCCATCTGCACCACCGCACCGTCATGCATCACCACCACCGTATCGGCGAAGGTGAGCGCCTCGGTCTGGTCATGCGTGACATAGATCATGGTTATGTCGAGCTGGCGGTGAAGCGCCTTCAGCTTCGAACGCAGTTCCCATTTGAGCGCCGGATCGATCACCGTGAGCGGCTCGTCGAACAGCACCGCGGCGACATCCGGGCGGACTAGGCCCCGGCCAAGCGAGATCTTCTGCTTGGCATCCGCGGTCAGCCCCCGCGCACGTTTGTTCAGATCCTTCTCGAGATCGAGCAGCGCCGCAATCTCGCCGACGCGCCTATCGATATCAGGCCTCGCCATGCCCCGGTTCTTCAGCGGGAAGGCGAGATTCTGCGCCACCGTCATGGTGTCGTAGATCACCGGGAACTGGAACACCTGGGCGATGTTGCGCTTTTCGGTGGGCAGGCGCGTCACCTCGCGCCCATCGAACAGGACCGCACCCTCGCTTGGCGTCACCAGCCCCGAAATGATGTTGAGCAGCGTGGTCTTGCCGCAGCCCGAGGGGCCCAGCAGCGCATAGGCGCCGCCCTGCTTCCAGACATGATCGATCTTCTTGAGCGCATAGTCGGAGGGCTGCGACGGTGTCGCCTTGTAGGAATGGGCGAGGGATTTCAGCGTGATCTCGGCCATGACCCTCTCCTAGGCTGCCGGCGCGGCGGCAAGCCGGCCCGCTGTGTCGAAGACGAACAGGCGCGAAGGCGACACGAACAGGTCGACCGGCGCGCCCGGCACGATCTCCCGCACGCCCGGGACCAGCGCGACGAAGCGGTGGTCGTGATAGTCGGCATGCACGAAACTCTCGGAGCCTGAGATCTCAGTGACCGAACAGGTCGAAGGCAAGCGCAGAGCGTCCGGGCCCGGCGACTCGAGCAGGAGATGATTGGGCCGGATGCCCAGGTGGTAGTCGCCATCGGCGAGGCTTGCGGTGCTGCCGGATGCCGGCACGACCTCTCCCGAGGGCAGGCTCAGGCTGCCGCCCTGTTTACGGGCACTGAACACGTTCATCGGCGGATCGGAGAATACCTGTGCGGTAGTCAGGTCCTTCGGTCGTCGATAGACCTCGATGGTTCGCCCGAACTGGGAAATGCGGCCCTCCCAGAGGGTCGCCGTGTTGCCGCCGAGGAGAAGCGCCTCCTGCGGTTCGGTGGTGGCATAGACGAAGACCGCACCGGACGCCTCGAAGATGCGCGGCAATTCCTCGCGCAATTCCTCGCGCAGCTTGTAGTCGAGATTGGCGAGCGGTTCGTCCAGCAGGACGAGATCGGCGCGCTTGACGATGGCGCGGGCAATGGCCGTGCGCTGCTGCTGGCCACCCGAGAGCTGCAGCGGCGTGCGATCCAGCATCGCCTCGAGCTTGAGCAGGCGGGCGGCCTTTCGCACTTCGGCGTCGATCTCGGCCGCCGGGCGCTTCTTCACCCGCAAGGGCGAGGCAATGTTCTCGTAGACGCTGAGGGCGGGATAGTTGATGAATTGCTGGTAGACCATCGCCACCGAGCGGGTGCGCACGTGAGCGCCGGTCACGTCCTTACCGTCGACGATGACCCGGCCCGCGCTCGGCCGGTCGAGCCCAGCCATCAGCCGCATCAGCGAAGTCTTGCCCGACAGTGTTGGCCCCAGCAAGACGTTGAGCGATCCGCTTTCGAGGGTCAGCGACACATCTGAGATATGCGTCTCCGCGCCGACCGTCTTGCTGACATTTTCGAGCGTAAGACCCACGCTACGCTTCCCCCCGATCAGGACGGCCGCATCAGGTGCGGCTCGCTCTTTTTCTCAACCCAAACGAGTTATGAGCGAAAATCTTAGCCTCTGCAAGCGAATAAAACGATCATCATAATGAAAAGAAACTCACTCGCCGTCATCGCTTTCCAGCGCGGAATTCGCTCCCGTCTCGATCACCTCGACCTTGTGTACGCGGCATAGGTCGGCGATGGCGGAAGTCGGCAGACGGTCGGTGACGAACACATCGATCTCGCTGAGGTGGGCGACCCGCACCGGCGCCGAGCGCGCGAATTTGCTGCTATCCGCCACCAGGACGACTTTGCGCGCATGGTCGATGATGGCGCGTGAGGCCTGCACCTCGAAGATGTCGTAGTCCAGCAGCGTGCCGTCCGTATCGATGGCGGAGGTGCCGATGATGGCAAGATCGGCCCGGAACTGGCCGATCATGTCGACGGCCTGCGCCCCGACGATGCCGCCGTCCGACTGGCGCACCGAGCCGCCGAGCACTAGGACGTTGATGCTCTCCTTGCGGTAGAGATCGGCCGCGACATGCAGGTTGTTGGTGATTACCAGCAATCCCTTGTGGCCTCCGAGTGCGCGCGCCACCTCCTCGGTGGTGGTGCCGATATTGATGAAAACGGTGGAATGATCGGGGATGAGAGCGGCGGCAACTTCACCGATCCGCTGCTTCTGCTCCCCCGCGATCATCTTTCTCGCTTCATAGCTCAGATTCACGACGCCCGAGGAGACCATGGCGCCGCCATGCACGCGCACGATGATCTGGGCCTTGCTGAGGTCGTTGAGATCGCGGCGGATGGTCTGCGGCGTCACAGCAAAATGCGCCGCCAGATCCTCGACGGTAGCGCGTCCCTTGATGCGCAGCCACTCGACGATCTCCTGCTGTCGGCGGGCGGTGGTTTTCGAACTGGGCAGAGCCATGGCGCTTTGTCACCTGGGATATGAGACGAAGAACGGGCGGGACAAGGCGGCCACCATGACCCTCATGAAACGGTGGAGGGAAGAGGTCGAACCGAGAGACGGCACGGGCGTGGCAGCGTCGGCCTTTGCTCTCTCGCCTGGTACCGGAAGCGTACTGTGATGGCACGTGTCCTCCAAACTCAGGGCCCCCAGCGTTCATTCTCCTTTTCGCTATGATCGTCTGTTTTGGAAAAAGATGCGACTCTTATCAAGAAGACGCGGCTGAAGCCCATCTTTCGGCCTCAATTCCAATGCCCAAGTTGTATTTATGGTAAAATTTTACCGTAATACCTCAGAACAAACATCTCAATTTTTCATATGAATCACATGATTTTCGTTTTTTCTGGAAATGAAGACAAAACGAACATAATGATAGCGAACACGAACTTTAAAAAACAGATCAGCGGGGACCAGGCTGGGACGGTCCCAGGCAGGGAGGGGGCGCCATGATTTCGACAGTTCCGATAGCCGTTGAACAGCATCACGCAACGCGGTCGGGCGGTAGAGATCAGTGATGACACAAGCCCCACCAAGCCCCCCAGCCCCAGCGGCGGACGCGCCCTTCGACGTCTTTGTCATCGGCGGAGGCGTCAATGGCTGCGGCATCGCCCGCGACGCAGTGGGACGCGGCTACAAGGTGCATCTTGCCGAGATGAACGATCTGGCCAGCGGCACCTCCTCCAAGGCCACCAAGCTCATCCACGGGGGCCTGCGTTATCTCGAGTATTATGAGTTTCGCCTCGTGCGCGAAGCCCTGATGGAACGCGAGATCCTCTGGCGCAATTCGCCCCATCTGATCCGGCCGCTGCGTTTCGTGCTGCCCTATTTCAAGGGCCTGCGCCCGGCCTGGATGCTGCGCCTCGGCCTTTTCCTTTACGACCATATCGGCGGCCGCAAGCAGCTGCCCGCCACCCGCACGCTGGATCTGCGCAGCGATGAGGCCGGTAAACCCCTGAAGCCGATCTTCGGCAAGGCCTTCGAATATTCGGACTGCTGGGTCAACGATGCCCGTTTCGTGGCGCTCAACGCGCGCGACGCCGCCGACCGGGGCGCCACCATCCGCACCCGCTGCAAGGTCATCTCGGCCCGGCAGGAAAACGGTCTGTGGCGCATCCGCATGCGCGACGAGCGCAGCGGCGCCGAGAATGAAGTGACCGCGCGCCTGATCATCAACGCCGCGGGTCCCTGGGTCGACAAGGTGATGGAGGGCGTCCTCTCCCACAACGAACCGAACCAGGTTCGCCTGGTACAGGGCAGCCATATCGTCGTACGCAAGATGTTCCAGCACGACCGCTGCTACATCTTCCAGAACCCGGACGGGCGCATCATCTTCGCCATCCCCTATGAGGACGAGTTCACGCTGATCGGCACCACCGACCAGGACTACAAGGATGATCCGGCAAAGGTGGCGATCACGCAGGAAGAGACGGACTATCTGTGCAAGGCGGCAAGCGAATATTTCCTCAAGCCCGTGACAACTGCCGACGTCGTCTGGACCTATTCGGGCGTGCGCCCGCTTTATGACGACAAGGCAAGTGCGGCGCAGGCGGCGACGCGCGACTATGTGATCAAGGAAGAGCGCGTCGGAGATTCGCCGCTCCTCAACATCTTCGGCGGCAAGATCACCACCTATCGCCGCCTCTCCGAGCATATGCTCCAGCATGTGGAGAAGATCCTCGGCGCCAGGGGCAGGCCATGGACGGAGGATGCCCCGCTGCCCGGGGGCGATATGCCGGGCGCCGATCTCGAAGCCTTCATCCGCAAGCTCATGGCGGACAAGCCCTTCCTCTCCCCTGCCCTGGCGCGCCGCCTCGCCAAGGCCTATGGCACGCGCGCCATGCGCTTCCTCGACAAGGCCAACGGTCTCGCCGATCTCGGCCGGGATTTCGGCATGGGACTCAGCGCGGCCGAGATCGACTATCTGGTCCGGGAAGAATGGGCGGTGACGTCGGAGGACATCCTCTGGCGCCGCTCCAAGCTCGGCCTGCACCTGCCCGCCGAGGTTGCAGGTGAGATCGATGCCTATCTGGCGACCAAGCACGCAGCGGTTGCTGGGGCATAACTAGAGTGTCGACCTCCGGTCGACATTGCCGTGTCCGGCAGATGCCGCGCTTCCAAGACGTCGACCTCGCTCCATCGCGCCATGGAGCTGTGGAGGTCGACATTCCAAATTATAAGAATCATGCGGGAGGAAACGATGTCTCGTTATGTCGGCTCTATCGACCAGGGAACCACAAGCACGCGCTTCATCATTTTCGATCGCAAGGGCGAGATCATCTCGCTCGACCAGCGGGAGCATGAGCAGCTCTATCCCAAGCCCGGCTGGGTGGAGCACGATCCGGCCGAGATCTGGCGCAACACGGAGGCGGTGGTCGCCGGCGCGCTCCAAAGAAAGGGCCTTGCCGCCAGCGATCTCGCTTCCGTCGGCATCACCAACCAGCGCGAGACCACGATGCTGTGGGATCGCAAGACCGGCAGACCGGTCCACAACGCCGTGGTGTGGATGGACACCCGCACCGATCAGCTTGTCGCCAGACTGAGCGAGGATGGCGGCAAGGATCGGCTGCGCGCAAAGACCGGCCTGCCGCTTGCCACCTATTTCTCCGGCCTCAAACTGCGCTGGCTGCTCGACCATGTCCCCGGCGCCCAGAAGGCGGCGAAGTCCGGCGACCTCATGTTCGGCAACATGGACAGCTGGGTCGTCTGGAACCTCACCGGCGGCACCGAGGGCGGCCTGCACCTTACCGACGTCACCAATGCCTCGCGCACCCAGCTGATGGATCTGGAGACGCTGGACTGGGACAAGGACATCCTGAACCTCTTCGATATCCCCCGTGCCTGCCTGCCGGAAATCCGGTCCTCTAGCGAGGTCTATGGCAAGGCTAAAGGCGTGCTGGCAGACGTGCCCGTGGCCGGCATCCTCGGCGACCAGCAGGCCGCCTTGTTCGGCCAGGCCTGCCTGCAGCCGGGCGAGGCCAAGAATACCTATGGCACCGGCTGCTTCATGCTGATGAACACCGGCCAGAAGCCCTACCAGTCAACCCATGGCCTGCTGACGACGCTCGGCTACAAGCTGGGGGATGAGAAGGCCGTCTATGCCCTGGAAGGCTCGATCGCCATCGCAGGAGCGCTGGTGCAATGGTTGCGAGACAATCTCGGGCTGGTGAAGACCGCCCCTGAGATCGAAACGCTGGCGCGCACCGTACCCGACAACGGCGATGTCTATTTCGTGCCGGCCTTTTCGGGCCTCTACGCTCCGCATTGGAAGGAAAGCGCCCGCGGCGTGATCGCCGGCCTCACGCGCTTTGCCAACAAGGGCCACATCGCGCGCGCCGCCCTGGAAGCCACCGCCTTCCAGACGCACGAGGTGATCGAGGCGATGACCAGGGATTCGGGCGTCGAGATCAAGGAGTTGCGCACCGATGGCGGCATGGTGGTCAACGAATTGCTGATGCAGTTCCAGGCCGACATCCTGAACGTCCCCGTGGTGCGACCGCGGGTGGTCGAGACCACGGCCCTCGGCGCGGCCTATGCGGCCGGCCTTGCCACCGGCTACTGGAATTCGACGCGGGACATCGTAACCAATTGGGGTGTCGACAAGCGATGGCAGCCTGCCATGGCGCAGGCCCAACGCGCCAAGCTGCTTGCAGCCTGGACCAAAGCCGTCAACCGCTCACTGGACTGGGCGGTGTAGCTCGGAGCGCGTCCGCGCTCCCAGCGAGTTCCGCTGCCTCCTCCTCCGACAACGCCTCCGGCTGCGGACCTGCTGGTATCGTCACCGCCGAGCCTCTGCGGCCTGCTTCCAGTATGCCTTCCATCACTTCCAGCACATGCAGCGCCAGCTCGCCCGATGCACGCGGTCTACGCCCTTCGACAAGGCTGCGCGCCAGGTCCGCCACGCCGAGCATGCGGTAATTTGCCCGATCCGGCGCGGCATAGGGCCAGTTGAGAGCGCCGTAGACCTTGCCGGCGGTCTCGATCTCCTGCCAGGCCTCGCCCTTGCGGCTGAGGCCGAGCGCCCCGCTAAAGGTGTCGGGATCGGGAAGTCGCAGCGAGCCCTCGCTGCCATGCAATTCGATCGGCTGGTTGGAATGGCGGAAGACGTCCCAGCTCATGCCGACCGTCACGACGGCACCATTGGCGAATTCGAGCAGGGCCATCAGCGTCGTGGGCGTGCCCACGCTGAAGGATGTCCCCTGATAGGGCCCGGGTGCGGTGATCAGGCGCTGGGCCTGGCCCGTCGCTGCCATCGCCATCACCTGCCGCACCGGGCCAAGCAGGTTGACCAGCATCGTGAGGTAATAAGGTCCCATGTCGAGCACCGGGCCACCGCCGGGCTGATAATAGAATTGCGGATTGGGGTGCCAGTGCTCCATGCCGCGCGTCATCATGAAGGCGGTGCCGGTGGTGGGGCGGCCGATGATGCCCTCTTCCATCAGACGGCGGGCCGTTCGCCCGGCGGCGCCGAGGAAGGTGTCGGGCGCCGAACCCAGCGCCAGGTTCCGGCGCTTCGCCTCGTCCACCAGCATGCGGCCCTGCCCGACCGTGACGGCCAGCGGCTTTTCGGTGAAGACATGCTTGGCCGCCGTCAGTGCCGCCAGGCTGAGCTCGAAATGCGCATTGGGCACGGTGAGGTTGAGCACGAGGTCGATGTCCTCGGCGGCGAGCAGCTGGTCCACCGACAGGGCGCGGATGCCATATTCACCTGCCCTAGCCTGGGCTGCCTCCGGCATTGCGTCAGCGCAGGCCCGCAGTTCGACGCCGGGGAACAGCGCCGCATTGCGCAGATAGGTCATCGAGATATTGCCGCAACCGATAACGCCGATCCCGAGTTTGCTCATGAGTTTCCTCCGCCGGGCTACCTCCGGCATTTGCGCATTTTTGAGCTTTTTTAGAAATAAACACACACCGCTTAGGAATAAAATGAAATTTTTTGCACGTTCATGAGAGTATACGCTTGACACCTCCCATCCGGCAGCCAAGCATGTGGTAAAAATTTAGGGGTGATTTCCACCCCCACCATGGGAGGACTTGCTATGTCGGACGGTCATACGAGTTTGATTCCGGACCTATCGGCGTCGAAAGCCGGCCAAAGCCGCCGGAAATTCCTGCAAGGCGCCGGATTCGCCGCCGGTGCCCTCGCTCTCGGCCTGCCGAGGCGTGCTCGTGCCGCCGACCGCACCGAGATCACCTTCGCCAGCGCCAAATTCTTCGGCAAGGAGACGGTCGGACAGGTCGTGGATGCCTATAACCAGGCCCAGAGCAAGGTCCATGTAACCTATATCGAGCTGCCGCCGCCGAGTTCTTCCACCGAAGTGCACCAGGCACTGGTGCAGCAGCTTGCCCGCCGCAACGGCACGCCCGACGTCTTTACCCAGGATGTCGTCTGGATCGCCGAATTTGCCGGTGCCGGCTGGGCCATGGCGCTGGACGAATATTTCAATCCCTCGGTGCAGAGCCAGTATTTCCCCGGCCTGATCGCCGCCTGCACTTACAACAGCAAGCTTACGGCACTGCCCTGGTTCGTCGACTCGGGGATGCTCTATTACCGAAAGGACCTTTTGGACGGCGCCGGCGCCAAGCCGCCCGAGACCTGGGACGATCTCGTCACCATAGCCCAGGGGATCCAAAAATCCGGCAAGGCCGATTTCGGCTATCTCTGGCAGGGCAAGCAAGCCGAAGTGCTGGTCTGCGACCTCGTCGAGGCCATCGCCTCCAATGGCGGCTCGATCCTCACCTCCGACGGCAAGAAGGGCGCGCTGAACGACGACAAGGCCGTGGCCGCCGTGCAGTTCCTGTATGACACCATCAACAAGTCCAAGATCAGCCCTTCCGACGTGCTGAGCTGGGACGAGGAGCCCTCGCGCCAGCCCTTTACCGCCGGACGTGCCGCCTTCCTGCGCAACTGGTCCTACGTCTATGGCATCGCCCAGGACAAGTCGGCCTCCTCGGTGGTCGACAAGGTCGGCGTCGTGCCCCTGCCCCATTTCGCCGGCGGCAAGAGCGCGGCATGCCTGGGCGGCTACCAATATGGCATCAACGCCGCCTCCAAGAACAAGGAGGCGGCCGTCGACTTCCTGACCTGGATGTCCTCGCCCGAGACGCAGCTGCACTTCGCCCTGCAGCTCGGCATCGCGCCGACCCGGCCCGAGGTGTTCGACAATGCCCAGCTTGGCAAGGAGCAGCCCTTCATGCAGCAGCTGAAGTCGGTGTTCACCGGCGCCACGCCGCGGCCCGTCACGCCGAAATATGCGCAGGTGACGCTCGCCATCCAGTCTGGCGTCTCCAAGGCGCTGGTCAGCGGCAATATCAAGGCTGAGCTGGACGCGGCCAATGAGAAGATAACGTCCATCGTTGCAGGATGAGGTGATGGTAGTCGAAGCCTCTGCCGCCGGCTCGCGTCCTCGAGCCGGTTGGCGGTTCCCGGATCTGACGCCCTGGCTGCTGGTCTTGCCGCTGCTGGTTTCGCTGGGGCTTGTCTCCGTCTATCCGATCATCAACGGCGTCTGGCTGTCGCTGACCAACACCTCGCTGGTCACCCAGGAAGATGCCTTTGTAGGCTTCGCCAACTACGCGGCGCTCCTGGGCGACGGCGCCTTCTGGAACGCCTGGTGGCACACCGTGAACTTCACCATCGTCTCCACCCTGCTGGAGACGGTGCTCGGCCTTGGCATGGCGCTGCTGCTCTATGAGCACTTCGTCGGCCGCTCGCTGGTGCGCGCTGCCATGCTGGTGCCCTGGGCCATGCCGACCGTGGTGACCTCGAAGATGTTCGGCTGGCTGTTCGACGGCCAGCACGGCTTGGTCAACTATCTCCTCAAGACGCTCGGTCTCGTCGACGGTAACATCAATTGGTACGGTTCGGTCGAGCATGCCATGCAGACCATCATCGTCGCCGATGTCTGGAAGACCACGCCCTTCATGGCGCTCTTGCTGCTCGCCGGCCTGCAGACCGTGCCGCGTTCCCTCACCGAGGCCGCCACCATGGACGGCGCCTCCGCCTGGCGCACCTTCTGGTATGTGCGCCTGCCGCTGCTGTTCCCGACGCTCCTGATAGCCGGCATGTTCCGCGCGCTCGACGCCTTCCGCATCTTCGACCTCGTCTATGTGCTCACGGGCGGCGGACCGGCCGACTCCACCGAAACGCTGTCGACGCTCAGCTACAAGGTGCTGTTCTCCACCTTGCAGTTCGGCTACGGCTCCGCCCTGTCATCGGCGATGTTCATCACCGAGACGATCATTGCGCTGGGCTTCGGCATCTTCATCGTGATCGAGCTCAGGAGGGAGGCATGAGTCGCCGCGGCTTCCTGCACAGCGCAGCCGTCTATGCCGGCGCCCTTATTCTGTTCGTCTGGTCGGCCGGGCCCTTCGTCTGGCAGTTCTCCACCTCACTGCAGCTCGACAAGGCGCTCACCGACCCGGTGCCGAGCTTCTGGCCTTCGCCGGCAACGCTCGAGCACTATGCCAATGTCTTCTTCGTCAAGAAATTCCAGCTCTACGTGCTGAACTCGGTGATCGTGGCCGGGCTGACAACGCTGCTTTGCCTGGCAATCGGGGCGCTGGCCGCCTTCTCGCTGTCGCGCCTCAAGATCAAGGGGCGCTTCGGCGTGCTCGGCGTGGTGCTCTCGGTCTCGATGTTCCCGCAGATCGCCATTGTCGGCCCGCTCTACCTCACCGCCTCCAATTACGGTCTGCTCGACACCTATAGCGGCCTCGTCATCGTTTATCTCGCCCTCGGCCTGCCGCTGGTGACCTGGGTGCTGTTCGGCTATTTCGACACGCTGCCGCGCGAGATCGACGAGGCGGCGCGCATGGACGGGGTCGGCGTCCTCGGCCTGTTCCTGAGGATCATCATACCGATGTCGCTGCCGGGCCTGGTCACCACCGGGCTGCTCGCCTTCATCGCCGCGTGGAACGAATTCATGTTCGCCCTCGCCTTCACGTCCACCATCGACCACCAGACCATTCCGGTGGGCATCGCCAATTTCACCAATCTCTATTACGTGCCCTGGGGCGACGTGGCCGCGGCCTCCGTGGTCGTCACGGTGCCCCTGATTGCCTTGGTTCTGCTCTTCCAGCGCCATATCATCGAGGGTCTCACGCAGGGCGCGGTCAAGGAGTAGCACTATGAATGAACGCCAGACCCTGAAGGCCGGCTGCCAGACCTATACCTGGGAGATGCTGGGAAGCGCCTTCAAGGGCAATGCCGACGATCTGCTGCGAGCCATCAGCGCTGCCGGCTATACCGGCATCGAGATCACCGACACCATGATCCCGCCCTATGCCGACCGACCCGAGCCCTTCGCCCGAGCGCTTGCGGACAACGGCCTGACGCTCGTGGCCTTCGCCTGTGGCAGCCGATCGGGTTTCACGGAACCGGACGCCGTGAAGGCGGATCTCGCCATGGTCGAGCGGGCGCTGCGTTTCACCGCCCATTTCCCCGGCGCCGTGCTCTCGCTCGGCAGCGCCACGGTGATGAGTCCCGGGCCCCTCGACGAGAAATTCGCCACCGCTGGCAGCTTCTACAATGCGGCGGGCGAACGAGGAAAGACGGCCGGCGTCAGCGTGGCGGTGCATCCCAGTTCGCACCACAACACCCTGTTGTCGACGCGCGAAGACTATGACCGCATCATGAGCCTTCTCGATCCCATACTGGTGGGCTGGGTGCCCGATACCGGCCACATCCTGCGCGGCGGCCAGGATATCGTCGACACGCTGCGCACCTATCAGGACCGCATCCGCTACCTCCATCTCAAGGATGTCGACGCAGCCGGGAAGTGGAGCATGCTCGGCCAGGGCATCTGTGACCTGCCGGCAGTGGTCGACGTTGTTGCCGCTGGTCCGAACTTCAACGGCTGGCTTGTCTTGGAGGAAGAGTCCGATCAAGCCGCCGCCGATCTCACCGCCGCCGTGAAGGCGAACCGGGAGACGTTGCGCAGCTACGTCGCTTGAATGGGACAGGCAAGAAAAAAGAGCCACGAAGGGCTCCTGGGAAGTTCCATCTCGGCATCTTCTGCAACACGACCACAGGCCTTGGCCGCGTCGGCAAGGCTTCGTTCAAGAGGGTGAATACATCACGCGGCCCGTCTCACGAGGCGGCACTGGACATCTCACATATGAGCGGTGTGGGTGCCGCGCTGTTCGGCCAGCGGAGGCGCCGTCATGGCAGGACGGTGTTGTTGCAAAACGTGAAATGCTATGCGGCCCGTGCCGATCAGTTCATAATAACGAACGACAGTGTCGGCGACACGAGGACCGTGCCCCGAAAGATTGGCCCGTAGATGCTCTTCCTTCGCAACGACCTTGAAATCGCCATTGGCAGCCATCAAGCGACGGGCGCACAGCGCTTCGATGATCGGACGTGTTTCGTCGTTCCAAACATACCAGCCATATTCGTCAGCGTTGGCAAGCAGGAATTCGAACTCCTCGGCAGTGAAAATTGAGGAATAATTGTCTTGCATGGCTCCACCCTATCGATTGACCCTGCTCACAAAACCCGGGCAAGGCTCTTTTGGTTCCGTCAATGCAGGCAGTGTCTAACTATAACCCCGGCACGTGGATTTACCTAGGCACAGTTATCGATTTATCTTTTAAATCAATGCACTTAGTTTAACCATGCGCGAGCAGGAATTGTGCAATCTGTGTCATAATCGAGCAGAACTGTCACAAAAAGAACTTGAGCAAACGCTCAGGTATTGAGCATATGATGGCAGGCCGCTTGATGATCGCGCGCCACCTCCCGCAACGCCGGGTCTTCGCGCTGGCATAGTTCGCTCGCACGCGGGCAACGTTTATGGAAACGGCAACCGGCCGGGAAGGACGCCGGGTCCGGCGGCTCGCCTTCCAGGGTGGCCCGGCTACGCTGACGTTCGCTAACCGGATCCGGCAACGGAATGGCTGAAAGCGAGGGATGGCGCCACCAAAGCAGTGGATGGACGCTTACTTCGCTTGCACGGATTTTTACGCCCGTATACTCCTCCGCCATCCAAGGTCCACTCAGGCACGCCATGGCCCAGAAGAAAATCGCGGTCCGCAAGTCCAGGGTCGCCACCCGATCGAGGGCGGCTGCCGCGCCCAGGCGTCCACGCAATGCGGCGGCGACGCGCGAGGCGATCCTCCAGTCGGCACTCGTCGCCTTTTCGAGGGCCGGCTATGACGGCGTCGGCCTGCGCGAGATCGCCGGAGAGGCCGGCGTCACCGCCATCCTGGTCAACCGCTATTTCGGCTCGAAGGAAGAGATGTTCGTCGAGGCGGTGAAAATCACCTTTGCCGATACCAGCCTGTTCAGCGGCGACGCCGCCTCCATCGCCGATCGGGTGGCGCAGGCGATGGTCGGCAAGGCGAGTGACGACAAACCCGATCCCTTCCGCCTGATGCTGCATTCGGCCTCCAACCCACGTGCCGCCGCCATCCTAAGCGAAGCGCTTGCCGGCCAGTTCGAGCGCCCGCTCGCCGCCATGCTCGGAGGGCGGGATACCGGCGAGCGTGCCGCCCTGTTCCTGGCGCTCATCGCCGGCTTCGATCTCATCCGCAACGTCGTCGGCAGTGCCCCGCTGGCCGAGGCCGACCAGCCAGGGCTCGCAAGACGCATCGCCGCGATGCTGAAGCCGCTGGTCGAAGACAAGCAGGCGAGGAAGACGGATAAGCCGGAGCAGCTTACGCTATTCGGGTGAGAGCTCGTGATCGAGGGCGCCACGCCAAGCCTCCCCCACGAAGCTGGGGGAGGTGGCCGAACGAAGTGAGGTCGGAGGGGGTGTGGTCAGGATAGGGCGCGGGGAACACAGGTCACGTTCTCAGAGCCGCACTCCGCCCACACCCCCTCCGTCACGACTTCGTCGTGCCACCTCCCCCAGCTTCGTGGGGGAGGCTCGCCATGCGCCCATTTTGTTTGGCCTAGCCCCGCTCACACCGACATGCGCTTGCGCACCTCGTTCTCCACCATGCTCTCGCGGGTGCCCGACATCACCACCTCGCCGCGGTCCATCACATAGAAATCGTCGGCGAGTTCGCGGGCGAAGTCGAAATATTGCTCCACCAGCACGATGGCTATGTTGCCCTTCTCGCGCAGATATTGGATGGCGCGGCCGATATCCTTGATGATCGAGGGCTGGATGCCTTCCGTGGGCTCGTCGAGCACGAGGAGCGAAGGCCGCGTCACCAGGGCCCGGCCGATGGCGAGTTGCTGCTGCTGGCCGCCTGAGAGGTCCCCGCCGCGCCGGCGCAGCATGTCCTTGAGCACGGGGAAGAGTGAGAAGACGTCCTCGGGGATATAGCAATCGGCCCTCTTGAGCGGCGCGAAACCGGTCTTGAGGTTCTCCTCCACCGAAAGAAGTGCAAAGATCTCGCGCCCTTGCGGCACATAGCCGACCCCGCGCCGGGCGCGATCCGAGGCACTGAGCGCGGTAAGATCAGCGCCGTTCCAGCGGATTCGCCCCTTGCTGATCGGCTGGTGGCCGACCAGCGCCCGCAACAGCGAAGATTTGCCGACGCCATTGCGGCCGAGCACGCAGGTTACCCGCCCCGGCGCAGCCTTTATGGAGACGGAACGCAGCGCCTGCGCCGCGCCGTAGTGGAGGTCGATGTCGGTTACTTCGAGCATGACTGGCATTCTCCCGATGGACGCGACGAGCACCCCGTCATTGCGAGGAGCGCAGCGACGCGGCAATCCAGGGGCCCGAGGACGCCGCCCTTCACCCTCTGGATTGCTTCGCTACGCTCGCAATGACGATGCATCCTCACCGCCCCAGATAGACTTCGATGACGCGGTCGTTGTTGCTGACCTGGTCGAGCGTGCCCTCGGCCAGCACCGCGCCCTCGTGCAGGCAGGTGACGCGCACATCGAGGTCGCGCACGAAATGCATGTCGTGCTCGACCACCACGACCGAATGACTCTCGGCGATGCGTTTCAGCAGGATCGCAGTCTGCGCCGTCTCGGCATCCGTCATGCCGGCGACCGGCTCGTCGACCAGGAGGAGCTTTGGGTCCTGCGCCAGGAGCATGCCGATCTCCAGCCACTGCTTCTGGCCATGGGAAAGCGAGCCGGCGAGGCGCGTGCGCAGCTTGGTGAGGCGGATGGTCTCCAGTACCTCATCCACCTTCTGCCTGATCTCCGGTGTTGCGGCCCAGAACAGGTTCGCCATCACGCCGCGCTTCGATTTCAGCGCCAGCAGGATGTTGTCCTCGACGCTCTGGCTGTCGAACACGGTCGGCTTCTGGAACTTGCGGCCGATGCCGAGCTGGGCGATGTCGGCCTCGTCGCGCTTGGTGAGGTCGATCTTGCCCTCGAACAGAACGTCGCCCTTGTCGGGTCGGGTCTTGCCGGTGATGACGTCCATCATGGTGGTCTTGCCGGCGCCGTTGGGGCCGATGATCGCCAGCATCTCGCCAGGCGCCACCGTAAGCGACAGGCCGCGCAGCGCGCGGTAGCCGTCGAAGGAAACCTCGACGCCATCGAGATAGAGCAGCGCGCTGGTGAGGGCTGAGGGATCGGGTTTGACGGGTGCGTTCATGGGAACCCCTGGGAGCGCGGACATCCTGTCCGCTCTGGGAAACGAGTCGTCTGTTATCGAGGAAGAGCGGACGAGACGTCCGCGCTCCCAGCCTCCGAAAGCCTCGCCGCCTTTAGCGCCCGCCGCCTCTCCTGCCATTGGCCGATCGTGCCGATCACGCCTTTGGGCAGGAACAAGGTCACCAGCACAAACAGGCCGCCGAGCACGAACAGCCAATAGGGCGCGAACACGCCGGAGGTGAAGATGGTCTTGGCGAGGTTGACCAGCACCGCGCCGAGGGCGGCGCCCACCAGCGTGCTGCGTCCGCCGACCGCCACCCAGATCACCACCTCGATCGAATTGGCCGGGGTGAACTCGCCGGGATTGATGATGCCGACCTGCGGCACGTAGAGCGCACCGGCAAGGCCCGCCATGCAAGCCGAGACCACGAAGACGAAGAGCTTATATTGCTCAACGCGGTAGCCGAGGAACCTCGTGCGGCTCTCGGCGTCGCGCACCGCCAGCAGCACCTTACCGAGCTTGGAGGTTACGATGGCACGGGCGATCAGGTAGCCGAGGGCCAGTGCGATGATGGTGAGCACCAGCAGGACCGTGCGCGTGGACGCCGCGGTGATGTCGTAGCCCAGGATGTCCTTGAAATCGGTGAGGCCGTTATTGCCGCCAAAGCCCATGTCATTGCGGAAGAAGGCCAGCATCAGGGCATAGGTCATGGCCTGCGTGATGATGGAGAGATAGACCCCGGTGACGCGTGAGCGGAAGGCGAGCCAGCCGAACAGGAAGGCGAGCAGGCCCGGCACCAGGAAGACCATCAGCAAGGCATAGGGAAAGAAGTTGAGGCCGTACCAGGTGAGCGGCAGCTCCTTCCAGTTCAGGAAGACCATGAAGTCCGGCAGGATCGGATTGCCATACTGGCCACGGGGGCCGATCTGGCGCATCAGGTACATGCCCATGGCGTAGCCGCCGAGCGCGAAGAAGGCGCCATGGCCGAGCGAGAGGATGCCGCAATAACCCCAGACAAGGTCGAGGGCGAGGGCGAGCAGCGCGTAGCACAGATATTTGCCGAGCAGCGCCACCACCCAGTCGGGCACGTGGAAGGGCGAGGTCTCGGGCATGGCCAGGTGCCCGACCGGCACCAGCACGGCGAGGAGCGCGAGGACGGCCAGGAATATCAGGCCGCGAGGATCGGCGAGGAGTCTGGCAGTGATCATGTTTCAACCGCCCTGCCCTTGAGCGCAAACAGGCCGCGCGGGCGTTTCTGGATGAAGAGGATGACGAGGACCAGCAAGGCGATCTTGCCAAGGACGGCGCCGGCGAACGGTTCCAGCAGCTTGTTGGCGACTCCGAGCGTGAGCGCCCCCACCAGCGTTCCCCAGAGATTGCCGACGCCGCCGAACACCACGACGAGGAAGCTGTCGATGATGTAGCCGGTACCGAGGTTCGGAGAGACGTTGTCGATCTGCGACAGCGCCACACCCGCCAGGCCGGCGATGCCCGAGCCAAGGCCGAAGGTGAAGGCGTCGACCCAATTGGTGCGGATGCCCATGGCCGAGGCCATGCGGCGGTTCTGGGTGACAGCGCGCATCTGCAGGCCGAACCTGGTGAAACGCAGAAGCAGGAGCAGCGCCGCAAAAACCAGGCCGGCGAACACGACAATCCAGAGCCGGTTCCAGGTGATGTCGAGCCCTCCGAGGGCAAAGGAGCCCGTCATGAAGGAGGGCGCGCCGACATCCTGGTTGGTCGGGCCGAAGAGGGTGCGCACAGCCTGCTGCAGCACGAGGCTGACACCCCAGGTCGCGAGCAGCGTCTCCAGGGGCCGGCCATAGAGCCAGCGGATGATGGTGCGCTCGATGAGCACGCCCACTGCCCCTGCCACCAGGAAAGCGAGCGGGATGGCGACCAGCATGGAATAATCGAACAAGCCCGGCGCGAAGCTGCGGATCAGTTCCTGCACCACGAAGGTGGTGTAGGCGCCCAGCATCACCATCTCGCCATGCGCCATGTTGATGACGCCCATCACGCCGAAGGTGATGGCCAGGCCAATGGCGGCGAGCAGCAGCACCGAGGCGAGCGAAAGGCCGAACCAGAGGTTCTGCGCGCCGCTCCACAGCATGAGAGTCTCGTTGATGGATTTCACGCCGGCCGCGGCGGCATCCTTCACCGCCTGGGACGCATCATCGGGCAGGGACTGAAGGAGGCCAAGCGTGTCCTGGTCGCCCTTGCTGGCAATCAGGTTGGCGGCGCTGACGCGGTCGGCGGCCGAAGCGGTGGAAGAGAGAAAGACGACAGCCGCACGTGCCCGCTCCATGGCCTGCTTCACGGCCGTATCGGTCTCGGCAGCGAGCGCTTTGTCGATGGCCGGCAAGGCCGCCTCGTCACGGGACTTGAACACGGCATTGGCTGCCGCCAGGCGCACGGCCGGATCGGGCGCCATCAGCGTCAGGGCGCCCTGTGCGGCCTCGATGGCGCGGCGGATGCGATTGTTGACCTTGACCTTCTTTAGCCCCGACGGAGGCGCGGCAACCTTGGCGCCGCTGGTGCCTTCGAACGTATCGGAGCCCTTCTGGTAATAGAGCGCCTTGCTGGCGGGATCATAGGTGAGCTTTCCGTCGGCAAGCGCGCCGATCACGGCGGAGGCCTGGGGATCGCCGGAGGTCGCGAGGGCGCTCACACCCGCTTCGATGTCGTCGAACTTCTCCGAGGCGAGCTTCGACTGGGCGGCGGCGTCTGCGAAGGCGGTAGTGAGACCGGCCAGGAGCAGCACGACGACCAGGCCTGCGATGCGAAGAAAAGCTTGCATGGTGCGACTATCCTGGGAGCGCGGACGTCCCCGTCCGCTCGTGGAAACGAAGCGCTCTACGAGGGAAGAAGAGCGGACGAGGACGTCCGCGCTCCCTGCGTCAGGCAGCCTTGCCGCCGCATTTTCCGGTCTTGATGTTGAAGTTTCCGCAGGCCAGCGGCTTGCGCCAGTCGGCGATCAGGTCCTTGGAGCCGTCGAGATAGTCGGACCACTCGCGGCCGACCACCATGGGCGACTGCTGGACGATGTTGAACTGGCCGTCCTCCTGGATCTCTCCGATCAGCACCGGCTTGGTGATGTAGTGGTTCGGCATCATGGTGGAGAGACCGCCCGAGAGATTGGGAACGGAAATGCCGAGCAGGGCTTCCTGCACCGCCTCGGAGTCCGTGGTGCCAGCCGCGGTGACGGCCGCAACCCACATGTTGAAGCCGATATAGTGGGCTTCCATCGGGTCGTTCGTGGTGCGGTCGGCCTTGCCGGTGAAGGCATGCCACTTGTCGATGAAGGCCTTGTTCTCGGGCGTATCGACCGACATGAAGTAGTTCCAGGCGGCGAGATGGCCGACGAGCGGCTTCTTGTCCATGCCGGCCAGTTCTTCCTCGCCTACCGAGAAGGCGACGACCGGAATATCGGTGGCCTTGATGCCCTGGTTGCCGAGTTCCTTGTAGAAGGGCACGTTGGCGTCGCCATTGATGGTGGAGACCACGGCCGTCTTCTTGCCGGCCGAACCGAATTTCTTGATGTCGGAGACGATGGTCTGCCAGTCGGACTGGCCGAATGGCGTGTAGTTGATCATGATGTCTTCGGCTGCCACGCCCTTGGCCTTGAGATAGGCTTCCAGGATCTTGTTGGTGGTGCGCGGATAGACATAATCGGTGCCGGCGAGCACCCAGCGCTTCACATCCTCGTTCGCCATCAGATAGTCGACCGCGGGGATGGCCTGCTGGTTCGGCGCGGCGCCCGTGTAGAAGATGTTCTTGGACGATTCCTCGCCCTCGAACTGCACGGGATAGAACAGGATCGAGTTCAGCTCCTCGAAGACAGGCAGCACCGACTTGCGGGACACCGAGGTCCAGCAGCCGAAGGTGGCGACGCATTTGTCCTTGGTGATCAGCTCGCGAGCCTTCTCAGCAAAGAGCGGCCAGTTGGAAGCCGGATCCACCACCACGGCCTCCAGCTTCTTGCCGAGCACGCCGCCCTTCTTGTTCTGCTCTTCGATGAGCATGAGCATGACGTCCTTCAGCGTGGTTTCGCTGATGGCCATGGTGCCCGAGAGCGAATGGAGCACACCGACCTTGATGGTTTCGTCGGCGGCCATGGCACCCCTCGTGCCAAGGGCCAGGGCACTGACGGCACCCGCCAGGCTGAACAGAGCGGTACGGCGGTTGATCACCGGATGGTTCATCGAACTCCCCTTATTTCGATGGTGAGACGGGGTTGTAAAGGATGGAACGGCACGAACAGCGATGCCGATCCGGGGAGTTCACACTCTTTGTGCGTTGCAGCATATACGTTGATTGACGTATTCGGGCGTGAGTGCTGCCAATTTGCGCGGCGTGACTAAAGATTAGGCACGAACTCGGTGTGCCGACCTCCAGGTCGGCACGCAAACCATACATTCCGGGAAGAGAGAGCCGACCTGGAAGTCGGCACACCGATACTGCCCTTCCGGCACAGGCCTTGCACAGCGAGAGCTATCGACCAGCCCAACCCCCGGAGACCCGCCACCCATGCCAGGCCGCCAACGCATTCTGCCGGTGCGGCGCGCCTATAACCGTTGGGTGGCCAACCAGACACTGGAAGATTACGCTCTGCGCTTCACCGCCAAGAGCGCGCGCAAATGGTCTTCGCCCCGCGTGGCGCAGACGGCGATCGGCGCCATCTCCTTCCTGGCGCTGGAAGCCATCGGCGGTGCAATCACCCTCTCCTACGGCTTCATCAACACGCTGGTGGCGACGCTGGTGGTGGGCGTGCTGCTCTTCGCCACCGCCCTGCCGATCAGCCGCTATGCCGCGCGCTATGGCGTCGACATCGACCTGCTCACCCGCGGCGCCGGCTTCGGCTATATCGGCTCGACCATCACCTCGTTGATCTACGCCACCTTCACCTTCATCCTCTTCGCCATCGAAGCCTCGATCATGACGACGGCGCTGCAGCTGTGCTTCGGCATCCCGCTCGCCATCGGCTACATCATCAGCGCCGTCGCGGTGATCCCGCTGGTGACCCACGGCATCACCTGGATCAGTCGCTTCCAGCTTCTCACCCAGCCGCTCTGGATCGTCCTCAACATCCTCCCTGTCGGCTTCATCCTGGCGAGCGATCCCGGCTCGATCACGCGCTGGCTGAACTTCCCGGGTTTGAATGATGGCAATAACGCTCTCGACATCCTGAAATTCGGCGGTGCCGCCTCGGTGATCCTGGCGTTGATGCCGCAGATCGGCGAACAGGTCGACGTGCTGCGGTTCCTGCCTGCCCCCAGACCGGGCTCGCGCTTCGCCTGGGCGTTCTCGCTGCTGGCAGCAGGGCCTGGCTGGATCGTGCTCGGCGCGCCTAAACTACTGTTCGGCTCCTTCCTCGCCGTGCTGGTGCTTGGCCAGGGCATCGCTCCCGAGCATGCCTCGGAGCCGGCGCAGATGTACCAGATTGCCTTCGGCTATGCCCTGCCCTGGCCCTATGCGGCAACGGCAATGACGGCCGCCTTCGTGGTGGTCTCGCAGCTCAAGATCAATGTGATGAACGCCTATGCCGGCTCGCTAGCCTGGTCGAACTTCTTTTCGCGCCTCACCCATTCCCATCCTGGCCGAGTCGTCTGGCTGGTCTTCAATGTCGCCATCGCCCTGCTGCTGATGGAACTCGGCATCTACAAGGCACTGGAGCAGATCCTCGGCCTGTTCGCCGTGGTGGCGGTGGCCTGGCTCGGCGCCATCGTGGCGGATCTTGCCATCAACAAGCCGCTCGGCCTCTCGCCGGAGGGTATCGAGTTCAAGCGCGCCCATCTCTACGACATCAATCCGGTGGGCACGGGATCGATGGCGATCGCCGTCCTCTGCGCCCTGCTCGCTGCCGCCGGACTATTCGGCGAGGTGCCCAAGGCGCTCGCCCCCTTCGTCGCTCTGGGCGTCGCCCTGGTCACCGCCCCTGCCATCGCAGCGCTGACGCGGGGCAGATATTACCTCGCCCGCAAGCCTCGCGCCTCCTGGAAGCTGCGCAGCGAGATCACCTGCTCGATCTGCGAGCTGGCGTTCGAGCCGGAGGACATGGCTCATTGTCCGGCCTATTCCGGGCCGATCTGCTCGCTATGCTGCTCGCTCGATGCCCGCTGCCACGACCTGTGCAAGCCCAATGCCCGCATGCAGGCCCAGCTGACCCGGGCGATCGAGGTCACGCTGCCCTCCTTCATCTCCAGCCGCCTCAGCCCGCGCATAGTCCAATTCACCGGCACATTTTCTTTGTTCGTCAGCGTGATAGGGCTCGTCCTTTACCTGATTTCCTTCCAGGCCTCAGGCTATGGCGGGGTTCGCACGGAGGCAATCGACGATGCCCTCTGGGTTTCCTTCTTCATCCTGCTGATCGTTTCCGGCGTGATCGCCTGGTTCTTCGTGCTGGCCCACGAGAGCCGCAGGGTGGCGCAGGAGGAATCCGCCCGCCAGACCACGCTGCTTCTCAAGGAGATCGAAGCCCACCGGCGCACCGATGCCGCCCTGCAGCGGGCCAAGGACGTCGCCGAAGCCGCCAACCTCGCCAAGAGCCGCTATGTCGTCGGCCTCAGCCATGAACTGCGTACCCCCCTCAACGCCGTGCTCGGCTATGCCCAGATCCTGGAGCGCGACGACACCATTCCCACCAACCGCCAGGGCGGCGTGCGCGTGATCCGGCGCAGCGCCGAGCATCTCTCCGGCCTGATCGACGGGCTGCTCGACATCTCCAAGATCGAGGCCGGGCGACTCCAGCTGCAGCGCAACGACGTGCGCTTCAACGATTTCCTGGACCAGCTGGTCGACATGTTCCGCCTGCAGGCCGAAGCCAAGCGCCTTGCCTTCCGCTTCGAGCGGCCCGATGCCTTGCCCGATACCGTGCGAGCAGACGAGAAGCGCCTGCGCCAGATCCTGATCAACCTGCTCTCGAATGCCATCAAGTTCACGCAAACTGGCGGCGTGACGCTGAAGGTCGGCTATCGCAGCCAGATCGCCACCTTCACCGTGGAGGACAGCGGCAGCGGCATCCCCGCTTCGGAGCTCGACCGCATCTTCGAGCCCTTCGAGCGTGGCAGCCATGAGAGTGGCCTCGGCCCGAACGTGCAGCCGGGTCTCGGCCTCGGCCTCACCATCACCAAGCTCCTGGTGCAGATCATGGGAGGCGAGATCTCGGTGACCAGCACGCCGGGGCAAGGCTCGACCTTCCGGGTCCGCATGATGCTCTCCACAGTCGCCTCGGTTTCCCCGCCGGCTACTGTCAACATCAGCGGCTATGCGGGGCGGCGGCGCACCATCCTGGTGGTCGACGACGATGCCGACCATCAGGAACTCATGCGCGCCATCCTGGAGCCGCTCGGCTTCGGCGTGCTCACCGCACGCGATGGGCCGACCTGTCTGGCTCTCACGGAGCATGCCGCGCCGGATCTCTTCATTCTCGACATCTCCATGCCCGGCATGAGTGGCTGGGACCTCGCCCGCACGCTGCGTGAAACGGCAGGGGTGACGGCGCCCATCCTCATGGTTTCCGCCAATGTCGGTGAATCCATGCCGGCGCCCGGCGAGAACGATGCCCATGACGGCATGCTGCCCAAGCCCTTCGACCTCGCACAACTTCTGGAACGCATTAGCCTTCTGATGCGTTTGCAATGGCTTACCGATGGTATAGCCGGAAATACCTTAACGAATGAAACGCCAGCCCTGGTCAGCCCGGGCACCCGCCACGTCGAGGAATTGCTTGAACTCGGTCGCATCGGCTATGTCCGCGGCATCGAGGCGAAGCTGTCGCAACTCGAAACCGATCCGACGGCGCAGCCCTTCATCGACGCCATCCGGGTCCATCTGCGCAATTTCGATTTCGAGCGTTATACGGCGACGCTGGAGGCGATGGACCGCCCATGAGTGAGATCAGCGCCCGCAATATCGTCCTTGTCGTCGACGATGCGCCGGATGCCCTGGCGATGCTGACGGACGCGCTGGAGCCCGCTGGCTTCACCGTGCTGGCCGCAACCTCCGGCAGCCAGGCTCTTGCCATTGCCGGCCGCATCACCCCCGATATCATCCTGCTCGATGCCGTGATGCCGGAGATGGACGGTTTCGAAACCTGCCGCCACATCAAGGCGACGGCCGCCATCGCCGGCGTGCCGGTGATCTTCATGACCGGCCTCAGCGAAACCGAGCATATCGTGCGAGGGCTCGAGGCCGGCGGCGTCGACTATCTCACCAAGCCGATCAATATCGAGGAACTGATCGCGCGCATCCGCGTGCATCTTGCCAATGCCCGCGCCTCCCAGAGTGCCTATGCCGCGCTCGACGCCACCGGCCGCTTCCTATTCGCTGTGACGCGTAGCGGGGACATCCTGTGGTCGACGCCGCAGGCCCAGCGCCTGCTCGCCGATGCCTTCCCGCCACCTGAAGGCCAGGTGCGGCTGCCCCACGCCCTCATGGAGGCGGCGCGGGCCAGCGGCACGGTGCATGCGGCGCAGGGCCTGCAGCTCTCCTTCATGGGCCAGACCTCTTCCGACGAGTTCCTCTTCCGCCTCTCGGTCGACCAGGCGACGAGCGAAGCCGACCAGTTGCGTGCCCGTTTCGCCCTCACCCAGCGCGAGGCGGAAGTGTTGGTATGGATAGCCCGCGGCAAATCCAACCGGGACATCGGCGACATCCTCGGCCTCTCGCCACGCACGGTGAACAAGCACCTGGAGCAGATCTACGTGAAGCTTGGCGTCGAGAACCGCGCCTCGGCCGCCGTGCTGGCGAGCGGCGTGGTGAGCGGGCGGTGACGGCGGGCCAGCCCTTCCTCTAGAATTTCCTCGCGGCAGCCTTCTGAGCGGGCAGTTGGTTGATCAATTCGGGGAGCGCGCTCTGGACGGTTTCCCAAACCAACACGAAATCCGTGCCAAAATAGCCATGCGTAATTCGGTTGCGCATACCTCTCATCGCCCGCCATGGGACATGAGTGTGCTCTTCGATGAAATCGGGAGCCACCTCAGTAATACGAGAAGCAGCCTCGCCAATGATAACAAGGCTCATAACAACGGCGTTCTGCGTCTTCTTATCGGAGAGAAACTCCGCCTTGCTCATTCCTTCCACAAAAGAGCACGCATCAAGGGATGCTATCTCCATGTTAGCGAGATAGTCTTCCAGGCGCGACCCCTTCTCGTTCATAGAGGGCGAGCTTCCAACAGTACCTTTTCCCTGAGCGGCTGAGGCAGGTCGCCGGGTGTCCGCAGGTCCACACGGACCCCCAGCAAATCCTCCAGTTCCACTTGCAAGCCGCCGAGATCGAATAAGGTCGCACCAGGCAGCGCATCAATCAAAATATCCAAATCGCCACCTTCACGATCGGTGCCGTGGAGAACGGACCCGAACACCCGAGGATTGGCCACCCGGTGTCGGCCGATCGCGGCGCATACCGCCACTCTCTTTCTCCGTAAAACTTCTGAAGGTCTCATACGCTGCATCCCCGTCCTCAAACTCCATCCTATCAGAACTGACGAGACGGCCTAAAGCCTCATTTCGTCTGCCGGAAAACTGCGTGGTCAAGACACCGAACCGCGCCATCTCGCAAAAATTGTGCTCCTCCCCCATGTCGGCTACCTCTTGCCTCATTCGTCCTTGGCTCAAGAGGGAAGCTCGACATGCTCTACACCATCCTTTGCTACAATTACGAAGACGTTGTCGGTGCCTGGACCAAGGAAGAGGACGATGCCGTGATGGCGAGTCTCCTGAAGGTCCATGAAAAGGTCGCCAAGGCCGGCAAGCTCGGCCCGGTGGTGCGTCTTCTGCCGACCACTGCCGCGACGACCCTGCGCAAGACGGGCGGCGAGCCCCTGGTTATCGACGGCCCCTTCGCGGAGACCAAGGAGCAGCTGCTCGGCTTCTATGTGGTCGATTGCACGGATCTGGAAGAGGCTCTCGACGTCGCCCGCGAACTTGCCAAGGCCAATCCGAGCATCGGCTCCTATGAAATCCGGCCGCTCTCAGTCTTCCACCCGGGGGTCCTCACTACATGACGGACGCGGCCTGGATCAATACCGCGCTGATCACCGCCCGGCCGCAGGCGATGGGCGCGCTGCTACGCTATTTTCGCGATCTCGACACCGCGGAGGAAGCCTACCAGGAAGCCTGCCTGAGGGCGATCAGGGCCTGGCCGACGAACGGGCCCCCGCGCGATCCCACGGCCTGGCTGATCTTCGCCGGGCGCAATTCCGGCATCGATGCCAAGCGCCGCGAGAAGAAGCAGGAGGCACTGCCGGACGAGGACCAGATCTCCGATCTTGAGGATGCAGAGACCGCCCTCGCCGATCGGCTCGACGGCCAGCACTATCGCGACGACATCCTGCGGCTGCTCTTCATCTGCTGCCACCCCGAGCTGCCGGCCACCCAGCAGATCGCGCTGGCGTTGCGGATCGTCTGCGGCCTCACCGTCAAGCAGATCGCCCGCGCCTTCCTGGTCGGCGAGGCGGCGATGGAGCAGCGCATCACGCGCGCCAAGGCCCGCATTGCCAAGGCCGACCTGCCCTTCGAGACGCCAGGCGCGGTGGAGCGCTCGGAGCGACTCGCGGTCGTCACCGCCATGGTCTATCTCATCTTCAACGAGGGGTACTCAGGCGGTGGGGAAAGCGATGGCACCCGTGTCCAGCTTTGCGACGAGGCGATCCGCCTAGCGCGCCTGTTGCTGCGCCTCTTCCCGAGCGAGCCCGAGATCATGGGCCTGACCGCCCTTATCCTGCTCCAGCATTCGCGCTCACCGGCGCGCTTCGACGCCAACCGCCAGCTCATCCTCCTGGAGGACCAGGACCGCCGTCTGTGGAACCGCCAGATGATTGCCGAGGGTCTCGCGCTGATCGACAAATCCGCCCGCCACCACCAGGCCGGCAGCTACCAGATCCAGGCTGCCATCGCGGCCGTGCACGCCCGCGCCGCCACGCCCGACGACACCAATTGGCGGCAGATGGACTTCCTCTATTCCCTGCTGGAGGAGATCCAGCCCTCGCCGGTGGTGACGCTCAACCGGGCTGTTGCCGTCTCCAAGACAAAAGGTCCGGAGGCAGCGCTCGCCATGATCGAGCCCCTCGAAAACCGCCTCTCCGGCTACTTCTATTTCTACGGCCTCAGGGGCGCGCTTCTTCTCAAGCTCGGCCGGGCCAGGGAGGCGCATTGCGCCTTCGACCAGGCCATCGCCCTTGCAAACACCCCGGCCGAAGCGGACCATATCAGGCAGAATATCGACCGCTTGAAGGCCGAGAGCGAGAGCAAGCTTCCGAACTGAAAAGCAAGCCTCGTCAGGAGGATGACGACCGTTCCTCAGACCGCGCACCAACAGCTTGAACCGGAAAGACAAAAATGGCCATGACCATTCTCCTGCTCCTCGTCGTGCTCATCGTTGCGGCCGTGGCCGCTTATGCCGCCACCCGGCCGGACAGTTTCCGCGTCGAGCGCTCGCTGACGATCCAAGCGCCGCCCGAACGGATCTTCACCCTCATCAACGACTTCCACCAATGGCGACGCTGGTCGCCTTATGAGAAGCTCGACCCCAACCTGCAGCGCGACTACAGCGGAGCCAGGAGCGGCAAAGGCGCCGTCTATGCGTGGGAGGGCAATGGCAAGGCCGGCAAGGGGCGCATGGAAATCGCCGACGCGCAGCAACCGTCACGCGTCGCCATCAATCTCGATTTCATCAAACCGTTCCGAGCCACCAACAAGGTCGACTTCACCATGATGCCGGAAGGCACCGCCACGCGCGTGACCTGGGCCATGCAAGGCCAGTCGCCCTTTATCGCCAAGCTGATGGGCCTGTTCATGAACATGGATCATATGATCGGCAAGGACTTCGAGCAGGGCCTCGCCAATCTCAAGACCGAAACCGAGCGCACCGAACTTCCGCCGGCGTGACAGGCTCCGGGTAAGCCCGCAAATATCGGCGGCGGGTCTTCAGACCCGCCTTGCTGTAATGCCTCCAAGCAAAAGCCAGCGCCGCTGGACCCAGCCAAGATGACGAGAAGGCGCAGACCGATTCATCCCAACCAGGTTGGAGCCCCATCGGCACGGATGGTCACGCCTCGCCGGCCCCTTGCGAGAACCGTGCGTCAGGAATGCGTGTGATGCTCGGCATGGCGCTTGCGCGTCGCCGCAGCTTTCTTGGCCGCGGCGGAGCGAGCCAGCGCCGAACGGCGGGCCGAAGTGGCACCGCCTTTCTCACCGCCCTCATGGGCAGCGGGATGGCCGGTATTCTTGCCCCTGCCCGAGCCGCCCGGCTCCTTGCCGCCGCCATCGTCCTTGTTGACGGTGGCCCAGGCGCGACGTTCGGCCTCCTTTTCGGAGACACCGCGCTCCTCATAACTCTCGGCAATATGCTCGGCCTTGCGTTCCTGCTTGTCGGTATATTTCGACTTGTCTCCCCGCGGCATGGGACTGCTCCTTCATTGAACGCGTTTGACGGAAGGCTTGCGCCTACGCTCGGAAAGTTGGCGCAATTTGCCCTTGGCGGCCATCAGCGTGCGGCGGCGGCCCGTTGACAGCTTCTTGCCAGCGCGATTGATGTAGAAGGTAAGCATCGACAGGGCAGAACGGAACGGATCGGCCTTGCGGCGGCGACTCACCTCCGCCGAATGCTTGAGGGATTTGGCGATCTTTTCCGGACTGTCGGAGGTGAATACGCCCTTCTCGAGATCGAGCGCATCGCTCTTCTCGGCGACGGCACGAGACCACTTCTTCGTCGAATGACGGACATTGCCGGACTCGCTGCGTTTGCGCCGCTGTGGCTTGGCGCGAGAGGCGCGTCTGACTTCACCTTCCGGCTTCACGACTTTCGTGTTGGGCATGCAACGCTCCATAGGCTGAAGGTTGGTCCTCGCCCGTTTGAAACATGTTCGCCGCATGTCGGCGCTGCGAAAACGGGCTGTTGTCGGGGTCTTAACGCCTGTCCGCGATGGAAGGTTCCACCGTATCGAAGTGGGCCGAACCGTGATGGTCGGCCCTCTCCGTTGTTTTCGATCGATGATGGGTTGATCCCGGATTGGCCTACCGTCACATCGCCGGCTTCAGTACATCCTCCAGGCCTATGCGGCGCAGCAGTTCCGCCCGCACACGATCGGCTACGCCATTGACGATTTCGGCGCCATCCTGCGAAGGGTCGATATGCACCCGGAAGGAACGCTTGCCGAAGGGCATGTCGACAACCTTGACGATCGCCTCGGCCACCGCTCCGACATCGGCGTCGGCCGGTTCCAGCGAGGCGAGGCCCTTGAGCGCCACCTCGGGAATGCTGCCCGTCGGCCCGGCCCTGTACTCGGCCTCACGCGCCTTGTCGGCGGGGGAGCCGGCATGGACAAAGTGATTGGTGCCCTTGGTGAAGGCGCCGGGCACGATGATCGAGGTCTCGATGCCCCAGCGGGCGAGCTCGCCGGCATAGCTGACCGCCAATGAATCCATGGCGGCCTTGGCGGCGAAATAGGGCGCGAGATAAGGCGGCGTGCCGCCGCGGCTGCTGGAAGAAGACACCCATACCATCAGCGCCCTGCCCTGCTTGCGCAACTGGGGCAGTGCGGCGCGATTGACGCGCTGGGTGCTGAGCACATTGACGTCATAGAGCTCGGCGAACTGCTCGGGCGTGAAGGCCTCGGCCGGGCCGAAGGTCATGTGGCCGGCATTGTGAATGACGACGTCGAGGCGGCCATTTTCGGCGACGATCTGCGCAACGGCGGCATCGGCGGACGCCTGCGAGGCGACATCGAGCTCGATACTGCGCAGATTGACACTGTGCTCGGCGGCATAGGCCTTGACCGCATCGACCTGCGGCGCATTTCGGCCCGTGGTCTCGCGCATGCTGGCATAGACCGTGTGGCCGGCATCGGCGAGAGCGCGCGCGGCAAGGGCGCCGAAGCCGCTGGATGCGCCGGTAATGAGCATGATCTGGGACATGGGGGAATTCCTTGAAGCGAAGACATTAGGAGGGATTGGTATGCGAAGGGTGCGGTAATGGGATCTCCCTTCCCCCTTGAGGGAGAGGGGAGCGGAGGGAAGGTCTACAAGTGACAACTCTGCGGGATTAGGCGCAGGATTGGAGTGTCGATCTCCGATCGACAATCTTGGAAGCGATGCGTCTGCTGCTAAGGAAGATGGCAGTCGGAGACTGCCACTCCGCGTTTGGTGCGCTTCTCCTCGCAAAGGTAGCGCCGATGGACAGGATGTCCGCGCTCCCAATCAAATGATCCCGCCGTTGGCGCGCAGGGTCTGGCCGTTGATCCAGGCCCCGTCCGGGCCGGCGAGGAAGGCGACGGAAGCGGCGATGTCCTCCGGCTGTCCGAGGCGCTCCAGCGGTGCCAGCTTGGCGAGGCGGTCGACGAGCTCGGGCGACTTGCCATTGAGGAAGAGATCGGTGGCCGTCGGGCCGGGGGCGACCGAGTTCACCGTGATGGTACGGCCGCGCAGTTCCTTGGCGAGCACGGAAGTGATGGCTTCGACAGCCGCCTTGGTGGCGGCATAGACGCCATAACCCGGCTGCAGAAGGCCGACCACGCTGGAAGAGAAATTGATGATGCGGCCGCCCGGACGCAGGCGCTTGGCCGCCTCCCGCAGGGTGTTGAAGCTGCCCTTGAGGTTGATGGCGACCTGGCGGTCGAAGGTGGTGTCGTCGGTCTCGCCAATGGGCGACAGCGTCATCACGCCGGCATTGTTGACGAGCACGTCGACACCGCCGAAAGCCGCCTCGGCCGCATCGAACATATGCCTTACCGCGGCTGGATCGCTGACATCGGCCTGCGCAGCGAGCGCCCGGCCGCCGGCGCCCTCGATCTTGCGCACCAGCGCCTCAGCGAGGTCGGCGCTCCCGGCATAGTTGATGACGACCGTGAAACCATCCTTGGCGAGCCGCTCGGCAACAGCCGCGCCGATGCCGCGGGAAGCACCGGTAACGATAGCTACCTTGTTCGAAGTCGTGTTCATGTCCGTTCTCCTTGTTTCAAGCCGTGCTCGATGGAATGGACTATCTCTCTTTCCCTGGAGCGGATAATCATCCATTATCCGGCATCACTATTCGAAAAATGGGAATAATGGATCGCTTCGAGGCCCTCCGGGTGTTCACGCGCATCGTCGAGCGCCGCAGCTTTACCTTGGCCGCGCAGGATCTCGGCCTGCCGCGCTCGACGGTGACGGAGGCGGTACAGCAGATCGAGGCGCGGCTCGGCGTGCGCCTGCTCCAGCGCACCACGCGCCATGTCAGCCCGACACTGGACGGGGAAGCCTATTACCGGCGCTGCACCGCGATCCTCGCCGATATCGAGGATGCCGAGGCCGCCTTCTCGGACGCCAAACCACGGGGCCTGCTGCGGATCGATGTCCACGGCACGCTGGCACGTTTCTTCGTACTGCCGGGCCTGCCGGACTTCCTGGCACGCTATCCCGACCTGCAGCTCCATATCAGCGAGGGCGACCGCTTCGTCGATCTGGTGCGCGAGGGTATCGACTGCGTGCTCAGGGTCGGTGATCTCCACGACTCATCGATGGTCGCCCGCCGGGTCGCGATGCTGCCGGAGGTAACTTGCGCGAGTCCGGCCTATCTCGCCCGCTTCGGCACGCCGAAGACACCGGACGATCTCGTAGGCCATCGCATGATCGGCTTCGTCTCCTCGGCGACGGGCAGCGTCATTCCGCTCGAATTGCAGGTGGATGGTGCGATCAGGAACATTACCTTGCCGACGCCTGTCACAGTGGCCGGCGCCGAGACGCTGTTCGGCGCCGCGCTCGCCGGCCTCGGCCTGATCCAGGTGCCACGCTATCGCCTCGGTCCCTATTTCGAGGCGGGCACTCTGGTGGAGGTCCTGAAGGATTACCCACCGACGCCGACACCGGTATCCCTGCTCTACCCCCACAGCCGCCAGCTTTCGCCGCGCGTCAGGGTCTTCATCGACTGGGTGACGAAGGAGTTCGCGGCGAGGGGTTAAGCTTGAAAGCCCTTCCCGGGTGCGCGGACGTCCCGTCCGCATCTTCGTCTGCAATATACGTGGCACTTCCAAGAGCGGACGGGACGACCGCGCACCCGGGAAAACCCGCTACACCCGCCGGAACGTCAGGTTGATCCGTTTCCGCCCCAATAGCGGATGTTCCCCATCCTTCAATGGCAGCACCCCATGATAGGCCAGCCTTGCCGCGCCGCCCCAGGCCACGACATCGCCATGCTCCAGCGCGACCTTCATCGTCTTGTCGCCGCGCGAGAGGCCGCCGAACTGGAACGTCGCCGGCAGGCCGAGCGACACCGAGACGATGGGCTGGCCGAAATCCTTCTCGTCCTTGTCCTGGTGCAGCGACATCTTCGCGCCAGGCTCGTAGCGATTGATCAGGCAGGCATCGGGCGCAAAGCCGGGAAATCCGGCTTCTGCAGCCGCCTCAGTAGCGAGACGGAAGAAGATTTCAGGCATGGCGGGCCAAGGCTTGCCACTCAGCGGATCCTCGCTTTGATAGCGATAGCCGCGTCGGTCGGTAACCCAGCCAGCCGCGCCGCAATTGGTCATCGCCACCGACATGGTGAAGCCGCCCGGCGTCACCATGTGCCGGAAGGGGGCGGCTAATGCCACGGCGTCGAGCGCGGCGAGTAGACCGGCTTCCGTCGCCAGGGCCCGGCCACGCAGCAGCATGGCGCCCTCGGCGATCGTCTGCCGGGCAGGCTTGACGATACCGGCATGGCCGAAGAGATCCTGCATAGCTCAGCCGAGTTTACCGATCAGCGTCTTCGCCGCCGTCGGCGCCTTGGGCTTGAAGCCGTTGATCATGAAAATGAAGACGTCGCGCCCATCCGCTGCCTTGGCGGGGCTCCCCACACGCCCGAGATCGTCGGGCTCGCCGCCCTTGGCCCAGAGCTTGGCGCGCTCCGCCCATTTGGCGATCGCTTCGGCGGAATAGCCGGTTTCCTCCTCCTCCGAGGCATTCTGTAGACGAGCGTAGATAAAGGGTGCCGTGACATCCGGGATAGACGGGAAATCCGGCTTGTCGGTATAGACGACGGCCACGCCATAGCTGCGCACGAGGTCGATGAATTCCGGCACCCTGAAACTGTCGTGCCGGACCTCCACGACATGGCGCAGGGCATGGCCGTCATGGCTCTTGGGCAGCAGCTTGAGGAAGCCCTCGAAATCGGCCGGATCGAATTTTTTGGTCGGCATGAACTGCCAGTTGATCGGGCCGAGCTTCCTCTTGAGCTCGGTGATGCCGCTCTTGATGAAGCGCTCGACGGACTCGCCCGCCTCCGACAACACCTTCTTGTTGGTGGCAAAGCGCGTGGCCTTCATCGAGAAGACGAAATCATCGGGCGTCTCGTCATGCCATTTTGCGAAACTTTCCGGCTTCTGCGAGCCGTAATAGGTGCCGTTGATCTCGATCGCGGTGACCTGTCGGCTGGCATGTTCGAGTTCGCGCTTCTGGGCAAGATCCCCCGGATAGAAGGTGCCGCGCCAGGGTTCGAAGGTCCAGCCGCCGATACCGACGCGGATTTGGCCTGTCATGCAAAGTCTCCAACCTTTTCACTGAGCGTGAGCCGACCATAGCATGGCGAGTCAGGCAACCCGAAACCTGCGGCCCTGCATTGAGCCGCGAGCGCGTCACCCGGGGCATCAAACCGCATATCGCGCGTCTGCCGTAGACAGGCGAAACAGTATTGTTCGGGACGGTTTACTCGCGCGTATACCGTCTATAAGCTGCCATCTGCTTCCTATGCGAGTATATCTGACCTCAGAGGCGTCGGGGTTATCCTGCGGAGGCACTGCTTTGCTCGATCGGTCAGGGTCTCAAACAACAACGGCCAGGAAGTCTCATGTCCAACATCGCGAAAAGCATTCTGGGACCACGGCTGCCGACGGATGGGTTCGACCCTGATGTCCCCTACCAATTCATCGAGTTGAACCGCGAGCGGCCGATGGGGGTGCGCACCTTCGACTTCAAGTCGTTGATCGAGATCAGCAACCCGGGGATCTGCAAGATGTCGGACTTCAAGATTGTCCGCCAGACCGTGCCGAATATCAGCCCGGTGCCCTTTCCCGGCCCTGGAACGCTGGTCACGCGCATGGCGCTTCCTGCCAACTCCTTCGTGACGTTTTCCCTGCATGGCCTTGCCGCTGGCAGGACGTTCCTGAAGGGCCGCGACCAGCGAGACGATGCGGAGATCATGCCCGGCGCCAAATACACGCTGGAGATCGCCGTGCACCCGCGCAAGCACAAGCAATTTGCGACCTGCTACGTCTTCGACCGCATCAACCAGGACTCCAACCGCCGTATCGATTTCACGTCCATGTTCAGGGAGATCAATGACGCTTTCGAGTCGCAGGCGGCGCTGACGGTCGAGAACATCGATGCCGCCAAGACAGGAGCGGATATCCGCAGGGTGACCCTCGACGTTCCCATGCGGGGAGGTTTCGAGGTCCTTACGCCCGAGGCCAACCGCCATCTGATCGAAAAATTTGAGGAAGCTCACCCGGGCGTCCTGCAGTCCGTGGACGCGGTGATTATCGTGCTGCCAGTGCCGATGACCGTGCAGGGCCAGGACACCGGCCTCGTCGGACGCTACCAGGAGCTTAGGCGGGCGAGCGACGACAGCCGGATCAGCCTGCTCCTCATCAGTTCGATCGCTTTCGACGAACTGCCCAACCTCACTTCCACGACGGCGCATGAGATGGGTCACTTTCTCGGCCTGCATCATCTCCCAGAAGTGGTGACCAGGGCGGATATCCCCGAATCCGAACGCCAGAAGCGGGAACCGGATCCGGATGCGTTTCCATTCTTCCTGCGCACGCTGATGTTCCCGTTCACCTTCATGCGATCACTGCGGATGAACAGGGTGCAGATCGAGCTGATGCAGCTCAACTTGCGTGGCATCACGCAGGAACTGGTGATCACCATCTAGAGCCCGGAACAGGGCGGGAGACACAAGATGGCGCTTACTTCTCGCACGTTTGCCGGAGATCCCAAGCTGGAGGCCTGCCTCGTCGACGACTCCGCTCATCTCACCATCGGTGCGCAGGGCGAGCATGTCGCCAAGGTTCAGTCGGCCGTCATCTTCCTCGACGGCCTCGACATCGATGCGGCGGAATTGCGGGCGGGTCGCTACGGACCATCGACCGCGGCGGCGGTCCTGAAATTCAAGACGGCGCGCGGCATCATCAATCGCGCGTATCAGCAGTCGGCGGACAATATCGTGGGCAAGATGACGATCAAGGCGCTCGACGATGAACTGGTCGCGGCCGAGAACGTGTCGGTGCGGGTTGTGCCGCTTCAGATGTGTCCTCGTCCGAACTGAGGAGCTTGCCACCCCGCCCCTAGTTGCTCTCCCAGCCCGCGATCCACTGCTCGCGCAACCGGTCGCCCTCGTTGCGGAAATGGACGCCAGTCGGCCCGCAGCTTTGCACCCGGTCGGCCCGGAAGTTGCGAAGGGCCTCACGCAATTCGCACCAGGCCACGATTACGAAGGCCTCCGAGTAATAGATCAGTGCCAACGGCCGGATGGTGCGCCGGCTCTCGCGTCCCTGCTCGTCGCGATAATCGATGAGCAGCTTTTCCTCGTCGCGGATCGTCCTGCGCACGAGGGCGAGGTCGACCCCTTGCGGCGTCGGCACCGCGCTGCCCCAGGCGTGAAGCGTGCGCGAGGAGAGCGCCTGGCGCAGGGGTGCAGGCACGGCCGCCGCCACCTTGGCGCCGGCGCGCCTGGAGGCTTCCATGAGTTCGCCATCCCCCGTGCGCTCGATCAAGGCGAGGCCGAGCACCACGGCCTCGATCTCCTCGATCGAAAACATCAGCGGCGGCAGGTCGAAGCCGGGACGCAGGATATAGCCGATGCCGCGCTCGCCCTCGATCGGCACGCGCATCGCCTGCAGCGCGCCGATGTCCCGGTAGATCGAGCGCACCGTCACCTCCAGTTCCTCGGCGATGGCGGCTGCCGTCACCGGCCTTCTGGCGAGGCGCAGGATCTGGATGATCTCGAACAACCGCGATGCCTTGCGCATAGGCCCTCTCACAACTGACACAACCCTGTCAGTTGGCCTTCTCTATAGCCTGCTCCAATCCTTTGAAAAAGCGAGAATTCCTAGTCGGACGCCTCTCGCAAGGTGCGAGCCAACTGACATGAGCTACAGCGAAAACCTCTGGGTCTTCTTCATCCTGCTCGCCGGCATCGTAGCCGTGCCGGGCATGGACATGATCTTCGTCCTCGCCAATGCGTTGACCGGCGGCCGGCGTGCCGGCCTCGCCGCCACATTCGGCATCATGGTGGGAGGCGCCTGCCACACATTGTTCGGCATGATGGCAGTTGTGGTGCTTAACCGCCTGGTGCCCACCCTCTACACCAGTATGATCCTGCTCGGCTCGGCCTATATGATCTGGATCGGGCTGAAGCTCGTGCGCAGTTCGGTCACCGTCGACAGGGTGGACGGCGGCCGGACGGCATCTCTCGGCACCATCTTCGGCCAGGGGCTCCTCACCTGCATCCTCAATCCCAAGGCCTGGCTCTTCGTGCTGGCGGTCTATCCGCAATTCCTCAAGCCGGCCTTCGGCCCGCTCTGGCCGCAGGCGCTCGTGATGGGCGTGCTGACGGTGCTGGTGCAACTGGCCGTCTACGGCTCGCTCGCCCTCATGGCGGCACGCGGGCGCGACGCCATCACCGCCAGCCCGGCGCTCACCATCTGGACCGGGCGCACCGCCGGACTGCTGCTGGTGGGCGTGGCAATGCTGGGCTTTGTCGAGGGCTTGAGCGGGTTGTACGCGTGAACGTCCCTGGGATCACAGGCATCCCTGCGATCCCGGGAAGGTCGCGCTACAAAGTATAACCCCCATCGATATTCAAACTGGCGCCGGTGATAAATCCCGCCTCCGGTCCGGCCAGATAGGAGACGAAGCCGGCGACTTCGCCGCTTTCCCCAAGCCGCCCGACTGGCAGGAGGGCCTTCAGCGTTTCGACATGCGGGCCATCGGCAGGGTTCATGTCGGTCGCCGTCGGGCCGGGCTGGATAGTGTTGACCGTGATGCCGCGCGGGGCGAGGTCGATCGCCATTCCGCGCACTAGCGAGGCCACGGCACCCTTGGTCATCGAATAGACGCTGGCGCCAGGAAAGGCTGTTCGGTTGGCGACGACGCTGCCGATCACGATGATGCGGGCGCCCTGCCGCATGTGGTGGGAGGCGGCCTGCGCCGCGGCGAAGACGGAGCGAACATTCACCGCCACCATGCGGTCGAAGTCCTCGAGCGGATAGGCATCGATGGTGCCCCGCGTGAGTATGCCCGAATTGCAGACGAGCACGTCGAGCCGTCCATGGGCCTCGACCGTCTGCGTTACGGCAGCCTGCACCGCCTTGGGATCGGCGCTGTCGGCCCGGATGGCCAGGGCGCGGCCCTGCCCCCTCTCGACCTCGGCGACCACCTGTTCGGCCTTCAGCGGCGAAGAGGCGAAGGTGAAGGCAACCGCCGCTCCATCGGCAGCCATACGCCTCACGATCGCGGCGCCGATGCCGCGCGAGCCCCCGATCACCAGCGCGACCTTGTCGGCCAAGATTTTGTTTTCAGGCATGATTTTCCTCATATTTGACTAAATAGTCCATAATTGAACATAGCAAAACGGCAACCCCTTGCAAGGAATTACCGCCGCTTCAGAGCTTCCATGGCAAAGTCCACGATCTGCCGCAACCCAGCCGTGTCGAGCCCGGCCTTGGCGCTGACCTTGAGGCCAAGCATGGTGGACTGGACGAAATTGGCCGCTCCGGAAATATCGATGTCGGCGGCAACCTCCCGGTCGGCCCTGGCCTTCCGCAGTGCCTTCTCCAGGGCAGCATGCAGGACTTCGCCGCTCTGCCGGCCCATGGCGCTGATCTCGGCATCGGCCTGGCCGAATTCAGAAATCGCTCCCACCCCCATGCAGCCCAGCGCCCGGAAGCCGGGGTCCGCATTGGCCATCGCCATCAGCATCCTTCGGATGCCGGCGAGCGGCGAATTTTCCGATTCCAATAGGGCGATCTGGTTGCCGACACTGACGCTCTGGTAGCGGCCGAGCGCTTCCAGATAGAGCCGCCTCTTGTCGCCGAACGTGTCGTAGAGGCTCTGGCGGCCGATCTTCATCGCCGTGAGGAGATCCTCGGTCGAGGCAGCCTCGAAGCCCTTGGCCCAAAACACCGAAATGGCGTGCTTGAGCGCTTCGTCGCGATCAAATTCCCTGGGTCTAGCCATGATCGCAGCAGACATGTTCCGGATTGTGTTGTCAAGAATTATTGGTGCGTTGCACAAAATTGAGGCAAATGGACTGGAAATGGCTGATTTGGCATCGTTTAGGAAGTAAAGTGATGGCAATCGTGGCCAGAACCACCTTGATAACGGGACGTTCCCAGTGTCTGGAATTCGCAGATGCGAGCACAGTCCTGTAGATCTCAGGCCCGATCCATCGAGCGGGCTGCGGTCATTCGCAGAGGGAATATTTCTTCAGATAGTCGGCAAGCGGTCCGCTTTTCTCGGCTGAACAGGCTGGCGCCACGATCGTCCGTGCCTCCTCCCTCTCGCCGTCCTGTCGTACGATGGCCGCCAGGATGGCACGGATCCTGTTCTCGAGATCCGGGGGCACGCTGGCATCCTGGAGAAGATCGCGCTCGCCTAGTGCCGCCCGCAGGTCGGACTCCGCGCCCGCGAGGTCGTTCTGCCGGAGCAGGTTCTGGGCTTGGACGGAGAGCAGGCGCGGATCACGCGGATAGTCCTTGAGAAGCCTGGTCACCTCGGCATCCTGCTCGACCGACGCAGAGGTCAGGTCCGGCGCCAGCAATCGCTGCCTCCGATACTGTTCCTGAATCGGAACCAGTGCGCTAGCCGCCGTCGCGAAGAACAGGATGGCAATGAGCGCTCCCAGATTGGCGAATCGCGGGCGCGCCAACCGTGCCGGCCAAAGGCCCAACAGAATGAAACCCATGGTGACGCCGCCGATGGCACCGCCGAAATGGGCGCCGTAGTCGACCTTGCCGCCACTCACGGCGAGGTTGAGGAAAGGCAGCAGAGCCGGCACCAGGCCATAAAGGGCCTGCGTGACCAGCCGCGCCCGCATGACACCGGCGGGAATGCGCATGGAGACCGTGAGCGCCGCGGCGAAAAGGCCGACAATCCCGCCCGAGGCACCAATGCCGATGATATTGACGGGATTGACGGCGAGCGACATCAGCGAACCACAGATCGCGCTGACAGCAAAGGTCGCCGCCGTCCAGCGCCAGCCGATCAAGGGTTCGAGCAGGCGCCCGATCAGGAATAGTGCGAAGCAGTTGAAACCGATATGGGTGAGATCGGCATGCAGCAGCGGCGCGGTGAAGATACGCCACCATTGGCCGGCTTCCGTCACCAGCGGGTAGCTGAGACCGCCCAGGGCCTGCAGGGTGGCCAGGGTCGGCCCCGCCATATTTCCAGCCTTGCCGATGCCGAAGACCTGCTCGCAGACGAAGATACCCGCGAGCAAAGCCATCAGCACGAAGGTGAAGATCGGACGACCGAGTGTTATGGCGATCTCCGGACCCGAAAGGTCGGCGGCCGGGAGCCGCGGCGCTTTCATCAGCCTCTCGATCTGTCCGGCCAGGCTGAAACGGCGGCCGAAGGGAGGGAGCGGCCAGGCCCTCTGCGCCTGCGTATCCACGCCTACCGCCGCGGTCCGGTAGCCCTTGCCCCGGCCTTTATAGGCGGTGAGGCGCGACTTGGCGGCCCTGTCGATCTCCTCAGGGCCGATTTCCAGGATGGCGATCCGCAGCAAGATCGGCGTTCGTTGGGCCTCGACCGTCGCCCGCGCAACACGGGCGAGGTCCTCTGGCGGCATGGTGAAGGTCTTGCCGGGTTCGCCCTCGCCATTGACGATGACGATGGTGGAGATGACGTTGCCGCTGGTTTTGGTCAGCACATAGTCGCTATGCTGCAAGAGGTCCTGCGCCGCCTGGACCACGCCGAGCTTGTAACCCTTGCGGGTGACCAGATAGCGCACGTAATAGCGCGCAAAGGGTTCGCGCGTCGTCGCAGACTCGTTCATCGGCTCGCCATCCAACGCTTCCCCCGCCGCATGCTTTGCATGAACGGCAGGGCGGTTGGCAAGGCCTACCCTGGGACCGCCGGCTCCCCATGCCGCCGACGCACGGCAGCCTCCCGTATTCAGGCTCGCAATTGCCTGGATTTTGCTGTAAGGCCAGCGCAACTCGTGATTTTTGCTGATTTCTCGCCCGAGCCCTGCCCGCAGCGGCTCGCTTTGGCGTTTCATTCGCCCCTCTGACAGGCTTTCCCGTGACCCTTCCTTCCCTGAACCCGGCGCTGCGCCAGGCCCTGGCCGAACGCAGCTATGATGAATTGACGCCGGTTCAATCCGCTGTCCTGGCCGACGATGCCGGGGACCGCGACCTTCTCGTCTCCGCCCAGACCGGTTCGGGCAAGACGGTGGCCTATGGCCTTGCCATCGCCGACGACCTCCTCGGCGAGGCCGAGCGCTTCGAGAAAGCGGCCGCGCCTCTCGCCCTCATCATCGCGCCCACGCGTGAACTCGCCATCCAGGTCGAGCGCGAACTCGCCTGGCTCTACAAGCCGGCCGGCGGGCGCATCGTCTCCTGCGTCGGCGGCATGGATCCGCGCCGCGAGCGCCGCCTGCTGGCGGACGGCGCCCATATCGTGGTGGGCACGCCGGGGCGCCTGCGCGACCATATCGAGCGCCACGGCCTCGATCTTGGCTCCCTGCGCGCCGTGGTGCTGGACGAAGCCGACGAGATGCTCGACCTCGGCTTCCGTGAGGATCTCGAATTCATCCTGAAGGCAACGCCGGAAGAAAGGCGTACTTTGCTCTTCTCGGCGACCATGCCCAAGGGCATCGTCGCCATCGCCCGCGACTACCAGAAGGATGCGCTGCGCATCGAGGTGAAGGCGGCCGAGCGCGGCCATGCCGATATCGAATATCGCGCCATTCGCATCCTGCCCAAGGAAACCGAGCACGCCGTCGTCAACCTGCTGCGCCAGGTGGCTCCCCCCACGGCGATCGTGTTCTGCAATACCCGCGAGTCCGTGCGCCATCTGCACGCCACCTTGCGCGAACGCGGCTTTTCGGCCGTGCTGCTTTCGGGCGAGCTCGGCCAGAACGAGCGCAACCACGCTCTGCAGGCCCTGCGCGACGGCCACGCCCAGGTCTGCATCGCCACCGATGTGGCCGCGCGGGGTATCGACCTGCCCAATCTCGCCCTCGTCATCCATGCCGATCTGCCGCATGACGCCGAGAAGATGCAGCACCGCTCCGGCCGCACGGGACGCGCCGGGCGCAAGGGCATCAGCGCCCTGCTGGTGCCGATCTCGCGCCGCCGCAAGGCCGAGATCATGTTGAGCCAGGCCGGCGTCAAGGTGCAGTGGATGGGACCGCCGACGGCTGACGAGATCCGGGGCCTCGACCGCGAGCGCATGCTGCAGGACCCGCTCTTGACGGAGGCGCCAGGCGAGGAGGATCTCGCCATCGCCAAGCTTCTCCTGGAGAACCGCAGCGCCGAGGATATCGCCGCGGCGCTCGCCCGTGTCTACCGTTCGCGCCTGCCGGAGCCGGAGGAAGTCAGCGACCCTGGCGAACGCCCCGAGCGCCGGGACCGCAAGCCCTCGCGCTTCGAACGCGACGACCGCTACGGCCGCGATGAACGCCCTGCCCGCTTCGAGCGGGACGACAGGCCTCGCCGCTTCGATCGCGACGACAGGCCGGAACGCGCCGAGCGCCCGCGCCGCTTCGAACGCGAGGAGGCTCCGGCCAATCCGGATGCGATATTGTTCCGTCTGTCGATCGGCCGGCGCAACAATGCCGATCCGAAATGGCTGCTGCCCATGCTCTGCCGCCGCGGTGGCGTGAAGCGCCGCGACATCGGCAACATCAAGATCCTCGACAATGAGACGGTGGTGGAGATCGCCAGGGACGCCGCCGACCACTTCGCCGCCAATGTCCGCAAGCCGGACGAGGAAAACATCCGCATACAGCCCTATCGCGACCGCGGCGGGGATGAGGCAAGGCGCGAGCCGAAGCCGCACCGGAAGGGCAAGCCCGGCAATAAGCGGGAACGCGACGAGTAGACTTCGGGAGAGGCAGGGTGACGGCCCTTCTCGTCAACCGTTCCCCGAATTTCGTTGCCTGCGATCAAGGGCGAACCACGCCGGGGCCAACCCGGCGCGTCAAAAGGTCATGACCGGTCCTTCACCCGAGGACCAAGGCTGCACCTTGGACAAGGATCAGCGCGGCGATCGAAATGATGGTCTCGACGATCGTCCAGGTACGGAACGTCTGGGGCACCGTCATATTGAAGTATTGCTTCACCAGCCAGAAGCCGCCGTCATTGACGTGAGACAGGATGAGAGCGCCGGCTCCGGTGGCCAGGACCAGCAGTTCGGGGTGAGTGCCGGGCGCCTGCGCCGCCAAGGGCGCGACGATGTTGGCGGCGGTAGCCATCGCCACCGTGGCCGACCCGGTAGCGATGCGGATCATCGCGGCCAGCAACCATGCCAGCAAGAGCACCGAGACATGGGCGCCCAAAGCCATGTCGACGATCACTTTTGAGATGCCACTGTCAATCAGGATGCGGCCAAATCCACCACCGGCGCCGACCAGCAACGTAATCGCGGCCGTAGGTGCCAGGCAGTCCGTGGTGAAATGCAGGATCATGTCGGACGTAAATCCGCGCATGGTGCCCAGGGTGATAAAGCTCAGGAGCACGCCGAGCAGCAGGGCGATGTCAGTGTTGCCGAGGAAATGGAGAGTGGCATTGCCGACATTCTTGCCTGGAATGAGCAGATCGGCCCAGCTCCCCACCAGCATGAGGATGACCGGCAGCAGGATGGTCAGCATGGTCACGCTGAAGCTGGGCAATTGCCGGGATGGATCGCTCTTCTTGACCAGGGCCTCCGCGATGGGATTGTTTTCGTCGATCTCGATTCGGCTGGAAATGAAACGCGCGAAGATCGGGCCCGCCAGGGCAGCGACGGGCAATCCGATGATGATGCCGAACAGGATGGTCTTGCCGATATCGGCCTGATAGGCCTGAACGGCCAGAAGCGCCGCCGGATGGGGCGGAATCAGGCCGTGCACGACAGAAAGGCCCGCCACCATCGGTAAGCCCACCATCAGCATCGACGTGCCCGTACGACGGGCGACATTGAAGGCGATCGGGATGAGCAGGACGAAGCCCACCTCGAAGAAGACGGGCAGGCCGACGATGAAGCCGATGAACATCATCGCCCAATGCGTGTTCCTGGCGCCGAAAATGCGGATGAGCGTGACCGCGATCTGCTCGGCTCCCCCTGACTCGGCCAGCATCGCCCCCAGCATGGTACCCAGTGCGATGACGATTGCGATGTGCCCGAGCGTATTGCCGACACCTGTCTCGAAAGACTTCACCACGTCGCCAGGCGCCATGCCGGAAACGAGAGCCAGGATCACCGAAAGACTGAAAATCGAGATGAAAGGATTAACCTGGAAATAGGCGATCAGAATCACCATTGCGACGACCGCGGCCACGGCCGCCGATAATAAAAGTATTGGTGTCATTTGCTCTACCTGACAGCGTTTCCCCAACGGGATTGTTCGGGGCAAGCGCATTTCTTTTCAAGCGTTTTGTTGCGCCTGAAAGAGAGCTTGGCCAAGTATGATAGCCGTCGGAAGCCAAGATAATTACTTTCCAAATCCGACAACTAACTACACGCAAAACGTGCATGACTGCCCAGGTTCGCGGAATAAAGAAACCGTCTGCAAATAAGTGGGTCTGCCATCCCCGGCCGAGCCGCTCCTGAGCGAGGCGAGGAGGGCGAACGATGCCATCGCGATCGAGCAGGACGCCCGCTTCGCCATCCGTGAGGGCAACAAGACCGTAGGCTCCGGCATCATCACCCGGATCCTCGACTGACGACAAAGGCGGAGGACGGGCAACTGCCTTCCGCTGGGAGCGCGGACGTCCTCGTCCACTCTTGGAAACGTTGTGCTTTACGATGGCGGAAGAGCGGACGAGGCCATCAGCGCTCCCAGCGCTATTTCATCCGCACCATGGCAAGCGCGGCCCCTGCCCCCAGCAACAGGCCGCCCGACAGGCGGTTGCGCAAGCGCCCGCGCGAGGCCAGCAGGCCGCGAGCACGGCCGGCCAGGAAGGCCCAGCCACTGTCGACCAGCACGGCCATTGCCAGGAAGCCCAAGGACAGGATGGTGATCTGCAGGCCGACATGGCCCTTCATGCTGACGAACTGGGGGAAGAAGGCGCCGTAGAACAGCAGCGTCTTGGGATTGGTGAGCGAGACCAGCAGCGCCCGCATGAAGATGCGGCGCGGCGATTTCGCTTCCGGCCGGTGCTTCGAAAGATCGACCGCCGGGGCGCGCCACTGCGCGACGCCGAGCCAGACGAGATAGGCGACGCCGATCCAGCGAAGCACCTCGAACCAGGCGCCGAACGCACCGAGCAGTTCGGACATGCCGAGGGCGGTGAGGGCCAGCTGCAGCACCATGGCGGAACTGGTGCCGGCCACGGTGAGCAGGCCATAGCGGGGCCCATGGGCGATGCTGTTGGCGACGATCAGGCCGATATTAGGCCCTGGGATCAGCATCAGAACGAGAACGGCGCCGAGGAAGCCGGCATAGAGACTAAGATCGATCACGGGACTCTCCTGTTCAGTGAAGGCAGCGGGGAGTCCGGACATGAAAAACCCCGCCGAGGTGCGGGCGGGGTTGGGTGCGGAATGGCGGGAGGCCCTGCGTTCACCAGGACCCGGAAAGCCAGACGCGCGCGAAAACCGCCGCCGAGGGAAGGCAGCGTTGTTGCAGCATCGCTTGGGCCGGGCTTCTCACCATAGGGGTGCTATACGCGAAAAGGATCGAACAGGCCAGCGGACTTCCAAATGTGATGTCCTCGAAAGGAGGTGCATCGGGGGCGGGTCTTCAGACCCGGCCCTCATGTGGCAGACGTGGCTCAGAGCGGGGTCTGAAGACCCGCCCCCCCAATCGCTGGCTCTATGCCGCCAGCGCCGCCCTCTGGCGCTGCTTCAGCCTCGGCCACAGGATGAGCCAGCTGACCAGAGCCAGGTTCACGCAGTTCCACAGGAAGCCGTGGAGGAAGGCGAGGCGATAGGAGCCGGAGGCGTCGTAGATCATGCCCGACAGCAGGCCGCCACATGCCATGCCCAGCACGGTCGCCATCAGCACCAGGCCGATGCGCGTGCCTGCCTCGCGCGGTGGCAGGAATTGGCGGATGATCACCGCATACATCGGCACGATGCCGCCCTGGAAAAGGCCGAAAAGCCCTGAGATAACATAGAGCGAGGAGCGTGAGTTGAAGAAGAGGTAGAGCAGCAGCGCCGCCGCCTGCATCGATGACCCGAGGATCAGCATCGGGCCGGCGCCGATGCGGTCGGCCACCACGCCGGAGGCAAGGCGGCTGACCACCCCGAGGCCGAGCATGAGGGAGAGGATCTGCGTGCCGACGGCGACGCCATAGCCCAGATCCCCGCAATAGGCGACGATATGGACCTGCGGCATCGACATCGCCATGCAGCAGGCAAAGCCGGCAACGACCAGCACCGCCTGCAAGACGTTGGGCTTCAATCCGAGTTCCTGACGCGCCGCCTCGGTCGCCGCTTCCACAGCCGCGATCTCCGTCGTGGCGGGGCGCCGCCGGAGCGCAAAGGCGATCGGCACCATCACCAGCGGCGCGAACAGGCCTATGCCGACATGCGTGGCGCGCCAGCCCTGCGTCGTCTGGAAATGCTCGATCACCAGCGGCCAGACGGTGCCGGCGAGATAGCTGCCGGAGGCGGCGAAGGCCACGGCGAGCGCGCGGCGCTTCCTGAACCAGTGCGAGAGATCGGAGATCAGCGGCGCGAAGCCGGCCGCCGAGCCGACGCCGATGAAGGCGTAGACCAGCGCGAATTGCCAGATCGAGGCTGTGTAGGAGGCCGCGACAAAGCCGGTGCACAGCATCAGCGCCCCAATCAGCACCGGCATCACGATGGTGAAGCGGTCCGCGAGCCGCCCCATGACGACCCCGCCGAATGAGAAGCCCAGCATGGCGCAGGTATAGGGCACCGAGGCCCCGCCCCGCAGCGTATCGAACTCGACCTGGATGGCAGGCAGTGCCACCACCACGGACCAGTTGCCCACGCAGGCGACCGTGCCGAGGATGACGGTGAGAACCAGCCGCAGCCAGGCATAGGGGGAATCGACTTCGCCGGACCGGAAGGCCCTACTCTGCAAACCTGCCACGACGGGCGTTTCCTTGATCCGATTTCTTGAACCGCCGGGTGCTCGGCGTGCATTCCTGCCGCCTATAGCAGCAGGAGGCCCGCTCGCGCCAGAGCTGCCCTGCGGGAACCGGAAGAGAAATCCTGTGTTCACGACAGGCCACAGGGGAGACAGGATTGACGAAAGCCCGTTACTGCACCGTGCTGATCATCGCTCTCGTGACGAGCAACTCGATGGCCGTTATGGTTGCCCAGGCACGCAAGCCGCGTCATGCGATCGCTCCCGCGACGCAGACGGTCCCGTTGCCGCTGCCACGCCCTGCGATCGACCATCCGCCAGCGGCCACCACGCCGGAGGCGTCGCCCGCAAAGCCGGTGGAGACGACCCCGCCGCCCCCTTCTGCCCCGGCGCCTTCGCCGACGCCCTCCGGAGCCAGCGGCCCTGATTGCCTCCAGCGCCTGCGCGATCGCGGCGTGGTCGCCGAGGCCGCCACGCCCGCCACGCTGCCCGATCCACGCTGCACGGTGGACCAGCCGGTGACGCTGACAGCGCTGGCTTCCCCAGGCATGCATGTCGACTTTCCGGACAAGCCTGTGATCGCCTGCAGCACGGCCGAGACTTTTGCGGACTTCCTCAGTCAGTTCATGGTGCCACTCGCCAAAGGTAGCTATGGCCAACCCATCACGGCCATCGGCACAGGGCCGGGCCTGGAATGCCGGCCGCGCAACAATGTCGCCGGCGCCAAACTCAGCGCCCACGGCCAGGGTCTCGCCATCGATATCGCCCAATTCCGCCTCGGCGACGGGCGCCTCTACAAGGTTGGCAGCCCAACCGACCAGCGCGACCGGGATTTCGACCGCGCCGTGCGTGCCGGTGCCTGCGGCTATTTCCATACCGCTCTTGGTCCGGGCGCCGATCCCGCTCACGACACGCATTGGCACATGGATCTTGAGCCCCGTGGCAGCAATGGAACCAGCCGCTTCTGCCAGTAATAGGATACCTTTCCCTACCGGCCCTCCGGCCATCGCAGTCCACAATGCTGCTATCGGTCGTTCAACACGTCCTCGTGATCACTCATGCCTTTTGGGAAACAATGCTACCTCGGACGCGTTGTTCCTTTCAGTACTTAACCATTTTGTTCATGGAGTAAGATTTATCATGAAAAAGATACTTGCAAGCATAATGGCGGCAGCCACCCTTGCCGGCGGCATGGTTACTGCTCCGCCCGCCGAGGCGCGCAACCGCGCCTTGATCCGGCAGGGGCGCGCCTTGGGCGGATTCCGCGCCCATCGCAATTTCGGCTTCGCCGGTCGCCACAATGGCTGGGCCAGACGTCGTTAAGGTTGGGGCGGACGCGGATACGGCCGACGCTACGGCTATTATGGCTATAACGATTACGACGGCTACGATGACGGCGATGCAGTGGCGGCCGGCGTTGCGGGCCTCGCAGTCGGCGCCATCCTCGGCAGCGCGCTCAGCCACCATCGCTATCATGCCGGCGGTTCCTGCGCCGCCCGCTTCAGGTCCTACAACGCCGCCACCGGCACCTATCTGGGCAATGACGGGTTGAGGCACCCCTGCCCCTAGAGCAAAGCGCGCTTACACGCAAACGCTGCTTTTCTCTAACTCCTTGATTCAACGCGTCTTTGCGATTCATGCCGATACCGTGAAATCGCAAAACGCTTTGGGCGCGAACGGCATCGAGATTGAACGGGGCTGGACTTCCGGCCTCGTTTTCCAATGCTTCTGAAACAGTCAATCCCTTGGGAAACGGATGCGGGAGATAGTGGCTGCGCGCCTTGTGGGAATCAGAACACCTGCAGTTCACCTGCCTGGCCTCACGAAATCGGCACGAACGTCGTCCTAGCCGCAAAGGCCGTCGCTTCTGGCTTACTCGTCTTGCGGAGAGCGAAACACCATGCTGCCTCGGGTAAAAGTTGCGCAGCGTAAGATGCATGCCCCATCCAGGAACGTCGCAGGGAACCGCTTTCATGACAGACAAGACAAATCCGCAGAATGCCTCGCGCCTCATCGTGGATCGCCGCGAACTGATGAAGGGCGCGGCGGCGCTGGGCCTCGGCTTCGGCGCCTTCGGTGTCCTCGGTGGGCGGGCGAGCGCTGCCGATGCGCCCAAGAAGGGGGGCACCTTCCGGATTGGCATGGAAGGCGGCTCAGCCTCCGATAGCCTCGACCCGCGCAACTTTGCGGACTCGATCCCGCTGAACTATGGCTACCAGATCTGGAACGGCCTCGTTGAGATCGACTCGCACGGCAAGGCCGTGGGCGAATTGCTGGAGAGCTGGGAATCCAAGCCCGGCGCCGTCGAATGGATCTTCAATGTCCGCAAGGGCGTGACCTTCCATTCAGGCAAGACGCTCGATGCCGACGACATCATCTATTCGATCAACCTGCATCGCGGCGACACCAAGTCGGCCGCCAAGGACCTGCTGAGCGGCATCTCGGAGATGAAGAAGCTCAGCCCCAACCAGATCCAGATCACGCTGAGCGCGGGCAATATCAACCTGCCCTACAACCTCACCGACTATCATATTCTCGGCATTCCCAACGGTTTCACGGACTTCTCCAAGCCCGACGGCACCGGCGCCTACAAGCTGGTCAGCTTCGAGCCGGGCGTACGCGTGGTGACGCAGAACTCCGGTCATTACTGGAAGGAAGGCTGCGGCAATTTCGACGGCGTGGAACTGCAATATATCCCCGACGCCACCGCCCGCATGCAGGCCCTGCTCGCCGGGCAGGTCGACGCCATCAACCGCATCGATCCCAAGACGGTGGACATCGTCACCGCTTCGCCCGACACCCAGCTCGTCCAGTCGAAGGGCACCGGCAACCGCTATTGCTTCGTCGCCCTCTGCGATACGGCGCCCTACGACAATGTCGACCTGCGCTGGGCGCTCAAATACGGCATCGATCGCAAGAAGATCGTAGACACCGTCTATATGGGCTACGCCACCATCGGCAATGACACGACGATCAGTCCGATGAATCCTTATTTCGACAAGGATCTGCCGCAGACGCCGTACGATCCCGACAAGGCGATGTTCCACTACAAGAAGGCGGGTTCTCCGAAGATCGAACTCAAGGTCTCGGAGGGTGCCTACTCCGGTGCGACGGATGCAGGCGTCCTTTACCAGGAAGCCATGAAGCAGGCAGGCATCGACCTCACCGTCACCCGTGTCTCGGGCGATGGCTACTGGTCGAATGTCTGGCTGAAGGATCCGTTCTGCGCCGTCTATTGGGGGGACCGGCCGGCCATCGACCTGCAGCTTTCCCAGACGTATCTCTCCGACGCGGCCTGGAACGACACCCACTGGAAGCGTCCCGACTTCGACAAGCTGGTCATCGCCGCCCGTGTCGAGGAAGACGAAGCCAAGCGCCGGGACATGTACAATCAGGCGCAGACGCTGATCCACGACGATGGCGGCATGATCTGCTACGCGGTCAGCGATTATCTCGACGGCTATGCCAAGAAGATCGCCGGCGTGGCTCCGCATCCCCGCTACGACATGTGCGACCAACGCGCGGCCGAAAAGGCATGGTTCTCGGCGTAAGCTTGGTGTGCCGATCCCCTCATCGGCACTCTATCCCAACATGCAGCGCCGCCGTGCCGACCTGGAGGTCGGCACACCCGAGAATGGCCCCGCCACATCGGCAAGAGTCGATGTGGCGGTCGGAGACCGCCACTCCATTCACCCCCACCAGAAGATCGCGGCGATCACCACATAGAGCCCGGTCAACGCGGCCCCATCGACCATGTCCGCCTGTCCGTCGGCCGTGACCACCACGCCGATGATCGCTGTCAGCATCAAGGCTACGGCCAGCATGGGCGAGATCACCAGGGTGAAGGGCGTGCCGCCGAGAAAATAGCTGACGAAGACCAGCACGGGAATCAGCGCCAGCGCCACCTGCAGCGAGGCGTTCATGATCACGCTGACGGCAAGGTCCGCCTTGTTGCGCCAGGCGAGCTGGATGCCGACCACATATTCCACCGCATTGCCGACGATGGCGACGATGACGAGGCCTGCGAAGGCTTCGGAAATGCCGAGCGTCTTGATGGACGGCGTCAGCGCCTCGACGAACCAGTCGGATACGATAACCGCCGCAAGGCTGGCGACGATGAGGATGCCGAGTGCCAGCCAGAGCGGCCAGCCAGACTCGGCCTCGTGCGCCTCCTCGGGCAGGGTGCGGTCGGAGCCTTGGAGCATCACCTTGACCGAGATCAGGAAGACAATGAGCAGCACGCCCGCGCAGACGAGTGCCAGCTTGTCCTCATGCCCGCCCGCCGGCATATGCAGTTCGGAGGCGAGCGTCGGCAGCAGCAGGGCGGCAACGGCCAGCAACAGCGCTCCAGCGATCATGCGCGGACGGCTGGGATCGAAATTGAGAATACGGTGGCGGGAGCAGCCCGCCAGAAACGCGAGGCCGAGCACCAGCAGGCTGTTGCCAAGGATGGAACCGATCAGCGAAGCCTGCACCACGGTGATCAAACCGGCCTTCAACGCGAAGATCGCAACGCAGAGTTCGGGCAGATTGCCGACCGCCGATTGCACGATGCCTGTGGCCGCCGAGCTGAGATAGCGCCCGAGATGATCGGTGCAATCGCCGATGGTCGCCGCCAGCCCGCCGAGCGCAATAGCGCCGACGACAAAGACCAGGAGATGCGAGCCGCCCGTATAGGTGATCAGGCCGGTGGCGATGGATGCGATGAGCGCAACGGCAATGGTAATGAGATCGCGCCTCGTCAGCATGCTGCCCCCCCGCCTGCAAGCCCCCGGACTCGCCTGTAGCGGCAACCTAGTCTGCGCCCCGCGCGCTGGGAAGAGCCTGCTGCCCCGAGGTTCTCAGCCTTTCACGCCTGTCGCGGCAATACCTCGGACGAAGTGACGCTGCATCACCAGGAAGAACAGGGCGGTCGGCAGCGTGGCCACCACGGAGGAGGCCATCAGCACGCTCTGCTTCATCGACATGCCTGCCCCGCCGACCAGGGTCGCGAGGCCCACCGGAAGGGTGCGCGTCTCGTCGGAATTGGTGGCGATCAACGGCCAGAAGAAATTGTTCCAGCTGGCCACGAAGGTGAAGATGGCCACGGTCGCCAGGCCTGGTTTGGTCAGCGGCAGGAGGATGCGAAGGAAAAAGCCGAGCCGGCTGCAGCCGTCGAGCACGGCTGCCTCCTCCAACTCCTTCGGCACGGCCTGGAAGAATTGCGTCAGCAGGAAGACGCCGAAGGCGTTGGCGGAAGCGGGCACCGACAGGCTGAACCAGCTGTCGACCAGGCCGAAACTGTTGAGGCCGAGGAAGAGCGGAACAAACAGTAATTCATAGGGCAGCAGGAAGGTGGCGAAGATCACGCTCATGATCGCGCGCCGGCCCCTGAAGTCCATCCGCGCCAACGGATAGGCCGCGAGCGCATCGATGGCGAGTGTCAGCAGTGTGGTGATGGTGGCGACGACGGTGGAGTTGCGGAACCAATCCAGCATCGGGAAGCGCTGGAACACGGCGCCATAGGCCTCCAGCGTCGGTGCATCCGGCCACCATTTCGGCGGATAGGCGTAGATCTCGCTCTCCGGCTTGATCGAGGTGACGATCATCCACATCAGCGGCGCGCCCCAAAGCACGGCGACAACGACGAGCAGAATGTAGAGGCCGGCACGCCCCCCGAATTCGGCGGGCTTCCACGCTGCGCGACTGAAGGGATTGCCCTGCATCAGATCGCTCGCATCAATTTCATCTGAGCCAGCGAGAAGACCAGCGTGAGCAGAAGCAGGATGACACCCGCGGCCGCGGCAGGCCCCATCTCGAAATTCTGGAAGGCGGTCAGGTAGATATATTGCACGATGACGAAGGTGCTCGCCTCGGGCCCGCCCTGAGTCATCACATAGGCCTGGCCGAAGACGCGCCAGCCACTGATGATGGTGAGCGCGGTGACCAGTGCCATGGCCGGCCGCAGCAACGGCAAGGTGATGTGCCAGAAGCGCGCGAGGGCCCCTGCCCCGTCCACCTTGGCGGCGTCAAGGATCTCGTCAGGAATATCCTGCAGAGCGGCAAGGAAGATGATCATGTTGGTGTTCACGGTCCACCAGATCGTGGTGATCGCGAGCGCCGGCATCGACCAGTGGATGTCCTTGAGCCAGGCAATGGCATCGAGGCCGAGCTGGCTCAGATAATAGTTGATCAGCCCGGTACCCTTGTCGAACAGCCAGCTCCAGAGAATGCCCACCGTGGAAACCATCACGACATAGGGCAGGAACACAATGGTGCGCACCAGCGCGGTGCCCTTGAGCTTCTGGTCGAGCAGCACCGCGAGAAGAAGGCCGAGCACAACCATCGGTATCGCCGTCAGGACGACGAAGTAGAAAGTGTTGACGATGGCCTGGATGAACAGTGGATCAGCGAAGATCTGGCGGTAATTGTCGAGGCCGATCCACTCGGGCGTGCCGAGAATGTCCCAGTGCATGAAGCTGATCACCACGGCGGCGACCGTGGGGATCAGCATGAAGAGGGCGAAAATCACGAGATAGGGCGTGAGGAAGAGATAGGGCACGATGAGGGGCGCCCCGCCAACCGCGATCGTGCGCGGTCCGGCCAAGGGTTCCACCGCTGTATCCGCCGTCGATGCCATTCCAGCTCGTCAGCCCTTCTTTGAAAGCTGGGTGTCGAGACCTTCCTTCATGTCCTTGAGAGCCTGGTCCACGCTCTTGGAACCGCTCAGCGCAGCCTGCAGATTGGTGACCAGCGGCGTCGGCTTGTCGAAGGAGAACACCGAGAGATATTGCGGGATCAAAGGCTCGAAGACGACATAGGGCAGCTCTTCGATGAAGGCCTTGTAGTAGGAGTATTGCGCCGTAGCGGTGAAATCCTTGCTCTCGCGGGCCGCCTTGTTCTGCGGGATGATGCCGACCGTGGTGGCGGGCACGGCAAAATTGTCGAAGAACCACTTCATGAAGATGCCGTCGGGGCCGACATTGGCATCGCTGCGCTGCCTGGAGATGGACATGCAGTGAGCGTTGGCCCAGGCGGCCGGTTTCTGGCCGATCACCGGGAGCGGCGCCGTCATGAAGTTCATCTTCTGGGCGAGGCGCAGATTGACCTCCCAGGGGCCGATGAACTTCATCGCCACCTGCTTGGAGGCAAAGGCATCCTCGCCCTTGTTGCCGCCGACCTCCGGATTGGTGACGCCATACACCTTGATGAGGTCGACCAGGAACTGCATCGCCTTGCGCGAGGCTTCGCTGTCGACGGCCGCGAGCCCCTTGTCGTCCAGGAACGTGCCGCCGTACTGATAGATCAGGCTGAACCAGGTCCAGCGCGCCGTCGCCCAGGTGTTGGGCAGCTCGAAGCCGTAGCGGGTGACCTTGCCCGAGGCGTCCTTCACCGTGAGCTTCTTGGCCCATTCGAGGAATTCGTCGCCCGTCTTCGGCGGCTTCTCCGGATCGAGCCCGGCTTCCTTGACCATGTCGACATTGTAGTAGAGTGCCAGCGGGTGCACATCGAGTGGCACGGCATAGAGCTTGCCGTCATAGGTCACGGCCTGGCGGCCAGCATCAGGCACAGCCGTCAAATCGAGCTTGGTCGCGGCGATGACATCTTCGATCGGCCGCAGCATGCCCTTGGAGGCGAACTGCGGCAGTTCGGTGATGTGGAACAGCACCAGATCCGGCGCCTTGCCCGCAGCCGCCGAGACCACCCATTTGCTGAATAGCGTATCCCAGTCATAACCCGTGGGCTGGACCTGCGCACCCGCGCCGGCCTTGTTGAAGATATCGATGACACCGTTGAGCGCTGTGGTGTTGTCGGCTCCGGTCCAGCCGTGCCAGAGCGTGACCGAGGGACCGTCGGCACGGGCGAGGCCTGGAAATGCCGTCGCGAGCGCTGCTCCGCCGCCCAGGGCCATCAGTTCGCGGCGATTGAGGGCATCGAATCCGGGCAGGCGATCAAATACCTTGGACATATGGCTCTCCATCCCTTGTGCGGCAGCGGTTTTTTCGCGCCGTCTCGGCCTTGCCGATTGTTGCCGGCATGACAAGCCGGACTATGACTCGATTTAATAGTACGATAATTAAAACTGTCAATCATATGAATAGGCACTTATCGTTCGACCCAGATCGCGAAAGAATTTAACTGAGTGGCTTTCATTAAAGGTCGGTAGCCACTTGCCTAGCGGTACCGTTGTGATTTATGTGATCAATCATACGATAATTAAGAAGTCGACGCACCAGGGAAGCTGCATTGAAAATCACCGCCGTCCAGACCCGCGTGGTGAACGCGGAAATGCGCAACTGGGTCTTCGTCAAGATCGAGACGGACGAGCCGGGGCTCCATGGCTGGGGCGAAGCGACCCTTGAATGGAAGACGCATGCCGTCGTCGGCGCGATCCAGGACCTGACGCCGCTGATCATCGGCCGCGACCCGCGCGACATCGAGCAGGCCGTGCGTGCCATGAAGCGCCAGTCGTTCTGGCGGCTCGGCGCCATCGGCATGAGCGCGGTTTCCGGCATCGAGATCGCGCTGTGGGACATTCTGGGCAAGCACCTGGACGTGCCGGTGTGGCGCCTGCTCGGGGGCAAGGTACGCGACAAGGTGCGTGTCTACACCCATCTGGGCCTCGGCGACATGCGCGCCGTCTATGAATCCATGGACGAGGCGCCACTGGTCGAACGCGCCCGCGAGGTGGTGGAGAAAGGCTACAAGGCTTTCAAGGCGGTGTTCATCCCTTACACCCATTTCCACGCCTGCCTGCCCGAAATCCGCAAGCTCGAACGGCTGATGGGCGCGCTGCGATCGGCCGTGGGCGAGGAAATCGAAATCATGGTCGACTTCCACGGCCGCCCCGCCTCGGTCACCGCCGCCCTCGCCTATATCGAGGCGCTCGAACCCGGCCGGCCGATGTTCGTGGAGGAGCCGCTGCCGCCCGGCGAGACGCTTGGCCTTGTCGGCATCGCCGCCCGCACCAAGGTGCCGCTGGCGACCGGCGAGCGCCTGGTGGAGCGCAGCGAGTTCGACGAGCTGTTCCGCGCGCGGGCCGTGGATATCGTCCAGCCCGATATCTGCCACTGCGGGGGCCTCGGCGAGGCCAAGAAGATCGCCGCCATGGCCGAGACCGTCGGCATCGGCGTTGCCCCGCACAATCCGCTCGGGCCGATCGCCGGCGTCGCTGCCTTGCATTTCGCAGTGTCGACGCCCAACCACGTCATCCAGGAGGAAATGGTCGGTGCAGTGCCCTGGTATTTCGACGTGGTGCAAGGGCCGATCCGCCTTGTCGACGGTTTCTGGCAGGTGCCCGACAAGCCCGGCCTCGGCATCGTGGTGGACGAGGCCGAATGCGCGCGTCATCCCTACGCACCGGAAGTGATCCACACCCTCAACGCCGTCCTAGACGACGGCACCATCGTGGATTGGTGAGATGGCGGGCAGGCTCCAGGGCAAGGTTGCAATCATCACGGGCGCCGGCCAGGGCATCGGTGAAGCCACCGCCATTGCCTTCCATCGCGAAGGCGCGGCGGTGATGATCGCCGAGACCAATGAGAAGACCGGCCGCGCCGTGGCGGAGCGCCTGTCGCTGCTGGGCGGGCGCGCCGCCTTCTACAAGACCGATGTGACGAAGCCCGACGAGGTCATGGCCATGGTGGAGGCGGCCCAGGATCAACTCGGCCCGATCGACATCCTCGTCAACAATGCCGGCATCAACGTCTTCCACGAACCGCTCGAAACCTCGCAGGAGGAGTGGCAGCGCTGCTTTGCGGTCGATCTGGAAGGCGTGTGGACGGTGTCGAAAGCCGTGCTGCCGCATCTTATCGCCCGCAAGGGCGGCGCCATCGTCAATATCGCCTCCAGCCACTCTTTCTCGATCATCCCCAATTGCTTCCCCTACCCGGTCGCCAAGCACGGCTTGCTCGGCCTCACGAGGGCGCTCGGCATCCAGTATGCGGCCGAGAACATCAGGGTGAACGCCATCGCCCCGGGCTATGTCGAGACGCCGATCGCGGTCGACTACTGGAACACCTTCGAGGACCCGGCGGCCGAGCGGCAGCGCGCCTATGACCTGCATCCACCCAAGCGCATCGGCCGGCCGGAGGAAGTGGCGATGACCGCCCTGTTCCTGGCCTCCGACGAGGCACCCTTCATCAACGCCGCCTGCATCGTAATCGATGGCGGGCGGTCAGTGCTGTACCACGAATGACGAAATGCGGGCCGTAACGCCTCAAAACGCTTGATGCGCAGAGCGCGCACAAGGATCCAAGGAGGAAACACAATGAAAAGCTTGTTCAAGACTGCCGCGGTCATCGGCTTTGCCGTCGCCGCCCTGACCACGACGGCCCTCACGCCCGCCCGCGCCGATGACGTCAAGCTCGGCTTCGTGGTGAAGCAGCCGGAAGAACCCTGGTTCCAGGACGAGTGGAAATTCGCCGACCAGGCCGCCAAGGAAAAGGGCTTCACCGTGGTGAAGATCGGCGCCGAGGACGGCGAAAAGGCGCTCGCCGCCATCGACAATCTCGGCGCGCAGGGCGCCAAGGGACTGGTGATCTGCACGCCGGACGTCAAGCTCGGCCCGGCGCTCGTCGCGCGCGCCAAGGCCAACAACCTCAAGCTGATGACGGTGGACGACCAGCTCGTCGACGGTGAAGGCAAGCCCCTGTCGGACGTGCCTCATATGGGCATTTCCGCCTCCAAGATCGGCGAGCAGGTCGGCCAGGCCATCGTCGACGAGGCCAAGAAGCGCGGCTGGGACCTGAAGACGGTGGGCATGATCCACGTCTCCTATGACCAGTTGCCCACCGCCAAGGACCGCGTCGATGGCGCCACCAAGGTGCTGGAGGCGGCCGGCCTGCCCGCAGCCAACGTCTTTGACGCGCCCCAGGCCAAGACCGACACGGAATCGGCGCTCAACGCCTCCACCACCGTGCTCAATGCCCATCCCGACATCACCCATTGGGTGGCGGCCGGCCTGAACGACGAGGCCGCCCTCGGCGCGGCGCGCGCCTCGGAGGCCGTCAACATCACACCCGACTCCATGATCGCGGTGGGCATCGGCGGCGCCGACTCGGCCATCAACGAGTTCAAGAAATCCCAGCCCACGGGCTTCTTCGCCACGGTGATCATCTCGCCCAAGCGCCACGGCTACGAGACCTCGCTCAACCTCTATGACTGGGTGGTCAACGGCAAGGCCCCGCCGGCTTCGGTGCAGACCTCCGGCGTGCTGGCCAAGCGCGACGACTATCACGACGTGAGGAAGAGCCTGGGGATCGAGTGAGCCTTCCCTGGGAGTATCCGTATTCGGTCAAGCAGCTTTAGGCGTCCAAATCCGATTATCTCGCAAGAGGGCGTTAGCGAGGATGATGAGCTTGCGCATGATGGCGACGATGGCGATTTTTTTGGGTTTTCCGGCGGCGACCATGGCCTGGTATTTAGCGGCGAGGTCGGGGTTCCATCGGATAGCGGCGACCATGGGCATATAGAGGGCTCGTCGCAGAAGGGCTCTTCCCCCGCGAATGAAGCGCTTGCCATTTTTGCTGCCGCTGTCGCGTGGGACAGGGGCGAGGCCGGCCAGGCTTGCGGCTTGAGGGGGAGACAGGGTGCCCAGTTCAGGCATGTGGATGAGCATGGCGTGAGCTGTGATGGGTGCCACGGCGGGGATGGAGTCGAGGATTTCGGCTCTGCGCTTGAAGGCGGGATCCTTGTCGGCCCGCCTGGCGATCTCCTCGTCGATGGCGTTTATCTGCGCTTGGGTCAGAGCCAGTGTCTTGGCGAGTTGGCGCTTGATCAGGGGGAGTTCGGCGGTTTGCTGGCGGGTCTGGGTTGCCACTTTGATCTTCATCAGGGCGTCCCGCGCCGCGGCCAATTGCTTCATCTCCTCAAGGGCCTGGCTGACGATGAGGGTCGGCTCGGGCTGGACGGCCTGGCCATAGCGGGCCAGGGTCATGGCATCGATGCGATCGGTCTTGGCCAGCCTGCCAATACCTTCGGCAAAGCGTCGGGCCTGGCGCGGGTTGAGCTTGACGGCCGGCAGGCCGGCCTGGTTGAGCGCGCGTTCGAAGGCGCGATGATAGGCCCCCGTTGCTTCGAACACCACACGCTCGACAGTCCAGGAAGAAAGCCAGGCAAGCAGGGCGCGATGGCCCGCCTGGGTGTTGGCAAAGCGCTTGATGAGGCCTGCCGGGTGGACAGCCACATCCAAATGATCCTTGCCGATGTCGGTGCCGACATTGTGTGCTAGGCTGCTCGTCATCTTTTCCAAGTCCTCTGCTTGTCTCCGGAGCAATGCCGGTATCCGTTCAGGCCTCATGGAAAAGAGAGGGGTGGTCAGACTCCTAAGTCAGTCCTTCGATTATCGCAGGCACGACCCGTCCCCTCCCGCCTCCAGCTCGGCGGCCACCGAGCTGGAGGCATCCAAAAGCTAGGCTTGCACGATGGGATTGAAATAGACAATCGCAGGCATCTTGCCTGCTTCTTGAACCGCATTGTTTCCAAGAGCAGGCGAGACGCCTGCGGTCCCAGGAACGAGACGTCCGCTACCCGTGCAGGCCCCCATGACCCAGTCCCTCGCCTTTACCGATATCTCCAAGAGCTTTCCCGGCGTGAAGGCCTTGCAGAATGTCTCCTTCTCGGTGCCCGGCGGCAGCGTGCATGGGCTGCTGGGCGAGAACGGAGCCGGCAAGTCGACCTTGATCAAGATCCTCGGCGGCGACATCACGCCCGATACGGGCACGATCTTGCTCGAGGGGCAGCAACAGAACTACACCTCGGTGATGGGCGCCATGACGGCCGGCATCGCCGTGGTGCATCAGGAACTGCAGCTCGTGCCGGAGCTTTCGGTCGGCGAGAACCTCACCCTCGGCCGTTTCCCCAACAGGGGCGGCTTCGTCTCCTTCCGGGAACTGCATGCCCACGCCCGCAAGGCGCTGGAGGAAGTGGGCGGCGGCATCGACAGCCGCGCCAAGATCGCCAGCCTCTCCATCGGCCAGCGCCAGATGGTGGAGATCGCCAAGGCCATCATGTTCGAGGCCAAGGTCATCGCGCTGGACGAACCCACCTCCTCCCTCTCCTCGGCCGAGAGCGAGGTGCTGTTCGCGTTGGTCGACAAACTTCGTGCCCAGGGCAAGATCATTGTCTATGTCTCGCACCGGCTCGATGAGATCTTCCGCCTCTGCGATGGCTGCACCATCCTGCGCGACGGCAAATTTGCTTTCCATGCCGAGAGCATGGCCGGCGTCACGCGCGACGACATCGTCAGGGCCATGGTAGGCCGGGAGATAGCCGATATCTGGGGCTGGCGCGGACGCGAACAGGGGCACACGCGGCTGGCGGTCGACAGCGTCACCGGCCGGCGCCTTCCCCGGCCCGCAAGCTTCGACATCAAGGCGGGCGAGATCCTCGGGCTGTTCGGCCTGATCGGCGCCGGCCGCAGCGAGCTCTTCCGCCTCGTCTACGGTGCCGATCCGATCTGGAGCGGCAGCGTCAGCGTCGACGGCAAGCCCGCCCCGGCCCGAGCCCCCAAGCGCTCTATCACCATAGGCGCCATGTTCTGCCCGGAGGATCGCAAGGCCGACGGCATCGTCCAGGGACAGTCTGTGGCCGAGAACATCGTGATCTCCACCCGCCGCAATTTCTCGCCCTTCGGCCTGCTCTCGCGCGCCAAGGAGAAGGCGGTTGCCGAGGACTACGTGCAGAAATTGCGGGTAAGGACGCCGTCCATCCGCCAGAACATCGTCAACCTCTCGGGCGGCAACCAGCAAAAGACGATCCTGGCGCGCTGGCTCGCCGAGAACGAATTGAAGGTGCTGCTGGTCGACGAGCCCACCCGCGGCATCGATGTCGGCGCGAAGGCCGAGATCTACGCCATCCTCTACGACCTCGCCGCCCGAGGCGTCGCCATCGGCGTCGTCTCCTCTGACCTCCCGGAAGTGATGGGCGTCTGCGACCGCATCCTGGTGATGCGCCAGGGGAGCATTGTCGAGGAATTCCGGCGCGGCGCCTTCAATGAGCATCGCATCCTCGAAGCCGCCCTGCCGGCCTCCTCGGTTCGGCAAGACATTGTTTCACAAGAGGCCGCTTCATGAATCGCAACCTCATCACCGTGCTGCGCGAACTCGGCCTCGTCGTCCTCTTCGTCATCACCTTCCCCATCATCTGGATCCTGGTGCCGGCCTTCGGTTCCAGCCGCAACATGATCGGCCTGCTCAATCTCGTCAGCACGTCGGGTCTGGTGGCGGGCAGCATGATGCTGTGCCTGGCCTCTCGCGATTTCGACCTTTCCGTCGGTTCGAATGTCGCCTTCTGCGGGATGATGGTGGTGATCGGCACCAATCTCACGCACAGCATCCTGCTGGGCATCGTGATAGCCCTGATCTGCGGGAGCATCGTCGGCGTGCTCAACGGCGTGCTGATCGCCAAGCTCAAGATCAACGCCCTGATCGCCACGCTGGCGACCATGCAGATCATCCGCAGCTTCGCCTACATCTCCGGCAATGGCCGGGCGATCGGGGTCAGCGACGAAGGCTTCAATGTCATCGGGCTCACCAAATTCACCTTTCTGCCGTCGCCCTTCAATCAGGTGCCGCTGCCGATCTGGGTCACCCTGCTCAGCTTCATCGCGTTCGGCTTCATCCTCAACCGTACCGTTTTCGGCCGCAACGTGCTGGCGATCGGCGGCAACCCGGATGCCTCGCGCCTGGCCGGCGTCAATGTGGAATGGACCCGCATCGCCATCTTCACCATCCAGGGTCTGATGTGCGCCATAGCCGGCGTTCTCTCGGCCTCGCGCATCACTTCGGGCCAGCCCGGCAGCAGCATCGGCCTCGAACTGACGGTGATTTCGGCCTGCGTGCTGGGCGGCGTGTCGCTGGCCGGTGGCCGCGCCACGATCTCGGGGGTGATTGTGGGCGTGCTCATTCTCGGCATGGCCCAGAACGTGATGGATCTGCTTGGCATCCAGTCCTTCTACCAGATGTTCGTGCTCGGCATGATCCTGCTCACCGCCGTGCTGTTCGACAATATTCTGGCGGGCGTCTACCGGCGCCGCTAGAGCAAAATGCGTTCAGGCAGGAGTGGATTACGAAATTAACTTATTGGCACCAAAAGCGTTTTGCGATTCTTGGTGATTCGATCTGAAAGTAAAACGCTCTAAGCAAAGAGCCGTGACAAGGAAGCAATCCATGGCCAGCCACAGCGAGGCCCTTCTCCCCGTTCTCTCCAACGCTCTGGCCGAGGGCGGCAAGGTGCATGACAGCGTGGTGCGGACGCTGGGCGGCTGGGTGCTGGGCGGGCGCTACCGGCCAGGCGACACCCTGCCGCGCGAGGACGAACTCGCCACCTCCTTCGGCATCAGCCGCACCTCGGTGCGGGAGGCGATCAAGGTGCTCTCGGCCAAGGGCCTGCTCGAGACACGGCCGCGCATCGGCGTCAAGGTGCGCCAGCGCGAGGAATGGCGCATGCTGGACCCAGCCGTGCTGTCCTGGCATCCCGACCTCAGCCATGACCGCGAACTGGTGGCGAGCCTGATGGAAGCGCGCCGGATCATCGAGCCGGCCGCAGCGGAACTGGCGGCCCGCCGCGGCAGCGCAGCCGATCTCGCCGAGATCGAGGCCGCCTATCTGGGCATGGAATCTTCCATCCCCCACGATCTCGACGCCTGTTGCGAAGCGGATCTCGCCTTCCACCGCGGTGTGATCGCCGCCAGCCACAACATCGTACTGCGCAGCCTGATCGGCACGATCGAAACGGCCCTGAAGGCAACCTTCATGCTCACCACCAGCCTGATGGAAGACCAGGCCCGCACCCTCTCGGTGCACAAGGCGGTGCTCGACGCCATCCGCTTCCGCGACACCGCCGGTGCGCGCGGCGCCATGAACCGCCTGCTCGACCTCGCAGCAGAGGACCTGGTCCGCAGCTGAGCGCCCTGAGGGGCGGGTCTTCAAACCCGGCCTTCGTTCGCGCCCGCCTCTGCAGAACCTGACTCAAATAGTGTGACGAAGCCCAAAAAAGGCGACAGGAACGCCGTCAGTGCAAGCTCGCCAATCCTCTTGGATTGGCTGGCGAAGCAATCCAGGGGGCCAAAGGGCGGCGTTTGCTGCCCCTGGATTGCTTCGCTGCGCTCGCGAGGAGGATGCACGTCCAGCCTCCATGAGCGAACCCTCAGCCAACTTACGGCTTGCGGCAGCGCAGTGCTGACATAGGATACCACCCGACATCCGTGTAACTGGAGATCGTGTTGCCATGACTCCCTATGTCGGCCGCTTCAAGGGACGCTGTGTCGTGATCACAGGCGGGGCTTCGGGCCTCGGCCTTGCAAGCGCCCGGAGGATCGCCGTCGAGGGCGGCAGGGTGCTGATCTGGGACGTCGACGCCGGACGCATCGACAGCGCCAAGGCCCAGATCGGCGCGGGTACTTTCGGCATCGTCGTCGACGTCACCAACCCTGGTGCGGTCGAGACGGCGGCCAAGACCTCCGAGCAGCATCTCGGCCAGATCGACGCCCTGATCTGCTCGGCCGGCATTGCCGGGCGCAACGCGGCGGTGATCGACTACCCGATCGACGAGTGGAAGCGCATCTTCGACATCAATGTCCATGGGCTATTCTATGCCAACCGCTATGTCGCCGCCCTGATGAAGAAACGCGGCTACGGCCGCATCGTCAACCTGGCCTCCATCGCCGGCAAGGAGGGAAATCCGACCGCCTCGGCCTATTCGGCGTCCAAGGCGGCGGTGATCGGTTTTACAAAGGCGCTCGGCAAGGAACTGGCGAAGACCGGCGTCACCGCCAACGTCATTGCTCCCGCCACAGTGGAAACGCCCATTCTCAAGCAGGTGGCGCAGGCCCATATCGACTTCATGCTCTCCAAGATCCCGATGGGCCGCTTCGGCAAGGTGGACGAGATCGTGGCGATGATCACCTGGCTCGCCAGCGAAGAATGCTCCTTTGCCACCGGCGCAGTGTTCGATGCCTCAGGGGGACGCGCGACGTATTGACCTTGGAGCGCGGACGCCTTGTCCGTTCTTGGAAGCGGCCCTCCAAAGCAAAATCCGATTGCATGGAACCGAATTCCCGTAGATTCGACAACCGAGCGGGAGAATAAAACATGCCCACGGCTCTCAATCTTAAAAACACCCTGCAACAACCTTTTGGCATAGGTGTCATTTATATCTTAACTTTGCTGTCCTTTTCAATAGTTTATTATTACATGCCAGACGAGGATTTCTATCATTCCAGCATATTATACGAGCCTGCCACAGTCGAACACAAGAAAAGACTAGAGGAAATATTAAACAAAGATTTCAACATAGAGAGATATCCAAGCTCTCCCGGGAATATTTTCGTCGATAGCAGCCATGCTTATAACTTCAATTACGGCTTTGATGAAATACGTTTTTCAATTTACTACTACTATTATGAAGACGCCGACAGCGAGAGAGAGTGGGCAGCCATTCAAGATAAATGCGGAAAAAGCGAAAGAAACTCCACCTTTTACAAGCGCACGGTTGTACTGGACATACAGATGTCGGCATCCAGCGGACAGATCCCGCACACCGTTCATGCTATACCCCAAGGTGACATGTCAAGTTGTGATCGTGAGATTTTGTCGGATCGTTACAAGGATCTTGAAATCACAAAGCAAGGGTTTCAAGCGATGGTAGACATAACGCCAGAGGCAAACGACCTACTTATCGCCGTCTCGGAGGAGCAGCTCGGGCACGCGCCACATCAATTTTGGTACGATCGTGCAACACGAATGGTATACTTCAGTATATCCGCGATTACTACGACGGGCTTTGGCGATATTCTGCCGATGACCGCAACTGCTCGCCTTATCACGGCAGTCGAGAGCTTGCTCGGCATTTTTCTCGCGGGTGCGTTCGTCAACGCCGTAAGCAATATTAAAGCAAAAAGCGTTCAGACGGGAGTGGAGCCCACTACCTAACTCGTCGGTATTTCCGATTCCTGGTGAGTCGATCGGAAGTTAATGCGCTCTGGGCGAGCCGAACCGAATGGGCTGAAACAGCGCTATTCGGAGCGAAGCCACCCTGCGACGGCGCTGTCCACGGTCGTGACGATCTGGCGCTTGAGTTCGTCGCGCCCCTTTCCGCCTTCGATCTCCTCGATCCGGGCGGGCATGCGGAAGCCATAGGGCTGCGCCGGCGTGGCGCCACGCTCGACCCAGTAATCGTCATAATCGCTGAATTTGCGCTGGCGATTGTCGGCCGTGATCACATGTGTGGCATTGGAGACAGCCTGCACTTCCTGAATGCCGATATCGTAGGCAAAGGCCCGCACGGCAAGCAGCACGGCATCCTTCGGCCGAAGCCCATGCATTTTCCGCGTTGCCGCGATGATCGAGGTCTTGGCGCCCGGACTGCCCTGTACGCCACCGATGACGAGCAGCGGCTCTCCTTTCACCATGCTAAGGAACACGCTCTTCTTGGCGAGGTAGGCGCCCGTATCGATGTTCTGGAAGAAGAAGACCAGCTCGCCCTCGCGCGGCATGGTCAGTCGGCCCGAATTGCACAGGCCGATGCGGAAATGCACGCCCTTCGATTCCAGGACGGCAAGGTCGATGAACGAGTTGGTATAGATGCGGGAGAGAAAATCCGGTCGGAAAATCTGCTCCATCATCGCATGGTGGCAGCACATCAGGCCGACGCGCCGGCCCGGCGACAGGCCACGAATGCCGAAATTGCGCAGGGGGCGCGAAAGAACCGCGGTGTTGGGCGCCGCGTGGGCGTACCGCTCATAGAGCTTGCCGATAAAAGCGCTCCAGCGTACCGAAGCCGCAGGCGCCAGCAGCGAGCGCAGAAGCCAGATGCGCTCGGCCTGACTGAAGCGTCGCGAGGTCATCAACCTTACGGAATCCCTTACCGCGCCGAGGGAAAACGGAGGCTCGAGAAGGTGTTCAGGAGAAAGTTGCAGCACCGACTTATTCATCTGCGGAGAATACAAACAGAGATCGTCAGGCTCAATATATCAGGAAACTTGTAACAGAATTATATATGCATCCGGAGATTGAAAAAAATCGGCGGCAGATTCTACAACCTGTAGTTGAAGCTGATGCTTATACGCTCCTCGCGCCCTTGATTGATAGGCACCTCGTGGCGCAGCCAGCTCTCCCATAGCAGCACCGTGCCGGCCTGAGGCGCCTCATAGACAAACGACCGCTGCTCCTGCGCGGCCTTGCCCTTGCGCGGTGGCGCCGCCATCATCAGGCCGAGACGCGGATCCTCCAGCTTGAGGGCGCTGGAGCCCTTGGGTGTGGCCACGTAATAGGTGCCCGAGATCACCGAGCGTGGATGGATGTGCGAGGTATGCACGCCGCCCTCCGGCAGCACATTCACCCAGATATCGTCGAGCTTGAGCTTCTCGCGGCCGAGATCGAATTCGAGTTCCCTCGCGAAAGCAGCCACGTGGGCATCGAGCGCCTTCACCAGCTTCTTGATCGCCGGAAAGCGCCAGGGCAGGTCGTTGAGCGAGGCGTAGGAGGTGTAGCCGGGATAGCCATGCTTGCGGCACCAAACCTGCCCGGCCTCGTCATCCTCGGCGAGAGAGCGGCAGGTGGCGTCGAGCTCCGCAAGCGGGGCCTGGGCCTCGTCGAGCTCGGCGCGGTAGAGCTTGGTCACGAAAAGGGTCTTGATGTCAGCCATGGCGTGGGAGTGGCAGGGTGAGGCCGGCGCTGTCAATAGCATTGCCCCGACGAGCACATTCAACCCGTGCTGCTTTCCCTCGAGGATGGTTTTGCGCCATAGCTGGGTCGAGACCCTACAGGAGAGCCCGCCATGTGGCCCTTTCGCCGCAAGCCCCTTCTGGATGCCGAGACGGCGCGCTGGCATCTCGACAATTTCGCGTGGCTGCTCCGCAACCACGGCGAGCACTCGCATTTCGCCGAGGCCCGGCTCGTGCTGCCCTCGCAGGACTTCTTCGCCGCCGACGGCCTGGAAGGCCATGCCCTCGCTCTCAAATTGTTCGAGCAGGTAAAGGCCTATTGCGGCCTCGGCCACATCGCGATCGCGCTGGTGCAGACAGACAGTCCGCCTGCGCAGACCGGCGGGCCGATGATCCATCATGGCCCGCAGGCCGCGGTGGCCCATGGCGGGGACCGCCCCGCGACGCCTCAAATCACCTACGCCGCCAAGCTCCTCGCTAACCCGCAATCCTTCATCGCCAGCATGGCGCATGAACTGGGGCAACATCTGCTGGCGATGGGCACAACGGACGCACCGCCGCTCGGCCTGCAGGCAGAGGAGCATCTTACCGACCTCACCGCCGTCTATTTCGGCTTCGGCGTCTTCCTCGCCAACAGCGCCTTCAACATGCAGGCCCATGCCGACGGCTGGAGCTATTCGCGCCAAGGCTATCTGTCCGAGCAGGATCTCGTCTTTGCGCTTGCGATCTTTCTGGTGGTGAAGCGGCTCGATCCCGCGCCGGCGCTCCGTTATCTGAAGGCCGACCTCGGCGCCATGTTGAGAAAAGCCCTGCGCGATCTGCAATCCTACAAGTCCGACGTCGCCGCCATGCGTCTTGCCGGCGCCGGTCTGTCCAAGAAACCGGGCCCACGTACAATCGTTGTCACGTAGTTGTCATGTAGAATAGCGGGAGGCAGACAGGCCGCAGATTATCGCTATCCGGAATTGTGAACAAAAAAAGACGGCCGGGACGAACCCGGCCGTAGCTTGGACAAAGTCCAAAAGTCACCATCCAGAGGGGAACGTCAGAAGCTCAAGGTCGCCACCGGGAGGATGATGGCCCGAACGTCTGACAACTGAGAGGATATATTTGCCGGCTCCTCCCCGCAACGCATTCTTTCACATGCCCGCCCTGCGTGCCGCGCATAGATGCAATTGCCGCGAAAAAGCGCAGCCTTGCCGCTCAAAAAACAAGCATGCCGCCAAACCGTTTTGCGATTTGACGGCATCGGCAAGAATCGCAAAGACGCGTCGAAACAAAGAGTTAGAGTAGAGCAACGTTTATGCTTGAACGCGCCTTGCGCTGACGCGGGCAGCGAGATGCGCCATGCCGGCGCTTGCCGAACGGTGAAGCGATTTATCCGGTTCAGAAGGCCCAGCGCTGGGCCTTGCTGACGAGAAAGTCCCTGAAAACCTGGATCCGAGCGAGGTTCTTCATTTCCTCTGGGTAAACGAAATAGGTCTCGAGCTGCGGCATTTCCGCATCGGTCAGGATCTGGACGAGCGTCGAATCACGTCCCACCAGGTAGTCCGGCAGCACGGCGAGGCCGACGCCCTTCTCCACCGCCGTCTTCACGCCGCCGAGATTGTTGATCTCGAATACCGGTTCGCGTGGGTCCTTGGGATCTCGCCCGGCCGTATTCAGCCAGTTGATTTCCTGGATGAAGCTGCCCGCGGTACCGCCGAAGGTGATGATGCGGTGGCGGTCGATCTCCTCGATCGAGCGTGGCTGGCCGAAGCGCTTGATGTATTCGGGTGCCGCGTAGATGTGGAAATGCACGGTGAACAGGCGGCGCTGAATCAGATCGCCCTGCTCGGGCTGGCGCAGGCGCAGCGCCACGTCCGCCTCGCGCATGCCGAGGTCGAGTTCCTGCTCGGTGAGCAGCATCTTCAGGCGGATATCGGGATAAAGGTCGAGGAACTCGCCGATGCGCGGCGTCAGCCAATAGGTGCCGAGGCCCACAGTGGTGGTCATCCGCAGTTCACCATTCGGCCGCTCGCGGCTGTCGGTCAGGGCTCCCATGGCCGATTCGAGCTTCAGCATCACGTCCTGCGTGGTGCGGAACAGCATCTCGCCCTGCTCTGTGAGGATAAGGCCACGCGCATGCCGGTGGAACAGGGGCGTACGCAGGTCTCCTTCGAGCGCCGAGACCTGGCGGCTCACGGCCGACTGCGACAGCCCGAGGACGTCGCCGGCATGCGTGAAGCTGCCCGCTTCCGCAGCCGCGTGAAAGACCTTGAGCTTATCCCAATCCATGAAGCCCCCAGTTCAAGCCGCTCCCTCGCCCCGGTTCTTACACCGGTTTGCGGAGAGTATATGATCATTGCAGAGAAGTTTGAAATGGGTGGCGAATTTACGGCGGAAAACGATTTATTCCGCCGCTTCCCTGTGGACTTCTTGGGACGCCAGCCATTTCTCAGCTTCCAGGGCCGCCATGCACCCCATGCCTGCTGCCGTAACGGCCTGGCGATAGACATCGTCGGCTACGTCACCGGCAGCGTAGACGCCGGGCACATTGGTAGCTGTCGTCCCGGGAACAGTCTGGATATAGCCGCCATTCTTGAAGGCGAGCTGGCCAGCGAACAGTTCCGACGCCGGCTTGTGGCCGATGGCAATGAAGACGCCGTCCGTATCGTGGCGGCTCACGACGCCGGTTTCGACATCGCGCAGGCTGACATGGGTGACGCCCAGCGGCACATCGTTGCCACCGATCTCGTCAAGCACCGAGTTCCAGACCACTTCGATCTTCGGATGCTTGAACAGACGGTCCTGCAGGATCTTCTCGGCCCGGAAATGATCGCGGCGATGCACGACCGTAACCTTGGCGGCGATGTTGGCCAGATAGAGCGCCTCTTCCACGGCCGTGTTGCCGCCGCCGACCACGGTGACGTTGCGGTTGCGGAAAAAGAAGCCGTCGCAGGTGGCGCAGGCCGAGACGCCGAAGCCGCGGAACTTTTCCTCGGACGGCATATCCAGCCACTTGGCCTGGGCACCGGTGGCAATGACAAGCGCATCGGCGAGGTAGACGTCGCCGAGATCGCCCTCCAGGCGGAAGGGCCGCTGCGACAGGTCGACCTTGGAAATATGGTCGGAGACGATGCCGGCGCCCATATGCTCGGCCTGCTTGCGCATCTCCTCCATCAGCCAGGGGCCCTGGATCACCTCGGCGAAGCCGGGATAGTTCTCGACATCGGTGGTGATGGTGAGCTGGCCGCCAGGCTGGATGCCCGAGATCAGCAGAGGCGAGAGATTGGCGCGCGCAGCATAGATCGCCGCCGTATAGCCCGCCGGGCCCGAGCCGAGGATGATGAGCTTGGAGTGACGGGTCGTCATATCGGTTCCAATCAAGATTGCGCAAGCGCGGATAGCCGCGCCAGGATTTCCTGCGCGATGAGGGGTGTTGAATCTATGGGTTGATAGGGGCGATTTTCAAGATGCCCCGTGAACTTCACCACAGCCCCATGCTCCATCAGCCCTCCGATGAAGCGCAGGATCTTCTTCGGCACCCCCTTGGGGATGAAGACATGGATGGTTTTGCCCGTGGCGGCCGCCTCGCTGAGCATGTTGGTGGAATCGGCGCTCACCACGAAGGCATCAGCCAGCCCCAGCATCTCGGCATAGGGGTTGGCGCCCTGCCCGTCCCAGATCCAGGCATCGTAACCGTCCAGCGCCTTGGCGATCGCCTGCTGCATGGCCTCCGGAGTGCGGCGCGACGGCGTGACCATCAGCCCGGCTCCGCTGCGAGCCAGCTCGGCCAGCGCCTCGACGAAGCCGGCGATGTCCTCCGCATCGAAGGGAACGTCCTTCGAGGGCCCCCCCGCCAGCACCGCGACGCGGGGCTGCGGCAGTTCCAGGAGTTCCGCGCGGGCGCTCGACCGTGCCGCCGCCAGCACCTCCGGACTCTGGCGGTGCGGCGAGGTCAGCGTGGCGAGCACATTGTCGCCGCGCAGGCGGTCATGCTCGGGCACCCAGATGAAATCAGCCGCGCCGGTGCCGGTACGCGGATCCTTGAGGAACACGGTGAGGGTGCGCGGTGAGCGCTTCTTGAGCCAGCGCAGATACGTCACGGCCCGTCGGCCGGAGGCGATGGCGACATCGGGCCAGGGGGGCGCGAACTGCCTGAGGTCGGCGGGATCCGGCAGGCACCATGGCATCCCCAGTTCATAGAGCATGCGCGGCGCGACCTTGCATTCGACGACACTGCCGCCCGCCTCCGCGATCACTGCTTCGGCCACGCCGAGGCATTGCAGCGCATCGCCTGCCTTGCCGTCCGTGAGGGTCCAGATCCGTGCCATGTCGATGTCCATAACATACTCCGCACCGGTGCGAATATGGCACGACGCAACGATGCCATTTTTTGCCTCAAAGCACTGTCAGATTAGTCTCCTGCTTCGCTGGCTATAGCCGTAAGTCATTGAGAAAGTCGGAGCTTTTTTCGGAATCATATTGAGAACACATTTCGCCCTATAAACCGATTCATCACAAACTACTGAGAGCTTGACTGAATGACGTCCAAAACGACGAACGCTACATTTTCTGCCGCTGTTATTACTTTGTTAACGTTGACGGTTCCTGGCCATGCCGACTCAGTCGGAACGGCCTCCTATTACGGCAAGGAAATGGGTGGTCGCCGAACTGCCAATGGCGAGCGCTTCAACCCGGCGGGCCTGACGGCCGCGCATCGTTCCCTTCCCTTCGGCACGAAGCTCCAGGTGACGAACCTCAAGAATGGCAGGAGCGTGGTTGTACGCGTCACGGATCGTGGCCCCTTCCGACGCGGCCGCGTGATCGATCTGTCCTATGGCGCGGCCCAGGCCGTCGGCATGGTCAGCAGTGGCACTGCCAAGGTGAAGATCGCGCGCGTCGAACCCCGTTGATCCGGGTGGAGGCGGAAAACCTTAATTGGGGCGGCTCCCGGGCCGCCCCTTTTTTCTTGCCTCTTCCTTCCGTCTCACGCAGTTGATTTCCATTCCACTACGTCATTCTTTCGTGATCCACGATAGCATTCACGCCATGTTCATACTGGTTGTGCACCTGTAGGCTCACAACCTTTCGGTTCGTCAGGAGGAAATATGCACAAGACCTTGCAGAAAACCTGCATTGCCGCAGCTTTGGCCCTGGCGGGCGCATTCGCCGTGGCGGCCTCCGCCTCGGCCATGCCCGTCGGCCCGGCCGCTGCGGACAAATCCCCGCTTCTCCAGGACGTGCGCGACGGCTGCGGCCGCGGCTATCGCCCCAACGACTGGGGCCGCTGCGTGCCGGAGCGCTATCCGCCGCGCTACGACAACGGCTATGGCGACCAGCGCTATGGCGGCGGCTATGACAACCGCTATCGCGAGGGCTATGGTGGCTACGACGGACGGTATCGCGAAGGCTATGGCTATGACGACCAGCCTCCCCGGCGCAGCTATCGCAACGGCTGCCCGCCGGGCCGCCATCCCGGCAATTCGGGACGCTGCGTGAAGGACTATTGAGACAAGGGGCAGCTTTTGGGGCAGCCTTTGGGGCGGCCTTCGGGCCGCCCTTTCCTTGTGGGCCGCTGCCCCTTACACGTCGATGGCGGTGGTCGACCCGATCCGCTGGCGCAACTCGAACTTCTGGATCTTGCCCGTCGAAGTCTTCGGCAGCGTCTCGAACAGCACGGTGCGCGGCACCTTGAAGCGGGCCAGCCGCTCGCAGGCGAAGGCGATCAGTTCCTCGGCGGTCAGCACGGCTCCCTCCTTCAGCTCCACGAAAGCGCAGGGCGTCTCGCCCCATTTCTCATGCGGCTGCGCCACCACGGCGACGGCGAGCACGGCGGGGTGCTGGTAGAGCACGTCCTCCACCTCCACGCTGGAGATGTTCTCGCCGCCGGAGATGATGATGTCCTTGGCGCGGTCCTTGATCTTGATGTAGCCGTCCGGGCAGAGCACGGCGAGGTCGCCGGTGTGGAACCAGCCGCCGGCAAAGGCCTTCTGCGTGGCCTCCTCGTTCTTGAGATAGCCCTTCATGCAGATATTGCCGCGGAACATGATCTCGCCGATCGTCTCGCCGTCGGCGGGCACCGGCTGCATGGTCTCGGGATCGAACACGGTGGCCCCCGCCTCGAGGTGGTAGCGCACGCCCTGGCGCGCCTTCAGCACCGCCTGCTCGCGCGCGCCGAGCGCGGCCCAGTCCGCCTGTTCGGCGCAGACCGTGGCCGGGCCGTAGACCTCCGTCAGCCCGTAGACGTGGGTGAGCTCGAAGCCGATGGCCGACGTCCGCGCCAGCAGCGAGGATGGTGGCGGCGCGCCGGCCACCATGCCCTTCACCGTCCAGCCGATGCCCTCGCGCAGGGCGTCGGGCGCGTTGGCGAGCAGGGAATGCACGATCGGCGCACCACAATAATGCGTCACCCGCTCCTGGCGGATGAGGTCGAAGCAGGCCTGCGCCTCCACCTTGCGCAGGCAGACGTTCACGCCCGCGCGCAGCGCCACCGTCCAGGGAAAGCACCAGCCGTTGCAGTGGAACATCGGCAGCGTCCACAGATAGACGGCATGCCGGGGCATGTCCCATTCCAGGATGTTGGAGATGGCGTTCGTGGCCGCCCCGCGGTGATGGTAGACCACGCCCTTGGGATTGCCGGTGGTGCCCGAGGTGTAGTTCAGCGTGATCGCGTTCCACTCGTCCTCGGGGAAGCTCCAGGCATAATCGGGATCGCCCTCCGCCAGCAGCGCCTCATAGTCGGTGGCGCCGGGGATGTCGGCCGACCCCGGGCCGAGCACGTCGTCGACGATGACGAGTTGCAGATGCGGCGCGTGCCTGACGATCTCCCTGATGGTGGCGGCATATTCGCTGTCGGCGATCAGCATCCTGGCCTCGCCATGCCGGATCATGAAGCTGAGCGAGGCGGCGTCGAGCCTCGTGTTGAGGGCGTTCATCACGGCGCCGAGCATCGGGATACCGAAATGCGCCTCGACCATGGCCGGGATGTTGGGCAGCAGCACCGCGACCGTCTCCGATTTGCCGATGCCACGCCGCTCGAGCGCGCTGGCGAGGCGGCGCGCGCGTTCATAGGTCTGCGTCCAGTTGCGGCGGATCGGGCCATGGACCACCGCCAGCCTGTCGCCATGCACCTCGGCGGCGCGGGCGATGAAATCGACCGGCGTCATCGGCGTGTAGTTGGCGGCGTTGCGCCCGAGCCCCGTCTCGTAATCGGTCGGCATGATCGATCCCCCACTTGGAATGCCAGCAGCGTCTTCGGCGCGGTCCAGGTGCGGAGAAGCTTAGCGCGGTATGGGGGGAAGGCAATGGCCGGGAGCGCGGACGTCTCGTCCGCTCTTGGAACCGGCGCGGATGCGGGATGGGAAGAGGCAGGCTGGAAGCCTGCGATCCCAGGAAGCCCGCACACTCCCAGCATGCTGACACCCTCTTGTCAGCAAGTTTCCCCGCTCGGCCCTTCCCCCCGCGCGTGACTCACCCCATTATCTCCCCATGTCCGATGCACCCAAGAAGATCCGCACGCCCAAATCCAAGGCGGCGCGCCCGCCCCTGCCCTCGCTCGACGAGCATCTGAAGGCGCTGCTCAATCCCGGCCTGCTCAAGGAGGGCAAGAGCAGCACGCCCGAGGGCTTCGGGGAAGGGCCGCAGGCCGGCTTCGATGCAGGCGTCACAGGGCTCGATCCCGGCCTCGCCGCCAAGCTGGGCGTTCCCGCGACAGGTCTTCCTGTCGCTATCGCCGGTGGCGGTGCCCAGATGGAAGGCAAGGCGGTCAGGCGCAAGAAGGCCAAGGACGAGCCGGAACTCGATCCCGACGGGCTAGACAAGCTCGGCGGCTCGGCCGGCACAATCAAGGCGCTCAGCCATCTCCTCGAAACCGGCGATCCGCGCCTGATCGGCAAGCCGATCTGGACGCCGCATCGCCCGTCCCGCCCGGACAAGAGCGAGGGCGGCATCCGGCTCGACCTCGTCTCGGAATACGAGCCGGCAGGCGACCAGCCCACCGCCATCGCCGAACTCGTCGAAGGGCTCACCCTGCAGCATGAGCGCGACCAGGTACTGCTCGGCGTCACCGGCTCGGGCAAGACCTTCACCATGGCGCAGGTGATCTCGCGCACCCAGCGCCCGGCCCTGGTCCTCGCCCCCAACAAGACGCTGGCGGCCCAGCTCTATGGCGAGTTCAAGAGCTTCTTCCCGAACAATGCGGTGGAGTACTTCGTCTCCTACTACGATTACTACCAGCCCGAGGCCTATGTGCCGCGCACGGACACCTATATCGAGAAGGAGTCCTCCATCAACGAGCAGATCGACCGCATGCGCCACTCGGCCACGCGCTCGCTGCTGGAGCGCGACGACGTGATCATCGTCGCCTCCGTCTCCTGCATCTACGGCATCGGCTCGGTGGAAACCTACACCGCCATGACCTTCGGCATGAGCGTGGGTGAGCGCGTGGAGCAGAAGCAGCTCATCGCCGACCTCGTGGCCCTGCAATACAAGCGCATCAGCAACGATTTCGCGCGCGGCACCTTCCGCGTGCGCGGCGATACCATCGAGCTGTTCCCGGCCCATTACGAGGACCGCGCCTGGCGCATCAACCTGTTCGGCGACGAGATCGAGAGCATCGCCGAGTTCGATCCCCTTACCGGCCAGAAGATCCAGGACCTCTCCTTCGTCAAGGTCTACGCCAATTCGCATTACGTCACGCCGCGCCCGACGCTGAACCAGGCGATCAAGGGCATCAAGGACGAGCTGAAGGTGCGCCTGCAGCAGCTCTACACCGGCGGGCGCCTGCTGGAGGCGCAGCGCCTGGAGCAGCGCACCACTTTCGACCTGGAGATGATGGAGGCCACCGGCTCCTGCGCCGGCATCGAGAACTATTCGCGCTGGCTCACCGGCCGCCAGCCGGGCGAGCCGCCGCCGACCCTGTTCGAGTACCTGCCCGACAACGCCATCGTCTTCACCGACGAGAGCCACGTCACCGTTCCGCAGATCGGCGCCATGTACAAGGGCGACTTCCGGCGCAAGGCGACCCTCGCCGAATACGGCTTCCGCCTGCCCTCCTGCCTCGACAACCGCCCCCTGCGTTTCGAGGAATGGGACGCCATGCGCCCGCAGACCGTGCATGTCTCGGCCACCCCCGGCAAATGGGAGCTGGAGCACACCGGCGGCGTCTTCGCCGAACAGGTCATCCGGCCAACTGGACTGATCGATCCAATATGCGAGGTGCGCCCTGCCCGCACCCAGGTCGACGATCTCCTCGGCGAGGTGCAGCAGGTGGCGAAGCAGGGCTATCGCAGCCTCGTCACCGTGCTGACCAAGCGCATGGCCGAGGACCTCACCGAATATATGCACGACCATGGCGTGCGCGTGCGCTACATGCATTCGGACATCGACACGATCGAGCGCATCGAGATCATCCGCGACCTGCGCCTCGGCACCTTCGACGTGCTGGTGGGCATCAACCTGCTGCGCGAAGGCCTGGACATCCCGGAATGCGCCCTCGTCGCCATCCTCGACGCCGACAAGGAGGGCTTCCTGCGCTCGGAAACCTCGCTGGTCCAGACCATCGGCCGCGCCGCCCGTAATGTCGACGGGCGTGTACTTCTCTATGCCGACAACATGACCGGCTCGCTCGAACGCGCCATGGCCGAGACCAGCCGCCGCCGCGAGAAGCAGACGGCCTGGAACACCGCCAACGGCATCACGCCGGAAAGTGTGAAGCGCTCGATCGCCGACATCACCAACTCCGTCTACGAACGCGACCGCGTCACCGTCGACAAGGGCCTGGCCGACAATGTCTCGACCATCGGCCATAATTTCGAGGCCGTGACAGCCGACCTCGAAAAGCGCATGCGCGACGCCGCCGCCGACCTGCGCTTCGAGGAAGCGGCGAGGCTGCGCGACGAACTCAAGCGCCTCCGCGAGACGGAAATGGCCGTGGCGGACGATGGGTCTGCGCGGCAGGTCAGCGTGCGTGAGAAGGCTGGGACGTATAAGGGCCCGAAGGCCTATGGCGACGCGGCAAATCTGCCGAGAACGCGCGCGGCCAAGCCGGGATTGGACAGCATGGGCCCGGGCACGGACCGGGAGGTGCCGCTGGGTGGCGCGGCGCGGAAGAAGGGCGGCGGGAAGCCTGGGCGGGGGTGGAAGAGGTGAGCTTGCGGGAAACGGCGAAGTATAGTTTCGACCTCACCCTGCCGGAAGCTAATTTGCCGCAAATCGGCGGCAGACGGGGCCGATAGCGATGCCCGTTGTTCTGCGGCTGAGTGGTTTCACCTTCTTTTTCTATTCGAACGAGGGAAACCCACGCGAACCCGCGCATATCCATGTACGGCGTGGCAGGGACGAAGCCAAGTTCTGGCTTACGCCAACGGTATCGATGTCATACAATGACGGCCTCGACGCGAGGACGTTGAATCGCGTCCAGCGCATGGTGGAAGAGCATCGCGATCACTTGGAAAGAGCTTGGAATGAATATTTCGCCTAGAGCCCTGCGCTTCGACGACGATTGCATGTGGGTGGAACTGGAAGACGGCCGGACGATTGGCGTGCCGCTCGCCTGGTTCCCGCGCCTGCTCCACGCCACGCCGCAGGAACGGGAGAATTACGAACTGAGCCGCCGGGGCATCCATTGGGACGCGATAGATGAGGACGTCTCTGTCAGCGGTCTCCTCGCAGGCCGTGGCGACGCAACCCACCCGGCCAGGACGGCCGCTTAGGACGGCCGGAGCGGCAGGCTGGGTGAAAGTGGTCAATAGCGATCTAAGAGGACTCCTGCTGGGAATCGGCGTGCTTATTGGCGCCCTCTCGACGCAGCCCGCACAAGCAGATGATTTCGGACAGATCGGCACGATGGCCGATTTGAGAGGCAGTGCCTTATGGCTTTCAGCTACAGGCGACAGCTATGAGTCCAAGATCATCATAACGCCGCATACGACCTCGCCACCGCTGATCCAGGAAGTGCGCTACCGATTTCGCCTGTCGCAGGAAGAAGTGCGGAGAGTTAGTGATTATCTTCGCAGGCACGATATCTGGCATACGGATTGTAACGGGAGGGAAGGAACATATGACTTTCCCACCTTCCTTATCTGGCAGAAACAAGGCGGCGTGCTCAGAGAGGCTTGCCAATCCGGGGCACCGGCCCGTCCCGGCCCGAATTTCGAAGCGTTGTACAAGCTGCTATGGTCACTGGATGGCGGCTCAAATCCGCCAATCGAGATCTATCGCTCGACAGAGCCATCAGACTGGGTACCGCCCGGCTTTCCAAACGTAAGCGCTTGGGACATCGCAAAGATAAGCCGCTGAGCAGCCTCGATGCCGCTCTCAGACTGCACCGATTGATGGCAGGGATCTCTATCGATCAATGGGAAGGTAGCGGAGCGCTGTTTATCCAGCATGAGCCCGATCGGGGTGCAATGGCGTTGTTCAGGAGTGGGCGTTCCGATGGCAACAATTAGAAAACTGTCTCCGTAATTCCCGGACAGAGAGGTACCGTTGGGGGCGGAGGCGCGAAAGAAAGGCGGCGGGAAGCCTGGGCGGAGACGGAAGAGGTGAGGTCAGGCCGCAAAAGTTGATCGCAACTCGACTTCTATGTCACGGAGTATTATAACGAAGGAAAGCTGCATATATTGAACCTGCCGAAGCCCTCCCAGAAAGGATGAGGTTTTCCCATTTTGACCACCGAAACAAACTCCTTGCAGCCCAGGAAAATACCTAAGTATAGTGTATCAAAAAAATTCTATGGTAGCTTTGACATCGATGAAGATTTTCTACAGAAAATCCACCATCTTGTAGATAAGATTTGTACTTCTACCAAGATAACATTTGATTTAGGTTCTACTCAAACAGTAGAATTTGAGGAAATAAAACTTGCCATTGAAGATGCAACAATATCGTCCAATAAGATAGAATCGATAACAATTACTGGACATGACTACAAATCAGAACCGACAACAATAGTTATAGTGCAGATCAAACCCTCAAGCTATTGCTCCATTCAATTCACCGCTCAGGGAGATAAAGATGTAATATCAAAAATAAAAACTGATGTGGAATTAATTATTAATGCAAATAGGAGCCAATTTGATTTTATCTCCTGGAGAAGATACGTAAAAGGCGCTGGTATTTATTACGAATTCTTGAAATTCGTAATATTTTTAATTCTGATAGCCATAGTAACTCTAGCGTTTTTCAAACTAATTCCGCGCTATTTTGCTGATTTGGCAACATATTCTATATGGGCATGGTGGATCTTCGTTCTTGTAAGCGGAACAATTGCCCCTCCGTTGATATTTAATATTGGAATTAACGCGAAGAAAAGACAAAGAAAAGTGTGGATTTTAGCTTTAATTTTTGGAGGAATAATTCTTTCTATAGCTATAAATATTCTTTCAAGCGCGCTTTACGATGCTCTCAAGCGTTAGTCGTCTATTGTATCACGGCGACGGTGCACTTAATTATCGCCCGAGGCCGATGTCCGAACTGCCATCTCGATGAGCCATCTCGACGGCAAAACGCCCTTCCAAGCTGTTCTCTCGACAATGCCAATTCAATTGCGGTGACAGTGCACTTAATTCCGGGCAACCGTCGTGGCGGAGACCGCCATTCCGTCGTGGTAACCTTGATCTCGGCGGAAAGGCGCCTGCAGGGGGCCCTGCCGCTCACCCTCCCACCGCCTCAAGCCGGGCCTTCAACTCTGTGACCTGCTCCTCCAGCACCCTCACCCGCTCCTCAAGCGCGGCGAGGACCGAGACCGACGGTGTGGCCGTGCGCGGCGCCGCGCTCGCCATCGCCGACACCTCGACATCCCCGCAGAGCAGATGCGCGTAGCGGTCCTCGCGCTGGCCCGGGGCCCGGCCGATCTCCTTGACCAGCGGCGGATGCGCGCTGGCGAGGAGATCCAATTCCCGAGTCATTTCCTCGGCCGAGCCGAAGCTCGCCATGCGCTCGGTTCGCGTCTGCAACTCGTTCAGGGTCTGCGGCCCGCGCAGGAGCATGACCGCGAGGAGCGCCGATTGCTGTTTGGTCAGGTTGCAGGTCTGCCCCGCGAGGTGCTCGTAACGTTCCACGCGCGAGCCGAAGGCGCGGCGGACCAGCCCCTTCCGCTCCAGCGAGGCGAGGGTATGGCCGATTTCCGCGGCGTCCAGGGCCATGACCGGCTCGCGTGACGTCTTCTGGTTCGTCGCTGATAGTAGCAGGTTTGATGTCAGCGGATAGGCGTCCGGCGTCAGCAGCTGCTTCTCAAGCAGACAGCCGAAGACGCGGGTCTCCAGGGCATTGAGGGGGAAGAGATCGTTGGACATTTGAGAGCGACGGCCTGTTGAAAGGAATGGCGTTGCGGCAGCTGCCGGCTTCGAGTGGTATCCGCTCGCCGGCCATAACTCAACCTGACCGCCATCGTCGGTATCGCCTTCACGTGCGGGGCGCGGCGCTCAAGTAAATGCATTGTCACCGTAACTTCCTTATCGAAAAACCCGAACTATGGTGATGGTGCATTTATTTGGGCACGGCATTTGGGCAGGCAGCCCTCGCACTCCGACAACCAGGAACGCCTCTTCAACAATTCCGCGAAAGTGGTCCGCGCCCTCCCCGCCAAGACTTCCACCCTCTCAATCGATCGCATGCGCCCGATGCGCCACCGTGGTGGCGAAGGCGCGGGCGCTGGCGGCGTACCATTCGGGTGGGTGCTTGGCGGCTGGGCCGGCGACCGCATGCGTCGTCTCGGCCAGTACGCGCTTGCCGGCGGCGTTCTTCGCCACGCTGAAGGTGTAGGAATGCCCCTCCTCGTGATGGGCGATCACCACCTCGGTGCGGGATTTCGAGACGATGTCGAAGGCATGGGCTGACATGAGCGTTTCCCCGGAATGATCGTGGTTCTTGGGGTCACTCTATTCCTATGCCGGCAATTGAACAGCCCTTCCCTCCGACCCGCCGTCTCCGTCATGGAATTGCGGCGAAAGTGCATCCACAAGTCAAGGCGTGGCCGGCGCTGGCGGCGCCCAGTCGTTGTCCCAATAGGTGATCAGCTGGGGAGACGTCACCCTCGCTGTGAATTTGAGTGCGGGAACGTGCGGCTTGCGGTCGGCGGCTTCCGGTGTCAGATGGTGGCGCAGTTGCCATATCCAGGGCGATGCCTCCCTCCCCGTGAGATGGTCGCCCATGCCCATGAGGTCCTCGCGCTGGTCGAGCGATACGCCGTAGTTCCAGTCGTCGTTACCCGCCCCGTTGACGTGATCCAGTCCAAGGGTGTGGCCGAATTCATGCAGGACCGTGCATTGCAGGAAGCTGACGCTGTGCATTTTCCGGCGCCCCCTGCGGTCGGCGGGGCCGACCTGCGTCCTTCGGGTGTTCCAGTCATAGGTAAGGTCGCGATGCGTGAACATCCCCAGCCGGTTGGGGGACGAGGCGAAGGAGCGGAAATTGCTCTCCCGCGGCTTGACGATGAAATAGCGATGATGCGCCTGCGCGGCTGAATCCACCAGTTCCAGCGACAGGTTGCAGGTGATGGCCGATGCCGATGGCGGCTGCGGGCTCGGATTCGGATACCAAGGCCGATTTGGCGTGAGTTCGAACTTTTCGTCCCAGTACCGCGTGATGATGCTGGTGAAATTGTTGGTGAAACCGTTCCACTCGGCATCCGTCCAGGCATCGAGATGAAACCGGTCGGTGCCGTCATGCATGATGCCATTGCCGGTGCAATAAGTGCCGAGAACATTGAAATGAGAGGTCGGCTCACACCGGACGAGCTGGACCCTGTATTGAAGCATCAGGAAGTGATTTGAAAAGTTCATCGGCATGAAGAGTGCGTCGTGGTTCCTGCTGCTGTAAGTCATATTGGTTTTCATGGCGCTACGTCGCTTTGTCCTGATGTCGAGAGCAAGCTTGCCGGCTTCGGTTGAGCAGCTCGGATTCCCGAGGACCTCGACAAACGCGTCTGGCGCTTGCTCACCGCGGCCATTGGAACAGGTACTTCAAGGCGGCCCCGTCATTGGCAGGATGTGCCGCTGAAATCCAATGTAACGCGAGCTCCAGGCGAGCGCATCCTTCATTGAGGGGAAGCAGGCGGCGGGACCTGGTCGAGGATTGCTGTCTCAGCGAGGGAGTGCAGTCAATTTCAAGTCAATGGCCGCCCTATCGGGCACCGGGCAGTCGCTTCATGCTGACAAATGCAACACACGATGGGTGTAGTGCAGCCTCATTCGTCATTGCCCTCTGTCAGTCACGATCATCACGAGCATATCACGCCTGGATCGTATCGTGCCGACCGGTCGGCTTCGAAGAGCCCGGCAACCTGCTTCCAGGTCAGGCGTATAGCTCCATGGGGATTTGCGACCATGTTCAATGTCCGGCTGGGGGAACATAGCCCGCGCGTCACACTGCTTCAGGTCGTGCTCAACAGCCACGGCTGCGCCGGCGCGGACGGCAAGCGGCTGACGGTCGATGGAGCGTATGGCCGCAACACGCGTGCCGCCGTCGTGGCGGCGAGCAAGATGATAGGCGTCGGCGATACCAGCGGCGGTGCTGCGACGGCAGCGCTGATCCAGCGGCTGCTGGCGGATGTCGACCTGAGCGTCATCACCTCGGTCGACCTTGGCGATCCCAAATTGCAGGCCGACGTTGACGAGTTCAGGCGCAATTTCGACGACCCCATCCTCCTGGGCGGCATGTGCAACGGCCTGGCGCAATTGGTGCTGGCCGTGCAATCCCGTGCGCAGCCCGGCCGGGTCGCGGCGCTGCGCCTCGACGGGCACGGAAATCTCGGCGAATGGCTTACCGTATCGGTTGGCGATGTCGTTCATCTGCGTGAAGGCAACCGCGCCGGGCGGCAGGAATATGCCGTTATCGCAGAGGAGATCTACAGCTACGTCAGCGCGAAGAATTTCGACAAGGTCAACGGCATGATCCAGCCGCTGAGCCTGATTTTCGCACCGTTCGGCTTTGCCGAGCATTTGGGCTGCACGCTTGGCGCCCGGCCCCAGACGCGGACAATGTTGGGCAAGCTCGCCAGCCTATGGGGCGTGCCCATCCGGGTCGGCATCCAGACGCAGCCGATCGGATCGGTGATGGATATCCACGGGCCCGCGTTCACCGCCTTTCCACGTGGGCATAGCCTTGCGAGCTGGTCCCGCCAGTTCCAGACACTCGATCTGCCAGGCGTGTCACGATAGAGAGCGTTGAATAACGGTGACCGTACACTCATAAGGCGCGGCCCGTGAGACGATCGATGCTATAAAAGTTGCGGGAGAAACGGCGGATGCGCCGGAAGCGCCCGCACGCCTCCTCAACAATGGAGGTCGACATGGCATATTTCGTGACTCTTGTGCATTTCACGGACCAAGGGGCCAGGGCGGTGAAGGACACGGTCAAGCGCGCCGAAGCGTTCAGGGCCATGGCCGAGAAGAGCGGCGTGAAAATACATACGCTTCTGTGGACGCTCGGTCAGTACGACCTGGTCATCGTCGCGGAGGCCGGAGACAACCCGGCGGTGGTGGCGCTGAACCTTTCGGTTGCCGCGCTCGGCAATATCAGGAGCCAGACACTGACGGCCTTCGACGCCAACCAGATGAAGGACATCATTGCCAAGATGGTGTGATGCTTAAAGCAAAATGCGTTCATACCGGAGCGGATCTCCGTATGAACTCGTTGATATCAAAAGCATTTTTCGATTCTTGGTGATTCCGTGTGAAGACAAAACTCTCCAGGAGACCAGAATGACGCAGCCCGGTTGGAACATGCAGGCCAACCGGGCTTGTGCGGTGATCGAGGATCCCGCATGCAGGCGGCTACTGAGACCGGGCCGGCCCGGAGCTCTCATCCGCCGATGACGTCGCAATATGAAGATGGACGCCAGACGGGACAAGTTCGCTATCATCGACCTCAACGGCGGAATCTTCGATGACGCATCCGCCAATCTGCAGGATGCTCTCACGAGTCCGCATGATGGGGGATACTTGCACAATACTGCTGCCTGGATCGACGAACTCGTATCGGTAAACCCAGGGCATCATCTCCTCCCGAGACGGACTGCGACAATCAATTCTTGCTCAGAGATCTTCCCTAATCAATACCTCTTTGCTTTACCAAATAGTTGTGGTCCGCACGAGCTAAATAAAAACTAGGCATCTCTTTTCGCCGAGCTACCACTAAAGGGGCTTGACTGATTGGCCTGTACACGATCGGGGCCCGATGCGTGATCCTAATGCTCAGCTAATTCAGACGATGCGTGATTGGTGACGCGCTTCCCGATCACGCTGATTCCTGGGAAGCGGGAGGCCCGGCACCCCATGCCCCCAACCCTAGCCGGGCCTCCGCACTTCGCCGATCCCTGAGACAAAGGGCCTTCGGGCATGCGCTGCAGCCTCCTGGAGCGTTTCACTGTCAAACCGAATCAGCACGTATCGCAACGCGTTTACACGTGAACGCCCATTGCTCTACCTCCCTGTTTTAACGCATCTTTGCGATTCTTGATGATTCGATCAAAAACAGTGCGCGCCCCGACGAGCATCCGCTTTCCCATGCGCTCGCCTGGCTGTGACTGGCATCCTCCTTCGATGGCGCAAGCACAAAAAGACAAGGTAACCGCTTCAGGTTTGTTTGGGCGCATTCCTCGCCGTCATTGCCTGAAGCGATTGGGGTGCACAGAGAACGGATCTTGACTTTCGTCCGTCGCCATGCTCTATTCCGTAACGGAATGAGGCGTCAGCGGCCGGCGTGTGTACAACCCGGCCCCGAACACCTCCATCCACCCCGACAGCCTGTCCAAGTGGCAGGCTCAAGCGGCCTTGATTCTCTTGAAGCCGGCCTCCAGGGGTGACGAGCGGGACAGACGGGATCGGCACCCCATGGAAGTGCCCTGTGATCCCTGGATGGAGCGTGAAGGGCTTGAGCCCGGCAACGCCGTCGTCCCTCCTCCCGCCGATGCGGTGAAGACGGCTGATGCCACCGTCCGGCCAGGACGGACGTCGCTCAGCCCCTTTGCCGAGCCGGCTGGGCCGGGTTCAGATGGTCCGTGCCATCCGCTCTCGGCTCGCCTCCGCTTTCTGAAGGCGGAAAAAACGAGTGGCCTTGCGCGCTTTGTCAGCGTGCTAGGCTCCGGAACGGGGCGATGGCGTCTGGCCGACAAATGCGGCCTGCCATCTTCCATGATCCTGCTTTCACGGCTGCCCTGCAGCCGCCATCGCCCGGTCTCCTCAATCAACCCAGCCGGACAGGCGTGGGAACGAGAGCGCATGGCTATGGCCGCGGAAATGCAGTTATTCACGGCAGATGGCTCTTCCCTGCCCGTCGCTTTCAGCTCCACTTAAGGCATTCACGCATCTCGGTATTATCGGCATCCGGCACGGAAAATCCTTCCCCCGTTTTGGGGAAGGACATTCGAATCTCGACTGACAATATTCAGATGTAAATCCGATACCTCAGCATCGTGACGAGGGCCGCTGCCTCGGCTTGCCGGCTTGCAAACCAAGATTCCTGCGGAATAAACACATCCAATTCAGGCGTTCGACTTGATGAATCGGCGCCGTTGTATTCAACTGGACGAAAGAGTCTGCATACTGGAGGCGAAATGCGCATAGCGGTTGTTGCTGCGGTCACCCTGGCCCTTTCCTTTGTCGCCGGGGAGGCTTCCGCCGCCCAATGCGGCCGCGACGCCTCCGGCTTTGCCGCCTGGAAGCAGAGTTTCGCCAACGAGGCGCGGGCCAACGGCGTCGGCCCCCGGGGCATCGATGCCCTGATGGGCGCGAACTACGCGACGGCGACGATCCGGGCCGATCGGGGCCTGAAGAGCTTCAAGCTGTCGCTGGACCAGTTCATGGCCAAGCGCGGCGGGGCCACCATCATCGCGCGCGGCAAGGGCTTGAAGAAGTCCAACGCCGCACTGTTCGCCTCGATCGAGCAGAGCTATGGCGTGCCGCCCGGCCCGCTCATCGCCATCTGGGGCATGGAGACCGGTTTCGGTGCCGTGCATGGCAACCAGGACATGGTGTCCTCGGTCGCCACACTCGCCTATGACTGCCGGCGCCCGGAGTTCTTCACCGACCAGCTCTATGCCGCGCTCAAGCTCATCGACAAGGGCACGCTCTCCCCACGCGAGCGCAGCTCGATGCATGGGGAAATCGGCCAGACCCAGTTCATGCCGAAGAACGTCCTGCAATACGGCGCCGGCAATCTGGACAGCTCCGCCGGAGCGCTGAGGTCGACGGCCAACTTCCTGAGGGCGCATGGCTGGAGCGCCGGCGGGGGTTATCAGCCGGGAGAGGCTAATTTCGGCGCCATCCAGGCCTGGAACGACGCCTCGGTCTACCAGAGGGCCATCGCCCTGATCGGCCAGCGCATCGACGCCGAATAGGCATCGGCGGGGCCAGCCGCCACGGGAGGTATACGGCCGGGAACATGGCCGGCGGCAGCACGCCGGTACGCGTGAAGCGCACGATCGCCGGGCTCGCTCACGTTGCGGCCTTCGTCATCTTGCGAAAATCCTCCTCGAGGATCCTGAGCTGGTTCATGCCAGCGCCGACGCGAGGGAACATCAGCGAGGTGGGCGGGGATTTATGCTCCTGCGGATAGCCAAGAAAATGGCCCAGTTCGTGCGCGAGCAGCACGAAGCGGTTGGTGTTCGAGGCGGAGTCCTCGACGATGGCCGGACCCGTGCCGATCATGGTCGTGCCGCCAATGCAGTTGGTGCATTTGGGGCTCTTGGGGAAATGCTCCACGTCCTTGACGAAGTAGGCATGACAGTCCGCACCGGGCCTCCTCGCGTCCTCGGCGGCGAGGTCCCCCCAGGTGAAAACCTGGTCCCGCCCTCCGGCAGGAGCGCTGTCGGCGATCAGGAAAGTCCTTTGCTTGAAATCGACCGCCTTGCCGTTGATTGCGCTGATTTCCGCTTCGCCGCCAAACGTAAAGGTGACGCCCGCCTGGCCGGCATAGACGCGGTTCACGCCCGCCAGCATGCCCGCGGCGTCTCCGAGCTGGCGCGAGGTGCCCTCGTTCGGACCCGGGCCCTTCACATAGAGAAAGCACAGCGAGAAGCTCTTGGCGGTGACCACCTCGACCCGCAGATCAACCATCAATTCTCCGTCTCGCCTGATCTGAAGCGTCGAACTGCCGTTGTTGGTGCCACGCAGGCTGATAATCTCCCCTGCCCGGTCGACCATGTAGGGCGCCCCCTCGGGAACTTCGATCGTATCCGTCGGCAACAAGTTCTCGACGCGCAGCTGCTTCGCCCGGGGCATCGTCACCAATGCCCAGGGCGGGGAGGTTCCGCTGTCGAATCCGTCGAAGGGCTGCACGGCCTGGATGTAAAGGGCGTCGCTTGGCAGGGGCGAAGGCTTCTTCCTGAAGAGCTCCCGCAGCTTGCGAATGGTCCGCATTTCCGGGTCAACGCGCCCATCGTCGAACTTGAAGTACAGTTCCTGGAACGTACGGATGGCCTCGATCATCCGAGCGAGTTCGGCACGGTTGATGTTGTCGGCCGCGTCCAGCACGGCGAGCGGCGGAAAGGCGCCGCCCTCCGAGGGCTGAATGCCGTTGAGCAATATCTGGATCGTATCGATATCATCAGGATCGTTTGCGCCGCCCGCGCCGACCGACTTCAGAATCGTAAAGCCGGTGATGACGATCTCTTTCATGAGACAAGCCCCATGGTCCGCACAGTCGATCCGACGCACCGGGGAACCCCGGCGGCGGCTTCACATCAAATTCGGTGGGTAGAAGGCGTGTGTTCACAATGACTATCACACTGTTAACCAGCGTGCAAAATCGACTTCCGTGCAGGCAGCAATACTCATTTTGACGGAGTTGCGGCAAATTAAGATGCCAATGCACTCAAGTCATACGCCTTCATGACGCCCTTTCGGCTGCGGCGCTTCTTTGCCTATATTTGCGTTGGTCCAAAGGCGCCGATGACTCGCACCGCGACTGATGATTTAGAAGGCGGCGCCCAGATGTGCGCCCCTGTCAGTCCGCCACTGCACCCGATCGACGCCTTCCTTCACATCCCTACCGCGCCGGTATTGGCGTGAACTTATGCCCGAGCGCCTCCGTGACTGCAGCGAAGATCCTGGTCGCGGGCGAGGAACAGGCGCTATCGCGAGGATCGTCGGTAAGGGTGGGAGATTCCGGGCAATCACCGGAGGCGATGTCGCTGTTGGTCTGCACCGCCACGGTGGTGTCGCTGGCGGCATGGTAATAGAGCGCCGTGTTGTAGCCCGGCAGTTCGCCGGTGTGGCCCACCCAGCCGTCGATGCATCCGAAGGCAATGCCGTAGCCGGCGGCGCCGGGAATGGATTCGAGCCTCTCCTTCTGGATCTCGGGTTTCAGCAAGCCCTGCCCCGTGCCCAGCGCGCGGCCATAGATCAAGAGATCATCGATGTTCGAAATCAGCTCGCCGGCGGTCCAGCCCCATGCCGGATTCCAGTGCGTGGCATTGCTGGGCGCATCGGGCTTGGCGGCATTGCCCTGCGGGGTGAAGCCCATCGCATAGGGCGCAGGGATCGCGGTCGACTTGCCCGGCCAGGATGTGTTGTTCAGCTTCAGCGGCTTGAACACCAGCGCCTCGAACGCGGCCTCCACGGGCCGGCGCGTCACCTTCTCGATCACCATGCCCAGCAGCACGGTGTTGGTGTTGGAATAGTCGAACTGGGCTCCCGGTGGGAACAACGGGGATTCACTGATGCCGACCTTGAGGAGTTGGTCCGGTGTGAAGACCGTCTCGGGCTTGGCGAAATATGTGTCGGTGAACTTGGTGCTGCGGGTGTAGCTGGCAACGCCGCTCGTCATGTTTGCGAGCTGACGCAAGTTGATCGTCTTGCCGTTGGGAACACCCGGCACATATTTGTCGATCGGATCATCGAGAGACAGCTGGTGGTCCTGGGCGAGGCGCATGATCACCGTTCCAGTGAAGGTCTTGGTGATCGAGCCGATCCTGGTGTGCATGCCTGCCTTCATCGGCGTACCGGCCTTGGGATCGGCCTTGCCGTAGGCGGCAATCCACGTGCCCTGAGGGGTACGCACGCCCACGATGGCCCCCGGGGTGGAGGCCTTGGCGAAAGAGGCCTGCGCCGCTGCGTCCAGCCTGGAGGTGAGATCCTCCGGAAGGACGCTTTCATCATTTCAGGCGTGGGCTTTCGAGCGATCACCTGGTCTATGTCGGCGATGCAACTGCCGCCTTCGGCGGCCCGCGCTGCTGTCGATACCAAGCCTGCGGCCAGCAGACTGGCGAAGAAGAATCTCAGGGCTCGCGCTGCTGGCCGCCTGTCAAGATCGATATACATCTGAATGTGCCTCCCCCCGGCAATGTCCGATCACGGCCCAGCTCGTCGAGCTGTGCAATGGTCAAATCTATTCGATCGATTGGAATGCCGTCGCTTGCGGAAGGACGCCGTTGCGCCAAGGGCTTTCGTGGCGACGGCGCAGGCCGCAAGTGCGCCTGTCCAGCCCACGCAACCTCGCCGGTCGAGCACGTCGTGCATCCCCGCCCTCATCGCATGAATAGCAATGGGGCGATCCTATACCCAATCCCAGAGAGGGTGAATTGGCGGCGCGCCACGAAAACGCCTCTGGCGCCCGACTTTGCCGGCACGCCTCTCAAACCTGGTGGGCGCCTGGACGCGCTTCGCTCCAGGGCTCGGAGTCGATCAGCCTCCCACCGATCGTCCGGTCAGTCCGCCTTCTCAGACATCGGCGTGCCGGGCGACACTTCGACGCTGGCGATCCGATCGAGGTTTGCGATCAGGCGCGTGAGCAGGGCAATAAGCAGCCCGGCCTCTTGATCCGTGAAGCCACGCAGCACCTCACGGTTACCGTTGAGTAAGACAGCAACCGCGTCCGGCAGGCGCGCTTCTGCGACCTCCGTCAGCGTGATGCGGCTGCTGCGCCCATCGGCCGGGTCAGGCGCGCGCTGGATCAGCCCGTCCCGCTCCATCCGGGCAAGCATCTGCGCCATCGGCGGCTGCTCGATCCTGGCGAAGCGGGCGAGGTCACGTTGCGTGCTCGCCCGGCCGTCCCGAAGCGCGACCAGCACTGGCAGGTGTCCAACGCCGAAGCCAAGCGGCTTGAGCCGCGCCTCGCTGAGGCGGGCGAACCCGCGCGCCGCGAGACTGATCAGATGCCCGGGCGTCGAAAGCACTTCCAGATCCATCGCACCTTCCCCCTTGCACCCAGCGTCGCCATAATGCATACGTGCATATGTAAATATGTGTGGCTTCTAATGCAATGCGGGCGCCCTGCCAAGGAGAGAACCAATGGATGGCGATGTCGAACTCCTCAAGCGCATCTACGATCGCTTCAACGCACGGGACATTGACGGCGTACTCGCCGCGCTCACCGATGATGTCGTGTGGGCTAACGGTATGGATGGTGGCCACGTTCATGGACGCGAAGCGATACGCGAGTACTGGACACGCCAGTGGAGCATGGTCAGCCCACACGTCGAGCCTGTCGGCTTTCGCCGAACTGCGGATGGCACGATAGTCGCAGAAGTCCGGCAATCCGTCCGCGATCTCAACGGCAATCCGCTTCAGGGGCAGACGCACGGATTGAAGGACAAGACGGTCGGACACGTTTTCCGTCTTCGAGAGGGCAAGGTGGCTCGCTTCGATATCCAGGATGCTGCCTAGGGCGTCTTGCCTTCAGATCAAATCACCGGGATAAGCCGCCGAGATGTGCTTCGAAGCCTTGCCTCGGTGCGGGATCGTCGGGGCATAGCTTCGCCCGAGCAATCCGACAGCGTTTCTCGGCCGCGACCACGAAAGATACCTCGATGGCTCACGGGCGACGATTCTCGACGCCATAGGCAAAAATCTAGTCCGAGGGAGCGCTCAAGCGTGAATTTCGGGGCGCAATCTGAGATTGCGCCACGTATAGGAAACAAAAGACCCCCAAAAGAGAAGAAACGTAAACAAGTACGCTAGAATATAGCCATACCTGATCTCAGGATTGGCCTGACCGCTCGAACGGGCTATGTTGGCACCATGTTCCTCTGCATACGTCATATAGATAAGACACATCACCGCAGCGACGGTCACAACGAAGAACCAATATATCCACGTTTTTGTCCTGCTTCCTGTCTTCAGAACCATCTCGAGAACAACATAGTAAATCAGAACCGAAAGCATTATCCCAAAAATCTTCAGCCCTTCCACCGACGGAAACCCTCGTCCAATCTGGCCCATTTTAGTCGCGCAGGTCGAAAAATCGCCATCCAATCCATTACACGTCTGATCGGTGGCAAACGTAACGAATACATCCAGCACGAGCAGTGAAAGAACAGCGACAGTAGTCGTCAGAACCACCGCCTTCGCAAAGACTTGAGCATTGATACCGCGCGTTCCATCATCCTCGTCGATGCTCTCATACCAGCGCCCCTCTATGATGTTGGCCCTTCGAATTATGAACAAGGTCCACAATACCGCTCCCAGCCAGACCAAATCGATGACCAGTGCATACAGATTGGCACCGACATTGTCCCAATTCGGCCATCCACCCTTAATATTGGCGGCGAAACTGGCCCAGGCGGGATCCACGAAATTGGCTAGACAATAGACACCACAGGCCAGGAGAGAGGCGTAGAAAAAGCCCATGGTCATGACGTCCTGCTGCCGATCCACGTCCCTTCTGAGTTTCATATCCCGGAGCATTTCATCGGTGGCCTTGAAGGCAAGGCTTTTGAGCGCCCTCGCCAAGGGAACGCCGTCGGGGCGGATTGCGAGGATGCAACCACAAAAGCTGAATGTGTCGTCATAGAGTTTGTCGACGGCGACCTTCGCCCGCCTGATGCTGGCTTCATACTCCGCGGCGGAATCCGTCTCAAGCAAACGAACCTGCGTTGCAATACTATTCATGTCCTCAAATAGCTGATTTAAAATCATTTCGTATCTATTGAGGAAGAAAGCGCCGAGCCGCTGCGCCAAGTCAGGACTTTGAGAAGCGTTATATAGAGTATTCAAGAGAATTTTTGAACGAATCCAACGTCTTGTTTCCGGCCTCAGTGTTCCAGATGCATACGCCGCTCGTATATCTTCAATAAGGAAGATATCCTTTAGTTGATCAGGATGTAAATTGTCAATTTCAAGGCTGAGTGACTTGAGAGTAGCGGCAAGAGCCTCGGCATTCTGCGTAACAAGAGCCCGGTTCTGGAGAAAGCCTCTGATTTTCACTTCCATTTTGTTCAACCACGGGAGAGGCAGAAAGCCAACGACGCACAGGGCTGAAAAGAAGGGCCACGCCGGCCCGCTGACCTTTTCAGCGCCAGGAATATTGAGCCTGTCTCCCAGCAATGCAATTACAGAAAAAGTAAAAAGCAACACCAATATGTACAACAAGAGCGACTTCGCAAACTTTCCTCCAATCGATAGATCGCGCACATAGATCTGCGACAGCACTCGATTTCTCAAGTTCGCACGCGAGTTGCTCGCATCCTCGCTAAAACGAGTATAACCAAATAGAACAATAAGGGTCGCCCCAGCGATCCAGCTGAATAAGACCTGCGAATTTAGCATGGCTATGCTCGCCGAACGAATATCTTATCTGCAAACTCCATTTACGCAATTCAGTGCGTAAGCTACGGAGCTGTGATTTATTAGGATAACTGCGGCAAAGAGCAGCGATATCATCGTCAGAGCGCGACCGTAGTTTCGATTACCAAACATGTTGCATCCCCACCGCTAACATTGTAATTTTCACTACTAAAGTCTATATCGATATAAAACCCCGAAGCTTGGAGACTTAAAACTTCAATACGATAAGATAACGTTCATCTTAACTTTTCTTATTTTCAGGTATTTACGTCAACATTGCAATATATATCCGAAATAATATTGAGATCGCTGAAATTATACTAATACTTCTCTATAACGAATTGTATATTGTGTTCCTGCTTTACAGAACCGCGCTGTTCCCCAGGGAACAGTTCACTCCCGACGCCGGTAAATCAGGCCATTGGAGCGGCCCCTTCATCTTGCCTCCCAACCGCTTGCGGTAGTCTGATTACAGGGAGAGGGTGTGAACGTGCTTCGAACCGCTCGGCTTCGGCGCCACTCGCGTCGAAATCAGTCAAGCGTGATAGCCGGCGATGTCTGACAGGCTGCCATCATGATCTGGCTGGCATGGCCGCATTTGCGAGGCAATGGGCTCTTGAGGGCAAAGTAAATTGATGCCTTCACGAACAGGAAGCACCGTGTCACGATACTCATACTGACACGCGGCCGAAAGGCTGACAGCAACGAGGTCCCCGATGTCCCAAGCCGTTTCCATCCGGACGGCCTTGTTTTCCTACGTGCTGCCGATAGCCTGCCTCACGCTGGCCCTCGCATTCCGATCAGGCCTTCTTTCGATTGACCGGGGCGGGTTGGCCATTCTGGCCGTCTTGGACGTCCTGGCGATCGGCTTGGTCCTCTCGACGGTCTTCGCGGCCCTGGCACATGCGGAGGCGATCGCCCATCGCGTCGGTGAGCCCTACGGGACGCTTGTCCTCACCTTTGCGGTCACCACCATCGAGGTCTCGATCATCGTCTCGATGATGCTCCATGGCGGGAACAACCCGACCCTTGCGCGGGAATCCGTATTCTCCACCGTGATGATCGTCTGCACAGGCGTCGTAGGCATCTGCCTGACCCTGGGTGGATGGAAACATGCGCGCCAGGATATCAGAAGACAGGGAACCAGCGCCTTTCTCTCCGTTCTGATCGGGCTGACCGTCCTGACGATGATTCTGCCCAATTACACGCTGACCACGGGGCCGGGAACCTTTTCGCCGATCCAGCTGGCCTTCGTCAGCCTGCTTTCCGTGCTGCTCTATGGCGCCTTCGTCTTCGCACAGACCTTCGCGCAGAAGGACGATTTTGCCGACGAAGGGCATTCCGGACATGTGGCCAGCGTTCATCATGCCACGCCGAACGCCATCGCCGGACACCTCGTCCTCCTGCTCGTTGGGCTCGGTGGCATCGTCCTCCTGACGGAACAGGTTGCGGCGGGCGTCGAGGACGGGCTTTCCTACCTGGAGGTCATGCAGTCGGATGCGATCGTGGGCGCCTTCATTGCCTTGGTTATCCTGCTGCCTGAAGCCATCTCGGCCATCAAGGCCTCGCTCAAGAACGAACTGCAGCGCGGCCTGAACATCGCCTTGGGCTCGGCCTGCGCCACCATCGGCATGACCATCCCAGCGGTGGCGGCGGCGAGCCTTGTCACGGGTCGTTCCCTCACCCTCGGCCTCAATTCAGGCGATACGGTCCTGCTCCTCCTTGCCCTCGCCATGAGCGTGGTGAGTTTCGGCACGGGGCGCACGACAATTCTCACGGGCCTGGCCCATCTCGTCATCTTCGTGGCCTATGTGCTCCTGATCGTGGTTCCCTGAGCTGTAGAGGACAGGGCGATCGGCGCGCCTCCTCCTCGCAAAGCTGAGGAATGAAACCCCTTCCTATCGCAGAGGCGTCGCGCCCATCCCCTCCAGCCGCCCCCTGCCCGCTTCGCTGAGCACCACCTTCGTGCGCTGCGTCCGCGCCTGGCGTTCCACCACGTCGAGCCAGCCTCCGCCCTCGGCGAGCTGGTTCACAGCGCGGATCACCAGCGCGTGCTCGATCTCGAACAGCCTGGCGAGGCTGCGCGTGTCGTCGGCGATGTCGAGACTCACCGCCGCGAGGATCACGCCATCGAGGGGTGAGAGCAGCGGGTCGAGCTGCCGGATCGCCTCGATCCTCTCCAGCAGCTCGCTCGCTTCCTCGCTCATTCGGCCGCGGCGGCCGTTACGCGGCGCTTCACCGAAACCAGCACGGATTTCGAGGTCGGCGTGTCGCTTTCGACGCCGGCGCTCGACAGCGGCACCAGCACATTGGCTTCAGGATAATAGCCGGCGATGGATCCGCGCGGGATATCATAGGCTACCAGACGAAAGTCCTCCGCGACGCGGCTGATGCCGTCGTCATGCTCGCCGACGATATCGACGCGCTCGCCGGCCGTGGCGCCGAGTGCGGCGATGTCGTCCGGGTGAATGAAGATCACGCGGCGCTCGCCCTTGATGCCGCGATAGCGGTCGTCGAGGCCATAGATCGTGGTGTTGTACTGGTCATGCGAGCGAAAGGTCTGCAGCGCGAAGACGCCGTTGCGCCCAAGCGCCTGCTGGTGCACGGTCGCCAGCGGAAGCGGCACGGCCGAGAAATTGGCGCGGCCCGTCGGCGTGTTCCATTCGCGCTCAGCCGCGGCGTTGCGCAGATGGAAACCGCGCGGCCTGCGCACCTTCCTGTTGTAGTCCTCGAAGCCGGGGATGGTGCGGGCGATCTTGTCGCGGATAAGGTCGTGGTCGTCGGCGAGCGCAGCCCAGTTCACCTTGTCCGAGCCGACGGTGGCAGCGGCGATGCCGGCCACGATGGCGACTTCCGAGCGCAGCTCCTTCGAGGCCGGAGGATTGATGCCGCCAGAGCCATGCACCATGCTCATCGAATCCTCGACCGTGACGATCTGGATCTTGCCGGCACTGTTGCGGTCGACCTCGGTGCGGCCGAGGCAGGGCAGGAGATAGGCTGCGCGGCCGGGCATCAGATGCGAGTGGTTGAGCTTGGTGGCGATGTGGACGGTAAGGTCACAGGCCCTGAGCGCCTTCTCCACGAGGGGCGAGTCTGGCGTGGCGCGGGCGAAATTGCCGCCGAGCCCGATGAAGGCCCTGGCGCTGCCGTCGAGCATGGCGCCAATGGCGGCGAGCACGTTGTGGCCATTGGCGCGTGGTGGCTCGAAGTCGAACTCGCGGGCAAGCGCATCGAGGAAGGCGGCCGGTGGCTTCTCGTTGATGCCGACAGTACGGTCGCCCTGGACATTGGAGTGCCCACGCACAGGGCACAGTCCCGCGCCGGGACGGCCGACATGACCGCGCAGGAACATGAAATTGGCGATCTCGCGGATGGTCGCCACCGAATGGTGGTGCTGCGTCACGCCCATCGCCCAGGTGCAGATCACGCTCTTGGCGCCAAGATAGATGTCGGCGGCGGCTTCAATCTCGACCTGCGTCAGACCGGATTGGTGCTCGATCTCGTCCCAGGTCGTGGCGTCGACGGCAGCGCGATAGGCGGCGAGGCCGTGCGTGTGCTCGGCGAGGAAGGCCTCGTCCAGCAGCGTCGGCCGCCCGGCGGCGCGCTCGGCCTCGTCGCGGGCGAACACGGTCTTGGCCATGCCACGGAAGGCGGCCATGTCGCCGCCGAGGCGGGGGCGGAAATAGTCGCTGGCGACGGGCTTGGAGCCACCGCGCAGCATTTCGAGCTTGTCCTGCGGATCGGCGAAGCGCTCGAGGCCGCGCTCGCGCACAGGATTGAACACCACGATGCGCGCCCCGCGCTCGGATGCGCGGCGCAGATCCCCGAGCATGCGCGGATGGTTGGTGCCGGGGTTCTGGCCGACGACGAAGATGGCGTCCGCCTGTGCGAAATCCTCGAGCAGCACCGTGCCCTTGCCGACGCCGATGGCCTGGCGCAGGGCGACGCCGCTGGCCTCGTGGCACATGTTGGAGCAATCCGGGAAATTGTTGGTGCCATAGAGCCGCACGAAAAGCTGGTAGAGGAAGGCGGCCTCGTTGCTGGCCCGGCCGGAGGTGTAGAACTCGGCCTGGTTCGGATCGACCAAGGCGTTCAACTGAGCACCGATCTCGCGGAAGGCCTGCGCCCAGGAGATCGCCTCGTAGCGGTCGTTGGAGGCGTTATAGCGCATCGGATGGGTCAGGCGGCCCTGTCCCTCTAGCTCATAGTCCGACCACAGGCGAAGCTCGCCGAGGCGGTGCTTCTGGAAGAACACCGGCGTGGTGCGCTTGTCGGTCGATTCCCAGGCCACGGCCTTGACGCCGTTCTCGCAGAATTCGAAGGAGGAGCCATGCTCCGGATCGCCCCAGGCGCAGCCCGGGCAATCGAAGCCATCCGGCTGGTTCGCCTTCAGCATCGCCCGCGCGCCCACCAGCGGCGAGCCGCTTGCCATTAGATGCCGCCCGCAACTCTTGAGCGCCCCCCAGCCTCCGGCGGCGGCCTTGCTGACTTTGGTCTTGACGTCGTCGGACATGAGGGCTCGCGGGCTGGAAAACTGACCCTCGCGACATATGGATTGTGGTTGAGATTATCAAATTGAAATGTTCTATCGGCCGATAGAGTTTTCAAGTCTGGCAAGTAATACCGGTACTGGTGTCTATATTTGGAAGACATACAAAATGCACAGCGGGATGAAGGTTTGATCATCTAGCACAAGAAAGTGTCGCTATAAGCGGAGAGTGGCTCGGAAATGACACGACTTGCCTATTTTGCAGGCATAAATTCTACGAAATCGCACAGATCTGCATTATCCGCATGGCGCCTCAGCGCACTGCTCATGGCAGCAAGGGCACGACTCGAGCCTCCCCCACGAAGCGGGGGGAGGCGAGTCGCGCCTCGCCGGCAAATACTACCGCCGCCCCTGCCCTGCCATCGTCACCAGGCACAGCGCCGTCAGACCCGTCATGGCCACCTGCCCCATGGCCAGAGGCGCCACGGTCCCGTTGAACATCTGGCCGATCAGGATGCCGATGGCCGCGCCCGGCACCATTTGCAGGAAGCCTTGGGTCGAGGCGGCCGTGCCCGCCACCTCGCCCAGCGGCTCCATGGCCAGCGCCCCGAAATTCGAGAGGATCATACTGAAGGCCAGGAATTGGATGGCGCTGAGCGCGAAGAACAGCGCCAGGGGCAGCGCCTGCAACAGGGCGGCGGCGAGCATCACCAGGGCGGCCGCGCCAAACACCGCCAGCGCCACCCAGGAGAGCTTGCGCATGCCGAAGCGGTTGACCAGTTGCGCGTTGACCAGGCCCCCCAGCGCCGAGCACAGCGCACCGCCGGCGAAGAAGAGCGGAAACAGGGTCGTGACCCCAAAGACATCGCGATAGATCTGCTGGGACGAGTTGAGAAAGCCCATCAGCGCTCCGAATAGCGCCGCCATGCCAATGATATACGCGAGCGACACGCGGTTGGCGAAGACGATGCCAAAGCCCTCCAGCACGGCGCGCAGGCTCAGCGGGCGCCGGTATTCGGGATGCAGCGTCTCGGGCAGACGCCACCAGACCCAGGCGATGATGATCAGCCCAAGCCCTGCCATGAAGCCGAACAGGCCGCGCCAGTCCATCACGGTCATCAGGCCCTGGCCGAGCGAGGGGGCGAGGATAGGCGAGAGCATCAGCACGGTGAACACCAGCGACATGATCTTCGCCATCTGATTGCCTGAGAAGACGTCGCGCACCAGCGCGGTGGCGATCACGGCCGAAGCCGCCGCGCCGCCGCCCTGCACGAGGCGCAGCGCGATCAGCGCGCTGAAATTCGTGGTGAAGAAAGCGCACAGCGCCGCCAGGCAATAGATGGCAAGCCCCACCAGCAGCGGCCCGCGCCGGCCGAAGCGATCGGACAGCGGCCCGAATACGAGCTGCAGCACGCCGAAGCCAACCAGATAGGCCGGGATCACCAATTGCCGCTTGTTGGGATCGGCCTCCCCGAGGCTGGCGCCGATCTGCTGAAGGCCGGGCAGCATGATATCGATCGCGAAGGCGTTGATGGCCACAAGGCCTGCCACCAGAACGATGAACTCCTTGCGCCCCAGTCTGCCCACCACGGGCGCGCGGCTGGTCGTATCGGTCATGACGGATTTCCTATGAGGGGATGTCATAGGATGATTCCGGGTCGTGATGGTAGGGTTTGCGATCGTCAGACGCGTGAATAGCGGATGTGGAATGCGACAACGCTCTACTGAAGGAACCCTTCGCCTGCTAACCAATCCAGCGTATATCAATGAAGAGCAATGCCTTGGGAGGCATCATGGGTCGTCTTCCTGCCTTACCGATCCTCGCTGCACTGATCTTTTCGCCCGTTGGCAATGCAGTAGCCGATGATTTCGGCCAGATTGGCCAGCTGGGTTTCTTCTCCGCCCAGCAGCTATGGCTGTCGGCAACGGGCGACAGCTATATCCAGAAGGGATTTCCTCGGGTACGCTGGGGCCAGCACATAACTGTGGTGCGGTATCGGTTCCGGCTGTCGCGCGATGAAGTCAGACGGGTCAGCGCCTTCCTGAAGACACACGATGTGTGGCATCCGGATTGCCGCACGAACTGGTACGACGACGAGACGATAACGATCTGGCAACGCAAAAGTGGCGTGATGAAGCAGGCGTGTGTGGCCGCCGATCCCATCCGTCCTTCGCCCGATATCTTCGCCTTCCTCCACATTCTCGATGGCGTCGATGGCGGACAGAGCCCCGCCATAGAGGTTTATCGCGGCCCTGAAGAGTCAGCCGGCACTCCGCCAGGCTTTCCGGAAGTCAAAGCGCAGATTGCCGAAAAGGTTGGCGGATAGCCGCCAGCGTTGTCGAGACAATCTACCCGATCTGTGCCCGTGGCGTGCTATGCCAAAGGCTCAATTCACCAGCACCGATCGCAGCCAGCAATCGCATCTCCGTCACCGCCATAGGTCTTGTAAGCATTAGACCTTGTTCGTGAACCAGACCGTCGGCGTTCCCACAACGCCTCCGCTCTGCATGGCCTTTCTCAACTCATCGAGCTTCGTAAAGGCCTGAGCGGCCTCGAGTGTCGCGAAATCATGGGTCACGGTGACGTCGTTGGGATCATCGACGGCTTGATAGACCGCCTGCGCCGTCACACCATTGGCCTGCTGGAAGCCTGCGAAGCCGTCATAGACTTTACGCCAGCTCGCATAATCCGAAACTGCATGTCTTACGAACACTGTCGTCATCTGAAACTCCCCTCATTTTCTCGCTTGTTGCCGGGGTCGAATTCGAGGCCTGGGAGCAAGGTGTAGCGCTGAGCCCGCCCGCCATGCCACAAATGCCCCTCCTGACGCGCCCATGGCGCAGAAGTCGCGATCCAGGGGCCTAAGCCTGGACCGCCTCCACGATGCTCACCGCGGAGTTGGTCGGAATCACCTGCGTGAGACGGAAACCGGCCTTGGCGAGCAGCGGACGGTATTCCTCCTCCGTCCGCTCCTGGCCGCCGGGCAGCACGAGCATCACCATGTCGAGCAGCTTGCCGAGATGGGGGGTGTCACCGGCGGGCAGCACCATCTCGACGAGCAGGAGGCGCCCCTCCGGCTTCATGGCTTTGCGGACTCGGGCGAGGATAGTGAGGCACTGCGCCTCGCTCCAGTCGTGGATGACGTGGGACAGCACATAGGCGTCGGCGCCGGCAGGGACTGTCTCGAAGAAATCGCCGGCCTCGATGGTCACGCGATTGGCGACACCCCTCGCTTCGAGCAGGGCCGGCGCCTCGCCTACCACATAGGGCCGGTCAAACAGGATGCCGCGCGGCCCCTGATGCCGGGCCAGGATCGCCGCCAGCAGATTGCCTGTGGCGCCGCCGACATCGACGACGGTGTGGAAGACCGAAAAATCATAGGCCTCGGCGACGGCTGGGGGCTCCTGGCCGTGAACGCCCACCATCGTCTCGCTGAACAGGGAGGCCGCTTCCGGATGGCGCGAGAGATATTCGAACGCCGGCATGCCCTGGACCTTCTCGAACGCCGTCCTGCCGGTCTGGATCGAGTAGACGATCTCGTCGAAGGCACCACTGAACCACGGGCTGCCGATGGTGAGGATGGAGGCCCGCGCCGAACCCGGCGCACCGGTCTTCAGCGCCTCCCCGAGATCCGTGAGGGCGAACCTTTGCCCGGGACGCTCGGACAGAATGCCAAGGCCGGCCAGGCAACGCATGAAACGGTGAAGCGCGGGCGCATGGGCACCGAGCGGACCGGCCAGTTCCTCGGCGCTGCGGGGCCCCGAGGCCAGATGATCGGCCAGGTCCAGTTTTGCCGCGGCGTAGACCACGCTCGAAACCCAGTTGCCCGTCACCATCTGGATCAACTGGACATGCGCGGGCGGCGCCTGGCTGGCGGGACCGTCGGGGATCGAAGACGACTCTTTGGTTGAAGACAGCTCAATCGTATCGTCCATGGGGTACTCTCCGGAGTGGCCTGCGATGGACTAAACCGCGAGTTGTGATAACACGACGGGACCCCGCCCGGCACGACATCCATTACGGTTTGACGATACCCCTAAGGATTGAGGTACATCTCAGCCTCTCCCCGATATCCGGGTGGGCGCTTCATGGATCGCGCCCCTCCTTCCTGCTCACTGGCATCGCGAAGCTCCGCCGAGTATAGTGCGTTGTCTGTGAGGTCGGAAGGCAGCATGATCCCTTACGGAAGCTTTGTGGTTCCCCGTATCCGGCCGAAGGGCGCCGGCCTTGCTATTGGCATTGCCCTCGCCTGCGGCGGGATGGTTCTTGCGCCCGCCGTCCGGGCCGACGAGATGACCTGTAATAGCGTCAAGCGCGCGCTGGTTTCGGCCAATCTCGGCCTGATGCGCATCGAGCGCGGGCCGTTGCCGGTGGCGCCCGAGCAGGCGGCGATGGCCATCGGCCAGATGACGGCGCTGGAGAACATAGCCTCCATCACGTGCAGCCCGGTCGAGGCCGACAAGATCTTCGTCGTGGTGACCCCCCGCATCGATGGCTTGCAGCGCCTGCTGCCAGTGGCGCCGGCGGAGAGGGATGACGCCTCCACTCCGGATCAAAACGCCGAAACCCCGCCAGCGAACGCAACCGCCGCCGCCACTGCCACGCCCACCCCGCCGGACAGGCCGGCCAGCACCAACCGGCCCGAGCCCAGGCAGCGCGCCGTCAATGCCGCCAGTTGCACTCGCGCCTATTACATGAAGGGCAACCACCGCATGTGGCGCTGCAAGCGGTAAACGGGAGTGTAGGCCGGGAGCGCGGACGTCCCCTCAGCTCTTGAACCGGCAAGTTCCGGGGTCTTGCCGAGCCCGGATCAAGGGGCGTGCTTGTCCTTGGGCGTGACCTTGAAGATGGTTCGCGCTCCATCACCCGGCCGGCGCGGTTCAAGAGCGGACGAGAGGTCCGTGCTCCCGGGGATGCGCTCCCAGCTACTTCCCCGATACGAAATAAAAATCCTGCGGTGGCAGGGAGCCGTAGACGAACGGTTCCTGCTGGTTGTCGGTCTCGTCCATCACGTCCTGGCGCACGAAGCGGAATATCTTGTTGATCTCCAGGCCCGGTTCCACCACGCGCTTGGCGAAGGCGAGCGCGAAGGGGCTGTCGGCGCCGTTGCCGTCAAGGGCGGTGGTGCCCTCCTTGGCGGCATAGGCTACCAAGGTGGCGTTCGCCGGCTCGATGCGGGAAAGTCCCCTGTCGATGGCACGGCGCGCCGAGGCGAGTTTCATCTGCACCACGAACGGGTTGTTGCGGCAGGCATCCAGCACCACCAGCCGCAGCTTGCGGGCACCCTGGATGGCGCTCAGCAGGCGATCAAGCGAGACGGCCTCATCCGGCACGTCGCGGTCGCCGGCAAGGCGCGCATCCACCGGGATCATATAGTTGGTGCCGTCGACCTCGATGCCGTGCCCGGCATAGTAGATGATCGCCCAGTCGGCACCATCAGCCTTGTCGGCGAAGCCGCGCAGCGCAGCCACCATGGCGCTGCGGTCGAGGTCATGGGCAATGGTGACATCCTGCACGCCCGCCTGGCGCAAGGCGGCGCCAACGAGATCGGCATCCTGAGCGGGATTGGGCAGGCGCGCCACGGCCTGGTAGGCCGAATTGCCGATCACCAGCGCCACGCGCCGGCCGGGGCTCGCCATGGCGCCCGGCGTACCGGCGTCCTTCGTCCTCTGGGTCGTGTCAACTGGCGCAATGCTGGCCTGCTGCTGGGCCACCAGGCTCGCCTCGATCTGGCCGATGCGCGAGGCTGCCCCTGCCCTTTCGGCGGGTGGGTAGAGCCCGATCGAGACCTGGAAATCGTCCAGCGCCTTGGCTCGATTGCCCTTGGCCATATAGGATTCCCCACAGGCGAACCAGGCATCCGGCAGGTCGGGCTTGAGCTTGATGCCCTTCTCGCAATCGGCGATGGCGGCGTCGTAGTCGCGCTTGGAATTATAGGCGAAGCTGCGGCCGACATAGGAATAGACGGCATTGGGCAGCAGGGCGATCGCCTTGTCGTAATTGGCGATGGCGCGGTCGTAGTCGCCCTTGGCGTTGTAGGCCTGGCCGGTGGCGTGAAAGGCATTGGCGTCTTCAGGCCGAAGCTCCAGCACCTTGGCATAGTCGGCGATCGCCGGATCGAGCTCGCCCTGCGCAAGATGGGCATTGCCGCGCAGGAGATAGGCGCTGGCGATCTCGTTGCGGTTGCGCCCACCCTTCTCGATGATCGCCGTGCAGGCCTGCAAGGCGAGCTGAGGATTGGCGCTCTGCGCGCAATCGCGCTGGGTGCTCGCCTGCACCGGAAGGGCAGCCGCCATCAAGATGAGACAGGCGGCAGGCACAAGCCATCTGAACATCGGTCTGGCTCCGGCAGGATCGGAGGATTTGCGGGCTGGGATTTCGACGAGAGCCTAGCACGGCAAGGGCTTTCCGCAACTTGCCGTCAAGAAATAATCCGCGAAGACCTCCAGCCGGCAACCACGCCGCGGCGTGCGCCTGTCCATCATCCCCTGTTTCACCGTTACCGCGACATCATAGGCCTGGTAGCTGCTGGTGTTCTCCAGCACGGTGGCATGCGACATCCAGGAGACGGTGAAATGGTCGACGCCGCTAAAAGCCCCCGCCGACTGGTAGACCACCCAGGGCATGTCGACATTGGTACCCGCGCAGACGCCGAAGGAAGCCGGCAGCCTGATGTTCACCTTCGCGATGCTGGCTGTGCCGTGCTCTGGCTGGTGCTCGATCGTGGCGTTCTGGACTGGATAGATGGCGCAGGTTTCGCGCGTCCAGGCGAACAGTGGCACCATCGGCGTTGCCTTGCCGCGCGCCGCGTTGCGCGTCATGCTGCCTGCCGATGCAGGAACCACGGGAGCAAGCGCCATCGCCGCGGCGCTGGCCACGAGAAGCCCAAAAACAGATACACGTGTCATGATTGCCATCCCCAGAAGATGACGCCATCCGAGCATAAGCTGCGATTCTGTCAATAATAAACCACAGACTGACGCAATGTTTCATAGATCTCTACTTGGGAAACTAACACTATTGCAAGCAAGGGTTGCGGTGGCTGCCCGCCCGCCACGGGCACGCGCTCCAGTCGGCAAGCGGCCATGTCTCGCGGAGATGAGCCCCATGAACGTCACGCCCCTCGTTCTTTCCGGCCTCCTGCTCGCGACCATCGCTGGCAGCCCGCCACCGACCGGCCACGCCGCCTTTGCCGGAATCTATGACGGCTCGCTGTGGAGCAGCGGTCGGGACACGCCGAGCAAGACCATGCTGCAGGCGCCAGATGGATTATTGACTGGCCGGTACAGCTTCGAGGATCTCGACGGCAGCATGGCTACCGGCACGCTCGACGCCTGCCGCATCGAAGCGCTGACGGTGACCTGCCACTGGCATGACAGCTACGGCACAGGCCTCCTCAGGATGAATTTCGATCCGAGCCACTGCAGCTTCAAAGGCGAATGGGCCGCCAGCATCATCGCCAGTGAGTGGGCGTATTGGAACGGCAGCAAGGCCTGCGCCCCCGTGGCGAAGGGCGGTGCAAGGAAAATCGAGACATGAGCAAGACCGATCTCGCCGACATCTACCGGGGCTACATCGCCTGCCTGAACGCGCAGGACTGGTCGAGGCTGGGCCAGTTCGTCGACGACGGGGCGCAGCACAACGGTCGCCCGTTCGGCCTGGCGGGCTATCGGGTGATGCTGGAACAGGACTTCCGCAACATCCCCGACCTTCATTTCAACATCGAACTTCTGGCTTCGGATCCGCCCTATATCGCGTCCCGGCTGTGTTTCGACTGCAGCCCGAGGGGAAGTTTTCTGGGCCTTCCCGTAAATGGGAAGAAAGTCCGCTTCAGCGAGAATGTCTTCTATGAGTTTCGCGCCGGAAAGATCGTGCAGGTATGGTCGGTCATCGACAAGGCTGCCATCGAGGCGCAGCTTTAGCAGCGGTATTCATCGACTTGCGCCTGTGCATGAGACGCATGGCCGCTTCCCTGCGCGGTTGCATCGTGATTAGGTCGCGCCCCACGCATCAAGGGGCCTGCCGATGTCTATTTCCATCCCGCTGTCCAGCCATGGCCGCCGTCTGGCGGTACTCGCGTCTCTCGCCTGCGCAACCTTGCTCCCCGCCCCAGCCCACGCGCAGGCGGTGACCGACAAGGCCGTGCTGCTGTTTCGCGATGCGTGCCTGGACACCGCGCCCTCCTTCGACAAGGCGATGGCGGCGGCGAAGAAATATGGCGTAAAGCCACAGATGGATCTCGGCGCCAGCGTAGTCGGCATGGCGCCGGACGGCTCCTTCTCCCTGCAAGTGCGTGGCAAGAAGGAATGCGCCGTCACCGCCGAGGCAAGCCCCGGGCCGGAGGTTGCAGCCCAGTTCGCGAGCTTGGTGGCTCAGGCTTCCGGCAAGCCGGCGGCTGGCCTGAGCACCGGCGCACCCGTCACCATCACGCTGCACGGCCAGACCTATGTGGTCAGGCACGACCGCAAGGGCGGCGAGGCCTATGTGATCATGAACGCCTCGGGGCTCTGAGTGCCGACCTTTGCCGGCAGGATGCGAGAAGCTGCCTTGTTCAATAGATCGTCTGCTTCAGCCGCTCCGGATAGGCCTGGTCATAGGCCTTGCCGTCGAAGCCGCCCTTCGTGATGGCGGCCAGTATCTCGCCGAGGGATGGCAGCGCTGAACGCGGAATCTGGATGGCGGGGTCCCAGAGCTTGGAGCGCACCAGCGCCTTCTGGCACTGCGGGTAGACCTCCTCCACCGTGACGATGATGACGCTGCGCGGCGCCTTGCCTTCCATGGTAAAGCTGGCGCAGAGATCAGGATCGGCGGAGATGACCGCGCGTCCGATCACGCGCATGGTCTCGCCGACGCCAGGGATCAGAAAGAGCAGGTGGACGCGCGGGTCCATCACGATGTTGCGCAGGGAATCCAGTCGGTTGTTGCCGCGCCGGTCGGGAATCATCAGCGTCTTCGGATCGGCCACGCGCACGAAGCCGGGCGGATCGCCGCGCGGCGAGCAGTCGACGCCCGAAGGCCCCACAGTCGCCAGCAGCATGAAAGGCGAGGCTTCGATGAAGGTGCGGTAGTGGTCGGAGACGTGGTCGAGCACCTTGATTTGGGCGGCCGGCGACACGGGGTCGGTGTAAAGAGCTTCGAGCTCGGCGATCGAAGTGATCAGCGATGTTGCGGGAAGAAATGACATGGCGTCCTCCGATCAGGCCATCAACCTAACGTCGCCACCCCAGACCGGCAACTACGGCCAGCCTCAATAGATCCGCCACATCCCCGGCGTCGCGAGTTCCAGCATGTTGCCGTCGGAGTCTCGGAAATAGATGCTCCTGCCACCGGCAGGCCAGTCGACGCGGCCTTCGACGGCGATGCCGTGCTCGCCCAGGCGCGTTTCCCACGCCACCAGCTCCTCAGCCGAAATGGCGAAGCAGACATGGATGCGGCCGGTGGCGTCATGGCCCGGGATCAGGCCGTTGGGCATGGCCATGTCCTCAGCCGAGGCACCGCGTTTGAAGACGAGCAGCACATTGACGCCGCCGACATCATAGACATAGAGGCGCTCCAGCTTGAGCAGCGCCTCCAGCCCCAGCACGGCCTCATAGAAGCGGGCAGCGCGGTCGAGATCCTCGACATAGAGGGAGGTCTCGATGATGCGATTGAGACGGGGCATGGTCCCTCCCTTTTCCAGAGATCGACAGGCCCCGATGATAGCCGTGTAGATCGCCAGCCGCTATTTGACTGTGATCTCCATCTCGGCTGAGCGTTTGGCTCATCCCCTGTCGATGCGGCCGGAATAGCAGCCGCGCTTTGCATTGTGGGCATGGATATAGGCGACCTCGGGATTGGCGAAGAGGCGCGCGATGAGGCTTTCAATCTCACGCCCCTCGGTAAGATCCGCATCGACCATCATGCCCTCGGCGTCGAAGGCCCGCAGGGAGAGCATGCGGCCACGCATCACCTCCGGCACTTCGTCGACGCGGTCATAGGGCACTTCCGCTCCCTCCCGTACGAAGATGGCATGGCTGGCATGGTAGGGCGTCGCCGCCGGCTGGCAGACATGGTTGAGCAGCAGCAAGGTCTCGCCAGGCTCGGCATCGCGCATCTCGATGCGGTCGGGAAAGCCAGGCTTGGCATCGGCAACGATGCGTCTGGCGCCACGCCGGGCAAGCTCGGCATCGTCGAGGCCAAAGAGTTCGCGGAACGGTTCGGGCGAAAGGCCGGTGATACGAAAAGACATGGGGACATCCTCCATTCAGGGATGCCACGAGGACACCAGGAAGCGGCCGCGGCCGCCACCCGTTTCCTATGCCTGGGATCGCCCCAGGTGTTCAGCCCCAGATTTCACGTCCGTCCCATGCTTGCGCCCAGCGTGACGAGAAGCTCGTCCAACTGCTCGAACTGCTCGGGCATCCCATCCTCCATCCCGGCGATGGCAAGGTCGAGAGCTTCCTTTGAGGGATAGAGCTCGTGGAGGACCAGCAGCGTCTTGCCCTCCTTTTCCTCGAAGGTCACCGTGGTGACGGCGCCGTCATCACTTTCCTCATTCGTCCAGACGAGGCGCGAGTACGGTGTCACCTCGAGGTACCTGCCGAAGAACACCATGGACTGCGACGCATCATGGCCGAACTCGAAACGGTACCTGCCCCCGACACGAACATCCACCTCGCAGGAAAGCAGGGACACGCCATTCGATTTCGGTGCCCACCACCGCTTGAGCAGTTCGGGCGTGGTCCACGCCTCGAACACGATACGCGCCGGGCCGTCGAAGGTTCGCGTAACGACCAGCTCGCGCTCGGACCTCCGTTCCACCGTCGTGCGGTTCTTCATGGGAGCGGGCTCACTCTCTCCTCTTGCGTCCATCGACCTTCTCCTTCTGTTTCAGTTCCTCGACAACCTTGCCCAATTCGTCGAAGCGTGCGTCCCAGAGCTGACGGTACCTCTCGATCCATGCCGCCTCTTCCTCCAGTCGGCGCAGGCCGAGCCTGCAGGTCCGCACGCGCCCCACCTTCTCCGTGGTGACAAACCCCGCCTGCTCCAGGACGCCGACGTGCTTCTTCATACCCGTTAGGGTCATGTGGAACTTCCCGGCAAGGTCGGTGATCGAAGCGTCAGCACGTCCGAGCTGCTCCAGAACGCCACGTCGGGTGGCGTCCGACAGCGCAGCGAACGAGGCATCGAGGCGGGCTTTCGCATACTGAACCATGTGGTTCAGTATGTAGCGCATGGGTTAGCGGCATGCAAGGGGAGGCCGAGCGCGCTGCGTTACCGGTCGCCTGCCTCCCAAACCGACCCGATCTCGCCGCTGCCTGTTCGTTGCCGTGCATGACCTGCAACGACGGTTGTAAGCGGCGCTGAACTCCGCTTCTATGGCTGGCGTCCACAAGCGCGAAGCGCGTCCAGGCGTAAACGCTCTAGAGACGCAGCGTAAGCAAGGGAGGTTCCATGTCGTCCATCGTCATCGCGCAGGGCGGCGGCCCCACCGCCGTGATCAACCAGACGCTCTGCGGCGCCATCGTCGCCGCCCGGCGGCACGACCCGTCCCTGCGCATTCTCGGCGCCCGGCATGGTGTGCGCGGCCTGACCAAGGGCGATCTGGTCGACCTCAACCAGCTTTCGGAAGCTGACCTCCTGCGCCTCGCCCATACCCCCAATTCCGGCCTCGGCTCGACGCGTGACAAGCCCGACGCCGATTATTGCGAGAAGATCCTTGCCGCGCTGCAGAAGGTGGAGGCGCGCGCCTTCGTCTACATCGGCGGCAACGACACGGCGGGAACGCTCGACATCCTGAGCAGGCAGTCGACCGGGTCCTGCAGCTTCGTGCATGCGCCCAAGACCATCGACAATGATCTGATGGAGAACGACCACGTTCCCGGCTTTATCTCGGCGGCCGCCTTCGTGGCAAAAGCCTTCGTGAGCGTCGACCTCGATTTCCGCGCCATGACCGGTATCTATGTCGCCATCGTCATGGGCCGGCACGCCGGCTTCCTCAGCGCCGCCGCGGCCGGCTGGCAGCGATCGGCCGACGAGGCACCGCATCTGATCTATTCACCCGAAAAGCCGTTCTCGGTGGCTCAGTTCCTCGACGATGTCGACGCCATCTACACGCGCACCGGACATTGTATCGTTTCGATGTCCGAAGGCGTGCAGGACGAGACCGGGCGCCCGCTGGCCGAGGTGCTTGCAGCCGGCGCGTTGGAGCACGACGCCCATGGCAATGTCCAGCTCTCGGGCGGGGATCTCGGCATCGAAATCCAGCGCGCCCTGAAGGAACGTTTCCCTAAAGCGAGGACTCGCGTGGACACGCTCGGCTATCTGTTGCGCGGCTATATCGGCGTGATCGACGAGACGGATGCCAAGGAGGCCTTCGAGGCCGGCGCCTTCGCCGCCCAAAGCGCCTTCACGGCCGGCAGCGGCTCGGTGGTGCTGCATTATGACGGCCACCGCACGACGCCGCGCATCGTCTCACTCGACCAGGTCGCCGGCCGCACGCGCCACATGCCCGACAGTTTCTTCGCAGGGAGCAACGCCATTTCCCCGGAGGGAAGGCGCTACTTCCAGCGCCTCCTGCCGAAACGGCCGGATATCTTCACGCCTTTCGTGTGAAGGCGGCGCCCCGTCGGGGGCGAGGGAAGATCCGGAATGACAGTGCTAAGGCAACGCGCCTGTCCTGCCTGCTGCCTCACTGCAACATGAACGCCTTGATCGTGCCCTCGGCAACTGCCTGCATGAGCGGGCTCTCGGCCAAGGGGCGGGTACCGCACAATTGCTTGCCAAGCACAGCGACCCAAACGGCGAGCTTGCCGTCGCGCCCCTTCTGCCCGCGCAGTATGGCGGCGGTCAAAGCGCACTGCCGGATCCAGAACCAGCGCCGTGTCGGCAGGTAGCTTGTGAGCAGGGCTTCCACGCGCTTGTTGCGCGAGCGGATCTTGCTCAGTAGCGCATCGATCTCGTCGCTGGATTCGAACCATGTCTCGATCAGGACACCAGCGTCCTGCAGCTTTTGGAGGGCGGTTCGTTGATTTTCGGGGCTTGACGCATCCAGCAGCACGCCGCCCAGGATCTCGTCGAACAGGACTTCGGGCTCGAAATTGTTCTCCGGCAGGACCGGCAGTTCGAGCAGTTCCATGAAGCGCACCAACAGCGGAGGCACGGGCGTGCCGGCCGCCCAATTCTCTGCCACCGCCGCTGCCAGCCGTGCGGCAATATAGCTGTGCGAAGCCGGGTAAGCATGGATGCCCGACTGCTCGAACAACATTTTGAGACGCTGCCCGGTGATACCTTCCAGGTCGCTCATTTCAACGATCCCCAGGCCGGTCTTGATCAGCAGCGAGATCGTTTGGCTCGGTCGTCCCTTCGCGGATGCGACGATGGTCGTCGCGCCTGCGCCATCTGGCACCGAGGCGAATACCCCCGTCAACTTGACTACTCTATCGGGAAGGGATGGCACCGCATGAGGCCCGAGGGCGGCCAGGACTGAATCAATGCGGCGTGCGCGATCAGGTTGAACCAGGGCGCGTATCAAAGCCAGCCGCGACACCAAGCGAGACTCCGGCGGATTCTGCTCCGCCGAGGCGACCAGGGTGTCACAGATGACGCCAGCCGTACGATCGTCTGCCGTCAAGAGGAAGCCGAGGGTCATCTCTCGCAACCGTGGATCCTGGCCGCTGGCCAACTTCGCTGCGATCTCCCACTTGGCCTCCTCCGGCATGTAACGCGCGATGTGAAAAAGGGCGTCGAAGTGCTCCAGCGGATCGCCATCCATTTCATCCGCGAGATCTTCAAGCAGCGTCTCAAGGCTATTGCTCCCGACCTGCTCCCCACCGGAGCCATCCCGGAGTTGCTGGGCGACGGCGGCTTGCAGGGAGGGGCCCAGAGCGAGGTTCGCCGCGCCGAAAGCCTGGGCGACCATCACCAGCTTCGAGCCTCCCAAGTCAGGCTGTTTGATGCGCTGCTCCAGCCAGGACAACAGCTCCCTGACTTCATGCCGCGCCTGACGGCTGCCGCTATTGGCCTCGATGCGCATATCGGAGAGGGCATCGACGAGATCCTCGAAGAGTCCCCTGCCCTCATCGGTCTCAAGCGCTGCAATTTCCTCGATCAGTTCCTGAGGCGTGTCGGGCTCGTCGAAGAGATTGCCAAGACGCCCCCCGCTTAGCATTTCCTGCAGCGCGTCGAACAAGGCCGCGTCCAATTCGGGCTGCCTCGTTTTCGAAGCACCAGACTTTGGTGGCGTCTTCGGTTTGCCGGGTTTCTTATGGGCGGCCATGGCATCCTTCGCAAACAATTCCCGCCGTTCACCAGAGCAAAATGCGTTCAGGCGGGAGTGGATTTCGAGATCAATGGGTTGGTATCAGGCGCATCTTGCGATTCATGGTAGATTGATCCGAGGAGTAGGACACGCTAGCTCATCTCTGCCGATTCAGGAAACCTGCGCCATGCTCGCGCTTTCCTGCGGCCAGCGCTCCAGCGCCTCGCGCCCCTTGGGCGTCAGGCCGTAGATGCCCTTGTCCACCCGCTCGAACCAGCCATACACATTGCCCTGCAGGATCTTCGGGGCGTCGGGCACAAGCCTGGCGAGGTCACGCCGCCGCAGCGGGCATTCGGCGAGGGCGGCAGCGCAGACGAGGGCCTGCTGGCGATAGGCCGTCATCTGCGGCACGCGGGTGGAGCCGCCTGTGACGGGATCGCCCTGGCGCTTGCGGTGCTCGGCGAGCAGGCGCGAGCGCCGTCTTGCTTCGCGGCGCGGGAACGGCGCCTCCGGCGTGACGATGATTGCCACCTCGCCCCGGTCTGAGACGCCGAGCAGGCCGAAGCCGAGGCGGCGGCAGAGATTGCGGAAGCGCTTGTCGCTCTCCCGACCCTTGCCACGCACCGAAATGCGCGCGGCAAGCCAGACCTCGTCGCAGGCAGCAGCCCTGTCGACACCTTGGAGTACGAGCTCGAGGTTGAAACTTTGCTTGAGCTCGCAGACAACGAGGAGCGGCGGCTCGCCCTCGCGCAGGGCCAGGACATCGCAGCCGCCGACCTCACCTTTCACAGAAAAATCAAGAGTTTCCAGGAAGGCTTTGATGGGGAGGTAGAGAGAGGTTTCCATAAGGTCTTAGATCAGTTGGAGCGCATAACTTTACGGAACGAGACGCACCAAGCCCGGAGCGGCGGTCTCAGACCGCCATCTTCCATGCCCGCAATTGCCCCGTTTGCAAGAATGGCGATCAGAGATCGCCACTCCAACTTCGCGCCCCAACTACTGCAGCCCCACCGCATCGACGATGCCGGACGTGCAGCCCTGGTCGGTCGGCGAGGCGCCGGCGATGAGGGTGGCGAGGGAAGCATTGTCGGTGACCTCGCCACGCAGGCCGATAGTCAGCTCCGTGATGATGCGCCGGTTGCCATCACGCTTGCAAGCCACGCGCACGCGGTCGCCGGCGCCGTTACCGAAGGCCTGGTCAAAAGCCTGGCGGATGTCGCTGGTCTCGATCTCCTTGCCGATATTGTCGGCGAAGAGCTTCTGTACCGGCGACGCATTGATCTGGCCGATCAGAGCGACCTCGCGGCGGAAATAGGCATCGGCCGATTTCTCGAAGAAGCAGCTACCGTGCTCAACCCATTCGTGGCGCTCGAGAAAAGAGGCTGTGCCGGGCATGGCCTGCTCCAAGGCCGTGCGGGTGGCGGGGTCGAGCTGTGGCTCGGGCAGATCCTCCCAGCGATGAGCCTTGTCGGCCTCGACATCCTGCTGAGGCACGCCGCAATAGGCATTGCCGCGCGGTTGCGGCCAGAGGCCATGCAAGGTGAAATGAGTCGCATCGAAGCGCTCTGGCGTCTGGGTCTTGCATTCGGTCTTGCCGGGCATCCCTTCGCAGAAGGCAGGCTGCCAGCTGATGGCGAAGACGTAGGAAGCCCCGCCTCCACCACCGGAGGGCGTATTGTTGCCCGGCGCGGGCTGGGAAGGCGTGGTAGGCGCCGGCACCGTGGTGCCGTCAGCCGATTTCACCTCACCGCAATCCACCGGTACCCAGCGCTCGACAGGTTGGGCGCCTTCGACCTCGACGCGGTAATAGGTCGGGTTGGGCTTGTTAGCGGCAAGCAATCTGTAGCTCTGCTCCGGCACCAACTCGACATTGCCCGGATTGGTCTGCTTGCGGATCGACAGAAACGCCGGGCAGGCCTGATGGGCCGTGAACGTGCCCTTCATGGGTTCGTCGGCCTGGGCGGCCGCAAGGGGGGCCAACATCGACAAGGCGAAGGCCGCCAGCCAGATTCTTTTCATTCAGTCCTCCCGATCGCGATCTTGTGCGGCTTGCAGCCAATTCCACCACAGTGGCGAGGAATAAAGCACAGGGCTGAACAGAAACCTACCGTATGGGGAGAACGGGAACGTGAAAGCGTATTCCCTATTTCGGGATTGGTACCGGAGTGCGCATCGGCTCACCCGCCAGCGCGCGCCGGACTTCCTCGGCGGCAAGGGCCTGCAACCGGTCGATCGAGGCGTCCGAATACCAGGCGGCATGGGGTGAGAGCTGCAGATTGGGCGCGCCGCGCAGCACATGGTCCGGTGGCAGCGGCTCGCTGTTGAAGACATCGAGCGCGGCACCGGCGATGCGGTTGTTCGCCAGCGCCTCCGCCAATGCAGCGGCATCGATGAGATCACCCCGCGCGGTGTTGACGATCATCGCATTCGGCTTCATGCGCGCCAACGTCGCGCGGTTGACGATGGCACGGGTGGCAGGCGTGGAGGGCGCATGCAAGGCGAGTGCATCGGCGGCTGCGAAGAGATGGTCCGTCGTCGCTGCCTTGCTCGCACCGAGCGCGCCGACCTGTATTTCCGACAGAGCGGGATCGAAGACGAGGAAGCTGAAGCCGAAGGGCCTGAGCCGTTCCATGACGGCGCGGCCGATGCGGCCGAGGCCGAGAAAACCCACCGTGGAGTCCCGGAAGGGACGCATCGGCTTGCACACCGCCACGGCCGCCCATTGCCCGGCTCGCACACTGGCATCCAGGGCAGCCAGCTTGCGCAGACCGGCGAGCAGCGCAGTCGCGGTGTGGTCGGCCACCTCATCTGTGCAGTAGTCGGGCACGTAGGCGACCTCGATGCCAAGCCCGGCGGCAGCCTTCACATCGATATTGTCGTAGCCGACGCCATAACGGATGACGCGGCCGCCCGGCGCAAGGCCTTCAAGAGCCGCCCGGGTCATCGGGGCAAACTGCACCAGCACGACATCGGCGCCCTTCACCGCCGTCGCGACGGCCTGCGCATCTCGGCACTGATGCGCGGCGAAACGGGCTGCGCCCGCCGCCGCTTGTTCGTGATGCAGGCTCGGGAAAGTATAGTCGGTGACGACGACGAGGCGGTCTTTGTCAGGCATGGCAGTTCCCAGCGAGAGATGGAGTGTCGACCTCCTGGTCGACATGCTTGAAACGTCGCGTCTGCGGAAAACTAGTGTCGACCAGGAGGTCGACACTCCGCGCTAAACTGGCAACTCCGCCGCGGCCCTGAACGTATCCGTGCGTATATCGATCTCCTGCCCCGCATATTCATCGCTTTCGGCCGTGCACAGGAACGCAATCGCCTTTGCGGGCTGGTCGACCGACGCCAGCGATTCACGCGGCAGACGGCTGACCGGATTGATGCCGGATGCGCGGATCTCTGCCTGCATGCCGGTATCCACCACGCCCGGCGCGAAGCCGAAGGCCTTGATGCCTTGCTCGCCATATTCAAGCGCGATGGAGCGTGTCAGCATGGCGACGCCGGCCTTGGCGGCGCAATAGGCGCTCCAGCCCTCCATCGGCCGATGGGCGGCTCCGGAGGAAAGGTTGATGATGCGCCCACGTCCCGCCTTTACCATGGCCGGAAGCACCGCCATCGCCGCGAAGGCGGCGCCGACCAGCGTGGTGCGAACGGCAGCGGCGAAGGCCTCCGGATCGAGCGTGTCCAGCCGGCCTATCGGCGCGACGACACCTGCATTGTTGACGAGCACGGTAGGCGGACCGAAGCGGCTTTCCGCATTCTGGACGAGCCGCGCGACATCCTCGCAACGCGAGACGTCGCAGCCGACAGCCAGGACGTCGCCGCCGACAATCGACGACGCCACGGCCTGCGCATCCTCTTGTCTACGGGCGGATACAATCACGCGGGCACCGTAGCCCGCCAGCGCGCGCGCCGCGGCGGCGCCAATGCCGCGTCCTCCCCCGGTGATGATGACCACCTCTCCCTTGAGATCGCGCACCATCGTCTCAATCCATGTGCCACTGCAGGGGCAGCAGGAAGGGAAAGCCGCGCCGCTCGTCGATCTCGATCTTCATGATCGGCGCCATCGACGCGCCCCAGCGCGCGTTCACCGGATCATCCTTGAGCACGTCGATGGTGCGCTGCAGGTCGTCCGTCTCGAAATAGCCGAACAGAGTAAGGCCATGGCGGAAGATGTTGTAGTTGCGTATGCCCGCCTTGCGCAGGGCCTCCGGCATTTCCGGCCAGATCTCGTCATGGCGCTTCTTGTAGTCGTCCTCATAACCGGGACGGACTTCGAGGACCCAGGCGTGATGGCTCATCGGGTGTGGCTCCTAGGGGTGGCTTTGCAGGAAAACGCGCGTCTTATCTCGTCCGACCCTCGAGATAATCGTGGATGATCCGGCCCGGCACGAGCGTGAAGTCGGTGCGCCAGTGCAGGCCGTCGAGCATGTCGACCACGGGCAGGCGATGGATGGGCGCCTGCGCATTCGGGCGCAGCTCCACCGTGTTCGGGCCGCCCCAGCATTCGTGCACAATGACGCTGGACAAGCGCCGCGCCGTAAGCTGGCGGATCGCGGGCCGCCCGTCGATATGGTCGACCGCCTTCAGATTGATGTTCTCGGCGAAGTCGAAATGCCGGTTAAGGCTTTCCAGGCTGTCGGGCTGTTGCTTGGTCGGCAGCGTCCCAGTGAGGATGTCGATGCCATTGCGCTCCACCACGCCGACGACGAGATCGCCCCTCACCTCCAGTTTCGGGTTGCCGAGCTTCTTGGGCTGGCCATGCACCTCGCGGCCATGTGCCACGCCGACATCGGAGGAGAGAAACAGATAGGGTGAATAGGAGCCGGCGATATCCGTTCCAGGCAGGTGGCAGCCGATCGAGACATTGCTCTCGCCATAGGCGCCCAGCCATTCGACATCGTTCATGCGGTAGATATGGGCGAACACCACATCGGAGGTCGGCTCCAGCGGCGGCGGAAGCAGCCGCGCCACGGCGGCCTCCGTCGTGCGCCAGACCAGCGTCAGCACCTCGACATTGCGGAAGGTGAAAGGAAAGGGCGGCACCATCGGCGCATCCCAGGGTGTCGAGAAGCCAGGCGAGACGATGTCCTCGATGGTGAGGCGGTCGATCCCTCCTCTCCGCAGATCCTTGCCGCTCATGCCTTGCCTCCCGTGAAGCGTTCCTCCATCGGTGGCGCCAAGCCATAGCCGACGAAGCCGCCGGTGACATTGATGGTCTCGCCAGTCACGAAGGAGGCTGCCGGCGACGCCACCCAGGAGACAGCGGCTGCGACATCCTCCGGCCGGCACCAGCGGCCGACGGGGATGGTCTTGATCACCTGCGCCTCGAAAGCCTCCCAGCTCATGCCGAGCTTCTCGGCCTTCTCGCGGAACTGCTTTTCCATGCCGGTCCCAGGACCGACATGGCCAGGCGCCACCGCATTGACGGTGATGCCGTAGCCGGCGAGTTCCACGGCGAGGCACTGGGTCAGGCCCCAGAGCGCATTCTTCGAGGCGATATAGGCCGAGGAATAGGGATTGCCGAAGCCGAGGCGGGTGGTGAGGTTGATGATGCGCCCGCGCCGCGCCCGCATCATGACCTTTGCGCCGGCGCGGCAGGTCAGGAACGGTCCGCGCGTGTTGACGCGCTGGATACGATCCCATTCGTTTGGATCGGTATCGACCAGCAGCTTCTGCATATGAATGCCCGCGGCATTGACCAGAACGTCGAGGCGACCATGGCGACTCTCCACCGTGGCAAAGGCCGCCTCCACCGAGGCGGAATCCGTGATATCGATGTCGACGCTCTCTGCAGCTGCTTCCCCCGGTCGGACGGGTGCGCCGGCGCGATCGGCACAGACGACATGGAAGCCATCATTGCTGAGCTTGCGCACGATGGCGGCGCCGATGCCGCCGAGGCCACCGACGACGACTGCGATTTCCTGCCCACTCATGACAGCCACGCCTTCACCAGGTCGCGCAGCACGATCGTCTCGGTAAGCACGTCGTCATGAAGCGTGTCCATATAGTCCTGGTGGACATATTCGAGCGACAGGCGGCCGCTGTAGCCCGCGTCGCGCAGGGTGGCGAGCTGCGCCTCGAAATTGATGGTGCCCTGATGCACCTTGGCCTGCAGCGCACCGGGCTTGGCCTGGCGCAGGTGGACATGAGCAGCGTGCGGGGCGAGCACATCGATCTCATCCTGTCGCCAGCCCATGCAGACGAAGTGAGCATAGTCGAGCGTGAGCTTAAGGCCGGGCGCCGCACCGAGGAGGTCGAGCGCAAGCTGCGGGCTTTCGAGAAAGGAATGCACATGCGGCTCGATGGTGAGCTGCACGCCCTGATCCCCAGCGAGCGGCAGCAGACGACGCAGGCTCTCCGCCGATTCCCTCAGCGCCTCGGCCCGGCCCTGCCCAGGGTTGCACACACCGGGCAGCACGAAGATCGTGGGAATGCCGGCCTCCCTGCAAAAGCCCGCCACGATCTTGAGGTCGGCTTCGTTGGCCTGCCGGTTGGCGGGATTGGCGAGATTGCGATCAGAGAGTGTTGAGCCGAACAGATGGTAGAAATTCGGCAGGTCGATGCCGAGGCCACGCACCCGCTCGGCGACCTTGCCGGGGTTGGCGAGCAACTCGGCCTTGTCGAGCGCCGGCCGGTAGAAATAACCGACGTCAAGGGCATTGATGCCAAGCACCCTTGAGATCGCCGCCGCCTCATCGAGGCTGCAGGCCCGCAGGGACCAGGAGGTCAAGGAAAGTTTCATGGCGGAAGTCTTCGTGGTCATTACACTGTCTCCAACCGTCCCGAGGCGGCCGAGCGGTAGAGGGCGTCGAGCACTTCCACCGCGCGCATGCCGGTATGGCCCGGCGAACGGTTGGTGACGGGACGTCCGAGGCAGAGATCGACCAAGGTGGTGAGCGGAGCCTCGCAGCTATAGCCGCCCTCACCCGGCGCCAGCGGAACCACGATGTCGCGCCCGTCGCGGCGGCGCACTTCGAGGCGCTCGCGTTCGATGTCGAGCAGGAGCATGCCCTCCGAGCCGAAGAGGCGCAGGTCGATCTGGAAGCTCCGATGCTTCGGCACGGTGGCGGCGCCCGAGACCGAAGCCGTGGCCCCATTCACGAAGCGCAGCACGGCGGCATCGTAATAGTCGACCCCGGCCGGCGACTTGCCGGTGGCGGCGAAAACTTCTGCCGCTTCCAGTTCGGTGATGCGGAAGAACAGGCCGAGCGCATGGACAAGCTGGCCCCAGCCATAGCCGCCGGCCTTGTTCGGATCGGCCCAGGTCGAGGCCGGCGGGCGGAACATCTGGCCCTCCGTCTCCTTCATGGGCTGGCCGGCAAACAGGTCTTCCAGCGCCGAGGCCATCTGCAGCACCCCATGCTGGATCTCGCCAATCTCGCCGTCCTGTACCAACTCGCGCGCCTTCTCGGCCCAGTCCTTGAAGTTCCAGCCGGTGGGCACGATGATCTCGCGCCTGGCATCGATGGCACGGCGCACCAGGTCACGCGCATCCTCGGTATTCGTGGTCAGAGGCTTCTCCACCACGACATGGCAGCCTCGCGCCAGCGCCGCCGCCGCGTGTTCGTGATGGAGCGTGTGGGGCGAAGCGATGACGACGCCATCCATCGCCACCTCATCCAGCATCTGCCGCCAATCCTCGAAGCCGAGCGGAATCTCGAAGCTCCTCTGCAATTCCTGAAGCTCGGCGGCGCCGAGGCGGTTGACCGCGACGATCTCGCAATCGGGGTTGGCCTTCAGCACCGGAATGTGGTTGACGGCAGCCCACCAGCCGGCGCCGATCACGCCGATACGCGCTTTCCTCGTCATTGATCCTTCTCCATGGCATCGACGGTGGAGCGGTGGACATTGTGCAGATGGTCTTCGACCGCCTTGGCAGCGGCCTCGCCGTTGCGTTTTTCGAGCGCCGCCACGATCACCTCGTGATCGGCCAGGGACTGGCGAAGCACGCCCGGCGTCTCCGAGGCGAGGCGGCGATATTCCGCTCCCAGCAGATAGAGGGAACTCGCCGTACGCACCATGAAGGGGTTGCCCGTCGCCTCCATGATGATGGTGTGGAATTTGAGGTCGGACGCGCGGAAGCTGAGCGGGTCGTAGAGAAGATCGCGCTGCACCACGATCTGCTGCTTCAATCGCAGGAGATCGGGTGTCGAGATACGCTCGGCGGCAAGTCGCGCGATGCCGACATCGACGAGCCGGCGGATCTCGTAGAGCGCGTCGATATTCTCGGCATTGAGCGTGAGCAGGAATTGCAGCGGGCCGAGCAGATCAGCGGCATCGAGTGGCGAGACATAGATGCCGTAGCCTTGCCGCACCCTTAGCACCCCAAGAATCTGCAAGCCGCGGATCGCCTCTCGGACGCTGGGACGGCTGACCTGCATCATCGCCGCCAGATCCCGCTCCGTCGGCAGCATGTCGCCCGGCTTGAGATTGCGCGAACGGATGAGGTCCAGCAGCTTCTTGGCGACCTGCTCGGCGATGGAACTTCGCTCGATCGGCAGGAATTCCTCTGGCTCGGCCATGATTCCTCAATCCCCCAGCGCGTGGGTTCTGAACTGGTCGAGACCGACGGCCAGCAGCAGCACGACACCGCGGGTGATGTCCTGCCAGAAGCTCGAAATGCCGAGCAGCGTCAGGCCGTTGTTGAGCGTGCCGAGGATCAGCACCGCCAGCAGCGTACCCCAGACGCTGCCGCGTCCGCCCATCAGCGAGGTGCCGCCGAGAATGATGGCCGCGATCACCGTGAGCAGGTTCTGGGCCGCCGCAGCAGGCCCGGCCGCGCCGAGCTGGGCGGCCAGGATGATACCCGCGCAGCCGCCCGACAGGGCCGACAGCACGTAGAGGATCATCAGCGTCTTCACCACCGGCACGCCGATCAGCCGCGAAGCTTCCGGATTGCCGCCCGTGGCGTAGACGAAGCGCCCGAACTTGCTGCGTGTCAGCACCAGCCACAGCACCAGGAAGGTGATCAGCATCAGGATCAGCGGCACGGGAATGGTGAAGAACCGCCCGCTGCCGACCCAGTTGAAGCTGCCCACCATCAGCGGCTTTGTCAGCCCGCCCGTGAGCACCAAGGCAGAGCCCGAGACGATCGACATCACGCCGAGGGTGACGATGAAGGGATTCATGCGAAGGCGCGTCGTCAGCAGCCCGTTGAAGCCGCCGATGGCTGCGGCCACCAGGAGGGCGCAGAAGGCGGCAACCCAGATGTTAAGCCCGGCGCTGTAAAGCAAGGCGATCACCACGCCGGTCAGGCCGGCGATGGCGGCCACCGACAAATCGAGCCCGCCGGCGATGATCAGCGGCGTACCGAGCGCTGCCATCAGGCCCATATAGGCGACGGTGGCGCCGATGGTGAGCATGTTGCGCCAGTCGAGGAAGAAGGGCGAGAGCAGCGAGAAGACCGCGATGATCAACAGATAGAGCACCAGGAGCACGGCCACACCGGCCCATGGCTTGGCGAGCATCGATGTCATCGTACCGGATTGCTGGGCCATGGGATCTCTCAGGCGTCTTCGAAAGCGGGATCGGAACTGGTGGCGGCCATCAGGTCCGCCGGCGTTGCGCCGCGGCTGAAGCTGCTGGCGATACGGCCACGGTCGAGCACGAGGGAGCGGTCGGACACGCCGGCGACTTCCTCGACGTCGGAGGACAGCACGAAGACGGCGAAGCCACGGTCGGCGAGGTCGCGCAGCTTGGCGTAGATCTCCTTGCGGGCACCGACGTCGACGCCGCGCGTCGGCTCCTCGAGGATGAGGAGTTGGATGCCGTCGACCAGCCAGCGGGCAATGCAGACCTTCTGCTGGTTACCGCCGGAAAGGGTGCGGATTCTCTGCTCCGGCCCACGCGTGCGGATACCCAGCCCCTGGATCCAGTGCTTCGCCTGTCTCTCCTCCGCCATGCGCGAGACATTGCCCCAGCGTACGAAGCGTTCCTGGAAAGGCAGCACGATATTCTCGCGCACGGTGAGGTCGGCGATGATGCCCTCTTTCTTGCGCTCGGCCGCAACGAAACCGGCACCGGCCTGCTTGGCCTCCATCGGCGAGCGCGGATGATAGGGCTTGCCCGCGAGCGTCGCCGTGCCGTGCTGGAGCGGTCCGAGCACGCCGAACAGCGCGCGTCCCAGCACCTCGACGCCCGAACCCACCAGGCCGAACACGCCGAGGATCTCGCCGGCGCGGATCGAGAAGGAAACGTCGGAGAGCTTGCCGGGCACCGAGAGACCGGCAACTGTCAGCACGTCCTTGCCGAAAGCATCATCGGCCTTGGTGACATAGAGATCGCCCACCGCATTGCCGAGCATGGCGGTGAGAACCTCGTCGCGACTGGTATGGGCGGTGGTGAACGTGCCGGCGTTGCGCCCGTCACGCAGTACGGCGATTGTATCCGATATTTCAAAGACTTCCGACAAATGGTGCGAAATATAGATTACCGAGACCTGCTGCTCCTTCAGGCGGCGGATGATCCGGAAAATCATCTGCGCCTCCTGCTCGGTCAGCGCGGCCGTGGGTTCGTCCATGATCAGCACCGAGGCATCGCCCGCCAGGGCACGGGCGATCTCGACGATGCGCTGCTCGGCCACGGGCAGGCGCTTGACGGGCATGTCGACGTCGATCGAACCGAAGCCGAGTTGCTCGAGAAGCTGGCGCGAACGCCGGCGCATGGCGGTGTCATCGACCACGGAAAAACCAAAGCTGCGCCTCATCGGCAGCTCTCCGAGGAAGATGTTCTCGGCCACCGTCATGTCGGGCATGACGGAGATTTCCTGTGGCAAGAGACGAATGCCAGCGGCAACCGCCTGGCTCGGCGCGGTGAACAGCACCGGTTGCCCGTCGACCATGATCGAGCCCTGGTCGCGCGAATAGACGCCGGTGAGGATCTTCATCAGGGTCGACTTGCCGGCGCCGTTCGAGCCCAGCAGCGCCACCACCTCGCCGGCCTCCACCACGAGATCCGCCTGCGACAGCACGGGGACGCCGCCAAAGGACTTCCCGATTCCCTGCATCTGCAATCTCGGAGTGCCACTCGGCATGATGGGGACCTCCCTGGGTGTGCCGGTCTTCAGACCGGCATCTTTGTCTCAACCGCTGAGGATCCATGCCGGTCTGAAGACCGGCACACCGATGCCCCGCTCAATCACTCGGGATCAGGTTCTCGAAACCTTTGAGGTCAGGCGACTGACGCAGCGAAGCCAGATGCGCGGCGAATCTGTCGGCCGGGAACTTGTAGTCGAGCGTATCGCCCGAGGCGCACTTCTGGTCGGTGTAGAATTTGCAGACATTGGCCTTGGTCACCATCACATGGTTGACCAGCACCGTGTCCGGAGTCTTCTTGCCGGCGAGCTGCATCAAAGCGAGCGGGATGATGTAGTTGCCGTAACGCTCCGGGAAATAGCCGACCGACGCGATGAAGTCCGGCTCGTCCACGAGGGTCTGCACCTCGTCGGCGCCCATGCCGACCACCAGCGCATCGGCATCGCGCCCAGCCTGCTTCACCGCCTGCAGCATGCCCGTAGCGGCTTGGTCGTTGATGGCGGTAACGAGGATGGGCACGCCCGGCGGGATGCGGCCGAGCACGTTGTTCATCTGGGCGAAGCTCTCCTCGCGGGTGTTCTTCGAGTCGATCTTGATCACCTGGCTCGCCGGGAAGCCGTCGACGGCGGCGATGAAGCCGGCCACCTGCCCGCCCGTGCGCATGGCCGGGATGGCGCCCGATTGCGGCAGCTCGCCGATGACGAGATAGCCCTGCTTCACCTTGTCGAGGCCGAACTTTGCGATCGCCGCCTGGCCGAGATAGGAGCCGCCCATGAAGCCGGAACGCGGATTGTTGGCGCCAAAGAAGGTGGCGCCAGGCATCGGAATGTCGATTGCCGTGACCTTGGTCTTGGCGTCGTTCATCTGCTGCATGATGGTGGCGCCGAAATTGGCATCGGTCTGGAACTCGACGACATAGTCGACATTACGCTGGATGAAGCTCTGCGCATTGGCGAGCGCCGTGGCTCCGTCGAGGCGGTTGTCGGCGACCTGCAGGTCGATGCCGGCTGCCTTGGCATTGGCCACCAGGCCCTGCTCTACCTTCACGCAGAAGGCGATGTCACGCTGCAGGTTGGCAAAGCCGATCACCAAATTGGAGCCATTGCGCGGCTTCGAGGCCGCAGCTGCATCCTTCACCATGTCGGCAAGCTGCTGGGCCGTGGGCATGGATCCATCGGCCTTATCGGGGTCGAAGCCATGGAAGTCTTCCGCCAGGGCCGCCGACGCCAGCAGCGTCGAGGACATCAGCAATGCACCAATAAGCACACCACGCCGGTTCATGCGCTTCATAACTCCCTCCCAGGGTTGCCGGCCTTGTCTTTTGGCCTGACCAATTGTATTTCTGTCGAGATAACACGGCTTGCCAAAACTGCCAAGGTGGAATGTCATCCTCAGCTCATGCCTGCTTCACAGGTATGAGGGGGACGAGCGAAGCGAGATCCGGGACCGGATGACGCGAAGGGCGCCTTTGTCGTTACACGGTCCCGGATCTCGCTGCGCTCGTCCGGGATGACAAAAAAGAAAAGTCGGGGAGTGGGAATGCGGATTACCGGAATGACGCCCTATGTGCTGCGCTGGCCGGAACCCAACGATTTCAACAATCTGCGAATGACCGTGCTGCTCGCCGTCGACACCGACGCCGGTATCCGCGGCTGGGGCGAGGCCATCGCCATGTGGCCGGAAGCCTGCAAGGCCACCGTCGCCATCATCGAGGACGGCTTTCTGCCCCTGTTGAGCGGGCGCGAAGCGCTGGACCCCCAGGGCTGCTGGGACGCCATGAAGAAGCACAGCTGGTGGTATGGCGAGGGCGGCATCGCGTCCTTCGCTCTCTCCGCCATCGACATGGCGCTGTGGGACATCGCCGCCAAGGACAAGGGCGAGCCCCTGGTCAAGCTGCTCGGCCCCCAGCACGAGACCTTGCCCGCCTGCGCGAGCCTGCATGTCAACCAGCCGACCATCGAGGACTCGGTACGTGAGATCGCCGCCCATTTCGCCAATGGCTTTCGTTCCACCAAGCTTGGCCTCGGCAAGCGCGGCCTATCGAAGGCCGGCCGCGATCCCGACTACGATGTCGCCCTGGTCGCCGCCTTGCGCAATGAGATCGGCAAGGCGGGAGGTATCATGGTCGATGCCGGCAATGGTACCGCCTGGGACCTGCCAACGGCGGTGCGTACCGTGAACCGCATGGCCGAGCACGACATCGCCTGGATCGAGGAGCCCTTCCATCCCGGCCGCGTCGCCGACCACATTGCGCTCAAGGCTGCGGTGAGCGTGCCGATCGCCGCCGGCGAGCGCGAATGGCAGCCGGCGGGCTATCGGCGCTGGATTGAGACCGAAGCTGTCGACATCTTCGGCATCGATCCGGCCCGCGCCGAGGGCATCACCGGCTTTCGCCTTGCTGCCGCCGCGATCGAGGATGCCGGCCGCATCGTCAACGCCCATGCCTGGTCGACGGCGGTGCTTACGGGAGCGAGCCTGCATCTGTCGCTGGCGACCCGCTCGGCGGTGCTTTTCGAGCTCAAGCCCTTGCCCGGTCCGATGCAATTCGAGCTGGTCGAGGAGCCAATCTGGCACGACAACGGGCTGGTCAGCGCACCGCCCCGGCCCGGCCATGGCGCGGAGCCTAAAATGACGGCAGTGGATAAATACTTGGCACGGCGCTGAATGCCCTACTGGAAGGGGGCTTAACGCCTTCTAAACCATGCGAAAATCACATGACCGATATACAGGCAGCGCCGTGCGATTTTGCACAAAAAATATCACAATTCGCGTATACACCACGCCAACGAACGAAACCTCTTTTTTGGAACTACGACAGTGACCACCGTGTCCCTCCTCAACGCCATCGCCACCCGGGTCGTTGCCTTCCGCAACCGCCGCCGCATCGCCAATGTCCGCCGGCAGCTCGGCTACCGCGAGATGCTCGACCTCGGCATCTATCGCGGCCATGTCGACCGCGTCGCCTCGGCCGAAAACGAAGCCATCTGATTTCGCAGATCGCCCCGTCCAGAACGGCGGCGCCCGCACCGAAAAGTCCGAAGCGCGATCATGGCCTGCCATGATCGCGTTTCTTATTTGGAGCACGGACGTCTCGGCTTCTCGTCCTTGTCGCTGGGCGTTGTCATGAAAGGTTCCTTGCCGATCTGGAGATCGGCACGGACCGCAGCGCTTCAGGAACAAGCACGCCGTTTCCAAGAGCGGACCGGACGTTCGCCCTTCCAATTACCTCAATGCCTTGTGCGCGGCCTCGATCGCATCGAGCAACGCCGGGTCGACGCCCGCGCTGCGCAGTTCCGCCATCGGCACGGTCGCGGCCGGGCCGCAAGCTGCCGTCACATGCGGCAGGTCGGTCTGTAGCAGCGCGAGACCATCCGCCTTGGCGTCGGGCCAGGCCAGGAAATGCAGGGGCTGCGAGTCGAGTGCATCCTGGCAACTTGGATCGATATCCGCAGGCTTCACGGCCTTGACATAGAGCGCCGTCAGCGCCGGCGAGGAGAGCGTGCCAAGCACGGTGCCGTCAGCGGCTTTGGTGGTGCCCTTCTCGCCGAGGAGGGCCGGCGGCAGGAACCTCGCCCAGTCCACCGGGATCCCGGTGGTCAGGTCGTAGACCAAGGCCTGCGTCGAGGTGTCGGGATAGGCACCGCCGCAGAAATAGTCATCCGTCGCGACATAAGAGACCAAGCGAGGTCCCTTCATGGTGATCTCGACCGAACGGGACCAGTCGCCACGCTTGCCCGCCTCGGCGAGGCAGCTGCGGGCGCCAGCCTTGGCCCGGGCGTCGCCCTTAGCAAGCGCCGCGTTGATCTTGCGGGACATGGCATCGCCTGCCGCGAGTCGCGGGAAGCCGTGTACGCCCTTGGCAACATCGCTCGCCTTGGCGAATGCCAGCGGCACCTCGTCGGCCTGTACCGCCGAGAGGGCCATCCCGCCCAGCAGCGAGGCTGTCACAGCCAGCCAGACTTTCCCCGTTCTACACCTGCTCATCGCTCGCCTGCCCATTGCGCCCTGCCCGCCTCAATTGGCACCGATCATCGCAAAGATGCGGTAATCAGGCTTCGATGGATCGGCAGAGACATCGCACACCCAGACATTGTGCTCCCCGGAGCCGATCATCATGCCCTGCCAGTTCAAAAACAAGTCCTCCGGCTTCTCGGCTAGGACAGCCGCACGCAGCGTCGGCCTGATCAGCGCCGAATCGAAATTGGCGAAGGCCCGCCGGCTCCTGAGCACCAATCGATGCTTGCCGCGGATGGTGACGGGAAAGCTGAGGTGAGAGCCGATCCAGTCCATGTCGTTCTGGCGGATCGCCTGCTGCAGATGGGCGAGGAAGACCTCGCGCGGCCCGGCCCAAGCGGGACCGGCAAGGCAGGTGAAGGCGCCGGCGAGCAGGGCCATGGAAAGATGTTTCATGCACAGATCTCTTCGGCGGCAAATAATACCGCTGGCGACGTTTTGTTCCGGTTTCCATCGCATAGATGTGATGAGTCACATAACCAGTTTTCATATTTGACCGGCTGACCAAATATTCCCTCGGTGCAGCCAATCAGGTAAAACGGTTTAGCGGGCGGCTCCCGCGATTTCCTTTATTTATTTCCCCGCACCAGCCCCGCGGATTTGGGCAGGGTCGGCGCTGGCGTGGGCCAGAACGCTGATTATTCGTGCCACAGCAAAGGGATAGCCAGCGATGACGCGCCGTCGGCATCGCCGGACTAGTGACGACGTATGGACGCCAAAGCAGCGACATTGCCTTCTTCCGCCGCTCCTTCCGGAGCATCGGCCTTCGGCGCCGAACGCACGGCCTATTCGATCCTCCTGGCGATCAGCGTCTCGCATTGCCTCAACGACACGCTGCAGTCGCTGATCCCCTCGATCTATCCGATGCTGCGCGAGAATTTCGCGCTGAGCTACGGCCAGATCGGGCTGATCACCCTCGCCTTCCAACTCACCGCCTCGCTGCTTCAGCCCTTCGTCGGTCTCTACACCGATCACAGGCCGCAACCCTATTCCCTGGCCATCGGCATGGGTGTGAGCCTGTGCGGCCTGTTGCTGCTCGCCTACGCGCCGAATTTCGAGGCGGTGCTGATCGCCGCCATGCTGGTGGGCGTGGGATCCTCGATCTTCCATCCCGAATCCTCCCGCGTGGCGCGCATGGCCTCGGGCGGCAAGCCGGGGCTGGCCCAGTCGGTCTTCCAGGTCGGTGGCAATCTCGGTACCTCGATCGGGCCGCTGCTCGCAGCCTTCATCGTGCTGCCGTTCGGCCAGCATTCGGTGGCGAGCTTCTCGGTGATCGCCCTCGCCGGCATGGTCATCCTGTGGAATGTCGGCACGTGGTATTCCGCCTATCGCCGCCGCACGGCGGGCGCCAAGCCGAAGTCGCACCTGATGACGGCGCCGCTCTCGCGGGCCCGCGTGATTGGCTCGATCGGCATCCTGCTCCTGCTGATCTTCTCGAAGTTCTTCTACATGGCTTCGATGTCGAGCTATTTGACCTTCTACTTGATCTCGAAGTTCAGCCTGTCGGCGCAGGATGCTCAGCTACACCTGTTCATCTTCCTGTTCGCGGTGGCCGCGGGCACACTGATCGGCGGCCCGGTGGGTGATCGCATCGGCCGTAAATATGTGATCTGGGTATCGATCCTTGGCGTGCTGCCCTTCACGCTCGCCCTGCCCTACGCCAACCTGACCTGGACGACGGTGCTCGCCGTGATCATCGGCTTCATCCTGTCCTCGGCCTTTTCGGCCATCATCGTCTTCGCGCAGGAGCTGGTGCCGGGGAAGACCGGCATGATCGCCGGCCTGTTCTTCGGCTTCGCTTTCGGCATGGGCGGCCTCGGCGCAGCGGCGCTCGGCTTCCTGGCCGATCACACCAGCATCGAATTCGTCTATAAGGTCTGCTCCTTCCTGCCGATGATCGGGCTTCTGACGATCTTCCTGCCCAATATCGAGCGGCCGAAGCCGGTGGTAGTGCAGGACAATATAGTGGAGGCTTTCGACTGAGCGGCGCGCCGGTCTTCGGACCGGTGCCTTGAACGCTTCCCGGTCGCAAGACCGGCTCACGGACGAACGGGGGCCGCGCTGGCAAAACCGCCAGGGGCCCCCGCTCCAATTTTGAAGATGGAATGGAAACGACCATGGGTACCGTGTCCCCGCGCTCGGGGCCTCAGGCTGGCCTCGGCAGCAACCAGAGCTGGAGCAAGGAAGCACTTGCAACTCTGATCCTGGCCTGGCCGCTGATCCTGACCAATCTGGTGGAGCTCGCGCTCACCACCACCAATCTCGCCCTGATGCGCGAGATCGGTCCCTTGGCCACGGCCGCCGTGACGCTCGCCAACAACCTCTTCTTCTTCTTCGCCATCTGTGGATTGGGCGTCGTCACCGCCGTGACGCCGCTGGTCGCGAGTTCCCTCGGCGCACGGGACGGTGCCCCCGACGATATCCGGCGCACCATGCAGCAGGGCCTGTGGGCCGCGGCGATCGTCTCGATCCCGGGGCTGGGCTGCCTGCTCAACGGCGAGTCTATCCTGCTCCTGCTGCATCAGGATCCGGCGATCGCGCGGGAGGCTGCCGACTATCTCCACGGCCTCGCCTGGTCCCTGCCCGCCTTCATCGGCTATATCGCCCTGCGCTCGACCGCCGCCGCGATGGGCAAGCCGCGTGCCGCGCTGTGGGCTGCCCTCTGCGGCATCATCATCAACGCCGTGCTGGCCTGGGGACTGACATTCGGCCATCTCGGCCTGCCCAGGCTCGGGCCGCCCGGCGCCGGCATCGCTACGGCCATCGCCACCTGGGCGATGTTCCTGCTGCTCGCGGCCTCGCTCGCTTTTCTTCCCAAGTTCCGGCGCTACCGGCTGTTCCATCGCTTTGGCCAGCCCGATTTCGAACGTTTGGGCCGCATTTTCAGGCTCGGCATTCCCATCGCCGTCACCCTGCTCTTCGAGGTGGCGGTGTTCAATACAGCCGCCATCCTGATGGGCATGCTCGGCGAGACGGATCTTGCTGCCCATGGCATCGCCATCCAGATCGCCTCGGTGAGCTTCATGGTGCCGCTGGGCCTCGGCCAGGCGGCAACGGTGCGCGTCGGCATGGCCTATGGTGCCAGGGACCGGCTGGCGGCCACCCGCTCGGGCTGGACAGCCTATGCCATGGGCGTCGGCTTCATGGCTTCGATGGCCGTGCTCATGCTGACGGCGCCGCATCTGCTGATCGCCGGCTTCATCGATCTTTCCAATCCGGCCAACCAGGTGGTGGTGGAACGGGCCGCCTTGTTCCTGGTCTTTGCCGGCCTGTTCCAGATCGTCGACGGGGCCCAGGTCGTGGCGTCAGGCATGCTGCGCGGCCTGCACGATACGACGGCGCCGATGCTGATCGCTGGCTTCGGCTATTGGGTGGCAGGCCTGCCGCTCGGCGTCCTGCTCGCCTTTCATTTCGGCTTTGGTGGCTCGGGAATTTGGCTTGGCCTGGTCAGCGGGCTTGCAGTCGTGGCGGTGCTGATGACAAGCCGCTGGATGATGCGGGACCGGTTGAAGATGGCGCATTGAGGCGGGACGGCTACCGCGGCCGTGCCCTATTGCCCCGACTGCAGATAAACGAGCCGCTGCATGTAGGCGGCCTGCAGGCAGGAGACCTGCGTGCCGCAGCGATCACGGGCCGCGCGCCAGGCGGCTTGGTTGTCGCTCAGCTGCGACTGCAGATAGGTCGGCAGCGAGCGGAACTTGGTCTTGAAGGCGGCGCTGAGGGCCTGGTCGAGGCGAGCCAGACCTGCATCCTGGCAGATGGCACGCTCGGAGGGGTTGAGCCGGCCATTGCACGGGAAGCTCGGCGGCACGCGCATCGCCGCGGACACCTGCGCCAATATGTTCTGGAGGAAGCCCAGCCGTTGCTGGTAGCTGTTGGCGATGCAGGTGACGTCGGCGCCGCAATTGTCGCGCTGGCCGCGCCACTCCGTCTGGTTGGCCCTCAGCTTGGCCTGCATCTCCTTGGGCAGGGCGCCATAGGTCACGTTGTAGGCAGCGACCATGGTCTGGTCGAGCGTGGCGAGATTGCCATTGTTGCAGATGGCTCCCTCGGTGGGATTCAACTGTCCGTTGCAGGGGAAGCTCGGCGAGGCCTGCTGCTCCGGAGAGCGCTCGGCGGCTCCCTGGTCGAGCGAGGCCTGCTGCTGCGGGCCGGACTGGTCCGCCGGTGGGGAGATGGGCTGTAACGACGTCTGCGCCTGATCGGTTGGCGCCTGGAACGCGATCTGCGACTGCGCTTCCACGGGCTGTTGGAGCTGAGGCTGCACCTGAGGTTCCACGGCGATGGTCTTGACGGGCTGCGGGTTTTCCACCGTGCCGGCCATGGCGAAGGAGCCGATGATCGCCTCGTTCACCCAGGGTGTCTGGCCGCCCTGCGTCGACTGGTCCACATCCGCCCGGACCTGGCCGAACATCTGCCGGATGTCCAGGCCCGGCGTCTCCATATGGGCCAGCAGCGCCGTGGTGAAGGGCGAGTTGCGCCCCGAGCCGTCCTGCGCCACCGAGCCCGGCGCCGTCGAAAAGGCGATCAGCGTGCCCCTGGCCTCGGCGGCATCGAGATCGACGCGCGCCAGCCCCCGCGTGCCGGCGCCGCGCACCAGCGTGCGCGTCAGCGGGTTGTCACGGCACGAATCCAGGATCACGATCTTCACCTTCGGGGACGCCCCGTCCACCAGCTCCAGCAGCTTGTCGAGCGAGAGCGCCTGGGTGTCGAGATCAAGCTCGTCCGAGATCTTGGCCGAGACCGGGATCAGATAGTTGCGGCCCTTCACCTGCACGCCATGGCCCGAATAGAAGATCACCACGCTGTCGGCATGGTCGGCATCGCGCAGGAAGGCCCGCAAGCCGTCATTCATCGCCTGCAGGTCGCCATCCCTCACCAGCGTCACCGCATAGCCGATCCGCCCCAGCGAGGCCGCCATGTCGGCGGCATCGTTCGGCGGGTTCACCAACGGCGTCACCGAACGATAGGCCCCGTTGCCAATCACCAGCGCCGCCTTCTGCGCGGCCTGGGCCGGGGCAAGACCGACCAGCATCAGGACAGCGAGGAAAAACAGGCGGACGAGGCAGTTCATGACCGTACTCGGCGATTGAAGAGGCAAGCAGTGTATCTTTGCCGGACAGCGGGAATCAAACGTGACTCGCCATGCAAAAACCGCCGGGCTGAGGACCGACAATACTGTCTTTCGCGACACGTTAGCATGTCCTAGATAACACCTCATTGAAAGACAGGTGTGTTGTGATCGACTACGTCCGCAGAATTCTGGATGCCCGGGTCTATGACGTTGCCCAGCAGACCCCGCTGGATCCAATGGTGCGGCTCGGTCAGCGTCTAGACGGCCCCGTGCTGCTGAAGCGCGAGGACCTGCAGCCTGTCTTCTCCTTCAAGATCCGCGGCGCCTATAACCGCATCTCGCGCCTGTCGCCGGAAGCCAAGGCTGCCGGCGTGATCTGCGCCTCGGCCGGCAACCATGCCCAGGGCGTGGCCCTGTCGGCAAGCCGGCTCGGCATCGCGGCCACCATCGTGATGCCGATTACCACGCCGACCATCAAGATCGAGGCGGTGCGCTATTGGGGCGGCAAGGTGGTGCTGCATGGCGATGCTTTCGACGAGGCCCATGCCCATGCCCGCGAACTCGAGCGCGAGCATGGCCTCACCTTCGTGCATCCCTATGACGATGGCGACGTGATCGCCGGCCAGGGCACTATCGGTGTCGAGATCCTGCACCAGCATCCCGATCCGATCGAGGCGATCTTCGTGCCGATCGGCGGCGGCGGCCTGGCGGCCGGCATCGCTTCCTATGTCAAGTTCCTGCGGCCCGAGATCAAGGTGATCGGCGTCGAGCCCGTGGATGCTGCCTCGATGAAGGCGGCGATCGCCAAGGGCGAGCGCGTGGTGCTCGATCGCGTCGGCCTGTTCGCCGACGGTGTCGCCGTGCGCCAGGCAGGCGAGGAAACCTTCCGCGTCTGCCGGGAATTGCTCGATGACGTGCTGGTGGCCGATACCGATGCCATGTGCGCGGCGATCAAGGACATTTTCGAGGATGTGCGCGTGCTGGCCGAACCCGCCGGCGCCCTGTCGCTCGCCGGCCTGAAGGCCTATGCGCAGGCCCAGCCGCAGCGTTCCGGCGCGCTGATCGCCATCAACAGCGGCGCCAATATGAACTTCGACCGCCTGCGCCATGTCGCCGAGCGGGCCGAGGTCGGCGAGGCGCGCGAGATCCTGCTGGCAGTGACCATCCCGGAGGAGGCCGGCTCCTATCGCCGCTTCATCCAGGTGCTCGGCAACCGCACGGTGACGGAGTTCAACTACCGCTATGCCGGCGGCAGCAAGGCGCATGTCTTCGTCGGCCTCAAGCTCGCCAATGCCAAGCGCGAGAAAAGCGAGATCATCGGCCAGCTCGAGAGACTCGGTTACGACGTAATCGATATCAGCGCCGACGAGACCGCCAAGCTCCATGTGCGCTACATGGTGGGTGGGCGCGTGCCGGGCCTCACGGACGAGATCGTCTTCCGCTTCGAGTTCCCGGAGCGGCCGGGCGCGCTGCTGAAATTCCTCGACGAGGTGGGGCTGAGCTGGAACATCACCCTGTTCCACTACCGCAACCACGGCGCCGACTATGGCCGCGTGCTGGTCGGAGTGCAGGTGCCCGAGGGCGACCGGCTTCGTTTCGAGGCGCGCCTTGCCACCCTTGGCTACCCCTATGAGGACGAGACGTCGAACGACGCCTATCGCCTCTTCCTCGGAGGATGAACAAGGGCGCGCTCTGTGCGCCGTGTCACGGCTTTCTCACTGAAATTACGAATAATTTACCCCAACCAGTGACCGCGCCTTAACCGGCCGACGTTACTCTGGGGCATCTGTTGGAGTTGGTACGATGCGTTTGGCAGGTTTGTTTGCCGCAAAGAACGGATTTGATGAAAGCGATATTACCGGCGTGACCATCGATGTCGTCGTCGGCCTGTTCGCCGGATTGGCGCTGATCGTCGGCGTCTGGCTGCTGGGCAGCGTCGTGAACGCCGATACGGTGCACGTCGCCTCCGCCCTGGCGGGCTGAGACCGGCGTTTGGAGCATCTTCCCTTTAGGTACGGCACAGCGCCACTGCCCACCGGCAATGGCGCCCCGAATCTCGTCTGTCCGAACGGCCTTACTTGGCCATCGAATTCTTGATCATGCCGATGATCAACTGCAGGATCGCCCCGCCCGCACCGCCGGCGATCACATTGCTGACGATGCCGCCGACGCTGAGATTGCCTTGCTGAGCAGCCGCAAGGATCGAGGGCGCCAGCGCCGTGATGAGCTGACCCAGCACACCGCCGCCCACCGCCCCGGCGATGGCATTGAGGATGGTACCCATGTCGAACTGGGGGACTGCCTTGCCGGCGCCGGCCCCGCCCAGAGCGCCGCCTACCAGGTTGATCAGAATCTGTGTGAGGTCCATTGTCGACTTCCGCTTCCTGCGGCGGTGGGTTGCCCGATATTTCATCCGCCTGCGACAAACATGCGCAGATTCTCATGGCGTTTCAATCACACCATTGCCAGGAAGCCGCCTGATTGCCGTCATAATCTCAACATTTCGGTGGATTGAGCAGTATCCGAGGATGGTTTGACCTGTTTCTTTCATTGACGACGCCGGAACTCCGTAGCGTTTTGCGATTTGACGGTATTTACAAGAATCGCAAAGACGCGTTGAAACAGTGAGTTAGAGCAAAGTGCGTTTACGCCTAATGGCGCTTTGCTTTAGGGCGTCTCGCTAGTTCTCTTCTCCCACCGCGAGGCGGCAAGATCGTCCTCGTCCTTGGCAGCCACCCAGCCGCTGCCGCTCGCCCGCTCCTCCTTTTTCCAGAAGGGGGCGCGAGTCTTCAGGTAGTCCATCAGGAAGGAAGCTGCCTCGAAGGCGACCTGGCGGTGCCTGGAGGCGGTGACGACCAGCACGATATTGTCGCCAGGCACCAGGCGGCCGAAGCGGTGGATGATGGTGACGCCGTCGAGCGGCCAGCGCCCGCGCGCCTGCGCCTCGATGCGCTCAAGCTCGGCCTGCGCCATCTCGGGGTAATGGTCGAGCGTCATCGCAGTGATGCGGTCGTCCTCCGGCCCCGCCCGGCAGATGCCAATGAAATTGACCACGGCGCCGATATCGGTCCGCCCTTCCGCCAGGGCCTTGACCTCGGCCGACACATCGAAATCCGCACTCTGCAGGCGGACGCTCATCTCAGCCGCCGGTCATCGGCGGGAAGAAGGCGATCTCCCCTGCCCCGGCAATCACCGCCGCCGGCTTGACATGGCGCCGGTCGATGGCGGCGCGCACGATCTTCGGATTCTCGAAAGCATAGGCATAGGCTTCGTTGCGCCCGGCCAGCCATTGCATGAGGTCGCCGACTGTCTTTACCTCGGGCGGCAGCTCGACTTCCTCTTCGGGAACGCCGATGCGCTCGCGCAACCAGGCGAAATAGATCAGCTTCATTCCCGCTCCTCCAGCAGGTGCTGCACGCCGCTGCGGAAATAGTCGTAGCCGGTATAGAGCGTCACCACCGCCGAGACCCAGAGCAGCACCAGGCCGATCACCGTGCAGCCGGGCAGCACGCGCTCTCCCGCTGGCCCCGCGAGCAGAAAACCGATTGCCACCAATTGCGCCGTGGTCTTCCACTTGGCGAGGCGCGTCACCGGAACCGACACGCGCAACTCGGCCAGGAACTCACGCAGGCCGGAGACCAGGATCTCGCGGCAGAGGATCACGATGGCGGCCCACACCGCCAGATTAGCCATGGTGAGCGTACCGGTCGCCGTCAGCATCAGCAGGCAGGCGGAGACCAGCAGCTTGTCTGCGATCGGATCGAGCATGCGGCCAAGCGAGGATTGCTGGCCCCAGGCCCGCGCCAGATAGCCGTCGAAATAATCGGTGATGGCGGCGAGCGCGAAGGCGCCGAAGGCGACCCAGCGCACCCAGATCACCTCGGGCCAGAAAAGGCAGGCCACCACCACCGGCACGGCGGCAATCCGACCATAGGTCAGGATGTTCGGCAGCGAGAGCGGCGAGATCCGCTTTTTGGGCGCAACAGCAGTCATGGCTTGAAGGAACATGGGGAGGCCTGCTGCGTCAACAAGCTTCATCCCGCCTTTTCGTGAAAGAAAGAGTACACCTTTCGGGCGGTGGCCTGGTCGATCCCCGGGCAGCCTTCCAAATCCGTCATCGAGGCGCGCTCGATCGCCTTGAGCGTGCCGAAATGTCGCAGGAGGGCTCGTTTACGCTGCGGCCCGATGCCGCCGATCTCCTGGAGCCCGCCCTCCTTGAGCGATTTCGAGCGCTTCTGCCGATGGGCGCCGATGGCGAAACGGTGCGCCTCGTCGCGCAGGCGCTGCACGAAATAGAGCACGGGATCGCGCGGGGCGAGCTTGAAGGGCGGCTTGCCCTCGACGATGAAGGTCTCGCGGCCGGCCTCGCGGTCGAGGCCCTTGGCGACGCCGACGAGGGCAACGTCCTCGACGCCGAGATCGGCGAAGACCTCGCGCGCCACCTGCATCTGGCCGGCGCCGCCATCGATCAGCACCAGGTCGGGCCAGGAAGGCAGGGAGCCGGGCATGCCCTCCTCGGGCTCGGCCTCCGCTATGTTCTGCGTGGGATCGCGCGGGTTCTCCTTGAGGAGGCGCGAGAAGCGGCGCTGCAGCACTTCGCGCATCATGCCGTAGTCGTCGCCGGGCGTGATCTCGGAGGATTTGATGTTGAACTTGCGATAGTGGTTCTTGGCGAAGCCCTCCGGCCCCGCCACGACCATGCCGCCCACCGCGTTGGTGCCCATGATGTGTGAGTTGTCATAGACCTCGATGCGCCGCGGCGTCTCCTCGAGGTTGAAGGCCTCGGCGACGCCTTCCAGCAGTTTCAACTGCGAGGATGACTCGGCCAGACGACGGCCCAGCGCCTCGCGGGCATTGGTGAGGGCGTGCTCGACCATGTCGCGCTTCTCGCCGCGCTTCGGCGCCGCGATCTCGATGCGGTGGCCGGCCCGCAGCGACAGCGCCTGCTGCAACAGGTCTGCGCCCTCGACCTCATGGGAGAGCAGCACCAGCCTTGGCGCCGGCTTGTCGTCATAGAACTGGCCGAGAAAGGCATCGAGCACCTCGGCTTCCGAGAGCGTGCGATCCGCCTTGGGGAAATAGGCACGATTGCCCCAGTTCTGGCCGGTGCGGAAGAAGAAAACCTCGATGCAGAACTGGCCGGCCTGCTCATGCACGGCGAAGACATCCGCCTCCTCGATCGAGCGCGGATTGATGCCCTGCGTCGCCTGGATGGCGGACAGCGCGGCGAGGCGATCACGATAGCGGGCGGCACGCTCGAATTCGAGCACCTCGGCGGCCGCCTCCATCTCATGCGCCATCTGCTCCTTGATGGCCTTGGATTTGCCGGAAAGGAAGGCGCGCGCCTCGCCCACCAGCACGGCATAGTCTTCGATCGAGACCTCGCCGGTACAGGGCGCGGAGCAGCGCTTGATCTGGTGCAAGAGGCAGGGACGAGTGCGTGTGGAGAACACCGAATCCGTGCAGGAGCGAATGAGGAAGGCGCGCTCCAGCGCATTCATGGTGCGGTTGACGGCAAGCACGCTGGCGAACGGCCCGAAATAGTCGCCCTTGCGGGTGCGGGCGCCGCGATGCTTGGTGAGTTGCGGAGCGGCATGGTCGCCCGTCAACAGGATATAGGGAAAGGATTTGTCGTCGCGCAGCAGCACGTTGAAGCGCGGCTTCAGGCTCTTGATCAGGTTGATCTCGAGCAGCAGCGCCTCGGTCTCCGTCTGCGTCGTGACGAATTCCATCGAGGCGGTCTCGGCGATCATGCGGGCGATGCGGGCCGTGGGCGCGATACCACGCGCGTAGCTCGCCACGCGCTTCTTCAGCGAATGTGCCTTGCCGACGTAGAGCACCGTGCCCTCGGCATCGATCATGCGATAGACGCCCGGCGCGTTCGGCAGCGTCCTCCAGAAGGCATGGATCACCGCCACCCCCGCTCGGAGCGCGGAGGGAACGGCCTTCTCGTCAAAGGCAAAGTCGACGGAGGAAGAAGCCTCTTCGGCTTCGGGAAGTTCGGGCGAGTCGATCATGACTATAAGATAGGACGACGGAGCAGGCGTGACGAGGGGACGAGCGCTACACAGTGTGGTTCTGGACAGACGGGTTCTGCGTGCTGCACCAGAGAAACCGATAGTCATAGGATCATTTAAAAATGGGCGCTTCAAACGCGGCGCTTGCGTGCCTCTCCGGCTTCCGCCTCCGCTTTCTCACCGCAATGCGCAAGCGCTCTCGTTCCCACGCCCTTTCGGGCTGGGTTGATTGAGGAGACCGGGCGATGGCGGCTGCGGGGCAGCCGTGAAAGCAGGATCATGGAAGATGCAGGCCGCACTGTCGGTGCAGGCCACCATCGCCCCGTTCCGGCGGCCGGGCACGCTGACAAGGCGTGCAAGGCCACCTGTTTTTTCCGCCTTCTGAAGGCGGAGGCGAGCCTGGAGCGGATGGCACGGACCATCCGAACCCGAACCCAGCCGGCTCGGCAAAGGGGCTGAGCGACGTCCGTCCTGGCCGGACGGTGGCATCAGCCGTCTTCACCGCATCGGCGGGAGGAGGGGACGAAGGCGTTGCCGGGCTGTTGCCCGCCATGCTCCATCCAGGGATCACAGGGCACTTCCATGGGGTGCCGATCCCGTCTGTCCCGCTCGTCACCCCTGGAGGCCAGCTTCGAAGGAAGCATGGCCGCCGCATGCGCCTGCCGCCTGGGCAGGCTATCGGGGTGGATGGAAGCGTTCGGAGCCGGGTTGTTCCTACGCCGGCTGCTGACTGCTTCATTCCGGAGGAGATGACAGCATGGGAGCGAAGGAAAGTCAATATTTGTTCATTTTCTGTCCAACGGAATCCAACGCTTATGTCATCAGCGGTGCATGCCAAGCCAATCGAGCCACACCGAAGTGCCGCAGTCGGGCATGTAAAGCCGATTCTCAAAACAGTAGGCGGCAGTTTTGCTGCGAAACATAGCGACTGCCACACCAGGGTCGGTTGTGCAGCTCCACACTCCGGCTTTTGGCGCGCTATTCCGCCCAGGCGAGATGCTGGCCGCCATCGACCGCAATCATCTGGCCGCTGACGCTACGAGCATGGGCGAGGTAGAGCGCAGCCTCGACAATGTCGGCGACATCGCTGCCATGGCCGAGCGGCGTGCCGGCGGCTTCCGCCTCGAATTCCTCCGGCGTCTGCGAGGCGGCCTGCAGGGTCGGGCCGGGGCCAATGGCGTTGACGCGGATGCGTGGGGCCAGCGCCTGGGCCAGGGTCTGCGTCGCAATGTGCAGCACGGACTTGCTGAGGTAATAGGAGACGTAATCCGGCCGCGGATGCAGCACGCGCTGGTCGATCAGATTGACCACCGAGGGATCCTTCACCTCGTCCACCACTTGGGCGGCAAACGCCTGGGTAAGGAAAATGGGCGCCTGCGCATTGACGGCGAACTGAATGTTCCAGCTCTTCGCCTCCAGAGTACCGACGGCATCGGGCATGAACATCGAGGCCGAATTGACCAGAAGGCTCAGCGAGCCGATGGCCGCCCTGGCTTCCTCGACGATGCGGCTGACGCCATCACCGGCCGAGAGGTCGCCGACCACCACGCACGTCCTGCGGCCGAGGGCTCCGATCTCCATGGCCAGCGCATCGGCTTCCGCACGCGAACGGTTGCAATGCAGTGCGACGTCATAGCCCTGGCGCGCCAGCCCGAATGCGATCTCGCGGCCGATACGCTTGGCGGCGCCGGTCACCAGGGCTCGCCGTACTCTTCCAGCATCCACCATGCCTTCCTTCCCTCGTCGAGGCCGATCTTCACGTTCCGTTTACGCTGTGGCCAACTTCCTGCCCAGCGTTAACGCCGCGAAATCCACGAGCATTGTTCAACTGGCACATCGGCCCCCTCACGGTGCAAGCGCCCGGACACACAATGCTGAAGGTCACCCTCCTCACTTGTGCGATCATCGCCGCGCAGCCTCTCATCGAGGGCGCGCGGGCCGGCGAAGCCATGCCTGCCTCCCTGTCGATCGTGTGGACGGGCCACTTCGTGAACATGACTAGGGCGCCCGTGCTCGGCAGCGCCGTGGCTGCAACCGAGGCTCAACGCACCCGGCGGGCCGAAGGCAATGGCGATCCCGATATCGTCGGCTCAATTCCGCCCGATGCGGCCGGGAACCCCGCTAGGGATATCGCCAAGTTGGGCGGTACGCAGACCCTGTCGCTCTGCGCCATCCCTGGCCTCGCCGAGGACAACGCGAGCGACAGCCTCGCCTGCGGCGGGGCGCGGCATAATCGCTGGTCGGCCAAGGCAGCGACGTTCAACTACGACCTGAGCACTGTCAAACCAGGCTTCATGAATGCGCCCGCACCCTACACTGCCGCATGGGACAGCCTTCCAATGGCGGCTCCACCGGCAGCGGCGCCCTGACAGCTGCGCCAAGCCATCCGCGCAGTGTCTCAATGTATAATAAAACAATAACAAACATGGTTAACGAAGTATTATAGAGTACACTATAGAATACGCCATAATATTGCCTTGTTAAATTGTCTTAATAATCCCATGAGACAACTTTCTCTTAAGAGTCTTAACGTACCACGGTCACAGAACAGCTCGATGGCTTGGGAACACCGGCGTCATTGCGAGTATGAGTACCAGGAGTTCACGATGAAGAAGCTTCTTCTTGTCATGGCAGCGACGCTGATCGCCGGCTCCGCCTATGCTGCCGATATCCCGACCAATCAGCAACCGGAACCCGCCTATCAGGCCCCCGTAACCTGGACCGGTCTCTATGCCGGTGTGAATCTCGGCTACGGTTTCTCGGGCGACTTCGACCCGCCCGGCTGGCGCCTCAACAGCGCCAGTGGCTGGACCGGCGGCGTCCAGGCCGGCTACAATATGCAGTATGATCCGATCGTCGTCGGCATCGAAGGCTCGCTCAACTATGCCGATATCACCGACAAGTGGATGGGCGGCAAGGGCACGCTCGGCTTCAACGGCTCGATCACGCCCCGTCTCGGTTACGCCATGGGCGACTTCCTGCCCTATGTGAAGGCCGGTATCGCCGGCGGTGACGTCGAGATGAAATATGTCCGCAGTGACACCAACTTCCTGGTTGGCTGGACGGCGGGCTTCGGCCTCGAATACCGCGTGACGCCGGAAATTTCGGTGCGGGCCGAGTATAACTACACGAGCCTGGCCCGCGGCGACTACGACGTGAATGCCCTGCCTCGCGCCAGCTATAGCGGCAGCGACGTCAAGCTGGGCGTCAACTATCACTTCTGATCGGATCGGAAGGGACGCTCCGAACGGGCCCGGCAAAGCGCCGGGCCCTTTTCGTTTTTCACGGCTGGTGCAGCCGAAGCTGCGTCAGGGGCGCCGCTCGGTGTGATGGTGCCGACGATGATCGTAGCGCCACTCGGCATCCGGCCAAAGGCAAGCCACGTGGCAGTCACACCAAACGTCCATGGGTTGACATGACCGCATTCAAGCAGAACCTTGCTGACAGGAACCGGTGGTGGGTCAGTTTGAAATTTAGAAGTCGATCATGTCAGGCTGCCACCACGAAGGGGCGAGGAGACACATGTCCGCGAGAAGGCGTTGAAACGCCTGCTGGTCGCAGTAGCCTTCTTCATCGATTGGAACGGTAAATGGTGCGCCTGGCCAAGGCCAACGCCACCATTCTGCGGTGTTCAATGGCCCCAGCCCTTCCGCCGGATAACACCCATATGATCTAAGCTTACGTTCCCAGTTGTCGCGAGGAAGGCGATGAACTGAGATCATTTAAGCTGCGCGCCGCGCCTCGTAGAATTTCTTCTGCCGCGTGTTCGCAGGAAGCCACGGCAATGAGCGCTCAATATCAAGAGGCTTAATCAGCACGCGAGCGCCCATCATCTCACCGATGATCGTTTCAAGAGCAGGCATTACGTCTGCTAAGACCAATTCTCTATTGGGATGAGATAAAACAAATCCGGGAACGTCGTCACTGTATACGCGCAAACCGCCATCCGAACGGTTCTCAAACACAACTGAGATACGCCACAAGTTGGCTGTCTCGTCGCTGCGCATAATAAGTCCTCCGGTAAGTACAAAGGCTAAACTGATTTGCCTAACAAATCAATTACGCCCTTTTCTTATAGGGGCCACGCTTGCCGCCCTTCGGTTCCATCGCTTCGACCAGCGCCACGATATCGCTGACTTCCCAAAGCTTCTTGCTGATGCCCGCTGCCATGGCCGGCGTCGTGCGCAGCGTCTGATGAATACGGACGAAGTTGTCGTACATCATGTGGAGAGCGACGGCGTAGGCGTGGTTCTCAACCTTCTTTGAGAAGCCATTGGTCAAGCGCGTGAAGCGGCGCATATGCATGCGGATCGTCAGATTGGAGCGCTCTACGTACGAAGTGGAAACATGCTTCTTGTCCGGGTTGCCTTCGACCGTCGTCTTCTTCGTGCCGATGCATTCTGCTGGGCTATAGCGGCCCTTGAAAGCATCCGGCGCGGCCCCGTAGAGCTTCACAAGCTGGGCGTAGTCCACATCTGCGCCAAAGGCACCCTCGACGGCGTCCAGATAGGCTTTGTGGCCGTCTGAGGTCAATTGCACGCGGTTGGCGAGACGACCGGCAACGTCATCCATGAACCAACCGGCGCACTCGCTGTCACGACCGCCGACGAAATAGGACAAGATCAATTTGGTCTCGGCCTCAATCGCAGTCCAAGTCCATGTATCCCCCGCGCCGTCTGGGGCTGCCTTGGCTTCTTTCACGTTCTTTTGCTTGGCATAGGTGAAACTCCAGATTTCATCAACCTGGATGCGCTTTGCCTTCACGTTGCGGACTTCGATGTCATGGAAGGCCATGCAGGCCTTCCCCGTGTCAACAAGCAGCTTAATGACGGTGTTCTTGCTTGCGCCCGTCAAACGAGTGATCGCGCGGATGGATTGACCTTCACAAAGAAGGTGAAGGATGCGTGCGCGGTCGTTTGAATCGAGCTTGTTCATAGCTCAATTCAATATGACACTTATGCTTGAGCGTCAAGCACTTTCGGTCAATTTCAATTGCTCTTTTCGAAATTCTTCCAGATCGCTCCATATCTTTTTGAACGCTTCGTCGGCTGCTTCAGAAGCGTTTTCCGGCGGCCTCCGGCGCATAAGAGATGACCCTTTGGCGGGATGTCGGATGCGACTTTCCAGCGTTTGGATGACACGTGCAGATGAATTGGCGCGCTTCATCATGGTGCTTCCCTTCTCAGTCTCTTCCTAACCGCATAGTCCGAATTAAGTTCCATATTAAAGTAATGTTTTCTCTTTGTCCATATTAAACCATCTCCCTTAGATATAATGGCAACATCCACAGGACCACCAACGGACTCTAGTCTAGAATCTACCTTACGTCGTAATGAGGTAAGTTCCACCATAGCCTCTGCCATGGCTGCCATTTCATCTTTTGGCAAGCTACTAACAATGTTCGTTATCGCTCTAGAATGCTGTTTATTTCTAAGCTTGGAAAATTGATCCAAGAAACTTTCCATTACTTTTATGTTTTCGCGCTTTTGTTTTGATAATTCTACAGTTCTTTCATCTTTTTCTTTTATATAGCTATTAATAACTTCTTCCGATCTAGTATTCAAAAATCTCAACCAAATCTTTTCTATAAATTCGATGTAACTTTCATTTATCCCCTCCATAAACATGAATACAACGTCAGTTTGCCCAAAGGGCACTATTATGCCTGGTGATTCATTGGGGTTATTTAGATCAGAGATATCTACACTCCATGACCTGAATATTCCCTTGCATTTTCCGTCCACAATAAAGTGCTCGGCATAAGGGAACATCTGGTCCTTGCCAAAACCGGCAAAAACTACACCCGTATGGTATTTAGAGGTAACCTCTCTTCTAGCTAATTCGAAGCAATAATTAACAAATATCTTATGTAATTCATTAGTAATTTTTTGCTCAAAAACATCTGAAGCCAAATCTTTAATTCTCTTTGAAAATTCTCTAGAAAATACCGGGAGAGTTATATTATTATCAAATACTTCCATACTTTCTATAATCTTCAAGTGCTCTAGAACTTCGTCGGCCACCACCTTACGAAATTCCATTTTCCTTTCGTATACAATAGACTTATTTAATATTTCAAAAAATACCACAAATAAATAATCTAAACTTAAATTCTCGTTTGCTTCGTGTTTAAATAAATCGCTGCGTATGTAATCAAAAAAATCGGCCGAACATTCCTTCACACTGCCATAAGCTTTATTTCCCGTGCGCTCCCTAAAGCACTTAACGATAGTTTCCCACGGGTATCCAATGAAGTCACCAAGCCCATAAAACATGACGGCGATGTCATTGGTAGGGCCAAGGGAAAAAAGCTTATTGCCGCTTTTCCAGACTCTATCGCGGCCAATTGTCAACGCGCTATCGGCGGCAAGAGCAACCGCGCCCCGATTCAAGATAGCTATTTCAGTCGTCATCCTTATGCCACCTTGCGGCGGCTGCCTTACGGGCTATCTCAGAACGAATTTCAGACGACAACTTACGCGCCCTAGCTTCGCCGCCCTTGAGGCCGCCCGCCCTCCCGAGAATAGACATAGAACTTCTATCTGACTCGGTGGTTGGCTGGGAATCGCCAGTTGCGACTTCTACAATAAATTTTGCCAACTGATTGGGGTCGCGAGGGCGCTTTGGGTGCTTCGTGCTCATGCTGGCATCATGCTTGACGAACGCGGCAATTCCAAGGGTCAATGCCTCTAAATTTCAAACTGACCCACCACCCAGGAACCTGTCAGCAGTCGGGCTAGGCCTCCGGGGAAAGGACTTGCATGCGCCGCACTACCCGCCTGTTCGAGATCATCCAGTTCCTGCGCGTGGCCCGCAAGCCGGTGACGGCGGAAACCATCGCGAGGCAGCTCGAAGTCACCAAGCGCACCGTCTACCGGGACATCGCCTCCCTTCAGGCACTGTCGGTGCCGATCTACGGTGAGGCCGGCATCGGCTATGTCATGCGGGCCGGCTACGATCTGCCGCCTTTGATGCTTTCAATCGAGGAGGTCGAGGCATTGGTGGTGGCACTGGGGTTGCTGGAGCGCACCAATGACAGGGGCCTGCGCAACGCAGCCGTGTCGATCCGCGCGAAGATTGCCACCGTGCTGCCGACATCGGCGCGCAACCCCATCGACCGGGGCAGCCTCTATGTGCCGCAATGGATCCATCCCCAGCAGGTAACGGTGGATCTAGCCATGGTGCGTGCGGCAATCCGGGAAGAACGCAAGCTGCAGCTGCATTATGCCGACGCCGAGGGCAAGCCGAGCCAGCGCGTCATCCGCCCCATCGGTGTGGTCTACTACGTCGAGGTCATGCACATCATCGGCTGGTGCGAATTGCGGCGGGATTTTCGCAGCTTCCGAGCCGACCGCATCCGAGAATGCCAGCCGACCGACGAATATTTTGAGGGCGAAGGCGCAAAATTGCGCCTTGCCTGGGAGCAACGGCAGGAATGAAGGCCTCACTCCAAAGCCCTTGCGCCTGTAGCCGGCAACACGCCTGTCGCCCCTGCTGCAAGAGGCCAACGTGAACCGCCCCGCTCAAGCGGGCCTGGTTGACGCAAAGGACGGCACCTGCGCCTCGAATTCCGTCAGCCAGGCCAGAAGGCCGGGATAGTCCTGGCGCCAGGCGCCGGCGAAGCGCAGGTCGAGATAGCCAAGGGCGCAGGCGAGCGCGATGCTTCCGGCATCGAGTGCGCCATTGAAGGCCCCTGCCCGCCTCTCGAACGAAGCGAGGCCCCGATCGACCTTACCCGTCTGGACTTCGAGCCAACGCGCGCTGTGATGCTCCGTCTCGCGAAAACGCCCCTCATAGACCCGCAGCAGCGAGGCATCCATGATGCCATCAGCGAGGGCCTGACGGTTGAGCACATCGTATCGGGCCGGCCCGGTCGGGATGATCCGGCCACCCCCGGCAAGGAAATCGAGATAGTCGAGAATGACACGGCTGTCGTAGAGGGCGGTGCCGTCTTCCAGCAGGAGAACCGGGATCTTGCCGAGCGGGTTTTGCTGGCGCAGCGAGTCCTGCGGATCGTTGGTATCGGCGGGAACGACGGTGATGCGGTCGAATAGTCCGAGGTAATGGGCTGCGATCTTGACTTTCCGTCCAAATGGCGAGGCGGGCGAGGAGCGCAATTGCATGAGGCCGAAATCCATCGATTGGAATAACCAGACACTCCGGAGGAGCGGCTGCATTCCATATCCTATTTCGGCGGCCGGGTCCCGCAACCCGGTGGATATTCGCCTCAGGCCTTCGCCAGATTTACTGCCTTGGGGCCTTTGCCCTTCTTGTCCGGCTCGACATCGAAGGAGATCTTCTGTCCTTCGGAAAGCGTTCCAAGGCCTGAGCTTTCGACCGCAGTCACATGAACGAAGATATCGCGCCCACCATCGTCCGGCGTAATAAAGCCGTAGCCTTTCTGGGCATTGAAGAATTTGACGGTGCCACTCTGCGCCATCTTCCACTCCCGGTCCTGATCCAGCCCCGAACGACCGGATCCATTCCACATTAGTAGAACCGTAAGTTTCGTCCAAAGGGCGTCTGTGCGCAAGAGGCGATCTTGCCGAAGGTAATCGAATAAAGGAACTACACCCTTGCCGCCCGGTCAAATCACATGGATGCTTGCGGGATGAGTGAAGACATCCCGTATAATCGAGAACCGCCGGTAGTTGGCATCAGCGAAAACTTATCGCCCGGTGTGCGGCGCATCGTGGCGCCCAATGGCGGACCGTTCACCTTCACGGGAACCTGCTCCTATATTATTGGGCACGGCACAGTCGCGATCATCGATCCCGGACCTGACGATCCCATCCATATCGCAGCCCTGCTGGCGGCGGTGGCGGGTGAGCAGGTAGCGGCGATCGCCCTCACCCATACCCACCGCGACCACTCGCTCGCCGTTCCGGCCCTGGTTGCGGCCACAGGCGCCCGGACATACGGCGCCGGGCCGCACCGCAGTGCCCGGCCGATGCATCAGGGCGAGATAAATCTGCTCGATGCCGCAGGCGATACGGCCTTCCGGCCCGATATCGTGCTGGCGGATGGCGATGCCATCGAGGGGCCGGATTGGCGCCTCGAGGCCATCGCGACACCCGGCCACTGTGCAAACCACCTCGCCTTTGCACTCGCGGGGGACGAAGTGCTGCTGTCGGGGGATCATGTCATGGCCTGGTCGACCAGTATCGTCGCGCCGCCGGACGGGGCGATGGGCGACTACATGGCCTCGTTGCGCAAGCTCATCGGGCGCCCGGAAACCCGCTATTTCCCCGGGCATGGCGGCCCTGTACTGCAGCCGCAACGCTTCGTGCAGGCGATGATCCGCCACCGCCTCCTGCGGGAAGCCTCGATCCTGGAGGCGCTGCGGGACGGGCCTGCCCCGATCGCCGTGCTGACAAGAAAAGTATACGCCGGACTACAACCGGCATTGTTCGGAGCGGCGGCGCTCAACCTCTTCGCCCATCTGGAAGACCTCATCCAGCAAGGACGGGTCGGCACGCATGGTCCGCCCTCCTTCGACGGGACCTATTGGCTGGCCTGATCGGGCAGCAGGGCACGGTCGCGCAGGTCAGCCAGGAAATTCTGGACATGGGCGGCGTTGGCGCCGAAATCATAGGAGCCGTAGCGGGCAGCGGAGCGCATATCGATGCGTGTCTTGCCGCCATCGACCCGGATGCGCACGGCGATATCGTCGGTGGTGCCGAAAAGCGTCGAGGTCGCCACCGCCTCGATACGATCGGACGGGGCGATATCCGGCAGGCGCACGCGCGCCGCCGTTTCCGCCAGGCGCAGGTCGGCCACCACGCGCCAGCGCCGCTCCTGCATCAGCCTCAGCACCAGCTTGCGGATATCGTCGGGAGGGATGTCGATCAGGAGGGACTGGATCTGCGGCAGGGCCTCGCGCTGATATTCGGCACTGCCGGCGGGATAGGTGGCGGGATTGGCATCGGCCGGCCGGTCCTTCGCAGCATGGGACAGCAAGGGCGGATCGGCCGTATCGGTGGAGACATCGACAATCGCCGGTACGCTCAGCGCGAGCCAGGATGCAAAGCCCGCGGGCGCGAGCAGCACCAGGGCGAGCACGAAGCCAGTCAGCGACCGCCCGAAGCCCCGCTCGCCCTTGTGCCAGATCAGCACGAAAGCGACGAGGGCGAAAAGGAGGGCCATGAGGGCGACGAGCAGGCTGCCGACCAGCGCGGCGAAGGCAGCGCTCATCGGTGCCAGGTGAAAGCGCAGGAGGACCAGACAAATCAGCACGGCCTCGAAAGCGAAGACGGCCGCGCGGCGCGACGACGTAGCCCAACCAGTCGGCGGTGGAGCGGGGCGCCGGAACATCAGCGCTCGAGGGCTTCGAGGAGGGCTGGCAGATCCATCACGCTGTCGATCACATGATCGGCGTGAGGTGCCAGTTCCTCCCGGCCGGCAAAGCCCGAAAGCACGGCGATGGCCGTGCCACCTGCCGCCTTTACCGCATGCAGGTCATGGGTGGAATCCCCCACCAGGGCAACCTCCTCCGGTGAGATACCGAAGGCGGCGGCGAAGCCCAGCACGGGGCCGGGATCGGGCTTGCGGCCATGACCGGAATCATAGCCGAGCACGGCATCGAGCCAGGGCAACAGGCCGAGCTTCTCGCAATGGGCGCGGGCGCCGGCCTCGGAATCATTGGTGCAGATGCCGGTGAGATAGCCCTTCGCCTTCAAGGTGGAGAGCAGCCAGGGCGGATCACCGATCGGGGTGACGTGCTTCAGCCCCTCCTCGATGAAGATCCGGTCCATCTGGGCGAAGAAGGCATCGTCGGCCGTTTGGCCGAGGGCGCGCGCCCAGGTCACGCCGTAATCGGCCGAAGACTGCGCTACCAGCACCGATGTTGGCCGGATGCGATGGCTCTTCAGATCATAGTCGTTGATCTCGACAAGGCGCGCCATCTTCTCTTCATTACCGGCGCTCAGGCGCAGCATGGCGGCATAGGCGGCAGCGCTCCAGGTCAGGTGGAAGTCGACGAGAGTTCCGTCCTTGTCGAAGAGTATGGCGCGTATGGGCATGGCGAATCCGTCAGGCTGCGGCATCCCCATGCATAGGCAATTTGGCCCCGCAAGCATATTGCGGAATCCGCCGACAAATCCCATCTTCGTCAGGAATCGTGGGCCTTGCGCCACGGCAGCCGGCTGCCCATCAGGGGGCCGGCCGGAGGATTGACATGCGTGACCCCTACAGCGTGCTTGGCGTATCCAAGACAGCGAGCTTGGCCGAGATCAAGAAGGCCTTTCGCAAGCTCGCCAAGCAATACCATCCCGATCAGAACAAGGACACCAAGGCCGCGGCGAAATTCGCCGAGATCAACACCGCCTATGAGATCGTCGGCGACGAGACCAAGCGCGCCCAGTTCGACCGTGGCGAGATCGACGCCGAGGGCAAGCCACGCTTCCAGGGCTTCGAGAGCGCTGGCGGTCCGGGAGGCGGTTTCAGCCGCGACGGCGGCAATTTCGAGTTCAATTTCGGCACTGGCGGCCGAAGCGGTGGCTTCGGCGGTGGCGCTGGCTTCGACGATATCCTGAGCGAGATGTTTGGCGGCCGTGCCCAGCGCGGCGGGGCCGGCCCGCGCGGCGCCCCGCCGCGTGGCGAGGACATTCAGGTGACGGGGCAGATCCCCTTCACCATCTGGGCGCTGGGCGGCAAGGCCCGCGTCGAGCTTGGCCCGGGCCGGGCGGTGGATGCCTCCATCCCCGCCGGCATCGCAGCCGGCAAGACCATCCGCCTGCGTGGCCAGGGCGAACCCAGCCCCTTCGGCGGGGAATCGGGTGACGCGCTGATCATTGTGGCTGTGGCGCCACACGACATTTTTCGCGCCGAGGGCAAGAATGTCCGCGTCGACGTGAACGTCACCATCTATGAGGCAGCGCTCGGGGCCAAGGTGCGCGTGCCCACACTGGACGGCTCTGTCGACCTCACCTTGCCCAAGGGCACCACGGGCCTGCGATCGTTCCGCCTGAAAGGCAAGGGCGTGCAAGACAGGGACGGCGCCGGCGACCTCATCGTGCAGCCGCGCATCATCATGCCGGACAAGCTGGACGAGGATCTGGAGGCTGCGCTGATCAAGCTGCGCGACAAGGGCTACGATATCGGGCGGTAGTCCTGGGAGTATCCGTATTCGGTCAAGCAGCTTTAGGCGTCCAAATCCGATTATCTCGCAAGAGGGCGTTAGCGAGGATGATGAGCTTGCGCATGATGGCGACGATGGCGATTTTTTTGGGTTTTCCGGCGGCGACCATGGCCTGGTATTTAGCGGCGAGGTCGGGGTTCCATCGGATAGCGGCGACCATGGGCATATAGAGGGCTCGTCGCAGAAGGGCTCTTCCCCCGCGAATGAAGCGCTTGCCATTTTTGCTGCCGCTGTCGCGTGGGACAGGGGCGAGGCCGGCCAGGCTTGCGGCTTGAGGGGGAGACAGGGTGCCCAGTTCAGGCATGTGGATGAGCATGGCGTGAGCTGTGATGGGTGCCACGGCGGGGATGGAGTCGAGGATTTCGGCTCTGCGCTTGAAGGCGGGATCCTTGTCGGCCCGCCTGGCGATCTCCTCGTCGATGGCGTTTATCTGCGCTTGGGTCAGAGCCAGTGTCTTGGCGAGTTGGCGCTTGATCAGGGGGAGTTCGGCGGTTTGCTGGCGGGTCTGGGTTGCCACTTTGATCTTCATCAGGGCGTCCCGCGCCGCGGCCAATTGCTTCATCTCCTCAAGGGCCTGGCTGACGATGAGGGTCGGCTCGGGCTGGACGGCCTGGCCATAGCGGGCCAGGGTCATGGCATCGATGCGATCGGTCTTGGCCAGCCTGCCAATACCTTCGGCAAAGCGTCGGGCCTGGCGCGGGTTGAGCTTGACGGCCGGCAGGCCGGCCTGGTTGAGCGCGCGTTCGAAGGCGCGATGATAGGCCCCCGTTGCTTCGAACACCACACGCTCGACAGTCCAGGAAGAAAGCCAGGCAAGCAGGGCGCGATGGCCCGCCTGGGTGTTGGCAAAGCGCTTGATGAGGCCTGCCGGGTGGACAGCCACATCCAAATGATCCTTGCCGATGTCGGTGCCGACATTGTGTGCTAGGCTGCTCGTCATCTTTTCCAAGTCCTCTGCTTGTCTCCGGAGCAATGCCGGTATCCGTTCAGGCCTCATGGAAAAGAGAGGGGTGGTCAGACTCCTAAGTCAGTCCTTCGATTATCGCAGGCACGACCCGTCCCCTCCCGCCTCCAGCTCGGCGGCCACCGAGCTGGAGGCATCCAAAAGCTAGGCTTGCACGATGGGATTGAAATAGACAATCGCAGGCTTCCAGCCTGCTCTTGGAAACGATGCGGTTCAAGATGCAGGCTGGAAGCCTGCGATCCCAGGAAGGACGTCCGCGCCCTACTCTATTTCCTAAACGGCCACTCCACGGGCGTGCCCACCTGCCCGCGATGCCGGAGCACGTGATCGGCCAGCACGCAGGCCATCATCGCCTCGCCCACCGGCACGGCGCGGATGCCGACGCAGGGGTCGTGGCGGCCCTTGGTGATGATATCGGCGTTGTGGCCGTAGCGGTCCACCGTGCGGCGGGTCTGCAGGATCGAGGAAGTCGGCTTCACGGCAAAACGCACCACCACCGGCTGGCCGGTCGAGATCCCGCCGAGGACGCCGCCGGCGTGGTTGGAGAGGAACAGGAGCTTGCCGTCGTTGCCCATGCGCATCTCGTCGGCATTTTCTTCGCCGCCGAGTTCGGCCGCCGCAAAACCGTCGCCGATCTCCACACCCTTGACCGCGTTGATGCTCATCATCGCCGCCGCGAGGTCGCCGTCGAGCTTGCCATAGATCGGCGCACCCAGGCCCGGCGGCACGCCTTCCGCCACCACCTCGATCACCGCGCCGATGGAAGAGCCGGCCTTGCGGATGCCGTCGAGATACGTTTCGAAGAATTCGGCCATTACCGGATCGGGGCAGAAGAAGGGATTGTTATCGATCGCGTTCCAGTCCCAGCGTGTGCGATCGATCCTGTGCGGGCCCATCTGCACCAGGGCGCCGCGGATGGCCACGCCGGGCAGCACCTGGCGGGCGATGGCACCGGCCGCCACGCGCGAGGCCGTCTCGCGGGCCGAGGAACGCCCGCCGCCGCGATAGTCGCGCAGGCCGTATTTGACGTCATAGGCATAGTCGGCGTGGCCCGGCCGATACTTGTCCTTGATCTCCCCATAGTCCTTGGAGCGCTGGTCGACATTCTCGATCATCAGGTTGATCGGGGTGCCGGTGGTCACCAGTTCGCCTGTCTCCTCGTCTGGCATCACGCCGGAAAGGATACGGACCTGGTCGGGCTCGCGGCGCTGCGTGGTAAAGCGGCTCTGTCCCGGCTTGCGGCGGTCGAGGAAGCCCTGGATCATCGCCTCGCTCACGGGCAGGCGCGGCGGACAGCCGTCGATCACGCACCCCAGCGCGATGCCGTGGCTCTCGCCATAGGTGGTGACACGAAACAACTGACCGAATGTATTGAACGACATGGGAACCCGCTGCGACCGATTTGGCAGCCTTCTACAGCATGACAGGCCCGGCAGGGAACGGCTTTGCGCAGTTTTATCGGATAACCCAACGGAAGACGGGACAGTGCCACAATTTAACCACGACTTCGCCGCATGGCAGCGGATGGGCGGGGGCACAACCAGAATCCAGAGGCGAGGCCTCGTGGAGGAGACTGCCATGAAAATCCTGAAATCCCTGCTCGTTCCTGCCGTTGCCGCGCTGGTCCTCAGCGCAGGTGCCGCCTACGCCCAGACGACGCCGGCCCCGGCGACCCCGGCTCCTGCCATGAAGGCCAAGCCCGCGAAGCCGGCCATGAGCGCTGACCAGAAGGCAGCCATCTCCAAGGCCTGCTCGGCCGCCGCCGACAAGCAAGGCCTGCATGGCAAGGATCGCAAGAAATTCCGCGAAAGCTGCAAGAGCCATGGCGGTCCGGCCTGATCAACTCGGGCGATATTGACGATGCGGAAGGCCAGTCTCGCAACTGGCCTTTCTTGTGTTCAAGCAACCGATCCAGCCGGGTTGCAACAGCTTCAATCTCACGAAGCCTAAGAATTATTGTTTGCCCCTAGAGCAAAATGCGTTCGGGCAGGAGCGGATTACGAAATTAACCCCAGGTCGCGTCCTGTTCTCCATTCGTGAGGCCCGAGGCCGCCTCGCTCGTTCCGGGCCTTGCTGCTCTCTATACCCATTCCGCTGTCTTGCCGCGAAACACCAGCAGCCGGCCTTGCCAGATCGCGGCTTCGGCGGCCTCACCGGTCGGCATGCCCGCAAGCAGCGCCAGCAGCACGCGGGCGACGCCGCCATGGCTGACGATGACCAGATCCTGGTTGACGGTCTTCAGCCAGCCGGCGATGCGGTCGCGCAGCATGGCATAACTCTCGCCGCGCGGCGGCACATAGGCCCATTTATCGGAGGCGCGTGCCTTCACCATGTTGCGGTCGATCGAGCGCAACTCCGCCCAGGTCTTGCCTTCCCAGTTGCCAAAGGTGAGTTCCTTCAGCCTGTCATCCAGCTTGTAGCGGCTCGGAGGCAGGCCGATGGCCTTGCGCGCGAGTTCAGCCGTCTCGCGCGTGCGGCCGAGAGGGCTGACCTGCCAGGGCAGGCTGTCGGGTTCGGGAAGGACAGTGGCCAGTCTTCGGCCAGCCTCTGCAGCCTGCGCACGCCCGACATCGTTGAGGGGGACGTCCTGCTGGCCCTGTAGACGGGCCTCGGCATTCCAGTTCGTCTCGCCGTGGCGCATGAAATAAAGAGTGTGCGCCAAGAGCCTGTTCCTTGTTCTGACGCCTCGGTATGGTGGCCAGCCTTAGACCGCCTCCATACCCAATCCGCTGATCTCGCATCGCGCCCAGTCGGGGCGGAACGCCGCCGAACCGAAAGCAATCCTTCGGAAAAGTCCATAAACTTTTCGGTGAGAAAAAAACCTGCCCCGCCAGCTTCAGTCCTTGCCGGCCAGGGTGATGTCGGGGGAAGTCGGGTTCTTCATGCCGACGACGTGGTAGCCGGCATCGACATGATGAACCTCGCCGGTCACGCCCCGCGACATGTCGGAGAGCAGATAGGCACCCGCCTCGCCCACTTCCTCGATGGTCACGGTGCGGCGCAGCGGCGCGTTATACTCGTTCCACTTCAGGATGTAGCGGAAATCGCCGATGCCGGAGGCAGCCAGCGTCTTGATCGGGCCGGCGGAGATCGCATTGACGCGAATCGCCTTCTCGCCAAGGTCGGCGGCGAGATAGCGCACGCTCGCCTCGAGAGCGGCCTTGGCGACGCCCATCACATTGTAATGGGGCATCCATTTCTCGGCACCGTAATAGGTCAGCGTCAGCAGCGAGCCGCCGTCCTTCATCAGCTTCTCGGCACGCTGGGCCACCGAGGTGAGCGAATAGCAGGAGATCAGCATGGTCTTGGTGAAGTTTTCTTCGGTCGTCTCGATGTAGCGGCCGTCGAGCTGGTCCTTGTCGGAAAAGGCAATGGCGTGGACGACGAAGTCGAGCTTGCCCCATTTGGCCTCGACCTCGGCGAAAACCGCGTCGATGGTCTCGCCATCGGTGACATCGCAATGGCCGACGACAAGAGCATCGAGCTCGGCGGCCAGGGGTTCCACGCGCTTCTTGAGAGCATCACCCTGATACGTGAAAGCAAGCTCGGCGCCATGCTGCCGGCATGCTTTGGCAATACCCCAGGCGATCGACCTGTTATTTGCCACCCCCATGATGAGGCCGCGCTTGCCGGCCATCAAACCACTTGCTGTCATTCGCAACTGCCTATTCAAAAGGAACGGCATGAATAACGGAAGGCCGCGCAGCGGGAAAGGGGCGTTGGGCCTTTTTTCGGGGGAGTTACAGGCATACCGTGCCGCCGGGGGCCGCTTGCCTCCCGGCCGGCTCGAAACCCGCGGTCCCCAGGATCAGACGTGCTGGCCGCCATTGATGGCGATCTCGGCGCCGTTCACATAGGAACTCTGGTCCGTGCATAGGAAATAGATGGTCTTGGCTACTTCGTCGGGCGTGCCGAGCCGGCGCATCGGGATCTGCGCCACGATCTTCTCGGTGCCCGGCGAGAGGATGGAGGTGTCGATCTCGCCCGGGGCAATGGCGTTCACGCGGATACCGCGTGGCGCGAAATCCGAGGCCATCTCGCGCGTCAAAGCAGCTAGCGCCGCCTTTGAGGTGCCATAAGCCGCACCCGCGAAGGGGTGCACGCGCGCGCCGGCGATCGAGGTGACGTTGACCACCGAGCCCTTGACCTGCTGCAGTTCCTCGATCAGTCCGCGGGCCAGCATGATGGGCGCGAAGAAATTGACCTGGAACACCCATTGCCAGTCGGCAAGGCTCGTATCGATGCTGCCGAGGCGCGCGCCCTGCTTGTCCTTCGGCGAGATCGCGGCATTGTTCACGAGCGCATGCAGGCCCGTCCCGTTCAGCCGATGCTTGATCTCGACGATCGCCTCTTCCGTATTGGCGGGATCGGCGAGATCCACCTGGATATGATCCTCCGGGCCGGCTTCCCAGGGGCATTCCTCGGGAAAGGCGTGGCGCGAACAGGTGATCACCCGCCAGCCGGCGGCGGAAAAGCGCTTCACCGTCGCATGGCCGATGCCGCGGGAGGCGCCGGTCAGCAGCATGGCGCGCTGGGGATGGGAAGCACTCGTGGTCATGACAACGGCCATTCAATGAAAGGAGGGCGGCGCCAAGGCGCCGTGTCCCCAACACATAGGCATTGGGCCGCCGGATTGAAATGCGGCAAAAACACGAGATCGTCTCATGGGTACAATTGCTGGCGCGACCAGCCCCCTTCCGGGGCGCTGCGCCGGAAGACGAGGCGGTCGTGCAGACGGAAGGGCCTGTCGTGCCAGAACTCGATCTGCACTGGCACGATGCGAAAGCCTGTCCAATGAGGCGGGCGCGGTATCTCGCCGATGCCGAACTTGGCCGTGTAGGAGGCCACAGCCTTTTCCAGGGCAAAGCGCCCTTCGAGCGGCCGCGACTGCTGCGAGGCCCAGGCGCCGATGCGGCTGCCGCGCGGGCGCGTGGCGTAATAGGCGTCGGCCTCCGCGTCGGTAACGCGCTCCACGGGCCCGCGGATGCGGACCTGCCGGCGCAGGCTCTTCCAATGGAACAGCAGGGCAGCCTTGGGATTGGCGCCAAGCTCGGTACCCTTGGCGCTCTCGGTGTTCGTGTAGAATACGAAGCCATGGTCGTCGAGGCCCTTGAGCAGCACCATGCGCACATCGGGCAGGCCATCGGGATCGACGGTGGCGAGCGCCATCGCATTGGGATCGTTCGGCTCGGACTTTTCTGCCTCGCCAAGCCATTGGGAAAACAGAATGAACGGTTCGCCTGCCGCGAGAAAGCCGCCGGAGTCACCCGATATTAACTCGCCTGTGGCAGGGTTACCTAACGTTACTGTCATGGGGTGGCTCCAAGGTGTTCGACAGGTTCGATTTCAAGGCTGCTTATAGCGCGCGCCGCGCTCGCGGCCCACTCTGCGTGCTGTTCGCTGGCATGATTTTATCCGGCTGCGCCATCTCGACCCCGCTTGGCCCGATCTTCGGCTCCGCCGAGGACAAGACGACCACGGGCTCGATCCCCGCTCAGGACAACCGCCTTAGCGCCAGCATGACGGATGCCGACTGGGACAAGACCAAACTGGCACTGCAGGCGGCCATGAACCCGCAGAACCCAGGTGCCTCCATGCTGTGGTCGAACCCCGAAGCCGGCACGCATGGCTCGGTGACGCCCGTCGCCGATGCCTTTATCGAGAACAAGACCACCTGCCGCAGCTTCGTCGCCGCGCTCACCGAGAACGCCAATACGCAATGGTATCAGGGCAAGGGCTGCCAGAGGAGCGGCGGCGCCTGGAGCATCGTCAATGTCCAGCCCTGGGCCCTGCCCCACGCCTGAGCATATTTTTTCCCCATACGCGTTGCGGTTAAGCCTGCGTTCAGCAAGGACGGGATAGGCTGGAAAAGCGTTGTGCGAAGTATCACGGGTCTATCACGTTAACCATGATAACTTCGCCGTTAAATATTCACAGTCCCGCCCTCACCTCGCTTCAATGCACCCACAGGGTGAATGCAAGTAGAGCGTGTAGTTGCGTTAGGAGTTACCGATGACTGCGTCTCATAGTCCCGCCCTGCCGACCGAGCAAAAGCAGGCTTTGCAAGGCCCCGCTCGCGAGCAGCTGGAGCATCTCTATCGCGCTATCGGCATCTCGGCCGTCGCGGCAGCCGCCGCACAGGTCGCCCGCAAGGAGACCAAGCCGGTCAAGGCCAAGCATGAGATGCCAGCCTGCCTGCGCGAGGATGACGACCATCTGGCTGCCTGATTTCGCGCCAGTGCTTCTCTTGTCGATATGCGACGCAGTTCCGCGCCTGTAAGCGAACCGTCACAATCTCGGCCAAACCGGTTTTAAGTCGCAGCCGCGCTCTCAAAGCGCGGCTTTTTTGTGATTTCAGGCCGGTTTCAGCCTGTGGTGTTTTTGCCACAGGTCCGGTGAAAGCAACAGGATTTGTCGTATATAGGATATAGATGTCGCAGGCTCGTCACAAATGCCGCTCCGTCGTTGTAAAATTATGCTCAAGTTATTGGCAGTGATGCATAAATTTTACGCAGGCACTGCCAGGTACTGTAGCTTGAGGACCGGATTATGGACATCGAGGGATCGCGTCTCCAGCAGCCCACACTTGTAAAGCGGGAAAGGCTGGAGGATCGTTACGGCAAGATCGCCATGCCTGCGCTCGCGGCTGCGGTCGGCGCCGCCAGCAAGGAAAAGAATCAGCGCCAGATGAGTGCCGAGGCGGCCCTTACCCGCCTGCAGCAGATGGCTCAGGACTGAGCCGGGCACCCGTCTCCGCGGCAGTGAATGATGTCGACGGCGTTATTATACGCCGACCGGCGTGCCGCTGCGTTAACTAAGCAAACATCGCTGCCCACTACTGGGCTGGCTGTGTCCAAGCATGGCGCGAGCCCGCTGAAAGAACCCGGCCCCTGAGCTAATTCGGTTCACTTAAGCCGGAAATGCTCAGCTCTGTCATACCGGGCTTGTCCCGGGTTCCCAGCCATACCGTCGACGATAATGTTCCGCACTGGATTGCCGGGACAAGCCCGGCAATGACAAAATTAGCGCGAACTCATTCTCGCTCAAATGAACCGCATTACGGCCCCGGAGCGATCTTTCTTGGCCTTCGAGCCTTAAGCAAAAGCCCCGGAAAACCCCGGGCTTTGTTGTTTCTCGAAGTCGATGCCCAAGTTTCGGACCTGATTCCACATCAGATCCAGACCTTGCAGCGCCCTCAGCGCACAATTACCTTGGTGCCATCCTGGACGCGGCTGTAGAGATCGATCACGTCGATATTGCGCATGCGGATGCAACCCGAGGAAACGCTCTGGCCGATTTTCTCTGGCTCATTGGTGCCGTGGATACGGTAAAGCGTGTCTTTGCCATCCTGGAACAGATACATCGCACGGGCGCCGAGCGGGTTCGTCCAGCCGCCAGCGGTCTTCTTGACCTGCGGCCAGCGGGCGATCATATCGGCAGGCGGGTTCCAATCCGGCCATTCCGCCTTGTGGTCGATCACGGCCTCTCCGGTCCAGCCGAAAGCCTCGCTGCCAAGGGCCACGCCATAGCGCATGGCCTTGCCCTCGGGCAGCGTATAGTAGAGCAGATGCTGCCTGGTCTCGACCACCACCACGCCCGGCGGCTCGCCCGTGGGATTGTCCACCATGTAGCGGCCGAACATCGGGTCTTCCTTGGCGGTCGGAATCATGGCCATGAACTGGGCATCACGTTCCGAAAGCACGGGATCCGGTGTCTTGGCATATTGGCAGGCGGCCAGACCCACCGTGAACGCCGCGAGCAGCGCGAGACGAACCAATTTCATAGAACCCCCGAAGAAATGACCGCGTGGTATTATACCGTCGCAAGTATGGTTACTGTTCGGTTAAGGCCGACGGCACGTGGGCCACAGACGGCCTTACACTTCAAAGCATTAACTTCACGAAAGAGAAATGCGCGAGGAGTGTCAATGTCACCCGCACAAAAAATCCAAAGTGTTGCCAATATCATACTCTTTTGGAGGCAAACGACCTCTGAACCGGGCTCCGACGGCATGCGCAAGCGCAGAATTCACAGTTAGTCCGACGCCCGGTACAAAAAGAGCGGACATGCTTCGGCAAAAGCATGCCCGCTCAAGGCACCCTGTGAAGGGCGTTGGAATCACGGCGACAATTCTCGCGCCATGGCACAACGTGCCAATTGGCTCGGCTGATCGCCGCACTACGGTTCAATCAGTGGGCGATCGCCGGGCGGGTCGGAGCCGCGAAGCTGAGGGCTCCGTCGATGCTGGCGATAATGCCGAGGGCTAGATCGACGTGATCGCCGATGCCTGCCGAAAGCGCGTCACGCGCTTGCGGATCGAGAGGAGAACTGTCGATAGCGACACCGAGCTTCGACAGCGTCTTGCACAACTCGGCAAGAAGCTCCTGGTGCTGGCGGATCGACGACATATAGGCACGGTGCAGATCCGTTAGATCGGGCGACGACATTCCGATGTCATCCTCGTTCCAGATCTGGCGTGCAGGGTAGGTCAACATCGAATTTCCCCGAAAAAATCCATTCCGCGGATGCTCGTGCTGAATTTTGGCTCCGCTGATGGAGCAATGGTTAGTTGGAAACGACCCTGTCGCGCTGTGCGTTTTCGCACATCGCTGACGAGGCCTATCGGCATGCCGCCCGTGTTTTCCGCGCGGAGGCAACTTTTTCGAAGCGCCGCGGGTCAGCCGGTATTGACCCAAAGGGAACTGGATTCGCCGGCCTTCTCCTATGCGAAAGCGCACATGGAGGAAAAGGCAAGAGCAGCTCTCTCAGCCGGGGAAACCTCGATCGCTGCGACTTTCCTTATGGCGCAAACGCGAGGGTGTCTCTGTTACCCGGGTAACAGAGACGACAGAACGGCGCGGGACCGCTATCCAGCCATCGCCGCCGCCCTGAACCTGCCCAGCAGCATCGTTGCGATCCGCTCGCGCGCCTGGAAGGCCTCCGGCAGCGGCAAAAGCATCCAGGCGTGCACCATTTCCGGATATTCCCACAGATCGAGTTGCTGGCCCTCCACCTTCATGCGGTCGGCGAAGCGACGCGCGTCGGGATAGAGGAGGTCGCTGGTGCCGGTGAGTACGGTGACGGGAGCCAGTCCACGCACCTCGCCATAGACGGGGCTGACGCGCGGATCTTCCAGGGGCAGGTCCCCCGCATACATGCGAGCAGCCGCAAGAGCCGCTTCGGCCTTGATCACAGGATCATGCGCTTCCTGCGCCAGCGTGGCGGGATCGCTCATGGTGAGGTCGAGCCAAGGTGAGAGGAGCACGATATGGCCGGGCTGCGGCAGCCGGGCCGGAGCCAGCGCCTGTGCCAAAGCCAGGGAAAGCCCGCCACCGGCCGAATCGCCCATGATCACGATGCGCTCGGGCGCCACCTCGGCACAAAGCGCGCGATAATGGGCGAGCGCGCTCGCCAGCGCCTCCTCATGGCCGTGCTCGGGCGCCAGCGGATAGAGCGGCACGCGGGCGCTGCAGCCAGTGAGGCGGATCATGGTCTCGATGAATTGCCAATGCACGAAGCCGATATCGATCGAAAAGGCGCCGCCATGCAGATAGAAGAGATGAAAGGGCGGGTTGTGGGAGGAGGACTTGCCGCCCCGGCGCGGCACCAGATCAAAAACCCTGTCGCCATGCTCCCGCCTCAGTTGCACAGTGCAGAGCGAGCGCAACCGGCTCGATGGCATCGCCGCCCCGCTCCTGCGGCTGAGCCGGATGAAGAAATTGAGGACGGGCGGATTGGCCCAGCTCTTTACCCTGATCACGCGGAACAGGGCATGGAGGGAGCGCGAGGCCAGGCTCGCTCCCATCGGTTCAGGCCGGATGAATGGCCCGCCAATGGCGGGCGATATCGATGCGCCTGGCGATCCAGGCATCCTCATGCGAGCGCACATAGTCGACGAAGCGCTCCAGCGCCGCCGACTTGCCGGGCCGACCGACAAGGCGGCAATGCAGGCCGATGGTGAACATCTTCGGTGCGCCTTCCTGGCCCTCGCGGTAGAGCACGTCGAACGTGTCCTTCAGATAGGTGAAGAACTGCTCGCCTGTGTTGAAGCCCTGCGCCGTGGCAAAGCGCATGTCGTTGGCCTCGAGCGTATAGGGGATGATGAGATGCGGCCCCTTCGGCCCGGTGACCCAATAGGGCAGATCATCCGCATAGCTGTCGGAAGAATAGAGGAAACCACCCTCCTCCATCACCAGTTCGCTGGTATTCATGGAGGCCCGGCCGAGATAGAAGCCGAGCGGCCTCTCGCCGGTAACCTCGCGATGCAGGGCGATCGCCTGTTCGAGATGTGCCCGCTCGGTTTCGGGCGGCACGTCCTTGTATTCGATCCATTTGAGACCGTGGCTGGCGATCTCCCAGTCGGCCTCCTGCATCGCCGCGACCTGCTCGGGCGAACGCGCCAGCGCCGTGGCGACGCCATAGACGGTCACCGGCACCTTGCGGCTGGTGAACAGGCGCCACAGCCGCCAAAAACCGGCGCGGGCTCCATATTCATAGATCGACTCCATGTTCCAATGGCGCTGCCCGGGCCAGTTGGTGGCGCCCATGATATCGGAGAGGAACGCCTCCGAATACGGGTCGCCATGCAGGATGTTGTTCTCGCCGCCTTCCTCATAGTTCAGCACGAACTGCACGCAGACCTTGGCGCCGCCCGGCCATTTGGGATCCGGCGTGTGACGGCCATAGCCGCGCAGGTCGCGGGGATAGGGCAGCGGCGAGATGGACATGGCGCCAGGCTCAGTTACGCTTGAAGACGGGCTCGACGCGATTGGCCTGCCTGAGGAAGACGAAGATCGCATAGAGCGCGCAGAGCGCGAATACGCATTGCAGGATGGTCTCCACCGTCGAGCCGAGCTGGAAGAAGCCGGCCAGCGCCCAACCAGAGGCCCAGGCCGCGCCCAGAAGCTCGGTACCGATGAGAATGGCGGCCGAGCAGATCGTGATCAGGCTGGTCCAGTTGATGGATGAGTCAGAGCTAGGCATGTCGTATCCCACGAAGTCTCAGGGCCTGTTGCCAGGCATGGATTGGGTTTGATGAGGTCAAAAACGGTCAGATGGGAGGAGCATCGCGCACGCCGATACATCCGTATCGGCAAGCGATGTGACGCTGCAGCTGACCATTTTTCACCTCACGCTCCGCGGCGGGCGCTTTTGGCCGACTAGCGCGTCGGATGTCGTAGCAGGCCGGAAGGCTTGCGTCCTCATCCTCCTTCTATTCGGCCAAAATCGCTCCCGTCAAACCCAATCCATGCCTGGCAACAGGCCCTGACTACGCTCTATACCATCAGGATGCGCTTTGCTACGCCTCAGGCGGATGACAAAACCGCAATGAGAAAGTGACATAGCCCATGGAAACGCCCGTCTTCGGCCATGCCGGCGTTGCTGCTCCTCATACCCTCGCCTGCGAGACCGGCCAGCGCATCCTGATCCAGGGCGGCAATGCGATCGAAGCGATGATCGCCATGGCAGCCACCATCGGTGTAGTCTATCCACACAACAACAGCCTCGGGGGCGACGGTTTCTGGCTGGTGACGGACACGAAAAGGCGGGTCCATGCCATCCAGGCCTGCGGGCCAGCCGGCGCGGGGGCGACGCTCAAGGCCTTTCGAGACCTTGGCCACGACACTATTCCCGCGCGCGGGGCCCTCGCGGCCCTCACCGTGCCTGGCGCCATCGGCGGCTGGCAGATTGCCGCCGACATGGCTCGGGCTTTTGGCGGCAAGCTGCCGCTCGCCGCCCTCCTGGAAGATGCGATTCGCCTTGCCCGCGACGGCTTTCCCGTATCGCCCTCGCAGGCCCGGGTCGAGCCGCGCGAATTCGAGGAGCTGAAGACAGTCCCTGGCTTTGCGTCGCTCTTCATGAAGGACGGCCAGCCCCTCACCGCGGGCGAGCGCCTGGTGCAGCCGGCTTTGGCGGGATTGATCGATCAACTCGCCCACGCCGGCCTTGACGATTTCTACCGCGGCGATGCCGCCCGTGAAGTCGCTGCCGACCTCGAGCGCGCCGGCAGCTTCGTCACCCGCGACGACCTCAGGCGCTACCGGGCGAAGCTGCGCGAACCGCTGAGCCTGACACTGCCCGGCGCCACGGTCTTCAACCTGCCGCCACCGAGCCAGGGCCTCTCGACTCTGATCATTCTGGGCCTCGCGGAACGCCTGAACATCCGGCGCGCGGGCAGCTTCGAGCATATCCACGGCCTGGTGGAGGCGACGAAAAAGGCGACCGCCGTCCGCAACCATATCCTCGCCGATCCCGCTCTGATGACGGCGGATCCGGCAGCCTTCCTGGCCCCAACCTTTCTCGAAAAGGAGGCGGCAGCGATCTCGATGTCCCACGCCGGGTCTGGCCCCCTGCCCGGCGCGCCCGGCGATACGATCTGGATGGGGGCCATCGACAGCGAGGGCATCGCCGTCAGCTATATACAGTCCGTCTTTTGGGGTTTCGGCTCCGGCCTGGTGCTGCCCAAGACCGGGCTTCTGATGCAGAACCGCGGCATGGCCTTCTCGCTCGATCCGCGCTCGCTGCGGGCACTGGCTCCTGGGCGCCTGCCGTTCCACACCCTCAATCCGGGCATGGCACAGTTCTCCGACGGCCGCCTCATGCCCTTCGGCACCATGGGTGGCGACGCCCAGCCCCAGATCCTGGCACAGACCTTCTCGCGCTACCGGCTCGGCGAGAGGCTGGCGGACGCGATCGATGCTCCGCGTTTCGTGCTCAAGCGCGATGCCGAGGGCAAACGACCACTCCTCTTCATGGAGAGCCGCTTCGACGACGCGCTCTACGGCGCCCTCGACCGCGCCGGTCATCCCGTCGACATCGGCCCGGCCTATGCGGACGACTTCGGTCATTCCGGCGCCCTCGTCCGCCATGCCGCGAACGGCCGCATCGAAGCCATGCACGATCCCCGCGCCGACGGCGGTGCGCTGGGTCTGTGACAACCGACCGGGACCCTTGGAATGCCGACACGCTATGCCGTTTACTACGTCCCCGCACCGGAAAGCGCCCTCTGGCGCTTCGGCAGCGAGGTGCTGGGCTATGACGCCTATACAGGCGAGGCTGTTCCGCAATGGCAGCCACTTGGTGTCTCCGCCGACAGATGGCATGCGATGACCGCCGACCCCAGGCTCTATGGCTTTCATGCGACGCTGAAGGCGCCGTTCCGGCTGAGGGAAGACAGCGACGAAGCGCAATTGGTGAGAAGCCTCGAGCAGTTCGCGGAGGGGCACGCGCCGGTCGATCTGGCCAAATGGATCGTCACGCCCATTCCGTCCTCGCGCCCGGATAATGCGTTTCTGGCGCTGGTACCAGCGGCTCCTCCGGTGGAACTCGCGCGCCTGGAAGAAGCCGTCGTCAGGCATTTCGATGCCCTGCGTGCCCCACTAACGGAGGCTGAGGTCGCCAAACGCAATCCGGCACGCCTCAGCGAAAGGCAACGGGCCTATCTCGCAGCCCATGGCTATCCCTACGTGCTGGCAGAATTCCGCTTTCACATGACCCTCACCGGAGCCATCGAGAAAGCCGGTGAATTTGGTCCCCTCCTTGCCGAGCACGCCCGAAACAACGGCGTCGGTCCGGATCTCCGCCTTGATCGCCTCGGCCTGTTCAAGCAGGAGGCCGGCGGACGGTTCCGCGTGGTGAAGGTCGCACCGCTCGGCTGACCGGCCATCGTTCCGCCCCAGTCGGAGGGTTACAAACGGGACCGGCGAATCGCTGATGCCGGCTCGCCGGATTTGATAATCCCGGATACTCCATGCGCGGCCTGATACTCGGCACCCTCCTGCTCTTCTGCCTTGCGGGTGCTGCAAACGCCCATCCCCATGTCTTCGTCACCTCGGTGAGTGAGATCGTCTACGACAATCAGGGCCGGATTACCGGGGTGAAGCAGAACTGGACTTTCGACGAAGCCTTCTCGTCCTATGCAACGCAGGGCATCCAGCAGAGCGCCGACGGCGGCTATACGCGCGAGGCCTTGGCGCCGCTCGCCGAAACCAATGTCGAGAACCTCAAGGATTTCGGCTACTTCACCTTCGGCAAGCTTGGTGGCAAGGAACTGCTGTTCCGTCCGCCGGTCGACTATTATCTTACCTACGCCAGCAATGTGCTCACGCTGCACTTCTTCCTGCCGCTCTCCTCGCCGCAGATGCAGGGCCAGAAGGCACTGGCGCTGCAGATCTATGACCCGACCTATTATGTCGACTTCGAACTCGGCGACGACAATCCCGTCAGCATGACCGGCGCTCCACAGGGCTGCGCCCTCAACATCATCCGGCCAAAGCCCCCGAGCGATGCCCAGAAGCAGGCAGCGCTGCAGCTCGACGAGGCCTATTTCAGCGCGCTCGACGAGAACAAGAATTTCGGCGCCAAATTCGCCAACAACATCCAGGTCAACTGCCCGTGAAGGCGGAGCAGGCTCGCGAATCGGCGACGTCATTCCCACAATTGCGCCGATTCGCTTTCGTGTATTCCGCCCTCGCCGTGCTCCTGCTCAGCACGGGCTATGCCCTGGCGCAGCGCGCCTCGCCCTTCGGCGTGACCCAGCCCGAGCCGAATTTGCCTGGCTTTCTCAACAACAGCCCCTTTTTCGTCTGGATCTATCTTCAGACCGCACACTTCAACCGCGAGATCAACCAACTCGTGGTGGCTGCCAAGCAGAACGGCACGCTCGGTTGGGGACTTATAACCGCGAGCTTCATTTATGGCGTGTTCCACGCTGCGGGGCCTGGTCATGGCAAGGCGGTGATCTCCTCCTATCTCTTCGCCAATGAGGAGGCAGTGAAGCGCGGCATCCTGCTATCCTGCGCTTTCGCGCTGGCGCAGGCGGTTTCGGCGGTCGTCATCGTCACTATCCTGGCGGGGCTGCTCAACGCCACTTCGGCCACCATGGACAACACCACGCTCGCGCTCGAGCGGCTTTCCAATTTGATGGTGATGGCCGTTGGCGCCTGGCTGCTCTGGCGAAAGGGCCGGGCGCTATGGGGGCTGATTGCCGCCCGCTATGGCCTGGCTGGTGCAAGCGTCCACGAGCATGACGAGAATTGCGGGCATCTGGCACTACCCACCGATACCCCGCTTGCCAGGCGCAACAATGTCCGCGCCATCATGCTTGCCGGCCTCCGGCCCTGCACGGGCGCGCTGGTTGTGCTCGTGCTGACCTGGAAGCTCGGAATCTACGGCGTCGGCGTCATCTCAACCTTCGTGATGGGCCTCGGCACCGCCTGCACCATCGCCCTCATCGCTACCATCGCCGTGAGCGCCAAGAGCCTCGCCGTGCGCATGGCCGCTCCCGAAAGCTTCGGCGCGGCGGTGGCGGTTCGCACGGTGGAAGCCAGCCTGGCGCTGCTTGTGTTTGCCCTCGGCTTGGCTCTGCTGCTGCTGAGCACCGTGATAACCATGCCCGGGATGTAGGGCCGGCACGCGCGCCGATCACGAGCAAAATACTTTGCCATGACAAAGCGTCGCAGTATGATGCCATGTGTCGCAGGGGCGTGCGGACGCACACTCGGAAGACCGGCATAGCAGCCCCCAGAGGCGGTGCCGGAAGGGCCGGAGGATCGACCGATGGGCCAACAGGTTGAAATGATCGTCCAGCGCCTGAGGCGCTTTGCCCGAGCGCTTTGCCGCGATTCCGAAACAGCCGATGCCCTCGTTCTCGAAGCCCTGTCCAGCCATGACGGCAAGCGCCTCGATTATCACCGCCTCCTCACCGTGATCATCGCCCGCCGCCGCGACCTCGAGGAACGTGAAGCCAGCGTCAAGCCCCAGCGCCTCGTGCCGAAGACAGCCTCCGCCGCCGCCGCTCCACCCGATATCCTGCGCGCATTCGAACGCCTCGGTCTCCCAGACCGTGAGGTGCTGGCCCTGATCAGCGTCGAAGGCATGCCTTATGAAGAAGCCGCTTCCGTGCTGGCGCTCAGGGAAGAAACCTTCATCGCCCGCCTCACGCGAGCCAGGGCCGCCTTTGCGCGCCAGGTCGACGGCGAGCGGCATGTCGTGTTGCGGATCGTGAAATGACGGATCCGGCCCGTATTCCCGACCGTGTCTTCAATGCCCTCGTGGACGGTCGCCTGTCGCCACGTGTCGAGCGGGAGACCCGCGAAGCGCTGGAAAGTGATCCGCAGGGCAATGAACGTGCCGCCACCTGGCAGCGCCAGAGCGAGGCCCTCCATGCCGCCCTCGCCCCGATCGCTCGCGAGCCGCTGCCGCTGTCGATGATGCTCAAGCTGCGCAACGAGAAGCCGGAACCCTGGCATCACGACACGACGCTTTGGCTCTATGTCGGCACCTTCGCGGCGGGCGTGGCGGTGGGACTGGCGCTGGATTACGCCATGCCGACGATCAGGGCTCTGGTGGGGTTTTAATTCCTGGGATCGCGGGCATCCTTGCCTGCCCTTCCTGCCCCTCGGGAGCAGCGTTCCAAGAGCAGGCAAGGATGCCTGCGATCCCAGGTTTTCAGTGTCACTGAAATATCCCTTCTTTTCAGTTGCAATTAAATCGCGGCATCCCTACCTTCGCAGGCATGAAACTCGACGCCTGGCTCAAGCAGACCGCAACCCCTCGCAGCGCCTTCGCCAAGGCGGTGGGGCTGTCGCCTGCAAGCATCACCGCCTTGTGCAACGACGACAGCGCCTGGATCTCGCGCGAGACCGCCACGCGCATCGCCGGGGCCACAGGCGGCAGCGTCACCCCCAATGACTTTCTGGGGCTTGCCCCGGTGCGGGAAAATCCCAAGGAGACTGTCGTGTCGCATCAGAAGATCCAGGCCGCCATCGAGGCCTTTGCCCGCGGCGAGATCGTGGTCGTGGTCGATGACGACGACCGCGAGAATGAAGGCGACCTCATCATCGCCGCCTCGCATCTGACCACCGAGAAAATGGCTTTCATCATCCGCAATTGCTGCGGCATCGTCTGCGCCCCCCTGACGCAGGAAGAAGCCAAGCGCCTGCGGCTCGACCCGATGGTGTCGCAGAACGACGCTCCGCTCGGCACCGCCTTCACCGTCTCCGTCGATGTGCGCCACGGCCTCACCACCGGTATCTCGGCGGAGCAGCGCTCCAACACGGTGCGGGCGCTCGCCAACGGCAATATGGGGGCCAGCGACTTCGTGCGCCCCGGCCACGTCTTCCCGCTTATCTCCAAGGATGGCGGCGTGCTGATGCGCTCGGGCCATACCGAAGCAGCCACCGACCTCTGCCGCCTAGCCGGCGTGCCCCAGGTGGCGGCGATCTGCGAGCTCGCCAATGACGACGGTACCGTGACGCGCGGACCGGAGGTCGCCGCCTTTGCCGAGAAGCACGGCCTGCACTTGGTTTCGATCGCCGACCTCATCGCCTATCGCCAGGCGCGCGAGAAGCTAGTGGAGCGGATCTCGACCTTTACAGTCGACAGCGAGATCGGCCCGCTCACTGCCCATGCCTACACCACGCCTTTCGACACCGTGCATCATCTTGCCTTCGTCTATGGCAAGATCGGCGACGGCGAGAACGTGCCGACCCGGCTGCACCGCGCCGATGTGGTGACGGACGTCTTCGGTGGCGCCAAGACGCTGAACAACGCGCTGGCCAAGTTCAAGGAAGCCGGCCGCGGCGTCATCATCTATCTACGCGACGGCTCGGTGGGCGTGCCTACCGTCACTCACGGTTCGGACATGGGCTCGGAAGCGGTGCGCAGCGAGCAATGGCGCGAAGTCGGCCTGGGCGCCCAGATCCTGCGCGACCTTGACGTCACCTCGATCAGGCTGCTCTCGACCAAGCCGCGCACCTATATCGGCCTCTCCGGCTTCGGCATCGAGATCAAGGGCACGGAGACCGTATAGCTTGGAAGAGCTGACATCGCGACATGCGAGCACGTCGCTGTGACGGCTGCGCTCCCGGTCAAACCGGTAGCGCCGTCGTCTTCTTCACGCTGCGCAGCGCCAGTGTCGACTGCACGCGCACCACACCAGGCAATTGCGTCAATATCTCGGTATGGATGCGCTCGAAATCGGCCGCATCCGCATAGGCGACGCGCACCATGTAATCGGCGGCGCCGGCCAGGAGACAGCATTCCGTGACTTCGGGATGGCGCTGGATCGCCGCCTCGAACGTGTCGAGGGCGCCACGGCCCTGCTGGTCCAAAGTGATCAGCACGAAGGCGACCCCCGGCAGCCCCACTGCCTTCTCGTCCAGCAGCATGACATAGCGCGCGATCAACCCGCGCTCCTCCAGCAATTTCACCCTCCGCAGGCAGGCTGAAGGCGAGAGATTGACCCTCTCGGCAAGCTCGACATTGCTCAGGCGGCCATCGGCTTGCAGCAGGTTGAGGATGGCACGATCGCGCCTGTCGAGATCAATCGCCAGTTTTGACATTTCATGCGCCTGAATTCCAATTTTTTCGCATAATACGCGATAGAATTGATAAAATGCCAGCTAAATCCGCGAGAAATTGCTCGTTTTCACGGCCATTATGCGCCATCGTAAACGGCCTGTCCAAAACAAGGGCCGCAGGCAGGAGGATGGCAATGCTGATCGGCGTTCCCAAAGAGATCAAAGACAATGAATTCCGCGTGGGGCTGATCCCCTCCTCGGTGGCGGAGCTGGTGCATCACGGCCACAAGGTGATGGTCGAGACCAATGCCGGCATCGGCGCCGGCCTCTCCGATGACGACTACCGCAACGCGGGCGCCACCATCGTCGAACGCGCCGACCAGATCTTTGCAGAAGCCGAAATGGTGGTGAAGGTGAAGGAACCGCTGGCCGCCGAGCGCAATAAGCTGCGCAAGGACCAGATCCTCTTTACCTATCTGCACCTCGCCCCAGATGCCGAGCAGACGCATGACCTGGTCGCCTCCGGCGCCATCTGCATCGCCTATGAGACGGTGACTTCCAACAACGGCGCCCTGCCGCTGCTCACCCCGATGTCGGAAGTCGCCGGGCGTCTCGCCCCGCAGGTCGGCGCCCACAGCCTCGAAAAGGCCCAAGGCGGCCGCGGCGTGCTGCTTGGCGGCGTGCCCGGCGTGCCGGCTGCCGAAGTCGTCATCCTCGGCGGTGGCGTTTCCGGCACGCATGCCGCCACGATCGCGGTAGGCATGGGTGCCAAGGTCACTGTGGTCGATCGTTCGGCCGAGGCGCTCAAGCGCCTCGCCGGCCAATTCGGCACCTCGATCTCCACCGTGTTCTCCACTCGCTCGGCAATCGAGGAACTGGTGAAGCGTGCCGATCTCCTGATCGGCACCGTGCTGGTGCCCGGCGCTGCCGCGCCCAAGCTGGTGACCCACGCCATGGTCAAGACCATGAAGCCCGGCGCGGTGATCGTCGACGTCGCCATCGATCAGGGCGGCTGCGTCGAGACCTCGAAGGCCACCACCCATTCCCACCCGACCTATGTTGTCGATGGCGTCGTGCACTATTGCGTCGCCAACATGCCGGGGGCGGTGGCGCGCACCTCGACCTTCGCGCTCAACAACGTCACCCTGCCCTTCGCGGTGGTGCTGGCTGACAAGGGCTGGAAAAAGGCCCTGCGAGACGACGTCCACCTGCGCAACGGCCTCAACGTCGCCAGCGGCAAGATCACCTGCCATCCGGTCGCGGAGGCCCATGGCCTGGCTTATGTGCCAGCCGAGAGCCTGATCGCATCGTAAAGCCTGGTCGTGGCCGCCGCGGAGGGCAGTTGCGAACTGCCGCTCCGATCTCCTTCAACGCCCCTTCACCGGCACTCGCCTGATCTTGATCCGGGTGAGCAACCTTGCGGCGAAGAAGACGCAGATGGCGGGCACCGCAAAATCGTCGATCCGCCCACCCGCCAGCGAATTCGGGATCAAGTTCGGCAGAAAGGCGAAATAGGCGCACGCGAGCACGAGCAGGCCGATGGCGATGGCTTGATTGCGCGTGCCGCCGAACAGCCTGACCTTGCGACGGACAAAGCGCTCCATCCGCCTCCTGAGCGGTTGCCTGGAAGCAGACTTGACCGTGGCCGCCGGCACGACAAGCGGCAATGCCACCTCGCTTTCATCCGCGCGCGCGGCAAGGATATCCGCCGCCTGCGCCTTCATCATCAGCACATAGGCGTCGTCCTGGATATCGGGATACATGGAAAGCATCTCCATGATCATCGAGACAGTCGATGCCTGCAGGCTGCGCCCGCGCCCTGCCTTGCCGACATTGATGCGGCTGCCGTCTCCGCTCGCCGCCTCGATGCCGGCCGCGACCTGCTCCTTGCGCAGGGACACGCCCGAAAAGGCCAGCATCTCGCCGACGGCCCTTTCCGGATCGGCGATGATATCCTCATAGGCGAAGATCCGCGCACTCTTGCTGCTGCGCCAGCCCATGTAGAAATTGATGTACCAGGGGATGGCGAGCATCACGATCATGCGCTCCATCTCGGCATCGTTCTGCGAGATGTGCATCTTCTCAAGATAAAACATCGAGCTCACCGGGCTTTCCCGATGAATATGGTCACGCAGGCTGACCACAATGTCGAACAGGCTGCGCACCAGCACGATGATCGACACGCGATATTCGTTGCAGAGCTGCTCTGTCCAGTTGCTGTGCTTGGTATGTTGCTGGGCGACGTAGTGGATCCCCGCCGCCTCCGCGAGCCGTATCTCGCACAGCTCCTGCTCGCGCCGCCCATATTCCGGCACCAGCTCTACCTTCTTCAGTCCCGCCGCTACCGCGAGAGCATTGGTGACGAATGTCGAAGCCGACTTCGGCATACAAGCAACAAGTATATGGTGCGCCATCAAGATGCATCCACTCCAAGTGGCACTGGAATAGGCTGGACTTCGTGCCCCCCGGCTGAACATTCACTAGATACAAAAAGTTCGGAAGATACACAACGGTTCCAATTCTGCACGTTATACAAGCACAGAAATATCGCGCTGAGACAGACATACCGTTAACCGCTTAAGCTCCCGGCCCCTGAAGACAAAGGAGGTCGGGGGCGTTCCAGAAGGTGAGGGCGGTCATGTTGGCGGACACTAACTTACTGCAGTCGAGGAGCAGAACGCCGGCCTGCGGTTGAAAGCGCAGCGAGGCAATGGCGATCGTTCTGTCTTCCCTGGTTCGATCCTTCAACGCTCCGCAGCCGCTCTGGACAGCCGGTCGCGGATGGCCTCACCCAGGCCATGCGAGGGAATGGGAGCCACGGCGATGGCGGTGATGCCGGGGCGGTCGAGAGCTCGCAGCATGCCGAAGAGATTGGCGGCGGCTTCCGTCAGATCGCTCGTCGTGCTGAGATTGGCGGCGACAGTGGCGCCGCCATGGCCGACGCCGCCAAATCCGAGCCAGGCTTCGCCCAGCCGCGGTCCCTCAGCGTCGAGCCGCACCTGTGCCCTGGGGGCGTAATGCGAGGCGAGCATGCCCGGTGCCAGTGGCTCGTCGCCCGAGCCCTCCGGCCCCTCCGCCAGGGCAAAGCCCAGCACCGTCTCGATCGCCTCGCGGGACAGGCCGCCCGGCCGCAGCATGGCGACGCGGTCGCCCAGACAGGAGAGGATGGTCGATTCCACGCCGACCTGCGTGCTGCCACCATCGACGATCGCATCGATACGCCCGTCGAGATCCACGGCGACATGGGCGGCGGTGGTGGCGCTGACATGGCCGGAGCGATTGGCCGAGGGCGCAGCCACGGGCCGGCCGGTGGCCGCCAGAATCGCGTGGGCGACCCCATGATCCGGCACGCGCAGGGCCACGCTGTCGAGCCCGGCGGTAGCGATCTCGCTCACCGTGCAAGTCGCTGCCTTGGGCACCACCAGCGTCAGCGGCCCCGGCCAGAAGGCGTCGGCCAGGCGGGCGGCGGCCGGCGAGAAGACGCCCTGCTCCCGGGCAAGCTCGAATGAGGCCAGGTGCGCGATCAGCGGATTAAAGCGTGGACGCCCCTTCGCCTCATAGATGCCGACAACCGCGCGGCCGTTGGTGGCATCGGCGCCGAGGCCATAGACCGTCTCGGTCGGAAAGGCGACGAGGCCACCCTGGACGAGAAGCCCGGCGGCCTCGGCGATGGCGGATGGACCGGTATCGAGGTGACGGGTGATGCGGGTCATGGACGCGATGCTCGGGCGTGCCGGTCTGCAGACCCGCATTGGCAGCGCCTTCGCAGATCATGATAGGTCCATGCCGGCCGGAAGACCGCCAAACTCTGGGCATCGAGCACCACTGAACGCTCTTCTGTTGATGCAATCATGATGCGGCATTGCCCCCGGGCGTGCATTACGTCAAGCTTGAAGGCGTGCGACTTAAGTAGAAGACCAGCACGCATGACCTATCAAGCGCCCGTTGCCGACATCGCCTTCTCCCTGCGCCACGTCGCCAATCTCGACGGATTGCAAACCGAGGGCATCTATCCGGAAGCCACCACCGACATCGTCGATGCCGTCCTGGAGGAAGCCGGACGTTTCGCCACCGACCGCATCGCGCCGCTCAACAGCGAAGGAGACCGCGTCGGTGTCCGGCTCGAGCAACAGGGCGTGGTGACGGCGCCCGGCTGGCGCAATGCCTATGCGGACTGGAGCGCCGCTGGCTGGAACGGCCTGTCCGGCCCGACTGAATTCGGCGGCCAGGGCCTGCCCCTCCTTCTCAATGCCGCCTGCATGGAAATGTGGAACTCTGCCTCCATGGCCTTTGGCATCGGGCCGGTGCTGACCATCGGCGCAGTGGAAGCGCTTTCCGCCCATGCGACTCCCGAGATCCAGGCGACCTATCTCGCCAAGCTCGTCAGCGGCGAGTGGATGGGCACCATGAACCTCACCGAGCCGCAGGCGGGCTCCGATCTCGCCGCCCTGCGGTGTCGGGCCGAGCGACGGGAGGACGGCAGCTATCGCGTCTTCGGCCAGAAGATCTTCATCACCTATGGCGACCACGACCTGACCGAGAATATCCTGCATCTCGTGCTCGCCCGCCTGCCCGATGCGCCGGCCGGCACGCGCGGCATCTCGCTATTCCTGGTCCCCAAATATCTCCCCGATGCCGCGGGCAATCCAGGCAGGCGCAACGATGCCTTCTGCTCCAGTGTCGAGCACAAGCTCGGCATCCACGCCTCGCCAACCTGCGTGATGGTGTTTGGCGACGAGGGTGGCGCCACCGGCTACCTGATCGGCGAGGAGCACAAGGGCCTCGCCTGCATGTTTACCATGATGAACAATGCGCGCCTCGCCGTCGGCCTGCAGGGCGTCGCCATCGCCGAGAGGGCCTACCAGCACGCCCTCGCCTATGCCCGCGAGCGCCGGCAGGGTAAGAGCCCACTCTGGCGCGAAGGCGGCATGAGCCCGATCATCGAGCATCCCGACATCCGCCGCATGCTGATGGAAATGCGGGCCAAGACGGTTGCCGCCCGGGGCCTATGCTACCAGCTTGCCGAGGCCATCGACCGATCCCACCACGAGAGCGATATCGACAAGCGTAGACATGCCGCCGATCTCGCCGCCCTGCTCACGCCTGTCGCCAAGGCTTTCTCCACCGACATCGGCAACGAGGTCGCATCCCTCGGCGTGCAGGTGCACGGCGGTATGGGCTATATAGAGGAGACTGGTGCCGCCCAGCATTTCCGGGACGCCCGCATCGCCGCGATCTATGAGGGCACCAACGGCATCCAGGCCATCGACCTCGTCACCCGAAAGGTGCCGCTCGATGGTGGCAAGGTGATCGGCGCCTTCATCGCGAGCCTGCGTACCGCGCTGGAAATCGTCGCCGCCAGCGAACGCTTCGCGGCCCTCGCTCCCGCTCTGGAGAACGCCGTCGATGCCCTGGAGCAGGCCACCGCCTACATGTCGAAGCCGCACGAGCGCCCGGAGGATGTGCTGTCCGGCGCCACGCCTTTTCTGCGCCTGTTCGCCATTGCGGCGGGTGGCGTCGTGGTAGCGAAGGAAGCGCTCGCCGCAGCGGCGATCGATCCGCATCTGCCAGCCAATCGCCTGCGCATGGATACTGCCCATTTCTACGCCACCCAGCTTTCCCCGCAGGCCGCAGGCCTGGCGGCAAGCGCCATGAGCGGCTATGTCGCAGCGGGCCTGGAGACGGTATTCTGATAGGCAAACCGGGTCAGGGGCACGGCGCTCAGCCTTTGCCGCCTATATGATATTCATTCGCAAGGGAAACGCCGATGTCACTGGCCAACAAGACACTCTTCATCACCGGGGCCTCGCGTGGCATCGGGCTCGCCATAGCCCTCAAGGCGGCGCAGGACGGCGCCAATATCGTTATCGCCGCCAAGACCGAGACGCCGCATCCCAAGCTCGAGGGCACGATCTACACCGCCGCCGATGATATCGAGAAAGCCGGCGGCAAGGCCCTGCCGCTGGTGGTTGATGTGCGCGACGAAGAGAGCGTCAAATCAGCCTTCGCCAAGGCGGACAGCCATTTCGGCGGCGTCGACATCGTCGTCAACAACGCCTCGGCCATCCAGATGAGCAAGGTCGCCGATATCGAGATGAAGCGCTTCGATCTCATGCATCAGATCAATGCGCGTGGCACGTTTCTTGTATCGAAAACCGCGCTCCCCTATCTCGCCAAGGCCGAGCGGCCGCATGTCCTGATGCTGTCGCCGCCGCTCGACATGAAGGAAAAGTGGTTTGCCCCGCACACGGCCTATTCGATGGCGAAGTTCGGCATGAGCCTGGTGGTGCTCGGTCTCGCCGGCGAGACGCGTGGGCGCATCGGCGTCAACGCACTCTGGCCGCGCACGACCATCGCCACCGCCGCCATCAAGAATGTCCTTGGCGGGGAGACGCTGATGCGCAGGTCGCGCAAGCCCGACATCCTGGCCGACTGCGCGTACCGGATTTTTCATAAGCCGGTCACTTTTTCGGGCAACTTTCTGATCGACGATTCGTTTCTGAGCGGTGAAGGCGTCACCGATTTCGAAGCTTACCGGGCCGTGCCCGGCGAGACGCTAGCCCCCGATTTCTTCGTGCCGGACGAACCGGCGCCGCCTCCCGGCGTGGTGATCGGGGAGAGTATGTTCTGATACTTATTGATATCCAACGGGTTTCACGCTGAATGACAACGCTGCTCGTCACGCATCCGGCCTATTCCCGCCACGAGACGCCGCGGGGGCATCCCGAAAGGGTCGACCGCATCCTGGCAGTCGAGGCCATGCTGGCCGATCCCCTGTTCGACAGTCTCGAGCGCGAACTTGCGCCCGAGGCGTCCTTCGAGGCGATCGAGGCCTGCCACCCCCTCACCTATATCGAGACGCTGCAGCGCTTGAACCCGCATGACGACGAGGGCATCGTGCAGATCGATGGCGATACCTCAATGTCTCCCGGCAGCTTCGAGGCCGCCATGCGCGGGGCCGGCGGCGCCACGCTCGCGGTGGACCGGGTGATGGAAGGCAAGGCGAAGAACGCCTTTTCAGCCTCCCGCCCACCCGGCCACCATGCCGAGCCCAAGCGCGCCATGGGCTTCTGCTTCTTCAACAATGTCGCCGTCGCCGCCCGCCACGCCCAGAGGGCGCATGGGGCCGAGCGCATCGCCATCATGGATTTCGACGTGCATCACGGCAACGGCACGCAGGCGATCTTCTGGAAGGATCCGAGCGTGCTCTATGCCTCGACCCATGAGATGCCGCTCTACCCCGGCACCGGAGCGCGCAGCGAAAAGGGAGAGGCGGATACCATCGTCAACGCGCCCCTGCGCGCTGGCCAGGGCGGAGCCGAATTCCGCGAGGCGATGAACACGCTGATCCTGCCGCGCATCCTCGACTTCTCGCCCGACATGATCCTGATCTCAGCCGGCTTCGACGCCCATGCGCGCGACCCGCTAGGCAGCCTCAACCTGGTGGAAGAGGATTACGCTTGGGCGACTTCCGCGCTGATGCAGATCGCCGACAGGACCGCTGATGGGCGCATCGTCTCGGTACTGGAGGGCGGATACGACCTCACGGCGCTGGCGCGTTCGACCGGCGTGCATGTGGCGACGCTGATGCAGGCGTAGGCTGGGAGTTCAATCCCCGTCCTCGAAGAACTCCCACTTGCCGTCCGGGCTGATGCCGAGGCGGTAGAAGGAATAGACGCCCTTGTCCTGCATGTCCTGGAAGTCGCCGGCGGTGATCAGGCGGAAGAGCTCCACCATCTGCGGGCCTGTCAGCTTGTCGAGGGGATAGCGGGCGAAATAGGGCCAGACATAGGCTTCCTGCGGCGTGCCGACATCGACATGCACATAGCCCGCCTCTAGCACGTCCTCCATGATGGCCAGAATCTCGCGGCCCTTCGGGTCGCCGGCCAACAACTTCAGCGTAGCGATTGGATCGTCGCTGTCGCCGCCCGAGAGTTCCGGCGTCTCGCCATTGGCGGCGATGATCGGGCGCAGCGATTCCAGTTCGCCCGTCTTGATCGCTGCCAGCAATTTCTGGCGCAAATCCTTCACCGGCGGCGGCAGATCGGCATCGCCGTAGAAGACCTGCGGCGGGGTCTGCGACGCGGCGTTATCGTCACCGCCGGATGTGTCGCCGGCGGGTGGCGTCACCGTGGTGGTCGGCGTCTGCGTGCTGACGGAAGGTGGCGTGCCCGGGGCGTTCTTCGTGGTGTCATTGGCGGCAAGGGCCTGGGTGATACCGACGGACGCGGTACCGAGCAGCAAAGCGAGGCCGGTTACGGCAAGGGCAATTCGGCGCATGGGCGATCACCAGAATCCGGAGGCAGGCGAATCATGGCGTTCGCCCGGCCTTACCCTAGCCACAGAAGAAAGCGATTGCGAGCGTGGCGTCCCACGCCGGGTACGGGCGGGCCTGTCACGTTCTATTGATGAACACCCTTGGGTGTAAATTCGCCATTGCGCACGCGTTCGGGCAGGCGTTCGGCGAAGCGGGCCACCGGCTCTTCGCCATAAGTCGCGACCAGTTCCTTGAAGGCGGTGAACAGGGCCGCATTGGCCACGCAATCGCTGTCGATGCCGTCGAGAATCGCCTCCTCCCAGGCCTGCAGCAGATAGTCGAGCGCCGCCCGCCGGGCATCGTCGGCCGCAAATTGGCTTTTCAACTGGGAGACGCGATCATACATGGCGAATTCCTGCCGCAGCCCCTGCCGCGAGCGAAGCCAGACCATAGCATGCCCGCGTCCCAGGAATAGACACTTCGGAATTAATCGTTAACGGCCATAACGCGAATCGAGGTCCTTGATGATCGCGCCGCTCTCGGCGAGATAGTCACGGATAACCTTGGCGGCGGCCTCGTTGCAACCGCGATAGGTTTCGCTGTAGGTGCGGTAGCCGCGGTTGAAGGCGCCCGCGTAGCGTTCCTTGCCAGCCTGGTCGAGCCCCTGCCCGTCGATAAGCTCGTTCATCTTGTCGCGCCAGACCGGCGCATCGGCAAAGCCGCACAGGGCTCGCAGATAATGAAGCGCGCCCATGAGCTCGGAGAGGCGCAGCAATTGCGGCTCGTAGGCCGGCCTCTGCGGGCCGGCCGGGGGCGGCGCCGTCTGCCCCGTGGCGACCAGCGGCGCAAGAGAGACCACCACGGCGAGTGCCGGTAGAAGGTGGCGCCTCATGACAACACAGCCCTGGCGGCGGCAACGATGTCGGCCAGCCGGTCGGTCACAGGCAGACCGTCAAGGGTGACGGGATCGGCCCAGCGAAAGGCGAGGGTCTCCTCGCTCACCTGCGGCTCGCCCTGTCGAGAGCGGCCAGCGAAGACGGCGATGACGAAGTGCCGGTGCACCGCCCCGGCCTCGTCGCGATGGACGACTTCATTGTGCCGCACGAAACCGGCGATCTCGACCTCGAGCCCCGTTTCCTCCTGCACTTCCCGCCGCGCAGCCTCCTCCAGCGTCTCGCCGAGTTCGACCACCCCGCCCGGCAGGGAGAACAGCCCTTGCCCCGGCGAGCGCGCCCGTTCACCGAGCAGCACCTTGCCATCGCGGAAGATGGCGACACTGGCTGCGAGAATCGGGCGGGAGGGGTAGGATCGGCTGGCATCTGTCATGGCGACACTATCTACGGCGATATACCATTCCACGCCCTATATAAAGGGAACAAGCTCGCTTTTTTTGGGAATGGCGCGGCACGCTCATGCAAGCGATATTTTTACCCTCCCCCGCTAAAAAAGCGCGCTTCTGCCAAAAAGCCGTTGTAGCGTCCCCAAAGATTCGAGGGCCACAAAATGACTCATGCTCTTCAGGCGCTTTTAGAAGCTGCTAAGCGTGCTAAACCAACTGCCGCGCAGCGTGAGGAACAAAGGCGGAGCTTCGCTTACGGCAATACTCACTTTGAGAATAAACTTATCACGCGCGAAATGGTCGATAGGCAGGCCGAAAAGCTCGCGGCGGGGAAAACCCGTGAGCCAAAGTGAAGAGAAGCGAGATAGTAAGGCCCACGATCCTGAACTGATTTCGGATCCAATTCTTAAGGCAGAAGCTGAGGCCAGGAATGGCCTCAAGCAATATGATGCTGGTTTACAGGCTATCCAGACAGCTTTGGAGCGAGGGGTCTTTAGACTGAGGCCCTCGCTCATTCTCGGCCTTCACCGCGAGGCACTCGCCGGCCTAAGTCCCTTTGCGGGCAATTGGCGCCCAGCAAGCGTATCGATTCAAGGTAGCCAACATCATCCTCCCGACAACTTCTTGGTACCGGAATTAATTGAGGATATGTGCGACTATGTGAATGAGCACTGGGAAACCTCGACGCCCATTCACTTAGCCTCTTACATAATGTGGCGACTGAATTGGATCCATCCATTTGCGGACGGAAATGGCCGCACTTCTCGTATTCTCTCTTATGTCGTTCTTTCTATAAGATCAGGTAGTATCCTACCTGGAGTCCCAACTATTCCAGATCAAATTGTAGAAAATCGCAAATCCTATTTTGACGCCTTGGATGCGGCAGACGCCGCCTACCTGGCTGATAGAAGAATTGATGTCTCTCAAATGGAGAGTCTCTTAGGGTCAATGCTAGCAACACAACTAACGAATTTCTATCGTAGTGCCGGTGGAGATTTGCCGGCAGCTTTATAAGCCAGAACTGGAAATGTGCGGATGACCGACCTGCGGAACGGCAAGAGCGTTCAATCGTGACCGGCCGTTTTGCACTCACCCATTCGCCGCAGGACGTGCGGCACTGGTTCGGTTATGCCGAGGAGCCGGACTTTCCGCCGCGCTACAACATCGCGCCGAGCCAGCCGGTGGCAGTGGTGCACGCCGATTTCTCGGCGCGGCACTTCACCCTGATGCGCTGGGGCTTCATTCCTGCCTTCATCAAGGATACCGCCAGCTATCCCCTGATGATCAACATACGGTCCGAGACGGTGCAGGAGAAACCTTCCTTCCGCAACGCTTTCACGCGCCGGCGCTGTCTCCTCCCTGCCGACGGCTTCTACCAATGGCAGAACGCGGGCCGGACAAAGCAGCCATTCCTCCTGCGCCGGCCCGATCGCGGCCTGCTCGCCCTCGCTGCGATCTGGGAAACCTGGTCGGGCATGGATGGCAGCGAGATCGATACGGTTGGCATACTGACCACCGATGCAAACGGCACGCTGGCAGCGATCAGCGAGCGCAGCCCGGTGCTGATCGCGCGCAAGGCGGCGGCGCTTTGGCTCGATCCCCTCACCAAGCCGGAGGAGGCCGCGGAACTGCTGCGCCCACCGCCTGAGGATCTGCTTGAACTCCTGCGCATCGCCCCCCATGTCAACAGGGCCGAGAATGACGGACCGCATGTGCAGGACGAAGTTCCCTCCCGAAGCATCTGAAAGGCAAGGATAATCATGAAAGCCATTTCAGCCCTGACAGCCCTGCTCGTCGCCGTCGCCCTTGCCGGATGCTCGGCCGGCTTGAGCGTGGGGAGTGCTAGCTACAACGCCGATGATCGGCGTGAGACCTTGTGCACCCACAGTTATGGCGCCAGCGTCAACGCGCCGGATACGCAGCATAGCGGCGTGCATCGCCAGGGCGGCTGCGAAAGCCGAAATGTTCAGGACGACGACTGAAGGCCTTTAGGCCTGCCCGGCCTGCGACACTGCCGCACGCAGCAATTCGGCATTGCCGGCGGCCAGCTTGCCGTCCGGCAGGGCCGCGCCATCCTCCAGACCGATACGCCGGTCGAAGCCCCGCCTCAGCGCTTCGGCATGGATAGGCCACATCGTCTTGTCGGCGCCGTGCAGAAGGATCGGCAGGTCCAAGCCGGCATTCTCGATGACCGCGAGGATGTCGTGCGCCACATGGAGGCCCGCTTCGATATCCTGCTCATTGATCTCGACCAGGATACGCAGGCAGCGCTCCGCCGAAGGCAGCGCTACGAAGCGCAGTGCATCGGCGGCCGACCACAGCCCGGCTTCGATGCCAATGCCGCGGCGGATCATCAGCGCCATGATCTCCGGCGCATCCTCCTCGATGAGATTGATGGAGACATAGTCGGGCAGCACGCGCCACTCGCGTATTGGCGCCTGCCGCGCCCGGCCGCCAGGTGGGATGTCCCACAGGGTGGAGATGCCTACGGGAATGCCGGGTACGCTCTGGCGGATGGCCAGCAGGGCATTGCCGACATCAAGCGGCTCCAGGCTCTGCTCGCCGTCATGCCCACGCGGATGTACGTGGAGTTCCTCGGCACCGGCGTCGACCGCTGCCCGCGCATCCGTAGCCAGCTCGGCCGGCGAGCAGGCGATCGCCGGATGAAAGCCGCGGGGTCGGTTGCCATTGAGACATGCCTGCAACATGAGACCTCCCTCATGATTCGGACTTTACGTATCATAAGGAGATACGTTTCATTTGACACCGGGAGACGTATCGCCATATGATACGTGACTGGTAGAACAGCGGTCATGATCCGATCATTCAAGGGCAAGATTAGTCAGGCCATTGCGGCGGGAGAGCGGCCAAAAGGTTTCCCGCTGGATCTCATTCGCGGCGCCCAGCGCAAACTCTTCATGATCGAGCACGCGGTCGAGCTGCGGGATCTTCTGCAGCCGCCGGGCAATAGGCTCGAAGCCCTGAGGGGAGATCGGGCAGGACAACATTCGGTTAGAATAAATGACCAATTCCGCATTTGTTTCCACTGGTCCGATGGCGGTGCGGATGATGTGGAGATTACCGATTATCACTGAAGCACCGTCAGAAAGGGCACAAGATGCTGACGATCCGTCCACCCATCCATCCGGGCGAAATCCTGCGCGAGGAATTCCTCGTTCCCCTGAGACTCAAACCCTATTCGCTCGCCAGGGAATTGCACGTCCCGCGCACACGCATCGAGCGTCTGGCCGCCGAGAAGTCGCCCGTGACGCCTGACACGGCGCTCCGTCTCGCGAAGTTTTTCGACACGACACCTGAGTTCTGGATGAACATGCAGGCAGGTTTCGATCTGGCCACCGAACTTGCCGCCAAGAAGGACGACATCAGCTCGATCCGCAGCCTGAGAGCCGCCTGATCTACCCTACAGTACCTTGCCTGGGTTCATGATGCCTTTGGGATCGAGCGTTGCCTTGATCGCCCGCATCATCTCCATCTCCACCGGGTCCTTCACGCCCGGCAACAGGGCGCGCTTCGCCTGGCCGATGCCATGCTCGGCCGAGATCGAGCCGTGGAACTCGGCGACGATGGCGTGTACCACCTGGTTGGTGGCCTCCCATTTGTCGAGGAATGCCTTCTTGTCGCCACCGACGGGCTGCGAGATGTTGAAGTGGATGTTGCCGTCGCCGAGATGGCCGAAGGGCAGCGGGCGACAGCCAGGAATGAAGGCCTCAACCGCGGCGATCGCCTTCTCGAGGAAGGCAGGCACCAAGCGGATCGGAACGGAAACGTCGTGCTTGATCGAGCCGCCCTCGAATTTCTGCGTTTCCGACAATTGCTCGCGCAGGCGCCAGAAATCGGCGGCCTGCTCCAGCGACGAGGCGATCACCGCGTCCCCGGCATAGCCCTTCTCATAGGCCGCCATCAGCATGCCTTCGAGGGCGTCGCCTACGCCTTCCTCCGATTGGGTGGAAACTTCCAGCAGCACGTACCATGGATATTTCTCGGCAATGGGATCGCGGGCGTCCGATACGTGGCGCACCACGAAGTCGATGCCGAGGCGCGGCATCAGCTCGAAGGCGGTAACGGTGCCGCCGCCGTTTGCCCGCGCCTCGTGCAGGAGGTTGAGAGCATCCGCCGGGCTGTCGACCCCGATGAAGGCGGTGCCCACAGAGCGGGGCTTGGGGAAGATCTTCACCACAGCGGCGGTGACGATGCCGAGCGTGCCCTCCGCGCCGATGAACAGGTTCCTGAGATCGTAGCCGGTGTTGTCCTTGCGCAGGTGGCGCATACCGTGCCAGACACGCCCACCCGGCAGCACCACTTCGAGCCCGAGGATGAGATCGCGCGTATTGCCATAGGCGATCACGCCCGTGCCGCCCGCATTGGTGCCGATATTGCCGCCGATGGTGCAGCTGCCCTCCGAGGGCAGCGAGAGCGGAAAGAAGCGCCCCGCACCATCAGCCGCTTCCTGCACCCGTTGCAGCGTGACGCCGGCTTCGACGTCGAGCGTGTTGCTGTCGGGATCGACGGCCCTCACCCTGTCTAGCCGCCTCAGGGAGACCAGCAGTTCATTGCCGGTCGCATGCGGCACCTGCCCGCCGACCAGCCCGGTGTTGCCGCCCTGGGGTACGATCGGCGTGCCAGTCTCATCGGCGAGCTTCAGGATGGCGGAGACCTCCTCCACCGAACCAGGCAGCAGCACCAACGGCGTCTTGCCGTGATAGCGGTCGCGCCATTCCTTGAGAAAGGGCTGCTGGTCGTTGACGTCGGAGATGGCGTATTTGGCGCCGACGATCGCGGCAAAGCGGGACAGGAGGTCGGAGGAAATCTCAGCAGCCATGCTGACTTATCTCTATTTCTGAATGAATTGAAGGAATGGCTCGATTTCGCGGACAGTTGCCAGCAAACCATGCTGACGCAGCGTGTGAAGATAATCCTCCACGCTTCGCGGCGGATTCTTCAAGCACATTCTTACGGTGCTAACGCAATCGAGGAAAGTCGCTTGGTCGAGGTGGAATTGGTGCTGCAGGAATTCATCGGGATGCAGTGCTCCAATATGCCATGGACGCAATTGCTCCGCCGGAAAGTCCTTGAGGTTGCGCATTCATGAGAAACCTTGTCCGCTCCAGCTGATCACGAGAGAGATCAGGCCTATCGCGCAACAGGGCGTTGATCCATTCATCATGGACGGCATTGGACCACTTGGCGGAGAAGACATCCGCCACCGCCAATTCCATTAGCAAGTCCCGGATAACGGCCGGATAGAGTACGGATGCATCAAGGAAGGCCGTGAAACGAGCCACCTTTCAATATCCCATGCCGAGTTCCTGAGCCTGGGCGGCCAGCTCATCGAGAGCCTTGCGGCGATCACGATCGATGGTGGCCTTGAAGGCTAACACATCGTCGAAGCGGATCCGGCGATGCGTACCCACCAACCTGTAGGGCAACTTCTCATCTTTGAGCAATTGGACCACGTAGGGGCGCGAGACGTTCAGAAGCTCAGCGGCTTCCTGAGTCGTCAACTCCGCATTATGCGGAACGATTGTTATGGCGCGACCTGCTGCCATATCCTCCAGAATATCGAGGAGAAGTTGCACTGCTCCTGCAGGCAGCTCAATGACCGCGTCCCGTTCCGCATCCTTCACATTCAGGGTCAAGCGCCGCTTTGTACGCGCCAGGGGCGCCAGACGCTGCCCCGAAACACGAGCGAGTTCGGCATCTTCCCTGGAAGGAAGCACTTTCGTTGTTGAAGCGTGGCGCATGCGATATCCATTTGATTCCAATAATCTCCACTCTCAATAAACGAAATAAACGAATCTATCTACCGACTCGAGTATCAATCAGATAGCTGCCTCATCGCATCCGCTACGATTTCCTCCGGCGGCTGATCGATGGACACCGTGATCGGCTTCTCGTCCGAGCTTGGCGGCTCCAGGGTGGCGAACTGGCTGTCGAGCAGGCTCGGCGGCATGAAGTGGTCCTTGCGCGTGGCAAGGCGGGCAGCAATCAGTTCCTTGGTGCCTTCGAGATAGACGAAGCGCACGTCGTCGTGGCCGTCGCGCAGGGCATCGCGATAGGCGCGCTTGAGGGCCGAGCAGGCGACGATGCCATGCTGCCCCCTTGACCGGTGCTCGGCGATCCAGGCGGCGATGGCGGCGAGCCAGGGCCAGCGGTCCTCGTCGGTAAGCGGGATGCCGGCATGCATCTTGGCGACGTTGGCAGGCGAGTGGAAGGAATCGCCATCGCGGAAGGGCCAGCCGAACTGCGCGCCGAGGTCCTCTCCCACCGTGCTCTTGCCGCTTCCGGAGACACCCATGACGATGAGGGCGGTGGGATGTAAGGACGACTCGGCCATGGCATTTCATCCACAAGTGAGGGGAGCACTCCCTTGGTAAGGGAGAGGTCCAGAGGGATGCAAGGGCCGTCCTGGTGTGCCGGTCTTCAGACCGGCATTCTTTTGCATTCTGCACGGTCGAGGGCATGCCGGTCTGAAGACCGGCACACCATTAGCGCGCGAACACGCCCACCAGTTCGACATGCGCCGAATGGCGGAACTGGTCGACCGGCGTGACCTTCACCAGCTTGTAGCCGCCGGCGATCAGGATGGCGGCATCGCGAGCAAAGGTCGTCGGGTTGCAGGACACGCCGACGATGCGCTTGAGCCTGGAGGCAGCGAGGCGCTTGCTTTGCGCCTCCGCCCCCGCCCGCGGCGGATCGAACAGCACGGCGTCGAAGGGCATCAGTTCGTCCGCCAACAGGGGGCGGTGGAAGAGATCGCGGGCGGTGGCGGTGATCGGCTTCAGGCCCTGGGCGCGCTTTGCCGCCTTGTCGAGCGCCGCGATGGCCGGCTTGTCGGAATCGAAACCCTGGACATGGCAGGTTGCGGCGAGTGCCAGGCCAAAGGTGCCGCAACCTGCGAAAAGATCGGCGACGCGCTTGGCGCCGGCCAGCCCCTCCTGCACCAGGGCGGTCAGTGCCTTGTCGGCCTCCGCCGTCGCCTGCAGGAAGGCGCCGGGCGGCGGGGAGACCTCGACGTTGCCGAAACGCACCACCGGCGCTCGGCGCTCGATCACCACATCGCCATGGTTGGAGAGGCGGGCGAGATCGTAGCGGGCGGCCAGCTCCGCCAGCTTGAGCCGCATCTTGTCGTCGATGCGGCCGGCCCCGCGGATGTCGCAGTCGAGGCCGGTGAGGGTTGCGGTCAGCACGATGTCGAGAGGCTTGCCGAGGCCGCGCATCTGCTTCTCGAAAGCCCGCGCCGCTTCCAGGCCCTGGTTGAGCTCGGGCACCAAGATGGGGCAGGCGTCGAGCTCGATCAATTCGTGCGAACGTGCCTCGGCAAACCCCACCTTGCCCTTGCGCGCATGCAAAGTGGCTCGCCGCCGCCCCCTGCCATGGGCATCGACCAGGGGCTCGACCGGCACGTTGATGCCGGACTGGCCGAGTGCCTCCACCACAAGGCCCCGTTTCCAGGCTTGATAGGCTGGTTCGCTGAGATGCTGGATGGCGCAGCCCCCGCAGTGGGTGAAATGCGGGCAGAAGGGCTCGATGCGATCGGGGCTCGGCTTGTGCAGCGCGACGAGGCGGCCACGTTCGCCCTGCACCTCTGCCTCGATACGCTCGCCAGGCAGGGTATAGGGCACGAAGACCGGTCCCTCGGCAACGCCATCGCCGCGATGGCCGAGCCGCTCGATGGTGAGCTGAACCAATGTGTCAGTTTGATGAATCACTCTCTCAACTTCTTGAAGCAACGTTGCAGCGACCTGAACCCTTCCGTGAAGAGTTCTCAGTCAATTCTCAGCTCGACGCCGTAACCCGTTCGGCAGCCAGCAGAAATTCCCGGTTGCCGTCACCGCCCTCTATAGGCGAAGGCACGATGCCGCGCACCGACCAGCCGAGATCGGAGACGAACGAGGCGATGCGGTCGCGCACCTCGGCATGCACCGTCTCGTCCTTCACCACGCCGCCCTTGCCGACGCGCTCGCGGCCCGCTTCGAATTGTGGCTTGATCAGCACGGCGAGATCGGCGCGGGGGCCAGCCAGGGCGAGCGCCGCCGGCAATACCAGAACCAGCGAGATGAAGCTGACATCGGCGACCACAAGGTCGATGGCGTCGGGCACCAGGCTGCGATCGAGCTGGCGGGCGTCGAGCCCTTCCAGCGAAATCAGCCGCTTGTCCCCGCGCAGGCTCGGATGGAGCTGGCCGTGGCCGACATCGACAGCATAGACCTTGGCCGCCTTGCGCCGCAGCAGCACGTCGCTGAAGCCCCCCGTCGAGGCACCCACGTCGAGCGCCACCCGCCCCTCGACGGAAATGGCGAAGGCATCCAGGACATGCGCGAGCTTCACTCCGCCACGCGAGACGAAGGGAAAGGCCGCCTGAGCCTGAATGGCGACGTCCTCTTCCAGCGTCTCCGAGGCCTTGCGTACCGGCTTGCCGCCTGCGTTGACGAGGCCGGCGGCTATCGCCGCCTGTGCCTTGGCGCGGCTGTCGAAATGCCCACGCTCCACGAGCAGCAGGTCGGCGCGCTTGCGCATCATGCGCGCTTTGCGCCCGATACCGTATCGCGACCGAGCGCGGAGAGCGCCTTGGCAACGATGCCCGCGGCATCGAGGCCGGCACGGGCATAGAGGGTTTCGGGCTTATCCTGTTCGAAGAAGACGTCGGGCAGCACCAGCGAGCGGAACTTCAGGCCGCGGTCGAAGACGCCGGCATCGGCCAGCAGCTGGGCCACGAAGCTGCCGAAGCCGCCCACCGAGCCCTCCTCCACCGTCAGCAGTACCTCATGTTCCCGCGCAAGCCGCAACACCAGTTCCTCGTCGAGGGGCTTGGCGAAGCGGGCATCCGCCACCGTCGCCGAGAGCCCCAGCGCCGCCAGGTCCTCTGCCGCCTTGAGGCATTCGGCCAGGCGCGTGCCGAAGGACAGCAGCGCGATGTTGGCGCCCTCGCGCAGCACCCGGCCCTTGCCGATCGGCAGGGGCACGCCGACTTCCGGCATCTCGACGCCCACACCCTCGCCGCGCGGGTAGCGGAAGGCGATGGGGCTGGTGTCATGAGCCACGGCGGTCGCCACCATATGCACAAGCTCGGCTTCGTCGGCTGCCGCCATCACCACCATGTTGGGCAGGCAGCCGAGATAGGCCACATCGAAGGCCCCGGCATGGGTGGCGCCATCGGCCCCGACTAGGCCGGCGCGGTCGATCGGAAAGCGCACCGGCAGGTTCTGGATCGCGACATCGTGCACCACCTGGTCATAGCCGCGCTGCAGGAAAGTCGAATAGATGGCGCAGAAGGGCTTGTAGCCCTCGCTGGCCAGGCCCGCGGCAAAGGTCACCGCATGCTGCTCGGCAATGCCGACATCGAACAGGCGCCGGGGGAAGGCCTGCTGGAAGAGATCAAGACCGGTGCCCGAGGGCATGGCGGCGGTGATCGCCACCACCTTCTCGTCCTTCTCGGCCTCCTTGATCAGGCTCTCGGCGAAAACGCGGGTATAGGCCGGCGCATTGGCCTTGGCCTTCACCTGCGCCCCGGTGATCACGTCGAACTTGACCACGCCGTGATATTTGTCGGCCGACGCTTCGGCCGGGCCGTAGCCCTTGCCCTTCTGGGTGACGACATGTACCAGCACCGGGCCATCGGCCTGGTCGCGGACATTCTTCAGCACCGGCAGCAGATGATCGAGATTATGGCCGTCGATCGGGCCGATATAGTAGAAGCCGAGTTCCTCGAACAGCGTACCGCCGGTCCAGAAGGCGCGTGCATATTCCTCGGTGCGGCGGGCCTTGTCGTAGAAGAACCTCGGCAGGCGCTTCGCCAGCATCTTGCCGAAATCGCGCAGGTTCTTGTAGGTCTCGCCGGAGACCAGGCGGGCGAGATAGGCCGACATCGCTCCCACCGGCGGGGCAATCGACATATCGTTGTCGTTGAGGATGACGATCAGGCGCGAGCCGAGTGCGCCCGCATTGTTCATCGCCTCATAGGCCATGCCGGCCGACATCGCGCCATCGCCGATCACGCAGATGACATTGTTGGCCCTTCCGCCCAGATCGCGGGCCGCCGCCATGCCCAGGCCGGCCGAGATCGAGGTGGAGGAATGGGCGGCGCCGAAGGGGTCGTAGGCGCTCTCGCTGCGCTTGGTGAAGCCCGACAGGCCCCCTGGCTGGCGCAGGGTGCGGATGCGCTCGCGCCGTCCGGTCAGGATCTTGTGCGGATAGGCCTGGTGGCCGACATCCCAGATCAGCCGGTCCTGCGGCGTGTCGAACACGGCATGGAGGGCGACGGTCAACTCGACCACGCCGAGACCGGCGCCCAGATGCCCGCCCGTCACCGAAACGGCGCTAATCGTCTCCTGCCGCAGTTCGTCCGCCACCTGCTGGAGCTTGTCCTCCGGGACAAGACGCAGATCCGCGGGCGTATGAATGGTATCGAGCAGGGGTGTAGAAGGAATGTGTGCCAAGGTGTTCACCAAAAAAGCCGTGGAAGCCGAGCGAAATCAGGCTTCGGGCAGAGGTTCGAGGCCGGCTGGCTTGCCTTCGGCGTCCAGACGGATCTTGTCGACCTTGGCTTCAGCCACCTTCAGCAGCCGGTCGCAATGGGCTTTCAACTGCTCGCCCCTGCCGAACAGCGTGATCGATTCTTCCAGCGGCACATTGCCGCCTTCGAGGCTACGCACGATCTGCTCAAGTTCGGCGAGTGCTTTTTCGAAGCTGAGCGTTGCAATATCGGACGGCTTTTCGGCCATAACCAACCTGTCACATGAACTATTTTTCCCTCTATAGCCCCTTCTGCCACATTAGATAAAGAAAAAGCCGTGCAGGCTCGATCGTCGTGCCGTGCATAGGAGCCTTGCCGCCCCCGAGTTGCGGCGCACGACCAGTTCCGGCAAAAGCCCCCAATGGACCTGCAGACCTTCCTGGCGCTCTCCGCTGCTTCCTTCGCCGCCGTCGTCATCGGCCAAATGGTGATCACCGAGAGCCACCGTGTTCCCGGCACCGGACGCATGTTCGTGCTGCTGAGCCTGGTGATCCTCGTCGCAGTCGCCGGCTATTGGCTCCTACCTGAAGTCTACGGCTATTTGACCGTCCTGGCGCTGGCTCTGGTCTATGCTCCCGGCCTTCTGATGCTGAAGGCGCAGCGTGAGACGATAGCGGGCCGGAGCATCTCCGCTGCGCGGCTGTCCAGCCTTGCCGTGCTGCTCCAACCCGATCGCGCCACCCGCTACACGGCGGCGCTTTTCTCGGCCGTCGCCCTTCCGACCCCGCACGAACGTGTCGAGGCCCTGGCTGCGATGAGATCCACGGTGGCTGGCCCCGAGTCGCTCATGCTCGAGCTCCAGATCCTGAGGCAGCAGGGCGACTGGCCCGGAATGGTCGATTTCCTGCGCAGCCACAGCATGCCTCTCGTCGGCGACGCCGTCCTCTTCCCGATCAGGGCGCTGGGCGAAACCGGGCAGCTCGATGCACTGGTGCAAACATATGCGGCCCATCGCACCACGCTGGGGCGGTCGCGGGTCCCACTGATGATCATGCTCGCCTTCTGCGGCAAGGTAGATGCCGTTGCTGCGCTCCTGCCGACCCTCAGCATCCTTCCGCCGGTGGTGAAGGCCTTCTGGCATGCGACCGCGCTGCAGGCAGCCGGGCGCTTCGACGAGGCACGCCACCTTCTGGAGACGTTCGATCCGGCAGCACTGACCGACATCCAGCGGGAAATGATCGCCGGGCGCCTGACACGTCCTGTGGTCGAGGCTGCCCCTCTGCTGTCCCCCGCCGTGGCGCAGCAGTTGGACATGATGGCGATGCGCGCCGGCCGCGACGCTCCCCTCAGGCAAGCAGACTGGCGGCACACGCCGCTCACCTATCTCCTGATTCTTGCCAACTGCATGATGTTCGGCGTCGAGGTCTTCTCCGGCGACAGCCAGGACACCCAGACCCTGTACAATCTGGGGGCACTGTGGCCCCCCGATGTCATCCACGGCCATCAATGGTGGCGGCTCGTCAGCGCCATGTTCCTGCATGCCGGGCCGGAGCATCTGATCAGCAACATGTTCGCGCTCTGGGTTCTCGGCCGCTTCGTCGAGATCGGCCTGGGAACCTGGCGCATGGCAGTGGTTTATGGCGTGGGCGGCCTCATCTCCATGGCCGGTGTGGTCGGCCTGACTGCGGCCGGCCTCACCGAGCCGAATCTACTCGTCGGCGCCTCGGGCGCGATCTTCGCCCTGCTTGGCGCCATCGCCCTGCAGCGCCTGACTGATTTCCTTGCCACCCGCACGGTGGCAGACCGGCGCAACCTGAGCATGGTAGGGCTGGTGCTGGTGCTGCAGGCCGGCATCGATCTCGCCCTGCCGCAGATCAGCTTCACCGCTCATCTGATCGGATTGCTGGCGGGCATCGCGCTGGGGTGGGTGTTGAAGCGGCGGTGACCTTGGGGGCGCGGACGTCTCGTCCGCTCTTGGAAGCGAGGCATTCCAGGACAGAGGAAGAGCGGACGAGACGTCCGCGCTCCCAGGTCACGCCGTCCAGAACTTCACCGGCTCGCCGCGCGAATGCTCGTCGAGCGAGCCTTCCCACATCACCCTCGCCCCGCGCACGATGGTGCCCACGGGCCAGCCTGTGACCGTCATCCCCTCATAGGGCGTCCAGCCGCATTTTGAGGCGATCCATTGGTTGAGGATGGTCTCCCGGCGCTTCATGTCGACGATGGTAAGATCAGCGTCATAGCCTACGGCGATGCGGCCCTTGCCCGCGATGCCGAAGATGCGGTTCGGGCCATGGCTGGAGAGATCGACGAACCGCTCCAGGCTTAGCCGGCCCTTGTTCACATGGTCGAGCATCAGGGGCACCAGGGTCTGCACGCCGGCCATGCCCGACGGCGAATCGGGATAGGGCTTGGCCTTTTCCTCCAGCGTGTGCGGCGCATGGTCGGAGCCGAGCACGTCGACAATGCCCTGCTGCACGCCGTGCCAGACGCCGTTGCGGGCGTGGGCGTCGCGCACCGGCGGGTTCATCTGTACCAGCGTGCCGAGCTTCTCATAGGCTTCGGGGCCGGCGAGCGTCAGGTGATGCGGCGTCGCCTCGCAGGTCACCAGGCGCTTGTGCTCGGCCAGGAAGGGGATCTCTTCGGCCGTCGAGATGTGCAGGACATGGATGGGCGCTCCCGTTTCCTCGGCGATGCCGACGAGCCGGCGCGTGCAGTTGAGCGCGGCCTCGACATCGCGCCAGACCGGATGGGAGGAGGCATCTCCGGGCACGCGCAGGCCCCGCCGTTCGCGCAAGCGATACTCGTCCTCCGAATGGAAGGCGGCGCGGCGGCGGGTGTGCCGGAGGATCTCGCGCACGCCCTCGTCGTCCTCCACAAGCAGCGAGCCGGTGGACGAGCCCATGAAGACTTTGATGCCGGCCGCTGCCGGCAGGCGCTCGAGCTCGCCGACATGCCGAGCGTTCTCGCGCGTGCCGCCCACCCAGAAGGCGAAATCGCAATGCATGCGATGCTGCCCGCGCTTGACCTTGTCGGCCAGCGTCTCGGGCGAGATGGTGAGCGGATCGGTGTTCGGCATCTCGAAAACCGCGGTGACGCCGCCCATCACCGCGGCACGCGAGCCTGATTCGAGGTCTTCCTTGTGGGTCGGCCCCGGTTCGCGGAAATGCACCTGGCTGTCGATCACGCCGGGCAGGATGGTGAGGCCGGTACAGTCGACGACCTCTCCGGCGCTGGCCCGAGAGAGATCGCCCAGCGCCGTGATGTGCCCATCTTTGACGCCCACATCGCCCTGGTGCCGGCCATCATGGTTGACGATTTCGCCATGCCTGAAGATGCGGTCGAAGGTCTGCGTCACGATCGGCTCCTGAAAACAACCGCCCCCTTCTCCCCCAGAGCGCCTTGGGTTTCAATCGCCAATTGGCCGCCCCTTCACGGCGCGCACGGAGATTGCCATATAGGGGGAGCCCAAGAGGACCGCCAGCGATGATCCATTTGCCCGACCGTGCCGTGCTCCGCCTCAGCGGCGAGGATGCGCGCTCCTGGCTCGCCAACCTCGTCACCTGCGACATTGCCGGTCTCAAACCGGGCGGGGGACGCTGGGGCGCGCTGCTGACGCCGCAAGGCAAGATCCTGTTCGATTTCCTGGCCACCACGGACGAGGACGGCCGTCTCTATCTCGATACGGACCGCACCAGGGCGGGTGATTTCGCCAAGCGGCTGAATTTCTACAGGCTGCGTGCCAAGGTTGCCGTGGAGGACCTGTCGGAAGGCTGGAGCGTGCATGCGGCGCTCCCTCCGGGGATCGCCCCCGAAGCCGGAGCCATTGCTTTTGCCGATCCTCGTCACCCCGGTCTTGGCCAGCGGATCCTGCTGCCGGAAGCTGGGGTTGTGGATGAAGCCGCCATGGCCGCCTATCACGCCCGCCGCATCAGCCTCGGCATTCCCGAAGGCGGCAAGGATTTCGCCTTCGGCGATACTTTCCCGCATGAGGCGCTGATGGATATGCTCGATGGCGTCGATTTCAAGAAGGGCTGCTATGTCGGCCAGGAGGTCGTCAGCCGCATGCAGCATCGCGGCACCGCCCGCACCCGCATCGTGCCGGTGACGGCCACGTCTTCCCTGCCCGCCACAGGCGCCGAGATCCGCATCGGTGACAAGCCCGCCGGTACGCTTGGCTCCTCCGCCGGCTCGCACGGCCTCGCCCTGCTGCGGCTCGACCGGGTGGAGGAAGGCGCCGACAAGGGCAAAGTCCTGGCCACCGGCGAGATCGGGCTTGCGGTGGTCAAGCCGGATTGGTGGCGCGCGGGCGCTCTCGACCACAAGGTCAGCGCCTGAGGAAGACGGACGCAAACGCCACGATCCCGGCGGTCCCGCTCACAAGCAAGGCTTATAGGGACACACGACCCCGCCGAACCGGAGATTTGGTTGTGGGAGTGACGCCCTATCCACCCGGCAAAGCCATGTGAGACCGGCGTCCCATTTGCGCTCGGTGGACAAGCCGAGCATATTCACGCCTCTCCCGTTCATGGCGACGGGCGGACGTTGCGACATGAGGCGGGGGAAGCAGCCATGGACCAGGCGCCGGCGATCGATCCGAACATCTTCACTCATGTCCGCACCGTCATCAGCATCATCGTCGGCCTCAGCATCGGCCGCCTGCTCACCGGCCTCGCCCGCTTCGTCCAGCATCCGCGCCAGCAGAAGATCTACCCGGTCCATCTCGTCTGGACCTTCTTCATGCTTGTTTATGTGATCCATTTCTGGTGGTGGGAATTCCGGCTCGCCACCGTGCAATGGACCTTCGTGCTCTATTGTTTCGCGGCCTTCTATGCGAGCGTGTTCTTCTTCCTGTGCACGATGCTCTTCCCGGATACCATGTACGAGTACAAGGGTTTTTCGGACTACTTCATGTCCCGCCGGGCCTGGTTCTTCGGCATCCTGATCGGCACCTTCCTGCTCGACATTATCGACACCTTCATCAAGGGCCCGGCCTATGTACAGTCGCTCGGGCCCGAATATTGGGTGCGGATGGTGTTCTATGTGATTGCCAGCATCCTGGCGATCCTGATTCAGAACCAGCGTTTCCAGCTCGCCTACGCCGCGGTGGCGCTGGTCTACGAGATCGCCTGGGCGCTCAGCCTCTACGATACGCTCGTATAGGCCGGCGCGATCGCCACCTCGGCGAGGATTTCATAGGAGCGCAGGCTCTTTCGAAAATCGTAGATCATGCTGGTGGCGATGACCTCGTCGGCGCCGGTTCGCGCAATGAACTCGTCGAGCCCTGCCTTCACGGTCCGGGGCGAGCCGACCACGGAGGAGAAGCGGCTCTGGCGCAGCACGGCCTGGCCGACGGCATCGAGCGTCTCTTCGTAATTCTCCACCGGCGGCGGGATCTGACCGGGCCTGCCGGTGCGCAGGTTGACGAAAGACTGCAGCCGCGTGCTCTGCAGGAATTTCGCCTCCTCGTCCGTCTCGGCCGCCACGACATTGAGCCCAAGCATCACATAGGGCTTGTCGAGATGTTCGGAGGGCTCGAAGCGGCGGCGATAGATCTCGACGGCGCCTTCGAGGTCCGCGGCGGCGAAATGCGAAGCGAAACCGAAGGGCAGGCCCAGCATGGCGGCAAGCTGGGCGCCGAACAGGCTCGACCCCAGGATCCAGATCGGCACATCGAGGCCGGCCCCCGGCACGGCCTGCACGCGCTGCTCGGGCTCGGCGGGGCGGAAATAGCTCATCAGCTCGACGACATCGCGCGGGAAAGCGTCGATATCGGCATTGAGATTGCGCCGGAGCGCATGGGCTGTGATCTGGTCTGTGCCCGGCGCGCGGCCGACGCCGAGATCGATGCGGCCAGGATAAAGCGCGGCCAGCGTGCCGAAGGCTTCCGCCACCATCAAGGGCGCATGGTTGGGCAGCATGACGCCGCCCGAACCGAGGCGGATGGTCTTCGTACCCTCGGCGACGTGGGCCAGCGCCACCGCCGTCGCCGCGCTGGCGATGCCCGGCATGTTGTGATGCTCGGCCATCCAGAAACGCCTGTAGCCGAGCTTCTCGGCATGACGGGCCAGTTCGCGCGAGTTGTTGAGGGCCTGGCCGGGCGTGCTGCCGACCGAGACGGGCGAAAGATCGAGAAGCGAAATCGGGGTCATGAAAAACTGCGGAATGAAATGAGGAAGGTCAGGCTGATATAGGGGCTGGGAGCGGAGTGGCAATGGTGCCGCGGTGCGCCGGACTTCAGACCGGCATGGAACCGCAGAAGCTGTCATAAGGGAAAACAAGTGCTTCCAGCGCGACGCTTCCGCGCCTTTCCCGCTCTCTGAACATCGGCTTGCCGATTCATTGATTTTTTAACGCTTCCCAATCATCAGACTCTCTCGCCTCCACCGCCTTCTCACCGCCATGCGCAAGCGCTCGCGTTCCCACGCCCTGTCCGGCTGGGTTGATGAGGAGACCGGGCGATGGCGGCTGCGGGGCAGCCGTGAAAGCATAATCATGGAAGATGCAGGCCGCACTGTCGGTGCAGGCCACCATCGCCCCGTTCCGGCAGCCCCACACGCTGACAAGGCGCGCAAGCCACCCGTTTTTCCGCCTTCTGAGGGGCGGAGGCGAGCCTGGAGCGAATGGCACGGACCATCCGAACCCGGCCCAGCCGGCTCGGCAAAGGGGCTGAGCGACGTCCGTCCTGGCCGGACGGTGGCAGCAGCCGTCTTCACCGCATCGGCGGGAGGAGGGACGAAGGCGTTGCCGGGTTCAAGCCCTTCACGCTCCGTCCGGGGATCACAGGGCACTTCCATGGCGTGCCGATCCCGTCTGTCCCGCTCGTCACCCCTGGAGGCCGGCTTCGAAGGAAGCAGGACCGCCGCTTGAGCCTATCGCCTGGATAGGCTCTCAGGGTGGATGGAGGGGTTCGGGGCCGGGTTGTACACACGCCGGCCGCTGACGCCTTATTCCGTTACGGAATAGAGCATGGGAGCAAACGAAAGTCAATATTCGTTCTATTTTATCCCCACGCCGCAGGAGGAGGATGCCAGGCAGGGTGGTGTCGATTGACCCGCTCGCGCCCCCTTCCCGAGTCATCGTCCACGTGGCAAAGAGAGGCGATGGAACGAACAGCCATCCTTCACGACGACGGCAAGTGGCGTTGCCCCTGGCCGGGCACCGATCCCTTCTATGTCGCCTATCACGACCAGGAATGGGGGGTGCCCGAATATGACGGCCGCGCGCTCTACGAGAAGCTGATCCTCGACGGTTTCCAGGCTGGCCTGTCCTGGATCACCATCCTGCGCAAACGCGAACGCTTCCGCGAGGTCTTCGACGGTTTCGAGCCCGGCAGGATCGTGCATTACGGTCCCGAGAAGGTCGCGGCGCTGATGGCCGACCCCGGTATCATCCGCAACAAGGCCAAGGTCGAGGGCACCATCATTGGCGCCAGGCTGTGGCTCGAGATCGAGGAGAAGCAGGGCTTCTCGCGGTATCTGTGGAACTTCCTGGATGGCAAGCCGATACAGAACACGCCTCGGGCGATCGGCGATGTGCCGGCCGAAACGCCGCTCTCCCAGACGATTTCCAAGGATCTGAAGGCCCGCGGCTTCAAATTCGTCGGCCCCACCATCGTCTACGCCTTCATGCAGGCGGTGGGCATGGCGAACGACCATCTCGTCGACTGTTTCCGTCACGCCGAATGTGCCGAGCTCGGGCGCAAGGGACATCCGGGCTGACCATGGCGCGCGACAAGGTTACAACCAAGCACAGGGCCTGGCAGCGCATGCTGTCGGGACGTCGGCTCGATTTGCTCGATCCCTCCCCGCTCGACGTCGAGATCGAAGACATTGCCCACGGCCTTGCCCGCGTCGCGCGCTGGAACGGCCAGACCAGCGGCAACGCCATCTTCTCGGTGGCGCAGCACAGCGTGCTGGTGCTCGACGTGCTCGATGCCATGGAGCCGGAGCTGCCCGAGGCCACACGGCTGATGGTATTGCTCCACGACGCGCCCGAATATGTGATCGGCGACATGATCTCGCCCTTCAAGGCGGTTATTGGCGAGAGTTACAAGGGAGTGGAGGCACGCCTGCTTGGCGCCATCCATCTGCGCTTCGGCCTGCCGGCGGTGACGCCTGCGGCGATCAAGACGCTCACCAAGAAGGCCGACAAGGTCGCGGCCTTCCTGGAGGCGACGCAGCTCGCCGGCTTCGGCATCGAGGAATCCTGCCGCATCTTCGGCGATCCACGCCCGCTGCCGAGGCCGATGGATGCGGTCAGGCTGGTGCCCTTGCCCGCCTCCGAGGCCCAACAGATTTTTCTTGATCGATTTGTCCAGATTTTTCGGTAAGCTAAAGCAAAAATGCATTCAGGCGGGAGCGGATCTGCATATCAACTCGTTGGTATCAAAAGAATTTTTCGATTCTTGGTGATGCGATCTGAAGGTAAAGCGCTCTCATGCAAATCAACGTCTGTTCGCTCTCCCTGCTCGACGCCACTGTGATGGCCACCGGCGCCCGACAGATCCTGACATTGCTCAATGTCGGCACCAAGGTGATCAGGCCTGCCACGGTCGAGGAGAAGATGCATCTCTTCCTCGGCATGAATGACATCATCGAGATGGCTGATGGACAGATCCTGCCGGGCGAAGACCACCTCTCGCAATTGCTGCGCTTCGTCAACGCCTGGGACCAGGAGACGCCGCTGGTGGTGCATTGCTATGCCGGCGTCAGCCGCTCCACGGCCGCTGCCTTCACCACGGCCTGCGCCCTCAATCCCCATCTCGACGAAATGGAACTGGCCCAGACCATCCGTCGGCTCTCGCCGACAGCGACGCCGAACAAGCGCATCGTGGCCCTCGCCGATGCCCGGCTCAAGCGCGACGGCCGCATGATCGCCGCCATCGATTCGATCGGCCGCGGCGAGGATTGCTTCGAGGGCGTGCCGTTTGCACTGACGCTATGACGGAGTGGCGGTCTCCGACCGCCTTTTCCCTCATCCAGTGGCTGCTCTGCCTCAAGATTGGCGGTCGGAGACCGCCATTCCTTTTCCAAACAGCAGGCGTTGATAGACCAGCCCGATGCCGATCAGCGCCACGCCGAGCCCAATGAACGAGAGCGCTCGCCAGATGCCTTCGAGTTCAGATAGGTCGAACAGGAAGGCCTTGATCACCGCCAGCATGATGACGATGGCCGAGGCGAGACGGATCGGCATCGCCTTTGCCCATATGCCGACTGCAAGCAGGGCGATGCCATAAAGCAGCCAGGCAATGGTGTAGCCCCAGTTTTCCGGCGATGACTGGGCCTCAATCCCCGGCACGCCGCCGGTGAAGATCTTGCGCACCTCCAGCGTGACATAGATGAAGCCGAGCACGAAAGCGGTGACGCCGCACAGCGTGCGGAAGATCGCCTTGTCAATATTGGGACCAACGCCCTGCCCGTACCAGCGCCAGGCGAGAGCCGCGCCTACAGCAGCGAGGCCTGGCAGCACATAGCCGGGCAGCAACGCGTTGAAGAGAATGCCTCCGGCGACAGGCATGTCGCTCACCTGCGGATTGGCCGTTATCAGCGGCCCGACCAGGGTCGCGCAAAGCCCTGCAATGGTGACGACAGGCGCCGCCAGACGGTAAACAGGGCTGCTTGTCGAGGCGGAGCGATAGACCAGCACCCCGGCCACCAGGAAGGCAAGCACACAGTAGAGGCCGGCCTCCGCCAGGCTCATTTCGGGATGCAGGGCCCCTTCCGGGCCGCGCACGCCGAGGCGGATCGCAAGAACCGCCGCAGTGGCCGCGAGGAGGATGGCACCGAAGTCGAGGATGACCGCGGGGGTATCAACACGGCTTCGCCGCAGCCACACGCCGCCGCCATAGATCACCACCGCCGGAATGGCATAGCGCAGCGCGATGTCCTGCCAGCCGGGAAAGCCATCGAGGGCCCCGCCCGCCAGCATCCAGGCGCCGCCGAGGCGGCCAAGGACGAGCAGCACGAAGCCGGCAGCGCACCAGCGCAGGGCCGGCAGCGGCCGCAGCGTCGACACCCAGGCGGCGCCGAGCGCTGACAGGGCGAAAGCAAGCGTAAGCGGCGAATCCGCAATCAGGAATGTCAGCGTCAGCGCCACTGCGCTACAGCTTGCGATGGCATGCAAAGACGAGCCTGCGCCCGGCATCGCCACACCGGGGCCCGCGGGCGCGGTCCGCCCTTCGAGCCGCAGGAAGCGCTCGGTGGTGAAAGCGAACAGCAGCGCGAGCCCCGCCGCCACGGCGCCAAAGGGCAGGCTTTCCCGGAAGCTTTCGATGCGTAGATAGGCGGTCGCCAGGGCGAAAATCGGTGCCCCCGCGCCGGCCAGTGCCAGGGCGAAAGCCGGCTGCAGCGCCCGCGGCTGGCGCGTCAGGCTCAGTGTCGTCGCCGTGAACAAGGCCGCGGCAGGAATGATCGCCATTTCCAGATAGGCCTGCAGCGCATCCGGCATCAGGAAGGGCAGATAGAGATGTCCGGGAACCAGCATCACCGGCTCGGCGGCAAGCTGGCTGTCGATCGGCCAGATCCACAGGCAGGCGACGGCAGCAATGCCGGCGATCACGGCGGCGGGAGCCATCGCGTCAAAGGCAAGAGCGCTGGCAAGCGCCACCGCCACCACGATCAGCAGCGTCGCCAGCGAGGCCTGGGAGAAAAAATCGCCATTGGCAAAGGCCAGTGCCAGTACCGCAAGTCCGGCCAGCGCTCCCGCGCCCACCCAATCGAAGCTCTGATAGGCCCTGCCGCGATGGGGTTCATAGATCAGGACGGCGCCGATCAGGAGCGCCAGCACCAGGGTGAAGGCGACCACCGGGCTCGGATCTTCCCCCATCATGTTGATCAGTAGGGCGCCGTAGAGCAGCGCCGCCACGGTGGCCGTCACCGCCAGCCAGCGCCAGAGACGGGCGCGCGACAGCACGAAGGCGGCGGCCGTTACCACCAGCACGAAAAGCGCCAGGGCCCACGGGCTCGGCTGGCTGGTGGAGACCAGCAAAGGCGTGCCATAGGCGCCGACAAGGCCGAGACCGGCGAGCCCTGGTCCGTGGAGGGCTGCCGCATACATGGTACCGACGCCGACTGCCCCGAGCAGGATGAAAGCCTGGGCCGGGCTGAGGAAACCATACACCGCATAGGCCGCATAAATAGTGGCGAACAGTGCCACCGTGCCGGCCGCCGTGACCACGCCGGGAATATAAGCGGCTCCGCTCCCGGCGGGACCGACAGGGCGGCGGCGCAGATATTCGCCCCCAGCGATGAGAGCGAGCGCAAAGAGGAGACCTGCGACGATACGGGCGGCCGGGCCGATCAGGTCCTCCTCGACGGCGTAGCGCACCAGGAATGCTCCGCCGAGCGCCAGCGCCACGCCGCCGACCCAGACCGCCCAGCGCGTGCCGAGACGCTCCTCGAGGCTGATCGACGTGCGTGCAGGCGCAGCTTGCCGGGCGGCGATCGGAGGCGACAGAGCGGGAATGTCGTCTTCCTCCCCCTCCATTGTGTGCCTTGGCGGCACGACGGGCGGAACTGGGGTGACGGGTTGCGATTCCGGTGTCGGGGTCGCCTTCGGCGTGTCCGGCGGCGGAACGGTTGCTGCTGGAACCGGGATCGGCGGCTCGAGCAGCGTGTCCGCGGTTGAGGGCTTCTCTGTCGCCTGCACCGCCCAATGCTGGGACCGCAACTGCTCGACTTGATCTTCCAATTGCCGAACACGCCGCTTCAGCCCGAGCGCCATGACGAAGCTCGCGATCGCCAGCAGCGGGAGGGCGAGCGCCACGAGAACAACCAGCAGGATCAGCATATCATCGTCGGACATAATTCTGCTTATGCCGGAATCGAGGGCTTTTGTATGCTGCTGGTTACACAACCTGTGGATGCGGACAGATCAACCTGCCATCACACCGGAAATGTCACGCCCACCATTTCACGCGATAGAAAATGTGCTTGCCGATCTTGTCCTTCTCCGTCATGTCGCGCACCCAGCGCGGGCGGACATAATTGGCGTGGTAGTGTGTCGCGTTGCCGACCTCGGGGATCCAGTCCTTGGCGTTCATCACACGCTCGGCGATGACGAGGGCCTGCTCCCAGGGCTCCTTCTCGGTGACCCGGTCTGCCGTGAGATCGCAGGCGAAGGAGAACTGGCAGCCGCCATAGCGACGGTTGCTGGCGCCCTGATAGACGACGTCGCAGATATTATTGGGATAGAAGGGCGAGCGCAAGCGGTTGATGACCACCTGGGCCACGGCCACCTGCCCTTCCCGGCTTTCACCGCGCGCCTCGAAATAGATGGCGGTGGCAAGACAGATCTGGCCCTTGGTGAAAGCGACGGGCGGCAGGTCGAGCGGGCGCGGTTTGCCGTCGTCGAAGCCGGGCAAGCCGGCGATGCGCGATTTCTTCTGGGCCTCCGTCAGGCCTTCGTCGTCGCCGATATCCGGCAGGGCCTGGGCGTCGTCCGGTGTCGTCGGCTGCACGCTGGCGAGGGTGACAGTGGGCTGCGTGACGGCGGGATCGGCCATCGCCAGCTCAACCGGCGCCGTCTCGTCCGAGCGCGTGGTGGCGCTGTTGAGGCCGGCGAGGTCCGGGCGGCTGGCGGCCGGCGATGTGCCCCCCGTCGGCGCCAGCGAATGATCGAGCGGCACTGCGCCATCGCTGCCGCCGAGATCGAGGTCGGCCGTCATCAGCCTTTCGGCCATGCGGGTAGCGACGATGGAATTCAGCCGGGCCAGGCGGAACTGCTGCAGCCCTTCCGCCGTCGCCGGCGGCTGGAGCTTGCGGGACATACGCGCCATCGGCCTCGCCCCACGACGCGGCATGAAGAAGATGTCGGCGCCATAGGCCATATAGGCGGCATTCTCCACCGGCCCGCGGTCGGGATTGAGGTCGCCCTTGGCGGCGCGCATCACGGTCGGCCAGCCCTCGGCATTCTTCTTCATGCCGTCATGGATGGGCGCGCTGGGAGGGCCGCCATCGGCGGCGGGGCCGGTAAGGTCGTCGCCGCTCGGCGTCAGCACCAGTGAGGCCGGCGTGGCGCGCAGGAAGAAGCCGTTGCCGCCATCCCTGGATTGCGGCGCCGCACTCATATCCGCGAGGCTGAGCTGCGGCATGCCGAACAGGCCGGCCTCGACGACACGTGCCGAGCGCACGCCGAACAGGCCGACGGGCCTGTCGAGCGCACTATGAATGCTGGCGGTGACGGTGGGATCAGTCTGAATGGCCGTGCAACGGCGATAGATCATCGCACTTGTCGCGCCGGCACAGAGCAGCAGGGCGATGACGACAGGCCGGCGCAGAAACATCCACGGAGCTCACGAGTTGGGACCGCAAGGCGAAACAGTGAGCCCATTGATGATGCATTAACCTTGATGGGGGGTTAACGTTACGCACAAGACGGTTCAAACCGGCACGGCTTTGTTCTATCCTTCAAGCATGATGTCACTGCCCATCCCGCCGGAAGAAGTCGTCGCGCTGCTGCGCTGGTATGCCGACATGGGCGTTGACACGACCACGGCGGATGAACCGGTCGACCGCTTCGCCGAAAGCGCGGTTCCCGCTCGCTCGTCTCCCGCCACGGCCCGCGCGGCAGAGGCGCCCCGCCCGACGGGGCCCGCGGTGGCACCACCGCGACTCGCCGCGCCCGCCGCTGCCCTGCTGACCGCCACGCCCGATGCCGTCGAGCTGGCGGCCCGCGAACAGGCCCGCAGCGCTCGGACGCTGGACGAATTGCGCGAGATCCTCGACCGTTTCGAGGGCTGTGCGCTGAGGGCGACGGCGAGCCGCCTCGTCTTCGCCGATGGTGCGCCGGACGCCGACCTCATGTTCGTCGGCGAAGCACCGGGGCGTGACGAGGACATCCAGGGCAAGCCCTTTGTCGGACGTTCCGGCCAGTTGCTCGACCGCATGCTGGCGGCCATCGGCCTCGACCGCACCCGGGCCTATATCGCCAATGTCGTGCCTTGGCGCCCGCCTGGTAACCGCGATCCGACGCCGCAGGAAACGACGATCTGCCGTCCCTTCATCGAGCGGCAGATCGAGCTGGTCGATCCGAAGATTCTCGTGTGCCTGGGCGCCCGCAGCGCGCAGTCCCTGCTCGGCGTTACCGACGGCATCCTGAAGCTGCGCGGGCGCTGGCTGGAGCACGAGATCGGCGGCCGCCGCATTCGAGCAATGGCAACCTTGCATCCGGCCTATCTGCTGCGCCAGCCTGTCCAGAAACGCCTGGCCTGGCGCGATTTTCGCGCCATCAGGGCCGCTCTCGAACAACGTTGATTTCCGCGATTGAGGAAAACTTATTTTCCTTACGGAAGTACATATTGGGACACTGGCAACGGGCTTTGCGAAACCCTAGGTTTACAGCTAAGCCTTGAGCGGCTGGAACGAACAAGCATGCAGGACCGCGAGGCGGCCGGCATGGAGGGATCAGGAGACAGGGCCATGAAGCTCGACGATATGCGCGCCTCCGACAATGTCGAGGATCGCCGTGGTGACGGCGGCGGTTTGGGCGGTGGCGGCGGTGGTTTTCCAGGCGGACGCGGTGGCATCGGGCTCGGCGGCCTGGTGATCGTGGCGGCGCTCTATTTCCTGGTCGGCCCGGATGCGGCGATGAATGCCCTGCAGAGTCTGAGCGGCGGTGGCCAGCCTCAGGTCCAGCAGCAACAGCAGCCCTCGAGGCAGACCGCCGGCGGCGGGGCCGACGATGCCTCGGGCCAGTTCGTGCGCAAGATCCTGGGCTCCACCGAAGACACCTGGACGGAGCTGTTCAAGGAGCAGGCCGGCGGACGCAGCTATACGCCCACCGAACTCGTGCTGTTCAGCGGCGTCACCAGTTCGGCTTGCGGCACGGCCCAATCGGCCATGGGTCCATTCTACTGTCCCAATGACAAGAAGGTCTATCTCGACACCGAGTTCTTCGACGAGATGCGCAACCGCTTCAACGCCTGCCCGGCCGGCCAGGGCGCCTGCGCCTTTGCGCAGGCTTATGTGATCGCGCATGAAGTCGGCCATCACGTCCAGGATCTGCTCGGCATTCTGCCCAAGGTGCACCAGGCCCAGCAACAGACCGACGATGCCGGCGCCAACGCCCTCTCGGTTCGCCTCGAACTCCAGGCCGACTGCCTGGCCGGCGTGTGGGCCAACCGCACCCAGCAGAACTTCAAGTTCATCGAGCAAGGCGACGTGGAGGGCGCGCTGCAGACGGCCCAGGCCATCGGCGACGACATGCTGCAGAAGAAGGCCCAGGGCTATGTCGTGCCCGACAGCTTCACCCACGGCACCTCGGCCCAGCGCCAGCGCTGGTTCACCACCGGCCTGAAGAGCGGGCAGATCAACGCCTGCAACACATTCAACTCGGCGCAGTTGTAACCTGGGAGCGCGGACGCCCCTACGACACTCAAGAGAGTGTCGTTGGGACATCCACGCTGCCAGCATCACCTTCGCTCTCTGGCCGCGCTGTAGACATCGCCCCGCTCCCGCTTGCCAACCGCCACTACCAAGACGGTGACGGTCATGTCTTCGACCCGATAGACGAGACGATAGCCAAGCTGTCTCAGCTTGATCTTGTAATGATCCGGCATCCCGTGCAGCGCGGAGCTTGGCACCCGCGGCACCTCCAGCCGTTCCCGCAATTTCTTCACGAATTGCTGCCGGATCGTTGCGCCGAGCTTGTCCCATTCCCTCCTGGCTGAAGGCAGGAATTGGAGATCAAAGGGCATCGATGTCGACGGGCTCGCCCTTCTCACCAGAACGCGCTTTCACGAGCTCAGCGAGATAGAGATCATCCAGCCGTTCAAGCATCGACTCGTATAGATCGGCGGGCACCATATACGCCATGATCCGGTTATGGTTGAGCACGGCCACGGCTTCGCCCTGCGCCTCTTCCATCACCCCGGTCGGACTCTTCTTCAAATCCGAAACGCTCACTGCCACCGCGGCTTCGACACGCTGCATGATGCTCTCCGCAATCAGAGCCATACCTGATACCAAAAATCGTACTATATATAGACCTATCTATAAAGCGATTTCCTGAAGGCGACCGGTCACGCCAGCTCAACCTTCGGCAATCCGCCCAATTCCGCCAGCTTCACCGGCCTTCCCGCTTTCATGCTGGCCACCGCAGCCGCGCCGCAGAGCATCGACATTGCACCGGCCAAAGCTCCGGCGCGCTGGCCGAGGGGATCGGCGGTGCCCTCGCGGAACAGCATGTCGCGCAGGCGGTCGTCACCGCCGAAATGGCCGCCGCCCGCATGCGGCACCCTGATGCGCTCCACCTTGCCGAAATTGTGCATCAGCAGGATCTCGTCATAGTCCGGCGCGTCGAAGGCCTGGCGCTCATATTGCCGGATCTCGATGCGGCCCTTGGTGCCGTTGAAGGCAAGGTGGTAGCCCTCGACCGGCATGAAGGTGTTGAGCGAATAGGAGACGATTACATCGTTCTCATAGCGCAGCATCGCCGTCATGGTATCGGGGATGTCGATGTCCTCGCGATAGACGCAGCCGTCGCGAAAATAGCCGTCCTCCTTCGAGGGCTCTTCATAGAGCATGGTGAGCCATTCATCCTTGCTCATGTCGAGATAGAAGTCGCAATCGCGCGCATGGCTACAGGTCTGGCAGCGCTCGCCGCGGAAGGGGCCGTTGCGACCGTAATTGCGTTGCGTGCCGAAGGCTGACACTTCGCGGGCGGTCGATTCCAGGTACCAGTTCAGGAGGTCGAAATGGTGGGTCGACTTGTGCACGAACAGGCTGCCCGAATTCTTCTCCATGGCATGCCAGCGGCGGAAATAATCGGCGCCATGCTGGGTGTCGAGATACCAGTGGAAATCGACCGAGGTCACCGTGCCGATCGCCTCGGCGAGCAGCAATTGCTTGATGCGCGCCGCCGTCGGTGCAAATCGGTAGTTGAAGGTGACGTCGACGGTATTGCCGGTGCGGATCTCGGCCTCGAGGATGCGCCGGCATTTTTCGGGTGTCGTCGTCATCGGCTTTTCGGTTATGACGCGGCAGCCCGCTTCCAGCGCCTTGACGATGATCTCGTCATGGGTGTCGTCACGGCTGCAGACGATGACGATCTCGGGCTTTGCCGCTGCCAGCATGGCGTCAACGTCGGTATAGATTGGCGCATTCGTGCCGATCGCGTTGCGGGCATGGGCCGCGCGCACTTCGTTGAGATCGCAGATGGCGACGAATTCGGCCCGGTCGCGCCAGCCGGCCAGCAACTCCTTGCCCCACATGCCGGTGCCGCGATGCCCGGTGCCGACCAGGGCCACGCGGAGGCGCTCGGCGCCGCCGTTCTTCAAAGCTTGCGTCATTGAAAATTCCTCACTTGGTCTTGGCGATCGGCACGCCGCCCCTTGTTCCGGCGTTTCCCGGCGTGCCGGTCAAACGAAATAGTCGGGATATTCCAGCCTGAGACGGTCGATATCGAGACGCATGACGGCCAGATGCGTCTTCATGGCGGCGCGGGCCGCCTCGACATCATGGCGGGCGATGGCATCACGGATCGGTTCATGTTCGCCGATGACCTGGTGCATTCGCCCGGCAACCGGCAGGGTCAGCCGGCGCGCCCGGTCGATCTGCACCTTCACCTGACGCAAGAGGCGGGGAATGTTGGGATAGCCGGCGATCAGCGCGATGACTTCGTGAAAGGCCTCGTCCGCCTCGTGAAAGGCGTCGGTGTCGCCGAGATCCGCGAGCATGCGCTGGCGGGCAATGATGGCATCGATGCGGGCGATATCGGCGGCATTGGCGATCTCGGCCGTGCGCTGCACCGCCGTGTCCTCAAGAGACTGTCGGATGACGGTGGATTCAGGGATCTCGGCCAGCGGCACATGCGACACGAAGGTGCCCGACTGCGGAAAGATATCGACCAGGCCGTCCTCGGCGAGGCGGATCAGCGCCTCGCGCATCGGAGTCTTGCTCACGCCGAAACGCTGCGTCAGCGCCTTCTCCTGCAGGGGCGTGCCCGGCACCAGGCGCATGCTGATGATGGCATCGCGCAAATCGTTGTAGATCGCCGTTGCCGTGGTGACGCGCCGCATCGAGGGGCGCAGGCCCGATTGTGCCGCCTTGCCCCGCGCCACCAGGATTTCCAGCGCGTGATCGTCGCCGTGGCTCTCCATGGGCCTGCCCCGGATCGGCCCGATAGCGGGCCATTTGATCGCAGCCTGACCGAAAATCTCCGAAACCTCGGCCCCCGCGCAAATTTTCGATCGAACTCTTCAGATTTTGACACACTAGTATCTTAGTGTTAAAGCCTTCGTCAAGAGGATACGCCACCCACAAAAGGGCAACGCCCAGCATGGCACTGAATCCAGACCGGCTTTTTCCGATCGAAGCGAGTGCCCGGGGCATCGCCCGGCGCCTCTATGACAGCGTTGCCGGCCTGCCGATCCTCTCGCCGCACGGCCATACCGACCCGCGTTGGTATGCGGAGGATGAGCCCTTCCCCGATCCGGCGACCTTGTTCGTCAAGCCCGACCATTACGTTACCCGTATGCTCTATTCGCAGGGCGTGCGGCTGGAGGACCTTGGCATACCCGCCAAGGACGGCGCTCCGGTCGAGACGGATGGGCGCAAGATCTGGCGACTGTTCGCCGGTCACTGGTATCTCTTCCGCGGCACGCCGAGCCGGCTGTGGCTTGAAGATTCGCTGGAGCGCTGTTTCGGCATCACCGAACGCCTGGGCCCGGGCAATGCAGACCGCCTCTACGACACTATCGCCGAGGCCCTGGGAACGCCGGAGTTCCGGCCACGAGCCCTGTTCGAGCGCTTCAATATCGAGGCCATCTCGACCACCGACAGCGCCATCGACGAGTTGAAGTCGCATCAGCAGATCCTGGCCTCCGGCTGGAAAGGCCGCGTGCTCCCCGCCTATCGCCCTGATGTCGTCGTCGATCCCGAACGCGCCGGCTTCCATGAGGGCGTGCGAACATTGCTCGCGATGACTGGCCAGCCGGCGACCTGGCAGGGTTATCTTGCCGCCCATCGCGAGCGCCGCGCCTTCTTCAAGTCGCTGGGCGCCACCTCGACCGATCACGGCCATGCCAGCGCCCGCACCGCCGATATCGGCACCGCGGCAGCCGAAGCCCTGTTCGCCCGCGTGCTCGCCGGGCCGGCCACGCCGGAGGATGCCGAACTCTTTCGCGCGCAGATGCTCACCGAGATGGCGCGCATGAGCCTCGATGACGGGCTGGTGATGCAGATCCATCCCGGCTCCTACCGCAATCACAATCCCCTGCTCTTCCAGCGCTTCGGCACCGATATCGGCGCCGACATTCCGGTGGGCATGGATTATGTGCGGGCGCTCAAGCCGCTCCTCGATGCCGTCGGCAACGAGCCCGGCATGACCGTCATCCTCTTCACGCTCGATGAGACGGTGTTCAGCCGTGAACTCGCCCCGCTCGCCGGCCACTATCCGGCCCTGAAGCTCGGGCCACCCTGGTGGTTCCTCGACAGTCCCGAAGGCATGCGCCGGGCGCGCGAACTCGCGGTGGAGACGGCAGGTTTCTACAACACGGTGGGCTTCAACGACGACACCCGGGCCTATCTGTCGATACCCGCCCGTCACGACATGGCCCGCCGCGTCGACTGCTCCTACCTCGCCCGCCTCGTCGCCGACCACCGTCTGGACGAGGATGAAGCTTATGAGGTGGCGGCGGATCTCGCCTACAATCTCGCCAAGAAAGCGTACAAGCTCTGAATGGCAGCGGTGTTGCCGCCATCTCGTGAAGAAGACGCGTGGGAAGGATTGCGCTGGTCCGGCTGGAAACAATCCGGCAGGATTGGCATCCAAACGGAACAACGAAGAATACCAAGAAGAAGATCAGACACGGAAACGACCCGACACAGGGAGAGAATTGATGAGTGACCATCTCGTTAATCGCCGTACCATTCTCGGGGCAGGCGTGGGCTTTGCTGCCTCTGCTCTCCTCGGCAGCCCCTCCTGGGCGCAGGACGTCAAACAGATCCGTGCCTTCTGGTGGGGTTCGCAGGAGCGGGCCGACCGCAGCAACAAGGCCGTCGATGCCTTCAAGGCCGCCAATGCCGGCGTCGATGTGAAAACCGAATCAGCAGGCTGGAGCGACTACTGGCCCCGCCTCGCGACCCAGGTCGCCGGCCAGAACGCGCCCGACCTGATCCAGATGGATTACCGCTATCTGTTCGAATATGCCCGCCGCGGGGCAATCATCCCGCTCGACGAGTATCTCGGCAAGAGCCTCGACATTGCTGATTTCGGTAAGCCGAACCTCGATTCCTGCAGCGTCGACGGCAAGCTCTACGGCATCAATCTCGGCGTGAACTCCTCGGCCGTCGCCTATGATGCGCAGGCCTGGCAGGACGCTGGCGCCGAGCCGCCGACGCTCGGCACGAACTGGGAGGACTTCGCCTCCAAATGCGCCGCCTTTGCCAAAGGCAACAAGCGCCGGAACTTCTACGCCGCCTGCGATGCCAGCGGCGTGGAGCCGGCCTATGAGCTCTGGCTCCGGCAGCGCGGCAAGGCGCTCTACGACAATGACGGCAAGCTCGCCTTCGACGCCAAGGATGCCGCCGACTGGTTCAAGATGTGGGGAGCGCTGCGCGACGCCGGCGGTTGCGTCACCGCCGACATCCAGGCGCTCGACAAGCTCACCCTCGACACCTCGCCGCTGGCGCTCGGCAAGGCAGCGCTGAGCTTCCTGCACGCCAATCAGTTCATCGGCGCGCAGGCGCTGAGCAAGACCAAGCTCAGCATCACCGCCTATCCCGTCACCAGCGGCGGCAAGCCCGGGCATTACTACAAGCCCTCGCAGATGTGGTCGATCTCTGCCTCCTCCAAGGCGCCGGAACTGGCGGTGAAGCTCGCGAACTTCACGGTGAAGGTGCCCGAAGGCGTCAAGGCCCTCGGCGTGGAGCGCGGCGTGCCGGCCTCGCCCAAGGTGCGCGACCTGGTGACGCCCTCGCTCGATGAGACCAGCAAGCAGATGGTCGACTATATCGGCAAGCTCGATCCCTATGTCAGCCCCCTGCCGCCTTCCCCGCCCAAGGGTGCCGGCGAGGTTGCCTTCGTGCTGCAGCGCCTCAGCCAGGAAGTGGCTTTCGGCTCGACCACGCCGGAGGATGGCGGCACGCAACTCATCACGGAAGCCGAGTCGATCCTCAAGCGGGGGTAAACCGCGATGTCCGTTCCCTCTGCAAGCGTCGCATCGGCAGGCCGGCAGCAGACTTACGCGCCAGGGTGGCTGAGCCGGAACGCGGCAGGCTATCTGTTCCTGACGCCCTGGCTGCTCGGCTTTCTTGGCCTGACGCTCGGGCCGGCGCTGGCCTCGCTCTATCTGTCGTTCACCGATTACGACCTCTTGCAGAGCCCCAACTTCATCGGTGCGGGCAATTATGTCCGCATCGCCACCGCCGACCCGAAATTCGCCGCGGCGATGAAAGTCACCCTGCTCTATGTGGTGCTCTCGGTGCCGCTTAAGCTGATCTTCGCGCTGGCGCTCGCCATGGCCTTCAACCGTGGCATACGCGGCCTGCCGATCTACCGGGCGGTCTTCTATCTGCCCTCGCTGCTCGGCTCCTCCGTCGCCATCGCCGTGCTCTGGCGTCAGCTTTTCGCCGCCGACGGCCTCGTCAATTCCCTGCTCTATTATGTCGGCATCAACGGACCGAGCTGGATTTCCAACCCGCGCTATTCGCTCTACACGCTGGTGGTGCTGTCGGTGTGGCAGTTCGGCTCGCCCATGATCATCTTTCTGGCGGGCCTGCGCCAGATACCGCAGGACATGTATGAGGCCGCCAGCCTCGACGGTGCCTCCAAGGCGCGGCAATTCTTCAAAATCACCCTGCCGCTGCTGACGCCGGTGGTGTTCTTCAATTTCGTCATCCAGACCATCGAAGCCTTCAAGGCCTTCACGCCCTCCTTCATCATCTCCGAGGGAAGCGGCGGCCCGATCAACTCGACCCTGTTCTATACGCTCTACCTCTACCAGGAGGCGTTCAGCTATTTCCGCATGGGCTATGCCTCGGCGCTGGCCTGGATCCTGGTGCTGATCATCGCCGTCTTTACCGCCTTCTCCTTCCTGACGTCGCGCTACTGGGTGCATTACGATGACTGATGCCGCGCATGCCTCCCCCGACATGACGCCGGAGCGCTCGATCCTGCGCTCCACCCTGATGCACGTCGTGCTGATCGCCCTCTCCTTCGTGATGCTCTATCCGCTCCTGTGGATGCTTTCGGGCTCGCTCCGGCCCGCCAACGACATCTTCGGCGACCAGGTATCGCTCATCCCCTCCCAGGTCTCGGTCGACGCCTATGGCAAGGGCTGGTTCGGCCTGCAGGTGAGTTTCGGCACCTTCTTCCTCAACTCCCTGGTGATCGCCGTGCTGGCGACCATCGGCAATGTCATGGCCGCCTCGGTCACGGCCTTTGCCTTCACGCGGCTCGAATTCTTCGGCAAGCGCTTCTGGTTCGCGCTGATGCTGGGCACGCTGATGCTGCCGTATCACGTCACGCTGATCCCGCAATATGTGCTGTTCCAGCATATCCACTGGGTGAACACCTGGCTGCCGCTGGTCGTGCCGAAATTTTTCGCGGTGGACGCCTTCTTCATCTTCCTGATGGTGCAATTCTTCCGCGGTCTCCCGCGTGAACTCGACGAGGCCGCCCAGATGGACGGCTGCAGCGCCTGGCGCATCTATTGGAAGATCATCCTGCCGCTGTCGGTGCCCGTGCTCGCCACCGCGGCGATCTTCTCCTTCATCTGGACCTGGGAGGACTTCTTCGGGCCGCTGATCTATCTCAACGATATCAACACCTACACGGTGCAGCTCGGCCTGCGCTCGATGGTCGATGCCAGCGGTGCTTCCGACTGGGGCGCGCTGTTCGCGATGTCGATTCTCTCCTTGATCCCGATCTTCCTGATCTTCCTGTTCTTCCAGCGCCTCCTGATCGAAGGCATCGCCACCACCGGCATGAAGCGTTGAGGAGGGATGGCCATGCGAATTGCCCACGGAGTCATCCCGGACGCGATGCGGCGCGAAGCGATGCGGCGCAGATCCGGGACCGTCAAGAGATTGGCGCATTATTCCGCGATCGGTCCCGGATCTGCGACGCATCGCTTCGCGCCGCATCGCGTTTGGGATGACCAAGTGTGCAATGACATTTCATCATGAGACAATCGATATGAATCCCGTAAGATTTGCCATCGACGGCATCAATCACGATCACATCAACGGCCAACTCGCAGCCCTGCGCCGGGCCGGCGGCACCTGCATCGGCTTCCATGCGCTCGAAGACGATCTCGCCGCCGATTTTGCCGCCCGTTACCCCGACATCCCGCGCATCGCCGAGGCCAAGCGCCTCTACGAGGATCCGGAGGTCGAGGTCATTGTCAGCGCCGCCATCCCCGGCGACCGGGCTGAGATCGCCATCAAGGCCATGCACCACGGCAAGGACGTCATGCTCGACAAGCCGGGCATGACCAGCATGGACCAGCTTGTTGCGGTGAAGCGGGCGCAGGCAGAGACCGGGCGCATCGTCTCCATCCTCTATTCCGAGCATTTCGAGGTGCCGGCCACGGTGAAGGCCGGCCAACTCGTGGAAGCCGGTGCCATCGGCGACATCGTCACCATTGCCGGCCTCGGCCCGCATCGCATCCGCAAGGCCCAGCGCCCCGGCTGGTTCTTCGAGCGCGAACGCTATGGCGGCATCCTCGTCGATATCGGCGCCCATCAGTTCGAGCAGTTCCTGTTCTTCACGGGGGCCGATAATGCCGAGGTACTCTCCGCCTCGGTCGGCAATCGCGCCAATCCCGACAAGCCCGGCCTGCAGGATGTCGGCGATGTCCATCTGCGCACGCCCGGTGGCGTTACCGGCTACATCCGGATCGACTGGTTCACGCCGGACGGCCTGCCGGTCTGGGGCGATGGCCGACTCTTCATCGTCGGCACCGAGGGCACCATCGAGCTGCGCAAATATATCGACGTCGCTGGCCGGGCGGGCGGCGACCACCTCTTCCTCACCGACCGCCAGGGCATGCACCATATCGACTGCTCCAGCGTCGAGCTGCCCTATGGCCGCCAGTTCCTCGCCGATATCAGAGACCGCACCGAAACGGCGATGCCACAGGCGCGCTGCTTCAAGGCCATGGAGATCGCCCTGAGGGCACAGCAGGTCGCCGAGGCCAGTGGCATCCAGATGAAGCGCGGGGAGGCAGCCTGATGAGCGAGATCAAGTCCATCGCCGTGGTCGGCCTCAATGTCGGCCGCAACCACATCGTCGAGGGCATCGTGCCGCGCCCTGAACGCTGGCGCCTCGCCGCCGTGTGCGATCTGAACAGCGAGCGCCTCCATGCAGTGGCCGATGAGTTCGGCGTGCCCACCCGCACCGGTTCCTTCGACGAGCTTCTCGCCCGCGAGGACATCGATGTCATCGACCTCGGCACTCCCCCCGCCACGCATGTCGACCTCTCCATGAAAGCGCTGGCCGCCGGCAAGCATGTCGTCTGCGAAAAGCCGCTGGCCGGCTCCATCGCTGATGTCGACCTGCTCGCCGAAGCCGAGAAGAAGAGCGGGCGCCTCCTGATGCCGGTGTTCCAGTATCGCTATGGCGATGGCGTTCAGAAGGCGAAGCGCATCGTCGAGGCCGGTATCGCCGGCAAGCCCTATCTCGGCACGGTCGAGACGCATTGGAAGCGCACGCCCGCCTATTATGAGGTGAAGTGGCGCGGCAAATGGGCCACGGAACTTGGCGGCGTGCTGATGACCCATGCCATCCACCAGCACGACATGCTCAACTATCTGATGGGGCCGGTGTCGAAGCTCTTCGCCCGCGCGACAACGCGTGTGAACGCCATCGAGGTGGAAGACTGCGTCGCTGCCTCGCTCGAGATGGAGAGCGGCGCTCTCGTTGCTCTCAGCGCCACGCTCGGCTCGCAGAACGAGATCAGCCGGCTGCGCCTGATGTTCGAGAACGTCACCTTCGAGAGCGGCGGCGAGGTCTATTCGCCTGGCGACGAGCCGTGGCAGATCCTGCCCGCCAACGACGAGGTGGCGGCGGAGATCGAGACCCTGCTCAAGGACTACGAGCAGGTGGGCCGGCGTTATCTCGGTCAGCTCGATGCCTTCCACGAGGCCCTGGATGGCCGCGGGCCGAACCCTGTCACGGTCGCCGATGCCCGCCGCTCGCTGGAGCTGGCGACGGCCTTCTATCATTCGGCCGAGACCGGCAGGGATGTCGCCTTGCCGCTCGGGCCGGATCACCCGAAATATCGGGGCTGGCGGCCGGACGAGAAGGAAGCGGCGGAGTGAGTATGATCGGTTGGCCCACAGACGCCGAAGTGGAGTGGCGGTCTCCGACCGCCATTCCTGGAAACGAAACATCTGTCGAGAAGAAAGATGGCGGTCGGAGACCGCCACTCCACGTTTGCTTGGCATGTCGGCCGTAAGGTCGACCCGACCATTGTGAGGACGCGATGTCTACCAGCATCAGGCTCAACAAGGTGGTGAAGCGCTACGGAACGCTGGAGGTGGTGCACGGCATCGACCTTTCCATCGATCCCGGCGAGTTCACCGTCTTCGTCGGCCCTTCGGGGTGCGGCAAGTCCACCTTGCTGCGCATGATCGCCGGCCTCGAGCCGATTTCGGGCGGCGAATTGCTGATCGACGGCGAGCGCATGAACGAGGTGCCGGCCGCCAAGCGGGGCATCGCCATGGTGTTCCAGTCCTACGCGCTCTACCCGCATATGAGCGTCTACAAGAACCTCGCCTTCGGCCTGGAGACCGCCGGCTACAAGCGCGCCGAGATCGAGGAGCGCGTGCAGAAGGCGGCCAAGATCCTTAAAATCGACACCTATCTGCAGCGACGGCCTAAGGCTCTTTCCGGTGGCCAGCGCCAGCGCGTCGCCATTGGCCGCGCCATCGTGCGCGAGCCAAAGATCTTCCTGTTCGACGAGCCGCTTTCCAATCTCGACGCCGAACTGCGCGTGCAGATGCGCGTGGAGATCGCCAAACTTCACCAGGACCTCGGCAACACCATGATCTACGTCACCCATGACCAGGTCGAGGCGATGACCATGGCCGACAAGATCGTGGTGCTGCGCGACGGCAACATCATGCAGGTTGGAGCCCCGCTCGACCTCTACAACGCGCCGGCCAACCAGTTCGTAGCCGGCTTCATCGGCTCGCCCAAGATGAACTTCCTCACGGCGCGCCTCGCCGGAGCGGGCGACGCCATCGAGGTCGCCGGCCGCAATGTGCGCCTCAGCTCCCCGCTCCCCGGCGCCAGGTTGGGCGATTCGGTGACCTTCGGCGTGCGGCCGGAACACATCCAGGTCGGCGGCGAAGCGGGCCAGGCTCTGGGGGACGTGAAGATCAACCTCGTCGAGCATCTCGGTGGCGGCACCGTGCTCTACGCGACCACCGCAGGCGGCGAGAACCTCACGGTGGCGGCAGCCGGGCAACTGCGCGTGCATCACGGCGAGAGCGTACCGCTGCGCATCGATCCTGCGATCTGCCACGTGTTCGACAATCAGGGCGCGACGCTGACGCGGTAATACCTGGGACCGCAGGCGTCTCGCCTGCTCTTGGAAACAGCACGCTCGGTGGAAAGGAAGAAGCGGACGAGGACGTCCGCGGTCCCAGCCACTGCGCCTTCCTGACAAAAATTGCAGCACGGAAAGCCGCTGATCAGGACAAAGTCTTTGCTGGCGAAGCGCGGTGGCTGGGACCGCGGACGTCCTCGTCCGCTTTTTCCCATCCAACCAACGCGGCATTCCAACGGGCAGACAACATGTCCGCGCTCCCAGCCACAGCGTCTCACTCCGGCGGGAGGGTAATCCCCCCCGTGAACGCCCGCGCCCTGAGGGCATAGACAGCCAGCTTCTGCCCTTCCAGCAGCGACTTGCGCGGGGCCAGCACGGCTTGTTTGCGGCGGCTGGAACGTGACAGTTTCAGCGCCAGTTCGCGTCCCCTCGCCTGCCAGCCATAATCGTCGATCGCCCCGCGGAACAGCATCGCCACGGGCTTGCTGCGGCTTCGCTGCAGGCGCTGCATGGCGATAGCGGCTTCGCGGAACCAATCGGCTTCCAGGCGCACCCCCGGCGCCACCACCAGCACCCAATCGGACCGCGCCGCCTTGAGGCCGGCCTCCGCCTCTCCGTCCACAATCATGCAGCCCACCGCATCGGCCACCATGCGCGTGCCGTCCGACGAGCCGCCATCGGCCACCACCACCTCGCGCACGAAGCCATCGGCGGCAGCCGGAACGAGGGCGGCGAGCGTTTCGGCCAGGAGATATTCCTGGTCTTTGGCGGCGATGACGACACTGATCATGGAAGGATCGGAATTCGGTGAAAGCGACGATTTTCGAGGCGACCGCATATCACGCGCCATGCGAATTCGGCAGAGGTCCGGCCTACCGCTTTTGCGTAAATTATCGGCATTTTCGGCACCCTTGCATCAATGTTCTCTTTTTGTTCTAATGAGAACAGAGAGATTTGATTCGAGAATGCGGATTGCCGGAGGCTTCCATGGGCATGCCTATCATCAAGGACCCTCTTGTCTCGGCGATGCCGCTCGGTACCACCGTCGTCGACATCGACAAGCGGCGTGGCCGCGGCGCCGGCTCCAATGCCAGCGGCCGCTTCGAAGGCCTGTCTCGTTTCATCGAGGACGATGGCTGGAACTCGATCGAAGACCTGCCCGCCATCAAGACGCAGGTGCAGGACGAGCAGGCGCGCAAGATCATCACCTTCAATGATTCGCCCGACATCTCCTTCGACCGCTCGATCAACCCCTATCGTGGCTGCGAGCATGGCTGTGTCTATTGCTTCGCCCGGCCGACCCACGCGCATATGGGCCTCTCGCCCGGTCTCGACTTCGAGACCCGGCTGTTCGCCAAGCCCAATGCCGCGGCCCTCCTGGAGAAGGAATTGTCGGCCCGCAACTACGAGGTGCGCACCATCGCCATGGGAACGAATACCGATCCCTACCAGCCGATTGAGCGCGAGCGCCGCATCACGCGCTCCATTCTGGAGGTGTTGGACCGCGCCAGCCATCCACTCGGGATCGTCACCAAATCGGCGCTGATCACGCGCGACATCGACATTCTCGCGCGCATGGCCAAGCGCGATCTCGTCAAGGTCGCACTGTCGGTAACGACGCTGGACGCCAAGCTCGCCCGCTCGCTCGAACCCAGGGCGGCGACGCCCTCGCTGCGCCTCAAGGCGATGCGTCAGCTCGCCGATGCCGGCATTCCCGTCACCGTGATGGTGGCGCCCATCATCCCCAAGATCAACGATGCCGAGATCGAGCGCATCCTCGATTCAGCCCATGCAGCCGGCGCCCGCGAGGCTGGCTATGTCATGCTGCGCATGCCGTTCGAGGTGTCGGAGCTGATGCGCGGCTGGCTGGCGGAGCATCGGCCCGATGCATTGAAGCACGTCTTCTCGCTGATGAAATCAGCCCGGGATGGCAAGGATTACGATTCCCGGTGGGGCCTGCGCATGACCGGCACGGGGCCCTATGCCTGGACCATCGGCCGCCGCTTCGAGCTGGCGGCGGCAAGGCTCGGGATCAACGCCCGCCGGCTGAAGCTGCGCGCCGATCTCTTCACACGCCCGGTGCTGGTGGGAGAGCAGCTGGCGCTGTTTTGATATTTCCCGGGTGCGCGGACATCTTGTCCGCCTCTTTTCTTTCCCCGGCGTTTCGTTTCCAGGAAGGCGGACAAGATGTCCGCGCACCCGGGAACACTACCGTTTCGAGCCTCCGAACCAGCCCTGCTTGCCGGCGTGCTTCGCAGGCGTAGGGGTCGAGGGCTCGATCGCAGGGGCACCCGGCAGTTCGCTCACCGGCGTCAGTGTCGCCGAGGCCCAGAAGGCATTGCCCGAAAGGGCGTGCTCGGCAAGCTTGCGGTAGGTCGCCAGGCGCCGCTCGATGCGCTCGCCGATGTCGTATGCGGCAAGTTCGGCTGGCGTCGGATCGCGGCCGACTTCCTTGTGGAAGGCGAGCAGCCAGTCGCGCTTGTTCTGCATGGAGAGCGAATAGGCGAGCAGCCCAACGACGTCCTCCTCGTCCTGGACGAGCCGTTCGAAGACGTGGTCGTTCAAAAGGCCCGTCTTGGAGGCAGGAGGAACCTGAGTCGGAGCAACCTCGGCGGGCGGCTGATAATCGGAAGGCTCGGCGGCCATGGTTTCGTCCTCGCTCAGCTGTTCCTGCATCCAGACCTATCCCCGGCGATGTCAGCCGTTCTCTGGTTGAAAGACAATATTCCTGTGACTTGTCGAGACGAAGCCCCAGTCTGACATGGCCCGGACACAAAGCAAGTCACGAATTATGCGCGGGCGATTGCAGTTTGGGGCTGGAACACGTCCGGGGAATCTTCTAACGGCAGATCATGACAAAGATACTTCTTGCCGGCGTGGACGAAGCAGGCCGCGGCCCTCTCGCGGGTCCCGTATCGGCCGCCGCCGTGATCCTGGATCCGGACAATGTGCCGGAGGGACTGGCTGATTCGAAGGTGATCACGGCTGCCCGGCGCGAAGAACTCTATGTCGAGATCATGCGCAGCGCCCTCGCGGTCTCCGTGGCCTTTTCGAGCCCCGACCTGATCGAGCGCCTTAACATTCGCGGCGCCACGCTCGATGCCATGCGCCGGGCCGTGCGCGGCCTGTCGCTGCGTCCCACGACGGTGGAGATCGACGGCAAGGATGTGCCGCATGGCCTGAACCTGCCCGCCCGCGCCATTATCGACGGCGACGCCTTGGTGCCGGCGATCTCCGCCGCCTCCATCATCGCCAAGGTCACGCGGGACCGGCTGATGGTGAAGCTCGCCGCCGAATTCCCGCTCTACGGCTTCGAGCGCCATATGGGCTATGGCACCGCCGAACACACAAGGGCGATCGACACCCACGGCCCCTGCCGGCATCACCGGCGGACATTCGGGCGCTTGAAGGCGTATATCGCTGGGAGCGCGGACGTCCCTACGACACTCTGAAGAGTGTCGTAGGGACGTCCGCGCTCCCAGTGTCAGGGCGCGATTACGCCTTTCCTGAAGATGAAGCAGCCATAGAAACGCCGTTCGCCAGTGGTGATCACGCAATAGGCCTTCTTGGCGTGTTCGTAGAACTCCATGCGCTCGATCGAGGTCATCGGCCAAGGCGTGCCTTCGGCCTTGTTGATCTCGGCCTGCACTTCCTGCTGCACAGGCGGGATTTCACTGGGTGAGCCGACTATCTCCATGCGGCGGGCGGAATCATCGACGAAAGTGTCGAGGGGCATCACCGACAGCACCGCCTGCACGGCCCGGGCCGCACTCACGCCGTCGATGCGCAGGAGATCGCCGAGCACCGTCTCGCGGGCCACCGAATCGGCCGGGAAATTGGTGTCGCAGATCACCACCGTATCGCCATGGCCCATGGCCCTGAGGGCGTAGAGCACATCGGCATTGAGCAGCGGATCGATATTCTTGAGCATGTGGCTTCCCCGTTTCAGGCTTTTTGGCATCCCCAGAGCAAAACGCGTTCAGGCGAAAGCGCTTTTTGTTCCCACTCTGTGGTTCGACGCGTCTTCGATTCCAGCGACCCCGGCAGATCGTAAAACGCTATGGTCTGAAGAATTACGACACTCGTCCCGATCCGGCACGCAATTTTTCTCGATATGGCAACGCGGAATTTACCAAACGGGCCCAGGATTCCCCTCGTAGTTCGAGTAGCGTTGCGTGTGAGTATCCCATGAGTATCTCGCGTACCGGAGCGGCAATGCTCCGGATGAGCCCTGGGTCGAAGAAAGGTGAATCCCGCGCGGCTCCATCGCCGGGCGGGATTCTCCCCCTCGATTCCATCATCGAAGGGGATTGCATCGCAGCCCTCGATCGCCTGCCTGCGCAGAGCGTCGATCTCGTCTTTGCCGATCCGCCCTATAATCTTCAGCTCGGCGGGGATCTTCAGCGTCCCGACAATTCCATGGTCGACGCCGTCGACGACGATTGGGACAAATTCGCCTCGCTCCGCCATTACGACGACTTCACCAATGCCTGGCTCGCTGCGGTCAAGCGCGTGATGAAGCCAGACGCAACTCTGTGGGTGATCGGCTCCTATCACAACATCTTCCGCGTCGGCGCGAGCCTGCAGGATCTCGGCTTCTGGATCCTCAACGACATCGTCTGGCGCAAGTCCAATCCGATGCCGAACTTCCGTGGCAAGCGCTTCACCAACGCGCATGAGACCCTGATCTGGGCCTCGCGCGACCAGGGTTCGCGCTACACTTTCAACTACGAGGCGCTGAAGGCCGGCAATGAGGATGTGCAGATGCGCTCCGACTGGCTGATCCCGCTCTGCACCGGCGCTGAACGTCTCAAGGGCGACGATGGCCGCAAGGCTCATCCCACCCAGAAGCCGGAAATCCTGCTCGCCCGTATCCTGCTGGCGGCGTCCCGCCCCGGAGATGTCGTGCTCGATCCCTTCTTCGGCTCGGGTACCACCGGCGCCGTCGCCAAGAAGCTCGGCCGCCACTTCGTCGGTATCGAGCGCGATCCGGACTATATCGCCTATGCCCGCGAGCGCATCGCCCTCGCCGAGCCGGTAGACGATGCCGCCATGCTGGCGCCGGCCGAGAAACGCTCCGAACCGCGCATCCCCTTCGCCACCGTGATCGAACGCCAGCTGCTGCAGCCCGGCGCCATCCTCACCGACGCCAATGGCCGTCACGAGGCGCGCGTGCGGGTCGACGGCTCGATCATGCTCGGCGACATCGTCGGCTCGATCCACAAGATCGGCGCCCTCGCCCAAGGCCTGCCGGCCTGTAATGGCTGGACCTTCTGGCACTACCGCGAGGATGGGAAGCTGCGTCTGATCGACGAGTTCAGGACCGTGCTACGCAAGGAACTGGCGACCGTAGGGTAGGTTTCCTGTGAGCGCGGCCTGCAGAAGCCGACTCAAATCGCAAACGCTTTGGAAGCCGAAGCTCCAGCGATTCTTCGGCCGAACTCTTCACACCAGCGGCTTCATTTCCCCGATCATCGTCGGCACCAGTTCCGACACCGTGGGATGAATATGCACCGCGCGCTGGATGGTGCTCGACAGCGCATGCGCATACATGCCGTCAAGCAGGCCGTGGACGACCTCGTCCCCCCCGACACCCAGAATCGCCGCGCCGAGGATGGCGTGGCTTTCGGCGTCGACGATCACCTTCATGAAGCCCTGGGTCTCGCCCTTCTCTACCGCGCGGCCGACACGGGTCATCGGGCGCTTGCCGATCAGCGCCTTGACGCCGGATTTGCGCACTTCTGTCTCCGTCAGGCCGATCCGGCCGAGCGGTGGATCGATATAGAGCGCATAGGCGGTGATGCGGTCGCTCACCCGGCGCGGATCGTCGTCGAAGAGATTGGCGGCGGCGATCTCGTAATCATTGTAGGAAGTATGCGTAAAGGCGCCCTTGCCGTTGCAATCCCCCAGTGCCCAGATGCCTTCGACATTGGTACGCAGCTGGTCGTCGACGGTAATGAAGCCGCGCTTGTCGGTGGCGACACCGGCCTTGTCGAGGCCCAGATCGTCGGTGTTGGGCACGCGGCCAACGGCAACAAGCACATGCGAGGCGAGGATCTCTTCGCTTCCACCGAGAACCACGGCCGCTTCCCCGCCCCGGCGCTTGAAGCGGATGTCCTCGGCACCCAGACGGATGGCGATGCCCTCCTTCTCCAGGATCTCGCGGATGGCGGCGGAGATGTCTTCATCCTCGCGGGAAGCCAGGCGTGGGCCGCGTTCGATCACCGTCACATCGCTGCCGAAGCGGCGGTACATCTGCGCGAATTCGAGAGCGATATAGCTGCCGCCAATCACAACGAGATGCCGGGGCAGCGTGTCCAGCTCGACGACGGAGGTGTTGGTGAGATAGTCGATATCGCCAAGGCCCGATAACTCAGGCACATGGGCACGCCCGCCGACATTGAGGAATATCTTCGGGGCGGTGAGGGTCTCGCCATTCACGTCGATCGCATGCGGGCCGGTGAAGCGGGCGTGGCCGCGGATCAGGGAGCAGCCCGCCATGCCGCCGAGCCAGGTCTCGAGTCCGGTGCGCGAAGCCATCGTCACGTTCTGCTTGCGCGCCCAGATCTTCTTCATGTCGACGCCGACAGAACCTGAGAGCGCCACGCCGTAGTCGTCAGCACGCCGGGCGAGATGAGCAGCATAGGCGCTGGCGACCAGCGTCTTCGTCGGCATGCAGCCGGTGTTGACGCAGGTCCCGCCGACATGCTTGCGCTCGATCACCGCCACCGTCTGCCCCGCGGCGCTGAAACGGCCGGCGAGCGAGGGCCCAGCCTGACCGGCACCGATGATGATGGCATCGAATGTCCGGCTCAAAGCAGAAACCTCACGATCAAAAAGGCGGCGCCTATGGCAATAACGTCCTCGATCAGTGCGGCCGGCAGATCCTTGCCAAAAAAGAGGGCGAGCCGGCGGCGGAATTCATGACCACCGAACGTACCCAGCACGGCGCCGATGATGCCGGCGGTCAGACAAACCAGGCCGAGGCCGGTTGCCAGGCCGATCGCCGTGCCTGTAAAGGCGCCACTGATGATCCGAGCCGCGAATTGCACCGGCACCTTGCGGCTCGGCGTCGAGGGTAATTGATCGCCCACGAGCTCGGCCAGGGCGAGTACGGTGAAGATCCACGTCGTGATCGTGTAGCCCATGAAAGCCAGGGGCGTGTCCTGGAGGGGAAGCCAGCCTAAATGGGCTGCCCAGCTCACAGCCGCCGGAGCTGTGAAGGTGCGCAGACCGGCGACCAGGCCGATCAGCAAAGCGGCAACAAATGACATGGGACCCCCACTGCACGTACGGCCTCATGCTGGCTGATGGAGCGACAAACGCAAGAGAAAAATGAACTTACCTAACGTTTCACAAGAAGGACCCCAAGGTTAATATTTGTCTTCCGGCAAAATTCGAAGATCGTTGTCAAGAATAAATTATTCTTTCCCATCTGGTGAAGCATATGCCTCCACGTCCCATTGCCGAGCGGGGAATCGGAGAAGGACGTTGGGCACGCACCCGAAATGCCTCATCAGGAGACGGCCGAGAGTTGCCCTATTTGGCGCGCGCCAGCGCCACGATCTTGCGCATCACCGTCGGCAGGGCCTCGCCGTCGAGATCGGCGAGGCGCACCCAGCGGCAATCGGGCGGCGCCTTGGTGCTCACCAGGGCATCGGCGGCATAGACCGTAACGGCAAGCTCGAAATGGGTGAAACCATGGTTCACCTCGCCGGGCAGCTTGCGCCAGTTCGCCCTGAGCGGTGCATGCGCGAGGGCGCCGGCGTTGTCGAAATCCTCGCTCCAGATACTGGAGGGAATCTCGGTCATGCCACCGAGCAGGCCCTTGTCGGGGCGCTTGCGCACCAGCACCCAGCCATCGGGGCGGGTGATCCAGAAGGCCGCGCCCTTGCGCAGGGGACGCTTGGCCTTGGGCGCCTTGCGGGGGAAGGTCTCCTGGGTGCTGGCGGCGCGGGACCGGCACAACGGCATGTATGGGCAGAGGGCACAGGCCGGGCGCTTTGGCGTGCAAATGGTGGCGCCGAGATCCATCATCGCCTCGGCGAAATCCCCTGGCCGGTCTGCTGGCGTCAGTCGCTGGACGATCTCAGCGATGGCGGGCTTGGCCTGCGGGAGCGGGGTCTCGATCGCCTCGAGCCGCGTCACCACCCGCTCGACATTGCCATCGACCACCGCTGCCTGACGGTTGAAGGCGATCGCCGCGACCGCTGCCGCCGTATAGGCGCCGACACCCGGCAGCTGGCGCAGGCCCTCCACCGTATCTGGGAAGCGCCCGCCGAGCCTGTCGCTGACGAAGCGGGCGCAGGCATGGAGGTTGCGCGCCCGTGAATAATAGCCGAGCCCGGCCCACGCCTTGAGGATCTCCTCGATATCATCCCCCGCCATGGCCCTGACGGTGGGCCAGCGCGCGACGAAAGTCGCGAAATACGGCCCGACCGTCTTCACCGTCGTCTGCTGCAGCATGATCTCCGAGAGCCAGACACGGTAGGCATCGGGCTTCTCGCCGGGCAAGGCCCGCCAGGGCAGCCGCCGCCGATGCCTGTCATACCAGGCCAGCAGGGCGTCAGAGTACTTGACCTCGGAGGGCGCAGGATTCAGCATGGCTCCTCATTTCATATTTTGGCCATGAGCAACAAGCCCTCAAACTTCAAGCCGCGCCGTTCAGCGCGCCCCTTCGCGGACCTGCTCGGCCCCACCCTCGCCGACGCCCTGAAGGCGCGCGGCTTTGCCACGGCCGACATCATCGGCCATTGGCCCGACATCGTCGGCGCACGCCTTGCCGAGCAGTCGCAGCCCATGAAGATCCAGTGGCCTCCGCGCGCCAAGACACAGGCGCCAGAGGCCGCCCCTCAGCCGGCAACGCTGATTCTGCGGGTGGAAAGCGCCTTCGCGCTGGAAGTGGAGATGGGCGCGGCCCAGATCATCGAGCGCATCAATGCGGTGTTCGGCTGGCGCTGCGTCGGCAAGTTGCGCCTCAGGCAAGGACCGGTCGAGCATCCCGAGCGGCGCGAGCGGCCGAAGGTGCCGGAACTCGCCCCTGCGGCCGCCAGGAAGCTCGCCGAAGACCTCAAGGGTATCGAGGACCCTGGCCTGCGCGAAGCGTTGGAGCGCCTTGGCCGCCAGGTGCGGGGATCAAAACCGGTCACAGCTCCGTGAAACCGTTTCGTCTGCCTGTTGCCATAATTGTGCGGCTCAAGTACCGCACGTTTGCAGCGTGCATGCGCACCCAATGAAGGACATGATGAGCCGATGAGCCCGATGCTTAACCGCCGTACCCTGATCGCAGCCCTCGCGGCGACCTCGGCGCTACCGGCCCTGCCAGCTTTCGCCGCCGATGGCGACAAGGTCAGCCTGCTGGAACTTGCCGTTCCCGGCCCGATCCCCGATATCTCCCTCGGCAAGCCTGACGCGCCGGTCAAGGTCTACGAGTATGCCTCGATGACCTGCCCGCATTGCGCACGCTTCGACAAGGACGTCTTCCCCGCCATCAAGCAGAAGTACATCGATACCGGCAAGGTGCAGTGGACGATGCGCGAATTCCCGCTCGACCCGCGCGCGACCGCCGGCTTCATGCTGGCCCGCTGCATCGCCAACAACGATGCCACCAAGTACTACACCGTCCTCGACGTTCTCTTCGCCCAGCAGGACAATTGGGCTTTCGTCGACAATGCCAAGCAGGTGCTGCCGGCCCTGTTCGAGATCGCCAAGCAATCGGGTTTTACACAGGAACAGTTCCAGGCCTGCTTGAAAGACCAGACGCTCTATGCTGGCGTGAACGCGGTGAAAGATCGCGGCGAAAAGGTCTTCAATATCGACGGCACGCCGACCTTCTTCATCAATGGTGTAAGAAAGAGCGGCGAGATCTCGCTGGATGAGTTCTCCCAGACTGCGGATCCGTTCCTCAAGTCCTGAAGGCAGCCTCCGCCCTGACAACGGCCTGGTTGCGGGGTGACGAATGAAACTTACCAAGCTCAGGCTTCTCGGCTTCAAGTCGTTTGTCGAGCCGACGGATTTCCTGATCGAGCCCGGGCTGACGGGCGTGGTCGGGCCGAACGGCTGCGGCAAATCGAACCTGGTCGAGTCGCTGCGCTGGGTGATGGGCGAGAGCAGCCACAAGAACCTGCGCGCCGCCGAAATGGACGACGTCATTTTCGGCGGCTCCGGCAACCGGCCGGCGCGCAACATGGCCGAGGTGATCCTCACGGTCGAAAACAAGGACCGCACCGCACCCGCCGCCTTCAACGACGTCGACCTCCTCGAAATCTCGCGGCGCATCGAGCGTGACCGCGGCTCCAACTACCGCATCAACGGGCGCGAAGTGCGCGCCCGCGACGTTCAGCTCATCTTCGCCGATGCCTCCACCGGCGCCCGCTCGCCCGCCATGGTGCGCCAGGGCCAGATCGCCGAACTGATCGCAGCCAAGCCGCAGTCGCGGCGCCGCATCCTGGAAGAGGCGGCCGGCATTTCCGGCCTGCATTCGCGCCGGCACGAGGCGGAACTGCGCCTGAAGGCGGCCGAGAGCAATCTCGAGCGCCTCGAGGACGTGTTGACCCAGATCGAGTCGCAGCTCGACAGCCTCAAGCGCCAGTCGCGCCAGGCCTCCCGCTACCGCGGCCTCTCCAATGAGATCCGCCAGGCCGAGGCCCTGCTCTTCCATATCGCCTTCGAGGAGGCGGGCCGGCTGGTGATCGACGCCGAAAAGCGTCTCGATCTCGACATCCGCTCGGTGGCCGAGCGCACCCGCGCCCAGGCCGAGGCGGCGCGCCTCGCCGCCATCGCCGCCCATGAGATGCCGCCCCTGCGCGAGGCCGAATCAGTGGCAGCCGCCGAGCTGCATCGCCTGACGACGGCCCGCGACGCGCTGCAGCAGGAGGAGCGCCGGGCCGAACAACGCAAGATCGAGCTCGATCACCGCATCACCCAGGCCGGCGCCGACATCACCCGCGAAAAGGCGATGATCGCCGATGCCGGCACAATGCTGGAACGCCTCGCCGGCGAGGAAGCCGCCTTGAAAGAGGAGCAGGAAGCGTCGGGCGATCTTGCCGTGGAGGCCCAGGAAGTCCTGCGGTCCGCCGAAGGCGACCTTGCCGCCCAGGAAAAGGCGATGGGCGAGGCGCAGACCGAATTTGCCGAATTGCAGGCCGGCCGCAGCCAAGCCGAGCGCAGCGAACGCGAGGCGGGCGACCGCGTCATGCGGCTAGAGCGCCAGCTCGCCGAAGTGGGGCGTGAGAGCGACGCGCTGAAGGCCGGCTCCAACGCCGCCGCCCTGGCGCAAAGCCTTCAGGAGGAACTCGCCGCGCTCCAGCAGCGACTGGGCGAGGCCGAGCAGGCCGCCGTGGAGGCTGAAGCCCGGCATGTCGACGCCCGCGAGGCCGAGGCCGCCTCCCGCGGCCCGCTGCAGGAGGCCGAACGTATCGCCAGCCGTCTGGAGACCGAGGCGCGTACGCTTGCCAAGCTGGTGCTAACGCCGGCCGGGGCCAAATATCCGCCCATCGCCGACAAGCTCAAAGTCACCAAGGGCTATGAAGTGGCGCTCGGCGCGGCGCTCGGCGATGACATCGACGCGCCCACCGATCTCGCCGCCCCCGCCCATTGGTCGGGCGCCGAGCCGGGGGCCGGCGACGCCGCGCTGCCCGAGGGCGTCGAGCCGCTTGCCGCTTTCGTGCGCGCGCCCGACAGCCTCCAGCGCCGCCTTGCCCAGATCGGCATCGTCGAGAAAACCGAAGGCCCGCGCCTAAAGAGCCTGCTCGCTCCGGGCCAGCGTCTCGTTACACGTCAAGGCGATCTCTGGCGCTGGGATGGCTTCGTGGCCGCCGCCGAAGCGCCCTCCGCCGCGGCCCGGCGTCTGGCCGAGCGCAATCGCCTGGCCGAGCTGGAGCAGGAAGCCGAAGCCGCGCGCGAGGCCGTCACGCCCAGGCGCCAGGCGGCAGAGGCTGCGCAGGCGGCCCTGCGCGAGGCGGGCGAGCGCGAGCGCAGTGCCCGCGACGCCTGGCGCATGCTCAACCGCGAGGCCGAGCAGTTGCGCGAGCGCGCCGCCGCCGCCGAGCGCCAGGCCGCGCAGCTTGCGAGCCGCCTGTCCGCTCTTGCCGAGGCAGGCAACCGTCTCGGCGACGATCTCGCCGAGGCAAAGGAAGCCTGCGAGGCCGCCCGCGAGGCTCTCGTCTCCCTGCCCGATGGCATCGTCCTCAATGCCCGCCTGCAGGAGCTGCGCAATGCCGTCGCGCAAGGCCGCGCCGCCGTTGCGGAGGCGCGCGCTCATGCGCAGACCCTCGCGCGCGAGGGGGAGCTACGCCTCCGGCGCCTCGCCGCCATCGGCCAGGAAAGCAGATCATGGGCGGATCGACAGGAAGGAGGCGCAGCGCAGATCGAAACGCTGACCAGCCGCCTTACAGAACTGGAAGTCGAGCGTGCCGGCTTCGACGACGCACCCATGGTCTTCGCTGCCCGCCGCCGAGCCCTGATGAGCGAAACCGAAATCGCCGAGGCTGCGCGCAAGACAGCCGCGGACCGCCTCGCCGAAGCCGAGACCCGCCTTGCCCAGAGCGACCGCCAGGGCCGCGACGCCTTGGTGGCGCTAAGCCAGGCACGAGAGGAACAGGTCCGTTCGGAAGAAAAGCTCGACGCTTTGCGCACACGGCGCGCTCAGATCGTCTCCGAAATAGAGGAGGCGCTGAACGTTGCGCCTACCGGCCTCCTCAAGCTCGCAAATCTCGCGCCCAATGCGCCGATGCCCGATCGCAAGGACGTCGAACGGTCGCTGGAGGAAGCAAGGCGCGAGCGCGAGCGCCTCGGCGCCGTCAACCTGCGTGCCGAGGACGAGCAGCGGGACGTGCAGAGCCAGCTCGACGGCATGGTGGCGGAGCGAGACGACCTGATCGAGGCGATCAAGCGCCTGCGCCAGGCTATCACCGGCCTCAACAAGGAGGGCCGCGAGAGGCTGCTGGCCGCCTTCGACGTGGTCAACGGCCATTTCCAGCGCCTCTTCCAGACTTTGTTCGACGGCGGTACGGCGGAACTCCAGCTCACCGAATCGGACGATCCGCTCGAAGCCGGGCTCGAAATGCTGGCCCGGCCGCCCGGCAAGAAGCCGCAGACCCTGTCGCTGCTCTCGGGTGGCGAACAGGCGCTGACGGCGATGGCGCTGATCTTCGCGGTCTTTCTCACCAATCCCGCGCCGATCTGCGTCCTCGACGAAGTCGACGCGCCGCTGGACGACGCCAATGTCGAGCGCTTCTGCGACCTGCTCGACAGCATGATCCAGCAGACGGAGACGCGCTTCGTCACCATCACGCACAATCCCATCACCATGGCGCGCATGAACCGCCTCTTCGGCGTCACCATGGCCGAGCGTGGCGTGAGCCAACTCGTTTCGGTGAGCCTGAGCGAAGCCGAACAGTTCCTGGAAGCGGTGTAGCCTGGGAGCTTCCCGGGTGCGCGGGCATCCTGCCCGTCTCTTCCTTATTGACAAACATCACGGTTCAAGAACGGGCAAGATGCCCGTGCACCCGGAAAAAATCGCCTTGTCGAATCCATAAGTAAATGCTTATGTATCAGCCATGACCGATCCCGATCTCTTCCGCGCCCTCGCCGATCCCACCCGCCGCGCCGTATTCGAGAGGCTCGCAGGCCGGGAGATGAGTGTATCCGAGCTCAAGGCCGGCTTCGACGTCTCGCAGCCCGCCATCTCCCAGCACCTGGCCGTGCTCAGGCAGGCCGGTCTCGTGGCCGAGCGGCGCGAAGGACGCAACGCCCATTACCGCGCGGTGCCGCAGGCGCTAACGCCGCTGGCCGACTGGGTGGACCGATACCGCGCCTTCTGGCCGGAGCGGATCGAAAGGCTCAAAGCCGTGCTCAAGGATATGGACCAATGACGAAGGACGCGCCGATGACCATGCCCCAGGACCGAACGAGCGAAGAGCGGGCACCGGATCTCGTCTTCGAATGCGAGCTGGAAGCGCCGCCCGCCAAGGTCTGGCGCGCGCTCACCATCCCCGATTATGTCGCCGCCTGGCTGGCGCCGATGGAGCTCGAGCAGAAGAGCGAAGGCCTGCGCTTCGACGGCAAAGCGAGCGGTCTTGCCGGCCGCGTCGACTGTACGGTGCTGGCCGCCGAGCCCCCGCACCGCTTGTGCTATGCCTGGCGCGAGGAGGACGGCGAGAGCACGCTCGACAGCGTCGTCACCTTCGAGCTCGACCCCATCCGCGATGGCGGCACGCATCTGCGCATCACCCATGGCGACTTCGTGCTGAAGCCCGCCGCCGCCAATCTGAACGAATCCGTCATGATGCTGCGAGCGGCCTGAGAGGAGAACCAAGCCATGAACGCCCTCATCCCCATGGTCGTCGAGCAATCCCAGCGCGGCGAGCGCGCCTTCGACATCTTCTCCCGCCTGCTGCGCGAGCGCATCATCTTCATCAATGGCCCGGTCGACGACAACACCTCGGCGCTGGTCTGCGCCCAACTGCTCTTCCTGGAGGCCGAGAACCCAAGGAAGGAGATCTCCATCTATATCAACTCGCCCGGCGGGATGGTGACCAGCGGCTTCGCCATGTACGACACCATGCAATTCATCAAGAGCCCGGTCTCGACGCTGTGCATGGGATCTGCGTATTCGATCGCATCCTTCATCCTGATGGCCGGCGCGCCGGGCCGGCGTATCGCCCTGCCCAACACCTCGATCATGGTGCACCAGCCATCCGGCGGCTACCAAGGCCAGGCCACCGATATGCTCATCCACGCAGCCAACATCTCCAAGACCCGGGCGCGTCTCAACGCGCTTTATGCCCAACATTGCGGGCGCTCGCTGAAAGAGGTCGAAACCGCGCTGGAGCGGGACAATTTCATGAGCGCGGAGGAGGCGCAGGCCTGGGGCCTGGTGGATATCGTCTCGCCGGACCGCGTGGAAGCAGCCTGATTCTCGCGAAGAACCGGCCCCACGACGTGCAAACGGCCGCGTCCGAAAGCAGCAGATGACGCTCGGGAGGCCCATCCTTCTCGGATAATGCCGCCCCAACCACGGGCTGCCGCGTGCACAAAAGCCGCACGCTGCCCTCGCTTTCGCCCATTTTTTATTTGTTCTCAAAGGCTTGACTTAATTTCACCTCACCTTGACACTGCAAAAGTCGGTAGGTATGGTCCCGCCGTTTTCAAGGGGGGTGTCCGGCACCGTTTGCCGGCCAGGGAGCGTGTTGCCGCAATGGCGAGCGACGAAGCAAACCAGGCCGGAAATTCCGGCAAAGACAATCCCAGTGAAAAAGAGCTGTCCGAACGCCTGCGCCGCCTCGACGAGCGCCTCGGTTCCATCAAGGCCGGGGAACAAGCCGAAGCGGCGAAGTTGCGTAAGCAGGAGGGTGATCCCTCCGCGATCGGCAAGGCGATGCGTCTGTCGTCCGAGTTTGTTGCCGGCATCGTCGCCGGCGGCCTGGTCGGATGGGTAATCGACAAGTTCGCCGGCACCTCACCGTGGGGGCTCATCATTTTCTTGATGCTCGGCTTTGCGGCGGGTATCCGGAATTTGTTGCGCGCTTCGAATATGTTGGGCAAAACACCCGGCAAGCAGGAATGAACCGGCGCCTTGCGCCATAATAAAAGACGGGGCCTCGCTGGCGATGCATAGTCCGATTGCGCAATTCGAGATCAAGCCGATCTTCCATATCGGCAGCATCGCGTTCACGAACTCGGCTCTGTTCATGTTCATTGCGGTGATCCTCATTTCGCTGGTGATGATCGCGACCACCTCGGCCCGCGCCACCATTCCCGGCCGCTGGCAGTCCCTCGCCGAAACCTTCTACGAATTCGTGGCCGGCACCGTGCGCAGCTCCGCCGGAAACGAGGGCATGCGTTTCATGCCCTTCGTGTTCTCGCTCTTCATGTTCGTGCTGTTCTGCAATGTGCTGGGCCTGATCCCGGGCTTCTTCACGGTCACCAGCCACATCATCGTCACCTTCGCTCTTGCCGCACTGGTGATCACCACCGTCATCGCCTACGGCTTCTATAAGAATGGCGCCCACTTCCTGCACCTGTTCGTGCCGTCGGGCGTGCCAGGCTGGTTGCTGCCGCTTCTGGTGGTGATCGAGGTGATTTCCTTCGTCTCGCGCCCGATCAGCCTCTCTGTCCGTCTCTTCGCCAACATGCTGGCAGGCCATATCGCGCTCAAGATCTTCGCGGGCTTCATCGTCATGCTCGCAGGTGCCGGTATCTTCACGGCGATTCTTTCGCCCTTGCCTCTCCTTCTCGTCATCGCTCTGGTGGCGCTCGAAACGCTGGTGGCCGTGTTGCAGGCCTATGTCTTCGCAACGCTCACCTGCATCTACCTCAATGACGCCCTTCATCCCGGCCATTGATTTCCTTGTCCCCACAAACGCACATCCAACAGGAGTTCCATCATGGACGCCAACGCAGCTAAGTTGATCGGTGCTGGTATCGCTTGCATCGGCATGGCCGGCGCCGGCATCGGCCTCGGCAACCTCTTCGGCCAGTTCCTCTCGGGCGCCCTGCGCAACCCGTCGGCTGCCGATGGCCAGCGCGGCACCCTGCTCCTCGGCTTCGCGCTGACGGAAGCTCTCGGCATCTTCTCGCTGCTGGTCGCTCTGCTGCTGCTTTTCGCAGTCTGATCCACGCGGCCCGCGTTTCGAGGACGGCTTTCCGGCCTAGAGGCTGCGTGGCCGTCACTCGCTAGCGTGAGCTGGCAGCAATTCCATCTGATTGTGTCTGCGCCCCCGTGGGCGCAAGGCGCATTCGCTGAAGGTGTTTCATGGCTGAATCAACCGCAGGGACCGAGGTTCCGGCCGATGCCCATGGAGCCAAGGGCTCATTCCCGCCCTTCGACAGCTCGACCTTTGCTTCACAGATCCTGTGGCTGGTCATCGCTTTCGGGCTTCTCTACCTCCTGATGTCGAAGATTGCGCTTCCGCGCATCGCCGGCATCCTCGCAGACCGTTCGAGCAAGATCTCGTCGGACCTGGCTGCTGCGCAGAAGGCCAAGGCCGACAGCGACGAAGCCATTGCCGCCTATGAGACCTCGCTGATCAAGGCGCGCGCCAAGGCTCAGAACATCGCGTCCGAGACCCGCGCTGCCGTGACCGCCGAGACGGACGCCACCCGCAAGTCGCTCGAAGCCGATCTCTCGGCCAAGCTGGCGGCGGCGGAAGACCAGATCGCGGCCACCAAGCAGTCCGCCATGGGCAATGTGAGCGCTATCGCCATCGATGCCACCACGGCCATCGTCGAGCAGCTGCTCGGCAAGGCTCCCGAGCCTGACGCGGTACAGGCGGCCGTCGGCGCCGCCGTGGCGAACTGAGGAGGACACCATGGAATATTTCGCAGAAATGCTCCACGAGGTGTTCGATCCCACGGGTCCGGAATTCTACATCCTGATCGGCACCCTCATCTTCGTTGGCATTGCCTGGAAAATGGGTGCCTTCGGCCAGATCGGGAAGGGTCTGGATGCTCGCGCCAACGCAGTTCGCAGGGAACTCGACCAGGCCCGTTCGCTGCGCGAAGAGGCTCAGAAGCTCCTGGCCGACTATCAGCGCAAACAGAAGGAAGCCGAGGCGGAAGCATTGCAGATGATCGAGGCCGCCAAGGTCGAGGCCGAGCGCTACAAGGCCGAACAGATCGCCAAGATCGAGGACTTCGTCGCCCGTCGCACCAAGCTGGCCGACCAGAAGATCGCGCAGGCCGAGGCTTCCGCCGTGGCCGAGGTCAAGGCCGCCGCCGCGGATGCCGCCGTCAAGGCCGCGACTTCCATCCTGTCGAGCCAGCCCGCCGCCAGCGCAAGCAATTTGATGTCTGCCGCCCTCAACGAAGTGCGCGCCAAGCTCAACTGAGCCGGACGGGCTTAAGGCCTGAGATCGAAAGCCACCCTTCCGGGTGGCTTTTTCTTTGCCTGTCACGCTGAAATCCCAGCCCCGTGAAAGTCTGCGGCACTTGCAGCTCGCTGCGTCGCTTCCGTACGATGCCTGAGGGGATCACATGTCCAATTCGCTCGGACTTTCCATCGCGCCCGACAAGCTTTGGCAGGCGATCAATCCTTGGACCTTCTACCAGAACGGCGGCCAGTTCGGCCTGGTCAACATCGACCTCGGCCAGACGCCGCGGCCTGACATCGAGCAGTCCATTCTCGACGAGGTCGGCTCCTATGGCCGCCAGCTCGGCCGCATCGGCGACGCCCTGGAAGTGCTGATCCGCCACCTCAGGCCGGACGAGCTGACGGCAGAGGAAGCCGACACGCTGGCGATCCTGGAAGGGCAACTGGCGCAGATCCGCAAGGTGAAGAAGCGAGGCTATGCGGGGAAGTGAAACGCCGGAAGCGATGTGGCTGGGAGCGCGGACGTCCTCGGTCCCAGCCACAGGGCCTCTCCAGCGAACTGGAGAGGCCCTTGTCTTGCGTCACTGCCCGCTCGGCGGCAGCCCCTTCGCGGTCTTTGCTGCCCGCACCAGGTTGACGAATTCCGCCCGATAGCCGAACGGATCCTCGCCTTTCGCGCCGTTGGCGAGCGTGACGATGTCGTCAGGCGTCAGGCTGCCGCTGTACTTGCCCCCTCGCAGCCATTCGCCAAAGCTCGCCACCGCCACAGCGAAGCGGGCATCGAGAGGCGCTTGCGACATGGTTTCGGCCTCACCGCCACGGGTTACCGGCGTCGTCATCAGCTTGCTCTTTTCGGATTTCGGCAGCTTGTAGCGAATCTTCAAAAAGGCATATTCGTCCGCCTTGCCTGACGACGCCGCAGCCACCTGAGGTTGATAACGGCTGTCGTCCACAGGGCGCGGTCCGCCTGCCGGCACGAAATCGTAGATCGCCGTCACACTGGTCCCCGACCCGACCTCGCCGGCATCGACCTTGTCGTTGTTGAAATCCTCGGTCTTGAGCATGCGCGTCTCATAACCAACCAGGCGATAGTCGCTCACCGCTGCCGGATTGAACTCGACCTGGATCTTCACATCCTTGGCGATGGGGAAGAGCGTCGAGGTCGCCTGGTCCACCAGCACCTTGCGGGCCTCGCTGAGCGTGTCGATATAGGCGGCCTCTCCATTCCCGTTCTGGGCAAGCTCCTGCATCATGGCATCGTTGAGATTGCCCATGCCGAAGCCGAGCACCGAGAGGAAGATGCCTTTGTCGCGCTCGCGGGTGACGAAGCCTTTCAGTTCCTCCGGATTGGTGATGCCGACATTGAAGTCTCCATCGGTGGAGAGCATGACGCGATTGACCGCCCTCGCGTCGAAATTTGCCTCGGCGAGCTTATAGGCCAGCCTCAGTCCCTCCCCGCCCGCGGTGGAGCCGCCGGCATTGAGCCTGTCCAGCGCAGCCTCGATCATGGCCTTGTCGGATGCCTTGGTCGGCGGCAGCACGACACCGGCTGACCCGGCATAAGCGACGATGGCAACCTTGTCTTCGGGCCGCAGCGTGTCGACCAGCATGCCGAGCGATTTCAGCAGCAGCGGCAGCTTGTTCGGCTCGTCCATCGACCCCGAAGTATCGATCAGGAAGACAAGATTGGCAGGCGGCCGCTCCTCGGCCGGCAGGGCATAGCCCTTGATGCCGATCCGCATCAGCTTATGGCCGGACACCCAGGGATTGGGCATCACGGTCACCGCCGTGGAGAATGGCTCTGCGGCGCTCTTGGGAGCCGCATAGTCATAGGGGAAATAATTGATCATCTCTTCCGTGCGCACGGCGTTCGGCTGGGGCAGCACGTTCTGGTTCAGTGCCGCGCGGACATAGGAATAGGAGGCAGTGTCGACATCGATCGAGAAGGTCGAAACCGGCTCCTGCGCGACAGCCTTGAAGGTGTTTTCGGGAGCGTTAGCGAATTTGTCGCGCCCGATTTCGGAGGGTGTCGCCCGCTGCACAGGCTTTTCCGAGAGCAAGGTGACCGCGCCGACTGTATATCGGCTTTCATCGGGCGCCTGCGCAGTGTCAGTGTAGCTCTTTGCCGGCAGTGATGTTGTCGCCGCCGAGCCGGCCGGCGCCGGGATTGTGATGCTCGACACCGCTACGGGAGGGGGAGGCGCAGGTGCCGGTACGATCTCGGCCGCCTGCTGGACCGGATGGGGCGTGGGCGCTGCCGGAGCGTTTGCGGCTGACTGTTTCTGCTGTTCGCGATGTCCCGCGGGCTCCGGCAGCGGCTCGACGCGTGCCAATTGTTGACGAGCGGCCGGCAGCACCTTGGGCGTACCATTGTTGACGCTGATCTTCTGGTCGGTTTTCGGAGCCACCTCCTCCTGTACTGTCTGGGCCCGTCGCAAAGTCTTCATTGATTCCACGCCCATGGGCACGGCAATCAGCACCGCCGCGCCTGTCGCCAAGGCGAGTCGAAGGCTCGGGCGAGGTAGAAGCGAGCCGAAGCTGACCCTACGGGGCTGCAACAACTCCCCGCCCTGCCGATGCCGGCTTTCCTCGAACTGCGTCACCGCCCTAAAGATCGCCTGCTCACGCGCGGCCTCCGAGGGCGGGGCCTCGGGGAGTTCAACGGAATCGAAATCGTGATCAACGCTCATCGCGGATCTCCTTCCGGCGTGTTGCCGCGCCGTTCTTCGTCTCATCGCCGCTGAGTTGCTTGCGCACCTGATGCATGCGCCAGGAGACGGTCTTTTCGGATATGCCGAGTTCGGCCGCAGCCTCGCGGTGGCTGAGCCCTTCGCCCGCCACCAGCACCACGGTTGCCCGGAGTTCGGGCGAAAGGCCGGCGAGCATGCTTTTCAGCCAGCTCTGCCGCAGGAGGTCGCGGCCATCCAGCGCGCCGCTGCCCAGATTGACGAAGCTCGAAAAGGCCTGGCGCATGCGCCCGAAGCTCGATTTGCGCCGGCGATGGTCGTGGCAGGCATTGATGGTGATGCCGACCAGCCAGGTGGTGAAACGCGCCTCGCCGCGGTAGCTCGCCAGCTTCTCGACGAGTTGCAGCAACACGGTCTGTACGATGTCTTCGGCCTCCTGCATGAGGCCGGTCTGCCGCCAGGCGACGCGATGGATCATGTCGTGGTGCCGGCGGATCAGCTTCTCGAAGGCCCGGCTGTCGCCCCTGAGTGCCAGGGTGACCAGCACGGCATCGCTGTCGTCGAGCGCTGCGGTCTCACTTGCCGCCGCCAAGCCGTGGCGCAAGGGCGTGGGCTCGTCCATGACGGGCAGCACCGACAGCAGCCTGGTGATCAGGGGCCATGGCGAAGGCAGGCCGAAATCAACGCTTGCTGCGAAGGCCATGCCGGCTCTCCCCCTGCTCGCAGGCCGCATGGCCGCTTGTTCGATGATGACACAGATGCATCGATACCTCCCCGGCATGATTGCCGACTGTGCCATGAGACGCAGCGTGGTCGGATTTCCTTGGAGGCTTTTCATATCTTGCGCAGGAAGCGCTGTGGCTGGGACCGCAGCGCTCTACATATCTGCGAGCGTGTCCTTCAGTCTGTCCATGAACAGCGCTACGTTCTCCCGCGAGAACACCATGGGCGGCCTGATCTTCAGGCTGTGGCCGTGCAGCCCGGTGGCGCTGATCAGCACGCGGCGCTCGCGCAGGCCGTTGACGATCGCGGCCGCCCTCGCAGCATCGGGAGCGCCTTTGCCGTCCACGATGTCGACCCCAAGGAACAGCCCTGCCCCGCGCACGGGACCGACACGGCTATCGCTCGCAGCCAAGGCTTCGAGTTCGCGTTTGAGCGCCGCCCCCACCTCCGCGGAGTTGGCGATCAAACCCTCGGCCTCGATGACATCGAGCACGGCCATGCCGACGGCGCAGGAGACGGGATTGCCACCGAAAGTGTTGAAATAACGCACATTGCGGCCGAATGCTTCGAGGTGCTCGGGCCTGCCGGCCATGGCGGCCATCGGGTGGCCATCGCCCATCGGCTTGCCCATGGTCACGAGATCGGGCGTGAGGCCATGGCGGGCAAATCCCCACATCCCCGATCCTGTGCGCCCGAAGCCGGGCTGCACCTCATCGGCAATGAACAGGCCGCCGGCCTCGCGGACCAACTCGACTGCCGGGGCAAGAAAGCCTGCGGGATCGGCAAAGACGCCGTCGCTGGAGAAGATCGTATCCACTAGCAGCGCCGCCGGCTTGATGCCATGAACAGCCATGTCGGCGATCGCCTCGCTCACGCCGCGGGCGAAGACAGCGCCGGTATCCGCCTGCCCGCTCGGCGCTGCCACCACGCGCACCATGGGTCCGACAGGCGCGCTGGGGCCCAGCGAGGGTGACACCCCGGCGAGAAGATCCGTCACGCCATGATAGGCATTCTGGGTGACGATGACGCCCGTGCCGCCCGTGGCCGCTTTCGCCACGCGCAGCGCCAGGTCGTTCGCCTCGCTTCCAGTGCAGGTGAACATGATGTTGGAGATGGCAGCAGGAATGGTCGCCAGCAGGCGTTCGGCATAATCGAGGATGCCGTCGGTGATGTAGCGCGTATGAGTATTCAGCGTCGCGGCCTGCCGGGCGAGCGCCGCGACCACATGCGGATGACTGTGGCCGACGCTGGCGACATTGTTGTAGGCGTCGAGATAGGCTTCGCCATCCCGGCCATAGAGCCACACGCCCTCGCCCCGCACCACATGCACGGGATGGGCATAGAACAGCCGGTAGGCCGGCCCAAGCAAGCGCTGGCGTCGAGCAATCAGCGCCGCTTCGTCGTCGGCGACATCAGTTGCTTTGGCGGGATCGAAGGCGTTGACCATGGTCACGGAGCGCGCTCCCTCGAGAGATAGAGATGGATTTCCTCGGCCGCCTGGGCCGGCGACACCGCCTGCGCCCGCGAAAGGCCCATCCAGGCCCGGCCGGCATTGCGCAGGATGTAGTCGCGATTGCCGGGCTGGAGCGTCGAGCGCCAGGCCGGTATGACCACACTCTGCACCATGCGGGCGAGGACAAGGTCGAACAGGCAGGCGATCTCACCCTCCTGCAGCGGCAGCACAGCATGATAGCCGGCCGCGAAAAGCTTAATCGGCGACAGGAAATCGCCTTCCTCGGCCACATGATAGGAAGCCGCCACACCCACTTCCTGGATGAGCGGGGCCTCGACCATGTCGCCGAAATCGATGATGCCAGCGAGCCGATCCTGCGGCCCCTCCGCGCTGCCTGTCACCAGGATGTTGGAGGGGTTGAAGTCATTATGAATTACCTGCCGGCGCAGCGTGGCAAGGCGGGGCAAGACGGTGATCTCGAGACGGTCGAGCACCAGGCCGACTAGCCCCTGCCGTTCGCGGTCCTCGACATGGCGGATCAGCGGCCTGAGCCTCGTCGCATGGCTGATGTCCCATAACAGCTCATGAGCGCTGGCGGCATGGGAAAAGTCCGACAGAGCAAGGTCGAGCCGGGCAAGGCCGAGGCCGAGATTGCGAGGGAGGGTCGGGCTCCGCTCGACATTCGCCAGCGGGGTGCCGGGGAGATAGGTCAGGAGGCGCACGATACGCGTCGTCCCTCCCCGTTGCGCAAGCTTGAAATAGGGCTCGCCCCGCGCGGTCTCGACTACACGCGGCACCGGCAAGGAGGGATCGCGCGCCGCCATATGCAGCAAGGCGCTGGTCTGGAAATCCGTGACTGCCTCATCTTCGGCAGGATTGACCAGTTTGAGAAGGTAATCCCCGCCGTCGGCTGCCCTGAGATGGAAATTGCTGTCGCGCTCGCCGATCAAGGGCTTGGCAATTACCGTGAGGCCATAATGCTGCTGTGCGATGGCCTGCGCCTGCTTCTCTGAGACGCGCGGCGCCTTGGTGTCGAGAACGGAGGCAACGGGCGTGCCTGACATGGGTGGATTCTCCCGCGAGCCGCCCCGTTTCCCACCTAGCCGGCAGTGGCGCAACCCCTGTCGCGCTCGGCACAGCGAAACGGTTTGCCGATCGGTCGAATGCAGACATCAACAAAGGGGCGGGCTGATGGCACGGCATGTAGCGGAGCATGTACCGTCGTCCGCTGCCGGGTTATGTCAACCTGTGACCAGCGAACCAGGCCCGCCCTCAGTGCGCGCGGCTGATGCAGAATTCCACGACGTCTGCCAGTGCCGACTTCATCGGGCTGTCGGCGAACAGGGCCAGCGCATCCTTGGCCATTGCGCCATAGTGGCGGGCGCGTTCGATGGTATCTTCCAGCGCCGTGTGGCGGCGCATCAGGCCGAGGGCGTGCTCGAGATCGCCGCCCTCGATCTCGCCGCGCTCGAGCGTACGGCGCCAGAAATCGCGCTCGCCCTCATTGCCGCGCCGGAAGGCCAGCACCACGGGCAGGGTGATCTTGCCCTCACGGAAATCATCGCCGATATTCTTGCCGAGCTTGGCGTCCGAGCCGCCATAGTCGAGCGCATCGTCGACGAGCTGGAAGGCGATGCCGAGATTCATGCCGAAGGAGCGGCAGGCCGCCTGCTCGTCCTTCGGACGCTCAGCCAGCACCGGGCCGACCTCGCAGGCCGCTGCGAAGAGTTCGGCCGTCTTGCCGCGAATCACGGCCAGGTATTCGTCTTCGGTGGTTGCCGTGTTCTTGGCAGCGGCCAGTTGCGCCACTTCGCCCTCGGCGATCACGGTAGCGGCGGTGGAGAGGATGTCGAGCGCCTTGATGGAGCCGACCTCGACCATCATCTTGAAGGCCTGGCCGAGCAGGAAATCCCCCACCAGCACGCTCGCCTCGTTGCCCCAGAGCATGCGGGCCGCCGGCTTGCCGCGGCGCATGTCGCTCTCGTCGACAACGTCGTCATGCAGGAGCGTCGCGGTATGCATGAACTCCACGGAGGCGGCGAGCTTGACATGGCCATCGCCGCGATAATTGGAAAGCTGCGCCGTGGCGAGAGTGAGAATCGGGCGCAGGCGCTTTCCGCCGGATGAGATCAGATGGTTGGCGACTTCGGGGATCATCGTCACCTCCGACCCGGTGCGCGACAGGATCGTGGTGTTGACCCGCGCCATATCCGCCTTGGTCAGGCCGACGATTGGCTCGATCGAGCCTTGCGGCCCCGATTTGTCCTCGAATGCGACAACGACACCCAAAATTCCTACTCCGTTAACGCGCGCACCATAGAAATGCACGGCCCTGCGCACAAGCACGCAGTTGTCGCGCGTCGCCTGCCGTTGAACATAATGGCCGGCGTGTAGGCCCGAAGCGAGCGAGCCCGTTGCAACTTGCTGTAAATGCCGCAACAATCGCGCATGGAAGAAATCGTCCGTACCAATGATCCCGTCCTGATCTCCTACATCGAGGCTTTGTTGAAGGAAGCGGGGGTCGTGCATTTCGTGCTCGATACGCATATGAGCGTGCTGGAAGGCTCGCTCGGCATGATCCAGCGCCGCATCCTCGTCGATTCCGATCAGAGCGGCCTGGCGCGCATGCGCCTGCGGGAGGCGGGTCTCGGGAAGGAGTTGCGCGAGCAGTGAACCCGGCCACCATTTCCGCCTTCCTGGGCGGACGGCTGCAGCTTGCACAACCAGCCAAGGGCCACCGCGCCGGTACGGATGCCGTTCTGCTCGGCGCCTGCCCTTCACCGGTGGCTGGCGAGACCGTCTATGATCTCGGCGCCGGCGTAGGGTCGGCCGGGCTCGCCGTGGCGTTGCGCTTTCCGGGCTGCCGCGTGCGCCTGGTCGAGATCGATCCAGCCATCGCCGCGCTCGCCAGGGCAAATGTCGAGGCCAACGGCCTTGCCGCACGCGTGGATGTGCTGGAGACCGACGTCACCGCCCGCCTTGCAAAGGGCGGCCCGCTCGAACCGGCCAGCGCTGGCCACGTCATCATGAACCCGCCCTTCCATCTCTCCGGCACGGTACGCCCGCCGCCCGATGCCTACCGATCCGGCGCGCATATCCATGGGGAGGAAGGCGACGAGGCCTGGATCCGCTGCGCCCATGGCCTGCTGGAGCCGAAGGGTATGCTCTCCATGATCCACCGTGCTGATGCGCTGCCCCGGCTGCTGGCGGCGCTCGGCCGGCGCTTCGGCGACATCAGGGTGAAGCCTGTGCAGCCACACGCGAATGAGACGGCAATGCGCATCCTGATCCGGGCGCAGCGCGATTCGCGCGCGCCGTTCGTCCTGCTGCCACCGCTGGTCATGCATCAAATCGACGGCTCCTTCACGCCCGAGGCAGAGGCCCTGCATCACGGCGAAGGCGGCGTCGACTGGCAGGCCCGAGCGGCCTCTTCCACTAAAAAGCCCTCCGGAAGCAACGCTTCAGGAGAGCTCCAAGAAAAGACTGAGACCTAGGGTCAGGCCCTTGCCTCAGCGCCACCAGCAGGTGCGGCGGGAGACCCAGCGCCAGCCATAGGCGGTGTGCACGCGTACGCGGCGGACGGCGCAAACGCGACGGCGATGGTAATATGGGGGATGGTAATACGGGCGATGGTAATAGCCGTGGTAATATGCCTGCTGGACACCCGAGGCGGCCGGAGCGCCCTGCTCGATGGCCTGGATTAGGGTTGCGGGTGCGGCAGGATGCACAACGGCAGCCTCGGCGCCCTGCGTGGCAAGGACGCCACCGCCCATGCCGAAAGCCAAAACGGCCGCTAGAACCAGTTTCCGAAACATGTTTCCCTCCTGGGATCGATCATGATTGACGTCATTGAAAGGTAGACCGCACCCGACCGCGGCCCGCAGACTATGATACCAACCGCCGCCTCTACGAAAAGCGCCGGTCAATAAATTGCGCCACAATACTTTCCGCTACGATATGACAAGATCGGCCAAGTGCTGCGACGCATCAACATTGCAACTATTCACAGGCGCCATGAACCAGCCTTGATCGGGCCGTTCATCCGCCATTCATCCAGCGCGGCCAACCATCCGGCACGCGGTCTGTTTATCGCAACGGCTTCTGCTGCAAATGGGATTTGATGCCTATATGAAGTCCGTTCGCGGGGCATGCCTGGAGACCTCACGGACATTTGGAATTGCCCGCCTTGAGAGGACGATGCTGCCTTGACCATCACTGATACCACGCCCCCACAGGCCGGCTCGGCGCAGCCCAAGGCCGCCGTGGAGCAAAACGCGCTGAAGCGCAATCTCGCCCGCGCCTATGCGCTCCTGCCCGAGAAATGGCGCCGCCGCGCGCCGGTCGTCGCGGTGCTCCCGCTTTCCGGCGCCATCATCGCAGCCTCCCGCTTCGGCGGCGGGTTGAGCATGTCGCGGCTGGAGAAGGTGATCGACAATGCCTTCACGGTGAAAGGCGCCAAGGCCGTGGCCCTGGTGATCAATTCGCCGGGCGGTTCGCCCGCACAGTCCCATTTGATCATGCGACGTATCCGGGCGCTTGCCGAAGAGAAGAAGCTCCCCGTCTACGCCTTCGTGGAAGATGTCGCGGCCTCCGGCGGCTACATGATCGCCTGCGCGGCCGATGAGATCCTTGCCGATCCTGCCTCGATCCTTGGGTCCATCGGCGTCGTCTCGGCCTCCTTCGGCTTCGACAAGCTGATCGACAAGATCGGCGTGGAGCGCCGTGTCCATACGGCAGGTCGCTCAAAGACGCTGCTCGATCCCTTCCGCCCGGAGAAACCGGAGGATATCGAGCGCCTCTCCGCCCTGCAGCGCGACATCCACGACATGTTCATCGCCCTGGTGAAGGAGCGCCGCGCCGGCAAGCTCAAGGGCGACGACGACACGCTGTTTACCGGCGAATTCTGGCTGGCGCCGCGGGCGATCGAGCTCGGCCTGGCCGACGGCATCGGCGATATCAGGAGCGCGATGCGCCAGCGCTTCGGCGAAAAAGTGCGCTTCAAGACCATCACGGAACCGCGCGGTTTTCTCAGCCGGCGCCTGGGTTTTGGTACCCGTTTTTCGGCCGCCGAAAGCGAGCAATTAACCGAAGGCGTTCTTGCCGCACTAGAAGGGCGTGCAATTCGTGCGCGTTTCGGTCTATAGTTACCGAAATGTGAATGGAGAGGGTACGCCATGCAACCTGTCGTTCTTGCACTTGCCAGCCTCGTCGGCACCGTCATTCTCGTCCGCCTGGTCAAGCGCGAGTGGGAGCGGGTGAACGAGGAACTCTACAAGCCCGTGAGGCAGGAAGCCGTGAATCTGCGCCGTGATCCGCGCAGCGGCGTCTATCATCCGGAATGAGCAAGCGGCCCGGCAGGGGCCGCCGCTCCTGATCGCAGGCCTCTAGTCGAAGGTACGGATCACCCGGCAATTCTTCAGCATCGGCTGGGTGTGATCTTCGACGATCGAACCGTCATCGAGTTCGACTTTGCGCCAATAATAGCTGCAGTGGCCAGGGTCGGCCAATTTGGCCCGGACGCGGGCGGGCGGCAGGCGCGGCGGCGGATTGTTGCAAGCCAGAGCTGCCAGGCAGGGCCTTACGACCGCGAGGGGCACGGCACCCGGCATGCCGGCGCCGCTGCCGCCATCACCACCCCCACCGCCGCCCATGCCCGGAGAGCTGCTGGGACCGCTACGGCTGCTGGAGCCACCACTGGCGGTGGCAGCAGGTGCGGCATAGGATGAGACGGAACTCGCCAGCGAACCGAGAATCAACGCGGCCGTCAGGCCTGTACGGAGAAGATAGTGCTTGGGCATGGTACTCTCCTGATCTTGTTGGGTTGTCGGGATCGATCGGAGCGGCGTGATCGGGTGGATAGGACCAGCAATTCCGGTTTTGATGCTTGACGATATTCCCTCGGGGAGGATCGCCTTCTTGTCCCGTTGTGCCATCTTCTCACGGGGGTGTGCCATCATCTGTGCAACCCAGCACATGCCCGGCTCGGGCATCGGCAAAGACGGCCGGAGGCCGCTTGTCGCGCCGGCAACACTTACATAAAAGGGTTCCCACTGTTCCGATCTTGCTCTAAGGGTCTGGCGCGATTTTCCTGCCGGGCCCGATGCTGCGCGGCTATCCGACAAGAGCTGGTTCGAGAACTGACATGGCCGAAGCCCTGCCCCCGTATATGCGCCCGGAACGCTCCTTTCAGGGCCTGATCCTGACCCTGCAGCGCTACTGGGCCGATTATGGTTGCGTGGTCCTGCAGCCCTACGACATGGAAGTGGGCGCCGGCACTTTTCATCCTGCCACGACCTTGCGCTCGCTCGGGCCCAAGCATTGGAACGCAGCCTATGTGCAGCCCTCGCGCCGGCCCAAGGATGGGCGCTATGGTGAGAATCCGAACCGTCTGCAGCATTATTACCAGTTCCAGGTCATCCTGAAGCCCTCGCCGCCGGACCTTCAGGAGCTCTATCTCGGCTCGCTCGCCGCCATCGGCGTCGATCCGCTGCTGCACGACATCCGCTTCGTCGAGGACGACTGGGAAAGCCCGACGCTCGGCGCCTGGGGCCTCGGCTGGGAGTGCTGGTGCGACGGCATGGAAGTCTCCCAGTTCACCTATTTCCAGCAGGTCGCCGGCCAGGAATGCAATCCCGTCTCGGGCGAACTCACCTATGGCCTGGAACGCCTCGCCATGTATGTGCAGGGTGTCGAGAATGTCTACGATCTCAACTTCAACGGCCGCGAAGGCGCCGAGAAGGTGAGTTATGGCGACATATTCCTGCAGGCGGAAGAGGAATATTCGCGCCATAATTTCGAGCACGCCGACATCGCGATGCTCAAGCAGCATTTCGTCGACGCCGAGAAGGAATGCCGCGCCTTGCTGGCGGCCGGCGACAAGGGCAACCGTCACGAGATGGCCCTACCCGCCTATGACCAGTGCATCAAGGCCAGCCACCGCTTCAATCTGCTCGACGCCCGCGGCGCCATCTCGGTGACCGAGCGCCAGAGCTACATCCTGCGCGTGCGCGAACTGGCCAAGGCCTGCGGCGAAGCCTGGGTCAGGACCGCTTCCGGCGGCGGCTGAGAAGACGCGGAAAAGGGCGCGACGTCCACCCTCTCCACAGCCACTCCCATTCTCTCATTCGTTTTCCCGACAGAACCATGCCCGATCTCCTGCTCGAACTCTTCTCCGAAGAAATCCCTGCCCGCATGCAGGCAAAGGCGGCCGATGATCTCAAGAAGATGATCACGGACGCATTGGTGGAACGTGGCGTGGTCTATGAAGGCGCCTCGGCCTATGCCACGCCGCGCCGCCTGGCGCTGACCGTGCATGGTATGCCGGCGCGACAGCCCGACACGCGTGAGGAGCGCAAGGGGCCGCGCGTCGGCGCCCCGGACGGTGCCGTCCAGGGCTTCCTGAAATCGGCCGGTCTTGTTTCACTCGACCAGGCCAAGATCGAGAGTGATCCCAAGAAGGGCGAGTTCTATGTCGCCGTGGTCGAAAAGCCTGGCCGCGCCTTGCCTGCCTTGATCGCCGAGATCGTGCCTGAAGTCGTCAGGACCTTCCCCTGGCCGAAATCCATGCGCTGGGGCTCGGGCTCGCTGCGCTGGGTGCGACCGCTCCATTCGATCATCTGCACCTTCGGCCCGGAGACGGAGGATCCTGAAGTGGTGCCCTTCGAGATCGAGGGCGTCCAGGTCGGCGACACCACCAAGGGCCACCGCTTCCTTGCGCCTGCCGAGATCAGGGTGAAGCGTTTCGACGATTATGTCGCCAAGCTCGAAGCCGCGAAGGTGGTCCTCGACCCCGCACGCCGCCGCGACATCATCCTGAACGATGCCCGTAACCTTGCTTTCGCGCAGGGCCTCGAACTCGTCGAGGACGATGCCGTGCTGCACGAGGCAGCGGGGCTCGTGGAATGGCCGGTGGTTCTGATGGGCTCCTTCGACGAGAGCTTCCTCGCCGTACCGGATGAAGCCATCCAGGCCACCATCCGCGCCAACCAGAAATGTTTCGTGGTACGCGATCCCAAGACCGGACGCCTTGCCAACCGCTTCATCCTGATCGCCAATATCGAGGCCAGGGATGGCGGCGCCGCGATCGTCGGCGGCAATGAGCGGGTCATCCGCGCCCGCCTGTCGGATGCCAAGTTCTTCTGGGAGACCGACCAGAAACCGCTGCCAGGTTATGAAGACAGAAGCGATTCCGTGGGCAAGCCGCTCGACCAGCGCCTCGCCAAGATCATCGCCTCCAATGTGGTCTTCCACGCCAAGCTGGGTACGCAGGGCGAGCGCATCGAACGTATCGCCAGATTGGCCGAAGCGATCGCGCCCCTCGTCGGCGCCGATCCGGTGAGGGCAGCCCGGGCGGCCCGGCTTGCCAAGGCGGACCTCGCCTCGGAAATGGTGGGCGAGTTCCCGGAATTGCAGGGTCTGATGGGCCGCTATTATGCCGCCGCCCAGGGTGAGGATCCTGCTGTCGCGGCGGCCGTCGAGGACCATTGGCGTCCGAAGGGCGCCAACGACGCCGTGCCCAGCGATCCCGTCGCCGTCGCCGTCGCCCTCGCCGACAAGCTCGATACCCTGATCGGCTTCTGGTCGATCGACGAGAAGCCCACCGGCACAAAGGATCCCTATGCCCTGCGCCGTGCGGCGCTCGGGCTGATCCGCATCATCCTCGACAACAGGCTGCGTCTGCCGCTGCTTGCCACCATCGCCAGGGCGTCCTTCACCGACACCGACAAGGTCGCCGTCAATCTGCTCGACTTCTTCGCCGACCGCCTGAAGGTGCAGTTGCGCGACCAAGGTGCCCGCCACGATCTCGTCGACGCCGTGTTCTCCCTCGGCGGACAGGACGACCTCCTCCTGGTGGTGCGCCGCATCGAGGCGCTCGGGCGCTTCCTCGGCACGGATGATGGCAAGGCGCTGCTGGCGGGCACCAAGCGCGCGGCCAACATCCTGCGTATCGAGGAGAAGAAGGACGGCGCCAACGCCTATACCGGCGGTGCCGATACCGGCCTGCTGAGCGAGGCCGAGGAGAAGGCTCTCTACGCCGCCCTGCAATCTGCCAAGCAATCGGCCGCCGCGGCGGTCGCCGCGGAGGATTACGAGGGTGCTATGACCGCGCTTGCGCAGTTGCGCCGGCCCGTCGATGCCTTCTTCGACAAGATCCTCGTCAATGCCGAAGATGCAAGACTTCGCCTCAATCGCCTCAAGCTTCTTGAGGAGATCAGGATGGCGACGCGCAGCGTCGCGGACTTCTCCCGCATCGAGGGATAATGTATCGAGTACGCCGATACGTCCGTATCGGCAGGTGGTGAGGCGCTCGAACGAGGCGGAATCCGGGAAAAGGCCCTGCGGTTTTCCGACAGGAATCTGCGATGGGACAAAGTACCAGGCAGACGAAGCGTTGGCCTGAGAAGGAAAGTCCGCCTCGCCATTTCTTGCCCCGCCGCCTAGCCCGATCCATGGCCCATAACAGCCTCGGGACCCTCGATAGCCCTTTTTGAACTTTCGACGTAGCTCGAAGGTATGATGTCGGATGTCAAATTCCGGGTTGTCCCGGAACCGGGAGTTGGCTAATTGATGCAACGTGATCTTGCGTTGTTGCATACTAGAGTAAAATACGTGCAGGCAGGAGCGGACCCGCAAATTGGCTCGTTGGTATCAAACGTATTTTGCGATTCTTGGTGATTCGATCTGAAAACAAAGCGCTCTAGTGCCAGCAACTGCGGTCATACAGCCAATCTGGATCGCTTTTTGTCAGGGTCTCCGAAATGACCGTTTCTGAAACCGCAGTTCTGCGGCCGTCGACCAACTGGGACGACTATCGGTATGTTCGTGCCGTTGCGGAAACGAAGTCGCTGGTTGGGGCGGCGGAGGCCCTTGGCGTCAATCACTCGACAGTGTTTCGACGTATCAATGCTGTGGAGGAAATGCTGGGCGCCCGCCTGTTCGAGCGAGGGCGCAGCGGCTATTCGCTCACGGCCGCCGGCGAGGAAATGGTCGCCCTCGCCGTCCGCATGGCTGACGATATCAACGGTTTCGAGCGACGCATCGCCGGACGCGACGTCAAACCGTCGGGCGAACTGCGCGTAACCACCAACGACAGCATCATGGCACACCTCATGATGCCGGTATTCTCGAGCTTCCTCACCGCCTGTCCGGATATCCGCCTCGACATTGTCGTTTCGAACTCGCCGCTCAATTTGTCCAAGCGCGATGCCGATGTGGCAATCCGCGCCACATCCTCCCCGCCGGACACGCTGGTCGGCCGGCGCGTCTGCACTATCGGGTGGGCCATCTATGGGCCGAAGCGGCTGAAGGGTGCCGATCTCAGCGACCTCCTCGCCGAATCCTGGATAGGCACGGGCGAAAGCCTCTCCAACATCCCGCCCGCGCGCTGGATCGAGCGGGAAGTTCCCACGGAGCGCATCATCATGCGCATCAACACCATCCTGGGCGTGGCGGAAGCACTGCGCGCCGGCGTCGGCGTCGGCCTGCTGCCCTGCTTCATCGGCGACACCATCGGCCTGACGCGCCTTTCGGCGATGATGCCCGACATCGGTGCCGGCATATGGCTGCTGACCCATCCCGACCTCAAGCAGTCAGCCCGGGTGCGCGCTTTCATGGATCACACCTGGGACGCGCTGACCAAGTTGCGCCCGGTGCTCGAAGGAACGGCATAGACTTCCTGGGAACGCGGACATCCTGTCCGTTCTCGCGGACTACCCGATCTCCACCACGACCCGGCCGCGCACCTTGCCGTCCAGAATGTTTCCTGCCTTGTCCTTCACGTCGTCGAAGGGAATCGCCGTCGTCATGGCGTCCAGCTTGTCGCGGTCGAGTTCGTTGGCGATGCGGCGCCAGGCTTCCTTGCGCACCACGGCCGGGCAGTGCACCGAATCGATGCCGAGCAGCGAGACACCGCGCAGGATGAAGGGCATCACGCTGGATGGCAGGTCGGCTCCGCCAGCAAGACCACAGGCGGCGACAGCACCACCATATTTGATCTGGGAGATGACATTGGCCAGGGTGAGCGAGCCCACCGTGTCGACGGCGCCGGCGAAGCGCTCCTTGCCGAGCGGCCGCAGCGGCCCCGTCAGTTCGGCGCGATCGATCACCTCCGAGGCACCGAGGTTCTTCAGGTAGTCGGCTTCCTCGGGCCGCCCCGTCGAGGCGACGACCGTATAGCCGGCGCGAGCCAGCAGGGCGATGGCCGTGGAGCCGACACCACCCGCCGCGCCGGTCACCAGCACGGGGCCGCGCGCAGGGGTGATCGAATGAGCCTCCAGCGCCATCAGGCTGAGCATTGCGGTATAGCCGGCAGTGCCTACGGCCATCGCCTGCGCATGGGTCATGCCATAGGGCACGCGCACCAGCCAGTCGCCACTGACCTTGGCGCGCTCGGCATAGCCGCCGTGGTGCGTCTCGCCGCAGCCCCAGCCGTTGAGGATGACATGGTCGCCCGGATCCCAGTCCTTGTGGGATGTGGCGATCACCTCCCCGGCGAAATCCACGCCCGGGATCATTGGAAAGCGCCGTACGACGGGCCCCTTTCCGGTGATGGCGAGGCCATCCTTGTAGTTGACGGTGGAGTGCGTGATGCGGACGGTGACATCGCCGTCCATCAGATCACGCTCATCGAATTCGGCGAAGTTGCAGGAATAGCCGGTATCGGGCTTGGTGACGACGAGGGCTTTGAAAGTCGACATACGAACTCCTGCAAATCCAGCACTTGCGTTTTCGGGGCGGAAAGCCCGGAAGGCAAGGGGAATCTATCTGGGAGCGCGGACGTCTCGTCCGCTCTTGAAACAGTTTGACTGCCGGCAAGGGGGTGGCCGACATGTAAGGTCTGGCCTGAAAACAGCCGCGCCCTTGCACAGAGGGATTCGTTTCATCTTTGGGCCGTGCCGTTTCAAGAGCGGACGAGACGTCGGCGCTCCCAGGTTTCTTCCGACAAAAGCGCTATATATCTCTGATTACATTCAGAGATATTTTGTTATCGCTTCAAAGCCCGCAAATTTACCAATGAGGAATTGAATTTACCGCCCAGCTGTGAAAAGCCTGCCCCACCGAAAAGAACCGGAAAACCGGTCTCGTCGAAATCATGAGGAAGTGTGATGACGAAGTGGGTGTATGGGTTCGGCGACGGCAAGGCCGAAGGCGAACAGGGCATGAAGAACCTGTTGGGTGGCAAGGGCGCCAACCTGGCCGAGATGTCGAATATCGGCTTGCCGGTGCCGCCGGGCTTTACGGTCACCACCGAGGTCTGCACCTACTATTACGCCAATGGCCGCTCCTATCCGCCGGAGCTGCAGGGCGAGGTCGAAGCGGCGCTCGCCGAGATCGGCCGCATCACCGGCAAGACCTTCGGCGATGCCGCCAATCCCCTGCTCGTCTCGGTGCGCTCGGGCGCCCGCGCCTCGATGCCAGGCATGATGGATACCGTGCTCAATCTCGGCCTCAATGACACCACGGTGGCCGCCGTGGCCGCGGCTTCGAAGAATGAGCGCTTCGCCTGGGACAGTTACAGGCGCTTCATCACCATGTTCTCGGACGTGGTGCTGGGCGTCGACCACAGCCATTTCGAGGAGATCCTCGACACCTACAAGGAGCGCAAGGGCTATGTGCTCGACACTGACCTGCAGGCGCAGGACTGGAAGACGCTGGTCGGCCAGTACAAGGCGCTGGTGAAGGAGGAACTCGGCACGCCCTTCCCCGAGGATCCGCACGAGCAGCTCTGGGGCGCCATCGGCGCCGTGTTCTCCTCCTGGATGAACGCCCGCGCCATCACCTACCGCACCCTCCACGCCATCCCCGAACAATGGGGCACGGCCGTGAATGTGCAGGCCATGGTCTTCGGCAATCGCGGCGACACCTCCGCCACCGGCGTTGCCTTCACCCGCAATCCCTCCACCGGCGAGCATGCGCTCTACGGCGAGTTCCTGATCAACGCCCAGGGCGAGGACGTCGTCGCCGGCATCCGTACGCCCCAGCCGATCTCGAGGGCCGCCGCAGCGGCGTCGAGCTCAAACAAGCCCTCGATGGAGGAAGCGATGCCTGCTGCCTTCCAGGAATTCGTCGGCATCACCAGGACGCTCGAAAAGCACTACCGTGACATGCAGGACATCGAGTTCACGGTCGAGGACAACAAGCTGTGGATGCTGCAGACCCGCTCGGGCAAGCGCACGGGCAAGGCCTCGCTGCGCATCGCCGTGGAGATGGTCAAGGAAGGCCTGATCAGCAAGGAAGAGGCGATCGCCCGCATCGATCCCGCCGCCCTCGACCAGCTCCTGCATCCCACCATCGACCCGAAGGCCGAGCGCATCGAGATCGCGCGCGGCCTGCCAGCCTCCCCCGGTGCGGCCTCGGGTGAGATCGTCTTCTCCTCGGAGGAGGCGGAAGCCGGCAAGGCCGCCGGCAGGAGCGTGATCCTGGTGCGCCAGGAGACCAGCCCCGAGGACATCAAGGGCATGCTGGCGGCGTCCGGCATCCTGACTCGCCTCGGCGGCATGACCTCGCACGCTGCCGTGGTGGCGCGAGGCTGGGGCAAGCCCTGCGTTTCCGGCGCGGGCAATATCCGCGTCGACAATGCCACGGGCACGCTGCTCGCCGGCGGCAAGACCTTCCGGAAGGGCGACATCATCACCATCGACGGTTCCACCGGCCAGGTGCTGGCCGGCAAGATCGCCATGGTGCAGCCCGAGCTTTCCGGCGAATTCGCCGACCTGATGGTCTGGGCCGACGGCGTGCGGCGCATGAAGGTGCGCACCAATGCGGAAACGCCCGCCGATGCCCGCCAGGCCCGCACCTTCGGCGCCGAAGGCATCGGCCTGTGCCGAACCGAGCACATGTTCTTCGACGAGGGACGCATCGTCGCCATGCGCGAGATGATCCTGGCCGATGACGAGAAGGGCCGCCGCGCCGCTCTCGCCAAGCTGCTGCCGATGCAGCGCGAGGATTTCCGCCAGCTCTTCGAGATCATGTCGGGCCTGCCGGTGACCATCCGCCTGCTCGACCCGCCGCTGCACGAGTTCCTGCCGCATACGGAGGACGAGATCGCCGAAGTCGCCGCATCGATCGGGGTCTCGCCGGCCAAGCTCAAGGCCCGCGCCCAGGAACTGCACGAGTTCAATCCGATGCTCGGCTTCCGCGGCTGCCGCCTGGCCGTCGCCTTCCCCGAGATCGCCGAGATGCAGGCGCGCGCCATCTTCGAGGCTGCGGTGGAAGCCGCCGCCTCCACCGGCCAGCCGGTGACGCCGGAAGTGATGGTGCCGCTGGTGGCGACACGGGCCGAGCTCGATATCGTCAAGTCCCATATCGATGCGATGGCGCAGGCGGTGGAGAAGGAGCGCGGCGTCAAGCTGGTCTACCAGGTCGGCACCATGATCGAGCTGCCGCGCGCCGCCATCCGCGCCGGCGAGATTGCCGAGAGCGCCGAGTTCTTCTCCTTCGGCACCAATGACCTCACACAGACCACCATCGGCATCTCTCGCGACGACGCCGCTTCCTTCCTCGGCACCTACGTGCAGAAGGGCATTTTCGCCGTCGACCCCTTCGTCTCCATCGACCAGGACGGCGTCGGCGGGCTGGTGGAGATCGGCGCCGAACGCGGCCGCAAGCAGCGCCCAGGCCTCAAGCTCGGCATCTGCGGCGAGCATGGCGGCGACCCCGCCTCGATCGCCTTCTGCGAGAAGACCGGGCTCGACTACGTCTCCTGCTCGCCCTTCCGCGTGCCGATTGCCCGGCTTGCAGCGGCGCAGGCCGCGTTGGCGCGGAAGTAGGATGGATTTGCAGACTTCGTTTTGAGGGCAACGTTTCCATGCCGGTCTCAAGACCGGCACACCATGGTCACGCGTTTTGGCGTGCCGGCTCTTTACACCACCAGATTCGCATCGCGCATCAGGCGCCACCGCCCGTCCTCGTCCCGGCGCAAGATGGTGAGTGTGTGACCGGAGCGGTGCTTCGCCTCGCCATCGGGCGGCGTCACCGTGATCTCGAGCCGGTTGCGCAGCCAGGCGCGATTACCCAGTACCTCGACTTCCAGGACTTCCGCGTGCCCCTCCACCCGCATCTGCTTGTTCGCCTCCGCAGCTTCCCTAAAGGCAGATTTTCCGAAAGGCGCGTGACCGGGAACCATGAAGATGACATCTTCCGTCATCAGGTCGAGCACCGTTGCAACGTCGCCCTTTTTGCTCGCCGACATCCAGAGATCGACGACATCGCGGATGGCTTTTTCGTCCGCCGTCATGATTTTGTTTCCTTCATCTGACTGCAATACCCTTCATCCTATTGTGGAATCGCCCAATGCGCTCTTTGTTCGCCGCGGGTGCCTCAATATATGTGGGGCGGAGCTGGCCGGGGCTGGCGGAACGGGATGAGGGATATGTCGGGCATTCTCCGTATTCTGGCGATAATCGCCTTCGTGGTCGTGGCTGGCGGCCTGGTGGTCAGCTGCGGCATCAACACTATCCCCACCGATGAGGAAAAGGCCAAGGCCGCCTGGAGCGAGGTGCAGAATCAGTACCAGCGCCGCGCCGATCTCGTTCCCAATCTGGTGGAGACGGTGAAGGGCTACGCCAAGCAGGAAGAGAAGGTGCTGACGGAGGTGGTGCAGGCCCGCGCCCAAGCCACAAGCGTCAAGATCGATGCCAGCACCATCACCGATCCGGAAAAGTTCAAGCAGTTCCAGGATGCCCAGCAGGGCCTTTCGAGTGCCCTCGGCCGCCTGATCGCGGTGAGCGAGGCCTATCCCGATCTCAAGTCCAACCAGAACTTTCTGGCGTTGCAATCGCAGCTCGAAGGCACGGAAAATCGCATCGCAGTGGCGCGCAAGGACTATATCGAGGCGGTGCGGGTGTACAACACGGACCTGCGCACCTTCCCGCAGAGCATCTACAAGTCGATGTTCTACAGCGACTCCAAGCCCATGGAGACCTTCGCAGCAACATCGGAGAGCCAGGCTCCGCCGAAGGTGAACTTCAACAACAACTGAGATTGTGGCGAGGATGAACGGGCGCGCGCAATCTGGTTTGCCGATCTCCAGATCGGCATTCTTTCGGCTCCGCTGGTGGTTCTGTGCCGATCTGGAGATCGGCACACCGATTTGCGTCGCGCTCGCCCTCGCCTTCCTCCTCCTCGCCTCGCCCGCCTTCGCCCTCACCTTCCCACCCCTGACCGGCCGGGTGGTCGACCAGGCGAACATCATCCCGGCAGCCGAGCGCGCGAGCCTCGAGCAGTCGCTGCAGGCACTGGAACAGAAATCGAGCGACCAGCTCGTGGTGGCGACGCTATCCAGCCTCCAGGGCACCGACATCGCCGATTACGGCTACCAGCTCGGCCGCGCCTGGGGCATCGGCCAGGGCAAGCTCAACAATGGCGTGCTGCTGATCGTGGCGCCGAACGAGCGCAAGGTGCGCATCGAGGTCGGTTACGGCCTGGAGGGCACGCTGACGGACGCGCTCTCCAGCGTGATCATCCAGCAGGCCATCCTGCCGAAATTCAAGGCCGGCGACATGGCGGGCGGCATCCAGGCCGGCGTCGCCGCCATCCAGGACACGCTGCTCAACGATGAGAGCGAGTGGAAGCAGCGTGCCCGCGACGGCGCACAGCAGCAGGACCAGGGCATCGATCCACAGACGCTCTTCATCATCATCTTCTTCATTTTGGTGATCTTCATCATCGTGTCCGGCTGGATCAACAATACGCGCGGCGGCCCGGGTGGCCCTGGCGCCCTGCGGCGGCGCGGTTCCGGCCCGATCTTCATCCCGACTTCAGGATGGGGTGGCGGGTCGAGCTGGGGCGGCGGTGGAGGCGGCGGAGGCGGCTTTTCGGGTGGTGGGGGCTCCTTCGGCGGCGGCGGATCGAGCGGGAGCTGGTAATGGCGCGGCTATTGACACCACAGGACCACGATCGCATCGCGGCTGCGATCACGGCGGCCGAAGCCAAGACATCGGGCGAGATCTACTGCATTGTCGCCCATTCGGTGGCGACCTATCGCTGGATCCCGGTGACGCTCGCGGCCGTGGCCGTATTGCTCACGCCGCTGGCAGCGAGCCTGTTCGCGCCGGACCTGCATCACTGGCCCCTGATCGGTACGGACTGGACCAGCGGCAACCTCACCGCGGCGGATGTGGATGCCGCCGTAAAGATCGGCCTGCGCGCGCTCAGCCTCCTGCAGATCGCGGTCTTCGTCATCGTCGCATTGCTGAGCTGGCCGCTTGTGGTGCGGCTCAGGCTCGCGCCGCAGCCGATGCGCCGGCACAAGGTGCTGCACACCGCCCGCAGCCAGTTCCTGGCGCAGGGCTTGCAGCAGACAAAGAACCGCACGGGCCTGATGCTGTTCATCGCCATGGCCGAACGCCAGGCTGTGCTGATCGCGGACGAGGGCATCGATTCCAGGGTGGAACAGTCGGTCTGGGACGATACCGTCGCCCAGCTGACCAAGGCGGCCGGCGCCGGGCGGATCGTGGACGGGCTGGTGACGGCCATCGGCCAGTGCGGCGATATCCTGGCCCAGCATTTTCCGCCGGAGACTCCGCCACTGAACCAGCTGCCGAACCGGGTGGTGGAGTTGTAGGCAGCGGGGCGGCAAAGGGGGCGACACAGAGCCTCCCCCAGCTTCGTGGGGGAGGCTTTGGGTTGCGCCCTATATCTCAGGTTGCGCCCTCACCCCGCGAGCGCATCGTCGAAGCGTTTCCACGTATCGCTGAGATCCAGCACCGCCCTGGCATCCCGCGCCTCGTCGATCTTGATCGCCGTCAGGCCAGCCGCAAGCGCGTCCACCACCGAGACGGGCAGCGCCAAACCCTCGGTGAGGTGCTTGCCGATATCGCTGGCCATCTGCTCGTCGGCGCCGTAGTGGGCCGAGAGCTCGGTGACCTCATAGGTGCGGTCGACCAGCTTTTCAGAGGTCCGGGCGTCGTGGACGCGGAAGTAGTTGCGCACGAAATCGCCCTCGGCCATGCCCTTGGAGCCGATCACGCAGAAACGGCGGAACTGGTCGGGCACGTTGAGATTGGTATGGAAGTTCATGGCGACGCCGTTCTCGAATTCGATCATCGCCACCTGGTAGTCGATGATGTCGGCATCGGAATCGAAGACCTTGTCCGTGCTCATCCAGCCGCTCGGCTTGCGGTGATAGACTTCCATGTCGTTGATGCCCTGGCTCTCCGGCGCGTTGTGCGGCAGGAAGGTCTTGCGTCCACCAAAGCTCGCCACGCGCGCCGGCCGGGCGCCGACGATGCCCTGGTAGAGATCGATGTCGTGGCAGCATTTCTCCAGGATGAAGCCGCCGGAATAGCGCTGGTAGCGCCGCCAGTCGCGCATGAAGAAAGCGCCGTGATAGGGCGCGAGGTGTTCGGAGGCCTCGATTGAGACGATATCGCCGAGCACGCCGTCCGCCTTGGCCTTCGTGAGGTCGCGGTAGAGCGAGGCGTAGCGCAGGACCAGGCCCACCATCACGCTGTCGGGCCCGTACAGGCGCAAGAGCTCGAGGAGCTCGAAGGTGTCCTCCTGCGAGGTCACCACCGGTTTTTCGGTGAACACCTTCAGGCCATGCGCCAGCCCCTCTCGGATATGGCCGAGATGCATGGCGTTGGGCGAGCCGACCATGAGAAGATCGAGCTTCTCGCTGCGCAACATGGTCTCCAGCGTGTCATAGGCATGGCCGACGGCGACTCCGTGCTCGCGCAAGTAGCCGAGCCCCGCCGGCGCCTGGTCGACATAGCCGACAACCGTGAAGCCGGGAACCATCAGGGTGAAGATGCGGGCGAGGTATCCCATGCGATAACCGAGCCCGATAATGCCGACTTTCATCGTAAGAATCCTTTGTATCTCAATATTTTGTAAGATCCCTGGAAGGTGGCATTGCAGCTCCCCTCTCCGATCTTGCCAAACGAACTCACTTCACCGCCCCCGCCGTCAGGCCCGCGATGAAATTGCGCTGGAAGATCATGTAGACCGCGATGATCGGAGCGATGATGAACACGGCGCCGGCGGTCAGCACCGGGATATCGATGAGATATTTGCCCTGGAAGAACAACATGCCGATGGGCAGCGTGCGCGCAGCATCATTGTTGACCAGGATCAGGGGGATCAGGAATTCGTTCCAGGTCCAGATGAACAGGAAAAGGGCCAGCGTCGAGATCGCCGGCTTCATCAGGGGCAGCAGCACGAAGCGCAGCACCTGCAGGCGCGTGGCGCCGTCTATGACCGCCGCCTGCGTGAGTTCCCTTGGCACCTGCTGCATGGCGCTCGCCATGAACAGGGTGGCGAAGGGAATGGACATGCCTGTTTGCGGCAGGATCAGCGCCCAGTAGGTGTTGAGCAGGCCCAGCCAGTGGAACTCGTAGAACAGCGGGATGATGAAGGCTTCGGTCGGCACCATCATGCCGATGGTCAGCATGATGAACAGCGTGCGCTTGAAGGGTAGTGTCAGGAAGGCGAAGGCAAAGCCCGAGAAAATGCCGAGGATGATGCTCATCACCACCACCGGGATCACCACCACGACTGAATTGACGAAGTAGGCGCTGAAATGCCCGTCGACCCAGGCGGTGGCGAAATTCTCGAAATGCGGCCTGTCCGGGAGCACGAAGGCACCGGCCAGGAGATCCCTCTGGCTCTTGAGCGAGGTGAGGATCAGCAGCGCGAAGGGCGACACCGTGAGGATGGAGAAGAGCCAGAGCAGCGCGCGCAACGGCAGCAAAGAGGGTCCGATACGCTGCTCGCTCATTGCGCGTCCTGCTTGTGCGCGGGCATGAAGCGGTGGATGGCGCCGTTCACCAGGAAGATCAGGATCGCCCCGATCACCGCCACTGCCGAGGCATAGCCATAGCGCCCGAGATCGAAGCCGAGCTGGTACATGTAGAGGTTCGGCACCAGGGTCGAATTTGCCGGGCCGCCCCGCGTCATGGTGAAGATGAGGTCGAAGCTCTTGATCGAGGCGATGATGGTGAGGAGCAGCACGATGCGCACCTCAGGCAGCAGCGAGGGCACGCTGATATAGCGGAAGGACTGCACGGGCGTGGCCCCATCCACCTTGGCGGCGTCGTAGAGCGAGGGCTCGATGCGCTGCAGGCCCGACATGAAGATCGCCATGCAGAAGCCGGCGTAGTACCAGGTGGCGACCATGCCCACCGCCGGCAGCGCGAAGGCGAAGCTGCCGAGCCAAGGCAGTGCGACAGCCTTGAGGCCGACGGCTTTCAGCGCCTGGTTAAGTGGCCCGAAGGCGGGATTGTAGAGCCAGCGCCAGATGATGCCGAGCACGGCGGTGGGCATCACATAGGGCATGAAATAGAGCGTGCGCAGTGCCAGCTGCTCGGTGGTGCGGATCGAGGTGACGACCACGGCCAGGATAAGCCCGATGATCAGGGGCAGCGCGACATAGAAGGCAAGCAGGACCAGGTTGTTCCACAGCGCCGTGTAGAAGACGGGATCGGAGAACAGGGTCGTGTAGTTCTTCAGGCCGACGAAGACGGGCGCGCTGATGCCGTCCCACTGCGTAAAGCCGAGGACGATGGAACTGAGGATCGGCAGCAGCACGAAGGCCGCGTAGACGGCCAGCGAAGGCAGCACGTAGAGCAGGTTACGGAATTTGGAGGCATCGAGCATCGGGCCGGGGGCTTACCTGTTTACGAGGGCGCGGCATGAGCCTCCCCCACGAAGCTGGGGGAGGCTTTGCGCTGCGCCCTATCCCTTCTTCAAGCTCGCCATGTAGTCCTGGTAATCCTTGTCGACCGCCGAGATGAAATCGGCTGGCGTCATGTCCTTCGCCAGCACCCGGGCAAGATTGTCCGAGAGCGTCTTCAGCATGGTCGGGCTCGCCCAGTCCGGATAATGGCCGAGTGCATTGGCAGCGTTCACGCCATCCCATACCTTGAGGGTTTCGCCAAGCAGCGGCGGCACCTTGACCTGGTCGGGATGCGCCAGCGCTACGGCCGGCAGGTAGCCGGCGGCGGCCCAGGCGGAGGCGGCCTCATCCGAAACCATGTAGTTCATATATTCGCCCGCGAGGTCCTGCGTGGCCTTGTCCTTGGCGAGCGCGGTGATCGCCCAGGCGAGGTCGATGCCGCCCACCACCAGGCCGTTCTTCACGCCGGCGGGCGGCGGAACGGGCATGAAGTGGATGTCGGGGTTCTGCTGCAGGTCACCCAGGCGCCAGGTGCCGGTGAGCAGGAACGCCCCCTGGCCGCTGGCGTAGAGCTGGGCGGCATCGTCGTCCGAGATGCCCTGGTAGCCGTCATTGAAGGCGCCGCCCGTGGCCCAATCCTGCACCTGCTTGGCGGCGGCGAGGTTGTAGGGTGTATTCCACGAACCGCCGCGGCCATAGATGATGTCGTCGAGCGGCTTGCGGTCGGCTGCCCCGATCATCGCCTGCGCCACCGCAGCAAACATATGCAGCGCCATATGGGCCTTGACCGTCCCCATCATGAAGGCCGGCGTGCCCTTGGCCTTCAGCGTATCGACGTCCTTGACGAGGTCCTCGAAGGTGGCCGGCGGTGCATCGATGCCCGCCTCCTTCAGCACCTTCGAATTGTAATAGAGGCCCACCATCTCGCCGAGGCCGGAAATGCCATAGGTGGGCCCGACGCCGAATTCGCCCTTGTCGGACCAGCGGTCGCGCGCCAGCACGCTGTCGGACTGCTTCTTGTCCCAGCCGTATTTGGCGATGTATTCGTCCACCGGCAGCAGCAGCTTCTGCTTCACCATCGCGCCCATCTCCTGGGCACCCTGGTTGGCCTTGGTAACGACGGGTCCGTCGCCGGACGAAAGCGTGAGCTTCAGCGTCATGGCGAGATCGTCGAAGGTGCGGCCGGTGCGGTTGATCTTCACGCCGGGATGTGCCGCCTCGAATTTCGAGTTGAGGCTCTGGATCACGGTGGTCTGCGAGGGCAGCGTATAATCGTCCCAGGTCGTCAGGGTCTGCGCCCCGGCGCCCGCGATCGAAGCGCCCCAGGCAAGGGCCACGCCCGCCAGCGGGCCCAGGAAACTATGCAATAGAACGGATTTTGCTTTACATGACGTCCCAGTCCGCAACATCGGATCCTCCCTGCGTTGCGAGTCACGGACGCTGACCGCCAGCTCGATGCGGCAGCGCCTCCCCTCATCGTCGGCGCTACCATCGAGCCGATTGCCCGGCTTGGCAAGGTGCTTTTATGGGCGGGTGAAACCGATTTCTTAAGCAAGAGAATGACGTTACGTAATAGGTAATCGCCTCATGGCAGAATTTCGCCGTTTTGCGCAAGAGCGGGTCGGCGAGCGTGGAGTGCCGGCATACACCTTCCCGCAGACGGGACCGCTGAGCATGTCGACCGCCCATGGCCGCGCCAGCCATTGCCCGCCGAACAGGCAGACGCTAGGCTCGCCCCAGCCCCGAGTCCCGAGGAACTTCCCGTGCCCGACTACGCCATCCGCCGCGCCACGCCCCAGGACCGTGACGCCATCTACGAGATCTGCCTCAAGACCGCCGACAACGGCTCGGACGCCAGCCACCTCTACTCCTACCCCCGCCTGCCGGGCTTCATCTGGGCCGTGCCCTACCAGGTGCTCGAGCCCGACTACGCCTTCGTGGTCGACGGCGGCGCGGGCGCCATGGGGTATCTCGTCGCTACTCCGGACACGGCCGCCTTCCACGCCAGGCTCGAACGCGAATGGTGGCCCGGCGTGCGCGAGGAGATCACCGATCTCAAGCCGACCAGGCCCAATGACGAGCGCGCGATCCGGCTGATCCAGCATCCCGAGGGCAAGGACCCGGCGATGCTCGCCGCCTACCCCGCCCACCTCCACATCAATCTCCTCCCGCCCCTCCAGCGCGGCGGCTGGGGGCGGAAGCTGATCGAGACGCTGGTGAGGGAACTGAGGGCGAAGGGCGTGCCCGGGCTGCATCTAGGGGTGAGCGCAGGGAATACGAAGGTGCTGGGATTTTATGAGCGGGTCGGTTTCAAGGAGATCGCCCGGCCGGCGAGTATTTATATGGGGATGAGGCTTTAAGGCGGTCCCGACCGGTGGATTTTCTGCCGATATCGGCCCAACGTCTATCATGCCGCAAGTCGGATCATGCCGCATGATCGAGTTTTGAGGCCGGCTACATGATCCCGGCCACGCGATGGTTCGGCGTTACCGGCCAACGATGTGACCGGACAGACCACGACTAATGACCTGCCTTCAAAGCTCGACTGAAGGCGGCAGTCACCATATCGATCAGTTCCCTATGTATATCGCGCCGCTGACGGCCTCCGCCATCCATGCAAATCGGATCGCCAACCTTTTCCGCCTCGGCAAGCCCAGGCGCACCCGGCTTGCATTCGGCGAACATGCTGTAATGGCTCGCATCTTCAATTGTGAAGTAAGTGGCATTTGGGATGGCCCTTGCAATTTTGGCAGCCTGCGCGGTCAGAGGGATTTTCCCGGGTCGACCTAGATTTACGAGCTCAACAGGAATTGAGATCCGGGAAAAGCTGTTGAATTCGAAGACATCGACAGGCGCAGGATCGATCGCCATGACAAATCTGAAGCGCGTGTCCCGATTGTCGCGGGCGGCGGATCTCATATCCATGGCGTGAAGGTCGACGCCGCTTTGCCTGACCCATTCACAAAGGGAAGGGTTGAGCACGTCCGTATCGCAATAACCTGCCAAACGTTTTGGGTCCACGCGAGCGCCAGCGATCGCCAAAGCCGTGCTTCCGCCCATGGAAAGCCCGAGAGCACCGACCTTGTCATGTTCGAGGTGTTCCTTGAAAAACGCGTCCTGGTCCATCGCATTCAAGGTCTCGCTAATATCTGCAGGTCTGCGCCAAAGCTTCATCGTTTCCGTTGCGGATCGGTTTGGACCTGTATTTCCAGGATGAGTCGGGGCCGCCACAACGAACCCCTGCTTCGCCAACGGCAACGCGATCCAGCTCAAGGCTTGCGGGTTTCCTGCCAGGCCTGCGCCATGCGACAACAATATGAGAGGAAATTTTCCATCTGAGATTGGGGCATCGAGCATGGCGGGTGTTCCCACGAAAAACATGCTCTCCCCGAGCGTAACCGATTTTCCGCCCGAAGATGCCGGGTACCAGACGGTCACGTCGAGATCGATCCCGCGCTCTTTGGAAGGAGCCGTAATCTGACGCACACCGACATCGTCACTGGCGACGGCTGACTGTTGCACCGCCAATGTCGAAAACACGACAGTCCAAAGCATAGCCAGGATTTTAATCAGAGACTTCATTGTCTTCCTCTCGCGCCCATTCATCGCGCTCACGCTGTCGGTCCTCGCACCGGACTTTTGATAGTTGCCGGCAGGAAAGAGCGTGGGCGGTCAGGCGCCAAGATTGACCGGAATCCAAGCTGGCTCGCCCTCGAACGCGATCTTGGACGTCCTGGATCATGATCAAGGTCGGTTGGCGCTATGAATTCTGCACTGAGGCGCAGGATTACGATGCGACAAGTAGCTCGTTCTGCGCTCCGGATACGGCCGATGTTCCGCCGCCGATCCTGTGATGGGCGCCGGGTGTTACCCAAACGGCATGTGACTCACTGATAAATTCACGGCAACGCACTTTGCCTACTTCTCCTGGCAGGCTTCTGGCTTTACGAACAAGGCCGGGCTCGCGGCAAACTGACCAGGAAGGCACACCATGGCTCCTCTCCATTCGGACGCCCTCGTTCTTTTCGGCGCCACCGGCGATCTTGCCTATAAGCAGATCTTTCCCGCGCTGTATTCGATGGTCCGGCGTGGCGTGCTGACCACGCCGGTGGTCGGCGTTGCCTTCGATCCCTGGGACGTCGAGAAGCTGAGGGCTCGGGTGCATGAGAGCACGCAAAAATTCTATGGCGACAAGTTCGACGAAGGTGTGTTCGGCAAGCTCTCGGCCCTGATCAACTATGTCAGCGGCGACTATCGCAGTGCCGATACCTTCGCCAAGCTGAAGGCGGCGCTGGGAACGGCCACCCGCCCCCTGCATTATCTTGCCATCCCGCCCAGCATGTTCGAGACGGTGGCGCAGGGGCTGCAGAATTCGGGCTGTTCCGAAAATGCCCGCCTGATGGTGGAAAAGCCCTTCGGCCATGACGAGGGCTCCGCGCATGAGCTCAATGAGGTGCTGCACAAATATTTCAATGAGGGCGCCATCTTCCGCATCGACCATTATGTCGGCAAGGAAGCCGTACAGAACCTGCTCTATTTCCGCTTTGCCAACGCCTTCCTCGAGCCGATCTGGAACCGCAACTATGTCGAGAGCGTGCAGATCACCATGGCCGAGGATTTCGGCGTGCAGGGCCGCGGCAAATTCTACGACGAGGTCGGCACCATCCGCGATGTGATCCAGAACCATCTCGTCAATGTGATGATCATGATCGCGATGGAGCCGACGGCCGGCAAGATCGAAGACGACCTGATCGAGGAGAAGGTGAAGATCTTCAAGGCGATCCGTACCTTGCAGCCGCAGGACGTGGTGCGCGGCCAGTTCGTCGGTTACCTCAACGAGCCGGGCGTGGCGCCGACCTCCACGGTGGAGACCTTCGCCGCCGTGCGCCTGTTCATCGACAGCTGGCGCTGGGAGGGTGTGCCCTTCTATATCCGCGCCGGCAAATGCCTGCCCGTGCGCTGCACCGAAGTGGTGGTGCGCATGAAGAAGCCCCCGCACGACGTCTTCGGCGAAAGGCTGCAGGGCGCTGCCAACGAGCTGCGCTTCCGCCTGAACCCGCAAATCTGCATCGGCCTGAACTCGCGCATCAAGGCGCCTGGCGAGCAGCTGACCGGCGAACCGGTGGAACTAGTCGCCGTCGACGACGGCACCAACGATCTGCAGCCCTATGAGCGCCTGATCGGCGACGCCATGGCGGGTGACAACGGGCTGTTCACCCGCCAGGACGCCAGCGAGATCGCCTGGCGGATCTTCGATCCGGTGATCGGCAATGTGGTGCCGGTGACGCCCTATCAGCCCGGAACGTGGGGCCCGCCCACGATGGCTGGATTCGAGCCGCCGTTCGGATGGGTGGATCCGAAGGTGTAGCTGGGAGCGCTGGCTCTAGCCGGCATCTTGGAAACGGCGACGTTTGAGGCTCAGCGCGAAATCGCCTCCAGGGCGAGATTGCGCGTCTTCGGCCCCATCAGCCCGATGGCGAGCGCCACCACGAGCATGGCCGCGGCGATAAAGACGAAGACGCCTGTCACACCCGAATATTGCAGCACGAAGGCGATGACGAAGCTGGTGAAGATCGCCGAAAAGCGGCTCCAGGAATAGACGAAGCCGGCTGCGCGCGCCCGGATGCCGGTCGGGAAGAGCTCCTGCTGATAGGCATGGAAGGTGTAGGACATGATGTTGTTGGCGATGGTCAGGCAGGCGCCGAGCGCGATGATGGCCGCCGGCGCCGTCACCTGGCTGAAGGCAAGGCCCGCCACGATGATCACCAAGGCGATGACGACCAGCACGCTCTTGCGCTCGTAGCGGTCGGCGAAGAAGAACCCGAGCAGCGGCCCCACCGGCGAGGCCAGCGCGATAATCGCGGTGTAGAACAGGCTCGATGTCGTGGTGATGCCCTGCTTGATCAGCAGCGTCGGCACCCAGTTGAGGAAGCCGTAGAAGCTCACCGTCTGGCAGACGTTGAAGATGATCATCATGATGGTGCGCTCGCGCAACGGCGGCTCCCAAATCTGCATCCAGCGGTTCTGCTGCTTCACCGGCTCGGGCGCGGCCGGTTCCGGCAGCGGCGCACCGTGTTCGGCCGTTACACGCAATTCCAGGTCGCTCATGATGGCGTCGGCTTCGCGCAGGCGCCCCTGCTGCGCCAGCCAGCGCGGGCTTTCCGGCAGGCCGAGGCGGATCCACCAGATGAAGATGGCGCTGCTCGCACCGATGAGCACCACCCAGCGCCAGCCATCGAGCCCGAAAGGTGCGCTCGGCACCAGGAAATAGGCGAGGAACGCCGCCACCGGCACTGCGGTAAAGCCCACGGCCTGGCAGCAGGCGAAGGCGCGCCCGCGCACATGGCGTGGCACGAGCTCGGAGAGATAGGTGCCGATCACGATCATCTCGACGCCGAGCCCGAGACCCGAGATGAAGCGCCAGAGGTTCAGCCCCAGGGCCGTGTCCTGGAAGGCCATGACGATGTTGGCAGCCGTATACCAGAGCAGCGAAACGGTGAAAACGCTGCGTCGGCCAAAGCGGTCGGCCAGGAAACCGCAAACGATAGTGCCGATGAACAGGCCGGCGAACAATGCCGCGACGAAGCTTGCCACGCCATTGTTGCCAAACAGGCCCGGTGTCGTCGGTGTGAGGATCCCGGCCTTGACCAGCCCCGGCGCGATATTGCCGGTGTAGAGCAGGTCGTAGAGCTCGAAGAAGAAACCGAGGCTGAGCAGCACGATCAGCTTCCACACCGTATAGGTCTGCGGCAGGCGGTCGAGCCGGGCCGCAATGGCGCCCGCGGCAAGCGCGTTGTCGGGCGGGGTGGGGGCGGCGCGAGGCGCCCTGATGGTGGCCTGAGTCATGGGACGGGACGCTTCCTGGCTCGCCTGCTGCGGGCGTTGAGCCTTTCCAGCAGAAGAAGGGAATGGGGACAAGCACGCAAGGGTTGTGCTGGGAGCGCTGCTCCGGGTGCACGGGCATCCTGCCCGTTCTTGGAAACGGTGCGCTCCACGAAAAAGGAAGAACGGGCAAGATGCCCGTGCACCCGGAGGATGTCCGCGCTCCAGGTCACTCCAGCTGGAACGTCTCGAACCGCCCGAGCGCTTCCTCGATAACCGCCTTGTGCCGCGCTTCCTCTCCCTGCCCGACCCAACTCCATTGCTGGATCAGGAGCTTGCGGCCCGCCCGATCCGTCTTGAGATCGATGGCGGCAACGACCTCCTCGCCCGCCAGCACCGGCAGAGCAAAATACCCGAGAACTCGTTTTTCCTTCGGCACATAGGCTTCAAATCTATGATCGTAGTCGAAGAAGAATTTCAGTCTCTTGCGCTGGATCACCAGGGGATCGAAGGGCGAGAGGATATGCACCAGTTCGGCGGGCGGCGCCGATACGGCCTCCAGCGCTTCGGGACGGGCCCAATGCTCGACCTTGCCGGCCTCCTCGACATCGACGGCGAGGATCTCGCGTCTGCGCATGCGCGCCTCGATGCGCTCGCGCACAGCGCCCTTGAGGCTGGGCACGAGATGGCAGATCGAATCAAGCGTGACGATGCCCTGGGAGCGCAGCGCCCGGTCGATCAGGTAGTCCAGCCCCTGCCGCTCGGTCGCGGGCTTGGGCTTGAGCGCGGGATCGCCATCCCAGCCAAAATGGCGCCCCATCAACTCATAGGTCTTCAGCATGCCCTCTCGCGCCGAGACCGCCAGCACGCCGGTGTAGAAAGCCAGCTGAAGCGCCCGCTTTGAGGGTTTGCGGCTCGCCCAGGGATGGTCTTTCTCCATCAGCACGTCGTCATCGATGTCGCGGATGGTTAGCGGCCCATCCTTGCGGATGAGGGTGAGCACCTTGCGCATGTCCGCCTTGGTTACGCCGTCGAACCATTTGTCCTGCCGCTCATGATATCGCTTCATGTCCGGCAAAAAGAAACGCAGATCCGTCGTGGGGATATAGGACAGCGCATGTGTCCAATATTCGAAAACGGATCTGTCGCTGCTCTGCGCCTGCGTGAGATGCGCCCGCTTGTAGCCGGGAATGCGCGTCCACAGGATGTGGTGGTGGCTGCGCTCGATGACATTGATGGTGTCGATCTGCACATAGCCTAGATGCGCCACCGCAGCCGGCGTCGCCTCCACGCCGTCACCGAAAGGCGCCAGCGAATCCAGCCGCTGGGCGTGGAGCAGGACACGGCGGGCCTGAGCCTTGGTCAGGAAGCGGGGCTTACGGGGCATGGGGCAGAATCAGATGTGAGAACAGAAGGAGATCATTATGCAGGGCGGGCGAAAGGAATGTCGAGAGAGACGAGCCTCACGCCGCCACGTACATCACCTTCACCTCCCCCGGCCCAGCAGGCCTGGCGATGATATGGGGCACCTCGTCGAGGCCGACTTCGCGCGAGATCAGCTTGTCGAGTTCGATCGCGCCGGAACTCACGAGGTCCGCCGCGCGCTTGTGGGTGAAGGGGTTGATGAAGGAGCCGAATACTTTCAGCTCGCGGAACAGGATATCGAAAGGCTCCACCGGCACGCTGACGCCCTGCGGCATGACGCCGAGGATGATCACGCTGCCGCCGGGCCTTGCGAGCTGGAAGCTCTGCCGGACCGTCTCCGCCACGCCCGCGCATTCGATCACCACATCGGCACCGCCTGGCAGCAGCCCGTCCGGCCCGACGACCTCAGCGATGAAATCACCGGCCGAAGGATCGATGCTGTCGGTGGCGCCGATCTCCTCCGCCAGCTTTCGCTTGGCGGCCTGGCGGGTGGAGAGCACCACCCGGGCCGCGCCGGCGAGCCGTGCAAGCTGCACCACCAGCAGGCCGATCACGCCGCCGCCGAGCACCACGACGGACGAGCCCGGCCGGATCGCCGCGAGGTCGACGCCATGCAGGCAACAGGCCAGCGGCTCGCAGAAGGCGCCATGTGTCGCCTTGAGGGCCAGAGGCAGCTCATAGGCTTGCTTCTGCGGCACCAGCACATACTCCGCAAGGGCCCCATCGCGATGGATGCCGATGGCGCGCAGATTGCGGCAGAGATTGATGCGCCCGGCCTGGCACTGCGCGCATCGCCCGCAGACGATGTTGGGATCACCGGTGATACGCGTGCCCGCGCGAAAGCCTTCCACCTCACCGCCGATGTCCTCGACGATGCCGCAGAACTCATGCCCAAGGGTGACGGGCGGTTTCGAGGGAAACTCGCCGAGGAAAAGATGGCGATCCGTGCCGCAGATGCCGGAGGCCTCCACGCGCACGAGCAACTCGTCCGGTCCGGGTTTGAGCCTGGCGACCTCGCGCAGATGCAGCGCTCCCACGGCTTCAAGACGAATGGACTTCATGGCTGCCTCCCGGATCTGGTTTGGCACCATGGTCCACGGGGAGCACGGTGTTGGCAAGGGGAGGCTGGAGCGGCGGGAGCACCTGCTTCCCAGAGCCGATCTGCGGGCCGGTGCTGGAATGTCGAATTGGCGCGTCGAGCCAATGGGGGACACTTACGGGGTATCCAACGCCCCCTCTGCCTATATTTGGGTGCAAGACAGACAAGTTCAAGAATTGGCGAGCCGCTTTTTGTCCATAGACTAGGGAACCTCGAATGAAGAGGTTCCGAAGAGATGAAGCAGTCAAAGGAAGGCGCTCGCGAGGGGCGGCGCCAGAAAACTGGTCGCGATGATGCTGATCGGAGTGTCGCCATCGCCGGGCATGCCGTGGTGATCGCCGGAGCAGGACCGACAGGGCTGATGTTGGCGGGCGAGCTGGCATTGGCGGGCGTCGATGTCGCCATAGTCGAGCGACGCCCTAGCCGGGACCTCCTCGGCTCACGCGCAGGTGGTTTGCATTCACGCACCATCGAAATCCTCGACCAGCGTGGGATCGCCGACCGGTTCCTGTCGGAAGGACAGGTGGCGCAGGTCGCGAGGTTCGCCGGTGTCTCATTGGACATCAGTGACTTTCCCACCCGGCACAATTACGGGCTCGGACTGTGGCAGAACCATATCGAGCGCATCCTCGCCGGCTGGGTGGAGGAGCTGGCGGTGCCGATCCATCGCGGATGTGAGGTGGCGGGTTTTGAGCAGCACGACACCAGCGTCGACGTCAAGCTGTCCAATGGCCAATCGCTGCGGGCGGAATATCTCGTCGGCTGCGACGGAGGACGCAGCCTGATCCGCAAGGCTGCCGGCATCGAGTTCCCCGGCTGGGATCCGACGACCAGCAACCTGGTCGCCGAGGTCGAGATGACCGGGGAGCCGGAATGGGGCATCCATCGCACGGGCCTGGGCATCCATTCTTTCGGCAGGGCCGAATACGAGATCCGTGACGGCGAGGTCGTCTATCTGGATCGGGGTCCGATACGGGTCATGGTGACCGAAGAGCACTTGGGAGCCACGACCGAACCGACCCTGCGCGATCTCAGCAAGGCGCTCATTGCCGCATGTGGGACCGATTACGGGGTCCACAGCCCCACTTGGATCTCCAGGTTCACCGACACCACACGGCAGGCCGCGGCCTATCGAAAGGGACGGATTCTCCTGGCCGGCGACGCAGCGCATGTCCACGCTCCGGACGGCGGACAAGGCCTCAACACCGGCGTTCAGGATGCCGTAAACCTGGGATGGAAGCTGGCCCAGGTGGTCAAGGGGACGTCGCCCGAAAGCCTCCTGGACACCTACCACGCCGAGCGCCACCCGATCGCCGCCCGCGTGCTGCGCACCACAATGGCCTCTGTCGCACTTCGACGCCAGGACGAGCGCATGAAGGCGGTGAGCGAAACCATTGCCGAGTTGCTCGGCATGGACGAGCCTCGCAGACGATACGCCGCGATGATGTCTGGCCTGGATATTCATTACGACTTCGGCGGTGGACATCCGCTGCTCGGGCGTCGCATGCCCGATCTCGATCTGGTCACGAACAACGGCCCGATGCGGGTCTTCGCTCTGCTGCATGATGCCCGGCCTCTGCTGCTCAACCTCGGTGTGCCCGGCAGCATCGACATCACGCCATGGGCAGATCGTGTTCGGGGTGTGGACGCCGAATACGCCGGCACGTGGGAGCTTCCTGCCCTTGGGGTCGTCCCTGCCCCCACCGCCGTGCTGATTCGGCCCGACGGACACGTGGCCTGGGTGGAAGACTTGCCACGGCAGGGGCTCGCTGATGCGCTAACGACCTGGTTTGGACCGCCGACCAGGGGATAGCGCATCGGCAACAACATTCCGTGGGGAGTCGCGAGAGGTAAGCCCTGGCCGATTCTCGAGCCAGCCATCGACAGCCATTCGGCATGCCGGGCGCTTTGTGTAGAATGCCGGCATGTCCGATCTCCTGCCTGATTCTCAGCCCTCCAACGCCCCGGAATGGACGGTCTCCGAACTCTCCGGCGCCCTCAAGCGCACGGTGGAGGATGCGTTCGGCTATGTGCGCGTGCGCGGCGAAATCTCGGGCTATCGCGGGCCGGTCGCTTCGGGCCACGCCTATTTCGCCCTGAAGGATGAGGGCGCCAAGATCGACGCGGTGATCTGGAAGGGCAACATGGCGCGCCTCAAGCAGCGCCCCGAGGAAGGCATGGAGGTGATCGCCCATGGCCGCCTCACCACCTTCCCCGGCAAGTCCTCCTACCAGATCATCATCGACCGGCTGGAGCCCGCCGGCCTCGGCGCGCTGATGGCCCTCCTGGAGGAGCGTCGGCGCAAGCTCGCCGCCGAGGGCCTGTTCGACGAGATCCGCAAGCGCGCGCTGCCCTTCCTGCCGCGCGTGGTCGGCGTCGTCACCTCACCCACCGGTGCGGTGATCCGCGACATCCTGCATCGCATCTCCGACCGTTTCCCCCGTCCCGTCATCGTCTGGCCGGTGCGGGTTCAGGGCGACACCAGTGCCACCGAAATCGCGAGTGCCATCAACGGTTTCGACGCATTGCCTCAAGAAGGCCGCATCCCGCGCCCGGACGTGCTGATCGTGGCGCGCGGCGGCGGCAGCCTGGAGGACCTGTGGTCCTTCAACGAGGAGATCGTGGTGCGAGCCGCCGCGAATTGCTCGATCCCCTTGATCTCGGCCGTAGGCCATGAGACCGACTGGACCTTGATCGACCACGTAGCGGACCGCCGCGCTCCCACACCCACGGGCGCGGCCGAGATGGCCGTACCGGTGCGAGCGGACCTCTTCGCCAATCTGCATGACCTCGGCGCGCGGCTCACCGGCCACGCTTTGCGCATGATCGAGCGCCGCCGGCAGGACCTGCGCAATCTCGGCCGGGCCCTGCCCAGCGGCGAGGCGCTGCTGGCGACCCCTCGCCAGCGGCTGGACCTCACCGCCGGGCGCCTCGTCCATGCACTGCTGCTGAGCACCCGCCGGCATCACCAGCTTTATGACGCGGTCTCCCGCCGCCTGCTGGCGCAAAGCCCGTCCAACCGGCTCGACCGCAGTCGGGATCGTTTCCACGCCGTGGCGGATCGCCTGAATGCCAGCGCCCGCATCGCCCTCGCCCGCAAGCGCGAGACGTTCGCCAGCCGCGCGGGCCAATTGTCGCCGCTGCTGCTGTCCCGCCGCAGCGAAGCGGGGCGCGAACGCCTGGACAACCTCGCCAACCGCCTGCACCAGGCCGCGAGCGCCCGCACCCAGGCCCAGCGCGAGCGGCTCAGCCGCTTTTCCGTCCTGCTCGATGCCTATTCCTATCAGGGCGTACTGCAGCGCGGCTTTGCGCTGGTGCGCGATGGCGAGGGCAGGCCCGTGCGCAGTGTTCCGGCCGCCAGGGCAGCCTCAACCCTTGACCTGCAATTCGCCGATGGCCATTTCATCGTCGGCAATGGTGGCGCGCCGCCACCACCCAGACCGCCGAAAGCCAGACCGGCAAGCAAGCAACCCGGCCTGTTTGACGACTGACATTATTATCCAAGCTGGAAAATGAACTCCAAGCCTTTGATCGAACTGAGAATATCGCTTTGAAGAGTGAGCGCTTTTTGAGATCGTCCCCGCAGACACGGTCTGTTATATTTACCTGAACCCCTTTCCAACGCAGGCCAAACTCTCGATGAATCGTCACGAAAGCCGCATGTCGATGCCCGGCGAAGCACAGATCCAGTTTCTCGATGCGGATTTTCGCATCCTCAAGCCCGGCAGCTATGTGCGTTGCGCCGTGACCGGCGTCCATATCCCGATCGACGAACTACGTTACTGGAGCGTCGATCGCCAGGAAGCCTATGCCACGCGCGAAGCGGCACTGGAGCGTCTTAGGAGCCTCGGCGTGATCTGAGGTGCTCGAGGACTGGCTTTCGGCCGCAATACCGCAGGATACAGCCGTTCACGAAAGTCCGGTCGGCCGCCTTTTCCCACACAAATCTCAGTACTTTTGAACAACTATTTGTTTCTGCTTTCAAAAGCGAAATTGGTCGATTCAAGTGCGCCGGATCTCACGCCCGCCGTGTGCGAGATCGCACGCCATGACCGGAGGGAGTCAGGCACTGATTTTCAACGCCCGCATGGTTAAGTTTCCGTGGCGGGCGGATGGGAATTCGAGGGATAGTCCAATGTTTGAAAGTGCCGATGTCGAATATGGCGTCCTGCCCTTCATTCGCGATGCTGCCGGGGAACTGGTACCCCTCCAGCCCGTCGACGCGTCCAACCGGGCATCCGTACAGTACAGGGCCGAGTCAGCGGTGATTGCAGGTCGCTATGATGGTGCCATCGCCTTTTCGCGTTCGCGCGACCGGCGCTCGGGTGGCGTGAAGACCGCAATCATCGCCCAATTCGGAGAGTTGCCGGAATCGTTCAGCGAGCCGACGCCGGAGATGTCGCACTGAGCGGCTGGCGCCAGCTGGAGTGGCAGTCTCCGACTGCCATCTTCTTGGCCGGCAGGCGAACCGTCTGCAGCATGCGCCGACAGCCAGGAATGGCGGTAGAGGCCACCACTCCATCCGCCCCCTACCCACCGAGCCGGAAGCGCTTGACCAGGAAGTCGTGCAGTTCCCGCTCCTCCTCGAAGACGAGGCGGATCGGAACGGTCTGCGAGATGGAGGCGAGGCCAATGCGGGCTGGGCCGCCGGAGAGGCGGACCATATCCTTGGTGGTGGTCACCGGGATCAGCTTGGCGGTCTGCGCCCTGAGCGCGATGCGGCTGGCATCCTCCTCAGTGAAGGCGTGATGGTCGGCGAAGACTTCGGTGGCGGCGATGATGGCGCCCATGTCCGCAAGCGTCTTGAAGAACTTCTCCGGCCGCCCGATGCCGGCAAAGGCGAGGACGCGCTTGCCGCGCAACACCGGTGCCGACGGGTCGACCGTCGTCCGCGCCCGGAAGACCGCAAGCCCCGAGCCCCGGGCGAACTCGTGCACGATGGTGCCGGCATCGCCGGGTCCAATCACCACGACTGCCGAGGCGAATGGCACCTGGTCATGGATCGGCCCCCTGAGCGGGCCTGATGGAAAGACCATGCCGTTGCCGATGCCGGTTTCGCCATCCACCGCAATGATCGAGCAATCCTTATCGAGCGAGGGATTCTGGAAGCCGTCATCCATGATGATGATGGTGGCCCCCTCGGCAACCGCCAGCGCTGCGCCGGCAGGCCTGTCGCGCGAGAGCACGGTGAGCCCTTTCTGGGCCAACAGCAAGGCTTCATCGCCGACCCGATCGGCCGAAGCCTCAGGCAAGACGACCAGTGGTCCCCTCTCGCGCCCGCCATAGCCACGGGTTAGGAAGGCCGGTCTCTGGCCGGTCTGCCTGAGGATCTCGGCAATCTCGATCGCGAGCGGCGTCTTGCCGGCGCCGCCCAGAGTGAAATTGCCGACGCAAACCACCGGCACCTCGGCGCGCCCGCCCGGCCGGCGCATGCGGGCGATCACCTGTTCGCCATAGAGACGCGCGATTGGGCTCAGCAGCCACGCCAGCCAGCCCCTGGGCCGGTACCAGAATTGCGGTGCGCTGAGACTGATCGGCAGCAGGGAGCTCATGACGCCGGCTTCGCCAGCGCGGCCAGCGCGGCCATGGTGCGGTCGAGCGCGCCTGTGAGGCTGGCGATGGCCCGGGCACCACCTTCAGCCACGCGTTCGGTTTCGGCGGGATCGGCCAGCAGGCGTGCGACGGCGGAGGTCAGTTCCTCGCTGCTGCGAACCATGATTGCGCCGCCCATGCCGTCCAACGCCCCATATGCCACCAGGAAATTTTGCACAAAAGGCCCGTGCAGAACAGCGGCGCCAAGCTTGGCCGGCTCGATTGGGTTCTGGCCACCGTCCCCCAGCAGCGACTTGCCGACGAAGACGATGCGGGCGAGACGGTAGAACAGGCCCATCTCGCCTACCGTGTCGGCGACATAGACCTCCATATCGGCCTGCGGTACCGCGCCCTCCGAGCGCAGCCCGACCTCAAGCCCCTTCGCCCGCAGGTCTGCCGCGACAGCCGGACCCCGCTCGGGATGCCGGGGGATGATCAGGGTAAGGAGACCAGCAAAGCGCCCCCTGAGCGCAGTGTGGACCTCGCCGGCGAGAGCTTCTTCACCGTCATGGGTAGCAGCGGCCAGCCAAAGTGGCCTTGCCCCGATCGCGGCCTGCAACTCCCCGAGCTTTGCCTCGTCTGCCGAAGGCGCGGGCACATCGAATTTGAGGTTCCCCGATATCATCACGTTGGGAGCACCGAGCGCTTTGAAGCGCTCGCCATCGTCCTCGCTCTGGGCGGCAATGAGGTCGAAGCAGCCGAGCAGCGCGCCGATGGTGCGCGGGGCACGCCTCCAGCGGGCGAAGGAACGCAGCGACATGCGCCCGTTGACCAGCGCGAGCGCGACGCCGGCGGCCCTGGTTTCCTGCACCATGGTCGGCCAGATCTCCGATTCCAGGAAAACCGCCAGATCGGGCCGCCAATGCCTGAGGAAGCGCCGCACGAAGGCGGGGACGTCGAGCGGCACGAATTGATGGATCGCCCCCGCCGGCAGCCGCCGCGCCATCAAGGCGGCGGAGGTGACGGTGCCGGTCGTCATCAGGACCTGATAGCCCTCCGCGCCCAGCCGCTCGGCGAGGGGCAACAGCGTGATGGATTCGCCGACGCTCGCCCCGTGCAGCCAGCACAGAGGCCCCTCGGGACGAAGCTCGCCGGCAATGCCGACGCGCTCGGGCCGTCGCAACGGGTCTTCCTTGCCCCGGCGCTGGCGCCGCCCGAGAAGCAGGCCCGAAAAGGGGCCGAACCCCGCCGTCGCGAGGCCGTAGAGCCGCAGGATCAGGGGGCGGGACAAGTTCACGGACCCGCCCTGACGAATTTACGCCCGACCATGCCATAGGCGGTGCGGTGGGCTGCATCGAGATTGGCCTGCACTTCCTGGCGCTTGGCTTCCATCAAGGACTTGTCGGCATCCTCTGGCACATGCACGAGATCGCCCACCACAAAGGCGCCGCGCGAAAACGGCAGGCTGATCACGGCGCGGTCCCAGGTCGAGAGCTGGATCATGTTGGAGGTCGCAACCGCCACCGGCACGATCGGCCGGCCCGACAGGCGCGCCAGCGTGACGATGCCGAGCCCGGCGACCCCACCCGTGCGCGGCACATCGGCCGTCACGCCCACCGACTGCCCGCCCTTCAGCGTAGCCACCAGCTCGCGCAAGGCAGCCGGGCCGCCCTTGTGGTGCTGGCGCTGCGGCCGGGCCCCGGAGCCGCGCACCAGGCCGAGGCCGAGCCGCGTCACCGCGATTGCATTGATCTCGCCATCGCCGTGCCGGGAGATCAGGATCTTGAACTCATGCCCCTCGCGCCGCATGAAGGGCACCAGGAAATGATGCCCGTGCCACATGGCAACGATATAGGGATATTCGCCGCGGATCGGCCCGTAGAGATCGGCGGGAACGTCGGTGAAGCGGCTGGTGTCGTGGACGAGCTTCAGCCAGGCCGCAAGGCCTTCGCCGATACCCTTCTGGATGAATTTGGACTGGCCGATACTCTTGATCATTCAGACGGTATCAGCCCTTGGTCTTGTCTGTCGCGGGATCGAGCAGACGATGTAGATGCACGATGAAATAGCGCATCTGCGCATTGTCGACACTCGACTGCGCCTTCGCCTTCCAGGCTGCCTGGGCACTGGCGTAATTGGGGAAGATGCCGACGATGTCGAGACCGGCCAGATCCTTGAACTCGATGCCTTCGATCGAAGTCAGCTCGCCGCCGAAGACCAGGTGCAGCAATTGTTTTGATGGTTCGCTCATTCGAGACTCCTAGAGCAAAACGCGTTTAGGCATGAACGCTTCTTTTCTCTAACTCTTTGTTTCGACGCGTCTTTGCGGTACTTGCCGGTTCCGTCAAATCGCAAAACGCTTTAGATCTTTCAGTCTTTCACGCGGTCGAACAGCGACACCAGGCCGGCATGACGGCCAAGGCCGGCCATCACCAGCGGCCGGTGCACCGGGTCCGCGCGATTGTAGATCACGTCATCGCCGTGGAAGGTGCTCAGGCGGCCGCCGGCTTCGCTCAGGATGATGTCGGCGGCGGCGATATCCCAGTCATGCGAGGCGCCAGAGGCGAAGGCGGCGTCGACCAGCCCTTCGGCGACATAGGCAATGCGCAAGGCGAGGGATGACAGGCGCGAAGCCCGCTCGACCCAAGTCGGCAAGCCCGGGCGAATGAGATCGAACATCGGCTTGGGGCCGGCGATAGTGTGGGTCTGCGCCAGCGCGCCGACGTTCGCCTTGATGGCCGCGCCATTCTTGAAGGCGCCGACGCCCCGGCCCGCGCTATAGAGATCGCCATTGGTCGGCCGGTACAGCACGCCGGCGAGCGGGCGGCCATCTTCCACGAGGGCGGCAGAAATCACCCATTCGCCATTGCCGGCGATGAAGCCGCGCGTGCCGTCGATGGGATCGAGCACCCAGACCTGGCGTTTCGAGAGCCGCTCGGCGCTGTCGCCGGCCTCCTCCGAGAGCCAGCCGATCGCACTGGAAACGCCGCGCAGACGTTTGGCAAGATGGGCATCGATGGCAAGATCCGCCTCGGTCACCGGCGAATTGTCCGGCTTGTCGAAGACCCGGGCGCCGTCACGCGCGAAACGCAGGCCGATTTCGCCAGCCTCCCTCGCAGCTTCGGTCAGCAGCGGCAGCGCCTCGCCTGCAGTCAAAAGACGGGCCATCCGCCCCGCGTCATCCCTGGCATCCATGGCCCGGATTTAGGCGAGCAGAGCAGCGCACGCAAGCGAGAACCGTGGGTTCTGATTGCGCTCGTGTATACGTTATCGGGGCGCAATAGAATCGGCGCGGGCAAGCAACAAGGCGCGCTCCCTGTCATTGCCGGTCAATTCGGCGGCGCGACGGAATTCCGCGCGGGCTTCCGGGATCTGTCCCAGCTTCTCCAGAAGGTCGCCGCGCACAGTCGGCAGCAGATGCGATTCCCTTAAGCGTGGCTCCTCCCTCAGCGCATCGGCGACGGCGAGACCCTGGGCCGGTCCGAACGCCATGCCGACCGCCATCGCGCGGTTGATTTCGACGATGGGCGAAGGCGCCGCCAAGGCGAGCGCCTGGTAATAGGCGGCGATGGCGATCCAATCGGTGTCCGCGGCGGTCATAGCGCGGGCATGGCAGGCGGCGATCATCGCCTGCAGCAGACAGGGACCGGGCGTCGGCGTCAGCGCCATAGCGCGGTTCAAGCCGTCGAGGCCGCGCCGGATCAGCGACCAATTCCATCGGCTACGGTCCTGATCGAGCAGCAGGATGGGATCGCCCGCCTTGTCGGTGCGGGCGGAAAATCGCGAGGCCTGCAGTTCCATCAATGCCACCAATCCGAGGGCCTCGGGCTCGTCCGGCATCAGCGCCACCAGCGAACGGCCCAGACGCAGGGCCTCGCCGCTCAGGTCGGCGCGCAGCCAGTCCGGCCCCGCCGTCGGCACATAGCCCTCGTTGAAGATCAGATAGACCACCTCGAGCACGGCGGTGAGGCGCTCCCGCCGCTCCGGCCCACGCGGCGTCTCGAAAGGGATGGCGGCATCGCTCAGGGTCCGCTTGGCTCGCACGATGCGCTGGGCGACGGTCGCCTCGGGCATCAGGAAAGCACGAGCGATCTCGGGCGTCGACAGTCCGCCCAGCATCCGCAAGGCCAGGGCGGCGCGTTGCTCGGCCGGCAGCACGGGATGGCAGGCGGTGAAGATCAGCCGCAGCAGGTCGTCGTCTATGTCCTCGTCGAGCGCTCCCTCGATATCGGGCGTCTGGCGTTCGAGCCAGGCAAGATCGACGGCGAGTTCCCGATGCTTGCCGTCGATCAGGGTGGTGCGGCGCAGGAGATCCAGCGCCCGGTTCTTGGCAACCTGGGTCAGCCAGGCGGCCGGGTTGCGCGGGATGCCGTCCCGAGGCCAGCGTTCCAGCGCCGAGAGGAAGGCATCCTGCGCGATCTCCTCGGCCAGCCCGACATCGCGCAGATAGCGGACCAGCCTGGCGGCGAGCTTCCGCTGCTCGATCCGCCAAACTGCTTCGATGGTCGCGGTCGGGGTCACCCTTTCAGCTCGCCGAACCCTTCAGCCGCCTTCTGGACGTCCTCGGGGAACTCGGTCATCTCGAAGACGCGGCGGATCTCGATCACGTCATTCTCCGAGGCGGGGCAGCGGCGAGCCCATTCGATGGCCTCCTCGCGCGAGCGCACGTCGAGCATCCAATAGCCGCCCAGCACCTCCTTGACCTCAGCGAAGGGCCCGTCGGTAACAACGGGCTTTCCACCCTTGAAGCTCACCCGCGCGCCCGAGGACGGCGGATGCAGGCCGTCGAGGGCCAGCAGCACGCCGGCCTTCTTCAACTCCTCATTGAATTTCATCATCGCCTGCACCGCCTCGGCGCTGGGCATGGTGTCGGGTGCCGCGGACTCGTAGCCGCCGGGGATCATCAGCATCATGAACCGCATGGGTCTTTCTCCTTGGTTGGTTCGATCCTTCGACGAACGAAGACCGCAGAATCGACAAGAGCGCGGAAAAAATCAAAGCGCCATTACCTCATGGGCGATACCGTCGAGGCAACCGCATTGGCTCCGGCGACGTCGGAAGCGCTTCCGATTGGAAGTGCTTCCGATTGGAAGTGCTTCCGATTACCTGGCGCGTAATTGAGAGGCGGCGGGCCGCCGGCCATGCTATTCGGGCCTGAAGCAATCAGGCGTCCTTAAAGGAGAGCTTGAAATGTCCGATCCCGCCACCATCGCCAGGACCTATATCGCCACCTGGAACGAGACCGACCCCGCCCGCCGCCGCGCGCTGCTCGCCGCGACCTGGGCGGAGGACGCTCTCTACATCGACCCGCTGATGAAGGGCGAAGGTTACGATCAGATCGATGGCCTGATCGCTGCCGTGCAGCAGCGCTTTCCCGATTTCCGCTTCGCCCTGATCGGCAAGGCGGACGGCCATGGCGACCATGTCCGCTTTTCCTGGCAGCTTGGGCCTGATGGCGCCGAAGCCCCCATCAAGGGCACGGATTTCGTGCAGCTGGAAAACGGGCGCCTCAGCAAGGTCAGCGGCTTCCTCGATCAGGTTCCGGCGGCAGCATGAGCGGTCGCGCGAATACAGCCCATGCCCGCCGCCCCGGCGGCCTGCCTCCCGGCAGGCCCGCCCGGGGCATCGGCGAGCATCTGCGTGCGTGGCGCCAGCACCGGCGCCTCAGCCAGCTCGACTTCGCGCTGGAGGCGGAGATCTCCCAGCGCCACCTCAGCTTCATGGAAAGCGGCCGTTCGCAGCCGAGCCGCGAGATGGTCCTGCACCTGGCCGAGCGGCTGGAAGTGCCGCTGCGCGAGCGCAACAACCTCCTGCTGGCAGCCGGGTATGCGCCCGTATACAAAGAGCGGCCGCTGGAGGATCCGGCGCTGGAGCCGGCACGGCAGGCCATCGACCTGGTGCTCAAGGGGCACGAGCCCTTTCCGGCGGTGGCGGTTGACCGGCACTGGACGCTCATCGCTGCCAACGAGGCCATCGCGCCGTTGCTTGCCGGCGTCACGGACGAGAACCTGCTCAAGCCGCCAGTGAACGTGCTGCGGCTGGCGCTCCACCCCAACGGTGTTGCGCCGCACACCGTCAACCTGCCCGAATGGCGCGAGCACCTGCTCGAACGCCTGCGCCACCAGATCACGGTCACGGGCGACGGCGCCCTTTCCGAATTGCTTGCCGAGCTCCAGGCATATCCCGTGCCGGCGGCAAAACGCGGCGCCAAGGCAACGGACTATGGCGGCATCGTCGTGCCGTTTCAGTTGCGGTCGGAAGCGGGGCTGCTGACCTTCTTCTCGACCGTGACGGTATTCGGCACGCCGGTCGATATCACCCTGTCCGAGCTTGCGCTGGAGTCCTTCTTCCCGGCCAATGCCGAGACGGCGGAGATCATGCGCAATCTGGGAGCGCGGACGTCCTAGTCCTCTCTTGGAAACGACTCGCTCTAAGGGATCATTAAAAATAGGTGCTTCAAGCGCGACGCTTTCGCGCCTCTCCTGTTCTTCGAGCAGCAGCTTGCCGATTCACTGATTTCTTGACGATTCCCCAAGTGTTGGCCTCTTACGTCTGCGCCGCTTTCTCACCGCCATGCGCAAACGTTCTCGTTCCCACGCCGTTTCCGGCTGGGTTGATGAAGAGAGACCGGGCGATGGCGGCTGCGGGGCAGCCGTGAAAGCAGGATCATGGAAGATGCAGGCCGCACTGTCGATGCGAGCCGCCATCGCCCCGTTCCGGCGGCCCGGCACGCTGACAAAGCGCGCAAGGCCACCCATTTTTTCCGCCTTGCGAAGGCGGAGGCGAGCCGGGAGCGGATGGCACGGACCATCCGAACCCGGCCCAGCCGGCTCGGCAAAGGGGCTGAGCGACGTCCATCCTGGCCGGACGGTGGCATCAGCCGTCTTCACCACATCGGCGGGAGGAGGGACGAAGGCGTTGCAAGGCTCAAGCCCTTCACGCTCCGTCCAGGGATCACAGGGCACTTCCATGGGGTGCCGATCCCGTTTGTCCCGCTCGTCACCCCTGGAGGCCGGCTTCGAAGGAAGCAGGACCGCCGCATGTGCCTGCCACCTGGACAGGCTCTTGGGGTGGATGGAGGGGTTCGGGGCCAGGTTGCGCGCACGCCGGCCGCTGACGCCTCATTCCGTCACGGAATAAAGCATGGGAACAAATGAAAGTCAATATTCGTTCTATTTCTATTCCTACGCCACAGGACGAGGATGCCAGGCAGGGTGGTGTCGATTGATCCGGTCGCCGACGAGCGGTTTGACCGGCTAACGAAGGGATCGTTCAAGAATGAACGCTTCCAGCACCGCGCCTCTCCTGCACTCTCAATACCGACATTCCGATTCACTGATTTTTTGACGGCCCCCAAGGCGCGGGAAGAGCGGATCGTCCGACACTACCTTGAGTGTCGTAGGGACGTCCGCGCTCCCAGTTTTACGCCGCCTTGCTGGCTGCCGGGGCCTCGAGCGACTGCAGCACCTCGAAGCCCTCGAACACCGGATGGCCAAGCGTCAAGGACGGGCCCTTGCCGGCATTGCGATGCGAGGCACGGAAGGCTTCCGACTGCGTCCAGGCCTCGAAATCGGCCCGGCTGCGCCAGATCACATGCGAGGAGTAGAGGATGTGATCCTCGCGCTCCGGACCACGCAGGAGATGGAAGGCGACGAAGCCGGGAAGCTTGTCGATGTGCACCTCTCGGTCGCGCCAGAGCGCCTCGAAATCGGCGGTGCACTCCTTCTTCACCTGGAAACGGTTCATGGCAATGAACATAGGGACTTCCTTTCTAGTGTTCTGAGCTCAGCTTCGTGGACAAGACAGCGGAATAATGGCCGGAACGGCTTTCGGAGGTGGTGCGGTCAGCGAGGCGGAGCGCACGGCACTCAAGGCTGCCCTGTCGAGGGCCGAGTCGCCTGATGCGCCCATCAACCTGACTGAACTGATCCTACCCTGCGCCGAAATGACCGCGCCGACTTTCACATGTGCGCCGCCCTGGCAGCCGATGTCACCCATGGCCCTCATCCGGCTCATGACGGCAGCACGCAGGATGGCCGCGTAGGCCTGCACCGACGCACCGCTGATACGGGCATCGTCGGCCATGCCGATGTCGGAGATAGACCCCTGGCCACCCTTTTGCACCCGCTTGATCTTCGTCGTTGTGTCCAGATTGGCGAAGCGGCTCTCCTGGGGCTGCGTCTTGGCAGGGGCCGACTTGGCAGATGGCTCCGTCTTCCTTTTCAGCTCGCGGACCTTCTTGGGCTGTTCCGGCTTCTGCGGCTTGGGCTTCTCGACCGCAGGCACGGAAGGCGAGTCCGGGGCATCCTGCGCGGGCTCGACGGACGGCGACATGAGTGGCACAGCGAGGTTGTCGTCGGGGCTGGCCGTGGTCAGCACATCCGGCGCCAAGGCCGCCATCTGTTGTGGCGGCGTCGCGGTCGCAGCCGGAGGCGATGCCTGCTCGGGCACCACCCTCTCGGTTGCCGCTTCGAGCATGGCCTCATCGGGCGAAACCGCAGACTGAGGAACTGGCGGACTCGCCTGAATGGCGACCGCATCGGGCCTCGCGCTCCGCTGCTGGTCGGGTGAAAAAGTATCGGTCTTCACCGCATCGGGCGGCACCACCGAGGCCGTGTCTTCCAGTTCGGCCGCTTCGGTCACGGTGTTGGTCGAGACCACCTCCGACGCCAGAGGCGCGCTGTTCATGTTCACCGCATCCGAGGAGGGCGCAGGGGCGAAGGAGGCCTCGATCGGCCGGTTGAGGCGCGTCTCCGTGCCCGGCGGCATCAAGGCCCAGGCACCCGCCAGCGCCGTCAGGTGCAGCACGGTCGCGCCGGCGATCATGCCCGCCCGCCAGTCCCGAAAGATCTCGGCCGCCATCATGGTTGCGCTGCCGCCTTGTCCGCCTTGCCGATGAAGGCGAGCCGACCGACGCCGTCGCGGCTGAGCGCGGCCATGGTGTCGAGCACCTTTTCATAGGGTACGCTGGCATCGGCCCTGATATGGGCGATCACCGTCGGATCTTCGGCAAGCCGGGCCTTTATGGCGGCATCGAAATCCGCGCCGTTGCAGGCCTCCCTGCCAACGAAGATGCTGCCATCAGCCTTGATCGAAATGACCAGCGGCTCCTTGGCGGGCGGCAGCGCCGCCACGCCACTCGCCTTGGGCAGGTTCACCTTCACCCCGGCCGCCAGCATGGGCGCGGTGACCATGAAGACGATCAGCAGCACGAGCATGACGTCGACAAAGGGCGTCACATTGATGTCGGCCACAGCTTTTGGGCCGCGCAGGCCATCGGTACTTTCTGGATCCTGCAGCGAAAAGCTCATTCCGCAGCCTCCCGGTAATCGGTCGCCGCCGTGACCGGCGCGCCGCGGCGCGAGGCCATCAGCTCGGCTTCACGGCGCAGGATCTGCTCGAACTGGCGTCCGAGGCCGGCCATCCCCTGCGACAGGCGATTATAGGCAATCAGCGCCGGAATGGCGGCCACCAGGCCGAGCGCCGTGGTGAAGAGGGCCTCGGCGATGCCGGGGGCGACGGTGGCAAGCGAGGTATCATTGGCGCCGGCAATGGCGGAGAAGGAATTCATCACGCCCCACACCGTGCCGAACAGGCCGACGAAAGGCGCGACGGCGGCGACGGTTGCGAGCACGGAAAGGCCGGCATCGCTGGCGCCGATCAACCCGCCAGCCACCTCGCGCATCGCCCGCTCGATCCTGGCGCGATATTCGCCGCCCGTCTCGCCTGGGACGCCGAGATCCGCCGACTGCCGGCCGCCGATCAGCAGTGTCTGCGCCAATACTGGCGCGCCGACCAGTCCTTTGGCCGCGGCCTGGCGCAGGAAGCCGCGCAGCCGCGCCTGGCGCCTAATGGTCTCGAAGCTCAGGCCCCAGGACAGCACCGAGGCGACCACGAGGATCAGCATGACCGCCTTCACCACCGGGTCGGCGTTGAGCAGCAGATTCACGAAGGAAAAATGCGTGGCGGTCTCTGTCATGACGATCTCGCTTCAAAAGGATCTATTTGAAAAACTTGGCGCTCGCCTTGGAGGTGACGTTGACTATGTCGAGGCAGGCCGATGGCGGTTCCGTGTTGCCGGCGAATTGGCAGGCAGGTACGTCGTTGAGCAGGATGCTGCCGATGCCGTCACAAGCGAGCCCGGCAACGTCGAAGGCCTTGACGATGGTCTTGCTCGCCGGCACCGGGCCGAGATCCACAGCCAGGCGCTTGGCCACCACACCGTCCAGGCCGAACATCACCAGGTCGGCCCGCAGACTCTGCGCTGCGGCGGCACGGGCGTTGACGACAACCATGGTCAGCCGGCAATTGCCGTTCTGGGTCTCGAGCCTGTTGAGGTCGATCGACAGGTCCGCGGCGAGCGCCGGCACGGGAACTAGCATGGCGGCGGCGATCGAAAGGCAGGCGAGCAGTTTCTTCATGAGTGTTCTTTCACACAGCTTGATTATGGCTCTGGGCGATGGCGTGCAGGATGACCTCGCCCGCCTCCTGCGGCGCACTGGCGACCTCCACCTTGAAAACCTGGCGGATGAGGGCGGGCGTCAGGGTAGCCGCCATGGCGCCATGCGCTACCGCCCCGCCCCGGTCGAGCAGGAGAACGTCATCGCCATGGATCGAGGCCAGCGTCAGGTCGTGCAAAGTCACCACCACCGTGGCCCCGCCCCCCGCCAGCTTCCGCGCTTCGCCGAGCAGGCGATGCTGGTGCTCGGGGTCGAGGCTCGAAACCGGCTCGTCCAGGATCACCAGATGCGGCTTGCCGGATAGAGCCCGGTCGTGAATCTGGGCCAGAGCCTTGGCAAAGGCGACACGCTGACGCTCGCCGCCCGACAGTGTGGTGACGGCGCGCCCGGCGAAGGCCTTGAGATCGGCCCTGGCGAGCGCGGACGCGATGGCGGCCTCGTCCTGCGCGGCCCGCGACGTACCGGCATGACAGAGCCTGCCGAGGCCGACGATGTCCTCCACGCCATAGGCAAAGGGCGTCTCGAAATGCTGCGCCATGTAGGCACGCCAAACCGCCATCGCCTCGGGCCGCAGCAAGTGCAGAGCCTGGCCGGCGAAGGCGATCCGCCCATCCGCCGGGCGAAGCAGGCCACCAATGGCGCCGAGCAGCGTGGTCTTGCCGGCACCGTTCGGTCCCATCACGACCAGCACCCTGCCCTGCCGCGCCTCGAAGGAGACATTGCGCAGGACAGTTCGGCCGCGGCGTTCCACCGTGAGATTGCTGACAAGAAGGCTCATCCGCGCTGTGCCCTCCGCAAGATAGCGATGAAGGCCGGGGCGCCGATCAGGCTGGTGACGACGCCAATCGGGAGTTCGGCCGGCGAGATTGCCATGCGCGCCACGGCGTCGGCCAAGATCACGAGTGCCGCCCCCAGCAAAGCGGAGGCCGGCAGGACATAGCGGTAGCGCTGGCCGCCGAGCAGCCTGGCGCAATGGGGCGCCAGAAGGCCGATGAAGCCCACCAGGCCGGTGAAGGCGACGGAGGCGCCGATGGCCAGCGCCGTCGCGCCGATGACGATGCGCTTGAGGTGGAGCGTGTCCACACCGGCGAGAAAAGCCTCACCCTCGCCGAGCGTGAAGGCATCGAGCGCCCGGGCCTGGCGCGACAGCGTCAATGCCGCGATGGCCAGGATCGGAAGGGTGGCTGCGACCGCGACCCAGTTGGCACCGGCGAGAGAGCCCATCATCCAGAACTGGATCGAGCGCAACTGCGCATCGTCGGCAATACTGACGAACAGGCCGATCACCGCCATCGCCAGGGCGTTGATGCCAACCCCGGCGAGCAACAGGTTCGCGATATCGACATGGCCGTCGCGGTCGCGCGCCAGCACATAGGTGACGAGCGTTGTAAGGCAGCACGAAAGCGCCGCCGCCAGCGGCAGGGCATAAGGACCGAGGCGGTGGCCGATTGCACCGCCCCACATGTCGATCAGCACGATGCCGGCGACCACGGCCAGGATGCCGCCGGAGGCCGCTCCCGTCAGCCCCGGATCGGCCAGGGGGTTGCGGAACAGGGCCTGCAGGCTGGCGCCCGAAAGCGCCAGCCCCGCCCCCACGAGGCCCCCCAGCAGCACGCGTGGCAGGCGTATATTGACAAGAATGCCGGAATAGAAGGCGCTGTCCTCCCCTGCCCCGAACCAGGCCGATGGAGGAATGCGCAGGCCGCCAAGCATCAGCCCTGCCATCAGCGCCGCAAAGAGCAGGCCCGCCAGCGCAACGAGCATCCATTGCTCGCGCTGCCGCGGCGAAAGCCACTCCGGCAGGGCCGTTTCATTGGCGGGGCTCTCTGCTTGCATCAAGCTCATGTCTCAGCCCACGAAACGGTCGGGATGCAGCTTGCGGGCCAGGGCCGTGATTTCCTTCACCCCCGAGGGCCCGAAGCCGAACAGGATTGCGAGATCCGCGGCCACCAGCCTTTCAGGATGGCCGGCAAAGGCCGCGGTCAGGCCCAGCTGATCGATGAAAGCATCGGCACCCCCCGCCGCTGCCACGCTGCCCTCATCCGCCACGATGAAATCCGGGGGTGAGGCGGCGAGCGCTTCCCGCGAGACAGGCTTGAACAAGGTGAAATCGCCGAAGGCATTGCTGCCGCCGGCGAGCGCATAGGTCGCGTCCACCAGTCCCATCCGGCCACCGGCGAGCGGCGTGCCGCCGTCGAGGCCGCGAATGAAGCCGATCGTCGGCCGTCGGGTGATGCCCTCCAGCCGCCGCGCCAGGTCGGCCGTGCCGGCGGCGACAGTCGCGGCGAGACGCTCGGCCTGCTTCTCGCGAGCGAGCAACCCGCCGATATGGCGCACCTTGGCCATCATCCCTTCCGCGCTCAGGGGAAAGTCGATGATCTCGATACGCACGCCTGCGCTGCGCATCTGCTCGATGGCATTGACGGGGCCCAGATCGCGGTTGGCGATCAGGATATCGGGCCGCAGCGATAGGATGCCCTCGGCGGAGATCTGCCGGAGATAGCCGATCGAGGGCAGCTTCCTGACCTCCGGCGGAAGGTGAGAGGTGGTGTCGACACCCCTTATGGCCTCCACGCCGGCAAGTTCGGCCACGATTTCCGTGACATCGGCGCCGGCGCACACGATGTGCCGGTCAGCCTGGGCCAGGGCGGCGCCGGGAAGCGCCAGCAAGGCCAGCGCACCCGTGACAACGAAGCGGCGGCTGGGGTTGAAGTCGCGCATGTCAGTCCTCCTCATTTGCCAGCCAGCTTGACGGTGAGCGAGAACTTGGCGGCCAGGCCCGGAGAGTTGGCGGAGTCGAGGAAGGCTCGGTAGCGCCGGTCGAAGAGGTTATCGATGGCGAAATTCGCGCTGACATTGTCGTTGTACTTGTAGCTCGCGAAGACATCGACGAGGCCGTAGCCGCCACTGGGAGTGTCAACCCGCTTCGAGGTCGCACCGACGAGGGTGACGCGCGAACCGACGGTCAGGCGATCCTCGAGGAAGCGCAGGCCGAGCGTGCCGCTGACCTTGTTGGGTGCCACGGTGTTCAGCGGCAGATCGGTATCGAGGTTCTTGCCATTGGTATGGGAGCCGGCCATGGAGACGAAGCCGCCACCCCAGTCATAGGCCCCTTCCAGCTCGACACCCATCAGGCGGGCTCGTGCGATATTGACGTATTGGATGGCCGGCAACACGCCCGTGGCGCCAGGTATGTTCTGGCAGATGTTCAAGGGCAGCCCAGGGATGAAGCAGACCAGCGTGCCGGGCTCCACATTGGCCTGATCGATGTAGTCGTCCACATTGTTGACGAAGCCCGTCAGCTTGCCTCGGAATGAGTCCCCCTGGCGGAAGACGTTGTCGAACTTGAGATTCGTGCCGGCCTCGAAGTTGTGGCCGACCTCGGGACGCAGATTCGGATTCGGCATGATGTCGAAGGCTGGGAAGGGGTGCGTGCCCGCGATCAGGGTTTCCGTGATGGATGGCGCGCGATAACCCTCGGCATAGGTGCCGTAAAGCTCGATCCCCTTGATCGGTGTCACGCCAACCGTGATCTTGGGCGAGAGATGGTTGCCGCTCGAGCTGTAACCACCGCCCGACAGACCGTAATTGTCGAAGCGCAGCCCACCCTGTACCCGCAGCCAGTCGCCGTAGCGTACTTCGTCCTGCACATAGGCGCCGAGGAGATGCCGGTCGCCGGAGGGCGTCAATGCCGAGACATACCCGCCCGCGTGGTCCTCCGTCGTCACCCTGTCGAAGGCCGCGTCGAAGCCATAGGTAAGCGTGTGATTGAAGGCGCCGGTGGTGAAGCGCGAGGTGTTGTAGACATCGAAACCGAAGGTGCCGATGCGATCGAACAGCTTGTCGCCCGGCACTGCGCCGAGCGCCGCGTAGGTGGCATCGGGCGCCACCAGCGTCTGGTGGTAGTCGGTCTGTGAATAATAGACCTTGGAGTTGAAGTTCATGAGCGGATTGTCAGGGCTCTCGAACTTGTAGCCCGCCGTAAAGGTCGATGTGACCACGTTGTTGCGCCAGCGCGACCCCTCATCACTGGTGCCGAAGTTCGAGTAGTCGAACTTCTGGCTGAGTGCGCTCAGGCTGACCGTCTGCCCATCACCGGGGTGGTAGTTGAACTTGAACAGCCCGCCGAAATTGTTCGAGCCGCTGTCGCGCACCCTGTCGCCGGAGCCGTCGCGGTAATCGCCCTGGTCGCGATAGAGGAACTGCCCGTAGATGTCGGCGATGTCGCCATAGCGGTAGCCGGCCGAGGTCGATGTGAAGGCACCGAGCCCGTTTGAGCTCACGCCGACCTTCTGCTCGACACCCCATCTCTCACCCGGCGCCAGGATGGAATCGATTCCCCGCGTGGTGAAGGAGGCCACGCCGCCGATGGCGCCGGAACCGTAGATGTTGGAGATCGGCCCGCGCACGATATCGATATTGTTGATGAATTCCGGGTCGAGATAGAAGCTGCCGTTGGCGTTGTGGCCCGAGACCTGAAAGTCCTGTCTTGCGCCATCGACGAGCACGTTGACACGGCCGAAATCCTGCAGACCGCGAATATTGATCGACTGCGCCGGGTCGTTGGAGCTGACCTGCGTGCTGACGCCGGGCACGGTGCGAAGAAGGTCGGAGACGGTCGAGGGCTGGGCACGGTCGATGTCGGCCTGGGTAACCTGGCTGACGCCGCCCAGCGTGTCGATCAGGCGCTGCGGGGTCTTGCTTACCGTGAAGGACAGTTCGTCCAGCACGATCGTGTCATTGGAGACATTGATCGGCTGATCGTTCGGCACCTGCTGAGCACGCGCCATGCCGCCCCCCGCCACAACCAAAGCAAGCGCCGCCACCGTCGCCCGACTGCGACTGCGCATGGAATTCACCCCACCCATTTCAAGCCCCGTAACGTAAAACTATTCAAAACTGCGTTGCAGATAATTTATCTTGTGCAAGCAAGCGCCGTTTCATACAATTTTTGCGATTTTGAGCAGCAATCTAAGTGAGTCAAGCGATTTAATATGTGATTTTATTGATACAATTGGTGCAGTTTTACTTTATTCTAAATCGCGAGGACGAGGAGTAAAGCCCAGTTTTGAATATTTCTATTTTGCACTGCTGAGAACTTGGAGAAGACAGGGAAATGAGTGAGTTGAAACAGCGCTGGCAGACCTTGCGGGAAGCCCAGTCGGGATTGCGGATCCGCGATGCGGCAGCCCAATTGGGAGTATCGGAGGCCGCCTTGCTGGAAACCCGCATCGGCGAAGGCGTGGCCCGCCTGGCGGCACGGACAGACAGGCTCTGCGCCGCTTTGCCGCACCTCGGTACCGTCATGTCGTTGGTCAGGAACGAGGCCGCCGTCCATGAAAAGGACATCGCTTTCGACGTTGGGGTCGAGCAGGAGGGCCGGTTCCATTTCGAAGGTGAGGGTTTCGCCCTTAGCTTGCTGTCCTCCTCGGTGGCGCACGCCTTCCATGTCGAAGACACCAGCCCCAAGGGCGCGTTGCGCAGCATCCAGCTCTTCGACGCCGCCGGAACGGCGCTCTGGAAGATCTATGCACGCGACAAGGCCGATCATGCCGCCTTCGCGCGGCTGCTGGCGGAACTCGCCTGGCCCGACGATGTCCGGGCCATGCCGTTCGCGCGCCCCGCGATCACCCGTTCCCCAGCGCCCGCGCACCAGCCTGTCGATCTGCAGGCGCTTCTCGAGGCCATCGCGGCCAACGCAATCCCCATAATGCTTGAGGTTGCCAATCACGGTGTCCGCCAAAGCCATCGCGGCCCGCTGATCCGCATCGCGCGGATGGGTCCCTGGCTCAACGTCCTCGATCCCGGTTTCGACTGGCATCTCAACCAGAGCGGCCTCGCGACGGTCTGGCTGGATCGCGGCGATAATGCCGGCGTCATCCTTCATCTGGCGGGCGGTGGGGAAGCCGCACGGCTCACGGTGAGCCCGGAGGCGACGGCGCAACAGCGGGGCACCTGGAGCGGCATCCTTGAAAAGGCGGTGGCAGCATGAACCAGGCCGCGACCGCGCGCCTGACCGGCGCCATACCGACACTCGCCTCGCTCAGCTTCGAGGAAACCATCGGCTTCTATGCCCGCCTCGGTTTCGAGGTGCTGCACGGCGACATCTCGTTCCTGCTTCTGCATCGCGACGGCGTGCGCCTCAGTTTCTGGCTCACAGGCAACCGCCGCGTGCCGCAGGCCACCAGTTGCTGGCTCGAAGTCACCGGCATAAGCGCGCTCTATGCTGATTTCAGCGCGCTGAACATCGTGCCCCGCAAGGGCCATCTGGAGGACAAACCCTGGGGCACGCGGGAGTTCTCGATCACCGACTGCCACGGCAACCTGATCCGTTTTTCGGAAGGGGTTTAGAAGGAGTGGCGGTCTCAGACCGCCACCTGTCTCTCCTGCAAACGTCTCGTTTCGAAGAATGGCGGCCGGAGACCGCCACTCCTCTTAGAATGCCCACTGCCACAAGCAGTCCGCGACGAGGCCCGCGAAAAGGATCGCGCCCGCATTGCGGTTGGAGCGGAAGACTTCGAGGCAGAGCGCCCCGTCGCGATGGTCGAAGCGCATGACCTGCCAGGCGAGATGGGCAGCAAAGCCGGCAAGGCCGAGGAAAGACAACGGCGAGGCATCGTTCAGCGCGAGCGCCAGGGCGAACAGCACGACGCAGCCGGCATAGAAGGCGCCGACCGCCAGTCTCGCCCGCTCGCCGAACAGCAGGGCGGTGGAACGCACCCCGACGATCGCATCGTCTTCCTTGTCCTGGCAGGCGTAGATGGTGTCATAGGCGATCACCCACAGCACCGAACCGATGAAAAGCAGCACCGCAGGCCAAGCCAGGCTGGCGGTCACGGTGGCCCAGCCCATCAGCGCGCCCCATGAAAAGGCAACGCCAAGCACTGCTTGCGGCCAAGAGGTGATTCGCTTCATGAAGGGATAGACGGCCACCACAGCCAGCGAGGCGATGCCGAGCCCGATGGCATAAGCGTTGAACTGCAAGAGAACGACGAAACCAACGAGTCCTTGCAGACCCAGCCAGGCGACCGCCGCCTTGGTGCTGACCTGGCCTGAAGGAATTGGACGCGAGCGCGTACGTTCCACCTGCCCGTCGATATCACGGTCGACGATGTCGTTGAGCGTGCAGCCGGCGCCGCGCATCACGAAGGCGCCAACGAGGAAGAGAAAGAGATGCCAGAGCGCCTGGCCGGCTCTGCCGTGATGCAGCGCCACCAGCGCCGCAGACCACCAGCACGGCCACATCAGCAGCCAGCCGCCGATCGGTCGATCGGCCCGGGAGAGGCGCAGGAAAGGCCGCAGGAAGGCCGGCGCGTAGCGATCAACCCAGTTGCCGGCCGGTGCATCGGCAACCTTGTCCGGCGTACCGGCCTGGGCGGAGAGCGGCGCCATCACGCCTGGCCCACTATTGCAAGCGCAGATTGACCGGCGGCTTCGGTATGGCCTGGCCACCGGGGCCCTTGGCCTCGGGCGCCACCTGCTGGCGCGGCGGGTGCGAGCAGATGCGGGTGCGAGTCGACTGGGTCTGCTTCATATCCGTGGTGATCTGCTGGATGTTCTGGTCAGTAATCGCACAGAAGTCCTTGTTCTTCGTCATGTAGTCCAGCATCTTCTGGTCATTGGCAATATAGGTGCCCAGATTGCCGCAGAAGTCATTGAAGTTTCGCTTCAGCTGTTCGAAAGTCTTGGGCTTCGGACGCTTATTGATGCCCTGCAGTAGCTTAGCTATTTCCTCGCGACGACCGAGCATTGGTTGCAGATCCTTGCTGCAAAACTCGTTGCCGATCGGGGCCGCCTGTGCCTGGGGCGCCTGCTGTTGCGCCGGTTGACCTTGCACCGGCTGATCTTGGACCGGCTGCCCCTGGGCCGGCTGCTGCTGGGCCGGCTGCTCCTGAGCTGCAACGGGTGCCGCCGCCAGCATGGCGCCGGCGAAGAGGGAGACCGATACAAGACGCAACATGAGGACATCCGCGAGATTGAAGGTGAACTCTCGATACAGAGGAACTATTGATCTCGCAAGTTCAGGGCAGCTTGAAGGCACGATTGCACCCTGAAATCCAGGTAATGTGAGGCGATGGCATGGCGGCCTATGATTTTCTTTCGGTCCGGCTCTTCGTCGATTCCCCCCTCAGCGAGGGCCAGGCGATCGCGCTCGACAAGACGCAGCAGAATTACCTGGCCAATGTACTACGCCTGAAAGCGGGCGAGCGCATCCTGGTGTTCAACGGCCGCGAGGGCGAGTTCGCAGCTACCGTCACCATCGAGGGCAAACGCGTCAGCCTGGTGGCGGAGGCGCAGACGCGGCCCCAGACGCCGCGACCCGGGCTGCGGTGGCTGTTCGCACCACTCAAGCACGCCCGGCTCGACTACATGGTCCAGAAGGCGGTGGAGATGGGCGTCGGCACCATCGAGCCGGTGATCACCCGCCGCACGCAGGTCTCGCGTGTCAATCTTGAGCGGATGCAAGCCAACGCCATCGAGGCCGCCGAACAATGCGGCGTGATCTCGGTGCCCGACGTCATGCCCGAGCAGAACCTGCTGCGCCTGATCGAGAACTGGGATCCGGCCGTGCATCTCGTCTTCTGCGACGAAAGTGCGGCCCTCGCCGATCCGCTCGCCACCCTCGCCGCCATGCCGAAGGGGCCTGTCGCCGTTCTCATCGGCCCGGAAGGCGGCTTCGAGGACGCCGAGCGGCAGGCGATCGCCCGCGTCCTTTCCCACACCCGCCTCTCGCTCGGCCCGCGCATCCTGCGCGCCGACACCGCCGCCGTGGCGGCCCTGGCACTCATTCAGGCCGCCCACGGCGACTGGCGGGCCGCCTGAAATTCGCCTCGAAGCTTCACCGATCCAAAAATCGACAGCCTGAATCGGATTTGTCGTCTTTTTGGCGTGTCGCGCGGACGGCCGCAATTGTCATGTCGCATGGCTGTGTCTATGGTCCGCGCCGTTTTGCAAGGTTTCCCTCATGGCCCGCGACGTTATCGATTCAACCCCAATTGCCTCGCGCGACGAATTGGTCGCCTGGATCGAAAAGGGCAACAAGCCACAGTCCCAATTCAAGATCGGCACCGAGCACGAGAAATTTCCGTTCCGTGCCGGCAGCCACCAGCCCGTGGCTTATGAGGGGCCAAACGGCATCCGCGCCTTGCTCGAGGGGATGCAGGCCATGCTCGGCTGGGAGCCGATCATGGAAGGCGAAAACATCATCGGCATGCTCGACGTCACCGGCGGCGGCGCGATCTCGCTGGAGCCGGGCGGCCAGTTCGAATTGTCGGGCGCCCCGCTGCACTCCATCCACCAGACCTGCACCGAGATCCATGCCCATCTTGCCCAGGTGCGCGAGATCGGCGGGCCACTCGGCATCCGCTTCCTGGGCCTGGGCATGTCGCCGGTGTGGACGCGCGAGCAGACGCCGCGGATGCCCAAGCGGCGCTACGAGATCATGACGAACTATATGCCGAAGGTCGGCGTCATGGGTCTCGACATGATGTACCGCACCTCCACCGTGCAGGTGAATCTCGATTTCTCTTCCGAAGCCGACATGGTGAAGAAGCTGCGCATCTCGCTGGCACTGCAGCCGATCGCCACCGCCATCTTCGCCAACTCCCCTTTCATGCATGGCAAGCCCAACGGCTTCCTCTCCATGCGCTCCGAGGTGTGGCGCCACACCGATCTGGACCGCACCGGCATGCTGCCTTTCGCTTTCGAGGACGGCATGGGTTTCGAGCGCTATGTCGACTGGGCGCTCGACGTGCCGCTCTATTTCGTCAAGCGCGGCGACACCTATCACGACGTCTCCGGCCGCTCTTTCCGTGATCTCCTCGCCGGCAAGCTGCCGCAACTACCGGGCGAGTATGCCACCATGTCGGACTGGGCAAACCATCTCGGCACGCTCTTTCCGGAAGTGCGCCTCAAGCGCTATCTCGAAATGCGCGGCGCCGATGCCGGTCCCACCTCCAAGCTCGCTGGCCTCTCGGCCTATTGGGTAGGCCTGCTCTACGACACTGATGCGCTGGAAGCCGCCTGGGATCTCGTCAAGGACTGGAACGAGGCCGAGCGCCAGGCCCTGCGCGACTGCGTCAGCCGCCAGGCCCTGAAGACACCGTTCCGAAACGAGACCGTCCGCGATATCGCCCTTCGCACGCTCGCCATCGCCCGCAAGGGGCTGAAAGCGCGCAATATCGAAGATTGGGAAGGGCGTACCGAGGAGCATTTCCTCGAAGGCCTCGATGAGATCGTGGAGAGTGGCGTGACCTCCGCCGAAGCCATGCTGGCCCGCTACGAGGGTGAATGGGGCGGCAGGATCGATCCGATCTTCGATGAGAAGGCGTATTGAGAGGACAACGCAGGAGATAGCGATTGCGGGGCCCGTTCCCCACACAAGACAGGAGACAGGTGGCCGCGAGGCGGCTGCGGCCTCCCTGCCTCATGCCACCTGCTTGATCTTTTCGAGCGCGGCAGCGGTGAGAAAGGCGCTGCGGGCCATGCCGTGGCGCTTGGCGGCCTCGTCAATCGCCTCGAGGGCATCGGCGGGCACCGAAATGTTTACGCGCACCAGGCGCGCAGCGTTGGTGAGCAAAGGCGCGGCAAAGAGTGTGCCCTTGATGCCATCGGCTTCCATTTCCGCGGCGATCTCGTCAACGCTGCGGGGAGCGGGCAGGGTCTCGCCCTTGTCAAGAGCGTCCTCCGCCCACAGACGCAAGGCCGCAACCGCGCCGTTGCTCGCTTCCTGTGCCGTTTCGCCGGCCGAAGTGCAGCCGGGAAGATCAGGAAAATATACGCTCCAGAGCGTGCCGGGCTCTTTCTCAAGCACCGCTATGTACATAGTCATGTCGTCCTCCAGAAACGCTTACGGGTAACGACCGAGCGGGCTACCAGCCAGCGGCTTTTGCAATGCTCCGGGCTGTCCCGCTTGGCAGGTCGCCCCGCCCCTTCGGAACGACGACCCGACCTTTCTTCTCGGCATGGGTGTAGACCATATGATCTCCGTCGTTCCGTGCGATCCAGCCCTCATTTTCGAGCCGCTGCCGGATCTTTCGTAAGTCTCTCTCCATCACGCGTACTCGTCGATTGGGGGGTAATACACATATTGATGGGTTCGGCGCCAGGAGAAAGTGTGTACAAATATACACACGAGAGCCCTTCTTTCAATCCATCTGCCGGAGTCTCTCAGCTTGTCCTGGCAAGCGGAGTTGAGCTGCGAACACCGCGCCCGCGAAGATGGCGATAAGGGCCTATCGCGCTCACAGACTTCCCCCCTCCACATAGCGCATCGGCATCAGGATCCGCGGGAACTCCGCAACCGGCAGGCCCGTCTTGGCCTCCGCCAGCGCCGCCTGCAAGGCCTTGCCGAGCTCCTGGCCAAGCATCGGCAGATCGGCCTGGTAGGAGGACAGCACCGGCGAGAGGAACTGGGCCTGTGCGTCGCAATTGACGCAGATCACCGACATGTCCCGGCCCGGCGTCAGCCCGGCCTCGTTCAGCCGCTTGTAGAGGCCGATGGCGAGCTTGCGGTCGGCGGTGATGACGGCCGTCGGAACATCCGGCTCCGCCAGCAGCGCGTCTGCCGCTTCATAGCCGCCGCTCTCGCCGCGGCTGCAGCGATGGACCGCGCCAGCCTCGTGCGGCAGTCCGAGCCGGTCCAAGGTAGCCTTGAACTGTTCGGCGATGAGATGGCTGTAATTGAGTTCGCCCGCTGGTACGAGGGCGGCCATCCGCCGATGGCCGAGGGCCGCGAGGCGCTCGAGCGCTCCCTTCACGGCCGCGTCGAAATCCATGTCGACAAAGGCGTGATCCGCTTCCAGCTCGCTGCGGCCAAAGGCAACGAAGGGCAGCGACGTGCCGAGAAGATAGTCGATCCGTGGGTCGCTGCGCAGTGTCTGCGAGATGATCAGCGCATCGACCAGCCGACGGCCGGCGATCCGCCGCAGTACGGAGAAGGCATCCTCCTCAGCCTCGACATAGAGGAAAATGGCGAGATCGAGCCCCTGCCCCGACAGAAAGCGGCGCAGGCCGTTGAGCACGCCTGCGAAAACCGAATCGACCAGGGTCTGTTCCGGATCGCTCGGCACGATCACGCCCACCAGACCCGTCATGCCCTTGCGCAGGCTCCTGCCGGACTGGTTCGGCGCATAGCCGAGTGTGCTTGCCGCCTCCAGCACGCGCTTGCGCGTCTCAGCGTTGACGTCCGCCTTGCCGTTGAGGGCCCGCGACACCGTGCCGATCGAGATGTCGAGATGACGAGCGAGCTCGCGTATGCCGATCAAGGCCCTTCCTCCCTGCGTGCGGCGGCAATTCCGCCCCACACCCGTTGTCATTGCATGATGAGCGTAACTCAAACAACTCTTGACAGGATTTTATCACGATAATAACTTCCGTAAACGTTTACGGAAATCAAGCGGACAAAACCCGCTGACCGTCGTCAAGGGAGGTTTGCGATGCGCTTGAGGGCTGTCCTCATCGGATGCGGTGCGATGAGCCGCGCCTGGCTGCAGGCCGCCGCCGGCATCGAAGACCTCGACATCGTCGGCCTTGCCGATCTCGACGAAGAACGGGCAAAAGGGCGCGCCGCCGAATTCGATCTCTCCCACGCCATCACGACCGCCGACCTCTCTTCCCTGCTGGCGAAGACGCAGCCCGACATTCTGTTCGACGTGGTGGTGCCTTCCGCCCGCCACGACGTCGTAGCCGAAGCGCTGGGCGCGGGCTGCCACGTGCTGAGCGAAAAGCCGATGGCCAATTCGATGGAGGAGGCGCGCGACCTGCTGAAACGGGCTGCCGCGGCGGGCCGCATCCATGCCGTCGTGCAGAACCGGCGCTATCTCTCCGCCATCCGCCGCATCGCCAGGCTCGTCGCCTCCGGTGCCATCGGCGATATCACCAGCGTGCATGCGGACTTCTTCCTCGCGCCGCATTTCGGCGGCTTTCGCGAGGAGATGGATCATGTGCTGCTGCTCGACATGGCCATCCACGCCTTCGACGCCATGCGTTGCATGACTGGCCTGTCACCGACGAAGGTCTACTGCCGCGAATGGGACCCAAAATCCTCATGGTATCGGCAGGGCTCCTCCGCGCTCGCCTGCTTCGATCTGCCGAACGGCGCCCTCTTCACCTATCGCGGCAGCTGGGCGGCGGAGGGCATCCGCACCAGTTGGGAAGGCGCCTGGCGCATCGTGGGGACAAAAGGCTCAATTGCCTGGGACGGGCATGACGATATCCGCGCCGAAGTGCCGGGCGAGCGCACCGAATTGCTGGCGTCCCTCACCCCGATTGCCGTGCCCGCTCCCGCGCCCGGGGACAAGGTCGGTGGGCACCGTGGCGTCCTTACAGATTTCGTTGCCGCCATCCGCTCGGGTTCGGAACCGGAGACGGTGGGACACGAAAACATACGCAGCCTCGCCATGGTTTTCGGCGCTATCGAAAGCGCCGGCCAGGGCCGGACCATCGAACTCGTAGTCTGAGAAAGCCATGTCCGCTCTGAAAAGCATCCGTGTCGGCACCATGATCAAGGCCAATGCGCCGGATCCCGCAGGCTATGTCCGACAGATCCTGCCGCATGGCTTCGAGAGCATCGAGCCCTTCTTCTGGCAGGTGATGAACAAGGACCTGCCGCGCCTTGCCGGCGAGTTGCGCGACGCCATCGACGATGCGGATGTGGTGATCGACACGCTCGGCATGTTCGGCAATCCCCTGGAGGAGCAGGAGCTCGATATCGCCACGCTGGAGGGTTGGAAGGCGCTGATCGACAATGCGCATCTGTTCGGCGCCAAGACGATCGCCGGCTTCACGGGGCGCATCCGCAACCGCCCGCTGGAGGAAAGCCTGCCGCGCTTCAGGCAGGTCTGGAGCGAACTCAGTCGCCGCGCAGACGACAAGGGTGTGCGCCTCGCCTTCGAGAACTGCGCCATGGACGGCAACTGGGCGAGCGGAGACTGGAACATCGCCCATAATCCCGACGCCTGGGAGCTGATGTTCGACGCTCTGCCGGCCGACAATCTTGGCCTCGAATGGGAGCCCTGCCACCAGCTCGTCTATCTCATCGATCCCCTGCCGCAGATCCGCAAATGGGCGCCGAAGATCTTCCATGTCCACGGCAAGGACGCCACCGTGCGCTGGGACGTGATCCGCGAACATGGCGTGTTCGGCAAGCATGCCTTCGTGCAGATGCGCACGCCCGGCTTCGGCGACAGCGACTGGACGCGCATCCTCGGCGAGCTGCGGCTGGCGGGCTATGCAGGCACCATCGACATCGAGGGTTGGCACGATCCCGTCTACCGCAACGAGCTGGAGATGACAGGCCAGGTCTTCGCGCTCAACCATCTCAAGCAAGCGCGCGGGGGCGCCGATATCATCGTCAACCCGAACTGACACGGCATCTGGACTAAACGATCAAGAAAGGGCGGAAAGCCCGATCAATAGAGGGAAGAAATCATGAAGAAACTGACTGTTTCGAAGGCCATGCGGAACGCCGGCCTGCTTCTCGGCCTACTCTCGGGCGTGGCTGCCACCACCGGCGCCTCGGCTGCCGACGTCGTGCGCGACAAGTGGTGCGGCAACGTCCATATCCGCTTCTTCGTTGGCGGCGCAGAGGGCGACGCTTTCGGCACCATCGTCTATAATGGCGCGCGCCAGGCCGCCAACGATACGGGCGCCCAGGTCGAATATGTCTTTTCCGGCTGGTCGCAGGAACAGATGACGCAGCAATTGCGTGAGGCTGTCGCGGCCAAGCCCGACGGCATTGCCATGATGGGCCATCCGGGCGATGCGGCCATCCTGCCACTGGCAGAGGACGCCGCAGCCGCCGGCATCAGGATGATCTATCAGAACGTGCCGGTGCCGACGGCCCAGGCCAAATTCGGCAGCGCCTATGTCGGCGCCCAGCAGGAGCCGCAGGGTCGCGCCCTGGGCGAAGAAATTCTGCACCGCTTCGGCCTGAAGGCCGGCGACGTTGCCATCGTGCTTGGAGGTTTCGACGATTCCACCCGCGGTGCCCGCGAGGAAGGCACCGCCAAGGCACTCGAGAAGGGCGGCGTGAAGGTGGTGCGCCTCAATTCCCCGCCCGAATGGGCCACGGACCCCAACCTCGCCATTCCAGTGATTACCGCCACCGTCCAGGCGAACCCGACCGCCAAGGCGATCGTCTATCCAGGCGGCCAGGAACTCGGCAATGCCGCCACCTACATGCAGGCGGCTGGCAAGAAACCCGGCGAGATCATCAATATCGGTTTCGACACCAGCCCGCAGATCGTCGAGGCCTTCAAGGACGGCTGGGTGCAGCTCACCGCCGACCAGCAGCCTTTCCAGCAGGGCTACATGCCGATCCTGAGCCTGTGCCAGCAGATTGTCTACGGCCTGTCGCCGGTCAGCGTCGATACCGGGAACGGCTTCGTGACGCCCGACAACTACAAAAACGTTGCCGACCTCGCCAGCCAGGGGCTGCGTTGAGCGAGGCTCACAGCGAGGGCGCCCCTCCCAGCGCCCTCGCCCTCTCTAAAGAAAAATGCGTTCAGGTCGAAACGCCCTCCGAGCTTAGCAACGTGACTTCAGGAGCGTTTTGCGATTCTCGGCAATTCGGTCTGAAGGAAGTGCACGCTACTCCTGAGGAGGCCAACATGGGCGAAAGGCTCATCGAATTGAGGAATGTCGCCAAGTCATATGGCCGCGTATTCGCCGTGGGCGGCGTCAACCTGCATGTCGACCGGGGCGAGGTCGTAGGCCTGCTCGGCGACAACGGCGCCGGCAAATCGACCCTGATCAAGATGCTGGCTGGCGCCATCCGGCCGACCAGCGGCGAGATCCTGGTGCGTGGCGTGCCGGCGCAGAACTGGAACGCCGCCCGCTCGCGCGATGCCGGCATCGAGACGGTCTTCCAGGACAGGGCCCTGTGCGTGCAGCAGTCGATCGTGCGCAACATCTTCATGGGACGCGAGATCACCGGTTTCCTGGGTTTCCTCAACACCGGCAAGGAACACGCCGAAGCCGAGCGCCTGATGCGCGAGATCGGCTTTACCTCCCGGGTGTTCACACCCGATTCCATCGTCGGGCAATTGTCCGGTGGTGAGCGCCAGGGCGTCGCCCTCGCCCGGGCCATCTACAACAAGGCCGACCTCATCGTCATGGACGAGCCCACCACCGCCCTCTCGCTCACGGAAACAGAGAAAGTGTTCCGCTTCGTACGCACGGTGAAGGCGGGCGGGCGCTCCATCCTCTTCATCGGGCACAACATCCACCACGTCTACGATATCGCCGACCGTTTCGTGGTGATCGACCGCGGCCGTGTCGCGCTGGAGGCCACGAAGGAAGAGGTTGGCTCGGCGCAGGCCCTGATCGATTTCATGGAACACACCGCCCACCCGCATGGGGCGGCCTCCTTCGACCCGACCGCCGCTCAGCCGGGAGCCTCGCCATGAGCCTGTCCGTCAACGATCGCCCCGAACAGCCCCGCGTTGTCGCCCGCCCGCCAGAAAGCGGGCTGCGCCGCTTCCTCGCCAGAAATCGCGCTGCGATGGGCACTTTCGCCGTCTTTGCGGTGATGATCGTGATCTTCATGATCGCCAGCCCCCGCGTCTTCCTGAACTGGACGATCTATTCTTCGGTGCTGGTGACATTGCCGGTGGCCCTCGCTCTGGTCGTACCGCTGGTTTTCGTGGTCACCGTTGGTGAGATCGACCTTTCGTTCCCCTCCACGATGGGCTTTTCGGCCTGGATGTTCGCCCTGCTGATCAAGGCCGGTTTTCCAGCGCTGATCGCCATCGGCGCCGCCATCGTCAGCGGCACGATCATCGGCCTTGCCGTCGGCTCGCTGGTCGTCTACGGCGCCCTCTCCTCGCTGATCGCCACGCTGGGCATGAACTACATGCTGCGCGGCTTCATCCAGATCATCACGCAGGGCAAGTCGATCACCTTGCTCGAACTGCGCGACGGAACTACCGCCACCGTCCTCTCAGGCTCGGTCTGGGGCGTGCCGGTGCAGATCTTCTGGGCCCTGCTCTTCGTAATCGCGGCGGGCCTGCTCTATAATCGCCATCGCTTCGGCGCCCGTGTCCATGCCGTCGGCGACCATCCCGACAGCGCGGCGCAGATGGGCATCCCGGTCGACAAGGTCCGTGTGGCAACCTTCGCCTTCATGGGCTTCGGCGCGGCCATCGCCGGGATCTTCACCACGCTCGTCAACTTCACATGGTGGCCGACGACGGGGGACGGCTATCTCCTGCCGGCGATCGCCTCTGTCTTCGTGGGGGGCACGCCGACCTGGGGCGGCATCGGTACGGTGGCGGGCGGCGCCATCGGCGCGACCATCGTGTCCTTCATCCAGAGCGGCATCGTGGCCGCCGGCCTCAGTGGTTTCTACGTACAGTTCTTCAACGGCCTGATCATCATCCTGGCCTTGCTGGGACATCGCTGGAACCAGAAGCGCTTCAGATGAAGCAGAGGCCCGCGGCCAGTTCGTGGTGAACCACGTTTCCATCTCCCGCTCTTCTGCGCTGGCTTATGTCTGATTTCGGACATAAGATCGCGCCAGGGAAAAGGCGGTTCAGGCGTGAGCAACGAACGCAGGCAGCAGGACGAGTCAGGATCGGCGGCGGGCGCCGGCACCATCCTCTGGCTGATCGCCACCGGCAAGGCGCGCTCGCGCTCCGCCCTTATAGAAGCATCGGGCCTGTCGCGCTCGACAGTGACCGAGCGCCTCGCCGCCCTCTTCGATGCGGGCCTGATCGAGGAGGCGCCGGAGGCTTTGCCGAGTGGCGGCCGGCCGGCCCGCATGATCCGGCTCAACACTGATTTCGGCGTGGTGCTTTCGGCTGATATCGGTGAAAGCCATGCCCGCCTCGCCGTCACCGATCTCGAACCCAGGATCCTTGCCGAGGCGGTCGGCACGGTCGACATCCGCCACGGCCCGGTGCCCGTGCTCGGATGGATCGTCGAGCAGTTCCGCCTGCTGCTGAAGCGGCTCGGCCGGCGCCATGAGGATGTACTCGGCATCGGCATCGGCCTGCCGGCGCCTGTCGATCACGAGGGTGGGCGCGTCGTCGGCCCTTCGGTGATGACCGGCTGGGACGATTTCGACATCCGCCCCTGGCTGCAGCGGCAGTTCGATGCGCCGGTTTCGGTGGAGAACGACGTCAATCTGATGACGCTCGCCGAGTTCCGCCGTTTCTGGCCCGAGGTCGGCCAGTTCCTGTTCATCAAGGCGGGCACCGGCATCGGCAGCGGCATCATCACCGATGGGCGGCTCTATCGCGGCGCCCAGGGGGCCGCCGGCGATATCGGCCATATCCAGTTCACGGGCGAGCCGGCCCCGCTCTGCCGCTGCGGCAAGCTTGGCTGCGTCGAGGCGCGCGCGGCGGGCTGGGCCATCGCACGCGACCTCAGCAACCGTGGCCTGGAGGCGACGACGGCCCGCGACGTGATCGACCATGTGAAGGCCAACCAGCCCGAAGCCGTTCGCCTGGTGCGCGAGGCAGGCCGGGTACTCGGCGAAGTGACGGCCGATGTTGTCAGCGTCCTCAACCCGAGCGTGATCGTCATCGGAGGCACTCTGGCGCAGGCGGGCGAGGACCTGCTCTCCGGCGTGCGTGAACTCGTCTACCAGCGCTCCCTGCCGCTCGCCACGCGCAACCTCACCATCGCCGCAGGCCAGTCCGATATACGCACCGGCCTGCTGCTCGGCGCCGCACTGCTGGTGATCGAGACGCAGATGCGGCCCGATACCATCGAGCGCACCATCATCAGGCACCAGCGCTCGACCGCGGCCGGCGACAGGCGCAGGCGGGCGGGATAGGCTCAGCGGCCAGCCTCCACGCGCGAGAGTTGAGACCTTGCGGCTCAATCCTTGCTGCTGGTGCCAGCAAATGTGGCTGGCCGGCAAAGTTTCGCACCAAGATAAGAAATTGCAGGTGGTATAACGATTTAAGCCCCGGATCTCCAGCAAGCATTCGCGGCCGGGCTATAGCGTGATAGTGCCGTGAATTGCGCAATCTCCGCGCATTCCAAAATACTCGACAACCCACAGGATTCTCTTCATTATCCCGATTACACGGGAGGGTCCAATGGGCGATATTGTCGATCGTATCCTTATCGTATTGGCCCGTGTCACCAGCAAATTTGCCGTCTGGTATCGCTGGCCCTTCCCGATCAGCGACGCCATTATTATTGGCCACCGGGCTATTCTGAGGCAGAATAATCTTTACGATACTGAGGTCGCACCAGTACCCCCGCCTCCCGCCGGCGATTTCGATATCCAGAGCTTCCGGACGGCCGATGGCAGCTACAATGATCTGGCACAACCCTGGATGGGCCGGGCGGGCACGCGCTTCGGCCGTAACATGCCGCTCGCTCTCACCTATGGCGAAACAGCGCCGGCCCTTTATGAACCCAATCCCCGCCTGGTGAGCTCCAGGCTGCTGGCCCGCGACAAATTCGTGCCCGTGCCGCATCTCAACGTCCTTGCCGCCGCCTGGATCCAGTTCATGGTGCATGACTGGCTGAGCCACGGCACCAATGATCGCGCCAACCCGCATTTCTTTCCGGTACCTGATGGAGATGACTGGCCCGGAGGCAGCATGGAGGTGCTGCGCACCAAACCGGACCCGCAGCCACCCGGCGCGGCGAACCGCCCGGCCGCCTATACCAACACTGAGACCCATTGGTGGGACGCCTCCCAGATCTACGGCTCAACGCTCGATCGGCAGATCCTGATCCGGACGGAGCCGGACAAGCGAGCTTTCGACGAAGCCGGCAATTTCGTCGCCGATCCGGGCAATATCCGCTCCGATGGCAAGGTCCCTGTTGATAAGAACGGCCTGCTGCCACCCGATCCCACCTCGAAATTCGAGGGACAGGAGCTTACCGGCGTCAACGGCAATTGGTGGATCGGGCTCTCGGTACTGCACACCCTGTTCACCCGCGAGCACAATTCCATCGTTGACCGTCTGAAGATCGACTTTCCCAACCAGAGCGGTGAATGGCTCTTCCAGAAGGCAAGGCTGGTCAACGCGGCCTTGATAGCCAAGATCCACACGGTGGAATGGACTCCGGCGTTGATGAACTCGCCCTCGGGGCGGTTCGGCATGCGAGGCAATTTCTTCGGCCTGCTCGGCGAAGAATTCCTGAGGGCGTATGGCCGCATCGGCGACGGGGATATGCTCTCCGGCATTCCCGGCTCTCGGAAAGACGATTATACGGCCCCTTATGCCATGACAGAAGAGTTCGTAGCCTCCTATCGGCTGCATTCGCTGATCCCGGATGGCTTCTCCTTCCGCAGCCATGAGGACGACCGCTCGCTTTTCGACTGCGACCTCAAGGACGTCTTCAACAACAAGTCCCGCGACGTCTATCAGAGGGCGAGCCTGCTCGATATCGCCTACAGCCTCGGTACCTCCCATCCCGGCGCGCTGGTGCTGCACAATTACCCCAACGCGCTGCGCCGGCTCGATAAGCGGGCCGACGACGCGGTGTTCATCGACCTGGCCGCCGTGGATGTCCTGCGCGACCGCGAACGCGGCATACCGCGTTATTGCGAATTCCGCCGCCAGATCAACGCGCCAGTGCCGAAGAGCTTCGAGGAGCTCACCAATGACGAGACCTGGCGCCGGGAATTGAAAGAAGTCTACTCGACTGTCGAGGAGGTTGATCTTCTGGTGGGCACGCTGGCCGAGAGCAACGCCAAGAATGGCTCGCCGCCCGGCTTCGGCTTCTCCGACACCGTCTTCCGAATCTTCGTCCTGATGGCCTCGCGCCGGCTGAAGAGCGACCGCTTCTTCGCGGAGGACTATCGGCCCGAAATTTATACACCGGCAGGCTTCGACTGGATCGAGCAGAACTCCTTCCGTACCGTGCTGCAGCGCCATTTGCCAGAGCTTGCGCCGGACTTCGCCGTCGTGCGGAACGTGTTCTTCCCCTGGACCAAGGCGGTGCGCTGAGATGAGCCGCCACATCCGCATTCCGCTCCTGGCCGACATCACTCTCGTCGACGATCACAAGACCATCGCCGTCGATGAGGATGACCCCAGGCTCGACCGCAATTACGAAAAGCTCGGTCCCCTCGGCAATCGTATTCTGGCGGCGCGCCTGATGCGCGTCTTCGTCATCAAGGGCGTGCATTTCCCGACCATGCGCGGGCGTCGTGACGCGGAGCGCCAGGCCAGCCAGGCCGCGCTTTCGGAACGGCTAGGCAATGCGGCGGCGCCGACCGAGAAACTCATCGAGGCGATCGAGCCGCTTGTCACCTATGTCAGGGGCGACGCGCCGGAGGACACGGTAGGCCCGGTGCTGCAGACCCTGATCGGCCGGCTGTTCAAGCCCGATTTCGCAAGCTCCCCTCGCCTGTGGCTGGCGGCGACGCGGTTCGATGACGCGGCTCGCAGCCAGAATCCCCTGCGCTGGCTCTGGTCCGCCCTTGCCGGCACGCTCAATGCCGACCGGAAGGTCCTGGCCGAGTCCGTCGGCGGCGATCCCGTCGCCGTGCACGGCATCGCCATTGCCATCCACAACATCGTCAAGAGCCTGGCTCTGATGCGCACCGCCTACGCCGATCCCGTGCGGCGCTCGACCCTGGGCGACAAGACGGCCGCCATGGCTTGCCTGGTGGCACCCGACTCGGTGCTGCGCCAGGCGAAGTCGGTGGCGGAGATCCATGGCGCCTCGCTGAAGCCAGGCTCGCTCGTAGTCTACCAGCTTGGCACCGCAGCCCGGCGCGCCTTCGACCCGAAGGTCGCCTTCCAGTCGAACAGCTGGAGCTTCTGCCCGGCCGCTGATTTCGTCTTCAAGCTGCTGGCGCTGATCTGGGCGCAGGCCGTTCAGATACCGGATAAGCACGAGCCGGCCGAGACGCCCGAAGTAGAGGCATCGGAGGGCGACGCATGAGCGAGGATCCGATCTTCCAGCCGATGAAATTCGGCAAGATCACGATCAAGAACCGCATCTTCCGCTCCAGCATCTCCGGGCGCTGGGACAATGAGGACGGCTCGCCCACGCAGACCCGGCTCAACTGGGAGACGAAATTCGCCAGGGGCGGCGTCGGCACCATCATCACCTCCTTCGTCCCGGTGGCGATAGAGGGGCGCATCGCCGCCAATTACGGCACCAACCACACCGACGCGTATATTCCGCTGTGGGCAAAAATCGTGGAATCCGTGCACAAGCACGATTGCCGCTTCCTGATGCAGCTCAGCCATTCCGGCCGGCAGATGGATGTGCCCGGCGTGACCAACCAGCACCGGCCGTCGGCGAGCCCCACCAACCGACAGGAAACCCTGCACGGCTTCCCCACACAGGCGATGACGGCGGGCGAAATCGGCATCCTGGTGGAAAAGTTCGGCCGTGCCGCCTGGCGGGCGCGGGAAGCCGGCTGCGATGGCGTCGAGCTGCATTCGGCGAATGGCTATCTCTTCAGCCAGTTCCTGTCCTCGGGCATCAATGACCGCACCGACCACTATGGCGGCTCGCTGCCCAACCGGGCCCGCTTCCTCCTGGAGGTGATCCGTTCGATCCGCAGCCATGTCGGGCGCGACTTTCACCTGCAGGTCAAGCTCGGCGCCGTCGACCACAACAACGTCATGCCCTGGGAGAAGAAGGGCAACACGATCGACGAGGCCATCGAGATCGCGCGCTATTGCGAGTCCGCCGGCGTCGATGCCGTGCATGTCTCCAGCGGCTCGCTTTTCCCGCACCCGCTCAACCCACCAGGCGATCTGTCGATGGAGACGCTTGCCGTCGTCTACGATGCCATGATCGCCTCCGGGCTCTCCACTTTCCGCAACTTCCTGATGTTCCGCTATCCGGCCCTGCGGCCGATCTTCCGCTGGATCTGGTTCCGCATGAAGAAAGGCCATGCCATCGAGGGCATCAGCCTGGAGGAATCGCGGAAGTTCAAGCAGGCGCTGAAGGTGCCGGTGATCGTCACCGGCGGCTTTCAGACCGCCTCGGTGGTGCGAAAGGCCATCGAGGAAGGCTATTGCGACGGCGTCTCCATCGCGCGCTCGCTGATCGCCAACAACGACCTGCCTCGGCAGTGGCAGGCAGGCATCGACAGGCCAGCCAATGCCTGCACCTATTGCAACAAATGCCTGCTGGCCGCGATCAAGAACCCGCTCGGCTGCTATGAGGAATCACGCTTCCCAGATCGCGACGCCATGCTGCAGCAGGTCTACTCGGTCTACGCGACGAAACCCGAACTGGTCATTCCACAATAAGGGGCCAGACCATGCCGGAACCCTATTTCGTCACCGAAGTGGAACGCCAGCTCGCCGCGCGGCGTAAGAAATGGCAGCCTCTGCGTATCCTCCTTCTCGTAATTGCGGTGGTGATCGCCTATCTCGCCCTGACCGCCCTGGTGATGCTGACGCGGCATGGCACACCGCGCTACGAGAGCATCGTCCAGCATTTCAAATATGGCTCGATCGGCTCGGAGCAGGAGAGCGGCATCCCCTATCGCGTCTGGATGGCGTTGCCCAATCTATTCCCGGAGATTTTCGAGAACCGCAACGACTACACCGCCTTCGGCTTCCTCTATGAGAAGGATGCGCGCGGGCGCCAGCGCGACCTGCCCATCGGCGTCTCCCGACGCACAGTGAACGGCGTCGACCTGATCTGGCTCAATTGCGCGATCTGCCACACCGGCACCTACCGCCAGAAGGCTGGTGACCCGCCGACCATCGTGCCGGGCATGCCCTCGAACAACCTGCACTTCGAGAGCTTCGTGCGCTTCATCCTGACCACCGCCACCGACGAAAGACTGGCCCCGGAGACTCTGATGCCGGCGGTCGAGGCCGTTGGGCCGCGCTTCGGCACGATGGAACGCCTGGCCTGGAAGTCCGTCGTGCTGCCACGCCTGCGCGAGGGACTGCTGCTGCGCTTCAACCAGCTCTCCCCCCTGCTCAAGCGCCAGCCCGACTGGGGTCCGGGGCGGGTCGACACCTTCAACCCCTACAAGGTCGGCCCTTTCAAGATACCGGCTGCCAGCCTGACGGATGCAGAGGTGATCGGCGCCTCGGACTTCCCCTCGATCTTCGAGCAGGGCCCGCGCGAGGGCATGCATCTGCATTGGGATGGCAACAACACCTCGCTTGCCGAGCGCAATCTCTCCGCGGCCCTCGGCGCCGGGGTCACGCCCGAGACCGTCGACCACGGCGCTATCGACCGCGTGGCCGACTGGCTCCTTACCCTCAAGCCGCCGCCCTCGCCCTTCTCGCCCGACCCCAGCGCCGTGGAGCGCGGTCGCGCCGTATACATGACGGCCTGCAGCGGCTGCCATGGCTTCAAGGAAACCTCCGGCTACGTCTTCAAGGGCGATGCCATCGGCCAGGTCGACCCGATCGACAAGATCGGCACTGACCGCGCGCGACTGGACAGCTACACTGAAGAATTCCGCCAGCGTCAGTTCGGCGAGCTCTTCGCCGGCACGTACTACGCTTTCAAGAACTTCCGGAAGACCGACGGCTATGCCAACATGCCGCTCGACGGATTGTGGCTGCGCGGGCCCTATCTGCATAACGGCTCGGTGCCGACGCTGAGGGATCTGCTGAATCCGCCTGACCAGCGACCGGTAGCCTTCCTGCGCAACAGCGACGTCGTCGACGGCGTCAATGGCGGCTTCGTCTCGCCGCCCTGCGATCCCAGCCAGACGCAGCTGACCGGTTTTTGCTACGACACGAGCCAGACCGGCAACCACAACAGCGGCCACCTCTATGGCACCGACCTGCCCGCCGCCCAGAAGGGCGACCTCCTCGCCTATCTCCTGACTTTCTAGCCCTGGAGCCCGACATGAGCGACGTCACGCTGACCATCGGATGGAACGAAGCCCAGACCGCCCGGGCGCTGCGCATCTATCGCCTCGTGCTCGGCTTCAACATGCTCGGCCATCTCGCCATCGGGCTTGCCTGCATCTTCTGCCCGCTCTGGGTCTCCCAAACCCTTGGCCTGCCTGAGCCGATCCCCACCGGCTGGGTGCGCGGCTGGGGCGCGATGCTGCTTCTCGTCACCATGCTCTATATTCCCGGCCTGCTAGACCCACTGATCACGCGCGCGCCCAACGTCATTGGCGTCCTCGGCCGCTACTGGATGATGCTGATCTGGATCTTCTGCGGCGGCAGCTTCCTGTGGTTCGCTCTCATCGACGGCGCCTTCGCCACTTTGCTCGGGCTGCTCTACCGCAGGCTGCTGATGGCAAAGCTGATGACGCATCCTTGATCTGACTGCTCTTCAACCGGGCGCCCTTCATCGCCATATCAAAGGGAAGGTTGCGGCCCCGGCCCGCCATGCTCGGGATTGCTCTCCTGGGAGCACTCGTCATGAATCCCATCACCTTGTTTGCGACATTCCTCCTTGCCCTCATCGGCGCAGGCTTCGTCTATCTCGGCCTCTACTGGCTCGCCGGCCTCTTCTTCATCCTCGCCCTGCTGGTCGCCGCCTCGCTGAAGATGGCCAACACCTGGCAGAAATTCGTGGTGCTGCGCGCCGGCAACCTGCTGGGGGTCTACGGCCCCGGCCTGTTCCTGATCATCCCCGTCATCGACAATGTGGCCGCCGTCATCGACGAACGCATCCAGACCACCGCCTTCAATGCCGAACAGGCCCTCACGCGCGATACGGTGCCGGTGAACGTCGATGCCATCATCTTCTGGCATGTCCACGACGCGCGACGGGCCGCATTGGAAATCACGCATTACCGCGAGGCCATCGACCGCGTCGCGCAGACCTCGCTACGCGAGATGATCGGCTCCTCCATGCTCTCCTCGCTCCTCTCCGAACGCAAGGCAGCGGACGACCATTTGCGCGATGTCATCGCAGCCAAGACGGCCAAATGGGGCATCACCGTCATGTCTGTCGAGATCCGCGACGTGGCGATCCCCGTGGCGCTGCAGGATGCGATGTCGCGTCAGGCCCAGGCCGAACGTGAGAAGCAGGCCCGCGTCATCCTCGGCTCGGCGGAGGCGGAGGTCGCGGGCAAGTTCGTGGAAGCTGCCGAGACCTATGCCGGCCATCCTGCCGCGCTGCAGTTGCGCGCCATGAACATCATCTACGAGACCACCAAGGAGCGCGGCGCCACCATCCTGATCCCAACACCGATGGTGGACAGTCTCAATCCTGCCTCGGCTCTGGTACTGGCAAGCCAGGGACAGCCGAACCCGCTGAAGAGCGCCGCTTAGATCCGCTCCGTCGGACGGCAGAGTCCGAAGCCCCTGGGACGAGAGCGGGAACCGTTGCCGCCTCTTGCTGCGCGACCAGGGCCAGATAGCCCAGGAGATCGCCGATGATGGCTGCCGGCGGCGGGGTGTTCTCGCCACCGGTCGACAAGTAGAGCTGGAGGGCGCCCAGCGCCGTCGAACGGATCAGGCAGCTCAGGCGCTCCGGATCTCCGGTAGGCAACGTTCCCGCGGCCTGCCCGATCTCGATCGCCCGAATGAACAAGCTATGCCAGCGATGCTTGGCGAGGCGCAGATCTTCGTGGTTGCCGTGCGGCCAATGAAAGATCATCAGGCGGAACCGCTCGGGATAGGCCAGGGCCCAGCGCGCGAATACCAGAATAAGGGCTCGGGGCGAAGGCGGGCTTTCCTCGGCCTCCGCCTCGGTGCACACGCTTTGCAGCTCCCGCGCGAGCAGAGCGGCGAGCAGATCCTGCTTGCTGTCGAAATGCCGGTAGGGAGCGTTGTGCGAAACGCCGACAGCCCGGCCGACATCGCGTAGCGTCACAGCAGCCGGGCCCGCTTTGTCCAGAAGTTCCGCCGCCGCGGAAATGAGGTGGTTGCAACGGGCTGTGCTCATGCCACCAGAATGCGCGCCGACGTTGACAACGTCAACAAAAAGGCGTAGGTTGACGACGTCAACAGGCGCCGATTAGATTTCATGTTGGCATTAGAAAATTTCGGCGATAGAGCGATAACTGGCGTTTCGTTGCCACCAATCTTTTCCTTCTCAAGATTTTTTGAGACTTTGTTTGAGAGAGTATAGACTGTATTCAGAATAGCGATATCTATTCGCGAATAATGAACCTTATATCGAAATATTCTATATTTGGGACTTTCACCATGAAAGCCTTTTTCTGCGCCATTATTTTGGCGAGCTGCCTGATAACGGGCATTACGCTCATTTCAATCTGGAACGAAACCGTCGATCCGTCAATTTCGGATTCACAGGGTTCAGGCCAATTGTCCGGTCTCGCCTGACGGTTTCCCAACACCAGAGAAGTCCCATTGAGGAGGTGAAAAGCGGGACAACGAAAGCGATAGAAATAACGAAAACATAGAAAGGGAGATAGATTATGAAATTATTTGCAGCATCCTTATTCTTGGTTCTTGGAGCCATGGCGATTGCCCCTCCTGCTCAGGCAGGGGGCACAAATGACATGGATAGTTTTTGGGCCATCCAGCGCGGCTATGGCTACGACAAGGCCCAACAGCCGAGCGCACCGGGCGCCATTCCCATGGGAGACCATAATGGCTGGACTGCCAATCCCCAGCAGGCCGCCCCCGCGGTGACGGGATCAGTCCCGATCACAAGCGTCCATCGCCGGACGACGCATACCCTGACGGGTCACGCGATAGGGCGCCGGGTCGCGAGACCAAGAGTGCCAGCCCAATAAAGATCAGAAGGCAGGACCAAACCGAGCCGTCGGCAGTTGCATCAGCCCCCTATGAACACTGAATATGCGCAATGATGCGAGTGCCACCCTTCCCGAAATCGTGGAGGATTGGAGTGGCGGTCTCTGACCGCCATTCCTGGAACCGAGCGTCTTGCGGGAAAGATAAGACTAAGGCTCCGCATCCCGCGACAGGCCACGCTGTCAGGCACTCTCGCCACCCCGTGGTCCCCAGAAAATCACCCAGGTTTCAAAGTCTTCGCTGAAAGTCTCGAATCGATGCTCGAGGCCCGCTTCCACGAAGATCAGATCGCCTCGGCCGAAGGTGCGTACCTCCCCCGCCTTCGAGAAATTGCCGGTGCCGGCGATGACGATGTAGAGTTCGTCCTGGGCATGCGGCTGCTGCAGGTCGCTGCCGACGGGCTTGTAAAGTTCCACGGTCATGGTGCCATGCGCCATGCCGGTGAAGAAGGGATTGCCGTCCTTGCCGAGATGGTCGCGGAAGAAGGAAAGGGGTTTCAGCCAGTCCCGGGAACTGTCCGCCATGACTCACTCGGCCGCCTCGTTCTGAGCGAGATTGTCGAGGCTCTGGATGATCAGATTGGCGAGCGCATCGGTAAGCGAAGTCTGCTCGCGCCAGTTGCGCAGCAATCCGATCTTGCAGGAGGGCAGCGGCGGGAAACCATCGCTCGGCCCAAGCACACGCATGCCCGGCCTCAGCGCGCTCTCCGGCAGCACGGAAACGGCAAGGCCGGCCAACACCATGGCGCCCACCGCCGTCGAATTCCAGCTTGAATAGAGTACCCGGTACTGGCGGTTGAGGCCTTCCAGCTTCTCCTGCGCGGCCTGACGCCAGCAGCAACTGGCCCGTCCGAGCGCCATCGGCAGCGGCGTCTCGTTATGGACCTGGTGGCGGCTGGAGGTGACCCATAACAGGCGCTCATGCCTGACGAACTCCGCCGGGCCCTTGTGCTCGACATGGGTGATGATGGCCAGATCCAGCTCATTGGCCTGGATGCGCTCCACCAGCATGGTGGTTGGCTCGCACACGATCGTCACTTCGACCCGTGGATTGGCTTGGCTGAAGCCCGCCATGATATCCGGCAGATAGCGGTCGGCGTAATCATCCGGCACGCCGAGGCGGACGCGGCCGGTGAGCTCGGTCTCGGTAAAGGCACCGACGGCATCCATGTTGAGCTTGACGATGCGCCTGGCGTAGTCGAGCAGCTTCTCGCCATCCTCCGTGAGCTTCGAGGAACGCCCGTCGCGCTCGAAGATTGGCTTGCCGATACGCTCCTCCAGCCGCTTCATCTGCATGGATACGGCGGATTGGGTCTTGAACACGATCTCGGCGGCACGGGTGAAGCTGCCGGTTTCGGCAATGGCGATGAAGGTCCGGAGCTGATCGATATCCAGCAGCACAGCCATGTGGACCCCTCCCTTTCAGCCCGAGGAGCGCACCGCAAAGGTTGTCTCGGGCTTCGATAACAATCGCTTATGCTGAACATTAGAAACATTCGTTGGATTGATCAATGACAATGTTTCATAGTGCAACTGTTCAGTTTTGGTGATGATTGGAACGACCCACCGGGGTCGTTACATCACCGGCCGCCGATGGAGAGTCCGATGAATAGCGTTACCGTCAACAGCAAGTCCCCTTCGCACGTGTCGATCTTCCGCGCGGCGCTGCAGGCTGTCGTCACCAAGGTCGCGGCCATCTCCATGGCAATCAAAAATCGCCGAGAAATCAATCAGCTGGCGAATTTCGATGCTGCGATGCTGCGCGATCTCGGCATCACGCCGACGGACCTCGACGGCGCTCTCGCCCAGCCCTTCTGGCATGATCCGTCGGCTCACCTCGTCGAGGCGCAGATGGATTGGCGCCGCGCCAACAAGGCCGCCAAGCACGACAATTTCGTCGGCCTTCCCCGCTGACACGAATTCTTGCCGCTACCCCTGCGGCGGAACGCCCCGGAAGCGTGACTTCCGCACCTCAGCCCGCTTCGACCGAAGCGGGCTTTTTCGTTGCTGGGAGTGCGCCTATCACTTCCCCCACCAGGCCTCGAACAGTGATTGCATGGCCTCGGCCTGCGCCTTCTGCATCTTGCTGCCGGCCTCCAGCATCTGGCTGAACATATCCTGAGGTTCCGGCCTCTTCGGGGCCTGATAAGGCGCAAGGAACGGCGCCCACAGCGCCGCGATGTCCAGGGCGGGTTTGGGCGCCTGCGGCTGGAAGGCCTGCATCATCGACGTGACCATATCGGCCATCGGGTTGCCGGACGACCTTGGGGTAGCCGCATGAGCAAGGCCGCCCACCAGGATCGAGGCCATGGCGGGCATCATCGCCGCGATCACCGGCGGCGCCACGCCGCTCTGGGCCGCAGCAAGCTGGGAGAGCGCCCGGGTCATGTCCGGCGAGCCGAACAAGGCGGCCATGATCTGCTGGCCCTGTTGGATCGCCTGCTGCGTGAAGGCCTGGGCCGCGTTCTGGAAGGCGTCCACTTCGGGCATGCCGGCAAGGCCGAAGAAATTGGGCAGCGTGGGCGCCACCCTGGCGTTTTCCACCTGCCGCTTCAGGCCAAGGGAGAAGGCCGGCAGCAGCGCCTGCGTCGCCGCCATGGCCTGCTGGTGGCTGAGCTCGAACTGGCGCGCCATATTGTCGATCGCCTTGCCGTTCTGGGCACTGCTGAAAAGATCGAAGAGAGTATTCATGCTTGTTCCCGCCCCGTCTAATCAGGTAGCCCTGCTGGTGCCGGGCAGCTTCAACTGCCCGATCGACCGATAGGCCCACCATACACCAATCACGCCGAACAGCACCGCGCCGAGCCCCTGCCCGGCCAATGCCCCCTCCGCCCCCCATAGCTTCGCGCCCAGCATGGCGAAAGGAATCGTGCCGAGCGTGGCCTTGCCCCAGTTGAACACCGTCGAGGCAAAAGGAAAACCGAGATTGTTGAAGGAAGCGTTCGCGACGAAGAGCAGGCCGTGAAAGGCCCAGGATCCCGCCACGAACAGGCAGAAGAACTCGATCAGGCGGGCCGCCTGTGGATCCGTGATATTGAAGGCGCGGATGACGAGGTGGTGGCAGAGCGCAAGGGCAGCCCACACAACAACGGCATAGAGCGTGGTGAACAAGAAGGCGTCCGAGAGCGTGCGGTGCACGCGGTCGAGCCGGCCCGCACCGTAATTCTGGCCGAAGATCGGGCCGACCACGCCGGAGAGCGAGAAGATGCCACCGAAGCAGAAGGCGATCAGCCGGCCCATGACGGCATTGCCCGCCACCGCCCCATCCCCGAAGGGAGCAAGTATCGCCGTCATGTAGCCATTGGCGACGGGCGTGGCCAGGTTGGCGAGCACGGCCGGTCCGGCGATGGCTGCGATCGGCTCGGCATCCTCCAGCGCGCGCTTCAGGGAAAGGCGGCCGACGAGGTCATGCACGCGCACGGCGCCGTACCAGCCCACAAGCGCAAGCGCCAGACGGGAGAACACGATCACGATCGCAGCCCCCTCTACCCCGAAACCCAGCCAGAGGATGAAGATCGGATCGAGGATGGCCGCGACCATGGCGCCCGAGAGCGTGACATACATGGCCCGCTTGGCGTCACCCACCGCGCGCAGCACGCCCGAAAGGCCGATGCCGACCCCCATCGGCACCACCGTCGGCATGGTGATCTGGAGATAAAGGGTCGACAGGCCAAGCGTGCGGCCTTGCGCGCCCAGGAGGCGCAGCATCGAGCCGATGAACGGGAAAGTCAGGACCGCCACTGCGCCGGTGACGAGCAGCATCCAGACCAGGATCGAAGCGCCATAGCGGCGGGCAAGCGGCCGGTTGCGCGCGCCGAGGGCCCGCGAGCACAAAGCGCCGGCGGAGATCATGATGCCGATGCAGATAGAGGTGGTGACGAACAGGATGGTCGAGCCATAGCCGACCGCCGCGGTGGCGACGGTGTCGCCCAGATGCGAGATGTACCACAGATTGATGAGATCGACGGCGAACACCGCCGTGAGCCCGATCGAGCCGGTGGAAGTCATCACGATCACATGGCGCATGATCGAGCCGGTGACGAATTTGGCTGGCGGAGACATCCCCGCCGGCTGGACCACCGCCTCGGACGGCAGTGCGGCATCGTCGGCCTGGGGATGATCCATCGTCTTTCCAGTCTCGTAAGCCCTTTGCCCGAAGGCGGGGGACGCGCAGCGCGCATATAGGCCGTTCCGAGGCTGCGGGAAACAAATATCACCATCATCCCCTCGCCACGATGCTGCCCCCACGATAGTTTGAGCTCGGAAAGCGGGAGGCCTGATATGATTGCGCGGGATCCGATCAGCGATTTGCCGACCCATCAGGTTACCAATCAAGTCCCGCCGCTGATCGACTACAACCTGTTCGCCAGCGATCCCGGCCTGCAGGAGGCTCTGCGGCGCGAGGGGGCCGGCTGGGCGGAGGAGACCGTCCACGCCTTCGGGGCCGCCATCGGTACGGCCGATAGTATCGCTCGAGGCGAAGCCGCCAATCGCCATCCACCGCAACTCCACAGCTTCGACCGCTTCGGCCAGCGCATCGATTTCGTGGAATACCACCCGGCCTACCATGCCTTGATGGCGCAAGGGCTGGAAGCCGGCATCCATTCCCTGCCGGCCTCGGGCCGTCCGGGCGCCTTCGTCGCCCACGCCGCCCTGGAATACATGCTCACGCAGGTCGAGCCCGGCGTGTGCTGCCCGATCACCATGACCGGCGCGAGCTTGGCGGTGCTCCTGCAGAACGAGGGTCTCCATGCCGAATGGGCTCCGCTCATCATTGCCAATGCCTATGATCCCGCCGCCGGGCCCGCCACGGCCAAGCGTGGCGCCACCATCGGCATGGCAATGACCGAGAAGCAGGGCGGCTCCGACGTGCGCACCAATACGACGCTGGCCCGCCCGCTCGGTGGCGATCACTACGAACTCACCGGGCATAAATGGTTCTGCTCGGCGCCGATGTCCGACGGCTTCCTCACGCTCGCCCAGGCGCCCGGCGGGCTCACTTGCTTCTTCACCCCGCGCTGGCGGCCGGACGGAAAGCGCAATCCGATATTCATACAGCGGCTGAAGGACAAGCTCGGCAACCGCTCCAACGCCTCGGCCGAGATCGAGTATGCGGGTGCGCTCGCCTGGCGCATCGGCGAGGAAGGGCGCGGCGTCGCGACCATCATGGCCATGGTCAACCAGACGCGGCTCGACGCCGCCCTTGTCTGTGCAGGCATGATGCGCCACTGCGCCGTCGAGGCCGTGCACCACGCCGCCCACCGCAAGGCCTTCGGCATGCACCTGATCGACCAGCCGCTGATGCAGACGGTTCTCGCCGACCTCGTCATCGAGGCGGAGGCGGCGACCGCCCTCGTCATGCGGATCGCCCGAGCGTTTGACGGCGGCTCTCCGGAGGAGACGGCCTTCGCCCGCATCGGCGCGGCCATCGCCAAATTCTGGGTAACCAAGCGCCTGCCGAACCACAGCTATGAGGCGCTGGAGTGTCTCGGCGGCAACGGCTTTGTCGAGGAAGGCCCGCTCGCCCGCTTCTATCGGGAAGCACCGGTTAACGCGATCTGGGAGGGGTCCGGCAATGTCAACGCGCTCGACGTCTTGCGCGCACTCGCGCGCGAGCGCGCGAGCCTGGGTGCCTTGAGAATGGAGCTCGAGGCATCCAAGGGGCTCGACCGGGACTATGACCGGTTCCTGTCCGGCATCGAGGCTGGCTTGCAGGACCTCGCATCGGCGGAACCAACAGCCCGCCGGCTGGTCGAGGATCTGGCGCTCGGGCTGCAGGCCTCTCTCCTGCTGCGCCATGCGCCCGCTGATGTCGCCGAAACCTTTGTCGCCGGGCGGCTCAATGGCGGCATGCGGGGCTGTTACGGCGCCTTGCCGGCCGGGCTGAAGCTGGGACCGATCCTGGAGCGTGCTGTGGTTGGGAGCGCAAAGGTCCCTGCGACACTCAAGTGAGCGTCGGACGATCCGCTCTCGAACCGGAGACGCCGAAAGAAAAGGCGCGGCAGGGCAGGTCTCTCCCAGGTGCGCGGGCGTCCCGTCCGCATCTTGGAACCACCGCGTTTGTCGGAAAGGAGGAGGCGGACGGGACGTCCGCGCACCCGGGGAACTCACTTCAATTCATCAAACCCTTCGCCAAAGCCTTTCAGCGTCAGCGGAATTCCGATGCCGTCCTCCGGCGTCTGGAAGATGATGAAGGTTGCTTCCTTGCCGTTGCGCAGCATGCCGATCTGCGCGTCGTCGAGCACGATATCGGCAAGACAGCCCGTCGGCATGCAGCGCACGAAGCCGGCGCGGCCGACATCCTGGTTGTCGATCTTCAGGCCGAGACCGGCAGGCAGCAGCACTCCCAGCGGTGCGATCACGCGCAGGAGACGGCTCTTCTGGTCAGCCGTGCGCAGCACGAGGACGGAAAGCGCGATGTTCGGCCGGTCGGACGCGGTAACGGCCTGGACGAGAGCACACTGCTCGCGCTGGGCTCCGGGCGGCGTATCACAGCGGACCTGCCAATTGTCGTGCTTGGAGCGGAGCGTCCCATATTGCTCGGTATCGGTCTGGGCCTGGGCCTGGGCGTTTGCCGCCAAGCCACCGGCCAGAGCAAGGCTCAGGAGCGACAGGCAGGAAAGGCGCCGCAGCGGCGTCCACACGGCAATATTCAATATATGTGCCAGCAAGTTATATCCTCGCCGAATCAGGGCCCGCGGGCCCGTTTTGGATCTCTGCCGCGACGCGTACCAGACAGGCTTGGCCTGTCAAGGACGCCGCCATGACGATGCGGGAAGCAAGCTGAAGGCGGTCTGTGGCGCTTTCGCGCCCAATTGCCGCACAAACCCGTGACTCCCAGCCATTGCGATGCGCTGTGGATTATGGTTTTTGAGTGACCGTGTGCTTTACATGAGTTCCAATCCGTGAAATCTGCGCGCCAGATAAACTGCGATTGGCGCTCCAGGGTCGGCACCGTGCCAAGGTGACGTATCTCGGGCATCGGCAGCTGGCGGGAATTGGAGAGAAGGCGGATGGCTTTCCATCTTAAGAAGACTATGAGCGGGGTGGTGCTGACGTCCTTGCTGTTGGGCCTCACCATGGGCACGGCCTTCGCCCAGGAGACGGGTGGCCTCGGCGAGCCCCAGCCCTGGCAGATGGGCCTGCAGGAAGCAGCCACGCCGGTGATGGACTATATCCGCTGGTTCCACGGCTATGTGATGTGGTTCATCGTGCCCATCACCCTCTTCGTGATGGCGCTGCTGCTCTATGTGATCTTCCGCTTCAACAAGAAGGCCAATCCGGTGCCGTCCAAGGTGACGCACAACACGTTGATCGAAGTCATCTGGACAGTGGGCCCGATCCTCATCCTCGTGCTGATCGCCCTGCCCTCCTTCAAGCTCCTCTACTTCGAAGAAGTCATTCCGAAGGCTGACCTCACCATCAAGGCCACGGCCAGCCAGTGGAGCTGGGACTATGAATATCCCGACAATGGCGACTTCACCTTCACCTCCACCATGCGCCGCGACGAGGACAAGGTGAAGGCCGAGGGCAAGCCCTGGCTGCTCGCCGTCGACAACGAGATGGTGGTGCCGGTCAACAAGACCGTGGTCGTCCAGGTCACCGCGACCGACGTGATCCACGCCTTCTCGGTGAATTCCTTCGGCGTGAAGATCGACGCCATTCCCGGCCGCCTCAACGAAACCTGGTTCAAGGCCACCCGCGAAGGGTGGTATTATGGCCAGTGCTCGCAGCTATGCGGCCATGACCACGCTTTCATGCCCATCTCCGTGCATGTGGTCAGCCAGGAAGACTTCGACAAATGGGCTGCCAGCAAGAAGTCGGCCCTGAACGGCGACAGCCAGAACAAGGTCGCTTCGGCGGCCGCGATTGTACAGTAACGGCCTGACGGCTCGACTAGAGGATTGAATGATGGCCACTGCTCCCGATGCATCGGTGCATGACGACCATGCCCATGACGATCACGCGCATGATCATCCGACCGGTTGGCGCCGTTACGTCTACTCGACCAACCACAAGGACATCGGCACGCTCTACCTGATCTTCGCGCTCTGCGCGGGCATCATTGGCGGCTTCCTCTCTGTGATGATGCGCGCGGAACTGATGTTCCCGGGCATGCAGATCTTCACCAACCCCTACACCTTCAACGCCTTCGTGACGGCCCACGGCCTCATCATGATCTTCTTCATGGTGATGCCCGCGATGATCGGCGGTTTCGGCAACTGGTTCGTCCCGATCATGATCGGCGCGCCCGACATGGCCTTCCCGCGCATGAACAACATCTCGTTCTGGCTGCTGATCCCGGCGATCAGCCTCCTGATCATCTCGATGTTCGTTCCCGGCGGCCCCGGCCCGACCGACTACGGCGTCGGTACCGGCTGGACGGCCTATCCGCCGATGTCCTCGCTCGCTGGCACGCCCGGCCCGGCCATGGACTTCGCCATCCTGGCGCTGCATCTGGCCGGCGCTTCCTCGATCCTTGGCGCCATCAACTTCATCACCACGATCTTCAACATGCGCGCACCCGGCATGACGCTGCACAAGATGCCGCTGTTCGCCTGGGGCGTGCTGGTCACCGCCTTCCTGCTGCTGCTGTCGCTGCCCGTCCTGGCCGGCGCCATCACCATGCTGCTGACGGACCGCAACTTCGGCACCGCCTTCTTCGACGCCGCCCATGGCGGTGACCCGATCCTGTGGATGCACCTGTTCTGGTTCTTTGGCCATCCGGAAGTCTACATCCTGATCCTGCCCGGCTTCGGCATCATCAGCCACATCGTCTCGACCTTCTCGCGCAAGCCGATCTTCGGCTATCTCGGCATGGCCTACGCCATGGTCGCCATCGGTGTCGTCGGCTTCGTCGTGTGGGCCCACCACATGTACACCGTCGGCCTCGACGTCGACACGCAGGCCTACTTCGTGTTCGCCACCATGGTCATCGCAGTACCGACCGGCGTGAAGATCTTCTCCTGGATCGCCACGATGTGGGGCGGCTCGATCGACTTCAAGGCGCCGATGGTCTGGGCGACGGGCTTCATCTTCCTGTTCACCATCGGCGGCGTGACGGGCGTGATGCTCGCCAATGCCGGCGTCGACCGCTCGCTGCACAACACCTATTACGTGGTGGCCCACTTCCACTACGTGCTGTCGCTTGGCGCTGTGTTCTCGATCTTCGCTGGCTGGTACTACTGGTTCCCGAAAATGTTCGGCTACATCATCCCCGACTGGATCGGCCAGTGGCATTTCTGGATCGCCTTTATCGGCGCCAACCTGCTCTTCATGCCGCAGCACTTCCTGGGGCTGGCCGGCATGCCCCGCCATGTCGTCGACTACAACCCGGCCTTCGCCGGCTGGAACTTCATCTCCTCGATGGGTGCCTTCATCTTCGCCGGCGGCGTGATCTTCTTCCTGTGGGGGAATTGGTACGCGCTGTTCAAGCACAAGGAACGGGCTGCGGCCAATCCCTGGGGCGAAGGTGCCACCACGCTGGAATGGACTCTGCCCTCGCCGCCGCCCTTCCACCAGTTCGAGACCCTGCCGCGCATCCGCTAAGCGCCGCGAACCAAGAGCATTCGAGGGCGGCCGCACCAACGGCCGCCCTTACGCCTCCGAGCGGAGGTCCCGGTTTCTTCCTCGAGCCTTCGAAAGACGAAGGTTCAAGCAAGAAACTTCAAGCACCAACAGGCGGCCTTGTGGCCTGCCACCAAGGAAACTGCATTGAGCGATATCGGCATGCCCATGAACGGCCAGGTGGACGAGGCTGATCCCGCGATCAGCATCGCCTCGGCGGGCGACTTCGTGGCCCTGCTCAAGCCGCGCGTGATGTCGCTCGTGGTCTTCACCGCCCTCACCGGCATGGTGATGGCGCCGGTTCACATCCACCCGGTCGTCGGCCTGGCCGCCCTGATCGCCATCGCGGTCGGCGCCGGGGCATCGGGCGCCCTCAACATGTGGTACGACGCCGATATCGACGCCGTGATGAGCCGCACCCGCAAGCGCCCGATCCCGGCCGGGCTCATCCATCCCAACGAGGCGCTCACCTTCGGCATCATCCTGTCCTGCGCCTCGGTGCTGGTGCTCGGCGTGTTCACCAATACCCTTGCCGCAGGCCTGCTCGCCTTCACCATCTTCTTCTATGTCGTCGTCTACACGATGTGGCTGAAGCGCTGGACAGCGCAGAACATCGTCATCGGAGGCGCTGCTGGCGCCCTACCCCCGGTTGTCGCCTATGCTGCCGCCACCGGCACGGTATCGCTGGAAAGCCTCGTGCTGTTCGCCCTGATCTTCGTGTGGACGCCGCCGCATTTCTGGGCGCTCGCCCTTTTCAAGTCGGGCGACTACGAGAAAGCCGGCGTGCCCATGCTGCCCGTGGTCTCCGGCGCGCGCGAAACCCGCAAGCAGATCCTGATCTACACCGTGCTGCTGGCGCCGATCGGCATGCTGCCCTGGTTCCTGGGCTTCGCACACTGGACCTATGGCATCGTTTCCGGCCTTGGCGGCCTCGGCATGCTCTGGCTGGCCATCGAGATCTGGCGCAAGCCCGACGACATGGGGCCGGCCAAGCGCATGTTCGGCTATTCCATCCTCTATCTTTTCGTCCTCTTCGCCTGCCTCCTCGGCGAGGCCCTGGTCATGAGGATGATGGCATGATGAGCAACCATCTGTGGTTCGTCGGCCCGGCGCTGATCGTCCTTCTCCTGATCATCCTGTTCCGCCCGCTCGCCTATCAGCGCCCGCCCCGGGACAGCTGGATGGCCAAGCTTCCGCCGGACCAGGCCCGCAAGCTGCACTGGCGCAGCATCGCGCTTGCAGCGGCGCTCATCGCCTTCGTGCTGCTGGTTTACGCCGTGAGCTTCGTCAAGGGCCCCGGCATCGGCGACCAGGGATTCTGACGATGAGCACCCCCGATCGCGCCAAGACCCCTCAAGCTGAGACACCGCAAGCTGGGACACCAAAGCCCAAGGCCAGCAACGGCCTGATCGCGATCTGCTGCCTCGCCTTCGTGGCCTCGATGGTGGGTGCGGCCTACGCGTCGGTGCCGCTCTACACCCTGTTCTGCAAGGTCACCGGCTTCGGCGGCACGACGAGGGTCGCGGAAGCGGCGCCGGCCCAGACCATCGACCGCAGTTTCGAGGTGCGCTTCGATTCCAACATCAATCCGGCCCTGCCCTGGAAGTTCGAGCCCGAGCAGCGCTCCGTCACCGTCAAGGCCGGCGAGGTCAGGACGATCTATTACAGGATCACCAACCTCTCCAACCAAACCACCTGGGCCTCGGCTGCCTATAACGTGACGCCGCAGGAGACGGGCGCTTATTTCTCGAAGATCCAGTGCTTCTGCTTCACCAGCCAGAGCCTGGCGCCGGGCGAGAGCCGTGAATTGCCTGTGGTCTTCTTTGTCGATCCCGCCATCGACAAGGTGGATTACCTCAGGGGCGTGAAGACAATCACGCTGTCCTACACCTATTATCCGGCCAAGCAGCCAGTGACTCCCGTCGCGGCCGCCGAACCGGCCACGACGAAACCGCAGTTGTAAATCCGGGCGACCGGCATCTGGAGAAGACCATGGCTCACGCCAAGAACCATGATTACCACCTCGTAAATCCGAGCCCGTGGCCGTTCGTCGGCGCGATGTCGGCTTTCGTCCTGGCGATCGGCCTGATCACCTGGATGCATGGCGCTTCAGTCGGCCCGTTCGTGTTCGGAGCCGGACTGATCGGCGTGCTCTACACCATGATGATGTGGTGGCTTGACGTCATCAAGGAAGCTGCCGGGGGAGACCATACCCCTGTCGTGCAGCTGCATCACCGCTACGGCATGATGCTGTTCATCGCCTCCGAGGTGATGTTCTTCGTGGCCTGGTTCTGGGCCTATTTCGCCGTCGCCCTCTTCCCGGGCCAGGCCAATGAAGTTGCCCGTACGGCCCTGACCGGCGGCGTCTGGCCGCCCAAGGGCATCGAGACGCTCGATCCCTGGCACCTGCCGCTGCTCAACACGCTGATCCTATTGACCTCCGGCACCACGGTGACCTGGGCTCACCACGCTTTGCTGGAAGGCGACAAGAAGGGCCTGCGCAACGGCCTTCTCCTCACCGTCATCCTCGGCCTGTTCTTTACCGCCTGCCAGGCCTATGAGTATGCCCACGCGCCGTTCGGCTTCTCCGGCCACATCTATGGCTCGACCTTCTTCATGGCGACCGGCTTCCACGGCTTCCATGTGATCATCGGCACCATCTTCCTGGCCGTCTGCCTGTGGCGCGCCAGTTACGACCAGTTCACATTGCGCCACCACCTCGGCTTCGAATTTGCCGCCTGGTACTGGCATTTCGTCGACGTGGTCTGGCTGTTCCTGTTCGCCTGCATCTACGTCTGGGGTCACGGTCCCGGCGGCGTGCACGGCTGAACCCTGGCACAGAAATTGTTCGAGGCGGCCGGGATCACCCGGCCGTTTCCTTTTGGAGACCGCCATGTCCCAGGATCATCGTCACTACCCGTCGATTTCGCCGTTCCAGACCGGTCCCCGGGGGCTGTGTCCTCGCTGCGGGCAGGGCAAGCTGTTCGCCGGTTTCATCAGCCTCAAGCCCAAATGCAGCGCCTGCGGCCTCGACTACAGCTTTGCCGATTCGGGTGATGGGCCCGCAGTGCTGGTGATCCTGGTAGCAGGCTTCATCATCCTGGGAGGGGCACTCTATGTGGAATTCACCTTCTCCCCGCCTGTATGGGTGCATGTCGTGCTCTGGCTGCCGCTCTCGCTGATCGTCTGCCTCACGCTCCTTCGTGTCATGAAGGGCATTCTGGTCGCCCTGCAATACACCAAGCAGGCAGCCGAAGGCCGGCTCGAGCAGTGACCATGATCCCGCCTTCGTCTCAGCGGCGTTCGCTGCTGATTCTCACGCTTGGCATGCTGGGAATGTGCGCCTTCCTGATCGGCCTTGGGGTCTGGCAGCTTGAACGGCTGCAATGGAAGGAGGGCCTGATTCGCGAGGTCAGCGAGCGCACCACTGCTCCACCTGTTCCCCCTCCCCCCGAGGCGCAATGGCCCGCCCTAAAGCAGGACGATCTCGAATATCGGCACTGGCAGGTCAGCGGCACCTTCGACCATTCTAAGGAGGTCCGCGCTTTTACCAACCTGCCCGACGCCAAGGGGCCGGCGAAGGGCGTCGGCTATTGGGTGCTGACCCCTCTGATCCGCGATGACGGCTCCGCCATCCTCATCAACCGCGGTTTCGTGCCCGAAAGCGCCAAGGATCCGGCCACACGTCCTGCCGGGCAGATTACCGGTCCCGTCACCATCACCGGCCTTGCCCGTTGGACGGAGGATCGCAACATCTTCACGCCCGCCGACAATCCGGCCACAGGAGATTGGTTCACGCGCGACATCCAGGGCATCGCCAAGGCGGAGAAGCTGACGCGTGTCGCCCCCTTCTTCATCGACGCCGACCAGAGTACGCCCGGCGGCCTGCCGCAGGGCGGGGAGACGATTCTATCCTTTCCCAACAACCACCTGCAATATGCTCTGACCTGGTTCGGCCTCGCCATCGGCCTGGTGGGTGTCTACATCGCCTTCATGTTGCGTCAGCGCCGCAGCAAGAGCGCCTAGAGCACAGCCAAGGCTGGGTCGCTCTCATTCCATTTTCGGACGCGCCCTTGCGATTTTTGGTAATTCAGCCAGATCGCAAAGACGCTTAGGAGCAACGAGACGGCGATACGCGCCTTGCCCGCACGCCGCATGCGGATTACAGGATGAACCCTAGCTGTGTGGAACCGGATTTGCTGTCTCATTCCCCGTTCCCGGCACCGAAAAGGATAGACCCGTGCGTTATGTTTCCACCCGGGGCGAAGCACCCGTCCTCGGTTTTTGCGATGCTCTTCTCGCCGGCCTCGCCCGCGACGGCGGGCTCTATGTGCCACAGACTTGGCCGGTTCTCTCGCACGCCACCATCGCCTCTTTTGCCGGCAAGCCCTATTGGCAGGTAGCCGAATCGGTGATTGCCCCCTTCATCGGCGACGAGATCGAGCCTGGCGCACTGCGTCACATGCTGCAGGAAGCCTATGGCTGCTTCGACCACCCCGTCGTGGCCCCGCTGGTGCAGATAGGCGACAACCTCTTCGTCCAGGAGCTCTTCCACGGCCCGACGCTGGCCTTCAAGGACGTGGCGATGCAGCTCCTCGCCCGCTTGATGGACTACGCTCTCAAGGCCCGCAACAAGCGCGCCACCATCGTCGGCGCCACCTCCGGTGACACCGGCAGCGCCGCTATCGAGGCTTTCCGCGGCCTCGACCAGGTCGACATCGTCATCCTCTATCCGCACGGCCGGGTCTCGGACGTGCAGCGCCGGCAGATGACCACGGTGGCTGCGCCCAACGTCCACGCCGTAGCGCTGGAGGGCAATTTCGACGATTGCCAGGCGCAGCTGAAGGCAATGTTCAACCATCTCGACTTCCGTGACGAGATGGGCCTGTCAGGCGTCAATTCGATCAACTGGGCCCGCATCGTCGCGCAGATCGTCTATTATTTCACGGCCGCCGTAGCGCTGGGCGCCCCACACCGCCCGGTCTCCTTCTCGGTACCAACCGGCAATTTCGGCGACATCTTCGCCGGCTATGTCGCCAAGCGCATGGGCCTGCCGATCGAGCGGCTGCTGATCGCCACCAATGTCAATGACATCCTCGCCCGCACTGTCGCCACGGGCGTCTATGAGGCGCGCGGCGTGGTCGCCACCTCCTCGCCCTCGATGGATATCCAGGTCTCCTCCAATTTCGAGCGCCTGCTGTTCGATGCGCATCGGCGCGATCCGGCGCAGGTGCGACGCCTGATGGCGAACCTTGCGCAGTCAGGTGCCTTCGTGGTCGAGGGAGCCGCCTACGAGGCGATCGCCGACGAGTTCGACGCCGAACGCGCCGACGAGGCCGAGATCGCCAAGGCGATCAACCTTACCTGGCGTTTCTCCGGCTACCTGCTCGATCCACATACCGCGGTTGGCGTGGTCGCCGCCTGGAAGTCGGAACCCGACCGCAGCGTGCCGATGGTGGTGCTCGGCACCGCCCATCCAGCCAAGTTCCCAGCGGCGGTGAAAGCGGCCTGCGGCATCGAGCCCAAGCTGCCGGATTTCCTCGCCGACCTGCATGAACGCCCGGAACGCTTCACCGTGCTGCCGAACGACCAGGGCGCCATCGAAGCTTTCGTGCGCCAGCACTCCCGCGCCGCCCAGGGCGAAGCGGCATGAGCGTCAAGGTTACCACGTTGCCATCGGGCCTGATCGTCGTCACCGACGCCATGGCCCATCTCGAAACCGCCTCGCTCGGTGTCTTTGCAGGCGCGGGTGCCCGCTCGGAGGGCGAGAAGGAGCATGGCCTCGCCCATCTCCTCGAGCACATGGCCTTCAAGGGCACGAAGAGCCGTGACGCCAAGCGCATCGCCGAGGAGATCGAGAGTGCCGGCGGCGAACTCAACGCCGCCACCTCCGGCGAGCAGACCGCCTATTACGCCCGCGTGCTGAAGGAAGACGTCGGACTCGGCTTTGACATCCTTGCCGATATCCTCACCCAGTCTGTATTCGACAAGGATGAACTGGCGCGCGAGAAGAACGTCATCCTGCAAGAGATCAGTGCGGCCGAGGACACCCCCGACGACCTCGTCTTCGACATGTTCAATCAGGCCGCCTTCCCCGGCCAGGCGATCGGCCGCCCCATTCTCGGCACCCCGGAGACGGTGATGTCGTTCAACCGCGGCGCCATCCAGGACTACCTCGACACCCATTACCGTGCCGGGCGCATGGTGGTGGCCGCCGCCGGTGCCGTCGACCACGACCGTGTCGTCGAGGACGCTGCCCGTCTCTTCGTTGGCCTGCCCCAAGGCACTGGCCCGGCGCCGACGCCCGCCACCTATCGCGGCGGCGAGCATGTCGAGGAGACCGATCACGAACAGGCCAATGTGCTGATCGGCTTTGCTGGCCGCTCCTATCGCGACGAGCTCAGCCCGGCGCTGGGCGTGTTCACCAACATCCTTGGTGGGGGAATGTCCTCGCGCCTGTTCCAGGAAGTGCGCGAGAAGCGGGGCCTATGCTATTCGGTCTACGCGTTTCAATGGGGCTATTCGGACACAGGCGTGTTCGGCATTTCCGCTGGCGCCGGGCCTGACGAGTTGCCGGAGCTCGTTCCCGTGATCCTCGACACCGTCGCCGAGACGGCGCGGGCCCCCGGGGAAGCCGAGATCGCTCGTGCCAAGGCACAGATGAAGGCGGGCCTCCTGATGGCGCTCGAATCCTCGTCCATGCGGGCCGAGCAGATGGCGCGTCACATGCTGATCTGGGGCCGCCCGCTGCCACCGGCGGAACTCATTGCCAGGATCGAGGCCGTCACCGCGGATGATGTGCGCAAAGCGGGCGAGGCGTTATTGGCTTCGACGCCGACGCTCGCCGCGTTGGGGCCGGTGGCCAAACTCCCGCGCCTCGACAAGATCCGCACCCGATTGGCAGCGTGAGGGGCACGCCCTTGAGCAAAATGCTTTCAGGCAGAAGTGGCTCTCAAAAGTAACTCGTTGGTATTAAAAGTATTTTTCGATTCTTAACGATTCGATCTGAAGGTAAAGCGTTCTAAATGTCCTTCCTGCGGCCCTTTTCCTTCGCGGATGTGCTGCCTCCGCTTCAGGGCCGCAGCGTGGAGTTGCGTGCGCCCGAAATGCGCGATTTCGAGGCCTGGGCCGCCTTGCGCGCCGCCAGCCGCGAGTTTCTGCGCCCCTGGGAGCCGACCTGGCCGCCCAACGACCTCACCCGCATGGCTTTCCGCGCCCGCCTGAAGCGCTACAGCCAGGATGTGCGAGCCGATGCGGCCTATCCCTTCTTCATCTTCCGCCAGAGCGATGGCGCGCTGGTGGGCGGCCTCACCCTCGGCCAGATCCGCCGCGGCGTAGCGCAGACCGCTTCGCTCGGCTATTGGATGGGCCAGGCCCATGCCGGCCAGGGCTATATGAGCGACGCCGTGCGCACCATGCTGCCCTACGCCTTCAACGGCCTGCGCCTGCGCCGCGTCGAGGCCGCCTGCCTTCCGGAGAACGAACCCTCGATCCGGCTCCTGGAAAAGGTGGGCTTTATCCGCGAAGGCTATGCGCGCTCCTATCTGTGCATCGCCGGCTCCTGGCGCGATCACCTGCTCTACGCGATCCTGGCCGATGATCCTATAAGATGACGGGGTCTGAGAGTGTTAGGGTCGAAACTCATTCAAGCTATTGAAAGAATTTTTCCAATGTGATTCAAAGCTTTGAATGAAGCTTGGAGCTTGGATCATGGCGAATGAGTTCTGGTTCAGTGACGATCAATGGGCGAGGATTGAGCCACTCTTGCCGAAGCATCGATCCGGCGCGCATCGGGTCGATGATCGCCGGGTCATCAGCGGCATTGTCCACGTCCTCAAAAGTGGGTGCCGCTGGCAAGATTGCCCAGCTCGGTACGGTCCGGCGACCACCGTCTATAATCGCTTTCGACGTTGGACGATGCAGGGAATTTGGCGTCGCCTGTTCCTCGCCTTGATCGAGGTTACTCCTGGCGAGGCGCAGATGATCGACTCCACAACCGCCAAGGCCCATCGTTCCGCCGCTGGCGGAAAAGGGGGGACCAAATTCAAGCGATCGGGCGCTCACGCGCTGGCCGCACGACCAAAATCCATGCCGTTGTAGACGGTTGGGGACGACCAATAGCCTTCGAAGTGACCCCCGGCCAATTGGGCGATGTCAGAGTAGCCCTGCCTTTGCTCGCTTCTTTGCCGCCAGCCGCCTTGTGTGCGGCAGACACTGCCTATGACAGCGATGGCCTCCGCCAATTCTTGCTGGAGCGCGGAACTCGGCCGGTCATACCCAACAATCCAACCCGCAAGCGACCTCATCCCTTCTATCCACCCCTCTACAGAGAGAGAAATCTTATCGAACGTATGTTCTGCAGGCTCAAGGACTGGCGGCGCATCGCAACACGCTATGACAAACTCGCTATCGTCTTCGCTGCAGGCGTATACCTCGCTGCTGCCGTCACCTGGTGGCTCTGATTGAGTCTCGACCCTAGAGCAAAATGCGTTCAGGCAGGAGCGGACTACGAAATTAACTTATTGGTACCAAAAGCATTTTGCGATTCTTGGTGATTCGATCCGAAAGTGAAACGCTCTAGCCCCGTCTGTCGACGGCAGCAAGCCGGGATCGACGTGCAATAACTTGCTTCATAAGGGGCAAGAAGAAGGCCTTGCTGAAGCGACCGAGGACTGCGGTCGGTTTGAGGTAATAGGATCGACCGACCCGATCGCCGTTGAATTCCTCAAGAATGATCCACAAACGGATGTCGGTATTCAGGCCGGCGCGACGCTTCTCGGTTTCGGGAATCTCCGCTGCAAATTGTGACGTGGCGGGTTGTTTGCTCGTAATCGGAAACAGGAGCAGGAGGTCTATCCCATCCGGTTGGGGAATTCTCACACCGACAGCAACCGGACGGTCCTTCCGTCCCTCTATTTCTCCGCGCTCGGCCTCCCGGTGCCAGAGATATGGATACAGGATAACCGTCGCCGACTGAATATCATCGTAGCTCATGGCTCGTCGTGTTCATGCTCATAAGCTTCAATAGCGCTTTTGAACCCTTCGAATAACTCATCTGGCATGACATCGAGAGCACCAACAAAACGAGTTTGCGCGGCCGATGTCAGGCGCTGGTAATCTTCGACACTAAGCAACACCAGACGGGGCTTGTTGCGCTGCGTGATTGTAACGGGCATGCGCAGAGCATCTGCGATGATGTCACCCGATTTTCGAGACAAATCGCTCGTCGTATAGCTTTTCACAATGAAACCCTCCGACCAAAACATACAGCATATACAGCAATGCTGTAAATGTTGCAATGCGTACTCCACCACGCGGAACAGCCATCCGATCCGATCCGCCTCGATTTAAGGGCTTCTCTCGGGCAGTAATCACAAGTCCAAACTAAAAAGGGCGCCCTTCATTTCTGGAGGGCGCCCGTGTGGTATTGCGCAAAAAACCTCAGCCGAGCAGCGCCTTCAGTTCGGCCCTCAGTTCATCGCCAAGCCCTTCGCGCTCCAGTGCATAAGCGACGTTGGCGGTGAGGAAGCCGATCTTCATGCCACAATCATAGATGCGTCCCTTGAACACCGAGCCGTAGAACTTCTGCTGCTTGGCGAGCTTCAGCATGGAATCGGTGAGTTGGATCTCGCCGCCTGCGCCACGCTCCTGTTTTTCCAGGAGATCGAAGATCTCGGGCTGCAGGATGTAGCGGCCCGACACGGCAAGGTTGGACGGCGCCGTGCCCTTCTTGGGCTTTTCCACCATCTTGGTGATCTCGAAGGCGTTGCCGCCGACGCTCTCGCCCTTGCCGACGATGCCATATTGATGGGTCTGGTCCTCGGGCGCCTCGAACACTGCGATGTGATTGCCGCCGACCCTGTCATAGGCCTCCACCATCTCGGCGAGGCAGCTCGTGCCCTTGGAGTGATGAAGCATGTCCGGCAGCAGCAAGGCGAAGGGTTCGTTGCCGACGATCTCGCGCGCGCACCACACGGCATGGCCGAGGCCGAGGGGGGCCTGCTGACGGGTGAAGCTGGCCTGCCCGGCGGCGGGGAGGCTGCGCTGCAACTCCTCGAAGGCCTCCATCTTGCCGCGCTCCTTCAGCGTGGCGTCGAGTTCATAGGCGACATCGAAATGATCCTCGATGACGCCCTTGTTGCGGCCGGTAACGAAAACGAAATGCTCGATTCCGGCCTCGCGGGCTTCGTCTACCACATGCTGGATGACCGGTTTGTCCACCACGGTCAGCATTTCCTTTGGAACGGACTTGGTGGCCGGCAGGAAGCGGGTGCCGAGGCCGGCGACAGGAAACACGGCTTTACGAATGCGCGTCATGAGAAACCTTCGATAGACCCTTTGGAAATTTGGGTGATGTTTCAGAGACTGGTATGAACCTCCTCGGGCGAGGAGGCGATGGCCGACCCTATCGACAGTTGGGCCGGGCGGCAACGCCGGGCTTGCCTGCTTGAGGTGTCAAATAAGCGGTAAGGGCTTGCGGCACCACCGCTTCTCGCCAGGATTGCGGTGGAATGTCTCAACCATGCGACAAAATCCCAACACGCCACTGTGCAAAGCGTTTCGAACAGCTCATTCCGGTTGACGCCTTCAGGAATCCGGAAGGGGCGACTTGCCCATTTTGCCATAGCTGGCTACTGGTTCTCGACACAATTGAGTGGCAGGTGGGCGGACCCGTCGAGTGACAAAGGACCGGAGGCTGGCGCGGGGTGCCAAACTCTGGCTGGAGATCGCATGTTGCAGTTTATTCGCGTAATCGCAGCCTCCCTGGCCATGATAATCGTCATGGCCATGGTCGGCGGCGCTGCGCATGCGCTGGAGCCGGTATCGGTAAATGGCGACGTCGACGCCATCGACCTCCTTCCCGCGGTCGAGAGCTATTCGAGCCAGGGCGACCGTATCCAGATCCAGACGGCTCCGGGCGCCGACGGCATCGTGCGCCGCATCGAGGTGCGCTCGAAGCAGCCGGGCACCAATCCGCACTGGATCGTCTTCGCCCTCGCCAACACCACGGACGAGCAGATCGACCGTATCGTCGTCGCCCCCCATTTCCGCCTGGTCGGCTCGGGCCTGGTCTGGCCCGATCTCGGCGCATCGCGCATCGCTGAAATCACGCCGAGCCAGGGTTTCCAGCCCGAGCGCCAGGACGACGATGATGCCGACGTCTTCCGCGTCACCTTGGATCCCGGCTCGCGCATCACCTTCGTGGCTGAGCTGCGCACCGCCAAGCTGCCCCAGCTCTATCTGTGGGATCCGGACGCCTACAAGGACAAGGTCAACTCGCTGACGCTCTACAAGGGCATCGTGCTAGGCATCGCCGGCCTGCTTGCGCTGTTCCTCACAATCGCCTTCGTGGTCAAGGGCACGGCGATGTTCCCCGCCGCTGCAGCCCTGGCTTGGGCTGTGCTCGCCTATCTCGCCATCGATTTCGGCTTCCTGCACAAATTCCTCGCTATCGCCTCCGATGGCGACCGGGTCTGGCGAGCCGGCGCCGAGGCGGTGTTCTCGGCGACTCTCCTGGTCTTCCTCTTCGCCTACCTCAATCTCAACCGATGGCATGTGCGCTATTCGGTGGTCTCAGCGCTCTGGCTGGTGGCGCTCGCCGCCCTCGTCGGCCTTGCCGTGATCAATGCCCCCGTCGCCGCCGGCGTCGCTCGCATCTCGATCGCGACACTTGCGGTGGTGGGCCTGCTTATCATCCTCTTCCTCGCCTTCTATGGCTATGACCGCGCCGTGATGCTGATTCCCACCTGGACATTGCTGCTGGGCTGGGTCGCGGCGGCGGGGCTGACCATCATGGGCCATCTCACCAATGACCTGGTTCAGCCCGCCCTTACCGGTGGTCTCGTGCTGGTGGTGATGCTGATCGGCTTCACGGTGATGCAGCATGCCTTCGCGGGAAGTGCCTTCGCGCCCGGCCTGATGACGGACAGCGAGCGCAAGGCTCTCGCCCTCACCGGCTCCGGCGATGTCGTATGGGACTGGGACGTGCCGGCGGACCGCATCTATGTGAGCCCGGAGGCCGACCAGTTGCTCGGCGTGGCGCCGGGCGCCCTCGACGGGCCGGCCAGCGGCTGGCTCGACCTCGTCCACATCTTCGATCGCGACCGCTTCCGCACTGCCCTCGATGCGGTGATCGACCAGCGCCGCGGGCGCGTGAGCCAGGATTTCCGTATCCGTGCCGCCGATGGCCATTACATGTGGTTGAACCTCAAGGCGCGTCCCGTGGTGGGTTCGGATGGCGAGGTGGTACGCTGCGTCGGCACCGTCTCCGACATCACCGAGCAGAAGACGGCCGAGGAACGACTGCTGCACGATGCGGTGCGTGACAATCTCACGGGCCTGCCCAATCGCGAGCTCTTCACAGACCGCCTGGATACCGCCCTCACCTTTGCCAAGAACGATCCGAGCATCAAGCCGACCGTGCTGCTGCTCGATCTGGACCGCTACAAGCAGGTCAACGACGCGGTGGGCCATTCGGTTGGCGATTCCATCCTGCTCACGGTCTCGCGCCGCCTTTCGCGCCTCTTGAAGCCGCGCGACAGCGTCTGCCGCATCTTCGGAGACCAGTTCGGCATGCTGATGCTCTCCGAACCCGATCCCGAGCGCATCGCGGCCTTTGCCGAGGCGATCCGTCGCTCGCTGCGCGCGCCCGTCGCCGTGGCCGACCGCGAGATCTTCCTCACCGCCTCCATCGGCGTTGCCATCTATGATCCGCAAGCGCCGGTGAAGGCGGACGAGTTGATCAAGGATGCCGAGATCGCGATGTATCACGCCAAGAAGGTCGGCGGCGACCGCATCGAGATTTTCCACTCGGCGATGCGGGTGGAACGTCCCGATCGCTCGACCCTGGAAGCGGACCTGCGCCGCGCCATCGAGCGTGACGAGCTGAAGGTGCTGTTCCAGCCGGTGGTGCATCTGCAGGACCGCACCATCGCCGGCTTCGAGGCGATCGTGCGCTGGGAGCATCCCAAGCTCGGCCGCCTGCCGCCCGCCGAATTCACCGCCATGGCGGAGGAAACCGGGCTTATCGTCGATGTCGGCCTGTTTGTGCTCGACCGTACCGCCCGCCAGCTCTCGATCTGGCAGCGCCTGGTCGAGGTCGATCCGCCGCTCTTCGGCATGGTCAACATCTCAAGCCGGCAATTGCTGCGCCAGGACCTGGTGCAGGACCTCAAGGCGGTGATGGCGCGCGCCGGCATCGAGCGCGGCTCGCTCAAGCTGGAAGTCTCCGAGAGCCTGGTGATGGAGAATCCGGAATATGCAGCACAGATCCTGGCTCAGCTCTCCGATCTGGGCGTGGGCCTGGCCATGGACGGCTTCGGCACGGGCTATTCCAGCTTGTCCTACCTGCAGCGCTTCCCGTTCGACCTTTTGAAGATCGATCCGAGCTTCGTGAAGCCCAACAGCCGCGGCCGGCCGGTGATCCTGAGATCCATTATCGGCATGGCGGGGGATCTGGGCATGGAAGTCATCGCCGACGGCGCCGAGACCGATTCGGATGCCGAGGAACTCGGCCAGCTCGGCTGCCAGTTCGCACAAGGCGAAGCCTTCGGCGATCCCGTAACGGCAGAAGAGGCAAGGCGGCTGATCGCCGGGCCGGTCAGGCTGAGGGCATAGGCTGGAAAAGTGGACGTCCCGTCCGCACTCCCGGCGCTACGCGTGTCCTGCTTCCGGCGAGAACATCCCCGGCTCGATGCCGAGCTTCCTCAAGGCCCGCAGATATTTCGTATCGACATCCGCGTCGAACAGCAGCGCCGAATCGGCGTCGCAATGCAGCCAGCCATTGGCCTGGATCTCGCGTTCGAGCTGCCCCGGCTGCCAGCCGGCATAGCCAAGGGCCAGCAACGCCTTCTCCGGCCCCTCGCCCAGAGCGATGGAGCGCAGGATATCGAGGGTCGCCGTCAGGCAGATATTGTCCTCGATCTGCATGGTCGAATTGTCGATGACGACATCATTGGTGTGGAGCACGAAACCCCTGCCCGATTCGACCGGCCCACCATTCACGATGCGGATCGGCTGGCCGCGCGGCGCCCTGAGGTCCGCCAAGCCCTCGATCACGCCGAGCTGCTTGAGGAGGTCGGGAAACTTGATGTTCTTGGCGGGCTGGTTCACCACGATGCCCATCGCGCCTTCGGCAGAATGGGCGCAGACATAGATCACGGTGCGCGCGAAGCGTTCGTCATGCTGGAGGACCGGCGTGGCCACAAGCATCTTGCCGTCGAGAAATCCGCCGGAAGAATCATCGCCAAGGGGAATATAGCGCCTCATGGTCTCAATCGTGCCGCATGGAACTGGCTTTGTTAAGGCATAATTTTGGTCAACCGTGGCGAAGACACATCCACTCTTTGGCGACCTGCCTCACGAGAATGTCACGCCTTCGTGCCTGGCGCTATTGACCATTCGCAGTTATCCGTCTCGAAGGATCCCCATTTTGAATCTCGGCCCAGGATTGATGCGCAGCCTCGTACTATCAACCCTCGTCCTGGCTCTAGCCGGGCTTCCCGCCGCCGCCCTCGCCGGTGAAGCCTCGGCCTGGTCCGCCGTCGATGGCGCGGCTGTGCGCCTGCTGCCGGGCAACGCACCCGGCAATGGGCCCGCCGGCCTGGAGATCAAGCTCAGCGAAGGCTGGAAGACCTATTGGCGCAACCCTGGCGATGCCGGCATTCCGCCGACCTTCGACTGGTCGAAATCCGAAAATCTCGGCGGCGTGACCGTGCTCTGGCCCGCGCCGACCCGTCTGGATGACGAAGGCGGCTCCTCGGCGATCTACAAGGGCGATGTCGTGCTGCCCCTGAAGGTGACGGCAGCCGATCCCACCAAACCCGTCCGCCTGTCGCTGGCGCTGGACTACGCCATCTGCCATGAGATCTGCATGCCCGCCAAGGGCAGCGCCGATCTCACCCTGGCCCCGGGAGCGCAGGGCGGCGAAGGAGCTGATGCTATTGCCGAGGCGGTGAAGCACGTCCCCAAGCCCGCGGCGATCGGTGCGCCGGAGAGCCCTGCCATCAGCAAGGTTACGCTCGACACCTCGACCAAGCCCGCCACGCTCACCATCGACGTCAAGGCAGCCTCCGCGGCCTCGCTTTTCGTGGAAGCGCCACTAAAATGGTATCTGCCGATGCCGAACCCCGCACCAGGGGCGGACAAGGCCAATCCCAAGCAGTTCGTGTTGCAACTCGATGGCCTGCCCAAGAATGCCACGTTGAGCGGAAATGAACTTCGCTTCACGCTCTCGACTGGCGAGGGCGGCGTGGAGAGCCTATATCGGTTGCCGTAACCCCACGACCAATCCCTCCCCCATGGAGACTCACGTGACGATCAAGCCCGGCGACAAGCTTCCCGAAGTGACGTTCCGCGTCGTGACGCAGGACCAGCCCGCACCCAGGAGCACTTCCGACATTTTCGGCGGCAAGAAAGTGGTGCTGTTTGCCGTTCCCGGCGCCTTCACGCCGACCTGCCACCGGAATCACCTGCCGGGCTATCTGGAGCATTACGATGCCTTCAAGGCCAAGGGCGTCGACACGGTCGCAGTGACGGCCGTCAACGACGTCTTCGTGATGGACGCCTGGGCCAAGGCGACCGGCGGCCTCGGCAAGATCGAGTTCCTGGCCGACGGCAGCGGCGACTTCGCCAAGGCGACCGGCATGGAGCTGGATCGCGTCGCCGCAGGCCTCGGCGTACGCTCGCAGCGCTATGCCATGCTGGTCGAGGACGGCGTGGTGAAGGTGCTCAATCTCGACGATGGTGGCAAGCTGGACATTTCCGGCGCCGACACGATACTGCAGGCGCTATAACTGGGAGCGTGTTTCCCTGGGATCGCAGGCATCTTTGCCTGCTCTTCCCTCTCTGAAAGTGCGGCGCTTCCAAGAGCAGGCAGATCGCAGGGTGGCTACGACAGCGCCGCCGCCCTGTCGCGCTTTTCCTGCAAATAGGGCGCCATGCCCTCGCGGGCCAGCAGGTCGGCCTCCTCGTTCAAGGGGTGGCCGGCATGGCCCTTCACCCAGTGGAACTCCACTTCGTGGCGCTCGAGCGCGACATCGAGCCTGCGCCAGAGATCTTCGTTCTTCACCGGCTTCTTGTCGGCGGTGCGCCAGCCATTGCGCTTCCAGCCATGGATCCAGCCGGTGATGCCGTTCTTCAAATATTGGCTGTCCGTATGCAGGTCGACGGCGCAGCCGCGCTTCAGCGTCTCAAGCCCCTCGATCGCCGCCTGAAGCTCCATACGATTGTTGGTGGTCTCCAGCGCCCCGCCCTTCAGCGTCTTGCGGTGTTCGCCGAACATCAGGATCGCGCCCCAGCCACCCGGCCCGGGATTGCCCGAGCAGGCGCCGTCCGTATAGAGCGTCACCCTCTTTTCGGTCATAGGTCGAATCCGTATTCGGCCGGGCTCGAGACGCGCTGATGGAAGCGCAGCTTCTTCCAATATTCCAGCGGATCCTTTGGCTTGACCATGGCGCCCGGCGGCACGCTGAGCCAATCGACCAGGCGCGTCAGCATGAAGCGCAGAGCCGAACCACGCGCCAGGATGGGCATGGCATTCATCTCTGCGTCCGACAGCGGCCTGACGGCACGATAGCCGGCCAGTAGTGCCCTACCCTTGGTGGCATTGTAGGCGTGATCAGTCTCGAAGCACCAAGCGTTCAGGCATACGGCCACGTCATAGGCGAGGATGTCGCTGCAGGCGAAATAGAAATCGATCAGGCCCGAAAGCTTGCCGTTCAGAAAAAAGACATTGTCCGGAAAGAGATCGGCATGGATGACGCCGGTGGGCAGCCCCTGCGGCCAATGCTGCTCGTGGAAAGCCAATTCATCGGCGATGATGGCCGTGAGGCCGTGCAGCACGCTGTCGGCGCGGCCATCAGCCTGCTTCGCGAGCGCCAGCCAGCCTGAGAGCGAGAGGGAATTTGGCCGGCTCATCGGAAAGGAGATCGTGGCGTTGTGCATCGCGCCAAGCGCCCGCCCCACGGCGCCGCAATGCTCGACACTGGGCCGCTTGATCCACACGCCTTCGAGGAAGGAGATGATCGCCGCCGGGCGCCCGGCCAGCTCGCCCAAAACCCTGCCGTCGCGCCGGTGGATCGGCGTCGGGCAGGTGACGCCGCTCTTCGACAGGTGCTCCATCAGCTCCATGAAGAAAGGCAGGTCCGTGCGATCGACCCGCTTCTCGTAGAGCGTGAGGATATAGGCACCCTTCTCTGTGCGCAGAATATAATTGGTGTTTTCGACACCCTCCGCGATGCCCTTGCAGGCGAGCACGCCGCCAATATCGTATTGGGCGATGAAACCGGCGAGGTCCTCGTCATTGACTTCGGTATAGACGGCCATCAGCGCGCCACGCTTTCAGGCTGGCGCACATCGCTGGTCCTCGGGTCCCCAGTTCTCAAGTCTCTCGGCAGGGGGAAGAACACGCTCTCATCGGCCGTCGACACAGTCTCGACCGTGATGGCATAGCGCTCGGCGAAGGCATCGAGAACCTCCTCGACCAGGATCTCGGGGGCCGAAGCGCCGGCAGCGACACCGAGCGATTTCAGATTGCCGAAGCGGTTCCAGTCGATGTCGCAGCCGCGCTGCACCAGCTCGGAGATGGTACAGCCGGCGCGTTCGGCGACCTCACGAAGGCGCTGCGAGTTGGAGGAATTGGGCGCGCCCACCACGATGAAGCCTTCGACCCGCGGCGCCACGGCCTTCACCGCTTCCTGGCGGTTGGTGGTGGCGTAGCAGATGTCTTCCTTGTGCGGACCGACAATGGCTGGGAAACGCGCTTTCAGGGCATCGACGATGTCGCGGGTATCGTCCACCGAAAGCGTGGTCTGGGTGACGAAGGCGAGCGCCTCGGGATTGGCCGGGGTGAAGGCGGCGACATCGGCGACCGTTTCGATCAGACGTATGGCGCCATCGGGTAGCTGGCCCATGGTGCCGACGACTTCCGGATGGCCATGATGGCCGACCAGCACGATCTCGCGACCGCGCTTGTGATGGATCTCGGCCTCGCGATGCACCTTGGTCACCAGCGGGCAGGTGGCGTCGATAGCGAAGAGATTGCGGCTCTCGGCGGCGGATGGCACGGATTTGGCCACGCCATGGGCCGAGAAGATCACCGGCGCCTGCGTCTGCGGCACCTCGTCGAGCTCCTCGACGAAGATCGCACCCTTCGCCTTGAGACTCTCCACGACATATTTGTTGTGCACGATCTCATGGCGCACATAGACCGGCGGGCCATAGATCTTGAGAGCCTGCTCGACGGCGTCGATGGCGCGCACCACGCCGGCACAGAAGCCGCGGGGAGAGCAGAGCAGGATCTTGAGCGTAGGTTTGTCAGAAATCATCACGCGCCGGATATGGGGCTCACGGGCGAGAGACGTCAAGCGGATTTGGCGTGGAAAATGCCGGGAGCGCGGACATCTTGTCCGCCTCTTGGAAACGATATGCCCTGCGGCAAGGAAAGAGCGGACAAGATGTCCGCGCTCCCAATCATCCCCTCTTTGCGAAGTCCTCGACCTTGGCCGCGCCCGTCATGATCGCCACTACGTCGGCCATCGAATGCGTCTTCGGGCTGACCACGGCCGCTCGCTTGCCCAGGCGCATGATATGGATGCGGTCGGCCAGCTCGAACACATTGGGGATATTGTGGCTGATCAGCACCACAGGCAGGCCCCGTTCTCGGATGGCCTTGATCAGTTCGAGCACCTGCCCCGTCTCGCGGACGCCAAGTGCTGCCGTCGGCTCGTCCATGATCGCCAGCTTCTTGGCAAACAGGGCAGCCCGGGCTACGGCCACGCCCTGGCGCTGGCCCCCGGAGAGCGATTCCACTGCGCTGTGGATCGACGGCAGGCGGAACTTCAGCTCCGACATGGCCTTTCGCGCTTCGTCCCGCATCTTCTTCTTGTCGAGGCGGCGGAAGACCGTGCCCAGAATGCCGGGCATGCGCAGTTCGCGCCCCAGGAAGAGGTTGCTGGCGATATCGAGCGCCGGCGCCACGGCAAGGTCCTGGTAGACGGTCTCGATGCCGCGATGGCGCGCATCGAGCGGCCCCTTGAAATGCACGGCCTGGCCATCGAGGAGGATCTCGCCGCTGTCCGGCTTCAAGGCACCGGTAAGTGCCTTGATCAACGAACTCTTGCCAGCTCCATTATCACCGACGACGGCCAGGATCTCGCCCCTGCGCAGTTCGAAATCCACGCCGTCCAGTGCCGTGACATGGCCGTAGTTCTTCACGACGTTGCGGGCTTCGAGAATGATCTCGGAAGAAGGTGCTTCTGTCATCAACGCCTCCCGCGCGAAAGCTGGTCGAAGGCCACGGCCACGATGACCAGTACGCCGGTGATCAGGTCCTGCCAAAGCGGATCGATGCCGGCGAGGGTCAGGCCGTTGCGTAGCACGCCGACGATCAGTGCGCCGATCAGCGTGCCGAGGAGGCCGCCGCGGCCGCCGAACAGCGACGTTCCGCCGATGACAACGGCCGTGATCGAATCGAGATTGGCCGTCTGCAGCGAGTTCGGATCGGCATTGGGAATACGGCCAAGCGCCAGCCAGGCCGTGATGCCGTAGATAAGGCCGGCCAGCACGTAGACGGAGAGGAGATGCCGCCGCACGGGGATACCGACCAGCCGGGCCGCCTCGGGATTGTTACCGATGGCGTAGACGTGCCGGCCCCATTTGGTCTGGTTCAGGAGATACCAGACGATGGCGTAGAGCAGCAGCATGGCAATGACGCCATAGGTCACCACGAAGCCGTAGATCGCGTCCCCATTGCCGGTCCAGCTCAGGAATTCATCGTCGACGGGGAAGGCACCGCCGGCGGAAATCAGGCGCAGCGCTGCGGTGATGATGCCGAGCGTGCCGAGAGTGACGATGAATGGCGGCAGTCTCAAGCCGCTGATCAGTCCGCCTGCCACGGCGCCGGCAATCGTGCACAGTATTATGGCGAAGGCCATGGAAAGCACGGGATCATAGCCCGAGTCGGCCATCTTGCCGGCAACGATGGTGCCGAGCACGCAGATGGCACCGACGGCAAGATCGATGCCCGCCGTCAGGATGATCAAGGTCTGACCGATTGCCAGCGTGCCGACCACCACGGTCTGCTGCAGGATGAGCGAGATGTTCTGCAGGGCCAGGAAGCGGTCATTGATGCTGGCAAAGATCACGCAAAAGACCACCAGCACCAGGAAAGGCCCGGCAGAGGGCGTCGCGAAGATACGCGCAAGCAGGCTGCGCTCTTTTTCGGGCGATGAAACCGTGGTTGTACTCATCAAATCCTCGAGAGGCCGCGAAGAGGATTGCGCAGTCATCCCGGACGCGATGCGGCACGCAGTGACGCTTCGCTGATCCGGGACCGCAGAAAGAATGAGGTCTTATGGGCTCTCGATCCCGTGTCTGCGCCGCTCCATTGCATGGTGCGGCGCGCACGGGATGACATTTACTCGCCGCCCCAGCAGTTCTTCAGGCCCCAGGCGGTATCCTTGGAATCAACGCCCTTCATCGGCTTGTCGGTGATCAGTTCCGAGCCAGTGTTGATAAAGCCCGTGGGCTTCTTGCCGGACTTGGCGTATTCGGCCACGGCATCGACGCCGGCCACCGCCATCTTGTAAGGAAACTGCATCACGGTGCCAGCGATCTTGCCCGACTTGACGTTCTTGACGCCCTCGCAACCGCCGTCGATCGAGGTCAGCATCACGCTCTTGGCCTTGCCGAAGGATTTCAGAGCAGCATAGCCACCCGCAGCGGCGGGCTCGTTGATGGTGTAGACCACGTTGATGTCGCCATTTTTCGACAGCAGGTTCTCCATGCCGGTCTGGCCCTTGTCCTGCGCGCCATTGGTGATGGCGGAGCCGACGATGACCGGGTCACCTTCCTTGACGCCGAAGCCCTGCAGATAGCCATTGTGGCGCATCGTATCGACCGTGCCGCCCGGCGTGCCATCCAGCATGGCGAGAATCGGCTTCTTGTCGCCCATCGCAGCCTTGGCATAGGCACCCTGCTTCACACCCGCCTCGAAATTGTCGGTGGCGTAGGTGGCGTCGACCGCATCGGCTGGATCGGTGGCGGTGTCGAGGGCAATCACCAGGACGCCGGCGTCGCGCGCCTTCTTGATGATGCCGAGCATGCCGGTGGAGTTGTTGGGCGTCACCAGGATGCCCTTGGCGCCGGCGCTGATGAGATCCTCGATGGCCGCGACCTGGCCTTCATTGTCGCCGTCGAACTTGCCGAAGCGGGCGATCAGCTTGAGGCCCTTCTTCTTAGCCTCAGCCTCGGCGGCCTGGCGCAGCTTGACGAAATAGGGATTGACCTCGGTCTTGGTGACGAGGCCGACGATGACCTGATCCGCGGCCTTGGCCTTGTCGGCTGTGGCAAGCGTGGTGAAGGCCGCAAAGCCAAGGGCGGCCGTGGTGATCAGGGCAGTCGACGTGAAAGTCTGGCTCAGGCGAAAAGCTGGCATGGAATCCTCCCAGGATTATTATGGTCGGAGCTTGTCGCTCTCTTCTCGATGGTGGCCTCTCATTCGGAGGCATCGGATTAATGCATCATCGCTGAATGATTGCAAATTTATTTTGATTGTTTTTAGGCATAACACTCCGGAGCGCATCACCGGCTAACTTGCGTCAGTCCGCCCGCCACGATGCGGTTGAGGTCATGCATGGCGCCACGCACCGGCTGGCTGTCGCAAAGCGCGCGGTAATTGCGATAAAGCACGCGGTAGACCGAGGCTGCCTCCTCATAGGGACGGTAGCGCCTGAAGCTGCGCGCGCCGAAACGAGCCGAGCCTTCGGAATAATTGGCAACCACCCCCGCCGCCACGGCGCCATGGATGGCGGCGCCGACCGCGGTGGGATTGTCGATCTCCGGCACCTCGACCTCGCGTTCGAACACATCGGCCATGATCTGCACCAGCAGCGGATTGTTGAGGGCGAGGCCGCTGGAGAGAATGATACGCCCGATGGCAAAGCCGCCGGCGATGAACAGGTCGTAGATGCTGCGAGCCCCGAAGCAGAGCGATTCAAGGAGCGCGCGATAGATCCCGGCCGCCGTCGTGCTGGTCTTGAGGCCGAGCAGCAGCCCGCTGAGGCCGGAATCAGCCAGCGGCACGCGATTGCCGTTCCACCAGTCGAGCGCGAGGAGATGGTTGGCGCCGGGCTCCAGCCTGGCAGCTTCCTCATTGTAGAGGCGGAAATTCTCGGCCGGATCCTGCGAGCGTGGAAAGGCCCGCACGAACCAGGCGAGCGTATCGCCGAATCCCGCCTGTCCGGCCTCATAGCACCAGAGGTCGCGTACCGACCCGTCGAAGGCAACGCCTTCGATGCCCGGCGGCAGCGGACGGAAATCCTTGCCGAGGACGAGATAGACCGCCGATGTGCCCAGCGCCCCGACCAGGCAGCCATCGCTGACGCCGCCCACGGCCGGCAGCACGACATGGGAGTCGATCACTGCGACCGCCACCACGGCCTTTCCGGCAATGCCGGTGCGTTCGCGCCAAGCCTGGGTCAGCCCACCGCCTGGAGAGCCGATACGTTGCGGCGGTGCGAGACGGCTGGCAAGGCCGGGCACGAGATGGGTGGGATAGCCGGCTTCCGCCGAATATTGCGCCTTGTAGGCCGCAAGGCCGAGGCTGCGCGTCTCCTGCCTCGTCAATTGCCAGACCAGCCAATCGCCGGCCTCGATGAAGCGCCCCGTCTCCCGCCAGAGCTCCGGCGCCTCAGCGGCCATCTGCACGGCCTTGGCGAGCAGCCATTCGCCCGAGACCTTGCCGCCGAAATTGTCGAGAAAGGCCCCACCCCGCGCATTGATCGCTTCAGCCTCAGCCTGTGCAGCGCCATGCTTCCACAGTTTGACATAGGCGTGAGGCTGGTCCGGATGATGGTGCGAGAGCGCCTGCCCCTCGCTCGTGGCGGGGAGAGGCGAACTCGCGGTGAAGCCGAGGCCGATGCCTTCGATCTCCCTGCCCCGCCCCAGCGCCGACAGGATCGCCTCGGCCGCCTCGACATAATCGGCCGCATCCTGGAGCGCCCAGAGGGGCGGCAAGGCGCGGCCGTCGGGCATGGCGGTCATCACACCGTGGCGGTACGGAAAAGCATGGCTCGCGATCTGCTCCCCGCTTTCGACATCCAGCAGGACGCCACGCGCTGATTCCGTGCCGTAGTCGAGACCGATGACATAGCGACGGGCCATGGGGCGGGCCTTCCCTTTTGCGACGGGCACACCTTAGACGGCAGCAGTCACAAATCAACGCTTATGTTTGTTTTCAGACAAAAGGGGGAGGTTAAATTTGCTCCTGGGAGCGCGGACGTCTCGTCCGCTCTTCCTCAATCGCAGGACGCATCGCTTCAAGCGTGGACGAGGACCTCCGCGCTCCCAGTTAGCGCCTTCCTCACCGCTGGCGCCACAACCGTGCCGAACAGCTCGATCGACTTCATCATTCTCGCATGGGGAATGCTGCCCATGCTGAACTTGATGAGAAAGCGGTCATGCTTGAAGAGTTCGTGCTCGTAGAGGATCTTGTCGATCACCCTCTGGGGGTCGCCGACGAAATCCGAACCGGTGGGCGAAATCGAGGCCTCGAACTGGCCTCGGCTCAAGGGTGGCCAGCCGCGCTCGCGGCCGATGCGGCCCATTACATCGACATAATAGGGGAAGATCGCATCGGCCGCCTTCCTGCTGTCCTCATCGATATAGCCATGCGAATTGATGCTCACCGGCAGCCTGGCCGCATCATGCCCCGCGCGCCGCGCCGCCTCGCGATAGAGATCGACCAGCGGCTTGAAGCGGGCAGGCTCGCCGCCGATGATCGCCAGGGCCATGGGCAGGCCCAGCGTGCCGGCGCGGATCACCGATTGCGGATTGCCGCCGACGCCCACCCAAACCGGCAAGGGCTGCTGCACCGGGCGGGGATAGATGCTCTGGCGATTGAGAGGGGCGCGATGCTCGCCTTGCCAGCTGATGGTGGTCTGCTCGCGGATCCTGAGCAGCAGTTCAAGCTTCTCGGCGAACAGGCTGTCATAGTCGTTGAGGTCGTAGCCGAAGAGCGGGAAGGATTCGATGAAGGAGCCCCGGCCCGCCAGGATCTCGGCCCGGCCGCCCGAAAGCAGGTCCACCGTGGCGAATTCCTGGAACACGCGCACCGGATCGTCCGAGCTCAGCACCGTCACGGCGCTGGTGAGGCGGATGCGCTTCGAGCGCATGGCGGCAGCCGCGAGCAGAACGGCGGGCGCGGAGGCGGCGAAGTCCGGGCGATGATGCTCGCCGATGCCGAACACATCGAGGCCGACCTGATCGGCGAGTTCGACTTCCTCCATCAGATTGGCAAAGCGCTCCTTAGCGCCGATGACCACGCCAGTTGCGGGATCCGCGGTGGTCTCCCCGAAAGTGTAAAGGCCGAGTTCCATGCTGTTCGAAGCCTCGCCGCGGGCATGGTGCCCAACGACATCTGGTGTGAATATTATGGTTACAAAACGTAACTTGGGCTAAATAAGATACAGTTCTAAAATGGACAAGGAGGCACATTCATGGCCCTGGGTGACACCGATGTAACCATCGACACCAGCAATGTCGCCGAGAGTTGCCGCCCTGTCACCGAGATCCTCTCTCGCATCGGCGACAAATGGAGCATCCTGATCGTGATGGCGCTGAGCGCCGGTCCGCGGCGCTTCAGCGAGCTGAAGCGCAACATCGACGGCATCTCGCAGCGCATGCTGACGCTCACGCTCAAAGGGCTGGAGCGGGACGGCCTGGTCAGCCGCTCGGTGACGCCAAGCATCCCGCCGCGGGTGGACTACGAGCTTACAGCCCTCGGCCATTCCCTGCGCGAGCCGGTGAACGCGCTGGGCCGCTGGGCCTTCGCCAACCGGCCGGCGATCCTGAAGGCGCGGGAGCTGTTCGACGGCCTGGGAGCGCGGACGTCTTCGTCCGCTCTTCCCTTGTCGCAGAGCGTGGCAGTTCCGAAAGCGGGCGGGACGTCCGCGCTCCCGGCTAGTCCGCCGGCCCCACCGCCACGTTGATGGTCTGCGCCTTCACGCCGCTGATCTGCAGCGTCACAGGGCCTGGCTTGAGATCGAAGCGCACGCTCTTGCGCAGGCCGGGGCAGCCTTTCGCGCCGCTGAAGGCGCCCGATTTCACCGCGGCGCCACCCTGAATTACATCGATCCAGCCCTCATCGGAGAGGGTCACCTGGTAGATGGCCGGCTTGTCGAGCGGCGGCAGCGACATAATGGCGCCGAAGCTGCCGGGCGCGGGCTTGTGCTCGGGAGCTATCGCAAAGGCGAGGCCATCGATCGGGCTGAGCTGCAGGGCTGCCGCGCCCTCGGGTTTGGCCAAGGTGGCGCCCGAAGCGAGTGAAGGCGGCGAGGCCTGGAACCATGCCTGTTCGCGGGTGAGATCCCATTTGAAGGACTTGCAGGCCGCGTCATCGGCGAGTGTCGGCACGGCACCCGAAATCGTCAGGGCCATGACGAGCAAGGAAAGGCTCGCAAATTTGCGCATATGCGATCTCCAGCGGCGAGGGTGCCCGGATCATAATCAGTTCGCCGTTATATCCAACTGGGAACAAGGCTGCAGTTCAGGTCACCTGAGATAAGACGTCCGGCTCACATAGGATTTGCGCGGCCCCTCGACGACATGAACAACCGCAAAGCTGCCATCGCTGCGGAATTCGTAGCGGCTGTCATAGCGGTCTGGCGCGCACAGATGGAGATCGGCGCCGACGAGGCCGCTCTCCCCCTCTTCGAGAATGAGGCGATGAAAGAGCTGCGAGCAGGCCTCGTCGAAGAAGATCGCGAGGCCGTCCTCCTCCTGACGGTAGAAATAATGGCGGGTTGCCGGCATGGCCGGGCCGCCTTCGAGGGCTAGCGTCGCGTGTTCGGCATAGATGGCCTCGCCCGCTGTCCCGAGCGTGAAGGTGGCCGTGCCCTGCATCGCCGCCATCGGCTTGCCCGAGGCAATATCGTCGACGGACCGGTCGAGCGACCATCGGCCGTCGAGAGCCGGGAGCATGGCATGGCGAAGCCACATGTGTTCCTCGTTGCAGATCCATCGAACTTGGTGGTTCCCGGCAGCAATGTCAGGGCATAGCCCTTGGCGCAAGTGGGTATCCGACGGCGGGGCAATGGCATAGCAAGCTGAGCAGCGCCAAACACGGAGTGTCGATCACCGATCGACATTTTTGGAAACGACGCGCTACCCGCCGAGGAAGATGTCGATCGGTGATCGACACTCCGATCCGATACCCCCGTCCTCCAGCAAAGAAAAAGGAGCGGGCCGATTTGCTCAGCCCGCTCCCGATAGTCTGGCATGGCCGAGGCCATGCCGCCTTTTCTTTTTATAACGGAAAGACTTACGCCGCTGCCGGCTGCTGGGCGCGCAGCAGCATGCCGAAGAGGTCGCGCGGCTCGTCGGGATCGGCCAGGAGATCGAGTTCCTCGTAGAGGCCGGTCCGGGCGAGCTGCTCGCGCACATAACGCAGGGCCGAGAAGTCCTCGATGGCGAAGCCGACGGAGTCGAACAGGGTGATCTGCCGGTTGTTGGCGCGCCCCTCGGCCGCGCCCGTCATCACCTGCCACAGCTCGGTGACGGGATAGTCGGCCGGAAGCTGCTGGATCTCGCCCTCGATGCGGGTCTGGGGCGGATATTCGACGAAGATGCCGGAGCGGCGCAGGATGTCGGCGTGCAGCTCCGTCTTGCCGGGGCAGTCGCCGCCGACAGCGTTGATGTGGATGCCGGGGCCGACCATGTTGTCGGTGAGAATGGTGGCGTTCTGCTTGTCGGCGGTGACGGTGGTGACGATATCGGCGCCCAGCATGACGTCCTCCACCGTATCGCAGATGGTGACGTCGAAGCCGAAGCCGGCAAGGTTCCTGGCGCAGCGCCGGCTGGCCGAGGGATCGATGTCATGCAGGCGCAAACGGTCGATGCCGAGCAATGCCTTGAAGGCAAGGGCCTGGAACTCGGACTGGGCGCCATTGCCGATGATGGCCATGGTGCGCGCGCCCTTCGGCGCCAGATATTTGGCGGCGAGTGCGGAGGTAGAAGCGGTGCGCAACGCTGTCAGGATGGTCATCTCAGTGAGCAACACGGGATAGCCGGTGCCGACATCGGCGAGCACGCCGAAGGCGGTGACGGTCTGGCGGCCCTCCTTGGTGTTCTTGGGATGGCCGTTGACATATTTGAAGCCGTAGACTTCGCCGTCGCTGGTCGGCATCAGTTCGATCACGCCCTCGGCGCTGTGCGAGGCGACGCGCGGGGTCTTGTCGAAGCTCTCCCAGCGCTTGAAGTCGGCCTCGATGAAACCGGCAAGCTCGACCAGGAAACGCTCGACGCCGACGGCATGCACAAGCTTCATCATGCTGTCGACGCTGACGAAGGGCACCACGTTGAGTTTGGGCAGCATGGGTCTTGCTCCGTTTGAATCAGGCCGTGCCGGCGCGCGTCGGGCGATCCATCACCCGCCGCCCCATCAGGCTGGCCACGAGGTCGACAAGGAGGATGGCGGTGCGGCCGCGCTCGTCGAGGAAGGGGTTGAGCTCGACGAGGTCGAGGCTGCGCACCAGGCCGCTGTCATGGAGCATCTCCATGACGAGATGCGCCTCGCGGAAGGTCGCTCCGCCCGGCACCGTGGTGCCGACGGCCGGAGCGATGCCGGGATCGAGGAAATCGACATCGAAGCTGACATGCAGGATGCCGTTGGCGGCCTCCACGCGCTGCAGGAAAGCCTTCAGCAGCGGGCCCATGCCGTGCTCGTCGATGGCGCGCATGTCGTGCACGGTGACGCCCGCCGCGGTGAGCGCCCTGCGCTCCGCCGGGTCGACGCTGCGGATGCCCATCATGCAGATGTTCGCAGCCTTCACCGGCGCTGCGAGGGTGGGAAAGAAGCCGTCGAAGCCAGCCTGTCCGGTGGCATAGGCAACCGGGCAACCATGCAGGTTGCCGCTCGCCGTCGAGTCGAGCGTATGGAAGTCGGGATGGGCATCGAGCCAGAGCACGAAGAGCTCGCGCCCCTGCTCAGCCGCGCGCCGGCTGAGGCCGGAGAGCGTGCCGGCGGCGAGGCTGTGATCGCCGCCGAACACGATCGGCATGCCTTCGGCGCTCATCCGGTAGGAAGCCTCTGCGAGCGCTTCGGTCCAGGCGGCGATCTCCGGCAGATTCTTCACGATCGGGTTGGGATGCTTCAACGCACGCAGGCGGGCCGGCGCCAGATTGCCGCGATCGGAAACCCGATGGCCGAGCTCTTCCAGCGCGGCGGTAAGCCCGGCGGCGCGAAAGGCGCTAGGGCCCATGTCGCAGCCAAGGCGCCCGGCGCCTTCCTGCACCGGCGCACCCAGCAAAATGCATGTTGTCGAAGGCATGTCGAACCTCGTTTGACTTGCCCGCAATCTACCGGCTCCGATTGGCGATATGAACAATACAAATTGGCAAAAGTGACAATATGGCTTATCAAATTGGCATTAAGCCTTGATCATTTCGGTGGGCCATGGACGACATCGACCAGCAGCTCCTCACCCAGTTGCGCCATAATGGCCGGCGCAGCATCTCCGATCTCGCGGCAGAACTCGGCCTGTCGCGCGCCACCGTGCGCGCTCGCATCGAGAACATGGAGAAGCGCGGCGATATCATCGGCTACACGGTCATCCTCAGAGCCGACGCCATCTCCATGCCGGTGCGCGGCATCGTGCTGATCGAGGTCGAGGGCCGCGCCGCCGACCGCGTGATCGACACGCTGGGCGGCTTTCCGGAAGTGAGCGCCGTGCACACCACGAATGGCAAATGGGACATCGTGGTGGAATTCGCGACGCAGAGCCTGACGGATCTGGATGTCGTGCTGCGTCGCATCCGGCTGATCCCGGGCGTCAATGCCTCGGAGACGAACCTGCTGCTGGCAACACCGCGGAGCACGAAGGCGAGGTTGTGATCCTTCCCGGGTGCGCGGACATCTTGTCCGCCCCTTCCTTTCAGCCCGGCGCCGCGTTTCCAAGGTGCGGACAAGATGTCCGCGCACCCAGGAAGCTCAGGTCCCGATCACGATCTCGATCAGGTTCGGCTGCCCGCTGGCAATACCCGCCTCCACCGCTCCGGCGATATCCCCGGCTCGCGTGATCCGCCGCGCTGGCACACCATAGGACTTCGCCATGGCTTGGTAATCGATCGGCGGATCGTCGAGGTCCATGGCGATGAAACGGTTCTGTCGATGCGAGGCGTAACCCGCCTGCCCCTTCATGAAGTTCTTCAGGATGTTGTATTCGCGGTTGTTCATGACGATGAAGGTAACAGGCAACTTTTCATGCGCCGCCGTCCACAGGGACTGCGGGGAATAGAGGGCAGCGCCGTCACCCACGAGAGAGACCACCGGCTCGCGACCGAGCCCCAGGCAGCAGCCCACCGCTGCCGGCATGCCCCAGCCGAGCGCACCGCCTCGCAGGAAGGAATATTGCCGCGACGAAGAGCTGTTGAGGAAGCCTCGCACATGCAGCGATGTGGCGATCGCCTCGTCGACGACGGCAACATAGGGGCCGATCGCCCGCATCGCCTGCTGTGCAGCCACCAATGGCGTGACGGGAACCACATCCATCTGCGCTGCGGCAAGCGCGGCAAGTTCCTGCCGCCGCTGTTGCTGGTCGAGCCCCGCCTGGCGCAGCAGGGCGGAATAGACCTCCGTCCTTCCGGCGACAGCCTTGGCGAGCAGGGGCGCCAGGGCATGCAGTGAATGCTTGAGATCGCCCACTACCGAGAGCCTGGTAGGATAGGTGCGGCCGAGGTCGCGCACATCCGCCGACATCTGGAACACTGCGCAGCCGGGCGGCACGGCCGAACCCTCGGTGTAGAGGATGGTGATCAGCGACTTGCCGCCGAGAGCGAAGATGGCATCGTAATCGCCGAGCCGCTGGGCAATATCCACCGCCTTCGTCGGCATGTTGCCGCGCCACAGCGGATTGGCCGTCGGGAAGGGAATGCGCGAAGGCCAGGACGAGCCATAGACGGGCGCACCCAGCATCTCCGCGATCGTCACAGCTTCCTGGGCCGCGTCACTGCCATGGATCTCGTCGCCGGCGATAATGGCCAGGCGCCCGGGCCTTATCCCGGCGAGGTGTTCGGCGAGCTTGTCGAGCGAGCCCGCCACCGGGTGCCGGTCGACCACCGAGCGCTCGGAGATGCCGACAGTGCTCATCTCCTCCATCACATCCATGGGCAGCGACAGGAAGACCGGGCCTGGTGGCGGTGCGCAGGCGTCGTGGAAGGCCCGCCTGACAAGGATCGGCAGCTGGTCGGCATGCGTGACTTCCTGCGCCCATTTTACCGCGGGCCGGGCAACCTGCACGAGATCGCCGAACAGCAGGGGATCGGTGATGGTGTGGCGTGAATCCTGCTGACCGGCGGTGACCACCAGGGGCGTCATCGAAATGCTGGCGTTGAAGAGGTTCCCCATGCCGTGGCCGAGCCCCCCCTCGGTGTGGAGATTGAGGAAGCCCGGTTTGCCGGCCGCCTGGGCGTAGCCATCGGCCATCGCCACCGCGCTCGCCTCCTGCAGGGCCAGAATGTAGCTGATGTCGGGCGCCTCGATCAGCGCGTCCATCAGCGGCAATTCGGTCGTGCCGGGATTGCCGAAGATGTAGTCGACGCCCTCGTTGCGCAGGATCTCCAGCAACACCGCCGCTCCCCGGCGCGGATTGACGGCCTCAACGGGAACGATGGCCTTCCTGTTCATGCTGATCTCCTGTGCGATTGGCGGGACGATCCTACCACCCTTGGCACTTGAAGCCTGCCCGAAGAAGCGATGGAACCTCCGCAATTTGTCATTGCCGGGCGCATCCCGGCAATCCATTGGCGCGACGTGTGGAAGGGCTGCGACTGGATGCCCGGGATAAGCCCCGGCATGACAAAAATCTGAGCCCTTCTCGATATTGTCGCGTCACAGAAGCCCCCTCATGCCGACTCGTGCAGCAGTTCCAGATATTCCTCGCGCGTCGCCAGCCGTGGGTTGGTCGCATGACAGTGGTCCCTTAGCGCCTCGCCCGAAATCCTCTCCATCATCGCCTCGGTCACGCCCATGGCGCTGAGCCCGCGCGGCAGGCCGATCTCGCGGCAGAGACCGGCGACAACCTCCGCCGGATCGCCCCCGAGGATGCCGGCCAGCACATCCCATTTGCTGCCGATCACGCCGCGGTTGAAGCGCAGCACCGCCGGCATCAGCACCGCGTTGAGCGTACCGTGATGCAGGTTGAGTTCGCGGATGGCGCCAAGCGGATGGGTGAGCGCATGCACGGCGCCGAGCCCCTTCTGGAAGGCCATGGCGCCTTCGAGGGCGCACATCATCATCTCCCAGCGCGCCACGCGATTGCGGCCATCGTCGACGGCGGTGCGGATGGCGCCGAAACCACGCTTGAGACCGTCGATGGCGATGGCGTCCGCCGGCGGATTGACGGCTGGCGCCATATAGGTCTCGAGGCAATGCGAGATGGCGTCCATGCCGGTCGCCGCCGTCAGATGGGGCGGCAGGCCATAGCTGAGTTCAGGATCGCAGAGCGCAATACTCGGCAGCATGAAGGGGCTTATGATGCCGAGCTTGCGCCCCTCAGCCGTGATGATGACCGCCGCGCGGCCGACCTCCGAGCCGGTGCCCGAGGTGGTGGGCACGGCGATCAGCGGGCAGATGCGGCCATGGATGCGCGCTGCCCCACCTTCCACCGCAGCATACTGTGCAAGCGGCCCTTCATGGCCGGTGAGCAGGCGAACCGCCTTGGCGAGATCGATCGAGGACCCGCCGCCCAGCCCCACGAGCCCGTCGCAATCAGCATCGCGATAGCGCGCCAGAGCAGCGAGTGTCGCCTCCTCCGTGGGGTTGGCAGGCGTGCCATCGTAGACGGCGGGCGGTTCGGCAAAGAGCGCCCTGACCCGTTCGACCAAGCCGGCAGCGACGAGGCCGCGATCGGTGACCAGCAGCGGACGCTTGACGCCCAGCCCCTCCAGCAGAAAGGGAAGCCTGGCGATTGCGCCTTCGTCGAATTCGATACGGGTGAGATAGGTGATGGTGGCCATGGCAATGACTTCGTTATGAACAGGAATTCTGGTTTTGAGAGCACGACTCGAAAGTCGGGAAGCAGCCAAGTAGGTCACAGCTCTTTCATGCCCGGCATCGTCCCGGGCATCCACCTGCGACCCCTCGAAGGTTTGCGCTTCCTGGATTGCCCGGACAAGCCCGGCAATGACAAAATGGTGAGGTTCCCGCGACTTCTCGGTCAAGCTCGCCAATTGCGCGCGATCAGAGCCTCTGCCAGAACGGTTTCTGCCAGAAGCTTGTGCAAGGTCTCGTCATTGATGCGGTTCTCGAGGAGCAGCTTGCGCACGGCGTTGCGCTCCGCGTTCAGCGCCGCCGCCAGCAACTCCTTTTCGACATCGGATGCGTCGCGTGCCTCCTTGTGGATGTCCTCGCTCAAGTCGCTGGAGGCGGCGCGGCGGCGATAGTTCTCGATAAGGCGGCCGGCAACGTCGCGCGCGACAAGGCGGCCGGCCGCTTCGGCATCGGCCGCGAGGGCCTCCACCTGATCGATGGCCGCCTGGGCGGCGATGATACGAGCGAAACGCTCTTCCTCCTCGATGGGATCGTCCTCGGCCATCTTGAGACCGCGTGTGATCGCCGGCAGAAACAGGCTCGCGAGCCCCAGTGAGCAGAGGATTACCCCAGCCGCCAGGAAGATCGCGACATCGCGGCTGGGAAAGGGAGACCCATCCGGCAGCGCCAGCGGCAGGGACAGGATGCCGGCCAGCGTCACCGCACCGCGAACACCGGCGACCGAAGTTGCAATCTTCACGCGCAGGCTTTCCTTGGGCTCGGGCCGGTGGCGAAGGTGCCCCACCCATCGCCGAATGCCGATGCCCCCGGAAATCCAGGCAAAGCGCACCGCAATCAGCACGAAGGTGAGCCCGAGCACGGTGAGGAAGGGCTCTATCACGGGCAGCCGCGTCGAAAGTTCCGATGGCACCGAACGCAGGATTGTCGGCAACTGAATGCCCAGCAGCAGGAAGATAGCGCCATTGAACGCGAAGGGAACCGTGTCCCAGACGACGCCTGTCTTCAGCCGCGCTCCGACGCTCAAATGCCGGAAAAAGCCGGCCCGGCCGACTGTCAGGCCGGCAGTGACGGCGGCGAGGATCCCCGAGGCGTCAAAATGCTCGGCGAGCAGATAGGCCGCGAAAGGCAGCAGCAAGGTGAGAAGGACTTGCGCCTCAGACGGCGTGCCGTCACGCTTCCTGAGGAGCCTGAGCAACTGGACCGAGCATAAGACCGAGACGAAGCCGGCCAGGATGCCGCCGACCACCGCGAGGAAAAAGAAGCGCGCGGTCTCAGGGAGCGAGAACTGCCCGGTGAGAGTGGCCGCCACGGCGAAGCGGAAGATGACCAGGCCCGACGCATCGTTGAGAAGCGCCTCCCCTTCGAGGATGTGCATCAGCCTGCCGGGCACGCGCTGGCGATCGACGATGGAGGACACAGCCACCGCATCGGTGGGCGACAATACGGCCCCGAGCGCGAAGGCGACCGAGAGCGGCAGGGTCGGGATCAGCCAATGCAAGGCATAGCCGAGGATGAAGACGGTGAAGAAGACAAGGCCGAAGGCAAGTCCGAGAATCGGCACCTTCAAGGCCTGGAACTCGCGTTTGGGCGCGTTGAAGGCGTCCGAGAACAGCAACGGCGGAATGAAAACGAGGAGGAAGAGGTCGGGATCGAGCGCCAGATGCAACCCGTTGGCCGGCCAGGCCAGGATCAGGCCAATGGCGATCTGCAGGATGGGCAACGGTACCTTCACGAAGCTCGCGAGAGCGCCACACAGGGTCAGGATGAACAACAGCAGCAAGATGGCGATGGCGACGTCCACAGCTGTTCAGATCCTCCAGTCCAAGCCGTCGGGATGCTAGGCACTCAGGCAAGCGTAAGCAATCGGGGATGGCCGGCGATGCGCAATTCGGGTGCAACCACAGCACCCCTCAATGTGCAGCCGGGCTCGTGCCATCCCTCGGCTCCCTGATCCGATACCAGGTCACATAAAGCGCCGGCAGGAAGAGCAAGGTGAGGAGCGTCGCCACCAGGATGCCGCCGATCATGGCATAGGCCATGGGTCCCCAGAACACTTCGCGGGCGATGGGGATCATGCCCAGGCTTGCGGCGGCCGCCGTGAGCAGGATGGGGCGCATGCGGTGCACGGTGGCGGTGACTACCGCGTCCCAGCGGTCCTGGCCCTCCTTTTCGTGATCCTCGATCTGCTTCACCAGGATCACCGAGTTGCGGATGATGATGCCGATCAGCGCGAGAACGCCGAGGATGGCGACGAAGCCGAGCGGCTGGTGGAAGGGCAGCAAACCGAGCACGACGCCGATCAGGCCAAGCGGCGCCACCGAGATCACCAGGAAGAGTTTCTGGAAGCTCTGCAATTGGATCATCAGCACGGTGACCATCACAAGGAGCATGATGGGCACGATCTGGATGATCGGCGACTGACCCTTGCCGGCCTCTTCCACCGCACCGCCGATCTCGACCTTGTAATGGTCGGGAAGTTGCCTGGCGAAGGTGTCGATCTTGGGCTGCAGGCGCTGCACCACCGTCGCCGGCTGAATATCGCCGACGAGAGCGGCGCGCACGGTGATCGTCGGCAGGCGCGAGCGGCGCCAGACAATGGGCTGTTCCAGCTCGTAGCCGATATTGGCGACGGCCCTCAGCGGCACCACCGTGCCACCCGTCAGGGATATCTGCAGGTTCTCCAGCGTCTCCACCGAGTTGCGCTGGTCCGCCGTGGCACGGCCGACGACATTGACGAGATAGATGTTGTCGCGCACCTGCGTGAAGCTGGTGCCGGCCAGCGTGCCATTGAGGATAGAGGCGATGTCCTGCGAGGTCACGCCGAGCAGACGGGCCTTGTTCTGATCGACCTCGACACGCAGCACGCGGCCAGGCTCGTTCCAGTCGTAGGTGATGGTGCCGAGATTGGGATCGTCGGCGATCACGCCGGCAAGCTTCACCGCCTGCGCGCGCACCTCCTGGATATCGGTGCCGCTGACGCGATACTGCACGGGGCGGCCGACCGGCGGGCCAAGTTCGAGCGGATGCACGAGAATGTCGATGCCGACGAACTGCTCGCGCGCCAGCGCCTCCAGCTTGGCCTTCACGCGGTCACGCGCCTCGATGCCCTTCGTCACCACCACGGCCTGGCCGAAGAAGGGATTGGCGAGTTGCTGGTCGAGCGGCAGATAGAAGCGCACGGCCCCCTGCCCTACATAGGAGCTCCAGCGCTCGACATCGGCATCGCCTTCGAGCGTCCCTTCGAGACGATCCATCTCTGCCCTGGTCTCGGCGATGGTGCTGTTCTGGCGCAGCGTCATGTCGACCAGGAGTTCCGGCCGATCCGAAGACGGGAAGAACTGCTGCTGCACATGGCCCATGCCCACCACCGAGGCGCCCAGCAGGGCAAGGCAGACGGCGATGGTCAGCCAGCGCCAGCGCATGCAGGCGAGAAGGATCGACTTGAACATCCCGGCGAAGAAGCTCGGCTTCTCATCGTGCTTCTTCATCGATTTCGGCAGGATGCTCACGCCGAGCAACGGCGCGAACAACACCGCCACGATCCAGGACGTCAGCAGGGCCACCGCGATCACCACGAAGAGGGTGAAGGTGTACTGGCCGGCGGAGCTCGAATTGAGGCCGATCGGGATGAAGCCCGCCACCGTCACCAGCGTGCCGGTGAGCATCGGGAAAGCGGTGGAGGTGAAGGCATAGGTCGCCGCCTTGCCGAGCGTATCACCCTCCTCCAGGCGGCTGATCATCATCTCCACCGTGATCATGGCGTCGTCGACCAGCAGGCCGAGGGCGATGATCAGGGCGCCAAGCGAAATGCGCTGCAGGGAAATGCCGGTATATTCCATCACCAGGAAAACGATGGCGAGCACCAGCGGGATGGAGATAGCCACCACCAGGCCGGCACGCAGGCCCAGGCTGACGAAGCTCACGGCCATGACGATAATAACGGCTTCCATCAAGGCCCGCGTGAAGCCCGAGATCGCTTCCTCGACAATGGCGGGCTGGTCGGAGACGAGATGCACGCCGACGCCGACCGGCAATGTGCCGGTGATCTCCGTCATGGCTTTCTTCAGGTCTTCGCCGAACTGCAGCAGATTGCCGTTGGGCGCCATGGCAACGGCGAGGCCGATGGCCGGCTTGCCGTTGAAGCGGAAGAGCTGGGATGGCGGATCCTCATAGCCGCGGGTGATGGTGGCGACGTCGCTCAAGCGGAAGAAGCGGTCATTGACGCGCAGGTTGATGGCCCGCAGGTCTTCCTCGGACTTGAAGCCGCCGCCGACGCGCACGCTGACCCTGTCCTGCCCGGCCTGGATCACGCCGGCGGCCGACACTGTGTTCTGTGCCTGGAGCGAGGCGATCACGGTTTGGCGGTCGAGGCCGAGGCTCGAGAGGCGCGCGGTATCGAAATCGAGATAGATCACCTCGTCGAGCGCACCGAGGATCTGCGTTTTGCCGGCATTGGGCACCGAGAGCACGCGGTCCCGCACGCTCTCCACATAGTCGCGCAGCTGGCGGAAATTGATGCCATCCGCGGTGAAGGCGTAGATGTTGCCGTAGACGTCGCCGAATTCATCGTTGAAGAACGGCCCCTGCACGCCGCTCGGCAAGGTGTACCAGATGTCGTTCACATGCTTGCGCACCTGGTAGAAGGCATCGGTGAGGGCACGGCCATTGGTGGTGTCCTTGAAGTTCACCATGATGGTGGCGCTGCCGGGCTTGGTGTAGCTGCGCGTGTAATCGAGCGCCCCGACCTGCTGGAGTTCCTTCTCGATGCGGTCGGTAACCTGGTTGATGGTCTCGTCCAAGGTCGCGCCCGGCCACTGCACCTGCACGACCATGGTCTTGATATCGAAGGAGGGATCCTCCTCGCGGCCGAGGCGCGCGTAGGAGAGCGCTCCGGCAAGCACAGAGGCGATCATCAGGTACCAGATGAAGGAGCGATGCCTGAGTGCCCAATCGGACAGATTGAAGCCGTTCATTTCTGGCCCTCGGGACGCGGGGTAATAGGAAGTCGCACGGCCTGGCCAAGCTCGAGCGAGGCGGCGCCGGCCTCGACCACGATGTCACCGTCCTTGAGGCCGTCGACGATGGCGAGACCGTCCTTGATGGAGACCAGCTTCACGGGCCTCGCGGCGACGACCGACCTGACGGCATCGACGACCCAGACCGAACGCCGGTCGCCGTCGCCGGCAAGCGCCGTCTGCGGCACGGCGATATAGGATGGGACGGCGCGCACGGCCGAGACGGATATGGTCGAGCCCAGGCGGAAAACATTGGGCGGATTTTCGAGTGAGAGCCGGGCGCGGCGGGTACGGGTAATCGCATCCGAGGCCGGAGCGAGCTGGCGCAGCGTAGCGCTGGCCTTGATGGAGGGCTCGCCCGCCAGCATCACGTCGAAACGCGGATATTGCAGCAATTCCGGCGCGAGATAATCGGGCACGTCGACCACGGCCTCCCGTATATCCGGCCGCGCCAGGGTGACGATGATGTCGCCGGCCGAGACGACCTTGCCGACATCCGAATTCACCGCGGTGATCACGCCGTCATAGGGGGCGATGAGCTCGGCATAGCTCAGGACGTTCTGCGCCTGGCGCAGCGAAGCTTCCGCCTGGGTGACCTTTGCTTCCGCCGTCTCGCGAGCGGCCACCGCGTTGTCGACCTGCGCCTTCGAAGCTGTCTCGGTGACGACCAGCGCCTTGCTGCGGTTCTCGGTCAGCACGGCATTGGCAAGCTGCGCCCTGGCATTGGCGAGATCCGCCTCCGCCGACTGCACGGCAAGCCGCAGAAGGGTGGCGTCGACGGCCGCGAGCCTTTGGCCCTGCTTGACGGTGTCGCCGACATTGACCTCCCGGGCGATGATGCGCCCGCCGACCTGGAAGCCGAGATCCGTCTGGTAACGTGCATCGACGCTGCCGATGAAGGGGCCGAACATCGCCTTATCCTGGGCGTGCGCGATAACTGTGAGCACCGGGCGCGCCGGCTCCTGCGCGAGGGCAGGAAGCGTGGCAGCAAGCAACGCCGGCAGGACGGACTGCAGGACTGCGAGGGTGGGCCGCCTTTGACTCTCTTCCCGCTTGTGAGGAGAGGTTGGGGATTGGGGTCGATCCGGATGAGACGCCCTCTTTGCCAGGTGCCCCCACCCATCCAGCCGATCGTTACTATTTCTGGAAATCACCCAGGCGGTCATCCTCATGGCGCCTTCTCCTCGACTGTTTCGACCACCTGTCCGGGGCGCAGAAGCTGGCCGCCCTTCGTCACCACGACATCGCCATCCTTGACGCCCTCGGCGAGGACGATGGACTGGGTGGTGTAGCGGTCGAGCGTCACCTCGCGCGGCTCGGCCTGCCTGGTGTCCGCTGTCACGGTCCACACCGCCGGCCTGCCCTGCCACATGAACAGCGCCGAGGCAGGCAGCACGAAGCGCCGTTGCGGCGCCAGGCCCGCATGGCCGCGCACGGCAGTACCCAGGGACATCGCCGGCGGCGTCTCCTTGAGACCGATCTTGACGCGGATCGTGCCTTTCTTGGCGTCGACGATGGGCGAGACCTCGCGCACGGTTCCGGTGGTCGTCACCGTCGGATCGGCGATCAGCGTGATGCCGACATCGGGCGAACCGGGAGGTTCGCCGACCAGCGCTTCATAGACATCGAACACCGCATCGCGCGGCCCGTCCTGGGCGATGCTGAGCACGGTCTGCCCGGCCTGCACCACCTGCCCGGCTTCCGCGCTGCGCGAAGTGACGGTACCGGAGACGCCCGCACGCAGATCGGCATAGGCGAGCTGTTCCTTTGCCTGGGCAACCTGTGCCGTCGCCGCCGCTACCGCTCCCTGCGCCACGCTGAGATTCTCCTGTGCGGCGTCGAGCTGGGACTGCGAGGTGGCGTTGCTGGCGATCAGCGTCTTCTGGCGCTGGAAGGTCGCCTCGTTCTGCTGGAGCTGCGCTTGGGCCGAAGCCAGTGAGGCATTGGCAGTGTCGAGGGCGATGCGCTGTTCCTGGCCGTCGACGCGCGCCAGCACCTGGTCGGGAGTAACGTGGTCGCCCACATCCACCAGGCGCTCGACGATGCGCCCGCTGACCCGGAAGGAAATGTCGCTCTGCACCTGCGCCTCGATGTCGCCGGTCAGGCTCACCTCGTCGCTGAAACTGCTGGCCTTGGCTGTGACCACCTCGACACGGGCCGGAGGGCCTCCGGCCGCAGCCGGCACGATCGCAGTTCCGGCGATCACCATCCCGATGGCCAGGCACGAACTGCGTGCTGGCCGCCTTGACGCGCTGGGTTTCATCGGCATCCTCGCTTCATGCTGGACGTGACTAACGTATTGCGTGGCGCCCCCATAACAGTTAAAAATAAAACCGTCCAGACGGTTTTTTAATCAGGGATATCGCGGTGAGGACCATGCCCCCACTCTCTGACCCACCCAAGGCAGCCCGAACGCGCAAGCCCCAGCAACGCAGCACGGAGACCATCGGCCAGATTCTGACCGCAACCGTCGCCGTGATCGAACAAGTGGGCGTACACAATCTCACCATCGACATGGTGGCGGCGGAAGCCGGCGTCAGCAAGGGCGGCGTGCTGCATCACTTCCCGGCCAAGAAGGCACTGGTGGTGGCGGCAATCCGCCGCAACATGGAACAGCTGGTTGAAGAAATCGAGGATACCGCCGGTTCGACCCGCACTTTCACCGAAGCGCTCGCCATCCACGCCCGGCAGATCATGCGGGAGAAAGGCGGCGTCTCGCCCGCCCTCTTCGTCGCCTCCGCCGAGTTCCCGGAAGCGGCGGCGGCCGTACGGGCCATGTTCAGCGCTCTGACCAGCCGCCTCGTCCGCGACGGTGATACCGGCGGCGTCGACCGCATCCTCTTCTTCTTCGCCGCCTTCGGCATCCTGGTCGGTCGCGGCATGAACTTCTTCCAGCCCAATGAGGAGGAACTGGAAGCGCTGTTCAACAAACTCGATGAGTATGCTGCAAAGGAGACTTGATTTGGAGTGGCGGTCTCCGACCGCCATTCTCGAGCCGCCGCGCCGTCAGGAGGGGAAGATGGCAGTCGGAGACTGCCACTCCAAATTTGGCCCCTCTCACTGCGCCAGGAAGCCGCCATCCACCGGCAGCGTGTGACCTGTCACCATGGCCGCGCCTGGCCCCGCCAGGAATAGGATGGCCGGCGAGACTTCATGTGGCTCGGCGATGCGGCGCAGCGGGGTCATGGCTTCGATGCGCTGCATCAGTTCCGGCTGGGCCAGCAGCGGAGCGATGAAAGGCGTGCGCACATAGGTCGGCGCGATGGCGTTGACCCGGATGTGGTGCGGCGCCCACTCCACCGCCAGCGCCCGTGTCATGTTGACGATGGCTCCCTTCGTGGTCTGGTAGGAGATGTTGGGATAGAGACCGCCGCCCGAGAGGCCCATGATCGAGGCGGTGTTGATGATGGCGCCGCCTTTTCCTGCAGCGATCATGTGGCGCGCCGCCGCCCGTGCGCACAGGAAGACGCCGGTCATGTTTACGGCCACCACCTTGTCCCAGGCTTCGAGGCTGAGATTGACGGCGGCATCGCGGATGGCCAGGCCCGCATTGTTGACGAGGATGTCGATGCCACCGTGCCGGGCCACGATCTCGGCGAAGGCCGCTTCCACCTGCGCTTCGTCGGAGACATCCATCACCAGCGCCGCAGCCGGCCTGTCGCCGCCGATAGAGGCAAGGACCTCGGATGCCACCGGCGCCCGGTCGAGCACGACGACCTCGGCCCCAGCCGCCGCCAGAGCCTGCGCCGCCGCAAGGCCAATGCCGCTGCCCGCGCCCGTCACGGCCGCGACCTTGCCGGAAAGACCGAAAATGCCGGCCAGGCTTACGGCGCCCCTACCCTCGTGATCTTGCATGCTCGATATCCTCACGGCGCTCTCGACAGGCGCCTTCCTATTCAGCTGCCCCATTTCGTCGGACATATGCCGATTTGTAAATGGCCCCGAAGCGGCTCAGCGTGCGCCCCGTGCGCAAGCTTCCACGAAGGCCCGAAGCTTGGGCTGGTTGCGGCTGGTGCGCGGGAAGTAGATGAAGAAGGCGTCGCGCGAGGGCGAGAAGGCCTCCAGCACCGGCTCGAGCAGGCCGGCCGCCAGTTCCCGCGCCGACATCAGGTTGGACGTGTAGATCAGGCCGAGCCCCTCGACCGCCAATGCCCGGAACAGCTCGGGGTCGCTGACCACCAACGAGCCGGGCGGGTCGATGCTGAGCGCCTGACCCTCGCGTTCGAATTCCCACCGATAGACGTCGCCGAAATCGGGTCGGCGATAGCGGATGCATTCGTGCTGGGCGATGTCTTCCGGTATTTGGGGCCGGCCGTGCACGGCGAGATAGGATGGGGCGCCCATGACGAGCCAGTTGAAGGACGGCGAGACTCGCACGGCCACCATGTCACGGTCGATATATTCGCCGATGCGGATGCCGGCGTCGAAGCCACCGGCCACGATCTCCTGGCGGCTATCCTCGACGGTGATCTCGATCTTGAGATCGGGCCAGGCCTTGCGGAAATCGGGCATGATCGGCGTGACGACATGCGGTATCGCCACTCGTTGCACGAGAAGGCGCAGCGTGCCCGACGGCCGGGCGCGCGACTGAGTCAGCTCATCGAGCGTGGTGGTGATTGCATCCGCCGCCGGCGCCAATTGGGCGAGCAGCCTTTCGCCAGCCTCGGTCAGCGAGACCCTCCGGGTGGTACGTTGGAACAGCGGCAGACCGAGCCGGCGCTCCAACGTCTGCAACGCCTGACTGACCGCACCGGCTGTCACGCCGAGTTCGATCGCCGCGGCGCGAAAACTGCCCTGACGCACGATGGCAAGGAATTCGGAAAGACCGTCGAAGGAATCGCTGCGAGCCATGAACCCTCGGAGCGCGGACGTCTCTGCGACACTCAAGCGAGTGTCGGACGATCCGCTCTTCCTCTTTGGTAGAGCACACCGTTTCTAGGAGCGGACGTCGCCGCCATATTGAACGCAGTTCAATGTGGCTGAAGTCCGCGCTCCGAACATTGTATAGCACAGCTAAACAGCTTGTGGAGCACTATCGGGCTTACGGCTTCGTCCGGATCAGCCTATGTTCCCGACACCGAGACCGCCCGAAAGGCTTGGCCTTTCCGAGCCCTCTCGCCTTGCTCGTTACCTCAACAACGAGAGCTATCCTCTTCTTTTCACGGACATAATTCCATGCGCTACAACACACTCGGCGGCACCGGCCTGCTCGTGTCGGAAATTTGCCTGGGCACGATGACCTTCGGTGGCCGCGGCTTCTGGACCAATATCGGCACGCTCGACCAGTCCGTCGCGGATTCGATCGTGGCCAAAGCGCTCGAAGCCGGCGTGAATTTCATCGATACGGCAGATGTCTATTCCGAAGGCCTGTCGGAGGAGATCACCGGCAAGGCGATGGTGAATTCCGGCCACAAGCGGTCCGACATCGTGCTCGCCACCAAGGCGCTCGGCGTTGTCGGCCAGGGCGTGAATGATCGCGGCGCCTCGCGCGGCCATATCATGGATGCCGTGAAGGCCAGCCTGAAGCGGCTCGGCACCGATTATATCGACCTCTACCAGATCCATGGTCTCGACCAGGTCACCCCGATCGAGGAGACGGTGCGTGCGCTCGACGATCTCGTACGCCAGGGGCATGTGCGGTATGTCGGCGTCTCCAACTGGTCGGCCTGGACGATCATGAAGGCGCTCGGCATCGCCGACAGGAATGGCTGGACACGCCCCGTCACCCTGCAGGCCTACTACACCATTGCGGGCCGCGACCTCGAACGCGAGATCGCCCCGCTGCTGAAGGCCGAGAGGCTTGGGCTGATGGTATGGAGCCCGCTCGCCGGCGGCCTGCTCTCCGGCAAGTATGACCGCGAGGGCAACGGCCCCGAGGGCTCGCGCCGCGTCAGCTTCGACTTCCCGCCCGTCAACAAGGATCGCGCCTTCGACTGTGTCGATGTCATGCGGGAGATCGCCGAGGCCCGCGGCGTCTCCGTGGCCCGCATCGCGCTGGCCTGGGTGCTGCACCAGCGCTTCGTGATGTCGGTGATCATCGGCGCCAAGACGACCGAGCAGCTCGACGACAACCTCGCCGCCACGGGCGTCAAGCTCACGGCGGAGGAATTGGCCCGTCTCGACAAGGTCAGTGCCCTGCCGCCCGAATATCCCGGCTGGATGATCGAGCGCCAGAGTGCCAACCGGCTGCCGGCCACGCAGAGCTGAATACGATGGTCGACCAGACTCAAGCCGCTGCCGTCAGCGAGGATCGGGGCCCGTCCGCGGCCCTGATCACCGTGGTGGCGCTGGCGACCGGCTCCCTCGTCGCCAATCTCTATTATGCCCAGCCGCTGGTCGCCTCGATCGGGCCGGCCATCGGCCTCAGCCCCGACATTGCCGGCTCCATCGTCAGCGTCACGCAGATCGGCTACGGCCTCGGCCTCTTCCTTCTGGTCTCCCTCGCCGATCTCGTCGAGAACCGGCTCCTGGTGCTGGCGACGCTGAGCTGCACGGTGATCGGCCTGATCGGCGCCGCCGTTTCGACCGGTGCCCTGCCCTTTTTCGCCGCCTCGCTGCTGATCGGCCTCAGTTCCACGGGCGCGCAGGTGCTGCTGCCCTTTATCGCCCATCTCGTGCCCGCGGCGCAGCGCGGACGCGTGGTCGGGAATATCATGGGTGGCCTGCTCACCGGCATCATGCTGGCGCGGCCCGTATCGCTGTTCATCGCCGCGAGCTTTGGCTGGCGTGCGGTGTTCTGGTGTTCGGCGGTGCTGATGGTCTTCATCGGCCTCGCCCTCTCGCGCATGATGCCCAGGCATAAGCCGCATGGAGGCATGCATTACGGCCAGATCCTAGCCTCCATCTTTACCCTCGTCCGAGACCTGCCGGTGGTGCGCTGGCGGGCGGCCTATCAGCTCTTCCTGTTCGCTGCCTTCAACCTGTTCTGGACGGCCTCGCCGCTGATGCTGGCGGAGCGCTTCGGCATGAGCGAGCATGGCATCGCCCTCTTCGCCCTGGCCGGCGCGGGTGGCGCCTTCGCCGCGCCGATCGCCGGACGCCTGGCCGATCGCGGCCTCAGCCGCACCACCACAGCCGGCGCCATGCTCACGATCGCCCTCGCCTTCTGGGCCACCGGCTGGGTCGTGGCGGCACTGGCCCTGGCCGTCCTGGTGGTGCTGGCAGTGATCATCGATGGAGCGGTGCAGGCCAATCAGGTCGTCAGCCAGCGCATCATCTTCTCGGTGCCGCCGCAGGTGCGCGGGCGTGTCAACGCTTTCTACATGACCTGCACCTTCATCGGCGGCGCCATCGGCTCTGTGCTGGGCACGCTGACCTATCATTGGGGCGGCTGGACAGCGACGGCAGCCGTCGGCGGCTCCATGGGGGCGTTCGCCCTGCTCCTTTTCTTCCTGGAGCTCAGCAGAACGAGGGTCTCACCGGCGTAGGGCATGGGAGATGCGATTTCCCTAGACGATAGCTTGCTTTATCACTCTATCTTGATGCATTTTTTCAACAAGAATCGCTGAGGGACTTCGGTTGAGCAAAGCCAGGATCGTCTATTTCATCACCCACGCGGAGGTCGAGATCGATCCCGCCATTCCCGTTCCGGACTGGCGCCTATCGCCGCGCGGCCGTGCGCGCCACGAAGCCTTCAACCGGCGCGACTTTGTCGGCGGCATCGGCGCCGTCTATTCCAGCAATGAGGAGAAGGCGCGCAATGGCGGGGACATCCTCGCCCGCCACCTCGGCCTGCCGCTCCAGGTGGTCGAGGCCCTGCATGAGAACGACCGTTCGGCCACCGGCTTTCTGAAGCCACAGGAATTCGAGGAGACGGCCAACGCCTTCTTCGCGAATCCCGAGCTCAGTATCCGTGGCTGGGAGCGCGCCATCGACGCCCAGGCCCGCATCGTCGGGGCCGTGACCAGCATCCTCGACGGGGATCGTGGCGAGGGCGATATCGCCGTCGTCGCCCATGGCGGTGTCGGCGCGCTGCTGCTCTGCCATCTACGCGCCGTGCCGATCAGCCGCACGCATGACCAGCCGGCTGGCGGAGGCGGTCATTACTTTGCCTTCGAGGCTGGCTCGCGGTATCTGCTCCATGGCTGGAAGCGCATCGATGAAGAGGCGTCGGTAGCGGCTTCCTGATGGCAGCTTCAGGACTGGCGGGCGCCAGGCTGCAGCCATGTATCCGGATGTATATATAGGCTGCCGGAGGGCAGACAGGAGATCAGTCATGACAGCCGCTCTCGCCATCGCCGCCACCAGCGAGATCCTGCGCTTCCTCGTCGACGAGGCGCTGCGGAAGACCGGGCAGGCGCTGAACTTCACGCCGCCTGCGGTTACCATCGGCTCACCGCCAGCGGGCAATACGGCTACGCCCAGCGTCAACCTGTTCCTCTGCCAGGCCCTGCCCAACTCATCTCTCAGAAATGCACCCGGCTTCGTGCGCGGCCCTCTCGGCGATCGACCGAGCCAGCAACCTTTGCTGCTTGACCTGTTCTATCTCGCCAGCGGCCACGGTCCCGGCAGCGCCCGCGAAATAGGCCTTGGCGCCGCCATCGAGACCCTGCAGCAAACGCCGATTGTCACGACCGCGCTCATCAGTACCGCCCTGAGGAGCCTTGATGGTGATCCGGACCCGCTGCGCCGGGCGCTTTCTGACCAGGCGGTGATAGACGGCTTCGAGAGCATCGCCATCAAGGCCCAATCCCTCGGCCTCGACAGCACCGCAGGCCTGTGGATCGCCGCACAAGCGCCCCTCAGCCCGAGCGCCTCCTATGTCGTGACCATCGCTTTCAAGGATCCTTCAGCCTGAAAAATGGAGTGGCGGTCTCCGACCGCCATCTTTTTTGCCGACAAGCACTTTGTTTCCGCCAATGGCGGTCGGAGACCGCCACTCCAATTCGCACGACATGCGGCAATTCCAGGCCGTGCTCGATGCCGGACCGATGGCAAGCAATGTCTCGCGTATCAAGATCGCCAAGCTGGTCGAGCATGACTTTACCGCACAGGCGGCCATCTCCGACGTGCTCAAGAACAACCGCCTGGTGGCCGAGGCGGCACGAAATGCGAGGATCGCTTCGCCCTTGCTCGACATCTGCCCTGCTCTGTTCAGCGAGACCGAAGCCATGGGCCTTGGTCAGGCCGACATGGCGGCGGTGGTCCGCGCCATCGAGGCCCGGACGGATGGAAGCCCGCCGTCAGCCTGACCGCCCTCAGGCCGCGATCCCGATCAATCCGCAGCGATCCAGCATGGAGAATTGTATTGTCACCATACTTCCCAAACGTTCTCATTCTCAAAATTCCAAGCGCCCTTGTTCCCACGCCCTTTCCGGCTGGGTTGATGAGGAGACCGGGCGATGGCGGCTGCAGGGCAGCCGTGAAAGCAGGATCATGGAAGATGCAGGCCGCACTGTCGGTGCAGGCCACCATCGCCCTGTTCCGGCGGCCCGGCACGCTGACAAAGCGCGCAAGGCCACCCGTTTTTCCGCCTTCTGAAGGCGGAGGCGAGCCTGGAGCGGATGGCACGGACCATCCGAACCCGGCCCAGCCGGCTCGGCAAAGGGGCTGAGCGACGTCCATCCTGGCCGGACGGTGGCATCAGCCGTCTTCACCGCATCGGCGGGAGGAGGGACGAAGGCGTTGCCGGGCTCAAGCCCTTCACGCTCCGTCCAGGGATTGCGTGGTCTTTCCATCGCCTGGCACTTCCATGGGGTGCCGATCCCTCTGTCCCGCTCGTCACCCCTGGAGGCCAGCTTCGAAGGAAGCATGGCCGCCGCGCGCCTGTCGCGTGGACAGGCTCTCGGGGTGGATGGAGGCGTTCGGGGCCGGGTTGTACAGACGCCGGCCGCTGACGCCTCATTCCGTTACGGAATAGAGCATGGGAACGAACGAAAGTCAATCTCTGTACTATTTATGTCTAAAACAATCGCTTCAGGCTCAGGTGATATTTGAGTTCACCGGCGTGGCTCGCATGCGCGCCAACTTTGCGGGGCGACGGGAGGGAAACTGGAGGGGCGATCACCGATCGCCCTCCTCCTTCCCCACAAAACGCATCATCGCGCCGGTGTGCCCTCGAGCCCGAGCAGGCGCGCCTTGACCTCCAGGCCTCCGGCAAAGCCGGTAAGCTCCCCGCTCGACCCGACAACGCGATGGCAGGGCGCGATGATCGAAATGGGATTGCGGCCATTCGCCGCCCCGACGGCCCGCACCGCCTTCGGGCTTCCAAGCCGCCGCGCGATCTCCGCATAGGTGCGCGTCTCGCCGAAGGGAATGGCGAGCAGGGCCGCCCACACCTTCTTCTGGAAATCGGTGCCGGCGAAATCGAGCCTGATATCGAAGGCCTTTCGAGTACCGGCGAAATAATCGCGCAGCTGCTGCTCGGTCTCCAGGAGGATCGGATGATCCTGGGCCTCCGCCACGACGTTGAGGCGCACACGCCCCGGCCGGTCATTCTCCCACAGAATCGCCGCCAGGCCATCCTTGCTGGCAACCAGCTTGAGTCGACCAATGGGCGTCTCCGTCCATTTGTAGAAATAGTCCTTGGCTGCGCCTTTGAGTGCCCCGGCCATGACAACCTCCTCGTTCCGATTCGGAGCACCACTGCTCCTCGATGATTGCCTTGTAAGGCATGCCAGCAATCGCCGCCGCCCGTTCTCTGTTGTGCTGGAGATTGCATTCCTATGTCGGGAAATGCCGGTCGAGACTCGAAATCGCAAGCCAAGCATGCTAGAACAAAAAGTGAACAGACTTGTAAATGGAACGCCAGCATGCCTCCCATCGCGAGCAAGGGCCGCGCCTCGCAGTCCAACGCCTCCGGCCGCTTCGAAGGCCTGGCGCGTGAAAGCTTCGACGATGGCTGGTGCGACGAGGATATGCCGGTCGTCCGCCATGAGACCACGCTGACGGCGGAGAAGGCGCACACCATCCTCTCGCGCAATGACAGTCCCGATCTCGCCTTCGATCGCTCCATCAACCCCTATCGGGGCTGCGAGCATGGCTGCATCTACTGCTTCGCGCGTCCGAGCCACGCCTATCTCGGCCTCTCGCCGGGCCTAGACTTCGAAACGAAGCTGTTCTTCAAGCCGGACGCTGCCGCGCTTCTCGACGCGGAACTGCGCCGGCCCGGCTACCGCGTCGAGCGGGTGCAGCTCGGCGCCAACACGGACCCCTATCAGCCGATCGAACGGCGGCTCGGCATCACGCGCGCGGTCATTGAGGTGCTCCAGCGCTTCAACCATCCGCTCGCCATCACCACCAAGAGCGTGCTGGTGACGCGCGACATCGACATCCTCGCACCAATGGCCGAGCGGGGTCTTGCCATGGTGGCCGTCTCCATCACCACGCTCGACCGCAGGTTGGCGCGCAGCATGGAGCCACGCGCCTCGACGCCCGAACGCCGCCTCGACGCCATCCGCCAGCTCAGCGCCGCCGGCATCCCCGTCGTCGTCGGCGTCTCGCCGATGATCCCCGGCCTCAGCGATCACGAGATGGAAACGATCATGGAACGGGCAGCCGGGGCCGGGGCCACCGGCGCCTATTATTCCACGCTGCGCCTGTCGCATGAACTCAAGGACCTTTTCCGCGAATGGCTCGCGGCCGAGCAGCCCGGACGTGCCACCCATGTGATGTCGCTGGTGCGGCAATTGCGCGGCGGCCGCGATAATGACCCTCGCTTCGGCAAGCGCATGACCGGCGAAGGCCCGCTCGCGGACCTCCTCGCGAGGCGCTTCGACCTTGTCCGGCAACGGCTGGGCCTCTCCGACCGATTTCCGGCCCTGGATACCGGGCTGTTCCGGATCCCGGCGCGAAGCGGTGACCAACTCAGCCTACTGTAAGGGCCATCGCATAGCTCCCTTGAAGACTCGGACCGCGCACCTGAACACAAAAATGCCCGCCATCCCATACGACGGCGGGCATTCTCTACGGATCTAAAATCGACGATCTAGTCGCGATAATCAGACAAGATCAAACCGGTCGAGGTTCATCACCTTCGTCCAGGCGGCCACGAAGTCATGCACGAACTTCGCCTTCGCGTCGCCGGAGCCATAGACTTCGGCCAGAGCGCGCAGCTGGGAGTTCGAGCCGAAGACGAGGTCGACGCGGGTGCCGGTCCACTTCACCTCGCCCGTGGCCCGATCGCGGCCCTCGAACACGTCGTCCGCCTCCGAGACCGCCTTCCAGACCGTGCTCATGTCGAGCAGGTTCACGAAGAAGTCGTTGGTGAGAGCTCCCGGCCGCGTGGTGAAGACGCCGTGCTGGGAGTGCCCGGCATTGGCGTCGAGCACGCGCAGCCCGCCTACCAGCACGGCCAACTCCGGCGCGGACAGCGTCAGGAGCTGAGCCCTGTCGACCAGGAGCCCCTCGGCCGAGACCGTGAAGGCACCCTTCAGATAGTTACGGAAGCCGTCGGCCTTCGGTTCGAGCACCTCGAAGGATTCGATGTCCGTCTGCTCCTGTGTCGTATCGGTACGGCCGGGCGCGAACGGAACCTCCACCTCATGGCCGCCGTCCCTGGCCGCCTTCTCGACGGCGGCGCTGCCCCCGAGCACGATCAGGTCGGCGAGCGACACCTTCTTGCCGCCGGACTGGGCGGCGTTGAACTCCGCCTGGATCTCCTCGAGGGTGCCGAGCACCTTGGCGAGCTGGGCAGGCTGGTTGGCCTCCCAATCCTTCTGTGGCGCCAGCCGGATGCGCGCGCCATTGGCGCCGCCGCGCTTGTCGGAACCGCGGAAGGTCGAGGCCGAAGCCCAGGCGGTCGAGACAAGCTCGGAGATCGACAGGCCCGAGGCGAGGATCTTCGCCTTGAGGGTGCTGATGTCCTGCTTATCGATCAACGGGTGATCGACGGCGGGGACCGGATCCTGCCAGATCAACTCTTCGGCCGGGACCTCCGGGCCGAGATAGCGCACGCGCGGCCCCATGTCGCGATGGGTGAGCTTGAACCAGGCGCGGGCGAAGGCGTCGGCGAACTGGTCCGGGTTCTCGAAGAAGCGGCGCGAGATCTTCTCATAGGCCGGATCGAAGCGCAGGGCGAGGTCCGTGGTCAGCATCGCCGGCGCGTGGCGCTTCGAGGCGTCATGCGCATCAGGCACCGTGTTGGCGCCCCCTCCGTTCTTGGGCTTCCATTGATGGGCTCCAGCGGGGCTCTTGGTCAGTTCCCACTCATACCCGAACAGGTTCCAGAAGAAGTTGCCGCTCCACTTGGTCGGCGTCGAGGTCCAGGTGACCTCAAGGCCGCTGCCAATGGCATCCGCGCCGATGCCGGTGCCATGGGTGCTGCGCCAGCCAAGGCCCTGTTCCTCGAGGCCCGCGCCTTCCGGCTCGACACCCACCAGCGTGGCATCGCCCGCGCCATGGGTCTTGCCGAAGGTGTGGCCACCGGCAATGAGCGCAACGGTCTCTTCATCGTTCATGGCCATGCGCGCAAAGGTCTCGCGGATGTCGCGGGCCGCTGCGAGCGGGTCGGGATTGCCGTTCGGCCCTTCCGGATTCACATAGATCAGGCCCATCTGCACGGCGGCGAGCGGATTTTCGAGATCGCGATCGCCGCTATAGCGCTTGTCGGCGAGCCAGGTGTCCTCCCCGCCCCAATAGATGTCCTCTTCGGGCTCGAACACATCGGCACGGCCGCCGCCGAAGCCGAACGTCTTGAAGCCCATCGATTCGAGCGCGACGTTGCCCGTGAGGATCATCAGGTCGGCCCAGGAGATCGTATTGCCGTATTTCTGCTTGATCGGCCAGAGCAGGCGACGGGCCTTGTCGAGATTGACGTTGTCGGGCCAGGAGTTGAGTGGCGCGAAACGCTGCGTGCCCGCACCGGCTCCGCCGCGGCCGTCGCCGGTGCGATAGGTGCCTGCGCTGTGCCAGGCCATGCGGATGAAAAGCGGGCCGTAATGCCCGAAATCAGCCGGCCACCAAGGCTGTGAGTCCGTCATCAGCGCAAGGAGGTCCTTCTTCAGGGCTTCGATATCAAGCTTCTTGAACTCCTCCGCATAGTTGAACGTCTCGCCCATCGGGCTCGACAGCGCGGTGTTCTGGTGCAGAACCTTCAGATTCAGCTGGTTCGGCCACCAGTCCCGATTCGACCGCCCACCCAGGCTCGGGTTGAAGCGCCCATGTGGCACCGGGCATTTGCCGGCATTGCCCGCATCACTTCCGTCCATGATTTCCTCCGATCGTGGTTACACTGTTTGAACCTGCCCGTGCTCAGGACCTACGACGCCGGGAAGACAATCCGGTGTCACGGTCCTCCGATCCGCAGCACCGGGAACGCCAAATGCCCCCTGCCTTACTGCGCTGGGATCGGCCCAAAACAATCAATTGGGCTGCGCGAACGTTGCACATTGTTTGAGCCGCGCACGCCTGTCCGCCTCGCGTGCGCTGCTCCTTGTCTCTGCGTTTAGAGGTCTACCAAACTGCATCCATTAGTTTAAGTTGGGATTTCTGATCGCAGCGATAAGGCAGGATTATGATCAATCTCACGCTCAGGCAACTACGCTATTTCGAGGCGCTGGCCAGGCACGGTCATTTCGGGCGCGCAGCGGAAGCCTGCGCCATCAGCCAGCCGGCCTTGTCGATGCAGATCAAGGAATTGGAAGAAATGCTGGGAACGGCGCTGCTCGAGCGGGGCGCGCGCCAGGTGCAGCTCACCAATTTCGGCAAGGAATTCTCCCTGCGCACCCGCGACATCCTGCGCTCGGTCGACGAGCTTGGGAATCTGGCGCAGGCGACCCGGGATCGGCTGGTCGGACGGTTGCGCATCGGCGTCATTCCGACAGTCGCGCCCTATCTGCTGCCGACCATCATCGGCAATCTCAGTCACCTGCACCAGGGGCTCGACATTCACGTGCGGGAGACGCTCACCCCCAAGCTGATCCAGGAGCTTGCCGACGGGCGGCTGGATACTGCCATCGTTGCCCTGCCGGTATCCGAGCCTTCCTTTGCCGAGGTCGCATTGTTCACCGAGGACTTCGTGCTGGTGCGCCCCGGCGAGGACGAGGGCAAGCCGGTGCCCGATCGCGAGATGCTGCGCGAGATGAAGCTGCTCCTCCTGGAAGAAGGGCACTGTTTCCGCGATCAGGCGCTGGCCTTCTGCAACATTCATTCGGTGCTGACGCGCGAATTGCTGGACGGCAGCTCCCTGTCCACGCTGGTGCAGATGGTCGGCGCCGGCATCGGCGTCACGCTGATCCCGGAGATGGCGGTGGCGATGGAGACGCGCTCCGCCTCCGTGTCCATCGCGCGCTTCGTGGGCCCTCAGCCCTCGCGGACAATCGGCATGATCTGGCGCAAGACCAGCCCCCTGGTCGCCCAGCTCCTGCAGATTTCAGAGGTCGTGCGGGATTCGGCCGACACGCTGCGCAAGCGGCACATCAGGACCATGCCGTCGCCCGCTCCGGTGCCATGACAGCATGGCGGCATGTGATCGGGGAAGATGATATCGCGAGGGCGCCGGCAAACCGGATTGCACCGTTGCCCATTTGGCCACGGGGTCTCCGCGCGAAATTGTCGACGAATACCATCAGACACCATGCGATCGCCCGCAGTGAGAACGCACCAGGCTTGCACGGAAAGGATAGATCAAGTGGTTCGGCAACCAAATTTGCACCCCCGCGGGCTCGCCGAGTAGTAATCCAAATGGGTATAGTGCGAAAACTCCAAGGTTTGGTTACTATCGATGGGAACAATAACAAAGACCGTGCCATCAGCGACCTGGACCCTGCGGTGCCAATCCGCTCCCATACTGCAACCTCGAATGGAAAGGCTGTCGAATGAACCGCATGTCGTTTGCCGATGCCCTTGAAACGGCTGCGGAACAGATCGGTGCTCCCCTGACCGACGACACCGCTGCCCTGCTCAGGAATGCGGCCATCAGGATTCGCAACGGCAATCTGGTGGCCCTCTCCCCCCATGTCGATTATTCGCTGGCGGAACTGGCAACCGAATTCGGGGTCCCCAAGGACCAACTCATCCGTACCATTCTCAAGGATTGGGTCGAGGCGAATTATCCCACGGCCGCGATAGATCGTGACGCAAAGTCCGGCGCGGCGCTACGCCCCTTGTCAAAACTCAAGCACTGATCCGGCCCGCGCAAGGAGGGCCGACGAGCCACTGCGGACAGTTTGTAATGTGAGGCGGCAGGGGCACCACGCAACCCAGCCTGGCTGTCGCCTTGCGAGATCAGCCTACCGGACTTCCGGCGATCTCCCGAGGCGCAGCCTCGCGGCCGATTCCACGGTTGCCCCTTCACATGGCCATTCCCGCCCAAGCGTGACACTCCTGTGTCAGGGAAATTCCTTGAACAAGACACGATGAAAGGCTAAGGCTGAGAAAAGGTTTTCTCAGCACCAACGTTACTCGCCGACAGCCCGCGATGAGTGGGATCACGTTGGGAAAACGTTTGCGCAAACAAGTGGTGGAAATGCGGGAAGAAGCCCAGGGCTCAAGCGTGGAACCCGTAACGCTTCGCAAGGTGGCCGCCGCCGCCGGTGTCAGCGTTGCCACGGCGTCCAAGGCCTTGAATGGACGAGGGCGCATGACGCCCGAGACGCGCAAGCTCATTCGCGAGACGGCCGATCGCATGGGTTTCCGCCCCAATGCCCTGGCGCAGAGCCTGCTTCGCAAGCGCAGTTTCACAGTGGGCCTCCTCACCAACGATACCTATGGCCGCTTCTCCCTCCCCTTGATGGCAGGAATTTCGGAGGCTCTGGTCGACAAGGGCGTGTCAGTCTTCCTGTGCAACGTCGAGGATGATCCACGCCTTGCCCAGCTGCATGTGAATGCCATGCGCGACAAGCGCGTGGACGGCATCATCGCCACCGGAAAGCGCATCGACCGCCGTCTGCCGATCGACCTCTCGGGCCTCGGAATACCCGTGGTCTATGCCTTCACAGAACCCGATCCCGCCTCGATCGCCTTCGTTGCCGACGAGGCCGGAGGCGTCAGGCTCGCGATCGAACACTTCGCCAGCCTGGGCCGTCGCCGCATTGCCCATGTCAGCGGCCCGACAAGCTTCGTCGTGGTCCATTTGCGCGCGCAGGCCTATCGGGAGACACTCGAACGCCTGCAGCTTCCAGCGTTCGAACCCCTGCTCGGCACATGGTCGGAGGCCTGGGGGCGCGAGGCGGTGCGTCGGTTGTTCGAGGGAACACAGGAGCCGCCGGATGCAATTTTCTGCGGCAATGATCAGATCGCCCGAGGCGTAATCGACGCACTGCGCGAGCGAGGCGTCGCCGTGCCTGGCGAAATAGGCGTTATCGGCTTTGACAATTGGGAGATCATGGCTGCGCAAAGCAGGCCGCCCCTCACATCCGTCGACATGAATCTCACGGCCATTGGCCGCGAGGCAGGGCTTGCGCTGCTGACCCTGGTCGATGGCCAGAAGGCCGAGACCGGCATCCGCAGGCTGCCGTGCCGACTGGTGGTCCGGGAATCCTGCGGCCAGACCACCGCGAAGACCACCGAGGTGCAATCCACATCCGGCTAGCCCGGAATGATAAAACAGGGAGGAATGAAATGAACAAATGGATCGCCGGACTGGCGCTGTGCGCCGGGTTGGGCTTGACGCAGGCCGCGTGGTCGGCCGAAACGGCCAATATCTGGGTGCGCGCCGACGCATCCAATTTCATGCCGAAGGTCGTGGATGCCTTCAACAAGAGCCATCAGGACCAGATCAAGCTCGACATCATCCCCAATGCCGAAATCATCCAGAAATACGGCACCGCCGTCGCCGGTGGCACCCCGCCGGACGGGCTTTCGCTAGACCTGATCTATACGCCGGCCTTCGCCGCCTCCGGGCAACTGGAGGACATCACGGACTGGGCGAAGTCCCTGCCCTATTTTGCGAGCCTTTCGCCGGCGCATGTGAAGACCGGCACCTATCAGGACCGCATCTATGGGCTGCCGTACTCGGCCGACGCCTCGGTACTGATCTGGAACAAGAAGCTTTTCAAGCAGGCCGGCCTCGATCCCGAAAAAGGCCCGACGACCTGGGCCGAGATCGAAGCGGATGCAGAGAAGATCAACGCGCTGGGCGGTGACATCAAGGGCTACTATTTCTCCGGCAATTGCCCCGGCTGCAATATCTTCACCTTCACGCCGCTGATCTGGGCCTCCGGCGGCGACATCCTGTCCGCGGATGGCAAGAAGGCGACGCTCGACAACCCGCAGCTGCGCGCCGCCATCGACTTCTATCGTTCGATGATCAAGAAGGGACTCGTTCCCGAAGGTGCGCAGAGCGATAACGGCTCCAACTTCTTTGCCGCCTTTGCCGGCGGCAAGATCGGCATCAATCCGTCAGGCGCTTTCGCGATCGGTGCCCTGAACACGCAATATCCCGATATCGACTACGGCATCACTTTCCTGCCCGGGAAAGATGGCGGCTGGTCCTCCTTCGCCGGCGGCGACAATTTCGTCATCACCAAGGGCACGACCAAACTTGCCGTATTGAAGGAATTCCTCGACTTCAGCTATTCGCTCGAGGGCCAGACCATCCTGGCCAAGTATGGCAGCCTGCCGGTCCGCGGCGACATCGCCAAGGACGCCCTGAAGGATCTCGACCCGCGCTATCAGATCGCCGCCGAAGCGATGGCGAAGGGCCGCACGCCCTACAGCACCGTGTTCAACGACATCATCAATTCCGCCAACGGCCCGTGGAACCAGATGATCGGGGATGCGATTTTCGGAGGCGACATCGACGGCGCCATCGCGACCGCGGAGAAGACGATGCAGTCGACCATCGACACGGCGCCCTGACGGCGATGCCCCATACCAGGCCGCTGCGCCCTTGCAGCGGCCGGCTTCCCAATAGCTCCGAACCGCCGAGGTCCATGAGCATGACCGCGATCCATCCGGCACTGCCGCGGCTCCGCGCCTCCTATCTGAAGCGCAGCCAACTGATCGGCCTCGTCTATATCGCGCCGGCGATCGCGCTGGTGCTGGTCTTCTTCATCATTCCGCTGGGCATGACGGCCTGGATGTCGCTTCACAACTGGCCGCTGATGGGTGTGCCCCGCTTCATCGGTCTCGCCAACTACTATGCCATCGAGAATGACAGCCGCTTCTGGGGCGCCCTCGGCTTCACCTTCTACTACACGGTGATCGTCACCATCGCGATCTTCGCCGTCGCCTTCCCGCTGGCGCTGTTCATCGAGCGCCCTCGCGCCGGCGTCGGCTATTACCGCACCGCCTTCTTCATGCCGGTCGTGGTCGGTTTCGCCTCGGCGAGCCTCTTGTGGTCATGGCTGCTCAATGTCGATTCCGGCCTGTTCAGCCCTGCTGCCTATGCCCTTGGCCTCACGGAAAAGAAGATCAACCTGCTGGCCACCTTCCAGCCGGCCTTCTGGTCGATCATCGCCATGGTGGTGTGGAAGGTCGCCGGCTTCACAATGATCATATTGATGTCCGGCCTGCAGTCGATCCCCGGCGAACTGCATGAAGCGGCCAAGATCGACGGCGCCAGCCCCCTCGCCCGCTTCTGCCATATCACCCTGCCTCTGATGAGGCGCACGCTCGCCTTGGCGCTGATCCTCTCGGTCGCCGGCTCGATCCTCGCCTTCGACCAGTTCTACATCATCCTCCGCGGCGGCCCGAGCAACCAGACACTCACGGCCGTGTACTGGATTTTCAACCAGTCCTTCGTCTCCTTCAAGCTCGGTTATGGCGCGGCGCTCTCGATGGTGCTGCTCGTCATCCTGGTGGTGCTCAGCCTGGTCCAGTTGCGCGTGCTCAGGAACCCGGAGGGCCTGGAATGAGCCCCCCAGCCGCGGCATCCCGGCGCAAGCAGGCGGGCTTTCTCGCCACCCATATGGTCGGCATCGGCGTCGCCATCCTCTTTCTCGCGCCGATCTTCTGGACGGTCCTTTCCAGCTTCAAGCCGCCGAGCGAGGCGCGGCAACCGCCTTTGCCGCCCTGGCCTGTAACCGGCTTCTCAACGGAGAACTACGCCGCGCTCAACGGCTTCGGCGCGGGGCTGCTGGGGCCGGCCCAGAACAGCCTCTACGTCACGGCGATGACGGTGGTGCTCTCGGTGATCATCAGCGTGCTGGCGGGCTACGGCTTCTCGCGCTTTCGCTTCCCGTTCAAGGACGCGCTGTTCATGATGATCCTCTCGACCATCATGATCCCGTTCCAGTCGATCCTCACGCCGATCTTCCTGATCCTGACTAGGCTCGGCCTCTCCAATACGCTGACGGGCCTCGTCTGCGTCTATGTCACGCTCCAGCTGCCCTTTTCGGTCTTCATGATGCGCAACGCCTTCGACGCCGTGCCGCGCGAGATCGAGGAGGCCGCTCGCATGGACGGCGCCAACAATACGAGGCTCCTGCTGACCGTGATGTTGCCGCTCGTCTGGCCAGGGGTGGTGACAATCGCCCTGTTCGCCTTTCTCGGCGCCTGGAACGAGTTCCTGGCCGCACTGGTGCTGATGACCGACCAGGCTAAATTCACTTTGCCGATCATGATGACGGCGCTGCAGTCGGGCCGCTTCGGGGCGGTCGACTGGGGCGCCGTGCAGGCCGGCGTGACGGTCATGATGATCCCCTGCCTCATCCTCTTCCTGCTTCTGCAACGCTATTACATCCGCGGCCTGACGGCCGGTGCGGTGAAATGATCCTTTTTCCCTGGGAGTTTGCCATGACGAACGCAAGCACTGCGCCGAACGAGATTGCCACCCGCGCCCGCTTCCGGCCGCCGGCCGTGCCTCAGATCGACCTCGGCGGCTTCTGGGGCGATCGTGTCGATGCCGTCGCCGCCCGCACCGCCGACATTCTCTACGAACGCTGCGTGGCAGCCCGCATGCTGGAGCAGATCGACCCGGACCGCCCGTCGCCCGGCGTGGTCATTCCCTTTCATTCGATGTCGCCGACCGGCAACGAATTCACCGGCGCGACCGTGACGACGCAGATGTTCTGGGACTCCGACTGGGGCAAGACCATCGAGACGGCCGCCTATTCGCTCTACCGCCGCCGCAATCCAGAGCTCGAAAAGAAAATCGACGCCGTCATCGACATGTATGAAAAGCTCCAGCAGCCGGACGGCTATCTGTCGAGCTGGTACCAGCGCATCCAGCCGGGCCTGCGCTGGACGAACCTGCGCGACTGCCACGAGCTCTATTGCGCCGGCCACCTGATCGAAGGGGCGGTCGCCTATTATCAGGCTACCGGCAAGCGCAAGCTGCTCGATATCCTGTGCCGCTATGCCGACCATATCGGCGATACCTTCGGGCCGGAGCCCGGCAAGAAGAGAGGCTATTGTGGGCACGAGGAAATCGAGCTTGCTCTGGTAAAGCTCGGCCGGGTGACGGGTAGCCAGAAATATCTGGATCTGGCGAAATTTTTCATCGATGAGCGCGGGCAAGAGCCGCACTACTTCGACCAGGAAGCGCGGGCACGCGGCGCCGACCCGAAGAATTTCCACTTCAGGACCTATGAATACAACCAGTCCCACAAGCCGGTGCGCGAGCAGGACAAGGTCGTGGGCCACGCCGTGCGGGCGATGTACCTCTATTCGGGCATGGCCGACGTGGCGACCGAATATGGCGACGACACGCTCCGGGTGGCGCTCGACCGTCTGTGGGACGACCTGACCCAGAAGAACCTCTATCTCACGGGCGGTCTCGGCCCCTCCGCCGCCAATGAGGGCTTCACCGCCGACTATGATCTGCCCAACGATACGGCCTATGCGGAAACCTGCGCCGCCGTCGCCCTGGTGTTCTGGGCGAGCCGCATGCTCGGCATGGGCCCCAATGCGCGCTATGCCGACGTGATGGAGCAGGCGCTCTACAACGGCTCGATCTCCGGCCTGTCGCTGGATGGCTCCCGCTTCTTCTACGAAAATCCGCTGGAGAGCCGTGGCAGGCACCATCGCTGGATCTGGCATCGCTGCCCGTGCTGCCCTCCCAATATCGGGCGCATGGTGGCCTCCGTCGGGAGCTATTTCTACGGCCAGTCGGAAGATGCGATCGCCGTGCATCTCTATGGCGACAACAGGGGCCGCTTCGAGGTGGCCGGTGGCAAGGTGACGCTGACCCAGGAGAGCCGCTATCCCTGGGACGGCGCCATCGCGATTGCCGTGGAGACTGAAGCCCCGCTCCACTTCAAGCTGTATCTTCGCATTCCCGGCTGGTGCCGGAAGGCGAGCCTCAGCGTGAACGGCGAGCCTGTCGACCTGTCCGCGGCAAGCGAGAACGGCTATGCGAGGCTCGACCGCCTGTGGAAGAGCGGCGACACGGTGAAGCTCGACCTCCAGATGGAGGCCCGGCGCATCTACGCCAACCCGAATGTCCGGCAGGATCTCGGCCGCGTAGCCCTGGCAAGAGGGCCGATGCTTTATTGTGTCGAGGAAGTCGACAATCGCGGGGACTTGTCAGCCCTTGCCCTGCCAGCAGACACGGCGCTGAAGACCCTCGACGAGCCAGGCGTGCTTGGCGGCATCGTGTCGCTGTCGGCGACAGGCGAAGCCGAACTCGCAGATGACTGGAACGGTGGGCTCTATCGTTCCACGCCACCTCGCAGGACCTCGGCGGACTTGAAGGCTGTGCCCTACTTCGCATGGGACAATCGGGAACCGGGGGAAATGCTGGTCTGGCTGCGGGAATCGAAGGGATGATTTCCGTTCACGAAGGCTCGACGGCCAGGCCAAACAGCTTCGGATGTTGTCCAACGGCTTGAATGGGGTCAGCGGCACGCTCGTCAACTTGCGCCTCGTGCGGTCCTGCAGGCTCAGACGAGGTTGAAGGAAGCGTCGACGTTGCCGCGCACGGCCTTCGAATATGTGCAGATGCGTTCGGCATCCTTGATCAGCGACAGGGCGATGTCGCGGTCCAGGCCAGGCAGGCTGACGTTGAGGCGCCCGCTGATGAAATACTCCCCGTCCGCCAGATGCAGGTCGATTTCGGCATCGATCGTGATCTCGGGAATCGAAATTCTCCGCCTCTGGGCGGTGATCCCGATCGCGCTTTCGAAGCAGGCCGACCAGCCGGCCGCGAAAAGCTGCTCGGGATTGGTCCCCATGCGCGGCGAACCGGGAAGCGAGAGCATGACATCAAGCCGGCCGTCGGAACTGCGCGACTGGCCGTTCTCGCGGCCGCCCGTGGTGCGTGTCTTGGCAGTGTAGATCACCTTGCCTTGCGATCTTGTCATGTTCGGCTGTTCGGAAGAGGACATGGCGCTGATTCTTTCTTGGGATGTCATTGCGCCGAGGCCGAACCCGTCGGCCCGACTTCGGCGGGGATACGATCGGAAGGCGTGGGCGGTGCAAGCCACGCGCTCGTACCATTCACTTCATCGGCGGCGTCGCCTGCCAAAATTTCAGGATCGCCGCGGTCAATTCATCAGGACACTCTTCCGGCAGGAAGTGACCGCAGCCCGGGCCGATGGCGCCACCCTGTATGTGGTCAGCGGTGGAAGCGATGGTCGCGCGCAGCGCATCGCCCACCCCGTCGGATCCGCCGAGCGCCAGAACCGGCATCGTCAGACGCTTGGTGGCACGTGCCTTCGCCTGCGCGATACCCGCGTCATCGAAATTCGCCCGGTACCAGTCGAAGCCGGCACGCATCGCGCCTGGCGCAGAATATTGACGCGTGTATTCGTCAATGGCAGCCGGATCGATGGCGTAGGTACGCGTGCTCTTGGTCGCGTAGATCCAGGTCAGGTAGGCTCGCTCATGTCCTTGGACCAGGGTCTCCGGCAGATCGTTCAGTCGATTGAACGAGAACTGCCAGCTCTTCAGGTTCGTGGCATCGGGCGGCGTCGCCCCCGGCGGCGGCGGTATCAAGCCCGGAATCAGCACTTCGGTTAGCACCAGTCGCTTGACGTCGGCCGGATATTCCACTGCGTGGGCCTGGGCGATCCAGGACCCGATATCGTGGGCGACGATGTCAATGCCTCCAGACGGCGCGAGTTGGGTCACTGCTAGAAATTCGTGCAGGTCGCGTGCGGCGGTGTCGAGATCGTAGCCGCCGATTGCCTTCTCGCTTTCACCGATGCCGCGCGGATCGAGGATGACGACGCGTCGGCCTGCATGGACCAGGAGGGGGACGACCTTGCGCCAGGCGATCCAGCTTTCGGGCCAACCCGGGATGAGCAGGACAGGATCGCCGCTTCCCGCTGTTACATAGTGGAAGCGCGTGCCTTCGATCTTCACCATGTGATGCTCGATCTGGTCAGAATTCGAGGCGCTTTGGGCTGGAGCGTTTGTGGCGAACGCCGTGGCGACTGCGGCTATGGCGAGCATCTTGGCGAACGAGGCCATCTTATTCTCTCCCCTGGATCGATGCGGCAGCAAAGGGCGTCTGGCTGGGGGCCGGTGCGGATCGCCGGCTCAGCCCGGTTGGCGCAACGGCCGGAACGCGGCCCGCAGTTCGCCACTGAAAAGCCCGGGCTGTTCCCAGGCCGCGTAGTGCCCGCCCCTGTCGACCTCGTTGAAATAGATGAGCTTGTGGTAGGCCCGCTCGGTCCAGCTGCGTGGAGCCTGATAGTTTTCGCCGGGAAAAACGGTAACGCCGGCCGGAATGGAGACGTCGGCGGCATTATAGAGGTTGATGTGGCTTTCCCAGTAGTAGCGGGCGGCGGAAACGGCGGTGTTCGTCAACCAATACAGCGTGAAGTCGTCGAGCACGTCGTCGCGTGTGAGATCGCCCGCCGGATGTCCGGCGACGGTGCGGCCAAGAACCGCCGAAGTTATCGCCGCAGCCGGCTGCCCGTAACCGTCGCCGTGGTCGAAGAGCCAGGCGGCCAGGCCCGCCGGCGAATCCGCCAACCCATATAGCGTTTGCGGGCGAGTCCCCATCATCTGGGCATAGGCGCGCTTCTTCGCGAACAGGATGGCCAGCTGTTCGTAGGCACGCCGCTCGTCTGCCGAAAGAGTGGATGGTGGCGGGTCGCCAGCCTGAAGCGCCTTTGCGATGTCGGCCGGAATGGTTCCGGGGAAATTGGTGTGGATGCCCAGCAATTCAGGTGGCGCCTGCCTGGCCATCTGGGTGCAGACACCTGCACCCAGATCCCCGCCCTGTGCCACGAATTGTGTGTAGCCAAGGCGCTTCATCAGCTCGGCCCAGGCCCGCGCGGTGCGATCCGGGCCCCAACCTGTCGTGGTTGGCCTCTGTGAGAATCCGTAGCCTGGAAGGGAGGGAATGACGAGGTGGAAAGCATCCGCGGCACCGGCGCCATGTGCCGTCGGATCGGTGAGCGGATCTATGATCTTGATCTGCTCGATGATCGAACCCGGCCAGCCATGGGTGACTATTAGCGGCAACGCCTTGTCGTGTTTCGAGCGAGCGTGAATGAAGTGAATGTCCAGTCCGTCGATCTCAGTGACAAATTGCGGCAGAGCGTTCAATCTCCCTTCGCATTTGCGCCAATCGTAATCCGTACCCCAATAGGCTATGAGCTGTTTCATCGTCGCCAAGGGGACACCCTGCGATTCATCCGCGACAGTTTCCTGGTCGGGCCAACGGGTTGCAGCCAAGCGCCGGCGCAGATCGACAAGCGCCGTTTGTGGAACGTTGATCCGGAACGGACGAATTTCCTCGCCTTCATTCGGCTGCGCCGCCTGCGCGGAGAGAAGGCCGATGGCGCCCGCGGTTGCAACGCCCATGGCAGCGGCGGTCAGGATGTGGCGGCGGCCCTGATCGATTATTTCCAAGTCTCGTCGTGCCCGCATCGCGGATCTCCACAGCTTGGTTTGGCGGTCTCCCTACGCCCAAGCTATTCCCGGGAAGAGCGGACTACCCGTTATATGTTATTAGATGTCATCAAGTCGCTGATGAGTGATCTTTCGAGCGGACTTTGATCCTGCGTGGCCAGCGAGACGTCGGATCGTGATAGTTTTTGATGTGAGAAAATACCTGAGCTAGTTTGCCGATTGCATGCAGGAACATATCCAAGGCGCGAAAGCGATGGCTGTGGATCAGATCGAGGGCTGCTTGTCATTTGGCCCCTTCAAATTGTCCGCCTGCGAGAGATTGCTTACAAAAGACAGTACATCCATAGAATTGGGTGCGCGTGCTCTCGATTTACTTATTGTCTTGATCTCCTCTCCCAACCAGGTCATCGGCAAGAATGAACTAATGTCACGCGTCTGGCTCGACCTCAACGTGGAGGTCGGCAGCTTGCGGTTTCATATGAGTGCGCTGCGCAAGGCGTTGGGCGATGGCCAGGAAGGTGCGCGATACATCGTAACTGTCCCGGGCAGGGGCTATTGCTTCGTGGCGCCGGTTTCGCGAGAGGGCAATCAGGCTCATGAACCAGCGGCAATCGCCGCCGACTTTCCGTTCGCGAAACTGCCAAGCCACCCGCGGTCCATGATCGGTCGCGCCAGCGATGTTGAAAAGATATCTGAACGATTAACCGCTTCGCGCTTCGTAACGATCGTTGGTGCGGGCGGCGTCGGCAAGACCACGGTTGCGGTCGCGGTTGGGCAGGAGCTGTCTGAGGCCTTTGCCGGTCGCGTCGTTTTTGTAGATCTTGGCACCTTGAGCGATCCCCGGCTGGTTGCGATGGCGCTGGCTTCGATTCTCGGGCTGACGGTCCACTCGGAAGATCCAACGCCCAACCTGATCGCTCACTTGCGCGAAAAGCGAATCCTTCTGATTTTCGATACCTGTGAGCATCTCATCGAGGCGGTAGCCATCCTGGCTTTCCGCATCTTCATGGCGTCGCCAGGTGTTCACATTCTGGCGACAAGTCGGGAGGCGCTACAGGTCGAGGCAGAGCACATCTATCGTCTGGATTCGCTCTCCTGTCCGCCGGATGACCCGACGATGACGGCGGCGGTCGCGCTGACCTTTCCCGCGATCCAGCTATTTCTGGAACGCGCAGTGGCGGGTGGCGCACATGTGAACGTCAGCGATGCCGAGGCAGTGGTGCTGGGGGATATCTGCCGCAAGCTTGATGGCGTGGCGCTCGCGATCGAGCTGGCGGCCCGACGTGTCGAGGCATATGGCCTCCAGCAGACCGCGGAGCTTCTCGACAAACGGCTCGCGCTGTTATGGGTGGGTCCTCGCACGGCGCCGCCGCGGCACAGAACCCTGCGCGCTACATTGGATTGGAGCTACAGCCTTCTTTCCGATTTGGAACAGTTCGTGCTCCGTCGGCTCGCCGTCTTCGTCGGGCATTTTACAATGGATGCAGCGCTGGCGGTCACAGCGAGCCCGACCGTGGATCAGGCACTCGTTTTCGCGGCAATCGACAGTCTCGTCGCCAAGTCCATGATCGCGACCAGACCCGTCGGTGCGATGATGCGCTATCGGCTTTTGGACACGACGCGCACCTACGTCCTGGAAATCTGTCTCGATGATATAGAGGCGGCCAAGGCGGCTGCAAACCATGCCAATTTTTTTCAGCAGTGGGCGCAGCAGGCCGTCGTCGAATGGCCTTTCTTATCCAGCCCAGCCGAGCGAGCGCTCCGCTTTACGGATCTGAACAATGTCCGCGCCGCTTTGGCGTGGTGCTTCGGCACGGATGGCGATACTGAGTTGGGCGTGCGGCTGGCCGCTGCCGGGGTGCCGATTTTCCTTGTCATGTCCCTGCTGCCCGAATGTCATCAGTGGGCTGATCGAGCCATTGCCGCCATCGCCGCCGACTCGCGCGGCGGCGTCGACGAGATGCGCCTTCAAGCAGCACTGGGAATGTCCCTGATGCTCACGCGCGGCAACAGCGAAACCGCGCGCCTGGCATTGCACAGAAGCCTGACAATCGCCGAGCACCATGGCGATGCGCTGGCCCAAATAAAGGTGCTTGGTCCCCTTTACTCGTTTCATTTGAGGATCGGGGATTTCAAGATGGCGTTGCATTATGCCGAGCGCAGCTACGCGTTGTCGGAAGACATTGACGACCCTAGCAGCACGGCATTGGGCCATTCGCTCCTGGGAATTTCATTTCACCTCATGGGTAATCTTGCGCGCGCCCGTCAGGAGATGGAGGCAATAAGGCAGCCTCGGCCGCATCTGCAGCGCACCAGCGCAATTTATTTCGGCTATGATCACTACAATTGGGCCCGTGGCGCTCTGGCGCGGACACTCTGGCTTCAAGGTCATCCCGCTGAAGCGCTGGAGCTGGCGCATGCGACGATAGAGGATGCCACCCGCTTGGGCCACCCGGTTACGCTTTCCTTCGTCCTGAACTGGGCGGTTTCCGTGTTTCTGTGGGCAGGCGACCTGGGCAATGCGCAAACGCATATCGACCACCTGATCGCCCATGCCGAATCTCATTCTCTCACGCCCTACCTTGCTCTCGGGCGCGGCTTTCGGGGTGAATTGGACATTCGGCAAGGCGATGCGAGGGGCGGCGTAGAAAGCCTTCGCACTTGTCTCAACAGCCTTCATAAGTCGCGTTACGAAGTGCTGACCACAGGTCTCAACATTTCCCTTGCGCAGGGGCTTTCCGCGCTGGGCGAGTTCGCGGAGGGCATGGCCGTGATCGACGGCACGATCCGTCTCGTCGAAGCCAATGGCGACGTTTCCTATCTGGCGGAGTTGTTACGCGTGAAGGCTGGCCTTTCCATCGCAATGCAATCATCTGCTTTCGCCGACGCTGAGACCATGCTCCTGCGCTCGCTTGCGCTCAGCCGTCACCAAGGCGCACGCGCATGGGAATTACGCGCCGCGACTGACTTGGCAGCACTCTGGGCTAATCAGGCACGTTTCGATGAAGCACACGCGCTGCTGCGCCCAATCTACAGGCAATTCGGCGAGGCCTCGGACACGGCAGACCTCAGGGCGGCAGCAGCACTGATAGCGGGGCTGAACCAAAGCAAAATGCGTTCAGGCAGAAGCGAGTCTCCAAGCTAACGCATTGGACTAAAACGCATTTTTCTCTACAGCGTAATGACATTAGGTTGGATCGCTGATCGCCGGGGCCGTCGTAACGCCATCACGCTCCAGCGCGTTTTACTTTCAGATCAAATCACCAAGAATCGCAAAATGCTTTTGATCCCAGTGGGTTAATTTCGAAATCCGCTCCTGCCAGAACGCATTTTGCTCTAGATGTGAGCTTTCAGGAGGTTGACGCAGAGTCAGCCCTTCGACAACCCCGATAATGGCTCGAAGGAAAGGGCTCAAGCAGCTACGCCGCTGCGCCCGACAAGAGCGGAGTTCGGATCTCTTCCAGCGCCCGCAGAATTTCATTGCGGAGGATGGCCTGCATCGGACCGCTCTGATGGACCGCGTCTGGCAAATGTTCAGCGCCGCCAATTTCCGCCGCTATGGCGTCGACATCGATGATGGCAATGTCGCGCGTTTCGGCGATGTCATGCAGCATCAGGTTCATTTCCTTCGCGGCGATATTGGCCAATGTATTGCTCATTGGCGCGTCGAAGGGAGCATAGCTTGAGATGTCCTCGTGGCCCTGCGTCGACATGCGATTTATGATCACGAGCTTCGCACCGGTCGTCCGCGCCACGGTGTCAATCAGTTTTTCATAGTCGCTGCGGATGTCATCAAGGGATCGTTTGACCGCCTCGAATGCGCTGCCAAGCCATTCGCGGATGGCTGGGCCAGCCGCCGTCTGATAGTGGCGCAGAATGTTGAGATGGTAGCCGAGTTTCTTGTGCCGCAGAATTGTTTGCGGCTCTGCGACCAGCGATAGAAGTATTGCCTCCGCTGGGGCCAGCCGAACAGAACCGGATGCTGAAAAAATCGGATAGGAATCCGTAATCGGAGATCGCTGCAATGCCTGCAACAAGGTGCCGGCGAACACCAGGTCGTCTGGTGAGGAAGTTGCCGCTGCTTCGGTAAGTACGGCTTGGATGTCTGCCGCAATGGCCTTGTACTGCGCCGGTGTTCGGCTCAACTGATCGAGCAACAGCTGCGTCGTATACGCTATTGGATGGTCCGGAACATAAACCATCTGCGCGGCCTGTGACGCCGCCTCGAATGTCTCAAGGAATGCGCCCTTATCTCCGGTAACGACACCCGCGGCATCGCAAACACCAAGGCTCAGCAAACTGATCGGAGTTTCGCCTTCGTCACACCACCAGCCACGGCTTCTGCCATGCCAACTTGGCAACAGCCCGGCGTGCTGAAGGTCGGCAAGACCTGTCATTCTACGTCCCGCCAGCATAAGCAGACGCACCTTGCCGACACCTTCCTGCTCGACTTCGACGCCCGTTTCCAGATGTGCGACAATGTCGTCCGCGTTCCAGGTTTCGACGCTATGCATGCTCAGATAGCCACCGCGAAGCAAATCCGAGTTGATAAAAATTCGTCCCGGAAGGCGTGGTGCAAAAGCTATCTGTAGTTCCTGCTCCTCCGCGAACGGAGGCGGGCCGCTCAGCCTCAGGCCAGACGGCTGTAAGGAAATATTGCAGAAGCCTATGACTTGATTGGCGCGGACTTCCTCTCCCTGCGCGCAAAGCCAGTGCACGCCTGACCGGAAGATCTTATGGCCGTCCACGGACAGCGGACCCAAATGCAATGCAAGGCTGCTCATGACGCGCCACCCGACCACATGCCAGGATAATGCATAATACCGGCTACCGTCGTCCGTACGCCTCGCGTCGCCGATTGATCCAGACTTTCCTGCGGTTCGGTGCTGAATACCGCCAACAACTCATCGACGGCACAAAGCTGTCCGGGAGCCACCTTGATCTCCCGCAAAAATGCGGGCTCGCGCATCACAAAGCGATAGTAAGAAACTGGCGGACAATCCTGCGTAAAGGCGCCGCCAAGATCGACGCTGATATCCATAATTTTGGCGCCAACCTTCAGGGCCGCAGCCTGTGAGTGAAGAAATTCCACGGTCGCGCCCGACATGTGCGGGCTAATCTTTGGCAATCTGAATTCTAAAATCATCTTGGGAGCCCAACAACCTTCCTCGATAGAGTGCGATATCATCAAAAAAAAGATAAGTCATTATTGCGGGTGTTTTCTAGAGCAATATTGAGAGAAAATGTCCGCCAAAAATCGCAATCTTAAAGGCATGCCTACTTTTGATAAGGGGTTGCGCCATCCAAATGAGGTAGAGCAATGCCAATAATTGGCATGACGCAACGTCTATCGTAAAAATAAATTCAAATATTCATTTATATTGCTTTGTGCCATAGAGACCAACCTCATAGCAAAAAATTTATACAGAGCTACTAGATAATTTACTCACTGCTTTCATGCCAATTGACAGGGTAAGACCGCCTACCAGTGACATGCCTCAAAACAGTCTGAGGTCCCCACAACATGGCAGCTTTGACTCGGCCCAGCCACATCGCCAATACCATAGGCAGGGCCACAGCCTGATCCGAAGTCCGCGGACGCGCATCTTCAAGCTAGCGCATTGGCATCAAAAGCATTTTACGATTCTTGGTGTTTCAATCCGAAGGTAAGTCACCTTAGGGGCCGTCTCGACCGTCCGCTCTGGATCAGCGAAGCTCGTGAAGAGGCACCCTAGGGTAAGCTATATGCAATTATGTAGTCACCGAATTTGGTGCCGAAGGAACCATGGCCGCCTGCTGCCGTGATGACGAACTGTTTCCCGTCCGCCTTGTAGGTCATCGGTGTGGATTGGCCACCGGCGGGTAGCCGATCTTCCCAGATTTTCTCGCCGGTGCTGACGTCATAGGCTCGAATATAGGCGTCCATGGTGCCGGTCATAAATGCAACGCCGCCCGCGGTAACGATCGGGCCCCCGAGCGCAGGCACTCCCAGCTTGAATGGCAGGGGAAATCTCGTGCTGTCCCGTACCGTGCCATTTCGAAGCTTCCAGATGATCTTGTGAGTACGCAGGTCGATGCCCGCAATGAAGCCCCAGGGCGGCTGATTGCACGGTAGACCCAGCGGTGATAGCAGCGGGCCTAGCTTAAGGCCAAAGGGAACGCCAAACTGGGGTTGAATGCCAATCTCCGAGCCCGGCAAATCGCTCGGTCCGGGCTTGTCCGGATTGCTCTCACTTCGCGGAATAAGGCGCGAAACGAAGGCAACTGAGATCGGATTGGCTATCGCAATCTGGCGCGTCGGATCGACGGCTATGCCGCCCCACTCGAAGATGCCGAGGCTACCGGGGAACACCAGGGAGCCTTTCAGGGACGGCGGCGTGAAGGGGCCGTCATAACGCAATCGCTGATAGATAATCCTGCAGGCAAGTTGATCCACGGGGGTGATACCCCACATATCGGCACCCGTCAGTTTCGCCTTGGGTCGGAAGGTAAGCTCCGAAGCAGGTTGTGTGGGCGAGGTATGATCGCCAGGTGCCGGATCCTGCGGTGCCGCCAATTCCGGAGCTGCAACGATAGGCTTGCCGTCGCGCCGATCGAGCACGAAGATGTCACCTGTCTTCGCCGGGGCATAGATCGCCGGCACCACATCGCCGTCGGGCCCCTTGATGTCAACGAGGCTTGGCTGGGCCGGCAGATCCATGTCCCACAAATCGTGGTGGACGGTTTGATAGGACCACGCCAGTTTTCCGGTATCCGCATGGAGCGCCAGCAACGAACTTGAATAGCGTTCGGCATCCGGCGTGCGGTTGCCGCCCCAGCTATCGGGAGTCTGCACGCCGGTCGGAATGTAAATCAGGCCCAACTTCGCGTCATAAGCGGAGATAGTCCAGGAGTTTGGCGAATTGGCGACGTATTGATGTGTCTCCGACGCCGGTTGATTGGGATCGGGATTACCCGGATCGAAGGCCCAGAGCAGCCGGCCCGTGTACACGTCGAAGGCGCGAATTACACCGGAGGGCTCCTTGGTGGAATAGTTGTCTATCACGGCACCGGCGACGATAACCGCCTTTGAGGTTACGACCGGCGGCGAGGTAGCTTCATAGAAGCCATTGGTTGTAACACTCATGCCCTCCTTGAGATTTATTGCACCCTTGTCGCCAAAACCCGGGCACGGAATGCCGCTGGAAGCATCCAGCGCAAACAAGCGTCCGTCATTCGTCGGCAGGAATATGCGGGCGGGGCAGTCGGCCGGGCCAGCGGAGCTATCCGGACGCACCTCTCCCGGAGGTGTTTCGAAATAGGATACACCGCGGCAGGTCATGTGCTGGAAGGCACGGTTGAAGACGATCTTGGGGTCGAACTTCCACTTGAGTGTGCCATTTGCGGCATTGAGCGCAAACGCGATCTGGTGGGGCGAGCAAAGAAAAAGCGTATCGTTGATTTTGATCGGAGTGACTTCGTCGGTCGTCTCGGTGGGATCATCCGGACCTTTGAGATCGCCCGTGCGAAATGTCCACGCCACTTTCAGGTTCGCGACATTCTTTGGCGTGATATCGGCCAGCGGCGAGAAACGATTGCCGAATTGTGTCCGTCCATAGGATCGCCAGTCGGCGTCAGGCATTTCGCGCGAGTCGGCGGCCTGCGGGTTGGACGGATCCGCCGGCGGAAGTACACCTGCGATTTCGTGGGGGTCCTGGAGCAATGAAGCAAGCAAGACGCCGAAGCTTGCTACAAGAGCCACAATGAGCGGTGCTGTCTTCGCAGCATTTGAAGATAGGGCGCCGGAATTCAGCTGCCTCACCATGAAAGGCAGCAAGAACCAGAGACCGAGAAGTACGAAGATATCCCCGCGCGGCACAAGCGCCCAGAAGTCGAAGCCGACCTCCCAAACAGCCCAGACCAGAGTGCCGAGCAACAGGATGGCATACACCCACAGTGCCAAGCCACTGCGACGCGCCATTAAGACGGATGAAACGAGTAGGAGCAGGCCGGCGGCGACATAGTAGGGGGAGCCCCCGATTGCCAGCAACCACGCCCCTCCGGCGATCAGGATCAGGCCGAATATAGCAACGCCAATATTAGTAAGTAGAAATAGGGCCTTTCCGAGCCAATTCATACAGATCTCCGGTCTCAAGGCGTCTGAATACTACTTAGTTATATTGAGATCTGCTAGCTCTTATTGCAAGCCCTTCGGCGTTTCACCGCGCGCCAGGCGAGTGTGGCACTTTGTCAGGTCACCTCGAAATCAACAGCCAATTCGGCGAGATCTTTATCGTCGGCAGGCGCCGACTCGTCCACTGAGTCGCTGAATACGGCCAGCGCGAGGCCAATTTCCTTCCAGTCCCCAGCCTCGGCAAGCACACGGCGCAGCACGCCTGACTGCCCCGCTCGAACCTCCACCACCGCCTTATGGGTCTCGAGTTCGACGATCAACTCGCCCTTGGCAAAGCTGCGGCCCACATCGCCATGCCATTCCAGCACTCGGATTTCATCGACGCCCTTGACGGCAGCAGGCACAGTCAATTGATAGATCATTTGAAGAAGCTCTCCAAAAAAGACAGTATGGGTGTGAACGAGGAGTCTCCGATCGCCTTCACCGAATCTCGATGGGACGACGTTCATTTGCCAGCGCTCGGGCAGCCGACATGACACGTGCAGCGTCCGGGATACAAGCCGCTTCCAGGACCGGATTGGAAGAAACGGGCGCAGGCAGGGCGCCGAGCCGGGCGCTCGGGTGATATCCGATGCGCTCCGTGACACGAGCGGCAACCTCGACGCCGACGCCGCAAGTCAATTGGCCCTCTTCAACGGTGAGAAGCAAACCGGTGCGCTTCACCGATCCAGCCACAGTCTCGACGTCGAGCGGCGCAAGGCTGCGCAGGTCGATGACCTCGCAGGAGAAGCCTGATTCCTCCAGCTTCTGAGCCGCCTCGAGCACTACCCGCGCCATAAAGCCGTGCGTGGCAATCGTCAGATCCGTTCCGCTGCGGCGGATGATCGCCTTGCCAAACGGAATGACGGTTTCAGCAACGGGTACCTCCCCGGGGACAGGGAAAAGCCTTTTGTGGTCGATATAGACCACAGGGCCTTCCGACCGTAATGCTGCCTTCATGAGGCCATAGGCATCCGCCGGCGTCGACGGGGCCACGACCTTAAGCCCCGGCACGCTCATCAACCAAGCCTCGATGCACTGCGAATGGGCCACTCCCTGACCGAGGGCACCCGCGGTGGTCTTGACAACCAGCGGCGCCGAAAGCAGGCCACCGGTCTTGTACCGAAGCTTGGCCGCATAGTTGATAAGGGGATCGAAGCCCAACATGGTGAAGTCCATGTAGGTGATGCTGACCAGCGGGCGATATCCCGCCGCAGCCGCTCCCGCGCCTATGCCAACAGAGGCAGCCTCGGCAACCGGCGTGTCACGCACACGATCGGGCCCGAATTCGACGAACAGCCCGTCGAATTCCCTATACGAGCCACCGAAGGATCCAACGTCCTGGCCAAGCACGATCACACGAGGATTGCTCCTCATCTCCTCGCGCAGCGACTTGATGATGGCCTCTCGAAAAAACATCTTGGTCGTGGCAGGTGCGCCATCAGCCGACATTCTCAAGCACCTCGCTGGCATCCGGGAAGGGAGAAGCTTCAGCAAACGCAAGCGCGGCATCAACCTCCCGCTCGGCTTCGGCACGAAGCGCGCTCGTTTCCTCGGCACTGAGCGCCAGCCTGGCTATTTGCTTCTCGATTGGACAAAGTTCCCACAGTCGGGCGAGTTCCTCGCGACTGCGTGTCTCACGCGCCGTAGTGGAATGGGATCGAAGACGAATGGATTCGCATTCGACAAAAGCAGGGCCCTTCCCGGCACGCACATGCTGCGCTGCTTCCCCGAATGCCGCCGTAGTTGCCGTTATATCCATCCCGTCAATTGTTTGCGCCGGAAGGCCAAAAGCAAGCGCTATGTCGGAAATACGGGCCGGGGCCAGGGCTGCCAAGCGCGGCGTGGACACTGAGAGCTGGTTATTATTGCACACGAAAAGCAGGGGCAACTTCCAGAGAGCCGCTATGTTCAGCGTCTCGTGAAGCGCTCCGGCCCCAGCGGCCCCATCTCCGAACAGAATGGCAACTATACCGCCCTGCCCTTCCATTTTCCGCGCGAGTGCGACGCCCGCTGCGATGCTGATATTGCCAGCCACCACGGCATGGGCGCCGAAGAATCCGGACTGGGGATCCGCCAGATGGCCGCGGCCGCCGCGCCCTTGATTGACGCCCGTGCTGCGGGCGAGAAGTTCGGCCATTGCCCGCCGGGGATCGACGCCACGCGCGATGGCGGGACCGATGGATCGCCCGCCAGTGAGGAGCTGGTCGCCCCGCTCCAGTGCGTCGGCAAGTCCAACAGCAACAGCCTCCTCGCCAGTGGAAAGGAGCTGGAAGCCATGGTCGCGCCGCTTTGCCAGTGCTGTCTCGAAGGCGCGTATCAACATCATACGGCGTAGAGCGCCGAGGTGCTCACTCATCGCCGATTGCTCCGTACCATGCGCAGGAAAGCAGAGGCAAGAAGTGTGCCGCTCTCGACTGCTCCCCTGCTGCGGACGGCACTCATCAGCTTGGCTAATGCCTCGCTGGGAGCGATCTCACGCTTCAGTGCCTGACGCAACAGGCGCCCCACTTGGCTGCCACCGTCGGAATCCGTTATTGTGACAACGTTCTGCCTGCGCCGCCCCCTCCCGAACGCCATTACATTGGCTGGCACAAGGCTTGGGGGTGCCGCTGGGCCCACGTTCTTCTGCATCAGAATCTCACGTACCTTATCCTGGAGTTCGAAGGGTACAATCTCATCCAGACCGTTGACAATGAGCCCGACGGCAATCGCGTGTCCAGCAACAAATGCGGCGGCTTCGGAGTTGAGCCTATAGTCAGTCTGCAGATTGCGCCCGCCGATATCGGCGATCACCCGGTCCAGGTCGATGACGAAGGCGCCGGTCTCCCGCGAGAGTTCGGCCGCCAGAAGGTCGAGCCGTCGAATACGTACGCGGCGGCGATACAAGAGGTCAGCGTCCTCCCCATCACCCGCGAGACGGACTACCGTACAGATGAAAAGCGGATTTCCAGCCGCAGCCAGATTTTCAAAAGAAGCCCGGAGCCGTGCCTGTACCCCATCCCAGACATCATCGACGTGGTCGATCTCCGGCAGCAGCGAGGCGAGACGAATACTGCCGGGCGGACTTTGCGCAAGTGCCTCCAAACTGGCCACGAAGACGGGTTCGCAGATCGCCGGCGTTCCGGCGGCCTCGGCGAGGGCGTCCACGATAGCCCTTGCTGCGCTCCTCACGGCTGCGTGCTCGGAAGTGGCCATGTAGGCGTAAAGTGGGATGACCGTCATGGTGAACCTAATGACCATTTCATGTGAGCACTCCTGACAGCTTCACGGCTCGTCAACGAAGCACAGCGCGCCGCAGCCGCCTCGAGCGCAGGAAGGGAATGGATACGTCCAGCTTCGGGGATCGAACTGTCCCCAAGGCTCGCCCAAAGAATCGGCATCAACGCTACTTCAGCTGTGGGATGCTCGGCGTAGAAAGTGTCTTCCCAGTCCTTTTCGTGGAGCGGATCGCGCCAGCCGCTACGATGGATCATGTGGTAGGTGCGCGCTGGCGTTCCCGTCATCCGGCAGCCGTTTTGCGTGAGGCGCAGAGCGAGCTCGCGATGTTCATTGATGCTGAGATTGGGATGAAAGCCGCCAACAGCCAGAAAAGCGTCGCGGCGCAGCGATTGGTTCGAGCCTGACGCCGCCGCCCACAGGACCTTGCATTCGGGGGCATTGTTCAGCGCCTCCATTTCAAGCTCGAAGAGACGTCGCGGGCCATAGCCTGGGTAAATGCCTGGCTGGGCGCTGCCATCGATCTCCTCAAAGGCCTCGGCGATTTTCCGGCGAGTCACGAGTGCCCGTGCAAATTCCGCAGGCGGCATCCGGGCGACTTTTGCCTCCTCGCCCGCTCTTGGAGAACCCGTCTCCGGGTCAAGGAAAGGGCGAGTGCCGCGCAGGTGCCACGTCTCGCCGCGCACCACCAAATTGTCCTGCCCGATATGTTTGGAGAGATGCTGGGCCACGAGATCAGGGGCGGCCAGCGTATCGCCATCGAGAAAGAGAACGATTTCGCCGGTCGCGCGGGCCGCGCCAACATTTGCTGCGCCAGATCTCCCCGCCGGGGCGGCGTGATGGATGGCGATGATGTCGAGATCGCCCGCTGCCGCTGCAACGACATCCGCGGTATGATCGGTCGAGCCGTCGTTTACGACGACGACTTCCGGCCGTTCGGTCTGGCAGGCCAGAGATGATAGAGTCAGCCTCAGCCTGTCAGCCTCGTCCTTCGATCGGATGACGACGCTCACTCGCATAGTCAAAGCGGTCTCCCCTCGTGCAAATTCTCAAGGACTCCGAGATCGTCCAGGATGCGGACGACCTCCTCGGCCACAAGGCGATAGGCCTGGGGCGTCAAATGAAAAGCATCCAGCTTCATCGTGTCCGCGCCGTGACACGCCATCAACGTATCGACATCGACAATTGAGATGCCCGTACGCTCGGATAGCCTCACCAGACCAAGGTTAAAGCGGCGAATGCGGTTGGCAAACGTCTCATCCAGGCCCTGATAGCAGTGGATTCTCTCGCCCGGGATAACGGGCGAGACATTATAGACCAGGATCGGCACGTCGTTATGCTTGCGGATTTCATCGACGATCGCCTCGAGGTTGGCCATGGAAGTTTCAAGGTCGAGGAAACCCGTCGGAGTAAAGTCGGATTTCAACCAACCACGATCCTCCGCGGCCCAGCTATTGAAATCGGCGGCGTAGAACAGAAATCCCTTCTGCTTGTGCCGCACTAAACCCGTGGCTATGTCCGGCAAGAGCGAGAGGACGACGGCGTCTACCGGTGTCTCGAAAACGGCGCGACTAAACTGGCTCGCAGCGGGATAAACGCCCAAAGGCAGGTCGCGCTCAGATACCGCCTCAGGAACTTCACCCGTGCTCGACACGAGAGAATCCGAGCGCGTCCACGTTTCATGTCGGATGCGGGCCGTAACCCCAGGATGGCTCTGCCTCAATATGTCATTGACGCCGTTCCAAAGCAATTGGCCACCGACTCTGCATGAATGTAAGGAATCGTGGACGTCGACATTACCTTTGATGAATAGCCTCAGGCGCTTCGCCACTTAACAAAACCTTCGATGTTGCTCTAGTAACAGGATAAAGAAAAAAGCATTGCGGTAAATGGAGGCGGCGCCTATTTTTTAGGCAACACTCCAGGCAATCCTCGATGGCACAAATCGTTCTTCTTTGAGATCGGCACCTTCTGGTCCGAGCTTTGACACAACCTCCGACATATTTTTGCCCGCGCCCACAGACAGGTAATTCAGCTACTGTGGATCCCGCGTTTTTGGTAGCCTGCGGGATCCTGTCGACCCTGATCGACTTGCGCACAAGATTGTGCAGCTATTTGCGATGTAGGCAAGTGAGTCCTCCGGCGCATGGCGATGTCGTAACCAAGCACAAACGGCTCAAGGTCACCTGGCCAACTTTCACACTGGGCGCCCCTCTTTTACAACCACAGAATTAGATGCAATGCTCGAAAGAGACGTTGATGGCAAGCCAGGAACTCCGGCCAACAATCCTCTACGCCATAGGCACGAAGTGCAAAATCTAAGTGACGTTTATGCGTATCTTCCACGTAGCCGGAATGCGTAGCCGGCACTGTGCAGCGGGGGGTTGACGCGGCCGAGCGTCCATTGTTCCTTGAGCGAGAAAAGCTCGGCGAATGGCGCCGACCGAGGACCGGAAATAGAACGCGATGATGCGTGGCATTTCTTTTCGCGATCATTATCGAAATTTCCCGGAACAATTCATCGTCGATATGCTGATATTGAAGGGTTGGGCCCACGAAGCGGATCTTTCGCTGGCTGAGGCTGCGACGCGCGAGGCGCTTGAGGGTTGGATAGATATCGGGCTTGGTGTCAGGCACAGTGACCAGGGGCGAATGTTTGACCCGGTCGAGGTCACCAACTTCCTCAAATGGGCCGGCGTGAACGAACGTGATGCATTCTGGGCCGACCGATATGTCACCACTGAGCGAAGGTTGACAGACGATCTCGCCTCCCTGGGTGAAAGCGAGACCTACAAAGTCGTTTTTCGGCGAAGCTTCCATATACGCGAGGGGGCCGAGCGCGCGCGTCTGCGAATGCCGCTCCCGCTCGCGAGTCCCCATCTCGTCGACCTTGTGATTTCGCCGTTCGCGGAAGCAGCCGGAGACATAAGCTTGCACGTTAGTGCCGGGCGCCTCGAAGCCCGGGTCTCCGCGCTGAGACCGGGCGACCTGACGTTTGGCGCAGAACTTTCGTTCAAGGCCCTTCGCAGACCTGAAGGCACCACCGAACAATTGAGCGAAAAGGAGTTTGAGCTTTATCTCCGCCCCAACGAGGGCTTGATCGTCGTGACGGAACGCATCAAAGCGCTCGCGCGATCGCTGGCGGAGCGGGCGCGCACTTCAGAAGAAGCTCTCCATTCTTTCTGGGATTTCATACTCGACGAGTTCCTCATCGGGCTTATCCACTATGACCAAATTGATGTTCGACAGCCGTGCGACTGGGCTTTGGAAGCCGGATTGTGCGACTGCCAGCTCGCCTCTGCGCTCTTCGTGGCATTGTGCCGTGCGAACAATATCCCGGCCCGGCTGACGGGAGGCTATATGCTCTATCGCCCGGCACCGGCCAATCATTATTGGGCCGAGGCCTGGATTGACGATCGGGGCTGGACGCCGGTTGATTTCCTAAGCTGGGATCTCTCAAGGGGTGGCCGCGACGCGCAATGGCGCGACCGATGCTTCGGACGCCTGGACCCCCGCATGACGACACAGGCTATGCCGTTGGCATTTACTGGTGCGTTGGGAATTCCAATGCCCGCCGATTTCATTGTCGTGCCAACGGCCAGACCCGGTGGGTTCCAGATCCCGCTGTTCGGCGCCGATGGCAACGCTGTGTACAGCGATCTCATCGAGTTCAAAACCTAAAGCAAAAGGCATTCGGATTGGAGCCGATTTTCGAGTTGGCGCGTTGGCATCAAGAGCGTTTTGCGATTTTTGGTGATCTCTTCAGGCTCGCGATAGCGCGCGATCTGCGCCTCGTGCGGGAACTTTTCAGTGGCTTCCTCGACCGACATGCCGTGAAAGCGGCGCCAAATGTTCGAGATAGGAGCGAGGCCGACCGGTCATGACCGGACCGGGCAGGACGCTGTTCACCTGCACCCCGTCGGCAATGCCCCGGTCGGAGAGTGCCTTCGCCAGGGCGATGATGGCCGCATTGATCGTGCAAACCACGGCATAGGAGACCTTGGGGAAAAGCGCGGAACTGCCCGACATCAGCACCACCGAGCCCTTGGCAGCCTTGAGGGCTGGCCCGAAACGGAAGTCATGCCGCCTTCGAATTTCAGCAGTCTGGGCCGCCCCCGGCGACGATCAACTGGAATGGCTATTCATATGATTTCAATTGGGGGAGCTCTTTGCTGCTGGTCTACTATTTCGGCAGCGGCTCCGTCGGGACCGATATCCCCAAGGCCGGGGATGCCGCACCCGCGTTGACATTGGTGTTGCTTTGACCATCGACGCAGTGATGCATTGATGCATTGCCACGTGCTTCAAAGAAGTGCCATCTCTCGCGCAGTCTCGGCAATATCGGAATGGTTATGTGTGGATCCTGCACACAACTGTGATTTTGCATGGACCAATTCTTTGATAGATTGATCGCCTATCGCATGTTAGCTTGTCACAAATATAACAAAATTAACAGGAGCCGCCAGGATTCGTATAAATCTGATCGTAGATACATTCTTACAGTTTTGGTGAAGTAAATTTCTTAAAATTCCAGTTTATCGATCTGGACATGTTTTCGGATCGAGCGCACTATCCTTTTCGAGCACAATCTAGAGTCAAGGCGGAGGGCTGCCCATGTCGCGTGGCGGATCGATGGTGCGTGCACGTTTTTTTGCGGCTGTCTTCGGCGGTGGCCTGGGGGCGATGGCGGCATTGCCCGCAGCGGCCGATATCCTCAATCCCCCGGTGCTGCAGGACGAACGCGCGCCGATTGCAAAGCCTGCGCTGACGGGGCTCGCCCCCGCTGCGCCATTGCCCGGCAACACCGCGCCGGTGCGCGGCGACCGACTGCTCGATCTCAAGATCAACTATATCGACAACCAGATCTACAACCCATCCACGGGCGGGTACGACAAGGTTCACCTGCGCGGCTACACCGGCAAGGGCGTTGATCCCAACGCTCCCTATGTCTCTCCAACGATCGAGGCGACCCCGGGCGACACGGTGCGCATCACCCTCGACAATCAATTGCCGGCAGGGCCTCAGCCCGGCGATCCCGGCTGCATGCCCGCCGGACAGATGCCCGATATCCCACACTGCTTCAACGGAACCAATCTTCACACCCACGGGCTGTGGGTGAGCCCGTCGGGAAACAGCGACAACGTGCTGCTCTCGATCAACCCGCAAACGAAGTTTACATACGAGTACAATATTCCATCGGACCATCCGTCGGGCACCTTCTGGTATCATACGCACCGTCACGGCTCGACAGCGCTGCAGGTGTCAAGCGGCATGGCCGGAGCGCTGATCATCCGCGGCAACCGCTTTCCAACCCCGAATGCGCATGGCGACATCGATACGCTGATCCCTGCTTCAGCGATCCCCGAGCGAGTACTGGTGATGCAGCAGATCCAGTATGCCTGCCGCGCTCCGGCGGCAAAACCGGGAGATCTTGGCCCGATCAAACAGGACGTCAACGGCCGTTATCTTTGCGACCCGGGCGACGTCGGGGGCATCGAGGGCTATGACCAATTCGGACCGGGCACCTGGCCCGCTTCGGGGCGTTACACCTCACTCAATGGCAAGGTGTTCAATCCCAACGAACCGCTGAAGGCGACGCAGGGCCAGATCGAACGCTGGCGGATGATCCATGCCGGCGTGCGCGACACGATCAGCCTGCAATTCTTCAAGGTACTTGACGGAAAGCTGAAGCCGGGCGTGAAAACGCTGGTCAATCCCGACACCAGCGCAGCGTTCATCAAGGATACGTGCAGCACCACGCCAGTACCTTACACGCTGATCGCAGCCGATGGACTGACGATGGCGGCGGCACAGCCGACCAAACTTGCGACGTTTCAGCCTGGCTATCGGTTTGACGCGCTGGTTGTCTTTCCGGAAGCCGGACGTTATTGCGTGATCGACTCCTCCGCACCGAAATCGGGTGTCGTCAGCGGCCTCGACGTGGGACCGCAACTGCTGGCGCTGGTCGATGTGGCGCCGGGAACGCCAGTTGACAATGTGCAGGCCTATGTCAACCGCAAGCTGATTGCATTGGCCGAGGCCAATATGCCCGCCGACGTCAAACCGACGGTGGTAGCCGATCTGCAGGCCGGGATGAAGTTGACAAGCTTTACGCCGCACCCCGATGTCACCGACGATGAAGTGAAGGGCAATGGCACGCAGGAACTGACCTTCTTCATCGACACGACGACGCCCAACACCAAGTTCGAGGTCGCCAACACGCTCAATACGGCGGACGCGAGGCCCTACGACCCCACGCGTATTGACCGTTATCTGCCTTTGGGGAAGGCGCAGGAATGGACGCTCCAGTCGCATTTCGTGAGCCACCCATTTCATATTCATGTCAATCCGTTCCAGATCGTCTCAATCACGGACCCCAATGGTAAGGACGTGAGCGCTCCAGACGCGATAGATGACGCCGGCGGTGAGCCTTACGACCCACAATATCAAGGGCTCAAAGGCGTGTGGAAAGATACGCTGTGGATCAAGAGCCTGATCCCGCAAAGTCTACCCGCTGGTTTCTCGGGTATCTACACAATCAAGATCCGTACCCGCTACGAACGCTACATTGGCGAATACGTGCTTCACTGCCACATCCTCGACCACGAGGACCAGGGCATGATGCAGAATGTTGCCGTGGTGCTGCCCGACCAGGTGGGCGATACAACCCTGCAAGTTGGGATGCAGATGCAGATGCCGATGGGGGCCCAAGATGGCGGTAAATGAGGCGCAGCCAAAATCTGCCGCCCCGTTCACCTGGGGCGACGTCCAAGCAATCCTCGCCGCCGCGGGCGGCAACGAGGGACCCGGCAGCCTGACGGGGTTGACGCTGCCGGAATTCCTGACGCTCCAGTTGCACGGTACGCCGCTGATCGCGCCGCTCTCGACCACATGTTGTGGCGACAGCGATGCCAAGGGGCGCGGCGCTCGCTCGGCGCTGATCCGAGGGTTGCGCGGACTGCCGCCGTTCGACGGCAAGCAATTCCCCCGACTGCCCTGGGGTGGTTCGCCGGTCGCCGACGAGGATATCGATCGGATCGAAACCTGGATCGAGGAAGGATGCCCCGGAGAACTGGTCGAGTCGATTGCGCTCGCCGGCGAGGTAAGTGTGGCGACCGAGGCCCGCGTCGAGGTCAAGGGACTGCCGGGTCCCGTCTTCGGCCCGGCATCCGATCCGGCGGCATGGCGCTATGCCAAGGGCGAGTTGCGCCAGCGAATGGATGTCGATGTGCTTGGCGACCCGCAGAAGGAGCGGCTACGCTATGCATTTCGCGAGCTTTACAAGCTCAACAAATGGGTTGGCGACAAACGCAGCTACAACAATCTGGCCCTGATCCACCAGAACCACTGCCAGCATGGCTGGGAACGCTTCCTGCCGTGGCATCGCGTGTACCTCTATGAATTCGAGCAGGCACTGCAGGACTTCTGCCCGGATGTGACCATGCCGTGGTGGGATTTCCCGGCCGAGCGCTACAAGCCCGAGGATCCGGCCAACGGCGCGATCCTTCCCGATGCCTTCAAGGGTTTTCTCACCGAGGCCGCGGCGCGTTTCCTGCGCGATCACGGATTCCCCGCCAAGATAGACGCGCTGGTCGGCCAGCTCTGGGCCAATCCGACGCAAGTCTACGATGCGGTCAGCAAGGCATGCGGCAAGGATTATGTGGAGGGCGAGAACCGCAAAAGGCTGATCGACGCTCTACTCGAGGCCAATTCGCTGTGGTACCCGCTACGCTATTCCGGCCAGTTCGGCAAAGGCACGATCAACACCGTCATCAACTACCACTACCCGGCAAAAGAAGATATCGACGAGATCCTTTCTCTGCGCACATTCCGTGATTTCGGCGGCGGCAGCCTTTATGTCGACAGCTTCGGTTTCCTGGACCAGAACCCGCACAACACCATGCATATATGGACCGGGGGCATGAACCCCGCGTTCAAGACCGACGCTCCCGCCGACCGCAACAGCGCAGTGCGTGTTGCCGGCCGCAAGTTCCACCAGCGCGACGATCTCTACTCCGAGCCGCAGTTCGGGGACATGTTCTCAAACCTCACCGCCTCCTACGACCCGATCTTCTGGCCGGTGCACGCCAACATCGACCGGCTCTGGTGGCGCTGGCAGCAGGACCATCCCGACGGACTGCCTGCAGACCTCGATTCCGCGCTGACGCCGTGGAGCTACGCGGTGCGCGATACGCTCGATATGAACCGCTTCGGCTATGAATATGTTCGTGGCGGATGCCTCATGCCGGTCGGGCTGACCAATCCGGTCGGCCGCTTCGTCTCGGCACCGATCGCGGTGCCCCAAGCGACGAAGGGCTTTCGCTCTGCCGAAGTGCGGCTGCACCGGGTCCCTCAGTTGCCGCGCTCCTGTTTCATCCGCGTGTTTCTCAACACGCCGGATGCAGATGCCGGCACGCCACTCAATGTAGCAGGCTATGCCGGCTACGCTGCGATCTTCGGACATGGCGAATGTTACGGCGGGCCGGGACATTGCGAAATTCCGCCGGCGGAGAACCGCAAGTTCGATCTGCGCGAGCGCAGCATGAACACGCCGCGCAACCATCGCATCGACGTGAAGCGCGCGGCACGCCGGTTGATCGCGGCGGGAGCCACCAGCCTGACAGTGAGCCTGGTGGTAATCGGCGCCTCCTACGAGGAAGACCGTGAGTTGCTGCGGCTCGACGGGGTCTCTCTCAACTTTCTCGACTGAACCAGAAAACGCGGCCGGCGCAGGCGTAGGGGAGATCAGATGGCCGACCCAACAACCTATCGCATCCATCCGGCCGTCGGCATCGCCCGGCTCGGCGACAGCCCCGAGGGCTTCTGCATCTCGCCGGAAAAGCCGGCACAATTGCCGATAGAATGCGACGCCAACGGCAATGCCGCCAAGGGCGACGCACCGATCAAACACTTCAAGGACAAGAAGGGTCGCATCAAGCGCCAGGCCGCGCGTTTCCAGATCTTCGTCTACGACGAGGCCAACCCCGACGGCACCCCGCTCAAGATCGGCGACCATGTCGAAGGTGGGGGCAATCGCGGCAAGCTGGTCGATATCCAGTGGCGCGTTCAGCTCGCCAACAAGAAGGCGGCATGGTTCACCTTCGACGGGTTGCGTGGCGAGGCGGGCTATCCCGCCGATACGCCCTTGCGTAATGCTGGCATCACCGATCCGGTCGAACGGCAGAAGCTGATCATCGACGCCGGCCCACAGGCCATCGACTGCACCAAACGGCGCAAGGCGAGCTTCGGGCGCGAGACCAACCCGGCGTATGCCGTCACCTTCCCGCCGACAGGGATGGCGCCGAACGACATCGATACGCTGGGCGACATGATGACGGACGACAGCGGACGGCTGCTTGTGCTCGGCGGGCATGGCAACAGCGGCTCGTTCCTCAGCGGCTTCGGCCAGCCGCGCATCGAGACCTATGCCAACAGCGATGGCTGGTTCGACGACATCTCGGATGGGCCCGTAATGGCGCGACTGGTGATGATGGAGGAGCGCGTCCAGCAGCTGCGCTACATCGATGTCGAATATCCCGCCTGGGTGCTGGTCGGCTATCCCCGCTATGCGCCGGAGGTGCTCGACATGATCACCCTGGAGGACGTGGTCGAGGACATGTCGATCCGCGAATTTGCCTATCGCACCGATATGTACGGCACCGCCGGAACGTTCGACGCGCCGCAAAAGATCGATCCGACCGATACGGCGGCCCTGCTTCACTGGCAAGCGGGACCGGTGGAGTGGAACCCTGCCTATCGCCCATGGTTCTGGCGTGACATCTGGCCGATCATTTTCCGTGCCGACGAATTCTCCTATTTCACCAACATTCTCCAGCAGTCGAACTTTCCGCACAACCAGTCGAGCCGGGGCACGTTCGATCCCTATCGCCTGTGCATCCCGCCACGGATTGCGCCTCGTGCGCTCGCGCAGAAGGAGGGTCGGGCGAAAGACGATCATGTCGGCGGGCGGCTGCTCGAGGCAGCGGTTGAACCGAGCCTGATGCTGCTCGATGCAACACAGGCGCCGGGCGCGGCGAAAGATGCCGTGGTTGGCGATGCCGCCGCCACTCTAAGGGCGGCGGCGGCGACTTTCACGGCGGCCGTTTGCCCGCCCGAGGATGGTGAGACACCACGTGCTTATGCCGCGCGCTGGCGAAAGATATTTGGCGACAACGACACGGTGACCGATCCTGCCTATGCCGAAGCGCGCGGCGCCTTCGACGCCGATGTCACCGGCGTGATCGAGCGCATCGCCGCCGCCTCTGCGCCGCCGCCGAAGCGATTGCTGACGCTGGCCCGATCCTCGTCGCGGCAGGAGCCAGGCGAACCGGACCGGACCACCGATCCGGATGAGCCGATCGAGGCCGCGCTGCGCCGACTGGCGTTCGAATATCGTTCCGGTCAGTTGCTGGATCGCGCACTCACCGCCGCGGCCAAGGACGCAACGACCGATCCGGGTCGCTCCGCACGGCAGTATCTGTTTGATCTGCTGAGGAAACCTGGTGAAGAGAACCTGTTCCGTCTCGACGCCAACCCGGCGACACGAACCTATCACCTGCCGCTGATGCCGCTACTGGCGGGCGACAACCCGATCACCAACAAGACAGTGAGCAAGTTCCTGCGGCTGACCGACACGCAGCTGTTCCTGTTGCGGCAATGGGCGGCAGGCATCTTCATCGACGAGGCGGATGCGGGCTTTGCCCCCGCCATCGATCCGTGGCAGCCCTACAAGGACTGGAACGTGCCAGGCGGACGCGGCCTCGACCGAGGTGTGCTGTCGAACGGGCTGGGCGGTGCCTTCTGTCCTGGGGGTGAAGTGACGTGGATCATCCGCAACCCGGCGATCTGGCGCGAGCCCTATCGGATCAAGGCCGACCCCGAATGGTACAGCTTTGCCCTGACTGCGGCGCAGGAGAATGCCAACCGATGGGGAGCGGGCGTCAGCGAGGAGGGCTACATCGCCTATGCGTCCGACCCGCTGTCGCTCGGCAGCAATCTGGACGTGGGACTGCAGCCTGGTGACCTGACCAAGCTCAGCGGGCTGCCGTGGCAGGCTGATTTCAACGAATGCTCCACCCAGACGATCGACGTCACCTACGAGGAATGGAACGTCCTTTATCCCGACAGCGTCGGCAACACGCTCATGGAGCGCGAGCGGCGTGTATGGGAGACCCTGTGGTGGCCAGCGCATCGGCCAATGCAGGTCTACTATCCCATCGGCAAGAAATTTCAGTTCCGGAACTGGGCGCGCGGCATTCCGCAGACGCTCGCCGGCGACCTCAAGATGGTGACCGAATGGTCGAAGCTCGGCTTCGTCATCCGTAATCCTGGCGGCGGCCTCGATCAGCCCTCGCCCCAGACCAAATACATCTGCGTCGAAGATTCGGGAGAATCGCCATGACCAATCCCTTTGTCGGAAACTGGAGCTATCGCAGCTTCAACAACGACCCCGACCTCAGCAAGGCGGCCAACGACCTCTTGTTCGGCGAGGGCACGCTGGCCATTGCCGAGCAGTCGGTGACCGAACTTTCGGGAACGATCGGCGGGCCGGGTTGGTCGCTCGATCTGCGCGGCAGCTTCGGCTACGGGTCGCCGATGCAGGTCCGCTTCCAGGGCAAGGGCGTGGTCGGCGGCGAAGAGTGGATCTACGACTATATTGGCTGGCTCGTGCCTGTGTGGCCCAACAGCACCGACCGGCTGGAAGTGCCTGCGATCGTCGGCTCGGTGGTACGCACCATCCCCCATTCGGGCGGGGGCGGCAGCACCAACCCGGCGGGAGTGGTGGCGTCCTTCTATGCCGTGCGAGCAGGCTGACTTCGTCGTTATCGGCGGTGGGCCGGCCGGTGCATCGGCAGCACTGACGCTGCGCCGTCATGCGCCCGGCCGGAACGTGGTCCTGCTCGAGGCAGGGCGGCACGACCGGGAAAAACCGGGCGAGATATTGCCGGCGGTGACGCGGGGGCTGCTGCGCCAGCTTGGGGTCTGGACGCCGTTCCTTGCAGCGACTTTCGTGGAGAGCCGCGCGGTCGTTTCGGCCTGGGCCGACGAAGCGCCAGACGAGAGACCCAGCATATTCTCAGCACAGGGCGCCGGCTGGCAACTCGATCGGGCACGGTTCGATCGGCTGCTGGTGCAAGCGGCAGCGGCGGCGGGCGCGCAGGTGCGGCTTGGCAGCGTCGTGCGTTCAGCGGTGCGTCAGGACGAGGGCTGGCTGCTCGAACTGGCCGATGGGGACATCATTGCCAGTGCGGTAATCTGGGCGACCGGCCGCAGTTGGAAGCTGGCGCGATCCTTCGGCGCGAAGCTCAGGGTGCACGGGCACCTTGCGGCATACACCCGCTTTTTCGACCGCGCGCCGGGCGATTGTCGAATGGTTATCGAAGCGCGCCCCGAGGGCTGGTGGTATAGCGCTGACTTGCCCGGCCAACGACGGGTCGTGGCGTGCCTGACGGATCCCGATCTGGGGAGCGAAGTGCGCGATCCAAAATCCTGGTACCGCGCACTGGCGGCGACCCAATTCATTGCCCCGCTCCTGCCCCAAGGCGCACGTGAAACCGCAACCTCGGTGAATTTCGCGGGAACGGCCACGATCGATCCGGCCGCGGGTCCGCGCTGGATCGCGGCGGGTGACAGCCTGTTCTGCGCGGATCCGCTGTCGTCACGCGGAATTGTGCACGCGCTGCGCTCAGGCATCCTTGCCGCCTATGCCGCGTCGGACATGATCGATGGACGTGGCGAAATCGCCCGCGCGCGATACGCCATGATCGCATCGCAGGGCTTTGCCGACTACACCCCCGCGCTTGCTGCCCATTACGCCACCGCCGCACGGTGGGACACGGCTTTTTGGCAACGACGCCGGCCTCGACCCGAACAGCAGGCGGCGATTGGTGCTGAGTTTACCGATGTCTCGGATCAATTGCCTATTTCTCCCGGAATGCTCGCATCAACTGATCGCGCAACGGTTTGATGAGATATGACAGCATCGTCCGATCGCCAGTTTGCACAAAGGTCTCCACCGGCATGCCTGGAATGATCTTGAGGTCACCAAGGCGCGCGATCTCCTGCGGCGGTATCGAAATGCGAATGGTGTAATAGCTCTGGCCGGTACGCTGGTCGGTCGTGGTGTCCGGCGAGACCCTGCTGACTGCGGCGTTCAGCTCCGGCGTCGTGCGCTGGTTGAAAGCCGAAAACCGGAGCAACGTCTTCTGGCCGATCTGGACCTGGTCGATGTCCTGCGGATTGACCTTGGCTTCGACCGATAGATTGTCGCTTTGCGGAACGATCAGCATGATGGCGTCACCGGCGCTGATGACGCCGCCAACGGTATGCACCGTCGACTGCAGCACCATGCCGTCCTGCGGCGCGCGAATATCGACACGTCGCAACTGGTCTTCTGCGGCGATCTTGCGCTCGACGGCCTCGCCGATCTGATCGTTGGCCTCACGCAGATCCTTGGAGACCTCGCTCACCACGTCCTTATCTACCTGTATGATTTGCAATTCTGTTTCGGCGATCTTGCCCTTGGCCTGCGCTCTCGCGGCAATGAGCTGTGCGCGTTCGCCGCTCAGCCGCGCCGCCTCGCGCTCGACCGAGGTTATGCGCGAAATCTCCACCAGCTTTTTTGCATACAATGTGCGAACGGCCTCAAGCTCCTTTTCCACCAAGCCGATCTCCTGGGTCTTCGCGTCTTCCTGGGCCGCAAGGCCGCGAATCTCCTCGTTGAGCTGCGTGATGCGCTCGCCCAGCTGAGCCTTCTGGCCGCTCCGTCCGATGGAACGCACGTCGAAGAGTTTCGTCTCACTCGCCATGACGGCGGCGACCTCAGGATTGGCACGTTGATCGAGCAGCACTGCAGGGAATACGATCCTGTCGGCACCTTGTTGCTCTGCTTCCAGCCGGGCCTCTCGCGCCCACAATCCGTTGAGATTCTTGCTGACGATAGCAAGGCTTGCCTTGGTCAGGGTATCGTCCAGCCGCACCACGATATCCCCGGATTTGACCACATCGCCGTCGCGTACCCTCACCTCCCCGACCACGCCGCCGGTGGGATGCTGCACTTTCTTGATGTTCGAATCGACGACGACCGATCCGGAAACGATCAGCGCGCCCGAGATCTCTGCGGTCGAGGCCCAACCTCCCAGGCCACCAGCGAGAACAAGAACGATCACGAGGCCCACCGCCAGATGCAGGCGGATGGAACGAAGAGATTGTCCGGCCGTGACGTGGGTCATGGCTTTGCCACTCCGCCATCGGACACGATCTTGATGGGGGTTGGTATCGGTTGCGGCGGCCGAAGCACCTGCCCGAGTATCGTCTCCTTGGGTCCGAAGGTCTGCGCCCGGCCGTCCTTCATCACCAAAAGCAGGTCCACTCCCTCGATCGCAACCGGGCGATGGGCAATCACCACGACGACTGCACCACGCCCACGTGCCGTCCGAATGGCGCGGGTGAGTGCTTCATCGCCCTCGGCGTCGAGGTTGGAATTGGGCTCGTCCAGTACGATCAAGAACGGCCGACCATAAAGGGCGCGCGCCAGGGCGATGCGCTGGGCCTGGCCCGCCGACAGAATATTGCCGCTCTCGCCAATCTGCGTGTCGTAGCCATTGGCCATTCCGACGACCAATTCATGGACCCCCGCCTCTTTCGCCGCGGCGATGATATCCTCGGAGCCTGCCTCGGGATCGAAGCGGCAGATATTCTGTCCGATCGAGCCTGCGAACAGTTCGACGTCCTGCGGCAGATATCCGATGTAACGGCCGAGAATGTCGGGCCTCCACTGGTCAAGCGCCGCTCCGTCGAGCCGAACCTTGCCCCGCATCGGTGGCCAGACCCCGACCAGTGCCCGCGCCAGCGAGGATTTGCCGGACCCGCTCGGTCCAATGATGCCCAATCCATGTCCGGCATCGAGCGAAAACGTCATCTCGGAGACGACAACTCTTTGGCTGCCGGGCGGTACCAGGCTGACATTCTCGACCAGCAAGCGCTGCGACGGCGCCTGCAGTCGAACCTGCTCGCGTTGTTGCGGCAGGATATCGAGCAGTTTATTGAGCCGCTGCCAGCTCTGGCGAGCGCCCGTGAAACTCTTCCAATGCGCGATCGCGAGATCCACGGGCGCCAGCGCCCGCGCGCTGAGGATCGAACCGGCGATGATGATGCCGCTCGTTGCCTCCTGATGGATGACCAGATAGGCACCCACGCCCAGCATGGCCGATTGGAGCATCATGCGCGCGACCTTGGCGGTGGCGCCAAGGCCACCGATCACATCGCTGCTGCGACGGCTCTCTGCGAGATAATCGTCGTTTACCGCACTCCAATTTCGGGTGTGGTGGCCCGTCATTCCCATGGCGACCACGACCTCGGCGTTGCGGCGGCTGGCGGCGGCCAGGGCATTACGGCGTACAGCCAAAGCCGTGGCCTCGTGCAAGGGGCTTCGAGCCAGAAATTCCGTCAAGACGGTAATAACAATCAGGATGATCGCTCCGATCAAGGCGACCACCCCCAGCATGGTGTGGAAGGCGAAACAGATTGCCAGGTAGAGGGGCAGCCACGGCAGATCGAACAGGGCGCTCGGTCCCATTCCTGACAGGAATGACCGGATGCTGTCGAGGTCGCGCAGCGGCTGGAGGCCATCATTTCCGCCGCCGGCGATCAAAGGCAGGCGGACGACGGATTCGAATATCCGGCTGCCGAGTGTTTCATCCAGCGAAGTTCCGATCCTCACCAGGATTCGGCTGCGGATAAGTTCAAGGATGCCTTGGACGATGTAGAGTCCTCCGGCGAGAACGATCAGCCCGACCAGCGTCGGTACGCTGCGGCTCGGCAGAACCCGATCATAAACCTCAAGCATGAACAGCGAACCGTTGAGGTACAGCAGATTGATCATGAAGCTCATGATGCCGACGCCGATGAAAGCACCGCGGCAGGCGCGCAGTGCGTCACCCAGTTCGGAATGCCGGTGGCCACGTGCAAGATTTGAAGCCATACCCCGAACACTGGCCATCAGCCCTGCTCTCTCGGCACAAACATGGGATAAAATCTATGTCTATTCTTACTCATCTTCATCCCGTTCGTCTAATAGTGCCGCCTGATTATAGATCAGCTATGTTGGCGATGGCGCTTCAGTTCGAGGTGTGGCTACTGACTCCGCCCTCCCAGTAGCGCCAAGGCGAATTGCCTCAAGTTTATGGTAGTGACTGTCGAGCCATGTCTTGACCAAGTCTCTCGCGTTTGCGCTTGCTTCGTGTTGCTTGGCCACGCTGTCGTTTACGAAGGCTAAACCTGGAATCTTCGCATTCCGAGACGCGATTTCGGACAGAGTAGCGCGCGCGTTATTGTCGGCGACGATGCCGAAGTGTGGCATGATGGACGTCGATACTGCAGCCGGCAGCTGCCGATAATTGATCAGGAGCCCGCCGTCGAGCACCTCCAGCTGCGAGATGGGTTCACAAATCCGCGCAAGCACCTGGACGCAGTACGTCGCTGGCGCCTGCCAGGCATCCGATGGATTCAGACCGAGGCGTTCAGCCCCGACCAGGGCCGGCACCATCTGCATGCCCGTCCGTCGCAGATGCGAGACCAGCACCTCCACAGGATCGCGGTAAAGGAAGATCCACGGCACGTCGGGGAAGGCTCGGCGGAAAAGTGCAAGGTTACGCGTATGCCAGGAGTCGAGCTTGACGATGAAAAGCCGCTCATCACCACTCCGCGCCTGACCAAACGCACAGATCATCCATCGCAACCAGAGCGCGTGCTCATCCTCACTCAGATCGCGATATGTCCCACGGGCATTGACCACGGCGTCGATCGGTCCGGCTTCCGAGACGACGATGCTGCCAGGCAGACCACCCAGCATCTGCGATACCAGCGTCGAACCGCAGCGCGACATATGAAAGATGAAGCCATCGGGCTGCAGGTGCCGCGTCAGCTTCAGGAAGTCCGGCATATGGGCGATGGGTGTCGCATAGCGAAACAACCGATTGAAGGGTCTATGCAGGCAATTCTGGACTTCATCGTCAAAAAAGGGCTCACTCAGCGGGCGATCGCCGAAATGCGACCAATCCACCCACAGCATGTCGTCACGCCAGGATGCAGCGACAGGAAGCCAGCCGGCAGGAGGTAGGCGTATCTCGTTCATGAAACCAGCAACCGGGCGCAGAACACATGACGGGTCGTCTGCATCGCGGCACGGATGTCGCTGTCGGTGAATATGAAACCGCGAGCCTCCCCCATCTTGAGCACCAGCGCGATGAACACCTCCATGTCCTCGATCGCAGCAAGACCGTCGTGGAGCGTGACGTCCTCAAGGACCGCAGCGCAAAATCGGTCGAGCTGAACGCTGGGCAGATCCGCACGCCATCTGTGTGTGCAGCGATCATCCATCAATGCGCCACCGCCATGGAAGTCGACAAGGCATCAGCAAGCATTGCCTCGACCCAGCCATTGGCGACGGCATCGATGACCAGATGCACCCGGCTGCAGGCACCGCGATTCGCCACGCTGTGCGGGTCGGACAACCGCAGATACCAGGCGCTGCCAGGATTCATGACGATGCGCTGCCCATTCAGCCGGAAGTCGACTTCTGCATTGGTGGTGATGGGGATGTGAAAGCGCACCGCACCATCCTCGAAGCGAAGGTCGTGATCCCTATGTTCCCTGATGACCGAGCCCGGAGCGAGTTGCATCAAACGCACCGCGAGCAAAGGACATGCGAACGTCGCCAGCACTTCCCGAAAGTAGGGACGGGCCTCCAAAACCGGTGTGTTCTCGAAATCGCGCGCCGACGGATCCGAATAGATCATCATGATGGGGTGGCGAGCACCGGCCGGAGCGCGTAGCGCAATCACGCTCCATTCGCCGTCATAATTCTGTTTGACGAAATGATCGATCCACTCGGTGTCGGACAGGCTCTGCAGATCGCGCTGCAGCAGGCCCGCGTCGAAGTCGACCGGCAATTGCAATCGGTCGGGGAAGCGCGTCGGCGTCGGGCTTGTGGTGTCTGTCATCACTCACGCCCCCTCGACAGCTGGCCGCCATCGCAGTTCGAGATAGACGCCATCCTCATGGTTGGTCTTGCTAAAACCGAGTCGGCGGAACATGCGCAAAGACGCCTCGTTGCCGGTCATGACCATGGCTCGGACACCGCCGCGGACGGCGCCGTCGGCCATCACGGTTCGCATCAGCGCGCTGCCGATGCCTTGTTGCTGATGGCCAGGATTCAAGGCGATGTCGACGACATAGAGGGCGTCGGGCTCCCCGGCCACAATCAATTCCCCGATCGGCACGCCAGCAGACTCGATCACTGACCACCAAGCGTCCGGAAACTGGTCCCGAAAGCTTTGGGCGCGCGCGCGATATTGCATGATGACAAGCTGCTCGATCACGCCTTCTGGCAATCCACCGATCCGCAGCCTGCTGCTGGTATGTTCGCGAAACAAATCGAACAGAAATGATGCGTCCGTCTCCTCGGCGCGGCGCAAATAGACAACGCCGCCAGGAACGGCAATTCTTCCGGCCTCCCGATTGTCCGCGTTATCTGCCTGCGTGTCGTCGAACATGGGCCTGTTGCCTTTATGGGCCTTACGGGTGTGTCCAATTCCGCCTAAAACATGCTGGAATTTCTGGCATCAGCCTTTAGATTATCGCCAGTTCAGGGAGAGACGCAGTGAACGGCATTGAAGCTGACAAAGGTGGCGGCGAAAGCACGGGCGAGGCCGCCGGTGTTCTGTCTGTCGACTATTTTGAACCGCACGTCGGTAAGATCTTCAGCTTCAGAGGCACCCGCTATGCTTTCCCCCTCAATAAGATCGTCAGTGACGACAGGGCCTTCCCAGACTGGATCAAGCGCCGACCGTTCATGCTGATCTTTCGTGGACCGAAGGAGGCTGAGGTGCTGCCCGAGGGCCTATATGTCTGCGAGATCGCCGGCGGTCCGGCCGTCACCATGCACGTCGCACCAATTTTCACACCGCAGCCGGACTGCCAGGAATATCAGGCCGCGTTCAATTGAATCGGCGGGCGATCATTTACGCCCTCCTCTAATTCCGACTCGGGAAAACACCCTGCAATGCGATGCAGGCATTCAGCACGAGATAAGGCATGCGGTTTTCGTGCGGCTGAGTGCCCCCACTGGGAGCGATGACGGCCGGATTCAAGGTCTTGGTGGCAGCCGCACTGCTGTAGATCTGCACCGCAAAACCGCCTGATGGCTGGGTAATAACCCCCACCGCGTTGCCAAGCACTGTATTGTTGCCCGGAGTACCGCCATTGCTGTTTGCAGCGGTCGTCGAATCCGCCATCAACGAGTGATTATGGGACGGCATTTCTGTAGTTAAGAGCGTCTCCGTCTCCTGGCCGTCAACCATTCCCAAGATATAGGATGGCGAGACGCCCAAGGGGACCCGGCCCCGCAGATCGGGCAAGGCAAACGTAGTCTGTCCATTGCCGCCATAGCTGACGCCGAGCAAGGCGAACAACGCCTGATTCTGCGCAATCGACATGATCTGCCCATTGCACAACGCCCAACCTTTTGGGGCAAAACTAAAGGCAAAGATCTCGATCTGCCCAAGATAAACTGTGGTCATCGGTCTCGGCTCCTCGGGACATCTAGAGCAAAACGCGTTTAGGCGTAAACGCTTCTCTGCTCTAACTCTTTGTTTCGATGCGTCTTTGCGATTCTCGCCGATTTCGTCAAATCGCAAAACGCCTTAGTTTCGCGCCGGGAAAATCCCACTCAGTGCGATGCAATAGTTCAGCACGAGATAGGGCTGCATATTGTTATGCGGTTGATTGCCGCCGACCTGGCTGATCGACGGTGGCGCCAGTCCGGTCGTGGCGCTGCCCGGATTGGGGCTGTAGACTTTGGCTGTAGTCGACGGTCCCTGCTTGCTGCTGCCGAGTTGACTGATGCCGAGCTGGTTTCCGGCGGCCGTTATGGTCGTCCCGGCGGCGGACGCCGCCATGAAGTTATGGCTGTGCGGCGCCAATTCGTTATAGGCGAGGGTCACCGACGTCGAGCCTCCGGTCTGGCCCGGTTCATAGTCGGTCAATCCCGGTCCCTGCCCCACCCCGACGACAGCGGTCCCCTGCAGATTCGGGAGGCCGAAAGTCGTCTGTCCATTGCCGCCGTAGTTCGTGCCGAGCAGAGAAAAAAGCGCCGTATACTGTTGAATGGGCAGGATCTGGCCCTGGCAGAGCGCCCAGCCTCTCGGTGCGAAGTTGAAGGCAAAAAGCTGTACCTGTCCAACATATGGCTCCGTCATCTGTCTCTCCTTGCTCTCGACCGCCCGTTCGACTCAGCCCTGGCTTGGATAGACGCCGGCTATCGCGATGCAGTACAAAACCGCCTGGCAGGGTTGGATATTGTTGTGCGGCACGCCCCCGCCGGCGACCTTGATGGTGTTGGTGGCCAGGGCAACCTGCGTATTGTTGCTGGAATAAGGCAGGTAGTTGTAGGCGGCCGTGGCCGGGTTTTGATATCCGTCGGCCAGATAGGTCGTGCTGCTTGGCGTGGAGACGGAATTGGTGCCCTGCCCGGTAACGACCGTGACCTGATGATTATGCGCTGGAATCTGCGCGCTGATGAGTGCAACGCTTTCAACACCGGCGGCCGTGCCGATGATGTAATTCGACAGGCCAGGCCCTTGCCCTTGATGAATGGGTACACGGCTACGCAAATCCGGCACCCCGAAAGTGGTGGCACCGTCACCGCCGTAGGTCGTGCCGATCAGATTGTACAGCACTTCGTATTGAGAGATCGGGAGCAATTGACCGGCGCATAACACATAGCCCCTTGGCGCGAATGTGCCTGCAAAAGCAAGAATCTGGCCAACATAGGTGTCGGACATGCCACTCCCCTTTTCATCGTTACATTAACCGCGTCATATTAGTCGGCAAATCTAACGCAGAAAACCGCCTCCCATTGCCGCCTGAAGCAATCTGGCAGCAATCAATATTATGTAATCGTTTTTAGATTCTTGATTTCAAGTGCAAACTGATCGCAGCTTACGATTCTCACACGACGAGCACAATGGGTTTTTGCATTCGAATGCCTTTTGGCTCACTTTGATTAATTCGATTCTCGCCGGAGGGGTGCAACGTGATGAAATTTTTGCGACAAGCTAATGAGATCTTGGATCTGAGACACAGAAATTTGAGGACAGTGACTGCGAGTTTCAAACGGATGGCGTGGGTATTGTGATCTTGGGCGACGGCTATATTACCGACATCGGCTACACCTCGGACTTCTATTCGGAGATGGCGCCGAGCCACCTGGCCTTTTCGTCGCTTGTCGCTGGCTGCGACCCCGGCGGCACATTGCGGCCGGGGCGCGTCCTGGAACTGGGCTTTGGTCAGGGATTTGGCCTTGCGCTGCTCGCCGCAGCCAATCCGGACATTGTTTTCGAAGGTTGCGACTTCAATCCCGCTCACGTCGCGCATGCCAGGGATCTCGTCGAGTCCGCTGGCCTCACCAATCTTTCCGTCGCTGAGGCAAGCTTCGAGGCGATGGCGGCGCGGGCCGGCGATGGCAACGTCGATATCGTCCTTCTCCATGGCGTCTTGAGTTGGGTGGCGAAGGAGGCGGAAGAGGCAATTCTGCAGATCTTGCGCCAACGCCTGCGCCGGGATGGCGCTCTTTACATATCCTACAATTGCCTGCCGGGCTGGGCCCCTCTCGTGCCCATTCGGCAGCTCATTATCGATATCAAACGTCGCCACGCGGGCAACTCGCAGAGCCAGATCGCCGCCGCGCTCGATTTGCTCGCCCAGTTGAAGGAGGGCAACGCCACTTACTTCGCCTGCAATCCAATGGCTTCCGTCCATCTTGAAGCAATGCTTGCCCAGGACCGCGTTTATCTGGCGCATGAATATCTCAGCGACCATTGGCGACTGTTTCAATTCTCGGAAGTCGCCGCGCGATTGGGCCAGGCCGACGGCCTTGGATACATCGCCTCGGCGACGCTGACCGAAAACTTCGACCAGTTCGCGGTGCCGGCAAACCTCCAGCCCCTTATGGCGCAGACCGGCGATCCGATCCTGCGTGAGACATTGCGCGACGTTGCTGCCAACAAGAATTTCAGGCGCGACATTTTTGGGCGTGCCAGCAGGATTCTGAGCAAGGCTGAACGACGAGAGTTCCTGGGGCAGATGCTTTTCGCCCCCGCTGTGCCGAGGCGCCGGCAACAATTCAAGTTCCGCGGTCCGCTCAACGAATTGATCGGCAAGGAGGACTTTTATAGTCCAATTGCGGATATGCTGGCGGAAAGGTTCGCAACCTTCGACGAGTTGCTGGCACTGCCCTCTTTTGGCGAGCATGCGGTGGACAGGCTCGTCGAATGCCTTGCGCTGCTGATCCATTCCGGACAGGTCGTACCTTTTGTCATGCGGCCGACAACGGATCCAGAGCCCGCGCGGCGCTTCAATCGCATGATCGTCGATCGGGCGAGAGGAGGACGGCTTTATGGCTATCTTGCCTCGCCGGTCGCAGGCACCGGCATCCGCATCGACGATTTCGGCCTCCTGACACTTGCGGCGGTCTTCGACGGCAAGGCCGATACGCCCCTTGCAGCAGCGCGCCACGGCCTGTCGATCATCACGGCGCTCGGCCGGCGCCCCTTCGACAACGCACGCGCCCTGACGGAGGACGATGAAGCGATAGAGTTCCTTTCTGCTCGAATGAAACCGGTCATCGAAGACGACATTCCCCTCTGGCGTCGTCTCGGCATGCTGTGATCGGACACGCGCTGATATAAAACCTTCACATGAAGTGAAGTATTATCTTCTCGCCCTCCACTTGTGAGAGGGCGTCGGCAATGCTACGCTTTCAATTAATATAGAATACTTGACACGCCCCCGGGTCCATTTCGTTCTAACTGACTCTCAGTGAACGACTGTTTCGGCCACCAAATTGATCAAGACATTGATCAGAAGTATGCGAAAAAATTCAAAGTAAAAAGAAATAATTCGTGAATTTTTCGCGCATACCTCTGCAATGTTGGGGGGAATATTTATGTCTACTTCCAATGCCACGAGCGCTGATCCGGTGCAAATCGTCTTCATCGATTCTCGTGTACCCAACATACAGGCCCTGATCGACGGCGCGGCGCCGGGCGAGCAGGTCTTTGTGCTCGATGCTGCCAGTGACGGCATTCAGCAGATCGCCGACATTCTGGCGAGCGACAACCTTGGTGGTCTTGCCTCTATTTCGATCGTCGGCCATGGCGCTCCGGGCGAGATCGAGCTTGGTTCGAGCTGGCTCGACGACACCGATTTGGCAAGCCACGCGACTGCATTGTCGACCATTGGTGCCGCCCTGGCGCCGGGCGGTGATCTTGCACTCTACGCCTGCAACACGGCAGCCGGCGCTGCCGGCCAGCAATTCATCACCGACCTCTCCCATTATGCCGGTGGTGTCGACGTCGCAGCAGCGACACATCTTGTGGGTAGCGCCGATCATGGCGGCTCATGGACGCTCGATGCGTCGACCGGCGCGATCGAGGCTTCGACACCCTTCACCGCGTCGACGCTCGCCGATTTCCAAGGCGAACTCGCAGGCACCGTCACCAGCCAGATCTGGTTCGGAGCCGACCGCGATACGTTAACCGGCAACCAGAATCCGTTCGGATATGTCAATTCCGACGGCAGCGGCCGCACCCAGGTGGGAGAGAGTCCCAGTGACGGCTCAGGGCAGACAACCTTCAGCGACATCGCACTCGATACGGCCGCCGGCCTGTATTTTGCACTCAATCAAGGTGAAGCTGCCACCCAGAATGTTCATCTCGTCGTAGGCCACACCAGCGGTGGTGCGCCGATCAGCAGCACACTCACCCTCAATCCGAACGATTATGTCATCCAAGGAATAACCGCCGACCCTCAAAACCACTTCATCTACATCGGTGTGTGGGGCGACGGCCAGGCCGATAGCGGCATCATCAAGCTTTCCTATGACCCGGCTACCGGCGTCGTCAACAATGGCAACCCCATCACCTCCGGCGGCGTGATCTCGCCATCATATTTCATCTCCACGAGCGGCGCAGCCTTCACCAATCCGAAGGATCTGTACCTCGACGTTGCTGCGCAGAAGATCTACTTCGCCGCCAACGATCTCAAGACCGACGGCAGCGGCCCCTTCGGTGGAGGTTTTGCGGACACCAACGGCGTTTGCGTCACCGATCTCACGACCCACGTCACCACGCTGCTTTCGAGCCAATCGCAGTTTCCGGCGACTGCGGCAGGCTCCGGACTTGCGATCTCCGCCCTGACGATCAACACGACGACGGGGATGATCTATTTCGCGACGGAGGACCAGAGCAACGGGTCGGGCACCACGCATTCCACCATCTGGGAAATGCCGATCGGTGGCGGCACCGCCGTTCAGATGACGCTGCCCGCATCACTGGCCTTTGTCGCGCCTGGCGGACTGGCCTACGACGCCGATTCAAACCAGCTTATCGTAAGCGACGGGGGTGACACATTCCACACACCCCAGATCGCCCCAGCAATACATGTATTTTCGCTCAACGCCGCCGGGACGACTTTCACCGGCGACACCATCTTGGCGCATGGCGACGAGGGTGCATCGAGCAATGCCATCACCAGGGCTATCGCTCTCGATGAACTGGCACATATCGGTACGTTCACGGGTACATCCACCCAGGCGCTGCAGGGGAGCTCGTCGCCCTTGCTGTTGCTGGGCGCGACACCAATCGGCGTTACCGATTCCGACAACGGCGGATTTCTTGCCAGTGCGTCGGTCCAGATCTCGAACGCCCAAACGGGCGACCTGATCGGCATCAATTCGAACTTCAGCTTCAACAATACGCCGCAGACGGTCAATGTCGGCGGTGGTTCTTTTTCAGTGAGCTTCGATGCAAGCTCGCACACGCTGACGGTTGCCAACGCGACCGGCACTGAGAACACCTATGCCGAGTATGAAGCCCTTCTTGCACAGGTTTCCTTCAAGGACACCGGCACGGACACCAGCACCGGAGCTCATCCGACGCGTACCGTCACCTGGCAGGTGAACGACGGGGCGGCTGGCAATCCGGTCGGCCCGAACAACGTCACCACCACGACGGTGACCATCGATCGTGCGCCGGAGCTGACGGCCGACACCAAGGCGGCTCTCGCCGGCGGGTCCGCCGCAGCCGGCAATGTGATCGGAAATGATCTCGACCGGGATGGCGACACTCTTTCGGTGTCGGGCTTCACGGATGGTACGGCAGGCACTGTCGGCACCTTATTTCATGGCACATACGGGGACCTGACGCTTAACAGCAATGGCGCCTACACGTACAGCGCAGGCGCCACGGGAGGCGAGCAGGCGGCCATCAACAATGCCGCCGCCGGGAGCCATCCCACAGAGGTGGTTACCTACACGGTATCCGACGGTCATGGCGGCACGTCTTCGTCGACGCTGAGCATCACTGTCGATCGTGCGCCGGCCACGGTTGCCGATACCGACAGTGCCCTTAATGGGGGTATCGCTGCGACCGGCAACGTGCTGACCAACGACACGGACTCGGACGGCGACAGTCTCACCGTGACCGGCTTCACGGACGGCACGGCCGGTACCGTCGGCACGTTATTCCACGGCGCGTATGGCGATATCACGCTTAACGCCAATGGCACTTACACCTATACGGCCGGCGCGACTGGGGGGCAGCAAACGGCGCTCGACAGCGCCCCCGCCGGCAGTCATCCCACCGAGGTGGTCACCTATACTGTATCCGACGGCAATGGCGGAACCTCGACATCGACGCTGACGGTCACGATCGACCGCGCGCCTGTCAGCGTGGCCGATGCCAACAGTGCAATCTCGGGCGGCGTGGCCGTCACAGGCAACGTGCTGAGCAACGACACGGACAAGGACGGCGACACTCTCACCGTGAACGGCTTTACGGACGGTACGGCCGGCACCGTCGGTACATTGTTCCATGGCACCTATGGCGATATCACGCTCAACACCAACGGGACCTACACCTATACGGCGGGCGCCACTGTCGCCCAGCAGACCGCGCTTGCCGGGGCCGGAGGCCATGCAAGCGAAGTCATCGATTACACGACATCGGATGGCCGCGGCGGCGCGGCGGGGTCAACGCTGACGATCGACGTCACGGGCGCGCCGACGATCACCTCCATCGCAGCCTCCGGCCCTGGCATCGGCGCCGATGGCAATGGTGACCTCAATGCCGGCCATGTCGTCACGCTGACGGTGAACATGAGCACCGCGGTGACGGTCGATACGGCCGGGGGTATCCCGACATTGACTTTGAACGACGGGGGAACGGCCACCTACACAGGCGGCAGCGGCAGCGCCGCCCTGACCTTTACCTACACGGTTGCATCAGGCGAAAACATCGGCGATCTCGGAGTGGACGCGGTCGTACTCCACGGCGGCACCATCCGGGATACCAACTCCCGCGATGCCGATTTCACCGGGACGATCCCGGCACCGGCCGGTACGCTGCAGATCGACACCACCGTGCCGACGGTATCCTCTGTGACGACCTCCGGCCCGGACATCACCGCAGGCAGCGGCGACCTCAATGCCGGCCATATCGTGACGTTTACGGTCAACACCAGCGAGGCCGTCCTCGTCGACACCAGTGGCGGCACCCCGACGCTGACGCTGAGCAATGGCGAGATTGCCACCTATGCCGGCGGCAGCGGTGGCACGGCCCTGACCTTCAGCTACACCGTGGCGGCCGGCCATGACACCGCTGACCTCGCCGTGTCCGCGGTCCACCTCAATGGCGGCACCGTGAGGGATGCGGCGGCCAACGACGCCGATCTCGGCGCCGCCGTCACCAATCCGGCCGGCACGCTGCTGATCGACACCGCCGCGCCGACGGTGTCCTCGGTGACGACCTCCGGCCCAGGCATCACCGCAGGCAGCGGCGACCTCAATGCCGGCCATGTCGTGACGTTCACAGTAAACACCAGCGAGGCCGTCCTCGTCGACACCAGCGGAGGCACGCCGACGCTAACGCTCAGCAATGGCGAGATTGCCACCTATAACGGCGGCAGCGGCGGTACGGCACTGACTTTCAGCTACACCGTCGCGGCCGGTCATGACACCGCGGACCTGGCGGTATCCGCGGTCCACCTGAATGGCGGCACCGTGAGGGATGCGGCGGCCAACGACGCCGATCTCGGCGGCGCCGTCACCAATCCGACCGGTACGCTGCAGATCGACACCACTGTGCCGACGGTGACTGTGGCAGCGACGGTGTCGAACAATCACCCCACTCTGATGGCCGGTGACACCGCCGCCGTGACATTCACCTTCAGCGAGGCGGTGGCAGGCTTCACGCTTGACGATGTCGTGGCAAGCGGCGGGTCTCTCAGCAATCTGGTGGCTCATGGTGTCGACGGTTCGGGTCACGATATCTACACGGCGAGCTTCACACCGGGTGCGACCAATAACGAGAATGGCACGGTCCAGGTTACGGGAAGCTATACCGATGCGGCCAACAACGCCGGAGCGGCCAGCAATGTCGTTACCTTTACGGGCGACACGCTGGCGCCGGATCTCGTTACGGCCACGGCCGATCCGCCGGGTGGCGTCGAAGCATTCGGCCAGACTGTCAAGTTCACGCTGGCCTTTACGGAAGCCGTCAAGTTTGACGGAGGAACGCCGACACTCACCCTCAATGACGGGGGCGCCGCCACCTATGACAGCGATGCAACGGCGGCGCTGAGAGATCCGACCAAGCTGGTGTTCAATTACACCGTCGGTGCAGGCGACAGCAGTACCCACGATTTGGCGATCACGGGCGTTACCCACGGAAGCATCACCGATCTGGCCGGCAACCCCGCCACCAATGTGACCGCGACGTTCCCTGGGCTTTCGGTAGTGGGGTCGGTGATCACGGCCAATCCCGACAGCAACAGCGTCATTGCGGGCCACACGGTTACGGCCAACGCCGCTCACGGCGTGCTCGCCAACGACACCGACACCAATCCGGCTGACCATCTCGTGGTCAGCACGGTCAACGGATCGACTGCGGGCGTGGATCATGCGATTGCCGGAACCTACGGTTCGCTGACGCTGCATGCTGATGGCAGCTATTCCTACACCGCCAACGCATCGTCCAGCGTTTACGCCGTCGACAGCTTCACCTATACGGCGAGCAACGGCCATAGCCCGACTTCGCCGACGACATTGAACATCAGCGTTGTTGGAGGCAACTATGCCTATGTTCAGGTGCCATCCGGTGGATCAGCGGCTACTGGGTATGGCAATACGATCCTCGACGGCAGTGCCGGCAATGCCACGCTTACTGCCGCAGCGACCTTCAATGCCCATGAAATCCTGATCGGCGGCCCGGGTGATGTCCTGAATGCAGGAAATACCGGGCAGGATATCTTCGTGTTCGCCGGCGATTTCGGACACAACACCATCAATAACTTTCACACTAAGCTGGACACCATCCAGCTCCAGCAGTCGCAGTTCGGTTCGATCGCCAACGTCTTGACCAATCTGCATCCGGCTGGTGCCGACAGCGTCCTGACCCTCGACAGCACGCACGTTGTCACCATTACCAACATGCAGGTTGCCAGCTTGACCGCTTCGAATTTCCACCTGGTCTGATCAGATAACAGCCCGTCAATACTCGTTGGCGGGCTGATTGCAAGAACTGGCGGTGGGCGCAAAATTGCCGGGTGAAAGAGGCCATTCGCTGTATGACAAGGCCTCACTCGAAATGATAATTCAGGCCTAGGCGAACAATTTGTTCATGAAAGTGAGCTGACGAATGAAACACGATCGGGGAAGTGAAAGAGGCGATATTGGCTGATTTCTTGCCCAGGTCGACATAGAGATATTCGGCCTTGACGCTCCAATTCTGCGTCAGCATCGCCTCGACACCGCCCCCGACAGTCCACCCCACCCGTGTACTGGAGGACGATCCGTCCGCGCAAATAGTACCGCCGACTACACAGCCAGTGACATCAACGGTACTGAATTTTATGGTTGTGTCCCCATAGGCCAAGCCCGCTGTCGCGTAGAGCAACCACTGGGGCGTAATGAGATAACCGGCGCGGCCCCGCACCGTTCCAAACCAGCCAATCTTCTTGGTGACAGTCGTCAATGTGGGGTCGAACCCTGCAGGAACACGACCCGCCGTTGACGAGTCGTCGATACCGGAGGCTTGCAGGTCGGTCTCCGCTCCCAGTAGCCAGCCGTCGGACAATTGCCAATTATAGCCGATCTGGCCGCCGCCGATGAAACCATGAACCGACGGCGACAGAGACCTGGGAAGACTGCCCGCCGCAAGCAATGCAGCCACCACTCCATCGGCGGTGGGGTCGGTTGCTCGCATCGATGACTTTACCGAGCCTGAATCCCAGCCATATCCGATATTGGCGCCGGCATAGAATCCAGTCCAGGACGGAGGGGTGGAAGCGGCCAGATCTGCCGCAGCGGCCGCGCCCGCGAACCCGACGCCAGCGCTGACAGCACTTGCGAGCAATACCTTTTTCAAAATCTTCATCGATATACCCCCAATTACCTTCTTATACTGGGCAATCGCCTCGAAATCCATCGCAATCTAGGGCTGCAACAATAAAGCATCGCAGGTGTGGCATATTTACAAGGCACGAGGAGAATCTGTTCTATGTAGGCGGCAAACTCTACCAACACTCAGCCGGAATTCAAAGAATCAATGGCCATAAATCAACAACATCAGAACCCAAGTTCCTGTTGAAATATATCATAGTCGGCACCTTCGCACTTTTTCTGTGCTGAAAAATCTTAATAATCGCCAAGACTGATTAGTCGATAAATCTATCTGAGTTGATGTGTCTCTTTCGTCAAAGTGCGGGAGGTGACGGTGCGAATTGCCTCGCTGCTGACACTTGATGAACTTGCGATGAAAGTCCCGTCCATTCGCCAGGCGCCGGCCTTTCTGACCGCTGAACTGCATGCTCATCGCGCCTACGGCAGCAAATCTTGTTCCGACCCCTGGAAGGTGCTCTGCGCTCAACTTTGGGGCAGCGGCATTGGGGGGTATGGCGAACGACAATCATACGCAAGACCAGTCGACCGGCGTCCCCATACCGCCCCACAATTTCTCATGCTTTCCTGACTCGGATATCTTTGGGATTTCTGATGATAATCAAGGACATCTTGTCGTTGTCGCTTCCCTGGAGATCGGGGTCAGCCGCCGGAGCATGTCAGCTCTTGATGAAAGCAAGGAGATCCGGGTTCACCACGTCGGCATGGGTAGTGAGCATGCCGTGTGGAAAGCCAGGATAGATTTTCAACGTGCTATTCTTGAGAAGCTTCGCCGAGAGCGGTGCGGAGTCGGCGATTGGTACAATCTGATCGTCGTCGCCGTGAACCACAAAGCTGGGCACGCTGATGATCTTCAGATCCTCGGTAAAATCAGTTTCGGAGAAAGCCTTGATGCCGTCATAGTGGGCCTTTGCACTGCCCATCATGCCCTGTCGCCACCAGTTTTGGATCACCGGTAGGATTGGCATCTTGCCAGGGCGGTTGAAGCTGTAGAATGGACCGGTTGGGAAGTCGATGTAGAACTGCGAACGGTTGGCCGCAAGCATCTTGCGCAGATCGTCAAACACCTCAATTGGCAGGCCGCCCGGATTCTTATCTGATTTCACCATGACCGGTGGTACTGCGCCGACGATGACGAGCTTGGCGGTGCGGCCCTGCGGTTGACCGTGCCGGGCGACATAACGAGCCGCCTCGCCGCCGCCGGTGGAGTGGCCGATATGGACTACGCTCCTCAAGTCGAGGTGCTCGACAACCGCCGCCGCGTCTGCGGCGTAGTGATCCATGTCGTGACCGTCACTAACTTGCGACGAGCGGCCATGCCCACGCCGATCGTGGGCGACGACGCGGTAGCCGTTCGCGAGGAAGAACAGCATTTGGGTGTCCCAGTCGTCCCCCGACAGTGGCCAGCCATGATGAAACATGATCGGTGGGGCGCTCTTTGGTCCCCAATCCTTGTAGAAGATCTCAACGCCATCATTGGTTGTGACATAGTCCATGGTTGCTCTCCGATTTTGTGAGGGAGATGAAGGAGTAGTGGTGACCGCTTGTGCGAGATCGGGCGAAAGCAGCGCAATTGCGGCCGCTAGCGCAGTGCCACCAGCAAGGAGCGTCCGCCGATCGATCATTGATTGATATGCTTGGGTCTCATTCATTGAATGCGTTCCCGAATGGGCGTGAGTACGTTGGCACAGTGACCGCATGCTGGACCGGGAGTCGCCAGCAGATATCACTGCAGTGGTCGATGCCGCCGCGAGCAGGAAATCGGGGACGTCGCGGCGTTCGCCGGAAGCGTTCCAGCGATTGAGATGCTAGTGCCAGCTACGGCCACCGTCGACTATCGAGCGGTATCATTCGCCCTGCGCCAAGGTATAGGCCCGCTGCTCCTCGTGACCAGGATTTGAGTCGCTAAATATAGTTGACGTGGCGGACGCCCGGTCGACCATTTTGATTTCGTTCGCATGGCAGCTGATACCGCTATCTTCGCTACCGGTTGGAGAACCACCGCACAAATTGCTGAAGACTCCGGCTAGATGTCCTTCGACATGAGACGATCGTGCTACAAATGCTTTTCATAAACTGCATGCTTTGACGGCGTTACGTCTCGTCGTGATCGGCCCTTACGTCAGCGGGCAAGCTGCTCGATCTATTGCCAGCGAGCGGCGCGATGGCAATGCACCCGCGGTCTATGCCCAGGCATAGGTTACCCCCTGCCTACGGCTAAATAGACCGCGATCCGCCCGCGGAGGTACGATTACGCGGAACACCGCGTGGAAAGCCGCCAATGCCAATCAGAGATAGAAAATCGCTCATAGCGGCCAGGCGACGCGGGGGTGGACAAACGCCTCAGGTGCCTCATTGGCCAATCGGGTTGGCAGCGGTCAGCCATCCTGCAGGCTTTGATTTGAGATCAGGCGGACGGGGAAGTTTAGTGCAGACGTACCCCTGCCCGACCAAGCAATTCACCAGGCGCAGCTTCTGCCTAAGCACACTGCTGCTTGCGGTCAGCTTGCACGGTTCGTCAGCGGCCGTCCACGCGCAGGATGTTCTCCGCATACCTTATGTGGCCGATATTGGCACCTTCGATCCGGACAACGGGTTTGAGACCGGCGCGGTGAGCGCAATCAACAACGTCTATGAGGGTCTTGTCCAATACGAGCCGGGTTCAACCAAGATCGTTGGCCTGCTCGCCAAGAGCTGGGAGATCTCGGACAACGGGCTAACTTACACCTTCCACCTGGTCAACGGTGTCAAGTTCCATGATGGCACGGCATTCAATGCGGCGGCGGTAATAAAGTCGTTCGAACGCCGCCGCGACCGTGGACTGATCCTGAGCTACTTCCTGGCTAACGTGAAGGACATGAGGGCGCCCGACGATTCGACGGTCGTGCTCACTTTGGGCCACCCTCAACCTTCGCTCCTCGACGCCCTTTCCAGCCCGTGGGGGCCTAAGATCGTCAGTCCGGTAGCGCTCGCGCGGCATGACAACGGCGACTTCGCGACGACTTGGCTCAATGAGCATGCGGTCGGCACAGGTCCGTTCAAATTGGCTGAATTCAAACGCGGTCAGCGCTATGTCCTCGAACGCAACGACGACTATTGGGGCGACGAACCATTCTTCCGGCAGATCTTCATTTCGATCGTGCCCGATATCAGCCAGCAGATACTTCAATTGCAGGCGGGTGCGATCGATGCCGTGCCGATCAACTATCCGTTCGCACAACTCACCAGCCTACCGGCAGGCCTGGAGATTACTGCCGTCCCGAGCATGATACCGTACGATCTCTTCGTTAAGCCGAACTCGCCACTCGACGACGCAGACGTTCGCAAGGCGATTTTGGCGGCGATCAACCCGGCGCTGTGGGTCAAGGACGCCTTTGGAGAGTTCGCAAGCCTGGCGAGATCGGTCTATCCGAACGTGATGCTCGACCCGATGAATCCGATCCGGTTCCCGACCGATTTCGAGGCAGCGAAAGCCACGATCGCGAAACATGGCTCCGTCAATTTGGTCATTGGCCTCCATAGCGCGGCCCCAAGCTACGGCCGTATCGCCGACCTAATGATTGCACAACTGGCGTTGATCGGCGTAAAGGCAACGGCTTACGTGCTACCCTCCGGCGCTGCTTACAACTTGAAGCACGACCCAAACCCTCCCGATTTACTGCTCACGATCGCGGGCCCGGACGCCGCTCATCCAGAGAACCAGGCCAAGGTGTTCTTCACAAAAGACGGTTCCCTTAACTTTTTTGGCCGGGCGCTCCCGGAAGCCGATGCCATAGTCGACGAGGCCGGACAATTGACCGACGTCAAAAAACGCGACGCTCTCTACGAGAGAGCGGGGCAGATGTATTTCGATGCCGGCATCGTCATCCCGCTTGTCGATGTCGACGATGTGGTTGTCCACGTCAAGGGTCTGAAGAACCTTGGACTCCGTCCCGTGAACCCACCCGGCAACATCGACTTCGCCACCGTTCGCTGGGGACCCTGAATTCCAGCATCCGGTTCATACCGGAAGCGGGTAAGGCTCGTAACGCAGATGGTCAAGCTTTCGCATCCAATGTCGGAACCCGTGGCCGAGCCCGTCCTCGCCGTCAAAGACCTCTCAGTCATTCTCAGCCGCGAAGGTCGTCCTTTCCGCGTCCTCGATGGCATCAGTTTCGACATGCTTCCGGGCGAAATCATCGCGCTGGTCGGGGAAAGCGGTTCCGGTAAGACAAGCATCGGGTTGGCGCTTCAGGGGCTCCTGCCGCGCGAATACCTGCCACAGGTTGCAGGCTCCATACGGCTGGCGGGGATCGAGCTTGTCGGCGCGGGAAGGCGCACCTGGCAGTCGGCCCGCCGCCATCTTGTCCGCACCATCGCGCAAGATCCGATGGGCGCGCTCAACCCTACGATGAGCATCCGCCGTCAGATGCGAGAATCCAATGGGGAGCGCGAGGGATCGATCGAGGACTGGCTCAGCCGCACTGGCTTGCCTGACCCGGACCGCATCGCCGATGCGCTTCCGCATCGCCTATCGGGGGGCCAGCGTCAGCGAGTGCTTATCGCCATGGCGATGATGGCGAGGCCGAAGCTTCTCATCGCCGATGAACCGACCACTGCGCTCGACGTCACCACGCAGGCGCAGATCCTCGATCTTTTGCGCGGTCTCGCCCGTGAACAGCAGATGGCAATTCTGTTCGTTACGCACGATCTGAGTGTGGCGGCCTCATTGGCCGAGCGCGTCCTGGTTCTTTACGCCGGACGCATCGTTGAAATGGGCCGCATGCAGGAGGTGGCCCGCAATCCCACGCACCCCTATTCCGCCGGCCTGCTCGCCGCTCGGTTCGATCTGGACTCTGATCGACGGCGCCCGCTTCCCACTCTCCCGTCCGAGCGCCCGCAATTCATAAATTTCGAGAGCGCCTGCGCCTACGCGACTCGTTGCCCGATCGCCCAGGCAGATTGCACGACGATCCGCCCACCGCTGAAACCTGCTTCCGTCCATGGCGGCACAGTCGCCTGCCTTCACCACGAACAAACCCCGTTTCTCTCAGTGCACCGCGCCGATGCGAAACCATGGCCGGTCCAGGCAATCCAGGAAACCGCCGCCTTGAGGCTATCCAACGTCGGAAAAACATATCCGACAGGCCCCCGATCGTTTTGGGGACGCCGGCAACCACAGCCCGTTCTCAGGTCGGTCAACCTCTCGATCAAGCTTGGCGAGTGCGTGGGCCTGGTGGGCGAGAGTGGCGCTGGCAAGTCCACCCTTCTGAGGATTGCCGCCGGGCTCGTGGTACCTGACAGCGGCGCTGTTACTCGCTTCGACAAGCTCCTTCCGCAAGTCGTGTTTCAAGACCCCGTGGCAGCGCTAACGCCGTGGCTCACAATCGGCGAGCAGATCGGCGAGCGTCTGCGGGCCGTGTCGCTGGACTCAGACTACGGCCGCCGTCGCGTCGGAGAGGCAATAAAGCTGGTCGGCCTTGATCCGGTGCTGATGGACGCGCTGCCGGCCGAGATGTCGGTCGGGCAATGCCAGCGCGCCGTTTTGGCTCGCGCGGTAATCGTCCCCCCAAGGCTTCTGCTCTGCGATGAGCCGATCAGCGCCATGGACGTCTCGCTGGCCGCAACTACCTTGAACCTTCTTAGCGACCTGCGGCGGCGGCTCGACATGGCGATGCTGTTCGTGACCCACGATTTGGCGGCCGCCCGGATCATCGCCGACCGTATCGCGGTGCTGAAGGACGGCGAGTTGGTCGAGATTGCCGATCCGGATGCCATCATTGCCGCACCGCAGTCGGCCTATACGCGGTCTCTCATCGCGGCGATGCCGAGCCTGCAGGCGGCAGGCGGACGATGACCGGCCGGCCAAGCCTGGACACGCTGCCTGCGCGACCCCGGTTCAACTGGCGCGATTTCTTCCGGCGTGCCGGCCGGCTTGAAAGCATCGGCATCGTCGGCGTGCCGGTCGTCACCGTTGTGGCCATACTGGCGCCCTGGATCACGCCGTTCGACCCACAATTGCGTGTCGCCGGGGCCTACCTGCCGCCTTCAGCTGGGCATTGGTTCGGCACCGACGAGATCGGCCGCGACCTGTTCTCGCGCGCCATCCTCGGCGTTCAATATACGTGGCTGCCAGGACTTGCCGTTATCGGTTTCAGTCTCACTCTCGGCTCCCTGGTCGGACTGATTTCGGGCCTGATGGGCGACAAGGTCGATCTGGTCATTACGCGGATCATCGACTTATTCATCGTCCTTCCAGCAACGCTCATCGCACTCGCCGTCGTGGCTTCTCTCGGCCCTGGCCTGGTTAACACGATGATCGCGCTCGCCATTTTCTGGTGGCCCTGGTACGCACGCATTTCTCGCGATGAAATTCGTCGCCTCAAGGCCCGTCCTCATGTCGAGGCGGCGCGCATCGCCGGAGTCCGCGGCCCGCGCCTGCTGCTGCGCTACTTGTTGCCGGGAGTGGTTCCCGCCTTGCTCATCGGGGCCTCACTGGATGTCGCCAACGTCATCATGACGATGTCGCTGATGTCTTTCCTTGGCCTTGGACTGCCCGCACCGGCGCCTGAACTCGGAGCGATGACGTCGCGCACCCTCGACAGTCTCACCGTCCATTGGTGGCTGCCGATCTTGCCGGCCGCGATTATCTTTTTCCTCTGCCTCCTTGCCAACCTTGCGGGCGACGGCATTCGCGCCGCGCTGAGGGGGGCGTAGATGTTGGCATATGTCACCAAAAGCATCGTCGGCGCGGTCGCGGTTCTCCTGGTGATGAGCTTCATCGTTTTCGGTCTCCAGAGCATTATCCCCGCCGATCCAGCGCGGGCCATTGCCGGGCCTAACGCTCCGCCCGAAACCGTCAGGGCGATGCGCGTGCAGCTCGGACTGAACGACCCGGTTGTCGTTCAGTACGGGCGGTTCCTGTTGCGCCTCGCGCATGGGGACTTGGGGACGTCGGTAAGGACCCGGCAGCCTGTGACTGACGACATCCGGCAATTTCTTCCCGCTACGCTTGAACTCGGACTGGCGTCGATCGCTTTGGGAGTGGCACTCGCCGGCGTCATGGCGGCGCTTCAGTTCCTGATTCCGGGATCGGGCGGCATAAGGCTCGCTATGGTGGGCGCGGGCTCCGTGCCGATCTTTCTGTCGGCCTTGCTTCTCGCCTACTTTTTTTGGTTCCGACTCGACTGGTTTCCCGGAGCGGGTCGGCTTGCCTACCGCGACTTCGCAGGCCCTACGGGACTCAACGTCATCGATGGAATACTCGTCGGCCGGCCCGAAGTCAGCGGCGACGCGCTGCTGCATATGATCTTGCCAGCGCTTGCCCTGGCGTTGCCGATCGGCATCGCAGTTGGGCGAAGCCTGAATGGCGCGCTTCACGAGGTTATGAGCCAAGCGTATGTTCGGACAGCGCGCGGCAAGGGTCTCAGTGAGACAAAGGTGCTGTTGCACCATGGTTTGCGCAATGCCGCTACAGCCCCGCTGTCCATGCTCGGCCTGCAGGTCCGGCTTCTCTTCGGCAATTTACTTGTGGTCGAGCGCATTTTCGGGTGGCCTGGCCTGGGTCTTTACACGGTCCAGGCATTTGCCAGCGCCGATCTCCCGGCGGTGCTGGGCGTCGCCATCGTCTTCGGAATCTTGTACATCCTTGTCAACACGCTCATCGAGATCGGGCAGTCAATGGCCGATCCACGGATCAACCTCTGAAAGTGCCACTCAGGCGCTTACTGTCCCGGTAGTGGGCGTGCTGGCCTGGTCGGCAGCGCGGATAGGAAGGCTGAACGTTATCGCTGCCCCCCCCGTATCGACATTTTCCGCCCAAAGCCGTCCGCTGTGCGCCTCGACAATCGAGCGGCAGATTGCCAGGCCCATTCCCATTCCATCCGGCTTGGTTGTGTAGAACGCCTCGAAAATCCGTTCCGGATTCCTAAGCCCGCGGCCGTGATCTCGCACTTCCACCTCGACTGTTCCGTCACCCTGATGTCGCGACATTATCCGCAGGCATCGCACGTCAATACTGACGTCCTGCATCGCTTCGATGCCATTGCGCATAAGGTTGAGGACGACCTGCTCCATCTGAACGTGATCGGCAGCCGTAGCGGGAAGGCTGGGATCGAGGTGAAGGTCCAGCTTGACGCTGCTCGAGGCGAGCCTGTCACCCAGGAGATCGCACACTTCGTGGATCACCGCGTTCAGATCGATCGCATGCAATTCACCTTCTGTCTTGCTGAACAGCGCCCTGATGCGGCTGATCACCTGCGCCGCCGCATCGGCGTTTCTGGTGATTTTTTGAGCGACCCGGATGGCGTGATTGAAGTTTGGTGGATCGGCGTTCAGCCATCTCTGGAACGCGCCGGCGTTGGCCACCACCGCCTGCAGCGGCTGGTTGAGTTCGTGCGCAATGGACACCGACAGTTCGGACAGGCTGGCAAGGCGCAAGGCTCGCGCGAGCCGCTCGTCGGTCAGACGCAGGGATTCCCGGGCGCGGACCTCGTCGTCGATGTCAAAGTTGACGCCGTACCAGCGAAGAATAGTGCCATCTTCGTCGCGCAGGGGTTCGAAGCGCGAATCGATCCAACGATATTCGCCATCCCTCCGGCACAGCCGCCCTTTGTGCTGGAGTGACTCTCCACGGGCAAAGGACTTCTGAAACACTGCCTTGACGGCCGTCCGGTCATCGGGATGGAACAACTCCACGTGCGAGGCGAATTGCCGGGTGCCTCGCGGTTCCTCCTTGGCCGAATCGATGCCGGCCCAGTCGACGAAGCGCTTGTTGAAATAGTACGGCAATCCCGCGGGCGTCATCAGCCAGATCATAGTGGGAACCGTGTCGACCAGCAGCCTGAGCTCCCTCTCGCTCTGGCGAAGCGCGGCTTCCGCCTTACGGCGGTCGTCGATATCCTCGGTATGGCCATACCAGCCAACAATTCGCCCCCGCTCATCCCGCACGGCAACACCCGTATCGCGAAACCATCGATAGGTTCCATCGAACCGGCGCAAACGCCGTTCCGCGATCATCGGCTCGCCCGTCTCTAGGCTGTGGCGCAATTGCACCATGGTCGTCTCGACATCGTCGGGATGGACAAACCTCCGCCACCAGGAAAAATCGTCGGCATCCGTGATCTCGCGCATTTCTTCGGTCGTAACGCCAACGTACTCGAGGGCTGCGGAATTGAGGAACCGAAGGCGCCCATCTGGATAGGCGGACCAACCGAGGCCCGGAATGTCGGTTATATTGGGCCCGGCACCTTGATATACCCGGTCGTAGAAGCTGATCGTTCTGAAGATTTTGACCACCAGCCACAATCCAAGCGCTCCAGCAATAAACGCCGCGAGCTTGACCGGACTGTTTTCTGCCGCGTATTCCGGCGACAGCAGGATAAAAGCTGCAAGGAAGCTGGCCGCTGCAACCGCCGCCAATCCCGCCTTCCAGCCGACACAGATGCACACGGCAGTAACAGCGACTAGCAGGACCGATGGCTCGTTGGCGAACCATGCAAGCAGGACGCTTGCCGCTCCTATCGCCGCAGCCGCGATGCGGCGCTGATGCGATGACGTCAGTTCCATTCGAGACCTCTCGAGAACCGGCGTTCGGCTCGCTGTCGCGGTCCCGTTTAATGAGTTAATTGTGCCCCGGTCCCTGGTCGTGCGGCTGTCTTCCCCCCAGCGGAAGCCATCTTCAACAGGCACCGGATATCGGCTGGAAGCGACTGGCAGACGTTGAACAGATCAGAGAGGGACCGCGCTTTCATCTTCTTCATCATATTGCTGCGATGAAGCTTCACAGTGATTTCGCTGATACCCAGCTCGTAGGCGATCTGCTTGTTCATCGCACCGGATACCACAAACTTCAGAACCTCCCGCTCGCGGGGGGTAAGTATCTGATACTGGGCGGTGTTCTTCCGGGTTACGGCTGAGGCCTCTCTTCGAGCGGTGTCAGCCTCGATGGCTGTAGACACAGCATCCAGGAACGTCTGGTCGCGCACCGGCTTGGTCAGGAAATCCAGTGCGCCCGCCTTCATCGCTTCGACGCTCATGGCAATGTCACCATGCCCCGTCAAGAATATGATCGGCGTCAGTATGTCTTTGGTTGCAAGGAGCTGCTGAAGGTCCATGCCGCTCAGACCCGGCATTCGCACGTCTAGAACGAAACAGCCAGGACGGTCTGGTAGCTTCGCGTTGAGCACTTCCTGGGCCGAGGAAAACGATATCGAGTCGATCCCAACTGAACTCAGTAACTCTTGCAGGGAATCGCGAACTTCCGCGTCGTCGTCGACCAGAACCGTTAGAGGGCTATCTATGGTTTGCGAATTTGCCACGCCCATGGTCCCCCTCATGGCGATCTGCCGGATACGAATTGACCGTGTTCGTGCGGCAAGTATCAACCGCATATACGTCGCACGTCGACTGAACCGCGCTTGCGTCCGCCGCGAAAAAATGCGCCGAACCACCGAAAGCGAGGGGGAGCCCTCCGGTGTTATTGCAGTCTCCCACCCGCCTCGTGAAGTTACGGTGTGAGCACCGACCGTGCAAGATGATAAAGGATGATGGGGTCATAGAGAATTTGAGAGGCTGACCTAGACCTCGGTATAGGTTGCCGACCGTGGGTTGCGTGCTCAATCCCCGCCGAATTCAAAGCAGCGCATCGACATCAAGGGTCACGGGAGCTCGCGGCCAGAACGGACACGTATGGATCGCTTGAGTGCCTCGGCCCATTGATCGTTCTTGCCAATGGTTCATCATCTGGAACAAGAGCGCGACCCAGAGGTCCAAACGCCGGTCAATTCTCGATGGAAAAATCCCGCCCCACCCAGTCACTTCTCAACTGAAATCAACATGCGGGGCCGTCATCCGGTGCTTTCAGAGTCACCTACCACACGCAAAGCGTCACGATTACCTCCGTCAGGTGAGTATAGAGGTAGACGATAACTTTCCGGAGGCATTGCCAGCGCGAGATGGTTGTGTTTGCATTGAAGGTAAACTTGGTCGATCACTTCGTTTCTTGCCGGTGTCCGGCTGGCAGGATTGGCCACGGCGAACTGCAGCTCGATCTTGATGGCTGCGGCGTCTATCTCCTGCAATGCTACAACCGGCGGCGGTTCCATTACGATATGTCTGCAGGCCAGAAGCGCATTTCTCATCACATTTTCGATCACATTAGGCCTCTGCAAGGCGGCGATGCGTATCACCAGCGTCATTTGATGGGCCTCGTCGGGCCGGCTGCGATTGGTGAGGCCCAGCTTCGCTAAAACGCTATTTGGCAGGACAACGAGGTCGTAGGCACCGGTGAGCAGGTGCGTTGAGCGCCAGTTGGTCTCTACAACGCGTCCACTGGTGCCATCACCCAACTGAATCCAATCCCCGAGCGCGTATGGCCGCTCAAGGGTTAGGGCGATACTGGAGAAGACATCGCCGAGAGTGTTCTGCAGCGCCAGACCGATAATGACGGCGACGACGCCGGACGTCGCCACAAGCGTGCCAATCGGGGCATCGAAGACAAACCCAACTATCGAAAGCGTTACGCTGAGATAAACAACAGCGCTGACCAGATCGAGGAGCAGATGCGCCTCTCTCGGCCTGTGACCGTAGGCCATGTAGAGGCGCACAGCGCCGATAATGGTCCAGGCAAGGTGCATCCACCACAAGACCAGCGCCGATCTTCCGAGGAGTGCGCCGATCTCGTCAGCATTCGTTTGGTCAAGCCTATAGGGTGAGACATCGCCGACAACCAACGCAAGCGTCATGCCTGAGAAGAAAGCGATCTGCACCAGGAGGCGAGCGGTGTGGCGCCTTCGTCCCTGGAGGAGCCAGACCAGAATCCCGAAGAGTCCCATTGCGTTGATCAGGATGAGTGTCAGCTCGTGTTGGTCTCCAGGCATGGGGGTGTCTCTGACAGGAACGATTGCATGAAACCGGGCGCCAAACTTCCGCGGGGCGATTGCTGGGGTCTGCTATTGCCGAATGCGACTAGCGGGGTATCTATATGCAGCCTTAAAACGCCGGTGTGAGTGTCTCGGCAATCGCACGTCGAAGCCAGTCCTCGAACCGCGTCGGTGCGATGCGCGCACGGTCGTCCGGCTTGAGAGTGTTTTCCTGCAGAACCGCACCGAAATAGAGAGCCTCAGCATCCGCAATGACGGGTCGGGGATCCTCATTGGCCGCCAGGATCTCCCGGGCAAGGTCGCTGAGACGAAAGCGGTCCGGTCCGACCACCTCGATCTCCCCGTTCTGGGCACGCCCCAGCACGACATCCCGAAGGGCCAACGCCACATCGTCCGCAGCTATGGGCTGCACGTAGGCTGGCGACACCCGCAGTGTGTCGCCATCCGCATGGGCTTCCACAATGCCGTTGATATACTCGAAGAATGGTGCCGATCTGAGGATAGTGAAGGGAGCATTCGACGCACGAACCAAGTTCTCCTGTGCCATCTTCGCCCTGAAATATCCGTTCTCGGGAAGGCGATTGGTGCCGACCACAGACAGGACCACGTGATGCCGCACGCCGGCCGCCGCTTCCGCGGCCAGGAGATTCCGGCCCGAGATCTCGAAGAAGGCCAACGCGGCATTCTTCTTCAGCGACGGCGAGTTAGAAACGTCCACGACGATCTCGGCGCCGCTTAGCGCCTGGGCCAAGCCCTCGCTGGTGATCGTGCTGACGCCGGTCGAGGGTGAAGCGGAGACTACGTTGTGGTTATCCAGCCTCAGGAGAGTGACGAGCTTGGCACCGATCAAGCCAGTGCCTCCAACGACGACGATTTTCATGTTGTGCCTCCTGAAGGGTTCGATCTCGACAAGAGCGGACGCGCCCGCCTCAAATGTGGCTCGGCAGCGGCGCGGTTCCTTCGATCAAATTGTCGCGAGCGCTCCGGCGCAAGGCCCACAGGCACAGCAGGATGCCGAGCAGCGCTGGCAGGGTCACGCCAACAAAATCACGGGGGATCGCAGAGACGGGGCTGATGCAGACGGCAACCTCCCAGAAGTGGAAGAGGGCATGTGCCGAAAGCCAGACCGTGGCCGCCATCCACAAATCGATCCTCCTTGAGGGCTTGGCCATGCCGACCAGGAAGGCCAGCCCGAGGAACAGCTGGATCATGCCGATATCGCGGACGAAATGCTGGTTGAAGAAGCCCGTATCGGTCACGCCGGGAACAAGTTCGTACCAGGTGTACGGCACGATGATCATGACCACGCCGTTAACTGTCAGGAGGATGACATTGAACGAGACCATGGCATAGACAGCCATCCTCGTCAGTCGGCTGCTCAGCTGTGAATGCATGGGTAAATCCTCTCAAGTTCAATGGTTTCTGACAAGCACCTGCATAAGTTCCCCGGACTCGTGTTTGTGCGGCATAAAGGTCCAATAATGCTGAACATTGATCTTGCTCAGATCAGTCGTACGGGCACGGTTTTTTAGTTTAGGTGACGGTCAGAAGATAACAGAGGGGACACACTGCGGTCGATATATTGAATGGTTCAGCGTTGACCATACCAATGTATAGGGTAATCGGTTGCCTAGTCTTAGCCATCTCTAGAGAATATCAATGGCTCCTACCTTCGACGGCTGGCTATGGAAACAGCGAACAACCTGCCGGTAGTCATGGCGTCGGCTGCTCCAACAGCCGACGCCATGAGTATGGTCTCAGTTCCCAAGGGGGGTCGTCAGCTCTGTCTCGTTCGTGTCCACCACGAATACCGCGAGGAGCTTGGCCGGCTTGGTTTTGCTGGCATTGGCGCTAATGACGTGGCGCTCGCCGGGCAGTTCAGAGAAACTCTGTCCGGCCTGGTATACGGTCGCTGGTCCATCATTGACCTGGCTACGGATCGCCCCCTCAAGCACGGTCGCGTAGATGAAGGCTGATTTGGGATGCGTGTGGCCGGGAGAATAGCCGCCCGGCCCGTACTCGACGAGCACGCCCTTGATGCTCTTGCCGGGAATGTTCGGTAGTTCGTGCTGGTAGACGAGGGCCACTTTGGCGCTCTTTGACTGCGGCGCGGCCGCGAGCACGCTGCCGAACGGCAAGGTGGCAATAAGCAGCGAGCAGAGGATGCGTTTCATGGAGCCTATCCTTCGGGTTGCTGACGCGGGATCACGCTGCTGCCCGTGAGCGGCGAAGCCATTCGTCGAAACCGATATGGCCGAGGCGAGCCACACCCAGCGGCACAAGTGACAGTTCCTCGACCCGGCCGCCCCAATATCGGGCCTCAGGGTCACGTATCACCTCGCGCGGGTCGCCGACCGCCTTCAGATAGCGGGCAACAATTTCATTGAACGGTGCTCGCTCCGGGCCGGCGATCTCAACGATGCCGTTTCGCGGCGCCGCGAGAGCCGTATCTGCAACGACAAGCGCAACGTCGTCCGCGGCGATGGGCTGGAACAGACCCGGGGGAAGCCTGATCTTGTCTCCATCCATACTTGCATCGGCGATGCCGCCGAGGAATTCCATGAATTGGGTCGCGCGGATGATGGTGTAGGGGATACCCGACGCCTTGATTAGTTTCTCTTGCGCGACCTTTGCGCGGAAATAGCCATTGTCTGCCGTCCGGTCGGTTCCGACGATAGAGAGCGCGATGTGGTGCCCGGTGTCCGCTGCGGCCTCGGCGGCGAGAAGATTTCGCCCGGAGGTCTCGAAAAATTCGAGGACTGCCCGGTCTTCAAACGAGGGCGAATTGGTAAGGTCGATTACCACCTGTGCACCGGAGATGGCCTCCCTGAGCCCCTCACCGGTAATACTGTTGACCCCGCTCTTGGGCGAAGCCGCGACGACCTCATGGCCGCGCTGGCGCAGATTGGCGGCAGTCTTGGAGCCGATGAGGCCGCTTCCGCCGATGATCACGATCTTCATATCTAAACTCCATTTCTTGTTTCGCCTGGTGTCAATTGAACGCAGTTACGACTATCGTAAATTAGTGTAAAAAACCGATTCGATATTTGAAAGACTGTAAACAGAAATTACGGCTACAGACAATTTTACAACAATACTATGACTTCATGTTGAAATCGAATAGATCTTTCTTTACAAAGATGGTTCAAATTTGTCAGAACGCGTTCTCTGGATTGTCAGATTATCTAATTTGACACAATAATACGGAGGTTTAGGTCCTTATATCCACCCGGATGGGGACCGGCGCGGGTCTGACCCCCGAAGAGTTGGCTCGGGCTGTCCAACTGCCCGCCCCGGGCGAAAGCCGCTGCCTCGCGGGTGGTCGGAGATGTGCCTTTGCGCTCTTGCAGCCACCCGTGCTCGTAGCTTTGCTGTCTTGACGGCTTCAAATCCGGATCAGAAGCAGTTCGCTGTACTAAGGCCCAGGTAGTCCCAACTCGGCGATCGCCCCACTCCCACCCGATCGGCGGATGGTCAACAAGTCGATAACCCATGCCAGACACGCGCAACTTCCTCGTCGCTATCAGGCTGGCTGCAGCACGCATCTGGATCAAGTCGTTGCGGGTCGTGCCCCAGCAAGCCGTCAGTAGTCCCAGGAGGCCGGTACCCAACGAAAGTGGTCGCCGTCGACCGCCACGTGGCATACGCAAGGGAACGGCAGGTGACTGGCCACTAGGGGTTCGCGGGTCGCCGCCAGCTCCCGCATAAGTTTGACCCGCACACGGGCCGCCTCATCGGGGTAGTGCTCGAAGCCGTTGTGCCAGTCTGGGTGATCGAACCCGACCGCGAACACGAGGTCCCCGGCGAAAGTCAGCCGGTCACTGCCGGAGGCCAGGCGGACCACGCTGTGTCCAGGGGTGTGGCCGCCAGTGCGACGGACAACCACGCCGGGCGCCACTTCATACTCTTCATCAAACGGCCGCAGGTGACTCTTGTACTCGTCCATGAACCGCTTGGCCGTGCGCCGAAGGACGTCCGGTATTGGCGGCGGCATGGAGGCCTGGGAAAAATCGGGCGACTCCCAGAACTTGAGCTCGGCGGCGGCCACGTGGATCCGTAGGTCTGGACGTAGCCGGTCCTTCACCCCGTCGACAAGCAGCCCGCCAATGTGGTCCATATGCATGTGGGTAAGCACCACGTCGGTCACGGAGGCGAGATCGATGCCGGCGGCCTCCAGTCGCGATACCACCTGCCCGGCCCGCGGGAAGTCTGGGAACTCCACGCCTAGGCCAGCATCGATTAGGATAGTTTGGTCGCCGCTATGCACCAGGACCACGTTCAGCGGCCAATCGAGCACGTCCGACGGCAGGAACATATTGTCCAGCCAGGCCGTTCGAACGGCCGGGTCGGCGTTGGTGGCCAAAACCGGGGCTGGAATTGGCATCACTCCATCGCTGACCACCAGCACTTCAATCTTGCCGACCTGCAACGCGTAGCGCGACGGGACCAGTTCGTCGGGACCGGGTCTGCCAAGGTGTGAGGTGTTGTTCATGACCATGTTGGTCTCCCGCTGACCAACCCTAAGAGGTCTGGTTTCTGCATACGACATGATGCGCTCCTGTTTCGCGTGATCGAGACGTATCGGTCACCGGCCACGTCCCGACACTATGTTGAAGCGTGTCGGCGGTCGATCAGGCGAGGGGAGAGGCAAGTCTATACCTAGGAACAGGGCGGCTTATGCCTTCAATAGATCACAGCGAAGATTTGCTGGTGAAGAGGCTGCTATGAGCAAGCTGACACTTTCGCCCACCGAACGGTGCCCAACACTCCAGGTTGACTCGAAGTTGCTCGGGGGACTCGACGTCGAAAGCCTGGACCGGGAGAACCTAGGCCTCGCTCCCCTCGCGCACATCGGCGGGCAGCGCCTCCCAGACGCGAACGAGTTCGCCGGCGGAAGTAAACTGCATCTTGCGCATGACATTGCTACGGTGGAGCTTGACAGTGATCTCGCTGATGCCGAGGTCGAAAGCGATCTGCTTGTTGAGCCGGCCGACGGCGACTTCCCGCAGCACCTGACGTTCGCGGGGAGTAAGCAAGGCGAGCTTGCCTAGCTGCTCCTTTACGAATCGCGAATGCGCCCGCTGTTTTATATCGCGCTCGATGCCCACCGCGATCGCGTCGAGCAGTATCTGGTCGCGCACCGGCTTGGTAAGGAAATCAACCGCGCCCGCCTTCATCGCTTGCACCGACATCGGAATGTCGCCATGGGCGGTGAGAAAGACGATCGGCTTGGCATCGCCACTTTCGGCTAGGCGACATTGAAGATCCAGCCCGCTCAGGCCCGGCATTCGCACATCGGAGACAACACAGCCTGGCCGATCCGGGAGCTCGGCCTCGAGCAAATCACGCGTGGAGGCGAAGCTGATCGCGTCGAGGCCCGCCGACAGGGTGAGCTCATGCAACGCCTCGCGGATACTATCATCGTCATCCACGAGGATAACCAGCGGGCGATCCGCTTCGGCCTGATTGTCCACCGGCTGGGATCGGCGGAGCACTCTACTCTCATGGCTCACGCTCATGGGGAATTCTCCTTTTTAGTCAGAGCATCGCCAATCGCCGCGAGCAACTTCTGCCCGTCGAAAGGCTTGCGGAAGAACCGGTTGTGCTTTGCCTGCGGCAGCTCGGCGATCTCGTGCCGGCCGGTGATCAGGATCACCGGCAGGTCGGGGCGTCTCTCGCTCATCACGTGCTGCAACTCGAAACCGTCCATACTGGGCATGCCGATGTCCGTGATCAAACAGTCGATCTCAGACAAGGCATTGCTATTGAGCAGGGTTCGGGCCGACGCGAATGCTCGCACGGTGTGCCCTGCTGACTCGAGAAGCTCCTCGAGCGACTCGAGCACGCGCTGGTCATCATCAACGATCACTACAAGGGATTTCGGATTGGACATTATTACGAACTTCCTGAACGCCTGGAATGAGTGATAGGAATCTGCAGTTTTTCGGCGATCCGCACCAAGTCTGCGAGCGACGCCGCCTGCATCTTCTGCATGATCTTGCTGCGGTGCATTTCAATGGTGATCTCACTGATACCGAGTTCTGCGGCAGCCTGTTTGTTCAGGAGACCGCTGACCACCAGCGGCAGCACCTCGCGCTCCCGCGGCGTAAGGACTGTCAGGCGGCGAACAAGCTCGGTCCGCTCTGCTCGCGCCAATCGTTGAACGCGGTCCTGGTCGATCGCCGCCCGAACCGCGGCGATCAGATCGTTCTCCCCAACCGGCTTGGTGAGAAAGTCGACAGCGCCACCCAGAATAGCGCGCACCGATGATGGAATGTCGCCATGCCCCGTAATGAAAACGATCGGGGGATGAACGTCCGAGGATAGCTGCTTCTGGAACTCCAGGCCGTTGATGTCGGGCAACTCGACATCGAGGATCAGGCACGCGGGAAGATCGGGCTTCGCACAGGCGATATAGTCTGCGGCTGCAGCGAACATCTCGGCCCGCCATCCCCACGACTCCAGCAGCTCGCCGACCGCTTCGCGCACTCTGGTGTCATCATCCACCACGAAGACAATTTCCTCGCGCGGGTTCATGACGCCTCGCTCGCCACCAACGGCAGTGTGAAGGCGACGGTCGCCCCGCGCGTCTCGTTGTTAGCCATCCAGAGTCGGCCCCCATGTGCTTCGATGATCGAGCGGCAGATGGCGAGCCCCATGCCCATTCCTTGCTGCTTGGTAGTGAAGAACGGCTGGAAGAGGCGCTCAGCGTCCTTGAAACCCGTTCCAGAGTCACGAACCTCGACCCGTATTGCGTCGGGACCATCGCGGCATGCGCGGATCTGGAGCATGCGGGATCCGTCAACCACCGCGTCCATCGCCTCCATCCCGTTCCGGATCAGGTTCGCGAGTACCTGTTGTACCTGGACACGATCGAGCGCGACCGCCGGCAGGTCCTGCGCAAGATCTGTTTCGATGCGGATGCTCCTTGTTGCGATCTCGTCGGCCATCAGCCGACAGACTTCACCGATCACGTGACTGACTTCTTCCGGCGACCTGGCCTGCGGCGTGCGGCGGAAGAGGGCGCGAATGCGGCTGACAACATCTGCGGCCGAGTTGGCGTCGCGGGTGATGCGCTCGGCCGTGATCTTCGCGCGTTCGAGATTAGGAGGCTCGGCGGACAGCCAACGGTGACATGCGTGGGAATTGGCGACGATCGCCGCCAGCGGTTGATTCACTTCGTGGGCAATCGAGGCGGAAAGCTCCGCCAGGCTTGCGGCCCGTGTCGCCTGGGCAAGTTGGTCGGAGGCGCGCCGCAATGCCTCTTCGGCGTGTACTTGATCGTCTATGTCATGACAGAGGCCGAACCATTGGACAATTCGTCCGCTCTCATCCCGCATGGGGTCTGCGCGGCCCGACATCCAGCGATAGACGCCATCCGCGCGACGCAGGCGGTACTTCATGGCGAAGCGCTCGCCCGTGCGGAGACAGCGACCGAAAACGTCCCACACCGCCTGCATGTCGTCCGGGTGGAAGATCGTATTGAACATCACTTCCAGTTGGCGCTTGTCCTCCAGATTCATGCCGAGAAAGTCCGCCATATGCCTGTTGGCGAGAGTGGTCTCCCCGTCAGGGGCCACGCGCCAGAGGTTGCTTGGAACCATATCCACGAGCAACGAGAGCTCCCGCTCTCGCTCGCGCAACGCCTCCTGCGCACGCATCTCATCGTCGATGTCGATGGAGACGCCGTACCATTGCGCGACTGCACCATCATCGTCATGCCGCGGCTCCACCCTGCACTCCGCCCAACGATAGGCACCATCTTTCTCACGCCAACGAAACCGCATCACGGAGGCGTTGCCAGTTTCAAAGCATTTCCGCAGCGTGCGCTGCACCTCGGGAGCGTCTTCGGGATGGATCAACTCTTGCGCCAACTTCTCGATGTCCGGCTCCTCGAGAGGTTCGAAGTTCGGGACAAGGGCGCGGAAATGGTCCTGGTATCGCTTGTTGAAGTATAAGGGCCCGCCCGTTGGTGTCGCGCTCCAGATCCGGATCGGAAGTGCGTCGAGCATCTGCTGAAGCGCCCGTTCACTTTCGCGCAATGTGAGCACCGCCAGCTGGTGCTGTCGGGATATGGCGGCCACGATGAGCGCCGAAAATGCCGAGATGGCCAGAAAGAGCTGCAGCATGATCTGCGTGTGTCTTTCGGAGTGGGGAGCGCCGACAAATTGACTGGCGCCGGATATCGTGAACAACGCCGTGATCAGAGCGAGGAGCGTCAACGCGACGGCGGCACCTCTGAACTCAAAGCGTGCTGCGGCCCAAAGGAGAGGCGGCATGATGATGAACGCGAAGGGTAGGTAACCGCTTAAGGAAAGGGCGGCGACACCGAGAAAGATCAGCCCGAGGACGCAAGCTTCCACCCATCGCGCGACCGAGAGCTGGGACTTGCTGCGCCAGTTCTGGAATACGACCAATGCCAGTGGTGCTACGATCAGGACCCCGGTGGCGTCTCCGATCCACCATAGAGGCCAGGCGGCCGTGAAAGTTTGCGATTGCATGCCAAACCATGCGAGCGTGGCACTTCCTATCGTCGCGCTTACGACGGGCGCAATTCCGCCGGCCAGTGCAACGAATGCGAGAACCTCCTGCAAGGTTTCCAGCCGAACGGGTGACCTGCAGGTCCGCTTCACGAGCCAAGCTCCGGCTGCCGCTTCGAGAGCATTGCCGACATAGATCAGGATGGCAGCGGCCAGTGGACTGTGGAACCACAAGAAATTGCTGAACAATTCAGCCAGACAGCCGCCCAAGACCCACCACGGCCAACTGTACCTGGGAGCAAGGAGAAGCACAGCGATGAAGAGCCCGCTCGGAGGCCAAATGGAAATTCCCGTTCCAGGTACGATTGCGAGCGACTGAGCGAACCCACAGCCCAAGACATAGGCTGCTAAAAAAAGCCCTAGTGCCAAGAAGTGGGGCCGGTGCGACCAGACGTTGGACAACAAAGTTCTTTCAGGATCAGTAATCGAGTCGTCGTGAGACGCGCCGAGTTCATTTGGAGCGAGAGGTCGACCAATTCCTTGCGATTCCGGTCTAGATCGGTCCAGGTCCGGGTTGAGCGCCCGCGTTGCTTCGAAGTCGGTCTTGCCAAATGAGTTGGGCGCGGTCGTCATTGGCTTCTCCTGCCGGACAAAGAAAGCCTGGAGCCTATCAGCGCCGTGTATAGCACTTGTGCTCAGAGTCAGGATCTGGGCTAGCAAGCTTAGGTCACTATCCTAGTCCTGCCGAACCGCAGCCGCACCTTATGGAAATCCATGTAATGCAAGCAGGTATGGCCAGATGCGGCACTGCTTGGCCGGCGACGCAAGTCCGGCGCAGTCGCTGCTTGTGACACGAGCACTGATTCCGGCGGCAGTCGTCCACTTCCCTGAGCGAGTGTTTCATGCAGTTCCCGCGCTCATAACCTTCTCATCTTGGGCTCCTCCCACTGAAGTCGAAACGCACCCAACGATCGGCGATGGGGACCTATACCTAGGCGTGATACCGATCATCTCATCGAAGGTTCACCCTCTGACCATCGATTGTTTCTGCAATCAATGGACGGCAGGGTTCGGCTTGGGGAATTGAAAGGAGGCGAGAATCGTTTGGGGGACTTTGTCACTCCGGTGACGTGGTCGTTTCTTCCCGGCCCCGGTTTCCCTTTTGCATGCTGTCCGCCACCGCCGGTTTCATCCCTTGCAACGGGTGTCCGAATATGTCCGAGCAAAGCAACAAGTCAGCTTCGATCAATGCGCAACCGGCTGCGGATGCAGATGCTTCGGTTGCCCCTGAGGTCAGTCCATCGCAGGCACCTCCGGACTCGAGCCCGGCGCCACAGAAGGCCGGAAAGGCTTCCTGGCAGCGAAAGCTGCTGGTGCGTGCGGTTTGTGTTGCAGTGCCGGTCGGCCTTCTCGCGTTCGGCGTCCCGTGGCTCCAGGAGATGCTGAGCACTGCCTCCACGGACGATGCATTCGTGAATGGGCATGTGACTTCTGTTGCCCCGCGCGTGGCAGGACAGATTTCCCGCGTTCTGGTGGATGATAACAACCGGGTGCACCAGGGCGATCTCCTCGCCGAGTTGGATAAGGAGCCGTACCAGGTCATCGTCTCCCAGAAGCAGGCGGCCGTCGACACCGCTCAGGCGGACCTGCAGGCGGCGACGGCCGCCGTGCGCGCGATTGAAGCGGAAGCAAGGAGCAGGCGCTGGAACCTGCAACATGCCGTGCAGGACGTGGATAACCAGGTCGCGCTTCTGCACGCGCGAGCTGCCGTGGTGGACAAGAGCAAGGCTGCGCTGGCTCTGGCGCAGATCGAGTTCGACAGGGCGCGACGACTGGTCCCCGCGGCCGACGTGTCGCGCGCGGTCTATGACCAGCGGCAGGCGCAGCTAACCGCGGCCGGCGCCGAACTAGCCCAAAGCATGGCTGAAGCACAGCAGGTCCGCGTCTCGCTCGGGTTGCCGGCGCAACCTGACGGAGGGGGCGATCTCAACCAGGTGCCGCCCGATCTCGACGAGACTTTTTCGTCCGTCCTCGAGGCACAGGCGGGGCTCATCCAGAGTGCCGCCCAGCTCGGCGTCGTGCACTCGTTCAACCAGAGCCCGAAAGCGATGCTCGACCAATTCGAAAAACTGGGCGACATCGACAAGACGTTTGACCAGTACGAAGCCAATGCCCCAGCTGTCAGCCAGGCGGAGGCAAAACTCGAAGCGGCCAAACGCGAACTCGCTCAGGCCGAGCTGAACCTGCGTTACTGCGACGTCGTCGCGGAGATCGACGGCGTTGTTACGCGCCGCAACGTCAATCCCGGCAACTATGTACAGGTCGGCCAGAACCTGATGGCGGTTCGCTCGCTCAACGAGATCTGGGTTGACGCGAACTTCAAGGAGACGCAGTTGGGCGACCTTCGCATCGGGCAACCTGTCGACCTGTACGTCGACATGTATGGCGGCAAGCGCGCCTTCAAGGGCCGGGTCGCCGGATTCACCATGGGAACTGGATCGACCCTGGCATTGCTGCCGCCCCAGAACGCCACGGGCAATTTCGTCAAGGTGGTCCAGCGACTGCCGGTTCGGATCGATCTCGTCGATTACAATGCCGACCAGACACCTCTGTTCATCGGCACATCTGTCGTCCCGTATGTTCGTATCAATGAGCCGGCCACCGGACCCGACGCCGGCAAGTTCCTCCAGTCCGCTGCAACGGCCAGCGCGCCGGGAGCAGGGCAATGACCGACACCGCCCTGTCGCCATCGTTGCCCAGTTCCCGGCCCCGCCGGGCTATCAATCCTTGGGTGGTCGCCACGGTTGTCGTGATACCAACCTTCATGGAAGTGCTCGACACCACGATTGCGGTCGTGGCGCTGCGCTATATCGCCGGCGGGCTGTCCGCCACCGTGGATGATGGCGAGTGGGTGATCACGAGCTACCTCGCCGCCAACGCGATCATCCTGCCCATCACCGGCTGGCTGATCGCCCATCTTGGACGTCGCAACTACTTCCTGCTTTCAATCGCCATATTCACCCTCGCCTCTGGGCTGTGCGGGATGGCCACGGGGCTCGGACAACTGATCCTGTTCCGTGTCCTCCAGGGTCTTGCCGGCGGCGGTCTCCAGCCGTCGAGCCAGGGTGTGCTATTGGATGCCTTCCCGGTCGAGCGGCAGGGCATGGCGATGACGCTGTTCGGCCTTGCCGCGCTGATCGCACCCGTCGTCGGTCCGACGCTCGGTGGCTGGATAACCGATAGCTATTCCTGGCGATGGGTGTTCTGGATCAATGTACCGGTTGGCCTCCTGGCCCTGGGTGCATGCGCCATCACGCTGCGGGATCCCGATTACCTCACAGAGCAGCGCACGGAGTTGCGCAAGCAACCATTCAGCTTTGACGCTGTCGGCCTGTCGCTTCTGGTTGTCGTCGTTGTCTGTTGGGAGGTGGTGCTCAGCAAGGGTCAGGAATGGGACTGGCTGGGGGACCCCTTCTGGCGCGTGCAGATGCTCGCGATCCTGTTCACCGTCGGCTTGGCCGGGTTGATCGTCTGGGAGCTGAATCATCCTAATCCAGTGGTCAATTTCCGGCCGTTGCGCGAGCGCAATTTCATCGCCTGCTGTGTCATCATCTTTTGCGCTTACGCAGTGCTGTATGCTGCCAGCACCTCGTTGCCGGCCTTGCTGCAATCGCTGTTCGGCTACGACGCATTGAGCGCCGGGCTGGTCATGTCGCCGGCCGGCTTCTTTGCCGTCATCGCCATGCCGTTCGTGGCGCGCCTGCTCGGTCGTGGAACCGACGCGCGGTGGGTGATTGCCGCGGGTCTCCTGACCATGGCCGCCGGAAACTACTGGATGTCGCAGATGAACCTGGACATCAGTCCAGGGCAGGCCATCTGGCCGCGCGTGGTGCTGATCGTCGGGCTTGCCATGTGCTTCGCCCCCGCGAATGTGGCAGCTTACCTCTATACGCCGCTCGCGTTACGCGGGGCAGCGGTTGGCCTGCTGAGCCTCCTGCGCAATGAAGGCGGCAGCGTAGGGACCTCGCTGGCCCAGACGATGCAGGAGCGCCGCGACCAGTTCCACAGCCTCCGGCTTGGCGAATGGCTCGACCCCTTCAACGCGACTGCGCGTTCGTTCCTCGAAGAGGCTTCTGGAGCATTCGTGCAGCAGACCGGCGATCCGATCGCCGCGCAGCAACTGGCCTTGCAATCGCTCGCAAACCTGCGCCAGCAACAGGCATCGTCGCTCGCCTACTTCGATGTCTTCTGGGTGCTGGCCGTCGTCATGGTCGCGCTCCTGTTCGCCGTGCTGCTGATGAAACGCTCCGTCGCGGAGAAAGGCACGCGGATTGGATCCGAATAAGGCGGGCACATATCGCTCAAGCCGTATCGCACCACCTTCGCCGAGCCGATGAGATTCGATCTAAATCTGGACGGTTATGAGAAAATTGGCTGCGGGTGCTTGCAACGCTCGTTTCTTGCGACTGGTCGTCAAGGGACTGCCAAAATCAGCCGCTATGCGAACCCAGCGGCTAGTTTTTCCATAGCCGTTGTTGCGCCCAGACGGCCAATCCGTTTCAAGGCGCCGTGACCGCCAGGCAGACATTGGCCTCGCTACCTGCGTCGTCGGTTGTCGATCCTTAGCGGTCGGCCGCCGCAAGTACCGGGCGGCCCGTCTTCCGCACACATACGCCCGAGCCACATCACTGACAACGAAGTAGCGGCGCTCCGCATTCAGATATGCTCGACGTCGGTATGGCTTGGTCTAACCATCGGTATGACTTCGTCTAACCAAATGTCCTGCACGAACAAACACCGCGCAGAATGGGACGGCCCATCTCGAATTGCTACCTTTTGATTACTGGGGACTTGGCAACAAGAAGGTGAAATATCATGGACGTGTATGAGGCGGTCACGAGCCGACGGGCGGTGCGCAAGTTCACCGACCGCACTATCCCGAAAGAGGTGCTCGAGCGCGTGCTGTTCGCTGCGACTTGGGCGCCGTCCGGATCGAACCTCCAGCCCTGGAACACCTACGTGGTGACGGGATCGCCGCTTGCCGAGCTCAAAAAGCGCGCCGGGAAACGCGTGGCCGCACGCGACCCCTGGGACGAGCGGGAGTACGAGATGTACCCAGCCGAACTGAAGTCCCCTTACCGCGAGCGCCGATCCCGTTTCGGCCATGAACGCTACAGCGCACTCGGCATTAAGGACGGGGACTGGGAGGCAAGTCAGAGAGCTGCTTCCGCGAATTGGGACTGTTTCGGTGCGCCTGCCGCCCTGTTCTGCTATATCAACCGCGACCTGGGTCTACCCCAATGGGCCGACCTCGGCATGTATCTTCAGACCATCATGCTGCTGCTGCGGGGCGAGGGGTTGCACAGTTGCACCCAGATGGCGTGGTCAGTATATCGCAAGACCGTAGCGGAGATCCTGTCACCGCCCGAAGGGCTCATCCTGTTCTGCGGCATGTCGATCGGGTACGAGGACATCACAGAGTGTTTCACCCGCACGGGCCGGGCGCCGCTCAATGAGACCGTCACGTTCGTCGACACGCCTCCGCAGCAATTGGCGCAAACAGCGCGGGATGATTTGTTGCTAGGTGTATGAAACGATGCCCCTACCCTGCGAAGGTCGATTTGTGGGATGCAAAGTTCGCTATTCCGCAATAATCAGTGCCGGGATGCTCAACCACGATCGGTGGGCCCCTACCGACAGGACGAAGAGTGGCCGGTCAGACCTGTCAATCGTCGGCAGTATGGCTTTGCCGAGGCCGACCTCGTGAAGATGGGGACAACTGAAACACATGCGAGTCTATAGACGCAAAAACCGCCCTGATGGTCAGATCAGCACGGTTAGCGACGTATGATGGAAGTGGTTGCGGGGCCCGCAACACTCGATCCTTGAGACTGGTCCAAGACATTATACCAAGGGTCGCAGCATAGGCGATTTTGGTCGATAAAGGACTGACAATGAACATCGCTACGCGAATTGGCCAGTCCGCACCGAGTGTGCCACTGGCGCGCCAATCGTGACAATGACGGATTCTGTTTATCATCGCTCGCTTGCCTCTCAAAGCCAGCCAAGCTCCCCAGGGGCCTCAGCATACAGAGGCAAGATCTGTCGCGACAATTCTCCGATAGCCGCAAGAATGGAAGGTCCCAGCTTGAGGCGGGCCCTCGATCCATAGCGATATCTCGGCCTAGAAAGTCCGTTTCAATCGAATACCAGCCTGCCAGGCACTGACAGTTGGACTGAACTTCACCGGCCCATCATTCAGGTCCCACTCGCCATGCGTGTAAGCGACCTCAGCACCGGCGGTCAGGCCTTTGACGATCGTATACGTCAGATTGCCGGCGATCGAATATTCCTTGATCTGATAGCTTGCAATACCGAGCCAGTTATCAGACTTCATACCGATATAGCTGCCGACGAGATTGGCATTCAGCACGGGCGTGATATTCCCGCCAAGCTCTGCCACAACCGACCAGCCCTTGTCCGTGTCAAAACGACCAATGGCGCCTAGGCCGCCGATAATCGTCGGGGTGACTGGATAGAGATCCGCCGGAGAGGTTCCGAAGAACGTGTTGTTGGCGCCGAGATAATCCGCGGCGCCATCCGCGTATTGGCCTTCAACAATAAAGTGCCCGCCATCAACGAAGGGCAACTTGATCAATGCCGTGCCGCCGATCGCGTAGCCCCATTTGGTATCGCTGGGCAAGTTGATACTCGCGGTCGCGCCGCCTGCCGTGAGGGTCCATGTTGCAGCCGTACGATTCTCATGCAAGGCGCCCTGAACCGCGAGGGAGCCCCAGCTCTGGTCGAAGCGCAACTGGCCGACAACGTCCGGAACTTGCTGTCCCCCTTGGACCGAACCAATCGTAATTCCCGAAACTCCTGCGGATAGGGATGTGTATGCCGTGCCCAACGGGCTGTTCACGCGATGATCGCGACCGTCCTCCACCGACAACGTGGCGCTGAAGCCGCTACCGAACTGGGCCGTGTAGGCGACAAGGTTGGTGGTATTGGTTTCCGCATAGTATGGAGCCCAGATGGTGTCGCCGTACTCGTTGTCGTAGAAGCCAAAGAACGAATGAGCGTAACCAGCCGTTAGGCCGCCGAACTGGATAAAGGCCTTGTCGACGGTGAAGGTGTTGCCGTTGTAAGTGCCGCCGCGGCCCTGAGCCGAAATCGGATGGGAGTCGGCATCGATCTGGAAATAGGAGCGCAGCAGGCCGTAATCGGTCTGAGTGCGCGCGTCGAACCAGATGCGAGCTTGAGTATTGAAGGCCGACCGATCATCGTTTCTATTGAAACCGGCTCCCGAGATTGTGGTGCCGCCGTTGACACGATAGCCACTGTCGCCTCCGAACGCGCGGTAATCGGCGCGGATTTCGCCACCGATCTTGAGGCAGGTGTCGCTGCCCGGAATATAGAAGAAGCCGGGACCGAACGTTGAGCAGACCTTCACGTATTCAACGGCCTCGCCCTTCTCCATTGGAAGATCGGCAGCATATGCCACGCCAACACCTGCCAACGCCGCAGCAGCACCAAGAAGAACGGACCTGAACAACTCAACCTCCAGTTGTGTGTTTACAGTGACAGACTATGTGTTTCAAGCGCACCAAACACACAGATCTTAATCTGTTTAAGTTGGTGCTTTTGAAGCAGACTCCATGTGTCTTGCATGCACTACATTGTCCAAAATCCGGGAGACTGCAACGATGGAAGGGTGCGTAAACTATTCACCCTTCGGTTTGCCACCTTGGTGTCACAGAAAAGCCACAGGCTTCACGACAGCGGTGCCGTCCTCCATGACCAGAGGAGCCGAGCAGGCAATGCGAGGTTGCGGTTTCGATGTCCCGTCAGCTCAGCGTAAAGCGTGTCGAGAGTTGAAAGTTACAAGGACTGAGACGAGCTGAATGGTGCCCAGTAGGTACTTGCGAGCGGCTCTGTCGCAAACTGGATATCAACAATTGGCGCGGCTTGAGGTGACGCGGCCCCCTTCGTGGCGATCTGCGCCAATATGTTGCGGAGGTCGCGTGTCGATCGAGCCAGATGACCTCCCACTGAGAATTTCCTCCATCACAGATTAGAGTCTGGCCTGAGGTTGATCCGCCCCGCTCCCGCTATTCCTCTGATGCAGATTTTCTCGGCAGAGATCCGCGCCTAAGATAGACCCTGAGCACAAAAACCCGCAGTTCGGATGAGAGAGCACCTCTACAAGCCTCCGGACCCAGCGGACAAGATAGCGGCGCTACGGGGCGCAATGTTGCACCCCACTTCATGATTGGCCCTCTCTTTCCTGTCTGCGCCGCGATCAAGTCCGGCGGAAGGATTTCACTGGGATGTTTGCGCATAGACGGGATTGTCGCCAGCGGCTCGAGTCACGATGGCAAGCCGGCTAGGCGGCAATCGCATCCGCCATGGTCCAATAGTCAGATCGACGGCCAAATCTGGAAGCTCAAGCTCGTCGGACGCGAAAGCTTCAGGTGAATATAACTCGACCTGCATCACGCCAAATTAATCGACCTAAAGTGAATGGGCTTCAGCAAATATGCGTCCCGGGCATACTCAATGGAAATACGAGGTCGCTTCGCAAGGTAAATCGCCCTCAAGCAGAAATCTAGTACTCCTCGCGTACAATCGGTACCTAAAATTGATAAGAAAGCGTAATTGAGTATGGGTTTGCCTTCGCCCAGAAGGCCTGCTTGCTCGGCTTCCTCACCCAATTTATATACAAATGTGGAGTATCGATAGGAACGCGCATGAGCTTTCTAACAAAACACTTTATCGGAAATGCCCAAGATATTCTTGCGGTCGGCTGCATTCCCTTCGACTGGAGATTTCTTCAGACTGAGTTTCTGTCTGATCACCGATTGAAGGGCAGACAATTCCTTTGCGATTTGCTTCCTAAGGGTGGCATTGGCGCCGAGCTTGGCGTTTTCACGGGATTGTTCTCGACTATTCTGCTTGAGCGGGCCAAACCTAAGTCCGCCTATTTTGTTGACCCTTGGTGGCTGATCTTCGGAAAGTACTATCCCGATTGGGGCATCTATACTGCTAACGGCAGATTATCGACGAGTCGCGCCCACAGTGTAGCCTCGCGACGTATCGAAAAGTATGCGCAAGGTGCAAACGTGTCCGTGCTTGTCGACTATTCTGTGCCGTTTCTTGAGCGGCTTCCCGACGACCATCTCGACTGGGTCTATGTGGACTCTTCTCACTCCTACGACGGCACGGCCGAGGAACTCAACGTGCTGAAGCGCAAAGTAAAATCGGGAGGCATTGTTGCCGGTGATGATTGGCACGACGCTCTCGACCATCCCCACAGCGGGGTAGCCGTCGCGGTTGGTGAAGCAATCGGCACGGGCGCCTTCGAAATGATTGGCACATTTCCTGCGCTGCAATGGGCTATTCGTCGGCTCTAACCTCGCATCGTGCACTTCAACTGAGGCGTCTTCCCAGTTTCGGAGGAACTGGGTCTTCGTCACTTTTGGTGCTCACGCGCTCGCAAGGGCTCGGGGCCGGAACGCCAATAGGAAGCGCTTGTGCATCTTCAGCCGATTGAGCCTTGTTCATAATGGCCGCATGTATGGTTAACGTAAGAACGCTCGACCTGAATCTGCTCCGGACCTTCGACGCGCTGATGGAGGATGGCAGCGTGCGGCGGGCCGGACTGCGATTGGGTGTGACCCAGTCTGCCATCAGCCACGATCTGTCCGAATTGGAGCGCCTGGCCGAGTAAAGGTTGGTAAGCTTGTGTAGGGAAACGCAATGGGCCACGCCGGCTAGGTTTGGCCGCCGTTACGTATGGCGTAATGGGCACTTGGCTACTTAGCTGCAAAGTTCATTATCAGACATCGGGACCGTCGAGTATCCCAGCCCTGCGAAGTCCCTTTAATATTCCTTCGAAGTCCTTCAGGTTCTTGGAGGGCAAATTGCCGGCTCGATCGGCAAACGAATATCGGGGATCGATCGCCTTCAGTTCGCCCCAGACGCGCCGCGCCTCCTCAGCATAACCAAGATTGCCGAGGGCCGCGGCAAGATGAGCCCGGCTCATATCGTTTTCCGGCACGAGCAGGATCCGCTTGCGTAGGATTGCGGCGGCGGTTTCGCGGTCGCCCGCAACCGTATGGGCGACGCCAAGATGATGCAGATACAATTGCAAGAAATAGGGATCGAGCCACATGGCTCGTTCCAGATCCTAGACAGCGGCTCTGGGAAGCCCCAAGCAAATATTAAGAGTGGCGCGGTGCGATAAGGCCGGTTGGAAGTTGGGGTTATGGCGGCGCTACTCACAAACCCAGCTCGGATCATTCGCTTAAGTTGTAAGCGGTCAAAGTGTGCATTGCCGGTCGGTCCACGCCCCTGCATGGGGGCCTCATTCCGCTGCATAAGCAATTAAATCCGTCAGAGGCCGGTTCAACCGGACGGCCCGGCATAAGAAATGATGCCAACTTCGGTCCGGCATATCTCGACATCGCGAACATCGAGCACAGCATGGTTGGAAGGCTTTCACGTAAATCATAAGCTTGCCTCCCCATTGACATTCCACGGAAAGGCATCAAACTACCTCGTATAACGTTTCATAATCTCGGTGAGCGCGAACAAAAAGCATGCACGGTAAACCGACGATGAATGAGGTGGCGCTTGAAGCCGGCGTTTCTCTTGGCACGGTGTCCAAGGTTCTGAACGGCAACGTTACTGTGGCCGAGCAATTACGGGAGAGGGTACTCGCTGCCTGCCGCAAGCTTAACTATCAACGCAATCAGATTGCGGCCAGCTTACGGAGCCGTCAAACCCATACAATTGGCATAATTATTCCCGACATTCTCAATACTTTTTACGCTGCCCTCGTGGAGAAACTCGAAAATCTAGCCTCCTCGGGTGGATATACCGTGATAATTGTTACTACTGGGGAGAATGCCGAGCGAGCGCATGCTCGTATCGACCTGTTGCGTGAACGTCAGGTTGACGGGATGATCGTCATACCGGCTTTGGACGGCTCCCGGAATCTGGAATCCGTGGTCGGATCCAACATGCCGTGCGTCATCGTCGATCGTGTCTCCGCAGACGACTCCTACCCAAGTGTTGCAACCGACAACGTCGATGCAGCCTATCAGGGGACCAAGTATCTACTCTCGCTGGGACACAGGCATATCGCCCTCGCAGCGAACTCCCCTCGCCTGTGGAATACCCATGAACGCATCGCGGGATTTGAGCAGGCGATGCGCGATGCGAATGCCAAGGCCGATGTCAGAATCGTCGGGATGACCGTGGAGGAGGCGCAAGTCTCGCTTGCCAGCCTCTTTCGGGAGGCTGAGAGGCCCACCGCCCTATTCACGGCCAACAACCTGGTCACGCTTGGCGCTATACGCGCACAACTTGAATGCCGGCTGAACATTCCAGGCGAAATGTCCCTGCTTGCCTTCGATGATTTCGAGTGGCTGAAATTTCTGCAGCCTTCAGTGAGCGCGATACAGCAGCCGGTCGATCAAATCGCGGTCGAGGCTTGGCGGCTGATGTTCGGCCAACTCAGCAAAAGGCCGATTGCCACCCGGCATGTCCGCGCCGGTGCCCAGTTGATGATCCGCCAATCGACCGTCGCGCGCGCCGCGGCCATTCGGAAAGTGGGGTCGGCATGATGGAATTCAGCGGGAAGGGCATTGTCATTACGGGCGGTGGCAGAGGGATCGGTCTCGCTTGTGCGCATTTGATGGCAGAACGGGGTGGAGCGGTCGTACTGCTTGGCAACAATGCTGAAACGTTACAGGATGCCGAGGCAGACCTGCGCGATCGGGGATACGTTGCGACCGCGATTGTTGCTGACGTCAGTGTGGAAGAGGAGGTCGCCTCCGCCATGCAACAAGCGGCCGAAGTTCTCGGTACCATCGACGCACTCGTCAATAACGCCGCCGTTCAGCCCTACGGCACGGTAGCAACCATGCGCCCGGCCGAATGGGATTGCGTCATCGGGGTCAATCTGCGCGGAGCCTACCTCGCCTGCCATCACGCTTTGCCGCACATGCTGGCTCAAAATCGCGGCTCAATCGTCAACATCGCGTCCGTGCAGGCCCTCGCCAACCAAACTCGTGTTGCCGCATATGCAACCTCGAAGGCGGGCATGCTGGCGCTCACCCGATCGTTGGCTGTGGATTTCGGCGGTTCGGGAATACGCGCCAACGCTGTTTGCCCTGGCTGTATCGATGCGCCCATGACGCGCTTTTCGGCAAGCGAAACAGCGCCGGGATGTGAAGAGGAGATAATCCGGCGGTGGGGCAAAGCTCAACCCCTCGGGCGGGTAGGACGACCTGAGGAAGTAGCGGAGGTCGTCGCCTTCCTTGCCAGCGATCGAGCCAGCTTTTGCACAGGAGCCGAGTACAAGGTCGACGGCGGCCTGATGGCGACTCTGGGTGTAGCGCTGCCGGACTGAAGAAGGTTTCGCTCGCAGGTTATCGAAAGCAAGCCTGACTACTTTATCGCCGCGGATGTAACGTTTCATAATTGAGGGCACTCGAACTCAGGGCTGCTCGAAGGGAGGAGAGAGTCTCCATGAAGACGCGCCGGCTATCGCACTCGTGGAGGACTGGCGATGACCACGATCGATGACGTCCCCGCGCCGGCAAGGTTCGGGTTGTCGAGGCAATTGGTGATCTCGGCCACAGTCCTGGCTGTGCTCCTTATTATTCTTGGTTTCTATGCACCTAACTTCTTTCGATACAACAACCTGATGAACGTTCTGCTGCAGTCGTCCTTGTTAGGGCTGCTGGCGATAGGCATGGCCGTCGTGATGATTGTCGGCGGTATCGATCTGTCTTTGCCTGCCAACATGGCTATGGGCGCCGTATTCGGTGCCTTCTATATGAAGGTCACGGGCGATTGGACGATCGGCGTCCCCATCATGATCGCGACCGGTATGGCCGTCGGTCTGATCAATGGCTGCGCCGTCGCCTATCTCAGGATGATTCCATTCGTGGTGACCCTGGCCATGATGACAGTCATCTCGGGTGCCACCGTCTGGCTGACCAACTCGCTGAGCATCTCGCAGCTTCCGCCAGCCTTTGTTGCGCTTTTCGATGCCCGCCCGCTCTTCCGAGTGCCATTGACCGTGGTCTATGTGGCGATCCTTTCGATCGTTGTAAGCGTGCTGATGCGTTCCTCAATCATCGGGCGCTGGGCTTATGCGGTCGGCATCAACGATCGGGCTGCGCGGGTCGCTCGCGTTCCGATCAAGAATGTTGTTCTCGCAAGCTATGTGTTCGCCGGAACCATGGCCGGTCTGACGGCCGTGCTGCTCACAGCCCGACTTGGATCGGCTTCAGCCAACATGGGCAATGACGGCGTGGTTCTCGATATCGTTTCTGCCTGCGTGCTCGGTGGAATCAGCATCTATGGCGGCTCAGGCCGCGTCTGGGGCGCATTGCTGGGTGCCATACTGATCACGGTACTCTCGAATGCAATGAACCTCATCGGCGTGTCCTTCTATCTGAGCCTCGTCATCAAGGGGGCGGTCATCATCGGCTTCGTCGCAGCCGATCGGCGCAAGGAGACCCGGCAATGACCGCAAGCCCGGTCGTCCTACGCATGGACGGGATTTCCAAGGCCTTTGCCGGCACTGCTGCCCTGCGAAACGCGTTTCTCGAAGCTCGCAGCGGGGAAGCGCTGGCATTGATGGGAGCGAATGGCGCCGGCAAATCGACACTCATGAATGTGCTCGGCGGAGTGCTTTCTCCAGACAGCGGCAAGATTTCCATCAATGGTAGGGAAATCGCGTTTCGATCCCCGCGGGACGCGGCCTCTCATGGCATCACTTTTGTCCATCAGGAGTTGACGATGTTCCCGACCATGACGGTCGCGGAAAACATCTTCATTGATGATCTGCCTTCTTCCGGCCCGCTTACCAGCGTGGGAGAGATGGCCCGTCAATCGCAATCCCTGCTCGCACGTCTGGGAGCCGCCATATCGCCCCATGATCGCGTGGAACAACTCAGCATCGGCGACCGCCAGCTTGTCGAGATCGCCAGGGCGCTGCGGCACCGGGCCCGCATCATCATCTTCGACGAGCCGACATCGTCTCTGACAGCCCCGGAACGCCAACGTCTTTTCGACGTCATTCGGGGCCTCAAATCGGATGGCGTGGTCATCATCTATATTACGCACTTCCTCGACGAGATCTTCTCGGTCTGCGAACGCGTGACCGTCATGCGGAACGGCGAGACGGCCTGGACCTCGTCAATGTCGGAGGTTGATCCGGCAAAGGTCGTCCACCTGATGCTCGGCGTGACCGAAAATGAAGGAAGAATTCGTCACCCCAAAACTTCAATATCCTCACCCCTGCTATCGGTGGAAGGGTTGAGTCGAGCAGGGGTCCTGCATGCGGTCAGTTTCGACATTCGCCCCGGCGAGATCGTCGGCCTGTGGGGTCTCCTGGGCTCAGGGCGTACCGAACTTCTAAGGGCACTGATCGGTCTCGATCCCATCGATGATGGCTCCTTGCGCTGGGACAATGGCGACGGCGCCGTTCCGGTCGTGCCCGCGCAATTGCATGCCCATGTCGGCATCGTCACCGAAGACCGGCGGGGAGAAGGCCTCCATCTCCCCCTCTCGGTCGCCGAAAATGTTGCGCTGCCCAATTTGTCCTCCCTGCTCAATCGTTGGAAGCTGGTCGATCGCGGGCGCCAGAATTCATTGGCCGACTCCATGATCCGCCGCCTGCGCATCAAGGTTTCTGGACGCCAGCAGGGGGTTGGAACCCTGAGCGGGGGAAATCAGCAGAAGGTCGTCTTTGGACGCTGGCTAGCGACATCTCCCCGCCTCTTCCTGCTCGATGAGCCGACTCGCGGCCTCGATGTGAGCGCCAAGACGGAAATCATGCGGCTAGTCGTCGAACTGGCCGAGCAGCAGTGCAGCGTGCTCCTGGTCTCCTCCGAACTGGAAGAACTGATGCGGGTCTGCGACCGCTATCTCATCATCAGCCGTGGCCGGATTATCGGGCAGTTGCCCGGTTCAGCCGATACGCACGCCCTCATGCAGTCCATCGCCATGCTCGGCGAGGAAGCAAAGGTGGCATCATGACCGCAAGCCAGAAGATCCTCGACATCCTGAGACGGCACGGCTTCCTGATTGTCCTGTCCGCAACCTTCCTCTTTTTTTCGCTGGCCACCGCCCATTTCCTCGAGGTCGGGAACATACTCAACATTCTTCACACCATGTCGCCTCTGGCGACCACGGCTTGTGGCCTTGCTCTGGTGGTCATCACTGGAAGGCTCGACATCTCGATCGGTTCGACCGCTTTCCTGTCATGCGCGATAGGCGCCCTGGCTATGCAGAGTTATGGCCTGGACCCCCTTCTCGCCGGTCTTCTGGTCATTTGTTTTGGGGCGCTCCTCGGGGCCGTCAACGGCATGATCGTCGTCATGCTGGGTGTGAACTCCCTGATCGCGACGCTTGGCACCATGATCATCTATCGGGGCATGGCCCTTGCTCTCACGGATGCCCTGCTGTTGCAACTGCCGGAGCCCATCCGCGTGCTCGGCAATGCCAGGCTCGGTCCAGTCCCGACGGATATCTTCATCATGCTTGCCATCGTGGCGCTGATACATGTGCTCCATGCCAGAACAGCGTTCGGGCGCCAGCTCGTTGCCATGGGTAATGACATCGTCGCTGCGCGCAAGGTCGGGCTTCCCGTGGACCGGACCGGTTTCCTCAGTTTCGTCCTCTCGGGGACACTGGCTTCAGCTGGCGGCATCATGACCACTGTGCAGAACGGCGCCGTCAGCCCGTTTCTCGGAAGCGGCCTGGAATTCACGGCCCTGGCGGTGGTCGTCGTTGGCGGCATCAGTCTTCTCGGCGGCCGCGGCACGATCCTTTTCGGCATTATCCCCGGTGCGTTCATCTTCGAGATGATCCGCAACGGCCTCACCAATCTCGACGCCGACCCCTATTCGTACCGGCTTGTGGGCGGCGCCGTGATCTTCGCAGCGATGTATGCGGATGCGTTGAAGAGCAGCGGGCTCTCCAGGAAGAGAGCCTCGGACGCCTAGAATCCATGCCGGAAGACCACAAGCTATCACCAACATAACAGCGGAGGAACCACATTATGAAACGTTACATCATCAGTGCCTGCCTTATCGCCGCGCTCGGCGGCGCCACGGCCGCTCACGCCGGACCGCTGAAAGTCGGCTTTTCCCTGGACACCAAGGAATCCTCGCTGGAAACGGCCTGGGAGTATTTCCTGAAGTCGGAAGGTGAGAAACAAGGCAAGGCGGCCGGCTACGACATTCAGTGGACAATCAATGTCGCCAACGCTGATCCAGCCCGTCAAGCCGCGAACATCGACGATCTAATCACTGCCGGCGAGGATATCATCATCGCTCGTGCCTTCGATTCAGGCGCCATCGGCACCTCCATCAAGGCGGCGAACGACGCTGGCATTCCCTTCATCACTTTCGATCGCGGTTCCACCAGCGGAAAGCCGACCGCCCATGTCGGCGGCGACAGCTACGACCAGGCCAGGACAACCGGCGAAGCCTTCGCTGAGATACTCAAGAAGGCAGGCGTCCACGGCAAATGCATCGAGCTCCAGGGCATGCTCACCGATATCAACGCCGTCAATCGCAGCAAAGCCTGGAACGAGGTCGGCAAACAGACCGGCCAGTACGAAACAATCATTCAGGTTCCAACCAATTGGAATCCGGAACTTTTTCTCTCCGGCCTGACCAACGCCCTAACGGCCAAGCCCGAAGCCAATTGTGTCTTCGCAGCCAGCGATTTCGCCTTCCCTTCCATTCAGGCCGCCCTCGAGAAGTCAGACCGTTGGGCGCCGACGGGGCAGCCCAAACACATCTGGCTCGCGACCAATGACCTGCTGTCAGCTGCCGTGAAGCCCATGGAGGATGGCTATATCGACGTCTCAACGACTTGGGATGCCTACCTCCAGGCCAAGGAGGCGGTACGGGTCATTATCGCCATTGCGAAAAAGGAAGATCCCAAATGCGGTCCTGACGGTTGCCTTGCCAAGGGGCGGGTCGTCACGCCTGCGACCATCAAGGACACACAGAACCTCTGGTCCCGAGACTTCAAGTAACTCAGAAACGGCTCCGGGAAAATGCTGGCGTCGCCCCAGCTGGCGCCAGCAGCCACGGCGATTCGAATCCGAATATAGGCGGTAGTGAAACGAGTCGGGCAGCACATATCGGGCCAGAGCTGCGCCCGGCAGGATGAAGGCCGGAAGTGATCATCACCGAGCAGCTTCGGTCCCATGGTGCCGCTGTGCGAGAACGTGGGCTTTCAGTCCGGTGCAAGCAAGGTTGGCGCCAGAACAATCGGGCCGAGTATTGGCATCAGCCGACCCGACGACGCGAGCGTACAATGCAGCGGTTCAAATCCCCGGGATCAGCGCAACGATTTCTGTCCGCTCATGCTGCAGTCCACAACACTTTCAACGTCGAACGTCCCCTCGTCTCTCCCGGACCTCTGAAGCAATGACGAGCCACAGCTCTGCAGCAGCGGCGTCCCTCGACTGCGATCTCGACGTGAAATCGGCCGCTGGTCTGCCCGTGCCGCGGCTCCGACGAGTTCCGTGACAATGCCTCGCGATTTCCAGGAACGCCCGGCCCTAAGCAGGTGTCGAACGAGACCGTAACCAAGCGCGCGTCGACACCCGCAGCTCTGAAGACTCCTATTCGTCTCCAAGGCCTCGTGAGAAGGCAAACAACACCGCATCGAGGTGGTTTTTCATCGCAGCCCGTGCACCCTCTTCGTCCCGGTCTGCTATCGCATCGAAAATTCGATGATGCTCTTGCATTGTCTTTGTGGGCCGGTCGGGACCTGCGAACAGTTCCTCGAACTTGTCGAACAGCGGCCGGGAAAGATTGTCCCACAATGACGCAACCACGAAGGCATAAGCGGCGTTACCGCCGGCCTTCGCGATCTCGACATGAAAGTTGCGATCGCCATTGCGGTAGTGCGGTGCCCTCACCGATTCCGCGTCTGCCTGCAGCTCCATCGCCTCGTGCATCCGTTGGAGATTGGCTGCGGTCCGGTTTGCCGCTGCAAGCCCCGCTGTTTTGAGTTCGACGTGAAGACGTGCCTCCATCAGCTGGATTGGACCGATATCCCACTCTTCCATCCCAGCGGCGAGGCCGGCGGGATCCGGTTGCGGCATCGCTTCAAGAATCTGCACTCCATGGCCGACACGGATCGAGACCTTGCCGCTGACCTCCAGAGCGATCAGCGCCTCTCGCACCGAAGTCCTGCTGACTCCAAGCTGTTGTGCCAATTCGCGTTCGGCCGGCAGGAGGGTCCCGATTGGGAAAAGACCTTGATCGATCCTGTCGCTGATCAGATCGGCGATCTGGCGATAAAGGCGGACCGGCTCGAGCTGGGGCAAGCGGGCCTCCGCGGCTTTCTCGGGAAACGCCAGACGGGATTGGGGCAATCTTTTCATGGTGCCTTCGAGGGTGACGGGTGCATCGACAGCCGGATCATGTCGGTGCCGACGGACCAACATATCGATGTTGACGTGGTTTGCAAAGCGGCCTATTAGTCCAAATGTCCAGTGGCTGGACCAATTAACAAAATTGACCCTGGACTGGGATGCTGACAGCACCTTGGGACCAAGAGAACCGATCTGCTGAGATCATCTAGCGAGTGGAACGCAGTGCAAATTGTCGTCGGGCAATCATTCATAAGTATGCGATCGCTTTTGCTTTGCGCATTGCTGGGCACGATTGTCGTTGTTCTGATGCTGTTTGCCCCGAATTTCTTCAAGATCCAAAACACGATCAACATCATAGTCCAGGCGTCGACGTTGGGCATTCTCGCCATCGGCATGGCCTTCGTGATGATCGGTGGCGGTATCGATCTTTCGATGCCGGCCAACATGGCACTGGCGGCCGTCCTCGGCGCGATGTGTATGGCGGCTGGATTCAATCCCCTTCTCGGCACCCTGGTGATGATCGTTTCGGGGATCGCGATCGGCCTGCTGAATGGCTTCGCCGTCGCCTATCTGCGCATGATTCCCTTCGTGGTGACGCTGGCCATGCTCACCGTGGTCACCGGCGTGACAATCTGGGCGACCAATTCGGTGAGCGTCGCCGTCAATTCCGACGCTTTCTACGATGTGTTCCTGGCGAGCCTGTATCGGATCCCCGTTTCCGTCGCCGTGCTCATCGTGTGCGGCACGATCGCGACCGCGATCATGTCAGCCACGATCTATGGTCGATGGCTCTATGCGGTCGGGATCAACCGCGAAGCGGCCCGCGTGGCGCGGGTGCCGATCCAGGTCGTCATGTGCGCAAGCTACGCCTTTGCCGGCCTGATGGCTGGGCTGACCGCCGTGCTCCTGACCGCTCGCCTCGGCTCGGCCTCCGCCGCGATGGGCAGCGACGGCGTGGTTCTCGACACCATCAGCGCCTGCGTCGTTGGCGGCATCAGCATCTATGGCGGCGTCGGGCGCCCGCTCGGGGCGATCATCGGGGCAATCCTGATCACGCTGATCAGCAATGCCCTGAACATGCTCGGCGTTTCCTACTATTTCAGCCTGATGATCAAGGGCGCGGTGATCGTCCTCTTCATCTTCGCCGACAACTACGCCAAGGCGAGGTGAGAACATGGCCGCTGATCTCATTCTCGACGGCGTCACTAAGGCTTTTCCCGGTGTACAGGCCCTGAACGGTGTCCACCTGGAGGCTTTTCGTGGGCAAGCCTTGGCACTGATGGGAGCCAATGGAGCCGGCAAGAGCACCCTGATGAATGTGCTCGGGGGCATCACCCGGATGGACGCCGGCACCATCTCGATCGACGGCTCCCCGATCGAGATCAACTCGCCGCGTGACGCCAGGGCCCACGGCATCGCCTTTGTCCAGCAGGAGCTGAACGTCGTGCCGTCCATGACGGTGGCCGAGAATATCCTGATCTCCAAATTCCCGATCAGGGCCGGATTGATCGACGGGAAGGCCATGCGCCACCGTGCGGCGGCCCTCCTTGAACGGCTCAACTGCCCCTTCAGTGTCGATGAGACGGCCGAAAACCTCAGCATGGGCGATCGGCAGATGGTCGAGATCGCCGGCGCCCTGGCGCGTGAGCCGAAGATTCTCATTTTCGACGAACCGACTTCGTCGCTGACGAGCCGCGAAAAGCGCAAGCTCTTCGAGGTGATCCTTTCGCTCAAGCAGCAAGGTGTGGTGATCATCTATGTGACGCATTTTCTCGATGAGATTTTCGAGATTTGCGAGCGCGTCACCGTGCTTCGCAACGGCGCAACGGTCGGCACCAGGACGATGGGCGAGGTCACGCCCCTCGAGATCGTCCACATGATGCTGGGGCAAAACCATTCGCAGGAGCGCCTGTCCGAGTCGCGCTCTGCCAGCAACAAATCCCTCTTGACGGTATCCGGCCTCAATCGCGAGGGAGTACTGGCAGATGTGAGTCTTCAAATTCGCGAGGGCGAGATCGTCGGTCTGTGGGGCCTTCTGGGCTCCGGGCGCACCGAGCTTGTTCGCGCCATAACGGGGCTCGATCCGATCGACGCCGGCGAACTGCGCTTCGATGCCGGCGGCGGGCTCAAAACCGTCACACCCGTGCAACTCCATGGCCAGGTCGGACTGGTGACCGAGGATCGCCGCGGTGAAGGGCTGCTCCTACCCCAATCGGTGCGTCAGAACCTATCGCTCGCCAGCCTGGGCACCCTGCTCAATCGCTTCTTCATGATCGATCGCCGTCGTGAGCAGAACTTGGCCAAGGATTTGATCGAGCGGCTGGGCATCAAGGTTTCCAGCCCCGCTCAGCGCGTCAGCACCTTGAGCGGCGGCAACCAGCAGAAGGTGGTGTTCGGCCGCTGGCTGGCGACCGGACCCCGGCTCTTCATCCTCGACGAGCCGACGCGCGGGCTCGACGTCGGCGCCAAGAACGAGATCCTCAAGCTAGCGATCGAGCTTGCCCGCTCAGGCGTCTCGATCCTGATGATCAGCTCCGAAATCGAAGAACTCATGCGCGTGTGCGACCGCTATCTGGTGATGTCGCGCGGACGGATCGTCGAGGAACTATCCGGCTCCAGCTCCAAGTCGCAATTGGTCGATGCCGTATCCGGGAAAGCACCGCTGGAGGCATTGGCATCATGACGAGAACCGGCACTCCAGCAAGCCCTACGACCGGATCGGCGCGCCTGCGTCATCTTGCGCGACGCTACGGCTTTCACGTCGTCATCCTCGCCATCTTTGTGTTCTTCAGCCTGGCGACCCAGCATTTCCACGAGATTAGCAACCTGATCTCCCTCGTCCATGCGATGTCGCCTCTCATGGTCATCGCCAGTGGGCTCGCTTTGGTGGTGATCGCCGGCCAGCTCGATATCTCCGTGGGGTCGGCGGCCTTCCTGTCTTCGACCGTCGGCGCGATCCTGATGGTGCGCTACGGCGTCAACCCGCTGCTGGCCTGCCTGGCCATATTGGCCGTGGGGGCACTGCTCGGCGCGATCAACGGCTTCATCGTGGTGATCATGGGCGTCAACCCGCTCATCGCCACGCTCGGCACCATGATCGCCTTCCGTGGCGCGGCCCTGCAACTCACCGCGGCGCGCACCATCGATCTGCCCGATGGGGTCCTGCGGGTCAACGACCTCAGCATCGCCTCCATCCCCATCGACGTTTTTCTGGCGCTGGCGATCGTCATCGCCATGCACCTGCTGCACCGCTCGACGACCTTCGGACGCCACATCACCGCCATCGGCAATGGCGCGGAACTTGCTCAGCGCATCGGCCTACCCGTTCGTCGCCTCGTCTTCCGCAACTTCGTCCTGTGTGGCTTTCTCGCCAGCGTTGGTGGGTTGATGAGCACGCTGCAGATCGGTTCGGTGACCGCCTACATGGGCATCGGGCTCGAATTCAATGCGGTGGCAGCCGTCGTGGTCGGCGGCATCAGCCTGTTCGGCGGCCGCGGTTCGATCCTGCAGGGCGTGATCCTTGGCGCCCTCGCCTTCGAGATGATCCGCAACGGCCTCAACCATCTGGGCGCCAATCCCTATGCCTACAGGTTGGTCAGCGGCACCGTCATCTTCGTCGCCATGTATGCGGACGCTCTCAAGCCTTCGCTCAGGAAGCCCGGCTCGATCCTGGAAAGAACCTGACCGATCAACCCAAGACAAGAGGCGTGAAGACACGCCCGCTCGCACCAGAACAAGGGAGACCATCATGTTTTCAAGAAAGCGCACCGGCCTCGCAGCAGCGGCCATCCTGACCGCCTCACTCTTTTGCTCCAGCGCAGCCCTGGCGAAGGATTTCGTCGTCGGCCTGTCCTGGGACACCAAGGACACGCTGGTCCAGGCCTGGGAGGATTATTTCCAGTCCGAGAGCGTCACGATGGGCGACGCGGCGGGGGTTCACTTCAAGTGGATCATCAACGTTGCCAACAACGATCCGGCTCAGCAGGCCTCCAACATCGAGGATCTGATCAACCAGGGCGTCGACGTCATCGTTGCACGCGCCAAGGATGGCACCGCGATCGGCGCTTCGATCCGGGCGGCCAAGGCCGCCGACATTCCCTTCGTAACCTTCGACCGGGAATCCTCCACCATCAAGCCCACTGCGCATGTCGGCGCCGACAGCTATGCCCATGCCAAGCTCGCGGCAACCGCCCTGGTCGACGACCTCAAGAAGCACGACGCCAAGGCCAAGTGCGTCGAACTGCTGGGGTCGCAGGTCGATACCAATGCGGTCAACTTCTCCAAGGCCTGGAATGACGTCACCAAGGATAGTGGCGTCGTCGAAAACCTGATGCAGGTTCCAACCGAATGGAATCCGGAACTGTTTCTCTCCGGCACGACCAATGCCTTCAAGGCACATCCGGAAGCCAATTGCCTGTTCGTCGCCAGTGACTTTGCCCTGTCGGCGGTGAAATCGGCCCTGGACAAGATCGGTCGCTGGAAGCCCCAGGGAGATCCCAATCATGTGTGGATCGCCTCGGTCGGGCTGATGCCGTCAGCGGTGAAGGCGATGGAAGGCGGCTATCTCGACGACTCCGCCCTTTGGGACACCTATGGCCATGCACGCGAACTCGACCGCGTCCTGATCGCCATCGCCAAGGGGGAAGATCCGGGCTGTGGCGACAAAGGTTGCCTCGTCAACGGCCGCATCGGCACGCCCGCGACAATCAACTCGATGGATAACATCTGGTCCAAAAAATATAACGACCAGTGACGAGCCCGCCCTTCGTGTGAGGCCCCGAAGAAGCCTGCCCTCTTCCGGGTTCCCCTGAGAAGCAACGGAGCGGAGCCATGAATTCAGCTCAGACCAAACTCAGATTGCGCCTGCTCACCATAGCGGTGAATGAGGAATTCTTCACCGTGGTGCGCAAGGGCATGAACGACGCCGCCAGCGCCATGAATGTCGCGGCGGATCTTGCTGGCACGCCAGGCGTCGATCCCGGCGAGCTCGTCCGCCTGACACGCGAGGCTATCGCCGATGGTGTCGATGGCATCGGTCTTAACATCTGCGACGCCGATGCCTTCACCGCGGTGATCGCCGAGGCCAGGACCAAGTCCATCCCGGTCGTCGCCTTCAACATCGACGCATCCAGGGGCAGGAGCGGCAATCTCAGTTCGATCGCGCAGGAGTTCCATAGCGCCGGCGAGGCGCTCGGCCGCCGCGCCGCTGCGGCGATTCCGAAAGGCGCCAACGTCATCATCACCGTCCATGACGAGGGGGTCAGCGCCCTGGAAGAGCGCCTGGCCGGCGTCCAGGCCGGGTTGCAGTATCAAGCCATCAACTGGCAGCGCCTGTGCACGGGCCAGAATCCTGAGAAAGGCGCCGAACTGCTGCGTGATGCGATCGCACGCTTCCCGGTGCAGGCGCTCCTCGGCACCGGCCAGGCCGATACCGAGGCGTGTGGCCTGGCGGCAAAATCCCTCGCGCCCGCCCAGCCCTATGTCGCCGGCTTCGACCTGTCGCCGGGTATCGTCGAACTCATGGCGGAGGGATACATCGACTGCACCGTCGACCAGCAACCCTATGCCCAGGGCTTCTATCCCGTCGTCCAGCTCGCGCTTTATCTACGCTACGGACTGCTGCCCTCCTCTCTCGACGCCGGCGCCGCGTTCATCGACCGCGCCAATCTCGAAGCCATTCGACACCTCAGCCGCCAGTCCATTCGCTGAGCCCCCTTCTCGAACGTTGTCTGAGACCTGACATGAAGATCAAATCGGTCGAGCCTTTCATCCTGCACGCTCCGCTCAACACAGATTCCATCTCGGACTCCACCCACACCATCAGCCATTGGGGTGTCGTCGGCACCAAGATCGTCACCGAAGATGGGCTGGAGGGCTACGGTTTCACCGGCACGCATGCCCATCTGCCCTCCGATCGGCTCATCACCTCCTGCATCTCGGAATGCTATGCGTCGATGCTGATCGGGGAAGACGCGCAAGACGGCGATCGGCTCTGGGCAAAATTGGCGCGCTATCCGGCCGTGCAGTGGGTCGGCCGGGCCGGCGTGACCCATATCGCCCTGGCGGCCATCGACATTGCGCTGTGGGATCTGCGCGCCAAGCGGGCGGGCTTGCCGTTGTGGAAGTTGCTCGGCGGCGCCACGGTTGACAGGCTCGAGGCCTACAACACCGATATCGGTTGGCTCTCCATCCCCAAGGACAGGCTGGTCGAGGGAAGCCTGCGCTCCGTCGAGCATGAGGGCTTCCGGCGCCTCAAGCTCAAGGTCGGTCATGCCGATCCGATGATCGACATCGGCCGCATCGAGGCGGTTCGCAACGCCGTGGGGTCTAGTGTCACCATCGCAATCGACGGCAACGGCAAATGGGATCTGCCGACCTGCCAGCGCTTCTGCGCCCAAGCCGAAGCCCTGGACATCTTCTGGTTCGAGGAGCCGATGTGGTATGACGACATTGCCTCTCACGTCGCACTGGCGCGCTCGACCTGGATACCGATCGCCCTGGGGGAGCAGCTCTACACGGCGGAGGCCTTCAACGCCTTCATCGCCTCGGGCGCCGTCCACTATGTCCAGCCCGACGTAACCCGCCTCGCCGGCATCACCGAATACATCCAGGTCGCCCATACCGCCCATTCGAGCCGATTGCCGGTGGTGGCGCATGTCGGCGACATGGGCCAGGTGCATGTCCATCTCTCCTACTGGCATCCGGCGACCCCGATGCTGGAATATATTCCCTGGATCAAGGACTGCTTTGCCGAGCCCATCCGCATCGAGGATGGCCATTATGTCCGCCCGCAAATGCCGGGCGCCGGCTGCACGCTCACCAAAGACGCCATCGCCGCCTATTCCAGGCCGTGCTGAGAACCACGCCGCGTCGCCGGCGAGCGTGCAAAAAACCTATGAGATCCACATGAAGTTACCATCGATTGATCGAGAATTCGAAGGCAGGACCGCCTTCGTCGTGGGCGGTAGCTCCGGCATTGGCCTTGCGTCCGCAACGCTGCTGGCCGACCGCGGCGCGAACGTCACCATCATTGGTCACGCGGAGGACACGCTTGCCATCGCTGACCAACTTTCGGCTGATGGCAAGCGCAAGGTGATCGGTTTCCATGGCGATGCCAGCCAGGCCGACTTCGTCCGCTCGGCGATCGTCGGCACGGTCACCCAGTTCGGCGCGCTCGACATCCTGATGTGCTCGGCCGCCATTCATCCCCTCGGCGACGTCGTCGAGACCGACGAGGCGACCTGGGACCGGGCCTTCGCCGTCAACGTCAAGTCGATGTACCTGACCTGCCATTACGGCGTGCCGCATCTGATCGAACGCGGCGGCGGTTCGATCATCACGGTGTCATCGGTCCAGGCGACCTCGAACACCCCCAATGTCTGCGCCTATGCGACCACCAAGGGCGCCATTGTCACCTTCACCCACACGCTCGCGGTTGATCTCGCCAAGCACAAGATCCGGGCCAATACGATCTGCCCCGGCTCGATCATCACGCCGATGCAGGAGCATTTCGCCAGGGGCAATGGCGAGGGTAAGAGCGTGGAGGAGATGTACAAGATCTTCGCGCGCCCGGTGCCGCTGCAGCGGCTCGGTGAGGCCTGGGAGATCGCCGAACTGGCCGCCTTCCTGGCCAGCCCCCGTTCCGGCTTCTGTACCGGGTCCCAATTCACCGCGGATGGTGGCCTGCTTGCAGGCCTTCGCATCTTTTAATCCGTTTGGAGGCGACCATGCGGCGCATCGACTGCCACATGCATTTCTGGACCCTGGCAATGGAGTCGTATTACTCGCTCTGGATGTCGCCCGACCTCAAGGTGCTCTACGGCGATTACGGCCCACGCGACGCCAAACCCTTGATGGCGGCGAACGAAGTCGAGGGCATTGTGCTGGTGTCGGCGGCCTCCTCGATCCATGAGACGGCTTATCTGCTGGGTCTGGCCGACTCCCATGATTTCATCCGCGGCGTCGTCGCCTGGGTCGATATGCTCGACAAGAACGCCGCGAATGACCTGCGAGGCTGGGCCCGGTTCCGCAAGCTCAAGGGTATCCGGCCCTATCTCCAGGATCTGCCGGAGGATGACTGGATCCTGAAGAGGGAACTGGATCCGGTCATCGCCGCGATGCTCGACCTCGGTCTGCGCTTTGATGCCCTCATCAAGCCGCGCCACATCCTCAACACCGTCAAGTTCATCGAGCGCCATCCGACCTTACCGGTGATCGTCGACCACATGGCCAAGCCCGCGATTCGCGACGGCGCTTTCGAACCGTGGCGGCGTGACATGGAAGAATTCCGCGACCTGAAGCACGTCCACTGCAAGATCTCGGGCATCCTGACCGAAGATGGGCCGGATTGGTCGCCCGAACGGCTCAGGCCTTACTTTGAAGCCATCATCGACATCTTTGGTCCCGACAGGCTAGTCTTCGGCAGCGACTGGCCGGTGGTCAATCTTGTCGCCGATTACGGGCGTTGGGTCGCAACGCTCGACAGCGCCCTGGCCGACCTGACCCGAGCCGATCAGCAGAAGATCTGGGCCGATAATGGCGGGCGTTTCTATGGCCTCTGACACACCGCCTGGACAAGGAAATCGGATTTGACGATGGCACCTTCGCAGGATCGGGGGGCGGCGGGCCCCAAGCGGCGCGGTATCGCCAGCCTCGCCTTTGACGAACTCGGCATAGCACTCGCCGTGCTGCTGTTCTTCGTCGTGGGGGCGTTCAGCAGTCCCTATTTTCTCACCCTCAGCAATCTGACCGGCATCCTGCAGAACGTCACTTTCCTTGGCTTTCTGAGCATCGGTGTCGGATTGACCTTAATGGCCGGCGAGATCGACATTTCGGTTGGCTCGGTATTCGGACTTTCATCGATCGTCACCGCGTTACTGCTCAAATCCGACTATCCTGTTGTCGCCGCGATTGCCGCAGGCTTGGCGGTCGGCCTGGTCTGCGGCCTCATCAACGGCATCGTCGCCGAGCTCATCAAGGTCCCCGTCGTGGTCATCACGCTGGCAACGCTCGGCATCTATCGGGCACTGGCGCTCGTGCTCGCCAATGGCTCGCCGGTGGGTGGCCTGCCGGATATTCCCGCTTTCTTCGACTGGTTCGGACAGGGCGGCGTCGGCCAGGTTTCCTATATCACGATGCTGTTCCTCGCCTTGGCCGCGATCGTCGAGATCATGCTGCGCTGGACGTCCTCCGGCTTCCGGCTGCTGGCCATCGGCAGCAACCCACACGCGGCCCATCTGATCGGCTTTCGCGTCGAGCGAACGCGCATCCTGCTGCTCGCCTTTTCCGGAGTGATGGCGGCCATATCCGGCGTTTGCGCCGTCGCCTATCTGCAGACGGCGGGCCCGACCGGCGGTACCGGCTACGAGCTTTCCGTTCTTGCCGCCACGATCATCGGCGGCGTCAAGCTGAGCGGCGGCCGCGGCTCGATCCTTGGTGTGCTGCTGGGCCTTTGCGTCATTGGGGTCATCCAGAACCTGATCGTGCTCTGGGGCATCTCGCCGAACTGGTCGCAGGGCGTCTCGGGATTGGTATTGATCGCAGCGATGGCGCTGACCTGGCTGACGACACGGGAAGGCGTCAACCCACGCTGACGAGATACGCCATCGACAAAGCCAAACAAGACAGGCCCACCCCACGGGCCGATCAGGAGGAGGGTGACATGACTGAGCACGATCAATCGAACAGCTTCGACCGGCGCCAATTCGGCAAGCTTTTGGGGCTCGCCGGTGCGATGGGCACCGCAGCGGCGATCGGGACGCCGGCATTGGCGCAACAGGGCGACGACTGGAAGAGCTGGGTCAACAAATTCTATGGCAAGCCAATCAAGATGGCGGTGTCCTGTGCCGGTACCACCAACCCGTACTTTGCGCCCGTCAAGGCCGGTGCAGAGGATGCAGGCGCGCAGCTCGGCATCGAGATGCAATGGGGCGGTGTTCCCGATGGCAACACCATCAACCAGATCGCTCAATTCGAGCAACTGGTAAACACCGGATTTCAGGCGATCGTGGTCGTGGCATTCGAGCCCGATGCCTGGATTGCACCGATCAAAAAGGCGATGAAGGCGGGCGTGCTTGTCCTCACCGCCAACAATGATACGCCCAAGAGTGGCCGGGAACTGTATTTCGGCCAAGACCTCGTCGCCGCCGCGGTCGCGCAGGGCGAGTTGATCGCCAAGCTCGCCGGCGGCAAGGGCAAGGTCGCCATGACCAATTGCGCGCCGGGATCGCTGGCCCTCGACCTTCGTGTCCAGGGTGCCAAGCAGGGCGTGCAACAGGGTGGCATGGAGGCCGTCGGCGTCTACAACACCAATCCCGCCGACATGGCGAGCGAACTCGGTACCATCCAGGATATCTTGAAGGCTCATCCGGATCTGGCGGCGATGATGCCGCTCTGTGGCCCCGACACCGCCGCTGCCGGCCTGGTGCGCAAGAACCAGGGCAAGAATATCCCCATCGTCGGCACCGACCTGCTCTATCAGACGCTGCAGCTGATCAAGGATGGCTACATCGATGCGACGATCGGACAGCAGCCTTATCTCCAGGGCTACCTGCCGATCACCTACGCCTACCAGCGCGTCGTCCTTGGCGCGCCCAAGCTCGATCTGCCGGGCGGCAATTTCTATCTCGCCAACGAAATCGTCACCAAGGACAATGTCGACCAATATCTGATCCGTGAAGAACGGTTCCGCGGATGATCGGCAACCCTGGCGCCACGCTGCTCAGCGCACGAAACATCAGCAAGCAGTTCGGTGAATTCCGTGCATTGAACGACGTCTCCCTCGAAGTGAAGGCCGGTGAGGTGCACGGGCTTCTCGGTGCCAATGGCGCCGGGAAGTCGACGTTGATCGGCGTCCTGTCGGGCGCCATCCATCCAGAGAGTGGGAGCGTGAATATTGTCGGGCGCGCGATTGCTCCAGGTTCTCTCTCTGCTGCCCGGCAGGCCGGCCTCTCGGTGGTCCATCAAGAACTAATGCTCTTTCCGGATCGGACGGTGGAAGAAAACATCTTCGCCGGCTCATTGCCCGCCGCGCCGTTCAGCTTGGTCAACGCCCGCGCCCGCCGACGCAAGGTGGAGGCGACGCTCGACCGTGTTGGTGCGGCGCTCGATCTGCGGCGGCGTGTCGACGAGCTTCCGCTTTCCCATCGCCAGTTGGTGGAGATCGCTCGGGCTCTTTGTTCCGGCGGCCGCGTGCTTGTCCTCGACGAACCGACATCGGCGCTATCGCTGCCCGAAGCCCAGGGCCTGTTTTCGGCGATCCGTTCCATCGTGGCGGAAGACGCGGCAGTCATTTTCGTCTCGCATCGTCTCGACGAAGTCTTTGCCATCACGGACGGCATCACGGTACTCCGGGATGGCCGTGTTGCGGGAAGCTGGCGTACGGCCGAAGTCGATATTCCCGCGATCACCCGCGCCATGGTCGGCGAGGCTGCCGAGGCCCTGAGGCCTGTTCGCAGGGTCGTGCCACCTGGCAAAGTGATTATGGCGGTCAAGGGATCGTCCGCGGGTCTGTCGTCGATCGATCTTTCGTTGCGCGCCGGCGAAATCGTCGGTCTCGCTGGACTGGAAGGCTCAGGTGTCTCGACGGTGCTGGAAATTCTGGGTGGTGTCGAACGCATCGAAGGACAAATCGAAGTCGAAGGCGCGCAGGTCCACTTCCGCCATCCGGGTGAGGCCATCAGCCGTGGCGTAGTCTTTATGCCGCCTGATCGCAAGAAAAGCGGCCTGTGGCTCGACAGCAGCACGGCCTTCAACATCAACACGGCCTCGGTTTTCCGCATGCCGGCCTTCCGATGGCTCAACCGCGCAAGGATGGAGCGGGAGGCATCCGCACGCATGACAGAGGTCGGCGTACGCATCAGTGCCCTTCGTGAGTTCGCGGGACGCTTGTCCGGCGGCAACCAGCAACGGATCCTGCTTGGCCGCTGCCTTGACCTGCGTCCAAAGATTTTGCTCCTGAGCGATTTCACTCGCGGTGTCGATGTCAAGGCGAAGGCCGCGATCCATCAATTGGTCCGCGAACTCGCGGATGAGGGCATGGCGATCTGTCTGACCTCTTCGGACCTGGAAGAGCTGCTCGATATTGCCGACCGGATCATCTGCATGCGCGGCGGGCGCTTGGTCGCGGACGTGCCGAGTTCGAGCCTTGATAAGCATACGTTGCTGACACTGGCATCGATTGCCTCCGAGGACCGACCCCGTTCCGGTACAAACTGAGCGCCTCAATGACCTCTGAAGAGGGCATGGGCAAGACGGGTAATAATCTATTCGTTAGAAGTTGCAGCGCCTCCCATCCTATTTCAAATCGACCAACGGCAGGGCCACAGCAACCTTTGCTTTCGACGAGGACACAGATCAGGCTACGGTTGAGGGCCTGGCTCAGGATATCGACAATTCCGCATATCTCGCGGTCGGCCATTGGGGGCAAGCTCTACGCCAATTTAAAGATGACGGTCTGGAACGAAGGCACCGTCTCGGCCCATGACATTGATCGCGCGGCCAGCCTGCTGTCGTGCATAACAGCCAACCAACGCTCGGTAACCATCTCAAACGAACCATAAACTCCGTTATGCGAATCCCTGCCCGGGTCTTGGCGGATCGAAAGCCCAACATAAAGCGAGGGTGGGTGTCATCTCCGTCGACGTCACGAGTTGGCCCTTCTCAGAGGTTGGGAAAGTCCGCTCAGAGGAGAGCTGACAGCGGCCGAGTGCGTCTTGGCAATATGGCGGTGTCGGGAGTGTCGACGTCACGTTATGTCGGGACGGTCGCGGTGAGATGAATTCGTCCTCTTATGGGGATCAAGCGGCGACGCCTGCCGCGGCTCTCCACTGCGCCATGGCGTTCAGTCGATGGAGGTGGGTGCTAAGAGCGACACGGCGCGGACGAGGCGGGACGAAGAGATTGCGGACCGCGGAGAAGACGGTGATGATGTTGCGCTGTACATAATTAGGTCTTCGTCACTTTTGGTGCTTGTCGGAAACGAGAATTCGCCGGAGGTCACCGATGACATTAGGCAAATCGAACTGCGCTCACAATCTTACGTTGTGCTCATTTCAGTCACGAAAAGACTTTCAGAATTCTAGAGGGTTATCAGACCGTTAGGCTCCCGAAAGGGTTTCGATCACCACACAAATCGAGGAAGACTCGCCCAAGATCGCGAGTGACACCGAGCGCATTTCGACACGCCAGAGGTCGCACCACACGCCTGCAGCATCGCCGCCGCCCGACGTGCAGCCGAAGTGCAGACGAGCAGCCCAATCGCTATCGTCTAAATGTTCGTGGTCGTGATGTCAGCGCCCGGCTCGTCTGTTACGCTGCCGACAAGCGCAAGTCTTGCTATAGTGTATGGCTAATCAAGCAACATGGGCCGTCGTCGTGCGCACGGTTGAGACGCGATACGCCAGAAATGGCGGGACGAGGATCGCCTATCGAGTCGTGGGTCAGGGTTCGCTCGACCTCGTGCTGGTATCTGGCTTCCCCTCTAATCTCGATATTTTGGACGAAAATCCCGGCTATGCCCGTCTCGTCAAACGACTATCCGTCTTCGGCCGGTTGATCTTGTTCGATATGCGCGGGACAGGGCTGAGCGACCGCAATGCGCTGGAGCGTCCTGGCTTTGGCGCACGCGCGGAGGACATTCGGACAGTGATCGATGCCGCCGGTTGCGGACGAGCTATCCTGATCGGCGCGTCCGAAGGCGCGGCCTTGTCCGTGCTGTTCGCGGCCAATAACCCGGAGAGAGTGCGCGCGCTCGTGCTGTTCGGCGGCTATACGCATTCCCAGAATACGGTGATGGACTCCAAGAGACTTCGCACCTTCATCGAGTCGATCGAAGCATCGTGGGGCAACGGCTCAATGGTTCATCTGCTGGTGCCGGGCCGCGCCGACGATCGCCATTTTGCCAACTGGTGGGCACGCTTCGAGCGCCTGTCAGCAAGTCCGACCGACGCTGCCGCGTTGATACGCGTGAACGCTGAGATCGATATTCGCGACAGGCTCTCCGATGTGCGGACCCCGACTCTTGTCATTCATCGGATCGAGGACTTCTTTGCGGGCGTGGACGGCAGTCGCCGTCTCGCACGCGGGATAACCGGCGCGCGTCTGGCCGAGCTTCCCGGCCGCGACCATCCGATCTGGACCGGCGATGTCGACCGCGTCGCCGATCTCATCGAAGAATTCCTCACTGGCCAACGTCCGGTCGCCGACGGCAACCGCGTGCTCGCCGTTCTTCTCATCGTGCGCGTCGCCAACAAATCCGACCGTTCCGCGAACGGCATTGAGGAACGGCTTCTGGACGAGCGCCTGGAACGCCTCCGCGAAGCGGTTCCGGCTGTGACGGAACGCCATGGTGGCCTCGCGGAATGGTCTTCTGCAGAAAGAATCGTCGCCCGCTTCGACGGGCCAACGCGCGTCGTTGCCGGCGCGATCGCGTTGCGCGAGACCGCAACCTCACTTGGTTTCCCCATCGCACAGGCGATCCATATCGGCGAAATCGACATCGCGCTTCAGCCGTTGTCCGGTAGCGTGCTCGATATAGCCGACTGCATTGCCGCTGCCGCCCGCCCCGCCGAAATCCTGCTGTCACGGCAAGCCAGCGATCTGGTTTCGGGCTCCGGGCTGCAATTTGTCGATCGCGGAATACTTGCGGTGGAGAACGGCCCCGACGGCGTGCCGATCGTGGTTCTCGTGACCGAACGACATCTCGAGCCTGTACAACGCATGGCTCGTCCGACCGATGCCAGGGCCCTCAGCGCGCGCGAGCGTGAAGTGCTGTCGCTGATCGCCGATGGCGAAAGCAATGTCGGTATCGCCCTACGTCTGGGCCTCAGCGAACACACGGTGAAGCGGCACGTCGCCAATATCTTGTTGAAGCTTGATATGCCCACTCGAGCCGCAGCGGCGGCGCTGGTCGCGCGCCAGCCAGAGCTCTGAGACGCTGGCTCGAACGAGCCATGAACAGCATGGCGCTTTCGATGGAAGCAGCGTGCGCGCTGCTTTGATACGGTTGACTTCGTGCTTTGGTGTCGTCGCAGGGCGTCGTCACCGAAATGCGAAAAGGATGCCATAATGCCGGGACTTACGAGAACCATCATGAAGCGTGCGCTCGTCGTCGGTTTCCGCGCACTGATACCAGCTATGCCGGCAGCGATGGCGCAGGATAGGTCGGCCGAGTCGGCCCATGCGGATATCGTGGTGACACTCGGCTCGTTGCCAGAAACGTTCAGCGCCTTCCCTGATTCCGGGATCGCCGCTGCCTGGGCCGAATTCAAGTCGATCCAGCTCAACCTGCGCACCGCACTCGTCTACTTCCGCGCCAAGCTAGCAAAGCTCAGCAGGGCCACGGACGAAGAGGTTCGCGGGCCCCTCGCCATGTCGGCCATCGTGCGGCACTGGTCGACGGTGCTGAACGGAATGCAGGCCGAACCAGGGACATTCGGGCAGCAGATCGACGCCGTGTTCGTCCATGCCACCAAGTGACCGACTGCCTCGCCGGCCGAAGGCAGGCGGGAGCGCAACTCAACTGGAGGACCAGGGAAATGCAGGACAAGATCAAGCCAGTCACCAGCACCGGGATCAAGCGCGCGATCGAGACACGGGACGGTCGGACTCTCGCCAGCTTCTACGCCGATCACGCCGTGGCGCGCATCGTCGACCGCAACAATCCCCCCAGCCGACCGCGCGAGATCAAGGGACGGGCCGCGATCGGCGCGTTCTGGGACGATATCTGCGGACGGGCTATGACGCACCGTGTGGAAGTCACCATCGCTGAGGACGACCAGATGGCCTTCACCCAAGCCTGCGCCTATCCGGACGGGGCAAAGGTCTTGTGCATGTCGGTGGTCCGACTGGAGAACGGACTGATCGCCGACCAGACCATCGTCCAGGCCTGGGACGAATAGCGCCGCGCGGACCTTCGTCATTTCGCGAAGAGACCGCGCTGGGCTTCGGCCCGGCCGGCCGCAAGCCGTCCCGCCAAGCGAGATAGGGAGCAAAATCATGACCGCATTCAACGCTGTACGTTTTCGGGTCAAGCCGGGTCGAGAGCAGGACTTCCTTGATGCCCACAAGATGGTCGGGTCCCACTGGCCCAACCTACGGCACGCCAACATCATCAAGACCGGGGAACGCACTTATTGCATCATTGCTGAATGGACCGATATGGCGGCGCTAGACGCTGCGCGAGCGACTATGATAGCGACGCTCGATGCCTTCCGCGACACGCTCGAAGACCTTGGCAGTGGCCTTGGCCTCACTGACCCAGTATCGGGCGAGGTCGTACTGGCGCTTAAATAGCCGCGCTGTTTCCCCACATCTAGGGGTTTTGCTCGGCAGGCTTGATAGCCTGTTAGTACGGGCGGAGGCGCTTAAGGTGCTGTCTCGCATGCCTACCAGGGGCCAGAACAAGATTTGCTCCGCCAGACACGCTAAGCGAATTATTCAAGTATTTCGGCTGATTGAGTGGATCAAGCGTTTCTGGTTATCGTGTCTGAGGAAGCAAATTTTGTTCCGACCCCATGGCGGTTACTGGTCGACAGGGGATTATTCATAACAGGCGTTATGCGAATCCCCCTGCCCGGCTGTGAATATGTCATAGATTTACGGCGCCGCTGCCTGCCCAAATCAGCTTTTTTTCCTGAAGCGCGCCAGAATCAGACTGGTACCGGTTTCAGCTCGTTTGACACACCGAAGTAAAGCAATTCTCTGGCTACGATAGATGATGCACCTTCGGCATACCGAATACTGGTGTAGGTATGCCCTCCATACGGGCTTTCAACTGCAAGGCCAAATATTGTGAGTAGTGGCGAGACTGATGCAGGTTACCGCCATGGAACCAAAGCGAATCCTGTCGAGTCGGTTTCCACATGTTACGCGGCTCGCCTTCCCAGGGGCCTGGGTCCTTGGTGGTGCCCGACCCCAGGCCCCAGACTTTCCCTACGGTATCGGCGACCTCTTGCGAGATCAACCGGGCGGCCCAGCCGTTCATCGAGCCATAGCCAGTGGCATAGACGATGAGATCGGCCCGCAGTTCCTCACCGCTGCTCAAGACGACACCATCTGGAGTGATCTCCCGAATGGCCCCGCTTCTGAGCTTGACGTCCCCGTTGGCGATGAGCTCTGAAGCGCCGACGTCGATATAATAACCTGAGCCACGTCGCATATATTTGAGGAAAAGGCCGGATTCATCGTCGCCAAAATCGAGCATGAAGCCCACTTTCTCAAGACGCGCCAGGAGATCCGCATCGGCCGCCTTGATTGCGGCAGTCACAGGCCTAAAAATCTCAGGCATCAACTTATAGGGCATCGAAGCATTGAGGAGATCGGCTTTCTCGGTCGTGATGCCCTGGTCGAGCGCCTCCTCCGAGTAGAGCCGGCTGGTGCCAAACTTGAACAGAGTGTTGATTTCCGTTGAGAAGTGACCCGGGATTTCCATTGAGAACTGACCCGCCCCGATGATGTTTGTGTGTCAGGCTGAGGTCAAGTTTCGTGCCTTCTCCTTTGCTGGCTTTGGACTTTTCGCAGAGCTGTTTTTGAAGCGGAAGCTGTCGTTTCCGGTCTCCAGGATATGGCAGTGATGGGTGAGGCGATCGAGGAGCGCAGTGGTCATCTTGGCATCGCCGAAGACGGAAGCCCATTCGCTGAACCCGAGATTGGTGGTGATGACAACGCTGGTGCGCTCATAGAGTTTGGAGAGCAGGTGGAAGAGCAACGCGCCACCCGAGGCACTGAAGGGCAGGTATCCTAATTCGTCGAGGATAACGAGGTCGGAGTGGACGAGGCGACCGGCAATCTGACCGGCCTTTCCCTGGAGCTTTTCCTGCTCGAGAGCATTGACGAGTTCGACGGTTGAGAAGAAGCGAACGCGTTTATGATGATGTTCGATCGCCTGAACGCCGAGTGCGGTGGCGATGTGGGTCTTGCCCGTACCGGGGCCGCCGATCAGGACGATATTATGAGCGTCCTCGAGGAACTCACAGCGATGGAGCTGGCGCACGAGAGCCTCGTTGACCTCGCTGGAAGTAAAGTCAAAGCCGCTGAGGTCTCGGTAGGCTGGAAAGCGGGCGATTTTGAGCTGATAGGCCGTTGATCGAACTTCGCGTTCGGCTGTCTCGGCCTTGAGGAGTTGCGCCAGGATCGGCATGGCGGCCTCGAAGGCCGGGGAGCCCTGTTCGGTCAATTCGCCGATGGCCTGGGCCATGCCGTGCATCTTGAGGCTGCGCAGCATGATGACGAGAGCGCCGCTTGCCGGATTATGACGCATGGCGAGCCTCCCGGCGCAGGGCCTCATAACGTTCGACATTGGCCTTGGGCTCAGTGGTCAGAACCAGAGCCTGGGGAGCGTCCACGGTTGGTGGGGTGATCGGCTTGCCGTCGATCAGGCGATGCAGCAGGTTGAGGATATGGGTCTTGGTCGGAACACCTGCACTCAATGCCAGTTCGACGGCCGTCAGCACGACCTGTTCGTCATGCTGAAGCACGAGCCCCAGGATCTCGACCATCTCGCGGTCGCCGCCTGGCGTTTTGAGCAAGCGGTGTTGCAACGATCGGAAGGCATCCGGCAAATCGGCAAAGGGGGCACCGTTGCGCAGGGCTCCTGGTTTGCGCTGGATGACCGCCAGATAATGGCGCCAATCATAGATCGTCTGGCCCTGTTGGGAATGGGACCGGACAAAGACCCGCCGATGCTCGCAGATAGCCTGGCCCTCGGCTGCGACGACGATGCGGTCTGGATAGAGCCTGACGCTGACCGGTCGATTGGCGAAGGAAGCTGGAACGCTGTAGCGGTTACGTTCCAGATGGATCAGGCAGGTCGGTGAGACGCGCTTGGTGTATTCGACAAAACCATCGAAGGGGCGTTGGACCGGCATCAGATGACGGATCTCCTCGTTCCAGACATCGGCGACGGTTCCGGATTGGACGCCGTGCGGGGTCAAGGACCATAGGTCCCGGCAGCGTGTCTCAAGCCAGTCGTTCAGCGCCTCCAGGGACGGGACGTTCGGCATGGGCTGCCACAGCCGATGCCGGGCATCCTGGACGTTCTTCTCGATCTGTCCCTTCTCCCAACCTGAGGCGGGATTGCAGAACTCGGCCTCGAACAAGAAGTGGCTGACCATTGCCGAGAAGCGGATGTTGACCTGGCGATCCTTGCCACGGCCGACTTTGTCGACCGCCGTGCGCATGTTGTCGTAAATCCCTCGGCGCGGCACGCCGCCCAGGACACGGAAGGCGTGATTGTGGGCATCGAACAGCATCTCGTGGCTTTGCTGGAGATAGGCCCGCAGCGTGAAGGCGCGGCTGCACGACAGCTTGAAGTGGGCAACCTGCAGCTTGGTTCGCTCGCCGCCGATGATGGCCCAGTCTTCGGACCAGTCGAACTGGAACGCCTCGCCCGACACGAAGGCCAGCGGCACGAAGGTGCCACGACCGCTGGTGCGCTGCTCATGCTGGCGGGCTGCCTTCCATTCGCGCGCGAAGGCCGCCACCCGATTGTAGGAGCCTCCGTAACCAAGGACTGTCAGATCGGCATGCAACTGTTTGATCGTGCGCTTGTGCTTGCGGCTCTTGCCGGCTTCCACCCGCAGCATCGCCGACAGCTTGTCCACATAAGGATCAAGCTTGCTGGGCCGATCGGGAACAGCGAACCGAGGCTCAATCCGCTCGGCGCGCAAATACTTGCGAACTGTGTTCCTCGATAGCCCAGTGCGTCGGCATATCTCCCGGATCGGCAAATGGTCCCGGTAGTGCCAGCGTCGAATGACGCTCAATAACTCCATGTTGATCACTCCGTCGTCCCCTGCGCTAGCCGCACAGGGGGAGCTTCGAACATGGGTCAATTCTCGATGGAAAAATCCCCTCCGACTGGGTCACTTCTCAGTGGAAATCAACATGCTGCCCAAGATGTCCAGGCGGCTATCAACGCCGCGGCCGGCAATCTGCCGAAGAACCTTCCGAGCCCACCAACCTATGAGAAGACCAATCCGGCAGATTTCACCCTTCTGACGCTGGCCCTATCCTCTGATCTTGTTCCGCTCACTGAGCTAGATCACTACGCTGAGGACTTTATCGCCCAGCAGCTCTCTCAGATAACGGGCGTGGGTCTGGTGGACTTCCACGGTCCGCAGCGCCCCTCTGTGCGGGTGCGCCTCGATCCGGACCGGCTGGCGGCCCGCGGGCTCACCCTTGAGGACATCAGAAGCATCATCGGTTCCCAGACCGTCAACGCCCCAAAGGGCTCCCTGAATGGCGCTGATCGCGCGGTCGTCCTCGACGCGACCGACCAGATCATCGACGTGCGATCCTACCAGTCGATGGTCGTCGCTTATCGGAACGGGGCGCCGATCCGGCTGCAGGACTTAGGCACCATTGTCACCGGGCCGCTCGATTCTCACCAGGCTGCGTGGCTCCAATCCCGGCACGCCGTAATGATCGATATCCATAAGCAACCGGGCTACAACGTCGTGGAAACGATCCAACGCATCAAAGACCGGCTGCCGGCGCTCGAGGCAGGGTTACCCGCCGCGGCGACTCTTGCTGTGGTCGGTGACCGTACTCAGACGATCCATGCGTCGGTAAATGATGTTCAGATCACCATGCTGATCACCATCGCTCTTGTCGTGCTTGTGATCTTTGCGTTCTTGAGGAACCTTTGGGCGACCCTCATACCGAGCATTACTATCCCTCTGTCTCTGCTCGGCACCTTCTGTGCGATGTACCTGCTCGGAGACAGCCTCGACAACCTATCGCTGATGGGGCTAACGATTGCGGCCGGTTTCGTCGTCGACGATGCCATCGTGGTGATCGAAAACATCATTCGCCATGTCGAAGCTGGAAAACCCAAACTCCAGGCAGCGATTGACGGCTCGCGTGAGGTTGGCTTCACAATCATCTCTATGACCGTGTCCCTCATCGCGGTGTTCATCCCCATCCTGCTGATGAGCGGCATTGTCGGTCGCCTGTTCCGAGAATTCGCGGTCACAGTCAGCGTCGCCATCCTGATGTCGGGACTAGTCTCTCTTACCGTCACGCCGATGCTCTGCGGGTGGTTGATCCATCATGAGCACAACCAGCCGCATGGCCGACTTTATCGTTGGTCGGAGCGTGCCTTCGACGCGGTCGCCCGGGGCTACGGCGCCTGTCTCGATGTCGTGCTGCACTTCCGCTTCATCACCTTGATGGTGACATTGCTGACCCTGGCCACGACGCTCTGGCTTTATACGCAGGTGCCAAAGGGTTTCCTGCCGCAACAAGATACTGGCTTCATTCAGGGCCGGGCGCAGGCCGCCACCGACATCTCCTTCAGCGCTATGTCGGCGAAGATGCAGCGGCTTGGCAAGATTATCATGGCCGATCCCGAAGTCGACAATGTCGCCTATTGGATCAATCCAAGCCCCTCCTCGGCTGTGGGGCAGCTGCAGATCAATCTCAAGCAATTCAGTGAGCGCAAATCGACAGCGGCCCAGGTGATGGCCCGTGTGAAGAAGGCAACGGCTGGTATTGAGGGCCTGACGCTCGGTATGCAGGTAAGGCAAGATATCCAGGTCGGTGGGCGTCCCTCTGCAGCGCAATATCAGTATACACTGCAGGATGGCGACACGACTGAATTGGCGAAATGGTCGGACGCCATGCAAAAAGCCATGTCGAAGCTCCCGCAGATCCAGGACGTAACGTCCGACCTGCAAGCGGCAGCCACCAGCGCCACGTTGCTCATCGACCGGGCAACGGCCTCGCGGCTGGGCGTGAGCGTGCAGGCGATCGATGACGTGATCTACGACGCCTTTGGCCAGCGGCAAGTGGCAACCCTGTTCACGCAGGTCAGCCAATATCATGTCGTCGAGGAACTCGAACCGTCCTTCCAATTCTCGACGGGCGCCCTGGATCATCTCTTCGTGCGCTCTGCCACCACCGGGACTTTGGTGCCGCTCCGCATGCTGGCGTCCGTCAAGAACGGGGTTAAGCCCGTCACAATCAACCACCAGGGATCCCTCCCGGCGACAACACTGTCCTTCAACCTAACACCGGGTACCTCGCTCGGCATGGCTGTCAACGCCGTACATGCTACCGAGTTGCAGGTCGGCATGCCGATCACGGTGGCAACCACGTTCCAGGGCACTGCACAGGCCTTTCAAGACTCGCTAAGCAGCCAGCCTTGGCTGATCCTGGCGGCCGTGATCGCCGTCTACATCGTCCTCGGCATTCTGTACGAGAGCGTCATCCATCCCCTGACCATCATTTCGACACTGCCGTCGGCAGGGCTAGGGGCCCTCCTGGCCTTGCTCCTGAGCGGCCAGGATCTCTCGATCATGGGCATGATCGGCATCATCCTACTAATCGGCATCGTCAAGAAGAACGCCATCATGATGATCGATTTCGCTCTGGACGCGGAACGTACCCAAGGCCTCGCGCCGGCTGCGGCCATTCGTCAGGCCTGTCTGCTGCGCTTTCGTCCAATCATGATGACGACTTTCGCTGCGCTCTTCGGAGCGCTGCCGCTGGCTTTGGGGAGCGGCCCAGGCTCTGAACTGCGTGTTCCCTTGGGCATCGCCATCGTGGGCGGGCTGGTGATCTCGCAGGTCCTGACCTTATTCACGACGCCGGTGGTCTACCTCACCTTCGCAGGAGTGGCTTCTCCGCGCCGACAGCAGAGCCAGATATCCATGCCTAGACTTACCCCGGTGCAACAACCAGTCCCGGAGCCTCAGTCCCAGGAGGGAAGAGGGCAGGAGCGGCATGTTAATGCTCTATAGAGAGGAGCTTTGAGCAATCAGGCTTGTCTACTGCTTGCAATACGGACCCTATACTTGAGGATTGCAACCAACACTTAGGGTCATGGAGGACATAGCGCAGCGCCGCGATGTCGTCTCACATGTGTGCGCGCAAAATCAAATTTCGGTCCTGGAAGAGGCTCCAGAGCAGTGTCGTGCCTTCGCACATCGAGGTTCGGGTGGCTGAAACTTTCGAGCAAGGCAATGTTGAGATCGGTCGCAACAACGCCGCCGAACGGCCCCACTCGCTTACAGAGCCAAGTTGCCACTTAAACACCACCGGCGCCGATCGCGAGGCATCTTGACGCTTCTCCAACGCCGAGTGACGCCAACCTTCGCCGCGTCATAGGATCCAGCAATTGGTCACGGAATGCCAATCGACGCTTGGCCCGGTCCCAGGAGTTATCCGTGACTCGGCGCCACCATTCAATTGCCACGGGTGTTATCATGATCCCTCGTCGTGACGGCGGTGAGAAGCATAATGCGAGGTGCACTGCCACCTTCCGAGGCAGAGCGCGTGGCCATAAGCCCCGTTATGCGAATTACCCTGAGACGCGAACGTTGGGGCGAACGTGAGATGGCAGCAGCTCACACTGACAACTGTGAAGATCGCCAAGACCGCGGCAAATCCGTACTTGGGGTACGCCTCTGAACGATATATGGCCGAACCACTGTTCACCTTCTGCAAATCGCCCATGACTCAAAAGCCAGAAAATTTTGTCACCCGGCATTTGCAAAAAATGTCGCAAGTACAGCGGATAACCCGTCCTTCGATTGCCGCACCGCGAATGTGCGCTTGCGGCGCCTAATGTCGCGCCTGCGCAGAACCTTGGTGTCGGCAGGTTGCAACGTGAACGGAGCTGACAATGCAGTATGTGTGTTTGGTTTATGCAGAGGACGATGCCTTCCGGACGTTGGGACCGGCGGGACAAAAGATATTGGACGCCGACTCTCTAGCCTATGATCAGGAACTTGAGCGCCTTGGACATCTGGTGCTTGCCCACGCTTTGCGTTCCGAACGCGACAGCAAAGTGGTGCGTCGGCGCCAGAAGAAGAAACTGGTGATCGATGGTCCATTTGCTGAGACCAAGGAGCAATTGGTCGGCTTCATCGTTATCGAAGCAACGGGGATGGACGAAGCCGTTGCGATCGCCGGAGATATTCCAATGGCCGGCATTGGCACGATCGTAGTGCGAGAAACTTTAAACTTCGCCTGACTATCACGCAGTCACTGATCAATCGCCGTCGAGCTCCTCGGCAAGGATTGAGCAAGCGGCTGCACCCTGGCCTGTCGGGGAGGCATACAGGAAATTCCAGGTCCGGATCGCATGGAAGGCATAGCAAGGTGGACATGGCACGAACGGGTACGCATAAGGGAATGCGGCATTGTCAACTTAACCAGTCCCGTAAAGAAACTTGGCAAGACCCGCGCGCCAATTGCCAGCGATGTTAACGCGCGTCGTTCTGGAACCTCGAAATAATCGGCGGGTTGTCAAGCAAGGTAGCTTCGCACCTCTTGCTCGGTGAGCGCTTCAGGCTGCTGCACGTTGCCAGCGATAATCTCGGCGTTTCCGGTTTCGCTCGCACGCAAAATGGCGTGCAGGACTTCAAGCACGTGGAGAGCCAATTCGCCCGATGCCCGCGGCTTGCGACCCTGGGCAATCGCCCGGGCCATGTCGGCTAAACCAAGCATCCGATAATTGGCGCGATTGGGCGATTCAATCGGCCAATTGAACTGGCCGAGAAGTTCGCCAGCCGTGTGACTTTCCTGCCATTCCATGCCCTGATCCGACAGTGCGACGATCCCACCAAATGTGTCAGGGTCCGGCAGCCGCAGGGAGCCTTGCGTGCCGTGCAACTCAATTGGCTCATTCGAATGTCGAAATACGTCCCATGAAGCGCCGAGGGTGACGAGCGCACCGTTTTGGAACTCGAGTAACGAAAGCACCGAGGTCTCCGTGTCAACGGCAATTGGCGAACCATTCATAGGGCCCTCAGCCTTGACGGTACGAGAATCGCGACCTTTCTTCGCCATTCCCAGCACTCGGCGCACGGGGCCCATTAGGTTGACCAGCATGGTAAGATAATATGGCCCCATATCCAGGAGCGGGCCACCGCCGCGCTGGAAATGAAAATATGGGTTGGGATGGTGATATTCGGGACCGGGCGACATGACATAGGCGGTTCCCAGCACGATTTTGCCGATGACGCCGACGTCAATTTGGCGACGTAGCAATCTTCCGGCCGGGCCCAGGAACGTATCAGGAGCGCATCCGAGTGCGAGCCCCTTCGCATTCGCAATCTCGACCAACGCGCGGCCCTGATCAAGCGTAAAGCACAGCGGCTTTTCCGTGTAGACGTGTTTTCCGGCCTCAAGAGCTCGCATCGAAATTTCAAAATGCGCCGCCGGGATGGTGAGGTTGAGCACCGCATCAATATTGGCGTCGCGCAGGAGAGTGTCGACATCGAAGGCGCGCAAGCCGAACTGGTCTGCGCGCTGCCTTGCGAAATCAGCATTCACATCGGCACATGCGGTGATTTCCACTTCGCGAAAGAGGGGAGCGTTGCGCAGATACTGCAGAGAGACGTTGCCGCTTCCGATAATGCCGATTCTGAATTTCATTATTGCTACCTACAAGAGCGCGGACCACCAAGTGGGACCACCAGTTTGTGCGCAGAAAAGGATGATCGAAGCGCGTAGCCACTAAAACCCCATGGTTCGCAGGGTCTCGCGGTTTATCCGCACGGCTGCCGCAGGATCACCGCCCGCCTCGTTTGATTCTTCCTCGACAACGATCCAGCCGTTGAAATGGGGCGCATCCCGGACGGAGCCGATTGTCGACGGCACATCGCACTCGCCTGCGCCGAGCATGGCCCAATTGCCGCCGGAGTCGACGTCCTTGAGATGCACGTAGCGAATGCGGTCCTTGAAAGCCGCGAGGGTATCGGCGAGGTCCTGACCGCCGCGAAGGATATGGCCTGTATCGGGCACCCAGCCCACGCCAGGGTCCAGACGCGCGAATATGTCGTCATAATCCTCACGCGTGAAGAGCAGCGTTCTGTGGTGCGAGGAGGGGTGAATGGCGACGGAGACGCCTGCCTCTTTCCCCAGATCCCATGTGCGATTGTAGCATTCGGCAGCAACGTCGAACATCTCGTCGCGGGGGCGATCGCTGACCGCCGTCGCCGAGCCGAGGGAGACCAAGGTCCCGGGAAAATGGGCGGCGAAATCGATACTCTGCTTGGCAAAGTCGAGGTCTGACGCCACCTTCTCTCGCTGCGTAAATCCGCTACTCGAGCCAATAGCAAATGATACGAAGGCCAGGCCTTCATCTTTCAGCAACTCGGCGAATGCAACCGGTCGTGCGCCATAGTCGCCGATCATCCGATCGGTGATCTCCAGGCCATCGTACCCGCCGGCTGCGATGGCACGTACAAGATCTCGGGCATCGCCAGTCCAGCCCTTGCCGAGCATTTCCCATGTGAAAGTCTGGCAACCAATCCGCAATTCTGATCTGGGCATGCAAGTATCCTGACTAGTCCACGCCAGCCTTGCTGCGCCGACCGCAAGCACTGGCATCTTGAGATGTAAGGAAGGAGCGAGCCTGGCGGCTCGGTTCAAAGGCTTTCGAGACGGCGTCCGCTCGCAGCGTCAAAAAGATTGACGCTTTCAAGTTGCGGCGTGACGCGAATTGAATTTCCCGGCTGCAATTTCACGCGTTCGCGAAAGGTCGACACGATCTCGGTCTTGCTCGCTCGTGAAAGGATTTGCGTCTCGGATCCCGTTGGCTCGACGACTTCGACTTCGGCAAGAAGTCCCCCGTCGGATATGATATCGAAATGCTCGGGGCGAATCCCGTACACGATCTGCTGCCCATCTTGCACCGAGAATTGCGGAGGAAGTGGCAGCTCTAGTCCGTCTTCCGTGTGGACCAGATTGGACGCTTTGGATACCTTGCCCTTGATGAAATTCATTGCAGGTGAGCCGATAAAGCCCGCTACAAAGAGATTATCCGGCTGATCATAGACGGCAAGGGGCGTGCCGACTTGCTCGATTTTACCCGCATTCATGACCACAATTTTGTCGGCCATGGTCATGGCCTCGACCTGGTCGTGGGTCACGTAGACGGTGGTTGTTTTCAGCTTTAGATGTAGCGCACGGATCTCCGTGCGCATCTGGACGCGAAGCTTCGCATCAAGGTTGGACAGGGGCTCGTCGAAAAGAAAAACTTTGGGGTTCCTGACGATCGCTCGCCCCATGGCGACGCGTTGGCGCTGCCCTCCGGAAAGCTCCCGCGGATAGCGTGCGAGCAGCTTTTGCAGGTCCAGGATTTCAGCAGCGCGGGCCACCCGCTGGTCGATTTCCGATTTCGGGCGCTTCATCAGCCTGAGGGCAAAGCTCATATTCTGAGCGACTGTCATGTGCGGATAGAGCGCATAGCTTTGGAATACCATGGCAATATCACGCTCCTTCGGCGTGGCATCGTTGACGACATCGCTATCGATGGCGATTTCGCCAGTGGTGATCTCCTCTAGGCCGGCGATCATTCTCAGAAGCGTCGATTTTCCGCATCCGGATGGGCCGACGAGAACAGCGAACTCTCCGTCTTCAATCTCGACCGAGAGTCCTGGAATTATCTCAAGGTGCCCGTAGGATTTGCTGACATCCCTGATCGAAACATTCGCCATATTGGCCTCTTGTTGTTCTGCAGCGCCTAGCGCATTTTACTGATCTTGCCTGAATTGGCTCATGAAACTCTTCCGCGGGTAAATATCCGGCAGCCTTGGAATCACATCAGGCCTTCACGGAGCCCGCCGTCATTCCGACCAGGAAGTAGCGCTGAGCGAACAAATAAAGAGCGAGCAAAGGGAGCGAACCGAGCACACTCATGGCCATCATCTCGCTCCATTCGAATGCATGCTGCCCCATTAGAAGCTGAATGCCGACGGGCACGGTTCGCAGCTCGTTCGACTTCGTCAAAGTTAGCGCGAAGAGGAACTCGTTCCAGGCAAGCAGGAAGGAATAGACTGCCGTGGCGACGATCCCTGGCAGCGAGATCGGCACGATAACCCGCCAAAGCGCCGTCCAACTCGTCCCGCCGTCGACTCGCACCGCTTCATCCAGCTCTCGGGGGAGCGTATTGAAGTACCCCGTCATGAGCAGAACAGCATAGGGCAGCGTGAAGACGAGATAGGTGACGATGAGCGCCCAGTATGTGTTGAACATGCCGAGCGTAACCACCATACCGAAATAGGGGATGACTAGAGTGATCGGCGGTACGGTCTGCGTGCTGATGATCAGGATGTTGAACAGGTTTTTGCCAGGATAGCGAAAGCGGCTGAAACTGTAGGCCGTGATGATAGAGATCAGCACTGTCAATGCCGTGACGACGCCGGCCACGAGGTAGCTGTTGATGAAATAGCGCAGCTTGGCCGGGGTTTCGAAAATCGTCACATAGGCGTCCAATGTGAACGTCTTCGGGATGATGGTCGGTGGGATCGCAAATATTTCAAGGTTTGGTTTAAATGAACAGGAGATCATCCACAGAATAGGAAAGCCCGCAAAAATCAAACCAACGATCAGCCCCAAATAGGTCAGTACGGTCGCTCTGATTTTCCTGGTGCGTCGCTTCATGACTGTGATCTCCTCAGCGAAGCTTCTGATGCTTGATGTAGAAATATGTAATGCTGACAGAGATGAGAAGAATTGTAATTGCACTCGCGGACGCCAAAGAAAATTGGTACCTCGTAAACGCAAGTTTATATGTATAGGTACTCAACATTTCTGTTGAAAAAATCGGGCCGCCACCAGTAGTCATCCAAATTAGAGGAAATACCTGGGAGGTCCAGATTAGATCCAATAGGGCGATATTGGTCACCACCGGACGGATCTGCGGAATGGTGATGTGCAGGAACTTAGCAAATACATTGGCGCCATCAACTTCACCGGCCTCATAAAGCTCCTTCGGAATACCCTGCAAGGCAGCCAAAATGGTCACCATATAAAGCGGGTAGCCCGCCCAGATATTTACGAAGGTGAGAGCGTGTATCGCTGTGTTGGTCGATGAAAACCATTCGATCTTTGTTGAGATCAGGTGAGCCGCCGAGAGAAGGCTGTTCACGATGCCTTCCGGCTCAAGCATCAGGCGCCAAACCACCGCCACAATGACAGCAGTGAAAAGCCAGGGCAGGATATAGAGAATTCGAAATATGCTGCGGATTGTCGGGTCAATCCGGTCGGAATTAAGCAGCAGAGCGAAGGCCAGGCCGAGCAACAGATGAAAGACAACGCTCATGAGCGTAAAGTAGAGAGTATGGCCCGCAGCCTGCCAAAAAAGGGAATCCTGAATAAGGTTGGCGTAGTTCGTCAGGCCTGCAAAGCTTGGCTGTTTTGTTACGATGGATCCGATTTCGAAGGAGTATCGGATAACGGTTGCGATGGGTACAAGCATCAGGATGCATATGAGGACCGATGCAGGCAGAATATAAAGGTAGGGATCGAGCCGGTTCTTCATCCTCAGCCATGTTCTCCGTCGCCGCAGAGTGGGCCGCTGAGGCTGGGAGAGCTTAAGGTTTTCGGCGTTCGCATTCATTGAGATGACCAACTCCGATTGCAGAACGTTGGACGAAGACTGGGCGGCCACGGACCCGCGACGCAGTAAGGAGCCCACGTCGCGGCGTTTGAGGCAAGCTGGTTCAGAAGTTGGGGACCCAAGCCTTCTGCGCCGCCGCGGCAGCGTCCGCGGGCGACTCCTGTCCCGCGAGCATCTTCTGAAGCTCTGTGTCGAGGCTCCTCATGAGTTCATCCGCGACAGGCAGGCCCGTAAACTCGTTCACAAGATGGCCTGTCTTGAAGATCTCGAACGCCTTCTTGAACATCGGATCCGAGTCGACGAAGTTGGGCTTGGCGTTGACATTGCCCGGGAATGCGTTGGCGAGCGAAACGAGCTTGCCGTTGACTTCCGGACTCATCAGGTACGAGACGAGCTTCCAAGCCTCTTCCTTGTGCTGGCTGCTGTCGGAAATGCCGACGCCCCACGCGGCATACGGAATGCCTCTTGGACCATTATAGCCATCGACCGCCGGCAAGGCACCCAGATCGAAAGTCAGCTGTGGATTGCGCTGCCGGATCAGGGTCACATGGGCAAGACTGTCGATCATCATGCCGACGCGGCCGTTGACGAATTCCTCGACCTTGTCTTGCTCCACTTTGGAAGCCGTGCCAGGCGAAACGACGCCGGCATCGTTGAGAGACTTCACAAAGTCGAAGGCTCCCACGACATCAGGATTTGTCAGATCGGGCTTCCCGTCCTTCATCATGCTCTTGCCGGAAGCCCAGGCCCAAGACATGACGTCGTTTTTCACCCCCCAGGGCGTTTGCATCGACAGGGGGATGACCCAGCCATACTGATTTTTGGTTGCGTCTGTCAGCTTCTTGGCTGCATCCGCGAACTCGGTGCGCGTCGTCGGGATGGCGCTGACGCCGGCAGCCTTGGCGAGGGTTTGGTTGATGTAGGTCACATAGATGAAGGACGCGACCGGGAACATCACGCTCTTCCCGTCGACTTTGACGATGTCGGCAAGTTGTGCGGGATCGAAATTATTCTTCTGCATCATGGGCGCCATGTCGGCGAGCGCGCCCTGCTTGGTTAGGCCGTTGACCCAATCGCCATCCAGCCCAAGCACATCGCTCAAGGTTCCCGAGGTAGCTCCGATGACAGTTTGATCCTTGGTGTTTGCGTAGGGCGCGCTGATGAGCGTCACCTTGATGCCGGGATTGGCCTTCTCGAAGTCGTCCATGATGGCGCGCAGAGCGCCTTTCGGCAGCTCGGGTTCCCACCACTGACTGAATTCGATGGTCGTGTCGGCAAGGGCCGACGTCACAAACATTAAAGTGCCCGCGACCGCGCACGCGAAGCTCGCTAACCTACGCATAATATTCTCCTCCCAATGATTCAGATTGAGGCACGAGTCGACGCTGCGTGCCTTTGTTTACCGTTTAGAGGCAACTTCCATGTCTTCGTCTCAAATACCTCCTCATCGTGATGGCCCAGGACACGAAAAGTAAGCGTTTATTTGATGACTCCAAACTCAACCATGTCCAACTTAATGGTATGCATAATAATTCTTGCGTGGCAGGAATTGCTTCGATTTTCAGTTCGGAAGTATTCACACCAGTAAGAAACATACGCTTGAGGTGCCGCGGTTTCGTCGCTTACCTCTGAACCGTGCCACATCCCGGAGGGTCGTCATGTCCGCGCGCGGTTCAACTCTTTGCCTTCATAATTGCTGCCTCTGCATCCAAGCCATCATGAATGACCGCCTTGAATGCTCGGCCGGCCATGGTCGTATCGCCGTGTCCCCAAAGATTGCGCCCGACCACTGCACCTTTGGCGCCTGCCCGCAGCGCCTCGGCGGTCTGGACCAAAGCTTCCTGCAGGTTCTCGGTTTTCGGACCGCCAGCTATAACGATGGGCACTGGGCACGAGGCGATCGTCTCGCGGAATGAGGCAAAGTCGCCTGTGTAGCCCACCTTGATGACATCAACGCCGGTTTCCAACCCGATACGCACCGCATAGGCAATCTCGTCGGGGGTGAAAACGATCTTGGCGCCGTCGGTAAAATCGCGTGGGTAGATGTGGGCAATGATCGGCATCTCGTAGCGCGCCGCGGCCGAAACGGAATCCGTGAGCCAGCGTATGTAATGACCTTCAGTAGTGCCGCGCACCGGGATGGCAACAGCAAGTGCATCGGCCCCATAGCGCACGGCGTCCTCGGGTGTCGCAATCAGCTGGCTTATGCGATCATCAGCCGTGAAGCATCCCCCTTGAATGATAAGCCCGGCCTTGCCGGCATATTGGGGCCACAGATGCCTTGCAGCGCCCGGCTGTATGCTCACCGAATTGGGTTGAGCCAGCATAACCCGCTCGAGCGCCGCGGGGAGGTCCGCAAGGCCGCCCTGCCTGACGTTGCCATAGCCGACGAAGTGGTCCACGGCGGCACCGAACAGATTGCCGGACGGGTGCGCGAACAGGCGAGACAGACGAATTGAGGTGCCGAGACCCATCGAATGACCTTTTTTGAACTGCAACACGGGTAATCTCACGAAAGCTATCCGAAGCAAAACACAAAGTAAACCTTTCGAAACCTTTCGTTTTGAATCACCTCTGACGCTCGCAACGCAAAAAAACGTGGTGCATCGCACAATTTTGGCCGAGCTTGGGCCGTTGACGGGTTCTGGAACTTTCGTTATTCGAAAGTCTATGAATCAGCGCTCATTCAAGAGACTAGACATGCTCGCCGAGAACCGAAGGCAGCAGATCATGTTGGAGGTTCAGCGCACGGGTCAGGTTCGCACCACTGATATGGCCAATCTCTTCCAGGTTTCCGAAGTGACGATACGCTCCGATCTTTTGGAGCTCGAGCGGCTGGGTCAGATAACGCGCATCCACGGCGGTGCGCTGGCGCTCAACACGGACTCTCCAGTGGCTGCCTTCGACAAGCGGATGCGCCTTAACTTCGAAGCAAAACAGAGAATTGCGCGGTTCGCAGCCAGGTTTATCGTCAACGACCAGTCGATTGTCATGGATGGCGGGTCAACGCTACTGCAGCTCGCCCTACACGTGCCGCCGATGACAAATTTGGTCGTAGCGACGCCCGCCCTGAATATCGCCCAGCAACTGATGCTGCGCCCTGGCATTGATGTTCATATGATCGGCGGCAGAGTGAATGTCGCGACGGTCAGCACGATTGGGTCCGATATTGAGCAAGGCGTCGACGGGTTTCGGGCACATCAAGCCTTTGTAAGCGCCCAGGCTATCGACCGAGCGCTCGACATTGTCGATTCTTCCCACGACGTTGCTAGAACGAAACGCAATCTCGTCCGTCTCGCTCGGCGCGTGGTCCTTTTGGCGGACTCCAGCAAATGGGATCAGGATGCTTCGTCGAAGGCATTCTCAATGTCAAAAGTGAAGATCGTCGTGACTGACGACAAGCTTTCTCGTGATGTTCGGCATCGATTGGAAGATTACGATCTCGAGGTTTACTGTGTTTAGAAATAAGTGGCATAAGGTCTATAAAGGCTCAAATGCTCCGTTCCAGATTTGCTCTTTAGCAGGCACCGCCTTACTGGCTATATCCAATTGTTGACACTGACAACCGATCACGATGCGTGCACGCAGCATCACAGATGACGTGTTGCGTTAGCGGAGCAATTTACAATAAACTGGAGGCCCTCTGACCTGGGGATCGCAGGGTCATCGTGGTTGTTTCAGTTGGATTCTGATGCGCCATCCTTGCCGAGGTAGACGTTGAGAACAAAGACACGCAGGACCGATGAGAGATTGATGTTCGTGCGCGAACGATCAAGCCGACTGACCAGCTCTTGAAGGCTAATTCCGCGCACGCGCGAAATGTCTTTGAGCGCCCGCCAGAACTCGTCTTCCAGCGAAACGCTTGACTTGCGTCCATTCAATATGACAGAGCGTACGCGCGTTTTGCCGGGTTTTTTCATCATACTCTGCCGTGCGTCAGATCACCCATGAAGCCACAATTTCTATGCCAATTGTAGGCCGGACAAGATTTGCCTCGCTCGACTCGCTAAGCAGGAGCTAATGCAGACGAGATGATCTCCTTGGGTGTGAATCGGCGTGGGGTTTGGGCGCCGATCGGCATCTTATGTCATTGATATTGTTGTGGCGACTGGGGTTACGCGACGATGCCGATGCACACTCGATGTCGTCAAAGCCTGCGCTTCGTGGATCGATCACGTATTTCCTGCGCAGCCCTGACCGACACGGGGCGTGCGACCTAAGCCAGCGCAAACCTGACCGCCGAGATCGACCAATATACCGTGGACTGGTTGATTGCGGCATGGACAGGAGACGATTGCATTTTGCTCATAATGCCGGCAGCGGTACGATTCCCATCCTCAACACTCGCCCAAATCAGCATGTGGACAACGACCGCATCTTCACGCTCGCATATATGACGTGAGATGAACCCCGTCCGCGTCTTCAGCAAGACGCTGATGTCTTCATTGGCTGCAATAAAGGCCGCCATATCGACCCCATCGGCGAGGCGGAATGTCGTGATCTCGACGGCTTCGGGCATGATGACCTCCTTCCGTTTGGACTAGATGACGTAGCCGCTGCTGACCTCGATGGATTGGGCATTGATCCAGCGATCATGGCGGCGACAAAGCAGACTTCGCCACTTGCTAGTGGACTTCATCAAGAGCCTTCTATGGCCTAACTGCGGGCAAGATCCCATAATGCAGGAGCAGGTCAGTCAGGGCGGTCATCGAAGTGTGACGATGGGCGAGTAATCCCACAGCCTCAGCTCCAGCGACATTGGCGACACTATCGTCGATAAACAAAGTGGCCGCAGCCTGCACTTGGTGACGCGCGATGCATCGGCGGTAGATTTCGGGGTCGGGTTTGCGTGCGCCAAATTCCGCCGAGACATTAAAAGCGCTACCGAAGATCGCGGGAACGGCCGGAAATATGGTCGCGATCTCCCTCGCGACCAGGAAGTTATTATTGGTCAGCGCGGCGATACGTACAGTCTGTCTCACTTGCTGCGCCAGTGCAATCGCCTCCAGCAGCGGAGTGATCGAGCCCCGGAGTGTCCCCACCCAATCGCCGAGCGTCAGGCGATAGCCGATGCGCTCACCGAAACCGCGGAGATAGTCGTCCGCTCCCATTGCACCGATGTCAGCACTGTCCTCGTATCCTGAGGCCCAGATCGCCTCTTCAATGGCCTCAGGCTCCCGCCCCGCAATCGCTGCAAGCCCCGCGATGCGTGCGGCTCTGTCATAGTGGCAAAGCACGTCATTCATATCAAATAGGATGAGGGAAATTGACATGTGTGTGGCTAGATCGGGCTCCTTTGGATTCTACTTCGCTTTCGCCATTTGTAGCTACCGGCCCTTCATCTTTTAAATCAAGTCATATCGGTGCCCATCGGTGTTCGGGGCTTACGCGGTCTCTGAGATTTTGCATGGTTTTCGCGTCGGCGGCCGGGAGAGAGGGCAATGCAGGATTGGCAGTGGGTTGGGAGTCGCAGTATAGGCGCCTCCTCGACAAGGGAGCTGTCATAAACTTCGTTATGCGAATCCGGCGTGCCGGTCGTACCGGGAGGTCCGGCGAAAACTGACATTGTCATTTTCCGGCGCTATCGCCTTGGCGGGGCCTCGACATGTCACGTAACCTCATCGGCACGCTTGGGTCTCGGCGCATTTTCGCGTTTCTTATTTTCTACCCTCATTTGCGCCAACAACGTACAGGCAAAGCGCTGAGCGCGAGCTTATCTCTGTTGCAAGGTAAAGGCACCTACCGAGCGGCTGCCACTAAACCATGCCCCAGACATAACACCGTTCGTAACAATAGCTCGATATTCTCCTTTGAAATTAATCGGGCTGCTTCCTTGGTGTTCATAGGCGTTTTCTTTGAAACGGATCGCGATGCTATTGGAACTCTTACTACCATCATAAATCTGCGACCAGATGCTGTCATCAGGCGTCCAATCCTCGTGAATTGTGCCGGCAATCACTGTGATCGTTCCTTCTTCTGGATACGCCATCTTCCCTTCAAAGCGGGCGTCGCCTCTTTCGTGGATTATAAGTTTTATAGGGCGTGCCCCGTCGTAATTCCCGTGCCATTCTCCTATCAAGTTTACGATTTCACGGGTCGGGAGGGAGTGGGCAAGCGGCAGCGTCTCGCTACGAGCAGGCGGTAAAAAGATTGGGGCGCTACCCACACGTGCAGCAAGTTCGTAAGCGAAGGTGCTCAAATCGGAGTCGATCTGACTTTCATTGCCCTGGGATAACGCCCTGTCATCAGTGGGGCGCGACTGCAATTGCGCCAAAGCGTTTTCGAGCCGCCATGCGCACGGGCGAGCAATCAAGGGTAGTAGATCCATCCCGGCAGCGGCGTGCGCAATAATCTGCGGCATCTCCCTGGTCCATATCCATTTCGATGCCAGAAAAGCGGGACTTACAATGAGGACAGCCACCCTTGCCTCAGCCAAAGCTTCGTCGATTTCATTTTCCCATTTCACGCCAGCTTCAAGTCGAGCGTCTGACCATAATTCCACCAGGCCACGTCGCTCCAGCACCGCGACGTGCTGAGAAAATCTTTTCAGCCATTCACGATCTTCACGGCTGTAACTCACAAAGAGCTTCGTACGTTTCACGAACGCCTCCTTGACCGCAATCTTTCGAACAACCGCTATAGCAGCCGAGACCTTCAATTGCCTAAATCAAGCGGGACGACGCCATATATGGGAGTTGAAGAAACGCTCCGAGATATAATGCGACTTATGGTCCCTCCAAAGAGACATTGCTTGGTGAAGCAAACTGCCTGGCGGCGACAATCGCAGTCGCGGTTACACAGCCCGAATTGCAACCGGATTGCGACTGGTTCATCCACTCCGACTTGAGAGCTGAGGCGATTCTGGGCAAAGCTCAAGGTGGTTGTTCAGCATCGTCCAACGAACCGCGGAATGCTCCTGCACTACATACACGAAGAGCGGCCCGTTCCGATTGCGCTCTATAGCCGTGACGGCTGGTGCCGCGACTTTGCCATCAAATCCCTGCATCGTTGCGTTCTCGAATACCGTGTCGCCTATACCAGCGACACCGCTGGCGGCCTGGAACTGGCCGTCACCTCCGGCTTGGCAATCGCGCCGATCTCACGCAGCAACATCCCCATCGACTGCCGTGAGCTGACGGCTGCGGACGGCTGCGGCGACATCGATTCTTCGAACGTCGTCCTCCATCGCAATCCGCTGTCGACCGGAGAGGCAATCGACGGCATGGAGAAGACCATCCGCGCAGCCTTGGCGCCGAGCGACGGTGGACGAAACCCGAACAGTCAGCTTATTGATGCGGAAGATAGCAAGAGTCTTCGGGCCGAGCGAACTTGAGCGCCTTAAACTCCAGTCTTCGGTACCGTACTGCGATGGGGTCCTCTCAACCGCTCATTAAGCGCCGACGCCTTAGTTGGGTTTGAATGCGACCATCGAGGCCTTGTATGCCTGGTTCATTGAATTTTCCCTTTCCCAACCCTCCAAAGAACGCGAGCCGGGAGTATCTGGCTGCCTTTGTGTGTGGTGTCCTGAGAAAATACGAGCCCGTCTTTACTGGCTGGTACAGCGAACATGAAGGCGAGCATCTTCAACTAAGGCTCGAATTTGCCGATCTTGAGCTCGGTCAAAAGGCGCTCGAAGCTTGGATGAAGGGAACATATCTCACCCTCCTTAAGACTTCTGCCGACGCGAAACTTCCGGTTTGTCTTCGGCATTGACCACGACAACAGAGTTAATTCGTTTGTCGTGCCGGCTTCGCTGGTTTCCCTTCGCGGTCTGGCGGACGCGTTTGCCGACGCAGCAACAATGCGCGATCTTGACCTAGCCACCATCAATGGCTGGGGTTCGTGAAGGAGGATCCCGCAGAGCTTGGCGGCGCGAACGACAGCTTATTTGGTCTCAAACTGTTTTGAAACAGCTCGTGCCACCCGAGTTCGTTAGGATTGTTATAGATGCCCAAAATCAATGCCGCAGCTCTGCCTTTCGTCGCGCGCGGCGGTTATCCGCCGCCGTATGATAAGGCCGTCGCCGGTCGCTCGCGGAAGCGTCTTGGCGATGAGGTAGGGCTCACACAATTCGGGGTGAATCTGACGAAGCTTCCGCCCGGCGTTGCTTCATCGGTTCGCCACTGGCATGAAAACCAGGACGAGTTTGTCTTTGTAATCGAAGGCGAACTGACGCTGCTCGAAGACGATAGTGAAACCCTGCTGCGGCCAGGCGATGCGGCCGGCTTCAAGGCCGGCGTCGCCAATGGTCACCAATTGGTCAATCGGACCAGCAGCGACACCATCTATCTCGAAATCGGGGCGCGCACGCCGCGCGAACGTGTACACTTCTCCGACGTTGATCTTGTCGCGACCGCCGATGAGGGCGTTGTCCACTACAGCCGCAGGGATGGAAATCCACTGTGAGGTTCGTCCGAGCCGCGCGATATCGAGACGCGACCACATGGTCGTCTGCGTGACAACGGCGAGCTCATCTGATGACTGAATCTCCAGACTGAGCGCCGCGACGGAACGCTGCGCCTCTACCCTGGACCAAGCGACATGTCGTTTTCCAGTTCCGCGGCCATGAAGTCGGTGAAGGCGCGTGCCGCCATATGGGTAGTTCGCCCCATTGGGAAGTAGGCGTGAACCGGAAGCTCCGCAACCGCCAGTCGTGAAGAACCCGCACGAGCTCGCCGTTCTGCAACTCCCAGTGACAGTCGACAGTGAACTAATCCCAACTCATTGATATTTATTGATGAAATCAAGGTTTGAAGTATAGTGATTTGCAAGATTCTGGCCGTTTCGTGCGGCATTTCTTGCAAATTGCGAGGGGATTGATGCGTCCGATCGAGCGCGAGGACGGCGGGCAGAAGGACATGTTTCGCTCCCGCCTTGATCAGATCGTCAATCTCAACCACGAACTGGCCAAGCTGGGCCGGGCGATCGACTGGCGCTTTCTGGAGAAGAAGCTCGGTTCGGTTTACAAGGATGGTCCGGGCCAACCGCCGCTGCCGACGCGCCTGATGGCGGGGCTGGCGATCCTGAAGGCGACCTACAATCTGTCAGATGAGGTGCTGTGCGAGCGCTGGGCGGAGAACCCTTATTATCAATTGTTCTGCGGGGAGGAGTTCTTCCAGCACACATTGCCCTTCGATCGCACCTCGATCACGCGTTGGCGCCAGCGCATGGGGGAGGAGCATCTGAAGGCCCTGGTCGAGGAGAGCCTGGCCACGGCCATTCGCACCAAGGCAGCCAAGCCGGCCGACTTCAGGGCTGCCATCGTCGACACCACGGTGCAGGAAAAGGCGATCACCTTCCCGACCGACGCCAAGCTCTTGCATCGGGCGCGTGAACGCCTGGTCAGGCTGGCCAAGAGCGAGGGCCTGGAGTTGCGCCAATCCTATGAGCGGGTCGGCAAGCGAGCCCTGATCAGATATCAGCGTTATCACACAAGCAAGCTTGTGTGGACCATGCCAAACAGTTCAAACGCGCCAGTCGGGAACTGCGCCGCCTGCGCACCATACTGGGCCGTGTCCGGCGCGACATCACCCGCAAGATCGCTGGCAAGGACGATCTCCAACAGGCCCTGCAGGCCGCCTTTGCCCATCCGCTTTCCCTAGCCCGGCGCGTGATGGAGCAGCGCCGAGGTGAGCGGGGCCCGAAGATTTACTCCTTGCATGCTCCGGAGGTCGAATGCATCGGCAAGGGCAAGCCTCACAAGCCCTATGAGTTCGGCGTCAAGGTCTCCATCGCGACACCGCTCAAGCGATGCAAGGGTGGCCAGTTTGTCCTCCATGCCAAGGCCATGCCAGGCAATCCCTATGACGGGCATACCCTGGCCACCGTGATCCCCGAGATCGAGAAGAGTGTGGGGGCTCCTCTCGACAAGATCGTCACCGATGCCGGCTATCGCGGGCACAACGCGCCAAGGGACAGCCACTTCAAGGTCTATGTCGCCGGCATGAAGCGCGGCCTTACCAAGGCCATCAAGGGCTTCTTCAAACGAAGAGCCGCCGTCGAGCCCGTCATCGGCCATACGAAGAATGAGCATCGCATGGGCCGAAACTATCTGGCCCACGCTTCGGGCGACGCCAACAACGCTGTCCTTGCCGCAGCAGGATACAACTTCTCCCTCTTGCTCAACTGGCTCAGGATTCTGTGCGCCTGGATATTGGCGTGGTCTACCCCTCGCTTCACGCCTCAAACTCGCTCAGCCTCCGCCTAAACCAAACTTCACGGACGACAGTGACAGGCCCGTGAGGTGGTGGGCGTACCTCTCGGCGGCGGGGGCTATGGTGCCTCAGTCCGATTTTCTGTCGAAGACCCCCCGGACCGACCCAAAACTTCATGGGACAGGTGGCGAGACAGTCGTAGCACAGCGCATTGTGGAGTGGTTGCGGGGGCCTGCAACCACCTCAAATTGCGCTCCTACTCTTGTTATGGAGGGGCTCTAGAAAAGGCCGCAATAGCGTGCGGAAGTGGATTGTTTAGGACCGCCGCGTAGCTGTCGTTCCCGTTAGCCTCCGAAGCCCAGCATCGTTATGCCAACTTATCTGGGACAGCAGGTATTGGCTTCCAGAGTGACCTCTCTTCACTCGGCAACCTTACGCCGCGCTACTAGGTCGATTTCCTCACCGGCTCTTACTGCATTCTCGGGCAGCCCCCGTCCCATACGAGGCCATAAATCGCAGGGATGACGATGAGCGTCAGCAAGGTCGAGGAGATCATGCCGCCGATCATCGGCACGGCGATGTGCTGCATGATCTCCGAGCCAGTTCCGGTGCTCCACAGCATCGGCACTAGGCCGGCAATGATGGCGACAACCGTCGTCATATTCGGCCCCGCGCGCTCGACGGCGCCCAGCATGATCGCCTCGTTGAGATCGGTGCGCGTGATGGCGCGGCCGGCGCCCCATCGATCATCGAGAAAATCCTACGGGGGTCGAATCCCAGCAATGTCGGACCTGGCACGCGCCAAACCCGACATTGCTAAAATGCGTCATTCAAAAGCAGCGCGACGACGATTGAACAAACTGCCGCCGCTCTGTTGGCGGCAGGGTTCCTTACATGGGTGGAACAAGACCATCCTTGCCGACGGCCACCCGCGTTGCGACCAGGCTTCCATCCGCTTGTTTCTGCGCCGCGAGGAAGACATTCGCGCCAGGTTTGATATCCGATTTATCCGCGGCACCGAAGGTCACGATCGGCGTGTTGGCGCCAATCACCACTGACTTCGTCCCACCCTTATAGGCGAGTGTCACGGTACGGCCGTCCACGTTGTCGACGGCGTTGGTGATGTTGGCATTCGTCATCGAGCTCTCGGGCTTGAGATCCCATGCATAGCTGCCCTCGCCGGTGCCGCGCATCGCGTTGGGGAAGACCACCACCTCGAGCGCGCGCAGCGAGGTGCCGGGCTGCGGCACCGCTGCCGTGCCGATGAACGTACCGGGCTTGATGTCGGCCATCGACGCTTTGACGACGCCACCAACAGCCCATTTGTCTGCGAGCTGAACCGTTACATCCTCACCTGCTCGCGACTTGATGGTCAGCGTCGGGCCGTTGAGGCTGACGACCTGACCGCGTACCCGGACAACTTCGGTTGCCTGTGCAGAGCTGGTCTGCTGGCCCAATATCAGGCCAGCAAGCATCGCTGGCACCAAAAAGGCCAGTTTCGGAAAGTGAGAATATCTGATCACGTTCGGTTCCTTCGGAGGCTGAAAGGTATGCGAACAGGCGCCCGCCCGGCGGAAGACTCAAGACACATGACCAGGAGCTGTTCACACGTTCGCGTGACGCAGACCGTCTCCCTCCGATCCAGTTGCCACGGAGAGACCATACGGCCCGCTATCGCTCACATGTTCGCACCCTGGCGCGACATTGATCGGTTCCATACACTTCGTTACGCGAATCTGGAGAGATTGGGCGAACGGGTGATCATCTACCGATGAGGCGGAGCAGCCTCGCCATGGTTTAATCGCTGAGTACCTCAGCCAGAACCCCTCTTCTTCCAATTTCAGACTGAGCTTGCCAAGGCCAACCGCGGGAAACGGATCTTTTCCATGTCAGGTCCATGGTTTCGGAGCGATCCCACTCTACGGTGGCAGGACCCGTCGTGCGAAGCGTTCCAACGTCAGGCCTTGCACCACGATCGAGAAGACAACGATGCCATAGGTAATCGTGAGGATGGCGGCCTTGCTGGGATTTGTGGGTAGGGACAGAGCCATCGCTACGGACAGCCCGCCGCGCAGGCCGCCCCAGGTGAGAATGAGAAGCGAGCCGTAGCGACGGGCGCGCGGCAGGCGCAAGTTCAGTGGCAAAGCCGAGGCGGTCACGCTCAGCCAGCGTATGACAAGCACAGCCGGGATCATAAGCGTGAGGGCCGCGATGGTCCTGATGTCGAGATCGATGGCGGCAATCTCCAGCCCGATCATCACAAACAGCACCGCGTTGAGGATGCCCTCGATGAGATGCCAAAAGGTGGTGAGATGCTGCCGCGTATTCTGGCTCATGGCCTTGTCCACACCGTGCTTGCCAATAAGGATGCCGGCGACCACCACTGCGATCGGGCCCGAAACGCCCAGAAGGCCCGCCGCGCTGTAGGTACCGGAGGCGAGCGCCAGAGAGAAGATCAGCTCGACATTATAATCGTCCACCTGCCGCATCAGCAGGAAGGCAGCGTAACCCAGCGCCAGCCCGAGAAGGCCGCCCCCTACCGCCTCGATCAGGAAGAGGGCGCCCACTCGGCCAGCGCCGAAATCGACAAGTTGCTGGCTCGTCGCGAGTGACAGCATGAGGGTGAACAGCACGACGCCGACCCCATCATTGAACAGGCTCTCTCCTGCGACCGTTGCCTGCAAGTGGCGCGAAATGCCCACGCGCGTCAAAGCATCGAGCACCGACACGGGATCGGTGGGCGAGATCAGGGCGCCGAAGACCAGGCACCAGGCGAGCGGGATGGCGAGGCCGAAAAGCATGGAGACACCAAGCAGCGCGGCGCCGATCAGCCCGGCGGAAAGCACGGTGGCGAGCGTCGCCAACGCGAGAATCGTCCACTTCCGGGCGAACATGTCGGCTGAATTGACCTGGAGCGCCCCAGCGAAAAGCAGGAAGGCCAGGAAACCATTGAGAAGGGTGGCTGGGAAATCGACGGCCTCGACCAGGCTTCGGATCTGCAGCTTGAGCCCGAGCTGCGGCAGGATGGCGTCAATCGCGATGAGGGCAAGTGTGCCAGCTGCCGCGCCCACGAGCAGGCCTACCGTGAGCGGAAGCTTCAGGAGCCGATAGTTGAGATAGGCGAGAGCGGCCGAAAGAGTGAGCAGCAAGGAGAGCAAATCAAAGGGAGACGGCACCGGCGAACTCGAAGAAGTGTTTCAATGGTGAAGGCGCTCACCTCAGAGAGACCCTTGGCGCCGGCGAGCCGCATCTTGGTCGCTTCCCGGAAGATTGGCCAGTACCGCGTCGGCCAAGCTTCAGCAAGATTGAGGTTGACTGGCGTCGGCGCCAGTCGAGCCGCCGATCGAACAGCCTGTCGCGCAGCTACCTGGAAAGTCTGGTACGGCAAGTACAATAGTTATCCGACTATTTCTCGTCCCCACGCCTTTGCCATGCTCCTTCCTCCTTTGCCCTTCATGTTGTCAGCAGGCATGGCGTCGCGATGTCTGGCAGGGCGGAAAGCACTTGTGAAAGATACGACAATCTCTCGCCGAACAGTGCTTGTCGCCGCCGCAGGACTCTTCAGTCCGCGAGCCCAGGCAAAGGAATCCTCCCTGCTCGAACCGCTGGTCGCGGGCGGTGCGTTGCCGCCCATGCCGGAGAGGTTGCCCAAGCAACCCCTGATCGCCGACCTCCCCGCTCGCAAGCGGAGCCTTGGCCAATATGGCGGTGACATCCGCACGCTCGTCGCCGAACCCCGCGATCTGCGCCACATCACTGTATCGGGCTATACTCGTTTGATCGGCTACGATGAAGCCATCAATCTGGTGCCGGACATCCTTTTCGATGTCATCAACCAAGCCGATCATATCTTTACATTCATCCTTCGTGACGGCCATCGCTGGTCTGACGGCCATCCCTTCACGACGGAGGATTTCCGCTTCTATTGGGAGGACGTCGCCCTGAATCCGGAGCTGCGGCCAACCGGAGCACCTGCCTTCATGCTCATCGATGGAAAAGGCCCGCAGGTCGACATCCTCGATGCCGTCCGAATTCGCTACAGTTGGACCAAGCCTAATCCTAGGTTTCTGCCTTCGCTTGCCGAACCCCGACCGACCTGGATCTATTCTCCAGCGCACTACCTGAAAGCATTTCACAAGAAGTATGCGGACCTTGCCAGGCTGAAGGGGATGGCCCATGACCGGCAGATGATTTCGTGGGCTGCTCTGTATAACCTGCTGGACGATCCGTATGAGGCCAGCAATCCTGACATGCCGACGCTTGATCCATGGCGAGTCGTGACCCGAGCGCCTGCCCAGCAGTTCATCTTCGAGCGAAATCCCTATTTCCACCGCGTTGATCCGGAAGGAAAGCAGCTGCCCTATATCGATCGCATCGTCGCCAATGTCTCATCGACCGGCCTTTTTGCCGCAAAGGCCAATGCCGGCGAGGTGGATCTGCTTTTCCGTGGCATCGTCACTGGCGATATCCCGATGTTGAAAGGGGGAGAGTCCTGGCATCGTTATCGGACGCTCGCCTGGCCGATTGCCAAAGGCTCGGCCGTTGCGCTCTACCCCAACCTCACATGCAATGACCCGGTCTGGCGTGCCCTCAATCGAGATGTACGCTTCCGCCGGGCGCTTTCCCTCAGCATTGATCGACACACCCTCAACAACACTCTTTATTTTCGTCGAGGCGTTGAAGGTAACAATACCGTTGTACCGGCCAGTCCTCTCTACTCGGAGGAGAATTGCAAAGCCTGGGCCACCTTTGATCCGAAGCTGGCGAGACAGCTTCTCGACGAAGCGGGACTCGCTCGGCATGAGGGTTCAGGGATTCGTCTCCTATCAGATGGGCGTGCCGCTGAGCTCATCGTCGAAACTGTGGGCGAAAATAGCGATCTCCTCGATGCATTACAGATAGTCAGCGAGTTCTGGACTGACATCGGGATCAAGATGGTGATCAAGGCGCAGGATCACACGGTTCTCAACGAACGCGCTTTTGCCGGCGAAACGATCATGGTCGCGGGAACGGGCTTTGACTTGGCCCTTGCAGCCGCCGTAATGCCGCCGAGCGAGTTAGCCCCCATTCGCCAGGACAACATGGCCTGGCCCAAATGGGGCCAGTTTGCCGAAACGGCAGGTGCTGCGGGGGAAAAAGTTGACATGATCGAAGCCCAGCAACTGCTTGGGCTTTATGGCCGCTGGATGAACGCTACGACGCTGGAGGAAAAAACGCAGATCTGGCGTTCAATGCTCAGCATTCACGCGGAACAGCAATTCACTATCGGCACGGTTCAAGGAGCTTTACAGCCGATCGTGGTGACCAAGACCATCCAAAATATCCCAAAGACCGCTATTTTCTCCTGGGAGCCGACGGCCTTGCTTGGCGTATATCGGATTGACGAATTCTATTATGGACAATTTCTGGCGCAGAAGGGGAATAACGGATAGCCCTTCCTGCCTTTTCTTGAACGAGCAGAAGCCACGCTGGAGAAAAGCTCCTCGTCCATTCACTGCGCGGGTGGATATCTACCCCGTCTTGTTGGTGCACGCCTTAGCCGGGATGTGGCGCTTCATTCCGACCAAGACACGATGACATCTGGGTCCTTTTGTAGATTTTGCCATCTGGGCACAATGGAGGCTCACTCGCATTGGGCCCGCCAGTGAGCACTGAGATGAGCCGGCCGCCAGTCCTCTCCTGCGGCATGCGCTCGAGAGGGCAGGCGACCTGCACTCGAGGTCAGGTTCTCACGCCCTGATCTCTTGGCGTTGGAAAATCACATACGCGATCGTGTAAACCAGGATCATCGCCGCGATCAGGCCGGAGAGCTGCGGCCAGATCAGCAACAGGCTCTGGCCGAAGGGGAGTGGAGCGCCGATCACCGCGCCTTCCAGCTGGCTCACGAAGACCAGGCCGAGCGTTCGCGTGGCGGGGTTCAGCAGCGCCAGCATGGTCTCGCCATAGAGCGTATTCGGCGACAAGCGGGCGATGGCGTGCGCCACTTCGACCTGGTGCACTGCCGTCATCGGGTCATACGGGTTTACCGGTGCGAACAGGCTCGCCAACAAAGGTGCGATCATGCCCCAGAACAGTGTGAGCACAAGCCAGAGGGTCAGGGCTGCCAGCGCCGAAGTCGCCGGCGAGCGGAAGATGGTGGAGAATAGCAGCGCCACTGCCAGCCAGACGCCAGCGTAGGCGAGAGACGTGATCAAGAAGGCGATGCCGCGAAGGATCTCTTCGCCCGAGGGTGGCAGGCCCAGCGTGAGGATGCCCATGCCTGTGATCAGCAGCCACAGCGTCACCAGGCAGATGCCGATCACCGTCAGGCCGCCGAGGAACTTTCCGGCCAGCAGCGCGTCCCGATATATCGGCTGCGAGAGAATGCGGCTCATGGTGCGGCGGTTGTATTCGCCGTTCACAGCATCGAAACCGAGTGCGATGCCCACAAGAGGCAAGAGGAAGCCGAGAAAGGCGACAAAGGACGGCAGCGGTTGCTGGGAGGTCGTCAGCAGGCGCAGGAACAGGAAGGGATCCTGTCCGACGCTCGACTTGATCTGACCGATGGCACCGTAGATGGCACCAGCCGCCGTGAGGATGATGAGGAGAGTGACGAGATGCATCCGCGCGCTCGTCATGTGATCGGCCGCTTCCTTGAGAGCAACAGTGGAAGCGCCAGTAAATGGGGAACCTTCACGCCGCATGGGCCACCTGTTCGAAATAGCGCACATAGACTTCGTCAAGGCTCGAGCGGTCCATGGTGAGGCGCTTGAGCACACCGTCGGCCGCAACGATCCTCCTGGCGATATCACCGCGGACATCCCGGTCGGCATCAATGCGGGTGAGACCGGAGCGCGTCACCGACGTCGCGGTAACCCCCTTGAGATCCCTTACCGCTTCGGCTACGTCGCAGCCATAAGCCTCAACCTCGATGACGAAGGCGCCGCCGAGCACTTGGCTTGCCAAGTCGCCGACATGGCCGACCAAACCGACCTTGCCGCGATGAAAAAGCGCCACACGCGTGCAGATCATCTGGACCATGCCGAGCAGATGGGAGGACAGGACAATCGTCATGCCTTCGCGCGCCAACCGGCCGATCAGCTCCAGCAATTCCTGCGTTGATTGCGGATCCAGACCCGAGGTGGGTTCGTCGAGGATTGCCACATCACAGGCCTTGACCAGCAGATCGGCGATGCCGAGGCGCTGACGCATACCGCGGGAGAAGGTCGCCACCCGCTTATCCGCTACCTCCCCGAGCCGCACGCGATCGAACGCTTCACCAATCCGCTTTCGCGCTTCTGTGGAGGGAATGCCGCCAAGTCGCGCGGTATAAGTGAGGTTCTCCCGGGCCGTCATATTGTCGTAGAAGCCGACGGCATCGGGCAGATAGCCAACATGGCGCTTGACTTTCAATGGCTCGCGCAAGGGATCGAATCCGAGGACGCGGACCTGTCCGGCGCTCGGCTCGGTCAGGCCGAGGAAGAGCAGGATCGTGGTGGTCTTGCCGGCGCCATTGGGTCCGAGCAGACCGAAGACCTCGCCTCGCTCGATGGTGAGATCAAGCGCGTCGACCGCTATCGCCTGGCCGTAGCGCTTCGTGAGGCCCCTGGCCTCGATGACCGGCGTGCTCATCGACGGCCATACCGGGTGACGGCAAAGCCGAGCACGACAACTGCGGCGCCAATGACACCGAGTCCCGCCGCACCCCAAAGCGTCGATGTGGTGACAGTGACGCGGTAATCGGTGCTGTCGGAGGCCCCATCCCCGTTGGCGCTGACATTAACCATGTAGTCGCCGGCAATCGCCTTGTCGCCAGGCGTCATGTGCATAGCCACCTGCAGTTGATCCTTCGGCGCGAGCGCGTCGAGCGACTTCGGATCGAACTCGACTTTCCATCCGCTTGGCGCGCTGGCCGAGAGCGCGACATTCTTAGCCGGCGCACTGCCCGTGTTGTTCAGGGTGAAGTTGACCGTGGTTTCCTTACCCGCGACGGCCTGGCCCGAAAGGCGTCCGTCCGGGCCGGACAGGCCTATGTGGGGTTGGCCAGTGATGTCGAGGGCAAGTTGTGTCTGGCCCTTGGCCTTGGCGCTTGAGGCGCCGACTTGCACTGCATATTGACCGGCAGCGGTGGTCTTGGGCGGCGCGACCGACACTTTCAGGGTCTTGGATTCGCCGGCCTTCAGCGGAAGGCTGGTCAGTTCCTGTGTGCCGTACTGCTCCTTGAAGGTCGCCACGAAACCGGGCGGGGCGGCGGCAACGAGATTGAAAGTTGCGGGATCCGGGCTGTCATTCTTGATCGCAACGTTGAAGTCGAAGCTTGATTGCGGCGTGCCGCGCAAGGCTGGCAGATCCGGCTGCAGCGTCACCTTAGCCGGGTCCTGTGTGGTCAGGGTGATGGAGATCGGCAGGGTGAGCGTCTGTCCATCCGTGGCCTTCCCCTGCACCGAGAAGCTGTAGACACCGGGTTTGGCGTCTTTTGGCGGGGTCAGCTTGAGATTGAGATGCTGGTTCTGGTCGGGCGTCACCATGGCGGCGGAGACTGGCTTGCTGTCGCCGGAAAGTTGCCAATTCCACCCCTTCGGCAACCCATCGACGGAAAAAGCTACCGTGGCCGCAGGGCGGCTGACATTCGAAAGCGTGATGCCGAGTGTTGCGTCATCACCGATATGTTCGGTTAGATCGGGAAAGTCGGTCGCGAGCCACAGGCCGGACGGCTTGGGCGCCGCATCCTGGGCGAAGGCCGGAACGCTTGCAAATGCAAGTGCTCCGGCAAGGATGACAACCGAAGTGAGAAGCTGGGTGCGCATGATTCAGTCCACTCCCTTGTGCAACTTTCGCGGAGGCCTCCCCATCCCCTCAACTCCGGCTTTAAGTTATATACTCTCCAAAATTAGGTAAAAATCGGGCAATCTAGGTTTAAACTCTGACATTAAAAATATATAATGTTCACGAATATTCGATGCATTTAAAAAAGGCAATAGAATACCCTTTGCAACCTGAATTTGCAGCGAACTAATACAATCTTCCGGTGCCAAAGGCTATCCCATGCCCTTCAGTCGCGTAGTTCTTGCTATTGTCAGTATTATCTGGTGGGGAAGTTCCGACCTTGAATGCCTCAAACAGAGCCGCGTCTGAATTTGAGGTTCGCCGTCCACTTCGCTGGTCCACCACAACCAGCTTGATGCCCAACGGGATGCGGAACTGTTGCGACGGGGTGCCTGCGAGGGCGGCTTGCATGAACTGCCCAAAGATGGGGGCAGCCACCCGTCCGCCGGTCGCCGATTTGCCCAATGATCGCGGTGCGTCGTAGCCGAGATAGACACCCGCGACCAGAGAAGGCGAGTAGCCGATGAACCACACATCCTTTGAGTCGTTGGTCGTGCCGGTCTTGCCCGCGATCGGCCGATCCAGAAATTTTAATACCGTCGCCGTACCGCGCTGAACCACGCCTTCCAGCATCGACGTCACCTGATAGGCCGTCGAAGGATCCAGAATTTGCTCACTATTGTCGATCAACGGTGGCTCAGGCTGTCCTGCCCACACCGATGAATTGCAGGTCGGGCATAAGCGCTCGTCGTGCCTGTAGATCGTTTGGCCGTTGCGATCCTTGATATCTTCGACTTCAGTGGGTTTGATGCGAATACCCCCGTTCGCCAGCATCGCGTAGGCCGTTACCATGCGCATCAGCGTCGTCGTGCCAGATCCAAGGGACATAGCGATATAAGGCGGCAAGCTGTCGTATATCCCGAAGCGTTGGGCATAGCGGCTGATCAGCGGCATGCCGATGTCCTGTGCGATCCGCACCGTCATGACATTCCGCGATCGTTCCAATCCAAAGCGCAGTGGTCGCGGCCCGTAGTATTTGTCTCCATCATTGGCAGGGTTCCAGATCGGCTGACCGTCGCCCGGATCGATACTGATCGGGTCGTCCGAGACGATGGTGGAAGGTGTATAGCCATCGTCCAACGCCGCTGCGTAGATAAAGGGCTTGAAAGACGAGCCTGGCTGGCGAAAGGCCTGCGTAGCCCGGTTGAAGCTACTGTATTGGAAGGAAAAGCCGCCATCCATGGCGAGCACTCGTCCGGTGGCCGGATCCATGGCGAGGACTGCGCCAGATATGTCTGGAATCTGGCGAAGATCGAAAGTGCCATCGTCGTCTGTCGAAGGCTCCACGTAGATGATGTCCCCAGTCTTGAGTACGTTGCTGACTTGCGTGACGCGCCGTCCCTTCAGGGGGCCTATGGCCCAGTGAGCCCAGGCAACGCCCTTTAGCTTGACGATCCCCGTATCCACCCTATTGGAATGGTGTGACGCACCCGTTCGGGGCGTTTGCTGAAGTCCAATGAGGGCCCGGTCCGGTCGCACATCCAGGACGATGGCAAGGCGCCAGGGTGCGACGTCATCCGGGCGTTGCTGTGCCGCGAGGCTCTTGTGCCAATCGGGGCCTGGCGTGACATTGTCGAGTGGGCCGCGATAACCTTCCCGCTCGTCCCATTTGACCAATCCATCGACGAGGGCTTGATGCGCCAGAGCCTGCAGATGCCTGTTCAGGGTCGACAGGACAGCCATGCCGCCTTGATAAAGTTGCGTACTGCCATAGCGCTCATTGAGCTGCTGACGGACATCCTCGGCGAAATAGGCAGCGCCGTTGCCATCATCCGGCCAAGAGCGATGGGTTGAAGCGCCCAATGGCGCATCGACAGCCTCTGCGGCCTGGTCGGTGGTAATGAACCCTTCATGCTCCATGCGCCCGATGACCCAGTTGCGCCTGGCGAGAGCCGCATCATGGTTTCGCAGCGGATCGAAATTATTGGGGGCCTTTGGTAGGGCCGCCAAATAGGCCATTTGCGCAATCGACAGATCTCGCACCGGCCGGCCAAAATAGCCGAGAGATGCGGCCGCGACTCCGTAATTTCCGGAGCCCAGGTAGATCTGGTTCAAATAAAGTTCGAGAATCTTGTCCTTCGAATAGGTCTGGTTCAGTCGCAGCGCGAGGATTGCTTCCTCCAGTTTCCGTCGATAGGAAACCTCATTGTTCAGGAAGAAGTTTTTTACGACCTGTTGAGTGATCGTCGATGCACCCATGGGTCTTCGATTATGGCCCCAGTTGCGCAGATTTGTGATCGCTGCCCGCACCACTCCCCAAGGGTCAACGCCGGGATTAGAGTAGAAATCGCCATCCTCCGCCGCTAGGAAGGCGTTGATCAGCGTCTTGGGGATCAGCTGGAAGGGCAAGAACAGTCGGCGCTGTTTTGCGTATTCCGCAAGGATCGATCCATCGGCTGCGTAGACGCGCGTCATGATCGGTGGTTCGTAGTCCGCCAGCTGGCGATAGTCAGGCAAGTCCCTGGTAATGTCGGAAATCTCTATGCCGAGGACTCCTGCCGATGCCAGGATCAGGATGGCGAGGGCGGAGAAGGCAAATCCCAGGAACCGCAGCCAGATCATCGCCCGCTCCAGCAGTAAACTCGGGTGCCATACGCTCGGCCCCCCGCCATCCGTCGACTTTCGGCCCGACGAGGCCGCACATGAGCCTTGGTGCCACTGAAGGCAGTCGGAATTTGTGCGTCGGCGGGCATCACACAGATCTCGACGGGCGAGCGGCCTTTTGAGCCAGAAGCTTGGCGCGATGGCAAAAAGGCAACCTGCTTTTTCAGAACAAAGGTGCCTTGCGACGATATTACAACAACGTTTTCAGCTTTCTGCAGCACTTGGCAATCCCGTCTCGCCGCTCCGGCGCGCCGTGTAATTCGCCGGCTAAATAAGAGGAGAAGAAGAGCGGAGCGACGTGACCATCTCCGCCGCTCCGCCCCATCCTCCCAGACTACGCAGCCCTGTTGCCAAACCTCCGCTCGGGGTCAATGTTTGGATCCGGCGAGCCCCGCAACGGATCTGCCTCTCCCACGAAAGTCTCGCGTCGCTGCCCATACATTATATCGAAGATCGATACACTTTGGCAATGTTCAATTCCTTGAAAAGATCGGGAAGAGCGCGATTCCTGGGAACGGCGCGTGCTGGAGCGAGGAGCAACGACATCGTGATCGAGCCCTGACGTCGCCGCGATTCAATGAAGCAAGAATATCGTATCTCGATATTTATGCGCCCTCACCTGACGACATAGCTGGACCGAGGCGAAATGATTGGCCCGTTCCGGGCTCTTCACCTGTAGGGCCCCAGATCGGGGCCCGGTCGGTGTGCACTTGTCCTTTTCGGCTGGCCCCGGCTGGTTTATTTCGCGGGAACCTGGCGGCGTGGTGCGCTTGGTTCATCGCTTTTTATCGCCTCTCTCAGAGTTGCAGCCCAGGGCGATCCCCGCGAGGAATGGCTGACGGCAGCCCTGGGGCTGGTGCTGCTGGTCCTTCCCTGGCTCCTCGATAGCCTGACACTCCCTATCTCCGCGAGGGCCCAATGTCTGTGCCGGTGGCTTCGCTCACCCGATGGAGCCAACGATCTATAGCGATAATTAACTTTATATTTATATCGAAATTCGATATAAAATTGCTTATGAGCCTAGTTTGGGAGACCCCTGAAATGCAGAATACAATGGCCAATTCGATCGTGCACAGTCAGAAGGTACAGGACTGGATACTGGGCGTGCTCGCGATCGCCCTCTTCTCATCGCCATGGCTGCTCGGCTTCGGCGACCACCACGCCGAGTGGAGCGCTTGGCTAGGTGCTGTCGCCCTCGCCTATCTCGCATCCGCTTCCCTGTTCGATGCTTCCCTCTTGAAGGTGACTCAATGGGAGGAATGGGCAACGGCGGCCGTCGGTCTTTGGCTAATCATTGCGCCGGAACTCCTCCATTTCGGCCAGAACCACCCGGCTCAATGGACGCATTGGCTGGTGGGTGGCATCACCTTGATTGTCTCGCTTTGGGCGGAATGGTCATACCGGCATCCGATGGCTGCGCCCAAGCGATAACGCGCTTGTCGTCGCCAGCAGGGTCACGCGCGCCAGTGTAGCCGCGTTTTGAGCAACGGCACCGAGCAGGGTTCACCCCTCTGCAGCCAACCCCGGACGACGTCTTGGAAGAAGGCACGGACGGGGAATATTCCTTAACAGGCTGCCCGCCGACGGTCGACGACGCAGTCATATCGGCCAGGCCGGCAAGGGAATCCGAACCGAGCCTGGATGCCAGGAGGCGCTTGTCGGTGACGCCCGCGTTGCCGCTGATGGCGATGCCACTGGATTGCGTATCGCGATGCAGAGTGTCCTGCTCCGCGTCATGTACGATTTGAAATTTTACGCTCCAATCGTTCGCATTTCATTTGCCTCGGATCCGAACCCAAGCTGCACAACATAGCGCACTCCTTGTCCCCAATAGGAAGCAATGCGGATTACTGCCGTGCCCGTTGGTGCAAGAAAGTCGACACGCGCCGGGATGGCCGTCCCGTAAGGGATGAGACCATTTTCGAGCCGGCGTCAATTTCGATCCACGTCGACGGCAATGCCACCGCAAAAGCCGTCATTATCCTGTGCAGGTCCGCCCCCTCGGCCGTTATGGAACCTGACCCGGGCGCCCAGCACGGCAAAGGGCTCCCTACGACCCAATGCCGCCGCAGGAAGAGGGTAACGAAACCAACACCGTTTGAACGGTGTCAGCGCGGCCCGCACAGCTGACCCTCGTCTCTACGCGTGGAGCCGGTGTCAGGTCGTCAGCCGGCAGGGCCTGCGGCAAAAAGTTTCCAGAAGTTCACTTGCATAATTATATCGATCTTCGATACATAATTGGAGCGCGGCGATACCGAAGTGTCAAGGGGCCAGGCTTCCTCGCAATGGCGGGCCTTTTGATACCGAGACGGGAAGTGGCGCCTCGCGCTGTGGAGATCGAACCCATGAAGAAGACCGGCATATCCTGCCGCCAAGACCGTGTTCGGTCTCCGCTCGAGATCTTCACCCGTGTCGACCGTTCAACTCCCGCTAATACAATCCGAGCCAATTGAAGAACAGGAGCTGCCAGTGACTGAAACAGCCAGCCGCTTCACTTCGTCCACTTTTAACGAACTCGCCAAGTTACGGAACTCTCGAGCAGGAGCTCCGCCTGGCCTTGGCTTGATACTTTGTTATCGCACTTGCCCCGCGCTGGCGTCCGCGCCGCAACTGGCGGGGAGTTCGGGATTAACGACGAACCGCCGATGACAGCAGAGAACCGTTCCATTTCGACCAACAGGAGGAAAGCGGGGTGGCCCTCACCACTGGTTGATGAGAGGATACTTATGTCTCCTGACTCATATGCACCTTATGTGCCGCTGAACACGCTCAAGCCCGTCGCGGAGAGTATCTGGATCGCTGATGGGCCCGAAATCAGCATGCGGTATCTGGGAATGACGATGCCATTCCCAACCCGGATGACGGTGGTTCGACTGGCTTCTGGCGAAATCTGGATACATTCGCCCATTGAATGGAGCGATGATCTGGCATCGGCCGTTATGGCGCTGGGCCCGGTATCCTATCTCGTCGCACCGAACACCTTGCATTATTGGCATCTGCCGAGCTGGCAGTCCCACTTCCCCGCGGCGCGCAGCTATGGTCCGCCTGGCCTTGTTGCAAAGGCGCGCCGGCCTCTGATGATTGATGAAAGCCTCAGCGAAACGGTGCCAGATGCCTGGAAGGAAACATTTCATCAGTGGCTCATCGCCGGCAGCGTACTCACTGAAGTCGATTTCTTCCATCGGCCGAGCCGCACACTGATCCTCACCGATCTCATTGAGAACTTCGAGACTTGCCGAGTCCACAAGCCGTGGCTGCGTTGGGCAATAAGACTCGGTGGCGCGGCAGATCCCGACGGCAAGGCACCCTTCGACATGCAGGTAAATTTCCTAGGTCGCCGGGCCCTGGTTCGGGCGGCAATCGAGCACATGATCGTCTTGATGCCCAAACGTATCATCATCGCCCATGGTCGGTGCTACGACCACAATGCGATTGCCGAGCTGAGAAGGGCATTCCGATGGGTTCTTTAGCGCGCTGCGACCGGGCGTCGAAGGGCGGGTTTGGTCTGAGGCCCCGCGTGATCGTGACAGTGAATGCAAAAACCGTCGCACTTCATCTTGATCAACCACGTGCCGCCATCGCCAGCAACTGGGCGTGCATTTCCTATGGAATGGGGAACTGAATGGCTTCGAGGACTGCAGGCATCCGCTTTACCGTACTGATGGCCTGTGCCTTCGTCGGCAGCATGCTCGTCACGGTATCCTACGCACCGACACTCTACCGTCTCTTCTGCGGCGCCACCGGCTTCGGCGGAACAACTCGGCGAGCCACCGGGCCTGTGGCCGCGAGTAATGCTGCCGGATCCAACCCCAAGCTCAAGGTGTTATTTGACACCAATATCGCCCCTGGCCTCGATTGGAGCTTCAAGCCGGAGCAGCGCTCAATCGACGTGGATGTGAACTCGCCCACGACCGTCTATTTCGACGCAACAAACAATACAGATCAGGTCAACGTTGCTCGCGCTGTCTATAACGTCACGCCGCCCGCGATCGCGCCCTACTTCTACAAGATCCAGTGTTTTTGTTTCACAGAAGAGCGGCTGGAGGCGAGGCAGACGGCCAGAATGCCCGTGGTGTTCTATATCGACGACAACATGTTGAAGGACGCAAGCGCAAGAGGCGTCCAGGAACTCACGCTTTCCTACACTTTCTACAACCAAAAGAACCTATTGCCCGGCAAGGTCGCGGGAGCGAGAGATCTGAAAGCCGGATCCGTCGCGGAGGTCCAGCAGAAGACGGCCGGCGATACCTTGTTCGAGAATGATGCCCAGCGCCGACAGGAGCCATAGGGCCTTGATTGAAGCGCCGCTTAGGACGCGATCCTAAGCGCGGACAAGCGGCTCATTCATTGTTCAGCGCCTTCATTGGTCTTCCGGGGTTGAAAAAATGGATAAATCTAACGTTGCGGGCGAAGATATCCAGGCCGCCCTGAGCGCTCACCGCCAAGCAGCGGCCTTGGATCTGCTATCGCGCATTCCCGATCGAATACTCGGGCGCATCGCGGTCGTCCGCAATGGTCACAGGCCCCCAGCGGAACTGCTACGCCATCGCTTTCCAGGTGCGGAACTTACCATGGTCGATCTACCCAAGCATGGGCATCTGACTGAAAGTTCTCCACCAAACGGTTCCTTCCCCGAAAGTACCGGTATGAACATACCTCAACCACCGCCCTTCGACCTGATTTTCTCGAACGGCCTTCCCAACGTCTCGCCCGATTTCAGGCAGCTCATTCTAAGCCTCCTCGATTGGGTTGGCTTGGGAGGCTTCTTGGCCATTCAAACGCCGAATAATCTCTATGAGCCCTATCGCATCGTCATGCGCATGATTGCGATTGATGGTCCCTGGGCACCCCAGCTTCTCTCGGTGGCCAAGACCCGTCCTTTCAACGAGACGGCTGAAGGCCTTTACGATCTTCTGGCTTCGGAATGCTCGCTCGTCAAAGTTTGGGAAACGACGATCGTTCATGTCACGACGGTTTCCCGGCGATTGCCGCTTGGATGCAGGAGAGCCTCATGGCCCCGTTCCTAAAGCGCATCGACAAAGAGTCCCGCCACGCATTCATCGAACGATACATCAGCGAGCTCGCGCGGACCTATCCGCTGCAGCCCGACGGCAAGGTGCTGCTGCGTTTTCCACGCTTGTCCCTATTGGTGCAACGATAGCGACCTTGAAACGAAATCAAATACTGCGCAGGGCACTGAATACGACTGGCCCAATGCCGCCTCAAATCGAAAGAACAGGTTCCTGAGAGCCACCCATGATGCTTCTGCGAAGTAAGTCGGCACCAACAGGACAAAGGGCCTGAATCTCAATTCGCTTCTTGCGCAATGCGCCTTTTCATTTGGCTGAGACAGCAGTTCCCACGATCGGTGGCGCCTCGACAGGTCTGCTTGCAACCAGCGAGCCCGCTGGTCGGGTGACAAATGACGCGTCCACAAATTCCAGCATATCTTCGATCCTTGGCTTCCAAAACGACCAGCTGTGATCCCCATCAAAGATGCGGAGCTCAACCTTCAAATGATCAGCTTTCAGCGTATCGTAGAGGGCAATTGAGCCTCGCCATAGATTGTCGCTATCGTGATCTCCTACAGCAAGATAGATCGCTGGCAGGGTCGTACCTGCCGATATCTGTTGGCCTAGAACCGTGAAGACATTCGCTCTGTTGAAGCTTGCGGCTTTGAAAGGGGATCCGAAGGCGCCGGCAAAGTAGGTTCCGGGAGGCGGTAGATCCAAGCCGCTTACAACGGTCGCGGCATCGATACGCTGGAAATATAAAGCGCTTGCGCCCTTCCACCCCCCGTCAAGCATGCTGCTTTCAGGGATGTTTTGCCAAAGCGCACCGGAGAGGCTGGCGACCGCCACATAGCGATCAGGCCTCTTGAATGCCAGGCGGAGGGCACCAAAGCCGCCCATGGAAATGCCGGCGATGGCGCGCGTCTCGCGTCGACAATTTGGCGCAAACCGGCCTTCAATGGCTCTCGGAAGATCCAGGAGGATCGCATCCTCGTAATTTCCGGGACCGCCAACCTTCGCCGAGTTGACGTACCAGCTGTTGCCTGTGTCCGGCATGACCACGAGTATGGGACGGATGCGGCCTGTTTGGACAAGGCGATCCAGTGTCGATTGGATATCACCCAAGGTCGACCAGTCACGGGCGCTGCCATCAACCCCGTGGAGCAGGTAGAGCACCGGCCAACCATCCGTCGGTACCGGGCCATTCGGAACGTAGATCGAGACCTCGAGCGGATGGCCGAGCGCGGGACTCGGAACCGACAATTGCTGCATGGTGCCGGCCTGGGCGTGGAGAAGGAGCGACGAAAGCGACAGGGCAAGCGCAAGGGTAAGGGATAAAAGCCGCGCGCAGCAATAGAGCATCCGAGCGAGCGTTGGCCAAACAGATCCGAGACGCCCATCCACCGAGAGACTTCGCCAGGGGTCAGACTTTGACCACTGCATGACCAATCTCCCTGGGCTCGTCTCGTCGGGGTCGCAATGCAAAAGTTTTGGACAGGCAGTGATAGAGACGCTCCGGACAAATGAAGGCAGAAACGCCATCAGCGATGATTGCCGTTGCCAGAAGGGGCAGGATCATCGCCCGGCTGTCGGTCATTTCGGCGATAATCAGAACCGCCGTCAGCGGCGCCCTGACGACGCCCACGAAATACCCAGTCATACCCAGGATCACGACCGCACCTAGGGGCTCGCTGGGAAACAAGACGGCCAGAAGATTGCCGACGCCGGCGCCGGTCGCCAAAGAGGGAGCAAAGATACCTCCCGGCGTGCCGCTGAACATCGTCACCAGGGTCGCAAGGAACTTTGCGGGTCCGAACCAAAGAGGCTGAGCGTGGGATTCAACGAGCATCTTTGCCCAATCGTACCCTGCCCCCCACGTCGCGCCACCCGTTGCCATGCCAAGGAGCGCGACCACCAGACCGCATCCACCAGCGAACCATACAGGATGGGAGCGCAAATATACAAAGAGGCTCCACGAGGAGCGGCCAAAGCCGACCACCATGAGTGAGAAGAGACCGCCACAAAGACCACCCAAGACCCCTGCCATCAACGAAATGACAAGAGAATGCCCCATTGGCATCGTTTGGTGGATGGCGCCGAAATAGACATAGTCTCCGGCAAGGCCAAGACTGACCAGACCTGAGATCATGACCGCCGCCATCGCCAGCAGGGCAAGGCGTTGCTGATAGGAGGCAGCGAGTTCCTCGATAGCAAAGGCAACGCCGGCGAGCGGCGTGTTAAATGCCGCGGAGACCCCCGCTGCCCCGCCCGCGATAACAACGGCGGAGGAAAGCTCGATCCTCAAGGTTCGATGTGCGAAAGCCATGATCGCGGCGCTGACCTGCACCGTTGGACCTTCGCGTCCCACGGAAGCCCCGACAAGAAGGGCTGCGACGGTACCGGCACATTTAACAAGGGCAGTGTCGAGCGAGATCAGCCTGGCCGAGACCGCGCGCTTGGGATCCACCGCCCCCGCAATGACCTGGGGTATGCCGGATCCTCGCGCCGCTGGCGCGAAACGCAGCGTTAGCGCAACGATCGCTGCGAGCCCAACAGGGGTCACGATCACAGGCAGGTAGGGATATCTTTCGAACATCAGCTCGAAAAGGCGCGAGCCCTGGTCAGCGAGCCATGCAAAGCACAGCGCGACGAGACCCAGGGCGATCGCACCGGCCGTTGTTGCCGTCCGCCTCCGCAGCAGCACCGGCAAACCCTTCGCCTTCGTGCGAAGTACCTTCTTTACAGATCGTCTGCCGTCGTCAGTGCCGGAGGATGAACGGTTTTCGTGCAGCTCGGCCGTCACAGCTTGACCTTCTCAAACACAAGAGCGACGACAGTTGCATCGCCATTGAAAATGCATCGAAGTTCGATATACTCTGCCTCTGAGAATATCTCAAGCGACGATGCAAGCGGCCTTTCGGAGTCGATCATGCTCAAGGAAAAGCACGCTTCCCCAGCCGTCGCGAAAGACGACTTGGGAAAAGAAGCAGACGTGAATTACCAGGCCCTCGCCCAATTCAGATTCGAGATCAGGAAGTATCTGGCATTCTCTGAAGCGGCGGCGGCGGAGGCCGGCGTCACGCCTCACCAATACCAGGCGTTGGTTGCAATCAAGGGCTTCTCGCGCAACGAACCGCTGTCGGTTGGAGATCTCGCTGCCCTGATGTTCATCCGGCATCACACGGCGGTGTCGCTGGTCGATCGCATGGCCAAGCTTGGTCTCCTTACACGTGTTCCCGACCCGAGCGACAAGCGGCGTGTCTTTGTCACCCTGACCAATCTCGGTGAAGAATACCTACGTTCGCTCGCTTCTGTGCATGTGGAGGAGTTGCGTCGCGAAGGGACAACGTTCGCCGCAACACTTCAGGCCGTCATGAGGCAGCCAAAATAAACTTTGGCGATCAGAACATGCGGTACCGGGAGATTCAGGCAGTGTTTTTGCAACAAGCGACGACGACAAGAAGAACCGGTTGTACGGCATGGAAAAGAGATTGGATGTCGGGTGGAAACCTCCCGCCCTGCGGCAGTGGCTATCGCTTGCCACGACGGTATCGATATGGCTCACCGCCCTCCTGATATTTATCAAGCTCGGCGCACAGGTCACGGACTACCACTCCATCACCAAAGCCTTATGCCACCTGCCGCCAGCACTATTGGCTGGCTCCCTGTCCCTGGCCGCCCTGAGCTTTCTTCCCGTTATCGCGCGGGATGTCGCAGCGTCTAGGCTGCGCCAGCTTCGTCCCTCGGTCCATGCTCTCTTGCTGGCCAGCCTATGCGGCGCGGCACTCGATAATGCCGTGGGGCTGGGGAGCCTGACCGGCAAAGTGGTACGCCGCCGCCTGTACAGGTCCGTCGGACTCGAACAGGAGAAAATCGAACGTACACTGTCCCTGATCGGCCAACCTTTTCTGGTTCCGCTCTACACCTTGTTTGGCTCCGCATGCCTTTTCGATCGTGCGAGCCTGGCGCATACCGTGCAACTGGGGGGCGGTTGGTTCGTTGCCATTGGTCTGAGCTTGCTCGCTGCAGGAGGTATCGCAGTTGCGCTGGATTTTAAGCGCGGAGACCAAGCGGCAGGTGTCTATGCAGTCAGGAATGTGCCGGAGATCCTGCGTTTGTGCTTGGCCGCCGGTGCCCTCTGGTCCCTGCTGCCCGGACTGAAGATCGATTTCTTGACCTTTGCTACCATCTTTGCTGCAGCAGGCTCTATCGGCGCTGCCAGCCGCCTCCCCGGTGGCATTGCTGTGTTTGAGGCGGTGGTCCTGCTTGTGCTTTGGCCACAACTCGCCCCCAGCGATTTAATAGCCGCACTCATCGCCTTTCGTGGGATCTATTTCCTGACGCCTCTTCTTATGGCTTCGACGGCTCTCGGCGTTTACGCCCTGGGGGCCCGACTGGACGGGCCAATCAACCCAATGCACTCACCATTGGCCGAGAGCGCAGCCCGACTGACCCCGCGCTTTCTGGGCATTGAGGCTTTTATTGCCGGTTGCCTGCTGGTGGTCTCCGGCGCTACTCCGACATTCGGTGGGCGACTGGCCACTCTTTCCCTGCATGTGCCGCTCTGGATCGTTGAGGGCTCGCATTTTCTCGGAAGCCTGATTGGAGTCCTGTTCCTTTTCATCTCGCATGGCCTCTTCTGCCGACATAGATCAGCATGGTGGGTTGCTTTGGCGTTATCAGCGGCCAGCTTGGTCTTCTCGCTTGGAAAGGGTTTGGCCTATGGCGAGGTGATCTTCGTGGTTCCCTTGGTCGCCACACTGTTCGCGGCGCGCAGCCAGTTTCGCAGCGATTCATCCTTTCAAGCGCAACGTGCCTCAGCGAGTTTGCTGTTCGCGATCGCCGTGGTCATCGCCGCTTCCTTTGCGATCCTGACCTTTGCATTTCATGACATGGATTTTGCCGGGCGCGATTTTTGGTGGCAGTTCGAGTTCGATGCGCAAGCTCCGCGGGCGTTGCGCGCGATGATAGGCGTTTCAGTGGTCGCACTCGTGCTTGCCACCTGGGAACTCTCGCGTGCGCCACGAGGATTCGCACCCCGGCCGGCTCCTGAGACACTCGCCAAAGTGGCCGAAATCATCCGCCGGCATGATCGCAGCGATGCCTCACTCGCCCTGATGGGCGACAAGAGCATCATCTTCTCGGCAACGGGCAATGCTTTTCTGATGTACGGCAAGCGTGGTCGCAGCTGGATTGCGCTTTATGATCCCATTGGCCCTCGGGCGGAGTGGCCCTCGCTGATTGATGCCTTTCAGCGGCTTGCAGCCAGGCATGGCGGGCGCGTGGCCTTCTACCAGGTTCGTCCAACCAATCTGCCGATCTATCTCGAGGCGGGACTTTCGATCATCAAGTTGGGAGAAGAAGCCAGGGTCGATCTCGTCAATTTCACTCTGGAGGGTGGCTCGCGATCCAATCTGCGCTATGCCCTCAAACGAGGTGCGAAAGAGGAATTCACCTTTTCAATCACGGGCGTCGATCAGGAGGCCTGCCTGGTAGCGGAACTGGACGCCGTCTCGAGAGACTGGCTGACCTCCCGCCGAACCACTGAAAAGAGCTTCTCCGTCGCCGCGTTTCACCGCCCCTTTGTGAAGCGTCAGTCCATCGCCCTGGTCCGCCAGCACGGCCGGACCATAGCTTTCGTGACCTTCATGCCGACCTCCAACAAACAGGAGGCGACCGTGGGGTTGATGCGTCACATCGGTGGAGCACCTGGCTACACGATGGAATACCTGTTCACGCAACTGATCCTCGCTCTCAAAGACCGCGGATACCACACGCTGGATCTTGGTATGGCGCCCTTCAGCGGTTTTCGGGCGCTCCCCCTCACCTCCCCCTGGCACCGGATGGGATCCTTGATCTGGCAGCACGCCAATCCTCTCTACAACTTCCAGGGACTGCGCCTGTTCAAGGGCAAGTTCGGACCAAGCTGGGAGCCACGCTACCTGGCTGCTTCGGGGCTGGTCGGCCCCTTCGTTGCCCTGGCCGATGCCGCTGCCTTGATCGGCAAGCACTTCAAGGAAATAGGTGAAGCATGAAAAGTCTCCTTATGGCTGGTATCGCGCTGGTGGGTCTGGCGACGACGACTCCGGCACTTGCTGTTGATGGGGGCCGCCTTGGCGACGTCCGAGTGGCCCAGCCGGATGGTCCAACCAAAGGTTATGTCGTTCTGTTCTCGGACCGCGGCGGGTGGAAGGACCGTGACGAGGCGGCCTTAGACGCGATGGCCAAGCAAGGTTCCGTGGTCGTCGGGGTCGACCTCGATACCTATCTCGCCAACCTGCTTCCAATGCCCAGGCCGGGCGTCCATCCGTGCAGCGAGCTTGTCGGAGACGTTGAGGGACTAAGCCAAAAGCTTCAGCGTAGCCGCATTGGCGACAAGTACCATTTCCCGATCCTCGCGGGAGTCGGTGCGGGCGGTGCACTTGCCCAGCTCATTCTTGCCGGTTCTCCGCCCAATACGATTGCCGGAGCAGCGACGGTGGATCCGGACGTCCTGACACCCAACGGGCTGACATGCTCGGTATCATCGACAGTCATCTCGTCCGGAACCCTTTTTGGAAGTCCTCCTCTCAAATCCAACGGGTTTTGGACAATTGGTCTGACGGCGAGCGCCTCCCCTCTTCAGCGTGCCGCCGTCGAGGTCGACCGCAAGGACGCCTTGCCGATTGATGTCCACCTAGATGCGCCGAGCGATCTCGCTGCTGCCTTGACCCAACTCATCGCTCCCCATCTCGATCGACTGGATTTGCAAGGGCTCGCGGCACTTCCACTTGTCCCCCTCCCGGTTCAGCACCCATCCCGTCTGATGGCGGTCATGCTTTCAGGCGACGGCGGATGGCGCGACATCGACAAAACCATCAGCGAGCAGTTGCAACGCGACGGCATACCGGTCGTCGGTTTCGATAGCTTGCGTTACTTCTGGCATCAGAAGACGCCAGAGCAAACCGCCCATGACCTGGCAACCGCGATCCGCGGCTACCAGGCAAAGTGGCACGCAGAAAAAGTGGCTTTGATCGGTTACTCTTTTGGTGCAAACGTCCTGCCCGCGACTTACAACGCGCTTCCCAACGACGTAAAGACCGACGTCGATCTCGTGTCTCTTCTTGGCCCTGAACCAAAGGCCGACTGGGAGATTAAAATTGCTGGCTGGTTTGGCGCAGGGCCAAGCGATGCAGCCGCTCCGATCGCCCCCGAGCTTATCAAGATCCCTAGCCCCTTGGTGCAGTGCTTCTATGGCGAAGACGAAGGGGATACGAGCTGTCCATCGTTGAGCTCCACCAAAGCCGAGGTCATCAAAACCAGAGGCGGCCACCACTTCAACGGGGAATATCCCGCGATCGCTCAGGATATCGTCAACGGTTTCCAGAAGCGGGCTGGCTCTGCGGGTTAGTCAATTCGATCGAGCGAACGAACCAATTCCTCTCTACGCCAGAACAAAGAGCGATGAAAATTGCAATCAGTGGCTGCGGCGTTGCCGGTCCGACGCTCGCCTATTGGCTGACGAGGGCCGGTCACGATCCGGTGCTCATCGAGGAGGCGCCGCAGTTGCGGACCGGCGGCTATATCATCGATTTCTGGGGCATCGGCTACGATATTGTGGACAAAATGGGCCTCGTCCCTCGGTTGAAGGACTGCGGTTATCAGGTCGGCGAAGTGCGTTTCGTCGACGAGCATGGGCGCAGGTCGTCCGGATTTTCCACGGATGTCTTCCGGCGACTGACGAAAGATCGCTTCACGAGCCTGCGGCGCAGCGATCTTTCCGCCACTCTTTGCTCGACGGTTGAAAACAAGGTCGAGACGATCTTCGGTGACTCGATCGTCGCAATTGAGGACAATGGCGAGGCCGTGCACGTCTCGTTCCAACACGCAGCGTCCCGCAAATTCGACCTCGTGATCGGCGCCGACGGTCTACATTCGCGCGTCCGCCGTTTGGCCTTCGGCCCGCAGGAGCGGTTCGAGGTGCAATTCGGCTATCGTGTTGCCGCCTTCGAGGCAAAAGGTTACAGGCCACGCGACGAACTGATCTATCTGAGCCATTCCCGGCCAGGGCGGCAGATCTCGCGCTTCTCTATGCGCGATGACCGCACGCTGTTCCTGTTCCTTTTTCGGGATGAGCAGCTCAAGGAGCCCGTCCCTCTTACCGATGCCGGGTACAAGACCGCGCTCCGTCAAGTTTTCGCGGATGACAGGTGGGAATGTCCGGATATCCTTGCCGCCATGGAAGGAACCGAAGGCCTTTATTTCGATCGGGTAAGCCAGATCCGAATGCAGGCCTGGGCGAAAGGGCGCTCAGCTCTTGTCGGCGACGCGGCCGCTTGCGTTTCGTTGCTTGCCGGAGAAGGAACCGGGCTTGCGATAGTCGAGGCCTACGTACTTGCTGGGGAACTCCGTCGGGCCGAAGGTGATTACAAAGCGGCCTTTACCGCCTATCAGAAGCGCTTGATGCCGTTTCTGCTGCGAAAGCAGGAGGTCGCGAAGAAATTCGCCTCGATCTTTGCACCCCGCACCAGCATCGGCATCGCATTTCGTAACCTTGTCATGCACCTCATGGCGATCCCTTTCGTCGCCGACGGAGTGGTTGCCCGAGACCTTCGTGATGATATCGAACTTCCAGACTATGATTGGCGCTAAAGCGCCACCGCTTGCGAATTTCGGGTTAGCTCCCCGAACAGCGAGGCACAAGGCGGCGATCGCCGGCTAGTTCGTGCCGCCGAATGCAAGTACCGTCCTGCCACCGCACAGACCGCCCAGAATGCCGGCCAGCCGTGCCGCGAACAAGGAGGTCTTACGTGGCTGCATTACATGCAGAGCACCAAGATAGACCTAATCACCGGCATCGCCGAAGTCGACCAGCCCAGGGATCATCACAGCCACCGTGGTGAGTGAGGCCAGCCGTTGCTGCCAGGACGAGGCGGACTCCTCGATGGCGAAAGCAATCGCGGCTAGCGGCGTATTGGAGGCTGCGGTGACGCCCGATCGCAGATCGCTCTCTTTATCGTTACTTCTGGCAATCTATATCGAAAATCGATATATTAAAGATCTTACGTCTTGGCACGAAGCTGGGCTTTCGAGTTGATGGAGAGACCAATGACAGAGCTATTTTTTCAGGGAAAGAAACCGCAGGACTGGCTCTTGGCGATATCTGCGTTGATCCTGTTTACCTCGCCCTGGACGCTAGGTTTCACCAGCGACGTACGGCCCGCCTGGAATGCATGGATCTCGGCCATCGTGCTCGCTTATCTAGCCTTTGCCTCCCTGTCCGAGTCCAAGCAATGGGAAGAGTGGGTGACGCTTGCGCTGGGTGCTTGGCTCATTGGTGCAGCGTGGGTGCTTGGCTTCTCGGCTGATGTTGTTGCAACGCGAATACATTGGCTCATCGGCGCAATGACTGTCGTGTTCTCCCTATGGGCCGAATGGTCATTCCGGCATCCTCCGCGTCCGATGGCATAGCTGCACTTCAATGTCGATCCAGCGCTGGGATAGTCTTCAAGTAAAGGCCGTCGGTGTGCCTGCGATCACATCGAGGGGATCGAGCGAGACCGACAAGAGCTGGTGACCGCTATCGATTCCCATCCATTCTCCTCGCGCCCCAGGTATGCTCCGGATGGCTAAAGGCAATTCTTCGCGTTTAAATTCTCCTACGATAGCCGGAAGACCGCCGGCGCAGGATGCCGCGCATCGCGGCACGATCGGCGACGAGGAAAGCCATCGGCTTAGCCTGCTCTATCTCTCGTTTCTCGCCCTCAGTCTCGGCATTGTGACTGGTGTCGGTGCGGTGGTCTTCCGCGATTTGATCGGGTTGCTCCACAATCTTTTCTTCAACGGCACATTCTCGATAGCTTACGACGCGAACACGTTCACATCACCCAGCCGTTGGGGTGCGTTCATTATTCTGGCACCGGTGGTCGGCGCGATTATCGTCACGTTTCTGGTCGTCAACTTTGCACCTGAAGCGAAGGGCCATGGCGTGCCCGAGGTCATGGATGCCATCTACTACAGAGAGGGCAAGATCCGGCCGATCGTGGCTTTGGTAAAATCACTGGCTTCCGCGGTGGCGATCGGCAGCGGCTCTTCGGTTGGGCGTGAGGGGCCCATTATTCAGATCGGCTCAGCCCTCGGCTCGACCCTGGGACAAATCATCCACATGCCTGTTGGCCAGCGGATAGCAATGGTCGCCTCTGGCGCGGGTGCTGGAATCGCTGCCACATTCAACACGCCGATTGGCGGCGTGATGTTTGCCATCGAGTTGATGATGCCGGAGGTAAGCGCAAGCACATTTCTGCCGGTCGCCATTGCGACCGGTGCGGCAACGTTTGTCGGCCGCTGGTTTCTCGGACAGCAGCCGGCCTTCCTCGTTCCTCCCATGCAAGCGCTGACGACAGACAGCAGCGCCGTGATATCGCTCATTCTTTATGCCGCACTTGGAGCAATCACCGGCGTGGCAGCGGCTGGGTTCATCCGAAGCCTGCATCTGGCGGAAGATTGGTTTGACAAAATTCCGGGCCGCTACACCCGGCATATCCTCGGAATGCTGTTTCTGGGCGTGCTGATGTATGTCCTCTCCATCACCCTTGGACAGTATTATGTCGACGGCGTTGGCTATGCGACAATCGAGAGCATCTTGGTCGGGCACACCTCGCTGGCCTGGTTGCTGGGGTTCTTGTTCGTCTGCAAGGTCGTCGCGACGTCGATGAGCCTGGGTTCGGGCTCCTCCGGCGGTATCTTCTCGCCGTCGCTATTCATGGGCGCCACCCTGGGAGGTGGCTTTGCCTCGCTTCTGCAAGGCATCGGCATTCCGATTCCGGTCAGTATCCCTGCATTCGCCATGGTGGGCATGGGCGCGATGGTCGGCGGTGGCACGGGTGCCGTCATGACTGCCGTCACCATGACCTTCGAAATGACTCGCGAATACGACATCGTCATGCCGATGATTCTAGCGGTTGCGGCGAGCGTTGGGGTTCGCCGGCTGCTCTCACGCGAAAACATCTATACGCTCAAACTGGTTCGCCGCGGGCGCGCCATCCCCAAGGCGCTGCACGCCAACATGTTTCTCGTCCGCCATGCCCGCGAAGTGATGGACACCGATATTATGGTGTTGCCGGCGGAGCACAGTTTCGACAGCTTCCTGCGAGAGCACGAAGCCGAGGGGCGGCTTCGTCATGTCGTGGTGGTTCGAGGCAGCCAGATATTTGGCGTCATTCGCGTCAACACCGGACTTCGGCGCGGGCTCGAGGGCACCAGTACCGGCGTCACGCTGGGTGACATCGCCAGCCGCGATTTTACGATCGTCGGCGAGGACTTGGTCGCATCCGACGTCATCGAACGGATATGGCGGAAGAATGCATTCATGGCTGTTGTCGTTCGCGGCCATGGTATCCCCCGTGGCGACGACGTCGTTGGCATCATCACGAAGGAACATGTGGCGAATTCCGTGGCCGAAGGGCTCAAGATCTATCCGCGATAACCGGCGGCTGGAATGAGATGACGATCAGTGTGGACATCGCGCGAGTTAGCGTCCTGCCGCTGGACCTCGCGTTGCGCTGCCGCAAGGAACTCGGCAGTCCCCCAAGGTGTTCACCCAAGCCTAAGTCAACCCCAGGGAGGGAGTTTCTCACGTTCCGCCGCACTCTGCCTGCAGCTCTAGTCATCGCTTGCCCCGCGTGTCTGGCCGCAGCAGAGGACACCACGAAGGCCCCAGCCGATACAGCGTTTATGAGGTCAATGCACAGCATGCAGCCGGGCATGAAGGCCGCTACTTCCACTGGCGATGTGGATAAAGACTTCGTGGCGATGATGATCCCTTATCATCGTGGCGTGGTCGACATGGCATAGGTTGAGCTACGATACGGCAGGCAAGCGACTTCGAAAGCTCGCCAGAGATATCGTCAGGGCTCGGGAACGGGAAATAGCCTTCATGAAGGAATGGCAGGATCAGCAAGGAAACTGAAGGCGCAGCCGATTGTCGTCATATTTGTGGCTCGACGTCATGACGTGGCCTCCGTCGTCCGAACACGATTGAGGACATAGGGTGCTGGTCGGCATCCAGACCCCATGCCGATTTACAGCAGGCAACATTGCTAATTGTTCTTGTTCCGACCCCAACGACGGCAATGCTGACATCCAAGTGTTGAGCGTCATTGGCGAGATAGCGCGGATCATTTGGGAGGTCGATAGGAAGACGTGGGGGCTGCCGGACGTCGCAGTTGCAACGTTTCAGGGTAGAATGGCACATTCAAGCAATGCTTATGGCCACTCTCGCGACGGCTCACCTTGAGAGCGACTTCCTATGTCCAGGATTACATACTACGCCGCTATCCCGTTCATCCGTACGCCCAATGGCGAGTTGCTGGGGTTGGCGGCCGAGAAAGCACCGTCGCGGGCGCATGCGGAATTGCGGGCGTTTAATCGAGTCGGTGCGTTAGGAGGTGTCGATACCATAATCGGTGCTATCGCCTTCTCGATATCAGGCAATCCTGGGACCGGTCGTTTCGTGATCCTGACGCGCTATGGCGAGACACCAGAGGATATTGAGGACCACACTCTGTAGAGGCAGTAGGTCAACTCGACCCGCGACCGAAATCCTCGGTCGTTCTATGCTGGCACTCACCGGGATCAGTAGCTAGGGGGGGCCCCGGTGGGGCTGGGGGACTTCAGTAACTCGGGCCTCCTTGCTCCAATTGCAGAAGACGTCGGCGACTTTTAGAGGCCCTGGTGACTTTCTCAAATATCTACAAGTATCGCGTCTATATGGGGGCGGCTCAAGAGCAGTTCGAAGTCATGGGCCAAGTGAGCCGACTTAAGGCAAATATTACCAAATTCAGCGGAAAGATAGCCTGACTTTTCCAATATTCCGTTTCTAGATCAAGGCGGCAAAGGCAGGCATCCACGGCGATGCCAACAGATATCGCTGCGGTTGAATTCTAAGAGAAAACAGCACTTCATCCAACGAATTCGATGCAAAATGAGAAATTTGTACTTGCAGCGACCCCTGTATTAAAGTGAGTACCACTGAATACGAGCATGCGCTCGCGCGCGCAATTTGGAGGCCGCGCGGAGGGGCTCTGCCCGTAGGCCAGTGAGGCCGCGCCAAACGACAATAAGGTCGGCGCGATAGCTGCCGGCCCTAAAGGCCGTCGTGATAGAAATTTCGATTGGATGGCCGGAGCGGATCGTATCCCGGCGGGGGATACTGATCATAAGGCGAAGGCGCCGCTTCGAGCGGACCGGGCATTTCCTGGAACCATTCGCAGACACCACGCCTGATTGGCATATACCCTGGCGGGCAGACCTCAACGCCCGGTTTAGGTGCACCACTGCGCAGTTGACCTGACGATGACAAACCGTTGTCCGGCATTGAGTAGAAGGCAGCCCAAGCGAGAGCGGTCAGAAAAATGATTGCCTGCATTGAAACCTCGATCGTTTCTCCGCTGCCAATCCGCGTCGAGAGGTTATGGCTTGGCTCCCGAACATGGAACCTCAAAAATCTGTCGAAGGTTCCGGAAACGGCGATTGTCCCCATTGATTGGGCCCACTCCGCCGTCGCCGGTGGTTGGGGCGGAATGGGGCCCACGCATCTTACCGGGATGCACGATGGCTCCTGGCCAAGCAGCGTTGCCCGCGCCGTCTCAACAGAGCGTTGAGGCGCGGCCTAGTCAGCCTATATCCGTGCCTGAGGCCGTGCCTTGTCCGTCGGCTGGATTCTGCGGCCTACAAATTGCTCATGAACTTCGTTATGCGAATTCCCTCTGCCCGGCTGGCCCCGTGGAACGTTGCCGTACACGGAAACACGTCGAATTGAGCCGCGCGGTGATCCGCCGGATCATTGTGCTCAGCTGCTAAAAAAGGTGGGCGCCAAAGCGGCCCAGTTCATGACTAACACACGACTGGCAGCGGCTCCGATCGTGCTTAGGCGGCGTGGCGTGCCTCGAGTTCCTTTGTAAGGCGCGCCGGTGACCTCCTAGGTCGGGTTCTGGTGGCTGCCCTTGATGCTTCCAGTCAGTAAGCGAGCGGGTCTGGCTCGGCATACTCGCGATCGAGGAGGCCGCCGGTTGCCTTGAACCAGCAGATGGAGTCGTGAGCGGAAACGACCGCCAGCTTTGCCTGCTCGGAGGCGCCTGGGTCGGCCAACGCCGCCCACTTGGCGCTATCGGCCGCTTGCTCCAATTCGATTACAGCCTCGCGTTCGCCGGGGGCCATATCGCCTTCCATCGCAGGCCGTGTCTTCACAAATTTTCGCCGAAACTCGGCTACGACCGCTGCGAGGACCGGAGATGCAGTCCTATCGGCCGCCAGCGCCGCTTCAGCCGCAGTCAGTCGGCTGTCAAGTTGAGAGCAGACCTGTCTCACAATGCTCGTCATGATACCCTCGCCGTCGAACCTTTGTTTCGTTTCGCGCTCCGGGCGGAGCCATTGAACCGGTCAAAATATTTTATCATGAATAAGTGTGGGGTGGCAGAAATCGAAATCAGTCGGTGACGCCGGCGTGTGGCTGCTGAAGCACGGATCTTGCCGATCGCCGCGCCATGCTCGAGAACCTCGCCTGCGACGGTACGCATAGGCTGAGCGAGGAGATCGGTGTCTCAGGAAAAGTCGGCTTTACCGGGCCTGTGAGCTGGGCCTCGAGTGTATCATCGCCAGCGGATTGACTACCCCTATCGCTCGGGGCGCAACAAGGACTGGCTCAAAAACAAGTTCGTGCAGCCCGAGATCTTCATGCCCCACCCTCAATGATGGTAACTCTGGGTTGAAAAACAGTAACAGAGGGGAGTCAATATTCGTACAGCTGGCAGGGGCGGTGGCAGCAGTTATCATTTTTTAGTCAGGCACCGCGAAGCAGGTCTTCAAACAGCTGCCTGGTCGTATTTCTCGGACGTCCCAGGCACTGGGCATGATCGGGACACTCGGGGTGGCGCCATGGATCACGGTGATCCAGCTCCAACAAAAGAGGCCAAAGAAGCGGAGATCGTCTTCGCGGCGATAAACGGCTGCACCACCAGCCTTTCTCTGTTATTTGAACGATATCGCCCACGGCTTTACGCGGCCGCCGTCGCGTTACTCGGGTACACCAGTGACGCAGAAGATGTCGTGCACGATACTTTTCTCATTGTGCTGAGGCGACTTCACCAACTGAGAGAGCCTGCGGCAATCGGGGGCTGGTTGCATGCAATTTTGAAGAACCAATGCCTGATGCATCGCCGACGCGCTTGGCCCCAGGCACGCCTTGACGAAGCCGCCCGCTTTTTGGGGCAAATGTCGGAAGCGGAGAGCATAGAGAGCACAATACAGAATCAAGAATTGCGAGATTGGGTCTGGACGGCCTTGCAGGACTTGCCAGAGCTGCAGCGCGCTACCGTGATCTTGCGCTACTTCAGCTGCTGTAACTCCTACGATGAAATGTCTGCGATCCTTGGCGTGCCGATAGGGACTATTCGAAGCAGACTGTTCGAGGCCAAGACCCGGCTTTCGAAAGTCCTCTTGGCTTTGGCAGACAAGCACGACGATGAGCACGAGATTTGCCTATCCAATCGGCAGGCATTCTACCAGGAGGCCTTCAAGGAGCTCTATCGCGGGCGTCGGGACGATTTTCTTGCGCATTACGCAGACGATTTGCAGCTCATATGGTCGACCGGAACGCGGTCAGTCGGTCGCGCGCATTTGGAGGTCGAAGTGGATGACGACTTGCACACCGGCGTGCGTATCGCTCCTCTCCGGATCATGGCCAGCGGCAATCTGACGGTCATCGAAGGTGCGTTTATCAATCCGCCAGAAACACCCGATCATTGTCCGCCTGGCTGCGTCCTTGTCATGCGAGAAGGCGCGTTCCAGGTATCGCGCCTGCACATTCACCTCGCTCCACGCCAGATGCGCTTTGAGGATTAGATTCCCCGTAAACTCGCATCGAAAATGTCGATGAGGTGAACTTTTCCAAAGGCGGCAGCATCTCCTCAGTTCCAGGAATGGCCAATGCCAGTTCCACGAGGAGGAGGAGTTTAAAAATGACCGCAGTTGTCCCAAAGGCCACAAATTCGCCAATCTCTCTTACAGCTATGGCAGCCGCCGCCGTGCTATTCGTTGTGGCGCCATGGGCCTCGGCACGAGCCGACGACATGTCTGGTTCGCTTGCTCAGACCCATAAGGAAATTGAACAGGTTTTCGGCAAGGTGCCTGAGTTCATAAAGGCATTTCCGGAGGCCGCTCTACCGGGCGCTTGGAATGAGGCAAAAGCCCTGGAATTCAGCGACGACACAGCCCTGTCCGCAAAGACGAAGGCGCTCATCGGGCTTGCGGTAGCGGCTCAGATACCTTGTCAGTATTGCATCTGGTCGGACACCCAAAGCGCCAAAAAGGCCGGTGCGAGCGACCAGGAAATTAAGGAGGCTGTTGCGGTGTCGGCATTGGAACGGCACTGGAGCACGGTGTTCAACGGCATGCAGGTTGACTTGGCACAGTTCAAAAAAGATCTCGGTGGCGACACTGCAGCCAAGCCTTAGGCGCTCGGTGTCCTGCAAAATTTACAAGGCGGCCCTGCCGTGCGGGGCCGCCATCCAGACAGATCCTCCAATGGAGGCAACCCCATGACACTTCCAGCAACGGTCCTTGGCGCCACAGGAAGCGGCCAGCAAAACGCACATCTCAGCGTACGGTCAGTATTCGCAAAATAGTACACTGGCTCCACGAGAGCAGACCCCGTCATGCCGATTTCGCATGAGTATCCTAAACAACACCGATCGTTTGTAGGCGCGCTGGAAAGTACGTCGTCACTTAAAGGCCGGTCACGACTTCGCATTCGTCTCGAGTTGCATCGATTGGCCGTATGAAAACTGGTGGCGGCGTCGATTTCAGATCACGAAGGCGGCCCGAAGACACTCAGCGTGACGTTCACCATGGCCAGGAACGCAGCATCGGGAGCGGGTGCCGTGTGGGAAGTGCCAGTGCGCCGTGGCCTTCTCTTTCCTTGACCCCACGGGGCCGCATTGCGACCGAGAAGCGTCCTTGGCTGTCGCGGGGACACCGGCTACCGTCCGGTAATCCAACGCAGCGCCGCATGAATCTGTCGTGGCGTTCCCCTGGACTAATCTCCGGGGACAGGCCAAAGGCCCGGCGTAGCACCTTCCTCATCCAACTCAGCATTTTCGTGACCCTCGGACCACATGGTAGCAGCCATCCGGCAGGCGGACGAAGACAGCCAATAGTAGGAGGTCACTGATACCCCTCAGGGTCCGCATCGGTAGGAGGCGGCAGTCTGATAGCATGTACCGCCGCATGTGCCCGGGCCTAATAGGAACGGGCGAGCGTCTGCCGGCCATAAACGGCGTTATGCAAAATCCGATTTCTCTGGCGGTTATCGTTCGGGACGGCCATTTGATCCGTAGTGCGCGCTCCCTACCTCGGGTTCGGCGCAACCTGGCGGAAAGGATCGTAGGCCAAGTCATTGTAGCGCGCTGCAGAGTGGTTGCGGGGGCTGGCAACACCCATTCTTGCGATTGGTCGAGAGCGCCATACCAAAGCTAGCAGCGTAGACGCCCGGCGACATTGTCGTCATGGACATTTTCGGCGGCATCAACGGCAATGCGGTGCGCACCGCAAATCGCGCTGGCCACGCGAAGCTGCTCTTCCAGCCGCCATACAGCGCTGACCTCAATTCCATCGCGTAGGTGTTTGCCAAGCCGAAAACCTGGCCCGAGAAGCCGCCGAGCGGACCATGGCCCCCTCAAACGCGCACGGGGAAGCGAGCTTGACGATCGTCGAGCATGGCATGATCGCGGCCCCTTGACAATAAGAGCATATGCTCCTATTTGACAGTTACGAGCATATGCTCTCATATGGAAAAGGACCAAGGCCGTGAGCGAAGCAGACATTCTGATCAGTGGCGCGACCGGGCGGACCGGGGGTGGAGCGATCGACGAGTTGCTCAAGATCGGCAAGCGCGTGCGGGCTTATGTCCGCACCGATGATGAGCGGGCGGCGGCCCTGAGACAGCGCGGGGTCGATGTCGCCATCGGCGATTTCACCGACATCGATGATATTCGCGCTGCCATGGATGGCACCAAAGCCGCTTATTTCCTGCATCCGATCGCGCCCGGGATCATCGGCGCTGCGGCCTACTTCGCTCAGGCAGCAAAGGAAGCCGGTGTCACCACGATCGTCAACATGTCGCAGATCTCGGCGCGGCGAGAATCAGCGAGCCATGCTGCACAGGATCACTGGGTCTCGGAACGAGTCTTCGACTGGTCAGATGTTCCGACAACACATCTCCGCCCGACCTTCTTTGCTGACTGGCTCGTCTACCCGCATTTCGCGAAGGAGATCTGGGCAAGGAAGACGATCGAATTTCCGTTCGAGAATGGCCGCCACGCGCCCATCGCGAGCGACGACCAGGGGCGCGTCATCGCCCATATCCTGGCCAATCCGGAAGGCCATGAGGGCAAGACCTACACTCTCACCGGCCCGGTCGAAATGAACCACACCGAGATCGCGGCTGCCATGAGCGAGGTTCTTGGCGCAAAGATCGAATACGCGCCGATCTCCATCGAAGAATTCCGGAGCAAGATGGAGACTCTCTACAAATTCTCGCCGTTCCTGATCCAGCACCTTGTCGAGGTCGCCCAGAATTACCGCGACGGTATTTTCTCGGGAGCCAATGACACAGTCGAGAGGATCAGCGGAACGCCGGCCCTCTCTGTCCAGCAATTTATCGCTCACAATCGAGCCGCATTTGCCTGAGCACGGGCTTGGAGAGGCAAGGGAGCTGTACAATGTCAAACGATCAGGGCGGACGCCACCCATTCTTGGACGATCTCACTGTTGACGCGGAGCTGATCAGCTCGGTGCTGCGAGGGCCTGTGATCGGACGCGATCAGATCCGGCGCGCCGTCGACGCCGTGGGAACCTTCTACGCCTCACAGACCCCTACGTTTCTCCAGACGGTCGGTTCGCGCCTTTTTCTGGAGTACGAGGCCGTTCTGGCGAACGGAGAACGCCTGAACGCCGTCGTTGTCGTCGATCACAACCCGGACGGCTCCGTGCCACGGGTGAGCGTTCGCATGAGCCCGCTCGGCTCGGTTCTCTCGCTTGCTGCGTCTCTGCGGGGGGCGCTTTCCCAGCAACTACCCGAGAGCCTTTTTCTTTGAACCACGCACGCTCGGGCTGACGACAGCAGTTGGATGCCCGTAGCCAAGATTTTGGAAAGGCAACTCGTCATGGATCTCACCAACGCCACAGTCTTCATTACCGGCGCCAATCGCGGCCTGGGTTTGGCCTTCGCACGAGAGGCCCGTCGCCGCGGTGCTGCGAAGGTCTACGCTGGCATGCGCAACACAAGTGGTTTTGAAGAGCCCGGCATTGTTCCGGTCAGGATCGATGTCACGGATAAGGCCTCGATCGCCGCAGCCGCTGAATTGGCGGCGGATACGACTCTACTCATCAACAATGCGGGCATCGCTGCTCTGATCGACGGGCCCTTGGCGGCCGACGTCGAAGTGCAGTCGGCCCGCATGTTCGATACCAACTACTATGGCGTGGTGCGCGTCACGCAGGCCTTTGAGCAAGTTCTGTCGGCCAAGCCGCAGGCGGCCATCATCAACGTGCTTTCCGACATCGTTTGGCTTCCGCGGCCCTATTTGACACCCTATGCCGCGTCGAAGACGGCTGCCTGGAGCTTCACGAACCAGCTTCGCTTTCACCTCCGCGAGCGTGGCATCCAGGTTCTTGGCCTGCATGTCGGGTTCGTGGATACCGACCTCACCAACGGCATCGATGTGCCGAAAGCCAGCCCCGAGGACGTGGTGCGCCAGGCCTATGACGCCCTCATTGCCGGCAAGAGCGAGATCATGGCCGACAAAGGGACGGAGGATTTGAAGAGGACGCTTGCCGCTGAGGTGCCCGGCTACATCAGACCGCCGGCGGGGCTTCAATAGAAATCGAAAGGGCAAGAAAGATGCAGTCGGTCAGCCAACCGCTTGGAATCGATCAATGCAACTGCTTCGCCATGAGGAAGGCGAACCGGCAGATCTCGCGCTTTTACGACGCACACCTTGAACCTGCGGGCCTACGCCTTACGCAGTTCCTCACCTTGGCAGCCCTGAACGAAGTGGGGCGCACCCCTGTCAACGCCCTTGCCGAGCGGCTCGACATCGAACGGACGGCGATGGGCAAGATGGTTGGCTTTCTGGAACGTGACGGCTTGGTCAGAATCCAACCCTCGCCCACCGATGGCCGAAGCCGCGTGATCGAACTCACCCGAGCGGGGCGCCGTCTTCACGACGAAGCGGCCCCTCTTTGGAATGAAGCTCAACGACAGTTCGCGCAATTGAATGGTGCAGATAATGTCGCTGCGCTGCGAGGAGCCTTGAGCAACATGGTCGTCGGCGTGACAAGGGCGAACTCATCTGATGACTGAATCGCCAGACTGAGCGCCGCGACGGAACTCAGCGCCTCTACCCTGGACCAAGCGACATGGCGCTGCGCAGTTCCGCGGCGATGAAGTCGGTGAAAGCGCGTGCCGCCATACGGGTAGTTCGCCCCATTGGGAAGTAGGCGTGAACCGGAAGCTCCCCCAACCGCCAGTCGGCAAGAACCCGCACGAGCTCGCCGTTCTGCAACTCCCTGCGACACGCCCATGAGGTAGTGGACGTACCTCTCGCCCCGCGGGCGCTATGGCGCCGGAGTCCGACTTTCTGTCGAAGCGCACTCGAACCTACCCAAAACTTCATGGGACAGGGGACGAGGCAGTCGTAGCACTGCGCATTGTGGAGTGGTTGCGGGGGCCCGCAACCCCTTTTGTCATAACTTCTCCAATCCTTTGATTTCGTTCAGGATCGACGAATTCGAGGATGCCGAACAGCTCGCCGCGTAGCTCGGCATGCACCTCGCCGCGCTTGTCGCCGGTCGTGAGGATGATCTCCCCGATCAGCGAGCGCAACGCCTCGGCGGCCTGGCGGCCATCTTCGTGGTCGGCAAGCGTCTGGGTGAACTGCTCCACGCGCTTGCGGTAGAGAGTGGAGATTTTGGGGTGCAGGTCGGGAACATCGCTGGGAGCCTGTGCCAGGCGTTCGGTGATCTCGGCCTTCTGCCGCTCCAGGTCCTCCATCCTTGCCTTCATGGTCGGCTGATAGAGGCCATCCTCGATCGCCGCTATCATGCCGGCGATGGCGCGCTCAATCTTGTCGAGCGCCTTGCGGTCCTGTTCGCTCTGAGCGCGGCGCTCCTGGTTGAGTCGGTTGGTTTCCTGGGCATACGCTCGCACCGCCTCGGCCACGGAATCGGCCGAGACCAACCTTTCCTTCAAGCCCGACAGGACACGCTGCTCGATCTTGTCGCGGGTGATGGTGCGGCCGTTGTCGCAGGTGCCCCGGCGTTGGTGGTTGAGGCAGGCATAGCGGTCACGCTGGGAGAGGCCGTAGCGCCCGCCGCAGCAGCCGCAGGTCAAGAGGCCGGAAAGCAGGGAGACCGGCCGCTTCATGGTGTGCAGCTTCCTCGCTCTCGCCGTGCGCGTGCCTATGGCTGCCGCCTCGAACTGGCTGGCGATGGCCTTCTGCCTTTCCTTCACGGCCTGCCACAGTTCGTCCTCGACGATCCGAAGATGCGGCACCTCGGTGCGGATCCATTTGCTCGGCGGATTGGCTCGTGAGACGCGCTTGCCGGTGGCAGGATCCTTGACGAAGCGCTGACGGTTCCACACCAGCACACCCGTATAAAGTTCATTGTTGATGATGCCGTTGCCGCGGATCACATGTCCCCGCACGCTGGTATCGCCCCAGTGCCGGCCGAGCGGACCGGGGATGCTGTCCGTGTTGAGACCAACGGCGATGGCCTTCGGGCTCTTGCCCGCAGCGAATTCGCGGAAGATACGGCGCACGATGGTCGCTTCTTCCGGCACGATCTCGCGATCTCCGCGGATCGGGTCGCCTTCAGCGTCGAGCTTCTTCATTACCCGGTAGCCGTAGCATAGGCCTCCCCCGGCCTTGCCCTTCTCCACCCTGCCCCGCAGACCGCGATGGGTTTTCAGGGCAAGGTCTTTCAGGAACAGGGCATTCATGGTGCCCTTAAGGCCGACATGCAGTTCGCTGATTTCGCCCTCGGCCAGGGTGACGATGGTGACGCCGGTGAATTTGAGATGCTTGAACAGGGTGGCGACATCGGCCTGGTCGCGGCTGATGCGGTCGAGCGCCTCGGCCAGCACCACTTCGAACAGGCCGCGCTGGGCATCGCGCACCAATTGCTGGAAACCCGGCCGCAACACGGTGCTGGCGCCGGAGATCGCCGCATCCTGATAGCTTCCCGCCACGCTCCAGCCTTCGAGGCTCGCGTGCTCGCGGCACAGCCGGAACTGATCCTCGATGGAGGCATCCCGCTGGCTGTCGGAGGAATAGCGGGCATAGAGTGCGGCACGAGTCATGGCGGATCATCCTCTCTCTGGTCTCCAGGGGGCTTCACCCTCTTCCCCCTGCCCTCTTCCTCTCGGCGACTCGGCCGATTGTCATTGGCCGGCCGCTGCTTCTCGAACGCTTCCCGTGCCAACTGCCGACCGATCAGCCGAGCGATATCGAGCACGGTGCGATCCAGCTTTGCCCGGGCCGTATTGTCGGTATCACGCTCGGGCTCGACAGGATCGATGTTGCCATTGGCCGGGGCCGACACGATCGGCCCCATCTTGGTTTCCTCTACCATCAGGTCGCTCCAAAAGATGGATCGACCTGTCATCAGATGCCTTCGAAGAGCGAAGGAAAGCGCGAAGTTCATGGCATGGGGCTGCAGCGTGCAATGACTTGCGCGCTGCGGTTTCGTCCCAGGCGTCAAATCTGAATCGTAGGCGACAACCAGCGTTCCTTCGCTCCTATGCCACCTGCAGCGTACCATTCAGAGCAAGACGAGTTGCCGAGGTCTGTCTTCAAGGGCCTGTGCTCGGCGACGTTCCCGCCATTCCGCGAATTCCACGGTGACGATCTCACATAGGGGTGCCACCCCACGCCATTGATCGCGGTAGATGCTGGTATCGATGCCGATGCCGCAGTCCATGAACAATCCGGTCTGTTGCTCGAACGCGGCGCCCGGCCCTGATGTCAGCCGCTCGAAGCGTTGCCGGCCCGAATAGCGGAACGATGCCGAGCTTTGCGGCAGGATGAATACGCCGTTGTCCGCGATCTCAGAGGCGATATCGATCACGGCGAACTCGAACGATCTGAAGCCGCGACGAGCGCCCGGTGCCGCCAGCTTGCCAAAGGGCGGGTTGGCAATGGCCCAATCGAACATGGCTCCCTCAAGCTCGCCATGCCACCATTCCCGCCAGTCGAGCACGTCCACACAGATCCATCGCGCCTCCGGCAGCAGTTTGCGTCCGATCTCGACAAAGCGTGGGTTGATCTCGACGGAGGTCAAGTCCACAGCACCTCGCCATTTCGAGCGCTGCTGGACCCAATAGGCGAGACCGCCGATCCCGGCGCACAGGTCGATCACCCGGCCGCACCCCGGTTCAAGGGCGAAATCGGCCGCCAGACCCATCGGCGTGAAGAACACGCCTGCAGCGGCGACATTGTGTTCCGCATCCGGATGCCAATTCGCAAGGACGAAATCCTTGTCGTCCTCGCTCAGCGTATCCTTCCTCAACAAGGCTTCGGCCTCAGCGTGCGCCTTCATCTCAGCTTTGCTCAACTTGCCCATCTTGCTGCTCTTTCCCTAGATCGGCGAAGCAGGCCTCCGCCTGCTTCCCGAGTTCGCGCGGAGCAGCGTGTGGGTGGGGGGCAAGCATGAACTGGGGAGGGGTATCGCCCGCCCCTTGGGGCGCCGCCGCTCGCGGCGGCGAGATTGTCTGAGCGCAGCGAAGAGAATCTCGGGGAGCCCCCAGTTCATGCTTGCTGGGGAGGGAGAGCAGAGCTCTCCCTCCCCTTGGTCTACCCCTGCAATCCGACGCGGGAGTTCATAAACACAACAGGAGATTTTGGTGGTCGGGCGCGAAGAACTTTATGAATTAGTCTGGTCCAAGCCCATGCTGAGGGTTGCGGAGCAATTCCAAGTGTCCAGCAGCTACATGGCTCGCGTTTGCACGGCATTGAACGTGCCGCGCCCCGCGGCTGGCTATTGGGCAAAAGCGGCTGTCGGAAAGGCACCACCGCGAGATCCATTCCCCGAGGCGCGCCCTGGGGACTTGGTGTCTTGGACAAGGGACGGTGAACTTCCATCCCCAACGAAGCCTGTCTATCTGCCGGCGTCTCGGGAAAAGAGGCAACGTCTGCGCGTCTCGAAGGAAGCCGTTCATGGATTGATCAGGGGTGCTCGTCACCATTTCCAGAGCGGGCGGGAGGTGAAGGACGAAACTTACCTGAAACCATACAAGAAGTTGCTCGTCGACGTAGTCACGTCAAAGGCGTGTCTCGAAAAGAGCCTCGCCCTCGCTAACGACCTTTTCAATCGGCTGGAGGCGTCAGGTCATCGCGTGATGATCGCCTCTTCCAATGAAGAAGTCGCTCGGGTGGGAATTGATGAGCGCGAAGAGCCGGAGAAGAAGCGAGAATACCACCACACGGGTTTATGGTCGCCTTATCGCCCCACCGTCGCCTACATCGGCACTGTAGCCATCGGTCTCTCTATCATTGAGATGTCAGAGAAGGTCCTGATGCGCTACGCCGGAAATGGAAAGTACATCCGAGAGTCGGACTATGTTCTGCAAAAGCGATCGAGATATGACAACACCTATACTTGGACAACCACCAATGAGATCCCTTCGGGTCGTCTGAAGGTCGTAACCTATTGTCCGTACCGCAAGGTTTCCTGGCTTCAGGAATGGAATGAGACTTCAAGAGCTTTACTGGATAGACGCATCCCCGAAATCGTCAAAGCTATCGAGAATGCTGCTGTGGAACTGGTGCCGAAACTCAAGGAGGCGGATCGTCAAGCAGAGATCCGCCATCAGGAGTGGCTTGCCTCCATGGAGCGCTCTCGACGCGAGGAGGACAGGCGAAAAGTCGAGCAGTCGATTAAGGAAAGCCGCGAGGATCTCGCACAGATAATCCAACGTTGGTCCCAGGTCACAGCCGTGGAGCAGTTCTTACGGGGTGTGGAAGAGCGGACGAATAACCTCCCTCAAGAGGAACGTGCACAAATTCTTGACCGACTGAACATGGTTCGGGAGTTCCTCGGTTCACAGAACCCATTGGAGTTTGTCATGGCATGGAGAACGCCGGACGAACGCTACCAATCAAAATATCCTTAAATGCGAGCGGATTCATGATCGCGAATGACATCTGTGTCGTGCTGCTTCCGCTGAGACCCCAGTGATCAAAACCCGACCTATCACCTTTTAGACATAGTCAAGCTACGATTTTGTCGTCGGGCCAGCGCTGGAATTGGGTTGGACGACCCTGACCTTCGAATGCCGACGATGCGACCACAAGGGCCGCATCGACCTCAAGCACTTGGACCATCCGAGATGGCGCAGCGCATCGTTGGCTAGCGCCTTCTCCAAATATCTCCGCGGTCGCTGCGGCGCCCGGCGAACGACCACAAGGCGAGAAGCGTATCGATTTCTTCGAGGGCCGCGTCATTCGGCCAACAAGGGAGTGAATTGTGGTCTACCGAATGGGCGAGCTTCAACCCAATATGGTCGACATCGGCTGGCCGCGTCAGGTCGCCGTCCTTAAGCTATCCCACTTGCTTTCTCCAAAAGGTGGATCGCCAGCATTGGCGTTACCCGTCACGACAAGACGCCGAGCAACAGATACACAGCACCATGCACCAGGTTCTCGCGCGCCTCGTCCGATTTATGTTCCGACTGATAGAGGGCGGCACGAAGCATTAATGTGAACCCGTATGGTCCATAAACGCAGAAGTGCAGATTGCAGCTCGCGACGGCGATAATTACGGTCTGAAGGTGAGACATTGAGGCAGCTCCCGTTGAAGATCAACGGCTCCTCACAAATACGCTTTGGTCGGAAATCGCGATGTCGTCGTCGGAAAAGTTCGGAAAACTTGAGCCTTATCCAGATGGTGGCGGGTTCACGGAGCTACTGAAATGGCATCTTGAAAACGGGACAAGGCCAGATGGCAGTCCAAAGCGGCGAGGAAAGCCATGGACACCGAAGGATCTGGCGCTTGAAATTTACGATGAGCTCGACATTGAAAACCGGACCCGAACGGTTAACTATTGGTGTACGGGCACACGGCCAAACGACATTGAGGCTATTCTACGAGCAATATTTGGCACAGCTCGCGCCGATGATCCCTGGTGCATTGAGCTTCGGCAGGCCCACGGGAAGCTTCGGCAGAAAGGCGAGAAATTCGCCCAAGGCGCTCCTAAGTTTCCTCAGCTTACCGCCGATTTCCTTGGCCGCGAAGAAGACGTTGCGTCCATCTTAGATGGACTGCTCGCCCAGACCTCCGCCCGGGCGGTCCTCGTTCAAGGGTCGCCAGGCATCGGCAAATCCGCTCTGACGGTGGCGATTGGGGCTCATTTCGATGTCATTGCGCGCTTCGGCCAAGCTAATAGGTGGTTCGTGGAACTTGAGACCGCCGGGACGGCAGCGCTTTTGCAAGACGCCATTCTCCAGGCCGTGGGCATCGACAAGCAAAAGGGCTTCAAGGCCGCGTTAGCCTATCTCGCTGAAAATCCCGGCCTCCTCGTCCTTGATAATCTGGAAACCCCGTGGGACTCGATTTCGGAGCGCCGCGCGACCGAGGCCACTTTGGCTGCGTTGGCCGACGTTCCCGGCCTTGCGCTTCTCGCATCGTTTCGCGGTCAAGATCTCGTGCGTGGGCCATCCTGGGCCTTGATACATCTGGTAAGTCGGCTTGAGCCGCCCTTCGACGGGGCCCTGTTTCGAAGGATTGCGCACGAAAACTTTGCGGCAGATCCTGATTTTCCGCGTTTCCTTACCGCGCTCGAAGGTCTTCCGCTAGCGATCGAGCTCGTCGCGCATCTCGCCTTTGGCGAGACGTCGCTCGCAGAGCTTTGGCAGCGATGGGTCGAAAAAGGTACGGAGCTGGCCACTCATCCTGACTATGAGCCGAGTCGCTTAACGTCGCTGGAACGCTCAATCGCACTATCACTTGAATCCAGTCGCATGACACCACTGGCATTGCGCCTGTTCCAGGTCCTCGGGCAATCGCCTGCCGGAGTCGTCTCCGAAGATCGGGACGCAATTCTCGGCATTGATGGGTTTGATGCCGAGAAGAGACTGCGACGCATCGGACTGGCGGTAAAGCGCGGAAGCCGCTTGGATTTGCTTTCACCTATTCGTGAATACGCACGCATCAAGCAAATGACCGAGCCAGCCGACAGCGAAGCTGTGTCAACGAGGTTTCTCAATCTAACGCAAACCTTGGGGGGGAAAATCGGCACCCAAGACGGCGAAGGTGTCATGGCCCGGCTTGTGCCGGAGTACCCCAACATCGTCGCTGCAATGCGTCGGGTCATATTGGCCAATCAACCGGCGCGAGCCATGGCAGCGTTATACGGCTTCTCCCGACTTACTTATATTGGTTTGTTGCCGGCACCGATACTGACGGATTTGTCGAAAGTCTGCCAATCAAATGGCGATTTGCTCGGCGAGGCCAGCTGCTTAAAGCACCTCGGCAATATCGAACTGGCCCGGTCCGACTACGACGCCGCGCGGACCGCTCATGAGCAGGCTCTGCGGCTCTACCGTAAGGTCGGCGACCCACTCGGCGAGGCCAGCTGCATCCAGAGCCTCGGCGATATCGCCCGGGTCCACTCCGACCACGACGCCGCGCGCACCGCCTACGAGCAGGCCCTTCCGCTCTACCGTAAGGTCGGCAGTCCACTCGGCGAGGCTAACTGCATCCGGAGCCTCGGCGACATGGCCGAGGCTCTGTCCGACCACGACGCCGCACGCACCGCCTATGAGCAGGCCTTGCCGCTCTACCGCAAGATCGGTGACCTGCTCGGCGAGGCCAACTGCATCAAGGGCCTGGGCGATATTGCCCGGGATCTCTCCGGCCACGCCGCCGCGCGCACCGCCTATGAGGAGGCCCTGCCACTCTACCGCAAGGTCGGAAGCCTAGTCGGCGAGACCAACTGCATCCGGAGCCTCGGCGATGCCGCCCTGGCTCGCTCCGACCACGATGCCGCGCGCACCGCCTATGAGCAGGCTCTGCCCCTCTACCGCAAGTTTGGCGACCTGCTCGGTGAGGCCGGCTGCATTCTGGGCCTCGGCGTTATCGCCCTGGACCGCTCCGACCATGACGTCGCGCAAATCGCCTATAAGCAGGCTCTACCGCTCTACCGCAAGGTCGGAAGTCTTCTCGGCGAGGCCAACTGCATAAAGCACTTCGGCAACATCGCCCTGGACCGCTCCGACCACGCCGCCGCGCGCACTGCCTATGAGCAGGCACTGCCGCTCTTCCGCAAGGCCGGAAGCCTGGCCGGAGAGGCTGACTGCACCCGGTGCCTCGGTGACGTCGCGCTGGCTCGCTCCGACCATGCCGCCGCGCGCACCGCCTTTGAGCAAGCCCTGTTGCTTTACCGCAAGGTCCGCGACCTGCTCGGCGAGGCCGACTGCTTTAAGAGCCTTGGCGATATCGCCCTGACCCTCTTCGACCATGACGCCGCCTGCACCGCCTTTGAGCGGGCCCAGCGGCTTTACCGGATGGTCGGCAGCGTGATAGCCGAGGCTGACTGCATCAAGTGCCTCGGCGATATCGCCATGGCCCGCTCAGACAACGACGCTGCGCTTACCGCCTATAAGCAGGCCCTGGCACTTTACCACGAGGTCGGTGACCTTTTCGGCAAGGCCAACTGTATCAAGCGCGGCGGCGATATTGCCATGGCCTGCTCCGACCACGACGCCGCGCGCACTGCCTATGAGCAGGCTCTACCACTCTATCGCGAGGTCGGCGAGCTGCTCGGCGAGGCCAACTGTATCCGGAGCCTCGGCGATATCGCCATGGCCCGCTCAGACGACGACGCTGCGCGCACCGCCTATGAGCAGGCCCAACCGCTCTACCGTAAGCTCGGCAGGCTCCTCGGCGAGGCCACCTGCATCAGGAGCCTCGGCGATATCGCCATGGCTCGGTCGGACCACGACGCCGCGCGCACCGCCTATGAGCAGGCCCTACCGCTCTACCGCAAGGTCGGCAGCCTGCTCGGCGAGGCCAACTGCATCAAGGGCCTCGGCGATATCGCCCTGGCCAGCGCGGACCACAATACCGCGCGCATAGCCTATGAGCAGGCACTGCCGCTCTACCACAAGGTTGGCAGCCTGCGAGGCGAGGCCGACTGCATCAAGAGCCTCAGCCGCACCAACGACGACGGTGCTCGCGAAGGCTGAATTCTCCTACCCATTCACTTCAAATTCAAGAACCGCTGTTCCGAAATTCGTGCGGCTCAAGGGGTCAGCTTCGAGGCCTGAATGTTCATGGGTCGGCCTGCTCCGCAGGGTTTCCACACGGCCGGTAGGCTTTGTACTCAGTCAACCCTCAGATGTTGCTGATGCCGCCGCCGGCGAGCATGTCAGAGCCCGTCATCTATGCGCTCTCATCTGAGGCAAGGACGACGGCCGCCACCTGCTCCTCAGACGGCAGCGAGCGCCTGCGCGACGACGGGCTTGGCCCGCTGACTGCGCGAAGATCGAGCGCGGCCGGGTCCCGGCCGAAATTCGTTCTCCTCAGCCATCGCTGGTGCCTGCAATGTTCGGAAAAACGAGGATAAACAAGATAGTGGCACGCAAGAACACATTGTACAGCAAGGCCGCACATTGCGCGATCAGCGAAAAATATGAGAAAAAACAATCGGCCGACCGAGCCGCACATTGCGGCCTTTTATCTGGCCATCACGGTCGTACTGCTTCCCGCGCCTGGGCCTATAACCTCAAACACGCGACGTAGTACGATATAACACTACAGACCCCAATCACGATATTCCGCACTGACTTCTGTATCCCGCCGGTGAACGGCATGCAAAATCGCCGCCAGTCAAATGGCCACTGGCTTGCACTCTTGCTGTTGTTGAGATGCATTCTGCAACACTATCATCTGCCATTCGATTGGCCCGAAGCCACCGAAATACAGCGGTCGTCAGTCAGGCTCTTGCATAGTGCAGCCACCACGAAGGGCATCGAAGGCTCGGCCGAAATACACATTGCTGGCTGTCTAGTCGCCTGACGAAGGCTTTTTCAAGCGCACTCCGACACCGCCTCCATTCTCCGGAATAAACTGAATGCCGGCATTTTCCATGGCGCTTTGCAGATTGTCCACGGTGTGATTTTTGAGCTGGTCCCCACGTTCGAAACGCACAACTGTCTGCGTCGAAACATGCGCTTCACGTGCCAGATCTATCACACCCCACCCAAGCGCCGTTCGGGCCATCTTGCACTGAAGCGGGGTCATGTAATCACTATATTATGGTGATTTATGTTGAGCATCGTTATCGCGCGGTGTAAGGTTTTTGTCGCAAAGCGGCTGAATGCGTGCGGACACACGCATCCAGCCTGACCGCAACCCAAGCTGTATGGAGCTCGGATCATGGCTGATTCTGAGACTAGCACGACTCTGTCTGGACTCTCACGAAGGGATGTTCTCTCGGCCCTTCTGACTACAGCCGGTGGCACAGCTTTCGTTCACACGGGAGCGTTGAGGCCGACGACCCAGCGACGAATGGACCCCGCCCTCGTTGCGTGGAAATCCTGGCGTTCAGCTCACCGCAAAGCACTCAACTCGTGCCGAAAACAACAACGTTTAGAGACCGAACTGGCGCGCACGGTTGGTTTTCCTTGTGTCACTTTCAACGCTCCCGAGCTACCGCAGCCGGTGCGAATTGCATCGCTGCAGGCACTCGATGAACTTGCGATGAAGGTGCCGTCCATTCGCCAGTCGCAGACCTTTCTGGCCGCTGAACTTCATGCTCATAGCGCGCGCTGGGAGGAGGCCGACCAAAGGCTCGGCTATTCCGCCGCTCTGCAGCAGGAAGTGGCTACTTATGCCGAAGAGGCACGGTTCGCCGAGCGTTTGTTCTCGGTCGAGGCGATTTCAATTCTCGGCATCGCCGCGAAGATCGATGCACTGATCGAGACGGAAGCACCAAGCGAAACATGCGATGAATTCCCGTGGCCGGCGCTTCGCAAGATCCGCGGCGACCTCACCCGAATAATGCATCAGCCGCTCGGTCTCACGGTTTGAGACACTGGGCCACTAGCGGAAAGCGTACGTTGCTGTCTCACGAGAGATGGAGCTTCGTGAAGATGTATTACGCGATTTCCTCCGCAGGAAACCTTCAGTCGCAATGATCGAAATAGGCTGGCGTCCCATCCCACGCACAGTAAAGGTTGCGGCCATCCCAATAGCGTACCACACCGGACGGGTCGACCTTCCGCTTCGCGCGCCACACGCAGGCGGCGTTGAGCATCGGCAGGGCGGTCTCGTCCAGGCTAGGAATCTCGATTCCGCGCTGACCATAGCCGTCGTCGGAAACAATAGTACGAGGTAAGGCCATCAGTAGCGCTGCATGCTTGGTCTCTCTCAGCACAAGCGCGAAGCTGTTGAGAACCATGTTATAGCCGGCATGGGCGTGAACGACGCGAGGATCGGTATGCTGACCTATTGTGCGGATCAACTGCTCGACAGCCCCCGGCGAGACGAGCGATGACTTGTCTTCGATTATCCCATTGCAGGCTGCCTGACACCACTGTGCGACATCGGCCGACGTGTAGAGCTTGAGAGCGCCGGAAGTACGCGCGGCGAAGCGCTTGGCCACGGGCAAGTAAGAAGATGTGGTGACGAAGAGGCTTCGCTGCGCCCCCTCAACGCCGGCGATTCCAGATAGTGCAGCGACCGCCTCGAGCCCGATTTTGTTCCTCGCTGCGTATTTCTTAACCTGTACCAGGGTCAGCACATCGCCGATCGGGTCACGCTGCAACAGCTTTATGTCGATACCGCCATCGCCGCGACCCGGCCCCAGCTCCGTTGTGAAGCCTTGGGTCTGGAAAATCCGGGCGAGGAGAATCTCAAACTCGCGCCATCCCAGCCGCTGCAGGTCGACTGGCCGCCGAGCAAAGTGCGCGTATAGTTCCTCATAGACGTCAGCCAAGTCAGGCTGAACAAGGTGGCAGATCCACTCCCAATGAAAGTAGTTGGCATAGGCGGCGCGGCGCGGGCCATCGGCCGGATAGAAGTACAGGTTGGTCCCATCGGCGTTCTCGTACCAGAAGCCGTGGGTGTCGAGCAGGTCCGTAAATTCCCCTTCCAGTTCGCCATAGATGACGTTCTCAAACGTCGAACTGAAGTACATGATGAAGGCCACGGGGGCTTTCCCGTTCGGCTCAGCGTCCACGTGGTCTAAGTAGGATTTGAACCCACAATCAAACCAAAGGTCATGTTTGATGGCCCAGGCTTCGATTGAAGCCTGGGCACTTTTGATTTCGAGCTGCAGTGATAGATCGTCATAGCGGCGATCTGCCAGCATCTCAGGCATCTAATTGCCCCATGTAATGAGAGGTCGATGGAGGTCTGCTGCTGCGATTACACATGATGAACAATAATGAAAATACGTGTTAGCGCTCGTCTTTTTCGGCAGACAGGGCTGGGGCTCTTGTCAAAGAGAGCAGCGGATTGCCGAAAACGGTCATTGCGAGCCCGCGTGCCGGGTCTTGCGCGAAATGTCGATCGACAACCTGGTTCGCATGGAAGTTTGCGGAGATAAGTGTCTCGCCTTGTGTCCAACATTCGAGAAACGTCGGCAGCCAGTGGGATGGAACGCGGGCGTCTAGCGGCCACGGCGACGCCACCACCGCCGAACAGCCCCGATCGACGATCTGCTTCGCCAAACCAAGCGTTGTGTTCGCGGCCGGATGTTTGTCCGCCCGGCCACCACTGCACACGAATAATACCACGACGCCAATATTCCGAAGGGCATTAGCGAGGTCGGTCGCGGTGACCCGGAGGACACCTTCGTCCGACACGACTTGGAAGTATCGTCCCTCGGGGTGCACACCGCCGTGTGCGGTCACGACCGCGAGCGTCGCTCCGGCAAAAGCGCCAGGCAGCACTGGTCCGTTATCGACCGCGAACCCATGGTGCTCTAACGTCGGCTGCAGTCTTTCTGCGATCATCGGCAGTGTCTGACTTTCGGCGCCGGCGGCGGTCGAGATCCACACGCACATCCGTCCGTCGCCGATGAAGGCACCTTCGCGGGCACGACCCAACCAAGCCAGCGAGGGCGTCGCCGCCATCGGCCTTGTCCGCCCCGCGAACTCACCATCAACGAAGAGCAAGTTCGGCGGAAAGGCCTGGAAACTCGCGTCGGCGGCAATCACGACAGGCCCCTCTGGCAAGTGCGAGAGCCGAAGGTCGGCAGTGGTTGTATAGAACAGATTCGCGGTGTCCTCAGCGATTCCATAGGCATAGGGAAAGTCAGTCTCCCATTGCCTCATTCGCTCTTCGAGGATGACATCGGCCGTCTCCCTGACCGGCTGACCAAGCGTCCCCCCGGTCGTCGCCAAACGTATAAGCCGGCCATCCTCGTCAAAGCCCACCTGCACCACGCTGAGGCCAGCCAGAGAGACGGCACGAGCGATTTCCGCCGTCTCGCCGATAGTTGCCGGTGCCTGGGCCGGCACGGCTGCCTCGTCCCAACCCGGCAGCGCGACGCCTCGATCTGCGAGCAAGTCCAGGACAAATGCCGTGCCTTCGGGGTTCTGGAGGAGGTCGTCGTCTGCGAGTGCACGGCCGGCGGCGATTGCGATATTTCGCATGTCGAAACCAACATCATCGGAGTAGCGAGTTAGCCCAAGCCCGCGCATTGCCGCGAGGAGACTCTCGGCCGTTGGTCTCGACGCAGACATCGTCTCGACCAACTCGGCAAGCAAGCCCTTGCCATTCCGTTGCAGCGCATGAAACGTTTCGGCGACATCTGGCGAAACATTGAGGCCTTTCAAATGCGCCATGCGGAGCAACTGCCCAAGAAGTGCCGCGACAGGCGCCGTCAGTCCGTCATGATGAAGAACGTCGCGTCCATTCGCGACGACATCAGCCAGCAGCGACATCAACGCCGCGTTGTCGTCCTCAACGGTTCGCAAGCTCATCTGACGAAGCTGTAGCTCAAGGGTGTCAAGCTGATGCCCGTACCGCTCCTGCAGCCCCATACGATTTAGTAGGCTCCGGGCTTTGTCGATGACCACCCGCGCTTGGTCATGAAAGCCGCAGTCGCGGAGAAGCCGCGCGACACCAGTGATCTCCTGATAGATCTCTTCTTCTTCCCCGCCATTGTGCGCCGCCAGCGTGCAGGCCATCGCCAACATTCCTTCGATAGAATTCCCCCCTCGTGCGTAGATGTCGGCTATCGCGAACCAGCCGAGGCGTCGGCGCTGAGCGCTTTCGGCACTCGTGATCAACGCCTGTTCAGCCAGATCCCGCGCCTGTTGAATGTCGCCCGCGCTCGCTAGTTTGCCCGCGACTAGACGAATGAGACGCAGATCGTAGTCAGGGTCGCTGGAGTGCTGCGCGACCGAAGCTCCGAGGGCCAGCCAGCTCAACATTGCGATGGTGTCTTCGGTCCCGCCCATCGGTGCGAAAATGAGGTAATCCGTAATGGCCGAGACCACCTCGTCCGCTGGTTCGGTGACAAGGCTCGCCGGCAACACGAAGCGGCCTATCACGACCGGTTCTTCGGCCTTCATCCAGGCGAAAGCGGCCTTCAAGAACGGCTTGCGTTCCATTAGCCAGCTCATGCCGGATCCTCCCAGCGCTTTACCCTTCCGCAGCTCGATTGGCCGGGAAGCGAGCTGAAGCACCAGCGCCGCCATCAAGGCTAATCCGACTGTTCCAGCGATGGCGGGCTGCATGAGTTCTACAAGTCCGATTCGGAGCGCATGATTATTGGGATTCGCCGCTAACCGCTCGATTAGCATGAGAACCGCTGTCTGAAAGCGACCACGCGAGACTGGCCACCCTCCGTCTCTACTCGAAACTAACAACAGAGCCTCAAGCGTCTGCAGAAGCAATCGCTCCCCGCGGAGCGACTGTTTAGGCGTCGAGGGTAGCGGTATAACTAGCTCGAGGGCGTGGACCAAAAGTTTTCGAGAGAGGGCGTCGCTGACGCACGCCATGCGATAGGCGTCGGCCAGAACCCCGTCGCTCCCGGCCTCGGCGATTAACGTGTGATAGTCCGGCACCTCATCTGAGATCAGGCGACGGGCCAGGACTTCGTAGAATGCGGCGCCCGCTTCGTCTCTCAACTTCTCCCGTTCGAAAATCGCCGCCCCGGCGTAATCTCGGTTCTCGACTAGTTGCCTTAACTGTCGATGCTGCAAGCTGACGCTGCCCGGAAAGAGCGCTTCAAGCCGCCTGGCACTCCTCTCTTCAATGTCGATCAAGTCTCCATCCTGCGCTGTGGCCAGAGCGCTTTCCAAATCCTCTCGGCCGTCCAGCTCATCAATAGCGGGAGCCAGAAGCTGGGACGCAAGGCCAGAGGCGTTTGCGTCCTGCGCCACACGGGCGAGCTTGACGCGCGAGCTTGGATCCAGCTTAGCGTCTAGCTCCATCCGCTCTCGGACGGCCTGAAGCGCCTGCTCAATGTGACCGGCGCGATAGAGCAGTTGGATACGCAAATAAGCTTTTTGCCGGTCGAGCGAAGGCGGCAGAGCTCCGACGCCCTGAAGCGCCTGGCCCAGTCTACCTTCCTGGATCCACGCGTCCCATTGGTCTACGTGCGCAGCTAGGATCGTTTCGGGATCCTCGTCGCTGTTCGACCCCATGACGCCGCAGCCCTCGACTGTCAGAAGCAAATCTGAAAGCGCCTGACGACGCGGGCTGAGTTTGTCGGCATCGAGAGCCACATAGAGCGCTCTCTCTCCGGCCAGTCTGGTCGCGGCGGCGGCGAGCGCGTGCAATTGTGGAGCCCAAACGTCTTCAGCCTGGAGCGGCGTTTTAGCGCCGGGCGGGACGTAAGGCTCGATCGAATCATCCCGATAGCCCGCGGCCTCGGTGACAATAACGCCTACTCGTTCGTTCTGCGCAGCGATGATGTCGAGCACTGAACTATGGCGCCGGTCGGCCGCGACCATGAGGTCCAAGCGGGGTTTGAGGGCCTCGACTTCTCGCGGCTGGAGAACACGCTCAGCCAACACTTCGAAGCTGTCAACAAACTGAGTCCAAGCCTTGTCGATTGCACTGGCTCGGTCTGTTCCAGGCGGCGCCACCACAATGAAGCGACGCACCGCCCGCCGTCGCTCTTCGTCAACCAAACCTGTCAGCACTGCCGCCAACATGCCAGCACGGGCTATCGACGCTCCGAAATCTAGATTGAAGATGTCAGCGCCACCGAAGATGTCTGGGTTGCGCGTAATAAAAGCCTGCAGCTGTCGTACCCAAGCCGCCCAATCACCGGGTTGGATACTTACACCTTCATGTTCGTCATTCATGTCGTCTCGATAACCCCAACTCTGGCGATCTACATTTGGCTTAGCAATTAGTCGATCCGTTTGTAATCGAGCGTCGGTTTCCACCGAGAGCGTTTCGCTGCCGGAACACCGGCGCGATAATGAGCACGCCCCACCAAAGAATTGCCGGCTCGTTGCACAAACGTTTTAGACGGTGAGGACAGCTCAGAGTAAGAAGCGCCAACAGTCAACGATGGATAGTTGCCGACAAGTTGCCGAAAGGGTATGTCGTGCTGCGGTCGACCGGCGGTACCCTTGAGCCTCCGTTCGTCTGGGATCGGCCGAAGCCTCCGATAATCGTAGAAGCAACGAAGCGCACTGAACAATAAGGCGAGAGCAAGCCGATCCTTTTAGTCGGTTGCTGCGAGCGACCCCTGAATGACCAAGCCCGCATGTGACCACCCAGATACTTCCGATATTCAGCGCGCACCGTGCGCCACCACCATCTCGGCCTTTGACCGCAACCAGCAATCAAGGGCGAAGCGGACTCATAACGTTTCTGACAGCAGGCCCGTAACATGCTTTTGTGGAACTCGCGGTGCACTTGCCGACAATTGCTCCAGCGCGGCTATCAACGGATTTCCGATTATTCGCCGCATTCGAGTTGGGCGACTGAGTTCGCCCTGACATTTTGAGCAAATGCGACCGACGATCGGAGTAAAGGCTTGCTCGCCACAGCTGAATTCCATTCGTTCACAATGGTCGCATTTGAGGGGGACTACACGCGCTTCGAGATGCGGCAACGAATTTTGCGCCATTAGCGTACGGACCATTGCGGGATCCAATGGCACACCGTCTATCTCGACGGCCGAGAAGGTGTCGTCCGGATCGGCTATTTCGTCGTTCGCCTTGTATGCATGTACATGGATTCCCTCTTCCTCCGCCTTCTCAGAGGACCAAATGATCGCAGCGTTCGAACCCCAGACTTGTATGCCCCCGGGATAATCACTCTGTCGTAGCGAGAGGACCTTTGGTGCTTGAACAGGCTGCCGCGGTAGAAACCCTAAGGCTTCTTGTATTGCACGAATAGGATTTCCAATCCCTACAACAGTGTCGCGAAAGGTCTTCCCGCAACCTTCGCACAGATGACGGCGGTGGGGGTGGATACTGAACCAGTCTTTATCGAGATGCGGATATCCGCAATGGGTGCACCGGACGTCGCGTATATCGAATCCGAAAACACTGCTGACCATGTAGTACACAGCATCAATTCCAGAAATCAGCAAGCCCTCCGTAGGAACCTGATGGCCAAGCAGCCTAACTGACCGGTAAGTGGCATCGATATCTTTGTCCCCGGCGGAATCCGTCCGCGCGTGAACATGGATTCCCAAATCCAAGGGGAGGCGAGTCGTATCGTAGACCGGTGGAACAGCACCCCACAGGCCTACTCCGCCAGGATATTGGTCGAGATCAAGATCGAGAATTTCATGAGGCAAAACCGGTGGAAGATGCGCCGCTCGACATGAAATCGTGGGCCGACCGTACTTTGCCGTGGCATCAGCTTTGTGTGTAAAGCACCAGTACCGCGTGCCACCATCCCGTCGCTTTCCGACAGGCGCAATATCGCAACCGCCCACCTGCTCGGACGCCGTCTTTGTTGGCGAGTTGAACGTGTCGAGCTGTCCCATGGCTTCACCTTCTTAGGGAATCTTAAGCCGCCTTGGTGACTTTCTTCAGCGAAAGCAACCATTCACGCAGCCTAATGACTTGGTCCTCAGTCAACTTCGAGCCGTAATGACCGACGATCTCAAACGGTGATCCGCCGTTGTTCTTGAAGATTTCCCGAAGCATATCGAGTGTCTGCTCGCGACCGAGTGCGATCTCCGCCGGATCGACCAAGGAAATACACTTAGTGCCTACGATATAATTCGGAGTGCGCTTGGCAAAGGTCGCTGGATCATGAGTGTCGAGCTTATGCTGTGCGCCGCTTGCGTCGACGATAACGTTCCCAGTCAGTTGACCGTCGTCACGCATTCGAAGGCGCTGGTCAGGAAACTGCTCATATGCTTGTACGGCATCGAGTTTCTGTGCAACTTCGAAGCCGCCCATCACAAATTGGCGGACATTGCGAAGCTTTCCAGATATCACGAACAAATGGTCACCTACTTTGACCTGTCGTCTTAAATCGGGGCGACAAGCGCCGAGGCTGGCGTTTGGTCCGAGATAAGGGTCCTTTACATGCTTCCCAAGCTGCGGATCATAGCCGCTGCTGGTTATGAAGATTTTTCCAATCATCATTGCCCCCAGGTCTGGTCATTATCCTCAGCGAGCTGCCATGCGAGCTTTTGCTTGAGGGCGTTTCCTTGATGACGCGCCAATAGACCCTCACGCTGCAATCGGCCGACAACGATACCCGGACCGATGCCGATGGCTTCTGCAAAGGCGTGAATGTCTTCGTTCGTAAAGCTATTCTTCCGCACGAACTCGCCCAGAGCAGCAGGAGGAATCAATGTGTCGCCAGCAAACTGATTGGCCTCGCTCTCATATTGTTGCATTTCAGGATCAATGACCTGATCCGCAAGATTATCGGCCGCGTTATCCAGGACGAATGATCGCTTCCTTCTATGAAGAAGCACGTGACCTACTTCGTGAAAAAACGTAAACCACATCTGATCATCAGTTTTGTACCGAAGCGTTAGAGCAATGAGGGCTTTCCTGTCGGAGAGCCATCGTGCACAGCCGCTAATCGCACAGTGAGGCAATTCTGGAACCCAGACCACAGCAACCCCTGCCGCCGCGCAAATCTTCTGGACTGGCTCCATGATCTCATCGGCTCGTGTTCTGGTTAGGCGCCTCAATTCTTCGATCGACGCGCGGAGTAGGTGCTCATCAAAATCCGCCGTCTGAAGCTCCGCCGCGACACGCTCCGTTTCGCGGACCCACGCCGAGACCGTTTCGATGCTAGTCGCGAATTTTCGAGTTTGTCGGAATGCGACGCGAGAAGCATTCCACACAGCATCCCAGCTTTCAGGAGATGAAACGCCGAGGAAGTGGAGCAACGCGTCCACCTCAGACTGCGCAGGGTTTAAAAAGTGGAGCTTTCGCATCTCCTTCAGAGGGAATTTTCTTGCCCAGTTCGACCATTGAGCGGACTGCGCGAGCTGGAAGTTCCTTGCTTCAGCTTCGTCAAATCGACGCTGAAGGTTGAGCCAAAAATGTGCGGGGCGTTGAAGCACCTTCTCCAGGGCAAGCGACGTCGCTGCCGTAATTGGCGCCTTTCCATTACAAATCTCGCTGATGGTCTTTGGCGTGAGGCCTGTACGCCGTGCAAGGTCGCGTTGCGCCCAACCATGAAACTCAAGATAATCTGCCACGACCTCGCCAGGATGCGGGACAGCCGTCGGCTGAAGCAGAGTAGCTTGCTGATCGCTATCCATGAGTATCCTCAATTGCTACGATTTCGATCTTCGTTATCGATGCCCACCGTTCTTGCTCATTGGAGCGGTCCTTCGGGGCATTCTCTTCGATTGGCAGGAATAGTAGTCGATAGGGCTGTTTCAGATCGATCGAAAAGGTGCCTGCAAGTTGGCCTTTTAATTCATGGCAACGTTCAGGCCCTGACATTGGCGGCCAGAAATCTGCCAGCGCATCAGCCGCACGCAGCTCAGCAAGGCGCAGCATGATTTTCTTCATCATGTCGCGGCCATATTGCTTCTGGCACGCAGCTTCGCTCTCAAGCGATGCCGCGAGCTTACCTTTGGCCAGAACCTCCATGCGGTACCTATTTGGTAATCATATATGAATATCAGGTGTTACTAACTTGGTAACATCCTTTAGCCGAGCCAGAAGGCTGCGTCAAGGGGATGTTCCTGTTTCGTATCAGGTATGTGGTGTCAATCGGCGTCCAATTTTGGCTCTGACGCACTTTTGATGAAGATTGGGCCTATTCGGCTCCGATTACACGCGCTTGCAGCAGGTCGATTTTGCCGCGTCCGTACATCTGCCGTTTCACAAGCTTGAGTTTCGTGATCTGGCCTTCTGTCTGCCCGTTGGACCACGGCAAAGCGATCGCGGCGCTGATAGCCGCGCGGTCCTTCAGCACGCCCTGGGCGAAGGAGGCAACGAGGCTTGATTGGGCCCGCTCAAGCCAGGGTTCGAGATCGGCCAAGGCCTTCTTGCGGATCATGGCCTGGAAGGCGCCGATGGTTTCTCGTGCTTCGACGAGCAACGGCACGCCTCTCTCGATGGCAGCAACCGTCACGGTTTCAGCCTTGGAAAGGCCATCGCGGCCGATAGTCAGCAGGCGGGCAATGGTCCGCGCCGATGGCGCGCGGCGCAAGATATCGCCATTGACCTTGTCGGCGCGCCGGCGCCGTGCGGCCCATTCGCTCACGACCCGCAGACATCCTCTGAAGCCTTGTTCCTTGAGCTTGCGCCACAACCTGGCACCATTGCGATGGCCCGCCTCCCATTGGGCGTCTAGCCAAGGGAGATAAAGCTCCAATGAGCTTTCCCGAAGCCGGAAGATATCCGAACGCTGTCCTCGCAGTATTTTGCGCACGAGGCCGCGGCTGTGTCCCGTGCGCCGCACGATCTCCATAATCGGGCTGCCCTCCTTCGCCAGGGCGAGAATGGCGGAATTGGCGTCTTCCCGGCGAAGATATCCCTCATACTGCAGCCGCTCGGCTGCTGTGAGCAGATCAGGATCGATCGTGGCGGCCCCGAGGGCCGTTCGGATCGAACGCATGGATTTGCGCACCGCGTCCAGAAAGGCGGTGCTGGCATTTTCCATCAGGTGCCAGCGATCGGCAACCTGCGTCGCTGCCGGCAGGGCCTTGGCGGCGGCCACGCCATAGCCTCCACCTCGGTCACGAGCGACGATACCGATCTGCGGTTGCTCGGCGAGCCAGGCCTGGGCCGTCGCGGGTTCGCGATCAGGCAAAAGGGCGATGGTCTTGCGCCTCTCCAGATCGCAGATCAGCGTCCCGTAGCGCTGATTGCGTCGCCACGCCCAATCATCGATGCCGATAATGGTTGGCGGAACCATCCGTGGGCTGCCCTTGCGCCGGACGACGCGTAACATGGTGTCGTTACTTACCGGTATCTGCAACCTGCGCGCAAAATCTGCCGCCGGTCGGCCGCCTAGCACAAGCCCGAGATGGTGGACAATCAGATCAAGGCGCCCAGTTCGCCTTGCCCAGGGAGCGAGCCCATCGTTGTCGAAGCGCTCGGTGAAAATCCGCCTGCTGCATAGAACCTTGTCGCACCAGAACCGCCGAGCGATGACAAAAAGCCTAACAGGCCTGCCTGACAGCGGGAGATCAGCCAGCCGTCGAGAGTAGCGGCTATGGATACGTCTCGATCTCGTCCTGCAGGCGGGGCAAGGGCTGTTGTCAGACTCCGAATGGACCGTGATGAAGACGAGCGCATCGTCCCGGTCGACCCGGTCGACCACAAATCCCGGCGGTACAAACGTTGAGGCGTGCAAGGTTGAAGCCATCGCGTTGATTCACTTTGCGAAACCAACGCCAGTCGCTGCCTCAACTTCATCAAAAGTGAGTCAGAGCCAATTCTCGATGGAAAAATCCCCTCCGACTGGGTCACTTCTCAGTGGAAATCAACAGGGCCGGGACGAAGCGGAAACGGCCCGGCGTCTGAAGGCCTGGAACGAGCCGATCCAGCGCATCCGCGGCCGCATCGAGAAAATCTTTGGCACCTGGAAGCGTAGCTACGGTCTTGCCCGCATGCGATGGCGCGGTCTGGCCAAGGCAGGCTTGCAGATCCGCCTCACCACCATCGCCTATGACATCAAACGCTGCTCCTCAATCCTGGCTTGCGCCTGACATCCCTGCCGATCGGATCTCGATGGGAACGCAACCTCTCTCAGCGGGACGCCGGCAGCTCAGATCGATAAAAAAACAAACAAAATCAACGCTAAAACCTATCCGCGCACAGGTCTCGTAATGACGGGCTGACGCGCTCTTAGCCGAAGCACTGACCCCAATCACTCCGACTCGGTCCAAGCGGCAATATGTAGATTGAAATCCGGTCCCCAGTGGCGGCACGTGTTGAATTCGGCGGGCTCTCATCATCGAGTATGGTGCGGCACTTGGTGAAATCCGAGGAGTGGCATACTTCAACACCCCAGAGAGCGGCTGACATTCTGGAAGGAAGGTGACGCCCATGCGACTAGGATATCTTGAAGCACCTGCGCCAAGACGGAATGGTGCTCGATGAGTACAGGAGGAGACGGCAAGCTTGCCGATGCGGCGTATCGCACCGTACTCGAAAAGATACTTTCCCATGAATTGGCCGGCGGTTCTGTCATTCAGGAGCGCAAGCTGGCCGAAGCGATGGGCGTCTCGCGTACGCCCATGCGCGATGCACTCGGCCGGCTCGAAGGCGAAGGTCTTCTCGTCAGGCTGACCGACCGCCTGCTGTCGGTCCGGGTTATCACCCTTCAGGACTATCTCCACAGTCTCGACGTACGGATGATGATCGAGCCCCAGGCCGCCGGCCTCGCGGTGCGCTCGCTCACGCCAAACGATATTGACATGCTCCGCGGCGAGCTTGCCGCGCTCGATGCGGACGAAGGCCCGGAACTGGAAGGGCGTCACTGGCGCTTCGACGATCTGCTGCATGAACTCCTTGCCGAAAGGAGCGGCAACCCCTTCCTCAGCAAGCTCATCCGCGAGATGCGACGCTACACGAAGATCTTCGAGCGCCAGATGGTGCCGCCGCGCCGCAAGCCAGGGCTGGACGATCATGGCCGCATCCTCGATGCATTAGCGACGGGCCGCGCCGAGAAGGCGCGCGATGCGATGTCCGAGCACATTCGGAACGTCAGAAAGCGCATCCTCGACGGCCTCTGACATCAGCGCACCCTCCGCTCCCATAAATTCTGCCTAACACTTGCGCGTGCTTAATTTGCGTGCAACAAGTGGTATACCAAAAGAATGCCACTCGGCGACCGCCGAGCGAGCCGCCCCTCTCGGTCCGTGCGAGGCGGAAGCGGCCTGGTGACATCCAGAACCGGAGTGGGACCATGAATGTTCTGAAGTTTGGACTGTGGATATCGCTTTTCGCGGGAGCACTGGCCATCGCGCCAACAATCGCATCGGCCGACGATTGCCAGCCGAAGGTCGCGGCGAGCGATCTAATCGCAGGCGGCACGCTGACCATGTCGACCAACCCGACGCTGCCGCCGCTGCAATTCGTCGACTCGTCCGGCGCCTTGAAAGGCATGCGCATCGAGCTCGGCACTGAAATCGCGAAGCGACTTTGCCTGAAACCCGATTACGTCAAGATCGATTTCGATGCGATGGTCCCCGGTCTGCAGGGCGGCCGCTGGGACATGATCAACACAGGCATCTTCTTCACGCCCGCGCGCGTTAAGCTGATGTATATGATCCCTTACGAAAACCAGGCGATCTCCATCTCGATCGCCAATCAGGACAAGGGCAAGATCACCAAGACCGACGATCTCGCCGGCAAGACGGTGGGCGTCGAGATCGGTGGTTTCGAAGAGGCGCAGACCCATGCCCTCGACACAGCCCTCAAGGCCAAGGGGCTGCAGGGCCTCACCATCCGTACCTTCGATACGTTCGCGGTCGCCTATCAGGCGCTCAAGGCCGGCCAGGTCGACGCGGTGACATCGATCGACGGAGTCGCCAAGGCGTATCAGGATCGTGGTGATTTCACGCGTGCCATCAGCGGGCTCTATCCTGCACCCGTCGCACTGGCCTTCAAGAACAAGGCCTTGGCCGTCGCGGTCAAGGGCGTGCTCGACGACATGAAGAAGGACGGCAGCTACGACAAGCTTTTCGCCGCCTACGGCGTCCCGGCCTTTCCCGATGCCTTCGCCGTTCATGGTCCGGACATGTGAAGCCGTATCGGCTGACGGAGCGGTCGTCCCGCTCCGTCTGCAACCGCTTGGGAGACAGCGATGCAAGGGTGGAACTGGCCAGGCTTCTTCGACTATCTCACCAACCCTTATCTGGCGGAGGGCGCTGTCACCACATTATGGCTGACCGTCGCCTCGATTTCGGCGGGCTTTGCCATCGGGTTCCTGCTTGCCGTGATGCGACTGTCGCGGCTCCGCATCGTCTCCTTCGCAGCGGCCTTCTATGTCTGGCTATTTCGGGGGACACCGCTTCTGGTGCAGCTCATCGTCATCTATACCGGGCTGCCCCAGATCGGCATCCGGCTGTCAGTGATCGAATCCGCTCTGATTGGCCTTTCGCTCAACGAGGCCGCCTATTTGGCTGAGATCATCCGAGCCGGCATTGCTGCGATCCCCTTTGGACAGAGCGACGCCGGAAAGGCGCTCGGAATGCGCAACGCACTGGTCATGCGCCTCATAATTCTTCCCCAGGCTCTGCGCATCATTGTGCCGCCGATCGGCAATTCGGTGAACGGGCTTCTCAAGACGACATCGATAACCTCCGTCATCTCGATGGAGGAGCTCCTGCGCCGTACGCAAGTGCTGATCCAGGAGCGTTTCATGGTCCTGGAGCTCTTCACGGTTGCCGCGCTCTACTACCTCGCCATGACGACGGCTTGGGACTTCGTGCAGCGTGCGATCGAGCGTCGCTTCGGCCGCGCCTACGAGCAGATGGGGGCCGCGACGGAGCAGCGCTGACCTCAACGGCTTCTATTTCCTGCAAACCCAACGATATGGCACGGCGAAGCCCGTGTGAAAGACATCATGAGCAAGACATTTCGCGGCACCTTCACCGTCATGATCACGCCCTGCGACGCCGAAGGCCGCATCGATCTTAAGGCAATGGCCGACTTTACCGAATGGCAGATCCGCCAGGGCATTCACGGTCTCATTCCCCTCGGCTCAACAGGAGAGTTCCTTTCCCTCCAGGAAGAAGAACGACATGGCATTGCAGCGACGGTGATCCGCACGGCTGCCGGCCGCGTACCAGTGCTGCTGGGAACCGGTGCCGAAGACACCCGGGAGGTTGTCCGTCTGAGCCGTGAAGCCGAGCACCTCGGCGCCGACGGCGTGATGATCATTCCCCCATTTTACTCGACACCGACGGAGGATGAACTCTACCACCACTACAAGACCGTAGCCGACGCGATCTCCATCCCGATCATGGTGTACAACAACCCGGCAACGGCCAATGTCGATCTCAGGCCATCGCTCGTCGCACGCCTAGCCACCATTGAGGGGTGCGATTACATCAAGGAATCGACGTTGGAGGTGACGCGCGTGCGCGACATCATCCGTCTTGCCGGCGACCGCATGACAGTGTTCGGTGGAATTCTCGGCTTCGAATCCTTCGTCGAGGGAGCACAGGGCTGGGTCGCGGTTGCGTCCAACGTCGCTCCGGCGCCGCTGGCAAGGCTTTTCGAACTCGTGGCGGATGAGGGCAGGATCGCGGAGGCCCGCATGCTCTATTTGAAGTGGCTCCCCGTGATCGAAGCGGTGGGCGGCCAACGCTATGTTGCCGGCACCAAGGCGCTGCTGACCCATATGGGCTTTGCCGCCGGGCTGCCGCAACCGCCGAGGCTCCCCCTGCCAGCGGACGCCGATGCGCAAATGCGGAAGCTCGTCAACGATTTCAATCTGCATTATGCCCTGTGATCAACGTGCCTGCCGAAGGTGGAGCAGATAAAGTGAATGGTAGCAGGGCGTATGCCGCAGGCTGGCACCACCGAGCCTTCACGGGTTCTCCGGGGCTCAGTTGAAAGCACATGTCTCGGCTGCCGACATCCGCTGGCCAAATGCTCACCTTTCAGTTCGAAGGGCGCGCCCTCACGGCGGCCGCCGGCGAGACGATCGCCGCGGCCCTGATGGCCAATGGTGAGGTTGCTCAGACCTTTGCCCGCAACGGCGAACCGCGTGGCCTCCATTGCGGTATGGGCGTGTGTCACGACTGCCTCGTCGTTGCGGACGGTCGGGCCGGGGTACGAGCCTGCATGACCAAGGTAACGGCCGGGATGAAGGTGGGCCGCCAGCCCTCGAAACTCCTCCTCGGCGATCACCTGGTTGATGCCGCACCTTCGCCCGAAGGCCCGCTGCTGGAGGAGACGGTGGATCTGCTGATTGTCGGCGCGGGCCCTGGCGGCCTCGCAGCCGCCGAGGTCGCCGGTGCCTCGGGCGCGTCGGTATTGATCGTCGACGAGAGGCCAGCCCCGGGCGGCCAATTTTTCAAACAACCCGCGAGCGGCTCAGCCCTGACACCCCGCTTCAGCGACCGCCAATCTCAGGACGGCTCGATCCTGATCCGCTCGGTCCGCGCGCTTGGTGTCGAGATCCGCAGCCAGACGCTGATCTGGGGAGCGTTCAGGGAGGACGGCGTTCTTGTGCTCGGCCTCTTCCATGAGGGTCGAGCCAGCTATCTGAGGCCGAAGATATTGATCATCGCCTCGGGAGCTTTCGAGCAACCCGGCACCTTCCCTGGCTGGACGCTGCCCGGCGTGGTCACGACCGGCGCCTGCCAGACTCTGCTTCGAAGTCATGGCGTCCTGCCAGGAAAGCGCATCCTCATCGCCGGTAATGGCCCACTCAACCTGCAGGTCGCCGACGAGCTCGCCCACGCTGGCGCGCAGGTCATCGCCGTCGCAGAGGCCGCGCCGCCGCCCTGGACGCGGCCGAGGGCGGCCCTCAAGCTGATGGCGGCCGACGCTACGCTGGCAGTGGCGGGGCTGCGCCATCTCTCCCGTCTTGCTCGCCGCGGCATTACCGTGCATTGGGGTCACCGTCTCGCCAGGGTCGAGGGCGGAGTACGGGCCGAAAATGCCGTGCTTGTGGATGCAGCGGGCCGTGAACGGGTCTTCGCCGTCGACGCGGTTGGCGTGGGTGAGGCGTTTTCTCCGGCCAACGAACTCGTCCGCCTGCTTGGCTGCGCCCATGTAGTGAAGGCTGACGGCCCTCCACGTGCAGAAACGAAGCGTGACGATGCCGGCGCGACCTCGCTTGACGATGTCTTCGTTGTCGGTGAAGCGGGTGGTTTCGGCGGCGCGCAGGTCGCCATGGCGCAAGCTCGCCTCGCGGCGAGTGAAGCCGTGCGCCGGCTGGGCCGCCAAACGCGCGAAGACGCCGCGTCGCGCCGCCGCCTCGCCCGCAACCGACGTTTTCAGGGTGCTTTGTGGAAGCTCTTCGCGGCGCCCGAGCCAGGATTGTCGAGAGTCGGCGACGACACCCATGTATGTCGCTGCGAAACGTTGAGCCTGGGCAACCTGCGCCGGGTCATCGAAGCCGAACACGTCGCGGATATCGCAACCCTCAAGCGGCTGACGAGAGCCGGGATGGGGCGGTGCCAGGGACGCTATTGTATTCCCCGGCTCGCTCAGCTCCTTGGTGGCCCCACCCTGGAAACGGAGTTCCCAGCGCCTCAGATGCCGCTGCGGCCGATCCCCCTCGCCGCTCTCGCCGTGGAGAAGCCGGAATGGGCGGGTCACCGGCGCGCCCTGTTGCCTCCGGCCGTGGCCTCGGTCGCCGGTTCGAAACCGCTGCCCTTCACGGAGGTCTCGGTCTTGGTGATAGGCGCCGGCATTGCGGGGCTCTCCACGGCCCTGTTCCTCGCTCGTCATGGGCGGGAAGTCGTCGTGCTGGACCGCGGATATGCCAATGCGCGCGCATCCGGCGGCAATGCCGGCAGCTTGCACGCCCAGCTCCTTTCTTTCGATCATGGCGCCAGGGCCGAAGGCGGCGGATCGCCGGCAGCCCGAACCCTGCCGCTGCAACGCGATTCCATCGCACTTTGGGCCGAGCTCGAACGCGAGCTTCACCGCGACTTCGAAATGAGGATAACAGGCGGTCTGATGGTTGCCGAGAACCAGCGCGATCTTGCCTTCCTTGTCGAAAAGACCCGTGTGGAGCAGGCGCACGGCATCGATTGCCAGATGATCGACGCCTCCACGCTACGTGGTCTCGAGCCGGCCCTCAGCGACGGCTTTCTTGGCGCTGCCTTTTGTCCCCAGGAGGGCAAGATCAATCCGTTGATCGCAACACAGGGCGTGCTGGAGGGAGCAACAGCCGCTGGCGCGAAACTCTTCGAGCGGGTGGATGTCATGGCCATCGAGCGCGGCGCGGCGGGTTTCGTTGTCCACACCTCGCGCGGTTCTATCCGTGCCGGCGTGGTTGTGAATGCGGCCGGCGCATTCGCTTCGCAAATCGGCCGCATGCTGGGGACCGATGTTCCAGTGTTCGGCGCACCCCTCCAGATGGTGGTCACGGAGGCCGTCGAGCCGCTTGTCTCGCGCCTCGTCGCCCATGCCGACCGGCACCTGACGCTCAAGCAGGCGGCCAATGGCAATTTCATCATCGGAGGCGGCTGGACGGCCGGGCTGGATCCGATCCATCATCATCCCAGGCCCCTACGGGCCAGTCTGGAAGGCAATCTGTGGGTTGCGCAGCATGTCGTCCCGGCCCTGCGCAAGCTTCATATCATCCGCAGCTGGGCTGCGATGAACGTCAATATCGACGGCGCCCCAATTCTAGGTGAGAATCCCGGCATTCCCGGCTTTTTCAACGCCGTCGCGTCAAACGGCTACACGCTCGGTCCCCTGGTCGGACGTATCACGGCGGATCTGATCTGCCGCGGTGAAACCGACCGCGATGTTAGCGCCTTTTCAATATCGCGCTTTCGCAACTGACGGAATGCATCGCAATGGTTGAGGTCGGTGATGTCCCACATGGGCTCAAAGTCGTTGACCCAACTCCGTTCGCACTCAGGCCTATGGCCAAGGTAGGCGAGGTTCCGCGAGCTCTCATAAATGCCGTTATGCGAATTCCAGAGGACCCTGCAGTCTGCCGCAGCGGCCGCGACCAACTAACGAGTCTGATTGAGAGCGGACATGTTGCCCGCCCAGGAGCATTTTGTGGGTTGGAGAGAGGAACGCAGCCTAGTCTAATAAAAGGCCGCAGTCCCGGCCTTGAGGGAGGGAACAGCATAGGGTTGGCGGAAGCTTGGCGTTCAAGACAATCAAGCTGTCATATCCCGTATAAACGAGAATCCCAGTATACGGGCTCATGTAGGCTCGCGCTGACGTGCTTAAACTCAGCATGCGCCGGATTAATGAGGAAATTCATATCGCGGCGAGCTACTACGCTAGGGACGATTGCCACAAGGCTCCGCTTCTCACCGCACCACTTTTCGCCGTACGCCTTGCTAGATTCGGCGATGGGTCTATCCCAGCCTGGCAATGTTGCCACAGGGAAAACTTCATAGCTCAAGCCGCTAGGAATAGTGACGGTCACGCAATGCTGATTTAGAGGCATCCTCCCACTGCCATGGACCAATTTCTCAAGCAGTGCGGTTGAATAGTGCTCGCTGGTATAAATCATGGGGCTCCGGGACGTATTCCAACGCCCGGGCGCGATCGTTGAGCCCGTAGCATCGAAAACAGGATAAGCTCCGTTGGGGTCGCCGATGCGATAGCAGGTCAGGATGCGATCGAGTATCTGCGCGGTCACGCCGCAGTGCCGTATTTAAGCCGGCCCAGGATGTCCATGACCAGATCAGCACCGAGCTCGCTCTTCATCACTACGTCAATGGGTAGCTTGTCGTTGATCATTGGGTGAGCGCGGAATAGGAAGTTGCGCGCCTCGTCCTTGCTCCCCCAGGCGTCAACAGCCGCCGTATAGACCTTCGCCACACGCGCTAGCTTAGTTCCTTCGTCAAGCGATAGCTTGTGTGCTGCCTTCCGGCGCGACCATGTCGCACGTGGCACAAAGCGGTATTTAAACTGGGTATCACCCGGTGCCAAGAATCCGGTAATTCGGTCGAGCGTGGCAAACGGAAGGCCACCTTCGATTTGCTCGATGAGGCCAATGGGCGAGACAACTTGCTTGGGGGATAGGCCAAGAACCTCGGCAGTTGTCAGAGCGGGCATCACAAATTCCCTGTTCATATGAGGCAACATATAGCCTCACACGAGGCAAACGACAAGGCCCGTAAGTGCAGCGACAACCATAACCGACGTTATGCGAATTCGCTGCCCGGCCGGTCCTCGGCCGCAAGCCGAACGACATCGTTCGATTACCGAAAGGCAAAAACGACCGTGGGTTCCACTTCTCTTGTCGTCTCAGGTTGCCTTGGGTGGACCCCATGCTTCCGATTTGGGCGCCCCCCGTCGGCCTAAATTGTCGTCAATTTTGGACAGTGTCGGCTTTGTCTGACCAGTATGTGAATTGGCAGTTGATTTGAATGCCGGTCGGGACGCTTTGGATTTGATGATGGTACGGAAGCTGAGGTTAATTTACGACGCCGATTAACACGTGTGAATACCAGATTGAGGCTTGTGGGCGACAGTGTGGAAGTCCAGGGATACGGGCGGAGGACTGCGAGGCTCGGCTCAACTTGACCAGCTGGATCGATTGCGAAGCTAGTCCCGCTCTTGAACGATCGCGACACCGATGAGCTTATATCGAATTATCCATACGACGACGTACCGCTACAGGCGTCCGGTTACCTTTGACGCACATCGCTTGATGTTCAGGCCGCGTGACAGCTTCGACCAAAAGCTGATTTCCTCGTCCTTGCGGGTCTGGCCGACCCACAGCGCGATTCGATGGTCTCACGACGTTTTTGGGAACTGCGTGGCTGAAGTGTCCTTTTCCGGCACCGCTCAGGAATTGCGGTTCGAGACAAATCTTCTTGTCGATCACACCCCCGACGCCGCGCCCCACTTCACCATTGATCAAGAAGCCCTTAGCTATCCCGTTCACTATTCGCCGGAAGAGGCGCCCGATTTGGCGAGCACAATCGCGCAGCAGTTTCCTGAAGACGCGTATGAACTTCAAAACTGGGCACGGCAATTTGTCAGCACGAGCGATCGTCCGAAAACAACCAATGTGCTCATGACCATGTGTTATGGCATTCGCGAAGCCTTTGCTTACCAGCGACGCACCGAGCACGGCACGCAAAGCCCGCTGGCAACTCTAAAGTACAAGCGCGGATCATGCCGCGATTTTGCGCTGCTGATGATGGAGGCTGTGCGATCGCTTGGATTCGCCGCCCGCTTCGTGACAGGCTATCTGTACGTCCCGGCACGGGGTCACGCTACAAATCTCGGAGGTGGCTCTACGCATGCGTGGTGCCAGGTATATTTGCCCGGAGCCGGTTGGGTGGAGTTTGACCCGACCAACGGGATCGTAGGCAATCGCGACCTGATAAGAGTGGCGGTTGCAAGGGAACCGCGGCAGGCGGTGCCCTTGTCTGGCTCTTACCACGGTGCGCGCTCAGACTTTCTTGATATGGACGTGCGCGTGAATGTCACTTACGAACCCCCTGGATCAGGACAACGATCAGGCCAAGCTTCTTCCGTGATTACTGAGAACCTTCGCAGAGAGTGCGGACCAAAGGTGTGAAGCATCGGTATGTCCATGGCGTCGCGACCGCGTGCGATCAGGATACGCCCTACGCGGGGAATGTTATGCCGCGCGTCGAAGGTGTACCATTTCCCACCTAAATATGCCTCGTACCAGGCATTGAAGTCCATCGGCGCGGGATCGGGCGGGACGCCGATATCACCCAGATAGCCGTTACAATATCTGGCAGGAATATTGAGGCAGCGACAAAATGTGACCGCTAGGTGTGTGAAATCGCGGCAGACCCCCCGACCTTCGTTGAATGCCTCCCAGGCTGTTCGGGTTGGTCGCGCAGTCCCATAGTCAAATCTTAGGCGTCCATGGACATAGTCATTGATAGCCTGGACTTTCGCCGTAGCCCCTTTGATCCCACCGAAAAGGTTCCACGCTGTCGACGTTAGAAGGTCTGTCTCGCAGTACCTGCTTGCCAACAGAAATTGAAGCGCGTCGTTCGGAAGGTCGTCGATTGAGACATCGTAAAGTGTGGGCGGCGCTTCATCGGGACGCCCGCTGTCCTCGATGATGCCTTCCGACTGGATTTGGACCGTACCTGGAAACCCTCGGATGCGCCGGCAAGTGTTGCCAAAAACATCGGTGTAAAGCTCGGCGATTTCACCGCTTGCGACGTGGATCAGTTGTTGTTCATTGACAAGATTGATTCGACGGTCGGGCGACACATCCATGAGAGTGATGATGTGCGTTGGTTGAGAAATATCGATTTCGATGTTGAAGCCGTAGCGTATCAGCATTGCTTGTTCCCCGCTTGTTGCGGTGCAACAACGAGGCGCTGTGATATGTTCCCTAGTGTGGCACCCTGCGAGCATATCCCCAACGCGCCGCAGGCGCCAAAGCCCTTAACGTCGCCACCAGCCCTCGATCTAATAGCGCCGGTTGTTCGATTGGTGTCGCACTTTCCTTAATCGTGAGATCCGAGACCGGGGTTGTACGTCGGCGTGCTCCAAGACCGTCGGTAATCGTCCTCCCCAACTCGTAGGGAGCCAAAGAAGCGCAAGAGGGTAAGAATTTCGTCACAAGGACTCGCCTGAATCCAGGCCTGTGGCAGCCGCTCGTTTCGAGACCGAAGATCGAAAGAGTTTCGGCGAAACCGCAGGCGGACGAAATGTTTCAGCTCCTTTGGCCTTTTGGCGCGGCCCCAAAACCATCGCCGGATGAGTGGCTAAGCCGGGACGATAGTGAGAGCCAAAGGTGGTCCTCGGATACGGCCTCCTCATCAGCTGCGATAACCGGCCGAACCATTAATTTTGCCAGTTCGTCGCATAGCCTAGCGTCCCCGTAGAAGTATTCTCCGGACGAAACAACGTAAGCAACAATGCCGCCATCCCGCGCACGATAGAGTGTCTTGAGTGCAAGCGTCTCGTGCCACACAAAAAGCCCGAAAGGACAGTCGGCTAAAGATACTTCCTCCGCGGCATAAAGAAGAGCCATGATTTTAACCCTCCACGCTGGAATTCGCTCCGCTGACAGGCCAAAATATCAGGGACAGAATGCAACGTTTTCAGGGCAGTTCAGTTCCGCCACGGGAACGCGATATTCGTCCGCGGCCCGCCAGGGGCAGTTATGCGCGAGGTCAAATACGGCCCTCGGAGATCATATGGGCCAGGATTTGCAAATAACCACCTGGATTGCGGAGACGGCCGCGCAATCCTTGATGGACCGGTTCGGTGGCATTTAGGTCCTCTCGGCATTCGTTAGGGCGCCTTCGCACCACGTCAACCGTTGCAAACACCCACGCCTACGGAGGTAATCCGTCGGTCCCAATTTACAGCCGTCATTGCTGCACCGCATCAGAATATCTAACAATGCGGAAACCTAATGGACTCAAACTAGCGCCATCCGGAGCTGCACAGCTCGAGGGGCCCAATGAGAACTATGTCCGATATAATTGGTCGCTTGTCGACTCTGCGAACGTCGCTTGGCGAGATCCGAATGAAGCGATCAGTCGACGGTGCTAAGACATCAAGGCTTCAACCCCTTTGGCCTGGAATCAAAATTGACCTTCCCATCGTATCACCAGGAGTAGACGCCGCTGGACAAGCAAATCCATCAGAAGAACGGGCTGCCGGAGAATGTGCTCGACCTCGTGATGTCGCAACGCGCCTGGAACGGCGTGTCCATCGATGTGGTGGAGTTTTATTGCGCCGGCCGTGTCCTCCATCCTTTGCGCCATACGACTGAAGCGCGCCTCAGCGTACTCCTGGAGGAAGTCGGAGGGTATTGCGAACCGCGTGTGCGCGAGGATCAACCGTGTCCGATCCCTTACAGGCCCCGGCACATGCACTTCGCGCCGGCTGGCATGGCGATGTGGGGTTACAGCCCAAATGCCCGCTTCGTCAGGGACGCAAACCTAACCTTCGATCTTGACGTGCTCGGGGAGCGGTTGGCCATGCGGTTCGACGCTGACCTGGCCGCAACGCCGCGTGTGCGTTTCGCCGACGATCGCATCTGGACGCTGGTCAAACTGCTTGCGGGCGCCATGAATGATCCCGACCCGTCGACGCAGCTCTATGGCGACGGGCTGACGGCGGCGATCGTTGCGCGTCTTTTTTCCAGTCTGCCCGAACCTGCCACTGACCAAAGGGGACTCGCGCCCTGGCAGCTTCAGCGCGTCATCGCCCTTTTGCAGATGCGATTGCCGGAACGCGTCGAACTCGCCGAACTGGCGGCGCTGGCGGGTCTGTCGCAGTCCCATTTTAGCCATGCGTTCAAGGCGTCGACCGGAATGGCGCCCTACCGCTGGCAACTCGATGCTCGCATCCGCCGCGCGCAGACGATGCTGATTGATACCCGCGCTTCACTCGACCAGATCGCCGAGGCCACAGGCTTTGCCGACTCCGTCCATTTTGGCCGGACGTTCCGCAAACTTATCGGCACGACTCCAGCGGCATGGCGGCACGACCGGAAAAGCTAAGTTCGGTTCCGAAGCGAAAAGAGACTGTAAATCGGAGGATCGAACAGTGCCTTCGGCGCGTACGTCAGGCACTATTCCTCGAACCGACAAGGCGAGCACAGCCTAACCGGCATTCACTGGATCGCTCGTCGCCTCAGAGGTTCGAATCCGGAAGGCGCCGTGATGACTGCGAAAGAGGAACGCAACAAGACGCTGGTGCTGGAAGCCATCACCTCGGTGTTCCAACGCAAAGACTCGTTGTCCGTTGAACGTCTATACGCCGCCTACTTCATTCATCACGATCCCGACCTCCGCCAAGGCCGCCAGGTTTTCGCCAAGATCGTGGCGAAGCTTCCCTCCACGGTTTCCTATGAGCCGGGTCTCATCATCATCGCCGAAGGCGACTACGTCGCACTGCACGGGCGACTGCACGGATGGGCCACTCACCTTCAGATCGTGATCGATATTTTTCGCGTCGAGGATGGCAAGCTCGCCGAGCACTGGACCGTGCGGCAGAACGACATCGCCGTCGAAAGCGCCCGGTCGAAGGTGGCGATGTTTTCACCGGATGAGGCCTCCCTGTAGAACGTGGTTGGCGATGCGACTTTGCACGCGGCCGGCGACTATGACGGACTGATACGGGCCAATCTTTAGCGCGTATTCGGAGTGCGACGCGGTCCAGCGTTTTGAGGTGATCCGAGGGTTCTATACCGAAGACGCGGTGCTCCCTGAGGCGCACACATCGGGGACGTGACAGCAGGCGATCTCAGGCGCGGTGACCGCTTTGCTTGCCGACTTGCCCAAGGATTTCAGTTTCTGCGCCGACTGCGCGGTGCTGGGCCACCATGGCATCGGACATTTGCACTAGCGGTCAGCACCGCCAGATTGCCCTGCGGCCGTGACGGCACGGATATCGCCGAGATCGAAGGCCGGCGCATCCGATCCCTTTATCTTCGTGGATCCCGCCGTGGTTTCGGACTGAAAATCGTAGGAACGAACAGTGCATTCGGTCCTTCGCACAGCGATAGTTCGTCCAACCCGACAGGCCAGCGCTGCTGCGGCGAGCGTTCGGCGGCCCTCTTTCCTTTGAGAATACGGGCTAGAAAAGTGGAAACAGGACCATGCCATCGCTCGACTATGATCGACTTATGCGGGCCAATCTCGCTTGTGTATTCAGTGAGCGCGATCCCGTAAAACGCCTGAAGGCGATCGGCGAACTCTATGCCGAAGACGCCGTGCTCAATGAGCCGGAAACCTCCGTCACCGGCCACGCAGCGATCTCCGCGACGGTGACCTCGCTGCTCGACAGCCTGCCGCCCACCTTCAGCTTCACCGCGACCGGACCGGCCATCGGCCATCACGATGTCGGCCGACTGCATTGGCGAGCCGGACCGGCCGGCGGACCGGCCGCCGTCAACGGCATGGACGTCGCCCACTTCCAGGACGGGCGCATCCATTCCCTGTACGTTTTTCTCGAACCCACCGCCTGAGCCGCACCCGGCGTTCTCAAGGAGTTTACCGTGCCTAAGATCGGTCTCGAAGGCCTGCTGCGCCCCGAAGACAGCATTCTCGTATTGATCGACCACCAACCCTATCAGTTCACCAACCTAAACAGCCATGAGCCGGCGACGATCGTCAACAACGTTATCGGTCTGGCCAAGACGGCCAAGGTGTTCAACGTGCCAACCATCCTCACCTCGGTGATTGAGGAGCGTGGCGGCTACATCATCAAGGGTTTGCTCGACGTCTTCCCCGATCAGAAGCCGATCAACCGCACCTTCATCAACACCTGGGAAGACCCCAACGTCACTGACGTTGTCAACAAGAGCGGTCGCAAGCAGCTTGTGCTGGCTGCGCTTTACACCGAGATCTGCCTAGCCATGCCGGCGATTCAGGCGCTCGGCGAAGGCTATGAGGTGTTTATCGTTACCGACGCTTCGGGCGGGGTGTCGGCGGAGGCCCATGACATGGCCGTGCGGCGCATGGTTCAGGCCGGCGCCGTGCCGATCAACTGGCTGGCCGTGTTAGGCGAATGGCAGCGCGACTGGGCGCGCGCGGACACGGCCACCGGCGTCGCTGGCGTGGTCATTGAGCATGGCGGAGCCGCGGGTGTGGCCCTGGCCTGGGAACTGCAGCTTCTCGGCGCCCACGCGCAAGCGGGCGCCTGATCATGTCCGCGGCCGCGCCTATCCGTATAGGCTACTGCCTGTCGCTGACGGGTCCACTTGCGGGCAACAGCCAATCGGCGCGGCTCGCTCATGACATCTGGCTCGAAGACGTCAACAAGAGGGGCGGCCTGCTCGGCCGACCCGTCGAGCTTATCTGCTATGACGACCGGGCTGAAGCTTCCCGCGTGCCCGTTCTCTACAAGCGGCTGCTCGATGAGGACAAGGTGGACCTGGTCATCGGTGGCTACGGCACCAATACCGTGCTGCCAGCCATGCCCGTGATCATCGAACGCGAGCGCTTCTTCGTTGGGCTGATGGGGCTCGGCGTCAACAATTCGCTAGCCTATCCCAACTACTTCGCGATGATCCCGACTGGCCCCGATCCGAACGCGGCCCTCACCGAGGGCTTCTTCGAGATCGCCGCCAAGCAGACGCCGCGACCCGCGACCGTGGCGCTGCTGTCGGCCGATGCCGAGTTCTCGAAAAATCCCATCCTCGGTGCGAAGGCCAATGCTGAGAAATACGGGTTCACGGTCGTCCACGAGGCCGTCTATCCGCTCTCGACGAAAGATTTCATGCCGATCCTCGACGCGGTCGCCGCAAGCAACTGCGATCTACTGTTCCTATGCTCCTATCTCGAGGATTCGATCGATCTTGTCCGCACCATCCATGGGCATCCCTTCCGGCCGAAGATGGTCGGCGCGGGCATGATCGGTCCACAGAACACGTCCGTGAAGATCGAGCTCGGTCCGCTGCTCAACGGCTTCGTCAATTACGAATATTGGGTGCCGGTCTCCAAGATGCTGTTCCCTGGCGTCGAGGCGTTCCTGGGCGCCTATCGCGCCCGCGCCGCCGAGGCGGGTGTCGATCTCCTGGGGCACTACATGGCGCCATTGGCCTATGCCCAGATGCAAGTGGTCGCGCAGGCGATCGAAGGGACCGGCTGGCTCGATGACGCGGCATTATCCAGCTTTGCGAGGGACGCGAGCTTTGAGACGGTGATGGGCGAGGTCAAATTTGGCAAGAACGGCGAATGGGCGCATCCACGCGTCGTTCAGGTCCAATTCCAGGGCATCGAGAACCATCAGGCCGATCAAATCAAGGACGGTTCGAAGCAGATCGTTGTCAGCCCCGACGCACTTGCGTCCGGCCGTCTGGTCTTTCCCTACGCCGCGGCGCGGTGAAGCGATCGGTCCTGGCTGCGAGCCTAGCGTTTGCCACCGATAGGGCTCAACTCTGGAGAAAACGAACAACCGGGGTGCAAAGCGACCGCAGCGCCGAACCTCCAAGTGCCACCTAGAAACCAAGCTTGTCCATAAACCCCGTTATGCGAATCTTCGGAGGGGGCGCGCTGGATCGAAAGCCCAAAAAGCCAGCAGAGGTGTCACCTCCGTCGACAGCTCGAGCGTCGCACGGTGGTAGGAAACATCTAGAACACGGTCTTCCGGGTCGTTGGGGATGTCACGTTTAGCCTCGCTCCCGTGCAGCATACTTTTGCTGACGCCATGACGCAGGTTTCGATAGGCTACCCAGAGAGCCCGCGCAATGCCGGCTCCGCATCCGGCATGACCGACCCCGCGCCCGACGAAGAATAGTATCCGACCCACCCTTTGGTGCCGGAGCTTCGCCGCGCTCTGCGGTAATGGGGGCGGGAAAAGCGACGTCCGGTTTGGTCGCGCGGCTGCACACCCGATGGAGAGCATGCCGCGGAGTCCACCTGATACCAGCGGCGCCTGGCTCGTTTCGCCGGTTGGGTATGTTGCGGCGGTCACCAGAAAAGCGATCTCTCGGCGATCGAGCGAAGTCTGGCTGAAATCACGAAGTAGTGTAGTGGCGCTGTGATATTCGTCCTGTTATCAACTTGCGTCTGCACTGTCTTATCAGCGTGTTTAGATTGGAGCACCAAGACATGATGAAAACTTTGGCACTCGCAGTATTTGCATTTGCGGTGGCATCGCCAACCTATGCGGGAGTTCCTACGGCACCGTTGGGCGCGGGAGCGTCCTCGCTCATCGTGCCGGCGGCTCAAGGATGCGGTCAGGGCCGGTATCGTGGCCCCTATGGTTCGTGCCATCGCTATGGGACCGGTCCCTACCCTGGCGGCTTCTATGGTCGACCCGGTCATTATTGCTGGCGTGGCCCGAACGGAGCCCGACACTGCAAGTAACAGGTGCGCCAAGCGATCGTGCCCTGGTCCCCGCCTGCCAATCGATCGTCCGTTCGCCGGACGTCGCGGATGGACTGGGCGCTTTCGGGTCTTGCTTTCCCTGATGCAAGGGGAAGCGGCCGGCGGGCCGCTTCCCATCTGTTTTCTGGCGGATCATGACTTGGCAAGGCATCCGCCTTCCGGTGGTTGATTGGGGGCAGGCAAATGCGTGAACCGGTCATGGAGGGCCGTGGCTACTACAACGAGCATTCGGAGCTGCAGGGGCGTTCAGCCGAGGAATCCGATGCCGTTCTGCTTTGTGCGCTGGACGCGATTGCGTTGCCGTCAGGCACATTGACCATCGCGGATTTCGGTTCGTCCCAGGGGCACAATTCCATGCGACAGATGGCTAGGGCCATCGATCGTCTGCGTGAGCGCCTTGGGCAGCCACGCGACGTGATCGTCATGCACACCGATCTGCCGCGTTGCGACTTCACTTCATTGTTTGTCATGCTGGAGGAAGCGCCAGACAGCTACAGGCGCGGTCGTGAGAACCTCTTCTCAGCCGCCGTCGGCCGCTCCTTTTACGAAAGGCTCCTGCCGGCAGAAAGTCTCTGTTTGGGCTGGTCCGCCTTTGCGCTTCATTGGATGAGCGCCTTGCCGGTGACGCTGAGCAACCATATCTGGCCGATGTTCGCCACCCCCGAAGAGGGGATCGCCCTGGCAAGGCAGGCCGCTGCGGACTGGCGCAATTTCCTACAGAACCGGGCACGAGAACTCACGCCAGGCGGTCAGCTCGTCATGGTGGTCGGGGCCATCGACGAGGCCGGTGCCACCGGCCTTGAACCGATGATGGACCTCGCCAAGCGCATTCTCGAGACCCTGGTGTCCGAAGGCAAGCTCGAGCCTCAGGCCTTTGCGGCCATGACCATTCCCTCTCGCCCCCGCCCCCGGGCCGAGTTCACCGCGCCCTTCGACCAGGGGGAGTTGCCAGACCTGAAGCTTGAGGAGCTCGTGATCGCCCCCACCCCGAACGCCGCGATGTTGCGTTGGCAAAAGACTGCAGACGCCGCCCAATTCGCATCGGTTATCACCGGTTTCTTCATCGCGGCATTTGGTCCTTCGCTCTTCGGCGACGACGGCGCCTTGCGGGATCTCTTTGCCAGCCGCTTCGCCGCCAGCATCGCTATGGCGCCGGCCGATGTCGCACGACCGCTGGTGACCGCGACAATCCGCGTGTCGAAATCGGTGCGTTGACGCTGAACGATTGTGGCCGTGTGCCCGCGGACTGCAGGGATCACCGCGCCCGTGAGGTAGATCGAATGGTATTCGAGCCTTGCCATCCGCCGGCGCCCTCCACGCATTTCTCGATCCGCGCTCGCGGACCTCGCTCTGCCAAGATATGACTGAGGATGATCATTTCGCCACCAACACGGGTGACCCGCCAAATCTCCACGAGCATGCGTTTGAGTGATGGCACAACACTCAATAGATAAGGGTCAAGCACGACGTCGAAGCTGCCATCTTCGAATTCGAGCGCGTCGCAGTCCATGATGTGCAAGGCTTCGATACCGATGCAGTTTTTTCGGGCGATCCACTCCCGCGTGATCGCAGCTGGATCGGGCGAGATTGATCCCGGTTGTGCTGGTCCTGCGCAGAAGTCGTTCGAGTTCGAGCCGTTTGCCAAAGCCGGCAACGAGGACATCACCTCTCGACGGCGCAGCCTGTGCGACCGCCCTCGCGCAGCCGGAGCCGGGCGACGAGGTCCTGCGCGGCGGGCGGCCTTGTCTTGAGCTCGTTAGCGATCGTGCCGGATAAGACGATCAGCCGTTCGTTTGTTCTGTGCTTGCCCCCGCAATAATCGAGGCAGGTCGATGTTTCTCGATACGCCGCTCATTGCTGAGAGCAAGCAGGCCCGCGCCGATGATCAGCATAGCGCCCAGCACAGTCGTTTCGCGTGGCACCTCGGCAAACAACAGAAAACCCCAAAGTGGCGTCCCAATCATGCCTGTATACTCGAAAGTGGTGACGCGATTGGCAGGTGCCAGCCGATAGGCCTGGGACAAAAGAATCATGCCTCAGCCCCACTGGCACCAAGGGCGACATGAGGACGATCGCCTCGGTGGCGGCGAAAAAGCGGTGCTCGGCCTGCAACATTAAGCAGAGCCACGCCTTCGTGCCGGCCACCAAGGAGGTCGCTGAGCGCCGGGTGACGGGGCAGATCACCGAGGTACCCGGTCTCGAGGACCTCGGCTATGCGTTTGCCTTTCGTTCTGCGGGTTTGGAAAGAAGTTACTCTGTTTTGGAGAATCTTTACCACGCTTCGCGCTTTGGTCCCCTTCAGGCGCTCACTGCTGCTTCTCCACGCGGCCCAGAGTGAACACGTTGGGGTACGTTTGGTTGAAGTTTGAGACAATGATGTCGGACATGTACTAGGCCTTCGCGGACGGCAGCTTCTGGACCATGACGACGAACTCCTGCACCGTGTTGTCGTGCCTGGTCTTCGGATCCTTGTTGATGACGGTGTCAGCTGGCGAGTTCACCGACAGGACGGTGATGACGAAGAGGGTTGCGGCGGTTGCCATGATCAGAGCCTCTGACACAGGTGCAGCGGTAGCACCCTGAAAGTACGGTCAGAAGTCCCCCGGCCTATGCCTGGAGCGACCACTAGCGATTCAGTCGGGGCGCTGCTATCTAATAGAGTGAGGGAAACTCCGAATGACGACAGCGAATTTCGACAATTCGTACTCGGCGATTGCACAGATGGCGCTCTTATCAGCGGCTGATAGGGCTGCGCTGGTGAGGCTTTTTTCGAGCAATCCCATGGAGCAAGCTGGTACAAGCAGCGCAATGCCTGACGGTCGCTACATCTCGAAGGTGGGAACCAAGAGAATTCTTTGGCGCAGAACATCGCGGCAGAAGCCGGAGATTCTGTCCATCGTTGATCAGTCACATGCTCAGGCTTGAATGAGCGCATTTGTCGATTTGCAGTTCATGATGAGACTCGGGAAGGGCGCGAGTTTCACATGAAGTGCACAATTTAAGCCAAGCCAGCCTTTCAACGATTGTAAGTCACCGCTCTTTATCGCCTTCATAGAGCTTTACTTTTTGCTTCTGCGCCCCGGCGAGATTGCATCTTATGTCTTGGCGCCATGCAGAGACCTGACGGTCCATGGACCGGTCGATGAATCTCAAGTGAACTACAAAGATTGCATGCTTCAGTCTCAGATATACTGCAAAGGACTAATACCAAGTCTCACTCAAGTCATTGATCAAATTAGATATCGCAGTCTCATCATGAACTGCAAAACGACAGGTGGCAACGACTTCGTTTTGTCGTGTCCCTGTGTCGTCAGCCCGCGCTACTTATCCTCGCTTGGCGGTCGAGGATGACCGAGCATCGATGCCCGGTGATCATCCGTAAGCGAATATACGAAGTTGTCACATGCAAAGCGAAGCGCCCCCCAGGAAGGATCGCCGAGGGCGATCTCCTCGCCACCTTTGGGGAAATCGCTTTCGGAGGCAAAGTGAGACTGTACGACATGCCTTGCGCCCATCGACTGAAAGACAGGCCGAAGCGCATAGTCCAGCGCCAGAACATGCGCCAGGCTTCCGCCGGTTGCCAGCGGCAAAACCACCTTTCCCGCAAGCGCAAATTGCGGGAAGGCGTCCAGGCCAGCTTTTAAAAGTCCGGAAAATGATGCCTTGTAAATCGGCGTGGCAATAATCAAGCCATGGGCCGCGACGACCTTATCCCGAAACGCCGCCAGCGACGGCACTCGGACATCCGCAGCTAGCAGAGCGCCTGGATCGAGATCGCGCAAAATCACGTGTTCCGTGTCGATTTCCAGTGCGCGCAATCCCAGAAGGACCGCTTCAACGAGCCGCGCCGTCTTGGACATCTCGGACGGACTTGCGGATATAGCCAGAACTTTTCGGCCGCTCATTGCATGAACTCCTTTGCCCCCTTGTGCCCCCCGGAGCTATGCCTTGCTGGGCAGCATTCGTCTTTGAATTCAGGTGCCTTAGGCACGCGCCCCAACGGCTCCGCGCGCCGCCGCGAATGAATTCCGCGGACGCGCCAATCCCAGCCGGTCGCGCAAGGTGCCAGGTTCATACTCGGTCCTGAACAGCCCGCGCCTTTGCAGTTCCGGCACGACCGTTTGCATGAAATTCATCCAGTCCTCGGGCAGCAGCGGGAACATCAGATTGTATCCATCGGCGGCACCGGAGATGAACCAGGCTTCGAGCTGATCGGCGACTTGCGATGGCGTCCCGGCAACAAGCGGAACCGAGCCCGTATTGGCAATCTTGCGTGCGAGCTGTCGTATGGAGAGACCTTTGTTTGCGTCATCCTTCACAAGTGCTAGCCAGGTCCGCCAGCCGTTGAACGTGCCTACGTCGGGCAGATCCGGGATTGGTCCGTCGAGCGGATAGACGGACAGGTCCACGCCCGCCCAACTCGAGAGAAGATCAACCGCGACGGCATCGAGCATCAGCGTCTCCAGATATTCCTGCTTCTCCTCCGCCTCGGAGGCCGAGCCTGCGACGATCGGCAGAACGCCCCATAGCAGTTTCAGGCTATCCGGCGTCCGGCCGAACTTGGCCATCCGCTCATTGATGTCGGCACGGTAGGCGAGGCCCTGCGCCTCGTTGCGAAGGATGGCGAAGTGCACCTCAGCATGCCCGGCAGCCAGGTTCCTACCCGCATCCGACGAGCCCGCCTGAACGATCACCGGATATCCCTGTGGCGGTCGCGGGATGTTGAGCGGTCCCCTGACCTTGAAGTGCTTTCCGTGGTGGTTGAGGTAGTGGATTTGTTCGTCATTGGCGAAGAGGCCGGATGTCTTGTCGATGACCAGAGCATCGTCTTCCCAACTGTCCCACAAGGCCTTCGTGACTTCGAGAAATTCTGCCGCTCGCTCGTAGCGCAGCGCATGCTCGATGTTGGAATCGCGCCCGAAATTGACGGCTTCCTCCTCGAGCGCTGTCGTCACCACGTTCCAGCCGACGCGACCATTGCTGATATGGTCGATCGAGGCGAACATGCGGGCCGTGTTGAATGGTTCGGTGTAGGAACTCGAGGCCGTCACCAGGAAGCCGATGTCCTTGGTGACAGCCGAAAGTGCGGAGACCAGAGACAAGGGTTCGAGGCGGGGGTTGGCGTAATGCGCCAATCCGCTGCCGAACCTATTCCAGACGCCCAGATGATCGGCGATGAAGATCGTATCGAGCTTGGCACGTTCCGCCGCCTCCGCCAGGCGACGATAGTAATCGAGCCCAAAAATCTCATGGCGAGGCGCACTGGGATGCCGCCAGGAAAGACGGTGGTCGCCCTGCGGGTTGTAAAAGAAGGCTGCCAGAATCATGTTTCGGCGCGGCATGAGATATATCCTGTGCAATTTGGCCGGTTCGTTGTCGGCGTCGGCGTCGAAGGACCGCTCACCGCCTGCTGAAGACGAACCTAGGCAAGTCCAGCCCTTCCCAAAAGCGATAAAATTTGTGAGAAAGATAAGCCCAGCTTATCCTTGGTGACCAAATGGCAAGAGCCCCATCGCTCCGCGGACTGCAGGCTTTCGAAGCGGCCGCACGGTCGGGCAGTTTTGTCGCCGCGTCTGAAGAGCTTGCTGTTTCGGCAGCGGCGGTCAGTCAGCTCATCCGCACGCTGGAGGATCAGGTGGGACGCAAGCTGTTTCACAGGATCAACCGGCGCGCCGTGCTGACAGAGGCCGGAATGGAGATTTTCCCTCGGCTTGCCAATGTGTTCAATGAGCTGAGAAACCTCTCTCGCGAACTGAGCGGCGGCGAGCAGCGGTCCTCGCTGGTCGTTTCCATGGCGCCATCCGTGGCTATGGGTTGGCTCTCTTCGCGTTTGCCTACTTTCGTCGATATGCACGGTCCAGTCGATATCTCCCTTCGAGGAGAAGACGATCCAGTTCCGTTCGATCGTGAACTGATCGACATACGCATGTCCTACGGCAGCTCTCATTATTCGGAGCATGTGACAGAAGAACTTGTCTGGGATGCGGTCTATCCGGTGTGTTCACCAGGCTTTCTGACCAGGTGTGGTCCGATAACGTCTCCGGTGAACCTGGATCGCATCCCCTTGATCCATACCGCGTGGGGTCCTTCGGCAGCTACCTTTCCGTCATGGCAAAACTGGTTTCAGTCCGTGGGGGTGGTTCCAGGTCGTCACATCCAGCACGGCATGACAGCCAATTCTTCGATGGCGGCTCTGGATCTGGCGCGTGGTGGGCTGGGCGTGGCGCTCGCACAGGGGATTTTCTGCGCAAGCTTAGTCGAGGACGGCGAGCTTATGGTGGTCACCAATCACGTGCTTGAACTCGGCAATCCCTATAGCATCACGATCCCTCGCCGCAGCGCATCGCGTTCCGTCGTGGCCGCGTTCAAAACGTGGTTTGCAGGCGAATGCATCCGCTGTGTCAAGTCGCCAGCTCTGGCAGCCGGTGCGTAAGCGACAGGGTCGGAGCGCCGTTTCCACAACACTTGCAGAGCGGTTCTACGCAGCTTCTGCGCTCTCAGATTGTGAAAAGATCCCATTCATCGAACGCGGCGTTCCATTCATTCTCGCCAGCGGCTATGGAGATTGGTCTCTGCGGGAAGCGTTTGGGGGCAAGCCGCGCCTGCAAAAGCCCTTCACATCCGATGAACTCGAGAGTGCCTTGGAAGCGACCGCTACCCCGTCGTAGGGGCCCGTACCTTGCTCCCGTTAGAGGCTTGGTGAAAACCGTCCAACTTTCATTGCTGCTGCGAGGGCGGGCAAATGGGCAAAGAGGCAAAGGGTCATCTACTACCCTTTCATAAGATGGGCATGGTCAACCACGAGTCACGAGCTCGGATTGTCGAGATTTACCCGGCAACCGGCGTGATAGAGATCGTTATTACAGCTTCGAGCTGGCGATGGTTCGCGGACAAGACGATGCAGCTCACCGGTGGCCAGCTCGCGATTGCCGGCTTGGACCTAGGCCGGCTCAGCGAACTTCATGTGGGCCAACTCCTGTCCATTCGCACTCGCAAGGGGCCGTCTGCGACGCTCACCGTTGAGATTACTGTGAAGCGGCCCCCAAGATTGCCCCCGGCGATCCCTTGCTTAACCTAATGAACTTTCGGGAGAAATCTTGGGCATAGTGGGGTGACGATCGGCGCCGATCGTCACCCCACATAAAATTCGATTTTCACCATTCTTCTAGATGGTTGTGCCCAAGGTGACTGGGGTCAATCTTCCGGGCCGAACCACACATCAGGACGTAAGCCTCACATTGCCGTTTGACGACTGTCTGCTGGAGATGCGCCATGATAGCCTTGCCGTCCTCGACCGAGAATCCGATCTCGCCGGCCGATACGCGCGTCAAATCCTTGTCGATCGTCAACTCCGAACGATCAGTCGAGCCGAACTCGTCCCTGCCCTCCAAAATGATCTTCCATTGCATCGACGCTCTCCATGTTGAGAGCGCCACATCTCGCCAAACCCTTTATAAATCCGCTGCTGCCCCAGCTAACTTAACGGTCCCACAGGATTTGCTCTTCGATCTTTGCGATTTCCTTGGCCAAGGCCCACATTCGATCGATCAGGCCGTGGAGGGCCTTGCGAGCGAGTGCCGGCAGGCTGTCCTGCGCCGCATGAAAAGCCTCGATCACCGTTTTCAAACCGGCCGATCCTTGCGCCGCGATGATGCCGAACTCGGCAAGGTGTCCACGCAGGGCGTTGATCAACATGGTGCGCTGGCGCACCAACAGGTCTCGGGTTTTGTGCAGCATCAGCACGCCCTGCTGCTCAATGCTTTTGACCGCTACAAAACGCATGGTTGGACGCGGCCGCCGACGCCGTAACTCCCGCGCAAACAGTGGCCCGAACCTGGCGACCGAACGACGGACGGTTTCATAGGAGATGTCGAGTCCTCGCGCCGCCAGAAGGTCTTCGATGTCGCGATAGCTTAGCGTGAACCGCAGGTACAACCAGACCGCATGCTGGATGATTGCCGGTGGAAAGCGGTGGCGAGCGTAGGAGATCGTCTTCATGCTCGGCATCTAACACAGGCTGCCGTTTCTGTGACAACACCCGATTAAGTGCAGTGCGACATCAGTCTTGCTGGGCCTTGACGGCCGACCAGTTTTTGTCAGCCTGGGTGATATAACCGGAAGGGTCCTGACGCCACTTCTTGCGAACGTCGAGGTTGTAGTTGAGGTACAGTTTGTCGCCGATCACGGTGAAGGCCTGCGGGTCGGTCGGCACCTTATGTCCCTCAGCGGTGCCGTAAGCGCAGAAGCCACCGTATTGCGGAGCGTAATGCGTCGGGTCCTTCAGGAATATATCTCGATGATCCGCCGACGCAAAGCGGAAGGTCGCGCCATTGTAGTTCGCGGTAAACTGATCAGATCCCTTGACCGCCCTGTGATCCGTGAAATAGCTGATTGGGTCATAGCCCGATATGGCCACACCATTCGCTGAGTAAATCTCACCTGCAAAGGCGTCCGGCGAGATCGTAACCGCGGCAAAAACTGCCATCACTGCTGCTGCCTTGACTTTACTTTGAAATCGCATGGTCATCACCGTGATTGGATGTGTCGTAACACTTGCTTTTTCGTTCGCTCCAGCAGGGATGTTACAAAAGAGTCGAATAAATTGCGGGGCAACAGATCGTGCCGCCCCGCACTCTCTGGACGAGAACAGCCGTACGCAGGTCATCCGAGCGACAGGGGATTTGAAACGTGTTATCTAAGACGCCCGTATTGGCCTTAGTTCGAAGACCACCGGATCGTCATATCGGAACCAAGGCCGGCGCTGTGCGGGCCGCCGTTGTCGATTTGCAGTTCATGGTGAGACTCGACGTTCGTACGAACCAGCTTTGCACTTCATGTGAGACTGGGAAGGGTACGAGTCTCACATGAAGTGCACAGTGCGAGATAAGACACCCTCATCGACGATTGGACGTTGCGGTCTCTATGGCCTTCGTAGAGCGTGACTTTTTGCTTCTGAGCCGCGGATGAATTGCCTCTAGTGGCTTAGCGCCGTTCGGTGACTTTGCGGTCCATGGACCGGTCAATCAATCTCAAATGAACTACAAAGATGGCGTGCTCCAGTCTCAGATGTACCGCAAAGGCCTATTACCAAGTCTCACGCAAGCCATTGATCAAATTAGACATCGCAGTCTCATCAGGAACTGCAAATCGACAACCGCCTTGCAGAAACGCGGGCCGGGGGTGAAGGCGCTTGATCATGGGTCGTTCCTCTTTGTGAAACTGCGCGCCAAAGCCGCCACGCCGCTTCCTTATCCGACTTTGAGCGAACATCGTAATAGATGTCAGCGATGAGCCGACGCCAGTCCCAAATATCCGTAGTCTCGATCACGCCATCGCCTCCCTCGCGTCGCCAACGAAAACCCATTCACACCTGGACGCCGCGACGACTCCCTCTCTTCTAAATTGACTCGCCGACAAACCTTCTGATCGCTTCGGCGATTTCGCGTGCATGTGTCTCCAGCGCGAAGTGTCCGGTATCGTAAAATTTGACAACGGCACCGAAGATGTCCCGTTTGAAAGCTTCCGCACCGGCGGGAAGGAAAAATGGGTCAGACTTACCCCAGACAGCAAGAAATGGAGGTTGGTGTTTTCGGAAGTACTCTTGGAAGGCGGGGTAGAGCGCAATATTGCTCTTATAATCGCCGAATAGGTCGAGTTGAGCGTCGTCTGCACCAGGCCGAGCCAAATAGAAATTGTCCAGCGAGTACCCATCAGGCGACACAAGCGCCGGGTTTGGCACGCCGTGAGTGTATTGCCAGACTGTCGTTTCCGGGGCCAGAAACTGTCGAAGTCCCTGACGATTGGCGTCTGACGGATCCTGCCAGTAGGCGCGGATTGGATTCCAACCTTCGCTCAGCCCTTCCTCATAGGCGTTGCCGTTTTGTGAGATAATCGTGGTGATCCGATCCGGATGCTTCATTGCCAGGCGAAAGCCGGTGGGGGCACCGTAATCGAAAACATAGATCGCATATTTTACGAAGCCGACAACCTCCGTGAACCGGTCGATGACATTAGCGATGTTGTCGAACGTGTAGTTAAACACCTTGCGGCTTGGCATGTCCGACCGACCGAAGCCGGGAAGATCCGGAGCTATGAGGTGAAACTCGTCCGCTAGGTGCGGTATGAGATCCCGGAACATGTGACTCGCGCTTGGGAAGCCGTGCAACAACAACAGCTTGGGTGCAGCACCACTCCCCGCCTCCCGATAGAAAATCTTGATGCCATCGACATCAACGGTGCGGAACGTGACCGGGCTCATTTGAAGCTCCTATCTCTGTTACGTTCATAACCAAATTGAGTGACGCGTACTGGTTAGCGCCGCAGAAGTAACTTGTCAATCTCAATCCAACCGGTTACGGCCGGATCGTAGGTTGCCGCCGTGCAGAGCATCTGGCTCGGTCGCAGGCACAGTAACGTACAGGAAATCAGTGGCGTAAGGCGGAGGGTCACAACATAACCAGTCTACGGCGAGCCGTTCGTGTAGGTAACATGTTCCGGAAACGTCGGATTTGTACGGCTATCGCTTCCAGCGACTGATGCCTGGAGCGCCTAAAGCTTTGCTCAGCGCGCCAAAGTTGCTTGCCCGTCGGCATTAATCAAGCGGAGCTGCGGCGACACCTGCTTCGAATGTCGCCGAGCAGAATCTGATTTTTACGATGAAGACCGCGAGATTTTTGTCCGCGGCCGGCGGCCGTTAACTGGTCATTGCCGAGTTTATTTCCGGGGCCTTTTCCATTTCATCCGACCTCATCGGCCGCCGGGGCCGGGCAAGTTTCATGCCGGGAACTTCGGGAGTGAGGAAGAAGGAAAGGGCAACGAGGATCAGCGCAATCCCTATTGCTGGCACGAAATAGCCGCTGAGGGACGCAGCAGCAAATATCCCCAACGTCGTCAGTGATCTCCGACGAACGAGCTTCTTGGCGCTGTCCGGAACCGCTGTACAATCTGCCTGCGACATTACCTCCCGCTCAAAGACCAGGAACGCGGCATCGATGCATACGAAGAGCGCCGCGTACGCACACACCGCTACCGATCCAAGCTCAGTTCTTGCGACCCATTGAGTGGCGAAGGGAACCAGAGCAACAAGGAACAAGTGAGCGAAATTTATCCAAATCAGTCGCGGCGTCGCATCCATGACAAATCGCATCAAATGATGATGATTGATCCAAATAATTGCGATGAAAAGGTAGCTAAGAGCATAGCTTACCGCCTCCGGCCAAAGGGGCAAGAGGGCAGCGAAGCTTGAAACGGAGGGAGCCTTTAACTCCAAGACCATCAATGTGATGATGACCGCGATGATGGCATCCGAAAAGTTATTGAGCCGATCAGTATTGCTCTGCATCTCGCCGATTTGCATGTCGCTCATCGCGGCCTCCCTGATGGAATTTGGCCCTAGTGGCGAATGGCCCGAACGGCCTCCATAACGATATCTACGACCAAGCCTGGAGCTGTCACGCTTGGAGTGTGATCGACTTTATGAGAACGCACAGTCGCCTTCATCCGCTCCGCCATGAACCGCTGGGTTTCAGCGAGTATCATGTGATCGTCCTCGGCGATCAAGAACCACGACGGCAATTCCTTCCAACGCGGTCGTTCCACTTTTACCGTTATGCATTCGGGTTTGATCGGTCTCTGTACGGCTCGTAGCACATCCTGCTCGGCGGGGCTGGCGTTGGGCGCGAAGGCGTTGGGAAACGCATCGTCGGGCAGATAGATGAAGCCGTGTGCGTCGGGCGAAAGCTGCGGAGCCTTTGGGTGCGGAGCAGTCCGATAGAAGACATCAGCAACCGTCTCGCCCTCGTCTGGGGCGAGAGCCGTAATGTAGACCAAGGCCTTCACCTTGCCTGAACTCGCCCCGCCCACCACGGCGCCAGCGTAGGCATGGCCGACGACCACAACGTCTCCTCTTGCCCGCTCGACGGCCTGGTCAATGGCCGCCAGATCGTCGGGCCGGGAGGTCAATGGAATTGCCGCTGAAATCGATGTGACGCCCTGCGCCTTCAGGCCTTCGATCACTTTGGCCCAACTCAACCCATCGGCCCAGGCCCCATGAGCGAATACCACCGTGACTTCGTTTGACATAAAATCGTCCTTTGTTTCCAGGCCTGCCGATCGAGCCGTAACCCGATCGTCGACCGCATAGCCGCCCAGCGCAGGCCGCAAACTACATTTGGCGACTAACTTGTCAACTCGCATTGGTGTGGTTAAATCCTCAGCGCCCATAATCTGGCGGCCTTGGCAGTAAGCTACCCTGTAGGCTCTTACAGAGGATCGCCGCCACTCTCCAACCAACCCTTATGCCGCGCAAACAGTCGGAATCTAAAGTTCAGAAAGGTCCGGACCGAAACATGGTTAGGTCATTGATGCAAATATTACGAAGACCAATTCGAATTGAACAAGGCAAATTCACGGTCTCCAAGCTTGGTGCAAAACCTCTTGATTTTAGAGAGCCTTATTACGTTGCAATCGCCACTTCATGGCCGACCTTTATTTTCTTAGCGCTTTCTGCTCTTCTGATTGTGGTAGCAATTTTTGCTCTCTTATTCATCATTGACCCGAGTTCCCTTCAAGGGCCCGAGCCGACCAACTTTGCGCGTGTCTTCTTCTTCAGCCTGCAGAACATATCGACGGCCGGGTTTGGGGCGATGGCTCCAAAAAGCCCCTATGGGTACTTCATTGCTGCCGTGGAACGGGTTATTGGCATCGCCTTGTTGCCTGTTGCGACCGGCATTTTGTTTGTCCGGTTTTCGCGGGCTAGGCCCGGCATCGTGTTCGCCGACAATGCCGTCGTAACGACCAGGGACGGCCAACCGCAGCTGCGGATACGCGTCGCGAACGCCAGGTCCGCTATGTTAACCGGAGCGAAGGCGCGCGTTACCATTTTGCTCAAGGAAATGGACGGAACAGGTGAAATCTGGCGGCGTTACCACGACCTCACGCTCATCCGGCACAGCCTGCCGCTCTTTGCGCTGACATGGACCTTGATGCACCGCATTGACGAGACAAGTCCGCTCAACAGAAAGACATCTTCAGATCTCGCTGAGGCTTGGGCGCAACTCGTGGTGGAGGTCGAGGCGGTAGATACGCGCGTCGGTCACCAAGTTGGGAACATTGGTGTATATCAAGCCTCAGACATTGCGTTTGGTAAGCATTACGCCGCCGCGATGGAGCACGACAGAGAGGGTGCGACGGTTGCTGATATCCGTCGCCTCAACGTCCTCGAAGACGACCCCCACTGAGCCGGCTTCACAAAGGGCCATCGCTTTCCTATATCTAACCAGCGAGCCAAAACTTGATGGGTTACAGCGGAGGGTGATAACTTACCTTCCCGGCATTAAAGGGTTATATTGCTACCATAGGTAGCAAGCTAAGACGCAGTTCTGAAGGGCTGTAAATGTTGTCACATTCATCCGCTGTCTTCATCGCGGACTCTACGGGCCTAGATTTCCTGAATTCGATATCGACGCCGGTCGATGTGCCAGTTGAGACCCTGGAAGATGGCGAGGGCCTGCTGGCTTGGCTCGATAAGGCAAAGTTAGTCCCAACCAAGGTGCTGGAGCACTTTCGCTCTCACACGGTCCCCGGCGAATTGGACGGAGTTGCCGCCCAAGCCCGCAGCCTGCGTGAATGGTTTCGCGCTTTTGTACTGGAACGGAAGGGCCGACCGCTCACCGGCGCAGACTTAAAGGCATTGGAGCCTCTAAATCGCCTGTTGGCGCGGGAGGAAGACTTCAAGGCGGTGGCCTTGTCTCACGAAGATGACGAAGGGCCCTTCATACTCGAGACCAACCGCCGTTGGAGGGCGCCTGAGTCCTTGCTGCTGCCACTTGGTGAAAGCCTAGCGCGCTTGGTGTGTGAGGAGAGCTTTGCCGACGTCAAAGCCTGCGAGGGCCACGACTGCACGCTCATTTTTGTCGACCATACGCGCGGCCGACACCGCCGTTGGTGCAGCATGGCGGTATGCGGCAATCGTGCCAAACAGGCGGCGCACCGAAACCGGATACTAAGCAAGGCCGCCGGACTGTAATCGTCGGACTGGCTCTCGGCGCAGTTGTTGCAAAGGTTCAATGGTTACAAACAGATGTCGGTTCCCCTTTTCAGTAGGACCGACATCTTTACCAGGCAACCCCGACTTACATGTTGGATTGTCGATTAGGCTGGTTGCCATACCACCAAGGCTCGTTGCGGACTTTTATTGCCGTGCCTTTATCCATTTGGCGACGGCCTCTCCAATTTCATGCGGAGAATCCTCCTGGACGAAGTGAATTCCTTTGACAGTCAGCTCGGTAAGGTTCGGCCACTTGCGGACCGCGGCCAATAGGGATTCGCTCGTCAGAATGGCGCCTGGTTCGGCCTTGAAGAAGAGTTTCGGGATATCGGTCGTTGCAAGCCAATCAGCATAAGCAGCGACTGCCTCGTGGACCTCGGCCGGCTCCCCCTCAATTGGAATTTGGCGGGGCCAGGTCAAGGTCGGTCGTCGATCTTCGCCCGGCGCGAGGAATGGACGGCGGTATTCTGCCATCTCTTCGGGTGCCAGAGGACGGATGATGGCCTTTGGGAGAATTTCCTCGATGAAGAAATTCTCCTCCAGGACCATTTTCTCGCCGGCGGGGCCTCGTAGCGCCTCCAGAACTGAGCGCATCCCCATACTGTCCCAATGATCTTTTCCCTGTGGTCCGGTTATCGCCTCCATGAAGGCAATTCCCTTCACAGCGTCACGGTGCCGGTTTGCCCAGTCGAAGCCGAGGCCCGAGCCCCAATCATGAATAACGAGTGTGACCCTCTCGCGAACGCCCAGAGCTTCAAGCAACGCGTCAAGATAGCGACGATGCTCAACGAAGCGGTACGAGTTGGGCCCGCTATTGGGGAGCTTATCTGAGTCGCCCATGCCAATCAGATCAGGAGCAATGCAACGCCCAAGCCCCTCAAGGTGCGGAATGATGTTGCGCCAAAGATAGGAGGACGTGGGGTTGCCGTGCAGCAGCACAATAGGATCACCTTGGCCTGCTTCGACGTAAGCCATCTGCCGGCCTAAAACCGTCAACCGCTTTTTCTCGCGGGTAAGCGTCGCTGAGCTCGTACTGGCCATTTTGTTTCTCCTTGTTCCAAAGCTATTGCGCCGCTAGCGCTACACCGACATTATAACCCGGTCAATGATATGGCACTGGTTAGGTTAGGAATGCGAAATCAAGGAAAGATAGGTGCATGAATGCTCTGTCTCTTGGGGCTGTGATCGGCCAAAATGAGCCTAGTATGGAAAAAGACACGAGGAAACTTGCGCCGAGGTGCATGCCCGCTTTAACTTGCTAAGGGCCGTCTACGAAGTTAGTGGCGCAAACAGGCAAGCGATATCTGCGGCGCGCTTTTTAGATGCTTTGAATAAAAGAGGAGGAAGCCGTGGGACTGTCCTGGCAACAAGGCCCGCTCTCGGTGAGGATAGCGTCCGTCAAGATGGTGTAATTTCGAGTGTGGAACCGGGCCGTCATGATCAGGCGGCTTTCGGTGTAATCTGAAGCGGTTTGTCCTCCTCGATTGGCTGCGGGTTGAGATCGGCCATGGCCTCGACCTGCATGTATCGGTGCTGAAGCTGCCATTCGTCGTTGGCTTCGAGCAGCACGGCTCCGATCAGGCGGACGATGCTGTCTTCGTTCGGAAAGATGCCGACGACATCGGCACGGCGCTTCACTTCCTTGTTCAGACGTTCAAGCGGATTCGTCGAATGCAATTTCGTCCGATGCTGGGAAGGAAAGGCCATGTAGGCGAGCACATCGGCTTCGGCGTCATCCATGAAGGTTCCCAGCTTCGGCCATCGGACGCGGAGCTGGTCGGCGACATGCCGCCAGGTTTGGACGGCATTGTCGTGGTCGGGCTGGATGAAGGCCTGGCGGATCGCGGCGGCGACCATGGTGTGCTGTCCCTTGGGAACGTAGGCGAGCGCATTGCGCATTGCATGAACGCGGCATCTCTGCCACGTCGCGCCGAGGACGCGGGTGATGGCGGCCTTCAATCCTTCATGAGCATCGGAGATGACGAGCTTGACGCCGGTAAGGCCCCGGCGCACCAGATCGCGCAGGAAGCCCGTCCAGAAGGGTTCGGCCTCTGAGGGACCAATGTGCAGGCCGACGATCTCTCTCTTTCCGTCCGTGTCGACCGCAACCGCAATTATCGCCGCCACGGAGACGATGCGCCCGCCCTCGCGCATCTTCAGATAGGTGGCGTCGAGCCACAGATAGGGCCAGTCCCCGGACAAAGGACGCTTGAGGAAGGCGTTCACCCGCTCGTCGATGTCCTTGCACAGCTTCGACACCGACGACTTCGATATGCCGGTCATACCCATGGCCTGCACAAGCTCATCGACCTTGCGTGTCGACACACCGTTGATCCAGGCTTCCTGAATGACCGCGACGAGCGCCTTCTCCACCGTCTTTCTCGGCTCCAGGAAGCCCGGAAAGTAGGCTCCCGTGCGCATCTTCGGTATCTTCAGGTTCAGCGTTCCAAGCCGGGTGTCCAGCGTGCGATCACGGTAGCCGTTGCGCCAGGTCTGGCGACTTTCGCCACGCTCGTAGCGGCCAGCGCCGATCAGGCCGTCGACGTCGGCCTCCATGATCAGTTGCAGCACGCTTTCGGCAATGGCGCGAAGAAAATCCGGATCGCCGCTCTTCGCGGCAAGCTCGGCAAGAGGTAATCTGTCGTCGGTCATCGGGTGCTCCGTTTCGGTCAGGTTGAAGTCTCGCAACTCCACCTTCTCTGACGGGCCCGGTGCCCACCTGACGTCTCGCGAAAACCGCAGCGTATTCTCCACCGCAATCCCCACTCAAAACGCCTCCGAAATTACACCACATGCGCGGACGCTATCTCGGTGAGACCAGTCGGCAAGTTCATAGCGGCTGAACCACTGCCTCAAAGGCTTTTGTATGTCGAAAGACTGCGGAGGCGTATGCGCGTGCGCCTCGGAGAACATTGGATTGCCGAAAGCGAGAATGTTCTCCTACTGTTTGAACCAGGCCGTTATCCGGTAGCCTACTTTCCGGAGACCGACATATCTTCAAACGTGCTGGAAAGAGCCGAGTATACGACCCAGCACCCTGAGCTCGGGCTTACGACCTGGTATTCCGTCCGAGCCGATGAGCAGCATTTCGCGGCGCGAGCGGCCTGGCAGCACACCGGTCTGCCCGCTTATGCAAGCGAATTGCAAGCACACGTCGCTTTTGCTTGGCGTGCCATGGACGCCTTTTACGAGGAAGACGAACGTATCCTTGGCCATGCGGCAGACCCCTACCACCGTATCGATATTCGCCAGACCTCTCGCAACCTCGTGGTCCGCCACGGCGACAAGATTATCGCCGACACGAAGCGGCCGATGGTTCTCTATGAGTCCGGGTTCGCGCCGCGCTGGTATGTTCCGCGCGACGACATCGACGAAACCACCCTCACGCAGGTAAGCCTCCAGACATTCTGCCCGTACAAGGGGCTATGCAGCTATTACTCGATCGGTGACGCTCGGCAGGCGGCATGGTTCTATCCGAACGCCTATCCCGAGGTCGGCCGCATCTCCAACCTGGTGTCGTTCGAACCTGATATCGTCACTGTGCATCTCGACGGTACCCAGCTTCACCTCGAGCCCGGTCAGTCGGTGGTTGCGCACGGTCCCGATAGGAACCTTGACCTCGCCGAGGTCGACCGCAACGCAAAAGGAGACGTGGATTCAGGTCCCTGATAAAGGCGAAGCGGCACATGGCTCGATTGCTGTCGGTGAATGTCGGACTTCCGCGCGACATCGAATGGAGGGGCCGCATTGTACACACCGGGATCTGGAAAAATCCCGTGCACGGCCGCTGCCGGGTCGGCCGGTTGAACCTAGAGGGAGACGGCCAAGGCGACCTGGGTGGACATGGTGGCGAGCAGCGAGCGGCATTCGTCTACCAGATCGAATCCTATCGCTATTGGCAGGAACAACTGAACAGAAACGACTTCGTGCCCGGACAGTTTGGCGAGAATTTTACCATCGAAGGCTTGCCTGACGATGCCGTTTGTATCGGTGATCGCTTTCAGATCGGCAGCGCTCTCTTCGAGGTCACCCAGCCTCGCGTCACCTGTTATCGAGTCGGTATTAGGACCAACGAACCACGGATGCCAGCATTGCTGACATCCAGTGGCCGGCCGGGATTCTACCTCCGAGTCCTCAAGGAAGGCGCAGTGGAGGCCGGTGATGCGATCGTCAAGATGGGAGAGGCCAACGAGCGCATGACCGTCGCCGAGATCAACGCGCTGCTCTATTCCCCCAATCATGCCCGTGATCGACTGGAGTGCGCTTTGCGGATCGAAGCCCTTTCGCCGGGATGGCGTGCATCGTTTGAGGCATTGCTTCAAACAACTGGTGCGGCTGGCGGCAATGCGGGGCTCGCGCCGGCGGCGGCGGGACACCCGGCGGCGCCGGGATTCCGACCACTTGCTGTCGAGGCGATCGATCAAGAGTCGTCCGACGTGCTCTCCCTGTCGATGCGCGATCCCAGCGGTTTGCCACTGGCGCCGGCCCTGCCGGGTCAGTACGTGGTCTTGCGTCTTCGACGGACGGCGGCTGAGTCGGCGCTGTTTCGCAGCTACTCGCTCTCTGGTCCGCCATCGAGGGAGCGCTACCGTGTTAGCGTGAAAATCGAGCCAAATGGAATCGCTGGAATCTATCTGCGGGAGCGCATCCATCCTGGCGATATTCTCGACGTCAGCTCGCCGCGCGGGAATTTTGTTTTGCAGCCGGGGGAGCGGCCTGTGGTGTTGCTCAGCGCGGGAATTGGAGCGACCCCGGTTCTGGCGATGCTGCACACGCTGGCAGGCGAGCGCTCGAGGCGACCGGTGTTGTGGCTGCACGCGGCTCGCGATGGGCAGCATCATCCTTTTTCGGCCGAAGTCCAACGCCTAATACCGGCGCTACCCCACGGCCGCCGCTATGTTTGTTACAGCAGGCCGGCCAACCGCGATAAGATAGGCCAGGATTTCGATTCTGCCGACCACCTGTCGCGTTCAGTCTTTGACATGGTTGGCGTTCCGCACGAGGCGGATGTCTATATCTGCGGGCCCAATCAGTTCATGAAGGACATGAAGGAAACGCTCGTTGCCATGGGCCTGGCGCCGGCGCGGATTTACAACGAAGTCTTCAACGGTGGCGAGTCCTTGACGCCTGGTATCGCTGGCACGGCGGCACGGACTCCGCATGTGCCCGATGACGACGCTACCACCGGCCCGCTGGTATCGTTCGCACGAAGCGGCATCGCCGCACATTGGAATGGGTCTGCCTATCAAAGCATCCTCGAGCTGGCCGAGGCCTGCGACGTCCCGGTCCGTTGGTCGTGCCGGACAGGTGTTTGCCACAACTGCGAAAGCGGCCTGGTTTCGGGCGCCGTCGCCTATGGTCCGGAGCCGCTCGATCAGCCCGCCGACGGCAACCTCCTCATTTGCTGCTCAAAGCCGACCAGTGACGTCGTCATCGATTTGTGAACCTGAAGGGTGAGACCATGACTTCACGCAACACAGCGGATTTAAAGTTCTCGATCGAGGTGATCACCTTGTCGGTCAGCGATGTCGAGCGAGCGTTGCGGTTTTACGTCGATCAAGTCGGCTTTGCGCTCGATGTCGATTATGCGCCGAACGAGTCATTTCGCGTCGTACAACTTACGCCGCCGGGATCGGCCTGCTCAATTCAGATCGGCAAGGGACTGACAAATGCGGCAGCAGGATTGGTTCGAAACATTTTCCTTGTCGTCACTGACCTTGAGGCCACGCGCAACCACCTTCTTGAAGCTAGGGTCGAAGTCGGAGAGATCATTCACAAGATACCGATTGATGCGTGGGACGGAAGTTTTGCGCCCGGACTCGACCCCGCGCGCAGGGATTATGCCAGCTTTGCCAGGTTCTCGGACCCAGATGGTAACACCTGGCTGCTGCAAGAACGCGGCTACCACAAGTCTTGAGGATGGCGCGATAGACGCTAATCGGCACGCCCGGTCGGGTGGCAGCTCGTCACCGATTAACCAGAAGCGGCGAGTTCCTCGATGCCTGCGCTGGCACCGGTGCGGCGGACATTGGCGGCGCTCTCGGTCAGCTTGCTGGGCGGGAGGGTGGTGGGGGCGTTGTCGATGGCGGTCATGGTTTGTCTTTCCGAAACGATGTCAGGTGCGGTCAGGCGGCGGCAAGGATGAGGATGAAGGCGAGGAACAGGGCCAAGGCTGTCAACTCGGCGCCGGTGAGCAGGAGTTCCTTGAGAGTCACGAAGCGCATGGGCTGCCCTCCCCTATTCGGCTTGCGGCTGGGGATTGGCGCCTATCCGCGCTGGATCAAGGAAGGCCGTGACATTCTCGGGGTGGGCGATGCCCCGAGGAAGGACTTGTACCGAGCGCGTTTTGGTGCAGATGCCCAGCCCGGCCAGCCAGGTGAACGCGGCGAGGAAGAACTCGTAGGTCAGGCTGAGCTCATAGGCGTTGCTGTCGCTGCACTGGTAGTCGGCAAAGTCAGCAAGCCGGGCGAAGCCCTCCGGCTTCACACCCCCGACATAGGAAAACCGATAATCATCGAGCCGTTGCCGAATGCCCGCCTCATTGCGGAATACCGATGACCGGTACACCACCGTGTGACTGCGGATATTCTCAGCCAGGATCATCCTGCCGAACCGCTCGGCCGTCTCGATGGTGACGCGAATGGGGGTTCCATCCTCCCCGTCGCATTGGGCGATGATCCCCGCGTCAGTGGCTGCGCTCAGCAGCAGGTTCAACTCCATGGGCTCCATAACGATCACGCTCACATCTCTCTCCTTGCGTGTGACATCCGGGTTTAAGGAGCGGCCCCAAGCGAAGCGCCGGGTGCGCGTCCTTAAATTCGGATGGCAGCCGAATTCCCCTGGGGTCCGGCGGCGTCAAAGGAGAGCGCAGCTCCCGCCGGAGGCGGCGCGGAGCAGCGCGCAGCCACGCGCAGGCGTGCCGAGTATGGCGAGCCCTGCGAGCTTCCTTGACGCCGGAGGGCACCTGGGGCACTGCCTCCTCGCCTGCCGGCGAACACAAGGACGTCCGGAGCGCGATCGGCCTGCCGATCGCAGTGAGGTCGCTTGAGAAAAGTCGCGCCGGGATCGGCCGCCAGCCCGAGACCGCTGCGGGCCGCATCAATCGGCCTCAAGGCGCTTCAACGCTCCAAGATGAAGCACGACGGCTGGACCAAGGCATTCAGGAAGGAAGGTTTTCCATCCGGCGGCCGAGCGGGAGCGATGGGCTGGCGGACGGAGCGAAGCAGGGCCTCAAGGAGCCTGCGCACGCGTAGCAGTCCGGCCAGCCGAACGCGCTCTCCCATAGCGCCGTAGTGAGGCCGGCCGGGCTGTGGGAAACAGTGACGCGGCAAAGCTGCGGGCCGTTAGAGCGAAGCGACTGTGCGAGGGAGCGTCACCCGCGTGTGCGGAGACCCGCAGGGCCTCCGCACAGAGCAAAGAGAATTCGATTCGACCGACACACTTAGATCGGTAACCGACGTTTGGAAGCGCACTTCCTAAAACAGCAAGCTTGCTGGCTCCTGTACCAGCACATTGCCTTGAGCGTCCTGGATTTCGATGGAGGCAGCCCAGTTTTGCGCGCCCGTATTTGGTCCCACGAAGAATACGCAGGTATATGCCAAATTGCCCTGGATTCGTGCCGAATACTCGCACATCTGCCCGTGAGCGATCCCATTGGCGGCACATGAGTCTACCAGTTTGGGTAGTGGTGTGGTGCTGTTATTGGCGAAGATTTCCTTAGCGCTCAGCGGCACCACTTGGCCAGACCATGAAAATGCCCTGCAAACCACTGATCCGCCCGCTGGACCGCCTTTGACATGCACTGGTCCACCTATCAACAACTTCTGCTGTGCAGACGCTGGTACAGTAAGATAAAAAACACCAAGCAACGCGACGACAAGACCTAGGACAGTCTTCATACGGATGCCCTCTGTTCAAACCAGTGAAAATCTAACACAAGTTAATGTTGTAGGAGAATCATACCGCAACTGGGGGTGTTTGATTCATAGGTGACAAGGTTCTTCATGTCAGCTTGTGTTGGAACAGCTCGATGGCCACTAATTCGGCATTCGCGTCCAACAAAAATTGTGAGCGAGTACTTCGGCGAATCCGACACGTTGATAGAAATATCTGTCACGCCTTGCCAATGTGGACGGCGAGCCAGATAGTTGGGTCCGAGGTATAGGTTACCAGGTGCGGCACACCCGCCGGAATAAGAAGGTGCTCGCCAGCAACTAACGAGCACTCCGGCGAGCCGTCGAGCTTGAGCCGGGCTGAACCCGCAAGAACCAGAACCCACTCGTCCCAACTCTGTACGTAGGGTTTGTCGGCTGGCGTGGTATGTCCTCTCGATACAATCCGCTCGATCTGCACGCCCGGTCTGTGTAGCACCTCCTCAAACAACTCGTCCTTTCCATGACTACCCTCGGCGCGCAGCAGATTGTCAGGCATTGCAGGTTCCGAGAGGCTCGATCCTAACTCCCCGTCGTTCCTAACCGCTATTAGCCCGTCAATGGGATATTCCGTTGGCGTACCCTCACTCATGGCAGCCATGGCGGCAAAACCAGCTAAAACCGCGTCCAGCGCATCGGGCGATCCAAGCATCAATCTACCCTGGGCGTCGGTGAAGTTTAGATGTCGAGCCAGACCGATCAGGATCTTCTCTCTCGTGGCCTGTTGCTCGGGCTTGCCATAACCACTGTGGGGCAGTGCCCACGTACGAAGCTGAGCCGCGGGGAAAGCCTCAACTAACATTCCCGGTCCAAAATCCCAGGGCCAAATAGGTCGTCTCGCGCGAGCGAGTAGAGTCAAACAGGCTGCCGTGAAGGCCGCGCCGCCGCGCGGCCCGTTCCACAGCGTCGAGCGTGTGTTGACGCCACGCTTCACCCAAAACCGCTCCGTTTCTCGATGTGGCTTCTTTTCGTCCGACGGTGCGATCTCTTTTGCGAGCTCCAAGAGTGCTGCACCCGAGGGGAACGGACGATCCGACATAGCGGGTAGTCTGTTAACGCGATCCAGGAGCTCAGCATGCCCACCCGTCGGCAGAAACTTGCCAGGAATAGCGAAAGGCGCATCGATGCCGGCAGCCGAGAAATCGCCTGCGCGAAGCAAATCCACTAACCTGGTGAATGGCGCCCCCTCCCCCGGCAATTCCTGAACCGGACGAATATCGCTCAGTCTTGGTGCGAGGGCGCCGACGATCGTGGCAACCCAAACTGTCGGCCTCAAGCACCGTGCCTTCCAGGGATCAGCGGCTCCCGAAAAATCTATTCCGTAATACATACGCATTCCATTGTTGGGCTGGTACTTGCTCAAGATAGCTCTTGAAACAAACTGGAGGGAAGGCCATTGGACAGCGTAAAGACCGACATCTCCAATCTCGACGACCTCGACCGTCTCTATGAGACCGTCGCGAAGAAGGGCAAGATCGATGTGATTTTTGTGAATGCGGCCTTCGTCGAAAAGACGATGACCGCCACGGCGACGCCCGAGCATTTCGACAAGACCTTCAACACCAATGCCCGCGGCACTTATTTCACCGTTCAAAAGGCGCTGCCTTACCTGAATGACGGTGCGTCGATCATCCTCGTGGCCGCGGCCGGGAAGAACAAAGGCCTCCCCGGCCGCGGCGCCTACAGCGCCACCAAGGCGGCGATCCGGTCATTTGCCCGGACCTGGACCAGCGAACTCAAGGATCGAGGGATCAGGACCAACGTGTTGAGCCCGGGTGCGGTCGACACACCCATGTTCGACGATCAGTTCCCGTCCGGAGAGGGCGCGGCCGAAGCCCGAAAGCAGATCGTCGCGATGACGCCTTTAGCGCGCCTGGCGTATCCCGATGAGATCGCCTGCGCGGCTTTGTTCCTGGCCTCGGAACTCAGCAGCTACGTCGCCGGCATCGACCTTCCCGTCGATGGCGGCCTGACAGCCATCTAACCAAGGATTTCGCGCAGAATGGCAGAGACTCTGGGATCACTCACTGAGCGTCCACTAATCCCTTGGCCTGCGCCGGCAAAAGCCTGTCAGCTTCCGGCCCCTAGTCCGACGTTGCGGTTACTCTCAATTCATTCACTGAACTTCCCATAGGCATTCGTTTTCAACATCTGAGAAGGGTCGTTCTGAAGCTAGGCCACGCAGTTGCGCTTTACCGCATGGTTCCAAATGAGACGCCGCGATCAGCTCGTGCCCCTCCCACCACTAAGAGAAATTCTCCAGCACGGCCATGAATGTATGGCGGTCACCCTGGCCTGGGGTCAGCCTCACGCGTCCCTCGATATCGGCGAGATGAACATCCATCAGATCCTGGGCCTTGGCGAGATCCTTGGCCTTCAGCGCTGCCACGATCATGCGGTGGTGGTCGGCACCGCAATCGTCCTGGTGGTCTTCCTCATAGAGGGCCATCACTAGGGAAAGCCGGGCGATGACCTTGGCAAGGACCTCGGTCAGCACGGCATTACCGGCGATTTCTGCCAATTCGATATGGAACCTGCCGGACAAGACGGACTTCGACTTCTCATCGCCATGCTGATGGATGCGGTCTTCCTCGTGAGTCAGTCTGTCCAGCGCGTCGAGTTTCTCCGGAGTGGCGCGAGCCTCCACGAGTTCCAGGATGCAGCGTTCGATGAGCCTCCTCGCCTCAAAAAGGCTTCTGGCCTGCTCGATGGTGGGCTCTGCGACGAATGTACCTCGGTTTCGTTTGCGCTCGAGCAGATGGTCGCTCTCCATCACCCCGAGGGCACCGCGGACAACCGTGCGGCTGACGCCGAAATGATCGGCTATCAGGTCTTCCATGATCTTGGTGCCCGGCTTGAGGGCTCCTTCCCCGATAGCAGTCGCCAACGTTGCCCGAATGCGTTCCGAGACGTCGTCACCACCGTCGGCCGCGTCCCCCGCAACATCGACCTTCGGTATCGCCTTCGTGTTCTGACGGCGAGTCTTCTTCATCGTTTCCTCCAGAGGGCGTCACTTCGCATCATTATATGCGTATCGATTTTTGCATCCGCAAAGCCGGACCTTCTGATTATCCTCATGAAAATGTTGGTGCGTAAGGCTCATTGCCGGCACACTGAGGCGCCAGCAACGTCTAGCAGGAGGATTGGCAGGCCGTGGCAAGGTTGTTAGGCTGCCTTGGCGATTGCCGAACCATAGGCGAGCGGAATGCCACTGCGCTTGCAGATGTCGCTGATATGGCGCCCGGAATCCCGGATGAAGGTGATCGCCTCGGCCAAGCCATAGGACTGTTGCTGGTAGGTTGGATAGCCATATCGCGAGGCCTCGTAGTCCTCCCAATTCTCGATCTCGCCTAACGCGATACGAAGCTCGTAGGCATCGATCATCGCGAGGTAGGCTTCGAGCTCATGCTCAGTAAGATCGGGGTGTCCGGCCCTCCAAACGGGGTCGTCGATCTGGATGCACTGGCGCGGGTTGGCCTCGCGCCGCTTGTCATCCGTCGATTGAGCAACTTCCAGGGACAGGTTCAGGTCGGGCCTGGCTTCGGCCAGGATCGGGATGATCGTGCCGAAGTCGACGATGCCCCCGCCGCAGGGGCGTGTCTGAAAATCGAGACCGCCGGGCGCGCGAGCCACATAGGCATCCTTGATATGGGTCTGCCGGACATAGGGCGCGAGGCGGCGGGCAGCGAAAACCGGATGCTCGCCCCTCTGCAGCATGTTCGCGGTGTCGAGTACCACGCCGACGCAATCGGCGCCGACCTTCTCGACCAGTCGGAGGATCTCGAAGGAGGTGATTTCGTCATGGGTCTCGATATTCAGATGGGTGCCATTGGCGCGGGCAATCGGCGCGAGCTTACTGAGGACCTTCTCGATGCCGCACAACTGCTCTTCCCAGGTCACATCCGTACGAAAACGGTCGACGGCGAGACGTCCGAGATAGGCCGGCTTGAAGTTCCCTGGCGAGACCCACAGCTCATGACAGCCGATCGCAGCGTTGGCTTCGATCATGCGCGCGAAACCCGCGATGATGTCACCCGCTCCGATAGCGCGCAGTTCGGGTGCCTCGGCGCTGCAATAGGGATTGATCTTGCCCAGTCCGCTCTCCAGGTAGAGACCAAGCTCATCGGCCTTCGACCGGATATCCATCAACAGGCCTGGATCCAGATCCGGGCTCATGTCGAGCGCCGTGCTGAAGAAAATACCCTTGAGTCCCAGCTCGTGGACATGGTCCAGGCTTGCCAGTGGGCCACGCTTCCTCACTTCGGGCAGTTTCTGCCCGTCGATTCCTAACTTCATCATGGTTTTCTTTCTACGGAAGGTGCCTCGTTGGCACCGTAGTCTTCGTTTGTGCCGCCGGCGCTCGCGCTACCGAAACTTCGCCAGGAACGCCGCCGTCCTTTCGTGGGCAGGGTTGTGCAGAAGCTGCGTGGGCGGCCCGCTTTCCAGGACCTTGCCCTGGTCCAGGAATACCAGCGTGTCCGCGACCTCCCGCGCGAACGAGATCTCATGAGTGACGACGATCATGGTGTGGCCCTCCCTGGCGAGGTCGAGCATGACGGAGAGGACTTCGCCGACCAGTTCGGGGTCCAGCGCCGAGGTCGGCTCGTCGAAGAGCAACAGCTTCGGCCGCATCGCAAGCGTGCGCGCAATGGCAACGCGCTGTTGTTGGCCGCCCGAGAGTTCGGACGGAAAGATGTCCGCCTTGCTCCGTAGTCCCACACGCTCCAGAAGGCTGAGAGCCATTTCCTGCGCCTCTGCCTTGCTGCATCGACGGTGAACCAGGGGCGCCGCGGTGATGTTGTCGAGCACGCTCAGATGGGGAAACAGGTTGAAGCGCTGGAACACCATGCCGATCTGCGCTCGCTGCGCTGCCAACGCCTTCTCGCCGCGTTCGAAAAGCCTGCCGCCGCGCTCTTCGTAACCAACATACTGGCCATCAACCAACAGGCGGCCTCCGTCGATCGTCTCCAGATGATTGATGCAGCGCAGAAAAGTCGACTTCCCGGAGCCGGAGGAGCCGATCAGGCAAAACACCTTGCCCTTGGAAACCGAGAGATCGACGCCGCGAAGCACGGACAGGTTTCCGAAGTGCTTGGTCACCGATTGTGCCAGTAGCATCGTCGCGGCCGCCGAGCTTTGTGGGATCGCGCTCATCTGGCGTCCCCCTTTGCAGTTCGTGCCTTGGCCGGAGGTCGGCTCACCGGCAGGAGGCGCCGCTCGAGGAAGTACTGGCCGATGGAGGCAAGCGTCGTGATCGCGAGGTACCAGATCGAGGCGACGATCAAGAGTTCGATGACCAGGAAGTTTCGGGCATAGATGTGCTGCGCCTGCGTGAGCAGATCTTCCATGCCGATCACCGAGACAATGGCGCTGGCCTTCAACATGCCGATGGCCTGGTTGCCTGTCGGCGGGATGATGACGCGGGCGGCCTGCGGCAGCACTACCACCCGCAAGGTCTGCATCGGCGTGAAGCCGAGTGCCCGGCCCGCATCCTGCTGCCCCTTGTCGACCGAGAGCAGGCCGCCGCGGATGATCTCCGCCATGTTTGCGGCTTCGTGCAACCCAAGGGCCAGAAAGCCGGCGAGGGAAGGGGTGATCACGTCATTGATAGAGATGCTGGTGTCGCCGATGGCGATTTCCGGCACGAACAAGGCAATGTTGAACCAGAAGAAGATCTGGACGATGAGGGGCACGCCCCGAAAGCACCACACGAAACCAGCCGCCAGAACCTTGAGCACGATGTTTCGACTGGTCGCCATGGCGGCAACGATGCCTCCGGCGGCGATGCCGAAGATCATCGCTACCGCGGTCAGTTCAAGCGTCAGCACGACGCCGCCGAGGATCAGCGGATCCATGAGATAGTGCGGGATCTCGGCCCATTGTACGCTCTGGCTCTGCCCGATGACCCGGGCGACCAAGATCAGAACCAAGATCGCACTGCCCCCGATGGCGATCTGGCTCCATGGGATAGTCCTGGCGATCGTCGGTGTAAGCGGCGCCCGGTTGGCTTCAGCGGCGAGGAGGGTCATGGCATCACTCCGCTGGCATGCTGGTTGCGTCGTTGACCTTGATGGTCTTAACGGCCAGTGGACCCAACCCCCACTTCTTCATGATCGTCTCATAGGCGCCGCTGTCGACCATCTGCTGCAAGGCGCCCACCACGGCATCGCGCAGCTGCGGGTTGTTCTTGGCGGTTAGCATGCCGAGATAGCCCACGGCGAGCCGTACATCTGGAAGCGCCTGCAGGCCCTTGCCGTTACCGGTCTGGTGCTCGGTGGTGTAGACGCTGGTGGCATAGCCGTTGACCGTCGCGTCGGCCCGGCCGGTGCGAACCGCCTGGAGCACGTCGGGCATCTTCGGAATGGTCAGAAGCTTGATGGGGGTTGCGCACCGTGTCGAAGCTGCTTCGACCATCCTCTCCTGAAACGTACCCACGGGCACTGCGACGGACCTGCCGCAGAGGTCAGCCATTCCCTTGATACCAAGCGGGTTTCCCTTGATCGTCATGATCGTGGTTGCGTCGAACATGTAGTCGATCACGTCGACCTGCTTCTCCAGCTCCGGATCGTCGTTGATGCCGGAAACGGTCATGTCGAAACGCTTCGAGAGGATCGAGGGCACGATTGCGGCGCCGGATCCCACGTCCGTCATCTGTACCTTGACCTGCAGGATAACGCCCAGGGCGGCCGCAAGATCGGCATCGATGCCAACGAGCGTTCCTTCGTCAGAATGAAAGCTGATCGGTGGCGTGAGATCCGTCGCTACCTTCAGAACGCCTGCAGCCTTTATGGCCGCGGGCATTGAGTCTGCGAGCGCGGGCGTGGCAACCACCCCGGCCAGCTTTAAGATGTCCACCTCGGTTATAGCTGCCGGTTTGCTCTCGTCGGCGCTTGCCGGCAACATCGTGCCGGCTGCGAAAGTGCAGAACACCGCACAGACGAGTGACGCCTTCGAAATTTTCGGTGTGCCGGTCATGGGTCCCTCTCGGATCTGTCGTGCGGAAGTCGCGTCAAAGACAAAGCAAGAGGTGTGCCAAGGTGCCCAACTCGGATAATAACATCTTGATATTGTAAGTAATTTTTATTCTCGATGAGCTCGTCCATTGATCGAATGAACATTCGAACAAAGTTTCGCAGATTCTTGCACATTAATTGTTCAGGTCGGCAATGAGATTCTGGCGGTAAGTCGTGTCCGACTCCTCCACAAATGAGGCGACACGGCTTGAATCGCCGCCAACGGTAGCCGTTCGAACGCTCAACGGCGGCGCGCCCGCACCTCAGCGCCACGATTTGATGCCATTTCGCGCCCTATTCGCAACGGTGCCTACAGATTGTACATTTCTGCTGCTTATGTTTGCACATGTTTATGCGAAACTTTTGTCGAAACTTTTCAATTTCAAACTGAAGCTAGGAGGTGATTGTAAAAAAACACGTTTAATCATAGTCACTTAGAAGATTGATTCGCTCCCTGAAGTGAAACTGGCACGCTGCTTGCTGAGAAGAAGGCATGAGCCAGACCGACACCATACGCATCGCGAGCCAGATGTTCCGCTCCCAGTGGGCGGGGACAGGCCGCCCCATGCCGTCCACTCCATTCCAGGGAACGCCCATGGCTGACAGTTCCAGGACCGCTGAACGACAGCCGCTTTTCGTGCGGGGGCTTACACACAGCTACGCCGGCACAACCGCGGTTGAGGACGTGTCCTTCGATGTCGGCGCAGGCGAGATCGTAGCGCTTCTCGGCCCGAGTGGCTGCGGCAAGTCAACGGTCTTGCGTGCAATTGCCGGCCTCATTCAACCACGAAACGGCGAGATCCTTCTTGGCAACCAGAATCTCGCGCAGGTCTCCGCCAAGGCGCGGGGCATCGGCATGGTCTTTCAGAACTACGCCTTGTTTCCCCACCTGACTGTCGCCGAGAACATCGCCTATCCCCTCGCATGCCAGCAGGTTTCCCGCACTGAGCGACGCAAGCGCGTTGAGGAGATGCTCTCGCTGGTGCGCCTCGAGGGCTATGGTAACCGATTGCCGCGCGAACTCTCCGGCGGCCAGCAGCAGCGTGTCGCCGTGGCCCGGGCGATCGCAGGGCGCCCGTCGCTGCTTCTGCTCGACGAGCCTTTCGGCGCCCTCGACCGCGCCCTGCGCTTCGACCTTCAGGTCGAGCTGCTCCACCTGCAGAAGACCTTGGGCATCACCAGCCTGATCGTCACCCATGACCAGGAGGAGGCCCAGAGTCTGGCGGGCCGTCTGGTCCTGATGAACAAAGGCCGTGTCGAGCAAATCGATACGCCCATGTCCGTCTACGACCGCCCCAAGACGCTATTCGTGAACAAGTTCATCGGGCAGGCCAACGTCCTTCAGGGGACCGTCCTGTCGGCCGACGGGAACAGCACCATCGTTGGCCTTCCCAACGAGCAGCGGCTCCTGCTTCCGCGGCGCTTGAGCTTCATCAACGGGTCTGCCGTGACGATCACCTTCCGCCCCGAGGAGGCTCGCCTGGTCACCCAGGCGAGCGAGAGTGCGCTTCCCGTTCATCTGACCGTCTCGGTCCCGCTCGGACCCTCGCTCGTTCACGATCTTGTCCTCGATGACGGCACGGGCTTGCGTACCTCGGAGGTGCGAGGCCCGTCCACACTCATTCCCGAAGCAGGTGCCCGCCTATTCGTCGAGATCGACACGGCGCGGTGTCACGTCTTTCCGGCCGAGGCCGGAAATCCCCAGTGAAGAAGAGAGCAACAGAGGTGACTGTCATGAACGATTTCAGAATGACCCGGCGTGGCTTCGGGTTCCTCGCCGCGAGTGCTGCGGCAGCCGCGATGTTCCCCATTCCCACACGCGCCGCAGGCAGCACCGCGGTGGCTGCGACCTTCCCAGGCGCCTGGGAAGATGCCTATCGGAGCGTGTTGACGCCCATGGTACAGAAGGCTGGCTATGACCTGACGATCGCGCCGGCGCTTGCCCAGGATCAGCTCGCCAAGGTGATGGCGAGCCCCGGCCACCCGCCCTATGACGCGTTGCTGATGTCGCCTGGGCAGATGGATGTCGCCATCCATAACGACCTCATCCAGAAGATCGATCCAAGCAAACTCTCGAACTGGAGCCTGCTCGACCCCTCTTTCCAGGGGGAGTACGGCCCCACCGTAACGATTGAAGTCAACGGCATCGCCTATAATCCCGACCTCGTGCCCAAGCCGCAGGGCTATCGCGACCTGTTCGAGAATCCGGCCTACAAGGGCATGGTTTCCTGGACGGGTTTCGGCTCGAACACGGCGGTCATGGCCTATACCCAGATCGCCAAGATCTATGGTTCCGGTCCCGACGACATGGATGCGGTCTTCAAGGTGTTCAAGGATCATCCAGAACATCTCAAGGGGGTCGTCGACAGCACGAACCACCAGATGACTCTATTCCAGCAGGGCGAGATCGCGGTGTTCATGTGCAGCACCGGAAACGTTGCGCATCTCAAGAGCCTCGGGCTCAAGGCCGAGTTCGCTCATCCAGAGACGGGGTCGCCGGCTGCACCCGTCAACATTCACCTGGCGAAGGGGTCGGCCAATGTCGAGGCAGCCTATGCCTACATGGATGCCGCCATCTCGAAGGCCGCTCAGGACCAGTTGAAGGAGCCGCCAACGGAAATGTTCCCGACCAACAAGGATGTTGCCCTGACGCCAGGCATCGAAGCCTATGTCACGCGTGATCAGATCCCGACGATGGTCTATCCGGACTGGGTCGCCATCAACAAGCACCGCGCTGACTGGATGCGCCAGTTCGACGCTCTCGTCGCGGGGTGAGGGCATAACCATGAAGGCGAGCGGCTTTCCCTACGTGGCTCCGATGCTGCTGCTGTCGGTGGCGTTCTTCGCAACGCCGCTCGCTGTCCTCGTCGGCTTCAGTTTTACGGGCGTTGGCGGGATCACCCTGAACAATTATGCGCGCTTCTTCAGCGATCCCTTCAACTTCCGCGTCCTCATCAACACCGCGCGACTAGGCCTGGAGACGGTTGTCGGCACCACCCTGCTCGGTGTGCCGATCGCCTTGCTCTATTGGCACTGCGGCAACACCTTCCGACAGGTCCTGATTTTCCTGACACTGATCCCGATGCTGACCAGCAATGTGGTGCGCACATTCGCCTGGATCGTCATCCTCGGACGCCAGGGGCCCATCAGTGAAACTTTGCTGGCGCTTGGGCTGACGGGCACCCCGACCAGCCTGATGTTCACCGAACTCGGTCTTGTCATGGCAATGTGCCAGATCGATCTGCCTTTAATCATCCTGCCGTTGATCGCCATACTCGCGCGCACGCCGGTCCAGCTGACGGAAGCCGCCACTGTTTCTGGCGCTGGGCCATGGCGTGTCCTGATCACCGTCTTGCTGCCATTAATGTTGCCCGGCCTGTTCGCGGGATGGATCCTGGTCTTTGCCAGCACCAGCAGTTCCTTCGTTACCCAGGCCGTGATCGGGGGCGCCCGCAACGTCTACGTTCCCCAATTGATCTATCGCGAGGTCGGAACGCTGTTCGATTGGCCTCTCGCGTCGGCAATTGCCGTGGTCCTGCTCCTTTCGACAGGCTGCCTGCTGGTTGCCCTGTCGATGATGTCTCGACACAGGAGGCTGGTCGGCCATGCTTGATCGCCGCGAAAATCCAATTCCTGGTTTCCTTTACAAGGCCTTCGTCTTCGGCTTCGGCGGCCTATGCGTCGTCTATCTCGTCGCTCCCATCGCGATCGCCCTGACGATGTCGTTCACATCGGGACAGACCCTGAAATATCCCCCGCAGGGCTTTTCCTTGCGCTGGTACGAGGCTTTGCTGGATCCCCTGAGGTCGGCGACAGAGCAGATCGCGGCCTGGAACTCCCTGAAGATCGCCGGCCTGGCCGTCTTGGTATCGCTCGTGTTCGCAATCCCGGCGACCATCGGGATGACCCGGATGCGGCGCACTACCGTCGGCGCGATCGAGCCGTTGCTGCTGGCGCCGCTTGTTTTGCCAAGTCTCGTCTATGGATTGGCTGCCCTGATCGTCGCCAACTTCATTGGTTTGCGGCCTTCGCTGTGGCTGACGGTGGCGGGCCATGTCGTTGTCTTCGGCCCGTTGATGTATCGGGCTGCCTCCGTCGTCGCGCAGGGGATCAATCCGTCACTCGCGGAAGCCTCGACGACACTTGGCGCCAATTGGTTCACGACCCTCAGACGGGTGACCTTGCCTCTTCTGATGCCGGGAATCCTGGCGGGCGCCTTCCTCGTCTTCATTCAATCCCTGGACAATGTCTCGGTGTCCCTATTCCTGGCGGACGCCCAGACCACCGTCCTGCCGCTGCGTATGTTCGCGCTTATCGAGGAGTCCCTTGATGTGCGGGTGGCAGCCATTTCCGGGATTCTGATCGCGGTCACGCTCGTCGGACTTGTTGTTGCACGACGGGTTCTGGCCCCGCCAAGAAACGCCTGATGCACCGACACACCCAAGAAGATCGCCAAACGCCACAAGGACCTTCATCGTGAATATCCATCAGTCGAACGCGGCCGCCCGGCGCATCGGTTCACTTCTTACCGATTTCGCACCTGACTTTGAGTTTTCGGCGCCCCTTCCGCTACCCGTCGATGAGTTCGAAGAACGACTGCGCCGAATTCGGCGGCAGGCCGTTGAAGCAGGCCACGATGCCATCCTCATACATACCGGCGGGGTGGGCTGGTTCCACACGTCAAACGCCTATCTGCGCTATATCTGCGACTGGATGCGCGAAGGTGTTCTGATCATCCCGACCGACGCCGACAAGGCCATTGTGCTCCTCTCATTCTTCACCCAGTCCGTCCTCCTTCCGCCGGGAGGTGAGCCGGTTCTGGTGGACGAGATCTGGCAGATCGGCCCCATTGGACGGGAGTATGCTGATCGACCCGGCGATTCCGTCGTCAAGACGGCGGAGAAATGCGCGGCCATTCTTGGCGACCTCGGCCTGGCAAAAGGGCAGATCGGCAGGATCGGCGATCGAACTTCATTGACTTTCTGGGCCGGCCTCGAGGAGCTTCTGCCCAAATGCAAGTTTGTCGCCGACAACGGCATTCTCGATCGTATGCAGAAGGTCCGCTCGCCGCGCGAGATCGAGATGTTTCGCGCGGCAGCGCAACTCATCAGCATCGGAACCCAGGCCGCCTATCACGTCATACGACCCGGCGTGACCGATCACGAGATCTATGCCGCCTTCACCCATGCCCAGCTCGCTCTCGGGGGAGAAACCGGGGACGGCTACCAGATCGGCATCAACGAGTTTGGAACACATTGCGGCAAGCCCTACGGCCATGTCGTCCGGCCGGGTGATCTGATCAATCTCTATATTTCTAACGTGACCTATCGCGGCTACACGGCGCAGACGGCGCGGATGATAGCTGTCGGAACCATCACCCCCCACCAGGACGATGTCCTGGCGGCTTGTCTCGACGGCGTCCGGCGCGCCGAGAAGCTGATCAAGCCGGGCGCTCTGATGCGGGACGTCAACAACGCCGCCTTCGAACCCTATATCGAGCGTGGTTGGCTGGCATCGGCGGAAGCGCGCACCATGCCCTACAACTGGTCTGCCATGCCGGGAGGCGAGGCGCGGTTGATTCCACAGCAATATGTCAAGGATGTCGATTGGGAGGCGCAGGGACGCAGGCTCATGCACGTCTATCCCGCCACCTACGGGCCCCACAATCCAAACCTCGGACACTCAATAGGCATGGCCGGAGCGCAGAACAGCTTCAACATATCCTCGCACAATTACGATCGGCTGGAGGAGGGGATGGTGTTTGTGCTCCACACGCAGTGGCTCGAGCCACAGGCCGCAGGTTGCAACATCGGCGATTGCTACGTGGTGACCAAGGATGGCTTTGAAAACCTAAGCCGCCATACGCCTCTGGAAGTCTTCCGCGTGGCGGAGGCGTGATGTGAACGACGCTGCCGCACATATCCACTTCGATTTCGCCAAGCTGTCTGCGCGTGAAAGATACAAGTTGCTGATTGGCACAGTGATCCCGCGCCCAATTGCGCTGGTCACCACAATGAGCAAGGCCGGACGGGCCAATGCCGGTCCGTTTAGCTTTTTCAATGTCCTCACACACGACCCGGCCATTGTCGCGATTGGCGTCGAGAACTATTCCGACATGAGCTTCAAGGATACGGCCCGCAATATCCGGGAGACGGGCGAGTTCACCGTCCATATCGTCGACCACGCTTTGGTTGAACACATGGAAGTGTGCGCGATAAAATTCGGACCAGATGTAAACGAACTCGTAGAAGCCGGGCTCGCGACCGCGGCAGGTCAGATGGTGCGAAGCCCACGAATTCTGGCGGCGCCAGCCGCACTCGAATGCCGTCGACACACGACGTTGCAGGTGGGACCCGCGCGCGAGATCATTCTGGGCGAAGTTCTCGGGATCCACATTCGAAGCGAGGTGGTCAATCCAACCAATCTGCATGTCGACCAGGAGCTGATGGACGCGGTCGGGCGGATGGGAGGGTATAGCTACGCCCGGACCCGCGACCAGTTCGAGATCAAAACGTTGACCGAGGAGGAGTGGCGCGCGCGCAAGGCGGCGATCGAAGTCGTCTTGGAGGGGTAAACTAGCCTTGGTTAGGAACCGGGTATCGGACCAGGCATGTTGCTATGACGGCCGGCCTACTTTGACGCTCCAAAGCGGGTATTGAGGCTGCCCGCCAAGAGTCAATCTCGACCTTTCGCCCAGGCGAAGCAAACGTCCCCTTTCGGCCCCTCGAACAGCAGAAGCCGTCAGTCAGCTACCGGCCCCGACGCTGAATTTCTCACTGCAATAGTTCTCTTCATTGGCCACTCAGGCCAAAGGAGAACGAAAATGGGCATTTCACAGTATGACCCCGGCGCCAAAGGAAGGCCGGCTTGGAATGCGGGCCAGCAGGTTGGAGCCAAGAGAGCACTGAAGGTGCGACAGATTTGGGCGATCCGCTTCTTCCTGGATCGCGAAGGTCGTATGCGGGATCGAGCGCTCTTCGATCTCGCGATCGACAGCAAGCTGCGAGGCTGCGACCTGGTCAAGATCAAAATTGGCACACTTGTTGCCGGATCGCAGGTTCGCGCCAGGTCGATGGTGATCCAGCAGAAAACTGGACGACCGGTGCAATTCGAGATCACTACGGATGCAAGGGCAAGTTTGCTGGCTTGGCTCGAGAGGCGAGGAGGTACGGTGGACGACTTCGCTTTTCCTAGTCGCGTCGAGTCAAACGGGCATTTGAGCACCCGACAGTACGCCCGGCTGGTCGATGAATGGGTGTCCGCAATCGGCTTGCGTAAAGAGGAGTATGGCACACATTCACTGCGCCGGACGAAGGCGTCGATGATCTATAAGGCGACAGGCAATCTCCGAGCGGTGCAAATCCTGCTTGGTCATACCAAGATCGAGAACACGGTTCGGTATCTTGGTGTCGACGTCGAAGACGCACTGGAGCTGGCCGAGGCAACTGAAATTTGAATACCAACGGCCTCACCAAACCGGCGAGGTCGCAGGTTGCAATGCGCCACATCGGCCATTGAATGACGAGCGTTCGGACTCATACACTCACAATCACGAGACACGCTCGATCTTTGGCGGCTGCCATGAGCCGTCCGTGATTGGCGCCTTACCCCAATAGGCGCGGATATAAAGCGAGAAGGTCCCATCCGGTGCGGGAATCCAATTGGCCTCCTTGTCGGCACCGGGTGACTTTGCGGCAATGTAAAGTGTTAGCGAGCCATCGGAATGGCGGTTGAGCGTCTTGTTCTTGGTGCCGAGCGAATACCGCTTAAGATCATTTGCGTGGAACAAGTGCTTGTCATTGTAGAGGGTTAGTGACCAAAACCCGTCGACGGGAGGTTCTTGCCCAGCAGAGAAAGTCACGGCGTAGCTCTGGCTGCCGGTGAGCTGTTGACCCGACGCATCGTAGTCCGTGTAGAAATACTGAGTTTCATTGGGCCGGTTATCGAACATGTTCGATTTCGACGTGCCAGTCCTGTTGAAGTAGTCAAGCCCGAACTGGGCATTGTTCGTCGAACGGTTCCAACCATTGCCGGCTGGGCGCCCGTTGTGCTTCCATTCGAAGAAGGGTTTGATGACTTTGGCTTCCGTCTCGATCGCGGCATCGAGCAGCACCTTCTTCAGGTCCGGATCTCCGGCGGCCGAGTCGAGCAGAAGCCTAAACTGTGCATACATAGCTTCTTCGCCTGGGAGGGGATCGACGATTTCGATCGCTTGCGGAAGCTGATCGAAGAATTTCTCTGGGACCACCCATTTCGTCTCTTCGCCGCTCGACGCCGGCCCTTGGATATCGGGGACTTTCTTCCATTCGATCGTCTTCATCTCCCCAGTGAATTCCGTCAGAGGATAGGCGACAATCTGGTTGATGATCGATTGGATCGCCCGCCTGTCTTCCGGCGTGTCATCCTGAAAAACGCGCGGAATTGCGTTGGCAAGCGAGGTGGAGGCGCGGATGACCTCGGTAATGCCAAAGGGCTTTAGGCCCTGCCACCTTGGGCCGGCGAGAAGGTAGAAGCCCTGTTGGGAGCCGTACGGCTTTCCAAGATGGCCGAATTGGTCCGTGCGCGCATCATACAGTGCGTACACCCAGAATCGGTCGCCGAAATCGGGAACTTGAATGACCACCGGCTCCTCATCGAGCGAGAAGAAGCCGAGGCCATAGACGACATCTTGATTTGGACAAGTGACGAAGGTCTCCGACGGCTCGATATAGTCATCCAGCATGGCTATCTGTCCACGCGGAGCCGCCGGCAAGACGCCATTGAGATGACCTGGATGAGGTGCCTGGGTGATGGCCGTCCTGCGGTTGATCATGTTGATGATGGGCCAGCCCCAGATATAGGCCATCTGAGCGATCGTGCGGGCATAGTCCGGATGCATGATCACGCCGGGCGTCGGCAACGCCAGCTCCTGAGCGGATGCCATCGATGTCGAAAGCAAACTGGATCCAACCAGCGTCGCCGCTGGCGCGGCCATGCCGCCAATCGCGGCGAGAGAGACGGCGCCGAAACCTCCTCTCATGGCATCGCGGCGCGTGAACTGAGAGACCTGTCCTGACATGGCGAAAACTCCCATTGGTAATGTTGTGTTGTTTGGCCGAACGCAGGAGCGAGCCTACGATGCACCCGTTCGATCGATCATTTCACTTTGACGAGGTCGTCGGGTTTCCAGGTCTGGTCGTAGAATTCCGTTCCCGTTCCATAGAGGCGTACCGTCGCCAAGAAATTGCGACCGGGGACCGTCTGGATAAAGTTCGATTGCGGTGCATCGGCCGGCTTGATTGCGCCGAACCATAGGTCGATTGAGCCATCCTCGTTCTTGGCGACCTTGTTGAAGCCATTGATCGACGGCAAAAGCTGCGGCGTCTCCGGCATCGTTCCATCGGTGATGTCGTAGGCCGTGACGGCCCAGAAAAGCTTGGCCGGCGGGTTCGGTGGCAAATGCAGCTTGTATGCCTTGGAACCATCGAGGAAGTCGCCATCGGCATCCCGAACGGTGGTGGGATATTTCGAGCCGGCATCGATCGTACGCATCACCATGGCTGGAGCCGTCGAATAGGCGACCTGGAAGTAGGTCGCCCGCTGGTTCACATCCAGATAGCTGTCCTGCAGCCATTCAGCCGTCGCACCGCCCCATACGTTTTCGTACTGTCTATCCTTGTAGTAGCGGGTGCGCCCGTCAGGCCGTTGGAGCTGGCGGGTCGCCATGATCATTCGAGGGGCTGTCTCGACGGCTTTTTTCAAGAGTTCCTGCTGTTTCGCGCTTGGCTCGAAGGCTTGCCCCTTGATGATGCCAATCGAGGAGAGGATTCCGCGCACTTCAGGATCGATGGCCGAGATCGGTTCGTAGTCGACGAAGGTCTTCAGCTTTGTCCAGAACGTATTGTCGATCGGATACATCATGTTGATGCGCCTGCCGCTGCCGTTTGGAAACTCCATCGGCTTGACGTCTTTCTCCATTGCCCAGAGCGGATAAATGCGCGTTTGCTCGGCCAGGGCGACGGCTGGTGCGGGGTCGGGACCGTTCTCGCCCTTCCCCATGATCGTGCGGAAGAACAGGAAGACGTTGTAGGTCGGCGACTTGAAGACGTAGTAGCCCTTGGGTACCTCGCCGTCATAGCCAGGTGGAAGGAGGAGATAGAGCCCTCCACGTGCGCGATCCGGACCGACTGCACCGACATCCGTAATCGTGCGCTGGAAAAAGTCAGTGAACATGCCGATGACATTGGGTGGTGCGGCGACGACGAGAGGTCCGGTCTCCTTCAGGTCGAGATAGTTCATGGAATAGATGACATCGGCGTTCGGCGTCGGCACCCAGGTACGGCTATCCATTCGATCCTTCCAGATCGGCAGGACATTGTAGCCTTTGCCGAAAGCTTCCTCGGAGCCATCCCGCATGCCGATGACATTCAGGGCCGGCAACATGTCGAAGTAGACCTGGATCGCGCGCTGATAGTACAGCTCGTCACGCAGGGACTCAGCCTCGCTCTGGGAAAGCCACTGGCCGTTGTTGAGTTGCTTCACAAGTGGCGGGGCCGGCGATTCCTGAGCCCCAGCCATCGGTATCGAAAGAGCAACCAGCAAGGCGGCTGCCGCAGTCCGAGTGGGAAATTGGATTGCCATCTCTTTCCTCCATGCCGAGCCAGAACCCGCAGGCTCTCAAGTTTTCTGGAAAGATAGGCGGTCCGGCCACTGCGTCTATGCGATGCGTGCCAATTACATCCACTCATCCTGGCGGCGCTGCATCAATGCTAATCTCGTTACCTTTGGCGTCTCTCTGAACAGATGCTGATACCAAGCGGCCATGCGATGCTCGTCGTGGATACCCCATCGGTCCGCGATCGCGGCGATCGAGTCACTATGGGCTTCCGGGCGGCAGAGATCTCGCCGAATTCGGTGCAGGCGGCAGCGTCGAATATGATGATCCGGGGTCTCGTCGATGAATTCGCGAAAGACGCTCAGGAGGATTTCGGGCGAGGTTTCGGCTGCCTGCGCGATACCATCGAGCGTGATCGCGGCTGAGAGGTTGCGAAGGATGAACGCCAGCGCTCGACCAAAGATTTCCCCGCGATCCCTCGAGGAGATCCCGCTGTATCCGATCGTCGGATTGAAACAATAATGCTCAAGCAGGGCCCGTAGCATTACGCAGCCTAAATCACTTCCATGAGTGGCGCCGGGGTCATCGCGATGGAGGGCATCGGCGCTCGAGCGTAGTGACTGAAGTGGCTCGGCCGACAGTGGCAAACGATGGAAGCCGGTTGCCTGGACTATGTGGTGATCGAAGGAAATGCCGAGCCTTGACGCCTCTTCCTGCAGTCGATCTGCTGATAGTGTCGCCGCAAGTAGGAGAGTCGGGCCGGTGAATAGTGCGTCGAAGGCATGTCCCGCCTGGACCGCACCGACGACACCTTGCTCGACTTCATTCAGCCAGAGACGCGACCCAGGGCCGAATCTCAGACCCATCACCAGCGAAATGCCATCCCGAGAGAGTGTTCCGCGGATCACCACACGGCTGTTGATGAGAGCCGAACTGAAGATGATGCCATCTCTTGCCCCAAACGCCAGACTTCCGCGTACTGGCGAGCGCTGCATCTGGATTGCTTCCACGCCACTGCCGAGGACGAGATTGTCAAGGTCCTCAATGCGGAGGACGTCAAACCGTTGCCAGAAAGGGGCCGCTTTGATCGTCTCCGACAACGCTCAGCTCCCTGCGCCGCGATAACCAAGCGGTAGGCCGCAAGGACCTTCCGTCCCTCGCATTAGGTATACGGAGCATATGGGCCTTTGGACTATGCAGAGCGTGCCAAACTGCTTCCTTACCCGGTATAGACTTCCTGGCTAGCGGTGAGCGTGGGCCAGCGTTTCACTTGGCCTCTCCCCAAAAAGTTCACGATACCAGCCCGACATTCGGCCAAGTTCGCTGATCCCCCACTGATTGGCTACCAGCGCAATAGTGCAGGCGCGTTCCTCCTCGCTGGCAAGGTCATGCCGTATGCGATGCAGGCGCAGCCGCCGCACATAGGTTTGTGGTGCCTCGTCCAGGATTTCTGCAAAGGCACGAAACAGCGTGCGCCGTGATGTGAAGGAGGCCTTGGCCAATTCGTCGGGACAGATCGGCTCGGTCAAATGCTCCAGAATATAAGCTCTCGCCCGCTTGACGATCATGGCATGCGCATCGAGGCGACCCCGGGAGTTCAGGGCCCTGGGCGGTCGAGCGATATGGGCGATCAGCGCTCGCAGCAATTCCTCGCCAATGCGAGTCTCTTGCATCGCATCGCCATTGCCGTTGTGGATGAGCTCGAAGGACCGGCGCAGGCGCGTAAGCACTCGGCGCACCATAGGGCGCGCATGAAGCCCCGTGCCACCCAGCACGGGCCGGTCGAGGACGAGGTCCTCGCCGGCAGCCAGTTCCTCAAGCCGGTCAAGGGAGAGGGTCGCTGTCGCGTAAAGCGAACCGGGCGTGTAGAAAGCGTCGTGCTCGTCGCCTCCGTGGAATACGCCAACAGCGCCCGAGGCAGTTTCCTGGAGCCAATGGCGCGTTCCTGCGCCCATTCTCAGGCCGACGCCAACGGTGAGCTGATCGCTGGACAGCGGCCCGAACAGCGCCACGCGCCCGTTGATCACCCCGCTGCTATAAAGGATGCCGTTGCGGCGAGCGAAGGCAAGGTTTCCAGACAGTGACGCGATGGACATTTGCGTGGCCTCAAGCCCCGCACCATGAACAGCGTCGCGCAGATCCTCGATCCGCGATATCGGAACATTCGTCCACGATTCAGGTGGCCTAAACGATCCCATTCTTCGGGCCTCGGTTGCCTGCGGCTCGAGTTGCCGCCCAGAAACTGAATGATCAAATATCGTTAGAATAGATGGTTCGAGTGCGGCGGCGCGAGCTTGTTACTGTAACGACGGAGTAAACCCTGCTAGGCACTTGGGCGGCAGCAACAGACTCCCCCCGCTCATTTCGGCCTTCCTGGTCGCGAGGCCAGCGGCCCCGGGAGCGGCCTATGGTTATCTCATTAGAGGTCGCCTTCTCCCGGACTCCGCGTTCATTGCCTATCCCGAAAAATGGACCAGGACGGGCATGATGATATTTCTCTGCCACCAGCCAGGCAAGTTTACGAGGGTGACTTGGACCCAACGACCTCAAAACAAGCTCGGGCGATGAACGCTATCGATCCAGGTAAAGGCTGGAAGCCGGTGAAGGAGTAGGGTCATCTTAAGACCTCCCTCCGTCGGATTGAACGTCAGCTGGTGGCCCTGCTGGCACCGGAAGTTGCCTGTCCGTTCCCGGCCCCCGACCGGACATCCGCGGCGCGGAACAATTTCAATTCTCGTCCGCGAAGCTCCCATAAGCATGCCGTTGATTGTACGGAAGCTTTGTGCCGAGTTCATCGATTAGCGAGATCCATCCCGGAGCGCGTCGAACTCGCGCGGGGGCTGCCCGGTCACCCGACTGAACACGCGCGAGAAGGCGGCTGCGCTGTCGTAGCCGACCTGCCCCGCGACACTCTTGACCGGTTTGCCCTTGCCGAGAAGCTGGCGCGCGATCGTCATGCGCCAGACCGTCAGGTACTCAATGGGCGTCAGGCCGACCAGCGTTCGAAAATGATCGGCGAACCGCGTGCGTGACATGCCCGCAACGCCAGCCAGATCCTCAAGCTTCCAAGGTTTCTTCGGTGCCTCGTGCATCGCGGTCAGCGCCTTGGCCAGGCGCGGGTCGGCGAGCCCGGCGAGCACTCCGGTCGAAATGGCGCCGCTCTCGACGACGTGGCGTACGATTAGGATCAGGAGATAGTCAAACAGCCGGTCGAGCGCCGCCTGGCGGCCACCAGCTTCAGAGAAGGCTTCGCCGACCAGCAGATCACAAACCGGACCCAGCGCCGGATGAGCAGCGAGCGGCAGGACCACACATTCAGGCAGGCCCTGGCCAATCGGGTTGCCCTCCGCACCCCCGAGTTCGACGGTCGCGCATACGAGGTCGGCTCCGCGCTCGGGATCAACTGCGAAACTGTGGGTCCGCCCGCGCGGCAAAAACAGCAGGGTCGGCTCAACGAGTTCGAGGTCGGCTTGTCCGTCCTGGGTCACCGTGAGCGAGCCTGCCTTGAACAGGTGCAAATGGCCCACACCAGTGAACTGCAACTTCTGGCACAGGTTCCCGGTGAAGAACGTCTGGGCCGTCGGCGTTACGTGGGCAAACAGGGCAGCGAAGGGGTCCATTGGGACGATCAGCAAAATTATTGGCACCAAGCGTCACCCATAGTCCTCCATATGAGCGGTGTGCAAGTCCCCAGTCCTTGATCAACCGGAGAGTCTCATGAATATTCGCTTCGTCACAAAGACCGTTCACGCCTCCCTCGACTATCCCGTCGCGCTGAGCCTGATGGCAACGCCGTTCCTGCTCGGACTCGGCCATACCAATTCGCTGGCGCTTTGGGTGTCGGTCGCAACCGGCGTGGCCGCCCTCATTCTCACCCTGTTCACCAATCACAAGACCGGTGTAGTCCGGGTGTTGCCATTTGGGCTGCATGTCGCGGTTGACCGCCTCGTCGGCATTATTTTCGTCGCCGTGCCCTTCGTGCTCGGCCTGCAGGGACTGGACGCCTGGTACTACTGGGCGAACGGGGCTGCGGTTCTCCTCGTCACCTTCGTGCTCAACGCGCCCGAAAGCGGGGAGCCCGCGCTGAGGACGGCGCGCCCCTAAGAGCCTTTGCTAACATCATGCTGCAGCGGCCGAGTTAACCCTCAGCCGCTGCCGGTGCTTGGACCCCAAGTTCGCTTGCCAATGGCGATCCGGTTCGCTGCGGCACACGAGCAAATTGACATCAAGGTCGTCGCGGAAAGTGTCGAGTCGATAACCGGTTGCGTGAGATCGAAAAGACCCTTCCGCGTCTGCAATTTACCCTGAACCAACAAATGTCTGAGGAGACGACACCCATGAAAGCGATCATTGTGACGAACCAGTCTGCGGGAACGGCCGGCATGACACTGGTGGAGGGGCCCAAGCCACAGGCAGCGATAAACGACGTCGTCGTTCAGGTTCATGCGTCGGGCTTTGTCCCTACCGAGTTGGAATGGCCGTCGACCTGGACCGACCGCCGCGACCAGGCGCGTACGCCATCGATCCCTGGACACGAACTGGCCGGAGTAGTCATTGCCCTGGGGTACGGCACCACGGGTCTTTCAGTGGGACAGCGGGTGTTCGGTCTCGCGGACTGGTATCGCGACGGCACACTGGCGGAGTATATTGCCATGGAAGCACGCAACCTCGCGCCGCTGCCAGGCGACGTCGATTTCACAGTAGGCGCGAGCCTGCCAATCTCGGGTCTGACCGCGTGGCAGGGACTGTTCCAGCACGGTCGTCTTCAGGCGGGGCAGAGCGTCCTTGCACATGGCGCAGCCGGCGCGGTCGGTTCGATGGTGACGCAACTCGCACGTGAGGCCGGTGCCTATGTCATCGGCACCGGACGGACCGCCGACCGACAGAAGGCACTCGACTTCGGCGCAAATGAATTCGTCGATCTCGAGAACGACGCACTGGCAGACATCGGCAGCATCGATCTGGTGTTCGATGTCATCGGCGGGGACATCCAGAAGCGGTCCGCAGCTTTGATCCGGGCCGGAGGAACGCTGGTGACCGTCGTCGGCCCGGCCGAGGCGCGGCCTGCAGGCGGCCTGGCGGTTGACTTCGTTGTCGAGTCCGATCGCGCCCAACTGAGTGAGATCGTCCAGCGGGTGCGGGACGGGCGACTGCGGACGAACATCGGCAAAGTTTCGGCCCTCGACGAGGCAGTTGCGACCTTCATTGCCAGCGAGCGACACACGGGGAAGACGGTCATCCGGGTTCGTCCGTGAGAACTTGGGGAGAGAAGGCGGTTCCTCTCTCCTCGATTATCGCCTACGCGTCTCGCCGGCCACGCGCTGAGCGATATGACGACGCGCTTACGACCAGCCCTTCGAAGATCGGCTACGGCTAGACCACAAGAACACCGGGCGCATTGCGGGTCACGGCCGAACGGCAGCTTGCCGCTCCTTTGGATCCAAGCCGGACGGTCCGGTAACGGCCCCGGAGCGGTCGCTTCCCGCACCTCTTAGGACAATAGCCGGGCTTCCCGTGAAGAGGACGTTCCCAACGTCTGTGGAGGGCCAGAACCGGTCCTGGGCTCAATGCCAACTTTCTTGCCAGGCTCGAAGGCGCCGCGCAAAAAGGCGTCCATAGCGGCCACTGGTGTACTGACTGGATGTTTCGCTGCTGTGCACCCCAGAACGCAAAAACCGTCCAGGTGTTCAGACCTGGACGGTTATCGAGTTATGACAGAAGTGGTTGCGGGGGCAGGATTTGAACCTGCGGCCTTCAGGTTATGAGCCTGACGAGCTACCGGGCTGCTCCACCCCGCGGGAGGTGTTTGGTGTTTTGCGATGTGGCGATGTGGCCGGGGATCGCAAGACGCCTTGGACGTTTGGTTGTCAAAACGCGTATTGGCAGCGTTTCGGCGTCATCGAGTTTTGCGCAACGTGTTGGACCGCTGTGTGGGTCCGGATTGGTATGGGTGTTGGGTTGCATGGGGTTGAGCTTGTCTTTGGCAGGCCTGGCAACGACCTACTCTCCCAGGTCTTGAGACATAGTACCATCGGCGCTGAGGAGTTTAACGGCCGAGTTCGGGATGGGATCGGGTTCAGGCTCCTCGCTAGTGCCACCAGGCCGGCGAAAGACAAGTGAAGCCCGCGCGATCTGCTCAGGCAAATCGTCGCGAATATGCGCAGCGACAAGCCCGAAGGGTTTGTCGCGGGAAGCATACAAGATGGTCCTTTCAATCTCGCAGAGATTGTAAGGAGTGACCGCGGCGACATGCTTTCATGTCGCGATCAGGTCACCCATTCGATCTGTCTCACGCATTGTGAGCATCGATAAATGAGAGCGATCAAGCCGATCAAGCTATTAGTACCGGTAAGCTGCACGGATCGCTCCGCTTCCACACCCGGCCTATCAACGTGGTGGTCTACCACGGCTTTCGAGGGAGAACTTATCTTGAGGTGGGTTTCCCGCTTAGATGCCTTCAGCGGTTATCCCGACCGTACATAGCTACCCTGCACTGCGGCTGGCGCCACAACAGGTCCACCAGAGGTACGTCCATCCCGGTCCTCTCGTACTAAGGACAGATCCTCTCAATTCTCCTACGCCCACGCCAGATAGGGACCAAACTGTCTCACGACGTTTTGAACCCAACTCACGTACCACTTTAATCGGCGAACAGCCGAACCCTTGGGACCTTCTCCAGCCCCAGGATGTGATGAGTCGACATCGAGGTGCCAAACGATTCCGTCGATATGGACTCTTGGGAATCATCAGCCTGTTATCCCCGGCGTACCTTTTATTCGTTGAGCGATGGCCGTTCCACAACGGACCACCGGATCACTATGGCCGACTTTCGTCTCTGCTCGACTTGTCAGTCTCGCAGTCAGGCGGGCTTATGCCATTGCACTCGACGAGCGATTTCCGACCGCTCTGAGCCCACCGTCGCACGCCTCCGTTACTCTTTGGGAGGCGACCGCCCCAGTCAAACTACCCACCATACACTGTCCCGGGCCCGGATGACGGGTCGCGGTTAGACATCCATGATCGTAAGGGTGGTATTTCAAGGGTGGCTCCACGCGGGCTGGCGCCCTCGCTTCATAGCCTACCACCTATCCTACACATGCAAGCACGAATGCCAGTGTAAAGTTATAGTAAAGGTGCACGGGGTCTTTCCGTCTAAGCGCAGGTACCCCGCATCTTCACGGGGAATTCAATTTCACTGAGTCTATGCTGGAGACAGCGGGGAGATCGTTACGCCATTCGTGCAGGTCGGAACTTACCCGACAAGGAATTTCGCTACCTTAGGACCGTTATAGTTACGGCCGCCGTTTACCGGGGCTTCGATTCAAAGCTTGCACCTCTCCTCTTAACCTTCCGGCACCGGGCAGGCGTCAGACCCTATACGTCGCCTTGCGGCTTTGCAGAGCCCTGTGTTTTTGTTAAACAGTCGCCACCCCCTAGTTTGTGCCCCTCCCCCATGGTTGCCCACAAAGGAGGCCTCCTTATCCCGAAGTTACGGAGGCAAATTGCCGAGTTCCTTCAGCATAGTTCTCTCAAGCGCCTTGGTATACTCTACCAGTCCACCTGTGTCGGTTTCGGGTACGGTCTGATGTGGGAGCTATTTCCTGGAACCTCGTGATGGCACGGTC